>NZ_CP082301.1:0-4800000 GCF_019880305.1 Streptomyces decoyicus | reverse complement strand
ATGGCCCTCCAACGTGACGGCGGTGCCGCCGGGCTCGATGGCGATCCTGGCCCGCCAGTGCCCCGCGGGCTCCCGGTCATGGTCGATATAGACCGTGACCGTGGTGGATTCGCCCGGCCGCAGCGACCCCGCCGTATGACTCATCTGAAGCCAGGCCGCGCCCGCCGACGCGCGCCAGCGCACCGGAGCACCGCCCGAGGCGCTGAGCGTGAGGACCGTGGTCCGGCCCCGGGGCTGCGCGGCGACCGTCAGCAGACCGTGGCCCGACGCCTTGCGGCTGTCCGGCCCGCCCGGCCGCTGCGGGATGCCGTCCGCGCTGATCACCTCGACGGACACATCGGGCGTCCCGTCGCCGGTCCGGATACCGGGCTCGGGCGACGTCCTGGCGTTGCCCGCGTTCTCGTACGGGCGGCCGCCCAGCCGCTCCCCGGCCTCCGTGTCGCTGGCCGTCACCGAAGGCGTGCCGCCCGCCGCCTCGTCCGTGGCGGGGCCGCCGTGGTACGCCGCCCACAGGGCCAGCACCGGCGCCGCGATCACCGTGGCGACCACGGTGGTGGTCAGCGCCCGGCCGCGCAGCCTGCGCCGGCGGGCCACCCGGTCCGTAGGGGGGCCGACGGGAAAACCGTTGCGGTCAAAGCGAGGAGAACCGTTTGCCCCACCCGTCCGGCCGCCGCCTCCCGCACCGGCCACCCCTTCCGCACGGCCCGACTTGGCGCGCCGGGCCGCCGCCTGCGCACCGAGCACGGCCTCGCGCGGCGCGGCGACCAGCGGCAGCGTGCCCCGGGCCACCGGCGCCGTACCCGGCCAGGTCCCCGGGGCGGTGGCCCGCTCGGCGGTCCGCCGGCACTCGGCACAGTCGTCGACATGGCGCACCAGCTCCCGGCTGAGCGCCGCGCCCAGCAGCATCTGGGTGTCCCCCGCCAGCTGCGCGACCTCGCGGCAGCGGCCGGACTCGACGACGGCCAGCGCCGCCCGGGTCCGCTCCACCTCGCAGGACGCGGTGGCCAGCAGCGCACGGGTGGCGATCGGGTCGGCGCCGAGCACCGCGGCGACCTCGTCGGCCGAGAGGTGGTGGCGCACCGAGAGCTCCAGCGCCTCGCGCTGCTGGGGGGTGGTGCCCGCGGCCTCCGGCCAGGCCAGCGCGGCGAGTTCACGCTGCCGGCGCTCGGCATCGGCCGTGGCTGCGGCGGTGTCTGTGGCAGTGGCTGCGGCGTCGGGGCTCTTGGCGGCCGGGCCGGTGCGCTCGGCGAGCCGGCGCAGACAGACCCAGCGGGCCAGGGCGTAGAGCCACGAGCGGTAGCGCGCCCGGTCGGCGGGGCGCCGGCCGTGGTGCCGCTCGGCGAGCGCGAGCATCTCGCCGAGCACCGCGGTCGCCGCGTCGTGTTCGCACAGCACCGACAGGCAGTAGGTGAACAGCCCGTCCAGGTAAGGCTCGTAGCCGTCGGGGCGCTTCTCCGGGGGGCGCGTGGCGTCCGGGCCGGGCCGCTCGGAGGGCTGCGGCCGGCTCCGGCGCCGGCCGTTGCCGCGCGACCGGTGTGCGCCGGTGGAGTGCGTGGGGTGCTCGGGCCTGCTGCTCATCACCCCGGCGACGGTAGGCGGATGATGCAGCCGGTCTCGCTCGCGTTGGACACTTTTAACCCTTACGGGTGACCATCTCCCTCAAAAGAGGACACGAATGGCCCTTTACACCGCGGGTGCGCTCCGTGTGCGCCACTCAGTCGGTGCAACCGCCGGCGAGCACGGCCCGCCCCGCCCCTAGAAGTCCGGACGGGGCCTGCTCCTGAAGAGCCTGCGGGAGCGTTGTCGGACCCCACCGCTACGGTGACCCCATGGCAACGCGTAAATCCTCGGGCAAGGAGCGCCCCTCCTACCGCTGTACGGAATGCGGCTGGACCACCGCAAAGTGGCTCGGGCGCTGCCCCGAATGCCAGGCGTGGGGCACGGTCGAGGAGTTCGGCGGCGCCCCCGCGGTGCGCACGACCGCGCCCGGCCGGGTCACCACCGCGGCCCTGCCCATCGGCGAGGTCGACGGCAAGCAGGCCACCGCCCGCTCGACGGGCGTGCCCGAACTGGACCGCGTGCTGGGCGGCGGGCTGGTCCCCGGCGCGGTCGCGCTGCTGGCCGGCGAGCCTGGCGTCGGCAAGTCCACCCTGTTGCTGGACGTCGCCGCCAAGGCAGCCTCCGACGCACACCGCACCCTGTATGTGACCGGCGAGGAGTCCGCCAGCCAGGTACGGCTGCGCGCCGACCGCATCGGCGCCCTCGACGACCATCTGTATCTGGCGGCCGAAACCGACCTCTCCGCCGTCCTCGGCCACCTGGACACGGTCAAGCCCTCCCTCCTGATCCTGGACTCGGTGCAGACCGTCGCCTCCCCCGAGATCGAGGGCGCCCCCGGCGGCATGGCCCAGGTCCGCGAGGTGGCCGGCGCGCTGATCCGGGCTTCCAAGGACCGCGGTATGTCCACCCTCCTGGTCGGCCATGTCACCAAGGACGGCGCCATCGCCGGGCCGCGCCTCCTGGAGCATCTCGTCGATGTCGTCCTGCACTTCGAAGGCGACCGGCACGCCCGGCTCCGCCTGGTCCGCGGCGTCAAGAACCGCTACGGCACCACCGACGAGGTCGGCTGCTTCGAACTGCACGACGAAGGCATCACCGGCCTCACCGACCCCTCGGGCCTGTTCCTGACCCGCCGCGCCGAGCCCGTGCCCGGTACGTGCCTGACGGTGACCCTGGAGGGCCGCCGCCCGCTGGTCGCCGAGGTGCAGGCGCTGACCGTCGACTCCCAGATCCCCTCACCCCGGCGCACGACCTCCGGCCTGGAGACCTCCAGGGTCTCGATGATGCTCGCCGTCCTGGAGCAGCGCGGCCGGATCAGCGCCCTGGGCAAACGCGACATCTACAGCGCGACGGTCGGCGGAGTGAAGCTGACCGAACCCGCCGCCGACCTCGCGGTGGCGCTCGCCCTCGCCAGCGCCGCCAGCGACACCCCCCTCCCCAAAAACCTGGTCGCCATCGGCGAGGTGGGCCTCGCGGGCGAGGTCAGACGGGTCACCGGCGTCCAGCGCAGGCTGTCCGAAGCGGCCCGCCTCGGCTTCACCCACGCCCTGGTCCCGTCCGACCCCGGAAAGATCCCTGACGGGATGCGGGTGCTGGAGGTCGCCGACATCGGACAGGCCCTGAGCGTCCTGCCCAAGCGGGTGCGCCGGGAGGCCCCACAGGAAGAGGGCGCACGCCGGTAGACTTTGCCCTGGTCTCGCCCGTCACCGCAGAATTGCCTGTCGGCCACGTACGCTCCGCTGTACGTCAACACGGCATGGGCCGGGCGGCCTGCGGACCGACAGACCTTCCGACGGAGGAGTGCAGTGGCAGCCAACGACCGGGCATCGACTCCCGGCAGGTCCGGCGGCAGTTCCGGCACCGAGAGCCTGATGCGCGCCACGCTGAGCGCCGTCGCGCCCGGTACGGCCCTGCGCGACGGCCTGGAGCGCATCCTCCGCGGCAATACGGGCGGGCTGATCGTGCTGGGCTTCGACAAGACCGTCGAATCCATGTGTACCGGCGGTTTCGTCCTCGACGTCGAGTTCACCGCGACCCGGCTGCGCGAACTGTGCAAGCTCGACGGTGCGCTGGTCCTCGACAAGGACATCACCAAAATCATGCGGGCCGGAGTCCAGCTGGTCCCGGACGCCTCCATCCCCACGGAGGAGACCGGCACCCGCCACCGCACCGCCCAGCGCGTCTCGATCCAGGCCGGCTTCCCGGTCGTCTCCGTCAGCCAGTCGATGCGCCTGATCGCCCTCTATGTGGACGGCGAGCGCCGCGTCCTGGAGGAGTCGGCCGCGATCCTCTCCCGCGCCAACCAGGCGCTGGCGACCCTGGAGCGCTACAAGCTCCGCCTGGACGAGGTCGCCGGCACCCTCTCCGCCCTGGAGATCGAGGACTTGGTGACGGTCCGCGACGTCACCGCGGTCGCCCAGCGCCTGGAAATGGTCCGCCGGATCGCCACGGAAATCGCCGAGTACGTCGTCGAGCTCGGCACGGACGGCCGGCTGCTCACCCTCCAGCTGGAGGAACTGATCGCCGGCGTCGAGCCGGAACGCGAGCTGGTCGTCCGCGACTACGTCCCCGAGCCGACCGCCAAGCGCTCCCGTACGGTCGTCGAAGCGCTCGCCGAACTGGACGCGCTCAGCCACACCGAACTCCTCGAACTCCCCATCGTGGCCCGCGCGTTGGGCTACACCGGCGCCCCCGAGACGCTGGACTCCGCGGTCTCCCCGCGCGGCTTCCGCCTGCTGGCGAAGGTCCCCCGGCTGCCCGGCACGGTCATCGACCGCCTCGTCGACCACTTCGGCGGCCTCCAGAAGCTGCTCGCCGCCAGCGTCGACGACCTCCAGACGGTCGACGGCGTCGGCGAGGCCCGCGCCCGCTCGGTCCGCGAGGGCCTGTCCCGCCTGGCGGAGTCCTCGATCCTGGAGCGGTACGTGTAGGTACGCCGAGAGGGTGCGCGCCGGGGGCCGGAGGCCGTGAGTCAGGTGCGGCGTCCCGGGGGCCGGAGGCTGGAGGCAGGTGCGGCGTCCCGGGTCGGAGGTGCGTGCCGGGTCGGAGGTGCGTGCCGGGAGCCGGAGGCACGTGCGGGGCACCGGGGTCGGAGTGCTTGCGGCGGGCTCGCGCCGGAAAGTGCGTATGTCCGGCGTGGGCCCAGAAAGTACCTACGTACGTACGTAGGTACGACGGTGTGCGGAGAGTGCGTGCGTCTGACGGCCCCTGGAAGGTGGTGGCCCCGGCCGCTGCCGCCCGCTCCCGGCCTCAGTCCTTGGCGAGGACGAACGACGTATCGGCCGCTTCCAGCCCCGGCACCTTCGCCTCGATCAGATACTTGCCGGCCGGCACCGTGGCCGAGCTCGGAGTGGCGCACTGCGGGCCGCTGGCCCGGCGGTCCCACACGATGGTGCGCTTCACGGAACTCTTGGCCGGCACCTTCAGCAGCGCGGGCGCGGTGCCCGACGGGCAGTCGTTCGAGGCCCACACCCGGTCGTCGCCCGCGGTGTCGGTAATGGTGAGCACCGTGGCCTTCTGCCCGAGGTCCACCTTGCAGGCAGCGCCGGCCGCGTTCTTGACCGTCAGCTCGAACTTCGGCTTGGCGTCCGGCTCATAGGAATCCTTGACGCTGCGCAGCACCAACTCCGCCTTACCGGATGCGCAGTTGGGGAGCGAGGAGGCAGCCGCGACGGCATTCTTGCCCGAGCCCTGACCGATCGGCCCGCCGGGAACGGAACCCGAACCGCCCGAGTCGCCACCGGAACCGTCATCGTCGCCGCCCGCGGCACCCGAGCCGCCACCGGAACCGGCCCCGGAATCCGATCCCCCGCCGCCCGACTCATCGCGCCCGCCCGGCTTTTGGTCGTTCACCGGACCGCTGGCGGAGGGCCCCGGCGTGATGGACGTCGCGGGCCCGTCACCCTGCGACCCCTTGTCCTCGTCGCCGCTCTTGCCGCCGCTTCCGCCCAAGTTCAGGGCCCACACCACCAGAAGGGCGAGCAGTGCGACGATGGCCAGCGCAACAGCCCTCCGCCGCCAGTAGATGGAGGAGGGAAGCGGCCCGATCGGATTGCGCAGTGATCCCACGCGGAAACTCTACGAGAGATCGGCACCCGCACCGGCCAGTACCCGCCGCATCCGGCTGCAACTTTTCCCATGATCGGCCCGGTGACTGCTCCCCGGCCGCGTTTCGGGCCCTAACGGGCCTGATACCCCGTTAGGTCAGGTTCTGCTCCGCTCCGACCACACTTTCGCCAGATACACCGCACTTGGCGACCGGCGAAGGGGAGGGGAAGAGAAGAGAAGCGAAGGCGAAGCGAGAGAGAGTGCGTACGGGGCGCTCCGCCCCCACGGAGCCAGGCACGTCCGCCCCCACGGAGCCAGGCACGTCCGCCCCCACGGAGCCAGGCACGTCCGCCCCCACGGAGCCAGGCACGCGCGCCTCACGACACCGGGCATCCCCACCTCACGACGCCAGGTACTCCCCCTCGCGACGTCAGACACCCCGCGCCACCGAGCCGGGCAATCGCATCTCGCGACGGCCGGCGCCCCAGCCTCACGGCACCAGCACCCCCACTTCACAACCCCGGGCGCCCCCACCTCACGGACCGGCCACCCCCACTTCACAGCCCCAGGCATCCCCACCTCACGGGCTCGACCACTCTTCCTTGTGGCCGAAGCCCTGTCCGTTGTCGATCAGCCGCAGCCAGTCGGGGCGCAGCTCCCACAGCTCGGTCCGCTCCAGGGCGGCGCGTAGCCGGTCGCTCGCCGCCACGAAGGGGAAGCGCTCCAGATAGATCCGCCAGCCGGCCGCCCGCTCGGCGCCGGCCAGGATGCGGCAGCGGCCCCGGCCCTGAAGTCCGGTCAGGGCACTCCATTCCTGACCGTCCCGCTGCGCCGTGAACGCGACCCGTGCGCCGGGCTCCTTGAGGGCCCGGCCGTGCCGCGTCGTGGTCGCCGTGACGAAGTACAGCGCGGGCCCGGCACCCGCCGCCTCGCCGCCCGCCGCGCCGATCGCGGCAGTCCCGTCGATCGCATCGGTCATGTCGGTCGTGTCGGTCACCTCAGTCACGCCGATCGCGTCAGTCATGTCGGCCGCGTCGGTCACCTCAGTCGCGTCGGTCGCGTACAGCACCGCGCACGCCTGCGGCCCGTTCTCGTCCGCGTACGCCAGCGTCATCGTCGTATGGGCGGCCAGCGCCCGCCGGATCGCCTCCGGGCAGGGCGTACGACCCGACCCCGCCGCGCCGCCCAGGCCCGCCGCGCCGCCGTCCGTACCCTCGGCACCGTTACCCTCCGCGCCATTCATCCCCGCGCCGTTCGTCTCCGCGCCGTTCGTCTCCGCGCCGTTCGTCTCCGCACCGTTCATCTCCGCCATGTCCGCATCCTCGCTTGCGGCGCCTCCATTATTCCAGCAACGATTACGGAGAGTAATCAGTTCCCGTCGGATTGTGGTGGGGTGCCGGACCGCCGCGTGCCGCTTGGCCGGGGCCGGCGCCCGGTTGCTGCGTACCGCCGGTAGCCGCCAACCGTGCGCAACCGGCCGTCCTGCGTGCGGGTGGGCGCGCGGCGGGGCGGGCCCGGTACGTTTCCCGGGCGACCTTGGACGTGCCAGGATCGGCAGTGCCATGACTTCGACGCCTGTCACCACCACTGCCACGACCGCCGCCGCCGAGACCGCTTCTGCCGCCGACGCGGCCGCGGGAGCCGCCGACGGGACCGCGCTGCACCGCCCGGTCACCGACTGGTTCGACGAGCACGCCCGCGATCTGCCCTGGCGCCGCCCCGAGGCGGGCGCCTGGGGTGTGATGGTGAGCGAGTTCATGCTGCAGCAGACCCCGGTCAGCAGAGTGCTGCCGGTCTACGAGCAGTGGCTGGCCCGCTGGCCGCGCCCCGCCGACCTGGCCGCCGAGGCGCCGGGCGAGGCGGTGCGGGCCTGGGGCCGGCTCGGCTATCCGCGCCGCGCCCTGCGGCTGCATGCCGCCGCCTCCGCCATACAGGAGCGGCACGGCGGCGACGTACCGCGCGAGCACGGCCAGTTGCTGGCGCTGCCCGGCGTCGGCGAGTACACCGCCGCCGCGGTCGCGTCCTTCGCGTACGGGCAGCGGCACGCGGTGCTGGACACCAATGTGCGCCGGGTGTTCGCCCGCGCGGTGGCCGGCCGTCAGTTCCCGCCGAACGCCACCACCGCGGCGGAGCGCAAACTCGCCCGCCAGCTGTTGCCCGAGGACGAGAAGCTGGCGGCGCGCTGGGCGGCGGCCACGATGGAGCTGGGCGCGCTGCTGTGCACGGCGCGTGCACCGGAGTGCGGGCGCTGCCCGATCGCCGCGCAGTGCGCCTGGCGGCAGGCCGGTTCCCCGGCGCACGAGGGTCCGCCGCGTCGCACCCAGACGTACGCCGGCACCGACCGACAGGTGCGCGGCAAGCTGCTCGCCGTTCTGCGTGAGGCGGTCTCGCCGGTGCCGCAGCAGGCGCTGGACGCGGTGTGGGACGAGCCGGTGCAGCGGGCCCGGGCGCTGGACGGGCTGGTCTCGGACGGTTTGGTGGAGCCGCTGGGCGGTGGCCGCTACCGGTTGCCGCTCACGTAGCGCGGCCGTCAGCTGTAGGGAATTACCTGTAAGAGAAGAAGAGGGCGCGGTCACTTCGGCGGCCGCGCCCTTTGGTGTCCGGTGTCCCTGCCTGACTCCGTGTCACCTTTCGCGTCACTTGACCGGAAAGTGCACCGGATACGACCGGAAGAAGACCTTCCGCCTTCGCGATTGCCGTCGCCTCTCGACCGATAGGCCTTCCGGCGGGGGTGCTTCTCCCCCCGGAGGATGACCCGGGCCGGGCCGCCGTCCGTCCGAGGTATGACCCCTGGCGGGCTGTTACACAACCGAGGGTTTTCCGTGCACTCGCTGTGGGGCCGACGCACATTACGCCGCAACACCCCCTCCGTAGCGTCTTCCTCGTGCTGGAGATGACCGCCAGCACGGTCAACGTGGGGAATCGTAAGCGGATCGGAGGCGTCGGAATGGCGACCAGCGGCGGCAAGGTACTGGACTTCGAAGAGTACGTTCGTACGCGGCAGGAGGCCCTGCTGCGGAGTGCCCGGCGCCTGGTGCCCGACCCGGTCGACGCACAGGATCTGCTGCAGACGGCACTGGTCCGCACGTACGGGCGCTGGGACGGCATCGCGGACAAGTCGCTGGCCGACGCCTACCTCCGCCGCGTCATGATCAACACGCGGACGGAGTGGTGGCGGGCGCGCAAGCTCGAAGAGGTGCCCACCGAGCAGCTCCCGGACGCGAGCGTGGACGACGGCACCGAGCAGCGCGCCGACCGCGCCCTGCTGATGGACATCCTCGGGGTGCTGGCTCCCAAGCAGCGCAGCGTCGTCGTGCTGCGACACTGGGAGCAGATGAGCACGGAGGAGACCGCGGCGGCGCTGGGCATGTCCACGGGGACGGTCAAGAGCACGCTGCACCGTGCGCTGGCCCGGCTGCGGCAGGAGCTTCAGATGCGCGACATCGATGCGCGGATGCTGGAGCGTGGCGAGCAGGGCCGGGAGCGGTGCGCGGCCTGACCGGCGGCGCACGGCACACCACAACACGCCACGCACGACAACCGACATCACGCCACGCACGAGACGAAACGCGTCTTTCCTGATGAAAACGGACACAACGCCAGGCGCCTTACGGCTCACAGCTCGACGCGCGACAATCACCTCAGGAACAGCAGCGGGTTCGGCGGCTGTGCGAGCAGCACGGTGAGCAGGAGCGGATTGACCAGGAACAGGTTGACCAGGAGCGGGTTGACCAAAGGCGGTGCGGCCACGGCAGGTGTGGCCGCCGTCGGCCTTTTGCTGGCCGGGTGCAATCCGGGGGGCGAGGGCGTGCGCAGCGAGGGGACGGCCGGCACCACCCCCGCGCCCAAGGGCGCGGTGCACACCACCCCCAGCCCGACCGCAACCGCCCGGTACAAGAAGGTCGACGCCGTCAAGCTGTTGAAGCACGCGCCGAAGGTCGGCCCGGATGTGAAGAGGTCGCTGGCCAAGCCGTGCGCCGCGGACGAGTACCCGGTCGAGGTGACGTATGCGTCGCTGACCGGCGCCAAGGCCCCCGACGTCATCGTGAACGTCATGACCTGCGCGGACTCCGTGGGCATCGGCGCGTATGTCTTCCGCAGGCGCGAGGGCGCCCCGGACGGGTATGACACCGTGTACATCAACGAACAGCCGTCGGTCTACGCCGGGGTCAACAAGGGCGACCTCGAGGTCTCCAAGCAGACCTACGCCACGGGCGACAAGGTGTGCTGCCCCTCCGGCGAGGACGTGATGAGCTACCGCTGGGCGGACGGCCGCTTCAAGGAGCACGGCCGCCCGTATCACACCGACTACAGCAAGACCACCGCCGACGGCAGCCTGCCGGACGACGGCACGGGAACGGAGGGTTGAGACAACCGCATGGCCGAGACCCATGTGCTCTTCGTCGAGGACGACGACGTCATCCGCGAGGCCACCCAGCTCGCCCTGGAACGCGACGGATTCACGGTCACCGCGATGCCCGACGGGCTCGCGGGCCTGGAGGCGTTCCGCGCCGACCGCCCCGACATCGCGCTGCTCGATGTGATGGTGCCGGGACTCGACGGGGTCAGCCTGTGCCGGCGGATCCGCGACGAGTCGACGGTTCCCGTGATCATGCTGTCGGCGCGCGCCGACTCGATCGATGTGGTGCTCGGTCTGGAGGCCGGCGCGGACGACTATGTCACCAAGCCGTTCGACGGCGCGGTGCTGGTCGCCCGGATCCGCGCCGTGCTGCGCCGCTTCGGCCACGCCAGTGGCCCGGACCGGGCCGGTGCCGCCTCGGCGGAGCCGGCCGACGCCGCCGAGGCGGTGCTGCGCTTCGGTGATCTGGAGGTCGACACCGAGGGCATGGAGGTGCGCAAGGGCGGCGAGAACGTCGCGCTGACGCCGACCGAGATGCGGTTGCTGCTGGAGTTCTCCAACGCACCGGGTACGGTCCTCTCGCGCGACCGGCTGCTGGAGCGGGTCTGGGACTACGGCTGGGGTGGTGACACCCGGGTGGTGGACGTCCATGTCCAGCGGTTGCGCGGCAAGATCGGCCAGGACCGGATCGAGACGGTCCGCGGCTTCGGATACAAGTTGAGAGGCTGACACCTCTGGTGGTCAGGCTGGCCCTGCGGACGGGGCTGAGATGGAAGCTCAGTGCCGCGATCGCACTCGTCGGAGCGCTGGTCGCGATCGCGCTGAGCCTTGTCGTGCACAACGCCGCCCGGCACTCCATGCTCGACAACAGCCGGGATGTGCAGATCGAGCGGCTCAACTTCACGCAGAAGATCTTCGTTTCCACCAACCGGCTCCAGTTCGGCGCGAAGATCGACGACCCGGCGCTGCCGGAGGCCTTGCGTGACGAGGTGGCCAAGAACAAGCGCGCCACCTACCTCCAGGACACCGGGCAGACCGCGCCCGACGTGTGGGCGGCCTCACCGCTCAGCAACGGCCGGGTGCTGTCCGTACACGACCGTTTCCCCGACCGCTTCGCCGTCCTCGACGATCTCGACCAGGCGCTGGTCATCGGCTCGACCGCGGTGGTGGTCGGCGGCTGCGCGCTGGGGGTGCTGGTCGGCGGGCGGCTCTCCAAGCGGCTGCGCAAGGCGGCCGCGGCCGCCGGCAAGCTCGCCGACGGCGACACCGCGGTCCGGATCCGCGACGAGGTCGGCAGCGGGCGGGTACGCGACGAGACCGACGATCTGGCCTTTGCCGTGGACGCCATGTCGGACGCCCTCCAGGAGCGCATCGAGGCCGAGCGGCGGGTCACCGCCGATATCGCTCACGAGCTGCGCACCCCGGTGACCGGTCTGCTGACCGCCGCCGAACTGCTGCCGCCCGGCCGCCCCTCGGAACTCGTACGCGACCGTGCGCAGGCGCTGCGCACCCTCGTCGAGGACGTGCTGGAAGTGGCCCGGCTCGACGGCCATGCGGAGCGCGCCGAGCTGCAGGACGTCGCGCTGGGCGAGTTCGTCACCCGGCGGGTGCGCGCCCTCGACCCGGACATCGCCATCGATGTCGTACGGGATGCCGAGGTCACCACGGACCCGCGCCGGCTGGAGCGGATCCTCGGCAATCTGATCGCCAACGCCGCCCGGCACGGCAAGCCGCCGATCGAGGTCACCGTCGAGGGACGGGTCCTGCGGGTCCGCGACCACGGCACGGGTTTCCCCGAGGCACTGCTGCGCGAGGGCCCCAGCCGCTTCCGCACCGGCAGCAGCGACCGGGCGGGCCGCGGCCACGGCCTGGGGTTGACCATCGCGGCCGGCCAGGCCCGCGTACTGGGGGCCCGCCTCACCTTCCGCAACGCGGATGAACTCACCGACGGCTCGACCGGTGCCGTCTCCGTCCTCTGGCTGCCGGAGAACGCGCCGACCAATACGGGCAGCTTTCCGGTTCTGCATCTTCCGGATCGCTGAGCCGGTGAGCCGGTGAGCCGGTGGCTCAGGTTGCCCGGCACCGGCGGAGGTGCGGTACCCCGCCGTCGGCGCCGTCGGCTCATGTCCCGTCCCGTACACGGCGGTCCGGTCCGGTCCCGTCCCGTACACGGCGCACCCGACGGCCCCGTCCCGTACACGGCGTACCCGGCGGTCACCCCGTACGCGGCGGTTCCCCCGTACACGCCGAGCGGCCCCCGGCGGGAAGCCGGGGGCCGCTACGGGGCCGGTAACTGAGGGCCGGTCAGAGGCCGGCCGGGGCCGGTCAGACGGTCTCCGGCACCGCCACCCGGTCCGCCGGGGCGTCCCCGCCCTCCGGGCTCTCGGCGGGCTTGGCCGGGCCGCCGCGCAGCGGCACCTCCTTGAGGAACCAGGCCGCGGCGAAGCCGACGATGCTGATCGCGGCGCCCCACAGGAAGACGTGGTGGGTACCGGTGGCGACCGCGTGCGCGTAGGCGTCCTTGATCACCGGCGGCAGCTTGGCCAGGCCCTTCGGGTCCATCTGGGCCCCGCCGCTGGTCATCTTCTCGCCGGCCTTGCCGATCCGCTCGACCATCGTGGACTGCACCTGGTGGGTGAAGATCGCACCGAAGATCGCGACGCCGAAGGAGCCGCCGATCGTACGGAAGAGGGTGGCCGAGGACGAGCCGACGCCCATGTCCTTCATCTCGACGCTGTTCTGCGCGATCAGCATCGTGGTCTGCATCAGGAAGCCCATACCGGCGCCGAGCACCGCCATGTAGACGCCCGAGGTGAAGCGCGTGGTGTCGGTGTCCATCAGGGACAGCAGCGCCAGGCCCGCGGTGATCAGTCCGCCGCCGACCACGACGAAGATCTTGTACTTGCCGGACTGGGTGGTGACCCGGCCGGCGAACAGCGACACGACCATCATCGCGAGCAGCATCGGCAGGAGCAGCAGGCCGGAGTTGGTGGCCGAGGCACCCTGCACGGTCTGCTGGAACAGCGGCAGGAACGTCATCGACCCGAACATCACGAAGCCGACCAGGAAGCCGATGAGTGTGACCAGCGAGAAGTTGCCGTTACGGAAGATGTGCAGCGGCAGCACCGGCTCGCTGACCTTGCGCTCCACGAGCACGAAGAGGGCGAGCGCGACCACTCCGAGGACGCCTAGGCCGATGATCTGGCCGGACAGCCAGTCGTACTCGGTGCCGCCCCAGGTGGTGATCAGCACCAGCGAGGTGATGCCCAGGGTGAGCAGCGCGGCGCCGACGTAGTCGATCCGGGTCTGCGACCGCTTCTTCGGCAGGTGCAGCACCGCGGTCACCATGACCAGCGCGATCGCACCGAGCGGCAGGTTGATGTAGAAGCTCCAGCGCCAGCCGAGGTGGTCGGTGATGCTGCCGCCGACCAGCGGCCCGCCGATCATGGCGACGGCCATGACACCGGCCATCATGCCCTGGTACTTGCCGCGCTCCCGCGGCGGAATCAGATCGCCGATGATCGCCATGACGCCGACCATCAGACCGCCCGCGCCCAGGCCCTGGACGGCGCGGAAGCCGATCAGCTGTCCCATGTCCTGCGCCATGCCGGACAGCGCGGAGCCGATCAGGAAGAGCACGATGGACGACAGGAAGACGCCCTTGCGTCCGTACATGTCGCCGAGCTTGCCCCAGATCGGCGTCGAGGCGGCGGTGGCGAGGGTGTAGGCCGTCACGACCCAGGACAGATGGTCCATCCCGCCCAGTTCACCGACGATCGTCGGCATCGCGGTGCCGACGATCATGTTGTCCAGCATCGCGAGGAGCATCGCGATCATCAGCGCGAAGAGCACCACGCGTACGCCGGGCGGCTGCTTGGCCGCGCCCGGGTCCTGTGCGGCGCCCGGTTTCCCCTTCGTCGCCGGCTTCTGTCCGTCCCCCGTCGGGGTCGCATGTTGCGACTTCCCCATTGCTCACTCCCACTTACTTGCCGCCCGGCTAGTTCAGTACAGTGATGAAGGTAGGCGGCCAACTAGCCGGGCGTCAAGTAAGTTTCTCTGGTGCCCGGCTGGGCAGCTCTCTGACCAGTACCGACAACGCAGGAGAACGCCATGAGCGCACAGGCGCGCAGGGGAAACACCCGGCAGCGCATCCAGGACGTAGCGCTGGAGCTGTTCTCCGAACAGGGCTACGACAAGACCTCGCTGCGCGAGATCGCCGAGAAGCTCGATGTCACCAAGGCGGCCCTCTACTACCACTTCAAGACCAAGGAAGACATCGTCATCAGCCTGTTCCAGGACCTGGCCAGGCCCATCGACGAGCTGATCGCCTGGGCCGAGGAGCAGCCGCGCACCCTGGAGACCAAGCAGGAGCTGATCCGCCGCTACAGCGAGTCGCTGCGCTCGGCCGAGCCCCTCTTCCGCTTCATGCAGGAGAACCAGGCGGCGGTGCGCGATCTGAGCATCGGCGAGACCTTCAAGTCACGCATGCTGACGCTGTTCGGCCTCCTCAAGGAGCCCGAATCGGAGCTGACGGATCAGGTGCGCTGCATCACGGCGCTGTTCTCCATGCATGCGGGCATGTTCGCGATGCAGAACGTGGAGGGCGACCCCGAGGAGAAGCGCAAGGCCATCCTCGAGGTCGCCACAGAACTGGTCACGGCGGCAAACCCGCCGCACCGCCGGCCAGCCCGGCCGGACTCAGCTCAGACGGTGTCGCCGTGAGCCCGCAGGAATCCGGTCGGCTCGATGCCCGACCCGTAGTTGGGGCCGGTGCGGACCTCGAAGTGCAGGTGGGGACCGGAGGAGTTACCGGTGCTGCCGGACAGGCCGATCTGCTGGTCGGTGCCGACCTGCTGGCCGACCTGGACCTGGATCGATGACAGGTGCGCGTACTGGGTGTACACCCCGTCGGCATGCTTGATCACAATGGCGTTGCCGTAGGCCGGGCCGTCGCCGCCACCGTTGGGGCCGGCCTTGACGACGGTGCCGGAGTGCGCGGCCTTGACCTGGGTGCCGCTGGGCACGACGAAGTCCTGGCCACTGTGGCTGTGCGACCACATGTTGCCGGCCAGACCGAAGGTCGAGCCCAGGGTGTACTTGTCGACCGGCGTCACCCAGGCGTTGGCCTTCTTGGCCGCGTCCTTCTTGGCCTTGGCCGCGGCGGCCTTGGCGTCGGCGACGGACTTGGCCTGCGCGTCGGCCTGCGCGGTGACGGTCGAACCGACACCCGAGGTGAGGTTCAGCAGACCACCGTCGGCGGCGGTGGCGACACCGGCGCCGAGCGCGGCGGTAACGCCGACACCGGCGGCCACTATGGCGACGCGATTGCGCAGAGCGGTCTTCTTCGAATTGCGGAGAGCGGCGAACTTCGACATGCGGGTTTCCTCCAGAGCTTTGATTGGTTTTCCCGGCTGCGGTCCGGGATTGCCATTCCTTGGTAACCCGCATTCGCCGCCCCGCCAAGGCGCCTTTCTACTAACCCGGCCCGTACGAGGAGCCGAGTGAACTGGGCCCTTGCGCCCTCGCCGGAGACTTGCGCGAAACCCCCAAATCCGGACATCTGGAACGCCTGATGAGTCCGCCGCACACCGCCTGAACAGGAACTTTCTCCAGATGCCGCTTGGGGGCCAGGTCCCCCCTCGCCTCCGCCCCCCAAGCCCCCCGCCCTCGCCCCCGAAAACCCCGGCAGCTCCGCGGCCCACTTCCCCTAATTTCTTTAGTAGGCCCCAAATCGGCTGTGCGCCATGTCACCGATAAACAAGATCCAATCCCTTTCGGCGGCCATTCGGACACCCGATTCGGGGTCGGGAACCGCTGTGACGGGGGTTACTCGGGCTTTTGTGACCCGGGTTACCCGGCCTTTGTGACGCCGGTAACTCGGCCTTTGTGACCCCGGTAACTCGAGCTCACCAAATGTCCATATTCGCCGTGAATGGGACGCCGATATCAGTGGCCTGGACCACACCCTCCCCGCGCCGTCCACCCTCCGCGTGAACCTGGCCGATCCCCGCCCGGCGCCCCGGCGGCCGCCCTAGCCTGGCCGGACCACAGCACCGGCCACGGGGGAGGGCGGACCGCACCATGGACCCGTCAGCAGTGGGTGTCCGGCTCGCCTCGGGCGTGGTCGCACCGCTGGTCAGGAAGCTCTTCGTCAAGGAGGGACCGGGCGCCGGCCTGGTAGCGGCGCCGGTACGGATATCCGGCCTGGTCACCTTCAAGGGTGAGAAGCGGACCCTCTCCGACAAGGACCTGCACAGGCTCGCGACGGAGCTGGTGCACCGGGCCGTACGGGCCTGCGGCCCCGGCGAGCGCCCGCTCCCCGCGGACGAGGAGCCGGCCGTGGCCGACGCCCTGGCCGCCACGCTGCGCGGCCTCGGCGAGCTCGACATGGACGACGTACAGGCCGTCCACCTGGGCGCCGCCGCCCTCGCCGCCCGTCTGCAAGCGGCCCGCCCACCCGCCGTCCACGGCCTCTCCCGGGACGCCGAGCTGCTGCACGACGACCTGCTCGGCACCGCCTGCCTGCACATCGTCCACTTCTTCAGCCAACGCTCGGTCTTCGTGGCCCGCACCCTCGTCCAGCAGAGCCGGAGCCTGGACAGCCTGATCGGCGTCATCGACGCCTTCATCGAACGGCATCCGTCCCCACGGGCCGCCGATGCCGCCTTCGAGCGCAGCTACCTCGCCTACCTCGCGCGCAAGCACGGCCGGCTGACCATCTACGGCATCGACCTCGCCCACTCGCCGGACCGCTGGCCGCTGGATGCGGCCTATATGAGCCTGGAGGCGACGGCCCCGGCCGGCTGCGAGCTGCCCGGCAGCAGCCCCTTCACCGAGGAGGGCGTCCCCCGGCCCGAACCGCCGGCCCCCGTTCCCGTCCCCGCCGACCAGGCCCTGGCCGGCCGCGACCGGGTCCTGCTGCGCGGTGTCGCCGGCTCCGGCAAGAGCACCCTCGTCCAGTGGCTGGCCGTCTCCTGCACCAAGGCCCCCGGCGAGACGGCCCTCCCCCACCTCTACGGCCGGATCCCCTTCGTCCTCCCCCTGCGCACCCTCACCCGGGACGGCGCACCGCTGCCCACCCCCGACCGCTTCCTCGCGGCCGTCGGCTGCCCCGTATCCGGCGCGCAGCCCGGCGGCTGGGCCGACCGCGTACTGGCCTGTGGACGGGCGCTCCTCCTGGTCGACGGCCTGGACGAGATCCCCGAGCGCGAGCGCGAGCTCACCCGCCGCTGGCTGCGCGATCTCATCGACGCCTTCCCGGACAACCTGTGGATGGTGACCTCCCGCCCCTCCGCCGTACGCGACGACTGGCTCGCCGCCGACGGCTTCGGCGAGCTGACGCTCTCCGCGATGAGCCGTACCGAGGTCGCCGCGTTCATCGGCCGCTGGCACGGCGCGGCCCGCTGCGACGCCGAGGACCCCGGCCGGCTCGACGCCTACGAGCAGTCCCTGCTGACCGCGGTCCACACCAAACAGGATCTCGCCCGGCTCGCCACCAACCCCCTCATGTGCGGTCTGATCTGCGCGCTGCACCGGGACCGCCGCGGCTATCTGCCCACCGGCCGCAAGGAGCTCTACGACGCCGCCCTGGGCATGCTGCTCTCCCGCCGCGACCGCGAACGCGATATGGCCGCCCCCACGGGCATCGAGCTGAGCGACGAACCGCAGATCCAGCTCCTGCAGCGGCTCGCCTACTGGCTCATCCGCAACGGCCGTACGGAACTCGACCGCGAGCGGGCGGAGCGCATCATCGGCGAGGCCCTGCCGTCCGTGCCCGCCGCCGCGGAACAAGGCACCGCGGCGGCTGTTTTCCGCCATCTGCTGCTGCGCAGCGGGCTGCTCCGCGAACCGGCCCCCGGTGCGGTCGACTTCGTCCACCGGACGTTCCAGGACTACCTCGGCGCCAAGGCGGCCGTGGAGGACGGGGATTTCGGTCTGCTGGTGTCCCGCGCGGAGGACTCCCAGTGGGAGGACGTGATCCGGATGGCGGTCGCACACGCGAGACCGCGCGAACGGGCGGAGATCTTACGGGGGCTGGTCGCCCGCGGCGACGGCATCGAGGACCGCCGGGCCCGTTTGCGCGTGCACCTGCTGGCCATGGCGTGCCTGGAGCATGCGACGGAGCTCGATCCGCGGGTGCGGGACGAGGTGCATGAGCGCGCGGGGGCGATTCTGCCGCCGCGGACCCGCGAGGAGTCCAAGCTGCTCGCCGAGGTGGGCCCCTTCGTCCTGGAGCTGCTGCCCGGTCCGGAGGGGCTGGAGGACGATGAGGCGCGGGAGGTGGTGGCGACCGCCGCGCTCATCGGGTCGGACGCGGCGCTCGAAGTGCTGAAGCGCTTCCGGGACCATCCTTCGGTCGGCCCGCGGTATCAACTGGTCTGGGCCTGGCCGAAGTTCGATACCGACCACTTCGCTCAGGAGATCATCCGCCACCTTGGTGACGACGTGACGTTCTCCGCAGCATCACCCGCCGAACTGCGCACTCTCAGCGCCCTCGGAGGCCGGCCACGCACTCTCGTCACCGGGTCCTTCACGCCCCGTGAACTCCTCGGCGCACTGCACCCTGGCCAGCTCACCCATCTGACCCTCGAAAGCAACCCGGAAATCCGCAGCCTGGAATTCATCCAGGAGTTCCCGGAGCTGGAGTCACTGACGCTGTGGGACTGCCCCTCGGTCACAGACTTCGCCCCTCTTGCGCCGCTGCCCCTTCGGACGCTCTCCGTCAACGGCCGGGAGGGCGGCGGGGTGCCCAGCCCGTGCGGGCTCGGCCACCTGCGCCATATCGAGAACCTGATGCTCACCACTCCGCTCCCGCCGGGGGGCCTGGCGGCGCTACCGACGGATGCCCGGCTGACCCACCTGTCGCTGGGCATGCCGATCGGTTCCGAAGGCACCCAGGTGACGGCCTGGACCCATCTGCAATACCTCCGGCTGGAGCTCACCACCCAGGATTTCGGCGAAGCCCAGTGGCGCGCCCTCACACACCTGTCCGAGCTGGAGCAGTTGGCCTTCGGTGCGGAAAGCCGAGGCGCTCTGCGGGTGCCACCCGCCGTGCAACTGCCTCAGGTGAAGATCCTCAGCGTCCTCAATTTCCCGCGGCATCCGGCATCCGATCTGAGCCGTATGCTGCGCACCCTTCTCCCGGTCTTCCCCGGCCTCAGGACCCTCCATCTCTACGGCATGGTCAACACCGCGATCTCCCTTCCCCCCTTGACCGCCCTTTCCGGCCTCAAGGAGGTGCTTCTCTCCCAGCTCCGCCCTGAGCCCGCCCCTGCCCTCCCTCCCCACACCAACCTCACCATCTACCCCCGCCCCCGCGCCTAAGCTGGCCACCAGAGAAGCCTTCAACCCCCCTACTCGGAACCGCAGTTACGGGGAACCCATGGATCCCACGAACATCGTCGCCCGCCTCACTCCCCACGCCCTCGATCCGCTGGTCCGCAAGCTCTTCGTCGCCGAGGGGCCGTTCGCCGGGCCGGTCGACCGGCCCGTACGCATCTCCGCGCTGCTCTCCTTCACCGGCGAGAAACCGGCTCTGACGGAGCGGGAGCTGCACGGCCTCGCCGCGGCCCTCGTCGAGCAGGCGCTGGACGGCACGTGCGGCGACGAGGGCCGGGCCGTCACCACCGCCCTGGCCCGTACCCTCCGTGCTCTCGCCGACATCGAGATGGACGATCTCGACGCCGCCCGGCTCCTGCCCGCCGAATTCGCCCGTCGCCTGTGCGAGACCGTGCCCGGTGTCACCCGGCATCTGACCGCCGACGGCGCCCGGCTGCACAGCCTGCTGCTGGATGCCGCCGCGCTGCACATCCTGTACTTCTTCACCCGGCGGTCGGGGTACGTGGCCCGCACCCTCGTCGAACAGACCCGGACCCTCGCCACTCTGATCGACGGCCACGGCACGTCCGGGCTCCGGCCCCCGCTTCCCGCCGCCGAGGACACCGCCTCCCGGTACGCCGCCCCGGTGAGCTCCGGCCGCGAGGACACCACCGCCCCGTACACCGCCCCAAAGGCCCCCTCCCCCCACGACACCGCCGTTCACGGCACCACCGTTCACGACACCGCCGTTCACGACCCCGCCCTCCGGGACGCCGCCTTCGAGGCCCGCTACGCCCACGACACCGCCGCCCTCCACAACCACCTCACGATCTTCGGTATCGATCTCGCGCACTCCCCCGACAGCTGGCCGCTCGACGCCGCCTACCTGGGGCTCCAGTGCGAGCCCGGCCCCACGGACGCCGACGCGCCGCAGGACGCCGGTTCCGCGCCGGACGCCGCCGGGCAGGACGACCCGCCGCTCCCCGCCGAGCAGGCGCTGTCGGGCCGCGGGCAGGTGCTGGTCCGCGGGGTGGCCGGGTCGGGCAAGACGACGCTGCTCCAGTGGCTGACCGTCGCCACCGCCCGCGACGAGCTGCCCGAGGTGCTCGCGGGGCTGCGCGGCCGGGTTCCGTTCCTGCTGCCCGTACGCCGCTTCGCCCGCGAGGGCCTTCCCTCCCCCGCCACCTTTCTGAGCGCCGTCGGCTACGGGGAGGCCGGGGAGGCGCCGGCCGGCTGGACGGAGCGCGTCCTCGGCGCGGGCCGCGCGCTGCTGCTGATCGACGGGATCGACGAGGCCCCCGAGAGCGACCGCGAGCAGGTGCGCCGCAAGCTCGGCGAGTGGACCGTGCGCTATCCGGGCAACGTCTGGATCGTCACGTCCCGGCCGTCCGCCGTCCCCGGCAACTGGCTCGCCGACGAGGGCTTTTGCGAGGTGTCGCTGGCCCCGATGAGCCGCGAGGACGTCGCCGCGTTCATCCAGCGCTGGCACCGTGCCGCGGCCCAGCAGAGCCCGGCCGACCTCGACCGGCTCGGCCACTACGAGCGGACGCTGCTCAATGCCGTACGGATCACCCGCGACCTGGGGCGGCTGGCGACCAACCCGCTGATGTGCGGGCTGCTGTGCGCCCTGCACCGCGACCGCCGCGGCTATCTGCCCAACGGCCGCAAGGAGCTCTATGACGCGGCGCTGTCGATGCTGCTGGAGCGCCGGGACCGGGAGCGGGCGATGGCGGCCACCGACGGGGTCGAGCTGACCCGGCAGCCCAAGATCCAGCTGCTCCAGAAGCTCGCCCACTGGATGCTGGTCAACGGCCGCTCGGAGATGGACCGGGTGACGGCGGTCGACACCCTCGCCCGGCATCTGCCCGCGATCCCGGACGCGGCCCGCCAGGGCGGCCCCGAGGACGTCTACCGGCATCTGCTCAACCGCACCGGGCTGCTGCGCGAGCCCACCCCCGGCACGGTCGACTTCGTGCACCGCACCTTCCAGGACTATCTCGCCGCCCGGGCGACGGTGCAGCGGCACGATTTCGAGCTGCTGCTCGACCATGCCCACCACGACAACTGGGAGGACGTCATCCGGATGGCCGTGGCCCTGGCCCGGCCCGATGAGTGCGCGGCCCTCCTGGACGGGCTGCTCGCCCCGCACCCCGGCGTACGCGCCGCCGAGGCCCGGCACCGCAAGCTGCTCGCGGCGGCCTGTCTGGAGCACGCCACCGAGCT
This sequence comes from Streptomyces decoyicus, assembly GCF_019880305.1. NCBI lineage: Bacteria > Bacillati > Actinomycetota > Actinomycetes > Kitasatosporales > Streptomycetaceae > Streptomyces > Streptomyces decoyicus. The sequence goes on along the minus strand of NZ_CP082301.1, from coordinate 4,778,492 downwards.
GGACCCGGCGGTGCGGTCGCGGGTGCAGCGCTTCACCCGCGACATGGTGCGGCCCAGCACACCCTCCGCGGCCCGCGCCCTGGGCTGGATAGGGCCGATCGTGCTGGAGATGCTCCCGGACCCCACCCATGTCTCCGACCGCGAGGCCTACCTCCTCGCGATCACCGCCACCTCGATCGCCGACGACATGGCGATCGACTATCTGACGGGCCTGCGCGACCGGGCCCATCACGAGGTACGGGCGCAGCTCGCCGGGGCCTGGCGGCGCCATGACACCGCCCGCTACGCCCGCGAGATCATCGCCCACCTGGAACCGGCCGAGCTGTACTTTCCGGTCTCCGACCTGGAGGAGTTGCATGCATTGCGCCGGCTGGGCGGGCGCCCGCATCTGCGGATCGCCGGGCCTTTCACGCCCGACCAGCTCATCGAGGGCATTGTTCCGGCCGAGGGCCTGACCCGGTTGTGGCTCGCCTACGATCTGGGCGTTTCCATGGAGTGGCTGTCCGCCTTTCCGAAACTGGACACCCTTCGCATCGGCCGTCGTATTCCGCCGGTGCGGGGTGTTCCCGAAGGGATTGGCGTCGTTCAGATGTAGCGGGCGGGCGCCGGGAGCGTTGTCCAGAAACGGCCGAAAATGACCTAGCAATTACGGCACTGCATTTCCCTGTCGCATACAGAACTGCCCCGGAACCGTGAGAAACGATTCCGGGGCAGTGCCGTATGCGGGATATCCGCGGTGCCGGTCAGGCGTCCTTGCTCAGGTTCGGGCCCGAACCGCCGGCCGTGGACTCGATCGGCGGGGCGTCGGGCAGTGCCGACTTCTCCTCGCCGCGGAAGGTGAACTTGGCGGTTTCACCCTCGCCCTCGACATCGACGACCACGATGTGGCCCGGACGCAGCTCGCTGAAGAGGATCTTCTCCGAGAGTGCGTCCTCGATCTCGCGCTGGATCGTGCGGCGCAGCGGACGGGCGCCGAGCACCGGGTCGTACCCGCGCTTGGCCAGCAGCGACTTGGCCTCGCTGCTGAGCTCGATGCCCATGTCGCGGTCCTTGAGCCGCTCGTCCACCTTGTTGATCATGAGGTCGACGATCTGGATGATGTCTTCCTCGGTCAGCTGGTGGAAGACGACGGTGTCGTCGACACGGTTGAGGAACTCGGGGCGGAAGTGCTGCTTGAGCTCTTCGTTGACCTTGTTCTTCATCCGCTCGTAGCTGGACTTGGTGTCGCCCTGGGCCGCGAAGCCGAGGTTGAAGCCCTTGGAGATGTCCCGGGTGCCGAGGTTGGTCGTCATGATGATGACCGTGTTCTTGAAGTCCACGACCCGGCCCTGGGAGTCGGTCAGGCGACCGTCCTCCAGGATCTGCAGCAGCGAGTTGAAGATGTCCGGGTGGGCCTTCTCGACCTCGTCGAAGAGCACGACGGAGAACGGCTTGCGGCGCACCTTCTCGGTGAGCTGGCCGCCCTCTTCGTAGCCGACGTAGCCGGGAGGCGAACCGAACAGCCGCGAGACCGTGTGCTTCTCGCTGAACTCCGACATGTCGAGGGAGATCAGCGCGTCCTCGTCGCCGAACAGGAACTCCGCCAGCGTCTTGGACAGCTCGGTCTTACCGACACCGGACGGGCCGGCGAAGATGAACGAGCCACCGGGACGCTTGGGGTCCTTCAGGCCGGCACGCGTACGGCGGATGGCCTGGGAGAGCGCCTTGATGGCGTCCTTCTGGCCGATGACGCGCTTGTGCAGCTCGTCTTCCATCCGCAGCAGCCGCGAGGACTCCTCCTCGGTGAGCTTGAAGACCGGGATGCCGGTGGCCGTCGCCAGAACCTCGGCGATCAGCTCCTCGTCCACCTCGGCGACGACGTCCATGTCGCCGGCCTTCCACTCCTTCTCCCGCTTCGCCTTCGCGGCCAGGAGCTGCTTCTCCTTGTCGCGCAGGCCCGCGGCCATCTCGAAGTCCTGCGAGTCGATCGCGGACTCCTTCTCCCGGCGCACATCGGCGATCTTCTCGTCGAATTCGCGCAGGTCCGGCGGCGCGGTCATCCGGCGGATCCGCATCCGGGAGCCGGCCTCGTCGATCAGGTCGATCGCCTTGTCCGGCAGGAAGCGGTCGGAGATGTAGCGGTCGGCGAGGGTGGCCGCCGCGACCAGCGCGGAGTCCGTGATGGAGACGCGGTGGTGCGCTTCGTAGCGGTCCCGCAGACCCTTGAGGATCTCGATGGTGTGCGGGAGCGACGGCTCCGCGACCTGGATCGGCTGGAAGCGGCGCTCGAGGGCCGCGTCCTTCTCCAGGTGCTTGCGGTACTCGTCGAGCGTGGTGGCACCGATGGTCTGGAGCTCGCCTCGCGCCAGCATGGGCTTGAGGATGCTTGCGGCGTCGATCGCGCCCTCGGCGGCGCCCGCACCCACCAGGGTGTGGAGCTCGTCGATGAACAGGATGATGTCGCCGCGGGTGCGGATCTCCTTGAGGACCTTCTTCAGGCGCTCCTCGAAGTCACCGCGGTAGCGGGAGCCGGCGACCAGGGCACCGAGGTCGAGGGTGTAGAGGTGCTTGTCCTTGAGGGTCTCGGGCACCTCGCCCTTGACGATGGCCTGCGCCAGGCCCTCGACGACCGCCGTCTTGCCGACGCCGGGCTCGCCGATGAGGACCGGGTTGTTCTTGGTACGGCGGGACAGCACCTGCATGACCCGCTCGATTTCCTTCTCGCGCCCGATGACCGGGTCGAGCTTGGTCTCGCGAGCGGCCTGCGTCAGGTTGCGGCCGAACTGGTCCAGGACGAGGGACGTCGAGGGAGTGCCCTCGGCGGGGCCGCCGGCCGTGGCGGCTTCCTTGCCCTGGTAGCCGGAGAGCAGCTGGATGACCTGCTGCCGCACCCGGTTCAGATCGGCGCCCAGCTTCACCAGGACCTGGGCGGCGACGCCCTCGCCCTCGCGGATCAGGCCGAGCAGGATGTGCTCCGTACCGATGTAGTTGTGGCCGAGCTGGAGGGCCTCGCGGAGCGAGAGCTCCAGGACCTTCTTGGCACGGGGGGTGAAGGGAATGTGCCCGGACGGAGCCTGCTGGCCCTGCCCGATGATCTCCTCCACCTGCTGGCGGACCGCCTCGAGCGAAATCCCGAGGCTCTCCAGGGCCTTAGCGGCGACACCCTCACCCTCATGGATCAGGCCCAGGAGGATGTGCTCGGTGCCGATGTAGTTGTGGTTGAGCATCCGGGCTTCTTCCTGAGCCAGGACGACAACCCGCCGCGCACGGTCGGTGAACCTCTCGAACATCGTTAATCGCTCCTCAGAGCGGTCAGGCAGTTAGGGGTCGGTCCCCTCCCTGTCCTTCCGCATGCTAGTCCCGCGGGGCGGGACAGCTCATTCCAACTGCCGACACCCGTCCGGATCACCCCCGCTCCGGCGGGGAAATTTACTGCCGAACAGCTGACATCTGCTCCAACTCGATGGTGCGAGACGATGTTCCCGCAGGCCAGGCATATACGCCCACTGCCACTACGCCCGTGGCGAACGCGCCCTGTACCGACACGCCGTCCGCCGCCGGCCGTCAGCCGGGGAGAAGCGCCTCGGGCGCCGGTCACACCTTCTCTTCCCACTGAGACTGTCTTACCCGCAGGGACTGACACTCCATGCGGCGCAGAGCCCTTCCATCCGCTACGGGCGAACATCCGCACGCCACCGGATGCCCCCGCACGCCCTCTTGCGTGGGTACGGTGCGTATCCATGTCTCCACCCAGCGTAACTTCCCGGGTTTTCGGGAGTTGCACCGGGCATGGCCCGCGTGCTTCCGCGCCCCCGCAGTCCCCTCGCCCCCGCCCCTCTCGTCACGGTCCGCCGCTGGTACGAGGAGGAGCTGGGCTGGCCGACCACCGGAACGGAGCCGGTGGAGCTCCTGACGGGGCTGCGCTTCGATGTCCTGGAGATGCCGGCCGATGCGGGAAGCGCCGTATTGCGGCGACTGCCGCGCACCGGCCCGGTGGCGCTCCTTCGGGCCGGATGCGACGGGAAACACGCGGGTGATCGGCCGAAATTGCTCATGCTCATCGCGGCCGGCGGCGCCGAAGAACTCCCGGGAATCCTGGAATGGCTGGAGTGGGGCGCACTCGCAGCGGATCTCACGACGCGTGGGACGGGAGACCGGATGCCCGCGCCGGCGTTCTCCGCCGGCACAGCACTGTCATACGGAATCGGCTCGCGGGAGGCCGCGGGGTGGGTGCGGCCTCCCCGGACCGGGCACGAGGCGGAGAATTCCCTGCCCACCACGGGGTTCGGGGCAGGATTCGGGGACGTTGGAGGCGCCCCCGACCTCGTGCGGCTCGTGAGCGCGGCAGCGACGGAGTGCCACCGTGCCCGGTTGTCGCGTGCTCGTAATAGTCAATCGGACCGCGCGAAGGGCGATCAGGCGTTGGCCTTCTCGAATGCCTCACGAATGTCGGCGGGGACGCGGCCGCGGTCATTGACGTTGTAGCCGTTCTCCTTCGCCCAGGCACGGATCTTCGCGGTGTCCTGGCTGCCGCCGGAAGCAGCGGCGCGCGTCTTGCCACGGCCCGAAGAAGCGCGGCCACCGGTACGCCGGCCGGCCTTCACGAAGTCGGCAAGCGAGTCGCGCAGCTTCTGCGCGTTGCTGTCGGAGAGGTCGATCTCGTAGGACTTGCCGTCGAGAGCGAACGTCACCGTCTCGTCCGCCTCGCCACCGTTGAGGTCGTCGACAAGAAGAACCTGAACCTTCTGTGCCACCGGTTTCCCTTTCATCGAATGCGGATTACGACGGAAAGCAAACCGCTTTTCCGGGAAAAACACAAACCCTTGGGTAGGGTTCACTTGCCCGCAGACCGGGGAACGCATGCTTCCGTAGCCATGAGATAGGGGAGCGATTCGGACATAGAACACTCATCACAGGTGCAGAAGCATCCGGCTGTTACCCAGGGTGTTGGGCTTCACTCGTTCGAGGCCCAGGAACTCCGCAACGCCCTCGTCATAGGAACGCAGCAGCTCACTGTAGACATCACCGTCTACCGGGGCTTCGCCGATCTCTACGAAGCCGTGCTTGGTGAAGAAGTCGACTTCGAAGGTGAGACAGAAAATGCGCCGCACTCCGAGCCAGCTCGCAGTGCGCACGAGCTTCTCGAGGACTTGGTGGCCGACGCCGGATCCCTTCAGCCGGGGGTCCACGGCCAGGGTGCGGACCTCGGCGAGGTCTTCCCACATGACGTGGAGTGCTCCGCAGCCGACGACCTCGGCGTCTTCGTCCCGCTCGGCGACCCAGAACTCCTGGATGTCCTCGTAAAGCGTGACGGTGGCTTTGTCGAGCAGGATCCCGTTGCGTGAGTAGGCGTCGATGAGGCGGCGTACGGCCGGTACATCGGCGGTCCTGGCACGGCGGACGGTGAGGCCTTTTGAATGCGGAGGCATGCCGGGACGCTATCGCCCGTTGCCGGTGGCACTCGCCCCGGGTTCATCCCCTTCGGCCGATCCGGCTTCACCGGCGCCTTCCGGTGGCGCTTGCGCTTCGGCTACTTCCGCGGGGGCAGCCTCTTCGGGCTCCGGTGCCTGTTGTTCTGCGTCTTCCGCGGGTTCATCGACTTGCACCATCCGTACGGCATCACGCAGGGCATGTCGCTGTTCCGGGGACATCATGCCGAAGAAGGCCACAAGAGCGGCCGCGGGGTTGTCGCTGGCGGACCATGCTTCGTTCATCAGTGCGGCCGCGTAGGCGGCGCGAGTGGAGACCGCCTCATATCGATAGGCGCGGCCTTCTGCTTCGCGGCGCACCCAGCCCTTCTGATGGAGGTTGTCCAATACGGTCATGACCGTGGTGTAGGCGATCGACCGTTCCTTCTGCAGATCTTCCAGGACTTCGCGAACGGTGACCGGGCGGTTCCACTCCCAGACCCGCGTCATGACCGCGTCTTCCAGATCACCCAAGCGTCTCGGCACACAAGAACAATAGTGGGAGATGTCGCGAATGCCCGTTGATCTCGTGGCGTTTGTGCCGGAAAAAGGAGGTACGGCCCGGGATGATCAATCCCGGGCCGTACGGTGCGTGCGGGCCGCCGAAAGGGCGGCGGGCGGCTCAGACGCGGTGCGCCGCGGGCTCCTGGCCGGCGGATTCGGCGCGGGCCAGCGCGGCGTCCACGGCCGCATCCTCCTTGGCCTTGTTCGCTCCGCCCTGGCTCTTGATGATCGTCACGATCAGAGCGGTGAAGGCCACGGCCATCACTACGGGCGGGAGCAGCGCTGCGACGTAATCCATGGCGTGTGGCCTCCTTATAGGGCTGAGCCGCCGAGATAGGGCTGAGCCTCCGAGAGTACGCAGCCAGAGTACGCAGCGGTCAGGCGGTGCGGCTTTCGGGGGGCGGGGCGGGCTTGCGGCGGGGCGGGAAGACCTCTCCCGGCGTGGGGATCGGCCGGTCCCGCTGCGGATCCTTCGGCCGCGGCGACGGCTGGGGCTCCGGCTTGCGCTCCGGTTTCGGCTCCCGTGCGGGCTCCGGTTCCCGCCCGTTGCGGGCGGCTGAGCGGCCGCCTGGCAGCGCGCGGAGCCGGGTTCGTACGGATTGTTCGGCCAGCTGCTCGCAGTGGCGCAGCAGGGCGCTGCGGCGTTCGCGCTCGGCGGCTGTGCCGGGCCGCTCGCCCAGCGAGCGCAGGGCGGCGAGATCGTCGGGGCCGGGGACATGGCCGGCCGCCAGCGCCTCGGCCAGCTGCGCGAGGTAGCCGGTGGCGGAGCCGGGCAGGGCTTCGCGGTATCGGGCGAGGTCGGCGAGCAGGAAGGCACGCAGCCTGCCGCCTTCGCGGACCGCCTCGTCCACGGCCTCGGCCAGCCGGAGATATTCCTGGATGTCCTGCGACCACTCGGGGCGGAGGACGCCGAGCGGGGCGGGGTGGGACGTCGTCTGCAGGGCATGGGCGAGGGCGCGACGGAGCACACGCAACTCATCGGCGCTGAACGCCATGCCGCCGCGGGTTCCGTTTGGCATTGGCATGTGGCGACTTTACGACCGTTTCCGACAAAAGCCGCTTAATTCGTGAACGGTGGCGCGGCAGCGAGCCGCACCACCGGTGCCCTGGCGCGGCGCGGAACGGCTCCGGAGGCCGGGCGGTGTTCCGTCCCGCCCCGGCGGCGCCCCGCACACCGGGACGCTCCGGCCCGCACCCGGCCGGGCAGTGTCCCCCACGACCGGCCGGTGTCCCTCTACGACCGGGCGATGTTCCGCTCGTAGACCAGCCGCAGGCCGATGAGGGTGAGCCACGGCTCGTGGGCGTCGATCACCGACGACTCACCGAGCACCATCGGCGCCAGCCCGCCGGTGGCGATCACGGTCACCTCGTCCGGGTCCTCGGCCAGCTCCCGCGCCATGCGCTGCACCACACCGTCGACCTGGCCCGTGAAGCCGTAGAGGATGCCGGACTGCATGGCCTCCACGGTGTTCTTGCCGATGACGCTGCGCGGCCGGGCCAGTTCGATCTTGCGGAGCTGGGCGCCCTTGACGCCCAGCGCGTCCACGGAGATCTCGATGCCCGGTGCGATCACGCCGCCGACGTACTCGCCGCGCGCACTGACCGCGTCGAAGGTGGTGGCCGTACCGAAGTCGACGACCACCGCGGGGCCGCCGTAGAGCTCGACGGCCGCCAGGGCGTTGATGATCCGGTCGGCGCCGACCTCCTTCGGGTTGTCCATGAGGATCGGCACGCCCGTCTTGACGCCCGGCTCCACCAGGACGGCGGGCACATCGCCGTAGTAGCGGCGGGTCACCTCGCGCAGCTCGTGCAGGACGGAGGGCACCGTGGAGCAGATGGAGATGCCCTCGATGCCGTCGCCCAGGTCGTCGCCGAGCAGCGGGTGCATGCCCATCAGGCCCTGGAGGAGGACGGCGAGCTCGTCGGCGGTGCGCCGGGCGTCGGTGGAGATCCGCCAGTGCTCGACGATCTCCTCGCCGTCGAAGAGGCCGAGCACGGTGTGGGTGTTGCCCACGTCGATGGTCAGCAGCATGCTCCGCACCGCCTCCGGTTCACGTCACGCACGAAGGGCTCGCCCGGGGTGACAGGCGGGACGACGGGCGGGCGGGTGTTGCCTGCGTCGATGATCAGCAGCATGGCGGTCAGCGGTCCTCACGCACGGCGTCGTCCGCGCCCTGGGGACCCTGCCCCTCGTCCTCGCGCAGGTCGAGGCCGATGTCGAGGATCGGGGAGGAGTGCGTGAGCGCGCCCACCGCGAAGTAGTCGACACCGGTGGCCGCGTAGGCGCCGGCGTTGTCCAGCGTGAGGCGGCCCGACGACTCCAGGATGGCGCGGCCGGCGACCAGCTCCACCGCCTCCCGGGTCTGCTCCGGGGTGAAGTTGTCCAGCAGGATCAGATCGGCACCCTCGGCGAGGATCGGCGGGATCTGGTCGATCCGGTCGACCTCCACCTCGATCGGCACCCCGGGGAACTCGGCCCGTACGGCCGTGAACGCCTCGGCGATACCGCCCGCCGCGACCACGTGGTTGTCCTTGATCAGGGCCGCGTCCGACAGCGACATCCGGTGGTTGACGCCGCCACCGCAGCGCACCGCGAACTTCTCCAGGGCGCGCAGTCCCGGCGTCGTCTTACGGGTGTCACGGACCTTCGTCTTCGTGCCTTCGAGCGCATCCGCCCAGGCCCGGGTCGCGGTCGCGATGCCCGACAGGCGGCACAGGATGTTCAGCGCGCTGCGCTCGCCGGTGAGCAGGTCGCGGGTGCGGGTGGTGACGCTCAGCAGCGTGGTGCCGGCCTCGACCCGGTCGCCGTCCTCGACATGACGCTCGACCGCGAACTCATCGGTGCACACGATGGACAGCACCGCCTCGGCGATCCGCAGCCCGGCGACCGTACCGGCCTCACGGGCCGTGAAGTCGCCGGTGGCGACCGCGTCCTCGGGGACGGTCGCCACGGTCGTGACGTCCACGCCCTGGTCGAGGTCCTCTTCGACGGCGAGGTGGGCGATGTCCTCGACCTGTACGGGGTCGAGCCCGGCGGCCACCAGGAGCGCGGCCAGGTCGGGGTCGAGGCCGCAGGTCAGCGGGTCGAGCTCGTACTCGCCCTCGTCGCCGCCGCAGCCACAGGCGTCGCCGCAGCCTCCCCCAGACGCTGTCTGGGGGGACCCCCAGGCGGAGGCACCGCCGGTGGGCCCGCCGATCTGGAGGAGGGGGAGGTCGTCGGGGGTGCTGCTCACGGGCTGGGCTCCGTATTCGGGGAGAGAGGCGGTGGGGCCTGTGTTGGCGGGCGGTGAGTCGCTGGTCATGGGTGGGGTGGCTGGGGTCGGTGGGCCTGTGGTCAGGGGCCGTGGTCAGGGGGCCGTGGTCGGCGGGAAATCGGCGGTCGCCGTCGTATGGAGGATCAACGCGCGGTCCGCATCCAGGGTGATGCGGAAGTGCCGGCGCCAGGAGGCATCGTCACGGTCCGGGTGGTCCTCGCGCCAGTGGCAGCCGCGGGTCTCCGCACGGCGCTGCGCCGCGGCGACCAGTACCCGGGCGACGCACAGGAGGTTGGTCGCCTCCCAGGCTTCCACACCGGGCTCGGGGGCCTTGCGGTCGGCGGGGGCGGCGTCGGCGCTTCCGGCGCTCGTGGTGCTTCCGGTGCTCTCGGTGCTGCCGGTACTCCCAGTGCTGCCGGTACTCCCGGTGCTTCCGGTGCTTCCGGTGCTTCCGGTGCTTCCGGTGCTTCCGGTGCTTCCGGAGAGCGTCCCGTCGGCCGGTTCGCGGGTGCCCGTTGCGCCGTTTCTCCCGGCCGCCTCGCGGTGGATGCGGTCCAGTTCGGCGGCGGCGCGGGCGAGGCTCTCGGCGCTGCGCAGCACGCCGGCACCGGCGGTCATGATCCGCTGCACAGTGATCCGGGCCTCGGGGGCGAGGAGCGGAAGGGTGGTGCGCGGGGCGGACGGCGTGGAAGCGGTGGAAGCGGAAGAGCTGGAAGGCGTGGAAGGCGTGGAAGGGATGGACGCCGGAGCCGGGCCGGCCGGGTGGTCCGCGGCGCCGCTCGCGGCGGTTTCCGAGGCGATGTCCGACGCGATCCGCTCCGCGAAGACCAGGCCTTCCAGGAGGGAGTTGGAGGCGAGCCGGTTGGCGCCGTGGACGCCGGTGCAGGCGACCTCGCCGCACGCGTAGAGGCCGGGGACCGTGGTGCGCCCGCGCAGATCGGTGCGTACGCCGCCGGAGGCGTAGTGCGCGGCGGGGGCGACCGGTATCGGCGCGGTGACCGGGTCGATGCCGTGGCTGCGGCAGGCGGCGAGGATGGTCGGGAAACGGGTCTCCCACATCTGGGCGCCGAAGTGCCGGCCGTCCAAGTACATGTGCTCGACGCCCTGTTCGTGGGCCTGGCGCATGATCGCCTTGGCGACGATGTCACGCGGCGCCAGTTCGGCGAGTTCATGCTGACCGACCATGAAGCGGGTGCCGTCGGCGTCGACGAGGTGGGCGCCCTCGCCCCGTACGGCCTCGGAGATCAGCGGCTGCTGGCCCTCCGCTTCCGGGCCCAAATACAGGACGGTGGGGTGGAATTGGACGAATTCCAGGTCGGACACCTCGGCGCCGGCGCGGAGTGCCAGGGCCACGCCGTCGCCGGTGGAGACCGCCGGGTTGGTGGTCGCGGAGAAGACCTGGCCCATGCCTCCGGTGGCGAGCACCACCGCGGGGGCGTGTACGGCCCCGACCCCGTCGTGCTGGCCCTCCCCCATGACGTGCAGGGTGACGCCGGACGTGTGGCCGTCGGCGTCCGTGAGCAGGTCGAGGACGAGGGCGTTCTCGATGGTGCGCAGCCCGGCCGCGCGGACCGCCTCGACGAGCGCGCGGGAGATCTCGGCCCCGGTGGCGTCGCCGCCGGCGTGCGCGATACGGCGGCGGTGGTGGCCGCCTTCGCGGGTGAGGGCTACTTCGTCGCTGCCCGGTGCGGTGTCGAAGCGGGCGCCGGTGCTGATCAGCCGGTGGACGGCGGCCGGGCCTTCGGTGACCAGGGCCCGTACGGCCGTCTCGTCGCACAGTCCGGCGCCGGCCACGAGGGTGTCGGCCAGATGCTGCTCGGGGGTGTCGCCGTCGCCGAGAGCCGCCGCGATACCGCCCTGCGCCCAGCGAGTGGAGCCGTCGTCCAGGCGGGCCTTGGTGACGACGACGGTGCGGCGGCCGGCCGCGGCGCAGCGCAGCGCGGCGGTCAGCCCGGCCACCCCGGAGCCCACGACCACGACGTCCGCCTCGATGGCCCAGCCCGGGGCCGGGGCGTTCAGACGTATGCCGGTGCTTGAGACGGGGCCGGTGCCGGTAGCTGTTCCGGTGGCGGTCATCGGGTCGCTCCGAGGGGGCCTTGGGGGGTGGTCGGGGGTGTGGTGGGCGGGGTGGAGGTGACGGAGGGGGCGGAAGGGGAGGGAGCGGCAGGGGAGGGAGCGGCAGCGACGGATGTGACGGTGTCCACGGTGTCCGCCGTATCTGCCTTATCCGCCGTGTCCGCCGTGTCCGACGCTTCGGTGGTGGCTCCGCCCTGGTGGGCAGCCGTCGCCTCCGGTCGCCCGGCGCCGAAGACGAGGCGGATGTTGTCGATGAGCCGGGTGGTGCCTACCTTGGCGGCGACCGCGAGGATGGCCTCGCCCTCGTACGCGTCCGGGACCTCGGTGAAGTCCGACGGGTCGACCAGGGCCAGGTAGTCGAGCGTGAGCGGCGGGTCCAGACGGGCGGCGTCGTCCAGCACCGCGCGGGCCGCGGCGCGCGCCACCGCCGGACCGTGCAGGGCGCCCGCGGCGGCGTAGGCGACGGCATGTGCGTCGGCGGCGGCCCGGTCCTCGCCGAGGGCGGCCAGCGCCGCGGCACGGTCCGGCGCCGGGTGGTGGCCCACGGAGGCGGCGCGGACGCGCAGCGCCTCCTCGGCGGCGAGCCGGTCGCGGGCCGCGAACAGCGCCGCCGACAGCGCGAGCGCCGTGCAGCGCTCGGGGCCGGAGAGGTAGCGGTTGCGGCTGGAGAGGGCGAGTCCGTCGTCCTCTCGCACCGTGGGGACGCCGACGATCTCGACGGGGAAGTTGAGGTCGGCGGCCATCCGCGTGATGACCGCGAGCTGCTGGGCGTCCTTCTGCCCGTAGAAGGCGAGGTCCGGTGCCGTCAGATGCAGCAGCTTGGCGACGACGGTCAGCACTCCGTCGAAATGCCCGGGGCGGCTGGCGCCCTCCAGGAGGGTGCCCATGGGGCCCGCGGCGATCCGGATCTGCGGTTCTCCGCCCGGGTAGACCTCGTCGACGGACGGCGCGAAGACCACGTCCGCGCCCGCCGCGGCGGCCAGCTCGACATCCGCGTCCAGGGTGCGCGGATAGCGGTCGAGGTCCTCCCCGGCGCCGAATTGCAGCGGATTGACGAAGACCGTGACGACGACCTGCCCCTCGGGCCCGACCCGGCGGCGGGCGGTACGGATCAAGGTGGCGTGGCCCTCGTGCAGGGCGCCCATGGTCATGACGACGGCGCGGACACCGGTGCCGCGCGGCAGGTCGCGGAGGGCGGTGGCGGTGTGGACGAGGTGGGCGGGGTGGCTTGCGTCCGCGGGCGGGGCGGCGTGGCTTGCGTCCGCGGTCCGGGCCTGGTGGCCCGCGTCGACGGTCCGGGTGGGGTGGCTCGCGTTCGCGGGCTGGTCCGGGTGGGGGCTCAGCGGCGAGGAGGTCATCGGTCGCCTTCCTCGGGGCCGTGGTCGGGGGTGTCGGGCGCGTCGGGGTCCGGGCCGGAGGTGTCGGAGCCGGAGGTGTCGGAGCCGGAGGTGTCGGAGCCGGGGGTGTCGGGGTCCGGGCCGGAGGTGTGGGGACCGGGGGTGTCTGGGGCAGAGGTGCCCCGTGCGGGGGCGGGGCCGTCGCCGTGGTCGGCGAGCACATCGAGCAGGTCCTCGGCCAGTTCCGGCTTCAGCAGACCGTGGTCCAGCGCCCGGTCCGCGGTCGTACGGGCCATGGCGACATATCCGGCGACGCTCTGCGGCGCATGCCGGCGCAGCTCCGCGATATGGGCGGCGACGGTGCCGGCGTCACCCCGTGCGACCGGGCCGGTCAGCGCCGCGTCACCGGACCGCAGCGCGTTGTCCAGGGCGGCGCCGAGCAGCGGCCCCAGCATCCGGTCCGGGGCCTGCACGCCCGCGTCATGGAGCAGCTCCATCGACTGGGCCACGAGCGTGACCAGGTGGTTTGCGCCGATGGCGAGCGCCGCGTGGTAGAGCGGACGGGCTGATTCCGCGATCCACTCGGGCTCCCCGCCCATCTCGATGACCAGCGCTTCGGCGGCCATCCGCAGCTCGTCGGGCGAGGTCACACCGAACGAGCAGCCGGCCAGCCGCTGGACGTCCACGGAGGTGCCGGTGAACGTCATGGCCGGGTGCAGGGCGAGGGGCAGGGCGCCGGCACGGGTGGCCGGGTCCAGCACGGCGGTGCCGAACCGGCCAGAGGTGTGCACCAGCAGCTGGCCGGGCCGTACGGCGCCGGTCTCGGCGAGGCCGCTCACCAGGTCGGCGAGGGCGTCGTCGGGGACGGTCAGCAGGACAAGGTCGGCACGGGCGAGCACCTCGGCCGGGGTGACCAGCGGGACATCGGGCAGCAGCTCGGCGGCGCGTCGTACGGAGGCGTCGGAGACGCCCGACACGGCAACCGGGCGATGCCCTGCGAGCTGGAGCGAAGCGGCGAGGGCGGGCCCGACACGGCCCGCACCGACGACTCCGACGGTCAGCCGGGCGGGGCGGTCCTGGGCCTCGGTGGGTGGCATTGCGTTCACGCGGCGATGGCCTTCCGTTCCAGTCCGCGGGGGGTACCGGACGATTCATCGCCATGCTACGCGAGTGTTTCCGGCGGTCTTCAGAGCTGTGCGAAAGGTGAGACCGGGGTCTCGCGCGGGACTTATCCACAGGGGTCGCGGCGCCACGCGGGACTGCGCCATGCTCGGTGCAACGAAGCGCAGAAAGCGTCAGGGAAACAGCAGCCAGGGGGGCATATGAGGCGCATGACGGAAGCGGACGACGGCGTCACTGACTCGGGATCCGGCTCGGGGTCGGGGTCGGGATCCGGCTCGGGGTCGGGATCCGGCTCGGGGTCGGGATCCGGCTCGGGGTCGGGATCCGGCTCGGGGTCGGGATCCGGCTCGGGGTCGGGATCCGGCTCGGGGTCGGGATCCGGCTCGGGGTCGGGATCCGGCTCGGGGTCGGGGCCGGGGTCCGGGTCGCGAGAAGTCTCGGGTGGCGATGCGGGGCGCACTACGGGCGGGGCGGTGCGGGGAGGCTCGGGGGGAACTGCTGGGCGTACTTCGGGGCGCGCGTCGGATGACGCTTCGAGCGGGGCGGCCGTGGAGGGTTCAGGCAGTGCCACCGACAGGGCCTCGGGTGGCGCGCAGGCCGGGACGAGTGCCGAGGCGGCGAAGCGGGCCCGGAGGCTGGCGGCCTTCCGCGGCTCGGAGCGCATGCTGGCGGGAGACGTGTTCCTGGAGACCCTCCGCGAGCGACTGGACCGCCTGGTGGCCGATGCTCCGGCCGCGTACGACCTGGACAACCGGCCGGACTTCTACGGCAACGACGACAGCATGGTCGGCGAACTGGAGCGCCGGACCGCCGACGCCCTGGGGACCGAGGCCGCCGCCTTCTTCCCGACCGGCACGATGGCCCAGCAGGTGGCGCTGCGCTGCTGGGCGGGGCGTACGGGCAACGCAACGGTCGCCGGCCATCGGCTGTCGCATCTGGAGATGCATGAGCGCGACGCCTATGCGGTGGTCAGCGGGCTGCGCATGGTGCATCCGACGAACGCACCGCGGCTGCCGACCGCCGCGGAGATATACGAGCTGGCGGAGCCGTTCGGAGCCCTTGCACTCGAACTCCCGCTGCGGGAGGCCGGATTCGTCCTGCCGTCGTGGGACGAGCTGACCGCGGTGGTGGCAGCGGCGCGGGACCGTGATGCGGTGGTGCACTTCGACGGCGCGCGACTGTGGGAGTGCGGCCCGCACTTCGGCCGTTCGCTCCCGGAGATAGCGGCCCTCGCGGACAGCGTGTACGTCTCCTTCTACAAGTCACTGGACGGCATATCGGGCGCCGCGCTCGCGGGCACCGAGGACTTCGTCGAGGAGGCACGGGTCTGGCGGCACCGGTATGGCGGTCAGCTGTTCCAGCAGTGGCCGGCCGCGCTGGCCGCGCTGATCGGTCTGGACCGTGAGCTGCCACGGCTGCCGGAGTACGTGGCCCATGCGAAGGTCGTGGCCCGCGCGCTGGGCGAGGGCCTGGCCGAGGCCGGTGTCCCGTGGTTCAGGGTGCACCCGGAGGTGCCGCACACCCATCAGTTCCACGTGTGGCTGCCGCACCCGCCCGAGCTGCTCGACGAGGCCGTCGTGCGCCAGGCGGAGGAAACCGGGACAGCGGTGTTCCAGCGCTGGTTCGAGCCCACCCCGGCCGGCCCGCCCGGCGTGGCACTGACCGAGGTGACGGTTTCCGCGTCCGCCATGGACTGGACGGAGGGAGAGATACGAGCGGCCGTCAAGGAGTTCGTGGATTTCGTGCGCCGTGTTGGGGGGTGATGGCGCCGCGTAGGGGGATGGCGCCGGGGTGGGCGTGGTCTTGGGAGTGCTGGGCGCGGGGCGGTGGTGAGGCCCGTAGCTGCGGTGGGGCTCAGGGGCGGCAATGGGGCTCGGGACGCCGGGCCTTGGACTTCGGGGCAGGGCTACGGCCACGGGCTCAGGGCGACGGGCATGGGCTGGGGCGCTGAGCCTTGGACGCTGGGCGGCGGGCCTTGGGCTGGCTGGGGCGCTGCGCCTCGGACCCAGGGCGGGGCCTTGGGCTGGGGCGCTGAGCTTCAGGTACAGGGCCGGGCCATGGGCTGGGCTGGGCTGGGCTGGGGACGACGACGAGCCTCGGGCGCTGGGCGGCGGGCCCCAGGCTCCGGGCTCCGGGCTCCGGGCTCCGGGCTCCGGGCGGGTTATGGCGCGGCGTCGGAGCGGAGCCTCGGGGTCGGCTGCGGGGTGTCGTCGGGGCGGGTGGTGGGGGTGGGCGCCGGGGCTTGGGCGGAGGTGGGGGCCGGGGGCGGGGTGGGGCGGGGCGGGGGGAGGGGGCGACGGGAAAGACGGAGCAAGCCCGCAGCCACCCACCGCACCGCCCCCCGGATACGCCCCGGAAGCCGGTCGGCAGGCTCCGTGACGACTGCGTAGAAACGGCGCCACTGCTGGATTTCGCGGGCGGTGCGCACGGTGTGGGTGCCCGGGGCGGGTGGGGCGGCTTCGCCTCGTTGGGCGGCGCGGTAGCTGTCGAGGAGGTGCTGCTGAGCGGCGTTCATGCCCTCACTCTGGGACGGCCCCGCGTCCGGCGGCCCGTCGATTGACGGGAGCCGTCAATCGACGTCCGTGCAGGTGGCGGCCTCGCGCATGATGGGCGCATGTCCAACGTCATCGACATCACCGGGCTGCCGCCTGAGCGCATCGTCTTCTGCCCTTCCCCGTTGGCGGAGCTGGGCGCCGCTCTCCATGCGCTGTCCGAACCGGGGCACCACCCCGGGCTGCACGGCTGGGTCACCGCCACCAACGCGGCGCTGAAGCCCGACCTCGCCGACCGGCTGTGCGAGGCGGATTTCCTGTGGCGGTCCTCCCGCTCCGACATCCTGCTGCCGGCCCGCCCCGGGGCGACGCTGGCCGAGGACCTGGACGAGCTGGACAAGATCGACGATGAGCGGTTCGTGGCCGCCGCGTTCGAGATCACCTGCTCGGCGAGCTACACCCGCCCCACCCCGTCGCCCCTTGTCGACGCGGACGAGCGGGCGCGGGTACGGGAGATGGCCGCCGCGCGCGGCCCACGGCAGGCGGCCTTCACCGACCGGATGCTCACCGACCCCGACGGTCTGCGGGTGTGGCTGCGCCGCCTGTTCGAGGACTGCGAGGAGGCGTTCTTCGGGGACATCTGGCGGCGGGTGGGCATCCAGCTGGCGGCCGATGCCCGGCACAAGACCGAGTTGCTGCGCCACAAGGGCCTGGCCGAGACGCTGTCCGCGACGTCGAAGGCGCTGTCCCTGGAGGACGCGCAGGACGGCAGCGGCGGTACCCGCATCCTGGTCGACAAGCTCGCCCGGGGACGTACGACGGCGTTCGCGGACGCCGCGGATCCGGGCGTCACGTTCCTTCCGACGTCGTTCGGCTGGCCGCATGTGCTGTTCAGTCACGCCCCCGGCTGGCGCCCCGTGGTCCAGTACCCGGTCGCCGGCCCGGAGTTGCCGGCGCCGGCCGCGCTGGAACTCGTCCAGCAGCGGTTGGAGGCGCTGGGCCATCCGATGCGGATGCAGTTGTGCCGCACGCTGTCGCGGGGGCCGCATACGACGGGGGAGCTGGCGACCGCGTTCGGCATCACCCCGCCGGAGGTGTCGCGGCATGTCGCGACACTGAAGAAGGCCGGGCTGATACAGACGCGGCGCCGTGGGCGTTATGTGCTGCATCAGCTGGACCTCCAGGTGGTGGCCCGGCTGGGCAGCGACTTCCTCGAGGGCGTGCTGCGTTGACGGCGTGCGACGCCGACGGGCGCAGGCGCGCCCCCGCCCCCAGCAGCCAACCCTCCTCGCCCCTACGCCCCCGCTCCCCCGGCCCGCACCAGCCCCGTTTCATACGCGAGCACCACCGCCTGGACCCGGTCCCGGAGGCTCAACTTGGTGAGGATGCGGCCCACGTGGGTTTTGACGGTGGCTTCCGAGAGCACCAGCCGTGCCGCGATCTCACCGTTCGACAGCCCCTGGGCGACCAGCAGCAGCACCTCCCGCTCGCGGTCCGTCAGCCGTTCCAGTTCGGGCCGGGACGGCTCGGCGGAGGTGGCGGGCAGCATGGGGGTGAAGCGGTCGAGGAGCCGGCGGGTGGTGGACGGGGCGACGACCGCGTCGCCGCTCTCCACCGCGCGGATCGCGGCGAGCAGATCGCTGGGCGGCACGTCCTTGAGCATGAATCCGCTGGCCCCGGCCTTCAGCGCGGAGAAGGCGTATTCGTCCAGGTCGAAGGTGGTCAGGATGAGGACCTTCGGGGCGTCCTTCTTCTGCCCGCCCTCGCAGATCCGGCGGGTGGCCTCCACCCCGTCCAGATGCGGCATCCGTACGTCCATGAGGATCACGTCGACCTGGGTGGCGCGCAGCACCTCCAGGGCCTCCACGCCGTTGCCCGCCTCGGCGACGACCTCCATGTCGGGCTGTGCGGCCAGCACCATCCGGAAACCGGTGCGCAGCAGCACCTGGTCGTCGACGAGCATCACACGGATGGTCATGTGCAGGGGGTCCCTTCGTGCAGGAGTGGGGGCTGAGCGTACGGGGTCGTACGGGGTGAAGTGCGGCGGGCCGCGGGATGCGGCGGTGATCGTCAGGGGCCGGCGGGCGTCGTCACCGCACCGGTTTGAGCGGCAGGACGGCACTGACCCGGAAGCCGCCCCCCGGCCGCGGCCCCGCAGCCAGGGTGCCACCCACCATGCCGACCCTTTCGCGCATCCCGATGAGGCCGTGGCCGAGGCCGTCCGCCCCGCCCTCCTCGTAGAGCTCGCGCTGCGCGCCCCGCCCGTTGTCCTCGACGAGCAGGTCGAGGTCGTCTTCCTTGTAGGAGAGGCGGACGGTCGCGCCGACGTCGGGGCCGCCGTGTTTGCGGGTGTTGGTGAGTGCTTCCTGGACGATGCGGTAGGCGGTGAGTTCGACGCTGCTGGGCAGTTCCCGCGGCTCGCCCTCCACCTGGAAGTCGACGTGCAGTCCCGCGCCGCGTACCTGCTCCATGAGGTCGCTGAGCTGCTCGACGCCCGGCTGGGGGACGTATTCGCCGCTCTCGGGCTGTTCGCCGGTGCGCAGTACACCCAGCAGCCGGCGCATTTCGGCCAGCGCCTGGCGTCCTGTGCCGGAGATCGTCTCCAGGGCCTGCCGGGTCTGCTCGGGGGCGGCGTCGAGGACGTATGCGGCACCGTCGGCCTGGACGACCATCACCGAGACGTTGTGGGCGACGACATCGTGCAGTTCGCGGGCGATACGGGCGCGCTCGGCCGCGACCGCGATCCGGGACTGCGCTTCGCGCTCCTTCTCCAGCCGGGCGGCCCGCTCCTCCAGCTGCGCCCAGTAGGCGCGGCGGGTGCGCATGGAGTCGCCGAGCACCCAGGCCAGTACGAAGGGCACGGTGAGCAGCACGGCGAAGAAGATGCTGTCCCCGACCGACCGCTGGTTGAACGCGCTTCTGAAGCGCACGGCGGAGAGGGCGGGGCCGACGAGGGCGCCGGCGAGGGCACAGCGGGAGGCCCAGCGGGGCACGGTGGGTGCGGACGCGACGGTGTAGGCGATCACGAACATCGCGAAGTCGGCGGGCATGGTCTCGATGCCGGCGAGCAGTTGGCCGACGCCGATGGCCGCCGTCAGCAGCAGCATTTTCACGGGAGCCTTGCGGCGCAGCGCGACGACGAGGCACAGGCCGATTGTGAAGATCGCGGCGGCGATCTGCTCGCTGCCGTGGACGTCGATCCCGACCCACAGGCCACTGAACCCGAGCAGGGGGAGGGCCCAGAAGGTGTCCACTCCCGTCGGGTGCCTGCGGAGGAAGTCATAGAGGCGCTGCACGTAACCCAGCGTAGGCACCGCGGATACGTGTACGAGTCGACCGGAGGAGCGATCCTGTGCGCCGGGTCTACTCCCCAAGGTGGAGACTCCATGCGCCAAATGTGTCGGTCCTCGGGACGACCGGCGCACCACCCCGTCCGCCGGGCCGGCGCCCGCCCGTACCGTGGGGCAGGTGACGAACGAGTGGTGCGGGTGGCGTGAGGCCACGGAGCGGGCGCTGTACGGTCCGGACGACGGCTTCTACACCCGCCCCGGCGGCCCCGGCCCGGCCGGTCACTTCCGCACCTCCGTGCATGTCTCCGGTCTTTACGCCGGCGCCGTCGCCACTCTTCTGCGCCGTGTCGACGCCGCTCTCGGTCATCCGGACGAGCTGGCGCTGGTCGATGTGGGTGCGGGGCGCGGCGAGCTGCTGACCGGTGTGCTGGCCGTGCTGCCCGGTGAGGTGGCCGCGCGGCTGCGTCCGTGTGCGGTCGAGCGCGCCGCGCGCCCCGGGGGCCTCGATCCGCGGATCGACTGGCGGGGCGAGCTGCCCGCGCCGGGCTCGGTGACCGGCCTGCTGTTCGCGAATGAATGGCTCGACAATGTGCCGGTGGATGTCGTCGAGACGGATGCGGACGGGGTGCCGCGCCGGGTGCTCGTACGCGCCGACGGCACGGAGCGGCTGGGCGGGCCGGTGGACGGCGCGGACGCGGAGTGGCTCCGCCGGTGGTGGGCTCCGCCGCCGGGCCCTGACGCCACCGGTGGCACCACCGCCTCCGATGCCCTGTCCCCGGAGCTGCGCGGCTCTCCCGGGCTGCGCGCCGAGATCGGCCGCCCCCGGGACGAGGCCTGGGCGCAGGCCGTCCGTACGTTGCGCGCCGGGCTCGCCGTCGCCGCCGACTATGCGCACGAACGGGGTGACCGACCGCCCTTCGGCACGCTCACCGGCTTCCGCGACGGCCGCGAGGTGTCTCCTGTCCCGGACGGGAGCTGTGACATCACGGCGCATGTGGCGCTGGACGCCTGTGCCGGGCCGT
Organism: Streptomyces decoyicus; assembly: GCF_019880305.1. Taxonomy (NCBI): domain Bacteria; kingdom Bacillati; phylum Actinomycetota; class Actinomycetes; order Kitasatosporales; family Streptomycetaceae; genus Streptomyces; species Streptomyces decoyicus. Next base: position 4,757,948 of record NZ_CP082301.1, on the reverse strand, counting down.
CGGCGGAGCGGCTGACCCAGCGCGAGGCGCTGCATGCCCTGGGGGTGGACGGCCGGCGTCCGCCGCTCGCCCTGGCCGCCACCGACCCGTCGGGGTACGTGCGGGCGCTCGGCTCGGCCGGGTCGGCGGCGGAGCTGACCGATCCGGCGGGCCTGGGCGGGTTCGGCTGGCTCCTGGAGCCGGTGGGCGGGGCATGTGCGGGGCTGCTCACGGCAGGGGGCGCCTGAGGGCCAGGGCGGCTCCCGGGACGGCGTGCTGCAAGACTGTTCCCATGACGGAGACGACGGTCGGCATCGGCGGCGCGGCGGAGAGCACCGACATGGTGCTGAACATCGGCCCGCAGCATCCCTCCACGCACGGCGTGCTGCGGCTGCGCCTCGTCCTGGACGGCGAGCGCATCCAGCACGCCGAGCCGGTGATCGGCTATATGCACCGCGGTGCCGAGAAGCTCTTCGAGGCGCGCGACTACCGCCAGATCATCATGCTCGCCAACCGGCACGACTGGCTGTCGGCGTTCTCCAACGAGCTGGGCGTGGTGCTGGCCGTCGAGCGGATGCTGGGCATGGAGGTGCCCGAGCGTGCCGTGTGGCTGCGGACGCTGCTCGCCGAGCTGAACCGGGTGCTGAACCATCTGATGTTCCTCGGCTCGTATCCGCTGGAGCTCGGCGGTATTACCCCCGTCTTCCACGCCTTCCGGGAGCGGGAGGAGCTCCAGTCCGTCATGGAGGAGATCTCCGGCGGCCGGATGCACTACATGTTCAACCGTGTCGGCGGCCTCAAGGAGGATCTGCCGGCGGGCTGGCTCGGCCGGGCCCGGCACGCCGTCGCCGATGTGCGCTCCCGGATGGATGTCTTCGACAACCTGGTGCTGGGCAACGAGATCTTCCGCGGCCGTACGCGTGGGGTCGGGGTGCTCGCGCCGGAGACGGTGCATGCCTTCGGGGTCTCCGGGCCGATCGCCCGGGCCTCCGGTGTCGACTTCGATCTGCGGCGCGACGAGCCGTATCTGGCGTACGGGGAGCTCCAGTCGACGCTCAAGGTCGTCACCCGCGAGGAGGGCGACTGCCTGGCCCGCTTCGAGTGCCTGCTGGAGCAGAGCCACAATGCGCTCGAGCTCGCCGATGCCTGCCTGGACCGGATCGAGGAGCTGCCGCCGGGGCCGGTCAACCAGCGGCTGCCCAAGGTGCTGAAGGCGCCCGAGGGCGCGACGTACGCCTGGACCGAGAACCCCCTCGGCATCAACGGCTACTACCTCGTCTCCAAGGGCGACAAGACCCCTTACCGCCTCAAGCTGCGCTCGGCGTCGTTCAACAACATCCAGGCGCTGGTGGAGCTGCTGCCGGGCACGCTGGTCGCCGACATGGTCGCCATTCTCGGCTCGTTCTTCTTCGTCGTCGGAGACATCGACAAGTAGGACAAGTCGGCATTGACAAGAGGAGGGGCGGGCGGCATCCCGTTCGCCCCGGAGCGCCGCCGGGTCCAGGACACGGCGGCGTCGCTCTCCGCTTCCCCTCCGATTCCTCTCCGGCTTTCTCCCCCGCAGGTCATCCACACCCTGTGGACGAAAAGGGGCTCCTGGTCTCCGCCGGATGGAGGGACTCCTGCGCACTCACCCCGCCCAGCCCGAAGGCGTTCAGCCCGAAAGCGTTCCGCCGGAAAACGTCCTGCCGGAAAACGTTCCGCCGGAAAGCCGCCTGGCCCCGGAGCTGAGGAACGCTCGGGGGCCAGGCGGCTGTCGGACCAGGGTCAGGAGATGGCGCTGCGCAGGGCGCCGAGGTCGAACTGTTCGGTCTCGTCGTGCTCGGTCAGGTCGATGACCTCGCCGGTGCCGGCGGTCGTTTCGCCCTCGGTCTGCTCACCGCCCGGCCGGTCGTCACCCGCCCGCGCGCCCTCGGTCGGCTCGCTGTCGGCCAACTCGCCGCCGGTCCGCCCACCGTCGGCCGCGGCGCGCTCCGTGGGCAGCTGCGGACGGGCGTCCCCGAGGGCCGTACGGGCCGTGCGGGCCGACTGTTCGGCGAGGGCCTCGTCGCCGACGACGTCCGCCAGATCGTCCTCCAACGGCGCGGTCAGCTCCGGGGGGCCGGAGGCGGTCGCATTGCCGAAGAAGTCGAAGCCGCCCTGGGCGCGGGACGCGGCGGGGCGGGGCGGGGCGAAGGCGGCGGCGGTTGCCGGGACCGGGCGGAGCGCGGGTCCGGCGGCGGCGGCCGTACGGGCATGTGCGTCGCCCGTGCGCTGTGCGGCGGCCGCCGACGGGTTCCCCCGGCCGTTCTCACCGTCCTGGCCGCCACGGGCCTCGCGGCGGGCGGGCGGTCCGGACCGGGCCGTCCCTTCGGGGCGGGAGTCGTCCCGCGGCGTGCGTGCGGCCTTCTGGGCGGTGCGCTGCCGGGCGGCGTTGCGGGCCAGCTGGCGCAGGGCCCGGTCGGCCTGGGCGTAGGTCGCGGCGGCCGGAGTGGGGGTCTCCCCTGCGTTCGGGGGGACCGCCTGCCCGTGGGGATGGAGCCGAGAGCTCGGGTGGGGAGCCGAGAGTTTGGGGGAGAGGTGGAGAGCCCGGGTCAGCCCGGCGCCGACCGGCAGCGCCTTGGGCGGCGCGGCGGCCTCGATGGCGAGCAGCCGGCGGCCCTCCAGGGCGCTGGCCCGCTCGGTCTCGGCGGTGGCGTAACGGCGCAGCAGCGCGGCGTGTTCGCTGCGCAGCCGGGCCAATTCGGCGCGCTTGGAGCGGAGTTTGGCGTCCAGGGCGGCGCGGAGCTCGCGGGATTCCTCCACATCCGTTTCGAGCTCGGCTATCCGCTCCTCGGTGCGCCACTCGTCGCGCACCCGGGCCCGGTCGAGTTCGGCGACCCGCCGGCCGGCCGCACGGTCCCAGGTCCGCAGAAGGACGGCGCCGGTGAGGGCGGCGGCCGCCGCGCCCGCGGCGAGCAGCCGTTGCACCAGATCGTCGCCGGCAAACCACGCGCCCGCGGCGCAGGCTATTGACGCACCGGCGACCGTCACGGGAGGAAGCAGCCGGTGGAGGGGTGGTGAATGGCGGTGGCGTCCTCGTGGCATGGCCAGAAACTTACCGTGCGTGCGGGACTTATGGGGCCCCGCACACCAATCCGTTTCCCGCTGGTTACTTCTTGACCAGGCCCTTGGACTCCACATACGCCTGCGCGACATCCGCGGGCTTGAGTCGCTCGGCATCGACCTTGCGGTTCAAGTTGATGAGGTCCTCGGTCGTCAGCGTCCGTGTGAGCTTCCCGAGGGCGGTCTCGATCTCCTTGTCACCAGCACTCTTGGCATTCACCACCGGCAGCACATTGTCGGCGTTCTGAAGCTTCTTGTCGTCCTTGAGGAGCACCAGCCCGAAGTGGTCGAGCGTGGCGTCCGTGGTGGTGGTGAGCACCAATTGGTCGGTGCCGTCCTTGACCGCCTGCTTGGCCTGCGGGGTCCCGACGCCCTTGGGGTCCAGAGCCGTGATGTCGATGCCGTACGTCTTCTCCAGACCCGGCTTGCAGAACACCCGGGTCTCGCACTCCTCGCCCGAAGCGAGTTTGATCTTCTGGTTCGATGCGCCGAGGTCGGAGAGGGTCTTCAGGCTGTGCTCGGCGGCGAATTCCTTGCTGACCGCGAAGGCGTTCTGGTCCGTCGCGGCCCCCGCCGCCAGCACCTCGAGTCCGCGCGGCGCGGCGAGCTTCTTCAGGGCCGTCACCGTCTTGTCGATGTCACTGGAGGCGACGGGCTTCGCCTTGCTGCCGTTCTTCTTCGCGTTGAGGAATTCCGCGAGGGTGGAGGCGTATTCCGGAACGACATCGATCTGGCCCTTCTCCAGGGCCGGTTCATACAGCTCGCGATTGGCCAGGGTCTGTACCCGCGTGCGGTAACCGGCATCGGTCAGGACCCTGGAATAGATCTCGGCGAGCACCTTCGACTCGGTGAAACCGGCCGAGCCGATCACGATCTCGTCCTTGCCGCCGCCCTTGCCGTTGCCGCCGCCCTTCTCCTCCAGGCTCTTGCCACCGCACGCGGCCAGCCCGGCCGCCAGGGTGATGACGGTGCCCGCGACCACCGCGGTGCGCGCCACACGCGACTTGCTGCTCATGGATGCCACCATTCAGTCCGTTCGGATCAGGTCAGTTCAGGTCGAGTCGGTCACCCGGGCCACGCCGGGCGAGGTCGAGTCGGTCACCCGGGCCGGGCCGGGTCAGTTCGGTCGGGCTGACCGGCGAGGGCGATCGGTCAGGGCAACCGGTCAGTCAGGACGACCGGTCAGTCAGCGACCGGTCAGTCAGCGACCGGTCAGGAAGACGCGGGCCGAGTCGAGTGAGGTCGGCCCGTCCGCGCCGCTCGCCGCCGCCCCCGCATCGGGTCGAGGAGCCGCTCCGCCAGGACCAGGACACCCTCCACGGTCAGGGCGAGCACGGCGACCAGCAGCGCGCCCGCCACCACTTGGGCCGTGTCGTAGTTGCCGAAGCCCGCGGTGATGATCCGGCCCAGGCCCCCGCCGCCGGCCAGTGCGGCCAGCGTCGCCGTCGCCACCACCTGCACCGTGGCCGAGCGCAGTCCCGTCATGATCAGCGGGTAGGCGAGCGGTATCTCGACCCGCAGCAGGAGTTGCGGCCCCGACATGCCCATCCCGCGCGCGGCCTCGACCACATCACGGTCCGCCTCCCGCATCCCCAGATAGGCGTTGGTCAGCAGCGGCGGCACCGCGAACAGCACCAGTGCGATGACCGTCGGCCAGTCGCCGTGCCGCCCCAGCGGGCTGAGCGTCAGCAGCACCAGCACCGCGAACGTCGGTACCGCACGCCCCATGTTGGAGAGGTTGACCGCCAGCGCCCCGCCCTTGCCGAGGTGCCCCAGCCAGAGCGCCACCGGCAGGGCTATCAGAGTGGAGAGGGCCAGGCACAGCGCGCTGAGCCAGAGATGCTCGGCCAGGCGGTGCCACACCCCCTTCTCCCCGGCCCAGTTGGCGGCCGTCGTCAGCCACTGCCAGGAACCGGCGATTGCCCCCATCTCAGGCCACCGCCTTCGCCACACGGGCCACGCGCCGCGCCCGGCCCTTCGCCCGCTTCTGCGCCCTCGTCCACGGCGTCAGCAGCCACTGGAGGCCCATGAGCAGCAGATCGGCGAGCAGCGCCAGCAGCACGCACAGCACCGAGGCCGTCAGCACCTCCGCTTTGAAGAAGCCCTCCATGCCGCTGGCTATGAGGTTCCCCAGGCCGCCGTAGCCGACGACGGAGCCGATGGTCGTCATTGCCACCGTCGAGACCGTGGCGATACGCACCCCGGCCACCAACGCGGGCAGCGCGAGCGGGAGTTCCACCTCGTACAGCAGGCGCGCCGGGCCGTACCCCATCCCCCGGGCGGCCTCCCGCACCTCGGCGGGCACCGCCGCCAGACCGGCGAGGATGTTGCGCACCAGGATCGTCAGCGAATACAGCACCAGGCCCGTCACGACCACTGACGCCGAGACCCCGAAGACCGGCGTCAGCAGGGCGAACATCGCCAGCGAGGGGACCGTGTAGAGCACCGTCGTCAGCCCGAGGACCGGGCCGGCCGCGCCCCGCCACCGCCGGGCCACCAGCGCCAGCGGAAAGGCGATCAGCAGGCCGATCGCCACGGACACGGCCGTGATGCCGATGTGCTGGACCGTCGCGTCCACCAACTCCTGGCTGCGGGTGCGCAGATACTCACCGCAGATCCAGTCGTTCGTCTCCAGACAGCTCGGCCCGCCGGCGCCGCCGCTCATGGCCCGTCACCTCCCCCGCCCCGTTCGCTCACCCTTCCGGTGACCGTCTGCGACCCTAAACCCCGCCACTGACAATCGGACCGGTCCGGCAGCTCACGGGCCACATCGCCATCCACGTGCAACACGGCGTTCACGACCGCCCGTCCACAATGGGCCCGTCCACACCTGGGGGAAGAATGATCCGCTTCGAGCACGTCACCAAGAGCTACCCCGACGGCACCACCGCCGTGGACGACCTCACCTTCGAGGTCGCCGAGGGTGAACTCGTCACGCTCGTCGGGCCGTCGGGCTGCGGCAAGACCACGACGATGAAGATGGTCAACCGGCTCATCGAGCCCACCAGCGGCCGTATCCTCCTCGACGGCGAGGACATATCCGCCCTCGACCCCGTCCAGCTGCGGCGCCGAATCGGTTACGTCATCCAGCAGGTGGGGCTGTTCCCCCACAAGACCGTCCTGGACAACACCGCCACCGTCCCGCACCTGCTCGGCCGGCCGCGGACGAAGGCCAGGGCGCGCGCCGCCGAACTCCTCGACCTGGTCGGCCTGGACCCGTCGACGTACGGCGACCGCTACCCCGACCAGCTCTCCGGCGGGCAGCGCCAGCGCGTCGGGGTGGCCCGCGCGCTCGCCGCCGACCCGCCCGTGCTGCTGATGGACGAGCCGTTCGGCGCGGTCGACCCGGTGGTGCGCGAGCACCTCCAGAACGAGTTCCTGCGGCTTCAGTCCACGCTCCGCAAGACGGTCCTCTTCGTCACCCACGACATCGAGGAGGCGGTCCGGCTCGGCGACCGCATCGCCGTCTACGGGGCGGGGCGCATCGAGCAGTTCGACACCCCCGCGACCGTGCTGGGCGCCCCCGCGACCCCGTACACCGCCGCATTCGTCGGTGCGGACCGGGGCCTGAAGCGGCTCTCCGTCACCCCCGTCGAGCCCGGCGACCTCGAACAGCCCCCGGTCGTCCGCCTCGACGACCCCGCGGCCCGTGCCGCGGACAGGCTCGCCGCCGACGGCGCCTCCTGGGCGGTCGTCCTCGATGCCGACGGATCGCTGCACGGCTGGGTCCCGTCCGCGGCGCTCACGGGCGCCGCGGAGATCTCGGGGAAAGCCCCCGGCCCGGTCGGCACGAAGCGCGCCCCCGAAGGCTCCACCGTCCGCACGCACGCCCGCCGGATGGACGCCCGGCTGCCGCTCGGCGCCCCGCTCAGGCAGGCACTCAGCACGATGCTCCAGCACGACGCAGGCTGGGTCGCGGTCCAGGACGGAGAGCGCTACCTGGGCGTCCTCACCCCCGCCCGGCTGCACAGCGCGCTGCGCCGCTCCACCACGGCGGACGCCGCGAACGTCCCGCGCGGCGAGGTCTCACTCGATACGGTCCCCGGCCCCGGCCCCGGCGGTACGGTCCCTGGCCTCGGAGACAGGGACCCGGGCCCCGGCCGTACGGCCCCAGGCGCCGACGCCACGGCCTCGGGCGCCGATGTCACGGCCCCACGCGCCGACGCCTGAACGGGCGTCGCGCCGACGCCTGAACGGGCGTCGCGCCGACGCCTGAACGGGCGCCGATGCCTGAACGGGCCACCGCGGGCACGGCGCGCCCCACTACGGCGCCACGACCTGCCCTGCGCGCCCCACTACGGCGCCACAGCCCGCCCGGCCCGCTCCGGCCCCGGCCCAGGCCTCACGCCCTCGCGTCGACCCCGCCGTCGCCGTTGCCGTTGCCGTCGTCCTCCGGCAGTTTGCACACCCGCTCCAGGAAGATCGCCGCGGCGACCACCGCCGCCCCGGCGAGCACCGACAGACCGGCGTAGATCGCCTGGTCCCGGCGCGGTACGGCATCGAGGCCGGTGGTCAGCAGAAAGACGCCGACACCGCCGTACAGCCCCGACACCAGCGAGGCCACCAGCGCGCTCGCCTGCCCGAAGACCACCGCGCGGGCGGCCACCAGCGGATCGACGCCCTTGGCGCCCGGCCGGCGCTCGCGCTGCGCCCGCAGCCGCGCCCGGAGCGAGAACGCGGTGGCGGCGACGACCGCGGCGATCAGCGCCAGCACGATCGGTGCGGCCACCGGCACGCTGGGGAGGGTGCCGAAGGAGTCCCACAGCCGGGCGCCTCCCCAGGCCAGCACCCCGGCGGCCAGAAACAGCCCGACCAGCACCTTGATGTGTAGCTGCTTCACCGAGCGATCGCCCCTCGCGCCGTCATGACCATCTCTGCCGTGCCGACCATCCTTGCCGTTATGGCCGCCTTGTCCGTCCCCTACGGATGCATCCCGCGGGGAACCGACCCGCAACCCTAACGACTACTCCGGCAGCCGCAGTTCCAGGTCCGAGCGCGGCACCACACCGTCGCGGCCCACCGCCGACAGCAGCGCGGCCACCGCACCCTGCCCCGGAACCTCTGCCTCCGGCTCGATGTCGTGCCACGGCACCAGCACGAACGCCCGCTCGTGGGCCCTCGGGTGGGGCAGCGTCAGCCGCGGGTCGTCGGAGATCACGTCCTGGTACGCCACGATGTCGACATCGATCGTGCGCGGGCCCCATCGCTCGTCGCGGACCCGCTCGAACGCCTCCTCGATCGCCTGCCCGCGCTCCAGGAGGGAGGCCGGCGGCAGCGTCGTCTTGATCAGCACCACGGCGTTGAAGTACGCCGGCTGGGAGCCGGGCGCCACGCCCCACGGCTCGGTCTCGTAGACCGGGGAGACCGCCTTGACCCGCAGGCCAGGGGTGTCTTCCAGGGCGTCGACGGCGCCCTGGAGCGTCTCCAGGCGGTTGCCGAGATTGCTGCCGAGCGAGATCACGGCACGTTTGGGGTTGGAGAGCGTCACATCCGCGGCATCCACCTGCTCCACGACGGAGGCGGGCACCGGCTGTACGGTCGGGTCACCGGGCTGGGGGCGCCGCACGGCGGCTCCATCAGTGGTGGTCGTCGGCTGACGGGCGGTATTCATACTCGGCTCCGAGTGATGGTGATGGTCACGTCGTCGAAGGGGACGGTGATGGGCGCATCGGGCTTGTGCACCACCACCTCCACCTCCTGCACGCCCTCGTGCTTGAGGCACTGGCCGGCGATGCGCTCCGCCAGGGTCTCGATGAGGTCGACGGGCTCGCCCTGGACGACGGCCACCACCTCCTCGGCCACAACGCCGTAGTGCACGGTCTTCGCGAGATCGTCGGATGCCGCTGCCGGGCGGGTGTCCAGGCCGAGCACCAGGTCGACGATGAAGGTCTGGCCTTCCTCGCGCTCCCGGGGAAACACCCCGTGGTGGCCTCGGGCCTTCAGCCCACGCAGCGCGACACGATCCACGCGAATCACTCCCACTGGTCCACGGCACCTCTGGCGCCACTGTTCGTCGGATTCCGGGCAGCCGCCGGAGCGATCCGGCAACACTGCCCCGCCGTCGAATCTACCTTCGAGGAACGACAGTCCTCGCCTACGGGGGCTATGGACAAGACCCCGTCCGGCTGCTAAAAGCGGCCCATCCGGGCAGCATCCGGCAAACCGGGAGATCGTCCGCGCGGCCTCTTACCCCCCTGCTCACGCCCCACCCCTACCCGTGCCGCACTTGGCTCGAACGGGTGCGCCCTAGCCCAGATGGCTGACCCCCGCCGCTGACGACGGCAGGCCGTCGCCCCCGGCGCAAGGGCGGGCGGCCATGGCAAGGCTCACACCCCGCCCGCACCCGGATCACGCCCGCCGGGGCGCGCCGCCCCGGGAAAGGGCTCAGAGCACGTCCTCGCCGCCGCCCTCGCCGGCTCCCCCGGCTTCGTCGGCGTCGTCGTCCTCGTCGTCGTCCCGGTCGGCCAGCACCGGCGACCCGTGATGCGACCACACCCGCCAGCCGTCGTCCGTACGCCGGAAGACATTGGTCGCCACGACCAGCTGGCCGATCAGCGGCCCCACCGAGCCGTCGTCCTCGGCGGGCCCCCCGCTGAGGATGTTCTCGGTGCAGGTCACCAGCGCCGTGTCACCGATGACGTCGATCTCGACGTCCGTGAGGAAGAACTGGATGTACTCGGTGTTCGCCATGATCAGGGCGTACGAGCGGAGCACCTCGCCGCGCCCCCGCAGCACCGGCCACCCGGGGTGGACCACACTCACCTGACCGTCCAGCCACAGCTCGGACAGCGCCTCGTGATCGCCGCGCTCGATGGTCTCGTACAGGGTGGTGTTCGCCTGCTCGACCAGCTCGATGTCCGTCTGTGGGCCCAAGCCGCTCACACCGTTCCCGTCGTCTTCGCCGTCGTGCCGCCGACCTCACCGGTACCTGCCGCACCGGCCGTACCGCCGCTGCCGTCCGCTGCCGCGTCCTCCACGGCACGGGCCACCCGTACCGCGTCCGCGCTCGCCCTGACCTCGTGCACCCGCACCGCCCAGGCCCCCTCTCGCGCCACGATCGCCGACACCGCCGCCGTCGCGGCGTCCCGCTCCCGGGCCGGCGGTGGGGCGGCTCCCTCGTCGCCCGCCAGCACCCTGCCCAGGAACCGTTTCCTCGAAGCGGCCACCAGCAACGGACGGCCCAGCGCCCGCAGCTGCGCCAGCCGGGCGACCAGCGCGAGATCGTGCCCGGCGTTCTTGGCGAAGCCCAGGCCGGGGTCGATGACGATCCGGTCCGGATCGATCCCGCCGGCCACCGCGCGCTCCATGCTCCGCCCGAGCTCGTCGACGACCTCGGCGACCACGTCCCCGTAGACGGCGCGGTTGTTCATGTCGATGGACTGGCCACGCCAGTGCATCACCACGAACGGGACGTGGTGCGCGGCCACCACGGGCACCATCGACGGGTCGGCGGCGCCCCCGCTGACGTCGTTGACCAGGCGCGCCCCGGCCTCCACGGCCTGCTCGGCGACCGTTGCGCGCATGGTGTCGACGGAGACCACGACACCGGCCGCGGCGAGCTCGCGTACGACGGGGACGACCCGGCGCAGCTCCTCGGCCTCGTCCACCCGCGCCGCGCCCGGCCGGGTCGACTCGCCGCCCACGTCCACCATGTCGGCGCCCTGTGCCACCAGGTCGAGACCGTGTTTGACGGCGAGTTCGGTGTCGAACCAGTCACCGCCGTCGGAGAACGAATCGGGCGTCACATTGACGACGCCCATCACCGCGCAGCGTTCCCAGTCCGGGAGTCCGGCCACCTGGCCACGCAAGGTACTCATGGCACCAGCCTAGGCCGTGTGCCGACCGGCCGGATTGCGGCCGTCGGCTGCGGGACCGGCCGGGCGTCGGCGCGTTCCCGGACACCGCGGAACGGTCCCGTCCACAGGCCCGGCCCCGGCGCCGGTCAGGCCGCCCGCCCGACCGCGCCCGCCGCCCCGGCCGGCTCGGGCGTGTGCACGCACGGCCGCGGCTCGGCGGGCTTCCGGCGCCGCAGGACGCGCGGCAGGCTCAGCTCCAGATAGCCCTCGGCCTGCAGCGCCGCCAGGCCGATACGGGGGATGTCACGGCTGTTGCGGAAGACCACGAAGCGGGGCTCCCAGCGGGGCCGGAACTTGTCGTTGAACTTGTACAGCGACTCGATCTGGTACCAGCGGGACAGGAAGATCAGCATCCCGCGCCAGAGCCGGATGACCGGCCCCGCGCCGAGCTTCTCGCCGCGCTCCAGAGAGGAGCGGAAGACCGCGAAGTTCAGCGACATCTGCTTGATCCCGAGGTCCGGGGCGGCCTGGAGCGCGGCGACGATCAGCAGTTCGTTCATGCCGGGGTCGGCGCTGCGGTCACGCCGCATCAGCTCCAGGGAGATGCCGCTGTCGCCCCACGGCACGAAGTGCTGCATCGCCTTCAGGTCCCCGTACGGGCCGGGCTCCTCGCCCTCGCCTACCGCCAGATGGGCGGTGGCGATCACCGCGTCGCCGTCGGCCACCGCGTCGATCCGGCCCAGCGCCATGGAGAAGCCGCGCTCGGTGTCGGTGTCCCGCCAGGCGTCCGCGGCCTTCTGGAGCTGCGCCAGCTCGGCCGGCGCCAGGTCGCGCACCCGCCGCACCCGGGTCTCGTAGCCGTTGCGCTCGATGCGCTTGACCATCTGCCGTACGTTGCGCATCGACCGGCCGGAGAGGGTGAAGTCGGCCACGTCCACGATCGCCTCGTCGCCGAGCTCCAGCGCGTCCATACCGGTCTCCCGGGTCCACACCTGGCCGCCGGTCTCGCTGCACCCGGTGACCGCCGGGGTCCAGGAGTGCGCCTTGGCCTCCGCCATGAAGCGCTCGATGGCGCCCGGCCAGGCCTCCACATCGCCTATCGGGTCGCCGCTGGCGAGCATCACACCGGAGATCACCCGGTAGCAGACCGCGGCCTTGCCGGTCGGGGAGAAGACCGCGCCCTTGTCGCGGCGCAGCGCGAAGTAGCCCAGCGAGTCCCGGGCGCCGTGCCGGGCGAGCAGCTCACGCAGCTGCTGCTCGTCGTCGTCGGTCAGCCGGGCCGCCGGGTGCTCGGGGCGGAAGGCGAGATACGCGGTGGTGGCGACCGTCAGCAGACCGAGCGCACCGAGGGAGTAGCCGACGGTGTAGTCCACGTCGTGGGTGTAGCCGACGGGGCCCTCGAAGCCGAACATGCCCCACAGGACGTGCCGGGCACGGTCCCAGACGGAGGGCGAGCCGACGATCTTGTGGGGGTGGGAGCTGACGACGATCATGCCGATGGCGAAGCTCGCACCGCCGAGGACGACGAGGTTGGCCACCGCCTTCCACCGGCTGCGCGGGTCGGGCAGGGCGGCGAACTCCTTCCGGTGCCACACCAGGAAGGCCAGGAGCGCCAGCGAGAGCACCGCGCCGAACACGGAGTGGCGGTAGACCAGCTGGGCGGCGATCCCCACGGGGAGCAGCGCCACGGCCGCGCCCCACGCCCGCCGCTTGCGCCGCTTGAGCCCGTGGGCCAACAGGAGCAGCAGGATGCCCACGACGATGGAGGCGGCGGCGGCCAACGGGCTCACCGCGCCCGGCAGCACCTCGGCCAGGGCGTGCACCCGGCTGTGCCGGAACCGCGGGAAGACCCCGGCGGCCAGGTTGAGCAGGCCGACGACCACGCCGGCCGTGCCGACGACCCGCGGCACCGCTTCGGGCCGCGGGCCGCGGAGCCAGCGTGGTGTTCGCCACGCAACCTTCTCCGACTTTTCGCCATCTAGCCTGTCAGACATCACTTTCCCGTCGCCCCGGTCGAGAGAACGTGCGAGCCTTGTCGCAGCATCTGGACTTTATGCGCCCTGTATGACGGCGTTTCAGGGCTAAGGGTTCCACTAGCGGTACGGATGGCCCGGCCGCCCGGAAGAAAGCACCACATGGGTCTCACCAGCAAGAAAGTGCTGCTTCTTGCCGTCATTGTCGCGGTGGCACTGTTCGTCCTCACCGTTTGGCTCTGGCCCCGCCTGTCCAAGGGGAACTGGCGCGCCGTTCTCGGCCGTATCGGACTCCTGGTGGCGACCCAGCTTTCCCTCTTCGCCGTGATCGGCCTGTTCGCCAACAACTCTTTCGGCTTCTACGCCTCCTGGGCCGACCTCTTGGGCCAGGAGCAGGAGCCCGGCGTGGTCACCAACTACCAGACCGGGCCGAACGGCACCAAGCTCCAGATGCTGGGCACGCAGCGGGTCAGCGTCCAGAACGGGTCCCGCCCGGCGGCCGGCGGCCGGATCGACAAGGTGGTGATCCGCGGCGAGCACTCCCAGATCGCCAGCCCCGCCTTTGTCTATCTGCCGCCGCAGTACTTCCAGAAGAAATACGCGCACAAGAAATTCCCGGCGGCTCTGGTGCTCACCGGCTACCCCGGCACCGCCGAGGCGCTCTACAAAAAGCTGCATTTCCCGCAGACCCAGCACGAACTGCTCAAGCAGCACAAGATGCAGCCGACCGTCCTGGTGATGATGCGCCCTACGGTCGCGCCGCCCCGTGACACCGAGTGCATGGACATACCGAACGGCCCGCAGACCGAGACCTTCTTCACCAAGGACCTGCGCGCGGATATCGCCGGGCACTACCGAATAGGGCGTGAGGCCAAGAGCTGGGGTGTCATGGGTGACTCCACCGGCGGTTACTGCGCACTGAAGATGGCCATGCGCCACCCCGATGCGTACTCCACCGCCGTCGCCCTCTCCGGCGCCTACAAAGCCCCCCTCGACGCCACCACCGGTGACCTCTTCGGCGGCAACCCGCAGCTGAAGCGCGAGAACAATCTGCTGTGGCGTCAGCGTCACCTGCCCGCCCCCGAGGTGAACCTGCTGGTCACCAGCAGCAAGCAGGGCGAGGGGAATTACCACGAGACGCTGCGGTTCATCCAGCAGACGAAGACGCCGAGCCGGATCTCGTCGATCATCCTCGACAGCGGCGGCCACAACTTCAACACCTGGCGCCGGGAGATCCCCGCAGCCCTGGAGTGGATGGGCAACCACCTCAAGGCCTGACGGACCGCTGCCCGTCCCGTATCGCCCCCACCGACGGCCGGGCCCCTCAGCAGCTGCTGAGGGGCCCGGCCGTCGGGCGGTCCGCGCGTCTCAGCGGGCGAGTATCAGGCTCATCGCCTCGGCGCGCGTGGCGGCGTCGCGCAGCTGGCCGCGCACGGCCGACGTCGTCGTCTTGGCACCCGGCTTGCGCACCCCGCGCATGGTCATGCACATGTGCTCGCACTCGATGACGACGATCACGCCGCGCGGCTCCAGGATCTCCATCAGCGAGTCCGCGATCTGCGTGGTCAGCCGCTCCTGCACCTGCGGACGCCGGGCGTACACATCGACCAGCCGGGCCAGCTTGGACAGGCCGGTGATCTTGCCGTCGGCGGACGGGATGTAGCCGACGTGAGCCACACCCACGAAGGGCACGAGGTGGTGCTCGCAGCTGGAGACCAGCTCGATGTCCTTGACCAGCACCATTTCGTCGTGGCCGAGGTCGAAGGTGGTGGTGAGCACGTCTTCCGGCTTCTGCCACAGTCCGGCGAAGATCTCCTTGTACGCCCGTGCCACCCGCCCCGGCGTCTCCAGCAGGCCCTCGCGCTCCGGGTCCTCGCCCACCGCGATGAGCAGCTCGCGGACAGCGTTCTCGGCGCGCTTCTCGTCGAATGTACCGATCTTGCCGTCGACGTCCAGCGTCACAGGGTCCGTCATGTGGTGCCTCGTTCCTTCTGCGCCCGCTCGAAATCGCGGTGGAATCGCGGAATGCCGCGCCCCCCAGGTTAAACCTGGGGGGCGCGGCATCTATTCCGGGGCCCGGGGGCCTCGGGATCAGCTCTCGGGACGCTTGTCCTCGGGGGCTTCCGCCTTCTCCGTGGAGACGGTGGCGGTCGTGGTCACCGAGCCGTTGGCCGGGGCCAGCTCCCTCGGCGACAGCACCGGCGGGCGGCTGGAGGGCGTACGGCGCGAGGAGCCGGTCCACGCCGGGCGGGCCGGGCGCTTGACCACGTGCTTGAAGAGCTCGGCGATCTCCTCCTTGTTGAGGGTCTCCTTCTCCAGCAGCGTCAGCACCAGGTTGTCCAGCACATCGCGGTTCTCGACCAGGATCTCCCACGCCTCGTTGTGCGCGGTCTCGATGAGCCTCTTGACTTCCTCATCGACCAGCGCGGCGACCTCTTCCGAGTAGTCGCGCTGGTGACCCATCTCACGGCCCAGGAAGGGCTCGGAGTTGTCGGTGCCGAACTTGATCGCGCCGAGCCGCTCGGTCATGCCGTACTGCGTGACCATCGCGCGGGCCGTGGCGGTCGCCTTCTCGATGTCGTTCGCGGCGCCGGTGGTCGGGTCGTGGAAGACCAGCTCCTCCGCCGCACGCCCGCCCAGCATGTACGCCAGCTGGTCGAGCATCTCGTTGCGGGTGGTGGAGTACTTGTCCTCGTCGGGCAGGACCATGGTGTAGCCCAGGGCCCGGCCGCGGGACAAGATCGTGATCTTGTGGACCGGGTCGGAGTTCGGTGAGGCCGCCGCGACCAGGGCGTGTCCGCCCTCGTGGTACGCGGTGATCTTCTTCTCCTTCTCGGACATGATCCGGGTCCGCTTCTGCGGTCCGGCCACGACGCGGTCGATCGCCTCGTCCAGGAAGTGGTTGTTGATCAGCTTCTCGTCGCTCCGGGCCGTCAGCAGCGCGGCCTCGTTCAGGACGTTCGACAGATCGGCACCGGTGAAGCCGGGGGTGCGCTTGGCGACGGCCGAGAGGTCGACGTCCTGCGCGACCGGCTTGCCCTTCTGGTGGACCTTGAGGATTTCGAGACGGCCCTGGAGGTCCGGACGGTCGACGGCGATCTGCCGGTCGAAACGGCCGGGGCGCAGCAGCGCCGGGTCGAGGATGTCCGGACGGTTCGTGGCGGCGATCAGGATCACGCCGCCCTTCACGTCGAAGCCGTCCATCTCGACCAGGAGCTGGTTGAGGGTCTGCTCGCGCTCGTCGTGGCCACCGCCCAGGCCCGCACCGCGGTGCCGGCCGACGGCGTCGATCTCGTCGACGAAGACGATCGCCGGGGCGTTCGCCTTGGCCTGCTCGAAGAGGTCACGGACACGGGACGCACCGACACCGACGAACATCTCGACGAAGTCGGAGCCGGAGATCGAGTAGAACGGGACGCCCGCCTCGCCGGCGACGGCACGCGCCAGCAGCGTCTTGCCCGTTCCGGGCGGGCCGTACAGCAGCACGCCCTTGGGGATCTTGGCGCCGACGGCCTGGAACTTCGCCGGCTCCTGGAGGAACTCCTTGATCTCGTGGAGTTCCTCGACGGCCTCGTCCGACCCCGCGACGTCGGTGAACGTCGTCTTGGGGGTGTCCTTCGTGATCAGCTTCGCCTTCGACTTCCCGAAGTTCATCACCCGGGAGCCGCCGCCCTGCATCTGGTTCATCAGGAAGAGGAAGACAACCACGATGAGGACGAAGGGAAGCAGCGAGAGCAGCACGTTGACGAACGGGTTCTGCTTCGACGGGGAGACGGTGTACCCGTCCTTGATCTCGCCGGTCTGGTACTTGGCCTGCAGGTTCTTGGCCACGTCGACGCCTTGGTCGCCGATGTAGCTCGCCTGGAGCTTGTTGGAGCCCTCAATCTTGTTGGAGCCCGACAGCTCGATCTTGATCTTGTTCTCGTCACCGGTCGTCAGCTCGGCGGATTTCACCTTGTTGTCAGCGATCGCCTTGACGACCTGACCGGTGTCCACCGTCTTGTAGCCGCCGGACGAGCCGACGACCTGCATCAACACGACCACGGCGAGGACGGCCAGCACGATCCACATGACCGGCCCACGGAAGTATCGCTTCACGTCCATCCATACGGAGCCGCTGAGGCCCCGTCCCTCCTGCCACAGTGAGGCACAACGCCCTTGGGAGGGCTGGTCGTGCGTACGGTGTATTACTGGCCCGAAAAAGAACTGCCTTCGGACGGTACCCCAGCATTGTCACCCGGCGCCTGCGCCGACGGTGAACATGCGGCCGAGGATTCCGTCCTCCCTGCTCCAACGGTGGAAGGCCCCGAAGGGTTCCCGCCGGCCCGCAGCGGCAGGTCCGAGCCACGTCCGGCCGCGTCGGCCGGACGGGCACGGGGAGCGCCCTCAGCCGCCGTATACGTGCGGCGCGAGGGTACCGACGAACGGCAGATTGCGGTACTTCTCCGCGAAGTCGAGGCCGTACCCCACCACGAACTCGTTGGGGATGTCGAAGCCGATCCACTTCACGTCGATGGCGACCTTGGCCGCGTCCGGCTTGCGCAGCAGGGTGCAGACCTCCAGCGAGGCCGGCTCCCGCGAGCCGAGGTTCGACAGCAGCCACGACAGCGTCAGGCCGGAGTCGATGATGTCCTCGACGATCAGGACGTGCTTGCCCTTGATGTCGGTGTCGAGGTCCTTGAGGATGCGGACCACGCCGGAGGACTGGGTGCCCGCGCCGTACGACGACACGGCCATCCAGTCCATCGTGACGGGGGTGGACAGCGCGCGCGCCAGGTCCGCCATGACCATCACGGCGCCCTTGAGGACACCGACGATGAGCAGGTCCTTGCCCGCGTACTCCGCGTCGATCTTCGCGGCCAGCTCTGCCAGCTTCGCGTCGATCTCTTCCTTGCTGATGAGTACCGACTGAAGGTCGGAACCCATGTCCTTGTCGTCCACCCGTGCCACTCTCGCTCTGTTCGGTGTTCGCGTCAGTCGTGAGACTTCGGATGCGGGGCAGCGTCTGCGGCTCAGCCCTGCCGAATCACCAGTCTGCCACCCTGCCGTCGCACACCCACTCGCCCGGGGAGGTTGATGGCCCCCTGCCCCCTCCAGGCCGTGATGAGCCGGTCCACTTCCTCGATGTGGCGGGCGAAGAGCGAACCGGCCGGTGAGCCGGCGCCGATGACGGCCCGGCGCAGCACCCGGCGGCGCACCGCGGGGGGCAGGGCGAACAGGGCGGCGATGTCGAGGGTGCCGGTGTCGTCGAGGACCGTGCCCTCCGCGTCGGCGGCCCAGGCGTCCAGGGCGTCGGCGTCGTCACGGGAGAGCTGGGCGGTACGGGCGAGCGCCTCGACGACGCCCTTGCCGAGCGCCTTCTCCAGTGCGGGCAGCCCCTCGTGGCGGAGCCGTGAGCGGGTGTAGGCGGGGTCGGTGTTGTGCGGGTCGTCCCAGACGGGCAGCGACTGGATCAGGCAGGCCTTGCGGGCGGTCTGACGGTCCACGTCGAGGAAGGGCCGGCGGTAGCGGCCGTCCCTGCCGCTCGTTGCGGCCATCCCGGAGAGCGAGCGGGTCCCGGAGCCGCGGGCGAGACCGAGCAGCACCGTTTCCGCTTGGTCGTCGCGGGTGTGGCCGAGGAGGACCGCGGTGGCACCGTGGCGCTCCGCGATGTCGTCCAGGGCGGCGTAACGGGCGTCGCGGGCGGCGGCTTCCGGCCCGCCCGCCCCTCGCCCGCCACCACCCCGGTAGGAGGCGCCGTGCGCCACCCTGTTCGGTTCGTTCACATCGACGGCGACGACCTCGACGGGGTCCAGCCGCAGGCCCCGCAGCCGAAGGGCGACCTCGGCGGCGCGGAGGTCCGAGCCCTCCTGGAGGCCGTGGTCGATGGTGACGCCCCCGGCGCGGACCCCCAGTTTGGGGGCCTCGAAGGCGAGAGCGGAGGCGAGCGCCATCGAATCGGCGCCGCCGGAGCAGGCGACGAGCACGAGCGGGGGCTCGTGCCGGTCCTGCGCGCAGTGATGGGTGAGGACGTCGTGGAGTACGCGGCGGACCGCCAGGCGTATCGCGGCGACCGCTGGATGGGGACCCATGTCCGTTTCCAATCGTTCAGCTGGGGAGCCTCAGGCCGGTGAGGGCTTTTTCGTCACACAGAGTGCCTAGATGGTGACAGAGGCGAGCGGTTCCCCGAGCATTGCACGCCTATCCATCCGTAACGGTCCCTCAGACGGGTGATTGAAGGGGCGCTCTACTGCCACCCGGCGTGCCCAGCTCACGCCGTTCGCTTACGGTGCCCCGTCCGCCTTGCGGTGCACCCGTGCGATCCAGTCCGCCGGTTTGGCGATCTCTTGTTTGGTCGGGAGGGTGTTCGGGGACGTCCAGACGCGGTTGAAGCCGTTCATGCCGACCTCGTCGACGACCGCGCTGACGAACCGCTCGCCGTCGCGGTACTGCCGCAGCTTGGCGTCGAGGCCGAGCAGCTTGCGCAGCGCCTGGTCGAGCCGGCCCGCGCCGCTGGCCCGCCGCTTCTGGAACTTCTCGCGGATCTCGGCGACCGACGGCACGACATCGGGTCCGACACCGTCCATCACGTAGTCGGCATGCCCCTCCAGCAGGGACATCACCGCGGTGAGCCGGCCGAGGATCTCGCGCTGCGCGGGGGTCTGGACGAGATCGACGAGGGAGCGGCTGCCGTCCTCGCCCTCCTCGCCGTCGGGCTTGGCTCCGGCCAGCGACTGGGCGGCCTCGCGCAGCCGCTCCAGGAGGGTGCCCGGGTCGATGTCCGTCTCGCCGAGGAAGGCCTGGATCTCGCCCTCGATGTGGTCCCGCAGCCACGGGACGGCGGTGAACTGGGTGCGGTGGGTCTCCTCGTGGAGGCACACCCACAGCCGGAAGTCGTGCGGTTCCACCTCCAGCTCGCGCTCCACGTGCACGATGTTCGGCGCGACGAGCAGCAGCCGCCCGCCCTGAGCCGCGGCCGGCAGGTCGCGGGAGGCCGGTGCGAACGTCTCGTACTGGCCCAGGACGCGCGAGGACAGGAACGACAGCAGCATGCCCAGCTCCACGCCGGTGACCTTGCCGCCCACCGCGCCGAGCACCGCGCCGCCGGGGGCCGCCGAGCGGCGGTCCTCCATCTTGGCCAGCAGCGGCTTGAGCACGGCCCGGAACCCGGCGACGTTCGCCTTGATCCAGCCGGGCCGGTCCACGACGAGGACCGGCGTGTCATGCGGCTCCTCGCCCATCGCGTCGGGCTGTGCCATCCGCGTGAAGGCGCGGACATGGGCCTCGGAGGACTTGGCGTGCTTGCGCAGCTCGGCGACGATCGCGCGCGCCTCGTCCCGGCTCACCTCTGGCCCCGGCCGCACGAACCGGGTCGCGGTCGCGACCGCGAGATTCCAGTCGACCATCTCGGTCCCACCGATGCTCGTCATGAGTTCACCGTACGTGGGCGCTCCGCTGTGGGGTAGCGGACCACGGTTTTGGCTCTGCCCACGTTTTCGGCTTTCCCGCCGTGGTGGTTGTTCGCCGTTTGTCGCCCGCTGCGCGGGGCGCTCGCCGTTGCGCCTGCGGCGGGCCGGTCCGCTGCGCTTAGCTCGCGTCCACGTTTTCGGCTTTCCCGCCGTGGTGGTTGTTCGCCGTTGCGCCTGCGGCGGGCGGGTCCGCTGCGCGGGGCTGTGGGGGCGGTGACGGACCTCCGGGGCCTGGTGTGTGGACTGCTTCGCCTTACGTCCACACACCAGGCCCCTCCGGCCCGTCACCTCCCGTGGGTGGGTGGGGAAAGGCTTCGTGGGGGCGGGCGTGGGAGGTGTCCATGGGTGGGCCGGGTGTCCGGTGCCTCAGCGGCAGCCGCAATTGGCCACTGCCGAGGCGAGTTTGTCGAGGGCCTTCTGGGCGCCCTGGGGATCGGTAGTGCCCGTGGTCATGAAGGAGAAGACGAGGAGCCGTCCGTCGGCGTCGACGACGGTGCCGGCCAGGGTGTTCACCCCGGTGAGGGTGCCGGTCTTGGCGCGTACGGCACCGGCGCCGGCGCTCTGGCCCCGGTAGCGGTTGCTGAGGGTGCCGGTGAAGGCGGCCACCGGGAGGCCGGTGACGACCGGGCGCAGGGCGGGACGGTCGGGCGACGAGGCCTGTAGCAGGAGGCGGGAGAGCAGGGCGGCGGTGACCTTGTCGTCGCGGTCCAGGCCGCTGCCGTCCTCGAAGACGGCGCCGGACAGGGGCAGATGCTGCCGTTCGAGGGCGGCACGGACGGCCTTTCCGGCGCCGGCGAAGCTGGCCGGCTGCCGCGAGCCCAGGGCGGTCTGGCGGGCCAGGGCCTCGGCGATGTCGTTGTCGCTGTGGGTGAGCATCCGCTCGACGAGCGCGGACAGCGGCAGGGAGTGGACGGCGGCGATCCGGTCGGCCTTCTTGGGGGCCTTGGCCCCGGCGGGGTCGCCGTCGACGGTGATGCCGCGCTGGTGGAGCAGTCCGGCGAAGGCGTGGGCCGCGGCGCGGGCCGGGTCGGTGTCGCGGGGGGCGGTGCCGTGGTCGGTGTCGTCGAGGCGCGCCTCGTCGGCCATCAGCGCGGTGACGGGGGCGATGTTCTCGTTCGGGCCGATGGGGTGCTCGACGGGGCCCGAGTAGGCGCTGGTGTCGTAACCGAGGCTGATCTTGGTGAGGTGGCGGTGCTTGAGGGCGCGGGCGGTGGCGTCGGCGAGGGTGCGCAGATTCGCGGGCTGTTCCTCGGCGCCCTTCCGCGGGGCGCGGGCGGTGAGGGTGGGGTCGCCGCCGCCGACCAGGACGATGCGGTTCTTGCCGCCCATGACGACGGTGGTGTCGATGCGGTGGTCGGGTCCGCGTACGGAGAGCGCGGCGACGGCGGTGGCGAGCTTCACGGTGGAAGCGGGGGTGGCGGCCGTGCCCTGGTGCTCGCCGAAGACCTCGCGGCCCGCGGCGACGTCCAGGACGGAGGCCGTCCGCAGCGGGCCGAGCGCCGGGTCCTTCAGCAGCGGTGCGAGCGCGTCCGCCAGCCCCGCGCCGGTGGGCACGGGGGCGGCGCCACGGCCCGCGGAGCCGGGGGCGGTGGCGCCGAGCGCGGGGAGCACCGGCGGTGCGCTGGGCGCCGGCCCGGGGTCAGCGGCGTGATGCTCGCCACTGGCACCGTCCATCGAGCCCGCCTCCGTGCGCTCGGCCGTACGCTGACCCGAGTCCCACGGCCCGGCCGCCGCCACCGCGGCGAGCGCGACCGCCAGACCGGTGGCTGCGGAGACCGCCGTCAGCCGCCAGGTCTGCTGGGTATGGCGCGGTGTGGCCTCCCAGGCCTGCCGCGCGGCATCGACCGCGCTTCGCGCCGCCTCGACCGCTGTCTGCGCCGAGCGGACCGCAGCGCGCGTCGCCGCCCGCGCGGACCGCTCCGCCGACTGCCATCTGACCTGCCACTTTCCGGTCTCCGGCACCTCGGACCAGCCCCTTTCGCCACCACACACCTGCGTGGGGGACACTTAATCACCAGACGTATGTGTTGATCATGGAGGAGCCACCCGTGGAGTTCGACGTCACCATCGAGATCCCGAAGGGTTCGCGGAACAAGTACGAGGTGGACCACGAGACCGGTCGGATCCGCCTGGACCGTCGACTCTTCACCTCGACCAGCTACCCGGCGGACTACGGATTTGTCGAGAACACCCTGGGCGAGGACGGCGACCCGCTGGACGCCCTGGTCATCCTGGACGAGCCGACTTTCCCCGGCTGCCTCATCAAGTGCCGCGCCATCGGCATGTTCCGCATGACGGACGAGGCAGGCGGCGACGACAAGCTGCTGTGCGTGCCGGCGTCCGACCCGCGTGTGGAGCACCTGCGGGACATCCACCACGTGTCGGAGTTCGACCGCCTGGAGATCCAGCACTTCTTCGAGGTCTACAAGGACCTGGAGCCCGGTAAGTCCGTCGAGGGTGCCAACTGGGTCGGCCGCACCGAGGCCGAGGCCGAGATCGAGGCCTCGTACAAGCGCCTCGAGGCGCAGGGCGGCAAGCACTGACGCAGCCGTGCCGTCCCGGCGTGTGGCGGGGTTTTCCCGACCGCGGCGCGCCGGGATCTGCGGGCTGATTTTCGTACGCGAACGGGCGGCACCCGGTTGGGTTGCCGCCCGTCGTGCGTGTCGGGGCCCGGTGGCCGCCTAGAAGCCGCGGGTGCGCTTGGCGGCGCGGCGGGCGCCGGCCTCCTCGATGCCGGGGGCCCGCAGGAACAGCCGGGCCACCTCCGCGCCGAGGTTGACCCCCACCGCGATGGCCAGCGCCAGCGAGACGGCCTGGACCAGCGACGTGAGGCCCTGCGGCAGGTGCCCCTGGGCGAAGTTGAGCAGGCCGAAGTACGTGGCGCTACCGGGCAGCAGCGGGCCGATGGCCGCGGTGACGTACGGCAACGCGGACGCATAGCGGTAGCGGGAGAGCAACTGGCCGAAGAGGCCGACCAGTCCGGCCGCGATCGCGGTGGCGGGCACGGCGTTCATCCCGGCGACGTAGGTGAGCGCGCCGTACACGACCCAGGCGACGCCACCGTTCAGGGTCGCAAACGCCACGGTGTGACGTTCCTGCTGGAGCAGCACGCAGAACGCCAGCGCCAGCAGCATGGCCGCCGCGATCTGCACCAGCGGCTCGTTGTAGTCCCCCAGCGACTGCTCGGGGTTGAGCCGCCGCAGGCCGGGGTTCAGCTGAAGACCGATGTAGAGCACGCTGAGCACGCCGACGACGATGCCGACGATGAGGTAGCCGACCTCCAGCAGACGGGCGGCGGCGGTGATGTAGTAGCCGGTCAGCCCGTCGTGGACGCCGGCCACCAGCGCCCGTCCCGGGATCAGCGCGAACAGTCCACCGGTGATCACCGCGGATGCCTGCACATTGAGGTGGGCCAGACCGAAGGCGACACCCACCGCCGCGGGCGGCATCGCCGCGACCACGAACTGGTAGAACTCCGGCAGCCCGCGCGCGGACGCGAGCCAGGCCAGCCGGTCGCCGAGCATCGAGCCCACCGCGGCCGCGACGAACACCAGCATCGTGCCGCCGACCAGCATGGAGGCGGCACCGGACAGCAGCCCGGAGGCCACCGTCAGCGCCCAGCTCGGGTACGGGTGGCGGTTACGGCGGATCTCGGCGAGGCCGCGGTAGGCCTCTTCGAGGGTGATGCCCTCGGAGGTGATCTCGTCGACGAGCCGGAAGACCGCGGACAGCCGGTTGTAGTCGACACCGCGGCGCCGGACCGTGCGGCTGGCCGTGACCGGGTCGTCGACCAGCGAGGGCTGGTAGGAGATCGACAGCAGGGTGAAGGTGACGGTCGGCTCGACGCGCTCCAGCCCGTAGGCGTGCGCGACGCCGAACATGGCGGCCTCGACGTCCTCCGCGCCCTCACCGCCGGCGAGCAGGATCTCGCCGATACGCAGGGTCAGGTCGAGTACGCGGGGTACGGCCGGGCCGGTCTCGTCGTCGGCCCGCTCGATGCGCTCGGGGACCGGCCGCTCCCCCACCGGCATCCGGAGCATCGTCCGCATCCGGTCCTGCCAGGGCGCCTCTTTGGTGAGGCGGACGGCAGGGATGCCGTGCGGCGGGGTGAAGGCGTAGCTCAGGGCGGTGGAGCCGACGGGCATCGGTGTCTGGCCGGTGGTGCTGCTGGGCCGTGTGAACGCCGAGCCCTCCTGCTCGGCCGGGGTCTCCGGGCGCATGCCGGAGGGCAGCGCGAACTCGGAGGTGGGGTGCTCGTCCTCGGGGAGCGGAGGGTAGGGCACGCCCAGCGGCGGGGTGAAGGCGCTGTGCGCCTCGTCCGGCTGGGGCTTGCGCTCCTCGGGACCGCTCTGATCCGAGGCGCTGCTGCTGCCGCTCGCGCCCCGCTGGCCGCGCTGTGGGTCCGACGCCACGGGTCTTCGCTCTCCTCGTAAGCCTCCTGACGGATGACAAGGACACGATGCCTGATGGGGATGCACGGCGCGTGCCCGGGGGCGACGTTTCGGCTACCAGTCGGAAATGAGTGGGCTGGTGACGCGCGGGGGGTCAGCGCTTGGCGTGGCGGCCGCGGCGGGTGTCGGGGGCGGGGCCGTGGGGGCGGTCCGCGGGGTACGGCGGGGCGGACTGCTCCTTCTTCGCCTTGCCGCGGGCGCGGAGGTACTCGATGGCGATCGGCACGACGGAGATCAGCACGATCGCGACGAGGATCAGCTCGATGTGCTTGTGGACGAACTCGACCTTCCCCAGCGAGGCCCCGAGCAGCGTGACACCGGCGCCCCACAGGGCGCCGCCGATGAGGTTGAAGGTGATGAAGGAGCGGTAGTTCATCCGGCTCACACCGGCGATGATCGGCGTGAACGTACGCACGATCGGTACGAAGCGGGCCAGGATCAGCGACTTGGGGCCGTGCTTCTCGAAGAACTCGTGCGCCTTCTCGACGTTCTCCTGCTTGAAGAGGCGGGAGTCGGGGCGCTTGAAGAGCGAGGGCCCGACCTTGCGGCCGAAGAGATAGCCCGCCTGGTCGCCGAGGACGGCGGCCAGGACGATCAGGGAGCACACCATCCACAGCGGCCGGTCCAGCTTGTTCGTCGTCACCAGCAGGCCGGTGGTGAACAGCAGCGAGTCGCCCGGCAGGAAGAAGCCGATCAGCAGGCCGGACTCCGCGAAGACGATGGCCAGGACGCCGATCAGGCCGAATGTCGCGATCAGATAGTCCGGGTCCAGCCACTGGGGGCCGAGCGCGAGAGTATTCACGGGGTGAAGGCTCCTGGGTCGAGGGCGCCGGATCGTGCGGTGCGACGAGTGAAGCGACGAGGGTGCAGGCGCGGGTGCGGCCCAAAACTATCAACGCCGCATGACTCCCCTTGGTTCCAGGCGGGCCCCGGGGCCCCCACCCGGCCGGGGCCGGGTCGTACGGGCCGGGGGCGCGCTTCCCCGGCCCGCACGGATCACAGGTGGCGGACGGCGTTGGCCAGCATCGCGTCACGCATGTAGACGGCGAGGCCCGGCCTGATGGCCTCGTAGGTGGCGGTGAACCGCTCGTCGGTGACGTACATCTCGCCGAGTCCGCTGTGCATCTCGTAGGGGCAGTCGTAGTACGTGCCGCTGATGAACCGGCGGTGCTCCTCCGCGACGTCCATGGCCGCCTCGGAGTCCGCCGGCACGCCCTGTGCGAGCAGGTCCGCCATCGTGCGGTGCAGGGCGTCGAACTCCGCCGTCAGCCGCTTCCAGTCGTCCTTGGTGTACGTGGCCGCCCTGCGCTGCGATTCCTTGTAGGCGTCCGTGCCGCCCCAGCGCTCCTCCGCCTCCGCGGCATGCGCGTCGGGGTCGAAGTCCCCGAAGACCTCGAACTTCTCCTCCGGTGTGAGCTGTACCTTCATCCTGCGTGCCTCCATCGCGTGTTCGACGGCGGCGGCCATCTCCTGGAGTCTGCCGATCCGCCCCGTCAGCAGGTCGTGCTGGCGCCGCAGATGTTCCTGCGGGTCGGCGTCCGGGTCGTCCAGGAGGGCCGCGACCTCTTCGAGCGGAAACCCGAGCTCCCGGTAGAACAGGATCTGCTGGAGCCGGTCCAGGTCGTACTCGCCGTAGCGCCGGTGACCTGCGTGGTTGCGCTCGCCGGGCAGCAACAGCCCGATCTCGTCGTAGTGGTGCAAGGTGCGCACCGTCACCCCGGCGAAGGCGGCGACCTGCCCTACCGAATAGCTCACTTCCGCTCCCTTCTCGGTACGCGCTCCACGATGTGTCCTCACGTCACGTGAGGTGCAAGTCCGCATCATGAAAAGCCGGTGAGGCGGCGGACGGGGGGATGAGATCCTGCCGCACATGCTGGGGATAACGGATCTGTCCACGTATCTGGTGGGGCTCGCGCTGATCATTCTTCTGCCGGGTCCTAATTCGCTGTACGTCGTTTCGGTGGCGGCCCGGCGCGGGCCGCGGGTGGCCTACCGGGCGGCGGCCGGTGTGCTGTGCGGTGACACGGTGCTGATGACGCTGTCGGCCGGCGGGGTGGCCTCGCTGCTCCAGACCAGCCCGGTGCTGTTCGCCGTCGTGAAGTTCGCCGGCGCGGGCTATCTGACGTGGCTGGCGGTCGGGATGCTGCGCGGCGCCTGGGCGCTGTGGCGCGGCCGGGAAGCGCGCAGGGCCGCGCGGCAGGACGGGGCGGCCGAGGCGCCGAAGGAGGCCGTGGAGCGGCCGTACCGCAGGGCGCTGGTGGTCAGCCTGCTCAACCCGAAGGCGATCCTGTTCTTCATCTCCTTCTTCGTGCAGTTCGTCGACCCGTCCTATGCCCACCCGGTGCTGTCGTTCCTGACGCTGGGCGCCTGGGCGCAGCTGTTCAGCTTCACGTACCTGTCGGTCCTGATCTTCAGCGGGACGTTCCTGGCGGCGACCTTCCGCCGCCGCAAGCGGCTGACGGCCGGGCTGTCCGCGGGCGCCGGCGCGGCGTTCCTCGGCTTCGCGGCGAAGCTGTCGCTGGCGAGCGCGGGCTGACCCGGGGCCGGGCGGGCGGGCCCGGCGCCTTCGCGCGGACGCGGGTACGGGCGGGCGGCGGTCCTTCGGGACGGCCGCCCGCCCGTTGCCCATCCGGTGGGTGCACCCTGGAGGCCACGTACCCCTTATGCCCTTATCGTCGGGTTCGAGGAGGTACGTCCATGCCCGTTCACGACGTGCATGTCGCCGTCATCTACTACTCGTCGACCGGCACCGTCGCCGAGCTCGCCCAGCGGATCGCGGACGCCGCCGAGCACGCGGGGGCCGACGTACGACTGCGCCGGACCGCGGAACTCGCCCCCCAGGCCGCGATCGACGCCAACCCGGCCTGGGCGGCGAACGCGGCGGCCACCGCGGACGTCCTGGAGGCCACCCACGAGGACATGCTCTGGGCGGACGCGGTGATCTTCGGGACCCCCACCCGCTTCGGCAATGTGACCTCGCAGCTCAAGCAGTACCTCGACACCCTGGGCGGCCTGTGGCAGCAGGGCAGGCTGGCCGACAAGGTCTACAGCGGCTTCACCGCGAGCGCCACCCCGCACGGCGGCCAGGAGTCCACCCTGCTCGCGCTCTACCAGACCGTCCACCATTTCGGCGGCATCCTCGTGACACCGGGCTACACCGACCCGGCGAAGTTCCGCGACGGCAACCCCTACGGCACCTCCCACGTCGGCGGCCCGGACACCCCGCTCGACGAGAACGCGCGCACCGCCGCCCGCATCCAGGCGGAGCGCGTAGTGAAATTCACGAAGGCCATCAAGCACGGCCTCTCACCGGCGAGTTGACGGGTAGTGGCGACAGATGACTCTGCACAAAGGCGCATCGGCATCCGACCGTAAGCACACCAAGCACCCGGTCAACCCCTTCTACGGCGAGGCCGACCCGGTCGCCGGCATGGAGACCGAGCCGCCGCGGCACACCCTGCCCGACGGCCCGGTCTCCCCGCACACGGCCTACCAGTTCGTACACGACGAGCTGATGCTGGACGGCAACTCCCGGCTGAATCTGGCGACGTTCGTCACGACCTGGATGGAACCGCAGGCCGGCGTCCTGATGGCGGAGTGCCGGGACAAGAACATGATCGACAAGGACGAGTACCCGCGCACCGCCGAACTGGAGAAGCGGTGCGTGGCGATGCTCGCCGATCTGTGGCACGCCCCCGACCCCGCGGCCACCATCGGCTGTTCCACGACCGGGTCGAGCGAGGCCTGCATGCTCGCCGGGATGGCTCTCAAGCGGCGCTGGATGCAGAGGAACAAGGACCGGTATCCGGGCGAGGCCCGGCCGAACCTCATCATGGGCGCCAACGTCCAGGTCTGCTGGGAGAAGTTCTGCAACTTCTGGGAGGTCGAGGCACGCATGGTCCCGATGGAGGGCGACCGCTTCCATCTGGACGCGGCCTCCGCCGCCGAGCTGTGCGACGAGAACACCATCGGGGTGGTGGCGGTCCTCGGCTCGACCTTCGACGGGTCGTACGAGCCGGTGGCCGGGATCTGCGCGGCACTCGACGAGGTCCAGAAGCAGAAAGGCTGGGACATCCCGGTCCATGTGGACGGCGCGTCCGGCGCCATGATCGCCCCGTTCCTCGACCCGGAGCTGGTCTGGGACTTCCGGCTGCCGCGGGTCGCCTCCATCAACACCTCGGGGCACAAGTACGGCCTGGTCTACCCGGGCGTCGGCTGGGCCCTGTGGCGCGATACGGACGCGCTGCCCGAGGAGCTGGTCTTCCGCGTCAACTACCTGGGCGGCGATATGCCGACCTTCGCGCTCAACTTCTCCCGGCCCGGCGCCCAGGTCGCCGCGCAGTACTACACCTTCATGCGGCTCGGCCGGTCCGGCTTCCGCGCCGTACAGCAGGCGACCCGCGACGTGGCCCGCTCGATGGCCGAACGGATCGGCGCGCTGGGCGATTTCCGGCTGCTGTCCCAGGGCGACGAACTGCCGGTCTTCGCCTTCACCACCGCGGACGACGTCACCGCCTTTGACGTCTTCGACGTCTCGCGGCGGATGCGGGAGCGCGGCTGGCTGATCCCCGCCTACACCTTCCCCCCGAAGCGCGAGGACCTGTCCGTCCTGCGGGTGGTCTGCCGCAACGGCTTCTCCCTGGACCTCGCCGATCTGTTCATGGCGGACCTGGAAGCGCTGCTGCCCGAACTGCGCGAACAGCCACGCCCGTTGCAGCGCCCGGAGAACGTCGCGACGGCGTTCCACCACTAGGGGGCGTCCCCCTGGGGCACGCCCGCACCCCCCACAGCCGACCGCCGCCGCGGCGGACTCCGTTTCCCCCGCGACGGCGTGCGGCCTCCGGCGCTCTCAGCGCCCCAGCCGCCGGTACCTCCGCACCGCCAACGGGAAGAACACCGCGAGCAGCACCAGCGGCCACACCACGGCCAGCAGTCCCGCGTGGCCCGCCGCCCAGCTTTCCCCGGACCACCCCGGGTTGGCGAACAACTCACGGACCGCGCTCGCCGTCGCCGACATCGGGTTCCACTCGGCGACCGCGCCCAGCCAGCCGGGCATCGACGCGGCGGAGACGAAGGCGTTGGAGAGGAAGCCCACCGGCCAGACCAGGATCTGTACCGCCTGCACCAGCTCCGGTCTGCCCGCGAGCAGGCCGAGATGGATGCCGATCCACAGCATCGCGAACCGCAGCAGAAGCAGCAGCCCCACCGCGGCCGCCGCGTCGACCACACCACCGTGCCAGCGCCAGCCCATCGCCAGCCCCACGCCGATCATCACCAGCAGGCTGAGCGCCGACTGGAGCATGTCCAGGACGCTCCGTCCGACCAGCACCGCGGACGGGGCCATCGGCATCGACCGGAAGCGGTCGAGCACCCCCTTGCCGAGGTCCTGGGTCACCGCGATCATCGTCGATTCGAGCCCGAACGCCATGGTCAGCGCGAACATCCCCGGGACCAGGTACTCCTTGTAATTGCCGCCGCCCGGCACGGCCATCCCGCCGCCCAGGAAGTACCCGAACATCAGCAGCAGCAACACCGGAAAGACCAGTTGGACGATGACCTGCACCGGTTGTCTCGCCCAGTGCGCGAGACCGCGCCGGGTCATCGTCCAGGAGTCGGTGACCGCCCACACCATGCCGCTCATACCGTCGTGCCCTCCTTGTCCGCGTCCACCGCCGCGGCGGCCGACGGGCGTGCACCGGCCGCCCCGCCCGTGCCGCCGGCCGCCCCGTCCCCCGTCAGATGCAGAAACACCTCGTCCAGCGTCGGCCGCCGCACCGCGAGGTCCGCGGCCTCGATCCCCGCCGCGGCCAGCACCCGTACGGCCTCCGCCAGCCCCGCCATCCGGTCGGCGACGGGCACGCTCAGGCGGCAGCCCTCCGCGTCCGCGGTGACCGCACCGCCGCCCGCCGCGCTCCCCAGCGCCTCGCCCAACAGGCCGGCCGCCCGGCCCAGTTGCCCCGCGTCGTGCAGGACGACATCGATCCGGTCGCCTCCTGTCGCGGACTTCAGCTCGTCGGGGGTGCCGTCCGCGACCACCCGGCCGCCGTCCACCACCGAGATCCGGTCCGCGAGCTGGTCGGCCTCCTCCAGATACTGCGTGGTCAGCAGCACCGTCGTACCGCCGTCCACCAGCGAGCGCACCGCCTGCCACACCTCGGTACGGCCCCGCGGATCGAGCCCGGTCGTGGGCTCGTCCAGAAACAGGATCCGCGGCGCCATCACCAGGCTTGCCGCCAGATCGAGCCGGCGCCGCATCCCGCCGCTGTAGTGGCGTACCGCCTTGCGTCCGGCATCGGCGAGCCCGAACCGCCCCAGCAACTCGTCCGCCCGCTCGCCCGCCCTGCGCGCCCCGAGGTGGAAGAGCCGCCCGAACATCACCAGGTTCTGCCGCCCGCCGAGCTCCTCGTCGACCGCCGCGTGCTGGCCGAGCAGCCCGATCCGCAGCCGCACCTCGTCCGGCTTCCGCAGCACATCGAAGCCGGCGACCTCGGCCCGGCCGCCGTCGTGCCGCAGCAGCGTGGACAGGATCCGTACGAGGGTGGTCTTGCCTGCGCCGTTGGGTCCGAGGACACCGTGCACGACGCCGTGCGGAACGGTCAGGTCCAGCCCGTCCAGGGCCGCTTTGGTGCCGTAGTGCTTGTGCAGTCCTTCGACGACGATCGCATGATCGCGGTCAGTCACGACATCTCCTCCCGGCTGTAGTCAAGTTTGACTATGTGCCGCCGAAAGGTATTTCCTCCTGCGCGGTTAGTCAAACTTGATTAATGAGCTTCCGTGGCGGCGCCGTCGCCGCCCTTGCGCCCGGCGTCCCCGTCGCCTCCGGGCTCCCCGTCCCCCTGGGAGCGCGCGCTCTTCGCCGCGTACGGATTCTCCTGCCCGTCCGCCAGCACGCCGACGAACGGCTCCCCCTCGCCGGCGAAGACATACGCCCCGCCCTCGATCCGCTCGATCAGCCCCCGCGTCCACACGGCGCCGCTGTCCGCGGAGTGCACCCACATATTCATGATCTCGCCGATGTGGCCGAGCGTTTCGGGCCCTTCCTCGGGCGTGTAGTACCCGGTGACCGTGCTCCGCCACTCCTCCAGCGCCCGCACCCGCTCCTTGAGCAGCGCCACCGCCTCGGCCCGCGGCAGATCGACGACGAAGCCGATGGCCGCGCTGAGCATGTCGACCTTCTGGTCGTGCTGGGCGAGCGCCGCGCGCAGCAGCGCGAAGTACTCCGCCTCGCCCGCCGCGGTCAGCTCGTACTCGGTACGCGGCGGACCGCCGGCGGTGCTGGGCGCGATGTCATGGGCGTGCAGCAGCCCTTGCTTGGCCATCTGCTTGAGCGCGTGATAGATCGAGCCGGGCTTGGCGTTGGACCACTCATGGGCGCCCCAGTACTCCAGGTCGTTGCGCACCTGATAGCCGTGCGCCCGGCCGTGCTGCCGCACGGCGCCCAGTACCAACAGCCGGATCGCCGACATCGTCTCCTCTATCCCTCACGCGCCCTTGCCGTCAGCCTAGAACCCCTGGCAGGGCCCCGCGCTCACCCCCGCTGCGCCTGCTGCTCCTCGTCCACCAGGGCAAAGGCCGTCCTGCCGTCCAGGGACTCGCGGAGGATGTCGGCGTGGCCGGCGTGCCGGGCCGTCTCCTCGATCAGATGCAGCACCAGCCAGCGCATCGACTGCCGGGCCTGCGGCGGGTACCAGGGCGCCTCGGGCAGCGGGAAGGTGTCGTTCAGGCTCGGCACGGAGCGGATGAAGTCCTCCGTGCGCCGTGCGACCTTGTCCCAGAACGCCAGCACCTCCGCCAGGCTCTCGCCGTCCCCGAGCTCGAAGCTCAGGTGCCAGGTCTCGGCGTTCCGCTCGATGGAGTGCGGCCGTTCCTGCGCGGTCTCCACCCAGGTCTGCTCGGTCTCCGCGACATGCTTGACCAGTCCGGCCAGTGACAGCTCACTGACGCTCGGACGCTGGGCCGCCTGGGCATCGGTCAGCCCCAGGACCGAGCGCCGCAGCCCGCCGCGCTGGGCCTCCAGAAAGGCCAGCAGCGCGCCGGCCTCGTCGCCGTGGGCCTCGGCAAGAACGTGAGTGGGCATGGGATCCGCCTTTCCTGACATCCGTCGGCGGCCGGCTTTTCGCCGTCCGCCTTTCGACATCACTCAAGGTAGGAGCCCTTGCGGTCAGCTTCTGTCCGCAACTCGCTGCGGGCCGCCCCGGATCCCCGCACTTCTCAGAACGGGAACTGCGACCGCCCGTGCTGGATGGAGATCCACTTGGTCGTGGTGAACGCCTCCACCATCGCGTCGCCGTTCAGCCGCCCCACCCCGGAGCTCTTCGCACCGCCGAAGGGCACGATCGGCTCGTCATGGACCGTGGCGTCGTTGACGTGGAACATCCCGGTCTCGATGCGCTTGGCGAACCGCACACCCCGCTCGATGTCCCTGGTGTGCACGGCACCGCTGAGCCCGTAGGGCGTCGCGTTGGTGAGCCGCACCGCTTCCTCGTCGCCGTCGAACGGAACCAGCACCACCACGGGCCCGAAGATCTCCTGTTGCAGCAGCGGGGAGTCGTCCGGCAGTCCGCTCAGCACGCTCGGCGCCACCAGCGTGCCCCGGGTCTCGCCGTGCAGGAGCGCCGAGGCGCCGTCGGCGACCGCGCGGTCCACCAGCGAGGTGATCGCCTCGGCCTGGCCCTCGTTGATCAGCGGGCCGATATGGGTCTGCGGGTCGGTGGGGTCGCCGACCTTCAGGGCCGCGACCCTGGCGACGAACTTCTCGGTGAACTCCCGCTCCACGGTGCGGTCCACGAGCACGCGGTTGGCGGCCATACAGACCTGGCCCTGGTGGACGAAGCGGCTGAAGACGGCCGCGTCCACCGCGTAGTCGATATCGGCGTCGTCGAGGACGACCAGTGCGCTGTTGCCGCCCAGTTCCAGCACGGAGTGCTTGAAGTGGGCGGCGGCGACCGTCGCCACATGCCGGCCGACCTTCTCGGAGCCGGTGAAGGAGATGGTCTTGGGCACCGGGTGCTCGATCAGCGCATCACCGATCTCGGCGATGTCGGTGACCACCACATTGAGCACGCCCGCCGGCAGCCCCGCCTCCTCGAAGATCTTGGCGACCAGACCGCCGCCGCACACCGGGGTGTTCTGGTGCGGCTTGAGGACGACGGCGTTGCCGAGGGCGATGGCGGGCGCGACGGACTTGAGCGACAGCAGGAAGGGGAAGTTGAACGGGCTGATGACCCCGACGACACCGACCGGCAGCCGGTAGAGACGGTTCTCCTTGCCGTCGATGGGCGAGGGCAGGATGCGGCCCTCGGCGCGCAGCGCCAGCTGGATCGCCTCGCGCAGGAACTCCCGCGCCAGATGCAGCTCGAAGCCCACCTTGACGAGCGTGCCGCCGACCTCGGCGGCGATCGCCTCGGCCAGCTCCGCCTCACGATCGTCGATGATCCGCAGCACGCGCTCGAAGACGAGCCGCCTGGCGTACGGATTGGTGGCGCCCCACTCCCGCTGCGCGCGCTCCGCGGCGCGGTAGGCCTGGTCTATCTCCTCGACCGTGGCGACGGGTATGGAGGTCAGCTTCTCGCCGTTATAAGGATTGAAGTCGACGATGTCCCATGAGCCGCTGCCGGCCCGCCACTCGCCGTCGATGAACTGATACGCCAACTCGTCGAAGTAGGACATGCCATCCCGATCTGGAGAACAGGGCGCTCAGGGCGCCGCATTGGGGGGTGCTGACTCCTGATGGTGCGCCATCCTACCGACGCGTCACATCAGTTGGAGTAGACCACGCAACAGGTCCCTGGTCTCGGCCGGATTCGGCCCCTCTTCCTGGAGGCGGTCCATCACCCGCGCGTACTGCGCCACCTCTTCGGGCTTGTCCACATAGAGCGCGCTCGTGAGCTGCTCCAGATAGACGACGTCCGGCAGACCCGACTCCTGGAAGCCGAGCATGGTGAAGGCTCCGCTCTCGCCCGCGTGCCCTCCCAGACTGAAGGGCATCACCTGAAGCCGCACATTGGGCCGCTCGGACACCTCGATCAGATGCTTCATCTGCTCGCGCATGACGGCACGTTCGCCGTACGGGCGACGCAGCGCGGCCTCGTCCAGCACACAGTGGAACTGCGCCGACCGCTCGGCCACCAGCAGCTTCTGGCGCTCCAGACGGAGCGCGACGCGACGTTCTATCTCGGCGGGCCCGGCATCCGGCATGCCGCGTCTGACGACGGCCTGCGCATAGGCCTCCGTCTGCAACAGACCGTGCACGAACTGGACTTCGTAGACGCGGAGGAGGGAAGTGGCTCCTTCCAGACCCACATACGTCTGGAACCAGCCGGGCAGCACATCGGTATAGCTGTGCCACCAGCCGGCGACATTCGCCTCCCGCGCCAGCGACAGCAGCGCCTCGCGCTCCTGCTCGTCACCGACGCCGTACAGCGTGAGCAGGTCCTCCACGTCACGTGCCTTGAAGCTCACGCGGCCCAACTCCATGCGGCTGATCTTCGATTCGGACGCACGGATCGAGTAGCCGGCCGCCTCACGGGTTATCCCACGCGATTCACGCAGCCGGCGGAGCTGCGACCCGAGCAGGATCCGCCGCACCACCGACCCGCTCGACTCACTTGCGGACACCTCTCAGACCCTCCTGTGACCCCGCCCTGTCCCAACAGTGGGCCGCAGTCTGCCACGTTCGGGCTTCGTTGAGTGCTCATCCGGTTACTGATATGTGAGGCTCCCGCAAGCCCTCCACGCGAAGCGGCAGGAAGAATTCCGGAGGAATCGGCCCGTGCCGGTGCAATCGCGTCACGTGCACGTGCATCTGCCCTTGCATCTGTCCCGCGCATTGGGAACCATAGGCGTCGCACGCATGCACGCTCGTGAAAGATCCGCCAGATCCGGCTGACCGGCCAGGGTCATGACGTCCGCGAACGCCAGGAGTGCCTCGCATGGGGACCAAGGTTTTGACCATGCTCGAGCCGTTATGGCAGGGCTTTCCTCCCGTCGACCCCTTGACTGTCTCCGGCTCCGCATCCCGCACACTCCCGGCACGCTATGAATCGGTGCGCTGTGCACGTGCGTTCACCCGCGAGACCCTGCAGGGCTGGGATCTGGACGATCTCTTCGACTCGGTCGCCCTGGTGGTGTCCGAGCTCGTCACCAATGCCCTGCGGCACGCGATCCTCGCCGCCCCGGAGCACCCCGACGCCGCGCCGCCCGCCCGGATCCATCTGATGCGCTGGTCCTCGCGGCTGATCTGTGCCGTACGGGACCCGAGCGATGAGTCACCGGTCGCCGGCGAGGCGGATTCCGCCGCGGAGTCGGGCCGTGGGCTGTATCTCGTGGATTCCTTCAGCGACAGCTGGGGCTGGCATCCACTGGCCGGTGCCGCACACGGCAAGATCGTGTGGGCGCAGTTCCGCCTGCCGTAGCCGTTCCCTCACACCGGGCGCCCCGCCACCTACGGGCGCCCGGTTGCGCTGTGCTGCCCTGTGCGCACACCGCGCCGCATACGGGGCCCGCATCCGGCGGCCGCTCGACGGCCGACGGGCGCTCAGTCCCGTACGAGATGGTCGAATTCGCCGTCCTTGATGCCGAGCAGCATCGCCTGGACCTCGGCCGGTGTGTAGATGAGCGCGGGTCCGTCCGGGAAGCGGGAGTTGCGTACCGCGATGTCACCCCCGGGCAGCTTGGCGAACTCCACACAGGAGCCCTGGGAGTTGCTGTGCCTGCTCTTCTGCCATGCCACATCGCGGAGATCTGTGGCGGCCATGCCGTTGTATGCGTGGAGCACAGGGGTCTCCCGGTGATAAATGGTGTCAACTGCCCGGGAGCATAGCTGCGTTCTCATGCGGATGCATGCGCAGATGCACGTGCACGACAGCCGGTGCCGAGGCCGTCACAGCTCGTCGAGCACCCGGTCCGGCCCGCTGCGCACCGCCGGCCGCAGGCCATCGCCGCTGATCCGGTGCCTCTTACACCTGGTACGGGCCGAGGGGGCCGAAGCCCTCACCGCCGAGGAAGAGACGTGTGCCACGCCGCGCGGGTTCCAGGGTCCGGGCGGTCGCCCGGCCGGCCCGCCCGCCCGCCGAGGGGCCCGTACACACGAGAAGGTCCCCTGCGCGTCACACGCAGGGGACCTCCCGCCCGTCACCGGACGGCACCCGTCACCGAAAGGCGGCCGTCACCGAGAGACGACTGTCACCGAGAGACGGCTGTCACCGTGACGCGTACGGGAGCAGCGCCATCTCCCGGGCGTTCTTGATCGCCCGGGAGAGCTGCCGCTGCTGCTGCGCGCTGACCCGGGTGATCCGGCGGCTGCGGATCTTGCAGCGGTCGGAGAGGAACTTCCGCAGCAGATCGGTGTCCTTGTAGTCGATGTACGTGATGCCCGCCGCGTCCAGCGGATTGGGGCGGGGCGTGGGCGTCCGGCGCGGGTCGTGCCGACGGGGCATGAGAACTTCCTTGTACGTACTGAGTGGAGGTGCTGACGGGTACTGCCGGGGCGACAGGTTCGTGCCGGAGGGACCGGCTCCGTACGGATGGGCCCGGCCCGTCTTACGAACCCGCCTTTCGAACCCGTCCTACGAAACGGGGTCGAGGAGTGCGTCGAAGGCGGGCGGCAGGCTCTTCCAGGCCGGCGGGCCGCCCGCGTACTCGGCGTCGGTGAGCAGACAGGACTCCAGCAGGGACTCCAGTCCCGCACGGTCCAGGCCCGGCGAGGTGAAGACCAGATGCTGGGCGCGGTCACCGTGCTCGGGGTGCCAGTCCAGCGCGGCGGCGGCCCGGCGCATCGGCGGCACCATCTCCCATGCGGCGTCCGGCAGCGAGGCCAGCCACGGCCCGGCGTTCTCCACGCACAGCGCCCCGCCGGCCGCGTCCCACGACAGCAGGGTGTCCGGGCGGTCGGCCAGCCAGAACCGGCCCCGGCTGCGCGCGGCCGCACAGGTCAGATCCTCCAGCGCGGAGTAGAGCCGCTCGGGATGGAAGGGCCGGGTGTGCTGCCAGACGAGCGTGCCGACGCCCTCCGCATCGGCCTCCTGCGGCAGCAGCGCACAGGCGGGGTGCTGGCGCGCCGCGGCCGCCGCCACATCGAAACCGGCCGTCGCCGCGGCCGCCAACTCCCCTGATTCCACGGGGACCCGGAGTGCCATCGGATGCAGCTGGTCGAGCAGGGCGAGGTCGGCCGGCTCCGCCGTCTCCTCCCCCGTGGCGATCGCCAGCACCGGCGCGTACTCCAGCTGCCGTGCCCAGGTGTCGGCGACCGTGCGCTGGTCCGAGGCCGCGGCGGCGAGGCCGGCTTCCGCGAGGTCGTCGCCGCAGCTGAGGTAGGGCAGCAGCAGCGCGGGGTCGACGGCGGTGACGACACCGGTGAGGGCGAAGTTCTCGCTGCCGCAGGCGGTGACCACCTCGGCCATCGCCTTGGGCTCGACCGAGTCCCACAGTTCGACGACGGCCAGCCGGCAGGTGCGGCCGGCGGCCAGCCGCTCCAGCTCGGGCACCAGGTCCTCGCGCAGCGCACAGCAGGCGCAGTCGTTGACCAGCGGCGCCGATCCGGTGTCGAGGGTGCCGCCCGCGTCGCGGACCGTGCGCCGCACGGTGCCCTCGGTGGCGGAGGCGAGGTCGTGGTGGAGGGCGACGCTGCCGGGGACGGATCGCAGCAGCCGCTCGACGGCGGCCCGCCGCGCCTCCGCGTGCAGGCCGCCCACCAGCACGACAGGGAGCCGTTCCATCAGCGGGCCTCGCGCTTGCCGTAGCGGCGCTCGAACCGCTCGACGCGGCCCGCGGTGTCCAGCACCCGGGCGGTGCCCGTGTAGAAGGGGTGGCTCGCCGAGGAGATCTCGACGTCGATGACGGGATAGGTGTTGCCGTCCGTCCACTCGACCGTCAGGTCACTGGTCGCGGTCGAGCGGGTCAGGAAGGCGAAGTCGGCGGCCCGGTCGCGGAAGACGACCGGCTCGTATGCGGGGTGGATTCCGGACTGCACAGTGCTCAGCGCTCCTCTCGGAAGGCGACATGACGGCCGGCCACCGGGTCGTACTTGCGCAGTTCCAGGCGGTCGGGGTCGTTACGGCGGTTCTTGCGGGTCACGTAGGTGTAGCCGGTGCCGGCGGTGGACCGGAGCTTGACGACCGGGCGTAGTTCGTTGCGGGCCATGTGGTTAGTATACGGAAATGGTTTCCATTTTCAATAGGCTGCCACCAGGGGCCCTGACCGGAAGGACCGCACCTTGTCCGCCCACTGCCAGCTGACCGGCCGCAAGCCGGGCTTCGGCAACTCCGTCTCCCACTCGCACCGCCGCACCTCGCGCCGCTTCGACCCCAACATCCAGCGCAAGCGCTACTGGCTCCCGAGCGAGGGCCGGCACGTCCGGCTCACGCTGAGCACCCGGGGCCTCAAGACCGTGGACACGATCGGGATCGAGGCCGCCGTGGCCCGCATCCGCGCACGAGGGGAGAAGGTCTGATGGCCAAGCAGAGCAAGATCGCCAAGAACGAGAAGCGCCGCGCTACCGTCGCCCGCTACGCCGCCCGGCGCGCCGTCCTCAAGGCCGTCATCCGCAGCCCGCACACGCCCGAGGAGGAGCGCACCGCCGCCCGGCGCGAACTCTCCCGCCAGCCTCGGGACGCCAGCGCCACCCGGGTACGCAACCGCGACAGCGTCGACGGGCGCCCGCGCGGCTACTTCCGCGCCTTCGGTCTCTCCCGGGTACGGCTGCGCGAGCAGGCGCACGCGGGCTACCTGCCGGGGGTCCGCAAGTCGAGCTGGTAGCGCGCCACCGGCCGTCCGGCCCCGGGGGGGCGCCCCCCTGGACCGGACGGCCGGACCGTTCGGGTAATACTGGACAGAACGTCCGCCGGCATTCCCGACGAAAGCGAGCGCGCTCATGCTCCGCAACGCCTTCGAGCCCTGGCATCTGCTCCTGATCATCGCGGTCCTCGTGCTGCTCTTCGGCTCGAAGAAGCTGCCCGACATGGCGCGCGGCCTCGGCCGCTCGATGCGCATCCTCAAGTCCGAGGCCAAGTCCCTCAAGGACGACCGCCCGGACGGGACGCCTCACGCGGATTCCACCGCCCGCCACTGACGCGGGCCGCCCGGCCCGGACCCGCCGGACGGGCCCCAGCGGTCGCCGCCCGGACACCCCTAGTGGTCGCCGCCCTCGTCGATCAGCCGCCGCACCTCGCGGTCGATCAGCCCCAGCCGGGCCTCGGCGACCAGCGGTACCGCACGCCGCTGCCGCCGCGCCTCGGCGAGATCGATCTCGACGGTGACCAGCGAGGGCTCCCACTTGGGCGCCTGCGCCACCACCGTGCCCCGCGGGTCCACCACCCGTGAGCCGCCCCAGAACGTCGCGCCGAGCTCGTTGCCCACCCGGTTGACGAAGACCACCCAGCACTGGAGCATCCGCGCCGTATAGGACAGCAGCGTGTCCCAGTACAGGCCGGTGTCCATCGCCTCCGGATCCAGGCTCGCCGCGCTGTTGGTCGGGACGAACAGCACCTCGGCACCGTCCTGCACGGCCAGCCACGGCAGCGTCGGCTGCCAGGCGTCGTTGCACACCAGCGTCGCGCCCCGGCCGCCGCTCCTGGCCCGCTTCAGCTCGTACGCGCGCAGCGACTGCCCCGGGCTGACGTGCTTGCGCTCCTCCCAGGCCAGGTAGTTGGGGAGGTACAGCTTGCGGTGGGCATGCACCAGCTCGCCGGCCGAGTAGTGTGCCGCGGTGTTGTACGCCCGCAGGCTGGTGTGCTCGTGGAAGCCGACCAGCACATCGGGGCCGAGAGTGCTGAGCCCCAGCAGCCGCGGATCGCTGGCCTGGAGGGCCTCATCGCGCTTGAGTGCGCCCAAGTGGTAACCGTGCAGGCTCAGTTCGGGAAAGACGACGAGATCCGCGCCCTGCGCCGCCGCCTGCTCGATCTGCTCACGGGCGGCATCGAGGTTCTCCGCCACCTCGCCCAGCACACAGTCCGTCTGCGCCAGCGCAATGAGCATGTCCCCACCTCATCGACCCATTACTTTTGCGGCTTTCATCCCAATTTTGCCAGAGGCCGAGGAGAGCGGCACGGCCCGGCGGCGCTCCCGGTTCCGCACCGGTTCAAACACCCGGAAGACGGGTCCCCACCAATGAGCGAAAGAACGATCCTCCCCGTACCGGACACCGCTTCCGCGCGTTGATCTGCACGATCCGTCGTACCCCCCGCAGGGCCGCTTCCAGCCGCAGCACCGCCCGGCGGCAGCGGTACGACGGCCCGTGGTCGAGTCGTCCGGAAATGCCGACGGCCGACTCGACCGGGCGGCCCAGGCCGAGCGGCCCGCCGGACCCGCTCGGCCGGCCGCCGAGCCCCTGGAGACCCCAGGGAGCACCCGGCCCGCCGCCTGCGCACCTCGCGCTCATCTGTGTCGCGGACGGCCCCTGCGCAGCAGCAGCGCCCCGCCGACCAGCAGCCCGGCGCCCGCACCGGCCATCAGGCCCAGCTCACCGGGCCCGGTGGACGCCAGCAGCGCAGAGCCCGCCGAGGCCCCGGCCCGCGCCACCGCCCCCACGCGCGCGTCCCGCGCGGACCGGGGCGCATGAAGCGTTCCGGCATCGTCCACGGGCTTCCGGGCGTGCTTCGGTGACGTCTTGGCCGGGTGGTCGGCCGGTGGCCGTGCCCGGTCGGGTGCCGGCTCCGGGGCTGCGTGCCGCCGGACCTGCTCAGCGACCGGCCGGCGCGCCACCTGGGACGGCGGTGCCGCGTTCAGGGGCCGCTGGGCCACCGGTACAGGTGCCGCACCGTTGCCGCACGCGTTACCCATGGCCGGGTTGAGCGCCCCGCCCCCACTCACCGAGTTGCCACACGCGTTGACCGGGGCGTCCACGGTCACCTGGACGGTGTTCCCGGACAGCACACCGGGAGAGTTCGCCGTGCTCCCCCCGGCCCCGGCATCCGCATACGCCGTGCCGGCGCCCGCGCCGAGCATGCCCGACGCCGCCGCCACGAACACGCACGTCTTCAGGCTCTGTCGCATCTCTCACCCCTCGTCTCCGTCATGGCGTACGCGCTGCCGCCCGCACGCCCGTGTGCTCGCGCGACCGGGGGGTCGGCAGCGCGTGAGCGGAGCCGACCCCCCGGAGTCGCAAGCGGTGGACCGGCCGCAGCCGGAGAGCCGTCAGCGGTTGCCGACGCCGTTGCCGGACAGCACCGCGATGTCGTCCACGATGTGCGACAGCGCCTCGTCGCCCTTCGCCTGACTCGAGTTCTCGACGCACTGCTGGTTCTGCGGCGACGACAGCACGTTGATGTCCTGGGCGACGAGCCCCGCGAGGGCGGCGTTGACCTTCGGAAGGCCCAGGCAGAGGTCGTTGAGGGAGCCCTGGACGAGCCCGAGCTGGGTGCTCAGCTGGCCGCTCGTGGTGGAGTTGCCGTAAATCGACTTGGCGCCGTTGCCGTTGACCGTGGACGTGCCGCGGTCGTTGCCGATCGCCATGGCCTGCGGCGCGGCCGCCGCGGACATTCCCACGAGCGAGGCCGCAATCGCCGCGCCCGCCATCATCTTCTTCATCGTGCAAACCCTTCAGGAGAACGAACTCCCGGCACGGGAGCCCTGTTTGAATAACCCGTCACACCCGCACGGGTTCCGCATCGTCACCCGAACAGACGGCGATTGCTTTCCCGAAAAGACGTCGTGTGCGCTAGCGGGCCCTTATCGCCCGGACGCCGCCCTTTTCGGACCGGTCGGGTGAACCGAATTTCATTCCTCGGACCGCGGGGGGGGTTCTCCGGGCGGGGCGGACGGTATGACAAAGGGCCCACGCCGCCGCTGAACGGGTACGCAGGCCCTGTCCTGTGTTCTTGGCCGGCATGCCAATGCCCTGGCGACCCCATCAATTTCACAAGGGCATTGGCATGCTTCCCTCCACACGTCCTTCTCAACGATCCGGTGCGCCGGATATCGGTCACGGGCGAATAACAATTCCGCGCACCCGTGTCCGCTGCTT
Source organism: Streptomyces decoyicus (assembly GCF_019880305.1). Taxonomy (NCBI): domain Bacteria; kingdom Bacillati; phylum Actinomycetota; class Actinomycetes; order Kitasatosporales; family Streptomycetaceae; genus Streptomyces; species Streptomyces decoyicus. The sequence continues at coordinate 4,715,258 of NZ_CP082301.1, read as the reverse complement.
CCCGCTCCGGTTGCTCCGGACGCACCGGATTCGCGCAGCGATGGCAGCAAAAACCCGGGCCGCCCAGAAGAAGGAGGGCTGGGCGGCCCGGGCCTTACTCAGCCGCTCAGTGGTTGCCGGCGCCGTTGGCGGAGAGCACCGCGATGTCGTCCAGAATGTGCGACAGCGGCTCGTCGCCCTTGGCCTGGGTCGAGTTCTCGGTGCACTGCTGGTTCTGCGGCGACGACAGGACATTGATGTCCTGCACGACAGCCCCGACTCCGCCGAGGTTCACCTTGGGCAGGGCGAGGCACGGCTTGTTGAGCGAGCCCTGGATCAAGCCGATCTGCGGGCTCATGTAGCCGTACGTGGTGGAGTTGCCGTAAAACTGCTTCGCACCGTTGCCGTTGACGGTAGAGGTTCCGTGGTCGTTGCCGGTGGCCATCGCCTGAGGGGCGGCAGCGGCGGCAATTCCGACAATGGACACAGCTACAGCTGCGGTCGCAAGTGTCTTCTTGATCATTGCTAGTCCTTCGTGTTTCGGGTTGCCCTGGGACGGGCACGCTGCCCAACTCGAAAGAATTGAGTTGGGTTGTGCTGATTCACTCAAATGAGCTTGTCCCCTGGTCGGTCATACCGAGAAGGGGAGCCGCCCGGGACATAAGGCGGGACGCATTCGAAGGGCCACCGGCCCCCGAGTAGTGGTTTCGGCCGGGGCTCGCGAAGCATTCGGCGACTGCGGTATCCGGAAACGATGAACTGCGAATTTCTGCGTCGGCCGGCCGGGGAGCAATCCGCCGGATAGCCGAGGTTCACGATCATCACGTCCCGCACCGGCGAACTGCTCGGTGCCCGCTCAGCCGGCGGGCGAGGCCGCGCGCCCGGGAATTACTTGCCGAGGGGCAGACCGCCGAGCAGCTTGCCGTTCTTGGCGGCGGCTCCGGTGACGTTCCCGAGCAGCTTCTTCGCGCTGGTCGACTTGACCTTGTCCGTCGTGGTCTTGACCGTCTTGACCAGCGGCGCAAGCTGGTGGCCATCCAGCTGCTTGCTGCTCAGCGCGTCCGTCAGACCGCCGTTGAGGCTCATGGTCGGGGCGCCGGGCTGGGCGGCGAAAGCGGGCACGGCCGCAGCCAGCGCCATGACGGAACCAACAGCAACTGCGGCAGACTTCGCGTACTTCACTTTCAACTGTCCCTTCTCGGGCGGTGCTTGAAGGTGCCGCGGCAAGAGCGCCGCGTGAGCATTCACTTCACTGCTCGGATCACCGCATTCACCCTGACTAACGAGTGCCGTCTCGTGGAGAAACTCTGAAGTTCCGCCTTCTTGACAACGCCACTCAAAAGGTGCGGGCTTTTGCGATTGCGGCGGCCGGTCCCGAACACCGACCGGCCCCGGTGCGCAGACGACAGCACACACCGGGACCGGATCAAGTGAACACGGCTCGAATTTCTTCGAGTCAGTGGTTCAGGCAGTTGTTGCCGAACGCCGGGTTCAGCAGCGCAACGAAGTTGACGGTGTTGCCGCAGATGTTGATCGGGATGTGAATCGGCACCTGGATGGCGTTGCCGGAGAGCACACCGGGAGAGTTCTTGGCGCCACCGGCGGCACCCGCGTCGGCGAACGCCGGCGCAGCCGAGCCCACCGCCATGAGCGTACCGGCAGTGACTGCTGCGACCTTTGCGTACTTCACTTTCAGCCCTTCCTGCAGCGGGTCCGTAGCGAACACGACCGTCGTGTCGCTCGGGCGCTGATCTGCTCGCCCGTAACACCGCTGCCGATATTGGTAACGATTTCCCCTCGTGGACGAAACTCTTCCCGGAAAGTTTTCGGAGGAATCGCCCGAAGGGTGCAAGAACGTTTCAGGAGATTGCCACCGCGCATACGACGCGGAAAAAACACCGGAGTTCGAACGTGCGAGGTACCCACCGAATAACAATTCCCGACGAAAAAGGCAGGAAAAATCTTCGGTCTTACGGTTCGTAAGGGGGTGTCGCGGGCCCGGACCGCTCAGGAAGAGAGAGCCGGCGGCCGGGCCTGCGACCGATGGCCGGGTCAGCGGTTGCCGACACCGTTCGCGGAGAGCACCGCGATGTCGTCCAGGATGTGCGACAGCGGCTCGTCGCCCTTCGCCTGGCTGGAGTTCTCGACGCACTGCTGGTTCTGCGGCGACGACAGGACATTGATGTCCTGGAAGACCGCCAGCCCGGCGCCGAGGTTCACCTTGGGCAGGGCGAGGCACAGCTTGTTCAGCGAACCCTGGACGAGCTCCAGCTGCGGGCTCATCTTCCCCCTGGTGGTGGAGTTGCCGAACGCCGAAGCGGCGCCGTTGCCGTTGACCGTGGAGGTGCCGTTGTCGTTGCCAACAGCCATCGCCTGGGGGGCGACCGCCGCCGAAATGCCGACGATGGACGCGGCTACAGCCGTCGTGGCCAGGACCTTCTTGATCACGATTTACCCTTCTAGAAGCGGAGTGCCCGTATCCGGAGCGCTCTGGTCAACTCGCTTCTGGGGGTGCGGTTTCGCCGTTTCACCCGAATGCCACGAAACCATAGATACATATCACTGGAGCCGGGCGGCGTTCGCCCTCCGGAGGGCATTTTGGCATTTCAAAGGCCGGTACGAAGAATCCGTACCGGCCTTTGACATCGAAAGCCCGTCCACGCGGGCCTGGCCTCAACGGCTATACGAAGATCAGGTGTTGAGGCAGGTGTTGCCGAACGCCGGGTTCAGCAGAGCGAAAATGTTGACGGTGTTGCCGCACACATTGACCGGCACGTCGACCGGGACCTGGATGAGGTTGCCGGAGATGACACCGGGGGAGTTCTGGGCGACACCCGCGGCGCCGGCGCCGCCATGGGCACTGGCCACACCGGCCCCGCCCACAACGGCAATGCCCGCGGCAGCGGACAGGACAGCGGCCTTCGAGACAAACTTCACGGTGAACCTCTTCACTGAGCAGCATTCAGGTATCTGTACGCGCCGCTTAGAGCGACAAGCTGCTCAACTCACCAACTCGGGCAAAAGTAGCGGTTCAATCGGGTGAATACGGCGCTCGCTTGTCCGAAAGGACACAGCAACTCCGCGTCCCTCATGGTGGCACGTCACTCCAACCCGCCTGCGGACAGCGCCGATTGTCACGGGATTCGCGTCCAATGGCGCCAGGAAAGTGTCCCGCGCAGAGGTGATTTCCTGACGGCTTTTGCAGCGGAGTCTGACGTCATGGACTGCCGCCGCGGCCGAAGAGCTGGTTCGGGCGGCCGGCCGGGGTGCGGACCCAGGTCGTCTACGCCGCCGAACTCGCCCTTGGCGTACGGCAGAAGGTGCCGGACGGCGTGACCGTGCGGCAGACGCTCACTGCGGTACGGCCCTCGAACCCCGCGCCTGGGCGCGGAGGTTGTGCCCGGGGGCGACGGGAGCCGGGACCGTCCGCCTCGCCCCTCTGCACGGGGCGTGACCCTCCGCTCGCCGTGCGTAGGGCACAGGTGGTGCCGGGACTGGTGCGCTCTCGCTGCGGCGCGGGCGGGGATCGTGTCGTCCGCGCTGGTCAGGGCGAATGTCAGACCCTGGTGGAAGACTCAGGGACATGAGATGGGCGGTGGCGGAGACGGGCGACGGGGGTGCTCGTCTCTGCCCGCTCGCCCAGGACGGCCGGCCCGCCGGACCGGTGCTGCGGGAGCCCTCGCTCGCCGAGGCCGTGCGCTCGCGTCCCGAGGTCGAGCGGTGGGTGTGGCGGTCCACCCCGGAGATCTACCGGCGGCTGCTGGCGGCGGGGGTGCGGGTCGAGCGGTGCTACGACGTGGAGGCCGCGGAGGCGCTGCTGATCGGCCATGAGGAGGGCCAGTCCGGTCAGCCGCGTTCGCTGGCCGCCGCCTGGGCCCGCCGGCACGGCCTGCCCGTCCCTCCGGATCCGCCCGTGCGTACGGCACAGACCCAGCCGTCGCTGTTCGACCCGGGGCCGGTGCCGCTGCCGCCCGGCACTGACGAGCTGACGGCGCTGCTGGAGGTCTACGGCGGCCAGGTGGCGCGTACGGAGAAGGCGGAGCATCCGGACCGGATGCGGCTGCTGCTCGCCGCGGAATCCGCGGGCATGCTGGTCGCCACGGAAATGGGGCGGGCCGGGGTGCCCTGGCGGGCGGATGTGCACCGCAAGCTGCTCGACGGGCTGCTGGGCGAGCGCTATCCGGGCGGCGGGGAGCCACGCCGGATGGCGGAGCTGGCCGATGAGGTGTCCCGGGCCTTCGGGGCGGGCGCGCGGGTGCGCCCCGATCTGCCCAACGACATCATCAAGGCCTTCGCCCGCGCCGGGATTCCCCTCACCTCGACCCGCAAATGGGAATTGCAGCAGATCGATCACCCCGCCGTGGCGCCGCTGCTGGCGTACAAGACGCTCTACCGTCTGTACACCGCTCATGGGTGGTCATGGCTCCAGCAGTGGGTGCACGACGGCCGCTTCCGCCCCGAGTATCTGCCCGGCGGCACGGTCTCCGGCCGCTGGACCGCCAACGGCGGCGGCGCGCTCCAGATCCCCAAGGTGATCCGGCAGGCGGTGCTCGCCGACCCGGGGTGGCGCCTGGTGGTCGCCGACGCCGACCAGATGGAACCCCGGGTGCTGGCGGCGGTCTCCCGCGACCGGGGCCTGATGGACGTGGCCGGCAGCGGCGAGGATCTGTACGCGGATCTGGCGGCCCGCGCGTTCGGCGGCGACCGCGCCCGGGCCAAACTCGGTCTGCTGGGTGCCATTTACGGCCAGACGTCCGGCGACGCCCTCAAGCACATGGCCGATCTGCGCCGCCGCTATCCGGCCGCGGTGGCGTATGTGGACGAGGCGGCGCGCGCGGGCGAGGAGGGGCGGCTGGTGCGCACCTGGCTGGGCCGCACCTGCCCGCCCGCGTCCGTGGCACCGCCCGACGAGGCGGGCCTGCCCCAGGAGGAGGAGCCGCCCGCGGCGTACGGCAGCAGCTCGGCCGCCGCCCGCGCCCGCGGCCGCTTCACCCGCAACTTCGTCGTCCAGGGCAGCGCCGCCGACTGGGCGTTGCTGATGCTGGCCGCGCTGCGCCGCTCGCTGTCGGAGGGCGGGCTCCGCGCCGAGCTGGTCTTCTTCCAGCATGACGAGGTGATCGTGCACTGTCCCGCCCAGGAGACGGCGACGGTCGCCGAGGCGATCACGGAGGCGGCCTCGGCGGCAGGGCGGATCGCGTTCGGCGAGACGCCGGTCCGTTTCCCGTTCACCACGGCGGTGGTGGAGTGCTATGCGGACGCGAAGTGAGCCGGGCGGCCGACGCCGCAGGCCGGTGCGGGCGTGCGGGTGGGGATCGTGAGCAGAAGCCCTGGTACGTCCGTCCTGAACGAGGAGCGCCCCGTATGAGCGTCCAGCCCGAGATGACCGACCGGACCGCGAGACGAGTGCATCCCGAACTCGTCCCGGCATTCGAGTCGTTGCCGCAGCTCCCCGATCCGTACGCGGACATCGAGGCCACGCGCCAGGAGTTCCACGAAATGCTGGCCACCTTCCCGGCCGACCGTACGGGCGTGTGCAGCGAGCGGTTCGGCATCCCGCGGGCGGACGGCGGCGTGCTGACGGTCGAGGTCTACCGTCCGGAGGGGGCGGCGGGCGCCGTCCCGGAGGAGGGCGCGAACGGCGCCGCCCCCGGGAGCGGAGGTGACGCGCTGCCCGCCGTGCTGCACTTCCACGGTGGCGGGTTCGCCCTCGGCCGGTCGCTGCCGGGCCAGGACCGCGTGGCCCTCGAGCTCTGCCGTGAACTGCCCGCCGTCGTCCTCACCGTCGAATACCGCCTCGCCCCGGAGCACCGCTATCCGGCCGGCGTGGAGGACTGCTATCTCGCCCTGGAATGGGCGGCGGGGCGGGCTGCCGAGCTGGGCATCGACCCCGGGCGGATCGCTGTGGCGGGCAAGTCCGCGGGCGGCGGGCTCAGTGCCGCTGTCGCCCTGATGGCGCGCGACCGGGGCGGGCCTGCGCTCGCCTTTCAGTCGCTGTGCGTACCGGATCTGGATGACCGGGTCGGGGCGGACGAGACGGCGGACGCGGAAGGGGCCGGGGATGCGCGGGTGCTCGACGGGCACGGCGTCCAGACGTCGTGGCAGCACTACCTTCCGGAGGGGACGGCGACGGCGGAGGCGTATGCCGCGCCGGCCCGCGCCCTGGAGCTGTCGGGGCTGCCGCCGGCCCATGTCCTGGTCTGCGATCTCGATCCGATGCGCGACGCGGGGCTGGCGTACGCCCGGCGTCTGATGGATGCGGGCGTGCCGGTCACGGTCCGCAATGTGCCCGGTGCCTGGCACGGCTTCGAGCTGTACGCGGCGGACACCCGGGTGGCGAAGGAGATGACGGCGCACTGGACGGGGCAGTTGAGGGCGGCGTTGTATCCGGTGTGTCCGGCGGTGGTGTGAGGCCGCTCAGTTCGTCCCGTCCGGCGCGCCGGGGGTGCCCTGTCCGGTGGCTGCCTCGACGCCCTGATGCGCGCCGCCCGGGGCCTCGACGGTGGAAATCAGGCCACGGGTGATCCGCACCATCGCCGCGACCAGCAGCTCGCGCGGGCGCTCGGGCCGCTCCAGCCACCACAGGGCGAGCCCGTACAGCGAGCTGCGGATCGCCTCACCGAGGGGCTCCAGCTCGGCCTCGGGGATGCCGGGGACGAACTCGCGCAGCAGCGCCATGTCCGTCTCCCGCTGTCTGCGCTGGAGCTCACGGTGGAAGGCCGCCACCTGAGCGTCCCCCGTGGTGTCCCGGAACATCATGCGCCAGGTGTACGGATGGCTCTGCACATACCCGAACCAGGCGTCGTACATCGCCGTCATCCTCGTGGCCAGGTCGCCCTCGCCGTGGAGGAGTTCGCGGACCGGGGCGGCGGCCAGCTCGTCGCGGTGCCGCTCCAGCAGGGCGAGGTGCAGCTCCTGCTTGGAGTCGAAGTGGCGGTAGAGCATCGGCTTGCTCAGGCCCGCTTCGGCGGCGATCTCCCCGATGGTCGTGCCCGCGAAGCCGCGCTCCGCGAACAGCCGGGCGGCCGTGTCCTCGATGCGCGTCCTGGCCTCGGCGCGCGCGGCGCGGCTCCGCTCGATCTCGCTCATGTGCCCCATCCTGCGATCTGGCTTGTTCCGGCTGGTGATTTCGGCTCGCCATGGCCGCTGCGATAAAGGATACTGGATCGTGTACCACTGGGTATACGCGTCAGTAACTTAGCCACGGGGGCTCATCGTGATCGTTTCCGTCCACTTCGCCGACGTCGGTGTCCGCGCTGTCCGCGCCGTCCTCCGGGAGCATCCACGGCCGGACCGCACCCCCGGCCTCCGGTACGCCCAGACCACGCTCACCGGCGCCGTCGCGGCCGGTCCGCCCCGGGTGCGCCCCGGCCGGGCCGGGCTGCTCGCCTCGTGGGAGGACGATGCCGCGCTCGACCGCTTTCTTGCCGAGGACCCGCTGGCGCGGCGGCTGGCCGGCGGCTGGCACGTACGGCTGCGGCCGCTTCGGATCTCCGGCTCGTGGCCCTCGATGCCCGTCGAGATCGCCCCCGGTGCCGCGGGGGACGAGGAGGACGGGCCGGTCGCCGTCCTCACCCTCGGACAGCTGCGGCTGCGCCGCGCACTGCCGTTCCTGCGCGCCAGTTCCCACGCCTCGGGCCGGGCCGCGGCCGATCCTTCGCTGATCGCGTCGGTCGCGCTGGCCAGACCGCCCCGCTTCGTCGGCACGTTCTCCCTGTGGCAGAGCCTGTCGGCGATGCGCCAGTACGCCTACGGCGCCGACCGGCCCGCGCACCAAGAAGCGGTCAGGCAGGACCGGGCGGATCCGTTCCACCACGAGTCGGCGTTTCTGCGGTTCCGCCCCTACGGCGCCCGGGGCACGCTGGACGGCCATGAGCCGGTGGCGGCGGCAGTGAAGGCCTCGCGCTAGGAGACGCGGTGCAGCACCAGGTGGCTGCCGGTGCCCGGCGGACGGCCCGCGGTCCCCTGGGGAGTGCCGCGGGCCCGCGTGGATCCGCAGGGGCACGCCCTAAACTCCCCGGGCAGGGGCCGGCCACGGGTGAGCGGCCGGGAGGCGATCCGGGAAGGGGCCAGCGTTGACCGACACCGAAGGGGCCCCCGACGCCTCGGCCGCGACTGATCCGTCGGTCACCAAGCTGAGCCCCAGGGACCGCCGGAAGCGGATCGCCGACCGGGTGCTGGCCGAGGGCCAGGTGACCATCGAGGAGCTGGTCGGGGAGCTCGGCGTCAGCCAGATGACGGTGCACCGCGATCTGGACACCCTGGAGCACCAGGGCTGGCTGCGGAAGGTACGCGGCGGGGCCACGGCCGCGCCCAACGCCCTCTTCGAGTCCAACGCGCGCTGGCGCGGCAATGAGCAGGTGGCGGCGAAGGAGGCCATCTGCGCGGCCGCGCTGGCCATAGCCGAGCCCGGCCAGGCCGTGATCATCGATGACTCCAGTACGGCGCTGCCGCTGGCCCGCGCGCTCTCCGGGCGCGGCGCCTACACCGTCATCACCAACTCCCTTCAGGTCATCAACGAACTCGCCGAGGAGCCCGGCATCCGGGTGATCGCGCTGGGCGGCGAGTATCACGCGGCGTTCAACGCCTTCCTCGGCATGTCCACCGCCGACAGCGCCCGCGGCTTCCGCGCCGATGTCGCCTTTCTGTCCACCTCCGCGGTCGACAACGGCCACTGCTACCACCAGGCGCAGGAGAACGTGCTGGTCAAGCAGGCACTGATGGCCGCTGCCCGGCGCAAGGTGCTGCTCGTGGACCACTCCAAGTTCGGCTGCCAGGCGCTCTACGAACTCGCGCCGCCGGCCGACTTCGATCTCGTCATCTCCGATGAAGAGCTTCCCCAGGAGGAACGGGACGCGCTTCAATCCCTGGGTGTGCGATACGAGTTGGCGGCGGAGGGGAGCCGGCGGGAATGAGTGCCGAGAGCGGGACGAGCGCGGGAGCGGCGATGAGTGCACAGAACGGTGAGCGCGGCGCGGCCGCGGGCGCGGGCGGCGACGGGCTGGAGCGCATCAATCCGCCGCATCTCGCGCCGCCGACCGGATTCAGCCATGCCGTGCGCGCCGCCCCGGGCACCATGGTCTTCCTCGCCGGACAGACCGCTCTCGACGGATCGGGCCGGATCGTCGGCGACGGCATCGTCGAGCAGTTCGAGCGGGCGCTGACGAACCTCCTGGACGTCGCGGCGGCCTCCGGCGCCGGCCCGTCCGACCTGGCCAAACTCACGGTCTTCGCCGTAGATGTCGCCGACTACCGCCGCCATGCCCGTGACCTCGGCGCCGTGTGGAAGCGCCTGGTCGGCGGCGCCTACCCGGCGATGGCCGTGATCGGCGCCACCCGCCTGTGGGACGAGACCGCCCTGGTCGAGATCGAAGGCATCGCCGTCGTCCGATAGCGGCCGCGACGCCGGCGGCACGTCGGCCGCCGCCCCCTCCACATACGTCAGGGACGCCCGGCCCGCCGGTCTCCCGGTGGAACGAGCGCCCCTGACGCTGTTCGAGACTCCGCTGGCGACCGCTCAGTTCCGGCCGCGGGCCATCCCCACCGGGTCCTTCTTGAACGCCCAGGTCATCTTGGGCTCCATGGCGAACCGGAAGGCCCGCTGTACGGGGGGTGTGCACAGCACCGTGATGACGGTGCCCGCGGCGAGCGTCAGCAGTACCGCGCCCCAGGGCGTGTGCATCCAGGGAGCGTCGTACCAGTTCCAGAAGCGCGACCCCTTGGCGAGGAAGCCGTGCAGCAGATAGCCGTAGAGGGTGCCCGCGCCCAGCGCCGTGCACCACATCGTGCGGCCCGGAATCCAGGCGAAGAAACAGGCCACCAGCACGAGTGAACAGCCGAACATCGCCGGCGTCATCACCGCACCGCTCCACCACGGGGCGGCCAGCTCCTGCGCGGCGTCGCGGTGGTAGAACCACGCGGCGTTCATCCGCGGCGCCGCCCAGTAGGCGAAGACCAGCGCGGCCGCGAAGACCGGCACGGCCAGGATCCGCGCCTTCTTGCGGCGTACGAGCTTGAAGTGCTCCGGCCGCAGCGACAGCCCGATCACGAAGAACGGCAGGAACTGGAGCACCCGCTGGAGGTCCAGGTCATCGCCGATGTCCGGGGAGAGGGACGCGAGCACGGCGACGGCCAGGGCCAGCGGCACCGGCCAGCGCACGATCTTCCACAGCGGGGTGGTCAGCCGCCAGATGAACAGGGCGGCCAGGAACCACGTCAGATACCAGGGGTCCATCAGGCTGATCGGATAACCCGGATCGTCGTCCGCCCACCTCTTGAAGAGCGTGTAGGCGACTTCGAAGAGGATGTAAGGAACCGCAACTCCGGTAATCAGCCGCTGGAGCCGGTCCTTGCGCATATCGAAACTGCGCGAGAAATAACCGGAGATGATGATGAACGCCGGCATGTGGAAGGCGTAGACGGTGATGTAGAGCGCCGCCGCCGACCGGCTGCCGTCGCGCAGCGGCTCCCAGGAGTGGCCCATCGCCACGAGCACGATGGCCAGATACTTCGCGTTGTCGAAGAAAGCATCGCGGGGCTTCGCCTTGGCGTCGGCCGCACCGGCATTCTTGGCCCGTTCCGCGCCCCGGCCCTTGGCGTGGCCCCGGGGCCTGGCATGCGAGGCGCCGCCCGGGGCCGCCCGCTGACGGGCAGTCGCCGGTCCGGGCGCAGTCGCAGTCGGCGGCGCCAGCGTCGCCGTCGCACCGCCGGCCCCGGCCGGTGCGCCCGCCGGATTCAGCGTGTCATGCGGCGTCTGCCGTGGCGGAGGGAGTGGCACCCGCCGTTCGCCGTACGACGGAAAATCGTTCGTCAAGGAGCCTCCTGGAACGATCCCAGGGGAGGAGCTGAACGCTGGCCCGCACCGGGCCGCAAATCGGAACCCAAAAGCCAAATCCTGCGTCTTAGTTCTTTTACGGGGAGTGTGGCGGCGTCGAACATCTCAGGCACCTTAGCCCCGCGGCGGGAATCACGTAAATCCCCGTCTGCGGCGGCCACACCCGGCGCATCCGCCCTCCACAGCTCCTTCACGGTGCCGCGGGCGGCGGCGTGGCCCGGAGCAGAGTGCGGCACCCCACAAGATCTGGACAATGCCCCTCTAATCCCCGGCCCTTGCCCGCTATTCAATAACACCTTCGACACCGCGCGCTCTCACCGACCGGGCGCTGGTGTTCTTCGCCACGTCCCACGCATAGACCTCCAACGGGCGCCCGTGCGGGCCCCGCAGTCGGTGCACGGCCGTCAGCCAACGCGAACTGAGCGCGGACACACGAGGGTTGATCTGATCCGCGAACCGCGCATAACCCGCCAGTTTGCCTATCCCGGGCGCCCCGAGAATCCCCGTACGTATCTGTGGCGCCCTCTCGTGCACGGCCTTTACGCACGGCACACAGAAGCTCTGGACCACCAGCCGGCTCCGGACATGGGCGCGATCCAGCCACCCTCGTGCCCGTAGTTCGCGGATGACCTGCGCCTCGATTCCGGGATACCTCTCAGGAGCCTTGATCTCCAGCAAAAGGCGTTGCCCGTTTTGGTCCAGACGGCGTAGATAGGCGGCGAGCGTCGGCACCCGCTCCCCCGCGAACCGCTTGCCGAACCAGCTGCCGGCATCCAGCCGCGCGATCTCGGCAGCCGTGAAGTCCCCCACCCGCCATGGCGCCCGCCCGGGAAACACCTTCGCGGCATCGGTCGTCCGCTTCAGCGTGGTGTCGTGCACCACCACCAGCCGGCCGTCCTTGGTGCGCTGCACATCGTTCTCGACCCATATGAATCCGCGGCGGTGCGCGGCATCGACGGCGGCGAGGGTGTTCTCAGGGGCGTAACGGGAGGCGCCGCGGTGGGCTATCACCAGCGTGGCCGCGGTGCCGGGGCCGGCCCGCGTCCCGCTGCTGACGGCGACATCCGCGTACTCCTCCGGGCCGGACGCCATCGCGGACGACGACACCGCGGCCGCCACCAGATAGGCGACGCCCGCCGCGGGGATCCGCAGCGATCTCCGAAGCATGCGGGAGCCTCCTGGTCCGCTCGGCCGCGGACGGCCCCGTCCGCGTCAGGTATGCCCCCTGAGGCCCTTCCTTCCGTCCAGGAATGCGGCTTTCTCCTCAACATGCCCGCATCCCTGGACACCCGCCACGCGAGCATCCCCGCGTCCGCTGTCCGCCACCCCACCCCGCCGGTCTCCTTTTCCCAGGTCAGCCGGGGTGCGGAGGGCAATCGGGCGGGCGGGGCCCGGGTCCCCCGGACGGCCCTCCGTCCGGGCACGCGCCATCGCCGAGGCGCCGTGGGGCGCCTGCGCACCCTGGCCCTGCTCGACCCCCGTTTCCACCCGGAGGGATTACGGGTGGCAGCTCTCGACGGGCGGATCGTGGGCGCCGCGTACGCCGTGCCCGCCTACGCCGTGCGCCTCCAAGGCCGTGCGCCGCCTACGCGGTGCGCCGCTGCACCCCGCTGACCGGCAGCGGCCTGGAGCCGGCGGACGGCTGGATCCCGCTCTTCTTCGTCGATCCGACGCTCCACCGCGTGGGTCTCGGGCGCCGGCTGCTCACTGGTGCCCTGGACTGGCCGCACGGACACGGGCCGCACCCACCTCGGCATCCTGCCGGTCCTGCCGGTCCTGCCCGTCCTGCCGCTCTCGCTGCTCTCGCTGCTCTCGCTGCTCTCGCTGCTCTCGCTGCTCTCACTGCTCTCACTGCTCTCACTGCTCTCACTGCTCTTGCTGCCGCAGAAGCCTGATCTACGGGAGCGATGCCGAGCGGCCTCAAGTGAGCGCCGCGCGAGGGGGGTTCGCGCTTCGTTTCCGTCCCGGCCGTACGGCAGAATTCCTGCCCGTGACGATTCGCTTGCTGATCGCCGACGATCAGGAGATGGTCCGCCGGGGAATACGCCGCATCGTGGAGCGCCAGCCCGACATGGAAGTGGTCGGCGAGGCGGCAAACGGTGTGGACGCGGTGGAGTTGGGACGCACCCTGAAGCCGGATGTCGCGTTGGTGGACATCCGGATGCCGCGCATGGACGGCCTGGAGGTGACCCGCAGGCTGGCCGACCCCGCGGCGGCCGCCCCGGTCCGGATCGTCATCGTGACGACCTTCGACCTCGACGAATATGTCTATCCCGCGCTGCGCTTCGGCGCCTCGGGCTTTCTGCTCAAGCGCTCGGGGCCGACGCTGCTGGTCGAGGCGGTCCGGGCGGCAATGGCCGGCGACAGCCTGATCAGCCCGTCGATCACGGTCCGGCTGCTCCGGCATGTCACCGGCCCCACGGCCGGCCGCCGCCCCCGCCACCGCGATGCGGTGCTGACCGAGCGGGAGGTGGAGATCGCCGGAAAGGTCGCGGAGGGAAAGACCAATGCCGATATCGCTGCCGAGTTGTTCATCTCCGCGGGCACGGTCAAGACCCATGTCGCCAGCATTCAGCGCAAGCTTCAGGTCCGCAACCGGGTCGGGATCGCCGTACGGGCCTGGGAGTTGGGGTACGCGACCGGGCGGACACCGGGCTGACGGGCTCGGCCGGCCACGGGCTGACGGACTTCGCCGGACACCGGGCTGACGGACTCCGCCAGGCACCGAGTTGACGGGGCCGCCGGCCACCAAGCCGTCCGTCAGTCCACGGGGCATCCGTCAGTCGCCAGTCGCCAGGCCATCGGGCCACCGGGCAGCCACCCGCCCCCACCCGGCGGCCACGGCGGCAAAGGCCCGTTCCGCCGCCCCCGTATGTCTCCCGTACAGGCTGTGCGTAGCCTCGCCGCCATGGTGGACGACAGACGTGCCCTGAGAAGACGCCGCCGATGGGGCGGGACGGCCGCCGCGGCGATGCTGCTTCCCGCCGCCATCTCGCCACCCGGCGCCTGGCTGCCGGCGGTCCTGGCGGCGCTGGCGCTGGTCATAGCGGTCCTGCCCTGGCCGATGCGCCGGATCTCCCTCGACCGGGCGGCGGGCGGCGTCGCGCTGCTCTCCCTCGCCGCGGACTCCGTCTCGTTCGGGAAGGCCGGCCTGGCCCTCCTCTGGCTCCCGTTCGAGACGGTCGCGCTGCTCGTCCTCCTGGAGCGGGTGGTACGCCATGTGCCCGGCCCCCGGGCCGGCGTCGCCGGTGCCCTGACCGGCACGGCCGCGATCCTGCTGCCCCTGCGCCACACCCTGCACGCCCCGCACCTCGGGCTCAAGGAAGCGGTCTTCATGGCCGCACTGGCCTTCTTCCCCACCGCGGGTGCGGCAGGCGTCGGGCTCTATCTGCGGGCGCTGGACACCCGCCGGGCACATGCCGTGGCGCTGGCCCGGCGCGAGCAGCGGCTCGAAGTCGCCCGCGATCTGCATGACTTCGTGGCGCACGAGGTCACCGGCATCGTCCTGGAGGCACAGGCGGCCCAGCTGGACGACGATCCCGGCCCCGTGGACCACCGGGCGCTGCTGCACCGGATCGAGCAGGCCGGGCTGCGGGCACTGGACTCCATGGACCGGACGGTGGCGACGCTGCGCGAGGCGGACGGGCGCACATGGGACGAGCCGCCGCCCACCCGGCTCCACGGTCTGGCCGATCTGCCCGAACTCCTCGGCCATTTCTCCTCCTTGGCCACCGCCGAGGTCGCGCTGTCCGTGGAGGACGAGGTGGCCGGCGCCCTCTCACGGGAGGCCGAGGACACCGCGTACCGGGTGGTGCTGGAGGCGCTGACCAACGTACGGCGGCATGCGCCGCAGGCCGGCCGGGTCGAGGTGTTCGCGGGACGGACCGCCGACCGGGCCGTGGAGGTCTTGGTCGCCGACACCGCGGGGCCGGGGTCGCCCGCCGGCACCCGCCGGGGCGGCGGCACCGGCCTCGCGGGCCTCGCCGAGCGGGTCAGCGCCCTCGGCGGCGCGCTGGAGGCGGGCCCGTACGCGCAGGGGTGGCGGGTCAGATGCCTGCTGCCGGCGCCCGCCGTCCGCTGACCCGATATCTGCCGATCGGCAGATGTGCCGCCCGCCCGGCCCCGGGATCCTCCTACCAGTGCACCCATCCGTACCTGTGGAGGAACCGATGTTTCCAGGCGCCGGCGCGAAGCGGCCCGTCACCCTCGTCGTCGCGGCGGCGGCCGTCGCCGCCCTCGGCCTCACCGGCTGCTCGGTGGACGCCACGAAGGCGACACCGGAATCGAAGAGTTTCCCGTACACCGGCACCTCCCTGAAGCTGACGACGCACGAGGTCGCCACGGACCTGGTCGCCACCGACCGCAAGGACATCAAGGTCACCCGCTGGTTCGACGCGGCCGCCGGCAGCGAGCGGCTGACCTGGACCCTCAAGGGCGACACTCTCGACATCGACGCCGGCTGCACCGGAATCGCCCTCTGTGACGCCCGGTTCAAGGTCGAGGTGCCCAAGGGCATCGCGGTGACCAGGGACGGCGAGAAAACCGCTCTGACCGGGAGGCCTCCCGCCCGTATGTAGATCACGTAACAGCCGCTGATGGACGGCTGTTACATGGCTGACAGGCCATCGAGAAGCGTCGCTCCTAGCTTCTGACGCGTCGACCGATCCCTACGAACCGGGGCGAGATCATGAACCGCAGCACGAGCCTGATCCGGCGCCACAAGACGGCCATAGGCGCGGGCCTGGTCTGTGTCGCCGCCCTCGGCACCTTCGCCACCGCCACCGGGGCGAACGCCGCCACCGCCCCGGCACACACCGCTCACGCCCACACCGCGGGTGTCGCCCAGACCGACAACACCCCCTACGTCATCAACCACGCCGGCGAGGAGAACGCGGACCAGGGCAAGGCCGAGCGCAGCCCCGAGAGCCTGGTGCTCTCCGAGTTCACCTCGGTCGGGGACCTCAACTGGAAGCAGTGGGACGCGAAGAAGGCGGTCGCCACCGGTAATGTCACCGGCAACTGGTGCCTCGAGACCTGCCTCGACAAGCCGCTGAAGGGCACCCTCACGCTGTCGGACCCGAAGACCGTGAACGGCAAGAAGGTCTTCTCCTCCTTCACCCTGAAGCTGGCCGGGGGCTCGGGTGCGTACGATTCCGAGGACCTCCAGGGCAAGCACCCGCTCGCCACCAGCTGATGTGAGAAGCCCCCGATGAACAAGCCCACGGCCGTGGCCACCGGCCTCGCGCTGGTGCTGACGGCCGTGGGTCTCACCGGGTGCGGAAACCCCGAACAGCCCCACGTCGAGGGCCCCGCCCTGCCCAGCCCCACCCAGGTCTCCGGACCGGTCTATGTCTCCGACACCCTGGGCCATCCGCTGACCCGCCCCACGGGTTTCGCCCTCACCGAGTTCTCCTCGGTCTCCCGGCTGAGCTGGCGCTCCTGGGGAAAGCCGAAAGCCGTTGCCACCGGGCGGGTGACCGGCATGTGGTGCATCCCCCACTGCCCCGCGCACGGATACCCCGCCACCGTCGAACTCAGCCGCCTACAGCACCAAGAGAACGTCTCGTACTACAGCCGTGCCGTCGTACGGTCCTCCCACCACCTCCCGTCCGACCAGGCAGCCGAGCTGCGCAACGTCCGGCTGCCCGTCCCCGAGCCCTAGGAACGCAAGCGATGACCGATGTGCTGCTCGTGGAGGACGACCCCCTGCTGCGTGAGGCCACCCAACTGTCCCTGGAACGCTACGGATACCAGGTGCGCACGGCCGCCGACGGGCACGCCGGGCTCGCACAGTTCCGCGACCGCGCCCCCGATGTCGCCCTCCTGGACGTCATGCTGCCGCGCCTCGACGGGGTCAGCGTGGTGCGCCGCATCCGTGAGGTGAGCCGGCTGCCCGTGCTGATGCTGTCCGCCCGCACCGATCCGGTGGATGTCGTCCTCGGCCTCGAAGCGGGCGCCGACGACTACCTCACCAAGCCGTACGACGTACCGGTGCTGGTCGCCCGCATACGTGCGGCGCTGCGCCGCACCGCGGACTTCCCCGAGACCGGCCCGCGGGAGGAACCGACGCTGCTGCAGTTCGGCGACCTCACGGTGGACACCGCGTCCATGGACATCCACCGGGCCGGCCGGCTGCTCGAACTCACTCCCACCGAGCGCAGGTTGGTGCTCGAATTCGCGGCCGAGCCCGGCATCGTGCTCTCGCGGACCACGCTGCTGGAACGCGTATGGGACTACGCGTGCGGCGGCGACCCCCGTGTCGTCGACGTCCATGTGCAGCGGCTGCGCGCCAAGATCGGCCACGGCCGGATCGTGACCGTCCGCGGCTTCGGCTACAAGCTCGCGCCCTGACCACCATGGGGCTGCGCACCAAGACCGCCCTGGTCATCGCCGTGACGGCCGCGATCGTCGCCACCCTCATCGGTCTGCTGGTGCACCAGCTCACCGCCGAGGACCAGCGCAAGAACGCCGGCCGTGCGGCCGACGCCCGGCTGGTGGCGGCGGTCGGCGCCTACTCCTCCGGAATCGACAGCGGCGCCCTGGTCAATCCACCGGATCTGCCCGCCGCGCTCCGCAGGACCGTCACCGACCGCCCCGTGCGGGCCACCTGCCTCCAGAACACCGGCGGTTCCGGCGCCCCGGTGCTGTGGGCCGCCACCCGCAGCGGCCGCGAGCTCCTCGCCATCCGCCGCTCCTACGCCCCGCAGGCCCGCGCCCTCGCCGATCTCGACCGGGTGCTGGTCGGCTCCGGTGCGTCCGTCACCGCGCTCGGCTGTGTGCTGGGCGTCGTCGCGGCGGCCGGCGCGGGCCGGCGCATCACCGCGTCCGCCGACACCGCGCAGCGGATCGCGGACGGCGATCTGACCGACCGGGTCCGGCCCAAGGGCAAGGACGAGATCGCCCGGCTCGGGGCCGCCGTCAACACCATGGCCGACGCGCTGAGCGCCCGCCTGGAGGCCGAACGGCAGGTCACCGCCGATATCGCCCATGAGCTCCGCACCCCCGTCGCCGGCCTGGTGACCGCCGTCGGACTCCTGCCGCCCGGCCGCCCGGCCGAACTGGTCAGCGGGGGCGTGGACACCCTGCGCACTCTCGTGGAGAACGTCCTGGAGGTGGCCCGGCTGGATGTGCCGGGAGTCGAACGGGCGCAACACGAGAAGATCCTCCCGAGCACCCTGGCGCACCGGGCAGTCGCCCTGACGGGCGGCGACGTCGAGGTCACGGTCCACAACGAAACGGCCGTCTCGACCGACCCCCGCCGCGTCGAGCGCATCCTCGCCAACCTGCTCACCAACGCCCAACTCCACGGCGCCCCGCCGGTGACCCTGGAAGTCGACGGAGCAGCGGTCCGCGTACACGACAACGGCTCCGGCTTCCCCGCCGAACTGCTCACCCACGGCCCCCAGCGCTTCCGCACCGGCGCCCGCGAACGCGGCGCCGGCATCGGCCTGGGCCTCACCATCGTCACCGGCCAGGCCCGGGTACTGAACACCAAGGTCACCTACGAAAACCCCGCCGCCGGCGGCGCCCTGGCGACGGTCCACCTCACGCCCGAGCAGGCCTGAACGACCGCGTGCCTGACCGCTACGGCCACCCACCGACCGCCGGTGGCCTCACACCGGCCACTCCCGTACGGCTGGACGCACCCAACAAAAAACCCAGGTCAGCGATCTCTGACCTGGGCTTTCCACAGAGCCGCCTTCGGGATTCGAACCCGAGACCTACGCATTACGAGTGCGTTGCTCTGGCCAACTGAGCTAAGGCGGCGTGGTGCGCGGCCCAGTCTACACATCACAGAGGGGTGCTCTGTAACCCGTTTAGGAGCTGGTCAGGGGAGGGCGGGGAGCGGGGTGAAAGGGTGTGAGGCGGGTCACTTGCAGTGCTTGTTCTTCGGGGGGACGGTGCCGTTGAGGAGGTAGTTGTTGATCGCGGTGTCGATGCAGTCGCTGCCGCGGCCGTAGGCGGTGTGGCCGTCACCCTCGTAGGTGAGCAGGGTGGCGCTGGAGAGCTGGGAGGCGAGGGCCTTGGCCCAGCTGTAGGGGGTGGCCGGGTCGCGGGTGGTGCCGACGACGAGGATCGGGGCGGCGCCCTTGGCCTCGATGCGGTGGGGTGTGCCGGTGGGCTTGACCGGCCAGTATGCGCAGTTCAGAGCGGCCCAGGCGAAGTTTGTGCCGAAGACCGGGGAGGCCTTGCGGAAGCTGGGCAAGGCGGCGCGGACCTGGTCGGGGGTGGTGAAGGCGGACGCGAGGTCGAGGCAGTTGACGGCGGGGTTGGCGTACATCTGGTTGGCGTAGGAGCCGTTCGGCTCGCGCTCGTAATAGCTGTCGGAGAGGGTGAGCAGCCCGCGGCCGTTGCCTGCCTTGGCCTGGGCGAGGTAATCGCGCAGGAGGGGCCAGGCGCGCTCGTCGTACATGGCGGCGATGACGCCCGTGGTGGCCAGGGACTCGGTGAGCTTGCGCTCCTCGCCCGTTGCCGCCGGGTGGGCGTCCAGCTTCTTGAACAGGGCGGAGAGCTGGTTGCCTGCGTCCTCGGTGCTCTTGGTGCCGAGGGGGCAGTTCTTGTGCTTGATGCAGTCCGCGGCGAACGCCGTGAAGGCGGTGTTGAAGCCGGTGGTCTGGTCGATGTTGGTCCTGCGGGAGTCGAGCGCCGGGTTCATCGCGCCGTCCAGGACCATGCGGCCGACGCGGGAGGGATAGAGGCCGGCGTAGGTCGCGCCGAGGAGGGTGCCGTAGGAAGCGCCGACGTAGTGGAGCTTCTTGTCGCCCAGGGCGGCGCGCAGTACGTCCATGTCGCGGGCGGCTTCGATCGTGGAGACGTGCGAGAGCACCTTGCCGGAGCGGTCCTGGCAGTCCTTGGCGAAGGTGCGGTAGGCGTTGATGAGCTTGTTGACCTCGGCCGGGGTGTCCGGGGTCTGGTCGGTCTGGGTGTAGCGGTCCATCTGTTTGTTGCCGAGGCACTTGACCGGCGCGCTGCGCGCCACGCCGCGCGGGTCCATCGCCGCCATGTCGTAACGCGCCCGGACCGCGGCGGGCTGGGGCGCGTACTGCTGGAGGTAGTCGATCGCCGACGCGCCGGGGCCGCCCGGATTGACCAGGAGGGAGCCGATCCGGCTGCCGGGGCCGGTGGCCTTCTTGCGGGCCACCGCGAGCTTGATGTCGCCCGCACCGGGGTCGGCGTAGTCCAGGGGCGCCTTCATCGCCGTGCATTCGAAGCCGCTCCCACAGGAGCGCCAGCTCAGCTTCTGGTCGTAGTACGGCCGGAGGGCGGCCGGGGTGGAGGACGGGAGCGGCGCGAGGGTGGCGTCGGCGGCGGGGCGCTGGGCACCGGCTTCCGTTGTGGGGCCGGGGGACGCCTCGGCATCGGGGGACGAACTCCCCGAGGAGCAGCCGGAGATCAGCAGAGCGGTGGCCGCGAGGAGAGCGGCGGAGGTGCGGAGCAGACGGCTGGTGGCCATGGGCGGTCCTTGGTCTCGGTCCCTGGAAAGTGGAGGCGGTGTCGGTCCCTGGAAGGTGGAGTGCGGGTGGCGGGGCGGGGGGCGGTGTTGGTGGGGCGAGTGCCGGCGGTGGTGGGCGGGTGCTGGTGGGGTGAGTGCCGGCGGTGCTGGTGTCGGCGGTGGGGCTTGCTGGGCTGTGGCTGCCGCCGGGGCAGGAGGCCGGCCCTGGTGGTGAGAGCGCGCGGGGCGGGTGGGAGGTCGGGCCCGGGGTGGGGGCGGGGGCAGATGTCCGGTGGCGGGTGTCAGGGGTGGGTGTCGATGTGGCTGGTGGCGGGTGTGGGGCGGCGGACGCCGGGGTGGTTGCCGCGGCGGTTGCCGTGAGGGTTCGGACGGAGAGTATCCGGATGGGGACGTTGCGTGTGCGCCTCCTTGCGTGCGAGGCCGGGTGACCGGCGGGGTCGGGGTGCTGCGGTGGGTGGTGGTCAGCCGGCGCGGAGGGCGACAGCCATCGCCTCGACCGCGAGGAGGGGAGCCACATTGCGGTCCAGGGCCTCGCGGCAGGCGATCACGGCTTCTATACGGCGGAGAGTGCGTTCGGGGGTCGAGGCGGTGGCGATGCGGTGGATGCTGTCGCGTACCTCGTCGTTGGCGAGGGGTACCGAGGCGCCCATCTGGAGGGCGAGGACGTCGCGGTAGAAGCTGGTGAGGTCGACCAGGGCCAGGTCGAGGCTGTCGCGCTGGGTACGGGTGGAGCGGCGCTTCTGCTTGTCCTGGAGCTCCTTCATGGCGCCGGCCGTGCCGCGCGGCAGGCGTCCGCCGGTGCCGGCGGCGGCGCCGAGCGCGGCGCGCAGCTCCTCGGTCTCCTTGGTGTCGACATCCTCGGCGACCTGCTTGGCGTCCTCCCCCGCGGCATCGATCAGCTCCTGGGCGGCCTTGAGGCAGCCGCCGATGTCGTCGGTGCGGAGCGGGAGTTTGAGCACGGCCGCCCTACGGGCGCGGGCACGCTCGTCCGTGGCGAGCCGGCGGGCCCGGCCGATGTGCCCCTGAGTGGCGCGGGCGGCCCGGTCGGCGGCCTCCGGCTCGATGCCGTCGCGCCGGACGAGGACGTCGGCGACCGCGGCGACCGGAGGCGTACGCAGGGAGAGATGGCGGCAGCGCGAGCGGATGGTGGGCAGGACGTCCTCGACGGAGGGCGCACACAGCAGCCAGACCGTACGGGGAGCGGGCTCCTCGACGGCCTTGAGGAGGACATTTCCGGCGCCTTCGGTGAGGCGGTCGGCGTCCTCCAGGACGATCACCTGCCACCGGCCGCCGGCCGGGGAGAGGGAGGACCGGCGGACCAGGTCGCGGGTTTCCTTGACGCCGATGGACAGCAGGTCCGTACGGACGATCTCGACGTCGGCGTGCGTGCCGACCAGGCTGGTGTGGCAGCCGTCGCAGAAGCCGCAGCCGGGGGCACCCCCGAGGGCGCGGTCCGGGCTGACGCACTGGAGGGCGGCGGCGAAGGCGCGGGCCGCGGTGGAGCGGCCGGAACCCGGCGGGCCCGTGAACAGCCAGGCGTGGGTCATCTGGGAGGCGCTGCCGCGGTCGGCGGACGGCTGCGGCTCCGGCTGCTCACCGGGCCGTGGCCGTTCTCCGGCGTGCTCCGCGGTCACGAGGGCGTCCGCATCGCGCGCGGCCGCGGCCAGCTGAGCCGTCAACCGGTCCTGGCCGACCACGTCGTCCCATACCGCCATCGCTGTCCGCCGTTCCTGTCCGTGCCGTTCCGTCGTGCCGTGCGGGGTGCGTGTGCGCCCGGCCGCAGACCACGCATTGCTCCACGCCTGACCCATTGTGGTGCAACCCACTGACAAACGAATCCGGAAGCCGGCGCCGGGCGGCCGGACGGGGGCCGTCCGGCGCCGCGAAACGGCCGTGGCCGCAGCTGTCGGGCTGCGGCCACGGCCGGTCGTTGGGGTCTTCCCGCCGGGCTGGGGCGGGTCACGCCGTATCGCCCCGGGTGACCCGGGGTGACCCGGGGTGACCCGGGTGACCCGGAAAGCGCGTCCTAGCCGCGCCGCCCCCGGCCGCCGCGGCGGCCGTCGTCACCCGCGCCCTCGTCCGCTTCCTCGTCGGCGCGCGGGCCGAGCAGCTCGTCGGCGAGCGTCGGCAGATCGTCCAGCGGGGTCTCCTCCGCCCATTCGGGGCGCGGGCGGCTGCGCTGCGCGTTCTCCACGGGGCGGCCCGTCAGCGGGTCGATCTGCGGGAGTTCGCGGGTGCGCTCGACACGCGACTCGGCGGCGGAGCCGGTGGGCCGGTCCGACGCCGCGCCGGTGGCACCGTTCGCGGCCTCCGGTCCCTCCTTGCGGAACATCCACGGCGGCACCCGGTCGGCCGGGGCATCGTCCCGTACGGGCGGCAGCACGGCGGTCTCCGCCGCGTCGGAGCCGGCCCCAGGCCCGTCCCAGGCGTCCTGCGCGTCCCGTACCGGAGGCAGCACCGCCGTCTCGTCCACCGCACCGGGCACCTCGCCCTCCCCCGTACCGGGCCGGGGCAGGTACTCCGTACGGTCGCTGTCCGGGGCGGGGCCGGACGGGGCGGAGGCGTCGGGCGTGTCCTCTCCCAGCCGCTTCCGCAGATCCGCGACGTACGTCTCCGCAGTGGGCGCCTCGGCCGCTTCCTCGGCCTCGGCAGCCGCCTTGGCCTCCGCCGCGGCCGCCGCTTCGGCTGCCGCCACCCGGGCCTCCTCGGCGCGCAGCAGGGCCGTTTCGGCCTTGCGCTGCTTCTCCAGGCGGCGCTCCTCGGCCTCCTTGCGCAGCCGCGCCTCCTCCTCGTGCTGCTTGCGCAGCCGCTCCTGCTCGGCCTCGCGGGCCCGCTCCTCGGCCTCGCGCCGCTGCCGCTCCGCCTCGGCGGCCTGACGGGCCTCCTCGGCGCGCTTGCGGGCCTCCTCCGCCTGGCGGGCCTCCTCTCGTGCCCTGGCCTCCTCGGCCTCGCGGCGCTTGCGCTCCTCTTCCTCGGCACGCAGCTTGGCGAGCTGCTCCTGGCGCTCGCGCTCCAGGCGCTCCTCCTCCGCCTTGCGCGCGGCCTCCTCCTCGGCCTTGCGGCGGGCCTCTTCCTCGGCGGCCTTACGGGCGTCGGCCTGCGCCTTGATCTCGGCCTCGGACAGCGGGAGCACCTGGTCGAGGCGGTGCCGTACGACGGTGGTGACGGCCGCGGGCTCCTGCCCGGCGTCGACGACCAGATAGCGCGCGGGGTCGGCGGCGGCCAGTGTCAGGAAACCGGACCGGACCCGCTGGTGGAACTCGGCGGGCTCGGACTCCAGCCGGTCGGGCGCCTCGGTGAAGCGTTCCCGTGCGGTCTCCGGGGAGATGTCGAGCAGCACCGTCAGATGGGGGACGAGGCCGTCGGTGGCCCAACGGGAGATCCGGGCGATCTCCGTGGGCGCGAGGTTGCGCCCGGCGCCCTGGTAGGCGACCGAGGAATCGATGTACCGGTCGGTGATGACGACCGCGCCGCGCTCCAGGGCGGGGCGGATGACGCTGTCGACGTGTTCGGCCCGGTCGGCGGCGAACATCAGCGCCTCCGCACGGTCCGAGAGCCCGGACGTCGAGACGTCGAGGATGATCGAGCGCAGTCGCTTGCCGATGGCGGTGGCACCCGGCTCACGGGTCACCACGACCTCATGGCCCTTGCCGCGGATCCACTCCGCGAGCGCTTCGACCTGGGTGGACTTCCCGGCGCCGTCGCCGCCTTCCAGGGCGATGAAGAAGCCGGTGGCGGCGGGTGCCTGGGCCGGGTCGCCGCCGCGCAGCGCCTCGCGCAGATCACGCCGCAGCGGTACGCCCTGCCGGTCGTCGACCTTGCCCAGCACCAGCGCGGCGACCGGCAGCAGCAGCGCGCCGACCAGCATCAGGGTGTAGGCGGCGCCGCCGTAGGCGAAGTCGAAGGTGCCGCTGCCGAGGTCGTGCGGGCCGATGACGGCCGCGAGCAGCGGCGCGACGATGGCGGCCAGCGCGACCGACAGCCGTACGACGGCGTGCAGATGCTCGGTCGTACGGGCGGTGCGGGACTCCTCGGACTCCTGCTCCAGCAGCACATGCCCCGTATTGGCGGCGATACCGGCGCTGATGCCGGACAGCAGCGCGAGCACCAGCACCGTCGTCGGGTCCGGGACCAGCCCCATGGCCAGCAGCCCGACTCCGGTGGCGGCCACCGCGAGGGCGAGCAGCCGGCGCCGGGAGAGCGCGGGCAGCACCCGCTGGGCGCAACGGATGCCGACGGCCGTGCCGCCGGTCAGCGCCAGCACCAGCAGGGCGAAGGCGGCCGGGCCGCCGGCCAGGTCGTAGCCGTGCAGGACGGCGAGCGCGACGGCCGCGGCGATCGCGGCGGCCACCGCGGCGCAGGCCGTCACCAGCAGCGGGAGTGCGCCGGTACGGCCCTTGTCGGCGCCGGGCCGGGCCGTGCCGTTCTCCGGCTTCTCGCCCTGTCCCGGCTGTCCGGCTTTCGCTCCGGTGGTCTTCGGGCGGCGCAGCCCCTCCAGAGGGGAGCGCGGCCGCGGCGTCTGCACCCCGGGGAGCTCGATGAAGTAGAGGATCGATACGGAGGCGGCGAACAGGCCGGCGGCGACATACGAGCCGAGCGCGGCCTGGTGGAGCTGGAACCAGTCGATGCCGGTGCCCAGCAGCTTGCTGATGAGGGTGACGACCACCAGGGCGGCGGCCGCGATCGGCAGCGAGAGGAAGCCGGTGCGCAGCGAGAGGCGGCGCAGGGCGTCCATGTTGTCGGGGAGGGGCCGTACGGAGGCGCCCTCAGGGGGCGGCTCGGGCAGCAGGCCGGGGGCGGCGCTCTCCCGCGCGACGGTCCACAACCGTTCGGCCACGCCGGTGACGAAGACCGTGACCAGCAGCCAGGCCAGCGCGTCGTCCGGCGTCCAGTCGATCCACAGGGGCGCGATGACCAGCAGCGCGAGCCGCAGCACATCCGCGCCGATCATCGTCCAGCGCCGGTCCAGCGGCCCCGAGGGCGCCGTCAGCGCCGACAGCGGCCCCAGCAGGACGGCCCCGAAGAGCAACGTCGCCAGCATCCGGGCGGCGAAGACCGTGGTGACCGCGAGGGCTGCACCCCGATAACCACCGCCGAAGGCGGGCTCGCCGCCCAGCGGTACGTAGAGCGCCGCCTGAAGGGCGAGCAATACGAGGACAAGCATGGACAGGGCATCGCCGATGCCCCCGACAAATTGGGCGCTCCACAGTCGCTTCAGTGGGGGGAAGCGGAGCAGGGCTCGCACGGCGCGCTCGCGGGAATCCGCCGCTAGGGCGCCTGAAGTGGGGGTCACGACCGTTGGCTGCTCGGCACGCGTCATCCCGCCAGCCTAGCGGGACGGTGCGCGCCGTCGAGCGCCCACCCGAACAAACGGGCGGGCACACCGGAACGCATCCGTTGTGCCCGCCCGTGTCCTGCGCTTTTACCGGCGCCGCCGGTGTGGGCGCAGGCCTCAGTCCTCCGCCGGCGCCGCCGTCTTCTTGGCCGCCGCGGTCTTCGCGGTGGCCTTCTTGGCGGTCGTCTTCTTCGCCGTGGTGGTCTTCTTCGCCGCGGTCTTCTTGGCGGCCGTCTTCTTCGCGGCCGTCTTCTTGGCCGGCGCCTTCTTGGCCGCCTTCTTCGCGGTCTTCTTCGCCGGCCCCTTGGCGCGCTTCTCCGCCAGCAGCTCGTAGCCCCGCTCGGCGGTGACCGTCTCGACGTCGTCGTCCCGCCGCAGCGTCGCGTTGGTCTCGCCATCGGTGACATACGCACCGAACCGGCCGTCCTTGACCACCACCGGCTTGCCGCTCACCGGGTCCGTGCCCAGCTCCTTCAGCGGCGGCTTGGCGGCGGCCCGTCCGCGCTGCTTGGGCTGTGCGTAGATCGCCAGCGCTTCGTCGGTCGTGATCGTGAAGAGCTGGTCCTCGCTCTCCAGGGAGCGCGAGTCGGTGCCCTTCTTGAGGTACGGGCCGTAGCGGCCGTTCTGCGCGGTGATCTCCACGCCCTCGGGGTCCTTGCCGACGACGCGCGGCAGCGACATCAGCTTGAGCGCGTCCGCCAGGGTCACGGTGTCCAGGGACATCGACTTGAAGAGCGAGGCGGTGCGCGGCTTGACCGCGTTCTTGCCGGTCTTCGGGGTGCCCTCGGGCAGGATCTCGGTGACGTACGGGCCGTAGCGGCCGTCCTTGGCGACGATCTGATGGCCGCTGTCCGGGTCCATGCCCAGCTCGAAGTCACCGCTCGGCTTGGCGAGCAGCTCCTCCGCGTACTCCACGGTCAGCTCGTCGGGCGCCAGGTCGTCGGGGACGTCGGCGCGCTGATGGCCCTCGGCGTCCTTCTCCCCGCGCTCGACGTACGGGCCGTAGCGGCCCACCCGCAGCTTGATGTCGTCGCTGACCGGGAAGGACGAGATCTCCCGGGCGTCGATTGCGCCCAGGTCCTCGACCAGCTCCTTCAGACCGCCGAGGTGGTCGCCGTCTCCGTTGCCGGCGTCCGCGGCACCGCCCTCGCCGTGGCCCTCGCCGTAGTAGAAGCGCCGCAGCCACGGCACGGACTGCGCCTCACCGCGTGCGATGCGGTCGAGGTCGTCCTCCATCCGGGCGGTGAAGTCGTAGTCGACCAGCCGGCCGAAGTGCTTCTCCAGGAGGTTGACCACCGCGAAGGAGAGGAAGGACGGGACGAGCGCGGTGCCCTTCTTGAAGACGTAGCCGCGGTCGAGGATCGTGCCGATGATCGACGCGTAGGTCGACGGGCGGCCGATCTCGCGCTCTTCCAGCTCCTTGACCAGCGTGGCCTCGGTGTAGCGGGCGGGCGGCTTGGTGGCGTGCCCGTCGGCGGTGATCTCCTGCGCGGCCAGCGCGTCGCCCTCGGCGACCTGCGGCAGCCGGCGCTCGCGGTCGTCGAGCTCCGCGTTGGGGTCGTCGGCGCCCTCCACATAGGCCTTGAGGAAGCCGTGGAAGGTGATGGTCTTGCCGGACGCGCTGAACTCGGCGTCCCGGCCGTCGGCGGCACGGCCACCGATCTTGACGGTGACGGAGTTGCCGGTCGCGTCCTTCATCTGGGAGGCGACGGTCCGCTTCCAGATCAGTTCGTAGAGCTTGAACTGGTCGCCGGTCAGACCGGTCTCGGCCGGGGTGCGGAAGCGGTCGCCGGAGGGGCGGATCGCCTCGTGTGCCTCCTGGGCGTTCTTGACCTTGCCGGCGTAGGTACGCGGCTTGTCCGGCAGGTAGTTCGCGCCGTACAGATGCGTCACCTGCGCCCGGGCCGCGGCGACCGCGGTGTCCGAGAGCGTGGTGGAGTCCGTACGCATATAGGTGATGAAGCCGTTCTCGTACAGCTTCTGCGCCACCTGCATCGTGGACTTGGCACCGAAGCCGAGCTTGCGGCTTGCCTCCTGCTGGAGGGTGGTCGTACGGAACGGCGCGTACGGCGAGCGGCGGTAGGGCTTGGACTCGACCGAGCGCACCGCGAAGTCGGTGTTCTCCAGGGCGGCGGCGAGCGCGCGGGCGTTCGCCTCGTCCAGATGGAGGACGTCGTTCTTGAGCTGCCCGTTGGGACCGAAGTCACGGCCCTGCGCGATACGGCGGCCGTCGACGGAGTTCAGTCGGGCGGTCAGCACCGACGGGTCGCTGGCGTCGCCGGCCCGGCCGGTGGCGAAAGTGCCGGTCAGGTCCCAGTACTCGGCGGAGCGGAACGCGATGCGCTCGCGCTCCCGCTCGACGACGAGACGGGTCGCGACGGACTGCACCCGGCCGGCCGACAGCCGGGGCATGACCTTCTTCCACAGGACCGGCGAGACCTCGTAGCCGTAGAGGCGGTCAAGGATACGGCGGGTCTCCTGGGCGTCGACCAGCTTCTGGTTCAGGTCGCGCGGGTTGGCGACGGCCTCGCGGATCGCGTCCTTGGTGATCTCGTGGAAGACCATCCGGTGGACGGGGACCTTGGGCTTGAGAATCTCCTGGAGGTGCCAGGCGATGGCCTCGCCCTCCCGGTCCTCATCTGTGGCGAGATAGAGCTCGTCGGACTCGGCCAGCAGCTCCTTGAGCTTCTTGACCTGGTCCTTCTTGTCACTGTTGACGACATAGATCGGCTGGAAGTCGGCGTCGACATTCACGCCGAGGCGGGCCCAGGGCTCGCCCTTGTACTTCGCCGGGACCTCTGCGGCGCCGTTGGGCAGGTCGCGGATGTGCCCGACGCTGGCCTCGACCACGTAGCCAGGGCCGAGGTAGCCCTTGATCGTCTTCGCCTTGGCAGGCGACTCGACGATGACGAGTCGGCGGCCGCCGCCGTCTGCGGTCTCGCTGGTCGGGGACAACTTCGCTCTTCTCTCCGGTCGACGCTGGAAATGCCCCCCGGCCGGACGCCGGGGTGCACTGCGGTGACGCTTGACGCTGCGGAGTGTGACGGTACCTCCCGGCCCCGTGTCAAACGGAAAAACCCCGCAACGCCACTCGAACGGTAACCCGACTACATGCCTTCATGCCGCCCGGACCGCATCAGGCGCTCGCCACGGGCCCGGGACGCGCCTTGTGGATCATGGCGGGGCCGCGCTGCTCCCCGGCGCCCACCTCGGCCGTTCCCCGCGCACCGCGGCTCCGGCGCCGTCGGTGATGTCACACAGTGACGGATCCCCGGCGCATCGCCGCTCAGCCCCGGGGCCGCGCACCGCACCGCCCGCGGGCCGACGACCGTCACAAGGCGGTGCCGGATGCCGTCATTGCCTTGATACAGCACGTAAGCGGGCTGGCAGGATGGATACGGCACGGCTCGCCGTTCGAGTCGAGTACTGCCGTCATCACGCACCCTCGGGGGGACCTCAGCCATGGCGAACCAGTACCCCGGACCGCCGCCGGATCAGCCGCCTGGTCAGCCCGGCCAGAACCCCTACGCCACGCCGGACGGCGGCGGGCCTGCCGATGCCGGATACGGGTACCCGCAGGGCGGCCGCCCCGGGGACCCCGGGTACGGCTACCCGCAGGCCGGCTCGCAGCCCCAGCCGGGATACGGCTACCCGAACGATGTCCCGCAGCCGCCGCCCGCGCCCGGTTTCCCGCCGAGCACTGTGCCGCAGCCGGCGCCCGGGGGGTTCCAGAGCGGCCCCGGAGGATTCCAGGGCGGCCCCGGCGGGTTCCAGAACGGCCCCGGGGGATTCCAGGGCGGGGCCCAGCCCGGGGGGATGGCGCTGTCGCTGGGCGATATAGCGGTGGCCGGGGACACGGTCGTCACGCCCGCCGGGCCGATGCCGCTCAAGGGCGCGATGTGGACGGCGACCGACATGTCGCGGACGGAGGAGAAGACGCCGGCGCACGCGGTCGTGCTCGCCATCGTCTTCTTTTTCTTCTGTCTGCTCGGTCTGCTCTTCCTGCTGATGAAAGAGCGGGTGACCCTCGGCTTCGTGCAGGTCACGGTGAACAGCGGTGGCCGGCACCACTCCACGATGATCCCGGTGCAGTCACGCGAGCAGGTGATGTTCGTGCTCAACCAGGTCAACTACGCCAGGTCGCTGAGCGCGTGAGCCCCGCGGAGTCTCGGGGGCCCGGGGAGTCCTGGGGCCCCGACGCGCCCGTGGAGCCCACGGGGGCGTCGATCCGGGCGCGCACCGTCCGCCGGGCGTCGATCGCTCTCGGCGTCGGGGCGTCGGCCGCCGTCTATCTCTGGCACACCGATCCGCACCAACCGGGGCAGCTGCTGATCCCGTGCCCGTTCAAATGGACCACCGGGCTGCTGTGCCCGCTGTGCGGCGGGACGCGGATGGCGTACGACCTGATGCACGGCGAGGTCGTGACGGCGTTCCATGACAACGCCGTGCTGCTCGTGCTGGCCGGGCCGGCCGTCGCGTACGCCCTCGGGCGCTGGCTGGTCGCGGGGCTCGGCGGACGCGTCTACCGGCCACGGCTCTCGGCCCGCGGCAATGCCGTGGTGCTCGGCATCGCCGCGGTGTGGATGGTCGCCCGCAACCTGGTCTCCTAGGGGGACACCCCCCAGGAGACGTCCCGGAGGGTCCGGCCGCGGTTCCCGGACCCTCGCGCGTCAGCGGACGGTGACCTTGACCACCGGCGAGACGATGCTGCCGGCGCCCATACGGAGCTGGTTGACGCCCTTGATGCCGAGCTTGACCCGTACCGAGTACGTGCCGCTGGCGTTGACCGGCGTCCGGGCGGGCAGCGAGACCCACTTCGTGCCCTGCTTCTGCTGGACGGTGACGTTGGTACCGGGCTTGATGCCCTTGGCGGTGCCGGAGATCCGGAACTCCTGCCAGGCGTTGACGGTGGTCGCGCTGGCCTTGGCGGTCAGTGCCGGGGCGCTGGCCACGACGGGCGTGGGCGAGTGGAGGTGCTGCGGCGCGGCGAAGGCGGCGGCCGAGCCGCCGGCGAGGAGGGAGACGGCGATGGTGCCGACGGCGACGTAGCGGAATGCGCGGTTCATGTGGGTTCCTCACTGAAGGGTCGTGAGCCTGCCGGTCGTTGCCGACCTTCACTGAGGAACATGGCCGTCGGCCCGGAAAAGTTCCCGCGTACCGCCACACATCGGCCATCTGTCACAGAACTGGCCGGAAGTGAACGTAGCGGCGCGCAACGGGAGTTGTGGGCGGCGCCCGCACCGGCGGTACGGGCCCGACGACCCAGCGGCTCGGGCACCACAGCTCCCCGGCCCCGGCTCAGCAGCCAGGGCTGCCGGCTCCCGGCTCCCGGCTCCCGGCTCCCGGCTCCCGGCTCCCGGCTACAACGCTGCCAGCAACCAGCCGCCCGTGGCCAGGAACACCACCCCGGACAGCAGCGCCGTCACGGTGGCCACCGGGCGGCTGACGCCCTCGGCGACCGGCGCACCGGTCCGTACGCAGACGCCCGTCCACACCAGCAGTCCGGCGCCAAACAGCGCGAACGCCGCACCGGCAAATGCCTCGGGTCCACTCTCCATGCGGGCAGCGTGGCACCCCGGGACGGCCTCCCGGCGAACGCCGGATGAACGACGTCCGCTCGCTCCGTACCGCTCCCCCGGCCTCCGTCAGCCGCCCGCGGCCACCGGCTCCAGGAACCCCTGCTCGACCAGCATCCGGATCGAGGCCGGCGTACGGTCCCGCAGCAGCACCGGATCCTCGCCGACGAGTTGGGCGATGGCGTCCAGAATCCGCCCGGCCGGGAGCGAGCCGTCAGACACCCCGGCGAAGCCCGCGGCGACCGTGTCCACCTTCGTCGCCCGCCGCATACCGCGGTTCTGGCGCAGCACCACATGCTCGGGGTCCTCCGCCCCGGGCAGCCCGACCTGCTCCTGCACCACTTCGTCGGCGAGCCGGAAGTGGCCGGCCAGCAGCGCCGCGTCGTCCGTGGCCCGCAGGTAGTCCTGGCGGGCGAAGTGCCGTACGACCGACTCCCCCAGCGGCTGTTCCACCGGATGCGGCCATTCCTCGACCGTGATGGACGGGGAGTCCGATCCGGACTTGCGCAGGGTGATCCAGCCGAAGCCGATGGCCTTGGTCTTGTGTGCCTCGAATTCGTCGAGCCAGGCGTCGTACCGCGCGGCGTACTCCTCGTCGCCGGTGCGGTGGTCGCCGGCGTCACGCAGCCACAGCTCGGCGTACTGGGTGATGTCCTGCACCTCGCGCTGCACGATCCAGGCGTCGCAGCCGCGCGGCACCCAGGAGCGCAGCCGGTCGTGCCACTCCTCGCCCGCCACATGCTGCCAATTGGCCAGCAGCTGGCAGTATCCGCCGTCGTTGAGATGCGCGCCGGACTGCTGGACGAGCGTCCGGCACAGGTCGTCGCCGCCCATGCCGCCGTCGCGGTAGGTGAGCCGGGCGCCGGGCGAGATCACGAACGGCGGGTTGGACACGATCAGGTCGTACGTCTCGTCACCGACGGGCTCGAACAGCGAGCCCTCCCGCAGGTCGGCCGGCCCCGCCCCGGAGAGCGCCAGGGTCAGCGCGGCGATCCGCAGCGCCCGGGGGTTGAGGTCCGTGCCCGTGACGCGGGTGGCGTGCTGCGCGGCATGCAGCGCCTGGATGCCGGAGCCCGTGCCGAGATCGAGCGCTTTGGTGACCGGCCTGCGGACCGTGAGCCCGGCGAGGGTCGTGGACGCACCGCCGACGCCGAGCACCAGCTCCGCGCGGTCCTGTTCCCCGACGCCCCGGATACCGCCGGCGCCGCCGACCGCACAGCCCAGGTCGGAGACGATCCACCAGTCCTGTTCCTCGGGGCCGCTGTATGGCCGCACGTCCACGCTCGCGCGCAGTTCCTCGCCGTCCTGCACCAGCCAGCCGTCGGCGAGACAGTCCTCGACGGGCAGCGCGGCCTGCGCCCGCCGCAGCTCCACCGGGCGCTGCAGCAGGAACAGCCGCACCAGCGTCTCCAACGGGCTGTCGCCGCGCGTGGCCCGCAGGGCGGGGACGGTCTCGCTGCGCGCCAGCGCGGCATAGGCCGGCGCGCCGAGCAGATCCAGCAGCCCGTCGGCGGTGAAGGCGGCGGCCAGCAACGCCTCGCGCAGCCGGGCGGTGCGGGCGTTGCTCTCGGGGTCCTGGACATCAGCGGTGGGGAGGTGCGTACTCACGCCCCCATTGTCGGCCCTGCCACCGACAATCGGCGACGGCCCGGCGCCACACCCTTCTCGGGCGCGTCGCCGGGCCGTACGGAGCCGTTGCTGTTCGCGTGCGCCGTGGGCCCTCCCCACGTGTGCGGACGCTCTTGCCGCTACGACTTCTTGGACTGCGTGGGGGCCGGGGAGCCGGACGCGGCCGGGTTCTGGCAGCCCTTCTGGGCGGCCATCGCCTTGCCGACGTCGCCGGCCTCCAGGTTCTTGAAGGCCGCCTCGCTCTGCTTGTTGAGTTTGTTGATGCCGCTGGAGAGATCGCGCAGACCGTCCGCGAACTTGAGCTTGTCCGAGGTGTCGAGTTTGTTGACCTGCTTCTGGAGGTCCGCGTAGCCCTTGGACAGTGAGTTGAGCTCCTTGACGGCGTTCTGCTGGGCCTGCTTGCCCTGTTCGGTGGGCGGCGGCCCGGCCTTCTCCAGGGACTTGGCCAGCGAGGCGTAGGCGCTGGAAATCTTCTGGAAGGCCGCCGAGTCCGTCTGCTGGACCTTCTTGGAGTCCGTGCTGCCGTCATCGGCCGTCTGCATGGCGCCGTTGGCGTCCTGGATCTGCTTGAACTGAGACTGCGCAGGATCGCAGAAAGTCTTCGCCCAGTCATTGAGCTTCTTGTTGCTGTCGTCGCTGCAGCCGGTCAGCGCGAGCACCAGTGCCGCACCGCCGGACAGTGCAGCCACAAGCTTCTTGTTCACCGGATTGGTCCCTTCCATGGCTCTCGGCCCCGGAACATACACGTCCAAAGGGCCTGGGCCACCGGTCGGGGATCCCCTCCGGCCCTCATTGCAGCCATTTGCACCAAGGTCCGCAGGGCCACCCGAGCATGCGGAAGGCGGGTGGCCGGCAGCTGCAAAATACGCCGTCCACCCGCCCAGTTGTGCGGTCCGCGAGGCCTTCGGGAGGTCCTTTCCGGCTAGGACGCCACCGCCGTCTTGGCTGACTTGGCGATGCTTTCCGGATCTTCGGAGTTGTCTTCGTCACCTACGGCGATTCCCCGCCGCTTGGAGACGTAGACCGAACCGACGATGACGGCGATCGCCAGCGCCGAGACCACGATCCGTACGCCGACGCTCTTGTCCTGCCCGTACGAGAACTTCACCACAGCGGGCGCGATGAGCAGCGCCACCAGGTTCATGACCTTCAGCAGCGGGTTGATCGCCGGTCCCGCGGTGTCCTTGAACGGGTCGCCCACGGTGTCACCGATGATCGTCGCGGCATGCGCCTCGCTGCCCTTGCCGCCGTGATGGCCGTCCTCGACGAGCTTCTTGGCGTTGTCCCACGCGCCACCGGAGTTGGCGAGGAAGACCGCCATCAGCGTGCCGGTGCCGATCGCGCCCGCCAGGAACGAACCGAGCGCGCCGACGCCGAGCGAGAAACCGACCGCGATCGGGGTGAGCACCGCCAGCAGCCCGGGGGTGGCCAGCTCACGCAACGCGTCCTTGGTGCAGATGTCGACGACCCGCCCGTACTCGGGCTGTTCGGTGTAGTCCATGATCCCGGGGTGCTCGCGGAACTGCCGGCGCACCTCGAAGACCACCGCTCCCGCCGACCGCGACACCGCGTTGATCGCCAGCCCGGAGAACAGGAAGACGACCGAAGCGCCGAGGATCAGCCCGACCAGGTTGTTGGGCTGCGAGATGTCCAGGCTCAGCCCCATCCCGCTGGCGGCGTTGCCGATCTCCCGTACGGCGGTGGCGATCGCGTCCCGGTACGAGCCGAAGAGCGCGGCCGCGGCCAGTACGGCGGTCGCGATGGCGATGCCCTTGGTGATGGCCTTGGTGGTGTTGCCGACCGCGTCCAGGTCGGTCAGCACCTGCGCGCCGTCACCGGTGACGTCGCCGGACATCTCCGCGATGCCCTGCGCGTTGTCGGAGACCGGACCGAAGGTGTCCATGGCCACGATCACGCCGACGGTGGTCAGCAGGCCGGTGCCGGCCAGGGCCACCGCGAACAGCGCCAGGATGATGGAGGCGCCGCCCAGCAGATACGCCCCGTACACGGCCAGGCCGATCAGCACCGCCGAGTAGACGGCCGACTCCAGGCCGATCGAGATGCCGGCGAGCACGACCGTGGCCGGGCCGGTCAGCGAGGTCTTCCCGATGTCCCTGACGGGCCGCCGGTTGGTCTCGGTGAAGTAGCCGGTCAGCTGCTGGATCAGTGCGGCCAGCACGATGCCGATGGCAACCGCCACCAGCGCCAGAATCCGCGGGTCGCCGCTGCGGCCCAGCACCTCGGTGTCGGTGACACCGGTCAGGTCGGCGTAGCTGGACGGCAGGTAGGTGAACACCGCGATGGCCACCAACACCAGCGAGATGCCCGCGGAGATGAAGAAACCGCGGTTGATCGCCGTCATGCCGCTGCGGTCGCTGCGCCGGGGCGCGACGACGAAGATGCCGACCATCGCGGTGAGCACCCCGATGGCCGGGACCAGCAGCGGGAAGGTGAGCCCGGCGTCACCGAAGGCCGCCATGCCCAGGATGAGGGCGGCGACCAGGGTCACCGCGTACGACTCGAAGAGGTCGGCCGCCATACCGGCGCAGTCACCGACGTTGTCGCCCACGTTGTCCGCGATGGTCGCGGCGTTGCGCGGGTCGTCCTCGGGGATGCCCTGCTCGACCTTGCCGACGAGGTCGGCGCCGACGTCCGCGGCCTTGGTGAAGATGCCGCCGCCGACCCTCATGAACATCGCGATCAGCGCGGCGCCGAGACCGAATCCCTCCAGCACCTTGGGCGCGTCGACCGCGTACACGAGCACCACGCAGGACGCGCCGAGCAGGCCCAGCCCCACGGTGAACATGCCGACGACGCCACCGGTACGGAATGCGATCTTCATTGCCTTGTGCGAGACGGCCGTAAGATCCTTTTTCCCGGTGTCCCCCGCGGCCGGAGTGGCTTCCCGGGCGGCCGCCGCCACACGCACATTGCTGCGCACGGCGAGCCACATGCCGATATAGCCGGTGGCCGCGGAGAATCCGGCGCCGATCAAGAAGAAGGCGCTGCGTCCGGCGCGCTGCGTCCAATTGTCCGCGGGCAGCAGCATGAGCAGGAAGAACACCACGACGGCGAATACGCCGAGGGTCCGCATCTGCCGTGCCAGGTAGGCATTTGCGCCCTCCTGCACGGCCGCCGCGATCTTCTTCATACTGTCGGTTCCCTCACCGGCCGCGAGCACTTGGCGGACCAGCACCGCCGCGACAGCCAGCGCCGCCAGGGCGACCACGGCGATCACCAGCACGATGCCGCGGTTGCCCGCCGTAAGTGAGGGCCCCGCCAGAAAAGTGGGGGTGTCAAGCAACTGAGGGGTGTAAGGCCCCGCCATTCGTCCTCCTTGACGTTTGGCACATGGGCGCGCGGAAGCACGCTCAGGCGTCCTGAGCAAGATGTGGACGGATTGTAGGGAGCCGCGGTTGATCAAAACAGTACGCGTCAAAGGGAATTCGCCGGTAGCAGCGAAGATCAAAAGGTCGACGCCACACGGAATTCGCCCGGACGAAGGAATGCGACGAATTCGCTGACCGCCGACCGATGATCTCTCTGTCGTACTGATCGCCCATTGATCGCAAACTGATCGTCGCTGCTCAAGGACATCACCTCGGAGCCTGAGGCGATGGAGGCTTGCGTGACCCCGGAGAGAATTGATCCGCCCGTATACGACCGAACGGGTGCCCCGCAGCCCGCGGGCCGCTCCCCCGCACCCGGTGAGAGCCCGTCAGATCGAGTCCGGATCGCAACCCATGAGGCTTGATGGGGGCCCGGGGTGGGGGCCGAGGCAGGGGCCGGGGACAGGGGCGCTGGGCGGGGGCCGAGGCAGGGGCCGGGGCGGCAGGGACCGGGGACCGGGACAGGGGCGATGGGCGGGGACCGAGGCGGGGGCAGGTGCCGGGGCGAGGCAGGGGCCGGGACCGGGGCCGGGGCCGACGGTCGGCCGCTGCGGGTCTCCGGGGTCGGCTTACGGGGCCGCGTGTGCCGCGGTCAGCAGCGGCCGTCGGACGGCTGAGGCCACGTCGGGCAGCGGCGGCCTGCTCATGGCACGGTGGGGACAGTGGGGAGGGGGACGAGCCCTACCGCGAGCCGCCCAGGTGCGGCGTCGCTCGCTCAGCTCACCATCGCGTCGTCCGGCCCCGTCGCGCAGCACGAGACAGCCGACGGGCAAGCTCGAGAAAATGCCGGCGATCCGGCGATCCGGGTGTGCCGGATGCCGAATGGAAGCGCGAGCCCGATCAGCTGCTCACGAGAGCGGCCGGGATGCGATCAAACGGGCGGCGCCACCGACCGGTCAGCGGGGCGGCAGGCACAACGACGCGAGCGCCGCCGGCTACGGGCGTGCGCCGCGGCTTCCGGCTACGGACGTAGACCGCGGCTTCCAGGGCATCGGGCATCCCACAGGGCGCTCCGCCGGAGCGCTACGGCAGGACAGCAGCCGTCGCGGTGGGCCAGGTCATGCGGATCAGTCCGCCGTCCTTGCCTGCGGTCACCTCGACATCGTCGACCAGACCACTGATCACGGCGAGGCCCATTTCGTCCTCGCCCTCGGCGTCGCTCTCCGCGGCGCCCTCGGTCTCGTCGGCGCCCCGCGCCCCGGCCGTACCGGAGTCGCCGGAAACGCCATCACCCACCTCGATCGAGAACTTCTTGTCGTCCTCGATCAGCAGGACGCGGACGGGCTCCTCGATGTCATGGCTCTCGTGCAGCCCCACGGCCCGGCTGCACGCCTCACCGACGGCGAGCCGCACCTCGTCCAGCACGGCCTCGTCCACCCCGGCGCGCCGTGCCACGGCAGCCGCGACCAGACGTGCGGTGCGAACGTGCTCGGGAAGGGCGCTGAATCGAAGTTCGACGGTGGCCATGCCATCCCCCTCGTTTTGCGGGCGTGCGACGCAGGGGGCCGGACACCGTGTCCGGGACCCCCCACTGCTTCCTCCCCCCGCACCTGATGGCGCGGGGGACCGGCAAAGTCGTCAGTCAGTAGCTGCGACGGCTTCGTCGACCGAGGTGTGAATCGGGAACACCTTGGTCAGTCCGGTGATACGGAAGATCTTGAGAATGCGCTCCTGGTTGCAGACCAGGCGCAGCGAGCCCTCATGGGCACGCACCCGCTTGAGTCCGCCGACCAGCACGCCGAGCCCAGTGGAGTCGAGGAAGTCGACACGTTCCATGTCCACCACGAGGTGGTAGCTTCCGTCGTTCACAAGCTCGACCAGCTGCTCCCGCAGCTTGGGCGCGGTGTATACATCAATCTCGCCACCGACCTCGACGACCGTACGGTCGCCAACGGTCCGGGTCGACAGGGACAGGTCCACGGATCCTCCAGCACCTTGCTATCGAGCGGTCGCCCCCCTGGGGCCTCCCCACCGAAGGTAGGGGCGGATCTGGCAGCCGCGATGGCATTCAATCACTTACCGGCAGGCGTGCACGACGCCCTTTGAGCATTGTCCGTCACTCCGGTGACACACTCGGTGCCGATGGCCTCCAATCCAGTCCCGCCGGATGCGGGCGCGCGCCCTTCCCCAGGCATGATTCTCGAACGTCTCGCCCGGGGCGCGACCCGCGCTGCGCGCATCACTCATACGGAGCACTTGCCCCCGCGCATCGGCCGCCATGCCGACTGGCCGGAACAGATCCGGCCGGAAGTGATCGATGCCATCCGTTCGGCCGGAATCGAGCGTCCCTGGGCCCACCAGGCACGGACATCCGAACACGCGCTGCGCGGCGAGTCGGTCGTCGTCGCCACCGGCACCGCCTCGGGTAAGTCCCTGGCGTATCTCGCGCCGGTCCTCTCCACGCTCCTGGACGGCTCCGAGGCCCCGAACGGGCGGGGCGCCACGGCCCTGTATCTGGCCCCCACGAAGGCGCTGGCAGCCGATCAGCGGCGGGCCGTACGCGAGCTGGCCGCCCCGCTGGGCACCGCGGTGCGGCCCGCGGTCTACGACGGCGACACCCCCGTCGAGGAGCGCGAGTGGGTCCGCCAGTACGGCAACTACGTCCTGACCAACCCCGACATGCTGCATCGCGGCATCCTGCCGGCACACGCCCGCTGGTCCTCCTTCCTGCGCGCGCTGCGCTATGTCGTCATCGATGAATGCCACAGCTACCGCGGCGTCTTCGGCTCCCATGTCGCGCAGGTCATCCGCCGGCTGCGCCGCATCTGCGCCCGGTACGGCTCCGAGCCGGTGTTCCTGCTCGCCTCCGCCACGGCCGCGAAGCCGGCGCAGGCCGCGACCCGGCTCACCGGTCTGCCCGTGGTGGAGATCACGGAGGACACCTCGCCGCGCGGCGAGTTGGTCTTCGCGCTCTGGGAGCCCCCGCTGACCGAACTCCACGGCGAGCAGGGCGCCCCGGTACGCCGGACGGCCACCGCCGAGACCGCGGATCTGCTCACCGACCTGGCCGTCCAGGGCGTACGCACCGTCGCCTTCGTCCGCTCCCGGCGCGGTGCCGAGCTGATCGCCCTGATCACGCAGGAGCGGCTCGCGGAGGTGGACCGCTCGCTGCCCGGTCGGGTCGCCGCGTACCGGGGCGGATATCTGCCCGAGGAACGCCGCGCCCTGGAACGCGCTCTGCACAACGGCGATCTGCTCGGCCTGGCCGCCACCACCGCGCTCGAACTGGGCGTGGACGTCTCCGGTCTGGATGCCGTGGTCATCGCCGGCTATCCGGGGACCCGGGCGTCCCTGTGGCAGCAGGCCGGCCGGGCGGGCCGCTCGGGGCAGGGCGCGCTCGCCGTGCTCGTGGCCCGCGACGACCCGCTCGACACCTATCTCGTGCACCACCCCGAGGCGCTCTTCGACCAGCCCGTCGAGTCCACCGTCCTCGACCCCGACAACCCCTACGTGCTCGCCCCGCACCTGTGCGCGGCCGCCGCCGAACTCCCGCTCACGGAATCCGACTTCGTGCTCTTCGGACCCGCGGCCGGCGGGCTGATGCCGCAGCTGGAGGCCGCGAACCTGCTGCGGCGGCGCGCCAAGGCATGGCACTGGACGCGTCGTGAGCGGGCCGCCGACCTCACCGACATCCGCGGCCAGGGCGGCCCGCCGGTGCAGATCGTGGAGGCCGGTACCGGGCGGCTGCTGGGCACCGTGGACGCCGCCGCCGCGCACACCACCGTCCACGACGGCGCGGTCCACCTCCACCAGGGCCGTACCCATGTCGTCCAACACCTCGACCTGGCCGACAATGTGGCGCTCGTCGAGGAGGCCAGTCCGCCCTATTCCACGACTGCCCGCGACACCACCGCGATCGCCGTCCTCGAGACCGACACGGAGATCCCGTGGGGCGAGGGCCGGCTGTGCTTCGGGTCCGTCGAGGTCACCAATCAGGTCGTCTCCTTCCTGCGCCGCAAACTGATCACCGGCGAGGTCCTGGGCGAGACCAAGCTCGATCTGCCGCCCCGTACGCTGCGCACCCGCGCGGTGTGGTGGACGGTCACCGAGGACCAACTCGATGCCGCCCGCGTCAACCCCGAGCAGCTGGGCGGCGCCCTGCACGCCGCGGAGCACGCCTCCATCGGCATGCTGCCGCTCTTCGCCACCTGCGACCGCTGGGACATCGGCGGCGTCTCGATTCCCCTCCACCCGGACACCCTGCTGCCGACCGTCTTCGTCTACGACGGCCATCCGGGCGGCGCCGGATTCGCCGAGCGCGCCTTCCACACGGCCGCCGCCTGGCTCACCGCCACCCGCGATGCCATCGTTTCCTGCGAATGCGAGGCCGGCTGCCCTTCCTGCATCCAGTCGCCCAAGTGCGGCAACGGCAACGACCCGCTCCACAAGCGGGGGGCCATCCGGTTGCTGGGCGAGCTGTTGCGCGGGGTGCCGCAGGGCACGTGACGGGGGTGCCGCCACGGGCGGGGCGCGGACC
The DNA here is from genome assembly GCF_019880305.1 of Streptomyces decoyicus. Classification (NCBI taxonomy): domain Bacteria; kingdom Bacillati; phylum Actinomycetota; class Actinomycetes; order Kitasatosporales; family Streptomycetaceae; genus Streptomyces; species Streptomyces decoyicus. The sequence continues at coordinate 4,674,588 of NZ_CP082301.1, read as the reverse complement.
TCGGCAGTCGTGGCGGGCCGGGCCCGCGCCGGGTCGCTGCGCCCCGCCGGCCCGGCACGGGCCCGTACCCGCGAGGTGAACGGGCTGCGGCCCGCTTCGGCCCAGACATCGGCGACCGGCCCGTCCAGCGCACAGCGCACCAGGCGGGTGTGCTGCGCGGCCGCCACCCTGCGGGCCGCCGCACAGGCGCCGGCCGGGCCCTGGAGGGCGTGATCCGCGGCGGCCAGCGCCGCCAGGTCCGCGGCGCCACCCGCCCGGTGCCGTGCCGTGACGGCCTGGCCGGCAGCGATCAGGGCCACGAAGACCGCGCACAGCGCCGCCGCCGCGAAGACCGTCCAGACCGTCGCCGAGCCCTCATCGGCGCACCGTCTCCTCTGCAAGAGCCACCGCCTCCCCTCCGACCTGGACCGTCAGCTGCCCCACACCGGGCAGTTCGGCGTCGACCCGTACGCGCACCAGGTCGCCCTCCCGCGCCAGCGCGACCCGCGCGCCGCGTGGAGCCGCCCCCCGAGCCGCCGAGAGCACCGCCGCCCGCGGTTCCGACCGCGCCGCGGCACGCGCCCCCGCCCGCGCCGCGTCCACACACTCGATACGGGCGCAGACCGCCATCAGCCCCCAGATGAGCGCCGCCACCACCGCCACCAGCACGGGCATGACCACGGCGGCCTCCGCCGTCACAAATCCGGCGTCGCGCGCGCCCCGCGGGGCGCCCCGTGTCCTGGGCCCGGGGGCCCCGGGACACGGGGCCCCACCGTCAGAACTGGACATTGATCGCCCGCTCGAGCACCGACCGGAGCAGCGCCTGCACCGGTCCGCTCGTCACGACCTTGTAGAGCACCGCCGCCAAAGCGCACGCCGCGAGCGTTCCCACGGCGTACTCCGCCGTGGTCATCCCCCGGTCGTCGGCCCCGCGCGCACGCAGCTCCGCCCACCACCGTCGGAACATTCCACCCCGAAACATTGCATCCCCCTTTGTGTGACGTCTGTGTGTGACCTCTGTTGAATTGGCTGTTGAATGGCCTCGAATGAATGGCCACGGACGAATGGCCTCTGGCATGACCGGTGGCGGGTCTCGCTCGGCCACCGGTGATGCGGCCGGCGGGTGGGTGCGTCCACCAGTGGCACAGCCGGTGAGCCGGTCTCCTCCACCAGTGACACAGCCGGTCAGCCGGACTCCTCCGCCTCCTGTGCCCACCCGCCCCGCACCGCTCCTCCCCGGCCCCTCGACTCGCCTCGCCGACCGATCAGTTACGCCCCAGCAGGCCGCCGGCCAGACCGATCAGCACCGGCGCCACTCCGAGCGCCAGGAACGCCGGCAGAAAGCACGCCGACAGCGGCAGGGTGACCAGCACCCCGGCCCGTCGCGCCCGCGCGGTCGCCGCTCGGGCCTGCTCCGCGCGGAGTTCGGCAGCGATCCGGGAGGCCGATTCGACGGCCGGGACCCCGGATATCCCGGCGCGCTCCATACAGCGCGCCAGCCCTTCGGCTCCGGGGAGGGCGGCCAGCCGAGGCCATACGACGGCGGGTTCACCACCCAGACGCAGTTCCGCCGCCACCTGGCGCAGCCGCTCGGCAACCGGTCCGTCGAGCGACCGGCCCACCGCTTCGGCCGCTTCCCTCGGCCCGGCCCCCGCCGCGAGGCAGGCCGCCAGCAGATCACCGGCCGGTGCCAGTTCCGCCCGTACCTCCGCGTCGGCCAACCGCGCCGCCTCCGCGCCCCGTTGGTGCGCCAGCCGACGATGCGCGCCGTATCCCACGGCGAGTCCCGCCAGGACACCTGGCACGCCACCGACGAGGATGACCATGAAGCCGGCCGCTCCCAGGGGCCCGGCCCACTCCATCGCCCGGCCGTTCCGTGGCACACCGTCCGTCGCCGTCGCTGCTCGCCCGCGCCACGGGAGCCGGACGAACGCCCTGGGCCGGGCCCCGCCCGCGTCGTACCGTTCGGCCTTGCCGCCCCAGACCCCCGGGACCCGTCTCCGCACGGCTCGCACGCGACGCGCTTCCCGCACCAGCGCCACCGCGCACAGCACCGCCGCCACGGCCGCAACAGTCATCCCCACCCTGTGGACAACTTCCGCGCTCACACCGATCCCCTCCCTACCCGTCTTCCGCGGCCGCGACGATCCGGACCGTCCAGGCCACCCCGCACCACTCCAGGAGCCCGCCCACCGCCAGGCAGCCCCACCCGGCCGGGGTGTGCAGCAGCACCCGCAGGGGGTCGGCGCCCAGTGCGCCGCCCATCAGGAGCCCGCCCACCGGCAGCAGGGCGAGCATCAGCGCGGTGGCCCGGGGCCCCGCCAACTGGGCCCGTAGCTCGTCGCGTTGGTCCCGTTGGGCCCGGAGCCCGGCCGCGATCCGTTCCAGCCCCGAGGCCAGCCCTGCGCCGCCCTCCACCGCCACCTGCCAGCACGCGGCCATCCCTGTCAGTCCCGCGGCGCCCGGCAGCCGCGCCGCCTCCCGCAGCGCCCGGGCCACGTCCCCTCCGTACCGCGCAGCCGCCACCACCGCCGAGCCGGCCGCTCCCAGACCCGGGGCGCCCGCAGCGAGCAGGGCCTGGGCGGGCTGCCGCCCGGCCCGCAGCTCCCCCGCCACCGCCGCACACAACCCGATCACCGCGGCAGCCCGCCGGTCGCGCGCACGCAGCGCTCCACGGGCGGCCAGCCACCGCCGGACGAGGAGGAGGCCCGCCACGGAGGCGAGCAGCGGGAGTACGGACCCGCCGAGCACCCCCAGCACCAGCCCCGCGGGCAGACACCAGATCTCCCGCCCGACGTCTCCCCAGCGCCCGAAGCTCCAGCGCCGCCCCGCCTCCCCTTCGACCACCCGCCCCGCGCACCACTTCCGCGCCCTCCCGCCCCGCCACCCCACCGCCGGGTCCGCCTCTGTGACGCCGCCGAACAACGCCCGGGCCCGCCGTCGTCCGTCGTCCCGTCGGCCACCGGCCAGCCGGACCGCGGCCGCAGCACAGAGCACCGCCGCCACCAGCGCCACACCGACTGCGCTCATCGGCCCCCACCCCGCTCACACAGCCGAATCAACCGCCCCCAGCCCGGCGCCTCTTGGAAGCCGTCCGGGCCCCAGACGGCAGCCGGCACGGTCACCACGAAGCCGTCACGGTCCCGCTCCAGCACATGGAGCTCGGCGATCCGGCGCCGGCCGGACCGGTCCCGCACGAGATGCAGCACGACCGAGAGCGCGGCCGCCAGCTGGCTGTGCAGCGCGGCGCGATCCAGGCCCGCCGTGGAACCGAGGGCCTCCAGGCGCGCGGGGACATCACATGCGGCGTTGGCATGGACCGTTCCGCAGCCGCCCTCATGCCCCGTATTCAGCGCCGCCAGCAGGTCCGTGACCTCGGCGCCGCGCACCTCCCCGACCACCAGCCGGTCCGGCCGCATCCGCAGCGCCTGCCGTACGAGGTCCCGTAGCGTCACCCGGCCAACGCCCTCCTGGTTGGCGGGCCGGGTCTCCAGCCGCACCACATGGGGGTGGTCCGGGCGCAGCTCCGCCGAGTCCTCGGCCAGGACGATCCGCTCGGCCGGGCCGACCAGTCCGAGCAGGGTGCTGAGCAAGGTCGTCTTGCCGGAGCCCGTACCTCCGCTGATCAGGAAGGAGAGCCGGGCCGCCAGCAGCGCCCGGAGCAGCCGGTCGCCGCCCGGCGGGACCGTGCCGGCCGCCACCAGCTCCCCGAGGCCGAAGGCCCGCGGCCGCAGCACCCGTAACGACAGACAGGTCCCGGCGACCGCCACCGGGGGCAGCACCGCATGCAGCCGCGTGCCGTCCGGAAGCCGGGCGTCCACCCAGGGCCGGGCATCGTCCAGCCGCCGGCCGGCCACCGCCGCCAGCCGCTGGGCAAGTCTGCGCACCTCGGCCGCGTCCCGGAAGCGGACTTCGGTACGTTCCAGCCCGCCGCCGCGGTCCACCCAGACCTCGTCCGGCGCGGTGACCAGGACGTCCGTGACATCGGGCGCGGCCAGTAGCGGTTCCAGCGGGCCGCTGCCCACCATCTCCGACCGCAACGAGGCCACCACACCCAGCACTTCGGCATCCCCCAGGAGCCGCCCCTGCTCGCGCAGTGCCACCGCCACCCGGGCCGGCGTGGGCTCCGCCCCGGCCTCGGCGAGCCGCCTGCGCACCACCTCCAGCAAGTCCTGGCCCTGGCTCATGACCGGCCTCCCTTCCGCACGGCCGCACGAGGAGCCAGGGAACCGGCCGCCGGCCACGGCACCGCGCCGCCGCTCGGTCCGGCCCCCGGTCGCGGCCCACCGCCCGGAGCCGGCCCCGGCCGCGCAGCGGATCCCGGCCCGCCGCCCTCGCTCCCGCAGTCCGCCACCCGCCCCCAGAACCTCGCGCAGAACCGCGCCAGCGGCCCGCGCACCTGCGCCCCCGGCGGCACGCCACGCGCGAGATCCGCCACCAGCCCCGCCTCCCACGGCACTTCCCCGGCCAAGGGCAGCTCCATGAGGCGGGCGATATCGTCCGGCGGCAGTCCGTGCCCATGGCGTCCGGGAGCCCCGCGCGCGACCACCCGCAGATCGCCGAGCACCTTCTGCACCCCGGAGGCCACCCGCTGGGCCGCGGCGACCGCGCGCAGTTCCGTGGGGACGATCAGCAGGCCCATGTCCACCTGCGCCAGAGCCTCCGCCACCGCCTCGTCGACCCTGCGCGGAAGGTCCACCACCACGACGCCGCCACGCCGGCGCGCCGCGGCCAGCACCGCGCGCATGGCCGGGGGCGGGATGGTGACGTCGGAGCCCCGGTCCCAGCTGAGGACCCGCAGCGAGTGCAGCCGCGGCAGCGACTCCGCCAGGGCACCGCAGGCCACCCGGCCGCGCGACTCGGCGAAGGCGGGCCAGCGCAGGCCCTTTTCCTTCTCCCCGCCCAGCAGGACGTCCAGCCCACCGCCCAGTGGATCTCCGTCGACGAGCAGGGTGCGCCGTCCCGTACGGGCCGCGGTGACGGCCAGCGCGCCGGCCAGGGTGCTGGCTCCGGCGCCCCCGCGACCGCCGATGACGCCGACCGTCAGGGCCGGGGGTCCGACGCCCTCGATCGCGTCGGCGATCCGGTCGGTCAGCCAGCGCTCGCCGTCGGGAAGGGCGAGGACGCTCTCGGCCCCGAGGGCGACGGCTTGGCGCCAGAGCTCGGGGTCGTCCGCGTCCCCGCCCGTGAGGATGACGCCCGGCCGCCGTCCGGCGCCGCGCAACCGGGGCGCGCAGTCGTCGCCGACGATCACCAGGGGCGGTGCTTCCCAGTCCCCCTTACGGGCCGGCAGGCCGTGCGCCACTTCGGGCAGCGCACCGGCCGCCGCACACAACCGCAGAAGATCGTCGAGGAGCCGTTCGTCCTCGGTGATGATCAGCGGCCCGCCCGGCTCTTCGCTGGTTCGGACCGCCCGTTCCGATGGCGTGGTTTCGGCCACGTTCTGTCCCCCTGTCGCTGCACAACTCGCTCCTCCGCGAACTCGCGGACTTTCACCGTGCAGCGATCGGGGAAATCTTGTGGATCTTGAACCAAAATTGTGGACAACGCCGTGGCTGTGAATATCCCTGTCACCTATTCCAGCGACGAAGGGCACCTTCCGGGGCTCAAGAGAGTCTTCCTCAGAGCAGCGCGACAACTACGGTGCGTAAGGGGATGCGTGCAGCGCGGGCCGGGGCGCCGCAGCGGCAAGGAGTGGAGTGGATCAGCGTCCGGCGGCGGAAAATGCATCCGGACATGCGACGACCCCCGCCGGGGGGGAGAGCGGGGGTCGTCCCCACGGCCGACTCGGGGGGGGAGGAGCCGGACCGGGTTAGCACGGTCGCGAACGATCCGTGACTTCCATGGTGTACCCGAGAGCCTTCTCAGGCAAACCCACGCGCCAGACCTTACGCCGAATGGTGGGCGCCTATGCTCGCCCCGTGGAAAACCACTCCGTGCCTCACTCGACTCCCCGTACTGCCGCGTTCTTCGACTTGGACAAGACTGTCATTGCAAAGTCGAGCACGCTGACCTTCAGCAAGTCGTTCTACCAAGGCGGCCTGATCAATCGGCGGGCCGTACTGCGCACTGCATACGCCCAGTTCGTGTTCCTGGCGGGCGGCGCCGACCACGATCAGATGGAGCGTATGCGGGAATATCTCTCCTCCCTGTGCCGCGGCTGGGACGTGGCACAGGTGCGGGAGATCGTCGCCGAGACGCTGCACGATCTGATCGACCCCATCATTTACGACGAGGCGGCCTCGCTCATCGAGGAGCATCACGCCGCGGGGCGGGACGTCGTCATCGTCTCCACTTCGGGCGCCGAGGTCGTCGAACCGATCGGTGAACTCCTCGGCGCGGACCGGGTGGTGGCCACCCGTATGGTCGTCGGCGAGGACGGCCGTTTCACCGGCGAGGTGGAGTATTACGCCTACGGCCCGACCAAGGCGGAGGCCGTCCGGGAGCTCGCCGTCTCCGAGGGATACGACCTCGAGCGCTGCTATGCGTACAGCGATTCGGCGACCGACGTCCCGATGCTCTCGGCGGTCGGTCACCCTTACGCGGTCAATCCGGACCGGGCGCTGCGCCGCGAGGCGGTCGCACGTGGTTGGCCGGTTCTCTCCTTCAATCGTCCGGTACCGCTCAAGCAGCGGCTCCCCGCACTGTCGATGCCCTCGCGTCCGGCGCTCGCCGTCATGGCCGCGGCGGGTGCGGCCATGGCCACCGCGACGCTGGTCTGGTACGCGAGCCGGCGGAAAACCACAAAGCCACATCTTGGCCTTATTGGCCGGAGCACTCGCGCCCGTAATGCCCGCGTTTGAAGTCAAACGTAAAGATCTGCAGCGTGGGGTTCCGCTTGCCCCGCCCGAGTAGTACAAAGGCCTTAACGGCCCGCGAGACCAAGGACATCCGAGAGGAACACCTTTAACGCAGGAAGTGGCCCACGGACCGATGCATGAATGCCAAGCACCCACGCGACGTCGACCCGTCGATTGCGGGCCAGCCGCACCAGGTAACCGGACGAAGATTCCGACCTGATGGGCACATATTCGAGCACGCATGGTAACTCGGCGGACATGCCAGCGGCGGTACCACTCATTGGTACCGCCGCAACCCTGTTCAGGGCCGAATGAAGCAATGTTTCAGGGATTCATGAAAACTCCCGAAGCTTTCGCCTCGGCTTCTTCTTATGCCGCACCGCGCTGGAGCGCCTCACAGACCGCAGTGCTCTCCCGTACGCCGAGTTCCACCGCGCGGCCGCAGTGCGCGATCCACGCCGCGACGCCCTCCGGGGTGCCCGAGACATAGCCTTCCAGCGCCGCGACATAGGCCGCGCGCCCCAGTTCGGCGTGCCCGACCTCGGCGGGGCAGATCGACTTCGGGTCCAGTCCGCTGCCGACCAGCACGATCCGCTCCGCGGCCCGCGCGACCAGCCCGTTGCAGGTGGCGAACGGCCGCAGGGCGAGCAGTTCGCCATGCACCACCGCCGCGGTCACCAGGGCCGGCGCCTCGGTGCCGGCGAGCAGCAGCCGCGACAGCCCGTCCAGCCGCCCGGCAACCTCGTCGGCATCCGGCAGCGCGAGCTCGATGAGCGGTTCGTCCACCGGCTCGCCGGCCAGCCGGGGCCGCCCCACCGTCTCGTCCGCCGGCTCCCCCGGCTGCCGCCCCTCGGCCTCCTCGGAACTACGGCCTCCTCCTGATGCCGCCACCAGATGGAGGCGTGCCAGCACCCGCAGTGGCGACTGCCGCCACACGCTGAGCAGCTGCCCGGCCTCGGCTGTCAGCCGCAGGGCCGCGCCGACCGTCCGCGGTTCGCCCTCGACACCGAAGTCGGTGCGGCGCCGGACCTCTTCGAGCGCCCAGTCGGCCCCCGATAGAGCCGCGGAACCGCGCGCTCCGCGCAGCGCCGCCTCGGAGGTCACCTCGTTGCTGCGGCGCCGCATGACCCGGTGCCCGTAGACCCGGTCGACGCCCTTGCGTACGGAGTCCACGGAGTCGGCGACCCCCGGGAGCGAGGCCAGGGTCACGAGCGGGTCGTCGCTCGCTTTGGGGGGTGCGGGGGACATCCCCCGGGAGTTTCCAGCCATGGGTACGACCCTACGCACCACCGGGGCCGACCCCTCGAAGGAGTGGTCTTCCTCACGCAGGGCTCTCACTCAGAGCCATCGGACACTTACCCTTGGTGAACATGAAGATCGCTTTCGTAGGCAAGGGCGGCAGCGGCAAGACCACCCTGTCCTCCCTGTTCATCCGGCATCTCGCCACGGCCCGGCTCCCCGTGATCGCCGTGGATGCCGACATCAACCAGCATCTGGGCGCCGCCCTCGGCCTCGGCGAGACCGCGGCCGCCGCGCTCCCCGCGATGGGTGCCCAGCTCCCATTGATCAAGGACTATCTGCGCGGCAGCAATCCACGGATCCCGTCCTCCGAATCAATGATCAAGACCACCCCGCCCGGCGAGGGCTCGCGGCTGCTGCGGGTCGGCGAGGACAACCCCGTCTACGACGCCTGCGCCAGGTCGGTGGACCTCGACGACTCCGCCGTGCGGCTGATGGCGACCGGGCCGTTCACCGAGTCCGATCTGGGCGTGGCCTGCTACCACTCCAAGGTCGGCGCGGTGGAACTGTGCCTGAACCACCTCGTGGACGGTCGCGAGGAGTATGTCGTCGTCGATATGACGGCCGGCTCCGACTCCTTCGCCTCCGGGATGTTCACCCGCTTCGACATGACGTTCCTGGTCGCCGAGCCGACCCGTAAGGGCGTCGCCGTCTACCGCCAGTACAAGGAGTACGCACGGGACTTCGGCGTCCCCCTGAAGGTCGTGGGCAACAAGGTGCAGGGCACCGAGGACCTGGCGTTCCTGCGCGACGAGGTGGGCGACGATCTGCTGGTGACCGTCGGCCACTCCGACTGGGTGCGCGCCATGGAGAAGGGCCGCCCGACCCCCTTCGCCTGCCTGGAGGAGGCCAACCGCCGCGCCCTGGAGACGCTGCACCACACGGCCGACGCCGCGTACGGGCGCCGCGACTGGGAGCGCTATACGCGCCAGATGGTGCACTTCCACCTGAAGAACGCGGAGAGCTGGGGCAATGCGAAGACCGGCGTCGACCTGGCGGCCCAGGTCGACCCCTCGTTCGTGCTCTCCGAGGGGACGGCGGCCCCACAGCCCGCTTGACCTGCCGGGCGGCGCGGGCGGGCCCGGAGAGGCGCTGGAGAGGCAAGCCGCCCAGCGGCCCTCCGGCGCCCGGCCCGGCCCCTCATTCCTGCCGCCTGTGCGCTCCTTCGAGCGATGAACCGGAATGCCCGCACCCAGGACTTCCCGCCCCGAGAAGAGGCATCAAAACCACAAGCCAAAAGCCATAGCATTCATCCGATAAGGGGAAGGATGACGGCATATGACCGAAAAGACTTCTCCTGCCCTTTACCTGTCATTACGATCCATTTACCGATGCTTGAGAGTCACCGGACCTTCGCTCCACAGCGACAGCCGCCGGCCGGCTCACGTCCCGCCGCAATACACCGCCGCCCCACGATCGCGCCCCGCGCGACCGCGTCGCCCCGGAGGAGACGGGAATGCCGCAGATCGAGAAGACGCCGCCGCAGCCGCCGCCCACACCGCACCACACCGAGACCCCTCCCCCTTCCCGTCCGCCCTCCGGGCCCGGCCCCCGTACGAAGAAGACCGGCCGGGCGGCCTTCCGCCGGGACCTCTCCGCCTCGGCCGTCGTCTTCCTGCTCGCCGTTCCGCTGTCGCTGGGCATCGCCCTGGCCACCGGCGCCCCGCTGCAGGCCGGCCTGATCGCCGCGGTCGTCGGCGGTCTCGTCGCCGGTCTGCTCGGCGGCGCACCGCTCCAGGTGAGCGGCGCGGCAACCGGCCTCCTGGTGGTCACCGCCGACCTGGTCCAGCGCTACGGCTGGCGCGCCACCTGCGCCATCACGGTCCTGGCCGGTCTCCTCCAACTCGCCCTGGGCGCACTGCGGGTGGCCCGTGCGACGCTGGCGGTGAGCCCGGCGATCGTGCACGGCATGCTGGCCGGCATCGGGGTCACCATCGCCCTCGGGCAGCTCCATGTGGTGCTCGGCGGCAGCCCCGACAGCTCTGCGATCGCCAACGCCACCGCGCTGCCCGGCCAGTTGGCGCATCCGCACGCCGCCGCGCTGCTGATCGGCGCGGTCACCGTCGCCGTGCTCATCGGCTGGGGACGGCTGCCGGGCCGCGCCGGACGATGGGCGCGGATGCTGCCGGCCCCGCTGGCCGCCGTGCTCGCCGCGACGGCCGTCAGTACGGGGACAGCGGTGGCGCGCGTGGAGCTGCCCTCCTGGCGGCTGCCCGAGCTGCCCGCGCTGCCGGACGCCTCCCTTCCGGCGCTCGCCGCCGCGGTGCTGACCGTCACCCTCGTCGCCAGTATGGAGTCGCTGCTGTCGGCGGTGGCCGTGGACCGGCTGGCGGCCGAGCGGCCGGGCACCCCCACCGGGCGTGCGCGGCTCAACCGCGAGCTGGCCGGCCAGGGCACGGCCAATGTCGTCTCCGGGCTGCTGGGCGGGCTGCCGATCTCCGGGGGCGCGATGCGCGGCTCGGCCAATGTGCGGGCCGGCGCGGTCACCCGCCGGGCCACGGTGCTGCACGGCGTATGGGTGCTGCTGTGCGCCGGGCTGCTGGCAGCGGCGCTGGAGCTGATCCCGCTGGCGGCGCTCGCCGCGCTGGTCATGGCCGTCGGCGTACGGATGGTGAGCTTCGCGCACATCCGGCACGTACAGCAGCACCGCGAATTCCCGGTGTACGCCGCCACCTTGGGCGGCGTCGTCCTCTTCGGCGTACTCCAGGGCGTGGGGACGGGCATCGCGATCGCGGTCTTCCTGGCGCTGCGCCGGCTGACCCACACCCGGATCACGGTGACCGAGGAGGCCGGGAGACACCGGGTGCGCGTCAGCGGCCAGTTGACGTTTCTGGCGGTACCGCGGCTGACCCGGGCGCTGGCGCAGGTGCCCGCCCATACGGACGTCGTCGTCGAGCTGTGCGGCTCGTTCATGGATCATGCCGCCTACGAGGCACTTCAGTCCTGGTCCACCGCCCATCAGGCGCACGGCGGCTGGGTGACCCTCGGCGGCCGTTCGGGCCGGCCGATCGCCGAGCCGGCCAGCGCACACTCCTGCCGGCCGTGGACGCCGTGGCGCAACCACCACTGCACCCGGCCCGGCCCCGACCGGGCAGCGGACCCGGAGAGCAGCGGAAGCCAACTGCTGGGCGGGGTCAGCGCGTTCCAGCGCCATACGGCCCCGCTCGTGCGCGAGGAGCTGGCCCGGCTGGCGCGCGAGGGCCAGCGGCCCACTCAGCTGTTTCTGACCTGCGCCGACTCCCGGCTGGTCACGAGCATGATCACATCCAGTGGGCCGGGCGATCTGTTCACCGTGCGCAATGTCGGCAACCTGATGCCACCGCCCGGCTCGGACGCCTCCTGCGACTCGGTGGGGGCAGCGATCGAGTACGCCGTGGAGGTGCTGCGGGTCGGTTCGATCACGGTGTGCGGCCATTCGGGGTGCGGTGCCATGGCGGCGCTGCTCGGCTCCGCCGCGCCCGAAGAGGCCGAGCCGACCCCGCTCACCCGCTGGCTGCGGCACGGCCGTCCGAGCCTGGCCCGTATGCAGCGCATCGGACGGCTGGGGCGGGGCGAAGTCGCGCTGAGCGGACGGCCGGTGAGCGACGACCAGGAGCGGCTGGCGCTCGTCAACGTCATGCAACAGCTCGACCACCTCAGGGCGCACGCCTGTGTGGCACGCCGGGTGGCCGAGGGCGCGCTCACGCTGCACGGCATGTATTTCCATGTCGGCGAGGCTCAGGCATACGTGCTCGACGAGACCAACGGGCGGTTCTGCGCGGTCCGCGGCGAGCCGGCGCCGGTGACCGGCTGACCTGCGCGAAGACATCTCCACGCCCCTGGAACGGACCGCGGCGGGACAGGTCTACACCAATATTTTTCCACAGCGCTTGTCAGGGCCAGGCGTGGGCTGATGAGCTATGACCTGGGGACACATCGGCCACCCCTGGGAATGGGAGATGTTGTGAGCAACGAAAGCCTGGCCAACCTGCTCAAGGAGGAGACGGAAGCATGAGCGAGCACTCTTCCCTCTCCAACCTGCTCAAGGAGGAACGGCGGTTCGCGCCGCCCGCCGATCTGGCCGCGCATGCCAACGTCACGGCCGCCGCGTACGAACAGGCCGCGGCGGACCGGCTGGGCTTCTGGGCGGAGCAGGCCGGACGTCTGTCGTGGGAGACCGCACCCACTCAGACCCTCGACTGGTCCAACGCACCCTTCGCGAAGTGGTTCGCCGACGGCAAGCTCAACGTCGCCTACAACTGCGTGGACCGGCATGTGGAGAACGGCCTCGGCGACCGCGTCGCCATCCACTTCGAGGGCGAGCCGGGTGACACCCGCGCGATCACGTACGCCGAACTCCAGCGTGAGGTCTCCAAGGCCGCCCATGCGCTGATCGAGCTGGGCGTGCAGACGGGCGACCGGGTCGCCATCTACATGCCGATGATCCCGGAGACGGTCATCGCCATGCTGGCCTGCGCGCGCCTGGGCGCCCCGCACTCCGTCGTCTTCGGCGGCTTCTCCGCGGACGCGCTGGCCACCCGCATCAACGACGCCGACGCCCGCGTGGTGATCACCGCCGACGGCGGCTACCGCCGTGGCAAGCCGTCCGCCCTCAAGCCCGCCGTCGACGAGGCGCTGACCAAGCCCGGCACGGAGAACGTCCGCAGCGTCCTGGTCGTACGCCGCACCGGCCAGGAGGACGTCGCCTGGCACGAGGGCCGCGACGTGTGGTGGCACGAGATCGTCGAGCGGCAGAGCGACCAGCACACGCCCGAGGCCTTCGACGCCGAGCACCCGCTGTTCATCCTCTACACCTCCGGCACGACGGGTAAGCCCAAGGGCATCCTGCACACCACCGGCGGCTACCTCACCCAGGTGTCGTACACCCACCACGCCGTCTTCGACCTCAAGCCGGAGACCGACGTCTACTGGTGCACCGCCGACGTCGGCTGGGTGACGGGCCACTCGTACATCACCTACGGCCCGCTCTCCAACGGCGCGACGGAGGTGCTCTACGAAGGCACGCCCGACACCCCGCACCAGGGCCGCTGGTGGGAGATCGTGCAGAAGTACGGCGTGACGGTCCTCTACACCGCGCCGACCGCGATCCGCGCCTGCATGAAGTGGGGCGACGACATCCCGGCGAAGTTCGACCTGTCGTCGCTGCGCATCCTCGGGTCGGTGGGCGAGCCGATCAACCCCGAGGCATGGATGTGGTACCGCAAGCACATCGGGGCCGACGCGACGCCGATCGTCGACACGTGGTGGCAGACCGAGACCGGCGCGATGATGCTCAGCCCGCTGCCGGGCGTCACGGCCACCAAGCCCGGCTCCGCCCAGTTGGCACTGCCCGGTATCGCCGCGACCGTCGTGGACGACGATGCCCGCGAGGTCCCCGACGGCGCCGGCGGCTACCTCGTGCTGACCGAGCCCTGGCCGTCCATGCTCCGCACGATCTGGGGCGACGACCAGCGCTACCTCGACACGTACTGGTCGCGCTTCGAGGGCAAGTACTTCGCCGGCGACGGCGCCAAGAAGGACGACGACGGCGACATCTGGCTGCTCGGCCGGGTGGACGACGTGATGCTGGTGTCCGGCCACAACATCTCCACGACCGAGGTCGAGTCGGCGCTGGTCTCGCACCCCAAGGTGGCCGAGGCCGCGGTCGTCGGCGCCACCGACCCGCAGACCACCCAGGCCATCTGCGCCTTTGTCATCCTGCGCGGCGGTGCGGCGGAGGACGAGGGCCTGGTCGAGGAGCTGCGCGCCCATGTCGCCCAGCAGCTCGGCCCGATCGCCAAGCCCAAGCGGATCCTGCCGGTCGCGGAGCTGCCCAAGACCCGCTCCGGAAAGATCATGCGCCGGCTGCTGCGCGATGTCGCCGAGAACCGCGACCTCGGTGATGTCAGCACCCTCACCGATTCCTCGGTCATGGACCTGATCCAGACAAAGCTGCCGAGCGCGGCCAGCGAGGACTGAGCGAGCACGGAGGGCAGAAGGGGCACCCGGCCGACCCGGCCGGGTGCCCCTTCCGTCGTCTCCGCCGGTTCGCGGCCCCGGTCGGCGGCCCGGCTCTGTGCAGCGCACCCGGCCCCTCTCCCGCGCCCCGCGGCGGCCCGTCCTCCAGCGGCCCGACGCCCGAATTGCCCGTAAAGTGAGGCCACCGGATAGCCGCTTGCACCCGCCCGGTAAAGTGGGAGCCGCGTCAATGACACGCCAAGAAACTCAGGGTGCGCCGGGAAGTCTGGTCGGCAACTGCAACAGCCGTACGCAGCTACCGAGAGGCCCGGAGGTCACCGCGTGAGCGCCCCCACCAACCGTCGTTCCCCCTTCCTGGGGCGGATGCCGCTGCCCGAGCGGAACTTCATCGCGGACGCACTGCGTGCCGAAACCGTCGGCGGTGTCCTTCTGCTCGCCGCCGCCGTAGCGGCCCTGATCTGGGCCAACACCCTCGGCGAGAGCTACGAAGCGGTCCGCGGCTTCCACCTGGGACCGGCCGCACTGGGCCTGGACCTGTCCCTCCAGCACTGGGCCGCCAACGGACTGCTCGCGCTCTTCTTCTTCGTCGCCGGCATCGAGCTCAAGCGCGAACTGGTGGCCGGCGAGCTGCGCGACCCGAAGGCCGCGGCGCTCCCCGTGATCGCCGCGCTCTGCGGGATGGCGATGCCGGCGGCCGTCTACGTCGCAGTGAACGGCATCGGCGGCGGCTCCCTCCAGGGCTGGGCGGTCCCCACCGCCACCGATATCGCCTTCGCGCTCGCCGTACTCGCCGTGATCGGCACCTCCCTGCCCGCCGCGCTGCGCGCCTTCCTGCTCACGCTCGCCGTCGTCGACGACCTCTTCGCGATCCTGATCATCGCGATCTTCTTCACCTCGAAGATCAACTTTCTGGCGCTCGGCCTCGCCGTCGCCGGCCTGGTGGTCTTCTACCTGCTGCTGCGCAAGGGCGTACGGGGCTGGTACGTCTACGTCCCGCTCGCCCTGGTCATCTGGGGCCTGATGGAGAACAGCGGGGTGCACGCCACCATCGCCGGCGTCGCCATGGGCCTGATGCTGCGCTGCACCCGGCGCGACGGCGAGACGCAGTCCCCGGGCGAACACATCGAGCATCTGGTCCGCCCGCTCTCGGCCGGCCTCGCCGTCCCGCTGTTCGCCCTCTTCTCCGCGGGCGTGTCCATATCCGGCGGCGCGGTCCATGACGTCTTCACCCGGCCGGAGACCCTGGGGGTCGTACTCGGCCTGGTGGTGGGCAAGGCGCTCGGCATCTTCGGCGGCACCTGGCTCACCGCCCGCTTCACCCGGGCCGAGCTCAACCCCGACCTCAAGTGGCCGGATGTCTTCGCCCTCGCCTCCCTGGCCGGCATCGGCTTCACCGTCTCCCTGCTCATCGGCGAACTCGCCTTCTCCGAGAACCCGGTACTGACCGACGAGATCAAGGCGGCGGTGCTCATCGGCTCGCTGCTGGCGGCCGTCCTCGCCGGCATCCTCCTCAAGCTCCGCAACACCAAGTACAAGAAGCTGTGCGAGGACGAGGAGCGGGACGAGGACCAGGACGGCATCCCCGACATCTACGAACTCGACAAGCCGGAGTACCACCTGCGGATGGCGGCGATCCACGAAGCCAAGGCCGCCGAGCACCGGCGGCTTGCCGAAGTGGCCTCCGGCACGCATGCCGGAGACGATGGTCCGGCATGATCTGAGAGGCTTTGCATCCGGGTGAAGAGATGAGGGAGACGGCGATGAGCGCAGTGCACGACGGCACGGACCGCAGCCTCGGACAGCTGGTGGCCACGGCCACGGCGGAAATGTCCGCGCTGGTGCACGACGAGATCGCGCTGGCCAAGGCGGAGTTCCGCCAGGACGCCAAGCGGGCGGGCATCGGCAGTGCCGCGTTCATGGTCGCGGGCGCACTGGCACTGTTCGCGCTGCCGGTGCTGAGCTTCGCGGCGGCGTACGGCATCCACAACCTCGGCCTCGGCCTCGCCTGGTCCTTCCTGATCGTCGGCGGCGCCTTCCTGGTCCTGGCCGGGCTGCTGGCCCTCCTCGCGATGGTCAAGGTCAAGAAGATCAAAAAGCCGGAGAAGTCCATCAACTCCGCCAAGCAGACCGCGGCCGTCCTCCAGAAGGCCAAGCCGCACCCGCGCCTGGAGCCGGTGGAGCACCCCGTGCTGGAGTCTGTGACACGCTCATCGGTATGACAGCCCCTGACAGCACCGCTTCGGTCGTGCGGCTCGACGTCCCCGGCGGGAAAGCGGTGTCGCACCGCGACGTCGCGGCCAACGGCGCCCGCTTCCACATCGCGGAGATGGGCGACGGCCCGCTGGTGCTGCTCCTGCACGGCTTTCCGCAGTTCTGGTGGACCTGGCGGCACCAGCTCCCGGCCCTGGCCGAGGCAGGCTTTCGCGCGGTGGCAATGGATCTGCGGGGCGTCGGCGGCAGCGACCGCACCCCCCGTGGCTACGACCCGGCGAATCTCGCCCTGGACGTCACCGGCGTCATACGGTCCCTGGGTGAGCCGGACGCCGCGCTCGTCGGGCACGACCTGGGCGGCTATCTCGCCTGGACGGCGGCGGTGATGCGGCCCAAGCTGGTGCGCCGGCTGGCCGTGTGCTCGATGCCGCACCCGCGGCGCTGGCGCTCGGCGATGCTCGCCGACGTCCGGCAGAGCGCCCAGAGTTCGCACATCTGGAACTTCCAGCGTCCCTGGCTGCCCGAGCGCCGGCTGACGGCGGACGACGCGGCGCTGGTGGGCCGGATGATCCGCGAGTGGTCCGGGCCCCGGCCGCCCGAGGACGAGGCGATCGCGGTCTACCGGCGGGCGATGAGCATCCCCTCGACGGCGCACTGCTCCATCGAGCCGTACCGCTGGATGGTGCGCTCGATGGCGCGCCCCGACGGTCTCCAGTTCAACCGCCGGATGAAGATGCCCGTCCGGGTCCCGACCCTGCATCTGCACGGCTCACTCGACCCGGTGATGCGCACCCGCAGCGCGGCCGGCTCCGGCGAGTACGTCGAGGCGCCGTACCGCTGGCGGCTGTTCGACGGCCTGGGGCACTTCCCGCACGAGGAGGACCCGGCGGCGTTCTCCACGGAACTGATCAACTGGCTCAAGGACCCGGAACCGGATCGCTGACGAGCTGCAACGGGAGCGCGGCCCAGGGGCAACACGGTCCCCTGGGCCGACCGTTGAGGGCACTGGACGCAGCCCATGGGGGTCTGCCCGCGCACCGCTGAGCGGGCGGACCGGACCGCTCAGCGACGAACCCCCACGGGGAGATCGAACGCTCGTATGACGAACAGCCACTTGCCTCGCGCATAGGCCAATTGGCGGTCCCCGACGCGGTTACGGACCTTGGGCCACGGGCAGAGTCGAGGGTATGGGCTGGACGCACGACTACCGTGACGTGGCACGCAACCGCCGCAACAGTGCTGTTGCAGTGGGTACTCAGGACAGGGGAGCCCCGGACCTCGGGTCCGGCCAATCCCCCGATCCGGCGCACCCCATGGGCATTCCCCTCATCCTGCGCCGCAGAGCGCGCTGGATGAGCGCACGGCTACGCCATCCCCGTACCTGAACCCCACGCCGCTGCCGTCGGGGCGCGGGAAGCTCGTCTCCCCGCGCCTGACGCGCCCCGCGGCACGTGTCCGGCCGTGAGCACCGGACACGCCCCGGGGACCGCGCGGACAGGTCCTAGATCGCGCAGCCCTGGCTGCCGACCTGTTGCTGGGCCGTACGTCCCTTGAGGACGTCCTGGCGGACCTCGTCGGCGGTCAGCGCATAGCCGGTGTTGGAGTCGTCGAGCGACTTCGCGAAGACGACGCCGTAGACCTTGCCCTGCGGGGTGAGCAACGGGCCGCCGGAGTTGCCCTGCCGGACCGTGGCGTAGAGGGAGTAGACATCGCGGCGGACCGTGCCGCGGTGGTAGATGTCCGGGCCGTTGGCCTGGATGCGGCCGCGGATACGGGCGGAGCGCACGTCATAGCCGCCGTTCTCCGGGAAGCCGGCGACGATGGCGCTGTTGCCGCTGTTCGCGTCCCCGTTGGCGAACTGGAGCGCCGGCGCTTCCAGTGAGGGCACTTCCAGGACCGCGATATCGCGCTGCCAGTCGTAGATCACGACCTTGGCGTCGTACGTACGGCCCTCGCCGCCCACCTGGACGGTCGGCTCGCGCACACCGCCGACGACGTGGGCGTTGGTCATCACGCGGTGCCGGCCGAAAACGAAGCCGCTGCCTTCGAGGACCTTGCCGCAGCCGGGGGCGGTGCCGACGACCTTGACGATGCTGCGCCTGGCCTGCGCCGCCGCCGGGCTGGTGGCCAGCCGGGGGTCGGGGGCCGGCACATTGTTGATCGGCTCGTTGGAGAACGGCGTGAAGACCTGCGGGAAGCCGTTCTGCGCGAGGACGGAGGAGAAGTCGGCGAACCAGGTGCCGGCCTGCTGGGGCATCACCCGGGATACGCCGAGCAGCACCTTGGAGTTACGGACCTCCTTGCCGAGCGTCGGCAGGGACGTCCCGGCCAGCGCCGAGCCGATCAGCCAGGCGACCAGCAGCATCGCCAGGACGTTGACCAGCGCGCCGCCGGTCGCGTCCAGCGCTCTCGCCGGTGACCAGGTGATGTGGCGGCGCAGTTTGTTGCCCAGATGGGTGGTGAGCGCCTGGCCCACGGAGGCGCACACGATCACGATGGCCACCGCCGCGATGGCCGCGAAGGTGCCGGGTGTCGCGTCTCCGGTGATCTCGTTCCAGATCACGGGCAGCAGATAGACCGCGACCAGGCCGCCCCCGAGGAAGCCGATCACGGACAGGATGCCGACGACAAAGCCTTGCCGATAGCCGATGATCGCGAACCACACGGCCGCGACCAGCAGCAAGATGTCCAGGACGTTCACGCCGGACACCGTCTCACGAGCGCCAGTCCAGCGGGACCGCCTTGTCACGGTCCCACGGAATCTCCCAGCCGGCGTAATGCAGGAGCCGGTCGATAACTCCGGCCGTAAACCCCCATACCAGGGCGTTCTCGACAAGGAAGGCGGGCCCGGTGTGGCCACTGGGGTGACGCGTGGTCACGCGATGGGCCGGGTCCGTGAGATCTGCCACGGGAACCGTGAAGACCCGGGCGGTCTCCGCCTGGTCGACCGCGCCGACCGGGCTCGGCCGACGCCACCACCCCAGAACCGGTGTCACCACGAAGCCGCTGACGGGGATGTAGAGCCGCGGCAGCACGCCGAAGACCTGCACACCGGACGGATCGAGACCGGTCTCCTCCTCGGCCTCGCGCAGCGCCGCCCGCACCGGACCGGGCCCGTCCGGATCGCCGTCCTCCGGGTCGAGGGCGCCACCGGGGAACGAGGGCTGGCCGGCATGCGAACGCAGGGTGCCCGCGCGCTCCATCAGGAGCAGCTCCGGGCCGCGGGGGCCATGGCCGAAGAGGATCAGCACCGCGGACTGCCGGCCGCCGCTCTCCGGCGGCAGAAAGCGGCTGAGCTGGCGCGGCTCGATCGTGGCGGCGGCGCGGGCCACCGGGGACAGCCACTCGGGCAGCCCCTCGGCCGTGACCGTGGCATCCCGGCCGGAGGCCGCCCCGGAGGCCGCCCCGCGGACGTCCGCCTCCTCGCCATACCGCTGCTCCCGTGCACTCCTCATACGCGCCCCCTCAGGCCTGGCGTCGATCGTCGGTCAGCTCTGGACGGCGGCCGTCATGAAGCGGCCGCCGCGGGCGCCATCGGGGGAGCGGGCTGCCCCGGATAGTCGGCCGGCGGCTTCAGCCGCTGACCCGGCTGGCCGCCCAGCTCGTACTTCAGCAGCTTCTTCGCCTTCTCCGGGTCCGTCTCGCCCTCGCCGTACGCGGGGCACAGCGGGGCGATGGGGCACGCTCCACAGGCGGGCTTGCGGGAGTGGCAGACACGGCGGCCGTGGAAGACCACACGGTGCGAGAGCATCGTCCACTCGCTCTTGGGGAAGATCTCGGCGACATCCGCCTCGACCTTCTCGGCGTCCTCCGCGGTGGTCCAGCCGAAGCGGCGGGCGAGGCGGCCGAAGTGGGTGTCGACGGTGATGCCCGGAACGCCGAAGGCGTTGCCCAGCACCACGTTGGCGGTCTTGCGGCCGACCCCGGGGAGGCTGACGAGATCCTCCAGACGGCCCGGCACCTCACCGCCGAAGCGGTCGCGCAGCGCGGCCGACAGACCGAGCAGCGACTTCGTCTTCGCCCGGAAGAAGCCGGTCGGCCGGATCAGCTCTTCCAGCTGCTCCGGATCCATCGCGGCCATGTCCTCGGGCGTCGGGCAGACCGCGAAGAGACGCGGGGTGGTCTGGTTGACCCTCAGGTCGGTGGTCTGCGCGGACAGGACCGTCGCGACCAGCAGCTCGAAGGGGTTGGTGAAGTCCAGCTCGGGATGGGCGTACGGATACAGCTCGGCCAGCTCGTGGTTGATCCGGCGGGCCCGCCGGACCATGGCGGCGCGCGACTCGGGCTGGCGCGCGGGGGCCTTCTTGGCAGAGGCCTTCGCGGTGGCCGTCTTGGCGGTCGTCTTCTTCGCCGTCGTCTTCTTGGCTGTCGCCTTCTTGGCGGTGGCGGTCTTCTTGGCGGCCGGCTTCTTGGCGGGGGCCTGTTCAGCGGCCGCAGGGGCCTTCTTCGTGGTGGCCTTCGCGGTCACCTGCTGGGCGACGGCCTTCTGCGCGGTGGCCTTCTTCGCTGCGGCCTTCGTGGCCGCCGCCGGCTTCTCTGGAGTTTCGTTCACGGCGGCCTTCTTCCCTGCCGAGGTCCTGCCTACCGAGGTCTTCTTCACGGAGGTCTGCGCGGTGGTGTCCTGCGCCGCCGGTCGCGACGCGCCGGGCTTGCGGACGGCCGGCTTCCGGCCGGACGTCACCCCGGAGGGCGATTTGTTACTTTTATCGGAATTCGATGCGCGGCCGGACCACTGTTCGCCCACAGCGGAATCACGCCCTGCACTCACTCGTTCGGCCCCCCACTCCTCTGCTCTCACCGGCGTATTGGACACTCGGCCAGACTAAGGCCAGCCACTGACATCCGGCTTGATCACTGTGATTCCTGACCCCAATCGGCCCCCTGCCTTACGGCTCGCGGCACCGGTCCGGCAAACTTGTGATTGATCGCACTGTTTTGCATTCCGGCATGATGGGGACCACAGTCCCCCGGAGCATGTCGACAAGGAGAGATCTCGTGGACGACGTTCTGCGGCGCGCACCGCTCTTCGCGGCGCTCGATGACGAGCAGGCGGCCGAGCTGCGCGCCTCAATGGGAGAGGTCACGCTCGCCCGCGGCGACGCCCTGTTCCACGAAGGGGACCCCGGCGACCGCCTGTACGTGGTCACCGAGGGCAAGGTGAAGCTGCACCGCACTTCCCCGGACGGCCGGGAGAACATGCTCGCCGTCCTCGGCCCCGGCGAGCTGATCGGTGAGCTCTCGCTCTTCGACCCGGGCCCGCGTACGGCCACCGCTTCCGCCCTCACCGAGGTCAAGCTCCTCGGCCTGGGCCACGGCGACCTTCAGCCCTGGCTGAACGCCCGCCCGGAGGTGGCCACGGCCCTGCTGCGCGCAGTCGCCCGCCGGCTGCGCAAGACCAACGACCAGATGTCCGACCTGGTCTTCTCGGACGTGCCGGGCCGTGTGGCCCGCGCCCTGCTCGACCTGTCGCGCCGCTTCGGCGTGCAGTCCGAGGAGGGCATCCACGTCGTCCACGACCTGACGCAGGAGGAGCTGGCGCAGCTGGTCGGTGCCTCGCGCGAGACGGTCAACAAGGCGCTCGCGGACTTCGCGGGCCGCGGCTGGCTGCGCCTGGAGGCGCGCGCCGTGATCCTGCTGGACGTGGAGCGGCTGGCCAAGCGCTCGCGCTGATCCGGCCCGTACACAGCCTGGCAAGGGCCCCGCTCCGGCGGGGCCCTTCGTCATGGTCCCGTCGGCCGCTTCGCCATGGAGCCACGGGACCATTGGATCGCCCTCCGAGCGGGAGCACCGGCTCGCCCCGTAAGCGGGATCACTGGCTCCCCGGTAACCGGGCCCACTGGCTCCCCCGTAATCAGGTCGCACCACCGCCGGCCCCCTCGCCATAGTGGCGCCATGACCAACGGGACGGGGCTGGACCGGGACGGCTGCTTCGTGCGGGAAGGATCCCTGGGCCGCGTCTCCGCGCCGTTCGCGCCCGTCGTGGCGGAGCTCGGCGCCCGGATCCGCGAGCGCTTCGGCCCCGACCGCCTGCACAGCAGCTATCTCTTCGGCAGCATCCCGCGCGGCACCGCCGTCCCCGGAGCCTCCGACCTCGACGCGCTGCTCGCCCTGCGGGACGAGCCCACCGACGCCGACCGCGCCGCCGTCCGCGCCGTCGAGCAGGGCCTGGATGCCGCCTTCCCGCAGATCGACGGCGTGGGGATCCTGCTGTTCGGCGTGGACCGCCTGCGCAGCGAGCGGGAGCGGTACGACCACGGCTGGTTCGTCGCCTGTCTGTGCACCCCGCTCAGCGGCCCGGATCTCGCCGCCGGCCTGCCCCGCTACCGCCCCACGTCGCTCCTCGCCCGCGAGACCAACGGCGACCTGATCCACAGCCTGCCCGGTCTGCGCGAGAAGGCCGCGGCCGCCACCACGGAAGCCGAGCGCATCCGGCTGACCCGGGGTGTGGCGCGCCGGCTCGTACGCACCGGCTTGACCCTGGTCATGCCGCGCTGGGGCGGCTGGACGAGTGATCTCGCCGAGTCCGCGGAGGTGTTCGGGCGCTACTACCCGGCGTACGCCGAGCAGATGTGCGTCGCGGCGCGCGCCGCCCGGACGCCCGCCGCGTACCCGAAGCTGCTGGACGAGCTGCTCACCGGCCTCGCCCCCTGGCTGGCCGCCGAGTACCTGGCCGTCCACGGGGCGAAGGCGCCCCGGCCGTAGGCGAGCTGACGGCGCCTCTCGGCCGACGGAGCACCGGGGCTTGTCCGTCAGGCCCGGCCGGCCGGTATCCGCCGCCAGCTCGCCGCCGGTCTCCGCCATCGGCCTCGCGGACAGCCCGCCGCCAGCCCCTCAGCTCTCGATCAGCCCGTGCTCGCCCAGGTAGTCCAGCTGCGCCCGCACCGAGAGCTCGGCGGCCGGCCACAAGGAACGGTCGACATCGGCGTACACACTGGCGACGACCTCGGCGGGCGTGCGGTGGCCGGCCTCGACCGCGGTCTCCACCTGGGCGAGCCGGTGCGCCCGGTGCGCCAGATAGAACTCCACCGCCCCTTGGGCGTCGTTCAGCACCGGCCCGTGGCCCGGCAGGACCGTCGCCACCCCGTCGTCGACGGTGAGGGACCGCAGCCGGCGCAGCGAGTCCAGGTAGTCGCCCAGCCGCCCGTCGGGGTGGGCGACGACGGTGGTGCCGCGCCCCAGGATCGTGTCGCCCGTGAGCACCGCGCGGTCGGCCGGGAGGTGGAAGGAGAGCGAGTCCCCGGTGTGGCCCGGGGTGGGCACCACGCGCAGTTCCAGGCCTCCGGTGGTGATGACCTCGCCCGCGTCGAGTCCCTCGTCGCCCAGGCGCAGTGCCGGGTCCAGCGCGCGTACGGCCGAACCGGTCAGCTCGGCGAAGCGGGCGGCGCCGTCGGAGTGGTCCGGGTGACCGTGGGTCAGCAGGGTCAGCGCGATGCGCTTGCCGGCCCGCTCGGCGGTGTCGATGACGGCTCGGAGGTGGCTCTCGTCGAGCGGCCCGGGGTCGATGACGACGGCGAGATCGGAGTCCGGCTCGGCGACGATCCAGGTGTTGGTGCCGTCCAGCGTCATCGGCGACGGGTTCGGGGCCAGAACACACCAGGCGCGCGCGGTGGCGGGCCCCGAGATCACTCCGCCACGGGGCTGACCGGGGAGGGCGGATGCTTCGGTCATGCGGGGGTCCCTCCCGAGGGGCTGGGGCGGTCCGAGGAGCCGCCGGCGTCCCCGGGAGCACCGGTGGCGGCGTCGGTCTGCGCGATGTGCTTGGTGAACTCGTCGTGCCCCGGCCAGCTCAGCTCGATCTCGTCGCCCACGAGGCGGGCCTGCGCCAGCACCGGCGTCAGGTTCTGGGCCTCCGCCGCCGCCAGCGTGTCCTCGACCGTGGCGTACGGCTGGAGCGAGCGGAGCGTGGCGATGGTCGGCGGCATCATCAGCAGCTCGCCGCGGTCGTAGCCGGCGGCCGCCTCCTCCGGACGGATCCATGCCGTACGGTCCGCCTCCGTGGAAGCGTTCCGGGTGCGCTGGCCCTCGGGGAGCGCCGCCACGAAGAACCAGGTGTCGTAGCGCCGTGGCTCGAACTCCGGGGTGACCCAGCGGGCCCAGGCACCGAGCAGATCGGAGCGCAGGACGAGCCCGCGACGGCCCAGGAAGTCGGCGAAGGACAGCTCATGGGCGACGAGGGCGGCGCGGTCGGCCTCCCAGTCCTCGCCGGTGGTGTCCGTGACGACCGTGTCGGCCGAGGCGCCCGCGAGCAGCACGCCCGCCTCCTCGAACGTCTCGCGGACCGCCGCGCAGATGATGGTCTGGGCGGTGGCCGGGTCGACGCCCATACGGACCGCCCACTGGGCACGCGACGGGCCGGCCCAGGCCACCGGGCGCTCGTCGCGCGGATCGACGGAGCCGCCCGGATAGGCGTACGCACCCCCGGCAAAGGCCATGGAGGTGCGTCTGCGCAGCATGTGGACGGCGGGGCCGCCGGAAGCGGAGTCCCGCAGCAGCAGGACGGTGGCGGCCCGCCGGGGCTCGGGAGGGGTCAGCTCGCCGTTCGCGAGCGCCCGGATGCGGTCCGGCCATTCGGGCGGGTACCACTGGCCATTGGTCGTGGACGACATGGCCGGATGCTATGCGCTCACGCGCGGATGTTCGAGGGTGTCTTGCGCGCCGGAGGGCCCCTGCTGACGAGGGGCCCCCGGGCGCACGGCACACACCCCGGGCTTCAGCGCCCTGACGGGGTGCCTATTCGGCGATCTCGACCTGGATCTCGACCTCGACCGGTGCGTCGAGCGGCAGCACCGCCACGCCCACCGCGGACCGGGCGTGCACGCCCTTGTCGCCGAGGATCTCGCCCAGCAGCTCGCTGGCGCCGTTGAGGACGCCCGGCTGGCCGGTGAAGTCCGGTGCGGAGGCCACGAAGCCGACGACCTTCACGACCCGCTGGATCTTGTCCAGGTCGCCGATGAGGGACTTCACGGCCGCCAGCGCGTTGAGCGCACAGGTCGCGGCGAATTCCTTGGCCTGCTCGGCGCTGACCTCGGCGCCCACCTTGCCGGTGGCCGGCAGCGCGCCGTCCACCATCGGCAGCTGGCCGGAGGTGAAGACGTACGAGCCGGAGCGCACCGCGGGCTGGTACGTGGCCAGCGGCGGCACGACCTGCGGCAGCTTCAGGCCGAGCGCCGCGATCTTTTCCTCCGCCGCGCTCACGCCTTCTCCCGCTTCAGGTAGGCCACCAACTGCTCGGGGTTGTTCGGGCCCGGAACGACCTGGACCAGCTCCCAGCCGTCCTCGCCCCAGGTGTCCAGAATCTGCTTCGTCGCGTGCACGAGCAGCGGCACGGTCGCGTATTCCCACTTGGTCATGGGCCGAGCGTAATGCCTGTCCACGACAGGCGTGGACGCCGTCCGCCACAGGCCGTCCGCACCCGTCCCACACAGCCTTCGAGAGCGCGGCCACCGGGCCCCTACGGGAGATCCCTGACCCTCCCCGGAGGGAACGCGGGCAGATTCTCCGGGGCTTCCCAGGCGTATCCCGTGCGTAGCCGGGACGCGGACTGGTTAGGCTCCTTGGCGTGAGCAGGCTCCATGTCGTCAGCGGCAAGGGTGGCACCGGCAAGACCACGGTCGCCGCTGCCCTCGCCCTCGCCCTGGCCACCGAGGGTCGCCGTACCCTCCTGGTCGAGGTCGAGGGCCGACAGGGCATTGCCCAGTTGTTCGAAACAGAAGCGCTTCCTTACGAGGAACGCAAGATCGCGGTGGGCCCGGCGTCGGAAGGCGCGTCGCCCTGGGCATCCCCCCGGACGGAGGCCACGGGAGAGGCCTCTCGGGGCGGTGGCGGGAGACGGGCCGGCGGTGAGGTCCACGCCCTGGCCATCGACGCCGAACGCGCCCTTCTGGACTACCTCCAGATGTTCTACAAGCTCGGCAGCGCCGGCCGGGCGCTGAAGAAGCTCGGCGCGATCGACTTCGCCACGACCATCGCGCCGGGTCTGCGGGACGTCCTGCTGACCGGCAAGGCGTGCGAAGCGGTGCGCCGCAAGGACAAGAGCGGAAAGTTCGTCTACGACGCGGTCGTGATGGACGCCCCGCCGACCGGCCGCATCACCCGCTTTCTGAACGTCAACGACGAGGTCGCCGGTCTCGCGAAGATCGGCCCGATCCACAATCAGGCGCAAGCCGTGATGCGGGTCCTCAAGTCGCCCGAGACCGCGGTGCATCTGGTGACGCTCCTGGAGGAAATGCCGGTCCAGGAGACCGCGGACGGCGTCGCCGAGCTGCGCGCCGCCGGCATCCCCGTGGGCGGCATCGTCATCAACATGACCCGCCCGGCGCTGCTGGACAACGGCGACCTCGACAGCGCCGCCCGCGGGGCACGTACGGGCGTCGCCAAGGCGCTCTCTCAGGCCGGTCTGGGCGGCGCCCGCCGCGGCGGCCTGGCGGACCGGCTGATCGACCCCCTGCTGGAGCAGGCGCGCGAACACGCCGAGCGGGTCGAGCTGGAGCGCGCCGAGTACGCCGAACTCACCGCCATCGGCCTGCCCACCCACGAGTTGGAGCTGCTCCCCGAGGGAGTGGACCTCGCCGGGCTCTACCACCTGGCGAGAGACCTGCGGAAACAGGGGCCCATATGACCTCGGACAACACGACGCTGGACGCCTCGGCCCCGCGGCTCGAGGTCGACACGCTGATCGACGACCCGCACACCCGCATCGTGGTGTGCTGCGGCTCGGGCGGCGTCGGCAAGACCACGACGGCCGCGGCCCTGGGCGTGCGCGCCGCCGAGCGCGGCCGCAAGGTCGTCGTGCTCACCATCGACCCGGCCAGGCGGCTGGCCCAGTCGATGGGCATCTCCGAGCTCGACAACGTCCCACGCCAGGTCAAGGGCGTCGACGAGAGCGCGGGCGGCGAACTGCACGCGATGATGCTGGACATGAAGCGCACCTTCGACGAGATCGTCGAGGGTCATGCGGATGCCGACCGGGCCCGAGCAATCCTGGAGAACCCCTTCTACCAGTCCCTGTCGGCCGGTTTCGCGGGCACGCAGGAGTACATGGCCATGGAGAAACTCGGCCAGCTCCGCGCGAACGACGAGTGGGACCTGATCATCGTCGACACCCCGCCGAGCCGCTCGGCGCTGGACTTCCTGGACGCGCCCAAGCGCCTCGGGTCCTTCCTGGACGGCAAGTTCATCCGAGTGCTGATGGCGCCGGCGAAGGTGGGCGGCCGGGCCGGCATGAAGTTCCTCAATGTCGGCATGTCGATGATGACCGGCACCCTCAGCAAGCTCATGGGCGGTCAACTGCTGCGCGATGTACAGACATTCGTGGCCGCCATGGACACCATGTTCGGCGGCTTCCGCACCCGCGCGGACGCCACCTACCGCCTCCTCCAGGCACCCGGGACGGCGTTCCTCGTGGTGGCCGCGCCGGAGCGGGACGCGCTGCGCGAGGCGGCGTACTTCGTCGAGCGGCTGGCCGCCGAGCAGATGCCGCTGGCCGGCCTCGTGCTGAACCGGGTGCACGGCAGCGGCGCCGCCCAACTGAGCGCCGAGCGGGCCCTGGCCGCCGCGGAGGCCCTGACGGACCGCATGGCGGAGGACACCCATGCGGACACTGACCCGGACACCGACCCGGACACCGGGACGGACGCCGGGACGGCCCCGGACGCAGCCGCCGCCCCCGCCACCGACTCCACCGCGGACGCCGCCCCGCCCCCCGGCCACGCAGAAAATAATCTTGAAGCCACCGGCATTGTGGATCTCGACGGCGGGAAGGCTGGCTCACGTACCGCCGGCAGCCCCTCCCCCGCTGCCGCGGCGGAGCAGGTGACACCCACATCAGCCTCAGCGGCGCAACTGGCCGCCGGGCTCCTACGGCTGCACGCGGAACGTATGCAGGTCCTCGCACGCGAACGTCGCACGCGGGACCGCTTCACCGCGCTGCATCCCGAGGTTCCGGTGACGGAGGTCGCCGCACTGCCCGGCGACGTCCATGACCTCGCAGGGCTGCGTGCCATCGGCGACCGCCTGGCGCTGAACCCCACGGCCACCGACGACTGAGCCGTACCCACGGTCGGCTCAGCCACCCACCACGAAGCGCCCCTCACCACCCACGAAGCGCCCCTCACGCACGATTCACGTGCCACGCGCATTTCACGTGTCACACCCATTCCCGTGTCACACGCATCACGAGGCGCGCCGGACAGCGCGCCCCGCCTCTCATCGAGCCTCAACTCCCGGGCGCGTTACAGACACTGGCGCCCATGTCACGACTCGACAGAACGCGCCACCAGCCGAACCTTCTCGGCCACATATCCCGGTCGGCCCCGGCTACCCGGACTACCCGACCGCGGCCAACACGTCGAAGGCCTCGTCCTCGCAGTCCAACGGCAGGATGCCCGTGCTGCGCTCGTATTCCGTACGCGCTGTCTCCAACAGCCGACGCCATGACGTCACTGTCGGGCGGCGGCGCAGCAGCGCCCTCCGCTCGCGCTCGGTCATCCCGCCCCACACACCGAACTCCACCCGGTTGTCCAGGGCATCGGCCAGGCATTCCGTGCGTACCGGACATCCGGTGCACACTGCCTTGGCGCGGTTCTGCGCCGCCCCTTGTACGAACAGTTCATCCGGATCGGTAGTGCGGCAGGCTGCCTGTGCACTCCAGTCGGTTACCCAGCTCATGCTGGCGCCGTCCTCTCCCGAATCGAGGCTCCCCCACGGCGGCAATCGGCATATTCACCGTTGCCAGTTGAGGACGTTACGGAAGGCAGGCAGGGCGCAACACCCCCTTCGGGCCCAATCTTGAATGGCCCGAACGGACTATGCGTACGCGGCAGATCACCCAACGGAGTGACCGAACGGCATACGTCACTTTGCGCACAAGGCGGGACAGTTCACCGCCCTGACACGGGATTTCTCTCGACACGTACAGGCGCGCGGGGGGCGCGATCCGCGAAAGTAGGGGTTGACGAACTGAGGCGTAACCGTTCAGCTGTGGTAGCTGAGAACAGGCTAGGCGAACAGGTGCGCCCCTGTCCGGCGATTGAGAACGTAGGCTGCCCTCATGCCTAAGAAGCGCGATGGCGGGGGTCTGCCCAAGACGCAGCAGGCCGCCAAGTTCCTCGGTGTCAGCGTCCTGGCCGGAGCAGTGCTCGCCGGCCTCGCGCTCCCGGCGGCCGGGGCGCTCGGCCTCACCGCCAAGGGATCGGTCGAGGGCTTCGACGACATCCCGGCGAACCTCAAGACGCCGCCGCTCAGCCAGCGGACCAGGATCCTGGACTCCAAGGGCGGCGAGATCGCCAAGGTCTACTCCCGTGACCGCACGGTCATCGGCCTCAAGGACATGTCGCCGTACATCCAGAAGGCGATCGTCGCGATCGAGGACGCGCGCTTCTACCAGCACGGTGCCATCGACCTGAAGGGCATCCTGCGGGCGCTCAACAAGAACGCCCAGTCGGGCGGCGTCTCCCAGGGCGCCTCGACGCTGACCCAGCAGTATGTGAAGAACGTCTTCATCGAAGAGGCGGGCGACAACCCGGACAAGGTCGCGCAGGCCACCCAGCAGACCCTCGGCCGCAAGGTCAAGGAGCTCAAGTACGCGATCCAGGTGGAGAAGGAGCTCGGCAAGCGCAAGATCTTGCAGAACTACCTCAACATCACCTTCTTCGGGCAGCAGGCCTACGGCATCGAGGCGGCCGCCCAGCGCTACTTCAGCAAGCACGCCAAGGACCTGAACCTCGGGGAGTCGGCGCTGCTGGCCGGCATCGTCCAGTCGCCCAGCCGCTACGACCCGGTCAATGACCCGCAGGAGGCCACCCGGCGGCGCAACACCGTCCTCCAGCGGATGGCCGACATGAAGGACGTCACCCAGGCGGAGGCCGACGCGGCCGCCGAGAAGCCGATCAAGCTGGCGGTCAGCCGCCCCAAGAACGGCTGTATCACCGCCACCGACGGCGCCGGCTTCTTCTGTGACTACATCCGCACGGTCTTCCTCAGCGACAAGGCCTTCGGCAAGAGCCGCAAGGCCCGCCTCAAGCTCTGGAACCAGGGCGGCATGACCATCCGCACCACCCTCGATCCGCAGGCCCAGAAGTCGGTGCAGGCGTCGATAAAGGAGCACGTCTACGACGACGACCCGGTCGCCACCGCCGCCACCATCGTCGAACCGGGGACGGGCAAGATCCTCGGCATGGGCCAGTCGCGCCCGTACGGCTTCCGCGAGAACGAGACCGTGATCAACCTCTCGGTGAACCACGACATGGGCGGGGGCGCCGGCTATCTGCCCGGGTCGACCTTCAAGCCGGTGGTCGCGGCGGCCGCGCTGGAGCAGGGGACGAATCCGGAGCAGCAGTACCCGTCGCCGTACCGGATGCCGTATCCCACCCCGGTCCAGACCTGCGAGGGCGAGTGGCAGGGCAACGGCTCCGAGAACGTCGAGAACGAGAACAAGGAAGAGGTCGGCCCGTACGGCATGAAGGAGGCGACCGCGAAGTCGGTCAACACCTACTTCGTGCAGCTGATCAGCGACATGGGGGTCTGCCCCGCGGTCAAGATGGCGCAGAAGATGGGCATCGAGCGGGCGGACGGCAAGCCGCTCCAGCAGGTGCCGTCGATGACGCTCGGCACGCAGGAGATGTCGCCGCTCACGATGGCGGCCGGCTACGCCACCTTCGCCAGCGGCGGCCAGTACTGCTCACCGGTGGCGCTCGAGTCGATCACCGACGCGCGGGGCCGGGCGATGAAGGTCCCGCAGTCCAGTTGCCGTACCGCCATGTCCAAGAAGACCGCGGACACCATCAACACGCTGCTCAAGGGTGTGGTCGAGGACGGCACCGGCAAGGAGGCCGGGCTCAAGGGCCGCGACAGCGCCGGCAAGACCGGTACCACCGACAGCCGCTACGCCGCCTGGTTCGTCGGCTACACCCCCAACGCGGCCGGCGCGGTCTGGGTCGGCGACCCGCAGCACAAGCGCAAGATGTTCAACATCACCATCGGCGGCGTCCCCCACGACAAGGTCTACGGCGCCGACACCCCCGGCCCCATCTGGCGCGACGCGATGTCCGGCGCACTGGAAGGACGCCCCGCGCCCGCCCTGCCGACCGTCCCGATCGACGACCCCGCCAAGGACAAGAACCAGGGCGACGAGGGCGACAAGGGCCGCGGCAAGCCGAAGCCCGGCCGGGGCGGCCACGGCGGTCACAACAAGCCGGGCGGCGGCTGGCACATCCCCGGCTTCCCCGACATCCTGGGCGGTGGCAACGGCGGCTGGTGAACGGCCGGTTGGGACGATCGGCCGGTTGGAACGATCGGCCGGGGGAACGGCTGGTTGGGCCGCACGGCCGGAGGGTGCCGACCTGTACGGCGAGCGGTGCCGACCCGTACGACGAACGATGCCGGCCCGCTTAACGAAAGGCGAGGGGCGCCCCACACCATGGGGGCGCCCCTCGTCCTTCCCTCAAAAATCCGTCCGGCGGCTCAGCCGGCGAGCAGCTTCTTCACCACCGCGGCCACCCGGCCGCCCTCGGCCCGGCCCGCCACCTGAGGGTTGACGATCTTCATGACGGCGCCCATCGCCCGCGGCCCCTCGGCGCCGGCGCCCTTGGCCTCCGCCACGGCCGCCGCGACCAGCTGCTCCAGCTCCTCGTCGGACAGCTGCTTGGGCAGGTAGTCCGCGAGCACCTCGCCCTCGGCGCGCTCGCGCTCGGCCGACTCCCCGCGGCCGCCCTTCTCGAAGGCGTCCGCGGCCTCCCGGCGCTTCTTCGCCTCCCGCGCGATGATCTTCTCGACCTCGCCGTCGGACAGCTCGCGCGCCTCGGTGCCCGCGACCTCCTCCTTCTGGATCGCGGTCAGCGTGAGACGGAGGGTGGAGGAACGCAGCTCGTCGCGCGCCTTGATCGCGGTGGTGAGGTCGTCCTGCAGCTTGGACTTGAGCGTGGTCATGCCGTCGAGTATGCCCCCACCCACCGACAACCGCCGCGCCTTTTCCCCCGCCCCGCCACGCCCACCGCCCCGGCGAGGCGCCTCCCTCCCACTGCACCCACCCCCCGCACTCTGCGACGATGGGGAGCATGCGCGCGCGATACGGAGTACCCCTGACCCTGACCGCAGTCGGTGCGGCCGGCCTGGCCTACGCCGCCGGCTTCGAAGTCCGCTCCTTCCGCCTCCGGCGCGTCACCGTGCCCGTACTGCCCCGCGGCATGCGGCCGTTGCGCGTCCTGCAGGTCTCCGACATCCACATGGTCAGCGGGCAGCGCAAGAAACAGCGCTGGCTGCAGTCGCTCGCCGGGCTGCGCCCCGACTTCGTCATCAACACCGGCGACAACCTCTCCGACCCCGAGGGCGTACCCGAGACGCTGGACGCGCTCGGCCCGCTGATGGAGTTCCCCGGCGCCTACGTCTTCGGCTCCAACGACTACTACGGCCCCAAGCTGCGCAATCCCGCCCGCTACCTCCTGGAGCGGGCCCAGGGCCGGCACGGCCTCAACGGCAACGCGCCCGCCGTGGGCGTCGTCCACAACCCGTGGGAAGAGCTGCGCGACGCCTTCGACGCGGCCGGCTGGGTCGGCCTGTCCAATTCGCGCGGCCGCCTCAAACTGGAGGGCGTCGAGATCGCCCTGACCGGCCTGGACGACCCGCACATCAAGCGTGACCGCTACGCCGAGGTCGCCGGCGGCCCGGAAGCCGGCGCCGACCTCTCCCTGGCCGTCGTCCACGCCCCCTACCTCCGCTCCCTGGACGCGTTCACCGCCGACGGCTACCCCCTGGTCCTGGCCGGCCACACCCACGGCGGCCAGCTCTGCATCCCCTTCTACGGGGCCCTCGTCACCAACTGCGACATCGACACCGACCGCGTGAAGGGCCTGTCCACCCACACGGCCGCCGGCCACACCTCCTACCTCCACGTCTCCGCCGGCTGCGGCACCAACCGCTACACCCCGGTCCGCTTCGCCTGCCCCCCGGAAGCGACGCTGCTGACGCTGACGGCACGGGACTGAGCGGGGCGGAGTCGGGCGGAGTCGGGCGGAGTCGGCATCCGGGGGAGCCGCGGCGTTCGTGGGTGGCCGCGGGTGAGGGGCCGGTGGCGCTTTTCCGGAGGCCGGCCCTTCTCGCGGCCAACCTTCTCGGAGTCCAGCCTTCCGGAGTCCGCGAACGCCTCCTGCCCCGGACCAGGGTTTTGCCGGGTGGGGTCTCCCGCACTCGTTGATCATCCCCCTACCGTGGGGGGATGTCCGAACCCACCCGGACCTCGCAGTCCACGCGCCATGCCACCGGCCCGGCCGGCGCCGCCGCCCGCACCCCGGCAGCCGCCGTCGCCCCTGCGAGCCGTCACCCGTTGGCGGCCGCCTTCCGCGTCCTCATCACCACGGCCGCCCTGACCGGCCTGCTCCTCGCGGCCCTCGCCACCACCGGCCCGGCCGAGCTCCTCACCCGCTTCGCCGTGCAGGCCAACATCGCCTCAGTGCTGGTCTCCGCCTGCGCCGCCCACCGCGCCTGGACCGGCCGCCGTCCCGTAAGCCCCCGGACCACCGGCGCGCTCCTCCCCTTCCTCTGGCTCCCCGCCCTCATCCACTACGTCTTCCCGGCCGCCGACTCCACCGCCTTCACCCTGCCGGCCGCCAGCACCCCGGGCGTCACCCAAGCCCTCTGCCACCAGCTCCTCTACACGGTCGTCCCGCTCGCCGCTCTCGCCGACTGGCTCCTGCTCACCACTCCCCGCGGCTTCCGCCTGCCCTACGCCTGGCAGTGGCCCGCCTACCCCCTCCTCTTCCTCGCCCTCACCCTCGCCTTCCCCGCCACTTCCGGTGCCCCTTCCCCCACCGCCACCACCGCCGTCTCCATCGGCATCGCCATCTGCGCCCTCCCCTTGATCGCCATCGGGATCGACCAGGTCAGGCCCGCTCCCCGGCTCCACAACAACCGGATTTCGCCTACGGGGATCGGTCCGCTAAAGTAGAGCTCGTTGCTTCGGGGTGTAGCGCAGCTTGGCAGCGCGCTTCGTTCGGGACGAAGAGGTCGTGGGTTCAAATCCCGCCACCCCGACTGAAGGAACAGAGATCAGGGGCCTGATCCGCGAAAGCGGGTCGGGCCCCTGATTCGTTTCCGGGGGCAGGGCTCTTGGGAATCGCGAGAGGCCGAGCCGGGATTCTCGCTCAGGGGCCGCCTCATGACGTGCCGTCACTCGGGTCTCGTGGGCGTCCCTGTGGCGCGGGCCGAGGTGACACAGGACAGGCGCCTGGCCGGCGGCTTCCGTTGCGGGCGGGCCGGGGCGGGCCGGAGGGCGCCGGGTGCGCGCACGGGACTGTGGTCGGTCAGCGCCCCGGGGCGGGCCGGGGCGCTGACCGACGCCGGGTCCGGTGTCCTGCGCGGCAGGGGCTCCCGGGCGCGGTCGGACGGTGTGCGGCAGGTCAGTTCTTTGCGTTGAACGTCACGGGCCGGTCCTGACTCAGTTCGGTGAAGAGTTTTTTCGCCTGCTGTGTGTTCCACTTCACGGCGCTGCCCTTGGGGGTGCGGAAGTTGAGGCTCGATACGGGGACGGTGAGGCGTTTGCCGTCGCCCGCGGTGACGGCCTTCATGGCCTTGAAGAGCGAGGTGAGGTTCGGCAGGCCCGTGTCGTCGTCCACGATGAGGGTGTCCAGGCCGGCACTCATGGTGGGGTAGACCTTGGACGGGTCGAGGAGGGTGCCCGGGGTGGCGGCCTTGCGGGCGAGGGCGGCCAGGAACTTCTGCTGGTTCTGGCTGCGGCCAAGATCGCCCTGGGCCTCCTGGTGGCGCTGGCGGACGAAGGCGAGCGCCGTGCGGCCGTCGAGTGTGTGACAGCCCTTCTTCAGATCCGCGCCGGACTTCTCGTCCTTGACGTCCCTGTCCAGGCACATCGGCACGCCGCCGACCGCGTTCACGATGCCGACGAAGCCGGCGAAGCCGATCTCCGTGTAGTGGTCGATATGGACGCCCGTGTTGCGCTCGATGGCGCGCACGAGCAGGTCGGGGCCGCCGAATGAGAACGCGGCGTTGAGCTTGTTCTTCGACGCGCGGTAGTGCTTGCCGGTCTCGGGGCGGATGTGCGACGGAATGTTCACCCACGAGTCACGCGGCAGACTCACCATCGACGTTCCGTGGTCACCGGTGTGCAGCAGGATCATCGAGTCGGTGCGACGGCCCGCATCGGCCGAGCCGCCGGTGTGGAGATCCTTCTTGGCCCGCTCGGAGAGGCCCACACGGCTGTCGGAACCCACAATCAGATAGTTGGTACCCCGGCCCTGCGGCGGGCGGTCCGCGATCTTGCCGAGATTGACCTCGCGGTGGAGCTTGGTGTCGGCCCAGACGTAGGTGCCCACGGAGCCGACGGCCAGCACGGTGGACAGGACGATCAGCGCGCGCGTGACCCGGCGGCGCCGGCGGGGAGGGCCCGCGGCTCGTCTGCGCCGTCCGGTGTTGCCGCCACCGGGGCCCGCAGGGCCGGTGCGGAGGGGAGGCCGCCCGTTGCCGGTGCGGGCGTCGAGCCCGGACGGAGGCAGCGGCGCCTGCGGCACGGCCTGGTGCGCGTCGAGGTTCTGTGACCGTTCCGGGTGCGTCTGAGGCGAGTGTGCGGCCTGGTGCCACACCTGCCCGGTGCTGTGGTGCGCCGGCGCTTCCCCGTCGCGCCAGGCACCCTCGGGCGGCCCCTCCAGCCAATCAGTCATGCGCGGCAGTCTGCATGCTCATCCGCTCTTCACCAAATGGTGCGCGGATCTGCACAAACGTATGTACCGAATGCGGGGAATGCCGTGGGGGCGCGGGCCGGCAGCCGGGCGCGGGGACGCGGTCCGCCTCGCGTGTGGGGCCCGGCCGCGGGCGGGGAGCGCCCGGCCGCGCCCGGGGCGCCCGCCCGGTCCGGTTCCGGGCGGACGCCCTGAGAGCGCTGTTTCGACGGTCATCGCGATGACAGGCTCTCGTACGCGACCGGTTGTCCGATCTGTTGCGCGGCGGTGCCGGAACGGTGCATGCGCTGCCACTTCAGTCTGGTGCCGAGCAGGAAGGCCACCACGGACTGGATGACCACCAGATACATCAGCTGCCGGTAGATGAACAGCTGGAACGGCATCGCCCACAGCTCCCGCAGGCGCTCGCCGTCGAGCCGCAACGCGTATCCGGCACAGGCCAGTTGGAGGGCGAGGAAGCCGAACCACACCACGGCCGAGATCTCCGGGCCGCGGAAGAGCGCCCCGTACAGGGCGAAGACGTCGACGATCGGTGCGAAGAGCGGCAGGGCGACCTGGAAGAGGGCGAGGTAGCTCAGCCCGCGGCGTCCGAAGCGGCCGGAGGGGCCCATTTCGATGACGGCACGGCGGTGCTTCCACATGGCCTGGAGCGTGCCGTAGCACCAGCGGTACCGCTGCCGCCACAGCTGGCTCAGCGAAGTGGGCACCTCGGTCCAGGCGATCGCGGACTCCTCGTAGACCACCCTCCAGCCCGCCTGCCACAGTGCCATGGTGAGGTCGGTGTCCTCGGCGAGGGTGTCTTCACTGACCCCGCCGACGCCCATCAGCGCGTCCCGGCGGAAGGCACCGATGGCGCCGGGGACCGTCGGCATGCACTCCAGCACTTCGAACATCCGCCGGTCGAGGTTGAATCCGAAGACATATTCCAGGTGCTGCCATCGGCCCAGCAGGCGGCGCCGGTTGCCGACCTTGGTGTTGCCGCTGACCGCACCCACGGCCGGGTGCGCGAGCGGCTGGACGAGCCGGTGGATGGCGTCCGGCTCGAAGACGGTGTCGGCGTCGACCATGACCACGATGTCGTACCGCGTGTGGGCCAGTCCGGTGTTGAGAGCGGCTGCCTTGCCCGCGTTGGTCTGGCGGATCACCTCCACACGGGGGTCACCGATCCGGCCGGCGATGTCCGCCGTATCGTCCGTCGACCCGTCGTCGATCACGATGATCTGCAGATGCGGGTGGGTGGAGGCGAGCAGCGAAAGGACGGTGGACTCGATGCCCGCCTGTTCGTTGTAGGCGGGTACGAGGACCGTCACCGGTTCGGTGATCTCCCGCAGCCAGGGGGAGCCCGGACGGAAGCGTTCCAGGCGCCGGACATGGGCCCGGGCGAAGAAGACGAGCGACGCCAGCCGCAGCACTCCCAGACCGCCGGCGATGCCCAGCACCCAGGTCATACCGTTCACGAACCCGTGCCCGAGGGCCTTGATCCAGACCAGGGCCTGGCCCAGCCAGCGCTCATGGACGGGTGCCGGCGTATCGGCCGAGGCCAGCCCGGTCCCCGCCGTCACTGTGGTGAACTTCTTGACCTTCCGGTTGTTCAGCAGCCGCTCACTGTCGCTGTACGCGACATCGTTCTGGCTGAACTGCCGGATCACCCCCTGGGACGGCTTACGGAACCACCGGTCGGCGGCCACCAGCGTGTAGCCCTCCGCACCGGCCCGCTGGGCCGCCTTCCACTCCGCACCGCACATCGTGTCCACCGCGGTGGTCTGCGGCAGCCGCAGCAGCTTGGTGTGGATGCCCGCCGTGCCCGCCAGCGCCTTCTGCGTCAGCGACAGCTCCAGCCCGGCCCGGAAGGGCGAGGCCGAGCCCATGACCGCGCCGGTGTAGGTGTTCGACCCGATCTCATGGCCCTCGGCCTTGATCCGGCGCACCAGGTCCGGATGTTTGGCCGCCTCGGCACCGCGCAGGAAGAAGGTGGCGTGCGCATGGTGCTTGCGCAGCAGATCGAGCAGGCGTGGTGTCCATACGGGGTCGGGGCCCCCGTCGTAGGTGAGCGCCACGGTGCGGGCGGGCAGCGAGGCGGACTGCACCTTGTCACCGTTGAGGCGCACCACCGGACCGCCCTTGTCCACCGCCGTCGGCACGGGGGTGGTGCAGTCACGCCGGGTCTTCGCGGCGTCGACCTCGTGGGTGGTCCAGCCTTCGAAGAGCAGCGCGCCGAACGCAAGGGGGAGCACGAGGATCAGCAGCAGCCAATGACCACGCGGGTCACGGGACTGCGCATGGCGGCCACGGTTGGAGCGGCGCCTCACGTGGCGACCGGGGTGACTTCGATCACGGTCGGCGCGAGGTGTGTCCGGGCTGCGGCCGTGGCCGGCACCGAAGCCGACGCGGCGCGGGTGAGGAACGACGAGAAGTCACCGGCAGCCGAGACGTACGCCGCTCTCTTCGGCGACGCCTCCCGCCCGGCCGGGACGCGTCCGCGGTCGGCGGCGGACGCCCGGCAGGGGGCGTATCCGACATCGACCGAGTTCCGCAGGACCTTTCCATGCCGGACGGAAGCGTCGGCACATGACTGGGAAACGCGTATTTTCTGCCGTTTTGTGTTCCGGCTGGCCTCACACATGGTCGGCGAGTGTACTCATGGTCGATTTCGGATAACGGCACGTTCCTGGGACCTCTGGCCTGGGTGACAAGCCTCCGGCCCGACGGGCTTGCACCGCGAGGAAAACTCGTTTTCCCAGGTCAGGTAGGTATACCGGGGTTGTCTTGCCCGGTATTGCGCCCTCTGCATCGCGATGTTGGACCACCTTGATCTGAGAGTGTTGTAACACCCGCCCTCGTCGCGGGAGGAGGGGGCGGGGCCGCTGAGCGAGCGCGCGCACGGTGCCGAAAGGGCTGCGGCGGGGTGGCGAACGGGGCCCGGGGAGGCGGCAAACGGGCCCGGGGAGGCCGGGTTTGGTGATGACGCACGGGCACCGGCCAGTACTAGCGGTGACGACGGCCGCGAAGCATCGTCGCGCTCCCGTCCAGGGGCCGGAGAGGGCCGCATCGCCCGGTCCACTGACTGAAAACACCCTTATCCCCGTACGCCGCCAGACCTACCTTTGACTGTGTGACCGGATTCGATATCTGGTCATGAAGTCGGGGGGAGGGGGGCACCGCGTGGAACGCTCGCAGCGCGCAGACCACATCCTGGACGTGGCAGGGGAGTTGCTGGTCGCCTGGGGCTACGGGCGGGTGACGATCGACGAGATCGCCCGCCGTGCCAAGGTCGGCAAGGGCACGGTGTATCTGCACTGGAAGACCAAGGACGCCCTGCTCCTTGCCGTGATGCTGAAGGCGCAATCCCGTATTCATCAGCGGCAGTTGGAGCGTATGCGGGCGGATCCGCTGGAGATTCTGCCGAGCCGGATGCTGCGGCGGCACTTCCTCGACTTCCAGGGCGAACCGGTATTGCGCGCGCTCTACACCGACGACGCCGACATCCTCGGCCGGCTCAACGACACCGCCAAGAAAGAGTTCGCGGAGCTGATGAGCCAGGGCGACCGGCATCTGCGTCGCCATCTCGAAGTGCTCCGTGAACACGGTCTGGTGCGCGCCGACACCGACGTACACCATCAGCAATACGCCTTGTTGGCAACGTCCAACGGGTTCTTCACGGCCGAGGCGCTGCTGTCCGACCGCGCCCCGGACACCCTGGAGGTACGCGCCGACATTCTCGCCCGAACGATCCGAAGCGCGCTGGAGGTGTCAGCCGAGGCGGGGCCGGGATCCGGTGACCCGGATTCCGGTCCGGGCTCTAGTCCGGGCTCCGGTCCGGGCTCCGGCTCCGACTTTGGCCCGGATGCTGCTTCCGCCCGTATGCCCGTCGCCGCGGCTGCAGCCGCTCCCGAAATCATCGCCTGCTATGAGCATTTCAACGAGCTCTGCGCTCAGGAGATGCGCCGACAGATACGTGACTGAGGCTGCGCTGTGAATTCAGTGTGGTGGAGTCGGCGCGATGGACTCAGTGCAACGCATTTCCATCGGAGAATGCGAATTCGGATTCATGCAGAGAGCTCGCGCATTGGGCTCGTGCGCAGGATGCCGTGTACGGGATGCCGGCCCCACGGAGCCGATTCCGTATAACTGACTTCCCGGCCACGGGTGCTCAAGCGCGTCCTGTGGCAAGAAACGAGCCACATCCAAGTCCAGGTCCGCCCGGATTCCTACCCGGAGCCCCGGACCCACTCCCAACCCGGAGGAGATCGAAAGATGTCGGCATTGTCCAGCTCCCCGTTCGCTGCGCACGTCGGGAAACACCCGGGCGAGCCGAATGTGATGGAACCGGAGCTGCTCACCGATCCGTTCGCGGGCTATGGCGCGCTGCGTGAGCAGGCCCCGGTCGTACGGGGCCGGTTCGTGGACGACTCACCGGTCTGGTTCGTGACGCGCTTCGAGGAGGTCCGCCAAGTCCTGCGCGACCAGCGGTTCGTGAACAATCCGGCCTCGCCGCCCCTGGCCCTATCGGCCGAGGAGAACCCGCTGACCAGGCTGATGGACATGCTGGGCCTCCCCGAGCACCTCCGCGTCTACATGCTCGGGTCGATTCTCAATTACGACGCCCCTGACCACACCCGGCTGCGCCGTCTGGTGTCGCGCGCGTTCACGGCCCGGAAGATCACCGATCTGCGGCCGCGGGTCGAGCAGATCGCCGACGAGCTGCTGGCCCGGCTCCCCGAATACGCCGAGGACGGCGTGGTCGATCTCATCCAGCATTTCGCCTACCCCCTGCCGATCACCGTCATCTGCGAACTGGTCGGCATACCCGAAGCCGACCGTCCGCAGTGGCGGAAGTGGGGCGCCGACCTCATCTCGATGGACCCGGACCGGCTCGGCGCAACGTTCCCGGCGATGATCGAGCACATCCATCAGATGGTCCGGGAGCGGCGCGACGCGCTCACCGATGATCTGCTCAGCGAGCTGATCCGTACCCATGACGACGATGGCGGCCGGCTCAGCGACGTCGAGATGGTCACCATGATCCTCACGCTCGTCCTCGCCGGTCACGAGACCACCGCCCACCTCATCAGCAACGGCACGGCGGCGCTGCTCACCCATCCCGACCAGCTGCGCCTGCTCAAGGACGACCCGGCCCTGCTTCCCCGGGCCGTCCATGAGCTGATGCGCTGGTGCGGGCCGGTGCAGATGACCCAGCTGCGCTACGCGGCCGCCGACGTGGACCTCGCCGGTACGCGGATCCACAAGGGCGACGCCGTACAGCTCCTCCTTGTTGGGGCGAACTTCGACCCGCGCCACTACACCGACCCCGACCGCCTCGATCTCACGCGTCACCCCGCCGGCCACGCCGAGAACCATGTGGGTTTCGGCCACGGTGCGCATTACTGCCTGGGCGCCACGCTCGCCAAGCAGGAGGGCGAAGTGGCGTTCGGCAAACTGCTCGCGCACTACCCGCAGATGTCCCTGGGCATCGAACCGGAACGTCTGGAGCGGTTGCCGCTGCCCGGCAACTGGCGGCTGACTTCCCTGCCGTTGCGGCTGGGGTGAGCGCACGTCGCACTCGCACGCGCGACGTGGTGCACAGATCGCGTTCGGCGCGGGGCCTCTTGAGCGCCCGAGCCCCTTTGCCGCGGGCCGTACGGACAGCGGGCCCGGCGGGAAAGCCGTCCCGCCGGGTCCGTACGGGCCGCTGCCGTTGCTACTCGCCGACGCCTGCCAGACGCCGCTGTTCCGGTACTGCATCGTCACGTAGTAGGGGACCAGCTTCTTGGGCGCGTAAACGCTCCCGGTCGTGAGCGGGTCCTGGGCACGGCCCGTCCTCAGTCGGCCCGGCTTGCCTTCAGTGAGTACATGAGGGGGATGCGGGGGCGGTCACCGGGGAAGCGGTGGTAGCCGTCGGCGCTACGGCGTAGTGCGGCGAAGCGCTGGAACAGCGTCATGTCGTGTTCGTGCAGGAAGTCGATGCGCAGGCCGGCGCCGGCCAGGGCCGAGACGACATCGCCGAGCGGGTGCTGCCATTCGACGCTGCGGTTGTTCACCGTCGGGGCGTCGAAATCCGTGTAGGTGCCGGGAGTTTCCTCCACCCAGGCGTCACGGCTGAAGTAGTCGTGGACGAGGCGCGAGCCGGTCTCGTCGTCCAGGGCGTCGCACAGCGGGTGGAATTCGGCGAGGTAGAGGAAGCCGCCGGGGGCAACGAGGGAGGCCGCGGTGTCGGCCCAGCGCTCCAGGTCAGGGAGCCAGTTGAGGGCGCCGATGCCGGTGTAGACGATGTCGTACGCGGTGTCGGGGACAGCTTCGGCGGCGTCGTAGACGTCGGCCGTGACGAACGCCACGCGGTCGGGGCCGTAGCCGAGTTCGGCGGCCAGTTCGCGGGCGGTTTCGATGGCGGGCTCGGAGAAGTCCAGGCCGACGACGCGAGCCGCGCCGCGGTGGGCCCAGGAGAGGGTGTCCTGGCCGAAGTGGCACTGGAGGTGGAGGAGGGAGCGGCCGGCGACATCCCCGACCTCTGCGACCTCGAAGTCACGGAGTACGTCGCGGGCCCGGCGGAATCCGTCCTGGTCGTAATAATCGCTCGCGGTGTGGATGGCGACGCGCTCGTCCCACCTCGCGCGATTGGCCTCCCGCCAGTCGTCGGGGCCGGTGTGTCTTCGCATACGGCGAAGTTATCCACAGCCTTGTGGCCCTCGCCAACAGATTTCCGGCGCCGGGCGCAGAATGGGCCCATGACTGACGAGACGACCGCAGACCCAGGCCACGCCACC
The DNA here is from genome assembly GCF_019880305.1 of Streptomyces decoyicus. Lineage (NCBI taxonomy): Bacteria > Bacillati > Actinomycetota > Actinomycetes > Kitasatosporales > Streptomycetaceae > Streptomyces > Streptomyces decoyicus. Next base: position 4,631,898 of record NZ_CP082301.1, on the reverse strand, counting down.
TCTCCGACCCCTTCGACGACCGACACCCACCCCACGACGGGGACAAGGACGGGCTCGGCCGACCCGATAGCGGGAGCGAACGGATCGGCGAAGGACTCGACGGGCTCGGCCGGCTCCGGCGGCACGGACACCGCGATGCCGGACTGGGAGAAGCGCTTCCGTGCACCGCGGATCGGGCTGCCGGACTGGGCCGAGGACGCCCCGGACCGCTCCCTGTTCGTCTCGAACGCCACCGGCACCTTCGAGCTGTACGCGTGGGACCGGGCAACCGGCGATCAGCGACAGGCCACGGACCGTCCGAACGGCACGACGGACGGGACGCTGTCGCCGGACGGCCGGTGGATCTGGTGGTTCTCGGACACCGACGGGGACGAGTTCGGCGTCTGGATGCGGCAGCCGTTCGAGGGCGGCGCCGATGAGCCGGCCACTCCGGGGCTCGCCGCCTCGTATCCGGGAGGGCTGGCGATCGGCCGGGACGGGACGGCGGTCGTCGGGTGCTCCACGGACGAGGAGGGCTCGACGGTCCATGTCGTACGGCCTGGGGAGCCGCCGGTGGAGATCTACCGGCACCGCGAGTCGGCGGGCGTCGGCGATCTCTCGCACGACGGCTCGCTCATCGCCCTTGAGCACACCGAGCACGGCGATGCGATGCACTCCGCGATCCGTGTCGTACGGCCCGACGGCTCCACGGTCGCGGAGCTGGACGACACCAACGGCGGGACCGAGGAGCTGGGCCTGTCGGTGATGGGTTTCGCGCCGGTGGACGGGGACGCCCGGCTGCTGGTGGGGCACCAGCGGCGGGGCCGTTGGGAGCCGATGCTCTGGGATCCGCTGACCGGGACAGAGACGGCCCTGGAGATAGACCTTCCGGGAGATGTGGGTGCCGACTGGTATCCCGACGGTTCGGCACTGCTGGTGGAGCACGAGTACCAGGCACGGAGCGAGCTGTGGCGCTACGAGCTGGGTACGCCGGTCGGTGCCACGGCCGGTGCCACTGACGCGGCTACCGCGGCCGGCCGGCCTCTGCTGACGCGGGTCGAGACGCCGGCCGGCACGGTCTCGGGCGCGACGGCGCGGCCGGACGGAGCGGTGGAGTTCCTGTGGTCGTCGGCGGCCCAGCCTCCCGAGGTCCGTTCGACGAGCGGCAAGGTCGTGCTGGACCCGCCGGGTATGAAGGCGCCCGGGTCGGTGCCGGTGCGGGACGTGTGGGTGGAGGGCCCCGGTGGCCGTATCCATGCGCTGGTGCAGCAGCCGGCGGGCGAAGGCCCCTTCCCGACGGTCTTCGACATACACGGCGGCCCGACCTGGCACGACAGCGACGCCTTCGCCTCGTCGCCCGCGGCCTGGGTGGACCACGGCTTCGCGGTCGTCCGCGTCAACTACCGCGGCTCGACCGGCTACGGCCGTGCCTGGACGGATGCCCTCAAGCACCGCGTCGGGCTGATCGAGCTGGAGGACATCGCCGCGGTGCGCGAGTGGGCGGTCTCGTCCGGGCTGGCGGATCCGGAGCGGCTGGTGCTGGCGGGCGGCTCATGGGGCGGGTACCTGACGCTGCTCGGGCTCGGTACGCAGCCGGACGCCTGGGCGGTGGGCCTGGCGGCGGTCCCGGTCGCGGACTATGTCACGGCCTACAACGACGAGATGGAAGCCCTCAAGGCAATGGACCGGACCCTGCTGGGCGGCACTCCCGAGGAGGTCCCGGAGCGCTTCGAGGCGTCGTCGCCGCTGACGTATGTGGACGCGGTGCGGGCGCCGGTCTACATCTCCGCGGGCGTCAACGACCCACGCTGCCCGATCCAGCAGGTGGAGAACTACGTCCAGCGGCTGGAGGGCCGCGGCCATCCGCACGAGGTCTACCGCTACGACGCCGGGCACGGCTCCCTGGTCGTGGAGGAACGGATCAAGCAGGTCCGCCTGGAACTCGACTTCGCCCAGCGGCATGTGATCGACAAGAGGTAGCGGCCGCCTGAGGGATGCCGGGAGGGGCGGCAGGGCGCCCTCGTCGGGGGGTGCCCCTGGGGCCGGACGCCGAGCAGGGTGCCCCGCGCGGGTCGGGCTCTGCACGGGGTGCTTTGTGGGGCGGCGCTGCGCGAGGTGCCTTGCGGGGCGGGCGCTGCACGGGGTGCTTTGTGGGCGGGCGCTGTACGAGGCGCCCCGCGCGGGTCGGGCGCTGCAAGGGGCGCTTTGTGGGGCAGGCGCTGAGCGAAGTGCCTCGTGGGAGCCCTTGTGGGAGCAGTGCCCCAGGGCGGGATGTGGCCGGGAGTCCCGCCGCCTGGTGCCCTGTGAGGTGACCTGTAGAGGGGTGCCTTGTGGGTGGGTGTCCCGTGGGCGGGGGCACTGCTGGCGGGCCCCCGCTGGCGAGTGCCCGTGGGCAAATCCCCTGGGGGCGGGTGTCTTGTGGCCGGGTGCCCCGCGACGGAGCGTTGCGCGGTGGCCAGGGGAGCCCTACGCCACGGCCGGACGCGGGCGAGGCGCTGGGTGGGAGCGATACGCCACGGCGGGACGCTGCCGGGTGTCCCCTGGTGGGGGCCGCCGCCGGACGCTGCCGGGTGGCCCATGCGCGGGGTCCCGCAGCCGCACGCGGTTGGGCGCCGCCGGCCGGGTAACCCATGGGAGGCGGGCCCGTAGCCCTCGGCCGCAGCCGAGGGCCGGAGGGCCGGCAACCGAGGGCCTCAGGGGGTGGTGGGCGAGGGTGGGAGGGGGCGGGGCGGGGGGCGGGGGGCGGGGGGCGGGGGCGGGGCCCAAGGACGGGGGGCGATCAAGCCGCGGCGTGATGAGCCGCGTGATGAGCCAGAGCGGCGTGAGGGTCGCTGCCCTCGCTGGTGGTGTGGTCGGTGTGCACGGTCGCGGCTGTGAGCCGGGGGACGGCGTGGATGAGGGCGTGTTCTGCGGCGACGGCGAGTGCGTGGGCCTGCACCACGGTCAGCCGGGCGTCGACGACGATGTCCGCTTCGGCGCGCAACGTATGGCCGATCCAGCGCATGCGGACCTGTCCGACGCCTCGGACGCCGTCGACCGCGCGCAGTGCGGTCTCGGCCGCGTCGATGAGGCCGGGGTCGACGCAGTCCATCAACCGCCGGTAGACCTCCCTGGCGGCGTCCCGCAGCACCATGAGAATGGCGGCGGTGATCAGCAGGCCGATGAGGGGGTCGGCCGCACGCCAGCCGAGAGCCGCGCCGCCCGCGCCCAGGAGTACGGCGAGGGAGGTGAAGCCGTCGGTACGGGCGTGCAGGCCGTCGGCGACGAGTGCGGCCGAGCCGATCTTGCGGCCGGTGCGGATGCGGAAGCGGGCCACCCACTCGTTGCCGATGAACCCGATCACGGCGGCCGCGGCCACGGCCCACAGGTGGGTGACATCGCGGGGGTTCAGCAGCCGGTCCACGGCCTCGTGGCCGGCCAGGGCCGAGGAGACGGCGATCGTCAGCACGATGGCGATGCCCGCGAGATCCTCGGCCCGGCCGTAGCCGTAGGTGTAGCGGCGGTTCGCGGCCCGGCGCCCGAGGACGAAGGCGATGCCCAGCGGCACGGCGGTCAGCGCGTCGGCAGCGTTGTGGATCGTGTCGCCGAGCAGCGCCACCGACCCCGACAGCGCGACGACCACCAGCTGGATCACGCTGGTCAGGCCCAGGATGCCGAGCGAGAGCCACAGAGTGCGCAGGCCCTCGCGGGAGGTCTCCATCGCGGCGTCGACCTTGTCCATGGCCGCATGGCTGTGCGGGGTGACGAGGTGGGCGAGCCGGTGCCGGATCCGCGACCAGCGGCCGGAGGGGTGGGAGCGATGCGCGTGGTGGTGGCCGTGGTGGGCGGTGCCTGCCTGGTCGTGACCAACTTGGCCGGCCTGTACCTGGTCGTGACCAGCGAGGCCGGCGTGTGCGGACGCGGCGTCATGCCCGTGGTCATGCCCGTGGCCGTGCCCGTGTTCATGGTCATGGTCATGGCCGTGACCGTGGTCGTGGTCGTGGTCGTGGTCACCGTGACCGTGGTCGTGGTGGTGGTCGCCGTGGGCGTGATCATGGCCGTGCGGGTGGGTGCCTTTGCCTGCCATATGGCCTACCGTGGCACGCCGATTCGATTGCGGCTACTGCCGTGATACGCCCCCTGACCAGGTGCAATACCGTTGCAGGAACGGAGGAGTCGCCGAGTTCAGGCCTTCCCGGCCCGCGCCGCCTCGCCCCGGCCCTCGCCCCGGCCCTCGTCCTGTCCCGCACTCTGCGCCTCGCCCTGGTCCGCGCCCCGGCCCTCGTCCTGGCCGTCGCCCCGGTCTGCACCCTGCGCCTCGCCCCGGCGCGGGCCCTGCGGCTCGCCCCCGTCTGCGCCCCGCTCATCGGCCGTGCCTTCCCCCTGGGACAGGCCCCCGGCCGCATCCCCGCCCCCGGCCCGAGGCTCACCCCGTTCCCCGGCCCGAGCCTCCGCGTCCCCGGCCCGAGCCGCGCCCCCGTCCCCCTCCGGCACGATCCCCAGCGCCGCGTCCTTGGCGGCTTCGGCATCGCGGCGGAAGAGGCGGAACCACATGAAGACGACGAAGCCGGCGAAGACGAACCACTCGCCGGTGTAGCCGAGGTTCTGGAAGGCCTTGAGGTCCAGGCCGCTGCCCTCGGCGGCGGCCGGGGGGACGGCGTGCAGCGGTGCCTGGGCGTCGGTGAGCGTGATCCAGGCGTCGTAGACCTCGTACGGCACGATGTTGACCAGCGACGCCGCGCTGATCATGCCGAGCTGGCCCTGCGGCAGCCCGCCACCGGCCTGGACGCCGTCGGTGCCCTGGTTCTCGGAGGCCTGGAGCGCTCCGGTGACCGTCACCTCGCCCTTGGGCGGCGCGGGCACCCTCGCCGTGTCGGCCTTCGCACCGGCGTCGCCGGGCAGCCAGCCCCGTACGACCGGCAGCGCCTTGCCGCTGTCCGTGCGCAGCAGGTTGAGGACGTAGAAGCCCTGCTGCCCGCCGTGCCCGTCCTTCAAAGTGCGGCCCGGTACGAGCAGTTGGTGGGCGGTGTCGTAGTGTCCGCGGGCGCTGGCCTGCCGGCCGGAGGTGATCGTGTCGACGGGCAGCAGATCGGCCAGCGGCCGGGCCGCGGCGGTCTTGGCCCGGGCCGAGCGGTCCTCCTGCTGCTGGTGGGTGTCGACGCGGTCCTCGAAGCGGCTCAGCTGCCAGCTGCCCATGAAGAGGCAGAGCGGAATCGCCAGTACGGCGAACACGTTGATTCCCCACCACCGCGGGGTCAGCAGGAACCGGTACACACCATCAAAGGTACGGGGCCCGTACGACGGGGCCGCACCGCCCCCTCCACCGGGCCCTGCCCCTGCCGCCGGGTCCTGGACCGCCGACCGCTAGGAGGACGCCAGCGCCTCGGTGCGGTACACCGTTCCGGCGCAGGCATCCGTGACCTTGGCATCGGCCGCGGCGGGCTCGCCGGCCTCCGGCGTGTGGCTGAGAACGATTCCACCGGGCGCGCCACCGCCCCCGGCACCCTCGTCGCCGCCTGCCTGGCCGCCGCTGTCGCCCGTTGCCGGCGTCCCGGCGTCCGGCGACTGCCCGGGGTCCTTGGAGGGGTCGGGGGTCGGCGAGGGCCCGGGGCTGACGCATCCGCTGGTGCCGCCGCCGGACTGCGGGATCCAGGCGAACTTGACCTCGTACGCCTCCCCCGGCTTGAGGACCAGCTGGTCAGGGGTGGTGGCCGGGTCGGGCAGGCCGGTGGCCTCGTCTCCCGAGGTGTGGTCGACGACGTGGATGTGGTCGGGGTTGGTGGAGCCCTGCGCGACCAGTCCGACGGTGCCGCCGCCCTCGACGGAGCATGCGGCGGCGGAGGTGTTGACCACCCGGAACATGCCGTAGACGCGGCCCGTGGAGTCCGCCGGACCGACCGTGCTGGTGCCCTGGCCGAGCTGGTCGCGCCCGCAGACCGGCGAGGTGACGTCCATGGTCTCGTCGGGGGCGGGGCTGCCGGCGCCCGCACCGGGGCCCGCGCCGTTCTTCCCCTTGGCCTTGCCCGTGCCCGGTGGTTTGCCCTCGTCCGGCGCCGCGCCGCCCGGCTCGGTCGGCCGCGGGCCGGTCTGCTCGGTGCCTTCGCCGTGTGTGCCCCCGCTGACGCCCTGGGCCGGCCGGCTGCTCGCCGCGCCGGCGGACCGCCGCTCGGAGCTGTCGGCGAGGTTGGCGACGTGGACCATGGCGGGGATGGACGTACCACCGAGCAGCAGCGCGGCCGCCGCGCCCAGGACCACATGCCGGCGGCGCTGACGGCGGGCGGGCACCGCGCGGCGCAGCTGGTCCAGTGCGTCCGGCGACGGTTCGAGGGCGCCGGCGCGGGACTGGAGCAGCCGCCTCAGATCGTCCTCGCCGCCGAAGCCGCCGGTGGGGTGGCTTCGGCCGTGGCCGTCGCCATTGCCGTCACCGGGGCCGTCGCCCGTGCCGCCGGCCTGCGCCTCGCTGCCGTACGCATGGCTGTCGGCAGCGTCACCGGCGTTTGCTCCGCCTCCGGTGGCGGTCGTTGTTCCCTGCGTGCCGGTGGGTGCTCCCACGGCACCGGACGCTGCGTCCTGCGGGCCGGCCGCCGCTCCGGCCGTCTCGGCCGGCGCTCCGTCGGCGACACCGATGTCATCGATGTCGCCGACGTCATCGGTGTCATCGGTGTCATCGTCGTTGACGGATTCCTGGCCGGATGTCGCGCCCTGCCCGGACGTGATGCCCCGTCGGCGGCCCTCCGCCGGCTCGCCGCCCGGGTGCTCCTGCGCCTCACGTGCCGCATACAGCCCACGCGCCGGCTCGCCGGGAGCCCCACGGGCCCCGGCCGCGTCGTCGGGACGGCCGTACGGAACGCCCCCGTGCGCCGCGTCGCACCGGGCGAGTCCGGTGCCGCGTGCGCCGCTCCGGTTCATCGGGTCGATCGCATCGCTCGGGCTGCCGGGAGTGCGCGGGGTGACCGACTTGCGCGGCGTCCTCGGGTGGGTCGGGCCGTTCGACGTGCTCGGGTGGATCGGGCCGTTCACTGTGCTCGGGTGGATCGGTCCGTTCGGCGTGCTCGGGGTGGCCGGGTTGCTCGCGTCATACGAGCCACACGAGGCGAACGGGTCGTACCGGCCAGACGTGGTGCCACTCATGCCGGAGCCTCCATCGCGACGCGGAGCGCCGCGATGCCCCGCGACCCGTAGGCCTTGACCGAGCCGAGCGATATGCCCAGCGTCTGGGCCACCTGCGCCTCGGTCATATCGGCGAAATAGCGCAGCACCAGCACTTCGCGCTGCCGGCGCTGGAGACCGCGCATCGCCTGGATCAACTGGTCCCGCTCCAGCAGGTCGTAGGCGCCCTCCTCGGCGCTCGCCATGTCGGGCATCGGCTTGGAGAGCAGCTTGAGCCCGAGGATGCGGCGGCGCAGCGCGGAGCGCGAGAGGTTGACGACCGTCTGCCGGAGATAGGCGAGGGTCTTCTCGGGTTCGCGCACCCGTCCGCGCGCGGAGTGCACGCGGATGAAGGCTTCCTGGACGACGTCCTCGCAGGAGGCGGTGTCATCGAGGAGCAGTGCGGCGAGACCGAGCAGGGAGCGGTAGTGCGCGCGGTAGGTCTCGGTGAGGTGGTCGACTGTGGTGCCCGCTGCCATCGCGTCGTCAGTGTCCCCACGCTGAGGAGGAATCTGCGCGGGACGCGTGGTGGGCCAGGGAGCGATCACTGGCATGCCCCCGGACGCAAGGGGACGCGGCGGGCGCACTGTTGCGCCTGCTGCCCCTGCCGGGGCGACGGTGAATCCGAGTACCTCTGCCACGCCTGTTGGACACGCTTCCCCCCACAAGGGTTGTACGCGCAAGGCACCGCTTTTGACGATGCATCAAATGCCCTCATGCGTACCAGCTCTTCCTGAATGCCCTAATTACCCCGACGCGAATACCCCGTTTTGCCCGGGGCCCCACCCTGTGGCCCGCGGACATCCCGGGCCACCTGTGAGGGCGGCCACGAAGACGCTCCCCGCCCAACTGCCGGTTGCAGTACGACGGGGAGCGAATGGTCGAACAGATCGTCAGCCCAGATCAAGAGGTTTGGACCGGCAATTCGCTCACAGAATCTTCACACGCCCCACAAAGTATCTCCCAGGAGCTCAGCGCACGACGGCCGATCCCGCCAAGTCGCCCCCCACAGCATGGCCGAAGCCCTTACCGGCATCCTCGGAACCCCTGCCAGAACCCCTGGCGGAGCCCGGCCGGGCAGCCCCGGCGCCGGATTCCCGGCCGGCCCGGGCCTATCCCCGAAGGTCCGCCGCCACCAGCTCGCCCACCTGCGCCGTATTCAGCGCCGCTCCCTTGCGCAGATTGTCCCCGCACACGAACAGCTCCAGCGCCCGCGGATCGTCCATCGAGCGCCGCACCCGCCCGACCCAGGTCGGATCCGTACCGACGACATCGGCGGGGGTGGGGTACTCGCCCACGGCCGGGTCGTCGCTGAGGACGACCCCGGGGGCCGCGGCGAGGATCTCGTGCGCACCGCCGACCGAGACCTCGTTCTCGAACCGGGCGTGGACGGTCAGCGAGTGCGTGGTGATCACCGGCACCCGCACACAGGTCGCGGTGACCGGCAGGTCCGGCAGCCCCAGGATCTTGCGGGACTCGTTACGGATCTTGAGCTCCTCGGAGGACCAGCCGTCCTCCTGGAGCGAGCCGGCCCAGGGCACGACATTGAGCGCGATCGGCGCGGGGAACGGCCCCAGCGTGTCCCCGACGGCCCGCCGCACATCGCCGGGCGCGCACCCCAGCTCCGTACCGGACACCGCGGACAGCTGCGCCCGCAAGGTGTCGACGCCGGCCTTCCCCGTCCCGGAGACGGCTTGGTACGAGGAGACGATCAGCTCGCTCAGCCCGTACTCGGCATGCAGCGCACCCAGCGCGACGATCATCGAGAGCGTCGTGCAGTTCGGGTTGGCGATGATGCCGCGCGGCCGCACCCGTGCCGTGTGCGCATTGACCTCGGGTACGACGAGCGGCACGTCCGGGTCCATCCGGAACGCGCCGGAGTTGTCCACGACCACCGCGCCCTTGGACACCGCGACCGGCGCCCACTGCGCGGCGACCTCGTCGGGCACGTCGAACATCGCGACGTCGATGCCCTCGAAGGCATCCTCGCTCAGCGCGACGACCTCGACCTCGGCGCCCCGCACGGTCAGCTTGCGGCCGGCCGAACGGGGCGAGGCGATCAGCCGGATCTCGCCCCAGATGTCGGCCCGCTCGGACAGGATGCCGAGCAGGACCGAGCCGACGGCGCCGGTGGCGCCGACGACGGCGAGATGCGGCTTGGCGGCCGTACGGGCGTCCGCCCACGCCGTGTCAGCGAGGGACGGACGGCCCGCCTCGGCCGGAATCATCGGCCGGTGCCGCCATAGACCACGGCCTCGTCACTGTCGGTGTCGAGACCGAAGGCGGTGTGCACGGCGCGAACGGCCTCGTTGACGTCATCGGCACGGGTGACGACCGAGATGCGGATCTCGGAGGTCGAGATGAGCTCGATGTTCACGCCCGCGTTCGACAGCGCCTCGAAGAACGTCGCCGTGACGCCCGGGTTGGTCTTCATGCCCGCGCCGACCAGCGAGATCTTGGCGATCTGGTCGTCGTAGCGCAGCGAGTCGAAGCCCACCGCCGCACGGGTCTTCTCCAGGGCCGCGACGGCCTTGCGGCCCTCGGCCTTGGGCAGCGTGAAGGAGATGTCGGTCAGACCGGTCGACGCGGCGGACACGTTCTGCACGACCATGTCGATGTTGACCTCGGAGTCCGCGATCGCACGGAAGATGCGCGCGGCCTCGCCCGGCTTGTCCGGGACTCCGACGACCGTGACCTTCGCCTCGGAGGTGTCATGTGCGACGCCCGAGATGATTGCCTGCTCCATCGGCTGGTCCCCTTGCGGTTCGTTGCTGACCCATGTGCCCTTCAGCCCCGAGAACGAGGAGCGGACGTGGATCGGGATGTTGTATCGGCGTGCGTACTCGACGCAACGGTGCAGCAGCACCTTGGATCCGGAGCTGGCCAGCTCCAGCATGTCCTCGAAGGAGATCCAGTCGATCTTCCGGGCCTTCTTCACGACCCGGGGGTCGGCGGTGAAGACACCGTCCACATCGGTGTAGATCTCACAGACATCGGCGTCCAGGGCGGCCGCCAGCGCGACGGCGGTCGTGTCCGACCCACCGCGCCCCAGCGTCGTGATGTCCTTCTTGTCCTGGGACACACCCTGGAACCCGGCGACGATGGCGATGTTGCCCTCGTCGACGGACGTCTTGATGCGGCCCGGCGTGACGTCGATGATCCGTGCCTTGTTGTGCACGGAATCGGTGATGACGCCGGCCTGGCTGCCCGTGAAGGACTGCGCCTCATGGCCGAGGTTTTTGATCGCCATCGCCAGCAGGGCCATGGAGATCCGCTCTCCGGCGGTCAGCAGCATGTCGAACTCGCGCCCCGACGGAATCGGGGACACTTCCTGCGCGAGATCGATCAGCTCGTCCGTCGTGTCGCCCATCGCCGAAACCACTACGACAACCTGGTTGCCGTTCTTCTTGGCTTCGACGACTCGCTTGGCAACGCGCTTGATGCCCTCGGCATCCGCAACGGATGAGCCGCCGTACTTCTGCACGACAAGGCCCACGTGCGCTCCTCGCAACTGTCTCTTCGGGAGTTTCCTCCCGGACCCCCGGAAATGGGGGTACTGCGGTCGGCTCAGTCTAACGAGCAAGCGGAGTCCGCCCTGCTGATACCACATCGTGAGACCTGAGACTCACTGGTTGATCACTGGTTCTCACCGTGATCACCTGTCCCGTGAGTTTCACGTCCCGAGGCGGCTCCACAAGGCGCACCGTTGCGCCTGCCCGGCGAGCACATGCCCGCTTCTGGCCGGTACACACGAAAACGTAACCCAGGTCACAAGGTCCGGGCGCGGCGAGAGGCGCACGGGGCGGATGGCACGGGGCGCGCCGCACAGAGCGCGGGCAACGGCGCGGGAGCCGGTCTGACGCCCGTCAGCGGGCGGCTGGGGGCCGGACAGGCACCCCGGCGGCCCCTCCCCCGGCTCACACCCCCCGCAGCCCCAGCGGCCCGGCGATCTCCGCCGCCATGACCTTCCCGGCCTCCTCGGCGAGCCGCTCCTCGTCGCCGGTGACGTCACTGTCGGTGTCCAGGCCGTCCAGCTCGACCAGCGGCTGGTCGAGGCGTACGTGGGCGACCAGCGACTGGAGCGCACGCAGCGCGGCCGAGGCGGTCGGTCCCCAGTTGGACAGGTAGGAGAACTGCCACCACCACAGGGCCTCGCTGATCCGGCCCGCCCGGTAGTGCGCGAGGCCGTGCCGCAGATCGGTGATGATGTCGGCCAGGTCGTCGGAGATCCGGCTGGCGACCGGCTCGCTGCGCGGCACATACGGGTCGAAGACCTCGGAGTAGACGTCCACCGGGTCGAGCAGGGTCGCGAAGCGCTCGCGCAGCTCGTCGACGTCCGGCTCCGGGCCGGTGTCCGGCTCGTAGCGCTCGTCGGGGACGAAGTCCTCGTGGGCGCCCAGACGGCCGCCGGTGAGCAGCAGCTGGGAGATCTCCAGCAGCAGGAAGGGGACCGCGCTGTCCGGCTCGTCGCCCTTGGCGACCTCCGTCACCGCGACGATGAAACTCTCGACCGAGTCGGAGATCGATACGGCGAAGTCGTCCGGGTCCTGTGTCGCGTTGTGCAGCGTGGCATCAGACATCGAGAAGTCTCCTCCCTTCGAAGGCCCGCCCGAGCGTGACCTCGTCCGCGTACTCCAGATCACCACCGACCGGCAGTCCGCTCGCCAGCCGTGTCACTCTCAGGCCCATGGGCTTGATCATGCGGGCCAGATACGTGGCCGTGGCCTCGCCCTCCAGATTCGGGTCGGTGGCCAGAATCAGCTCGGTGACGGTGCCGTCCGCGAGCCTGGCCAGCAGTTCCCTGATCCGCAGGTCGTCGGGGCCCACCCCCTCGATCGGGCTGATCGCCCCACCGAGGACGTGGTAGCGGCCGCGGAACTCGCGCGTCCGCTCGATCGCCACGACGTCCTTGGGCTCCTCCACGACGCAGATGACCGCCGGATCGCGCCTCGGGTCGAGGCAGACCCGGCACTGCTCCTCCTGCGCCACATTGCCGCAGGTGCCGCAGAACCGGACCTTCGCCTTGACCTCCATCAGCGCGTTCGCGAGCCGGCGGACATCGGTCGGCTCGGCTTGAAGAATGTGGAAGGCGATCCGCTGCGCGCTCTTGGGACCGACGCCGGGCAGCCTGCCCAACTCGTCGATCAGGTCCTGGACCACGCCTTCATACACGGAACGTCTTCTTTCTCTTCTGCCGTGCTGCGTACGCTAGTTGGCTACTCCTCAGAAGGGGAGACCCGGGATTCCGCCACCGCCCAGACCCTGGGCGAGCGGACCGAGCTTCTGCTGCTGCAACTGCTGGGCGCTGGCGTTGGCGTCCCGGACCGCCGCCAGCACGAGGTCGGCGATCGTCTCGGCCGTCTCCTCGGCGGAGTCGGTGTCGACCGCCTTGGGGTCGATGACCAGGCCCTGGAGCTCACCGGAGCCGGTCACCGTCGCCTTGACCAGACCGCCGCCCGCAGAACCCTCGACGGGTGTCTCCGCCAGCTCCTGCTGGGCGGCCGCGAGGTCCTGCTGCATCTTCTGGGCCTGCTGAAGCAGCTGCTGCATATTGGGCTGACCACCGGGGATCACGACGTGACTCCTGCCATACGACAACGTTTGTGCGGTAGCCCGAGCCTACGTGTTTCACGTGCCCCGCGCCCTACGCCGTAGGGAGGAGCACGGGTGTACGCCTGGTGTACGCCCGCTTACGGGGCCCACCGGCTCTCCGCCCCCTGTCCGGCCGCGTCGCGCGCTGCCCACGCGGTGGTGTGCGCCGGCTACTCGTTGTTGAACTCCTCCACCACCGTCGCGCCGAGTTCACGCACGATCAGGTCATGCCCGCTGAGCGCGGAGTCGACGAGATCGGGGTCGTCCTCGGCCGGCATGTCGTATTCGATCGACGTCGGCGGGGGCTCCGGCGGCGTGTAAGAGGCCTCCGCCGCGGGGCCGCCCTGGCCACCGCCCGCGGACGCCGACGAGGAGACGGCCTCCCGCGCCATCCGGGCGCCCTGGCTGCCGCCGGCGCTGCCACTGCCGCCGCCCGCTCCGGCGCCGCCCTGCCCGTACTGGCTACCGGACGACGGGGGCGCCGAGGGGCCGCCCTGCGGCGGCGGGGACTGCGGACCGCTCTGCGGCGGCGCGGCGGGCGCGCCGCCGCCGAAGCCGCCTCCTCCACCGCCGAAGCCGCCACCGCCGCTACGGGGAGCGCCACCGGCCGGCGGATTGGCGCCGCCCGACGGATCGACGATCGCCTCGACCCGCCACTGCACCTGGAACCGCTCGGCCAGCACGTCCTTGAGGACGTCCTCGCTTCCGCCGTTGGCGAAGCTGTCGCGGGCACCGGCATTGGGGAAGCCGATCTGGAGCGTCGTGCCGTCGAAGCCGGAGACCTGGGCGTTCTGGCTCAGCAGGATCCACGTGAAACGACGGCGGGCCTTCACCGCATCCAGGATGTCCGGCCACATCTGCCGCACCTGGGCGGCGCCCTGTGCCGCCCCCGGGGCCGCCCCGGGCTGCGGCTGCGGGGACACGGGCGCGGACGCGGGCGGTCCGGGCGCCGGCTCGGGCGGCGCGGCGGGCGGCGCGCTCTGCGGGGCCTGTCCGCCCTGGCCCGGGGCCACGGCCGTGGGCCAGCCGCCGGGCTGCCGCCCGGCGCCGGGGCCGTTGCTGCCCGCATTACCGCCTCCGGCGGGGCCTCGGCCCGTGCTTCCGGGCCAGGCTCCGGGGCGCGCGGCCGCAGCCTCCCGGCCGCCGCCCTGCGCTCCGGCCTCCGGTGCCTCCGCGGGACCGCTCCGGGGTGCCTCCGCGCCTCCGCCGTCGCCCCGCTGCTGCTCCCCGCCGGGCCCGGCCACCGGCGCGCCGGGCGCCTCCGCACCAGCCGTCGGCGCAGCGGGAGCGGGAGCCTCCGGGGCGGCCGGAGCCGGGGCAGCCTGGGCCGGGGCGGCCGGAGCCCCCGCACCGCCGCCCACCGCGCCCCGCACCGCAGCACGCGCGGCGGCCGGTCCGGACGGTCCGGCCGGCATCGCCGGATGCGCCTCCGGCCCCGGTACATAGCCCGCCGCGGGCCCGCCACCGGACGCCACCACGGGCGCCGGCCCGGTTCCGGGGGCTGCCCCGGGACCCGCGCCGCCGCTCATACCGCCGGCCCCGCCCAGCAGCGCCGCGCCCGCGCCGCGCTCCAGGCGGTCGAGCCGCGCCTGCACCGAGCGCTCGTCGTCGTACGCCGCGGGCAGCAGCACCCGCGCACAGATCAGCTCCAGTTGCAGCCGCGGCGAGGTCGCCCCGCGCATCTCCGTCAGGCCCGTATTGACCAGGTCGGCGGCCCGGCTCAGCTCGGCCGCCCCGAAGACGGACGCCTGCGCCGTCATCCGCTCCACCACATCGGCGGGGGCGTCGATCAGCCCCTTCTCGCCCGCGTCCGGCACGGCCGCCAGGATCACCAGATCCCGCAGGCGTTCCAGCAGGTCCGCCACGAAACGCCGCGGGTCGTTGCCGCCCTCGATGACCCGGTCCACGACCTCGAAGGCCGCCGCCCCGTCCCCCGCGGCGAACGCCTCCACGATCGAATCCAGCAGCGACCCGTCGGTGTACCCCAGCAACGCCGTCGCCATGGCATACGTCACACCGTCCGCACCGGCACCGGCGAGCAGCTGGTCCATCACGGACATCGAGTCACGCACCGACCCGGCCCCGGCGCGCACCACCAGCGGCAGCACCCCGTCCTCGACCGGGCTGTCCTCACGCCCGCACACCTCGGCGAGGTACTCCCGCAGGGTCCCCGGCGGCACCAGCCGGAACGGGTAGTGGTGCGTACGCGACCGGATCGTCCCGATGACCTTCTCGGGCTCGGTCGTCGCGAAGATGAACTTCAGATGCTCCGGCGGCTCCTCGACGACCTTGAGCAGGGCGTTGAAGCCCGCCGAGGTCACCATGTGCGCCTCGTCGATGATGTAGATCTTGTAGCGGCTGCCGGCCGGCCCGAAGAACGCCTTCTCCCGCAGGTCACGGGCGTCGTCCACGCCACCGTGCGACGCCGCGTCGATCTCGATCACATCGATCGAGCCCCGGCCGTTCCTGGCCAGGTCCAGACACGACTGGCACTTCCCGCAGGGCGTGGGGGTGGGACCTTCCTCACAGTTGAGGCAGCGCGCCAGGATCCGCGCGCTCGTCGTCTTGCCGCAACCTCGCGGCCCGCTGAACAAATAGGCGTGATTGACCCGGTTGTTCCGCAATGCCTGCTGCAGCGGATCGGTTACGTGCTCTTGCCCGATGACCTCGGCGAAGGTCTCGGGGCGGTAGCGGCGGTACAGCGCAAGGGACGACACGCATACGACGATATCGGCCCGCACTGACAACCGGCGGGGCCCCGCAAACGCAAGCGCCCCCCACGCACCCGCCAGAGCCGACCTACCCTTGCTGCCTTCCGGCCCTGGGGGAGTTCAGTCAGATAGCGCCACGTGAGGGGCTGCGCACCACAGTAGCGGATTCCCCGCCGAAGAAACGAACCCGGACCCCGCTCCTCGATCCGCTCGCTCCCCCGCCACCCCCTCCCCGCGATCATGGTCGCGAGCACTCCCCAACGTCTTGTATTGTTTGCGGCGGAGGATTCGCCTAGTGGCCTAGGGCGCACGCTTGGAAAGCGTGTTGGGGGCAACCCCTCACGAGTTCGAATCTCGTATCCTCCGCCATTGCTCTCACCGGGCAATACGTTGAAGGGCCCCACCGCTTGCGGTGGGGCCCTTCGACGTTGTCCGCCTCGGTTCCGCCTCGGATCCGCCTCGGTTTCCGTGTCGGTTTCCGTGTCGGTTCCTCTAGGCCGCGGCCGTGGCGCCCACCCTCCGGCCGCCCCGGCTTCCCCATGATCGCTTCGACGGTCAGGGCAGGGAGTTGAGCAGCAGCAGAACGGTCCCGGCCGTGTGGCGTGTGTCACGCGGCCGGGACCGTTCCGGACGTCCGGCGGACATCGGAGCCTCGTTGTCGCCGGGCGAGGGAGCAGTTGCAGTTCCCTGGGCCCCGGATCCGGGCGGCGGCGCCCGTGCTCAGCCGGTGAAGGCTCGCACGAACTCGTTCGCCGCCTTACCGATGCTGGAACAGGTCGCCATCGCCGTGGGTTTCGCGCCTCCGGGGCAGGCCTTGTCCCGGGTGACCGACCACATCGAGAGCCGGCCGAGTCCCTTCTTCTCGGCGAACCTCTTGAGTTCGGCCGCGTCGTCGGGCCTGAAGACCTCGGCCTTGACGTCGTTCACACCGATCATCGGCGTGACCGAGACGGTCTTCCAGGCCTGCCCCTCGCTCCGGATGCCCAGCGCCGCCTTCACCTGCTTCTGGGTGGCGGTGGCGGCCGCGATGGCGTATTTGCCCATGTCGCCGTCGTAGTAGGTGCCGTAGTCCATCGCCATGATGTTCACGCCGGAGATCCGGGCACCGTTCTTCTTGGCGTTCTCCAGCACCGCGACGGCGTGCCGGTTCAGGCCCGAGGGGAGCACCGGGAGGGTGACGGAGACGTCCAGATCCTTGCGCTGCTGCTGGAGCCGGGCGATCGCCCGGGCGCGGAGGCTGTTGGCCTTGGTGTCCGTCAGGGCAGGGCCCTCGATGTCGAAGTCGACCTTCGTCAGGTCGTAGGCGTCGATGACCTTGCGGTACGCGTTCACCAGCTTGGGCACCGAGCCGCAGACCCTGGCCAGTTCGTTGCCGCTCTGCCCGCCGAAGGAGATACGCACATCGCCGCCCTTGGCGCGCAGCGCGGCCACCTGCCGCGCCACCGGGTTGTCGCCCAGCGCCTGCCTGCCGCCCCACTTGGGTTCGCAGCCGCCTCCCGGGGAGACGAAGGCCAGGTTGTACTCCTTCACCCCGGTCTCCTCGGCGCCCTTGAGGAGGTCGTAGGAGGGCTTGAGCAAGGTGTCCACGTACGGCGAGAAGGCAGCGGGCTCCGCGGAGGGCGTGGCAGAGGGGGTGTGAGGGGCGGAAGGGGCGTCGCTCTTCGACTGCGACGGTTTCGCCGGGCCCGGGCTCCCGGGCTTCTCCTGCTCCCCGCTCGAGCAGCCGGCGAGCAACGAGGCCGCCATCGCCGCCACCACCACCGCGGTGGTGACCGGCTTCGGCTTGCGGCTTCTCCGGGGAACCTGCGCTTCTGCGTGACGCGCCATCGCGGGGCTGCCTCCAGGGGTTGGGGGGCGGGCAGTTGTGTCCGGACGTGCAGCAAGGAGGGAACGGAAACAACGGGAAGCCGCACCGGATCGGCCGATCAGCATGTTGCGCGCCGGGCACGGAGGGCAAGGAGCGCAGGCAAGGCACGGAGAGGGCCAGGCGGGCGAATCATGCCTGGCCAGGCCCTGGGTACGGGCACCGGGCGGCCGGACGGCCCGCCCGCGGGAGTCGCGAAGATCACATCACGTGGGCTGCGGCATCCGCCCCGTGGCCGGTGTCACCGCGCGGCGGCGGGAGGCGGAGGTACGGACTCGCCCTCCTCCTCGTGCTGGACGGCTGCGTCCACGGCTTCGGGGGGCATTGCCAGTCGTACGGCGGTGTAGTGCACGGCGAGGCTGAAGACGATCACGATGACGAGGTCCCACCATTCGGGGAGCACGCCGGTGCCGCCGTAGCGGCCGAGATAGCCGATGAGGACCATGCCGCCGAGCCAGGGCCACACCCAGAGGGCCGATTTGGCGCGCAGGCCGCTGCGTTCGGCCGCCGGGATGCCGCGGCGGGTGAGCGCGAGGACGACGAAGCCGAGCAGGGCGGCGATACCGAGTTTCCAGTCCGCCTCGTACCCGGACCAGTAGAAGATCAAGTTGGCGAAGACGAAGCCGGCGGGCGCCATGACCCGTGCGGCGGCCAGCCGGTACGGGCGGTTGCGGTCGCCGTCCCGTACGCGGAGGGCGTGCAGCGAGACCGGTGCGAACGCGTACATGACGGCCGCTGCCGAGGTGACCAGGCCCACCAGCGCCTGCCAGCTGGGAAACGGCAGAAACGCGAGCTCGCCGACCACGAAGGCGAGGAGGGTCGAGACGACGGGTACGCGGCTGCGGCCGACCTGGGTGAGGACTGGGGGCAGCACCCGCTCCCGCCCCATGGCGTACGAGAGACGTGCGGCACCTGCCATGTAGACCAGGCCGGTGCCTGCCGGGGAGATGACGGCGTCGACGTAGAGGATGGTCGCCAGCCAGCCGGCCCCGACCGCGGTGGCCAGAGTGGCGTAGGGACCAAAATTGCCCTCCCCCACCGGGTGGGCCCAGCCGTCGGCCACGGCTTCGGGGTCCAGGGCGGCGATGAAGGCGACCTGGAGCAGGAGGTAGAGCGCCGTACCGACCGCCATGGCCACGATCACCGCCCGGGAGATGTCGCGCTGGGGATCGCGCGCCTCACCGGCCAGCTGGATGGCCTGCTCGAAGCCCAGCAGCGCGAACACCACACCGGCGGGCAGCGCCGCGAAGACGCCGTGCGCCCCGTGCGGGGCGAAGCCGCCGCCCGCGGTGAAGTTCGAGCCGTGGAAGGCCAGGGTCATCAGGACCACCACGGTCAGCAGGGGTACGGCCGTCTTCACCACCGCGGTGACCGAGTTGATCCCGGACATCAGCCGTACGCCGAGGATGTTGATGAGGGTGAAGACCAGCATGAGGAAGGTCCCGATCACCAGGCCCGCGGTGGTCAGGGTGCCGTTCGGGTGCAGGACGTGCACCCGGTCGTGGAACCAGCCGATGCGGTCCATGTACGAGAGCGTGGCCTCGACCTCGATCGGCGAGATCAGGACCGAGCGCAGCCAGGACATCCAGCCGGCGGTGAAGCCGACCAGCGGGCCGAAGGCGAAGAAGGGGAAGCGGGCGGTGCCGCCCGCGATGGGGTACGTGGCACCCAGTTCCGCGTGGGCCAGCGCGAGCACGGCGAGCATCGTCGAGGCGAGCACCCAGGACACCAGCGAGGCCGGGCCGGCGATGACGGCGGTGGTCAGGGCGCCCAGCAGCCAGCCGGAGCCGATGATCGATCCCAGGGAGATGAACATCAGTCCCCAGAACCCGACCGCTCGCTGGAGATGACGGCTTCCGGCGGCGCTCTCACTCCCCGTCACGGATGGCTTGCTCACGCGCGCTCCTGGTTCACGGACCCATCTTGGTCCCGGGGAGCGGACGGGAAGCGGACCCAGCGCGTATACGCCTTGCGTGTCGCCTCGTGTGCGGAGAGTGAGCAGCTGCCGACTGAGAGCCTTACGGCGCAAGGCAGGCTTTCCGGTGCGGGCGTAGGCGTCGGGCCGGCCCGGCCTCCCCCGCTACCGGGCTACCGGGCTACCCCCAGTGACTGCCCGACGGGTCGGCGAGGGGGTGTACGGAGCCGTTGCGGGGCGGCGGGTGCACGTGGAAGAGCGTGGCGTACAGGCCTTGCCGGGCCAGGAGTTCGTCGTGCCGGCCCGACTCCACCAGGCGTCCCTCGTCCAGCACCAGGATGCGGTCGGCGTCCGCGGCGAGGTCCAGATCGTGTGTGATCACGAGAGTGGTGCGGCCCTCGGCGAGGCGCCGCAGGGGCGCGAGGATCCGCTGGGTGGCCAGGGTGTCCAGACCGGTGGTGGGCTCGTCGAGGATGAGCACGGGGGCGTTGCGCAGCATGGCGCGGGCGATCGCGACGCGCTGCAGCTGGCCGCCGGAGAGCCGGGAGGTGCCGGGGGCGATCACGGTGTCGTAGCCGTCAGGGAGGGCGGCGATGAACTCCTCGGCGTCGGCGGCCCGCGCGGCCTGGACGACGTCCTCGTGGGTCACGTCGTCGCGTCCGCAGGCGATGTTCTCCTCCACGGTGTCGTGCAGGACGAGGGTGTCCTGCGGCAGCAGAGTGATGTTCCGGCGGAGCTGGGCGAGCGGCAGCCTGTTCACGGGGATGCCGTCCAGCCGGACGCTGCCGGTGTCCGGGTCGTAGAACCTCAGCAGCAGGGCGGCCAGGGTCGACTTGCCCGCGCCGCTGGGGCCGGTGATGACCACCAGTTCCCCGGGCACCGCGGTGAAGGAGAAGTCATGGAGCACCTCCTGCTTGCTGCCCGGGTAGTGGAAGCCGACCCGGCACGCTTCCACCGCGCCGAACGCGCGGGCCGGTGCCGGCACGATGACGGAGGGGTCGGGGTCGGTGACGGCGGGTGGCGCGTCGACGATCTCCAGCAGCCGCTCGGCTCCGGCGGTCGCCTCGGTGACCGTCAGACCGAGTTGGCCGAGGCTCTGGATCGGCGGGTAGAGGTAGCCGACGAACGCGGCGAAGGCCAGGAGCTGGCCCAGCGTCATCCGCCCCGAGGCGATCTCCCACGCGCCCAGGCCGATGATCGCCAGGACGCAGAGCGTTTCCAGGACCTGGACCAGCTGCTCGTACAGCTCGTTGAGGCGGGCGCTGGTCACCGACGCCCTCAGCCAGCTGTGGGCCTCGCGGCGGAGCCGCTCCTGCTCGTCGCGCTGCCGGTTGTAGGCCTGGGTCAGGACGACGTTGACCAGCCCTTCCTCCACCACCGAGGTGATGGCGCCGTCCGCCGCGCGTTCCCGGCGGGACACCTCCTTGACCCGGTGGGTGAAACGGCTGGTGGCGAACCAGAACAGCGGGGCCAGGGCGAAGGTGGCGAGCGCCAGGTCCCAGCGCAGCCAGAGCGCGGCCCCGGCGTAGAAGACGACGCCGAACAGGGCCGTGATCGCCTGCACGAAGCCGGAGACCACGAGCTCCTCGATGGCGTCGACGTCGCCGGTCAGCCGCTCGACCAGGTCACCCCGTCGGTTGCGCTGGAAGAAGTGCGGCGGCAGCGTCTGGAGATGCGCGAAGATCCGGGCCCGTAGCCGCATCACGAAGCGCTCCGCCACCCAGGCGGCGAGCGAGTTGCCCAGATACCCCACGATCCCGCCGGCGACGGCCAGGCCGAGCCACAGCCCGGCGGGCCCCCAGAAGGCGCTCACCGAGCCCTTCTGCAAGGCGTTGTCGGTGAGTTCGGCGAAGATGAGGATGGCCACGGTCTCGGCGAGCGTGGCGACGATGGCGCTCAGAATGACGAGGGCGATCCAGCGGCGGTCGCCCCGGGTCAGCGGCCAGAAACGGCGCACCGCCTCCTTGAAGCCCACTCGCCTGGTGCGGATCGAGGTGTCCGCGACGAGCCCCCGGAACACGCGGTCCATGGCGGGGTCCGGGGTCGGCAGCTTCCTCGCCCGCCCAGCGTCCGCCGGAGCGGTGAACTCGTCACCGCCACCGTGCAGCAGTGCCGAACCCTCTTCAACGGGTAGTGGTTCCGTGCCTCGTTGAGGCGACGCTTCGAGGCGCTCTCGGCGCCGGCGTGAGCTGCGCAGGTGCATGGTGGCTACGTCATCTCGTCGCTGCTCGGGCGGTTGACCGGGACCACGTGACACGGCCCCTCAAACGACGAGGCGGACCCGCGCTGTACGCGAGCCAGCCTCGAACTCAGAGGTTTGCGTCAGTGACGCCCGTGTCCGTGGCCACGGCCACGCCCACGACCCCTGCCACGCCCACGCCCGCGCCCGCGCCCGCGGAAGCGGCCGTAGCCACGGCCATAGTCGTCGTAGTCCCAGTCGTCTCCGTGACGCCTGCGCCTGGTGGGGAAGATCTTGCGGAAGCTCATCTCGCCTCCTCGTAGTTTTTTCCTTGCTGTCGAGCCGTTACCGGCTACGACAACTCCCAAGCTACGACGCTCATCTGGTTCCAACAAGGAAATGTGCGTGAAAATTCAGACATAAGCCAATATTCCTCTCAAATACCCCAAAGGGTGACGAGAGGTGACTCTCCGGATGCCATTCGGACGCCTTTGACGCCTCTGCTGTCTCCGACTCATCGGACGCAACGATCGGGCCATCGGGGGCGGAGCGGGCGGGCGTCTGCGAAAGCAAATGGATCTGCCGGAGCGAACGGGTCAGCGGGAGCGCCGCGGTCCGCCGGAGCGTACGGCCACCGGGCCGCTCGGCCCTTGCGCGTCAGCTGACGGGAAGCTTGCGCGTCAGCTGACGGGAAGTCGGCCGGCCGTCCAAGACTGCGGCGGATACGGTCAGTCGCCCTTCTCAGTCGCCCTCCTCGGTGCGCCGCCCGCGGTTGCTGCGGGAAGCGGCGTGCAGGAGGGCCGCGGCGACGCCGGTGGCGGCGATGAGGCCGACGGAGACCCAAAAGGCGTGCCGGGCCCCGTTCAGTGCGGCACGGGCCGGTTCCGACGGGCCGTCGGCCGCGGTGTGGAGGAAAATGGTGCCCAGGAGGGCGGTGCCGAGCGTGCCGCCCAGTTGCTGGGCGGCGTTGAGCAGCCCGGCCGCCGAGCCGGTTTCGTGCGAACGGACCCGGTGCAGGGCGGTGGTGAAGAACGGGACGGCGAACAGACCTTGTCCCGAGCCGAAGACCGCCAGAGCGGCCAACAAGGGCCAGGGGTAGGACGTGGCCGGGCCGCTCCCGTAAGCGACGAGGGCGGCCAGGGTGCCGAGGAGCAGGGCGGTGAGCCCGGCGCACCTCACCCGTGAGCCGTAGCGGGGCACCAGGCGGGTGCCCGCGATCCACGAAGAGACCGCCATCGCGCACGACCACGGCAGCAGTGTGAGCCCGGTGGACAGGACGTCGGTGTGCGGCCCGAGTTGGAGCTGTAGCACGACCACCGTCGTCAGACCGTTGACCACCGCCAAGAACAGCACGGCGGCGGCCAGCGCGGCAGGAAGTCCGCGGCCGCGGAACAGGCCGGCCTCGATGAGCGCATCGCAACCCCGCGCGCCGCGGCGGTGCTGGTGGAACCCGAACGCGGCCAGGACCACGACACCGGCGGCCAGGGCGCCTCACACCTGGGGCGATCCCCCGGCGGTACCGCTCCCGATGAGGGGATGGACGAGCAGACCGATACCGAGGGCCGCCAGTGCCGTGCCCATGAGGTCCAGGCGCGGCCGCCGGCGGGACGAACGTGGTCGCGCAGGCGCTGTGCACCGGCCCCGCGGCCCTGCACCACTACCTGACCCACCGCCTCGGCGCCTTCGGCGCTGCACTCGCTGGAGACCGCCCCCGTGCTGCGCACCGTCAAGGGCGCCGGTCCGCTCGCCGCACCGGCGGCGCCCAGGCGAGGCGCGCCGCAGCGGCGCTGACCTGCACGTCGTCCCCGCACGCCGCGCCCGCCGAAGGCGCCGGGTCAGGTCGCGCTGAGCGCCACCGTCGGATGCAGCCGGGAGGCGCGTACGGCCGGGTAGAGACCCGCGATGACGCCGATCGCCAGGGTGGCGCCGAGTCCGCCGGCCAGCGACCAGGGCGGTACGACGGCGGTCCACCCCTGGGCATGTGCGAAGACGGCCGTGGCGGCGGCGCCCAGCGCGGCGCCCGCCAGTCCGCCGAGTGCCGACAACAGCAGGGATTCGGTGAGGAATTGGAGCCGGACCGAGCCTCTCGTCGCGCCGAGGGCGCGGCGCAGCCCGATCTCCTGGCGGCGCTCCAGTACCGAGATCACCATGGTGTTGGCCACGCCCACCCCGCCGACGAGCAGCGCCACCGCGCCCAGGCCCAGCATCAGGCTGGTCATCCCCTCGTCCGTGGCGGCCTTGGCCGCCAGGGCGTCGGAGGGGCGGGAGACCTTCACCGAGTTCTCGTCACCCGGGTTGACCGTACGGGCCAGCACCCCCTGGACCGCCTCCACCGACGCGTCGGTGGAGCGCTCGAAGAGCATGGTCGGGTGGCCGTCGAAGCCCAGGTAGCGCTCGGCTGAGGGGTATCCGACCATGGCGGTACGGTCCAGGGTCGGCACCAGCTCGATGGGCGCGAGGATGCCGGTGACGACGTACCAGCGGTCGTTCAGCAGGATCTTGGCGCCGGGCTCGCTCATTCCGAGCCGTTCGGCGGCCACCGAGCCCAGGACGACGGTGGGCAGTCGTTCACTGGCACGGTTGAGCCAACTCCCCTGACTGGTACGGGCATTGAGCGCGCCGAGCAGGTCGGGGCGGGCGGCCTGGACCGTGATGCCGGCCGCCATCTCCTCCGGCACGGCATCGCTGCGCCGCACCCGGGCGTCGACCGCGCCGACGGCGGTGGCGTGCTGGACGGGGCCGATCCGCTCGACCATCGACACGGCGTTCTTGGGGAGTTCGGCATTGCCACCCATGGCGTCCTCGCCCGCCTCGGCGGTGAGCAGATTGGTGCCGAGCCGGTCCAGCCGGTCCATGATGTCGGCGCGGCTGGAGGTGGACAGCCCGATGACCGCGACCATCGTCGCGATGCCGATCGCGATGCCGAGGGCGGACAGCACGACGCGGGTGCGGCGGCTGCGCAGGCCCTCGGCGCCGACCCGCAGCACATCGGCCGGGGAGAGCCGGGCCGCCCGGAGTGCGGGGCCGCTCATCGGGTCACCTCCTCGGTGGACTCGACGGGCGAGCCGGGTGCGGCGGGAGCAGTACCGGAGTCGTCGACGATCTCGCCGTCGCGGAAGCGGATACGGCGGGGCAGCGAGTCGGCTATGTCGTTGTCGTGGGTGATGACACAGACGGTCGTCCCGGCCGCGTGGAGCTCGCGGACGAGGTTCATGACCAGGTCGCCGGAGGCGGTGTCCAGCGCACCGGTCGGCTCGTCGGCAAGCAGCAGATCGGGGTCGCCGACCAGTGCGCGGGCGATGGCCACGCGCTGCTTCTCGCCACCCGACAGCTGGTGGGCGAGGTGGCCGATGCGGTGTCCGAGCCCCACTTCCTCCAGGGCCGTACGGGCGCGGGCGCGGCGCTCGCGCAGGCCCGTCCCGCCGTACAGCAGGCCGTCCGCGACGTTGTCCTGGGCGCTGCGGCCGGGCGCGAGGTGGAAGTGCTGGAAGACGAAGCCGATGTGCCGGGCGCGCAGTGCGGAGAGCTGGGCGTCGGACAGCCGGCTCACGTCGTACCCGGCCACCCTGACCTCGCCCGAGGTGGCCCGGTCGAGGGTGCCGATCAGATTGAGCAGGGTGGACTTGCCGGAGCCGGACGGGCCGACGATGGCGGCCAGTTCGCCGCGCTCCACCCGGAGGTCCACGCCCCGCAGGGCGTGCACCCCGCCCGGGTAGGACTTGGTGGCCGCCCGCAGTTCGATCACGGCTGGGGTCATTGCTCGGCCGCTCCGACCTTCATGCCCTCGGCCAGGCCGGAGCCGCTGACCTCGATCCGGCCGTCGGCCGTCAGACCGGTCTCGACCGGCACCATGCGGGTTCTGGCGCCCTGGACCAGCTCCAGCCCGTAGCCGCCCTCGCGCAGCGCGACGACCGCCTCGACCGGAACCGTCAGCACGTCCTTGCGGCTCTCACTGACGAACTTCACGCTGAGGGTGCCCTGCCGGTCCATCTCCCGGAGCTCGGCGCCGTCGTCGAGCGTGATCTCCACATCGATGCCGTCCTGGGGCGAGCCGCCGGAGCCGCCGGAGCCGCCGGAGCCGCCCTCGGCGGACTCGGAGCCCTCGGGGGCCGCCACCCCGCTGACCTTGCCGCGCCGGGTGCCTCCGCCGGGCATGGCGATCTCCACCTTGGTGCCATTGGTGGCCAGGGCCCGGTCGGCCTCGTCGAGCGAGGCCCGTACGACGGGCTTGGTGGAGGCGACCGTCAGGACCGCTTTGTCCGGGCCGATGGTGTCGGCGAGGGCGGCGTCCGCGGACACCACCCGCACGGGGCCGCGCTGGAAGACGACGTCCCCCCGGCCGATCTCGCCGTCGGAGGTCATGTCGAGGGACTTCTGCCACGCCTTGACGGCGGCCTTGGTCGCCTCGTCATAGCGGACGTCCACATACAGCCCGGACCCGAAGCCCAAATCGCGGAGGTTGCGCTCCAGTTGGAGGACGTCCGGGCCGCGGGCACCGGTCTTCATCGCGCGGAACATCGGTGTCGAGCCGTAGAGGAGGACCACCGGCCGTGCGTCGCGCTCATACAGGCGCTGCCCGAGTGACACGGTCTTCCCTGGTTGGGCGGCCTTGGTGATCGTGCCCTCCACGGGGGACTTCACCGCCCGGCGCTGCGCGTAGTCCAGGTGCCCGTCGACGGTCTTGCTCCGGGCGAGGTCGGTGCGGGTGATCTCGGTCGTGGTGGGCGGCCCCTTCGGCTTCCGGCTGTCGGCCGAGGCGTCCTGGCCGGGGTTGGTGAGGATCATGACGCCGGCGGTCACCGCGGTCGCCGTGACCGCCGCCGCCAGGGCGACGAGCCCCCGGCGGCGCTTTGGTGCGGAGCTCACTGCATACCGTCCAGGCCGTCGAGGAGCTTGTCCTTGCAGGCCTGTTCGGCCTGCTGGTATGCGGGCGAGTCCCGCTCGATCTCGGGCGAGGCGGGGTTCGGGTCACCGCCGGGGAGGACATTGCCGTCCTGAAGCTTCGGGTTGGTGAACTTCGATACGCCATGGGCGCGCATGCACTTGGCGTGCGCGAGCATCGACTCGTAGTCCTTCTGGGTGTCGCGGGGCGGCTCCAGGCTCATGGCCTTCCGCATCTCGGACACACACGCGTTGCCCCGGCCGGCCTTGGCGACGTCGTTGTTGCCCATCTCCTCCTGGAGTTTGTTGATCTTCGTCCAGTCGAGATAGCCGCTCAGCTTGGGAGCGGGGTAGTCCTTGGTGATCTTCTTGCGCATGCACTGGACGAACTTCATCTGTGCGTCGTAGAACGCGCTCTTGCCCTGGGCGCCACCGCCCTTGGACGAGCCGGCGCCGTCCTTGGTCTGGTCGGTCGAGGGCGCGTTGCTGACGGAGGCGACCCCTTCGTCGGACGACTCGGCACCGCCGCAGGCGGTGGTCAGCGCGAGGGCGGGTACGGCGATCAGCAGCGCGAGGCGTGCGGCGCGGGAGCGTGTCTTCTGCGTCATGCGGCCAATGTCAGGGCCCTAGTTGGTGGCCGTTCCACGGCCGCATGATGAGAACGTAACAATGCCGCCGGACCGCGCTTTCGCCCTGTGGATAACTCCTGAGCTGCACAAACCCTCGCCCATAATCGACGGCATGCCGCATGTGCTGCTGATCGAGGACGACATGTCCGTACGGGACGGAATGGAGCTGGTGCTGCGTCGGCGCGGCCATGAGGTCGACGCCGTCGCCAGCGGCGAGGCGGGCCTGGAGCTGCTGTCCCGCCCGTGCGAGGGCGGCATCGAGATCGCGGTGGT
The DNA here is from genome assembly GCF_019880305.1 of Streptomyces decoyicus. Taxonomy (NCBI): domain Bacteria; kingdom Bacillati; phylum Actinomycetota; class Actinomycetes; order Kitasatosporales; family Streptomycetaceae; genus Streptomyces; species Streptomyces decoyicus. The sequence goes on along the minus strand of NZ_CP082301.1, from coordinate 4,604,747 downwards.
CGACCTGATGCTGCCCGGTATCGACGGCTTCGAGGTCTGCCGGCGCATCCGCGGCCGGGGCCAGCTGCCCATCATCATGCTCACCTCCCGCGGTGACGATCGGGACGTGGTCAGCGGGCTGGAGGCGGGCGCCGACGACTATGTGGTCAAGCCCATCACCGGCCAGGTGCTGGAGGCGCGTATCCGGGCGGCGCTGCGCCGGGCCGGTCCGGTCACCCGCACGGACAGCGACGACTTCGCCGGGCTCGTCATCGACCGGGCCGGGCTGACCGTCACCAAGCGCGGCACCCCCGTCCCGCTCCCGCCCACCGAGCTGCGGCTGCTGATGGAGCTGTCGGCCGCCCCCCGCCGGGTCTTCAGCCGGGAACAGCTGCTGGAGCTCGTCTGGGAACACGACTTCCTGGGCGACTCCCGGCTGGTGGACGCGGCGGTCGGGCGGCTGCGCGCCAAGCTGGAGGACGTCCCCGCCAAGCCGCGCTACATCCAGACGGTGCGTGGCTTCGGCTATCGCTTCGGGCCGCTGTGAGCGCGCGATGAGGAGCAGGAAGGGGAGCTCCACGGAGAGGGCCGCGGGGACGGGCGCTCCGGCGACGGGCGCGAGGGCCGCGCCGCGGGCCCGTAGGCGGCTCCCCCGCCTTGACGGGCTTCGCGGGCGGCTGATCATCACTGTCGTCGTGGTCGCCCTGATCAGCGCGGTCACCGCCACCGGACTGGCGTACCGGGAATCGCGGGAGGCGGTCCTCAAGCGGGCCCAGAACGCCGCCGTCGACGACTTCCGCAGCCTCGTCGAGGGGCGGGCGGCGGAGTTCGACGTCCCCACCGACCCCCGGTCCATGGCCCGGTTCGCCACCGATATCTCGTCCGGCCTGCACGGCTCACTGGTCGTCGCCCGGTACCGCGACTACACCGCCTCCTCCGACCCGTCAGCGGACCGCACCCGGATCACTCCCGAGCTGCGCGCGGCCGTGCGCACCCACACCCGGGTCTCTCTCCAGCGGGTGGAGTACGGCGGGAAGCCCTGGCTGGCGCTCGGCGCGCCGGTCGGCCTGGAAGCACCGGCCGGCCGTGGCAGTCCAGGGCAGCCGTCCGGGGTCGAGATATTCGCGGCCGTCTCCCTGGCCGAGGAGGAACGCGACACCGCCGAGCTGGTGCGCAGTGTGCAGGGCGGCCTGGTGCCCGTGGTGCTGCTGGCCGCGGTCCTGGCGCTGCTCGCGGCCCGTACGGTGCTGCGGCCGGTCCGCAAACTGGCACGGGCCACGCGCAGGCTGGCCACCGGCGAGCTCAGCATCCGGGTCGAGGAGAAGGGCCATGACGAACTGGCCGAACTCGCCCACACGTTCAACGAAACGGCCGGCGCGCTGGAGCACAGCGTCGGCGAGCTGCGCGAACAGGAGGCCCTGGCCCGCCGTTTCGTCGCCGATGTCTCCCATGAGCTGCGCACCCCGCTCGCCGCCATGACGATCGTCTCCAGCGTCCTGGAGGAGGACGCCGACCAGCTCACCCCCGACACCGCGCACGCGGCCCGTACGGTCAGCGCGGAAACCGCCAAGCTGGCCCGGCTCGTCGACGACCTCATCGAGATATCCCGCTTCGACGCCCGCGCCGTGGCGCTCACGGTCCACGAACTGGACATGGCCGAGGCGGTGCGCGCGACGCTCGCGGCACGCGGCTGGACCGACCAGGTCGTGGCCGATCTGCCTCCGGGCATCCGGGCCCGGCTCGACCGCCGCCGTCTCGACGTCATCGTCGCCAATCTCGTCGGCAACGCCCTCCGGCACGGCGCGCCGCCGGTGACCGTCACCGTACGGGCGGCGGACGACCGGCTCACCGTCTCCGTCGCCGACCACGGCCCAGGGCTGGCCCCCGAGGTCGCCCGCCATGTCTTCGACCGCTTCTACAAGGCCGACAGCGCCCGCAGCCGCTCCGAGGGCAGCGGACTGGGCATGGCCATCGCCCTGGAGAACGCCCGCCTGCACGGCGGCACCATCGAACTCGCACCCCCGGCTCCGGACACCGGCGCCGTCTTCACCCTCCGCATCCCCCGCCGTACGGAATCCGCCTCATGACGCGCCCCCGCACCGCCCTCACCTGCTGTGTGCTCGCCCTCGCCGCCGCGGGCTGCGGTATCCGTCCCACCGGCGTCACGGACGGCGGCACCGCCCCTTCCGGGATCTCGAAAGGCATGCGGATCTACTTCGCCTCCGACAACGGCCCGCGGGGGGTGCCCCGGCCTGACGTGACGTTCGACCAGCTCGACGATGCGTTCAAACTGCTGATCGCGGGACCGTCCCCGGCCGAGCGGGCCGAGGGGCTGACCAATCTCCTCCCCACCGACGTGGATTTCCACGCCGACGCCGACGACGGCGAGGTCACCGTCGTCGCTCCGGGCTATCCCGCCGGCTCCTCCCAGGACCAGGCCACCGGCCAGCTGGTCTGCACCCTCGCCCGTGCCGAGGTCCTCGTCCACGGCACCCGCCCGGACAAGGTCCAGGTGGTGATCGCCGGCGACGGGGAGCGCGTCGGGCCGTACCGGTGCCAGCAGTTCCTTCAGCGCTGAGCCCCGTTCCCCGTCCCCCTCCCCTCCCCTCCCCTCCCCTCCCCTCCCCTCCCCTCCCCTCCCCTCCCCCGGTGATCATCCGTGATCAGGGGTCATCCGTGGTCCGGTCCCACGGGCGCGAGGCGGTAGGCGCCGCCTTCGGAGCGGACCCGGCCTGCCGTGGGCGGCGGGAAGTGGCTGCCCAGGAGCAGGGTGCCGGTGCCCGCCAGCGAGGCGAGAAGGGTGCGGCGGGTGTCCGCGGCCTGTGCGGGGTCGGTGTCCACGCAGCTCCCGATGTCGGGGCGCGACAGCTGGACCGGGTGGTGCAGGCAGTCGCCGGTGATCAGGGCCGTCTGCCCGGCGCTGCGCAGCTCCACGGCGAACTGGCCGGGCGTGTGACCGGGGGTGGGCAGGAGGCGGACGCCGGGGGCGACCTCGGCGCCTTCGGCGGGCACGTCGACCAGGTCGAGCTGTCCGGCGTCGCGGACGGGGTGGACGGAGTCCCGGAACATCTGGCGGCGGGCGTCGTCCATGTCCTGGCCGGACCAGTGGTCCCACTCCGTACGGGACGTCAGGTAGCGGGCGCGGGGGAAGGTGGGGACCCAGCCGTCCTTGTCGGCGACGGTGTTCCAGCCGACGTGATCGGTGTGCAGATGGGTGAGGAGGACCAGGTCCACCGTCTCCGGGGCGAAGCCGGCCGCCGTCAGCCGCTGGAGATAGTCCGTGTCGAGGTGGTCCCAGGCGGGGTTGGTCCGGGGTTTGCCGTTGCCGATGCCGGTGTCGACGAGGAGGCGCATGCCCTGCACCTCCAGCGCGAAGCTGTGCGTGGCCAGGCGCAGGTCACCGTTCTGGTCGGCGAAGTCCGGCCGCAGCCAGGGGGCTTGGGCCAGCACGTCCGGGGTGGCCTCGGGCAGCAGCCACCGGCCGGTCGGCGCGGGGAGCGCGGTCTCGTCGATACGGCGGACGGTGATCTCGCCGACCGTCCAGGCGGGGACCGCTTCACTGACGGCATGCATGAGCTGTCCTCTCGTGGACCAAAAGCAAAATCTTTGCGTTATGTCAGGCTAGCGCGGGCGGAGCTCTAACGCAAACAGTTTGCTTTTATGTGTCGCTGTGCCCCGCCGAGCCCTTAAGGTGGAGTCATGAGCCCCAGGCCGATGACCCGCCCCGGGGGACGCAGCGCCCGCGTCCAGGAATCGGTGCATGCCGCCGTGCGTGCCCTCGAAGCCGAGCAGGGCCGAGCGGCGCTGACGGTCCCTCTGGTCGCCGCGCGCGCCGGCGTCACGCCGTCGACGATCTACCGCCGCTGGGGAGACCTCCAGGAACTGCTTTCCGACGTGGCCGTCGAACGCCTCCGCCCGGAGGCACCGCCCGCCGACCACGGAGCGCTGCGCACGGACCTGGAGGCCTGGGCCGAGCAGTTCCTGGAAGAGATGGCCTCGCCCCCGGGCCGGGCCTACATCCGTGACGCGCTCGCCGGTGATCCGGACGGCAGCAACGCGGGGCAGTGCTCGGCCTACGCCGCCGAGCAGGTGGGCGTCATCCTCGCCCGCGCCGCCGACCGCGGTGAGCAGGTCCCGGACGCCGAACTCGTGATGGACCACATCGTCGCCCCCATGATGTACCGCCTGGTCTTCCGGCCGGGCCCGTTGGACGCGGCGTATGCGCGCGGCCTGGTGGAGGCGACGCTTGCCGGGCTGATGCCGCCGCACTGACCTCCGTCGGCACGCCCGCGCACCGGCGAGGCGCGTGGCGCCCGTCGTGGCGCGTGGCGCCCGTCGTGGCGCGCCGGGTGGCATGGCCCATGAGCCCCGGGTGAGGCCTTCGCCCGCCCCGTCACGGTCCGCTGCACGAAAGGGCCATCCCGCGCATGGTGCTTGCCGAATCCCTGTCCCTCGCCATGCTGTGCGTCGTCCTGGTGGGGGCCGTGATCCGGCCGTTCCGGCTGCCGGAGGCGGTCTTCGCGGTGCCGGCCACCGCCGTGGTGATCGTGGCCGGCGTGATCCCGGTGGCCCATGTCCGCGACGAGGCGGAGCGGCTGGGACCGGTGATCGGCTTTCTCGCCGCGGTGCTGGTCCTCGCCAAACTCTGCGACGACGAGGGGCTCTTCCACGCCTGCGGGACCTGGATGGCGCGCTGGGCCGCGGGGCGGCCCAGCCGCCTCCTGGGCGCGGTCTTCGCCCTCGCGTCGGCCATCACGGCCGTACTGAGCCTGGACGCCACCGTCGTCCTGCTGACTCCCGTCGTGTTCGCCACCGCCGCGCACATGGGCGCCCGTCCCCGACCCCATGTCTACGCCTGCACCCATCTGTCGAACACCGCGTCCCTGCTGCTGCCCGTCTCCAACCTGACGAACCTGCTGGCCTTCACGGCGAGCGGGCTGAGCTTCACCCGGTTCGGTGCGCTGATGGCGCTGCCGTGGCTGGTCGCGATCGGTGTCGAATACCTGGTCTTCCGCCGCTTCTTCGCCACGGACCTGGCCGCCGCGACACCCGGCCCGAGCACCGCCGAGCCGCCCGAACTCCCGCTGTTCGCGCTGGTGACGGTGGCCGGCACGCTCGCCGGTTTCGCGCTGACCTCCACACTGGGCATCGATCCGGCCTGGGCCGCCGCGGCCGGCGCCCTCGTCATGGCGGCCCGTGCGCTCGCCCGGCGCGACACCACCCCGGCCGCCGTCGTCCGGTCCGCCGGGCTGCCGTTCCTCGCCTTCGTACTGGCCCTGGGCATCGTCGTCCGCGCGGTCGTCGACAACGGGCTCGCCGATGCGCTCGGGCACGTGCTGCCCGACGGAACCTCGCTCCCCGCCCTGCTCGGCACCGCCGCGCTGGCCGCCGTACTCGCCAACGTGATCAACAACCTGCCCGCCGTGCTGGTGCTGGTCCTGCTGGCCGCACCGAGCGGCCCCGGTGCGGTCCTTGCCGTGCTCCTGGGGGTGAACATCGGCCCCAACCTCACCTACGCCGGATCCCTGGCCACCCTGTTGTGGCGGCGCATCGTCCACCACCACGAACACGATGTCCGGCTCAGGGAATTCACCCGCCTCGGTCTGCTCACCGTGCCCGCCGCACTGGCCCTGTCGACGGTGGCGCTGTGGGGTGCGCTCCAGCTGATCGGCAGCTGACCCGGCCCCGGCCCGCGCGGCCCCCTCCGGCGTCAGCACCGCTTGGTGCGCTTCAGGAACAGCCCCACCCCCGACCCGATCACCACGACGCCGCCGGCGACGCTGATCAGTACCTGCTGCACCCCGTCGAAGGCGAAACCGCTGGAGACGTTGACGACGACGGCGATGCAGAGCACGCATCAGAGCAGGGCCTTCAAGACGCTGCTTGCGGAGCTGCCCCTGCTGCCCTCGTATCGGCGGCCGGCCACCGCACTGCGCAAGCTGATGGCCGGACTGCTGGGCATCGAGGAGGTCAACCGCCGTCTGGCCGGGCTGGTTTCGGCGCTCGACACCGGCTATCCGCCCGCCGACGCCGGCGCCCACCCGTCGGCGGGACGGCGGATGCCCGATATCGCGCTCACGGCGGCCGGATCGGGGGCGGTCCGCGTCTACCAACTCCTGCCGCACGGCCGGTTCCTCCTGCTGGACCTCGCGGGGGACGACGAGATGCAGCGGCCCGTCGATACGGGCTGGGGGTCACGGGTGGCCGCCTTCACCGTCACCGGGCACGACTCCCGCGCCGACCTCGACGGGGTGCGGGAGATCCTCGTCCGCCCCGACGGCCATGTCGCATGGGCCACCTGCACCACGGACGTGCAGACCCGCCGCGCCGAACGGGCCCGTGCGCTGGCCGGCTGGGCCGGTCTCCCCGTCGGCGGATGAGCACGCCGTGGGGCGCCGGGGTCAGGCCTCCGGCTCGTCAGCCCCGCCCGTCAGGCCCGTCGCCCAGCACCCTGCCCACGAAGGCCGCCAGTCGGGCCCTCATCCGCCCGGGGGTCATGCCTTCCTGGTCGGCGAGGTGCTCGACCAGATCGGCGCGGGTGGCGGCCAGCAGGACGTGCGCGGTGAAGTCGCTGTCCGCGGCCGGTCCGGCCGCCGCCTCGGGCAGTTGCTCCAGCGTGTCCCGCAGCACGCCGTGCCACCACGCGTAGGACGCCCCCTGGTACGGGCTGCCGCTGCCGGCCTCCTCCAGGGCGAGGGAGAGATGGCGGTGGTCGAGCTTGAAGCACAGAACGGCATCGAGCAGTGCCGGCACCCGTTCGCGCGGTGCGGCCGACGGGCCGAGCGGCGCCGGCCCCTCCTCCACGGCCTGCCGCAGGGGCTCGATCCGTGCGTCGAAGACCGCCCGGATCAGTCCGGTGCGATCGCCGAAGCGGCGGAAGAGCGTCCCCTTGCCGACCCCGGCCGCCACCGCGATGTCGTCCATCGACACGCCGCGGGGGCTCGCACTGCGGGCGAAGAGCTCGTCGGCGGCCGCCAGGACGGTCTCGCGGTTGCGGAGCGCGTCCGCGCGCGCCTTGCGTTCGGCCATGGGAGGACCCCCTTTACGAAACGGACTGTCGGTCCGTATGGTTGCGGCAACGGCTAACCGGACCATCGGTCCACATTGTGCCCCCAGTGTAGAGGCGAGGCATCCCCATGAACGACAGCGAACGCGGCACCCCCCTCACCCCCACGGCGCCGGCGGAGGTCTACCGCCACGGGCTGCAACTGCTTCTGGACAAGGACATCGACGGCTGGGTGGCCCTGTGCGACGAGCACGTGGTCTTCGAGTTCCCCTTCGCCCCGGACGGCTTTCCGAAGCGACTGGAGGGCCGGGCGGCGGTCGCCGCGTACCTGCAGGACCATCCCGATCACATCGACGTCCACGCCTTCCCCCACCTGGAGATCCACCGGACCGACGCCCCGGACACCGTCGTGGTCGAAATGCGCGCCGTCGGCGAGATCGTGGCGACCGGCGCCCCGTACGAGATGCCGTACATCGCCGTGGTGACGGTCGTGAAGGGCCGCTTCACGCACTACCGCGACTACTGGAACCCCCAGATGGTCCCGGCCTCCATGAGTGCGGCGAAGTCGCCCCTCACCACCACGTCCTGACGGAGCGACCATGACCGACCACGCCTCCCGGGCCCACGCCCCCCGGACCGGCCAGGGCAGTCGGGCCGGCCACCGCACCCGGGCCGGCCACGACGCCATCCTGGTCACCGGCGCCACCGGCAACACCGGCAGCCGCATCGTGCGCAGGCTCACCGCACTCGGGCACCCCGTCAGAGCCGCCGCCCGCCGTGCCCCCGAGCTGCCCGGCGCACAGGCCGTCCGCTTCGACTGGTACGACCCCGCCACCCACCACGCCGCCCTGCGAGGAGCGGCCCGGATCTATCTCGTGCCGCCCGTCGGGGCCACCGACCCGTCCGCCGTCATGCTGCCCTTCCTGGAAGGGGCCCGTGCGGCCGGTGTCCGCCGCGCGGTCCTCCTCAGCTCCTCCGGCATCCCCGCCGGCGGCCCGATGGTGGGCCGGGTGCATGCGGCCCTCCCGGGCCTCTTCGAGGAGTGGGCGGTGCTGCGGCCCTCCTGGTTCATGCAGAACTTCACCGACCGGCATCTGCACGCGGAGAGCATCCGCACCCACGGCGTCATCCGGTCCGCGACCGGCGCAGGCCGCGTCGGCTTCATCGACGCGGACGACATCGCCGCCGTCGCCGTGCGCGCCCTCACCGACGAACCGCCGCCCCCCGCCCACGACCTGGTGCTCACCGGCCCGCAGGCACTGAGCTACGACGACATCGCCGCCACCCTCACCACGGTCACCGGCCGGCCCGTACACCACCGGCCCCTCGCCTACGAGGAGCTGCGCGACCACCTGGCCGCCGGCATTCCCGCAGAGTTCGCCGCCCTGCTGGCCGGCCTGGACCGCGCCATCGCCGGCGGCGCCGAAGACCGCGTCACGGACACCGTCGAGCGCCTCACCGGCCGCCCGCCGCGCAGCTTCCGCGCCTTCGCGGAAGAGCACGGGCGCGCGGCCGGAAACGCTGAAGCGGGTCCTTGAGCTGGTCCGCACGATGGCGGCGGGCGCCGGGCCGTCATGCCTGGCGCCCGGCGGGCCGTCGGCCGGCCGGGCGCCAGGTGGAGTGTGCGCCGGTGCGGCACCCGGCCTGCCTCCGGGTTCTGCAGCGGCGCACTCACCTCAGCGGGCGGCTCCCGGACTCGCGTGCCCTGCCGAGTTCACCGGGTCCTGCGGGCCGTCGGGGCTGTCGGAGCTCTCGGGGCTCTCGGAATCCGAGGGGCGCTCCGACTCCTCCGGGCTCTGCGAGCTCCTGGGAGGCTCCGGCTCGTCCGGGCTCTGCGAACTCCTGGAAGGCTCCGGCTCCTCCGGCCTGTCGGTGTAGTCGTCGTCCACCGGCTCTTCCATCGGGCCGCGCGAGCTCAGTTGCAGGCTCCCGAACCGCGCGTTCTTCCACGTGCGGTGGGGCACGACGGTGACCACGGATCCGGTGCAGTCCCGCCCGTTGTACAGGACCAGGTCGGTGGGGGTGTCGTTCTCCACCTCGCCGTACCCGTCGCCCACGCCGTAGCAGTGGTCGTCGCCGGGATCGAGGATCTCGTACACCCGGTTTCCGGGCCGGGTGTGGTACGTGATAATGCCGGTGATGGCGTGCGCGCCGGGTGGGGCGAACACGACCAGCCCCCCGACGATGGCCGCAGTGCCAACGAGAGCGGTCAGGCGTCGCACAGTGGGAACTCCTTGTCAGCCATGGGCGGCGGTCCGGCCCCGGTCACGCCCGTGCGGGACTTCGCCATGTGGGGTTCCCGACGACATCTCGGGATATTCACCCCGGCCGGGATATCCACCGCCCGGCGGCATCCCCGGAAGGACTCCATGCGAGGAAGCCATGCGAGGGAGCCACGGGGCCAGGGTGTCCCACCGTCCCGCCCGGCCCGCGGCGCGCGGTGCCCCGTACGCCGCCGTCCTCGGCTCACTTCTCCTGCGGTGGCCTGACGCTGCCCAGCCAGAGGACGTCGCGGGCGCGGGTCATGGCGACGAAGAGCTGACTGCGGGCCAGCTCGCCGCGCTCATCGGCCGTTTCGGTGGACGGGCCCCCGGCCGGGTTCCCCCGGGGCAGATCGGCATCGTGCTGCGGCAGATAGACGCGCTTGAACTCCAGGCCCTTGGCACGGCGGTAACTGCCCAGCTTCACGGCCTCGACCGGGTGCCCGTCGTACTGCTCCAGCGGGCAGACGCGCAGGCCCGCCCGGGTGAGCAGGCGCTGGTAGTGCTCGATGCCGCGCTTGGCGGAGCAGAGCACGGCGGAGTCGGCGAGCTGCTGCGGGGTCAGGGCGCCCAGCGCGGCCAGCAGTGCCGCGTCATGCGCGTCGAGGGTGGGCAGCACCGCGCGCCGTACCTGGCCGTCGTGGTAGGTCAGGTCGACGTCCCGCCGGCCGGGGGTGGGCAGCCCGTCGAGGTCCTCGAAGGCGTCCTCGGCGACCACGGAGAGCGCGGTGTCCACGATGTCCTTGCTGTTGCGGTAGTTGGCCCGCAGCACCTGGCCGCGGTCCCCGCGGATGTCGATGCCCGCGTCCGAGAGGCGGAACCCGCCCGGGTAGACGGCCTGTTGGCCGTCCCCCACCAGCAGCAGTCCGTTGGGGCTGTCGCCGACCAGGGCGTGCAGCAGGCGCACCCCGACGAGGGTCAGGTCCTGGACCTCGTCCACGACGACGGCGGTGTAGTCGCTGTGACCGGTGCGGCCGGCCGCCTCCGCGAGCGCGAGGGAGAGCACATCGTTGAAGTCGTGCACGGCGCGCTCGATGCGCTGGGCCTCGTACGCCTCGTACAGCGCCCACACGGCCTGCCGGTGCGGGCGGCGCAGGCCGGCCCGGCGGCGTCGGCGGGCGAGCACGGCGTACTCCTCGAAGGAGGTGATGCCGCGGCCCTTGATGACGTAGTCGATCTCCTCCTGCCAGTAGGGGTGCAGCGGATCGATCTCGGTCAGACAGCTGTTCCGCCCCACGTGTTTCCAGGCGAGGCTGAAGGCCGTCTCCGCCTTCTCCTTGTGCAGATGGACGGGCACGCCGCGGCTGCGCAGATAGTCCCGCGCCCAGGAGTGCAGGCTGCGGAAGTCGATCCGGTCGGCCACCGCCGGGGCCATGGTCTTCAGGAAGGTGCTCTGTACGCGGGGGAGGTTGTTGGCGAAGGTGACGTACAGGACGCGGCCGTTGGTGCGCTGGGCGAGATAGGCCGCTCGGTGCAGGCCGACGACGGTCTTGCCGGTGCCGGCCGGGCCGCTGATCCTGGCGGGGCCGGCCCAGTTGCGCCGCACCAGCGCGAGCTGGTCGGGGTCGAGGAAGGTCATCCACTGCTCGATGGGGGCCCGGCGCGCTTCGTCGAGGGCGGCTTCCCGCAGCCCGTCGAGGTCGAAGAGGCCGTCGGCCCCGGCAGCCGGCGGCCGGGCGACGGTGGCCGGGGACGACGTGGTGGCGCCCGGCGACGTAGTGGCGCCCGGGGCCGGGGTCGCGCCCGGGGCCGAGGTGGCGGCCTGGGCCGGAGTGGCGGCCGGGTCCTCGTACTCGGGGAAGACCCGCGCCAGGTGGTCGGCGAGGGCGCGGACCGACCCCGCGGACAGCCGGGTGCGCTCCGACAGCAGCGCCGGGCCGATCTCGTGCTCCCCCAGCAGCCGTATCCGGCCCAGCTCCGCGTCGACCCGCTGCCCCGCGAAGGCCAGCAGCGGACGCACCGCCACCGGCGACATCCCCAAGGACGCCACCGCGTTCTCGGCGGCCTTGGTGACCGCGAGCAGCTTGCGCCGGTGCTCGTCGCGCGAGAACCCCCCGGCCCGCAGCCGGCCCCCCGAGGTCTCCGGCGCGGCCCGCCAGTTCTTGACGTCGATGACGAAGACACCGCCGGGGCCGATCAGCAGCATGTCCACATTGGCCGCGCGGGTGCCGGGCCAGCGCCGGTCCACCAGCAGCCGCCAGCCCCGGCCGGCCAGCATCAGCAGCTGGGCGGCGACCCGCCGCTCCCCCTCGCTCGCCGCCTCCCAGCGCTCGGCCCGCTGCCGGGCGGCCTGCCACTGTTCGCGTAAGAGCCGCTCCTGCCGACGGGCCTCCTGCGCCCGCCGGGACGCCGAACCGCCTGCCGCCCCGCCTCGAGAACTCCCTGCCGCCATCGCCCGCCCCCTCGCCGCTCGCCCCGCACGCACGGGGTCATGAACCATAGGCCGATGGCACATGACGCGGTACCGCGCACGGAAGGGGCACGGGCGCATGCGGGCCGGCAGCCCACGGGGGCGGCGCCCGGACCGCCCCGCGGACGGCGGGCGACCCGGGCGGACCGGACCGGCAGCACCGGGCCGGCCCGGATCGCCCGGCTCGCTGCCGCCTACCCCACACGCACCGCCGACGGCCGGAAGACGCGGGCGGCCGACGTGCCCAGCCCGGCCGGCGCGCCCAGCCACCCCGGCGAACCCGTCGGGTGTCGCAGCTCGGGCTCGATGTAGCGCAGGCAGCCCTGGTGCCAGGTGAGGATGCCGGCCATCCAGTTCTCCAGCTCGTGGACATAGCCGTCGAGCGCCTTGCGGGCTTCCGGCGAAAGGCCGAAGTCGTCGTAGACGACCGGGAGTTCATGAGCGGCGACATGCTGGAACTCCTGCATCCGCGACGTCATGAGGTCATGGATGATGTTCAGCGCGGTCGGGTAGTCGCAGTCGAAGAAATTCTGGACGACCAGGATGCCGTTGTGGACCTCGCCCTCGTACTCGATCTCCTTCTGGTACGAGAAGACATCGTTCATCAGACAGGCGTAGTCGGCCGCGGCGTTCTCCAGTGAGCGCAGCGGGCCGGAGCGGTAGACCTCCGGCGGGACCTGCCGGCCGTGGCCGATGCGGCTCAGGCTCATGGTGAGGTCGGAACCGAAGGTCGCGCGGCGCATCTCGATGTAGTCGACCGGATCGGGGATGCGGTTCAGGATCTGGTTGTCGATCTCCCAGAGCCAGCTGGCCGTCATCTTGTCGACGGCCTCCCGGAACGACCGGCGCGCTTCGGGGGTCATCGGTCCCGCCGTACGGGTCCACAGGTCCCCCAGCGCGCGTTCCATGGCGTTGACCGGCTCCGGCACTTCCGCCGAGGAGTCGAGCGGCATGAAGGACGACAGCCGCTCGGTGCACACCTTGGCCGAGGCGATGTCGCGGGTCCGGCCGAAGACCTGGGGGTAGTAGTCGTCCGCGTACGTGCCCCAGGCCAGCCAGGCGGCGCCCAGGTCCAGTTGTTCGGGGGTGGCGTCCGGGTGGAGGCCGGCCGCACACAGCGCCAGGTCGTAGCGGATCATCGCGGGCTCGTCCCAGACGTCGGACAGCGGCACCCCGGGCTGCGGGCCGAGGATGCCCATCCGGTGCGCCCATTCGACGACGCGGCGGCGGGCCCCCTCCAGGTGCGGGCTGAGCGTCGTGGTGAACGGCATGAGGAAGTCGGGAATGCGCGAGGGGCCGACCTTCTGGTGCGGGACATGGGTGGAGCTGCGGATACGGTGCGCCCCACCCGTGGCCAGCGCCGTCTTCAGGTCGGCGGCCGAGGTGCCGAGCCCGCCGAAGGCGAAGGGCGACCAGGCCTGCGAGGTTCCGGCCGCGGAGCCGCCGCCGTTCATGTAGCGGCTGGAGCGCATATGCCATTCATGGCCGCCGGACTGCCAGTCCTGGAGCCCCTTGGCGTACGCCAGCACCTCCGCGCAGGACTTCGGATCGAGGCCCTTCTCCAGGAAGAGCGCGGGGAGTTCGGCCACCACCGTGTTCTCGAACTGCTGGAGCCGCGAGGTGATCAGGTCGTTGACGGCGTCCGCGGCCTCCTGGGTGGTGCAGTCCAGGAAGGTCTCCAGCACCAGGACGCCGTTGCTCAGCTCGCCCTCCTCCTCCGTCTCCCGCTGGTAGGAGAAGAGGTCGTTGCGCAGGTGGACACCGTCGGAGAAGGTGTCCCGCAGCACCCGCAGCGGGCGGGATCCGGCGACGGCCGCGGGCACCTCGGCGCCGGTCGCGAACTCCACCAGTCCCGCCGACCAGGGCGCGCCGCCGACCTTGCGGCGCATCTCGATGTACTCGACGGGGTTGGGCACCCGGTGGATGTTGATGTTGGACAGTTCCCACAGCGACTCATTGAGCAGATGCTCGGTGCTCTCGGCGAAGCGCTGCCGCCACGCCATGGACATGTGCGGCACGGTGCGCGCCCACAGATCGGCAAGTCCCGCCTCGACGGGGTTGGTCGGCTCGGGAACGGGCGCGGTCAGATCCATCGGCATGAAGGCGGGCAGCCGGTCGAGGTACTCCTTGCCGCCCTCCCGGTCGAGCGTCCGCTTGAACATCTCCAGGAAGTGGTCGTCGAAGAAGAAGACCCAGACGTACCAGTCGGTCACCAGCGAGAGCGCATCCGCGTCGCAGTCCGGGTGGGTGTAGGAGCACAGCAGCGCGTAATCGTGGGCGTCGAGGTCCTTCTCCTCCCAGATGTCCGAGCCCTCCAGCATCCCCATGGAGCGGGCCCACTTCTTGGAATGCGTACGCGCCGTCTCCAGATGCGGGTTCAACCGCGCCGGATAGGGCGTATAGAAGTGGGGCAATTCGAATGGCTGTGTCACCGTGCTGGCCTCTCCCCATGCGTACGGAAGGAAGGCACGTGGAACCACGCCTTCCCGACGGGGCAGCGCTACCCCAGGGGTCAGCGCCTTAGGCCTTACGGAGGAGGACCTTCCGCCTCCGCTCCACTTCGGTTCGGTGAGCTCCGAACAGGGGCTATTTCTGGCTGGCTTCCGGCACTTTTCTTTCGTCCATGCCGCGGCTCCGGCCGTGCGCCGCGGTGCGCAGGGCAAGCTGCGCCAGCGCCTCCGGCGCACCGGCCTGGCCGCGGATGCCGGGGAAGGCATTGATGTCCACGATGAGGGGCGCACCGCCGCCGGCATCGAGGAGGTCGACGCCGTAGACGTCCAGGCCGAAGACCTCGCCGACCCGGAGCGCGGCATCCGTCCAGCCGGCGGGCAGGTCGCCGACCGGCAGCGGCAGCGTCGGCCCGCGGCCGTCCGGGGCCAGCTCCGAGCGGCGCAGCCCGGCGAAGAGCCGGCCGTCGACCACCCACAGCTTGTGGTCCCAGCCGCTGTTCACGGTGAACTCCTGCACCACCACCGGCTCGTCGGGCCAGGCGGCGGCCAGTTCCCGCAGCCGTACGGCGCTGTCGGCACGGGCCACGAGGTCATGGCGCCGGCTGAACCGGCTCTTGATCACCAGCGGGCCGTCCGGTGCGCCCGCTGCGGCCAGCTGCCCGAGCGCGGCCACGGAGGTGGTGCCCGCGAACGGCAGTCCGGCCGCGCGGGCGACCGCGGCCATCTCGACGCGGTCCTGGCACCGCGCGGTCGCCGCCGCGGAGTTGAGCACCGGAGCGCCGTGCTCCTCCAGGAGAGCGGCGAGCGCCAGCGCGCGCGGCGTCCGCGCCTTGAGGAGGTAGACATCGGCGAGCGAGGACAGGTCCAGGTCCCGCACCTCGCCGCCCGGATCCAGCCACTCGACCTGATGCCCCGGGGTCAGCAGCTCGGTGACCGCGGCCAACAGCGGATGGCCGGCATCCGCGGTGACCAGACCGACCCTCATCGGCCGCCACCGATCGAGGCCGCGGGCCGGGGGCGCGGGGCGGCGGGCGGGACGGGGGCGCGGGGCGGCGGGCGGGACGGGCGGGATGGTGAACGGGGGCGTGGGGGCGGACGTCGACGGGGCGGGCGTGGCGGCGGGAGCGGCGGGCGTCGCCCTCGGCTCCCCGGTGCTCGACTGCCCGGCGGTCGGCTGCCCGGTGCTCGGCTGCCCGGCAGTGGGGAACCCGGCCCCCTGCCCTGCCGTCCCGTTACGGGCGAGCTCCAGCACCGCGGCGGACACCCGGGCAACGGCGTCCGGTACCTGACGGAAGCTCGGGAAGTCGTTGATGTCGACGACCACCGGTCCGTCGGGCCCGAGCAGAATGTCGACCCCGTAGAGATCGAGGCCGAACACCGTCCCGATCTCGGCAGCGACCCGGGCGATTTCCGGGGTGAGCGGAACCTGCCGTTCGCGTACGGCATGGGCGGGATGCAGCGGGGAGCACCGCTCGGTCGCGTACAGCCGGCCGGCGACGCTGTACACCTTCAGATCCGTACCGGAGTTGGGCACATAGGGCTGGGCGATGAGCAGCCCGCCGCCCGGCGCGCCCGGGGCCCCTGCGTCATCCGGCTCCACGGGATCCAGCAGCCGGTCCGGCGTCGCCACCAGCCGGACGGCACGCCCGGAGCTGCCGTCCGCGGGCTTCACCACAAGCGGGAACTCCGCCTCGGGTATCTCCGCGAACTCCTGGAGGCGGACCGCCGCATACGTCACGGGGACGGGCAGCCCACTGCTGCGGGCGATCACCGCGGCCAGCGCCTTGTCGCGTACGCCACGGATCGCCCGGACATCGTTCACCGTCGTCAGCCCGACGGAGGAGGCGGCTTCCAAGAGCGTCAGCCCCGGGCCGCCGGAGACGGTCTTGAGGACCCAGGCATCGTGGCTGCCCGCGCGGATGGCCTCGGATATGGGGAGCAGCGAGCGGCCGGGCCACAGCACGTCCACCTGGTGGCCCCAGGCGCCGAGTTGGCGGATCACATCCAGCGGCATGCCGTCATGGCGGTACTGCTCCTCCACCAGGAAGCAGAGTCTCATCGGTGCACCCTTGTCATCGCCGCACGTCCACCGTCCGTCCGGCAGATCCATGACACACCAGGATCCCATGCGGATTCCGGCGGGGACCGTGGGCCCACGCACCCGGCTCCGGCCCATATTTCGGCGAGGCTACGCCACCCCGTACACCCCGCACGCAGGCCATGACCAGGACTTTGCCGGACCCCCGCGCGACTTCCGCCACCCGCACTCCCCTCCACCAAATCCCGCATGCCGGAACCCTTGTTCCAATTCTGCACCGGCCCTAGGGTCGGGCCACCCCGGGGACGGCTCAGCGAACAGGACACCCACGCACCGAAGTACGGGAAGCAGGCGAGCGGGTTGGCGAACGAGCGGCAGGCTCCGGCCGAGCGGCAGGATCACGATCACGACGTCCCCAGGGACGGGCACCCGGAACGCGAACCGAGGCCGATTCCGGGGCCGGAACCGGCGCCGGGAAACGACACCTTCCGACGGCGGAAATTCCTCCTCGGTGCGGGCGTGACCGGCGCAGGCGGCCTCCTCGGCGCCACGGGCATCGCACACATCGGAGGCACGGCAATGGCCGCCCCCAACAACCCTCACGGCCCCCACGGCCCCCACGGCAAATCCACCCTTCGGCCCGGACAATTCCACGGCAGACAGCACCTCCTGGTGCCCGAGTTGTTGCTGTTGCCGGACGGGCCGGTGCCCCACCAGGCCGTGCTCGTCAGGGACGGAAAGTTCCGCAAGATCGGGCCGGCGCAGCAGCTCATCGCCGCGCACCCCGGCCTTCAGCCGCTCCGCCTGGACGGCCACGTGCTGATGCCCGGCTTCGTGGACGCGCACCACCATCTGACCCAGAGCTTCGGCAAGGCCCAGTCCTTCGGGCAGCCCTCGGAGATCTTCAAGGCCATATGGGAGCCGCTGGAACATGCCCTGGACGAGGAGAGCGCCTATGTCTCGGCGAAGCTGGCCGCGCTGGAGGCTCTTCGGGGCGGTTTCACCACCGTCGCCGACGCCGGGACCCGTGCCCCCGTGGACGTCCGGTCGGTCGCGCAGGGGACGGAGGAAGCCGGTATCCGGTGCGTACTGTCCAAGATCGTCTCCAGCGGCAACGGCGGCCCGGCGCACCTGGGCCGGTGGGACGGGCATCCGCTGATCCACCCCTCGCTGGCGATCGCCGTCCCCGAGGACGCCCCCGGCGAGGTCATCAAGAAAACCGCCGACCTGTGCGCGGAGGCCGGTGCGGTGCTCCAGATCCACGTGAACGAGCATCTCGCCTCCGTGGAACGCTCGTTGAAGTCCGTCGGCCGCCGCCCCCTGGAGCAGCTGCACCACCTCGGCGCGCTCGGCCCGCACACCCTGGGCGCACACGCCACCCTCCTCACCCCTTCGGAGATGCGGCTGCTGGCCGACTCCGGCGCCGCGATCAGCTACAACCCGGTGGCCAGCGCCTGGAAGGGCAACGGAGTCGCGCCCGCCACGATGCTGGCCGCGATGGACGTGCGCTTCGGCATGGGCACCGACGGCACCCGCGCCGACGGCTTCCGGCTGATCGACGCCGGGGAGACCGCACAACGCCTGGCGTACGGCATGGCCTCGGGCGACTCGTCCTGCGGCGCCGGCCGGATGTGGCTGGAGCACGCCACCTCCCGCAGCGCCGATGCGCTCGGACTGGGCAAGGTGACCGGCGAGATCGCCGTCGGCAAGGCCGCCGACTTCCTCCTCGTGAACCTCGACGTCCCCGAACTCACCCCCTCCTACGACCTGCGCTGGGAACTCGTCCGCCTCGCGAACCGCGACCAGATCACCGCGGTCGTCGTCAACGGCAAGCTCCGCCTGTGGCACGGCTGGCCACCGGACTGGAACGGCCCCGCCCTCGTCGCCCGAGCGGCAGAACTGGGCCCGGAGGTCGTACGCCGGGCGGGGCTGCACCGCGTGGAGCCGACCTGACGCACCCCCTTGCGGCAGCGCATCAGCCAACCCGTCCACGAGGAGGGCCACTTCACCGGAATCTTCCCCTCCACTCGGTCCAGGCCAGTGGGGTCGTGTCCCGTGACCTGCACAGGGTTGCGGCAAAGCGGTGGTCCGACGGCGGGCGGGACGGGGCGTCGGCGCTACCGTGAGGGCGAACGCGACGGAGACGGAGCGGGATGGAACGGGATGAATCGGGAGGCCCAGTGACCAACAAGGCCGCGCCCTTCGACGACCTCGACCGCAAGATCGTTGCGGCGTTGATCGACAACGGCCGGGCGAGCTTCGCCGAGATCGGGGCGGCGGTCGGGCTGTCGTCCACCGCGGTGAAGCGCCGGGTGGACCGGATGCGGGAGAACAACGTGATCACGGGGTTCACCGCCACCGTCCGCCCGGCCGCGCTGGGGTGGCTGACCGAGGCGTATGTCGAGGTGTACTGCGACAGTGCGGCGCCGCCCCGCCGGCTCGCGGAGGTCGTGCGCAACCATCCGGAGATCGCGGCGGCGATGACCGTGACCGGCGGCGCCGATGCGCTGCTGCACGTACGGGCGACCGATGTCGAGCACTTCGAGGAGGTGCTCGAACGCATCAGGGCCGAGCCTTTCATCCGCAAGACGATCAGCTACATGGTGCTGTCCCACCTCCTGCCGGACAGCCCGGAGGCGGGCGCCCGCCAGTCCTCCGGAGGCTCCGCCCCCTGATACGGGGCCGAACGGGCCGGAAACGCTCCGGCTTGCGCAGCATTCCAGCGTCAGCGCGTGCATACACGCAGGATTACTGCGCTGACGAGCAGCATTTGTTTCTTGTGGCCCGAATCCATCGCTCCTTACCGTGGAAGCACCGCGGGTGACCCTCAGTGACACCCGGTCACCCCGCATGTCCGTAGGAGCGAAGGGATCCTCCCGTGCCGATGAGTCGTGTGTCGCGCCCCCGGCGCTATCTGGTCTGCGAGCCCAGACACTTCGATGTGCGTTACGCGATCAATCCGTGGATGCGTGCGGACGCGCAGGTGGACACCGCCCTCGCGGGGCGCCAGTGGGAGACGCTGATGGGCGCCTACCGCGACCACGGGCACACGGTGGAGACCGTGCCCCCGGTGGCCGGGCTGCCCGACATGGTGTTCGCGGCGAACTCCGCGGTCGTCGTGGGCGGCCGGGTCTTCGGCTCGTCCTTCCATGCGCCGCAGCGGCGGCCGGAGTCCACGGAGTACGAGACGTGGTTCAAGGCGGCCGGGTACGACGTCTACCGGCCGGAGTCGCTGTGCGAGGGCGAGGGCGACCTCGTACCGGCCGGCCGCTACATCCTGGCGGGTACGGGCTTTCGCACCACACCGGCCGCGCACCGCGAGGTGCAGGAGTTCTTCGGCGTACCGACGATCGGCCTGCAACTGGTGGACCCGTACTTCTACCACCTGGACACCGCGCTGTTCGTCCTCGAGGAGACGGCGGAGACGGGCGAGGCGAACATCGCCTACTACCCCGGGGCGTTCTCGACCGGCAGCCGTGAAGTGCTGCGGCGGCTGTTCCCCGAGGCGGTGCTCGCCACCCGGGAGGACGCGATGGCCTTCGGCCTCAACTCCGTCTCCGACGGCCGCCATGTCTTCGTCGCCCCGCAGGCGCCCGGCCTGATCGCCCAGCTCGTCGCGCACGGCTATGTCCCCGTCCCCGTCGACCTCTCCGAGTTCCACAAGGCCGGCGGTGGCATCAAGTGCTGCACCCAGGAGATTCGCTGATGACCGCTCCCACCCGCACCGTCCCCGCGCAGGCCGCTCCCCGTTCGTCCGCGGAGCTGATCCAGGCCGAGGGCCCGGTCCTCGCGCACAACTACCACCCGCTGCCGGTGGTGGTCGCGCGCGCCGAAGGCGTCTGGGTCGAGGACGTCGAGGGGCGCCGCTATCTCGACATGCTGGCCGGCTACTCGGCGCTCAATTTCGGCCATCGGCACCCGGCACTGATCGAGGCCGCGCACCGCCAGCTCGACCAACTCACCCTCACCTCCCGCGCCTTCCACAACGACCGCCTCGCCGGTTTCGCCGAGGGTCTTGCCGCGCTGACCGGCCTGGACATGGTGCTGCCGATGAACACCGGCGCCGAGGCGGTGGAGAGCGGCATCAAGGTCGCGCGCAAGTGGGCGTACGACGTCAAGGGCGTCCCCGCGGACCGGGCGACGATCGTGGTGGCCGGCGGCAACTTCCACGGCCGGACGACCACCATCGTCGGCTTCTCCGACGACGACACGGCCCGTATCGGCTTCGGCCCGTTCGCCCCCGGCTTCCGCACCGTCCCCTACAACGATCTCGCCGCGCTCGAAGCGGCCCTGGACGAGACGACGGCCGCCGTGCTGATCGAGCCCATCCAGGGCGAGGCGGGCGTCCTGATCCCCGATGACGGCTACCTCACCGGCGTCCGCGAACTGACGCGGCGCAACGGCTGTCTGTTCATCGCCGACGAGATCCAGTCCGGCCTGGGCCGCACCGGCACCACCCTCGCGGTCGAGCACGAGTCCGTGGTCCCGGACATGCTGCTGCTCGGCAAGGCCCTCGGCGGCGGCATCGTCCCGGTCTCCGCGGTCGTCGCCCGCCGCGAGGTGCTCGGTGTGCTGGGCCCCGGCCAGCACGGCTCGACCTTCGGCGGCAACCCCCTGGCGGCGGCGGTCGGCTCCGCCGTGGTCGAACTGCTCGCCACCGGAGAGTTCCAGCGCCGCGCCGCCGAGCTGGGCGAGCAGCTCCGCACCGGACTGGCCGCGCTGACCGGCAAGGGCGTGACCGGCTTCCGCGCCCGCGGCCTGTGGGCCGGCGTCGACATCGACCCCGCGCTCGGCACCGGACGGGAGATCAGCGAACGCCTGCTGAAGGAAGGCGTCCTGGTCAAGGACACCCACGGGTCGACGATCCGGCTCGCCCCGCCGCTGACCATCACCGCGGAGGAGCTGACGTCGGCGCTGGGATGCCTGGAGCGGGCGCTGGGGTAGGACGACGCGCTCGGCGGGCGTGACCTGCCTTGTGGCGTGGCCGGCCCTGAGGGCGGGGGCCGCCCCTGTAGGCGTGAACGGCCCGATGACCAGCCCTGTGGGCTGACCGGCCCTGAAGACATGACCGGCCCCGGCGACTGCTGCCGCCGGGGCCGGTCAGGGTGCGTACGGATCAGCCGCGTTGCGGTGGCCCGCCCGCGGGCTGCCCGGCCGTCACCGCGGCCGGCCGGTCCCCGGGGGCCGCGGCCGCCGCGCCGTTGTGCTGCGCGGTCCAGCCGTCCAGCGCGGTGCGGCAGGCGTGGTCCAGGTGCCGCAGTTCCGTCAGGTCCAGCTCGACGGGCTTGTCGCGGGGCAGCGCCTCCAGCGCGTCCAGGATCTTGGGCAGCCGCAGGAAGGTCGCATTGCCGCTGAGCGAGACGAGGGTCCGCCCGCCGGTCAACTCCCGCACGTCGGCCTGCACATGCGAGGTGTCCCAAGCGGTCTTCACGACGGCGAGCAGCAGGCCGAGCAGCACGCCCTCGAACATGTTGGTGAAGACGATCGCCCCCGCGGTCACCCCGAGGATCACCGCCTCGCCCCGGTGCTCCCGCCACAGCTGCGGCAGCTGCCGTACGGGCACCAGCTTCGCCCCGGCGTGCACCAGGACGGCGGCGAGCGCGGCGAGCGGCACGACCCCGAGGGCCGCCGGGAACAGCGCGGCGAAGAGCAGCAGCCAGACACCGTGCAGGATGCGGGAGGCCTTCGTCTGCGCCCCGGCCTGCACATTGGTCGCGCTGCGGACGATCACCGCGGTCATCGGCAGCGCGCCGAGCAGCCCGCAGACCGTGTTGCCCGCGCCCTGCGCCATCAGCTCCTTGTCGTAGTCCGTGCGCGCCCCGTCGGTCATCCGGTCGACCGCCGCGGCGCTGAAGAGGCTCTCCGCGGACGCGATGAGGGTGAAGGCGAGCACGGTGCCGAGGACGGACAGCTGGGCCAGGCCGCCGAGTTCACCGAGGCCGGGCGGCTGGATCGACGCCAGCAGGCCGTGCACCTCCACCTTGGCGACGGGCAGCGCGAACACCGCCGTCACGAGGGTGGCGACGGCGATCGCGGCGAGCGGGCCGGGCACCACACGGACCTTCGCGGGCATCCGCTGCCACAGCACGAGGAGGCCGAGGGTGCCCACGCCGACCGCGAACGCGGTGAGGGCCTCGGGACTGCCGGCGATCCCGGCGGCGAGGCCGGGCAGCCCGGCGATCTTGCCGAGGCCGCTGCCGGGCTGGTCGGTATCGGCCATCGCATACACCTGGCCGAGGATGAGGATCAGTCCGATCCCCGCCAGCATGCCCTGGACCACGGCGACGGATATCGCCCGGAACCACCGGCCGCAGCGCAGCGCGCCGAGGACCAGTTGCAGGACGCCGGCCGCGAGCACGATGGCGCCCAGGGACGCCATGCCGAACTTCTGCACGGCCTCATGGACGAGCACCGTGAGCCCGGCGGCGGGGCCGCTGACCTGGAACGAACTGCCCGGCAGACAGCCGACGACGAGGCCGCCGACGATGCCGGTGATCAGCCCGAGTTCGGCCGGCACTCCCGAGGCGACGGCCACACCGACACACAGCGGGACGGCGACGAGAAAGACGACGAGCGAGGCGAGCGCGTCACGGCGGAGCGCGCCGGGAGGCAGCGGGGGAAGCTTGGATGTGGTGCGCTTGAGCGCGGTGAGCATGGATCTCTCCGGTTCGGTGCGTACGGCTTCGCGCATGCGGCTTGTCGCGTACGGCTTCGTGCGTAGGGGGCGGCCGGTGGGGGTCCGGTGGACCGGGGCGGGCCGGGCGGTTGCCCGCTCACAGCGACTCAAAGCGCCCCGTCTCCGGCCGGTGCCTGCGCACGGCCCCCGTATGCACCTCGTAGAACCAGACGTCCAGGGAGAGCCGCCCGGCGGCGATGCCCTCCCCCACGCACGGGTAGGCCCGCAGCCGCTCCGCTTGCGCCAGCGCGTGCCGCTGGACGGCGTCGGCGAGTTCCGGCGTCACGCGGTCCGCCGCGTCCGCCCCCGCGCCGTGCGAGAGCTCCCCCGCGGCGGACTCCAGCCAGCCCCGCACAGCGGGCACGCCGGTCAGGTCCGCACCGCGCACCAGCGCGCCGACCGCCCCGCAGTGGGAGTGACCGCACACCACGATGTGCTCGACGCCCAGGACCCGCACGGCGTATTCGATGGTGGCCGCCTCGCCCGCGGGGTGCTCGGGGCGGTAGGCGGGAACGATGTTGCCCGCGGTGCGCAGCTCGAACAGATCGCCCGGCGCCGCCCCGGTGATCAGCGAGGGCACGACCCGCGAGTCCGAGCAGGTGATGAACAGGGCCTGCGGTGACTGCCCGGCTCCGAACCGGTGGAACTCCTCGCCGCGCGCGGCGCAGCGGGCCTCGAAGGAACGGGCATGGGCGGTGAGTTGCTGCATGGTGGTGGCCTGCCTCCTACTCGCCCTCGTGGGGCGCGTGGTGTGGTCGGGTCATGGGTGGCGCGGCCGCCTCCTCGACGTCGAGGGGGCGGCGACGTGCCCCGGCGCCGGGACGGACCGACTTGCCGGACGCGCTCCGTGAGCACGTACGGCCCACCCTTACGCACCGTTCCTGAAGCCAAGCTGAAGGCTGCCCGAACGGCGGACGTCGCGCGGCGCCATCAGGCCGGGACGTCGCGCACCGCCGCCGGGGCCGGGGCAGCCGTCCCGCACCCCGTCAGGCCGGTGCGGCCGTCCTCCCCGCGCCCCCCGCGCCGGCCGCTGCCAGGAGGGCTGCGGCGGCGGCACGGGCCCGCCGGGCGGCGTCGGGCTCGCCCGTGATCGCGGCCGTGGTGATCGCACCGTCGACGAGCAGCGCCAACTGCCCGGCCAGCGCTTCGGGTGGGGCAACCGGTACGGCCCGGACCAGGTCGGCCAGATAAGAGAGGAGCGCGCCCTTGTGCTCCCGGGCGACGCGGCCGACCCCCTCCGAGGTCGCCCCCAGCTCACCGTACGAGTTGATGAAGGCGCAGCCGCGGAAACCCGGGTCCGAGAACCAGGTGTAGAGCCAGTCGAAGACCACGAGCGGCCGGACCTCGGGGGCATCGGCGTGTGCGGCGACGTACTCGCCGAGCGAGGCACGCCAGCGGGCGTCACGACGGCGCAGATACGCCTCGACGAGGTCGTGCTTGGCGGGGAAGCACTGGTAGAGGCGCTTGAGCGACACCCCGGCGGCGGTGCGGAGTTCGTCCATGCCGACGGACTGGATCCCGCGGTCGTAGAACAGCTTCTCCGCGGCGTCGAGTATCCGTGCGCGGGCTTCGTCGAGGTCCATGACACTTCCGGTGACTTTGCGGGAGAACGATCGTTCTCTACACTAGCCGACGCGAGGGAGAACGATCGTTCTCCCGGTTGACGCGCCGATTTCCGCTGCGCGCCGAGAGAGGGAGCCCGTCATGGAGCCACGCCCCCCGTTCCCGCCGTTCGACGAGCCGGGCGCGCGACAGAAAGTGCAGGCCGCCGAGGACGCCTGGAACACCCGCGACCCGGAGCGGGTCGCCCTCGCCTACACCGAGGACTCGGTCTGGCGGAACCGCGACACCTTCCTCACCGGCCGCGACGAGATCGTCGATTTCCTGCGCCAGAAGTGGACCCGCGAACTGGACTACGCGCTGCGCAAGGAGCTCTGGTCGTACAGCGGCAACCGCATCGCGGTGCGCTTCCAGTACGAGTCCCATGACGCGGCCGGCGAGTGGTGGCGCAGCTACGGCAACGAGCTGTGGGAGTTCGACGAGAACGGTCTGATGCGGCGCCGGGAGGCCGGCATCCACGATGTCGCGATCACCGGCGACGAACGCCGCATCTTCGGGCCCCGCCCGGAGGAGGAGCGGGTTCGCCCGCTGCCGTTCCGCTGATCAGCCGACACCGGGGAACTCCCCCTCATCGAGGGCGTCTACGGGGGGAAGCGGAGCAGCCGCGAGCTGCGCCGGCCGCCGTCATTCACCTGCGGACGTTTCGCTTCCCCGCGGTGTGGGGACGAAGTACCCACCGAACCACTGGGCTGCCCATCCCTCCTCGGGGATGTGCAGCCCGCCGTGTTGTTGCGCGTGTGGTCTGTGGTTGTGGTGCCCCGGAGCGGGATCTCTGGACGGCCCCCACAAAAGGGGTCCACATGAGTACGAATGTTCAGTCGCTGTCGCAGGAGCTGCTGCGGACAGCCGAACTCCCCGGCCAGGCCGCTGCGCCCGCCCCGGCGGGGCAGATGAGCCGGGCGGCAGTCCCGGCGCGCCTCTTCCTGGCCGTCACGTCGATCCCTGTCGGCAACAATCCGGTCGGGCTGGCGATCGCCCCCAACGGCGACCTCTACGTCGCCAACTCCGGGTCGGCCAATGTGTCGGTGATCAACACCACCACGGACACCGTCGTCGGCGGCCCGATCGGCGTCGGCGGTACGCCGGTCTGGCTGACGGTCGCCCCCAACGGCAACGCCTACGTGACCAACCGGGGATCGAACACCGTGACGGTGATCGACACCGCCGGCAACACCGTGATCGGCGCCCCGATCCCCGTCGGCGCCCAGCCGAACTTCGTGGCGATCGCGCCCAACGGCAACGCCTACGTCGCCAACATCGGGTCGAACAGCGTGACGGTGATCAACACCATCAGCAACACCGTCGTCGGCGCCCCGATCGCCGTCGGCAACCAGCCGTGGGGAATCGCGGTCGGCGCCGACGGAATCGCCTACACCGCAAACCGGGCGGCGAACAGCGTGACGGTGTTCGACACCGCCACCAACACCGTCGTCGGCGCCCCGATCCCCGTAGGCGCCGGACCGATCGCCGTGGCGGTCGCCGGCAACAACAAGGTCTACGTCAGCAACATCAACGGGAGCAACGTCAGCGTCATCCAATTCGACCCGACGCTGACCATCATCAACCCCACCCAAGGGCCCATCGCGGGCGGCACGGTCGTGACGATCAACGGCACCAACCTGACCGGAGCAAGTGTCGACTTCGGCGGCATCCCCGCCACCGGGGTGAGCGTCAACGCCACCGGCACGCAGATCACCGCCACCATTCCGCCCGGGGCGGCGGCCGGTCCTGTGATCGTCACCGTCACCACCCCTGGTGGCAGTGCCAGTCTGGTGAACGGCTTCACCTACCTCCTGCCCGTCCACGCCACCTCGCTGGTCGCGACCCCGGCGCTGTCGAAGCTGTTCCCGCCGCACGTGTACTTCCCGTACCTGACCGCCACGCTGACCGACCAGGTCACCGGGCTGCCCGTGCCCGGCCAGACCATCAGCTTCAAGATCGGCAGCAACCTCGTGGGCACCGCCACCACCGACGCACAAGGTGTCGCCCGGTTCAACGAGACGCTCATCCTGACGCTCATCCTCGCCCACGGCGGCTATGACGCCGAGTTCGCCGGCGGCTCCACCGGGTCGGCAATCCTGTCGCCGTCCAGCGACCACGCGGGAGTCATCGAGCCCTGACCCCCGCCCGGCCACCGGCCGACCCGGCGGCACCGGCGGGCACCGCCCACCACCCCGCCACGCCTCGCCCGAGCAGCCGCCGGGTCACCAGGCAGGCACCCCACCATTCCGTGTGCTGCGAGAGCAGGAGCGCACGGAATGGCCCGCTGCCCAGCGGTGGCGCACAGCCCCGTCACCCGCCGCGCAGCGCCTCGCCGACGACGGCCACCCCCTCCGCGATCTCGTCCGCTGTGCGCGCCGCATAACCGAGTACCAGCCCCGGCGGGTACCGGCGTTGGCTGTGCCAGGACAGCGGCTGGACCTTGACGCCGCGGGCGAGGGCGGCCGCGGCCAGGTCCGTGTCGGAGCCCCGGCAGCCGTCCCGCCCGAAGGTGATCGTCAGATGCAGGCCCGCCGCGGCGCCGTGCACGGTCGCTTCCGGCAGCCGGTCGCGGATCGCCGCGATCATGGCATCGCGGCGGCGGCGGTGGCGGCGGCGCAGCAGTCGCAGCCGGCGCTCCAGTTCACCGGACTCCATCAGCCGGGCCAGGACCAGTTGGGGCAGTGCGGCATTGCCGAGGTCGGCGAAACGCTTGGCGTCGACCAGCGCCTTCCGGTACTTCCGCGGCGGCAGCAGCCAGCCCACCCGCAGGGCGGGGGCCAGCAGCTTGGAGACGCTGCCGGCGTAGCAGACCTGCTCGGGGAGGAGCGAGCGCAGGGCGGGGACCGGCGCGCGGTCGTAGCGGTGCTCGGCGTCGTAGTCGTCCTCGACGATCAGGCCGCCGCCGGCCGCCCAGCGCATCAGCTCGCGGCGCCGGCCACCGCCGAGCACCACCCCGGTGGGGAACTGGTGCGCCGGGGTGAGCAGGACGGCCCGCGCACCGCTCGCCCGCAGCGCATCGACGCGTATCCCGTCGTCGTCGACCGGGACCGGGGGCGTCGCGAGCTGCCAGTGGCGCAGATGCTGCCGCGCTCCGAGGGAGCCGGGGTCCTCCACCGCGATCTCCGGGATCCCGTCATGGTGCAGCACCTGGGCGATCAGGCCGAGCGCCTGTGCGGTACCGGCGACGATCAGCACCTCGTCCGGGTCCGCCCTGATCCCGCGGTTACGTGCCAGCCAGTTGACGACGGCCAGCCGCAGCGCCGGAGTGCCGCGGGGGTCCCCGTAGCCGAGCTCGGTGGACGCGAGACCGGCGAGCACCGAGCGTTCGGCGCGGAGCCAGGCCGTGCGGGGGAAGGCGGACAGGTCGGGCACGCCGGGTGAGAGATCGATCCGTGCGGGCGCGGCGCGCAGCTCGTCGAAGATCTCCGGACCGGGCGGGGCGGCGAACGGAGCGGCGGGCGGAGCGGCGGGCGGAGCGGCCGTCGGAGCGACGGTCGCAGGGGCGGGCGGAGCGACAGACGGCGCGGCGGTCCGGTGCGCGTACGGCGTCGGAGCCGCGCCCTTCGCCACCGTGGTCACCGGAGCGGCGACGACCACGGTCCCGCCTCTCCCCCGTCCGGCGAGCTGCCCGTCCTCGGTCAGCCGCCGATACGCCTCGGTGATCACACCCCGCGAGACGCGCAGCTCGGCGGCGAGCACCCGGGTCGCGGGCAGCCGGCTCCCCACCGGCAGCCGGCCGTCCGCGATCGCGCCCCGCAACTCCCGGGCGAGCCAGACCGACCGGCCGCCCGCGGGCGCATCCTCGATGCGCAGTTGCAGGAAGTCGGAGGAACCGGCAGCCGCGGAAGGGGACGAGGAGCGCGCGGACGAGGAGGTCCCGAGCGACGCGGCGACGGACGCGGGAGTTATGGACTGCTCAATAGGCCGATCTTTGGACCTGTTCACCGATCCATTGTCCCGGCACGGTGAAGCCATGAAGACGAACACGGCATACGTACACGGCTACTCCTCCCAGGAGGCCCGGCGCCTCGGTGACCAGGCGGACACCCTGGCGACACTGCTGCATGCCGGTACGGCCTACCCCGTCGGCTCCCGGGTCCTGGAGGTCGGCTGTGGGGTGGGCGCGCAGACCGTCCATCTGGTCAGGAACAGTCCGGGGGCACGGATCGTCGCGGTCGACCGCTCCGAGGAGTCGCTGGCACAGGCCCGCGCGTACCTGGCGACGCGGGAGCCCGGGGCCGATGTGACGTGGCGGACCGCCGATCTGTTTCACCTGCCGTTCCCTGCACGGACGTTCGACCACGTCTTCGCCTGCTTCGTGCTGGAGCATCTCCAAGCCCCCGGCCGGGTGCTGACCGCACTGCGCCGGGTCCTGCGGCCCGGCGGGACCCTCACCGTGATCGAGGGCGACCACGGCTCGGTGGTCTTCCATCCGGACAGCCACCGCGCCCATGAGGTGATCGGCCACCAGGTCCGCCTACAGGCCGCTGCCGGTGGAAATGCGCTTCTGGGACGGGAGTTGCAACCGCTGCTCAGGGGAGCCGGATTCAGCGATGTGGTCATCCGGCCGCGTACGGTCTATGCCGACCGGACCCGGCCCTCGATGGTGGAGGGATTCACCCGGAAGACCTTCATCGCCATGGTCGAATCGGTCCGGGACGATGCGCTGGGCGCCGGTCTGACCACCGCCGCCGACTGGGACCGGGGGATCGCCGATCTACGGCGGACCGCGGACGACGACGGCACCTTCCACTACACGTTCTTCAAGGCCGTGGCCGTCAATCCGGGGCCTTAGGGTCTCGCCCCGGAGCCCTGTCGCCCTACCGTGCGCCCACCGGGCCGACCGCCGCTCCATCCGGGTCCGCGCCCGCCGCGCACGCCTGGAGCGCGGGCAGCTTCCGCGTCGTCGCCGCATCGGCCGGCATACACGCGAAGAGCTTGATACCGGGTGCGTCCAGCGCGGCCAGCTTCACGTAGTCAAAGGTCAGCTCCCCGGCCCGGGGATGGCGAAAGGTCCGGCGGCTGCTTCCGAAGTCCGCGATGTCATGCGCCGCCCACCAGGCCCGGAACTCCTCACTCGCCTCCCGCAGCCCGCCGGTGAGCTGCTCGTAGCGGGGGTCCCCGGAGCGCTGCCGGGCATCGGCCCGGAACTGGGCGACCAGGTCCTGCGCCTGCCCGGACCAGTCGGCCAGCAGTGAGCGCATCGCCGGATCCGTGAACACCAGCCACAGCAGGTTGCGTTCGGCGGGCTCCAACTGCCCGGGATCGCCGATCAGTCCCGCCTCGGCACGGTTCCAGCCCACCAGGTCCCAGTTGGCGTCGAGGAGGTATGCGGGGTTCGGTTCGAGTGCGTCGACCAGCCGTTGCAGGGCGGGGCCGGGGCCGGGGCCCGGCGGCCGCTCCGGCAACGGTTCCCCGGCCAGCGCGAACAGATGGCGGCGCTCGACCGAACTGAGCATCAGGGCGCGCGCCAGGCTCGTGAGGACCTGCCTGCTGACGGTGATGTCGCGCGCCTGCTCCAGCCAGGTGTACCAGGTCACGCTGACCCCGGAGAGCTGGGCGACCTCTTCGCGCCGGAGCCCCGGGGTGCGCCGCCGCGGTCCCGCGAGGATGCCCGCTTCCCGGGGCGTGAGCCGCTCCCGGCGCGAGCGCAGGAACTCCGCGAGACTCCGCCGCCGTTGCAGGTCAGCCATCGAAACTCCCGTTCGCCGCGGGTCGCGGGGGCCGGCCCGGGGTCGGGGCCCGCCGCACGCGTTTCCGGGCACAGCCCCTGTGTGGGGGTGGTGGGGACACCAGCATAATCGGCCTCTGTATGTCCGCCCGGGGCTGTCCGACGCTGGCCGCATGACCCAGACCACCCCACCCTCAGGCCCCACGGGACGGCACGCGGCGCCGGTTCGGCAGGACGCACCGGTTCGGCAGGACGGACCGCTACGGCAGGACGGGCCCCTACGGCAGGACGCCCCGGTACGGCCGGACCTCCCGCCGGACGGTCCGCGCTCCACCGCGGCACCGTGGCGGGCCCTGGCCATCGTGCTGGCCGGGGCGTTCATGGCCGTGCTCGACACCTTCATCGTGCTGGTCGCCGCCCCCGCCATCCAGGCGGATCTGCACTCCTCCGCCGCCGATGTCCAGCTCATCCTGGCGGGCTATCAGCTCAGCTACGCCCTCGCCCTGATCACCGGCGCCAGGCTCGGCGACCGCTTCGGCCGCAAGCGGCTGTTCATGACGGGGATGGCGCTGTTCACCCTCTCCTCCGTGGGCTGTGCGCTGGCACCCGGCTCCGGCAGTCTGATCGCCGCACGGCTGGTCCAGGGCCTCGGTGCGGCCGCGATGTTCCCGCAGGTCTTCGCGGTGATCCAGGTGCTGATCCCGGCCGCCCGGCGCCCGAAGGCATTCGGTGTGCTCGGGGCGGTCATCGGCATGGCCACGATGTCCGGCCAGTTGGTCGGCGGACTGCTGATCGCCGCCGACCTCTTCGGCACCTCGTGGCGGCCGGTGTTCTGGGTCAACGTGCCGGTGGGCCTGCTGACCCTGCTGCTCGCCGGTCGCTTCGTACCCGAATCACGGGCACCGGAGGCCCGGCGGCTCGATCTCCCCGGTGCCGTGGTGCTGACCGTGGCCCTCACACTGCTCGTGGTGCCGCTGGTCGAGGGCCGCGCGTACGGCTGGCCGCTGTGGGCCTGGCTCGGCCTGGCCGCAAGCGTCCCCGCGTTCGCCGCGTTCGGCCTGGTGGAACGGCGGGTGGACGCCAGGGGCGGCACCCCGCTCGTCCGGCTGAGGCTGCTGCGCGAGCGGCCGTTCGCGGTCGGGATGACCCTGGTCGTCGTCACGTATGCGGGCATCAATTCCTTGTTCCTCGTCCTGTCGCTGACCCTCCAGGACGGTCTGGGGATGGACGCGCTCGGCGCCGGCCTGGTCTACACCCCGTTCGCCGTCGCCTTCTTCGCCGCCAGCCTCGTCGCCGGCCGGCTGGCCCGCTTCGGCCGGCGCGTGCTGCTGCTCGGCGCCCTGACCGGCGCCCTGGGCTTCGTCGGCACCATCGCCCTCACCCTCAACGCCGGTTCCGCACTGACCGCCTGGGCGCTGGTGCCGACGCTGCTCCTGGTGGGCGCGGGCAACGGCCTGCTGGTCACCCCGCTGCTGAACGCGGTGCTCGGCAACATCCGCCCCGGGGAAGTGGGCATGGCCTCCGGGGTGCTCTCCACCGGCCAGCAGATCGGCGGCGCGGTCGGCGTGGCCCTCGTCGGCATCCTCTACTACGGCACGCTCGACGGCGCCGCGCACCACGACACCGGCGCGTACGGGCATGCACTGGCGGCCGCGCTGGTCCTCAACGTCGTCCTGGCCGCAGCGATTTCGACCCTCCTGCCGTTCCTTCCCGACGCCGCCGCGCGCCGCGCATAACGACCGCCGGACGACTCTCCTGAAACGGACGGCTCCCGCACCGGACGGCTTGCGCTCCGGACGGCTTGCGCTCCGCACCCCTTCACGGAAGGGCCGGTTCCAGAAGTTATCCCCAGCTGACTTCCCCAACTCCTTGACAGCGGAGGCGACTCGGAGCATCTTGGAATAACCGTTCCAAGATATGGGGCGAAGACGACGAGGCGGTGGCGGGCGCTTCCCGCGGCCCCCACCACCCGAATTCCGACGACCCGAACTCCCACGACCCGAACTCCCACCGCCTGAACCCGCACCACCCGACCCGGAACCACCCGATCCCGTACCGCCCGTGACAGCGAAACGAGCAGGCCGGCCATGCCCGACATCAAGCACTTCAACCCCGACATCGTGCTCGACGACGCCATCCAGGTCTTCTGGCGCCAGGGCCTGCCCACGACCGGCATCCAGGCGCTGGTGACCGCGACCGGAGTGAGCCGCTCCAGCCTCTATGCGACGTTCGGCAGCAAGGACGGCCTCTACGCCGCGGCGCTGGACCGCTATATAGCGCAGCACTCCACACCGGCCTTCGCCCAGCTGTCATCGGCCTCCTCGGGGCTGACCGCCATCGAGGAGTTCTTCAGCGGTCTGATCGAGGTGCGCTGCTCCGGACCGGTCGCCGGCTGGGGCTGCATGGTCACCAATGCCTACGCCGGACCGGAATGCGGCGACCCCGGCATCCGCACCCTGCTCGAAGAGCACCACACCACGCTGGAAGCGGCCATGCGAGCAGCCCTCACCACGGCCCACGACCTGGGCCAACTCCAGGAGGACGGCGATCTCGACGCCGCCGCCGCGGTGCTGGCGACGCTCGCGTACGGCGTCAATCTGCGCTCCCGTGGGGGCGCCGACGCCCAGGCGCTGACCGACACGGTGAACGCCGCCCTCGCGCCACTGCGCACCCGTCCCTCACCTCAGGAGCACCTACCGCAATGAGCCTCCGCGACGAACTCACCACGCTTCTCCGCACCGGCTACCCCGAACTCCCTCCCGCCGCACGCGAGGTGATGGAGCGAGCCGGCCGCGACCTCGCCGCATCGGGCCGGGCCGCGCGGGCCCGGCAGGCCGGTGACACGGCGCCCCGCTTCAGCCTCCCCACCGCGACCGGCGCCACCGTCAGCCTGGACGCCCTGCTGTCCGCCGGCCCCGTCGTGCTCACGTTCTACCGCGGCGCCTGGTGCCCCTACTGCAACCTCGCGCTGCGCGCCCTCCAGCAGCACCACGCCGATATCACCGCCCGCGGCGCCCAGTTGGCGGCCGTCTCGCCGCAGATCCCCGACGAGTCCCTCACTCTCACCGAAAAGCACGCGCTCGCCTTCGACGTCCTCAGCGACCTCGGCTCGGACACCGCCCGGCAGTACGGCCTCAGCTTCGATCTGCCCGACGACCTGGCCGCCGTGTACGACTCCTTCGGTTTTGAGCTACAGCGCGTCAACGGCGGCCATCCGCGCACCCTCCCGATACCCGCCACCTACGTCGTCGACCGCGACGGAACCATCCGCTGGGCCTTCGTCGACACCGACTACACCGCCCGCGCCGAACCATCCGACATCCTCGCCGCCCTCGACGCATTGCCCTCGGCCCGCTGAATTACGCCCGGCACTCCAGCACCACACCCGCGCAGGGAAATTACGCACCGAATATGCGGAGGTCTTAACGGGAATTCGACCGTCGCGACCCGGCACCCCAACTCGCCACCATCCCCCCATAGGCCGCCGCGTGCCGGAGCGCTAGGGTCGGTTTTCCAGGAACGTAACGGGGGAGGGCAGCCGCCTATGGCACAGGACGATGCCGTGATCGGCTGTACGGGAGTGCTGCTGATCGGCACACGTGGGGCTGCCGGCCCCGGTGAGGTCCTGGTACGGATCAGAGGCGGCACCGAGGCATTTCTCGCCTGGTCCGCCGAGCCCCTTCCGGTAGGGGCGACCGTGCTCGTGATCGAGTCCCGTGGCAGTCGCCAGGTCGATGTCATGGAGTGGGCCGATCCATTGGACGCGTTGTCCGGCAATGCCGACGACGCCGGCTGAGGAGACAAAGGATGTTCGGTTACCGCGTTCCTGCCCCCGATCAAGCCATGCTGATCTCAGGAGGCAGGCGTGGACAGGGGGGCGCGCCATTCCGAGTGGTCACCGGGCACGGCAAGTTCGTGCTGCCGGTCTTCCGTAAGGTCCGCTTTCTGACGCTGGCGATGTGTGAGTCGGAGGTCGCCGAGACCTGCGTGACCCGGCAGGGCATTGCGCTGACGGTGCGGGCCGTGATCGCGTTCAAGGTAGGTAACGACACCGAGAGCGTGGTCAACGCCGGCCAGCGATTCCTGTCCGACCAGGACCAGATGTCGGTGCTGACCGGCCGTATCTTCGCCGGTCACCTGCGCTCCATCATCGGTTCGATGACGGTCGAGGAGATCGTCACCGAGCGGCAGAAGCTGGCCACCGAGGTCCTGGAGACGTCCAAGACCGAAATGGCGAAGATCGGGCTGATCGTCGACTCGTTGCAGATCCAGTCGATCGACGACGGCGAGACGGGCTATATCGAGGCGATGTCCGCCCCGCACAAGGCGGCCATCCAGCGGCAGGCGCAGATCGCCCAGGCCCAGGCCACCCAGGCGTCGGTCGAGGCGCAGCAGGAGGCCGCGCGTAATCAGGCCGAATACTCCCGGCAGACCGCCGTCGTCCAGGCCGAGTACTCCGCCGAGGTGGACCGCGCCCAGGCCCGTGCCGCCCAGGCCGGCCCGCTCGCTCACGCCCATGCACAGCAGGAAGTCCTCGCCGCCCAGACCGAACTCGCCGAGCGCGCGGCCCGGCTGCGCCAGCAGGAGCTGGTGGCCGAGGTCGTCAAGCCCGCCGAGGCGGAGGCCGAGCGCATCCGGCTGCTGGCGCTGGCCGAGGCCGAGCGGATGAAGATCCAGGCCGAGGCCGCCGCCTCGCACGACCGTGTGGCGCTGGACCGGATGCTCATCGACCAGCTCCCGCAGATCGTCAAGGAAGCCTCCGCGGGCCTGGCCAACGCCAATGTCAATGTCCTCAACGGCACCGACGGCCTGGGCGAAATCGCCGCCGGCCTGGTCGGCCAGGGTCTGACCATCCTCGATTCGGTCCGCCGCAACCTCGGCACCCCCGACGGCCAGGACGACAAGACCGCCAAGAACGGCGGCACCGCAGCGAACCAGGGCCACAGCGGCCGGGTCGAGATCGAGTAACACCGGTCGGGGCGGCGGCGCCGCCGGCACCGGACGGGGTGGGGCCTCGCCCCACCGCGCTCATGCCTCCCGGTCCCGTGGCAGCTCCTCCGCCGTGTGCTTGCGGCGGGCATGGGCCACCAGATGGTTGAGCACAGTGACGGTGGTGGCGATGTCCGCGTCGTCGAAGCCGGCGAGGGACTCCCGGAGACCGGCTCGGCTGGTTTGCTGGAGACGGTTGAGGACCGCCTTCCCGTGGGGCGTGATCGCCACCTGACGGGCCCGCCGGTCGAGGGAGTCAGGGGTGCGTTCGACCAGGTCCTGGGATTCCAACTGGCTGATCTGGCGCGTCACATGAGGCGGTTCGACCATCAGCAGGGCGGCCAGATCGCCGACCCTGCTGACCCCTCCGCTGTCCTCCAGGGCCATCAGCAGCCATAGGTCGGAGCGTGCCGCCGTGACGCCCGCCCTGGCCGCCTGGCGTTCGTGCGCCCGGGAGCGGGTGAGCAGGTAGGACAGCGTGGCCAGCACTCTTTGCAGCGCGGCGGTGGGGTCCTGGTCTCTTCCGGGGTCCGGCATGCAGGCACTTTAGCGGCCCCCGGGGTGCTGGGAGCCCTGCTCCGGGACGCCGGTGCAGGGAGGGGCGGCCGCTCGGTTTGAGCCAACCTCGGGTGCGCCGTGATCGCCTCTTCCCTCCCCCGTTCAGGGTGAGTTAGCGTGACGAAAGTTAGTTGCTTAAGTTAGGTAACTAGTCGCTGACTGGTCACCACCTGACCGCGATTGCACTGGTCACGGCGGCTGACGAGCTGGTTACCGAGGTCGCAGCACCCGTCAAGGAGAGGCGCCACCCGCACCGTTCGCCACGGCAGTGCCGTGTCCCGATCGTGGAAGGACCAGCCGCATGACGACTGCACAAGGCACCGAGGCCGCACACGACTTCGGTCCGGGTGAGGGCCTCGCCCCCCTCACCGTCCCGGCCGCGCG
Organism: Streptomyces decoyicus; assembly: GCF_019880305.1. Taxonomy (NCBI): domain Bacteria; kingdom Bacillati; phylum Actinomycetota; class Actinomycetes; order Kitasatosporales; family Streptomycetaceae; genus Streptomyces; species Streptomyces decoyicus. Next base: position 4,568,723 of record NZ_CP082301.1, on the reverse strand, counting down.
GGCCGCCGGCTGCCCCTTCGATCCCGCACCCGGCGTCGAACGGGCCCGCCGGGAGGAGCCGGTCACCCGGGCCACGCTGTGGGACGGTTCCTCCTGCTGGCTGGTGACCCGGCACCAGGACGTACGGGAGGTGCTCGGCGACCCGCGGTTCAGCGCCGATGCGTCGCGGCCGGGTTTCCCCTTCCTCACCGTCGGCTCGCGCGAACTCGCCACCTCCACACCGACCTTCATCCGCAGGGACGACCCCGAGCATGCGCGGCTGCGCCGGATGCTCACCGCCGACTTCATGGTGAAGAAGGTGGAGGCGATGCGCCCCGAGGTGCAGCGCCTCACCGACGGTCTGCTCGACCGGATGACCGCGGGGCGCAGCTCGGCGGATCTGGTGGCCGAGTTCGCGCTGCCGCTGCCGTCCCTGGTGATCTGCCTGCTGCTCGGCGTCCCGTATGACGACCACGAGTTCTTCCAGGACCGCAGCCGCCTCCTGCTCAGCCTCCGCTCGACGGCCGAAGAGGTGCGCACCGCAGGGGACGAGCTCCAGCACTATCTGAGCCGGCTCGCCGAGGCCAAACGCCGCGAGCCGGACGACGGCATCGTCAGCCGGCTGGTCGCCCGCGACGATCTCGACGCCGAGGAAATCGCCTCCATGGGACGGTTGTTGCTGATCGCGGGCCATGAGACCACCGCCAATATGACCGCGCTGTCCACCCTCGCCCTGCTGCGCAACCCCGACCAGTTGGCGCGGCTGCGCGCCGACCCGTCGTTGATCAAGGGGGCCGTCGAGGAGCTGCTGCGCTACCTGTCGATCATCCACAACGGTCTGCCGCGGATCGCCGACGAGGACGTCACCATCGGCGGCCGCACCATCCGCGCCGGCGAGGGCGTGCTGTGCACCCTGAACTCCGCCAACCGTGACGAGGACGTCTTCCCCGGGGGCGAGGCGCTCGATATCGGGCGCGACGCCCGCCGTCATGTCGCCTTCGGCTTCGGTGTCCACCAGTGCCTGGGCCAGCCGCTCGCCCGGGTGGAGCTGCAGATCGCCGTCGAGACACTGTTGCGCCGGCTGCCCGGCCTGCGGCTCGACATCCCCTTCGAGGACGTCCCGTTCCGTCACGACATGGGGATCTACGGGGTCCACGCACTGCCGGTCGCGTGGTGACCCCCGCGTTCCGCCACCGCCACCCCGGCGCGTTCCGTCATCCCGGCGCGTTCCGCCACCCCGGCGCGTTCCGTCATCCCGGCGCGTTCACCGCCACCCCGGCGCGTGCCGCCGCCCCGACGCCTTCCGTCATCCCGTTCCAGCCCGTCCGCCAACGGCCCTCAGGGGTCGGGCGGCCCATCGTGGGGAGAGCCATGCGCGTGCACATCGACCAGGAGAAGTGCTGCGGCGCCGGAAGCTGTGTGCTGTCCGCGCCGGAGGTGTTCGACCAGCGCGAGGAGGACGGCATCGTCGTCCTCCTCGATGCCGAACCACCGGCCGACCTCCACGAAGCGGTCCATGAGGCGGCGGCCATCTGCCCGGCCGGAGCGATCTCGGTGGAGCAGGCGGAACAGGCGGAGCGGGTGGAGCGGGTCTAGGGGTGCCCTCCCGCTAGACCTGACGCCCGGCCAGAGCCGGACAGGCCCCGGGCCGGACAGAACGCAGGGCCGGACAGGCCGTAGGGGGGTGTCCGGCCCTGCGGCGGGCCCGCCCTACGGCTGGGGCGCCAGCCCGTCTTCGACCAGCCCGGCCAGCACCGCCTCCCCCAGCGCCTGCACCGCGGACTGCGGCCGCACCATCACCGTGAACTCCTTGATCCGGCCCGCCTCGTCGAATTGCAGCAGGTCGATGCCGTGGATCTGCTTGCCGTTCACGGTGGCCCGGAAGATCAGGATCACCGAGTCCGCGGAGCCGCCGTCCGGCCCCGCCGCCGTCTGTGCGCTGCCCGCCAGCTCGCCGACGTAACGGAAGTCCTCGAAGGTCCGCAGCAGCACCCCGAACAGTCCGAGCACCATCGGCCGCCCCTCGAAGGGCGTGAACTTCACCGGGCTGTACAGGCGGACATCCTCGGTGAACAGCCCTTCCGCCGCATCCAGATCCCGTGCTTCCACTGCCGCCTTGAAGCGGTCAGCGGTCGTCCCCGTGACTCCCCTGGCTCCCATGGCTCTTCCTCCTCGCTCGACCGGGCAGCGGCCCGGTCCCGATGTCTCATAGTCGCGACTATGATTAGTCAGATTCTTGAGTATGGGAAGGGGTGGCCGGGGAGATGTCCCTCAAGCACGCGGTGCTGGCGGCGCTGCTGGACGGCGAGTACAGCGGCTATCAGCTGGCGAAGGCGTTCGATGCCGGTGTCGCCAATTTCTGGCACGCGCTGCCGCAGCAGCTCTATGCGGAGCTGACCAAGCTGGAGGCGGAGGGACTGGTCGCCGGCCGCCAAGTGGTCCAGGAGACCCGGCCCAACAAGCGGCTGTTCCACGTCACCGACGAGGGCCTGGCCGAGCTGGAGCGGTTTGCGGCGACCGCGTCCAAACCGTCGTTCATCCGCGACGACCTGCTGGTCAAGGTGCAGGCCGTGGACCGGATCGACGCCGCACCGGTGATCGGGCAACTGGCGGAGCGGGCGCGGGTGGCCGCCGCCAAGGTCGAGATCTTCGAGCAGCTGCTGGCGCGGCTGCGCGGCGGCATGGACGAGACGGAGTTCCTCGCCCGCGGCGACCGGATCGGCCCGTACCTGACGTGTCTGCGCGGTCTCGGCTTCGAGCGGGAGACCCGCGACTGGTGCGAGCGGATCGCCGGGGTGCTGCGGGAGCGGAGCGGTGCGCACCCACGGCCGTAGGCGGCACGGCAATCCGCGCTCACGGCTCGCTTACGCCCTCACGGCCCGCATCCGCCCTCACGGCACGCATCCATGCGCGGGGGGGGCGGCGCGCCTTCGATTCCGCGGGCGTCGCGGAACCCGGGCCGACCCGAAACAGCGACCGAGGGATCGTTTCTTCGGAACCCCTTCGTGTGACAACGGACATCACAGGGCGTATGCGGGGCAACACACATTCCGCACGGAAACGGAAGGAAAGGAATATTCTTATGCGTCTTCGCCATACCGTCGCCACCGCCATCGGCACGCTCGCCCTCACCCTGGCCCTGCCCACCGCCTCGGCCGGCGCGGCCACCGGCCCGTTCACCTACGTGTACACCGACTCGACCGGCAACCCGCACGTGGGCCTGCTGTCCGACCCGCCGAGCCGGGCCTGCCTCAGCCTCCCCGAGGTGACCGACCCGTCCGTCCAGCCCGCCCACACGCCGAAGAACTACACCTCGTCCGTCGCGACGGTCTTCGCGGGCCCCCACTGCACGGGCGACTACTTCAGCCTCCGGCCGAACGGCGGTCATGCCTCGGACCGGCTGAAGGTCCGTTCGGTGGTCTTCGCCTGACCCGACGCCGGCAGCCGCAGTGCGTCGGCCGACCGCGACCCCGGCCCGGCGTGGTGGGTGATCACCTGTCGGCCGGGGTCGGCGGGCAGGGCCGGCGGGCAGGGCCGGCGTCGCATACGCCCAGGCCGAAGGGTGGTTCCGGCAGTACTAGGCACGCCGTGCATATGTTGAAGGGGGCCCTGGTTACGAGAAGCGCCACGAAGCATTCTCGATGGCATGACCCACACCTCTGTCTCCGCGTACGCCGCACCCGCCCCGAAAGCACCGCTGGAGCGGATCACGATTCCGCGCCGCGAGCTGGGGGCCCACGACATCCTGATCGACATCAAGTACGCCGGCATCTGCCACTCCGACATCCACACCGTGCGCGCCGAGTGGGGCGACGGCGGGGCCTTCCCGATCGTCCCCGGCCATGAGATCGCCGGTGTGGTCGCCGAGGTCGGCGCCGAGGTCACCCGCTACCGGGCGGGCGACCGGGTCGGGGTCGGCTGCTTCGTCGACTCCTGCCGGGAGTGCGAGAACTGCCGGGCCGGCCTGGAGCAGTACTGCACCGGCGAGCTCGGCAACGTCGGCACGTACAACGCGACCGGCCGGGACGGCGAGACCACCTACGGCGGCTACTCCACGCACCTCGTGGTCGACGAGAACTACGCCCTGCGGATACCCGAGAGCATCCCGCTGGACGCCGCGGCCCCGCTGCTGTGCGCGGGCATCACCCTCTACTCGCCGCTCGCCCACTGGCAGGCCGGCCCCGGCAAGAAGGTCGCCATCGTCGGCCTGGGCGGCCTCGGCCACATGGGCGTGAAGATCGCACACGCGATGGGCGCCGAGGTCACCGTGCTGAGCCAGTCACTGCGCAAGAAGGACGACGGCCTGCGGCTGGGCGCGGACCACTACTACGCCACCTCCGACCCGGCCACGTTCGAGGCGCTGGCGGGCACCTTCGACCTGATCGTCAACACCGTCTCCGCCAACCTGGACCTGAACGCCTACCTCGGACTGCTGGCCACCGACGGCACCCTGGTGCAGGTCGGCGCCCCGGAGAACCCGCTGCCGGTCGCGCCGTTCGCGCTGATCCCGCGGCGCCGGTCGATCGCCGGCTCGATGATCGGCGGCATCCCGGAGACGCAGGAGATGCTCGACTTCTGCGGTGAGCACGGGCTGACGGCGGACATCGAGGTGATCAGCGCGGAGCAGATCAACGAAGCGTACGAGCGGGTGCTCGCGAGCGATGTCCGCTACCGCTTCGTGATCGACACCTCGACGATCTGATCCACGGCCCGCTTCGGCGGCCCGGCCTTCGGAGGCGCGAACGCCCGGGGCTGCCTGACGCAGGCGGCCCCGGGCGTTCGCCTGCCGTGACCCCATGACCCCTGGCACTAATTGGAAACGGTATCCATTTTCATATAGCCTCTGACCTCCTGCCGCCCGACCGCCGAAGGAGGCCCCGCCCCATGGCCGTGCCCAAGCGCAAGCTCTCCCGCAGCAACACCCGCCACCGCCGCGCGCAGTGGAAGGCCACCGCGCCCCAGCTGGTGCCCGTCACCGTCGACGGCTCCGTCTACCAGGTCCCGCGCCGCCTCGCGAAGGCGTACCGACTCGGCCTGATCGACCCGAAGGACTGACCGGCCATGCCGCACCCCCGGCAGCCCGTCACCGTGCTCTCCGGATTCCTCGGCGCGGGCAAGACCACCCTGCTCAACCACGTCCTGGGCAATCGGGAAGGCCTGCGCGTCGCCGTCATCGTCAATGCGACGCCGCCGGCTTCCTGCCCGGACTCACCGGCGGCGACGGCCTCGCCGAACGCGGCCTCGACCAGTACGAGGGCGACGAACGCACCATCAGCGATCGGCTCATGGACCAGATCGAATTCGCCGATGTCATCGTGCTCCACAAGACCGACCTGGTCGACAGCGCGACCACCCTACGGCTCCAGGCGACGCCGGCCCGGCTCAATCCGGCCGCCCGCATCGTCCCCGCGCAGCGCGGCAGGGTGACGCCCACCGAGGTGCTGGGCACCGGCCGCTTCGACCTGGAACGCGCCCAGCAGGCGCCCGGCTCGGTCAGGGAGCTCAACGGCGACCATGTCCCGGAGACCGAGGAGTACGGCATCGCCGGCACGGTCCTCCGCGCCGGCCGGCCCTTCCCCCCGGCCCGTCTCTGGCACTTCGTCACCGGACAGCCGGACAGCGGCGCCTACGGCGAGATCCTCCGCTCCAAGAGCTTCTTCCGCCTCGCCACCCGCCCCGGCGTGACCGGTCTGTGGTCCCAGCCCGGCGCGGTCGCCCGCTTCGAGCCGTCGGGCGTGGACACGTCGGTGTCGGCAGCCAACTCAGTTGCGCAGGGCCCGGGTTGAGAGAAGGGGCGACCCGTCACCGCCCCTACCCGTAGCGCCCTCCCGCTCCCGCAGCGCCCTCCCGTCCGACCCCTGGAGCCCTTCCTCAGCTCTGCGCCCGCCGCATCGTGCGGGACGGCCACCAGCTCGCCCGCCCCAGGAGGATCAGTGCCGACGGCAGGATCACCACGCGGATGACGAAGGCGTCCAGCAGGACGGCCACCGCGAGACTGAAGCCGATCTGCTTCATCTCGGCGAGGTGCAGGAACATATAGCTGGCGAAGACCGTCACCATGACCGCTGCCGCGCTGGTGACGACCTTGGCGGAGGCGCCGACCCCGTGCAGCACCGCCTCCCGCGTCGGTACGCCGCGCAGTGCCGCCTCCCGTATACGGCTGACCACGAAGACCTGGTAGTCCATCGACAGGCCGAAGAGGATCACGAACAGGAACAGCGGGACGCGGGAGCCGATCGCGCTGGTCGCCGCGGCGTCGAAGCCGAACAGCGTGCTCGCCAGGCCGTGTTGGAAGAAGATCACGACCAGCCCGAACGCGGCGGCCGCGGACAGCAGATTGAGCGCGACGCCGACCAGACCGATGACGACGGAGCGGAAGACCAGGGCCGTCATCAGGAACGTCACCAGCAGCAGCGCCCCGACGACCAGGGGCAGTTTCTCGTTCTGGTGGGCGAGGTAGTCGGTGTCGTGCGCCACGTCCCCGCTGACCGCGAACTCCGCGCCGGGCACCTTGCCCACGGTGGCCGGCAGATAGTCCGTACGGAGGCGGTCGAGGGAGGTGAGCGCCTCGGGGGAGCTGACCTTGTGGGGCGTCGGCACGTCCATGGTGGTGGTGCGGCGGTCCCGGGAGGTACGGAGGGGCGGTGCGGAGTCCGTGGCGTACAGGGGATCGGAGTGGGTCCGTGCGCCCGCCTCCCGTAGTGCCGCCGCCACTTCGGGCGCGTGGGCGGCGGCGGACCGGACCACGATCTGGTGCTGGACGCGCAGGTCGGGGAAGGCCGCGGTGAGGCGGTCATAGGTCCGCAGTGCGGGGATCTCGCGTGAGTGGCTGTCCTTGTTGAGGACGCGCAGCTGCATGCCCAGGGCGGGTGCCGCAAGACCCAGCATCAGCAGGACGGACAGGCACAGGGCACGGGCCGGGTGGGTGCTCGCGGGGCGCAGCAGGGCGCGCCAGATGCGGCCGCTGCCGTCCGGCCGGACCCGCGGCGCCGGCCGGCGTCCGGTCCGCCGCTCGCGGCGGGCGGCGCGGCGTTCGGCGCGCTGGGCGATCTTGACCAGGAGTGCGGGCAGCGCCGTCAGCGAGCTGAGGACCGCGGCCAGGACGACGATGACGGTGCTCGTCGCGAGCGAGGAGAAGATCACGTCGGTGGCCAGGTAGAGGGTGGCCGTGGAGACGACGACCGCGAGGCCGGAGACGACGACCGCCCGGCCGGAGGTGGCGGCGGCCAGTTCCACCAGCGCCTCGGATCCGAGGCGGCCGCCCGCGCGGGCCCGTTCCTCCCGTTCGCGCTTGAGGTAGAAGAGCGTGTAGTCGACGCCGACCGCCATGCCGATCAGCAGGATGATGCTGGTGCCCACCCCGGCGTCCGGCAGTACGTGGGAAACCGTCATCGACAGGCCTATGGCGGCCGCGATCGACGTCAGCGCGAGCAGCAGCGGCACCGCCACCATCAGTGCGGACCCGAAGACGGCCAGCAGGGTCAGCAGGGTGACCGGCAGGGTGATCGCTTCGGAGAGCGCCAGGTCCTGGCCACGCTGGGTGTCGACGCCGACGCTGACCGACGGGCTGCCGGTCTCCGCCACCCGCAGGTGCGTATGGCTGCGCTGGACCGCCGCGGTCTGGGCGGCGAGCGGGGCGACATGGTCCTTGGCGTCCGCCGCCGCCCCCTTCATGATCACGGGGACCCGCAGCGCGCCGCCGTCCGCCGAGCGGACCGGGGGCGCGACCCGCGCCACCTCGGGCAGCTTCCGCATCCGGGCGGTGACGTCCCGGACGGCCGCCCGGACCGCGGCCTCCTCCAGCGGGCCGGACCGGGCGGAGATCAGCACCTGTTCGACCGGCTCGTGCCCCAGACCGGCCTCGGCGGCCAGGGTCTCGGCGCGGCCCGCCTCACCGACGCGGTGGTCCTCCGCGGTGGCCTGGTGGGTGCCCGCCGCGAGGCCCACCCCCAGGCACAGCACCACGAACGCCAGCCATCCGGCCAGTGCGCGCCAGGGATGCCGTGCGCTCCAGGCCGCCAACCGGACCGTGACCGGCCGCCTTTCCTCCGGCCGCTGCTCCGTCGGCCGCATTCGTACCGCCACGTTCATGTGCCCGGCTCCTTCGACATCACGTCGCGCCCCCCACTGGTACGCATGTAAGTCGAGGATTACAGGTGTCGGAGTGAAGCGTCAACCGTAAGATTGTGGTGGCCGGAGGGCGGCGGACGTGTTTGACAGTCCGTCGTGTCATGCGAAAACCTCCGCTGACAGGCGTCCGGAACGGCAAGAAGGTGGGCCATGAACAGCGAGGAGCTGCTGGCCCTGCTGTCCGCCGTGGGCCATGCGCAGCGGCTGCGGGTGATCGCCGAACTGGCCGACGGCCGGCTCTACGTCAGCGAACTGGCCCGTCGGCTGGAGATGTCCCGGCCGCTGCTCTATATGCACCTGGACCGCCTGGAGAAGGCCGGTCTGGTGGCGGGACGGCTGGAACTGTCCGAGGACGGCAAGGCGCTCAAGTACTTCGAACTGACGCCGTTCGAGCTGAAGCTGAACGTGGACACCGTCCTCGGCGCCCTCCAGGAGGACCGCTCGGGGGCGGCGTCATCGCAAGAAACCGGGGGCACGGACGGCTGAGCCGTCGGCCGCGGAGGGACCGAACGACCCTAGGGGGACCCGTACATGAACGGCAGCACCATCATCCCGATAGCCGTCCTGGTGATCATCTTCGCCTCGGTCACCACGATCGTGGTGTCGTACTTCAGGCTTCAGCGGCACCGGGCGGATGCCGCTGCGCTGGCCGAGTACCGCAGGCTCGCGGAACGGATCACCGTCCAACAGGAGACGGTGAGCGCGCAGTTGGCGGAGCTGGGCGACCGGGTCAAGGCCGTGGAGAAACTGCTGCACAGCGTGGGCTGACGGCCCAGGGAGGGGCGGACGCGGACCCGCGGAAGAATTTCCGCACCTCCCGGCAACCCCCGTCCCTGCCGCACGTCGTCACGGGTGAGGGCGCAATCGGGCGCCGACCTGACGAACAACGTGGAGCAGCCGACCGTGAAGTTCACCCGTACCTCCCCCGCCTCCGCCGGTTTCCGGCCGTCCGCCGCGCGCCCCCGTCTGCGCGGTGCGGCCGGCGCCGGACTGGTCGCGACGCTCGCGCTCGCCGCGCTGTCCGCGGCCGGCACCGCACACGCCGACGCCGCCGCATCCCAGCCGCAGCATCCGTACACCGGCCACGCGACCCCGTCACCCGTCCCCCAGCCGGCCGACGGCAGCGCCCGCCCCACGCCGGCCACCAGCGTCCCCCCGAAGGCCACCGCCCCCGCCACCCCCCGGCCCTCCGCCTCCCCCAGCCGCCCGGGGCCGCAGCCCAGCGTCAGCGTCCCGCCCAGCGCACCGCCGACCTCCCCCGGCAAGGGCGGTGACAGCCCCTCGGCAAGCGCCCGCCCCGCCCCCGCCAAGGGATCGGGCAGCGACAAGGAACTCGCACGCACCGGGGCGTCCGCCACGACCACCATGGCGCTCGGCGGAGCCGCCGCGGCCCTGATCGCCGCGGGCGGCGGCACCGTCTACGCGGTCCGCCGCCGGCGCGGCTGAGCCACCGCGCCCGCCCGCCCCGAGGATTCGATGGAGTACTCCGCCACCCCGCGGCACGCCCCGGTACGGTTCGCCCTGCCGGGGCTCCGGCCTGCCCTGCGGCGGTGGCTGCTGCGCACCGCCCGCCCGCCGGCCGCCCGCCGCGAAACACCGCGCCCCGGCCGGCAACCCCGGTATCCCGCGTACGGCGGGCCCACGGGCGTCGAGGCCCGGTTGCCGGACGACGACGCCCCCGCCCCGCCCCAAGCCGGGCCGACGATCAGCGAGCTCTACCACGCACACCGGCTGAACATGGTCCGGCTGGCCGTCCTGCTCGTCGACGACCGTGCCACCGCCGAGGACGTCGTCCAGGACGCGTTCGCCGCGCTCTACAAGCGGCACGGCGAGGAGCTCGGCGAGGTCGACAATGCGCTCGCCTATCTGCGCACCGCGGTCGTCAACGCCGCCCGCTCGGTGCTGCGGCGCCGCCGTACCGCACGCGACTACACCCCGCCCCACGAGGCGGATGCGCCGTCCGCCGAGGAGCGGATCGTGCTGGACGAGGAGCACCGGGAGGTGTTCGCCGCGCTGAGCGGGCTGACCGCCCGCCGCCGGGAGGTGCTCGTCCTGCGCTACTGGGGCGATCTGACCGAGGCGCAGATCGCGACGACGCTGGGCATCAGCCGCGGCTCGGTGAAGTCGATCGCCAGCCGCGCACTGGACTCGCTGGAGAAGATCTTGGAGGAGCGGTCATGAACGGCCCCGGCACGGGTACCGGCCGCACCGGCAGCGGGCCCGGCGACGGCGTGGGCGGCAGCGGCACGGGCCCTGACGACGGCACGTCCGGGCGCCCCGTGGAGGACCGGCTGCGCCGGGCCCTCGCGGCACGCGCCGAGAGCATCGCCCTGCGGGACCTGCGGCCCGCCGCGCCCCCCGGACCGCATACCCGCCGCGGCCGGCTGTCCGTTGCCGGGCTGCCGTGGCTGCGCCGTTTCGGGCTGCCGCTGGCCGCGGCAGCCGCCGCCGTCGTGATCGGCTGTCTGGCGACCGCCCCCGGCGGCCCCCCGGACCGGCCCTCCCCCGCGACGCCCCCGCACCCGGTCACCCCCGCCCCGTCCCCGGCGCATACGGGACCGACCCCCGAGCCGCCTACGGACACTCCCTCGACGGGCCACCGCAGCGTCGACCCCTCCGACTCGCCTGCGCCCGGCACCGGCCCGCCCCGGAGCCCCCGTGACACCCCCACGCCGAGCCCGACGGACCAGCCGGGCGACCGTCCCCCCACGACCTCCCGGCCCCCCTCCGCCACCCCGTCGGCTCCCACCCCGCAGAGCAGCACCACACCCGGCGGCAGGAGCAATTCCCCTTCACCCTCAAGCAGTTGAGCGTGCCACTGACGGACACCCGCTCCCGCCCCGCCGGCCTCGGGCCACAGCAGCCCGCCCGGCCCGTTCGCACGCCCGGTGCACAGCGGGCCCCGGCGGGCCGGCCGCAGCCGTGCGGTGCGGTCCGCGGGCGGGCGCCCCCGGCCGTGCCCGTACGGCAGCCGGTCCGCGACCGCCGGGCGGCGAAGCCCGCGCGCCGGACGGAGCGGGCACGGCGGCCGAGGCCTCCGGCATGCGTTAGCCGTGCGTTAGCGGATCACCAGCACCGGAGCCGAAGGTCGTGCACACGCCACCGTCCCGGGGGAGATCCCTATGCCGTTCACCGACACCACCACCTGCCGGGCCGTCGCCGCCGCCCTCCTCGCCACCGCCGCACTCGCCCTGACCACCGCCTGCCACGAGATCTCCGGCAACCGGATGGGCAACCCCGCGGGCGTCTCCCCGGCCCCCACCTCGTCCTCCCGGGAGGACGGCGAGAATCTGTCCCCCGGCCCCGACGGCCGGGTCGCCTGCACCCCCGAGATGCTCAGATTCCACGCCGGCGCGATGCCGCGGCGGACCCACCGCATGCTGCTGACGGTCACCAACTCCTCCGGCCGGACCTGCCACTTCGCCGCCCAGCGATACCCCCTGCTGCGGTTCGGCGACGACCGGCAGCCCATCCTCCCCGCAATCGCGGCGAGCCGGCCGTCCACCGCGGTCTCGCTGGCGCCCGGCGACACCGCGTACGCCACGATCACCACCTCCGCCGCCGGCGGAACGGGCGGCAGGGGCCACCGAGGCCGGAAGATCTCCCAGTTCGGCGTCGCGCTGACCGGCCGCGCCACCCCCACCCAGGTCGGCCTGGACGGCCGCGCCCCGGTCCATGTCGACCCGCGCACCGCCACGGTCACGTACTGGCAGCCGAGCCTGGAGGCCGCCCGGAAGTGGTGACGGTCCGGCCGCGGCACGAGTCCGGGACGCGCCGTGCCGTAGTCCGTTCGGGTCGCATCCGGCCATATCCTTCGGCCCTCCCCTCCCCAATGATCCAAGTTTGCCGTCAATGATCCTTTTGCGTTGCTGCGGCATGGCTGCGCCCGGTGCCGCTCGCCCGGTAGGCTTTCCGTGTGATCTTCAAGCGCATCGGAAACGGCCGGCCGTACCCGGACCACGGCCGGGAGAGCACCCGCCAGTGGGCGGACGTCGCCCCGCGTCCGGTACGCCTCGACCAGTTGGTGACGACCAAGCAGCAGCTCGATCTCGAAACGCTGCTCGCCGAGGACTCGACGTTCTACGGCGACCTCTTCGCGCATGTCGTGAAGTGGGAGGGCGACCTCTACCTGGAGGACGGGCTGCACCGCGCGGTACGCGCGGCTCTCCAGCAACGCCAGGTCCTGCACGCCCGCGTGCTCGAACTGGGCTGACGCCCACCCCCTGAGCAACTGGCCGGAAATCCCCTCTTACCGCCCGGCAGCACCCAACCCACCCTGTCCGTATTGACCCTTTTGGGTTGGGTCTCGCGCCACGCGTTGATCATTTGATAGGCACAACCCGCCTCCCGCACTACGCTGCGCCCATGAGCATGCTGACGCCCCCAGGCATGGGCGGTAAGAAGTACCGCATCACGGGCGACAGGTATCCGCGGATGCGCCGTCCCCGCCACCGTCGCCGGATCGCCCTCGCCCTTGTCGCCACGGCCTGCACCCTCGGCCTGGCCGGCTGGGGGACCCTGCAGCTCATCGACGTCTTCGGCGGCCGCAGCAGCACCGCCCAGGCCTCCCCGGGCAAAAAACACTGCCAGGACAGCAGCGAGAAGGAGGCGGCGCAGGCCAGGACGGCCGCGCAGAAACTGCCCGCGCCCGGCACGCTGACCGTCAATGTCCTCAACGCCACCCCGCGCTCCGGACTCGCCAAGCGCACCGCCGACGAACTCCAAAAACGCGGCTTCAAGATCGGCAAGGTGGGCAACGCGCCCGCCGCCTACGACAAGAAGGTCAAGGGCGCCGGGATACTGCTCGGCCCGGCGGCGGCCGACGGCCCGCTGAAGGTGCTGGCCACCCAGCTCGCCGGCGCCCAGCAGAAGACCGACGGCCGCAAGGGCGCCGAGCTCGACCTGATCATCGGCGACACCTTCAAGGCGCTGGCCCCCCGGGCGAGCGCGGCGAAGTCCCTGTCCCTGCTGACCCGTCCGTCCCCGGCCCCCGCCGACGCCGCCAAGTGCTGACCGCATACGGACGGGCCCCGCACCAACCCGTGGTGCGGGGCCCGGACAAAGATCAGGCGGGAAGGCCGCGGCCCGTTCAGCCGGCCGTGCCGTACATCCGGTCCCCGGCGTCGCCGAGGCCCGGCACGATGTAGCGGTCCTCGTTGAGCCGCTCGTCGACCGCCGCGGTGACCACCGTGACGGGCGTGCCGGCCAGCTCCTTCTCCATGACGGCGACGCCCTCCGGCGCAGCCAGCAGACAGATTGCGGTGACATCGTCCGCACCGCGCTTGATCAGCTCACGGATCGCCGCGACCAGCGTGCCGCCGGTGGCGAGCATCGGGTCGACGACGTACACCTGACGGCCCGAGAGGTCATCGGGCATCCGCGTGGCGTAGGTGTGCGCCTCGTACGTCTCCTCGTTGCGGACCATGCCCATGAAGCCGACCTCGGCGGTGGGCAGCAGCCGGACCATGCCGTCCAGCATGCCCAGACCGGCCCGCAGGATCGGTACGACCAGGGGGCGCGGGTGCGACAGCCGCACGCCGGTGGTCGCCGTCACCGGGGTCTCGATGTCGACCTGCGCGGTGCGCACATCACGGGTGGCCTCGTAGGCGAGCAGGGTGACCAGCTCGTCGGCGAGCCGCCGGAAGGTGGGGGAGTCGGTGCGCTTGTCGCGCAGTGTGGTGAGTTTGTGCGCCACCAGCGGGTGGTCGACGACGTGGATCCGCATGACATCGACAGTAACCGAGGCGGAAGGCACCGACGCCCGCCGTGCGGCACCGGCCTCCGTTCACGGCAGCACGACATGGTCGGCATCAAACCGCCGAAAGGAGGGAAAGTGGGCACGTACGCCCGATTGGCCGTCCCGTCGCCGGGCGAAGATCCTGCCCGAGGTGGTGCATGGGTGCCCGACCGTCAGCGGACCGATGACACGAACGAGGCCGTCCCCGGCAGCGAGGGCGCGGCCCCGGACGCCGCTGCGGAAGCGGCGCGCCGACGGCGCCGCGCACAATTTCTGCGGGAACTGCACGAGGCCAAGGAGCTGCGCAACCGCGTCCAGCCGCGCCGCGCACGGGCCGAACGGATGCGCCAGGCCATGCGGATGCGCACATTCCGCTGGTAGCGGAACACCCCCGCGCCCCCTCCTGCACTGCGGCACGTGAGCGACATCTCTCACAACCTCCGCACGACGCAGCGCCGAAGACCCCGCGCGAAGGCGTTGTTTCTGCCACGATTCCGAAGGGGCGGGACCAACGGCGTGCAGCGCCGCCCCGCCCGGCCCGGCACGCCTATGACCAGTGGGAGAGTCACGGTGTACTTCGCCGCACTGCTCGCGCGCACCGAAGACGGGTGGGAAGCGAGCGATACGGAGCTCGACGATGTGGAGACGCTGACCGATCTGGCCGATCTGGCCCGAGAGGCAGCCGTCGACGACGACACGGTGGTGGCCTTCATCGAGCAGGAGGACGCCTGGTTCGGCGTCGTCCGGGTGGACGGCGAGGAAGACCCGCGGGTCTTCCTCTCCAATGCCGCCGCCGCCGCCAGAAGCTCGTACGGCGCGATGCTGGCCGACGAGCTGCTCGGCCGCGATGAGGACGACGCGGCCGATGACCTCGACAGCCTCGACCTGGACGGCACGGAGGACGGCGAACCCGAATCGGACGACAACGTGGACGACGACGACCCCCTGGAGGCCGTGAACGGCTCGGACGGCCCGCCGCGCGGCCCGCTCGGCGATGCCGCCCTGCTGGCCGATCTGGGTGTCAGCGAGAAGGAGCTGCTGGCCCTCGACAGTGATGCGCTGAGCACCATCGCCGACTCGCTGGGCTGCACGGAGGTCCTGGAAGCCGTGCGCTGAGCCGGCCAGCCGGACCCGCGCCCCCAGGGCCCGGGTCCCGCCCCCGGTCGCGTCCCCGACACTGGGGACATGACCGTCCCCCCATCCGCCTCTCACCCCTCCCCCGCTCCCGACCCGCTGCGCGATCCCTGGATCGCACCGATGCGGCAGGCGCTGGGCGAGGCCGCCCGCGCCCCCGGGACCGGTGACGTCCCGGTGGGCGCCGTCGTGCTGTCCGCGGACGGCACGGTCCTCGGCACCGGCCACAACGCGCGTGAGGCCACCGGCGATCCGACCGCACACGCCGAGATCCTCGCGCTGCGGGCAGCGGCCCGGACCCTCCGGGAGCGGTCCGCGCTCCCGGAGCCCGCGGGAGGCGCCGGCCCGGGTGGCGGGCGCCGGCCGGGCGAGTGGCGGCTGACCGACTGCACGCTCGTCGTCACCCTCGAACCGTGCACGATGTGTGCCGGCGCGATCGTGCTCTCCCGCGTCGACCGGGTCGTCTACGGCGCCCGCGACGCCAAGGCCGGCGCGGCCGGCTCCCTCTGGGACGTCGTACGTGACCGGCGCCTCAATCACCGCCCCGAGGTCATCACCGGCGTCCTCGAAGCCGACTGTGCGGCCCTGCTCACCGACTTCTTCCGCGACCGCTGACCGGCGTTCCGCCCCCGCACGGGCCGCTCCCCGGAATCCGATTTCGGCGCACGGCCACCCGTGGGCTAAGCTCTCTCTCGGTAGCGTGTCCGAGCGGCCGAAGGAGCGCGCCTCGAAAGCGCGTGAGGGGGCAACTCCTCCGTGGGTTCAAATCCCACCGCTACCGCTCAGAGGGCAAGGGCCCCGATCTTTACGGATCGGGGCCCTTGTCGTTTCCGGGGCGCGTCGCACCCGAGGTCCGGCGCACCCGGGGTCCGGCGCAGGTCTCCTCAGGCCGCACACAGCCTCCGGTCACCGGGAACTCGCCCCTCCCACAGCGTGCGGAGACCGTGGGAAAGCGTCGATTACCTTTTCACGGCCAGGGCGACGCCCAGCATGCGTGCGAAAACCCCGACCATGGTCACGTCGTCCTGATGCAGATCTCCCGGCCTGAGGCCGTCGACCGCCAGGACCCCGAACGATTCGTCCCCGGCTTTCACCGAGCAGGCGATATAGGTCTTATAGCTGTCACTGTCGGGCTTTAACGCGGCAGGCAATTGGTCCACATTTTCCACGAACGTACTGGTGCCGTCGTCGAGCAGCTTCAATAACTCTTTTCCGCGGAGGTCGGCCTCCCGGAACGTCGTCACAGGCGCCACGTTCCTGCCCGACCAGAGGCTGTTACGGCACTTCACCTCACGCTGCCCGGACGGCGTACCGGGAACCTGCTCCAGAAAGCAGGCCCGTACATCCTGAGGACCGATCAGAGAAGCGGTGAGCGAGACGATCGCCTGCTTGGTCTGCTGCTGCAGTGCGGTCCGTTCGGCCTTGGTGGAACTCGAAACGATCTGGCCGAGGTTGGACGCCAGGGGAACGAGCACATCCTCAAAAGCGCGCCGCTGGTTCTTCGTCGCCGCCTTGGCGGCTTCATTTGCCGTGGTCACCCGACGGCTGGCCAACCACACCGTGGCGACCGTGGCGACCGATCCGACTCCCGTGATCACCCAGAACAACCATGTGGCCATGTCCAGCCCAATGACCATTTGAGCCACATATGCCAGGACCGCCAGAGCTCCGGCGGAAAACGCACCCCACCCCATATGCAACCCCCTCCCCTGTCCCCAACCCCAGGTTGCGTGTGCTGTCACGCACGATACACACAGAGTAGTCTCATCGGGCGAAAATCGTTTAGTTCCGGGCTGGTTCGGGTATCCCTCGGCTACTGTGTGATGCCGGATAAGGGCGATGTGCTCGGCTTGCACAGATGCACGTCGTGATGGGGCTGCTCGTGATCGCGACGCGAGCGGCCAGTGGCAGTGATCTCGCTGGGGGCACATATCGGCAGCTCGCGGCGGGTGTTCACCTCGGGGGTGAGGGATGGAACTTATGCCCGACCACCGCGGCAGACTCGCACGCGACGCAGAATCCGGGGGGGATTCAGTCATGAGTACGACGGCAGGTGTCTGGAACGGCGTGGCCTTAGAAACAGACCCGCGCATCGGGGAGTTTCAAGCCGACCCGGCCGCCTATATGAAACAGCACGCCGGAGCATGGCGTTCAGGTGACCTGGCGCAGGAACAGGCCCGCATCCTCAAGCAGAAGAACCAGTCTCTTCGGCTGGCGCTGAGGACATTGCTCGGCCGCCTCAGCAGCAAGTGACGCAGCCGAGGCGGTAGTCGGCCGGAGGTGGAGCGGAGGCCGAGTTGTCGTGGCATCCCGGTCCGGTGGCCGTGGCGCCATCGGACCGGTCGTTCGTCGCCGTCCCCCGTCATCAGCCGGCGTTCGTCGGCTTTCGTCGGCAGAGGGCAGCGCCCCCTGTTACGACCAGGAGGCGAGCCAATTCCCGGGAGAAGCCATCCCGTTGTTGCGCGCGAGGTGACAGACGGCAAAAAGCGGCGCGCCCGCCGGAACGGACGCGCCGCGGGGGCCTGAACGGCCCATGAGGCACTGATCAGGCGTCGCGACGGTTCCGCGCGCGGCGGAAGAAGCGCACGATCAGCCAGATCACCAGGATCATGACGACGAGGAAGAGGACGAACAGCACGATCAAGAAGATGCCGAGCTTCTTGAAGAAGCCGCCCTTCTTCTTCACCTTCGACTTCCACTTCGACGTCTTGGACTTCTTGGACTTGAAGACCGTCTTGACCGCAGTCGAGTGGTGCGTGCTGTGGTGGCGGTACGCGGCGGGCTGCGCGGGCGCGGCGGCGAGCCGGGAGGCATCCGCGCTCCGGCCCGGGGCGCTCGCGGTGGCCGTCACGCGTGCGCCGTCCACCGCGCTGCGGCCCGCCGCCGTTGCCGGTGCGACGGCCGCGGCCAGCAGGCCGACCAGCAGCGCCAGCACGACGGCCGGCCGCCGCCGGGTCAGGGGAGACCGCGGTCCCCTCCGGTCCGGCCGGGCAGCCGCGTGGGACGAATCGGTCTCGCGCGATACGGAGTTCATGGGCATTCTTCGGTTCCCCCTAGAGACGGGCGTTCAGCCATTATGGGCGGTGGCGGCCACTCCGGCCGAGGTCTCGACTTCGAGGAGGGAGGCGCTGTGCCGCTCCTCGTCGAAGGCGGCGCGGCCGCCCCTTAGCCCGAACAGCCGCTTGGTGAGCGCGATGTAGAGCACCGCGAGGATGTTGATCACCAGCGTGGCGATCTTGAGCCAGCTGACCTTCTCGGTCAGCTCGTAGATCTCCAGCGGCAGGAAGGCCGCCGTCGCCACCACCGTCAGATACTCCGCCCACCGCTTGGCCCGCCACAGGCCCACGCCCTCGATGATCTCCACCAGGGCGTAGACCAGCAGCAGCGCGGCCACCAGCAGCAGCGTGGAGTGGCGGTAGCCGAAGGTCTTCTGGATGGTGCCGACGACCGGTGAGTGGTCCAGGTCGTAGTGGAAATGCCGGGCCACCGGGCGGAGCACGGCGATGTACTCGTCGAAGAACCGGCGGACCGCGTCCTTACGGTTGCTGAACTGCCATACGCCGACCGCGGCCAGCACGATGAACACCCCGCGCACCGCGCGCTCGACGGCCAGGAACCGCAGGATGAACAGATCGCGCAGGACCTTGCCGCGCGGGACCAGCGGGGCGTCGGCGGCCGGCCCGGAGCCGTGCGGGTCACCGAGGGCGAAGTCGCCGCAGCGCAGACAGCGCCAGGCCTCGCCGAGAGCGGTGGCCGCGCGCAGCTTGTCCCGGAGGTGCTCCTCGCGCGGGAGGTAGGTGATGTGCCCGCGGCGCGCGCAGGTACGCCGGTCCCAGTCGATCTTCATCGTCGGAGCCTGTCTTCCTTTCGTCGTCCCACGCGGCCACATGCCGCGGTACGACACACTGCCGATGCGTCATGTGTCGTGTACATGATGCACGCTCCATGGCGACCAGGTACGTCGCGGCGCATGACGTCCAGGGTGCCCGCGTCGTACCGGGTGGGAGACGCGGGGTGCGTTCCTCTTGGTTGCGGCCGGCCCGCTGAAGAGGAACGCACCCCGCGGACGCGTGGCCGCGGGCTCCGGGGCCGCGTACGGCACGCGCGGCCGCCGCATGCGACGGAGCCCCGCCTCCGGGCCGTGTCCTGGGACCCCCCGTGGATTCCAGGGGTGGCGCGGGAGGCGGGGCTCCTGTTCGGTCGGGGGAAGCGGGCGTCAGGGGACGACCGCTCCCCCCGATTGCGGACCGAACCCCCGAATCCGCGCCACCGTCCCGCGGACGATCTTGGCGCGGACCCCGCAGAGAGGCCCTGGTCCCGGGCCCGTGGATTCCTGCCAGATCCACCGGGCCACCTCCTTCATGGTGCCTCGGGGAGGCCGCCCAACAGGCAGGCAAAGGGCCTCCCTTGGCAGGCCTTTGGTCCATAAAGTCCGGATCAGTGCCGGAGCCCGGGTGCCGCGGCCCGGCGGGGCCGCCCGAGCGGAGCCCGTAGGCCCGGCTCCCGCGATCGAACACGTGTGGTTACACTCGCCCGACTGCAACGGGGACGTGCAGGCATTGCCGGTAGGGGACTGCGTAGGGGAGACGGGACTGATGGCGCAGGCGAAGAAGATCGCGTTGTACATGATCATCGTCTTCGTGCTGTACACGATCATCACCTCCCCGCAGCGGGCCGCCGAAATGGTCCAGATAGGGTTCGAGGGCATATCGTCCGCCGCTCAGGGCGTCGGCCAGTTCATGACCCAGCTGATCAAGTAGGGATCGTCCGGTCCGACCCGGCGGGCCCTGGCGCCACCCGAGAGGCCGGCCCGCGATCGGCCGGCACCCCAGCCCGGCCCAGTCGGCCCACCGGACCGGCTGCGCCTCGTCCGCCGCACGGAGGCCCCCAGTGATCCGCCACCTGGTCCTGTTCAAGCTCAATGAAGGTGTCTCCCGCAACGAGGAGCGGGTGCAGGCCGGCGTCCGCGCGTTCGCGGCGCTGGAGGACGAGATCCCGGAGCTTACGTTCTGGGAGTGCGCCTGGAACATCACCGACCGCCCGATCGCCTACGACTTCGCGATCAACTCCGCCGTGGCCGACAAGGACGCCCTCAAGCGCTATATCGAGCATCCGGCCCACCAGGCGGCCGCTGCCCAGTGGCGCGAATTCGCCACCTGGGTGATGGCCGACTACGAATTCTGAGCCGCGGCACCTCCGTACAGCGCCCCGCCGAGCCCCTCGCCCCCTGCGGGCGGGGGGCTTCGCCGTACCCCCGGGCACCACCCGCCCCCCGGCCGCCCCGCACCCACTCAACTCTCTGTTCAACACGGCATTATGGGGTGCTTGCACACAGTGCACATGTCTTGTGATGCTATGACCGCTTTTGCCGGATACATGCACTGTGAAGGGTGGCGTGACCGTGACGGCCCGTACTGCGCCCAAGGCTCCATCCCGCGAGAGCCGAAGCGCGGACACGCGGGCGCTCACGCAGGTGCTGTTCGCGGAGTTGACGGACCTCGAACCGGGCACCCCCGAGCACACCCGGGTCCGTGCCGCGCTGATCGAAGCCAATCTGCCGCTGGTCCGCTATGCCGCGGCGCGCTTCCGCAGCCGCAACGAGCCGATGGAGGACGTCATCCAGGTCGGCACCATCGGCCTGATCAATGCGATCGACCGGTTCGATCCGGACCGGGGCGTCCAGTTCCCCACCTTCGCCATGCCCACCGTCGTCGGCGAGATCAAACGCTACTTTCGAGACAATGTCCGCACGGTCCATGTTCCGCGCCGCCTGCACGAGCTCTGGGTGCAGGTCAACGGCGCGACGGAGGACCTGACGGTGCTGCACGGCCGCTCCCCCACCACCGCCGAGATCGCCGAGCGACTGAAGATCGGGGAGGACGAGGTGCTGGCCTGCCTGGAGGCCGGCCGCTCGTATCACGCCACCTCGCTGGAGGCCGCCCAGGAGGGCGACGGCCTGCCCGGCCTGCTCGACCGCCTCGGATACGAGGACCCTGAGCTGGCCGGTGTCGAGCACCGCGACCTCGTACGGCATCTCCTCGTCCAGCTTCCCGAGCGCGAGCAGCGGATCCTTCTGCTGCGTTACTACAGCAATCTGACGCAGTCACAGATCAGTGCGGAGCTAGGGGTGTCGCAGATGCATGTCTCGCGGCTACTGTCGCGGAGCTTCGCCCGGCTGCGATCCGCAAACAGGATCGAGGCCTAACCGGGACGGGCGACCCGTCCCCGTACAGCCTGCGCAGATATGTCGACATGGCGCTACAGCGTGTTGCCGACATGTGACATTCTGCTGGAACCGCGTTTGCCGTAGCGCTGCCTCCGGTATTCAGGTGGAGGCATCACTCCTCGGTCCGCCCCGGTCCGAGGACGCCACAGCGACCCGACCGCGACCTCAAGGGGGTGGCATGTCCGTAGAACTGGGCAGCTCGAAGGTGCTTCCCGCGATTCCCGCGCCCGCACCGCACGTGCATGACGACGACGCCATCAACACCCGCACGCTCTCCCGCTCCCTGTTCCTGCGGCTGGCCTCGCTCGACAAGGACTGCGCGGAACGTACGTACGTCCGAGACACGCTCATCGAACTGAACCTCCCTCTGGTGCGCTACGCCGCGGCCCGCTTCCGCAGCCGCAACGAACCGATGGAGGACATCGTCCAGGTCGGCACCATCGGCCTGATCAAGGCGATCGACCGTTTCGACTGCGAACGCGGCGTGGAATTCCCGACGTTCGCGATGCCGACCGTGGTCGGCGAGATCAAGCGCTTTTTCCGTGACACGTCATGGTCGGTACGGGTCCCGCGCCGGCTCCAGGAGCTCCGGCTCGCCCTCACCAAGGCCAGCGACGAGCTCTCCCAGAAGCTGGACCGCTCCCCGACCGTCCCCGAACTGGCCCTGTGCCTGGGGGTGTCGGAGGAGGACGTGGTCGACGGCCTGGCCGTCGGCAACGCGTACACCGCCTCCTCGCTCGACTCCCCCTCCCCCGAGGACGACGGCGGCGAGGGCTCCCTCGCGGACCGCCTCGGCTACGAGGACACCGCCCTGGAGGGCGTGGAGTACCGCGAGTCCCTCAAGCCCCTGCTGGCCAAACTCCCGCCCCGCGAGCGCCAGATCATCATGCTGCGCTTCTTCGCCAACATGACGCAGTCCCAGATCGGCGAGGAGGTCGGCATCTCCCAGATGCACGTCTCCCGTCTGCTCACCCGCACCCTGGCGCAGCTGCGCGAGGGCCTCATCTCCGACTGAGGAACGGTCCGCCGAGGGGCTGCAAGGCGCTCAGCGTCGCTCGGCGGACAGTTGTAAAGCTTCGGAGAGGAAGGGGCGGGGCGTGGCGCGAGAGGCGCGCGCCCGGCCGCATGAGGGACGGCACGAGGCTCGTGAGCGCGTTCGGGCGTTTTATGTCGGGCGTTTTATGTCGGGCGTTTTATGTCGGGCGTTGTGCGTCGTTCCGGGTGTTCCGGATGTTCCGTTGGTGGATTGCCCTCCGTGCGTCGCCCTCTTTGGGTACCTGTGTTTGGGTCCCTGTCTTTGGGTCCCCGTGTGTGGAACCCCGTCTGTAGGTCCCGTCTGGGGGGCCTTTCGTGCGCCCCCGTCCGTGGCTCCCACGTGGATCGCCGAACGCAGCCCGTGGACCGAGAACTTGGTCCGGCCTTGACCGCCCGCCCTCCTGCCCGTCCGTCGCCCGTGAGGGTCAACCGGCCGACGCCGTCAGCAGTGCGCCCGGCCACGGGGGAGCAGGCTGTCGATCGCGTGCCCCATCGCGTCCTCCCCGGATCGCCGAGGAATGCGTCCGGCCGGCCTCTGTACACCTGATGCACCGTCAGCAACACTGGCGCGATGCGACGGACGACGACTGTGGCCTCCGCCTCTGCGGCCGTGCTGTGTCTGGGTGCGCTGCTCACCGGCTGCGGGAGCGCGGCCGGCCAGGGCTATGTCGCGGTGGGCGCGGCGGGCCCCGCCGATGGTCAGGCGCCGACCCGGGCCGTACCGCCTGGCGATGGTGTGGAGCTGACGCCCCTGGACGGCGACGGGGGCCGCAGGGGCGGTAGCGGAAGCGGCAGTGGCAGTGGCAGTGGAGACGGGGACGGCAACGGAGGCAGTGCGCCTGCTGGGCGGCCCGGATCCGGGTCCCCCGCCGGATCCGGCGGGGGCGAGGCGGCCGACGGCTCAGGAGCCCCCGGCAGCCCCGGTGCGTCCGGAGCCTCGCCCGGCCCCTCCGCACCACCCGCCGGAGCGCACTCCGGTCACGGCGACGGCGCCACGTCCCCGGGCTCACCGGACTCACCGGACTCACCCAACTCCCCCAGCCACCCCGGCGGTTCCACCCCGCCCCATGGCTCTCCCGCCCCGGAGCCGCCCTCCCCCACCATCCCGGCCGGTGCGGACGCGCCTGCCGGTCTTCTGATCGGCAAGCCCGCTCTCGCCGGCACCGACGTCCGCTGGTGCCAGAAGGTCACCCTCGACTTCCTCAACAGCGGCGACCGGCCCGTCACCGCCGGAACCGTCACCTTCGGCACCCACATCATCGGGGCCCTCGGCATCGACTGGGCGACGATCACGTCCACCCACGAACTTCCGCTGCCGCTCGCCCCCGGCAAGAAGAAGACCGGCACCTGGCGGGTGTGCGTGGACGGCTGGCGGGTGCCGCTGGGCATGCACCTCGACACCAAGGACGTCACCTTCGGGTGGAAGTGAGGCCGCTCGCGAAGGCCGTCCCGCACCCGGGCCCGGTCCGCGACCGTCCCGCTTCACCGCCGCCGCCGTCACCGCCACGGTTGGCCCACTCGCCGCTGCCATCGCCGCCGCCATCGCCCCGTCGTCGTCACCGTCGCCTTCGTAGTCGGCCTGGCCGAAAAACGCCCCCACAGGGCGAGCCGAATCGCGTCCCTGGAGGTGCGACCCGAACCGCGTCCCTGGATAGCGATGAGTTCCGAGCGGTGCGACGGTCTTAGGAGGCACAGACGCTGCCACCGGCAGCGACCCCGTCTCAGGGAGAAGACCATGCCCAAGATCATCCCCAACCTCTGGTTCGACACCCAGGGCAAGGAAGCCGCGGAGTTCTACTGCTCGGTATTCCCGGACTCGAAGATCAAGAACGTCACCTATTACAACGAGGCAGGCCCGCGACCTGCGGGGACCGTACTGACGGTGGAGTTCGAGCTCGACGGCCAGGAGTACATCGCGATCAACGGCGGCCCCGAGTTCACCTTCGACGAGGCCATCTCCCTGATGATCAGCTGCGCCGACCAGGGCGAGATCGACTACTACTGGGCCAAGCTCTCCGAAGGCGGCGAGGAGGGCCCCTGTGGCTGGCTGAAGGACAAGTACGGGCTGTCCTGGCAAGTGGCGCCCGGCGGCATGGCGGAGATGCTGAACGACCCCGACCAGGCACGTGCGGCCCGCGCCATGCAGGCCATGTTCGGCATGAAGAAGATCGACATCGCCGCGCTCCAGGCCGCGGCCGATCAGGCCTAGAGGCCCAGGAACAGCCCAGGCATCGGCTGTGCGCCGCGAGAGCCCCGGGCCGGCCACGGTCCGGGGCTCGCCGCCGCACCGGGAGCGGCTACCGTCCCAAACTCGCCGCCGCGCCAGGAGCGGCTACCGTCCCGGACTCGCCGCCGCGCCCCCGGCCGCCGCGCCTCAGGACCGGCTGCGATTGCGTCCCGTGCGCAGCGGGCGCGGTGCGGGGAGGCGGTGTACGCCCACGTCCCGCAGCGCTCGGGTGGCCGCGTTCACGGCCGTGGGGGACGCCTCGGCGAAGACCGCCTCATGGGCGTCTGCATTGACGCGGACGGCACGCTCGGCGGTCCGTACCCCGTCCGGTGTCAGCCGGATCATGGTGCTGCGGCCGTCGTCCGGTGAGGGCTCGCGGAGGACGAGCCCGCGGCCGGTGAGGTGGTTGACGACGTTGCTGATGCCGCCGGAGGACAGCAGCAGGGACCGGGCCAGTTCGTTCGGCTTCATACGGTACGGCTCACCGGACCTGCGCAGGGCGACCAGGATGTCGAACTCGGCGACGGTCAGGCCGAGTTCGGGCAGTACACCGCGGGTGGCCGCGTCCAGGGCGCCGGCGAGCTGCGTTATCCGTTTCGACAGTTCCGTCGTCGGGCGGAGCACATCCGGCAGCTCGGTGCGCCATGCGCTCAGCAGCGCATCGACGGGGTCGGGTACTGGTCCGGATGCTGCGGTCACTTCGGCAGGATAGATCACCACCATGATAGCTTTCTATAAAGCTTTCTTCCGAACGTGTAGAGGGTGACTTGCCATGGAAAACGAGCGCCACCACACACCGCGACTGCTTCTGCGCGGCGGCCTGGTCATCGACACCGCCCCCCACCCCGTCGTCCACCCGCACACCGACGTCCTCATCGAGGAGGGCCGGATCGCCGCCGTGGGCCCCGACCTGCCCCTCGACGACTCCGATCCCGGCCTGGAGGTGATCGACGCCCGCTCGATGGTCGTGCTGCCCGGGTTCGTCGACGCCCACCGGCATCTGTGGCAGGGGGTGCTGCGGTCCGCCGCGGTCGACGCGAGCCTGGACGGCTACTTCAGCCGGGTCCTCGGTGAGCTCGCCGGCCGCTTCACGCCCGCCGACGTGCACACCGGCAATCTCCTGGGCGCGCTGGACTGCCTGGACTCGGGGATCACCACCGTCCAGGACTTCTCCCACGTCCAGTACTCGCCGGAGCACACCGCAGCCGCCGTCGAGGCGCTCGAGGAAGCGGGGATCCGTGCCGTCTTCGGCTACGGCTACCCCGTCTTCGACGAGTCCGCCCGGCAGGCCGACTGGGTCCGCAAGGCCCGCACCGCGCACTTCCCGTCGCGCGGTGCGCGGGTCACGATGGCCCTGGCCCCGGTCGGCCCCTCCTTCACGCCACCGGAGGCCGTACGGGAGGACTGGCTGCTCGCCCGCGAGCTGGGGCTGCCCGTCGCCGTCCATGTGAGCGCCGGGCCGGTGGCGATGCGGCCGGTCAGCGCCCTCCGGGAACAGGGGCTGCTCACCGCCGGCACCCTGTATGTGCACGGCAATTCGCTGCCCGACTCCGAGCTGCGGCTGATCGCCGAGTCCGGCGGGGCGGTGGCGATCACGCCGGCGATCGAGGCCTCGATGCGGTTCGGCGCACCGATGGCGGGACGGCTGCGCCGGGCGGGCATCACCACGGGGCTGGGCGCGGACGCGGTCACCTCGGCGCCGGGTGACATGTTCTCCCAGATGCGCGCCGCACTGATGAGCAGCCACTTCGACGGCGACGGAGACGGAGACGGAGACGGAGACGGCGCCAACGGCGGGTTCGCGCTCAAGGCAGCCGATGTGCTGCGCATGGCCACCGCCGAGGGGGCCGCGGCGCTCGGCCTCGGCGAGGAGGTGGGCTCACTGGGCGTCGGCAAGCGCGCCGACCTCGTACTGCTGCGCGCCGACGCACTCAACCTCGCCCCGGTGGCGCACGATCCGGTCGGCGCGGTGGTGACCGCCGCACACCCGGGGAACGTCGATACGGTCCTGGTGGACGGGCGGGCGGTCAAGCGCGACGGGCGGCTGCTGTACGCGAACCTCGGTGGCGTACTGGCCGAGGCACATCGGGCGGCGGAGCGGCTGGTGGCGCCCGGCTCCCGGTAGGCCCGTGGCCGAGCTTGGCGGACAGAGGCGACAGCCCGCGCCCATCGGCTCCGGTGGGCGATGACGGCATGCCTCTCGAGTGCCCCGCCCCGAACGCGGCCGCGGACAAGCAGCAGGCGTACAACGACATCGTCGCCGTGCGCGAACAGGCCCTGCGGCAGGCGACGGAAGCGGACGAAAAGACAGCGGCCGAGCTGTACCGCCTGGCAGGCACTGTCGGCATCAGCGGCCCGGACAAGGCACTCAAAGAGCAGAACCGCGCCTCGCATGTCGAGATGGACATGCTCGCCGCCGACATCCCGAAGGCGAACACCGACCCGGCCGCGGTACGTGCCTGGTGGAACGGGCTGAGCGAGAAACAGCAGTACGACATGATGCGGGCCGAGCCCGTAAAACTCGCGCAGTTGGATGGCATCCCCGAGAACGCGAAGCGTGAAATGCGCGGCACGGACGGGAAGTTCGACCGGGTGAAGATGGTGGAGTACGCGCTGGAGAACTGGAACAAGAAGGACCCGATCCAGTTCGACAACAACTGCACCAACTTCGTCTCCCAGGCGCGACCACGCAGGCATGCAGAAAAAGATCGACCCTTGGTCAGGGTCCCGGGGCGACGACACATGGGGAAACACCGGCGGCATCGGCATCGACTCGGTCGACGCGAGCCTTTACTACTCCCAGACCTGGGCCGGAGCGGAGAACCAGCAGAACTTCATGCTCAAGCACGGTGGGGAGGAAGTCCCGCAGTACCGGGCGCGCCACCGCCCGGGAACTCCGTTTCTGCGTCCACCGACTGTGGGAAGCACTGCGGGTCGCGGCGAGCAGGGGCGGGCGCGTGAAGTAACCGTCGGCAGAAAGGTCAAGGGCCCGGCACAGCCATGCCGGGCCCCGTACACAGGAAGACGACTGCGGGGAAAGGCGTTACGCCAGCGCCAGCCACGCCGCGCCCGCGACGACCAGAACCGCGACGATCACGCCGACGATGACGCCCACCCGGGGGCCGGCCGACTGCTGGGGGGCCGGTGCGCGGCGGCTGCCGGCCTGCGGGGTGCCGCCCTCGTCCACGAAGGCCCGGAACATCTGCGTGCTGCCCGCCGGGTCGTAGTTGCCGCCGGCCTGGTTCTGCGGGTTGGTCGCCATGGGGAAGGACCCTAGCGAACCGGGGGCGGAGGGGCACCCCTGGGGCAGGTATGCGGCGCCCGCGAAGGCGCCTACGGAGCGGGGTCGGGCCGCGTACGGCGCGTCGCCGGGAGTGCGGCCGGGTCGTCTGGGGGTGTCCCGCTACCGACCAGTATCGGCCAGGGGCCACCGTCCGGGCCCTCACCTGCGCCTTTACGGGGGATCTTGCACCCATTGACCATCCCCCGGCGCAGACTTTTGGCTCCCTTTACTTCAACTCTGGACGAATCGTTTGCCTTCAGCAACCAACTTTGCTTATGGTTGCCCCAAGCAACAAAAGATGTTGATGCGATGTGCGATGGATGCGTGGAGGAGCTCGTGGCCGCCCACAGTCAGTACGAGGAGCTGGCCAGGCAACTCAGCGCCATCGGTGCCGTCAAGCGCGAAATGGGGCGGATGCTGCCCCAGGACTGCCCGCCCGCTTCGGCCGGGGTGCTCACCCTTCTCGACCGGCACGGCGAGATGCGGATGAGCCAGCTCGCCGAGCTGCTCGCCATCGACATGTCGGTGACCAGCCGGCATGTCGCCCACGCCGCCGAGCGTGGCTGGATCGAGCGGAAGCCCGATCCCGCGGACAAGCGGTCACGGCTGCTGCGCCTGACCCCGAGCGGCACGGCACTCCTGGAGGAGCTCGCCGAGCGCTACACCGCAACGCTCGCCCGGTACTTGGACGACTGGACCGACACCGACGTCGGACACCTCGTCGAACTGCTCGCCAGGCTCCGCACGAGCTTCGGCGACTGCCGCACCCGGGCGCATCACGACTCCACCACCCGTACACCCGCAGGATGAAAAGGAACTACATGGCTACGACCACACCAGCCGGTGTGCGGGGCGGCCACGCCAGGCATGGAGGCGGACACCACCACGCCTCCGACGGGGCCCCTATGACGCACCGTCAGATCATGGAGGCGCTCTCCGGGCTGCTGCTCGGCATGTTCGTCGCCATTCTGTCGTCGACGATCGTCTCCAACGCGCTGCCCGAGATCATTCATGACCTCGACGGCGGACAGAGCGCCTACACCTGGGTCGTCACCGCCTCGCTGCTCGCGATGACCGCGACCACCCCGCTGTGGGGCAAGCTCTCCGACCTGTTCAGCAAGAAGCTGCTGGTGCAGTTCGCGCTGATCATCTACGTCGCGGGCTCGGTCGTGGCCGGTCTCTCGCAGAACACCGGCATGCTGATCGCCTGCCGTGTGGTGCAGGGCATAGGCGTGGGCGGTCTGTCCGCCCTGGCCCAGATCGTGATGGCCGCGATGATCTCGCCGCGCGAACGCGGCCGGTACAGCGGATACCTCGGCGCCACCTTCGCCGTCGCCACCGTCGGCGGGCCGCTGCTCGGCGGTGTCATCACCGACACCGACTGGCTCGGCTGGCGCTGGTGCTTCTACGTCGGTGTGCCGTTCGCGATCATCGCGCTGATCGTGCTCCAGAAGACCCTGAAGCTGCCCGTCGTCAGGCGCGAGGGCGTCAAGGTCGACTGGGCGGGCGCCTTCTTCATCAGCGCGGCGGTCTCGCTGCTGCTGGTGTGGGTGACGCTGGCCGGTGACAAGTACGACTGGATGTCGTGGCAGACCGCCGCGATGGTCGGCGGCGCGGTCGTGCTCGGCGCGATCTTCGTCTTCGTCGAGACCAAGGCCAAGGAGCCGATCATCCCGTTGCGGCTGTTCCGCAACAAGACGATCACCCTGGCGTCGGTGGCCTCGCTGTTCGTCGGTATCGCGATGTTCTCCGGCACCGTGTTCTTCAGCCAGTACTTCCAGCTGGCGCGTGGCAAGTCGCCGACGATGTCCGGTGTGATGACGATCCCGATGATCGCCGGTCTGTTCGTCTCCTCGACCGTCTCGGGCCAGATCATCACCAAGACCGGCCGCTGGAAGGCCTGGCTGGTCTCCGGTGGCGTGCTGGTCACCGCGGGTCTCGGCCTGCTGGGCACCATCCGCTACGACACCGAGTACTGGCACATCGCGATCTTCATGGCCCTGATGGGTCTGGGCATCGGCATGATGATGCAGAACCTGGTGCTCGCCACGCAGAACCAGGTGGCGCCCGAGGACCTCGGTTCCGCCTCGTCCGTCGTGACCTTCTTCCGTTCCCTCGGTGGTGCGGTGGGTGTCTCGGCCCTCGGTGCGGTGCTCGCCAACCGCGTCACCCACTACGTCAAGGACGGCCTGGCCGACCTCGGCCCCAAGGCCGCCAAGGCCGCCGCCCACGGCGCCGGCAACAGCGGCGGGGGCATCCCGGACCTGGACGCCCTCCCGGCGCCGCTGCGCACCGTCATGGAGAGCGCCTACGGCCACGGTGTCGGCGATGTGTTCCTCTACGCGGCGCCCTGCGCGCTGCTCGCCTTCCTCTTCACCCTGTTCATCAAGGAGGTCGCGTTGAAGACGCGTGGCGGACTGTCCCAGAGCGCCGAGAGTGCCCAGGCCGCGGCCACCCCGTCGGATGCCGTCGTCCCGGACCCCGCCGCCGCCGCGGCGCTCGAGGAGCTGGAGCCCGCCCTGGTGGGCGCCCCCTCGGTCGCCTCCGACGACGACGTGCACACGCCCTCCTGGGCGCAGCCGGCCGCCGCGCCGGCCACCCAGCCGCTGGCGGCGTACGCCTCGGCCGGTGGCGGTGGCACCACCCCGACCGGTTCCGCGATCCACGGCTTCGTGCGCAATGCGGAGGGCCACCCCGTACCGCGCTCCGCGGTGACGCTGATCTCGCTCAGCGGGCGTCAGCTGGGCCGCGCGGTCGCCCAGGCGAACGGCTCGTACGCGCTCGACGCCCCCGGCGCCGGTTCGTACGTGCTGATCGCCGCGGCCGACGGCCACCAGCCGCAGGCGTCCACGGTCGTCGTCGGCGACCAGCCGTACGGCTACGACATCCTGCTCAGCGGCACCAGCGGCCTCGGCGGCCAGGTCCGCAGCGCGGCCACCGGCGAGCCGGTCGACGGTGCGATGGTCGTCGTCACCGATGTCCGCGGCGAGGTGCTGGCCACCGGAAGGACCGGCGCCGAGGGCTACTTCTCCTTCGACGAGCTGGCGCCCGGGACCTTCACCGTCGCCGTGAACGCCGCGAACCACCGCCCGGCCGCACTGCCGGTCGAGATCGGCGGCCAGGGCACGACCCGGATCGAGATCGAGCTGCTGTCCGGCGCGCGGGTGCAGGGCATCGTGCGGGCGGGCGGCCCGGACGGCGCCCGCCGCCCGCTGCCCGACGCCCGGGTCACGCTGGTGGACGCGGCGGGCAACGTCGTGGCCACCTCGACGACCGGCGAGGACGGCGCCTACGCCTTCACCGACCTGGACGCCGGCGACTACACGGTCATCGCGAGCGGCTACCCGCCGGTCGCCACCGGCCTCGTGGTCGATGCCCGCGGGGTCGACGGCTACGACGTCGAGCTCGCCCACCCCGGGGACTGAAACACCCCGGGCCCGGGGATCCACCCGGGAGCAATACCCCGGAACGGGGCGCGCGTTGAGCGGATACGCGCCCCGGGCCGGACCCCAGGGCTCCGGCGGCGGCGCTGCGCACAGGCAGGGGACGGCCTGCACGCCGCCGTCCGGAGCCCGACACTCCCCCAGGCTCTCGGCTCCGAGACGCTCTCGGCTTCGAGCAGGGGGCACCACCAGGCAACAAACGGGAGAGGCAATGACTTCGACGGGCGCGGGAGCTGCGGGACTGAGGGCCCAGGTCCGCACACGGGACGGCTGGGCGGTCCAGCACGCCGTGCTGACCGTCACCGATATGACGGGCGCACAGGTGCTGCGCGCAGCGGCGGACGACGAGGGTGCCGTCCGCAGCGAACAGCCGCTGCCCGCCGGCCCTTACACGGTCATCGTGACGGCCGTCGGCTATGCACCGGTCGCCTCCACCGCGATCGTGACGGCGAGCGGCCGGATGGACGTCGGCAGTGTCGTCCTGGCCCGGCAGGGCGGGGCCGAGCTGCCGCCGCCCGGCGCCTGGACCATCGACCCGATGCACTCGACGGTCGCCGCGGTCGCCCAGCACCTGGGGATCTCCAGCGTGCACGGCCGGTTCACCGAGTTCAGCGGCCGGATCGAGATCGCCGAGGACCTGTCCGCCTCGCAGGTCGAGGCGGCCATCAAGGCCACGTCGATCGACACCGGCAACGGTATGCGCGACGGGCATCTGCGCTCCGAGGATTTCCTGAACGTCGAGGAGTTCCCGGAGATCACCTACCGCAGCTCGGGCCTGGCACCGGCCGGCCCGGACCGCTGGACGGTGCACGGCGAGCTGTCGCTGCACGGGGTCGTACGCCCGGTGGACCTCGACCTGAGCTACCTCGGCACCGGCCCCGACCCGTGGGGCGGGGTGCGCGCCGCCTTCCGCGCCACCGCGGAGCTGCGCCGCGAGGACTTCAAGATGAACTACAACCAGGTCGTCGCGGCCGGTATCGCGGCGATCGGCACCACCCTGAAGGTCGAACTGGACATCCAGGCGGTGCAGGGGGAGATCCTGCCGATGGGGTGAGCGCCCCTGGACACACAGGCATGCGGGAGAAGGCCCCGGGCTGCTGAGCCCGGGGCCTTCTCCTGTCAGCCCTCCGGCCGGTCCCGCATCGCCTCGATCCCCGCGATCTGGAGATCGAGGGCGAACGCGAAGTCCCGGTCCAGCATTTCCACCACGCTGCGGCCCCGGCGGACCTCGCCGACCCGGGTGGACGGCTCCAGCATCTCGGCGAACTCCGGCCGGTCCGAGAGCGCGGCGACGACCTGCTCGAAGTAGTCGTCGAGGCTCATGTCGGCGGCGCGGCAGCGGGCCTCGTGGGTGGCCCGGATCGTCGAGAAGCCGTAGACGAAGTGGAAGAGGGACGCCAGCGCACCGGACGCCTGGTCTGCTGCCAGGCCGCTGCGCCGCATCACCCGCTGGGTGGCGTTGGAGAAGGCCGTCGAATACGGGCCGATGTTGATGAACTCGCCCAGCAGCCGGGCCGCCCAGGGGTGGCCCAGCAGCATGTCGCGGTAGCCGAAGGCGAGCGTGCGCAGCTGGTCGCGCCAGTCGGCGCCGGCGTCCGACTCGTCGGGCAGGTCCATCTCTCCGGCCACCGCGTCCACGGCCAGTTCCAGCAGGTCGTCCTTGGTGTCGACGTACCAGTACACGGACATCGCGGTGACGCCGAGCTCGGCGGCGAGCCTGCGCATCGAGAACTTCGACAGGCCCTCGGCGTCCAGCAGCCGGACCGTCGCCGCGACGATCTTGTCGAGGTCGAGTCCGGCCGGCTGCTCCGCCTTCCGTTTGAGCGGGGGCCGTTCGGTCAGCCAGACGCTGTTCGGCCGCTTCCTGGCGCGGTCGTCCGTCGCTGCCATGGCGCCCCTCCCTGTCCTGAGCGTCGTCGACGTCGTGGGTGGCGTCGTCGAGGTCGGCTTCGGTGTCGTCCGTCGGTGACGGCACGTACGGGTGTCATACGTGCCGCCGGTACGTGCCGTTCACGATCACATACCGGGCCGATGCTATTCCGCCGCGGCAGCGGCCGGTTGCGAACCGGGAGGCGCTGCGAGCGGCTCCGCCTCCTGGCCGGTGCGCTCCGCCCGGCGCAGCAGGACGGCCGCGACCAGCCCGCCGAGGAACACCGCGGCCGCGCCGACCAGCTGGCTGGTGCCGATGCCGGACGCGAAGGCGTCGTGGACGGCGGTCCGTTCGGCGTCCGTTCGGGTGCGGGCGAGTGCCGCGGACAGCGACCCGGCACCCGCGGCCGCCGCCGGAAGCAGCGCCACGAAGCGGGAGTTGAGGACCGCACCGAGGACGGCGACGCCGAGACCCTGGCCGAATTCCATCAGTGTGCCGTTGACTCCGGCCCCCACTCCGGCCTTGGCCGGCGGGATCGCGGACATGATGGCGTTGGCCATCGTGGGCATCGCGAGCGCGATACCGACGCCCATCACGACCAGGCCGAGCAGCATGCCGCCGTAGCCGGCGCCGCCCATCAGGGAGACGGCGGCCAGGCCGGCCGCGAGCAGCGACATCCCCGAGACGATCATTCCGGGGGTGCCGAACCGGGGGATCAGACGGGCGCCCAGCCCGGTGAAGTTGATCAGGATGACCGTCACGGCGAGCGGCGCCATCCGCAGTCCCGCATCCAGCGGGCCATAGCCCAGTACCAGTTGGAGATGCTGGGTGAGCAGGAACATCGAGCCGCCCATCCCGAAGGCGACGAGGATGCCGCCCGAGACGGCGCCGATGAACCGGCGGTTGCGGAAGAAGTGCATATCCAGCATCGGATGCGGGACGTGCAGTTCCCACAGCGCGAAGGCGGCGAGCCCGATGACACCGATGGCGGCGGAGATCAGCACCCGGCCGGACAGCCAGCCGTCCATCGGCCCGGAGATGATCGCAAAGACCACTCCGACCATGCCGATCACGGACAGCAGGGCGCCCAGCAGGTCGAGGGGGGCACCGCCGCGGCTGCTGGACTCGGGCACCAGGAAGACGACGGCGGTCAGCGCGATCACCGCGACGGGGAGGTTGACCAGGAACAGCGAGCCCCACCAGAAGTGGTCGAGCAGCGAACCGCCGATCAGCGGGCCGGCGGCGAAGCCGAGGGAGTTGACCGAGCTCCAGATGCCGATGGCCCGGGGGCGCTCCTCGTCGTCGAAGATCTGCATGACGACGGCGAGGGTGGTGGTCACCAGCAGGGCGCCGCCGATACCCATGCCGGCGCGGGCGGCGACGAGCTGGCCGGGCGACTGGGCGAGCGCGGCGCCGAGCGAGGCGACCCCGAACAGCGACAGGCCGACGACCAGCATCTTCTTACGGCCGTAGCGGTCGGCGGAATTGCCCGCGGTGAGCAGCAGGCCGGACTGGACCAGCGAATACGCGTTGATCATCCACTGGACGTCGGCGGTGGTCGCGCCCAGGTCCTCGGTGAGGGAGGGGATGGCGACGTTCAGGACGGTGTTGTCGAGGATGACCGTCAGCTGGGCGAGGCAGATGACGGCGAGGGTCAGCCACCGGGTGGCGGACCGGCCCGGTGGCTGGAGGGCGGTGGAGGTGGCGTCGGAGGCCACGGAGGACATACGGGCTCCCAGTACGGTGCGGGCGGTGACTTACACCGTACAGGGAGAGCTATACGCCGTACATTTGATTTCGGCCGCTCGGGGGAGGGGGCGGCGCGGACCGTCGCCGCGGCGGCGCCGCCCCGGGCGCGCCTCCCCGCTCAGGCCTTCCGGGTCAGGTCGTAGAAGGTGGCGCTGCCGACGGTGACCTTCTTGAAGGTCTTCGTCACCCACGCCGTGATCTTCGACGAGCCGCCCTGGCCGCCGCCCTGGCCGCCGCCGGGGCCGCCCCGCCCGCCCGCGATGAAGTAGTGGATCTTCCCGTCCGCGACATAGGCCTGGAACTGGGCGAGGGTCGGCGACGGGTCGCTCCCGTTGAATCCGCCGATCGCCATCACCGGCTTCTGGGTGGCGAGTTGATAGCTCGCCGCATTCTGCGCGCCGATGGCCGCGGCGGCCCAGGTGTAGTCCCCCGCGTCCTTCTCCAGCAGCGCCTTGGCCCGGTCGCTGACCTTGCTGCCGTTGAGCAGTCCGCCCATGCCGCCCATCCGGCCGGCGCCCCGCTCGCCGAGGCCGCCCGGCCCGCCCGCACCGCCGGGGAAGCCCGGCCGGCCGGCGCCCTGCCCCGGGAGCCGGCCCCGGTTGTTGGGCTGGTTGCCGACCCGGTTGCCGGGCTGGTTGTTGCCCTGCCGGGTGGCCTGGTTGGTGCCTTGGGGGCCGCCCGCGCCCTGGCCGCCCTGGCCGCCGCCCGGCGCGCCCCCCGCCGTACCGCCGTTGGTGCCGCGCCACATGCCGGGCGGCCGGCCGCCGGGGAAGCCGCCACCGGGCCCGCCCATGCCGCCCCGCACCGAGGGGCCGGCCGTGATGATCGACCCGCCCTTGGGCGTGTCGACCGTATTGAGGGTGTACGCGAGCGGACCGGCCAGCGCCGTCACCACCCCGAGCCCGGCCGCCAGCACCGCGACCCGCCGGCCGGCCCGCAGCGGCGCTCCGGCCGTGGCAGACGCTCCGGCCCGTACAGATTCCTTGTCCCGCACAGGCTCCCCGTCCCCCACAGGCCCCCTGTCCCCCACGGGCTCCCCGTCCCGCACCGAAGCTCCCGCCCGTACCGGCAGCAGCAGCCCCACCGCCGCCACCAGGCCGACGGCCAACACCGTCCAGCGCAGCCACGGCAGCCACTCCGGCGACCGGCCCAGCAGCACGTACGACCATCCGGCGGTCACCGCGACCGTCGCGGCCGGCACGAGCGAGGCGACCCGCCCGCCGCGCCGCCACAGCAGCGCCGAGCCCATCCCGACCAGCGCCGCGATATACGGGGCCAGCGCGATGTTGTAGTACTGATGGAAGATCCCGGACATGAAGCTGAAGGTCGCGAAGGTCGTCAGCAGCGCACCGCCCCACACCAGGAACTCCGCCCGCTGCCCGGCCTGTTCGGCGGCGGTCGCCCGCCGGGCCCGCCGCAGCACCCACACCCCCGCGACCAGCAGGATCAGCGCGGCAGGCAGCAGCCAGGAGATCTGCCCGCCCATGTCGGACGAGAACAGCCGGGTGATGCCGGTCTCTCCCCATCCGCCACCACCGGCCCCGGGCCGGCCGCCGCCCCCGCCGACGCTGCCGGTCTCATTACCGGTGATCCGTCCGAAGCCGTTGTAGCCGAAGGTCAGCTCCAGGAAGCTGTTGTGCTGCGAGCCGCCGATGTACGGACGCGAGGACGCGGGCCACAGCTCGACGATCGCCACCCACCAGCCGCCGGACACCACGATCGCCAGGCCGGCGACCAGCAGCTGACCGAACCGCCGGCGCAGCGCCACCGGCGCACAGCAGACGTAGACCACGGCGAGCGCCGGCAGGATCAGCCACGCCTGGAGCGTCTTGGTCAGAAAGCCCAGGCCGAAGCAGACACCGGCCAGCACCAGCCACTTCGTACGGCCGTCGTCCAGGGCCCGCAGCACGGCGGCGATCGCACAGACCATCAGCAGACACAGCAGCGCATCGGGATTGTTGAACCGGAACATCAGCGCCGCGACCGGCGTGACGGCCAGCGCCCCGCCGGCCAGCAGCCCCGCCCCCGCGCCGAACCGACGCCGTACGGCCCCGTGGAGCACCCCGACGGTCGCGACCCCCATCAGCGCCTCGGGCACCAGGATCGCCCACGAGCCGAGCCCGAAGAGCCGTACGGACAGCGCCATCGGCCACAGCGCGGCCGGCGGCTTGTCGACGGTGATGGAGTTCGCCGCGTCGGAGGAGCCGAAGAAGAACGCCTTCCAGCTCTCGCTGCCGGCCTGTACGGCGGCCGAGTAGAACTGGTTGGCATAACCGGACGCGGACAGGCTCCAGAGGTAGAGCACGGCCGTGACCAGCAACAACGCCAGCAGAGCGGGCCGCGCCCAGCGCGGCTGCGCGGGCTGTGCCGCGGCCCCGGGCGTCTGGGGGACAACGACCGACGCCGGCCCTCTCTCCTGTGGCGTGAGGGGCGACGGATACGACGGCTGGGCCGGCGTACCGGAGGGGGGCGGGGTCATCGAGCGCTCCTGGTGAGGTCGTTGTGTTCGTGTGTGGCGTGCGGCTGCGGTGCGTCGGCGTCGTCGGACCGCTCACGGTCGGGGAAGACCCACGCGCGGAAGAGCAGGAACCGCAGCACCGTCGCCGCGAGGTTGGCGGCCACCAGCACCGCGAGTTCGGTGCCGTGCGAGGCGTCGCCGCCCGCGGCGTCGAGGGCGGCCAGGGAGCCGCTGGTCAGGGCCAGTCCGATGGCGAAGACCACCAGCCCCTGGGCCTGGTGACGCAGCGCCCGGTCCCGGCCCCGCACCCCGAACGTCAGCCGCCGGTTGGCCGCCGTATTGGCCAGTGCCGACACCAACAGCGCCCCCGCATTGGCGAGCTGAGGTCCCACCCCGAGCCGGAAGAGGGAGTAGAGGGCGAGGTAGAGCAGGGTGCTGAGTCCGCCGACGGCACAGAAGCCGACGAGCTGACGGGCCAGTCCGCCGGGCACCCCGGACAGCTCACGGTCGCGCGGGTCGTCCCCGAACGGCCGGGCGAGCCGGTCCAGCGGCAGCCCACCGGTCGCCAGCGCCCGCCCCACCCGCCATACGCCCTTGAGGTCATCGGCGGCCGTACGCACCAGCTGCACGGTGCTCTCGGGGTCGTCGACCCAGTCCACCGGCACCTCGTGGATCCGCAGCCCCGCCCGCTCCGCGAGCACCAGCATCTCGGTGTCGAAGAACCATCCGGTGTCCTCGATCATCGGCAGCAGCCGCGCGGCGACATCCCCGCGGATGGCCTTGAACCCGCACTGCGCATCGGAGAACCGGGCGGCGAGCGAGCCGCGCAGGATGAGGTTGTACGTACGCGAGATGAACTCCCGCTTCGGGCCGCGCACCACCCGCGCACTGCGGCTGAGCCGGGAGCCGATCGCCAGATCCGAGTGCCCGGAGATCAGCGGAGCGACCAGCGGGAGCAGCGCGTTGAGGTCGGTGGACAGATCGACGTCCATATAGGCGAGCACCGGCGCCCCGGAGAGCGACCACACGGTGCGCAGTGCCCGCCCGCGCCCCTTCTGCTCCAGCCGTACCGCCGTGACCTCGTCGATCTCGTCGTCGAGCAGGGCGGCGACCTCCGGCGTACGGTCCGTGCTCGCGTTGTCGGCGATGGTGATGCGGAAGCCGTACGGGAAGGTGCGGGCAAGGTGCTCGTGCAGCCGTCGCACACACGGTTCGAGGTCGCGCTCCTCGTTGTAGACGGGGACCACCACATCGAGCACGGTCGCGATCTGACCGAGCCGCAGATGCTCGCGCGGTGGCAGGGAGCCCAGCGGTGTGCGGGGCGGCTGTGTCGTCGTCATGCCGACGACACTCGCCAACCGCGCTGTCACGGGGGTGTGCTGAGCCTGTGTCCTGACTGTGAGGGGGGAGCGGGGGCCGCAGCGGGCACCGGGGCAGGCACGGCCTTCGTCGGCAGCGTCACCGTGAAGACCGTCCGTCCGGGGACACTGTCGACGCCGACCGTGCCGCCGTGCGCGGCCACCACCGCCTCCACGATGGCCAGGCCGAGCCCCGTACTCCCGGCGGCTCGCGACCGCGAGGCATCACCGCGCGCAAAGCGCTCGAAGACATGCGGGAGGAGGGCGGCGGGAATGCCGGGCCCGTCGTCCTGCACCTCCAGCTGAACGACATCGCGTCGCCCGGCAGGAACGTCTGCCGTACGACCGGCCGCCGGACGACCGGCCGTAGGACCGGCAGGGCGCACCCTGGCGGTCACCGTCGTGCCCTGGGGCGTATGCGTCCGGGCGTTGGCCAGCAGATTCACCAAGATCTGGTGCAGCCGTCCGCCGTCGCCGTACACCCACGCCGGCTCATCGGGCAGCTCCAGCCGCCACCGGTGGCCGGGCCCCGCCACCCGCGCATCGCTCACCGCGTCCACCACCAGCGGCGACAGATCCGTGCTCTCGTAGGAGAGCGGCCGCCCGGAATCGAGCCGGGCGAGCAGCAACAGGTCCTCCACCAGCCCCGTCATCCGCTCCGCCTCCGACTCGATCCGGCCCAGGGCGTGCCGGGTCTCGGGCCCCGGCTGCTCCCGCCCGCGCCGGGTCAGCTCGGCGTACCCACGGATCGACGCGAGCGGCGTACGCAGCTCATGGCTGGCGTCGGCGACGAACCGCCGCACCCGCATCTCGCTCTCCTGACGAGCCGAGAGCGCCGCCCCGACATGCCCCAGCATCCGGTTCAGCGCCGCACCGACCTGCCCCACTTCCGTACGGCCGTCCGACTCGGCCGCCGGCACCCGGACGTGCAGCGCCACCTCGCCCTGGTGGAGCGAGAGTTCGGAGACCCGGGTGGCGGTGGCGGCGACCCGTCGTAGCGGCCGCAGGGCGATGCCGACGATGGAGGAACCGGCGATGCCGGCCGCGATCAGCCCGGCGACCGTCACACACTCCTCGATGACCACCAGTTGGCTGACCGTGTCCTGCACATGGCCGAGCGGCAGACCGAGCACCAGCGAGCCGTCCCGGGCGGACATCACCCGGTAGTCGCCGAGTCCTGGCAGCTCGGCGGTGTGCTGCCTGCCGTCCCGTGGCACCGAGCTCAGCGCCGCAACCTGCTGGCCGGACAGCCGCGCCAGCCGCTCCTCGGGCAGCCGGCTGGTCGAGTTGCTGAGCTTGGCGCCGTCCACGGCCATACCGTCGCGCGCGATCCGCGCCCCCACCGTCCCGATGGGCTGGCCCCCCATCGCCACGAAGTCCAGGCCTTGGCTTTGCGGAGGCACCGGGTCATGCGGCCGCGGGCCCTCGGCCCGTTTCACCGAACCCGTCAGCTGAATGTCCAACTGGCCTTGCAGGTAGGAGTGCAGGGCGATGGTCGTCACGGTGCCGATGACGGCTCCGACGACAGCGATCAGCGCCACCGCCGACACGACGAGCCGGGTCCGGAGCGACCAGCGGCGGCGGGGGGTGGGAGGGGGTGCGGCGGGTGTGCGCGGCCCCGAAGGCCCGGCGGCCGAGGCGGCGGACACCCGTCTACCCACCGGGCTTGATGAGGTAGCCCGCGCCCCGCCGGGTGTGGATCATCGGCGCCCGCCCCACGTCGATCTTCCGCCGCAGATACGAGATATACAGCTCCACGACGTTGGCCTGGCCGCCGAAGTCATAGCTCCAGACCCGGTCGAGGATCTGTGTCTTGCTCAGCACCCGCCGCGGATTGCGCATCAGATAGCGCAGCAGCTCGAACTCGGTGGCCGTCAGATGGATCTCCTGGCCGTCCCGCCACACCTCATGGCTG
This sequence comes from Streptomyces decoyicus, assembly GCF_019880305.1. Taxonomy (NCBI): domain Bacteria; kingdom Bacillati; phylum Actinomycetota; class Actinomycetes; order Kitasatosporales; family Streptomycetaceae; genus Streptomyces; species Streptomyces decoyicus. The sequence goes on along the minus strand of NZ_CP082301.1, from coordinate 4,528,179 downwards.
TCCTCGTCGAGTACGAGATCGCCCACCGTCAGCCGCGATTCGCTGCGCGCGGTGGCCGCGCCGGCCCGTCGGAGCAGCCCCCGCAGCCTGGCCACCACCTCTTCCAGGCTGAACGGCTTGGTGACGTAGTCGTCGCCGCCCGCCGTCAGCCCGGCGATCCGGTCCTCGACCGCGTCCTTGGCCGTCAGGAACAGCACCGGCACATCCGGAAGTTCACGCCGCAGCCGTCCGAGCACCGTCAGCCCGTCCATGTCCGGCAGCATCACATCGAGCAGCACCGCATCCGGCCGCCAACTACGGGCACAGCGCAGCGCTCCCGCGCCGTCCCCCTCCGCGCGGATGTCCCATCCCTCGTAGCGCAGCGCGAGGGACAGCAGATCGGCGAGGGAGGACTCATCGTCCACGACCAGCACCCGCACGGGGGTGCCGTCGGGCCGCAACAGCTCCGGCTGCTTCCCCGGCGCGCCCCTGGAGGACGAGGCCGAAGCCGGCATACGAAACGACGCTGAGGACGACGAAGTCACGGTCATACCCGTGAGCTTGACCCGCTCCCGTGAGAGCTCCCTTGCGCCTTTCTGTGAATCTCCTGAGAATCCCCCGTGCTTCGCTGCCCCTTCTCCGGGGCGTCTTCCCCTCCCGTGGGCCGCTTCCCCTCTCCTGCTCTCTCCCCCTCCCCGGGCCCCCGCCCCCACCCCGCCCCCACCCCCCGCCGGCCCCCACCGGCCCCGCCATCCCCCGCCGACGGCCAGCCCCCACCGGCTCCGCCGGCCCCTACCGACCGGGCCCCGTCAGCCCCCGCCAGCCCCGTCGGCCCCCTACCGACCTGGCCCCCGTCAGCCCGTACCGGCCCCCGCCGGCCCCCCGTTGGGCCCCATCTCCACCCCACCCCAGCCCTGACCGACCTGGACCGCCCCCCGTGCGGCCCAGGTCGATCACCACTTCTTAAGCATCGCACCTGGCACTGACAATCGCCCTGACCAGCACTTTCACCGCCGTCCGGAAGCCCGTCCGGCACTCCCGCAGCCCCCGGCCAACGGCCCTCGCCCCCCGCTGCACGGTCCACCGCCCCGCCCCCGAGCCGCACGCCACGTACCGTCATCCCATGAGACTCCTCGCCCTCTCCGGCAGTCTGCGTGCGCGCTCCTCCAACGGCGCGGTGCTGCGCTCCGCGCTCGCCCTCTGGGACGGCCCGACCACCACCGCGGACATCGGCGCACTCCCGCACTTCAACCCCGATCTGGACGGCGAGGACGCCACGCCCCCCGCCTCCGTCGCCGCCCTGCGTACCGCGGTCGCGACGTCCGACGCCCTGCTTCTCGTCAGCCCCGAGTACGCGCACGGCGTCCCCGGCGTCCTCAAGAACGCCCTCGACTGGCTGGTCAGCAGCGGTGAATGCGTCAACAAGCCGACCGCGGTGATCACCGCCTCGCCGTTCCCCACCGGCGGCGACCACGCCAACGCCCAGCTCCGCGAGACCCTGCGCATGATGACCGGCGAGGTCGTCACGGCCGCGTGCCGCGAGATCCCCGCGATCGGCCCGAAGACCGACCCCACTACGGAACGCGTCACCGACGAGGCCACCCTCGCCGATCTGGGCGTGGCCCTCACTCAGCTGGCCACGGCCGCCACCGCGACCGCCACCGCTCTTCCGTCCGAACAGCGCTGAACACCCGACGGCCCGCCCCGCGCACGCCCAAAAGGCCCTGAGCGCCCTGCACTCCGCCCAGCCACGCGCTGCGCCCTGCATCCCGCGTCCCGGCGTCCCGCTCCCCTGGCCGAAGCGGCCCCCTCCCGCTCCCCTGGCCGAAGCGGCCCTCTCCCGCTCACACCCCGAACAACCGCGCCGCGTTCCCGTAACAGACCCCCCGCAGCCACTCCGCCCCCAGCTCCAGCCTGCTGAGCGCCTCCAGCGCATGCGCGTACCCGTAGGGGATGTTGGGAAAGTCGCTGCCGAACAGCACCCGGTCGCCGAGGTCCGTGAGCCGCCGGCGTTCCGTCCGCGGGAACGGCGCGTCCCGCTCGGAGAAGTCCGTGAAGACCATCGTCGTATCGAGGTGTACGCCCGGGTAGCGCTGCGCAAGGTCCAGGAAGTCGGCGTACTCCGGCATCCCCATGTGCGCGATGATCAGCCGCAGCCCCGGATGGCGGGCCAGCAGCCGCCCGATCGGCTCGGGCCCGGTGTACTTGCCCGGCGCCGGTCCCGACCCGCAGTGGATGACCACCGGCACACCGGCCTCCGCGACGGCACCCCACACGGCATCGAGCAGCGCATCGGCCGGGTCGTACCCGCCCACCTGTACATGCGCCTTGAAGACCCGCGCCCCACCCGCCAGTTCGGCGCGCACATACGCCGCGGCACCGTCCTCCGGAAAGAACGTCGCGGTCCGGAGGCAGTCGGGCGTACGGGACGCGAAGTCGGCCGCCCAGCCGTTCAGCCACTGCGCCATCCCCGGCTTGTGCGGATAGACCATCGACGTGAACGCCCGCACCCCGAAACCGCGCAGCACCGCCAGCCGCTCGTCCTCCTCGAACCGGTAGGCGATCGGCCACTCCCGGCCGACCAGCGGCCCGGCCGCGTCGAAGTACGCCCAGACCTTCGCCATCACCCGCTCGGGCATGAAGTGCGTATGCACATCGATCAGCCCCGGCAGCCCCAACTCCCGCCAGAACGCGCCGACCCGCTCATCACCCTCCGCCACGCCGGGCCCCTCCCCTACGGTTCCGACCCCTACTCCCGGTCACGACGACCGCAACCAGGACGCCGCCCCTTCCACAGGCCGACACCACGCCCCCGGTGACACCCGTCCTCCGGCGACACCACGCGCCCCACCGACGCCACACCCTCCGGCGACGCCACACGCCCGGCCGACATCATGCACGGCCCACGCCACACGCCCGGCCGATGCGTCACGCTGCCGCCGTGACGCGCCCACCGATGCCCCGTGCCCAGCCGACGCACAACGCCCAGCCACCGAGCCCGCCATCTACCTGCCCCGAGCGTCTACCCGTCATCTACCTGCACCCAGCATCTAATCGCCCCCATCGGCCCGGAACAACCCCCGCCCTCCACTTCCCCAGCAGGCCGGCAAGCCCAGTAACCCCAACAAGCCCCGCAATCGCCAACCCGGCCACCAAGCGCCGCAAGCGCCGTAGGCCCACTGCCCGCCCACAAGTCCACCAAGCGCCGGCACGGCCATCCCACCACCAGCCCCGAAGCCCCCGGACGCCCCGAAGCCCCCTGGCCCCTCCCCGGCCATCCCCCCGAAACCGGCCCGCCCCGCCCCGAACCGAGCCGAGCCGGACCGAACCGAGCCGGACCGAGCCGACCCGCGCCCCGCCCCGCCCCCTCAGAACAACCCTTCCTGCCGCCCCGTCCCCTCCCCCTCCCGCTCCCCAGCCCCGGCGCCCACAGCCCGCACCGGCACCGTCGTCACCCGCCCCACAGCCGCCCCCAACACCCACCCCGACAACATCCGCGCATCCATCACCGCAACGCCCCCACCGCCCCGTCCCGCCACACCGACCGGACCCGTCCCACCGACCGCACCCGTCCCACCGGTCATCGCCAACCGCAGATACACATCGGACCCCACCCCGGTCAGCACCTCCCCCACGATCTCCGCTCCGGGCGTCATCCCGCCCAGCTCCGCCACCTCCCCCGGAATACGGTCGAGCCCGAACAGCTCCGTATGGTCCGCACAGGCGAACTCCACCGGCTGGAGAGTCTCCGGCCAGCCCGCCAACTCCTGGGCAGCACAGTGCAGTTGTTCCAACTCGGCAACCCGGTCCGGCACCGGGGGCAGCGCCCCGCGCGCCGCCCGTTTCGCCGCCTTCGCAAACCGGTCGGGCACCGCCAGCGCGCTCCCCAGCAGCGCCTCCGCCCGCCGCGCCGCCATCAACGGCCCGCGCCCCAGCCATGCGTACGCCACCGCCCCCTGCTCCACCAGCCGGGCCGGCCCGCGCTCGGCGGCCGTGATCCCCACCTTGAGCAGGCCGGGGCCGAAGTACGCGAGATAGACGCCGTACGGGCGCGGATCATCGGCCATGGTGTCCGCGGCCACCGACCGCGACCGGTCCAACTGGGCGCACCGCGCGCACTGATCCCTGGCACTCGCACCGTCGAGCACCGCACCGTACGGGCACACGAGCCGGCCGCCGGCCCGCCGCACGCCCAGACAGCGCCGCTCCCCCTGCGCGGCGAACGCCAGCACCTTGCCCGCGGGGAGCATGCTCACCCGCTCCTCGGCCCGCTCGGCGCAGTACCAACCGAGCCGCTGCCCGAACCGCCCCTCCGGCTCCGACCCCGGCCCGCCACCTGACCAGCGCGGTCCCGTACATCGCCACACACCGCCAGCGTACGACCACCCACTGACAACGCCGCCCGCACGCAGGACCGCCGGACACCAGGCCACCCCCCCCCCCACCGCCCCGCAGCGCCCGCCGGTAAGCGCACCACCCCACCCACCCGCAATACCCGCCCTCCCGAACCGGCGCCCTCACCCAGCTCAGGCCCCACCCAACCCCCGGCGCCACCCAGCCCCCGGCCCCACCCAGCCACAAACCTCACGCGCCCCCGGCCCCACGCGGTCCCCGGCCTCACACCATCCCCCAACCGCCCCCTCCCCCGACCACCCCCTCCCTCACGCAACCATCCCGCCCCCGCCTCCCGGCCCCCGGAACGTACTCCGATAGGCCCGCGGCGACACCCCCAGCGCCGACTGGAGATGCATCCGCAGCGAGGCCGCCGTCCCGAAGCCCGCCTCCGCCGCGATCCGGTCCACCGTCAGCTCCGTCTCCTCCAGCAACTGCCGTGCCCGCTCGATCCGTTGCTGCGTCAGCCACTGCAACGGCGAGATCCCGACCTCCTCCCGGAACCGCCGGGTGAAGGTCCGTACGCTCATCGACTCCCGCGCCGCCAGCTCCCGCAGGCTCAGCGGCCGGTCCAGATGTTCCAGCGCCCAGGCCCTGGCCATCCCTGTGGAGGACACCTGCGGCTCCGGCATCGGCCGCTGGATGTACTGCGCCTGCCCGCCCTCCCGGTGCGGCGGCACGACGGTCCGCCGGGCCACATCATTGGCCACCGCCGCGCCGTGATCACACCGGACCATGTGCAGACACAGATCGATCCCGGAGGCGACCCCGGCCGCGGTCAGCACATCGCCCTCGTCCGTGTACAGCACGTCCGCGTCCAGCTCGACGGCCGGGAACAACCGGCGGAAGTCGTCCACCGACCGCCAGTGCGTGGTCGCCCGCCGTCCGTCCAGCAGCCCGGCCGCGGCCAGCACGAACGCCCCCGTACAGATCGACGCGATCCGGGTGCCCGGCCGGATGCGCCCCAGGGCTTCGGCCATCGCCGGACTCAGCCGCCCCGCACTCCGCTCCTCCGCCCGCCCGTAGTCCGTCCCGGACGCCGGTACGACCACGGTGCCGGCCTCCGCCAGCGCCTCCGGCCCGTACGCGACATTCACCGTGAAGTCCGTGTCCGTCCGCACCTCACCGGGCTCCAGCGCGCAGGTCACCAGCTCGTAGAGCCGCTCCCCGTCCGCCGACCTGGCCTCCCCGAAGATCCGGTGCACGATGCCCACCTCGATCGGCAGCATCCCGTCCCGCACCAGCACCGCCACCCGGTGCGGCCGCCCCCTCCCCGGCACGGCCCGCACATGCCCACCACCGCTACCTCCACGGCTGCCTCCACCGCTACCGCCACCACGGCCGCTCTCCACCACACTCATGGCCCGATCCTTGCACACAATGGCCATCGGGCCACTCGTATGCCACCCGCCAATCGCACGACAGTGGAGGACATGAAGGTCCTCTGGCTGTTCGCCCACCCCGACCAGCGCTCCCTGAGCGGCGCGCTCAAGACCGAGGCACTGCGCACCCTCGAAGCCCACGGCCACCAGCACCGCGTCTCCGACCTGTACGCCATGAAGTGGAACCCGGTGGTCGACGCCGCCGACTACGACCACGACCCGGCCGACCGCCTGCTCGTCGGCCCGGCCTCCGAACGCGCCTATTCAGGCGGCCACTTGAGCCCCGACATCGCCGCCGAACAGCAGAAACTCACCTGGGCGGACACGCTGATCATCCAGTTCCCCCTCTGGTGGTACGGCATGCCGGCCATCCTCAAGGGCTGGTTCGACCGCGTCTTCGTCAAGGGCTTCGCCTTCGGCATCACCGACCCCGTCACCGGCCGCCCCCAGCGCTACGGCGACGGCAAACTCACCGGCAAGCGCGCCATGGTCATCACCACGGCAGGCGCCCGCGCCGCCACCCTCGGCCCGCGCGGCGTCAACGGAGACCTCAACGACCTCCTCTTCCCCCTCCAGCACGGCACCCTCTGGTACACCGGGATCTCCGTCGTCCCGCCCCTCCTGATCCCCGGCGCGGACCGCACCACCCCCACCGCCTTCGCCACCGCCGCCACCCGCCTGCACGAGCGGCTGCACAGCCTCCCCACCACCGAGCCGCTGGCCTTCCGCCACCAGAACGACGGCGACTACGACGACGACCTGCTCCTGCACCCCCACCTGGCCCGGCCCCACACCGGCCCGGCCGCCCACTACACCGCCCCGCCCCCACCGGTCCACGGCTGAACCGCACGCACAAAAGCCGCAGGCCCAGTGGAAGTGAATCCACTGGGCCTGCGGCGTCAGTAGCGGGGACAGGATTTGAACCTGCGACCTCTGGGTTATGAGCCCAGCGAGCTACCGAGCTGCTCCACCCCGCGTCGGTGAAATGAACACTACGCCACTCCCCCACCAATGCCTAATCGTTTCCCTCACCGCCACTCACCACCCCCACGGCGCCCTCTCAACTCCCCTCCCCCGCAAGCTGGTTGCCGCACTTCGCCGCCCACGCCCGGCCTCCCCCGTGCAAAGCTGCTGCCATGACGAGGCACCTGATAGCAGTCGTCGGCAACGGCCCGGGCGTCGGAAAATCGACCCTCTGCCACTCCCTGGCCCCATGGATCGCGAGCACCGGAGCCACCGTGGACCATTTCCGAGAGGCCGACATCCTCACCCGCCCCGCCTTCCGCCCCGTGGCCGAAGAGTTCGCCGACGGCAACCACAGCGTCCGCCCCGAGACCTTGATCGAGTCCACCCGCGCCTACCTCGCCGAGTCCCGCGCCGCCGGCATCGGCATCCTCGTCACCGACGCCCTGCTCCCCTTCATTCCTTCCCTGGTGGCCTGGGGTCACGACGAGCCCGCCATCGCCCATGTCCTGCGCGAATTGACCACCGCCGTCGAACCCACCCAGGTGACCGTGGTCTACATACACGACGACCCCTCGACCGCCCTCGCCCGCGCCGTCGTCCGCGAGGGCCCCGCATGGGAAAGCTGGTACATCGCCAAACTCGCCGCCTCCCCCGGCACCCGCTCCGTCCACGACCTCCCCTCAGCCGCCACCCACCTACGCCACGAAGCCGCCCTGACCCGGCGCCTCCTGGCCGCCACGCCCTGGAACGTCATCACTGTCGACGTCGCAGACCTCGACGCACCCCAAACCGCCACCCACGTCCGCCACCAACTCACCGCCCTCATCGGCTCCACACCCCCCTGAAGCCCCCACAGCCCCCACAGCCCCCAGCAACGAGATCCCCCGGCACCCCGGTCCTGCCTCCTCCGCCCGTCCGGCTCGCTGGCGTACGGGCGGGGTTGAGGGCGCGCGGACCGTGCTGGCGACGACGACGTGTCCGGCCTCATGGATGGCGCTGAGTAAGCGAATGCGGCGAGGCTCCAGACCGAGCATCGCGATCACCTCAGCGGAGAGGGCGATCTCCTTCTCGGATGACGCCGATCATTTGAGACGGGACACCCGGCCTGGGCGCCGCGCGGATGGAACTGGTGAGCCCCTGGGGCTTAGGGGAAAGCCCCTAGGGCTCCAGCAGTGGGGCGATCTTCCAGCAGTGGAGATCTTTTGAAGGCTGCGCGCGGCGCGTATCGGGCAGGCCGTGGGCGGCGACCGTTTGCAGTGCTTCGGGGCTGTTGGAGGTCTCAGCGTCCGAGGCGATGATGCCGGGCCAGTCGCCGCATGACCAGTACAGCCGATGCCGTCCGGGCGCCAGGGGGAGGACCCCCACCAGATTCACCCTGTCTGTCGAGTGCATCGTTTCCGGGGTCAGGACAGCCGGTTCCTGCTGTTCCTGGTCTCCTCGGATGTCGAGCAGGTCAAGGGCCAGGGACGGCATCTGCGACAGGTCGCCTTCGTCGTCGCGGTAAAAGGTCCGGTAGAAGGGGTCTGCGGTCTGGGCGGCCCGCACGATCTGGAGGACTTCGCCGGCGGCGATGATGATCTCGTCTTGGATCAGGGGGATTTCGTAGACATTCAGGTCCGGTGCACACGCGTCCTCCGTGCCGACGTCAACGCATACGGCTTCCTCCCCGCCCTGTGGTGGGAGTACTCCCCGCATGTAGGTGTTCCCGTGCAACGGGAAGGACAGGTGACGCAGGACCAGGTGGACCACCTGTGTCTGAATGCGGGAGCTGTAGAGAGAGGAGGAAGGCGTCAACGTCGACTCCGATCAGCAGATCAGACGGATTCGGCCACACCCCGCATTTGACGCGGCGGACCTTGGTTACGGCCTTCTCCGGGGTGTCGGCGACGCCGATGATCTCAGTGCCGATGACGCTGCGCCATTCGCGTACCTGGCGGTTGGCGCACTTCTTGCGGGCGTCGGCTCGCCATGTGCTGGGAGCCCTCGATGTAGACCCGCAGGCCGGGACCGCGCCGGTTGGGCACGGCGGAGACGTTGCCGACGACGACTTCGGCGATACCTCCAGGGCCCGCTGTACGGCGGCCGCGGTGCGCTCGGCCTTGCCGGGGCCGGAGTCCATGAGCCGGATCGACGTCACCAATACCTCAATACCTCACCAGGTCTGGGGCGATCGGCTGGAGGCGGGTAGAGCCGAGATTCGCCGCTGGTCGACCGTCCTGCGTATCGGACACGACCTCGCCCGCCTCGGCGCCACGCAGCACGCCGAACTGTGGCCCCACCTCATCAGCGGCCCCGTCGACCTCGCCGTCGAAGCGCACGAGTGCTTCCAGCGGTGGCGCGACGAATTCCACCCCACTCACCAGTACGGAGAGGCGCGATGACGAACCTGGACCAGGCCGCCACCCTGGCGACGTTCAGCGCGGTGTGGGCGGTGCGCTCCGTCGGGCACAACCTCGCGGATCACGTCACCTCGCCAGTCCTCCTCGATGGCGCGCTTGCGTCGGGCGGTGAGGTCCTCCTCCAAGTCGTCCAGGCAGGCCGGCATCTTCGGGTTGATGCTGAGCATCGGGCAGCGGATGCAGGCGTGCTCGTGCGCGCACGGGGTTCCGTAGGGGCGTCCGCAGACCCGGCAGGGAATCCCAGCCGCTACCTCCGCCATGCCGTTCGGCGACTTCCTCACCTACTGGCTCGCCGCCATCGTGCCCACCCGCCTCAAGCCCGCGACGCTCAACAGCTACGAGGGCCTTTCGCGGCTCTACATCAAACCCGCGCTCGGGAAGAAGAGGCTCAACCGCCTCTCCCCCGCCGACATTCGCCTGTTCCTCGCGGAGTTCAAGGGCGGCTGCCTCTGCTGCCTGCGAGGAGTCGACGCGCACGCGCCAAGGAAGACCGGACGTGCTGCGCCGTGAACAAGTGCTGCAAGCGCCGGCCATCGGCCCGCACCGTCCAGTACGTCCACGCCGTACTCCGCTCCGCGCTCCAACAGGCCGTCCGGGAAGAGCTCATCGCACGCAACGTCGCCCGCATCGTGGAAACGCCCACCGTCGAACGCCGCGAGGTACGCCCGTTGGACGCCGCAGAGGCAAGAATCCTGCTCAGACCGCCCGCAATCACCGGCTCTACGCCCTGTGGCTGCTGCTCATCGCCACCGGTCTGCGCCGCGGAGAAGCCCTTGGGCTCACCTGGTCGGACATCGACCTCTCCACCGGCCAGCTCGCGTCCGGCGCAACCTCCAGCGCATCAAGCGCGAACTGCTCTTCGGGACGCCCAAAACGACTCGCTCGCTCCGGACGGTGTCCCTGCCCAAGAGGTGTATGTGGACGCCCTGACCGCCCCCCAGGCGAAGCAGGAAGAGGAACGGAAGGTGGCCGGCGCCAAATGGCAGCCTCTCCCCGACGACCCGAACGGCCTGGTCTTCACCACGGCCTCCGGCCGGGCCACCGACCCTCGCAGCCTCAACCGCTTGCTCACGACCCTCTGCCGTGACGCCAAGGTGCGCCGCGTGCGGGTGCACGACCTCCGGCACACCTGCGCCGCCCTGCTGCTGGCCCAGGGCGTCGACCCCCGCACGATCATGGAGACGCTCGGCCACAGCACCATCACGATGACGCTGGACACCTACGCGCACATGATGCGGACCACTCTCAAAGCGGCGGCCGACCGAATGGACGACGCCCTGGGAATGGACGAGCCGACCGAGGACGCGGAGGGCGATCCGGGGTGTGCGCCGGCCGCGTGACGGACACGGCACCCACGTTGATGTCACCCGCCTGATGTCAAAGGCCCCCTGGACGATGTCCAGGGGGCCTTTGACCTGTGTGCGCTCGGCAGGATTCGAACCTGCAACCTTCTGATCCGTAGTCAGATGCTCTATCCGTTAAGCTACGAGCGCTTGGCTTTCCGGCGGTTTTTCTTGCCGGTCGGCGTTGCGGGAACAACATTACATGACCTGCGCCGTGAGGCGAAATCCATTGCCCGCAGCACCTCTGACCTGCGGAAACGCGCTCCTGGGGGACTTCGGGAGGCCATTGGGGCCAGGGGGACTCCTCGATGATGCGGACGAAGTTCGGGCGGGTGTAGCCCTCTTCGAAGCGGTCCGGAACGTCGGCCTTCACCTTGCCGAAGGCGGTCCGGGGTCGGTGGGCCGGGCCGGTGTGGAAGGCGTGGAGGGTGCGGCGCTTGAAGCCGGGGCGCGGGTGGGCGGCGATGACGGCCTCGCGGGTTTCCGGCGGGAGGGTGTCGTGGCCGATGCCGACGCCGAGGACGTCGAGCTCGACGTCGACTGTGACGAGCACCACTTCGGGGGCCATGTGGTGCGGAATTTCCTGGGCGGTGTGCAGGGCGATGCCCTCCCGGACCAGGTGGGCGCGGTCGGCGGGGATGCCGCGGGCGGTCAAGAAGGCGCGGGCCTCGTCGGCGCCGTCGAGCTCGGAGCGCTGCTGGGAGGTGCGGAACTTCTCAGTGAGACCGAGGTCGTGGAAGAGGGCTCCCATGTAGAGCAGCTCCGGGTCGAAGCCCAGGCCGTGCCGACGGCTGTGCCGACGGTCGTGATGGGCGCCGAGAGGTGGACGCGGCGGGAGTGGTGGTAGATCAGGTCGTCGGTGACATCGCGGATCAGCTCGGTGGCTTCCCTGGCCAGTTTGCTGTCGGGAGGGGGATGCCCCCGAGGGCCGGGCCGGTGTCCGACGCGGGCGAGCGGTCCTGAGGTGTCGTGGGTTCTGGGACGCCTGGTCCGGCGGGTGGCGCCCGGCGTGTGGCGTCCGGTGTGCGGGGACGGGTTGCCCACAGCTGTGGACAAAGCAGCGCCCAGCGCCCCCGGACCGTGGGCGCGGCGGTCATCGGACCTGGGGCGCGGCATGGGCCAGGCGCGGGGCTGGGCACGAGGCGGAGCGGGGCGGGTGGAGCGGGGTGGGTGGAGCGGGGTGGGTGGAGCGGGGCAGGTGGAGCTGGGCGGGGTGTAGATCGTTTCTGGGCGCGCAGGCCGTTCCCGTGCCTGCGCTCAGGCCGTTCCGGTACGCCTAGCTCACGCGCCTGGCCCAGGTCGCCGGCTCCGGCCCCATGCAGAGAAGATCGCGTCGCGCCGTACGGCGAAGATCGCTCCGCGACGGGTGGGGGAGATCGTCCCGGGTCGTACAAATGCGTTCAGGCCCCGGTCGGAGATGACCGGGGCCTGAACGAATAGGAGCGGAGGCGGAGGGATTTGAACCCTCGATGGGGGGTAAGCCCCAAACCGCATTAGCAGTGCGGCGCCATAGACCGGACTAGGCGACGCCTCCACACACCCCACACGCGCATGCACGCTGTGGCGTGTCCAGATGATGGCACAGCTCCCAGGGCTGTCACCAATCGCCCCCTACGGTACTAGGCGCGCGGGCCACCCGGCAAAGACGTTCCTGCGGCGCAACGTCGGGGGCGGCAGCGCGTTAGAGGTGTCGGGGCCGTGGCAACTCGCGTTGTCGTGCGCCCCCGGCGTGTACGTACCGCGTACCGCCCCGCACTCGCCTCTCAGGAGCCTGTGATGCCGCACCGCCGTACGTCATCCCTCTTCGCCGCGGCCGTCGGCGCGGCCGCCACGGCCGTGACCCGCCTCTCCGCCACCACTGCCGCCGCGAGCCGCTTCTCCGCCACCACCACCGCCGCCGCGGGCCGCCTCTCCACCACCGCCGCCGCGGCCGTCGTCTCCGTCACCGCGGCCCTGGCCCTGGCGGCGCCCGCCGCCTCGGCCGCTCCGATCCCGCTGCCGCACCACCGGTCCGGGAACGGCATCACCGGTGCGGGCCACCACACCCTCGCCGGTCACCCAACCGCCGTCGATCACTCCACCCTCGCCGGTCAACTAACCGCCGTCGGCCACTCCACCCTCGGCGGTCACCCAACCGCCGTCGGCCACTCCCCCCTCGGCGGTCTCGGCGTCTCCACCGGCCCCCGTACCCTCACCGACCCCCCTGCCCTCACTGCCGACCACGGTCCTGCTGCCGGTGAGGGGACACCGGGGCGCGAGCACGCGGCGGTCGACCACCTGACCGTCACCGTCCGCGACTCCGGCTCGGCGGCCACCGACGGCACCTTCGAGCTGTACTGCCACCCCGGCCGCGGCAACCACCCTCACGTCAAGCGCGCCTGCAAGAAGTTGGACGGGATGACGATGTGGGGCAGGGACCCGTTCGCGCCCGTACCGCAGGGCACGAACTGCACGATGATGTACGGCGGCCCGGCCACCGCGCATGTCACGGGGACCTGGGCGGGGCGTCCCGTCAACGCAGATTTCCGGCGCACCAATGGGTGTGAGATCAGCCGCTGGGGCCGCTTCGAACCCCTGCTCCCCTCGACCAGTTCATGACCCGGTTCGTGCCGTAGTAGCGCGCCAGGTCAGGACGAGGGGCACATGTCGGGCGTGCGGTGAGTCGCACAGAGCCGTGGCATTACCTCCTCGTCATCCGCCTCCGCGCCAGGGGCAAGTGCCCGTAGACTCCATTCCAGCGATCCGCCACGGTGGGTCGGCAAGGTGCGGTAACAGGGAGGAAGCGTCGTCGTGAGCAGCAGGCCATCCCGAGGCGCTGCTCGCCTCGCAGCCATACTCGACGCCCTCCCCGACGCGCTGTTGCTCGTCAACTGCAACGGCACGGTCGTCAACGCCAACTCCATCGCGCTGGAGACGTTCGAGGCGCCGGGCACGGCCCTGGTGGGGCGCGGGCTGCTCGATCTGCTGCCCTCCTTCGACTCCAAGCGCATCCCGGGCTCCATGCGGCGCCGGGACGAGGACGTCGAGGGCGGCCGGACGAAGCCGACCCGTATGGTCGCGCGGCGTACGGACGGGACCGAGCTGCTGGTCGAGGTGACCAGCGCCAATCTGGAGGACGGCCGCACCCCGTACGAGTCCGCCTTCGAGGCCGCGTACGCCGATCACCGCAACGGCTATACGGGCAATGAGCTGCTGATGCTCGTCGTCCGTGATCTGACCGGGACGCTGGACACCGAGACCGAGCTGGCCCGCCAGCAGCGGCAGACCGAGATGATTCTGCGGGCCGCGGCCGAGGGTGTGGTCGGGGTCGATGCCGAGGGCAAGGTCGTGCTCGTCAATCCGTCCGCGGCGCAGATCCTGGGGTTCCGGGCGAGCGAGCTGGGCGGCAAGGAGCTGCATCCGCTGATCCACCACTCACGGGCGGACGGCTCGCCGCTGCCGTGGGAGGACACCCCGCTGGCCGACACGCTCAAGTCCGGGCGCAAGCACCGGGTGCGCGGGCAGGCGCTGTGGGCGAAGGACGGGCGGGCGGTGTCCGTCGACCTGACGACGGCGCCGGTGCGGGACGGCGATCAGCTCGTCGGCGCGGTGATGACCTTCACCGACCGCCGTGCCTTCGACGCGCTGGCGGCCCGGCACACCCAGCTGCTGGCGGTGCTCGACCAGGCGTTGCGCGGGCCGCTGGAGGAGCTGAAGGGCGAGCTGGGCACGCTCGCCTCCGACCCGGCCGGGCAGCTGTGGCCCGAGGCGAACCAGATCCTCCACCACCTCGCGGCCGGCCACGCCCGGATGACGACGCTGGTGGACAACGTCCTGAGCTATCAGCGGCTGGACTCCGGCAAGGAGAAGCTCAACCGCACGAAGGTTTCGCTGGACGGGGTGGTCGCGGCCGGTGTGGAGGGCGCGATCGAGCTGATCGGTCCCGGCCGGGCGCAGTTCGCGGTGCATGCGCCGCCGATAGAGGCGACGGTCGACGCGGAGCGGATCGCCCAGGCGCTGTCCCATCTGATCGCGGATGTCGCGGGGGTGGACTCGACGGGCCGGATGTCTGCCGGTGAGGCTGCCGCGGGCGGGCGTTCGGGGCCGATCCCGGGTGATTCGACGATCGTGGTGGCGGCGGCCAAGCGCGGGGATGTCGTACGGATCGAGGTGCGCGGTCCGTACGGTGGCGGCGACCCGGTCCATGAGCCGATCGTCCGCGGGATCGTGCGGCAGCACGGCGGGCTGATGCAGACGCATGAGGTGCCCGGCGGCGGGCCCGGCGCGGGCGGCAGCTCGTATGTGCTGGAGCTGCCGGTGGCGGCGGACGGCACGACGGTGGACGGCGCGAGCCCCGGCGCGGACCGGATGGACGGGCCGACCGGCAACGAGACGACGGTGATGCCGGTACCGGCCGCCCACGCGCGGGGCACCCGGGGCGACGCCGCGGACACGGCGGGCACGGCGGACGCAGCGGACACGGGCAACGGTGACCAGGGGCCGGAGGGCGAGGGTCACGAGGGCGACGACGGCCACCCCGGCGGTGACGGTGGGCCGGGCGGTCCCGGCGGTTCCGGCGGTCCCGGCGGTCCCGGCGGTCCCGGCGGTCCCGGCGGTCCCGGCGGTCCCGGCGGTTCCGGCGGATCCGGTCAGCCGCTCGGTGGCGGTGGTGCGGAGCACGGTGTGGCGGTGCCGGCCCAGGCGGGCGGGGCGCAGCCGACCGGCCGTCGGCGTGCGCGGCATTCGGGCGCCGAGCAGGGCGCGCACCCGGGCAGGCCGGCCACGGCAGCGGGCGCGGGGCCGGAGTCCGGCGCTCCGCACGGTGCCGTGGGCGACGGGCCGCAGGGTGAAACGGGTCCCGGGGCGGCCGAGGGCGGCCGGGGGGCGCATCCGCAGCACGGTGACGCGGCGCGGGGCACACAGGGCGGGCGGCCGGCCGCGGACGGTGCGGGGCTGCCGCCGGGCATGGCGGGGGCCGAGTCCGTACCGCCGTCCGGCCGGCGCCGGGCCCGGCAGGGCGCACAGGAGGGGGGCGGGCTGCCCGCGCTCCCTCCTGGACCGAGTCACCCGTCGGGGCAGCAGCCAGGTAACGGGCCCGCGGCGGGCGCGCAGGGCCACGGCCAGGCCGCCGACGGGCCGCAGGGCCCCGCGGCGACGCCTCCGGGCGGTACGCAGGCGCCGGCCGCGGCGCCGGTCTCCGTGCCCACAGCCGCGGGCGCGTCCGGGTCGGCTCCGGTTCCTGCCCGTCCGCAGATTCCGGGACAGGCCCCCGCCCCGGGACAGCCGCACGTTCCCGGTCAGGCACAGGCCCCGGCCCCGGGACAGCCGCACGTTCCCGGTCAGGCACAGGCCCCGGTCGGGCCCCAGGGCCTCGGCCCCGTACAGCCGAGCGGCCGGCGGGCGCGCCGGGCGCTGGCCGAGGCGCCCGAGCGGACCGCGCAGGGTGAGCGGGGCCGGGCATCCGCGGCCGCCTCCGGGACGCAGCAGCAGGGCGGTGCGCGTACCGCCTTTGCGCTGCCGCCCGCCGCGGCGGACCGGACCCCGCAGTCGTCGGTGCCCGCGCCCGCCGACCAGGTGCCCGCGCAGGCGACCGGGCCGCAGGACGGCGGCGGCACGGGACGCCGTCGGGCGCGTCGGCCGGTGGCCGGCGGCCCGGAGGGGGCGATGGCCGGCGGACAGCCGGGATACGAGCTGGAAGCGGCCGCCCACTCCGCTGGTGCGCAAGGAGAGTGGGCCGGCGAGCCGACCGGCAGACGGCGGGCCAGACGGGCCGCGGCCGAGGAGCGTGCGGCGGCCGCGATGGCCGATTCCGAGTCGTCCGGCACGTTCGTGGCGGGCCCGGAGGGGCTGGTGGCGCAGCCCACCGAACCGGCCGAGGCCACGGGTACGGCCACCGGCACGGCGCCCGGGATCGCCCCGGCGCCGGACGCCGGTGCTGCGTCCCAGGCACCCAACGCGCCCCAGCCACCCCATGCGCCGGTCGCGCCCCAAGACCCCCAGGAGCCCAACGCTCCCGCCCCCACCGGCCGTCGGCGCGGCCGTCCCAGCCCGGCCGAGGAGGCGGCGGGCCGGCCGCCCGTGCCCCCGCACGGCGGGCCCGCCACCGGCCCGCACCGTCAGCCGCTGCCGCCCGCCGCCGAGGACGAGGCGCACGCCGCGGGGCACTCCCACGGGCGGGCGTTCAGCGTGCGGACGCTGGGGCAGGGCGTGCCGTTCGCCCAGCAGATCGCCGACCAGCAGCGCCCGCCGGTGCCGCCCGGCAGCACCCCGCCCGGCAGCACCCCGCCCGGCGGTACGTCCGCCGGTTCGGGCCGCCGCCGTAAGCTCGCCGCGCCACCGCAGGAGGGCGAGCGCACGACGGCCGCCGAGTCCCTGCCCCCGGAGGCACGTCCGCACCCCGGGGCACAGCAGCCTCAGCAGCAGCCCAGGCCACCGGCCCCGAACCAGGCCCCTGCCCAGCCCCCGGCGCAGTCCCAGCCGCAGCCGCGTCTGATGGATGCCGGCGAGGGCCGGGCCTTTGCCATCTCCGCGCCCGACGAGGGCAGCGAGGGGCCCGAACCGCTGGACGGTCCGAACGGCGCCATAGAGGTGATGGATCGTCAGCCGATGCCGATGGACGACGAGTTGCCGCCGGAGCCGCTGGACAATCCGCGTCGGCTGCTGGTCTGGCCGGCGCCGGATGTCGCCACCCAGCAGGCGCTCAGCGACCGCGGCTACCGCCCGGTGATCGTCAACTCCCGCGAGGAGGTGGACGCCCAGATCGCCGCGTACCCGGCGGCGCTCTTCGTCGACCCGCTGACCGGGCCGATCACCCGCACCGCGCTCCAGTCGTTGCGCCAGGCGGCGGGAGCGGCCGAGGTCCCGGTCCTGGTGACCGCCGGGCTGGGGCAGGCCACCCGGGAGGCCGCGTACGGCGCCGACCCGGCCGTTCTCCTCAAGGCGCTGGCCCCGCGCGACAGTGACGTCCATCCGCCGCGGGTGCTGCTGATCGAGCAGAACGACGACATCGCGGGCGCCCTCACCATGTCGTTGGAGCGGCGCGGGATGCAGGTCGCACGGGCCGGCGGGGACACCGACGCGGTCAACCTCGCGACGCAGATGCGGCCGAATCTGGTCGTGATGGACCTGATGCAGGTACGCCGCCGACGGGCCGGGATCGTCGACTGGCTGCGCGCCAACGGTCTGCTCGACCACACGCCGCTGGTCGTCTACACCTCCGCCGACATGGACCCGGCGCAGCTGCCGCGGCTGGCCGCCGGCGAGACGGTGCTCTTCCTCGCGGAGCGCTCCACGAGCGCCGAGGTACAGGCCCGGATCGTCGACCTGCTCGCCAAGATCGGGACGAACTGACCAACCTGGCAGGTGCCGGCCCCGGCCGGCACGAAGTGACCGGGGGGCGGCAGGAAGCGATCACGGGCGGGGCGAACTGACCACGGGCGGCTGCGAGGGCCGGTCACCGCTGCATGGGCCGGTCACGGGCTGCGGGGGCCGGTAACGGTCGGCGGGGTCCGCGGGGGCCGGTAACGGTCGGCGGGGTCCGCGGGGGCCGGTAACGGTCGGCGGGGATCAGCAGGGTCGGCAAGGTCGGCAGGGGTCTGCCGAAGCGACCCCTACGGGCCGCTCCGGCCCCGTACACGCACCGCCCGCGCCCCGTACACGCACCACCGAGCCCCGTAAACACACCGACCGGCCCCGTACGCACAGGCAGCTGACCGGCCCCGTACGCACAGGCAGCTGACCGGCCCCGTACACACAGACAGCTGGCCGGCCGGGCGCCCGGCCCGCGGACGCCCGGCCGTCGGCTCACGCCAGCAACGTCACGTCCAACTCGCCCTCGGCGTACTGCCGGCGCAGCACCTTCTTGTCGAACTTCCCCACGCTCGTCTTGGGCACCGCCGGAATCACGGCCCACCGCTCCGGCAGCTGCCAGCGCGCGATCCGCTCGCCGAGGAACGCCTGCAGCTCCTCGTACCCGATGGTCGCGCCCTGGGTGAGCACCACCGTCGCCAGTGGCCGCTCGCCCCACTTGTCGTCGGGTACGGCGACCACCGCGGCCTCCGCGACATGCGGGTGGGCCATCAGGTGGTTCTCCAGCTCGACCGAGGAGATCCATTCGCCGCCGGACTTGATGACGTCCTTGGCGCGGTCGGTCAGCGTCAGATAGCCGTTCGGGGTGATGGTGCCGACATCGCCGGTGCGCAGCCACCCGTCGGGGCTGAACTTGTCCTCGGGGCGCAGCGGTTCGCCCTGTGCGCCGCCGTAGTAGGCACCGGCGATCCACGGCCCGCGGACCTCCAGCTCGCCCGCGGCCACGCCGTCGCTCGGGAGCTGTTCGCCGTTGGGGCCGATCAGCCGTGCCTCGACGGAGGCGGGGAAGCGGCCCTGGGTGGCGCGGTAGGCCCACTCGTCGTCGCCGCTGACTCCGGCCGGCGGGTGGGCGACGCTGCCCAGCGGGGAGGTCTCGGTCATGCCCCAGGCGTGGACGACGCGGATGCCGTGGCGCTCCTCGAAGCCGCGCATCAGGGCGGGCGGGCAGGCGGAGCCGCCGATGACGACGGTCCGCAGGCAGGCGACATCGCGCTGCTTGGCATCCAGATCGGCCAGCAGCCCCTGCCAGATGGTGGGCACGGCGGCGCCGATGGTGGGACGTACGGTCTCGATCATCTCGGCGAGCGGCGCGGGCTGGAGGAAGCGGTCCGGCATCAGCAGCGAGGCACCGGCCATGAAGGCGGCGTGCGGCAGGCCCCAGGCGTTGACGTGGAACATCGGCACGACGGGGAGCGTGATGTCGCGCGAGGTGAGCGCGAACGCCTCGGCGGTGTTGACCTGCATCGAGTGCAGATAGAGCGAACGGTGGCTGTAGAGCACGCCCTTGGGGTCGCCGGTGGTTCCCGAGGTGTAACAGAGCGCCGCGGCCTCCCGCTCGTCGATCTCCGGCCACGCGTAGCTCTCCGGTCGCCCGGCGATCAGCTCTTCGTAGTCGTGCACCCGCGCCCGGCCGCCCGTTACCAGGGAGTGGTCGCCGGGGCCGACGACAACGACGTGTTCGATGTTGGGCAACTGCGGCAGCAACGGGGCGAGCAGCGGCAGCAGGGTGCCGTTGGCGAGCACGACCCGGTCCTCGGCATGGTTGATGATCCACACCAGCTGCTCGGCGGGCAGCCGCAGATTGAGCGTGTGCAGCACCGCCCCCATGGAGGGGATCGCGAGATAGGCCTCCAGGTGCTCCGCGTTGTTCCACATGAGCGTGCCGACCCGTTCCTCGTCGGCGACGGACAGCTCCTCGCGCAGCGCATGGGCCAGCTGTGCGGCCCGGCGGCCCACCTCGGCGAAGGTGCGCCGGTGCGGATCTCCCTCGGTCCAGGTGATGACCTGAGACTCGCCGTGAACCGTCGCCCCGTGGGACAGGATTCGCGAGACGGTGAGCGGTACGTCCTGCATCGTGCTGAGCACCGGGTGCCTCCGCTTTGTTACGGGCGGGTAGTGGTGCTGAGATTGTCAGCGCATACCGATCGGTATGTCACGCCCTCCGGGGTGTGTTCTTACCCGCTCATGCCGGAATGTGGCCCTCAGCGGGGTCGCACCAGGCGCACGACAACCAACAACGAGCCCCCTCGCGCCGTCGCGCGCCTACCCGTCCCCTCGGTCGATCCTGCGGTCGTCCCCTCGGTCGATCCTGTGGTCGTCCCCTCGGTCGATCCTGCGGTCGATCCTGTGGCCGATCCGGCCCGCCCGTCCGTCGAGGCCCCCGCTGCAGCCCGTAGTCGAATGTGTCGTCACGCGTCCGGCCCCCGGTGAAGCCGCCGCCGGGGGGGACGGCCGTGACCCGTCAGGTCCCCGGCAGCCTTCACCCGCAGGAAAGGCCCTTACGGCACGTTACTTGTGCGGTATCCGGCGGGGCCGGCACGCCGGCGGTCACCCGGTTAGTCAGCAGCGGGTTACTCAGCGCCGGGTCACTCCGTTAGTCGGCTACTCAGTCACTCGGCTACTGGGTCTCGTCTACTGAAGGAGCGTCCTATGCGCCCCCACCTCGGTCGTTGCCTCGTCCTTGCCGCCCTGGGCGGTGCGAGCGTGCTCGCGTCCGGTGTCGCTCAGGCGGCGCCGCAGGCCGCACAGGTCCAGCGGTCCTCCGGCGACGGCCTGTCGCTCGGCCGCCCGCTGTTCAGCGGGCAGTTCGACCCCGTCGGCGGTATGGGCGGCGGGGTGATCTCCGGCGGCGGGAGGCCGGTGTTCACCCACGCCGACGGCGGCAGGTCGTGACGCCGCGGCGCTGACCGCCCGTCCCCGGTGGGCCGGCCGGCCGCTCACGGGCGCCGTTCGGCCGCCGGGGTCACCGCCTGGAGCACCAGCACCGACAGATCGTCCTCGACCGGGCCGGTGCCGAAGTCGTGTGCGGCGCGGCGTACGTGCTCGGCGAGGGCCTTGGCGCCCAGCCCCATGCCGTCCCGCATCACCTCGATCAGACCGTCGTTGTCGTCCAACTGCCAGTTGCCGCAACGGCGTTCGGTGACCCCGTCGGTCACGCACAGCAGCGTCTCGCCCGGTGCGAGGTGGAAGGTGCTGGCGTGGAATTCGGTGCCCCCGTCGATGCCGAGCAGCATCTGGGGGTCGGAGGCCGCCTCCACGGCGCCGTCGACGAACATGTGCAGCGGCGGCGGATGGCCGGCGGTGGCGACCGTGCAGCGGGCTCCGGGTACGCCCGGAGCGACCTCCAGCTCGCCGTACAGCAGGCTCAGGAAGCGGGAGGCGGCCTGTTCGCCGCCCAGCTCCACCGCCTCCGCGCTCTCCTCGGCCATGGCCAGATTCAGCCTGCCGAGCACCGACTCGACGCCATGCCCCTCCCGGGCCAGCAGCCGCACCAGATGGCGGGCCAGGCCGGTCACGGACATCGCCTCCGGGTCCTTGCCCTGTACGTCCCCGAGCAGGAAGCACCAGCGGCGGTCGCCCATCGGAAAGACGTCGTAGAAGTCGCCGCCGACGGTCTGCCCCTCGCCGTGCGGCTCGTAGACGATCGCGGTGTCGACGCTGGGGATGCTGGCGAGCGTCGCGGGCAGCTGCCTTCGCTGGAGCGCCAGGCTGATCGTGGTCTGCCGGGTGTACTGACGGGCGGTGTACACGGCCTGCGCGACCCGGCGTGCCACGTCCTCGACCATCCGCACCACGGTGTCGGTCATCTGGAGGTGCCCGGCCCGCCCGAGCAGCAGCATGCCCTGCTCGGCGTCCCGGGCGATCAGCGGGAAGGCGAGCGCGGAGCCGCCCGAGGGAGCCGCACCGGCGCAGTCCGGCCAGGGCCAGGGGGTGCCGGCGGTGCTGACGATGTCGGCCGGCGGGTCCCGTTCCAGTTCGGCCCGGAGGGGGGTGATCCGCCGCTCGTCGACATGCCAGACCCGGGAGAGCTGCACCCCGCCGCCCTCGGTGCTCAGCCAGATGGCGCACCAGTCGGCGAGCCGGGGCACCAGCAGCTGGGCGGCGAGCGCGGTGACCATGTCCTGGTCGAGCTGCCCGGCCAGCAGTTCGCTGGTCTCGGCGAGGAAGGACGGGCCGCCGCGGTCGGCCCATTCGGCGGCGAACCTGTGCGGGCGGCCGCGCGGGGCCACGGGGTGGGGGTGGGCCGAACGAACGGGAGGCTCGGGGGCGCGCGCCTCGGCCCTGGGCACGGCACTGATGCGTCCGGGCTCCCCCTCGGTGGCCTCCAGACGGAACCACACGGTCTTCACGGCCCGGCGGTAGGTCACGCCCCAGGACTCCGCCAGCGCGCTCACCAGCTGGAGTCCGTACCCCGGCTCTCCGGTGCGGGCATCCACCCCGCCGCGGACGCGCCGGGCGGGATGGCGGTCGGAGACCTCCAGCACCACTCCCACCTTGGCCGGGCGGCGCTCCCCGTCGCCCTCGGCGGGCGGCCGGTCGTGCTCCAGGCGGCAGGTCACATCGATATCGGTACCGGCGTACATCACGGCATTGGTGACCAGCTCGCTGGTGAGCAGGACGGCGTCGCTGATCAGCTCCGAGCTGATCGCGGCCGCACCGGGCCCGGCCGTGGCGGGTGGGGCACCCGCCCGTTCGATGAGCAGCGCGCGCACGAATTTACGTGCGCCGGCGGCCGCGAGCTGGTTCGCGGGCAAGCCTTTCCGGGACACGCATTCCGTCGCGGACGGGGAGGACAGCGGTACCACTGCGCCCCCTGAAAGTGCCGGGAAAAACTAATTACAAGCGCTTTATACTATGTCATATCTGCCCAAATGGATCTCTGCCCGACCGGTTTCTCCACATCGATCACTGGGGGGATGGTGTGCCATGGCGCTCGACCCGTCCCGGCCCGAGCCTGCTTCTCCGCCCCCAGAGCCTCCCGAGCCCGCCGAGCCCCCGCAGCCCGGCGGCTCCCGGCACGACGGACAGTGGGTGCGGACCGGTGAGCTACGGCCGTTGCTCGCGGCGATGAACGCGCTGCGCGACGGTGATTTCACCGCACGCGTGGAGATCCCGCAGGACAGCACCTCCACCGATGGCGTGCTGGCCGACATGACCGGCGTCTTCAACCAGGTCGTCGCCCGCAACGCCCATCTGGCCTCCGAGCTCCAGCGCGTACGCAGCGAGATCATCCGGCAGGGCCGGCTGGACGAGCGGATCACCGCGAGCCCCGGCCAGGGGACCTGGACGACGAACATCGAGGCGGCCAACACGGTCCTCGAAGCGCTGGTGGTCCCGCTCGCCAAGGCCACCCGGGTGCTGGACGCGGTGGCCGACGGCGACCTGACCCAGCGGGTCGATCTGCACGACGGCAACCGCCAGCTCCGCGGCGATCTGCGCCGGCTGGGCAGCGGGGTGAACCGCATGGTCGACCAGCTGTCGCTGTTCACCGGCGAGGTCACCCGGGTCGCCCGTGAGGTCGGCACCGAAGGGCGGCTCGGCGGCCGGGCCAAGGTCCAGGGGCTCTCCGGCGACTGGCTCCATGTGACCGAGGCGGTCAACACCATGGCGTCACGGCTGACCGCGCAGGTCAGGGACATCGCCGTGGTCACGACCGCGGTGGCCACCGGCGACCTGACCCAGCAGGTGACGGTCGAGGCCACCGGCGAGCTGCTGGAGCTGAAGCTCACCGTCAACAAGATGGTGGACCAGCTGCGGGCGTTCGCCGACGAGGTCACCCGCGTCGCCCGCGAGGTCGGCACGGAGGGCCAGCTGGGCGGCCGCGCGCAGGTCAGGGGCGTCTCCGGGGTCTGGAAGGACCTCACCGACAACGTCAACTTCATGGCGTCCAACCTGACCTGGCAGGTCCGCAACATCGCCCAGGTCACCACGGCCGTCGCCAACGGCGACCTGAGCCAGAAGATCACCGTGGACGCACGGGGCGAGATCCTGGAGCTGAAGTCGACGATCAACACCATGGTCGACCAGCTCTCCGCCTTCGCCGACGAGGTCACCCGCGTCGCCCGCGAGGTCGGCACCGAAGGCCGGCTGGGCGGCCGAGCGCAGGTCAGGGGCGTCTCCGGGGTCTGGCGGGACCTCACCGAAAGCGTCAACTTCATGGCGGACAACCTGACGTCGCAGGTCCGCAACATCGCACTGGTCGCCACCGCCGTCGCGGAGGGCGACCTCGGCAAGACGATCACCGTGGAGGCGAAGGGCGAGATCCTGGAGCTGAAGACCACGATCAACACCATGGTCGACCAGCTCTCCGCCTTCGCCGACGAGGTCACCCGCGTCGCCCGCGAGGTCGGCACCGAAGGAAACCTGGGCGGTCAGGCGCAGGTCAGGGACGTCTCCGGGGTCTGGAAGGACCTCACCGACAACGTCAACTTCATGGCGCTGAACCTGACCTCGCAGGTCCGCAACATCGCCCAGGTCACCACGGCCGTCGCCAACGGCGATCTGTCCAAGAAGATCGATGTGGACGCACGGGGCGAGATCCTGGAGCTGAAGGACACGGTCAACACGATGGTCCAGCAGCTGCGGGCGTTCGCGGACGAGGTCACCCGGGTGGCCCGCGAGGTCGGCACCGAAGGCCGGCTGGGCGGCCGGGCCCAGGTCCATGGCGTCTCCGGCGTCTGGAAGAACCTCACCGACAACGTCAACTCCATGGCCGACAACCTGACGTCCCAGGTCCGCAACATCGCCCAGGTCGCGACCGCCGTCGCGAAGGGCGACCTGTCCAAGAAGATCGATGTGGACGCCCGCGGCGAGATCCTGGAACTGAAGACGACGATCAACACGATGGTCGACACCCTGTCCTCGTTCTCCTCCGAGGTGACCCGGGTGGCCCGCGAGGTCGGCAGCGAGGGCCAGCTCGGCGGCCAGGCCCGGGTCGAGGGCGTCTACGGCACCTGGAAGCGGCTGACGACCAGCGTCAACGAGCTGGCGCTGAACCTGACGACGCAGGTCCGCGCGATCGCCGAGGTGGCCAGCGCCGTCACCCAGGGCGATATGTCGGGCTCCATCTCCGTGGAGGCCCAGGGTGAGGTCGCCGCCCTGAAGAACAACATCAACCTCATGGTCGCCAATCTCCGCGAGACCACCCGCGCCAAGGACTGGCTGGAGTCCAACCTCGCCCGTATCGCCAGCCTGATGCAGGGCCACCGCGACCTGGTCGAGGTCGCCGACCTGATCCTGCGCGAGCTGACCCCGCTGGTGAATGCGCAGTTCGGCGCGTTCTTCCTGGCCGAGGCGGGCGCCGAACCCGGCGAGGGCCTGGAGCTGATCGCCGGTTACGGCACCGGCCAGCCCGAGGGCCGCCGCTCCCTGCCGCGGCTGCGCCTGGGCACCCCCGGCTGGGGCCTGATCACCCAGGCCGCCATGGAGAAGAAGCGCATCGTCGTCGAGGCCGTACCGCCCGACTACATCACCATCAGCTCCGGACTCGGTGCCGCGGCCCCGGCCAGCATCGTCATCCTCCCGATCCTCTTCGAGGACCAGGTGCTCGGCGTGATCGAGCTGGCCTCCTTCAGCCGGTTCAGCGAGGTCCACCTCGCCTTCATCGACCAGTTCGTGAACACCATCGGCGTCTCGATCAACACCATCATCGCCAACTCCCGTACGGAATCGCTGCTTTCGGAATCCCAGCGGCTGACCGCCGAGCTCCGCCAGCGCTCCGACGAGCTCCAGCTGACGAATGCCGAGCTGGAGGAGAAGGCGGCCCTGCTCGCCACCTCCTCCCAGTACAAGTCGGAGTTCCTGGCGAACATGTCGCATGAGCTGCGCACCCCGCTGAACTCCCTGCTGGTGCTCTCCCGGCTCCTCGCCGACAACCCCGACGGCCGGCTCTCCTCCCAGGAGGTGGAGTTCGCCGTCACCATCCACCGCGCGGGCTCCGACCTGCTCCAGCTCATCAACGACATCCTCGATCTGTCGAAGATCGAGGCCGGCCGGATGGACGTCCACCCCAAGACCCTGCCGCTGATCAAACTGCTCGACTACGTCCGCGCCACCTTCAAGCCGCTCACCGTCGACCGCGGCCTGACCTTCGACGTCAGGGTCGGCGAGAACGTCCCCAAGGAGCTCTTCTCCGACGAACAGCGCCTCCAGCAGATCCTCCGCAACCTCCTGTCCAACGCCGTGAAGTTCACCTCCTCCGGCAGCGTGGAACTCATCGTCCAGCGCGTACCGGGCACGGAATTCGAGGAGGAGTCCCTGCGCACCGCGGACGACGTCATCGCGCTCTCCGTGAAGGACACCGGAATCGGCATCTCACCGGAGAAACTCGACGGCATCTTCGAGGCGTTCCAGCAGTCCGACGGCACCACCAACCGCAAATACGGCGGCACCGGTCTCGGCCTCTCCATCAGCCGCGACATGGCCTCGCTGCTCGGCGGCCGGATCATCGCCGAGAGCGAGCCGGGCGTCGGCTCGACCTTCACCCTGTATGTGCCCGCGCGCTACACCGGGCCCTTCCCCGCGCCGAGCCCCACCGCCGCGACCCGCCCCGCGGACATCACCGCACAGGCCGGCCCCGCGCGCCCCGTCCTGGCCGAACAGCTCACGGCCGCGCCCAGCCCCGCGAGCACCTCGGCCTCGCCGAGCTCAGCCTCCGGTGACGTCTTCCCCGCCAAGACGGAGCAGGAGCAGACCCCGCACCTGGGAACCCACTCCCCCGACGGCAGCGATGTCACCTGGCCCGAGACCACCCGCCTCAAGGACTGGCTCAGCGGACGCCCCGGCGAGGTGCTGGTCAACCGCCGCATCCTCATCGTCGACGACGACATCCGCAATGTCTTCGCGCTCACGCATGTACTGGGCCGGGTCGGCATCCGCGTCAAGTACGCCGAGAACGGCCGCGAGGGCCTGGAGGTCCTCGACCGGACGCCGGACGTCTCGCTGGTGCTGATGGACATCATGATGCCCGAAATGGATGGTTACGAGATGATCAAGGCGATCCGACAAGCGCCCAGATTCGCGGACCTGCCGGTCATCGCGCTCACCGCGAAGGCCATGCCGGGCGACCGCGAAAAGGCGATCGAGAGCGGTGCCAACGACTACATCCCCAAACCGGTGGACGTGGACCGGCTGCTGACCGTGATCTGCGGCCTGCTGGACCCGGAGAACTGCGGTATGGCCCCGGCCCCTGATCCCGACAGCCCGGAGAGCCCGGAGAACCCCGCCAACCCGGAGAGCTGTGACACCGCAGAGACCGCCGGGAGTCCCGACAGCCCCCGGAGCGCCGACGACGGCGAGAGTGCAGACCAGGCCGACCAGCGACCGACGGGGGAGCCGTCATGACGACCGCACCGGACACCTCAGCCGGCATCCTCATCGTCGACGACATGGAGGAGAACCTCGTCGCACTGGAAGCCGTACTGAGCTCCCTCAGCCAGAAAGTGGTCCGCGCGCGCTCCGGCGAAGAGGCCCTCAAGGCCATGCTGCGCGAGGAGTTCGCGGTCGTTCTCATCGATGTGCTGATGCCGGGCATGAACGGTTTCGAGACCGCCGCCAACATCAAGGGCCTGGACCAGACGAAAGACGTCCCGATCATTCTCCTCACCGGCGCCTCGGTCGACCCGAACTACGCCTACCGCGGCTACACGGTCGGCGCCGCCGACTTCCTCATCAAGCCCTTCGATCCCTGGCTGCTGCGCACCAAGGTGAACGTCTTCCTCGACCTCCATCGCAAGAACCGTCAACTGGCCGCCCAGGCGGAGCAGTTGAAGCGTCTGCTGACGTCGGAAGACCACCCTGGGGACGAGGGGCCGTCGCCCGCCACCACGACGCCCACGACGACGCCCACGGCCGCGACCACCGCCACGATCACCGCCGGAACGGATGCGGCTTCGCCGTCGCCGCCGGCCTCGCCCGCGGGGTCGCCGACGATGTCGCCCTCGGTGTCGGCCGAGCACCCTCCCCTTCCCCCGGAAGGCCCCGGTGCCCCGCCGCCTCCCGAGCCGCCCCCGCAGCCCGCGGCGCCCGCCTCCGACGCCTCCCGCCTCGCGGACATCGCCGGCCAGCTCGCCGAGGTGGAACTCCTCCTGCGTGACGCAAAAGGCTCCGACAAGAAGCGTCTCGCCGACCGCATCACCGAATTGGAGCAGGCGGTGGGGCGGTTGATGGTGAGCCGGGGGACTTGAAGAGTGACGCCGGGAAAGTTACAGAGACTGTCCTTCTTGGGGGCTCTTGCCGCGAGGTCCCGGCACCTTGTCGACAGTAAAGGCGTAAATTCCGCCCAGCGCGAATGTGGACAGATACTGAGCCCAGATGAAGTCATCCAGCACGCTGTTCACCGCAATGACCACGCCGGCCCAGAGCACAGTAAATACAATCTTGCCCATCAGAATTCCCTAAGCCCGCAGGAGAGCGAGGAGAGGCAGCCGGTGGCCCCGGCAACGACGGCCTTGCCCGCGGCGCCCTTGACCACGTCCTCGCTGACGTGGCGGCCGACGGTCAGCGCTCCGGCCCCACCGATCGCCCCCGAGGAAATACTCTTCATCGAATTGTCCCCGATTCAACTTTTCATTCAGGGCGGCATGGGTCAGATACCGCGCCCTCTTGGTCCTCAACGAAAGTACTAGCTGGTAGCTGTATCCGGAACCCGCGTTTAGCGGATCTTGAGCGTGATGATTTTGTGAAACTCTCGCGTGACAGTCAATGGTGGCGTTTCGGCTGACTGATAACTCGATGTCCAACTATCCGTAGACGCGGGCATGTCGCCAAGCGCGCCGGTGGTACTGTCAACTCCCGCTAAACCGTGGGCAGTTCACTCGGCTGTTGGTCGATAGCGCGTTGGGTCGAGGAAGAACCGCCGGCCTGCCGGCCGGAGCGCTCAGCTCAACTTCATGCCTCTCTGCTCTTTGCTCTGACGTCCCGGCTGACGGCAGTCGCGGCAGCGGCCCGGGACAGGGGCGCGGAAGGCACGCTCGCAGCCGTCGCAGGTCTGGAGCGGGGGTGGTGGGGCCGTGGGGGTGGAGGGGGTTGCCGCCGGGAGAGGTGGCGGCAGGAGCTCTGCGAGCCGGTGGGCGAGTAGTGCTGCCGGGTGGCGGAGGGTCGGGGGGAGGCCGGTGGTCAGGGCGCTGTGTACGGCGTCCGGGGACGCGCCGCGCTCCAGCCAGGCGGCCACGGGCGGGGTGAGACGGTGGATATCCCGTACGGAGAGCAGGAGGCGGGGATCGTCACGGCGGAGGTTGGCCAGGAGGGCGGCGGCCGAGGTGTGGTGGTCGCGGGTGGCGGGTTCCGGTAGTTGCGCGAGCTGCGGACGTCGGTGCGGCGGGGGTGCGGGCTCCGTTCGTCCGTGCGGAGGCTCAAGAGCCGGGGCCGGGGCCGGGCATGGGGCCGGGGCCGGGGCCGGAGCGGCAGGGGGCGGCGGTTCGGCGGCGGTGCGGCGCTTGGTCTGCGCGGCGTCCTCGCGTGCGCGGCGGGCGCGGGTGGCCGCCGGGTTGTTGTACGAGATCGTGACCGTGACCATCCGCCCGTCGTCGGTGCGCCGCCGGACCCGTTCGAGGTAGCCGTACGCCTCCAACTCCCGTAAGGCGGCGGCGATCCGGCCCCGCCCCTCCGGGAACCTCTTCGCGAGCGTACGGACGTCGACCGGCGCGCCCTCGGGCAACGACTGGATGTAGGCGGCGAGCCCGATCGCCAGGCCGGACAGGGATCGGTGCTGGGTGAGGTGATTGCCGACGATCGTGTAGCCGGGGTCCTGGTGTTCGGTGACTTTGCGGACGCCGGACGGGGATCGGTGAACGTCGTACCGGGCGCGCGCAGGCGCATTAAACTGCTGCTCAGCCATCAGGAAGCTTGCTTCTTCCTCGTTGGTCAGGCCCTCGATCGGGATGCCAGTCCCGGCCGGGGGCCGTCGCATGTCTGCGGTTGGTTTGGGTTGTTGTTACCGAGAGTGCATGGGCGGGGGCCGCGGAGGCCAGCCTTCCGGTCGTGGATCACCCGAGTGAGTGACGGCGGCGGGGCGCCCAGGGCCGGTTGGGCTGGGTGGGGTCGGTTTCTGTACCTGGGGTTATGGGGTCCTTTACAGGCCGAAACCCCGGCGCGCGGCACACCGAAGCCCGGTTTTCCGGCCTCCGGTTGACGGGCGGCCGACCGCCTCATCGGCCCCACATCGGTAGGTCGAATTCCGCCCAGACCGTTTTGCAGGGGAAGGGTCCCCGTCGGGTGCCCCAGCGGTCGGCGAGCGCGTCGACCAGGATCAGACCGTGGCCCGATTCCCGTAGGCCTGAGCCCTGTGGGTCCGGGAGCCGGTCACCGCGGGCATCCGTCACTTCGATACGGAGCGTGTCCGCGTCGGACAGAACGGCGAGGCGGAAGTCCCGGCCCGGCACGAGGCCGTGCGACGCGGCGTTCGCGGCCAGCTCGGCAATGACCTGAGCCGGGCCTTCGAACGGCAGCCCCCAGGACCGGAGTTGCTCAGTCGCGAGAAGCCGCGCGAGACGGGCGCCCCGGCGGGTGGCGGACAGCTGGACGTGGAACGTGAGCTTGTGCTCGGCGATTTCCTGATTCACGTCACTCAGCGTGGTCGTGCGTGCTTACGCTGAATAGTGATAACGCCAGTACGCATGGTGATGTCCAGGATTTGTCCAGGGGCGTCCCCGCTGTCCAGGAGGTGGAAGCGGATGAATGTTGACGGTGCGGAAGACGGGGGTTGGGAACTCGACCCGGAAGATGACGCACAGGCGGCCGTGGAGACGGTCGGGCGCCAGCTCAAATTGTGGCGGGAGGCCGCCGGGCTACGCCCGGCAGAGTTCGGCGCGGCCGTCGGGTACGGGGAGAACCTCATCTACAAGATCGAGCGCGGCAGCCGCATCCCACGCCCGGAGTTCCTCGAAAGGGCCGATGAGGTCTTAGGCGCGGGCGGCAAGATCGCCGCAATGAAGAAGGATGTGGAGCGAGCCCGGTACCCGAAGAGGATTCGCGACCTGACGAGGTGGGAAGCCGAGGTCGTCGAGCTGGGCGCGTATGGCAATCACAACCTGCATGGGCTGTTGCAGACGAAGGAGTACACACGCGCACTGTTCGAGATGCGCCGCCCTGCCTACTCGCCAGACAAAGTGGAACGCGAGGTGACCGCGCGCATTGCTCGACAGTCGATCTTCGCCCGCACTCCTGCACCGGCGCTCATGTTCGTCCAGGAAGAGGTGACACTGCGCCGCCCCATTGGAGGCACAATGGTTCTGCGACAACAGCTCGAACACCTGTTGGAGGTAGGTCAGTTGCGGAACGTCGAAGTCCAGGTGATGCCGACGAACCTCGACGACCATGCCGGGATGGGCGGTGAGATCGAGATCCTGAAGTTCGGGGACGGGTCAGTAGTGGGTCGCCCCGATGACCAGTTCACCAGCCGTCTGATCTCCAGCCCGAAAGAGACCCGGATCCTGGAACTGCGGTATGGCATCATCCGGGCCCAGGCTCTCACGCCCCGGGAGTCGATGGCCTTCATCGAGAAAGTGCTGGGAGAGACATGACACTCAAGCCCTCTGCCGGAGACGCTTCCGAGCTGGAGTGGACCAAGAGCAGCTACAGCGGCCAAGGTAACGGCAACGAGTGCGTCGAAGTCGCCTGGCAGAAGAGCAGCTACAGCGACAGCAGTAACGGCCATGACTGCATCGAAGTCGCCCCCACCCCCCACACCATCCACATCCGCGACTCCAAGAACCCCCACGGCCCGCAGCTCCACCTCCGGCCCGCCGCTTGGGCGGACTTCGTCGCGTACGCCGCCGCCGGGCGCTGACGCGCGTCAGAGGGCCTCTGGCGCCTTGCTCCTGGGCCCTCCCGCGTCGCCCGTGTTGAGCGTGCCGGTCGGTTCGAGGAGCAGGATGGCGGTCTCTTCGTCCGCCACCGGGCAGTGTTCGACGCCTCGGGGAACCACGTACAGCTCGCCGGGGCCGAGCACCACATCGCCGTCCCTGAGCTGAAGGGTGAGCCGGCCGCTGATGACCAGGAACAGTTCGTCGGTGTCCTCGTGCGTGTGCCAGACGAACTCGCCCTTGAGCTTGGCGAGTTTGACCTCGTAGTCGTTGACGTCGGCGATCTTCTTCTGCGACCACAGGTCAGTGAACTGTGAGAGCTTGTCGGCGATATTGACGGGTACGGGAGAGTCAGTCATGCCATGAGACTGCCGTGCCCGGCCGTCGGCGGTCTTGTACGTTCCTGGCATGGCAGACGGCCCGCCCCGTACGAGGGTCAGCGCTTGGCGACCGCCCGTTGCGGGAATCGCCGAGGTCTTCCACGCGCACTTCACCGAGCACGCGTACCCGTCCCACACCCATGACACCTGGGCCCTGATGATCCTCAATGACGGGGCGGTCGACTTCGCGTGTGACCGCCACCGGCATGGCGTGACCGGGACCGGCACGGTCGTCCTGCTGCCTCCCGGTGTCGCCCATGACGGCAGGACCGTCACCGCGGCAGGATTCCGTAAGCGCGTGCTCTACCTCGACGCGACCGTCCTCCCCGAGGGCCTGACCGGCCGGGCGGTGGACGCCCCGGTCTTCGGCGATGTGCTGCTGCGCCATCGCATCCACCAGCTGCATATGTCCCTCGGCCACGCGGGCGACGCGCATGCGGGCGACTCTCCTGCGGACAGCGCTCAGGCGGACAGCGCTCAGGCGGACAGGGCTCAGGCGGCCAGCGCTCAGGCGGGCGACGTCTTCGAAGCCGAATCCCGGTTGGCGTTCATCCGGGAGCGGCTGCATTTCCACCTGGATGCGCTGCGGCCGACGCGTACGCCAGGCCGTGAGGCGCACCGGCTGGCTGCCGTCTTGCGGGACCTCCTGGACTCCCGCCTGGCGACCGGTCTGTCCCTGCACGAGGCGGCCGCCGTCCTGCACGCCCACCCCACGCACTTGATCCGCTGCTTCAAGCAGACCTACGGCCTGCCGCCGCACGCCTATCTCACCGGCAAGCGCATCGAGTGGGCCCGTGGGCTTCTGCTCGACGGCAGGCGGCCGGCGGAGGTCGCGGCAACGGTGGGATTCCATGACCAAGCTCACCTGAACCGGCACTTCACGCGGCACGTGGGCACGACGCCGGCGCGCTACGCGGGCATGTGAGGACGGCCCCCGGCCGCCGAGGGGGCGCCAGACCATCCGTAACGTCACGCCACACCACGTCACGTCACGTCACGTCACGTCACGTGACAGGCGCCTCCCCGCCCGCGCAGGATGAGTGGCTCTATCGTGCCGCCGGCTGGTGGAGCCAGGGCGCGCTGGTGGCCCAGAACATGACGTCGGCACCGAGGGTGTTCGTGCCGAAATCGATGAACTCCTCCCGGGTGTACGGCTTCTTCGTCGTGGGGTTCTTGTATTCGAAGTCGGGCTCCTGTACGGCCATGGCCACGATGGGGAGCTTGCCGCGGTATTTCTTGAAGAAGGGGTACGAGTTTTCCATCTGTGCCGGGCGGTTCGGGAGGACGTCAGGTCCGCCCAGGCCGATTCCGTGCGACTTGGCGAACTCGAAGGTGCGCTTCATATAGTTGCGGCTGTTGTTCCATTCACCCGGCCAGAAGTTGACATACTGAATGAACTGCGTCTTGGTGAAGACCTTCTTGCCGTAGGCCATGTTGGCGAGTTCTGCCTTGAAGTAGGATTCGTGACTGTATCCAGTACGGTCCTTCTTGGTGTCCACTCCGGTAGCGGTTTCCGGAAGGTTCACCCCGGCGAGGCGCCCGTCGAATCGCTGCGCCAGCGCCTTCAGCAGATGCTGGAAACGGCCCCTCACCTGTGGGTTCCACTGCGCTGCGACCGCTCCGGGCTCACCGGGGCCGAGGCCGCTTTCGTTCGTTGTCGGAGCCGCGCCTCCCTTGTATTCCGGCTCACGCAACAGATAGTCCGGGAGCCTGGTCGGCGGTGCAAAGAACCGGTCCTGGATCTGGATGAACAGCTTCTTGTGGCGGGGCTGCAGATAGTTCAGCACCCGGTCGATCTCCGAGAAATCGTACTGATTCTTCTTCTGCTCGAGTGCCTTCCACGGCACCACCAGCTGCACGCCGTTGACATCGGGGCGATCGATCAGCGGTTTCACCTCTGTATCGAAATCCCCAATGGATGCGTACAAGTAGTTCTTCGCTGCCCTGTTGCCGAGTGCTGAGGCGGAAGCAGAAGCCTTGTCGGACGTCGGAGCGGGACCCGCGGCGGCCGTCGCGGCTACGCCTGCCAAGGTTATCGTCGTGAGCATTCCGACACCGACGGCAATTCGTTTGGTCACCATGAACCCCACCATGTGGCGCGGTTATTAGAGAGATGTAAGAACGCCACGACCAGCTACCCGGCCGAGCCTGATCCCGCCGGGCACGGCCTGAGGCCGTCAGGCGAGGCTCACTTCGTGGCGTGTCCTCCGGCCGTCGGGAGAGATGCGCAGCCGATGCCTTTCGATTCCGGGCCGGCCAGCGGATTTGCCCCATTCCTGCCCCTTTCGCCAGGCGCCACGGGCACGGCCACGGCCACGGCCACGGCCACGGCCACGGAGAGCGTATGAGTGGTCACGGCAGTGCCGATAGGGCGCATTGGCGGAGACACCCCTGACGTGCGCCCTGACGTGCTCCTCTGACGTGCTCGCCGACAGCGACGGATCAGGCCGAGATCATCGCCAGCTCCGGGTCTTCCCGGAGTTTGGCCAGGGCGCGGGAGACGGCGCTCTTGACCGTGCCGATCGAGACCTCCATGACCTCGGCGGTCTGGGCCTCGCTCAGGTCCTCGTAATACCTGAGGACGACCATGGCCCGCTGACGGGCGGGCAGGCGCATCACCGCGCGCCACATCGCGTCGCGCAGGCCCTGGAGTTCGGCCGGGTCGGGCGCCGGCAGCGGGTCCGGCTCCGGCAGCTCGTCGACGGCGAACTCGTCGACCTTGCGCTTGCGCCACTGGGACGTGCGGGTGTTGATCAGCGCGCGGCGGACATAGCCGTCCAGCGCGCGGTGGTCCTCGATGCGTTCCCAGGCCACGAAGGTCTTGGCCAGCGCGGTCTGGAGGAGGTCCTCGGCGTCGTTCGGGTTGGCGGACAGCGACCGCGCAGTGCGCAGCAGGACCGGCCCCCGGGCCCGTACATAGGACGAGAACGTCGGGAACACAGCGGCGGTCGAAGCGCTTGTGCACACTGGCGTGGTCATGTGGACCACGCTAGAAGCGAGGGTGGGGCGGGCGGATCGCCCCAAGGTGCCGAAGCACCATCCGCCTCAAGTTGTACGGGTGGGGCTTGCCCGACCTCCTCTGGGGGGACAGGGCAGGGCTTACCCCTAGGGCATTGATCACGGTACCGAGTGCCGGCGACCGCTGGGGAGCGAGTGCCGGTGACCGGTGGGGACAGAGTGCCGGTGACCGGTGGGGACACGTACCCCGTGGGTACGTGTACGGCCGCGGCGGGCGGGCGCGCTCCTCCGCGGTCAGCCGTCCGCGCCGAGGATCAGCCCCGAGGTCGGGACGCCGGTCCCGGCCGTGACCAGGACATGTGCGGGGCTGCCGGCCTGGTTGACGGAGGTGCCGCGGAGCTGGCGGACGGCCTCGGCGATGCCGTTCATGCCGTGCAGATAGGCCTCGCCGAGCTGGCCGCCGTGGGTGTTGAGGGGCAGGGTGTCCGCGGCGACGAAGTCCGCGGCCTCCCCGGGGGCGCAGAAGCCGAACTCCTCCAGCTGCATCAGCACGAA
Organism: Streptomyces decoyicus; assembly: GCF_019880305.1. NCBI lineage: Bacteria > Bacillati > Actinomycetota > Actinomycetes > Kitasatosporales > Streptomycetaceae > Streptomyces > Streptomyces decoyicus. The sequence goes on along the minus strand of NZ_CP082301.1, from coordinate 4,492,676 downwards.
GGGCGTGAAGTGGTCGTAGAGGATCGCGACGTCGATATCGGCGGGGGTGAGGGCGGCGGTGCGCCAGAGCTGGCGGGCGACCACGTCCATTTCGGGGAGGCCGGTCAGGTCGTCGCGGTAGAAGCTGGTCATCTGCTCCTGGCCGCGGCCCGCACCCTGCGCCGCGGCCGTGATCAGCGCCGGCGGGTGGGGCAGCCCGCGGGCCCGCTCGGGCGAGGTCACCACGATCGCCTGGGCGCCGTCCGTCTCCTGGCAGCAGTCCAGCAGCCGCAGCGGCTCCACGATCCAGCGGGAGGCGGCGTGGTCGGCGAGGGTGATGGGCTTGTTGTAGAAGTACGCGGCCGGGTTGCGGGCGGCATGGCGGCGGTCGGTGACCGCGACCGGGCCGAAGGCGTCCGGGGTCAGCCCGTAGGTGTGCAGGTAGCGCTGGGCGGCCATGGCGACCCAGGAGGCAGGGGTGAGCAGGCCGAACGGGAGGTTCCAGCCGAGCGCCGCGCCCTCGGCGGTGGGCTCCCGCTGCTGTACGCCGGAGCCGAAGCGGCGGCCGGAGCGCTCGTTGAACGCGCGGTAGCAGACGACGACTTCGGCGATGCCGGTGGCGACCGCCAGGGCCGCCTGCTGGACGGTCGCGCAGGCCGCGCCGCCCCCGTAGTGGACCCGCGAGAAGAAGGACAGCTCGCCGATGCCGGCCGCCTGGGCGACGGTGATCTCGGGGTTGGTGTCCATGGTGAAGGTGACCAGGCCGTCGACGTCCGCGGGGGCCAGCCCAGCGTCGTCCAGGGCGGCGCGTACCGCCTCGACGGCGAGCGTCAGTTCGCTGCGGCCGGAGTTCTTGGAGAACTCGGTCGCGCCGATTCCGGCGATGGCGGCCCGGCCGCCGAGGGAATCGGGACGGTGGACGCTCATGCCGTGCCCTCCGGGAGGCCTACGGTCACCGTGCCGGTGACGTGGTGTCCGAGGCCGTTCGCTCCGACGACCCGCACCACCGCCGTACCGTCCGTCACCTCGGTGACGGTTCCGCTCAACACCATGGCGTCTCCCGGGTAGTTGGGGGCGCCGAGGCGGATGGCCACCTTGTGCAGGGTGCAGCGCGGTCCGAAGTGGTCGGTGAGGTAGCGGCCGACGAGCCCGTTGGTGGTGAGGATGTTCATGAAGATCTCCGGAGAGCCCTTCTGCTGGGCCGCCTCGGTGTCGTGGTGCACGTCCTGGTAGTCGCGGGAAGCGAGCGCCCCGGCGACGATCAGGGTGCGGGTGATGGGGATGGTGAGCGTCGGCAGCTCGTCACCGGCCTTCATCCGGTCTCCTCCCGGTCTTCGCGGTCCGTGGGCGATATCAGCAACTCCCCCAATTCCTCCAGGGCTTCGGCTCCCGCGCCCAGGTACCCGGCCAGTTGCCTGCCCCAGAGGAAATGCCGGTGGACGGGGTGGTCCACGTCGGCGCCGATACCGCCGTGCAGATGCTGGCCGGTGTGCACCACGCGGGTGCCCGCCTCGGACGCCCACCAGGCCGCGGTCAGCGCATGCGGCCCGGCGTCCAGGCCCGCGTCCCGGCGCCAGGCCGCCTCGTAGGCGGTGAGACGGATGGCCTCGGTGTCCATGTAGGCGTCGGCGGCGCGCAGCTGCACGCCCTGGTTCGTGGCGAGCGGGCGGCCGAACTGCTCGCGGGTGGTGGTGTGGGACACCGCACGGGCCAGGGAGCCGGCGCAGACCCCGGTCTGGAGTCCGGCGAAGGCGGTGCGGGCGAGGGCCAGGACGTCGTCGTAGGCGCGGGCGGTACGGGGGTGCGGGGAGGTGGTCTCCCGGCCCAGGCAGGCGGCAGGGGCGTCGTCCAGGGTGAGCCGGCCCGCCGACCATGGGGCGGTGGTCTCGACCGGGTCGCGCCGTACCCCGGTGTCGTCGGTACGTACGAGCCACAGCGTCCGCGTCGTCCCGTCCGGCACCAGTACATGGGTGGCCTCGCGCAGCCATGGCACCACGGGGACCGTGCCGGTCAGCCGCCCCGTGCCACCCCCGCCATCCGTGGCACTCGTGGCACCTGTGGCGCGCTCGGCCCGTACGCCGCCGCGCCGCGCCGGGAAGGCCCCGGTGGCGACCGCCTCGCCGTCCCGCAGCGCCGGCAGCAGCCGTGCCCGCTGCTCCGGGCTTCCGTGCGCGCCGATCGCCAGCAAGCCGTACACACAGGTCGCCGCGAACGGCACCTGCGCCGTCGTACGCCCCTGCTCCTCCAGCATCAGCACGAGTCCGAGCAGACCCGTCTCCTCCACCGCGCCCGGCAGACCCGCTGCGCACAGCGCCTTCCACAGTGCGGCGTCCGTGCCGCTGCCGCAGGCGGCGAGGCGGTCCGGCGTGGACAGATCGCCGAATATCTGCGCGGCCAGTTCGCGGGCCGCCGCCTGCTCCGGAGTGGGCGTGAAGTCCATCTCACCCCTCACCGCCCTCTGCCGCGCGAAAGACCGGCAGCTCCAACTCCTCGTCCACCCGGAGGAATTCGAGCCGTACCGGCATGCCGATCCGCACCTTGTCGTACGGGACGCCGATGACATTGCTGACGATCCGTACCCCCTCGGCCAGTTCGATCAGCCCGACCGCGTACGGGGCGGGCGCGTCCGGGCCGGGGCTGGGTGCGCCCGCGTGGGGACGGGGCGCATCCGCATGGGGGCGAGGCGTATCCGCATGGGGACGGGGCGCATCCGCATGGGGACGGGAATGGGGCGCATCCGCATGGGGGCGAGGCGCGTCCGCGACGTGCTCGGAGACCGTGAATGCGGGGAAGGGCGGATGGTGCATCACGACGTAGGAGAAGACCGTTCCCGCACCGCTCGCCGCGACGGTCTCCCACTCCGGCGACCCGCAGGCATTGCACCCGGGCAGCCAGGGGAAGCGCAGCGTCCGGCATCCCGTGCAGCGCTGGATCAGCAGCCGGTGTCCGCAGACGCCCTCCCAGAAGCCGGCATTGTCGCGGTTGATGACGGGGCGGGGGCGCCGGGCCCGGGGCTGCTCGGGTGCCTGCGACCGCTGAGGCGCTTGCGGCCGCTGGGACACCTGCGGCCGCTCGGCTGTCCCGGGGGCCCGCTCGGCTGTCCCGGGGGTCCGCGGCCGCGTGCGGGCGGCCGCCTCGGACGTATGCGCGGCCGCCTCGGGCGTACGCACCGCCGGGGCGTACTTGAGGACCCGGAAGCGGTGCGTCCCGGCCGGCTCGCCGTCCGCGCGGATGTCCATCCGCGTCGTGATGAAGTACCCGGTCCCCAGCTTCGTCGTCTTGCGCTCCGACACCGATTCGATCACCGCGTCGAAGGTGATCCGGTCACCGGGCCGCAGCGGCCGCAGATACTCCTGCTCGCAGTCGGTGGCGACGATGGAGGTGTATCCGGCGCTGTCCAGCAGCCCGGACAGCTCGTCGTACGCCCCCGAGCGGTCGGTGTGGCCGGACAGGCCGCCCATCGTCCAGGCCTGGAGCATGGTCGGCGGGGCGATGGCGTCCGGCCCCCGGTAGGCGGGGTTGGCGTCACCCACGGCCTCGCACCAGTGCCTGATCATCGGCTCGTTGACCAGGTCCTTGCCCACACCGGCGGCCGAGGTCGACCGGCCCTCATAGGCCTTGAGCTGCTCGTATGTGAACTGTACGGCGCTCATCGCCGCCCCCTCCGCATCCCCAGCCGCATCGTCGCGACGATCTCCCGCTGGACCTCGCCGACTCCGCCCCCGAAGGTGTTGATCTGCGCCGCACGGTTCATCCGTTCCAGCTCGCCGTCCCCGAAGGCGCCCGGCGAGCCGGCCCGCACCAGGGCGGCGTCGCCCACCACCTCCTGGCACATCCGATAGACCTCGACGGTGCTCTCCGTACCTGCGAACTTGACCCCGCTGGCGTCGCCGGGGCTCAGCGTCCCGGCGCCCACGTCGCCGACCAGCCGCCAGTTCAGCAGCCGGGTGGCGGCCAGCCGGGCGTGCGCCTCGGCGAGCCGGGACCGCACCCATGGGCGGTCGGCGGGCCGCTCGCCGCTCGCCGGTTCCGGCGTACGGGCATGGGCCAGCGCCGCGTCGAAGGCTTCCTCGGCCTGCATGCCGATGGCGGCCAACGCCACGCGTTCATGGTTGAGTTGATTGGTGATCAGCCTCCAGCCGGCGTTCTCCTCGCCGACGAGGTTCCCGGCCGGGACGCGTACGCCGTCGTAGTAGGTGGCGGTGGTCGTCAGCCCGCCGACCGTCTCGATCGGCGTCCAGGAGAAACCGGGGACGTCGGTGGGCACGAGGATGATCGAGATGCCCTTGTGCTTGGGGGCGCCGGGGTCGGTGCGGCAGGCGAGCCAGATCCAGTCGGCCTGATGGGCGTTGCTGGTGAAGCTCTTGACGCCGTTGATCAGCCAGTGGGCGTCGTGGGCGTCCTGGGCGTCGTAGCCATCGGGGCGGCCGGGGCCGGCGGGGTCGGCGTGGGTGTCGTCGTCGGTCATCGGGACCTCACCCTCGCCCGTCCGTTTCACCGCGCGGGTGCGGAGCGCGGCGAGGTCGGTGCCGGCCTCGGGTTCTGTATAGCCGATCGCGAAGACGAGCTCGCCGCTGAGAATCCGCGGCAGGAAGTAGTCCTTCTGCTGCCGGGTGCCGTACTTCATCAGGGTCGGTCCGACGGTGTTGAGGGTGACCATCGAGACCGGGGCGCCCGCGCGGTACGCCTCGTCGAAGAAGACGAACTGTTCGCCGGGACCGCGGCCCTGCCCTCCGTACGCGGTCGGCCAGCCCAGTCCCAGCATGCCGTCGGCACCGATCCGGCGTAACACCGCACGCTGCGCCGCGGGGTCTTCGACCGGCCCGTCCGGCAGCAACTCGCGGAAGTACGTGCGCAGTTCAGTGCGCAATTGCTCCTGGCGCGCGGTCGGGGCGAGGTGCACGTCGGCGGCTCCCCTTCTGGTGGCCGCACGCCCGGCCCGCAGGAAGGTCCGGGCATACGAACGAGCGAGCGGGTTTCTGACTGTCCGTCAGAAACCCGCTCACTGTCAAGGTCGGCGCTGTGAACCCCGGAGAATCCCCATTCTCTCCCTACCGGCCCTGACGTCTCACCCTTCGATTCGCCCTTCGACTCACCCTTCGGTGCACCCTTCGATGCCCCCTTCGGTCAGTCGCCGCTTCCCCAGGCGGCGGGCCGGCTCACCAGAGGTTGGTGAAGTTGACGGTGGCGTTGGTCTGGTCGATACGCGTGGGGCCGGAGCCGTTCACGCTCGCGGTGTTGTTCTGGTTGGAGGCGCCGGCGCCATTGGCGACCTGCTGACCGGTGGTCGAGTTGCCGAGGTTGCTGCCGGCGACACCGGTCCCCGTCTGGCTCGTGGCCGCCGAACTCGACCCGTTGTTCGCAAGGCCGCCGTTATCGGCCTGCGCCACGCCGGTGAAGAGCGCGGCCGCGAAGGGCAGCGCGGCGGCAACGGCGATGACGCGGGCTGTACGGGTGCTTGCCATGTCTATTCCTCCTACGGAACACGACTTCTGGATCGCTGGAACTCCGCTTGCTCACCGGGCAGTTGGCCGACCACCGCGGTGCTTGCTTCGACGTCGCGCACTCAGGCTTGCCCATCAACCCCCGGCGGACCCGTCGCAACGGGTCGATTCCCTCGCAAGCATGAGGAACCCCGGGTAAACCCCCGCCGCCACACGGCCGCCCCGTCACACGCACCGCTCGGCGCCGCGACACCCCGCCGCGGCCCGCCACACCCCGCCCCCGCAAGGCCCGCGCGCTCCACGCGCCCCCTCGACAAAACCGGCGCACGGGCCGCTTCGCGCACGCCCCCCTTCCCTTTCTCGAACGTTCGTACGAAAATAGAGCCATGGCCATGCACCGACGCCATACCGGAACACCGACCGACGACCGGCCCGATCCGTGGCCTGGCCTGCGGGCCGAGCCGCCGGGAGAGCCGCGCGCCGAGCCGTGGGTCGAGGTCCGACCGGATCCGCGCGCCGAGCCATGGGGCGAAGTTCGACCGGATCCGCAGGCCGAGCCGTGCGCCGAATTTCGGCCGGATCCGCGGGCCGATCGGCCGGCCGCTCCGCCAGCCGAAGCCCGACCGGATCCGCAGGTCGCACCACACACTGACGCCCGGCCCGAAGCCCGCTCTGAGACCCGGCCCGCCCCGCCCCTCTGGCTCCCTTCCACCCCACCCGGGGATGCGCACGCCGCCGCGCTCGCCCACGCCCTCCTCGCCGCCGGACGCGGCTACCCCGTTATCCCGCTGACCCGCAGCAAGCTTCCGGCCATCCGGTCCCCGCACCGCGGGCACCCCGAGGCCCCGCCCTGCCGCGGCGAGTGCGGCCGGCTCGGGCACGGCGTCCACGACGCCGGCACCGACCCGCTCACCATCCGCCGGATGTTCGCCGCCGCCCCGTGGGCCATCGGCTACGGCCTCGCCTGCGGACTGCCCCCGCACCACCTCATCGGCATCGACCTCGACACCAAGAACGGCGCCGACGGCCTGACCGCCCTCCGGTTCCTCGCCGAACAACACAGCTTCCCGATCCCGCCGACGGTCACCGTCCTCACCCCCAGCGGCGGCCGCCACCTCTGGTTCACCGGCCCGCCCTCCGCACCCGTACCGAATTCGGTCGGCAGGCTCGCCCCCGGCGTCGACATCCGCGGCGCGGGCGGCTACCTCGTGGGCCCCGGCTCGCTCACCGCCCACGGGCGTTACGCCCTCGCACCGGGCTCACCGCAACGCCCCGCCCCCGTGCCGAGCACCCTGCTCACTCTCCTCACGGCCCCGCCCCCGTCCACCCACCGCGAGTTCCCGGCCGGCGTCCCGCCCCAGCCCGCCGCGGCACTCGTACGGTTCGTCCGCGCCTCCCCGCCCGGCCAGCGCAATGCCCGCCTCTTCTGGGCCGCCTGCCGCGCCTACGACTCCGGTCTCGGCCAGGAACTCACCGCCAGGCTGACGGAGGCGGCCCGCCACACCGGCCTGTCCGCACAGGAAGCCCACGCAACGATCACCTCGGCGGCCCGCCGTCGGCAGGGATAACAGGGAGCGGCAGCCCCTAGATGAATGAGTCCGATGTTCTCAGTGGTCGAAGGCGATCAGGGATCGTTTGATCTTGGCGCCGGTGGTCCAGTTGTGCCAGACACCTGCTGCGAGGGCGAGGAGTCGTTGGCCGGTGCGGGCGAACACTCCGGGCAGGGTTCTGCCGCCGTGATGTTCCAGGCTGAGCTGGCCTTTGAGCGTGTCGAACACGGCCTCGATCCACTGACGGACACGGGCGAGACGGCCGTGCCGGACGGGCTCGCCCTTCCGGTCCGGCCGCACCAGATGGACGCCCAGTCGCTCGGTCAGGAACGCCTCGAACTCCCGCCCGGCGAAGCCCTTGTCCGCGAGGATCACCTGACCGGAGCGGACAAGGCGGTGGTCGCGTGCCAGCAGTGCGGTCATCACCTCCCGTTCGCCGAGCTTGGGGTTCGCCAGGCACCACGACACCGGCATGCCTTCGGCGGTGGTCAGCAGGTAGAGCCGGAATCCCCAGAAGAAGCGGGAGTGGCTGCGGCAGTAGCCGTAGCCGGCGTGCCCGGCCAGTTCGGAGCGTTTGACGGTCTCGCGGGAGGCCGCGCAGGGCAGCGGTGTGGAGTCGATCAGCCGCAGGTCGTCGGTCCAGGTCGGGACCTGCCGGGCCAGGGCCTCGATCACGTCGCTGATCAGCGGTCCGGCGGCGTTGAGCCGCTTGTTGTAGGCGGACTGCTGAGGCAGGTAGCGAAAGAGGTGCCCCAGCCGGGCGTGGGCGAAGCGGATCCAGTGCCGGGCCGAGGGAAAGCCCAGCAGGACCTGGGCGACCGCGAGGCACAGCAGTTCGGCGTCTGTCAGTTTCGGGGGTCGCCCGATCCGGCGACGTGGCGCCACATGGTCGTCGATGAACACGTACAGTGCCGCCAGAAGGGCGTCCAGGTTTGTCGTCACACACGAGCCAACGGGCGCCCTTCGCCATGGTCGCGGCCAGCACAAACATCGGACTCAATCATCTAGGGGCGCCAGAGGCAGAGGCGCCATGTGGCAGAGGCGCCAGAGGCAGAGGCGCCATGTGGCAGAGGCGCCAGGGGCAGGGGCGCCAGAGGCAGAGGTGAGGGCGGGTGCCAGGAGTCAGCCCCGACGCGCCTCGATCAGGAAGCGGGTCGTGTGCGCGACGAACGCGCCCTCCCTACGGATCAACTCATCCAACTCCCGCAGGCGATCCCGATATTGCTCCACCGTGAACCCGGGGACCATCCACACCACCTTCCGCAGGAAGTAGATGACCGCCCCGATGTCGAAGAACTCGGTCCGCAGCGACTCCGCACGCAGCTCGACCACCTCAAGACCTGCCGCCTCCGCCGCCCGGAGCGCATCCTCGGGGTGCCGGGACCGCCGTACGTGCTCGGGCTGCGGCCCCAGAAAGTACTCCACCAGCTCGAACACGCTGGCCGGTCCGACCTGCTGAGAGAAGTACGTGCCCCCGGGCCGCAGCACGCGGGCGATCTCCTCCCACCACACGGTCACCGGATGACGGCTCGTGACCAGGTCGAACGCCGCATCCCCGAACGGCAGCGGCGGCTCATCCGCGTCGGCCACCACGACCGCACCGAGCGGATGCAACAGCGCGGTGGCCTTGGCGACATTCGGCGCCCAGGACTCCGTCGCCACCATCACCGACGGCAGCTTCGCCGCCCCGGCGAGCACCTCGCCACCGCCCGTCTGGATGTCCAACGCGGCCGACGCCCGCGCCAACCGCTCACTCATCGCCCGTTGATAGCCCCACGAGGGCCGCTCCTCCGTGGCTCGTCCTTCCAGCCACGAGAAGTCCCACCCCTCGACCGATACGGCATCGGCCTCGGCCACCAGTTCCTCAAATGATCGCGTCACACCTCCACACTCAATGCGAGAGGACCGCTTGGCCAACGATTTACTTGCCGGCCCCGCTGTCGGCCACCGGAACCACCGGAGCAACCGGAACCTCCGGAGCAACCGGAGCTACCGGAGCTACCGGAGCTACCGGGAATTCGAGCTCCGGGCGGTCCCACATCACCGCCGGCGGATTCGCCGGCACCGTTCCGACGGGCCGGGCGCCCACGCTGCGGTAGAAGCCCTCGGCGGGCGGATGCGACACCACCCGCACCCTGTCGATCCCGGCGCGCCGCGCCTCGCCCCGCATGTGCTCGACCAGCCGGCGCCCGATGCCGTACCCCTGCGCCTGGTCCGACACGAACATCAGGTCCAGCTCGGCCGGCTCCACCATGAGCGAGTAGAAGCCCAACACCCGCTCTCCGGGACCCTCATCACCAGGAATCTCCTCCACAGCGACAAAGACCCGATGCGCCTCGATGTAATCCGGCCCCACCCGATACCCCTCGACCATCGAGGCATACCGCCCCTCATAGGCCCGAGAACTCCGCACCAGCCGCGTGAGCCGCCCGGCATCCCGCCCTTCGGCCCGCCGGATCAGCACGACTCCCCGCCGGGCCGCACCCGCTGCCCCCACCCTCCGCGCACCCACGGTGACCACTACCCACTTCCCGCATTACACCTGGAATTCAATTCACATTCCCACCAGCCCCACCCTACCGTGCCACCGAACAACAACTCAGGCCCGCCGAAAAGAACGCCTCACCCTGAAGCGAATTCACCGCCTCGAAAAGGAATACCTGCCCCGAATAGACCTCCCGTCGCACAGCAAAGCCTTACGCGGCAGGGATTACAGGAACCCGGATGCAAAAATGGCCCTGCCCTCCCGCGCACGGGCGCGGGAGGGCAGGGCGGGCGCGGGCGCGGGCACGGGAGGGGCAGGACGCTGATGCAGGCGTACTACGCCCAGACCTTGTACCTGGGGGAGCAGTAGCTGAAGCCGGACTTCTTGAAGCACGCCTGAAGATAGAGGGTCTTGCCCTCGGCTACGTTCTTGGACTTGCACGCATCGTACGGAGACTTGTGGCCCTTGGTGGAGACGCTGACGCCGCTTGAAATGCTGCCGGTGATGTAGCCACCGTCGCCGGCGCCATCCCAGGCACAGAGCTTGTCGCCCTCGTTGCGGAACTCCACGTGGGAGTTGGCGACACCGTTGACGTATATCTGGATCTCGTCGCGGGGGTCGTAGTGGTTGAACTCGAAGGAGACCTTGGTGGCGGCGGAGGCCGGCGCGGCGGTGACGGCGGTCAGCGCGCTGGCGGCCAGGGTCGCGGCGCCCAGGGACGCGACGATGCGTCGGGATATGCGCACGGGTTCGTGCTCCTTGCTGGATCAGTGTGGAGGTACGGCCGAGTGGCCGTCGCATGAGCCTAATCCCTGGTCACAGGCTTACACGTCGTCAATCTCCGTTACCTGGCACCGTGTTCCGCCATCCCCGCCCGGATCCTGGCCACAGGTTGGCCGCACGCACTGGTCAGCGGTGGGACCCAGGGTGTGAGGTGCGACGGCAACAGTTCCAAGGGCGTTCCGGCTACGGGCACGGCTAGCGCACCGGTCTGGGACGTCGACCTGGGGGAGTCCAACTGGGCGCCACTGGCCCGCACATGGCCCACGAGGGCGGCAAGGACGGAGGGACCGCTGGAGAGAAATGCCGCCCCTGTCCTGCGGGGCGGCTCCTTCTCCCGTTCCGGGAGCGGAACCTGAAGAGCGCTTCAGGACTTCAGGTTGTGTTCAGGTTCGGTTCGGCACTGTGGTGAATGTCGGAAGGGCGCAACAGGGCCCGCCGACGGAACAGAACGCCACACGATCCGGAGGAACGTCCCCATGAAGGCCACCGCCAAGCGCACGCTCACCCCCCGCGCCGTCGTCCTGGCCACGGCCGCCGCCGTCGCACTGATCGGCAGCACGGGTGCCGCGACCGCCTTCGCGGACGACGACGGCCCGGCCCCGCAGTCCTCCGTCCAGCTCTCCCAGAACGAGCGCCACCTGGACGACACCGCCAAGGACCGCGCGCAGGTCAAGGCCGACAAGATCAGCCAGTCCGAGGCCACCGCCAAGGCACTCGAGGCCGTCCCCGGCACCGCGACCTCCGCCGAACTCGACAACGCGGACCGCAACGGCTCCCTCATCTGGGAGGTCGGCGTCCTCGGCAAGGACCACAAGAACCACGACGTCACCATCGACGCCGGCAACGGCAAGGTCCTGAACAAGCACACCGACCGCGACGACGACGCCGCCCAGGACGCCGCCGAGACCCAGGCCCTGGTCAAGGCCGACAAGATCGGCCACGGCAAGGCCACCGACAAGGCCCTGAAGGCCGTCCCCGGCACCGTCGTCTCCTACAGCCTCGACGACAACGACCGCAACGGCTCCACCGTCTGGGAGGTCGACGTCCTCGGCAAGGACCACAAGAGCCACGACGTCACCATCGACGCGGCCAGCGGCAAGGTCCTGGGCCAGCACGTCGACCAGGACGACAACGACGGCGACCACGACGGCGACGACGACTGATCAGACATCAGGCCACAGCCACCTGCCTGAAGCCTCCCCCCAGAGCCCGAAGGGGCCGCGCCCGCCACAGTCCGGCGGACGCGGCCCCTTCGCCGGTTCCGGACCTCGAAAACGCAGTCGGAACGGGCCCCGGAAGTACCGGAACCCGCTCCGACCTGCATGTTCATCTACCTCTGCGGAGGCTGTGGGATTTGAACCCACGGTGACGTTGCCGCCACGACAGTTTTCAAGACTGTTCCCTTAGGCCGCTCGGGCAAGCCTCCCCGCAACACCGGTGTGCAAGTGTCGCGGGATCAGACTAGCGCGTCACTTGTCGCCTGTGCGCTGGCCCAGGGTGACCTGGGTGGTGTGCTCCTTGCCGGCGCGCTTGTAGGTCAGGGTGACCTCGTCGCCGGGCTTGTGCTGCCAGATCTCGCTGATGAGGGTGGGGCCGCTGTCGACCACCGTGTCGTCGAGCTTGGTGATGGTGTCGCCGGGCTTGAGGCCCGCCTTGTCGGCCGGGCCGTTCGGGGTGACCGCTTCGGAACCGTTGTTGCCGGTCTTGGCGATGGTCGCGCCGTTGCCGGTGTCCCGCATGCCGACCTGGACGCCGATCTGGGGGTAGACCGGCTTACCGGTCTTGATCAGGTCCTGTGCCACCCGCCGCGCCTGGTCGATGGGGATCGCGAAGCCCAGGCCGATGCTGCCGGACTGCTGGGACTCGCCGCCCATTCCGCCGCCGTTGCCGGCCGACTGGATGGCGGAGTTGATGCCGATGACATTGCCGCCGGCGTCCATCAGCGGGCCGCCGGAGTTGCCGGGGTTTATCGAGGCGTCCGTCTGGAGGGCGCTCATGTAGGAGGCGCTGGTGCCGCCGCCGTCGCTGGAGGCCACCGGGCGGTCCTTGGCGCTGATGATGCCGGTGGTGACCGTGCCGGACAGGCCGAAGGGTGCGCCGATGGCGATCGTGGCGTCGCCGACCTGCACATGGGAGGACTTGCCCAGCGGGAGCGGGTTGAGCGGGGCGCCGGAGGCGTTCTTCAGCTTGATCACGGCGACGTCGTAGCCCTGGGCGTTGCCGACGACCTCGGCGTCGTACTTCTTACCGTTGGAGAACGTCGCGGTGAGCTTGCCGCCATTGGCCGCGCTGGCGACGACGTGGTTGTTGGTGAGGATGTGGCCCTGCTTGTCGTAGATGAAGCCGGTGCCCGTGCCCCCGTCGCCGGTGGCACCCTGTGCCTCGATCGTCACGACGCTCGGCAGCGCCTTCTGCGCTATCCCGGAGACGGACGTGGGCTTGCGGTTCAGTGCCCCGGGGTCGCCGGACGCGGAGACCGTCGTGGACGCGCCGTCGTTCTGGCCCGCGGCCCAGAAGCCGATACCGCCGCCGACACCGCCGGCGACCAGCGCGGCCACCAGGACGGCGGCGATGAGGCCGCCGTTGCGCCGCTTGGGGGCAGGGATGGCTGCCGTGCCCCAGGGGTCGCCGCCGCCACCGTAGGGAGGCTGCTGGCCCCAGCCGCCGGCGCCCGCTCCGGGGCCGGCTGCCGAGTAGGTGGGGAACTGGCTGGTCTGCTCGGCCGCGGGGTCGTCGCCGGGGTGGCCGTAGCCGGGGTGCCGGGGGTGTCCGGCGCCGTAGGCGGGCGGCATGGGGCCCGGCTCCTCGAAGTCGCCGGAGGTCGGGACGACGGTCGGTGCGAAGTCCGGCGGCGGGGGCGCCGCGGGCCGAGCGCCCGGCGCGGGCGGGGCGCCGGGAGTCCGGGCGCCGGAGGCGGACGCGCTGTCCGGCTGCGGCCCGGTCGGCGGCTTGGCCTCCGACGGGACGGCGGCTCCCTCGTTCTCGGTGCTCACAGCTCTCTCCTCAGCTTCACGACTGTCGGCGCCCACGGCCCTGGCAGGAGGGTCTCCTGTCCGCCCGGGGCCTCAGCCATGTCTGAGTGCCGGGGGCGGGCCGTTTCTTCCGGGGCTTGCAGTTCGGCCGGACCCTGGGGGTGCGTCCGGATGGTGCGGTCTTACGGGCCGGCGGACCGTGCGGCCCGCCGGGTGTGCGGTTGTTGCGTTCGGAGGCCCGAGGGCCGCCAGGTCCTGTCGTCCGGTCCGGCGGGCCTGGCGGGCCCTCCGGGTCGTGCAGCTCGCCGTGCCGGTCGACGCGGAACCCGTACTCCAGGATCAAGGATCCGGGCGGTACGAGCGAGTCCCGGTCCGCCGGTCCGGGCCCGCGGCCATGACCGCAGGCCCCGTCCCGCGTATCGGGGCTGTCGCGAGTCCCGGTCCGCAGGCCGCTCCGGACACCGCGGGCCGGCCGGTAGGGGCGAGTCTCCCTTCCACCCTTTCCCACCGCGCGTCAGAGCGCCGTAAGCCGAGGCTGTGACTGTCCCCTCATCCTTTATGCCGGACAAAACCGGCGCATCCCCTGTTCCGCACCTCGGGGTATGCGCCCGGCGGCCCGGCAGCGGTGGATGGCACGATAACGCGGTGACCTATGCACGCCCCGCCCAGGACGCCGGTCCCGGCCGTCCCGCCATCTCCGTCGTCGCCCACCGCGGTGCCTCGGAGGACGCTCCGGAACACACGCTCGCCGCCTACCGCAGAGCGATCGAGGACGGCGCCGACGCCCTGGAGTGCGATGTCCGGCTGACCGCGGACGGCCATCTCGTCTGCGTCCACGACCGGCGGGTGAACCGCACCTCGAACGGGCGCGGACCGGTCTCCGCCCTCGAACTCGCCGACCTGGCCACGCTCGACTTCGGCTCCTGGAAGGGCGACGGGGCCGCGAACGAGGCCCCGGACCGGCAGCACGAGGATCCCGAGCGGACCTCCGTACTGACGCTGGAGCGGCTGCTGGAGTTGGTCGCCGACGCCGACCGCCGGGTCGAGCTGGCCATCGAGACCAAACACCCCACCCGCTGGGCCGGACAGGTGGAGGAACGGCTGGTCGAGCTGCTCGCCCGGTTCGGACACACCAAACCGGCCACGCGGGCCGACCGGACCTCCCAGGTCCGGGTCATGAGCTTCTCGGCGCGCTCACTGCACCGCGTACGGACCGCGGCGCCCGGCATCCCCGGCGTCTACCTGATGCAATTCCTCACGCCGCGGCACCGCGACGGCCGGCTCCCGCCCGGCGTCGGCATCGCGGGACCCGGAATACGGATCCTGCGCGCGCACCCCGAGTACGTCGCCAGGGCGCACCAGGCCGGCCACCGGGTCCACGTCTGGACCGTCAATGACACCGCCGATGTCGAGCTGTGCCAGGAATTGGGCGTGGACGCGGTCATTACAAATCGCCCCAAGCAGGTACGAATGCAACTCGGCCTTGGCTAAAGCTCCTCACAGGGTGTGCACCGGCGCATTCGGGCCGTATTCGCTTATGTCCAATGCGTCACTGCGTGCCGCTTGGCCGGTTTCCGGTCCAGTCCATTGGGGCATTCATCCCGTGGCGTGGGGCAAAGGAGGTCTCGGGGGTGGCGTTGGTGGTGGCACAAGAGGTGCCGACGTCGTCGATCATGGCCGTACCTCATGGTCCAGTGGGTGTGGGCATGGCCAGACGACGCATGCGAGAAGAGCTGTTGGCAAGTGGAGTTCAGGACACCGTCGTCGATGACGCGGTGCTCGTTCTTTCCGAGCTGTTGAGTAATTCGTGTCGCCATGCGCGTCCGATATACGAAAACGGATCACCGGGTTCCGTAACGCCCGGCACAAAGGACGCCCCCCCGGCATCCGTCCGGGCTTCCTGGCGAATTGATGCGCAGGGCAGACTGACCGTCGCGGTCACGGACGGCGGCGGCCCGACCCGACCACTTCCGGCCACTCCGTCGGTCACGGCGCGCGGCGGCCGCGGGCTGGCGATCATCCGCTCGCTCGCCAAGGACTGGGGCGTACGGGACACCGTCGCCGGCGAGGTCACGGTCTGGGCGGTGCTCTCGCTTCAAGGCGCGTTCGCTACGCGCGTGGACCTGATGCCGGATCTGCCGGCCTCGCTCCCCACGGGCGCGGGCCTGAGCACCGGGCGGCCGCTGACCGCGGGCTTCCCGGACTTCGACGATCTGACGTAGCGGCACCCCGGGACACGCCGACGCCCGCCGCACCCAGGCGGGACACGGCCCGGTACGCAACGAGCGCGGCCTCGTACGCAATCCTCTAGGCTCGCGCCGAAACGCGTCCGTACGCCCAGGATCGACCAGGAGACACCGTCGCCATGGCCAAGAAGCGCCGTCCCCAGCCCCAGGCCGCAGCACCGCAGATCAGGGACGGCGAGGTGCCGGTCGTCGGCGCCCGTGAGCCCTGTCCGTGCGGCTCCGGCCGCCGGTACAAGGCCTGTCACGGGCGACAGGCGGCGCACGCCGCCACCGAGCTCGTGCAGCGCCCCTTCGAGGGCCTGCCCGGTGAGTGCGACTGGGTGGCGATGCGCGAGCTGGTGCCCGCCGCCACCGCCGAGTTGACGCTGAAGGGCGGGCTGCCCGAGGGCGTCCCGTCCGTGACGCTGGCGACCGTGCTGCCGATGGCCTGGCCCGCGCTGCGCCGCGACAACGGAGCGGTGCTGCTCGGCCTCCAGAACGACACCGCCTCCGGCGACCTCAGCCGCGACCTCGCGGACACGCTTCAGCGCGCGCTGGCCACGGAGCCCGGCAACCCGGTAGCGGCCGAGCGGCACACCGCCGACGGTCCGCGGCTCCAGGATCTGCTCGACCCCGACGCGGCTTTCGAGCCGACCGTCCACACCGGCTTCGAGTTCTGGGTGGAGAACGCCGAGAACGCCACCGGCGAGGTCGCCGCCTCCCTGGAGCGGGCCAACGCCGCGGCCATCCCGACCGCCCGGATCCCCGGGCTGGAGGGCGCGTACTGGTGCGAGGCCCCGGAGAAGAACCATCTGCGCTGGGTCACCGCGCACCCCGAGGAGCAGCTGCTGGACGCCCTCGCCCGGCTGCACGCCGCGGACGCCACCTCGCTCGGTGAGGGCACCCGTCTGGTGGGCTCGTTCCGTGCCCACGGCCTGGTCGTTCCGGTCTGGGACCTGCCCTCGTCGATGAGCGCCGACGACGTCGCCAAGCCGGCCGAGGCCTTCGCCGAGCGGCTGGCCCAGGCACTGGCGACGGACGCCCCGCTGACCCCGGAGGAGCGGCGGGCACGCGGCGGCCTCACCAACCGTCAGGTCACCCTGAGCTGACCGCGCCGCCCCCGACCATGCGGACCGGACGCCTCCGGGGAACCCCCTGCGTGACGCCTGTCACAACTCCCCGTACCTGCCGGTAAATAGGCGTCCGGAAATCCACGATCGAATTTGCGAACTGCCGATCTCTTGTTACGGTTCTAGAAGCCCGGTCGCTGGTGCATCCCCCGTCGCCAGCGACCGGGCGCTTCCATGTCCGGAACCAAGCATTCCGCTTGGCTCCGTCGACTCTCGCGCCCGCGCCCTCAGTGGACCGAACCGCCGCCTTCCGCGGACGAGTTGCTGCCGGAGCGCAGCAGCAGCCGCTCCCCCGCCGCATCGGCGATCTCCGCGACCGCGGCGTACGCCAGCCGGCCCCTGTGCACGGTCGGGGCGGTGGGCGTCTCGCACAAGCCCGGCACCCCGCCCGGTGGTACCTCGCAGTTCACCTGGACGGTCCTGCCGTCGGGCCGCAGCAGCGTCAGTACGGCGCGCAGCCGGTCACCGGTGCGGTTGCGGTAGTACGTACGCCCCCAGGTCAGACCGTCCTCGGCGAGCACGCAGGTCTGGGCCTCGATCCCCTGGGGAGCGGTGAGTTCGGGGCCGCAGCGGGAGGTGCGGCCGGTGAGGTGCGGCAGGCCGGGGCGGGCGAGGGAGCCGGCCTGCCTCGTGGAGGCGGCAGCGGTCCGCTTGCCCGGCTTGGGGCCGTTTTCAGACGTGTCTTCCGTTTCCGCCGTGGAGCTGTTTTCGGCCTTGGCTGCCTCCCCGGACCCCGTTTCCGGAGCCGAGGTGCCTGCCGGGCCGGCCATCGCGGCGCCCAGCGGCACGGCGATGGCAAGCAGCGCCGTACCGGCGAGCCCGATCATGCGGAATTTCTGCGCACGCTGCATGGGCCCCACCTGCGATTGAAGATGCCGCTGACGGCGGCTTGACAGTAGGCCGAACCTATCGGCCGGCGAGGGTGCCCCCGGGCACCCGGACCCCCGTTTCCCCAAGAGATCGGGGCAGGTCACACCCGTACGGGTGATCCGTCGCGGGTTGTTTCGTCCGCCCCCGTCACCCGGGTACGTCGTCCCGCTCGACCGACCGGCCGACCCTGCCGCCCGCCCGACTTCCCGTCCACCCGTCCGACCACCCGACCGTCGGTCGCTCGCGGGGGACGGCCGAGCCGCCCGGCGCGACGGGCACCCACGCGACGGCGGGCACCCACGCACGGCGGGCGCCCGCACAGGACGGGGCGCCCGGGGAGCGGGCGCCCAAGGCATCCGCAGGCACCGCAGGCAGCCGCAGGTGTCAGTACGCGAGGCGGCTGCCGCCGTCGGGGGTGCTGGTGCTCGCCGTGACCAGTGCGTCCACGATCGTGGCCACCTTCGGCAGCCAGGGCGCGGCAGGAGTGACGGCCGGCGGCCGCTCCCAGCGGACCCGGCCGGAGCCGATCTGGGAGGGCGGGAGCACCACATAGCCACCCTCGCCGTGGAACCGCAGCGAGCTGGGCACCCAGTCCTGGGAGTGCAGCAGCTCACCCAACTCCGGTAGGCCGTACGGCGATACGAGCAGCGACCAGCGGGTGGGCGTGGCCACCACGGGGCCGAGCCGCACACCGAAGTGGTCCAGGGCCGCCAGGGCGCGGGCACCGGCGACGGCGGGCAGGCTCACCGCGCAGGGCGCGCGGTCGCCGGTGGCCAGCACGACCGGGGCATCGGGGCGGTTCGTCCACCACCAGCGCACCATCCGGGCATCGGTGGTGGCCGCCAGCAGACCGGGGTCGAAGGGGTGCGCGCCGGGCACCACACAGTCGGGGTCGGGACAGCTGCACCGACGGGCGACCCGCTCGCCGAGGCCGAGCCGGGCGCCGGCCGGCTGCCGGCCGGCGGACCTGAGTCCCACACCGGGAAGAACCGGCCACTGCCACTCGGTGGCGTAATGGAGCGCCGCACCGAGCTGCGCCGACCTTCCGCCGCGCCGGAACAGGAGCTTGCGTCGCCTTCCGAGGATCTCGCGCATGAGCGCTCGTTCCTTTCCGTTAACGCCGAGGGCTTTGTCCATCGCACTACATGGCACTACAGGTCCGGTTCACCATCGTTTCGCGCCGTGCCGCTTCGTGCCGTTGTGGGGCGTGTCCTGCGGCCCGGCCGTGGAACCCGGGGTCGATCGCGCATCGATCACGCCACGTGGATCACTGGTCACCGCGTGTACAAGGCAGCGCATCACGCCGAAAGCCGAGCGTGAAACATGGCGAGGGGTGGCGTGCGTATGGCGCTTGCGCTTCCGTGGTGCAGCCCCCGCCGCTTGGGAGTGCGTCGCGGCCGTCGGCGTGTTAGACGCCAGTGCCCGCCGGAGAGTTCCGGTGCGGCGCCAACTGACCCGCACCTTTCCGAGTACGTACCCGCCACTGTGGTGATGACGCGCTGCTGATCGCCGTCAGTCGACCTTAAATTGACGCTCGGGGGGCTATTTTCAGGCCAATCCCCAGACCTCGTTGACACCACAAACCCCATGGGGACAATGCTGGACATCACATCGCTGGTGCGTGTACATGTGGAGGCATTAATAGCGGAGCAGCATGACATGGGGG
This sequence comes from Streptomyces decoyicus, assembly GCF_019880305.1. Lineage (NCBI taxonomy): Bacteria > Bacillati > Actinomycetota > Actinomycetes > Kitasatosporales > Streptomycetaceae > Streptomyces > Streptomyces decoyicus. Next base: position 4,473,572 of record NZ_CP082301.1, on the reverse strand, counting down.
TTTGCGATGCTATTGAGGAAATTGAGCGGCCACCCGTACCGCACAACGTCACTCAACAAAATGCCTCACTCCCTACCAAATAGCGGCCTGACCTGGGGTAATGCCTGGCGCGACGATAGCCGTCGGCCATGACCGCCCCGCACGTACCGAAAGTGGCTGGAATCGAACCAGCTCTGCCCGCTCCCGCGCACACTGTCGACCCGCGCGTGGCAAAAACCGCCGCGGACCCTGCCGCCGACACCCCGTCAGACGGCTTGCCCGGCACCCCTGCGGACGCTCCCCGGGGCACCGCACCCGACTCCGTATCCGGCGCCGCCCCCGACGTCTCCGCCGTCGACCAACTCGCCGCCGTGCAGGACCGGCTGGCCGGCTGGATCTCCGACCTCAGCACCCTGCACGACCTGACCGAACAGCTCGCGCGCACCCGTACGCTGGGCGACGCCCTCCACGAGCTGCTGCGCGCCGGCGCCTCCCTGGTCGGGGCGCGCCGCGGTCTGGTCGTCCTCGCACCGTCCGACGGCCTCGGCCCGGAGACCACCGTCGGCCTCGGCCTCGGCCACGCCGAGATCGGTCATATCGAGACCATCCCGCGCCGCGCCCTGTCGTACGCGCGGATACTGGACGGCCTCCCGGAGCGGGACCCCGGCGACGACGCCCGGACCGACCCGCTCGACGACACCCGTCACGAGACGCGCGGCGAGGGCCGTACCGCCGGCCCCCGCGACGACGCCCAGGCCGGACCCTGCACCGAGATCGCCGAACCGGACATCCCCGGTGAGAAGGACCTCGACCCCCGCCTGCGCGAGGTCGCCGCCCGGCTCGGGTACGCCGCCAGTTACGCGGTCCCGCTCTCCGCCGAACCCCTCGGCAGGACCGGTGCCGCGGTCTGGCTCTACGACGAACCGGCCGAGCCCACCGAACGCCAGCGCCACCTCGTCGGCCTCTACCGCGCGCACGCCGCCGAGCACCTCGCCCGGCTCCTCGAACTCCACCGCAGCCACCAGGCCATGCGGACCCTCCATGCGGAGCTGCTGCCGCAGCGGCTGCCGCGGATCCCCGGCGTACGCCTCGCGGTGCGGCACAGCACCGGGCCCCGCGGCGGCGGCGACTGGTACGACGCGCTGCCGCTGCCCGACGGCGCACTGGGCCTGGCCGTCGGTTCGGTGACCGGCTCCGGGCCGAGCGCGGTGGCGGCCATGGGGCGGCTGCGGGCGTCCCTGCGCGCCTACGCCGTCATGGAGGGCGAGGATCCGGTCGCGGTCCTCTCCGACCTCGAACTGCTGCTCCGGCTGACCGAGCCGGCCCGCAGCGCCACCGCGCTCTTCGCCTTCACCGAGCCGCCGCCCGGCACGGTGATGCCCGGCGGCATCGCCGACCCCTTCCCCCGCAAGCTCGTACTGGCCGGAGCCGGCCACTGCCCGCCGCTGATCCTCGGCGCGCTGCGGACCGAGTTCGTGGAGACCTCGCTGTCCGCGCCGCTGGGCATGCTGGCCTGCTGGGAAGCGCCGAGCGTGGAGATCGAGCCGGCCGGCGGCGAGACCCTGCTGCTCTACAGCGACGGGCTGTTGCACCGCACCGGCGAGCCCATGGACCGTGCCTTCACCCGGCTGCACGCGGCCGCCGCTGGCGTCCCGGCGGGGAGCCGCCATGATCCGGAGGCGGTCGTCGACCACATCGTGCGCACGATGCTGCCGCAGGGCCTGGACGATCCGTCGTCGGAGGAGGACGTGGTGCTGCTCGCGGCGTACTTCGAGGGGTAGGGCCGGCAGGAACGGCCCGCGCTCAGGGCCGGCAGGAGGGGCCCTGAGCGCGCCAGGCGTCGTGAGGCGGGCGCACGGCCGCCCGCCGGGGCGTGCGCCGGGTGCCGGGACCGTGCGCCGGGTGCCGGGTGCCGGGACCGTACGCCCCGTCCGGGCCGGTGGGCGCCATGCGTCCTATGACTGGAATGCCGGAGAGGTCACATCTTTCTGCCCGTGGACCTCTTTCCATCCGCACATACGATGGAAAGCGGTTCAGTCTTAAGAGGAGGCATTGTGACCGACGAGCTCACGCCGGAGACCCCGGACGAGGACGAGCAGCCGATCAAGCAGCGCAAGAACGGCCTTTACCCGGGCGTCTCGGATGAGCTCGCGGAGAACATGAAGGGCGGCTGGGCCGACACCGAGCTGCGCGACCTGCGGCCGATCGAGCAGGCCCCGAACGCCGCCCGCCGCCGCGCCGCACTGTCCGCGCGCTTCCCCGGCGAGCGGCTGGTGATCCCGGCGGGCAATCTGAAGACCCGCTCCAACGACACCGAGTACGACTTCCGCGCCTCGACGGAGTACGTCTACCTCACCGGCGACCAGACCGACGACAGCGTCCTGGTCCTGGAGCCCACGAAGGACGGCCACGAGGCGACGGTCCACCGGCTGCCCCGCTCCAACCGCGAGAACGGCGAGTTCTGGCTCGACGGCATGGGTGAGCTGTGGGTCGGCCGGCGCCACAGCCTGAGCGAGGCCGAGGCGCTGCTCGGCGTCCCCTGCAAGGACGTACGCGAGCTGGCCGAGGCGCTCAAGGAGGCCACCGGCCCGGTGCGCGTCGTGCGCGGCCATGACGCCGGCATCGAGACCGCGCTGACCGACAAGGTCACGGCCGAGCGCGATGAGGAGCTGCGGGTCTACCTCTCCGAAGCGCGCGCAGTGAAGGACGCGTTCGAGATCGGCGAGCTGCAGAAGGCCGTCGACTCGACGGTGCGCGGCTTCGAGGACGTCGTGAAGGTCCTGGACAAGGCCGAGGCCACCAGCGAGCGCTACATCGAGGGCACGTTCTTCCTGCGCGCCCGCGTCGAGGGCAACGACGTCGGCTACGGCTCGATCTGCGCCGCGGGGCCGCACGCCACCACCCTGCACTGGGTCCGCAACAACGGCGCGGTGCGCTCCGGCGATCTGCTCCTCCTGGACGCCGGCGTGGAGACCACCACCCTCTACACCGCCGACGTCACCCGCACCCTGCCCATCAACGGCCGCTACACCGACCTCCAGCGCAAGATCTACGACGCGGTGTACGAGGCGCAGGAGGCGGGCATCGCGGCGGTCAAGCCGGGGGCGGCCTACCGCGACTTCCACGACGCGGCGCAGCGGGTGCTCACCGAGAAGCTGGTCGAGTGGGGTCTGGTCGAGGGCCCGGTGGAGCGGGTGCTGGAGCTGGGGCTCCAGCGCCGCTGGACCCTGCACGGCACCGGCCACATGCTCGGTCTCGACGTGCACGACTGCGCCGCGGCCCGCACCGAGAACTATGTCAACGGCACGCTGGAGCCCGGCATGGTGCTGACCGTCGAGCCCGGTCTGTACTTCCAGGCGGACGATCTGACGGTGCCGGAGGAGTACCGCGGCATCGGCGTCCGGATCGAGGACGACATCGTCGTCACGGACGACGGCAACCGGAACCTGTCGGCCGGGCTGCCGCGGCGGTCGGACGAGGTCGAGGCGTGGATGGCGGGGCTGCTCGGCAAGTAGCCGGGTGGCACATGGCGGACCGTCCGGGGCGCGGCGTCCGCCACGGCTGACCGGATGAACGGATACCGGGCTGTCCGGACTGTCCGGCGGACAGGGCCCGTTGGCGCGCGCCCACGTCTCCCGGTGGCATCAGCCGCCGGGAGACGTGCCGTTCACCGGCGCCCCGCTCTTCGGTGCCCCGTTCACCGGTGTGCCGTTCACCGTTGCGCCGTTCACCGGCGTGCCGTTCACCAATGTGCCGTTCACCCCGGCGTGCCGTCCGTCCGCACGTACGCGCCGGCCCGGACCGCCGCCCAGACGGCGGTGGCGGCGGACTCGGCGAGGTCCTGGTCGACGGGACGGCGGGCGATCAGGATCCGGTAGTAGAAGGGCGCGCCGAGCGCCGCCATCACCTTCTCCGGGTCCGTGTCCGCGGGCAGCTCACCGCGGTCGACGGCCCGCTGCACCATCCGGCCGGCCAGCGCCAGCCGTTCGCCGAAGAAGGTCCGCAGCACCGTCGCCGCCTGGGAGTCCCGGGCCGCGGCGGAGACCACCGCCTCGATCAGGCGGCTCATCCGCGCCTCCCCGTAGAAGGCGGTTATCGAGAGGGCCAGCGCCCGCAGGTCCCCGGGCAGGGTGCCGGAGTCCGGCAGCGGCACCTCGGAGCTCAGGTCGGTCAGCAGATCGCACACCAGGCCCTCGGTGCAGCGCCAGCGACGGTAGAGCGTCGCCACATGAATTCCCGAGCGCTGCGCGACCCTCTCCATGGTCAGCCCGGCGAAGCCGACTTCGCCCAACTCCTCGAAGACGGCGGTCAATACGGCTTGCCGGGTGCGGGCGGTCCGCCCACCGGGCCTGGTCTCGCCCGGGGCATGGTGCGCTGTCGTCACGACGGCTCCGTATTGCAGTGCGGGTTCACGCCAAGTATTGTCCAGGAAAGATTAACGCGAGCAACTTCGCGTTAATCATGGTGCGCGCTGGTCTCGCAGGGACAGGGGACGCCGCGGGGGAGGTTCTCTCACCGCGAGACCGCGTTGCGCACCGCCCGCAAAGGGCTATTTCCAGCCAGTTTTCCGACTGCTGATGTTAGCCCGGATTGACACCTCATACGCGGACATCCTCGCGTCTGGCCGCTGTCGCGGGGTTCTCAGGGGCTCTCAGGGGCTCACACAGGGTTCACCGAACGTGCGCCGGTACGTTCCGGGCGTGGCACCGAATGCGGTGCGGAACCGGCGCCGCAGGTTGACGGCCGAGGAGAGTCCGACCCGCGTGGCAATGGCGTCCACCGACAGATCCGTCCGCTCCAACAGAACCCGGGCCGCGTCGAGGCGCTGTCCGAGCAGCCACCGGCCGGGGCTGGTCCCGAGCTGGTCGGCGAACCGGCGCGCGAGAGTGCGCTCCGATACGCCGGCCCGGGCGGCGAGCTGGTCGACCGTCAGGCGGGCGTCGAGCCGGGACACGGCCCACTCCAGCAGGGGCGCCAGCGAGGCGTCCGCCCGGGTGGACGCGTCGGCGTGGTGTGCGGCGTACTGGAGCTGGCTGCCCTCGCGGTGTGGTGGCAGCACCATGCTCCGGGCGACCTGGGCGGCGTACGCCGCCCCGTGGTCGGCACGCACCAGGTGCAGACAGAGGTCGATTCCGGCGCCCGAGCCGGCGCTGGTGGCCACGTCGCCGTGGTCGACGTACAGCACATCGGCGTCCACGCTCACCTTCGGGAAGGCAGCGGCGAGTTGGGCGGTGCGGCGCCAGTGCGTGGTGGCGCGGCGTCCGTCGAGGAGCCCGGCGCGGGCCAGGACGAAGGCGCCCGTACAGATGGCGGCGAGCCGTGCGCCGCGCCCGTGAGCGGCCCGTAGTGCGTCAAGGACGTCCGGCTCGACGGCCGTTCCGGGCGGCTGCCACCCGGGGACGATGACGGTATCCGCCTCCCGGAGGGCCTCCAGGCTGTGCTCGACGAGGAGCGAGTGCCCGACCGTGGTGCGCAGCGGACCGGGGCGACGGGCGCACACCGCGAAGTCGTAGTGGACCGGCAGGTCCGGACGGACGGTGCCGAACACCTCGGCGGCGCAGGCGAGCTCGAAGGGCGACTGCGGCTCGTTGAGCAGAGCCACCACCCGGTGGCGGGTCACGGGCGTGGGGTCATCGTCATGGTCATGGTCATGGCAGGAATGTACCCGAGGATGTCATTTCAGACTCTGCCTCGGCCGGCCTCACGGCGGCACAGTGGCCCCATGAGTGAGAGCACCGACACCCCCATGGGGAAGACCGTCGTCCACGTCGATGACGTGGCACCGCAGGAAGTCGTCCCCGGGATCGTGCGCCGCAGGCTTCCGGGGACGCCGTACGCCCGGGGATGGCTCATCGACTTCGCCCCGGGGACGGAATGGCCCGAGGTCGATGTGCATGCGGCCGAGGAGCGGTACTTCGTGGTGAGCGGGGAGGTGATCGACGGTGGGGAGCGCCACGGCCCCGGCTCGTACGTGGTCTTCGCACCGGGCAGCCGGCACCGGCCGCGCAGCGAGACGGGTGCGCGGATGCTCGGCATCACGGTGCTGAACGAGCGTCACCGGTAGGCGTCCGGCGTGGGGTCCGGCCCCGGGGCGGGGCGGCTCATACTGAAGCTCCATCGTGCGCGTGCTCGCAGCGTTGGATATTCAACGCCGGTCGTGGCCCCACGACTTCGCGGATACACCGCGTTTGCTCCGCGCGGTGCCGTCGCGCAGCGGGATGCGGACACAGCCGGGCGGCAGGATGAGCTTGTACCCGTGGGGCGCGGCCTGCTCGACGGCCGGTGGCTGCTGCTCGAGGTCGGACTCGGTCACGCGGCCGCCCGCTTTTTCAGAATGGGGCCGCTGATCGTCTGTTTGAGGTAGGTGCCCCTCGGTGAGTTAAAGGTGAATTCCCGGTACGTGACGAACACGATCAGGAACCCCACAGGTGCAAGCATGAGGGGCCAGAATGTGTAAGCGGGGGTGAGCCAGTCCATGCCGCCGTACTTGCTGCCTAGGTCCTGAAAGGCGGCGCAGAGGACCGGAACCACGGCGAACACACCAAGGGTCTTAACGCCCCTGGATTCTTTTCGACTTCGTCCCATATATCCAGCGAACTTTCCGATCAGTCCTGCCAGAAGGAACCAGAGCAGCGGTCGAGCGCGATCACTCGAACCGCAAGCAGGGCCCTGGACCCGCCTTGCCGGATGACATCGCGCTACCGCCTGCATTGCTTTGGCCGAAGTGGCTCACCAGTGGCTCCCCCCTTGCCATCAATCAACGACAATGTCGTTCGGGTGCACCACCTTCAGGCTGTGAGCGAATGCGTCGAACGCGTCAATATTCGCGGACACCCAGCCGAGGTCGTCGCTGACGGTGCGCATGGACAGGTCGATGCCATAAGGCTCGACGCGCCACCCGTAGTTGACCGACATGCCGAGAGCTTCGCCGCCCTTCGGCACGAAGTGGCGGATGGAGCGCAGCCCCCTGCCGAGGTTGTCGGTGGTGAAGTCATCGATGTGCGGATCCTGCGCGGCTCCGGGCTCGTTGCGTTGCACCAGCGCGTCCAGAACCTGCTCCACCGGCCCTTCCGACCGGGCCGCGTAGAAGAAGAACGGCACGAGGTCCCTGCGGAGATCCGGAGCGTACAGGAACATATAGTGCATAGGGATCTTCTGCGGAAACTGTTCGGAGAAGCCCTCAAGCGTGCGTGCCAGTTCCTTCACCTGCGACTTGTCACGAGGACCCTCGTCCTCAAGAGCCCAGCGCAACTCGGCGCTCCTCTTCGCCCACTTCCGCCGCTGCCGGCCAGCGCCCCGCCCCTCAAGGATGGGGACGGGAATCCAGTCTTCCGGGTCTTCGGTGAAGTCGAGTGCGTACGGAATGCTCATACTGCGCTCCAGCGAAAGGTGGCCATGACGTTAATGTTTATCCCTCGTCTTCTTTCCAGCGAAAGCAGCAGGCATCCCTTACTCAAGCCGTTCGACGAAGAAGGGCCCAGGCTTCGGGGTAAAAGCATGGGAACCAGTGGTCCGCATCGGATTCGATCCGATCATGAAGACTTCCAGGTATCCACTTCCTCATCCGGACTGATCCGGATGGTGCGGGCGAATTCGTCGATGTCGTCGAGGGACCGGAGGATCCGGCCGGCGTCGGGATCGGCCAGGATGATCAGGACGTCCGCGGCTTCCGTGCCCTTCTCGAAGCGCCAGGCGTAACGGAGGCCGACGTGGACCTCGTTGCTGTCCTCGTCCTGGTCCTGGTAGTAGCGCAGCACCCGCAAGCCGGCTCCCAGGTGCGGGGAGTCGAAGTCATCGACGATGGGGGGCTCGATGGCGTAGCCCGCATCGGCGTGGGTCAGAGCACGAAGTGCCGTTTCCCGGTCTTCGTCCTCCTCGATCTCCACCAGGTCGACATACGCCGGAAGCGGGATGTCCCTCGGGTGCGGGAGATGGAGGAAGACCTCGAAGTCAGGGAATGCCGCAGGGGCCCTGAGGGCGTACATCAACAAGATGTTGGTCAGCAGGTCGACTTCGCCCGGCTTTGGCTTCTCCGACGCGAAATCCTCCCAGAGGCCTTCGGCGAAGCAGCGTGCCCACGCCTCCGGCGACTGTGCCTCCTCGATGTCCTCAAGGCCGGGTTCCGGCCACATGAGCGGGATACGGATCCAGGGGGACAGTTGCATCGCGTGCTTGACGTTGAGCCAGCTCACTCATAACTCCATCGGAAGGTGCCGACCACCGCGTCGAACAACTCGACCAGCACGCCGGTGAATTCACTGTCGAGGTCGCCGTCGCCCGGTGTGGAGAAGTTGATGCTGATCCAGCGACCGTGACCGTCCGCGACGGGCATCACGTACTCGACCCGGCGGGTCGGCAGGGCGGTCTGCTGTACGGCTTCGGGGGCTGATCGCAGCTTTGCCGGGTCGGGAGCGGATCGGTAGGAGCGGCGGAGGGCGGGCACTCCCGCCACTTTCACCTCGGTCGCCGATCCGTCGGGGCCATCCTCGTTCGCCAGCTGAGCGAGCACTGCCTCCGGCGGCGCCGCACGGTCATGGCCGATCGGCATCTCGGCGACGATGAACGAAGCCATGAGAAAGATCCCCCCGCGCGGGAGCATCGGCAGGTAGAGGTCAAGGCCGCCGTTTCTCCTGGCCGCACGGGCCTGCTTCTCTATCTGGCGGCGCATGTCCAGGCGGAAGCGCATCGCATCGTCCCGGGGGATACCCTCCGGGACTTGCCCCATATGCGAGAAGAGGACCCTCTCCAGTGCTTCCTTTGTGCCGTTGCGCAGGGGGATGCGGACCCAGCCGGGTGGCAGGACGAGCTCGTAGCCACGGGGAGCGGTCCCCTCGACGGCTGGGGGCTGCTGCTCGAGATCGGACGTGCTCACGCGGACGCCCGCTTCTTCAGCTGCCGGTCGCCTACCAGGATCGCCAGAGAGGAGAGCACCGAAATCACCGCCAGCCAGCTGTAGCCGATGGCCCCGATGATGTTCCAGAGCGCGTACATGCCGGCGACGATCTTGATCGTCTGAGAGAAGTTGGAACCCGTGCGCGGGTTACGGATGAGTTCCCGATTCCTGATAAACAGGACCAGCATCAGCACAGGTGCGATCATCAACGACCATGCCGTGTAATCGTAGGTGAGCCAGTCCATGCCGCCGTACTTGCTGCCGAGGTCCTGGAAGGCGAAGCAAAGGATCGGCACCAATGTGCACGCAGCAAGGAACTTCATGGCCCGGGATTCCTCTGGACTTTTCGCCGGGATTGTTGCCACTGTCTTCCACTCCCTAGAAGGCTTTAGATTTCGCCATGTCCGGTTGTCGCCGGTCGCGTCTTACTCAGGGGTGGTCACCAGCGGCTCCCCACTTCACGCGTGAGGACGTCCTTGGCATCGCCATACTGGTCCGAGTAGGGGCCCTTTTCCCCGAGCTTGTCCCCTACGTCCACCGTGGTAGCAGCCCCGTAGTTCAGCTTGAACTTCAGTGCAGCCTTGTCCATCGCATCGGCCGCCTTCACCACGTCGGGATTCCCCCCGAATTCGGCCCGCATCGCCTTGGCGAACTTGCTCGCGCTGGCGACCTCTCCCTCACCGCTCAGCAGGCGGTCCAGTCGGGTCGTCCCGGGCGTTGTCTCCTTCGACCCGATCTGGCGCAGCGCCCGTTGTGCTCGAATCGCTTTCGCGCCGCGGGCCGAGTCAGCCCCGTGCTTCATGACGTTCTTGTTGAGCAGCTTGCGCAGATTCGTGTACCGCTCGAACCGTCCGGCCCTGGTGGTGGCCTTGAGCGTCGTGTGTGCGGCCTTAATGCCCTTCATTGCCACGCTGCCGACCCCCAACGTCGCCAGCGCGAAGACGTCCATGGCAACGTCCGCCCAGTTCCCGTCCCCGGAGAGAGCCAACATCGTGTGCCCGACACCGACGAGCGCGGTGAGACCGATGGTGGCCACCGTGATGAGAGTCGCCAGCCATCCGACCGGCGTGAAGAGGAGGGCAACAACCCCGATGATTGTGGCCGCCCAACTCAGGACTTCAATGACAGATTTGATCGTATCCGCGTTCTCGTGCACCCAGTCCTTGAAGTCCTCCCAGCCGCTGTCCTCAAGGACGTCCGAGATGTCTTCGCCGATGTTGTCGGCGTAGTGCTGGGCGCGGGTGTCGCGCTCGGAGGTGACGTCGTCCAGCTGCTTGTGATACTTCGCCAGGTGACTGTCGGAGTCGGAGTCCTCAGGCTTCTTCTTGTCGCCGTCCTTCTTCGCTTCGGCTTCCTGCTTATTCACCTCGGCAGCGTGTTCCTCGTCGGCCTGCTTTGCGGCCTTGAGGATCCCGTCCGCCCGCTCCTGGAAACCCTCCAGCTCGTGCGCCCACTTGCCGAGGTCACCGACCACGCGTTCGTAGCGGCCCGCCGTCTCGCGGAAGTGCTTCTCCAGGTCGCCGGACTTCTCGCGGATCTTGTCGGCGTACTTTCCCTTCAGCGCATCACCGTCCTCGGCCTTGCGCAGGATGCCGGCCTGGTCGCGGAGGGTCTTGGCGAGGTCCTTCATCTTGGTGACCTCGTGCCGGATATCCTCCGGATCGCCGGGGACCGGGTCCTTCTCCGCCAGGGGGTGCCAGTCGACCGGGCGCCGCCTACCCCTACCTGTTGCCATCGGTTACTTTCCCCCGTTTTTCTCTTTTTTCTCGGTCGCGTTCTTCAGGTCGAGGTCCTGTTTCTGGAAGCTCTTGAGCGCTCCCTCTACCTGCTTCCCCAAGTTCTCGACGTTGTCCTTCAGTTCACGTCGATAGTTGTCCCAGTTCGTGACGAACTCATCCATCTTGCCGGCGATGCTGTCGTGGCCCCAGATATCACGTATGTCGTCGCGGTGGTCGTCGATGTTGCCAAGGACTTTCTTGATCTCCCGGAGATTGCTCTTCGAAGATTCCAGCAGTGTGTAGTCGACAACCAGCCGGTCGTGGCCGCCCATGTGTCCCCTCCCTTTGTGCTTACGTGGTCAACAGGCTCACGTCGCGGCTCAACCCACCGGCACAACCACCGTGAACGCCTCCCCGCTCCCCAGGTGCAGCAGGCCCTTGCCCGGGGTGACCGGGCCGCCCACCGTGCTCCGGCTCAGGCGCACGCCGACCAGTTCGCCGCTCGAGGTGTCCTGCGGGGACAGCAGCAGGCCGCGCTTGGACTTCTTCAGGTCGACCTGCCAACCGCTGAAGCCCGAGCAGACGTCGTCCTCGTCGCCGGCGATGACGATGCCGATGCCGCGGTCGGAGCCCGTCGAGATCAGCTTCTTGAACTCGTCCTCCGCATCGCAGTCCTCCAGCAGTTCGCCGTCGTCGATCAGGACGACGATCGGATGCTCCACGGACGCCGTCGCCACGGCCTCCTGCAGCTCGTCCTCCTCGATGTCGCTGGCCGTGAAGACCGCCAAGACGCCTTCCAGGCCCTTCAGTTCGCGCAGCGGAGAGGGCCGCGGGGCGCAGACCACCAGGCGGGCGCCGCGGCCCACGAACGTACGCGCCAGGTTCATCAGCACCGTCGAGCGGCCCGACTTCGCCGGGCCCGCGATCACGAAGCCCGGCGAGCCGTGCGCCAGGTCAGGGCCGAAGGCCGTCAGGTCGTCGCCGCCGACGCCCACCAGGCCCCACAGCCGCGAGGCGGACGCCGCCTGGTCGATGTGCTGCCACGCCTGGTCGAAGGTGATACGGCTGGGCAGCGAGTCCACCCGGAACGGCCGCAGGGTCCGCGGCACCGCAGCGTCCCGGTGGGCCGCCCCCTCTCCGATGGCCACCAGGGCCGCGTTCTGCCCCTGCCCGGTGGAGTCCTCGCTCAGCAGCGCGAACTGGATCTCCGTACCCGTCTCGTTGCGGAACGCGCGGCCCGGCGGGATCTCGTCCGGCACCTTGCGGCTGTTGATGCCCAGCATCGAGAAGTCGGTACGGTCCGCCAGGCGCAGGCCGATCTTGTCCTCCGTCAGCGAGGAGATCCGACCGGTCAGCAGCTGCCTGTCGCCCGTGATCACCAGGTGGATGCCGACGCTCGCGCCCTCGCGCATCAGGGTCAGCAACTCGTCGGTCAGCTCGCCGTGTCCCAGCTCGCCCAGGGAGGAGACCCAGCCCTCCCAGCGGTCGAGGAGCAGCACGATGTGCGGCAGCCGCTGGTCCGCGGGCGCCCCGGCGCGCTGCTCGCCGATGTCCGCGAAGCCGTACTCCGCAAGGAGCTCCTGCCGCCTGCCCGACTCCGCCGACAGCCGGCGGACCAGGCGGACCGCCCGCTCGCTCTGGTTGCGGCCCACCACCGCGCCGCAGTGCGGCAGCTTGGCGAGAGCGTTCAGCGCGCCGTTGCCGCAGTCGATGCCGTACAGGTGGACGTCGCCGCAGGAGAGGGTGCGGGCCAGGGAGCCCGCGATCGTACGCAGCACCTGGGAGCGGCCGCTGCGCGGCGCACCCGCGATGAGCAGGTGGCCGAAGGTGGCGAAGTCGATCGCGACCGCGCGGCGGGACTGGCTCGACGGCATGTCCTCGATGCCGTACGGCGCCGCGGGCAGCACGCCCAGACCCTGCACCGGCGGCAGGTCCGCGGGCAGCACGGTCTCCGCGAGGGCCGGCAGCCACGGGCTGTGCTGCTGCGGGATCTGCAGGTGCGCGTTGGCCTCCCGGACGGCGTCGACGAGCACCTTCAGGTCGGTGATCTCCTCTTCCTCGCTCTTGGCGGCCGCGGGCTTCGCCAGCGCCGCGCGGCCCAGGCCGGTCCAGTCCAGCTCCCCGGCCCACGGGGCGAGGGCCATCGGGTCCGCGGTGCCGGGGCGGCGGCCGCCGACGCGGCCGGACTGGAAGGGGATGAGGGAGGCTGCGCCGGTGCGCACGTAGGCGCGGCCCGGGTTGTTCTTGGAGATGTTTCCGGCCTCGGGCGAGTCGATGACGTCCGACGACTCGCCGCCGTCGGTGACCCGCAGGGCGATACGGAGGTTGGTGTTGGCCCGGATCTCCGGCGAGACCACGCCGGACGGCCGCTGGGTGGCCAGCATCAGGTGGATGCCGAGGGAGCGGCCGCGCTGGGCGATGTTGACCAGGCCGGTGACGAAGTCCGGCAGGTCGCGGACCATGGACGCGAACTCGTCGATGACCAGCAGCAGCCGGGGCAGCGGCGCCATACCCGGATTACGGCGCACCAGGTCCTGGTAGTCCTCGATGTCCTTCGCCCCGACCTGGGCCAGCATGTGCTCACGGCGGTGCAGCTCGGCGCCGAGCGACTCCAGGGCGCGCTCGACGAGGTGGGCGTCGAGGTCGGTGACCATGCCGACGGTGTGCGGCAGGTGGACGCAGTCCTTGAACGCGCTGCCGCCCTTGTAGTCGATGAGCACGAAGGTCATGTTCTCCGGCGTGTTCGCCACCGCGAGCGCGGCGACGATCGTCTGCAGCAACTCGGACTTGCCGGATCCCGTGGTACCCGCGATGAGGCCGTGCGGCCCGTCCTTGCGGATGTCGATGCCGAACGGCCCGTCGTACGACTCACCGATCACCGCGAGCGTGGACTGCCCGCCGCTCTGCCAGCGGCCGGCCACCGCGCCGGCCGTCGGCGGCTCCATCCCGATGACGTCAAGGAGCCGGCTGGCGTCCGGCAGCGCGCTGTCCGTCGTCTCGCCGCTGATGTCGCGCAGCGGGGCGAGCGCCCGGGCCACCCGGGCGCACCAGGCCGGCGAGACGAAGTCGGGCCGTACGCCCAGGACTTTGTCCTTGCCCTCCTGCTGCACACGCAGCCGCAGCACGGAGGGGTCGACCTGCTCCGCGGCCGCCCGCGAGGCGGGCGAGGGGGCGCCGCTCTGGTTGTCGAGGGAGAGCATCACCGCGGCGGTGTTGGTCAGCGCCGGCGAGGCGGGCGCGGCCGACTTCTTCTGCTTCCCCTTGCGGCGCGACCTGCCGGTCTCGGCCGCCGCCTTCTGCCGCTGCTCCTCCTCGGCGGCCCGCCGCAGCACTTCGAGAGCGTCGCTCGCGCCGCCGCCGGCCTGCCGCTCGTGCGCGGCGTGCCGGGCATTGCGCGGCTCCGCGATCACGATGCCCTTGCACTCGCCCGGCAGGAAGCGCTCCTCGGCGTCCAGGCAGATCGCGTACATCGATACGGCCGGGCCTTCCTTCAGCAGCCGTACGACGCCGGGCATCGAGCGCAGCCGGCGCGAGCCGTCCCAGACGGCGACGATGTCGGGGTCGGAGAAGCCCGCCTGGCCGCGGTTCTCCTGGGCGGCCTTCTGCCTGGCCTCGAGAATCTGGGTGAGTTCGCCGATACGGGCGCCGACGGTCTCGGCGTCGTTCCCGATGAGGACGTTGGCGTCCTGCGCCGTCGGACGGGCATGCGGCAGCCAGCGGACCCAGTCCCAGCCGGCCTGCGCGTGCGCCTCGGTGAGCACGTAGAACTGCACGTCCAGCGGGCTGTGCAGGGCGGCCGCCTGCGCCACCGTCCACCGCGCCAGGCTGCGCGCGGTGTCGTCGGGACCCGCGAAGCCAATCACGCCGAGCCGGCCCAGATGCAGGGCAACGGGGGTGTCGGCGATGTCCCAGGTGACCTGGCGGCGGTGGTCGTCCTGCTCGGGGTCGTCGAGGACGACGGCGGAGGGCAGCCGGCCGGTGCCCACCCGCAGCAGCAGGTGGTCGGCGTCGCTGCGGCGGCGCTCCCAGACACGGGTGCGGGGGCCGGTGGCGTGGGACCAGACGGTGCCGGGGTCCGGGTGGTCGAGGCTGCGGTCGCCGCGCTCCAGGATCAGCGCCTCCTGCGCGTCGCGCTCGATCCGGGCCTTGTGCTCCTCGTACTCCTGGACCTGCTTGGCGTGGGACTTGCGGCCGTGCTTCTTGTCCCAGAAGTAGTTGGCGATCATGATCAGCGGGCTGAAGACCGCGATCAGCAGGTACGCCGTGCGCCCCATCACCAACGCCATGGTGACGGCCATGACGAGCGGGGAGGCCGCCATCAGCCAGGGCAGCGGCCGGGCCTCGTACTCCTTCGGGGGCGCCGGCAGGCGGAACTTGGTGACGCGCTCCGGCGGGCGCAGCCGCGGCGGGCGGTTGTAGTCGTGCCCGGAGCCGTCGTCGGACCACTTCAGGGCCGCGTCCGGGGGCGTGTAATAGGCCACGTCGAGCAGGGTGTTGCCGAGGGCGAGCTGGGAGCCGACGCGCAGCTGCTGCCCTTCGAGCGGCTTGCCGTCGATGCGCACCTCGCCGGGCCGGGGCTCCTCGCCCTCGGGTGCCGCACCCGGCCGGCCGTGCCCGCCCGGCTGCCGGCCCTGCCCCTCGCCGCCCTGCCCGCCGCCGTGCACGGCCAGGCGGAGGTCGTCCGGGGAGACCACGTAGAGCGTCAGCGCACGCTGCGGCACCTCCGGGTCGTTGATCAGCAGTTGGCAGCCCGGACCGCTGCCTATGTCGTACCGGCCGACGCCGAGCCGGAACACGGCGCCGGCGTCGGGCCCGCCGGCCACCCGGACCTCGATGACACCGGGCTGCTCGCCGGGCAGCGAGCCGGAGGGGTCGTCCAGGCTCACCACCGCGCCGTCGCGCAGCGGGGAGGTGGTGACGGTGTGGTGGGGGTCCACGTGGTGGTTGTCGACATAGAGCGCGGGACCTGGCGGCCCGGCCGCGGCCCCGCCCCGCACCCGGGCCGCCAGCTCCCGGGCAACGGCGTCGATACGGGTCTCCGGGTCGGCATCGAGGACGAGGTCTTTGTGCGCGTTCGTATAGGGGTCGACGACAGTCAGCTTCAAACGCACTTAGCTCCTCCTCGAAATGCCTCTCAACGCGGGAAAGGATATCGTCCGGCAAAAACTCGGTCAGGCACCTGTGAAATGCCACAACAATGTCCGGATTTGAGGGCAGTTAATGGCTGCCGCAATTGCGCTTATGTGCACCTGCGAGGGTTAGCAACTAAGGTGCCCAAAGGCGTGCGCCGAACCGGTGCGCGCCACACGTATGCCGGGAGGGGGACCTCGCGGTCGTCAGCGGAGCGAAGGGGAGCGTCATGGCTAAAGACCTCGATGTCACATATGAGGACATGCGGGCCGCCGCGAAGAAGATGAACCGCGAGAAGGAGCGCATCGAGGACAAGCTCCAGGACCTCAAGAGCTACATCGACGGCCTGCTCGAGAACGGCTTCGTCACCCGGCAGGCATCGAAGAAGTTCGGCCATGACTTCGAGGAGTTCAAGCAGGGCATGTCGAAGACCAACGAGGGTCTCGACGGCCTGGCCCAGTACCTGGAGAAGGCTGCGGACTCCTTCGAGAACCTCGACTCGGAGCTCGGCAAGTAAGTCGGCGACTGCCGCGGTTGGACCTGCCTGCGCACAGCGCCGGGGGGTGAGGGGGATGTCGGTCTGGAGCGGCCGATATCCCCCTCACCCCTTTTTTGCTTTCTGCGGCATGGCGCAAGAGGCGTTATGGGCGGCCGGGCCGCCACCCCGATGCTTCACCCGGAATTTCTCCATCTCCGTTACATCTTTTACGGCGCATTCACAGAGTATTCACAGGCGGCAAGTGTCGACGGGCTGGCAGTGTCAGCGGGATCGAAAATGCACCGCCACAGGAGAAGGGAAACGAGCCGGAGGCTCTGCCGCTGTCCTGGTTGAGGGCACTTCTGTCCCCTTCGGCGGCAGTCGTCATGGTCCTGGTGAGGGGGCGCTGGTATTTCCTGATTCTCGCTCCATGGACAAGAAGCACGGCCGTAAGAGGTCGCGCAGAAAGGTCCCATGGGGAGGACCGGAAATGTCAGTGGCGGCAGCGGTGAGACGAATGCGACCGGGCCGTCCCACGGCTCATGTGGGGGCACCCCATCGACCACCGGCAGCACCCGCGGGCAGACGCCGGAGTCATCGCGTCCGACCGGTCACGACGCCAGAGGAAGCGCCGCCCCCTCGCGCCACTTGAGGATCTTGTCGAAGCTGACGACCGCGCCGGGGCGGCCCGTCCGGTTGCGGTAGCGGACGTGGTCGGTGAGGGCCTCGATCAGAAAGAGCCCCCGGCCGTCCTCGGCAAAGGCGGGGGCCTGTGCGGGGGTGGGCACGGGGGCCGGCGGGAGGGCGCGGTCCGCTGCGGTATGGGGTGGGGCGGGGGGCGCGGGACAGTGGCGGAAGCCGGGGCCCGAGTCGGTGACTTCGATACGGCAGGTGTCGCCGTCGATGAAGGCCGTGACGCGGTAGTCCTCGGTGGCGTCGCCGCCGTGCTCCACGGCGTTCGCGCAGGCCTCGGAGAGGGCCACCGCGAGGTCGTAACAGATGTCCGGGTCGACGCCCGCTGTCTCCATCGTGCCCAGGAGCAGACGACGGGCCAGCGGCACGCTCGCGGCCTCACGGCGCAAATGGAGTGACCACCAGATGCTCATCGCTCCAGCCTCCTGGCCGCGGCTCGACATATCGATACCTATTGCCGCGCCGCATGGTCCGTAAGCATGTCCGGGACGTGATACCGCTCATTCGGCGGATGCGAAGAGCGAGCGCATCGGTGTAGGCGAAGCGCCGCCCATGCGCTGCCGCGCGCCCCGTCTGCCTCCCTGGACACCTCGCGGGGCGCCCGCTCGGCGCCGACCTGGCGTAGGCGTCGCGCAGGGGCAGTGGGATGATGGCGCGGCCATGACTCCACCGCCCGCCTCCACAGCGCGCGCAGCCGCCGATCTTCGGCTGTTGAGGGCCGCGGTCTTCACCGCGGTCTGTGTTGCGCTGTCCGCGGGCGGGCACATCGCCGCGTCGTGCACCGCCATCCCCGTGTGGACGCTGGGCGTCGCGGCGGCCGCGGTGTTCGCGGTCGCGGCTCCGATGGCGGGGCGGGAACGCTCGCTGCCGGAGATCGCCACGGGTCTCGCCGTGGGGCAGCTCGCCCTGCACGCGCTGTTCACCTGGGGCCAGCTCCCGATGTCCGCCATGGCGCGAGACGGTGCCGGCGGCACCGGCGGCACCGGCGGGCTTTCGGACCGGGCGGCGATCGCCCTTGCCCGGCATGTGACCTGCGGGCTCGGCAGCGGGCCCGCGGACGGCGCGGAGGCGCGCCGGATTCTCGTTTCGGGCGGCTTCGATACGGCCTCCGGTGCCGGGACGGCCGCACCGGCCGGGACCGGGACGGCCGGTGGCACGGCCGCCACCGACCCCGCGATGGCGCATGCACTGCTGCCGTCGCTGCCCATGGTGCTGGGACATCTGCTCGCCGCGCTCGCCGTCGGCTGGCTGCTGCGGCGGGGCGAGGCGGCCCTGTGGCGGCTGGTGCGGCTGTCGGCTCCGGCGGCGTACGAGATGGCGGTACAGGCACTGGTCGGTGCGGTGCGCGGGGCGCTCGCCCTCATCCGTGCCCTGCTCACGGGCCTGGAAGCAGCGCACGACGATGCGCTGCGCGCCCCCGTTTCGTACGGGGATGACAAACCCGGCCCGAAGAACCTCGCACTCCACCACAGTGTCGTGAGGCGTGGGCCACCCACCCTCGCCCTCGCGGCCTGACGACGCGAAGCACGCTCCCACAGGACGGGTACGGGCTCACGCGCCGTTGTCGCACGCGCGCCACCTGCACCGTCACCAGCACCTCTCTCCTTCCTGTGGAGTGTTTTCCGATGTCGAAGAACTCGAAGATGGCGAAGATGTCGCAGCAGCAGTCGAACGGGTCGTCCGCGCGCCGGCTCGCGCGGCGGCTGCCGCTCGTGGGCGCCGCCGCGGCCGGCAGTGTGCTGCTGCTCGCCGGCCCGGCCTTCGCGCACGTCAGCGTGCAGCCTGCGGGCCCGGCCGCCAAGGGCGGCTATGCGACCGTCAACTTCAAGGTGCCCAACGAGAAGGACGACGCCTCGACGGTGAAGCTCGAGGTCACGCTGCCGACCGACCACCCGCTGGCGTCCGTGATGCCGCAGCCGGTGCCCGGCTGGAAGGTGAACGTCACCAAGACCAAGCTCGCCAAGCCCATCGAGATGCACGGCGAGAAGATCACCGAGGCGCCCTCGAAGATCACCTGGACCGCCGAGGACAAGGGCGTCGAGCCCGGCCAGTTCCAGCAGTTCCCGGTCTCCGTCGGGCAGCTGCCCGAGGACGCCGACGAGGTCGTCTTCAAGGCCCTCCAGACGTACGACAACAAGGACGTCGTGCGCTGGATCGAGCCGACGAAGGAGGGCGCCCCGGAGCCGGAGAACCCGGCGCCGGTCCTCAAGCTCAGCGCGGCCGAGGAGGACGGCCACGGCGCCGCCGGCGCGGCGGACAAGGCCAGCGCCACGGCCGGCATGAAGAACACGGCCGCCGCCGCGGACGCGTCGGGCAGTGACACCACGGCGCGCGTCCTGGGCGCCATCGGCATCGTCGTCGGCATCATCGGGGTCGGCTTCGGCGTGTTCGCCGGCCGGCGCCGCAGCGCCTGATCACCGGCCGGGCCGGCGCCTGAACCGCGTCGGCCCGCCCACCCCTTCCCGCACCAACGGGAACCAAAGACACGGGATTTATCTGCCATGCACAGAAGGACCCTGCTCGCGTCCGCCCTCGCGGCGGCCGCGGCCCTCAGCCTGACCGCCTGCAACAGCGACGAGAGCAAGCCCGCCGCCGACGTCTCCGGCGGCACCGCGGCCAAGCCGATCGTCACGCTCGACAGCCCGATGGAGAAGCCGGACCTCGTCCTGACCGACTCCGACGGCAAGAAGTACGACCTGCTGGAGAAGACCAAGGGCCACCCGACGCTGGTCTACTTCGGCTACACCAACTGCCCGGACGTCTGTCCGCTGACGATGGCCAACATCGCGGTCGCGGTGAAGCAGCTGCCGCCGGCCGAACAGAAGGACCTGCGGGTCGTCTTCGTCACCTCCGACCCGGAGCGTGACACCCCGGCCGCGCTCAAGAAGTGGCTCGCCGGCATCGACAAGGACTTCGTCGGCCTGACCGGCAAGTTCGACACCATCCAGGCCGGCGCGCGCAGCGTGAACATCGGGATCGAGAAGCCGGTCAAGAAGAAGAACGGCGATGTCGTCTCCACCCACGGCGCGCAGGTCCTGCTGAGCTCCCCCAAGGACGACAAGGTCCACTGGATGGGCATGCAGGAGGCGACCTCCGACAACTACACCAAGGCACTTCCGAAGATCGTCAAGGGGCAGAACCCGTGAACCGCCGCACCAAGCTCGCCGCCGCCCTCACCCTGACAGCCGGTCTCACGCTGGCGGGCTGCGGCGGGGACAGCTCCCCGAAGATCGAGGTCACCGGCGCGTACATGCCGCAGCCGGTCACCGAGCAGATGGCCGGCGTGTACCTCACCGTCAAGAACAACGGCGACACCGCCGAGAAGCTCACCGAGGTCACCAGCAACCTGGCCAAGGCCATCACGATCCACAAGACGGTGGGCAGCAAGATGGAGCAGGTCGAGTCCCTGCCTGTCCCGGCGGGCGGCACGCTCCGGCTCAGCCACGGCGGCAACCACCTGATGTTCATGGGGCTGAAGAACAAGCCGGGCAAGGGCGACACCTTCACCGTCACGCTGCACTTCACCGCCGCCGACCCCGTCAGGGTGCAGGTCCCGGTCAAGGCCGCCGACTACCAGCCGAAGCACTAGCCGGATTCCGGAGAAGCACCCGCGGTCCGAAGAAGCCGGCAGCGGCCGGAAGCACCACGCCGGCCGGTACACACAACGGGAGTAAGGGGAGCGATCACTATGGTCACCACCGGGCTTCGGCCGCGACGGTCCGCCGTGCTGCGCCTGCTGGTCGTCGCGGTGGCGCTGGCCGGCGCACTGATCGGCGCGCTCGGCGGCGCCGCTCCGGCCTCGGCGCATGCCGCGCTGACCGGGAGCACGCCCGCGCAGGGCTCGGTGGTGGACCGCGCCCCCGAGCAGGTGACGCTCACCTTCTCCGAGGGCGTCGCGATGGGCGACAACTCGATCCGGGTGCTGGATCCGCAGGGCAAACGGGTGGACCGGGGCAAGCTGCGCAACCTGTGCAGCGACAGCATCGTCAAATACGGTGCGGGGCTGCCGCCGGGGCTCCGCGACGGTACGTACACCGTCACCTGGCAGGCGGTCTCCGCCGACAGCCACCCCGTGGCCGGCGCCTTCACCTTCTCGGTCGGCGCGCCCTCCAAGACGGCCGCCCCGGTGCCCGAGCAGAAGGTCGGCGGCGGTCTGGCCGGCGCGCTCTACGGCATCGCCCGCTACCTCGCCTACGCCGGGTTCGTGCTGCTCGTCGGCGGCGCCGCCTTCGTGCTGGCCTGCCGGCCGGCCGCGGCCCTCGTACGGTCCGTGCAGCGGCTGGTCGTGCAGGGCTGGGCGCTGCTGGCCGGCACCACCGTCGCGATGCTGCTGCTGCGCACCCCGTACACCGGGTCCGGCGATCTCGCCGACGCCTTCGACCTCGGCGGTCTCCAGCAGGTACTGATCACCAAGCCGGGCGCGGCGCTGATCTCCCGGCTGCTGCTGCTCGCCGCGGCGGCGCTGTTCGTGGCGGTGCTCTTCGGGACGTATGCGCGGCTCCAGGAGCCGGCGGAGGAGTCGGCGGAGGAGTCGGCAAAGGACAGCGGGCCGGGCGAGGCGGGTGAGGCAGCCGCGGACGGTGCGGAGAAGGCCGCGGAGGGCGCCGGGCAGCCGGCCGTGAACGCCGCCGAGCAGGCCAGGCAGCGCAAGGACCTCACCTTCGGGCTGGGTATCGGCGGCGTGATCGTCGCCGCCGGACTCGCGGCGACCTGGGCGTTGGCCGAACACGCCTCGACCGGTCTCCAGCCGGCCGTCGCGATGCCGGTCGATGTGCTGCATCTGCTCGCGGTCGCCACCTGGCTGGGCGGACTGGCGGCGCTGGTCGTGTCCCTGTACTGGGGGCCGCCCGTCGAGCGGACAGCCGTACGCCGCTTCTCGCGGATCGCGTTCGGCTCCGTGGTGGTGCTGGTGGCCACCGGCGTCTACCAGTCCTGGCGGCAGGTCGGCTCCTGGCGCGCGCTGACCGACACCACGTACGGGTGGCTGCTGCTGCTCAAGGCGGCTCTGGTCGTGGTGCTCGTCGGGATCGCCTGGGTGTCGCGGCGGTGGACGGGACGGCTGGCGGAGGTCCGGACGGCGCAGGTCGCTGCATCCGCGGTCCAGGCGGCGGAGGCCCGGCCCGCGGAGGCCAAGGCTTCCACGGCCCCGGCTCCGGTGGCTCGGGCGGCGGAGGCTGACGGAGCGGCCGAGAAGGACAGGACGGCCGAGAAGGCGACCGTCGGCGCCTCGGCGGCCGCCCGCGCCGGTAACGGGGTCCACACCGATAGCGGGGCCCACACCGGTGACAGTGCCCCCTCCGGTGACAAGGCCCCCGCCGCAGACACCACCGCTGACGGGGAGCCCTCCGCTGACGGAGCGACCGCCGGCGAGGAAGCCCCCGACCCCGCCCGCGCCGCCCAACTCGCCCGTCAGCAGGCGGCACTGCGGACCGCCCGTACCAAGCGGGAGCGCGATGCCGATCCGGAGCGGCTGGGGCTGCGCCGGTCCGTGCTGGCCGAGGCGGCGGTCGCCGTCGTCGTGCTCGTGGTGACCACGGTGCTGACCGCCACCGAGCCGGCCCGTACCGAAGAGGCGGTCAAGGCCACCGCGGGCGGGCAGTCCACCACGGGCAACCAGCCGCAGGTGCTGAGCATCCCGTTCGACACCGGCGGCCCGCACGGCAAGGGCACCGCCCGCCTCGACCTCGACCCCGGACGCAGTGGCAGCGCCAACGCGCTGCGGCTGCGGATCTCGGACCCCTCGGGCAAGGCCGTCGACGTCCCCGAGGTGAAGGTCTCCTTCACCCAGAAGGCCAAGAAGATCGGGCCGCTGCCGGTCGTCCCGAAGCACGTCGGCAAGGGCCGCTGGCGCGCGAACGGGGTCCAGCTGCCGGTCCCCGGGCAGTGGCAGCTGTCGCTGCTCGTGCGGACCTCCGACATCGACCAGGTGACCGAGATCAAGAACGTGAAGATCGGCTGATGAGCAAGCAGACGTCCCGCAAGAAGGCGCCCGGGAAGAAGGCCCCGGGCGCACAGTCCGCCGGGCCGGGCGGCAGAGCAACCGTGCCCGCACCGGCCGCAGCCCCGGCGCCCGAAGCCGACGGCGCCCCCGCCCTGGAGTTCTCCCGCCGCCGGCTGCTCGGCACCGTCGGCGCGGCGGGCGCGGCCGGGCTGGTCGTCGGCGGGGCCGGTGGCGCCATCGGGGCCACCGCCGGGCAGTCGGCCGCGCAGGACGCCGCCGCCAAGGCCGTGACCACCATCGGCTCGACCGAGGTTCCGTTCCGGACGGCGCACGCCGGGCAGCAGGCGGGGATCACCACCCCGTTGCAGGCCACCGGGCATCTCGTGGCCTTCGACCTGGCACCGGGCGCGGACCGCAAGGCCGCGGCCGCGCTGCTGCGCCGCTGGTCGCGGACGGCCGAGGAGCTGATGGCCGGGCACACCCCGGACGCCGACACGGGGGTCGCGCTCGACGCGGGCCCGTCCTCGCTGACCGTCACCTTCGGCTTCGGGCCCAGCTTCTTCGGCCGTACGGGCCTGACGAAGCGGCGCCCCGTAGCGCTCGACCCGCTGCCCGACTTCTCCGCCGACGCGCTGGATCCCGAGCGCAGCAACGGCGATCTGTGGATACAGATCGGCGCCGACGATGCGCTGGTCGCCTTCCATGCGCTGCGCGCGCTCCAGAAGGACGCGGCCGGCACGGCACGGCTGCGCTGGCAGATGAACGGCTTCAACCGCACACCGGGGGCCACCGCGCGCCCGATGACCGCCCGCAACCTGATGGGCCAGATCGACGGCACCAACAACCCCAAGCCGTCGGACCGGGACTTCGACGAGCGGATCTTCGTGGGCCGGGACGCCGACCAGGACTGGATGCGCGGCGGCTCGTACGCCGTCGTCCGCCGGATCCGGATGCTGCTGGACGACTGGGAGAAGCGTTCACTGCACGAACAGGAGAAGGTCATCGGGCGCCGCAAGGACAACGGGGCGCCGCTGACCGGAGGTTCCGAGACCACCCCGATGCGGCTGGACGCGAGCGGCCCCGACGGGCTGCCGGTCATCCCGGCCAATGCGCATGCGCGGATCGCGGCGCCGGAGTCCAACCAGGGCGCGGCGATGCTGCGCCGCCCGTTCTCCTTCCACGACGGGTTCCGGGAGGACGGCGCCCCGGACGCCGGGCTGCTCTTCATCTGCTGGCAGGCCGACCCGCTGCGCGCCTTCACCCAGGTCCAGCGGAAGCTGGACCGCGGGGACGCGCTGTCGCGGTTCCTGCGGCACGAGGCGAGCGGGCTGTACGCGGTGCCCCCGGCCGCCGAGCCGGGCGACTACGTGGGCCGCCCGCTGCTGGAGGGCTGAGCCCCCCGGCCAGGAGGCGGCCGCCGGGAACCGGCCCCCTGGTCAGCAGCCGCGGAGAGCCGGCCTCCCGGGAGACGGCGGCCGGGACGGCCCCGGTGAGCGGCCGGTCCCGGCCCTCCAGGGAAGTCCCGCCCGGCCTCCGGAGGGCTGGGTATCGTGGCGGGACAGGGAGAAGATCGGCGGGGTGCCCCCGCAGCTACGCGAGGGAGTCCGTTTCCATGTCGGCCAGCCGCTATACCTATCTCGGCCCCCAGGGCACGTTCACAGAGGCCGCGCTGCGCACCCTTCCGGAGGCGGCGACCCGTGAGCTGGTGCCGATGGTGTCGGTGCCCGCCGCCCTGGACGCGGTGCGCGCCGGTGAGGCTGCCGCGGCGCTGGTGCCGATCGAGAACTCCGTCGAGGGCGGGGTGACCACCACCCTCGACGAACTGGCCTCCGGCGAGCCGCTGATGATCTACCGCGAGGTGCTGCTGCCGATCGCCTTCGCGCTGCTCGTCCGCCCCGGTACGGTCGTCAGCGAGGTCAAGACGGTGACCGGGCACCCGGTCGCCCAGCCGCAGGTGCGCAAGTGGCTGGCGGCCCAACTCCCGGAGGCCGTATGGGAGTCCGCGGCCTCGAACGCCGACGGTGCGCGGCTGGTGCAGGAGGGCCGCTACGACGGCGCGTTCGCGGGCGAGTTCGCGGCGGCGACGTACGGCCTGGAGCCGCTGGTCACCGATATCCACGACGCACAGAACGCGGCCACCCGCTTCGTACTGGTGGGCCGCCCGGCCCGGCCCGTGGCGCCCACCGGCGCCGACAAGACCTCGGTCGTGCTGTGGCTGGCCGAGGACCACCCCGGTGCCCTGCTCGAACTGCTTCAGGAGTACGCGGTGCGCGGGGTGAACATGATGCGGATCGAGTCCCGGCCGACCGGCGAGGGCATCGGCCGCTACTGCTTCTCGGTGGACTGCGAAGGGCATGTCACCGACCGCCGGGTCAGCGAGGTCCTGATGGGCCTCAAGCGGGTCTGCCGCGAGGTGCGGTTCCTCGGTTCGTATCCGCGGGCGGACGCGGTGCCGCCGACCGTGCGGCGGGAGATGACGGACACCGCGTTCAGCGAGGCGTCGGACTGGCTGTCGCGCTGTCTGGACGGGCGGGGCTGAGGCGGATCCGGGTGCTCCTCGGCGGAGCCGACGGGCGCTGCGGAACGGCACGACCTGCGGCTTTGGACGACCTGTGGGTTATCCACAAAGTTATCCACAGGCTCGGTTCTCGACCTGTGGGTAAGTCGACACGAGAGTCGGACAGAGTCGACATATCGCCCTACTGACCGCACACCATTCCACAGCACCCCACCTCGGACACCGTCAGCACAATTCACGCGATCAATCCTTTAGGGCGAGGTAATCCCACACGAAAGAGTGCGTGAACGGGGTTTGGGCAGGGAATCCATAGCCGAGCATTTCGGGAGCGAAATGATCAGCTCCGACTTCCACAGATCTCACACACAGCCTGTGGATAAGAATCCCGAAACCCCGCCCCCCTGTGGACAACCAGGGGGTCCCGGGGGATAACCACAGCCTGGAACCCCCTCCGAGGCCCCCCCAACTCCCCTTGTCCACACCATGGATCAGCCGGCACGGAGACCGCGAAAGCCCCATCGCGGACACTGCGAAGATCTCGTGACGGACACCGCGAAGTCCCCCGCGGGCCGCCGCAAAGGCTCCTGGCCGACCGCGGGAAAGTCCGCCGCCGGACCACCGCGACCCTGGAATGCGCAAGAATTCCCCGCCCGTTTTCCCCCTCCTCCCCTCGCTCGCCTCAAGGGAATAAACAACCCCAAAACGGGCAAAACGACATGCCGGGGAATATCGCGTCGAGGGGTGAGGCGCGGCCCGGTAGCCTGGTGGGGTGATTGACCTTCGCCTGCTCCGTGAGGACCCCGACCGTGTGCGCGCGTCCCAGCGCGCCCGTGGAGAGGACGTCGCACTCGTCGACGCGCTTCTCTCCGCCGACGAGCGGCGCAGGTCGTCCAGCGTCCGCTTCGACGAGCTGCGTGCCGAACAGAAGGCGCTCGGCAAGCTCATCCCCAAGGCCGCCGGCGACGAGAAGGCCGTGCTGCTGAAGAAGGCCGGTGAGCTGTCCGCCGCCGTCAAGGCCGCCGACGCCGCACAGGACGAGGCCAAAGAAGAGACGCAGCAGCTGCTGCGGCAGCTCGGCAACCTCGTCCACCCCGACGTACCCGTGGGCGGCGAGGAGGACTTCTCCGTCCTGGAGACGCACGGCACGATCCGTGACTTCGCCGCCGAGGGCTTCGAGCCCAAGGACCACCTGGAGCTCGGCGAGCTGCTCGGCGCCATCGACGTCGAGCGCGGCGCCAAGGTGTCCGGCTCCCGCTTCTACTACCTCACGGGCGTCGGCGCGCTGCTGGAGCTCGCGCTGGTCAACGCCGCCATCGCGCAGGCCACCGAGGCCGGTTTCACGCCGATGCTGACCCCCGCCCTGGTGCGCCCGCGCGCCATGGAGGGCACGGGCTTCCTCGGCCAGGCCGCGGAGAACGTCTACCACCTGGAGAAGGACGACTACTACCTGGTCGGCACCTCCGAGGTCCCGCTCGCCGCGTACCACATGGACGAGATCCTGGACGGCGCCAAGCTGCCGCTGCGCTACGCCGGTTTCTCGCCGTGCTTCCGCCGCGAGGCCGGCACCTACGGCAAGGACACCCGCGGCATCTTCCGGGTCCACCAGTTCGACAAGGTGGAGATGTTCTCCTACGTCGCGCCGGAAGACGCCCAGGCCGAGCACCAGCGGCTGCTGGACTGGGAGAAGCAGTGGCTGACCGGCCTGGAGCTGCCGTTCCAGGTCATCGATGTCGCCACCGGTGACCTCGGCGCCTCGGCCTCCCGCAAGTTCGACTGCGAGGCCTGGATCCCCACCCAGGGCAAGTACCGCGAGCTGACCTCGGCCTCGAACTGCGACGAGTTCCAGGCGCGGCGGCTCTCCGTCCGGATGCGCGAGACCGTCGACGGCAAGCAGAAGGTCTCGCCGCTGGCGACCCTGAACGGCACGCTCTGCGCCGTTCCGCGCACGATCGTGGCGATCTTCGAGAACCACCAGCAGGCGGACGGCTCCGTGCGCGTCCCCGAGGTGCTCCGCCCCTACCTGGGCGGCCGGGAGATCCTGGAGCCCGTCGCCAAGTGAGCTCATCCGCTCCGCAGCCCTACAAGCTCATCGCGACGGATCTCGACGGGACGCTGCTGCGCCACGACGAGACCGTCTCCGAGCGCACCCGCCAGGCGCTCGCCGCGGCCACCGCGGCGGGTGCGGCGCATATCGTCGTCACCGGCCGGGCCGTGCCCTGGACCCGGCACATCCTCGACGCCCTGGACTACAAGGGCCTTGCGGTGTGCGGACAGGGCGGTCAGGTCTACCACGCCGGTGAGCACCGGCTGCTGACGTCGGTGACGCTGGACCGCCAGCTGGCCGGTCTCGCGCTGGCCAAGATCGAGGCGGAGGTCGGCCCGCTGCATCTGGCGGCCAGCCGGGACGGCCTGGAGGGCGAGGTGCTGGTCGGCCCCGGCTACCGCGTCCAGGAAGGCCCGCTGCCGAACGTCATGATGGACGACCCCGGCGAGCTGTGGGCGGCGCCGCTCAACAAGGTCTACATCCAGCATCCGACCCTGGACGACGATGCGCTGGCGCTGGCCGCACGTCAGGTCGCCGGGGATCTGGTGGGCGTGACGGTGGCCGGCGAGGGCATCGTCGAGCTGCTGCCGCTGGGGTTGTCGAAGGCCACCGGACTGTCGCTGGCCGCGCGCCGGCTGGGCGTGACCGCCAAGGAGACGCTGGCCTTCGGCGATATGCCCAACGACATCCCGATGTTCGCCTGGTCCGCTCGCGGAGTGGCGATGGCCAACGCCCATGACGAGCTGAAGGCCGTCGCGGACGAGCTCACCGCCTCCAACGAGGAGGACGGTATCGCGGTGGTGCTGGAGCGGCTCTACCTCTCCTGACGGCCCTCCGGCTCCGGCTCCTGCTTCGGGGGTGGTTGCGCGGCCGGATCCCGGAGTGGTTCCGGTTCCGCGGGCCGTTCGCCGTCCTCCTGCTCCGGTGGTGTCCCCTCGGCCGCCGCCGGGGTCAGCGGCCAGGCCGCAAAGCCCATGACCAGCGCGATGGCATGGCCGAAGTCGGTGAACGAGGCCCCGGTCAGCAGCGGAACCGCGAAGAAGACCAGTACCGCGGCGAGATAGCCGTAGCGCCAGGGCGGCCGCAGCCGGTACGTCAGCACACCGGCGGCCGCCGCCAGCCCGTACGAGACACCGATGTCCACGACATGGGTCATCGAACGCGGCAGCCGGTGGCCCTCGATGGCCAGCAGGACGAGTTCCTGGCTGGCGAGGGTGGCGGCGACATGCGCACCGCCGACGGTCAGCAGCCAGCGCACGCTGCCCGTCCAGCGCTCCACGTTGGCATGCACCAGCTCGAACATCACCACGTAGAGCAGGTACGACGAGGGGCGTTCGATCCAGAAGCCGCTGATCAGCAGCGACGGCAGCGGATGCTCGTTCAGCTCGTGGATGTTGCTGCTGGTGCGGTGGACGAGGAACTGCCCCAGCCCCTCGGACGCGGAGGCGATGACCAGGCTGGTGATGCCGATGACCAGCAGCCAGATATGGGTGCCGGGGCTGCTGCGCACCCAGTCCTTCACCCAGGTCAGGGGGTTGCCGGGGAACGGCCGCCGGCCGCCGCGGGGCGGCTCCGTCAGCGGCCTCACCGGCGGCGTCCGGAGGCCGCGGGGGAGAGGGGCACCAGCGGGCCCGCCCCCTTGATGTGGCGGATGCGGGGCGCGCTCTCCATCGCCCGTACGCCGGGCAGCGCCGCGACCCGGGTCGTCAGGTACGTATAGAGCGCGCCGACGTCCCGGCACAGCACGGACGCGAAGAGGTTGTTCGGGCCGGTGGTGGCGCAGGCGAAGGCGACCTCGGGGTGGACGGCCAACGCCTCGCCCGTGGCGGCGAGTTCGGCGGGAGCGACGGACAGCCAGAGGGCGACCATCACGCCGTGGCCGAACTGCCGCAGGTCGTAATCGACGTCGTAGTAGAGGACCCCGTCCGCGCGCAGCTCCGCGAGCCGGCGGCGGACGGTGGTGGGCGACCAGCCGGTGACGGCGGCGAGTTCGCCCAGGGGCGTACGGCCGTCCTGGGCGAGCGCGTCGAAGAGCCGGCGGTCGGCGTCGGTGAGCGTCACCGGGGCGGCGGGCGGGTCCGGCGGGGGCGGGCTCAGTTCGGCGATCTGTGTGTCGGTGAGCGCGCCGGACTTGGTGATCAGGCCCTGCGGGCCGCCGAAGAACTCGTGCAGCAGGCAGTGCGCGGTGACGCCGACGACGCTGGGGGTGCGCGGCAGCTTCTGAAGCAGCAGCGCATCGCTGTGGTCGCTGCTCGCCGCGCGGCAGACCGCGGCGATCTCGGTGCCGCCGGACATCAGGCTCACCCAGGAGGTGTCCGAGCGGCGGGCCAGCGCCTCGGCGACGGAGACGGCCGCGTCCGGCGTGCACTGGACCCGCACCATCCACTCGATTTCGCCCAACGCCCGGGCGTCGGCCAGCCCCAGCACCTTGAGCCCACCGGTGGTGCGGTGCCGGGTGTAGCGCCGGGCGACGGTCTGGTCGGAGACGCCGAGCACGGCGGCGATCCGGCTGAACGGCGCCCGGCCGTCCAGTTGCAGCGCATGCACCAGTTGGCGGTCGAGGGCGTCGAAGCCGGTGGTGGGGACGGTGGAGGTGGGGGGACCGATGGAGCTGGCGGGGCCGCCGAGGGGCCGGCCGGTGGTGGCTCTCCCCTGGGCCGTTCCGTCGGGCTTCCTGTCGCTTTTCACCATTCGAGGCTAGCGCGTGTCGGATTGCGTCGCCGGGAGCCCGGTGGCTGGGAGAACAGGCGGCTCGGGCCGCACGGTGGCGTCGGCAATACGGGGCGGCGCCGCGGAGCGCCGCGTCGGCAACACGAGCGGAGGATTGATCATGGTGAGCGCACCGGAGCGGGGGACCGCGGCGGGCGGCCGGGCGACGGGCACGGGCGGGAGACCGGGCGGTGGGCCGGATGCCGGGCCGGAGGCCGGTCCGATTGCGGGTCCGGAGGGGAGACGGGGTGGGAAGTGGTGGCCGCTGGTCGCCATCACCCTCGGCAACTTCCTTCTGCTGGTCGATGTGACGATCGTGAACACCGCGCTGCCGCGGATAGCCGACGGTCTGGGCGCCTCCTTCACCTCGCTCCAGTGGGTGATGGACATCTACGCGCTGGCGCTGGCCGCGCTGCTGATGGTGGCCGGCTCGGCCGCGGACCTCTTCGGACGGCGCCGGCTGTACGTGGCCGGACTGGCGTTGTTCGCGCTCGCCTCGCTGGCCTGCGGTCTGGCCCCGGACGCGGGCACCCTGGTCGCGGCCCGCGCCGTGCAGGGCATCGGCGCGGCGGCGATGTTCGCCACCAACACCCCGCTGCTGATGGCCGCTTATCAGGGCCGGGACCGTGGTGTGGCGTTCGGTGTCTGGGGTGGCACCAGCGGGGCCGCGGCCGCGCTCGGCCCCGTACTGGGCGGTCTGCTCACCGAGTACGTGGACTGGCGGGCGATCTTCCTGGTCAATCTGCCGCTGACCGCCGTCGCGGTGTGGATCACCCTGCGCCGGGTCCAGGAGTCGCACGGCGACCTCGCCCGGTCTCGAACGAAGTCTCGGACGAACGCGGCCGGGACGGCCCCCGTCGCCCGTATCGACTGGCCGGGTGCGGCGTCCTTCACGGCGTGCGCGGGCGCGCTGACATACGGGCTGATCCGCGGCGGTGAGCGGGGCTGGACGGAGTCCGGGACGCTCGCCTCGCTCGGCGGCGCGGTGCTCGCGCTGCTGGTCTTCCTCGTCATCGAGCGGCGGGTGCGCCGGCCGCTGCTCGACCTGCGGCTGCTGCGCCGGCCGTCGTTCGCGGCGCTGCTGGCGGCGGCGCTGCTGCTCCAGGCCGCGGCGTTCCCGTATCTCACGTTCGTGGGGCTGTGGGTGCAGAACGTCGTCGGGCTGAGCCCGGTGCAGGCGGGTCTCTCGGTGACACCGATGGCGCTGATGTCGCTGCTGGTCGGGGCGCTGGGCGGGCGGGCGCTCCAGCGGATGGCACCTCAACTCCCGGTCGGTGTGGGTCTGTTGTTGGTGGGCGCGGGCGCGCTGTTGTCGTGCGCGCTGCTGGACGACGACTCCGGCTGGGCGGCGCTGGTCCCCGGACTCGCGGTGAGCGGGCTGGGCATCGGCATGGCGATGCCGGTCCTGGTCTCGGCGGCGCTCGGCGCGGCGCCCCCGGAGCGGGCGGGCATGGCCAGCGGCGCCGTGAACACCTTCCGGCAACTGGGCTACGCGCTGGGCATCGCGGTCCTCGGCACCGTCTTCGCCACCGCGCTGCACGATGCCGCACGGCCCGGCGGCTCCCGTACGGCGGTCAAGGCCGCGTACGTCTCCGGGCTGACGGACATCATGCTGATCTCCGGGGTGGTGGCCCTGGCGGGCGGGCTGCTGGTCCTTGCGGTGGTACGGCGCGGGGAGGGCGGCGACGGCGGTCCGGCCGAGCGCTCCGCGGAGGGCACGGCGGCCGCTCCGGTACGGGATGGCATGGCGGCCGCTCCGGTGCGGAAGGGCGCGGGGGTATAGGGAGAACGACCGGTGCGGGTCGGCACCCGGAACCGTACGGCCGTACGCGGTTCCGGGTTGCCGCCCTGGGCCCTGTGACGAGCTTCGCTGCACCCCACACCCAAGTCAATCCTCTGGTCTTCTTCCAAATCCCTTAGTAATAGCTTGGGTTGAGGCATACCGTACGCGGGTGACCCTCGATGATCTGCGCGCCTTCGTCGCCGTCTGCGAGGCGGGCAGCCTCAGCGCCGTCGCCCGCGATCTCGGCTGCACCCAGTCGGCCGTCAGCCAGCGCATCAAACGCCTCGAACGGGAGGCGGGCATCGGTCTGCTGGAGCGCCAACCGCGCGGTGTGGCACCGACCCAGGCGGGCCGGATTCTGCACCGCGCGGCCGCGGACAGCATCGGCGGCCTGGATCTGGCGCTGCGCCGGCTGGCCGATCTGCGCGCGGGGGACGGCGGCACGGTCCGGGTGACCACCGGCGCCACGACCGTCCGGCACTTCATGTCCGAGGCGGTGGTCGCCTTCCGCGCCCGCCATCCGCACGTCAACCTGGAGTTCCGGACCGAGAGTTCCAGCCGCCGCTGCTTCGAGGCCGTCGCGGACGGCGATTCCGAGCTGGCCTGGATCACCATCGGCCCGCCGGTCGCCGGCATCGAGCAGCATCCGGTGGTCCGCCTGCCGTGGGTGCTCGCCGTGCGCGCCGACGACCCGCTCGCCTGCCGGGAGCGGATCGAGCCCGAGGAGCTGGCCGGTATCCGGCACATCCGGCTCCCGGAGAACTCCACGTCCCGTATGCGCCTCGACGGTCACCTCGGCCAAGGGGAAGCCGGCCCTGTGCCACCCCCGAGCACCACCAGCGTCGCCGACTGGGACACCGCCCTGCTGCTGGCCGAACTCGGCGTCGGCCCTGCGGTCGTTCCCCAACTGCCGGGCCTCCAGGCCGCCGCCCACCCGGCGCTGCGGCTGGTCCCGATCGCCGCGCTGCCCCCACTGGCCACCGGCTGGGCGGTACGCCGGTGGGAGGCGCTGAGCCCGGCGGCGGTGGCGTTCGCGGAGACGGTCACGGCATGCCAGGGCGGCAACACGGTCACGGCACGCCAGGGCGGCGACGCGGAGAGCTTCAGGCCCTGACCACCGGCTCCTGGATCTCGGTGACCCATTTCTCCTGATCCGACACTCCAGATACAGCTCGCGGGCGTACCCGGCGGAGCGGTAGCCGTTGGCGTCGATCCAGTGCGCGAGATTCTGGACGGTCGGCAGAATCCGGCTCATCGGGCCGCGGTGCACCACCGTCGCGGCGCAGTCGAGGGCGGGGAGGGTGACGACGTCGAAGCCGAGGCCGGTGGGGGGGTGAGGGTGGGGGTGGCGGAGGTGGTGCCGGGGCGGCCGGGCGTCACGTGGGCGATGGCACCGGCCTTGGCCAAGGCCTCCTCGGTGATCACGATCCCCGCGTGGACGACGATGGCCTCCCGGGACCAGGTGGGACCGTGCTTCTCCGGTGTCGTTGCTGCCAGTGTCTCCACTTCTGGTGTCTCTGCTGCCGGGGTCTCCGCTTCCGACGTCTCCGCTTCCGGTGTCTTTGCTGCCGGTGTCTCCGGTGCGTCCTCGTAGTACGCCAGCCCCGGCCCCGCCGGGGTCACCCCTGCCGTCTCCAGCCGTCGGCACAGCTCCCCGTAGAGCGGCTGGATGACCGGCCCGATGTCCTCGGGCCCGTAACTGGCGGCGACCCCGCTCAGCTCCGCGAGCAGAACCGCTCCGGTGCGTTTGACCACCACATCGTCGGCAGACATGCGTCCCTCACTCTCGATCGTCCGGAGCCTCGCCTCGACCTGCGCCAGCCGCGCACCCGCCGCCGCCAGCGACGCTTCCAGCTCCGCCCGGCGCAGCCGCAGCATGCCGCGCAGCTCCGGCACGCTCACCTCCTCGGCCAGGATCGCCCCCACCTGCTGGAGGCTGAATCCGAGGTCCTTGAGCGCGATGATGCGGTTGAGCCGGGCGAGCTGGGCCGCCTCGTAGAAGCGGTAGCCGCTGACGGGGTCGGTACGGGCCGGGCGCAGCAGTCCGATCGCGTCGTAGTGGCGCAGCATGCGGGCCGACACACGGCCGTACTGGGCGAAATCTCCGATGCTGAACATGCCGCCTTCCAGTGGAGTGCTTTCCACAGTGTCAAGGTCAAGCGCGGCGGTCCACGGAAGACGGACGGGCCGGCGGAGGCGGGACGCTCCGGGGGCATGTGGATACGGAAGAGCCGTGCTGCGGCGCCTGTCGGGGGACGTTGGGGGCGTTGGGGGCCAATGGATGCGGGACGTTGCGGGGGGGGCCGGGATCTGGCCCGGGCCCGGATCGGCTC
This sequence comes from Streptomyces decoyicus, assembly GCF_019880305.1. Lineage (NCBI taxonomy): Bacteria > Bacillati > Actinomycetota > Actinomycetes > Kitasatosporales > Streptomycetaceae > Streptomyces > Streptomyces decoyicus. Next base: position 4,439,353 of record NZ_CP082301.1, on the reverse strand, counting down.
CGGAACGCGTTCCCGGCCCGTACGGGTCACGCCTCAGCGTCACCGCCGCCGCACAATCGGCCACCGAGCAGCAGCATCGCGTCAAGTAGGGGCCACAACCCGTCAATGACGCGTCAGCGGCCGGCGGAGTGCCGCCTTCCCCGGGAATAGCGTCAGGGCCGAGCCCCGGCGTACGCGTTACCCACCGGTCCGGGGCCGTGGTCCTGTTCGAGGAGCAACGCCGTGTCCCACCTCTTGTACGCGGAAGATCCCGAGCCTGCCGATCGTGTCCCGGCCGGGCTTCTCTTCGTCCCTGTCCGGTCGGGCCCCGCGGGCTGCACGGCCCGCCTGTTCCGCACTCCGCTCGGCGGCCGTACCGCCGTCGGCTTCACCTCACCCCAGCGCCTCGCCGCGGCCCTCGGCAGCGACCAGCCCTGGGTCAGGCTCTCCGAGCCCGCGCTGCGTGCGCTGGCCGAACCCGTCGGAGCGACGGTCCTGACCGTCGATCCACGGTTCGCCCCCGACATCCCCCGTGGTCACCACCTACGGGCCGTCTGAGGGAGGGGCAACCACCATGAGCCACCGCACCCTGCCACCGACCGCCCACGGGGCCGGCGACCCGGCGTCGGCCACGACCATGGCGCCCCCGCCGCGGACCGCCGCCCCGCCGTCACCCGGAGGCGGGCCGCTTCCCGGCAGCGAGCTGCCGCGCGGCAGTGAGCCGTCGGCCGGCAGTGAATCACCGTCCGCCGGCGAGCCGCTGTCCATCTGGCCCCGGTCCGCGGCACCGCTCGGCCATGACGACCTCGCCGTGGGCGGCGTCCCGCTCACCGAGATCGCCGACCGCTTCGGCACCCCCGCCTACGTCCTGGACGAGGACGAAGTGCGCCACCGCTGCCGCGCCTACCTACGGGCCTTCCCCGATGCCGATGTCTGCTACGCCGCCAAGGCATTCCTGTGCCGCGCCATGGTGCACTGGGTGCACGAGGAGGGGCTCGGCCTGGACGTCTGCTCGGCCGGCGAGCTGGAACTGGCCGTCACCACCGGCTTCCCGCCCGAGCGGATCGTGCTGCACGGCAACGCCAAGAGCCCGGCCGACCTGCGGGCCGCGCTACGGCTCGGCGTCGGACGGATCGTCATCGACAGCACCTCGGAGATCGCCCGGCTGGCCGCCGCGGCCCCTGCGGGCAGCCGGCAGCGGGTACTGATCCGGGTCGTTCCGGGCATCGCGGCCGGCGGCCACGCCAAGATCCGTACCGGGACCGACGACCAGAAGTTCGGGCTGTCGATCGCCGACGGCTCCGCACAGCACGCCATCGCACGGGTACTCAGCCAGCCGCGCCTCGAACTGGTAGGCCTGCACTGCCACTTGGGCTCACAGATCACCACCGTCAAGCCCTATCTGTCGGCCGTACGCCGGCTGATCGGCCTGCTGGCCCGGATCCACGAGCAGCACGGCGTCACCCTGCCCGAGCTGGACCTCGGGGGCGGCCACGGCATCGCCTACCGCCCCGGCGAGCCCGCGCTCGATCTCCCCTCCCTCAGTACCAAGATCCGCGCCGAACTCGCCGGCGGCTGCGCGGCGGCCGGGCTGCCGGTGCCACGGCTCGCGGTCGAACCCGGCCGCGCCATCGCGGGCCCGGCCGGTGTCGCCCTCTACCGGGTGCTGGCCGTCAAACGGACCGGTGCGCACACCTTCGTGGCGGTGGACGGCGGGATGAGCGACAACCCGCGGCCCGCGCTGTACGGGGTGCGCTATGCGCCGCGGCTGATCGGCCGCCGCCCGTCCGCCGCGCCGGAACCGGTCACCGTCGTCGGACGGCACTGCGAGGCCGGTGACGTGCTCGCCGCCGAGGTCCCGCTGCCCGGCGACATCCGGCCCGGCGATCTGCTGGCCGTTCCCGTCGCCGGCGCGTACCACCTCTCCATGGCCTCCGGTTACAACCTCGTCGGCCGGCCACCGGTCATCGCCGTCACCGAAGGGCATGCCCGCCTTCTCGTACGGCGCGAATCCCTCGCGGACATCCAGGAGCGGGACATCGGGCTGTGAGACCGGGAGGGCCTGCCGCACGCCCCGCCTCTAGGGGGCGATGCCCGGCAGGCCCTCGCCTGGCGAGGTGCTCGCCTTGCTCCCCTGCTCTCCCCTGCTCTCCCCCTGTTCCCGCTGCTCCGTCCGTCACCTCCGGTACTTCCGTGTACGATGAATGCATCAGTTGTAGGATGACCGGGCAAGGTGCGGGGACAAGGGAGCAAGGGAGCGGAGGGGACATGGCGCTGCAGGCGGCGGGACGGCACTCCCTCGTGGACACCGTCGTCGACACCCTGCGGTCCCAGCTGACGGCCGGGGAGTGGCAGGTGGGGTCCCGTATCCCCACCGAGCACGCGCTCGCCGAGCAGCTCCAGGTCGGCCGCAACACCGTCCGTGAGGCGGTGCGGGTGCTCGTGCACGCCGGAATGCTCCGCTCACGGCAGGGCGAGGGCACCTTCGTCGTCTCCACCACGGATCCGGGCGACATCATGCGCGGCGTCCAGCGGGCCGGTATCCGCGACGTCCTGGAGCTGCGGATCGCCCTGGAGGCGGAGGCCGCCCGGCTGGCCGCGCTGCGCCATCAGCCCGCCGACCTGGAGCGGATGCGGGCGGCCCTGGACGCCCAGGCCGAGCTGGCGGACGCGGCGGGGCGGCCCCACTCCGACAGCCTGGAGCTCTACGCCGATCACGACATCGCCTTCCACAAGGCCGTCGTCGAGGCCGCGCACAACACCGCACTGACGGCGACATACGGCTGGTTCAGCAGCTCCGTGCGGGAATCGCTGGTCAGCTATCTCGACGACCGGGCGATGCCGGAAATCGTGCACGGCGATCACGTCGCGGTGCTGGACGCGATCGCGGCGGGCGACCCGGAGGCCGCTCAACAGGCCATCCGAGACGTGCTGGAGAAGCCGATGCGGGCCGTGGAGGCCCTGCTGACCACCCACTGAAGCCCCTCCCGCACTTCCCCGTTCCCCCTCAATTCCCTCCCCCCGTTTCTCCGTTGCTTTTCGTGCCCCGTCCCGCCTCTCCTGTCCTCTCCTGCCCCCCCTCCTGCCCCCTCCTGTCCCTTCCCCTCCTGCCCTTCTCTGGCCTTCCCCGTCCTTCCCTGTCCTTCTCTTTGCTCTCCTTTCTTTCCTCCCTGAACACCGATCTCCATCCCGAACGCACACCACTCTTGGCGAGGTACGCACGTATGGCAGGGCCCAGCCCCGAAGCACCCTTGATAGACGCTGAGGCAGATCTGGTCGCGGCAGCGCCGGTCGCCGCGGCCCGCCGACGGCTGCGGGCTCACCCGGCCCTGGTCATGGCCGGAATCGTCCTTGCCGCGCTCAATATGCGGGCGGCGCTGGCCGGGGTTTCGCCGTTGCTCAGCGAGATCGGCCGGCACTTCCAGCTGACCGCGACCGCCAGCAGCCTGGTGACGACCATCCCGCTGATCTTCATGGGCCTCGGCTCGATCGTCGCGCCGAAGCTGGCCCGCCGCTGGGGAACCGAGGCGGCGCTGTGCGCGGCGCTGGTGGCACTCTGCGGCGGCATCGTGCTGCGGATCGCCCCGCCGGTGGTCGCGCTGTTCGCCGGGTGTGCGGTGGTCGGTACCTCCATCGCCCTGCTGAACGTGCTGATGCCGGGCCTGATCAAGCGGGACTTCCCGGAACGGGCCGCGGGCATGACGGCGCTGTACTCGACCGCGATGATCCTGGGGGCGACCGTCTCGGCCGCCTCCGCGGTTCCGCTGGAGAGTGCGCTCGGCAGCTGGCAGGGGGCGTTGGCCTCCTGGTCGCTGCTGGCCGCTGTCGCCGCGGTCGTCTGGATCCCTCAGACGCTCATGGCCCGGCGGGGCACTCGCCACGGTGCGGCCGCGGCCACCCCGCTGCACGTCGGCGCGGACGGGCCGAAGCTGAGCCGCTCCCCGCTGGCCTGGCAGGTCACCTTCTTCATGGGCTCGCAGTCGCTGATCGCGTACGTGATCATCGCCTGGATGCCGACGATTTTCACCGACCACGGCATGGGCAAGGGCGAGGCGGGCCTGGTCTTCGCCTTCAGCACGCTGGTGCAGATGGTCGGTTCGTTCATCGTGCCGATGCTCGCGGGGCGGATGCGGCGTCAGCGGCTGCTGGGGGTGGCGGTGTCCGCGCTGATGGCCTGCGGCGTCATCGGTCTGCTGGTGGCACCGGTGGCCGGTGCCTGGCTGTGGGCCGCGCTCCTCGGCGTCGGGCAGGGCGGCGCGCTGGGCCTGGCCCTGACGATGATGGTGCTGCGCTCCGACAGCGCCCACACCGCTGCCCGCCTCTCCGGCATGGCCCAGACCGGCGGGTACCTCCTGGCTGCCGCCGGTCCTCTCGTCCTGGGGGCCGTCCACCAGGCCACCAACGGCTGGACCGTCCCCCTCGCCCTGCTGATCGTGGTCTGCGCCGGCCTGGCCCTGTTGGCCGTGGGCGCGGGGCGGGACCAGCGGATCGGGGTACCGGCGGACCGGTGATGACGGTGGGCCTGCGGTGACCGGTGGACCGGCGGTGACGGTGGGCCTGCGGTGACGGTGGACCGGCGGTGACGGTGGACCGGCGGTGACGGTGGGTCGGCAGTGACGGTGGGTCGGCGGGTGTGCGGCGTGTGGGGGTAGAGCCCGGCTGGCGGCATGCGCGGCGACCGGGCCCTCGTACCCGTACGGGGCGTCCCTCTGCGGGGTGTTCCGTGGGGGGCGTCCTGTACGGAGCGTCCGGTGCGGGGCAGGAACGTACGAGGCCGGGGCCCCGCAGCGCCGCGGGTGGCCGCTGCGTGGCGAGGTGGTGAATGATCTCCGCTGTCGGCAACGATCCGGGAGCGGCCGCCCCGCCCCTCTCCGGCCTCGCCTACCGTGCCCCCCATGAGCGATGTTCAGCGCACCGTTCGCCGGCCAGGACCGCGGCTCTCCCGCACCGGCCGGCTCATTGTCGTGGCGGTGCTGTGTGTCCTGGTTGTCCTTGCCGTTCTGCTGCTGCCGCGATTGCTGCGCGGGTTGCGGCCCGAACAGACGCTGACCGTCCCGGAGGGGCAGCGGGCCGCACAGATCTACGCCGCCGCCGACAAGGCCCTGCACCGGCCCGCCGGTTCCACCGCTAAGGCCGCCAAGAGCGCGCATCTGACGCTGCCGGACGAGGCGAAGGGCAATCCGGAGGGGTATCTCTTCCCGGCGACCTATCCCATCGACGCGGACACCACCCCGGCGTCGCTGCTCTCGTACATGGTCAAAACCGCCAACCAGCGGCTCGCCGATGACGGCATCGCCTCCTACCGGACGGTGATCATCGCCAGCATCGTGCAGGCCGAGGCGGACCGGCCGGCCGATATGGGCAAGGTCGCCCGGGTCATCGACAACCGGCTCGCGCACCACATGCCGCTACAGATGGATTCGACGATCAACTACGCGCTGGGCCGCAGCACGCTCCACACCAGCCACGCCGACACCAGGACCAAGAGCCCGTACAACACCTACCGGTACCAGGGCCTGCCGCCGACGCCGATCGACAATCCCGGGGCGGACGCGCTGAAGGCGGCCGGCGCCCCGCCCGCCGGCGACTGGCTCTACTTCGTCACCGTCAAACCGGGCGACACCCGCTTCACCGCCGACTACCAAGCGCATCTGCGGAACGTCCGGGAGTTCAACGACCGCCAGAAGGGCGCCGGGAGCGGCGGTGGCGGGGCTTAGGGCCCTGGGCTCCTGTCCGGCCCTGATCCGCCGGACGCCCCTTGGGGGGATCCCCGCGTCCCCTCCACCCACACCCACGCCCCGCCCGGACGTCATTACTCCTCGCCCGCGAGGGTGAGCGCCTTCAGACGGCGGGAGGCATACCAGGTGGCGGCGGCCGTGAGGGCCACCAACAAGCTGATTGCCACGGGCAGTTGGACATCGGAGGTGATCGCGCCCTCCGCGGCCGCCTTCTGGCCGACCGCCAGCGCCCACTGCTGGACGCTGAGCGTCTTCGCGCCCGGGACGAGGGTGCCTACCAGCGCCTCCCAGACAAGCGCATAGACCAGGCCGAACACGACGGCGTGCCGGGTGATCGTGCCGAACAGGAGGAACAGGGCGCTGTAGGCGACCGAGGCGATGGCCGCCGCCACGGCGTACCCCACGGCCATCTGCTGGCTGTTGCCGTTGAGGAGGAAGCCGGCAAGCAGGACGGGGACGGCCGAGAAGACGACCGTGACGCCTATCGCGACCAGGAGTTTGGTGAAGATGATCGTCGGCCGGGACACCGGCTTGGCCAGGAGGTAGACCACCGAGCCGTCGTCGATCTCCGGGCCGATCGCGCCCGTACCGGCGATGACACCGATCAGCGGCACCATCGTGCCCAGCGCGAAGCCGCCCAGGATGCCGCCGGCGGTGGAATCGTCGGCACCGGCCAGCACACGGACGGCCACCGCGAGCACCACCAGCAGGGCGGGCAGCGCGAAGAGGATCAGGGCCCGGCGCCGGCCGAGCAGGGCACGGTAGGTGAGCCGGGCGACGGTCGGGTGGAACAACGAGGCCTTGGGCGCGCCGGGACTTACGGGCGGGGCCGTCGTAGTGGTCGTGGACATGCGTCAGGGCTCCTTTCAGGCCTCAGGCCGCTACGAGGTAGGAGAAGACGGATTCCAGCGACTCGTCGGAGGGCGAGACCGTCAGAAGGCGGATGCCGTGGTCGCGGGCGACCCGCGGCAGGAGTTCGGTGAAGCGGCCGAAGTCGACCGCCTGGATGCGCAGTGCGCCTTCGGCGAGGTCCACCTCGATGCCGGCCGTCGAGGGGTCGGCGATCAGCGCACCGGCCAGTGCCCGGTCGTTGTCGGACCGGACCAGATAGCGGTGCGGGCGGTCCGTCATCAGCCGGCGGATCTTGCGGAAGTCTCCGGACGCGGCATGGCGTCCGGCCACCACCACCTCGATGTGCGAGGCGAGTTGCTCGACCTCTTCGAGGATGTGCGAGGAGAACAGGACCGTACGGCCCTCGTCGCCCATCCGCCGCAGCAGCTCCATCAGCTGCATCCGCTGCCGCGGGTCCATACCGTTGAACGGCTCGTCGAGCAGCAGCACGGACGGGTCGTGGACCAGCGCGGAAGCCATCTTCACGCGCTGCCGCATGCCCTTGCTGTAGGTCGAGATCTTGCGGTCCTGGGCGGACTCCATCTCGACGGTAGCCAGCGCCCTGGCCGCCTCCGCGCGGCCGAGGCCGTGCAGCTCCGCGTTGGCGACGACGAATTCGCGCCCCGTGAGGAAGTCGTACATCGCCTCGCGCTCCGGGACGATGCCGATGTGGCGGTAGATGCCGGCGTTGCGCCAGATCGTCGTCCCGTCGAGGGTGACGGAGCCGTTGGAGGGCGCGAGGAAGCCGCCCATCATGTTGATGAGAGTGGACTTGCCGGCGCCGTTGGGGCCGAGCAGGCCGGTCACGCCGGGGCCGATGGTCATCGTGATGTCGTTGACGGCGACGACATTGCCGAACCAGCGCGAGACATGGTCGATGGTGAGAGTGCTCATGGGCGCAGCCCATTCCTTCGGAGGGTGGTGGTCGGGCCGGCGGTCCCGGCCGAGGGGAGCCGGCGGCGCGGGGCGGTCACAGTCCGGCCTTCCTGTAGCGGCGCAGCAGCAGGGCATAGCAGCCGGCGATGACGGTCAGCGTGACGAGGAGATAGACGAATCCGGCACCGGTCGACGGCGCCAGGCCGTTGGGGAAGGAGCTGGTGCCGCCGAGGAATGTCGACTGCACACCGTCGATCAGCGTGATGGGGGAGAACAGCCCCAGCCAGCCGACGGCGGCCTCGTTGCCCTGGACGAAGGCGATCCCCTGGACGGCGCTCACCGCACCGTAGGGAATGGTGAGTACGGCGATCACGGCGGCGACGCCGAAGCCCCGGCGGGGCGTGACCGCGGAGACGACCAGGCCGATCCCGGCGAACAGCAGCGAGAGCAGCACCACGGAGACCAGTCCCTGCGCCAGCCCCTTGGTCTGGTCGACGAAGTCGAGCTTCGCCAGCAGCGCCCCGACGTAGAGGACCACCAGCGGGGCGCCCGTGAGGATGAACAGGGAGCTCGCCATCGCCGCGAACTTCGAGGCCACATAGTCGCCCCGCTCGATGGGGCGGGAGAAGTACAGCGGTATCGACTTGAAGCGCAGATCGCGCGAGACCGACTGCGGGGCCTGGGCGGCCAGATAGAGGCCGATGACGGCCTGGAGGTAGACGGCGTAGCGGGAGTAGCCGACCGGGAGGCTGGCGGCCTTGGTGAACACCGTCACCGCGACCATGATCGCGGCAGGCAGGCACATCACCGCGAAGAGCAGCATCGGCAGCACCTTGCTCTTGGCAGAACGGCCCAGACCGTAGGCGCCGCGCAGGCTCTGCGAGAAGAGCGACCGGCGGGCGTAGGCACGGCCCAGGCGGGGGCCGTCGTAGTGGCGGTAGCCGATGTTGTGGATATAGGCGCCGCCCGGCGCGGTGGATACGGGCGTCGTGGACGCCGGCGTCATGGGCTCAGGCGACATCGTGGGCGCCTCCGTCCTGGGTGGCATACGGGGCGCTCGGGGCGCCTGCGGTGGCGGGGGTGGCGTGCTCCGCGTCCGCGTCGCGGAAGACCTCGGCGATCTGGTGCCGGCGCTGTTCCATCCGGACCAGGCCGAGCCCGAGTCCGGCAACGGTGTCCCGCACCAGGTCGTAGGTCTCCTCACCGGCCGCCTCGACATACAGGAGGTGCCCGGCGGAGGCGACGCTCTCCGAGCCTGCGGCGCCGGTGGTCACGTTGGCTCCCGCGGCGGCCAGGGCCGCGCGCAGCGCTCCGGTGCCGTCCGGGTGGGTGTCGGTGTCCGTGACCTCGACCGCCAGCGAGGCCGTGACCTGCGTGAACTCATCGGTCGAGGAGGAGCGCAGCAGTTTGCCGCCGTCGATGACGACGACATGGTCACAGGTGCGCTCCAGCTCACCGAGGAGATGGGAGGTCACCAGGACGGAGATCCCGAAGTCGGTGTGAACGCGCCGGATCAGGCCGAGCATCTCGTCCCGCCCGGCCGGGTCGAGGCCGTTGGTGGGCTCGTCGAGGAACACCAGCTGGGGGTCGTGGACCAGCGCCTGGGCCAGTTTCACCCGCTGCTTCATACCCGTCGAATAGCCACCGATGGGGCGGTAGCGCTCCTCATAGAGGCCGACGTGGCGCAGGGTGTCCGCGGTGCGCTCACGGGCGGCGGCCGGCGGCAGACCGGACATCCGGGCCATGTGCACGACGAATTCGGTGGCCGAGACGTCCGGCGGCAGGCAGTCGTGCTCGGGCATATAGCCGACCCGCTCACGGATGGTGCCGCCGTCCTTGGTCACGTCCAGGCCGAGGACGTGCGCGGTCCCTTCGGTGGCGGGGGCCAGTCCGAGAAGGATCTTGATCAGGGTGGACTTGCCGGCACCGTTGGCACCCACCAGGCCCGTTACGCCGGGGGCGATGTCAAGGGAGAGCCGGTCCAAGGCGGTCACCCGCGGGTACCGCTTGCTCAGGCTTTCGGTCACGATCACAGTCACGTCATCGACGGTAGTGGCGCCCGCCACATCGGTCGTCAGACCAGACGATGGGATCTGCCTCCCCCTGCGGTATTACGTGCCCGTAGGGGTCTCCTGCTCAGAGTGCCCCCGGCGTCGGGGTGCGGTGCACGGCCGTACGCCCCCTTGACGCAGCCGCCGGTCATTGTCACATTCATCAGTGTCAAGTTACGGGCACGTACCGCGATGCACCGCTCACGGACGGACGGTTGGCGATGGCCTCAGTCACCTCAGCGACCTCACCACGAGCCGGAGAACTCACCGCCGGGCCGGAACTCACCGCCGGGCTGAGGGGGTTCAGAGAGGTCCAGCGGCTCGCCTATGCCTGCGCGGAAGCGGTGGCCGCCCAGCTCAAGCCCGGGGTCACCGAGCGTACGGCGGCACGGATGCAGCGCGAGTGGCTGCGTGAGCGCGGGGTGCGGGACTGGTTCCATCTGCCGTTCGCCTGGTTCGGCGACCGCACCGCTTTCGTCAACTTCCGCGTACCCCTTCAGTTCTTCCCGACCCACCGCGAGCTGGAGCCGGGGATGGCCTTCATCCTCGATATGGCACCGGTGTATCAGGGCTTCACGGCCGATATCGGCTACTCCGGCTGCCTCGGACTCAACCCCGTGCACGACCGGCTGCTCGCCGATCTCGAAGCACACCGGGAGCTGATCCTGCGCGAGGTGCGCGAGCGGCGCCCGCTGCGGGAGATCTACGAGGACGTCGACCGGCTGATGGCGCGGCAGGGCTATGCCAACCGCCACCGCGCCTACCCCTTCGGCGTCATCGCGCACAAGATCGACCGGGTCCGGCAGCGCCGCTGGTCCCCCACCCTCTTCGGTTTCGGCACGCAGGCGCTCAAGGGCCTCGCCTCCGATGCGCTGCACGGCCACCGTGACGGCTGGTCCCCGCTGTGGAGCCCGTACACCTTCTCCGACCACCCGCCGCAGCCCGGACTGTGGGCGGTCGAACCCCACCTCGGATTCCGGGGAACGGGCGCGAAGTTCGAGGAAATCCTGGTCGTCACGGACTCCAAGGACCCACAGGAAAGCGCCTTTTGGCTCGACGACGATCTGCCGCATGTGCGGCGCTGGCAGGAGGAGAAGGCCGCATGAACACGGGACGGGAAAACGGGCAGGGACAGGGAGACGGCCAGGGACAGGGAGACGGTCAGGGGCAGGAGCACGGGCCCGCTCGGGGACGTGGGCAGGAGCGTGGGCGAGGTAAGGGACGTGGCCGGGGAGCGGATCGGCGCCTCGCGAAGGGCCAGATGCCGTCTGGAGCCGGGGCCGGAGCCGGGGCCGGGGCCGGGGCCGGGGCCGGGGCCGGAAATGGCGCGGGGCTCGACGGGGTGGGGCTCGACGGTGCGCGGGAGCGCTGGGTGCGGACCGGCGGTATCGAGCTGTGCGTCGCCGAGCTGGGAGACCCGGCCCGGCCGACGGTGCTGCTGGTGCACGGTTATCCGGACAGCAAGGAGGTGTGGTCCGAGGTCGCCCGCGGCTTGGCCGACCGGTTCCATGTGGTGCTCTACGACGTCCGGGGCTGCGGCCGGTCCACCGCCCCCAAGCCGCTACGAGGTGGCTTCACGCTGGAGAAGCTGACGGACGACTTCCTGGCCGTTGCCGACGCCGTCAGCCCCGACCGCCCGGTCCATCTGGTCGGCCACGACTGGGGCTCGGTGCAGGCCTGGGAGTTCGCCACGGTGCAGCGCACGGAGGGCCGGATCGCCTCCTTCACCTCCATGTCGGGCCCGTCCCTGGACCACTTCGGCCACTGGATCAAGAAGCGGATGGCTCGCCCCACCCCTCGGCGCGCCGCCCAGCTCCTCAACCAGAGCGCCAAGTCCTGGTACGTCTACATGCTGCACACGCCCGTGCTGCCCGAGCTGGCGTGGAAGGGCCCGCTCGGCAAGCGCTGGCCCCAGATCCTCCAGCGGATGGAGAAAATGCCGGAGGGTGACTACCCGACCGCTTCGCTGCCGACCGATGCGGCCCATGGCGCCTGGCTCTATCGCGACAATGTTCTCCCCCGGCTCCGCCGGCCCCGCGCCGACGCCTATGCGCACTGCCCGGTCCAGCTCATCACCCCTACCGGCGATGCGTTCCTCTCCCAGCGGCTGTACGACGATCTGGAGCAGTGGGCGCCCCAGCTGGTACGCCGCACCCTCCCGGCCAAGCACTGGGTGCCGCGCACCCGCCCCGACCAGCTCGTCGCCTGGATCGGTGAGTTCGTCACCGCCAAGGAAGAGGGGGATCCGGCCAAGCAGGTCGTGGCGTCCGGCCCGCACGCCGACCGGTTCGGCGGTCAGCTGGTGCTGGTGACCGGTGCGGCGGGCGGCATCGGCCGGGCGACGGCGTTCGCCTTCGCCGAGGCCGGCGCGCGGGTCATCGCCGTCGACCGGGACGCCGAGGGCGCGGCGCGGACCGCCGAGATGTCCCGGCTGATCGGTGCACCGCAAGCCTGGGCGGAGGTCGTCGATGTCTCCGACGAGGCGGCGATGGAGAAGCTCGCCGACAGGATCGACGCCGAGTACGGCACCGTCGACGTGCTGGTGAACAACGCCGGCATCGGCCTCTCCGGCGCCTTCCTGCAGACCAGCGCCGAGGACTGGAAGAAGGTCCTGGACGTCAATCTGTGGGGCGTCATCCACGGCTGCCGGATCTTCGGCACGCGAATGGCGCGCCGCGGACAGGGCGGCCATATCGTCAACATCGCCTCGGCCGCCGCCTTCCAGCCCTCGAGGGTGCTGCCCGCCTACAGCACGTCCAAGGCCGCCGTCCTGATGCTCAGCGAGTGCCTGCGTGCCGAACTGGCCGGTCAGGGCATCGGCGTCTCGGCCATCTGCCCGGGGCTGGTCAACACCGGCATCACCACCACGGCCCGCTTCACCGGCGTCTCGGCCGAGGAGGAGAAGCGCCGCCAGGCCAAGGCCGCGCGGATGTACCGGCTGCGCAACTACCCGCCGGAGAAGGTCGCCGACGCCATCCTGCGTGCGGTGGTCCGCAACCAGGCGGTGGTGCCGGTCACCCCCGAAGCACGCGGCGCCCATCTGATGTCCCGCTTCACCCCGCGCGCGCTACGCGCCCTCGCCCGCTTCGAGCCCCGGCTGTAGCCGTATCTGCCGGCAGGCGTCCGTCCGGGCGTCACCCCCTATCCGCCGGCGGGCGCCCGGCCACGCATCCGTCCCGAACCCGATGCCGTACGGCGTCCCGGGGCGGTGGCCCGTCGCCACGGCCCTGAGGTACTTCCGGCCGCGCCCCGGGCCCGGCCGCCTCACCGTCAACCGGAGAACGCGCACGTCAGGAGCCGCGCATGAGCACGCCGCAATTCCCGTCACCCTCCCAGCCGCGCCCCCTGCCGGCCACCGACGAGCAGCCCCCGATATCGCCGCGTCGGGTGTCGTTCGACTGGGCTGATACTCCACTGCTCTGGATACCGGACGAGCCCACTGCCACCCACGTCATCAATGTGCTGCATCTGCTGCTCCCCGCGGGCGAGCGATGGTTCGTCAAGGTCTTCAAAGAAGCCCTGCCACTGGTCCGGGACGAGCGCCTCCTCAAGGACGTCAAGGGCTTCATGGGCCAGGAAGCCACCCACAGCGTCCAACACTCCTACGTGCTCGACCACTTGGCCCATCAGGGCCTGGACACCCGCCCCTACACCCGGCACATCGACTTCCTGTTCACCTGCCTCCTGGGCGAGAAGCCCCCCTTCGGCATCCCCATACCCGACCAGGAGTGGCTGCGCTTCCGGCTCTCGGTCATCGCCGCCATCGAGCAGTTCACCGCGGTGCTCGGCGACTGGGTGCTGGACGCCGACGGTCTCGACCGCGCCGGACCCGACCCGGTCATGCTCGACCTGCTGCGCTGGCACGGGGCGGAAGAAGTCGAGCATCGCGCGGTCGCCTTCGACATGTACCAGCACACCGGTGGTGAGGACCCCGCCCGCTATGCCCGCCGCGTCCTGGGCATGGCCGTGACGGCCCCCGTACTGCTCTACCTCTGGGGCTGGGGCACGGCCTACCTCCTCCGGCACGATCCCCAGCTCGCCACCCGGTCCCGCTACTCGCTGCGCGAGCACAACCGCGCCGTACGCAAGGGACTGCTGCCCACCTGGCGTGCGCTGGGAGCGGCGATACCGCGGTACCTGCGGCGGTCGTACCATCCCTCGCAGGAAGGGTCGCTGCGCACGGCCGTCGCCTACCTGGCGTCCTCCCCGGCCGCACGGGCCGCGGCGGGCGCGGTGGGCCGCGCGGCAATCTCGTAGCGCGCGGCCATCTCGTGAGGAGCACCGCAGTGACCGAGCAGCCGCCGACGGCCGAATACCGCATCGAGGACCTGGCGCACCTCAGCGGCGCCACGGTCCGCACGATCCGCGCCTATCAGGACCGGGGGCTGCTCCCCCGTCCGGAACGCCGCGGCCGGGCCAATGTCTACGGCGAGACCCATCTGGCCCGGCTGCGCCAGATCGCCGATCTGCTCGACCGTGGTTACACCCTCGCCAGCATCAAGGAGCTCCTCGCGGCCTGGGACGCGGGCCTCGACCTGGGCGGGGTACTGGGCCTGGTCGCCGAGATCGACGGGCCGTGGACCGATGAGGAGGCGTCCCGGATCAGCCGCCCGGACCTGGACGCCGCCTTCGGGGGCACCTCCGACGAGGAAGCGATCGCCGAGGCGGTCGAACTGGGCGTCCTGGAGCGCATCCCCGGCAAGGACGACGAGTTCCTCGTCCCCAGCCCGCAGGAACTCGCCGTCGCCGCCGAACTCCACTCCGCCGGCGTCCCGCTCCTGGCGATCTCCGGTCATCTGCGGGAACTGCGCGGCCAGGTCGAGCACATCGCCTCCCGCTTTCTGGACTTCACCGCCGAGCATGTCTTCCAGCCCTTCCTTGACCATCCGCCCACCGATGCCGAGGCTGCGGAGGCCGCCGCCCTCGTACGCCGGCTGCGCCCTCTGGCCCAGCAGACCATCGACGCCGAACTCGCCCGCGCCATGCGCACCCTGGCCACCCGGTACCTGCACCATCACCTCAGCGAGGCACTACCGGCAGAGGCCCAGCCAGTGACAGAAGCCGAGCCAGTGACAAAGGCAGGGACAGCGGCAGAGGCAGTGACGAAGGCGGAAGCAGTGGCGGAGGCAGTTCCGGCCGCCCCCGGGCCGGTCGCGGCCCCCCGTACCGTGACCGGCCCGGCGGTGGTGCCCGAGGCGGTGCTGCTCCCCGCCGAGGCCGTGCAGGCCGTGCGGGATCTCGTGGGCGCGGAGAACGCGGCCGCCTTCATCGCCGCCGCCGCACACCGGGAGGTGCAGGCCCGCACCATGGACGCCCTGGCGGCGCGCGGAGGAGGGACTGCATCGGGGTGGGGGAGCGAGGCCGCGCCGGCGGACGGAAGCGGGACCGCATCTCCGGTGGATGCGGCCGCCGCCGACACCCACACCCACACCCAGCACCAGGCCGGCAACCAGCCCTGAGCCGACGCGCGGGCGCTCTTCCCCCGCAACCCGCCCGCGCCCTCGTACATACCCAGTCTTGAGTTGTCAAGGATCAGGCGGTGCGCGGTCCCCCGCCGCGCCCTTGGTTGCCGTCAACTGACCGGATCGGGCAGCCAGTTGCCATGGAAGCCGTACGGCACTCGCTGCGGGAGATGGACCGTGGCGACCGGGTCGGCTGATATGTCCTCCGCGTCGAGTACGACGAGATCGCTGGTGTCCGTGGAGGCGTCGTAGACATAGGTGAGCAGCCAGCCCGGCCCTCCCGGACGGTCGTCCGCCGGGGCGAAGACCGCCTCGGCCGGAGTGCGCCCCGGACCGAAGTCATGGCGGACGACGGCACCGGTCTCCAGGTCGTAGCGGAGCAGGGCACCGGGTATCGGGCCGCTGCCCGGAAGCTCGCCGGTAGTGGCATGGCCGAAGCGGGCCGGCAGCCCGGCGAGCCGGTCGTCCACCCTGGGGAACTCGCAGAATTGGTCGTCGAGTTGCTCCTCGGTGACCGTGCCCGTCGCCAGATCGATCGTCCAGCGCCAGAGGTGGGCCGGGGTCCTGCCGCCGAATTCGGCGTAGCGGGACACATACAGAACGATGCGCTGCTCGCCGTCGTCGTGGGCGTTCAGGGCGTGGAAGACATAGCAGGGGTCGATGGACAGCCAGCGGACCTCGCCATAGGGGTCGTCACGCCGCAGCACCCCCAGCCGGGCGCCGTACTCCGGGTTCCAGTGGAACGGCATGCCGGGGCGGTTGCGGTCGAAGACGACCGGGAGGTCCATGAAGACGACATGGCCGGCGGTCAGATGGAAGTCATGCATCATCGTGTGCCCCGGAACATCGATGGGGCGGCTGATCACCAACTCCCCCGAGACGTCGGCACGGTGGTAGGTGAGATAGGGCGGAGTGGGCCCGCCGTAGCCGAAGAAATGCAGCTCGCCGGTTGTGGGGCAGGTCTTGGGGTGGGCGGTCATGGCCGTGGTGAGCCGGCCCCCGAAGTCATGGGCGCCGAGGGTCTCCAGCTCATGGCCGGGGCGGCAGTCGATTTCGTAGGGGAACGACGACTCGACCAGTGCGAGGGTGCGTCCGGCGTGCCGGACGATATGGGTGTTGGCCACGCCCGCCGCCAGATTGCGGCGGCCTTGCGCGTCCACCGGCCGCGCCCCGTCGGTGAAGGTGGAGGTGCGGACCCAGCGGTTGCGGTAGGAGACGGCCCGGCCGCCCTCCAGGCGCAGGCCATGGACCATGCCGTCGCCGAAGAACCAGTGCGGAGTGGCGGCGTCCCGCGGGTTCGGGCCGTTACGGAGGAACCAGCCGCTGAGCTCGGGGGGAATCGTGCCCGTGACCGGGAGGTCGTAGGCGGTCAGCTCCTCCTTCACCGGGGCGAAGTTGCCAGCCATATGAGGCGCGGGGGCACGGGATTCGGTGGCGGTGGTCGGGGGTGTGGTGGTCATGCGGCCATACCTCCTTGATTGGCAGTCCGCGCGCCGGAGTTCTCCATGAAGCGGGCACGGGCCCGCTCCGGGTAGCCGGCGGTGAAGCGGACGGGAAGGACGAATCCGGCGATCTGGATGACGATCGAGACGATGACGTTCACCTCATAGGCGGAGACGACGGTCTGGGCGATCGCAGTGAGAGTGAAGGACACCGCCCACACGCTCGTGAGCACGACATTGATGCGGCGGAACAGCAGGGTGTGCCAGACCTCCGGCGGGGCCATCCGGCGCGCGATCGCCATCGTGAAGGGCCGCTGCACGGCGACCGAGACCCAGGCGATGAGCGCCAGCCAGCCCATCGACAGGGCGCTGCCGTACAGCTTGAGACCGCTGTCGGGACGGGCGAAGGCCAGCACGCCGAGGGCCGCGAAGTACACGATCGTGCCGTACTCCAGCAGGCGGTAGTCGAGGGAGAGACCGGCGGCCCGGTCGGCGACGAGCAGCGCGACGGATATCGCCAGGCCCGCGAGCGCGCCCCACTGCCAGCCGACGGAGGACACCCCCGCAAAGGCCAGCCACGGAATGAAGTTCCGCAGGTAGTTCATGATCCCCCTCGTCACTCGCGACCGCACGCACGGCCGCACGCCTCGGCGCCGGGACGAGTGGCCGCATCTGCCGCACACTCCCCCACAGCACATTCCAACTTCGACATGTCGAACATAGAACCTCCACCTTTGACATGTCAACAGTGGAAAGTAAAGTGCTGACCATGAGCCTGAGACATGCCGTGCTGGGCCTGCTGGCCGAGGCCCCGGCGAGCGGATACGACCTGATGAAGCTGTTCAACGCCTCGCTGTCGAGCGTCTGGCCGGCCACACAGAGCCAGGTGTACGGCGAGCTCACCAAGCTCACGACCGCCGGCCTCGTCGAGGTCGCCGCCCACGGCCCCCGCGGCCGCAAGGAATACGCGATCACCGACGACGGCATGGCAGAGCTGCGCCACTGGCTCACCGAGGTCGAGCCCAGCGGCCCCCAGCGCCATGACGGCCTGCTGCGCGTCTTCTTCCTCGGCGTCGTCACACCGCTGGAGGCGCAGACATATCTCCTGCATCAGGCCGAGCGCGCCGCGCGCACCCGCGCCACGCTTGAACACATCGAAGAGACCGCCGAGTGGGACGAGGAGATGATTTCGGTCTACGGGCGGATCGCGCTGGAGTACGGCCTGCGGATGTCGGCGACCCAGGAGGAATGGGCCCGTTGGGCAGCTGACGAGGTGACCAGCGCAAAGGCGAGAAAGGCGAGTGAACTCGCGAGGGCGCAGCACAAGGAAGGCCGGCAGAGCCAAGAGAAGTGACGGGCCGGCCGGGCGAGGGCTGGCGATGCCCTCGGTTCATCCCGCGGGTCCGCAGGGCGAGCGCCGCCCGGGGCGGCCCGGCACCTGCCACGGCTCCCGGGCCCGCAATTCAGGTGCCGTCGCGCGCCTTGCGCGGCACTCTGGAGACATGAACAACCAGCGCTCCGTGCGCATCTCGAAGTATCTGGCGAAACATCTGCGCCATGAACCGGAGCGGATCGGCATCACCCTCGATCCCCAGGGCTGGGTGCCCGTGGAAGAGCTCATGGCAGCGGCCGCGCGACATGGATTCCGTTTCTCCCGGGCGGAGTTGGAGGCAGTCGTCGTCGGCAACGACAAGCAGCGATACGCCATCGAGGACGGCCGGGTCCGCGCCCAACAGGGCCACTCGGTACGCGTCGACCTCGATCTGCCGCCGACCGTACCGCCTACCCAGCTCTTCCACGGCACGGCGGTCCGCAGTGTGGCCGCCATCCGGGACGAGGGGCTGCGGCCGATGTCGCGGCACGCCGTCCATCTCTCGACCGACCGTGAGACCGCGACCCGGGTGGGCGCGCGGCGCGGCAGGCCCGTGGTCCTCACCGTCGACGCGGCCGCGATGCACCGCGCCGGCCATGTCTTCCGGGTCAGCGGCAACGGGGTCTGGCTCACCAGCCATGTACCCGCACAGTTCCTGCGATTCCCGGGCTGAGCCACCACCCCCGTAGGACCGACCGGGCTGAGCCACCGCCCCCCGTAGGACCGGGCCGAGACCAGCGCCCCCAGAGGCCGCGTGGTCCACCACCCCTCAGAGCCCCGGCGCTCCCCACACCGGGAACCACCGCGCCAGGTCCTGCTCGATCGTCAGATCGTCCCCGAGCATCGCCCGCACCTGAAGTTCGAGCGGGTTGTCGCGCTTCTCGCCACCGCCCTCCTTCGGGGAGAAGGGGTAGAACGTGCCGCGCTTGTAGAGGTAGACCAGCGCCAGCGACCGCTGCCGCTCATCGCGGAAACCGGCCAGCGAACACAGCAGCTGTGGGCCGAAACCCGCCTCCTCCAGGGACGTATTGACCGCGTGCAGGTCGTTGACCAGGCCCGCCACGTCCTCCGGCGGATGCCGTACGAGCAGCCACGTATAGCCGTACGCGTCCTGTGTGAACTCCACCGAACCGTCCAGGAGGGAGCGCGCCTCCTCCTGGATACGCGAGAACGTCGCGCCCTCCACGCTCGCGAAACACACCGACCCCAGGCCGGTGGGTTCAAAACCGGCCGCGGCCTGCAGAGTCACCGCGGCCGACGGCAGCGCGAACAGCTGGTCGAGATCGGGACGTACCGGCTTGCTGCGGCCCAGGATGGCGTCCAGAAAACCCATGCGCGACTACTCCTTGCTCGATACGGCGGTCCCCACTGCCCCGCCCGTCACGCCCGCCCCAGCTCCCCCGAGATCCTTGCCAGCTGGTCCAGGCGCTGTTCCAGCGTCGGGTGCGAGGACAGCAGGCGGCTGAAGCTCTCCTTGTTGAACGCCGGGGCGAAGTAGAAGGCGTTGAACGGCTGGGCCTTGCGCAGATCTTCGGTCGGAATCCTCGCGATCTGGCCGGTGACCTTGGTCAGCGCGGCGGCCAGCGCCGAGGGACGGCCGGTCAGCAACGCGGCAGCCCGGTCGGCGGACAGCTCGCGGTAACGGGACAGCAGCCGGGTCAGCAGGAAGCTGATGGCGTAGACGGCCACGCTCACGGCGGTCACGATGAGCACGGCGATGGCCGCGTTCTGGTCCCGGTTGCTGCGGCCGACACCGCTCCACAGCGCGGCCCTGGTGATGATCCCGGCCAGCACGCCGAGGAACGAGGCGATGGTCATCACCGCGACATCGCGGTGCGCGACATGCGAGAGCTCGTGCGCCAGCACCCCCTCCAGCTCCTCCGGCTCCAGTCGCCTGAGCAGCCCGGTGGTGGCACACACCAGCGAGTTCTTCTGGCTGCGGCCGGTGGCGAACGCGTTCGGCACATCCGACTCGGCGATCGCGACGCGCGGCTTGGGCATATCGGCCAGCGCACACAGCCGGTCGACGGCGCCGTGCAGCTCGGGCGCCTGCTCCGGTGTGACCTCGCGCGCGCCCATGCTGAACGCCGCGATCCGGTCGCTGAACCAGAACTGCGCCACGAACAGGGCGCCCGAGATCACCAGCACCACCACCCAGGCGCCTTTGAGCAGCACCACCAGCACGCCGACGACCACGACGTACAGCAGGCCGATGAAGAACATCGTCGTGACCATGCGTGTGGTCAGCCCACGGTCCGGGGCGAATCGGGTCTGTGCCATGGCTCCTCCGCAAACGCCGCACTTCGCGCAGTGCGCCGGCCTGCCGCGCGCCGTCCTCGCACCGCGCGCGGCGGCCCGCACACTGCGCCGCTGTCCCGATTCTCCCTCTTCAGAGCTATATGTGGGGTAAAGCCCAGGCCAGGGGAGTACCGGGCGCGCCGGGGCGGCCGGGCGCGTCGGGCATCCGAGCACCTGCGCCGCCGGAGGAGCCGAGCCGGCCGGCGGTCCGCAGGGGGCCGCCGGTCCGTGCTCCGCCTACCGGGCGGCCAGCTGCGCCGGCCCCTCCGTGGCGATCCGCTCGAAGACCGCGACATCGGCCTCGAAGACCGAGTCGGCGATCGGCCAGTGCAGGACCAGCTCGTCGATGCCCAGCTCGGCGTGGCGTCCGGCGAAGTCGACAAAGGCGTCGACGGAGTCCAGCGGGCTGTCGGGGGTGAAGCCGGTCAGCATGATCTTCTTCAGGTCGGCGAAGTCCCGCCCCTGATCGGCACAGGCCTTCCCCAGCCGCTCGAGCTGTCCGCGGATCGCCTCCCTCGACTCATCCGGCGTTCCGCCCCCGTTGGAGACCTTGGGATCGCCGGTCGTCACCCAGGCCTGGCCGTACCGGGCGGCCAGCTTCAGCCCGCGCGGCCCGGTGGCCGCCACCGCGAACGGCAGCCGCGGCCGCTGCACACAACCGGGGATGTTGCGGACCTCGTGCGCGGAGTAGTGGTCGCCGGCGTATGAGACGACATCCTGGGTCAGCAGCCGGTCCAGCAGCCCGACGAACTCGGCGAAGCGGTCGGCCCGTTCCCGCGGCGCCCAGGGCTCCTGGCCGAGCGCGGTGGCGTCGAAGCCGTTGCCGCCGGCCCCGATGCCCAGGGTGATCCGGCCGTCGCTGATGTCGTCGAGCGAGATCAGTTCCTTGGCGAGGGTGACCGGATGCCGGAAGTTCGGCGAGGTGACGAGGGTGCCCAGCCGCATCCGGGAGGTCGCGGCGGCGGCCGCGGTCAGCGTCGGAAGGGCGCCGAACCAGGCCTGGTCCCGGAAGCTCCGCCAGGAGAGGTGGTCATAGGTGTACGCGGCGTGGAAGCCAAGCTCCTCGGCGCGCTGCCACGCCTCCCGCCCGCCTTGGGACCAGCGGCGGACAGGGAGTATCACGGTGCTCAGTCGCATACCCCCGAGCGTACGGCCGTCCGGACGGTACCAACGCTCCGCTGCCGTGCCGTGGGCCTCCACCCCGCCTGTCCGTACGCCCTCGGCCTGCCGCCGCCGGCTCATGCGCGCAACCCACCGCACGCCTGTGCACGGCGGTACGGGAAGATGGCCCCGTGACTGATGCCCCCGCCACACCACTACGGGCGCCCGAAACGGCCGTTGCGCCCCGGCTGATCGCCACCGACCTCGACGGCACGCTGCTGCACGACGACAAGACGGTCTCGGACCGGACGATCGCCGCGCTCGCCGCCGCGGAGCAGGCCGGCATCGAGGTGTTCTTCGTCACCGGGCGTCCGGCCCGCTGGATGGGCGTGGTCAGCGACCACGTGCACGGTCACGGTCTGGCGATCTGCGCGAACGGCGCGGCCGTCGTCGATCTGCACCGCGGCGGCCGGATCGTCGAGGTCAGCCCCCTGGAGCGGACGGTCGCGCTGGCCGTCGTGGACGCGCTGCGCAGCGCCGCGCCCGGCACCTCGTTCGCGGTCGAGCGCACCGGCGGCATCCACTACGAGCCGCAGTACCCGCCCCTCCTCCTGGACCCGGCCGCGGCCGTCGCACCGGCGGAGAAGCTGCTCGCCGACGACTTCGTCTCGACGCTGTGTCCGGAGGCGAACAAGCCGGACGCCACCCGCGGGCCGGACGGCCGGTCCGCGGCCGCCCACAGCCCCTCCGATTCCGCCGGCCCCGCCTTCCCGGACCAGCCGGTGATCAAGCTGCTGGCGCACCACCCCGAGCTGGACCCCGACACGTTCCTCCAGCTGGCCCGGACAGCGGCGGGCGATCTCGCGTCCTTCACCCGGTCCAGCCCCACCGCCCTCCTGGAGATCAGCGGGCCCGGCGTCAGCAAGGCCGGCACCCTGGCCCGCTGCTGTGCGGAGCGCGGCATCTCCCCGGACGAGGTCGTCGCCTTCGGGGACATGCCGAACGACATAGAGATGCTGAGCTGGGCCGGCACCTCCTACGCCATGGCCAACGCGCACCCGGACGTGCTGGCCGCCACGACGGGCCGTACCGCGTCCAACAACGACGACGGTGTCGCGGCCGTCATCGAGCGGATCCTGCATGACGGCGGCCCACGGGGCGACCGCTCACACTGAAGACGACCGCTCACACGGGAGCGGCCGGCCGGCGGCAGCCGCCGGCCGCGCGTCGACGCCCGCCCTGCCCCTCACAGCGGCGCCTCCCACCTGACCATCGTCCCCGTGCCGTCCGCGCCCAGCCCCGGGCCGTAGGAGCTGGAGCCGCCCAGTGACTCCGCGCGCTTGGCGAGGTTCTTGAGGCCGCTGCGGCGACCGCCGTCCGAGATGCCGATGCCGTCGTCGGCGACGGTCAGACGGACTCCGTCGGCACCGTCCGGAAGCCGGATCGTGGCGTCGACGACGACATCGATCCGGGAGGCCTGGGCGTGCCGGAAGGCGTTCGACAGCGCCTCACGCAGCGCGGCGATCAGGTTTTTGCCGGTCAGCTCGCCGACCCGGGAGTCGACCGGGCCGATGAAGCCGGCCGACGGCTGGAAGCCGAGCGGTACGGCGGCGGTGCCGATCTCGCGCAGGACCCTGGTCCGCAGCCCGGACGGCGCCTCGGCCGGGCCCTGTTGCAGGGCGAAGATCGCGGTCCTGATCTCCTGGATGGTGACGTCCAGCTCGTCCACGGCCTTGCCGACGCCCTGTGCCACCTCGGGCACGACGGATCTGCGCTGTGCGCTCTCAAGGATCATGCCCGTCGCGAACAGCCGTTGAATGACGAGATCGTGCAGGTCACGGGCGATCCGGTCGCGGTCCTCGTAGACGGCGAGCCGCTCGCGGTCGCGCTGGGCGTCGGCCAGCACCAGCGCCAGCGCGGCCTGCGCCGCGAACTGGGTGGCCAGCGTCCGCTCGGCACCGGTGAACGGGCGGGCGCCCCGGGCCCGCGGTGTCGCCAGGGTGCCGAGCACCCGTCCGCCGCTTTTGAGCGGCAGCATCATGCTGGGGCCGAAGCGGGCCGCGATATCCGTGACCATCCGTGGGTCGGTGGCCGAGTCGTGTACGAACACCGGCTCCCCGGCGAGGAGTTGTTCGACCACCGGGCTGTCGGGCGGAATCTGCGTCCCCATGATCCCGGCGGGGGCGTCCGCCGACACCGCGACGATCTCCAGACCGCCCTCCTCGTCGGGCAGCAGCACGATGCCGGCCGCCGAGTCCGCCAGCTTGCGGGCCTGCTCGGCGACCACCGCGAGTGCGTCGTCGACATCGCTGCCGGCGAGGAGTTCGGTGGTCACCGCCACGGAGCCGTCGATCCACCGCTCCCGCTGCCGGGTCGCCGCATGCACCCTGGCGTTGCCGATCGCGATACCGGCCTCGGTGGCCAGCACCCGCACCATGTGCAGGTCTTCCTCACTGAACTCCGCGCCGCCGCGCTTCTCGGTCAGATAGAGATTGCCGAAGATCTCGCCCTGGACGCGGATCGGCACCCCGAGGAACGTCCGCATCGGCGGGTGTCCGGGCGGGAACCCTGCCGACCGGGGGTCCTTCGTGAGGTCGCCCAGGCGCAGCGGCTTGGGATCATGGATGAGTGCGCCGAGCAGGCCCTTGTGACCGTCCGGCAGCGCGCCGATCCGCTCGTGCGCTGCCCCGTTCACGCCGTACGTCACAAAGTCCGACAGCCCCTCGCGGGCATCGTCGATGATCCCGATCGCGGCATAGCGGGCGTCGGCGAGCTCGGCGGCGGTCTCCACGATCCGGTCCAGGGTGATGTGCAGATCAAGACCGGCACCGACCGTACGCATCGCTTCCAGCAGCTGCGGCACCCGCGCGGTCAGCTCGGACGACAGGCCCTGGAGACTGCGGGTCGCCTCGGTGGCGGCCTCCATGGGGTCGGGGGCCGCGCTCGCGCCCTCGCTCCCGGGGCCCCTGGGGTCCGGGGGTGGGGGTTCTGCCGTAGCTGCCATGCCATGAGCCTAATAACGGCTGATTTCCGGGGAAAGTCCAGTTATGCGGGGGAGGGGCCAGGGAGGGAGCGCCGGTGCGTGGCCGGCCCGCGACGGGAGACGGCGTCCGGTGCGCGGCGCAGGAGTGGCCGGGGGCGGCGGCGGGAGCCGGCCCATGGAAGTACGGCCGCCCCGGGCACCGGCCGGGCGCCACTTGACGCCACCGGCAGCGCGTCGCGTCATGCCACCGGCTGTGCGTCGCCCTGTGCGATCACCTGCACCTCGCCGTACGCCGCGTCCACCGCCCGCTCGCGCTCCAGCATCCGCCGGAACGGCCCGTCGGCCGCGGCCAGCTCCGCGTAACTCCCGCGCTGCACGGCCCGCCCCTGGTCCAGGACCAGCACTTCGTCGACCGCATCGAGACCGGTGAGCCGGTGGGTGATCAGGACCGTCGTACGGCCCTCGGTCGCGGCCAGCAGATCGGCGGTCAGCGCATCGGCGGTGGCCAGATCGAGGTGCTCGGCGGGCTCGTCCAGGACGAGTACCGGGAAGTCCGCGAGCAGCGCACGCGCCAGGGCCAGTCGCTGCCGCTGGCCGCCGGACAGCCGGGCGCCGTGCTCCCCGACCATGGTGTCCAGGCCGTCGGGCAGCCCGCGCACCCAGTCCGCGAGCCGTGCCCGGACGAGCGCGTCCCACAGGTCCTGGTCGCCGTCGCCCGCGGCGTCCCGGCGGTCCCGGCGGGCGAGCTTGAGGTTCTCCCGCAGCGAGCTGTCGAAGAGGTGCGCGTCCTGCGCACACAGCCCCACCAGCCGCCGGACCGCGTCACCGTCCACCGCCTGGGCATCCGTTCCGGCCAGCGTGTACGTCCCCCCTTCCCGGTCCAGGAAGCGCAGCAGCACCTGCGCCAACGTGGTCTTGCCGGAGCCGGACGGGCCGACGACGGCGAGCCGGCGGCCGGCCGCCAGGGTGAAGCCGACGCCGTCCAGCGCCGGCCGGCCCTGTCCCGGGTGGCGCGCGGTCAGATCCCGTACGGCCAGCGGGAACGGTGCCTCGGGAGCATCGGCCGGAGTGGCCGGCTCCTGCACCGGGACCGGGGCGTCCAGCACCTCGAAGACCCGCTCGGCGGCGTGCCGGGTGCGCCGCCGGTACTGCACGGCGAGCGGCAGCCCCGTCACCGCCTCGAACGCGGCGAGCGGGGTGAGCACGACGACGGCCAGCGCGACGCCCGTCAGCCGGCCCGCGTGGACGGCCTGGACCGCGGCCACCGCCGCCGCGGCGACCGTCAGCCCGCACAGCAGCGCCGACAGCCCGGCGCCGGTCCCGGCGACGGTGGCCGAGCGGGCGGCGATCCGGGTCAGGTCCCGGTCCGCGCGCCGTACCGAATCCGTACGGGCGGGGAGGGCACCGGCCACCGTCAACTCGGCGGTACCGGTGAGCACATCGACGACACGGGTGGCCAGCCGTCCGCGGGCGGGGGCCACTTGCCGCTCCGCCCGCCGGGCCAGCGCACCCGAGAGCACCGGCACCCCCACACCCGCGAGCAGCAGCCCGACGGCGAGGATCGCGCCGGCCTCGGGCAGCAGCCATCCG
Organism: Streptomyces decoyicus; assembly: GCF_019880305.1. Taxonomy (NCBI): domain Bacteria; kingdom Bacillati; phylum Actinomycetota; class Actinomycetes; order Kitasatosporales; family Streptomycetaceae; genus Streptomyces; species Streptomyces decoyicus. Next base: position 4,413,570 of record NZ_CP082301.1, on the reverse strand, counting down.
GTGAAACCGACCGCGCCGGCGCCGACCAGCACCGCCGCCCCTGCGGGCAGCAGCCAGCGGAGGAAGTAGTCCTGTCCCGCATCGACATCGGCCACCAGCCGCGACAGCAGATCGCCACGGCTGCGCTCCTTGAGCCTGGCCGGCGCCAGCCGCTCCAGCCGCCGGAAGACGGCGACGCGTACGTCGGCGAGCATCCGGAACACCGCGTCATGGGCGACCAGCCGCTCGGCGTACCGGAAGATCGCACGGCCGATACCGAACGCCCTGGTCGCGGTCACCGCCACCATCAGATAGAGCACCGGCGGCTGCTGTGCCGCCCGCGAGATCAGCCAGCCGGAGGTCGCCATCAGGCCCACCGCACTGCCCAGCGCGAGGCTTCCGAGCAGCAGCGCCACCGCGAACTGCGCCCGATGGGCACGGGCCGTCCGGCGCAGCCGGGTGAGCGCCGAGCCGCGGCCAAGGTCGGGCTCGGTGCCGGACTCCGGGCCCGCGTCCGATCCCTCGGCCTCGGCCTCGGCCTTGGTGGAGTCCCGGTCCGCAGCGGCCGGTTCCACGGCCGTCTTCGCAGGCGGAGCCACCGCGGCCGCTCCCTCGCGCGGTCCCGCACCCACCGCTTCCATCGGCTCCGTACCGACCGCCGCCCCCACCGGCTCCGGCAGCCGCACCACCCGGTCCGCCACCGCCAGCAGCGCCGGCCGGTGCACGACGAGCAGGACCGTACGGCCGACCGCGAGCCGGCGGACCGCGGCCACGACCGCCTCCTCGGTGGCGCCGTCCAGGTTCGCGGTGGGCTCGTCCAGGAGCAGGATCGGACGGTCGGCGAGGAAGGCGCGGGCGAGCGCGAGGCGCTGGCGCTGGCCGGCCGAGAGCCCGGCACCGGACTCGCCGAGCCGGGTCGCCATGCCGTCCGGCAGCGCGTCGATGAAGTCCAGCGCGCCCGCGTCGCCCAGGGCGGTGCGCACCGCGGCGGCGTCGGCATCCGGGCGCGCCAGCCGTACGTTCTCGGCGATGGTGCCGGCGAACAGATGCGGGTGCTGCGGAACCCAGGCGATCCGCTGCCGCCAGCTCTCGGGGGAGAGGGAGGCGATGTCCCGGCCGTCGACGAGAGCCCGGCCGCCATGCGGTTCGGTGAAGCCGAGCAGCACGCTCAGCAACGTGGACTTGCCCGCGCCGGAGGGGCCGACCAGTGCGACGGTCTCGCCGGGCCGGACCTCGAACGAGGTCGCCGGAAGTGAGTCGGCGGAGCGCCCGGGGTGGCGGACCACCAGATCCTCCACGGCCAGCGCGGTGCCCTCGGGCGCGGGTGCGGTGCCGGGGGTCCGCAGCGGTGTCTCCAGTACCGCGAAGATCTCCTCCGCGGCCGAGAGTCCCTCGGCGGCGGCGTGGTACTGCGCACCGACCTGCCGCAGCGGCAGATACGCCTCGGGCGCCAGTACCAGCACCATCAGGCCGGTGTAGAGGTCGAGCTCGCCGTGCACCAGCCGCATACCGATGCCGACCGCGACCAGCGCGACGGAGATGGTGGCGAGGAGTTCGAGCGCGAAGGAGGAGAGAAAGGCGATCCGCAGGGTGCGCAGCGTCGCCCGGCGGTATGCGCCGGTGATGGCCCGGATGGAGGCTGCCTGGGCCTTGGCCCGGCCGAAGACCTTGAGGGTCGGCAGGCCCTCGACGACGTCGAGGAAGTGGCCGGACAGCCGGGCGAGCAGCCGCCACTGGCGGTCCATCCGCGCCTGGGTGGCCCAGCCGATCAGGATCATGAACAGCGGGATCAGCGGCAGGGTGAGGACGATGGTGAGCGCAGAGATCCAGTCCCCGGTGACGATCCTGGCCAGCACCGCGAGGGGGACGACGACGGCCAGCCCCAGCTGCGGCAGATAGCGGGCGAAGTAGTCGTCGAGGGCGTCGATGCCGCGGGTGGCGAGGGCGGTGAGTTCGCCGGTACGCATCTCCAGGGTGCCCGCACCGTCGGGCTCGCCGGCCGCCTCCGGACCGTACGCACCCGGGGCCTGCGCGCCGCCGTCCGCGCGGCCGATCACCGCGCCGGGCCCCAGCTGCGCCGCCCGCTCGATCAGCCGCATCCGCAGCTCGGACTTGACCGCCGCGCCGGCACGGTGCGCGGCCAGCTCGGTGAGCCAGGCGATCAGACCACGCCCGACGGAGATCGCGGCGAGCAGCGCCACCGGTGTGGTCAGCGCGCCGAGATCGAGATCGTGCTGGAACGCCCCGACCACGATCTCGGCAATCAGCATCGCCTGGCCGATGACCAGGCCCGCTCCGGCAAGCCCGAGTACCACCACCGCGACGAGGAAGCCGCGGGTGGCGTGGGCGTAGCGGAGCAGACGCGGGTCGACCGGTTTCACGTGAAACATCCGTCCTGCTGAGGCCGCCCCCGAGAGGGCGGTGGCTCAGCTAGTGGGCATCGGCGATGTGCTGGGTGCCGATCCGCTTGCGGAACACCCAGTACGTCCACCCTTGGTAGAGCATCACCAGCGGCGTGGCGAAACCGGCACACCACGTGATGATCTTCAGGGTGTAGGGGCTGGACGAGGCATTGCCGACCGTGAGGTTCCAGCTCTCGTTCAGCGTGGACGGCATGACGTTCGGGAAGAGCGTCAGGAACAGCATCGCGACGGCGGCCACGACGGTGATGCCGGAGAACGCGAACGCCCACCCTTCGCGCCCGATCTTGTTGGCCCCGAGCGCCGCGGCCAGCGCGACCACCGCGACGATCATGGCGATCAGGCTGGTGCCGTCGCCCTTGTCGGCCTGCGTCCAGCCGAGGAAACCGACCGTCGGCACCGCGGTGAGCAATCCGAGGACGGTCGCCATCCTGCGTGCCCGCTGCCGGATGTCGCCCGTCGTCTTCAGCGAGGCGAACACTGCGCCGTGGAAGGTGAACAGCGTCAGCGTGAGCAGCCCGCCCAGGATCGCGTAGGGGTTCAGCAGGTCGAGAACGCTCCCGACGTACTCCTTGTGAGCGTCGATCTTGACGCCGTGCACGATGTTGCCGAACAGGACGCCCCAGAGCAGCGCGGGCAGCAGTGAGGCCCAGAAGATCGCGTTTTCCCAGTTCCGCTGCCAGTGCTCCTCTGACCGCTTGTGGCGGTACTCGAAGGCGACCCCGCGCACGATCAGGCACACCAGGATCAGCAGCAGCGGCAGATAGAAGCCGGAGAAGAGGGTGGCGTACCAGTCGGGGAAGGCGGCGAAGGTCGCGCCGGCCGCGCTGATCAGCCAGACCTCGTTGCCGTCCCAGACCGGGCCGATGGTGTTGATCAGTACGCGCTTCTCGCGCCGGTCGCGGGCGAGGAGCTTGGTGTGGATGCCGATTCCGAAGTCGAATCCTTCGAGGAAGAAGTACCCGGTCCAGAGGACGGCGATCAGGACGAACCAGACGTCGTGGAGTTGCACAGTCGCCTCCTAGTACGAGAAGGCCATCGGCCGGTCGGCGTACGCGCTGTCGCCGCCGATCTTGGTGGGCGGGTTGAGGTCGGAGTCGGTGAGCTCCTGCGGGCCGGCCTTGATGTACTTCACCAGCAGCTTGACCTCGACCACGGCGAGGACCGCGTAGAGCGCGGTGAAGACGATCATCGAGGTGAGCACCTCGCCCTGCGAGACGCCCGGGGACACCGCGTCCGAGGTGCGCAGCACTCCGTAGACGACCCAGGGCTGGCGGCCCATCTCGGTGAAGATCCAGCCCCACGAGCTCGCGATGAGCGGGAAGCCGAGGGTGACGAAGGCGAGCGACCAGTACCACTTGCTCAGACGGGCACCGAGCACCTTGTTCTTGGTGAGCGCGAGAAGCGGTGGTTCCTCGTCCCCCGTACGCAGCCCCGGCGCCAGCCAGAACTTCTTACGGGTGAGCCAGAGCCCGGCGAGCCCGATGGCGAAGGACGACATACCGAAGCCGATCATCCAGCGGAAGCCCCAGTAGGCGACCGGGATGTTGGGGCGGTAGTCGCCGGGCCCGAACTTCTGCTGCTCGGACTTGTTGACGTCGTTGATGCCGGGGACCGGCGAGGTGAAGTCGTTGTGCGCGAGGAAGGAGAGCAGGCCGGGTATCTCGATGGCGACCGAGTTGTGGCCCTTGTCGACATCCCCGTAGGCGAAGACCGAGAACGGTGCCGGCTCCTCCTTGTCCCACAGCGCCTCGGCGGCGGCCATCTTCATCGGCTGCTGCTTGAACATGACCTTGCCGAGCGAGTCACCGCTGACCGCGGTGAGGATGCCCGAGATGACCAGCGTGATCAGCCCGAGCCGCAGCGACGTCCGCATGACCTTGATGTGCTTCTTGCGCATCAGATGGAAGGCGGCGATACCGACCATGAACGCGGCACCGGTCAGGAAGGCCGCGGTCAGCGTGTGGAAGACGACCACCAGGGTGGTGTCCTGGGTCAGCACCTTCCAGAAGTCGGTCAGCTCGGCACGGCCGTTCGCGGCGTTGTACTTGTAGCCGACCGGGTGCTGCATCCAGGAGTTCGCCGCGAGGATGAAGTACGCCGACAGGATCGTGCCGATCGAGACCATCCACATGCAGAAGCAGTGGATCTTCTTCGGCAGCTTGTCCCAGCCGAAGATCCACAGGCCGATGAAGGTGGACTCGAAGAAGAACGCGATGAGCGCCTCGAAGGCCAGCGGGGCACCGAAGACGTCACCGACGAACCGCGAGTAGGCGGACCAGTTCATACCGAACTGGAACTCCTGGACGATGCCGGTGACGACACCCATCGCGATGTTGATCAGAAACAGCTTGCCCCAGAACTTGGTGGCCTTGAGGTACTTCTGCTTCCCCGTGCGTACCCATGCGGTCTCGAGTCCGGCCACCAGAGCGGCGAGGGAGATCGTCAGGGGGACGAACAGGAAGTGGTAGACGGTGGTGATGCCGAATTGCCATCGCGCCAGAGTCTCTGGCGCCAACGCCAGTTCCATGCCGTGCTCCTTACGTCGCCGTTGCACTACGGCAACGCCCCATTTGCGCCACATAAAGGGGCCCATACGGGACGCGCTTGTGAACGCGTTCACATTCACAAGCAATTATCTCCTACGCCCCCCAGCCATTCTTGCCGGGGGGTACGTGACTGCGGTCACGCCGGAATCCAGGGCACCGGGAGGTCCTCCACCTGCCACGTCCCGGGCCGCCTCGACGGTGCCCTGCGCGCTCGGGCCATCGCCCTCAGCGGCGCAAAACAGCGCCTCGCGCAAGAGGCCGTAGGTCAGGGACCTACGGCCTCTTGCCATGTCGTACGACGCCGTTCCCACGACGCCATTGCCACGTCCGACGACGGGCTTACAGCGCCTTGCGGAACTCCTCCGCGGCCTGGAGGAACAGATCCATCGCCGGGCTCTCCCCGATCGTCACCCGCACCCCCTCGCCGGCGAACGGCCGCACGACCACACCGGCCCGCTCACAGGCCGCCGCGAAGTCGGTCGTACGGTCCCCCAGCCGCAGCCAGACGAAGTTCGCCTGTGACTCGGGAACGGTCCAGCCCTGCCCGAGCAGCCCGTCCACGACCCGCGCCCGCTCGGTCACCAGCGCATCGACCCGCTCCAGCAGCGCCTTCTCGCTGCGCAGCGACGCCACCGCCGCCTCCTGCGCCAGCTGGCTCACGCCGAACGGCACCGCCGTCTTGCGCAGCGCGGCGGCCACCGGCTCATGCGCCACCGCAAAGCCCACCCGCAGCCCCGCCAGGCCGTACGCCTTGGAGAAGGTGCGCAGCACACACACATTGGGACGGTCGCGGTAGAGATCGATGCCGTTCGGCACCGAGGGATCACGCACGAACTCGCAGTACGCCTCGTCCAGCACCACCAGCACATCGCTCGGCACCCGGTCCAGGAAGGACTCCAGCTCCGCACGGCGCACGACGGTGCCGGTGGGGTTGTTGGGGTTGCAGACGAAGATCAACCGGGTCCGGTCGGTGATCGCGGCGAGCATCGCGTCCAGGTCGTGGACCTCATCGGAGGTCAGCGGGACCTGCACGGACGTGGCGCCGGAGACCTGGGTGACGATCGGGTACGCCTCGAAGGATCGCCAGGCGTAGATCACTTCATCGCCGGGCCCGGCCGTCGACTGGACCAGCTGCTGGGCCACCCCGACCGATCCGGTGCCGGTCGCCAGATGCTCCAGGGGCACCGAGAACCGCTCGGACAGCTCCGCCATCAGGCCCGTGCAGGCCATGTCCGGGTAGCGGTTGAAGGAGCCGGCGGCGGTCACCGCGCTCTCCAGGACGCCCGGCAGCGGCGGATAGGGGTTCTCGTTGGAGGACAGCTTGTACGTGACGGGGCCGCCGGTCGCTGCCGGCCGTCCCGGCTTGTAGGTCGGAATGCCGTCCAGCGCAGCACGCAGCTTGGGGGTCTTCTCGCTCACCGCAGGTCCTCCTCGACCGTCCTGCCCTTCTCCAATACTGCACACCTTATGAGGATTGACCCGTTCGGCGGCAGCCCCGGCCCGCCCCGAGTCCGGCGCCGGGCTCCCCCACGCACCCCTGACCGCCATCTGGGAAGCCCGCGCAGAGCCCCCAGGGGGCGCCGTCCAGTCCGGCGCGCGCCGGTGGCCTACGCCGTGGCGCGCATCCCCCGTCAAGGTGACTTGAGACCGATACGGGACCCGGGCCGATCGGCAGGCGAAGGCGCCATACCTCCCCCGGAATGATCACTTATCACGCCAACGTCCTTGGTTTTTCCGGGAATTGCTCGTTGATCGCCATGCAGAAACGTACCTCTTCACCACCGTCGGCCGGGCCCCGCGAATGGCCCTAATGAGCCCTACTATCGGCTCGCCATGACAGCAGCAGGGAAGCACCAGGTGAGCCGGTCGACCGGTCGCCGGCTGGGGCGGGCGGGCATCCGGGACGTGGCCGCCGCAGCCGGTGTGTCGATCACGACCGTCTCCGACGCGCTCAACGGCAAGGGCCGGCTTCCGGATGCCACCCGTAGCCATGTCCGCGAGGTGGCCGACCGGCTGGGCTACCGCCCGTCCGCAGCCGCCCGCACCCTCCGTACCGGCAAGTCAGGACTTCTGGGCCTGACCGTGACCACGTACGGGGACGAACCTTTCACCTTCACCGAATTCGCGTACTTCGCCGAGATGGCCAGAGCCGCCACCTCAGCGGCCCTGGCCCGCGGCTATGCGCTGGTCATCCTCCCCGCGACCTCGCGCCACGACGTGTGGTCCAACGTCGCCCTGGACGGCACCGTCGTCATCGACCCCGCCGACGGCGACCCCGTCGTCACCGAACTCGTCCGGCACGGCATCCCCGTCGTCTCGGACGGCCGCCCCGGCGGCGCACTGCCCGTCACCGGCTGGGTAGACAACGATCACGAGGCGGCCGTCCTCGGTCTGCTCGACCATCTCGCCGACGCCGGCGCCCGCCGCATCGGACTGCTCACGGGCAACACCACCGACACCTACACCCGGCTGTCGACCACCGCCTATCTGCGCTGGTGCGAGCGGGTCGGCCAGGACCCGGTGTACGAGGCCTACCCGGCACACGACCCGTGTGCCGGAGCCGTCGCCGCCGACCGGCTGCTGGCCCGCCCGGACCGCCCGGACGCCGTCTACGGGCTCTTCGACCCCAACGGCACGGACCTGCTCGCCGCCGCCCGGCGGTACGGCCTGAGAGTGCCGGAGGACCTGCTGCTGGTCTGCTGCAGCGAGTCCACCCTCTACGCCGCCACCGAGCCGCCCGTCACCACGCTGTCCCTCAAGCCGCGCCGCATCGGCACCGCCGTCGTACAGATCCTCATCGACGCCATCGAGGGGCTCGACAACGGCCGGCCCGTCGAACAGGTCATACCGACCGATCTGATCGTCCGGGCCTCGTCCCAGCGACGTTCCCCGAGAACGACCGTCAGCCCGCCACGAGGACCCACCGGCGACTGAGTGTGCTCCCTCATACGAGCGACCGGGCGATCTCTTCTTCGAGGAAAAAACAGGGTGATCCCGGGATAAATCAGCCGTGAACGCCGGGCTCCGGCGGATTGACCACCCCCGGGTGCGTCACAACCCGCGATCGGCATTCCTATGATGGGCGCACGACACCGCGGACCGCCGTCGACCAGGCAAAGGTCCGAGAGGTGCACGGCGGCGCGACGGTGGAGGGGTCGATGACTCAGGGGGCCAGCCAGGGACCCATGGTGTGGACCATGGCGGGAAACGCTGCGGCGTCTGTTCCGCCACCCGGAGTACCCTCCGGCGCGTCCGCCGGGTCCCCCGTGCCGCCGGTCGGCCCGCCGCTCCATCTGCCCGCCGGCGCCCCGCCCGCGCCTCCGGCGGCGCCCCCCGTGGTGCCGCCCGCGGCCCCGCCGGCCGAGCTGCCCGAGGAGTACACCCCGACCGCGCGCGACCTCCCGGTCATCGAGCCCGGCCGCACGGACACCCTCATCGACAGCCCCGTCGTCGTCCCGGTGCCCGAACCGGCCCAGGAGCCCGACGCGCCCGAGGGCATGGGCCCGCTGTATGTCGTCGGCGATGTGCACGGCTACTACGACGAGCTGCGCGAGGCGCTGGCCGTCGAGGGCCTGATCGACGCCGACGGCAACTGGGCGGCCGGCAACGCCCGGCTCTGGTTCCTCGGCGACTTCACCGACCGCGGCCCCGACGGCATCGGCGTCATCGACCTCGTCATGCAGCTCTCCGCTGAGGCCGCGGCGGCCGGTGGCTACTGCAAGGCCCTGATGGGCAATCACGAGCTCCTGCTGCTGGGCGCCAAGCGGTTCGGCGACACCCCCGTACAGTCCGGCGCCGGCACCGCCTCCTTCCAGGCCGCCTGGCTCCTCAACGGCGGCCAGAAGACCGATATGGACCGCCTGGAGGACCACCACCTCCAGTGGATGGCCCGGCTGGACGCCGTGATGGAGGAGGACGGGCATCTGCTCGTGCACTCCGACACCACCGCCTACCTCGAATACGGCGACTCCATCGAGGCCGTCAACGACACCGTCCACGACGTCCTCACCCGCAGCGACGCGGACGAAGTCTGGGATCTGTTCCGCAAGTTCACCAAGCGCTTCGCCTTCCGCGACGAGGCCGGCTCGGACGCCGTCCGCGAACTCCTCGACGCCTACGGTGGCGACCGCGTCGTACACGGCCACAGCCCGATTCCCTATCTGCTGGGCGAGGTCGGGACGGAGGAGGGCGAGAGCGAAGCCATCGCGGTCGACGGTCCGCATGTCTACGCGGACGGCCTGGCCATCGCCATGGACGGCGGCATCACGATGGCCGGAAAGCTCTTGGTCGTTCAACTTCCGCTGGCGGGCTGAGCGTTATCGTGACCGGCGTGCGGCAGGCTGCGCAGTGGGCGGTCGGCACGCCGTCGGGGGCAGCACGGGCGCAATCCGGTCGTGGCATTACTCAAATTCCGTAAACTCTCTGTCACCCCGCGCCGGAGTCGCTCTACCATCGGACTATCCGTAGCAGGCTCTCCTCCGTTTCCGCCCACTGCCCGGCCAACGCCGGCCGTACGGCCCTACGGAGCATCGGGGGATCCACATGAACAGCGCTCCGCACCTGTTGAACGAGGACCGCGCGGAATTTGCGCGGCTCCTTGATGAGGCGCTGCGCACCGCCGCCTACCGCCCGGACGACTTCACCACCACCGCGGGAAACCAGCTCAATACCGAGCAGTTGCGCACGATGGCGCTCAGCGCGACCACCGCCATTGCCGCATGCGCCACGGCCGAATACCAACGCTATGTACAGCTCCGCGCCGAGTTGCGCGCGCCGGTGCCCGCACCGTCCCGCCCCGAAGCGGACGACGGGGAGCAGAACGGGGCGGCCGACGGGAGCCCAGGACCGGCCACCGCCACCGTCCTCGACGAGGCCGGATCCACCGGCGCCGGACTCACCGCCATGGTCGCCGTCCTCGCCCCCGTCCTGGCCGGCATCGCCGCGGTCCTCTTCCTCCTCATCGGTTATGTGCTGCGCGCCCTCAGCCCCGACAAGTCCCTGGCACAGCCGCTGATCAGCGTCGGCTGGATCTTCGCTGCACTGACCGCCGCAGGCACCCTCGTCGCGATGGCAGGCCTCCTCGTCACGGCCCTGCGCAACGGCTCGTCCGCACAGGCCGCCAGAGCCGATGAACTGGGGGAGGCGCTGGACCACGCCCGTGAGGCATGGCGCCGCGCCCTCCTGGAGCGCGGCCTGCTGCCGTTTCTCCGTGAGGCCCTCACCGACCCCACGGCCGCCCCGGACGACGACCCGGCCCGCTATGTCCCCCGCCGTGCCCCGTCCCCCGAGAGCCGCATCCCGACTCTCGGCTACACCCGTCCCGAGTTCACCAGCCCCGACAGCGGCTCCTCGGGGTCCCGCCCGCGCTACTCCAGCCCGGACTTCACCAGCCCGGATTACGGGGGGCCTGACCACCGGCCGGACTAGGGCCTGTCCGGCGGATCAGGGCCGGGACGGCGGAGGGCCCCTACCTCCTCGGTAGGGGCCCTCCCTCACAGGTGTCCGAACTCCGGCTAGTCGGCGATCGGCAGGTACACGCGGTTGCCCGCCGCCGCGAACTCCTTCGACTTCTCGGCCATCCCGGCCTCGGCGTCGATCGCCAGATCACCCCCGTGTTCGCGGCGGATGTCCTGACTGATCTTCATCGAGCAGAACTTCGGGCCGCACATCGAGCAGAAGTGGGCCGTCTTCGCCGGCTCGGCGGGCAGCGTCGCGTCGTGGAAGGCGCGGGCCGTGTCCGGGTCGAGAGCCAGGTTGAACTGGTCCTCCCAGCGGAACTCGAAGCGGGCGTCGGAGAGCGCGTCGTCCCATTCCTGGGCCCCCGGGTGCCCCTTGGCCAGGTCGGCCGCATGCGCCGCGATCTTGTACGTGATGACGCCGGTCTTGACGTCATCGCGGTCCGGCAGGCCCAGGTGCTCCTTGGGCGTGACGTAGCAGAGCATGGCGGTGCCCCACCAGGCGATCATCGCCGCGCCGATACCCGAGGTGATGTGGTCGTAGGCGGGTGCGATGTCGGTGGTCAGCGGGCCGAGCGTATAGAACGGGGCCTCCTCGCAGATCTCCTGCTGGAGGTCGATGTTCTCCTTGATCTTGTGCATCGGGACATGTCCCGGGCCCTCGATCATCGTCTGTACGCCGTGCCGCTTGGCGATGGTGTTCAGCTCGCCGAGCGTCCGCAGCTCCGCGAACTGCGCCTCGTCATTGGCGTCCGCGATGGAGCCGGGGCGCAGACCGTCACCGAGCGAGTAGGTGACGTCGTAGGAGGCGAGGATCTCGCAGAGCTCCTCGAAGTGCGTGTAGAGGAACGGCTCCTGGTGGTGTGCCAGGCACCAGGCGGCCATGATCGATCCGCCGCGGGAGACGATGCCGGTCTTGCGGCGGGCCGTGAGCGGGACGTACCGGAGCAGCACACCGGCGTGCACCGTCATGTAGTCGACGCCCTGTTCCGCCTGCTCGATGACGGTGTCCTTGTAGATCTCCCAGGTCAGCTCCTCGGCCTTGCCGTCGACCTTCTCCAGCGCCTGGTAGAGCGGGACGGTGCCGATGGGGACGGGGGAGTTGCGGAGCACCCATTCGCGGGTGGTGTGGATATTGCGGCCGGTGGACAGATCCATGACCGTGTCGGCACCCCAGCGGGTCGCCCAGGTCATCTTCTCCACCTCCTCCTCGATGGAGGAAGTGACCGCCGAATTACCGATGTTGGCGTTCACCTTCACCAGGAAGTTCTTGCCGATGATCATCGGCTCGATCTCCGGGTGGTTGATGTTGGACGGCAGCACCGCGCGGCCCGCCGCGATCTCATCGCGTACGAACTCGGGCGTGACGTTCTCGCGGAGGGCGACGTACTCCATCTCCGCGGTGATCTCGCCGCGCTGCGCGTACGCGAGCTGGGTGACCGCGGCGCCGTCACGGCCGCGGCGCGGCTGGCGGGGGCGGCCCGGGAAGACCGCGTCGAGGTTCTTGAGTCCACCGCGCGGCGAGGTGTGCTTGAGGCCGTCGTCCTCCGGCCGCATGGGGCGGCCCGCGTACTCCTCGGTGTCGCCGCGGGCAATGATCCAGTTCTCCCGCAGCGGCGCCAGACCACGGCGGACGTCGGTATCGATATTGGGGTCGGTGTACGGCCCTGACGTGTCGTAGAGCGTCACGTCGTTGCCGTTGGTGAGGTGCACCCGCCGGACCGGGACCCGAAGGTCCGAGCGCGATCCGGAGACATAGCCCTTGTGCCAGCCGATCTGCGGCTCACTGCCGTCGGCACCGTTTCCGTTTTCGGGCGTGCGTGCATCCTGCAGAGTCATGAGACCCAACTCCCTACGCCGGCATTACCCGGTAACAGGTTCGGCGGTCGACGCAGCGGCTTCCGTCCATGGGCGTTTCACGTGAAACGCCGCTGGGACGAAGGTCAGCGCCCTCTCAGCCCGGTGCTCCGAGCTCCCGCGATTGCAAAGGTGCCACCACGGTAGCGGCCGATGTGGCGGGGTGAACAGGGGGCCCCGAGAGTTCTTGCGATGATCGGGCGGTGAGCCCTCACGAGTCCCACCACCAGTCCGCCGTGCACTCACATGCGCACGGCCATGGCCCTGCCACGCCGGTCTCCCGGCATCTGCGCAAGGTCATCGCAGCAGTGCTGATCCCCTTCGCGGCTGCGGTGGCGGTCGGCCTGGTCGTGCTGTGGCCAGGCGGCGCGCCCTCCCATAAGCCCTCCGGCGTCGGCTTCGACCAGCCCACGGAGCAGGCCAGAGTCATCAAAGTGGCGGAGGTGAACTGTGCGGATGTCCATGCCGAGCAGCAGCCCCAGCCGCCGTCTCCGACGGGACAGCCACCGACCGGGGGAGCGTCCAAGGGCAAGCCCTGCCAGCAGGCGACGATCAAGGTCACCACGGGAGAGAACGCCGGGCGTACCTTCCAGACGGTGGTGACACCGGACGCGCTGCGCCACTACACCACCGGGCAGGACGTGGTGGTGGCGTACTCCCCCAAGGCGCCGAAGGATCTGCAGTACTCGGTCAGCGATGTCGACCGATCGCTCCCGATGTGGGTGCTGGCTGGGATCTTCGCCCTCGCAGTGGTGATCGTGGGCCGACTCCGTGGAGTACTCGCGCTGGTGGCCCTGGCCGCCAGCTTTGTGGTCCTGACGCTGTTCATCCTCCCGGCGATCCTCCAGGGCTCCAATCCGCTGCTGGTGGCGGTGATCGGCGGAAGCGCGATCATGCTGATCGCGCTCTACCTGTGTCATGGGCTGACGGCCCGTACCTCGGTGGCGGTGCTCGGCACCCTCGCCTCACTGCTGCTGATCGGGCTGCTCGGTTCGGTATTCATCAACTGGGCTCTGCTGACCGGCAATACGGACGACACGACCGGGCTGGTGCACGGCCTGTACCCCGACATCGAGATCCGCGGTCTGCTGCTCGCGGGGATCATCATCGGGTCGCTGGGTGTGCTCGACGATGTGACGGTGACGCAGACCGCCGCGGTCTGGGAGCTCAAGGAGGCAGACCAGGCAGCCGGCTGGCGCAAGCTGTACGGTGCCGCGATGCGGATCGGCCGGGATCACATCGCCTCCGTCGTCAACACCCTGGTGCTGGCCTACGCGGGCGCCGCACTGCCGCTGCTTTTGCTGTTCTCGATCGCACAGAGCAGCGTCGGCACGGTCGCCACGAGCGAGGTGGTCGCGGAAGAGATCATCCGCACGCTCGTGGGCAGCATCGGACTGGTCGCCGCGGTGCCGCTGACGACGCTGCTGGCAGCGCTGGTCGTCTCGGCGGACCGGAAGGGCCTGGGCGGGCCGGGGAGCGGCGGCGGGGCAGGAGCCGGAGAGGGATCCGGGGCGGGTACGGGAGCCGGGGCCGCTGCCGGCGCGCCGACAGGCACCGCGGAGGGCAGGCCCAGCCGGCGCGGGGGACGGGGCAAGCGGCGTAAGCAGTGACGGGCATGAGTACGGCCCCTGGCAGGCGACTTCAAGCACGCGACGTGGCGCGTGAAGGGGCAGGGCACAGGTCGAGGGCAGCGAAGGGAGGCAGCACGGCCAGGAAGCGGCATACAGGTGCGCGGGTACGCGGGAGGACCGGCGTACCCGGTATGACGTCGGCGTGGACGGTCCGTCCGGCTCGGGGTCAGCCGGCCGGGGCCTCCGTGAGGATCTGGTCCAGTACGGCTTCCAGGGTGTCGCAGACCTCTTCCTTGCCGAGCGGCACGAGCCGGTCCGTACGGTCCAGGAAGGCGACCAGCGGTGCCGCACTCACCCGGAACAGCGCGCGCTCGGCGCCGACCTGAAGGCTGATGAAGACATCGCTGAGGTGCGTGGGGGAGGCAGGCTCGATCCGCACATCACCCTCGCCGGACGGCCGACTCAGGCCGTCCAGTAGCAGCTCCCGGCCGAACGCCCAGGTAACGGGCGCATCTCCGGGCAGATCGAAGGTGAGACGGACGGCGTACGGATCGGCGCTGGCAAAGTCCAGCTGCACCGGAATCCGGAACGCGAGCTCCTCCGAGACGACGAAGCTCATGATCACTTCTGCCTGAACTGTGTCGGTCATCAACCACTGCCCCGCACTTGATCGGAGATGGCCGGGAAACATCCCCCGTAGCCCTATTGGCGCCATCGTCTGCCACGCGCAAGCAGATCACAAGGAGTGAGTTTTCAGATACTGACAGAGAAGGCGAGTGTCGTTAGTGTCGCCTCCGCCATTCTTCGTAGTCGGTCTGTAACGGACCGCAATCGATGCAGTTCGTCCGTGCGCGGAGAATGCGCCGATGCCCCGGCGGCCGCCCCGACCTGGACCGGGAGGACCGGGCACGTCGTGCCCAGGGCATATGTCCGAACCAGGAAAGACCCCTGATGACAACGCACCGTATCCAAACAGTGCAGCAATTCGTCCTGAGATCGCACGGAAAAAGGCGTTATCAACAAGACGGCATGGCGGGCGTGGCGCTCTCTGCTCGATACCTCGTCAAGCTGCGCAAGCCGGCATTGCCCGATCGCGTGGGCGTCTGCGGCGGTACGGAAGTCGGCCCGCCCCGCCCCCGGCGAAGACTCCGGTTCATCGGTGCCCGCGAGCCTCTCGACATCACCCTTGCGGTAGACGGCGAAGTAGACGGGGGCGCCGGCTCCCGTCCCGCCGCGGCCGGCGCTTCGGAGATCCGGGCCGGGGCCGGCACCCGGAGCCGGCCCGGCCGACGGCCTGGGCGAGGATCGGATTCGCTGTTCACGATTGCCAACTCCGGCCCCCGCGTCCGCTCACAGCGGGGCGCGGGAGCCGGTCGGTGGAGAAACCGCGGCTTACCAATCGCTCTTCGACGAGGACGATGACGACGAGCCACTGGACCTGCGGACGAGGTAGATGACTCCGGCGATCAGGGCCGCCGCGATGAGGACCTTGAACAGCACGCTGATCAGGAAGCCGAGCGCGGTGGTGATCAGTCCGCCGAAGACCACGATCAGGACGACGGGCACCACGACCCAGGTGACCCACCACGGAAGCCCTGCGAATATCCCCTTACCAGCCACTGCTCTGCCCTGCTTTCTGTCTGTCGCGCTGTCGCTGTCCGTACCGCGATGACCGTCTGGTGCGCCGTTGTCGCGGTGGTGGCACCGTCCGCATGCGGCATGTCTGTCGCCTCACACCTCCGGTTCCCCCTGCACCAACGATGCTAGGACGCGGACCGCGGCCGCGGGGGCTTCGCAGCCCCGGCCCTCCCCTGACCCTTCCCCTACGGGTACCGGGGCCCGACCCTTAGCTCTCAGGAGGAGAGAAGACCACCATCACCCGGAGGTCCTCGCTGATGTGATGGAACTTATGGGGCACTCCGGCCGGCACATAGACCACGCTGCCCCGCGCCACCGGCTGTGTCTCCGTCCCGACGGTGATCGCCGCCCGGCCGCTGACCACGAGATACACCTCGTCCTGAGCGTGCGGCTGCTGCGGATCGCTGCTGCCGGCGTCCAGCGCATACAGCCCGACCGACATGTTGCGTTCCCGCAGGAACTGTAGATACGCGCCGTCGTTCGCAGCCCGTTCCACTTCCAGCTCGTCCAGTCTGAAAGCCTTCATGCCGATCGCACCCCTCTGATGATTCAGACTCGTCTGCGACGATCTCACCATGAAGCATTTTCTGGTCAAGACGATCGCCAACGCCGCGGCGCTTGCCGTGGCCATCTGGCTGCTCAAGGACATCACGCTCACCGGCGAGAACACCGGTCGCAAGATACTCACCCTGGTCCTCGTCGCGCTGATCTTCGGGCTGGTCAATTTCCTGGTCAAGCCCGTGGTGAAGCTGCTGTCCTTCCCCCTGTTCATCCTCACGCTCGGCCTGATCACACTGGTCGTGAACGCGCTGATGCTGCTGCTGACCTCCTGGCTCGCCGGCAAGGCCGACCTCGCCTTCCATGTGGGCGGCTTTTGGACGGCACTGCTCGGTGGCGTGATCATCTCCATAGTGGCCTGGGCGATGCACGTGATCCTTCCCGACGAGGACTGATCCTTGAACGCCCCCTTCCGCATCTGCTTCGTCTGCACCGGCAACATCTGCCGGTCGCCGATGGCGGAGTCCGTCCTCCGCGCCCGCTTCGCGGAGGACGGACTCGACGGCCTGGTCGAGGTCGACAGCGCAGGGACCGGCGGCTGGCACGAGGGCGATGGAGCCGACCCGCGCACGGTCGCCGTCCTGCGCGCGGGCGGCTATGAAACCGCCCACACAGCGCGGCAGTTCCACGCCTCCTGGTTCGCCCACCTCGACCTGGTCATCGCGCTCGACTCCGGCCATCTGCGCGAGCTGCGCGGCCTGGCACCCACCTCGCAGGACGCCGCCAAGATCCGTCTGCTGCGCTCGTACGCTGCGGACATGGCGGACACCGGCCCGGCGTCGGAGCCCCACCGCGCCTCCGGCCACGGCCTCGCCGGTGACCTCGACGTAGCCGATCCGTACTACGGCGATTTCGCCGGCTTCGAGGAGCGCCTGGACATGATCGAGACGGCGAGCGACGGTCTGCTCGCGGCGGTCCGCGCCACCGTCACGGCCCGTACCGTGGCCACGGCCCACGCACCCGGGCACGACACCGACCGGCACCAGGCACGGAACCCGCACCTACTGCGAGAGAAGGAGAGCGCATGACGGGCGACGGCACCCGAGCCGTACGTGCCGGGCTTCCGGAGCCCGAGGCCTACGAGCCGACCGTCCCGGGGCCGGTGTTCGCGGCGCACTACCACCTTCCCGGCGACGCCGTCGGCCCGTACACATACGGCCGCGACGCCAACCCGACCTGGACCCGCCTGGAACAGGCCATCGGTGAGCTCGAATCACCGGACGAAAGCGCCCATACCGTCGCCTTCGCCTCCGGGATGGCGGCGATCACCGCTGTCCTCTTCTCCCAGCTGCGCACCGGCGACTCGGTGGTGCTCCCCAACGACGGGTACCAGCTGCTGCCGGCCGTCCGCACCCGTCTGGAGAGCTACGGCATCGAGGTCCGTACGGCTCCGACCGCGCACGACGCACAGCTCGATGTGCTGGACGGCGCCCGGCTGCTGTGGATCGAAACCCCGTCCAACCCCGGCCTCGACGTCTGTGACATCCGGCGGCTGGCCGACGAAGCCCACCGCCGCGGCGCGTTGGTCGCCGTCGACAACACCCTCGCCACCCCGCTCGGGCAGCGGCCGCTCGACCTCGGGGCGGACTTCTCGGTCGCCAGCGGCACCAAGGCGCTGACCGGCCACGGAGACGTCCTGCTGGGGTACGCCAGCACCCGCGATGCCGCGCTGGCCGACTCCGTGCGGCTGTGGCGCAAGACGGTGGGCGCGATTCCCGGCCCGATGGAGAGCTGGCTCGCGCATCGCTCGCTCGCCACCCTTGCGCTGCGCGTCCGCCAGCAGTCGGAGGGTGCGCTGGCAGTGGCCGCGGCGCTGGCCGACCGCCCCGAGATCACCGGCCTGCGCCACCCGGGCCTTCCGTCCGACCCGTCCCATGAGCTCGCCGCCCGGCAGATGCGTCCGGGCCGCTTCGGCTCCGTGGTGTCCTTCGTGCTGCCCGACAAGGCCCACGCGGAGCGGTTCATGGCCGCGCTGACCCTGGTGGACGATGCGACGAGCTTCGGGGGCGTACGGTCCAGCGCCGAGCGACGGGCCCGCTGGGGCGGCGACGCCGTCCCGGAGGGCTTCATCCGCTTCTCGGTCGGTGTCGAGGAGCCGGAGGATCTGGTCGCGGATGTCATCCGGGCGCTGGACGAGGCCGCGCAGAACTGACCGGGCCACCGGCATGAACCGAAGCCGGGGAGCGAGTCGAACAAGCGGAGCGCGGCCCACGCCCGGCACACCGGCAGTGGCGTGAGGCCGGCCGGCAGGGCATCCCCCCTCGTCACCCTGCCGGCCTGCGGTTCCACATGGCCCCGAGTCCACGCGTTTCACGTGAAACCAACCGTTTCACGTGAAACGAACCGCTCGAACAAGGCTAGTTGACTGAGCGTCATTGTCCAATCACGCTAGCGACACAGCCCTATCGACAAATTTATAGTTGGCCCGCGACCAGGCTTCCGAGAGGCGCAGGGGGTACGCGATGGATCTGGCTCTGCTGCGCACCTTCGTCACCGTGCACCGAGCCGGCTCCTTCACCCGCGCCGCGGCACTGCTCGGCCTCTCCCAGCCCGCGGTGACCAGCCAGATCCGGGCGCTGGAACGCCAGTTGGGCCGTCCGCTCTTCCTCCGGTACGCCCGTGGCGTCACCCCCACCACCATCGGCGATGAACTCGCCCACAAAGTGGCACCGCACCTGGACGCGCTCACCGAGATCACCGAGGCCGGACTGGACCGGGACTCCGTCACCCGCACTCTCCATTTCGCCGGTCCCCCGGAGTTCCTCGCCGAACGCGCCCTCCCGGCGCTGACCCCGCTGATCGCCCAGGGCCTGTCCATACGCACCGCCTTCGGCCCGGCGGAGGAGCTGCTGTCCGGCCTGGCGGCGGGCCACCACGATCTGACCGTCACCACCACCAGGCCGCGCGGCGGGCTGCTCACCGCCACCCCGCTCTGCGACGAGGAGCATGTTTTGATCGCCGCGCCGCACTGGGCGGTCGAGCTGGGCGGGTCCGCGGTACTGCAGGCCGGGGGAGCCCGCGTGCTGGACCCCGTGCCGCTCGTCGAGGTCCACGAAAGCCTGCCGCTGATCGCCCGCTACTGGTCCGCTGTCTTCGACGCCAAGCCCGCCGCCTCCGCCGCCGTGATCGCTGCGGACCTTCGGGCGGTGCTGTCCTGCGTCACGGCCGGCGCGGGGCTCGCCGTACTGCCCCGCTATCTGTGTGCCGACGCGCTGGAGAACGGCGACGTCGTGGCCCTGCTCGACCCGCCGGTGCCACCGCTGCGGACATACTTCCTGGCCGTACGGACCGGGACGCTCGGACTGCCGCATATCGCGCGGGCGCATGAGTGGCTGCTGCGAACCGCTGTCGACTGGTGACCGAGGGGCGTGGGTTTCACCAGGGCGTGACTGCGGCATCTGTCCCCTATGAACGTACGGCCAGTCGTCAAACGCACCGCCCGCGCGATTCTGCTCGACGGCGCGGACCTCGTTCTGATCAAACGCACCAAGCCGGGCCGGTCCCCGTACTGGATCACTCCGGGTGGGGGTGTGGAGCCCGAGGACGCCACCGTTATCGACGCCCTCCACCGTGAACTGGACGAAGAGCTGGGCGCAAAGATCAAGGACGTGGTGCCGGTCTTCGTCGACACCGTCGAGCACTTCAGCGACGGCGGGGTGGACGGCGTGAAGGTGCAGCACTTCTTCGTCTGCCGGCTCGACTCGATGGACACCTCGCGCCGGCACGGTCCCGAGGTCGAGGAGCCCTGCGGGGAGTACGAGATCGTGCGGGTGCCCTTCACCCGCGTCGGCATCGCCTCCGTCGAGGTCGTGCCGCTGTCACTGCGGCACTACCTCGACGGCAACATCGAGGGCGTGTGGGCGATGCACGCCCCGGATCTGGGCTGAGGCCCGCCTGCCGCCGCGCCCGCCGCTCCGGCAGGCGCGGTGTCAGCGGCCGTCGGGCCGGTCGAACCAGCCGCTGAACTCGGGGCCGTCCTCCACCGACCGATGGGGCTGGGCACGGGCGAGCACCCGCTCGACCCGGTCGAGGAACTCCGCGTTCAGCTCCTCCACGAAGTCGCCCCGGACCGGGGCACGGTGTCCCCCGGCGTACGCGGGATCGACCCGTGGGGCAGGGTCCATGCCGGTTCCGTATGCCGGGCCGCTCCCGTACGCCGGGGCCGCACCTTGGTACACCTCGTCCTCGGTGTCCTCGTGCAGTCCGCCCCGGAGATGCTCGTTCTTGCGCTCGGCGCGCTGGAAGGGCGGCCGCTGCTCCGCCTCGGCCGCCGAGCCGAAGAAGTCGCCGCCCTTGCGCTTGACGTCGTCGGTGCCCCACGCTCGCGCCCCGCGCTGCTGTGCCGGGACCTTCTGCAGATGCGGAATGTGCTTGGCGCAGTGGATATAGGCCTCTTCGACCTCGACGGTGACCCACAGCTGGGCGCGTCGGCCGGGGATCGGGTCGACCGGCAGGCCCGGGTGGTGCGCCCGCATTTCCTCGTCCATGACGACCCGCGACCGGCCGTTGATGTGCAGCCCGATGCGGTCTCGGGTGAAGTCGACCATCAAGATGCCCAGGCGCGGGTTCTCCGAGATGTTCCCGATGGACGCCATGACACCGTTGCCACGGTATTCCGGGTAGGCCAGCGTCCGGTCGTCGAGCACCTGGACGAAGCCCGGCGGCCCGGCCCGGAAGGTCGCATCGCATTCGCCGTGCCGGTCGGCCGTGGCCAGGAAAAACATCTCCTGTCGGGCCACGAACTCCTGCATACGGACATTGAGATGGTCCAGTACCTGGTCCCGGTAGAAACGGTCGGCGCGCTCGGTCGTACCGAGTCTCTGCTGCACCAAGTGCTCGCCGTCGCTCCCGGGGCGCTCCTGCCGTGGCATGCCCCACCCCTCCCCTGTCGGACCGTATTCGACCTGTGCTGCCAAGATCTCAATCCCCTGCCGAGACCAGCTGGTCCACCGAGTCGTGCCGTATGCGCTCGGTCGGGATGCCGACCCCCACCAAAGCGTCCACACCGCTGCGGATCAACCCCGGCGGCCCGGAAAGATAGGCGTCGTATTCCCGGAACGGCCCGTATTGCCGTACTGCATCCGGCAATTGACCGGTTTCGCTGCTCGTCCCGCCGCGGGCCGCGGGCCCCGTGGCGACGACCGGGCGGACGGAGAGCCAGGGGTGGGTCTGTTCCAGGCGCAGCATGGTGTCGAGGTCGTAGAGGTCATGGTCGCTGCGGGCGCCGTAGAAGACCTCGACGGGGCGCCGGACACCGTGTTCCGCTACATCCTCGACCAGCGCCTTGATGGGTGCGATGCCGGTGCCGCCGCCGACGCACAGCAGACCGCTGCGCGTGCTGTGGTCGACGGTCATCGAGCCGCCGGGGGCGCCGAGCCGGATGACATCGCCGGGGCGGGCGCGGTGGACCATGGCGTTGGAGACCCAGCCGGCCGGGACCGCCTTGACGTGGAACGAGAGCAGGCCGTCGGAGCGCGGCGCCGAGGCGAAGGAGTAGTGCCGCCAGACCCGTGGCCACCAGGGGGTTTCCACACTGGCGTACTGCCCGGCGAGGAACGGGTAGGGCTGGTCCGGGCGGACCATCACCACCGCGATGTCGGGCGTCCGCAGCTCGTGGGAGACGACCTCGGCCTGCCACCAGGCGGGGGCCACGGCCTCGTCCTCGGCAGCCGCATCGATCATGATCTGCGAGATCGCGGTGTAGGCACGCACCCACGCGGCCTGGGTCTCCGGCCCCCAACTGGACGTCGCATAGCGCGCGAGCGCGTTGAGCAGGCACTCGCCGACCGCCGGGTAGTGGTCGGGCTGGGTGCCGTATTTGCGGTGTCCCCGGCCGAGGTTCGAGAGGTACGCGGTGAGCACATCGGCGTCGTCGACATGCTGGGCGGCGGTGAGCAGCGCCTTGAAGAGCCGGTCGCGCTGGGTGTCCATCGACGCGGGGAACAGCGCCCGCAGATCGGGGTACTGGACGAAGAGCAGCGCGTAGAAGTACGACGTGACCTTGTCGGCCACGGGCTCGATTTCCGCCATGGTGCGACGGATGAGAACCGCGTCGGGGGAGGCGGGTGTTGCGGACGAGGCCGAGGCTTGCAGGGCGTCGAGAGAGGGCTCCGGGGCGGGGGCTGCGGGACGCGCCTTGGGGGTGAAGGCAGAGGGAGCGGCGGCCGGGGCCTCGTTCTGGACGCGCGGCTCCGCGGCGGGCACGGCGCCGGTGGGGACACTCACCGCGGGCGCTCCCGTGGGGCGCGCCGATTCGTGTACGGGCTCGGGCTCCCGGCCCCTGGGGGGCTCGGCCTCGCGCCGCGGCGGCGCATAGGCCGGGGCCGGGGCGGCGTACCCGGGATCCGCGGCGGGCTGCTCGGGGTACGTGGCGGGCTGCTCGGGGTACGTGGCGGGCTGCTCGGGGTACGCGGGCGCGAAGGGCTGCTCGAGATAGACGGCTGCCCCGGACGGCCGGGCCGCTGCGTGCCGCGACGCAGGAGCCTGCGGCTGCTGCTCCGGCTCTCGCTCACGCTCGGCGGCGGTGCCTACCGGCCGGATCGAATTGACCGGCCGACTGGGTATCTGTTCCCGGTCGTTCCGTTCGTCTCTCGCGTTCCGCTCATGGCGGTCTCTGCGGTCGTGGCGTTCACTCCGGCCGTCCGGTTCGGCCCGGCCGTCCTCGTCCTGTGGCCGGTCCTGGCTGTTTTGCCGCTCCTGCTGTTCATCGGAGGACTTTTTCGCCGGCGGAGTGAACCAACCCCAATTGCCACTGCTCCCGCCGGAAGAGCCGCTATCGGCCGACGTGGTGGTCGGAGCGTCCATGGTCTGCCTCGCCTCGAACGTCTTTCGGTTGTCTTCGCACTTCCGTGGATCGGAACTGCCCGGAATTCCCCCGCCTGCCCCGGAATTCTTCATCGACTCAAGCGATTCCGGCAAAACCCTCCAAAACGGACAACACTCACTACCTCGCGACAATGTGGAGCAGATGCCACGTCAGTAGCATGTCACTCCGGCTCATCACATCGGACAAATAGTCGGAAGTCCGGGTGCCGAGGGCCGCTTTGCCGCTAGGCTGACGAGCTTTGAGCCCACCTTCGCGCACCCGCGGAAGCCCTCCCTCCGCCAAGCCGGACTCGACCATACCGGCAGTAGTTGAAACCACAAGCCCTGATCTTGGAACACTCCGCGCGGGCCCTCCGATAACAGTGATCCTCCCCACAGAGTGCATTTTCAGCACACACAGCGGACGAATCCGCCGGAGAAAGCGCGTAATTACCGGCCAGTACGCAACAGCTCGTATGCCTCACGCAGATCACCGCCCGCGTACACATATGAGGCCAGCCCACTGACATGGTGATCCGCATTCACGGCCACGGACTGCCCGACTGCCGCGAACAGTTCGGTGTCCGACATGGAGTCGCCGTATGCCACACAGTCGGCTCGGGTCAGTCCGTACTGCACACAGAGTTCATCCGCGATGTGTACCTTCGCCGCCGACGACAGGATGCCGGCCGGCTCCACCGCTTCCCGGAACGGCAACGCGGGCCAGCGGGAACCATGCGCCGCATCGGCTCCCCACGCCAGCAGCCGTTCGACGAAGAAACCCGGCGAGAGGGAAATCACCGCGCACCGTTCGCCACGCGCCCGGATATCCGCCCAGACTTCCCGGATTCCGGTCAGCCATGGTGCGCCGTCAAAAGCCGCGGCCACCATGAGTTCGGTCAACTCGGCGGCCCATAGATCGCATGCCCGCTGCGCGAACTGCGGAGGTGTCAGTTCACCCGCGGCAAATCCACGTTCCAGCTCGGCAATCTCCCGGTCCAGCCCGAGCTGCCGGGAGATCTCGATGGCGGCCGCGGACCCCTGGAGCAGAGTCCCGTCCATATCGAACAGATGCAGCTTGCCCATGCCCCGGAGCCTAGGACGCACAGTGGCGGAAGGCTCGGGCGGGCCCGCGGGAGGGTGCGACCGGTGCGCACGATTCCCGGGGGGGGCGAGGG
This sequence comes from Streptomyces decoyicus, assembly GCF_019880305.1. Lineage (NCBI taxonomy): Bacteria > Bacillati > Actinomycetota > Actinomycetes > Kitasatosporales > Streptomycetaceae > Streptomyces > Streptomyces decoyicus. Next base: position 4,389,560 of record NZ_CP082301.1, on the reverse strand, counting down.
CGCGACCGCTCCCGTACTCTCGGGCCCCGGAACAGAAGATTCCGGCACCGCACTTCGGGGACGTACCGGGACGTACCGGTGACGTACTCAAGCCCGCGTACGTGCGGATACTCCCGCCGGCAGATGTACCGCGGGGCCCGGGTCGCCACCGTGGAACCCATGCAGCAGCTCAGCCGCCCCGCCCGCCGGGCTCTCCTCGTCCTTCACCTCGCCGTCTCCGTCAGCTGGCTCGGTCTCACTCTCGGGCTGCTCGCGCTCGGCATCACCGGCTACACCACCGAGTCCCCCGACATGGCAGGCGTCGCCTACCGGGCGATGAAGATCTTCGGTGACTGGCTGGTCCTCCCCGTCGCCCTGGTCTCGCTGGTCAGCGGGCTGGTGCTGTCGCTGCGCACCGCCTGGGGGCTGGCCAGGCACCGCTGGGTCTACCTCAAGTTCTGGCTGACGCTCATCACCGTGCTGCTGTCGGTCTTCTCCCTGCAGCCCGGTGTCAACCACCTGGCCGCCCAGGCCGCGGCGGGCACCCCGGCCCCGGACATCAGCCTCGTCGTCGCACCGGCGGTCGCCACGGCCACCTATCTCTTCATCACCGCGATCTCCGTCCTCAAGCCCTGGGGACTGACCAAACGCGGCAGCCGACTGCGCGAGGCACAGTCGGCCGAGGCCCGCGCCGGCCGGGCGCGAAGGAGCGGTATCAAGGGCGCGGGCGTCCGTTAGGGCGTGTCCGCGACGCCGCGTCGTTCGCTCGTAGGGCGGGGCGTCGCGGACCCCGCCCTGCTGCGGGGCTGCCGTCGTTCAGGCGAGGTCGGCCTCCGCTATCGCCTCGGTGACGATCCGGTGGTCCTGTTCGGGGGCGCCGCCGCCGAAGCCGATCGCACCGATCAGCCGGCCGTCCCGGTGGAGCGGCACACCACCCGCGAGGAAGAGCAGCGGCCGGTCCAACGCCGTGGGGAGAGTGTGGAACAGCCCGTCGGGCCGTACGAGCTCCACCAGGTCAGCGGTGGGGGCGTCCAACTGAAGTGCCGTGTACGCCTTGCGGGTGCTCGTCTCCCCTGAGATCAGCACGGCCGTGTCGTCGCGCCGGAAGCCGAGCAGATGACCGCCCGCGTCCAGGACGGTGACACTGCCCCGCACGCCGAGCCCCTCGGCGGCACGGACGGCGGCCTCGATAAGACCCTCGGCGTCGCGGGTGGTGAGGGGACGGACGGTGGGGGCGGGGGTGGGCGTGGCAGGGGTGGTGGTGCTCATGAGAAGTGTCCCTTGGGGGTGTAGTGGTGCTGGTGGTGCGTGCTGAGCTCGTGGCGCATGGTGTGCTCGTGGTGCTCGTTGGTCTGGTGGCACGCCTTGCGCTGGTGGTGCTCGTAGCGCCGTTGATTCGGGGCGGGCGGCACGGGCCCGTCAGCTGTGCGCGGCTGCTACGGGCTCTTCGACGGCCACGGTGGAACCGCCGACGGCCACCACACGGCCACGGCCCCTTTGACGCCGCTCCAGAGCGGAGGCGAATATCGCCACCCCCAGCGCCGCGGCAGTCATGAGCGCACCGACCCAGTTGGGCGCGGTGTAGCCGAGGCCGGCCGAGATCACGATCCCGCCGAGCCAAGCGGCCAGCGCGTTGCCGAAGTTGAAGGCCGCGATGTTGCCGGCCGAGGCGAGGGTGGGCGCCGAGGCCGCCTGGTCCATCACCCGCTTCTGGAGCGGCGGCACGGTGGCGAAGCCGAAGATGCCGATCAGCGCGATGGTGACGATGGCGGCGATCTTGTTGTGCGCGGTGAAGTTGAAGGCGGCCAGCGACAGCGCCAGACCGGTCATCGACACGAACAGCATCGGCATCATGGCGCGGTCGGTGAAGCGACCTGAGACCAGGTTTCCGCCGACCATGCCGAGGCCGAAGATGGCCGTCAGCCAGATCACGGAGGACGGTGCGAAGCCGGTGACCTCGGTCATCATCGAGGCGAGGTAGGTGACGGCCGCGAAGACACCGCCGAAGCCCAGGATCGTCATCAGCATGGCGAGGCCGACCTGCGGATTACGGAATACCGCGAGTTCGCTGCCTAGGGGAGAGGCCGCCTTCGTCCGCTGCGCGGGGACCAGCTTGACGATGCCGAGCAGGCCGATCACGCCGAGCGCGGTGATCGCGTAGAAGGTGGTGCGCCAGTCGAACTGCTGGCTGAGCATGGTGCCGGCCGGTACGCCCACGACGTTGGCGATGGTCAGGCCGCTGAACATCAGCGAGATGGCCGTGGCCCGCTTCTCGGGCGCGACAAGGTCGGCGGCGACGAGCGCGCCGATGCCGAAGAACGCACCGTGCGTGAACGCGGCAACGATCCGTCCGGCCAGCATGATCCCGAAGTTGGGTGCGACGGCCGTGAGCAGGTTGCCGACGATGAACAGGCCCATCAGCAGCATCAGCATCTGCTTGCGGGTGAAGCGGGTGCCGAGGGCGGTCATCAGCGGCGCCCCGATGACGACGCCGAGGGCGTAGAGAGTGGTCGCGTATCCGGCGAGTGGGATCGAGACACCGAAGCCGGCCGCCATGTCGGGCAGCAGGCCCATGACCGCGAACTCGGTCGTTCCGATCCCAAAGGCACCTATGGCAAGAGCCAGGAGTGCGAGAGGCATGACGGATCCCTTCACATCATTGCGTACGTGCCTTACGAGCGTCCACAATAATTGCATACGCGGGTTAATTGCAAGCGCCGTATATTTCGAAGGTGTCCTATCCTGGGTGATGCGCCCATGAGGTGCGCCCTTGAGGAGGTCGTCGATGACGCAGCAGACGCGGGAGAAGCAGGAGACTCAGGAGACGGTGGAGGCACCGCAGCCGGCAGCACCCACTGCCCCCGGCTGCCCGCCGGCGCCCGCCCCCGCACTGGCTCAGGGCTGGTGCGCGCTCTCCGCCCTGCACGGCCGTATCGAGTCGCACATCGAACGCGCCCTCCAGACGGGGCACGACCTCAGCGTCCGTGAATTCTCGGTCCTCAATGTGCTCAGCGAGCAGCACGACGGACCCGGCGGCCATCTACGGATGCACCAGGTCGCGGACTCGGTGGTCCTCAGCCAGAGCGCCACGACCCGCCTGGTCACGCGGCTCGAGGAGCGGGGGCTGCTCTCGCGCTACCTGTGCCCCGACGACCGGCGCGGCATCTACACCAACGTGACGCCCGACGGCCTCGCGCTCCTGGTGGAGGCCCGGCCCACCCATGACGACGCGCTGCGTGAAGCCCTCCAGGACGCCGCACAGCGCCCCGAGCTGGCACCGCTCGTCACCGCCGTCGAGACGCTCGCGCCACCGGAGTGACGCCGGGGTGATGCGGGCGGACGGGCACGGGGTCGGGCCGACGGCTGACCGGGCGGCACGGCTGCCTGCCTGCCGCCCCCGCGATCACACGGCATAAGGTCGCGCCCATGAGCGATATCGAGATACGCCGCGCGACCGAGGCCGATCTGCCCGCCATCATCGCGATGCTCGCCGACGACCCGTTGGGCGCCACCCGCGAAGCGCCGGACGACCTGGCTCCGTACCGCGCCGCGTTCGAGGTGCTGGCCGCCGACCCGCAGCAGCACCAGATCGTCGCGGTCCGCGAGGGACGGACCGTCGGCACGCTCCAGCTCACGGTCATCCCCGGTCTGTCCCGGCGCGGTGCCACCCGCTCCATCATCGAAGGCGTACGGATCCACCGCGACGAGCGCGGCGGCGGCCTCGGCACCCAGCTCATCGAGTGGGCGGTCGCGGAATCCCGCACGCTCGGCTGCCAGATGGTGCAGCTCACCTCGGACGCGACCCGCATCGACGCACACCGCTTCTACGAGCGCCTCGGATTCGAGGCCTCCCACCTGGGCTTCAAGCTCCAGCTCTGAGCGACGCACCGGCCGGCACACGGCGACGTCTGATCACGTCTGCCGTGTGCGTCCCCGTGCCCGGTGTGCCTTCTGCCGGCAGGCGCCACCGCAGTAGCGGGCGGGCCGCCCCGTGCGTGCCGTCGTGATCGCCGTGCCACACAGCTCACATCGCGATTCGTTACGTTTCACCGGCTCAACCGGAAGTTTCGTCACGGCGCGCTCCGGCCGCAACGCATCGCACATCAGCGCCGTCATCCGGTCCTGCACCCCGGCCTCCACACCGCTTCCCGTCCTGGCCCGCTCCATCGAAAGACAGCCCACCAGCAGGGCCCTGAGATCCGTTATCCCAACGTCCTGCCGTACATCACCTGCCTCTTGGGCCCTCCCGAGTAGCACCTCCAGCGCATCGTCGAAGTCCTGCCCGACCCCGGGCGACGGCTCGAAACGACCGGCGCCGGCCGCTTCCAGCGCGTCACACAACGCCTTGTTCCGTGACGCGAGCCGCACCACGGAGGAAAGGAAGCGAAAGAACACCGCGCCGGGGTCCGGAACCTCGGCCAAGTCCCTTGCGGTGTCGGTGAAAAGCTCGATCCGCTCCACGATCGTCGCCCTGAACAGGGCTTCCTTGGAAGGAAAGTGGCGGTAGACGGTGCCCGCACCGACACCCGCCCGGCGCGCGATCTCTCCGAGGGGGACCCCCAACCCCCGTTCCTCGAAGGCGAATAGAGCCGCCTGGAGCACCAGCGCCCTGTTGCGCCGCGCATCCGCACGGGAAGGCGTGACACCACCCTCGACCACCGCCGGCCTCCCGAAAAAACGTCGACATCCGGTGCGCGCGTGCCGCTCTCACAAACGGGTCGCTCGTTCCGATTCTACGGGAGGCTTCGAGCATGATCGTTAAATGACCCGGACACGCGGCGGCGGGGGAACGGGCCGACGACGACCGGCACCGGGCGGACGTGCGAACCACCGAAGAGCCGCCGAGAGCCGTCGAATGGCCGTCGGCATGACCGGACCGCCGGCCGGGGCCCCGCAAGCGACGGCGCATACGGCGTCTTCCCGTCCAGCCTGCCGCCGGAGCCGGAGCACGCCACTGCACTGCTCCTGACGGACGACGGATGACGGGCGACGGGCGACGGGCGACGGGCGAGATCACGGTCAGCCGCAATGCCGCCGGAGCTGCCTCAGCGGCCGTGCGACACCTCGTCCCTTCTGGCTTCCGCAGCGGCCAACTCCCCTGCACATAACGGAGGTTGGTGAACGCCGAGCCGCCGAGGGGCGCACGCGGGCACAGGTGTTTCACGTGAAACGACGCCGCTTCCAGACACACGTGTGGGGTCGTGTTTCACGTGAAACACGGCCCCACCACGCCAACACGCCCTACGGCTGGGCGCCGGCTCGCCTCAGCCTGCGACCACCGCGTCCCATGCCGCGCCCGCCGCCACGGCGGCACCCTCGGCGTCCACGGACACCCCCAGCGCACGCAACCCGCCCGCCAGTGCCACCAGCGAGGCCGTGACCACCGCCCGGTCAGCGGCCCGGCCATAGTGGTTCACCCGGATCATCTCCTTGGCCAGCGCTCCGGCCGCGGCCTGCACCGGCACCGCCGCGTCCACCGCGAGCGCGGCGGTCACGATCTCCCGGGCGTCCACTCCCTCAGGTGCACGGAGCGTCGTGGCGGCCGGCGCCGCGTCCTCGTCACGCACGACGTAAGGAGCGAGCCCGCCCAGCGCCCGCACACCGGCCCTGGTCGCCGCGGCCGCCGCCCGGTGCCGGGTGATGACCGCATCCAGCCCCTCGGCGTTCATCCGGTCCGCCGCCTGCTCCAGAGCGAGCATCTCCAGCTGGGCCGGGGCGTGCGGCAGTGCCGTGCGGCCGCCGTCGATCCAGCGCTCCTTCCAGTCCAGCAGCGAGAGGTACGAGCGCCGCGGAGCCTGCTCATTGGCAGCGATCCGCTCCCACGCACGGGCGCTGACGGACGCCACCGACACCCCGGCAGGCCCGGCCATCGCCTTCTGCCCGCCGATCACACACAGGTCCACGCCCCACTCGTCGGTGAGCAGCGGCTCGGCGCCCACCGATGCGACCGCGTCCAGCATCAGCAGCGCGCCGTGCTCCCGCACCACCGCACCGATCTCGGCGACGGGGTTGGTGTTGCCGGTGGCTGCCTCCGCGTGCACCAGGCTCACGAAGTCGATCTCGGGGTGTTCCCGCAAGGCGTCCGCCTCCTGCCGCGGGTCGACCGCACCCGTGAACGGCGCGGTGACGGTGATCACCTCGGCGCCGCAGGAGCGCAGCCAGCCGCCGAAGGTCTCGCCGTACGGGCCGGTGATGATGTTGAGCGCGGTGCTGCCGGGCCGCACGGCGGAGCGGATACAGGCCTCCAGGGGCAGCAGCGCCTCGCCCTGCATCGCCACGACATCGCAGCGGGTGTGCATCAGGGCCGCGACCTTGTCCTCGATCCGCGCGAAGTGGGCCGCGGTGAGCGGAGGCAGGTCGAGCAGGTCCGGGGCGGCGTTCGCGGTCGGATCAGACACGGCAGTCACAGGGCCTTCCAGCGGTAGCGAGCCGACTCGGCGCGGCTCCTGACATCTGGTTCGACTGTACGTCCGCGGCCCGCGCCCCCGCCGTACGGGCCTCACACCCGCCAACCCTGCGGATCCACTCCACCGGGCACCGGTGCCGACGGCTCGTACGGTCCGCGGGTGAACACGAAGGTATGGAGATCGAGATGGCTGACCGAACCGTTTTCGTCGCGCACCACCCGCAGCGTCTCGCCCGCGTAATAGCCGTCCAGGCCCGTCCATGTGCCGTCGTTCTCCGCCCGGAACCGCGAGGAGCGCCCCGTCCCGGACAGCGGCGTGAGCTCCAGCCCGCGTTCGGTCCACAGCCGCAGGATGTGCGGGTTCGCGCCCCAGTACCAGGGCCCGGTCAGGGCCAGCAGTTCCGGATCCAGCGGCCCGGGCAGCGGGTGCCAGGGCTCGGGGATCCGTGGCTCGTGCTCGCTCACGATCCCGGTGAGATCGGCGGCGAGCGCGGCGACCGCCGGGCCCGAGGTGCAATTGGCCAGCACGACCCCGGCGATGTCCTCCTCGGCATCGGTCCACAGCGCCGCCAGGAACCCGGGCATCGAGCCGACATGCCCGGCCAGCAGCCGGCCTTCCCGCCATACGAGCTGAACGCCCAGTCCGTACCCCGCATCCCAGGCGTTCGTCTCCGGCGGCACGGCCGGTGTCCGCATCTCGGCCAGGCTCGACGCACTGAGCACCCGGCCGTCGCCCCGCAGCAGAAACGCCGCCCACCGGCACAGATCCTGGAGCGTCGACCACAACTGCCCCGCCGGGCCCATCAAACCGGTGTCCGCGGCCGGCTCCGGCAGCACGGCGTCGGCCCACGGGTGGACCGCCCAGCCGCTCGCGTGCGGCCCCTGCGGCCGCAGCGTCGTACGCCCCATGCCCAGCGGTTCCAGCACTTCGTTCCGCAGCACCTCGTCCCACGGGGTACCGCCCCGCAGCCGTTCGACCAGCGCGCCGAGCAGCGCATAGCCAGGGTTGGAGTAATGGTGGCGCCGTCCGGCGGGGAGCCGCTGCGGCCGCTCGTCGAAGAGATCGGCCTGCTCGGGCCGCAGTTCACCCGCGGTCCGCTCCCACCACGGACCTCGGGTCTCGGCCGCCAGCCCCGAACTGTGCGCGAGCAGTTGGGCGATCGTCGCATCGGGCACCGGAGACCCTTCCAGGTGCCTGCCTACCGGGTCCTCCAGTCGCAGCAGTCCCTCGTCCCGCAGCCTCAGTACCAGCACCGCGACAAAGGTCTTGGTGAGCGAGCCGATCCGGTACTGCACATCGTCGTGCGGTGCCTTCCCCTCCACCGAACCACGGGCCCCTGTCCACACCACTCGCCCCCCGCGGACGACCGCACCCGTCAAAGAGGGCGCCCGCCCCTCGGCCTGCCCGACCGCCAGCCGGCGCAGCAACGCCCGTCGGGTCGGGGGCAACAGCTCCGCGAACTCATCACGCGCGGCGCCCGCCTCCGGCCCGTGGCCGGCCGGTCCGGGCTCATGGGGCTCCGTGGGCTGTGGAATGGTCATGGCACTCTCCTCAACGGCGAATCCGACGCGGCCGGGCCCCATCCTCGCCGCATCACCACAGCGCCGCCGCACCGATCACCGCGCCCAGTTCGGTCTGCTCGTCCTCCGGCAGCCTGCGCGCGGCGTGCACCATGTGCAGCGCAGACCGCAGCCGCACCCGGTCCCCCTCCGTTCCGAGGTATCCGAGATAAGCGGGGAGCGTCAGCGCCAGGGCCGTGAGGTCGGACCGCGCACACCACCGCGCCACCAACTCCCGCACCCGCCCGTCGACCGCCGCATCGAGGTGCCGTGGCGCCATATCCCCGCCGTCCTCGTCCTCTTCCTCAAGGACCTTCCCAGCCGGCTCGGGAGCCGTCTCCCGCAAGCCCTCCGCGATCGCGAACCGATTCCAGTCGCCGTACTGCCCCTCGGGGACCTCACCCACCCGCTCGGCGGCCCGCGCGAAATACGTGTGCGCAAGGACCGTTCGGCCAAGCCGCCGGCAGGCCTGCCCCAGGTTCGCGTACAGCGACGGATAGAACCCGTGCACCCGCTCGTCACCCACCCGGTCAGCGCGCTCCAGGCACTCCTGGTTCCAACGGAGCGTCTCCTCGGGCGCGTTCTGATGCCGTGCGAGATAGTGCGCGGCGATACACGCCTCGTAGTCATCGGCAGCGATCTCCCAGGCCTGCTGGAACAGGCCGAGCGCCCTGCCGGCCTGCCCGTCCGCCTCGGCCCGCATCCCTTCCACGCACAGTTGCACCACCGGCAGTTCCGGATCCACCGGCCCGCTCCCCTCCTCAGCCATGGCAGCAGTCCCCGGTCCCGTCGGCTCAGTCATCGGCGGGAGCGGTGTCGCAACGATCCGCACCGGCACACTCGCGCACCGGCATCACCCATGTCGTGAAACTTCCCTGGTCGGCAGAGCGGACGACGACCGGCCGGTCCGCCGAAGTGATCTCCAGCAGCACATCCGGCCCCACTCCGGCCTCCAGCGCAGGCACCAGCACGGCCGGATCGAAGGCGATCCGCAGGCCCGGCCCCGTGCGCACCGCCCGCATCCGGACGGGCCCACGGCCGCCGCCCGCCACCTCCAGCACCTGCCCGGCCTCGTGCCGCGCCGTGTCCCCCACGGTGTCCGGTTCCCCCGGGCCGCCCACGTCAGCCGCCTCCCCGTGCCCCGCTCCGAGCGACAACGACACCGCTCCGGCCCGCCCGGTCACCGCGTCCCGCAGCCCCGCCCGGTCGACGATCACCCGATGTCGCCCCTCCTCCGGGCCCTCCAGGAGCAGCCGGTAGTCCGGATATGCGCCGGGGTCCCGGGCACCGCCCCGCCCCTGGCCGGCTCCCGCCGGCACCTCCCGCCGGCCCGACCCGCTCCGCAGCCGGACCCCGGCCGCGTCCGCCGCGCACTCCACCTCGACCGTCACCTGCCGTACGGCCCACTCCGCCAGGTCCCGTGCCGCATCCGGGCCGATCAGCACCCGTCGCGGCCCGCCCTCGAACCCCGTCGGTCGCAGCACCCGCGCCGCCAGCCGATAGCGGTCCGTCGCCACCCATCGCACCTCGCCGTCGGCGAGTTCGAGCAGCACACACCCCAGCACCGTGAATTCCTGTCGGCCCGCCCCGGTCGCGACCGCGGGCGCCACCTGCCGTACCGCACTGGCGAGTTCGGCCCCGCCCACCCGCGCCCAGGCCCAACTCGCGCGGTGCTCCGCCGTGCCGGTCGCCTCCCGCAGGAACCCCTCGACCACTGCCCGCGTCTCGTCCGCCGTCCGCCGCGTCCGCTCCAGATGAGTCCGCAGGACACCGCGCGCCGCGTCCTCGGGCCCGTCCAGTACGACCGCGACATCCACCAGCGGCAGCCCCGCCGCACGCAACTGCCGCACCTTCACTGCCCGCGCCGCCTGCCCCGCCCCGTAGCGGCGGTACCCCGTCACGGCATCCACCCGCGCGGGCCGCAGCACCCCGCAGTCGTCGTAGAACCGCAGGGCACTCGGCGCGAGCCCCACTCGTCGCGCAAACGCGCCGATGGTCAACAGCTCTTCGGTGTCGTCCATGAACGCGATTGTGGAGCTTCAAGCAGCCTGAAGGTCAAAGACCGCGACCCGCCCGCCGGTCTTCAGGCGGTCAGCTCGGCAGCGCTCCGGAACGTCCGCCGGTACACCTGCGGTGCCACCCCCACCGCGCTGTGCAGATGCTGGCGCAGGGAGGTGCCGGTGCCGAAGCCCGCGTGATGGGCGACGAGGTCGATGGGCCAGTCCGTGGTCTCCAGCAGATGCCGGGCCCGTTCGATGCGCTGGCCGGCGAGCCACTGACCGGGGCTCATGCCGACCTCGTCGCGGAAGCGCCGGGTGAGGGTGCGCACGCTGACCCGGGCGTGCGCGGCGAGGGCGGTCAGGGTCAGCGGCTCGCCGAGACGCTCCAGGGCCCATGCGCGGGTGGCCGCGGTGCCGCCCGTCGACGGTGCGGGGACGGGCAGCCGGATGAACTGGGCCTGACCGCCGTCCCGCCAGGGCGGCACGACACAGGAGCGGGCCACTTCATTGGCGACGGCGCTGCCGTGGTCACGGCGCACGATGTGCACACACAGGTCGACTCCGGCGGCGGCTCCGGCAGAGGTCAGCACATCGCCGTCGTCGACGAAGAGCACATTGGGGTCGACCCGTACGGTCGTGAAGAGGCGTTGCAGCTGCGTGGCCTCCCGCCAGTGGGTGGTGGCCGGCCGGTGATCGAGCATCCCGGCGGCGGCCAGTACGAACGCGCCGGTGCAGATGGCCACCATCCGGGTGCCGGGCCGGATGTACTCCAGCACCTTGCGCAGCTCATCGGGCAGCCGGCCGTCCTCGACGATCGTGGCCAGCGCGTGGGACGGCGGGACGACGACGGTGTCCACGCTCGCCAGGACGGAGGCGTCCTCGGCGACGGCGATCTCGTAGTCGGCTTCCGCGCGCACCGGGCGTCCGTCCGGACTACAGGTGACGACGGAGTACAGCGGCTCCCCGGCGGCGCCGTGCGCAGCCCCGAAGATCCGCGCGGGGATAGCGAGCTCGAAGGGGACGACACCGTCCAGGGCGAGAACACCGACGCGATGCATGACCCGATTCTTTCAAACGTTGGCCATCAGGACACCGCCGGGCCCCCGGCCGCCACGGAAAGCTGACAGCACCCCCGGGAAACCCGCCCGGTCAGCGACGCTGGATGCCCGGTCACCGCCGTGGCACCGTACGAAGGAGACACCATGCCCGAGACCCGGACCCCGCAGATGCGGGCCGTCAGCCAGGACACCGCCGGAGGCCCCGACGTCCTCAAGATGATCACTACCGACCGGCCGGTGCCCGGCCCGACGGAGATCCTGGTCCGGGTGCACGCCGCGGGCGTCAACCCGACCGACTGGAAGTCGCGCTCCCAGGGCGCTTTCCTGACGGGTGCCAAGGCCCCGTTCACCCTGGGCTTCGATGTCTCGGGCGTGGTGGAGGCGGTCGGCCTCGGCGTGACCCTCTTCGCGCCGGGCGACAAGGTCTTCGGCATGCCCCGCTTCCCGCACCCCGCCGGGGCGTACGCCGAGTACGTCACCGCCCCGGCCCGCCACTTCGCGCACCTCCCGGCGAGTCTGGATCACGTGCAGGGCGCCGCGCTCCCGCTGGCATCGCTGACCGCCTGGCAGGCCCTGGTCGACACCGCGCAGGTCCAGCCCGGCGCGCGGGTGCTGATCCACGCCGCGGCGGGCGGCGTCGGCCATCTGGCCGTGCAGATCGCCAAGTCCCGTGGCGCGTATGTCATCGGCACCGCCCGGCAGGCCAAGCACGACTTCCTGCGCGACCTGGGCGCCGATGAACTCGTCGACTACACCCAGCAGGATTTCGCGGAGGCGGTGCGCGACGTCGACATCGTCCTCGACACCATCGGCGGCGACTACGGCGCCCGTTCACTGCGCACCCTGCGCCCCGGCGGCACGCTGGTCTCGATCCTTCCGCTGGACGACGGCTTCCCGGCCGCACAGGCGAGCGAGGCACAGATCCGTGCGGGGTTCCTGCTGGTCGAGCCCGACCGGGCCGGGCTGCAGGCCGTCGCCGGCCTGGTGGACAGCGGACAACTGCGGGTCGCCGTCGACACCGTCGTACCGCTCGAGGAGGCCGCAAAGGCGCACACCCTCGGCGAGACCGGCCGCACCACCGGCAAGATCGTGCTGGCCGTGGCGCCCTGACGGCGGTCACCTGCCGACGGGTCCGCCACCGGCCGTTCCGTCGCCCTCGACCGCGCCGGCCGGTGGCTCCTCACCGACCGGCGCGGACCACTGAGGGCCGGCGGAGTACCTCACCTGGGGCGCGTCGAACTCCACGAAGCTGTCGACCGGCTGCATGCCGAGGGATTCGAGGAGCCGGCGCGAGCGGACGTTGGCTTCCTGGGTGGCGGCGATGACCGAGGGATCGGGTGACGGGACGGCCTCCAGCGCCCAGCCGACGACGACGGCCACGGCCTCACTGCCGTATCCCCGGCCCCAGTGCTCGGGCAGGAAGGCGTACGACACCTCTCGCCGGCCGTCGCACCGGGAATCCGCTTCCACCGACACCGAGCCGACCACGACGCCATCGTCCCGGGTGGTCACGCTGAACACCTGCGGCCGTCCCGCGAAATGCTGCTGGTAGAGGGCGAGCTTCTGCCCGGCGACCGGCCCGCCGAGAAAGCGCCGGACCTCAGGGTCCGTCCACGGCCGGGTGAACGCGTGGACGTCGCCGGCTTCGGCAGGACGCAGCAACAGCCTGGGCGTCCGGAGGGTGGCGGGCCAGGGACCCTCGGCAGGTAAGGCGGACATGCCCCGGAGCATCGCAGCCGGAGGCGTGTCGCGGCGCCCGCTTCAGGAGGACCAGGCCGGATATCGCCGCTGTTGCGCTTCGCGCGCTCTGCACTGCTGACGCGGGAGAAGCTCGCCACCCACGGCACAGACCGCCCGGGGCGGGGATGCCGGGCCCTACGACGCTCCCCTCACGTCTGCGCCATGTCCACGAACCGCGAGTAGTGGCCCTGGAACGCGACCGTGATCGTCGCCGTGGGGCCGTTACGGTGCTTCGCCACGATCAGGTCGGCCTCGCCGGCGCGCGGGGACTCCTTCTCGTAGGCGTCCTCGCGGTGCAGCAGGATGACCATGTCGGCGTCCTGCTCGATCGAACCGGATTCACGGAGGTCGGAGACCATCGGCTTCTTGTCCGTGCGCTGCTCGGGGCCACGGTTCAGCTGGGAGAGCGCGATGACCGGGAGCTCCAGCTCCTTCGCCAGCAGCTTGAGGTTTCGGGACATGTCCGAGACCTCTTGCTGGCGGCTCTCGGCGCGCTTCGAGCCGCCGGACTGCATCAGCTGGAGATAGTCGATGACCACCAGCTTCAGTTCGTTGCGCTGCTTGAGCCGCCGGCACTTCGCGCGGATCTCCATCATCGAGAGGTTCGGCGAATCGTCGATGTACAGCGGCGCGGCCGAGACGTCCGGCATCCGGCGCGCGAGCCTCGTCCAGTCCTCGTCCGTCATGCTGCCGGAGCGCATGTGGTGCAGCGCCACCCGCGCCTCGGCGGACAGCAGACGCATCGCGATCTCGTTGCGCCCCATTTCCAGCGAGAAGATCACGCTCGGCAGATTGCTCTTGATCGAGCAGGCCCGCGCGAAGTCCAGCGCAAGGGTCGACTTACCCATGGCGGGGCGGGCCGCGATCACGATCATCTGGCCGGGGTGCAGGCCGTTCGTCAGGGAGTCCAGGTCGGTGAAGCCCGTGGGCACGCCCGTCATCTGGCCCTGGCGTGAGCCGATCGCCTCGATCTCGTCGAGGGCGCCCTCCATGATGTCGCCGAGCGGAAGGTAGTCCTCGCTGGTCCGCTGCTCGGTGACGGCGTAGATCTCCGCCTGGGCGCTGTTGACGATCTCGTCGACATCGCCGTCCGCGGCGTATCCCATCTGCGTGATACGGGTGCCGGCCTCGACCAGGCGGCGCAGCACCGCACGCTCATGGACGATCTCGGCGTAGTACTCGGCGTTCGCCGCGGTCGGTACGGACTGGACGAGGGTGTGCAGATACGAGGCGCCGCCGACCCGCGCGATCTCGCCGCGCTTGGTCAGCTCCGCGGCGATGGTGATCGGGTCGGCCGGCTCGCCCTTGGCATACAGATCGAGAATCGCCTGGAAGACCAGCTCATGGGCGGGGCGGTAGAAATCCTCGCCCTTGAGGACCTCGACGACATCCGCGATCGCGTCCTTGGACAGCAGCATGCCGCCGAGCACGGACTGCTCGGCGTCCAGGTCCTGCGGGGGCACCCGCTCGAATCCGCCGTTCCAGGAGCCGCCGCCGTCGTCGTCGCGGTCCTGGCGGTCGCCGCGACCGCGGCCCTTGCCCTCGCCTCGCCGGGAGCGCGCGGCCGGCAGCAGGTCGCTGGGACCGGAGTCCGCCCAGGGGTCTTCCATGGGCTCGGGAATGCTCACCCCGGCACCTCCTCCCGTCCGCGACGCGGACCTTGCTGTGCTGTTCTTTCTTACGGCACAGCTCTGACAATCGAGACGCCCGACTCCGGTTACGGCGCGTCGAGTTCGGACGATTTCTCAGGCCGGAACAGGCGGCGGGTGCCGGACCACGGTAGGCCCGTGGGCACCGTCCGCCAATCTGGTTATCCACAGGCCATGTGGATGACTGCCCTACAGCTGTGGAGAAGTCCCCGGATCCTGTGCACGGCCCGGGGGAAACTTCTGTGGACAAGCACACAATCGCCCCAGCCCCACTGAGCTGACCTGCGCTTTTCTCATCCATAGGCTGTGGGGGAGAAAAACTTTCGCTCGCGGTTCAAGATCGCGACAAACGGCACAGGGGAGGCAACTCCGCACAGCGGAAAGTAAGGACTGCAAGGGGTTTGCATCTCTTACCTGTGGACGATTACATTGAGCGCATGACCCAGGCTCCCGCGACCCCGCGGCGCTCCGACCGCCGCCACGACCGCGAGATCATCGCCCTGGCCCTGCCGGCGTTCGGTTCACTGGTCGCGGAACCCCTCTTCGTCATGGTCGACAGCGCCGTCATCGGCCACCTCGGCACTCCCCAGCTCGCCGGCCTCGGTGTCGCCGCCGCCCTGCTCACCACCGCCGTCTCCGTCTTCGTCTTCCTCGCCTACGCCACCACCGCCGCGGTCGCCCGCAGGGTCGGCGCCGGCGACCTGCCCGCCGCCATCCGCCAGGGCATGGACGGCATCTGGCTCGCCCTGCTGCTCGGCGCCGCCGTCATCGCGACCGTGCTGCCCACCGCCCCCTGGCTCGTCGAGGCCTTCGGTGCCTCCGGTACCGCTGCCCCGTACGCCACGACCTATCTGCGCATCAGCGCGCTCGGCATCCCCGCGATGCTCGTCGTGCTGGCCGCGACCGGCGTGCTCCGCGGGCTCCAGGACACCAAGACCCCGCTCCATGTCGCCATCGGCGGCTTCTCCGCCAACGCCGCGCTGAACGTCGCCCTGGTCTACGGCGCCGGGCTCGGCATCGCGGGCTCCGCCTGGGGCACGGTCATCGCCCAGTGCGGCATGGCCGCCGTCTACCTCATCGTGGTCATCCGTGGTGCGCGACGGCACGGCGCCTCACTGCGTCCCGACGCGGCGGGGATCCGTGCCTCGGCCCAGGCCGGGGTCCCACTGCTGGTGCGTACGCTCTCGCTGCGCGCTGTGCTGATGATCGCCACCGCCGTCGCCGCCCGGCTCGGCGACGCCGAGGTCGCCGCCCACCAGATCGTGCTCACGCTGTGGTCCCTGCTGGCCTTCGCGCTGGACGCGATAGCCATAGCCGGGCAGGCCATCATAGGCCGGTACCTCGGTGCGGGGGACCGCGACGGTGCCAGGGCCGCCTGCCGGCGCATGGTCCAGTGGGGCATCGCCTCCGGCCTGGTACTCGGCGTGCTGGTCGCCCTCGCCCGCCCCCTCTTCATCCCCCTGTTCACCTCCGACCCCGCCGTGCAGGGCCCGCTGCTGAGCACGCTCCTGGTCGTGGCCGTGACACAACCGGTCTCCGGGATCGTCTTCATCCTCGACGGCGTACTCATGGGTGCGGGGGACGGGCCCTATCTCGCCCGGGCCATGGTCGTGACCCTGGCGCTGTTCGCTCCGGCCGCGCTGGCCGTACCTGTCCTCGGCGGCGGACTGGTCGCGCTGTGGTGGACGATGGCGCTGATGATGACCGTCCGCATGCTGACCCTGTGGCTGCGCACCCGCTCGGGCCGATGGATTGTGACCGGAGCCTCCCGCTGAAGGACCTCCCACAATACGCAGCGGGTGCCGATAATGACCGTGTGCGCTCGCTTGCCAGGAAGTCCGTGCTGCCCCTGACGTTCATCGTCATCGTGGCTGCTGTTGTGGTGGGCTACGCCTCGGAGGAAGCCGATACGAGCAACAGCGCCCTCGGCGGCCGCAGCAGCTTCGGCAAGTCCGGCGAGGCCGGCCAAGATCCCCAGGACCAGGACCCGGCCGCGACGGCCCCGGCCGATAACGGCAGTGCGTACACCCCGCGCAGAACCGAGCAGAACGCCCGGGTCGGCGCGGTCTTCGAGAAGGACGACACCGGCGAGCACTTCTGCACCGCGAGCGTGGTGCAGAGTCCGGGCCGGAACATGCTCATCACCGCGGCCCACTGTGCCTTCGATCCCGACGCCGAGACCACGGTCGACGATCTTGTCTTCGCGCCCGACTACCGCAACGGCAAGGAGCCCACCGGCCTGTGGAAGGTCAAGAAGGTGGTCATCGACGACCGCTGGGCCAAGTCGCAGGACGAGGATCTCGATATCGCCTTCCTCGTGCTCGACAAGAAGAACGGCAAGCAGATCCAGGACGTGCTGGGCGGCAACACGCTCGGCATCGACCGCGGCTTCGACAACGAGGTCAAGATCACCGGCTATCCGACCAGCCGTGACACCCCGATCTCCTGCCAGAACCGCACCACGAAGTACAGCAGCACCCAACTCCGTATCAAGTGCAGCGACTTCGAGGGCGGTACGAGCGGCAGCCCCTGGCTGGCCGACTACGACCCCAGAAGCCACACCGGCACGGTCATCGGCGTTCTCGGCGGCCATGAAGGCGGCGGTGACGTGGACGATATCTCCTACGCCGCGTACTTCGACGACGATGTCGTCAAGCTCTACAAGCGCGCCCAGGACGAGGACTGACAGCGGGCCGTCGGCACCCGGACACGGCAAAGGGCCGCATCCCGGACGGGATGCGGCCCTCGGCGTGGTGCTGCGCTTACGCGGCGACGACCTCGACGCCGAGCTTCGCAACGACCTCGGCGTGCAGACGCACGGAGATCTGGTGCGCGCCCAGGGTCTTGATCGGCGAACCGAGCTCGACACGACGCTTGTCGACGTCCGGACCACCGGCGGCCTTGATCGCCGAGGCGACGTCGGCCGGGGTGACGGAGCCGAACAGGCGGCCCGCGTCGCCGGCGCGAACGGCCAGCTTCACGTTGACGCCCTCGAGCCGGCCCTTGACCTCGTTGGCCTGCTCGATCGTGGCGATCTCGCGGATCTTGCGACCGCGGCGGATCTGCTCGACGTCCTTCTCGCCACCCTTGGTCCAGCGGATCGCGAAACCACGCGGGACCAGGTAGTTACGGGCGTACCCGTCCTTGACGTCAACGACGTCGCCGGCGGTGCCGAGGCCGGAGACCTCGTGGGTGAGGATGATCTTCATGATTCGGTCACCCTTCCCTTATCGCGCGGTGGACGTGTAGGGCAGCAGCGCCATCTCACGGCTGTTCTTCACAGCCGTGGCGACGTCACGCTGGTGCTGAGTGCAGTTGCCGGTGACCCGGCGGGCACGGATCTTGCCGCGGTCGGAAATGAACTTCCGCAGCAGGTTCGTGTCCTTGTAGTCGACGTAGGAGATCTTCTCCTTGCAGAACACGCAAACCTTCTTCTTAGGCTTGCGAGCAGGCGGCTTCGCCATTATCTCTCTCCAATGAGTTCAAGAAGTTTGTGCTGACGCCCTCAAGGCCCCTGACCGCTTCGCTGCGCTGTTTCACGTGAAACCGCGCGGAATCGAGCCAGCTGTACGGACCTAGAAGGGCGGCTCGTCCGAGTAGCCACCGCCGGAGCTACCGCCCCAGCCACCGCCGCCACCCTGCTGACCGCCGCTGGGGCCGCCGGCAGGACCATTGGTCGCCCACGGGTCGTCGGCGGGAGCACCGCCGCCGCCCTGCTGACCGCCGCCGGGGCCGCCGCCCCAGCCGCCGCCACCCTGGCCGCCGCCCTGCTGACCGCCGCCGAAGCCGCCGCCCTGGCCACCGCGACCGCTGGTCTTGGTGATCTTGGCTGTGGCGTTCTTGAGGCTCGCGCCGACTTCCTCGACGTCGAGCTCGTAGACCGTGCGCTTCACGCCCTCGCGGTCCTCGTAAGACCGCTGCTTGAGGCGGCCCTGGACGACCACGCGGGTACCCCGCGTCAGGGACTCGGCGACGTTCTCCGCCGCCTGACGCCACACCGAGCAGGTCAGGAACAGGCTCTCGCCGTCCTTCCACTCATTGGTCTGGCGGTCGAAAGTGCGGGGAGTGGACGCGACGCGGAACTTCGCGACCGCCGCACCGGACGGGGTGAAGCGCAGCTCGGGGTCGTCGACAAGATTGCCGACAACCGTGATGACGGTCTCGCCTGCCATTAGGGGAACCTCTCGGCGGGTGTGCTGCTGGCTGCTGGTGTTGCTGCTACTCGGACCCGGTTACCGCTGGGCGCTTGCGCGCTCAGTGGGTCTCGGGACGAAGGACCTTGGTCCGGAGGACCGACTCATTCAGGTTCATCTGACGGTCGAGCTCCTTGACGACCGCAGGCTCGGCCTGCAGGTCGATGACCGAGTAGATGCCCTCGGGCTTCTTCTTGATCTCGTAAGAGAGACGACGACGGCCCCAGGTGTCGACCTTCTCGACCTTTCCGTTGCCCTCACGGACGACGGAGAGGAAGTTCTCGATCAGCGGGGAGACAGCGCGCTCCTCGAGATCGGGGTCGAGGATGACCATCACCTCGTAGTGACGCATGTAGAACCCACCTCCTTTGGACTCAGCGGCCACGGTCGTTCCGTGGCAGGAGGGTCGTATGCGTTCCGCGCCGAGCCCGTCCGGGTCATCCGGGCAGACATGGGCGCAGACCGTACAGAGTACCTGCCTGAAGCCTTCCGGTTGAAATCCGCCCGGTGCACCCCTCAATCTGGAACACAACGGGTGTGAGCGGCGTTACAGTGCGCCGCCCTGTCATCGGAGGTGCCGCATGGCACAGGCAGCACGGACCCAGCGCAGTCTGCTCTCGCTTCTCAACAGCGACGGCAAGGCGCATCCCGTCGAGAACACCATCGCCATTGTGACCGTGGTCCTCGGCGCGATCGCCGTCTTGACCACGCTCTCTCCCAGCCTGCACCTGGTCAGCTCCTGGGTCGGCCTGATCGGAATCGGTACCGGCCTGTGGGGGCAGTTCATCTCGTCGACGACAGGTGAACGATTCCTGTTGATCATCGGCCTCGGGGCAGCGGCCGTCGGCTTCTACCTCGGCCTGGCACACGGCGGCCTCTTCGGCGGCCTTATCGGCTAGCCGATGCGGCATACGGGGCCCCGGCCCGTATGGCCCAGACGGGGCGCTCCGTGGTCACAGTAGGCTTCGGCGCGAGAGCCGGAGCCCCGACCGAGGGGACACACCTGCCGAGGAGCGCCCCGCATGAGCCTGACCCTGAGGACCATCAGCCGAGAGCAGCATCTGGCATACATCCAGAGTCTGCCCGCGGCCAGCCACATGCAGGTCCCCGCCTGGGCGGACGTCAAGTCCGAATGGCGGGCGGAGAGCCTGGGCTGGTTCGACGCGAGCGGCGAGATGGTGGGTGCGGGCCTGGTGCTCTACCGCCAGGTTCCCAAGGTCAAGCTCTACCTGGCGTACCTCCCGGAGGGGCCGGTCATCAACTGGCACTCGCCGAATCTGGAGGACTGGCTTCAGCCGATGCTGAAGCACCTCAAGCAGCAGGGTGCCTTCACCGTGAAGATGGGCCCGCCGGTGGTCATCCGCCGCTGGGACGCCCAGGCGATCAAGGCCGGCATCCAGAACCCTGACGTCAAGCGTCTGAGGGACGTCGAGGCGACGCACATCGAGCCGCGTGCCTTCGAGGTGGCCGACAAGCTGCGCCGTATGGGCTGGCAGCAGGGCGAGGACGGCGGCGCCGGCTTCGCCGACGTACAGCCCCGCTACGTCTTCCAGGTGCCGCTGGCCGACCGCTCGCTGGAGGAGGTCCACAAGGGCTTCAACCAGCTGTGGCGCCGCAACATCAAGAAGGCCGAGAAGGCCGGCGTCGAGGTCGTCCAGGGCGGATACGACGACCTGGCCGAATGGCAGCGCCTCTACGAGATCACCGCGGTCCGTGATCACTTCCGGCCGCGGCCGCTCGGCTACTTCCAGCGCATGTGGACGGCCCTCAACGCCGAGGATCCCAACCGCATGCGGCTGTACTTCGCGCGCCACGACGGCGTGAACCTCTCTGCGGCGACCATGCTCGTCGTCGGCGGGCACGTCTGGTACTCCTACGGCGCCTCGGACAACATCGGACGTGAGGTCCGTCCCTCGAACGCGATGCAGTGGCGGATGCTCCAGGACGCCTATGCGCTCGGCGCAACGGTCTACGACCTCCGCGGCATCAGCGACTCGCTGGACGAGAACGACCACCTTTTCGGCCTGATCCAGTTCAAGGTCGGCACAGGCGGGCAGGCAGCGGAGTACCTCGGCGAGTGGGACTTCCCGCTCAACAAGCTTCTGCACAAGGCGTTCGACATGTACATGGCGCGCCGCTGACCGCTTCACCGCACCGTCCGTACTCCTGACACACCAGCCACGAGAAAGGTTCCGGGCCCGGCCATGGCGCTCACCCTCTACGTCGACACCGCGCGCTGGCGGGCGCATCACCAGAGCGTTCTCCAGCAGTTCCCCGGGCTGGTCCCGGTCTGCAAGGGCAATGGTTACGGCTTCGGCCATGAGCGCCTCGCCGATGAGGCGACCCGCCTGGGCGCCGACATCCTCGCGGTCGGGACGACCTATGAAGCGGCCCGAATCAAGGACTTCTTCAGCGGCGACCTGCTCGTTCTGACACCGTTCCGCCACGGCGAGGAGCCGGTGCCGCTGCCCGACCGGGCGATCCGCTCGGTCTCCTCGGTCGAGGGCGTGGGCGGCCTGGTCGGCGCCCGGGTCGTCATCGAGGTCATGAGCAGCATGAAGCGCCATGGCGTCAAGCCGGAGGATCTGCCGAAGCTGGCCGCGGCCATCGAGGACATCCGGCTCGAGGGCTTCGCGCTGCACCTGCCGCTGGACCGCACCGACGGGTCCGACGCGGTCGAGGAGGTCATCGGCTGGATGGACCGGCTCCGCGCCGCCCGTCTCCCGCTGCACACCATGTTCGTCAGCCACCTCAAGGCCGATGAACTCGCCCGTCTCCAGCAGCAGTTCCCCCAGACACGGTTCCGCGCGCGGATCGGTACGCGGCTGTGGCTCGGCGACCACGAGGCCACCGAGTACCGCGGCTCGGTGCTCGATGTCACCCGGGTCGCCAAGGGTGAGCGCTTCGGCTACCGCCAGCAGAAGGCGGCCTCCGACGGCTACTTGGTCGTGGTGGCCGGCGGCACCTCGCACGGTGTCGGCCTGGAGTCGCCCAAGGCCCTGCACGGCGTGATGCCGCGCGCCAAGGGCGTGGCCCGGGCCGGTCTGGCAACCGTCAACCGCAATCTCGCGCCGTATGTGTGGGCCGGGAAGCAGCGCTGGTTCGCGGAGCCGCCGCACATGCAGGTGTCGATCCTGTTCGTGCCGGGAGACGCACCGCAGCCGCAGGTCGGTGAGGAACTGGTGGCCCATCTGCGGCACACCACCACCCAGTTCGACCGCATCGTGGACCGCTGAACCGGCCGAGCCCGCGCTCTGACACACGCCAAGGGCCCGGTGCCGCAGACGTTCTCTGCGGCACCGGGCCCTTGGCGTGGAGGGTCAGTCAGGGGGCCGGCTCATTCCCGTACGGCGCCCCAGCGCACCTGTGGCGCCCCCTCGAAGTGCACCGCGTGCCGGGGGCGGTGATAGGCCCGGCCTAGCACGAACGCATCGGGGCTGCGGTCCAGCACTCCGCCCGAGGGGTCGTCGTCCCCGTCCCTGCGGACCACATCGCGCTCCGGCATCAGGATGTCGCGTACGACCACGGCACACAGATAGAGCGTGCCCACGAGGTGCAGCACGATGGCCAGCTGGTAGCCCTCCGGCGGCAGTCCTTGGTGCTTGTCGCCGCTTCCCGTGTAGGCGAGGTACATCCAGATGCCCAGGAAGTACATGACCTCGCAGGCCTGCCAGATCAGGAAGTCCCGCCAGCGCGGCCGGGCCAGCGCGGCGAGCGGGGTCAGCCACAGGACGTACTGCGGCGAATAGACCTTGTTGGTGAGGATGAACAGCGCGACGACGAGGAACGCCAGCTGCGCGAAACGCGGTCGGCGCGGCGCATAGAGGGTCAGCAGGCCAATGGCGCCACAGCCCACGATCATCAGCAGCGTGGCATAGGTATTGGCGTTCTCCAGGGGGTTGCCGGTGCGCTGCGAGATCAGGAGCCAGATCGAACCGAAGTCGATGGGCCGCTCCTGGCTGAAGGTGTAGAACTTCGCCCAGCCCTCCCGGATGTGGAATCCCGCGGCATCGTGCGTGATCATCACCGGCAGGTTCACCACCAGCCAGGAGGCCGCAGCACCGGTCACCGCCCTCCCGTACGCGCGCCAGGATCCCGCGCGCCAGCAGAGCACCAGCAAGGGGCCCAGCAACAGCACCGGATACAGCTTCGCCGCGGTAGCCAGGCCGATGAGGATGCCGGCCGCCAGCGGGCGGCTGCGCGACCACATCAGCATCCCGGCGGCGGTCAGGGCGATCGCCAGCAGGTCCCAGTTGATGGTGGCGGTCAGGGCGGCGGCCGGTGCCAGGGCGACAAGGAGACCGTCCCAGGGGCGTCGCCGGTGGGTGCGGGTCACGCACACCGCGATGACAGCGGCACAGATCATCAGCATGCCGGCGTTGACCAGCCAGTAGATCTGTTCGCGGTGCTGGATCCCCCCGGCGTCCGGTGTCATCCAGGAGGCGATCTCCATGAAGACGCCGGTGAGCACGGGGTACTCGAGATACTCCATATCGCCGGGCAGCCGGTCGAAATAGGGGATCAGTCCATCGGCAAAGCCCCGCCCCGCATACAGATGGGGAATGTCCGAGTAGCAGGCGTGGGTGTACTGGCTCGTGGCGCCGAAGAACCAGCCACCGTTGTAGCAGGGCAGCTTCTGCACCATGCCCAGCGCGAACATGCCGATGGCGATGAGCGCGATGATCCGCACCGGCGTCAGCCAATGCGCCCCGAACAGTGCGCGCCGGCCGATCGGCCCGCCGATCAGCTCGCTGCCGGCCGCCCCCACCTCATCCCGCCTGGTCGGCCGTACCGACTCGTCCCGTCGCACGCTCGTCATGGGCCCATCCTGCCGTACGACCCTGTGCAGAAGACGGTGAAGCCCCCGCCCGGTCAAGCCGGGCGGGGGCTTCGTGGCTCCGTGTTTCACGTGAAACATGCAGCGTTTCACGTGAAACGGTCGTCAGCCGCTGGGGCCGCCGAACAGGCCGCCACCGCCGTTCGCATCCGTCGGTTCAGGTGTCGGACTCGTGCCACCGGTGTCACCGCCCGGCCCACCCGGTCCGCCCGGTCCTCCGCCGTTACCTCCACCGTTGCTCGTTCCCCCGCTGTTCTTGCAGTTGATGTCCCAGGGAGAACAGGTGTCTGTCGGGGTCGGGCTGGGAGAGTCCGTCGGGGAAGCGGAATCGCTCGGAGTCTCCGACGGAGTCTCCGACGGGGAGTCCGACGGCGTGGGCGTCGGCGTCGGCGTCGGCATACCCGCCTGGTCCACCTTCTGCCCGATGGGCGTAGCGGGCTGGAAAGTCTCCGGCGTCACGCCCTTCATCGCCTGGAGCATGTACTCGGTCCACACCTCGGTGGGCAGTGCACCACCGTGGATCGAGTCGAAGCCACCGACGCCGTTCATGGACAGCTGACGCGGATTCCCTGCGTCCTCACGGAACATCGTGACGGCAGTCGACAGCTGCTTGGTGTAGCCGACGAACCAGGCCGACTTGTTCTCGTCGGTGGTGCCGGTCTTGCCCGCTGCCGGCATGTTCAGCCGGCTGGCCAGCTTCCCCGTACCGTTCTTGATGACGTTCTGCAGCACCTTGGTCACGTTGTTGGCGACGTTGGGTTCCATCGCCGTCTCCTGCTTGGGCTTGTCGAAGCCCTGCAGGTCTTCACCCTCGAACGTCACCTTGGTCACCGAATAGGGCTCCACCTTCGTCCCCGACTGGGCGAAGGTCGCATAGGCA
The DNA here is from genome assembly GCF_019880305.1 of Streptomyces decoyicus. Taxonomy (NCBI): domain Bacteria; kingdom Bacillati; phylum Actinomycetota; class Actinomycetes; order Kitasatosporales; family Streptomycetaceae; genus Streptomyces; species Streptomyces decoyicus. Next base: position 4,365,258 of record NZ_CP082301.1, on the reverse strand, counting down.
TCGGCCATACGAATCGCGCTCGGCGTGGAGGTACCCAGCGCGAAGGACGGGTTCAGGTTCTTGTCGAAGCTGGCCGCCGAAATACCAGCAGCCTCCGCCATGTCGCGCACCTTGCTCATCCCGACATCCATGCCGAGCTGCACGAACGGCGTGTTGACGGACTGTTCCATCGCCTTGGTCAAGGGGATGTAGCCCCAGGGGTGGTTGCTCTCGTTCTCCTGGAAGAAGGGCGTGTTGTCCCGCTTCGTAACGAAGTGGCCGTCGGCGTCCTTCACCTTGAGGTGGTCATCGCCGTTGTAGCGGCTGTCCGGCGAGAGCGGCCCACCGCTATGGGCCGTTCCGTACTTCATCGCCGCTGCGAGCACGAACGGCTTCCAGGTCGAGCCGACCGGTACACCGAAGGTGTCGGCGTTGTTGCTGAAGTGCCCCTTGTCGTAGCCCTCACCGCCATACAGGGCGACGATCTTGCCGTCTCCCGGCACCACGGAGGCGCCACCGAACTGGACGTATTTGTCCTTCGTGCGCTTTTCCGGGTCGATGTACCGCTTGTTGACCTTCTTGACCGCGCCCTCGAGCTGCGTGGTCTTCTTCGCGTCGAAGGTCGTCCGGATCGTGTAGCCGCCCTTGTCGAACTGCGCCTCGCTGAGACCCGCGTGCTTCAGCACGTACTTCTTCGCGGTGTCCATCATGTAGCCGATCTGGCCGCCCTTGCTGGCCACCGGCTTCGGCAGATGCGGCTTGGGGAAGTGACCCCGGTACTTCTCCCGCTGCGCCTTCGACAACAGATGGTTCTCGACCTCCCGGTCGAGAATCCAGGACCACCGTGCCTCGGCACGCTTGGTGTTCGCCGCCCGCGTGGCTCCCGGGCTGGTGCCGCCCGCCGGGTCGTACAGGTCCGCGCCCTTGAGCACGGTGGCCAGGAAGGCGCTCTGATTCGGGTTCAGCTTCTCGGCGTCGATTCCGTAGTACGCCTGAGCCGCTGCCTGGATCCCGTAAGCACCGCGGCCGTAGTAGCTGGTGTTGAGATAGCCCTGAAGGATCTGGTCCTTGTTCTTCGACCAGCCGACCTTGATCGCGATGAACAGCTCCTTGAACTTGCGGTCAAGGGTCTGCTGCTGGCTCAGCATGGCGTTCTTCACGTACTGCTGGGTGATGGTCGAGCCACCCTGGGTCGAGCCACCCTTCGCCATGTTGAACACGGCACGCGCGATGCCCATCGGGTCCACGCCCGAGTCCGTTCGGAACGACGCATTTTCCGCAGCGATGGCCGCATTCTGCATCGAGCGCGGGATCTCGTTGATCGTGACGTTCTGCCGGTTCGTCTCACCGTCACGCGCCATGACCTTGCCGTTGGCCCAGAGGTAGACGTTGTTCTGCGACTTGGCGGCGTCGCTCTCGCTGGGCACGTTCACCAGGGCCAGCGCGACGCCGGAGGCGCCCACGATCAGCCCTATGAAACCGACGCACAGGGTGGTGACCTGTTTCCAGGACGGCACGAAGCGCCGCCACCCGACGCGGTTGGCACGCGGATAGTCGATCAGACGCTTCTTGGCCGGCTTCCCGCCGCCACGACCGCGACCGCGGCCCCCCTCGGGGCCACCGCCACCACCGCCGCGCCGACCTCCGCCGCCACGGCCGCCGGCGCCGTCTCCGGCAGCCATCCCGGACGCCTCGGACGCCCGTCGGCGGCCGCTGCGCTGGGTAGCTCTGCGGGCCTCGGCGCGCCCTCCTTGCCGCGGCTCATGACCGGTCGGCTCGGGGTGAGAGGCAGGATTGGCTGCGGAGCCACGCGAAGAGGCGCCTCGACGCCCCGGTGGCTGCTGTGCGGCGCGTCGGGCCGCGGCACGTCCGCCACTCTGCGGCTGTGGCGGTTTGCGACGGTGCTCGCTCATGGAACGAATACTCCTCGGGCAGGCGCGCTATCTCGTCGCCTGAAGGCGGCAGTTGTCTTCAGGTCCCCCCGATGCACGGCTCGCTCCTGAGGCGCGAGCCGCACTACACCGAGGACAGGGACGCCAGATATTGGCCCACGGTTCCCGGCAGTCTGCATGCCGCACAGACTACGCACGGCCAAAACCTGCCCAGTGTTGAAATTCACTCCAAATCAGTCAGGTTGATGAGAACGATTCGGTGATGTGATGCCGTTCACCGTGCCCCCTCTTGTTCCACCCAGCCGACCGATCTATCGTCTGGATGTATCGAGTCGATACATCAGCACGACATAAAGAGCGCACAGGACCAAGGAGGCGGAGGATGAGCAGACGTTCCGGCATCCTCGAGTTCGCCGTCCTCGGCCTGCTCCGCGAGTCCCCGATGCACGGCTATGAGCTGCGAAAACGGCTCAATACCTCGCTCGGGGTCTTCCGTGCGTTCAGCTATGGCACCCTCTACCCCTGCCTCAAGGCGCTGGTCGCGAGCGGCTGGCTCATCGAGGAGACGGACGGCGCCCCGGAGGACGTACCCCCCGCGGCGCTGTCGGGTCGCCGAGCCAAGATCGTCTACCGATTGACCGCAGCGGGCAAAGAACACTTCGAGGAACTGCTCGCCCACTCCGGACCGGATGCGTGGGAGGACGAGCACTTCGGCGTCCGCTTCGCGTTTTTCGGCCAGACCACGCGGGACGTACGGATGCGTGTGCTGGAGGGCCGCCGGAGCCGGCTGGAGGAGCGTCTCGAGAGGATGCGTACCTCCTTGGCCAGGTCCCGCGAGCGGCTGGACGACTACACCCTCGAACTACAGCGGCACGGCATGGAGTCCGTGGAGCGCGAAGTGCGTTGGTTGAACGAGCTCATCGAGAGTGAGCGCGCCGGGCGCGATCAGCGCCCACCAGGCCCCGCAGCACAGGACAAGAAGAACCAGTCAGGAGATACGGGCGGCCTGCCCCGGCACCGGGGTGGTTCCCGGCCGGATCCGTCCGATGACACCACCACATGAGGCTCTGCTGTGCAGGCCCTCATCGAGAACACAGGGAGCAACCGGAATGGGTTCGGTTCGCGTAGCCATCGTCGGCGTGGGCAACTGCGCCGCCTCGCTGGTACAGGGCGTCGAGTACTACAAGGACGCCGACCCGAAGAGCCGCGTGCCCGGCCTCATGCACGTGCAGTTCGGCGACTACCACGTGCGTGACATCGAGTTCGTGGCGGCATTCGACGTCGACGCCAAGAAGGTCGGGCTCGACCTCGCGGACGCCATCGGCGCCAGCGAGAACAACACCATCAAGATCTGCGACGTGCCCAACGCGGGCGTGACGGTCCAGCGTGGCCACACCCTCGACGGTCTGGGCAAGTACTACCGCCAGACCATCGAGGAGTCCCCCGAGGCGCCGGTCGACATCGTCCAGGTCCTCAAGGACAAGCAGATCGACGTCCTGGTCTGCTACCTCCCTGTCGGCTCCGAGGACGCCGCGAAGTACTACGCCCAGTGCGCCATCGACGCCAAGGTCGCGTTCGTCAACGCCCTCCCGGTCTTCATCGCCGGCACCAAGGAGTGGGCGGACAAGTTCACCGAGGCCGGTGTCCCGATCGTCGGCGACGACATCAAGTCGCAGGTCGGCGCCACGATCACGCACCGCGTGATGGCCAAGCTCTTCGAGGACCGGGGCGTCATCCTGGACCGCACGATGCAGCTGAACGTCGGCGGCAACATGGACTTCAAGAACATGCTCGAGCGCGAGCGCCTGGAGTCCAAGAAGATCTCCAAGACGCAGGCGGTCACGTCCCAGATCCGCGACCGTGAGATGGGCGAGGACAACGTCCACATCGGCCCCTCGGACTATGTGGCCTGGCTGGACGACCGCAAGTGGGCCTATGTCCGCCTCGAGGGACGCGCCTTCGGTGATGTCCCGCTGAGCCTGGAGTACAAGCTCGAGGTCTGGGACTCCCCGAACTCCGCGGGTGTCATCATCGACGCCCTGCGCGCCGCGAAGATCGCCAAGGACCGGGGTATCGGCGGCCCGATCCTCTCCGCGTCCTCGTACTTCATGAAGTCTCCGCCGGTGCAGTACTTCGACGACGAGGCCCGGGAGAACGTCGAGAAGTTCATCAGCGGCGAAGTCGAGCGCTGAGACGCCCGACTTCCCTCCCCTGCGCAGGCCCCCGGGTATTCCACCCGGGGGCCTGCGGGCTGTGTGAGGCTGTGCCCTATGCATGCTGTGCGCGACCTGCGCGTCCTCCTCCGGCTGCGCGACTTCCGTTCGCTCCTTGCCGCACGGCTCCTGTCCCAGGGGGCCGACGGAGTGTTCCAGGTCGCGCTCGCCACCTTCGTCGTCTTCTCGCCCGAGAAGCAGACCTCGCCCGCGGCCATCGCCTCCGCCATGGCGATCCTGCTGCTCCCGTACTCCCTCCTCGGGCCGTTCACCGGCGTGCTGCTCGACCGCTGGCGGCGCCGTCAGGTCCTGTTCTACGGCAATCTGCTGCGCACCCTGCTGGCCATGGGGACAGCGGCACTGATCGTGGCGAAGGTCCCCGACTGGCTCTTCTACGCCTCGGCCCTGGCCGTGACCGCCGTGAACCGCTTCGTCCTGGCCGGGCTCTCCGCCGCGCTGCCGCGCGTGGTCGACGGTGAACAGCAGCTGGTCATGGCCAACTCCCTGACCCCCACGGCCGGAACGCTCGCCGCGACGGCCGGCGGCGGGCTCGCCTTCGCCATCCGGCTGGCCGGCTCGAATGTGGACGCGTACGTCGTACTGCTCGCCGCGGCCCTCTATTTCTGTTCCGCCCTCACCGCCCTGCGCATGGCACGGCAGCTGCTCGGCCCCGATCCCGCAGGCCTCCAACCGCACCTCCGGGAAGCCCTGTTGAGCACGGTGCGCGGGCTGGTGGCCGGGCTGCGCCACCTCGCCGAGCGGCGCACCCCGGCCCGCGCACTGATCGCGATGACCGTGATCCGTTTCTGCTACGGAGCCCTGACGGTCATGGTGCTGATGCTGTGCCGGTACCTCTGGTCCGGCACCGAGTCGGAGGGCCTGGCCCTGCTCGGCCTCACCGTCGGGGTGTCAGGAGCGGGCTTCTTCGCGGCCGCTGTGGTCACGCCCTGGGCCGTCGGGCGGCTCACCGCGTTCGGCTGGATCGCCTGCTGTGCCGCGATAGGCGCCGTGTTGCTGCCGTCTCTCGGGCTGTTCTTCACGCCGGGTCCGATGCTGGCCGCCGCGTTCGTGCTCGGCCTCGGCACCCAAGGGACGAAGATCTCCACCGACACCATCGTCCAGTCGTCGGTCGACGACGCCTTCCGCGGCCGGATCTTCGCCATCTACGACGTGCTCTTCAATGTCGCCTTCGTCGGTGCCGCCGCGGTCGCCGCCCTCATGCTGCCGCCTGATGGCAGATCAGCCGCTCTGCTCGGCGTCGTGACCGTGCTCTATGCGGTCATCGTCGCGGCAGTCATCCGCTGGGGACGTGGATAGGCGTCTCGTGGTGCCCAGGCCCTGCGGCGCGGCGCCGGGACCAGATACCTTACGCACGTCCTACACGAGCCTGTACACATCAAAAATCGGGGGAGATCCATGACCACGCCGCCGCAGGGCCAGCAACCATACGGGCAGGCGCCGTACGGGCAGGCGCCGTACGGGCAGGCGCCGTACGGGCAGGCGCCGTACGGGCAGCAGCCGTACGGACAGAACCCGTACCCGCAGGCGCCGCCGGCACCCCAGGCCCCCTATGGCCAGCCCCAGGGCGGATACGCCTACCCGCAACAGCCGCAGGCTCCGTACGGACAGCCGCAGCAGGGCTACCCGGCGCCGCCGCAACAGCCCTTCATGCAGGGCGGAGCTCCCGTACCGCCGCCGCGGCCCGGCAAGACCCGTTCCCCCAAGGCGATCCTGAAGGGCATCGTCGTCGTCATCGGGCTGGTCTTCATCGGGGTTGCCTGGATCAGCAGCATGGACGACGCGAGCAGCGCCGAGGTCGGCGACTGCGTGAAGAAGTCCAGCAGTTCACTCGACGACGGCCTCGAGGTGGTTGATTGCGGCACCTCGGACGCCCAGTACAAGGTGTCCGCGGTGCACGAGAACACCTCGGACCCCTCCGTGTGTGCCGCAAACGAATCGGCCTACACCAAGAGCGTGCACCGTCGCCGGCGGGCCGACACGCACATGGTGCTCTGTCTGACATCGGCGAAGTAGCGCACCGCGAAAGCGTTGGATAAGCCGTGGGGCGGCGTTTCACGTGAAACACCGCCCCACGTTTCACGTGAAACATGGCGGCTCTCCAACCGCCTGTTTCACGTGAAACATCAACCCTGCGTGGCCCACCATTCCTTCAGAGCGGCGACCGCCGCCTCCCGCTCCATGGGCCCGTGCTCCAGCCGGAGCTCCAGCATCTGCTTGTACGCCTTGCCGACCTCGGGCCCCGGACGGATGCCCAGGATCTGCATGATGTCGTTGCCGTCCAGGTCTGGGCGGATCGACTCCAGCTCTTCCTCTTCCTGCAACCGCGCGATGCGCTCCTCAAGCCCGTCGTAGGCGCGCGACAGGGCACTGGCCTTGCGCTTGTTGCGAGTGGTGCAGTCCGAACGTGTCAGCTTGTGCAGCCGCTCCAGCTGCGGGCCGGCATCTCGCACATACCGGCGTACCGCGGAATCCGTCCACTCGCCCGTCCCGTAACCGTGGAAGCGCAGATGCAGCTCCACCAGACGCGAGACGTCCTTGACCATGTCGTTGGAGTACTTCAGAGCGGTCATCCGCTTCTTGGTCATCTTCGCGCCCACCACCTCGTGATGGTGGAAGGAGACCCGGCCGTCCTTCTCGAAGCGCCGCGTCCGGGGCTTGCCGATGTCGTGCAGGAGGGCGGCCAGCCGCAGCACGAGATCGGGCCCGTTCTCTTCGAGGTCGATCGCCTGCTCCAGGACCGTCAGCGAGTGCTCGTAGACGTCCTTGTGGCGGTGATGCTCGTCACTTTCCAGCCGCAGCGCGGGAAGCTCAGGCAGGACCTTGTCGGCCAGGCCCGATTCGACGAGCAGCCGCAGCCCCTCACGCGGGTGCGCGGACAGGATCAGCTTGTTCAGCTCGTCACGTACACGTTCCGCGGAGACGATCTCGATGCGGTCCGACATCGCCTTCATCGCGGCGACGACCTCGGGGGCCACTTCGAAATCCAGCTGGGCGGCAAAGCGGGCTGCGCGCATCATCCGCAGCGGATCGTCGGAGAACGACTCCTCCGGCGTCCCCGGCGTGCGCAGCACGCGCGCGGCCAGGTCCTCCAGGCCGTCGTGCGGGTCGACGAACTCCTTCTGCGGCAGCAGCACCGCCATGGCGTTCACCGTGAAGTCCCGACGCACCAGGTCGTCCTCGATGGTGTCGCCGTAGGACACCTCGGGCTTGCGGGAGGTGCGGTCGTACGCCTCGGAGCGGTAGGTCGTGACCTCGATGTCGAACGATTCCTTCTTGCAGCCGACCGTCCCGAAGGCGATACCGACCTCCCAGACCGCGTCCGCCCACGGCCGGACGATCTTCAGAACGTCCTCGGGGCGGGCATCGGTGGTGAAATCCAGGTCATTGCCGAGCCGGCCCAGCAGGGCGTCCCGGACCGAGCCGCCGACCAGGGCAAGTGTGAACCCGGCCTCCTGGAATCGACGGGCCAGGTCATCCGCGACGGGGGACACCCTCAGCAGTTCGCTCACGGCACGTCGCTGGACATGGTTCAGCGCGTTCGTCGACTGCGGGGTCCGCTCGGCGATCGGGGCGGGGAGGTCATTGTTGGCGTTCGGCACAACAAAACAGAGTACGTGGCCGCGCAGTGCAAGGCGTCACGTAATAAAGGGGACGGGCTGGGCGCGGGCCCTCCGGCCCCGCGATCATGTGGAGCAGTCCCTGGCACTTCGTCGCAGCGGGTCTCGTTACCATTCGTGGACGCACATTCCGAACGACCACTGACGACGACGAGGGACGGGCGAGCGCGTGGCCGAGGCGGCAGGGTTCCAGGGGACTGAACGGCCGCGTGGTCGATGGCTGCGAAGGACCGTGACACTGCTCACTGGAGTGCTCCTTCTCATGGGGCTGCTCCAGGTTCCGCATGCCTCCTCCGCCCAGGCGGCCCCGACGGGCTCCCGCACGGTCGACGTCACCATCGACTCCATGTCCCCGTCCGCTCCCTCCAAGAGCGACACGGTCACCGTCTCCGGCACGCTCACCAACGACGGCCGCAGCACGATCACGGACGCGCATGTCGGAATGCACCATGGATCCGCGCTCGGCGGCCGTAGCTCCATCGAGAATGCGTCCCGTCGTACCGGCTATCAGCCGAGTACGGACGGTGAGGAGATCAAGGGGCACACCGACAAGATCGGCAAGCTGGAGCCCGGCGTCAGCCGCCCCTTCAGCCTCAGCGTGCCGGTCAAGGACCTCAAGCTCACCGATAGCGGTGTGTACCCGGTCGGCATCTCTCTGTCAGGGCGCTCCCAGGCCGCGCCGTACGGGCAGGTCCTCGGCTTCGACCGGACGTTCCTGCCCTGGCAGACGGCCAATGCCGACAAGAAGACCCAGCTCACCTACATGTGGCCGCTGATCTCCCCCACCCATCTCACCGCCGAGACGGATGCCGACGCTCAGCAGACCCCGGTCTTCCGCAACGATGACCTCGCTGCCGAGCTCGCGCCCGGGGGCCGGCTCCAGCAGATGGTCGCGCTCGGCAAGAACCTTCCGGTGACCTTCGTCATCGATCCCGACCTGCTCGCGACCGTCGACGCGATGACCAAGTCGTACCGGGTGGACGGCCCGGACGGGCCCATGGGCAAGAACCAGGCGGTCGCCAAGCAGTGGCTGCACAACCTCGAAGAAGCGGTCAAGACGCACGAGGTCGTCGCGCTGCCCTTCGCCGACCCCGACCTGGCCTCGCTCGCCCACCACGGCAAGGGCGTGCCCAGTGCGCTCAGCCACCTCGGCCCGGCCACCGACCTCGCCGACAAGACCGTGGACACGATCCTCGGAGTCAAGCCCCGCACGGACTTCGCCTGGCCCGTCGACGGCGCGGTCGACTCGTCCATCGTGGATGTCGCGACCTCGGCCGGCGCCCACAACGTGATCACCCGCAGCGACAGCCTGCGGGACGCCGACAGGCTGCCCTACACCCCGACGGCGGCCCGCCCCATCGGCGGCGGCAACACCGCAGTCGTCGCGGACGCGCAGCTCTCACGGGCCTTCGAAGGCGATATGTCGAAGGCCGGAAACTCCACCCATGCGGTCCAGGAGTTCCTCGCCCAGACCCAGATGATCAACCTTGAGGACCCCGGCCGGCAGCGCAGCATCGTCGTCGCGCCGCAGCGCATGCCGTCGGTCAGCCAGGCCCACGCCATGGCCACCGCCCTGCGGAGTCTGGACGAGTCCGGGAGTTGGACCCAGTCGCTGAACCTCGCCGGCGCGGCCAAGGCCAAGCCCGACCGCGCAGCCACCCGTCATGTGCCGAGCGGCGCCGTCTACCCGTCCTCCCTGCGCAGGCAGGAACTCCCCGTCAACGCCTTCCGGCAGATCCAGGGCACCCAGTCCGCGCTGGACGACTTCCAGGTGATCCTGGCCCAGCCGGAGCGCGTGGTGACCCCGTTCGGCAACGCCATAATGCGGGAGATGTCGACGGAGTGGCGGGGAAACACCACCGGCGCCAAGACGTTCCGGCACTCCGTACGCAACTACCTCGACGGTCTGACCAAGAAGGTGCGCCTGATCCAGAAGTCGGGGGCGACGCTCTCCGGGCGCAGCGCCACGATTCCGGTGACGGTGCAGAACAACCTGGTCCAGGGCGTCAAGGACATGACGCTGAAGCTGACCTCGTCCCAGCCCAACCGTCTGGACGCGGGGAAGTCGCAGCAGATCACGGTGGACGGCGGGCACAGCCAGTCGTTCAAGTTCGACACCACGGCGAACGCCAATGGCCGGGCATGGGTGACCGCCCAGCTCTACACGGCGGACGGAAAGCCCTACGGTGAGCCGATGATGTTCCAAGTGAACGTCACGGAGATCACCGCCACGGTGATGCTCGTCATCGCGGGCGGCGTGCTGCTGCTCGTGCTCGCCGGTGTGCGGATCTATCTTCAGCGCAAGCGGTCGGCCGCCCGGCGGGCCGAGAACGGGCCCGACGGCGACGAGCCCGATGACGGTTCAGGCACGGACGGCGACAACGGCGGCACGGACGGCGACGAGCCGGAGAAGCCGAGTGACCCCACGCCGGACACCGGATCGGAAAGCTCCGACCCGTCCGGCTCAGGTGAGAAAGTGGACCGTTGATAGATGGCGGGGCCGGATGGCCGGCGACGGATGAGGTGGGGCAGCGATGAATGCGCCGTACGACGGTGACCGGGGCCGGGGCGCCAATGGCGACCCCACGGGGCCGGTCCCTCCGACGCCCCCGCCGCCCGGGGACCAGGATCCTTACGTCCAGGACCCTTATGTCCAGGACGCCTACCGCAACGACCCGCACCGCGCACAGGACCCGACGGCCCAGGATCCGGTGACCGAGGCGCTCTACGACCGTGCCGCGCACCCCCCGCCGCCCCCGGGGCAGCCCGCGCATCCGCTCTACCAGCAGCCTGCCGCGGGCCGCCACACGCCCGACCCGCAGCTGTGGGCCTCGCCCCCGCCGCCCGAGCCGCAAGGCCCGACCCGCAACCTCCCGTACGGCGATGCCGCCGCGACGACACAGTTCGTGGGTGTCGACGACCTGATCACCCAGGCCGCCGACGAGCGTCCGGAGCCCGATGCCTTCGCGCATCTCTTCCGGGACCAGCAGTCCTACGAGGGCCAGCACCCCGCTCCCGCGCCGATGGGCCCCCCGGTGGCCGGTGCGGCGCCCGGACCGGAGGCCGTGCCCCACCAGCCCGCGCCGGAGCCGGAGCCCGCCCCCGTGGCGGCGGCCGGCAAGCCCTCCGGGGGCCGCGCCTCCGGGCTGCTGAAGTCCAGCGCGGTCATGGCCGCCGGCACGATGGTGTCGCGTCTCACCGGCTTCGTCCGTTCGGCACTGATCGTCGCGGCCCTCGGTGGTGCGGTGCTCGGTGACTCCTGGCAGGTCGCCTACCAGCTTCCGACGATGATCTTCATCCTGACCATCGGCGGCGGTCTGAACTCCGTCTTCGTCCCGCAGCTGGTGCGCGCGATGAAGGAGGACGACGACGGTGGCGAGGCCTACGCCAACCGGCTCCTGACGCTGGTCATCGTGATTCTCGGCGCGCTGACGGTGCTGGCGGTCGTGGCGGCGCCGCTCCTGGTGAAACTGGTCTCCTTCGACATCTCCCGTGACCCGGCGGCCAACGAGGTCGCCGTCGCGTTCACCCGCTACTGCGTACCCACGATCTTCTTCATGGGTCTGCATGTCGTGATGGGACAGATCCTCAACGCCCGCGGCCGCTTCGGCGCGATGATGTGGACCCCGGTCCTCAACAACATCGTCATGATCGCCACCTTCGGCCTGTTCATCTGGGTCTACGGCACGGCGAACACCTCGCACATCGGCGTCACCACCATCCCCGACGAGGGCATCCGGCTCCTGGGGATCGGCACCCTTCTCGGGCTGGTCGTCCAGGCGCTGGCGATGATCCCGTACCTGCGCGACGCCGACTTCAAGCTCCGGCTGCGCTTCGACTGGCGTGGCCACGGCCTGGGCAAGGCCGCCAAGCTCGCCAAGTGGACCGTGCTGTTCGTGCTCGCCAACCAGGCGGGCGTCCTCGTCGTCACCCAGCTCTCCACCTGGGCCGGCAACACCGCCAACGATCAGGGCCACCCGGGCACCGGCTTCATCTCCTACGCCAGCGCACAGCTGATCTGGAACATGCCGCAGGCGATCATCACCGTCTCCGTCATGGCCGCGCTGCTGCCGCGGCTGGCACGGTCCGCGCACGACGGTGACACGGGAGCCGTCCGCGACGACATGTCGCAGGGCCTGCGCACCTCCGCCGTCGCCATCGTCCCGATCTCGTTCGGCTTCCTCTCCCTCGGCATCCCGCTGTGCACGCTGGTCTACGGCTCGTCCGGCGCCGGCATCCCGATGGGCTACATGCTGATGGGTTTCGGTGTGGGGCTGATCCCGTTCTCGGTGCAGTACGTCGTCCTCCGCGCCTTCTACGCGTACGAGGACACCCGCACCCCCTTCTACAACACCGTGATCGTCGCCGCCGTCAACGCCGCGGCCTCCGGTCTCTGCTTCCTGGTCCTGCCCGCCCAGTGGGCCGTGGTCGGCATGGCGGCCTCCTACGGCCTGGCATACATCATCGGCGTGGGCGTGGCCTGGCGCCGTCTGAGCAAGCGCATGGACGGCGACCTCGACACCGCTCATGTCGTCCGGACCTACGCACGGCTGGCGGGCGCCAGCATCCCGGCCACGATCATCTCGGGGGCCGCGGTGTACGGGATCATGCAGACGCTCGGCAGTGGGTTCCTCGGGTCGCTGGCCGCTCTGGTCGCCGGCTCCGCCGCACTTCTGGCCGTGTTCTACGTAGCTGCACGCAAAATGCGCATCGAGGAACTGAACGCCCTGGTCGGCATGGTCCGGTCGAAGCTTGGGCGTTGATTGAGCACAACCATCGACTGCCACCGTGTGTCGTGCATAGTGGCGGACTGTGGGCACAATTGTCTTGGCTCATTGAGCCTGCAACGGATGGGGAGGCAGGAACGACGGTGGCGGAACGGAGCACGGCTGCCGTCGACGTGGCTGACACGAGCGGTGAGGAACCGCTGACCGCCAAGGCGGGTAAGGCCACGGACGACGGTGCTAAGGCCGAGAAGGTATCCGGCGGGGAAAAGGACGCCGCAGGCACCGACGAGGAGCGTGCCGCGGCGATCGAAGCCGAGCCACCGGAGCTGCACAGCGGCCACAAGCTTGCCAGACGCTACCGCCTCGAGGAGTGCGTCACCCGTCTGGACGGATTCAGTAGTTGGCGCGCGGTCGACGAAAAGCTGCGCCGCGCCGTCGGCGTGCATATCCTGCCCGCCGACCATCCGCGGGCGCGGCCGGTGCTGTCCGCCGCCCGTTCCTCGGCACTGCTGGGTGACCCCCGGTTCGTCCAGGTCCTGGACGCCGTCGAGGAGAACGACCTCGTCTACGTGGTCCATGAGTGGCTGCCGGACGCCACCGAGCTCACCACGGTGCTCGCGAACGGCCCCCTGGAGCCGCACGACGCCTACCAGCTCGTCAGCCAGGTCTCCCAGGCCATGGCCGCCGCGCACCGCGAGGGCCTGTCCCATCTGCGGATCACGCCCGGCTCGGTGCTGCGTACGGAGTCCGGGCAGTACCGCATCCGCGGGCTGGCCGTCATGGCGGCGCTGCGCGGCATCACCTGCGAGCACCCGCAGCGCACGGACACGGAGGCGATCGGTGCGCTGCTCTATGCCGCGCTGACGCAGCGCTGGCCGTACGAGAACGATGCCCATGGCCTCACCGGCCTGCCCAAGGGCGTCGGTCTCATCGCGCCCGACCAGGTGCGGGCCGGCGTTCATCGTGGGCTGTCCGAGCTCGCCATGCGTGCGTTGATCAACGATGGCGCCACGGCTTCCCGGCAGGAACAGCCGTGCACCACCCCGGAGGAGCTGGCGAAGGCCGTCGCGGCCATGCCGCGTATCCGGCCTCCGGAGACCTCCTTCACCACACCTCCGCCGTACCAGCGCACGGGATTCCAGCAGGGCAGCTACCGGCAGTCGCCGGGGCAGGCGGCGCAGTCGACCCGGGCGACGCAGCCCGTCGCCACTCCGCCGCCCCCGCTGCAGAGCCGTACCGGCCGGGCGCTCAAGTGGTCCGTCTCCGCGCTGCTCATCGCGGCGCTGGGACTGGGCAGCTGGCAGCTGGCGGACACCCTGCTGAAGCGCGAGAAGGACCAGGACGACCCGAGCAATTCGCAGCCGAGCAGCGGCGGGGCCAAGAAGCCCCAGGGCAAGCCGATCAAGATCGTGGACGGTAGTGAGTACTACCCCGACGGTCAGCCGCAGCACGCGAATCAGGCGCAGGACACCTATGACGGGAACCCCAGCACCTACTGGGGCAGCAAGGGCTATCACGAGGGCCCTGATCTGAACCCGGCCTTCAAGAAGGGCGTCGGCCTCGTCTACGACTTGGGCTCGAAACAGCAGATAAGCGGCGCGTCGATCGGCCTGCACTACACCGGCGATCACACCACCGTGACGCTCTATGCAGCCAATTCACTCTCCCCGTCCGAGCCGCTCAGCTCCATGCGGCAGCTCGGAACGGGCAGGACCGCGGACTCGACGGCCAAGGTCAAGCTGAAGCAGCCGGAAAAGGCGCGCTACGTCGTCGTGTGGCTGACCGCGATGCCGTATGCGCCGGGTGACGGGTACACCAGCGCCGGGTACCGGCAGGGTGTGACAGAGGTGTCCTTCACCAGCTGAGCAGGTGGTGAGGCGGCACGACCGTCCAGGACAGTGGTGGGGCTCCGGTCCGGTATGGACCGGAGCCCCACACCCTTGGGCGCTGCTTCTGTGCGGAACGCCCACGTGAGAACGGCGTATATCGGCCACCTGCCTGCTCACCGCCGCCTTTCGACAGCATTTACATTCATGACCTGGCGGGCTTCAATTGGACCGAGATCAGGCAGCTACGGCCGGGGGGCCCGTGTCCACCGACAGCGACAAGGCTTCGATACCAACCGACGCCGATCTCCTTGCCCTGCACGTAAAGGGCGACCCCGACGCGTTCGGAGAGATCGTCCGGCGCCATCGCGACCGGCTCTGGGCGGTGGCGTTGCGCACCCTCGGTGACCGCGAAGAGGCCGCCGACGCCGTCCAGGACGCCCTGGTCTCCGCCTATCGCGCGGCCCACACCTTCCGCGGGCAGTCCGCCGTGACGACCTGGCTGCACCGCATCACGGTCAATGCCTGTCTGGACCGGGCCCGCAAGGCCGCCTCTCGGCGCACCTCGCCCGTTGCCGAGACCGAGCGGCTGGAGCAGCTTCTCGAGCCCGAGGAATCCGCCGCGGCCCCTGCCGAGCGCCAGGATCTGCACCGGGAACTGCTCGGCGCCCTGCGCACTCTTCCCGAGGAGCAGCGTGCCGCGCTCGTCCTCGTCGATATGCAGGGCTACCCCGTCGCGGAAGCCGCGGCGATCCTCGATATCCCCACCGGCACGGTGAAAAGCCGCTGCGCGCGGGGCCGCGCTCGACTCCTCCCCTTGGTCACCCATCTGCGCGCCGACAACGGGGATAGCAAACCCACGAGCGGGGGAAGGAACCGGGCGCAGGGGACATCCGTCCCACCGACGGCAGGGCCGAAGGACACAGGTGCCGTGAAGGGCGGAGGTGGGCGAGCGTGACGTCGACGACCGGCACGGGTGAGCACCCCACAGGTGAGCACCCGGAAGTCTCCGAGATTTCCGACCTCACGGACGGGCTGCTTTCTCCCTCCCGCAGCGCGGATGTACGTGAGCATCTCGTCGGCTGCCCGCTGTGCGATGACGTCTACGCATCCCTGGAAGAGATCCGGGCGCTGCTCGGCACTCTCCCTGGCCCGGTCCGGATGCCGGCCGACGTGTCCGGCCGCATCGATGCCGCCCTTGCTGCCGAGGCGCTGCTGGATGCCACTGCCCCCGGCGGCGCCGGGGCTCATGTTTCACGTGAAACAGCCACGCTCCCCGTCACTGTTTCACGTGAAACCGACGAGCTGCCCCGCGGTGCCACGCCGCCCGCACGGCCGTCCGGGCGGCCCCGGGGCTCGTCCGGGCCCGGTCGCCAGTCACCCGGCGTGCGCTCGTCCCGTGCACGGCGCTGGCCCCGGATTCTGCTCAGTAGCGCTGCGGCCGCGGCGGTCTTCAGCTTCGGCGGCCTGCTCATCCAGAACGCAGCCGTCGACGGCACACAGGCAAAGAGCCCTGGCCGGACCACCGCGACCCCCAAAGAGACCACGGATCGTGCGGCCGGTCTGACCGCCGCCAGCCTTGGGTCGCATGTCCACGATCTGCTGGCGGCAAAGGGCTCGCACAAGTCCCCGGAGATCGGCACGCGTACCTCCCCGGAGTCGACGCTGCGCGGCGGTGCCGACACCATCCCGTCGTGTGTCCGCCTCGGGATCAAGCGCATGGAGACTCCGCTCGCGTCCAGCCACACCCGATACCAGGGCAAGGACGCCTACCTCGTGGTGCTGCCGAACCCGACCGACCCGAAGCGCGTCTCCGCGTATGTCGTCAGTTCCTCTTGTGTCTCCGCCACGCCGCCGGCTCCCGGAAAGGTCCTGCTGTCTCACTCGTACCAGCGAGACTGAGCGACGAGAAGTGCGCTGTGACACTCCGGGAATGCTCGGCCCGTAGGATCCGTTGGGTGGGGTGAGAGTTCCGAGAGCCCCCAGCAAGCAGTCGGCAGAGACAAGGAAGACACCCGTGAGCGACGTCCGCAACGTGATCATCATTGGCTCCGGGCCCGCGGGCTACACCGCAGCGCTCTACACCGCCCGCGCGTCCCTGAAGCCGCTGGTCTTCGAAGGTGCCGTCACCGCCGGAGGCGCGCTGATGAACACCACCGACGTGGAGAACTTCCCCGGTTTCCGCGACGGCATCATGGGGCCGGACCTCATGGACAACATGCGCGCCCAGGCGGAGCGCTTCGGCGCCGAGCTTGTGCCGGACGACATTGTCTCGGTCGACCTCTCCGAGGAGATCAAGACCGTCACGGACACCGCTGGAAATGTGCACCGGGCGAAGACCGTGATCGTCAGCACCGGCTCCCAGCACCGCAAGCTCGGGCTCCCCCGTGAGGACGAGCTGTCCGGCCGTGGCGTTTCCTGGTGCGCCACCTGTGACGGGTTCTTCTTCAAGGACCAGGACATCGCCGTCATCGGCGGAGGCGACACCGCGATGGAGGAGGCCACCTTCCTCTCCCGCTTCGCCAAGTCGGTCACGGTCGTCCACCGCCGTGACACCCTGCGGGCCAGCAAGGCGATGCAGGATCGTGCCTTCGCCGACCCGAAGATCAAGTTTGTGTGGGACAGCGATGTCGCCGAGATCCACGGCGAGAGCAAGCTGTCGGGTCTGACGCTGCGCAACCGCAAGACAGGCGAGACCTCCGAGCTCCCCGTCACCGGCCTCTTCATCGCGATCGGCCATGACCCGCGGACCGAGCTCTTCAAGGGTCAGCTGAAGCTGGACGACGAGGGCTACCTCAAGGTCGATGCGCCCAGCACGCGGACCAACCTTCAGGGCGTTTTCGCCGCGGGCGATGTTGTCGACCACACCTACCGCCAGGCGATCACCGCAGCCGGCACGGGCTGCTCCGCCGCCCTCGACGCCGAGCGGTTCCTCGCTGCGCTGTCGGACAGCGAGGCCTCCGAGCCGGACAAGACCGCGACCGTCTGATCCGCACCCAGCTTTCCCACCACCCACCCCAGTAAGGAGACTGCCATGGCCGGCGCCACGGTGACCGTCACGGACGACAACTTCGAAGAGGTCGTCCTCAAGAGCGACAAGCCCGTCCTCGTGGACTTCTGGGCCACCTGGTGCGGTCCCTGCCGCCAGGTCGCCCCGTCCCTGGAGGCGATTGCCGCCGAGCACGACGAGATCGTCATCGCCAAGCTGAACACCGACGAGAACCCGGCAACCACCGCCAAGTACGGCGTCATGTCGATCCCGACCATGAACGTCTACCAGGGCGGCGAGGTCGTGAAGACCATCGTCGGTGCCAAGCCGAAGGCCGCGATCGAGCGCGACCTGTCGGACTACCTCGCCTGAGTCGCGCTACGACGTTTCACGGGAAACGGGCCCGCCCCACGAAGGGGGCGGGCCCGTTCTCTGTTTCACGGGAAACCGCGTGCCTCACAGCGGCCGCAGGGCGGGTTCCTTCTGGACGGCTCCCAGCAAGCGGTCGAGAGCCAGCTCGACGTCTTCCTTCCACGAAATCGTGGTCCGTAGCTCAAGGCGCAGCCGAGGAAAGCGGGGGTGGGGGCGTACGGTCTTGAAGCCCACCGCGAGGAGATGATCGGCGGGCAGCACACACGCCGGCTCGCTCCAGCGGGCATCGCCGAAGGCCTCGATGGCCTTGAAGCCGCGCTGGATGAGGTCCTTGGCGACCGTCTGGACCATCACCCGCCCCAGCCCCTGACCTTGGTAACCGGGAATCAGCCACGCCGTCAGCAGCTGCACCGCGTCCGGCGAGACCGGACTGGTCGGGAAAGCCGTGGAGCGCGGCACATACGCCGGCGGGGCGTACATCACGAACCCGACGGGCACCTCGTCGACATAGACAACCCGCCCGCAGGACCCCCACTCCAGCAGTACTGCCGAGATCCAGGCTTCCTTCTCGAGCTCGGGGCGACCCGCCTTTACCGCGGCCTCGCCGCTGACGGGGTCGAGCTCCCAGAAGACACAGGAGCGGCAGCGCTTGGGGAGGTCCGGAAGGTTGTCCAACGTGAGCGGTACGAGCCGACGGCCCATGGAACCAGGTCCTCACTTCCCTCGCCTGCCACACCACGAAGCGCCGTCAGCGCCGCCTGCTCTCTGAGCAGACCGCCAACGAACCCTCCGACGGCTGCGAGGCCGAACCCCGCTGCCAACAGTCCGGTGCGGCTCACCGATTGCATGGCTCTCTCCTCGGTGTGAGGTGTCTCCACATGGATGCGTGCCATACCCGAACGCATCGTATCCACCCTTTACGGGCACGGGTACCGCAAGAGAGCAAAGGGCGGGCCGTGTTCCGGTATGGGCTCCGGAACACGGCCCGCCCAGGAGCCGAGAGCATCAGCTCACTCTTCTTCGTTGATCTCCTCGGCCAGCGACTGGCCCAGGACGCGCCCCTCACCAGGAGCGAGCGTGCCGAGGATCCGCTCCAGATCGTCTATCGAGGCGAACTCGACGACGATCTTTCCCTTCTTCTGTCCCAGGTCGACCTTCACCCGAGTCTCAAAGCGGTCGGACAGCCGGGAGGCCAGGCCCGTGAGCGCGGGGGACACCCGGGTACCCGCACGGGGCCCCTTGGCCTTGTTCGCGCCCTTGGGGGTCGACCCCATCAGGGTCACGATCTCCTCGACGGAACGGACCGACAGCCCCTCCGCCACGATGCGGCGCGCAAGGTGGTCCTGCTCTTCCGAGTCCTCCACGGAAAGCAGAGCGCGGGCATGTCCTGCGGAGAGCACACCGGCGGCAAGCCGCTTCTGCACGGACGGCGAGAGCTTCAGCAGCCGCAGCGTGTTGGAGACCTGCGGACGCGAACGCCCGATCCTGTCGGCCAACTCGTCATGCGTGCACTTGAAGTCCTTCAACAACTGGTCGTAGGCGGCTGCCTCTTCCAGCGGGTTGAGCTGTGCCCGGTGGAGGTTCTCCAGAAGCGCATCGAGCAGCAGCTTCTCGTCGTCCGTGGCCCGCACGATCGCGGGAATCTTCTCCAGGCCGGCCTCACGGCACGCCCGCCAGCGGCGCTCGCCCATGATGAGCTCATACCGCCCCGGCCCCGTCTGCCGAACCACCACCGGCTGGAGCAGGCCCACCTCCTTGATGGAGGTGACCAGCTCGGCAAGGGCGTCCTCGTCGAAGACCTCGCGCGGCTGGCGCGGGTTCGGCTTGATCGCATCCAGCGGCACCTCGGCGAAGTGCGCTCCTGCCACCGCTGAGACGCCCGCCGACGAGGGATCCGTCGCGGCCGGTGCTTCCGTTTCACGTGAAACACCGTGCGCCGGCAGCGAAGTCACCTTGGCGGCCGCTACTCCTCGCTCCGGGGCCAGGACCGGTGCGGACGACGGTGACGTCGCGCCCTGTCCCGCCGACCCTGCGTTGTCCGTGCTCTGCGGTGCCGCGGGGATCAGCGCACCGAGCCCACGGCCCAGGCCTCTACGTCGTTCACTCACTGAGTCCCCTCCGAGATGCTGTGCTGTGCTTCATAGTTGACGCTGAGGCCCTGGCCTCCGGTTTGCGGGGCCCCACGCAACGCGATCTCTCGGGCCGCTTCGAGGTAGGAAAGCGAGCCACTGGATCCCGGGTCATAGGTGAGCACTGTCTGCCCATAGCTGGGTGCCTCGGAGATACGCACCGAGCGGGGGATGCTCGTACGGAGCACCTCGTGGCCGAAGTGACTGCGCACCTCGTCGGCGACCTGGGAGGCCAGCCGGGTGCGCCCGTCGTACATGGTGAGCAAGATCGTCGATACATGAAGTTCGGGGTTGAGATGCCCCCGCACCAGATCAACGTTCCGCAGCAGCTGCCCCAGCCCCTCAAGCGCGTAGTACTCGCACTGAATCGGGATCAGGACCTCGGCGCCGGCCACCAGCGCGTTGACCGTCAGCAGGCCGAGCGAGGGCGGACAGTCGATGAAGATGTAGTCCAGCGGCTGTTCATACGCCTTGATGGCCCGGTCCAGGCGGCTCTCACGCGCCACCAGCGAGACCAGCTCGATCTCCGCACCGGCCAGATCGATCGTGGCGGGCGCACAGAACAGGCCCTCCACATCCACGACCGGCTGCACCACATCGGAGAGCGGCTTGCTCTCCACCAGCACGTCATAGATGGAGGGCACTTCGGAGTGGTGGTCGATCCCCAGCGCCGTCGACGCATTGCCCTGGGGGTCGAGGTCAATCACCAGAACCCGGGCACCGTGCAGGGCCAATGAGGCTGCCAGGTTCACCGTGGTCGTGGTCTTGCCGACCCCGCCCTTCTGGTTGGCAACCACCATGACCCGCGTCTGTTCAGGCCGGGGCAGCCCCTCACCCGCGCGGCCAAGTGCCTCCACCGCCAGCTGAGCTGCACGACCGATCGGGGTGTCGTCCATCGGGGGCGGCGTTTCACGTGAAACGTCGTCCCCGAACGACTCGCTACGGGGACCGGGGACCGGATCGGTCATCGGTCCCGCGATGTTGGCGTCGGACCGCAAGGATTCACTCTCCTCGACATCAGGCTCACAGTGTTCAGAGCCTGCCATGCTTTCGGTGTCGTGAACCAGTGAGGTCCGTTCTCCTGTGGACGAATCCACTTCTGTGGATACTTCGCTGACCCTTGTGGGCCTACGGTCGCGCGGCGCGGCGGCCGCACGACCACGGCCGATGATCCCTTGCAGCAGAGAACGACGTTTCACGTGAAACACGATGCCAGCGTCGCGCCTGAATGAGCCGCGACACTCCGTCTTGTGTCGTTTTGGTGGCATTTGCGAAATTCGCACGTTCCGCTCCCTGGCGGAACGGAAAACCGGTGCCTCCATGCCGGTGTGTGTGGTTCCGGCACCCGGATGTCAGCGCCGGCGCCCCCTCGACACACGGCCCACCCGAGCCGCCTTCGCCCGCTTGGCCGCAAAGCGCACACCGCCGGGGCTCTCGCCCACCTCGACCCGCACGACGGTCGAGGGCGGGTCCACGATGCCCTCGCCCACATGCACCACCGAGGTCTCCACCACGCCGAGCTTGCTCAGCGCGGCACGGGCCCCCTTGAGCTCCTCCTCCGCGGCATCGCCCTTGAGCGCCAGCATCTCGCCATAGGGGCGCAGCAGCGGAACGCCCCAGCCGGCCAGCCGGTCGAGCGGGGCCACGGCACGCGCCGTCACCACATGCACCTGCGGAAGCTTGCCCATGACCTCTTCGGCCCGCCCGCGCACGACCGTCACATGGTCCAGCCCGAGCAGCTCGACGACCTCCTGAAGGAAGTTCGTCCGCCGCAGCAGCGGCTCCAGCAGCGTGATCTTCAGGTCCGGCCGCACCAGAGCCAGCGGGATACCGGGCAGCCCGGCCCCCGAGCCCACATCGCAGACCGAGACACCCTCGGGCACCACCTCGGAGAGCACCGCGCAGTTCAACAGATGCCGCTCCCACAGCCGTGGCACCTCACGCGGGCCGATGAGCCCACGCTTCACCCCGGCGTCGGCGAGCAGTTCGCCGTACCGCACAGCCTCCGGAAAGCGCTCGCCGAAAACCTCCTCCGCCGCCTGCGGCGCAGGAGGGAGCTCCGCTGCTTCCTCCGTCACGGGAACCGCCCTTCCTCTGGACTGCTTTTCCTGCCGGAAACCCGGGTTACGCCCCCGGGATAACACAGAACGCTGACAACTTTTGGCCCCGCCTGCGAGCAGACGGGGCCAAAGAAAAACGGGAGCGCTGAGCGGTCAGGCCGGGAGGACAACCACTCGGCGCTGCGGCTCCTCGCCCTCGGACTCGCTCCGGAGCCCCGCCGCCGCCACCGCATCGTGGACGACCTTGCGCTCGAACGGCGTCATGGGGTCGAGCTTCAGCGGCTCGCCGGTGCCCTTGACCTCCTCGGCCGCCTTCGCACCGATCTCCGCAAGCTCCTCACGCTTACGCGCCCGGAAGCCGGCGATGTCCAGCATCAGACGGCTGCGGTCACCGGTCTCACGGTGAACGGCAAGCCGGGTCAGCTCCTGAAGGGCCTCCAGCACCTCACCGTCGCGGCCCACCAGCTTCTGGAGGTCACGGCTGGTCGAGTCGCTGATGATCGACACAGCGGCGCGGTCGGCCTCGACATCCATGTCGATGTCGCCGTCGAGGTCGGCGATGTCCAGCAGACCCTCGAGGTAGTCGGCCGCGATCTCGCCTTCCTGCTCCAGGCGGGTCAGGGTGTCGGTGCCCTTGGTGGCAGGGGTCGTGTCCGTCACGAAAGGACTCCTTCTTACTTCTTCGACGGGTGCTTGGGGCGCTGCTGGCCCTTGCGCTGTCCGGACTTGGTGGTGCGGGACCCGGAGGCGCCGCCCTTCTCCTTGCCGTCCTGCGCGTCCTTCTTCTCCAGCGACTGCTTCTTCGCAGCACCCTCACCGGCGCCACCCGACGCCGATCCGGCACGCGTACGGTTCTGCGCACCGCCGGCCGGAGCGCCGCCGGTCTGCCGCTTGGACTTCGTCTGGCGCTTGGGCTGCTGGCGGTTCTGGCGCGCCTCTTCGACGGCCTGCTTCGCGGCGATCTCGGCCGGGTCCTCGACGATCTTGCCGGCGGCCCGCAGCCGCTCCTGGCGCTCCGCGAAGGCCTTGCTGCCCGGAGTCGGGTTACGACGGATGACGAACATCTGCTGGCCCATGGTCCACACGTTGGTGGTCAGCCAGTAGACGAGCACACCGACGGGGAAGTTGATGCCGAAGACGGCGAACATGATGGGGAAGACGTACATCAGCATCTTCTGCTGTTGCATGAACGGCGTCTTCACCGTCAGGTCGACGTTCTTGGTCATCAGCTGGCGCTGCGTGTAGAACTGCGACGCCGACATCAGGACGATCATGATGATCGTGACCACGCGGACGTCGACCACGGAAGCGCCCAGGCTCTGGATCTTCTCCGCGCTGTCCATGAACTTCGCCGCCAGCGGCGCACCGAAGATGTGGGCCTTCTGCGCGCTCTCCAGAAGCGGCTGGTCGATGACACCGACCACCTTGTTCTGGGCGATGTGGTTCAGAACCTGGTACAGCGAGATGAAGAACGGCGACTGGGCCAGAATCGGGAGACAGCTCGAGAGCGGGTTGGTGCCCGTCTCCTTGTAGAGCTTCATCATCTCTTCGGACTGGCGCTGCTTGTCGCTCTTGTAGCGCTCCTGGATCGCCTTCATCTTCGGCTGGAGCGCCTGCATGTTCCGCGTCGACTTGATCTGCTTCACAAAGAGCGGGATCAGGCAGATACGGATCAGCACCACCAGCGAGACGATGGACAGACCCCACGCCGCGCCACTGTCCCTGTCAAAGATGAGGCTGTAGAACGAGTGGAACTGGACGATGATCCAGGAAACAGCGATATAGAGGGGACCGAGGATCGTGTCCACGAATCAGGCTCCTTGGGCGTTGGGCTGAGTCTCGGGCTGGGCGACAGGCTCAGGGACGGTGGGCCCGCCCAGGCGGCTCCTCAGCCGCTGATGCCAAACCGGACGCTTCCGGGGAGGGACGTGGTCGACGCCACCGAGCGACCACGGATTGCATCGCAGGATGCGCCAAGCTGTCAGCGCAGTCCCTTTCACCGCGCCGTGCCGGTCGATGGCCGTATAGCCATAGTGCGAGCACGACGGGTAGTACTTGCAGACCGGTCCCAGCAGGGGGCTGATGGTCCACTGATAGATCTTGATCAAAAGCAGCAGCGGGTACTTCACTGTGCGCTCCCTCCCGGGTCCCGTCCGGGGTTCCGGGGGCCCGCGGCGCATCCGCCGTCGGTAGCAGCCCCCGGGGGATTGCAGCCTCTCGGCACCCCTCCCAGCAGCCGCTCGAGGGCGGCATCCAGGTCGCGGGCCAGCTGGTCGTGATCCGCATCACCCGCGCAGGGCAGGGCCCGTACGACAACCAGGCTACCGGCGGGAAGCCGGTCCAGCCGGTCGCGCATGAGATGCCGAAGCCTGCGCTTGACCTTGTTGCGCACGACAGCGTTGCCCACTGCCTTGCTCACGACGAAACCCGCACGTGCCGAGGGAACACTTTCCCCCGACCCGTGCGGGTCCGTTGCACCGCTGCGGAAATGAACGACAAGGAGCGGGCGCCCGGCCCTGCGTCCCCGGCGTACCGCGGTCGCAAAGTCCTCGCGCCGCCTCAGCCGATTCTCGGTAGGCAGCACGTCATGGACCTAGGTTCAGGCTGCTCAGGCCGACAGGCGGGCGCGACCCTTGCCACGGCGGGACGCGAGAATCGCGCGGCCGGCGCGGGTCCGCATGCGCAGACGGAAGCCGTGGGTCTTCGCGCGGCGGCGGTTGTTCGGCTGGAAGGTGCGCTTGCTCACTCGGGGGCTCCAGGAATGCTTGTTGCCTCAGCAGAGACAGATGTGGGGCGTCGACTGGCTGTCACCGTGCGCCCACGAGTAGCTCGCAACGCCTAAGTGCACCGCTACACGATCACTCGAGCGTGATCTTTGCCCATCGGAGGCAGGCGGCAGCAGCCATCGACAACTCGACCTGGTCACGGTACGCGCGGCTACGCCATCCGGTCAAACCGGCTTCTCGGCAGCGCCGACGAGCCGCTTGTCAGGACACACTATGCACAGCCTGTGGACAACAACTTGAATCACCAGGCCCGCCCTGACTACCGTGGCTGAACTCCGATTCCTTCCCGCCCGTCCTGAGAATCACACATTCGTGGGACTGCTGAGAGAGCGTGCCCCGTGGCTGATGTACCTGCCGATCTTGCCGCAGTGTGGCCGCGCGTGCTCGACCATCTCCTTCGCGCGGAGGCCGACGGCCTCAAGCCCAAGGACCAGGACTGGCTCAAGCGCACCCAGCCGCTGGCGCTGGTGGCCGACACCGCGCTGCTCGCCGTTCCCAATGAATTCGCCAAGGGCGTGCTCGAAGGCCGGCTGGCGCCATTGATCGGGGAGGCCCTCAGCCATGAGTGCGGCCGCCCGATCCGGATCGCGATCACCGTTGACGACTCCTCCGAGGAGCCCCCGGCGCAGTCCGCACCGCCCGCGCCTCAGCATGAGTCGCCGCAGCACCAGTCGCCCCAGCAGCACGCCCCGCGCCATCAGCCGTCGCATCAGTCTCCCCAGCAGCACGATGCCTACGACGGCTACGAAGCCCGGCACGACAACCGGCACGAGAGCCGGCAGGGCTACGGGCACCAGGGCGACGATCTGCCCGGCGTCCGGCCCGCCTACCCGGACTACCAGCAGCCGCGGCACGAGCCCGGCGGCTGGCCGCAGCACTCCTCCCACATGGCCGGCGGCCCCGGCCCGCGCGACGACTACGGCTGGCAGCAGCAACACCTCGGCGGCTTCCCCGAGCGCGACCCGTACGCCTCGCCGTCGTCCCATGTATCGCAGCATCAGCAGCGGCAGAACGACTACCGCGGGCAGGCGCCCGACCGCAGCGGTCCGCCGCAGCACTCCGACGGTCCGCGCTCCCCTTATGACCAGCCGCGGCGCGACCTCTCCGAGCACCAGCCCGGCGGGCACAACGGCCGCACGGGCGGTCCCGGCAGCATGCTTCCCGCGCCCAGCGGTGCGCCCAGCCCGCTCGCCGCGCAGCCCGCGCCGGCGACCGGCCCCGGTGAGCCGACCGCGCGGCTGAACCCGAAGTACCTCTTCGACACCTTCGTCATCGGTGCCTCGAACCGCTTTGCGCACGCCGCCGCGGTCGCTGTCGCCGAGGCACCGGCCAAGGCGTACAACCCGCTGTTCATCTACGGGGAATCGGGGCTGGGCAAGACCCACCTGCTGCATGCGATCGGGCACTATGCGCGCAGCCTGTATCCGGGCACCCGGGTGCGGTACGTGAGCTCGGAGGAGTTCACCAACGAGTTCATCAACTCCATCCGCGACGGCAAGGCGGACGCGTTCCGCAAGCGCTACCGCGACATGGACATCCTGCTGGTCGACGACATCCAGTTCCTGGCGAGCAAGGAGTCGACGCAGGAGGAGTTCTTCCACACCTTCAATACGCTGCACAACGCGAACAAGCAGATCGTGCTCTCCAGTGACCGGCCGCCCAAGCAGCTGGTCACCCTGGAGGACCGGCTGCGCAACCGCTTCGAGTGGGGACTGATCACCGACGTCCAGCCACCCGAGCTGGAGACCCGGATCGCGATCCTCCGCAAGAAGGCGGTACAGGAGCAGCTGAACGCGCCGCCGGAGGTGCTGGAGTTCATCGCGTCCCGGATCTCGCGCAACATCCGCGAGTTGGAGGGCGCGCTGATCCGGGTCACCGCGTTCGCCTCGCTCAACCGGCAGCCGGTGGACCTCGGGCTGACCGAGATCGTGCTGAAGGACCTGATCCCCGGCGGTGAGGACGCCGCGCCGGAGATCACCGCGACCGCGATCATGGCCTCGACCGCCGACTACTTCGGGCTGACCATCGACGACCTGTGCGGCTCGTCGCGCAGCCGGGTGCTGGTGACCGCCCGCCAGATCGCCATGTATCTGTGCCGCGAGCTGACCGATCTCTCGCTGCCGAAGATCGGCGCGCAGTTCGGCGGCCGGGACCATACGACCGTGATGCACGCCGACCGCAAGATCCGCGCGCTGATGGCCGAGCGGCGCTCGATCTACAACCAGGTCACCGAGCTGACCAACCGCATCAAGAACGGCTGAGGCCGGCCACCGTCGGCCCGCCGCCACCGCAGGACGTCCCAGGGCGCTCCGGATCCGCTCCCGGAGCGCCCTTCGGCGTACGGGGGCGGGGCCGTCGTGGGAAGCGCCTTTGCCCCTCGGTCCTCCCGCGGTTCCCCGACGCTCCTCAGGCCTCCCCGTCTCCTCTCGCGCCGCCCCTCAAGCCCTCCCGAGCGCCTCTGTACTCATCCACGTACGGCTCCCGAACCCGTTCCGGGCCTCTCCCGCACCCTCTCCGCCGCCGGTCCGATCCGCCCCGACGCCGTCCCAAACCTGTGGAGCGCGCCGCCGGTGTTCGATTCCGCGGCCGGTCACGGCTTCTCTCCACAGATTGGGCAAGAATCTTCCGTCCACATCCTGGGGAGGGGAAAGTTATCCCTGTGGGATCCACAGGCCGGTGTTCTGACGGGGCATCGGAGGAGGTCAACCGCGTGTGGATTTGTGGCCAACCCTCCTCCACAGGGTGTGGACAGAAGATTCGTCCACAGGAGGGGCCGCGTCTTGTCCACCGCCCGCCCACAGGCAAGCCGCCGTTGTCCCCAGCAATCCCCGGCTTCTCCACACCGCTGTCCACTGTTCGGCAACGCAACACCCGCCCTCACCGGGCCGAGTGAAAGCGGTCACACCAAGGTGATTGATTGGGCTGTGGGGAACGTGGGTAAAGCTGGGGACGGCACTGGGGAGAAGTACCCGTCCCCTGTGCATCGGGTGTGCAGAACTTCTGGCGGTCCACAGAACCGCCGGCTTATCCACGACCGCCACCCACAGGGGCAGTGGACAAAAAATCCGGGTTGACCTGCGCAAAAGCAGTTGTCCACGGTTTCCACAGCCCCTACTACTACGACCACGGATATCTACCGGGGAACTCGTTCGGAAACGGGGCCTGTGCACAAGTTGGCCGCCGGGCGTCCGCCATCGGTCGAGCCGACTTGACCCCGAGCCGCACCGACTGTCGGTGGCGTGCGTCAGACTGGTCTCCGGCAACCCAGCCGACGACGAAGGCCAGCAGGGCGAAGAGCCAGCAACAGCAGGAGGCGGTTTCCGGTGAAGATCCGGGTGGAGCGCGATGTACTCGCGGAGGCAGTGGCCTGGGCGGCCAAGAGCCTCCCGGCCCGTCCGCCGGTGCCCGTCCTCGCGGGCCTGCTGCTGAAGACGGAGGACGGCACGCTGAGCCTCTCCGGCTTCGACTACGAGGTCTCCGCGCGGGTTTCGGTGGACGCCGAGGTCGAAGAGGAAGGCACGGTCCTCGTCTCCGGCCGGCTGCTCGCCGACATCTGCCGTGCGCTCCCCAACCGCCCGGTGGAGATTTCCACCGACGGTGTACGGGTCACCGTCGTCTGTGGCTCCTCGCGGTTCACCCTCCACACCCTTCCTGTGGAGGAGTACCCGGCCCTGCCGACGATGCCCACCGCCACCGGCACCGTCCCCGGTGAGGTCTTCGCCGCCGCTGCCGCCCAGGTCGCCATCGCCGCCGGCCGTGACGACACCCTCCCGGTGCTCACCGGCGTACGCATCGAGATCGAGGGCGACACGGTCACCCTGGCCTCCACCGACCGTTACCGCTTCGCGGTGCGCGAGTTCCTGTGGAAGCCGGAGAGCCCGGACGCCTCCGCGGTCGCGCTGGTCCCCGCCAAGACGCTGCTGGACACCGCCAAGTCCCTGAGCAGCGGCGACACCGTCACGCTCGCGCTGTCCGGCTCCGGCCAGGGCGAGGGCCTGATCGGATTCGAGGGCGCCGGGCGGCGGACGACGACGCGTCTGCTGGAAGGTGACCTGCCGAAGTACCGCACGCTCTTCCCGACCGAGTTCAACTCGGTCGCCGTGATCGAGACCGCCCCGTTCGTCGAGGCCGTCAAGCGTGTGGCGCTGGTGGCCGAGCGGAACACTCCGGTCCGGCTGAGCTTCGAGCAGGGTGTGCTGATCCTGGAGGCCGGCTCCAGCGACGACGCACAGGCTGTGGAGAGGGTGGACGCCGACCTGGACGGCGACGACATCTCGATCGCCTTCAACCCCGGCTTCCTCCTGGAGGGCCTGTCCGCCATCGACTCCCCGGTGGCGCAGCTGTCCTTCACGACCTCGACCAAGCCCGCGCTGCTGAGCGGCCGGCCGGCCAAGGACGCCGAGGCCGACGACGCGTACAAGTACCTGATCATGCCCGTGCGGCTCTCGGGCTGACGGCCGCACGGCCAAGGGATCGCTGTCCGGCAGACACCGGACAGCGCCCTGGTCGGGGGCCTTGCGGCGACCGGCTGAAGAGGCCCTGATGAGCAGCTGAGCCCACAGGTGTGCACGGACCTGCGGGCGTAGGCTCGGACTCGGGTACGAACAGCAACGACTACGTGCAAAGAGGGTCTCTGATGGAGCTCGGTCTCGTCGGTCTCGGCAAGATGGGCGGCAATATGCGCGAGCGCATTCGCCGCGCCGGCCACACCGTCATCGGATACGACCGCAACCCCGACGTGGCGGATGTCAACAGCCTTCAGGGGCTTGTGGACAAGCTCAAGGGTCCGCGGGTGGTCTGGGTCATGGTGCCGGCCGGTGCCGCCACCCAGTCCACGATCGACGAACTGGCCGAGCTGCTCTCGCCGGGCGACATCGTCGTGGACGGCGGCAACTCCCGCTGGACCGACGACGAGAAGCACGCCGAGGAGCTGAAGGCCAAGGGCATCGGCTTCGTCGACTGCGGTGTCTCCGGCGGCGTCTGGGGCCTGGAGAACGGCTATGCGCTGATGTACGGCGGCGACAAGGACGATGTCGCGAAGGTGCAGCCGATCTTCGACGCCCTCAAGCCCGAGGGGAAGTTCGGCTCGGTGCACGCCGGCAAGGTCGGCGCCGGCCACTTCGCGAAGATGGTCCACAACGGCATCGAGTACGCGATGATGCAGGCCTATGCCGAGGGCTGGGAGCTGCTGGAGAAGGTCGACTCCGTCACCGACGTGCGCGAGGTCTTCCGCTCCTGGCAGGAGGGCACGGTCATCCGTTCCTGGCTGCTCGACCTGGCCGTCAACGCGCTCGGCGACGACGAGCACCTCGACGAGCTGCGCGGCTACGCCGCCGACTCCGGTGAGGGCCGCTGGACGGTCGAGGCCGCGATCGACAACGCCGTGCCGCTGCCCGCGATCACGGCCTCGCTCTTCGCGCGCTTCGCCTCCCGTCAGGACGACTCGCCGCAGATGAAGATGATCGCCGCGCTGCGCAACCAGTTCGGTGGCCACGCGGTCGAGGGCAAGAAGTAGCAAGCAGCACCACAGCAACCAGAAGCAACAGGCAGCACCAGCACGCAGCAGCCGGAGAGGTCGGCGCCCAGCAATGCACGTATCGCATCTGTCTCTCGCCGACTTCCGCTCGTACGCCCGGGTCGAGGTTCCGCTCGATCCGGGCGTCACGGCTTTCGTGGGCCCCAACGGCCAAGGCAAGACCAATCTCGTCGAGGCGGTCGGCTATCTCGCCACGCTCGGCAGCCACCGGGTCTCCTCGGACGCCCCGCTGGTGCGGATGGGCGCCGAGCGGGCGATCATCCGGGCCGCGGTCGTCCAGGGCGAGCGGCAACAGCTGGTCGAGCTGGAGCTCAATCCGGGCAAGGCCAACCGCGCCCGGATCAACCGGTCCTCCCAGGTCAGGCCGCGGGATGTGCTGGGGATCGTCCGGACGGTGCTGTTCGCGCCGGAGGATCTGGCGCTGGTGAAGGGGGACCCGGGGGAGCGCCGGCGGTTCCTGGACGAGCTGATCACCGCGCGTTCGCCGCGGATGGCCGGGGTGCGTTCGGACTACGACCGCGTCCTCAAGCAGCGCAACACCCTGTTGAAAACCGCGGCGTTGGCGCGCAGGCACGGCGGGCGGCAGATGGATCTGTCGACGCTGGACGTCTGGGACCAGCATCTGGCCCGCGCGGGTGCCGAGCTGCTGGCGCAGCGGCTCGATCTGATCGCCACGCTTCAGCCGCTCGCGGACAAGGCCTACGAGCAGTTGGCGCCGGGCGGCGGGCCGCTGGCGCTGGAGTACCGCGGTTCGGCGGGCGCGGCGATGGCCGACGCCACGACCCGCGAGGAGCTGTACGGCGTGCTGCTGGCGGCGCTCGGCGAGGCCCGTAAGGGAGAGATCGAGCGCGGGGTGACGCTGGTCGGCCCGCACCGCGACGATCTGGTGCTCAAGCTGGGGCAGCTCCCGGCGAAGGGCTACGCCAGCCACGGCGAGTCCTGGTCGTATGCGCTGGCGCTGCGGCTGGCCTCGTACGACCTGCTGCGCGCCGAGGGCAACGAGCCGGTGCTCGTGCTCGACGACGTCTTCGCCGAGCTGGACGCCCGCCGCCGCGAGCGGCTGGCGGAGCTGGTGGCCCCGGGCGAGCAGGTGCTGGTGACGGCCGCGGTGGACGACGATGTGCCGGGCGTTCTGGCCGGGGCGCGCTATGCGGTGTCCGACGGCGCCGCGGAGAAGGTGAATCCGTGAGCGAGGAGCAGCCCGAGCGGCCCAAGCCTCCGGAGCTCTCCGGCGTGGATCTGGCCCGGCAGGCGCTGGTGGCCGCGAAGGAGCAGGCGCGGGCGCGGGGCGCGGCAGCCCAGCAGAAGAAGCAGGCCAGGCGGGGCGGGCTGCGCTCGGGCGCACGGGCCGACGGCCGCGATCCGCTGCCGCTCGGTGCGGCGATCAACCGGCTGATCACGGAGCGCGGCTGGGAGACCCCGGCCGCGGTCGGCGGGGTGATGGGGCGCTGGCCGCAGCTGGTCGGGCCCGAGGTGGCCCAGCACTGTGAGCCCCAGAAGTACGACGAGGACGCACGGGTGCTGACCGTCCAGTGCGATTCGACGGCCTGGGCGACGCAGCTGCGGCTGCTGGCCCCGACGCTGGTGGCCCGCCTCAACGAGGACCTGGGCCACGGCACCGTAAAGATGATCAGGGTGCTCGGTCCGGGAGGGCCCGCACGCCGGTACGGATCGCTGCGGGCACCGGGAAGCAAGGGCCCCGGCGACACCTACGGCTGAGCCCCGCGCACCCCCTATACGGATGAGGCGGGTGAGACCCCGCTCACGGTAGCGGCCGGTTGACAGCCGGAAGCGCTGAGTGCCCGCTTGAGCGTCCTGAGGCCCCTTCTCGGATATGGGGAGTCGGCGGACGCCAGTTCAGGGCGGCACATGACGACTCAGGTGCCTGCAAACCCCCATGAGTGTCAGCGCTACCGGTAGACTGGTGGCAATCCCGCCCACTTGCGGAACATGTCGAACGACGCAGCCGCTCCCGCCTGTCCTCCCAGGGGTGAATCCCACAGGCGCGGAAGGGCTCGTGCTGTGCCAGAAAGGGCGCTTCGTGGCCGACTCCGGCGACCTCAACGAGAACAACACGGCTTCTACTGAAGAGGGGGTTCCTGCCGGCGCCATGGGCGACTCCGCGGTGGAGAAGTCGTATGACGCCAGTGCGATCACCGTCCTCGAAGGCCTGGACGCGGTCCGCAAGCGCCCTGGCATGTACATCGGCTCGACGGGCGAGCGTGGTCTGCACCACCTCGTGCAAGAGGTCGTCGACAACTCCGTCGACGAGGCGCTGGCGGGCCACGCGGACACCATCGCGGTGACGCTCCTGGCGGACGGTGGCGTCCGCGTCGTCGACAACGGCCGCGGTATCCCGGTGGGCATCGTGCCGTCGGAGAACAAGCCGGCCGTCGAGGTCGTGATGACGGTGCTGCACGCCGGCGGCAAGTTCGGCGGCGGCGGCTACGCGGTCTCCGGTGGTCTGCACGGCGTGGGTGTCTCCGTCGTGAACGCCCTGTCGCAGCGGGTGGCGGTCGAGGTCCGCACGGACGGCTACCGCTGGACGCAGGAGTACAAGCTCGGTGTGCCGACCGCGCCGCTCGCCCAGAACGAGGCGACGGACGACACCGGCACGACCGTGACGTTCTGGGCCGACCCCGACATCTTCGAGACCACCACGTACAGCTTCGAGACGCTGTCGCGCCGCTTCCAGGAGATGGCGTTCCTCAACAAGGGTCTGACGATCGCGCTGACCGACGAGCGCCCGGACCATGTGGACGAGGAGGGCAAGCCGCTCTCGGTGCGGTACCACTACGAGGGCGGCATCGTCGACTTCGTGACGTACCTCAACTCGCGCAAGGGCGAGCTGGTGCACCCGACCGTGATCGCGGTGGAGGCGGAGGACAAGGAGCGCCAGCTCTCGGTCGAGCTCGCGATGCAGTGGAACACCCAGTACAGCGAGGGTGTCTACAGCTTCGCGAACATCATCCACACCCACGAGGGCGGTACCCACGAAGAGGGCTTCCGCGCCGCGCTGACGGGCCTGATCAACCGCTATGCGCGCGACAAGAAGCTGCTGCGCGAGAAGGACGACAACCTCACGGGTGAGGACATCCGCGAGGGTCTGACGGCGATCATCTCGGTCAAGCTCGCCGAGCCGCAGTTCGAGGGCCAGACCAAGACCAAGCTGGGCAACACCGAGGTGAAGACCTTCGTCCAGAAGGTGGTCTACGAGCACCTCACTGACTGGCTGGACCGCAACCCCAACGAGGCCGCGGACATCATCCGCAAGGGCATCCAGGCCGCGACCGCACGCGTGGCGGCCCGTAAGGCGCGCGATCTGACCCGCCGCAAGGGCCTGCTGGAGACGGCGTCGCTGCCGGGCAAGCTGAGCGACTGCCAGTCCAACGACCCGACCAAGTGCGAGATCTTCATCGTCGAGGGTGACTCCGCCGGCGGCTCGGCCAAGTCCGGCCGGAACCCGGAGTACCAGGCGATCCTCCCGATCCGAGGCAAGATCCTCAACGTCGAGAAGGCCAGGGTCGACAAGATCCTCCAGAACAACGAGGTCCAGGCGCTGATCTCGGCGTTCGGCACGGGCGTGCACGAGGACTTCGACATCGAGAAGCTCCGCTATCACAAGATCATCCTGATGGCGGACGCCGACGTCGACGGTCAGCACATCAACACCCTGCTGCTCACGTTCCTCTTCCGCTTCATGCGACCGCTGGTCGAGGCCGGGCACGTCTACCTCTCCCGCCCGCCGCTGTACAAGATCAAGTGGGGCCGGGACGACTTCGAGTACGCCTACTCCGACCCGGAGCGGGACGCGCTGATCGAGATCGGCAAGCAGAACGGCAAGCGGATCCGCGAGGACTCGATCCAGCGGTTCAAGGGTCTCGGTGAGATGAATGCCGAGGAGCTGCGCATCACGACCATGGACACCGACCACCGGGTCCTCGGTCAGGTCTCGCTGGACGACGCGGCCCGTGCGGACGACCTGTTCTCCGTGCTGATGGGCGAGGACGTCGAGGCGCGCCGCTCGTTCATCCAGCGCAACGCCAAGGACGTCCGCTTCCTCGACATCTGAGCCCTGTCGGCCCGTACACCAGCCGCAGCTCGAAAGGACTTTGAACCACCATGGCCGACGAAAACCCCCCTGTGACCCCGGACGGCGTGACCGCCGAGGGCGCGCCCGCCGCCATCGAAGGCGTGGGGATGCGTGTCGAGCCCGTCGGGCTCGAGACGGAGATGCAGCGCTCCTACCTCGACTACGCGATGTCCGTCATCGTCTCGCGTGCGCTGCCCGATGTGCGGGACGGCCTCAAGCCGGTGCACCGCCGTGTGCTGTACGCGATGTACGACGGCGGCTACCGCCCCGAGAAGGGCTTCTACAAGTGCGCCCGCGTCGTCGGCGACGTCATGGGTACGTACCACCCGCACGGCGACTCCTCGATCTACGACGCCCTGGTGCGTCTGGCGCAGCCGTGGTCGATGCGGATGCCGCTGGTGGACTCCAACGGCAACTTCGGCTCCCCGGGCAACGACCCGGCGGCGGCCATGCGGTACACCGAGTGCAAGATGAAGTCGCTGTCCATGGAGATGCTCCGGGACATCGACGAGGAGACCGTCGACTTCCAGGACAACTACGACGGCCGTAACCAGGAGCCCACGGTCCTGCCGGCGCGCTTCCCCAACCTGCTGATCAACGGCTCGGCCGGTATCGCGGTCGGTATGGCGACGAACATCCCGCCGCACAACCTGCGCGAGGTCGCGGCCGGTGCCCAGTGGGCGCTGGAGCACCCCGAAGCCTCCAACGAGGAGCTGCTGGAGGCGCTCATCGAGCGCATCAAGGGCCCCGACTTCCCCACCGGCGCTCTGGTCGTGGGCCGCAAGGGCATCGAGGAGGCCTACCGCACGGGCCGCGGCTCGATCACGATGCGCGCGGTGGTGGCGGTCGAGGAGATCCAGAACCGCCAGTGCCTGGTGGTCACGGAGCTGCCGTACCAGGTCAACCCGGACAACCTCGCGCAGAAGATCGCCGACCTGGTGAAGGACGGCAAGGTCGGCGGCATCGCGGACGTCCGCGACGAGACCTCCTCGCGTACGGGCCAGCGCCTGGTCATCGTCCTCAAGCGGGACGCGGTCGCCAAGGTCGTCCTCAACAACCTCTACAAGCACACCGATCTGCAGACCAACTTCGGCGCGAACATGCTGGCGCTGGTCGACGGTGTGCCGCGCACGCTCTCCCTGGACGCGTTCATCCGCAACTGGGTGACGCACCAGGTCGAGGTCATCGTCCGCCGGACGAAGTTCCGGCTGCGCAAGGCCGAGGAGCGGGCGCACATCCTGCGCGGTCTGCTCAAGGCGCTGGACGCCATCGACGAGGTCATCGCGCTGATCCGGCGCAGTGAGACGGTCGACGTGGCGCGCGAGGGCCTGATGGGCCTGCTGACGATCGACGAGATCCAGGCGAACGCGATCCTGGAGATGCAGCTGCGCCGGCTGGCCGCCCTGGAGCGCCAGAAGATCACGGCCGAGCACGACGAGCTGCAGCGCAAGATCAACGAGTACAACGCGATCCTGGCCTCCCCGGAGCGGCAGCGCCAGATCATCAGCGAGGAACTCGCCGCGATCGTCGAGAAGTTCGGCGACGACCGGCGCAGCAAGCTGGTGCCCTTCGAGGGCGACATGTCCATCGAGGACCTGATCGCCGAGGAGGACATCGTCGTCACGATCTCCCGTGGCGGCTATGTGAAGCGGACGAAGACCGACGACTACCGCTCGCAGAAGCGCGGCGGCAAGGGCGTACGGGGCACGAAGCTCAAGGAAGACGACATCGTCGACCACTTCTTCGTCTCCACCACCCACCACTGGCTGCTGTTCTTCACGAACAAGGGCCGGGTCTACCGCGCCAAGGCGTACGAGCTCCCCGACGCGGGGCGGGACGCGCGGGGTCAGCATGTGGCCAATCTCCTCGCCTTCCAGCCGGACGAGCAGATCGCGCAGATCCTGGCGATCCGCGACTACGAGGCCATGCCGTACCTGGTGCTCGCCACCAAGGCCGGCCTGGTGAAGAAGACGCCGCTCAAGGACTACGACTCGCCGCGCTCCGGTGGTGTCATCGCGATCAACCTGCGCGAGCAGGAGGACGGCACGGACGACGAGCTGATCGGCGCCGAGCTGGTGTCGGAGACCGACGACCTGCTGCTGATCAGCAAGAAGGCCCAGTCGATCCGCTTCACGGCGACCGACGAGGCGCTGCGCCCGATGGGCCGGGCCACCTCCGGTGTGAAGGGCATGAGCTTCCGCGAGGGCGATGAGCTGCTCTCGATGAACGTGGTTCGCGCCAACACCTACGTCTTCACCGCCACGGACGGCGGCTACGCCAAGCGCACCGCGGTCGACGAGTACCGCGTCCAGGGCCGCGGCGGTCTGGGCATCAAGGCCGCCAAGATCGTGGAGGACCGGGGTTCGCTGGTCGGCGCGCTGGTCGTCGAGGAGACCGACGAGATCCTCGCGGTGACGCTCGGCGGTGGCGTGATCCGTACGCGGGTCAACGAGGTGCGGGAGACCGGCCGTGACACCATGGGCGTCCAACTGATCAACCTGGGCAAGCGTGATGCCGTCGTCGGCATCGCATGGAACGCCGAGGCCGGTCGTGAAGCCGAAGAGGTCGACGGGGGCGAGATGCCCGACGAGACCGAAGCGGCCGAGGGGACCGTGCCCACGGAGACCGAGGGCGAGCAGCCCGCGGCGGAGTAGCACGAGGAGTAGGTCGTGAGTGGAGCCACGGGCGCTACAGCGGGTGGATCGGGAGCCGGGAAGGATTCCCCGTCCGGACCCGCGACCGTGACGGATGACAGCGCCCGTGGCTCCGCCGTTTCTGACACCGGCCCCCGGGACGAGGGCTCGCACCAGGGGGGACCCGTGACCGATACACGTCAGCCGCAGCCGCAGCCCCGGCAGCAGTCCCAGGGGCAGGCCGAGAGCGGCTCTCAGCAGCCGTATCAGCCGCCTCAGGCGTATCCCACCGGCGGTGGGCAGAGTGGCGGGCAGGCGGTGCGCCGGCCGCGTACGGGCGCCAGTACGGCCCCGCGGACCCGCAAGGCCCGGCTGCGGGTGGCACGCGCCGATCCGTGGTCGGTCATGAAGGTCAGCTTTCTGCTCTCCATCGCCCTGGGCATCTGCACGGTCGTGGCCGCCGCGGTGCTGTGGATGGTCATGAACGCGATGGGCGTCTTCTCCACGGTCGGCGGGACGATCAGCGAGGCCACCGGCTCCAGTGACGGGGCCGGCTTCGATCTCCAGTCGTTCCTCTCGCTGCCGCGGGTACTGCTGTTCACGTCGATCATCGCGGTGATCGACGTGGTGCTGGCAACCGCGCTGGCCACGCTCGGTGCCTTCATCTACAACCTGTCGGCGGGCTTCGTCGGCGGTGTGGAGCTCACCCTCGCCGAGGACGAGTGACCTCCTCACGGGAGGGCGTTCGGGAGGCTCCCGGAACCGATTTTGGGAACGCCTCTGAAGTGCGCTAATCTTTCGGTGCAGCGAACGCGCGGCTATAGCTCAGACGGTTAGAGCGCTTCCCTGATAAGGAAGAGGCCCCAGGTTCAAGTCCTGGTAGCCGCACTGCACAATCGGCCCGGCCGGGGAACTCCCCGGCCGGGCCGATTCGTTGTACGGAGGCGGAAGTTGGCTCGCGGCCCAAGCCCTCGGACGAGGTGTTGCCGACTGCGAGCTAGGTAACCGATCGGTATCGGCCGGTGTGTATCATCGGCCGACATAGGTCCCCTACGTCAACGAAAGACGAGGTCGCGCGGTGAAGAAGCTTCTCCTGGTCGCACTGGCCGCCATCGGCGGGCTCCTCGTGTACCGCCAGATCCAGGCGGATCGCGCCGAGCAGGATCTGTGGACGGAGGCGACCGACTCCGTGCCCGCAGGTTCGGGTGTCTGAGACCCCCCACAGTTCGTTCGTACGGACCCCGATTGCCCCTGGGTGATCGGGGTTTCGTGCGTCCGGGGGCGGGCTGGCGGCGCGGTCTGGGCCGGGGCGCCGGAGGTCGTGCCCGGGTGGCTGGTTCTCGTTGCAGGACCGTGACGGCAGCCCTCTTGAGTTTGCTATAGCACACCACTAGATTGCGGTAGCAAATTCTGTGATGTGTCCGGCAGGGCACAGGGGGGATCAGGACATGGCACAACGACCGTGCAGAGGGGCGGTGGCGGTACTCGGGGGGCTGTTGCCGGCCCTGATCATCGGGCCACTTCCGGCCACAGCGGCCACACCGGCCCGGGCGCAGGCCGCCGAGGGCACCGGGATGGTGATGGTGCTCGACTCGTCCGGCTCGATGGCGGGGGGCGACGGCTCCGGCAGCACCCGGATCGATTCCGCCCGTAAGGCCGTCGGCACGGTCGCCGACGCCCTGCCCGACGGCTACCCCACCGGCCTGCGGGTCTACGGTGCCGACAAGGCCAAGGGCTGTGACGACACCCGGCTCGCCCAGCCGGTCGCCGCCCTCGACCGGGCGGGCCTCAAGCGGGCGGTCGCGGCCGTCCGGCCCAAGGGTGACACCCCCATCGGGCTCTCCCTGCGCAAGGCGGCCGGCGACCTTCCCCGGCCCGTCGGCGGAGCGACCGGCAAGCGCACGATCCTGCTGATCTCCGATGGCGAGGACAACTGCCAGGCGCCGCCGCCCTGCAAGGTCGCCGCCCAACTCGCCGCATCCGGCGGCGATCTGCACATCGATGCCATCGGCTTCCAGGTGGCGGGCAAGGCCCGCGCACAGCTGGAGTGCATCGCGAAGGCCGGCAACGGGCGGTACTACGACGCCCCGGACGCCAGGGCGCTCGCCCGCCAGCTCCAGCGGGCCGGCCAACTCTCCGCGGACAGCTACCGCTTCAAGGGCAAGCAGATCCGCGGGACGACGACGCGGAG
This sequence comes from Streptomyces decoyicus, assembly GCF_019880305.1. Classification (NCBI taxonomy): domain Bacteria; kingdom Bacillati; phylum Actinomycetota; class Actinomycetes; order Kitasatosporales; family Streptomycetaceae; genus Streptomyces; species Streptomyces decoyicus. The sequence goes on along the minus strand of NZ_CP082301.1, from coordinate 4,326,194 downwards.
CGGTGCGCCCGGCATCGTCCCCGGGCAGTATCTGGACACCATCGGGCCCAACGAAGAGCGCTACTACGCCGCCGGCCTGGATGCCGTCTCGACGGCCGACTTCTCGGCGACCGTGGTGCCCCAGGCCGGCGCGGCCGTCGACTCCCTCGACATGCTGCGCACCCGCATCGCGTACGGCACCACCGGCTCCTGTGCTTCCACCTCCGAGATGTTCGGGCAGCACGAGGGTGCGACACCGCTGACCTCGGGCGTCAGCCGTATCCCCACGCAGGGTGGCAACGGCGGATGTGACAAGGCCGGGCGGTACTGGCTGGTCGTCGAGCGCAAGGCCGCCAAGGGGTCGGACGCCGCCCGGTGGCCGATGGAGCTGACGTTTCACGTGGAACATCCGCTGAAGAAGGGCGTCACGCCCGCACAGTCGGAGCCGGAGTACGGCGCGGGCGGCAAGGACGCCTCGCTGCCCACCACCGCGCCCCAGGACGTCACCGGCGGCACCGGCTTCAATGACGCCCGTACGCTGCACCAGGGCGTCTGGCGGGACAAGGTCCTGCCGGCGCAGACCCTTTGGTACAAGGTGCCGGTCGGCTGGGGCCAGCAACTGCGCTACGACGTGGAATTCGCCAACGAGCCGACGGTCAAGGGCTACAGCGCGCATACGTCCTACGGCGGTACCCAGGTCTACACACCGTTCCGCGCGCCGGTCGGCAGCGGTACCGGCCAGTTCAGTGCCCAGGTGTCCTACAACGGGCGGCTGGCGTCGCTCAGCATGGGGACGGTCCCGGTCGCCTGGACCAATCGCTACGAGACGCACCCCGATGTCGTCCCCGTGCACCGCAACGGCGACTTCTACCTCGCGGTGACGCTGGGCGCCAAGGCCGCCGAGATCGCGCAGCATCCGCAGATCGGTGTGGTGCTGCGGATCGCGGTGCTGGGCCAGGAGAAGAGCGGCCCGCAGGCCGGGGCGTCCGCGGTCCGGGCCGAGGTCTCCCCGGGCGATTCCGGGCGCTCGGCGGACGGCACGCCCGACGGCGGTGGAGGATGGTCCACAGGACGTGTGGTGGCCGTCGCCATCGGTGGAGTGGGCGTACTGCTGCTGGCCGGTCTCGCGGTGGCCTACGGGTGGGCTCGCAGGAAGCCGCAGGCCGGCGCCGGGAATTCCGATCCGATGAGGGGTGGCTCGTGGTGACGGGGCGCACGACGAACAGGGGCATGGCCGTACTGGCGGCGCTCGCCGTGGTGGCGATTCTGCCGGGGACGGTGGGCGTGGCCTCGGCCGAGTCCATACCCGGCTACCGGACGGGGGACGGCGCCACGGCGACCAAGGGCACCTCCAGCGCCGCGGATGCGCCGCAGCTCAAGCCCGGACTGCACACCGACTCCATCAAGCGCGGCGAGCAGAAGTACTACGCCGTCACCCTGGACGACAGGACCAGCGCGTACTTCTCGGCCGTCGCGGCGCCCAAGCCCGGCACCAAGGTCGAGGACTACGGCGACAAGCTGACCGTCAACGTCCAGGACAGCGACGGCACGACCTGCGGCACGGGAGCCAGCCCGTCCTTCAACGGCGGCGGCATGGCGTATCCGCTCGCCGACTACGCCACCCGTCGCATCGGCGCCGACCGGACGGAGTGCCAGAAGGCCGGCCCGTACTACCTGGTGATCACCCGCGAGGGGTCGACGACCTCCGGACCCGACCCCTGGCCCCTCGAACTGAACTACCTCGACGAGCCCCCGCTCAAGGGCAACACCCCCGCCCGGCCGGGCCAGGGCAGCTGGAGCACCACCACGCCGGCCCCGCGCACGGACGCCACCAAGCGCAGCGCCAAGGGCGGCACCGGTTTCAACGACGCGGGTTCGGTCGACACCGGTGTGTGGAAGGACCGGATCACGCCGGGCGAGACCCGGTTCTACCGCGTACCGGTGGACTGGGGACAGCGGCTCAACCTGAGCGCGGAGCTGCCGAACGCGTCCTCCGGAGCGGCCGGCTTCGTCACCAGGGTGCTCGGACTGGGTGTCTACAATCCGGCGCGCGGTGCGGTCGGCAACGTCAGCTTCGTCCCGTACACCGGCAAGCCGGCCACGGCGAAGCAGTTCACCGCGCCCGTCGACTACGGCAACCGTTTCAACGCGACCGACTCGGTCGGGGCGATGCGGTTCGCGGGCTGGTACTACCTCGAGGTCAGCCTGCACCCCGACGCCGCGAAGTATTTCCCCAAGGGCGCGGAGCTCACTCTCCGGGTGGATGTCCTTGGCGCCGCGAAGGAGGGGCCCGGCTACGCCGAGCCGACCGACACCTTCTCCGTCACGACCGAGGACCGGGAGACGGCGCACAACGGCCAGACCGCGCAGGACGCGGCGAAGAGCGGCACCCTGATGACGGTGGCCTACGCCGGCATCGGTACGGGGGTGGTGCTGCTGGCGGGGCTGGGGGCGTGGACGCTGATGGCGCGGCGGTCCCCGGCCGTTGCGGCGGGTGCGCCGCCCGGGCCGGCCGCGGCGGCCGGGCCGGGCGGTCAGCCCTCCCTGCCGGGACAGTCGACACAGACGACCCAACAGGCTCAGTCCAACCGGCAGTTCGGGCCGCCACAGGGCTGGTAGCGGGCTCCCGAGGGCACGGGCGGGCCCGTCTGGTGGTGCGCCCCATGGCGTCCCCTCAGACGGCCTCTCAGGCGGTCACCAGTGCCCAGACACCGACCGCGATGCACAGCAACGCCACGATCAGTACCGGGATCGCGACCTTCGGGGGCGGTCCCGGCTTCCTGTACGGGACGGGCGGCGCCGCGGCCTGGGCGTCGGCAGGGGCGCCGCCCGGGGCCTGTCCCGGGACCGGGAGCGGGCCCGCCGTATAGGGGCGGGTCGCGGACTCCGGGTGGACGGCGGCCGTGGGCACGTACGAGGGCGCCGGAGGCGGGGGAGGCGCCGGGCGCCCGCCGGACGCGGTGCCGGGTCCGGCCGGGGTGCCGTGCCCGGTGGGCGAACCGCCGTGGCCGGTAGGCGAACCGCCGTGCCCGGTGGGCGAGCCGTGGTGCCCCGTGGGCGAACCGCCGTGCCCCGTGGGCGTCTCGCCGTAGCCGGTGTGCCAGTCACCATGTCCCGTGGGCGTATCCCCGTGCCCCGTGGGCGAACCGCCATGGCCGGCAGTCGAACCGTCCGGCACCGGCACCGGCGGGGGCGTCGCCGAGGCGCCCGGCCCCGACGCGGTGCTCGGCTCCGGCGGCGCGAGCTGGAAACTTCCGGTGTCCGACATGGAGAGGTGCCCGGTGGCCGCCGTGCCTGCGGTGGCGCCGGCCGTCGCGGGTCCGTCGGCCTCCTTGGCACGCAGCGGGCCGTCGGGCCCGAAGCCGGCCGGCAGCGGGCCTATGTGGTCGAAGACCTCGACGATCTCTTCCTCGATCGTCGCGTCCGGCAGCAGCTCGACCGTCGCGATGACGGCCTTACGCGCCCCCGTGGCCGTCCTGAACCGGGCTTCCGGGTCGGGGTGCACCAAGGACGCCAGCACCTGCCACAGCGGCTCCGGCACCCCCTCGGGCGCGTTCGGGATGCCGTGCCGGGAGAAGTGCTGGATCAGGCCGTCGGCGTCCGGTTTGGTGCCGGTGATCAGATAGAGCGCGACCAGACCGACCGCGAACAGGTCCGCGGGGAAGTCGGGTTCGGCACCCAGCAGCTGCTCCGGTGCGAAGTAACCGGGCGTGCCCACCACGAGGTTGGTCTCGGTCAGCCGTGGCTCACCCTTGCGCATCGCGATGCCGAAGTCCGACAGCCGCAGATGCGGCCGGCCGGTACCGGTGGCCTCCAGCAGGATGTTCGCCGGCTTGATGTCCCGGTGCACCACGCCCTCCGCATGCACCGCGGTCAGCCCGGCCAGCAGCTGGTCCAGGAGGAGGCACACGAACCGCGGCGGCAGCGGGCCGTAATCCCCGATCAGATGCGCCAGCGAGCCGCCGTTCACCAGATCCATGGTGAACAGCACCTTGTCGTCGTCCGCGGCCCAGCTCGCCGGGGCCAGCACATGCGGATGGTCGATCCGCAGGGCCTGTTCACGGACGAAGCGCAGCAGTGTGTGCGCGTCGCTCTGCTGCAGCACCTTGGCGGCAACGTAGCGGCGTCGCCGGGCGTCCCAGGCGCGCCAGACCGCGCCCACCCCACCCCGACCGATCGGGTCGATCAGTTCATACCGACCGGCGAAGATCTCACCCATTGCGCCCCGTCCGCCTTCTGAACTCGCAACGTCCCCTGTGGCTAACTCTGGTGCGCCTCGTAGTGGGCGACCGCGTCCGCGGTACGACCGGCACCGTAGACCCGGAGGAACTCTGCCAGTTCGGGGTGAGCGGGGGCGAGGGTGTTCGCCGCATCGATGATGTCCCCGGCGTCGGAGACGGACCGCAGCAGCGACTGGATCTCCCGTACCACGCGCCGCACCGTGGTCGCCCCCGTCGACGACGTCTGCTGTGCGGTGTTGTTGAGCACCGAACCCCCCGCCGTCTTCTTGATCTCTTCCATGCGGTCGGTGGCCTCGCCGGCGCTGACGCTGCCGTCGGCGACCTGGCCGGCCAGATCCTGCAGCGCCTGCACCCGCTGCACCACGGCCGGGTTGCCTATCTTCGCGCGCTGTCCGCTCATCAGCTGCGACAGCATCGGGGCCGACAGACCGAGCACAGCGGCGAGCCGGGCCTGGTTGAGACCGAGATCGTCGATGAGACGGCGGAACAGCGCACCCAGAGGCTCTCCGTACCAACTGCGCTGAAGTTCCCGGGCCCGTGCGGTGGCTTCCTGCTGTGCTGCGTCCATACCGTCTCCCCTGTCTCCCCGGTCGCTTCGCTGCCGCGAATCTCGCGAAGCATCCTACGGAGAGCGACGGTGTGCGGCGATACCCGGTCGGGAAAGCGGTCGGACACCGGGTACCCTGGTCGGCGAAGGGGCCTTAGCTCAGTTGGTAGAGCGCTGTCTTTGCATGGCAGATGTCAGGGGTTCGACTCCCCTAGGCTCCACTCCCAAAGCCCTTCGGATCGGCGTCGTCGCTGGTCAGGAGGGCTTTTGCGTTTCCTGACGAGACGTCGGCCCGCTCGCCGCGGCAGCTTTGCCGGCCCTACGCGACCGGGCCGCGCCCGCCACCCCTCGTACGGGGTGGGGACACGGCCCGGTGATGTTGCGGCGGTCCGCGGTCAGGCGGTGGTGCCGCCGCCGCGTTCGTCGGCCTCGGCCTCGGCCTGCTTGGCCTGGACGTCGGGGTCGAGCGAGGCGCCCTCGCTGCCGTCGACCGCGCTCAGCCGACCTCGGTCGCTGACCTCGGTGGGGGCCGGCGGCTCGACCAGCCAGTCAGGGTTGGCCTGCTTGTCCCACCACTTCCAGGCGGCGACCGCGCCGCCGGCCAGGATGCCCAGCACGGTGAGGCGCTTGGCGAGCTTGCCGCACTTGGCCCGTCGGCTGTGCTTCTTCTGGAGCTTGGCGATCTCGGCGGCCGTCACCTGGCCGCGGAGTGCGGCGAGCGCGGCGGTACCGCGGGCCAGCGCTTCCTCGCGTACGGGTTCGGCCGCGGCACGCGCGTGGGTCACGGCGTGCTCCAGCCGCGGTGCCGTGTAGTCGGCCGCCTGGCGGGCCGCCTTACGGGTCCGGCAGGCCGCCCGGGTCGCGGCCGCGTCCACCTTGGGCGGCAGCGTGCCACGGGCGTGTTCGATACGAGGGTGCAGATGGGCGTCGTACTGCGCACGTGCCTGGTGGGCGGCCTCGGCCACCTTGGGAGCCGCTCGCGTCCGGGCCTCGTGAGCGAAGTGCACGGCGGCGTCCTTGGCCGTACCGGCATAAGGAGCTACCACCTCCGCGGCGTGCCGCACGCTGTCCTTGGCCGTACCGGTCGCGGCGCGCACGCTGTCCTTGCGGGTCACGGGATCCTCCTCCTCGGTGGCGTGTCCGGGGCTTGGGGGGCTGGTCCCCCATGTCTGCTGTGTCGCCTGTCCACCCGTTTGAAGATCATGCCCGCTCATGCGCCGTACGGCATGTGCGAGCGGGCATCCGGGTCATTGCGGACCTTCCGGAGCCTTCTTGACGACAATGCCACGATTTGCCGCTCCGGGCGCAGGAAATCAGCACGAAAGATGTCAGGAAGCGAGGTCCGGGCGACGCGCGCGAGGCCGTGTGAGGCTCGTGGGGGCGGTTGTGGCCGGGCGAGGGTGAAAAGCGGCGCGAAGCTCTGTGCGGGGCCGTGGTCGGACGATTGGAGGGCCGGTCCGTGCGAGGATCGGGAACCGTCAGCGAAGACTTATGGAAGGTAGATCGTGGCTGAGCAGCTCTACGCCACCCTGAAGACGAATCAGGGCGACATCGAGATTCGGCTCCTGCCGAACCATGCACCCAAGACGGTCAAGAACTTCGTCGAGCTCGCCAAGGGCGAGCGGGAGTGGACCCACCCGGCGACCGGCAAGAAGTCCACGGACCGGCTGTACGACGGCACCGTCTTCCACCGGGTGATCAGCGGTTTCATGATCCAGGGCGGCGACCCGCTGGGCAACGGCACCGGCGGCCCCGGTTACGAGTTCGGGGACGAGTTCCACCCCGACCTGGCCTTCAACAAGCCGTACCTGCTGGCCATGGCCAACGCCGGTCCGGGCACCAACGGCTCGCAGTTCTTCATCACCGTCGGGGCGACCGCGTGGCTGACCGGCAAGCACACCATCTTCGGTGAGGTCAGCAACGAGGCGAGCAAGAAGGTCGTCGACGCCATCGCCGGCACCCAGACCAACCCGCGCACCGACCGTCCCGTCCAGGACGTCGTCATCGAGTCGGTGGTCGTCGAGACCCGCTGAGCCGCCTCTTGTGCCCCGGCCAGGTCCGGGGAACCATTGCGCCCCGCCCGGTCGTACATCAGGCGGGGCGCGAGGCTCGTCCAGGGCCGGGCGGGCGGGTGGAGCGTGGAAGCGCCCGGACGGAGAAGAGGACGAGGGGACGGATGGACCAGGTGCCAGGCAGCCCACAGAAGCCGCAGGACGCGCAGGGGAATGACGGCCTGCCGGGCTGCTACCGCCACCCGGATCGCCCGACCGGCATCCGCTGTACCCGCTGTGACAAGCCGATATGCCCCGAGTGCATGGTCAGCGCCTCGGTCGGCTTCCAGTGCCCGGACTGTGTACGCGGCGGCAGCGGCACGGGCCATGCACCGCAGGCGACGGCGCCGCGCACGATCGCGGGCGGCACGATCGCGGCCGATCCGCGGCTGGTCACCAAGATCCTTCTGGGCCTGAACCTCGCCGTCTTCATCGCCGTGCTGGCGACCGGCGACGAGCTGGTCAACCGGCTCGATCTGCTCGGGCTCGCCTTCGACCCGGGCCGCTATCAGCTCGTCGGCGTCGCCGAGGGCGAGTGGTACCGCCTGCTGACCGCGATGTTCCTGCACCAGCAGATCGCGCACATCGCCTTCAACATGCTGTCGCTGTGGTGGCTGGGGCCGCCCCTGGAAGCGGCGCTCGGCCGGCTGCGGTTCATCGCGCTCTACATGCTCTCCGGCCTGGGCGGCAGCGCGCTCTCGTATCTCCTCGCCGCGCAGAACCAGCCCTCGCTGGGTGCGTCCGGCGCGATCTTCGGGCTGCTCGGCGCCACGGCGATACTGCTGCGGCGGCTGAATTACGACATGAAGCCGGTGCTGATCCTGCTCGGCCTCAACCTGGTCTTCACGTTCCTGTGGCCGAACATCGCCTGGCAGGCCCATGTCGGCGGCCTGGTCGTGGGTGCCGCGGTGGCGTTCGGGATGGTGCATGCGCCGCGTGACCGCCGGACCCTGGTGCAGGCCGCGACGTGTGTGGTCGCGCTGCTCGCGGTCGGCGCGGTGGTGTGGGTACGGACCGTTCTGCTGGCGGCCTGAGGAGCCCGGCGCGTCAAGTTGTCCACAGTGCGTGGCCGATCTTGTGCATGCTGTGCGGCACGTCCGCCCCGGGCCACCCTGACCTGCGTTTCCCCAGCAAGGATGCGGGCAGACGCAGGCCGGGCGGGGGTGCCGCCGATCACACCGGCGTCAACCTCCGGAAGGTTATCCACAGATCTTCTGAAGTTTTCCCCGGCTGTGGATAACCGTGTGGATGGCCTTGGGTAGGGCTTGCGCTACTTCCACTGGGTGGATACGCCGAAGCCCACCGCGATGAAGCCGAAGCCGCACACGATGTTCCAGTTGCCCATGGCCGCGATCGGCAGATCGCCCTCGGACACGTAGAACATCACGATCCACACCAGCCCGATCAGGAACATCGCCAGCATCAGCGGCGCCACCCACCCGCGGCCTGAGCTCATCTTCAGGTTGGTGGTCTTCGCCGGCGGCGGCGTGAAGTCGTCCTTTTTGCGGATCCGTGACTTCGGCACGAGGAACTCTCCTGTCGATGCGCTGCTCCCCCGCCCTCAACCAGGCTTGAGCGGGCGGTGCCCCCATTGGCGGGGAGGTACGAGGTGTGCCGGGGCACGGACGAGGTGGGGAGCGGATTCCTTTTCCCGGGCGTCCGTTAGCGTAGTGCTTCCGCGGCGCCGTAAGGAGTAAGGGTACGTTGAGCAATTCCGCTGACCCCCCCGACCGCCCCACTCGCCCCCGTCTGCGGCCCGTGCGGATTCTCACCCTGATTGTGTTCGCGCTCGCCGGGCTGCTGTTCTGGCTGAGCTTCGACACCGCGCGGGGCACGAATCTGCGCTCGGACGACTCGATGCTGCGGCTGTCCGACCTCATCCAGGAACGCAGCCACAAAAACGGCTCCCAGGACGACCGCAACGCCACCCTGAGGGAGGATGTCGACGCCCTCGCGCGGCGCGACAACGGCAACTCCGAGGCCGAGGAAGCCAAGGTCAAGGGGCTGGAGAAGAGTGCCGGCACCAAGCCGGTGAAGGGCCAGGGCGTGACGGTCACGCTCACCGACGCCCCGCCGAACGCCGCCGCCAAGATCCCTGGGGTGCCCGAGCCGCAGCCCAACGACCTGGTCATCCACCAGCAGGACCTGCAGGCCGTGGTGAACGCCCTGTGGCAGGGCGGCGCCAAGGGCATCAAGGTCATGGACCAGCGGCTGATCTCCACCAGCGCGGTGCGCTGTGTCGGCAACACCCTGATCCTCCAGGGCCGGGTCTACTCCCCGCCGTACAAGGTCACCGCCGTCGGCAACCGCGAGGCCCTCACCAACGCGCTGACGGCCTCGCCCGCCATCCAGAACTACCTCCAGTATGTGAACGCCTACGGCCTGGGCTGGAAAGTCGACCAGCACGAAGCGGTGACTCTTCCCGGCTACTCCGGCACAGTGGATCTCCACTACGCACAGCCTGTGAAGCCGTAGCCCGCACGCCGCGGGGCGGCGGGAGGGGCGGGGCAGGATGACGCTGCGGGGCCGGACAGCGGTGCGGTGGATCGTGCGGACGCTCAGCGAAATCTGCGTCACCGTCGGCGCGCTGATCGTGATGTTCGTGGTCTATGTCCTCTTCTGGACCGGCGTACGTGCCGACAGCGCCATGGACGGCGAGATCGGCAAGCTCCAGCACCAGTGGTCCACGGGCTCCGTCACCGGCCCCGGCGGCGAGCAGACCCCCGACCGGAAGCCGGCCCCCGGCAGCACGTCCGCACCGGCCGAGCCGCCCCGCCGCTACACACCGGGTGCTTCCTTCGCCGTCATGTACATCCCGCGTCTGGGGGCCGACTGGGCCAAGCCCGTGCTAGAGGGCACCGCGACCGACGTCCTCAAGCGTGGCCTCGGCCACTACGACCGCACCGCGCGCCTGGGCGAGACCGGCAACTTCTCCGTCGCAGGCCACCGCCGCACCTACGGCGACCCCTTCAAGGACTTCCCACGGCTGCGCCCCGGCGACGCCGTGGTGCTGACCGACGGTACGACCTGGTTCACCTACCGCATCGACAACCGGCCCTATACGACGCTGCCCGCCGACACCGGGGTGATCGACCCCGTACCGCGGAAATCCGGCTTCAACGGCCCCGGACGCTATCTCACGCTGACGACCTGCGAGCCGGAATGGGGCCACAGCCACCGGCTGATCGCCTGGGCACACCTGGATTCCACCCAACCCGCGGCGCAGGGAAGGCCATCGGCTTTGACCGGCTGACCCCCCTGTGCCCGCCCTCGCCCCTTACTCTGGTGTCGCAATCGACATCGTCATCGGCATCGGCAAGGGGACAGCGACAGCATGTACGGCTGGATCTGGCGGCATCTGCCGGGCAACACGTGGGTGAAGGCGCTGATTTCACTGGTGCTCGCGCTGGCGGTCGTCTTCGTACTCTTCCAGTACGTCTTTCCGTGGGCGGAGCCCTTGCTCCCCTTCAATGACGTCACTGTCGACCAAGGGATGGCAGCCGTCCGATGACCGCACGGATTCTCGTCGTCGACAACTACGACAGCTTCGTCTTCAACCTCGTCCAGTACCTCTATCAGCTGGGTGCCGAATGTGAGGTGCTCCGCAACGACGAGGTCGCGCCGCGGCATGCCCAGGACGGCTTCGACGGGGTGCTGCTGTCGCCCGGTCCCGGCACCCCCGAGCAGGCCGGCGTCTGCGTCGACATGGTCCGGCACTGCGCGGAGACCGGCGTCCCGGTCTTCGGTGTGTGCCTGGGCATGCAGTCGATGGCGGTCGCGTACGGCGGTGTGGTGGACCGTGCGCCGGAACTGCTGCACGGCAAGACCTCGTTCGTCACCCACGAAGGCGCCGGCGTCTTCTCCGGTCTGCCGTCCCCCTTCACCGCCACCCGCTACCACTCCCTGTCCGTCGAAACGGCCACCGTCCCCGACGAGCTGATCGTCACCGCCTGGACGGTGTCCGAGGACGCCCCCGGCGGACGGATCGCCATGGGCCTGCGGCACCGCGAACTTCCGGTCGAGGGCGTGCAGTTCCACCCCGAATCGGTCCTGACGGAGTGGGGGCACCTGATGCTCGCCAACTGGCTCGTCGAGTGCGGCGACAAGGGAGCGGTGGAGCGCTCTACGGGGCTGGCCCCGGTGGTCGGCAAGGCCGGCGCGTGACCGACCTACGCCCCGAGCGTGAAGGGAGATCCTCCGAGCCGAACGACCCGCAGCAGTCGTACGCGCCGCAGGAGCCGCACGGACCACAGGATCCGTACGGGTACCCCGATGCGTTCGAGGCGGCGGTGGAGCAGCTCGACGACCCGTTGAACGATCCACTGCCGGGCCATGCGGCACCGACGCCCGCGCCCGGTCCGTACGGGCAGCCGGGCCGGGGGCGACGACGGGGCAAGGCGGCTCAGGAGGGCGGGGCGCAGGGTTCTCCGTGGTTCCGCCCGCATGTGGAGCCGGAACGCCCGTCCCGGCCGGACCGCCAGTCCTACGGCGCCGAGACGGCCGCCTACGGCCAGGGATATGGCTCGGGCCATGACTCCCGCCCCGCGTCGACCGAGCCGATATCCCAGCGCTATGCCGCGCCGGAGGCACCGGTACCGCCTGCCCCCGCGCCGGCCGTGAGTCCCGCTCCGGCCGCGGCAACTGCTCCCACGCCGTGGCTGGACGACAACGAGACCATGGCGCTGCGTCACGCCGAGGAGCCCGGCGAGACCGTTTCACGTGAAACCGAGGACCCGGTTTCACGTGAAACCGACACGTCGGATGCAGCGAACCCGGCCTCCGGAGGCCGAGCGGCCCGGCGCAAGGCCGCTCAGGAGGCCGCCAAGCGCGGCGGCAGGCGCGGACGCCACAGCGGTGCGGCCGCCACCACAGCGGCTGCTGCGACCGCATCTGAAGGGGCGTCCGCCCCCATGTCCCGGCTGGAGGCCCGGCAGGCCGCGCGAGCCGCCAAGGACAGCCCCAGCCTGATCGCCAGCCGCGCGCTGGGCGAAGTGTTCATCACCCTCGGCGTGCTGATGCTGCTGTTCGTCACCTATCAGCTGTGGTGGACGAATGTGATGGCCGAGCAGGAGGCGGGCGGCGCCGCCAACAACCTTCAGCACGAGTGGGACAAGGGCGGCGGCGAGAAGAAGAATCTCGCGGACGGCGAGCGCTTCGGGATCATGTATATCCCCAAGCTCGATGTGAAGGCGCCGATAGCCGAGGGGATCGACAAGCACAAGGTGCTGGACCACGGCATGGTCGGGCACTACGACAAGAACAGCGGGATCAAGACGGCGATGCCCTGGGACAAGAAGGGCAACTTCGCGGTGGCGGCCCATCGCAACACTCACGGTGAGCCGTTCCGCTACGTCAACCGCCTCACCAAGGGCGACAAGATCATCGTTGAGACGAAGAGCTCGTACTACACGTACGAGATGGAGAGCATCCTCCCGCAGACGTCTCCGAGCAACACCAGCGTGATCGGCCCCGTGCCGCCCGGTTCGGGATTCACCGGGCCCGGCCGCTACATCACCCTGACGACGTGTACTCCCGAGTTCACCAGTACCTTTCGGATGATCGTCTGGGGCAAAATGGTCGACGAGCGGCCGCGGAGCAAGGGCAAACCGGATGCGCTCGCCGGCTGAGCCAACATAAGAGGGGTGCAACGCGGTGACTGCAACCGGAACCGACGAGGAGTGCGACCGGTCCGCGCCGCCAGTCAAGCCGCGCCGTGTGCGCAGGACCATCGCCGCCGTCGTCAGCGTCATAGGCGAGCTGTTGATCACCGCCGGGCTGATCCTGGGCCTGTTCGTCGCCTACTCGCTGTGGTGGACCAACGTCCTCGCCGACCGCGAAGCGCACAAGCAGGGCGACCAGGTGCGGCAGCACTGGGCGAACAGCGGGCCCAAGGGGCCGGGGAAGCTGGACACCAAGGACGGCATCGGCTTCCTGCACGTACCGGCGATGAACAACGGCGAGGTACTGGTCGAGAAGGGCACCGACTCCGAGATCCTCAACGAGGGGGTGGCCGGCTACTACACCAAGCCGGTCAAGTCGGCGCTGCCGAAGGACAAGAAGGGCAACTTCACCCTCGCCGCGCACCGTGACGGCCACGGCGCGAAGTTCCACAACATCGACAGGCTCAAGGACGGCGATTCGATCGTCTTCGAGACCAAGGACACCTGGTACGTCTACAAGGTCTTCGCGACGCTGCCCGAGACCTCGAAGTACAACGTGGACGTCCTCGACGGCATCCCGAAGGAATCCGGCAAGCACAAGGCGGGCCGCTACATCACCCTGACGACCTGCACCCCGGTCTTCACCTCCAACTACCGCTACATCGTCTGGGGCGAGCTGGAGCGCACCGAGAAGGTCGACGCGGACCGCACCCCGCCGAAGGAACTCCGCTAGCGCAGGTCCGGCGCGCGCCAGAGCCCCTCAGGGCCAGGACCTGAGGGGCTCTGGCGCGCCGGGTGGGGTCGGCCCCGGGGGTGTGGACCGTCGCACTGAACACACCGCGTATGGCGGGGCGACCGCTGCCGGTGAAAGGAACTCCGAAGCGGCGAGATGCCACGGCGGTCGTTCGGTGCACGAGGGGCACGGTAAGGCGAGAGCCCCGGCCGCCTTGAAGGCTGCCGGGGCTCCGTGTCGCTTCCGTACGGGGACCGCTAGCCGTCGCCTCCGAACGGTCCGCCGATGAAGCCGCCGTTGCCATTGCCCCCGTTGCCGCCACCACCGACGGTCGTCAGCGTCACGGTGGTGGCCTTGGGGTCCGACGGTGTGTTCGGCTGCGGGTCCTGATTGATCACGCGGGCGTTGTCTTCCTGCGAACTGCCGCCGGCGAGCTGGAGGTTGGTGAAGCCGGCCTGCTGGAGCGCCTGCTTCGCCTCCTTCAGGGTCCGGCCGACCACACCCGGGACCGGTGTCTGAGCACCTGCCTTGCCGACCGTGAGAGTCACCGTGGAGCCGATCTTGGCCTGGGTGTTGCCGACGGGGCTCTGGTCGAGCACCTTGCCGACCTGGTTCGGGTCCGTGACTTCCTGCTCGGTCTTGCTGACCTCGAAGCCGTTGTCGCGCAGCTGCTTCTCGGCGGCCTCGAAGGCCTGGCCCTTGACGTCCGGGACGTTCCGCTTGGGGGACTCCTGGGCGACGGTCAGCGTGATCTGGGTGTTCTTGGTCGCCTCGCTCTGGCCCGGGGGGTCCTGGTCGATCACGGTGCCCGGCGTGCGGTCGGAGACCTTCTGGGTCTGCTTGACGTTGTCGAAGCCCTTGCTGCTGAGCTCGTCGGCCGCCTTCTGGAACGTGAGGCCCTTGACGTCCGGAACCGTGACCTTGGTGGCACCCGAGCACAGCGTGACGGTCACCGTCTCGTTCTTGGGGATCTCTCCGCCGGCTGCCGGCTTCTGGGAGGTGACCTGGCCCTTCTTGACGTTGTCGCAGGACTTGCGGCCACCCTCGGCGACCTTGAAGGTGCCGTTCCGCCCGTAGGCCTTGGCTTCCTTGAGGGTCTTGCCGACGAGGTTGGGCACCGGCGTGGTGCCGCCGCCCTTGTTGCCGCTGAACATCGCCTTGCCGATGAAGATCGCACCGACCAGGACGAGGACGGCCGCCAGCACCAGCAGGATCGTCGAGGTGTTGCTCTTCTTCTGGCCGCCACCACGACGCCGGTCGCCGCGATCGTCGTAGCCGTAGCCCCCGTCGTCCGGGTTCATCGGCGGAAGCATGGAGGTCTGGCCGGCCGGGTCCTGCGGCCGCAGCATGGTGGTCGGCTGGTCCTGGTCGTAGCCCGCCGCGCCCATGGCGGAGGTCGCCGCGACCGGCTGGCCGTCCAGCGCCGCCTCGATGTCGGCCCGCATCTCGTCGGCCGACTGATAGCGGTAGTCCGGGTCCTTGACCAGCGCCTTGAGGACGATGGCGTCCATCTCCGGCGTGATCTCGGGGTCGAAGTTGCTCGGCTTCTGCGGCTCCTCGCGGACATGCTGATAGGCCACCGCGACCGGTGAGTCACCGACGAACGGCGGCCGCACGGTGAGCAGCTCGTAGAGCAGACAGCCGGTGGAGTACAGGTCGGAGCGGGCGTCGACCTGCTCGCCCTTGGCCTGCTCGGGCGAGAGGTACTGCGCCGTGCCGATGACCGCCGCGGTCTGCGTCATCGTCATCCCGGCGTCGCCCATCGCGCGGGCGATGCCGAAGTCCATGACCTTGACCTGGCCGGTGCGCGTCAGCATGACGTTGGCCGGCTTGATGTCGCGGTGGACGATGCCGGCCCGGTGGGAGTACTCCAGCGCCTGGAGGACACCGGTGGTCATCTCCAGCGACCGCTCGGGCAGCAGCTTTCTTCCGGAGTGCAGAAGCTCACGCAGCGTGGAGCCGTCGACGTACTCCATGACGATGTACGGGATCGAGACACCGTCGACGTAGTCCTCGCCGGTGTCGTAGACCGCGACGATCGACGGATGGTTCAGCGAGGCGGCCGACTGGGCCTCACGGCGGAACCGGGCCTGGAAGGACGGGTCACGGGCGAGGTCCACCCGCAGCGTCTTCACAGCTACGGTGCGGCCCAGGCGGGTGTCATGCGCGAGGTACACCTCGGCCATGCCACCGCGGCCGAGCACCGAGCCCAGCTCGTACCGGCCGCCGAGGCGACGCGGCTCTTCCATAAGCTTCTCCAGCCCTCTCCGTCAGTCCCGACCGCACCGGTGTGTGGTCCGGCGGTGTGCTGTCCGGGCATACCGTACCCGGCACGCCGTACCGGGCCGGGCCGGAGCCGCAACCTGATACGTGACCGGTATTGGCATGGCCCGAGTCACTTCTCGCCTTCGAGTACCGCCTGCATGACGCGCTTTGCGACCGGAGCGGCAAGCCTTCCGCCGGCGATGTCGTCGCGAAGCGTGTCGGATCCCTCAATGACGACGGCGACCGCGACGGGGGTGCCCTTGTCGGTCTTCGCGTAGGAGATGAACCAGGCGTACGGGTTGTCCTTGTTGTTCTCGCCGTGCTGCGCGGTACCGGTCTTGCCGCCGACGGTGACGCCGGGGATCTGGGCGTTGGTTCCCGTGCCCTCCTTGACCACGGTCTCCATGATGCTCTGGACCTTCTGGGCGTTCTCCGGGCTGAGCGGGCGGTTCATCTCCTGCGGCGTGTGCTGCTGCACGACATTGAGGTTCGGCGCCACCAGCTTGTCGACCATGTACGGCTTCATTAGCTTGCCGCCGTTGGCGACCGCCGAGGCGACCATGGCCATCTGCAGCGGCGTGGCGCGGTTGGAGGCCTGGCCGATGCCCGCCATCGCGTTCTGCGGCCGGTTGTCCTTGGGGAAGATGCTCTCCGAGGCGCGGACCGGAGTGTTGATCCCCGGGTCGTTGAAGCCGAACTTCTCCGCCTCGGCCTTCATCTTCTTGTTGCCGAGGTCCGCGCTGATCTTGCCGAACACCGTGTTGCAGGACACCCGCAGCGCCTCACGCAGGGTGGCGTTCTCGCAGGGGATGTTGCCCTCGTTCTTCAGCTCGATACCCGAGGTGTCGGGGAGCGTGTAGGGCAGCGGCGACTGGGTCTTGGAGTCGACGTCGTCGTAGAGCCCGTTCTCCAGCGCAGCCGAGGCCGTGACGACCTTGAACGTGGAGCCGGGCGGGTAGGTCTGGCGCAGCGCCCGGTTGAGCATCGGCTCGTCGGGGTCGGCCTTCTTCTGCAGTGCGCTGTACGCCTCGGCGTCTTTGTTGCTCATCCCGGCGAAGGTGGACGGGTCGTACGACGGGGTGCTGGCCAGGGCCAGGATCGCGCCGGTCTCCGGGTTGATCGCGGCGACCGCGCCCTTCTGCGTGCCGAGGCCCTCGAAGGCGGCCTTCTGGGCCTTGGCGTCGAGGGTGGTCACCACGTTGCCGCCCTTCTGCTTGCTGCCGGTGAACATGTCGACCGTGCGGCTGAAGAAGAGCCTGTCGTCGGTGCCGCTGAGGATGCCGTCGTTGAGCTTCTCGAGCTGGTTGGCGTCGAAGGCCTGCGAGGCGTAGCCGGTGACCGGCGCCCACATCTTGCCGCTCTTGTACGTGCGCTTGTACTTGAAGTCGCCGCTGTCGGTGGTCGTGGAGCCGGTGATGGCCTTGCCGTCCACGATGATGTTGCCGCGCGGTGTGCTGTAGCGCTCGATGGCGACCCGGCGGTTGTGCGGGTCGTTCTTGAGCGCGTCACCCTGGACGAACTGCACCCAGTTGACGCGGACCAGCAGAGCGAGGACGAGCAGGCCGCAGAAGATCGCGACCCGGCGCAGGGGCTTGTTCACGGGCGGACCACCTGGGTCATCTCGGCGTCGGTGGACGGGGCAGGAGCCGGCGCCGGGCGGCGCGCGGTGTCGCTGATCCGGAGCAGGATGGCGACCAGTGCCCAGTTGGCGATCACGGACGAGCCACCCTGGGCGAGGAACGGCATCGTCATGCCCGTCAGCGGGATCAGGCCCGTCACACCACCGGCGACGACGAAGACCTGCAGCGCGAAGGCGCCGGACAGGCCGATCGCCAGCAGCTTGCCGAACGGGTCGCGGGCGGCCAGCGCCGTACGGATACCGCGCTCGATCAGCAGGCCGTACAGCAGCAGGATCGCCATCAGCCCGGCGAGCCCGACCTCCTCGCCCACCGTGGCGAGAATGTAGTCGCTCTTCGGCGCGATGCCGAGGATGAGCCGGGAGTAGCCCTGTCCCAGACCGGAGCCGAGGATGCCGCCGGAGCCGAAGGAGTACATCGCCTGGGCGGTTTCGGTGACACCGCCGTTGAGCAGCTCCAGCGGGTTGAGCCAGTTGTGGACACGCGTCTGGACGTGCGACTCGAACGTCGCCACCGCGACCGCGCCGCCGGCGCTGAGCAGCAGACCGAACACGATCCAGCTGGTCCGCTCGGTCGCGACGTACAGCATCACGACGAACAGGCCGAAGAACAGCAGCGAGGTACCCAGGTCGGTCTCGAAGACCAGGATCATCAGGCTCAGCGCCCAGATGACGAGGATCGGACCGAGGTCACGGCCGCGCGGGAGGTAGAGCCCCATGAAGCGGCGGCTGGCCAGCGCCAGCGCGTCCCGCTTCACCATCAGATAGCCGGCGAAGAAGATCGCGATGATGATCTTCGCGAACTCACCGGGCTGCAGCGAGCCGAGACCCGGGATCGTGATCCAGATCTTTGCGCCGTTCACACCGGGGAAGAACACCGGCGCGACCAGCAGCACCAGCGCGACCACCATCGAGATGTAGGTGTAGCGCTGGAGGACGCGGTGGTCCTTGAGGAAGATCAGGATGGCGAGGAAGAAGGCGACGCCGAGGGTCGACCACATCAACTGGTTGGGCGCCATCGCCTTGCCGAGCGAGGGCTCCTGGTCCAGCCGCCAGATGAAGATCAGACCCAGACCGTTGAGCAGGGTGCCGATGGGCAGCATCAGCGGGTCGGCGTACGGCGCCCACTTGCGGACGACGAGATGCGCGACGCCGGCCAGCAGGCCGAGGCCCAGGCTGTAGCCCAGTACGCCGGCCGGAACCGAACCGTCCTTCGCCAGACCGACGTTGACGTACGCGAACACCGGGATCAGCACCGCGAAGATGAGCATCGCCAGTTCGGTGTTGCGGCGGCTCGGGGCTCCGATGGTGCCAATGGTGGTGGTGTTGGTGGTGCTGCTCATAAGATCTACGGCCCCCTACGCCCTCACTGCTGGGTGCTGCAATTTCTTTCCAGCTTCTGCTGCTCCTCGGAGGGGGCCTGGCTGGTGGTCGGTGTGGGTTTCGGAGTCACGGTCGCCGCCAGCGGACCGGCCGCGCCGGTGCCGCTGTCGTTGCCCGCCTTGCTGCTGGAACCGGGCCTGGCGCTCGGCGAACCGGACGGCGAACCGGGCTTGGACGGCGAACCGGGCTTGGCCGGCGTACCCGCCTGTCCCTTGCCCGGGTGGCGCGCCGCTTCGCGCTCGGCGGCCTCCCGCTGCTCCTTAGTACGGCAGGCATTGGCCTGTTTACTCAACTCGGTGACTTTTTCGCCCGCCTGCGTGCGGCTGTCGACCGCGATCGTCTCCTTGACCTGGTTGCGCTGGTACGGCGGCAGGTACTTGAGTTCGATCTCGGGGTGATCCTCGTCCACGTCGTTGAGCTTTATCCACGCGAGGTCCTGGCTGATGCCCCGGTAGAGCGCGATGTGGTTGTCCTTGGCACCGACGAAGTACTGGGTCTGCGTCCAGTTGTAGCCCGCGTAGCACCCGCCGCCGACGACGGCCAGCGCCAGCGCGAGGAACAGCGACCGCTTGATCCACCTTCCGCGCCGACGGGGCTTGACGAAGTCCTCGTCGATGAACGCGCCGAACGAACCCTGCGGCGGCCCGACGATGTCCTGGTCACCGCTGCCGGGCGGCCCGAAGGCGCCACCGGGCCCGGACGGCTGCCCGCCCGCCCGGCCGAGTTCGGCGGCCCGCGCGGCGGGAGTCTGCAGCGTGCTCGGGTCGCTGAGCTGGTGCTGGTTCTCCGCGACGGCGCCGACGATGACCGGGGTGTCGTTGAGCTGGCCCGCCATCGTCTCGTTGCCGTCCACGTCCAGGACGTCGGCGACGATGCAGGTGATGTTGTCGGGTCCGCCACCGCGCAGGGCGAGCTGGATCAGCTCCTGCACCGTCTCGTGCGGCCCGTGGTAGCTGGCGAGGGTCTCTTCCAGCGTCTGGTGGCTGACGACCCCGGACAGTCCGTCCGAGCAGATCAGATACCGGTCGCCGGCCCGCACCTCGCGGATCGACAGATCGGGCTCGACATGATCGCCGCTGCCCAGCGCCCGCATCAGCAGCGACCGCTGCGGATGGGTGGTGGCTTCCTCTTCGGTGATCCGGCCCTCGTCGACCAGCCGCTGCACCCACGTGTGGTCCTGGGTGATCTGCGTCAGCACGCCGTCGCGCAGCAGGTACGCACGCGAGTCGCCGACGTGGACGAGGCCGAGCCGCTGCCCGGTCCACAGCAGGGCGGTCAGGGTCGTGCCCATGCCCTCCAGCTGGGGGTCTTCCTCGACCATCACCCGCAGCTGGTCATTGGCGCGCGTGACGGCCGTGCCCAGCGAGGTGAGGAGGTCGGAGCCGGGGACGTCGTCGTCGAGCTGGACGAGCGTGGAGATCACCTCGGAGGAGGCGACCTCACCGGCGGCCTGGCCGCCCATGCCGTCGGCGATGGCGAGCAGTCGTGGTCCGGCATAGCCGGAGTCTTCGTTGCCCTCGCGGATCATGCCCTTGTGCGATCCGGCGGCGAAGCGCAGTGACAAGCTCATGTGCACCTCACCCGTCGGCTCGGGGTACAGCCGGTCTCGTCGAGCCACACTGCCCACCCTCCGGTCGGGAGCACGCCCGGGTCCGCCGAGTGGACCGTCGCGGCTCGCTCGCTCCGCTCGCTCATTGTCGTACTACTTCCGCAGCTCGATGACGGTCTTGCCGATGCGGATCGGGGCTCCCAGCGGAATCGGTGTCGGGGTCGTCAGCCGGGTCCGGTCCAGATACGTGCCGTTGGTGGAACCGAGATCCTCGACGATCCACTGGCCGTCACGGTCCGGGTAGATCCTGGCATGCCTGCTGGACGCGTAGTCATCGTCCAGCACGATCGTGGAGTCGTGCGCACGGCCCAGAGAGATGGTCTGGCCCTGGAGGGCGACGGTGGTGCCGGTCAGCGAGCCCTCGGAGACCACCAGCTTGGTGGGTGCTCCGCGCCGCTGACGATTGTTGCCGCGGCCGCCTTCCTGGCGGCGCTGTTGTTGCTGCGGTGGCGCAGCCTGACGCTGCGGACGCGCTTCTTGCCCGCCGCGCCGGGCGGCACCGCGCTGTGTGACGCGCGTGCCGAACAGATCGCTGCGGATGACCTGAACGGCCACGATGACGAACAGCCACAGTACGGCGAGGAAACCCAACCGCATGACCGTGAGGGTCAGCTCTGACATTGCCCCCGCTTCACCCTTCGGCTTGCCGGTAAACGATGGTGGTACTGCCCACGACAATCCGCGAGCCGTCGCGGAGAGTAGCGCGAGTGGTGTGCTGCCCGTCTACCACGATGCCGTTCGTGGAACCCAGATCCTGGATCGTGGGGGGCGTTCCGACCCGGATCTCACAATGACGCCGGGAGACACCCGGGTCGTCGATCCGTACGTCAGCTTCGGTGCTGCGGCCCAGCACGAGCGTCGGGCGCGAGATCTGGTGGCGGGTGCCGTTGATCTCGATCCAGCGCCTGGTCTGCGCGGCGGGCTGCGGTCCTGCACCGGGCGGTGCCGTACGGGGTACGGGCTGCGCGCCGCCGGGAGGCGGGGACGAAGGCATGGGGGGCGGGCTCACGTGGCCGCCGCCGGGACGGCTGCCACGGGGCGCCGCGGCGCTCCGGTCGGCCGCCGCCGGGGCGTCCTGGGACGAGCTGGAAGCGAGCGTGCGGCTGCGGACGCGGTACAGGCCGGTGTCGAGATCGTCGGCCTTCTCCAGATGGACCTTGATGGAGCCCATGAAGGTGTAGCGCTGCTGCTTCGCGTAGTCGCGGACCATGCTCGAGAGCTCGTCACCGAGCTGCCCGCTGTAGGGGCTGAGCCGCTCGTAGTCGGGCGTGCTCAGCTCGACGATGAAGTCGTTGGGGACGACCGTGCGGTCGCGGTTCCAGATGGTGGCGTTGTTGTCGCACTCGCGCTGTAGCGCGCCGGCGATCTCAACGGGCTGCACCTCGGACTTGAACACCTTGGCGAAGGTGCCGTTGACGAGACCTTCGAGACGCTGCTCGAAACGCTTCAGTACTCCCACGGGGCACCTCCTTCCTCAGTCTTCGACGGGGTCGTCCTGATCGAGTCGTCCTGATACTGCTTACTGATCGTATCCACGCGTAGGGAAATCGGCTGGTTCCCCTTTCCCGCCTTGAGGACGAGTGTCGCCCCTCACAGGGTTGCCCGGTGCTTGCTTGCTCCTTGCCCACTGCTTGTGCACTGCGATCGTAGATGTGCCCCGCAGACAGTGTCCCGCAACCGCCGACCTCTCCCGCCGGGCGGGGGCCGGAGCCGGGCGTCGCGTGGTGCCGGACCCGGGCGGCCGGCACGGAGGCGGGCCGGGCGGCCCTGCTCCTGTTGCGGCTACCGCGAGTGTGAACCCTTTGGGCAGTGCTCGGCGAATGACCGAGGCACGGAGGGGTACCGCCCGGGGGTGCCGCGGGGCGGGGACCGGCGAAAAGGCGTGTGAAGGCACCCCCGTCAGCGTGCTAATGTTCTGGATGTCGGCAGGCGCTCGCACAAGACCCGGACGGAACAGCCCGGATCACGTGAGAGAATCAACCGGCAGCACCCATGCGCGGGTGGCGGAATAGGCAGACGCGCTGGATTCAGGTTCCAGTGCCCGAAAGGGCGTGGGGGTTCAACTCCCCCCTCGCGCACAGATGAGACCCCCGGTCTCCGGAGAAATCCGGAGACCGGGGGTCTTTCGTTGTGTTCGTCACGCTGTTGTGTATGTCACGGGCGCGGGGCGTCCGTGCCCGACGGCCCGCTCGGCGGGACCGCTTGAGGTCTACGTCACATGCGCGCCCTCTGCTGCCCGCGCCGCGGTGCCGACCGCCTCCGCGGCCTCCGTCACGGCCGTACGGAAGGCATGCACCCGGGCCGTCTCCCGCGCGGTGTGGTGGGCCAGGCCCAGGACCGAATCCGGCAGGCCGGTGACGGGGACGAAGGCGAGGTCGCGGCGGCCGTGGTAGTCGGCGGTGGGGCGGCACAGCAGCATGCCGCCGCGGCCGGCCGCGGCGAGGGTCAGGCCCTCCTGAAGGGTGCTGACGCCGGGGCCGGCGGGTATCGGGCGGCCCCGGGGGGTGGTGGCCGGGGCATGGGCCGTGCGCCAGTAGGCGGGCGCGGGAAGGGCCGGGGAGATCAGCGCGACGGCGGCGAGCTCCTCGGCGTCGATCTCCGCGCGGGACGCCAGCGGGTGCCGTACGGAGACGGCGAGGGTCTGCTGCTGGGCGGAGAAGACCGGGCCGAGGGTGAGATCGGGCTCGGCCACCGGCAGCAGCGTGACCGCGACATCGACCGCTCCGCTGCGCAGCGCGCCGAAGGGGTCGCAGAGCGGGATCTCGACGATCTCCGTGGCGCAGCCCGGGTGACGGCGGTGGAAGAGGTCGAGGGCCTGCATGATCCGGTCGTCCGCGGTGCCCTGGAAGCCGATCGTCAGGCGGCCTTCGATGCCGCGGGCGGCGCTGCGGGCGCTGTCCACCGTGGCGCGCAGTGCCTCGTAGGCGGGGCGCAGGGAGGTACGGAACTGCTCACCGAGCGGGGTGAGGCGGACGCGGCGGCTGGTGCGGTCCACGAGCCGGGCGCCGATCCGGGATTCGAGGGCGCGCAGGAGCTGGCTGACACGGCTCTGTGAGACGTACAGACGCTCACCGGTACGGCCGAAATGCAGCTCCTCGGAGAGCACGAGAAAGCACTCCAGCTCGCGGAGTTCGAGGCCGGGGGCGCGGTGGCCGGCGGTCGTGGCGGGCGGGCCGCTCATGGGCTTCCTTCGAGGGCGTCGGCGGTGGATCGATGAGTCCTGCTCATAGAAGGGTGAGGAGTTGGCCGTTGTTCCCCCGGGGGCGCGGGCGTTGGCTGGGGGCATGACGGACATCGAGGGTGGCACGGCGGCACGGACGGCCGAAGCGGCGGCGCGCGCAGGGGAGTCGGGGCGGAGGACGGGCGGTGGCTGGCCGGCGGTGGGGGCACTGGCGGCCGCGACGTTCACGGTGGTGACGTCGGAGATGCTGCCGGTCGGGCTGTTGACGCCGATCGGCCGGGAACTGCGGGTCTCGGACGGGACGGCGGGGCTGACGCTGACGGTCACCGGGCTGGTCGCCGCGGTGGCGGCGCCGTTGGTGACGCTGCTGGTGGGGAGGCGGGACCGGCGGGTGGTGCTGGCCGCTCTGACGGGCGCGCTGGCGGTGGCGAATCTCCTCGCGGCGTATGCGCCGAATGTCGGGGTGCTGCTGGCGGCGCGGGTGCTGGTGGGGCTGGGGATGGGCGGGGTGTGGGCGATCGCGGCGGGGCTGGCGGTGCGGCTGGTGCCCGCGCGGAGGGTGGCGGCGGCGACCTCGCTGGTCTTCAGCGGGGTCGCTGCGGCCTCGGTGCTGGGGGTGCCGGCCAGTGCCCTCGTGGGCGAACTGGGCGGCTGGCGCACATCGTTCGTGGCGATGGCCGCGGTCTGCGGGGCGGTGGCCATCGCGCTGGCCGTACTGCTGCCGCCGCTGCCGGAGGCCACCGTGGTGCGGCTGAAGGGAGTGTTGGGACTGCTGGGCGACGCGCCTGTACGGACCGGGCTCCTGCTGGTGACGTTCCTGGTCACGGGGCACTTCGCGGCGTACACGTATGTGCGGCCGGTGCTCGAGGAGGTGGCCGGCGCGGGGGCGGGGCAGATCAGCACGCTGCTGCTGGCCTTCGGCGTCGCGGGCCTGGCCGGGAACTTCGCGGCCGGTGCCGGGGCGGCGCGCTCGCCGCGGGCGGCGTTGCTGGTGATCTGCGGGGTGCTCGCGGGAGCGGTGTTGATGCTGCCGCTGCTGGGGCGTGGTGCGGGGATGCCGGGCGCGGCGGCCCTGGTCGCCGTATGGGGGCTGGCCTACGGGGGCGTCTCGGTCGGCACCCAGAGCTGGTTGATGGCGGCCGCGCCGGCCGCGAGGGAGGCGGCGTCCGCCCTGTTCGTGGCGGTGTTCAACGGGGCCATCGCCCTGGGTGCGCTGGCCGGCGGGCGGGCCGCGGACGGCTGGGGCGTGGTCGGCGTGATGTGGCTGGGCGGTGCGCTCGCGGTGGGGGCGTTGGTGACGGTGGGGGTGGGGAGAGGGCCGGTGCGGGAGAGGCCCTGATCTGCGGTGTGGGGTGGGGTGCCGTGCCGTGCCGTGGCGTGGGGTGCGGGGTGGAACGGGCGCGGGCCCGGGGGTGTGCGTTGGCGCGTTGGGCGGACCATGTGGCCCGCGGTGGCCCGGGGCGGGCGCGTGCGGGTGGGTGCGGGCTCGCGGTGTGTGACCGCACCCACCGGCTCGGTGGCGCTGCCGGGCGGTCTTGGCCGCGCTGGAGCGCCCGCGGACCGCTGGGGGCTGCCTCAGGCGGCGAGACGCTCGACGAGGGCCTTGGCCTTGGCCGCCGCGTCCTCGTGGGCCTTGTCGCGGGAGGCCTCGAACAGCGGGACCAGCTCGGCCATCGCCGGGTTGCTGGGGGCCATGGTCAGCTCGGGGACGATGAAGTCGACCTCGAGTCCCAGCCCGCCGTTGAGCACGGCCTCCAGGTAGTTCTGCACGTACTCGAACGACTCACGGGGCGTGCCCGGCGCGTACGAACCGCCGCGGCTGGCGACGACGGTGACCGGGGTGCCCTTGGCGGACGGCTTCTCGCCTGCCGTGCGCCCCATGATGATCACCTGGTCGAGCCACGCCTTGAGCGTGGAGGGGATCGTGAAGTTGTACATCGGCGCGCCTATGACGACGGCGTCGGCCTGCTCCAGCTCCTCGGCCAGCTTCACGCGCAGCGCGAAGGCGGCCTGCTGCTCGGGGGTGTGGCCGGCCGGGTCGGAGAAGCCGGCGGAGGCGCCGACGCCGTCGAGGTGCGGCAGCGGTTCGGCGGCCAGGTCGCGGTGGATCACGGTGCCGTCGGGGTGCTGCTCCTCCCAGGCCTTGCGGAAGGCCGCGGTGACCGAGCGGGAGGCGGAGCCGCCCTCAGGGAAGAGGGAGGAGTCGATGAGCAGAAGCGTGGCCATGGGGATCGGTCCTTCGGTACGCGGCCGGGCGGTGCGCGACCACTGGTTGAATTCCGTACGTCCCTATTAATAACACAGGGGCTTACTTTTCTACAGTAGCCAACGTCAGGGCGGTATCCTGGCTGTATGGCGGACCATGGCGAGGCGACGTGCAGGCAGGTCGACGGCGGCATGACGCGGGTCTTCGAACTGTTCGGGAAGCGCTGGACGGGGCTGATCGTCGCCACCCTGATGCCGGCCCCGGTGCACTTCGCCGATCTGCGGCGGGCCATCCCGGGGATCAGTGAGCGCATGCTCTCCGACCGGCTCATGGAGCTGGCGGGGACCGGCCTGCTCGTGCGCGAGGTGGATCCGGGCCCGCCGCTGCGTGTCTCCTACCGGCTGACGGAGGCCGGTCTGGCGATGGAGCCCGCGCTCAAGGAGCTGGCGCGCTGGGCGGAGACCTACCTTGCCGACGGCGGGCAGTGTCCGGAGCAGTTCCGGAAGTAGGGGGCCGGGGCGAAGCGGGGGCCGGTGCGGGGGCGTCGGTGGCTGCTTCGGTGGTCGCTGCGGTGGTCGCTGCGGTGGTGGTTCCGTGAGCGGGGCGGCGGGCCCTCCCGTGGCTGCTTCCGTGGCTGCTTCAGCGGCCGCTTCCGTGGCTGTTTCTCGCCGCAGCGTTGGCGGTTTCCCTAGCCCAGCCGTTAGCCCAGCCGTTCCTGGGCGGCGTTGTAGCGCAGCAGATACGTGGCGAAGCGGTCGAGGTCGTCCTCGTCCCAGTCGGCTAGCCGCTCGTGGAACGCCTGGCGGCGGCTGGCGGTGACGTTGGCGAGTACCTGGGCGCCCTTCTCGGTGGGGTGCAGTACCTGGACGCGGTGGTCCTCCGGGTCGACGCGGCGCTCGACGAAGCCGAGCTTCTCCAGCGCGGCGATCTGCCGGCTGACCGTGGACTTGTCCAGGAAGTAGTGCGCTGCGAGGTCCGTGGCGCGGCATCCTCGCTGGTCATCGAGGTGCGCCAGCAGGGTGTAGGAGACCAGTGACAGCTCGGGGTGCATCCGGGCGGCGGCCGCGCGAGCCCGGCGGGCAAACGCGGTCATCTCCTGCTGGATGGTCTCGACGGAGTCGTCGCGGTGGGCCACGGGTTGCCTTTCGTAGAGGTAGTTGTATAGTACAACGTGGATTGAGAGTTGTATTAGCCAACTAGTGGTCCCGGTCACTGGTGGCGACAGCTGAGCCGACGAGTTGAGAAGGCCTGCCCCATGAGTACGGTCCGACGTCCCGACCACCGGAGTGAGCAGCACGGCGGCCACCGTTCCGCGCGTTCCCTCCACTCCGCCGGGCTGCGTCACGTCCTGACGCACCTGATCACCCCGCTGCTGATGTGCATCGGGATGGGCCTGGCGTACCTGGGCGCCTTTGCGCACCCCGCGCCGCACCAACTGCCCGTCGCGGTCGTCGGATCGGGCCACAGCGCACAGCTGCTCGCCCAGTCGATCAACGACAAGGCGGGCGGTGACCTGGAGGTCCGGACCGTCGGCGACCGGTCGGCGGCGGTCGACCGGCTCAAGCACCAGGACATCTTCGGTGCGTATGTGATGCCTGCGAAGGGTGTGACGACGGGGGCGGCGAAGGCTTCGGTCGGTGGAGCCGGTGCCGAGGGGGCGGCCGCGGGCTCGTCGAAGGCGGCGGCGGCCCCGTCGAAGGCGGTCCCCGAACTGCTGGTGGCGACCGCGGGTTCCGACACCAGCGCCTCCGTCGTACAGAAGGTCTTCACCCCGATCGCGGCGCGCCAGGGCGCCCCGCTGAAGGTCACGGACGTGGCACCGACCGCCGAGGACGACCCGACCGGTCAGGGCATCTTCTTCCTGTTGGTCGCGATCAGCATCGGCTCCTACGCCTCGGTCGCGGTGATCGGCGGTGCGGGGGCCGTCCTGCCGGTCCGGTTGCGGGCGGGGCTGGCGATCGGCACGTCCTTCGTCGTCAGCCTCATCGGGACGGCGTTCGCCGGTCCGGTCTTCCACCTCGTCGACCACGGCCTCAGGGGCCTGTGGGCCATGGCCTGGCTCTACTCCGCCGGCATTCTGCTGATCGGCACCGGTCTCCATACCTTCCTCAAGCGCTGGACCACGCTCGGTGTGATGGCCCTCTTCGTGATGCTCAACTTCACCTCCTCCGGCGGGATCTTCCGCCCCGAGATGCAGAACGGATTCTTTGCGTCGCTGCACTCCTTCTGGAACGGCGCGGGCTTCGTGGAGGGCACCCGCAGCCATGTCTACTTCGACAACTACGGCCTGTCGGGGCACGTCTGGACGCTGGTGTGGTGGCTGGTCGCCGGCCTGCTGATGGTCGGTGTGGCGGCGCTGGCCGAGAAGCGACGGCGTACCGCGGAGGCGGAGGCGGCGGCCAATGCCGCGGCCGTGGCGGCGGCCGCGGTGGCGGCGACGGTGCCGGAGCCGACGGCGAAGCGGGGGAGCCGGACGGTGCGGTCGGCGCGGACCGCAGGGGGAGCGGGGACGGAAACGCGTGAGGGGGCTGCGGACGTGAATGAGGCTGCGGAGGCGGAGTCGGAGGCGGATGTGGCGATGGAGATGGAGATGGAGATGGAGGAGGTCGTGGGCGTTTAGCGGGTGGTTCGGGGGGCCGTGCCCGGCGTAGTGCCTCCGACGCCTCGCTGCGTGTCGTGTTGTGCCTCTTTGTGTCGCTGAGCCCCTCCTGGCCCTGTCCTCCGCGTGTCGGGAGGGGCTCGGCGGTTCTGGGAGGCTGAGGGGATGCTGAGGGGATGCTGAGGGGGCGGAGGGCGCGGAGGGCTCTGTGCGTTCTGAGCGCTCGGCGATCCCGTGTACCGCGACCCGGGAACCCAGGCGTATTCGGGTTCGGAGAGGTCGAGGGCTGGGGTCCGAAGAGTTATCCACAGGCTCTGCGGGATGTGGCGGGCTCTCGGTAACGTCATTGCTCGTCGGCGGGCCGGGATCGGTCGGCGGCTGGTGAATGCAGCGGACAGGGACACAAGAACGCAGGTCGTGAAGGGGGAGGTGGCCCGCTATGCCGCGTGTGCCGTACGTACCGGGGTTTGCGAAGGCGGAGGCGGAGGGGGCGTCGCCCAAGGCCGCCGGGCGGGCGCTGCGGGAGCGTGTTCCGCGGGCCGAGCAGGCCGCACTGTCGATCGCGGCCGGGCGGCCGGATGCGGTCGCGGCGGTCGAGGAGTCCAATGCCGGCCGGCTGCCCGAGCTGACGCCGATACGGGTCGGCCGGATGGCCGCGAGCCCCTTCGCCTTCCTCCGCGGTTCCGCGGGCCTGATGGCGTATGACCTCACGGCAGGCCCCGTGACCGGCATCGGAGCCCAGATCTGCGGCGATGCCCACGCCGCCAACTTCGGACTCTACGGCGACGCCCGCGGCCAGCTCGTCATCGATCTCAACGACTTCGACGAGACCCTGTACGGGCCGTGGGAGTGGGACGTGAAGCGGCTGGCGACGTCGATGGTGCTGGCGGGCCGGGAGGCGGGCGCCGGAGAGGACGACTGTCGCAGGGCGGCGCAGGACGTGGCGGGCGCGTATCGGCGCACGATGCGGCTGCTGGCCAAGATGCCGGTGACCGAGGCGTGGAACGCGATCGCCGACGAGGCGCTGGTCTCGCATGCCGACGCCAAGGATCTCGTGGGGACGCTGGAGCTGGTCGCGGACAAGGCGCGCAAGAACACCAGCGCGCGGTTCGCGGCGAAGGCGACGGAGCGGACGGAGGACGGCGGCCGCCGGTTCGTGGACGCTCCGCCCGTGCTGCGCCGGGTGCCGGACGCGGAGGCCGCAGCCGTCGCCGCGTCCCTGACCGGCTATCTGGAGACGCTCCCCGAGGACCGGCTGCCCCTGCTGGCTCGGCACGCGGTGCACGACGTGGCCTTCCGGGTGGTCGGCACGGGCAGCGTGGGCCTGCGGTCGTATGTGGTGCTGCTGCTGGACCACCGGGGCGAGCCGGTTGTCCTCCAGGTGAAGGAGGCGCGTTCCTCGATGCTGACGTCCTTCGTGGAGAGGGCGGGCTTCCCGGTGCCGCCGGTGGTGCACGAGGGCCGCCGGGTGGTGCTCGGGCAGCGCCGGATGCAGGTGGTCAGCGACATTCTGCTGGGCTGGACGACGGTGCAGGACGCGGCGTCGCTGGGCGGCGGCGCGGCCGTGGCGAACGGCCGGCGGGAGGGCCTGCACTTCCAGGTCCGCCAGTTCAGAAACCGCAAGGGCAGCGTGGACCCGGCGCAGCTCTCCGGCGACCAGATGGACGACTATGCCCGCATGACCGGCGCTCTCCTGGCCCGCGCCCATGCGCACAGCGCCGACCCGCGCCTTCTGGCCGGTTACTGCGGCAAGAACGAGGAGCTGGACGAGGCGCTCGCGCAATTCGCGGTCGCCTACGCGGACCGCACGGAAGCGGACCATGCGGAGCTGGCCACAGCGGTGAAGAACGGGCGGATCGCGGCGGAGACGGGGGTGTGAGGGGGAGGCGCGCGGCCGGGCCGCCACGCCGGCAGGAAACGATCGAATGCCGTGGAGGGCCCGGCCCGGCGTGGGCCGTACGCTGACCGGGTGACGAACTCGCACGCGGAGAACACGCAGGACGGTCAGCACCGACCGGACGTGCCGGGCACCCCGGACGCCCCGGCCGACCCGCAGGCACCGGACGCCCGCGGCGGCGGTCAGGGCTCCGGGCTCGGGCACGGCGGCGGCTCGGACGACCAGGCGGTGGGCCCTGAGGGGGTGGGCGCCGGCCAAGGGACTCAGGGCGATACGCCCACCGCTGAGGCCGGGGCGAACACCGAGCCGGGCGCTGAGCCGGGCGCCGAGCCGGGCCCCGCGCCGGGTGAGCAGGCGGCTCAGGACGAGGCGACCCGGCGGCTGGCGAAGGCGGTCCTGGCCGCGGAGCAAGCCCTGATCGAGTTCGAGATCGCGGTGGAGACCTTCCGGGTGGAGGTGGAGAACTTCTCCCGCCTGCACCACCAGCGGCTCGGCCCCATGTACGCGCGGCTGGACGAGCTCGACGCACAGATCGCGGAAGCGGTGGCGGCACGTACGGGCGCTCCCGAGGACCTCCGCAAGGCGCAGGAGGCGCGTGCGTCGGTGCTTCCGATGCCGGAGGTCGAGGAGCTGTTCCACGGCTGGATGGGCTCGGACGGGCTGTTCCCGGAGGCACAGGCGATGCTCACCGAGCAGTCGGTGCGGCCGCCGCAGAAGGTGCGGCCCAGCGAGGAGGCCCGCAAGGTCTACCGCGACCTGGTGCGCAAGGCCCATCCGGACCTGGCGCGGGACGATGCGGAGCGGGTGCGGCGCGACGAGTTCATCGCGCGGGTCAACGCGGCGTACGGCCAGGGTGACGTGGCGGTGCTGCGGGCGCTGGCCCAGGAGTGGGAGACCGGTCCTGCGCCGGCCGAGGAGCAGCTCAGTGCGAGCGAGGAGCTCTACGCCCGGCTGGAGTGGCTGGCCGAGCGCAAGGAGTTGCTGGCTGCCATGGCCTACGAGCTGGAGGAGAGCGCGATCGGCGCGATGATCAAGATGGCGCCGGAGGATCCGGACGCGCTCCTCGACGAGATCGCCGAGAAGCTGCTCGCCGATGTCGCGGAACGCGAGACGTACCTGGCGCAGCTGGTCGGGTAGCGTCGGATCCATGCAATTCGGTTCTGTGCCCACGGTCGGTGTCGACGCTCTCACGTCGGAGGACTTCCTCCTGGATGTGCGTGAGGACGATGAATGGGAGGCGGGGCACGCCGAGGGCGCGCTGCACATCCCGATGAGCGAATTCGTCGCCCGCTACGGTGAGTTGACCGAGGCGGCTCCCGAGGACGGCAAGGTGTACGTGCTGTGCCGGGTCGGTGGGCGCTCGGCGCAGGTGGCGCAGTATCTGATCCAGCAGGGCGTCGACGCGGTGAACGTCGCGGGCGGCATGCAGGCCTGGGAGGCCGCCGGCCGCCCCGTATCGGATGGCAAGGGCGGCTCCGGGGCGGTCGTCTAGTCCAGGACCCGCGAGTCCGGGAGCCGGGGAGCTCGTGAGTCCGGGAGTCTGGGAGTCCGCGAGTACGGGAGCTGGTGAGCCCGGGAGCCGGGAGCTCGTGAGTGGATGGCCGGGCGGCCTGATGGCGGGTTCTTTGGTGAAGCGGACACCCGCTGTGCCCTCCGCCTGCTTGCCCCCCTCGCCTCAGCCCAGCGGATGTGCCGCGAGCAGGTCTCCGAGTGCCTCCTCGTGGGCGGCGGCGGGGCCGAGGGAGAGCTCCAGCTGTTTGGCCCAGGCGTGATAGCGGTGCAGCGAGTAATCGGTGTCGGCGCCGAAGCCGCCATGAAGATGCTGGGCGGTCTGGACGACGCGGCGTACGCCCTCGGCGGCCCAGATCTTGGCGACCGCGACATCGCCGGCGGGCGGTAGCGGGCCGGCGGCGTCCGTGGTGATGCGCCAGGCGGCCTGCCAGAGCGTGGCCTCCATGGCGCGCAGGTC
This sequence comes from Streptomyces decoyicus, assembly GCF_019880305.1. NCBI lineage: Bacteria > Bacillati > Actinomycetota > Actinomycetes > Kitasatosporales > Streptomycetaceae > Streptomyces > Streptomyces decoyicus. The sequence goes on along the minus strand of NZ_CP082301.1, from coordinate 4,294,238 downwards.
GATGAAGCGGTCGGCGGCCTGGACCGCGACGGCCTGGAAAGTGGCCACCGGGAACCCGAACTGTTCGCGCTTGCTGGTGTAGTCGCTGGTCATGGCGAGGACGCGCTCGCCGAGGCCCAGCGCGAGTGCGCAGGTGCCGGTGGTCAGAACATGGCGCAGCGACTCCCAGGCGGCTGGGTCGGTGATCGTTTCCTGGGCGCTGATGCGGACGGACTCCAGCCGGACCTCGGCATGGCGCTCTCCGCTGGTGGATATCTGCTCGTCGAGCGTGACGCCGGGGTCGGTGCGGGGGACGAGCGCGAGTACGGCGTGTCCTTCGGGGGTGTGGGCGGGGAGCAGGATCCGGTCCGCGGCCTGGGCCCAGGGGACGGCCGTCTGTGCGCCGTCGAGGATCCAGTCGGCACCCTCTTGGCGGGCATCCACGGCGAGTTCGGCCGGCTCGTGCCCCGTGCGGCCGCCGGCGGCGACGGTCACGACGAGGTCCCCGGCGGCAATCCGGGGGAGCGCTTGCGCACGCAGCTCGTCGGCCGCGTAACGCTGGAGGGTGAGCGCGGCGGCGCCTGACTCCAGCAGCGGTACCCGCGCCAGCACCTTGGCCGACTCGCGGAGCACGAGGCAGAGCGCGATCGGGTCCAGACCCGCGCCGCCGTACTCGGGTGCGATCGGCAGGCTCAGCAGATCGGCGTCGGCGAGCTTGCGCCACAGCGCGCGGTCGAAGTCGTCGGCGACCGCACCGGGGGCGAGCGCCGGGCTGGGCACGCTGTCCGGAGCGACCCCCGAGAAGACGGCCCTCGCCGCTTCGACGGCGGCCTGCTGCTCCTCGGTGAAGGTGAAGTCCATTGCTCTGTCCTCCCACGCGGCGCCTCGAACTGACGATGCGTCAAGGTAGAACAGGTTCCAGGAATTGGGAATGGCCGCAACGGCGGAGGGGGGAAGGAATGGGAGGAGTTCGCGGTGAGTTGCTGGGGCAGGGACGGATGGAGCGCGGCGGGCACGGGCACGGCTCGGCTGCGGTCGCAGCTGTTGGGCCGGCTCGGCGTCCACTGCCGGTTCGTCCGGTGCAGCGACCAGCAGCGGGCCGTCTGCGGGCCCGGTCCCGGCGCAGGAGGCCGTGCGGCGACTGGGCGGCCACCGGGGGCGACGGGGGCGACAGGATGGCTACTGGGGTGGTGCCGCCCGGCCGGCTCGTCGGGCCGCGCGCCCGGCCGGATCGGTGCTATCGGTCGAAGTCCAGCTCGACCTTTTCCGTGACCGGGTGGGACTGGCAGGCCAGGACGTACCCCGCGTCGACCTCTTCGGCTTCCAGGGCGAAGTTGCGGTCCATGCGGATCTCGCCCGAGACCAGGAAGGCGCGGCAGGTGCCGCAGACGCCGCCCTTGCAGGCGTACGGGGCGTCTGCGCGGTTGCGCAGGACCGCTTCGAGCAGCGACTCGCTGTCGTGGACCGGCCAGCTGCCGGAGCGGCCGTCGAGCGTGGCGGTCACGGTGCTGTGCGCGGGGGCGGAGACGGCGGGGGCGGTCGGGGCGCCGCTGTCGACGTGGAAGATTTCCTCGTGGATGCGGGTGCGGGGCACGTTGAGCGCGCGCAGGGCGCGTTCGGCGCCCTGGACCAGGCCGTAGGGGCCGCAGAGGTACCAGCCGTCGATGGAGTCGATCTTCAGCAGCGCGGGCAGGAGGGAGCGGAGCCGGGCCTCGTCCAGCCGGCCGGAGGGCAGGCCGGCCTGTTGTTCCTCGCGGGAGAGGGCGTGGATGAGCTGGAAGCGCTGGGGATAGCGGTCCTTCAGGTCGGCCACCTCCTCCAGGAACATCGTCGAAGCCGCCGTGCGGTCGCTGCGGATGAGACAGAAGTGGGCGTCCGGCTGCCGGTCGAGCAGGGTGGAGGCGATGGACAGCACGGGAGTGATGCCGCTGCCGCCGACGATGCCGACGAAATGGCCGGAGCGTGGTTCGAGGGTGAACCGGCCGGCCGGGGCCATGACCTCCACCGTGTCGCCGACAGCCAGCTCCTTGAGCGCGTAGGTCGAGAAGGCGCCGTCCTCGACGAGGCGGATGCCCACGCGCAATACGGGCTGGTCGGTGGCCGGGGTGCAGATGGAGTACGTGCGGCGGATCTCCTGGCCGTCGACCGATCTGCGCAGCGCGATGTGCTGTCCGGGGGTGTGCCGGAAGGTCGTGCGAAGCTCGGGCGGGACCGCGAAGGTGACGGCCACCGCGTCGTCCGTGAGCCGCTCGATCTCCCGGACCTGGAGCGGGTGGAACATCACAACTCCTTGAAGTGGTCGAAGGGTTCGCGGCAGGACTCGCAACGTCGCAGTGCCTTGCATGCCGTGGAGGAGAACCGGCTCAGCAGGGTGGTGTCGGTCGATCCGCACTGCGGGCAGCGGATGGTGAGGTCGACGGCGACCGGTCCGCCGGCCGGTCCCGTGGGGCGTGGGGGTGCGATCCCGAATTCGGCCAGCTTGCGGCGGCCTTCGGCGGTGATCGCGTCCGTGGTCCAGGGCGGGCTGAGGACCGTACGGACCTCGACCTCGGGTATGCCGTGGTCGTGCAGCACCTGCTCGATGTCGGCCGACATCGCCTCGATGGCCGGGCAGCCGGTGTAGGTGGGGGTGAGCCGCACCTCGACCCGGCCGGGGGCCGTGAGCTGCACCCCGCGCAGCACGCCCAGCTCGGCGAGGGTGAGCACCGGCAGCTCAGGGTCCGGAACGGAGCCGGCCAGCGCCAGCAGTTCCTCTTCGAGGGCGGTGGTGGTCACCATGTCGCCCCCGGGTGGCTGCGGTGGAGGTGCTGCATCTCGGCGAGCAGTCGTCCGAACGACTCGGTGTGCAGGCCCTGGCGGCCCGCGCCGGCCGTCCAGGCGCCGTGCCGGGGGCCTTCGGGGACCGTGAGGGTGGCTTCTTCCAGGGTGGTGGTGACGCGCGCGGTCCAGCTGTCGTGCAGGGCCGGCCAGGGCACCGTCTCCAGACCTTCCACCGGCTCGAAGAGTTCGCCGGTGAAGCGCCAGAGGGTGTCGACGGCGCGCTGCATCCGGGTATGGCTCTCGTCGGTGCCGTCGCCCAGGCGCAGCGTCCACTGATGGGCGTGGTCGCGGTGGTAGGCGACCTCCTTGACGGCCTTCCCGGCCAGCGGCGCCAACTCGCTCTCCGTTGCGGCGAGATGGCCGAACAGCAGCTCCTGGTAGGTGGAGAAGTAGAGCTGGCGGGCGATGGTGTGGGCGAAGTCGCCGTTGGGCTGCTCGACCAGCTGGAGGTTGCGGAACTGCCGTTCCTCGCGCAGATAGGCCAGCTCGTCCTCATCACCGGCCAGGGAGAGCAGCACGCGGGCCTGGCCGAGCAGGTCCAGCGCGATATTGGCCAGCGCGACCTCCTCCTCCAGGACCGGGGCGTGGCCGGCCCACTCGCCCAGGCGGTGGGAGAGGATCAGTGCGTCGTCCCCGAGGGGCAGGGCCGGGATGGCGGTGACGTTCATCAAAGGTGATGCACCCCGTCCGGGATCTCGTAGAAGGTCGGGTGGCGGTAGGGCTTGTCGCCGGCCGGCTCGAAGAAGACGTCCTTCTCGTCCGGCGAGGAGGCGGTGATCTGCGCGGAGGGCACCACCCAGAGGGAGACGCCCTCCGAGCGGCGGGTGTAGAGGTCGCGGGCGTTGCGCAGCGCCATCTCGGCGTCCGGCGCATGCAGGCTGCCGGCGTGGGTGTGCGAGAGGCCGCGACGGCTGCGGACGAAGACCTCCCACAGGGGCCAGTCGGTGGGCCGGGCGGCCGTCCCTGCGGCGGCCTCGGGGGCTTCGGCGGGGCGTGGTGTCGTCATCGGCTGGCCTTCCCGTGCTTGGCCGCGTGCGCGGCGGCTGCTTCGCGCACCCAGGCGCCTTCCTCATGAGCCTGCCGTCGGCGGCTGATCCGCTGTTCGTTGCAGGGGCCGTTGCCCTTGAGGACCTCGCGGAACTCGGCCCAGTCGATCGGGCCGAAGTCCCAGTGGCCGCGCGCGTCGTTCCACGTCAGGTCCGGGTCGGGGAGGGTGAGTCCGAGGGCCTCGGCCTGGGGAACGCAGATGTCCACGAAGCGCTGGCGCAGCTCGTCGTTGGAGTGCCGCTTGATCTTCCAGGCCATGGACTGCGCGGAGTGCGACGACTCGTCGTCCGGCGGGCCGAACATCATCAGCGACGGCCACCACCAGCGGTTCACCGCGTCCTGCGCCATGGCGTGCTGGGCGTCGGTGCCGCGGCTGAGGGTCAGCAGGAGTTCGTAGCCCTGTCGCTGGTGGAAGGACTCCTCCTTGCAGATGCGGACCATCGCGCGGGCATAGGGGCCGTACGAACACCGGCACAGCGGGACTTGGTTGGTGATCGCCGCGCCGTCCACCAGCCAGCCGACGGCTCCGACATCGGCCCAGGTCAGGGCCGGGTAGTTGAAGATCGAGGAGTACTTCTGGCGGCCGGAGTGCAGCTTGTCGAGCAGCTCGTCGCGGCCGGTGCCCAGGGTCTCGGCGGCGCTGTAGAGATACAGGCCGTGACCGGCTTCGTCCTGCACCTTCGCCATCAGGATCGCCTTGCGGCGCAGGGACGGCGCCCGGGTGATCCAGTTGCCCTCCGGCTGCATGCCGATGATCTCGGAGTGGGCGTGCTGCGCAATCTGCCGCACGAGTGTCGAGCGGTAGGCGTCCGGCATCCAGTCCCGCGGCTCGATGCGCTCGTCCGCGGCCACGGTGGCGTCGAATACGGCCTCGCGAGCCGTCTCTTCCGGCGCGATCGTCGTCATGTGGTGCCCCCTCGCTCCCGACCGACCGATCGTTCGGTTCAATGGTGAGTGGACGGACCTCGGGTGTCAAGCCTGTGGATAACCAGGGGAAGGGTGTGCCCGGTGCGGCCGCGTAGGTACGGTTCCGAAGCGGAGTCAGCCGCATGGATTCTTGGAACGGGGCGGGAATGCAGTCATACGGGGACGAATCGCGGCCATTGTCCGCGCTCTCGCTGCCCTCGCGGATCGTCATAGGGGTGGCGGCCTGTGCCATCGCAGTCATCGTCGCGATTCATCTCGCCATGATGTTCCTGCATGTCGCGCCGTCGAACACGCTCAGCAAACAGCAGGGCGCCCTGATCAGCGACTACGTCTATCCCGAGTACGAACAGAACTGGAAGCTGTTCGCACCCAACCCCCTCCAGCAGAACATCGCGGTCCAGGTCCGTGCACAGCTGCGCAGCGAGGACGGCACCGTGCGGACCACCGGCTGGACCGGCCTGACCGCCCGCGACGGCCAGGCCATCCTCCACAACCCGCTGCCCAGCCACACCCAGCAGAACCAGCTGCGCCGCGGCTGGGAGCTCTTCCTCAACACCCACAACGCGCAGAACCGCCCGGTCGGCCTGCGCGGTGAGCTGTCCGAGCGCTATATCCGGCGGATCGTGATGCTCCGGATGGACGGCGAGTGGACCCAGGGCGGCGGCCGGGTCGAGCAGATCCAGGTCCGCTCGCAGACGACGGCGGTCCGCCCGCCGCCGTGGAGCTCGGAGAAGATCAGCGAGAAGCCCGTGTACCGCGTGCTGCCCTGGTGGCAGGTCACCGCAGACGACCTGCCCAAGGGGGCGAAGAACCAGTGACATCACCGACGCCCCACCAGCCTCAGCAGACCCCGGGCGCACAGCAGTCCGTGCAGACGCCGGAGTCGGCCGACGTGCCTCAGCAGACGCAGGCACCGCAGACGCCCCAGGAGTCCGCCCCCTACGAAGAGACCCGTATCGAGCGGGCGATCGGACGCGGCTTCGGGCGGGTCACCAGCCGCGCGCTGGCCCCGTACCAGACCGCCGTGATCCGGATCGGCTTCTCGGCGACCTGGCTGCTGTTCCTGCTGCGTGAATGGCCGCACCGCGCGGTGCTCTACGGGCCCGACAGCCCCTGGAGCCTGGACATGGCGCGCCGGCTCCTGGACGGCAACCACGCCTTCTCCGTCCTGCCCTGGTCCGACAGCCGCGGCTGGTTCGAGTGCGTGTACCTCGTCGCCATCGTGGCCAGCGCCCTGCTGATGCTCGGCTGGCGCACCCGCACCATGTCGGTGCTCTTCATGGTGGGCGTGATCTCGCTTCAGAACCGCAGCATCTTCATAGGGGACGGCGGCGACAACGTCATCCACCTGATGTCGATGTATCTCGTGCTGACCCGGTGCGGGCAGGTCTGGTCGCTGGACGCACGCCGTGCGAAGCGGGCAGCGGCCGCCGCGTCCGCGTCCGGCGGGGACGCAAACGGCGGCGCCACTACCGCTTCCCGCGATCTCCCCGGCGTCATCCTGTGGGCCGTGCTCGGCCTCGGTCTGGCGGTGGCCCAGCTGAGCGGCAGCTACGGCCTCGGCTGGTCCGAGGGCGGCCCGGTCCCGCACATCGGCTGGAGCCTGGTGCTGTGGGGCCTGTGGCTGACGCACGGTGTGTGGTGGGCTGCGCAGCGGTACGCGCCCGGAGAGCCGCGCGTCGTCCTGGACACCCTCGCCAAGCTCGCCCACAACGGCGCACTGTTGGTGATCATGATCGAGGTCTGTCTGATCTACGCCACCGCCGGCTGGTACAAGATCCAGGGCTCACGCTGGCAGGACGGCACCGCGGTCTACTACCCGATGCACCTGGACTACTTCTCCCCCTGGCCGGCGCTGTCCGAGCTGCTGGGCAGCAACGGGGTGATCGTCATGCTGATCACCTACGGGACGGTGATCGTGCAGGTCGCCTTCCCGTTCACGCTCTTCAACCGCCGGCTCAAGAATGTGCTGCTGGTCGCGATGATCTGCGAGCACCTCTCGATCGCGTTCCTGCTCGGGCTGCCGTTCTTCTCGCTCGCGATGGTCGCCGCTGACGCGGTCTTCCTGCCGACGAACTTCCTGACCTGGCTCTCCGCCCGCGTCTCCGGCCTGCGCAAACGGCTCTTCTCGCGCGGCGGCCGGGACCGGCCGGCCGACGGTGCCGGGGGCGGCGAGCCGGAGGCCCGTACGGAGCACGACGGCGGTGGCCATACGCTCGTGGGGTGAGCAGCGAGAAAACCGCCCCCGCCGAGCCCCTCCAGTACGACGAGGGGTACGGGACCCAGATCGGCGTCGGACCGCACCCGGAACCCTGGCCGCAGGACGACCGCCTGGACCCCGAGCTGCTCGCGAACGGCGACCGCCGCAATGTGGTCGACCACTACCGCTACTGGAAGCGCGAGGCGATCGTCGCCGACCTCGACACCCGCCGCCATGACTTCCATGTGGCCGTCGAGAACTGGGGGCACGACTTCAACATCGGCTCGGTCGTGCGGACCGCGAATGCGTTCCTGGCCAAGGAGATCCATATCGTCGGGCAGCGCCGCTGGAACCGGCGCGGCGCGATGGTGACCGACCGCTACCAGCACGTCCGCCACCACCCGGACACCGCGGACCTCACCGCCTGGGCGGCGGCCGAGGAGCTGCCGATCATCGGGATCGACAATCTCCCCGGTTCCGTGCCGCTGGAGACGACCGAGCTGCCGCGGCGGTGTGTGCTGCTGTTCGGCCAGGAGGGGCCGGGGCTGACCGAGGAGGCGCGTCGGCATGCCTCGCTGACCTGCTCGATCGCGCAGTTCGGTTCGACCCGCTCGATCAATGCGGGGGCCGCGGCCGCCATCGCGATGCATGCCTGGATCGGCCGCCATGCGCGGATCGCGGGGCCGGACGGCCGCTGACGGAGCCCCTGCCCCGTCGGCCGCCTGGCGCGGGGACCAGGAGCACGTCCCGGGCCCCGGCGCCCGCACCGGTCAGGCCGGCCGCCGCACCTCCACCGTGCGGAAGCGGTTGGCCACGAAGGCGCCGTCGCACAGCGCGGCATTGGCCGCCGGGTTGCCGCCCGAGCCATGGAAGTCCGAGAACGCCGCGGTCTGGTTCACATAGACCCCACTGGTCAGATTCAGCGACAGCTGGGCGCACTCCTCCAGGCAGGCCTCCTCCACCAGCTGCTCGACCTCGGCGGAGGTGGTGTACGCGCCGACCGTCATGGCGCCCTTCTCGCGGACCGTGCGCCGCAGCAGATCCACCGCGTCGGCCGCGGAATCGACGGCCACCGCGAAGGACACCGGGCCGAAGCACTCCGACAGATAGGCCGCCTCGGAGTCCGGCTTGGCACCGTCCAGCTTGACGATCACCGGCGTCCGGACCGTGGCCCCGGGGAACTCGGGGTTGGCCACCTCACGGGAGGCCAGTGCCACCTCGCCGAGCCCGGCAGCCGCGTCGATCCGCTCCTTGACCTGCGGATTGACGATGGCGCCCAGGAGCGCGTTGGCCCGCGCATCGTCGCCCAGCAGCCCGTTCACCGCGGCCGCGAGATCGCTGACCACCTCGTCGTACGACTTCGGCCCGGCGTCGGTGGTGATGCCCTCGCGCGGGATCAGCAGATTCTGTGGGGTGGTGCACATCTGGCCGCTGTAGAGCGACAGGGAGAAGGCGAGGTTGCTCAGCATGCCCTTGTAGTCATCGGTGGAGTCGATGACGACGGTGTTGACGCCCGCCTTCTCCGTGAAGACCTGCGCCTGCCGGGCGTGCGTCTCCAGCCAGTCGCCGAACGCGGTCGAGCCGGTGTAGTCGATGATGCGGACCTCGGGACGGACGGCCAGTGTCTTGGCCAGCCCCTCGCCCGGCTTGTCCACGGCCAGGCACACCAGGTCGGCGGGGAAACCGGCCTCGGCGAGCACCTCGCGGGCCACCTTGACGGTCAGCGCCAGCGGGAGCACGGCGCGCGGATGCGGCTTGACCAGCACGGGATTGCCGGTCGCCAGAGAGGCGAACAGGCCCGGATAGCCGTTCCACGTCGGGAAGGTGTTGCAGCCGATCATCAGGGCGACGCCGCGCGGTACGGCCGTGAAGCTCTTGGACAGCTCGAGCGGGTCGCGCTTGCCCTGCGGCTTGGACCAGGGCGCCTGCTCCGGGGTGCGGACCTGCTCGGCGTACGCATACGCCACCGCCTCCAGGCCGCGGTCCTGGGCATGGGGTCCGCCCGCCTGGAACGCCATCATGAAGGCCTGGCCGCTGGTGTGCATCACGGCCTGCGCGAACTCGTGGGTCCGCGCGCTGATCCGGGCCAGGATCTCCAGGCACACCGCCGCGCGCGCCTCGGGGCCGGCTCCCCGCCAGGCGGGGAGCGCGGCGCGCATGGCCGGGAGCAGCACGTCCACGTCCGGATGCGGATAGCTGATGTCCAGCTTCAGGCCGTACGGCGAGACTTCCTCGCCCGTCCAGTCGTCCGTGCCGGGCTGGTCGAGCTCGAACCGCCGGCCGCGCAGTGCCTCGAAGGCGGCCAGCCCGTCGGGCGCGGCACTCTCGCCGTATGCCTTCGGGTGCTCGGGGTGCGGGGACCAGTAAGCGCGGGTGCGGATCGCCTCCAGCGTCTGGTCGAGGGTCGGGCGGTGCTTCTCGATCAACTGCGCTGTGGTCGTACGCGCTGCGGTCATTTCGGCGGCCATCGATGACCAACTCCTCGTCGAGCTGGGCGGAGAGCGGATAGGGGCTGGGAGCGGACAGGGCAACGGAGTTAGAGTAACCGAACGATCGGTCGGGGCAAGAGGGCCCGGCCAGCCTGTGGAAAAGTCGGTCGGGGAGGATCAGCTGGCATGACGGCTCTCGCAACCAGCAACACCGTGGCAGTGGTGGGCACCGGCACCATGGGACAGGGCATCGCGCAGGTGGCGCTGGTCGCCGGGCATCGCGTACGCCTCTATGACACCGCCGCCGGGCGCGCCGGACAAGCCGCCGAGGCGATCGGGGGCCGGCTGGACCGGCTGGTCGAAAAAGGCCGGATCTCGGCGGACGAGCGGGACGCCGCCCGCGAGCGCCTCTCCCCCGCCACCGCCCTCGCGGAGCTGGCCGACGCCGCACTGGTCATCGAGGCGATCCTGGAGCAACTCCCCGCCAAACAGGAGCTGTTCACCGCCCTGGAGGACATCGTGGCGACGGACTGCCTCCTGGCCACCAACACCTCCTCGCTGTCCGTGACCGCGGTCGCGGGGCGGCTGCGCCACCCCGGCCGCTGCCTGGGCATGCACTTCTTCAATCCCGCGCCGCTGCTCCCCCTGGTCGAGGTGGTCAGCGGCTTCGCCACCGACGAGTCCGCCGCCACCGCTGCGTACGAGACCGCCGTGGCCTGGGGCAAGCAGCCGGTGCGCTGCACGGACACCCCCGGTTTCGTCGTCAACCGCATCGCCCGCCCCTTCTACGCCGAGGCCCTGCGTGCCTACGAGGAGCGGGTCGCCGACCCGGCCACCATCGATGCGGTGCTGCGCGACGGTGCCGGCTTCAAGATGGGGCCCTTCGAGCTGACCGACCTCATCGGGCAGGACGTGAACGAGGCGGTCACCCACTCCGTATGGCAGGCCTTCTTCCAGGACCCGAAGTTCACGCCCTCCCTGGCGCAGCGCCGGCTGGTCGAGTCCGGGCTGCACGGCCGCAAGGCGGGCCGCGGCTGGTTCGACTACTCCGAGGGCGCCCGGCGGCCCGGGCCGCGGACCGCGGAGCCCTGCCCGGCGCCCGGGTCCGTCGGCCTGCACGCGAAGCTGCCCGGTCCCGCGGTGGTGCTGCGCGAGCTCATCGAGGAGGCGGGCATCAAGGTCACCCGCGACCGGACACCGGGGGAGTCGGAGGGTTTCCTCCGGCTGCCCGGCGGGGCCTGTCTGGGGCTGACGAACGGCTATCCGGCGACGTCCGACGTCCACGGGAAGTGCATCCGCTTCGACCTCTCCCTGGACTACCGCGCCGCGACCCGGATCGCCCTGGCGGCCTCGGAGGCGGTTTCCGAGGCGGACCTCGCGGAGGCCGTCGGGCTGTTCCAGGCGATGGGCAAGCAGGTCAGCGTGATCGAGGACGTACCGGGGATGATCGTCGCCCGGACGGTCGCGATGATCATCGACTTTGCGGTGGACGCCGCGGCCCGCGGGGTCGCGAGCCCCCAGGACATCGACACGGCCATGCGGCTGGGCGTGAACTATCCCGGCGGCCCCTTGGAGTGGGCCGAGCGGCTCGGCGCCTCATGGGTGTGGGATCTGCTGGACTCGATGCATCACCAGAACGCCGGTGGACGCTACGCACCGTCCTGGGCGCTGCGGCGCCGTGCAGACCTCGAGAAATAGGTGCTCTAATCATGACCATGGCCAAGCGCGACACCTATACGCCCGATTCGCTGCTCGCGGTCGCCGTCGAGGTGTTCATCGAGCGCGGCTACGACGGCACGTCCATGGAGCACCTCTCCAAGGCGGCGGGCATCTCCAAGTCCTCGATCTACCACCATGTCCGCAGCAAGGAAGAGCTGCTGCACCGCGCCATAAGCCGGGCCCTGGACGGGCTTTTCGGTGTGCTGGAGGAGCCGGGCGCCCTCCAGGGTCGGGCGATCGAGCGGCTGGAGCATGTCACCCGGCGCGTGGCCGAGGTGCTGATGGACGAACTCCCCTATGTGACGCTGCTGTTGCGGGTGCGCGGAAATACGGACACCGAGCGGTGGGCCATGGGGCGCCGCCGGGAGTTCGACCACGAGGTCTCCGCTCTGCTCAAGCAGGCAGCCGCCGCCGGCGACCTCCGGGACGACGTGGACATCCGGCTGGCCACCCGGCTGCTCTTCGGCATGATCAACTCGATTGTCGAGTGGTACCGGCCGGGGCGGGGTGGCGCGGTGAGCCGTGACGAGGTCGCCGAGGCCGTGGTGCGTACGGCGTTCGCGGGACTGCGCAAGGCCTGATCCGCGCACGCGCCGACCTGCGTGGCACCTGACCGGGGGCCCTGGTCCGGTCCGTATCCGGTATCCATCCGGTCGCCGACCGGGCGTCCCTGAGGCGTCCGCGCCCCGGGGGCTTTCTTCGCGACGCGGGGCGCGGGTCATCCCTCCTCGGGCCCGAGGTCGGTCTCCTCGAAGACCAGCAGGGTGCGGGTGCTGAGCACTTCCGGTATCGACTGGATGCGGGTGAGGACCAGCTCCCGCAGTTCGCGGTTGTCCTTGGTGTGGACCAGCAGCAGCACATCGAAATCGCCGCTGACCAGCGCGATGTGGGTGGCCCCCGGCAGCGCCGTGAGCTGTTTGCGCACCGTCCGCCAGGAGTTCTGCACGATCTTCAGCGTGATGTAGGCGGAGGCGCCCTGACCTGCGCGTTCCTGGTCGATGAGGGCGCTGAAGCCGCGGATCACGCCGTCGTCTATCAGCCGGTTGATCCGGGCGTAGGCATTGGCGCGCGAGACATGGACCCGCTCTGCCACGGAGCGTATCGACGCCCTGCCGTCGGTCTGGAGCATGCGCAGGATCGAACGGTCGATGGTGTCGAGCGGGCGCGCGGCCGGCGATGGCGGGGTGGGTGCCGCGGGCGGCTGCCCGCCGGAATTGGCCATCTGTTCGTCCGGCATATGGTCCCGCCTCCCCTTTGTGGACGCCCTGGCTTCATCTCAAGCTGTGCGGAACCGTTTGTCCACAGGGTGAGCCCGCCTGTAGCCAAAATGCATCAGCGACCGAACAATCGGTAGGGCAGGGCGTACCCGCCCTGGCCGATTCCATCCTGCCCCCCGCCGTCCGCCCACCACCCACATGAGGCGCACCGCGCCACCCCTTCGATCCGAGGAGGTGCTCGACATGACGGTCCTTGAGCAGCCAGGCAGCAGCAGGAACAAGAGCAGCCTGGCCGGCCCGCCGCCCGCCTGGCGACCCCGCGTCGACCCCGCGCCCCTCCTGCCCGACGAGGAGCCCTACCGCCTCCTGGGTACGGACGCCGCGGCCCGGCTCGACTCCGGGCTGCTGACCCGGCTGTACACCCAGCTGGTGCGCGGCCGCCGGTACAACGCCCAGGCCACGGCCCTGACCCGGCAGGGACGCCTGGCGGTCTACCCGTCCTCCACCGGACAGGAGGCCTGCGAGATCGCCGCGGCGCTCGCCCTCGAAGACCGGGACTGGCTCTTCCCCAGCTATCGCGACACCCTCGCCGCCGTGGCCCGCGGCCTCGACCCCGTACAGGCACTCACCCTGCTGCGCGGCGACTGGCACAACGGATACGACCCGCACGAGCACCGCATCGCCCCCTTGTGCACCCCGCTCGCCACCCAGCTCCCGCATGCCGTGGGACTGGCGCACGCCGCCCGCCTCAAGGGCGATGAGGTGGTGGCGTTGGCCATGGTGGGCGACGGTGGCACGAGCGAGGGCGACTTCCACGAAGCGCTGAATTTCGCGGCGGTCTGGCAGGTGCCGGTCGTCTTCCTCGTCCAGAACAACGGCTTCGCGATCTCCGTGCCGCTGGCCAAGCAGACCGCCGCGCCCTCCCTGGCCCACAAGGCGGTCGGATACGGCATGCCCGGCCGACTGGTCGACGGCAATGACGCGCCCGCCATGCACGAGGTGCTCACCGACGCCGTGCAACGGGCCCGCAGGGGCGGCGGCCCCACCCTGGTCGAGGCCGTCACCTACCGCATCGAGGCGCACACCAACGCCGACGACGCCACCCGCTACCGCAGCGACGCCGAGGTCGAGACCTGGAGGGCGCACGACCCGATAGCCCTTCTGGAGCACGAGCTGGCAGCCCGCGATCTGCTGACCGACGAATTCGTCGGGGCCACCCGGGACGGAGCCGAGCAGCTGGCGGCCGACCTCCGGGAACGGATGAACGCCGACCCGGAGCTGGACCCGATGGACTTGTTCACGCACGTATTCGCCGAGCAGACCAGCCAACTGCGCGCCCAGGCGGCACAGTTGCGCGCCGAGCTGGACGCCGAGGCCGACGGACACACCGAGGACGCAGCGGGCGCCGACGGCTCCGCCGAGGAGGCCAGGCCATGACGACCACCGCTCCGGCGACCGCGCGCAAGCCCGCCACCATGGCGCAGGCGCTGACCCGCGCGCTGCGCGACGCCATGGCCGACGACCCGTCCGTCCATGTCATGGGCGAGGACGTCGGCGCCCTGGGCGGCGTCTTCCGGGTCACCGACGGCCTCGCCAAGGAATTCGGCGAGGACCGCTGCACCGACACCGCGCTCGCCGAGGCCGGCATCCTGGGCACCGCCGTCGGTATGGCGATGTACGGGCTGCGGCCGGTCGTCGAGATGCAGTTCGACGCCTTCGCCTACCCGGCGTTCGAGCAGCTGATCAGCCATGTCGCCCGGATGCGCAACCGCACCCGTGGCGCGCTGACGATGCCGCTGACCATCCGCATCCCGTACGGCGGCGGCATCGGCGGGGTCGAGCACCACAGCGACTCCTCCGAGGCGTACTACCTCGCCACCCCCGGGCTCCAGGTCGTCACCCCGGCGACCGTCGAGGACGCCTACGGGCTGCTGCGCGCGGCCATCGCCTCCGACGACCCCGTGGTCTTCCTGGAGCCCAAGAGGCTGTACTGGTCCAAGGCCGACTGGTCGCCGGACGCACCCACCGAGGTCGCGCCCCTGGGCCGGGCCGTGGTCCGGCGCCGCGGCAGCAGCGCCACGCTGATCACCTACGGCCCGTCGCTGCCGGTCTGCATGGAGGCCGCCGAGGCCGCCCGCTCCGAGGGCTGGGACCTGGAAGTGGTCGATCTGCGCTCGCTGATGCCGTTCGACGACGACACGGTCTGCGCGTCGGTGCGGCGGACCGGGCGGGCCGTGGTCGTGCACGAGTCCAACGGGTTCGGCGGTCCCGGAGGGGAGATCGCCGCACGGATCACCGAGCGCTGCTTCCACCACCTGGAGGCACCGGTCCTGCGCGTCGCCGGCTTCGACATCCCGTATCCGCCGCCCATGCTGGAGCGGCACCATCTGCCGGGCGTGGACCGGATTCTGGACACCGTCGCCCGCCTCCAGTGGGAGTCGGACTGGACCGAGGGACGTGGTGAGTGATGGCCGTGGTCCGCGAATTCACCCTCCCCGACCTGGGAGAAGGCCTCACCGAGGCGACGATCGTGCACTGGATGGTCGAGGTCGGCGAGGTGGTGGCCATCGACCAGCCGGTGGTGGAGGTCGAGACCGCCAAGGCGATGGTGGAGGTGCCGTGCCCGTATGGCGGCGTGGTGACCGCCCGCTTCGGCGAGGAGGGGGAAGAAGTCCCGGTGGGGGCAGCGCTGGTGACGGTCGCGGTGGGGGCCGTGCCTGATGATCTGGCGGGGCTCGGGCACGGGACGGGGCCGGGTGCCGGGGCAGGTGCGGCAGGCGGTGCGTCCGATGCCGGGGTTTCGGCGCCGCCTTCCGGTGGGGCCTCCGGTCCGGCCGCGGAGGGCCCGGGGGATGCCGGGTCCGGGAATGTGCTCGTCGGCTACGGCACGAGCGCAGCGGCCGCGCGGCGGCGCCGGATCCGGCCGGGGGGCGTCGCGGGGCCCATGGCGGGAGTGCCGCGGCGGCCCGGAGAGACGGCAGACGGATCGGCCGGGGCCGAAGCGGTCGACGGTGCGCCTGGTGGCGCAGGGGCGGCTGAGGCCGGGGCGGCGACTGTTGGGGCAGTCGGTGTCACCGGAGCAGCCGGCTCCACGGGGATGCACGGTTCGGCCAGGACGGCCGGGGCGAACGGTTCGGCCGGGTCCGGTGCGGCGGATGCCGGTAGTCGTACGGCGGCCGTGATCTCCCCGCTGGTGCGTCGGATGGCGCGGGAAAACGGGCTGGATCTGCGGGAGTTGACGGGTTCCGGGCGGGATGGGCTGATTCTCCGCACGGACGTCGAGTGCGCGATCCGGGCACGGCAGGAGCGGGAGACGATGGGGGCTGCCGGGGCGGTCGCCACGGTTGGTGCCCATGGGGTGGGCAGTGCCGAGAGGATGCTCGGTGCCGGTGTGAGGGGCGTGGCGGGGGCCGCGACCGGCGGAGCCGTGAAGGCTACCGGGGCCACGCGAGCCGGTGCCGTGGCGGGCGAGGAGCGGATCCCGCTGAAGGGGATGCTCGGTGCGGCCGCCGAGAAGTTCAGCCGCAGCCGTCGGGAGATTCCGGAGGCGACCTGCTGGGTCGAAGCCGATGCCACCGAACTCCTCGCCGCCCGTAGGGCGATGAATGTGCCAGGCGCTCCCAAGGTGTCGCTGCTTGCGCTGCTGGCCCGGATCACCACGGCCGCGCTCGCCCGGTTCCCCGAGCTCAACGCCACCGTCGACACCAAGGCCCAGGAGATCGTCCGGCTGCCCGCCGTCCATCTGGGCTTTGCGGCGCAGACCGACCGCGGCCTGGTCGTGCCGGTCGTGCGGGACGCTCATGCCCGTACGGTCGAGGAGCTGTCCGCCGAGATCACCCGGCTCACCGAAACCGCCAGGGCGGGCGGGCTCTCCCTGGCCGAGCTGACGCATGGCACCTTCACCCTCAACAACTACGGCGTCTTCGGCGTGGACGGCTCCACGCCGATCATCAACCACCCCGAGGCGGCGATGCTCGGCGTCGGCCGGATAGCCGCCAAACCCTGGGTGCACGAAGGGGAGTTGGCCGTCCGGCAGGTCGTGCAGCTCTCGTTCACCTTCGATCACCGGGTGTGCGACGGCGGCACCGCCGGCGGTTTCCTGCGGTTCGTGGCCGACTGCGTCGAACAGCCCGCGGTGTTGCTACGGGCGCTGTGACGGCAGGGAGGACGGCGATACGGCGAGGCCGGTGAGTCCCGTGGCAGCCGCCACGGGTGGGGAAAGAGCCTTGCCCACCCGTGGCCCGTTGCGTGCGCTGTGGCGGAGCTGACATCGGCCGCAGTTCCGGCAGCGGTGTGATCCCGTTCCCCCCGGCGATACTCAAGAGGTGGACGACCTCACCGACTACGACACCATCGTGCTGGCCGGAGGCGCGGCCCGGCGGCTCGGCGGGGCGGACAAACCCTCCGTGGCCGTCGGCGGCCGCCCCCTCTTGGACCGGGTGCTCGCCGCCTGCCCCGATGCGGCGATCACCGTCGTCGTCGGCCCGCGTCGCCCGGCCGCCCGCGCCGTCGTCCACGCCCTTGAGGACCCACCCGGTGGCGGTCCGCTCGCCGCACTGGACGCCGGCCTGCGGCACACCACCGCCCAGACCGTGCTCGTCCTCTCCGCCGACCTCCCGTTCCTGACCGCCGCGACCGTACAGAGCCTCCTGGAAGCGGCGACGCGAACGGGCGGCGCCGCCGCGCCGGGCGGCGGTTCTGCGTCTCACGAGGGCCGTGCGTCTCACGAGGGTCACGCGCCTCATGAGGGTCACGCGCCCCACGACGGCCGCGCACCGCGCGACGGCGCGATGCTCCAGGACGCCTCGGGGCGGGACCAGCCGCTGGTGGCCGCCTATCGGGCCGAGCCGCTGCGCCGTGAGCTGGCGCGGGTGCGGGCCGAGCACGGCACTCTGGCCGGTCTGCCGCTGCGTGCCCTGATGGCCGGGTTGCTGCTCGAACGGGTCCCGGACGCCACGGCCACGGCATCCTTCGACTGCGACACCTGGGAAGACATCAGCGCGGCACGCGCCCGTATCAGGGAGCATGGAAACGTGTTGGACGAATGGATCACCGCAGTCAAGGCCGAACTGGGCATCGAGCTCGATGTCGACACGGCGGCGCTTCTCGATCTC
This sequence comes from Streptomyces decoyicus, assembly GCF_019880305.1. Classification (NCBI taxonomy): domain Bacteria; kingdom Bacillati; phylum Actinomycetota; class Actinomycetes; order Kitasatosporales; family Streptomycetaceae; genus Streptomyces; species Streptomyces decoyicus. The sequence continues at coordinate 4,276,786 of NZ_CP082301.1, read as the reverse complement.
GCGCGGGACGCGGCGCACGGCGTGGCCCGGCCGGCCGCGCCGCTGACCACCTTCCTGATCGGTTATGCGGCGGGCCAACAGGGCCGCGACGTGCAGGAACTGACCGACCGGGCCGCCGCGCTGGCCAACCGCTGGGCAGCCGAGGGCGCGGCGGACGCCGACGCCACGCGTGCCGAAACGAAGCCCGCGGAATGACCGACGGCGAGATCGACGGCGAGATCGACGGCGCGTTCGACGGAGCGTTCGGCGGGGAGCCCGGCGGCACGGGCGGTATGGCGGGCCCGGCCCGGGGCGAGCCGGCGGGCGAGGGGCGCGGTGACCCGTTCGACGAGGCACTCGCGCTGGCCAACGCGGCCGCACCGGTGCGCGTACGGCCCGAAACCGAAACCGAGGCCGGGTCCCGGGCCGAGCCCACGACCGTGCGGGTGCCGTACGCCACCCGTGAGACGGCTGCACCCCACTCCTCCACCACCGGAGGCGGCGGCGACGTCCCCTACACGCCGGACGACCCCTTCTCCCTGGACGACCCCGCCGCCTGCGGGAACGGCCACTCCAGCACCTCTCGCTCCTCCAGCACCTCCAGGTCTCCGGGTCACTCCGGCTCCTCCGACCCTTCCGGCCCCGAAGACCCACCGGCCCCCACCGCCTCCGGCCCCCGCCCCACCCCGGCCGCCCTCCCCTGGCACATCGCCCGGGACATCGCCGAGCGCGCCGTACCCGGCCCGCCCGCGCCCGAGGCCTCGGCGCTCGGTGACGCGCTCGGCCGCACGCTCGCCGCGCCCCTCACCGCACTCACGGATCTGCCGTCGTTCGACACCTCGGCGATGGACGGCTGGGCGGTGTCCGGCCCAGGCCCCTGGCGGCTCGACCACCCCGCGGGTGCACCCGAGGACGGCCCCCCGCCCGGCATCCTTGCCGGTCATGCGCCTACCGAGGTGCTGCACGACGGCCATGCCGTCCCGATCGCCACCGGCGCGCGCGTGCCGCCCGGCGCCACCGCCGTGCTGCGCAGCGAGCACGGCGAGGTCCGTGAGCTGAGTGACGGCGGCCGTCGCCTGTACGCACCGCAGCCCGCGCCGCCGGGCCAGGACATCCGGCCGCGGGGCCAGGAGTGCCGCCGCGGCGACCACCTGCTGCCCGTCGGCGCCTTGGTGACCCCCGCCGTTCTCGGCCTGGCCGCCGCGGCCGGCTACGACGAGCTGACTGCCTACCGCCGGCCTCGTGCCGAAGTTCTCGTCCTGGGCGACGAGTTGCTGGACCACGGCCTGCCCCAGGACGGCCGGATCCGGGACGCGCTCGGCCCGATGCTCGCCCCCTGGCTGCATGCGCTGGGCGTCGAGGCGGCCGCGCCGCGCCATCTCGCCGACGACGCCGACACCCTGTACGCCGCCGTCGCGGAATCCACCGCCGACGTGGTGATCACTACGGGCGGGACGGCGTCGGGCCCGGTCGACCATGTGCACCCGACCCTGCGCAGGCTGGGCGCCGAGGTGCTGGTGGACGGCGTGGCGGTACGCCCCGGGCACCCCATGCTGCTCGCCCGTCTCGCCCCGAACCGGCATCTGGTCGGCCTGCCCGGCAACCCCCTCGCCGCCGTCTCCGGCCTGGTCACGCTCGCCGAACCGCTGCTCCGTACGCTCGCCGCCCGCCCTCCTGCCGCGCCGTACCGTACGCCGCTGGCCGCCCCCGTCCACGGGCATCCGCAGGACACCCGGCTCGTTCCGGTGGCCTACCGCGAGGACGAACGACTCGGCCTGACGGCGGCGCCGCTGCACTTCCACGGCCCTGCCATGCTGCGCGGGATCGCCGCCGCCGATGCGCTGGCCGTCGTCCCGCCCGGTGGCGCGGAGCGCGGCACCGAGCTTGAACTGCTGGAACTGCCCTGGTCAGCGGGCTGGTCACCGGGTTCGTCGACGGGCTGGACCGCCCCCGGGGGCGCGTAGGACGCCGCACTGCGCCAGGCAGCCGCCCGCCCCTTCGGTCCGCCGTCCGCTTCGCGCTCCCGTCCACCGAGCCCCCGTCAGCTGCTCGGTACCGCCTGCCTGATGGTGATCACACGGTCGGTGAGTTCGAGCTTTGCGGCCTGCGGGTCGGTGTAGTTCAGCACCCGGTGCCCCCGAACGACCGCCACCACCAGATCCTGGAGCTCGCGGGGGGAGCGGCCTGCCTCGCTCCTCGTCACCGGCCGCTCGTCGAGATCCAGACCGTTCCCGTAGGTCAGCAGATCCTCCAGGATCGTGCCGACGTTCGGGCTGGCCATGGACATACCGAGCAGCCGCCCTGCCGCGCTCGAACTCGTGATGACCAGATCGGCGCCGCTCTGCTTCAGCAGCGGTACGTTCTCGTCCTCCCGGACCGCCACCACGATGGAGGCGTGCTTGTTGAGCTGCCGTGCCGTCAGGGTGACCAGGGCGGCGGTGTCGTCGCGCTGGGTCGCGACGACCACGCGCGCGGCGCGCTGCAACTCGGCTCTGATGAGAGTGTCGGAGCGGGTGGCGTCTCCGTGAACCCCCACGAAGCCGTCGCTGCTGGCGGCGTCCACGACCGACTTCTGGGGGTCGACAATGACGATCTTCTCTTTGGAGATGCCCTGGACGATCAGGGTCTCGATGGCGTGGCGGCCCTTCGTCCCGTAGCCGATGACGACGACGTGATCTCGCATACGGGATCTCCAACGGTGAATGCGTACCTGGTGCCGGGTGCGTGCGGTGAGGACTTCGAGCGTGGTGCCGACCAAGATGATCAGGAACAGTACGCGGAGCGGTGTGATGACCAGGATGTTGATCAGCCGTGCGCTGTCGCTGACCGGAGTGATGTCGCCGTAGCCGGTGGTCGAGAGGGTGACGGTCGCGTAGTAGGCCGCGCCGAGAAAATCGACCTGTTGGTGGGCGTTGTCGCGGTATCCGTCGCGGTCGAACCAGACGAGCAGCGTCGTGACGGCCAGTACCCCGAGCGCCATGACAAGCCGTCGCAGGACCTGTTGGAGCGGCGGTGCCATGCCCTGGGCGGGCAGGACGATGGAGCGGCCGGCCTCGGTGTCGTCCTTGGCCTCGGTCCGTGTGCGGGACCAGAGGGAGCGGAGGATCGGGAATCTGCCGGTCTCGCGGCGCGGTTGCTGCGCGTCACTCATCCGGCCGACCCTCCCGGAACGGTGTGAGCTGCGACGGTCTGCGTAGGGGGCATGCCTCCCATGCTCGGGCATGCAGGCGCCGGTGCGCCCGTAGCCGTGGAGGGAATTGGCGACCGGCGGTAAGGGGGTGCCGCGCCGGCGAAGGCGCGGGCGGACGTCTTGATCATGGAGCGTTGATATCGCCGGCAGAGGAGCCGTGGTGGGGCAATGCCGGGGTGCTCACCCGGTGGAGTGGCACGTGGCGGCGGGGCGACGAGATGCCCTGGCCGAGGTGCCGCACCGGGCCGGCCGGCCCGCGCACTGCGGCATGTCCAGCACCCGCCGGTCCCCGGTTCCCCCGCAGCGGCGTCGCCCCGATGCCGCGGGAGGACGGATAACCGCACGTCATGCGGGGTCCGGTGGCCGACCCGGGCGTAGCCGTCGGCCCCCGCACCGTCGCCCCGTGCGCGGACGACGAGTAGCCTCGCGCCCATGCGAGCGATCACTATCCCCGAGCCCGGTGGCCCCGAAGCACTTGTCTGGGCGGACGTGCCCGATCCGAAGCCCGCCGAGGGCGAGGTCCTGATCGAGGTCGCGGCCAGCGCCGTGAACCGCGCCGACCTGCTCCAGCGCCAGGGCTTCTACGATCCGCCGCCCGGGTCCTCCCTCTATCCGGGTCTGGAGTGCTCGGGGCGGATCATCGAGCTCGGATCCGGCGTGCACGGCTGGGCCGTCGGTGACGAGGTGTGCGCGCTGCTGTCGGGTGGCGGATACGCGGAGAAGGTTGCCGTCCCGGCCGGGCAGCTGCTGCCGGTGCCGCACGGCCTGGACCTGGTCTCCGCCGCCGCGCTGCCCGAGGTGACGTGCACGGTCTGGTCGAACGTCTTCATGATCGCGCACCTGCGCCCCGGCGAGACGCTGCTGGTCCACGGCGGTGCCAGCGGCATCGGCACCATGGCGATCCAGCTCGCCAAGGCGGTCGGCGCGCGGGTGGCGGTCACCGCGGGCGGCCCCGAGAAGCTGGCCCGCTGTGCCGAGCTGGGGGCGGACATCCTCATCGACTACCGCGAGCAGGACTTCGTCCAGGAGATCCGGAAGGCCACCGACGGCAAGGGCGCGGACGTCATCCTCGACATCATCGGCGCGAAGTATCTCCAGCGGAACGTCAAGGCGCTGGCGGTCAGCGGACGGCTGGCGATCATCGGGCTTCAGGGCGGGGTGAAGGCGGAGCTGAATCTCGCCGCCCTGATGGCCAAGCGCGCCGCGATCACCGGCGCCGGGCTGCGCGCCCGCCCGCTGAACGAGAAGGCGGCCATCGTCGCCGCCGTACGGGAGCACGTCTGGCCGCTGATCAGCAACGGCCAGGTGCGGCCGATCGTGGACCGTACGCTCCCGCTGGCGGAGGCCGCCGAGGCGCATCGCATCGTGGAGGCGAGTACGCACATCGGCAAGGTCGTACTGACGGTCTGAGCCGGCCAGCCGCCCCGCCCCGTAGCCCGCGCCGCCTGCGCCCCTCCCGCGTTTCCCGCCGAGTAACCCGGCTGATATGTCCGAGATGCCGTGAATCTCATCACATGTGACGCTGGGGTGGTCACTCGACGGCTCGGCACGGGAGGGGCACTGTGGTCGCTCCAGGTTTCCGTTCGCGCATTGCCACCGGTCTGTTGGTGGCCGCCGTCGTGCTGCCCGTACCGATAGGAGCCGCCTCCGCAGCGGCTGCGGATCGGCGGGCCACACCGGTCGACCGCCCCCCGCAGCTCGCCCGCCCGGGCGATCAGCCCGAGGACTATGTGCAGGAAGACACCGGGCCCGGCGACTACGACTTCGACGGCTACGGGTCCGACGACTATGGGGCAGACCCCCGCTCGGGCGACGGGCGGGGTGCCGGAGCGCGCCGCGGCCACCACGGTCACCCCGGCCATCCGGGTGCCCCGGGGCACCTCCCGGAGCTGCCGCCCCGCTTCCCCGGCCTGCCGGACGCCGTTCCGGGCTTCCCGCACCGGCCTCCGCACCACCACTTCGGCGGGCTTCGTGGGCCCGGGCGGTGGCACCACCGCCCGCTTCACCCGTTCGACCCTTCCTTCATCGGGCCGGACGCGCCCCGGTACCCCTTCCCGGGTCGCGACGACGACGTGTACTACCCGAGTCCGGGTCACCATGGGCCGTCCGCCGGGGCGAGCGCTCCCGACGCCGACCGTGCGCACCCCCGGCCTGGCCGGCGTGCCCCGTCACCGAAGCACCACAAGCCCTCGGCGCCCCCACCCCACGCGAGCGAGGGGACCCCGGCACGGCCGTCCCCCTCGCACCGCTTCCATGCCGCGGACCGGCTCATCCAGCACCCCTACGAGGCATTGCCGCCGCTCCCGAGCCCTGCCGTCCCGCAGGAGGAGGCGCGCTCTGCACCGGACAGCACGGATGGCGAATCGGCCGCCACGGCGAGTCCCTATGCCATGGAAGGCCCGGGCGCACCGGTCGAGCGGGTCCTTCCGATGGGCGCCGGCCTTGCTCTGACAGGTCTGGGGCTGGCCTTCTTCGCCCTGCGGCTGCGTCGGAGCTGATTTTTCGGTGGTTTCACGTGAAACGGTGGGAATCCGTTGTTTCACGTGAAACCACGGCAGCCGGGTGCGCCCAGAGGGGTGGATCACCTTCTCTCAGGGGCACCACCCTTCATGACCCCTCGTACGAGAGAATGGCGGCATGGATATGCCGATGAATGAACGGTCGCAGGAGAATTCGCACGTCCTGGTCGTCGGCCCGGACGGCATGGCACTCGGCAGCACCGGCTCCGGTGGCGGGGACGACGGCAACGAGTCCCGCGAGACCCCCGTGACGGACATGGTCGAACAGCCTGCGAAGGTCATGCGCATCGGCAGCATGATCAAGCAGCTGCTGGAGGAGGTGAAGTCCGCTCCTCTGGACGAGGCGAGCCGGGTCCGGCTCAAGGAGATCCACGCCAGCTCGGTCAAGGAGCTGGAGGACGGGCTGGCGCCCGAGCTGGTCGAGGAGCTGGAGCGGCTGTCGCTGCCGTTCACCGATGAATCGGTGCCGACGGATGCGGAGTTGCGGATCGCCCAGGCCCAGCTGGTGGGCTGGCTGGAGGGCCTCTTCCACGGCATCCAGACCGCACTGTTCGCCCAGCAGATGGCCGCCCGCGCCCAGCTGGAGTCGATGCGCCGTGCCCTTCCGCCCGGCGCCGTTCCGATGGAGGCCGAGGAAGGCCACCCCGGTCAGGGCGGCGCCCGCTCGGGCCCGTACCTCTAGGGAGAGACACACCCCCTAGCACTGTCTCCAGAGCCTGCAGAAGACAGAAGGGGCCGGCACGCATTCCGCGTGCCGGCCCCTTCCGCTGTCCACGGGAGGCCCGTGGGCCGTATGCCGTCAGCCGCTGCGGCCGGTCGAGACGGTCAGCTCGATGGTGTCGGACTTGCTCGGGTACCACCAGCTGATGGCGGCCGGGGTCTGGTTCGTGACGGTGTTCTTACCCCAGATCGAGCTGTCCTCCTGCCCCACGACCTTGTACTTCCAGCCCGCGGCCTCGATGCACTTCTTCACCGAGTCGAGGTTCTTGAAGCGGAACGAAGGGATGAGGATCTTGCCCTTGTCGCTGTAGCTCTTGGTGGGGTTGGTGCACTCGGACGTCAGGATCGTCGCCGACTTGTCCTCGGGCCGGACGCTCTCGGTGGGCGACGGCGACGAGGTGTCGGAGTACGCCGACGTCGGGGTGACATCACCGCCGTTGTCGTCGCCGGAGCCGGCGCTCAGACCGATGCCGATCGCGATCGCGGTGACCACGACCACGCCGACTATCGCCGAGACGACGATCACCGCGGTGTTGCTCTTCCGCGGGCCGGGGCCACCGGCCGACGGCATCGACGCCGTCACGGGCGGCGGGGTGTAGGTCGGCGGGGGCTGGAAGCCACCCGAGTTGAACGGTGCCGGCCCCGGGATGGGACCCGGCACCGGCGTCGGGTAGGCGTTGTTCGGCGGCGGGGGCGTCGAGGGCCCGAACCCGACCGCCTGCGTCGGCTGATACGGCTGCTGCACGCTCGGCGGGGCCGGGGTGTGAAGGTTGCCGGAGGCGGTGGGGAACACCGCGGAGGAGACCGACGAGCCGCTGGTGCGTGCCTTGGGGCCCTCGCCGATGATCAGCGGCGTCGCACCGGACTGCCCGGACCCGACGATCCGCAGGCACTCGTCCCGCATCGCCTCGGAGGTGGGGAACCGCTCGTTGGGATTCTTCTTCAGCGCCCGGGCCACCAGCGCGTCCACGGCCGGCGGCAGCGAGCTGTTGATGCTCGACGGGACCGGGGGCTCTTCCTGGACATGGGCGTAGGCGATGGCGAGCGGGGAGTCCGCGTCGAACGGCAGCTGACCGGTGAGCAGCTCGAAGAGCATGATGCCGACGGAGTAGAGGTCGGAGCGGGCGTCCACACCGCGGCCCAGGGCCTGCTCGGGCGAGAGGTACTGCGGAGTGCCGACGACCATGCCGGTCTGCGTCATCGACGTCACACCGGACTGCATGGCGCGGGCGATGCCGAAGTCCATGACCTTGACGACGCCACGCTTGTTCAGCATGACGTTCCCGGGCTTGATATCGCGGTGGACCAGGCCCATCTCATGGCTGACCTCGAGCGCGGCCAGCACATCGGCCGTGATCTTCAAGGCTTTTTCCGTCGGCATCGCGCCAAGTTGCGCAATGTCGGTGTCCAGATCCGAGCGCAGTGGCTGGCCCGCGACGTACTCCATGACGATGTACGGCACCATGCCGCCGTCGAGCTCGTCCTCACCGGAGTCGTAGACCGAGACGATATTGGTGTGCGTGAGTTTCGCCACGGACTGGGCCTCGCGGCGGAAGCGCTCACGGAAGGCCTGCTCGCGACCGAGCTCGGTATGCAGGGTCTTGATCGCGACCTCGCGATCAAGCACGCTGTCGTAGGCGAGGTGCACGGAGGCCATGCCACCGGCGCCCAGAAGATCACGAAGCTGGTAACGTCCTCCGCCGACCGAACGGCCCTCGAATTGGCCTTGAGCGCCGTCCTGGCTCATCGTTCCGCTTCCCCCTAGGCGCACTACATACGTAGAGCGATCAAAATCTGGAATTCCGCAGCCAAGTCTGCCCCAGGCCTCGGACACGTCAAGCTGTGTGCCCGTTCCGTGACCAGATGTGCAAGATCCCGTCACGGCCGTGAGGCTTTTGCGCGCCCGATCACCCCTGGTGAACTTGCGACTCGTGGCTTCCGGCAGGTTTGATGGCCGGTCCACGACGGACCGGCGGGTGCCGCGGAACCTGTAGCGTGCTCTAGCGAAGACCGATGACCCTACCGCTCTCATGCGGATCGATTCGACGGCGAGGACCGATGGCACCGACGCAGAGCCCACAGGGCCCGTCCGATCCTGACGCCACCGGCTCCAATATCCCCGACGCACCGGAGATGTGGGGCAATGGCGGGCTGGTCGGCGATGGCCGCTACCGGCTCACGCATCGGCTCGGCCGCGGTGGCATGGCGGAGGTGTTCGCGGCCGAGGACGTACGTCTCGGCCGGACCGTCGCCGTGAAGCTGCTGCGCGCCGACCTGGCCGAGGACCCGGTGTCCAAGGCCCGCTTCACGCGTGAGGCACAGTCCGTGGCCGGGCTGAACCACCACGCGGTGGTGGCGGTCTACGACTCCGGCGAGGACCTGGTCGGCGGCAACACCGTGCCGTACATCGTGATGGAGCTGGTCGAGGGCCACACCATCCGCGATCTGCTGCTCAACGCCGATGCCCCGCCGCCGGACCAGGCGCTGATCATCGTCTCCGGTGTGCTGGAGGCGCTGGCCTACAGCCACCAGCACGGCATCGTGCACCGTGACATCAAGCCCGCGAACGTGATCATCACGAACAGCGGCGCCGTCAAGGTCATGGACTTCGGCATCGCCCGTGCCCTGCACGGCGCCGCGTCCACCATGACCCAGACCGGCATGGTCATGGGCACCCCCCAGTACCTCTCCCCGGAGCAGGCGCTCGGCAAGACCGTCGACACCCGCTCCGACCTCTACGCCACCGGCTGTCTGCTCTACGAACTCCTCACGCTGCGGCCGCCGTTCACCGGCGAGACCCCGCTGTCGGTCGTCTACCAGCACGTCCAGGACATGCCGGTGGCGCCGTCCGAGGTCGCCAACGCGGTGCCGCCGGAGCTGGACGGCCTGGTCATGCGGTCGCTGGCCAAGGACCCCGACGACCGGTTCCAGTCCGCCGAGGAGATGCGCGGCCTGGTCCAGTACTCGCTCCAGATGCTGCACGAGCAGGGCGGTCACACCGGCACCTGGAACACCGGCCCGGTCGCCCTGCACGAGGGCGGTCACACGCCCATGGGCACGGCGGCCACCACCGCGCTGCCGCACTCCGACGCCGGCCGCACCACGGCGCAGCCGATTCTGACCCCCGGAATGCGGGATGACGACGGCGGCTTCGACGGCGGTCCCCGGCCGGGCAAGGGTGGCCGCGGCAAGATCTGGCTGATCGCGGCGCTCGCGGTGATCGCGATCGCCATGGGTGTGGCCTACGCGATACAGAACACCGAGGGCCAGGGCAAAAAGCACGAGACCCCCACGTCGCAGTCGCCGAAGCCGACGAAGGACGACAAGGCGAGCGAGTCGCCTTCGGAGGAGCCCAGCACCCCGGAGACCGACCCCGGCGACACGGGCGAGGACGACAGCACGTACAGCCAGCCGCCGCCTGAGCAGCCCAGTACGCCCGAGACGTCCGAGCCGCCCACCTCGGAGCCGCCGACGTCCGAGCCGCCGACGTCCGAGCCGCCCACCGACGACACCGGTGGCACGACCGACGGTGGTCCCACGGACGGTGGCACCGATGACGGGGGCGCCGCGAACGGTGGCGCCGCCGACGGCGGGACGTCCACCGGCACGGACAGCGGGGCCACCGCCGGCAGCGGCGCGGACTCCGGCACCTCGCTCGGTACGACCGGCTGACCGGCGCGCCGCCCCGGTTCAGCGGGTGAAGGCGTTCCGTACGGCCCGGTACTCGCGGGTCCACCACACGGCCAGTGCGGCCGCCGCCGGGAACTGTGGATCGGTGCGGCGGTCGCCCAGCTGGTAGCGCCAGGTGAGCATCCAGAAGTCGTTCAGCCGCTCCCACCACACCCGGTGGACGGCTGCCGCGAGCTCCTCGGCCCCGGCTCCGCAGGCCCTGCGGTAGGCGCCCGCGTACGCCGCCACCTTCGCCAGGTCCAGCGTGCCGCAGGGGCGGACGAAGAAGATCGCGGCGGCGCGTACCGCCTCCTCGGCGCGGGGCTGGACGCCCAGCCGGTCCCAGTCGACGATCGCGGTCGGCTCCGCGTCGCGGTAGAGCACATTCAGCGGGTGGAAGTCGCCGTGCACCCAGCCCGCCGGGGGTTCCGCACCCGGGGCGGGGCGATGGTGCGCATGCTGCGCCAGCAGGGCCCGGCGCTCCAGCAGACGGTGTTCGGCGAGTTCGTCGAAGCTGGTGCGCGGGCGGGCGCCGCGGGCCAGCGCCAGCAGTTCGTCGATCATCTCGAAGGTCCGCTCGGGGTCGGCGGCGGCGTCCGCGCACGGCGGCCGGGGCGGATGCGGCTCGTCGGCCATGACCTGCTCCAGTGCGGTGTGCACGAGCCCGAGCAGGGCGCCGAGCTGCCAGGACTGGCCGCGGGTCAGTGCGGCGCCGCCCAGGTGGTGGCCTTCGACCCAGGGGTGCAGGGCGTAGCAGCGGCCGTCGAGGACGGTGACGGTCCGGCCGTCCGCGTCGGCGACGGGCGGGGCGACCGGCAGGCCGAGCGCGGCGAGCCGGCGGCCGGCGCGGTGCTGGCGGGTGAGGGCGGCGCGGTCGCCGTCGAGGTGGTGTTTGAGGAAGTAGCGGCCGCGCGTGGTGGCGAGGAAGTAGCCGTGGTTGAGCAGGCCCTCGGCGACGGGTTCGCAGGACAGCGGCGCGCCGGCGCCGGTGTAGTGGCGGAGCAGGGATCCGAGAGTGTCTCTGTCGGGCGTCGCCGCCGTCCGGACTACAGATGAGCGCAGCACGCGCCAGATGTTAGATCAACTGCGCCCGTCGGAGTGGGTGTACCGCATGGATTCACGCAGAGTGCACATAGCGGAAGACCGGCACATCGGTGAGGTAGTGCAGGGTCACGAACTCGGGCTCGATGCGCAGGAAAACCGGGTCGAAGGGGACCCCGTCGGCCAGCCGGGGTGTGCGGCCGAAGAGCTCGCGCTCGGCCGGGCTGGGCTCGACGACCCGGGCGGTGCCGGTGAACTGCACCGACCATGTGTCGTGCTCACCGCTGTTGACGTTGTCGGCCTCGTAGGCGACCACGCTGCCGTCCAGGGCCTGGTGGTAGTCGTAGCCGCGGTGCAGCCGCAGCATCAGCCGCCCGTCCAGGATGAGATGGCGGGTGACGGTGGTGAAGGGCAGCGCCCGCCGACTGGCCGAGACGCGCCCGTAGGGCGTGCGGCTCAGCAGCTCGATGGCACGGTAGTTGTCGGTGGGCATGTCACCACCTTGCCGGTGGGTCCGGTCGGCAAGTAGAGGCCGGCAGCCCCGAGGAACAGGGACGATGGTCCTGAATCGCCATGAGCCGGGCAGAGCGTTACCGGTTCCTCTTTGCCGACATGCTGTTTCAGTGGCGTTCCGCCTGCATCCGCGCGACATACGCGGCGGCCTGGGAACGGCGCTCCATGCCGAGCTTGGACAGCAGGCTGGAGACATAATTCTTGATCGTTTTCTCGGCGAGATGGAGCCGTTCGCCGATGACGCGATTGGTCAGCCCCTCGCCGATCAGATCGAGGATCCTGCGCTCCTGGTCGGTGAGGCTCGCCAGCCGGTCGTCGCCCTTCGGGGCGTTGCCGTCGCGCAGCCGCTCCAGCACCCGGGCGGTGGCCACGGGGTCGAGCAGCGACTTGCCGGCCGCCACGTCGCGAACCGCGGAGAGCAGCTCGTTACCCCGAATGGCCTTGAGGACATACCCGGCCGCACCGGCCATGATCGCATCGAAAAGGGCCTCGTCATCCGCGAACGAGGTGAGCATCAGGCATTTGATGTCCTCGTCCTGCGAACGGATCTCGCGGCAGACCTCGACACCGCTCCCATCCGGCAGCCGGACGTCGAGCACCGCGACGTCGGGACGCGTCGCCGGGATCCTGACCAGGGCATCTGCCGCGGTACCCGCCTCGCCGATCACCTCGATGTCGTCCTCGACCGACAACATTTCGTGAACGCCACGCCGGACAACTTCGTGGTCATCGAGCAGGAATACCGTGATTTTTCCGTCTTCGCGCACCTCATCAGTCTCACACATCAACCCTTCCCGTGCTCCAGGTCAGCGATATAACGTGCCGTTGTCCCGGCGGCCTGCAACGCTGTGACCAGGAGTTGTTCCAAGCCTTAGCGATTTACTTGGAAATCCAAGCAAAATCGCAGGTCAGCGCCGTTTCCACTTCGGCTTTGACAATGGGTAACGTGCAATGAGCAGGCCACTGTCCGGGAGCTTTGTTCCACCCGGATCCGGCCGCGTTCGCACACACCCCGTGCGCCGTATCGGATACCGGGTGAGCCGCAATACGGCCACCGGCGGACCCCGGGGGCCGGACAGACGGAGGAGCAGCACGTGACCGTGGAAGGCACTGCGCAGCGGAAAAACGCCCGCGGCAGCAGCAAGCGCACCACCGCCAAAAAGGCGACGTCGGCCAAGAAGGCGTCCCCGGCCAAGACCCGGAACTCCGGTGGGCCCGAGGCGGAGCAGAACCAGCTCGTACAACTGCTGACCCCCGAAGGCAAGCGGGTCGAGCACCCGGATTACTCGATCGATCTTTCCGCCGACGAGCTGCGCGGGCTCTACCGCGACATGGTGCTGACGCGGAAGTTCGATGCCGAGGCGACCACTCTCCAGCGCCAGGGCGAACTGGGCCTGTGGGCTTCGCTGCTGGGCCAGGAGGCCGCCCAGATCGGCTCCGGCCGTGCGCTGCGCGACGACGACTATGTCTTCCCGACCTACCGTGAGCACGGTGTGGCGTGGTGTCGTGGCGTCGACCCGACGAATCTGCTGGGCATGTTCCGCGGTGTCAATCACGGCGGCTGGGACCCCAACAGCAACAACTTCCACCTCTACACGATCGTCATCGGTTCGCAGACACTGCATGCGACCGGCTATGCGATGGGAGTGCAGAAGGACGGCGCGGATTCCGCGGTCATCGCCTATTTCGGTGACGGCGCCTCCAGCCAGGGAGATGTCGCGGAATCCTTCACCTTCTCCGCGGTCTACAACGCCCCGGTCGTGTTCTTCTGCCAGAACAACCAATGGGCGATTTCCGAACCCACCGAGAAGCAGACCCGGGTGCCGCTCTACCAGCGCGCCCGCGGTTACGGATTCCCCGGTGTACGGGTCGACGGCAATGACGTACTGGCCTGTCTGGCGGTGACCAAGGCGGCGCTGGAGCGGGCGCGCACCGGCCAGGGCCCGATGCTCATCGAGGCGTTCACCTACCGCATGGGCGCGCACACCACCTCCGACGACCCGACGAAGTACCGGGCGGACGAGGAGCGGGCGGCCTGGGAGGCCAAGGACCCGATCCTGCGGCTGCGGACGTATCTGGAGGCCGAGGGCCTGGTCGACGAGGCGTATCTCGCCTCGATCGACGAGGAGAGCGAGGCGCTGGGCAAGCGGGTCCGCGACGCCGTTCGTGCCATGCCCGACCCGGACGACATGGCGATCTTCGAGAATGTCTATGCCGACGGGCATGCGCTCGTCGATGAGGAGCGCGCGCAGTTCGCCGCGTACCAGGCGTCGTTCGCCGACGCCGATGCCGTCGCGGAGGGGAACTGACCATGGCCGTCTTCGAGAAGATCACCATTGCCAAGGCGATCAACGAGTCGCTGCGTGCCTCCATGGAGGCCGACCCCAAGGTCCTCGTCATGGGCGAGGACGTCGGCAAGCTCGGCGGCGTCTTCCGTGTCACCGACGGCCTGCAGAAGGACTTCGGCGAGGAGCGGGTGATCGACACCCCGCTGGCCGAGTCCGGCATCGTCGGCACCGCGATCGGTATGGCGCTGCGCGGCTACCGCCCGGTCGTCGAGATCCAGTTCGACGGCTTCGTCTTCCCCGCCTACGACCAGATCGTCACCCAGCTCGCGAAGATGCACGCCCGTGCGCTGGGCAAGGTCAAGGTGCCGGTCGTCATCCGCATCCCGTACGCGGGTGGCATCGGCGCGGTCGAGCACCACTCCGAGTCCCCCGAGGCGCTGTTCGCGCATGTCGCGGGCCTCAAGATCGTCTCTCCCTCGAACTCCTCCGACGCCTACTGGATGCTCCAGCAGGCCATCGCGGGTGACGACCCGGTCATCTACTTCGAGCCCAAGCGCCGCTACCACGACAAGTCGCGGCTGGACACCGAGTCGATCCCCGACCCGCTGCACAAGGCCCGGATCGCCCGGACCGGCTCCGACCTCACGCTGGCCGCCTACGGCCCGATGGTCAAGGTCTGCCAGGACGTCGCCAATGTCGCGGCCGAGGAGGGCAAGTCGCTCGAGGTCGTCGACCTGCGCTCGCTCTCCCCGATCGACTTCGACACCGTGCAGTCGTCGGTGCAGAAGACCGGCCGGCTGGTCGTCGTCCACGAGGCCCCGGTCTTCTTCGGTGCGGGTGCGGAGATCGCCGCCCGGATCACCGAGCGGTGCTTCTACCACCTGGAGGCCCCGGTCCTGCGGGTCGGCGGTTTCCACTCCCCGTATCCGCCCTCCCGTCTGGAGGACGAGTACCTTCCGGGGCTGGACCGGGTGCTCGACGCCGTCGACCGTGCGTTGGCGTACTGAGGGTTTGAGGAGAGTTCGTGACCATGACTGCAAGTACCGCCAATGCTCAGCGCTTCCGCGAGTTCAAGATGCCCGATGTGGGCGAGGGGCTCACCGAGGCCGAGATCCTCAAGTGGTACGTCAAGCCGGGCGACACCGTCACCGACGGCCAGGTCGTCTGTGAGGTCGAGACCGCCAAGGCCGCCGTGGAGCTGCCCATCCCCTACGACGGGGTGGTGCATGAGCTGAACTTCGGCGAGGGCGTCACCGTCGATGTCGGCACCGTCATCATCTCTGTGGACACCGATCCCGGAGCCGGGCCCGCAGCGGCGCCGGCGGCGCAGCAGGCGCCGCAGGAGGCCGCCGCGTCCGAGGCGGGGGACGCCGAGCCGCAGGGCCGGCAGGCGGTGCTGGTCGGCTACGGCGCCGCGCCGTCCTCGACCAAGCGCCGGGCGCGCAAGCCCCAGGCGGCGGTGCCGGCCCAGCCGGAGCCCGTGAGCGCCGCGCTCCAGGCGGAGCTGAACGGGCGGGCCGCCCCCGCACCGACGACTGCCCCGTCGATCACTCCCGCCGCGCCCGCGGCCGCTCCGGTGACTCCGGTCGCGAACGGCGCCGGTGCCAGGTCCGCCGGGCGGCCGCTGGCCAAGCCGCCGGTGCGCAAGCTCGCCAAGGACCTCGGCATCGACCTGGCAGCGGTCGCCCCCACCGGGCCGGACGGCATCATCACCCGCGAGGACGTCCATGCGGCGGCCGCCCCGGCAGCGGCGCCGTCCCCGGCCGCCCCGGCCGAGGCCGCCGGGCCGGTCGCCGTTCCGGCGGCTGCCCCCGAGCCCGGCATCGTCGATGCGGCCGCCCGCGAGCGGCGGGTGCCGGTCAAGGGCGTACGCAAGGCCACCGCGCAGGCGATGGTCCAGAGCGCCTTCACCGCGCCGCACGTCACGGAGTTCATCACCGTCGATGTGACCCGCACGATGAAGCTCGTCCAGGAACTCAAGCAGGACCCGGACATGGCGGGGCTGCGCGTCAACCCGCTGCTGCTCGTCGCCAAGGCCTTCCTGGTCGCCATCAAGCGCCACCCGGAGGTCAATGCGTCCTGGGACGAGGCGCGTCAGGAGATCGTCTACAAGGACTACGTGAACCTCGGGATCGCGGCGGCCACCCCGCGCGGGCTGATCGTCCCGAACATCAAGGACGCCGGAGTCAAGACGCTCCCCCGACTCGCCGCGGAACTGGGCGAGCTGGTCGCCACCGCACGCGAGGGCAAGACCTCCCCCGCCGCGATGAGCGGCGGCACGGTCACCATCACCAACGTCGGCGTCTTCGGCGTCGACACCGGTACGCCGATCCTCAACCCGGGGGAGTCGGCAATCCTCGCCTTCGGGGCGGTCAAGCTCCAGCCGTGGGTCCACAAGGGCAAGGTGAAGGCGCGCCAGGTGACCACCCTCGCGCTGTCCTTCGACCACCGGCTCATCGACGGCGAGCTGGGCTCCAAGCTGCTCGCGGACATCGCGGCCGTGCTGGAACGGCCCAAGCGTCTGATCACCTGGGGATGAGCCAGGATGCGGGGCCGGGCGGTTCGGAGCGGTGTTTCACGTGAAACACCGCCTCGGGACCGCCCAGGCCTCGTGGACGAGCATCCGCTCGCCCGCCCCGTGCCGCCGCTCCGGCCGTACGTCAGCTCGTACGCCGGATACCGGCAGGCCGGGGTCCCACCGGGGCGGCACCGTGGGCTTCCCTCGCCACGGCTGACCCTGATCTTCACCCTCGACGAGCCGCTCACGCTGGCCGGCCACCCCGACCCCGGGCAGGCCCCCGGCACCTACGACACCCTCATCGGCGGTCTGCATACCAGCCCCGTGCTGATCACCCACCAGGGCCGTCAGTCCGGGATCCAGGTCGGCCTGCACCCGCTGGGCGCCCGCGCCTTGCTGGGGCTGCCCGCCGGAGAGCTGGCAAGCATCGACCTCCCCGCGGATGCGGTGCTCGGACGGCAGGGCACGGACCTCGGGGAACGGCTGCGTACGGCCCGCAGCTGGCCGGAACGGTTTGCGCTGCTGGACGCCTATCTGCTGCGCTGCCTGTCGCGGGAACCGCGCGGCCTCGGCGCCGCTCCGGTGCCGGAAGTCGTCCGCGCCTGGCGGTTGCTGGCCCGGTCACGGGGCACCGCACCGGTGACGGCGCTCGCCGAGGACGTCGGCTGGAGCACCCGCCATCTGACCGCCCGTTTCCGGCAGGAGACCGGTCTGACGCCCAAGACCGCCGCGAGGGTCATCCGCTTCGACCGGGCACGCCGGCTGCTCGGTGACGCGGTCCGTTCGGGCGCCCCGCCGCTGCTGGCCGATCTGGCCGTGCGCTGCGGCTACTTCGACCAGGCCCATCTCGCCCGGGAGTTCCGCTCGCTGGCCGGCTGCCCGCCCAGCCAATGGCTCACCGAGGAGTTCCGAAACGTCCAAGCTCCCGGGGATGCCATCGAGGAATGCTGAGGCCAGCGGCTCACCAGGGGCCGCCTGTCCGGCCTAGGAGGTCCGGCCACCATGCCCGAGAACCTGTCCGACACCACCCCCGCGCCCCAGGTATGGCCGACGCTGCGGGCCCGCGACGCCCGTGCGCTGATCCGTTTCCTGGTCGAGGCGTTCGGCTTCGAGGAGACCGTGGTCTACGGGGAGGGCGAGCGCGTCGAGCACGCCCAGCTCTGCTGGCCGGAAGGCGGCGGGATCATGCTCGGCTCCGTCAAGGACGCGGACGAGGACCGCTGGCCGCTGCGGCCGGGGACGTTCGGGGCCTACGTCGTCACCGACCACCCCGACGAGCTGTGTGCCCGCGCCAGAGCGGCCGGCGCGGAGATCACCGATGAGCTGACCGACACCGAGTACGGTTCGCGGGGCTTCGGCGCCCGCGATCCCGAGGGCAACCGCTGGTCGTTCGGCACCTATCGCGGTGAGCCGCGGAAGGCCTAGCAGGCCGGGCGGCGCCCGGCGCCCCGGTCAGCCGCGGATGAGCTCCACCGCGCGGCTGAAGTGTCCCACCGGCCCGACCGGGACGGAGTCGTCGGGGTGCGAGGCGCCGCGGGTCAGTGCGACGCCCGCCCACAGGCCGGCGACGATCAATGCCAGCACGACGGTGTTCCGCGTACGGCGGCCGGCGTTCGTCCTGGGCTGCATGGTCAACTCCCCTTGGATGTGGGAGCCTCCCCGGCTCCCTGCCTCTATTCACCCATGGGATCCGCGCCGGTCCGTACGCGGCAGGTATGGACTCTTGTCAGACTTGAGGCGGACCCGACATCCCTCTGCGGTCCCCCTTTCGACAGAGTCCCGGGCCCGGCGCGGAAAGGGTTTGCCGCCCCCGGCCGTGCTGTTTACGGTCGGCCGCATGAGCAGCGAAATGATCATTCGGCGTTATCGGGCCTCCGACCAGGACGCGGTCACCGATCTGTGGTCCCGGGCCGTGCGGCAGGCGCACCCGTTCATCGACGGGGAGGGCGAGGGGGAGCGGGCCCGGGTCCTCCGCGAGGTGTACCTCGTCCAGGCGGAGAACTGGGTCGCCGAGCGTGCGGGCAGCGTCGTCGGGCTGCTCGGACTGCTGCACGGCGGGCCCGGGGAGGGCGACGGGGGCGGTCCGGGGGCCGAGGTCGGCGGACTGTTCGTGGCCCCGGAGGCCCAAGGGGACGGCGTCGGGCGGGAGTTGCTGGAACATGCGGCGGCGCTGCACGGGGCGCTGGCCCTGGAGGTCTTCGAGGGCAACGGCCGGGCCCGACGCTTCTACGCGTACCTGGGCTTCACGGAGCGGGGACGGCGGACGGACGAGGAGACCGGCCATCCGCTGATCTCCCTGGAGCGTGCCGCGCCGCTGAAGTCGGTGAGCTGGCTGCATCTGCGCGACGGGCGGCTGCTGAGCGTACGGACGCGGGGGAATGACACGTTCTACCTCCCGGGTGGCAAGTACGAGCCCGGGGAGACCGCACGGGAGGCGCTCTCGCGTGAGCTCCACGAGGAACTCGGCCTGGTGGTGCCCGCCGAGGAGCTGTCGGAGGCGTTCGTCATCCATGACGTCGCCCATGGCAAGAGCGGCCGGCGGCTGCATATGACCTGCTTCACCGGCGGGCCGCAGGACATCGCACCGGCCCCCGGCCGGGAGATCGCCGAGTTCGCCTGGTTCGACCGCCGGGAGGCGCGGGAGCGCTGTGCCCCCGCCCATGCGCAGGTCGTGAACCGGTTGATCGCCCAGGGGCGGATGCCGGGCTGACGGCGCGGCCGGGCGGCGGCCGGCCGGGGCCCGCCTCGCCGCCCGGCCGCCGTTCAGTCGTGGGGGCGGGGTCCATAGCGCCCCTGCCAGGGCACATGTCCGCACCCTTGTCCGCATCGCGGAATGCACTGCCGTGCGCCTACCTGTTGTATCTATCCTGTGTGCATGCCCTCCGCCGCCACGCCCACCGCTCCTGCCAGAGTGCCCGCCGCCAAGCAGCCGCCCGCCGCCGAGCGGGTCTATGCACACATCAAGGACGCCGTCCTGGACCGCCGCTACGAGGGCGGGATGCTGCTCACCGAAGGCGAGCTGGCCGACGCCGTGGGGGTGTCACGGACGCCGGTCCGTGAGGCGCTGCTGCGGCTGGAGGTCGAGGGGCTGATCAAGCTCTACCCCAAGAAGGGCGCGCTGGTGCTGCCGGTCTCCGCGCAGGAGATCGCCGATGTCGTCGAGACCCGGCTGCTGGTGGAGAAGCATGCCGCGGCCAAGGCGGTGCCCGTGCCCGAGGCGCTGACCGGCGAGCTGACGGAGCTGCTGGAGACGATGCGGGAGCAGGCCGCATCCGGTGATCTGGCCGCCGTCTCCGTCACCGACCGCGCCTTCCACGCCGCCATTGTGCGCAGCGCCGGCAATCAGATCCTGGACCGGCTCTACGAGCAGCTGCGCGACCGCCAGTTGCGGATGGGCGTCGCGGTGATGCATGCCCACCCGGACCGGATCGCCAAGAACATCACCGAGCATGCGGAGATCCTGGAAGCCCTGCGAGCAGGGGATGCGGACGCCGCCACCGACGCCGTGCACCGGCACGTCAGCTGGGTCCGCAACCTCGCGCAGGGGGACGCGCGATGAGCGGTGGTACCGACAGCGCCGACAGCTCCGGCATAGGCGGCGGCTCCGCCCGGCTGCTGCCCGCCGATCCGCCCGGCGGCCGTAAGGCGATGGCCGTCTGGGGCATCGGCGTTGCGGTCTACTTCGTCGCGATCACCTACCGCACCAGCCTCGGCGTCGCCGGTCTGGACGCCGCCCAGCGCTTCCACATCAACGCCTCGGCGCTGTCGACGTTCTCCATCCTTCAGCTGCTGGTGTACGCGGGGATGCAGATCCCCGTCGGCCTGATGGTCGACCGGCTCGGCCCCAAGAAGGTGCTGACCCTCGGCGTGGTGCTCTACACCGTCGGCCAGTTCGGCTTCGCCCTCTCCTCGTCGTACGCCATGGCGCTCGGCTCGCGGGCACTGCTCGGCTGCGGGGATGCGATGACGTTCATCAGCGTGCTGCGGCTGGGCTCCCGGTGGTTCCCGGCCCGCCGTGGTCCGATGATCGCGCAGATCGCCGCGCTGGTGGGGATGGCGGGCAATCTGGTCTCCACGCTCGTCCTCGCCCGCTTTCTGCACACCTTCGGCTGGACCCCGACCTTCGCCTCCAGTGCCGCCGGCGGCATCGTCGTACTGGTCGTGCTGCTGCTCTTCCTCAAGGACCACCCCGAGGGCTTCGAGCCGCCGCCCGCCTCCGCCGAGCACACCGGCGCCGGATTCGTGCGCCGTCAGATCATGGACGCCTGGCGGGAGCCCGGCACCCGGCTGGGCATGTGGGTGCACTTCACCACCCAGTTCCCCGCGATGGTGTTCCTGCTGCTCTGGGGCCTGCCGTTCCTCGTCGAGGCGCAGGGCCTGTCCCGTGGCACCGCCGGTGAACTGCTCACCCTCGTGGTGCTCTCCAACATGGCGGTGGGCCTGGTCTACGGCCAGATCATCGCCCGCCATCACGCGGCCCGTACCCCGCTGGCACTGGGCACCGTCGGTGCCACAGCTCTGATGTGGGCGCTCGTGCTGTGCTGGCCGGCCGATCATGCGCCGATGAGGCTGCTGATCGCGCTGTGCGCGGTGCTGGGCGCCTGCGGCCCCGCCTCGATGATCGGCTTCGACTTCGCGCGGCCCGCCAACCCTCCGGAGCGCCAGGGCACCGCCTCCGGCATCGTCAACATGGGCGGCTTCACGGCCTCGATGACGACCCTGCTCGCCGTCGGCGTCCTGCTGGACGCGACCGGAGACAACTACCGGATCGCCTTCGCCTCGGTCTTCGTCCTGGAAGCGACCGGCGTTTCTCAGATTCTGCGGCTGCGTCGGCGCGCGGCACGGCGCGAGCGCGAGCGGCTGGTCGTCAGCCGCGTCGAGGCGGTCCACGTGCCGGCCTGAGGCCGGGAGCCGGGCGGTCGGCGGCCGGTCCGTTTCACGTGGAACGGACAGGGCTGTTTCACGTGAAACGGCTCACTCCGGGGCCAACTCCGCGTGCGCCAACCGGCCGAGGGCCAGGACATCGGGTGGCGTGGCATCTCGCCGGGACCCGACCGGGCCCCTCTCCGCTACGGCGTGATGGCGAAGTTGTCCAGGATCGCCTGGGCCAGCTCTTGATCGCCGTCGATCTTGATCTGCTCGGCGACGGCCGCCGGACGGACCCGGCCACAGGCCAGCTGGTGGAAGGTGTCCCAGTCCAGGGCGAGCGTCACGGTCGGGCCGAGCGAGACGCTGCCGTCGATCGTGGCATTGCCCTCGGCGTCGAGGCGGACCGTGCGCAGGAATTCCAGCGGCCCGCTGACGTCGAAGACCACCGCGGAATCGGCGGGCGCCTGGGCCCTCTTGGCGACGATGCCGGGCAGCACCTTCACCAGCAGATCGCGCGTCACATACGCGCCGGGGGAGTCGAGATTGCCGGGCTTGCCGAGCACCCGGCGCAGGTCCTGCTCATGTACCCAGACATCGAACGCCCGCTGCTGCAGCACGAATTCCAGCGAACGGTCCTCGCCGAGCGGGCTGCGCACCACGGCGTCCGGCTGGCGGGACTCGTTGCGCAGCTGCCGCGAGCGGCGGATGACGGTGTATTCGAGTTCGCTGAGCATCTCCGGCGCGGTGTGGTGCCGGCGGACGTCGACCTGCACCTCCATGCGCCGCGCCGACTCGGTGCGTACGTGGTAGAGGTCGCGCGGCAGCGTGTGGATCGGCCGCGGGTCGCCCAGCATTTCGCATTCCAGGCCGATGACATGGGAGACCACATCGCGAACGGACCATCCTGGGAGGCCCGTCGCCCTGTTCCACTCGCCTTCGACGAGCGGAGTGACCAGCTCGGTTATCGCTTCTATGGAGTGAGTCCAGGCATCGATGGAGGACTGAAGGCTGGGATGGACGGTCACGGGACCCCTCGGACGGTTCGTACGCGGGCTGCTGTCTGTGCAGTTAAGTTACGCTGCGCACGGGCACCCCGGCAGTGCTTTCGGATGACCATCGTAGGCCGATGTTTCCGGGCCGCAGAGGGGTGCTGCGTGCGGCCGCGAAGCCCGCTCGTCAGTCGTCCCCGTGCTCCCGCTCCGCCAGCCGGATCACGCACACCGCGACGGCGATCAGCAGCGGCGGATCCGCGTCGTCCCGTACGACATTGACCGCGTAGGTGTCGCGCACGGTCAGCCAGCGCCGCGAGATCTCCGCGAGCAGCTCGCCGTCGTACTCGATCGCGAACTCCCGGTCCAGGATCTTTCCGCTGACATCCAGCTCGGTGCCGTCCACCAGCTCGACGCGGTAGTGGTTGCGCAGCAGTGAGAGCCGCTTGCGCTTGATCGTGGCCAGCGGCTGGTCGTCCCGCTCGATGGTCATCGTGTCGCGCAGGCTGAGCATCTTCTTGCGGATGGTGATCAGCACCCGCCGCTCGGTGTCCTTCAGCTCGAAGGTCTCCCGCAGCCGCAGCGCCTTCGCGTCCACGAGGAAGGCATGCCGCCCGTGCTCGTCGTCGATCCAGTAGTCGTCGCCGATGCCGAAGATGCGGTCGCGCACCATGTACTTGCCCGAGTGCGGGGGCGGCCCCCCGGGAGATTGCTGCATGGCTGACGTGTTCCCGCGGGGACCTGCGGAATGCGCACGCACCGGAGTGACGTTGAATGTGCACATGGCTTCACGTGCACGCGTCCGCGCCCCCGAGCTGATCGGCAAGGGCGGCTGGCTGAACACCGGCAACAAGGATCTCACCCTCTCTGACCTGCGAGGACGCATTGTCGTCCTGGATTTCTGGACCTTTTGCTGTGTGAATTGTCTGCATGTCCTGGACGAGCTGCGGGAGCTGGAGGAGCGGCACCGCGACACGGTCGTGATCATCGGTGTGCACTCCCCGAAGTTTGTGCACGAGGCCGAGCACCAGGCGGTCGTGGACGCCGTGGAGCGCTACGGCGTCGAGCACCCGGTTCTGGACGATCCCGAGCTCGCCACATGGAAGCAGTACGCGGTACGGGCCTGGCCCACGCTCGTGGTGATCGACCCCGAGGGATATGTCGTCGCGCAGCACGCCGGCGAGGGCCATGCGCACGCCATCGAGAAGCTCGTCGAGGAGCTGGAGGCCGAGCACGGCGCGAAGGGCACGCTGCGGCGAGGTGACGGCCCGTACGTGCCGCCGGAGCCCGTCGCCACCGACCTGCGCTTTCCCGGCAAGGCGGTCCGGCTGCCCGGCGGCGGCTTCCTCGTCTCGGACACCACCCGGCATCAGCTGGTGGAGCTGGCGGCGGACGGCGAGCAGGTGCTGCGCCGCATCGGTACCGGCGAGCGCGGGCTGACCACGGACTCCTTCAGCGAGCCGCAGGGCCTGGCCCTGCTGCCCGACGGCCGGGTGGCCGTCGCGGACACCGTCAACCACGCCCTGCGCGTCTTCGATCCGGAAACCGGCGCGCTGGAGACGGTGGCCGGCACCGGCAAGCAGTGGTGGCAGGGCTCGCCGGCCTCCGGACCGGCGCGTGAGGTGGACCTCTCCTCGCCGTGGGACATCGCCTGGTGGCAGGACCGGCTGTGGATCGCGATGGCCGGGGTGCACCAGCTGTGGACCTACGACCCGGCCGCCGGCACGGTCGAGGTCGCGGCCGGCACGACCAACGAGGGCCTGGTGGACGGCCCGGCCGCGGAGGCGTGGTTCGCCCAGCCGTCCGGGCTCGCGGCAGCCGGCGACCGGCTGTGGATCGCGGACTCGGAGACCAGCGCGGTCCGTTGGGTGGAGCCCGCCGAGGAGGGCGACGGTTATGTCGTCCGTACGGCCGTCGGCACGGGTCTCTTCGACTTCGGCCACCGTGACGGCGCCGCCGACCAGGCGCTGCTCCAGCACCCGCTGGGCGTGACCGCCCTGCCCGACGGCTCGGTCGCCGTGGCGGACACCTACAACCACGCACTGCGCCGCTTCGACCCCGCGAGCGGCGAGGTGACGACGCTGGCGACGGATCTGCGTGAGCCGTCCGACGCGGTGCTCGTCGACGACGACATCGTGGTGGTGGAGTCGGCGCGGCACCGGCTGACCCGGCTGCGGCTGCCCGAGGAGGCGGTCCGCGTCGAATCGGTGGCGCACCGCACCCAGCGCGCGGCCACCGAGGTCGCCCCGGGCGCGCTGCGGCTCGATGTGGTCTTCCAGGCCCCGGCGGGCCAGAAGCTCGACACCCGATACGGCCCCTCCACGCGACTGCTGGTCAGCGCGACGCCGCCGGAGCTGCTGGCCGACGGCGCGGGCGCGGGCACCGATCTCGCACGGGATCTGGTGCTCGCGGACGGCGTGACCGAGGGCGTGCTGCATGTCTCGGCGATGGCCGCGTCCTGCGACGACGACCCGGACATCGAGTACCCCGCCTGCCATGTGCACCAGCAGGACTGGGGCGTCCCGGTCGAGATCGCCGAGGGCGGGGTGGCCCGGCTGGGGCTCGTCCTGGCAGGGCTGGACGCCGAGTAGGAGCGGACCCCGGGCCCGGCGGCCGGGTCCGGGACGAGACCGGCCGGTGGGCGGGGGGCGAGGCATCGGCGGATTACTGTCCGACGCCGCCCGCCAGCTGGGCCCCGTGAATGCTCGAGCTCCAGTTGGTGACCTTGCTCTTGCCGACGGAGATGTGCAGCCGCTTCTCCGCGAAGTTGACGGTCGCCGGACCGTGTGTGACGGAGCTCGCCGAGATGCCCATGAAGTCGATGGTCACCGACTTCTGTTCGGTGCCCTTGGTGGCCGCGGTGTTGGTCGGGATGACCGCGTAGGCGTAACCGTGGGCGGGCACGGTGATGCGGGTGCCGTCGAGGTGGCCGGGCGTGCCCTGGAGGAGCGGCAGCGGGTCCTTGGCGTGGTTGAAGCGCAGCAGCGGCGCGTTGTAGAGCTTGCAGTCGCGGCTGGTGGAGTTCTTGAACTTCACCGCCACATGGCTCTTCGGGCCGGTCTGCTGGGAGAACGTGACCTTGTACGTGCTGGGGTAGCAGTCGGGGACCCGCCGCGACGCCGTGCCCGCTCCCGCTGCGGCCGCGCCCCCACCGATGATCCTGCGCTTCTTGCTCTTCGAGGACGACGAGGACGACGAGGACGACATCTTCGACTTCGACGAGGAGGACCTCTTCGACTTCTTCGAGGAGTGGCTGTTGCAGCCGGTCAGCGCGAGCGAACCGGCCAGTCCGAGGGCCAGCGCTGCATACGCGGCGGATCGGCTGCTGCGGGAGCGGCGTGCGGTCATGGGTGGTTCCCCCCGTGGGTTGCTGCAATCAGCGCGGCGTGGCTGTCATGGCACGGCCACGATATCCATTGCCGGGCAATGCGCCAGGGCCGGTGCGCCGCGCCCTGACACGATGGGGCGTCATAGCAGGTCAGAGGGGTTGTGCGGGGCCGAGATCGGCCCGTGGAGAGGGCGTGAAGATCAGCTTGCGGGCGGGTCGGGACCGTTCCGCGGCAGGCGCCGAAGATCAGTCCGGGCAGCTGGGCAGCTCGGTGTTCTCCAGCTGTTCCGGGCGAACACGGATGCCCGGTACCCACACCTGCTTGCCGACGTGATCGACCCGGAACCACATGCTGCTGTGCCCGCCCACCTCGTCGGTGACCGTGACGCCGTCGGCGATCCGGCAGACGGCGCGCAGCACGTCGCCGTGCCATACATGGCCCACGATGTTGGAGCGGCGATAGAGCCGGTACGGGTCGCCTGCCAGGCCGAGTGCGCAGTTATCGGTGCGCCGGTGCTGACAGTTCCGTTCGGCATTGTGGACGGTGATCCGGGCGGAGCCGGGGGCCGAAGCCTCGGGCTGCGTGCCCTGTGTCCGGCCGTCGTCCGTCGCCCCGTCCGAGCCGGTCAGCGCCGGTACGGCCAGCATCGCTCCGGCGATCACCACGGCGGCCCCGAGCGCGGCGAGCACCAGCCGCGCCCGACGCCTCCCGGCCGTCGATCCGGCCCCGGCTTCCGCGTCGGCCCCGTCCCCGTCCGCGGCGTCGGACCGCGGCACCTCCGCGGACGCACCGTCCCGCTCCGCCGCCTCGTCCGCCGCTCCCCGCTCGCCCGCATCTGCCGCCTCCAGGGCGCGATGCAGCAGTTCGACAAGGGCGGGCAGCCGGTCCTCACCGGTGAAGGAGAGCTTGCACCACTGCACCAACAACCGTTCGTCCGGCAGGCTCTGACCGCGCAGGTAGCGCGAGAGGGACGAGCGGCTGGCGGGCAGCCGGCCCTCCAGCTCCTTGAGGCTGTAGCCGAGTTCGCCATGCATACGGCGCAGAGCGGCGACGAAGTCCCGCATCGGTCCGGAGAGTTCGTCGGGCAGAGGGGCTAACGGCTTACGGCGGACACGAGCGCCGTGGTTCTGATTGCCAGGCACGTCTCGCATTTCAGCACAGCGGACATGCGCGCGCGAGGGGCACCTCCGCTCCCCTGTGGCGGAAGTGCCCCTCGTTACACGATCCGGATCGGGCCCGGATCAGACGGTGACGTTTCACGTGAAACAGCGTGAGATCCTCCGTTGGACCCGTGTCCCGGACCGGGGTCAGTCGCCGAACTTCACGGGACGGTAGGGCTTGAACTCGGCGTCGCCGCCGGGCAGGCCGTAGGTCAGCGTCCGGTGGTCGGTGCCGTGGTCGCCGCGCTGCTCGTAGGCGGTGTACGAGGAGTGCGCGTCGTTGTTCCACTTCTCGAAGATCACGACATGCCGGGTGTTGTTGTCACCGGCCGCGTCGATGAGCAGGTCACCGGGCTTGAGTTCGCCCGGCGAGATGGGCCGGGTGATGTTGCGGTTGGTGGCCAGGCCCACGGTGTTGGTCCCGGGCGTCGGGAGCCCGAGCGCCATCGACGCATAGCCCGAGCAGTCCTGGCGGTAGCCGTCCTTCCAGACCTCGGCCTGGCTGTACGGCACCTGGGCACCGTTGTTGGCGGTCAGCCAGGTGGCGGCGCGGTTGAGCATCTCCTGACGCGAGCCGCCGGGCTGCGGCTGTCCGCCGCCGCCCTGGACCGGCACGCCCGGCAGCCGGTCCTGCGGGATGTCCACCGCGACCACGCTGAGGAAGCCGGAGACCGGCCCGGTGAGGTGCGCCATGAACGTCGAGCAGGTGCTGCCCTCGCAGACCTTGTGTCCGGTGTCGACTTGGTAGTCGGCAGTGATCCGGTCCTGTCCCGGCGCCGTCTTGTTGATCATGCCGACGGCGGGGGAGTCGGCGTCCGCGGTGGCGTGCACCGTCCAACGGGTGCCCCATGTGGGGAAGTCCGCAGCCGCGGCCTGCTTCACGGAACCGGTGCGGGCGGTGAGGGCGGAGCCGGTGGCGGAGGAGTCGCGGGAGAGCTTGGTGGCGGTCGCGGAGTGCCCGCCGGCGGCCGCCGCCGGGCCTGCCTCACTGCCGTGGGCGGGTCCCGCGAACCCGGCGACGCCGATACCGACGGCGGCAACCGCGGGCAGGAACGTGCGCAGTACGGTCCTGCGGAACGGGGACGTCTTCTGGCGGGTGGGTGCTGCGTGGTGCTCGGGGGCCGTGGTGTCTGCCGGGTGCGTGCTGCGGTGCTCGTACATGCCGATTCCCCTCCGTAGGAGGCCGGTTGGCCGATGGCTGAGCCGCCGGATGGTCTGTTCGCGGCGACGGAATCCATCGTCGAGCGGGGCACGGGAGCCGGCCGGAGGTTCCTCGCCCCATGAGATGTCCCGGCCCTGCGCACGACTGTGACCTGCGGAGTCACGCGAATGCCGGGACAGGGCGGGCCGCTGTGCGAGACATGACGGGACGCCGGACAGAGGAAAGGGCGCCCGCTGGGGGATGCGGGCGCCCTGGTTCAGGGGGATCTTCCGTCGAAGGCCTCGAAGGCCTCGAAGGCCTCGAAGGCCTCGGAGGCCTCGAAGGCCTCGAAGGGCATTCGGACGGCGTCGGACGGGATCGGTGGGTGACGGTCTGCCAGGAAGCCGCTCAGCAGGCGACAGTCGCTCAGCAGCTGTCAGTTGGCCGGACTCCGGAGCACCGGACGCGGCTCACCAGGCCGCTGCCTCGCTCGCGCCCGACTGCCAGTAGGTCACCCAGGCGCTGTCGTCGAGGTACACCGAGCCAAGGGGAAGCGCCACCGCCGCCGAGCCACCGATGCTGCCCTTGCCGTCACGGCCGGGGAGGCTGACCGACAGCGAGGTCACGGTGCGGCCGTTGCGGCCGGAGCCGTCGGCGGACGAGGTCAGCACGCCGGCGTAGCCGGACTCGCCGGGGGCGAGGGTGACCACGGCCTGCGGCCTGCTGTCCGGCAGCTCGGGGAGGGGGGCCTGCGCCGCGTCGAACCGCAGATACGGGGCGGAGTAGAGGTCGCAGGTGGCGCCGGAGGTGTTGGTGGCCTTCACCAGCAGGTGGTTGACCGGCCGGGTCAGCGGCTTGGCGACGATACGGATCTTCGCGGCGTCGCAGGCGCGGTGCCGGACCCCGGGGGCGCCGGCGGACCTGCCCGCGCCGTTCGTGCTCGCCCCGGTGGCCTTCGTCCCCGCGTCCGCACCGGTGCCGTTGCCGCCGCGTCCTGCGCTGACCTGCTCCGTCCGGCCGCCGTCGGTCCGTGCGCCGCCCTCAGCCCGCGCGGCCGGGGCGTCGGAGTCCTGGGGCGCCGGGTGGAACGGCTTGGCGGCGCTGGTCTGGAGGGGGTTGTCCTGGCTGCCGCAGGCGGTGAGGCCGAGAGCGGCGACGGCCGTGAGCCCGGCCGCGGCGATCCGCAGCGTCCGGCGGCGGACGGTACGGGACCCAAGAGGGGCACCGGTGGCGGTCCTGGCGCCCGTCTCGACGACGGCCTCGGGGCGGGTATGGCTGCGCGGCATTTCCGGTCTCCCCCGGTCGGTGGGCCGTGCCGCGGCTGCGGTACGTCCTGCGGTCTGGCCTGTGAGCTGTCCTGCGGCCTGACCACCAGGTTGCCGCCCGCCGCTGCCGTGCCACTAACGTGCGCCTAACGTTCCCCCGCGCCGGGCCGCGCGGTCGGCCACGGCTCAGCCGTCACTCCCCTAACTCCCGTCCCCCGTTCCGCCGGTGTCGCTCTCACCGCCTTCGCCGCGCTCGTCCCGCGCGAACAGCTGCGTCAGTGTGCTGATCGTGTAGACATCGGTGGCCTCTTCGTCCACCAGGTGCATCTCCGTGAGCCGGTCCAGACCGTCCTGGGTGCGCTCCGGGTCGTACCCGGCGAGCGCCGCCGCCAGCGACGCGTTGAGGTGCCCGTCCGCGCTGGTCGCCAGCGCGCTGAGCAACCGTGCGTCGTCCGCCGACAGCCGGGCGACGGACATCCGCAGCGCCGCCGCGATGCCGGTGTCCTCCGCCGACAGCAGCGCCAGCCGCCGCCGTTCGTCGCGCAGCGCGGCCGCCAGCCGGGCCAGCCGCCAGCGCGGCCGGGCGGTCAGCTGGGCCGCCGCGGCCCGCAGCGCCAGCGGCAGACCGTCGCACAGGTCGACCAGCTCCCGCGCGGCGGCCGGGTCCTCGGCGACCCGCTCCGGGCCGAGCATGGCGCCGAGCAGCGCCGCGCCCTCCTCGTGCCCGAGCGTCTGGAGACCGACCGGCCGGGCGCAGTCCGTGGCGACCAGGCCGTCGAGACGGCTGCGGCTGGTGACGACCGTGGCGCAGTGCGGACCGCCGGGCAGCAGCGGCCGTACCTGGGCCGAGCTGCGCGCATTGTCGAGGACGACCAGCAGCCGGCGCTCCGCGACCAGCGACCTGAACAGTGCCGATGCGGCCTGCGCCGAACTCGGCACCCGCTCCGGCGGGGTGCCGAGCGCCAGCAGGAAGTCGCCCAGGATCTCGGCCGGCGGCGCCTCGTCGCCCTCGCCGAAGCCGCGCAGATCGGCGAAGAGCTGCCCGTCGGGGAAGGATCCGGCATACAGATGTGCCCACTGCACGGCGCAGGCGGTCTTGCCGACGCCGGCCGGCCCGGCCACCACAGCGAGCGGGCTCTCGCCGGTCGTACCGTCCGTCAGCACCGTGGTCAGCGCGGCGAGTTGGGCCTCCCGGCCCAGGAAGCGGGCCGGTGGCCGGGGCAGCAGCCGCGGTGGTGCACCGGTCCGCCCGGAGCCGGAGCCGGAGCCGGAGCCGGACCCGCCACGGCCGCCGGCCGGTGTTCCCTGTTTCGTCCCGTCGCTACCTGGTGCACCCGCGGCACCGTGCGCCTCGTCCGTGTCGGCGCTCCCCTGTACGGGCGCCCGCCCCGTACCGTCAACGGGCCGCGCTGCATTGCCCGTTGCGGGACGGCTGTCTCCGGAAGCCCCGTAACGGCCGCCTCCGGAAGACGTCCCACCGGAAGGCGTCCCACCGGAAGCGCCGCCCGTTCCGCGCGCACCGCCCGCAGGCCGCGCCGCGCCCGTCCGCCCCCCGCCGGCCGCCTCCGCCCGCAGAATCTCCTCGTAAGCGCCCCGCAGCCGCTCGCCGGGGTCGACACCCAGCTCCTCGTTGAGCAGCCGCCGGGTGCGGTGGAACCACTCCAGCGCGTCGGACTGCCGCCCCGTATGGAACAGCGCGCGCATCAGCCCGGCGATCAGGCCTTCCCGCAAGGGGTGGTTGACGGCGGCGGAGTAGAGGATGGCCGCGGCCTGTTCGTGCTCGCCGAGCGTGCCGTGCGCCCGCCCCAGCGCCTCGACGGCCGTCAGCCGGCGCTCCTCCAGCGCATGTGCGGCGGCCGCGAACGGCGGGCTGGTGACCGTGCCGGTCAGCGCGGGCCCGCGCCACAGCCCCAGCGCCTCGCGCAGCAGCGGTACGGCGTCGGCCGGTGCCGCCTCGGGGCGTGCCAGCGCCACCAGCTCACCGAACCGGTGGGCGTCGATCAGCTCCTCCGGCAGCCGCAGCAGATAGGCCGAGCCATGGGTGGCCAGCTCGATGCCGTACGCCTCCGCACCGCCCTCGGCGAGCGTGGCGCGCAGCCGCGAGACATGCCCCTGGACGACCGTACGGGCGTGTTCGGGCGGCTCCTCCTCCCACAGGGAGTCGATCAACTGCTCCAGTGGGACGGTGGTGTTGGGCTGCAACAACAGCAGGGCCAGCACACTCCGCCGTTTGGCGGGGCCGAGCGACAGCTCCGCGGAGCCGGTCGTCACGGCGATCGGACCGAGCAGTGAGAATTCCAACTCAGCCCTCCAGGAAGGCCGTCAGGGCGTTCGCCAGCAGATACGGGTCCTCGGCGCCGCACAGCTCACGCGCCGAGTGCATGGACAGGATGGCAACGCCGATGTCGACGGTGGCGATGCCGTGGCGGGCCGCGGTGATCGGCCCGATGGTGGTGCCGCACGGCATCGAGTTGTTGGACACGAAGCTCTGCCACGGCACCTCGGCACGCTCGCAGGCCGCCGCGAAGACGGCCCGTCCGCTGCCGTCCGTGGCATAGCGCTGATTGACGTTGACCTTGAGGATCGGCCCGCCGTTGGGCATCGGGTGGTGGCCCGGCTCGTGCCGTTCGCTGTAGTTGGGGTGGACGGCGTGCCCGGTGTCGGACGACAGGCAGATGGTGCCGGCGAAGGCCCGTGCCCGGTCCTCGTACGAGCCGCCGCGGGCGAAGACGGAGCGCTCCAGGACCGTGCCGAGCAGCGGCCCGTCCGCGCCGGTGTCGGACTGGCTGCCGTTCTCCTCGTGGTCGAAGGCGGCCAGCACCGGAATGCTGGTCAGCTCGCTCCCGGCGGCCGCCGCGGCGGTGAGCGCGGCCGTACCGGCGTGCACGGACACCAGGTTGTCCATCCGGGGGCCGGCCACCAGCTCGCGGTCGCGGCCCAGGTAGGCGGGCGCCTCGATGCTGTGCATCATCAGGTCCCAGCCCTTGATGTCGGCGGCCGGTATGCCGGTCTCCTCGGCGACGAAGGTGATCAGATCGCCCTCGGCCACCTCGCCCAGGCCCCAGATCGGCGTCATGTGGCGCTGCTTGTCCAGCTTCAGGCCGTCGGCGTTCACCGAGCGGTCGAGGTGCACGGCAAGCTGGGGCACTCTCAGCAACGGCCGGTCGACATGGACGAGCCGGTGGCTGCCGTCACCGAGCGTCACCCGCCCGCTCAGCCCCAGGTCGCGGTCGAGCCAGGTGTTGAGCAGCGTGCCGCCGTAGATCTCGACGGCGATCTGCCGCCAGCCCCGGGAGCCGGTGTCCGGAATCGGTTTGACGCGCAAATTGGGAGAGTCTGTGTGTGCACCGACAATTCGGTACGAAGTCGAGGTGCTTGCGCCCTCGGGCACGTACCAGGCGATGATCGCGCCGCCGCGCAGCACATACTTCCCGCCGGTCCCGCCGTCCCATTCATCGACCTCGGCGACCTGCCGGAACCCGGCCTTGTCCAGCCGCTCCGCCGCATTCGCCACCGCGTGGTAGGGCGACGGACTGGCGGCGAGGAAGGACATGAGGTCGTCGGTGTGGCCGCGATCGAAGCGGGCGGAGTTGGTCATGGATTCAGCATAAGGAGCCGGACGCCGCATTCCCCGTGCGCATGCATCGTGACTCCGCTCCCTTCCGGCCAGGATTTCCGTATTCGGGACGGGAAAGCCCTCTGGAGCGGGGGATTCCGGGTTTCCGGGCCGATGTCCCCGCCCTGTGTGCCGCGCAGCCACGGCGGCCGGTGCGACCGCGGAGCGGACATGACGAAGCCCGCCTCTCCGGGGGAAGAGAGGCGGGCACCATCAGTCTGAACGGCCAATCTGAGAGATGTCTAAGAACGGCCGCCGCGGCGGGGCCGCGGAACGCGCTCCTAGAAGGCGGCTTCGTCGAGCTCCATCAGCGACTGGTCGACGGACTCGGCCAGACCGCGCTGGACGCCGACGCCCGGCAGCACGTTGTGCGCGAAGAACTTCGCCGCGGCGATCTTGCCGGTGTAGAAGGGCTTGTCCTTCGCCGAGGCGCCGGCCAGCTTCTCGGCGGCCACCGACGCACCCTTGAGCAGGAGGTAGCCGATGACGACGTCGCCGGAGGCCATCAGCACGCGGGTGGTGTTCAGGCCGACCTTGTAGATGGACTTGACGTCCTTCTCGGTCGCCGCGAGGTCGGTCAGCATGGCGCCGACGATCGCCTCGAGGTCGGCTGCGGCCTTGGCCAGCTCGCCGCGGGCCTGCTCCAGCTCCTCGCCGCCGGTGTTGTCGGCGAGGAACTTCTTGATCTCGTCGGAGAGGGCGGTGAGCGCCTGGCCCTGGTCGCGGACGATCTTCCGGAAGAAGAAGTCCTGGCCCTGGATCGCGGTGGTGCCCTCGTAGAGGGTGTCGATCTTGGCGTCCCGGATGTACTGCTCGATCGGGTATTCCTGGAGGTAGCCGGAGCCACCGAAGGTCTGGAGCGACTGCGCCAGCTGCTCGTAGGACTTCTCCGAGCCGTAGCCCTTCACGATCGGCAGCAGCAGGTCGTTGAGGCGGATCGCGGCGCTCGCGTCCTCGCCCGCGGCCTCCTTGACGAGGATCTCGTCCTGGACCGTGGCGGTGTAGAGCACCAGGGAGCGCATGCCCTCGGCGTACGCCTTCTGCGTCATCAGCGAGCGGCGCACGTCGGGGTGGTGGGTGATGGTCACGCGCGGGGCGGTCTTGTCGGTGAAGGCCGCCAGGTCCGGGCCCTGCACGCGCTCCTTGGCGTACTCCAGCGCGTTGAGGTAGCCCGTCGAGAGGGTGGCGATGGCCTTCGTGCCGACCATCATCCGCGCGAACTCGATGATCTTGAACATCTGGCGGATGCCGTCGTGCTTCTCGCCCAGCAGCCAGCCCTTGGCCGGGTGGTTGGCGCCGAAGGTCATCTCGCAGGTGTTGGAGGCCTTCAGGCCCATCTTGTGCTCGACGTTGGTGGCGTAGGCGCCGTTCCGCTCGCCCAGCTCGCCGGTCTCCCAGTCGAAGTCGTACTTCGGCACGATGAAGAGCGACAGGCCCTTGGTGCCCGGACCGGCACCCTCGGGGCGGGCGAGGACGAAGTGCACGATGTTCTCGGACATGTCGTGCTCACCGGAGGTGATGAAGCGCTTGACGCCCTCGATGTGCCAGGAGCCGTCCGCCTGCTGCACGGCCTTGGTGCGGCCGGCGCCGACATCCGAACCGGCGTCCGGCTCGGTGAGCACCATCGTGGAGCCCCACTGCTTGTCCACCATCAGCTGGGCTATGCGGTGCTGCTCCTCGGTGCCCTCCTCGTGGAGGACGCCGGCGAAGGCGGGGCCGGACGCGTACATCCACACGGCCGGGTTGGCGCCCAGGATCGTCTCGGCGAAGCCCCAGAGGAGGGAGCGCGGCGCGGTGGTGCCGCCGAGCTCCTCCGGGATGCCCAGACGCCACCACTCGGCGTCCATGAAGGCCTGATAGCTCTTCTTGAAGGTGTCCGGAACCGGCGCGGTGTTGGTGTCCGGGTCGAAGACCGGGGGGTTGCGGTCCGCGTCGGCGAACGACTCGGCCAGTTCGTTCTCGGACAGCCGGGCGATCTCGGACAGCACGCTCTTGGCGGTGTCGACATCCATCTCCGCGAACGGTCCGGTGCCGTACACGCTGTCACGGCCGAGCACCTCGAAGAGGTTGAACTCGATGTCGCGGAGATTCGACTTGTAGTGCCCCATGGATACGGCTCCGTAAGGGTTCGGGAGGGAGGACCTCAAACGCAATACCAGCAAGTAGCAAGTGCCTACGATGATGCTACCCACCGGTAATAAGAAGCAACCCCTACCGCCCATCTGTGACGAGCGTCCCCCGGCGAATCGCCGACTCAGTACGCTGTGGCGCATGTACGGCTACGACCAGAACGCGGGTGCAGGGCAGCAGCAGTACGGAGCGCCGCCCCCGCCGCAGCAAGCGGCCCCCGGGGGCTACGGCGAACAGCCGCTGTATCCCGAGCCGTCCCCGCCCTCCCTCGCCGACGCGGTGCGCGCCTTCACCACCGGCTCGATGTCGGCCGAGGACTTCCAGGGCATCTTCTCCACGTCCAAGATCTACTGCCCGCGTGGCGACAACCCCGGCTTCCTGGCGCTGCACAACACCCAGCAGCCGGTGATCCCGATGTTCACCTCCCTCAAGGAGCTGCGGCGGTACGCGGGCAAGGAGTCCAAGTACTTCGTGATCACCGGCGCCGAGGTGCTCGACCTGCTGCCGACCGGCTACGGGTTCGTCCTCGACATGGAAGGTGATCACCGGATGGTCTTCGACGCGAAGGCCGTGGAGCAGATGGTCGACTTCGCGATGCGGCGTATGTATGGCTGACCGCCACTGCTGTGCAGATGGCTGATGGCCGCCGCGGCGGCTGATGCGAGGGCCGGCCCCGGACGGGGGCCGGCCCGATGTGTGTGCCGGTCGGCGCCGGATCCGGTCCGGACCAACCCCTTCGACCTGCGGAAATACGCGCGGGAATGCCGCACGCCTTGCGGGTTGTTCACCATTCAACTAAGTTGATGCGAACGACCGAGGAGGCCGTCATGCCCGCTGTGACCGTAGAGAACCCGCTGACCTTGCCCCGTGTGGCGGCACCCGTCGCGGCACACACTCGTCCCGTGCTGGCCGTTGCCACCGCTCCCAGCGGCTTCGAGGGCGAGGGCTTCCCGGTGCGCCGGGCGTTCGCCGGCATCGACTACAAGCACCTCGACCCGTTCATCATGATGGACCAGATGGGCGAGGTGGAGTACGCGCCCGGAGAGCCCAAGGGCACGCCCTGGCACCCGCACCGCGGCTTCGAGACGGTCACGTATCTGATCGACGGCACCTTCGTGCACCGTGACTCGCACGGCGGTGGCGGCGTCATCAACGACGGCGACACCCAGTGGATGACGGCCGGCTCGGGGCTGCTGCACATCGAGGCGCCGCCGGAGTCGCTCGTCACGTCCGGCGGGCTCTTCCACGGCCTCCAGCTGTGGGTCAACCTGCCGAAGAGCGACAAGATGATGGCCCCTCGCTACCAGGACATCGGAGGCGGCCAGGTCAAGCTGCTGACCTCGGGCGACGGTGGCGCGCTGGTGCGGCTGATCGCCGGCGACATCGACGGCCACAGCGGTCCGGGCATCACGCATACGCCGATCACGATGATGCATGTGACGGTGAACCCGGGCGCCGAGCTCACCCTGCCCTGGCGCAAGGACTTCAACGCCCTCGCCTATGCCCTGGCCGGAAGCGGCTCGGCCGGTGCGGAGGGCCGCCCGTTCCGGATGGGGCAGGCGGTCGTGTTCGGCACCGGAGACTCGATCACGATCCGGGCGGACGAGTCCCAGGAGTCGCGGAGCCCGAACTTCGAGGTGGTGCTGCTGGGCGGGCAGCCGATCCGCGAGCCGATGATGCATTACGGCCCGTTCGTGATGAACACCCATGCCGAACTGGCCCAGGCCTTCGAGGATTTCCAGGCCGGCCGGCTCGGGAAGATCCCCGCCGGCGAGCGCTGACGCCGCGTCGGCGGCAAGGGCGGTGTTTCACGTGAAACACCGCCCTTGACCCGTTTCGGGGTCCGCGCCCAGGGCCTTCGGCCGTGGTGGACTGTCCGGGTGCAAAACGACTCGGATGGATCGGATGGAAAAGGGCGCGGCGCCGAGCCTGAACGGACACTGCCCGCGCAGCCGTTGCTGCCGGTCCAGGCCCGCCGTGCCGGGGCCTGGTGTCTGCTGGGGCTGCTGATCGCGGCCGTGGTGGCCCTCGTGGTGTGGCTGTGTGTCGAACTGAGCGCGGCGGTCACGCCCGTACTGCTGGCGCTGCTGGGCAGCGGGCTGCTCGGACCGCTCTACCGGCGGCTGGTGGCGATGAAGCTCAATCGTTCGCTGGCGGCCGGACTGACCTGTGCCGTCCTCGTGCTGGTGGTCGGCGGCGCCGGGTACATCGTCATCAGCGCGCTGGTCGACACCGGCGACCAGATCATCTCCTCGCTCCGGCAAGCCGCCAAGGACCTCTCCCAGCACTTCGGTGCGGCCGGTACCTCGCTCGACGATCTCGCCTCCAAGTCCAAGGGGCTGGTCACCAAGTTCGGCGGCACCGCGGCCTCGGGGCTGCTGACCGGTGTCAGTGCGGTCGGCCAGTTCCTCGCCGCCGCGGTCCTGGCCCTGCTGCTGACCTTCTTCTTCCTGCGCGACTCCGACAGGGCCGTGCGCACGTTGAACCACTGGGCGCCCGGCAGCTCCGCACCGCAGCTGGAGCGGATGGCCCGCCGCGGCTTCCAGTCCATCGAGGGCTTTATGCGGGGCACCACCTTCATCGCCCTGATCGACGCCATCTGCATCACCGTCGGACTGCTGATCCTTCGGGTGCCGGGCGCCGTCGGGCTGGGGGCGCTGGTCTTCGTCGGCGCCTATATCCCCTACCTCGGCGCCTTCATCTCCGGCGCCGTGGCGATCCTCGTGGCGCTGGCCGACCGCGGCTTCGTCATCGCACTCTGGGCGCTCGGCGTCGTCCTGGCCGTGCAGGTGCTGGAGGGGCATGTACTCCAGCCGATGATCCAGAGCCGTACGGTCCATATGCATCCGGCGACGGTGCTGCTGGCGATCACCGCGGGCGCCAGCGTCGCCGGAATCCTCGGCATGCTGCTGTCCGTACCGCTGACCGCCGCCGTCACCGGCGTGCTGCACGAGCTGCGGGCGTACTACGCCGAGGGCTCGGAGTCCGGTGACACCGGACCCGCCGCGTCCCCCGCGTCCTCGTAGAGCTCGAACCACGTCGACTTGCCGTCCCCGCGCGGATCCACGCCCCACGCCCCGGCCAGGAGCTCCAGCAGCAGCAGACCGCGCCCCGACGACGCCAGTTCGCCGGGGCAGCGGCGGTGCGGCAGCTCGTCGCTGCTGTCCGCGACATCGACGCGGATGCGCCGGGCGCCTCGCTCGCCGGTGATCTCGGCGACCAGCAGCGCGTCCCCGTCGGTGTGCAGCAGGACGTTGGTGACCATCTCGGAGACCATCAGCACCGCCGAGTCCACCTGGTCCGGGTCGGCCCAGTCGTGCAGCACATCGCGGACCTGACGGCGTGCCTCGGCTATCCGCTCCGGCTCGGCCTGCGCGACGGAGAGCACGGTGCGCCGTACGGGCTGCGGGGTCAGCAGACCGCCGGTGCCGATCCCGCAGCTGTCGCCCTCGCGGCGGAGCAGCAGTACGGCGATGTCGTCCTCGCGGCGGTCCACCAGCGGCCCGGTGGTGTGGTGCGAGGGCGGCCCGTGCACGGCCTGGACCAGGGCGTCGGCGAGCCGTTCCAGGCCCTCGTCGTCCTCGCCGGGCTCATGCGCCTCGATGATGTCGCGCAGGCGCGCCCAGCCGGTCTCCAGATCGTGGCCGCCGGTCTCGATCAGTCCGTCGGTGCACACCATCATGGTCTCGCCGGGCTCCAGGACGAACCGGGTCGTGGGGTAGTCGGTGTCCGGGACGATGCCCAGCGGCAGTCCGCCCGCGGTGGGCCGGACCAGCATCGTGCCGTCGCTCATCCGGATCGCCGGGTCGGGGTGGCCGGCCCGTGCGATGTCCAGCAGTCCCGTCGCCGGATCCACCTCGATGTAGAGGCAGGTCGCAAAGCGCTGGTCCTCGCCGTGGCCGCGGAACTCGGTTTCGTTGATCCCGGCCAGGAACCGGGAGGCGCGGGAGAGCACCGCGTCGGGGTGGTGGCCCTCGGAGGCATAGGCCCGCAGCGCGATCCGCAGCTGCCCCATCAGGCCCGCGGCCCGTACGTCGTGCCCCTGGACATCCCCGATGACCAGCGCGATCCGGCCGGACGGCAGCGGGATCATGTCGTACCAGTCGCCGCCGACCTCCAGCCCGCCGCCGGTCGGGACATAACGGGCCGCGACCGTCATCCCCGGGATGTCCGGCTGCACGGTCGGCATCATGCTGCGCTGGAGCCCCAGCGCCAGCTCCTGCTGCTCCTCCTGCACACCGGCCCTGGCCAGCGCCTGGGCCAGCATCCGGGCGACGGTGGTCAGCACCGAGCGCTCGTCGGGGGTGAACGCCACCGGCTGGGCGAACGCCGCCATCCAGGCGCCGATCGTCCGGCCCGCGTTCACCAGCGGCAGGAACGCCCAGGACGTACGGCGGAAGCGGGCGGCCAGCGGCCAGGTGACGGGGTAGCGGCGGCTGTAGTCCTCGGGCGTGGGCAGATAGATGGCCCGGCCGGTGCGGATGACTTCGGCGGCCGGATACTCGGTCTCCCGCGTCATGGCGACGAACGGCCGCTCGTCGTCGGCGTGGTGGCCGTGATGGCCGATCACCGACAGCCGGTCACCCTCGATGCCGAAGACCGCCAGCCCGTCCGGCATGAACCCGGGCATCGACAGTCCGGCGGCGACCCGCAGCACCTCGGCGGTGGACCGCGCCTCGGCGAGTCCCCGGCCCGCGTCCAGCAGGAACGCCTCGCGCGAACGGCGCCAGTCGCCCGTTATCGGGGTGTGCGCTGCGGAGGTCCCGGGCTGTGGCTCGGGCACCTCCTGAAGGGTGCCGACCAGCTCGAAACCGCCGTCGACGGTCCGGGGGCGGGAGCGGGAGCGGACGATGCGCTGCACCCGCCCGCGCTCGTCCACGATGCGCAGCCGGGCCTCGGCGAGCGTCTTCTCGGCGACCGCGAGCTGCACGATCCCGTTGATCTCGGCGAAGTCGACGGGATGAAAACGGGAGCGCACCGCGGCCTCGGTCAGCTCCACCGGGGCGGCGGGCAGCCCGAGCAGCCGGGCCGCTTCGGCGTCGAGGGTCACCCGTCCCGATGCGTTGTCCCAGCGCCACAGGCCGGTCGCGATGGCGGCCAGGAGATCCTCGGTGCGCATTGCATCACTTTATGTGCCTTTGGCGGGGCCCGACCAGCGAGCCGGACGTGACCATCGTCCCAGTCGGGAAGCCTCCCCCGGCCCCGGGCGCTGCTGATGCGTATATGTCAACGAAGACGAGCGGGCAGGGACGGTAACCTGGAGCGGTTATGTCAAT
This sequence comes from Streptomyces decoyicus, assembly GCF_019880305.1. NCBI lineage: Bacteria > Bacillati > Actinomycetota > Actinomycetes > Kitasatosporales > Streptomycetaceae > Streptomyces > Streptomyces decoyicus. Next base: position 4,236,574 of record NZ_CP082301.1, on the reverse strand, counting down.
CCTGGGGTGGCCTTTCGGGTGATCCACGGGGAGAGCGACCGGGCATCCGAGCCCGTACTCCTTTTCCTCTCCCTCTCCCGACAACTCCTCACCTCGACTCGCGACGACTTGGATGAGCGATGCATCGGTACCGGTCCCATAACTGCGGCGAGCTCCGAGCCGCGGACGTCGACACGGACGTCCGCCTCAGCGGCTGGCTGCACAATCGACGTGACCTGGGCGGCATCCTCTTCATCGATCTGCGCGACCACTACGGTCTCGTTCAGCTCGTCGCCCGCCCCGGCACCCCCGCCAACGAGGCCCTCGGCTCCCTGACCAAGGAGAGCGTCGTCCGTATCGACGGCAAGGTCAGCGCGCGGGGCGCCGACAACGTCAACCCCGACCTGCCGACGGGCGAGGTGGAGATCGAGGTCTCCGACGTCGAGGTGCTCGGCGCCGCCGACCAGATCCCCTTCACGATCAACGCGGACGACGGCGTCAACGAAGAGAAGCGTCTCGAATACCGCTTCCTCGACCTGCGCCGCGAGCGGATGCACCGCAACATCATGCTGCGCACCGCCGTCATCTCCGCCATCCGGCACAAGATGGTGGCCCTCGGCTTCAACGAGATGGCGACCCCGATCCTGTCCGCGACGTCCCCCGAGGGCGCCCGCGACTTCCTGGTCCCCTCGCGTCTGCACGCCGGCAAGTTCTACGCGCTGCCGCAGGCCCCGCAGCAGTTCAAGCAGCTGCTGATGATCGCCGGGTTCGACCGCTACTTCCAGATCGCGCCCTGCTTCCGCGACGAGGACGCCCGTGCGGACCGCTCGCCGGGCGAGTTCTACCAGCTCGACATCGAGATGAGCTTCGTCGAGCAGGAAGATGTCTTCGGGCCCGTCGAGAAGCTGATGACCGAGCTGTTCACCGAGTTCGGCAAGGGCCGCACGGTCACCTCCCCCTTCCCGCGCATCCCGTTCCGCGAGGCGATGCTCAAGTACGGCTCCGACAAGCCGGACCTGCGCGCCGAGCTGGAGCTGGTCGACGTCTCCGACGTCTTCGCGGGCTCCGGCTTCAAGGCCTTCGCCGACAAGCACGTCCGTGCCCTGGCCGTGCCGGACACCGCCGACCAGTCGCGCAAGTTCTTCGACCAGCTGGGTGACTTCGCCGTCCAGCAGGGCGCCAAGGGCCTGGCCTGGGTCCGCGTGGGCGAAGAAAACGCGCTCAGCGGCCCGATCGCCAAGTTCCTCACCGAGGACGACGTCAAGGCGCTGGTCGCCGCCCTGGACCTCAAGCCGGGCCACGCCGTCTTCTTCGGCGCCGGTGAGTTCGACGAGGTCTCCAAGATCATGGGCGCGGTCCGTGTCGAGGCCGCCAAGCGCGTCGGCCGCTTCGTCGAGGACGAGTTCCGCTTCTGCTGGATCGTCGACTTCCCGATGTTCGAGAAGGACGAGGACACCGGCAAGATCGAGTTCTCGCACAACCCCTTCTCCATGCCGCAGGGCGGCCTGAAGGCGCTGGAGACCAAGGACCCGCTGGACATCCTGGCCTGGCAGTACGACATCGTCTGCAACGGCACCGAGCTGTCCTCCGGTGCCATCCGTAACCACGAGCCCGAGGTCATGTACAAGGCCTTCGCGATCGCCGGCTACGACAAGGAGGCCGTCGAGGCGGAGTTCGGCGGCATGCTCCGCGCCTTCAAGTTCGGCGCCCCGCCGCACGGCGGCATCGCCCCCGGCGTCGACCGCATCGTCATGCTGCTGGCCGACGAGCCCAACATCCGCGAGACCATCGCCTTCCCGCTCAACGGCAACGCCCAGGACCTGCTGATGGGCGCCCCGAGCGAGGTCGAAGAGGCGCGCCTCAAGGAGCTGCACCTCACCCTGCGCAAGCCGCAGGCGAAGTAGGCATCACCCAGGGGCGATACCGCCCCGCAACGGACCGGGGCGGCGTTTCACGTGAAACGCCGCCCCGGCCCCTTCGCTGTCGGGCGGACGGCCGCGGTGTGCGCGCCGGAACGGGCCCCGACACGGCCCGCATGCCCCGTCCGCCGCACTCCTGTGGCCGGGCCCCGGCACGGCACGCACTGTGGTGCCCATGCAGCAAGCCAGTCTCCTCTCCGCCAGGTCCGCCCTGGGGCCGCCGGCCCATACGACGCGGCCCGTCCCGGCCGGCGATCTGTGGTGGCTCACCGCCGTGGCCGCCGTCTTCACCGCCTGCCTGCTCGCTTCCGCGCTCGTCACCCCCGGCCTGGGATGGGACGAGACGGTGTACGTCAGCCAGGTCGACCCCCATGCGCCGGCCTCGTTCTTCAGCGCCCCGCGCGCCCGCGGCGTCACCCTCCTCCTCGCCCCGGTGGCCGCCCTGACGACCTCGGCCACCGTGCTGCACTGCTACCTGGCGGTGCTCTCCGGCGTCGCGCTTTTCCTCACCCTGTGCATCTGGCGGCGCCTGCTGCCCGCCCCCGTACCGGCCCTGGGCGGTGCCCTGTTCGCCGGTCTGTGGATCACGCTCTTCTACGGTCCGCAGGCGATGCCCAATCTGTGGGTCGGCTACGCCGCGCTCGCCGCCACCGGCTGCTTCCTGCGGGCCGTACGGAAGCCGTCCCGCCAACTGGCCCCGCGCGCCGACCGGGGCGCGGCCGCCGGGCTCGCCGCCGCGGTGGCCGTGGCCGCCCTGATGCGCCCCACCGACGCCGTCTGGCTGGCCGTGCCGCTCTTCGCCGCGGCGTTGTGCGTACCGGCCTGGCGGCGCCCCGCCGTGCTGCTGGCGCTGCCGGCCGGCCTGGCCCTGGGGTGCGCCGAGTGGGCCGTGGAGGCGTCTCTGTCCTATGGCGGCCTCCTGGCGCGGCTGCGGCGGGCCGGGCAGATCCAGGGCGGCCTCGGCTGGCATCTGTCCTTCGACGACCACGCACGGGCGCTCCAGGGCAAGACGCTGTGCCGCCCCTGCCATCTGGCCTGGGAACATCCGGTGACGGCGGTGTGGTGGCTGGTGCTGCCGCTGGCGGTCGCCGGAGCGGTGTGGGCGGTGCTGCGCGTGCGCGAGCCCCGCGCGCTGCACGGGTACGGGCCCGCGGCGCGCAGCGGTGCCTGGCACCCCCTCGGGCTGGCGCCCATCCGGCCGGGCAGCCTCGTACCGGACCCGGCGGGCGACCCCGGGCCCGCAGACGGGCGGTACGGCTCCGGTCCCGCCTGGCCCGTGGTGCGCCTCCGCGATCCGCGTGGCCCGCTGCACCGGTACGGACCGTCCCCCGTCGTCCTCCCGGCTCTGGTCGGCCTCTGCCTCGCCGCCCCCTACCTCCTGACGGTGGACTACGCCGCCCCGCGTTTCCTGCTGCCCGCCTACGCGCTGCTGATGATGCCCGCCGCCTGGTTCCTGTACTGGCTGACCCGCCTGCCGCGCCACGGGCACGCCTGGGCGGTGGCCCTCCTCGTCCTCGCGCTGACCGGCCACGAGGCCATCCAACTGGCGATCGCGCACAAGATGGTGCGGAGCACCGCACGCTCCCAGGCCGGGATCGACCGGATCACCAAGTCGCTGCGCACGGCCGGCGTCCGGCCGCCCTGTGTGGTGAGTGGTGAGGAAGCGGTACGGGTGGCGTATCAGACGGGCTGTGCGTCCCGTCAGCCCGCCGGTCACGACGCCACCATCACCCCCGCGGGCCTGGCCCGGCTGGGCGCGGGCCGCCCGGTCGCCGTCGTCGTGGCAGGCGGCCACAAGCCGCCGGCCTACGCCCGTGGCTGGCGGCGGGTGGCCCTGCCGGCGGTGCCGGACTTCACCTCGTTGAGCGCCTATGTGTCCCGGCCCGCCAGACCCGCCCGGTCCGCCCGGCACTGAGCCAGGACCCGCCCGGCGACCGTCCGCCGCCGCCCGGACATGCGCGCGCCCGTCCGGCGGCAAGGGCGGGACGGGCGCGTGGGCGGTCCTCAGGTGTCCGCGCCGCGGACCGCTCGCGTTCGGACGGGCCTAGCGCTTCGGCTCGGACGGGCCTACCGCTCCGGTGCTCCGGCCGGCAGCGGTGCCCGGGTACGGGCCGGGCCTACTGCTCCGCGCCGCCGAAGCGCTCGCGGTAGGACTCCAGGTCCTCTTCGGTGATCTTCGCGAAGAGCACCGGCGGCACCGTGAAGGGCGTCCCGGCCGGCACCGAGGCCAGCGCCTTCGCCTCCTGCTGGGAGACCCACACGGCGGTGTCGTTCTCCAGGGTGAACGCCCCCCGCATCGCCTTGGCCGAGGCCGGAATGAACGGCTCGGAGATGACCGCGTACAGGTGGATCAGGTTCATCGCCGTGCGCAGGGTCAGCGCCGCCGCGTCCTTGTCGGTCTTGATCTCCAGCCACGGGGCCTTCTCCTCCAGGTAGGAGTTGCCCGCGCTCCACAGGGCACGCAGCGAGGCCGACGCCTTGCGGAACTGAAGGGCCTCCATGTGGCCCTCGTACTCCGCCAGCAGTCCGGCGATCTCCTCGCCCAGCTTCTGCTCCGCGGCACCGGCCTCGGCGCCCGCGGGCACCTCGTCACCGAACCGCTTCCGGGAGAACGACAGCACCCGGTTGACGAAGTTGCCGAGGGTGTCCGCCAGGTCCTTGTTGACGGAGGACGCGAACAGCTCCCAGGTGAAGGAGGTGTCGTCGGACTCCGGGGCGTTGGCGATCAGGAAGTAGCGCCAGTAGTCGGCCGGCAGCAGCTCCAGCGCCGCGTCGGTGAAGATGCCGCGCCGCTGGGAGGTGGAGAACTTCCCGCCGTAGTAGTTCAGCCAGTTGAAGGCCTTGAGGAAGTCGACCTTCTTCCACGGCTCGCGGGTGCCCAGCTGCGTCGCCGGGAACATCACGGAGTGGAACGGCACATTGTCCTTGGCCATGAACTCCGTGTACCGGACGTCATCGGCCTCGTACCACCACGACTTCCAGTCGCGGTTCTCCGGGTCGACGTCCGCCCACTCCTTCGTCGAGCCGATGTACTCGATCGGCGCGTCGAACCACACGTAGAAGACCTTGCCCTCGGCCGCCAGCTCCGGCCACACATCGGCCGGCACCGGAACGCCCCAGTCCAGGTCACGGGTGATCGCCCGGTCCTGGAGGCCTTCGGTCAGCCACTTGTGCGCGATGGACGAGGCCAGCGTCGGCCACTCCTTGCTGCCGTTGCCGTCCAGCCAGCCCTCGACCTCGTGCTGGAGCTTCGACTGGAGCAGGAAGAGGTGCTTGGTCTCCCGCACCTCCAGCTCACCGCTCCCGCTGATCGCCGAGCGGGCGTCGATCAGATCGGTCGGGTCGAGCACCCGGGTGCAGTTCTCGCACTGGTCGCCGCGCGCCTTGTCGTAGCCGCAGTGCGGACACGTACCGACGATGTAGCGGTCCGGCAGGAAGCGGTCGTCGGCGACCGAGAAGACCTGGCGGATCGCCCGCTCCTCGATGAAGCCGTTCTCGTGCAGCTTGCGCGCGAAGTGCTGCGTCAGCTCCACGTTCTCCCGCGAGGAGCTCCGCCCGAAGTAGTCGAAGTCGAGGCCGAAGCCCTCGTAGATCGCCTTCTGCTTGTCGTGCTGCTCGGCACAGAACGCGGCGACCGACTGCCCCGCGTCCTTCGCCGCCAGCTCGGCCGGGGTGCCGTGCTCGTCCGTCGCGCAGATGTAGAGGACATCGTGCCCGCGCTGCCGCATATACCGCGCATACACATCGGCCGGGAGCATGGACCCCACCATGTTGCCCAGGTGCTTGATCCCGTTGATATACGGAAGGGCGCTGGTGATGAGGTGTCGAGCCATTGCCGGCTGCTCCCAAGTCGCTACGGTGAGTGAGGATTTGCTTTACGGAACGTCAATATCGTACTGGACGGGGTGGGGGTGGCTGCGCGCGCTTTTCGGGGGCGACCGCCCCGTACCGCACCCTACGGACCCGGCCGCCCGGCCCCCACCCCCGGGCCTCGCCCGTACGTGCCCGGCCCGCGCCCCGCGCCCCGGAGGCGTGTTCCCGCCCCGCCCTCACACCGCTGCGTCCGCCGACGCCGCACTGTCCGCCGCCGGGGCCTGGCCGCGCTTCGGGGCCCGGCCGTTGACCAGCAGTCCGGCGACGAGAGCGGCCAGCAGCATGATCGCCGAGCCCACCCCGATGGCGACGGTGAAGCCGTCCACCACCCCGCTCTTCACGATCGCCTCCCGCGCCGCCGGGGTCAGCCCCGTCCCCCCGCTCTTCCGGGCCGCGTCCGCCAGGTGATCCGCGATGTACGCGGCACTCGTCGAGGTCGCGATCGTGTTCAGCAGCGCCGTACCGATCGAACCGCCCACCTGCTGCGCCGTGTTGACCGTCGCCGAGGTGACGCCGGAGTCGTGCGGTGCCACCCCGGAGGTGGCCGTCGCCATCACCGGCATGAAGGTCAGGCCCATGCCGAGGCCGACGAGCAGCATGGCCGGAAGCACATGCGAGACGTAGGCGGGCTCGGCCGTCAGGAACGTCAGGGTGAACAGCCCCGTGGAGGCGAGCAGGGCGCCCGGGACCATCAGGAACCGCGGCGGGATGCGGTGCAGCAGCCGCGCCGATATCTGTGTCGCACCGACGACGATCGCCGCCACCATCGGCAGGAACGCCACGCCGGTCCTGACCGGTGAATACCCGAGCACGGTCTGTAGGTAATAGGTCATGAACAGGAACATCCCGAACAGTGCGATGACCGCCAGCGCCATGGTCAGGAAGGCGCCGCCGCGATTCCGGTCCCGCACGATGTGCAACGGCAGCAGGGGATGCCGCGCCCGCGTCTGCCACCACGCAAAGACGGCCAGCAGCCCCACACCCCCCACCAGCAACCCGAGGACCAGCCCGTCCCCCCAGCCCCGCGGCTCCGCTTCGCTGCACCCGAAGACGATCGCGACCAGACCGCCGCCTCCCAGGACCACGCCCGGAGCGTCCAGGTGGACGCGCCCTCGTTCGGGCTTGTCATGCAGAAAGACGGCAGCGCCGATGAGGGCGAGCACGGCGATCGGGATGTTCACATACAGGCACCAGCGCCAGTCCAGGTATTCGGTCAGCAGCCCGCCGGCGATCAGCCCGATGGCCGCGCCCCCGCCCGCAATGGCCCCGTAGACCCCGAAGGCCTTGCTCCGCTCCTTTCCGATGGTGAACGTCGTGGTCAGCAAGGACAGCGCGGACGGCGCCAGCAACGCCGCAAAGGCCCCCTGCAGCGCCCGCGCCCCGAACAGCAGCCCGGACCCCGTGGCCGCACCGCCCAGCCCGGACGCGATGGCGAAGCCGACCAGCCCGATCATGAAGGTCTTCTTGCGTCCCACCAGGTCGGCGATCCGCCCGCCGAGCAGCAGCAGCCCGCCGAACGCGAGCGTGTACGCGGTGATCACCCACTGCCGGTTCGCGTCCGACATCCCCAGGTCCCGCTGGGCCGACGGCAGCGCGATATTCACGATGGTCGCGTCCAGCACCACCATCAACTGCGCAATCGCAATCACCACGAGCCCCCACCAGCGCCGCGGATCCGGCTCCGTCCGCGCGGCCCAACTGGGAGTACGGGACCGGGGAGGGGTAGCGGGGCCTCCCTCTTGGCTCGCGTCACTCATCACGGCCCGCCTCGCTCGGCTGGTACGGCCACCCCGGCCACCCAGCCGCCCACACCGGGAGCAACCGGATCAAACGGAGCACTTCACCCATTCAGCCTAGGGAGCGGGGAGAGGGCTCGCCTCTTGTGGTGAGGGGGGCGGGGCCTGCCGCGCGGAGGGGTCTCCGGCTCGCTCTGCGAGAGGCCTGACGTGTGTGCACACGACACCGGCCGCGGTCGGGCCGCGGGGGCCCGGCCGCGGCCGGTGAGGTGTCGTAACTGGACGGGAGAAGTGGTCAGTTGTCCTTGATGACGCCCGCGGTGCGGGCCTCGGCGAGCCACTCGGGGAACTCGACCATCAGCTGCTGGTAGAGCTCGTCGTGGGAGAGGCTGCGCGGGTCGCGGCCGGCGTGGAAGAAGCCGGCGTTGTCGACGACGCGCTTCTCCGGGACGGCCAGGTCGTCGAGCTTGCGGAGGAAGTCGAAGCCCTTGGCGTCCGGGTCCCCGAAGCCGATGAACTGCCAGAAGAGGGGGAGCCCGGCCGCCTCGCAGAGCGCCTTCTCGGCGGCCGGCTTGGAGGTCGGGGCACCGTCGGTCTGGAAGATGACGAAGGCCGGGGCGGTGGAGCCGGACTTCTTGTAGTGCTCGATGACGGCGTTGATGGCCCAGTGGTAGTTCGTACGGCCCATGTGGCCGAGGCCGGCGTGCAGTTCCGCGATGCGGCCCTCGTAGTTGGTGAGGTCGATCTCGGCGGTGCCGTCGATGTCGGTGGAGAAGAAGACGACGGGGACGGTGGCGTCGTCGTCGAAGTGCGCGGCGAGGCCGAGGGCCTGCTCGGCGAGGTTCTGGACCGTGCCGTCCTTGTAGTAGTTGCGCATCGAGCCGGAGCGGTCGAGGACCAGGTAGACGGCGGCGCGCTGGGTGGCGAGGCCGTGCTTGTCCAGGGTGGCGGCGGCGGACTTGTAGAGGCTGAGGAGCGCGGGGGCCGTCGTGGAGAGGGAGGCCGCGGCCTTGGCCTGGTCTTCTGCCTTCGGCTTGGGCTCGGTCACGGTCTCGGCGACCGGCTCGGCGATCGGCTCGGTCACGGTCTCGGCGACCGGCTCGGCGATCGGCTCGGTCACGGTCTCGGCGACCGGCTCGGCGACCGGCTCGGTCACCGGCTCTGCGGTGGGTTCCGCCTTCGCCTCGGCTTCGGCCACGGGCTCTGCGGGCGCCTGCTCAGCAGCCTCCGCCTTCGCTTCCGCCTCTGCCGCTGCCTTCGTCTCCGGCTTCTCCGCCGGCTCGGGGGCGGCCTCCGGCTCTGCAATGGCCGTCGCCTCAGCCTCGACCTCGGCGATTGCCTTGTCCTCGGGCTTCGCGACGGCTTCCGCCGCGGGCTCGGCCGCCGGCTCGGCCTCGGCCACCGGCTCCGCCTTCGGCTTCGCGGACTCGGCCGGCTCCGCGGGCTCGGCGGTACCCGCCGACGCCTGGCCCGGCTTGTCGAAGGCCTGGCTCACGAGGTCGGAGACGGTGTCGGAAGCGGCCGGGGCGGCGGCCGTGGGGGCCTCTTCCGCGGGCTCGACCGCCGCGGGCTCGTCCTTGTCGTTGCCGCTGTCCTCGGTGGCCTTGTCCTTGGCGGCGTCCGCAGTGGGCTTCTCGGCCGCTTCGGCCGCTTCGGCCGCTTCGGCCGCCTCGGTCGCCTCGACGGCCGACGGCTCAGCGGCGACCGACTCGGCGGTGGACGGCTCGGCCTTCGTGGGGGCCGCGGCCTCGGCCTCGTCCGCCCGCGCCGTGGAGGTCTCCGCCGCACGGTCTCCCCGGTCCGCCGGGCCGCCCTGTGCAGGCAGCGTCGCGGTCGCCGGTGCCGGGTCGGTGTCGGGGGCCTCCGTAGGGGCCGTCCGCGCGGCCGGGACCCCGGCTTCCGGGGTGGTGGCGGCCGGGACGGACTCTTCGCGAGCCTCCGGGATGGTCGCGGACTCCGGCTTGTCGGCGCCGCTCGGGGCCGCGCCGGTTTCTTCACGGGTCGCCTTGGAGCGACCGAAAGCGTTGCGCAGCAGACTCCGAATGCCCATCGGCGAACCTCTCTTGCGGGTGGTGGGTGCGGCGTATGTCCGTGAAGCACAGACATGTCCCTGACCAGGACGGATACGTAAGGGTAGCGGCCGGGACCGGCCTCATCGTGGGACCCCGCGCCTTGTGTGGTGGGCCATCCGGGGGTGTTGCCGGGGCGGAGGGTTTCGGTCGACCCGGCCTGGGCGCGTTCGCCCTGCGTACGGCGTTGCGCGGCCGTCCGTACCGCCTCTTCACCGCCTATGCGGCGTCTCAGAACCTCCTCGGCCGTCCGCAAAACCTCCACGGCAGTCCGTAGGGCTTCCCCGACGGCACGTACCCACTGGACCATACGCACCGACTCCCCGGTTCTCCTCAGGCCCCTCCCCGGGCTCGCCCCCAGGGCTCCCTCCCCATGCCGTCCGGACCTTCCCCAAGAGCTTGTTGACCGCCCGTACGGTCCGCGCGGGCCTGTCGTATCCCGGGATTCGCCGGGAGTTCATGTTTGCGTCGTCATACGGCGGGGCGGCCCCCTTAGCGTCACCGCGAATCGCACCTCGCGAATCGCGAACCGGACGCCGTCGTGCGGTCCGCAGCCTTATTGAGGGGGAAGTGTGCGCAAGCTCCTGCCGCTGATCGGCTCGCATCCTGGCGGGCGTTCGGCCATGACGTGCCGGTACCGCTGTGGTGACGCCTGTTTTCATGAGACGCCGAATGTGAGCGGCAACGACTATGTCGGTGATGTCATCGCCGGCGCGCTGTCGCGGCGTTCGATGGTGCGGGCCGCAGCGGTCGTGACCGTCGCGGCGGCGGCCGGCGGTGTGGTGGACGGGGCGGCGGCGCCACCGGCGGTTGCGGCGCAGGGGCGCGGCCGGGAACCCCGCGGCGGGAGGGGCCACCGGGCGGCGCGCGGGCTGCGGTTCGCGACCGTGCCGCCGAATACGGCCGACGCGGTGGTCGTCTCCGAGGGCCATGCCCAGAACGTCGTCATCCGGTGGGGCGACCCGATTCTGCGGGGGGCGCCGGCCTTCGACCCGGACCGGCAGTCGGCGAAGGCGCAGGCGGGGCAGTTCGGTTACAACAACGACTACATGGCCGTGCTGGACGTGCCGGACGAGCGGCACCGGCAGCTGATGGTGGTCAACCACGAGTACACGGACGAACAGTTGATGTTCGCCGGATACGACGCGGAGGCGCCGACACGGGAGCAGGCCGAGATCGGCTGGGCGGCGCACGGGCTGTCCGTGCTGGTCGTACAGGAGGAGCAGCGCAGCGGCCGGCTGACGGCGGTGACCCGGCACCGGCTCAACCGGCGGATCACCGGCACCACTCCGTTCGAGGTCACCGGTCCGGCCGCGGGCAGCGACCTGCTGAAGACGTCCGCCGACCCCGAGGGAACCCGGATTCTCGGGACGCTCAACAACTGCGGTGGCGGCATCACGCCGTGGGGGACGGTGCTGTCCGGCGAGGAGAATTTCAACCAGTATTTCGCCAATGGGGGCAGTGTCACCGAGCCGACGGCAGCTGCCCGGCTCAAGCGGTACGGGATCACCGGCGGGGCGAGCCAGCGCAAGTGGGAGCGGTTCGACCAGCGCTTCGACGTGGCGCGCGAGCCGAATGAGGTGCACCGGTTCGGATGGGTCGTGGAGATCGATCCGTACGACCCGGAGGCGACGCCGCGGAAGTTGACGGCGCTGGGACGGTTCAAGCACGAGGCCGCCGAACCGCGGCTGACGGCCGATGGCCGGCCCGTCCTGTACATGGGCGATGACGAGAAATTCGATTACTTCTACAAGTTCGTCTCCCACAAGCGGATGAAGCGGGGGAATTCGCGGGCCGCTCGGGAGCACAACCGGACGTTGCTGGACGAGGGGACGCTGTATGCCGCCAAGTTCAGCGGTGACAGCGCGGGCGAGATCGACGGCTCCGGGAAGCTGCCGAAGGACGGCGCGTTCGACGGGTCGGGGCAGTGGATTCCGCTGGCGAGCGGTGACACCTCGTATGTGCCGGGGATGACGGCGGAAGAGGTGTACGTCTTCACGCGGATCGCCGCCGACAAGGTGGGCGCCACGAAGATGGACCGGCCGGAGGATGTCGAGCCCAGCCCGCGCACGGGGCGGGTGTACATCGCGCTGACCAACAACAGCGACCGGGGGAAGACCGGCAAGGCTCCGGCCGACGAGGTCAATCCGCGGAACGGGAACAAGCACGGGCAGATCCTGGAGCTGAGCGAGCGGCGGGACGATCCGGCGGCGGACCGTTTCCACTGGCGGCTTTTCCTCGTCTGCGGTGATCCGGAGGACCCGGCCACCTATTTCGGAGGATTCCCCAAGGACCAGGTCAGCCCGATTTCCTGCCCGGACAACCTCACCTTTGATGTGCACGGAAATCTGTGGATATCGACGGACGGGAATGCGCTGGGCAGCCATGACGGACTGTTCGGGGTGGCGACCGCCGGGGGACGGCGGGGTGAGGTCAAGCAGTTCCTGACGGTGCCCACCGGGGCCGAGACCTGTGGGCCGGTCGTGCAGGAGCGACGGGTGATGGTCGCGGTGCAGCATCCGGGCGAGGTGGACGGGGCGAGTGTGGAGAAGCCCGCGTCGCAATGGCCGGACGGGGAAGGCGAGTTGGTCCGGCCTTCCGTGGTGAGTGTGTGGCGCGAGGACGGACGGGACATCGGGATCTGAGGGACGCCGGGGGCTCGTGGGGCGGGGGCCGGCTCCCCGTCCCGCGGGCTCTCCGGCCCGTCCACGGTCGCGAGCCCCTTCCCCACATCACGCCGGGGAAACGATGTGGCAAGAGCTGGGTAAGAACTGAGTCGTTCAGGTATCCGATGCGCAGGTGTGCCCGTCTTCTCCGGTGACCATTGTCCAGAGCCGTCCGTTGTGCCTTAGGCGGCCGTTAAGAAGGCAAGAACCCTTATCGAGGGTGACGGGAGATGTGGGCGCATGGGGCTGACCAGTCAGTCGCTCGAGTACACGGTGATCGTGCTGGCGGTGGCCTGTGTGGCCGCCACGGTGTGGCTCTGGCCCCGGCTGTCGCGGCGCGGGGTGCGTCCCGTCCTGGGCAGACTGGGCGCCATCCTGGTCACCCAGGTGTCGATCGTGTGCGCGCTCGCCCTCGCCGTGAACACGAACTTCGAGTTCTACGGCAACTGGGACGAGCTGCTGGGCAACAACGACAAGGCCCCGGTGTCCGTGAGCCAGGGCGGCGGGCAGTATGCCTCGGTCGGCAACATCAAGGGCGGACTCGTCCAGCCGGCCGGTCCGCAGGGCCTCGATCGGGTGACCGGGTTGCCCAAGGGACCCGCCGACAAGGTGGGCAAGGTCGAGTCCGTACGGATCGTCGGCCGTCGTTCGCGGGCCATCAACCCGGGCTTCGTCTATCTGCCGCCGCAGTACTTCCAGCAGCAGTTCCGCCGGCAGCGGTTCCCCGTCATGGTCGTGATCAGCGGCTACCCCGGCGGGATCATGAACCTTGCGCAGCACCTCCAGGTGCCGCAGAACGCGGGCAAGCTGATCGCGCAGGGCAGGATGCAGCCGACCGTGATCGTGATGGTCCGGCCGACGATCGCGCCGCCGCGGGACACCGAGTGCGTGGACGTGCCGGGCGGGCCGCAGGCCGAGACGTTCTTCACCAAGGATCTGCCGGACGCCATGAAGTCGGCCTACCGGGTGGGCCACGATCCCAGCGCCTGGGGTGCGTTCGGGTACTCGTCCGGTGGTACGTGCTCGTTGCAGCTGGCGATGCGCAACCCGAAGGCCTACACCTCGGCGGTCTCGCTCTCCGGTGACTACGCGATCAAGGACGACCTGACCACCGGCAGCCTCTTCGGTCCCGGCCCGGAGGGCGCCCAGCGCGAGCGCGAGCACGATCTGCTGTGGCGGCTGAAGAACCTTCCCACGCCGCAGATCTCCGCGCTGGTCGCCAGCAGCCGTAAGGGCGAGGCGGATTACGGCGAGACCATGAAGTTCCTCCACGCCGCGAAGTCGCCGATGACGGTCGACTCGATCATCCTGCCGCAGGGCAGTCACCAGTTCGCGACCTGGCGGCGCGAGGTCGTGCCGGCCCTGGAGTGGCAGAGCCAGCAGCTGACGTTCCCGCAGGACACCCAGGCCGTCGCCCCGCCGCGCAAGCAGGGACCTGGTGTGGGCAAGGGCGGCGCCCCGGGGCAGGGGACCGGGCCGTCCAAGGCGCCGTCGGCGTCCGACGACAAGGGACGCCGGCGGGTGGAGGCGGAGCGTCCCCAGGGGTGAGCCGCGAGTGGGTCGAGCAGGGGCGTCGGAGCAGCTGTCCGGCGCCCCTGCTGCGTGCGGTCGGCGTGCGGGGCGACCGCCCCGCGCCTCCCACATGATTCGTTGAACCCCGGGTAACCGAACCTCCCATCGGGCGCACTTGCGCATCTCGCACACCGGGGAGTGACCTCATGGCGCGTACGCAACAGGGCGACGAGGCGGCGTGGTCCCCGGTGGCCGCGCGGGCCCCGCTGGCCGTCCGGATCCTTCTGCTGGTGCTGGCTTTCGCCGCGATGGTGGCGTTCGCGGTGGCGCTGGCGCGGGTCACGCTGACCCCGTCGGCGGCCTCGGTGCCGCTGACCCATCCCAACCTCCGCCCCGGCGACTCGATCCGGAGCTACCTGGGGCAGCCGCACCTGGCCGACACGGTCAAGCAGCTCGGCGGCAACGTCGTGCTGGGGATGCCGTTCGGAGTGCTGCTGCCGGTGCTGCTGCCCAAGGCGCGGGGGCTGCTCCGGGTCGGGGTGGCGACCGCGCTGGTGATGCTGCTGGTGGAGCTGGTGCAGGGAGCGTTGATCACCGGCCGGGCGTTCGACATCGACGATGTGATCCTCAACTGCGCCGGCGCCCTGATCGGCTATCTGCTGCTGGGGTGCCGGCTGGGCCGCGCCGTGCATCCGCGGCGCCGGCACTGGTGGCACCGGCTCAGCGGGAAGGCGCCGGTCGGGCAGGCCGAGGCTGCCAAGGTCCGGGCCGGGTGACGGGGCGCAGATCCCGTCCCGTAGCGCCCGCTCCCTCACGTGCCCCTGGCTCCCCGCTCGTAGCGCCTGTGCCCCGTTCGGGCGCTACGGGCGGTAGACCATGCCCGGCTCGGCCTTCGCCGGGGACAGCAGCTGGGAGACCGTGACGACCGTATAGCCGCGCTTCTTCAGCTCCTTGAGGATGCCGGGGACGGCCGGCACGGTCCCCTTGTAGATGTCGTGCAGCAGGATGATGCCGTCGCGCTCGGTCTGTTCGAGCACGCGCTTGGTGATCAGGGCCGGGTCGTTGGTCTGGTAGTCCTTGGCGGTCACGCTCCACAGGACCTGTGCCAGGCCGAGGTCCTTGCTGATCTTGGAGACCTCTTCATCGGTCCTGCCCTGCGGTGGGCGCATCAGCCGGGGGGTCTTGCCGGTGATCTTGCGGACGGCGTCCTGGAGGCGGGACAACTCGCGCTTGGCCTCCTCGGGCTTGATGTCGGTCAGGATCTGGTGCGACCAGGTGTGGTTGGCCAGTTCATGGCCCTCGGCGTCGATCCGCTTCACCTCGGCGGGGCGCTTGTCGACGTGGTTCTCGCCGAGCATGAAGAAGGTCGCGTGCACTTTCTCCTTCTTGAGGATGTCCAGCAGGCGGGGGGTGTTCTCACTGGGACCCGCGTCGAAGGTGAGCGCGACGCACTTGGCCTGGCGGCAGTCGACGTCACCGGCCCCGCCGGGGGTCGTGGTCTGACCGGCGCCCTGAGAGCCCTTCGCGTCCCCGTTCTTGCCGTCGGCGTTCTTGCCGTCGGCGTTCTTCGTGCCCTTGGCCGCGGCGAGTTGGGCGTCCTTCGCCTGGACGGCGGCCGCCGGTGCGTCGGCGCGGGCGTCGGCCGGGGCGGTGACGTCGTAGTCGGCGCAGCCGCTGAGGGCCAGGGCCAGGGACGTGGCCGCCAGAAGCCCGGCTATGGACGTGCGGCGGGCCGCGGAAGTCTGCTTCGGCATGCGGGGTCTCCTCGGACGCGGGCCATCGACGGTGAGCCCATGACCTGCGGTTTTACGCATGGCAAAGCCGGCGCGTACGAGGCGTCGCCGCGTCGCGCCCACCCCCGGTCACAGCGGTCGAATGGACTCGAAGGAACTATACATAGAGAGTACACACTGCATGTATACGTGAGGTGTGTAGGCGGCGCGTGTACGGGGGAGGAGGGGGGAGGGGGCGGTCCGGTGCCTGTCGGCGCAGGCCGTCCGCGGCCACCCCCGATCGGACGCACCCGCCGCGACACCCCGCCCCCGCCGGGGTGGACTCGTACCGTGACCGCCCCGCCGCCGGACGACTGTCTGGCCCGTAACGACTGGATCTGCGGCGACTACCTGAGCACCCGTCGGCAGATCCTGCTCGACGCGACCGGCCAGCACATCCAGCTGACGGTGATCTCGGTGGCGCTCGGGCTGGTGATCGCGGTCCCGTTGGCGCTGCTGGCCCGCCGCAGGCGCTGGACGGTCGGACCGGTGCTCGGCATCACCACGGTCGTCTACACCATCCCGTCGCTGGCGATGTTCTCGCTGCTGCTGCCGGTCTACGGGCTGTCCGCCACCCTTGTCGTGGTGGGTCTCGCCCTGTACTCCCTCACCCTGCTCGTACGGAACATCCTGGCGGGACTGGACGGCGTCCCCGCCGAGGCCAAGGAAGCCGCCCGCGGCATGGGGTACGGGCCGATGCGCCAACTGCTGACCGTCGAGCTGCCGCTGGCCGTACCCGCCGCGATGGCCGGGCTGCGGATCGCCACCGTCTCGGCGGTCGCGCTCACCACCGTCGGAGCGATCGTCGGTTACGGCGGGCTGGGCAACCTCATCTACGCCGGCATGAATTCCTTCTTCAAGGCGCAGGTGCTCACCGCTTCCGTGCTGTGCGTGATCATCGCGATCGTCTTCGATCTGCTGCTGCTCGGCGCGGAACGGCTGCTCACACCCTGGCGCCGGGCCGGCCGGAAGGCGCGGGTGCAAAACCGGGTCACGGCGGGAGTGAAACGGCTGGTCACAGCCTCCGGGCGGCGGGCATGAACACCCTCTCGGCGGTGGGGGCCTGGCTGACCACTGCCGCCAACTGGTCCGGTGAGAACGGTGTCTGGCACCGCCTCGAACAGCACCTCGTGCTGACCTTCTCCTGTCTGGTCATCAGTGCCCTGATCGCGCTGCCGGTCGCGCTGACCCTCGGCCACCTCGGCCGCGGTGGCGCGCTGGCCGTCAACCTCGCCAACATCGGGCGTGCGGTGCCGACCTTCGCCGTGCTGGTCCTGCTTCTGCTCACCCCCATCGGACGGTACGGCCAGTGGCCGACGATCATCGCGTTGGTGCTGTTCGCCATCCCGCCGCTGCTGACCAACGCGTATGTCGGGATGCGCGAGGTGGACCAGAACGTGGTGCGGGCCGCGCGCGGCATGGGGATGACCGGGACGCAGCTGGTGTGGCGGGTCGAGGTGCCGCTCGCCTTTCCGCTGATCCTGACCGGCATCCGGATCGCCGCGGTCCAGCTGGTGGCCACCGCCACGCTCGCCGCGCTGGTGGGCGGCGGTGGCCTCGGCCGGATCATCACCGCGGGGTTCAACCTGGCCAGCACCCCCCAGGTGGTCGCCGGTGCGGTGCTGGTCGCGGTGTTCGCGCTGCTGATGGAGGCCGCCTTCGAGCTGGCGCAGCGATGCGCTCCGGACTGGGCGCGGGGGCGGATCCGGTGAGGGCGGCTGTGACGGCGGTCCTCACGGTCCTCATGGCCGTCGCGCTCCCGGCCTGTACCACCGGCCCCTCCCTGGAGACCCGCTCCGCGATCACCGCCTCCCCCGGCGACAGCCACGATCTGGCCCTCGGGTCGGCGGGCTTCACGGAGAGCGAGCTGCTCGCCCAGATGTATGCGGCGCTGCTCGACCGCGCCGGATACCGGACCCGTGTCCTGACGGTCGGCAACCGCGAGCTCTACGAACCCGCCCTGGAGGCCGGGCAGATCGATGTCGTGCCCGAGTACGCCGCCACTTTCGCGGACTGGCTCAACGCCAAGAACAAGGGGTCCAAGGCGGCACCGGTCGCCTCGCCGGACCTCGACGCCACCATGGCCGCGCTGCGCAAGCTCGCCGGCCCCCGTGGTCTGACCGTCCTCCCGGCGGGCCGGGCCGTCGACCAGAACGCCTTCGCGGTGAGCGCCGCCTACGCCCGCACACACCACCTCAAGACCCTCAGCGATCTGGGCCGCGCCAAGCTGCCCGTGCGTCTCGCGGCGGGCGATGAGTGTGTGCAGCGGCCGTTCTGCGCGCCGGGGCTCAAGAAGCGGTACGGGATCAACATCACCGCCATCGACCCGAAGGGCGTCGGCACCACGCCCGCCAAGCAGGCGGTGCAGAACGGGCAGGACCAGATGGTGCTGACCACCAGCACCGATGCCACCCTCGACCAGTTCGGCCTGGTGCTGCTCGCCGACGACAAGAAGCTCCAGAACGCCGACTACGTCGTCCCCGTCGTCAACCACGCCCGTGTGGGCAGCGCACGGGCGGCCGCCGCGCTCAACCGCCTCAACAAGGTCCTGACCACGGCCGACCTGGCGCACCTCAATGAGCAGGTGGACAGCTGGCGGCGGCTGCCGGCGGATGTGGCCCGTAACTACCTCCGGGCCAAAGGGCTGTTGCCGAAGGGCTGACCTCTGCCGGTGCGGGCGGGGTGTTTCACGTGAAACGCCGCGCAGGCAGGCAGGGCGGGCGTTTCACGTGAAACACCCCCGCCCCTGCCTGCGAGCTCACTGCGTAGGAACCGAATCCACCTCGGCCCGCTTCCGCGGTACCCCGCGCTCGTCCGAGCCGATGGTGCGGCGCAGGGCCTCATGGAGCGTGGTCGGGGTGAGGACGCCCAGGAACCGGTGACCGTCCAGGACCGCGATCCAGCCCGCGTCGTGTTTGAGCATCTCGCTGAAGGCCGCCTTGAGGGTGCCGGTCACCGGCACCCAGGCCTCCATCCGGCGGGCGTGACCGGCAACCGTGCCCTCCACGCCGGCCAGTTCCTCCGTGCCCACCCAGCCGTGCAGTTCGCCCTCCTCGTCGAGCACCACCGCCCAGCGGGCGCCCTCGGCCCGCAGCCGGGTCGCGGCGCCCGCGGCGGCTTCGCCGAGCCGGACGAACGGCGGGCGTTCGAGGTCGCCGCGGTCGATGCCGGTGACCGAGAGCTGTTTCAACGCGCGGTCGGTGCCGACGAATTCGGCGACGTACGGAGTGGCGGGGGCGCCGAGGACACTCGCGGGGGTGTCGTACTGCTCGATCCGGCCCTCCCCGTAAACCGCGATCCGGTCGCCGAGCCGGATGGCCTCCTCGATGTCATGAGTGACCAGCAGCACCGTCTTGTGCATGGTGGCCTGAAGCCGCAGAAACTCCTTCTGCAGCCGGTCGCGGACGACCGGGTCGACCGCGCCGAACGGCTCGTCCATCAACAGCACCGGCGGGTCGGCGGCCAGGGCACGGGCCACCCCGACCCGTTGACGCTGGCCGCCGGAGAGCTGCTCGGGGTAGCGCGAGCCGTAGACGGCCGGATCCAGGCCGACCAGGTCCAGGAGTTCGGCGGCCCGCTCGCGCGCCCTGGCCTTCTTCCAGCCGGTCAGGCAGGGCACGGTCGCGGTGTTGTCGAGGACGGTGCGATGCGGGAAGAGGCCGGTCTGCTGGATGACGTAGCCGATCCTGCGGCGCAGTTCGACGGGGTCGACGCCCGCGACGTCCGAGCCGTCGACGTAGATCTGCCCGTGGGTGGGGTCGATCAGCCGGTTGACCATCATCATGGTCGTCGTCTTGCCGCAGCCGGACGGCCCGACCAGGGTCACCAGCTCACCCTCACCGACCTCGAAGGAGAGGTCGTCGACGGCAGTGGTCCCGTCGGGGTACCGCTTGGTGACGGAGTCGAACCGGATCATTGCGCCATTGAATCCCGCGGCCCGGGACCGGACCCGTCATGCGGGCAATCGGGTGGGCGGTCGGGTGGGCGGTCGGGTGGGCGGTCAGGTGGACGGGCTGAGTTACGGACTGTCAGACACTCCCGGCCCCACGCCTGCCTCCGGCCCCACGCCCGCCTGCGGCCCCACGTCTGCTTCCGGCGCGCCGCCCGCCCCCGCCTCGTTGTCCGTCCCCGCTGTGCCGACCGCCCCCGCCCCGTCGCTGGTCCCCGCCCCGCCGCCCAGGCGGTACCCGGCGTCCGGCACGGTCTCGATCACCGGCGGATCACCGAGCTTGGCGCGCAGTTTGCCGAGCGCGACGCGTACGGCGTTGGTGCGGTAGCTGGTGTGCTCCTCCCAGACCTCCTCGATCAGCTCGTCGCCGCTGACCACCGCGCCCTGGGCGCGCAGCAGTACCTCCAGCACACCGAATTCGGTGCGGGACAGCGCCAGCGGCCGGCCGTCGCGTACCGCCAGCCGGCGCGCGGTGTCGACGGTGACCCCGGCCCGCTCGATGATCTGCGGTAGGGCGGGACGGGCACGCCGGCCCAGCGCCAGCACCCTGGCGAGCAGCTCCTCGTGGACGAACGGCTTGGTCAGATGGTCGTCGGCGCCCGGCCCCGGGTCCTCGACGCGTGCGCGGCCGGTACGGGAGGCGGTGAGCATCAACACCCGGGTCGGCAGCCCCTGTTCCGCCATCTGACGGCAGATCTCGTCGCCGGGCAGGCCGGGCAGATCACGGTCCAGGACGAGCACGTCGTACGCCCCGAGCCGCAGTGCGGTCGGCGCCGCGCGGCCGTCATGGACGATGTCCACCGCGATCGCCGCACGGCGCAGTCCCGCGGCGATCATGTCCGCGAGCAACTCCTCGGCCTCCACCACCAGTACGCGCATGGCGTCATATGTACCCGAGGCGGACCTTTCGGCGCCGCAATCCCCCTTCGTCGCTCCCCGCGGACGAGGGAATTCACCACGCTGGAGCCGGTCGGGGCCCGGAGAGGGGCGAAACGGGGTACGGGACGCCGACGGCGCGGACCGTCGGGCCGGGCCGGGTGCCGTCGGGCCGGGCCGCGCCGAACGGAGGGCCGGACAGCCCCGGCGTGAGGGGCCGTACGAGTTGCTTCCGCCGCACCGCCTCTCCTCCTGCCGCGTCCGGCCCCACCGGCGTGCTTACGATCCACTTCGGCCACCGGTCGGAAGGGTGGAAGGGAACGCCACGATGAGAGCCGTAGCAGTCAGCGCATTCGGTGAAAAGCCGCAGCTCATGGATCTGCCACAGCCCGAACCAGGGCCCGGTGAGGTCCTGGTGCGGCTGTCCGCCGCCGGACTCAACCCCGTCGACTGGAAGATCGCCGATGGCATGTTCGGGGATGCCATGCCGGTCGCCTTCCCCCTCGTCCTCGGGTCGGACGGGGCGGGCGAGGTACTCGCGATCGGCGACGGTGTACGGCGGTTCACCGTCGGCGACGCGGTGTTCGGCCAGTTCCAGCGGCCGGAGCAGGGCGGCGGCTCGTACTGCGAACTCGCCGTCACCGACGAGAGCCGCCTCGCGCATGCCGCCCGCAGCGTCACCTACGCCACCTCCGCGGCGCTGCCGACGGCCGGCATGACCGCCTACAACCTGGTCGAGGAGACCCGGGTCACCGAGGGCACACGGGTACTGATCGTCGGCGCGACCGGCGGCGTCGGCACCTTCGTCACCCAGCTGGCGGCCGGCCGCGGCGCCGAGGTGATCGCCACCGCGCGCCCGGCCAAGGCGGAGCTGATGCGCACGCTGGGCGCCGCGGAGACCGTCGACCACACCGCGGGTCCGCTCGCCGACCAGGTGCTCGCGGCCCATCCGGACGGTGTCGATGTGCTGATCGACATGATCGGCGGCCCCGGCGAATTCGCCGGGCTGACCCGGACCGTACGCGACGGGGGCACGGCCGTCTCGCTCATCGGCTCGGCCGACGCCGACGAGCTGACCGAGCACAACCTGCGCGGCTTCAACTTCGTCAACCGGCCCTCCCCGCAGCTGCTGGAGATCCTCGCCGGCCATGTCGACGCGGGCCGTCTGACGGTTCTCGTAGGACGCGAGGTCGGCCTGGAAGAAGCGCCGGAGGCGCTGGAGGCCAGCCGCACCGGCCGGGCACAGGGCAAGACGGTCCTGGCGGTCTGAGCGGTGGCCTGCGCGGTGGCCTGAGCGGAGGTCAGGCGGGCCTGGACCCAGGACCTGGAGCCAGGGCCGCGGGTCAGGGGCCGTCGGCGGCGCGGGCGAACCGTCGTATGAGCAGCGCCCGCGCCGCCGGCGGCCCCGCCGCGGCCAGCGCCGCGGTCAGGGTGCCCGCGCCGACCACCAGCCAGACCCCGGTGCGCAACGGACCGGTCAGCGCATCGGCGTAGGCGCCCGCGGCGGGCCGGGAGATCACGGCGGGCAGCGCGTCCAGGGCACGGCTGCGGACCAGCGCGAGCGCGACGGCCAGCAGGGCGGCGGCGGCCGCGCACCCCAGCCCCGTACAGATCAGCGCCCGCCGCCGGCGCCGCACCAGCAGCAGCCCGCCGGCCAGGCACAGCGCCGCGGCGGGCGGCAACAGCAGCGCCCCCGTGTGAACGACCTTGTAAACGGTCCGGATCCGCGGCACGTCCGGGCCCTTCAGCAGCACGATCTCCACCCCGGCCCGCGGCACCCGGCGCAGGATGTCGAGCCCCATACCGTTGTGGGACAGCTGGTGGGTGACCCGCTCCACGACCGGTGTGAGATCGAGGGTGACCGCGGAGCGGCCGGACGCGGTCAGACTGCCGTCCAGGGTCCGGTGGGCGGTCCGGTGCACCCCGTTCCACATCGAGGGGAAGTGGCGGCCGGTGACGACCTGCCGCACCTGCTTGTCCACGAACTCGCGGATGCCGCGGGTGAAGTGCTTCCGCAGCGCGGGGCGCTCGGCGCGCGGTACGGCGCGCAGCAGCCCGTCGAGCCGGACATGGGCCATCACCCCGTTCGTCACATCGTCGACGACCGCGTCCTGGACGGCGGCATTCCCGGCCAGCGGCGCCACCGTCGCCACATAGCTGTCGGTCTCGGCCAGCTCGGCCCGCGCCCATGTGGCGGCCAGACTCAACGGCAGCAGCAACGCACCCACCAGCAGCAGCACCCCGCCGGCCACCGCTCGCCCACGCCGCCGCGGCGCCCGCTCCCCCTCCGTCACCCGCCCGTCCTGGCGTACGGGGGCGCTCGCTGACATCGCGTCTGGTCCCTCCTGCCCGGCGGCGGACTGCGGCGCGTCCCATGGCTCGGCCGGGCCCGGGGAGACCCACAAGACGTGCGCCCTACGGCCATCTCCCAGGCAAGTGCGAACCCCGGCCGCCCGCGAGCGGGGCCGGTGCCAATGGGTGACCGGGCGCGCGGCTCCGGGCGTGCCCACGGGGGGACAGGGCGCGCGGCTCCGGACCGTGCCCGCGGGGGACCGGGCACGGTCCGGCTCGGGCTGCGGCCGACCGGACGCGCGCCCGCCGCCCTCAGTGCGGCTGCGCGGCGCGCCGCCGCCGTACCGCCCGTACCACTCCCGGCCCGAACAGGGCGGCGGCCGCGGCGGCCCCCGCCCACCACATCCAGCCGTCGCCGCCCCCGGCCTCCGCGTGCGTCTCCGGCAAGTCGTCCAGATCGCCCGAGCAGGCCGTGGGGGTGTAGGAATCGTCCACGTAGACACAGACCGTGGCGGCGGCGCGCAGGGTGCCGGGGGCCGCGGTGGCGGTGGGGCCGGTGCGGGCGCCGAGTACGGCCGAGGCGGTGAACACCTGGATGTCGTGCGCGGGCAGATCGGAGCGCCAGACCACCTTCTGCTGACCCACGTCATGCCCTTCGACGGTGCCGCCGGGCGCGGTGGCGGAGGTGGTGGTGGCCGGCATCTCCTGTTCGATGCGGGCCCCGCGGACCTCGGTGGGGCCCATGTTGTGCACGGTGATGCGGTAGTCGAGACGTCTGCCCGACTCGGCGTCGTCACGGCCGCCGGTCACGGCCACCGTGACCGAGACGGCGGGCGGAGCCTGCGGGGCGGACGCGGCGGCGGACGGTCCGGGGAGCGTGGCGGCGCACAGCAGCGCGCAGACAACGGCGGTTCTCATGCCGTCATCCGAGCATCGCGGCCCCCGTCACCGGCGGCAGGCGGGCTCCTCCCCGGCCGGGTTCACCCGAGTGAGGGCGGGCGGCGCTCCCTCATCGCCGATGCGGCCCCGACCGGTGCACCGGGCCATGGGCGTCCTCGCAGTGGCCGGTCTGCTCCTCCGGAGCGGGGCCGGTGCCGGGCCGCGGGCCCAGCGTCAGTACGTCGTCGGGCGAGCCCTGTTCGCCGACGTGGTCCACTTGGAGGGTGGCGTGGCTGATGCCGTACTCGCCGCTCAGCAGCTCCTGGAGACTGCGGCGGACCTTGTGGCAGTCGCCGCCCGGCGCCACGAGGATGTGCGCGGACAGCGCCGGCTGCCCCGAGGTGATCAGCCAGATGTGCAGATCGTGCACCTCGACGACCTCGTCCGTGGCGGCCAGACGGCCGCCCAGGGCGTCCGGGTCGACGCCCGTCGGCGCGGCCTCCATGAAGATCCGTCCGGACTCGCGCACCAGCCCCGTACCGGCCCGCAGCATCAGCACGACGACCACGAGCGAGGCGATCGCATCCGCCCGCTCGAAGCCCGTCGTCAGCACGATCAGACCGGCGAGGGCGGTGGCGACGAACCCGAACAGGTCGGTGAGGATGTGCTGGTAGGCGCCCTCGACGTTCAGGCTGGAGCGGTTGGCCTTCGACAGCAGCCAGGTGCAGATCAGATTCACCACGATCCCGGCCAGCGCGGTGACCAGCACCAGCCCGCCGGTCACCTTCGGCGGCGAGATCAGCCGCTCGACCGCCTCGTACGCCAGCCAGACCGACAGCAGCAGCAAGGTGATGCCGTTGGCCTGCGCGGAGAGGATCTCGGCGCGCTTGAGCCCGTAGGTGTAGCCGCCGCGCGCCGGCCGCGCGGCCAGCCGCATCGCGACCAGGGCCAGCACGATCGAGACCGCGTCGGTGAGCATGTGGGCGGCGTCCGAGATCAGCGCCAGGGACTGCGCCACCACACCGATGACGACCTCGACCGCCATGTACGCGGTGAGCAGGATGAGCGCGCTGCGCAGCCAGCGCCGGTCGGCGTCCGGTGCGACCCCGTGCGCATGGCTGTGGCTGTGCCCGTGGCTGTGGGCGTGCTCGGTCATGGGCGCGCTCCTTCCTGGCTCCTCGTGCGAAGCAAACCGCACTTCGGGCAAAGATCCAAAGGCTGCATCGGTGACCGTTGTCATTACCGTCAAACGGCCTATCGTGCCTGGTCAGAGCGGTGCGGAAGCGGAAGGGAGCGGGCGCGGAAAACGGAGCTGGGATGTCCGCTTCCGGCTGGCGTGGGAAGCCGTCGAGGCCCGCGCGCCCGGGTAGCATCCGGCGCTATGAGCGCTACGGGCGAGACCGCGCGGCCCGCACCCGGCAAGGGCCAGATCCTGGCGGTGCTCGGCCTGCTGGCCGCCGTCGCCATCCTGTCCACCCACCACGAGGGCCTCCCCTTCTGGCTGGGCGCCCTGACCGGCGTGGTCGCCGTCCTCGGCTACCTGGTCTGCTTCGACTCCCCGCGCGGCATCTGGCAGTGGTTCCCGGCGGGCGTGGGCTTCTGCGCGGCGTTTCTGTTCGCGGGGCAGTTCTTGATCGCGCTGCTGGCGTGAGCGCGCGCGGCAGGTGACGGGGCCCGGACCGGTCCGGGCGGCCGCCTCCCTCGCTTTTCATGGGGGGCAGCGGGACCGCGCGATCCGACCGGTCAGTAAAGTTCGGCTCCCGTCCCCCGGACCGGTGCCCTTCCCGGGACCGGCCCCTCCCGACCTCTGAGGTACTCGGCAGTGAGCCCCGCACCACCCGCCCCGGCCGCTCCTGAACCGCTTTCCGTCGTCGGCATCGGGGCCGACGGCTGGGACGGACTGCCCGCCGCCTCCCAGCAGGCCCTGCGGAGCGCCGAGGTGCTGATCGGCGGCCCCCGCCAGCTCGCGCTGCTGCCCGGGGAGTGCGCCGGTGAGCGCGTCCCGTGGCCCGCGCCCCTGCGCCCCGCCGTCCCCGGACTGCTCGCCGCACACGCCGGGCGCCGGGTCTGCGTGCTGGCCAGCGGCGACCCGATGTTCTACGGGATCGGGCGGACCCTGACCGAGGTGCTGGCGGAAGGGGCAGCGGCCGCGGCCGCCCCGCGGACGCCTCGGCTGCGCATCCTCCCCCACCCCTCCTCCGTCTCCTACGCCTGCGCCCGGCTCGGCTGGCCGCTGGAGGACACCGAGGTCATCACGCTCGTCGGCCGGCCCACCGAGAACCTGGCCCGCGCGCTGTACGACGGCCACCGACTGCTGGTGCTGTCCGCCGGGGCCGGCACCCCCGCCGAGGTCGCCGCCCTGCTGCGCGCCCACGGCTTCGGCCCGACCCGTATGCGCGTACTGGAGCAACTCGGCGGCGACCGTGAACGGACGGCCGAGGGCACCGCCGACGGCTGGGACGCCCCGCCCGCCGACCCCCTCAACGTCATCGCCCTCGACTGCCGCCGCGCGCCCGGCACCCCGCCCCTGTCCACCGTCCCCGGCCTCCCCGACGCCGCCTACGAACACGACGGCCAGCTCACCAAGCGCCATGTCCGCGCCGCCACCCTCGCCGCGCTGGCGCCCGCCCCCGGTGAACTCCTGTGGGACATCGGCGGCGGCTCCGGCTCCATTGCCATCGAGTGGCTGCGGGCGCACCGCAGCTGCCGCGCCATCAGCGTCGAGCGGGACGCCGCACGGGCCGAGCGGATCGGCCGTAACGCGGCCTCGCTCGGCGTACCGGCGCTGCGCATCGTCCGCGGTCCCGCGCCCGCCGCGCTGGACGGTCTGCCGACGCCGGACGCGGTGTTCATCGGCGGCGGGCTGACCGCCCCCGGCCTGCTGGCCGCCTGCTGGGAGGCGCTGCCGGCGGGCGGCCGGATCGTCGCGAACACCGTGACGCTGGAGTCCGAGGCGCTGCTCGCCGAC
The DNA here is from genome assembly GCF_019880305.1 of Streptomyces decoyicus. NCBI lineage: Bacteria > Bacillati > Actinomycetota > Actinomycetes > Kitasatosporales > Streptomycetaceae > Streptomyces > Streptomyces decoyicus. The sequence continues at coordinate 4,210,084 of NZ_CP082301.1, read as the reverse complement.
CACTACCGGCAGCACGGCGGCGAACTGGTCAGGCTCGCGGTCGCCCATGCGGTGCCGGTCGGCGGCTTCACGGGCTGGCGGCAGGCGATGCCGGTCACCCAGTGGTCGGCCGTGAAGCCGCAGGCCGCTTCCCCGTCCCCGCCCTCCCTCCCCCAGGAGACCGAGCAACCATGACCGTCCACTTCATCGGCGCAGGTCCCGGCGCCGCCGACCTGATCACCGTGCGCGGTGCCCGCATGCTCGCCTCCTGCGGGGTGTGCCTCTACGCGGGCAGCCTGGTGCCGCGCGAGCTGCTCGCCGAGTGCCCGCCCGGCGCCCGGCTCATCGACACCGCTCAGCTGGACCTCGACACGATCACCGCCGAGATGGTGCGCGCCCACGAGGAGGGCCACGACGTCGCCCGGCTGCACTCCGGCGACCCGTCCGTCTTCAGCGCGGTCGCCGAGCAGATGCGCCGGCTGGACGCGGCCGGGGTGCCGTACGAGGTGGTGCCGGGCGTCCCCGCGTTCGCCGCCGCGGCCGCCGCCCTCAAGCGCGAACTGACCGTCCCCACCGTCGGCCAGACCGTCATCCTCACCCGCGTCGCCCAGCGCGCCACCCCCATGCCCGAGGGCGAGGACCTCGCCACGCTGGGCCGCAGCGGCGCGCTGCTGGTCCTCCACCTGGCCGCCATGTACGTCGACCGGGTCGTCGCCGAACTCCTGCCGCACTACGGCGCCGACTGCCCGGCCGCCGTCGTCGCCATGGCCTCCCGCCCCGACGAACTCGTGCTGCGCGGCACCCTCGCCGACATCGCCGGCCAGGTGAAGGCCGCGGGCGTGGTCCGTACGGCCGTCATCATGGTCGGCCGCACCCTGGGCGCCGAGCAGTTCCGCGACAGCCATCTCTATTCGGCGGACCGTGAGCGGCCGCACGGCGGGTGCGGTGCACACGGCCCCGCGCCCGCGGACACTCCCTGAGTCCCGACGCACCAAAACCCCGGGACGGGAGGTCCCGGGGTTCCGGTGCGCCGGCTCGTGGGCGCTGCGCCGGCGGGGGAGCAGGGCCCCCTTCGGTCTCAGATCTCAGAGACCGCTGGTCTGCACCGAGGCCAGGGCAGCGCCGGAGAGCTGCGCGCTGACGCCTTCGGGGGAGATCGACGCGCCGCCGCCGACGAAGCCGCCGACGTTCGCGGAGGCACCGTGCCCGGCGATCTCGGCACCCGCGTTGGCGCCGGCGCCGGCGATGCCACCGGCGATGTTCTCCAGGTCGCTGTCGGAAATCTCCGTGGCGGCAGGGGTGAAGCCGTTGCGCATGATGTGACCTTCCCGTAAAAGCTGTGGATTTTGAACGAATGCAGGCCGAATTGTGGCAGCGCAATCCGGCCGCAACACGGGCGCCGACACCGGAAATGTGACACCCGTAATGGCGTCCGCGTGTTCGTGAAATGCAATCACGTCACGTGGTTTCGCGGCAACTTACCGCCAGGTTTTTCACCGGCCTGAAATGCACCGCAACAACGCTTTGACGTGCATCTTTGCCCGATTCTTGCGGACGGTCCCCTTGCGTGGCAGCTGCGGGACAACGGTCATGGAATGGACCGTCATGCCCCCCTTGGGGCCCTCGGGTCAATCCGTGGAAGGCGTTCGCCGAGTGCCCGCCGTCGAGTGGGATGGCGGGAGATGTCTGCATTTTCCGCGTAACGCGGGTTATAGATTTACGCCGGGTCCTGAAGCGTCCTTCAAAGGATCCTCCAGGGCGCCGGTAAAGGAGGAATTCGCGCACGGCGCGGCGCGGCTCCGCACAGTTCGCGCAGCCCGCACAGCCCCGCCCGCCCGTGGCCTTCCGGGACCGTCCGTATGACCGTAGGACCGCATCGGGGTGAATGTCCGTTACTCGGCTCCCGGGGGCCGGTAAGGAAGCTGCGACACCCAAGGGGGGCCGAAGCAAAGGAGTACGCCACGATGCGTACCAGACTGGCCGCCGGTGCGGTCGGCGCCGCCGTCCTGCTGACGCTCTTCGGCGGCAATGCCGCCGGTGCCGACGGCAGGGAGCATGTCGCGCAGGCGACGGACACCCCGGGACAGCGGCACGACAGCTCGCCGTGGATGCACAACAGCCCGGGCCGGATGACCGACCAGCCGAGCCGGATGAACGAGCGCCGGGAAGGGCGCTACGACCGCCGGGAAGGGCGCTACAGCCGCCCCGGGTTCCGCGACAACCCGCTCCGGCTGACCACCTGTGCCCTCGGCACGGTGCTGGGCAGGCTCACCGGCCGCGGCAACGACTGTGTGGCCAACCGGTACGGGCTCCGCACCTGACAGGTGCGGAGGTGGGGGAGCCCTTCAACGGAGAGGGCTTCCCTGGCCGGTGTCCCCCGGCCCCCGCGGCTCCGCCCGTCCCACCACCATCCCCGCCCGGTCGATACAGATGACATCGACCGCGACGGGCGCGCCCCGCAGCACGGCCAGCGACTCGTCGCGCGCCGTCGCCGCCACCAGATCCCCCAGCGGGACGCCCGCCGCGGCGCACAACTGGAGCGCCGCCAGGCCCGTGTTGGCCTCCGCCACGACCCCCGCCAGCGCCTCGTCCGCCCCGCCCCGCCGGGCGAGATCCGCGAGGAACCGCTTGTCGACCTGGGACCGCGCGGAGTGCAGATCCAGATGCCCGGCCGCCAGCTTGGACAGCTTGGCGAACCCGCCGCAGATGGTGAGCCGCTCCACGGGATGGCGCCGGATGTACTTCAGCACCGCCCCCGCGAAGTCGCCCATGTCCAGCAGCGCGTCCTCGGGCAGGTGGTGCAGGGCGACGGCGACCTTCTCCGACGTCGATCCCGTACACCCGGCCACATGCCGCCGTCCCGCCGCCCGCGCCACATCCACGCCCCGCCGGATGGAGTCGATCCAGGCCGAGCAGGAGTACGGCACGACGATCCCGGTGGTCCCCAGGATCGACAGCCCGCCCAGAATCCCCAGCCGCGGATTCCAGGTACTCCGGGCGATCTCCTCCCCGTGATCGACGGAAATCTCCACCTCGACATCGGCCGTCGCCCCCGGCCCGCCGCCGTAGCGCCGGGCGACCTCCGTGAGATGCTCCCGCATCATCTGGCGCGGTACGGGATTGACCGCCGGCTCACCGACGTCCAGCGGCAGGCCGGGCCGGGTCACGGTCCCGACCCCCGGGCCGGCCTTGAAGACGATGCCCGACCCGGCGGGCAGCGGCCGCACGGTGGCCCGGACGAGCGCCCCGTGCGTCACGTCCGGATCGTCGCCCGCGTCCTTCACCACCCCCGCCATGGCGGCCGTCCGCCCCGGCGCGAGCTCCTCCACCGCCAGCGCGAAGGACGGCGTCTGCCCCTTCGGCAGCGTGATCGTCACCGGGTCCGGGAACTCGCCGCCGAGCAGCGCCGTGTACGCGGCCGTGCTCGCCGCCGTCGCACAGGCACCGGTCGTCCAGCCGTGCCGCAGCCCGGTGTGTGCGAGCTGCGCGCTACGCCCTCCGGCGGCCTTGCCCGTACCCTGCGGTTGCGCTTCAGCCACGGAGGAACCCACATCCCATGCCCGACGCAGCTCGCCCGCCGCGCCACGTACTGATCCTCGGCGGTACGACGGAGGCCCGCCGCCTGGCCGCCGGCCTGGCACCGGAGCCGTCCCTGCGCGTGACGACCTCGCTCGCCGGCCGGGTCGCCGCGCCCCGGCTGCCTGCCGGGGAGGTACGCATCGGAGGGTTCGGCGGCCCCGAGGGCCTCACCCGCTGGCTGCGCGAGCACGCGGTGGACGCGCTCATCGACGCCACCCATCCTTTCGCCGACACGATCAGTTGCAGTGCGGCCCATGCCGCCACCACCGCCCATGTTCCCCTGCTCGCCGTCCGCAGGCCCGGCTGGGTGCCGGGACCCGGCGACACGTGGCACCAGGTCACCTCCCTGGACGAGGCCGCCGCCGCGCTCCCCGCCCTCGGCACCCGCATCTTCCTCACCACGGGCCGGATGGGCCTCTCCCACTTCGCCCACCTCACCGACCTCTGGTTCCTCGTCCGCTCGGTGGACGCGCCCGAGCCCCCGTACCCGCCCCGGATGACCGCCCTCCTGGACCGCGGCCCCTTCACCCTGGACGGCGAACGGGAGCTGCTCCGCGCCCACCGCATCGACGTCCTGGTGACCAAGGACAGCGGTGCCGCCGCGACCGCCGCCAAGCTGACGGCGGCGCGGGAGGCGGGGGTGCCGGTGGTGGTCGTACAGCGGCCGCCGGTGCCGGAGGGGGTACCGGTGGCGGAAGGTCCGGAGGAGGCCGTGAACTGGGTCCGCCATATTTTCAGCGAGGCCAATTCACGCTGAGGTAATTGGCTTCGCGGACCCTTTCGGCTAAATCTTCGCGACGCTGCACGGATTCCTCCGGTGTCTCCTCTGGTGTCTCCTCTGGTGTCTCCTCACCGCCCGGTTCACGGACGGTCGTGGATTTTCCCCCCTCCTCGCTCACGGGGCGCACGTCCGCACCGCGTCCGCGAGCCGGCGTGCGACCTCGGGGGTGCAGCGGCCCAGCTCCACGAGCGGCCGCGGAAAGTGTTCCGCCAGCGAGACCACGTCCACGGCCAGCGACGGCAGGGTGATGCCCGCCCCCTTCAGCGCCGTCCGCAGCTCGCCGCACGCCTGCTCCGCGTCCCTGATCTTCCCGGCCACCGGACCGCGCTCCGCCATTCCCATTCCCATCCACCTTCTCCGTTCGAGTCCTGACTGGGCTGCAAAAGCCCTTTCACAGTTCTAGAGTCGTCACAACGAGCCGCCTCCGACAGGGAGTTGGCGTTGCCGTCGGAACGGGACAACAGGGGGATGGGGGAATTGGCGAATGGTCGAAAAGAATTCCGAGGACGAGGGCTCGGCTCGTTGGGTCCTTGCGTGTGAACTCCGCCGGTTACGGGAGTCGTCCGGCAGGTCGCTGGCCCGGCTGGCCGACGAGATCAAGTACGACCGCACCTACTTGCATCGCCTGGAGACCGGCGAACGACTCTCGAAGCTGCCGGTGATGGAGGCACTGGACCGGACGTACGGCACGGGCGGGCTGCTGGTGCGGTTGTGGGGGCTGGCACGGCTGGACGCCTTCAAGGACAAGTACCGGGAGTTCATGCAGCTGGAGGCGAAGGCCGTGATCCTGCATGCGTACGTGGCCACTATCCCTGGCCTGTTGCAGAACGAGGACTTCGCGAGGGTGGTGCTGTCGTCGGCGCCGACGCCCATAAGCCCCGACGAGCTCGAAGAGAACATCGCGGCACGCATGGGCAGGCAGGACGTACTGCACCGCGACCCGCCGCTGACTGTCCGGATCATCCTGGACGAATCAGCTCTGCGGCGCCCGGCACCGGACGACAAGGTCTGGTACGACCAGCTGACTCGGATCGTAGAAGTCGCTGCTACCCCGCACGTGACGATTCAGGTGCTTCCGTTCTCCGCAGGGCTGCACGGCTTGATGGAAGGTTCGCTGTCCTTGCTGTGGATGGCGGACGGCAGTGCTGTTGCCTACTTGGAAGGCAACAAGTCAGGCGATTTGATCGAAGAGCCAACGGACGTGGCGCAATATCGCCTGGCTTACGATCGGCTCCGAGATGCGGCTCTCACGCCGCACGATTCAGCAGTGTTCATGCGGCAGTTGGTGGAGGACAGCAGACCATGACGACAGCATCTGACCTGGCCGGAGCCGCGTGGCGCAAGAGCAGCTACAGCGACGGCGGAGCCAACAACTGCATCGAGATCGCGGACGGCTTCCCCGGGGTGGTCCCTGTCCGTGACAGCAAGAATCGGACCGGCGCTGTGCTGCTGTTCCCGGCCGCCGCTTGGTCGGCCTTCATAGGCGGCGTGACGGCTGACCAGTTCCACTGAGGCGAGTGGAGGACAGCAGAGCATGAAGACGATCCCCAACTTGGCAGGCGTTGCATGGCGCAAGAGCAGCTACAGCGACGGAGGAGAGGACAACTGCGTCGAGGTCGCCGACGGCTTCCCCGGCATGGTCCCCGTCCGCGACAGCAAGAACCCGACCGGCGCTGTGCTGCTGTTTCCGGCCGCTGCCTGGACGGGCTTCATAGGCGGTGTGAAGGACGGTTGGCTCGGCTGAGTGCCGTCCGAGCTGCGGATCGGCCGACTTCGCCGCTAGGGTACGGGTACGTACCCGTACCCTAGCGGCATGGGAAGGAGCACGATGATGTCCGATGCAAATGTCCGTATCCCTGAGGAAGCCAAGGACCGGCTCGCCACGATCGCGGCCGCCGAGGGCCTGTCGTTGCGCGCCTATCTGGCACGCATGGCCGAGACCCTGCTGACCCCGGCTGAGCGTGCAGAGCGCGCGGAGAAGGCCCTCGCGGCGCTGAAGAAGTGGAACGGGTATGCCCCGACCGCGGCACAGCAGGAGGACTTGGACAGTGAGCTCGACCGGCGTCTGGCCCAGGTGACCGGCCGGTGAGCGACGCCTTGCACATCGTCCTGGACGACACCGCGATGACCGCAGCCGGCCAGGGCAACGTCCTCGCCTCCCGCCTCATCCACCGCGCCCACGTCGAACCCGGCTGGTACCTCTACGCGCCGACGTGTGCGCTCGTCGAGGCCGACCGCGCACGACCCGGCACGGCCGAGCACCTCGCCGCCCTGCCCGGCATCACCGTCCTGGGCCTGGACCTGCCCGCCGCCCTGGCCATAGCGCGACAGGAGACGTGGGCTCCGGCCCACAGTCAATACGCAGCCCAGCCCACGCCCGACCGTCCCGACGGAGCGATCGTCGCCACCACCGCCCCGAAGCGATGGCACGGCGAACCGGTCCGCGTCCTGGACCTCAACGCCTGAAAGCACCCCTTTGACGGTGGCCCCGGCACGCTCATTGCGCGAGCCGAAGCCCCGTCCTGGCCGTATGGCTCACCCCTCCGGATACCTCCGCGGCGTCCACACGACCTCGGTGCCGTCGTCGCGTCGTACCGCCTGGGTCTGGGACGAGCCGACGATCAGGAGGGTGCGCATGTCGACCTGGAGCGGGTCCAGGTCGGCCAGGTGGACGGTGCGGACGGATTCCTCGGGGCCGCCGATGTCGCGGGCGAGGATGACCGGGGTGTCGGGGGCGCGGTGTTCCAGGAGGAGTTCGCGGGTCTTGCCGACCTGCCAGGTGCGGCTGCGGGAGCCGGGGTTGTAGAGGGCGAGGGCCAGGTCGGCGGAGGCCGCCGCGTGGAGGCGTTCGGCGATGACTTCCCAGGGCTTGAGGCGGTCGGAGAGGGAGATGACCGCGTAGTCGTGGCCGAGCGGGGCGCCGGCGCGGGCGGCGGCGGCGTTGGCGGCGGTGACGCCCGGCAGGACGCGTACGGGGATGGCGCGGTACGGGTCCTGGGAGGCGATCTCCAGGACGGCGGTGGCCATGGCGAAGATGCCCGGGTCGCCGCCGGAGACCACGGCCACCCGACGGCCGCGCCGGGCGAGGTCGAGGGCGAGTTCGGCGCGTTCGGACTCGACCTTGTTGTCGGAGGCGTGGCGGCGCTGGCCGGGGCGCAGCGGGACGCGGTCCAGGTAGGTGGTGTAGCCGACGAGGTCTTCGGCGGCGGCCAGCGCGCCGCGGGATTCGGGGGTCAGCCAGAGGGGCCCTGCGGGGCCGGTGCCGACGACCACCACCTCGCCGGGGAAGGCGGGGGATGCGGCTGTCTCGCCGTGACCATCGGGTGACGCGGTGACCTCGTCGGCGCCGTCGGACGAGGCGGCCACGTCCCCGCAGCCGGGCGAGGCCGTTGCCGCGGGCGGCAGGTCGGCGATGCGGCTGGGGACGACGGTGACGGAGAAGTACGGGACCGTCTCGGCGTCGATGTCCGTCAGTTTCTGCGTGCGTTCGCCGGGCATGGTGGCGCGTTCGACGTAGTGGGCCTCCGGCAGGCGGCCGGAGCGTTCCATGGCGCGGCGGACGGTGGGGAAGGTGCGGCCGAGCTTCATGACGACGGCGGTGTCGGTCGAGGCCAGACGGGCGGTGAGTTCTTCCTCCGGGAGCGTGCCGGGGAGGATCGTCAGGACCTCGTCGGCCTCGGCGAGCGGCTTGCCCAGGCGGGCCGCGGCGGCGCTGATGGAGGTGACGCCGGGGATGACCTCGGTCGGGTAGCGGTGGGCCAGCCGCTTGTGCATGTGCTGGTAGGAGCCGTAGAAGAGCGGGTCGCCCTCGGAGATGACGGCGACGGTGCGGCCGGCGTCGAGGTGGGCGGCGAGGCGGGCCGCCGCGGACTCGTAGAACTCGTCCAGGGCGCCCCGGTAGCCGCCGGGGTGGTCGGTCGACTCGGTGGTGACCGGGTAGACCAGTGCCTCCTCGATGTGGTCGGCGCGCAGGTGCTCGGCGGCGATGGAGCGCGCGATCGAGCGTCCGTGGCGGGCGCTGTGGTAGGCGATGACATCGGCCCGGTCGATCACCTGGACGGCCCGGACCGTCATGAGGGACGGGTCGCCGGGGCCGAGGCCGACCCCGTAGAGGCGGCCAGGGCCAGTCGTCTTCGCGACGCTGCCGTCACCGGTTGCCTGCTGCTCGCTCACGCTTACTCTTCCTCGCTTGCCATGGCGTTGATCGCGGCCGCGGCCATGGCGCTGCCGCCACGACGGCCGCGCACCACGATGTGGTCCAGCTTCGACGGGTGGGCGATCAGCGCGTCCTTGGACTCCGCGGCGCCGATGAAGCCGACGGGTATGCCGATCACGGCGGCCGGGCGGGGCGCGCCCTCCTCGATCATTTCGAGGAACCGGAAGAGGGCGGTGGGGGCGTTGCCGAACGCGACCACGGCGCCTTCCATACGGTCCCGCCACAGCTCCAGGGCCGCGGCGCTGCGGGTGGTCCCCATTCGGGCGGCCAGGTCGGGGACGGCGGGGTCGGCGAGCGTGCACAGCACGTCGTTGTTCGCCGGCAGCCGCTTACGGGTGACGCCGCTGGCGACCATGTTGGCGTCGCAGAGGATCGGCGCACCGGCGTGCAGCGCCTTGCGGGCGGCTGCCACCACGTCGGGGGTGAAGGCCAGATCGCGTACCAGGTCGACCATGCCGCAGGCGTGGATCATCCGGACCGCTACCTGGCTGACGTCGGCGGGCAGCCCGGCGAGATCCGCCTCGGTGCGGATGGTGGCGAAGGACTGGCGGTAGATCGCCGCACCGTCCTTCTCGTAGTCGAACGCGGTCACTCTGGCCTCGGGGGTGTCGGGTGCGGGAGGGCTCGGTGGTTCGGGTGGTTCAGGTGGACCGGGTGGTTCACGTGAATCGGGTGGATCGGGTAATTCAGGTGGTTCGCATGGCTCGGGCGGTTCGCATGGCTCGGGTGGTTATGGGGCGGGGCATGGGGCTTTGGCGTTGCTGTGGTTCATGGGGCCGTGGGCGGGGGCGCCGCGGTGCGTGGGGCGGTCGGTGCGGTGTCCGGCCCCACCAGTGCTACCCGGTAGCCCTCCGCCGTGGCCAGCACGTCGATCCAGGTGCCGTGCGGGTGACCGCAGCGGCGTGCGCAGCCGGACCAGTAGACGGGGAGGCCCTCGGGGGCCGGGCCGGGGGGCCGCCCGCCCGGGACGGCCGCACCGGCGGCGAGCGCGGCCGTCGCGTCGGCGCGTACGTCGGTGAGGGACTTGGCGCAGCCGGGGCGGCCCGTACAGGCGCCGAGCCGGTGCCAGGGAGAGGCCGGGTCGGTGATCAGTCCGGCGGTGGTGAGCTCCGCCAGCCGGCGGGGTGCCGCGGCGGCCGGCAGTCCGGGCAGGACGATGCCGCGCCACGGGGTGAGGCGCAGCGCCCCGGAGCCGTCGCCGGCGGCGATCGTGGTCAGCAGCCGCCATTGGGCCACCGACAGCCTGCCGAGCGGCGCCAGGACCGAGAGCGCACGGTCGTCGTCGGGGCCCTCGATGACGCCGGGGGCGGCGGAGTCCGCGTACGGCGGGGAGGTGCGGGCGCCGGGGGCGGGAGCCGCGGCCACGTACGCGGCCCCGATGCCCGCCGACCGCAGCGTCTTTGCCACCTCCCGGGCCGTCAGGCCGTGTCCGTCGGGGAGTTCGCGGACCCGCCAGGCTCCGCTGCCGCTCGCCGCGGCGGCGGTCAGGAAGGCCTCGGCGGCGGCGAGCGCGGCGCGCGGTACGTCCGGTCCGGCGATCCGCAGCGCCGCCGGACCGTCGCCGACCCGCAGCAGGGCGCCGCCCGCCGGTCCGGTCCGGCCCCCGGCCGGTTCTGCGAGCAAGCTCACATCTCCGCCGAGCGCGGCCACATCGCCCCGCCCGTCGTCCAGGACGAACAGGAAACGGCCCGAGAGGGCGGTCGCGGACTCGCTCGCACAGAGCAGCGCGTCCAGCTCACGGGCCCACCGTCGCACGTCAGAAGGGGTGTGGCGGTCCAGTCCGGCCAGCGGGGAAGCGAGGATGTTGCGGATGCGTTCGTGGCGCTCGGAGGGCAGCAGGCCGGCGTCGCGCAGCAGAGCGGCGAGCCGGCCGCCGCAGCCCTCCGCAAGGCCGCGGAGTTCGACGTTGCCGCGGGAGGTGAGGGAGAGATGGCCGTCACCGAGCAGGTCCGCGGCGTCGGCCAGGACGGCTGCCTGACGCACCGTCAAATCTCCGGCCGGGAGCCGGATTCGGGCGAGGTGGCCGTCGGCGGCCCGGTGCAGCCGCAGCGCTCCCGGGCAGGCGTCACCGCGGTCGCGCAGAGGCGGTGCGGCGGCCTGGGGCCGTGTCGAGGGGGAGGGCGGCATGGCCGCGAGCATACCCACGGGGGCGGGCGCCGATCCGGGCCGGATCCGGCCAGGCGCCCGGCCCGCGGCGTGCGCGCCCCCGTCCTGGTCCGGCCTGCCCGGAGGCCCGCTTACCTCGGCCGTCCACAGCCCTTACTATGCAGGTCGGTGGGTCGGCTGGCCCACCGACGCCAGCGACGGCGCAGGGTCCTACGGCCCTAGGGAGGAAGCCCGGTGAGAATCCGGCGCGGTCCCGCCACTGTGAACCCGGAAACTGCCGGGCGAGCCAGGAACTCCCGCCGTCCTTACGACCACCCGGGGCGCGGACACCCCGAGGAAGGCCTGCGCTCGCATGCTTCTGCTGCTGTCGACCTCCGACACCGACCTGCTCAGCGCCCGCGCGGCCACGGGTCCCGTGCCGTACCGGCTCGCCAACCCCGCCCGGCTCGATGTCGCCGAGCTGCCCGCGCTGCTGGAAGGCTGTGACCTCGTCGTCGTACGCCTCCTCGGTGGCATCCGTGCCTGGGAGGAGGGCCTGGAGGTGCTGCTCGCCGAGGACCAGCACCGGCCGGTCGTCGTGCTCACCGGTGAACAGGCCCCCGACGCCCAGCTCATGGAGCAGTCGACGGTCCCGGTCGGCATCGCGGCCGAGGCGCACGCCTACCTCGCGCACGGCGGGCCCGCCAACCTCGACCAGCTCGCCCGATTCCTCTCCGACACGGTGCTGCTGACCGGCCACGGTTTCGACCCGCCGGCCCCGGCCCCGTCCTGGGGCCCGCTGGAGTGGGAGGCCCGCAACGAGACCGGCCCGCTGGTCGCCGTGCTCTACTACCGCGCCCACCACATGAGCGGCAACACCGGCTTCGTACGGACCCTGTGCGAGCAGATCGAGGCGGCGGGCGGCCGCGCCCGGCCCCTGTTCGTCGCCTCCCTCCGCGCCCCCGAGCCGGAGCTGATCGAGGAGCTGCGGGCCGCCGACGCCCTGGTCACCACCGTCCTCGCCGCGGGCGGCACCAAGCCCGCCGAGGCCTCCGCCGGCGGCGACGACGAGTCCTGGGACGCGGGTGCGCTGGCCGCCCTCGACGTACCGATCCTCCAGGCCCTGTGCCTGACCGGGCCGCGCAGCGCCTGGGAGGAGAACGACGAGGGGCTGTCGCCGCTGGACGCCGCCTCGCAGATCGCCGTCCCCGAGTTCGACGGCCGGCTGATCACCGTCCCGTTCTCCTTCAAGGAGGTCGACGAGGACGGTCTGCCGATGTACGTCGCCGACCCCGAGCGCGCCGCCCGGGTCGCCGGCATCGCCGTCCGGCACGCCCGGCTGCGTCATATCCCGGCCACCGAGAAGCGCCTCGCGCTGGTGCTGTCCGCGTACCCGACCAAGCACTCCCGGATCGGCAACGCGGTCGGCCTGGACACCCCGGCCAGTGCCGTCGCCCTGCTGCGCCGCCTCCAGGCCGACGGCTACGACTTCGGCACCGAAGAGGTTCCCGGCCTCGTGTCCGGCGACGGCGACGAGCTGATCTACGCCCTCATCGAGGCCGGCGGCCACGACCAGGAGTGGCTCACCGAGGAGCAGCTCGCCCGCAACCCCGTGCGTATCCCGGCCGCCGACTACAAGCGCTGGTACGCCACGCTCCCGCAGGAGCTCCGGGACTCCGTCGAGGAGCACTGGGGGCCGCCGCCCGGCGAGATGTTCGTCGACCGCAGCCGCAACCCCGACGGCGACATCGTGCTGGCCGCTCTGCGCCGCGGCAACCTCCTGATCCTCATCCAGCCGCCGCGCGGCTTCGGCGAGAACCCGATCGCGATCTACCACGACCCCGATCTGCCGCCCTCGCACCACTACTTGGCGGCGTACCGCTGGATCGCGGCCTCCGCGGACGACGGCGGCTTCGGCGCGGACGCCATGGTCCACCTGGGCAAGCACGGCAACCTGGAATGGCTGCCCGGCAAGAACGCGGGCCTGTCCGCGGCCTGCGGCCCGGACGCCGCCCTCGGCGACCTCCCGCTCGTCTACCCCTTCCTGGTCAACGACCCCGGCGAGGGCACCCAGGCCAAGCGCCGGGTGCACGCCACCCTCGTCGACCACCTCGTCCCGCCGATGGCCCGCGCCGAGTCCTACGGCGACATCGCGCGCCTGGAGCAGCTGCTCGACGAGTACGCGGCGATCTCCGCCATGGACCCGGCCAAGCTGCCCGCGATCCGCGCCCAGATCTGGACGCTGATCCAGGCCGCCAAGCTCGACCACGACCTGGGCCTGGAGGCCCGCCCGGACGACGACGGCTTCGACGACTTCCTGCTGCACGTGGACGGCTGGCTGTGCGAGGTCAAGGACGCCCAGATCCGCGACGGTCTGCATGTCCTGGGCGGCGCCCCGGCCGGTGAGGCCCGCGTCAACCTCGTCCTGTCCATCCTCCGCGCCCGCCAGATCTGGGGCGGTACGTCCGCCCTGCCCGGTCTGCGCGAGGCGCTCGGTCTCGACGAGTCCGCCGCGACCCGGACGACGGCCGACGAGGCCGAGGCCACGGCCCGCGCGCTGGTCCAGGCGATGGAGGACGCGGACTGGGACCCGGCGGCGGTGTCCGGTGTCGCCGAGGGGCATCCGGCCGCGGTCGCCGACATCCTCGACTTCGCCGCCCGCCAGGTCGTCCCGCGTCTCGCCGCCACCACCGACGAGATCGACCACGCCGTGCACGCGCTGAACGGCGGCTTCGTCCCGGCGGGCCCCTCGGGATCCCCGCTCCGCGGCCTGGTCAACGTCCTGCCGACGGGCCGTAACTTCTACTCCGTCGACCCCAAGGCCGTTCCCTCCCGTCTGGCCTGGGAGACCGGCCAGGCCCTCGCCGACTCGCTCCTGGAGCGCTACCGCTCCGACAACGGCGACTGGCCGCAGTCGGTCGGGCTGTCCCTGTGGGGCACGAGCGCGATGCGGACCAGCGGCGACGATGTCGCCGAGGCCCTCGCCCTGCTGGGTGTCCGCCCCGTATGGGACGACGCCTCGCGCCGGGTCAACGGACTGGAGGCGATCCCGCTCGCCGAGCTCGGCCGCCCCCGTGTCGACGTCACGCTGCGCATCTCGGGCTTCTTCCGGGACGCGTTCCCGCACGTCATCGGGCTGCTCGACGACGCCGTACGGCTGGTCGCGGGCCTGGACGAGCCCGCGGAGTCCAACTTCGTGCGCGCCCACTCCCAGGCCGACCTGGCCGAGCACGGCGACGAGCGCCGCGCCACCACCCGCATCTTCGGCTCCCGCCCGGGGACGTACGGCGCGGGTCTGCTCCAGCTGATCGACTCCCGCGACTGGCGCACCGATGCCGACCTCGCCGAGGTCTACACCGTCTGGGGCGGCTACGCCTACGGCCGCGGTCTGGAGGGCCGCCCGGCCCGGGACGAGATGGAGACCGCCTACAAGCGCATCGCGGTCGCCGCCAAGAACACCGACACCCGCGAGCACGACATCGCGGACTCCGACGACTACTTCCAGTACCACGGCGGCATGGTCGCCACGGTCAAGGCACTCAAGGGCAAGGCCCCCGAGGCGTACATCGGCGACTCCACCCGTCCCGAGACGGTCCGCACCCGCACCCTCGTCGAGGAGACCTCCCGGGTCTTCCGCGCCCGGGTGGTCAACCCCCGCTGGATCGAGGCGATGCGCCGCCACGGCTACAAGGGCGCCTTCGAACTCGCCGCGACCGTGGACTACTTGTTCGGCTACGACGCCACCACGGGCGTGGTCGCCGACTGGATGTACGACAAGCTCGCCCAGACGTACGTGCTCGACCCCGAGAACCGCGACTTCCTCCAGCAGGCCAACCCCTGGGCGCTGCACGGCATCGCCGAGCGCCTCCTGGAGGCCGAGTCCCGCGGCATGTGGGAGAAGCCGGACGCCGAGACGCTGGCGGCGCTGCGGCAGGCGTTCCTGGAGACCGAAGGGGAGCTGGAGGGGGAGGACTGACGCCGGGGGGCTGCGCCGCCCCGGTCGGGAGCCGGGGCCGGAAGCCGGTCCCGGTCAGCGCTCCCCCGGGCCCGCCTGATGCCGCGGCATCAGGCGGGCTTTGCGGTGATGTCCCCGTTGCTGGTGGTCAGGTCCAGCTGGAAGCGTCCCGCCGGGTCCTGGGCGATGCCCAGGTGTTTGTCGCCGTTGCTGGTCTGTGCGGAGACGCGGTACGGGCCCTTCGGCAGTTGCAGGGTGATGGTGCCGTTGGACGTCCTCGCCCGGACGTTCTGGGCGACGGCCGGGGTCAGATCGATCTCCCCGTTGGAGGTCTGCGCCGTGATGCGCTTGCCCGCCAGGCCGCGTCCGGTGATCCCGCCGTCGGAGGTCCGTGCGTCGACCGTGCCGGCCACGCCGTCCAGGTCGATGTCCCCGGAGCTGGTGGTCACCTTCACCGGGCCCACCCCGCTCAGATCCACCGCCCCGGAGGAGGTCTCACCGCTGACCGGGATGCCCTTCGGCAGCTCGACCGTGTAGTTCACCGAGCAGTCCTCGCCACAGCCGCCGAGCACCAGCGCCCCGTCCTCGATCCGGTGCGTGGCCCCTTCGGGCCGTTCGCCGTGGTACCTCACCGAGCGGTGGACCGAGACCCTGCCGCCGCCCTTGCCGCCGTGCACCGTAAGGCCCCCGGAGGTGCTGTCCAGCCGGATGGCCGTGATCTTCTTCGACACCACGGCGTCGTCCTTCAGGGTCTTCCCGGGCAGCACTCCGCAGGCGCTGATGCCGCATGCCCCGAGGGCGGCCATCGTGAGGACCCCGATATAGCGGACGCGCTTGCGCATGAATTCCCCCGGAAAGCTCGGTAGTTGGTGCGGCGAGGGGGCGCCCCTGCCCGGTTCCCCGCCACGACGAGGCTAGGGCGGCGGGTACGGCCCCACCATGGGGAAAGCCCCCGGACCGAGGTGTGGTGTGCCCCAGGTGCGGGCCGCGGACGCCGGTGCGAGGATTTTTGTGGGGGCGGTTCATGGGCTGCTTATGGGGGCGGACGAGGAGGCTTCCGGTGACTGCCACGAAGACATGGAACGCCGAGATCAGCATCACCGAGACCGACAGCGAGGTCCGGGCCGAGGCCAGGCTGCGCGGCAAGGACGGCGGGCAGATGGTCGGCCAGGGAGCGGCGCGCTGCAACCCCGCCGACGAGAACATCCCGGCCATCGGGGACGAGCTGGCGGTGGCGCGGGCGATGTCGGACCTCAGCCACCAGCTGCTTCAGCGGGCCGCACACGACATCGAGGTGCACACGGCCCGGCCGGTGGAACGGCTGCGCGTCTGAGGGACGTCGGCGCGGGGGTCGTGGGGCGACCGCGTACCGCCGGGGCCCGTCCGGCATCCGCGTACCGGGTCCGTCCGGCAGGTCACGGGCGGTGCCCAGATGCGGCATGCGTCATGCCGCATGCCGCATGCCGCATGCTGTAGCCGGAGCGCGTCCCCGTCGGCATGACGCGCCCCCCGCGCGCGCCAGGGCACCCGGGCCGGCTGCGGTTCTCAGGGCATGTCCGCCGGGAAGTCCGGCCCGATCGTCAGCGTCACCGCGCCCGGTGCCGCCTCGGCCGACTGCGTGGCCTTGGTGCCGGCGAGACGGGAGGCGAGCACCGCGCTCTGTGTCTTGAGTGCGGC
Source organism: Streptomyces decoyicus (assembly GCF_019880305.1). Classification (NCBI taxonomy): domain Bacteria; kingdom Bacillati; phylum Actinomycetota; class Actinomycetes; order Kitasatosporales; family Streptomycetaceae; genus Streptomyces; species Streptomyces decoyicus. Next base: position 4,193,812 of record NZ_CP082301.1, on the reverse strand, counting down.
CGGGTAGGTGACGGTGGTCTTGTCCGTCCCCGGGGCGTTGCCGGTGGCGACGACCGTGAAGCCGAGCCCCCGCAGCTGGTCGGCGGCGGAGGCGGCCCGGCCGGGTACGCCGGTCCCGTTGAGGACGCGGACCTGCACGGAGCGCGCGGTCACCGGGTTCTTTGCGGCCTCGGCGAGCTTCTTCTTTCCGGCGGCGCCGATCTCGCGGTCGTGCGCGAGGTCGCTGAAGAGCCGGCCGGCCTGCGGATACTGCCAGACCACATTGGCCTTGTCGGTGGGGACGTCGGCCTCGCGGTAGTAGTTGGGGACGGTCAGGAAGGTGAGGCGGTCGGTGGGGATGTCCTTGACGGTCGCGGCCAGGTCGTAGAGCGGCTTGACGCCGGCCAGGGCGTTGTCGGTGGTGATGGATTTGGTGGCCGAGTCCAGGAAGTCGTAGAGCTCGCCGGGGCTGGTGAGCTTGGACTGGGCCTTGGCGCCCAGCGCCTTCATGAACTCCTGCTGGCGGCCGATGCGGCCGAGGTCGGAGCCGTCGCCGACGCTGTAGCGGGTGCGGACGTAGCCGAGCGCCTTCTCGTCCCGGACGTTCTGGCAGCCCGCGTCCATGTCCAGATGGGCCTTCTTGTCGTGGATGGCGTGCTTGGGGCAGACCTCTATGCCGCCCAGCGCGTTGACCATGCCCTTGAAGCCCTGGAAGTCGACCGAGGTGAAGTGGTCGATGCGCAGCCCGGTGTTCTTCTCGACGGTCTTGATCGTGCAGGCGGCGGCCTTGCGGATGCTGCCGGAGTCACCGCCGATCGAGAACGCCTCGTTGATCTTGAAGTGGTGCGGGGACGACTTCGAGCCGTTGCCGCGGGTGCAGGCGGGGATCTGCACCCACGAGTCGCGGGGGAAGGACAGCGCGGTCGCCCATTTACGGTCGGCGGCGATGTGCAGCACCATCAGCGTGTCCGACTGCATGGTGCTGAGGTTCTTGCCGTACTTGGCGTTGGCACCCGCGCGGCTGTCGGAGCCGACGACCAGGATGTTCTTGGACCCGGGGCTGAGGTTGACCGGCCGGGCGCCGTCGACCCCGATGTCCACACCGCGGATATTGCCGTCCAGGTGCTGGTAGACCCACGCCCCGACGCCGGCCGTGCCGAGCAGCAGCACGCCGAGCGTGCCGCCGGTCCAGGCGAGGATGCGGCCGCGGCGGGTCATCCGCAGCTTGCCCGTGCCGCCTGTACCGCCCGTGCCGCCCCTCCGGCCGGAGCCGTCGCCGGATCCGCGGGGGCCGCCGGACGGCTTACGGCGCGAGCGGGTGCCGGACTCGCGGGAGGCGTCGCCGGTGGTGCGGGACGATCCGGGTGTCTCGCCGGTGCCCCGTCGGGCCGTCTGCTGGTGCGTCTGCCTGTCATGCACGCCGATGGCCCTTCTGGTCCTTCTGATGCTGGTGATGCGAGTGCTGCTCTACGGGGGAGGGGGCGACAGCGGCGGCCGGCGGTGCCGGCAGGAGGCAGCGGGTCAGGTGCCGGTGCTGGGCAGCAGCAGGATGGACTCGGGGTCGTAACGCAGCCACTGCGGACACGCGCCGCCGGGCAAGGTGCGCAGCCGGCACCACAGTTCGCCCGCGCCGTCCGTCCACCAGGCGTTGATCCGGCCCAACCGCCATCTGCCGTCCGGGTATTGGACCTCCACCGGCTGATAGACCCATCGCACCTCCGCCTCTGGAGGCGGGCAGTCCCAGGTCAGGAGTCCGCACCTCGTCGCCATCTCCCCCTCCGGCCGCGCCTGTTGCGCATCTGCGCGCCACTCTACCGGGAAGTTCTACAGTGTTGTAGAAGTTGCCTGGTACGGACGGCTCACAGCGCGGTGCGCCGCGTCGGCCCGGTGAGGGTCAAGGGTCAGTGTGCCCCTAGAGCGGCGTTGCTGCCTTCAGAACAACGAACAGCGCTACTGCCGCGTTGAGCGCGGAGAGCGCGGAGGCGGCCGTGCCCGCCGCGGCGACCAGGGCCGCCAGTCCGGCCGGGGTCAGGGCCGGCGGCCAGTGGCGGGCCGGCGGCACGGGCCCGAGCAGCGCCGCCACCCGGCGCGGCACCGGGCCCGGTTCGGGCCCCGCGAAGTGCGCCAGCCCCGGTTGCGGCGCGGGCCGCGCGACCAGCGCCGCCTTGCCCACCGCACGGGCGGTCAGCCGCCGGTCGCCGACCACCTGCGCCGCCTCCTCGTCCGCCCAGCGCTCGGTGGCGAAGGCCACCGCGGAACGCAGCGGCAGCAGCAGCGGGTTGACGCAGCCGGCCAGGCGTACGGCGAGCAGATAGCGGTGGTGGCGGCAGTGCAGATGCGCGTGCTCATGGGCGAACAGCGCGCGCCGCTCGTCACCGTCCAGACAGCGCAGCATGCCGCGGGAGACCGCGATCCGGCCGGGCCTGGCGGGGCGTCCGGGGCGGGCCGGGGTGCCGGGCACGGCGTAGGCGTAGGGATCGTCGTCCGGCAGTACCGCGGGGCCGGCGTCGGCCGGCAGCACGTCCAGCGCGCGGTGGGTACGGGCCCGGATGCGGCGGTGGCGGCGGAGCGCGGCGCCGCAGACGTGGAGCGCGGCGGCCAGCAAGGGGATCGCGGCGACACCGGCGACCTCGGCGAACGGGACCGCGGCCCGCACTTCCGGGTCCGACCAGCCGTCGGGCAGCGGATTGCCGGGCAGTTGGGCGGTGCCGACGACCACCAGCAGGCCCAGGCAGAGCGTGCTGCACAGGCCGAGGACGGCGGCGAGCAGGGTCAGCAGACGGGTGGTGGCCCGCGGGTGGAGGTGCTGCTCCGCGAGCCGGGCGATCGGCAGCGCGGTGAGCGGCAGGACGAGCGGCAGGAACACGAAGACGCCCACCGGTCAGCCTCCGCGTGCTTCGTCCGAGGGGTGGTGCCGTCCGGGGGCCGGGGCCGCGTGGGGCTCCTCGGCGCCGGCCAGGTCGTCGGCGGTCGTGAGGTCGTCGGTGGTCGGGAGGCTTTCGGCCGGGCCGGGGCCGTCGGCCGCGTCGCGGTCGAGGAGGGTGCGCAGCAATTGCTCGTCGTGCGCGGAGAGCGCGGAGACGAAGCTGGTCAGTACGGCGTCCCGGTCCGGTTCGCCGTCCAGGACGCGGCGCATCCGCAGCGCGGCGAGCCCGGCCTCGTCGGCGGCCGGGGTCCAGACGTAGGCGCGGCCGGAGCGCTCGCGGGTGACGGCCTGCTTGGCGTGCAGCCGGGACAGGATCGTCATCACGGTCGTGTACGCGAGGTCGCCGCCGAGCCGTTCCTGTACCCAGGCGGCGGTGACCGGTCCCGGCGAGTGGTGCAGCGCGTCCAGGACCTGGGCTTCCAGCTGGCCCTGCCCCCGCCTGCGGGCGCGTTCCCGTCCGGAGCCGCCGAAGTTCCCGAAGGCCTTCCCGCCCATACCGTCGCCTCCCGTCGCGCCGGGTGTCCCGCGGGCCGGGACGTCGGGGCATCTTACTGAGTGGCCGGATCCGGGCGGTGGTCCGTTCGGGCGTAGCCGGACGCCGCAGATTCCCGGCACCGTACTTCTACACTCCTGTAGTTTTCGAGGCTCACCCGGAATGCAGGCAACACCTGGAGGGAAGCCATGGGAGTCTCGCTGGCCAAGGGCGGCAACGTCTCGCTGTCGAAGGAAGCGCCCGGACTGACCGCGGTCACGGTCGGCCTCGGCTGGGACGTACGGACGACGACGGGCGCGGACTACGACCTGGATGCCAGTGCGCTGCTGTGCACCGAGGCGGGCAAGGTCGTCTCGGACGCCCACTTCGTCTTCTACAACAACCTCACCAGCCCCGACGGCTCGGTGCAGCACACCGGCGACAACACGACCGGCGAGGGCGAGGGGGACGACGAGTCCATCGACGTCACGCTGTCCGGAGTGCCCGCCGAGATCGCAAAGATCGTCTTCCCGGTCTCCATCCACGACGCGGAGAGCCGGGGACAGAGTTTCGGCCAGGTCCGCAATGCCTTCATCCGCGTCGTCAACAAGGCGGACGGGGCGGAGCTGGCCCGCTACGACCTGAGCGAGGACGCCTCGACCGAGACCGCGATGGTCTTCGGGGAGCTCTACCGGCACGGCGAGGAGTGGAAATTCCGGGCCGTGGGCCAGGGCTATGCCTCCGGCCTGGCGGGCATCGCGGCGGACTTCGGCGTCAACGTCTGAGTGAGGCGCCCTCGGGGGGCAGGGGAGGGGGACGAGGGCCGGAGCGAAATCTACAGGTTTGTAGAGGTCGCCCGCTCTCGGCCCTCTCCCTCGGCCTCCCTCCCTGCCTCCCCCTCGGCCTTCCTCCCGGCCTTCCTTCCTCCTTCCTCCCTGCCTGCCTCTCAGCGCCGCTCACCTCTTCGCCCATAACTGCCCATAGCGGGATGCACAGGGCCCCCGCGGGGTACCTTGGAAGCACCGGAACACCGAAGGATGCCCAGGGATGCCGCGGGATACGAGGTATTCGGTGAGGTGAGCTCCATGCAGACTCTGTTGACCGTGGTCGTGCTGCTGGCGCTGGTCGCGCTGGGCGCGCTCTTCATCGCCCGGGTCAATGCCCAGGGAGCCGGCCGGATGGCCACCCACCGGTACACGGACTGGAAGCAGTCGATGCGGCAGCGGAAGCACAAGCGGCCGCGCGATGAGGCGGGCCACGAATCGCCGGTATCCAGCCCACCGTCACCACCCCCGGGTAAGGCGGGCGACGAACCGTGACGTCCACTGCCCGAGGCCTCCCGTCGCCACAGGACTACGACGGCACCTCGCCGTTCCCCGACAGCGGTGCCGCACCTCCGACCGATAGCGGCCGCCGTATGTACGTCACGGTGACCGGCATCATCGTCGTCGCCCCGTTCGTGGGCCTGGGCATTGCGATCCCCCTCCTGTGGGGCAGCGTCGTACACCTCACCGACCTCGTGCTGCTGGCCGTCTTCTACGTCATCAGCGGCCTGGGCGTCACCATCGGCTTCCACCGGGGCCTCACCCACGGCAGCTACACCGCCGCTCCCGCACTGCGCGTCGCGCTCGCCCTCGCGGGATCGCTCAGCTTCCAGGGCGATGTCATCGACTGGGTGGCCACCCACCGTCGCCACCACGCCTACACCGACCGCCCCGGCGATCCGCACTCCCCCTATCGCTACGGCACCAGCCTGCGCGGCCAGCTGCGCGGACTGGTCCACTCGCACATCGGCTGGCTGTTCGGCAACGACCCCACCTCACACCGCCGCTTTGCGCCCGATCTGCTCGCCGACCCCGGAATCCGTGCGGTGGACCGGGCGTTCCCCGTGCTGTGTCTGCTCACGCTCGGCCTGCCGTTCGCGCTGGGCTGGGCGCTCGGCGGCTCCTGGGTCACCGCGCTGACCGCCCTGCTGTGGGCGGGGTTCATCCGGATCGCGCTGCTGCACCACGTCACCTGGAGCGTCAATTCGCTCTGCCATGTCATCGGCGAGCGGCCGTTCCGCACCCGGCGCCACGACCGGGCGACCAACCTGTGGCCGCTGGCTCTGCTGTCGTTCGGCGAGAGCTGGCACAACCTGCACCACGCCGACCCGACCTGCGCCCGGCACGGCGTCGACCGCGGTCAGATCGACGTGTCCGCCGCCGTCATCCGGCTCTTCGAACGCCTCGGCTGGGTCCGGGACGTGCGCTGGCCCGACCCCGCACGGGTGGCGGCCCGCCGTATCAGGAGCACCGCATGACCACTGCCAGGGGCTCTCCCGGCCCAGCCCCTTCCCGGCACCACACGCCACCTCCCGTCGCCCGCCTGGCCATCGCCCCGCACACCGATACGGTGCGCTGCATCGACGGTGTCTGGTGGCCCCATTCGGTCGACCTGCTGGCCGAACTCCCCGAACTGCTGGCCGCATTGCCCTTCGACTGGCCCCGGATCACCCACGCCACGGTGAACGGCGCGGCCTGGTGCGCTCTCCCCGCCCACATCCTCGTCGAGGGCCATGTCGTCCGCCTCCGCAGAACCACCGGCCGCCCGGGCCCGGACACCGTCTGCCTGGTCTCCCCCGGCCACGGCCGCTGGGACCTGCTGATCATCCCGCCCGAGACCCCCGAGCCCGAGGCCGTCCACATGATGGCGGAGATGGCTCGCACGGGGGAGCTGGCACCGGCCTGAGCGGGGCAGTGAGCGGGACGGCGCCACGTCAACTCGCAGCCGTGTGCGGCTGTTTCACGTGAAACAGCCGCGACGGGCCCGAGGCGGTGGCCGCCGGACCCCACCCAGGGCCTGTCGTGTGGATCAGGCCCTAACCGAGAATCCCCCGGTCGTAGGCCACCGCCACCGCCGCGGCCCGGTCCTTCGCACCCAACTTGCCGTAGATGTGCGTCAGATGGGTCTTGACCGTCGCCTCGCTGATGAACAGCACGGCGGCGATCTCACGGTTCGAGGTGCCCTTGGCGACGAGGGCCAGGACCTCGCGCTCGCGGGCGCTGAGCGGTTCGTTGCCCGGTGAGCGGACCCGTGAGACCAGACGGGAGGCGACCGCGGGCGAGAGGACCGTACGGCCCTCGGCCGCCGCACGGACGGCCGTGAACAGTTCCTCGCGAGGGGTGTCCTTGAGGAGGTAGCCGGTGGCGCCGGCCTCGATCGCCGGGAGGGTGTCGGAGTCGGTGTCGTACGTCGTGAGCACCAGCACCTTGCAGCGCGACGCCCGGCGCGCCAGCTCGGTGATGGCCGCCACCCCACCGCCGCCCGGCATCCGCAGATCCATCAGGACCACATCGGGGTCGAGGCGGGCGGCGAGCTCCACCCCCTCGATGCCGTTGCCGGCCTCACCCAGCACCTCGAAGCCGGGGGCGGAGGAGAACATGCCGCGCAGACCGTCCCGGACGACGGGGTGGTCGTCGACGATGAGGACGGTGACGGTGGCCCGCTCGGTCCGCTCCGTGTGCTCAGCCATGGCGGACCAACGGTACGCGAGCGGATATGGCTGTTCCCCGGCCCGGTTCGGACTCGATGCCGACGGCGCCCGCGATCCGTTCGGCGCGTGTCCGCATCCCGCCGAGGCCGAAGCCGCCGGTGCGTTCGCGGGGCGGCAGCGTCGCCGGGTCGAAGCCGCGGCCGTCGTCGCGGACGTCCAGGGTCACCTCGTCCCCCATGTACGAGAGGGTGACGCCGACCCGCGAAGCGGCCGCGTGCCGACGGGTGTTGGCCAGGCCCTCCTGGGCGATCCGCAGCAGGGTGGCCTCGACCTCGTCGTGCAGCGGCTCGGCGGTCCCGGTGACGGTGAACTCGGCACGTACGCCCGCCACCGCCGACCATTCCTCGACGGTCCGGCGCAGGGCATCCGGAAGTGCGGCATGTTCCAGCACTCCGGGGCCCAGGTCGTGCACGGAGCGACGGGCCTCGCCGAGGCTTTCGCGGGCCAGTGCCACGGCGCGCCGGGCGTGCCCGCGGGCGGCCACCGGATCGCTGCTCTCGGTGGCGGCCTCCAGCTGCGTGATGATGCCGGCCAGGCCCTGCGCGAGCGTGTCATGGATCTCCGCGGCCAGCCGGCGGCGCTCATCGGCGATACCCGCTTCCCGCGCCTGGACGAGCAGCTGGGCGTGGAGACCGACGTTCTCCTCCAGCGCCGCCTCCAGCCGGGCGTTGGTGCGCTCCAGCTCGGCGATGGTGGCGGCATTCGCCGCGGCGTGTTCGGCCTCCTGGACGGCGATCCGGCTGAAGACCAGTACCAGCGGGGCGTTGAGGACGTACAGCAGCCCGAAGGCCACCCAGTTCACGGCACTCGCCGGGGGCAGCCCCCCGGACTGCGAGCCGGCCATGATCACCGCGGTGGCCAGCAGCCCCGCGCGTACGAAGCGCGGCGGCAGCAGATGCGGGGCGTCGAAGTAGCCGAGCACCGCGTAGATCGCGAAGAAGGGGTTCAGCCAGGTCAGCACGAAGGCCAGCAGATAGCGGACGAGGTAGTGAAACGGCCCGGCCGGTGACTGCGGGGGCTTCCGGTGGCCGGTCCGGCTCCACCACACCTGGAGCGCCAGCGCAGCCGCCACCAGCACCCCCGCCACATACACCTCGTCCCCCGGCAGCAGCGGATCCGCCGACGCGGCCGAGGTCAGGGCCCCGAGGCCGAGCAGGGGGTAGCCGCCCCACCGCCGGAAATTGCGGTCCCACGCCTGCTGCTCGCGGCTGCGCGACTGCGTGAGCGTGGGAGAGGTGCGCGGCACCTGTGGGCCGGCGACGGGCTCCGCCGCCCCGTCCTTGCTGTCGACGCTTGCCATGCGGGCAGTGTCCCCCGGGCGGTGTGCGGACACCCAGACTCCGGTTGCCACCCTCACTCCCAACGGAAGCGACGCCGGGCGACCCGGCCCAGTACGAGGGTCCACACCGTCAGCACGGCGAGATGCGACCAGCCGGGCCAGTGGCCGGACGCGGCCTGGTTGAGTGCCTGCGAGGCGGCACCGAACGGCACCAGCTGGACGATCTGCTGGAGCATGTCCGGCATGGCCTGGACCGGGCCCCACACGCCCGCCGTGAACATCATCGGGAAGAACACCGCCGAGCCCGCCACACTCGCCGCCTTGGTGGTCGGGGAGAGCGCGCAGAGCAGACAGCCCACGGCGAGCGCGCTGCACAGGGTCAGGAAGGCCGCCAGCACATAGCCGATGAGCTGTTCGGGCAGCGCCACACCGAAGGCGAGGCGGCCGACGGCGAGCGCCAGCGTCATGGAGACCACGGTGGCCGCGCCGTGCAGGGTGATCTGCGCGCCGAGCAGCGCCGCGGGCCGTACCGGGGTCGTCGACATCCGGCGCAGGATGCCGCGCTCCCGATAGCCCGTCAGCACCGCGGGCATCACCTGGATTCCGGTGGTGATCGCGGCGAGCAGCAGCGCCACCGGCACATACAGATCGATGATCCGCCGGCCGCCCATCGACGGATTGGCCTCGCGGAAGGACGGGATCAGGCCGAGGATGACCAGCAGCAGGGTCGGAAAGACCAGGATCCAGAACAGGGATCCGGGCTCGCGCAGGAACAGCCGGGCCTCGGTCTGCAGGACGGCGCGCGCGGCGGCCCGGGGCTTCGGCGGGGCAGCCGTATGTGTCGGGGCGGGCGTGGCGGGCACGGCGGGCACCTCAGGCTTCCTGTGCGGTCAGATCGAGAAAGGCGTCGTCGAGCGTGGCGTCGCCGACCCGTAGTTGCCGGGCGGTGATGCGGTGCCGGGCCAGCAGGGAGATCACCGCGTCGACGGTGGCGTCCGTCCCGTGGATCACCAGCCGCTCATCGGCGGAGCCCGCCGCCCCCCGTCCGTCGGTCCGGCCGCTCCGTTCCACGGACCCGAGCTGCGGCAGCGCCGCCAGTTCGGCCGGGTCGAGCGGCGCCGACGGCGTGAAGGAGATGACGACGGACCGCGAGGCCTTGCTGATCAGACCCGCCGGGCTGTCCAGCGCGGCGACCCGGCCGCGGTCGATCACCGCGATCCGGTCGCACAGCCGCTGGGCCTCTTCCATGAAGTGGGTGACCAGCAGCACCGTCACCCCGGAGTCACGGATCTCCTCGATCAGCTGCCAGGTGTCCCGGCGGGCCCGCGGATCGAGGCCGGTGGTCAGTTCGTCGAGCACCACCACCCGCGGATTGCCGATCAGCGCGAGCGCGATGAACAGCCGCTGCTTCTGGCCGCCGGAGAGCTTGCCGAAGCGGGCGGTGAGCCGGTCGGTGAGACCGAGCCGCTCGACGAGCTGCCGCCAGTCGGCCGGGCGCGGGTAGCAGGCGGCGTAGAGCTCCAGCGCTTCCCGCACGGTGAGTTTGGCCTGTAGCTCGCTCTCCTGGAGCTGGGAGCCCAGGATCTGGGTGACCCGGTCATGGTCCGCGACCGGGTCCAGCCCGCCCACGCGCACCGTCCCGCCGTCCGGGACACGGAGGCCCTCGACGCACTCGACGGTCGTCGTCTTGCCGGCGCCGTTCGGGCCGAGGACGCCGAAGATCTCCCCTTCCTCCACCGCGAAGGAGACCTCGTCGACCACGGCCCGGCCCCCGTAGACCTTGCGCAGCCCGGTGACTTCGATGATTGCCATAACCCGAGAATCCGCCCGACGCACCCGGTGGCACATCGCCCATCGCGCTCGGAACGGCATCAACCGATCGGTTGACCGGGGCCTACGATCTGCCGCCCGCCTGCCGTCCGACGGCTGTGGCTACTGCGTACGGGTGGTGTTCATCAGAAGAACGCCGATCCTGGGGCGTCGGTCCGTGAATCCTCCCATTGCGTACTCATCATAAGAAAACGCAACAGAAGCGACGCCATCAAAGCGGTGCACCGGAAGCGGCGCAACTGAAGCGAAGCAACAGAGGAAGCACAACAGAAGCAGACGCAACGGATCTCTCGGGGAGATCCCGACCGAAAGTGAGGGGCCATGGCTGCGACCAAGGTCATGAAGTTCTGGGCGGTGTGCCTTGCCATGCTGGGCAAGCTGCTGGCATCACTGGGTGTCTCCGCTGCGGCGTCGGCCGCGCGCCGGGACGCCGCACTGTACGAGCGGACCCTGGGCAACGGGAAGGCGGGCACCGACGCCCCGGGTACCGAGGCCCCGGAGGCGGTGCACTGCGCCGTGCCGGATCCCGGGCCAGGGACTCCTGCCGTGCCCGCGCCGCGCGCCGTACCGCTGTTCGGCCAACCCGACCCCGCCCGGCGGATGTTCGCCCGGCCCGAGCTGCCGCCGACGATCAAGCAGCGCATCAGCGCCGAGGCCCATGGCACCTCGCCCGGCCTGCGCAGCCGCACTCGCACCCGCACCGAGCCGCTGGTGGCCGATGAGCTCACCGACTCGGCCGGGGCCGCGCCGGACCGCGGTGCCGAGGCGGATGCACGCACAGCGGCCGTCCCGGCGGCCCGCCGTCATGCGTCCACCGCTCGCGTCCTCTGAACCGGCCGGCAGCCGCTGTGCAGCCGGCCCCACCAGCCCTGCAAAGGGGCGAAACGGCGCGTGACAGCTCTCGCGTGACAGCTCTACGGAACTGATCCACCCGAAAGCGGATCCAGGAGTAACCGCTCAGGCCCGAGCCGGACTTCGGCACGGAGGCCCGAGCCAGAGGACGACGCAGTAGCCGGCGATGAACTGCAAGCCGGTGATGAACCGCAGGCCGGTGACGAACCGCAGGCCGGCGATGAACTGCAGGCCGACATGTTCCACGTGAAACATCCGCAGACGTGAACCGCACGGAGATGCCGCAACACCCACAGACGTGAACCACCCACAGACGTGAACCACCCACAGACTTGAACCACCCACAGGCGTGACCCACCCACTGGCGTGAACCGCCCGCGATTCGCCCGGAGTTCTATCGCTCAGCCCCCGACCGGGGCACCGGTCCCCGGACCCCCTCCCAGCTCCAGCCCGAGCTCCGCACGCAGCGCACGCGTGTCGGGCTTTCCGTTGGCAGTGAGCGGGAAGTGGTCGACGACATGGACCGCATTGGGCTGTTCATACTCCGCAAGGTGCTCGGCGAGCCGTCGGCGCCAGGTGAGCGGGGCCTCGCCATCGGGGTCGGCGACCACGAAGTGCAGTGCACTGCCACGGCGTTGGTCCTCGACCGCCAGTACCTTCACCGGCCGGCCACAGGCTTCGGCACGGCGCTCCAGGCTCTCGGGGTAGAGCGTGAAGCCCAGCCGGTGCACGGCCTGATTGCGGCCCACCACCCGCACGGTGCCCTCGGCGTCGACACTGCCCAGGTCGGCCGTCGGATACCAGGCGTCCGGGTCGACCGGCGTGAGCGAGCCGTCCTCCTGGAGGTAGCCGGCCATCAGCCCGGGGGAGCGCACCTCGATGCCGCCGAGCTCGCCGGGGCCGGCAGCCGTGCCGTCGGGGCGCATGACGCGCAGCCGTACGCCGGGCAGCGGACGCCCGCAGCCGTGCGGCGAGTCGGGGGTGGCCAGCGCGACATTGCCGAGTTCCGTCAGACCGTAGCCGTCCAGGAGTGGGCGGCCCATCGTCGTGTGGAAGGACTCGGCCAGCGGGGTGGGCAGCGGTGCCCCGCCCACGCCCCAGAGCCGTACGCCCGCGAGCCCGGCGCGTACCTCCGGGCGGCGGCGCACCACGCCGAGGAGCGAGTGGTACGTGGACGGGGCGGCGTCCACGGCGGTGGCGCCGTGGGCCGCGGCCTGGCCGACGGCCGCGTCGAGCCGCTGGTAGGGGGTGACCAGCAGGGTGCAACGGGCCAGCCACCACAGCAGGATGACGGAGAGCCCGTATTGGTGCGAGAAGGGCAGCAGGGGCGCGAGGACGTCGTCCTCCCGGTAGCCCATGGCCTGGATGGTGCGCAGCGAGTTGTCGAGGACGGCCCGGCCGGGCTTGATGATGCCCTTGGGGCGCCCGGTGGTGCCCGAGGACCACAGGACGAGGGCGTCGGGGCGGCGGAACCAGGGGGCCAGGTCGACGGCGGCGGGCGGTGGCGCCGGGGCGTCGGCGGCGAGCCGCGGGTAGTGGATGACGTGCCGGTCGGGAATGCCGGGGAAGCCGGTGGCGCGGTCGGCGCCGGTGACCAGCCAGCGGGCGTCGGCCTGACGGCCGGCCGCGGCGGCGTCGGCGGCGGAGAGCCGGTGGTCGAGCGGGATGAGTGAGGTGTCCAGCTGCATCAGGGCCAGCAGCGTGACGACATAGTCGACGCTGTTGTCGCCCTGTACCAGGACCCGGTCGCCGGTCCGGAGGCCGAGCTGTCGTAAGGCGTGTGCGGTGGTTCCTGTCCGGCGGGCGAGTGTCGGGCCGTCGAGGCGGCCGCCGCCGCCGAGCGGGGCCGCGGTGCCGTCGACGAGCCGGGCGGCGGCGACCGGAGGGGCGATGGTGTCGGTCATGGGTGCTCCGATCCCGTGGTGTCGCGAGGGCGCCGGGCGGGCCGCGGTGCGGTGGCCGGGCACAGCAGCGAGGACGTGGTGGTGGCCACCCAGGCGCCGTCCGCGTCCCGGAACTCGCAGTCGAGCGTGAGGAGGGGGCGGCCGGCGAGGGTGGTGGCCGCGACGAGGCGGACGGTGGCGTGCAGGGTGTCGCCGGCGTGTGCGGGGCGGGCGTGGCGCAGCGACTGCGCGCGGTGCACGGTGCCCTCGGTGGCCGTGAAGTCCGGCCGGGCGTTCAGCAGTTGGTCCTCGGCGTCGGCGGCGAGGGTGGCCAGGTAGGTGGGTGGGGCGATGATGTCCGGGTGGCCGAGGGCGCGGGCGGCCGCCGGGTCCGTGTACGCGGGGTGGGGGTCGCCGAGCGCGGCGGCGAACGCGGCGATCCGCTTCCGCTCGATGGCGTACGGGCCGCAGCACAGGGTGGTGGGCGCCGCCGCTCGCTCCGTCATCGCCGCTCAGTCGCCGATCATGTGGTGGCCGCCGTCCGCGTGCACGATCTCGCCGGTGGTGGCGGGCAGCCAGTCCGACAGCAGCGCCACACACGTACGGGCGACCGGCTCGGCGTCCTGCGGGTCCCAGCCGAGAGGGGCGCGGGCCGCCCAGCTCTTCTCGAAGGACGGGCCGTCGCCGCCGATGCCGCGCGCGGCCAGGGTGCGCAGGGGGCCTGCCGCGACGAGGTTGGCCCGTATGCCCTGACCGCCGAGGTCACGCGCCAGATAGCGCGAGCAGGCCTCGAGTCCCGCTTTGGCGACGCCCATCCAGTCGTAGCCGGGCCAGGCGCGGGAGGCGTCGAAGTCGACGCCGACGACGGAGGATCCGGGGCGGAGCAGCGGGCGGCAGGCCATGGTCAGCGCCACCAGGGAGTACGTCGAGGTGTGCAGGGCGGCGGACACATCGCGCCACGGGGCGGTCAGGAAGCCGCCGTCCAGGCAGTTGGCGGGGGCGTTGGCGACGGAGTGCAGGATGCCGTCGACGCCGTCGAGGTGCTCGCCGACGCGGTCGGCGAGGGTGGTGAGCTGCTCTTCGTCCGTGACGTCCAGCTCCACGACGGGGGGCTCCTCCGGCAGCCGCCGGGCGAGCCGGGCGACCAGAGTCGGCCGTCCGTAGGCGGTGAGGACGATCTTGGCGCCCTCCTGCTGGGCGAGCCGCGCCACCGCGTAGGCGATCGAGCTTTCGGTGATCACGCCGGTGATGACCAGCTGCTTTCCGTCGAGCAGACCGCTCATGCGGTTCCTCCGTGTGACTCATCATCGACTTCGGAGTCACTGAAAATAACTCAGAAGCATTGTCCTGGCTTGGTCTTGAAAGGTAGTCGTTGACAACCTATCGGACCTCCAGTTGACTAGAGCAGTCAAGTGTAGTCAAGAGAATGACTCCGTGTCACGGAGGATTCCCATGCCGTGCCGGAGCACGTTGCTTCTCGATGACGCCGCACGCGCCGGGATGCCACGTCTGCCGGCCGGTGAGCTGTGTGCGGTCGTCGGCCTCGCCGCGCCGCGGCCCCGGTGTGCGCCGCACCCGGCCCGCACGGCCCCGGGTCGTGCCCACGACCCGTACCGCCCGTATTCCACAGAGAGGTGACCGTCATGACCGTCCCCACCCGCGAAGAGATCGTTGCTGAACTCGCCGAGATCCTGCACGAGGTGGCCGGCGTGGTGCCGGCGACGGTGACCGAGGAGAAGTCCCTGGTCGAGGAGTTGGATGTGGACTCGCTCGCGATGGCCGAGGTCGTCGTCGTGGCGGAGGAGCGCTTCGGGATCGCGCTGCCCGAAGAGGAGATGAAGGACATGCGCACGGTTTTGGACATAGTGATCCGGGTGGAGAAGCAGCTGGCGTCCTGAGGGATGCCCCCGGCCGGTGCGCTTCTGCCGGTCGCATCCTCCGGCAGAAGCGCACCCGTACAAGGGATGTGAATAAGGGTCAGATTCCCGGCAACGGAAGACCGGCCACTGCTCGACTTGCGGTGGCCAGGGTTCACCGTGCCGCGCCGGGGCTCACTTTGGCGAAATCTGGTAATGGCTCCGGGTAAACCAAAGTTGATTTTCGGTCGTCCCTTGTTGACGCAGGCATAGACCAGGGTTACCTTGAAGATCTCCGGAGGGTAAATCAAATCGACTCAGTGCACTGCTTTCCCGGATGTGACCGGTCCGGAAAGGAGACATGGTGCGAGGGGATCTATGCGGGGGGACCGGCGTTCCTGTGGCGCACATTCGCTCAACCATGACGGTGGCCCGGCCAACTCGCCCTCAGGGGGCGTCAGTTGGGGCCCGTCCCGCTCATCCGAATTAGCCGACGGTTGTTTGCATATATTCTCGAACGTCCCCGGTGACATTCGACAGCCCGACTGCTTAACGGCATTTCTGGGCCGGTTACTGCATTGTTCACCGGGCGATATTCCGGTGACCCGGGACGGCTTCGGACGACCGGTGTTCGCCGAACCGCCCGCCGCCACCGGCTGGCCTCCCGGCGCCCGCCTTTGCCTGGACGCCGCCGCCGACGCGGGCCGGCAGTTCCTGGCCCTGGCCCGGGACCTCCCCGTGGCCCTGTCCGTGCACACCGTTCCGCGCGGACCGGTCGGCGAACTGCTGCTTCCCTTCACGCCGTTGGAGCGCGGCTACGTCCAGGAGGCCCCCCTGGGCCGGCGGGCGCAGCGGCTGGCCCAGCTGTGGACCCGTAAGGAAGCGGCCCTGCGGCTGACCGGACGGGGCGAGCTGGCCGCCGCCGACGCGATCGATGCGCTGAGCGGCGCGCGGGAGGGCAAGATCGTGATTCCCGGCTCCGCGGCCCATCCCGGCCGCACCGCCTACGTCCGGGATCTGCCCGCCGGCCCGCAGAGCGTGGCCTGTGCGGCCACCTCCGACCCGGCACCCGGCGCCAGATTCTGGCGGGCGCCGGAGGCCGGTGCGTACGGCGGCCCGGCGGTCGAGGCGGACAGCGCCGAGGCCACGGACACCGCTACGGCATGAGGACCGCGTGCGGATCCGGCCCCTCGCCCGCCCGGCCGCCGGCGCTCAGCTCGCGCCAGCTCTCCAGCGCCAGCCGGAAGGCCCCGGCCTTCTCGTAGCCCTCGGCGGCCTCCTTGAAGTCGGCCTCCGCGGCCTCCTCGCCACCCTCCGCGCGATGGGCGCGGGCCAGATGGAGCAGACAGCGGGCACGGTCGAGGGGCGTCAGCCCGGCGGCGTCGGGGTCGATCGCGGCGGCCTGGCCGGCGGCCTTCACCGGCTCGTTGCGGCGCAGTGCCGCGGCCGTCTCCAGGACGGCCAGCCACGTCCTGGCGGACGGGGTGTCGATGAGCGCGGCGGCCTGCCGGGCCCGCTCCAGCAGGGCGCCGGCCTCGTCCTGCCCGCCCGCCGCGAGCGCCAGCAGCGTCCGCGCGCGGGCCAGCCGCAGCCGCAGCCGCACCCCGTCCGTCGCGGCGAGCAGCTGCTCCGCCTCGGCCAGCAGCTCCAGCGCCCGGTCCGGATGCCCGCCGAGATACTGCGCACCGGCCACGGCCCACAGCGCGCTCGCCCGCAGTTCGCCGGCCGGCAAGGGTGCGACCTGGGTGTGCAGCTCCGCTCCGAGCTGCTCGGCGCGGCTCCACTCCCCGCTGTCGACGGACACGGACAGCAGCGCCACCTGGGCCTGCGCCCGCTCCGGGCGGCCGGGCTCCAGCTCGCCGGTGACCCGGACCGCTTCCTCGGCGAAGCGGACACCGTCCGCGAGGCGGCCCGCGGCGCGCAGCAGCTGGGAGAGCTCGATGGCGACGCGGGCGTGCAGCACGGGCGCGGAGCGGGTGAGGGGGTCGTCGAGCAGCCGGCGCAGCGCCGCCTCATGGCGGGCCGGGTCGTCGAGCCGCCCGAGGACGGTGGCCAGTTCCCAGCGCGCCTCCCAGCGCACCTCGTCCTGATCGGCGCCGGCCGCTTCCACCACGGACTCCAGCTGCTGCCGGGCCGCGGCCCAGTCGCCGGCCAGCTGGGCGGCGCGGGCGGCCACCAACTGGCCGACCAGGCCGAGGCGCTGGGTCAGCCGGTCCCCCGGCTCGTCGGTGGCGCACAGCGCCTCGACCGTCGTGCCGAGGCGTTCGGCGATGGACCGGGCGATCTTGGCGCTGGGGATTCTGCGGCCGTTCTCGACCAGCGAGACATAGCTGGGGGAGAGATCGTCCCCGGCCAGGTCCCCCTGGGACAGACCCTGAGCGCGCCGGACCTCCCGCACTCGCTTACCGAAAGCAGGCTGCTCAATCGTCAAGAAAATCGCTCGCAGTTGAGTGGGGCGGACGGACGGTGGCAAGGCGCGGACGGCTGCGGACAGAGGGAACGTGATGACCGCGAGTCTACTCACCGGAGGTCCGCTCAGGGGCGCCTGTGGATGGTCTGGCGCCCGACAGGAGTCATTTTTTGTCACTTTCGGAGTACGCCATTCCCGTTTCCGCTGTGCGGGCATCGCGACAGCTGAGAGGCCAGCTCGGGCGCTCGGTACCGGGGAGAGCGGGGAGGTGGGGGGTCTCATGGGCCGGCCGGGAGCGGGGCCGCTTGTCATATGGGACAGTCGAGCGCAATGACTATGCTTGACAATAAATGACTATTGGCTGACGCTGACCCTCCATGGACTACGCCCCGAGGAGGGACATATGAGCTCCGCTCCCGCATGGCCGACCGTGGCCGCCGAGCCGGAGGACAGCACTGACAGCCGACGCGCGGCAGCCGTGCACCGGGTCCGGGACTTCCTGGTGAACGACGCCGGTACCGTGCACGATCTGCTGTGCGAGATCTCCACCCACCGCGCCGCGCGCTACGAGATCGAGTCGACCGTCGCCACCCTCGACGGGGCCCTGGACGAGGTGGCCGCCCACCGGCCCGGCCGGGTCCCCCGGCTGGCCGCCTTCATGCCGTCGAACGTCATCCTCTACTCCTACGCCCTCTACCTCCTGGTCCCCGCGCTCTACACCGACCGGCTGGTCTTCCGTCCCTCCAGCCGCGTCAAGGACCAGATGCACCGGCTGCACACCCTGCTCGCCGAGCAGCACGGTCTGCCCATCACCCTCTCCGGCGCCAGCCAGCGGGAATTCCTGCAGGATCACGTACGCCCCGCCGATGTCGTCGTCTTCACCGGCGCCTACGCCAACGCCGAACAGATCCGCGCCCAGCTCTCCCCCGGGCAGCTCTTCCTCTTCCTCGGCTCCGGCGTCAACCCGTTCGTCGTCGCCCCCGGCGCCGATGTCGAGCAGGCGGCCCGCGACGCCATCGCCATCCGGGTCCTCAACACCGGCCAGGACTGCCTGGGCCCCGACCTGTTCACCGTCCATGAGTCGCTGCTCGACCCCTTCGTCGACGCCCTGGTCAGCGAGCTGAAGGGGCTGCGCTACGGCCCGTATTCCGACCCGGACGCCGACTTCGGGCCGATCTTCTACGAGAGCGCGCTGGAGGACGGCGCGCAGTTCCTGGCCCGTAACCGCGGCGGCATCGTGCACGGCGGGCATGTCGACTTCCGCGCCCGGCGGCTCGACCCCACCGTCGTCGTCGGCGAGGAGGTCACACCGCGCACCCACGTACCGGAGTTCTTCGCCCCGATCTTCAACATCGCCGGCTACCGCGACCAGGACGCCCTGGCCGCGACCCTCACCACCGGCATGTTCACCGAACGCGCCCTGGGCTCCAGCGTCTACGGTCACGCCCCCGGCCTCGTCGAGGCACTGCGCCGGCGCACCACCGTCACCCTCGACACCACCTTGCTGTCCATCGACGACGGCAACGCCCCGTTCGGCGGCTACGGACGGATGGCCAACTACATCTTCGACGGCGAGGAAGTGCGGGCCGAGCCCGTGCTGATCTCCAAGGCCGTCGCCGCCCACGGTCCGGGAGCCGGCCGATGACCTCGTACACCCACCCCACCGCCTGGGCCGCGATCGCCGACCACCTCCACCACCTGGGCACCGAGGTCGTGTTCGGGCTGCCCGGTGACGACATGGCGCTGCTCGGCGAGCTGGAGCGGTCCGACACCACCGTGGTGCTCTGCCGGGACCAGCGCAACGCCCTGTTCATGGCGACCGGTTACGCGCTCGCGTCGGGCCGTCCCGGTGTCTGCGTGATCGGCAAGGGCCCGGCGCTGACCAATGCGCTCACCGGCGTCCTGGAGGCGCGCTCCGCCGCCGCACCGCTGATCCTCATCGCCGACGGCACCCGGCTCGACCGGCTCGGCACCGGCGCCTTCCAGGAGCTCGACCAGCTGACCGCGGTCCGCCCGTACGTGAAGTGGGCGGCCCGCGTCGACCACGCCGAGCGGCTGCCCGGCGCCCTGGAGAAGGCCGCCGCGCTCGCCGTCAACGGCGCTCCGGGGCCGATCTACCTGGAGCTCGCCGAGCAGATCGCCGCCGAACCGGTCACCCGCAGCGGACCGTGGCGCCCGGCCGCGCCCCAGCGGCCGGCCCCCGACCCGGACGCGCTGGCCGCGACCGCGGCGCGGATCGCCGCCGCCGAGCGGCCGTTACTGCTGGTCGGCGGCGGCGCCCGGCACCGCAACACCGGCCGCCGCATCGAGCGCTTCGCCGAGCGGATCGGCGCCGGCCTCTTCAGTACCGCCTCAGGACGTGGCACGGTCGCCGAGGACCACCCGCTCCACTGCGGTGTCAGCGGCCTCTACACGGTCGCCCCGATGGACGCGCTGTGGCGCGAGGCGGACCTCGTCATCGCGCTGGGCAGCCGGCTGGAGGAGACCGCCACCTTCGGCTGGCCGGAGGACGCCGCTCAACTCCTGGTGATTCAGGCCGTGTTGGGGGAGGAGAGCCTGACCATGGAGCGGCCCGGCGCCCATGTGCTGGGGGACGCCGGACGGATCGTGGACGGCTGGGCGGAGCTGCTGGCCGGTCACCGGCCCGCCGAGGCCTGGCCGGCGCGGGTCCGTGCGGCGCGTGCCGCGCTGGTGCAGCGCGCCGCGGACCGCGCCGAGGAGGCCGCCAAGACGGTGGCCGACGGGGCCGTGCCGGTCGCCCGGGTGCTGGCCGCCCTCGACCGCGCCGTCCCCGCCGACCGGGTCCTCGTCCAGGAGAACGGCCTCCAGGACATGTGGTCGTACTTCTTCCCGCACTGGTCGCTGGGGTCCGGCGGCGGCTCCGTGGTGCCCAGCGAGCAGACCCCGCTCGGCTTCGGCGCGGCCGCCGCGGTGGGCGTACGGCTGGCCGAGCCGGCCGGGCGGCCGGTGGTCGCGGTGGTCGGCGACGGAGCCTTCAACCTCTTCCGCAGCGAGCTGCCCACCGTCGCCGACGCGGGCGCCGCCGTCCTCTATGTCGTCCTCGACAACGGCGGCTACGGCTGGCTCCAGTCCAACCTCGACCGGGTTTCCGGCACTCACTCGCGCTTCGCCTTCACCCGCCCCCGCCCGACCGGAACCGAGGGCCTGACCAGCGCCTATGGCCTGGGATACCGGCGGGTGACGGACGCCGACGAGCTGGCCGGGGCGCTGGCGGACGGCTGGCGGCAGGTCGCGGCCGGGACTACCACCGTGGTGGAGGTCGCGACCGCGCTCGCCGACACCCCGCCGGGGATGACCGCCTCCGCGGGGGACTTCCCGGAGCGGGAGGGCCATCAGCCGGACGGGGCGCCCTAGGGGTCGTCCCTGTCGCCGGACCCTCACCACGGTGGCCGGTCGCTTGCCGAGGCGGAACCCGCCCGGCGGTGCGGCGCCACGACGGTGAGGGTCCGGCCGTATGCCGAGAGCGCGGGCAACGCCCCGTACGACCGGACTTGGGGGGAGAGGGGTGCGTGCCCGGCCTCCTTCGGCCCGGGGGTGGCCGGAGGGGGCCGGGCACGTCTTCTTCGTGCGGAGGGAGCCACGCCGAGGGCGTGCCGGGGGAGGTACTCCGCTCCGTACGGGATCGGGTGTCAGGTCTTGGTGCGGAACTTGGCGATGGCCGGCGGGGCGGTGAGCGCGGTGAGGGCCGCCGACCACACCAGCGTCCAGAACACCGGGCCCGCCACCGGCCCCTCGCCCAGGGCGAGTCCGCGGGCCGCGTCGGCCATGTGGGTCAGGGGGTTGAAGCGGGTGAAGGTCTGGAGCCACTCCGGCATGGTCGCGGGCGGCACGAAGATCGAGGAGGCGAATTGCAGTGGGGTCAGCACCACGACCGAGAGTCCCTGGATGGCCTGAGCGGTGCGCATGGTGAGGCCCAGCAGCATGAATCCCCACACCAGTGAGGTGCCGAAGACGGCGGTCAGGGCGACCGCGGCCAGCAGGCCCGGCCAGTGTCCGGTGAGGTCGAAGCCGAGCAGCGCGCCGAAGACGAGGAGCACCGTGATGGCGACCAGCATCCGGCCGGTCTCCACCACGACCTTGGCCAGCAGCACCGAGGAGCGGGCGATGGGCATCGTGCGGAAGCGGTCCATCACGCCCGTACGGAAGTCGTCGTTGACGCCGACGCCCACGGCCATGGCGATGGTCATCCCGAGGATCACCATCAGCCCCGGTATCAGGAAGGTGGTGTACTGCGCGCGGTCGCCGCCGGCCCCGATCGCGCCGCCGAAGACGAAGACGAACAGCCCGGTCAGCACGATCGGCATCAGCAGCGCGTCGGTCATCGACGTCGGGTTCTGCCGGATCTGGAGGAGATTGCGGCGGGCCAGCGCGCCGGTGTGCCGCACCGTGGCCCGCAGGCCTATCCGCGGCTCGTCGAGGAGCGGGGCGGACGGTGCGGAGGGGGGCAGGACCTGAGGGGACGTCACGGATTCTCCTCGGCTCAGGCCCGGCTGCGGCGCTCGTCGAGCCACTTCTGCCAGTACGTGCGGCGGTCGCTGTCGGGGTGGGCGACGATGATGTCGCCGAGGACGGCGGAGCCGTTGATCCGTACGAGCGGGGTGATGGCCGCCGGGCCGGCGTGCTCCCGGGTCAGATTGCGCAGATCACCGAGGACCTTGGAGCAGTTCATCTCGACCCGGACGCCTTCCGGCAGCAGCAGGTGCACATCGCCGACGAGCGCGCGGGCCTCGATGGTCAGCTCGCCGGTGGACGGTGCCGGGGAGGCGCACAGGTCGAGGGTCAGATCTCCGAAGACCGCGGTCGCCGCGATGCCGTGCTCCAGCACGGGACTGTGGTGGACGAGGTCGCCGAAGGTGGCGCGGAAGGTGCGCTGTCCGGTGGCGGTCCCTGCCGAGGCGGGGGGTGTCACGTGCGGCAGATCCTCGCCGACGGACATCAACTCGGCGTGGGTACGGGCCAGATAGGCGGCCTCGGAGCGCTCGGCCAGCTCCTCCAGGGTTAACCGGCCCTCCGCGGTGGCCTCGCGGAGCCGTTCGACCATGGCCTCGCGCTCGGCGTCCGAGGCCAGCACCGAGGGCGACGAGGTGTGCGGGGACGCCACATCCTTGTGCAGATCGGGGCGTTGGGGCTGCGTCATCTGTGGTGCCTCCGCGGAGTCCGGCGGTGGTGGGGCGCTTGCGGCCCCATCCGACCACGCCGCCGCGGGGGTGTGCATCGCCGTGCGGTAGTACATCGAAAGGTTGACCCATGGCGCCGCCGCACACAGTTCGGTGTACCCGGCGGCCGGTTTTCCGTTGTGCGCACCGGCCTCTCGCGAGGGGCTCCGCACAATGCGCCGAGCCCCCTCGAAATGATCTCGGCGGGCCCGGTGAAGACCGGTGAAGGAATCCGAATAGCGGTCGACTTCTTCTTGACTGCTTGGTAAAGTGCCCACCACTCATTGTGACTCGCCGTTTTGATGCAGTCGGCCGGAGTCATCCACTGTTCGAAATCCGGAGGGCTTGTCGAATGCCTGAGCTGGCGGACACCGGGAGGAGAATCAAAGAGCTCCGGGTCGGCGCTGGAATGACCCAGCACGACCTTGCCGGGTCTGAAATGTCGTCCAGCTACATCTCGCTCGTCGAACGCGGGAAGCGTATTCCCAGCGGCCGGGCACTCAAGATCCTCGCGGAACGCCTCGGGGTCGGCGTGGACGAAATATCCGGCACCGCAGAGCAGGCCGAAACCACCGGCCGGGTCCGCAGGCTCGACCTCGTCGGGCGATTGGTGGCGGCGCGCAGGCAATGGGACGGCGGGGACGCCGTGGGTGCGCTGTCGGAATTCCGCGCACTGGCCGAGATGGAGCCGGCCGGCCGGCAGGACGACGTATTCACCGAGGCGCAGCTCGCCATTGCCGAAATACTGGGCACGCTGGGCCGCGCCGACGAGGGTGCCGAGGTCCTGCTGCGGATGCTGGACGCCCCGGCTCCCGCGCCGTTCGCCGAGCCCCGGCTGCGCGCCCTGATCGCGCTGGCCGACCTCCTGGAGTCGGCCGGCCGGGTCCAGGACGGGCTGCGCTACGCCCTCACCGGCTTCCTCGAATGCGCCGGTCAGCGCCCCGGCACCGGCTTCCACTCCCTGCTGGTCCTGGAAGTCCTCACCCGCTGCGCGTATTGGAGCGGCTGCCCGGACTGGGCTCCCGACACCGACCACGGCCGGCCCTCGGCGGACGGTGTGCTCCCCGGGCCGCGCGCCGCCATCGATCTGCACCGGGCGCTCGACCTGCGCGACCGGGGCGAGGCGGAGCGTGCCGCCGCCCTGCTGGGGGAGTGTGCGCGCCGGGTGCCCCCGGGCGCCGGCTTCCCGCTCTGGGAGAAGGTCAACGGGCATTACGCCCTGCTGTTGCTGCACCGCGGGGAGACGGCGGAGGCCCGCAGTATCGTCGAGCGCGGCCTGGTCGTGGCCTCGGTGGCGCAGGAACCGGAGTTCCCGCTCTGGCTGACGACCGCGGACGCGGTCCTCGCGGAGGCGGCCGGTGACACCGGCCGCCTCCTTGCGCTGGGCGAGCAGCTGGCCGCGCTGCCCGATACGGGCCGCAGCCATGAGAAAGCCGCCGCGCTCCTGGAGATCGCGGCGGCATGCGAGCGGGTGGGGGACCGGGAAAGGGCGGCCGGGCACTTCCGGTATTCCGCTGAGCTGTTCCGGCGGGCCCAGGCGTACCGGCACGCCGAGCGGGCCCGGGAACGGCTGGCGGACCTCCTCGAAAAGCGGGACTGACGACCGCCGGGGCCAAAGTGCCGCGGCGGCGAAAATGCCGTTATTGCGCGCAATGCGCGTTTATTTATTAGCTTTCTTTCCCAATCCCAGAAGCGCGAACAAGGCCTCTGCGCCACCGATGATGGCCAGGATCAGCCCGGCCTTGTGAAGCGAGACGATCGGGGTCTCCACTTCCTTTGTGGTCAGCCATAGGACCAGACCTACGATCGCCAGAACAATACCTACGGCAATACCCTTCATGAGTTCCCCTCGTTCCTTGTGATGGTGTCGGAGCTCGTTGTACGGACCAGCGTCCCGTCCGCCCGGCACATTCGGATCATCCGCAGGTAGGCACTTTCCGACCCGTCGTCTGTCACTTTCTATGTACTCCCGGCCCGACCAGCGGGCGGCGCGGGGGCGGTGCGAGGGCGGCATGGAGGCGTCGCGGGGGCGGTGTGGACGCGTCAGAGGGGGCGTCAACGGGGCGGTCAGGGGCGGCCAGGGGGCGCAGTGGGGGCGCCCGCACCGCGCCCCGCCAGTGCCCCGCAGGCACCCCGGCTCCGTCCGTCGCCGCCCCCTCCGGACGCACCCCCCGGCGCCGGGCAACCGCCATCATCTGCCCGCCCATCTGCCTGCCATAGTCAATTTTCGTGACTCAGTCAGTCACGCTCCTGAGAGCGTTTCCGCTGGTGCGAGGCTTGGCCGTCCATAGGGGTGGGCCTCGATGACTGACCACCTTCCGCGAAGGCTGTTGACAGCACGATGACTCACCTGTCATGTTTCTGGTCATGAGGACGCCCCAAGCGTGACAACGGGGCAGAAAAGTAGGAGGCGAGTTCCATGGAGTTGCGCGAGGATCGGCGGCGCGTTGTCGTCACCGGCTGCGGCGTGGTGTCCCCCGTGGGAAACACCACCGCGGACTTCTGGGCCGCTCTCCTGGCCGGCCGTAGCGGCCTCGGTCCCGTCACCCGCTTCGATGCCTCGGACCTCCCGGTCCGTATCGGCGGGGAGGTCACCGATTTCGACACGACCGGCTACCTCACCCCGCAGGAGGCCCGGCGCAGCGACAGCTTCACCCAGTACGCGGTGGTCGCCGCCGCCCAGGCCCTGCGGGCCGCCGGCCTCGAACCGCCGGCCGGCATCGACCCGTACCGCTTCGCCGCGGTGATCGGCTCCGGCTACGGCGCCGCCCACGCGATCCAGCAGCAGTACGACGTCCTCAAGGAAAAGGGCCCGCGGCGGGTCTCCCCGTACCACTCGGTCCTCACCGCCATCGACCACCCGGCCAGCCTGCTGTCCATCAAGTACGGCATCGGCGGCCCCAGTTGTGCGGTCTCCGCGGCCTGTGCCACCGGCGCGGTGGCCATCGGCGAGGCGACCGAGCTGATCCGCTCCGGCCGTGCCGACATCGCCCTGGCCGGCGGCGCGGACGATTCACTCACCGCCACCGACCTGGCCGGCACCGCCAACGCGCAGGCCCTCTCCCGCCGCAACGAGGACCCCGAAGGAGCCAGCCGGCCCTTCGACCGGGACCGCGCCGGCTTCGTGATGGCCGTCGGTGCCGGCGTCCTGACACTGGAGGAGGCCGGGCACGCCGAGCGCCGCGGCGCACCGATCCTCGCCGAGGTGGCCGGGTACGCCGCCACCACCGACGCCCATCATGTGACCGCCCTCGACCCGACCGGCGCCGGAGCCATCCGCGCCGTGCGCGGTGCGCTCGCCGACGCGGGCCGGGCCCCCGAGGAGGTCGGGCAGGTCAGTGCCCACGGCACCGGCACCGTGCAGAACGACCGCATCGAGGCGGCGATCCTGCGCGAGGTGCTCGGCCCCGACCAGCTGCCCCGTACGCCGATCACCGCAGTCAAGAGCATGACCGGGCACATGCTCGGTGCATCCGGAGCCGTCGAGGCCATCGCCGCGGTGCTCTCGCTGCGGGACCGCAAGATCCCACCGATCCGTAACTGCGACCACCCCGAGGAACCGGATCTCGACCTGGTGGTCAAGGGCGCCCGCGACTGGGACGGCGACGTGGTGCTGAGCAATTCGTTCGGATTCGGCGGCCACAACGCCGTACTCGTACTGACCCGCTACACAGGCTGAGGAGGGAGACGCATCATGCAGGGACGACTGGTGACCTTGGAATGGCCCGGCGACGACGACTGGGCAGCGATCGCCTCCTGGCTGCGGCCCGGCTCGCCGGCCGCCGTGCTCAGCGGGGACTGGGAGCTGCTGGGCGCCGCCGAGGTCGAAGCGGCCAACCGCTCGGGGCGGGTCCACCATCTGGTGATCCGTACGAAGGACGGCGACGGCATCGGCACCGTCAGCTACCAGCGCAGCGGCCGGATCGGCGGCTTCACCGTCGGCGGCGCGATCGGCTCCCCCGAGCTGTGGCGCCGCGGCTACGGCGCGGAGGCCGTCGTCCTGCTCGTCGACTACCTCTTCCACCAACTCGACGCGCACCGGGTGCAGGTCACCACCGCCGGCTACAACAAGGGCATCATCCGGCTGATGACCAAGACCCCGTTCGTGGTCGAGGGCATCCTGCGCGACCACTGCTATCTCGACGGCGCGTATCACGACTCGATCGTGTGGGGGCTGCTGCGCGACGAGCACTACGCCTCGCTGAAGCCCAGCGCCGACAACCGCGTACTGGCCGTCGGACTCGCCGACTTCGTGGACGGGGACGACAAGGCCCAGGCCCGCGCCGTCCTCGCCGAGCATCTGACGACGACCGGGCGCACCGCGCTCGCGGAGTTCCTGGACGACGACCCCGCACAGCACGACGGGGCCACGCCCGACGCCGCCGCCCGTGCCGACGGGCTCCATGACACCGCCCGGACCGACGAGCCCGTCCCGGCCGCCGCCGCCCCCGCGCGAGGTGCCGCATGAGAGACGGCGCCGAGAGCTTCGCCCTGGCCGACCGCACCTTCTTCGACTGGCCCGGCAACTGGGACCTGGAAGCCACCCGCTTCCCCGCCCCGCCGCTGCCCGACGGCTGGACCCGCGACGACAACGATGCCTGGACCTTCTGCCGGCCGCCCGAGGACCACCTCCCCGACCAGGGCTGGAAGATCCACGTCAGCGCGGCCCAGGAGGACGCCCACCGCACCCTCGCCGATGTCGCCGCCCACTGCACCCGGCACGGCATCGCCTTCAAGTACCTCAAGAGCGCCAACGTCCTGCGTGCCCTGAGCCGCAAGTACGCCCAGCGCTCCTCCGCCGGCAAGCTGCTGACCGTCTACCCCGTGGACGAGGCCGAGCTGGCCCGCACCCTCGAAGGCCTGGACGCGCTCGTCGGCGGCCGGCCGGGCCCGTACGTCCTCACCGATCTGCGCTTCCGCGAGGGCCCGCTGTACGTACGCTACGGCGGCTTCCGCACCCGCTACATGGAGGACGCCGACGGCGAACTGGTGACGGCCTTCCGGCGCCCTGACGGCACACCGGAACCGGACCGCCGCGCCCCGGTCTTCCACACTCCCGACTGGGTCGGGATGCCGGACATCCTCAAGGACTCGCTGGCCGCCCGGCAGGCCGTGGACGACTTCCCGTACCGGATCACCGGTGCGCTGCACTTCTCGCACGGCGGCGGCGTCTACCGCGCCGAGCCGGCCGGCGACCACGCCCTCGGCGCCGGGGAGCGCAGCGTCGTCCTCAAGGAGGGCCGGCCGTACTCGGGTACGGACGGCGTCGGCCGCGACGCGGTCGCCCGGCTCGCCCATGAGCACCGGATCCTGGCGAAGCTGGCCGGACTGCCCGGCATCCCCCGTACTTTCGGCACCTTCCAGGTCCGCGACCACCTGTTCCTGGTCCTGGAGGAGATCGAGGGGCAGGACTTCCAGTCCTGGCTCGCCGGGATCTATCCGCTGACCGTGCCCGAACCCGACGAGTCGGCCGTGGCCGCCCACCGGGACCGCGCCCTGGCCCTGTTCGGCCGGATCGAGGCGCTGATCGCCTCGGTGCACGGGCGCGGGGTCCGCATCGGCGACCTGCACCCGGGCAACTTCATCATCCAGCCCGGCGACATCCCCGTCCTGCTGGACTTCGAGGTGGCCGACGCGATCGACCTGGCCACCCCCAGCAGCCTCGGCGCCCCGGGCTTCCACCGGGCCGACGCCACCGGCGCGGACGGCGACCACTACGCACTGGCCGCCATCGCGCTGTGGATGTTCCTGCCGCTCGCCGCGCTCGGCGGGCTGGCACCCGACAAGGCGTCGGCGCTGCTCGACACCGCGGCACGCCGGTTCGGCCTCCCGGGCGACCTGGTGGCACGGCTGGCCCCCCAGCTCGCCCCCAACGACAACACGACCTCCCCGCTCCGCAGCGCCCCGGGGGCGTTCCCACCGCCCGACGTGCTGACCTCGATCGGCCGCGGGCTGCGCGACAGCGCCACCCCGCACCGCACGGACCGGCTGTACCCCGGCGACTTCGCCCAGTTCGCCGAGGGCGGCGCGGGCTTCGGACACGGCGCGGCCGGCGTCCTGTGGGCCCGCCACACCGTCCTCGGGGAACACGACGAGGAGGGCGCGGCCTGGCTGCGCGCCGCCGTCGACCGGGTCCCCGCCGAGCGGACCGGCTTCTACGACGGTCTGCACGGAATGGCCTACGTCTTACGGGAGTTGGGCGACGACGAGGGAGCCCTGCGCGCCCTCGACCGGGCCGCGGACCGGCTCTCCGTACGCCACTGCCCCAGCCTCTACCGCGGCCTGTCCGGCGTCGGTCTGAACCTTCTGCACTTCGCCGACGCGCTGGACAGCGCCGCCCTGCGGCAGCAGGCCCTCGGCCTCGCCGACCGCGTCACGGAGCGGCTCGCGGCGGCCCGTACCGAGCCCGTCGAGCACAAGCGCCGGCGCGGCTCCACCCACGCCGCCGGGCTGATGTACGGCTGGTCGGGACCGGCGCTGTTCCTGCTCCGCGCCCACCGGTCCACCGGCGACCGGGGCCTGCTGGACGAGGCCGTCCGGGCCGTGCACCGCGACCTCGACCGCTGCGCGTCAGGACCGCAGGACACCCTCCAGGTCGACGAGGGGTTCCGGCTGCTGCCCTATCTCGACAACGGCAGCGCGGGCATCGCCCTGGTGGCGGCCGATCTCCTGCGCCACCGCGACGACGCGCGGATCCGCGAGGCCCTGCCGGCCCTGCTGCGGGCCTGCTCCTCCGACTTCGTCATCGAGTCGGGGCTGTGGGGCGGACGCGCCGGACTGATCGGCACCCTCGCCACGTTGCGCGAGTGGGTCCCGCTGCCCGCGGAGACCGCCGAGCGGCAGCTGCGCCGCCATCTGACCAACCTTCACCAGCACGCCATGACGCTGAACGGCGCGACGGTCTTCCCCTGTGACGGCCGGGCCCGGATCTCCATGGACGTGGCCACCGGCGGGGCCGGCGTACTGCTGGCCCTCGGCGCCGCCGAACGGGGCACCGAACTGCTCCCGTTCCTCACCGACTCGCGGTCCGCCGCGGCCGTTCACTCGGCCGCCCCGGAGCGCGCCCGCGGCGCCCATGGCGCCGCGAACCCCACCGCCCCGTCCGGGACGGCGGGCACTGCGGACAACGGAAGGGAGGTGTCGTAAATGACCATCATGGATCTTCAGGGTCTGGAGGTGCCGGGCGAGCGTGAGGCCCAGGCGCTCGGCTCCACCGTCAGCACCGGCTGCTGATGTGACGCCGGCGGGCCGTGCACCGCAATGCCCGTCCCACCGGCTCCAGGTGTCCCGCAACGGCACCTGGGACATCAGCTCCGCTGTCCACCGCTCCTGCTCACCCCCGAAGGGAGGTGTCGCAATGACCATCATGGATCTTCAGGGTCTGGAGGTGCCGGGCGAGCGTGACGCTCAGGCGCTCGGCTCCACCGTCAGCGGCGGCTGCTGACACCGAGTTCGGTGTCCTCTACGCACTGTACGCACCCGGATCGGACAACGGAAGGGAGGGGTTCGAGATGAGCATCATGGATCTTCAGGGTCTGGAGGTGCCGGGCGAGCGTGACGCCCAGGCGCTCGGCTCCACCGTCAGCACCGGCTGCTGACACGGCGCCCGGTGGCCCGTGCTCCGTGCACGGGCCACCGGGCCCCTATCTGTGCGCGTACGCCACGTCCGGACAGCGGCCAACGGACGGAGTCCAGTTGAACGACCACACGGGCCCGGCCCGCTCCCTCTGCATCATCGGCTGCGGCCCGCGCGGCGCCTCGATCGTCGAGCGGATCCTCGCCAACGTCCCGGCCCTGTACGGCGACCGGCCCCTGGATCTGCACATCGTCGACCCGTACCCGCCGGGCGCCGGCCGCACCTGGCGCACCGACCAGTCCGGACTGCTGTGGATGAACTCCGCCGCCGAGCAGGTCACGATGTACCCGGACGAGAGCGTGGAGTGCGACGGGCCGCCGCGGCCCGGCCCCACGACTGCGGGATGGCTCGACGCCCCGCTCCACGACGGCGCCTACGCCGCCCGCCGCGACCAGGGCCGCTATCTGCGCCACTTCTTCGCGACCGTGACCCGTGAGCGGCCCGCCTCGGTACGGCTGTACGTCCACCGGGCCCGGGTGACCGATCTGCGGCGCACGGCCGCCGACGGGGCGGCACCGGACGGGCGGGGCCGCCAGCAGGTGATCCTCGACTCCGGTGAACCCCCTTTCCTCGCCGACCGGGTGGTGTTCGCCCAGGGCCATACGGAGACCCTCGCCGCCCCCGTGCCGGCCGGCCTGACCCGCATCGGCCCCGGCCCCGCCGACGCGGCAGCGCTGGAGCGCATCCCGCCCGGTGCGCCCGTCGTCGTCCGCGGCCTCGGTCTGGTCTTCATCGACTGTCTGGCGCTGCTGACGGAGGGCCGCGGCGGCCGCTTCGCGCGCACCCCGGACGGTGCGCTGCGCTATCTGCCGTCCGGGCGCGAGCCGCGTCTGTACGCCGGTTCCCGCCGGGGCGTTCCGCTGCCGCCCAAACCGGCCAAACCGGCGTCCGGCGCACCGGCCACGGCTCCGGCGACGGCCCCGGCCGCCGCCCCCCGCTTCGCCACCGTCGACGCCTGCCGCGCCCGGCTGTCCCGGCCCGGCGCCTCCTTCGCCCGCGATGCCTGGCCGCTGGTGGTGGCCGAACTGGGCTGGTGCCACTACCGCGCACTCTTCGCGGAACAGCCCGCTCGTACCCGCATGACCTGGCAGGACTTCGACGCCCAGTACGCCGTGCTGATCACCGACGCCGACCGGCTGGCCAAACTCGCCCGTGCCGCGGTGCCCGACCCCGCCGACCGCCTCGACCTGGACCGGCTGGCCGCGCCGCTGGCCGGGCTGCGGTTCGCGGGCACCGAAGACCTCCAGCGGCAGCTGCGCGGCCACCTCGCCGAGGTGCTGCAACGCCGTACCGGACCGGCGCGCGGTGTCGACACCGCCCTGGTCGACGCCCTCCAGCGGGTCGGCTCGGTCATCGAGGAGCTGTGGCGGTCCGGGGGCCTGGACGCCCACCATGTCGTGGAGGCGCTGCGCCACTTCGCGCTCGGTACGTACCTCAGCTCGGGCCCGCCGCCGCTGCGCGCCGCACAGCTGCTGGCGCTGGCAGAGGCGGGGATCGTGACGTTCGTGGGTCCCGGGATGCGGGTCGTGGCGCTGGGCGGGGACGAGGCAGGGGCCGGGGAGCGCGCCCCGGGCGGCTCCGTCTTCCGCGCGAGCAGCCCCGCCGTGCCCGGCGCCGTCCACGAGGCGGCCGTGCTGCTCGACGCCCGCCTTGCGGCTCCCGACCCGGACCGGGTCACCGACCCCCTGCTGCGCGCCCTGCTGTCCCGAGGCGAGCTCGTCCAGGAGCACACCGAGGACGGAGCGGGCGGCATGCTGCAGCTGTCCGGTGCGGGTCTGCACCCCGTCGATGCGTCCGGCGCCGTGCACCGGGACCGGATCATCGCCGGACCGGCCCAGTTCCCCCGTCCGCACACCAACGCCGTCTACTTCCGCCAGAACGACGCCCTGGCGCGCGGACTGCTCACCGACGGGTGACGCCGGGGGCCGCACCCCCCCGCGCCCGGCCCGCTCAGCCCCGCAGGGCGATCCCGTGCTGCTGCGCCAGAATCGCGGCCTGCACCCGGCTGCGCAGATGCAGCTTCGACAGAATGCGGCTGGTGTGCGTCTTCACGGTGCCCTCCGCGAGGTTGAGGGTCTCGGCGATGGCGCTGTTGGCCAGCCCGCGGGCGATACAGGCCAGCACCTCCAACTCCCTTTTGGTGAGGGTGTCGAGGGCCTGTGTGGCGCCGTCCGGCAGCGTGGGGCCGGTCGCCGGCGGCCGCCCGGCGAATTCGGTGATCAGCCGCCGGGCGATGGCCGGGGTGAGGAACCCGTCCCCGTACGCCACCTCCCGTACCGCGCTGACCAGTACGGCCGGTTCCGCGTTCTTGAGGATGAAGCCGCCGGCGCCGGCCCGCAGCGCCCCGAAGATGTACTCGTTGAGGTCGAAGGTGGTCAGCACCAGCACCTCCGCGAGCCCGCGCTCCACGATCCTGCGGGTCGCGGCGACCCCGTTGAGCTGCGGCATCTGTACGTCCATCAGCACGACATCGGGCCGCAGTTCGGCGGCCATCCGGACCGCCGTGGCACCGTCACCGGCCTCACCGACCACCGTGATGCCCGGGTCGGTCTGCAACACCAGGACCAGCCCGGACCGTACGGCGGCCTGGTCGTCGGCCACCAGCACCCGTATGCCCTCGGGCCTGCCCACCGGAGCCTGGGCCGGCGCACCCGCCGGCCCGCCCCTCCACTCGTCCGTCACTAAGTCCTCCACTGGCTGCGCCACCTTTCTCGTCAGGAGTTCTGGGTCAGCGGGAGCACGGCCCGCACCCGCCAGCGCCCGGGGGCGGTGCGGTCGGGTCCCGCGTCGAAGATGCCGCCGACCAGGGCGGCCCGTTCGGACATCCCGGCGAGCCCGGCGCCCGCCCCGGTGGTCAGCTGCTCCACGGGGCGCTGCCGGGCCCGGCCGTCGGGGCGGGTCAGCGGGCTGTCGACCGAGATGGTCAGCTGCTCGGCGCCGGCCTCGCAGCGGATCCGCACCCGCCCCGCCGAGGCATGCTTGAGGACGTTGGTCAGCGCCTCCTGCACGATGCGGTACGCCGTCACCTCGATCACCGAGGACACTTCGGGGAAGCTCTCGGGGAACTCGGTGTGCAGGGTCAGCGCCGCCGCGTCGGCGGCCGGGCGGGCCTGATCGACCAGTGCCCCCAGCGCGTTCAGCTGGGGCCGGTCCCAGTCGTCGTCCACCCCCCGGTCGGACCGCAACAGCACCACCATCCGCCGCATTTCGGCCAGTCCTTGCACACTGTTCTCGCGTATCACGGCGAGCGCCCGCAGCACCGGGTCCTCCTCGGCCGCCCTGTCCTTCTCCCCTTTCGCCTCGGTCAGGGAGAGCACGGCGCTGGAGTGGATGGCGATGGCGCTGAGGTGGTTGGCCACCAGGTCGTGCAGCTCACGGGCCATACGGGTGCGCTCGGTCTGGAGCACGGTCTTGCGGTCCAGCTCCGCCAGCCGGTTGATCTGCGCGGCTCGCTGCCGCTCGGCATCGGCCCGCTCCTTGTGGTTGCGGATCAACACCCCGGTCCACACCGGGGAGATGAGCAGCAGCGCGACGATGACACCGGTCGTCACCCCCTCCGAGCGGTCGCCGGTGAGGACGAGGAAGACGGTGGTGGCGAGGGTGGCCGCGATGGTCCCGACCTGAAGCACCCGGCACAGCCACGGGGCTCCGTACAGCGCTGCCGCGTAGAGCAGGTCCGTATAGACGAGGAGGGGGCCCAGGCCGCCGCTGGAGGTCGTCTCCACGGTCACGGTGAGGGTGCCGACGGCGACGGCGACCGGCGGCAGGGTGCTGCGCAGCGCGGTCGCGGCACACAGCACGAGGACCGGCAGGACGGCCTGCCAGGCGGGGATATCGCCCCCCATGACCCGTGGGCCGCCCACGACATACAGGATCAGACAGCCGGCAAAGAAACCGACTGCCAATCTGATGTCACGGAGCGGTATGGGGCGGCGGCGCGCGTGCGTACTTGTGAAAAGACGTAACCACACATGAGGACAGTACTTCGGTGCGTTGCCCGTTTTCCTGGCCCTGGCGCCCGAATTTGGGTCTCTCCCTCGTACATCGAAGTATGTAGCCGTACATCAGCAAGAGGGATGACTCGAAGGCTCCGGAGGATCTGCAAACCTTGGGCTGTCTGTATCGATCGATGTAGGCGAAAAAGGGGGAGAGACCCATCGCATGACGGGCCGTCACTCACCCAGTACGGCCTCGGCACCGCTCAACTGTGGAGGACGGAAAGTACGTGGAAACGAACGCCGCTCTTCTCGAACTCTGTCCGGAGCCCCTTGACCAGGGGGTTCCTGACCACCGGCAGCACTCCGGCCAGGCTCGCCGGGGGCCGCTGGCCGCTGCGCCCGCAGCTGCTCACGATCACCCGGACGTCCTGTCCACACCCGTCCCGATATTCATCGTCCCCTTAGGATCCACCCCTCCCGGCGGCGCCGGAACGGGGCTGTCCCCCGACGACTGCCGGCGGCTCAACGGCCACTCCAGAGCCACGCTCGACGCCACGTCCCGCAGCCTGCTGCTGGCCCGGCTCCCCGACCGGGTGAGCGCCGCGATGGCCGCCGCCACCCACTGGCAGCTGTACGGCACCCGCGGCCTGCTGGTCGTGGCCTGCGGCGACGACGCCCGCCAGATGGGCTTCTCGGTGGAATCCGTCCGCCCCGAAACGTCCCCGCCGCACACCCCGTACGAGGTGCTGACGGCCCATGAATCACGGATCGCGGCGGACTGCCCGGCCGCCGAGCGGGAACGCCTCGTCACCCGTTTCTGGGTCCGCAAGGACGCCGCCCTCCAGGCCGTCGGCCGTGGCCTGTCCCTCGCTCCCGAACGCATCGAGGCCGGTTTCCCCGCCGACCGCGGCACGGTCACCGTCCCCGGGCCCTATGGCATCGAAGTGCCCGTCTTCGTGCGGAACTTCACTTTCTCCCCCTCCTACGAGTTCGCCGTCGCCACCCCGGAACCCCTTGCCCTCACCCCGTCTTTCGCCTATTCGGTCACGTAGATGCCCGTTTCCACAGGGGCGGTGACAAGCGCACCGGTCCGCAATTGCTTCGGCTGGCTTGAATTCGGATCTTGACATAGGGCGGCGGCACCGGAAATAGCGGCGCAATCGCACGGCCACGGGGCCTTTTGGGCCATGAGAGTCGAGGGGTCTCGCCCTGCACCCACCCGGGTGAAACACGTGCATGTCGCGCTCCCCAGGCATGCCGAAAACCATATTGCCGGGTTAGTTGGTGCGTGCCCACCGGTCGTGGCGAGTACTCCGTCACGGCGCTGCCGGAGCACAGCGGAGGATTCCCGTGATGCCGTCGCCCCTCGCCAAACGGTCCGTCGAAACGCTGCTGTCCGTGCTGCTGGTCCTCCTGAGCGTCGTCGGCCCGGCCGGCCCGAGCGCCGCGGCCGCCGGGCCGGCCGCTGCATCGCCGGGACCAGACTGGGAGCGCATCGCCGCCTGCGAGAGCAACGGCCGCTGGCACATCAACACCGGCAACGGCTACCACGGCGGTCTCCAGATCGACCTCGCCACCTGGCGCGCCTACGGCGGCCACCGCTACGCCCCGCGTGCCGACCTCGCCACCCGCGCCGAGCAGATCGCCATCGGCAAGCGCATCGTCCGGGACCGCGGCCTGTCCGCCTGGCCCAACTGCGCCCGCACGGCCACGAGCGGCTCCGGCGGCTCCAGCGCCGGCTCCGCGAGCGGCTCCGGCGACACCTCCGCCACGGCCGCCCGGCAGTCCGCCTCGTCCGCCCCCGACCCGCAACAGGCCCGCACCACGCGCGGCCGCACCTCCACTGCCGGCGCCGCCGCCCGCACCTATGTCGTCCAGCCCGGCGACTGCCTCTCCGTCATCGCCGAACGCACCCATGCCCCGGGCGGCACCCCGGCCCTGTACGAGATGAACAAGGACGCACTAGACCAGGGACCGGACCACATCTACCCGGGGCAGCGGCTCCGGCTGCGGGCGTGAGGACGGCACCTCGGCCGCCTCGGGGGCGGTGCGTCCACGCCGTCGGCGGAGCCCGCTGCCCGGGGTCGCGCAAAGAGCCGTCACGGTGAATCCACTGATCGGTCAGAGTGAATGCGGGGGACGGGCCGTTGCTCAGGCTTGGCGGATGGGGCAAGGCCCGGTAGCAAGACCGCGGGTACCCAAACCGCGAGGTGCAGGAGCACACAGTGAAGAACATGGCACGCATGAATTTCGTGATCGCAGGAGCTTGCGGCCTGCTCCTGGCCGCTGGTGGGATGTCGCCCGCCCAGGCGTGGGGCGGGCCGTGGGGCGGGGGCGGTGACAGCGTGTGGGACAGCGACACCATCGCCCAGATCCGCACCGGGCTCCACTGCCCGCGCCGGGCCAGGGTCTGCGTCAACGGACCGCTGAACAGCGGAAACCTCCAGAACTCGCAGAACGTCTACATGCGGGGCAACAACAACGACAGCGGCAGCCCGACCAACATCAACGGAAACACCAACTCGCACGACGAGACGCATGGCGTCGAGTCGAGGACCCGGAACCACCTCCAGAACGTCGGTCGCCACCACAGGCAGGGGCTGTGACCCGACGCTGATCCGGTCTTTCCGGCTCCGGCTCCGGCCCCGGTTCGTTCCGGGGCCGGAGCCGGAGCCGTTTCCGGCAGACGGGGTGCTCTCGGGGGCTCCGGTCCAAAAACGGCGATCGCCCGGCGGAGTGCGCCGGGCGATCGCGGGACGGCTCGCGAAGAGGCCGTGGGCCGTAGCCGTATCAGGAGGCCATATCCGGGTCAGTGGAGGAGGCCTCCGAGGATGCGCTGAATGTTGTTGCTGCTGTTCGACGAAGCGCCGCTGACCGAGTTGGCGCTGTTGGTGGACCCGTTGGTGTTGGCGATGTTGCCGCTGTTGTTCGGGTTTCCGTGGTTGAGGAAGTTGCCGCTGTTCAGGCTGTTGCCGCTGTGTACCGGCCCGTTGATGCAGGGGTGCGGCGACTTGAAGACCGGTGACTTGTAGTTGAAGTCGGCGAGACGGTTGTTGCAGATCACCCCGGAGACCATGCCGGCCACCGTGCCGACGTCCGCGCCCACCGCCGCCGAGAGCAGGGACTCGCCCGGCAGGGTCACCGCATGGGCCGCTCCGCTGCCGAGCAGCATCAGCCCACACGTCCCGACGATGGTTCCTGCCTGCGCAATTCTTCTCACGTCGCTCCTCGCCTCTTCGACCTACTGATGCCAGACGTATCGTGCTGCCGTTGTCTGCCCGCAACGTCGTTCAACCCGCGGGAAGCAAAACGCTCGGCGGCCACAATCAGCCGGGTGGCCCAACAGCTCGCGAGAGTTTCCGTGGCGGCGGAGGAGCATGCACGGGCATGCCGGCCGGCCCCGGGCGGCATGCCGTGGCGAGAGAAGAGACCCTCAGGGCCTCAAGAGCCCCAGTGCCCCCAGTGCCCCCAGTGCCCCCTGTGCCTCTAGAGCACCAGCCGTTCCGGCATGGGCTGCGCCACACCGTCCAGCTCCAGCGTGCACCGGGGCATGGACGGGACGAGGTGCGGCTGGCGCAGCAGGATCCGGAAGGGGTGGGCGGGCTCCTCGGGGAGTTCGCCGGTCAGCACGTTCATGCCGGCGCTGTGCTCCTTCCGGTACGCGACGACCTTGCCGTCGACCAGCAGCTCGATCTCCCCGGACCGGCCGGGCCCGACATTGACCGTGATCGAGTGATCACCCTGGTCCAGGTGGAAGTGGTGGCTCTGTCCCATGACGCACCTCCGGCAGTTCCGTCCGTACGACCAGCGTGCCACCCGTACGACCAGCAGTCCTTTCCTGCCTCCAGGGTAGGTTTTGCGAGCGACAATTGTGGTGGGCGCCGGACCGGCCGGTTCACGGAGTGCAGGCCGCCCAGGCCTGCCCGCAGGAACCGGGCGCCGGACCGGCCAGGAGACGACGATGAACGGCTCGGTCCGTGTCGGACATGTGGTCGGGGTGCCGCTGCGCATGCACTGGAGCGTGCCGCTGCTGGTGGGCCTGTTCGCGTACGGACTCGGCCACCAGGGCCTTCCGGTCTGGACGCCGGGCCGCTCGGACGCCGTGTACGCGGTCGCCGGTGTCGCCGGGGCCGCGCTGCTCATGGGCAGCCTGCTGCTGCACGAGACGGCACATGCCGCGACCGCCCGGCGGAGGCAGATCTCGGTCCAGGACGTGACGCTGTGGGCGCTGGGCGGTACGACCCGGATGGGGCGGCCGCAGACCGCGGCGGCGGCTTTCGCGGTGGCCGTCAGCGGGCCGCTCATCAGCCTGCTCATCGGTGGTGTGGCGCTCGGGGCCGGGATCGGGCTGCACGAGGTGTCCGGCTGGGCGGTGCCGGCCGTCGTCCTGGCCTGGCTGGGCTGGGCGAACCTCTTCCTGGGCGTCTTCAATCTGCTGCCCGCCGTGCCGCTGGACGGCGGGCGGGTGGTGCAGGCGGTGCTGTGGTGGCGCACGGGGGACCGGGACCGCGCGGACCTGGCGGCCTCGCGGGGCGGCCAGATCATGGGGATGCTCCTGGTGGCCGCCGGCTGGATCTCCGTGCTCCGCGGGGCGCCGGGCGGGCTGTGGATCGTCTTCATCGGTCTCTTCGTCATGATCGTGGCGGGGGCGGAGCGGCGCCGTGCCGCCCTGCACACCGCGCTGCGCGGGATACCGGTCTCCGATGCCATGTCCAGCCCGGTGGTGAGCGGCGCCGACTGGCTGACCGTCCAGCGCTTCATCGACGAGGTGGCCGTGCACTCCCGCCACTCCGCGCTGCCGCTGCTCGACTTCGACGGCCGCCCCAGCGGTCTCGTGCAGATCCGCCGGCTCGCGACGGTCCCCGGTCCGGGCCGGGAGACGATGCGGGTGCGCGAGGTGGCCATGCCGCTGTCCCAGTGCGCGGTCGCCGCTCCGGACGAGCTGCTGAGCGAGGCTCTCGACCGGGTCAGCCTGCGCACCGGCGCGCGCATCCTCGTCGTGGACGCGGGGCATCTGGTCGGGATCGTCACGGGGAAGGACATCGGCCGGCTGATGCGGCGGAACACCCTGAGCGGCAAGCAGTCCGGCTGACCGGCGAGGAGCCCGGCCGGCCGTCACAATGGTGGTACGGCACGCCACGGGGGACGAGGGCCTGCCGGAGCGCAGCACCGGAGCCGGACACGAGCCATGCCGTACCTCACCGTGACCGCCCTGAGCCACACCGGACTGATCCGCGAGCACAACGAGGACAGCCTGGTGGCCGGCCCCTGGACCCTCTGCGGCACGGTGACCGAGAACCCGCAGACCCTGGTGTTCCCGCTCGGCAGCCCGGTGGTCGTCGCGGCCGCCGACGGTATCGGGGGGCAGCCGGGCGGGGAGGTGGCCAGCGCGCTGACCGTCCGGCAACTGGCCGCGCTCGGTCCCTCACTGGGCAGCGAGGACGCCGTCCGGGATGCCGTGAACCTCTGCAACCACGCGGTGTACGCGGCCGCCGAACGGGACCCGGAGCTGACCACCATGGGCACCACGGTCGCCGGCGTGGTCGTGCAGGAGGAGTCCCTGCTGGTGTTCAACGTCGGTGACAGCCGGGTGTTCGACGCGGCCGCGGGCAGTCTGCGGCAGGTGAGCGTGGACGACAGCCCGCCGCTGTCGCCGGGGCGGCGCACCACCTCGCTCGTCACCCAGGCGCTCGGCGGCGCGGTGACGTTCAGCGCCGTCACCCCGCACCTGACGACCGTGCCGCTCTCCGTGGGCGACCGCTACCTGGTGTGCACCGACGGTCTGACCGACCCCGTCCCGCAGGACGTGCTCGACGAACTGCTACGGCTGCACACCGGCGGCCGGGCCGCCTTCGAGCTGTGGAAGTCGGCGATCGAGTCGGGCGGCCCCGACAACATCACGCTGGCGCTGATCACCGTCGGGGAGTAGGGCGGGCGGGACCGGGCCGACGGCGCGCGACGGCTCCCCCCTCGGGATAACCCCACCACGGTTGTCCCGGCAGCCGGATGGGCCGCGGCGTCCCGCTCAACAACCCTTGTGCCATGACGACTTACGCCCGCCGCACCCTTCTGCTGACCCTGTCCGCCGCAGCTGTCGCCGGCACCCTGGCCGCTGTCTCCCCGGCGGCCCGTGCCCAGGCCTCCGGCACCACGGGACCCGCCCTCACCTGGGGGGCGTGCGCCGAGCCCGCTCTTGCCCGACAGGAGTGCGCCGAGCTGCCCGTACCGCTCGACTACCGCGATCCGGAGGGGCCGCAGCTCAGACTCGCCGTGTCCCGGGTGCGCAGCGAGCGGCCCGGGGCACGGCGGGGGACGCTGCTGCTGATCCCCGGAGGCCCGGGGGGATCCGGGGTGCCCTGGCTGGGGGCGAAGGGCGCGGCGCTGGGCAAGGAGATGGCCGGCGCGTACGACCTCGTCAGCTTCGATCCGCGGGGGACGGGCGGCAGCACGAAGGCGGGCTGTGGACTCGCCCCGGCCGACCGGCATCTGGTGACCCTGCGGTCGTGGCCGGGGCCGGACGGCGGCATCACGGAGAACGTCGCCCGGTCCCGGCGGATCGCCGCGGCGTGCGGCCGTCATGGCGGTGCCGTGCTGGGGAGCCTGTCCACCGCGAACGAGGTGCGCGACATCGAGAGCCTGCGCCGGGCCCTGGGCGAGGCGAAGCTGTCGGCCTGGGCCAGCTCGTACGGGACGTATGTCGGGGCGGTGTATGCGCAGAAGTACCCGCAGCACACCGACCGCTGGGTGCTGGACAGCAATGGTGACCCCGACCCGTCGCGGGTGGAGCGGGGCTGGCTGGCCAATACGTCGGCGGGCGCGGACGAGCGGTTCCCCGACTTCGCGGCCTGGGCGGCGGACCCGGCCAGGGAGGACGAGGGGCTGCGGCTGGCCGAACGTCCCCAGGACGTCCGGCCGTTGGTCCTCCGGCTGGCGGCGAAACTGGACCGCGTACCGAAGGAGTCCAGCACGAAGGGCGTCCCGCTGACCGGCAACCGGCTGCGCCAGGCGCTCCAGAACGCGCTGTTCAGCGACGGTTTCTTCCCTCAGTTCGCCCGGCTCGTCCGGCAGGCCCAGGACCCGGCCGCCCGGCCGGTGCTGCCCGACGCCCTCGCCGGGCCGCTGCCGGACGAGGACGCGGCGGCCTTGATGGCGCCGCTCTGCAACGACGTGCGCTGGCCGGCGTCGGTCGCCGCGTACCGGCGCGCGGTGGCCGCCGACCGCGCCCGGCATCCGCTCACGGCAGGGATGCCGGCGAACGTCGTGCCCTGCGCCTTCTGGAAGGACGCGCCGGCACAGAAGCCCACGCGGATCACCGCCGACGGACCGTCCAACATCCTGATGATCCAGAACCGGCGGGACCCCGGCACCCCGTACTTCGGCGCCCTGAAGATGCGTCAGGCCCTGGGCGGCCGGGCCCGTCTGGTCACCTTGGAGCACGGCGGCCACGGCGCCTACCTGGGCAACGGCAACGCCTGCGGCAACCG
Organism: Streptomyces decoyicus; assembly: GCF_019880305.1. NCBI lineage: Bacteria > Bacillati > Actinomycetota > Actinomycetes > Kitasatosporales > Streptomycetaceae > Streptomyces > Streptomyces decoyicus. The sequence continues at coordinate 4,152,555 of NZ_CP082301.1, read as the reverse complement.
CACCGTCACCGCCTTCCTGACGACGGGCCGGCGCCCGCAGCAGGACACGTACTGCGCCGACTGAGCCGGTCGCGTGGCGGCGGCGGGCCCGGCCTCCTCGTGGGGCCCGGCGCCAAGGGCAGCCCTTAGCGCGGACGGGCGACATGTCCGTCTGTGTGCGTCTTGCGGCCCCGGCCCGCGTCTAGGTTGGCCGGATGAGCGCGGCAGGGATCACCGTCCGGGGAGAGGTGCTCCTGGGCACGCTGGGCTCCGTGCTGCTGGGCGCGGGCGGGTGGGGATCCGGGGCGCTGCCGGGGGGAGTTCCGGACGGGCTGTGGGGGCGGCACGGCACGCCGCTCATGTGCGTGGGCGTCGCCCTGTCGTACGCCGGGCTGGTGCTGCTGATCATCGCGTGGTGGCGGCTGGGCACGCGCGTCGCGGACGGGACGGCCGCCGGGTGGCGTGAGTCGTACACGGCTCTGTGGTGCTGGGCGTTGCCGCTGGTGCCGGGTCCGTTGCTGGGCAGCAGTGACGCCTACAGCTACCTCGCCCAGGGTGCGCTGGCGGGCCGCGGGCGCGATGTGTACGTGCTGGGCCCGGCGGCGCTGGGCGGGCCGCTCGCGGCCAATGTCCCCGGGATGTGGCACGACACCCCGGCCCCGTACGGACCGCTGTCCGTCGCCGCGGCGCGGGCCGTGGTGGCGGTCACCGGGGAACAGCATGTGGTGGCCGCGACCGTGGGGCTGCGGCTGGTGGCGCTGGCCGGTCTGGGCCTCATGGTGTGGGCGCTGCGCCGGCTGGCCGCCGCGTCGGGCTCCGGCGCGGCCGGGGCGCTGTGGGCCGGGGCGCTCAACCCCTTGGTACTGCTGCATCTGGTGGGCGGGGCGCACAACGAGGCGCTGATGCTCGGGCTGATGACGGCCGGGTTGCTGGCGTTCGGCCGGGGGCGCTGGGCCGTGGGGACCGTCGTACTGACCGCCGCGGTGCTCGTGAAGGCGCCGGCCGGGGTGGCCCTGCTGTGCGCGGCGGCGGTGGCCGTGGCGGGGCGGTCCGGGGCCTGGCCGCGGGTGCGGCAGGCGGCGGGGATCGCCGGGGTGGCCGTCGCCGCACTGGTGGCGGGGGTGGCCGTGTGCGGCCAGGGGTGGGGGTGGCTGTGGACCCTCCGTACGCCTGCCGAAGTGCGCACCCTGCTGTCCCTGAGCACGGACGCGGGCCGGCTGCTGGGGTGGCTCGCCGAGGGGCTGGGGTGGGGCACGGCGGCCGGTGCGATGACGGCCGCGCGGCTGGCCGGGCTGCTGGTGGGCCTGGCCGCGGTGGGCTACTGGGTGCGGTGCGCCCCGGAGGTCGGCGCCGAGCGGGCGACGGGGCTGGCGCTGCTGGCGCTGGTGGCCTCCGCTCCGGTGGTGCAGCCGTGGTACGTGCTGTGGGCGGTGGTGCCGTTGGCGGCGGTGTCCTGGCGACGGCTGGGGCGGAGCGGCGCCAAGGCGGCGATGGTGGGGCTGATGCTGGTGGTGATGCCGTCGGGGCACGGTCCCACCTGGACGAGCGGGATCGCGGCCGCCGTCGGGGCAGCGGCGGCCGTGACGGCGGTGGCGCGGTGGGCGCCTAGGGAGCGGCCGGTGCGGGAGCGGGGCGCCGTCGTCCCGCGCGCAGCAGCCAAAGCGCCCCGGTGAGCGCGCCCAGCGGAATCTCCAGCAGATGCGTGAAGGTGGCGAACAGCAGCATCGCCGAGGCCACGGCCGTGGGGGCGCCGCCGAGGGCGACCAGCGCGACGGCGGCGGCGCACTCGGTGACGCCGATCCCGCCGGGGGTGACGGCGATCTGGGTCAGCAGCCGGCTGGCCGCGAAGACCGCCAGCGCATCCGCCGTGCCCGTACGGGAGTCCGTCGCCTGCAGACAGGCCAGGAACAGCGCGCCCTGGGCCCCGAGGGTGGCGGACATGCCGCACACCAACCGCGCCCAGGAGCGGCGGACGACATCCCGGCTCTCGTCGCGCAGCCGCGCCGCCGACTGCCGGGCCCGCCGGACGAGCCGCCCCGGCGCTCCGGCCGGCGCGGTCCGCCGGTGGGTACCGGGCGCCCGGCGGCGGTGGCGTACGGCAGGCCACGCGGCCGCCACCGCCACGGGCAGGACGAGGGCCACGCCGCCCGCGGCCGCCGCCCAGCCGATGCCCGGAACGGGCGTCCCCGCCAGCAGCAGGGCGCCCACCGCCGACAGCACCAGCCGTGCGGCCACGTTGCACACTCCGGTGAGCGCGACGCACACGGCCACGGCTCGCGGCGGATGCCCCCAGCCACGTGCCATGGCATAGGTGACCGCGACTCCCGCACCGCCGCCGAGCGGCAGCAGATTGCTGACGGCGCTGCCGGTGCAGTTCATCCACAGCGCCTGACGCAGCGTCAGTCCGGGGAGCGCGGCGCTGAGTACGTAGGTGTAGCTCCACAGTGCGGCACCTGCCAGGCCGCACATCAGCGCCACCTGTGGGCCGCTGATGTGCCCGAGGTGGGACCGGACGGCGGCCCAGTCCGTTCCCGCCGCCCTCGGTACGGCCAGGGCCAGTACGACGAGGCCGGCGGCGGAGGAGAGCAGGCCCAGCAGGCGCAGGGCGGACCTCGGCAGAGGCACGGGGGACTTCGGCAGCCGCAGCGCGGACTTCGGCAGACGCACGGTGGGCCGGGTCATCGGCTCGGTGCCGTGGCCCTGGCGTTCGGGAGGGTGGCCAGCGGATCGCGGTGGAGGGTTCCTGCCGGCAGCCCGCGCTGGATGTACCACTCGGTCCCCATCACCTGCCGGAAGGCCGGTCCGGGCAGGCGGCCCAGCGCGGCCAGGGTGCGTTCGGAGTCGCCGCCCCGGGCCTGGCTGAGGTGCGCGGCCAGGCTGGCGCGCTTGGCCCGCCAGTGCCGTTTGACCGGCACCCGGTGGGTGATCTCGGAGCGCGCGCCGTACGCCGTCCGGAAGGAGTCCCGGTCGAAGTGCGGCGGGAAGCGGTGGACCCAGGAGGCCGCGCGCAGTCCGCGCAGCAGGAGCGTCCGGTCGACGGTGGCCTCCAGCACCACCGGGGTGCCCGCCATGCGGGCGGCGCGGTAGCCGACCCGGTGGACCTGTACGTGGTCGGGGTGCCCGTAGCCGCCGGCCGGGTCGTAGACGGTGAGCAGGTCGGCGCGCTCCTCGGTGAGCAGGTCGGCCAGCCGGGCGGCCGCCTCCTCGACGTCCGCCGCGGCGAACGGCCGGGTGCCGCCGCGGGACGGGGCCGGGCCGGGCGTGTGCCCGGAATCGGCGTAGCCGAGGAAGGCGACCCGGGAGCAGCCCAGGATCCGGGCGGAGGCGTGCGCCTCCTCGCGGCGCACCGTGCCGAGGCCCCGGTCCCGCAGGTCCTGCGGCGCCAGGCCGCGTTCGCCCGCCGTGGCCAGCACCAGCACCACGCGGTGTCCCGCACCGGCCAGGCGCGCCATGGTGCCGGCGGTCAGCAGCGCCTCGTCGTCCGGATGTGCGTGGAAGAACAAGCATGTATGTCTCACGAACCATGCTTTACCACCCCATACTGGGGAACTTCACGCCCCATTTCGGAAGTGCAGCCATGATCCTTCACATTTCAGACTGCTTTGCGCCGCGGACGGGAGGTATCGAAATCCAGGTCGCCGCCCTGGCCGCCGCGCAGCGCCGGGCGGGCCAGGCCGCCGAGGTCGTCACCGCGACGCCCGCCGGGCCGGGGCCCGAGGTGGCCTCGTGGCCGTATCCCGTGCACAGGATCAGCGCGCGACTACCCGGGCAGCTCCCCGTTCACCCCAGGGCGGGACACGCCATCGACCGGCTGTTGACGGCCCGTCACCCGAGGGTGGTGCATGTGCACCTGGGCGCGGCCTCCCCGTTCGCCTGGGCCGCACTGGCCTGCGCCCGGCGCCGGGGCATCCCCGCCGTCGCCACCGTCCACAGCATGTGGGATCCGGTGGTGCGGGCCCTGTACCGGCTGCTGAGCCGGACCGGACACGGCCCCACCGCTCCGGTGGCCGTCACGACCGTGAGCAGGCCGGCCGCCCGCCTCATCCGGCAGGCCCTGCCGGACGTCACCCCCCGGGTCATTCCCAATGGCATCGACGCCGCGTGGTGGCGCAGTCCGGGCGCGGCGGTCGAGCGCCAGGACGGGCGGGTGCATGTCGTCGCCGTCGGCCGGCTCGTCCCGCGCAAGGAGCCGATGGAGCTGCTGGCCGCACTGCACTCCGCCCATACGCGGATGTCCCGCCGGGGCACCGCGCTGCGCGCCACGTTCGCCGGCGCCGGACCCAGCGCGGGGCCGATACAGCGCTATCTGCGCCGCAACGGGATGGACAGCTGGATCCGCCTCGCCGGCCGTCTCCAGCCCGGCGAGGTGCGGGAGCTGCTGGCCGGTGCGGATCTGTTCGTCAATCCCTGCCGCCGGGAGTCCTTCGGGATCGCGGCCCTGGAGGCGCGCACCAGCGGACTGCCGGTCCTCGCCCGTGCGCACACCGGCGTCGCCGACTTCGTACGGCACAACCGCGAGGGGGCGTTGTGCGGGCACTCGGCCTTCGCCCTGGCCGACGAGGTGCTCTGGCTGGCCCGTACGCCGGGAGCCCGGAGCACCCTGGCCGCACACAACTGGGAGACCGAGCCGGTGCACTGCACCTGGCCCGTGGTCACCGAAGCGTTCGCCCACGCCTACGACGACGTCGCCCGCTGACGCACCGTCATCCCGCATCCGCCGGCGGCCTCCCGGGACAGTGGCCACCGCAACGGCCGGAAGGTTCTCATGCACCGGGTCCTCGACCGCGCTCACCGCATCCTCTTCGCCGCGCTCTCCCTCCTCGGCCTCCGTGGCCAGGGGCGGGTCCTGCACTGGTACTTCGACTGGTGGCACCGACGGCCGGACCCGTGGGGGCTGGCCGTGGACGACTACGAGCAGTCCAAGTACGCGACGACCCTGCGGCAGCTCCCCCGGCGCCGCTACCGGCGGATCCTGGACGTCGGGTGCAGCGAGGGCGCCTTCACCCACCGCCTCGCGGCGGCATATCCGCACGCCGAGGTCACCGGCGTGGACATCTCGGAACGCGCGCTCGCCCGGGCCCGCACTCCGGTGCCCGGCGGCACCCCGGCCCCCCGGTTCGCGCGGCTGAACATCCTCACCGCGCCCCCGGAGGACCGGTTCGACCTCGTCTTCTGCGCCGAGCTGCTGTACTACCTGGGCCGGCACCGCCACCTGCGGCGGGCCTGCGCACATCTGACCCGGGCGGTGGCGCCCGGCGGTCTGCTGGTCCTGGTGCACCCCTGGCCGGAGTCCCGCAGGTTCTGTGCGTACTTCGAGGCCGTCGCGAGGTTCCGCCGCGTGGCCGAGCACGTGGAACCGGACAGCGCCCGCCCCTTCGCCGTCAGCGTCTACGAGGCCCCGGCCGCGGACCGCACCGGGGAACTGCGGAACGCGGGTCCCGGTCCGGCCCCGGGCCGGGACGCATGAGCCCCACGGTGCGCTTCCCGGCCGGCGGTCCGGCGGCCGGCGGTGCACCGGAGAACACCCGGTCCGGCCGACGGCGTATCGACGCGGTCCGCCGCACGACGGTCCGCCGTCCGGGCACGGTGCTGCTGCTCGCCGCCGTGGTGATGCTGCTGCTGGTGTGGGTCCCGGCATGTCTGCGGGTGGGCATGGTGGATCTGCGGGTCTACCGGACCGCGGCCCCGCACCTGCTCAGCGGCGATCTGTACGCCTTCCGTCTGCGGCTGCCCGGCCCCGACCTGTTTCCGCTGCCGTTCACCTATCCGCCGTTCGCCGCGCTGCTCTTCCTCCCGCTGTCGTGGGGGGCGTGGCCGCTGGTGAGCGCGGTGTGGACCGCGGCCTCGGTCCTGGCGCTCTGCGTCCTGGTCCACTGCTGCCTGCGGATGGCCGACCCCGCCGCGCCGGCGGCCCGGCACCGCCGGCGCGTACTGCTGTGGAGCGCCGCCCTGCTGTGGACCGAACCGGTCGCCGTCACGCTCGCGCTCGGGCAGATCAATCTGCTGCTGGCGGCGTGCGTGGCGTACGCCGTCGAGCGGCGCTCGGCGGCCGCGGCGGGGCTCGGCACCGGCCTCGCCGCGGGGGTGAAGCTGGTCCCGGCCGTCACCGGCCTCTACTTCCTGGTGCACCGGCGCTGGTCGGCGGTGTGGTGGTCGGGGGCGGTGTTCGCCGCCACCGTCGCGGCCGGATGGTGGGCGGCGCCCCGGCCCGCCGCCGACTTCTGGCTCCACGCGGTCGGCGAGGCCGCACGGGTCGGCCCCGTCGGCTCGGTGCTCAACCAGTCGGTGCGCGGGGCGCTGTCCCGCACGCTCGGCCACGACGTCGGCTGGTCCGCCCCGTGGTGGGCCTGCGCCGTCCCGGCAGCGCTGCTGGCGCTGACCGCCGTGGTGCGCACGGCCCGCCGCACCGACCGCCTCGGCGCTCTGCTCGCCGTAGAGCTCCTGGGCCTTCTGATCAGCCCCATCTCGTGGTGCCACCACTGGATCTGGTCCGTCGCGGCCGTCCTGTGGCTGATCCACACCCCGCACCGCACCCGGGTCCACACCGCGGCCCTGACCGCCTGGGGCCTCGCCCTCGCCGGCTATCTCATCCACTGGCTGGCGCTGGCCCAGGCGGACATCTGGGAGTTCGGCCGCCCCTGGTACCTCGCCGCGCTCGGCTGGAGCTATCCCGTCTGCGCGGTGCTCACGCTCGTCGCGCTGCTGCTGCCCGCCGCGGGGCAGGGAACGGACCGGCCGCGGAACGCCAGTCAGTCACGCTCCTCCTCGGCCTCCATCAGCCGGATGCCCTGATGGGTCAGCGTGACCATGGCGGGGGTGTTGCCCGCCACCCAGTCGACCGTGATCAGGCCCTCGCCCACCAGATAGGTGCAGGCGGCCGCCAGATCCTGGGCATCGATCCCGAGGTCGTCATGCAGCTTCGCGCCGGTGACGCCCAGCAGGCGGTTGCCCTCGGTGGCCTCGTACAAGGCCTTCATGACGTGGTCGCGGTACGTCTTGCGCTCGCGCAGTGTTGCCATGGCTGCCGCCCTCTCGTGCCCGGCGCCGTGCTGTCTCAGACCTCGTCGGCCTGCGGCCCGTTGCCCCCGGACGACCGGCCCGACGCAAGCCAGGACCGTGCAGGCCGGGCCGGGTGCGCGGTGTCGACGGTGAGGTGGAGGCGGGTGCCGCCGTCGCCGCCGGCGGGGTAGCTGCGCTGTTCGGTGGTGGCGAAGCTGCGGCGGAGCGTCTCCGCGACCTGCCGGGCGGTCTCGGGGGAAGCGGCGACGATACGCACCTCGGCCTGCCCGCCCGAGGGCATGGGCTCCACAGGTTCCTTGGCAGCCTCGGATTTCATGCCGACCTCCATGCCCTCGCCGGACCGCAAGTTTCGAAGGCCTCACGGTCTCTTCACCCTACTCCGCCCGAGGCCCCCGAGCTCTGGCGTGACCAGCGATTTTCCCAGTCCCGCGCCCGTGGCCGGCGCTGTGGGCGGCCCCGTGCGCCCGCCCGCGGAGTCGTGCGCCCGCCCGCGGAGTACCGTGAAGCCAGCGAGGCTTTGCACGTCGGCGGCCGCGCCGGCGTCGTCACGGGCAAGCAGCGGACGTACCGAACCGCGGACGGGCGGGCACACCATGACCGACTCCGACACCCCCGACCTCCCCAAGCTTCTGCCGGAAGCGGTCCACCACGAGGTGAGACCCGGTACGGCGCTCGTGAGGCTGGAGACGACGCGGTCCCGCGAGGGCGTTCTCGACGGTGCGTGGTGGCCGCGTTCCCGCGACATCGGCGCCGAGCTGCCGGGTCTGATCACGGCACTGACCGAGCATCTCGGCCCCGTCGCACGCGTCGGCCTGGACGCGAGTGCCTGGGAAGAGCTCCCGACACGTCTGGTCATCGAGGACCGGATCGTGCACATCGACTCCTTCCCGGTCGGCGACGACACGATCCTCATCACCCGCGGCGACCAGGACCACTTCTCGCTGCTGGTGGTCCCGCCCACCGCAACGGCCGAGGCGGCACACGCCGCCATGAACAGGGCCGTGCAGGCCGACAACGTCGCCCAGGCCGGACAGATCCTCATCGACACCGGCAGCGGTCCGCCGCCCCCGAGCCCCGCGGAAGGCCCGCGAACCGGCCGGGAACCCAGCGGCTCGACCTGACGGCCCGGTCGTCGGGCGCGGGCGCGGGCGCCTCAGGCGCCGAGGCGGATTCCCTTGACGGCGGTGTCGAAGACCGGCCGGTAGGTGTTCCACTGTGCGTCCGGCGCGGAAAGGTAGATCACGTACTGGGTGCCGCCGTCGTCGCTGAACGCCAGCTCCACCGCCCGGTACTTCCGCTTCTTGCCGTCGAAGGTGAACTCCCAGTACCCCGCGGGCCGTCCGCGGAAGGTCGTGGGGTCCATCCGCACCCGCTCATAGCCCGGGTTGTCCCGGCGCGTCTGGTCCTCTTCGGTTTCCCGCCAGTGCCGGAGCGGATCGGACCCCGCGAACCCGACGATGTTGATCCGCAGCCCCACCAGCTCGGACGGGTCCACGTAGGCGACCTCACCGCCGGGCGGATCCTCGCGCGTCCAGCCGTCCCGGACGGGGAGGGAGAAGCCGTCGCCCTCCTTCTGGAGGTGGTAGCCGGCGGGGAGCGGGGGAAGCGGGGAAGGGCTGTCGTGCGCAGGGCGGCCGGCCGAGGCGGTGTCCGAGGGGCCCTTGTCCGTTGCCTCGGCGCCGCCCCAGGGCCACAGCAGCGCGCCGCCGGTCACGGAGGCGGCGGCCGCCACCGCCGAGGCGCACCACAGCACCGTGCGCCGCCTGCGGCTGCCCCCGCGCGGGGGCGCTTCGCTGACGACGGCGCGCTGCGGCTGCGTCGCCGGGGCGTCGAGCGCGGTCCGTGTTCCGGAGGTGTCGCCCAGGAGGTGCTGCCTGGTGGTCGTTGCTCCGGCGGCCCGGCCCAGGAGGCGTTCGGCCTCGTGGGCGTCCATGCGCTGACCGGGTTCCTTCCGGAGCAGACTCTCGATCACCGGGGCCAGCTCCCCGGCGTTGCGCGGGGCCTCGTACGCCTCGGCGGCGATGGCGTACGCCGTCTCGATCGCGGTGTCCCGGCCGAACGGGGGCCGGCCCTCGACCGCTTGGTAGAGCGTCGCCCCGAGGGACCACAGGTCGCTGGCGGGTCCGGGTTCGGCGATGTTGCTGCGGAGGCGTTCGGGCGCCAGGTACTGGATGGACCCGACCAGCTCGCCGGTCCTGGTCAGGGAGGGCGTACCGGACTGCACGGCGATCCCGAAGTCGGTGAGGACGATGCGCCCGTCCTTCCCGAGCAGCACATTGGCCGGCTTGACGTCCCGGTGCAGCACTCCGGCGTCGTGCGCGGCGCGCAGCGCGGCGGCCATGCCGCAGCCGATCCGGGCCGCTTCCTCCGGCGCCAGCGCGCCCTGCCGCTTGAGGACGTCGCCCAGGGTGTCCGAGGGGATGTACTCCATGACGATGCACGGCAGACCCTCGTCGTCGACGACGTCGTGCACCACGATCACGTGGGGATGGGTGATCCGGGCGGCGCTGCGGGCCTCGCGGCGGGTGCGCTCGTAGAGCGTGCGGACCTCGTCGTCGTTCAGGTGCGGCGGAACGAACAGCTTCTTCACGGCGACATGGCGGCCGAGAAGTTCGTCCTCGGCCCGCCAGACCGTGCCCATGCCGCCGCGGCCCACCCGCTCCACGAGCCGGTACCGGTCGGCTATCAGCCGCCCCAGATCGGACACCGCGTGGTCGCCTCCTTCGCCCGGCCGTACAAGCTTGCGGGAGCACGATAGCCCGTGCCGAGGCGCGCCCGGAGGGGGGCGTTCCGCCTCGATCCGGCACGGTGGCGGCCGGGTGCCGGGCGGACTCCGGGGCGGGCGGGGCAACTGCCCCAGCGGCGCGCCCCCTTCGCCCGGCCGCCCCTGTGGGCACGGTCGGCCTTCCGCGCTCCGCGCTCCGCGTTCCGCACCCGGCACTCCGCGCTCGGCACCCGGCACCCGGCAACCCGCGCCGAGGACGTCGAGCCGGAAGGCCGAGTGATCGCCGCCGGCCCCGGCCCCGCCTCACCTACGGCCTCACATATGGCCTCACCCACGGCCTCACCCACGGCCTCACCCACGCCGATGAACCCGCCCCCCACCCGCGGAGGAACCCGCTCGCACTCCAGTACGTCTTCCCGCGTACGTGTCGGCGTGTGGACGGTCCCTGGAGGAACCCGGTGGAGCACAGGATGTTGGGCCAGCGGTACGAGCTGGTGGAGCAGCTCGGGCACGGCGGGATGGGCAAGGTGTACCGGGCCGTTGACCACCGGTTGCGCCGTACCGTCGCCGTGAAGACCCTCTCCGCCGAACTGGCGCTGGAGCCCGAGTTCCTCACCCGGTTCCAGCGCGAGGCGCACGCCGCCGCCGCCCTCAACCACCCGGGTGTGGCCACCGTTCATGACGTGGGGGAGGACGCTGGTGGCGGTGCCGCCGAGCCCTATCTGGTCATGGAGTACGTGGAAGGCAGGACCCTCAGCCATGTCCTCAAGGACGGCGTGCTGCCGGTGGCACAGGCGGTCGACCTCACGGGCCAGGTGCTGGAGGCCCTGGAGCACAGCCACCGGCACGCCATCGTGCACCGGGACATCAAACCCGCGAACGTGATGCTCACCGGTACGGGCCGGGTCAAGGTCGTCGACTTCGGCATCGCCAAGGCGCTGACCGAGGTGGCCACCCGGCTGACCGGCACGGGCGTGGCCGTCGGTACCCCCGCCTATCTGGCCCCGGAGCAGATCAACGGCGGCGAGACCGATCACCGTACGGACCTGTACGCCGTGGGCTGTCTGCTCTACGAGCTGCTGACGGGCCGCCCCCCGTACACCGGGGACTCCCCGTTCTCCGTCATGCACCAGCATCTGGCCGCGGAACCGGTGCCTCCCTCCCGGCTCCGCCCGGAGCTGCCGCCCGCCATGGACGCGGTGATCGCCAGGGCGCTGCGCAAGGGCCGGGAGGACCGCTTCGCGAGTGCGTCCACGATGCACCAGGCGCTCGGCGAAGCCTCCCGGCCCCGCCCACCGGCTCCGCCCGTCCGCACCCCCACCGCACTCGACCCGGCCGTGCTCGACCCGGCCGTGCTCGACCCGGCCGTGCTCGATCCGGCCGTGCTCGATCCGGCCGTCAGGGAGCCCGCCCCGGCGGCCGTAGCCTCCCCCGCGCCCTCCGGGAGCGGACCGGAGGCACCACAGCCCGCCCGCCGGAGACCGGCCCGGGTGGTCTTCCGCCCGACGGCCGAAGGCGCGGTCGCCCTCCTCGGCTGCTTCCTCTCCCTGGTGATATCCCGGACCGACATGATCGAGGTCGGCCAGTTCAACCGGGTCGCGCTGTTCGCCGCCGTCGCCGGTGCGGTGTTCCTGCTGTGGTCGGCACGGCTCGCCTGCGCGGTGGCCTGGGGCCCGGTGGCGGAGGCGGTGGCCACCTGGTCCGAGCTCGCCCGCGGCAGCGTCGGCTGGGAAACCCACTACGTCATCATCGCCCTGGTCCTGGGCATCGTCGCCGCACTGTGCCTGGCCGCCGGATACAAGGACGAAGGCACGGGCGGATTCGCGCTCGTGGCGTTCTGGTTCACCGCCCTGACCTCCGTCTGGTTCTTCCTCGACGACCTCCGCAAGATCGCCGTCTTCTACGTCCTCCTCCTGGGCGTCCCCCTCGCCCTCGGCGCCCAGATCCTCAAGTCCCGCATCCGGCCGCCGTCTTCGGCACAACCGGCCGCCCAGGCGGTGGCCTCCGGAGCTCTGCGCTCCATGGGCGGGCCGGACCGTAAGCGGACCCAACGGCGTGCCGGAACGGAGATTCCGGGGACCAGAGGGTAAGAATTCGAACTTGTTCACGCTTCGGTCACCGGTAGCGGACCAGGATGCCCGGTGCGGAGCGCGGGGGAGGGAAACACGATGCGAGTGCTCTTAGCCGAGGACATGCAGCTCTTACGTGGGTCACTGGTCAGCTTGCTGCGCCAGGAGGCCGACTTCGAGGTGGTCGCCGAGGTGGCCGGAGGGGACGCCATCCTGCCGGCCGCGCTGCGCACCGAGCCGGACGTAGCACTGATCGACATCGGTCTGCCCGGAATGGACGGACTCAGCGCTGCGGCGCAGCTGCACCAGCACCTGCCGACGTGCCGGAGTCTCATCGTCACGAGCCTGGGCCGTCCCGGGAACATCCGGCGTGCTCTGGAAGCACATGCCGCGGGATTCCTGCTGAAGGACACCCTCCGGCTCAGCTTGTTCTGGCCATCCGCAAGGTGGCGGCGGGCGAGCGGGTCATAGATTCGGAACTTGCGGTGTCTGCGTTGGAGAGTGCGCCGAGCCCCTTCACACCGCGCGAGGCCGAGGTGCTGAGACGGGCGGCCGAAGGAGCGTCACCGCAGGAAATCGCCGACCAGCTCCACCTGGAGCTCAGCACCGTACGGAACTACCTGTCGACGGTGGTCACCAAGTCAGGGGGCAGAAACCGCGTCGACACCATCCGGATCGCCCTCCACGAGGGATGGATCTGACGCCCAGGCGAGCAGCTGCCGGGGAGGAACGACACCGTCGGCTTCGGTGGTTCCGGGCAGGTGAGCCTCCAACCGGAACTCTTCTCCCCAACGGGCCTTGGGACGCGAGATGAGCAGGGTTCCGCCCAGGAGGGCGACACGCTCGGACAGGTTCCGCAGACCGGATGCGTCGGGGTGCTCGCCAACGCGGGCCGGGTGAGGCCGGTCGTTGATGACGATCAGTCGGGTGGCGCCACGGCTCTGGGTGAGCCGCACCGTGCAGTGGCGGGCAGCACTGTGGCGTACGACGGCGCTCCCCCTTGTCCTCCAGGCCCATCTTCACCTCGGTCGGTACCGCGCAGTCCTCGGCAAGAACCGTGAGCGCGGCCGGCAGACCGCGGTCGGTCAGGGCGATGGCCGGACCGGTGCTGTTGGCGGCGGGGCTCAGCACCATGCTGCTGTGCGGCAATGCCGTGTCGCAGGCCGTGGACACCACCCAGACGGCACTTCAGCAGCAGAACAACGCGGTGGGCATGCGCATCCTCATGACCCCGCTGCTCGTCTACACGGCCCTGGGCATTCTCAACACCCTCCTCCTGGCCACCCGGCAGCGCCGCCAGGAGTTCGCGGCCCTGCGGCTGGCCGGCAGCACCAAGGCCCAACTGCTGCGCATGCTGGGGTGGGAGTCGGTCGTCGTGGTGCTGAGCGGACTGCTGATGGCAGGGTTGGTGATCACGGCCTTCCTCGCCGGGCTGTCGGCCCGGACTGCGCCGTATCTGACAGCGCCCGCCCCACTGCCCTGGGGGACGCTGGCCCAGGTGGCGGCAGGATGTGCTGGTTTGGGAGTGCTGGGGGTGCTGGTCCCCGGCGTGCTGGTGCTGCGCGTGCGCCCGGTGCGCGCCATACGGTCAGCGGAATAGCGATCCGCGAGCGCGTGGGCGGGAGCAGCGGCGGCCCTGCGGCGCCGCCATCCCGCCCGGCACGCCGGTGCCCCGCGCCCGTGGGCGCAGCCGACCGCTCAGCGGCCGTCCGTACGCCCGGACCTGGCCGCCGGCTGTCCGGCCGGCGGCGTCAGCGGCCCGCAGCGGTTCCCCAGGGAACCCGCGGCGCTTCCCCGGCGGTTCCCCAGGGAACCCGCGGCGCTTCCCCGGCGGTTCCTCAGGGAACCCGCGGCGCTTGCCCGGCGAATCCTCAGCGGTTCCGCAGGGGTGGCTTCCGTCGGCGCTCGGCGCCCGCCGGAGCCTCAGTTGACGCAGACAAGTCCCAGCAGGCACACATGGGTCGGTGAGGTGGGATCGGCCGACGGGCTGGTCGGCGCGGTCGAGGTGTCCGGTGCGGGATGCGCCGGCGAGGTGCCTGTGTCGGAGCTTCCGGTGGAAGCGGGGGCGGTCGTCGCCGAGGGTGCCGCGACGCCGGTGTGCTCGACGGGTGCCTTCTTGGTCGCGGCGGGCGTGGCGGTGTGCGGTGCCGCGCCCGGGGAGGCGACGTGGTGTGCCGGGGTGGCGGAATGCGGCTGCCGGGGCGTGGCGGCAGAGGGCGGCGCGGGCGGGATGGTGTGCTGCTGCCGGGCAGCTGTGTGGTGCGGGTGCGTATCCGGGTGCCGTGAGGCCGGGGTGTCCGGCTGCTCCGAGGCCGAGGCGGCGGACTCCGTCCGGGGCGAGCCCACGCTGCCCGGCTCCGGCGACGAGGCCGCCTGCGCGTGGCCGGGGGACGGCTTGTTCTGGAGCAGCGAGGCGGTCAGGCCACCGCCGACAAGGGCGAAGGCCGTCGCGGCCACGGCCCGGCGCCGGTGCTTCTTCCAACGTGCCAGCTGCCGACGCCGAGCCGCCCGGCCCTGGCCGGTAGCCGCAGCGCCTCCGGAGCCATCGGCCACACCGGCGTCCGCGGCGTCCGCCGGTACGTCCTGCGCGGGTGCGTCGTTGCCGAAGAGGTCCTTCTCGGACGCACCGCTGCCGAGCGGTGCGGCATCGAACGGCTGGGTGCCCGGGTGCGGAGCGCCCTGATGCGGAGCGCCCTCCTGGGGCCCGAGGCCGGCGGCTTCCTCCGCACGCCACGCCTCCCACGTCGCGGCAGCGGTCGGCGCACGGTGGTGGCGGTGGGTGGGCGGGGCTATGTCCGGGGCGTAATCCCCACATCCCGGGCACACGAGTGCCCCGTTGAGACTCCGGCGGCACGACGAGCAGTAGTCCATCTTCGATCTTTCTGTGCTGACTGCGCCGCCAAGGACGCCGGCGACCTGAATGAAGTTCGCACGCGGGATCGAGCGGGCAGTAACGCTAACGGCACCCGCCGCTCCCAAAACGAAGATGGTGTGACGCTTCGGTGCAGATTCCTTGCCGGTGCCTTTCGGCACTCCGGACATGTGACGACGAATCCCGGAATGAGGGGCTGGGCGTGCCGACCACAGCGCTCACTCGGAATTCGGTCAGAGGCGACGTATCCACGCAGCAATCCCATGACCGAGCAGAAGGTAAATCACTGCGGCCAAGCCATAATTGAGGAAAACCCGCATGCCTTCGATGTCCATAGTGAAGATGTCCTGGGACCAGCCGGCGAGCCAGTCGGCCGTTCCCTGCACGAAGCCGACGAAGACATTTCCCTGGTTGGCGTCGAGCAGGTACAGCAGGATCCACAGGCCCAGAAAGCCCGCGGCGATGTCCGCGATCGTGTGGATGACCAAGGCTGTCCGGTCCGCTCCGGCACCTTCCCGGCTTCGCCTGCGGGTGTCCTGAGGGTGGTCATAGGGGCGGTAGGGGTCGTTCAGGGGCATGGGTTCCTGGGGGCTGTTCATGCTCCCTTACTTGCCTCACGCGAGTACGCAAAACCACTTTCAAACCTTCGATTCCATATCGGTTTCTGGGTCCGCACGCACGCTGTGAGCTTCATCGAGAACGCCGGTGTCCGAATTCCACACGGGCTCCACACGGATTCCATGCCGGGTCGCACGGAACGCCAAATGCCGCAAGTCGGAGCCAGTTCGGAATGGCGAAGCCACGCCGCGCGCGGGCCTGGGCCGCTCCTCGCCAGTGAGCCACGAGTGGGCGGCCGGGGCGGGTAGGCCCCGGAGGCTGGGCCCCCGGCCGGCTCCCGGTGCCGTCAGCCGCGTCCGGTGAACTGCTGTCCGACCCCGAGTCCGCGCAGACTGGCGAGGACCTGCGGGTCCTGGGCGTCGAGCCAGTCGCACAACTGCCGGAAGGAGACCATCCGGACGTCCTTGTGCTTCTCGTCGCCGATGTGCTTGATCGCTTCCTCGACGGCGTCCATGTAGATGCCGCCGTTCCACTGCTCGAAGTGGTTGCCGACGAACAAGGGGGCGCGGTTGGTCTCGTACGCCCGCTGGAAGCCGGCGATGTAGGCGTCGGCGGCCTGCTTGCGCCAGCCCGGGTAGTTGGCCGGCGGGCCCTTGGTGGAGTTCTTCGACTGATTGAACATCAGGTTGAAGTCCATCGAGAGGGTCTCGGAGTGGCCGGGGAACGGTATCGACTGGAGCGGGAAGTCCCAGATGCCCTGCTTGGTGGGCCAGACCTGGAGGCCGCCGGGGGAGCTGGCGTCGTACCGCCAGCCGCGCTTCCGCGCCGTCGGCAGCAGGTTCTGCTGGCCCTTCAGGCAGGGAGTGCGGCTGCCGACGAGCTCCTTGCTGTAGTCGAACGGCAGCGGTTCGAGGTCGGTGAAGCCGGTGTTCGTACGCCACTTGGTGACGAAGTCCATGGCCTGCTCGATCTCGGAGTCCCACTGGGCGGGGGTCCAGTGCTCGACCGACCCGGTGCCGTCGCAGAAGTGGCCGTTGAAGTGGGTGCCTATCTCGTGGCCCTCCAGCCAGGCAGCGCGCAGGTTCTTGAGCGTCTCCTTGATGTGGTCATTGGTGAGATAGTCGATGGCCGAGGCGCCGACGGGGTTGTTCGGGGGCCGGTACAGACGCTTCTTCGACTCGGGCAGCAGATACAGCCCGGAAAGAAAGAAGGTCATCGAGGCGTTGTGGTCGCGGGCGATTTTGCGGAACCGCGGGAAGAGGCCATTGCCCACCTCGCCCGCGCCGTCCCAGGAGAAGACGACGAACTGCGGCGGCTTCTGTCCCGGCTTCAACTTCTCCGGTGTGGGCGGCTGGTGGGGCTGCTTTCCGGTGTACGCGGTCGAACCGTCCCCGATCGGCTTGCTCTTCGCCGTCTTTCCGGGGTTGGTCCCGACCTTGCCGGAGCCCGACGACCCGGAGGTTGAGCAGCCGGCAACGGAGAGCGCGGCCGCCGCCCCTATCCCGAGTCCAAATATGCCCCGGCGGCTGAATTTACGCATAACGGTACCCATCGCATTCGTTCGAAGTTCTGGCATGTGGGGCGTCCGGAGAAGCGGGAAGCCCAGAGAGGCGGGGAGGCGGATACCGAGGTTCCGCTGCGACCCCGAGAAGGAGAATGCTCAACGGAGGGTGGCGGGCGATTCATTCTCCGAAGCCAGGGGAGAGGCCCCGGGAGCCCGGACTCCGCAGCGAACTACGCGATGGTTAAGCCCGAGAAGGAGAACACAGCCGTTTGTGCTGCCCCGTTGCCCCACTGCCGCGCGGGGGGACTGTCAACCTTGGTGATGCGCACGTGATCCATCGTCATCTTCTGCATGTCATGGCTCCCCCGTTCAATGGGCGGGGCAGAGAGCTGAAGGCCTCAGCGGCCCTCACCCAACGCCCTTGGACGCACATGACTCTCACGGAGATCGCTAGCGCACCGGTAACGCCTCACTAACAACCGTTGCCCAGCAGCCCTGCGTGGTGAACGCAGGCGAACAGCCCGGAGGGACGGTCGGAGCTCGCGGGCGGGCTTCCCCGGAGCTGGCGGATGCTTCCCCGGGAGCCGGGGTGCCGTCGGACGGTTGACCGGAGGCCGGACTACCGGGCGGGAGTGCCGGCGAGGCGCTCGCGCAGCGTGCCGGCGAATTCCTCCGCCCGTGCGAGCTGGGTGCGCAGGTCCGCCACCCGCTGTTGCGCCGCCTTCGCAAAGCCGCGCACCCGCTCCAGCAGTGCCTCCCGCTCGCCGGCGGGCAGGTCCTTGCCGGAGTCGAGGCGGTCGGTGGCGTCCAGCAGATCGCGCATCTCGTCGAGGGAGAAGCCCAGGGGCTTCATGCGGCGGATGACCATGAGGCGGGCGACGTCGGCTTCCGTGTAGAGACGGAATCCGCCCTGAGAGCGGGCGGAGGGGATCACCAGCCCCGTCTCCTCGTAGTGACGGATGGTGCGCAGGGACAGTTCGGTGCGCGTGGCGACCTCGCCGATCTGCATATGCTCGCCGTTCACCGGGCGCCTTCCCGTCTGTCGCCGAGGCCACAGTGAGCAGCCTCGATCTCTACCCTAACGTTAGGGTAGAGTAAGGGCGGACGGGGCTGCCCGAGCTGCTCAGCACCCGGTGCGCGACAGTGTGGCGCGCCTGCGCCGCGTCGGGGCCGATGGTGCCCCCGGCGAAGTCCGACAGCCGGCAGGAGAGCGTACGCATGCCCCTGATGCCCGCCGCCGCCTGCCCGCCGTGACCCTGCGCCCCTGAACCAGCACTGCTCTGCTTCACCGGCAGCAGCTGCACCGACTTCGGTCCGCCGACTGCGGGCCCGTGAGCGGCCGCCTCGGCCCTTCACGCCTCCGCACGCCCTTGAGACGCCGGGTGTGCCCGAGCACGACGGGGTTTTCCTCTCTTGTCTTCTTCCGCACTGTCACCCGTCGCGCGGCTGCGCGGCTCCCGTCCCCCGTGGCTGTCCCCGAAGGTCTTCCGCACCGAGGTCCTCGCCGGTCTGGTCGTCGGCCTGGCGCTGATCCCCGAGGCGATCTCCTTCTCCGTCATCGCCGGGGTCGACCCCAAGGTGGGGTTGTTCGCGGCCTGCACCATGGCGATGGTGATCGCCTTCGTCGGCGGCCGGCCGGCGATGATCTCGGCCTCCACCGGTGCCGTGGCGCTGGTCGTCGCCCCCGTCGCCCGTGAGCACGGCCTGGGGTACCTGATCGCGACCGTCATTCTGGCGGGGGTGTTCCAGATCGTTCTCGGTGCCCTGGGGGTGGCGAGACTGATGCGGTTCGTGCCGCGCTCGGTGATGGTCGGCTTCGTCAACGCCCTGGGCATCTTGCTGTTCTCGGCCCAGATCCCCAATCTGCTCGATGTGCCGTGGCCGGTGTACCCGTTGGTCGCCGCGGGCCTGGCGCTCATGGTGTTCTTCCCCCGGCTCACCAAGGCCGTGCCCGCGCCGCTGGTCTCCATCGTCATCCTCACGGTCATCACCGTCGCGGCAGGCATCGCCGTCCCCACCGTCGGCGACAAGGGCAAGCTGCCCTCCTCCCTGCCCGTGCCCGGCCTGCCGGATGTCCCGTTCAGCCTCCACACCCTGACCGTCATCGCCCCTTACGCGCTGGCGATGGCCCTGGTCGGACTGATGGAGTCGTTGATGACCGCCAAGCTGGTCGACGAGATGACCGACACCCGCTCCAACAAGACGCGCGAGTCCATCGGGCAGGGCATCGCCAACATCGTCACGGGCTTCTTCGGCGGTATGGGCGGCTGCGCGATGATCGGCCAGACGATGATCAACGTGAAGAACGGGGCCCGCACCCGGCTGTCCACCTTCCTCGCCGGGTTCTTCCTGCTCATCCTGTGCATCGTCCTCGGCCCGATCGTCTCCACGATCCCCATGGCCGCACTGGTCGCCGTGATGGTCCTCGTCTCGGTCGGCACCTTCGACTGGCACTCCATCAAGCCCGCCACCCTCAAGCGGCTGCCGATCGGCGAGACCACCGTCATGGTGATCACCGTCGCGGTCGTCGTCGCCACCGGCAACCTCTCCATCGGCGTGGGCGTCGGCTCGCTCACCGCCATGGTCATCTTCGCCCGCCGCGTCGCCCATCTCGCCCACGTCACTGCGGTCCTCGACCCCGACGGCACCCAGGTCGTCTACTCCGTGACCGGCGAACTCTTCTTTGCCTCCTCCAATGACCTGGTCACGCAGTTCCATTACGCCGCCGACCCGGACAGGGTCGTCATCGACCTGACCGCGGCGCACATCTGGGACGCCTCGTCGGTCGCCGCCCTCGATGCCATCGAAGACAAGTACAAGCAGCGCGGCAAGTCCGTCGAGATCGTCGGCCTGAACGAGCCCAGCGCCCGTATCCACCGGACGCTCAGCGGCGAACTCACCGGCGGCAACTGACCAGCTGGAGCGCGGGCATCAGCTTCCGCAGGCGCAGCCCGGGGCGGGATCCGCGTCAGCCGTCCCGCTCGCGCAGCAGCCGTCGCTGCTGGTTGCCGCGGACGGATCGGCGCTCTTGCCGAGGGTGCCGGCATCGGCCTTGACGACGTAGACCTCCCACGGCTCCTTGCCGGGGCCGTGCACCCACACCTTGTCCTGGAGGGCGTAGCAGCACGAGGTGTCGTTCTCCTCGAAGGTGGCGAGGCCGGCGTCCTTGAGGCGGGCCGTCGCTGCCGTCACTTGATCCGTGGACCCGACTTCCACCCCGAGGTGGTCGAGGCGGGTTTCCTGCCCGGGGTCGCCCTCGATCAGCACGAGTTTGAGCGGCGGCTCTGTGAGGGCGAAGTTGGCGTAGCCCGCGCGTCGCTTGGCCGGTTCGGTGCCGAACAGCTTCGAGTAGAAGGTGACCGACGCTTCAAGGTCGCTGACGCGCAGGGCGAGCTGTGCACGTGACATGGCGAGACTCCGATCGGCTTGCATTGATGTCTTTCGATTCAAGGTTGCGCCCTGGTTTGATAAACGTCAACATAGAGGGATGTCGAATCAAGAGCTTGAGATCCTCGGGCAGACCGACCAGGACGATGCGTGCTGCCCGGGCCTGCTGTCCGCCCCGCTCGACGAGGGCCAGGCCGTGGAGCTGGCGAAGGTGTTCAAGGCGCTGGGCGACCCGGTGCGACTCCGCTTGCTGTCGATGATCGCCTCGCGCGCCGGCGGCGAGGTCTGCGTCTGCGACCTCACCCCGGCCTTCGACCTGTCGCAGCCGACGATCTCGCATCACCTCAAGCTGCTCCGGCAGGCCGGCCTCATCGACTGCGAGCGGCGTGGCACGTGGGTCTACTACTGGCTGCTGCCGGAGATGACCGACCGCCTCGCGGGCATCCTCATGCGTCCCGCGGGCGGGCCCCTCCCCGCCCCCACCGAGGCGGCTGGGGCGACCTCGTGAGCGCCGCACCCGAGCAGGCGGTCGCCGGCCGCCTGTCGTTCCTCGACCGCTACCTCGCCGTGTGGATCCTCGCCGCGATGGCGCTCGGCCTCGGCCTCGGGGGCCTCGTGCCCGGCCTCGGGGGCGCCCTCGCCAAGGTGACCGTGACCGGGGTGTCCCTGCCGATCGGGCTCGGCCTGCTCGTGATGATGTACCCGGTCCTCGCCAAGGTGCGCTACGACCGGCTCGACACCGTCACCCGCGACCGCCGCCTGCTGCTGCCCTCCCTGCTGCTGAACTGGATCGTCGGGCCGGCGCTCATGTTCGCGCTGGCGTGGCTGCTCCTCCCGGACCTGCCCGAATACCGCACGGGCCTGATCATCGTCGGGCTGGCCCGCTGTATCGCCATGGTCATCATCTGGAACGACCTCGCGTGCGGCGACCGCGAGGCCGCCGCCGTCCTGGTCGCGCTGAACTCCGTCTTCCAGGTCATCGCGTTCTCGGCCCTCGGCTGGTTCTACTTGTCGGTGCTGCCCGGGTGGCTCGGCCTCGAGCAGTCCGGCCTCGCGGTGTCCGTGTGGGAGATCGCCCGCAGCGTGCTGATCTTCCTCGGCATCCCGCTCGCCGCCGGCTACCTCACCCGCCGGATCGGAGAGAGGGCCAAGGGACGCGCCTGGTACGAGTCCGGACTGATCCCGCGCCTCGGCCCGTTCGCCCTGTACGGCCTGCTGTTCACGATCGTCATGCTGTTCGCGCTGCAAGGCGACGCGATCACCTCGCAACCGCTCGACGTCGCCCGTATCGCGCTCCCGCTGCTCGTGTACTTCGCCCTGATGTGGGCGGGCTCCATGGCACTCGGACGCTCCGTCGGCCTCGACTACCCGCGTGCGACGACCCTTGCGTTCACGGCAGCGGGCAACAACTTCGAGCTGGCCATCGCGGTGGCCATCGCCACGTTCGGCGCCACCTCCGGACAGGCCCTCGCGGGTGTGGTCGGCCCGCTCATCGAGGTGCCGGTGCTGATCGGCCTCGTCTACGTCGCGCTGTACGCCCGCCGCTTCTTCACCACCCCCGCGCCTCTGAGGACCGAGGAAGACCCCGCCCATGTCTGACACTGCTCCGCCCTCCGTGCTGTTCGTCTGCGTCCACAACGCCGGCCGCTCGCAGATGGCCGCCGCGTTCCTCACGCACCATGGAGGCGACCGCGTACAGGTGCGGTCCGCAGGGTCCGCCCCCGCCGACGCCGTGAACCCGTCCGTCGTGGCGGCGATGGCCGAGGTGGGCATCGACGTCTCGGCCGAGGTGCCCAAGATGCTCACCGTCGAGGCCGTGCAGGCATCCGACGTCGTCATCACGAGGGGATGCGGCGACACCTGCCCCGTCTTTCCCGGCAAGCGGTACCTCGACTGGCAGTTGCCCGACCCCGCCGGGCAGGGTGTCGACGCCGTACGGCCCCTCCGTGATGACATCGAGCAGCGGATTCGCGCACTGCTCGACGAGATCGCCCCCGGCGGGCAGGGGTGAGCGTGGCGGTGGCCGAGGGGGGCGACGGATTTCCGGTCGAATACGGGCGAGCGCCGATGCCGAATATCTCCTGCCGCAACTGCAGAAATGGCCACTGGTGCGGCAAGGGTTTTTTGCCCTCTCGAAATCGTCGGGATCATGTGCCGCGCATGGCCGCCAGGAGCGTGCTACCGTCGATCTCAGTTGCAGTTGTGGTTCCCAAGACTTGAAGCGTGCTCGCTGTCGTACATGGCGGAGCGCTTTCGTATTTCCGGTGTTTATTTCCGGACGGGCAATCAACGCAGCGACACGGAGCCCGCATGGTGTGGGCTCCGGGCACTGCCCCGAAGGAGATATGACATGGCTACTGGCACCGTGAAGTGGTTCAACGCGGAAAAGGGCTTCGGCTTCATCGAGCAGGAGGGTGGCGGCGCCGACGTCTTCGCCCACTACTCGAACATCGCCGCCCAGGGCTTCCGCGAGCTGCAGGAGGGCCAGAAGGTGAACTTCGACGTCACGCAGGGCCAGAAGGGCCCGCAGGCCGAGAACATCGTCCCCGCCTGACGCTGACGCGTACACCGTAGCTGGGGCCCGCACCTTGGGTGCGGGCCCCAGCTCGTTGCTTTTCGGTGTTTCCCGTGTGCCCCGCAACGGCCGCACGAGCGGCGGGCGGGCAGCGAGTTCGATTTCCCGGCCGCTATCCCGCCACGGGCAATCCGCCCGGATCCACGATCCGGCAACTGCTTCGCTCTTCTTGCGGCGTTGCCGGTCCCGCTTCGGCGTGCAGGGGCGAAATATTTCCGCCCCGCTTCGTTTCATCTCATTTCATCGGTTCGTTCTGGCGATTCTTGTGTGCGGCTTATTGCCACCGGGAATTCCTCGACGTACCGCATCGAGGAAGGTTCTCCATGAACCGCACAGCTCGCACGAATGACCGCTACTCCCGCTCTGCCGGCTCGTCAGGCTCAGGCCGCGGCGGCTACCGCTCCGGCGGGCCGAATCGCTCGGGCACGGGCCGTTCCGGAGGCCCCGGACGGCGTCCCGCGACGCTGCAGGGAGAGTTCGCCCTGCCCGTCACCCACACGCCCGCCCTGCCCCCGGCCGAGACGTTCGCCGAGCTGGACATGCCGCCGGCGCTGCTGGCGGCCCTCGGCGCGGAAGGCATGTCCGCCCCGTTCCCCATCCAGGCCGCCACGCTGCCGAACTCGCTGGCCGGACGCGACGTCCTGGGCCGCGGACGCACCGGCTCGGGCAAGACGCTGGCCTTCGGTCTGGCCCTGCTGGCCCGCACCGCCGGACAGCGCGCCGAGCCCCGCCAGCCGCTGGCCCTGGTGCTGGTCCCCACCCGGGAGCTGGCCCAGCAGGTCACCGACGCACTCACGCCCTATGCCCGGTCGCTGAAGCTGAGGCTGGCCACCGTCGTCGGCGGGATGTCGATCGGCCGGCAGTCCAGCGCACTGCGCGGCGGCGTCGAAGTGGTCGTCGCCACGCCCGGACGGCTCAAGGACCTCATCGAGCGCGGCGACTGCCGGCTGAACCAGGTCGCCATCACCGTGCTGGACGAGGCCGACCAGATGGCGGACATGGGCTTCATGCCCCAGGTCACCGCCCTGCTCGACCAGGTCCGGCCCGAGGGGCAGCGGATGCTCTTCTCGGCCACGTTGGACCGCAACGTGGACCTCCTGGTCCGGCGCTACCTCACCGACCCGGTGGTCCACTCCGTCGATCCCTCGGCGGGCGCGGTCACCACGATGGAGCACCACGTGCTGCACGTCCACGGTGCCGACAAGCACGCCACCACCACCGAGATCGCGGCCCGCGAAGGCCGGTCGATCATGTTCCTGGACACCAAGCACGCCGTGGACAACCTCACCAAGCACCTGCTGAGCAGCGGCGTGCGCGCCGCTGCCCTGCACGGCGGCAAGTCCCAGCCCCAGCGCACCCGCACCCTGGCCCAGTTCAAGACCGGACATGTCACCGTCCTGGTGGCCACCAACGTCGCGGCCCGCGGCATCCACGTCGACAACCTCGACCTCGTCGTCAACGTCGACCCGCCGAGCGATCACAAGGACTACCTGCACCGCGGCGGACGCACCGCCCGCGCGGGCGAGTCCGGCAGCGTCGTCACCCTCGTCCTGCCCAACCAGCGCCGCACCATGAACCGCCTGATGGCGGACGCGGGCATCACACCGCAGTCCACCCAGGTCCGCTCCGGCGAGGCCGAACTGAGCCGTATCACCGGCGCCCAGGCACCCTCCGGCATCCCGGTCACCATTGCCGCACCCGTCGTCGAACGCGCCAAGCGCAGCGGCTCCTCCACGCGCGGCCGCCGCAGCCGCCCCGCCCAGGCCCGCCGTGCCGCCGGGGCAGCCCGAACCGCGACACCGACGGCGCGGCAGTCCTCCTCGGCCCCGGCCGCCTAGACCGGTCCCGGACGATCACGCCCAGCTCGTCGGATCACCCTCGTCACGGAGGTTTTTGTCGATGCTCCAGAGCCACCCCCGGGCGGACTGCTCCGGCGAGGCAGCCGGCGACGTCATGACGTCGCCGGGACCGCAGGTCGGCGACGACATGATCGTCGACCTGGCGCTGTCCGTCCTCATCGGGGCCGGTGCCGACCATCTCCTCGTCCGTGACGAGGACGGGCGGTGTACGGGCCTGATCACCCGTTCCCAGATGACAGCCCACCACCAAGGCTCCTGGTACACCGAGGAGACCCGGTTGCGGGACATCGTCTACGACCGGGGTCCCTTCACTTCGCCCGTGATGTCTGTACACGACGCGGAACGCGCCATGCGCCGACGCGCGCTGCGGGCCTCACCCGTGATCGGTGAGGACGGGCACGCCCTGGGCGTCGTCGTCCTCACCCGTTGACACTTCTCCGCCCGGGGCCGGTGATCCGTTTCCGGCTTCTCTCCGACCTTGTGGAGGCACTATGCGCGTCGTCATCGCCCGCTTCCCCTTCAACCTGCTCAAGACCGAGGTGCAGGATGCGATGAAGGGCATCAAACCCGAACCCGTCACAGGTGAGTCCGTGCTCATCGGCCGCCGCCATTACCCCGTCAAACAGGTCGGGGAGGTCATCACCCGGCAGGACCGTCGTGACTTCTCCGCCGGCGAAGTGACCCGAGCTCTGAGCCGCCTCGGCTTCGTGTGCCGCCCGGCCGCCGCGCTCGTGCCCCCGACCGCTCTCACACCACTGGAGACGGCGTCGGCCTTGTTGGGGCACCCGGCCTGACCCGACCGCTGTGGCACTGCAGGCCCGGCGGTCCGAGGCCGGTCTCCCCACACGCTGTTGCGGGGTGACTCCTGCCGTGGCTGTCTGGTGGTCAGCGAGGCCCAACAGTCCGAAGGAGGACGGAAGCCGTGTCCCGCGACGCCGCCGAATCCGCAAGTGTGCCCCTCGCCCCGGTGAGGGGAGCACGTGCTCCAGCCGGCCAACCCCGCGAAGAGCACCGTGACAGTGCCGCGGAGGGCGCTCACCCGGCTGCCGCTCTGGTGGAGCGGGCGGCCGGCCTGGTGGAGCCGATCAAGCCGAAGCTTCGTGGCTGGCTCCACGCCGGAACGGTCCCCGCCGCGCTGATCGCAGGCGTCGTCCTCATCCGCCTGGCCCGGACCCCGCAAGCCGCCCTGGCCTGCACCGTGTACGCCGTCACCGCGTTGCTGCTGTTCGGGACGAGCGCCGTCTACCACCGCGGCACCTGGGGGCCGCTCGGCGAGGCCGTTCTGCGTCGTCTCGACCACGCCAATATTTTCCTCATCATCGCCGGCACCTGCACCCCTCTGGCCGTGCTCCTCCTCCCTCCGGACCAACGGCCCGTCCTGCTGTGGATCGTGTGGGCGGGGGCACTGGCCGGCATCGCCTTCCGCGTCCTCTGGGTCGCAGCTCCCCGTTGGCTGTACACCCCCTGCTACCTGGCCCTGGGCTGGGCACCGGCGCGCTACCTGCCCGACTTCCTGCACACCGGCGGAGCGGCCGTACTCACCCTGATCGTGACCGGCGGTCTCCTCTACAGCGTGGGCGCGGTGGTCTACGCCCTCCAGCGCCCCGATCCCTCACCTCGCTGGTTCGGCTTCCACGAGGTCTTCCACGCCCTGACCGTGGCGGGCTTCACCGCGCACTACATCGCCCTCTCCCTCGCCGTCTGCTGAGCACAGCAGTGTCCTGGCGCGTGGGCCTCGTCCGTCCCACGTCCCGATGGCCCGCCCGGCTCCCGGTGAATCAGAGGCGCGGAGCCTCGGACGCTGCCGCGAGAAGAGGGGACACCTCGGCCACGGAGCTCAGCCCCCCGGCGTCCGGCTGACGGCGATGAGCTCCGGCGACGACATCGACGGAGCTCGTCCGGGTGGCTGCTGTGGGACGGGCCGTGACGCCGGCGGGTCCGACGCCGACTGAACGTCCTCGGGGCGCGGCGGCCGTGCGCGGGCGCGGAAGCGGGTTTTCAGACGTCGGCCTCGAGGCGGGGCCCGGCGGGTGACGTGCGCAGTTCTTCGTTGATGCGCTGAGCTTCCTCGAGCTGGTCTTGGAGGATGACGATGCGGCAGGCGGCGTCGACGGGGGTTCCCTGGTCGACGAGTTCGCGGGCGCGTGCGGCGATACGCAGCTGGTAGCGGGAGTAGCGGCGGTGGCCACCCTCGGACCGCAAGGGCGTGATCAGCTGGGCCTCACCGAGGGCCCGCAGGAAGGCGGGGGTGGTGCCGAGCATTTCGGCGGCTCGCCCCATGGTGTAGGCGGGGTAGTCCTCGTCGTTGAGACGGTCGTGAGAGATTTCTGCGGTCATTTGCACCTCTGGTCGGGGACGTCGCGGGGCCCTGGTGCCGAACACGCACCAGGGCCCCGAGGGATTTGAACACCATCTGCCGGCTACTGCGGTGCCGGCTTTCTGTTTCCGCACCGTCGCCCGGGAGAGGGCGGGAAGTGCGGGGATCGCGGATGTGTGACCGGGGACCACCTTCCATTCCGGGGCCTGCGGTACCCGAGCGGACTCACTTCCTCGCCCGGGCGATCCTGATGGCGTCTGCCTCCTTCTCATCCGTCTGCTGACCTGCTTGCTCCTGCGGATCCCTGCGGTTCCGCTCGCGGCCCCAGGGGCCGCCCGGCCCGGCAGTCAGTCGCGGGGCCCACATGCATACCATTCGGCCCCGCGACTCCACTGCCGTGCCTCTTCTGGCACTGCACGCGCGGCAGTTCGACCTCTGCCGCGCCTTTCGATCTCTTGGCTACGTCGAAAACCCTAACCCCCGAGGGCCCGCATGTCTACCGCCGCCATGGCAGATTTTCTGTGAAGGCGAGGGCCGAGCTTCTGTCATCCGTGTCTGATGGAAACTGCACCAGGAAGCGCGTTGTCCGGGGTGTGGGAACGGACGGGGCGGGCACACTGCCAGCCACGGCAAAAGGCGCAACAGATCACAGGCGGGGTGTACGCGCATGAACGGTATGAAGATCACCAGCGCCCCTCATCCCGTACCGACCGTGGTGCGGGGCGAAAGCCTGGACAGCATCCACCGGGCCCGCGAGGCGACCCGCGCATTCACCGACCACCTCACTCCGGCACCGGATCCCGAGCGGGTGGACACCTTCCTCCTGGTGGTCTCCGAACTCGCCACCAACGCACTGCGCCACGGCGGTGGCCGGTACACCCTCCAACTCTTCGCCGGCCCGGACACGCTGACCGCGGCGGTCAGCGACCTCAGCTCAGCGGCCCCCCGCGAACGCACCCCTGATCTCAACGGCGGCGGCGGTGGCTTCGGCTGGCACATGGTCCGCCACCTCACCAGCTACCTGGCCATCACCCCCGCCCCCGGAACCGGCAAAACCATCCATGCCCAACTTCCCCGGTAGCGGGGCCCTGTGGTCCCGCCACGGGACGCGGTCTCGCCCGACCGTGACCAGCGAGGCGGCGCCCCCCACGACAGGGCCGGATCTTGAGGTCGAGGGGGTGCACGGAGGCGGCCCGCACCCGGATCCGGGCCTGGCCCGGCGCGGGCTCCGGCGGGGTGACCTCCGACGGCCGCAGCACCTCGGGCGCGCCGTACGCGGCGAAGGTGATGGCTTTGGACATCGGAAACTCCCGGGTAGCGGCGGGAAGAGAGGCGACGGCACGCGCTATGCCTCACTGCGGGGCTGCCCCGGCTCAGTCGCCGCTCAGGCGCTGAGGGTGGGGTAGTCGGTGTAGCCGCGGTGGTCGCCGCCGTAGAAGGTGGCCTTGCCGGGGTCGTTGAACGGGCCCTGACCACCTGACCGCCTGAGCACCTGACTACCCACCAGCAGCCATCCCCAGAGTGTTGTCGACGCCCTGGAAGCTCCACGTCGCACAGTTCCCGGATGGCTGTGCGCCGCCTGGCCCGCCGAGCACTGAAGCGATGCAGCTGGAAATGGCAGCCGAACTCCTGGAGCACGCGCTCGAAGTACTCGGCGGGGAGGGGAGACGCGAGCCGGCTGGTACGAGTGGCGATCGACCACCGTATGAGGAGTTCGATCTACGGAGCCTTGAAGGCCGTGCCTTCTTGTGCTGGGAGGCCGTCAGAGGCCGCTTGCGGGCGGGCCGTCTGCCGTCATTGATGTCAGGCGGGGATGCCCACACCTGGCAGGCCCGCCATGTGACACTTCCTGCTAATGCTGGTCATCGTCGCCGAGATCGACGTCATCGGCCATGCGACTCCACTCGTTGATGATCGTCTGACTGTCGATGACTTTCTGAACCGCGGCCTGAATCGTCCTGAATTTCGGCCGGAGCCGGCGGCTTCCTTGCGCGGCGCCGCCGATGCTGTTCGAGAATTCCTTGAGCTGGGCGGTGGTCGTTGTGGTGACGCCCGCCAGTTCCTTGATCTCTTTAAAGAATGAGCGAGCAGCCTCTCTGTCTTCGAGAGGGATGTCTTCTTCCGAAGCGCGCCTGATGATGCCAATGACGCCTGGGTCGATAGCGGCCAGCTCGGTCCAATACTTCGACCCGAGGGCGTCGGCCTTCTCCGCCGGCTCGGCAAGTCGCGTGGCCAGTTCTTCTGCTACGCGCATGCGACCGGTGAATCCTCCGCCTCTGGCGTCGGATGCGGCGATTTCTACTGCCGCCCAATTCGACTCCTCGCCAATGCTGGCAATGATCTCCGCGAACTGCTGGACGGTTTCGTACCAGGCGGGGAGGGCTTCCTCCATTTCCGCCATGATCTCAATGAAGCCAGGCGGTTCTTCCTCGACCTGATTCAGTGGAGCGAGCTCTACGGGCTGGGCGGGAGGCGCTGTGTCGAGGATTTCAGCAAGTCGCCGAGCGAGCTCGTGGACTGCTTTTCGATACGCTGGAGAATCTTCGTCCTCCAGGCGGAGCTCGCGCCAATCTACCCATTGTCGCTTCGAGATGAGTTCCACAACCTCGTCGGCTGGGTGATCCTCAGCCTCTTGCGTCAGTTGAGGCACGTTCACGTAGTGGATTGGCAATAAAAGCTCATCCAGGCTGAGGCTGGCAGCGTGTCCCGCAAATGTGATGACTTCGCGCCTGCATTCCTGGCTCATCAGGAACTTGGGCGTCACGATCGGAATGAGGAAGGTGGTGCCGGTAAGGACGGAGTCCAGTCGCATTCGCCAGGCATCGCCCCACTCGAGTGACTTCTTGTCGAGAAAGATTTCGAGAGGATCGCCTGTGATGATTTCGAACGCATTGGCGATCTGCTCGGACAGTCGTACGATGCGGCCGCCATCCAAATGGTCATCGCGATGGGTGTAGCTCCAGAACCCAATGGGCTGTGCGTTAGTCACGTTGAAAGATTAGTGCGATGCGTGGGACACCACTCGAGGTTTCGCAAAACGAGGCAGACGCAACGACTTTGGGCTGGAACTGCTATACGCCGTCATGGCTCTGCACGTGAGGTGGTCGGCAAGCTCGGTGGCGGAGGCTGCGGTGTGCAGCCTCCGGTCCGGCAGTACCGGAGTCTTCCCAGCCGCAGGTCTTACGCGTCGACCACGCCGTCGACCTCGGCCGGGTCGAGGGAGTCGACGTCCTCCATGAAGCTCAGCATCCGGGCGTTGACCACGTCGGGGTGGTCGATCTGCGGGCCGTGGCCCGTAGCGGCGATGATCTCGGCACGGGCTCCGGGGATCAGCCGCGGCACCCGTTCCAGCTGCCGCTGCGGGTGTACCAGCAGGCTGCGCTTGCCCATGACGAGGTAGAGCGGGGTCCGGATGGAGCGCAGCGCGTCCTCGGTCAGCGGCAGCGGCGCGGGGCGGCGGATCCGGAAGGCGCGCGCGCCCGCCTGGATCCACGTCCGCAACTCGGGAACGGCGATGACCGGTTGCTCCAGCCAGGAGGCGAGGCGCGGGCGCAGCGCCTTGGGGGCGAAGCTGGCGAAGAGACTGACGAAGACCCAGGCGAAGAAGCGCAGGCCCACCTTCTCCAGGCCGCCGGGGTCGAGGGCGGTGACCGACGCGAGCCGTCCGGGCCGGCGGTGGGCCATGTTGAGCACCAGCCAGCCGCCGTACGAGGAGCCGACCAGGTGGACCCGGTCGAGGCCGAGGGCGTCGAGCGCCTCGTCGAGCCACTGGGTGGCGTGCTCCGGCTGCCACATGGGCTCGCGGTGGACGCTGCGCCCGGCGTCGCCAGGGGTGTCGAGCGCGTAGACGGGCCGTTCGGCGCTGAGCGCGGGGGTGTTGGGGTACCACATCGCCGAGCAGTAGCCCGCGCCGTGGATCAGGACCACCGGCGTACGGGACTCGGCTGCCGGATCCGTGGGGCCGTACCGGTAGACGTGCGTGGTGCCGAAGCTGGTCTCGACGTCCGTCTCGGAGCGGGCGGGCGCACCCATCGCGTAGACGGCGTCGCAGGCGGCGAAGTAGCGGTCGCGCAGCTCGTCGTTCACGTAGCGGCCGACATCGCGGCGCACACGGGTCGTGTTCTCGGGCACGGGGGCACCTCCGGGGAGATCCGTTCTTCGTGATACGACCGTACCATGACGATGGTACGGCGGTACCATAAAGAGGTCCGGGAAGAGCCGGACCGCGAACCCGACACCGACGGGCGGAGACACCGGCACATGCCAAAGCGCGTGGACCACGAGGAACGGCGCGCCCAGATCGCCGAGGCGCTCATCCAGGTCGCGGGGCGTCGAGGACTGCACGCCGTCGGCATGCGCGACGTGGCCGCGGAGGCCGGCGTATCCCTCCGACTCGTGCAGTACTACTTCGAGACCAAGGAGAAGCTGCTCTTCTACGGGCTCCAGCACCTGACCGACCGCTTCACCGCGCGGGTGGGCGCTCGCCTCCGCGCCGCCGGTCCGAACCCGGGCCCCCGCGCGACCAGCGAGGCGCTGCTGCTTGCCTCCCTCCCGACCGATGAGGAGAGCCGCACCTTCCACCTCCTCTACAGCTCCTACTCGATCCTGGCCGTGACCGACGACGCACTGGCCGCCCAGCCCTTCATCGACAACCCCGACGCCGCCGAGAACGCCCTGACCGGCCTGCTCGAAGAGGCCCAGGCGTCAGGTCTGGCCGCTCCCGGGCTCGACGCGCGCACGGAGGCGATCAGCCTGCTCGCGATGACGGCGACCATGGGCACCAGCATCCTCGTGGGCCAGCGGAGTCCGGAGTCGGTCATCGCGGTGCTCCGGCACCATCTCGACCGGATTTTCGCGACCGCCGAGACGGCGGCGGCGTCCGAGTAGGACCCAATCTGGCGCACCACTACGGCACTTGTGGCTGCGGATGGCACGCACATGGCGCGCGACTCCGAGGCATTCAGGCAAAGAAGAAGGCCCAGGTCTCCGACCTGGGCCTCAACTATGGAGCGGGTGACGGGAATCGAAGCCGCGCTCTGAGCTTGGGAATCAACGGTGACTGAGCGGAGTAGTCGGCCAGTTGAGCGTGTGAGTGGGCAGGGGGACGACCGGGGTCCAAGGGCAGTTTCCGGTGATCTCACCGAGTCACCGAGTCACCGAGTCACCGAGTCACCGAGTCGCCGAGTCACCGAGTCGCCGAGCCGCCGGGGAGCCGGGGAGCCTTGCGAGCTCCGGCCGTAGACGGGCCCGGGGGAAGGCGGTGACGCGCCACTGGCCGACGGGCCGTCAGAAGTTGTACGGCTTCTTGGTGCTCCAGTTCAGCACGTCGGCCTCGCTCCAGCTGAACTGCGTCTTCTCGCCCTGGATGTCGACCGAGTAGGAGGGGCCGTCGTGACCGTCCGCGCCGCGCAGCGCGAGGGCGAACGACTGCGCCGTGTGGTTCTTCGAGCCGTAGTCGAAGAGGTTCACCGCGCTGTATGCCTTGCCGCCGGGCTGGAGCGTGATGTGCTTGTCGCCGCCCGGGTTGTCCTTCTTCGAGTGCGGCAGTGCGGCGCTGTCGACGTCGCCGAGCTTCACGGTCGGGTACGAGGTGACCCAGCAGGGCTTGGTGCCCTTGTTCGACGCGGTGACCAGCAGGTGGTCGCCCTGCTGCCCGGCGAACCGGTGCACCGCGGTGAGCAGCATCTCGTCGCCGCGGCACTGCTGGGCGCCGGCCGTCGTGCCCTTGCTCGCGGCCTCGCCCGTCCCGCCCGGGGCGGAGCGCGCGCCCTCCTTGGCGTTACCGCCGCTCTCGGCCTGCTCCGCGCCGCCCTTGCCGTCCCCGTTGGACGCGGACCGGCTCTGCGCGCTACCGGCGGCGTTGTCGCCGCCCGCCGCCTTCGAGCTGCCCTCGGCGCCGCCGCAGGCGGTCAGGCCCAGCGCCAGCGCGGCGGTGACGGCGGCCAGGGTGGCGGTACGAATCCGGGAAGTACGCATGATCAGGTTCCCCCTGTGCTTCGTGCGGGAGTTTCCTCTGGCCGGTCCCTTTGGCCGTTCCCGCGGTGTGGACACCACTTTTCCCGGGGCCACTGACGTTCCGGAAACGCCTCACTCACGTCCCGCAAACAAGCCGCGCGAACGGATGAGGCCGAGCTGCTCGTGGCGGAGACGGGCAAGCCGTTCCGGCGGTCCACCTTCGGGCGGACATGGCGCACGGCACGCGCGGCCGCGCCAACCACTCGGATCTTGAGGGGGATGCTGGTGGCTCTCGCTCGCATCGCCCGCTTCGCGACACCGGTCCGAGGAAGCCCCGCGCCCGGTTAGTGATCACTGCTCGTGTCAGGACGTCTGGCCTGTGCCGGTGTGCTCGTGCCAGCGGCATCCGCATCGGCCCCACCGTCACAGAGCGTCTCGAAACGGCAGAGGTGACGCGCCGCCTCTGTGCTCCGTGGTCATGTGATCGATCAATGCTCTGGCCTGCGATGGAGCTGTCATCGGTGGCCGGCGTTGGTCGCCCTTGAGTGCCCTTGTATGCCCTTTTCACGGCCCGTAGACGGCCCGAGGGGAACTGTCCCCTCGGCCCGCAGACGGCCTGAGGGGAGCTGTTGCACCCTTCGATGCGACCTATGGGCGCGCCGGTCGCTGATCCCTGGTCAACAGGGCCGCGGCATTGGTCAGTTGGAGGTCGGATTCGCGGGCAGCGCCACCACGATCAGTAACCGATGGTGCGCGTTCCCTCACTCTAATGGGGCGCATCGGATGGCGGTTCCGTCCGCCTCATTCCTAGCCTGGGCTGGTGCGTTCGATTCGTAGAGAACGCACGAACCACTCAGAGAGGTCAAAGCATGTCCCGCACCAAGCTCCTCGCCCTGGCCGCTGCACCCGCGTTGGCCGTCAGCCTGGCGTCCCCCGCACTGGCCGATGACGAAACCGCCCACCCCCGCGTCGTCACCGCAGAGAGCCCGGTCCGGTCCATCGGGGCCAACCAGACCGAGATCGTCACTGTCACCTGCCCTAGGGGCACCTTTGCCGTCAGTGGTGGCTGGCTCGTGTCCTCCGCCAGCATCGACGTGACGGGCAACCGTGCGGTGAGCGACAGACGGTGGAAGATTCGATTCGAGAACGAGGCGAACCAATCCGGCAGGGTGCAGGCTTTCGCCCGTTGCGCGGCCTGACGGCGAGCAGTCGCCAGGGCAGGCGGGACCGCCTGAACGTCGCGACCGCGCTCCCTCCAGTCGAATGAGGGGGAAGTGGTGCGGATCCGGTGCGGGACGCCTGAACTGGCCCGGACGACGAAAAAGGCCCAGGTCGCCGACCTGGGCCTCAACTATGGAGCGGATGACGGGAATCGAACCCGCGCTCTGAGCTTGGGAATCAAGGGTGCTCGTGACAGCCATTGACATGCTGACCTGCGTAAACGCGGGCTGTGGGTGCAGCGGGGAGGGGCAGCGGGCACCAGCATTGACCGTGATTTACCGCCCGTTAGGCACGCAGAGGGCACGGGCTGGAGCGGGGAGCGACGGCGGCAAGATCCGTGGCCTCGGCCGGCGTGGCGGCCTCTCTCCGAGGTCTGTCAACGGCGCAACGGCTGGAGGAGTAGGGGGAGTTCGCACGGGAATGGCACCGCCGCGGTACGCCGTGATCCTCATATCTCCCCACGGCGTGGCGCACCTGGCCGGCAAGTGCAACCCTCACCCCTACAAGAGCCACCGAGCGGCGGGCAGGGGAGGGGGGATGGAGCCAGATGAGGGGGTCTGGGAGGGGATCAGCCGCGGAAACCCGCTCCAAGCGACGCACGGCGATGCGGTGCGTGTCGCGTGGGAACGATGTGGTCACTGGCTCATGTAGGAGCCGCGACAGAGCATCGAGACTGGCAGCGGCGCCCGAGCAGCGCTGCGTTGATGCGGGCCGAGGTCGGTCTGCCTCCCGCGCACACCACTTTCGGCTGGATGTGGATTGCTCCGGCCACAGCAGCGGGCCGGGTGTGCGGACGGCCGACGGGCAGGCGGATGCGCACCTTCTTCAGGGCGGGGATGAGCCTCTGGGATCGCGCGAGGTTCTTGGCGAGGTACGCGGCCCGGGTACCCTTGCCGCCCCCCGGGGGTCCGACGAGGACGATTCGCATCAGCGGAGGAACCCTTCGTAGTTGCGCTGCTGAAGCTGGCTCTCGATCTGCTTCACGGTCTCCAGGCCCACACTCACGATGATGAGGATGCTTGTCCCGCCGAAGGGGAAGTTCTGGTTCGCGTTGAACAGCACCAACTCCATTGTTGGTACGAGCGCGATCAGCCCCAGGTACAGCGAGCCCGGCCACGTGATGCGGTTGAGCACGTAGCTGAGGTACTCGGCCGTCGGGCGACCGGCCCGGATGCCCGGGACGAAGCCACCGTGCTTCTTCATGTTGTCGGCGACTTCTTCGGGGTTGAAGCTGATGGCCACGTAGAAGAAGGCGAAGAACACGATCAACAAGACGTACGCGGCGAGGTAAACGGGGTGGTCTCCCTTGGTGAAGGTGGTGGCGATCCAGGTCGCCCATGCCGCCTTCGACCCGCTGAACTGCGCGATGAGCGCCGGGATGGAGAGCAGCGATGACGCGAAGATGACGGGAATCACACCCGCCTGGTTCACCTTGAGCGGGATGTACGTGGACGTACCGCCGTACGACCGGCGCCCGATCATACGCTTCGCGTACTGCACCGGTATGCGCCGCTGGGCCTGCTCGACGAAGACCACCAGGGCGACCATCGCCAGGCCCACCAGGATCACCGCGAAGAACTCGATCCAGCCGCCGGCGAGCTTGCCCTGGAGCTTGACCTGCCACAGCGCGCCCGGAAAGCGGGCGGCGATCGAGATGAACATCAGGATCGACATGCCGTTGCCGATACCGCGGTCGGTCACCATCTCGCCGAGCCACATGACCAGGGCCGTACCGGCGGTCATCGTGATGACCATCGTGATGGTGGTGAAGACCGAGCCGTTGGGCACGATCTGGCGCGTGCAGCCCTGGAAGAGCGAACCGGCGCGGGCGGCGACCACCAGGGCGGTGCCCTCCAGGGCGGCGAGCGCCACGGTCAGATAGCGGGTGTACTGGGTGATCTTCGCCTGGCCGGACTGCCCCTCCTTCTTGAGGGCCTCCAACTGCGGGATCACCACGGTCAGCAGCTGGAGGATGATGCTCGCCGTGATGTACGGCATGATCCCCAGCGCGAAGATCGTGACCTGCAGCAGCGCTCCACCGCTGAACATGTTCACCAGGCCGAACAACCCGCTGTTGGCGTGGGTCCGCTCCATGCAGAACTCGACGTTCGCGTACTTCACCCCAGGGACCGGGATGTGCGCTCCGACCTGGTAGAGCACGATGATGCCCAACGTGAACAGCAGCTTCTTGCGCAGGTCGGGCGTCTTGAACGCTCGGGCGAACGCGGTGAGCACGGTGCCTCCTGCGCCCCCCGCCCCTCTTAGGGCAGGGAGGCGACGGTCTTGAATATCGACGGATACGTAGCGGCTGTACTGCGCGGAGCTCGCCCGCACGGCGGGTTCCGAGGCAGGACCCCGTGGCCGACTTGGTTGCCCAGGGTGCGGTGCGCGCGCAAACGAATTCGCCGTCTCCCTCTAGCCCGGGTGTAGGGACACTGGGCTTCCGTACACACCCATCGCGACCGCTTGACCGCGGCCAAGGCGCTACCTGGCGGCCGGGGTTTGTGTCGGCGTGGGAACCTGCTCGGCGGGTGAGGGACGGTACGGCATCGGCACCAGGCCGGTAGTCGGGGCGCGGGTCGGCATCGGCACCGGGCCGGTAGTTGAGGCGCAGGTCGGCATCGGAACCGACCGGGTGGTCGACGTGCAGGTCGGCATCGGCGCCTTCGTGGCACTGGGCACGGGGCGGGGTCTCGACGGCATCGGGACCGACTCGGCGGGGGTGCCGGGGCGGTGCTGAGGGCCTGTGGGGCCGTCCTGAGCGAAGGAGCTTGGCAGGACCATCAGTCCGACTCCGAGCCCGGCAGCGGTCAGCACTGATCCGGTGGCCGTCCAGGCCGCTCGAGCCCGTCGGCGTGCGCGAACGCCGGCGTGCAGTCGGTCGCGGTGCCGGTCCTCATAGAGCGTGTCCTCCTGGCCGTCGCGCATCATCCGCGCCAGCTCCTGCTCGAAGTGATCCATAGCTCCCTCTTCACTCCACCGGCTCTGCCTCAGCCAGAAGCTGACGCAGCCGTGCAACGCCGCGTGCCGTCAGTGAACGGGCGGTACCCACCGGACAGCCCAGGACCTCCGCGACGTCCCGCTCGGGCAGGTCCTGGTAGTAGCGCAGCACCACCGCAGCCCGCTGCCGCGCCGGCAGCAACGCCAACACGGCCTCCAACCGGGTCTGCTCGTCCACGGCAGCGGTCTCATCTGCCACCTCGGGCGGGTCGGGCAGCTGGTCCACAGGGTGCTCACCCCACCAGCGACGCCGTGCCGAGCGAGCCGCAGCACGGGCCAAGACCCTGCGCACATACGCCTCGGGCGCCTCCTTGGCCACCTTCGGCCAGGCAAACCACAGTTTGACAAGCGCTTCCTGCAGCAGATCCTCGGCCCGGTGTCGGTCTCCACCGGTGAACAGCCGCGCCAGGTGAAGCAACGCCGACCACCGAGCCGCCACGAACCGGTCGAACTCATCGGCCCGCAACTGCCCCATCAGCGTCACCCCCTCACCTCAACACGCCCCTACACCCTCAATAAAGGCACTGGCCCCTGCCCCGCTATGCACCCCCGACAAGTGACTTGGCTCACGCATGCCATCCGGCCGTGCCCACGGCTCGACGTGTCCGGGTCGGCGGCGGCAGGTCGGACGGGATGGAGGACCGGAAGAGGAACACGGAAGGCGGATGCCATGACCGTTGACGAGCTGACCACCCGCGACCTGGCTGGGGCCCTGGCCGTCACAGGTGAGCGCGCCGAATGGCTGGAGCTAGGGGACTTCACGGCCATGCCCGAGGCTGACTGGGCACCTCGGGCCGACGAGTTCCGGATGCTGCCCGGTGAGACGCTAGGCGGTGTACTGGCCTACTACGCCGAGGTGGCCCGGCAGACCGACGATCTGGTCGCCACTCTGCCCGACCTGGTGGCCACGCGGCCGCTGCCGAAAGCCCCGTGGTCCGAGCCCGGTGCGCAGTGGTCGGCCCGCCGGGTGCTGATGCACATCATCGCCGAGACCGCCCAGCACGCCGGCCACACCGGCCACGCCGGCATCATCCGCGAGTCCATGGACGGCGCCACGAGCATGAGTTAGGGACTCTGCCTACCAGCACCGCAACACGGGGCCAGAGCGGAACGATGCAAACGTGACGCAGTTACAGGGCCCATCGGACGCGCCTTAGCGGTGCACGAGTGGTGTGCCCCTTCTAGGCCGACCAACCGATCCGCCCAGGAGGCTGGTTCGGCAGGTATCGGCCGCTCCTGGGCGGCTTGATGCTGGCCGAGGCCGGGGCATGCCGAAGGCAGGCGGACGGGGAAACCCCCTTCTGGCCTGCGAGTTTATCGGTTACGCCCGCCGCCACGCACCTTCATCGTCCTCTCCTCGCACAGCAGTTGGCGTGAGCGGGTCACGCAAAATGGATCTCAGGATTCGAGGCAACCCTAGGGTTGAGGTCCGATTTCCGACCCAGGGCCGCCGCTGGGCCCTCCATTGGGGGTCTAGTGGTGCGGCGCCCCGGAATTGGACGAGAAAAACAACTAAGCCCCAGGCCGTCGACCTGGGGCTTTCGCATGGAGCGGGTGACGGGAATCGAACCCGCGCTCTGAGCTTGGGAAGCTCATGTTCTACCATTAAACTACACCCGCGTAATCCCGCCTCTGAGCGAGGGCGGAACATCGTCGCACACTCTACCCCATCACCGCTTCGCGGTGCATTTGGCATGCCCGGGTGGGGTGTCGGGGGTGTCCGGCGGGGCTGCCGGGCGGGGTTCCGGGGGTGCGGGTTGTGGGTGATGTGCGGGTGGGATGCGAGTGTGGGGCACGGGAGTTGAGGCGTACGGTGGGGCGTCGGAGTGCCGCTTGTAAGGGCGCCCAGTTCATCCCCTAATGTGGCTTTTGTTGTCCACGCAGTTGGGAGAGGGACTTGATGGAGCGCACCGTCGTACGTTGTGCCGAGGGCCACGTGTTCAGCACCGCTTCGTTCCCGATGCAGACCACCGACCGGCTCGGGCCCGGACGGCTGTTGCGCTGCCCGCGCTGTGCTCGGCTGCGGCACTCGGTGCCCGTCGAGCACTCGAAGCGGTAGCGATCAAGAGGCGTAGCGGCACGTAGTAAGAGGCGTAGCGGTACATGTAGGAGCAAGGAGTCGTCAGGGCCCGGCTTCCCCGGTGGGGGGCCGGGCCCTCGTCGTGCGGGGCGGGTGGTGTGGGCGCGTATCCTCATCTGCGTGCTTCTCTCAGACAAGGACATCCGGGCCGAGATCGATGCTGGTCGGGTGCGTATCGACCCCTACGAAGAGTCGATGGTGCAGCCGTCCAGCATCGACGTGCGGCTCGACCGCTACTTCCGGGTGTTCGAGAATCACCGCTACCCGCACATCGACCCCGCCGTCGAGCAGTCCGATCTCACCCGTGAGGTCGTGCCCGAGGGCGATGAGGCGTTCATCCTGCACCCGGGCGAGTTCGTGCTCGCCTCGACGTACGAGGTCATCACGTTGCCCGATGACCTTGCGTCCCGGCTCGAGGGCAAGAGCTCGCTGGGGCGGCTGGGGCTGCTGACGCATTCGACCGCCGGGTTCATCGACCCGGGGTTCAGCGGGCACGTGACGCTGGAGCTGAGCAATGTCGCCACGCTGCCGATCAAGCTGTGGCCGGGCATGAAGATCGGGCAGCTGTGCATGTTCCGGCTGACCTCGCCGGCCGAGCACCCGTACGGCAGTGAGAAGTACGGCTCCCGCTACCAGGGGCAGCGCGGTCCGACGCCGTCCCGGTCGTTCAGGAACTTTCACCGGACGCAGGTATGACGACGCAGGCATGACACAGCCGCTTCGGTGTGGGGGGCGCGCCCGACAGGGCGGGCGCGTGGCAGGGCGTGTGGACACAGAAGGTCTGAGAGAGATACGTGAGTGACGTGCGGGAGAACCTGACGTACGAGCGGTTCGGCGGGGCGGTCCGCGAGCTGGCGCAGACGATCGCCGATGACGGGTACGAGCCCGATGTCGTGTTGTCGATCGCCCGGGGCGGGGTCTTTGTCGCCGGCGGCCTGGCGTACGCGCTGGACTGCAAGAACATCCACCTGGTGAATGTGGAGTTCTACACCGGGGTGGGGACCACCCTGGAGATGCCGGTCATGCTGGCGCCGGTGCCGAATGCGATCGACTTCTCGGAGAAGAAGGTGCTGATCGCCGATGACGTCGCCGACACCGGCAAGACGCTGAAGCTCGTGCACGACTTCTGCCAGGGGACCGTGGCGGAGGTCCGCAGCGCGGTGATCTATGAGAAGTCGCAGTCGCTGGTGAAGTGCGAGTACGTGTGGAAGCGCACCGACGAATGGATCAACTTCCCGTGGAGCGTCGAGCCGCCGGTCGTGCGGCGTGCGGGGCAGGTCCTCGACGCCTGAGGTGACGGGCCGACCACCGATCGCCGTCCCCGGTAAGGGAGTTGGCGGTCGGGTGGGTTTCCCTGCGCTGCTTTCGGCCAATCCCGTTCCGGGTGTTCCACCGTCTGCTACCTGCGAGTACAACCCGCGGTAACAGCAGACCGGAGGGGAGGCCCAATGGTGCGCGCGAGACGCGGGCGGTGGGCGTTACGTGGGCGGCGTACGGGAGCAAGGGCGCGTACGGACGCAGGGCGGTGTACGGGAGCAGCAGCGCGTACGGGATGCCGGGCGCGGGCCGGGCGGGGGCGGTGGCTCAGGGGCGGCGTGGTGACGTCGACCGTGGCGCTGGCCGTGGTGTTCTCCGTGGCGGCGGGTGGGGCGAGTGCCGCCACCGGAGCCGCGGGGGGCCGGGCGCCGGCCGGGTCCGTGGCCGCCGAGTCGTTGCCGCCCGGGCTGGAGAAGATCCGGGCGCGGGAGGCGGCGAAGCTCTACGGGGATCCGGCCGAGCGGCCCCTCGGGGAGCGGAAGACCTCGTTGATCTCGCTGGGGGACAGCGAGATCTCGGGGGAGGGCGTCGGGACGTATGAGCCGGGCACGGACGGTCCGGACAACTGGTGCCACCGGTCGCCGGACTCGGCGATCCACCGGACCGGTATCGCGGCGGATGTGACGTACAACGCCGCCTGCTCGGGTGCGTCCAGCGGCAACATCGTGATCGGCGGCAGCAAGCAGTACGCCGACGAGCTGGTACAGAGCGACAGTCTCGCCATCGCGGCCCGGAACACCCGGCTGAAGATGGTGCTCCTGGTGGCCGGCGCCAATGACGATCTCCAGTTCGGGCCGGTGATGACGGACTGTGTGGTGCGCTGGTTCACACTCCAGGGCACCTGTGAGCCGAAGTACCAGCCGGGCTGGCAGGCGCGGGTCGACGGCCTGGTGCCGAAGGTCGGGCGGACGCTCGGCGATCTGCGGACCGTGATGCGGGACGCGGGGTACGCGGACGGCGACTACCGGCTCGTGGTGATGTCGTATCCGAGCCCGATCGGGCCGGATGTGGAGGACAACCCGCACTACCCGGGGAAG
This sequence comes from Streptomyces decoyicus, assembly GCF_019880305.1. Classification (NCBI taxonomy): domain Bacteria; kingdom Bacillati; phylum Actinomycetota; class Actinomycetes; order Kitasatosporales; family Streptomycetaceae; genus Streptomyces; species Streptomyces decoyicus. Next base: position 4,111,080 of record NZ_CP082301.1, on the reverse strand, counting down.
CTGCCGGGCGGCTGCACGGGCTACACCTCCGACGCGGGCTGGGGGCGCAATGCCGCGGTGCCGGCCTTCGAACGGGGGGTGCGGAAGGCCGCGCGGGACGCGGGGGCGACCTATCTCGACGCGTCGCGGCTGTTCCACGGGCACGAGGTGTGCATGGAGGACACCTGGGCCCGCGGGCTCTCTGTGAATCTCACCAACCCCTTCCCGCCGGACTCGAATTCCGTGCGGCAGTCGTTCCACCCCAATGCCCGCGGGCACGGCGCCTTCGCCTCGTGTCTGACCCAGCTGTACGCCGCGGGGGTGCGCGAGGCGTCCTGCGCCGATCCGGCGAGCACCGGGCAGCCGAAGCTGTACGCGGGGGCCTGGGACGACGCGTACCGGCCGCTGAAGAACGCCGGTACGGGGAGTTGTGTGGATGCGACCGGCGGTGCCAGCCGTAACGGGACGGCGGTCGGTGGCTGGGACTGCAACGGTCAGCGGCACCAGGACTGGTGGTACGACGGCGGTCAGCGGTCGGTGCATGTGGGGCTGACCCAGGACCGGTGTCTGGATGTGCCGGGCGCGCGGTACCGGGCCGGTGCCGGGCTGGTGTTGTGGAACTGCTCGGGCGCGGCCAACCAGCAGTTCGTCCGGGACGGCGGCGGCACGATCCGGCCCGCCGCCGCACCGTCGCTGTGCCTGACGCTGGCGGCGGCGAAGGAACCGCTGCGGTTGCAGGGGTGCGACGGGTCGGCGGGGCAGCGGTTCGCCTAGGGCGCGTCTTTCGGATCACGCTGGGACCGCAACGCGGTGAGTCCGCCGTACGGCAAGGGGCGAGTCCGCTGTACGGCACGGGGCGAGTCCGCTGTACGGCAAGGGGCCCGCTCCGGAGCCTGGTGCTCCGGGGCGGGCCCCTTGCGGTGGCCGGTCCGGCGTTACAGCGTGCCGAGCTTCAGCAGGGCGAGCAGCGCGACCAGCTGGATCGAGGCGGCGCCGAGTGCCTTGGGCCACGGCAGGTCGTGCGACTTGCTGACCATGGAGGTGAGGAGGTAGCCAGCGGCGAGCCAGGTCAGCCAGCCCAGGACCTGGACCAGGGTGCTGTCGCCGCCGAGGAACATCGCGAAGAGCAGCCGGGGCGCGTCCGAGATGGTCATGATCAGCATGGCCAGGCCGATGGTCGGCTGCCAGGCGCCGTCGCCGCCGAGCTGACGGGCCAGGGTGTGGGTGACCGTGCCCAGGATCAGGCTGCCGATGATGAACATCACGGCGGTGATCGCGACCCACGGGATGCTGTTGGAGAGGGTGGCGTTGAGCACATCCTCGCGGGCCTTGTCGAAGCCGAAGACCGCGAGCAGGCCGTAGATGAAGGTGACGACCAGCGCCGGGGCCCAGACCGCGTGGTCGCGCATCTGCCAGAACGTGGCGTCGGGGCGCAGCACGATGCCGGACAGCAGCTGCTTCCAGTGCAGCCGGGGGCCGGCCGGCGGTGCGCTGGTCTGGCCGGCGCGGTAGGTGCCGCCGGACGCATAGTCACCCTCGGGACCGTGGTCGTACTGGCCCTGGGGCGCACCGTAGGCGTCCGGGGTGTCGCCCACGCTGAACTGCTGCGTGTGGCCGGGGTTGTTGTCGTTGGAGTACGGCGCGTAGGACTGCTGCTGGGGTTGGTAGCCACCGTCGCCGAAGTACTCGGGCTCGCCGTACTGCCCGTGCGGCTGCGTCTGCCCCTGCGTCCCGGCCCCGTAGTGCTGAGGGGCCTGCTGCGGCGCCTGCTGCCATTGTCCAGGGGGCGGCGGGGGCTGCTGCCCGTACGGCCCTTGCTGCCCGTACGGAGCCTGCTGCCCCTGCTGTCCCTGCTGTCCGTTCTGCGCGGGGCGGGCATCCCGTCCGCGACCCATCCTGAATCCAGCCACGTACTCGAAAGTACCTGGTCCGTGCGGATCGGGTGGCGGAGCAGGCGGATCGGGGCGGGGTTTGCATCTGACCTGTGACATCCCCTAGGGGGTTCCCCGAGGGATCAGGGGCTCCGGGGCCGGGGCCCAGCGGAGGGTGAGCTCCGGCAGGTTCTCCATGTTGGCGCGGCCGTCGTGGATGGCCACCACCCGGAAGCCGTGGTGGGCGTAGAACGCCCGTGCGTCGGCGTTGAGTTGGAAGACGTGCAGGGACAGGCCGTCGGGGCGGTGCCGCCGCGCCTCGGCGAGGAGGAGGGTGCCGATGCCGGCGCGCCGGACGTCCGGCCGGAGGTAGAGCTGGTCGAGCAGGTCGCCCTGTACGGCCGCGTAGCCGAGGAGCTCGGGGCCGCGGGTGGCGACGACGGTGTGGCACTGCGGCAGCACGATCTCCCGGATCCAGCGGGTGACCTCTTCGTGGGTACGGCGCTGGGGCGGCAGGTAGGGCATGGTGGCCTGCCGTGACGCCTGGTGGACGGCGGCGATCGCGGGGGCGTCGATGGGGAGGGCGAGCCGGGTCGTGACGGGCAAGGTGGGCGGCGTCCCCGGTGGGGTGGGGCGTGCCATGGCGCCCGGACCGTCGGCCGTGTCCCTGCCCGTGTCTGTGTCCATGGCGTCATGTTCGGCGCGCGTCCGGCGCCGGGCAACTGTATTAGCCACGCACCACAATCCGCGGCGAGAGCGGTCAGGGAGCCGCAAAGTCAGCCGTGGTGAAGGAGAGGGCGGGGTGCGCGGCGAGGCCCGAGGGGCCGCCGGTGAGGACCGTCACCCGGTCGTGGGTGCGGCCGCGCCGGGTGAGGAGGACGAGATCGGCCCGGCGGTCACCGTCGAAGTCGGCGAGGGCGAGAACCGTGGAGTGCGGGCGGCCGGCGCCGGGGAGACGGGGCACGGGGAGGCGGCGGGGGGTGGCGGACAGCCCGTGCGCGGTGCCGCCCAGCAGGGCCGGGCGGGTGCCGCCGAGGACGAGATCCGGGTGGCCGTCGTGGTGCACATCGCCGGCCGCGAGGGTGGGGACCTGGCCCGTGCCCGTACGGATCCGGCCGGGGCGGCCGCCGACGGACAGCAGACCGTCGGTGTCGGCGGTGACGGACGTCACCCCCCGGCCGGGCCCGGCGAAGCGGCCGAAGGCCGTGGCGTAGCCGGGCGGGTAGACGGCCGGGCCGGCGCGGAGCGGGCCCCGGGGGCCGCCGAGGGCGAGGCGGCTGCGGGCGCGGCGGCCGGGGTCGGCGGAGCGTACGAGGAGGTCGTCGGCGCCGTCGTGGTCGATGTCGGACGAGGGCGCGAGGGGCGCGGTGGCGGCCAGGGCGGTTCCGGGGATGCCGAGGGGGGCGCCGGCCGCCTCGGGAGCGCCGGTGCGGGTGAACGGGCCCCGCAGATAGCTGATCCGGGGGCCGGAGGCGGTGACGGCCAGGTCGGGCGCGCCATCGCCGTCGAAGTCACCGCAGACCGGCTGGTCGGGCCACTCGTTGCCGAAGCGCGCCCGGTCGGGGATGCGGAGCTTGACGGCGCGGGCGGAGCCGAGGCCCCGCGGCGAGCCGAAGAGGAGCTGTACGGGGACGGGCGGGCGGCCCACGCCGTCGTAGGGCGGGTCGGTGGTGACGACGAGGTCGCTGAAGCCGTCCCGGTCGAGGTCGCAGACGGTCTCGGCGTCGAAGGCGGCGGGGACGGCCGTCCGGGTGGGGGCGGCGTTCCGGGCCGGGGTGAGCAACTCCCGGGTGGCCGGGGCGAGTCCGTGTGCGGAGCCGTAGACGATGCCGATGCCCGGGTCGTCGTCATGGCCGCGGGCGAGCAGGCTGTCGAGGACCAGATCGGGGTGGCCGTCGCCGTTGAAGTCACCGGCGGCCTTGCTGCCTTGGCCGACGGGGACGGGGCGCGCGGCAGGGAGTGACGAGGTGCGGTGCGGGGCGGCGCGGTGGGCGTCGCCGGAGGGGGAGAGCAGACCGCAGGAGCTGAGAAGGGCGACCAGTCCGAGCCCCGCTGTCGTGACGATCCGTCTGTGCATACCGCCCACCCCACCCGTGCCGCTGTTGTCGTCTCGTCCTCCGCGGCCCCCGATGCTCCCCGGGGCCCGCCGCCCCGCCATGCCGCCCGCACCCGCGGCCCGGCATACCGAGGGCCGGCCCCCGTACGGAACAGGGACCGGCCCTCGGCCAACGCGCTTGTCCGCGCCGTTACTTCACCGGCTCCGGCTCCGGCGCGTCCTCGGACTCCTCGTCGGCCGCCGGGTCGGCGGGGGTCTTGACGGAGTCCAGCAGCAGCTGGGCCACGTCGACGACCTGGACGGATTCCTTCGCCTTGCCGTCGTTCTTCTTGCCGTTGACCGAGTCGGTCAGCATGACCAGGCAGAAGGGGCAGGCCGTCGACACGATGTCGGGGTTCAGCGACAGTGCCTCGTCGACGCGCTCGTTGTTGATGCGCTTGCCGATGCGCTCTTCCATCCACATGCGGGCACCGCCGGCGCCACAGCAGAAGCCGCGCTCCTTGTGGCGGTGCATCTCCTCGTTCCGCAGGCCCGGCACCTTGGCGATGATCTCGCGCGGCGGGGTGTAGACCTTGTTGTGGCGGCCCAGGTAGCAGGGGTCGTGGTAGGTGATCAGACCCTCGACCGGGGTGACGGGGGTGAGCTTGCCCTCGTCCACCAGGTGCTGGAGCAGCTGGGTGTGGTGGATGACCTCGTACTCGCCGCCCAGCTGGGGGTACTCGTTCGCGATCGTGTTGAAGCAGTGCGGGCAGGTCGCGACGATCTTCTTCGACGACTTCGGCTTCTTGGTCGACTCGTCCACCCCGCCCTCCTCGTTGAGGGACTCACCGAATGCGGCGTTCAGCGTGGCGACGTTCTCGGCGCCGAGCTGCTGGAAGAGGAACTCGTTGCCCAGACGGCGCGGCGAGTCACCGGTGCACTTCTCGTCGCCGCCCATGATCGCGAACTTCACGCCCGCGATGTGCAGCAGCTCGGCGAAGGCCTTGGTGGTCTTCTTGGCGCGGTCCTCCAGGGCGCCGGCGCAGCCGACCCAGTAGAGGTACTCGACCTCGGTGAGGTCCTCGACGTCCTGGCCGACGACCGGAACCTCGAAGTCGACCTCCTTGGTCCAGGCCAGGCGCTGCTTCTTGGCCAGGCCCCAGGGGTTGCCCTTCTTCTCCAGGTTCTTGAGCATCGTGCCCGCCTCGGACGGGAACGAGGACTCGATCATGACCTGGTAGCGGCGCATGTCGACGATGTGGTCGATGTGCTCGATGTCGACCGGGCACTGCTCGACACAGGCGCCGCAGGTGGTGCAGGACCACAGGACGTCCGGGTCGATGACGCCGTTCTCTTCGAGGGTGCCGATCAGCGGGCGCTCGGCCTCGGCCAGCGCGGACGCGGGGACGTCGGCGAGCTGCTCGGCGCTCGCCTTCTCGTTGCCCTCTTCGTCCTTGCCGCCGCCCGCGAGCAGGTACGGCGCCTTGGCGTGCGCGTGGTCGCGCAGCGCCATGATCAGGAGCTTCGGGGAGAGCGGCTTGCCGGTGTTCCAGGCGGGGCACTGCGACTGGCAGCGGCCGCACTCGGTGCAGGTGGAGAAGTCGAGCAGGCCCTTCCAGGAGAAGTGCTCGATCTGGGAGACGCCGAACTGGTCGTCCTCGCCCGGGTCCTCGAAGTCGATCGGCTTGCCCTGGGTGGTCATCGGCTGAAGGGCGCCGAGGGCGACGTCGCCGTCCGCCTCGCGCTTGAACCAGATGTTGGGGAAGGCGAGGAAGCGGTGCCAGGCCACACCCATGTCGGTCTTCAGCGAGACCGTGATCATCCAGATGAAGGACGTCGCGATCTTGATGCCCGCGAAGAGGTAGGTCAGGTTCTGCACGGTGCCCAGGCTCATGCCCTTGAAGGCCACGACCAGGGGGTACGAGACGAAGTACGCGGGCTCGTAGTGGTCGACGCCGTGCTGGGCGCCCTCCAGGGCGTGCAGCGTCACGATGCAGATGCCGACGATGAGGATGACGGTCTCGACGAAGTACGCCTGGCCGGTGTTGGACCCCGCGAAGCGGGACTTGCGGCCCGCGCCGCCGGGACGGTTCAGCTGCCGGATGACGATCAGGGCGATGATGCCCACGGTCGTCATCGTGCCCATCGCCTCGACGAACATCTCCCACGGCAGCCAGTCGCCGATGACCGGGATCAGCCAGTCGGCCTGGAAGAGCTGGCCGATGGCGTTGACGATCGTCAGCAGCAGGGTGAGGAAGCCCACCGCCACGAACCAGTGCGCCACGCCGACGACGCCCCAGCGGTTCATGCGAGTGTGGCCGAGGAACTCCTTGGCCACCGTGACGGTCCGTTGGGCGGGAGCGTCGGTCCGGGTGCCTGCGGGCACCGGCTGGCCCAGCCGCATCTGGCGGTAGATCTGCAGGAGGGCGCGGCCGAACAGCGCCACGGCGACCGCGATGAGCACCAGCGACACGATGATCGCGGCGAGTTGCATGGGAGGCTCCTCGTACCTGCGAGAGCGGAAAACGGTGGGAACTACTAAGCGGTAACTTTTTGGGTCTGCCGCTGAGGTTACCCATTCTCCTCCGCCCCATGAAGCCGCCCGGCCGGTGATCTGCGTCGCGAAGGCAACCCTCTGTGCGGCCTCCGCGTCCTGGGATGGAACCCTGGTGACGGTAAGGGCGATATAAAACTTGAGCGCACTCGACTCAGGTCTGTTGACAGGATTTCTTCGGTGCTGCACTGTTGAGCCTGTTCCACTCAAGTCAGCTGGAGGAATTGAAATGGCACGTGCGGTCGGCATCGACCTGGGCACGACGAACTCCGTCGTCAGTGTTCTCGAAGGCGGTGAGCCCACCGTCATCACCAACGCCGAGGGCGCCAGGACCACGCCGTCCGTTGTCGCCTTCGCCAAGAACGGCGAGGTGCTGGTCGGCGAGGTCGCCAAGCGCCAGGCGGTCACCAACGTCGACAGGACCATCCGGTCGGTCAAGCGCCACATGGGCACCGACTGGAAGATCGACATCGACGGCAAGGGCTTCAACCCGCAGCAGATGAGCGCCTTCATCCTGCAGAAGCTCAAGCGCGACGCCGAGGCGTATCTGGGCGAGAAGGTCGTCGACGCGGTCATCACCGTTCCGGCCTACTTCAACGACTCCGAGCGCCAGGCCACCAAGGAGGCCGGTGAGATCGCGGGCCTCAACGTCCTGCGGATCGTCAACGAGCCCACCGCGGCCGCCCTGGCCTACGGCCTGGAGAAGGACGACCAGACCATTCTGGTCTTCGACCTCGGTGGCGGCACCTTCGACGTCTCGCTGCTGGAGATCGGTGACGGCGTCGTCGAGGTGAAGGCCACCAACGGTGACAACCACCTCGGTGGTGACGACTGGGACCAGCGCGTCGTCGACTACCTGGTCAAGCAGTTCCAGAACGGCCACGGCGTGGACCTCGCCAAGGACAAGATGGCGCTCCAGCGCCTGCGCGAGGCCGCTGAGAAGGCGAAGATCGAGCTGTCGTCCTCCACGGAGACGACGATCAACCTTCCCTACATCACCGCCTCCGCCGAGGGCCCGCTGCACCTGGACGAGAAGCTCACGCGCTCGCAGTTCCAGCAGCTCACCTCGGACCTCCTGGACCGCTGCAAGACCCCGTTCCACAACGTGATCAAGGACGCGGGTATCAACCTGTCCGAGATCGACCACGTGGTCCTGGTCGGCGGCTCCACCCGTATGCCCGCCGTCGCCGAGCTCGTCAAGGAGCTGACCGGCGGCAAGGACGCCAACAAGGGCGTCAACCCGGACGAGGTCGTCGCCATCGGCGCCACCCTCCAGGCCGGTGTGCTCAAGGGTGAGGTCAAGGACGTCCTCCTGCTGGACGTCACCCCGCTGTCCCTCGGTATCGAGACCAAGGGCGGCATCATGACCAAGCTCATCGAGCGCAACACCACGATCCCGACCAAGCGCTCCGAGATCTTCACGACGGCCGAGGACAACCAGCCGTCCGTGCAGATCCAGGTCTACCAGGGCGAGCGCGAGATCGCGGCGTACAACAAGAAGCTCGGGATGTTCGAGCTGACCGGTCTGCCGCCGGCCCCGCGCGGGGTCCCGCAGATCGAGGTCTCCTTCGACATCGACGCCAACGGCATCATGCACGTGACCGCGAAGGACCTGGGCACGGGCAAGGAGCAGAAGATGACCGTCACCGGCGGCTCCTCGCTGCCGAAGGACGAGGTCGACCGGATGCGCCAGGAGGCCGAGAAGTACGCGGACGAGGACCACGCCCGCCGCGAGGCCGCCGAGGCCCGTAACCAGGGCGAGCAGCTCGTCTACCAGACCGAGAAGTTCCTCAAGGACAACGAGGAGAAGGTCCCGGGCGAGGTCAAGACCGAGGTCGAGGAAGCCCTCACCGAGCTGAAGGAAAAGCTCAAGGGCGAGGACACGGCCGAGATCCGCACCGCCACCGAGAAGGTCGCGGCCGTCTCCCAGAAGCTGGGTCAGGCCATGTACGCCGACGCCCAGGGCGCGCAGGCCGCCGGCGGTGCCGAGGGCGCCGCTGCCGGTGAGCAGGCCCAGGACGCCGCCGATGACGTCGTGGACGCCGAGATCGTCGACGACGAGAAGCCGAAGAAGGATGGTGCCGCGTGACGGAGGAGACCCCGGGCTTCGACGAGAAGCCCGACGTCCCTTCCGACGCCGCTCCCGAAGACGCGGCGCAGGCCGAGTCCGCCGACAAGGCGGGCTCGGCCCCGGCCGGGGACGTAACGGACATAGCGCTCCAGGCGCAGCTGGACCAGGTACGCACCGCGCTCAACGAGCGCACGGCGGACCTCCAGCGGCTCCAGGCGGAGTACCAGAACTACCGCCGTCGGGTGGAGCGGGACCGGGTCACGGTCAAGGAGATCGCCGCGGCGAATCTCCTGTCCGAGCTCCTTCCCACGCTCGACGACGTCGGCCGTGCGCGTGAACACGGCGAACTGGTCGGCGGCTTCAAGTCGGTGGCCGAATCGCTGGAGACCGTGGTCGCCAAGCTGGGTCTCCAGCAGTTCGGCAAGGAGGGCGAGCCCTTCGACCCGACGATCCACGAGGCGCTGATGCATTCGTACGCACCGGATGTCACCGAGACGACGTGCGTGGCGATCCTGCAGCCCGGGTATCGCATCGGTGAGCGAACGATCCGCCCCGCGCGGGTCGCCGTCGCCGAGCCGCAGCCGGGCGCGCAGGGCGCCAAGTCCACCTCCGACGAGGACGTGAAGGCTTCGGACGAGGAGAGCGGTGGCCCGGACGAGGGCTGACGTGAGGGCAAACAGAAAATCCGCGCGGGAGGAGGGACGTCGGGGATGAGCACCAAGGACTTCGTCGAGAAGGACTATTACAAGGTCCTCGGCGTCCCGAAGGACGCCACCGAAGCGGAGATCAAGAAGGCGTACCGGAAGCTCGCCCGCGAGTTCCACCCGGATGCCAACAAGGGCGACGCCAAGGCCGAGGAGCGCTTCAAGGAGATCTCCGAGGCGAACGACATCCTGGGGGACAGCAAGCGCCGCAAGGAGTACGACGAGGCGCGCACGCTGTTCGGCAACGGCGGCTACCGGCCGGGTCCCGCCGGCGGTGGCGGCTCCTTCAACTTCGACCTGGGCGACCTCTTCGGAGGCGCGCCCGGTCAGGGTGGCGGGGGCGGCGGCTTCGGCGGGGGCCTCGGGGACGTCTTCGGCGGTCTGTTCAACCGCGGCGGCGCCGGTACGCGTACCCACGCGCGCCGCGGCCAGGACATCGAGTCCGAGGTGACGCTCAGCTTCACCGAGGCGGTGGACGGGGCCACGGTCCCGCTGCGGATGTCCAGCCAGGCGCCGTGCAAGGCGTGTTCGGGCACCGGCGACAAAAACGGTACGCCCCGGGTCTGCCCGACCTGTGTCGGCACCGGCCAGGTCAGCCGGGGCGCGGGCGGCGGCTTCTCGCTGACCGACCCGTGCGCCGACTGCAAGGGCCGGGGCCTGATCGCCCAGGACCCCTGTGAGGTCTGCAAGGGCAGCGGTCGCGCCACCAGCGCCCGCACGATGCAGGTCCGTATCCCCGCGGGCGTCTCCGACGGGCAGCGCATCCGGCTGCGCGGCAAGGGCGCCCCGGGCGAGCAGGGCGGTCCGGCCGGCGATCTGTATGTGGTCGTGCATGTCGACGCCCACCCGGTCTTCGGCCGCAAGGGCGACAACCTCACCGTCACGGTGCCGGTCACCTTCCCGGAAGCCGCCCTCGGCGGCGAGGTGAAGGTACCGACCCTGGGCGGTCCGCCGGTGACGCTGAAGCTGCCGGCCGGCACCCCCAACGGGCGCACCATGCGGGCCCGGGGCAAGGGTGCCACCCGCAAGGACGGCACCCGCGGTGATCTGCTGGTCACCATAGAGGTGCTGGTCCCCAGCGACCTCAGCGACAAGGCGAGGGAGTCGCTGGAGTCCTATCGCGAGGCGACCGCGGGCCCGGACCCGCGGGCAGAGCTGTTCCAGGCCGCGAAGGGAGCTTGAGATGGACAGCCGGGGCGGGCAGCGTCGTAACCCCTATCAACTGACCGATGAGTCGCCGGTGTACGTCATCTCCGTCGCGGCTCAGCTCTCCGGCCTGCATCCGCAGACCCTTCGTCAGTACGACCGGCTCGGGCTGGTCTCGCCCGACCGCACGGCCGGGCGGGGCCGCCGCTATTCGGCCCGGGACATCGAACTGCTCCGTACGGTGCAGCAGTTGTCCCAGGACGAGGGCATCAACCTCGCCGGCATCAAGCGCATCATCGAGCTGGAGAACCAGGTCGCGGCCCTTCAGCAGCGGGTCATCGAGCTCCAGGGCGCCCTGGAGGGCGCGGCCAGCGCGATGCAGCAGCGGGAGGCGGCGGTGCACGCTTCCTACCGGCGCGATCTGGTGCCGTATCAGGATGTGCAGCAGGGCAGTGCGCTGGTGGTGTGGCGGCCCAAGCGGCCGGAGTGAACGGCCGTCCCGGGGCGCGAGCACCCGGCGCATGACGTGGCAAAGGGCCGGGGAAACCCGGCCCTTGTCGCGTCTCTGCGCCTGTTCCCTGCCCCGCGCGTCTTCCGGTGTCCTCCTGCGGCTGTCTTCCTGCGGCCTCAGTCCGCGGGCTTCCGCCTGCGTACCGTCCGCGCCCCGCCCCCACCGCTCAGCAGCCGCTGTACCCCGCCGTCGGCATCGACAGCCGCCGGTGCACATGTGACTTCATCGCCAGCGTGTAGACCGGCTCGTCGAGGTCGGCGGTCTCCAGGCGCACCCCGGCCGCGGCGCACCGTGCGGTGAACTCGGCGGTGCCGTCGATGGCGTTCTCCAGGGCCCGGCGGTTGGGCGTCACGAACACATCGACCAGGCCCTCTTCGACATCGCGCCACAGCGCGCTGTGGTCGGCGCGCAGGTGGTGCAGGCTGAGCCGGCAGGTCAGGCGGTAGTCACGGGCTGCCGCCCACTGTTTGCACATGTCGTGCTGGCTGCGGTCATCGACCAGGAACGGATCCTCGTCCAGCTCGGACAGCGGCATCAGGCAGGCGATCGCCGTCACTCGGACCGAGTTCATCGTGCCCTCCGGGGCGTGGCGACTGTGGGGGCGACGATACCCCCGTGGGTGGCCCGTGGAGGAGGGGCTGTACCGGGCGGCGAAGCGTAACCGCAGGCGTGGCAGATCTTCCAGCCGTCCTGGTTGACGGCCAGTTGGCCGCCGCAGCGCGGGCAGAGCTCGGCGTGCGGGCGCGGTCGGGTGGGGGGCGGACGGCGCGGAACGGTCGTCACGATGCGCAATGCCGACGCCATGCGGCCTCCAGCTGCCGTCTTTTGCCTGGGGCAGGCCCGATGCCGTCCGTCCTTGCACGGAGCTGTTCGGTTCCCGTCGCTCCTGAGTACCAGGTGGACGGCTCACGGCGGAGCGGAAGGGGCCGTTTTCGGCCAGGGAGCCGGTGTGGCCGGCGGGACGGGGAGGCGGTGGGCAGGCTCTCAGGCCCGCCCCATCGCCCTGGTCACCGCGATCTCGATCATGATGCGATCGGGGTTGGGCGTCGGCGTCCGGCCGTAGCGCTCGGCATACCGGCTCACCGCGTCGGCCACCGACTCGGTGTCCGTACGCACCCGCGCGATGCCCTCCAGGGTCGCCCAGCGCCCCTTGTCGACCTGGCACACGGCGACGGTGGCGCCGTCCGCCCCGGCGGCGAGGATGTTCTTGACCTTGGCGCTGTCCTTGCGGGTGATGATCCGCGCGATGCGCTGCCCGGCGTCGTAGGTGACGCCTACCGGGACGACGTGCGGCGTCCCGTCCGTACGCAGCGTGGTGAGCGTCGGCATCAGATACTCGCCCCAGAAGGCGAGGTACTCCGGGCTGAGGGCACTGAGGTCATGGGCCATGGGGGCAAGGGTAGTTCCGGGCCCGGGGTTCAGAGGAAGTCGGCGGTTTCCAGATCGAAGGAGAAGGGGGCGGGGAGGGGGAGGGGTTTGCCGAAGGGGGCGATGTGGGTGTTGAGGTAGTCCTCGCCCTCCGGCTCGCTGAACAGTGGGACCGTTGACTTGTCGCGGTCGACCAGGAGATGGAGCGGAATGCCGGAGCGGGCGTAGCCATGGCGCTTGGCGACACGGTCCTTGTGGGGCTTGCTCGACGTCACCTCGACGACCATGGCAACGCCGTCGCTGGGCATCCAGGGAGGGGCGCCGCGGAAGAGACGCAGTGCGCGCGGGGCGATGGTGGCGTCGGGGATCACATGGTCCGCGGGCTGGCCCGCCGCGTGGGAGAGGAGGAGTCCTTTGTGGGGGGCTCCAATCAACCTTGAGTGGAATAGACTCAACTTATCGCACGTTGGCACGAGCAGGATGTGCCGCGCGGGCGCGCCGACGGGGCCCAGACTGGGCGTAGAGGCTGTTGAGGACGAGTCGAGGAGGATCGCGAGGACGTGGACGCCGAGCTGACCAACAAGAGCCGGGAGGCGCTGAGCGCCGCCAACGAGCGGGCGGTCACCGCCGGACATGCGGACATGACGTCCGCGCATCTCCTGCTCGCGCTGCTGGCCGGGCAGGACAACGAGAACATCATGGACCTGCTGTCCGCCGTCGAGGCGGACGCCGCCGTGCTGCGCAACGGCGCCGAGCGGCAGCTCGCCGGGCTGCCCAGCGTGCAGGGCTCGACGGTCGCGCCGCCGCAGCCGGACCGCGATCTGCTCTCCGCCATCGCGGACGCCACTCAGCGAGCCAAGGAGCTCGGCGACGCCTATGTCTCCACCGAGCACCTCCTCATCGGTATCGCCGCCAAGGGCGGCCGCACCGGCGAGCTGCTGGCCGACCAGGGGGCGAGCGCCAAGAAGCTGCTGGCCGCCTTCGAGGCGACCCGCGGCGGGCAGCGGGTGACCAATGCCGACCCGGAAGGCACGTACAAGGCCCTGGAGAAGTTCGGTACGGACTTCACGGCGGCCGCCCGCGAGGGCAAGCTCGACCCGGTCATCGGCCGGGACCACGAGATCCGGCGCGTGGTGCAGGTGCTCTCCCGCCGTACGAAGAACAACCCGGTGCTGATCGGTGAGCCGGGTGTCGGCAAGACCGCCGTCGTCGAGGGGCTGGCGCAGCGGATCGTCAAGGGCGATGTGCCCGAGTCGCTGCGCAACAAGCGGCTGGTCGCGCTCGACCTGGGGGCGATGGTCGCGGGAGCCAAGTACCGCGGTGAGTTCGAGGAGCGGCTGAAGACCGTCCTGGCGGAGATCAAGTCCAGCGAGGGCCAGATCATCACGTTCATCGACGAGCTGCACACCGTCGTGGGCGCGGGCGCCGGCGGCGACTCCTCGATGGACGCCGGCAACATGCTCAAGCCGATGCTGGCCCGCGGTGAGCTGCGGATGGTCGGCGCGACGACGCTGGACGAGTACCGCGAGCGGATCGAGAAGGACCCGGCGCTGGAGCGGCGCTTCCAGCAGGTGCTGGTCGCCGAGCCGACCGTCGAGGACACGGTGGCGATCCTGCGCGGGCTCAAGGGCCGCTACGAGGCCCACCACAAGGTGCAGATCGCGGACTCCGCGCTGGTCGCCGCCGCCTCCCTCTCCGACCGCTACATCACCTCCCGTTTCCTGCCCGACAAGGCCATCGACCTGGTCGACGAGGCCGCCTCCCGCCTCCGTATGGAGATCGACTCCTCCCCCGTGGAGATCGACGAGCTCCAGCGCGCCGTGGACCGGCTCAAGATGGAGGAGCTGGCGCTGCGCAACGAGACCGACGCCGGCTCGCTCCAGCGGCTGGAGAAGCTGCGCAAGGACCTCGCCGACAAGGAGGAGGAGCTGCGCGGTCTGACCGCCCGCTGGGAGAAGGAGAAGGAGAGCCTCAACCGGGTCGGTGCGCTCAAGGAGAAGCTCGACGAGCTGCGCGGCCAGGCCGAGCGTGCCCAGCGAGACGGCGACTTCGACACCGCCTCCAAGCTGCTCTACGGCGAGATCCCGGCCGTGGAGCAGGCGCTGGAGGAGGCGGCCGCCGCCGAGGCCGAGCAGGAGGCGTCCAAGGAGTCCATGGTCAAGGAGGAGGTCGGTCCCGACGACATCGCGGATGTGGTCGGCGCCTGGACCGGCATCCCGGCCGGCCGTCTGCTGGAGGGCGAGACCCAGAAGCTCCTGCGGATGGAGGAGGAGCTCGGCAAGCGGCTGATCGGCCAGACCGAGGCCGTCCGGTCGGTCTCCGACGCCGTGCGCCGCACCCGCGCCGGCATCGCCGACCCGGACCGCCCCACCGGCTCCTTCCTCTTCCTCGGCCCGACCGGTGTCGGCAAGACCGAGCTGGCCAAGGCGCTCGCGGACTTCCTCTTCGACGACGAGCGGGCGATGGTCCGTATCGACATGTCGGAGTACGGCGAGAAGCACAGCGTCGCGCGGCTGGTCGGCGCGCCGCCCGGCTATGTCGGCTACGAGGAGGGCGGCCAGCTGACGGAGGCGGTCCGCCGCCGCCCGTACTCCGTCATCCTGCTGGACGAGGTCGAGAAGGCCCACCACGACGTCTTCGACATCCTGCTCCAGGTCCTCGACGACGGCCGGCTCACGGACGGCCAGGGCCGAACGGTCGATTTCCGCAACACCATCCTCATCCTGACCTCTAACCTCGGCTCCAACTTCCTCATGGACCCGCTGCTCAAGGAGGACCAGAAGCGGGAGAAGGTACTGGAGACCGTCCGCGCGTCCTTCCGTCCCGAGTTCCTCAACCGGCTCGACGACGTGGTGGTCTTCCACCCGCTCGGCACGGACCAGCTCCAGCGGATCGCCCGGATCCAGCTGGACCACCTCCAGCGCCGCCTCGGCGACCGCCGGCTCCGGCTGGACGTCACCGACCGTGCCCTGACCTGGCTCGCCTGGCTCGGCCAGGAGCCGGTCATCGATGCTCCGGCCCCGGACATGTCGTACGGCGCCCGGCCGCTGCGCCGCCTGGTCCAGACCGCCATCGGCGACCAGCTGGCCCGCGCCATCCTGGCGGGCGAGGTGCGTGACGGGGACACCGTACGGGTGGATGTGGACGGTGATCAGCTGTCGGTGGAGTCGGGCGGGGCGCCCGGGGCCTGACCGGCGCGGAGATCCGGGCGCCCGGTCTCCCGCCCGGCCGCGTCCCTGATCATGTCCTTGACCGACAGCGTGACCGACACCTTGACCGCCACCTTGCCCGTATCCGCTCCGTCCCGGGTTGCCAGGACGGGGCGGATGTGGGGGAGGATGGCAGGGACCATACGAAGGGAATTCCACGGTGAGCATCGACCCGTCCTCGATTCCGAATTTCGGGGGCCAGCCCGAACCCGAGCCCGCGGGGCCTGATGGTCCCGTCGTGCCAGACCAGGACCTGGTCAAGCAGCTCCTCGACCAGATGGAGCTGAAGTACGTCGTCGACGAGGAGGGTGACCTCGCCGCCCCGTGGGAGCAGTTCCGCACGTACTTCATGTTCCGGGGCGAGGAGGAGCAGCAGATCTTCTCCGTCCGCACGTTCTATGACCGTCCCCATGGCATCGACGACAAGTCGAAGCTGCTGGAGGCGATCGACGACTGGAACCGCCGGACGCTGTGGCCCAAGGCCTACACCCACACCCATGACGACGGCACGGTCCGTCTGATCGGTGAAGCATCGATGCTGATCGGCACCGGTGTCTCGCTCGAACACTTCGTGTCGAGCACGGTCAGCTGGGTCCGCGCCTCGATCGAATTCGACAAGTGGATCGTCGAGCAGCTCGGCCTCGAAGCCGAGATCGAAGGCGACTCCGACGAGAAGCCGGGTGACGACGAGGCCTGAGCCCCGTCCGTCCCACACCCACCCTGCTGCGCGGGCCCCGGAGCTTTCGGCTCCGGGGCCCGCGTCTGTCTGGTGACGGGGGACCCGGTCGGTCGGTGCGGCGTACGGCTCGCGCTCCGGCTCCGTAAGCGATTCCACTTCCGGCCGACTTGATCATCTTCGGTCGGCCGTGGAACCGTGCTGGGCACATCGCTCGTCCACATACGCGGAGTTGAGCGGACGCGGAGCCAAGGGGGAGGCCGGCGGTGTCCATCGAGCTGCCTGGTGAAGTCGTCTGGATCATGGACCTGATGGGTCTGGAATGGCCCGACATCGACGAGGACGAACTGCGGGCCTGGGCCGGGCATGTGCGGGAGTTCGGCCAGAACCTCGCGGAGGGGCACAGCGGGCTGGACTCCACGCTGAAAGGACTCGCGGACGCCTACGAGGGTGCCTCCTACGAGGCCTTGCTCAGCCGGTGGAACCAAGTCTCCGGCGAACACCACACGGTCCTGACCAACTGCTGCGAAGTGCTCGCCACGGCACTTGAGGTGGCGGCCGTCGGCGTGGTCGTGGCCAAGGGCGTGGTCATCGCCCAACTCGTCATCACCGCAGTCGAGATGGCGGCCGCGGCCGCCGCGACGGTGGCCACCCTCGGCATCGCCGCAGCCGCTGAGGCAGCAGCCATCGAGATCGGCAAACGCATCATCAGAGAGGTCATCCAGGAGATCGAGGACGTCCTCATCGCCGAACTCGTCTCCATGGCGATCGAGCCCTTCCAGGCGGAGATCGAGAAGGCCGTATCCGGCCTTGTCTTCAAGGGCGTTGACGCGGCGCTGGGCGCGGGAGGTGCGAAGTGAGCCGTGGATTCAAGGCGCACCCCGACAATCTGGCGAAGGCGGCCAAAGACGCCCATGGTCACGCGGAGAAGGTGGAGCGGTTCAGCACCAACCTGGACTCCAAAACCCGCGGCCGGCTGCTCGGCAAGGGCAAGTACGGGCAGATCGTGGAGAAGGCGATCCGCCCGATCATCGACTCGATGATCACGGACATGTCCAAGGCGATGGCCAAGGGGCACCGGTCGATCGGCCACGGGCTGGACATCACCAGGAAGAACATCAACGAGGCCGAGGAGGCGATACGCAAGGACATGCGGCGCCACCAGGACGACCGGGATGCGGTTCACCTGAAGCTCGGCCAGCGGGTGCTCAACGAGGATGATCTGCGGGACAGGCACAGGAAACAGGTCGCTGAGCGCGTCGACGACCTTCGCAGGCAGGGGCATGGGCCGCAAAGGCACCTGGACCCGACCGATGAGATGTTGAAGGAGCGGCTGGGAGAGCCGGCCAAGCGCGTCGACGGGAATGGCAACCCGATCTTCGACAGCCATGGAAAACCGATCTATAGCCAGCAAGATGGCTACATTCAAAGTTCCGGCAAGGTCGACCCCGCGCATGGCCCCAATGCCAAGGAACGGTTGGGTGAAGACGCCTACCTGGACGCGGAGAACAAGGATAAAAGACACAAGTGCGATGCGTTCTCCACGGGCTTCAACCACGGCCAGGACGAGGCTTTCATGCATGCCGATCTCCATGGCAGATCTTTGCTGGATCCGGCCAAGGCGGATCGGCAGTACATTCGGTTCGCGCCCGAGGACGCCTGGGGCCCCGGCGACAATCACCACGAGAGATTCCGCGGGTTCTACATTGATCCGGACCGGCCGATGACGGGTAAGGATATTAATTACAAGCCAGTGGACTTCCGTGACAGCGGTCTCCTCGCGATTTACGACCCGGATGGTAAGGGTGGACATAAACTGGTGACGATGTACCCGGAGCCGAAGAGGGAGAGAAACGCATGAGGTACCGCGGGGAGGGCATTCCGCACTTTGCCACCGATCCCGATATCTGTACGTTCTTCGAAGTCGCGCTCGGCGTCGAATGGATTGACGACATCGACAAGACGAAGGCGAACGTGGCGTCGGACACGACGTTCTCCCGGCATTTGCGGGAGGCATTGGAGTGTCTGCTCCGCGAGCGGCCGGTCACCGCGAAGCAGTGGGGGCAGCTGAACCATGTCTTCTTCTACGAAGATGACCGTCTGTACGCCTACCTACAGGATCTCTATGACTACTTCTATGGTGACCGGCAGGAGCCGCCGGAGGCCCCGGACCCGGAGGCGCCGCCGCCTGCTTGGTACTGGGAATGACGGTCGGTGTGGCGTCGGCCCACAGCGGGGAGATGAGGGCGATATATACACCAGGCGGGAATGGTGGATATGAATTGGTGACGATGCTCCCGGAGCCAGTCGGATCGCACAATGCGTGAGGTGGAGCTGAACTCTGAGGAGTTCAGGCCATCGAGTATCCCGCATTTTTTCGTGGAGGTGGGCGGGGTCGGTAAATTCTTCAGGTCCTGCCTCAATATTGAGTTCACCGATGACGTCCCCGTTTGCAAGTCGTACATCGCCCGAAACCCTAAATCGCCAGACGCCCGGAATCTGCGTGAAGCGTTGGAGTACCTGCTTCGTGAGCGGTCTGCCACCGACCGCAAGGAGCCGCCGGAGTCCCCGGATGATGTCCCGCCGCCCGGCTACGGGGTTTGACGCCCCGTCGTACCACGGGTCGCTCATGGGAAGATTGGCCACGCCCGAGCAGCTCGAACTCTCGATGGACGGAGTCTCCGTTTCATGACAATGCGCGACCAATTGCCACCGCGCACCGGCCCGTGGGCTACCCGCTTCGACACCGAGGAGGCCATGGTCCAAGCGGACGACGCCCTCCGTGAGGCGGCGCTGAAGAATCACGATCTTTCGCCGATTCTGCCGTTCGAGGCCGTTTACGGAGAGGGGGAGAACTGCCTGGGGAAGGCCACAGCGATCACCATCGATCCCAGGCGGCCGTACAGCCCCGACGGTGAAGTGAACTACGTCTACGCGGACTTCTCGACGCGCGGCCTGCTGTACGGCGTGTACCGCCCGGCGCAGGATCTGGAGAGCGAGGATGGGCCGGAGAACGAGGCCGACCTGCGGAACACCACGCTCTACCCGTACCCGGGCGGCTACGAGGAAATAGACCCGGTCACCGTCGCGCTGGCCGATATCGGTCTGGACGTACCTGGCGTCGATCGCCGCTTGGTGAACTTCTGTGCCGGAATGCTCGGCGTCGAAGCGGTCGACGACCTCGGAATGCTGCGCGAGACGTTCGATGCGGCCTGGCCCGACTATCAGGACACGATTCGTGCGGGGCTGAAGCACCTTGTGGCGAACCAGCCGCTGACGGTGGAGCAGTGGTTCGGGCTGACCTATGTGACCTTCCCCGACCAGCGGGAGCTGAGGGCGTACCTCGCTCAGGTTTATGCGTACCTCTTCGACGACTTCGAGGCCATGCCGCTCGCTCCGCAGTGAGGCAGTCCGGAACTCAGGGCGCATATACGTCATGACCAGCGTCCCCTTCTGGGAGGACGACCGCCTCTACGCCTATCTCCAGGACCTCTACGACTCTTTCTGCGGTGACCGGAAGGAGCCGCCGGTCGCCCCCGACCCGGAGGCGCCGCCGCCCGAGAGCTTCTGGGCGTGACGGCGGGCCGTATATCCCGTACGGCCCGTATGTCCCGTACGGGACGTAAGAGCGTCCGGCGGCTCCGTTCCTCAGAGCTTCTGTAGGCGGCCGACCGCCTCCCGCAGGACCGACTGCTGCTTGCAGAAGGCGAAGCGGACGTACGGTGCGCCCTGGTCCTTGTGGTCGTAGAAGACGGCGTTGGGGATGGCGACGACGCCGGCGCGTTCGGGCAGGGCACGGCAGAAGGCGAAGCCGTCCTCGTGGCCGAGGGGGCGGATGTCGGTGGTGATGAAGTAGGTGCCGGAGGGGCGGAAGACCTGGAAGCCGGCCTCGGTGAGTCCGGTGGCCAGGATGTCGCGCTTGGCGCGCAGATCGTCGCGCAGCTCCGTGAAATAGCTGTCGGGGAGGGCCAGCGCCTCGGCGACGGCGTACTGGAACGGGCCCGCGGAGACATAGGTGAGGAACTGCTTGGCCGAGCGGACCGCGCTGACCAGCTCCGGGGGCGCGGTGATCCAGCCGACCTTCCAGCCGGTGAAGGAGAAGGTCTTGCCGGCCGAGCCGATGGTGACGGTGCGCTCGCGCATGCCGGGGAATGACGCGAGGGGGAGGTGCTCGCCCTCGAACACCAGGTGCTCGTAGACCTCGTCGGTGATGACCAGGAGGTCGTGCTCGCAGGCGAGGCGGGCGATCTCGGTGAGCTCCTCGTGGGACAGGACGGTGCCGGTGGGGTTGTGCGGAGTGTTGAGCAGGATCAGACGGGTGTGGTCGGTGATGGCGTCGCGCAGTTCGTCCAGGTCGAGGCGGTAGGTGCCGGACTCCGGGTCCGCGCGCAGGGTCACCGGGACGCGGCGGCCGCCTGCCAGCGCGATACCGGCGGCGTAGGAGTCGTAGTAGGGCTCCAGGGCGATGACCTCGTCGCCCGGTTCCAGCAGTGCCAGCAGAGAGGCCGCGAGGGCTTCGGTGGCGCCCGCGGTGACCAGGACCTCGGTGTCGGGGTCGTAGGAGAGGCCACGGTGGCCGTAGAACCGCTGCTGGTGCGCGGCGACGGCGGTGCGCAGCTCGGGGATGCCGGGGCCGGGTGGGTACTGATTGCCGCGGCCGTCGCGCAGGGCACGCACCGCGGCCTCCCTGACCTCTTCCGGGCCGTCGGCGTCGGGAAAGCCCTGGCCGAGGTTGATGGAGCCGGTCCGGACGGCGAGTGCCGACATTTCGGCAAAGATCGTGGTGCCGAATTCGGCGAGGCGGCGGTTCAGCAGCGGTCGGTCCATGTGCGCCATCCTCCGTCGAACCTCTTGAGTTCCTCAACTGTGCTTTGAGACGTCGGGGACCAGGGCATCAGCCCCGCACGAAGGACAGTGAGGGCCGTCGACGAGGACGGTCCACGGCGCGGGACGGCGCCGGAATCGGCGCACCGGGCGCCGGACGGAGCGGATGCCTCGCTTCGGGGGAACGGAAGGAGTGTGAGGCAGATGGGGATCGTGATTTTCCTGGTGATCTGTGCAGGGGTGATCGGTCTGGTGGCCTTGGCCTCGCGGAACGGTGGCGGCGGCGGAGGCCGCGGCGGATGGCGTTCCGGCGGTTCGAGCGGGGGCAGCTGGTGGGCCGGCGGTGACGCGGGCTCCGGCTTGGGCGGGCATCACGGGGGCGGGCACCACGGTGGGCACCATGGCGGTGGCTCGTGCGGCGGTGGTTCCTCCTGTGGTGGCGGTTCCTGCGGTGGCGGCGGCGGTGGCGGCTGCGGTGGTGGCGGCGGCGGTTCCTGAGCCGACGGCCGCTCCAACTCCACTTGCGCAAAAGGGTTGTTGCTTGCTGCATATGCGCCTGGCGGGTGTTGGCGATGTCGCCAACACCCGCCAGGCGCTTGGTTGTTGAACAACTGAACTGCATGGCCCCCGAGCGGATGGAAACCCGGCGAAGATGGGTAAAAGCGCTGTGGACCACAGGGCTTTCATGATTCCCTCTCCCTGGAGAATCCCCCAGTTCTCCGATCCCACGTGGGCACGAGCCGGCAGGCATTCGGACATCCATCCCTGGCCTTCAACGGGCGGGCCGGCCCACCATTCCACTGCGTGCTTGCGGAGCCGACCCATGCTCACCACTTTGCAGACGGCGTACACCGATACCCGTGCCTCCGACCTGGCCTGGGCGCTGGGCAGGGAACCCCTGCCCGCCCTCGCCGTACTGGATCTCCAACTCCATGGTGCCCAGGTGCAGTTGAGACTGCTCGGCGCCTCTCACCAGGTGCTTCTCGAAGAGGAGCGCGGTACCTGTTCCGAAACGGTCGCCTGTATGCCGGGCAGCAGCACACCGCTGCCGCTGGGCGTGGCCAAACGGCTCGGCGAATGGGAGTACGAATTCGCCGCCCACGTGGAGACGCTGTCGCGCGGCTCGTTCGCGGGGCGTGCGCAGGAATTGCTCGCGCTGGTGGCCGAGCATCCGCACGGCCTCGCCGGTACGTTCCCGGGCTCGCCGCACGCCTTCACCGCGATGCTGGCGCAGTGCCAGCAGGGGCAGGTGCGCTGGCGGACCTGGCACGCGTATCCGCAGGAGGGCCGCTTGGTGGCCACCCGCACCCGCGTGGGCGTACGGGCGGCGGTCGCGGCGGTCTAACCGGGGGCGGGCGAAGGGAACCGGTCCGGTCGGCGGGAGTGGCGTGGGGGCGCGGGGAGTGGGGAGTGCGAGGGGCGCGAAGGGAGTGCGCCGGGGCGTAGATGCCCGCTGGGGCGTGGACGGTGTGGTGTGCGCGGTCTGTCGGTGCGGCCGGGCGCGGATGCACCCACTGCGCCCCGTGCACCGGCAACGCCCCAATTGGTGCGTGTAGCCCGCAGACTGCACCCGTGTGGGTGACGTAGGGCCACGGAATCGTCACGTAGCGTTCACGTTATGATCGACCCGCCAGAGCCGGTTCTCCCCGGCGCCCCCGGGGTGTCGGAGGCCATGACACCGGTGCGGCTGCCCGTGCCGGCCGGGCCGGGCCGGCTGCTCGTCCTCGCCGTCGTCTTCGTCTGCGCCGCCTGCGGCCTGGTCTACGAACTCGAACTGGTCGCCCTGGCCACGTACTTGGTCGGTGACTCCGTCACCCAGGCGTCGGTCGTGCTGTCCGTCATGGTCTTCGCGATGGGCGTCGGGGCGCTGCTCGCCAAGCGGCTGCGCTGCCGGGCGGCGGTCGGCTTCGGCGCGATCGAAGCCGCTCTCGCGCTGGTCGGCGGCTGCTCCGCGATGGCGCTCTACGCCTGCTTCGCATGGTTCGGCCAGTCCCGCTCCGCGCTCGTCGGCTTCTCCCTGGCCATCGGCATCCTGATCGGCGCCGAGGTGCCGCTGCTGATGACGCTGATCCAGCGGGTGCGCCGGCAGGACGCGGGCGGCGCGGTCGCCGACCTCTTCGCCGCGGACTATGTCGGCGCGCTCGTCGGCGGTCTGGCCTTTCCCTTTCTGCTGCTGCCGAGCTTCGGGCAGCTGACCGGGGCGCTGCTCACCGGCGGGGTCAACGCGGTGGCCGGGAGTGTGCTGGTGCTGTGGCTCTTCCGCCGCGATCTGAGCGGCCGCGCCCGCTGGGCACTGTTCGCCGCCAACGCACTGGTCCTCGCGCTGCTCGCCGCGGGGATGATGCTGGCCGCGCCGTTCGAACGGGCCGCCCGGCAGGCGGTGTACGGCTCCTCGGCGCGGGTCGCGGTGCAGACCGGTATCCAGGAGGTGGTGATGACCGGCGGCACGGGGGCCGGAGCCGGTGCGGGGCGGGGGAGGAAAGGTTCCGGCGGACCGCTGGCGCTGTATCTGGACGGGCGGCTCCGCGTCAGTGCGGAGACCGAGTTCCGCTATCACGAAGCGCTGGTGCATCCGGCGATGGCGGGCGGTCCGCACCGCCGGGTGCTGGTCCTCGGCGGCGGCGACGGCCTCGCGGTGCGCGAGATCCTCCACCACCGCTCGGTCCGCTCGGTGACCGTCGTGGAACTCGACCCCGGTGTGCTGAAGCTGGCGCGCACCGACCCCGGCCTCTCCCGTCTCAACCACCGTTCGCTCGGCGATCCGCGGGTGCATGTGGTGACCGCCGATGCCTTCGACTGGCTGCGGCAGCAGGGCCTGCGCGGGCGGCGGCAGGCCCCGTACGACGTCATCGTCTCCGACCTCCCCGACCCCGGGATCGCCGCGAGCACCAAGCTCTACTCACAGGAGTTCTACGGCCTCGCGGCGCGGCTGCTGGCCCCTGACGGGCGGCTGGTGGTGCATGCCGGGCCGCCGGTCGAGCGGTCACGCCTGTACTGGACGGTGGAGTCGACCCTCCGGTCGGTGGGCCTGGCGACCGTGCCGTACCGCCTGTCCGGCCGGCCCGCGGGGTTCTCCGGCGGCCCGGACCGCACGGTGGACGCCGCCCCGCCGGTGGCCGCGGAGGTGCCCGCCGCCAGGCCGTCGGCGGGCCGGGACCGGTACTGGGGCTTCGTGCTGGCCGCGCGGCATCGGCCGCGGTTCGGTCTGGCGCCCGATGCGCCGCCGCCGGCGGGCCTCAGCCGCGCGGAGCTGCAGGCCGGCCGGCGCGGGGAGGCCCGGGACCGGATGCCCGGACTGCCGGCGTCGACGCTGATGCATCCGCGGTATCTCGACTGAGCGCACGGGGCGGGCCCGGGCGGGTCCGGGGCCGGGCGGGCGGACGCCGAGGGGCTGCGCGGCGGGGCGGAGGGCGTGCGGGGGCCGGGGCGGCCGCGCAGAAAGTTCTGTGTGGGCAGGCACGGGGTGCGGGGGCGCTGGGTAGGCTCCCATGTCATGGAGCATGAGGTGTACGTTCCGTTTCCCGTCGGGACCGTGCGGCAGGCGCTCACCGAGCCGGAGCGGGTGGCGCGCTGTGTCCCAGGAGTCCAGCTCGACGCCGATGCGGCCCCGCGGTCCCCGGTGGGCCGGCTGCGGCTGCGTATCGGAAGCTCCACCATCACCTATCGCGGCACGTTGACGGTCAGCGCCGCCGCGGACGGCAGACCCGGCGACGCCGATGCCGCCGACGGTGCGGCCGCCACGGTGACCGTGGAGGCGAAGGGCACCGAGGCGCGCGGCGACGGGTCGGTCGCGCTGACCCTGGCCGTACGGCTCTCCCCGGCCACCGAGCCCGGCCCCGGTACGACGCTGGCCTGCTCGGGCACGGTCCACGGCGACGGCCGGCTCGCCGAGGCCACCGACCACGCCGCCGAAGCCGCAGGGCGCCGGCTGCTGGACCGCTTCGCGGAGAACCTGGCGGCGGACCTGCGGCAGCGGCCCGTGGAAGGGCAGGCCGGCGAGGACGGTCCGGACCGGGGTGCCGCCGAGGCGGCCGCCCCGGGGGTGTTCGACACCGAGGTGCCGCCGTCGCCGGCTCCGCTCAGTGACGAGGACGCCGTCGAAGCGGCGGACACCGACGACGCGGCCGATGCCGTCGAGGACCTCGACGCGGGGGACGCGGTCCACGCCGCGCACGATGCGCACCCCGAGCACGCCTACGGTCACGATGCGGACGACCTCGCCCCCGCCGAGGCCGCGCACGCCCGCCGGACGATGATCGGGCGCAGCGCGGAGGAGGTCGACCACGCCCCGCCGCGCGGGCGGTACGCACCGGTGCCCGCGCCCGAGCAGAACGGCACCTCCGCGACCCTGCGCTGGGCGGCGCCCGCAGCCGCGGTGGTGCTGGCGTCCGCCGTGGTCGTCGGCCGGGTGCTGCGCCGGCGCCGCTGACCGGTCTCCGCCGGCCCCGGCGTCGACGGGCGTGGCGGGCGACGGCGGGTGGTCATGGCGTTCCGCGCCGGGCGCGGGACAGCCCTTAGGGTCGGTCCCGTGAGTACCGACAACACCCCGCAGAGCGCAGCGCCCACGCCGGCGCCGAAAGGCGTACGGCTGGCCGCGGGCGACACCGAACTGACCGTCCACCCGGACAACGGCTGCCGGATCGCCAGTCTCCGTGTCGGCGGTACGGAGCTGCTGCGGCAGGGCGCCAAGTACGGCTGTTTCCCGATGGTTCCGTGGTGCGGACGGATCGCGCACGGGCAGTTCCGCAATGGCGGCGAAGTGCATCAGATGCCGCTCAACGCCGCGCCGCACGCCATCCACGGCACCGGCCGCAACCTCCGCTGGCGCACGGCGCGTTCGAGTGCCACGGAGGCGGTGTTCATCTATGACCTCGCCGATCCGGCGGCGCCCTGGCCGTACCCGGGGCGGGTGACCCAGCTCGTCGAGCTCGCCGCGGACGGTGGCTCGCTCACCCTCACCATGGGCGTCGAGACGACCGGCGACTCGTTCCCCGCGCAGGCCGGGTGGCACCCCTGGTTCCTGCGGAATCTCGGCGAGGGCGGCGAGGACGCACGCCTCGACTTCGCGCCCGAGTGGCAGGAGGAGCGGGGGGACGACCATCTCCCGACCGGCCGGCGGACCGTGCCGCAGCCGGGCCCCTGGGACGACTGCTTCGGCATGCCGCAAGGGGTCGGGGCCACGCTCACCTGGCCGGGACGGCTGGAGCTGAAGGTCGCCAGCCGTGCCGAGTGGGTGGTGGTCTACGACGAGCAGGAGGCCGCGGTCTGCGTGGAGCCGCAGTCCGGACCGCCCAACGGTCTCAACACCCTGCCGCGCCTGGTCACGCCCATCGAGCCGCTGGAGATCTCCACGACCTGGAGCTGGCGGAGCCTCGCGCAGGACACCGCCTAAGCTCGTGCGCATGAGTGACGACGTGCGCGGCGAGCTGCTGCAGCAGATCAAGGACAAGGCCGTGGTGCACGGCAAGGTGACGCTTTCCTCCGGCAAGGAGGCCGACTACTACATCGACCTGCGCCGGATCACCCTGGACGGCGAGGCCGCGCCGCTGGTCGGTCAGCTGATGCTGGAGATCACCGCCGATCTGGATTACGAGGCGGTCGGCGGTCTGACGCTCGGTGCCGACCCGGTCGCGACGTCGATGCTGCACGCCTCCGCCGCGCGCGGCGGCAAGCTGGACGCGTTCGTCGTCCGCAAGGCGCAGAAGGCCCACGGCATGCAGCGCCGTATCGAGGGCGCGGACATCAAGGGCCGCCGGGTCCTGATCGTCGAGGACACCTCCACCACCGGTGGCTCCCCGCTGACCGCCGTCGAGGCGGCGCGTGAGGCGGGCGCCGAGGTCGTTGCGGTGGCAACGATCGTCGACCGGGGCGCCGCGTCGGCCATCGCCGAGGCCGGGCTCCCCTACATCACCGGCTACGAGCTCGGCGACCTCGGCCTGAGCTGAGTCCACCCCGGCCTGAGCCGCGTCCGCCCGACGGGCCGCTTCGGACCGGGAAAACCGCGCTGAGCTGTGGCTTTACCGAGGGGCGGCTGGTTTCACGTGAAACCGGCCGCCCACACTGCGGGACGGCCGGGCGCGGGATGTGGAGCAATTCGCCGAGTCTGGGAAGATGTGCTCGGCGAAGTCCTCGCCCCCTGGTCAGGGCCAAGAACGCAACCCGCACACACAAGGAGCGGACAGATGCCCATCGCAACTCCCGAGGTCTACAACGAGATGCTGGACCGGGCGAAGGCAGGAAAGTTCGCCTACCCGGCCATCAACGTCACGTCGACGCAGACGCTGCACGCCGCGCTGCGCGGGTTCGCCGAGGCCGAGAGCGACGGCATCATCCAGATCTCCACCGGTGGTGCGGAGTTCCTGGGCGGCCAGTACAACAAGGACATGGTGACCGGCGCGGTCGCGCTCGCCGAGTTCGCGCACATCGTGGCCGAGAAGTACGACGTCACCGTCGCGCTGCACACCGACCACTGCCCCAAGGACAAGCTCGACGGTTACGTACGCCCGCTGCTGGACATCTCCGCGGAGCGCGTGGCCAAGGGCCAGAACCCGCTGTTCCAGTCCCACATGTGGGACGGCTCGGCCGAGAACCTGGCCGACAACCTGGCCATCGGCCAGGAGCTGCTCGCCAAGGCCGCCGCCGCCAAGATCATCCTTGAGGTCGAGATCACCCCGACCGGTGGCGAGGAGGACGGCGTCACCCACGAGATCAACGACGAGCTCTACACCACGGTCGACGACGCGCTGCGCACCGCCGAGGCGCTGGGCCTGGGCGAGAAGGGCCGCTACCTGCTCGCCGCCTCCTTCGGCAATGTCCACGGCGTCTACAAGCCGGGCAATGTCGTGCTCCGCCCCGAGCTGCTGAAGGACCTCCAGGAGGGCGTCGGCGCCAAGTACGGCAAGACCGCCCCGTTCGACTTCGTCTTCCACGGCGGCTCCGGCTCCACCCCGGAGGAGATCGCCACCGCGCTGGAGAACGGCGTGGTCAAGATGAACCTGGACACCGACACCCAGTACGCCTTCACCCGCCCGGTCGCGGACCACATGTTCCGCAACTACGACGGTGTGCTGAAGGTCGACGGCGAGGTCGGCAACAAGAAGCACTACGACCCGCGCAGCTGGGGCAAGCTGGCCGAGGCCGGCATGGCCAAGCGCGTCACCGAGGCCTGCGCCAACCTGCGCTCCACCGGCACCAAGATCAAGTAAGCGCGGGGCGGCCGTTCACCGGCCGGCCTCGCTGCGCACAAGGGCTCCGCATCCGCCGGGATGCGGAGCCTTTTGTGTGCCGTGCGCAGGTCCGCCGGTGCCGTGGCTGTACGCCCCGCCCGGCCGTGTGCCGTGCCGCGGTCCCCGCTGTACGGCGCAGGGCGGGCGAGCGGACGCGGATACGGGCATGCTCGCGGTATGAGCGAACCGAGTGCGCCCGGCGCGGTCCGGCTGACCTCGGCACAGGGCCGGTGGGTGCTGGCGACGGCCGTGCTGGGGTCCGGCATGGCGATGCTCGACAGCACCGTCGTCAATGTCGCCCTGCCCAGGATCGGCGAGGACCTCGACGCGGATCTGGCGGTCCTCCAGTGGACCGTCACCGCCTACATGCTCACCCTCTCGTCGCTGATCCTGCTGGGCGGGGCCCTCGGCGACCGCTTCGGCCGGCGCCGGGTCTTCGTGATCGGCGTGGTGTGGTTCGCCGCGGCCTCGCTGCTGTGCGGGCTCGCCCCGGACGCCGGGGTGCTGATCGCGGCCCGCGCGCTCCAGGGCGTCGGCGGGGCGCTGCTCACCCCCGGTTCGCTGGCGCTGATCCAGGCCGTCTTCCACCCCGACGACCGGGCGCGGGCGGTCGGCGCCTGGTCGGGACTGGGCGGAGTGGCCGCGGCGGTGGGCCCGTTCATCGGCGGCTGGCTGGTCGACGGTGCCGGCTGGCGGTGGGTGTTCTTCCTGAACGTGCCGCTGGCGGCGGTGTGTGTGCCGGTGGCGCTGCGGCACGTACCCGAGACCCGGGAGCGGGACGCGCGCGAGCGCCGCGGCTTCGATGTGCAGGGCGCGGTGCTGGGGGCGCTGGCGCTGGCCGGGGTGACCTATGCGCTGATCGCCGCGCCGGGCGGGGGCGCCGGGCCCGGCGTGATCGTTCCCGCGGTGGCCGGGGTGCTGCTCGGGGTGCTCTTCGTCCATGTCGAGCGGCGGCGGAAGGACCCGATGCTGCCGCCTGCCATCTTCGGCATCCGGCTGTTCTCGGCCGTCAACGCGGTGACGGTGTGTGTCTACGCCGCGTTCGGCGGCTTCTTCTTCCTGGCGGTGCTCCAGCTCCAGGTCGTGGTGGGGTACTCGGCGCTGGCGGCCGGTACCGCGCTGCTGCCCACCACCGTGCTGATGCTGCTGCTGTCCGCCCGCTCCGGGCAGCTGGGGCAGCGCATCGGGCCGCGTATCCCGCTCACCGTCGGACCGCTGCTGTGTGCCGTGGGGATGCTGCTGATGACGCGGGTGGGCCGGGGCGCTTCGTACTTCGCCGATGTGCTGCCCGCGCTGCTGGTGCTGGGGGCGGGAATGGTGACGCTGGTCGCGCCGCTCACCTCGACCGTGCTGGCTTCGGTGGACGTGGACCGGGCGGGCCTGGCCAGCGGTATCAACAACGCGGCGGCGCGGGCCGCGAGCCTGGTGGCGGTGGCGGCACTGCCGCTGCTGGCGGGCATCGGACCGGAGGCCTACCGCTCGGCGGACGAATTCGGCGCGGCCTTCCGGCGGGCCATGCCGCTGTGCGCGGGCATCCTGGTGATCGGCGCGCTGATCGCCCTGCTGACCGTACGCAGCAACGTCCTGCGCGCCGAACCGGGTGCCGAGGAGCCGTGCCGGGCGGAGACGGCCTACCACTGCGGGGTGAGCGCACCGCCGCTGGATCCGGGCGAGACGAAGACCCGGGAGCCGGAGCGGCTGCCGGGCGCCGGGGGGCCGGGACGGCCGGCCGAGGGGCCGTAGTACACGCCGGGACGGCCGGCCGAGGGCTGTAGTACATGCCGTGGCGGGCCGGCCAGGGTCCGTAGAACACACCACGGCCGGCCCGCCGCCGGCCCCTACCCGTCAGCCGCGCCGCCGTACCACCCGGGGTGCAGGATCCCGGCCGCTCCCCACCCCGCCCCGACGACCAGGCAGACTGGGAACCATGGCCATTCACGAGAATCTGCTCGGGGGACCGCCCCCGACCCATCTGCCCGACGACCCGGAGCCCCGCGAACTGCTCGCGGGGGGCGCGGCACCGTCCGACGTCGCCGCGAAGTACCCGACTTCCTCCCTGGCCTGGGCGCAGCTCGCCGACGACGCGTTCGAGCAGGGCCGCGTCGTCGAGTCGTACGCCTACGCCCGCACCGGCTACCACCGCGGCCTGGACTCGCTGCGCCGGGCCGGCTGGAAGGGCCACGGCCCGGTGCCGTTCGAGCACGAGCCCAACCGCGGCTTCCTGCGGGCGCTGCACGCCCTCGCCCGCGCCGCCCAGGCGATCGGCGAGCAGGACGAGTACGAGCGCTGCTCGACCTTCCTGCGGGACTCCTCGCCGACCGCGGCCGACACTCTCACCTGAGAGATCCGCCGCCGGTTCTCCCGCCGGGGAGCCGTCAGCTCTCCCGCCGGGGAGCGCCGGGGAGCGCCGGGCAAGATCAATGGGCCGGCCGCGTGATCGCGGTCGGCCCTTGCGCGGTCGCTGTCCAGCACGGATGATTTCCAGTGGGCCGGGTCATCCCGCGCCCGAGGGGACCGGGGCTCCCGAGCCGACAAGGAAGGGGCGGACCGCTACCCGGTAGTTCGCACTTGAGGAGTCCCTCATGTCGCAGCCGTCTCCCATCGATCCCGTGGAGAGCGCGTCCACCGCACCCGCAGCAGGACCGGTACCGGCCGACGCCGCCGAGCCCGACCCGCCGTTCGCCCCGGATCTCAGCATCGGCAGCAGCAGCACGACCCCGTACGAGGACTATGTCCAGGCGGATGTCCTCACCCACCTCCAGCACCCGCTCTCCGACGACCCCGGCGAGATGGTCTTCCTGGTCACCACCCAGGTCATGGAGCTGTGGTTCACGGTCATCGTCCATGAATGGCACACCGCCGCCGAGGCGCTGCGCCGCGACGACCTGACGGTGGCGATGGAGGCCCTGCGCCGCTCCACCTACGAGCTGGAGGCGCTGAACGCCGCCTGGAAGCCGCTCGCCCGGCTGACCCCGGCCCAGTTCAACGCCTATCGCAGCGCGCTCGGCGAGGGCTCCGGCTTCCAGTCCGCCATGTACCGGCGGATGGAGTTCCTGCTCGGCGAGAAGTCCGCTTCGATGCTGGTGCCGCACCGCGGCGCGTCGCGGGAGCACGCCGAGCTGGAGAAGGCCCTCCAGGAGCCGAGCCTGTGGGACGAGGTGCTGCGGCTGCTCGCGCGCCGTGGCCATGCCGTCCCGGAGGCCGTGCTCCAGCGGGATCCTGCGCTGCGCTACGAGGCGGACCCGGCCGTCGAGGCCGTCTGGGCCGGGATCTACGCGGGCTCGCAGGAGTGCGAACTCGTCCGGCTGGGCGAGGCGCTGACCGATGTCGCCGAGCTGGTCTGGCGCTGGCGCAACGACCACCTGGTGGCGACCCGGCGGGCGATGGGAGCGAAGATGGGCACCGGTGGTTCCGCGGGGGTGGCCTGGCTGGAGAAGCGGGCCCGCAAGAACGTCTTCCCCGAGCTGTGGACGGCGCGCAGCCATGTCTGAGACCCCGGAATTCCCCGACGGCGCCGGCCGCCACGAGCCCTCGCGGACCCGTGACCTGGCCGCGCGCGCCGCGGAGCGGGACGCCGCCGACCCGCTGGCCTCGATCCGCGACCGCTTCGTCCTCGATGCCGCGCCCGACCATGCCTCCGGCGATGCCGGTGTCTACCTCGACGGCAACTCCCTCGGTGCACTGCCCCGCACGGTGCCCGGCCGCATCGCCGATGTCATCGCCCGTGAGTGGGGCGAGCTGCGCATCCGGTCCTGGACCGAATCCGGCTGGTGGACCGCGCCCGAGCGGATCGGCGACAAGATCGCGCCGCTGATCGGGGCCGGACCGGGCCGGGTGGTGGTCGGCGACTCGACCAGCGTCAACCTCTTCAAGGCCCTGGTCGGCGGCGTCCGGATGGCCGGCAAGGGCTGTACGGAGATCCTCGTCGACGCGACGACCTTTCCGACCGACGGCTATATAGCCCGGTCCGCGGCCCGGATGACCGGCCTCGCGGTGCGTCCGGTCGAGCCCGCGCGGATCGCCGACGAGGTCACCGAACGCACCGCGCTGGCGCTGGTCAACCACGTCGACTACCGCACGGGCCGGCTCAACGACCTGCCCGGCATCACCCATGCGTTGCACTCCGCGGGCGCGCTCGCGGTCTGGGACCTGTGCCACAGCGCCGGCGCACTGCCGGTCGGCCTCGATGCGCACCACGTCGACCTCGCCGTCGGCTGTACGTACAAGTACCTCAACGGCGGCCCGGGTTCGCCCGCCTACCTCTACATCCGCGAAAGCCTCCAGGAGCGGTTCGAATCGCCGCTGCCCGGTTGGAACTCGCACGCGGATCCGTTCGCCATGGACCCCTCCTACACCCCTGCCGAGGGCATTGCGCGCGGCCGGGTCGGCACCCCCGACATCCTGTCGCTGCTCGCGCTGGAGGCGGCGCTGGAGGTCTGGGACGGGGTGTCCATCGAGGCCGTACGCACGAAGAGCCTCGCCCTGACCGACTTCTTCCTGGAGTGCGTGAACGCCTACGTACCGGCGGGGCGGGTCCGCTCCGTCACCCCGCATGACCATCAGCGGCGCGGCAGCCAGGTGTCGCTGGAGTGCTCCCCCAAGCTCTCCACTGCGGCCGAGCAGGGAGGTACCCCCACGGCCGCAGAGGTGATGGACGAGCTGATCCGCCGCGGGGTGGTCGGCGACTTCCGCCAACCCGACGTGCTGCGCTTCGGGTTCACCCCGCTCTACACCTCCTTCGCGGACGCGGAGCGGGCGGCGTGGGTCCTCGGCGAGGTGCTGGGGGCACTGCCCGACGTCGAGCCCGGGGCGGCCGGGACCGCCGGGTGAGCGTGGCGGACGAGGAGCCGGCGCTGCTGGGGCTCGCCCCGGTGGCGCCGGACCGGACGGTGGCCTACGGGCCGCATCCGGACCAGATCGTCGACCTGTACGTGCCGCGGGCGGCCGACGGCGCGCGGGCGGAGGCGGCGGGCGGCCCGCTGGTCGTCCTCCTGCACGGCGGCTTCTGGCGCGCTGCCTACGACCGCCGCCATCTGTCGCCGCTCGCCGCCGAACTGGCCGGGCGGGGGCTGCCGGTCGCGCTCGCCGAGTACCGCAGGGTCGGTGCGGGCGGTGGGGCGCCGCAGACGTTCGAGGACGTCACGGCGGGTATCGCGGCCGCGGTGCGCGAGGTGCCCGGGGGCGGGGGTCCGGTCCTGGTCGGCCACTCCGCGGGCGGCCATCTCGCGCTGCTCGCCGCCGCCCGCCCCGGCACGCCCGTATCCCGCGTCCTCGCCGTCTCGCCGGTCGCGGACCTCGCGCGCGCCCACGCGCTGGGCCTGAGCGACGGCGCGGTGGCCGAGCTGATCGGACCCGGGCCCGGCCTCGCGGACCGTATTGCCGCGGCCGACCCGGCGTGCGGTCCGCCCGCCGGCGTCCCGGTCACGATCCTGCACGGCACCGACGACCCGGACGTCCCGCTCGACCTCTCCCGCCGCTACGCCGCGCACAGCCCGGCCACCACGGATCTGCGCGAGCTGCCCGGCGTCGGCCACTACGCCCCCGTCACCCCCGGCAGCCCCAGCTGTCACACGCTCATCGCCTTCCTGCACGCCACGTAGTACTTGAGGCGGACTCCGGTAGATCCTCACTGGTGGGGACGCCCGGGTGCCCGCCGGTTGCTTACCGTTGTCAGCGTGAACGACACGACCCAGTCGCAGAGCCACCTGCGCTCAGAGGCCCGGATAGCCCATGGCGCGCTGCACCGGCTGCGCCAGGACCTGTTCGTCGGCGCCTTCGCCTTCCGTCCGATGCCGCCGCTGGAGGACGCCAAGGTGTCCCGGTGGCTGCCGTTCCTGCCGCAGCGGCTGCGGCACTGGGCGCGCTGGATGCCGCACTTCGTCGTCGGCTTCTTCTCGGTGTGTGTCTTCCTGGGGACCCTCACCGACACCTCCGGGCCCGGCGCGCTGCGCGGCATTCTGGGCACCGGCTTCAGCGCGCTGGTCGCCGCCGGGCCGATGCTCACGCTCTTCCGCCCGGTGGGCGCCTACTGGCTGTCGGTGGGCGCGTTCGTCGTGTCGGCGGTCACCTACGCGGCCCTCTCGTCTCCGTTCGCCAGCGTCGTCGGGGCGGTGGCCTTCCCCACCCACCTCGCCGTGATGGTCCTGGTGGTGCTGCGCACCCGGCCCCGGATGGCCGTCGAGATGTGGCTGGTCACCTTCGCCACGGCGGCCGTGCTGACCGCTCTCCTCGGCAAGGACTCGGGCGATCTGCCGCCGGTCGCGGTCTTCTGCGGTGTGGTGCTGGTCTCCGCCGCCGCGATCCGCGCCTGGCGCGAGGAGCGCCGCCAGGTCCTCGCGACCCGGTCCGCCACCGCGGAGGAGCGTTCGCGCCGCACGCTCCTGGAGGAGCGCGCCCTGATCGCCCGTGAGCTGCATGATGTCGTCGCCCACCACATGTCCGTGATCGCCATCCAGGCCGAGGCGGCGCCGTACCGCGTCAAGGACACCCCGCCCGAGCTCGCCACGTCCTTCGCGACGATCCGGGAGAACGCCGTCGCCGCGCTCGCCGAGCTGCGCCGCATCCTCGGTGTGGTCCGCTCCGCGGACCCGGACGCCTTCGCCGAGAGCGATCCGGAGGCCCCGCAGCCGACGCTCGACAGCCTCGACGCGCTGCTCGCCAGCGTCCGCAGCGCCGGGCTGATTGTCGAGGCGGTGACCACCGGTGCGCCCCGGCCGCTGCCGCAGGGCGTGGAGCTGTCCGCGTACCGGATCGTGCAGGAGGCGCTGAGCAATGCGCTGCGGCACTCGCCGGGCGCCGATGCCCGGGTGGAGATCTCCTATGTGCTGGGCGGGCTGGGCGTGCGTATCGTCAACGGTGCGCCGAGCCGCCTCGCCAAGCCCTCGCCCGGCGCGGGCCACGGGGTGCTGGGGATGCGGGAGCGGGTGCAGATGCTGGGCGGCGAGATGACGGCCGACAACACCGCGGACGGCGGCTTCGAGGTCGCGGCGTTCATCCCGGTGACGAACACAACGGCGGGGAACACGTCCGGGGGGATGCGGCCATGATCCGAGTACTGATCGTCGACGACCAGGTGATGGTCCGTGAGGGCTTCTCGGTCCTGCTCAACGCCATGCCCGACATCGAGGTCGTCGGGGAGGCGGTCGACGGCCGCCAGGCGGTGCAGAAGGTCGCGGTCCTCAAGCCCGATGTCGTGCTGATGGACATCCGGATGCCGGAGATGAACGGCCTGGAGGCGACCCGCGAGATCGTGGCCGCGGACGCGGACGCCAAGGTGCTGGTGCTGACCACCTTCGACCTGGACGAGTACGTCTACCAAGCGCTGCGCTCCGGGGCCAGCGGCTTCCTCCTCAAGGACGCCTCGGCGGGCCAGCTCGCCGAGGGCGTCCGCATCGTCGCCTCCGGCGAGGCCCTGCTCGCCCCCACCGTCACCAAGCGCCTGATCTCGGAGTTCTCCCGGCTGGGCACCCCCCGCGCCCCCGCCCAGGAGCGCATCGCCGATCTCACGGAGCGCGAGACCGAGGTGCTGGTGCTGGTCGCCCAGGGCCTCTCGAACGGCGAGATCGCCGAGCATCTCGTCGTTGCCGAATCCACGGTGAAGACGCATGTCAGCCGCATCCTGGTGAAGCTGGGGCTGCGCGACCGCACGCAGGCGGCGGTCTTTGCGTACGAGGCGCGGTTGGTGACGCCCGGGGGCTGAGGCCGCCGCACCCGAGGCCCCGAGGCCCCGAGGCCCCGAGGCCCCGAGGCCGCCGGCGGACGAGGCCGGCGGCTGGGACCGGGGCCTTACGGCTGGGGTACCTCCCGCACCAGCTTCGAGGTCCAGGGGCACCAGATCAGCCCGGGGAGGAAGGGGCCGCCGGCCTCGTCCAGATGCTCCTCGACATAGGGCGTGGTGGCGTCACAGACCTCGATGGCGAAGTCGAAGAAGTCGATCGTGTCCGGGCGGAGATGGAAGCTCCAGCGCCAGTTGTACGGGGCGGGGCGCTTGTCGATCCGGCCGATGACATGCGGCTCCGAGCTGGACGCGCCGCTCAGCAGGTCCCGTGCATGCTGGATCTTCCGGGGGTCGGTGAGCTTGATGACGAATTCCTCGCGGGTGACGTCGGTCATCACGAAGTAGGCCGCCGATTCGGCCTGGGTGCGGTGTGCGGCGTCGCTCGCCTGCTTGCCCTGGGCGGGCCCGGCCGCCGTGACGGCGAGCAGTGCCGCCGCCGCGAGCATGCCGATCCTGGTGGTGATGCGTCGCATGAACCCCTCCGGTGCCGCGGGTCGTGGTCACGACCGTGCGTACGGAAAGTAACGGGTATGTCACCGACTGCTCCAGAGTTACTACGGGTTATCGCGCGGCCAGGTGAAATGGCGAAGAGTGACTGGCGCCCGAGGGATTCCTGTGCTGTATCCACAGCCTGTGGACGCAGCGGGGTGAATGCAGCAGGGCCGATGCGCGTCCCACACAGAAGTGCGCCGCCGGAGTCCGCTACAGCTCCGGCGGCGCACGTATACGGGGCGGCCGGCCGCAGGAGGGCCGGCCGCCGGGGGCTCAGCCGATGTCGCGCCGGCGCAGGCCCGCCAGGCCGGCGAGGGCGAGCAGGGCGGAGAGGGCCAGCAGCCAGACGAACGGGGCGGCGGTGGCGTCGGTGCCGGGGAGCTTGGGGAGGTGGCTGTACGGCGAGAGGTTCATGGCCCACCGGGGGAGCTTGAGGGAGGGGCCGGCCCAGCCGATGGCCAGACAGCCGCCGACCAGGGCCCAGACGGCACCGGTGGCCTTGGGGAACAGGCCGAGGACGAGGACCGCCGGCCCGGTAAGAGTCCAGACGGCCGGGACCTGGGAGAGGGCGGCGGCCAGGACCGGGCCGAGCTTGCCGCCGAGGTCGTCGGCCGAGAGGCCGTAGGCGAGGCCCAGGCCCAGTCCGCCGGAGGCCAGGATGACGGCGGTGCCCGCGTACGCGAGGAGCAGATGGCTGCCCGCCCAGCGCAGCCGCCCCACCGCGCCGGCCAGCACCGGCTCCGCGCGCTCGGCGGTCTCCTCGCCGCGCAGCCGGAGCACCGCACCGGCCGCATAGAGCGCCGCGACCATGCCGAGCATGCCGGTCATCGTGGCCAGGAAGGCGTCGGTCAGGCCCTGCTGACCGCCCATCCGCTCGACGATCTCGCGGGTCTGCCGATTGCCGCCGACCAGGTCGGAGGCGCCCTCGGCGATACCGCCGAAGATCCCGCCCGCGCACAGGAAGCCGAGCGTCCAGCCCAGCAGCGTGGTGCGCTGAAGCCGCCAGGCCAGACCGAAGGGGCCGCTCAGGGAGCGTGGCGCGACGGCCGGCCCGGGGCGGGCGGGCAGGAAGCTCATGCCGAGGTCACGGCGGGCGGTCAGGGCGTAGGAGGCGAGGACGGCCAGGGCGGTCGCCGCCAGGAAGAGCAGGGCGATCCACCAGCGTTCGCCGGCGTACGGCCGGACGTTCTGTGCCCAGCCGATGGGGGAGACCCAGGTGAGGGGGGAGGCGGCCGACGGATCGGCGGCGTCGCCCGCGGCGCGCAGCGCGAAGGCGAGGCCGAGGGCCGCGCCGGTCAGCCCCTTGGCCAGCCGCGCGCTCTCGGTCAACTGGGCGGCGATGGCGGCCAGACCGGCGAAGAGCAGGCCGGTGCAGCCGATGGCGAGGCCGAGCGCGAGGGAGCCGGCGGCCGGCTGACCGGATCCGGCCAGTCCGCCCGCGATCATCAGGGCGAGCGCGGTGTTGGCGGCCAGGGCCGTCAGCAGGGCCGCGGTCAGTGGCGCACGGCGGCCGACCATGGCGGCGGAGAGCAGCTCCTGACGCCCCGTCTCCTCCTCCTCGCGGGTATGCCGGACGACGATCAGCAGGCTCATCACCGCGGCGAGGACGGCCCCGAGGCCGGCCATCCGCCAGGCGACCAGGCCACCGACGGAGTCGCTGAAGACCGGTCCGTACAGTGCGCGCATCGAGCCGTTGCCGTTCATCGACGCGGCCAGTCCGGCGCGTTGGGCGGCGGTGTCGTAGACCGCCTCGAAGGACGAGCCCATGGCGGCGACGGCCGGGCCGAGGGCCAGCACCCAGGCCGGGATCATCACCCGGTCGCGGCGCAGCGCGAGGCGCAACAGGGCACCGGTGCCCGCCAGATGACGGGAGCGGGCGGCGGGTGCGGGGAGGGGTGCGGCCACGGCGGTCATCGTGCGACCGCCTCGTGGCTGCGGGCGTCGTCCTGGTAGTGGCGCAGGAAGAGCTCTTCCAGGGTGGGCGGGGTGCTCGTGAGGCTGCGGACGCCGGAGGTGCCGAGCGAGCGCAGTACGGCGTCGAGCTTGTCGGTGTCGGCCTGGAGCCGGACGCGGTGGCCCGCGCTTCCCCGGAGCGGCTGCGTGGACAGGCCGTGGACGCCGGGGAGCGTAGCCAGGCCGTTGGGCGGTCCGGTGAGTTCGGCGACGACCGAGGTGCGGGTCAGATGCCGCAGCTCTGCCAGTGAGCCGGACTCGACGGTCCGCCCCTTGCGGATGATGCTGATGCGGTCGCAGAGCGCCTCCACCTCGGACAGCACATGGCTGGAGAGCAGCACCGTGCGGCCGCGGTCGCGCTCCTCGGCGACGCAGTTCTGGAAGACCTCCTCCATCAGCGGGTCGAGCCCGGAGGTCGGCTCGTCCAGGATGAGCAGCTCGACCTCGGGGGCGGAGGCGAACGCGGCGACCAGGGCGACCTTCTGACGGTTGCCCTTGGAGTACGTCCGCCCCTTCTTGGTGGGGTCGAGTTCGAACCGTTCCAGCAGCTCGGCACGCCGCGCGCCGTCCAGTCCTCCGCGCAGCCGGCCGTAGAGGTCGATGACCTCGCCGCCGGAGAGATTGCGCCACAGGGTCACGTCGCCGGGGACGTAGGCGATACGGCGGTGCAGCTCGACGGCGTCCTGCCAGGGGTCCTTGCCCAGGAGCCGGGCCGTGCCGCCGTCGGCGCGCAGCAGGCCGAGCAGGACGCGGATCGTCGTGGACTTCCCGGCGCCGTTGGGTCCGAGGAAGCCGTGTACCTCACCGGCCTCGACATGCAGATCGAGGCCGTCCAGGGCGTGGGTGCGGCCGAAGGACTTGCGGAGACCGTCGACCCGGATCGCGGGAGCGGGAGAGATTGCCTTGGTCATGCTTCGGAAATTACGCTTGATTCACAAATTTGTGAAGTTAAGAAAGCGTATAAAGTTGAGGTGGGTGGCTCTGATCAGGGGAGATGATGCGGATATGAGCGAGCAGCAACAGCAGAGCGCGGACCGGACCGAGGACGCCGCCCAGGATCCCGGCGACGTCACGCCCGAGGACAAGCGCGACGAAAAGCGCGACGTCGAGGCGGTCTCACAGTTCGTCGAGCGGTTCGCCGCGCAACTGGTCGAGGCCGGTATGCAGCGCATGTCCGCCCGTGTCTTCGCCTGTCTGCTGGCCTCCGACTCCGGCGTGCTGACGTCCGCCGAACTCGGCGAGCGCCTCCAGGTCAGCCCCGCCGCCGTCTCCGGCGCGATCCGCTACCTCTCCCAGGTCGACATGGTCAGCCGGGAGCGCGAGCCGGGCTCCCGCCGCGACCGCTACCGCGTGCACAGCGACCAGTGGTACGAGGCCATGGCGCGCCGGGACAACATCCTCACGCGCTGGGAGGGCACCCTGCGCGAGGGGGTCGAGAGCCTCGGCGAGGACTCCCCGGCGGGCCGCAGGATGAGCGAGACGCTCGTCTTCTTCGAGTTCCTCCAGGCGGAACTCGCCGGGATGCTGCAGCGCTGGCGCGAGCACCGCGACAAGCTGCGGGCCGAGTACGGCGACGCCGCCCGCTGAGGCGCGGCCCGGCGCTCACCCCCGCGGCAGCTGAAGCCGCCAGGCCGCCGGCTGGAGGGTCCACGTACGGGTCCTGACCGGTCCGCCGACCACCGCGTCCGCCCGGTAGTGGAAGTCCGCGCCGGACACCGTCACCGCCCGCGCCCGCGCCCGTACCGGCCGGCCCCCGCCCGGCCAGTGCACCACGACCTCGGCCAGCTGCCCGCCGTCACCGGCGCCGGACCACGGCCCGTCCGCCCGGTGCCGTCCGCCGGGCACCACCGACACCCCGCGCACCGGCCGGTCCAGGTCCGCCAGCAGCACCCCGTCCGCCTCGATCCGCAGCCGCTGCTGCGGCACCCGTGCGCGCCGCCCGCCCAGCCCCGCGGCCGGCGCCGCCAGCAGCGCCAGCGCCGTACGGGCGGTCCGCGCGGCCGGCTTCCACCACGGCCGGTGCCCGTCGAGGCCGCCGGTCAGGCCGTCGCGCCCCTCCAGGGCATCCATCGGATCCGCCGGCACCACCGAGGGGGCCGGCACCACCTCGATCCTGTGACCCTGCCGGGCCGCCTCGCTCCCGCAGGGGATCCGCAGTCCGCCGAGCACAATGCCGTCGCTGTCGTCCGTGAGCAGGTCCATCGGCCGCTCCCCGCCGTCCAGGACGGCCCGCGCGGCGGCCACCGTGTCCGTGGGGATGCCCAGGGCGCGGCTCATCGCGACGGCGGCCGGCGCCCCGACCGGGACCATCGACAGCGGCACCCCGGCCAGCTCGCGTTCCTTGTGCAGCAGGCCCACCACCCGCAGCAGCGCCCGGTCGTCACCGATCACCACCGGCCGCCGGTGGCCGCGCCGGGCCAGGATCCGCGCGAATTCCTCCGGCCCGTCCGGAAGGCAGATTTTCGCCCCCGCGCCCGCGCACAGGACATCCTTCGCGATCCGCACGGACTCACCGTCCGTACTGCGGGCGACCGGGTCGATGACCACGAGCAGGGGGTACCCCCGAACGGAGTCCACGGGAGAGTGCCCAGAAGGCTGCGCCGACACCTCGGTCCTTCCTCAGGTAGCATCTCGGTGCAAGAGCCCCTTGCGCTATTGCGCCAGGGGCTTCGTCTATTCCGGGGCACCGGTCCGACGGCTCTAGCGATGACGTCTGCGTGAACACGCACGCCGACGCCATCCACGCACGTTGGACATGCCCCGCCCGGAAGGGGTGTACGCCTGTGCCCGCACTTGTGCTGCTCGGTGCTCAGTGGGGTGATGAGGGCAAGGGAAAGGCCACCGATCTGCTCGGTGGGTCCGTTGACTATGTGGTGCGCTACCAAGGCGGCAACAACGCCGGCCACACGGTCGTCGTCGGCGACCAGAAGTACGCGCTGCACCTTCTCCCTTCCGGAATCCTCTCGCCGGGGTGCACCCCGGTCATCGGCAACGGTGTCGTGGTCGACCCGGCGGTCCTGCTCTCCGAGCTGAGCGGACTCAACGAACGCGGCGTCGACACGTCCAAGCTGCTGCTCAGCGGTAACGCGCATCTGATCACGCCGTACAACATCACCGTCGACAAGGTGACGGAACGGTTCCTCGGCAAGCGGAAGATCGGCACCACCGGGCGCGGCATCGGCCCGACCTACGCCGACAAGATCAACCGTGTCGGCATCCGGGTGCAGGACCTCTACGACGAGTCGATCCTCACCCAGAAGGTCGAGGCGGCCCTCGAGGTCAAGAACCAGCTCCTCACCAAGCTCTACAACCGTCGCGCCATCGAGGCCGACCAGGTCGTCGAGGAGCTGCTGGGCTACGCCGACAAGATCAAGGGCTATGTCGTCGACACCACCCTGATCCTGAACAAGGCGCTCGACGACGACAAGGTCGTCCTCTTCGAGGGCGGCCAGGGCACGCTGCTGGACATCGACCACGGCACGTACCCCTTCGTCACGTCCTCGAACCCGACCGCGGGCGGCGCCTGCACCGGTGCCGGTGTCGGCCCCACGAAGATCAACCGCGTCATCGGCATCCTCAAGGCCTATACGACGCGCGTCGGCGCCGGTCCGTTCCCGACCGAGCTGTTCGACGAGGACGGCGAGGCGCTGCGCCGCATCGGCGGCGAGCGCGGTGTGACCACCGGCCGGGACCGCCGCTGCGGCTGGTTCGACGCGGTCATCGCCCGCTACGCCACCCGCGTCAACGGTCTGACGGACTTCTTCCTCACCAAGCTCGACGTGCTCACCGGCTGGGAGCAGATCCCGGTCTGCGTGGCCTACGAGATCGACGGCAAGCGCGTCGAGGAGCTGCCGTACTCGCAGACCGACTTCCACCACGCCAAGCCGGTCTACGAGATGCTCCCCGGCTGGTCCGAGGACATCACCAAGGCGAAGTCGTTCTCCGACCTGCCGAAGAACGCCCAGGCCTACGTCAAGGCGCTGGAGGAGATGTCCGGCGCCCCGATCTCCGCGATCGGCGTCGGCCCCGGCCGGGACGAGACGATCGAGATCAACTCGTTCCTGTCGTAGGGACACCGCCCGGGGGACCTGCGCGGTCCCCCGGCACAGCGCAGCAGGCAGCCGCGCGGCTACTTCACCCTGGAGTAGCCGCGCGGCTGTTTGTCGTCGCCCAGGAACTCGCGGTGCAGGGTGCCGTCGCCGGCCAGACTGAGCACGGAGGTGCTGCTCGGTGTGCAGCCGGGCGCGGCCCGGTCGACGACCGACGGGCCGACGGTCAGCTTGCCGCCCTCCGCCGCGTAGAGGGCGGCGTGCGCCGTGCAGCGGCCGCCGCGGCCCACGACGACGGTGCTGAGGACCGTGCTGCCCGCCGGTGCCTGCTTGACGGTCAGCTGCTGGCTGCCGTAGCCGTCGTCGTTCGGCCGCCGCCAGGTGCCGAGGAAGCCGGCCGGGACGGTGCCGTCGGCCGGGGCGACGCGGTGCAGCGTCGCGGTGCGCCCGGCCGCGGCCCAGGTCAGGGTGCCGGCGCCGCCCTCCTCCAGGGTGTGCTCGCCCAGGGCTGCGCAGCGGCCGGCCGGGACGGACCGGACGACCGTGGTGTCCAGGTGCAGTGCCGGGTGCCCGTCCTGACGGGTGACGGACACCAGCTTGCCGTCGCTGCGGCATTCGTAGGTCGCCCCGAGGCTGGTGCTGTTCGCGACCACCTCGCCGACCGTGCCGTGGGTGATCACGAACCGCCGCTGCTGCCCGGTGGGCGTCCCGTCCCGCAGCACCGGCCCCGACCAGGTGCCGACATAGCGGGCCGGGATGTCGGACGCGCCGGCGTCGGCGTCCGCCCCGCCGCTCAGCAGCGGGACCGCGGCGGCGGCCGTGGCGGCCGCGACGACGGCCGTGGCGACGAGGGGGAGCCATCGACGGCGACGGCGTCGCTCCGCCGCGGTGGGCGGCGGGGGCGGCGCGGGACTCGGCAGGGTCCTGGTGGTCAGCACCGTCGGCGGCTGGCCTCCGGGCGGGGTGTCGGTGTCCAGGAGGAGCACGGCGTGCCGCCCCAGGCGGGCGATCAGTTCGGCCGGCAGCCAGGGCGGGGCCGACGGGCCGCCGGGCACCGGCCCGAGACGCTCGGCGAGCTCCCCGGGGGCGGGCCGCGCCGCCGGGTCCTTGGCCAGGCAGTCCCGGATCACGTCGCGGATGCCGTCCGGCGCGCCCGCCAGTTCGGGATCCTCCTGCGCGATCTTGAACATCACCGCATGGAAGCCCGAGCCGACGCCGCCGAACGGCTGGCGCCCGGTCGCCGCGTACGCCAGCACCGACCCCACACAGAAGACATCGCTGGCCGGGCCGACGCGGTGCCCCTGGACCTGCTCGGGCGACATGAAGGCGGGCGAGCCGAGGACCGTGCCGGTGCGGGTCTGGGTCTGGTCGCCGACCGCGTCCAGGGCCCGCGCGATACCGAAGTCGATGACCCGGGGGCCGTCGATGGTGAGCAGCACATTGGACGGCTTGAGGTCGCGGTGCACCAGGCCGACGCCGTGGATGTCGAGCAGCGCGCTGGACAGCCCGTACGCCAGCCGCCGCAGCGAGTGCTCCGGCAGCGGGCCGTAGCTGCCGGTGCGGCCGTACGAGCCGCCGACGACCTCGCTCAGCGTGGGGCCCGCGATATAGCCGGTGGCGACCCACGGCACCGCGGCCTCGGTGTCGGCGTCCAGCACCGGCGCGGTCCAGCGCCCGCCGACCCGCCGCGCGGCCGCGACCTCGGCACGGAAGCGGTCCCGGAACTCCTCCTCGACCGCGAGTTCGGCCTTCACCAGCTTCACCGCGACGGTC
The DNA here is from genome assembly GCF_019880305.1 of Streptomyces decoyicus. Lineage (NCBI taxonomy): Bacteria > Bacillati > Actinomycetota > Actinomycetes > Kitasatosporales > Streptomycetaceae > Streptomyces > Streptomyces decoyicus. Next base: position 4,066,862 of record NZ_CP082301.1, on the reverse strand, counting down.
CTGCCGCCCTCGGAACGGGCGAGGTAGACCCGTCCCATCCCGCCGCTGCCGAGACGGCTGAGCAGCCGGTAGTCCCCGATCCACTGCGGATCGTCGGCCGTCAGCCCCCGCAGGCCGTCCATCCGGGCGCCCTCCCCCGTCTCGTTCCCGTGCCTGAGGCGCGTTCCGGCAGCAGGCGTCCCCTGAGCGTAGGCGGCCGGGGATCGCGCCATGGCCGACAGATCGTTACGACGGGAGAACGATCGGCCCATGACGGGGGAACGAACGGGGCGTTGACGACGGCTTTGGGGCGTCTCCCCGAGGGGCCTTTCTCCGAGGGGCCTCTCCCTCAGCCGCTCTTGCGGTACGACAGCGCCTTCCCGTCGGCGAAGGCGCGGCGCAGCTTGCCGTGCACCATCTCCAGAATGCTCGGCGAGCCGGGACGGCAGCTGTCGGTCGGTCCGTTGAGGACGGTGGAGGGGCCGAGGCGGACCGGGGGGCCGGCGTGGGCCAGGGGGGCGGAGAACTCGCAGCGGTAGGACTCCCCGCTCGCCGTCATCGTCAGCACGGTGTCACCGGCCTTGCCCTGAGTGAGCGTGAAGCGCCGGACCTCGGCGGTGGAGTCGTCGAGCGTCGCCTCCCAGGTGCCGAGGTAGTCCGCGGGAATCGGCCCGTTCGCGGTGTGCTGCCCCGCCCCCTGGGCCCTGCTGTCGCCTCCGGCACCGACCTTGGCGTCGACCGACCGTACGCCGTCGTCGTCCCCGTTCAGCAGGGTGTACGCGGTGGCCGCACCGGACCCGGCGAGCACCAGCGCGACCGCGGTGAGCAGGGCGGTGCCGGCGCCACGGCGCCGGGGCGCGGCGGGCGCCGGAGCCGCGGAACGGTGGTGTGCGGCGGTGGCGTGGGGCGGGTGCGACGCCGGACCCTGCGTCAGGGGAGACGGTGGCGGCGTCGCCGGGGCGGGGTCGGTTGCGGGCGTGGGCGAGACGGTGGTGGGACGCGCACACAGCCCGGGGTCCTCGGCGGCGGGCGACGACGATGCCACGGGCGGTGTGCCGGCCGGGCCCGTACCGCCCGGGGCGCTCTCCCCGCTCTGTGGGTTCTCCGCCTCCAGCAGTTCCACGGCGTGCCGGCCCAGCCGGACGGTCAACGCCCCCGGCAGCCACGGCTCGTCGTCCGCGCCCGGCCCGCCCCCGTCACCGCCGCCCACCGCCTGCGCCACCAACTGCGCGGGCGTGGGCCGCTGCCCGGGGTCCTTGGCCAGGCAGCCGGCGATCAGTTCGCGCAGCCCCTCGGGCACCGCGGAAAGGTCGGGCTCCTCCTGGGTGATGCGGAACATCACCGCGTGCACGACGCTGTCGGCCGTTCCGAACGGATGCCGCCCGGTCGCCGCGTACGCCAGCACGGACCCGAGGCAGAAGACGTCGCTGGCCGGGGTGAGCGGTGCGCCGCGCACCTGCTCCGGCGACATGAAGCCCGGCGATCCGACCGTCGCGCCGGTATGCGTCACGCCACCGACGGGGGCCGCCTCCAGCGCCCGTGCGATGCCGAAGTCGATGACCCGCGGCCCGTCGATGGTGATCAGGACATTGGACGGCTTGAGGTCGCGGTGGATGATTCCGGCGGCATGGATCGACCCCAGAGCACGGGCCAGTCCGGCGGCGAGGATCCGTACCGTCCGCTCGGGCAGCGGGGTGCCGCGGCCGACGACCTGTTGCAGGGACGAGCCGGCGATATAGCCCGTGGCGACCCAGGGGGTCTCGGCCTCGGTGTCCGCGTCCAGCACGGGCGCGGTCCACTCCCCGCCGACCTGCCGCGCGGCCCGCACCTCCCGCCGGAAGCGCGTCCGGAACTCCTCCTCGCCGGCCAGCTCCGCACGCACCAGCTTGACCGCGACCGTCCGGCCGCGATCCGAACGGGCCAGGAACACCCGCCCCATGCCGCCCTCGCCGAGCCGCCCGATCAGGCGGTAGTCCCCGATCCGCCGCGGATCCTGCGCACCCAGTGGCGTCAGCCCTGGCTGCCCCCCGCGCCCCGGCCACCCCTGCTGCTCCGGCTGTCTCGGCCGTCCTGCCTCTTCCACGATCGGTCGCCCTTTCCCCCGAGTCCGCCCTGCGGGCGAGGAAGCGCAGGCGCATGCACACACGGGCCGCCCCGCCCCTCCCTCCGCAGTTGAGGATATCGAGGGAACCTCGGCACCCGGCAGACCGGCGTCCCCTCACGCCTCCGTGCCGGACAGCTCGTCCAGCGCCGCCGACAGCTCCTCCAGCGCCGCCGTGACCCGGCGGAAGTCGCCCGGTCCGCCCAGCTGTTCGCCCAGGCGGGCGGCGAACTCCGCATGGCCGGGGGTGATCCGGGCGACGACCGCCCGGCCTTCGTCGGTGGGGGCGAGAAGTTTGGCGCGACGGTGCGCGGGATTGGGCCGGTATTCGGCCAGACCGCGGTCCACCAAGAGGTCGGCGATGCGCTGCACGCTCTGGCGGGTGATGCCCATCGCGCGGGCGATACCGGCGACGGGGAGCGGCTCGGGCAGTACGGCGCCCAGGACCTGCCACCAGGCGGCGGTCAGTCCGGCCGGGCCCGCGAGTCCGTCCGCGACGGAGAGGAACTGGCCGTTGAGCCGGAAGACGGCGAGGGCGGTACGGCTGAGGAGTTCGGGGGCTCGGGGTTCGCCGGGCGGGGGGCCGGAAGGCCGGCGTCCGGCGGGCCTGGCCGCGCTCATACGGTCTCGGCTCCGGCCTCGGCTCCGGCCTCGGAGCGGGCCGCCTCCGCCGCCATCAGGAGGGGGAAGGCGGTGGCGTCGGAGTGGGCGAACAGGCGGTACCAGGCGTCCAGCACCGACGGCTCCATGACGTCGAGTTCGGCGAAGATCTCACGGGCGAAGGCCACCGGCTCGGTCGGTCCCGCGGTGATCAGACCGCGGTCGCGCACCGCGGCGGCCTCCCGGTAGTGGCCGCCGCCCCGGTAGTGGGGCTGCACGGCGAGGTACGGGGCGGCGCCGCTGGTGTGCGGACGGTCGTCCAGCAGGCCCTCCCGGGCGAGTCCCGCGGTCGCGCCGCAGGTGGCGGCGACCGGCACCCCGGCCGTCAGGAACTCGCGGGCCTTGGCCGCGAACGGCGCCAACTCCTCTCCGGGGTCCCACAGTTGGGCGCCGGGAAGGACCAGCAGCGCACTGTCCTCGGGGCGCAGCGCGTCGAGCGCGAGATACTCAAGGGTGTCGTCCGGGTGGCCCTCTGGATGCCCCCCGGATGCCCCGGATGCCCCCTAGGGCCGCCGGTGGCCGGGACGCGACGGTCGTGGATGTCTGTTTCCGCGTCCCGGAACTTTCCCGGGGCGCGGAACGTCGTACGCGTACCTCGCCACCACGGCGGCCGTATGCACACCTCGTCCGCACACCTCGTACGCGCACCACGGACAGCACGCCACGACAACGGAACAGCGCGCCCCCCGGTCCCGCACGTCCCCCGTCCCCGCCCGCTGTCTGCCCGCCAAGGAGACCGTGTGAATCCCGCCGTACGTGCCCTCGCCCGTGCCGCCATGGCCGCGCGCCCCGTGCCGCTCGCCGACGTCCAGGCACGGGCCGAACTCCTCGCCCGTTTCGACCGCCGCTATCTCGTCCCGGTCGAGGTCTTCGCCGCCTTCGCGGCCGAACTCACCGACCACCGCAGGCCGGGCGGCCCGTTCGCGGCCCTGTGTATCAACGGGCGCCGCTGGTTCCGCTATCGCTCCGTCCACTACGACACCCCTGACCTGCGGTTGTTCCATGACCACCGGCAGGGCCGACGGCTGCGCTACACGATCCGCGAGCGGCTGTACGAGGACACCGGGGAGCGGCAGTTCGAGATCAAGCTGACGGGGCGGCGCGGCGAGACGGTCAAGCACCGGCAGCCGCTGCTGCCGGGCGACCCGGCCCTCGGCGCGGCCCCGCGCGGCTTCCTCGCCTCCGTACTGGACCGCGCCTACGGCATCGACGCCCCCACCGACCTGGGCCGCGCGCTGGAGACCGACTACACCCGGGCCACCCTCGTCGCCGACGGCCGGCGCATCACCTGTGACGCGGCGCTGCACTGCCGGGACCTGGAGTCGGGCCGCACGGTCCGCGCCGACGGCGGCCTGGTCCTCGTCGAGACCAGGACCACCGGCCGCCTGACCGAGGCGGACCGGCTGCTCGACGGGTACGGCGTGCAGGCCGCCGCGTTCGGCAAGTACTGCGGAGGCCTGTCGGCGCTGCGCCCGGACCTGACCGCCGACCACTGGCGCCGAGCCGTACGCACGGCCTTTCCCGCGGCCGTCTGACGGCGGGTGCCGCGGTCGCTGTCCGACGGCGGGTGCCCAGGCGCTGCACGGGCCTTCCGCGGCCGCCTGGCAGCCGCCACCCGGCCACCCCCCAGCCCGGCCCCGACCCCTGGAGTTTCCTACAGCCCGTAGACATTCTGTCCGTGCGCGTGGTGAGCGCCATACACAGTGTCGGTACCGGTCGGCGGACCGTGATCCCTAGGCTGAGGGCGTTCGCCGCGCCCATCCCCCGGCGGACCCGAGCGACCCGATCCGAGGTACTGACCGTGACCCAGACGCATCCCGCTGCCTCTGCCGCCGACCCGGCCGCCGGCGCCGCCGTGAAGGCCGCCGACCGCGCGCACGTCTTCCACTCCTGGTCCGCGCAGGGCCTGATCGACCCGCTGCCGATCGCCGGCGCCGAGGGCTCGTACTTCTGGGACTACGACGGCAACCGTTACCTCGACTTCTCCTCGCAGCTGGTGAACACCAACATCGGCCACCAGCACCCCAAGGTCGTCGCGGCGATCCAGGAGCAGGCCGCGAAGCTGTGCACCATCGCGCCCGGCTTCGCCGTGGACGTCCGGTCCGAGGCCGCGCGGCTGGTCGCCGAGCGCACCCCCGGCGACCTCGACAAGATCTTCTTCACCAACGGCGGCGCGGAGGCCGTGGAGAACGCGGTCCGGATGGCCCGGCTGCACACCGGCCGCGCCAAGGTGCTCTCCGCCTACCGCTCGTACCACGGTGCCACCGCCACCGCGATCAACCTGACCGGCGACCCGCGGCGCTGGCCCTCCGACACCGCCTCGGCCGGTGTCGTGCACTTCTGGGGCCCGTTCCTCTACCGCTCCGCCTTCCACGCCGAGAACGAGCAGCAGGAGTGCGAGCGCGCCCTCGCGCACCTGGAGCAGACCATCGCCTTCGAGGGCCCGCAGTCGATCGCGGCGATCATCCTGGAGACCGTCCCCGGCACCGCCGGGATCATGGTCCCGCCGGCCGGCTACCTCGCCGGCGTCCGGGAGATCTGCGACCGCCACGGCATCGTCTTCATCCTCGACGAGGTCATGGCGGGCTTCGGCCGTACCGGCAAGTGGTTCGCCGCCGACCACTTCGGCGTCACCCCCGACCTGCTGACCTTCGCCAAGGGCGTCAACTCCGGCTATGTCCCGCTGGGCGGCGTCGCGATCAGCGCCGAGATCGCCGCGACCTTCGACCAGCGCCCCTACCCGGGCGGTCTGACCTACTCCGGCCACCCGCTGGCCTGCGCCTCCGCCGTCGCCACCATGAACGCGATGGCCGAGGAGCGGATCGTGGAGAACGCCGCCGAGATCGGCGAGCGGGTCATCGGCCCCGCGCTGCACGAGATCGCCGAGCGCCACCCGTCCGTCGGCGAGGTCCGCGGCATGGGCGTCTTCTGGGCGCTCGACCTGGTCAGGAACAAGGAGACCCGCGAGCCGCTGGTCCCCTACAACGCCGCCGGCGCCGCCAACGCCCCGATGGCCGAATTCGCCGCGGCCTGCAAGCGCGGCGGGCTGTGGCCGTTCGTGAACATGAACCGCACGCATGTCGTCCCGGCCTGCACGGTCACCGAGGCCGAGGCCAAGGAAGGCCTCGCCGCCCTCGACGAGGCACTGGCGGCGGCCGACGCCCACACCGTCTGAGCCCGCCGGGCGACGCGTCCGGGGAGCGGAACCGCAGGTCACGGCCGTGGTACGGGACGGACCAACGGTAACCTCGGGCGGCAGCCAGGAGCGGCCCTCGCCTATCGTGGGCGGGGGCCGCTCCCATCTGCGCGGTCAGCGACGTCGAAGGAGACGCACACGATGGCCGCCGGCGGAGACAGCTCAGTCATACGACGCAGCACCCTGCGCCAGCAGATCGCCGAGGCACTGCGCGACGAGGTCCTGGCAGGCCGGCTGCCGTCCGGCCACCCCTTCACCGTCAAGGAGATCGCCGAGCAGTACGGCGTCTCCGCCACCCCGGTGCGCGAGGCGCTGCTCGACCTGTGCGCGCAGGGCCTGCTCGACGTCGAACAGCACCGCGGCTTCAAGGTGCACGCCTTCACCGCCGACGACTTCCGCGCCATGGTCGAGGCCCGCACCCTGATCATCGAGGGCATCTTCCGCAGCGGCGCCGACCGGGCGCTGCGCGAGACCCCCGCCGAGGTGCTGATCTCCATCCGGCGCCGCGCCGACGAGGCCGAACGGGCCGCGCGGGGCGGCGACCTGGACGTCCTGATCGGCTACGACCTGCGGTTCTGGCGCGAGTTGAGCAGCATCGTGAACAACGCCTACATCAGCGACTTCCTGGACCGGATCCGCGTCCAGACCTGGATGTTCGCGGTACCGCTGCTGCGCCGTGAGGGCGACCTCAGGGGCCATCTGTGGCAGGGCCACAGCGCGCTGGCCGACGCCCTGCTCCAGCACGACCTGGCCGCGGCCCAGCGGCTGATCGCCGAGTACAACGAGCACTCCCTCGCTCTCGTCGGAACGCGCGGCTAGCACTACGCTGTCCCGACCATCGGCCGTAATGGGCCGTACCCGTAGCTGTACGTGCGCCGGCGTCCCTGTTCCCGACCGGAAGCGAGACCGCACTCGTGGCATGTGACCTGTGGCTGGTACCCCTCGTCGATGTGCTGTGCCACAGCCCCGACAACCCGTTCTCCGAAGAGATCGCCGCCTACGACAAGGCCCTGACGGAAGCGGGCCTGCCACCGGTCCCGGTCTTCAGCTACATGCCCGGCCTGTCCGGTGACGTCGCCCCGGTCGCCGGCTTCGACTACGACGCCCTGCACTTCCTGCGCCGCGCCTACCTGCTGCGGCTGTGCAACCTGGAAGTGACACCGGTCGACGAACTGGGCGGCGACTACGAGCAGTTGCTGGAGATGTTCGAGGCCACCGCGCAGCAGTCCCATCTGGTGTGGCACTACGACCACGCGGGCGCCTACGTCCCGGTCGACTTCCCGCATCCGCTCGCCAACGAGCAACTGCTGGAGGGCGGCGGCCCGCTGGGCTCCTCGCACGGCCTGCTGCGCGACCTCGAACTGGTTGCGCCATCCCTCGGTATCGATCCGGCCAATCCGCCGGCCGCCCCCGCGCCGCCGGCCGGCCCCACCTCTCTGGAGGAGCGGGCGGGCGCGGTGCCCCTGGACGACAGCCCGTTCGCCAGGGAGCGGCACGTGTGGCTCGGCCTGCATGCGGCCGCCACCCGAAGCCTGGGCCAGGGCTCCATGATCGTCTTCAGCTGACCCTGCATCCCACCACGCACCGTTTCCACCCACGGCCCACATCCCACCCACCACGGGAGTGACGGGCCGGAGGGGCCGGTATGGGGGACGTAAAGCGAAGCAGTCCCCCACACCGGCCCCCCCGGCCCGTCACCGCACCCACAGCCCCGCGCAGCGGACCCGGCCCGCCGCAGGCGCAACGGCGAGAAACCACCACGGCGCAGCAGCCGAAAACGTGGGAAGCACCCCAAGCGCTCAGCGCGGGGACTCCGGCGGCCGCTGCCGCGGCATGTTCGGGCGGGCACCGGGCGGCGGCAGCAAGAACCGTCCCGGCTGCCCCGTGCCCTCCTGCCGCGCCGCCGCCCACGGCACCACCGACTGCGTGGCCTGCGGCACCGGACCGGCCCGGAACTCCGCCATCCAGTCCGCCGTCTCGGCCCGCACCAGCTCCCCGAGGTCCTCGTTGAACCGCCGCAGCACGCCCAGACAGCGCTCCGCCGCCTCGCCCGCCGTGCCCTCGGCCGGCCCGAGCACCTCGCGCACACTCTCCACCGCCCAGTCGAACTGAAGCGCCTCCAGCCGCCGGTGGATCGCCTGGGCGGTTGCCAGGTCCCGCATCCAGCCGGCGGTCACCCCGAAATACCGGTCGCAGCCCACGCACACCGCCGCCAGCAGCAGCGACAGAGCACCCCAGGGCGCCCCGCCCTCCCAGATCCCGGCCAGATCCAGCAGCGGAAGCACCCCGCCCCCCGTCACCCCGGCCGCCACACCCAGCCGCAGCGCCCGCGCGCCGCGGCGCTTGGCCAGCCGGCCGCGCAGATACCAGTCCGCGGCGCGCAGTGCGCCCTGCTCGGTCCAGAGATAGAGCGCGTCCAGGCGGTCGGCCGGTTCCCCCCAGTCACCGAGCGGAAAGACCCGCCCCGCGAGATCCCTCCGGCCGCGGCCCCGGCTGCCGCTCTCCCGGATGGGGCTGCCGCCCTCCCGAGGGGGCCCCTCGGGCTGCATCTCCGGATGACTCACCCGTGCACTCCCTCTCTCTGCTCTCCACGGATACGTGCGGTGCATGCGTGACGTGTGACGTACGAGACGGCCGTTGCGCACAGCTCCCTTCCTACCGCCGAACGGCTGGCGTCGGCCCCACGATCACGCTCTTTCCGCCCGGAAGTGGTGCGGGATCGGATATAAGGCCACCCGGGATCTCACCCGAAAGAGTTGCCACCGCGGCGACGCACGGTTTCCAGCCGCCCCGGGCCCGTCCGCCGCCCGGACCCGGCCGACGTCCGGCCGCCCGGCGCTCTCGTCTAGGCTGCCACCGTGAAGGTCCTCGTCATCGGCGGCGGCGCCCGCGAACACGCCCTGTGCCGCTCTCTGTCCCTCGACCCCGACGTCACCGCGCTGCACTGCGCTCCCGGCAACGCCGGCATCGCCGAGGTGGCCGAATTGCACGGGGTCAACGCCCTCGACGGCACGGCCGTCGCCGAACTCGCCGCCGGCCTGGCGGCCGATCTGGTCATCGTCGGACCCGAGGCCCCCCTGGTGGCGGGCGTCGCGGACGCCGTACGCGACCGCGGCATCCCGGTCTTCGGCCCCTCGGCCCAGGCCGCCCAGCTGGAGGGGTCCAAGGCCTTCGCCAAGGACGTGATGGCCGCCGCGGCCGTCCCCACCGCCCGCAGCTATGTCTGCACGACCCCGGCCGAGGTCGACGTCGCCCTCGACGCCTTCGGCCCGCCGTACGTCGTCAAGGACGACGGCCTGGCGGCCGGCAAGGGCGTCGTGGTCACCGAGGACGTCGACGAGGCCCGTGCGCACGCGCTGGCCTGCGACCGCGTGGTCATCGAGGAGTTCCTCGACGGGCCCGAGGTCTCGCTCTTCGCGATCACCGACGGCGAGACCGTCGTCCCGCTCCAGCCCGCCCAGGACTTCAAGCGCGCCTACGACGGCGACGAGGGCCCCAACACGGGCGGCATGGGCGCGTACAGCCCGCTGCCCTGGGCCGACCCCAAGCTGGTCGACGAGGTGATGGACACCGTCCTCCAGCCCACCGTCGACGAGCTGCGCCGCCGCGGCACCCCCTTCTCCGGGCTGCTCTACGCGGGCCTGGCGATCACCTCCCGCGGGGTGCGCGTGATCGAGTTCAACGCGCGCTTCGGCGACCCGGAGACCCAGGTCGTGCTGGCCCGCCTCAGGACCCCGCTCGCCGGACTGCTGCTCGCCGCGGCCACCGGCACCCTCGCCGCCCTCCCGCCGCTGCGCTGGAGCGACGGCGCGGCGGTCACCGTCGTCATCGCCTCCCACAACTACCCGGACACCCCGCGCACCGGCGACCCGATCGACGGGCTCGCCGACGTCGCGGAGCAGGACGGCCCCAAGGCGTACGTCCTGCATGCCGGCACCAAGCGCGACGAGGCCGGCGCGGTGCTCAGCGCGGGCGGCCGGGTGCTGTCCGTGACCGCCACCGGCTCCGACCTCACCACCGCCCGGCAGCGCGCCTACCGCGCCGTCGGCCGGATCTCCCTGGACGGCTCGCAGCACCGCACGGACATCGCCGCCAAGGTCGCGGACGCGGCGGCCGAGGAGCAGGGCGCGTAGCACCTGTCGGGTCCTGCTCCTCCGCCGGACAGGGCCCGTCGCGCGCAGCACGTGCGGACGCGCACGGCGCGGCCGCTCCGGTCTGTGACATCTCTCCAGGGGCATATGCCACATACGGTGACATATGCCCCTGTCCTTCCGGTGCAGACCGGGCCGAGGCGTCCACCGCCCACGCCTGCCCGCCGCAGGTTCCCGGCTTTGCCCAAAGCCATTCCATCGAGTGACCGCACCAGGTATACGGCTGACGAGGCCCGCACCCCCAACTAGGGTGCCGCGCAAGCGTCCTGTGGCCGCCGGGCCGGAATCCGGCACGGTTGCCACGGTGGCGTCCGGCAAGTGGCTCACCGGCATTGCGATGTCAGTGGCCGGTGCCACAGTGGTGGTGGAGCGCCCTCGCTCCACACACCGCGCACTTCTCGTACGTCCGTCCCGTGTTCTCTCCGTCCGGCTCCATCAGGACAGCAGGGGGTGTACAGGCTCGTGGCAAGTCCGGAAACAGGCGTCCTGGCGGCGCGTGCCCGCGCCCTCGCCGTGCTGCGTATCCGCAGCACCGCACTGGCCGTCGCACTGCTGCCGGCGGCCGTGGCCGTGGTGCTGTTCGCCGGCCGGGCGAGCGGCCATCTCGGCGCGGGTACCGGCTGGGACCTCGCCCGCTGGATCGCCGGCTCTCTCGCGGTGCTCAGCCTGCTCCTGGCCGCGCTGGTCGCCCTCGTCGTCGCGCGCGCCAGACCCGCGCTCAGCCCGTCCGTGCCGATCTCCGAGAAGTCGGCCCCCGATCTCTACCGCCTCGTCCGCGATCTCGCCGACCGCCTTGAGGTCCCCGCGCCCTCGGCCATAGCGCTCACCCCGGACTGCGACAGCTGGCTGGAGGACCGTACGCACCGCGCCCACGGCCCGCCGCGCCGCAGCACGGGAGCGGCCCGCGGTGAAGCACGCCGCACGCCCGAGGCGCCGGTCCTGGTCATCGGCTCCCCTTTCCTGTGGTGGATGCGGGTGGCCGAGCTGCGCGCCCTGCTGGCCCCCGTCGTCGCCGGCACCGGTCCGTCCGCCCATCCCGACATAGCTGCCGCCCGCCGCTTCATCCGCGGCCTGGATGCCGCCGTCGCCGTCGCGGCCCGCGCCCGCGGCCCGCTGCGCGCGCTCCCGCTCCGCTTCGTCGGCCGGGTCGCCCGGCTGCTGCTGCGCGCCGGCCGCGAACACGCCACGATCATGGAACGCGCCGTGGCGGCCGCCGCCTCCGAGCGTGCCCAGACCGTCGACTACGGCCTGCGGATCGTCGCCCAGGAACAGGTCGGCCTCGCCTACGCGGGCTGGGACCGGCTGCTGACCCGGGTCGCGCTGCCCGCCTGGCGGATGGGCCGCTGGCCCTCCCGGCTGGACGCCGGTGTGGTCTCCGCGCTCACCGAACTCTCCCGCCGCGACCGCCTGGCCAACGGCTTCGCCTCCCGCCTCGGCGAGCGCCCCGCCTGCGACCTCCTGGAGGAGCCCGGCGCCATCGACCGTGCCGCCTCCCTGCTGGCCGCCCGCCTCTTCCACGGCGGCCCGGCCGAACCGGGCCCCGACTGGTCACCGGTCGGCTGGGGCCAGTACCCGGAAGAGGTCGTGGACCGGAAGTGGCGCCTGGAGGCAGCCCGACTCCACCGCGTCCTCGACAACCTCCCGGCGACCGCGCTCCCGGCGACCGCGCTCCCGGCGGCCCCGCCGACGTCGGCGGCCCCCGCCCCGCACCCCGCCTCCGCCCCGCCCCTCTCGTACGCCCGCTCCGCCCCCCGTACGCCCGCAGACCGGTCGCCTGCCGACCACCACCCCACCGCCGACCGGCCCGCCGGCCCGTCCTCCGCCGACCGCTCCGGTGACCGGCCGGCCGCACCGGCCCCGGGCCCGACGCTGGCCCGCGTCATCGACCGGCTCGCCCAGGACGAGCGGGCGGGCGATCTGGTCGCCGCCCGGCTGGGCGCGGAGGTCGAGCGAGAGGAACGCGAGGAGGCCGCCCGCCAGGCCGCCCGTGGCGGCTCGGCGCAGGACGCCACCGTCGGCGTGGCCTGGGGTGACGGCATGGTGGCCGAGGGCGGTCTGCCGCTGTTCCCGCTGCAACCGCCCCGTACGGGCCGCGAACTCCTCGCCGACCACGTCACCGCCATGGTCTGCTGTGCGGCCGTCGACACCGCCGGTGCCGCCCCCGGCCTGGACTGGCTCGACGGCCCGGCGCTGCTGGTCGACGGCGCCCGCCGCGCCGACCTCGGCCGTCCGGTGCTCAGCCTGGTCGACGACGGCGATGCGGAGCCGCTCCGCGGATGGCTGACGACGGTGGGCGTACGCCCCGAGAAGCCGGTCCGGCTGGTATGACCGGTAAGCCGCACTTATCCGCCGTGCGGGGGCCGGGGCAGACGCCCCGGACCTCCCGCGCCACCGGCTGAATGTTCCCTTCCAGTTCGCATTTCGGGGGCGGCACCCTCTAAATTCACGACGAAGGGTGACGAAGTGAGTGCGTAATGTGATGTGCTGGGGGATGGCCGGCCGGGTTAGCCCGACCGGGCGCAGCACCGGCCCGATCGGCCGCGGCCGAACGGGGACGCGGGAGGGGAGTGGAAGGTGGCGACGGATCAGATCAGGCGCTGGGAGTCGGGCGCGCTCGCCCACGCGGTCACGGACCCGTTCGGACAGGGCCCGCTGCCCTGGCTGCGCGGCAGCGAGAACTACTTCGACTCCGGCCGCATCATTCCCTGGTACGTCGACCCCGCCGTCGCCCAGGGCGATCTGCGGGTGCCCGCCCCCAGCAAGCACAACGGCCCGCGTACCGCCGACGACGTGCACCGCCAGATCAAGGGCTTCGCCGGTCCGGGCGCGGTGGCTCCCGGCGAGGCCATCGACTTCCGTGTCTCGGTCGATCCGCCCCAGCCGTTCAACATCGACATCTACCGCATCGGCCATTACGCGGGCGCCGGCGCCTCCAAGATCACCAACAGCCCCCGGCTGGCCGGCATCGTCCAGCCGCCCCCGCTGACGGCCGACCGCACGGCCTCCTGCCACCACTGGTGGCTGTCCTGGCGCCTTCAGGTCCCCACGTACTGGCAGCTCGGCGCGTATGTCGCCGTGCTCACCACCGCCGACGGCCGCTACCGCTCCCACATCCCCTTCACGGTCCGCGACAACCAGCCCGCCGACCTCCTCCTGCTGCTGCCCGACATCACCTGGCAGGCCTACAACCTCTACCCGGAGGACGGCCGGACCGGCGCCAGCCTCTACCACGCCTGGGACGAAAAGGGCGCCCTGCTCGGCGAAGGGGACGCCGCCACCACCGTCTCCTTCGACCGCCCCTACGCCGGCGCGGGACTGCCCCTCCATGTCGGCCACGCCTACGACTTCATCCGCTGGGCCGAGCGCTACGGCTACGACCTCGCCTACGCCGACGCCCGCGATCTGCACGCCGGCCGCGTCGACCCGTCCCGCTACCGCGGCCTGGTCTTCCCCGGCCACGACGAGTACTGGTCGGTGCCCATGCGCCGTACGGTCGAGCACGCCCGCGACAACGGCACTTCCCTCGTCTTCCTCTCCGCCAACACCATGTACTGGCAGGTCGAACTCTCTCCGACCCCCTCGGGTGCGGAGTCCCTGCTGCACTGCCGCAAGCGCCAGGGCCCCGGGCGTCCCGCCCTCTGGCGGGAGCTGGGCAGCCCCGAACAACGACTGATGGGCATCCAGTACGCCGGCCGGGTCCCCGAGCCGGCCCCCCTGGTCGTCCGCAACGGCGCGCACTGGCTGTGGGACGCCAGCGGTGCCCACGAAGGCGACGAACTCCCCGGCCTGGTCGCCGGCGAGGCCGACCGCTACTTCCCGCGCACCAACCTCCCCGAGCACACCGAACGCATCCTGCTCGCCCACTCCCCCTACCGCGACAGCGAAGGCGCCCGTCGCCATCAGGAGACCTCCCTCTACCGCGCCCCCAGCGGCGCCTGGGTCTTCGCCTCCGGCACCTTCGCCTGGTCCCCCGCCCTCGACCGCCCCGGCCATGTCGACGAACGCGTCCAACGCGCCACCGCCAACCTCCTCGACCGCATTTGCAAACGCGACTGAGTCCGGCCGCCTGCCGGTAACCGCCGTACCGCGCTCGCCCGCACGCGCCGTACCGCGCTCGCCCGCACGCGCCGTACCGCGCTCGCCCGCACGCGCCGTACCGTGCTCGCCCGTACCCGCCGTACCGTGCTCGCCCGTACCCGCCGTACCGTGCTCGCCTGGCCGTCCGTAACCGCCGTGCCGCGCCCGCCCGGCCGGGCCGCGGCCACCCTCGTGCCGATCGCCCTCCGGGGCACCCGGACCACCGCCTGACGCACGCCTCCACCGGTGCACCCGGCCCCCGCCCGTCACCACCGGCCCGCGTAAGGGAGAATCGAGATGACTCCTGGATCAACCTACGCGGAGGAAGCGTGCCCGGTTTTGTAGAAAAGCCTGAGCCGGTGGAGGTTCCCGGGCTCACCCACCTTCACACCGGCAAGGTGCGCGACCTCTACCAGAACGCCGCCGGCGATCTGATCATGGTCGCCAGCGACCGCACCTCCGTCTACGACTGGGTGCTGCCCACCGAGATCCCCGAGAAGGGCCGCATCCTCACCCAGCTGTCCCTGTGGTGGTTCGAGCAGCTCACCGACCTGGTCCCGCACCACGTCATCTCCACCGACGTCCCGGCCGGTGCCCCCGCCGACTGGGCGGGCCGCACCCTGGTCTGCAAGTCGCTGCGGATGGTCCCCGTCGAGTGTGTGGCCCGCGGCTACCTCACCGGCTCCGGCCTCGCCGAATACCGGCAGACCCGTACGGTCTGCGGGCTGGCCCTCCCCGAAGGCCTGGTGGACGGCTCCGAGCTCCCCGCGCCGATCTTCACCCCGGCCACCAAGGCTGCCGTCGGCGACCACGACGAGAACGTCTCCTACGAGGAAGTCGCCCACCAGGTCGGCCCCGAGGTCGCCGCCCAACTGCGGCAGACGACCCTCGCCGTCTACGGCCGGGCCCGCGACATCGCCCGCGAGCGCGGCGTCATCCTGGCGGACACCAAGTTCGAGTTCGGCTTCGACGGTGAGCAGCTGACCCTGGCCGACGAGGTCCTGACGCCCGACTCCTCGCGCTTCTGGCCCGCCGACCTGTGGCAGCCGGGCCGCGCCCAGCCGTCCTTCGACAAGCAGTTCGTCCGCGACTGGCTGACCTCCCCGGCCGCGGACTGGGACCGTACGGGCGAGCTGCCGCCCCCCGCCCTCCCGCAGGAGATCGTCGAGAGCACCCGCGCCAAGTACGCCGAGGCCTACGAGCGCCTCACGGGCCTGCGCTGGTCGTGACCCTCCTCCGGCCCGGGTGTGCACCCGGGCCGGAGCACCGGTCTCCGGGCCGGGCGCCCCGGCGCAGCGCCCCGGCACACGAAAAGGCCCCGGTCGGCATCACTACCGACCGGGGCCTTCTCTTCTGAGCGGACGACGAGGCTCGAACTCGCGACCTCAACCTTGGCAAGGTTGCGCTCTACCAACTGAGCTACGTCCGCATGCTCCGTGCACAGCTCCTGGAATCAGTCGCCGCCGCGCGGTGCGGGCACCACTATAGCCAACCTCGCTCGCGGGCGAGGCGCGCCGCGGCATGGCGGTTCTCCGCGCCCAGCTTCGCGGTCGCCGACGAGAGGTAGTTCCGCACCGTCCCCGGCGACAGCGACGCCCGCTCCGCGATCTCCATGACCGGCGCCCCGTCCTCGGCGCATTCCAGCACCTCCGCCTCCCGGACCGTCAGCGGTGACTCCCCGGCGCTGATGGCGTCCGCCGCCAACTCCGTGTCCACATAACGGTTTCCGGCGTGGACCGTACGTATGATCTCCGCCAGCCTCTGCGCCGACACCGTCTTCGGCACGAACCCCCGCACCCCGGCCTCCAGCGCCCGCTTCAGATGCCCCGGCCGCCCATGACTCGTCACGATCATGGACTGGCACCCCGGCACCTCACCCCGCAACGATGTGGCCACCGCCACACCGTCCGCCCCCGGCATCTGCAGATCCAGTACCGCCACGTCCGGCTCGTGCGCCCGTGCCATCGCCCGAGCCTCCGGCCCCGATGCCGCCTCGGCCACCACCAGCAGATCGTCCTCCAGCGACAACAACGCCGCCAGCGCCCCCCGGATCAGATGCTCGTCATCCGCGAGCAACACCCGGATCATGCTGCCCTGCACCCCGTCGCTCACCCGCCACCCACCTCTCCACCCACCTCTCCAGCCACCGCGAACCCCCGCACCGAGCCGTTTACCCCCTCGCCCCTACTCACTCCCTGGCCCCTACCCCGTCGCCGCTCCCATGGGTAGTTCGACGGTCAGACGGTAGGAACCGTTCAGGACCGGGCCCGAGGTCAGGGTGCCGCCCAGGGGGTGGAGCCGCTCCCGCAGTCCCTTGAGGCCGCTGCCGGGGAGCGAGCCGCTGGCGGCGGGCGGCGGGTGGGTGACGCCGTCGTTCTCCATGATCATCACGAGCACCGAGCGGTGCGCATCGATCCGGGTCCGCACCGCACAGCGCCGCACCTCGGCGGCATGCCGCAGGACGTTCGTGGTGCCTTCGCGGACGACCCAGCCGAGCGCCGACTCCACCTCGGGCGGCAGCTGTGTCTCCTCCTCGCCCTCGATACGGCAGTCCACTCCGGCCGCCCGCAGGATGGAGCGGGCCCCGGCCAACTCCGCCTGCAGATCGGCCCTCCGGTAACCACGCACCACCTCCCGTACCTCCCGCTGGGACTCCTGGGCGATCCGCTGCACCTCCACCATCTGCTCCGCGGCCTCCGGCCGTTCCCGCCGGGCCAGCTGGACCGCCAGCTCGCTCTTCAGGGCGATCACCGCCAGATTCCGGCCCATGACATCGTGCAGATCGCGGCCGAACCGCAGCCGCTCCTCGGCGACCGCGAGCCGTGTCTCGATGCTGCGCGCCGCATCCAGCTTCCGGACCGCGGCGAGTATCCAGCCCGTGGGCCGCGTCGTCCCGAGGCTCCATACGCCGGCGAAGACCAGCAGGACCGCCAGGCCCAGCGAGCCCAGCCAGGATCCCGTGAGCAGGGCGAGCAGCAGGAGGAGCCCCGTCGCGGCGCCGGCCAGCGCCGCAAGAAAGCTCCGCTTGGACACCACCAGACTGTGAGCCATGAAGAACGGTGTGAGGCTCGCGCCGATCGCCAGGGCCACCGAGCTCAGTCTTTCCTTGTCGGCCGTTCCCTGGACCGCTATCAGCGCGCACAGCGCGATCTCGGCGGCGAGGGTCAGCACACCCGAGACGACCAGCAGGCCGCGCGGTGTCGTCCCCAGCTTCAGATAACGGTCCAGAGCCCGGTTCAACAGCGGTACGGCCAGTACGCCCTGCACCACATTCAGAACAACGGCGACAGTGGCCAAAGCGACCGGCAACGGCCTCCCCCCTGTGTTGCCCATAACGGGCGCCACCCCACCCAACACGGGAAGCCAGGGGAGGGCGTAGAGAGTCCAGCGGAAGTACGCGTCGACCATGCCCACCTGGCCCCGCCGCTGCCAGGCCGCCCGTAGCCGTCCGATCATGCGCTGCTCGCCCCCGTCGTGCCGATAGCTCTGCGTTGCTAGCGCCGCGGCTCCCACTGGAACCACCGCTGCACAGCCAACAGCGCGAGCCCGCTCCAGGCCAGGCCGGTAATCAGCTGCCCCACCGTCTGCTTGACGCCCTCGCCCCCGGCCCAGCCTGCCCGTATCAGCTCCATCGCAGGTGACAGCGGGAGGACTTCGAGGAAGGCGGCGACGTTCTTCGGAAGGACGTCCAGCGGAACCATCATCCCGGACCCGGCCAGCGACACCAGCATGAAGGGCAGCACGGTCAGCTGAGCGGACTCGGCCGACTTCGCGAAGGCCGAGGACGCCGCGGCGAGCCCGACGGCCACGGCCAGGCCCAGCAGCACTCCGGCGATCAGGAGATGCGGCGCGGTGGGCAGACCGGTGCCCAGCGCCGGACTGCCGGCGACGACGAGGAGCGCGCACTGCGCCAGCCCCAGCAGTACCGAGGGGAGCGCGGTGCCCGTCAGTATTTCCAGATCCCGCAGCTCTCCGGTACGCAGCCGTTTGAGCACGAGTTCCTCGCGCCGGGCGACATAGGCGGCGGTGAGGTTGGAGTAGACGGAAAAGATCAGAACGCAGCCGAGAGTGCCGGGCAACAGCACCGTTCCGAGCGACAGTCCCATGCCGGCCAGGTTCGTCGAGCTGGCCGCCCGCTGCATGGCGAACGCCATGACAATCGGCATGATCAGCGAGGTGTACAGCGCGGTCTTGTTGCGGCCGAGAAGCGTCAACTCGGCTCGCCCCAGGGAGAGTAGACGGCCCACAGTGCGCGTTTCCACGGGAATTTTCGGCCGCTCATTGCCGACAGCTCGGCTCGCACTTGCACTCATGTGTTCTCCAGCCCCTTTGCGATGTGCAGAAATGCCTCTTCCAGGGACGCGGATCTGACGTCCAGGCCGCGCAGCGTTATCCCCTTGTCCTGCGCCCACAGCAGCACTCCGGTCGCGGTCCGCTGTAGTTCGTCCGTCTGCAGCCGGACCGTGCGCCCGCGCGTCTCTTGGCCGATGACGCCCAGTTCCCCCAGCGGCGGGAGATCGCCCAGATGGAATCCGTCGGGCAGCTCGAAGGAGAGGTGCGAGGGATGCGCGGCGACCACGTCCGCGACATGTCCCGCTGCCGCTATCCGCCCGTTGTGCAAGATCGCCAGTCGGTCCGCCAGCTCCTCGGCTTCTTCGAGGTAGTGCGTGGTCAGCACGATCGTGGTCCCGGAGTCCCGCAGCTCGCGGACCAACTCCCAGGTGGCACGGCGCGCTTCGGTGTCCAGCCCCGTCGTCGGCTCGTCCAGGAACAGCACCTCGGGCCGTCCCAGCAGCGCGAGGGCGAGGTCCAGCCGCCGGCGCTCACCCCCGGACAGCTGCTTGACCCGGACGTCCCTGCGCCGGTCCAGCCCCACCGTGCCGAGGGCTTCATCGACCGGGCGCGACCCGGTGGTGCAGCCCGCCCACATCCGCAGGGTCTCCGCGGGCGTCAGCTCGGAGGGAAAGCCGCCCTCCTGGAGCATGACGCCGATACGGGGCCGCACCCTGCCCCGCTCACGGAACGGATCATGGCCGAGGACCCGGACCCGCCCGGCGGTGGGCGCGGCCAGGCCCTCCAGCAGCTCGAGAGTGGAGGTCTTGCCCGCGCCATTGGTCCCCAGCAGCGCGAACAGCTCGCCCCGGTCGACGGAGAAGTCGATTCCGCGCACGGCCTCATAGCTCTCCCGCGCGGCGGTCCGGCTCCGCGCTCCGCGCTCACCGCGCCCGCCCCCGCGCCCGCCCCGCTCCTGCCCCTTGTCGGTGCGTCGTAGCACCTGCGGAGTTCGGTGACTTCGATCACACCGACTCCGGAGCCGGCGCTCCCGGTGTCGCCGCGGCCGGCGTCCGCGATGGTTTTCTCCCCGATGTTCATGCGTCCAGCGTTTCGCCGGATCAAGGTTCCGGGCAGTGCGGACTGTCATCGCAGCCGATGACAAATGTCAGTTGCCAACGCCGGAAGGGAGGAGAGAGGCAGGAGGGGCCGGAGTGGCGTCGCGGTAAATGAAGAAGGCCCCGGTCGCAATGACCGGGGCCTTCTCTTTCTGAGCGGACGACGAGGCTCGAACTCGCGACCTCAACCTTGGCAAGGTTGCGCTCTACCAACTGAGCTACGTCCGCAGGCATCCACTCGGCTTTCACCGAGCGGCGCGACAGCTACTGTACCTGATCCAAAGACCGGTCGAGCTGTCAGAGCGGGTGACAGGGATTGCACACTGCGCCTCCCTCTTGGAAAGAGGGCGCTCTACTACTGAGCTACACCCGCGTGACTCCGTGAGGTCCGGCCTTTCGGCCTCGCCCCTCGGCGTGCTCCAGACTCTAGCTGATCAGTAGGGGTGCTGTGCAAGTCGGCTGTGCCCGGGCCGGGGGACGCCGGTAAGTCGGTTAGTGATTGGCGGCGTTGAAGGCTTCGTAGACCTTCTTGGGGATCCGGCCGCGCGGGGGGACGTCCATCTGGTTGGAGCGGGCCCAGGCACGGACGGCCGCGGGATCGGGGTTCACCGCGGTCCGGTGGTAGGCCTTGCCGGACTTGGCCCGCTTGCGGCCGGCCTCGACGAACGGAGCGAGGGCGCCGCGCAGTTTCTTCGCATTGGCGGGATTGAGGTCGATCTCGTACGACTTCCCGTCCAGTCCGAAGGTGACCGTCTCTGCGGCTTCTCCTCCGTCGATGTCATCGGAGAGCGTTACTACTACGCGCTGCGCCACGGATATCGGTCCTTTCGGGGAGCAACCCCTTGTTGACATGGGGTGATGCTCCGGATCCGGCTGATTGGGATCAATGCTTTTTCATTTGTACAGCGATGGGCATTGCATTGTGAAGCCCAGTTAATTTCGTCAGCGTGTCTTCCCGCAATCCGGACCCCGGATCTTTTCGAGAATTTTTCCTGAGCCGCGCTCCTGCCGATACCGGACCGTGATCGGGCTCCCTGCATATCTATGCGCGTAGATTTTCGAACACGGTACTGTGTTGACACCGCCTTACGCACCACACCACCGGGAGTGCCAGTGGCACGCGTCGTAGTCGACGTCATGCTCAAGCCGGAGATCCTCGACCCGCAGGGGCAGGCGGTGCAGCGCGCACTGCCACGCCTGGGCTTCGAGGGGATCGCCGACGTCCGTCAGGGCAAGCGTTTCGAACTTGAGGTGGAGGGTCCGGTCGACGACGCCGCCCTCGCTCGCATCCAAGAGATGGCCGAGACCTTCCTCGCCAATACCGTCATCGAAGACTTCACCGTGCGGGTCGACTCATGACCTCGCGGATCGGAGTTGTGACCTTCCCCGGCACGCTCGACGACCGCGACACCCAGCGCGCGGTCCGGGTCGCCGGAGCCGAAGCGGTGCCGCTGTGGCACCGCGACAAGGACCTCAAGCAGGTCGACGCCGTGGTGCTGCCCGGCGGTTTCTCCTACGGCGACTATCTGCGGGCCGGGGCCATTTCCCGGTTCTCGCCGGTGATGGAGACCGTGATCGAGCAGGCCAGGGCCGGTATGCCGGTCCTTGGCATCTGCAACGGCTTTCAGGTGCTCACCGAGTCCCACCTGCTGCCCGGCGCGATGCTGCGCAACAACCATCTGCACTTCATCTGCCGCGACCAGAAGCTGCGGGTGGAGAACGCGGAGACCTCCTGGACCTCGGACTATGCGTCCGGTCAGGAGATCAGCATCCCGCTGAAGAACATCGACGGCCGGTATGTCGCCGACGAGCGCACGCTCGACATGCTGGAGGCCGAGGGCCGGGTCGCCTTCCGCTACCTGGACGGCAACCCCAACGGCTCGCTCCGCGATATCGCCGGCATCACCAATGAGGCGGGCAATGTCGTCGGCCTCATGCCGCATCCCGAGCACGCCGTGGAGCCGCTGATCGGTACGGGCCGTACCGACGGCCTCGGATTCTTCACCTCGATCCTGAAGAAGCTGGTCAACGCATGAGCGACGCACGCGCGGCCACCGGGCCGCAGCCGAAGACGAATGCCGCACCTCTGCGCCGCGCGGGCGGAGAAGCGAGTGAAAGGTGCGCGGCATGACTCTCGACACCGTCAAGCACGCAGCCGAGACGCCGGACACCGACCAGCCGTGGGCCGAACTCGGCCTGAAGCAGGACGAGTACCAGCGCATCCGTGAGATTCTCGGCCGCCGTCCCACCGGCGCCGAACTCGCCATGTATTCGGTCATGTGGTCCGAGCACTGCTCCTACAAGAGCAGCAAGGTCCATCTGAAGCAGTTCGGCGAGAAGGCCCCCGAGAACGACGCGCTGCTCGTCGGCATCGGCGAGAACGCCGGTGTCGTCGACGTCGGCCAGGGCTACGCCGTGACCTTCAAGGTGGAGTCCCACAACCACCCCTCGTACATCGAGCCCTACCAGGGCGCGGCCACCGGCGTCGGCGGCATCGTCCGCGACATCCTCGCCATGGGTGCCCGCCCCGTCGCCGTCGTCGACCCGCTGCGCTTCGGTGCCGCGGACCACCCCGACACCAAGCGCGTCCTGCCGGGCGTGGTGGCCGGTATCGGCGGTTACGGCAACTGCCTGGGCCTGCCCAACATCGGTGGCGAGGTCGTCTTCGACGCCTGCTACCAGGGCAACCCGCTGGTCAACGCCGGCTGCATCGGCGTCATGAAGCACGAGGACATCCACCTCGCCAAGGCGTCCGGCGCCGGCAACAAGGTCATCCTCTACGGCGCCCGCACCGGCGGCGACGGCATCGGCGGCGTCTCCGTGCTGGCCTCGGAGACCTTCGACGACTCCAAGCCCACCAAGCGCCCCGCCGTGCAGGTCGGTGACCCCTTCCAGGAGAAGCTCCTCATCGAGTGCACCCTGGAGATCTTCAAGGAAGACCTGGTCGACGGCATCCAGGACCTCGGCGGCGCCGGGCTGTCCTGCGCCACCAGCGAGCTGGCCTCGGCCGGTTCCGGCGGTATGCGCGTCGAGCTGGACACCGTGCCGCTGCGCGACTCCTCCCTCTCGCCCGAGGAAATCCTCATGAGCGAGTCGCAGGAGCGCATGTGCGCGATCGTCGAGCCCGGGAAGGTCGACCGCTTCCTGGAGATCTGCGAGAAGTGGGACGTCATCGCCACCGTCATCGGTGAGGTGACGGACGGCTCGCAGCTGGAGATCTTCTGGCACGGCGAGCAGATCGTGGACGTACCGCCGCGGACCGTCGCCCACGAGGGCCCGGTCTACGAGCGCCCGTACGCCCGGCCCGACTGGCAGGACGCCCTCCAGGCCGACGACGCGGCCAAGCTGACCCGCCCGGCGAACGCGGACGAGCTGCGTGCGCAGGTCCTGAAGCTGGTGGCCTCGCCCAACCAGGCCTCCAAGGCGTGGATCACCGACCAGTACGACCGGTTCGTGCAGGGCAACACCGTCCTCGCGCAGCCGGAGGACGCCGGCATGGTCCGGATCGACGCGGACAGCAACCTCGGTGTCGCGCTCGCCACGGACGGCAACGGGCGCTACGCCAAGCTCGACCCGTACACGGGCGCGCAGCTGGCCCTGGCCGAGGCGTACCGCAATGTCGCCGCGTCCGGTGCCAAGCCGCTGGCGGTCTCCGACTGCCTGAACTTCGGTTCGCCCGAGGACCCGGCGGTCATGTGGCAGTTCGCCGAGGCCACCCGTGGTCTCGCCGATGCCTGCCAGACCCTCGGTACGCCCGTGACCGGCGGCAATGTCTCGCTCTACAACCAGACCGGCGAGACGGCGATCCACCCGACGCCGGTCGTCGCGGTGCTCGGCGTCATCGACGATGTGAACCGCCGCACCCCGATCGCGTTCGCGGACGAGGGCCAGCTGGTCTACCTCCTGGGTGACACCCGCGAGGAGCTGGGCGGCTCGGCGTGGTCGCAGGTCGTGCACGATCACCTCGGTGGTCTGCCGCCGAAGGTGGACCTGGAGCGCGAGCGGCTGCTGGCCGATGTGCTGATCTCCGCCTCCCGTGACGGCATGATCGACGCCGCGCACGACCTCTCCGACGGCGGTCTGATCCAGGCCCTGGTGGAGTCCTGCCTGCGCGGCGGCAAGGGTGCCCGCGTCGTCGTTCCCGACGGTCTCGACCCCTTCGTGCTGCTCTTCTCCGAGTCGGCGGGCCGGGCGGTCGTCGCCGTTCCGCGCAGCGAGGAGCTCCGCTTCACCGACATGTGCGGTGCGCGAGGGCTGCCGGCCACCCGGATCGGTGTGATCGACGGCGACGCCATCGACGTCCAGGGTCAGTTCAGCCTCCCGCTGAGCGAGCTGAAGGACGCGCACGAGGCGACGATCCCGCACCTGATCGCGTAGTCACCCCTCCGGGCCGCGGCCCGGGAAGCCTGGGCCGAAACGGCCCGCCAGCACGTCCGGCGGGCCGTTTCGGCTGTTTGGGCTGTCCGGCCGATTCCGGGAGGCCCCGCACCCGCCTCCTGGTAAGCCGTTGCGAGGAATTACGTAATTACGTAATCTCTCACCATGGATCTCGAACAGCGGGTGGCCGAGCTGGAGCGACGGCTGGCCGCCCTGGAGCGGTCCGCCGGCCTGGCCGCCGGCCCGCCCGAGCGCGAGTCCGACGACGACCTGTGGGCCCTGCACGGTCTCCAGGCCCAGCTCGCCGAGCTGGGCGCCCACAACGGCGGAGTGCTCTTCACCGGCGCCGTACGGATCCCGGCCGGACAGCGCTACGAGTGGCAGTACGGCCTGGACACCGACACCGTGCTGGACGCCGACTGGGCGGACGCCGCCGAGTCGTTCGCGGCGCTCGGCCAGCCCGTACGGCTGCGGCTGCTGCGCGAGATCCTCCGCGGCCGCTGCACAGCCGCCGAACTCACGGAGCTGGACGGCACGGGCACGACCGGCCAGATCTACCACCACCTCCGGCAGCTCACCGCCGCCGGCTGGCTGCACACGGCCGCCCGTGGCCGCTACGAGGTACCGGCCCACCGCGTCGTACCGCTGCTCGTGATGCTGACCGCCGCCGGGCGCTGACGCCCGGCCGATTCCAGGGGGACAGGAATGAAGTCCATATCCATGCGGAAACTCTCCGGCCAGGCCGCTCGCCTTTGCTGGTTCGCCTTCTTCGCGGTGGTCGTGGCGAGCTTCTTCGTCGACATTCCGTACTGGTGGGGCTGGGTTCCGCTCGTCCTCTGGCTGCTGCTCCGATTGGGCATGAACCGCCAGGCGGCCCGCGCGGAGCCGAAGAGCTCGGCAGGCGCCGCCCCCGAGGCGGTGGAGGTCGCCGCGCCGGTCACCGGCCGCTGGAAGGCCCTCAACAGCCCCGCCGACAAGGTCCCCAGCCACGGCACCCGGTCATACGGACAGGCCTACGCCATCGACATCGTGGCGGAACCCGAGCCCGGCGCCCGCCCCGGTTTCGGCTGGTGGCCCCTGGTCCGGCGCAACGAAGCCTTCCCGGCTTTCGGCGCGCCTCTGCTCGCCGTCGCCGATGCCACCGTCGTACGGGCCGACGACCGCCAGCGCGACCACCTCAGCCGCACCTCATGGCCCGCGGCGGTCTACATGCTCGCCGTCGAGGGGTCGGCCCGCGTGCTGGGAGGCGCCCGCCGGGTCGTCGGCAACCACGTGATCCTCGATCTGGGCGACGGCACGTACGCGCTCTACGCCCATGTCCGGCGCGGTTCGCTCACCGTCCGCACCGGCGACCGGGTACGGGCCGGGCAGCCGCTCGGCCAGTGCGGCGACTCCGGCAACAGCTCGGAGCCGCACGTCCACTTCCAGCTCATGGACGGCGTGGACCTGAAGACCGCCAAGGGGGTTCCCTTCACCTGGCGGGGCATCGGCGTCCCGCCCAACGGGGAACTCTTCGACGCCGAAGAACCGGCCGGGACGCCCGCGAGCTGAGGGGTCTCGACGCTTGCGCGAGAGAGGCCGAGGCCGGGCGAGGGAGCGTGTGGGGCGGTCCCTGCACCGGAACCCCGGGCCTGTTGTCGCCAGAAATCCCTGGCCCGTTGTCAGAGGTGCCGCCTAGGCTGATCGTCATGCCGCCTGCCGCCCGGAAACCGCGCGCCCGCCAGTACGACGCCCAGAAGACCCGTGCCGCCGTCGCGGCCCAGCTCGATCATCTCCGGGAAGCCGTACGCGGTCTGGCGCCCGAGCAGTTCGCGCTGCCGACCCGGCTCGGTGACTGGACGGTGCGGGAGCTGGTGGCGCATCTGTCCATGGCGGTCGGCAGCGTGGCGCGCAGTCTTGAGCATCCGGCCCCGCCGCGGGCGGAGGCCGCCCTCGTGGACTGGCCGGCCGCCGGCGGCCCCCTCGCCTCCTCCGTGGACGACCGCACCCGCGCCCTGGCCGACGCCCACGACCCCGTGGAGCTGCTGGAGCGCACCGCCGACGAACTGGCCCGCGTCCTAGCGCCGGAAGCGGACGACCGCGTGGTTGCTTGCCGTCCCGGTGCGATGCGGCTCTCCGACTTTCTCGTCACCCGCTGTGTCGAACTCGTCGTGCACAGCGACGATTTGTCGGCGGCGACCGGTCTGCGGATCCCGTACGACCGCCAGGCCCTGGCCGCCACCACCCGGCTGTTGGCCGATGCCCTGGCCGCCAAGGCGCCCGGCAATTCGGTCGAGGTCCGGGTGCCGCCGTTCGCGGTGGTGCAGTGCGTCGAGGGCCCGCGGCACACCCGCGGCACCCCGCCGAACGTCGTCGAGACGGACCCGATGACGTGGCTCCGGCTGGCCACCGGCCGTACGACCTGGGCGGAGGCGCTGGACGCGGCGACCGTCAGCGCCAGCGGAGAGCGGGCCGATATCGGGGGATATCTGCCCCTGCTGAGCTGAGCTGAGGTGAGGCGGGCGGAGGTGGGCTGGGCCGAGGTGACGGACCGGTGCGGCGACGGCCGTGTTCCGCGGTGGTGAGCTCCGGCGGTCCGCGGTCCGCAGTCCGCAGCCGGCCGGAGGGCGCGTCGCGTATCTCACACCGCCAGAGGGGAGCCCCACTGGTGACAAACGCCACAAGTGAGGCGAACCGCCCATTTCGTGCCGCCCACGAAGGGCCGGGAAGCGGAGCGCGCAAATCCGGTGACGGGCGAGGAAAGCGCAGCTCAGAGAGGCCACCACAAGATCAGCTGAAGCGCGGAAGGCGGCCACCGCACCCCACGGCCCGTCCCGCGCAGCTTCCGCGCCCCTCCGCCGCGACGGGGGACGCCGACGGGATGACCGGGATCGGCACGGCGGCCTCGCCTCGGGGCCCTGCCCGCGACGGGGCACCCGGTGAGAGGCCAGGTGCGCCAAGGGTTCCGGGGCTTCCGGAGGCGGAAATCCCGGCGAGGCGGCCGTGGCCACGTCAACCGCGCGCCACTCCCCGTTTATGCACTCATCCAGGTGCGCGGCCATCCCCGGTTCGGATGAATCCGCGAACTGCCCTAGACTCGGTGCCGTGCCACGTGGTGACGGACGACTCAACCACGACCTGCTCCCCGGTGAGAAGGGCCCCCAGGACGCTTGCGGCGTCTTCGGTGTCTGGGCTCCGGGTGAAGAGGTCGCCAAACTCACCTATTTCGGGCTGTATGCGCTGCAGCACCGTGGACAGGAGTCCGCGGGCATCGCGGTGAGCAACGGCTCCCAGATCCTCGTCTTCAAGGACATGGGCCTCGTTTCCCAGGTCTTCGACGAGACTTCGCTCGGCTCTCTCCAGGGCCATATCGCCGTGGGCCATGCCCGCTACTCCACCACCGGTGCCTCGGTGTGGGAGAACGCCCAGCCGACGTTCCGTGCGACCGCGCACGGCTCGATCGCGCTCGGCCACAACGGCAACCTGGTGAACACCGCCGAGCTGGCGGATCTGGTCGCTGCGCTGCCCCGCGAGGGCGGCCGGGCGACCCAGGTCGCGGCCACCAACGACACCGACCTGGTGACGGCGCTGCTGGCCGGCCAGGTCGACGAGGACGGCAAGCCGCTGACCGTCGAGGAGGCCGCACCCCGCGTCCTGCCGAAGGTCAAGGGCGCCTTCTCGCTCTGCTTCATGGACGAGCACACGCTCTACGCCGCCCGCGACCCGCAGGGCATCCGCCCGCTGGTCCTGGGCCGGCTGGAGCGCGGCTGGGTGGTGGCCTCCGAGTCCGCCGCCCTCGACATCTGCGGCGCCAGCTTCATCCGGGAGATCGAGCCCGGTGAGATGGTCGCCATCGACGAGGACGGTCTGCGCAGCAGCCGCTTCGCCGAGGCCCGCCCCAAGGGCTGTGTCTTCGAGTACGTCTACCTCGCCCGCCCGGACACCGACATCGCCGGCCGCAATGTGTACCTCTCCCGTGTGGAGATGGGCCGCAAGCTGGCCGCCGAGGCGCCGGCCGACGCCGACCTGGTGATAGCGACGCCGGAGTCCGGCACCCCCGCAGCCGTCGGATACGCCGAGGCCAGTGGCATCCCCTACGGCTCCGGCCTGGTCAAGAACTCCTACGTCGGCCGGACCTTCATCCAGCCCTCGCAGACCATCCGCCAGCTCGGTATCCGCCTCAAGCTCAACCCGCTCAAGGAAGTCATCCGCGGCAAGCGCCTGGTGGTCGTCGACGACTCGATCGTCCGTGGCAACACCCAGCGCGCCCTGGTCCGGATGCTGCGCGAGGCCGGCGCTGCCGAGGTCCACATCCGGATCTCGTCCCCGCCGATCAAGTGGCCGTGCTTCTTCGGCATCGACTTCGCCACCCGCGCCGAGCTGATCGCCAACGGGCTGAGCGTGGAGGAGATCGGCAAGTCGCTGGGCGCCGATTCACTCGCGTACATCTCCATCGACGGCATGATCGAGGCGACCACGATCGCCAAGCCGAATCTGTGCCGCGCCTGCTTCGACGGCGAATACCCGATGGATCTGCCCGACCCGGAGCTGCTGGGCAAGCACCTCCTGGAGTCGGAGACCGCGAGCCAGGCGAAGTCCGATGTGGACGGCGTCCAGACGCTCACCGCCGGGGTCGGCGGGGCCGACGCGCTGCGTCGCCCGTAGAGCTCGTCACCCACCCGACACGAAAGTTCTCCGTCATGTCAGAGACCACTGGTGCCAGCTACGCGAGCGCGGGCGTCGACATCGAAGCCGGCGACCGCGCCGTGGACCTGATGAAGGAGTGGGTGAAGAAGGCCACCCGCCCCGAGGTCGTCGGCGGCCTGGGCGGTTTCGCCGGCCTCTTCGACGCCTCCGCCCTCAAGCGGTACGAGCGCCCGCTGCTCGCCTCCGCGACCGACGGCGTCGGCACGAAGGTCGACATCGCCCGCAAGATGGGCGTGTACGACAGCATCGGCCACGACCTCGTCGGCATGGTCGTCGACGACCTGGTCGTCTGCGGTGCCGAGCCGCTGTTCATGACCGACTACATCTGCGTCGGCAAGGTCTACCCGGAGCGGGTCGCCGCGATCGTCAAGGGCATCGCCGAGGGCTGTGTACTGGCCGGCTGCGCGCTGGTCGGCGGCGAGACCGCGGAGCACCCGGGGCTGCTGGGCGCGGACGAGTTCGATGTCGCCGGTGCCGGCACCGGTGTCGTCGAGGCGGACCGGGTACTGGGCGCGGATCGTATCCGTACGGGCGACGCGGTGATCGCCATGGCGTCCTCCGGGCTTCACTCGAACGGGTACTCGCTGGTCCGCCATGTGCTGTTCGACCGCGCGGGACTGGCCCTGGACCGGGACATTCCGGAGTTCGGCCGCACGCTCGGCGAGGAGCTCCTGGAGCCCACCAAGATCTACTCGCTGGACTGCCTGGCGCTGACCCGTACGACCGAGGTGCACGCCTTCTCGCACATCACCGGCGGCGGCCTGGCCAACAACCTCGGCCGGGTGATCCCGGACGGCCTGCACGCCACCGTCGACCGCGCCACCTGGACGCCGGGCCCGGTCTTCGACCTGGTCGGCTCGGCCGGCTCGGTCGAGCGCCGGGAGCTGGAGAAGACCCTGAACATGGGCGTCGGCATGATCGCCGTCGTCCCGCAGGAGTCGGTGGAGGCCGCCCTGACCACGCTGGCCGACCGGGGTGTGGACGCCTGGGTCAGCGGCGAGATCGTCGAGCGCGGTGACCACGCAGAGGCAGTGACCCTGACCGGTGACTACGCGAGCTGAGCGGACGGGCGCCTTCCATGGCTCCACGCGGGCCATGGGCGGCGCCCCACTCTCCGGCAGCCGCCGGTGCGCCCACCGCCCGCCCCATGGTCATCTGGGCAGCACAGAACCCGGCCCGGGCGATGCCCCGGACCGGGTCCGTGATGCTGTTATGGGTGCCGCGAGCGCACAGAGCGGTCAAGCGCGACGACGCTGCTGGGACGAGTCGCCCTCGTCTTCTTCGTCGTCGTCGCTGTTGTACAGATCTGCGTACCGTGCGTACGGGTCGTCGTCCTCGTCCTCCTCGAACGGCTCTGCGTTCGGAGGCTGCTGGTTCGACGGTGATGCACCCAGCTCGTCGGCCAGTCGTGAGAGATCCGTCCCACCGCTGCTGTACTTCAGCTGGCGGGCGACCTTCGTCTGCTTGGCCTTGGCCCGGCCGCGCCCCATGGGTCGACCCCCTCAATGACGGGGCTCGATGGCCCCAGAGTCTTGACACGCGTTCATGGATCAGAGCGGGCTCTCGACAGAGAGACCGGCCCGTAGGGCTTTAACGGTACCTGCTTCCGCGGCCATACGGTACGTCGCCCGCATCACCCGCCGCTCGGCACGACCTGCAAGGTGCCCCGTCCCCGCTGGTCAACTGCGATTTTAACCTGTCCTGCACAGCGACCCGCCGACGGGTGGTGAGGGATGTCTCCCTGACCACCCGTGGCGGGCCGCGCAAGGCTGTGTTTCCGGCCGACAAGACCGCTTTTCCGGCCTGGGTCAGGCGTGCCGCGCCTCCGCCATACGCTGCTCGGCCAGACGGTCGGCGGCCGCGGCGGGCGGAATGCCATCGGCCTTCGCACGAGCGAATATCGCCAGCGTGGTGTCGAAGATCTTCGTCGCCTTGGTCTTGCAGCGGTCGAAGTCGAAGCCGTGCAGTTCATCGGCCACCTGGATGACACCGCCGGCGTTCACGACGTAGTCGGGGGCGTAGAGGATGCCGCGGTCGGACAGCTCCTTCTCGACGCCGGGGTGGTCGAGCTGGTTGTTGGCCGCACCGCACACCACCTTCGCGGTCAGCACCGGCAGCGACTCGTCACTCAGCGCACCGCCCAGCGCGCACGGCGCATAGACGTCCAGGCCTTCGGTGCGGATCAGCGCTTCGGTATCCGCGACGGCCGTGACCTGCGGGTACTTGGTGCGGACCCGCGCCACCGAGTCGGCCCGGACGTCCGTGATCACGACCTCGGCGCCGTCCTGAAGGAGGTGCTCGACGAGGAGGTGGCCGACCTTGCCGACGCCCGCGATGCCCACCTTGCGGCCCCGCAGCGTCGGGTCGCCCCAGGCGTGCTGGGCCGAGGCGCGCATGCCCTGGAAGACGCCGTACGCGGTCAGGACGGAGGAGTCGCCGGCGCCGCCGTTCTCGGGGGAGCGGCCGGTGGTCCACTTGTTCGTACGGGAGACCACATCCATATCGGCGACGTACGTACCGACATCGCAGGCGGTGACGTAGCGGCCGCCCAGGGAGGACACGAACCGGCCGTAGGCCAGCAGAAGTTCCTCGGTCTTGATCAGATCCGGGTCACCGATGATCACGGCCTTGCCGCCACCGTGGTCCAGCCCGGCGAGGGCGTTCTTGTAGGACATGCCGCGCGCCAGATTCAGGGCGTCCAGCACGGCCTCCTCCTCGGAGGCGTAGGCGTGGAAGCGGGTACCGCCGAGGGCGGGGCCCAGGGCGGTGCTGTGGATGGCGATCACGGCCTTCAGGCCGCTGGCGCGGTCCTGGCAGAGAACGACCTGCTCATGGCCCCCCTGCTCCGATCGGAACAGGGTGTGCAGAACGCCGCCGTCGGTGCCGGCGTGGGCCGGACGTACGTCAGTCACTGTGGTGACTCCCATAAGTCGCGAAGGACGCCCTCCTACGGGTGGGGAGGGCCGGTTGAAAAGAGCGTAAGACCTGCGAGGCCGGTGGATCGGCCGGGTGCCCGGGATCACCCTCTCCCGGGGGACGGGCATGGGACGATCTGGTCGTATCGCAGGCCGGCGGGGGCCCTCGGGATCACCCGGCGGTGGACTTCCCCTTTGAAGGAGCGGGCGTGGCCCTGGCGTCGTCGGTGAAGGTCCCGTACATGGCATATCTACGGGTCTACGAGCCGCTGGCTGCGTTCCCCGAGCCGGAACGCTCCCATTGGGCGCGCTACGCCAAACGGGAGGACACCCCCACCGCCCAGGACGAGCAGCGCCGGGCGCTGGCCGATCTGCTGGCGACCCCGCCGGTCCCGGTGCCGGTCCACGAGAGCGCGGACGCCTTCATCGCCGTCGTGAACGAGGTGACCTGCGTATGTCCGTGGCGCACCCGGCTGCGCGGCTGGCAGGCCCTGGAGGCGCTGGACGAACTGCTGCCGACGTCGGTGCTGGATGCGGCGCTGCCCCCGGTGGTGCGCCTCCAGGCGGCCGGCGACTACGAGCAGTGGCGGGAGCGCAACCCGGACGCCCGGCCCTGGATCCGGGGCGCGGCCTGGCATGTCCCGGTCCGCTGGTTCGTGCTGTTCGACGACGGCGAGCGGGAGTACACGAAGAGTGACCAGGAGTCCGTGCTGCGTTACCGGACGCCCATGGTGCAGGCGCGACGGCGGGTCGCGCGGGGGCTGCGCACGCTGCGGGACGCCCTGGAAGAGGGGCCGCTGATCGACGGCCTGGTAGATGTGGGGCGCTGGCTCGAGGAATTCCATCCGCGTTCGCTCGTGGAGCTGGATTACGGAGGGCTGGTGCACGCGGTGCCCGAGGGGCAGCTCGCCGAGGACCGCTCCGCCGCCGAGGTGGCGGAGGGACTGGCGGCGCTGCGCGACGGGGACGGCGAGCGGGCCGGCGTCGCGTACGAGAAACTTTCCCAGCGGTGGCGTGCGGTGCGTGAGCGGCAGTTCTCCAGCTGAACGGCGGTGCACGTCAGAGGTTCGCGGCGCGGAAGTGCCGTGTCCACTTTTCGGTGGTCGGGCGGCAAGGGGCGTAGGTCCTGATCCGGGCGAATGCCTCGAGCGTGACCTAAAGCACTGACTTCGGGTCTTGCTCCCAAGCCATACCCTCGTGCCAAAATAGGACAAGGAGCCCGACGTGGGCTCCTTCCGTCCAACTAAGGGCGGATAGATCGGTATTGCGCTCCTTGAGGGGTCTCGTGGCGGCTGATCACGTTGTGACTGATCGTCACGGACGAGTGACTGTCCGCTATGGCACGGTCCATCGGCTTCCGCCGAGGTTGAACACCTGAGAGGGCAATTCCATCGGTTTGGCCGACGTGGCTGGACGGATGGTGTAGTTGTAGTGCCGAGGACAAGCCGTTCGTCCTATAACCGACTCGGCCCGCGTCCGCCATTTCGGGCAACGTGGGTCAAGGTGCAGAATTTAGAGGAAAGAACCGTGATGGTTCGGTTCTCCCGAGGAGGCCGCTCATGACCGCTCGCACCCCTGACGCCGAGCCGCTGCTTACCCCTGCTGAGGTCGCCACGATGTTCCGCGTGGACCCGAAGACGGTGACCCGCTGGGCCAAGGCAGGCAAGCTCACGTCCATCCGCACGCTCGGAGGGCACCGGCGTTACCGCGAGGCTGAGGTCCGCGCACTGCTCGCGGGTATCCCGCAGCAGCGCAGCGAGGCCTGAACAACCGCATAACCAGGTCGTTTTCGGGGCCCCCAACCCGAAAATGCCCGCTTTGCACCCCTAGCTCGACCTGCTCCACCATGCTTTGCACAGCTTCATACGACGCGGCGCCTGCCCCAACAGGCCCCACACCCGCTCCATCTGGGTACGTCATTGATCGCGCTGGACTCCGCCGGGTCCAGCGCGATTTTTTTTGTGTGCGCCCGTTCCAGGGCCCTTGGGGACGGTCGGGTCGGCACGGCGCCGACGCCACCCCGGGCGTCGGTCAGGGTGCCTTCACGGCTCCTGTGAGGGTGTTTGTGCGCGGACCCGGCGAGCTCGTTACTGAGTCGTTCACAGGTAGTGCAATTGCACATATTAAATTGACCGGTTGTATGGGGGGTGTAAGTTCCACATCCCGCCGAACTTGTTCGGTGACACCCGTCACACTACGCGGCGCTTGAAGACGATACGTCCGCTGCGGTAGAGAACTTCCCCCCGCCACGCCCAACGGCCTGCCGCCGCGCAGCGGGTGGCATATGCGTCCCAGGTCACCGGGGCACAGGACTTTCGCCCTCGGTCGCCGGCGGCTCGGGAACGTCCGAAGGCGTGGTCGGGGCGGACGCGGCCGCCGGAGGCCCGGAGCGGGCCGTGTGCGGCTCCATGGCGAGCCGCAGCAGCCGATGGCAGACCGGGCAGTGCCGCGTCAGATGGCGATAGCCCGTGGCCGCCGACAGATGGGCTCGCAGCAGCGCCCTGGTCTCGTGCCGTACCGCAGTCGTCATGCGTATACCTCCCCGGCCCCACACCTTCCTCAGTGAGTACCGGCGGTACGTGCCGCCGTCAATACAGCGGGGCGCAAACCGGCTACACACCGCATTCGGACGGGGCGGATGTGGACAGAGGCGCGGTCCGCGCCTGTCGGTGCCGCGGACGGAGGGCGGCCTACGGCCCACCGGGCCGCGACAGGGGCAGGAGCAGGGGAAGGGGAAGGGGAAGGGGAAGGAGGGGCGCGGCCCCTTGATCGGCGCGGCGCGGGCGGAGGGCGGCGGCGCGGTCCGCACCGTTTCGCGATACGGGTCCTGCGGGCGGGTCCTGACGGGATGTGCGGTGCCCGAGGGGCGGCCGCACGGGGGGCGTTGCGGACAGCAGTACGGCCCGCATCCGAAGAGGATGCGGGCCGTAGAAATGCGGTCCTGACGGGATTTGAACCCGCGGCCTCCACCTTGACAGGGTGGCGAGCACTCCAAACTGCTCCACAGGACCTTGCGTTTCGCTTTCCGCTTGCGGCGGGCTGCGAAGCAAGACTGTACAGCAGGTCAGGGGGTGCGGTCGAACTCGATACCGGCAGCCCTGATTCCTACGGCGCGGCGGCGTCCACGGCCTTCACGATGCGCTTGTCCGAGACCGGGTACGCGGTCCCCAGAGCGTGCGCGAAGTAGCTCACCCGGAGCTCCTCGATCATCCAGCGGATCTCCAGGGCCGCGGCCGGCACCGGGCGGCCCTGCGGGAACTGCTCCAGCAGCCAGGCGTATTCGTCCTGCATCTCCTTCACCTTCGCCATACGGGTGCGGTCCCGCTCGGCGTGGGTGGGCAGCTGCTGGAGGCGGCGGTCGGCGGCCACCAGATAGCGCATTAGGTCCGGCAGCCGCTTGGCGCCGTGCGCCGTCACGAAGCCCGGCTTGATCAGCGCCGCCAGCTGCTCCTTGATGTCCGTGAGGGACGGCAGCAGCGAGGGGAACGTCGTCTCCTTCAGCCGGCGCTCGCACGCCTGCCAGGCGGCCAGCACCTCCTGGACCTGCTGGATGGTCTTGAGCGTGACGTCCACCAGATCGGCGCGGACCGCGTCGAACAGCTTCCGGAAGGACTCCTCGTCCCATGCCGGGCCGCCCCGGGCCGCGATCAGGCGGTCGGCGGCGGCGGTCACGCAGTCCTCGAAGAGCGCCGCGATGGAGCCGTGCGGATTACGGGACAGCGCCAGCTTCTGCTGATTGCTCAGCTTGCCCTGCGCGAACTTGGCCGGATTGGACGGGATGTTGAGCAGGATCAGCCGGCGGGTGCCCGCCCACATCGCCGTGAGCTGCTCGGCCTCGGTGTCGAAGAGGCGGACGGCGACGCTGCTGCCCTCGTCGACCAGCGCCGGGTACGCCTTCAGCGGCTGGCCGGCACGCCGGGTCTCGAAGGTGCGCGGCAGCGTGCCGATCGTCCAGGACGTCAGCCCGGTCCGCTGCTCCGGGCCGGCCGGGGCCGGTCCGGAGCCCGCGCCGCCCTTGCGGTCCCCGGCGGGCCGCTCGGCGGCCTGCTCGAAGGCCCTGGAGATGGCCGCCCTGGTCTTCGGCTTGAGCTCCAGCTGGAGCGCCTCCAGGTCCTTGTCCTCGGCGAGCTTGCGGCGGCGCTCGTCGACGACCCGGAAGGTGATCTTGAGGTGGTCGGGGATCTTGCCCGGGTCGAAGTCCGCTGCGTCGACCGGTACGCCCACCATCCGCTGCAATCCCGCGGCCAGAGACGTCGTCAGGGCGCCCTGGAGGGGGACCGTGGAGTCCAGGAAGCGGGCGGCGAAGTTCGGTGCCGGGACGTAGTTGCGCCGGATCGGCTTGGGAAGTGACCGGATCAGCTCCGTCACCAGCTGCTCGCGCAGGCCCGGGATCTGCCAGTCGAAGCCCTCGGAGGAGACCTGGTTGAGGACCTGGAGGGGGATGTGGACGGTCACGCCGTCGGCGTCGGCGCCCGGCTCGAACTGGTAGGTGACCTTGAACTTCAGCTTTCCCTGCCGCCAGGAATCCGGGTAGTCGTCCTTCGTGACGGCCTCGGCGGATTCGTTGATGAGCATCGAGTGCTCGAAGTTCAGCAGCTCCGGCTCTTCCCGCTGCTGCTTCTTCCACCAGGCGTCGAAGTGCGCGCCGGAGACCACATCGGCCGGAATGCGCTGGTCGTAGAAGTCGAAGAGCGTCTCGTCGTCGACGAGAATGTCGCGGCGCCGGGCGCGGTGCTCCAATTCCTCGACCTCGCCGAGGAGTTTGCGGTTGTCATGGAAGAACTGGTGGTGGGTGCGCCAGTCGCCCTCGACCAGGGCGTTGCGGATGAACAGATCCCGCGAGGTCTCCGGGTCGATACGGCCGTAGGCGATCTTGCGCTGGGCGACGATCGGGACGCCGTAGAGCGTCACCCGCTCGTACGCCATCACCGCGGCCATCTTCTGTTCCCAGTGCGGCTCGCTGTATGTCCGCTTGACCAGGTGCTGGGCGAGCGGCTCGATCCACTCCGGCTCGATCTTCGCATTCACCCGTGCCCACAGGCGGGACGTCTCGACCAGCTCGGCGGACATCACCCAGCGCGGCGGCTTCTTGAAGAGCGCGGAGCCGGGGAACACCGCGAACTTGGCGCTGCGGGCGCCGAGATATTCGTTCTTGGCGTCCGTGTCCTTGATGCCGATGTGCGAGAGCAAACCAGAAAGCAGGGAGGTGTGGATGTGGTCAGGGGCCGCATCCTCCTCGCTGAGGTGAATGCCCATGGTCTTGGCGACCGAACGCAGCTGGGAGTAGATGTCCTGCCACTCGCGTATCCGGAGATAGTTCAGGAATTCACTCCGGCACATGCGGCGGAAGGCCGAGGAGGACAGCTCCTTCTGCTGCTCGCGGATATAGCGCCAGAGGTTGAGGAAGGCGAGGAAGTCGGAGGTCTCGTCCTTGAAGCGGGCGTGCTGCTGATCGGCCTGCTGCTGCTTGTCGGCGGGCCGCTCGCGCGGGTCCTGGATGGACAGCGCCGCCGCGATGACCATGACCTCGCGGACACAGCCGTTGCGGTCCGCCTCCAGCACCATCCGCGCCAGCCGGGGGTCGACCGGCAGCTGGGAGAGCTTGCGGCCGAGCGGGGTCAGGCGCTTCTTGGGGTCCTTCTGCTTGCTGTCGAGCGCGCCGAGCTCGCTCAGCAGGTCGACGCCGTCCTTGATGTTGCGGCGGTCCGGCGGGTCGATGAACGGGAACTTCTCGATGTCGCCGAGGCCGGCCGCGGTCATCTGGAGGATGACGGAGGCGAGGTTCGTCCGGAGAATCTCCGCGTCCGTGAACTCGGGACGGGAGAGGAAGTCGTCCTCGGAGTAGAGGCGGATGCAGATGCCGTCGCTGGTACGGCCGCAGCGGCCCTTGCGCTGATTGGCGCTGGCCTGCGAGACCGGCTCGATGGGCAGCCGCTGGACCTTGGTGCGGTAGCTGTAGCGGGAGATACGGGCCATGCCCGGGTCGATGACGTACCGGATGCCCGGGACGGTCAGCGAGGTCTCGGCGACGTTCGTGGCCAGCACGATCCGTCTGCCCGTATGCCGCTGGAAGACGCGGTGCTGCTCGGCGTGCGACAGCCGCGCGTACAGGGGGAGGACTTCGGTGAACGGCAGGGCCTTCTTGTTGAGCGCGTCCGCGGTGTCGCGGATCTCCCGCTCGCCGGAGAGGAAGACCAGGATGTCTCCGGGCCCCTCCAACTGGAGCTCGTCCACGGCGTCGCAGATCGCGGTGATCTGGTCGCGGTCCGAGTCCTGGCCACCCTCCTCCAGCAGCGGGCGGTAGCGCACCTCCACCGGGTACGTACGGCCGGAGACCTCGACGACCGGCGCGGTCGGCTTCGCCTCGTCGTCGCTCCCGGAGGCGTCCGGGGCAGCCGGGGAGCCGGCGCGGTGCGGCGCCGCCCCTACGGACGCGAAGCTGCCGAAGTGCCGCGCGAACCGCTCCGGGTCGATGGTCGCGGAGGTGATGACGACCTTGAGGTCCGGGCGCCGGGGCAGCAGCTGGGCCAGATAGCCGAGGATGAAGTCGATGTTGAGGCTGCGCTCGTGGGCCTCGTCGATGATGATCGTGTCGTACTGGCGCAGCTCGCGGTCCGTCTGGATCTCGGCGAGCAGGATGCCGTCCGTCATCAGCTTGACGAGGGTGTCGCCGCCGACCTGGTCCGTGAACCGGACCTTCCAGCCGACCGCCTCGCCCAGCGGAGTCCTCAGCTCCTCGGCCACCCGCTCGGCGACCGTACGGGCCGCGATCCGGCGGGGCTGGGTGTGCCCGATCAGGCCCCGGATGCCGCGGCCGAGCTCCAGACAGATCTTGGGGATCTGCGTCGTCTTGCCGGAGCCGGTCTCACCGGCGACGATCACGACCTGGTGATCGCGGATCGCGGCGAGGATCTCGTCCTTCTTCTGGCTGACCGGCAGCTCTTCCGGATACCTGATCTCGGGCACCGCGGCGCGCCGCTGGGCGACCCGCAGCTCGGCTTCGTCGATGCCGTCGGAGATCTCGGCGAGGACGGCCGCCCGGGCTTCGGGCTTACGGATCCGGCGCGCGCCGTCGAGCCGGCGTCCCAGCCGCTGCTGATCGCGCAGCATCAGCTCGGGCAGCCGCTCCAGCAGGGCGTGGAGGGTGGGAGCAGGGGTGCCCGGCAGGGCGGGAGCAGTGCCGTCGGGCAGGGCGGAGGCAGGCTGACTGGACATACGTCCCCCAGGATCTCACCTCACGTAATCGACTGGCGAACCATTTGCCCGCACGGCCGGATCGCGGACACCTGAGAGGCCGCGCACGGGGCATCTGCCCGGGTATGCCCGGCATTGCTGCTTTAGCGTGTCCCTATGGCTGATGACCACGGCCCCTCGGGCGATTCGGGTCCGCCCGGCGAAGCCGCCCGGCGCGGCGCACACGGCGGGCCGCGGATCGTGGCGCAGAAGTGGGCGGACTTCAAGGAGTCGCCCCACTTCCCCGCGGTCGTGCTGGTCTTCATCCTCGCCGCGGCGGCCGGCCTCTTCGCCGGCTCGTACACGTACGCCATGGCCAATCCGACCCCGCGGTCCATCCCGACCGCCGTGGTCGGTTCCCCCGCCGTCCCGCAGGTGAAGGCGTTCACCCTGGGGATGGAGAAGGCGCTGCAGGCTTCGCTGCAGGTGACGCAGTACGCCACGTACGGCCAGGCCCGGCGGGCCGTCGACGAGCAGGAGGAGTTCGCGATCCTGGGCGCCCG
This sequence comes from Streptomyces decoyicus, assembly GCF_019880305.1. Taxonomy (NCBI): domain Bacteria; kingdom Bacillati; phylum Actinomycetota; class Actinomycetes; order Kitasatosporales; family Streptomycetaceae; genus Streptomyces; species Streptomyces decoyicus. The sequence continues at coordinate 4,027,594 of NZ_CP082301.1, read as the reverse complement.
CGGCAAGAGCGTGGAGCTGGAGGTGTCCGGCGCCTCGGGCGCCACGGTGGCGCAGCTGCTGGCCGAGTCGGGCGCGCAGGTCGGCAGGGCGATCGGCGTGGACGTCCGGATCCGGGACATCAAGCCGCTGCAGAAGGGTGACCCGCGCGGCCTGGCGCTGTTCTACATCTCGCTGGCCGCGGTGATCATCGGCTTCGTCGGGGCGATCCAGCTCAGCGTGCACGCCCGGGCCCTGGACCCGGCCGAGCGGATCGCCTTCACCATGGCCTACGCGCTGCTCGGAGGCTTCTGCATCGCGGCGGTCGTCGACTGGTGGCTGGGCGCGCTGCGGCTGCCGTTCGTGGAGTCCTGGCTGATCCTGGCGCTGACGATGTTCACGTCCGGGATGGTCTTCACGATGTTCAACGCCCTCATGGGGCGCTGGGCGATGATCCCCACCTGGGGACTGATGGTGCTGCTGGGCAACCCCTCCTCGGGCGGTGCGGTCTCCTGGCCGCTGCTGCCGTCCGGTCTCGGCCACATCGGCCGCTGGCTGCCCCCGGGCGGTTCGGTCAACGCCCAGCACACCGCGGTCTACTTCGGCGGTCACCAGCACGCCTTCCCCTTCCTGGTACTGGCCGGCTGGCTGGTGGTCTCGTGCACGGTCTTCTGGATCCTGCGGCACCGCCACCCGGGTGGCCGGGAGACGGCTCCCGCCCCTGCCGCGGACGCCTGAGCCGGCGGCCGCAGGAAAGCGCGACGCCGAAAAGGGGATTACGGCGCCTTTGTGCGTACGCCAGGATGGCCGTATGGACAAGGGATTACGACGAATGGCGGGCGTCGTCTTGATGGTCGCCGGAATCGCGTGCGATGTATGGCTGGGCTTCGGCGCGCCGAACGACTGGGATGGCGCCGGACGGGTGCTGCGGTTCGGGCTGGGCCTCGCAGCGACGGGGGCGATCACCTGGGGTGCGGGGTTGATTTTCTGGCAGCCGAAGGCTGAACGCTCCGAGGCCGCCGACGTCGCATAGCAACGAAGAAGGCCCCGATTCGATGAATCGGGGCCTTCTTCCAATGGGTGTGGCTGGGGCCGGGGTCGAACCGGCGACCTATCGCTTTTCAGGCGATCGCTCGTACCAACTGAGCTACCCAGCCGCAGCGGTCCTGACGGGATTTGAACCCGCGGCCTCCACCTTGACAGGGTGGCGAGCACTCCAAACTGCTCCACAGGACCTTGCATTGTGCGAAAGCGGCGTGAACCAGTCTCGCACACGGTGATGCGTGCCCCCAACGGGATTCGAACCCGTGCTACCGCCTTGAAAGGGCGGCGTCCTGGGCCACTAGACGATGAGGGCTGGTGGCCACCTTGGCGTCGTTACCGGCGCCGTCGGGGACGTGAGAAGCATATGGGATGGGAGGACGGTTCGCCAAAACGGTTTACCTGGGGCTGTCGGAAGGGCTCCCGGACGGGCGTGAAGGAGGGCCGGACGGCGGGCCGGACGGGTGAGGGGGGCCGGACGGCGCGGGCGTGGCGCCGGGTTGGTTCTCACGGGGGAGGTGGCGGCTGACCTCGGCCCGGGACAGGCCCAGTCCGCCGAGGGTGATCTCGTCCCACGCCTGTAGCCGTTTCGTCGTGCGGTCCAGATAGAGCACGGACGCCTCGACCGGCGCGGGCTTCTTGTTCTGCACCGCCCGCAGCCCGCCGCCGCCCGTGGAGCCCTCGACCATCAGCCGGGTGCCCTGGGGGAGCAGGGTGTTCTCGCGGTGGTGGAGGTGGCCGGCCAGCGCCAGCGGGGCCAGTCCGTCCGCCTCGGTCACCGCGGTGGGGTTGTGGGCCAGCGCGATATCGACCGGGGTGCCGGCCAGCCGCTGGGTGCGCAGCGAGTCGGCGAGCCGGCCGCCGGCGGTGCGCTCGGCGGGCTCGCCGGCCGCCACCACGGAGCGGTCCGGGGTGAACTGCGGGTCGCCGACGCCCGCGATGCGTACGCCGGCGACCTGGGCGGCCTTGCCGTGGTCGAGGACGGTGACGTGGGCGCGGCGGGTCAGGTACTTCTGCGTGCTGCGCGAGTCGTGGTTGCCGCGCACCCAGACGTACGGGGCGCCGAGGGCGGAGACCGGGTCCAGGAAGTGGTTCTCGGCGGCCGAGCCGTGGTCCATGGTGTCGCCGGTGTCGATGATCACGTTGATCCGGTACTGCTTCACCAGGGAGGCGATGATCCGCCAGCTGCCCGGGTTGAGGTGGATGTCGGAGACGTGCAGCACTCGGATGGTGGTGGGGTCCGGCTGGTACACCGGCAGCGTCGAGGTGGCGTCGTAGAGCTTGGTGACGTTGGTGACCAGGCGCGCCAACTCCTTCTGGTAGACGTTGAATTCGCTGACGATGTTGCGGGCGTTGCCGACCACGGACGGGGCCGAGGAGAGCAGTCCGGAGAACTTCGGCTCCAGTACGGACCGGGGGTTCCACGTGGCGTACGCGGTGCCCGCGGAGGCGGCGAGCAGGGCGAGCGCCAGCCCGCCGGCGGCCAGCGCGCGGCGCGGGCGGCGGTAGACGGCCAGCCCCAGAGCGGTCGCGCCGGACGCCACGGCAACACAGGAGTGCAGCGCCAGCCCCAGCGTGCCGCGGGTGACGTCATGGGTGACCTCGGCCTGGAGGCCGGCGAACCTCTCGGGGTGGTCGACCAGCGCCTGGGAGCGGACCGGGTCCAGCCGGTCGACGTCGACATCGAGCCGTACGGGCGCGTAGTGGCTGCTCAGTTCCAGGTCGCCGAGCGGCGGGACATTGATCGTCGTGCCGCCGGTCAGTGAGGGGCGCAGCGCCATGCTGGTGTCCATCGGGCCGACGGGGGCGTGGACGCGGCCGATGAGGAGCAGCCCCAGCCAGGCACCGAGGACGGTGACGGCTATCAGGCCGAGCGAACGGGCCAGGGGGTGCGGCGGCTCGATGAGGGGCGCGGTGGGGGCCGTACGGCGGGAGCGGTAGGTGCGGCGGACGGTCGCGGGCGGCGCGGGTACGCCGTCGAACCAGGTACGGAGCAGCCGGTGCAGCGGGTTGTGCGGTGGGTCGGGGTTCGGTGTCCGGGAGCGCGCGGCGCGGGCCATTGGTCCCGTATGCCCTGCCACGGCTGCCGTTAAGCGGGGAGCGGCGGCTTCCGGTTGGGGTGCGGAGTCACGGGCGGGCCGCGACGATCGGTGGTGGGGCCGGGTGGCGGAGAATGGTGGTGTGCTGGAAATGACGCGCGAGGAGTTCGAGGAACTGGTCGCCGAGGCGCTGGACCGGATCCCGCCGGAACTGACCCGGCTGATGGACAACGTGGCGGTGTTCGTCGAGGACGAGCCGCCGGCCGACGACCCCGGGCTGCTGGGGCTGTACGAGGGGACGCCGCTGACCGACCGCGGGGAGTGGTACGCGGGCGTGCTGCCGGACCGGATCACCGTCTACCGGGGGCCGACGCTGCGGATGTGCGACACGCGTGAGGACGTGGTCGCGGAGACCGAAGTGACGGTCGTTCATGAGATCGCGCACCACTTCGGGATCGACGACGAGCGGCTGCACGCGCTCGGCTACGGCTGAGCGCCCTTGGGCGGGGCCTCGAACGGCCGAAGCTCACCGGCCGGGTCTGCCGGGCCGCGGTCCTGCGGGGCGGGTTCTGCGGGCCGGTTCTGCGGGCCGGTGTGCGTCCGGGCCCGGTCCGAAGGCGCGGCGGGCGCGATCGGCCGGGCCCCGTGCGTGTCCTCAGGTGGGGAGCGGGAGTTGGGCAGGGCGTCCGTGCCGCTGTCCCTGCGCTCCGGATCCGGAGGTCCCGCCGTGCGCCCGAGCCCTTACGACCACTCGCCCCTGACGCCGACACCGTCCCCGTCGTCGTCCGTCACCCCCGCCCCTTCGTCGCGCCCGCCGACGAGCCGGATGCGCTCCCGGGCCACCGCCGCGGCGGTGGTCGTCTCCGCGCTGGCCGCGTCGCTGGCCGGGTGTATGAGCGTGAGCGATGCGGAGAAACCGAGACCCTCGGGCAGTACCGCGCGGCAGGGCGGGAAGGACGGGCCCGGCCCCGGCGGGGTGACCGCGGACGGCCGGGGCACCGGCCCGCGGCGGATGGGCCACAAGGGCGCCGGGAAACCGGCCGGTGGCGACGACAAGGCGAAAAAGGCGTCCGGGAGCGCGGAACCGACGCCGTCCGAGCCCGGTGTGCCGTCCCACCCCGTGCAGCCGTCCGGCCCCGAGCCGGGCGCGGGAGGGGACCACGGCGGCAGCGACGGCCACGGCGGCCGCCCCGGGCACCCGAAGCCGTCGCCGTCCCACCCCGATCACCCCGCCACCCCGCCGGCCTCGCCCCCGCCCAGTACGCCCACCGCCGCGCCGACCCCGCCGCCGAGCAGCCCCCCGCCGCCGCCGAGCTCGCAGGCCTCCGGACCGTCCCCCGTGGCGCCGATGTCGTCGCAGCCGGACCTCTACGAGGAGGGGGCATAGGGAGGCGCAGAAGGGCCATTGCGGAAGGGGTGCAGGGGGAGCCGGGCGGGGCGCGTAGCGTTGTCCGGGCGTGGGGCTACAGGGGGGCGGAAGGCCGGGGCCGGAAGGTCATTTGCCATCCGGGGTGCGGAGTGCGTATGGTGGTAGATCGTTTGATCCCATTTGCCCGGCGCCAGAAAAGAAGCGCGCCGCGTGGCGCGTTCTCTCCCTTGCCGTGGCTGACCGCATAGAGGCGGTCGTGTGAAACACACGGAGTTTGGGCGCGTGCCGAGACTCCGGAAGGTTTCGCATTTCGCATGTCCATTTCCACTGAGCAGTCCGTCATGCCCGCATCCGACGAGCAGACGGCCCCCGAGGTGACGGCGGCCGACGAGTCGCCCGAGACCCCCGCGGCGGAAGCCGCCACCGACACCGTCACCTTCGCCGACCTCGGACTGCCCGAGGGCGTCGTCCGCAAGCTCGCGCAGAACGGCGTCACCACCCCCTTCCCGATCCAGGCCGCGACCATTCCGGACGCGCTGGCGGGCAAGGACATCCTCGGCCGTGGCCGCACCGGCTCCGGCAAGACGCTCTCCTTCGGTCTGCCGACCCTGGCGCAGCTCACCGGCGGCCACACCGAGAAGAAGAAGCCCCGCGCGATCATCCTCACCCCGACCCGTGAGCTCGCGATGCAGGTCGCGGACGCGCTCCAGCCCTACGGCGACGTGCTCGGCCTGAAGATGAAGGTCGTCTGCGGCGGTACGTCCATGGGCAACCAGATCTACGCCCTGGAGCGCGGCGTCGACGTCCTCGTCGCCACCCCGGGCCGGCTGCGCGACATCATCAACCGTGGCGCCTGCTCCCTGGAGAACGTCCAGGTCGCGGTCCTCGACGAGGCCGACCAGATGTCCGACCTGGGCTTCCTGCCCGAGGTCACCGAGCTGCTCGACCAGATCCCCGGCGGCGGCCAGCGGATGCTCTTCTCCGCCACCATGGAGAACGAGATCGGCACCCTGGTCAAGCGCTACCTGACCAACCCGGTCACCCACGAGGTCGACAGCGCCCAGGGCAACGTCACGACCATGACCCACCACGTCCTCGTCGTGAAGCCGAAGGACAAGGCGCCGGTCACCGCCGCCATCGCCGCCCGCAAGGGCCGCACCATCATCTTCGTCCGTACGCAGCTGGGCGCCGACCGCATCGCCGAGCAGCTCGTCGAGTCCGGTGTGAAGGCCGACGCGCTGCACGGCGGCATGACGCAGGGCGCGCGGACCCGGGTGCTCGCGGACTTCAAGGACGGCTACGTCAACGCGCTGGTCGCCACCGACGTCGCCGCCCGCGGTATCCACGTCGACGGCATCGACCTGGTCCTGAACGTCGACCCGGCCGGTGACCACAAGGACTACCTGCACCGCTCGGGCCGTACCGCCCGCGCCGGCCAGTCCGGCACCGTCGTGTCGCTGTCGCTGCCGCACCAGCGCCGCCAGATCTTCCGCCTGATGGAGGACGCGGGCGTGGACGCCTCGCGCCACATCGTCGGCGGCTCCGGTGCCTTCGACGAGGACGTCGCCAAGATCACCGGTGCGCGTTCGCTCACCGAGGTCCAGGCCGACGGCGCCAACAACTCCGCCAAGCAGGCCGAGCGTGAGGTGGCCGAGCTGACCCGCGAGCTGGAGCGCCTGCAGCGCCGCGCCACCGAGCTGCGCGAGGAGGCCGACCGGCTGACCGCCCGTGCCGCCCGTGAGCGTGGCGAGGACCCGGCCGAGGCGCTTGCCGCCGCGGCCGTCACCGCCGAGGCCGAGGCCGCCGCCGAGGCCGCCGTACCGGCCCAGGCCGGTGGGTCGGACGAGCGCCGCGACGACCGGGGCAACTTCGAGCGCCGTGACCGTCGTGACGACCGCTCGGGTGGCCGTTCTTTCGACCGTGACCGTCGCGATGACCGTTCCGGTGGTGGCTTCAACCGCGACCGTCGTGACGACCGTTCCGGTGGGCGTTCCTCCGACCGTCGTGACGACCGCTCGGGTGGCCGTTCTTTCGACCGTGACCGCCGCGACGACCGTTCCGGTGGTGGCTTCAACCGTGACCGTCGCGATGACCGTTCCGGTGGTGGCTTCAACCGCGACCGTCGTGACAACCGTTCCGGTGGTGGCTTCAACCGCGACCGTCGTGACGACCGTTCCGGTGGTGGCTTCAACCGCGACCGCGGCGACCGTCCGAGCCGTCCGTTCAACCGTGACGACCGTTCCGGTGGCCGTCCGGCCTCCGGTGGCTACCGCTCCGGTGGCGGCGACCGTCCGTTCAACCGTGACGACCGTTCCGGTGGCCGTCCGGCCTCCGGCGGCCACCGCTCCGGCGGCGACCGTCCGTACGGCCGCCGTGACGACCACCGTGGCGCCACGACCGGCTCCTTCGGCCGCCGTGACGACAAGCCCCGTTGGAAGCGCAACGGCTGATCATCCAGGCTGACCGCAGGGCCCGTACGCACTCAAGTGGCGTACGGGCCCTGCGTGTTGAGCGGGGGACACCGGCCCCGTGAAGGTCCGCCGAAGGGGCCTGTGGCACCCCGCGGGGCAGCCTGATCCCTAATGCCTTCGGGCTGTGGCACGTCCTCGGGCTATGCTGCTCGGTGCGGGCCATTAGCTCAATTGGCAGAGCAGTGGACTTTTAATCCATTGGTTCAGGGTTCGAGCCCCTGATGGCCCACCAGAAGTGGACGGGAGAACCGTCCGGCCTGCTGAGCAGGACCCGAAGGGCCCGGACCGTATGCGGTCCGGGCCCTTCGCGCTGGCCGGGTCGTGAGCGGCCTCCAAGTGGGCCTGTGGGGGGCAATCTTGTGCTGTCGGTTGTCGGCTGTCGGCTGTCGGCTGCTGGCTGGTGTTTGCGGTTTGCCGTCTGCCGTCTGCCGTCTGCTGCCCTGGCCTGCGCCGTGACCCGTCCGGCCCCTGAGGATTCGCCGCCCGGTGCCGTACCGGAAACGCTGGGGACATCGACGCGGCCGCCACCACGGTGCTCGTACGGACGGGCGGGAGCGGGAAGAGGCCGGTGCGGATGCTCCAGGACGAAGCGCCTCCCATGGACGAGGGGGAGCGGCGGGTGCGCCGCGGCCGGCGGGGCCCGTCCGGCCGCTACCTGATGCACAGGCTCCCCGTCCTTCTGATCGTCTGCGGCCTCGCCCTCGGCATCGGGATGCCGGCCGGCTACACCGCCGCCCCCTTCTTCTGCGCCGCCCCGCTGGTCGCCGCCTCGTTCTCCTCCCTGCGTACGACCGCCCTCACGGCCCTCGCCGCCGTGCTCGGCGAGATCTGGGCCGTCGCCTACCGCGGCGTCGCACCGGACTACGGCGAGTCGCTGGCGGAGACCGCCATGGTCCTCGTCATCGCCCTGCTGGCCCTCGGCATCAACCGGGTCGTCCGGAGGAGCGATGCCCACCTGGCGTCCGTACGGGACATCGCAGAGGCCGCCCAGCGTGCCGTACTGCCCACGCCGCCCGAACAGCTCGCCGGCCTCGCCGTCGCCGCCCGTTACGTGGGAGCGCGGGCGGATGCCCGGATCGGCGGCGACCTCTACGCGGTGCAGGACACCCCGCACGGCGTACGGCTGATCGTCGGCGACGTGCGGGGTAAGGGGCTGGAGGCGGTGGAGGCCGCGGTGATCGTCATCGGGGCCTTCCGCGAGGCGGCGGAACAGGAGACGACCCTGGAGGCGGTGGCGGGCCGGCTGGAGCGGGCGCTGCAACGGGAGGGCGGGCGGCGTGCGGGGCTCGACCAGTTCGAGGGGTTCACCACTGCCGTCCTGGCCGAGATCCCCGCCAACGGGCAGTCCGTTCTGCGTGTGCTCAACCGTGGCCACCCGTCCCCGTTGCTGCTCACCCCGGACGGCGGCCTGCGTGAGCTGGTTCCCGCGGCGCCGGCGCTGCCCCTGGGGATGGGCGAGGTGGCGAGCTGGCCGGACCGGTCGGACGAGACGTTCTTCCCCGCCGGCGCGCTGCTGCTCTTCTTCACCGACGGGGTGACCGAGGCCCGCGACCTGCTGGGCCGCTTCTACACCCCGTCGAGCAGACTGCGCGGCCGCCGCTTCACGGGCCCGGACGACCTGCTGGAGACCCTCGTCGAGGACGTCGCACGGCATACGGGCGGTGCGCCGGCCGACGACATGGCCCTGCTGGCGGTGCAGCGGCCGATGGGGGCGTAGCGGCCGATGGAGGCGTAGGGAGGCGTAGGGAGGCGTTGCAGGGCGCCGTGGGCGGGGGTGTGCGGGGCGTCCCTTGGACGGGAGCGTTGCGGGGGCGTTCCGTGGGCGGGGAGCGCGGGGCCCGCGCTCAGTCCCGGGCCACGCCCTCTGCCCCCGGGAGCCGCCGCAGGGTCTCGCCGTGCGGGCCGGTGAGCGCTACCGGGCGCTCGTCCAGGGCGAGGGTCAGCAGCGCGTCATCCGGGTGCGGCGGGTGGTGCGCCGGCGCGGTGATCCAGGGCAGGACGGAGTGGTGCTCGTTGGCGATCCAGTGTCCGCCGCCGGCCCGGCCGTCGAGCAGTGACCGTACGAGCCGCGCGAACTCCTCGCGGCGGGCGGGCGGGAGGTGTGCCAGCGCGGCGGTGTGGAAGATGACCAGCGTCGCCTCGGGCGGCGCCTCGGCGGCGAGCGCGGGCAGCTCGTCGAGCAGATCGCCGCGCACCATCCGCGGGCGCGGCACCGACCGCACCGCGTCGACGGCCGCGGACAGCCGCGCCGCCCGCTCCCCGTCGCCCGGCCGGACCAGTGCCTGTAGCCAGCGCAGATCGTCCCGTTCGGCAGCCGGGTCGAGCGGGTCGAGGCCGATCCCGCCCCGCCAGACGATGTGGGGCAGCCGGTCGGGCAGCTCGTCGGCCGGCCATCCCGTACGGCACCCGAGCACCAGCGGATTGCCCGGCTCCCCTACCTCGGCCCGGAGGGGGGCACGTTGGGGGGCGGCATCTCCGTGATGGGCGTCTCCCCGGAGGGCGTCTCCCGGGAGGGCACCCCCGCCCGCACCCCTGTCGTCCTCGTAGCGGTAGCGGTAGTGGTAGCGATAGCGGTCGGGGTGCAGACACAGCCCCGCCGACGTGCCGACCTCCAGCAGCGCCAGTGGCTGCGGCAGGCGGGCGAGCAGCGGCAGCAGGGTGGCGCAGTGGGCCGGCTCGTCGGTCCGGGCGGAACGCTGCATGATCACCGCGCGCACTTCGTCCCAGTGCCGGATGGTCCACTCGCGCCAGCGTCCGTAAGCCAGGTCGCCGCGCGGGCCCAGCTCGGCGTGCGGGCCGTCGAGATAGCGGACGGCGGCGAGCAGGAGGTCCGGCTGCTGTTTGTCGCCGGCCGGCAGCGACCCCGACAGCAGATCGCAGAGCTCCGGGTCCTGGCCGATCCGCGCGCTCAGCTCCTCATGGGCGGTGCACCGCCCCCGGGCCTGACGCCAGGAGAACTCCCGGTACCGCCCCGCCACTCCCCATGCGCCGGCGGCAGCGCTCTCGACGTTCCCGGTGTTCCCGACGTTGACGACCATGATCCGACGTTACTGCTCTCACGTTCCGTAACCGAGGGGCACCCCTCCGCATAACAACTGACGCACAATCAACGGGAGATCGTTTAGAGGCGGACGGTCAACTCGCCCGGTTTGTGGCCGTGCTGGCCGAAAAAGTCCACGCCAAACCTTGTGCGGAGACGACAGGGATTCACGGGAAGGCTTGGAATTCGGCTGCGATCTCTATTACTGTCCGATAACGCAGCGCGGTCGTCCCAGCCGTCGCAAGAGGCGGCACCGCGCGCCGACGCCGAATCCCGCACGCGCTTTTCACGCACCTCCAGCACCTCGAACTGCACCAAGGGAACCGGGGAACCACTTCCTTGGGGTGAATCGGACGCCCTCCGCCAGCGGGCGCCCGTAGGAGACCTTCCTGCTCCGAACCCGTCAGCTAACCCGGTAGGCGAGAAGGAAGGAAAGGAGAGCGCCCCCGTGGCGTCCAACAGGCCTGCCCCCGAGGGTCCGTCCGCCTACGACCTCGATGACCGAGGTGCCTTCCAAGGCCCCGGTGATGCGGACAACACGAACGACGGACCGTGGGAGGAATGGAATCCCACCGAGGACTCCATCCGCTCCGTCCGCGGCAAGCACCGGGTGGCCAAGCAGCGCGGCGGCGGACTCGCCCGCAGCGGCACGGTCCTGGGCGTCGGTGTCATCGCCGCGGTCGGCGCCGGCGGAATGGCCACGGCCGAGGGCCGCCCGGCGGTTCCGATCTCCATGCCGGACGTCGGCGGAATGGCCGACGACCTCGCCGACAAACTCCCGGACGCCGAGTCCCTCTCCGGCGTCGGCGACCTCATATCGGACTCGGGCTCGGACTCCGGCACGGACTCCGCCGCGGCCGCGGACTCCGCAACGGACGGTGCGGTTCAGGACGTCTCCGGCCCCCTGACCCAGGCCTCAGGGACGGACTCGGGCACGGGCGCCGGCGAGGCGCTGCGCAGCCGCATCCTCCAGCAGGCCGACGCGCAGCAGGGCGCCGCCGAGAGCGAGGCCCGCGAGGCCGCCGAACACGCCGCTTTCCAGAAGGCCGAGACCGAAGCCGCCACGCACCAGAAGTCGGCCGAGAAGGCCGCAGCAGCCAAGAAGGCGGCCGAAATGGAGGCCAAGCGCGAGGCAGAAGAAGCGGCCCGCCGGAAGGCGGAGGCCGCACGCCTCGCCAAGCTGGCGAAGAACTTCATCGCGCCGGTCTCCTCGTACACCCTCACCGCCAGCTTCGGCCAGGCCGGCGACCGCTGGGCCGCTGACCACACCGGACAGGACTTCGCCGCGCCGACCGGCACTCCCGTCAAGGCCGTGCACTCCGGCACCATCACCCAGGCCGGCTGGGCCGGCTCGTACGGCTACCGCATCGTCGTCACCCTCGACGACGGCACCGAACTCTGGTTCTGCCACCTGTCCTCGATGGTGAAGACCTCCGGCAAGATCAACACGGGCGACGTCATCGGCCGCGTCGGCGCCACCGGCAATGTCACCGGCCCGCACCTCCACCTGGAGGTCCGCCCCGACGCCGGCGACCCGATCGACCCCATGCCGTGGCTGCGCGACCACGGCATCAACGTGTGAGGCGCGGCTTCAACATGTGACGCACGGCCTCAAGGCAGGCTGACGCGCGGCCTCAAGGTGTGATGTGCGGCCTCCAGGTGTGATGTGCGGCCGCAAGGCAGGCTGACGCGCGGCCTCCAGGCGTGACGCGTGGCCGCAGGACGTGACGCGCGGCCTCAACGTGTGACACCGCTGGTGACACTGCTGACGGAAGTGGCTGCTGGGGGGCAGCGGAAGGAATAACTCCGCGCCCCCCGACGCTGCCACCACGCATGACCGCGACACAAAGCCCCCGAAACCACCGGCCGCTCGGCTCGCTCTCCGTTTCCCCGCTGTGCCTGGGCGGGAACGTCTTCGGCTGGACGGCCGACGAAGCCGCATCCTTCGCCGTGCTCGACGCCTACGTGGCGGGCGGTGGCAACTTCATCGACACCGCCGACGCCTACTCGGCCTGGGTCCCCGGCAACAAGGGCGGCGAATCCGAGACGGTCCTCGGCAACTGGCTGGCCTCCCGCGGCAACCGCTCCGATGTCGTCATCGCCACCAAGGTCGGCGCCCACCCGGACCTCAAGGGCCTGTCCGCCGCCACCATCAAGTCCGCGGTCGACGGATCCCTCACCCGTCTGCGCACCGACTACATCGACCTCTACTACACCCACTACGACGACGAATCGGTCGAGGTCGGGGAGTTCCTCACCGCTCTCGACGACCTCGTCCGGGCCGGCAAGGTCCGCGAGATCGCCGCGTCCAACATCTCGGCGAAGCGCCTGGAGGAGTCCCTGGCCTTCTCCGCCCGCGAGGGCCTGGCCCGCTACGTCGCCCTCCAACCCCACTACAACCTGGTCTCCCGCGACACCTACGAGGGCGAACTCGCCGACGTGGCCGCCCGCCACGACCTCGCCGCGGTCCCGTACTTCGCCCTCGCCTCCGGCTTCCTGACCGGCAAGTACCGCCCGGGGACCACCGTTGACAGCGCCCGCTCCGGAGGCGCGCTCAAGTACGTGGACACCGACCGCGGCCGGCGCGTCCTCCAGGCCCTCGACACGGTCGCCGCCGCCCACGAGGCCGAGCCGGCCACCATCGCCCTCGCCTGGCTCGCCGCCCAGCCCACCGTCGCGGCGCCCATCGCCAGCGCCCGCACGGTGGAACAGCTGCCGGCGCTGCTCGCGGTGGCCGATCTGACCCTGACAGAGGCGGAACTGGCGCTGCTGAACGAGGCGTCTGCCTGAACCACGCCATACGGGGGGCGGAGGGGGCGGGGCCACCAAGGCCCCGCCCCCTCCGCGCGCTCTGCTCCTGCTCTACCCCTGCTCTACTTCCGTTCTGCTCCCGCTCTGCTCCCGCTCTGCTCCCGCTCTGCTCCCGCTCTACTTCCGCTCTACTTCCGGCGGTCCACCGCCACCCAGGACGCGAGCGCAACCCCACCCGCCACCGCACACACGGAAGGCCAGGCCCCGATCTTCTTGGCCAACGGATGCGACCCGGCAAACGCCGCCACATACGCCCCACTCAGCGCCGCCGCCGTCGCATTCCCCGCCTTCTGCTGCCAACCCCTGGCCGCCACGGCCCCGGCGGCAGCCAGAGCGACCCCGCCGAGCGGCCGCTTCTTGGTCCAGCGGGCGGTGGCGTAGCCGCCCAGCAGGCCGGTTGCCGCAATTGCTGCGGTGGGAACTTCAGCCATCAGTACACCCTCCTTGTCGGGACAACTCTTCCGGCCTCAAGCGTGCGGGCTCTTCGATGCCTTGCGGTCAGCAGCGCGCCGGCCGGGTGCTGCGCGCTCCTGCTTGACCGCCACGCGGAGCAGTGTTTCGGCGTCAGAAAAGAGCCTGTACTCCAGGAGGCTGTGGGCGAGACCGATGACATCCTCGGCAGGCTGGTCTCGTGCGTACCCCCGGAGGAGCGTCTCCGCCTCGTCGCGAACTCCTCTGCTGCGGAGTCCGACTACCAGGATTGCCACCTCCGTTGGCGGCAACACTTCGCCAGCATGGCTAAGAACGGCACTGGCTTCGTGATGATCCTGCGCGCTGGCCAGAGCCGACACGCGCTTGGTGACGGTCTCGGCGGCACGGGTGTCGTTCAGCTCGCGCTGCCGGTCCGCGCGGTAGTAGGGGACCGGCAGGGCACTAGGCGGCCTGCGTCGGTGCTGCAAACGCTCATGGGTGCCGGCTCCTGAACCGGACCAGCGGCTCAAGTCGCGGCATTCGGCGAGGGCCCGTTCCAGTTGCCACTTCTGGAACATGGCCGTCAGGCGCTCCGTCTCACTGCGGCTGAGTTCCTTGATGAGCTTGTTGCACCCAGAGCAGTCAGTCGGTTCGTTTGCTGACCTTTGCAGTGCCAGCAGCTCTTCGAGCGGGGATAAGGATCCGTCAGTATGGCGTCCACGCTGGATCGTCGCGTGTAACCAGCAGATGAACCATCCTGGCGCTATCAACTTGCCGCTGAAGTAGCGGGAGATGGTCGTCTTGCTCAACTGTTCACTATTGCAATCTGTGGCCGCTTGTTCGGCGATCGCGGTGTAGGTGCCCAGGCCCGGCGGCAACAGCTGGTGCATCGCCCGGAGTGCTTCGGCGAGTCTTCTGTTGCCAGCAGGCAGACCAAGGTCAATCGCAGCCATGCGACGCCCCTGCTGCGCCATGCGATCCCGCCTTCGCCGTAGTGACAGTGACGGCAAGACTAAATTCAATTGTTGCGTTTGTCCGGGAAACCTCTGTTGCTGCTCGCAATCGTGAGGCGAGGCCGCTGATATGGAAACCACACGTCGGCCGCCACACTTCCTCCGTGGCGGCCGAGTGGACCTTGACGTCAGCAGAAGGGTGGGGCCGTGATGAACGTGCCGTCCTGGCAGGACACGTCGTACGGAAGCAAGGTTCGCGTTGCCCGATGGCTCGTGGAAGTGGTGGGTGAGGGAAGCCTGTTCACGAAAACGGCGATGCGCGAGGCGTTCCCCGGAGTCGCGCAGATCGACCGCCGCATGCGCGACCTCCGCGAGGCGGGCTGGGTGATTGATACGAACCGGGAAGACCCGAGCCTCAACAGCAACGAGCATCGCTTTGTGGCAGAGGGCGAACCGGTCTGGTTGCCGGGCAGGGGGAAGGCAAAGCCGAACAGCACTCTGACCGCTACTCAGCGGAGTGAGGCGATGAAGGCCGACAGCTATTTGTGTCGCAGTTGTGGAGTGGGGGCTGGCGAGAGCTTCGGGAGCGGGCCGGGGACCGCTCAGCTGGAGATCGCACGCCGTCAGGTAAAGCTCGCAGACGGCAGTACGGAGACGCAGCTGGTCACTGAATGCAACCGCTGCCGAGTGGGAAACCGGGGCAGCGAGGCCGACCTGACGGAGCTGCTGGGGAGGGTGGACACCCTCGGACCTGTCGAGCGTAAGGCGCTCGCTCAGTGGATGGAGGCAGACCAGCGTACGTACAGCATCCTTGAGAAGCTGTGGGGAACGTACCGGTCGTTGCCGGCGGATGCACGTGGAGCCGTCAAGCAGGCGGTCTGTGGCGAGAGCCAGTAGAGGGGTGGGGCACATCATGCAGGAATTCCCGCCGCCGCCGAAGGCGGCCGAGTTCAGCGAGCTGATCAAGAAGCGTGTGGGGGAGGTGAAGAACTCCGGAGGTACGCGCGAGACCGTGACGGTCGACTGGAACGGACAGCCGCTCAACGTCGAGGTCATCGATCTGCCTCTGTCAGGGCTCTATTACAACCCTGCCACGCACCGAATCCGGGCGCAGCGGACCCATAACGCCGAGAAAGACTCGGCACTTGAGTCTGACCCCTGGAGCCAGGCAGGACAGGACTATCTCGGGGACCTGCTGCAAGCGGAGCCGGCCGATCCGATCCGGCGCGACCCCGCGTTCGACAAGCTCAAGGAGAGCCTCAAGGAATACGGGCAGAACGACCCGGGACTGATCACTCACCAGGGCATCCTGGTTAACGGCAACACCCGGGCCGCAGCGCTGAAGGAGCTTGGCGCGGCTTCCATGCGTGTGGGCGTCCTGCCCGAGTCGTTCACTTGGGCTGACATCAACGCAGTGGAACTGTCGTTGCAGTTGCGCAAGGACCACCGCCGCGACTACTCGTACATCAACCGGCTCCTTGCCATGGAGGAGCAGGCGAGCCTGGGGCGTACCCCTGATGTCATCGCAAAGGCATTCCGGATCCAGGTCAAGACGTACGACCAGGAGCGGTGGATCCTCAGGGTCGTTCGCGATCAGATCGAGCGCAGCGAAAACGGGAAGGCGGCGCTGCGGCTGGTCGATTTCGAGGACCACCAGGAGAAGCTGAAGGAGCTGCAGCGCGACTACAGCAAGCTCGCAGCATCCGATCCTGACCGTGCGGAAACCCTCAAGGAGACCCGCATGGCAGCGATCACCCTGGGATTCTCGAAGACGGACGTCCGGCACATCGAGGAGGGGTTTCAGGAGCACTACCTGTCCCCTGCCCTTCCGCCTCATCTTGTGCCAGAGGCAGAGCAGGAAGAGAGCATCTCGGTTCCTGGTCTGGGTCTTTCCGTACCGGGAGCCTCGTCGAGAGTGTCCGCTGCGCGTGAACTCAACCGTCGCGTCCTCCAGGCAAAGGCGCGTGTTGCGGCGTCGGAGACGAGTGAGGAGGAGAAGCGTGCGGCGCAGTCGTTGCAGGACGATGTGCGCAAGGCCTTCGACAAGGCCATTGACCGGGCGGGACGTGACGCACGGCTGCGCAAGCGGAAGCAGATCGCTCCGGAGCGGCTGATGGACGCTTGTGCCGCGATCGAACTCTGCGTGGTTGAGCTGGTTAAGGCGCGGGCCTCCCGCAGCCTGGATGAAGCGGCCTTTGATGAGGCGGCAGTCAAATTGCGGGATAGCGTCCGGCAGCTGGCACAGCAGGCCGGCCGGGGCCCCCACCAGCCCGGAGAAGGCGTCAAGTGGCTCCTCGACGCAGCAACTCTGGAACGTGACTGATGCCGGACATGGGCAGCGGCGTCACGCTGCACCTCGGCTTCGACACCTCACACACCAAGGTCGTCCTGAGGGCTACCGAGGAATACCGCTCTGCCCTTGTCCAGCTGGCTGCCCGTTTCCGCACGGGCGGCCAACTCGGCCCCCTCGCAGTGATCGTTGAGATTGACGATCTGCTTTCCCAGCTCAACGCCGTTGGCAGCTGGCCCGACCCTCAAGGTGTCAGCTGGGCCCCGGAACTCAGACACCTGGTCGTTTCCAGCGTCCAGGACGCGGAAATGGTCCGAAAGGAGCTGGAAGCCCCGGATGCTCAGCAGCGGCTGGCGGCGAGCGACGTCGCGGACCTGCTGGGCAGCAACTGGACTGCTCCGCTGACAGAGTTCCAGGAGCGGGATATCGCGAAGCTGCTGTCACTCCGGCATGGCGCTAACTTCAGCGTTCCGGGGGCTGGCAAGACCCGCGTTGGACTCGCGGTCTACTCGGCGATGAAGGAGCAGGGCGACGTGAGCCGGCTGATGGTAGTCAGCCCGAAGTCGGCCTACGAGTCATGGCTCTACGAAAGTGGCGCGTGCTTCCGCAACCGGCCTCGCCCGATGCTGCTGGAATCCGCCCGCGACCAGTGGGCCGAGATCCTCATTGTCAATTACGAGCGGCTGGACCGCTCGCTGCCGTTTCTCGCCGCCTGGCTGCAGGAAGCCCCCTCCATGATCATCTTGGATGAGGCGCACCGTATGAAGCTTGGCTCACGCGGTACGTACGGTGCTGCGTGTATGACTCTAGGGCCTCTGGCCAGGCGACGGCTGATCTTGACGGGAACTCCGGCACCGAACGGTGCGAAGGATCTGGAGAACCTTCTGGGCTTCGTCTGGCCGGGTTATGGACAGCGCTCTGTCGCCCAGGCAGTGGCGGACGGCGACCTGGCGCACGCGAGTTCCGTGCTCCGTCCGCTCTTCACCCGGACGACCAAGCATGAACTGGAGCTCCCGCCGCTGGAACCGGTGATGGTTTCCGTAGAGATGTCTGCGCTGCATGGGGAGATTTACCAGGCACTTGTGGGCGACATGTCTGCGCGAGCCGAGCCTTCCGCTGACGACTTTGCTGCTCTCGGCAAGTCTGCCCTCCGGCTCCTCATGGCGGCGACCAACCCGGCGCTGCTTCTGGAGGGGAGCAGTAGGTACGAACCGGTGGAATACCGCCTCCCCCCACTGGAGATCCCGCAGGGTGACTCTCTCTACGAGCTGCTGAAGGATCTTCCCAGCTACGAACTGGCCCCTAAATACACGGAAGCCGCGAAAATTGTGGCGGCCAATGCTGAGCAGGGGCGCAAGACGCTGGTGTGGACGACGTTCGTGCGCAGCCTGACCTCGCTGGCCAAGCTGCTGGAGAACTTCGGACCGGCGGTCGTTCATGGTGGCACTCCCGATCGTGAGGAGCAGTTGCGCCGGTTCCGTGAGGACCCGGACTGCATGGTGCTGGTGTCAAACCCGGCCACCCTCGGAGAGGGCATCAGCCTGCACCAGGTATGTCATGACGCCGTATACGTGGACCGGGATTTCATGGCGGGCCGGTATCTGCAGAGCCTCGACCGTATCCACCGGCTTGGGCTGGATCCCGATGTCGAGACCCGGGTCACGGTTCTCGCTGCCCAGGAAACGGTGGACGAAGTGGTGGCGGTTCGCCTGCAACAGAAGCTGGATTTCATGGCCAGGGTGTTGGACGACCCTTCCGTCCAGCAGCTAGCGGATCTACAGGAGGCACCGTCCATGGCGGGAGGCCTGGACGCGCAGGACATCCGGGCGATGCTGAAGCACATCGGCCGCGGCTAGCAGCCGTGGGGCGTGAGAGTTCTGCTCCTGACAGGAGGCCCTGCCAGGAGCAGACTTGACGCGTGCTGGGAAACTTCTGGTGCTGACAGCAGACCATCGGTCAACTGCGTTTCGTAAGCGGCAGCCGAGAACTCTGCGACACTTGAGAATCTGCTTTGAGCCACACCAGGAGGATCCACGCCCATGGGCGCGAGCAGCCGTGACGAGAGCACTTCGCTGACCTCGATCGAGATCTGCGCAGGAGCAGGGGGGCAGGCACTCGGCTTGCACGGGGCGGGATTCCGGCACCTTGCCCTAGTCGAGATCGACAAGTACGCGCATGCCACCCTTCAGGAGAATCTCTCCCAGATCGATGAGTGGGGTGACTGTGAAGCACTGAATCAGGATCTCGTCTCAGAGTTCGATGCCCGGCGAGCAATGGCTGCCCTTGGCGGCAGGGAGGTCGGTGAAGAAGATCTCGACCTCTTGGCTGGAGGGGTGCCGTGCCCCCCTTTCTCTGTGGCTGGGAAGCAACTCGGTGGCGACGATGAGCGGGATTTGTTCCCGCGCATGGTTCAGTTGATCGACGAATTTAAGCCTCGGGCTGTCATGATTGAAAATGTACGCGGCATCATGGATGCCAAGTTTGATGAATATTGCAATTCAATCATCAAGAGCATTGAGGGAATGGGATACTGGTTCTGCGGGTGGCATCTCCTTGAAGCTCGCAACTATAATGTTCCCCAGCTGCGGCCGCGTTCGATCTTCGTCGCTATTCGCGAAGAGGACCGTAAGAAGGCAGGTCTGGGGCTTGATGAATTCCCTTGGCCGGTCGGCGTAACGGAACGCAAAGAGAACGTTTTCGATGCGCTCGAGAAGACCATGGAGTACCGTCGTGACCGGCTGATCGAAGAATTTCCGGCCGACGTCGCCCGCATCAAGGATGCCTACATTAAATGGCGTGATAAGGCTGATCAGCCCAGGGGGGTAGCGCCCACGCTCGTCGGTGGGTCCAAGAAGCATGGAGGCGCTGACCTTGGGCCGAGCAGGGCTAAGGCCGCCTGGCGTGCTCTCGGCGTCAATGCCCTTGGGGTTGCCGACGACATCGACAGTGTGAAGCGGATCGACCGGGACAAGCATCTTGAGCGTGAATTCCTGCGCCCCGATGGACCGATGCTGACCGTACAGCAGGCTGCGCTCATTCAGCAGTTCCCGGAGACCTGGAAGTTCCAAGGCGGTAAAACAGCGCAGTACCGGCAGGTGGGGAATGCCTTCCCTCCGCCGGTGGCTAAGGCGGTTGGGCAGGCGATTGCTTCCGTGCTGCAGCCTGACCGTCGCGAAGAGCTGCTGGAGGGCCTACAGATTGAGCAGCTCGGTGCGAAGAGGGGGAAGCGCGCCTTCCAGCAGCCGGAGATTGCTGAGGTGCTGGAAGTTTCAGTTTCCCCCGCTGAGGCGCCGTTGAATGACTGTAGCGGCGATCTTGTCGGCGCATAGTTCCGCTGGCTCGTGCTCCCAGAACCGGAGCACGAGCCAGCCTGCGTTGATGAGCTGCTGATCGGTATCGCGGTCACGGGTGACGTTTCTGGTTACTTTCTCTGACCAGTAACCGGAATTTGTCCGGGGTGCGACGTAGTGCTCCGGACAGCCGTGCCAGTAACAGCCGTCAATGAAGACCGCGACTCTGGCCGGGCGGAAGACCATGTCGGCGGTTCGCCGAAGGTCCGGCAGCGGGCGGGCGGATACGCGATAGCGCAGACCCTGGGCATGGACCAGGCGGCGGATCCGTTGCTCGGGCTTAGTGTCGCGGCTGCGGATCGCCTGCATGTTGCGACGGCGTGCAGCCGACGAGGCCCAGGACCCCTCTGGAGCACTCCACTCAATGTCATCGGGCACATCTCCGAGCCTAGCGTTGGCTACGAACCGCGTGCTGGTCGCCGCAACCTGCCGGATCGGGCCCATGAGACTGCTGCGATCACAAGGCCAGCGCTCCTAACTGTGTGTGCTGTCGTGCCCGTGCGCTTGATGAGCAGCGCCCTGCCCTCGCCGCTCCGCATCCCACGCATGGATCAGCGACGCCCGCCCCCAAGCCTGGTAATGCCGCAAATGCTGCAACAAGTGCTGCTCCCTGGTCATGAAGTCCGGGGAGGGTCCCAAGAGGCAAGCCCGCCGCCGATGGAACGACAGCGTGGTCGCGATGGTGGCGTATTCGGTGACCGCGCGGGCGGCGGCCGGGCCTTGGGTGTGGCGGGCGATGTTGCGGGCCAGGGCGCGTGTTTTGAGGGAGGAGAGGGCGGCGGGTTCGGTGGGGGTGAGCCAGCCGGCGGTGATGTAGGGGGCGAGGTAGCCGCGTAGGGAGAGCAGTTCTTGGTTGCGGGCCCAGATCGCCAGCCAGGTGAGGGCGATGAGGACGGGGACCATGAAGAGGCCGTAGACGGTGAGGAAGCCGAGGTCGCCGAGGGAGGAGGCGCCGTTCCAGATGGCGTGCAGGAGGACCGAGGTGAGCAGGCCGAGGAGGGCGAGCGCGATCCGGGCGGCGCGGCGGCGGGGGTAGCGGGTGGCGGCGATGCCGAAGGCGAGGCCGGTGAGGATCGTGAAGAGCGGGTGGGCGAAGGGGGAGACGATGATGCGGAGGAAGAAGGTGCCGGCGGTGAGTGAGTCGAGGCCGGAGTGGCCCATGGACTGGTCCTCGCCGAAGGCGTTGCCCAGGTAGAGGACGTTCTCGGTGAAGGCGAAACCGGTGGCGGTGATGCCGGCGATGACGATGCCGTCCGTGATGCCGTCGAAGTCGCCTCGGCGGAAGCGGTAGAGGAGGAGTACGGCGGCGGCCTTGACCACCTCCTCGACGACCGGGGCGATGACCGTGGCGCCCCAGGCCTCGGCCTCGGAGGGTGAGGCGGAGGCGATGTTGGCGGCCAGCCAGTCGGTCGCGAAGCCGTTGGCGAGGAGCGCGACCAGGGTCGCGGCACAGGCGCCCCAGGCGAAGGCGAAGGCGAGGTTGCGCCAGGGTTCGGGCGCGACGCGGTCGAGCCAGCAGAACGCCGCGATGAGGAGCGGTACGGGGAAGACGGCCAGGCCGAGGCCGACCAGGAAGCCCTCGGTGCCGGTCTCCTGGCGGACGATGCCGACGATGATCACGCCGGAGAGCGCGAACATCGAGATCAGTGCGATGGCGCGGAGTGTTCTGCTGTGCCAGGGGGCCGTCCGGCGGCGGTGCGCGCCCGTGTGCTCGCGCGCGTGGGGTGTGTACGGGGGAGGGGTGGGTGCGGACGGCGGGTGCGGGGGCGGCTGGGACGGGTACACCCATCGACCCTAACGAGCGGCGATCGCCTACGCGTCGCGGCGGCGGAAGAGGAGGTCGTGGACGACATGCCCCTTGTCCAGGCCCTGGCCCTCGAACTTGGTGAGGGGGCGGAAGTCCGGACGCGGCGCGTAATCGGGGTAGAGGTTTTCGAGCGTCGGCTCGGCGGAGAGGACCTCGAGCATCTGCTCGGCGTACGGTTCCCAGTCGGTCGCGCAGTGGACGAGGGCGCCGGGCGCGAGCCGGGTGGTCGCCAGGGCGATGAACTCCGGCTGGACGAGGCGGCGCTTGTGGTGGCGCTTCTTCGGCCAGGGGTCGGGGAAGTAGATGCGCAGGCCGGCGAGGGAGGCGGGCGCCAGCATCTCGCGCAGCAGGATGATCGCGTCGCCGTTGGCCACCCGGATGTTGGACAGTCCGTTCCGCTCCGCGAGACCGAGCAGATTGCCCTGTCCGGGGGTGTGGACGTCGCAGCCGAGGATGCCGGTGGCCTGGTCGGCGGCGGCCATCTGTGCCGTGGCCTCGCCCATGCCGAAGCCGATCTCCAGGACGACCGGCAGCCCGTCGAAGAACGCGTCGAGGTCGATACGGGAGAGCCCGTCGATGTCCAGCCCCCACGTCGGCCACAGGCGGCGCAGCGCATCGGCCTGGGTGGGCGAGACACGGCTGCGGCGCGGCTGGAAGGAACGGATGCGCCGCTCGTGATGCGAACCCGCGGGGTCGGCGGCGGGGCCGGTCCCGTCGGGGAACATGGGCTCACCGCGGCGCGGGGTGGCGGCCGAGACGGCGGTGGAGCCGAGGCTGCGGGCTTCTGGCGCGTCGGCTTCCTGGGGGACGGCTTCGCGGGCGGGGGCCTGGGGTGCGGCGGCCGGAGCGTCGGCTTCCTGGGCGTTCGCTGCGCGGGCGTCGGTTTCGGGGGTGGCGGGATTCTCGGACACAGTGAGTTGATTCTACGGATGGTGGGGTGGGGGAGGGGCGGCTGAGGGCGGTCGGCAGCCGGCGGGGAGCGGGGAGCGGGGAGCGGGGAGCGGGAGGCGGTTGGGGCCTGGGGGTGGGGGTTGGTGGGTGGTGGGTGATGGCTTGTGGGTGGTGGGTGTGCAGGCGGACCGACCGGGCGTCCGTCAGCGCCCCAGCACCCCCAGTACCCGTCGTGCCACCTTGCGTCCGATGGGGAGCGAGGCCGTGGCCGCCGGGGACGGGGCGTTGAGGACGTGGATCATGCCGGGGGATTCGGCGAAGAGGAAGTCATCGACGAGGGTGCCGTCGGGGAGGACGGCCTGGGCGCGGACGCCGGCCGGGGACGGGCGCAGGTCCTCCTCGCGGGCGGCCGGGAGCAGGCGGCGGACCGCGTCGGCGAAGGCGCGCCGGGACAGTGAGCGGTGGAGTTCGCCGGCGCCGTAGCGCCAGTGGCGGCGGGCTATCCGCCAGGCGCCGGGGTAGGCGAGGGTGCCGGCCAGCTCGGCGGGGCGGAGGGTGCGCCAGTCGTAGCCCTCGCGGGCCAGGGCGGGGACGGCGTTCGGGCCGATGTGGACGGCGCCGTCGATGCCGCGGGTCAGATGGACGCCGAGGAAGGGGAAGGCCGGGTCGGGGACCGGATAGACCAGGCCGCGGACGAGCGAGGCGCGCTCCGGAGCGAGGGTGAAGTACTCGCCGCGGAACGGGACGATCCTCATGCCCGGGGCGTCGCCGGCCAGCCGGGCGATCCGGTCGCAGTGCAGACCGGCGCAGTTGACGAGGGCGCGGGCGCGGTGGACCGTGCCGTCGGCCGTACGGACCGCCACCCGGCCGGGGCGGCGGCCGATGGTCGTCACCTCGGTGCCGTACACGATCTGCGCGCCGGCGTCCTCGGCGAGCCGGGCGAAGCGGCGGGCGACCGCGCCGAAGTCGCAGATGCCGGTCGTGCCGACATGGATGGCGGCCAGGCCGCGCACCTCGGGTTCGTACTCGGCTATCTGGGCGGGGCCCAGTTCGCGCACCGGCAGGCCGTGTTCCCGGCCGCGCTGGATCAGGCCGTGCAGCCGCGGCAGCTCGCTGCGGTCCGTGGCGACGATCAGCTTGCCGGTGACCTCATGCGGGATGTCGTGTTCGGTGCAGAATTTCACCATCTCCGCCGAGCCCTGGAGGGCGAAGCGGGCCTTGAGCGAGCCGGGTGGGTAGTAGATGCCGCTGTGGATCACGCCGCTGTTGCGTCCGGTCTGATGGCGGGCCGGGCCGGGCTCCTTCTCCAGGACCACGACGCGCGTGCCGGGTGCGGCGCGCGTGATCGCGTAGGCCGTAGAGAGTCCGACGATGCCGGCACCGATCACCAGCACATCGCAGTCGTACGCCGCCACTGCACCTCCCCAACCGCATGACCGCAGGCCCGCCCGTCGCCGCGGACCCGCGCATCATCGCCGACGACGTATCCCATCATGACGGCCGGCACTGACAATGCCGATCGGACAGCCCCGGTACGCCGATGCGACGGTGTCCGGAGCCGCTCCGCTGCGGCCCGCTCTTCGGGCGGACGACGGGAGTGTGACGACTCAGGGCCTAGGGGGCGTCTCCCCCTAGGCCGGCGCCGCCAGCAGCGGTCTCGCCCGTTCCCGCAGCTCCACCACCCGCGGCTCGTCGCCGTACGGCTCCAGGCGGTGCAGCAGATCACGGACGTACTCGGTGGTGCGGGCGGAGGAGATGCGGCCGGCCACCTCGACCGCGCGGGTGCCCGCCGCGCAGGCCGCGTCCAGATTGCCGGACTCCAGTTCGGCGACCGCGGACACGACCAGGCGCAGACCGTGGGAGCGGACGAATTCCTCGGTGGGGCGGGACAGCGCCTGCTCGGTGAAGCGGCGGACCTGACGCGGCAGCCGCAGATCGCGGTAGCACTCGGCGGCGTCGGCCGCGAAGCGTTCGTACGAGTAGAAGTCCAGCCACGACGGGTCGGGGTCGCCGCTGCGGGAGCGCTCCAGCCAGCCTTCGGAGGCCTTCAACGCCACCTCGCAGGCACGCGCCTCGCCGGCCTTGGCCTGCGCCCGTGCCTCCACCAGGCGGAAGAAACTCATGGTCCGGGCCGTGGCCAGACCGCGGTTGCGTTCCAGGGCGGCCTGGGCGAGGTCGACGCCCTCGTCGGCGAAGCCGCGGTAGGTCGCCTGGAGGGACATCGAGGCGAGGACGTATCCCCCCAGGGGGACGTCGGCGGCCGCGCGGGCCAGTCGCAGTGCCTGGATGTAGTACCGCTGTGCGGCCTCCTGCTGGCCCGTGTCGAAGGCCATCCACCCGGCGAGCCGGGTGAGCTCGGAGGTCGCCCCGAACAGCGCACGGCCCACCTCATCGCTGTACGAGGCGAGAAGTAACGGCGCCGCATCCACCCGTAGGCATTCCGGAACCATCGAGGAACGCCAGTCCCCGCCGCCGTACTTGGAGTCCCAGCGGCGGGCGTCCTCCGCCGCCTCGCGCAGCTTGCTGACATCGCTGTGGCCGACGTGCTGCGGAATCCCGCCGTCGCCGGCCGCCGCGGCGTCCTTGTCGCGGGCCTCGGCCGCCTCCCGCGCCACCGAACTGTCGGCCGGGGATATCAGCCAGCGCGAGGCGGGGGTGGCGTACGCGCTCACGGCGAAGGATCCGGCCAGGCTCTGCCAGATGCCGCCGCCGCCCGCCCGTCGTCCGGCCAGATCGAGTCGGTACAGCTCGGTCGCGGAGCGCACCGCGGCGCCCACATCGCGGGGAAATGCCAGGCCCACCTCGGGCGCAGGGTCCGCGTCGGCCAGTCCGATCTCGTGCAGCGGGACCGGCCGGCCGAGTTTGCTGCCGATCGCGGACGCGATCAGATGGGGCGCGGCGCCCTGGGGCACCATGCCCTTCGAGACCCATCGCGCCACCGACGTCTTGTCATAGCGAAGCGTCAGTCCGCGCTGCGCACCGAGGTCGTTGACCCGGCGCGCCAGTCCGGCATTGCTGATACCCGCGAGGGCGAGAACGGTGCCGAGCTTTTCGTTCGGCCCGCGTATATCCCTGGACATGCGCACCCCTCGACACAGCGACGGCCGCCCCGGTACCCCGGGGCATGCGTCCACCCAGAGTAGTTCGCCGGATCCCGACCGTTAAGAGTCGGTGTCCCGGATGGCGAGATTCATGTTCAAACAGGGGTGCGGGAATTGGCATGTGCTCCGGGTACGTGTGCCCGTGCGCCCGTCCGTGCGCGCTGGCCGCCCGATATCGGGAGCGCTTCCATGTCTTCTGCGTGGGTCGGCCCGCTGCACTGGATCCAGTGGGCTGGGGGATACCGTCACCCCATTCCCCGCGGGTGACGGTCCGGTCCGGGGGGCGCAGCCCGCCTCCCGGACCGTCGCGCAGACCGGTCGCCGGCCGTCCCTGTCACCGGTTGACGCAACGCCCGAATGTGTCAACTGGGCTGTATAGAGCGGACTTTGGCCGAAAATCGACGGGTGATGATTTCGCGCCGTCGCATGCTCGGGGGTCGCCCCGGGGGCCACACGGGGGGCCTCCCGGGGCCGATGCGGCGGAGGACTCGCGCCCGGTGCGAGGCGTACCGGGGGCCGGCGCGCACGGCCGTGCCCCGAAGCCCGGCGCCCCGCCCGCTCCACCGTTCACGGACCGCCCGTGGTGCCCCCGTGACGCTCCCAAGGGCCCGCCCGCCGACCCTCGGCGGCCGTCGGCGCCGCGAACCGCCCGTATACGGGCCCGCTTCGACACCTCCCCCGTGCCCCTGTCATGGCAGCATGGTCGCCACAACAGCTCGGCGACAGCCGGGCAATCCGCTGTACGGGGTGGCCGTTGGCCCCGGCGCACGGGGAAATCGGGTGGAGGCGGCGATGCGCTGGTTGGTGGGGTGGAGCAGTGCCGCCACGGGGCCGTCCCTCACAGGGCCGACGGCCGGCGAGGAAAGCCGCGCGGTGCTCCCCGTAGGCGCCCAACTCCTGTGGAACGAGCCGGATCCCCTCTGGGCGGTCGGCGACTGGCGGCCGGACGAGGTCCGCGTCGTACAGGCCGACCCCGAGACCCGGCTCGCGGTCTTCGGGGTCTGCGGAGCCACCGACGACCAACTGCGGGTGGGGCTGTTCGCGGCCCGCGGGGGCGCGCTGCGCCATCTCACCGCCTGGCCCGGCAGCTACACCGCCGTCGTCCAGGTTGGGCGGCGGATCACCGTCACCGGCGACCTGGCCGGTGCCCGTCCTGTCTTCCACACCCCCTGGGCCGGTGGCACCGCCTACGCCACCGCCGCCCTCCCGCTCGCCGACCTCGTCGAGGCCAGCCTCGACGTCGGCCACCTGGCCGCGCTGCTGGCCTGCCCGGACATCCCCGAGGCGCTCGGTGCCGGCACGCCGTACGAAGGGGTCCGCCGGATCCCGCCCGGACACGCCCTGGTGCTGCGCGGCGGCGCCGGCGAGATCACCTCCTTCGAGCCGACCGCCTCGCTCGCTGTCGCCGCGCCCCAACTCGCCCCCGAACAAGCCGTGGACGGCGTCCGCGACGCCCTGGTCGAAGCGGTCCGCGCCCGGCTCGCCGGGCCCCGGCACGCCCCCGACCCGGACGGGCTCGACGGCCTCGACCCCGGCCCGGTGCCCGGCATGGGGCCCGCCGAGCGGCGCGCGGCGCGCGGGGCGCCGGCCCCCGGCATCGGCGCCGACCTCTCCGGCGGCAGCGCCTCCGGGACCCTCGCCCTGCTGGCCGCCGGCCTTCCCGGCCAGCCCGGGAGGCTCAACGGTCACGGCGAACGCCTCCTGGCCGTCACCTTCAACGACCGCGCCACCAACGGCGGACAGGCTTACCGCGACGCCGAGTTGGAGCGCGCCCGCACCATCGCCGACAATCCGCGGCTGCACCATGTCGTCGTCGCGGCGGGCGAAGAGGCCCTCCCGTACGCGGACCTCGGCATCGGCCCGCTCACGGACGAGCCGGGCCCCTCCCTCACCACCGCGAGCCGTCACCGCCGACGGCTGCTGGCCGGCAGCGCGGACCACTTCGTCGGACACGGCGCCCGCCAGGTCCTCGACGCCCACCCCGCCCGACTCGCCGACCTCCTCATGGACCGCCGCCGACGCCATCTCTTGCGCCCGGTCACCGCGCTGGCCAAGGCGGACGGCCCCTCCGCGCAGTCCGTCCTCGTCCCCTTCACGGTCTACCGCGCCGCCCGCAGGCTCGCCCGTACGCCGTACTCGGCCGGCATCGCCGATACGGCGCGCCGCCTCCTGGAGCGGCAGTTCGCCGACGAGCCGGTGGCCGGCGGGGCCGTGGACGCCTCGCTGGCCGCGCTCGCGTGGTGCGGGCCGGGGCCCGCCGCGCGCTGGCTCACGGGGGAGGCGCTGGCTGAAGTATCGGTTCGGCTCAGCGATGCGGCGACCCGCTCGCCCGCCGTCGGCCGCCCCGGGGAGCGGCGCGCCCGAGCCGCACTGGCCCGTCAGGCCGCCGACCACCGCGTCTTCGAGCAGGCCGCCGAGGTCCGCAACCAGCGGCTGCACGCCCCGTTCCTCGACAACCAGGTGGTGCTCGCCTGCCGCGCCCTGCCGGACACCCTGCGGGTGCAGCCGGGGGCGCGGGCGGCGGTGCTGCGCTCCGTACTGGCCGGGGCCGGGGTACGGGATCTGCCGCCCGGCTGGGGCGCCACCTCGCACGTCACCCATGCGGCGGCCGTACGTGCCGGGCTGCGCGGCGCCGTCGGTGACCTGGTGCAGCTCTTCGACACGCCGCTGCTGGCCGATGCGGGGCTGGTGGAGGCCCGGGTGGTCCGCAAGGCGCTGCGGTCGGCGGCGGAGGGGGCGGCGCTGCCGTTGGACGGGCTGGCCGAGCTGGTCTCCACGGAGCTGTGGCTGCGGCGGCTGGTGGCGCGGCGGGGGACGTGTTGGACGGGGGCCGGGGCGCCACGCCAAAAGGCGGTCGCGGGGGGAGTGGTTCCGCGGGCGCGGCTGGTTTGAGGCCGGGGGCGTTGTCGTCGGCGGGTGGCCGGGCGCCGGCGGGTGGCCGGGCGCGGGCGGGTGGCCGGGCGGGGGCGGGGTGGTTTCTGCCGCCCAGCTTTTGGGGGCGCCCACCTCTGGCGGGAGGGTCCGCGCGGGAGGGGGGTGCGCGGATGTCCGCGCCGGTCGCCGGTCGCCGGCCGCTGGTCGCCGGTCGCTGGTGGTGGGGCGGCGGGTGCGGTGTCTTCCGGCCGGTGGGTGCGGTGTCTTCCGGCCGGTGGGTTCCCGGCCTGCTTCGCCTGACGCACGGGCCTGCCGGGCCGGGCCCGTCGCCTCGGGCCCACCGCCTCGGGCCGCAGCCCCGCCGGCATGGCTGTGGATAACTGAGGTCCGCATCGAGTCGGGCTGTGGATGAAAATCGGGGGAGCGGCGTGGGGCTGGACAATGACCGGGTGAGATTTCGGATTCTGGGTGCGACGGAGGTCCTGGACGCGCGGGGGCAGCCGGTGTCGCTGGGCGGGGCGCGGGTGCGGGCGCTGGTGGTCGCGCTGGCCCTGCGTGGTGGGCGGCCGGTTGCCGTGGAGACGCTGATCGACGAGGTGTGGGCGGTGGATGCGCCGCCGCAGGACGCACCGGGTGCGTTGCAGGCGCTGGTGGGGCGGCTGCGCCGGGCCCTGGGCAAGCAGGCGGTGGAGTCGCTGCCGGGGGCATATCGGCTGGTCACGGGGCCGTACGAGGTCGATCTGCATCAGTTCGAGCGGCTGGTCGCCATGGGGACGCGACAGTTGCAGGAGGGGGATCCGGCCGCGGCGGCCGGGACGTTGCGCACCGGGCTCGCGCTGTGGCGCGGACCGGCACTGCTGGATCTGCCCGACGGGGCGGGGGCGGCCCATGGCCCGGAGGCGTTGCGGCTGGCGGCGCTGCACCGGCGGATCGATGCGGATCTGGCGCTCGGCCGTACCGAGGAGCTGCTGCCCGAGCTGCGGCAGCTGACCGCGGACCATCCCCTGGACGAGCCGTTCCGGGCCCAGCTCATGCGGGCCCTGTACGGCGCGGGACGGGGCGCCGATGCGCTGGCCGCGTACGAGGAGACCCGCCGGCTGCTCGCGGACCGGCTCGGGGCGGACCCGGGCCCCGAACTACGGGCGCTGCACGCCCAGTTGCTCGCACAGAAGGTGGAGCCGGAGCCGGCGGCGTCCCCTCCGGCCTCGGATGCGGGCCCCCGCTCCGGCAATCTCCGCTCCCGCCTCAACTCCTTCGTCGGCCGCGAGGCCGAACTCTCCTCACTCCACTACGAGTTGAGGTCACATCGAACGCGCCTCGTCACGCTCACCGGAGCGGGCGGATCCGGCAAGACCCGGCTCGCCGAGCAGCTGGCCGGCTCGCTGGCCGGGGAACACCCCGACGGGGTCTGGGTCGCCGAGCTCGCGCCGCTGGACGCTCCGGAGGCCGTGCCCGGGGCCGTCCTCTCCGCGCTCGGCCGGCGGGACACGACCGTCTTCTCCCCGGCCATGGAGGCCCGTACGGCCGCCGAGCACACCGACCCGGCGGCCCGGATCGTCGACCACTGCGCCTCGCGCAGACTCCTGCTCGTCCTCGACAACTGCGAGCATGTGGTGGGCGCCGCCGCCGAGTTGGCCGACCGGCTGCTGCGGCACTGCCCGGGACTGACCGTGGTGGCCACGAGCCGGGAACCGCTCGGCGTACCCGGCGAGGTCGTCCGGCCACTGGAACCGCTGCCGCCGGCCCCCGCGCACCAGCTGTTCGCCGAGCGGGCGGCGGCGGTGCGGACGGATTTCCGGGCCGTGGACGACCCCGCGGCAGTGGACGAGATCTGCCGCCGGCTGGACGGTCTGCCGCTCGCCATCGAGCTGGCCGCGGCGCGGCTGCGGCTGCTCTCCCCGCGCCAGATCGCCGACCGGCTCGACGACCGCTTCCGGCTCCTGACCAGCGGCAGCCGGACCGCACTGCCCCGCCAGCAGACGCTGCGCGCGGTCGTCGACTGGTCCTGGGACCTGCTCGACGAGCCCGAGCGCGCGTTGCTGCGCCGGCTGTCGGTGTTCGCCGGCGGCTGCACCCTCGCGGCCGCCGAGGCGGTGTGCGGCGAACGGGCCGAGGAGGTGCTCGACCGGCTCGGAGCGCTGGTGGACAAGTCGCTGCTGATCGTCGACCACCGGGGCGCCGAGCCCCGCTACCGGATGCTGGAGACCATCCACGCCTACGCCAGGGAGCGGGCCGCCGACCGCCCCGAGGAGCATGAGCGCACCCTCGCCCGGCACACGGGTCACTTCCTGGACTTCCTGACGGACGCCGAACCGCGTATCCGCTCCGCCGAGCAGCTGCCGTGGCTGGCGCGTATCGAGGCCGAGCTGGACAACGTACGAGCGGTGCTGCACCGCGCGGTCACCGGCCGGGAAGCGGACACCGCACAGCGGGTGGTCCTGGCCATGGGCTGGTTCTGGTGGTTGCGCAACTACCGTGAGGAGGGCGCCTCCTGGGCGGAGCGGACCGCGGCCCTCCGTCCCGGTCCGGAGCAACTCGCCGACACGGACCCGGCGTTCTGGGCGCAGGCGGACCTACAGTTGCTGCTCCTCTTCCTGCTCCAGGACCAGAGCCGCGACCGCCATGGCGAGACCCAGAAGCAGCGCGCCCTGATCGACCGGCTGCTGACGTCCTACCGCCGCCCGCATCCGCGCAGCGCCCGCTTCCCCGGACTGCTGTGGCCGTTCACCGCGTTCTTCCTCGGCGGCTACGACCAGATACTGCCGCTCGCGGACGGTGCCGTGACCACCACCCGTGCTCTGGGCGGCAGTTGGGAGCTGGGCGTCTCGCTGATGTTCCGTACACATCTTGCGATCGGCCTTCCCGGCGGCCTGGAATCGGCAGAGGCCGACGAGCCGGAGCTGGTCGCACTGGCCCGGCGGGTCGGCGACCGCTGGATGCTCGCCCAGGTCGCCGCCGCAACAGCGGAGATGCGGCAGATCCGTGGCCGCTACGACGAGGCGCGTACCGCCTACGAGGAGGCGCTCGCGCTGACCTGCGAGCTGGGCGCGTACACAGAGGGGCCGTTCATCCTGTCCCGGCTGGCCGAACTCCACTTCGCCGACGGTGATGTGGACAGCGCCGAGCAGGCGCTGGTGCGGGCGGACGAGCAGGCCGCCGAGTGGGGCGTGCAGGACCCGCTGGCCTTCAACCACTCGCTGCACGCCCGCATTGCGCTCCGCCGCGGGAAGCCCGAGGTGGCGCGCGCGGAGTGCGAGGCGGCGCGTACGGCCGCCGCGCTGGGGACCCCACCGCCCCATTTCGCGCTCGTGCTGGACGCGTTGGCGGGCCGGATCGCGGCGGAAGCAGGTGAGCTGACGGACGCGCTGAGCCAGTGCCATCAGGCGCTGAGATCGGGGCTGGCGCACTACTGCACCCAGCCGGTGCTGGCGGCCGTCGTGGAATCCGCGGCCGTGGCACTCCAGCGCGCCGGCCGCCCGCAGGACGCGGCCCGGCTGCTGGGTGCCGCCGGCGCCTGGCGCGGCGAACTTCCACGGATCGTCCCCGAAGAGGAGGACGTACAGCACACGGCGGACACGCTCCGCGCCGAGCTGAACGCCGCATCCGACGACGACCTGAGCGGCGGCATACGGGACGGCCTGCACAAGGGCATACGGGTTGGCCTGCACGAGGACACAGGGGTTGGCCTGCACGAGGGCATGGAGGGCGGTGGCCTGCACGAAGGCATACGGGACGACACCCGCGGCGCCACGGGCGCCGGCACTCGCGCCGACAGGGGCGGCGACCTACGCGGCGGCGTCTACGAGGCGCTGTACGCCGAGGGCGCGCGCCTCACCCCCGCCGAGGCCGTCGCGCTCCTGGCGCCGCGCCCCGAGGACGGCGACCAGGAGCCGTCCCATGACGCTTCCGACGGGGAGCCATCCCGTGACGCCTCCGCCCCGGCGCCGTCCCGCGACGCCACCGGTCAGGAGCCATCCCGTGACGCCTCCGCCCCGGCGCCGTCCCGCGACGCCGTCACCCCGGCTTCGTCCCGCCCCCTCAACGACAGCTGATCGTCGACTGCGCCCAGTCCCCCAGCGCCACCGCGCCGACGGGCGACGCCGGCTCGGCCACCAGCCGCAGCGTCTTACGGCCCGCCAGCGGGACATGCACCGGCACCGCCCGCTCCCCGCCGCGCACCACCGCCGACTGCCAGAGCCGCACCCCGTCCGCGTAGACGGAGAAGCGCACCGCGCCCTGCCCCAGGCTCAGATCGTCGACGCCCGCAACGGCGTCGTACGCGGTACACCGGCGGTTGAGGTCGACGGTCACCGAGGATCGCGCGTGCACGCTCACGCCATGCGCATACCTGGTGCCGGCGATCTTCGGTTCCTGCCGCTGCCAGAGCCAGCTGCTCCCGATGGTGCGCACCTCCGGCCTGCTGCCGTCGCCCATGAAGTCGTGGTCGAGCGCATTGAGGCGGTACGCGGTCGGGGCGGGAAGCGGCGGCTTGGGTGAGGGCTTCGACGGCGTGGGCCGCGGGGCCGGCGTCGAAGGTGGCGTCGAGGGCGCAGGCGATCCGGGCGCCGGTCGCTGCGGTGCCCCCGGAGAGGCGGGCGTCGGCTCGGCGCGCGGCTCGCGCGCCGGAGGCGGTGAGGGGTGCGGCTTCGCGGTCTGCTTCGGAGCTGCCGGTGCGGCACCGGCCGCCGGCGGGAGCGCCGCCCCCGACGGCTCGGGGGCCGGCTTCTGCGGCGCGGACGGGCGCGGCTGCGCGGGCTGGGCATGGGGCGCCGGCGCCGGCTCGGGGGAGCCGGTCAGCGCC
The DNA here is from genome assembly GCF_019880305.1 of Streptomyces decoyicus. Classification (NCBI taxonomy): domain Bacteria; kingdom Bacillati; phylum Actinomycetota; class Actinomycetes; order Kitasatosporales; family Streptomycetaceae; genus Streptomyces; species Streptomyces decoyicus. The sequence continues at coordinate 3,994,368 of NZ_CP082301.1, read as the reverse complement.
AGCGCCAGTGCCGCGCCCGCCACCACCGTCGCCCCGGCCCCGATACCGACCTTCACCGCCGCGCCCAGCCCCTCACCTGCGGCGGCACCACCACCGCTGCCGCCCGCCGCACCGGCCCCGCCACCACCCGCGACCGCCGCCGCACCGGCCGCCGCACCCGCACCCGCGACACCCACCGCCGCGGCCGCCGCCTTGACGGCGTACCCGGCGGCGAACCAGCCGATGACCGCGACCGGCAGCAGCGCCCCGATCCGCTGGTTGACGTCCTCGACCTCCAGCGCGGCCAGCCGGCACCGGGTACATGCGTCCAGATGCTTGCGCAGCCCCCGCTCGGCCCGCATCCGCAGCCCACCGCGGGCATAGGCGCCGAGCCGGTCGGCGTACCGGGCGCAGTCGCCCCCGGCGGTCAGCGACTGGCTGACATGCGCCTGCAAATAGGCCTGTTTGAGGCCCTCCCGGGCGCGGTGCGCCAGTACGGCGGTGGCGTTCGCGGTCAGCCCGAGCAGCGGGGCGACCTCGCTGGGCGACTCGTCCTCGACGGCGGTGTGCCACAGCACCGTCTGATAGCGCTCGGGCAGACTGCGGAACGCCTGCACGGCCATCGACTGCTCGGCCTCGTGCAGAGCGCGCACGTCCGCGCCCAGGTCCAGGGTGTCCCTGTCCCCCGGCGCACCGGCCGCGGACACCGCGAACACCGCGAAGTCCTCGACCAGTTGCTCCCGGCGCGCGGTCTTCGCCCAGGACGCGGCGACCCGGCGGACGGTCGTCAGCAGGTAGGCACGCACCGCGGAATCCGGGCCCGCGCCGCCGCGCACCGCCTGCAGCGTGCGCGCGAAGACCTCGCCGGTCAGGTCCTCCGCGGTGTGCACGTCCCGGCAGCAGCTGCGGGCATAGCGCCGGACCGCGTCGGCATGCCTGCGGTACATCTCCTCGTACGCACGGTCGTCCCCGGCCCGCAGATCGGCGAGCAACTGGGCGTCGGACGGCGGGAGTTCGCCGCCTTCGGCGTTGGCGGCCGGGGTCGTCCGGCGGGAACGGTCCCGCTGCGGCGGCACGCTGTGGCCCTCGCCCGCCGGTTCACCGGCGCGATCGTGCCGCGTGGCCGGCCCGGTCCGTCCCGGGATCCGCCCGGACGGCGTCCCCGCGCGCTCTTCCACCCCGGCGTCGCCGTCGCGCCGCCCGTCCCGCCCGTCAACACCCATCTTCGAGGCCCCCGAAGCCGCCGTCACACCGGAACACCGCGCCAGCGTGCCATACCGAACCCCGGTGGTTGAGGGCCCTGACGGTCATCCACTCATCCGGGGTGAGAACGCGGACGACCGCACGGACGTTCACCCGTACGAGCCCACCGCAGATGCGGGCCGCATCGCGCATACGGGCTGAACCGCCCGCGGTCCCGTACGTGCCACCACGAGCGGGAGCCGTAGGCGGCCCCCGGAGCACGGAGACGGACACCCGAAGCCCAGCCACGGTCCCCGCGGCCCGCGTACGACACCGCCCCGTGCTCCACCCACGACACCACCCCGTGGCGCGGCCCCGCCCGAGGAACCCGGCACTCGGGTCCACCCGGACGGGGCCGGCCACCGGACTTCACCGCGCGGGGCGCGAACGCAGCCCTTCCAGCAGAATTTCCAGCAGTCGCGCGGAGGCGGCCTGCTGATGGCCGGGATCGGGCAGCGTGGGCGCGCCCGTGGCAATCACTAACAGGATGTCGGAGACCGTCACGTCGGCGCGCAGTTCGCCCGCCGTCCTGGCGCGCTCCACGAGCCGGCCGACGACCTCCAGCAGCGCATCGGCGCCGGTCGTCTCCTCGGCCGAGGCCGAGGCCGAAGCGGCCGCTGCCGCCTGGCCCGCCTCGCCCTCCGGAGCGGACCCGCCCTCCGGGGCGACCAGCCGGAGATCGACCGGTACCCCGTCCGAGCCGGGAGCCATCCGCTGCTGCGGCACCCGTGCGTCACTCAGGCCGTCCGGCACCCGGGGACCTTCCGGGCCGTCCGCCGTCTCCGCGAGCCGGTCGGCGTCCGCGCTCCCCCGCAGAATGCCCGGCGGCAGCAGCCGTCCGGCACCCGAGGCGACCGACGTCCGCAGAAAACGGGACAGCGCCGACCACGGGTCGTCCTCCTGGCCCAGCGCCGTACGCGCCTGGTCCGTCAGCCGTGAGGTTTCCTCCTCGGCTATCCGGCGGACCAGTACGTCCTTGCTCGGGAACCGGCGGTAGACCGTGCCCACCCCGACCCGGGCCCGCCGGGCCACGTCCTCCATGGGCGCGCCGTACCCCAGCTCGCCGAAGACCTCGCGCGCGGCGCGCAGCACATGTTCCAGATTGCGCTGGGCGTCCACCCGCAGCGGCGTGCTCCGGCCGCCCGCCCCCGAGCGGGCACCGTTGCTCACACCGGAGCCGTTGCCGGCGCCGCTGCCGTTGCCTCTGTCGTTTCTGCTACTGCTACCGCTCCCGGCATCGTCGGCGGCAGGTGCCACAGCGACGTTGGTCGGCCAATGAGAGCCCTGAATGTGCATAGTGATCCCCCGGTAATGTCGTCTCCCCCCGGAGACTCCCCGCCCTGACAGTCAGGGCGTACCGATGACAGGGTCCACCCCAACGGATACGAACATAGTTGAGCCCGCGTCAAGAATGAAGGGGGCGTTCCGCGCAATGCGCCCCCCGATCGGCCCAAGGGGCCTGATCCGCCCGGATTACACCCCCGTTCTCCCGTCGCCACCCACCCCCTGACCAGCGCACCTCTTCCCGGGTAGGCGGAATGGGTCGTTCCGTCCCCAGGGCCGCGGCCGGTCATACATTTCGACGGGCCTGTGGACAAAGGCGCTCCGGCGGTGCGTCATGGAACAGTGCTGTGCTTTCCCGGGGGTGCAGCTCCGATGGTGGCCGCGCCGCAGGCCGCCGTCCGGATCGGTGCTGCCCGGGCCTGGTCGACACCGCGAGGAGAACCTCTGTGAAGACTGAGTCTTCGAACGACGTGACGCGCATTCTCGTGGTCGGCGGTGGCTACGTGGGGATGTATACCGCCCTGCGATTGCAGCGGAAGCTGAAGCAGGAGTTGCAGCAGGGCACTGTCGAGGTCATCGTGGTCGACCCCGAGCCGTATATGACGTATCAGCCCTTCCTGCCCGAGGCCGCGGCCGGTTCGATCTCCCCGCGCCACGTCGTCGTACCGCTGCGCCGGGTGCTGCCGCAGTGCAAGGTCGTCATCGGTGAGGTCACCGCCCTCGACCACACGGACCGCCGGGCCACGATCACCACCCTGGCCGCGGAGGAGACCGGCAACGGCGCCATCGAGGTGGAGTACGACGAAGTGGTCCTGGCGCCGGGCTCGGTCTCGCGCACCCTGCCCGTCCCGGGCCTCGCCGACGTCGGCATCGGTTTCAAGACCGTCGAAGAGGCCATCGGACTGCGCAACCACGTCCTCGGGCAGCTCGACATCGCCTCCTCCACCCGCGACCCCGCGGTCCGCGACGCCGCGCTCACCTTCGTCTTCGTGGGCGGCGGTTACGCGGGCGTCGAGGCGTTGGCCGAACTGGAGGACATGGCCCGCTATGCCGTCCGCTACTACCACAACATCCAGCCCGAGGACATGAAGTGGATCCTGGTCGAGGCGACCGACCGGATCCTGCCCGAAGTGGGCCCTGACATGGGCCGTTACGCCGTCCGTGAGCTGCGCGCCCGCAACATCGACGTACGGCTGGAGACCCGGCTGGACTCCTGCGAGAAGCGGGTCGCCCAGCTCAGCGACGGCTCCCGCTTCCCGACCCGGACCCTGGTGTGGACCGCGGGCGTCAAACCGCACCCCATCCTGGCCGCGACCGGGCTGCCGCTGAACGCGCACGGCCGCCTCAAGTGCACCCCCGCCCTCCAGGTGGACGGCGTCGAACACGCCTGGTCCGCCGGCGACGCGGCCGAGGTCCCCGACCTGACGGCTCCGCCGCCCGCCAAGCCCGACGAGCCCCGCGCCGTCTGCGCCCCCAACGCGCAACACGCCGTCCGTCAGGCCAAGGTGCTCGCCGAGAACATCGCGGCGGCCGTGCGCGGCGGCCCGATCCAGGACTACGAGCACAAATACGTCGGCTCGGTGGCCTCGCTCGGCCTGCACAAGGGCGTCGCACACGTCTACGGGCGCAAGCTGAAGGGCTACCCGGCGTGGTTCATGCACCGTGTCTACCACCTCAGCCGGGTGCCGACCTTCAACCGCAAGGCGCGGGTGCTCGCCGAATGGACGCTGGCCGGCCTGTTCAAACGCGAGATCGTCTCGCTCGGCTCGCTGGAGAACCCGCGCGCCGAGTTCGAACTCGCCGCGGGGACCGGACGGCACAACGAAGCCAGTTGACGCGCCGTACCCCACAAGAGTCGACGTACCGTCAGCCCTGGTACGCCGGATGTTCCGGAGTGCGGAACTCCATGCGGGCACCCGGGCGTCTGACGGATGTCCGTCCGGTCGGCCACACTGGACGTGTGACCATGGGTGGGCTCGTATCTGCAAAGAGTGACAATCACGAGGATTCTGGACGTTTGCTGCATTCCGCAAATGGACGCCGAGAGTGTCCCCAGCCGACCCTTCTCCGGCCGCCGGCCGGGAGGTCCCGCCCTGCCGACGGCCCGATCCCGCGCGACGACGCGAAGTAAGAGGTACCCCTCCGTGATCTTCACGCGCTGGAGCGCCAAACTCCCCGGCACACAGCGGCGTGCCGCCGCCCGGTCCGACCGCGCCGCGCCCCGCCCCGCGTCCGGCACGCCGGCCGCCCCGCCCGCCGCGGCCCCGGCGCCGTCCACCGTGCCCGCGGCCCCGGACGGCACGCCCGCCGCCCCGACGGCAGCCACCACGGGTACCGTCCCCGCGGCCCGCGCCGAGCACGCGGAAACCACGCCGTACCAGGACGCCACCCCCGTGGGGCTGCCGCCCACCGTCGACGCACTGTCCGTCCACGACATCCTCGGCACCATCCCCGCCCTCGTCGCCGTCGTCTACGGCCCCGAGCACCGCCTCGCCTACGTCAACGGCGCCTATGCCGCCGCCTTCGGCCCCCGGCCGGCCGGCCACACCGCCCGCGAAGCCCTCCCCGAGCTCGACACCCTGGGTCTGCTCCCCCTGATGGACCAGGTCCTGCGCAGCGGCAAACCGCGGACGGTCAAGTCCCGCAAGGTCCCCGGCGGCGCGGGCGGCGACCGCTCCCGCGACGGCTACTACACCTTCACCTGCACCCCGATCGAGGTCGCGGCGAGCGGCCCGGCACCCGACCCCGAGGTCGCCTGCGTCGCCCCGCACAAGGGCGTCCTGGTCTTCGGCGCCGAGGTCACCGACCAGATCGAGTCCGCCGAGCGGCTGCGCGCCAGCGAGGCCCGCCAGCGCGAGGCCGCCGTCACCCTCCAGCGCTCCCTGCTGCCCCAGGAACTGGAACAGCCCGACGACCTCTGCGTCGCCGCCACGTACCAGCCGGGCGGCACGGACGCCGCGGTCGGCGGCGACTGGTACGACGTCATCACCCTCGGCGCCGGCCGTACGGCCCTGGTCATCGGCGACGTCATGGGCCGCGGGGTGCGCGCCGCCGCCGTCATGGGCCAGCTGCGCACCGCGGTCCGCGCCTACGCCCGCCTCGACCTCCCGCCCCACGAGGTCCTCCAGCTCCTGGACGGCCTGGCCGCCGAGATCGACGCCAGCCAGATCGCCACCTGCGTCTACGCCGTCCACGACCCGAACGAGGGCCGGCTGGTCTACGCCTCGGCCGGCCATCTGCCCATCCTCGTACGCGACCCGGACGGCACGATCCGCCGCGCCGCCGAGCCCACCGGGCCGCCCCTGGGCACCGGCGGCTGGCTGCACACCTCCGGTTCCGTCCCGCTGGGCCCCGGCAGCAGCGCCGTCCTCTACACCGACGGTCTGGTGGAGCGCCGCGACAAGGACATCGACCACGGCGTCGAGGCCCTGGAGCGCGCCTTCGCCGGTGCCGCCGGCGCGCCGGACATCGTCTGCGACCGCCTGCTGCGCTCCCTGGGCATCACCGCCAGCCACGACGACGATGTCGCCATCCTGGTCCTCCAGCACCCGGAGCGGACCGGCCATGACGCCGAGCTGTTCCACAACGCCGCGCTCGAACTCCACGGCGGCACCGAAGCGGCCCCGCGCGCCCGCGCCTTCGCCTCCGGGGTCCTCGCGTCCTGGCGCTTCCCGACCGAGCTGCACGACCTCGGTGTGCTGGCCGCCAGCGAACTGGTCGCCAACTCCCTCCAGCACGGCACCCCGCCCATGCGCCTCCGGCTGCGCCGCACGGACCGCCGTCTGATCGTCGAGGTCACCGACGGCGACGACCACCTCCCGCGCCGCCGCCGCGCCGAACCCGCCGACGAGGCCGGCCGGGGCATCTCCATCGTCGCCACCATCGCCTCGTCCTGGGGCTCGCGCCGCACCCCGGGCGGCGGCAAGGCCGTCTGGTGCGAATTCGCCCTGCCGCGCGGATAGCCGTACGCCACCGGCCCCCGGCCTGATCCGATCGGACCAGGCCGGGGGCCGGTGGGCGCGCCGCTCTTACGGCGCCGGGCGCGTGGGCTTCAACGACCGCCCATGGGCCCGGCGGTCCGGGCACGATGCTCAGGCGCCGCAGACAACCGCTTCCGCTGCCGGCTCCGCAGGCACCCGTGCCGCGGGCAGGGACGCCACCGCCCGGTGCGGATTGTCCTGCTCCGGACGCAGCATCCGCCCCAGCCGCAACGACAACACCGTGATCCCCAGCGCACAGACCACGAGCATCCCGATGTACGCCACATACATCCCATGCCCCACCATCAGTGCGCCCACGGCCGGACCGACCGCCAGCGCCAGCTGTTTGACCAGGGCGAATGCCGAGTTGTACTGGCCGATCAGGGAAGCCGGCGCCAGATCGGCCACCAGCGGAGCCACCGTCGGCGACAGCATCGACTCACCGATACCGAACAGCGCATACGTCGAGATCAGCAGCGTCGTCGCCACCACCTGCGCACCGTGCACCAGCCCGGACAGCCCGGCGGCTATCCACGCCACCGTCCAGACCATCCCGACCAGCGCCATCACCCGGCTGCGCCGCCGGCGCTCGACCAGTTTGAGCACCACGAACTGCGCCGCCACGATCGCCGCCGTATTCGCCGCCAGCGCGATCCCCAGGCTGGCCGGCGGGATCCGGGTGACCTCGGTCGCGTAGGCCGCCAGCCCCGACTCGAACTGCCCGTAGCAGGCGAAGAACAGCACGAACCCCAGGACGCACAGCCACACCATCCGCCGGTCGGCGAACATCGCGCGCCAGGCGCCCTTGGCCCGCTCCTCGGTCGGCACCGGGTCCTCGACCTTCGGCGCCCGCGGCAGCCGTACGGTCGCCACCGCCGCGCCGAGCACCAGGAACATCACGGCCTCGATGGCGAACAGCCGCACAAAGCTCGACGCATGCGACTCGTCGACCAGCAGCCCGCCGACCAGTCCGCCGACGCCCAGCCCCAGGTTGTTCAGAAAGAACTGGGTGGCGAACGCCCGCGACCGTGTCACGGTCGTCGAGCACCACACGATCATCGTCGCGAGCGCCGGCTGGATGACCGCTATCCCGGCACCGAGGGCGATGGCCGCCGCAATGACCAGCGGCTCGCTGGCGGACAGCCCTATCCCCAGGGAGCCGATGGCGGCGCAGACCGAACCGATGACGGCCACCGGCAGTGGCCCGCGCCGGTCGATGACGCGACCGGTCAGCGGCAGGACGACCAGCGCGGCCACCGCCAGCATCGCCAGTACGGCACCGGCCGTACTCGCGCCGAGATCCCGCACCTTCGCCACATAGACGTACAGATACGGAACGGTGAAGCCGCTCCCGAACGCGCTCAACGCGTTCCCGAGCTGGATCCGGCGCAACGCGGCGCCCATCGCGGTGGTCACACTCACCTACCTAGGTCAGGTCATCAGACGGATAAGAGGGACGAACCCACGAGCTGGGACAGACGCCAGGGCGAGACCGTCCGGAGCCGGACAGTCTCACCCTGAAGACTTCAACTCTAAAGTTCGAAGCTAAAGACTACATGCCGAAGAACTTCAACGCCAATGACTTACATGTCATACTGCGCCGCATGCCTGAGCCCTCCGATGCGGCCGCCGACACTGCCGAGCCGAGCCTCGAGGAACAGATCGCGGCCTACCAGCGCGAATTCCAGGACCTCGACCCCCAGGTGGAGCAGGTCGTCTCCGCACTTCAGCGCCTCAACCGCCGGATGAACGTCGCCTACGGGCGGCAGACCGCCACCCTCGGCCTGAGCAACGCCGAATGGGAGGTCCTCAAGGCCCTCGTCGTCTCCGGAGCCCCCTACGAAATGGGCCCCGGCGAACTCGCCAAGCTCCTAGGCCTCACGCCGGCCGCCATGACCCACCGCATCGACCGCATGGCGAACGAGGGTCTGGTCACGCGCGAGCGCGACGAGAACAACCGCGTCCGCGTCATCGTCGCGCTGACCCACGAGGGCCGCGAGAAGTGGCTCGAGGCGATGCGCTTGGCGACGGTCTTCGAGGAGGACCTCCTCCAGGACCTCTCCGGAGAGGAACGGCAGCTCCTCGGCCAGGTCCTGACCCGTCTGCTGCGCCGCGTCGAGGACGCCCAGCCCGACGCCGACGGGCGTCTGAGTGACCTTGACTGACGCGTGTTGACACGGCCCTTCCCCATCCGTAGTGTTCTCCGAGTTGCCACAGAGCCGGAACGGTTCCGCGGCGACCATCCCGCCGCTTCGCGGCACCCACTACTGCACGGCCCCTCACTGGGAAAGATTTCGGCATGCCGAAATTCGAACCGTGGCGTGATTATGCGTCAACGAGGAATTCCGCTAAAGTAGTGATCACGCCGAAAGGCGCGGCAGTTCAAATAGCCGCACCCCAGGCGGACCCCCTCCGACGGGGAATCGGAAACGAATTCGGACCGGCAACGGAACGAAATCGGGCCTGATAGAGTCGGAAAGGCCGGAAAGCGAAAGCCGAACGGCCGACCCCGCTCCGACAGGGGCCAGAGACGGAAACGGATCTGGTAGAGTCGGAAACGCGAAGAAGCCGAAAGGCGGAAACGCACCGGCGAAAATCGGGCCCGCAAGGATCTGATAGAGTCGGAAACGCAAGACCGAAGGGAAGCGCCCGGAGATCCTGGTGAAACAGGAACAAAGGAAGCGTCCGTTCCTTGAGAACTCAACAGCGTGCCAAAAGTCAACGCCAGATATGTTGATACCCCGTCCACCTCGGTGGATGAGGTTCCTTTGAAAGCCCACCACGGCCCATGCGGTCGGGGTGGCACACACAGCGAGGACGCTGTGAACGACCGGACCTATTCCGTCTGGTCGTTCCGCTCTCGTGTGTGTTGACCCGATTACGGGTAAACATTCACGGAGAGTTTGATCCTGGCTCAGGACGAACGCTGGCGGCGTGCTTAACACATGCAAGTCGAACGATGAACCTCCTTCGGGAGGGGATTAGTGGCGAACGGGTGAGTAACACGTGGGCAATCTGCCCTTCACTCTGGGACAAGCCCTGGAAACGGGGTCTAATACCGGATACGACACACGACCGCATGGTCTGTGTGTGGAAAGCTCCGGCGGTGAAGGATGAGCCCGCGGCCTATCAGCTTGTTGGTGGGGTGATGGCCTACCAAGGCGACGACGGGTAGCCGGCCTGAGAGGGCGACCGGCCACACTGGGACTGAGACACGGCCCAGACTCCTACGGGAGGCAGCAGTGGGGAATATTGCACAATGGGCGAAAGCCTGATGCAGCGACGCCGCGTGAGGGATGACGGCCTTCGGGTTGTAAACCTCTTTCAGCAGGGAAGAAGCGAGAGTGACGGTACCTGCAGAAGAAGCGCCGGCTAACTACGTGCCAGCAGCCGCGGTAATACGTAGGGCGCAAGCGTTGTCCGGAATTATTGGGCGTAAAGAGCTCGTAGGCGGCTTGTCACGTCGGATGTGAAAGCCCGGGGCTTAACCCCGGGTCTGCATTCGATACGGGCAGGCTAGAGTTCGGTAGGGGAGATCGGAATTCCTGGTGTAGCGGTGAAATGCGCAGATATCAGGAGGAACACCGGTGGCGAAGGCGGATCTCTGGGCCGATACTGACGCTGAGGAGCGAAAGCGTGGGGAGCGAACAGGATTAGATACCCTGGTAGTCCACGCCGTAAACGTTGGGAACTAGGTGTGGGCGACATTCCACGTCGTCCGTGCCGCAGCTAACGCATTAAGTTCCCCGCCTGGGGAGTACGGCCGCAAGGCTAAAACTCAAAGGAATTGACGGGGGCCCGCACAAGCAGCGGAGCATGTGGCTTAATTCGACGCAACGCGAAGAACCTTACCAAGGCTTGACATACACCGGAAACGTCTGGAGACAGGCGCCCCCTTGTGGTCGGTGTACAGGTGGTGCATGGCTGTCGTCAGCTCGTGTCGTGAGATGTTGGGTTAAGTCCCGCAACGAGCGCAACCCTTGTTCTGTGTTGCCAGCATGCCCTTCGGGGTGATGGGGACTCACAGGAGACTGCCGGGGTCAACTCGGAGGAAGGTGGGGACGACGTCAAGTCATCATGCCCCTTATGTCTTGGGCTGCACACGTGCTACAATGGCCGGTACAATGAGCTGCGATACCGCGAGGTGGAGCGAATCTCAAAAAGCCGGTCTCAGTTCGGATTGGGGTCTGCAACTCGACCCCATGAAGTCGGAGTTGCTAGTAATCGCAGATCAGCATTGCTGCGGTGAATACGTTCCCGGGCCTTGTACACACCGCCCGTCACGTCACGAAAGTCGGTAACACCCGAAGCCGGTGGCCCAACCCCTTGTGGGAGGGAATCGTCGAAGGTGGGACTGGCGATTGGGACGAAGTCGTAACAAGGTAGCCGTACCGGAAGGTGCGGCTGGATCACCTCCTTTCTAAGGAGCACTTCTTACCAACTTCGGTTGGTCAGAGGCCAGTACATCAGCGAATGTCTGATGCTGGTTGCTCATGGGTGGAACGTTGACTATTCGGCACACTTGATTGGTTGTCACTAGTACTGCTTCGGCGTGGAACGTGGGGATTGATGGAGTGGGCCGGGCACGTTGTTGGGTATCTGAGGGTACGGACTGTTGAGTCTGGACCTTCGCGATGCCGGCCCCAGTGAACTCAGCCTTCGGTTGGGGTGGTGGGTGGCTGGTCGTTGCTTGAGAACTGCACAGTGGACGCGAGCATCTGTGGCCAAGTTTTTAAGGGCGCACGGTGGATGCCTTGGCACCAGGAACCGATGAAGGACGTGGGAGGCCACGATAGGCCCCGGGGAGCTGTCAACCGAGCTTTGATCCGGGGGTGTCCGAATGGGGAAACCCGGCAGTCGTCATGGGCTGTCACCCGCTGCTGAACACATAGGCAGTGTGGAGGGAACGCGGGGAAGTGAAACATCTCAGTACCCGCAGGAAGAGAAAACAACAGTGATTCCGGGAGTAGTGGCGAGCGAAACCGGATGAGGCCAAACCAGTCACGTGTGATACCCGGCAGGGGTTGCGTGGTTGGGGTTGTGGGATCTCTTTACTGCAGTCTGCCGGCTGTGGGACGAGTCAGAAACCGTTGGTGTAGGCGAAGGACATGCGAAAGGTCCGGCGTAGAGGGTAAGACCCCCGTAGCTGAAACATCAACGGCTCGTTTAAGAGACACCCAAGTAGCACGGGGCCCGAGAAATCCCGTGTGAATCTGGCGGGACCACCCGTTAAGCCTAAATATTCCCTGGTGACCGATAGCGGATAGTACCGTGAGGGAATGGTGAAAAGTACCGCGGGAGCGGAGTGAAATAGTACCTGAAACCGTGTGCCTACAAGCCGTGGGAGCGTCGCACAAGGAACTTGTTCCTTGTGTCGTGACTGCGTGCCTTTTGAAGAATGAGCCTGCGAGTTTGCGGTATGTTGCGAGGTTAACCCGTGTGGGGAAGCCGTAGCGAAAGCGAGTCCGAATAGGGCGTTGAGTAGCGTGCCCAAGACCCGAAGCGGAGTGATCTAGCCATGGGCAGGTTGAAGCGGAGGTAAGACTTCGTGGAGGACCGAACCCACCAGGGTTGAAAACCTGGGGGATGACCTGTGGTTAGGGGTGAAAGGCCAATCAAACTCCGTGATAGCTGGTTCTCCCCGAAATGCATTTAGGTGCAGCGTCGTGTGTTTCTTGCCGGAGGTAGAGCACTGGATAGGCGATGGGCCCTACCGGGTTACTGACCTTAGCCAAACTCCGAATGCCGGTAAGTGAGAGCGCGGCAGTGAGACTGTGGGGGATAAGCTCCATGGTCGAGAGGGAAACAGCCCAGAGCATCGACTAAGGCCCCTAAGCGTGTGCTAAGTGGGAAAGGATGTGGAGTCGCAGAGACAACCAGGAGGTTGGCTTAGAAGCAGCCACCCTTGAAAGAGTGCGTAATAGCTCACTGGTCAAGTGATTCCGCGCCGACAATGTAGCGGGGCTCAAGCACACCGCCGAAGTCGTGTCATTGCAGCATGAGGACCAACGTCCGTTGTGATGGGTAGGGGAGCGTCGTGTGCCGGGTGAAGCAGCCGTGGAAACGAGTTGTGGACGGTTCACGAGTGAGAATGCAGGCATGAGTAGCGATACACACGTGGGAAACGTGTGCGCCGATTGACTAAGGGTTCCTGGGTCAAGCTGATCTGCCCAGGGTAAGTCGGGACCTAAGGCGAGGCCGACAGGCGTAGTCGATGGACAACCGGTTGATATTCCGGTACCCGCTTTGAAACGCCCAATATCGAATCCATTAATGCTAAGGCCGTGAAGCCGGCCTGGAGTCTTCGGACAAAGGGACGTGGTGGAGCCGCCGATCCAAGGTGGTAGTAGGTAAGCGATGGGGTGACGCAGGAAGGTAGTCCAGCCCGGGCGGTGGTTGTCCCGGGGTAAGGGTGTAGCCCGTCATCTAGGCAAATCCGGATGACATGAGGGTGAGACCTGATGCCGAGCCGATTGTGGTGAAGTGGATGATCCTATGCTGTCGAGAAAAGCCTCTAGCGAGTTTCATGGCGGCCCGTACCCTAAACCGACTCAGGTGGTCAGGTAGAGAATACCGAGGCGTTCGGGTGAACTATGGTTAAGGAACTCGGCAAAATGCCCCCGTAACTTCGGGAGAAGGGGGGCCATTGCTGGTGATGGAATTTACTTCCTGAGCTGGTGGTGGCCGCAGAGACCAGCGAGAAGCGACTGTTTACTAAAAACACAGGTCCGTGCGAAGCCGTAAGGCGATGTATACGGACTGACGCCTGCCCGGTGCTGGAACGTTAAGGGGACCGGTTAGTCACATTTCGGTGTGGCGAAGCTGAGAACTTAAGCGCCAGTAAACGGCGGTGGTAACTATAACCATCCTAAGGTAGCGAAATTCCTTGTCGGGTAAGTTCCGACCTGCACGAATGGCGTAACGACTTCTCGACTGTCTCAACCATAGGCCCGGTGAAATTGCATTACGAGTAAAGATGCTCGTTTCGCGCAGCAGGACGGAAAGACCCCGGGACCTTTACTATAGCTTGATATTGGTGTTCGGTTCGGCTTGTGTAGGATAGGTGGGAGACTTTGAAGCAGCCACGCCAGTGGTTGTGGAGTCATTGTTGAAATACCACTCTGGTCGTGCTGGATGTCTAACCTGGGTCCGTGATCCGGATCAGGGACAGTGTCTGGTGGGTAGTTTAACTGGGGCGGTTGCCTCCTAAAGAGTAACGGAGGCGCCCAAAGGTTCCCTCAGCCTGGTTGGCAATCAGGTGTTGAGTGTAAGTGCACAAGGGAGCTTGACTGTGAGACTGACGGGTCGAGCAGGTACGAAAGTAGGGACTAGTGATCCGGCGGTGGCTTGTGGAAGCGCCGTCGCTCAACGGATAAAAGGTACCCCGGGGATAACAGGCTGATCTTCCCCAAGAGTCCATATCGACGGGATGGTTTGGCACCTCGATGTCGGCTCGTCGCATCCTGGGGCTGGAGTCGGTCCCAAGGGTTGGGCTGTTCGCCCATTAAAGCGGTACGCGAGCTGGGTTTAGAACGTCGTGAGACAGTTCGGTCCCTATCCGCTGTGCGCGTAGGAGTATTGAGAAGGGCTGTCCCTAGTACGAGAGGACCGGGACGGACGAACCTCTGGTGTGCCAGTTGTCCTGCCAAGGGCATGGCTGGTTGGCTACGTTCGGAAAGGATAACCGCTGAAAGCATCTAAGCGGGAAGCCTGCTTCGAGATGAGTACTCCCACCCCCTTTGAGGGGTTAAGGCTCCCAGTAGACGACTGGGTTGATAGGCCAGATATGGAAGCCTGGTAACGGGTGGAGTTGACTGGTACTAATAGGCCGAGGGCTTGTCCTCAGTTGCTCGCGTCCACTGTGTAGGTTCTGAAGTAACGACCTGTGTCTTTGCCGGGTTGGTCAACTTCATAGTGTTTCGGTGGTCATTGCGTTAGGGAAACGCCCGGTTACATTTCGAACCCGGAAGCTAAGCCTTTCAGCGCCGATGGTACTGCAGGGGGGACCCTGTGGGAGAGTAGGACGCCGCCGAACAATCATTGTGGGGAAGCCCCGCACCTTATGGTGCGGGGCTTTTCTGCGTTCCGGGCCGCGTCGGTACGCTCGTGGGCATGCGCTATGACCTGGTCATTTTCGATAACGATGGCGTCCTGGTGGACAGCGAACCGATCTCCAATCGGCTCCTTGCCGCCTACCTCACCGAACTGGGGCATCCGACCACCTATGAGGAGTCGTTGCGCGACTACATGGGCGGCGCGATGCACCGTATTCATGAAGTGGTGCTGGAGCGGTCGGGAAAGCGGCTGCCGGCCACGTTCGACGAGGACTTTCATGCGCGGGTCTTCGAGGAATTCCGCAGGCGGCTGGAGCCCGTGGCGGGTGTGGTGGAGGTGCTGGAGAAGCTGGCCGCGGACGGCGTGCCGTATTGCGTCGGGTCGTCGGGGAGCCATGAGCGTATTCGGGTGGCGTTGACGAAGACCGGGCTGCTCGAGCGGTTCGCCGGAGGGCGGGCCGGTGAGGGGGGCGCCGAGCGGATCTTCTCCTCGCAGGATGTGGGGCGGGGGAAGCCGGCGCCGGATCTCTTTCTGCATGCGGCGCGGGAGATGGGTGTGGCGCCGGAGCGGTGTGCGGTGGTCGAGGACAGCCCGCTGGGGGTGCGGGCCGCGGTTGCCGCGGGGATGGACGTCTACGGCTTCACGGCGATGACGCCGGCGGCGAAGCTGACGGAGGCCGGGGCCACGGGGCTGTTCGGCCATATGGCGGAGCTGCCGGCGCTGTTGCAGTAGCGGCCTCGCGGGTGGGACTCACGTCGGAATGGGCGAAGTGATCCATCTACCCAGCAGTAGTGCGGAGTCCTAGGCTGAGCGGCCATGACGGTCCCTCGGGTACCAGGAGCGCGGTCGCGGCACGGCCGGGTCTCGCTCGCTCTCAGCTTCTTCGTCCAGGGGGCGGTCTTCGCCCTTCTCGTGACCCGAATACCCGCGATCCAGGACCGCTACGGGATTTCTGATGCCCTGTTGCCGGCCTTCCTCGCGGCGGTACCCGTCCTTGCGGGGGTCGGCAGCGTCGGTACCGAGCAGCTGGTGAAGCGGGTGCGGCCCAGCCGGGTGCTGCGGTGTGCGCAACCCGTGGTGTGTCTGGCGCTGCTGGCGGTCGGGGCGGTCGGGTCGATGGCGCAGGTCGCGGTGGCGCTGGCGGTGTTCGGGCTGTCGGTGGGGGCCCTGGATGCCTCGATGAACATGCTCGGGGTGAGCCTCCAGCGGGCGTACGGGCGGAGCATCATGCTCGGGTTCCACGCCGCGTACAGCCTGGGCGGCATCGTGGGCGCCTCGCTGGCCTGGGCGGGGGCGCACTGGAAGCTGTCGCTTGCGCTGCTGTACGGGCCGGTGGTGGCGGTCCTGGTGCCGCTGGCGCTGATCGTGGGCCGCTGGTTCGTGGACCGGGACAGGCAGGAGGCGGCGGGGGGCCAGGAGGGTGCCGCGGCGGCCGTTGCGCCGCTCGCGATGCGGCTGTTGTTGCCGCTGTGTCTGGTGATGGCGTTCGCGTATATCGGGGACTCGACCGTCTCCAACTGGAGCGCCAAGTATCTCCAGGACGTCCTGGGGAGTTCGGAGCAGCTCGCCACCGTCCCGTACAACGTCTATATGGTCACCACGCTGCTCGGGCGGGCGGTCGGGGATCTGGGGGTGCGGCGTTTCGGGGCGGTCGCGGTGGTGCGGACCGGGACGGTGGTCGCGGCGGGCGGTTTCGCGGTGGTGGCGGCGGCTCCTGGGGCCTGGGCCGGAATGGCGGGGTTCGCGCTGCTCGGGCTCGGGCTGTGTGTGATCGTTCCCCAGACGTTCGCGGCGGCGGGGCGGTACGCGTTCGAGCGCCACGGCCCCGGGGCCTCCGACATGGCCGTCGCACGCCTGAACATTTTCAACTATGTGGGCTTTTTGATCGGCTCTCCGCTGGTCGGTGCGCTCGGTGATGCCTGGAGTTATCGGGGAGCGATGCTGGTGCCGATGGTCCTGGTGCTGGTGACGCTGGTGTATGCCCGCTCGTTCGGGGCGCCGGAGGCCCGATACGGTGACGGATATGAGCGGCCGCGCACAGCTGATGTGGGATGAGGCAGTAACGGGCTACGACTTCGGGTCCGGGCATCCGATGGACCCGGTCCGGCTCGCGCTGACCATGCGTTTGGTGGAGGCGTACGAGCTGGACCGCGGGCCGCTGGAGGTGGTCGCGGCCAAGCCTGCCGGGGACTCCACCCTGCGGCTGGTGCATCGCGAGGACTTCATCAGCGCGGTCCGCAGAGCCTCGGCGGATCCCGCCGCCGCGGACCTCTCGTACGGGCTGGGGACGGCGGACGACCCGGCGTTCGTGGGGATGCACGAGGCATCGGCGCTGATCGCCGGCCAGTCGGTGGGTGCCGCGGAGGCCGTCTGGCGCGGCGATTGCGTGCATGCGGTGAACTTCGCCGGCGGACTGCACCATGCGATGCCGGGCGGGGCGGCCGGTTTCTGTATCTACAACGACGCCTCGCTGGCGGTCGCCCGGCTGCTGGAGCTGGGTGCCGAGCGGGTCGCGTACGTCGATGTGGATGTGCACCACGGCGACGGGGTGCAGGCGGCGTTCTGGCAGGACCCGCGGGTACTGACCATCTCGCTGCACGAGCATCCGCGGACGCTCTTCCCGCAGACCGGCTGGCCGGAGGAGACCGGTGGCGAGGGCGCGGAGGGCACCGCGGTGAATGTGGCGCTGCCGGCCGGAACCGGGGACGAGGGCTGGCTGCGGGCCTTTCATGCGGTGGTGCCGGAGCTGCTGGGGGCCTTCCGGCCGCAGGTGATCGTGACGCAGCACGGTGCGGACACCCACTTCGAGGATCCGCTGGCGCATCTCGCGGTGAGCCTGGACGCCCAGCGTGCGGTGGCGGAGGCCTGCCACGACCTGGCGCACGAGCACGCGGACGGCCGCTGGGTCGCGCTCGGCGGAGGCGGCTATGCGGTAGTGGACGTGGTGCCGCGCAGCTGGACGCATCTGACCGCGATCGCGGCGGGCCGGCCGATCGACCCGGCCTCCATGGTGCCGGAGGCCTGGCGGCACGAAGTGTTCCGCAGGACGCGGCAGTTGGCGCCGCTGCGGATGACGGACGGGCGGACGCCGCACTGGCGGGATTTCGTCGCCGAGGGCTATGACCCGGCCGACCGGCTGGACCAGGCGGTGCTGGCCACCCGCCGGGCGGTGTTCCCGGCGCACGGGCTGCTGCCGTAGCTCCCGTGGGGCAGGAGCCCGCGGCGCCGGCCGGCATGCGGTTGCGGCGCTCCAGGGTGGGCGGCCCCTGGGCGAGGCGCGCCGATCCGCTGCCATACCCGTGTAGTGCCGTCCGCTGTGCCCGTACGGCCGTATCTGCCGCCGTGCCCGTGTAGTGCCGTCCGCCGACCCCGTATGGCCGTATCCGTCGCCGCGCTCCCCGAAGGTGTGACTACCCGTCGGTCAGGGCACCCGTAGGCCGACCAACCGGACAGTATGGGCCGCGTGTTGGGTACCGGTGCGCTGCGGGCGCATCTGATCGAGGCGCGGCTCGCGGGGACGATCGCGACCACGCGGGAGAAGAGCCTGGCGCGCTACCGGCTCTTCGCGGCGCGTGACCCCCGTGCACTGCTGGGGCTGGATCCCGAGCGGGACTGGCCGGTCGGTGAACTACTGCGACTGATGGGGCAGAAGTGTGGGGTTTCGGCCGATCCCACCCATACTTCCGGCCTGGATGTCATCGATCCCGACCGCACCATCGCGGCACTGGACCGGTTCGCCGAACGGCTCGGTGAGACGGCCGGCCGCCGGGCGCCGGTGCTCATCGGCACCGGCCATCCGCACGGGCTGCTGGAGTTCTACGCCGCCCTCGCAGACGCTCTCTCGTCGGCGGGCTGCCCCGTCCTCACCCCGGCGTATGGCGCCCGTGTCGACATAGCGACCCGGTTCGGGGTACGTCCCTGCACCCTCGACTACGTACGGGGAGTCGCGCTGATGCGAGAAACCGGCGTGCGGGGCGCACCCGGGGCGGGGGGCGTACACACCCATTCGCCGCTCCCGGTACGTACCGCTCTCGCGGCCGTGGGGGAGGTGGCGGGGCCCCTGCCGGGGCTGGCGATCGGGGACCACGGCTGGGTCTGCGGGGCAGGTCAGCTGGGCATCGAGGCGATCGGGCTGGCGGACACGGACGACCCGGCGCTGTTCGTCGGCCAGGCGGAGGGACGGGTGTCCGTGGCGGTGCCGCTCGACGATGCCGTGCCGAGCGCGTGCTACCGGCCGCTGGCGCGCTATGTACTCAATCGCGCGTGTCTGTCCCGATAGGCGGCTGTTCGCTGCTCCTCTTCCCCACTCGCATCACCCGCCCCTAATCTGGGGAGTGAGCGCATAGCGACGAAGAGTCACCGGAGGGGAAGCCGGTGTCCGTCTTATGCGGAAGGTGCAGGTGTGGCATGGCTGCAGACCAGAGGCCTCTGAACGAGGTCGTGTTCCTGACAGTGGCGGAGGTCGCCACGGTGATGCGGGTATCGAAGATGACCGTGTACCGCTTGGTGCACAGTGGTCATCTGCCCGCGATTCGGGTGGGGAGGTCTTTCCGGGTTCCGGAGCAAGCGGTTCACGACTATCTCCGTGAGTCCTTTGTGGGGGTGGAATCAGCCTGACGGCGCTTCGCCGAACCTCGGATTACGCCGTTCGCCCGTCGCCGGGTAGGCTGGCCCGATGTAGGTAGTGTGGGCTCGGACGCCCCGCACCGAGTGATTCGAAGTGAGCGAGGGTAGTCGTGGGCTCTGTTATCAAGAAGCGGCGCAAGCGGATGGCGAAGAAGAAGCACCGCAAGCTGCTCAAGCGCACCCGTGTTCAGCGTCGTAACAAGAAGTAAGCGACGCTGATCGCGAATTCGCAGCCCCTCATCGCCTTGGGCGATGGGGGGCTGCGGTGCGTTGTGGGCCGTATGGACGGTGGTCGGACGGAAATGTGGCCACGGGCATCCTGCGGTCATCACAGCGCAACACCTACCCGATAGCGTGGCCCGGACAGCTCGGCCACGGCGGTCGCGGCGGGAAGGAAGGGCTGATCTTGGGCAAGGTCGTGCTCGTCACGGGAGTCGCACGCCAGCTGGGCGGCCGGTTCGTCCGCCGTATCCAGCGCGATCCCGATGTCGACCGGGTGATCGGGGTCGACGCCGTGGCACCGGAACACCATCTGGGCGGCGCCGAATTCCTCAAGGCCGATATCCGGCATCCGGCCATTGCCAGAGTCCTGGCCGAGACGGGCGTCGACACCGTCGTCCACATGGACATCAACGGCACGCCGTTGGGCAAACGCGGCGGCCGCACCTCGGTGAAGGAAACCAATGTCATCGGGACGATGCAGCTGCTCGGCGCCTGCCAGAAAGCCCCGAATGTGCAGCGCCTGGTCATCAAGTCCAGCACCAGCGTCTATGGCTCCGCGCCCCGGGACCCCGCGGTCTTCACCGAGACCACCACGCCGAAGTCACTGCCCAGTGGCGGCTTCGCCAAGGACGTCGTCGAGGTCGAGGGGTATGTACGCGGCTTCGCCCGGCGCCGGCCCGACGTGGCGGTGTGTGTGCTGCGCTTCGCCAACATCCTCGGACCGTGTGCGGATTCCCCGCTCGCCGAGTACTTCTCGCTGCCCGTGCTGCCGACCGTCCTCGGCTATGACCCGCGGCTCCAGTTCGTCCACGAGGGCGACGCCATCGAGGTGCTGCGGATCGCCGCCGCCGCGCCGCGCCGCGGCACGCTCAACAGCGGCACGTTCAATATCGCCGGCGACGGTGTGCTGCTGCTGTCGCAGACCTCCCGGAGGCTGGGGCGGCCCACCGTGCCGCTCCTGCTGCCGACCGTGACCTGGGCCGGTACGGCGCTGCGGTCCATCGGCATCACGGACTTCTCGCCGGAACAGATCCGGCTGCTCACGCACGGCAGGGTCGTGGAAACGACACAGATGCGCGAGACACTGGGGTTCCATCCGAAGTACACGACGGCGGAGACCTTCGCGGAATTCGCCCGAAGCCGCGGACCCGGGCTGCTGCCGCCCGCGTCCGTCGCTCGCACCGTCGACCGGCTCGCCGGCGTGCTGCCCGCACGCGGCGGCCCGACCCAGTGAGGAGTTCACCCACGATGGCGGACGCCAAGGTCATCCCCTTCGGCGAGGAGCCCCGGGCGCGCAGGAAGGCCCGGCGGGCCGGGCGCTCGGGGCGCGGTACGGCGCTGGCGCCCGTACCCGAGGCACGGACCGAGCACCCGCCGGCGGCACCCCCGCCGCCGAGCCCTCGCTCCCTGGAGCAACGCATCGCGGGCGGGCTGGCCTTTCTGCGCCGGCGGATCACCGGCGACTACGAGGTCGACGACTTCGGGTACGACGAGGAGCTGACCGACCAGGTCCTGATGTCGATGCTGCGGCCCCTCTACGAGAAGTACTTCCGGGTCGAGGTCAAGGGTGTCGAGAACATCCCCTCGGACGGCGGGGCCCTGATCGTCGCCAACCACTCCGGGACGCTTCCGCTGGACGGCCTGATGCTCCAGGTCGGGGTGCACGACAACCATCCGGCGCAGCGTCACCTGCGGCTGCTGGCGGCCGATTTGGTGTTCGTCCTGCCGGTGATAAACGAGCTGGCGCGCAAGGCGGGCCACACCCTCGCCTGTGCGGAGGACGCCCAGCGGCTGCTGGAGCGCGGCGAGATCGTCGGGGTGATGCCGGAGGGCTTCAAGGGCATCGGCAAGCCCTTCGCGGACCGCTACAAGCTCCAGCGGTTCGGGCGGGGCGGCTTCGTCTCGACGGCGCTGAAGGCCGGGGCCCCGATCGTGCCGTGCTCGATCGTGGGCGCGGAGGAGATCTACCCGATGATCGGGAACGCCAAGACGCTGGCGCGGGTGCTGGGGCTGCCGTATTTCCCCCTCACGCCGACCTTCCCGTGGCTGGGGCCGCTGGGGGCGGTGCCGCTGCCGACGAAGTGGACGATCCAGTTCGGCGAGCCGATCCCGACGGCCGGTTATCCGCCGGAGGCGGCGGACGATCCGATGCTGATGTTCAACCTGACCGATCAGGTACGGGAAACGATTCAGCACACCCTCTACAAGCTGCTCGTGCAGCGGCGCTCGGTGTTCTTCTGAGGGAAGGACCAGAAGAACACCGAGCGCCGGTGGGACCGCTTCGCTACTTCGGGAGATCCTCGCCGTCGATGCCCAGACCGGGAAGCAGCCCCGGGATCAGCGGCGGGAGGGTGACGTCGGGCTGACCGCCGGTGTCCCGGCCACCGTGGTGGTGGCCCCGGTCGTGCGGGGACGGGCTGCCCTTGGACGGCGGGTCCAGCAGGCCGCCCGTATTGCCGCCGAGCAGGCCGTCTTCCTGGGACGGTGAGGCCGACGGGCGGGGGGCGTGCGAGCCGCCGGCGTGTTTGCCGGAGGAGGACTTGCTGCCGGACGGCGCCGGGCGCCCGTCGGAGCCGGAGCCGGTGCCCGCGGAGCCGGGCGTGTGGCGGTGGTGGCTACGGCCGTCCCGGGTGGGCGGCAGCAGCGGGCGGAGCGGACCGACCTCTTTGTCTATGGCGTCGAAGACCGAACTGACCTGGTCACGGACGTCCGTGAGCTGCGCAGGGAGCCGGTCGCGCAACTGTGACCAGGTGCTGCGGTGGGACTTGGTGAAGGAGTTCAGCGCCTGGATGGGGCCGAGTGAACCATCGCGTTCGTACGCCTGGTGCAGCAGGCGGTGGCCCTCTCCCGCGTCGTGGGTGACGCCGGCGAGCGCCTTGCGGACCTCGCTGAGCGCTTCGTGGTCGAGGTCGGCGACCCGGGCGCGCTCCATCAGCCGACGGGCCTCCATCATGCGGATGGCGGCTTGGTCCAGATAGAGCAGGCCGCGGTCGGAGTCGTCGTCGGCCATGTTGAGCTTGAGATCCTCCATGCCGCGCTTGAGGCCATAGAGGGAGTCGCCGGGGAGGGCGTCGGAGCTGGCCGCGGCGACGCCGGTGAAGGCGCCGGCGGCGACGCCGACCGTCAGCCCGCCCGCCGCCAGTCCCTTGGAGAGGCGGGAGCGCGGACGCAGCCTGCCCATCGATTTCGTGGCGCGGTGCGCGCCCTTGTGTTCGCGCTGCTCGGGCACCCTGGCACCGTCGGACGGAGCGCCTTCGGCGAAGGCGGCCTCCATCGCGGCGATGAGCTGGGCGCGCTGGACAGTCTTGACCTCGGCTGCCATCTCGGGCCTCGGGAGTTTCCCGAGGCCGTCGGCGACCGCCAACAGCCGTGCTTCGCCCGGCGCTTGCGCCGGATTGTCGACCTGGTCCTCGGCCGCCGCGCCCTCGAGGACCTGCTCCTCAAAGGCCTGGGCGAAGGCGTTGGCCCGCCGGTGCACCGAGACATTCGCGATCACGGGCGGCACCTCCTCTCGTCATCCCGCTCGACTCCCCGGACTGGCTTTGACTGTCCAGACGGACCGGACGGTTGCAAGCCATTGTCCGCAGCCACTCGATCGAGTGAGAGGCGGCGGGCAAGGCATGACCGCATGGAGCCTGCATCCCGCACAACGAGCGGCGCGGCACTCGGGTTACGCACTCACGATGATCTGACCGACCGGGTATGGAAGGTCACGAAGAGTGAGCAGTCGGGGCATGGGGCTGGTGGTCGGCATTTGTGGACAGGGGGTGGGGTCAGCGGGCGTCTTCGGGGAGGAGCCGGGCCAGGGTGCGGACGGCGCGGTACTGGAGGGTCTTGATCGCGCCCTCGTTCTTGCCCATGACGCGGGCGGTCTCGGCGACCGAGAGGCCCTGGAGGAAGCGCAGCGTGACGCACTCCTGCTGCTGGGGGTTGAGCTTGCGGACCGCCTCCAGCAGGGCGGCGTTGGAGAGGGATTCGAGGACCGAGTCCTCGGGGCTGCGCTCGACCTCGTTGGCGTCGAGCATCTCTCCGGTGGTGACTTCCAGGCGGAAGCGGGAGGACTTGAAATGGTCGGCGACGAGGTTGCGGGCGATGGTCACGAGCCAGGCGCCGAAATCACGGCCCTGCCAGGTGAAGGTGCCGATGCGGCGCAGGGCGCGCAGAAAGGTCTCGCTGGTGAGGTCCTCGGCCGTGGCGCGGCCGCCGACGCGGTAGTAGATGTAGCGGTAGACCGTGTCGGCGTACTGGTCGTAGAGGCGGCCGAAGGCTTCGGCCTCGCCCGCCTGGGCTCGTTCGACGAGGTCCATCATGCGACGGCTGTCGCTGTCGGCGGGGCGACGGGCGGTGGTCGTGCCGGTGCCGGAGCGGCGGGTTCTGCCGGCGGCCTTTCCGACCGCAGCACTCCCGTCGGCCAGGGCGTAGCAGGGTCCGGCGGCGGGGACGGCTGAGGCGAATGCGGGGACGGCGTACGCGGTGGGGACAAAACTGCGCAGGTGGTCGACGAGTGTCGTACGCAGCGTAGCCAGGCCCGAGGCGTCAACCCCGACGTGTGGGTACACGGGACTCCCAGAGGCAGAGCTTCCATCACGTGCAGTGCGGGACCGTTCACTCGTCGTAGGGACGTGTGGGTTCCGGATTGCGTCTGAGGAGAATAACGCTTCGTACAGGCAGCGCTACACCCAGTTGCTCAAATCATCGATTACTTACGGTCCGTGCCGGGTTGGTGGCAGATCAAGTATCGAATACTGAGCAACTTTTGATCGGAAGGGAACGCAATCTGCCTGGTTGGAAGGCGTGTTGTGCTTACCCGGCAGCAACGGGACTGAGGGGGTGGCGGAGGGGGTAGGCAGAGGGGATGGCCCGCCGTGTCGTGAGGTGATCAGGCCTGGTCAGCGGCGTCGGCGCTGGAGTGCGACCGCGGCCGCGGCGCCGCCTGCAAGGGCGCCCACCCCGGCTGCCGCGGGGATGCCGATCTTGGCGGCTTTGCGGCCGGTCCGGTAGTCGCGCAGCCGCCACCCCTGCTCCCGGGCGTGCTTGCGCAGCCGGCTGTCAGGATTGATCGCATAGGGGTGCCCGACGAGCGAGAGCATCGGGATGTCGTTGGCGGAGTCGCTGTAGGCGGCGCAGTGCGAGAGGTCCAGGCCCTCGGCGGACGCCAGGGCGCGGACCGCCTCGGCCTTGGCGGGGCCGTGCAGCGGCTCGCCGACCAGCTTTCCCGTGTAGACACCGCCGACGGACTCGGCGACGGTGCCCAGCGCGCCGGTCAGGCCGAGCCTGCGGGCGATGATCGTTGC
The DNA here is from genome assembly GCF_019880305.1 of Streptomyces decoyicus. NCBI lineage: Bacteria > Bacillati > Actinomycetota > Actinomycetes > Kitasatosporales > Streptomycetaceae > Streptomyces > Streptomyces decoyicus. The sequence goes on along the minus strand of NZ_CP082301.1, from coordinate 3,969,686 downwards.
GGTCTCGACGGGGGCCGCGGTCACCAGCCAGACCTTCTGGCCTGCATCGAGGTGGGCCTGGGCCAGGGCACGGGTGCCGGGCCAGACCCGCTCGGCCATGTACTCGTCGTAGATCTCCTCGCCGATGGACATCAGCTCGGCGACGCGGTGGCCCTGGACGATGGACAGCGCGCTGTTGCGGACGTCCGCCATGTGCTCGGGGTTCTCCGAGCCGGCCAGCCGGAAGTAGATCTGCTGCCAGGCGAAGCGGGCCAGATCGCGCTTGTGGAAGAAGCGCCGCTTGTACAGGCCGCGGCCGAAGTGGAACAGCGCGGCGCCCTGCATGACGGTGTTGTCCAGGTCGAAGAAGGCGGCGGCCGCCGTGTCCCCGACGACCGGGAAGTCGGGTTCCGCCGGGGTCTCGGTCTCCTCGGCGGGCGGCGCTTCCTGGGAGGACTTCCGGGCGGCTTCCGCCGCGGCCTCGCCGGCCAGCACGCTGCGGGCCGTGGCGGGTCGTCTGCGGCGGGGGAACCAGCCCAGGGAGAAGAGTGCCGCGGGGGCACTCCAGCGGGGGCGGTGAGCGGGCGACGGGCGGGCCATGGCGCTAGCGTAGCCAGTTTGTTCGGTGCAACTGGTTACGGGCGCGTGTCAGGAGGGCCTGCGGCGGCGGACAGTTGCGTTACGGCCATCCGCGGCGCCGTCCGCGGCGCCGTCCGTGAGGGCGTCCCCCGCGGGCCCCGCGGGAGGGGTGCGGCTCAGGCGCCCAGGGCCGTACGCAGGCGTTTCGGGTCGACTCGCCAGAAGTCGTGCTGGGCGCCGTCGACGAGGATGACCGGAATCTGCTCCCAGTACTTGCGGTGCAGCTCGGCGTCCTCGGTGATGTCTTTCTTCTCCCAGGACGCGCCGGTCTCCGCGCAGATTTTCTCGATGACGGCCTGGGCGTCGTCGCAGAGGTGGCAGCCCGGCTTGCCGACGAGGGTGACCATCCGGTCGGCCGGGTTCGTGCGGGGGCTGCGGCTGAACAAAGGGGCCATGGAGCCATTGTGCCGGGTCGGGGCGGCGGGAGGGCGTGCCGTGGCGGCCGCGACGGGCCGTGACGCCGTGAGGGCGTGCCGTACGGGCCGGGGCCGGGAGCCGTTCGCCGGGCCGGTCGGCGAGGCGCCCGCGGCTGTCCGGGTCGATTACCATCGATGGGCGATTTGTAGGTTTCCGGGGGTATAGCGGTGAGGAGTGAGGGCGCGTGCTCCCGTGGGTGCTGCCGTGTTTCGCGGGCGGCGCGAGTGAACGGTGTGACGTGGGAGTTGGTTCCGCGGCGGCTTGTAATCGCCGCGTGACCCCGGTCACTTTGGGCGGACAAACCGGACACCATCTTTGTGCACGCGTTCACAAAGACATAGCCTGCACAAGACAGGGCGGTCGGGTTCCATGCGGTCGCCCGCAGCCCCGCTCTACCCGCAGGAGCACCGTGGCAACTGGCCGAACTCACCGACCGGCGACCCGCAGCCGAGGCATTCCCGAGGCCACGGTCGCCCGGCTTCCGCTGTATCTGCGTGCACTGACCGCGCTCTCCGAGCGTTCGGTCCCCACGGTCTCCTCCGAGGAACTCGCAGCCGCGGCCGGGGTCAACTCCGCCAAGCTGCGCAAGGACTTTTCCTACCTCGGCTCCTACGGGACCCGCGGGGTCGGCTACGACGTGGAGTACCTCGTCTACCAGATCTCGCGCGAGCTGGGGCTGACGCAGGACTGGCCGGTTGTCATCGTCGGTATCGGTAACCTCGGCGCCGCGCTCGCCAACTACGGCGGCTTCGCCTCCCGTGGCTTCCGCGTCGCCGCGCTGATCGACGCGGACCCGGCCATGGCCGGCAAGCCCGTCGCGGGCATCGGTGTCCAGCACACCGACGAGCTGGAGCACATCATCGAGAGCAACGGTGTCTCGATCGGTGTCATCGCCACGCCGGCCGGGGCCGCCCAGCAGGTCTGTGACCGTCTGGTCGCCGCCGGCGTCACCTCGATCCTCAACTTCGCGCCGACCGTGCTGACCGTCCCCGACGGGGTGGACGTCCGCAAGGTCGACCTGTCGATAGAACTCCAGATTCTCGCCTTCCACGAGCAGCGCAAGGCGGGCGAGGAGGCCGGGCCCGACGGCGGGGCGCCGGCCCCGGCCGCCCGTGCTGCCGCCGCCGCGGCGGGCGACCGTAAGGGACCTGACGGGGACATGCCCGCCGTGATGCCGGCATGACCCTCCTGGTCGTCGGACTGAGCCACCGCAGCGCGCCGGTGAGCGTGCTGGAGCGGGCTGCGCTCGCCCCGGAGGCGCGCGGCAAGCTGCTCCAGGACGCGGTGTCGGCCGAACCGGTCACCGAGTCCGCGGTGCTCTCCACCTGCAACCGCATCGAGCTCTACGCCGACGTGGACAAGTTCCACGCCGGTGTCGCCGAGCTCTCCACCCTCCTGGCCCGCCACAGCGGCGCCGGCCTGGAGGAGCTCACCCCTTATCTCTACGTCCACTACGAGGACCGCGCGGTCCACCACCTCTTCTCGGTGGCCTGCGGCCTGGACTCGATGGTCGTCGGCGAGGGCCAGATCCTCGGGCAGATCAAGGACGCGCTGGCCGTCGCCCAGGAGCTGCACACCGCGGGACGGCTGCTGAACGACCTGTTCCAGCAGGCCCTGCGGGTCGGCAAGCGCGCCCACAGCGAGACCGGCATCGACAAGGCCGGCCAGTCGCTGGTCACCTTCGGGCTGGAGCAGCTCGCGGACGGCCAGGACGTCGAGGCCTGGGCGCACGGCAAGCGGGCGCTGGTCATCGGCGCCGGATCGATGTCGTCGCTGGCCGCCACCACCCTCGTACGGGCCGGTATCGGTGAACTGATCGTCGCCAACCGCACCGTCGAGCGTGCCGACCGGCTCGTCCAGATCCTCACCGAGGCAGGCAGTCCCGGCGCCGCGAAAGCGCTGACCGCCCGTGCGGCCGCCATGACCTCCGTCCCGGACGAGCTGGCGCTCGCCGACATCGTGGTCTCCTGTACCGGCGCGACCGGCCTGGTCCTGGCCGGCGAGATGGTCGCCGCCGCACGCGAGGGGAACACGGCGCCGCTGGCGCTGCTGGACCTCGCGATGCCGCGGGACATAGACGCCGCGGTGCACCGGATCGAGGGCGCGCATCTCGTCGACATCGAGTCGCTGGCCGACGCGTCCGCGGACGCGCCGATGGCGGCCGACGTGGACAAGGTGCGCGGCATCGTCTCCGATGAGGTCGCCGCGTTCGGCGCGGCCCAGCGGGCCGCGCACATCACCCCCACCGTGGTCGCCCTGCGCACCATGGCAGCGGATGTCGTCGCCGGTGAGATCGCCCGGCTCGACGGCCGCCTTCCCGACCTGGACGACAAGCAGCGCGCGGAGATCACCCAGACCGTGCGCCGCGTCGTCGACAAGCTCCTGCACGCGCCCACCGTCCGGGTCAAGCAGCTCGCCAGCGAGCCCGGCGGCGCCGGGTATGCGGACGCCCTGCGGGAACTCTTCGATCTCGACCCCCAGACGGTCGCCGCCGTCAGCCGGGCCGACACGCGCGCCGACAGGCACGATGTACGGGAGCGGGCATGACCGACAGCACTACGAGAGCACTGCGGCTGGGCACGCGGCGCAGCAAGCTCGCCATGGCCCAGTCCGGACAGGTCGCCGAGGCGGTACGCGAGCTGACGGGCCGTCCCGTCGAGCTGGTGGAGATCACCACCTACGGCGACACCTCCCGGGAGCACCTCGCGCAGATCGGCGGCAGCGGCGTCTTCGTCTCCGCGCTGCGCGACGCGTTGCTCGCCGGGGAGATCGACTTCGCCGTCCACTCCCTCAAGGACCTGCCCACCACGCAGCCCGAGACCCTCACCCTGGCCGCGATCCCCGTACGGGAAGACCCCCGTGACGCGCTGATCGCCAGGGACGGGCTGACGTTCGAGCAGCTGACCGCCGACGAGGACCGGGTGGCCCGTATCGGCACCGGCTCGCCCCGGCGGATGGCGCAGCTCAACGCCTGGGCCAGGTCGCTGGGCCGGCGTGTGGAGACCGTGCCGATACGCGGGAACATCGACACCCGCATCGGTTTCGTCGAGAAGGGTGAACTGGACGCGGTCGTACTGGCCGCCGCCGGGCTCACCCGTATCGGCCGGATCGACGAGGCGACACAGCTGCTGTCGCCCGACGTGATTTTGCCCGCCCCCGGCCAGGGGGCACTGGCGATCGAGTGCGCTGCGGTCAACGTGGATCTCATCGCCCGGCTCGCCGAGCTCGACGACCCGGACACCCGGGCCGCCGTGACCGCCGAGCGCTCCCTGCTCGCCGCCCTGGAGGCCGGCTGTTCCGCACCCGTCGGAGCACTGGCCGACCTTTCCCCAAGCTCTCGACTTCACTCGAGCAGGGGAGGCCCCAAGGCTGACGAGCAGGCTGTCACCGAATTGCATCTGCGTGGTGTCGTCGGCACGACCGACGGCAGCACGCTGGTGCAACTGTCCACCACCGGGCACGCACCCGCCTCTCCCGACGACGTGTCGACCCCGCTGAACATGGGTCATGAACTCGCCGCCGAGATGCTCGCCAAGGGTGCGGCCGGTCTTATGGGGGAGCGAGCACTTTGAACCCCACCGCCCCAAACCACTCCGCCTCCGGTCAGGTCACCTTCCTGGGTGCCGGGCCGGGAGACCCGGGTCTGCTGACGCTGCGTGCCGTGGAGGCGCTGGCCTCCGCGGACGTACTCATCGCCGACCCGCAGGTGCTGGACGTCGTGCGCGTGCATGCCCGCGCACAGGTGGACACACCACTCCAGGCATCAGCTGACGAGGCGTCAATCCCCGCCGGTGTCCCTACCCTTAGGGACACCGCCAATCTTGTCATGACGGCCGCCCGTGCGGGCAAGCGGGTCGTACGTGCCGTCACCGGAGACCCCGGACTCGACGGTTATGTCGCCGAGGAGATGCTGGCGTGCGCCGCCGAGGGCATCGTCTTCGAGGTGGTGCCCGGCATCGCCGCGGCCGTCGGCGTGCCCGCGTACGCCGGTGTCCCGCTACGCGACGCCCAGGGCACCGACGTGCGCTTCATCGACGCCCCCAGCGCCGACGCGCGCTGCTGGTCCGAGGTGGGTGCCAGTGACGCCACCGCCGTCGTCTCCACCACCCTCGACTCGGTGGCCGCGGCCGCCGGTGAGCTGGTGTCCGGGGGCCGCAAGCCGGACACCCCGATGACCGTCACCGTCGCCGGCACCACCACCCGCCAGCGCACCTGGACCGCCACCCTCGGTTCGGTCGCCCAGGTGCTCAAGGCCGCCAAGGTGCTGCCCTCGGCGGACGGCGGCCAGCCGGTCATAGCCGTGGTCGGTGAGCGCAGTGCCGCAGCCCAGCGCGACCGTCTCTCGTGGTTCGAGTCCAAGCCGCTCTTCGGCTGGCGGGTGCTCGTGCCGCGGACGAAGGAGCAGGCTGCGTCGCTCTCCGACCAGCTCGTTTCGTACGGCGCGGTGCCGCACGAGGTCCCGACCATCGCCGTCGAGCCGCCGCGCACCCCGCAGCAGATGGAGCGCGCGGTCAAGGGTCTGGTCACCGGCCGCTACGAGTGGATCGCCTTCACCTCGGTCAACGCCGTCAAGGCGGTCCGGGAGAAGTTCGAGGAGTACGGCCTGGACGCCCGCGCCTTCGCCGGGATCAAGGTCGCCGCCGTCGGCGAACAGACCGCCAAGGCGCTGGTCGCCTTCGGTGTGAAGCCCGACCTGGTGCCGAGCGGCGAGCAGTCGGCCGCCGGTCTCCTGGAGGACTGGCCGCCCTACGACGCGGTCTTCGACCCGATCGACCGCGTCTTCCTGCCGCGCGCCGACATCGCCACCGAGACCCTGGTCGCCGGGCTGATCGAGCTGGGCTGGGAGGTCGACGACGTCACCGCCTACCGGACGGTGCGCGCGTCGCCGCCGCCGGCCGAGACGCGTGAGGCGATCAAGGGCGGTGGCTTCGACGCCGTGCTCTTCACGTCCTCGTCGACCGTGCGGAACCTGGTCGGTATCGCGGGCAAGCCGCACAATGTGACCGTGATCGCCTGTATCGGCCCGGCCACCGCCAAGACCGCCGAGGAGCACGGACTGCGGGTGGACGTCATGTCGCCCGAGCCTTCCGTGCACAAGCTGGCCGAGGCGCTCGCGGACTTCGGCGCGGCGCGGCGCGACAACGCGATCGAGGCCGGGGACCCGGTCACCCGGCCCAGCGAGCGGCGGCCGGGGTCGCGTCGGCGGGCTCGTAGCTAGCAGCGGTAGCAGGACAGCTTTGAAGGGCGCCTCTTCTTGGGGCGCCCTTCTGCGTTACTGCCGCTCGGCGGCGTACGGCAGGAAGTCGGCCCAGGTGGTGGGGGTGAAGGTGAGGCGGGGGCCGTCGGGGTTCTTGGAGTCGCGGATGAGGATGGTGCCGGGGGTGGTGGCGACCTCGACGCAGTCGGGACCGTCGCCGGTGCTGTAGCTGCTCTTGCGCCAGGCGACTTCGACGCATTCCGGTCCGTCGCCGGTGCTGTAGCTGCTCTTTATCCATGCCAGGGCGGAACCGTTCCCGCCAGAGGGCTTGAGTGTCATGTCTCTCCCCGCACTTTCTCGATGAAGGCCCGCGACTCCCGTGGGGTGAGCGCCTGCGCCCGGATCATGCCATAGCGCAATTCGAGGATCTGGAGCTCTCGCGCGTCGGAGATCACTCGGCTCAGGTGTTGGACTTCGAGGTGTCCGAGTGTGGTGCCGTTTTTGAGCTTCAGCAGCCGGAACGGCCCTTCGAGGCCTGAGTTGTCCTCCCGGCGAAGAGGCAAGACCTGGATCGTCACGTTCGGCAACTGCCCGACCTCCAACAACCGTTCGAGCTGCCTGCGCAGGACCATTGTGCCCCCGATGCAACGCCGTAACGTCGCCTCGCACTGGACGAAGCTGACGACCGGCAGCCCTGTCGCGCTGTTGATGATCCCCTGACGGTCCAGGCGCCCGGCCACGCGCCGCTCCACCTCGTTCTCCGGGAAGGGCGGCTGACGGTTTCCGATCACCGCCCGCGCGTACTCCGCCGTCTGCAACAACCCATGAATAACCGAGTTGTTGTACGCGCACAGCTCGACCGACTCGGCCTCCAGCTTCTTGAGATCCCGTACCTTCTTCGGGTACCGGACCTCCGCGACATCCTCCGTCAGTGCCGAGATTTTGCCGCCCGCCCCCAGGACCTCGTCCGCACGGTCCAAGTACTCAGGCCGGGGAATCCGGCGTCCCCGTTCGACGGAGGAGACGAGTTCTTCCCCGTACCCGATGGCCACACCGAACTCCGCCTGGGTGAGGCCTGCCGCCTCCCGCCACAGCTTCAACTGCCGTACCACGGCCTTCATCACGGCCCAGGCCTCGGCGTCGTCCGCCCCTGTGTCCCAGTCATCCACGTCTGCCGCCGCCCTCCGTCAAGCCGTACGCGTACAACTCCGGCCGCCCGTGCGCCGTCACCCCCGTACAGCCCGGACAGAACCGGACCGCAGCCGGACGGTTGCCGTCAGCACGGGCGCCAACCCTTCTCAGGCTAGATAGGCGCGACCACGCTGTGTGACGTGAATCAGCGAATCGCCCGAATCAGCAGTTCCGTTACCGGTCTCGCGGCGGACCCCGTCCCGGCGCTCCGGTTCTCCGTACCGCTCTCCGTCACCCGCCGGGGAGCACGGTTGGCAAGGCTTCTGGCTACCGAGCAACTGCGCTCGTGGGGGCTGCCGTTGGATCCGGCGAGGTTGATCGTGGCCGAGCTGGCGGCGAATGCCGTGCTGCACGGCCGGGTCCCCGGGCGGAGCTTCCGTCTTGTCCTCGTCGTCAGGCGGCCCGACACGCTCCGTATCGAAGTGACCGATACCCGCGGTGACCGGCTGCCTGCCCGTACGCCGGGCGCCGGTGGGGCTCTGGCGGAGTCCGGGCGCGGGTTGCTGCTCGTGGGGGAGCTGGCGGACCGCTGGGGCGTCGAGGAGGGGCCGATGCCGTGCAAGACCGTATGGGCGGAGATCGACCTCGATGGCGGTTGCTGAACACCGACCGGCGCCCGGAAACGCGGGACCCGGTGGGCCGGGCGGCGGTGCGGCGGGCGGTCAAGAGCAAAGAACCGCTGGAGAGAACCCTCCAAACCCACCAAACCCCGCGTACGTCACTCGTGGGGGTGAATCGGCTCAACTCGGCTGGCGCGAGGGCGACTTGGTGGGCAGGCTCGGGCCTGACCACCGCAGACATGCGACGGCCCCCGCCGGGACGGCAATCCCAGTGCGAGGGCCTGACCACCAGAGGAAGAGCAGAGCTTCCCGATGGCTGAGCAGAAGCTTAGCGGCGCCGTGCGCCCGTATAGCCGTGTTCGTCGAAGTGCCACCCACAGCGGGGTGACGCATATCCGGCAGTACCAGCCGGACCGGTACACGATCATTGGCAATCACCTCGCCCAGCACCGCGAACTCTCGCTGACCGCGATCGGGGTGGGCACCCACATCCTGTCGCTGCCCGAGGGTGCCTCCGTCGATATCCGCAGCCTCGCCGCCCGCTTTCCCGAGGGGCGCGACCGGATCGCCTTCGCGCTGCGGGAGCTGGAGGCCCACGGATATGTCGAGCGGGTACGGGAGCGCACCTCCGACGGCCGCGTGATCACCCGTACTTACGCGCACAATGCTCCGGGTGCCCATACGGAGGCCTACGCCGCCGAGGCCCCGGAGGCGGGGGCGAGGCTCCGCCACCGTCCGTCCCGGCCGCGCCATCAGTCCCCGCCGGGCCACCCGCCCCAGCCGCGCCGCAGGCGCCGGGCCCCGCCACGGAAGCGCCCGCCAGTGAGCACCACGCCGCTGCCGTCTCCCTGCTCGCGGCGCTGCGCCGTACCGACGACCGGCTCACGCTCTCCCAGCGGGACGTGCGCCGCCTCGCCGCCGCCGTCGCCGCGTGGTTTGAGAACGGTGCGACGGTCGCGGCCGTTCATCGCACCCTGACCGCGGATCTCCCGTGCGATCTGAAGAACCCGGCGGGGCTGCTCGCCCACCGTCTGCGGGAGCTGTTGCCGCCGCCGCTTCCGGCGGGCCGCGAAGCCCTGCCCGGACGCGAAGCCCCGCCGGGCCTCGGTGCGGACGGCCGTCACCGGCCCCCGCCGGAGCCGTTCCAGACCTGCGACGGCTGCGAGCGGGCGTTCCGTGCCCGGAGGCCGGGGCGCTGCCGGGACTGCCGTGGCGAGCCGGCGCCGGGTGATCTCGCTGGTCCCGCTTTCGCGGCCTGAGCGGGCGGCAATTGCGGCCGCGACTGCCGACGACACGTCGGCAAAGGCAGGGGCAAAGCGGGCGTAGCGTGGGCGGTATGACGAAGTACGGAAGCTTCCCCGGTGCGCGGCCCCGGCGGCTGCGTACCACCCCCGCCATGCGGCGGATGGTGGCCGAACACCGGCTGCACCCCGCAGACCTGATCCTTCCCGCGTTCGTACGAGAGGGGATCGGCGAGCCGGTGCCGATCTCCGCGATGCCGGGCGTCGTCCAGCACACCCGCGACTCGCTGCGGAAGGCCGCCGTCGAGGCGGTCGACGCAGGGGTCGCCGGGATCATGCTGTTCGGGGTGCCCGAGGACGCGAAGAAGGATGCCGCCGGTACGGCGGGCACCGACCCCGACGGGATCTTGCAGGTCGCCATCCGTGATGTGAAGGCCGAGGTCGGCGACGACCTCGTCATCATGTCGGACCTGTGCCTGGACGAGTACACCGATCATGGCCACTGCGGCGTCCTGGATGCCGAGGGGCGGGTCGACAACGACGCGACGCTGGAGCGCTACGCCGAGATGGCGCAGGTGCAGGCCGACGCGGGCGTCCATGTCGTGGGCCCCAGCGGCATGATGGACGGCCAGGTCGGCGTCATCCGTGACGCGCTCGACCAGACCGGCCACGAGGACGTTTCGGTCCTCGCCTACACGGTGAAGTACTCCTCCGCCTTCTTCGGGCCCTTCCGGGAGGCCGTCGGCTCGTCGCTGAAGGGCGACCGCAAGACGTACCAGCAGGACCCGGCCAACCTCCGTGAGTCGATGCGCGAGCTGGCACTCGACCTGGAGGAGGGCGCCGACATGGTGATGGTGAAGCCGGCGCTGCCCTATCTCGACGTGCTGGCGAAGGTCGCGGACACGGTGGACGTACCCGTGGCCGCATACCAGATCTCCGGTGAGTACGCGATGATCGAGGCGGCCGCCGAGAAGGGCTGGATCGACCGGGACAAGGCGATCCTGGAGGCGCTGACCGGCATCAAGCGGGCCGGTGCCGACATGATCCTGACGTATTGGGCGACGGAGGTCGCGCGGGGGCTGTGACCGCCCGCCCGGCCGGCTGTGTCGTGCCGAAGCTCCCGTCCCCGGGTTCCGGGGGCGGGAGCTTTGTCGTAGGCGCGACGTTTTGTCCGGCGCCTGCCGGGCACGCGCCGAGTGTCAAGGAAGGCCCCGACCGACCGAGGAGCGGGTAACCATGACTGCCAAGCGCAAGATGCAGGCCAAGGGCGCGCAGGTCATCGGCGCCGTGAAGGAAGTCGTCGGCCGGGCCACGCATAACCGCAAGCTGGAGGCCGAGGGCAAGGCCGAGAAGACCGCGGGGCACGGGCTGGACGCGAGCGAGAAGGTCAAGGACGCGGTACGGAAGCCCTGGCAGCACTGATGGCAGCCTGGCAGCACTGACGGCGCCGCCGCCCGTGGCCGTGTGAACCCTCGCGGCCTGCACCCCGCCACCCGACGTCCCGCGGGCTGAACTCCGCGGCCCGCACCCCGCGGCCGTTCAGCCCGCCACGGCCCGTGCGAGCACCTTTGTCACGTCCACGATCAGCGGATTGTCGTAGGCCGCGGCCTGCTCCGGCTTGCCCGTCAGCACGGCCAGCACGATCGGGGTGCCGTCCGGTGCCCAGGCCACGCCCACGTCGTTGCCGGTGCCGTACGAGCCGGAGCCTGTCTTGTCGGCGATGGCCCAGGCCTTGCCCAGGGCGGCGCGGAAGCGTTCCGTGTTGGTTTCGTTGGTCTTCATCCACGCCGTCAGCCGGCCCCGGTCGGACGCCGAGAGCGCGTCGCCCACCAGCAGCCGGGCGTAGGTGCGGCCGATGGCGGCGGGGCTGGTGGTGTCCGTCCTGCGCCAGGGCTCGGCCGAGTTCAGTTCCGTCTCCCAGCGGTCGAGGCGGGTGGTGCGGTCGCCGAGGGAGCGGGCGAAGGCGGTGACGGCGGTCGGGCCGCCGAGTTCGCGCAGCAGGAGGTTGCCGGCCGTGTTGTCGCTGCGCCGGACGGCGGCGGCGCACAGTTCGGCGATCGTCATGCCGGTGGCGACGTGCTTTTCGGTGACGGGCGAGTTCTCGACGAGGTCGGCGTCGGTGTAGTGGATGCGGCGGGCCAGCGTCTCCCCGTTGCGGTCGAGGTCGCGCAGCACCGCCGCGACGGCGAGGGGCTTGAAGACCGAGCAGAGCGGGACGCGGGTGTGGGCGCGGTAGGCGACCGTCGCGCCGGTGGCGGTGTTGTGGGCGAAGGCGCCGACCCGCGCCCGGTGGGTGTGCTCCAGCCGGCGCAGGGCCTCGTAGGGATCACCGGTGGTGGGGGCCTGTGCGGCCGCGGGTGTGGTGGCGGACGCCAGGAAACCTGCCGCCAGCAGTCCGGCTCCGGTGCCCAGCGCGGCGCGCCGGGTCGGACCGGCGGTGTGCGTGGTGCGCTCGCTGCTCCGGTGTGGTGCTGGGTGCATCGCTGCCCCTCCCCTTGAGACCTGAGCGGCCCCGTACAACACCTGTGTTGTACGGGGCCGTTGTGGCAGGAGAGTAAGCGACGGCAGGCCTCGCGGGGGGCCGGACGACGCGCCGGGCTCAGAGCCGCTCGGGCGTACGGATGCCGAGCAGGGCCATGCCCTGGTGGAGGGTGCGGGCGGTCAGATCGCAGAGGAACAGCCGGTTGGCAAGCTGGTCCGGGCCGCCCTCGGCCTTCAGGACCGGGCACTGGTCGTAGAAGGTCGTGAACAGCGAGGCGAGGCCGTAGAGGTACGCGGCGACCTTGTGCGGCTCGTACGACGCGGCGGCCTCGGCGAGCACCTCGCCGAACTGGTCGAGGTGCAGGCCCAGCGCCCGCTCCGCCGGGGCCAGCGAGAGCTCCGGGTGCGCCGCGGGGGCCGCGTCACCGGCCTTGCGGAAGATCGACTGGATACGGGCGTAGGCGTACTGGAGGTACACCGACGTGTCGCCGTTCAGCGACACCATCTGGTCCAGGTCGAACTTGTAGTCCCGGCCGGCCGACGTCGACAGGTCCGCGTACTTCACGGCGCCGATGCCGACCTGCGCGCCGTTGCCCGTGATCTCCTCCTCGGTCAGGCCGATCGGCTCGCCCTTCTCCCGGACCACCGCGGTCGCCCGGTCGATCGCCTCGTCCAGCAGGTCGACCAGCCGCACCGTCTCGCCCTCACGGGTCTTGAACGGCTTGCCGTCCTTGCCCAGGACCGTGCCGAAGGCCAGCTGGACGGCGTGCGTCTTGTCGTTCAGCCAGCCGGCCCGGCGGGCGGTCTCGAAGACCATCTTGAAGTGCAGGGACTGCCGGGCGTCGACGACGTACAGGAGGGTGTCGGCGGAGAGGTTCTGGACCCGGTCGCGGATCGCGGAGAGGTCGGTGGCGGCATAGCCGTAGCCGCCGTTGGTCTTCTTGACGATCAGCGGGACGGGGTTGCCGTCGGGGCCCTTGACGTCGTCGAAGAACACGCAGAGGGCGCCCTCGGAGCGCACCGCGACGCCGGACTCCTCCAGCAGCCGGCAGGTCTCCTCCAGCATGTCGTTGTAGCCGGACTCGCCGACGACATCGGGGTCCTGGATGTCCATGTCCAGCTTGTTGAAGACCGAGTAGAAGTAGATCTTCGACTCGTCGACGAAACGCCGCCACAGGGCGAGCGTCTCCTCGTCGCCGGCCTGGAGGTCGACGACCCGGCGGCGGGCCCGCTCCTTGAACTCCTCGTCGGAGTCGAAGAGCGCGCGGGAGGCCTTGTACAGCCGGTTGAGGTTGGACATGGCCTCCTCGCCGGAGACCTCGCCGCTCTTGTGGTCCAGCTCGTGCGGGTGCTCGATGAGGTACTGGATGAGCATGCCGAACTGGGTGCCCCAGTCGCCGATGTGGTGCCTGCGGATCACCTTCTCGCCGGTGAACTCCAGGATCTCGACCATCGCCGCGCCGATCACCGCGGACCGCAGGTGGCCGACGTGCATCTCCTTCGCCACGTTCGGCTGGGCGTAGTCGATGACGGTCGTGCCGGCACCGTCGGCGTACGGCACGCCCAGGCGGTCGTCGGCGGCGCGCTCGGCGAGGGTCTTGATGATCGCCTCGTCGGCGACGGTGATGTTGAGGAAGCCGGGGCCGGAGACCTCGATCTCCTTGATCACGGCGCCGCTGTCACCCGTGGGGATACCTGCGACGACCTGTGCGGCCAGCTCCCGCGGATTGCCCTTGAGCTTCTTGGCCAGCGCCAGCATGCCGTTGGCCTGGAAGTCCGCCCGGTCGCTTCGGCGCAGCAGCGGGTCGGCGGCGCCGGCCTCCGGCAGGGCTGCCGAGAGGGCGTCCGCGACGCGCTGGTTGACCGAAGCTGCGAGGGAAGTGACCGAGGCCATGGAAAGAGCCGTTCCGTCGGAGTGGAAAGGGTTTGCCAATGAGTATCCCACGGCACTACCACTGATTTTTCGTCTGGGACAATGGGCACTGTCAGGCATTTGTGCGTCGCACGCGCAAGACGGCGCAATCAGGAAGCACCAGGAAGAGGAAGGGCCGATCGTGGCTCAGCAGAGCACCGAGACCGACTGGGTCTCCAGGTTTGCGGACGAGGTCATTGCCGAGGCGGAGCGCCGCGCCCCCGGCAAACCGATCGTCTGCGCCTCGGGCCTGAGTCCGTCCGGCCCGATCCACCTCGGCAATCTCCGCGAGGTCATGACCCCGCACCTCGTCGCCGACGAGATCCGCCGCCGCGGTTATGAGGTCCGTCACCTCATCTCCTGGGACGACTACGACCGCTACCGCAAGGTGCCGGAAGTGCCGGGCGTCGACAAGTCCTGGAACGAGCACATCGGCAAGCCGCTGACCTCGGTGCCGGCCCCGGCCGGCTCGGCGTACCCGAACTGGGCCGAGCACTTCAAGGCCGCCATGCGCGAGGCGCTCGCCGAGATGGGCGTCGAGTACGACGGCATCAGCCAGACCGAGCAGTACACCGCCGGTGTCTACCGCGACCAGGTGCTGCACGCGATGAAGCACCGCGCGGACATCGACGCGATCCTCGGCCAGTACCGCACGAAGAAGGCCCCGGCCAAGAAGTCGCAGAAGCCCGTCGACGAGGCCGAGCTGGAGGCCGCCGAGGGCTCGGGCGCGGCCGCCGAGGACGACGGCAGCGGCGGCTCGGCCGGCTACTTCCCGTACAAGCCCTACTGCGGGCAGTGCGAGAAGGACCTCACCACGGTCACCTCGTACGACGACGAGACCACGGAGCTGGCCTACACCTGCACGGAGTGCGGTTTCGGCGAGACGGTCCGGCTGAACGAGTTCAACCGCGGCAAGCTGGTCTGGAAGGTCGACTGGCCGATGCGCTGGGCCTACGAGGGCGTGATCTTCGAGCCGTCCGGTGTCGACCACTCCTCGCCGGGCTCGTCCTTCGTCGTCGGCGGCCAGATCGTCCGCCAGATCTTCGACGGTGCGCAGCCCATCGGCCCCATGTACGCCTTCGTGGGCATCAGCGGCATGGCCAAGATGTCGTCGTCGCGCGGCGGGGTGCCGACCCCGGGCGACGCACTGAAGATCATGGAGGCGCCGCTGCTGCGCTGGCTGTACGCGCGCCGCAAGCCCAACCAGTCCTTCAAGATCGCCTTCGACCAGGAGATCCAGCGGCTCTACGACGAGTGGGACAAGCTGGAGTCCAAGGTGGCGGACGGCAGCGCGCTGCCGGCGGACGCCGCCGCGTACTCCCGCGCGGCCCGTACCGCCGCCGGCGAGCTGCCCCGTACGCCGCGCCCGCTGCCGTACCGCACGCTCGCCTCGGTCGCGGACATCACCGCCGGCCATGACGAGCAGACGCTCCGGATCCTGAGCGAACTGGACCCGGGCAACCCCGTCACCTCGCTGGACGAGACCCGGCCGCGGCTGGACAAGGCCGAGTACTGGATCAACACCCAGGTCCCGGCCGAGCAGCGCACCGTCGTCCGCGACCAGCCCGACGAGGAGCTGCTCGGCACCCTCGACGAGCAGTCCCGCGGCTCGCTGCGGCTGCTGCTCGAAGGTCTCGACGAGCACTGGTCGCTGGACGGCCTGACCACCCTGGTCTACGGCGTCCCGAAGATCCAGGCGGGCCTGGAGCCGGACGCCAAGCCGACCCCGGAGCTGAAGGTAGCCCAGCGGGCCTTCTTCGCCCTGCTCTACCAGCTGCTGGTCGGCCGGGACACCGGGCCGCGGCTGCCCACCCTGCTGCTGGCCGTGGGCGCCGACCGGGTGCGCAAGCTGCTCGGAGGATGACGGGCCGCCGGAGAGCTGTTGCCGTCGAGTCGCTGCCGTTGAGTCGTAGACGCGTCCGTGTGGTCTCCGACTGAGGGATGAGAAGGGTTCGGCCCCGGGGACGAGGATCCCCGCGGCCGGACCCGTCACGCTGGAGCCATGAGAGGTTTAATCGGCTTCATCGTCATGATTCAGGGCGTCATGGGATTCATCGGGCAGGTCTTCTTCGATCATGCCTGGGGGCTGCTGCCCCACTGGTTCGAGCTGCCGTCCGCCGCGTATGCCGGCGTCTTCGCGGCCGGTGCGGCGCTGGCCGTCTGGGGGGACGCGGCCAAGAAGCGCAAGGCGAAGCAGGCGGGGCAGACGGGCGCCGGGGCGGTCTAGCGGTCTAGGGACCTACGGGACGACACCCGGCGTGTGGTGCCTTATGCGATGTGCTCGTCCATCATTTCCGCGTTGAGGCGGTCGCTGAACTGGTCCATGTAGCGGTTCAGGTCCCGCGACCGCAGGCGGACCCCGTACTGGGCGTCCAAGTTCGCCGCGAACGCGCCCGGTGTCGGCATGCCTTCGCCCTCTATCGAGTGCCGGAACACCTGGTACAGGTCCTCGTCGGTCGGGGTCGCGGCCGGTGCCTGAGCAGGCTGCGGGCCCGTCTCCGGGGTGCCCTGGCCGAGCGGACGCGTCCCCCCTGCACCGTTCGGCACCGGGACCTGTGGCTGGGGCTCCGGCGCGCGCGGCGCCGGTACGGCGACCTGCTCGCGCGTCGGGACCTGCTGGTGCGTCGGGACCTGCTCGCGGGTCGGCACCTGCTGGTGCGTCGGCGCCTGCTCGTACGTCGGCGCCTGCGGGTGCTCGTCGTACGAGGGCTGTCGCTCCTGCTCCGGGACGTACGCCGGGTCGTAGCCACCCTGATACGTCACCTGCTGCGGCGCCGCGAACCACTGGCTCGGCATCTCCTCGGCCTCGGCAGGTTCCTGGGCCGGTTCCTGGGCCTTCGGCTCCCGAGCGGGCGTCAGGGACTGCTGTGGCGCCGGCAGCAGCTGCGGTTCGATGCCCGCCGCGGTGAGCCCCGCGGGAGCGGTCTGGGCCAGCGGCACCCCGAACCGGGCGAGCCGCAGGGGCATCAGGGACTCCACGGGAGCCTTACGGCGCCAGCTCCGCCCGAAGCGCGAACGCAGCCGTGCCTGGTACACGAGCCGTTCCTGCTCCAGCTTGATCACCGCGTCGTACGACCGCAGCTCCCACAGCTTCATCCGCCGCCACAACAGGAACGTGGGGACGGGCGCCAGCAGCCAGCGCGTGATGCGCACACCCTCCATGTGCTTGTCCGCCGTGATGTCGGCGATCCGCCCGACGGCGTGCCGGGCGGCCTCGACGGTGACGACGAACAGCACCGGGATGACGGCATGCATGCCCATGCCCAAGGGATCGGACGACGCCGCGGCGTTGAACGCCACCGTCGCGACCGTCAGCAGCCACGCCGTCTGCCGCAACAGCGGGAAGGGCATGCGGATCCAGGTCAGCAGCAGATCCAGCGCGAGCAGGACGCAGATGCCCGCGTCGATGCCGATGGGGAAGAAGTAGGCGAAGCCGCCGAAGCCCTTTTTGACGGCGAGTTCGCGCACGGCCGCGTAGGAGCCGGCGAAGCCGATGCCGGCGATGACCACCGCACCGGCGATGACCACTCCGATGAGTATCCGGTGCGTGCGTGTCAGCTTCAGTGGCGCGGCCACCCGAGGACCCCTCCCAGTCGGTCTGTTGCGAGCGACAGCCTGGCACATGGGTACGGGAGGGCGTGTTGCCGGTACGGACAAAGACCCGGCAGGCAGGCGTGACGGCCGATCGCCCGCGGGCCGGGCCGGCGGGCGTATTGCCGGGCCAACGGCCTTGACCTCAACCGAACTTCAGGTAGGAGTTTGGGAGGCATGGAAAACGACACCGCCGCCACCCTGGGCTCCCTCTCTTCACACCAGGGGCTGTCCGATCCGCAGCACTCCGACGTCGTCCCACTGTCCGCCGCCACACTCGATGAGCTTGCCGAGAAGCTTGCCGCCGCGGCAACGGTCGTCGGCATCGGCGAGTCCACACGAGCCTCCCGGGAGACCTTCGGTGTGCGGGACCAACTCTTCCGCCGGCTGGTCCGGCGCCACGGTTTCCGGGCGCTGGCCGTACAGGACGGTGCCGGGGTCGCCGCCGGCCTCGACAGGTACGTGCGCGAAGGCGAGGGTTCGGCCGAGTCGGCGCTCGACGGCGCCTGGCGTCCCTGGCGTACCGCCGAGATGGCCGCGGCGTTGGAGTGGATCCGGGCGTTCAACCGGGAGCACCCGGACGACCCCGTACGGATCTTCGGTGTGAAACCCGCGCAGGCGCAGGCCGAGGACTACGACGCCGTCCTGGATCACGTCCGTGGGTCAGCCCCGGAACGGCTGGCAGAGGTCGCATCCCATCTGGAGGTGATCCGGACCGCTCACCACACCGACGAGCACGTGCAGCGCGCCCGGGGAATGCACCCGGGGCGTCCTTTCGCCGACCACGCCCGTGATGCGCTCGCGCTGGTCCGATCCTTGCCCGATGCCGACGATGCCGACCATGCCGGCGGCATCCTGGCGCGGATGCGTCTGATCGTGGACTTCCATGAGCGCAGCGTGGCCGGACGAGGCAACTACGCGGGCGACGCCGCAGTGTGGGCGGACGCTCTCGGTGACGCTCAGCGCCGGGCCGGGCTGCGCGTGGTCTATTGGGACGGTATCGCCCACACGTCGGCGGCCGAGACGGTCCTGGGCCTGGCTCCCGAGCGTGGTCCGCAGCCCAGCGTGGGCAGTCTGCTGCGCAGGCGTTATGGCGCCCGGTATGTCTCCGTGGCGATCGGCTTCCACCACGGAGACCTCGGTGTCGTCACCGTCCCGGAGCCGGCCGGGGAGCTGATCGACGCGATGCTCGGCGAGGTGGATCTGCCGGCCCACTGGCTGGACCTGCGCCGCGACGCCGTACGCCGCCGATGGGACGGGCCGGCGAAGGCCCGCGTCATCAGCGGCGTCTACGACGCCTCCCGCGATGCCGCCGAGCACATGGCCGTTGCTTCCCTTGCCGATGCATTCGACGTGCTCATCCACATCCGCCGGGTGTCTCCCGTGCGAGGGCTGCCGTGACGGGCAACCCGCCATCGCCCTGACAGCCCGGGCGGTGTCGGTGCGGTCAGCTGTTGGCCTTCGCGGCGGCGGCGACTGCCTCCTTGGCGGCGGCCTGGTTGTGCTTGAGCAGGTCGGCAACCTTGGGGGCGTCCGCGCCGGCCAGGCCCGCGCCGTTGTAGTTGATCGTCACGACGATGTTGGAGGTGCGGGCGACGATCGTGGTGTTCTTGAAGTTGGTGCCGTCCCGCTTCACGTCGTAGGTGATCGCGGTCGCCTCGTCACCGGTGCCGGAGGTCTTGACGGTCTCCAGCTTCTTGGCGCCCTTGGTGGCCTTCGCCTCGGAGACCTGCTTGGCGTAGAAGTCCGTGGCGCGCTTCTCGCCGCTGCCGACGCCCGGGTCGGATTCGTAGCGCTGGTAGCCGATGTCCAGCCAGCGCCACTGGGTGCCGTCGACACCCTTCTCGTCCGAGCTGGTCCACGAGCAGGTGCCGTGGGCGGCGTTGTCCGTGGAGTTGCCCTGCTCCCCGGAGGCGTCCTTCGCCTTGGGCAGCATCTTCTTGATGGTCTCCTTGGAGAACGCCGAGCACGGGTTCGGCAGCTTCTTGAACTTGGCGGGCGCGACGGTCGGCGAGGGCTTGGCCGCGCTGCTGGAGGCGGAGGAGGGGGCGTCACCGGAGCTGTCGCTGTCCGAGCCGGAGCAGCCGGCGACGAGCAGCACCGGTACTGCTGCGCAGGTGAGAAGGCTGGCGAGTCGCTTGGCTGAACGGTGCATGGTTCCTTCGCTGTTCGTCGTCGTCGGGTCGGCACGGCCGTGGCGGTGGCCGTGGGGCCTGCCCTGCCGCGCGTACGGGGCAGGGCTAGACGGCACGGTACGCGGCGCGGCGAGGTGGGTGACCGATTCATGTCGATGAGCGCAACGCTCAAATCGGGCGTTTCGCCTCCTTGTCCGTCGACTCGGTCAATGTGCCTGAACCGGACTATTCACTGAGGCTGTCGGACAGCTCGGTGGCCAGCGAACGGGCCTTGTCCTGCAGTTCCTGGCTGTCCGGCAACATCGTCTTGTCCGTGGACCACTGGTCGTAGGTGATCTTCACGATGACGTTCGACGTGCGAAAGACCACAGTGACATCGCGGTGGACGCCGGAGTCCGCTGTGACCAATTTGTCATTGAGGAAGGCAACGTCCCCGAGGTCGTCCAGGACGCGCGGGGCGGTGGAGCCGCTCGGGTCCGCGCTCGGGGACGCGCTCTGGTCGGACTTCTGCGAGGGGCTCCCGGACGGGGCCTTCCCCTTCGCGCCTGCCGTGCTCTTGCCCGTTGCGCCCTTGTCCGTCGCGCTCTTGTCCCTCGCGTCGTTCGTGACGACTCCTTCGCCCTCCCCCTTGTTCTTCGAGGCGGAGGCGGAGGGGGACGGGGCGGCGGGCGAGGGGGAGCCGCCGCCGGACGGTATCTGCGCGGCCAGCTCCTTCTTGCCGTAGATCGCCTGCGCCTTGTCGTCATCGCTGACGGCGGAGTCGTACGAGACCACGCGCTGGATGTCCAGGCCCAGATGGCGGGTGCCCGCGGTGGTCTCGCGGGTCCAGCGGCAGCCGACGCGGCGGTCGGTGTCGTAGGTGATGTCGGCCTGGCCGCCGTAGACCTTCTGGGCCTCGGTGCCCGACAGGGCCTGGCCGTCGCCGGGGAGCATGCGGCGGATGACGCCGCGCGAGGGCAGCCCGCAGGCCTCCGGGAGGGTCTGGTAGCGGCCCGGCTCGGCGGCCGGGCTCGATGTGGCGGCGCCGCCGCTCTTGGCGTCGGCGGCGTCGCCGTCGGGGCTGGAGCTGCCGGTGCAGCCGGTGAGACCGGCGGCCAGCGCCGCGGCCACCACCACTGCGGCACCGGGTACGAACGGCTTCCGTGGCATCGTTCGCGGCTCCTTCCCCTACGAAATGCGGTTGCCGCCGGTCGGCGGCCGATGGACACAATGTCTATCGCACGTCTTGCCGCAAACGCTGGTCCGCCGTCCAAGATCGGATAAATTGTCCGGCTTTTGCGTTTTTCATAAATTCGGGGGAATGGGGAAGTTATGTCGTACGTCGAGGTGCCTGGCGCCCAGGTACCGATCCGGATGTGGACGGACCCGGCCGCGGTCGAGGACGTCGCGATGCAGCAGCTGCGCAACGTCGCCACCCTGCCGTGGATCAAGGGCCTGGCCGTGATGCCGGATGTGCATTACGGCAAGGGAGCGACGGTCGGCTCGGTGATCGCCATGCGCGGCGCGGTCTGTCCGGCGGCGGTCGGTGTCGACATCGGCTGCGGGATGAGCGCGGTGAAGACCTCGCTCACCGCCAACGACCTGCCCGGCGATCTCTCCCGGCTCCGCTCGAAGATCGAGCAGGCGATTCCGGTGGGGCGCGGGATGCACGAGGCTCCGGTCGACCCCGGACGGCTGCACGGCTACCCGACGGCGGGCTGGGGGGACTTCTGGTCGCGGTTCGACGGGGTGGCCGAAGCGGTCAAGTTCCGTCAGGAGCGCGCGACGAAGCAGATGGGCTCGCTGGGAAGCGGCAACCACTTCATCGAGTTCTGCCTCGATGACACCGGCGCGGTGTGGCTGATGCTGCACTCCGGCTCCCGGAACATCGGCAAGGAGCTGGCCGAGTTCCATATGGGGCAGGCGCAGAAGCTGCCGCACAACCAGGGGCTGGTCGACCGCGATCTCGCCGTCTTCATCGCGGACACCCCGCAGATGGCGGCGTACCGCAACGATCTGTTCTGGGCGCAGGAGTATGCCAAGCACAACCGGGCCGTGATGATGGCGCTCTTCCAGGACGTCGTCCGCAAGGAGTTCAAGAAGGCCAAGCCGGCGTTCGAGCCGGTGATCTCCTGCCACCACAACTATGTGGCGGAGGAGCAGTACGACGGCATGGACCTGCTGGTGACCCGTAAGGGCGCGATCCGGGCGGGCAGCGGCGAGTACGGCATCATCCCGGGCTCGATGGGCACCGGGTCGTACATCGTCAAGGGACTGGGCAACGCCGCGTCCTTCAACTCCGCCTCCCACGGCGCCGGCCGCAAGATGAGCCGGAACGCCGCGAAGAAGCGGTTCTCCACCCGGGACCTGGAGGACCAGACGCGGGGTGTGGAGTGCCGTAAGGACTCCGGTGTGGTGGACGAGATCCCGGGTGCCTACAAGCCGATCGAGAAGGTCATCGATCAGCAGCGGGACCTGGTCGAGGTCGTTGCCAAGCTCAAGCAGGTGGTGTGTGTGAAGGGCTGAGCCCTGGGGCGGAGACGGGGCGGGGCGGTCCGGCGCGGTGTGCGCCGGGCCGCCCCCTCTGTCGTCCGTCGGCGGGCCGCTTTCCCGGCCGGGGCCGCGGCAGGCGGCTCAGGTGGTGCGGTGGACCTTGGAGTTGGAGGCCTGGGCGCGGGGGCGGACCACCAGGAGATCGACATTGACGTGGGCGGGCCGGGTGATCGCCCAGGTGATGGTGTCGGCGACATCCTCCGCGCTCAGCGGCTGGTCGACGCCCTCGTAGACCTTGGCGGCCTTGGCGGAGTCGCCACGGAAGCGGGTGGTGGCGAACTCGTCGGTCTTGACCATGCCCGGGGCGACCTCGATGACGCGCACCGGCTCACCGCACAGCTCCAGGCGGAGCGTCTCGGCGATGACATGCGCGCCGTGCTTGGCGGCGACGTACCCGCCGCCGCCCTCGTAGGTGCCATGGCCCGCGGTGGAGGAGAGCACCACGACGGTGCCCTCGCCGGAGGAGGTGAGCGCGGGCAGCAGCGCCTGGGTCATATGGAGCACGCCCAGCACATTGACCTCGTACATGGCGCGCCAGTCGGCGGGGTCGCCGGTGGCGACCGGTTCCGCGCCGTAGGCACCGCCGGCGTTGTTGACCAGGACGTCGACGGAGGGGTAGCGGTCGAGGGCTGCCGCGAAGGCGTCGACGGCGGCGCGGTCGGTGACGTCGAGTGCGTAGGCCTCGGCGTTCGGCAGCTCGGCGGCGAGCGCCTCGATGCGGTCCTTGCGGCGGGCGGTGAGCAGCACGTGGTAGCCGGCCGCGGCCAGCGCTCGCGCGGTGGCGGCGCCGATGCCGCTGCTCGCTCCGGTGACGACGGCGGTACGGGCCTCGGCGGTCATGGCACTCTCCTCGGGGCGGTGGGGTCCCCCTGCTCCGCGAAGCCTGGGGGAGGGCGGTCCGCGGCCAGGATATGCAGGCGGGGTCAGCGGCTCCTGGGGGCGTACATGATCACGGCCATTCCGGCCAGACAGATCAGTGCGCCGGTCACGTCCCAGCGGTCGGGGCGGTAGCCGTCGGCGATCGCGCCCCAGGCCAGCGATCCGGCGACGAAGACGCCGCCGTACGCGGCGAGGATCCGCCCGAATTCGGCGTCCGGCTGGAGGGTGGCGACCCAGCCGTACACCCCCAGCGCGATCACTCCGGCGCCGATCCAGACCCAGCCCTTGTGTTCGCGGACGCCCTGCCAGACAAGCCAGGCGCCGCCGATTTCGAAGAGGCCGGCGAGGACGAAGAGAGCGGCGGAGCGGGCGAACAGCATGCGTCCAGCGTACGGACGACGGGACGGGTCCCGAAGTGGGTGGGGATCGTCGGGCGAGGCATGACTGGGATCGTCGGGCGATGCGCGGCTGGAGATGGTCGGGCGACGCTTGGACGTCGGCGGGGGGCCGCTGAACGTCGGCTGGGGGCTGTCGGCGGGGGACTGTCAGTGGGGTGTGAGAGCTTCGGGGGCATGCTGATCGAACGGGCTTACGTGGACGTTCCGGAGGGGGAGGGGACGGCTGAGAACGGCTGGCCCTGGACGGTGCCGTGTGTGCGCCAGCTGGTCGAGGAAGGGCTGGCCTTCCGCGCTCCGGTGACTTTTCTGGTGGGGGAGAACGGTTCGGGAAAGTCGACGCTGGCCGAGGCGCTGGCGGAGGGCTTCGGGCTGGATTCGTACGGCGGCTCGGCGGGATACAAGTACGCCAGCTCGCGGGAGGCATCCCTGCTCGGCGGCCTGATGCGGTTCGATCCGACGCGGGAGGGGCGGCAGATGGTGCGGGGGCCGCGGGTCCGTCGGCGGGGGTTCTTCCTGCGGGCCGAGACAGCGCTGGAGGCGTTGAACGGCGAGCGGAGGTCGAACCGACTGTCCCGTTCCCCGGACGATATGAGCCACGGAGAAGGCTTTCTGATGGCCTTCCGGGAGCGGTTCGCACAGCGGGGCCTGTATGTCATGGACGAGCCCGAGGCGGCCCTGTCCTTCTCCTCCTGTCTTGAACTGATCGGGCTGATGGGTGAGTTGGGGAGCGGTGGTGCCCAGGTCATCTGCGCCACCCACTCCCCGCTGCTGACGGCGCTGCCCGGCGCCGCGATCGTCGAGGTCGGCGAGCACGGGATGCGGAGCGTGGAGTGGGCGGAGCTGGGGATCGTCGACCACTGGCGGCGTTATCTCAACGACCCCCGGGCCTATCTGCGGCATGTGCTGGAGGGGTGAGGGCGGCGGGCCGGGCGGTGCCTATGGATCCGCCGTCCTCGGGCGCGGCGCCGGTCCAGTGCAGGAGTGCGGACCGTAGCGCCAGGGCGCGGTCGGCGGGGGCCGTGGCGTCGGTGGCCCAGGCGATATAGCCGTCGGGGCGCACCAGAAGCGCCGTACGGCGGCCGCTTTGCCAGGAGGCGGTCAGGAAGCGGTCCTCGGCGGGGTGAGGGCGGTCCCCCTTGCCCGTCAGGGCCCGGGGGACGCCGGGCTCGTCGGCGGGGGTGAGAAGAACGAACCGGCCCTGGCGGAGGAGTTCGTAGAGGCGGCTGCCGTCGGCCAGACGGATGTCGGGGGCGCGCCGGCCCGCGAGGGGGTGGGCGCCGGGCCCGGCACCGTAGGCGATGCCGATGCCGGAGATGGTGCGGATGGCGCGGCCGGACAGCGGGCGCAGATGGTTGAAGACCCGGGCGGCGAGGCCGCGCGCGGCGCGGCCGGGGGCGCCGTGCAGCAGGGCGAGCCGGATGAGGGCACCGCTGCTGCGCAGCACCTGCTTCCCCACCGGGTGGCGCTCGGTCTGATAGCTGTCCAGCAGGCTGTCGGGGGAGTGGCCCCGGAGCACCGCGGCCAGTTTCCAGCTGAGGTTGGCGGCGTCCTGGAGGCCGGTGTTCATGCCCTGGCCGCCGGCGGGGGAGTGCACATGGGCGGCGTCGCCGGCGAGGAAGACGCGGCCGACGCGGTACTCGGGGGCCTGGCGCTCGTCGCTGTGGAAACGGGAGACCCAGCGGGCGTCGTGCATGCCGTAATCACTGCCGAGGGCGAGCCGGGTGATCTCGCGGACCTCGTCGAGACCGGTGGGCGCGTCGTCGTCGGCCTGATGGCGGCGGCTCCAGCAGATGACGCGGTACCAGCCGTCGCCGAACGAGCCGATCAGGGCGAAGGCCTCGTCGTTGGCGTTGACGGTGAAGGGGGAATCGGGCTCCTGGGCCAGCCGGACATCGGCGAGCACCAGGGAGCGGATCACGGACTTGCCGGGGAACGGCTGGCCGACGGCCTCGCGGATGGTGCTGCGGACGCCGTCGGTGCCGACCACGTAGGCGGCGCGGCGGCTGCCGATGCCCTCGGCATTACGGAAGCGCACCGTCACACCGTCGGCGTCCTGATCGAGGCCGAGCACCTCGGAGTCATGACGGAAGTCGACACCGGCCCGGCGGGCCCGCCGCTCCAGCAGCCGCTCGACCTCGAACTGCGGAGTGATCAGCACCATGGGGAAGCGGGAGCGGAGCCGGGTCGCATCGACGGTGGCCTCCCCGAAGAGGCGGAGGGCGGAGAGCCGATGGCCGCCGGCGATCAGCTCGTCGGCGAGGCCGCGGGCGTCCAGCTGCTCCAGGGTGCGGGCATGGACGGCTAGGGCGCGGGTGAGGTTGCTGAGGGTGGCGGGGCGGCGCTCCAGGAGCGTGACGCCGAGGCCTGCCTCGGCGAGGTCTCCGGCGAGCAGCAGGCCGGTCGGTCCTGCGCCCACGACGATGACGTCCGTGTCGCGGGCCGCACGCGCCTCGTCGGCCTCAGGGCCGCTGCCGGCGGTCTTGCGGTTCATGGCATCCATGGCTTCCGCCTCCTGTGCCTGTGGCTGTGCCTGTGGCTGCACCTGCATTCATGCCAACGCATGTTGGTCAACGCTTGTTGGCAAGCGTAGAGCGGCCGGACCTGGCGTGTCAACAGGTGTTGGCCTACAGTTGTTGACATGGCCGAACATGCTCCCTCCGCCGCTGATCCCGCGCCTGCCGCGTCCGATGCCGCGCCTGACGACGCCGCGCCCGCCGCGCCCGCTGCGTCGGCCGTGATGCCCGGGGCCACCGCCGACGCCGCGCCCGGCGGGGCGTCGGACCCCGCCCGCCCCCGGCGCTCCGCCGCCACGCGCGCCGCGATCCTGGCCGCCGCCCGGGACCGCTTCGCCGCGGACGGCTACGAGCGCGCCACCATCCGCGCCATCGCCAGGGACGCGGACATCGACCCGTCGATGGTGATGCGCTACTACGGCAACAAGGCCGGCCTCTTCGCCGCCGCCTCCGAGATCGAGGTGCACGCCCCGGACCTCACCCACGTACCGCGCGACGAGGCCGGCGCCCGGCTCGTACGGCACTTCCTGGAGCGCTGGGAGTGCGACGAGACGCTGACCGGCATGATGCGCGTCGGCGTCACCAACGAGGCGGGCGCACAGCGGATGCGCGGCGTGTTCGCCGAACAGATCAAGCCGGTCCTGGCCGCGGTCTGCCCGGTGCCCGAGGAGGCGCCGACCCGCGCCGCGCTGATCGCCTCCCAGATACTCGGCATGGCGCTGTGCCGCTATGTCCTGCACATCCCCCCGGCCGTGGACCTCGGTCACGACGAGGTCATCGCCTGGCTGGCCCCCACCATCCAGCGCTATCTGACGGCCGAACACCCCTGAGGGCCCGGCGCGGCCGGACTCAGCGCAGGTACGCGGTCGGCGGGACCCCGACGGTGGCGGTGACATCGCGGACCAGATGCGCCTGATCGCTGTAGCCCAGCTCGGCGGCGAGCGCGGCCCAGTCGACCTCCGCCCCGGACGCGGCGCGCTCCAGGGCCTCGTGCACCCGGTAGCGCAGCAGCACCCACTTGGGGCTGACCCCGACGTAGCCGGCGAACAGCCGCTGGAGGGCCCTTACGGACATGCCCTCGGCCCGTGCGAAGTCCGCGACCCGGCGGATCGTACGGTCCGTGCGGATCCGGCCGGCCAGTCCCACGGCGAGGTCGGCCTGGGCGAGGATCCGCGGCCCGGCTTGCAGACGAGGGGTCAGGAAGGCGTCGAGCGCGGCCACCCGGGCGTCCTCGTCGTCCGGCTCCAGTACGGGCCCCGCGGCATCCGTGGGCCCGAAGGCCGTCGCCAGCGGCAGCCGGCGGCCCGTCCAGTCCGTCGCGGGCCGCTCCGGGGCGAACGGCCGGAACCCGCCCGGCCGGAACTGCACCCCGCACACCCGCCCGCGACCCGCCAGCTTCTGTGCGAACAGCTCCAGCCCGACGCCCGCGACCTCCCCGAAGCCGGGGCGGTCGGCGTACCGCTGGAAGACGAGGTTCACGCACGGGTGCGGAACGACATGCGTGGCATACGGCTCGGACAGCTCCCAGTCGATCAGCCAGTAGTGCTCGACATAGGGGCGCAGAGGTGCGGCGGGGGTGCGGCGGCGGAACTGCACCCGCGTGAAGAGACCGGGGGCGTCGACGATGCCCCGGGTGTCGCGCCGTGGAGCGGCCATGCCGGGATTTTAGGCGCTGCCCGCAGGGTCCCGCCCGGCCCGCCGGGACGGGCCGCGCCGATCGCGCGGGGCCTGTCGCGTTTTTTCAAGCCGCCAACCGGCGGCGGTCCGTAGCGTCATCGCCATGAACGACATGCAAGACATTTCGGATGAAACGCCCGTGAACGAGCAAGCCGACCCGACCGCACCGGCCCCCACGGCCCCACCGACCCCCACACCCACACCGATCAGCGCGCTGCTCGACGCGGCGGCGCAGGCGGCGCTCCCCGTACTGCGCCGGGTGCGCGACGACCAGCTGGGGCTGCCGACGCCCTGCGCCGCGTACGACGTACGGGCGCTGCTCAACCACCTCTTCCAGGTGGTCGTCGCTTTCCAGGCCCTGGCCGCGAAGAAGGACACCGACTTCAGCACCACCCCCGACCGGCTCGGCGACTACGGGGCGCAGTGGCCCGACCGGTTCGCGGACGAGGCGGCGCGCCTGGTCGAGGCGTGGGCGGTGCCGGGCGCGGAGGACGGTCCGACCGGCGGGATGAAGCTGCCGGCGCGGACCGTCGGCGCGATGGTGCTGCTGGATCTGACGGTGCACGCCTGGGACGTGGCACGGGCGGCCGGCCTGCCGTACACGCCGGCTCCCGGGTGCGTGGCCGAGCTGCGGACGCTGGTCGCACAGATGGCCCCGACGGCCCGGAAGATGAACGTCTTCGCCGAGCCGCTCCCCGTTCCGCCCGGTGCCTGCGGCCTCGATGCGCTGCTGGCCGAGACGGGCCGCGACCCGCACTGGACGGCCGGCTGACGGAGGTGGGCGGCCGTCCAGCACCGGGACGCGGTATGCCGGGCGGGACACCGGGCACACTCCCTAGGCTGGATCATCACCACCGGCAGTCGGCGGACGACTGGGAGGCGGCCCGCGGATGGACGAGCAGCGCAGGTCCCATGAGCGGCTCCCCGAGGCGCTGATCGACTTCTACGGGCTGGTGCCGCTACCCCGTGAGGGCGGACGGTTCCGGCGTACGTGGGCGGGCCCCGAGCGACCCGACGGGCGGCCCGAGGGCTCCGCGATCGTGATGCTGCTGACCGACGAGCCGGGCGACTTCTCCGCGCTGCACCGGCTGCCCGCCGACGAGATCTGGCACTTCTACCGGGGCGATCCGCTCACCCTCTTCCTTCTCCCGGACGGCGGCGGCGCCTGGGAGGGCGGCGGCCTCGCGGAGGGCGGTGACGGCGGCGCTGCCCGTACTGTCGTGCTCGGGCCGGACGTCCTGGCCGGGCAGCACGTCCAGTTCACGGTGCCGGCCGGTACGTGGATGGCCGCCGAGGTCGCCGACGGCGGTTCCTGGACGCTCTTCGGGTGCACGATGGCGCCCGGTTTCACCTTCGAGGACTACGAGCACGGGGACGCCGCCGAACTGGCCGCGCGCTTCCCCCAGGAGGCGGCGCGGATCACCGCGCTGAGCAGGCCATGACCGAGACCGGACCGGACGCCACCGGCCGCCCCCAACTTCCCGGTCTGAGCGGCCAGATCGCCCTCGTCACCGGCGCCGCCGGGGGCATCGGCCGCGGTATCGCGCTGCGGTTCGCCGCGGCGGGCGCGGCCGTCGTGGCGCATTACCGTACGGGCGCCGAGGCGGCCCGGGACCTGGTCGGGCGGATCGAGGCGGACGGCGGGAGCGCGCTGGCGCTGCGCGCCGACCTGGCCGTCGAGGAGGAGTGCCACCGTCTGGTGAACGAGGCGGCCGGCTGGCGCGGCCGGCTGACCGCGCTGGTGAACAATGCCGGGGTGCAGCCGACGCAGGAGCTGGCGGCGATGTCGCTCGCCGACTGGCGGGCGGTGGCGGACCCGAACGTGCACAGCGTCTTCGCCTGCACCCAGGCCGCGGCGGCCGTGATGCGGGCGTCCGGCGGTGGCTCGGTGACCCATATCGCCTCGATCGAGGCGGACCGTCCGGCGCCGCAGCATGCTCACTACTGCGCGTCCAAGGCGGCGGTGGTGATGCATGCGCGCGCGGCGGCGCTGGAGTACGGGGCGTACGGCATCCGCGTCAACAGCGTCTCGCCCGGTCTGATCGACCGTCCCGGCCTGGCGGAGGACTGGCCGGAGGGGGTGCGCCGCTGGCAAGCAGCGGCGCCCGCCGGACGGTTGGGCACGCCGGAGGACGTGGGCGATGCCTGTGTGTTCCTCGCCTCACCGATGGCGTCCTGGATCACCGGGCACGATCTGGTCGTGGACGGCGGTGTGTCGGCCCGTCCCACGTGGTGACCGGCGCGGCCTCCGTGCGGAGGGTGCCCCGGCCGGGCGGCGCGCCGCGCCCGGGGCCGCCGCGCCGGGGCCGCCGTGCCCGCGCTGAACCGTTACGGCCAGACCAGGCAGTACGCCTGGTGCCCCGCCTCGTGCAGCCGGTGGCTGAAGTCCTGCCACTCGTGCAACAGCTGGTAGACGGTGAAGGCGTCGCGCGGGCCCCCGCGGTCGGGAACGGTGGACCAGATGAAGGCGGCCGCGCCGACCGACTCCTCACCGACGCCGCGCAGCGGGTCGACCACGGTCATGGGGAGCTTGACGACGGCGTAGTCGGGGTGGAGGACGACAAGTTCGAGCGGCGGAACCTTATGGAGGGGTATGCCCTCTATGCCGGTGAGGACCATGGCGGCCATCGTCTCCGGCTTGATCTTGCTGAACATGCCGCCCATGCCGAGCTCGTCACCGCCGAGCTCCTCGGGACGCATGGAGACCGGGACGCGGGCCGCGGTCGCACCATTGGGCGCGCCGAAGTACCTGTACGTCACCCCCATGCGGCCGCCTCTGATCTCCCCGCCCGTGCTCTCGCCCGTGGTGTCCTCGCGGGTCTCGCCCGTGGTGTCCTCGCGCCGGTGACGGCCGCGCTGGGCGCGCTCGGGACCCCGGTCATTGGTTCCCTCGCCCAGTTCGCCACCGCGATGCATATCTCCACCCGACCACTCGCAGCCCCAGCCGCGCAACCCGATCATCGTCTCAGAGACCTCCCCCGTCACCGGCGCGTGAAACGCCCGGCCGCACGCCCCCGTGCGCCTCTGAGACCATTGCTTGCGTGACTTATCTCGTACGTCGGCCCAGTTTCGCAGACGAGTGGGGGCTGACGCCCGGTCGAGCGAGAGGAATCAAAAAAGGAGCGAGAGTGAACCCAGCGGCGCCCGCAGGCGTATCGCGAGGGAGATTCCCGCACCCGTTGTCAGCCGGGCCGCGTCCGTGCGCCGCCCCTCCCGCCGTTTATGCAGGTCAGGATCACAGTGTCTTTTCCGTATGAAGCCCCTGTTTCGCAGTCGCTGTTCGACCGCGCGTCCGCTGTGACGCCGGGCGGCGTCAACTCTCCGGTGCGGGCCTTCCGGGCCGTGGGCGGTACGCCCCGGTTCATGGTGTCCGGCACCGGTCCGTACCTCACGGACGCCGACGGCCGTGAGTATGTCGACCTCGTGTGCTCATGGGGGCCGATGATCCTGGGCCACTCGCACCCCGAGGTGATCGCCGCGGTCCAGGACGCGGTCGCCCGCGGTACGTCCTTCGGCACGCCCGGCGCGGGCGAGGTCGAGCTGGCCGAGGAGATCGTGGCCCGGATCGAGCCGGTCGAGCAGGTGCGCCTGGTCTCCAGCGGCACCGAGGCGACGATGTCGGCGATCCGGCTGGCACGCGGCTTCACCGGCCGGCCGAAGGTGGTCAAGTTCGCGGGCTGCTACCACGGGCATGTGGACGCGCTGCTGGCCGCGGCCGGTTCGGGCGTGGCGACCTTCGGACTGCCCGACACGCCGGGTGTGACGGGTGCGCAGGCCGGCGACACGATCGTGCTGCCGTACAACGACATCGAGGCGGTACGGGCCGCGTTCGCCGCGCACCCGGGCGAGATCGCCTGTGTGATCACGGAGGCGTCGCCGGGCAACATGGGCGTGGTGCCGCCGCTGCCGGGCTTCAACCAGGGCCTGAAGGATCTGTGCGCCGGCAACGGGGCGCTCTACATCTCCGACGAGGTGATGACCGGCTTCCGCGTCAGCAAGGCCGGTTGGTACGGAATTGATGGCGTACGCCCGGATTTGATGACCTTCGGGAAGGTCATGGGCGGCGGCTTCCCGGCCGCGGCCTTCGGCGGCCGCGCGGACGTCATGGCGCATCTCGCCCCGGCCGGCCCGGTCTACCAGGCGGGCACCCTGTCCGGGAACCCGATCGCCACCGCCGCGGGCGTCGCGCAGCTGCGGCTGCTGGACGATGCCGCCTACGGGAAGGTCGACGCGGTCTCGGCGGAGGTGCGGGGCCTGGTCACCGCCGCGCTGGCGAAGGAGGGCGTGGCGCACCGGCTCCAGGTGGCGGGGAACATGTTCTCGGTCTTCTTCACCGATGCCGAGGTGACCGACTACGACGCCGCCAAGGCGCAGGAGTCGTTCCGCTTCACCGCCTTCTTCCACTCGATGCTCTCGCAGGGCGTCTACCTCCCGCCGTCCGCCTTCGAGTCGTGGTTCCTCTCGACCGCACACGACACGGCGGCCGTCGAGCGGATCGCCGCCGCACTGCCGGCCGCCGCGCGGGCCGCGGCCGGGGCGACGGCCTGACGACGGTTGCGGGCACGGGCCGGCGACTGCTTGCAGACGACTGAATGAATGGGTGACATGAGCAGCGAAGACATCACCGTCGTGCATCTGATGCGGCACGGCGAGGTGCACAACCCCGACGGCGTGCTCTACGGGCGCCGGCCCGGCTACCACCTCTCCGAGCTGGGGCGGAAGATGGCCGACCGGGTGGCGGAGCACCTCGCGGAGCGGGACATCACACATGTCGTCGCCTCGCCGCTGGAGCGTGCGCAGGAGACCGCGGTGCCGATCGCCGGTGCGCATGGTCTGGATCTGGCCACCGACGAGCGGCTGATCGAGGCGGCCAACGTCTTCGAGGGGAAGACCTTCGGGGTCGGCGACGGTGCGCTGAAGAAGCCGGGGAACTGGAAGTACCTGACGAACCCGTTCCGGCCGTCCTGGGGCGAGCCGTACCTGGAGCAGGTCGTCCGCATGATGGCGGCGCTGGGTGCGGCGCGGGACGCGGCGCGCGGGCACGAAGCGGTGGCGGTCAGCCATCAGCTGCCGATCTGGATCGTGCGCAGCTTCGCGGAGCGGCGGCGGCTGTGGCACGACCCGCGCAAGCGGCAGTGCACGCTGGCCTCGCTGACGTCGTTCACCTTCCACGGCGACAAGATCATTTCGGTGGGGTACAGCGAGCCTGCGCGCGACCTGGTTCCCTCCCATCTTCTGGCGGGCGCCAAACCCGTGAAGGGAAAGGCCAAGGCTTTCGGGGCCTGACGGTGCATCACTTGGTGGAACGTCAAGTCCAGGCAAAATGACATATCCGAGCGAATAAACCCGGAACCCCGACGCTCGACATGCCCTCTTCTCCATTGTCCGTTTATATGGATATTGAGTTCGGCGAGCACGGATGGGGACGAGGGTATGCGCGCGATCAGTCGGCGAAACCTGCTGGGTATGGGAGTTGGTGCAGCCGCGGCGCTGGGCGTCGCCGGCTGCTCTTCGCCGGACTCGGGCGCAGTGGCCGACAAAGCGCGTGTGAAGAACTCGGTACAGGCTCGCCCCAAGCTCATCGGTGACGGCTCGACAGCGAATTACGGCTCGCAGCCCCATCAGCCGAAAGCACCCGAACGGCTGGAGCCCGGACAGACCCCGCCGCAGTTCGTCATCTTCTCCTGGGACGGTGCGGGAGAGGTCGGCAACGGCCTCTTTCCCCGCTTTCTCAAGCTCGCCCGGGACCATGGCGCCGCCATGACCTTCTTCCTGTCCGGGCTCTACCTCCTGCCCGAATCCCAAAAGCACCTCTACGAGCCGCCGAACAACCGGCGGGGCGCCTCCGACATCGGCTACCTCAGCGACGACCACATCAAGGAGACGCTGAAGTACGTGCGGGAGGCCTGGCTGGACGGCCACGAGATCGGCACCCACTTCAACGGGCACTTCTGCACCGGCGCCGGCACCGTCAAACGCTGGACTCCGCAGCAGTGGCAGTCCGAGATCGACCAGGCGATGGATTTCGTCACCAAGTGGCGTACCAACACCGGCTTCACGGATCTGGATCCGCTGCCCTTCGACTACCGAAAGGAATTGGTCGGCAGCCGTACGCCATGCCTGCTGGGGCAGGAAAATCTGCTGCCCACCGCCAAGGAACTCGGCTGGCGCTATGACGCCAGCGCGCCCGGCGGTCTCCAGATGTGGCCGAAGAAGAAGATGGACCTCTGGGACTTCCCGCTCCAGCAGATTCCCTTCCCGGGGCACTCTTTCGAGGTGCTCTCGATGGACTACAACATCCTCGCCAATCAGTCCAAGAACTCGACGAAGGCCCCGCCGGTAAACTACCCGGGCTGGCGGCGCCAGGCCACCGACGCATATATCTCCGGATTCCGCCGGGCCTACGAGACCAACCGGGCGCCCTTCTTCATCGGCAACCACTTCGAGGAGTGGAACGGCGGTATCTATATGGACGCCGTCGAGGACGCGCTCAAGCACATTGCCAATGAGCAGAGCCGGGATGTCCATCTGGTGTCGTTCCGGCAGTTCACCGACTGGATGGACGCCCAGGATCCGGAGGTGCTGCGCAAGCTTCAGCAGCTCCCCGTCGGGCAGCAGCCCTCCGGCGGCTGGAAGGCGTATCTCTCGGCGGCCTGACATGCCCCTTCGGTCGGGGACGGGTCCGGCGAGGGGGGCGCGGAAGATCCGGAAATGGCCCATGCGAAACTTTTCACATGAGTGCTTGCCGCGCCCCACGCCGCCTCACGAGCCGCCGCCGCATCACCCTGCTCGCCGCAGGGGCGGCGGCCGCGTCGCTGACGCTCAGCGCCTGCGGCGACGGCGCCTCCGGGGGCTCGTCCCAGACCCGGTTCGTCCAGGGCAAGAACGGCATCGACACCGTCAAGAAGAACGAGCGGCAGCCGGCGCCCGATCTTGCCGGTGAGACCACCACCGGCAAGAAGCTGGACGTGGCCGACTACAAGGGCAAGGTCGTCATCCTCAACGTCTGGGGATCATGGTGCGGCCCCTGTATCGCCGAGGCGCCGAACTTCGCCAAGGTCGCGAACGAGACCAAGAGCAAGGGCGTCCAGTTCATCGGGATCAACACCCGCGACTCCGAGACGTCGCAGGCCACCAGCTTCGAGGAAGAGCACAAGGTGCCCTACCCGAGCCTCTTCGACCCGACCGGTCGGCTGATGCTGCGCTTCCCCAAGGGCAGCCTCAACCCGCAGTCCATCCCCTCCACGATCGCCATCGACAAGCAGGGCAAGATCGCCGCCCGCTCGATCGGCCCGCTCGCCGAGGACGAACTGCGCAAGATGGTCGCCCCGCTGATCGCCGAGAAGTGATCACGTGATCGCGCTCGCCGCCGCCGCGGAAAACCAGACCGTCCTCAGCGGCACCCTCCTCGCCGCCGTCCCCATCGCGCTCCTCGCCGGCCTCGTCTCGTTCTTCTCGCCCTGCGTCCTGCCGTTGGTGCCGGGCTATATGTCGTACGTCACCGGCGTCACGGGCACCGACCTCGGCGAGGCCCGGCGCGGTCGGATGCTGGCCGGCGCCACGCTCTTCGTCCTCGGCTTCACCGCCGTCTTCGTCTCCGGCGGCGCGCTCTTCGGGTTCTTCGGCCAGAGCCTCCAGGAGCACAAGGACGTCATCTCGCGGGTCCTCGGCGTGCTGATGATCCTGCTCGGGCTGGCGTTCGCCGGTGTCCTCAAGCGCTTCGGACAGCGCGAACTGCGCTTCCACATGAAGCCCGCCATGGGGCTGGCCGGCGCACCGGTGCTCGGAGTGCTCTTCGGCGTCGGCTGGACCCCCTGCCTCGGCCCCACCTTCGCCGCCGTCAGCACCCTCGCGTACTACGACGCCAGCGCCGGCCGCGGAGCCCTGCTCACCGTCGCGTACTGCCTGGGCCTGGGCCTGCCCTTCATCGGCGTCGCGCTGGCCTTCCGCCGGGCGCTCGGCGCGTTCGGCTGGGTCAAACGGCACTATCTGTGGGTGATGCGGATCGGCGGCGGCATGATGGTCGCGCTCGGCATCCTCCTCGTCACCGGCATCTGGGACAGCCTGATGTCCGAGCTCCAGAGCTGGACGCAAAGCTCCACCGTTGGGATCTGATTGATGTCCACCAAGACCGACACCCCCCGCGACCCGGGCCCCGGGGCCGACGCGGGCAGCGATCTCGGCACGGCCGGATCCCAGCTCTCGACCGCGCCCACGGAAGACGTCAGCTTCCCCTCGCTCGGCCCCCTCGGCTGGGTGCGCTGGTTCTGGCGGCAGCTGACCTCGATGCGGGTGGCGCTGCTGCTGCTCTTCCTGCTGTCGATCGGTGCGATCCCGGGCTCGCTGATCCCGCAGACCAGCGTCGACCCGACCAAGGTCGACCAGTTCAAGGCCGATCACAGCACCCTCGCGGGCATCTACGACAAGCTCGGGATGTTCCACGTCTACAGCTCGGTGTGGTTCTCGGCGATCTATCTGCTGCTGTTCATCTCGCTGATCGGCTGCATCGTGCCGCGCAGCTGGCAGTTCGTCGGACAGCTCCGCCGCCGCCCGCCGGCCGCCCCGCGCCGGCTGACCCGGCTGCCCGCGTACACGACCTGGCGCACGGACGCGGCGCCCGACGAGATCCTCGGTGCGGCCCAGCGGCTGCTGAAGAAGCGGCGCTTCCGCGCCCACCGGGCCGGCTCCGCCGTCGCCGCCGAGAAGGGCTATCTGCGTGAGGTCGGCAACCTCGTCTTCCATGTCGCGCTGATCGTCATGCTGGTGGCCTTCGCCGTCGGCGGCCTGTGGAAGTCCGAGGGCAACAAGCTGGTCACCGAGGGCGACGGCTTCTCCAACAGCCTCACCCAGTACGACGAGTTCAAGTCGGGACCGTTCTACGACACCGACGACATGGAGCCGTTCGGCTTCAAGCTCCACCGCTTCGACGCGACGTACGAGCGGACCGGGCCCCAGCGGGGCACCCCGCGCACCTACCGGGCGCAGATCTCCTACTTCCTGGGTGCGGACGGCAAACAGCACCACAGTGCCATCGAGGTCAACACCCCCCTCGACATCGCCGGCAACAAGGTCTTCCTGCTCTCGCACGGCTACTCGCCCGTCGTCACCGTCAAGGACGGCCGCGGCAAGACCGTCTTCCACGGCGCGACGGCCTTCCTGCCCGCGGACCCGAAGAACCTCACCTCGACCGGTGTGGTGAAGGTGCCCGGCGCGCAGACCAAGGACGGCAAGCGCAACCAGCTCGGCTTCCAGGCCATGTTCGTCCCGACGTTCGGCGGGCGCGGCACCGGCTCGATGTTCTCGCAGTTCCCCGCGCTGGACTTCCCCGTGCTCTCGGTGAACGCGTACCACGGAGACCTGGGGCTGGACTCCGGCCTGCCGCAGAGCGTCTACAAGCTGGACACCAAGCGCCTCAAGAAGTACCAGGACAGCAAGGGCGGCATCCTCAAGAAGATGCTGCTGCCCAAGGACCGCGTGGAGCGGCACGCCGGCTCCAAGAACAAGGCGGCCGTACGCGCCGCCGAAGAACAGACCACGATGAAGCTGCCCAACGGCGAGGGCTCCATCACCTTCGAGGGCGTCAAGAGCTGGGCCAGCTTCAAGGTCTCCCACCAGCCCGGCAACGGCCTCGCGCTGACCGGCGCGGCCGCCGCCCTCCTGGGCCTGGCCGGCTCGCTGTTCATCCAGCGCCGCCGGGTGTGGGTCCGGGCGGAGAAGGGCGCCGACGGCGTCACCGTCGTCGAGATGGCCGGCCTCGGCCGCAGCGAGTCGGCCCGGCTGCCGGAGGAACTCGCCGGTCTCGCCGGAGCACTGCTGCCCGACGCCCCGCCGGCTCCGGACGCCGAACCCGGCACGGAACCCGGCACGGAACCCGGCTCCCCGCCCGAGCCGGACCCCGGACCCGCCCCCGACACCGAAGACCCCGCGGAGCCCACTGACTCTGACGGACCTGCTGACCCCTCCGAAGGAGCGCGCGCGTGAACATCGCTGCCGCAGCCAACGAGACACTGGCGCACAACAGCAACCTGCTGGTCTATTCGGCGATGGCGGTCTATACGCTCGCCTTCCTCGCGCACATGGCCGAGTGGGTGTTCGGCAGCCGCAGCAAGGTCGGCCGCACCGCCGCCGCCCTGACCGCACAGGCCAAGGCGACCGCGACGGTCTCCGTGCACAAAGCCCAGCAGCAGGGGGGAACGGCCGTCCTGGAACGGCCCGAGGTCATCACCAAGCCCGTCGCCGGCAGCCGTGACGTCCCCGACGGGCCGGGCGCCGCGGGCGGCACCGAGAAGGGCGACCTCTACGGGCGGATCGCCATCTCGCTGACCGTCCTGTCCTGGGCGCTGCACGTGGGCGGCGTCGTCACCCGCGCCCTGTCCGTGGAACGTGCCCCCTGGGGCAACATGTACGAGTTCTCCACGACCTTCGCCTCGGTCGCGGTGGGCCTCTACCTGCTGCTGCTCGCGCTCAAGAAGAACGTCCGCTGGATCGGGCTGCCCCTGGTCACCACCGTCCTGCTCGACCTCGGGCTGGCCGTCTCGGTGCTCTACACCGCCAGCGACCAGCTGGTGCCCGCGCTGCACTCCTACTGGCTGTGGATCCACGTCAGCTGCGCGATCATCTCCGGCGCGGCGCTCTACCTCGGTGCCGTCTCCGCGCTGCTCTTCCTCTTCCGCGACTCGTACGAGGCCAAGCTCGCCGCCCCGAAGGGCAAGCAGCCCGGCGCGTTCGCCTCGTCCGTGCTGGAGCGGCTGCCCTCGGCCGCCTCGCTGGACAAGTTCTCCTACCGCGTCAACGCCACCATCTTCCCGCTGTGGACGTTCACCATCATCGCGGGCTCCATCTGGGCCGAGGCCGCATGGGGCCGCTACTGGGGCTGGGACCCCAAGGAGGTCTGGGCCTTCATCACCTGGGTCGCCTACGCCACCTATCTGCACGCCCGCGCCACGGCCGGCTGGAAGGGCCGCCGGGCCGCCTGGCTGGGCCTGATCGGGTTCGTCTGCTACCTGATCAACTACTACGGCGTGAACATCTTCGTGACGGGTCTGCACTCCTACGCCGGAGTCTGATCGCCGGAGCCTGATTGCCGCAGTCCGAACGCCGCAGTCCGAACGCCGCAGTCGGATCCGCACACCCCGCGGTGCCGTACGGGACGCCTCCTCGCGAGGCCGGCCCGTACGGCACCGTCGTTTTACGGAGGGGGAACGGAGAGGTGCCGTGCGCGGCCCGGGGCCCTGGGGGTGAGTGCCTCCTAGCGCCGCCTGCGCCGGCCGCGCTCCTGGCGCGGTGGCCGCTGTCCCGCGCCCGGCAGCGTCGGCTTCGGCAGATGAGCCACCTCCCACTGCGCCTCGACCAGCTGCTCGGCGGTGTCGCGGGGCAGCCGCGGCGGGCGGCGCGCCCGGTGGCGGAAGCCGAACGCGGACGTCAGATCGCCGAAGGCCGCCCGCCGCCAGTCGCTGATGTTCGGTTCCTCCACGCCCGTCCAGCGCTCCAGGAACTGGAGCACCGAGGTGTGGTCGAAGGGGTCACCGGCGGCCCAGCCGCCCACCGTCCACGGCGAGATGATCAGACACGGCACGCGGAAGCCGCCGCCGATCGGCAGGCCCCGGACGAACTCGTCCTTCGTCCCCGGGGGCGGCACCGGCGGCGGCACATGGTCGAAGAGGCCGTCGTTCTCGTCGTAATTGAGGATGAAGACGGTCTTGGCCCACACCCTCGGATTGGACGCGATCGCCTCGATCTTCTTTGCGACGTAGTCCGCGCCGGCGGCCGGCAGATAGTCCGGGTGCTCGGACTGGTGGCTGGTGGGGATCAGCCAGGAGACGGCCGGCAGCCGGTCATTGCGGGCGTCGTCCTCGAAGGTGCCGGCCGGCTGCGGCACCATCCCGCGCTCGTGGAGCGGATCGCCCGGCTTGGCGTCCCGGAACGTCTGGAACTGCTCCAGGAGGTTGCAGCCGTAGTCGTCCTCCTCCTGGTACACCCGCCAGCTGATGCCGGCCGCCTCCAGCCGCTCGGCGTAGGTCGTCCAGCGGTACGGCTTGGGCGCGGTGTTGTTCAGCACCGGGCCGCCCCGGGTGCCGCCCGGGTCGAGGGTGCCGGTCATCCAGTACAGCCGGTTCGGCCAGGTCGGCCCGAAGACCGAGCAGAAGTAGTTGTCGCACAGCGTGAACGCCTCGGCGAGGGCGAACTGGAACGGGATGTCGTCCCGTGTGTGATAGCCCATCACATACGGACCGTTGACGCCGTCGGCCTTGCGGTGCGCGGGCAGCCAGCGGTCCATCTTCCCGCCGTTCCACGCCTCGTGCTGCACGGACCAGGCGTGGCTGGTGGAGGGGATGGCCTGGGCGCTGGTGGTGTGCGTGTCGAGGCGGAACGGCAGCAGATAGCCGTCCGGGTTCTGCGCGTCCGGCTGGTGGAAGACCGACCGGCCGTCCGGCAGCGTCAGCGCGTCCGGGTCTGCGAAGCCGCGGACGCCGCGCAGGGTGCCGAAGTAGTGGTCGAACGAGCGGTTCTCCTGCATCAGCATCACGACGTGCTCGATGTCGTGCAGTGAGCCGTGACGTGCGGGTCCGGCGGCGACGGCCTTTTGCACGCTGGGCGGCAGCAGCGACAGCGCGGCGGCGCCGCCGACCACGCCGGCCGTGGAGCCGAGGAGTCTTCGTCGGGTCATGTCGGGCATATGTGCCACTCTCCCTGAGTCGCGTGAGCCCTCGGTGGGCCGACATGACTGTGGCGGTGCCCGGCATTCCCGGGCAGGGGGAGGTAGCTGAACGATGCACCAATTGGCTGTGAACGGCCTGCAGTTGGCCAAAGACCCCTACGTCCCGTACGTCACGCGAAGCAGTGCGCCGCGGACCCCGCGGTGGCCGGAATTACGCGTTTGCGAAGGTACGTCAGGACACGCGGCCGAGGCCCGGAGTTCCCTCGGGTGCCGGGTAGGGGCGCTCCTCGGGCAGCAGAGCGGCGGCCGCCGCGGTGTCCCCGGCACGCACCAGCGCATGGATCTCGTGGGCGAGCGGGGTGACATCCGTGATGGCCACCGTCCACTCGTCGGCGTACCGGCGCGACGCCTCCCCCGCCAGCCCCAGCTGGAGCGACCGGTACGGCAGCGCCTGAAGCCGCAGATCGCGCTCCGGGTCCCACTGCACCCGCGCCGGCGCCCCCTTCAACTGCCGCTGCCAGGCCCCGCGGTCGGGATGCTCGTCCGGGTCGTAGTGCGACAGACAGGCGCTCCGCAGCGCCCAGTCGAAGCCGCCCCGGTCGATCTCGACGGCGAGCACGGTCTCCTGGTCGGCCTTGGCGCTCCAGCCGCAGCGGTACATCATCCACAGGAACGACGGCTTGATCCATGTCATCCGCTCCCGCTTCCACGCCACCGGGAACCGCCCGTCCCGCGCGGCCGGAACGCCCAGCGCCGGGGAGTACGCCTGGTAGACGGTGACGGTCTCGTCGGTGTGCAGGGCGCGGATGCGACGGTGCGGTTCGGCGGGGTGTACGGGGGCGTGCGTGGCCTGTACAGGGGCGTGCGCGGCCTGTACGGGGGCGTCCGGGCTGGTGCTCATGGCTGGTCATCCTGGTGGATGGCGGGGGCGGGGGCCAGCGAATTGCGTACGGAGGGTGTGCGCACGGGCGGCGCCGTGGGCAGGCCACGAAGCGCAGGAGGGGCACGTTTGTTCCCGAACGCCTGACTGCGGCCGCCCGCACCGCCAGACTTGGAGGAATGCCTCCCCCTTCCCGCCACGGGCCCGTGCCCGACGCCTACGGCGCCACGAAGCAGCAGGCAACCCGGAACATCGCCGTCTTCATCAAGGACCTCGCCGAGAGCGGTGTCGCCGTGGTGTCCTTCGCGCCGGCCACCACCTGCTACCGCGGCGAAGGCCGCTGGGCCTACCTGCTCCTCACCGACGACGAGCGGCGCCTGGAGATCCGGATGCCCGGCCATCCGCTCGGCGAGGTCCGCGGCGGCTGGACGCGGACCCACGTGGACGGCCAACCCTGGGACTGGGACACCGCGCTCGAGAAGTGCAGGCTTCCTGACTGATCACCCTGCCCGTGGAGCCTGCCACCGGGACCACTGAAGAGTGCGCCGGGGCGGGGCTGCCCGGTGCCCTCACTCGCCATCGGTGCCCTCACTCGCCCCCGGTGTCCT
Organism: Streptomyces decoyicus; assembly: GCF_019880305.1. Taxonomy (NCBI): domain Bacteria; kingdom Bacillati; phylum Actinomycetota; class Actinomycetes; order Kitasatosporales; family Streptomycetaceae; genus Streptomyces; species Streptomyces decoyicus. The sequence continues at coordinate 3,928,198 of NZ_CP082301.1, read as the reverse complement.
CCTGCCAGAGCTCCGGCCGCTCCCCGATGAAGTCCCGCATCATCGCCGCGCACTCGGGGTCGTCCAGCAGCACGATCCGTACGCCGTGCCGGGCCAGCCAGTCGTGACCGCCGTGGAAGGTCCGCGCCTCGCCGATCACGACCCGCGAGATGCCGAACTGGCGGACCAGGCCGCTGCAGTACCAGCAGGGGGAGAGGGTGGTGACCATGGTCGTGCCGCGGTAGGTGCGCCGGCGGCCGGCGGCGCGGAAGGCCGCGGTTTCGGCGTGCATGGTGGGGTCGTCGTCCTGGACGCGGCGGTTGTGGCCGCGGCCGAGGAGGGCGCCGTCGGGGCCGTAGAGGGCCGCGCCGATCGGGATGCCGCCTTCGGCGAGTCCGGTGCGCGCCTCGGCGATCGCTGTCGCCAGCATGGCGCGGGCCTGTTCCTGCACATGGTCGGGGTGGCCGACCCGGTCGCTGTGGCCGTCGACGTGGCCGTGCAGCCGGAGTTCGTCGCGGTCCTGCCCCCAGTCCTGCGTACGGTCCATGCGCTCACCGTACGCCGGGGCGACCGCCGCCGCGGGTTCCGACGGACCGCCGCCGTGGGTCCCGACGGACCGCCACCGTGGGTTCCAACGGGCTGACGTCGTGGTTCGGGTCGTCGTCGTGACCGGTCGTCGTGGTGGCGGGTCGACGTCGTGACCCGTCGACGCCGTGGCGGGGCGTCGTTGTGACCGATCGACGTCATGACCGGTCGTCGTGACGGCCGCCGCCGTGACCGTCGACGTCGCGGTGCTCGACGACGCGGCGGGAGGAACTTCTACCCCTTCGCGGGCGGCTGGGGGTCGTCCGGGCCGTTCGTCTCGTCCTTCTTGCCCTCGGTGCGCCGCAGCTCCTCCTCGCGGCGGCGCAGGTCCGCCTCCCAGTCCTTGAGCAGCGCCTCGTCCTTGTTGTTGCCGTTGTTCCCGCCGTTCTCGCTCTTGAGGGACGCGAGGAACTCGGGATTGTCGTCGGGCGCGACGAACTTCGTGCGGTGGTTGCGGTGCCATTGCGAGGGGGTGGAGCCGTCTCCCGTCACCGGTCGGCGCTGCTTGCCCGCGACCAGCCAGGCGACCGGGCCGACCAGCACCTCGCCGAAGAGCAGGATGATGATCACCCAGATCACCTTGGGCAGTCCGCGCACCTGTGATTCGGGAGTGTTCAGGCAGTCGATGAACGCGTAGATCCACAGTGCCAGCACCAAGAGGAACGGCAGATACCTGAGCATTGCGGAACGCGCCCCCTGCACACGGCGGCGGGCCCTCGCCGGGGCCCGGTGACCCGTCCAGGGTAGTGCGTACCCGATACTGGAAGGCATGGCTTACGACGATCTTCGCTCGTTCCTGCGTGCACTGGAGCGGGAAGGCGACCTCAAGCGCATCAAGGCCGAGGTCGATCCGTATCTGGAAGTCGGCGAGATCGTGGACCGGGTGCAGAAGTCCGGTGGCCCGGCGCTGCTCTTCGAGAACGTCAAGGGCTCGGCGATGCCGCTCGCCATGAACGTCTACGGCACCGACCGCCGGCTGCTGAAGGCGCTGGGCCTCAAGGCGTACGAGGACATCAGCGGGAAGATCGGCGGACTGCTCAAGCCGGAGCTGCCGCAGGGCTTCGTCGGCGTACGCGAGGCGTTCGGAAAGCTCGCCGGCATGGCGCACGTCCCGCCCAAGAAGGTCAAGGAAGCCCCCGTCCAGGAGGTCGTGCTCCAGGGCGACGACGTCGATCTCGACCAGCTCCCCGCGCTGTTCACCTGGCCCGAGGACGGCGGCTCCTTCTTCAACCTGGGCCTGACGCACACCAAGCACCCCGAGACCGGCGTGCGCAACCTGGGCCTCTACCGCCTCCAGCGCCACGACAAGCGCACCATCGGCATGCACTGGCAGATCCACAAGGACAGCCGCAACCACTACCAGGTCGCCGCCAAGCGCGGGGAGAAGCTGCCGGTCGCCATCGCCTTCGGCTGCCCGCCGGCCGTGACGTACGCGTCGACCGCGCCGCTGCCCGGCGACATCGACGAGTACCTCTTCGCGGGCTTCCTCCAGGGCAAGCGGATCGAGATGGTCGACTGCAAGACCGTCCCGCTCCAGGTCCCGGCGCACGCCGAGGTCGTCATCGAGGGCTGGCTGGAGCCCGGCGAGATGCTGCCCGAGGGCCCGTTCGGCGACCACACCGGCTTCTACACGCCGCAGGAGCCGTTCCCGGCGCTGACCATCGACTGTGTGACGATGCGTAAGCGGCCGCTGCTCCAGTCGATCGTCGTCGGTCGCCCGCCGACGGAGGACGGGCCGCTCGGCCGCGCGACGGAGCGCTTCTTCCTCCCCCTGCTCAAGATCATCGTCCCGGACATCGTGGACTACCACCTCCCCGAGTCCGGCGGCTTCCACAACTGCGCGATCGTCTCGATCGACAAGAAGTACCCCAAACACGCACAAAAGGTTATGCACGCCATCTGGGGCGCGCACATGATGTCGCTGACCAAGCTGATCGTGGTCGTGGACGCGGACTGCGATGTGCACAACCTCCACGAGGTCTCCTGGCGGGCGCTGGGCAACACCGACTACGCCCGTGACCTCACCGTCGTCGAAGGCCCCGTCGACCATCTCGACCACGCCTCCTACCAGCAGTTCTGGGGCGGCAAGGCGGGCATCGACGCGACGGAGAAGTGGCCCGAGGAGGGCTATACGCGCGACGGCGGCTGGCCCCACATGGTCGAGTCCGACCCGCGGACGGCGGCGATGGTCGACCGCCGCTGGAAGGAGTACGGACTCTCGTGAGCAGCGCATCCGCAGCGGTCCCGCAGCCGGGCCGCACCAAGGCCTTTCTGCGCCTCGTGATGATCGAGCACTCGGTCTTCGCGCTGCCCTTCGCCTACATCGCCTCCCTGACCGCGATGTACCAGTGGGACCGGCACATCCACTGGGGCCGGCTGCTCCTCGTCACCATCGCCATGGTCGGCCTGCGCACCTTCGCGATGGCCGCGAACCGGATCATCGACCGTGAGATCGATGCCCGTAACCCGCGCACCGCGCACCGGGAACTGGTCACCGGCGCGGTCTCGGTGAAGTCGGCGTGGACGGGCGCGCTGATCGCGCTCGTCGTCTTCCTGGGCGCGGCAGCGCTGCTGAACCCCCTGTGCCTGGCGCTCGCGCCCCTCGCGGTGGTGCCGATGGTGGTCTATCCGTACGGCAAGCGCTTCACGAACTTCCCGCAGGCGATCCTCGGCCTCGCCCAGGCGATGGGCCCCATCGGCGCCTGGCTCGCGATCACCAACTCCTGGTCCTGGGAGGCGGTGATCCTCGGCCTCGCGGTCGGCATCTGGATCGGCGGCTTCGACCTGATCTACGCCTGCCAGGACGTGGAGACGGACCGTGAGGTCGGTGTGAAGTCGGTGCCGGCCCGGTTCGGCATCCCGGCCGCGATCTGGGGGGCGCGCGGCTGTCACCTCGTCACGACGGCGCTCTTCGCCTGGTACGCGCTCGCGACCGGCGCGGGCGTGTTCTTCTGGCTGGGCCTGGCGATCGTGGCCGTGGCCTTCCTGTACGAGCACAGGATCGTGAAGCCGCACGACCTGACCCGGCTGAACCGGGCCTTCTTCCAGGTCAACGGTTTCATCGGGATCGCGCTCTTCGTCTGCGCGCTGCTGGATCTGCTGGTGCGCGGGCTGACGGTCTGACGGGGCTTTACGGGCCTCACGCGGGGTCGGTGGGCGGGCTGGCGGGTGGACGGGTCCGGTGGGCGGGCTGGCGGGTGGACGGGTCCGGTGGGGCGGGCTGACGGGCGCTGTGTGGCTCGGCGTCCGACGGCTGCGTGGACTGGCGGTTGCTGTGTGGCCTGTCGCCGTGGGCTGGGCGGGTCTTGCGGTCTGGCGGCCGTGGGGCTGGGCGGGTCTTGCGGTCCGTCGGGCGTACGGCTGCGGAGGCTTTCGTGCGGCTGTGGAGGCTTTGGGGGTGTCGGTTGTCTGGGTGTGGGGGGCCTTGTGTGCTGCCTCCTTTTGTTCCGGCAACGATTACGGAGAGTAATCAGTTCCTGGCGGGCGGTGGTGGCGGCGGCGCTTGGTGGTGTCAGCCCTTGCTGAGGGGCCAGGCGATCAGTCGCGGGTAGGTCCACAGTTCGCCGCGGGTCGCCTTGACCGTGCCGATGACGGCGCAGATCACGCCGGACAGGGCGTAGCTGCCGAAGATGCCGATCACGGTGAGCAGCGGGACCGCCAGGCCGGAGCTGTTGCGCTGGGCGTCCGTCGTGGCGGCCGCGGCGAAGATGAAGGCGCTGGCGACGTACAGCACCACCCCGAGGGCCGCCATGATCGCCTGGGTGATGCCGAAGTTCACGGCCTGGGTGGCGTGGTGGCGGATGTACGGGTCGTGTTTGTGGCGGTCGTTGCCGCGGAGGGACAGCGGGAAGATCCAGCCGAGGAAGGCGCCGAGGCCGCAGCACATCATCGTGCCCGCGGTCATGGTCAGCAGGGCGCCGAGGTGGGCCCACATCGCGGTGCCGGTCGGGGGCGCGGGCGGCTGGGTGCCGTAACCGGGGCCGGGCTGCTGCGTGCCGGGGTAGCCGTAGCCGCCGCCGGGCGTGCCGCCGGGCCAGGCCTGCTGCGGAGTCCCGTACGGCTGTTGCTGCGGAGGTCCGTACGGCTGCTGTGGTCCGCCGGCCGGTGGTCCGTAACCGGGCTGGTGGTAGTCGGACATGCTCTGCTCACCCCGTATGTACTGCGCACTATGTACTGCGTACTGCGCCCGTCGCCGCGCGCGCTGCGAGGCAGTGCGCGCGACCCCGCGGCTCCCGTTCGTCTTGAGGCTACGTGACGGGTCCGACACCGGCGCCGGTCGGACCGCTGCGCGGGCGCTCCCGGAAGGCGAAGGCCGCCAGCACCCCGCCTATCAGCCCGAACAGATGCCCCTGCCAGCTGATCCCGCTGTCGGTCGGCAGCGCGCCCCACAGGATCGAGCCGTACAGCACGCCGACGACCAGGCCGATGCCGATATCGAGGAGCTTGCGCTCGATGAAGCCGCGCACCAGCAGATAGCCGAAGAGGCCGAAGACGACACCGGAGGCGCCCGCGGTGTTGCTGTCCGGCGCGGCCGTGAACCATACGCCCAGCCCGCTGGCGAGGATGATCAGCAGGACCACGGCGAGCAGCCGGTGCACCCCGCTGCGCAGCGCGGCCACAAAGCCGAGGAGCAGCAACGGCAGGGTGTTCGCGGCGAGATGGCCGAAGCCGAAGTGCAGGAAGGCGGCGGGCACCACATCGACCAGCTCGGCGGGCTCGCGCGGCTGGATGCCGAAGGTGTCCAGCGAGCCGCCGGTGGCGAAGTCGACGCCCTCCAGCAGCCAGAGCAGCGCGCCCCAGCCCAGCATCAGGCAGATCGCGGGCTTCGCGCGTGATGTCATCTGCGGCCGTCCCTTTCTCGTCCCCGGTGGGGCGGCCCTCGGCGGTGCTCCGCGAGGGGCGCACAGGTAAGAACGGCCGTGATGGGGTCCGTGGTTCCGCCGGATAGGCTCGATGCGTGGAGCCGCCGCACATCGACACCAGTAAGCAGGGCCCCGGCCGACGCCGTCCGTGGGTCGTGGGGATCTCCGGCGCGTCCGGGACGCCGTATGCCGCGTCCGTATTGCGCGGGCTGCTCGCCGCCGGGGAGGCGGTGGATCTGATCGTCAGCCGGGCGTCGCGGCTGACCCTGCTGGACGAGACCGGCATTGCCTTCCGGGACGCCCATTGGCGCGCCGACCTGCGGGAATGGCTGGCGCGCGGAGCTGATGGCAAGCCGTCGACGTTTCCGGTGACGGAGGCGGACCTGGCGGATGTGCGGTACTGGCCGGCGGGGGATCTGGCGGCCGGGCCCTCGTCGGGTTCGTATCCGGTGAAGGGGATGCTGATCGTCCCGGCGAGCACGGCGTGTGTGGCCGGGGTGGCGCTCGGGCTCTCGAAGGATCTGCTGCAGCGGGTGGCGAGCGTGACGCTCAAGGAGCGGCGGCGGCTGGTGGTCACGGTTCGCGAGACCCCGTTGAACGGGCCGACGCTGAAGCATCTGGTGACGCTGGACGAGGCGGGCGCCGTGGTGCTGCCCGCCTCGCCGGCGTTCTATGCGGGGGCGACGCACATCCAGGACCTGGTGGACTTCGTCGCCGGCCGGGTGCTCGATGCGGCCGAGGTGCCGCACGGGCTGTACCGGCGCTGGGAGGGGGAGCTGCGGGGCGGCTCCAGGGACAACGAAGCGGAGGAGGCCCCGGACGCTCGCTAGCGCTTCTTCGCTGCGGCGGCGCGGCCGAAGAGGCGGCGGGTCCGCGGTGCCGCGGCCCGGTGGGCACGTGAACGATTGGCCTGGTCCTGAAGCTCGCGCATGCGGGCGTAGGCCATCTCGATCGAGTACACGGTGACAACTCCTGAGATCGTCTTTGATCGTCTGAAAGATTCGCAGGGTATGGACCCTGTGTGCCTTAGATTCTACATGCAGAACCCGAAAATGCGTAAAGATTGGAAGGCTTGAGGGCATGGACGCGGTGGATAGGCAGCTCATCCAGGCACTTCGCGAGAACGGCCGGGCCTCGTACGCGGAGCTCGGGCGGCTCGTCGGCCTCTCCGGGCCCAGCGTCACGGACCGGATCAACCGCCTCGAAGCGGCCGGTGTGATCACCGGGTACCGCGCGACGGTCGACGCCGCATCGCTCGGTCTCGGCGTCACCGCACTGGTCGGCATCTCCCTGTCGGACGCGGCCGACCACGAGGACGTCGCTCGCCGGCTGCGCGACCTCGCCGAGATCGAGGACGCCTGGTTCATCGCCGGCGACGACTCGTACATGCTCAAGGTGCGGGTGGGCGACGTGGACGGGCTGGAGCGCACCATCCGGCGGCTGTCCGGCACCAAGGGCGTCTCCCGTACACGCACCACGATCGTGCTCTCCACCAAGTGGGAGAACCGCGTCGGCGAACTGCCCGAGGAGGCCGAGTAGGCCCCGGCACCGGCGGGACACACCGGAGCGGACGGGCGCACCAAGGGGCCCCCGTCCGCCCCTTTTACGGGGGAGTACGCTCGACGAAGCCCGTTTCCTGCACCAGAAACGGCACCGACAAGGCAGAGACTGGGAGGCGACCGGATGGCTGCGTCGATGGATGTGGGCCTCAAGCGTGAGCTGGAGGCGAAGGTCCACGCCGGGGAGCGGCTGACCCGCGAGGACGGTATCGCCCTCTACGAGTCCGACGACCTGGCATGGCTGGGCGGCCTCGCCCACGAGGTGCGCACGCGCAAGAACGGCGACGTCGTCCACTTCAACGTCAACCGTCACCTCAACATGACGAACGTGTGCACCGCGTCGTGCGCCTACTGCTCCTTCCAGCGCAAGCCGGGCGAGAAGGACGCGTACACGATGCGCATCGAGGAGGCCGTCCGCCTCGCCAAGGCGATGGAGAACGACAACCTCACCGAGCTGCACATCGTCAACGGCCTGCACCCGACCCTGCCGTGGCGCTACTACCCGCGCTCCCTCAAGGCCCTCAAGGAAGCCCTCCCGGAGGTCTCCCTCAAGGCCTTCACCGCCACCGAGATCCACCACTTCGAGACCATCTCGGGCCTGTCCGCCTCCGAGATCCTCGACGAGCTGATCGACGCCGGCCTGGAGTCGCTGACCGGCGGCGGCGCCGAGATCTTCGACTGGGAGGTCCGGCAGCACATCGTCGACCACGCCACCCACTGGGAGGACTGGTCGCGGATCCACCGCCTCGCCCATGAGAAGGGCCTCAAGACCCCGTCGACGATGCTCTACGGGCACATCGAGGAGCCCCGCCACCGCGTCGACCACGTCCTGCGGCTGCGTGAGCTCCAGGACGAGACCGGCGGCTTCCAGGTCTTCATCCCGCTGCGCTACCAGCACGACTTCGTGGACATGCAGGACGGCAAGGTCCGCAACAGGCTCCAGGCCCGGACGACGATGGCGACCGGCGCCGAGGCTCTGAAGACCTTCGCGGTCTCCCGCCTCCTCTTCGACAACGTCCCGCACATCAAGTGCTTCTGGGTCATGCACGGTCTCCAGACCACCCAGCTCGCCCTCCAGCACGGCGCGGACGACATGGACGGCTCGGTCGTCGAGTACAAGATCACGCACGACGCGGACAACTACGGCACGCCCAACAAGCTGACCCGTGAGGACCTGCTCGACCTGATCCGCGACGCCGGCTTCCGCCCCGTCGAGCGCAACACCCGCTACGAGGCGATCCGCGAGTACCCGGGCCCCGACCCGGAGCGCCGCGAATCGCCCCAGCCGATGCGCGTCTGAGATGCGCGTCTGACCTGGTCAGCGGCGCTGTCGGTGGGGAGGGTCGGGGAGAGTTAGGGTCCGGGGTCATGGACGTGCATTTCGACCCGGACCCTTCTGTCACTCCCGAACTCCGTGATGGGATATGCGCGTTGTGGGCCGATGTGTCCAATGCCGGTGGCGCGGTCGGCTTCCTCCCGCCGGTGGCGCCCGATCAGGTCCGCCCCGACCTGCTCAGGCATCTGACCGCCATGGCCGAGGGCCGCGCGCGCCTGGTGGTCGGCCGTGAGGGGGACGGCCGGGTCGTGGCGACGGCGTTCCTCACCCTCAACGGCCACCGCCTGATGACGCACTGGCTGTGGGTCTACACCGTCATGGTCCACCCCTCCCTCCAGGGCCGGGGCGCCGGCCGTCAGCTGATGGCCGCGGTCGCCGAGGCCGCCCGCACCGTCGAGGGGATCACCGCCCTGCGCCTCACCTGCCGCGGCGGCTCCGGCGCCCGCCCCTTCTACGAGGCCTGCGGCTACAAGGAGGTCGGCCGCGTGCCCGGCGCGATACGGCTGGCCGCGGACGATTACCGCGACGACATCACCATGTGGCTGGAGCTGGGCTGAGCTGAACCGGGCTGAAAGGGCTGAGCTGAGCCGGACTGAGCCGGACTGAGCTGGGCCGACGGGCGCCGCCGCGGGCCGGGGCCCCGGGGCAGGGCCGCCGCGGTGGGGCGATGCGGTGGGCCGATGCGCCCTGGGCGGGGCCGCGGCGGGGGCCGCGAAGATCGCCCGAAGCGCTGTGCTTGACTGGATGCAGACCCTTTAGGTTGCCGTTGAGGAGAAGGTCCCATCCGTGAGTAGCCACAACTTCGCCACGCTCCGCTACACCGCCCTTCGCATCGGCCTCTTCGTCGCCTCGTTCGCCGTGGTGTGGGTGCTGGCGTACTTCCACGTCATCCCGCTGGCCATCGGCGCCTCCAACACCGTCTGGATGCTGCTGCTCGCCATTGTGATCTCCGCGCCGCTCAGCTTCGTGCTGCTGCGCAAGCAGCGGGACGCGATGTCCGAACAGATCGTCGCCAAGGTCGACCGCCAGCGCGAGCGCCTCATGGCCAGCGCCGGCCAGGAGGACGGGCTGAAGTAGGCCCTGGACTGATGACGGCCTGGACTGATGACGGCCTGGACTGATGACGGCCTGGACTTGACTGAAGTCCTGGCCCTAAAGGCCTGGACCTTTATGTAAGACGCCTCACAGCCTCTTCTCCACGACAGGCGCCCGGCGCCATGGATTCCGCTCCATGGCCGGGCGCCTGTCGCGTTGTTGACGGGTGGTCCGGCGCCCAGGCCTCCCCGGAACTCAAAGATTTTCTTTGAGTTCCTCAAAGTTCGAGTGTTAACGTACTTGTCATGAAGACAGCAGCCGCGCCTCCGTCCCCCAGGAGCACTCCGCTCGTGGCGCGCCTGCACGTCGATCTCTGCCGCTGTATGTCCGCGGCCTGTTGCCGCCGCTGACCTCTCTCCTCAGCGGCCGGAGATCTTCTCCCTCACCCTCCGGGCGGGAGAGGCCCCCTTCGCGTCTGCCCCGCAGCCGCTCATCTTCCTGGCGCTTCTTTTCGCCGTCCCGACGCCTTACCTGTCCCCGGAGTGTGTCCGTTGTCCACGTCTGCCGAGACCGCCGAGTCTTCACAGGCCCCCCGGTCCCCCAAGTCCTCCCGCATATCCAAGATCCCGTTCTGGGTGCAGATCCTGGCCGGCCTCGCCCTGGGCGTGCTGCTCGGCTGGATCGCCAAGAGCGGTGACATCGGCTGGCTCACCACCACGCTCCAGCACGTCGGCGACCTCTTCGTCCAGCTGCTGAAGCTCGCCGTGGCCCCGCTGGTCTTCTTCGCGATCCTGGTCTCGATCACCAATCTGCGGCAGGTCAACAACGCCGCCCGGCTCGCCACCCGCACCCTGCTGTGGTTCATGGTCACCTCGCTGATCGCCGTCGCGATCGGCCTGGCGATCGGCCTGCTCACCCACCCGGGCGCGGGCACCGGCCTGACCCCCAAGGACGGCAAGCTCCCCGACCACGCGGGCTCCTGGATCGACTTCCTGACCGGCATCGTCCCCACCGACATCATCACGCCGTTCACCGAGCTCAACGTCCTGCAGATCGTCTTCATGGCGGCCGTCGCCGGCATCGCGGCCCTCCAGCTCGGCGAGAAGGCCGAGCCGGTCCTCACGATCAGCCGCTCGGTCCTCGAACTGCTCCAGAAGGCCCTGTGGTGGGTCATCCGGCTCGCCCCGCTCGGCACCGTCGGCCTCATCGGCAACGCCATCGCGACGTACGGCTGGAACCTGATCGGCAAGTACGCGACCTTCACCGTCGACATCTACGTCGGCTGCGCCCTGGTCCTGTTCGGCGTCTACCCGCTGCTGCTGGCTACCGTCGCCAAGGTCAACCCGCTCCAGTTCTTCCGCGGCGCCTGGCCCGCCATCCAGCTGGCCTTCGTCTCCCGCTCCTCGGTCGGCACCATGCCGGTCACCCAGAAGGTCACCGAGCGCCTCGGTGTGCCGCGCGAGTACGCCTCCTTCGCGGTGCCGTTCGGCTCGACGACCAAGATGGACGGCTGCGCCTCGATCTACCCGGCGATCGCCGCGATCTTCATCGCCCAGATCTTCGACGTCCACCTCGGCATCGGCGACTACCTCCTGATCGCCTTCGTCTCCGTCATCGGCTCCGCCGCCACCGCCGGCCTGACCGGCGCGACGGTCATGCTGACGCTGACCCTCTCCACGCTGGGCCTGCCCCTGGAGGGCGTCGGTCTGCTGATGGCCATCGACCCGATCCTGGACATGATGCGTACGGCCACCAACGTCGCCGGTCAGTCGGTCATCCCGATCCTGGTCTCCGCCAGGGAGAAGATCCTGGACCGCGACGCGTACAACAGCGCCGGGAGCATCACTCTGGATGCGGCAGAGTCCGGTGCCGCTACCGGTGCCGATGCCCAGGGTGCGGAAGAGAAGGGCTCCGTGCCGGCGCCGGCTGCTGCCTAGGGGCAGCCCCCTCCCGGACTCCGCCCCGGCGCCGCCCGGCCCCGGCCCGGCCTCGGCCGCGGCCCCGACGACGCACAGACGCGCTCCCGCCTTCACGAAGGGCGGGAGCGCGTCTGTGCGTAGCTGCCGGGTGGCGTCGGGCGGCATCGGGGTGTGTCGGGCGGCGTCAGCCCTTCGTCGCTTCCGTATGGCTCAGGATCGCCGCGGCGAGCGGCTCCAGTACGGCGGGCGGCAGCGCATGCCCCATGCCCGGGATCTCGACGACGGATGCGCCGCGGACGCACTGCGCGAGGTGCTGGGGGTGCGGCGGCGGGAAGACCGGTTCGGCGGGCGCGCAGACCACGAGCGTCGGCACCTCGTTCGCGGCGAGCCGGTCCGTACGGAGCATGCCCTCGTGCTCCGCACGGCCGTGCGCGGTGCTGGTCCGGTGATGCCCCGTGTGCTCGATGACGCGGTGCTCAAGGGCGCGGAAATACTCGGTGTCGAAAGGGAGTCGGTCACCGGCGAGTACCCGCCAGTGTTCGATCCGGCGCTCCATCTGGGCCGCCGGACCATGATCCTCGACCGGACGGGCCCATAGCTCCAGGACCTCGGGTGCGATGCCCGGCAGCTCGTCGACCGGCACCGTACTGCCGTCGGGGCGGGTGTACGGGGTGCTGCTGAGGGCGCTGGTGCCGATGAGAGTGGCGCTGAGCAGTCGGTCGGGGTGGTCGGCGAGCACCATCTGGGCCAGCATGCCGCCCAATGACATGCCGACGACATGCGCCCGGCCGACTCCCAGCCCGTCCAGTACCGCGATCACGTCCTCGGCGAGGTCGGCGATCCGGTACGGCTGCTCCTCGAAGGGCCAGGTGGAACGGCCGGTGTCGCGGTGGTCGTAACGGATGACCCGATGGTGCTCGGCAAGCGCGTCGACCAGTGGCTCCGGCCAGCCGACGCCGGCCGCCTGGGCGCCCATGATCAGCAGCAACGGGGCCGCATCGGCGGCGCCGCGCTGCTCGGTCCACAGGCGGACGCCGGGGGCGGCGTCGATGAACTGCTGCATGGGGCTGTCCTCCAGGGGGAGTGGGGGCACGGGCATCACGTCCGTGCTGCGTCGCGCCGCGCCCGCGTGGCGCACGCAGCGCAGGATGGCGTGACGAGACGTATCGTCTCGCCATGGCGGGAACGTGTCAAGGGAGCGAGGGCGGGAGCGAAGATCGTAAACTTACTTTGCAGTAAAGGGGCGGGATGGAGGGACATTCAGGGTGGGAGCTGTGAAGAGCAAGCGGGTGCCGCGTGCGGTCCGGGAGCAGCAGATGCTGGACGCCGCGGTGCTGACGTTCGCACGGCGTGGTTATCGGGCGGCCTCGATGGATGAGATCGCCGAGGTGGCCGGGGTCTCGAAACCGCTGGTCTATCTCTACCTGAATTCGAAGGAAGACCTGTTCAGTACGGTGATCCGGCGGGAGTCGGAGAGGCTGGTGGCGGCCGTGACGGCGGCCGTCGAGCCAGGGGGAACGGCCGAGCGGCAGCTGTGGAGCGGCCTGAAGGGCTTCTTCGCGTACACCGCCGAGCATCCGGACGGCTGGGCCGTGCTCCATCAGCAGGCGCGGACGCACGGAGAGCCGTTCGCGCACCAAGTGGCCGCGATGCGGACGGAAATCGTCGCATTCGTCACGGAGTTGCTCGGTGCGGCCGCAAAGGAAGCGGGCTGCGTCGGCGAACTGGCCGAACGGGAGGTCGCGGGGCTCGCCCATGCCTTGGTCGGTGCGGCCGAGTCACTCGCCGAGTGGGCCAATGTCCGTACGGACGAAGGCGCTTCGGGCGCGCACGAGCATCCGTCGGCGAAGGACACGGCGGCCACGATGATGAACTTCGCCTGGACGGGCCTCGGCCGGCTGACGGGGGGCGAGCGGTGGGCGCCCGGCGGACTCGTCGTCGACCAGGAGAGCCGGTCGGCCGCCAGGGGGTGACGCGGGCGGGCGGTTGTTGGGCGACTCCTTCTTGGGGTGGGGCTTCGGGGATGCGGCGGGCCCCGGTGGGTTCGGACTCCCCGCACTCGGGCGGCGGCGTGGGCTGCGGCAGACCGGGACGGCGGGGGAGGGGGTGGGCGAAGGGGCGGCGAAGAGGCTGACGGAGGGGCGGCCGGGCCCGGAATTGTCGAGATGAAGGGAGTGAGGGGCATTGGCCAACTCCCGCTCCTCGCGTAGCTTTACCTCGAAGTAAGGTTACTGTCGGGTCAGAAACTGGGTCGAGGATGTGTTCCACGGATTCCCGCGCCGGGGGCGAGCCCTCCGTCATCGGTCGTCACCGCCGCTCCCGCGCTGCCGTAACTCGCCTGGCCTCAACGGTTGTTCGGACCTGACGAGTCCGAGTCGAGTCCGAGTGCGACGCCGAGTGCGAGTCCGAGTGCGCCGCCGATCCGACTTCGACTTCGAGTCCGCCAGCGGCTTCGACTCCGACTTCGAGTCCGACGGCGACTTCGACTCCAAGTCCGACTTCGAGTCCGACGTAGACGTCGACGTCACGATGACGGCCGGCATTCCGACGCCAGGGGGAGAGGCCGGTACGGGCTTCGTCCGCCGCTGCCCGGTGGGGCGGGGCCCCGTCCCGTCCCCTGCCCGCCGACCCACGCACGGTGTGGGCGGCCCTCAGCTACGGAGGGCACCTGCCGCCAACTCCGTCCCGCGGACGGCCCCGTACGTCCCCACCGGCCCGGCTGCGAGCACCGTCAACGGCCCGTCAAAAGCCGCAGTAGCCGCCGCCGGCAGCCCGTCGGCACCCATCGCATCCGGCCCTCCCACATCCGGCCCTCCCACATCCGGCCCTCCCGCATCCGCAGCCCCGCCCCACCCCCTCTCCGCCTCCTCCCTCCCCTCCCCGCACTCCACAGGAGAAACGAGGACCCGCTCGTGTTCAACCAGGAAAGTGCAGCCACCGGATCACCCACCGGCCCAGCCGACGCCCCCGCCACCTCCCCCTCGCACCCCGCTCCCGTCCCCGACCCCGTCCTCGTAGCGCCGGAAAAGACTCTGGTCGGCGGCACGGTCCGCGAGGTCTACGTCCCCCCACTGGCCCCGCCCGTACACAGTGGCTCGCTCGGCGACATCCCCTTCACCAACGCCACCGAGGCCCCCGCCGAGATCGTCCTGTCCCGCAAGCAGCCCAGCGGCACCTGGCACGACCTCACCGCCGCGGAATTCGCCGTCCAGGTGCGCGCGGTGGCGAAGGGCCTGATCGCATATGGCCTGCACCCCGGCGACCGGGTCGCGATCATGGCCCGTACGACCTACGAGTGGACCCTCATCGACTTCGCCGCCTGGGCGGCCGGCCTGGTCACCGTCCCGATCTACCCCACGTCCTCGGCCCGCCAGGTGCAGTGGATCCTGGACGACTCCGGTGCCCGCGCCTGCGTCGTGGAGAACGTCGACGAGACCCGCCTGATCAGCGGCCTGCGCACCCAGCTCGCCGGTCTCGACCACCTCTGGCAGTTCAACACCGGCGCCGTCTCCCAACTCGTCGCCGCAGGCCGCGACGTGCCGGAGGCCGTAGTGGACGAGCGCCGCGCCGCCACCGGCCCGTACGACCTCGCCACCCTCATCTACACCTCCGGCACCACCGGCCGGCCCAAGGGCTGCGCCCTCACCCACGCCAACTTCTTCGCCGAGGTCGACAACGCCGTCGAACTCCTCCACCCCGTCTTCAAGTCGGTCAGCGAGGAGCCCGCCTCCACCCTCCTCTTCCTGCCCCTCTCGCACGTCTTCGGCCGGATGGTCGCCGTCGGCTGTCTGCGCGCCCGGGTCCGCCTCGGCCACGCCCCCAGCATCCAGACCGACGACCTGCTGGCCGACCTGGCGGGCTTCCGGCCGACCTTCCTCCTCGCCATCCCGTACGTCCTGGAGAAGGTCTACAACACCGGCCGTGCCACCGCGGAGAAGATGGGCCGTGCCTCCTCCTTCGACCGCGCGGCCCGTATCGCCCGCTCCTACGGCGAGGCCGTCGAGGCCAAGGAGCACGGGACGGGCCCCGGCCCCGGCGTCGCCCTCAAAGCCGCCCGGAAGTTCTACGACCCGCTCGTCTACCGCCGTATCCGCGCCGCCCTCGGCGGCAAGGTCCGCCACGTACTCTCCGGCGGCTCCCCCCTCGGCCACCGCCTCGCCGCCTTCTACACCGGCGCCGGCATAGAGATCTTCGAGGGCTACGGCCTGACGGAATCCACCGCGGCCGCCACCATCACCCCACCCCTCCGCCCCCGTATCGGCACGGTCGGCTGGCCCCTCCCCGGCAGCGCCGTACGCATCGCCGACGACGGCGAGATCCTGCTCCACGGCGGCCACATCTTCTCCGGCTACTGGGACGCGGCCCTCGGCGCGGCCCGCCCCGTCACCGACCAGGGCTGGCTCGCCACCGGGGACCTCGGATCCCTCGACGCCGACGGCTACCTCACGATCACCGGCCGCAAGAAAGAGATCCTCGTGACCACGGGAGGCAAGAACGTCGCCCCCGCTCCCCTGGAGGACCGCCTCCGCTCCCACCCCCTCGTCGGCCAGTGCATGGTGATCGGCGACAACCGCCCGTACATCACCGCACTGATCACCCTGGAGCCGGACGGCCTGGCCCACTGGCGCCAGATGCACAGGAAGCAGGACCTCCTGCCCCAGCAGCTGGTCCACGACGAGCTCCTGCTCGCCGACATCCAGCGCGCCGTCGACGACGCCAACGAACTGGTCTCCCGCGCCGAATCCATCCGTCGTTTCGCCATCCTCCCGGTGGACTTCAGCGTGGAAACCGGGCATCTCACCCCGTCCCTGAAACTCCGCCGTGCCGCCGTCGCCCGCGACTTCTCCGAAGACATAGCGGGCCTTTACGAAAGCAGGTGACCCCCGCTCTGGAGCCACGGCCCTCGGCGCGTCAAACTGGAACCCCCGTGTCACCTCTGTGGGGGAGGTGGCACGGGGTCTGACGTGCGCTGTCGCGGTGGCGTGCCACGGCGCTGTGACGCGGTGCGCTGTCGCGGCGCTACGTCCCGCCGAGTTCGCACCAGACGGTCTTACGGCTGATCCCTTGATGTACACCCCCCCGCAGCGAGACGGCCTCCAGCAGCGACAGGCCCCGCCCGCGCTCGTCGTCGCCGGCCTGTTTCCGAGCCGGTCTGTTTCCGAGGATCTGCGCCGCAACAGCGCCTGCCTCACCGCGCCCGCGGTTCTCTCACTGCGGGGGCAGGGCCACAGCCGTCTGAATCTCACACGAGTTGCACCAGAACGCCCACCCGTTGGCGTCAACGGACCTCGAGCCGCACGCAAGGCACGGATCGCCCACGAAACTCGCCGGAACCCAAGCCCCCGCGGTCGCCGCGCGGCGGCCGGCGACCGCACACTCATCGGCATAGCAGGGAATGCACAACCCACCCTGCTGGCCGGGCAGTTTCATCGAACGTATCCCGCAGGTCGCGCACGGCAGCCGGCCGACGTACTGCGCGTCCAGGCCGGCCGGCCTACCGTTCCTGTTGAAGGCCGCCATACCTGCCTCTGCCCCTCCTCTACGCCAGGACGGTTCCGGTGCCACCGCACCCGGAACACTGCGTGGTGACCGCATCGCCCATCGGCGTCTCCCACTCCACGGTGCCTCTGCCGCCACAGTCGGGGCAGGGCTTCTGTGGGGGCATGTCCTCGCTCATCTTGCCCAAGATAGGCCGCTCCATGTTGTCATGTGAGCACTTTCCGTGATCACTTCGCCATGGGCGCGGGCCCGGTGGCGCCCGGTCCCGCACCGAGGCTGCCCGCGGGCGGTCGAGCCGAGGAGAAAGGGCCGATCTGGGCGACAGTCTGATCCTCGGCGTTGATCGCGACCAGGGAAGAGGCGCCGACGTATGTCACCAGAGGGCGCAAGGTCCAGCCGGTTCCGGCGAGTGCTTCTGCGCACGTTCTATCGGCTGAGCTGTCTCGTCCACCGTGAGGGCGCAGTCGACCAAGCGTGGCGGAGCCAGGTGCCGTCGGAGTCGTTGACCGTGCGCGCTCGGCTGTCCTGCTCTGGGGCATACGGGGCGCGCAGGGGCGTCATAGATACGGCTGGAGCGGGCCGGCACTCGACGCTCAGCGCGCTCGGTGCGCAACAGGGTGCAAGGAGACTTGGAGTCCTTAAGGCTGTTCCGTGAAGCACCGGGAATACAGGGTGATTTCCAGCAGTGGCGTGTGGCCATCCAGCCCCTTGAGCCAGGTTTCCTCAAGCTGGGTGTGCGTTTTCACATGAACAGCCATGATCTCCAGGTTATGGTTTCTGCTGGAATCCTTTCCGTACTTCGTTACCTTCCACCCCTGGTTCGGCAGTGCGTTGTGAAGGTTCTTCATTCCCTTCTCCAGAGCATCGCTCCCTACGCCGTAGAGGGACCAAGGGTGACGGACGCTCTGATGCGTTCGCGAGGTGTCATGGGATGCGTCGCACGGTGCGGCAGCGGGGCCGGGTTCGGTTGATTTCCCCTTGATGTTCAGCATTTCGAGGACTCGACTCGAAAGCATTCCGACTTCGCGTACAACCTGTTGGCTGTCGCGGTCCCGGACGAATGTCTTGGCCGTGTCGCCGATCAAGGTGCTGCCGTAACCATGGCCGAGGACGGTGGTGTGACCTGTGTCGCCGGTCGCGTAGGTGTGGGCCGCTCGACTGCCCTCGAGGTACTGGTGCAGGCGCGGTGCGCCCCGCTCCGCGTAGGTGTCGGACGGAGCGTCGGTCAGCACGTTGTCCGGCGCGTCGTCATCGAGCCAGGTGATGGTGGAGACCTTTTGCCCCGGAGTGAGACGTCCGCTCTCACGCCACAGCCTTTCGCTGCGCTTGAGATCCGAAGGCGTGTCGCCATCGTCCTCCGCGATTGTCGAAAGGTCTTTCGTAGTGCCAGGTATGTAGAGGGCTGTGTGATCTGCCGTATCTGGATTTCCGTTGGCGAGAATAACTCTTCCGTTACCCTCGCCGTCAGGGTCAAAGCCCAGTAGGTATGCCTCGGGGAGACCACCCTGGCCGGTCCGGTCGAACCGGCCTTGAATCGCCTGCATCCCCTTGATCTTCCCCTCCAGGCGCTCCTTCTTGTCGCGCCGGTCCAGCCACTTCTGGCTGTACTTCATGTCGCCGCGGGCCCCGACGTTCTCGAACTCGGGTGGCTCCGACTTGTTGAGCGCAGCCAGCCTCACCTCGTACTGGCCACGTGTTTCCGCGAGGACGGCCCGGTTGGCCTCGTCGCGTGCATTGGCGGGGAGACCGTTCATCGCCCCGATGCTCGCGGGGTGCATCGAGATATAGGCGTCCCGTTCATCGGCGGACAGGTGCTTCCACCACTCCGCGTTGTCCTCCGGGTCACCGTGCTTGGGCGGGGCCTTGATCGCGTCCAGATAGCGCTCGGCGCCCTCGCGTATGCCACCCGTGTCCTTCTTGGCGTCGACCCAGTCCGCGGCGGAGACGGTCAGATCGTCGTCAGCCTTCAGCTTCCGCAGCTTCGGGGCCCGCTTCTCGTCGGCCTCCGTGGCTTCTTCCAGGGCCGCGGTGATCCGGTCGGCACACGCCAGTGCCCGTGCGAAATACGGGTTGGGGTGGAGATGTGGGCGGCCTGCCGGTGCAGTGCCTTGGCCGTCTGGTCCGTGACACCGTTCACCGTGCCGCCCGGAGGGGTCTTGCCCCGGTACTTGTCACCCTTCCGGGGAGGTGACCGAACCGTTCTTCTCCACGGTCAGCTTTTCGCCCTCGGCGTCCGCGACCGCCGCGCCGAGCTTGCTCTTGGCGGCCTGGAGGTCCGCCGCCAGGGCATTGAGGGCGGTGCTGAGCACGCCGCATTCGACCTGTGTCCCGTCGCCGGAAACCGACCGGGGCGTCAAGGTGCCACGCGGACCGGTGCGCTCAATGCCGCGGCAATTCCGTATTGCGTGTGGCATTCGGTGCGCCAGGTGCCGGACGCCAGGAATTCATGTAGCTGCCAGCCAAGCCGGTGCGGCGAATAAAAGGCAGGAGCCCCGCTCGCCACCGAAGTGGCGGAGCGGGGCTCCTTGGGTACTGCTAGGGGCGACCTGGAAAAAATTCCGGGCCGGGCAACTTAGACCGGCGTAACGTTCTCCGCCTGCGGACCCTTCGGGCCCTGCGTGACGTCGAAGTTCACCTGCTGGTTCTCCTCCAGGGAGCGGAAACCAGAGGCGTTGATCGCCGAGTAGTGGACGAAGACATCCGGGCCGCCGCCGTCCTGGGCGATGAAGCCGAAGCCCTTTTCAGCGTTGAACCACTTGACGGTTCCGGTAGCCATAAGCCCTCCTTGGGCCAAAGGGTTGCCCTGCTCCAGAACCTGCAAAGAAGTCTGAAACTACAAGAGCCTGCGGGGTCACATGCTCCGCAGGCTCTGTACTGCAAGGGAAACCAAACTGCAACTTGCGCTGAGCGTAGCATGTGCTGCTCCTGAGGCGGAAGAGCCAAAGATCACGTTTAACCGACCGCACTAACGTCCATACGCCGCCCCGCCGCGCTGCCCCTTGGGAGACAGGTCTAGCCTCCGCATGTGGACAATTCAACCTTCGGAGACGCACCCGCGGGAGCCGACGCCGGCCGCCGTCGCAGCCGGCCGCGAGTGGGCCACATCCAGTTCCTGAACTGCCTGCCCCTTTACTGGGGCCTCGCCCGTACGGGCACCCTGCTCGATCTGGACCTCACCAAGGACACGCCGGAGAAGCTCAGCGAGCAGCTGGTCCGCGGGGAGCTCGACATCGCGCCGATCACCCTCGTCGAATTCCTGCGCGCCGCCGACGACCTCGTCGCCTTCCCCGACCTCGCCGTCGGCTGCGACGGCCCGGTGATGTCCTGCGTGATCGTGTCGCAGAAGCCGCTGGACCAGCTCGACGGGGCCAGGGTCGCCCTCGGCTCCACCTCGCGTACGTCCGTACGGCTGGCCCAGCTGCTGCTGGCCGAGAAGGTCGGCGTGCAGCCCGACTACTACACGTGTCCGCCGGACCTCGGGCTGATGATGCAGGAGGCGGACGCGGCGGTGCTGATCGGCGACGCCGCGCTGCGCGCCAATCTGCACGACGGGCCGCGGCTGGGCCTGGAGGTGCACGACCTCGGCCAGATGTGGAAGGACTGGACGGGCCTGCCGTTCGTCTTCGCCGTCTGGGCGACCCGGCGCGAGTACCTGGAGCGCGAGCCGGTCGTGGTGCAGAAGGTGCACGAGGCGTTTCTCGCCTCGCGTGATCTGTCGCTGGAGGAGGTTGCCAAGGTCGCCGAGCAGGCGGCCCGTTGGGAGACCTTCGACGAGCCGGTCCTGGAGCGTTACTTCACCACGCTCGACTTCCGCTTCGGCCCCGCGCAACTGGGCGGTGTCACGGAGTTCGCCCGGCGGGTCGGGCCGACGACCGGATTCCCGGCCGATGTGAAGGTGTCGCTGCTGGAGCGGCCGGCCGGGTAGCCGGCCGCATGCCGCACAGCCGACCGGGGGGGCGCGGCGCGAGGCCTGGTGGTGCGAGCGTGCCGGGCCGGGGCCGTCCTCCGGGGGGGCCGGGGCCGTCGCCCCCCGGTGTCCGTGCCGGGGCAGTCCCGGGTACGGAGTTCCGGGGGCCCGGCAGGCGCTGCGTCATAAGCTGGGCGCGCCGTATCGAGGGGGAGGCGCCATGGAGCCGTTGGCAGCGGATGATCCACGGGTCCTGGGCGGGTACCGGCTGCTGGGCCGGCTCGGCGCGGGCGGGATGGGCCGGGTCTATCTCGGACGCAGCGCGGGCGGACGTACCGTCGCCGTGAAGGCCGTCCATGCGCATTTCGCCGTGGACGACCAGTTCCGTGCGCGGTTCCGGCGCGAGATCGAGTCGGCGCGGCGGGTGGGCGGCGCCTGGACCGCGCCGGTGCTGGACGCCGACCCGGACGCGGCCGTCCCGTGGGTCGCCACCGGCTATGCCGCGGGCCCCTCGCTGGCGCAGGCCGTTGCCGGCCTCGGGCCGCTGGCCGAGCACTCCGTACGGGCGCTGGGCGCCGGGCTGGCCGAGGCGCTGGCCGCGGTGCATGCGCTCGGGCTGGTGCACCGGGACGTCAAGCCGTCCAATGTGCTGCTGACGCTCGACGGGCCGCTGCTGATCGACTTCGGGATCGCGCGGGCCACGGAGGGCACCGCGTCGCTGACCTCGACGGGCGTCTCGGTGGGGTCGCCCGGCTATATGGCGCCCGAGCAGATCCTGGGCAACGGGGCCGCGGGCGCCGCCGATGTCTTCTCGCTCGGCGCGGTGCTGGCTTTCGCGGCGACCGGGGTCAGCCCGTTCTCGGGTGATTCATCCGCTGCGCTGCTCTACAAGGTCGTGCACGAGGAGCCCGAGTTGGGTTCCCCGCTCGTCGGCGATCTGCGGGAGCTGGTCGCCGGCTGCCTGGCCAAGAACCCCGCGGACCGTCCCGCCCCGGAGGCGCTGGCGGCCCGTCTCGCGGGGGAGGGGAGCGGTGGCGCGGCGGGGCTGGTGCGGGCCGGGTGGCTGCCCGGCCCGCTGGTCGAGCGGGTCAGCCGGCAGGCGGTGGAGCTGCTGAATCTTGATGCGGGGGAGGGGACCGAGGCCGGAGCTCCGGCCGCGACGATCGCCGGTCCGGCGGGCGTGTCGCCCGGTGGGGCGTTCGGGCCGCCGGATCCCTCGTACGGGGCGGCGGGCGGGCCGTTGGACCCGTCGTACGGGGCGGCGTCCGGGCTGGTGCCGTTCGAGAGCGCGCCTCCGGCCGGGCCGCCCGGTCAGGCGCCGGGCGCCGCGGGCCTCCCCGGCGTCCCTGGCCGGCCGCCCGGCGCTCCGCCCGGTCCTCCGCCCGGTCCTCCACTCGGCACTCCGCCCGGTCCTCCACTCGGCGCTCCACTCGGCGCTCCGCCCGGCGCTCCGCCCGGTCCTCCACTCGGCGCTCCGCCCGGTCCTCCACTCGGCGCTCCGACCGGCGCTCCGCCCGGTCCTCCGCCGCCACAGCCGGCGTCCTGGCCGGTGGCCGGCGGGGTGCCGTCCGCCGCGGCAACCGGCCACGGCCACCCCGCGACGGCCGGTAGCGGTCACCCCGCGACGGCCGGCAGTGGTCATCCCGGGGCGGCCGATAGCGGTCGTCAGCCGGCCGGCCCCGGCATCGCCGACCTGCCCACCGGGGCGCCGCCCGCCGCCGCCAAGGAGCGGCGGATCGCGCTGTCCGGTGCGGTCGGCGGCGAGGGCCGGCCGCGGCGGATGAGCTGCACGCTGGTGCTGTCGGTGGCCGGTGCGCTCGCCGTCGCGACGACCGCCGGGTTCGTCTTCCGCCTGATGCCGGGCATGGGCGGTGACACGGACAGCGGGGCCCAGACGGGTGCCAAGCCGCCGGCCGACGGCGCGCCGACCGCACGGCCCACCGGACCGGGGGGCGCGGGCAGCGGCCGGGCCACGGTGGCCAAGCCCTTCCTCGGCACCTGGACGGGCAGCGTCACGACGGCGCACGGCATCCCCAACGGCACGATCACCAGCGTCATCAAGCCGGGCGGCAAGGGCGACTACGTCATCCACACCACCTACGACGCGGTGTTGGTGAAGTGCCGGGCCAAGGCGAAGCTGGAAGCGGCCACGAAGCGGCGGCTGGTGCTCATGGAGCGGCCGGACGGCAAGCAGGGGCCCGGCTGTACGGGCAACAAGTCCCGTGTGACGTACACGCTCGGCAAGGGCGGCACGCTCGGCTTCGCCTCGCAGGACGACGCGGGCGGCACGCCGAAGGCGACGTTGACGAAGCACTGAGACGAAGCACTGAGACGAAGCGCTGAGGATGCGCGGGGCGAGGCACCGGGGTGAGGCGGCGGGCAAGGCGGGGCCGGTCGCCGGCCGGGCGTCCGGTGGAAGCGCCGGCTGACCGGCGGCGAGGCTGTCGGACCCCTGACGTACGCTGGTTCAGTTCGTGATGCCCGCCTGCGAAAGGGACGCCCCGGTGACCGAGAACGCCGACCTCCAGTCCGTACTCGACCGCGCCGCGCAGGGCGGCCGCATCACGCCGGAGGAAGCGCTCGACCTGTACCGCTCCGCTCCGCTGCATGCGCTGGGCCAGGCCGCCGACGCCGTGCGCCGCCGCCGCTACGCCGGCACCGAGCACATCGCGACGTACATCATCGAGCGCAACATCAACTACACCAATGTGTGCGTGACGGCCTGCAAGTTCTGCGCCTTCTACGCCGCGCCCAAGGACACCGCCAAGGGCTGGACCCGCGACCTCGACGACATCCTGCGCCGCTGCGCGGAGACCGTCGAACTGGGCGGCACCCAGATCATGTTCCAGGGCGGCCACCACCCGGACTACGGCGTCGAGTACTACGAAGAGCACTTCTCCGCCATCAAGAAGGCCTTCCCGCAGCTGGTAATCCACTCCCTCGGCGCGTCCGAGGTCGAGCACATGGCCCGGATCTCCAAGGTGTCCGTCGAGGAGGCGATCTCGCGCATCCACGCCGCCGGGCTCGACTCCTTCGCGGGTGCCGGCGCCGAACTCCTCCCGGCCCGCCCCCGTAAGGCCATCGCCCCGCTGAAGGAGTCCGGCGAGCGCTGGCTGGAGATCATGGAGGTGGCTCACGGGCTGGGCGTGGAGTCGACCTCCACGATGCTCATGGGCACCGGCGAGACCAACGCCGAGCGGATCGAGCATCTGCGGATGATCCGCGACGTCCAGGACCGTACGGGCGGCTTCCGCGCCTTCATCCCGTACACCTACCAGCCGGAGAACAACCACCTGAAGGGCCAGACGCAGGCCACCCTCTTCGAGTACCTGCGCATCATCGCCCTCGCCCGGATCTTCCTCGACAACGTCGCGCACATCCAGGGCTCCTGGCTGACCACCGGCAAGGAGATCGGCCAGCTGTCGCTGCACTACGGCGCGGACGACCTCGGCTCGATCATGCTGGAGGAGAACGTGGTCTCCTCGGCCGGTGCCAAGCACCGCTCCAACCGCATGGAGATCATCGACCTGATCCGCAAGGCGGGCCGGGTCCCGGCGCAGCGCGCGACCACGTACGAGCACCTGGTCGTGCACGACGACCCGGCCAACGACCCCGTCGACGACAAGGTCGTCTCGCATCTGTCGTCCACGGCGATCGAGGGCGGCACGGCGCATCCGGAGCTGAAGCTCGTCGAGGCCAACTGAGCCTGCCGTGCTGACGATTCACCGGGTGCGCGCGCTCCGCCCGGTCGTGGACGGTCCGGATCACGACCAGGCGGACGAGGCCGGGTACGCGGTCGTCGTCAGGGGCGACCGCCTGGCCGCCGTCGGACCGTTCGACGCGCTGTTCGCGGAGTACGGCGCGCAGGCCCGCGTCCGGGAGTGGGACGGTGTGCTGACACCCGGCCGCCACGAACCGGACGGCGCCGCTCTGCTGGAGGCGGCCTACCACCCCGACCCGCGCGAGGCGGACGCCCTCGGCAGCGAGCCGGTCACCGGCGACGCGCTCACCGCCCTCGACATGACGGATGCCCGCTGGGGCGCGAGCGCCCGGCGCGGACTGCAACGCCTGATGGCCACCGGGACCACGGCGCTGACCGGGCCCTTCCACCGCCCCGCGGTCCGCACGGCCGTGGAGCGCTCCGGCCTGCGGGAGCTGGCGGAGCGTGTCCCGCGCTCCCTGGAGACCGGCGGTCGTGCCGACTTCGCCGTCTTCGCCGAGGACGGCAGCTGCCTGGTCACCGCACTCCACGGCCGCCTCGTCTTCCGCCGCCGCTGAAACCGCCGCCCGGCAATCAGGCCGTGCCCGGTGCGGGCGCCGGCCCCGGCACGGTGGACAATGGCCGGGTGACCCGAGCATCCCTGGACAAGCAGCCGCACGAAGTCGCCGCGATGTTCGACGACGTGGCGGCGCGGTACGACCTCACCAACGACGTGCTGTCCCTGGGGCAGGCGCGGCTCTGGCGCAAGGAGGTGGACCGCGCGGTGGCCGCCCGGCCCGCCGAGCGGGTGCTCGACCTCGCGGCCGGCACCGGCACCTCCTCGCTGCCGTTCGCCCGGACCGGCGCCTACGTCGTGCCGTGCGACTTCTCCGTCGGCATGCTGCGGGAGGGCAAGAAGCGGCATCCGTGGCTGCCGTTCACCGCCGGTGACGGCACCCGGCTGCCGTTCGCGGACGGGGTGTTCGACGCCGTCACCATCTCCTTCGGGCTGCGCAACATCCAGGACACCGACGCCGCGCTGGCGGAGCTGTACCGGGTCACCAAGCCCGGCGGCCGGGTCGTGATCTGCGAGTTCAGCGAGCCGACCTGGGCGCCGTTCCGGACCGTCTACACCGAGTACCTGATGCGGGCGCTGCCGCCGGTCGCCCGTGCGGTCAGCAGCAACCCGGACGCCTATGTCTATCTCGCCGAGTCCATCCGCACGTGGCCGAACCAGCCCGAACTCGCCGCCCGCATGCAGGGCGTGGGCTGGACGGGGGTGGCCTGGCGCAATCTGACCGGCGGCATCGTGGCGCTGCACCGGGGGACCAAGCCGGCCGGGAGCTGACGGACGGCAAGAGGGGCCGGCGCGCGTTGCTCAGCCCGCGCCGGCACCGCCGTCCGCGTACGGCTCACACATCCAGCCGATGGCAGTACGCCGTCTGCTTTCCCTGCGGCGTGATCACCGTCTCCGCCTGCCGCATCCCCAGCCGCCGGGTCACCGCGATCGACCGCTCGTTGCGCGCATCCACCATGGCGACCACATGGCGCACCCCGGCCGTGCGCACGGCCTCCAGCGCCGTCCGCGCCGCGGCCGTGGCGTAGCCCTTGCCCCAGTACGCGCGGCCGAGCCGCCAGCCGATCTCGATCTCGCCCACCGGGCCCCAGTCCCGCGGCCACGGCTGGGCGCCGGTGAAGCCGATGACCGCGCCGTCCGCCGGATCCAGCAGCGTGAACAGGCAGAATCCCAGCTCCGCGTGGTGTCTGCGCTGGCGCGCGGCGAGCTCCTCGTATACGGAGAGTTCGGCGGGTACGCCACCGTGGAACTCCATGACATCCGGGTCGTTGAAGACCCGGTGCCAGTTCATCGCGTCCTCCTCGGTGGGCACGCGCAGCTCGACGGCGGGGAGCGGCCGGTTCGCGGGCGGGGTGTTCACAGACTTCACGGCACAACCCTTCAGGTTCTGATCACCACGGCCCCCATAGACTGCACGTGCCCAGTGCCGGTCGGCACCCAGATATCCAGATCGACTTCCGGGAGACAGCGCCGTGACCGAGTCCGCGTCCGTGACCGATTCCGTGACCACAGCCCGCTCGGAGCACAGCGCGGACGTGATCGTCGTCGGTGCCGGGCCCGCCGGCTCGGCGACCGCCTATCACCTCGCCAAGTCCGGCCTGGACGTCCTCCTTCTGGAGAAGACCGCCTTCCCGCGCGAGAAGGTCTGCGGCGACGGGCTGACCCCCCGCGCCACCAAGCAGCTGGTCGCGATGGGGGTCGACATCTCCGAGGAAGCGGGCTGGCTGCGCAACAAGGGCCTGCGGATCATCGGCGGCGGCTCCCGCCTCCAGCTCGACTGGCCGGAGCTGGCCTCCTACCCCGACTACGGACTGGTCCGTAAGCGCGACGACTTCGACGAGCAGCTCGCCCGGCAGGCGCAGAAGGCCGGCGCGCGGCTCTACGAGCGCTGCAATGTGGGCGCGCCGATCGTCCACGAGCTGACCGGCCACATCACCGGCGTGCACGCCAAGCTCGGCGAGGAGAAGACCCCGGTCACCTTCCACGCGCCGCTGGTCGTCGCCGCCGACGGCAACTCCACCCGGCTCTCGCTGGCCATGGGCCTGCACCGCCGCGAGGACCGCCCCATGGGCGTGGCCGTCCGTACGTACTTCACCTCGCCCCGCCACGACGACGACTACCTGGAGTCCTGGCTCGAACTGTGGGACCG
This sequence comes from Streptomyces decoyicus, assembly GCF_019880305.1. Taxonomy (NCBI): domain Bacteria; kingdom Bacillati; phylum Actinomycetota; class Actinomycetes; order Kitasatosporales; family Streptomycetaceae; genus Streptomyces; species Streptomyces decoyicus. The sequence goes on along the minus strand of NZ_CP082301.1, from coordinate 3,901,091 downwards.
CCGCGGCGCCGAGGACCGGCTGCTGCCCGGCTACGGCTGGATCTTCGGCATGGGCGACGGTACGAGCAACGTCGGCCTCGGCATCCTCAACTCCAGCTCCGCCTTCAAGGAGCTGGACTGGCGGGAGATCCTCAAGGCGTGGTGCGCCTCGATGCCCGCCGACTGGGGCTACACCCCGGAGAACATGACCGGCCCGATCCGCGGCGCCGCGCTCCCCATGGCCTTCAACCGCCAGCCGCACTACACCAAGGGCCTGTTGCTGGTCGGTGACGCGGGCGGGCTGGTCAACCCGTTCAACGGCGAGGGCATCGCCTACGCCATGGAGTCCGGCGCGATCGCCGCCGAGGTCATCGTGCAGGCACACGCCCGCGCCACGTACGCGCAGCGTGAACTGGCCCTGCAGCGCTACCCCAAGATCCTCAAGGACACCTACGGCGGCTACTACTCCCTGGGCCGCGCCTTTGTGAAGCTCATCGGCAACCCCAAGGTCATGAAGATCGCGACCCAGCGCGGTCTGACCCACCCGCTGCTGATGCGCTTCACCCTCAAGATGCTCGCCAACCTCACCGACCCCACGGGCGGCGACGCGATGGACCGCATCATCAACGGCCTGAGCAAGGTCGCGCCGAAGGCGTGACGCAGGGACGGGGCGGGCGCACGGGCGCCGGCCCCGGTGCGGGCTTCGGTGCCGGCCCTGGCGGCGGTCCGGGATTTCCCGTCCGCCGCGGTCACATTCTCCGGCCGGGATCCGTCAGTGCGGTGACGACGGAATTCCCTAAGGAGAGCAGTGATGGACGCACGGATGAAGAACCCCGCGGTGGTCCTCCCCGAGGCCATGCAGCCCCTCCTCGACGTGGTCAAGGCCACCCGTCAGGGCGGGGTGCCGGAGACCACGCTGGAGCTGGTGCATCTGCGCGCGAGCCAGATCAACGGCTGCAGCTTCTGCGTCGACGGGGGCGTGAAGAGTGCCCGGAAGGCGGGCATGAGCGATGACCAGCTGTTCGCGGTCGCGGCCTGGCGGGAGGCGCCGTACTTCTCGGACGCCGAGCGTGCCGCCCTGGCACTCACCGAGGCGGCCACCCGGCTCGCCGACAGCTCCGACCCGGTGCCGGACCATGTCTGGGATGACGCCGCCGACCACTTCGACGAGCGGCAGCTGTCGGCGATCATCCTGACGATCGGTGTCACCAACCTCTTCAACCGGCTCAATGCGACCACCAAGCAGCCCGCGGGTGCGGGCTGGTAACGCGCGCTCCGGTCACCGACGCCCTGATGCGCCCTGACGCGCCTTGGAGCGGCCTGGTGGGGCCTTGCGGGGCCCGTTGGGCGAGTTACGCCCGTTGGCGGCCCCTTGGGGGCGTGTTGCGGCCGTATGCCCGTGACGGCCCGGGAAGAGGCCTCTGCGGCCCGTCGGTGCATCCGGCGGGCCGCTTGCCGTGGGCGGGGGGTCCCGTCAGGCGGCCGGGGCGTGAGCCGGGGCGGGGAGCCGGCGTGCCGGGTCCGGGGCCGGCAGCCGGCGGTCCGGGGCGGTCAGCCGCTCGGCGCCCGGAGGCACCGGCACCGCCGCGAAGATCGCGTTCTGCTGCTCCTGAAGTTCCCGCACCCTCTCCCGGGGAGTGCCCGGCAGCCGCTGCTCCTCGTACAGCTTGTGGGTCTCCAGCTGGGCGGCCTTGCTCTCGGGGGTGTGGAACTGGACCTCGAAGAGCTGGTGGGAGCGGGGCGCGCGCCAGGCGGAGTTGATCGCCTTGTAGCCGGCGGTCCGGTTCCAGGTGTTGGCCCAGCGGGTGGAGTCGTTGCCCCACGCGGACAGCAGCCCGGCCGCGGTGTGGACGCCCTGGCTGTACTGGTCGGCGGGCCACTGGAGGGTGAAGCGGACCGCGTCGTTGATCATGCCGAGCGAGGTGTCCACCGACCGCCCCGGTGACTCCTGCATCGAGGTGGCGACCTTGCGCTTGAGCGAGTCGGGCGACTTCAGCCGCTGGTCGAACCCGATCAGGTCGGCATGGCTGATCCGGGCGGCCGCGCGTACCCCGGGGCTGATGGCACGCTCGGCCCGCCGGGCGCGGAGGACGAAGGCGTCCACCTTCTTGTTGTCGGCGGCCTTCAGACGCAGCCCGTCCTGGTGCCAGCTGCCGTCGGGGTCGGTGTCTGCGGGGCGTACGGAGGGCGCCGCGGCGGACGGGCCGGTGGCGGTCGCGGCGGGGACGGCGCCCAGGCCGAGCGCGGTGGCCAGTGCGGCGGCCGTCGCGGCCCGGGTGACGAGGCGGCGGGCGGTGCGGTGGGTGTTCATCGGAGCGCGGTGACCCTCTCTCTGCGGAGGCCGCACGGAGCCGAAGTGGCATATGTGCGGCATATGGCGAGAGGTGCAACGGCGCGCGCCGTGACGGGGTAGCTCTACGGGCGGCCGCCGGCCCGGTACCTGGCTTGAATCTGGCGCTGCACGGCGCGATTCGGCCGCCTCACGACGCGCGGGCGGCCCGCGGGCCCGCATGCCGAAGGACCGTCCCTCCCGAGCGGCGAAAGAGACGGTCCTTGTGAGGCACCAAGGGTGCGGCGGACCTAGAGGACGCGCACCGCGCCGGTCGGCATGTCGTAGTTGAGCGGGCGCTCGACGATGCCGGTGCTGGAGTTCTGGGCGCCGATGAAGTTGCCGTTACCGACGTAGACACCGACGTGGTAGGCGCTGCCCGCGCTGCCCCAGTACAGGATGTCGCCGACCTGGAGGTTGTCCAGGCCGACCTGGGTGCCGGCGGTGGACTGGTCCTGCGACACCCGCGGCAGGTCGATGCCGATCTGGTTGAACGCGGCCTGGGTCAGGCCGGAGCAGTCGTACGACGAGGGGCCGCTGGAGCCCAGCACGTACGCCTTGCCCAGCTGCGCCTTGAGGAAGGAGACGAGCGTGGCGGTGCTGCCGGTGGCGGTGGACGACGAGGGCGCGGACAGGGTCGACCGCTCGGAGGAGCGCGAGGCACGGGCCTGCGCGGCCTCCTTGGCCTTGCGGGCTTCCTCGGCCTTCTTCTTGGCCTCGGCCTTGGCCTTCTTCACGGCCTCGGCCTTGTGCTTCTCGGCGGCCTTGGCGGCCTTGGAGAAGGCGCTGTCCTGGAGGGCCTGGCGCTCGTAGTTGAACGCGACCTGCTCGGCAGTGTCGGCGCTCTTGGCGGCGCTGGTGGCCAGCGCCGTCGTGATCGTCGGCATCTCCTGGGTTTCGGCGACGGGCTTCTCCGCGGCGTTGGCCGGGACGGTGGCACCGGTCACCGCGAGGGTGAGGAAGCCACCGGTCACGCCCGCGCGCAACGCCCGGGAGGACGCGGAAGGACGGCGGGGCTTCCGGTGGCTGGGTATGAGTGCGTTCGGGGACATGGCAACAACGGCTATCAGGAGCCACAGGTTGCTGCCAAGAAAGGTGCAGTGCGCCACACTTGACGTGTACGCGGCGAATAAACCGGACTTTTGGCCGCCCATCGAGTCCGCGGCGGGATGTCCGAATTTCGCGATCATGTTCCTACGCATGGCATTTGCTGCTCGATGCGGGGGCGGCGGGCGCCTATCACTTCCCCATCCGCCACGCCAAGGCTTCCCGTGCGTCAAGGACTTAGTGCTGGAAATAGCGTGGGATAGGTCACTCTTGAGTGTCCGTTATGTTCCTGTGATCTGACGCGGCCCGCTCGCTCGTGAATCGAAGCACGCGTCGACGATCACGGACCGGTCACGAGTGGATCACGCCTGCGGGCCCTCTGCGTATAGCAGTTGGCTGCGTCCAGCACCAATTTGCCCGTAGCGGCCACCACTTGATAGTGGCAACCCCGCCCTGACCAGCGGTAACCCAGGTGAATGTCACCTCTCGTGATCACTCGCGCGCTTCACGTATGAAGATCACCGCTCATCCGACTTCATGATCCTTCGCCGGGTGGTGGAGATCACAAAGGCGTTGTCCACTCCCGTGTCGCAGATCACAGACCAGCGGGCATAAGATGCTGGCGGTTCGGGCTTGTGAACTGCCTCACATATGCACGATCTCCATGGGGCAGCCTGAGGGCCCGAGCGGACCGCCATCCAGTCATCGTCGACTGAAGGGAGCGAGGACGGTGAACGCTTACGCGCCCATCCTCGTACTGGGAGCCCTCGGGGCAGGCTTTGCGATCTTCTCCGTCGTGATGGCCACCCTCGTCGGGCCCAGGCGCTACAACCGGGCCAAGCTCGAGGCGTACGAGTGCGGAATCGAGCCGACGCCACATCCGTCCGGTGGCGGTCGCTTCCCGATCAAGTACTACCTGACGGCGATGCTCTTCATCGTCTTCGACATCGAGATCGTCTTCCTCTATCCCTGGGCCGTCACCTTCGACGCCCTGGGGCTGTTCGGGCTCGTCGAGATGCTCCTCTTCGCGCTCACCGTCTTCGTCGCCTACGCCTATGTCTGGCGTCGTGGCGGCCTGGAATGGGACTAGGGGTCACACATGGGACTTGAAGAGAAGCTGCCGAGCGGCTTTTTGCTGACCACTGTCGAGCAGGCCGCGGGCTGGGTGCGCAAATCATCGGTCTTCCCCGCGACCTTCGGGCTGGCCTGCTGCGCCATCGAGATGATGACGACCGGCGCCGGGCGCTACGACCTGGCCCGCTTCGGTATGGAGGTCTTCCGCGGCTCACCGCGGCAGGCGGATCTGATGATCGTGGCCGGCCGGGTGAGCCAGAAGATGGCGCCCGTGCTGCGGCAGGTCTACGACCAGATGCCGGACCCGAAGTGGGTGATTTCCATGGGGGTTTGCGCCTCATCGGGCGGAATGTTCAATAACTACGCGATTGTGCAGGGCGTCGACCACATCGTTCCCGTCGACATCTATTTGCCGGGCTGCCCGCCGCGTCCCGAGATGCTCATGGACGCCATTCTCAAGCTGCATCAGAAGATCCAGAACACCAAGCTCGGGGTCAATCAGCAGCAGGCCGCCCGTGAGGCGGAGGAGGCGGCGCTCAAGGCGCTCCCGCTGATCGAGATGAAGGGGCTGCTGCGGTGAGTGAGCAGAAGAACCCTGAGGGTCCCGGCGAGCCGAACGGCCAGAACGGCCAGGAGGACGCCGTGCCCGCGCAGCGTGACGACACCGGCGAGGTGATCGGCACCCGCCGCGGCATGTTCGGCGCCGACAACGGCGGCGACACCAGCGGTTACGGCGGCCTCGTCCGGACCGTCCGGCTGCCCGGCGCGACCCAGCGGCCGTACGGCGGACCGCGTGGTGGTGGGGGAGGCTACGGCGAGTTCGACGAGATCGCCGACGAGCTGGAGGGCGCCCTCGACGAACAGGGCCTGATCCCCGAGAACGTCATCGAGAAGACGGTCGTGGACCGCGCCGAGCTGACCTTCCACATCGAGCGCGCCTATCTGCCGACGGTCGCCAGGACCCTGCGCGACGACCCCGCGCTGCGCTTCGAGCTGTGTACGGGCGTGAGCGGGGTGCACTTCCCCGGTGACAAGGGCCGCGAGCTGCACGCCGTCTACCACCTGCGCTCGATCACCCACAACCGGCTGATCCGGCTGGAGGTCTCCGCCCCGGACGCCGACCCGCACGTGCCCTCGCTCGTGGAGGTCTATCCGACCAACGACTGGCACGAGCGCGAGACCTACGACTTCTTCGGAATCGTTTTCGACGGCCACCCGGCGCTGACCCGGATCATGATGCCCGACGACTGGCAGGGCTTCCCGCAGCGCAAGGACTACCCGCTCGGCGGCATCCCCGTCGAGTACAAGGGCGCCCAGATTCCGGCTCCCGACCAGCGGAGGTCGTACAGCTGATGACTACTGCACCGCACTCCCACTCCCCGAACGGCCACCGCACCTCGAGCGACTTCGACACCACGGAGTCCCTGGCCCGGGAGACCACCGAGGGCACCGTCTACAACGTCTCCGGTGGCGACTGGGACGAGATCGCGGCCGCCGCCGTGAAGTCCGACGACGAGCGGATCATCGTCAACATGGGGCCGCAGCACCCCTCCACCCACGGCGTGCTCCGGCTGATCCTGGAGATCGACGGCGAGACCGTCACCGAGGCCCGCTGCGGCATCGGCTATCTGCACACCGGCATCGAGAAGAACCTCGAATACCGGACCTGGACGCAGGGCACCACCTTCGTCACGAGGATGGATTACCTCACCCCCTTCTTCAACGAGACGGCCTACTGCCTCGCCGTGGAGAAGCTGCTCGGGATCACCGACCAGATCCCCGACCGGGCCACCGTCATCCGCGTGATGCTGATGGAGCTCAACCGGATGTCCTCCCACCTCGTGGCGATCGCCACCGGCGGGATGGAGCTGGGCGCCACCACGATCATGATCTACGGCTTCCGGGACCGGGAACTCATCCTCGACCTCTACGAGCTGATCACCGGCCTGCGGATGAACCACGCCTACATCCGGCCCGGCGGCCTCGCGCAGGACCTGCCCCCGGGCGCGGTCGACCAGGTGCGTGAGTTCGTGAAGAAGATGCGCAAGAACATCGGCGAGTACGACAAGCTCGCCACCGGCAACCCGGTGTTCAAGGGCCGCATGGAAGGCATCGGCTATCTCGACCTGGCCGGCTGCATGGCCACCGGCGCCACCGGGCCCATCGTGCGCTCCGCCGGACTGCCGCACGACCTGCGCAAGACCCAGCCGTACTGCGGTTACGAGACCTACGACTTCGAGGTGCCGACCGCCGACACCTGCGACTCCTACGGCCGGTTCCTGATCCGGCTGGAGGAGATGCGCCAGTCGCTGCGGATCGTCGAGCAGTGCCTGGACCGGCTGGAGCCCGGCCCGGTGATGGTCGCGGACAAGAAGATCGCCTGGCCCGCGCAGCTGGCCCTGGGCCCGGACGGCCTGGGCAACTCCCTCGACCACATCAAGAAGATCATGGGCACCTCGATGGAGGCCCTGATCCACCACTTCAAGCTGGTGACCGAGGGCTTCCGGGTCCCGCCGGGGCAGGCCTACTCCGCCGTCGAGTCGCCCAAGGGCGAGCTGGGCGTGCATGTGGTCAGCGACGGCGGCACCCGCCCCTACCGGGTGCACTTCCGCGACCCGTCCTTCACCAACCTCCAGGCCATGGCGGCGATGTGCGAAGGCGGCCAGGTCGCCGACGTCATCGTCGCCGTCGCGTCCATCGACCCCGTGATGGGAGGCGTCGACCGGTGAACGCCACTCCGGCAAACCATGACGTGCAGCTGGGGATGCCCGCGCTCCCCGCCCCCGACTTTCCGGTGGACGTACGGGCCCGGCTGGAAGCGGACGCCAAGGAGGTGATCGCCCGCTACCCCGGTGCGCGCTCGGCGCTGCTGCCGCTGCTGCACCTCGTCCAGGCCGAGGAGGGGCACGTCACCCGCACCGGCATCCGCTTCTGCGCCGAGATGCTCGACCTGACCACCGCCGAGGTCACCGCGGTCTCGACCTTCTACTCCATGTACCGCCGCAAGGCGAGCGGTGATTACCAGGTCGGGGTCTGCACCAACACGCTGTGCGCGGTGATGGGCGGCGACGCCATCTTCGAGGACCTCAAGGAGTACCTCGGCGTCGGCAACGGCGAGACCACCGAGGACGGCGCCGTCACCCTCGAACACATCGAGTGCAACGCGGCCTGCGACTTCGCCCCGGTCGTGATGGTCAACTGGGAGTTCTTCGACAACCAGACGCCGCGGTCCGCCCGGCAGCTGGTCGACGACCTGCGGGCCGGCCGGACCGTCGAGCCCACCCGCGGCGCACCGCTGTGCACGTTCAAGGACACGGCCCGGATGCTCGCCGGATTCCCGGACGAGCGGCCGGGCGCCGTCGAGGCCACCGGCGGAGCGGGCCCCGCCTCGCTGATCGGGCTGCGGCTCGCCAAGGGCGAAGCCGCCCCCGGCCGGGGCGCCGACCACGTCATCGCGCCGCGCGCCACCACCGACGGTCCCACCGACGGAACCGGCGGCGAACCCCCGTCCGGCCACCCCGCCGACGAGCCGCCCGCCGGGCACCCCAGCTCCCACGACGCACCGCAGCAGACCTCGGCCTCGGACGACCAGCACCCGGCCGGCCCGACAGCAGAGGAGGGGGAGTGATGACAGTGGCAGCCGAACACGGCGGCGCCTCCCGGCCGGAGGCCGGCGGGGAGATCAACCCCGAGAAGCTTCTGACGCCCGTGCTGTCCGCCTTCTGGGACCAGCCCGAGCCCTGGACGCTGGAGACCTACCGCCGTCACGAGGGCTACGAAGGCCTGCGCAAGGCGCTCGCGATGCCCCCGGACGACGTCATCGCCTACGTCAAGGACTCCGGGCTGCGCGGCCGCGGCGGCGCCGGCTTCCCGACCGGGATGAAGTGGCAGTTCATCCCGCAGGGCGACGGCAAACCGCACTACCTGGTCGTCAACGCCGACGAGTCGGAGCCCGGGACCTGCAAGGACATCCCGCTCCTCTTCGCCAACCCGCACTCCCTCATCGAGGGGATCGTGATCGCCTGCCATGCGATCCGGTCGCATCACGCCTTCATCTATCTGCGCGGCGAGGTCGTACCCGTCCTGCGGAGGCTGCACGAGGCCGTGCGCGAGGCCTATGCGGCGGGCTACCTCGGGAAGAACATCCTGGGCTCGGGCCTCGACCTCGATGTGATCGTGCACGCGGGCGCCGGTGCGTACATCTGCGGTGAGGAAACCGCGCTGCTCGACTCCCTGGAGGGCCGTCGCGGACAGCCCCGGCTGCGTCCCCCCTTCCCGGCGGTGGCGGGCCTGTACGCCTGCCCCACCGTCGTGAACAACGTCGAGTCCATCGCCTCGGTTCCCGCGATCATGAACAAGGGCAAGGACTGGTTCCGGTCGATGGGCAGCGAGAAGTCCCCGGGCTTCACGCTCTACTCGCTCAGCGGCCATGTCACCAACCCCGGCCAGTACGAAGCCCCGTTGGGCGTCACGCTGCGCCAGCTGCTGGACATGAGCGGCGGTATGCGCCGCGGCCACCGGCTGAAGTTCTGGACGCCGGGCGGCTCCTCGACGCCGATGTTCACCGACGAGCACCTCGACGTCCCCCTCGACTACGAGGGCGTCGGCGCGGCCGGCTCGATGCTCGGCACCAAGGCGCTCCAGTGCTTCGACGAGACCACCTGCGTCGTCCGCGCGGTCACCCGCTGGACCGAGTTCTATGCGCACGAGTCCTGCGGCAAGTGCACGCCCTGCCGTGAAGGGACCTACTGGCTGGTGCAGCTGCTGCGCGACATCGAGGCAGGCAAGGGCGTGATGGACGACCTCGACAAGATCGACGACATCGCCGACAACATCAACGGCAAGTCCTTCTGCGCCCTCGGCGACGGCGCCGCCTCGCCGATCTTCTCCTCGCTGAAGTACTTCCGCGAGGAGTACGAGCAGCACATCACCGGCAAGGGCTGCCCCTTCGACCCGGCCAAGTCGACCCTCTGGTCCGACAACGACGCTCACCTGGGGGTGAATGCATGACCGTCACGACAAATGCTCCCTCGGGAGGCGGCGAGGCGGCGATCCCGCCGGAGGACCTCGTCACCCTGACGATCGACGGCATCGAGATCTCCGTCCCCAAGGGGACGCTGGTCATCCGTGCCGCCGAGCTCCTCGGCATCGAGATCCCGCGCTTCTGCGACCACCCGCTGCTGGACCCGGCGGGCGCCTGCCGGCAGTGCATCGTCGAGGTCGAGGGCCAGCGCAAGCCGATGGCCTCCTGCACCATCACCTGCACCGACGGCATGGTCGTCAAGTCGCAGCTCACCTCGCCGGTGGCCGAGAAGGCCCAGCGCGGGGTGATGGAGCTGCTGCTGATCAACCACCCGCTGGACTGCCCGGTCTGCGACAAGGGCGGTGAGTGCCCGCTCCAGAACCAGGCGATGCAGGTCGGCGATACCGACACCCGCTTCGAGGGCAAGAAGCGCACCTTCGCCAAGCCGGTGCCGATCTCCACGCAGGTGCTGCTGGACCGCGAACGGTGCGTGCTGTGTGCGCGCTGCACCCGCTTCAGCAACCAGATCGCCGGCGACCCGATGATCGAGCTCGTCGAGCGCGGCGCCCTCCAGCAGGTCGGCACCGGCGAGGGCGACCCCTTCCAGTCGTACTTCTCCGGCAACACCATCCAGATCTGCCCGGTCGGCGCGCTCACCTCCGCCGCGTACCGCTTCCGCTCCCGCCCCTTCGACCTGGTCTCCTCGCCGTCGGTGTGCGAGCACTGCGCGGGCGGCTGTGCGACCCGTACGGACCACCGGCGCGGCAAGGTCATGCGGCGGCTGGCGGCGAACGACCCCGAGGTCAACGAGGAGTGGATCTGCGACAAGGGGCGGTTCGCCTTCCGGTACGCGCAGCAGCGTGACCGGCTGGAGCACCCGCTCGTGCGCAACCCGGAGTCCGGCGAACTGGAGCCGGCGAGCTGGCCCATGGCCCTGGAGACGGCGGCCCGCGGACTGGCCGCGGCCAAGGGGCGCACGGGCGTGCTGACCGGCGGCCGGCTGACCGTCGAGGACGCCTACGCCTACGCCAAGTTCGCCCGGATCGCGCTGGGCACCAACGACATCGATTTCCGGGCGCGGCTGCACAGCGCCGAGGAGGCCGACTTCCTGGCGTCCCGGGTCGCCGGCCGCGGCCGCGATCTGGACGGCGAGGGCGTCACGTACACCGCGCTGGAGAACGCGCCGGCCGTTCTGCTGGCCGGTATCGAGGCCGAGGAGGAGGCCCCGGGCGTCTTCCTGCGGCTGCGCAAGGCGCACCGCAGGAGCGGACAGCGCACCTACGGGCTGGCCGGTCACGCCTCGCGCGGGCTGATCAAGGCCGGTGGCACGCTGCTGCCGTCCGCGCCCGGGACCGAGACCGAATGGCTGGACGCGCTCGCGGGCGGCGTCGGCCTGGACGGTGCGGGGCAGGCCGCGGCCGAGGCGCTCCGGGCCGACGGCTCGGTGATCATCGTCGGCGAGCGGCTGGCGGCGGTGCCCGGCGCGCTGACCGCCGCCGTCCGCGCCGCCCGTGCCACCGGCGCCCGGCTGGTGTGGATCCCCCGGCGGGCCGGCGAACGCGGCGCCGTCGAGGCGGGCGCGCTGCCCGGTCTGCTGCCCGGTGGCCGGCCGGCCACCGACCCGCGGGCCCGCGACGAGGTCGCGGCCGCCTGGGGCGTGGCCGCGCTGCCGCACCGGCACGGCCGGGACACCGGCCAGATCATCGAGGCCGCGGCGACCGGCGAGATCGGCGCGCTCCTCGTGGCGGGCGTCGAGGTCGCCGACCTGCCGGACCCGGCCCGCGCGCTGGCCGCCCTGGACGAGGTCGGCTTCCTGGTCAGCCTGGAGCTGCGGCCCTCGCAGGTCACCGAGCGGGCGGATGTGGTCCTCCCGGTGGCGGCCGTGGTCGAGAAGGCCGGCACGTTCCTCAACTGGGAAGGCCGGGCGCGGCTGTTCGAGGCCGCCCTCAAGCCGGACCAGATGACCCGCCGGCATCTGCTGCCGGACTCCCGGTTGCTGCACATGCTCGCCGATGCGATGGACGTCCACCTCGCGCTGCCGGACATCCGCTCCGTACGCCGCGAGCTGGACCGGCTCGGTGGCTGGGACGGCCCGCACGCGGGCGAGCCCATGGAGAGCGGGCGCCCGCTGCCCCGCCCCGACAGCGGTGAGGCCGTCCTCGCCGGACACCGGCTCCTTCTGGACCAGGGGCGGCTCCAGGAGGGCGACGAGGCGCTGGCCGGCACCCGGCACGCCGCCGTCGCCCAGCTGTCGCTGACCACCGCGCAGGAGACCGGGGTCAAGGACGGTGACCTGCTGGCGGTCACCGGACCGGCCGGCGCGGTCCACCTGCCGCTCCAGGTCACGCCGATGCCCGACCGGGTGGTGTGGCTGCCACTCAACTCCGTGGGCGGTGGCGTTGCCGCCGACACCGGGGCGCAACCCGGTGACCTGGTGAAGATCTCCGCCGTCCCGGGCACCCCGGAGCCGGCCAAGGAGGTGGACGCATGATGCAGCAGCTCGATCAACTCGCCGCCGCCGGAAGCGCGCTGGCGCAGGAAGACCTGTCGATGTTCGGCCGCGACCCGTGGTGGCTCGTCGTCATCAAGGCGGTCTTCTGCTTCGCGTTCCTGATGCTGACGGTGCTGTTCTCGATCGTCTGGGAACGCAAGGTCGTCGCCTGGATGCAGCTGCGCATCGGCCCCAACCGGCACGGCCCCTGGGGGATGCTCCAGTCCCTCGCCGACGGCATCAAGCTGATGCTGAAGGAGGACCTGGTCGTCAAGCGGGCCGACAAGGTGGTCTACATCCTCGCGCCGGTCGTGGCGGCCATCCCGGCCTTCATGGCGATCGCGGTGATCCCCTTCGGCCCGGCCGGCAACGAGATCTCCATCTTCGGGGTCCGCACCCCGATGCAGCTGACCGACCTGCCGATCGGCATCCTCTACATCCTGGCCACGGCCTCGGTCGGCATCTACGGCATCGTGCTGGCGGGCTGGTCGTCCGGTTCGACCTATCCGCTGCTCGGCGGGCTGCGCTCGTGTGCGCAGATGATCTCGTACGAGATCGCGATGGGCATGTCGTTCGCAGCGGTGTTCCTCTACTCCGGGTCGATGTCGACGTCGACGATCGTGGAGTCGCAGCAGAGCAGGTGGTACGTCCTGCTGCTGCCGGTGTCCTTCATCATCTACATCGTCGCGATGGTGGGCGAGACCAACCGCGCGCCGTTCGACATGCCGGAGTCCGAGGGCGACCTCGTCGGCGGCTTCAACACCGAGTACTCGTCCATCAAGTTCGCGATGTTCATGCTCGCCGAGTACGTCAACATGGTCACCGTCTCGGCGGTCGCGATCACCCTCTTCCTGGGCGGGTGGAAGGCACCCTGGCCGGTCTCCACGTTCTGGGAAGGCGCGAACCACGGCTGGTGGCCGCTGCTCTGGTTCACCCTCAAGGTGCAGCTGCTGCTGTTCTTCTTCATCTGGCTGCGCGGCACCCTTCCGCGGGTGCGCTACGACCAGTTCATGAAGCTGGGCTGGAAGGTCCTCATCCCGGTCTCGCTGGTCTGGCTGATGCTGGTCGCCACGGTCCGGGCGCTGAAGAACGAGGGCTACAACTTCTCCCAGATCGTGCTCTATGTCGCCGGCGGGGCCGTCGCGCTGCTGCTGATCTCCCTCCTCGTGGACTTCTTCCGGCGTGCCGAGACGGAGGAGGAGACGGACGGGGACGGGGCCTTCGACCCGATGGCCGGCGGTTTCCCCGTGCCGCCGCTGCCCGGACAGAGCCTGCCGCCCGTGCCGCGACGCAGGCCGCGCCGTGACCGCGAGCTGATTGTCAGTGGCGGGCCGGACACTGTCAGTGACGGAATCGGAAACGACGGAAAGGGGGGCGACGGTGCCTGAGTTCCAGAACCCCGTGGCCGGCTTCGGCGTGACCTTCAAGGCCATGTTCAAGAAGCGGCTGACCGAGCAGTACCCGGAGGAGAAGAAGCCGACGGCGCCGCGTTTCCACGGCCGGCACCAGCTCAACCGGCATCCGGACGGGCTGGAGAAGTGCATCGGCTGCGAGCTGTGCGCATGGGCCTGCCCGGCGGACGCGATCTATGTCGAGGGCGCGGACAACGCCCCCGAGGAGCGCTACTCCCCGGGTGAGCGCTACGGCCGCGTCTACCAGATCAACTATCTGCGCTGCATCCTGTGCGGCCTGTGCGTGGAAGCCTGTCCGACCCGCGCGCTGACGATGACCAATGAGTACGAACTCGCCGACCGGTCCCGCGAATCGCTCATCTACACCAAGGAGGAGCTGCTCGCGGGCCTGGAGGAGACGATGGTCGACTCGCCGCATGCGATCTACCCCGGCATGACGGAGAAGGACTACTACCAGGGCCTGGTGACCGAGGCCGCCCCCGGGACCGTCCGTCAGGCCGCGGTCTCCAAGGGCGAGAAGGCCGACGGGAACGCCCAGGAGAAGGAGGCGAACGCATGACCGGACTCGCCGCCGCGGCCTCCATGACCTCCACCGGTGAGGCCGTGCAGTTCTGGATCCTGGGCATCGTCGCTGTCAGCGGCGCGCTGTGCACGATCCTGATGAAGCGCGCCGTGCACAGCGCCCTCTCGCTCGCCGGGACCATGATCGTCCTGGCGGTCTTCTACCTCGCCAACGGCGCGTACTTCCTCGGCGTCGTCCAGATCGTCGTCTACACGGGCGCGATCATGATGCTGTTCCTGTTCGTCGTCATGCTGGTGGGTGTCACCGCCGCGGACTCCCTCAAGGAGACCCTCAAGGGCCAGCGCTGGCTCGCCGCCGGACTGGGCCTCGGCTTCGGCATCCTGCTGATCGCCGGGATCGGCAACGCCTCGCTCAAGGAGTTCAACGGCCTGGGCGAGGCCAACGCCGGCGGCAATGTGCAGGGCCTGGCCGCGCTCATCTTCACCAAGTACGTCTTCGCCTTCGAAGTCACCGGCGCACTGCTGATCACGGCGGCCGTCGGCGCGATGGTGCTCACCCACCGGGAGCGTACGGAGCGCGCCAAGTCCCAGCGCGAGCAGTCCGAGGCGCGCATCCGCGAGGGCAAGCAGGTACCGCCGCTGCCCGCCCCGGGTGTCTACGCCCGGCACAACGCCGTCGACATCCCGGGCCTGCTGCCCGACGGCACCACGTCCGAGCTGAGCGTCAGCCCGACGCTGAGGGAGCGCGGCCAGGTCCGCGATGTCTCCGGTGAGTCGCTCGCCGAGCTGAAGGCGCTGGAGGAGCGCTCCGAGGACTGGCTGGGCCGGGGGGCCGAGGAGCCCCGGTCCTCGTCGTCCGGTGGCGTGGCGCCGAAGGAGCACAAGGAGGGGGCCAAGAAATGAACCCGGTCTACTACCTCTATCTCGCCGCCCTGTTGTTCACCATCGGTGCGGCCGGGGTGCTGATCAGGCGGAACGCCATCGTGGTGTTCATGTGCATCGAGCTGATGCTCAACGCCTGCAATCTCGCCTTCGTCACCTTCTCGCGGATGCACGGGAATCTGGACGGCCAGATCATCGCCTTCTTCACGATGGTCGTCGCCGCGGCCGAGGTCGTGGTCGGCCTGGCGATCATCGTGTCGATCTTCCGCACCCGTCATACGGCCTCGGTCGACGACGCCAGCCTGATGAAGCTGTAAGGGGTCGCACAAAGTGGAGAACTTGATCGCGCTGCTTGTCGCGGCACCGCTGGTCGGTGCGGCCCTGCTGTTGTGCGGCGGCAAACGATTCGACCGCACCGGCCACTTGATCGGCACGCTGTTCTCGGTGGCGTCGTTCGCCATCGGGGTGGTGCTCTTCGCCGGCATGCTCGGCAGGGGCGCCGAGGACCGTGCCCTGCATCAGCACCTGTTCAGCTGGATCCCGGTGGGCGGCTTCCAGGCCGACATCGCCTTCCAGCTCGACCAGCTGTCGATGACCTTCGTCCTGCTGATCACCGGTGTCGGATCGCTGATCCACATCTACTCGATCGGCTATATGGAGCACGACGAGCGGCGCCGCCGCTTCTTCGGCTATCTCAACCTCTTCCTCGCGGCGATGCTGCTGCTCGTCCTCGCCGACAACTACCTTCTGCTGTACGTCGGCTGGGAGGGCGTCGGCCTCGCCTCGTACCTCCTCATCGGCTTCTGGCAGCACAAGCCGAGCGCGGCCACGGCCGCCAAGAAGGCGTTCCTGGTCAACCGCGTCGGCGACATGGGCCTGTCCATCGCGATCATGCTGATGTTCACGACGTTCGGGACCTTCGCCTTCGGCCCGGTGCTCGCCGCCACCGGCGACACCTCCGAGGGCAAGCTGACCGCCATCGGGCTGATGCTGCTGCTGGCCGCCTGCGGCAAGTCGGCGCAGGTACCGCTGCAGTCCTGGCTCGGCGATGCGATGGAGGGCCCGACCCCGGTCTCGGCCCTGATCCACGCCGCCACGATGGTCACCGCCGGGGTGTATCTGATCACCCGCTCCGGGGCGATCTTCAACGCCGCGCCGACCGCCCAGCTCGCGGTCGTCGTGGTCGGTGCGGTCACCCTCCTCTTCGGTGCGATCGTCGGTTGCGCCAAGGACGACATCAAGAAGGCGCTGGCCGGCTCGACGATGTCGCAGATCGGCTACATGATCATGGCGGCCGGTCTCGGTCCGATCGGCTATGCCTTCGCGATCATGCATCTGGTCACCCACGGCTTCTTCAAGGCGGGTCTCTTCCTCGGCGCCGGCTCCGTGATGCACGGCATGAACGACGAGGTGGACATGCGCCGCTACGGCGGCCTGCGGAAGTACATGCCGGTCACCTTCGTCACCTTCGGCCTCGGCTATCTGGCGATCATCGGCTTCCCCGGTCTGTCCGGCTTCTTCTCCAAGGACAAGATCATCGAGGCGGCCTTCGCCAAGGGCGGCACCGAGGGCTGGATCCTCGGCGGCGCGGCCCTGTTGGGCGCCGCGATCACCGCGTTCTACATGACGCGGGTGATGCTGATGACGTTCTTCGGCGAGAAGCGCTGGAATCCCGACGAGGTGCATCCGCACGAGTCGCCGAAGGTCATGACGGTCCCGATGATCGTGCTGGCCGTCGGATCGGTCTTCGCGGGCGGGCTGTTCAGCGTCAACGAGGCCTTTGTGAAGTGGCTGGAGCCGGTCACCTCGTTCGCGCACGGCCACTCCCCGGTCAGCGCCACCACGGTCACCGCCTCGACGATCGTGGTGCTGCTCGTCGGCGTCGGCATCGCCTGGCTGATGTACGGCCGCAAGCCCGTTCCGGCGCTCGCCCCGCGCGGCTCGCTGCTGACCCGGGCCGCCCGCCGTGATCTGCTCCAGGACGACTTCAACCACGTGGTCTTCGTGCGCGGCGGCGAGGAGCTCACCGGCACACTCGTCCAGCTCGACCGCTCCCTGGTGGACGGCGCGGTCAACGGCACGGCGGCCTCGATGGGCGGACTCTCCGGCCTGCTGCGCCGGTTGCAGACCGGATTCGTCCGTTCGTACGCGGTCCAGATGCTGGGCGGGGCCGCCGTTCTCGTCGCCGCGACCCTGCTGATGAGGGGTGTCTGAGCCATGTCGTTTCCCCTGCTGACGGCGGTAGCCGCGGTGCCGGCGATCGGTGCGATCGCCACCGCCGCGCTGCCCGCCGCCAAGCGCACCGCGGCCAAATGGCTCGCGCTGCTGTTCTCGCTGGTCACCTTCGCGCTGGCGCTGGTGGTCGGGTTCCGCTTCGACCCCGGCGCCAAGGGCCCCTTCCAGCTCACCGAATCGCACGCCTGGATCAGCGACTTCGGCGTCCGCTACGAACTCGGCGTGGACGGCATCGCGGTCGCCCTGATCGCCCTGACCACCCTGCTGATCCCGTTCGTCATCCTGGCCGGCTGGCATGACGCCGACCCCCTGGAGGAGGCCACGCCCAACCGGCGCTGGCGGCCCACCCAGGGCTTCTTCGCGCTGATCCTGGCCGTCGAGGCGATGGTGGTGCTCTCCTTCGAGGCCACCGACGTCTTCCTCTTCTACATCTTCTTCGAAGCCATGCTGATCCCGATGTACTTCCTCATCGGCGGCTTCGGGGACCGGGCGGACGGGGACGGCGAGGAGCGGGCCGCGAGCCGGCGGTCCTCCGCGGCGGTGAAGTTCCTGCTCTACAACCTCGCCGGCGGGCTGATCATGCTGGCCGCGGTGATCGGGCTGTATGCGGTCACCGCCGACCAACTCGGCACGGGCACGTTCTCGTTGCAGCAGATCGTCGAGGCCCGTGCGGCCGGCAAGCTGGAGATCGGCACGGGCACCGAACGGCTGCTCTTCCTCGGCTTCTTCTTCGCCTTCGCGGTGAAGGCGCCGCTGTGGCCGCTGCACACCTGGCTGCCCGGCGCCATGGGCGAGTCGACGTCGCCGGTCGCGGTGCTGATCACGGCCGTGGTCGACAAGGTCGGCACGTTCGCGATGCTCCGCTTCTGCCTCCAGCTCTTCCCCGAGGCCAGCAGCTGGGCCACCCCGGTCATCCTCGTCCTCGCGCTGATCAGCGTGCTGTACGGCGCGCTGCTGGCGGTCGCCCAGCGGGACATCAAGCGTCTGATCGCCTACGCCTCGATCTCCCACTTCGGCTTCATCATCCTGGGCATCTTCGCGATGACCTCCCAGGGCCAGAGCGGCGCGACGCTCTACATGGTCAACCACGGCATCTCGACCGCCGCGCTGATGCTGGTGGCCGGCTTCCTGATCAGCCGCCGCGGCTCGCGTCTGATCGCGGACTACGGCGGCGTCCAGAAGGTCGCCCCGGTCCTGGCCGGTACGTTCCTCATCGGCGGCCTCGCCACCCTGTCGCTGCCCGGTCTGGCACCGTTCGTCAGCGAATTCCTGGTCCTGGTCGGCACGTTCAGCCGCTATCCGGTGATCGGCATCATCGCCACCCTCGGCATCGTTCTCGCCGCGCTGTACGTCCTCGTCCTCTACCAGCGGACGATGACCGGGCCGGTGAAGGCCGAGGTGAAGAGCATGCCGGACCTGCGGGTGCGGGAACTGGTGGTGGTCGCGCCGCTGATCGCGCTGCTGCTCTTCCTCGGGGTGTATCCCAAGCCGCTCACCGACATCGTCAACCCGGCGGTCGGCCACACCCTGTCCGTTGTGGACAAGAAGGATCCCCAGCCCGCTGTGCAGGTGGACGCCGTGCCCGGTGGCAGCCGGCCCGGCCACGCCGTGCATGATCAAGACGTGGAGGCCGCGAAGTGAGTTCCGTGGCAAGTGTCCACAGCCTGTGGACAGTGGCGGCCGGTGCGCCGGGCAAGATCCCGGCACCGCACATCGAGTACGCCCAGCTGGCGCCGACGCTGATCGTCCTCGGCGCGGCGGTGCTCGGCATCCTCGTCGAGGCGTTCGTGCCGCGCCACAACCGCTATTACTCCCAGCTGCTGCTGACCCTGGTGGCGCTGGCCGCCGCGTTCGCCGCGGTGATCGGCCTGGCGGCCGGCGGCTTCGGCTCGTCCAAGGCGCATATCGCCGCCATGGGGGCCATCGCCGTCGACGGCCCGGCGCTGTTCCTCCAGGGCACGATCCTGCTGGTGTCGGTGATCGCCGTCTTCACCTTCGCCGAGCGCCGGCTCGATCCGGCGGCTCATGGCAAGCGGGTGGACTCCTTCGCCGCGCAGGCCGCGGCCGTGCCCGGCGGCGCCGCCGAACAGGCCGCCGTCAAGGCCGGGTTCACCACAACCGAGGTCTTCCCGATCGTGCTGTTCGCGGTCGGCGGCATGCTGGTCTTCCCGGCGGCCAACGATCTGCTGACGCTCTTCATCGCGCTGGAGGTCTTCTCCCTCCCGCTGTACATCCTGTGTGCGCTGGCCCGCCGCCAGCGGCTGCTGTCGCAGGAGGCCGCGGTGAAGTACTTCCTCCTCGGCGCCTTCTCGTCGGCGTTCCTGCTGTTCGGCGTGGCCCTGCTGTACGGCTACGCGGGCACCGTGACGTACGCCGGGATCGCCGAGGTGATCTCGGACGGCGCCAAGCAGATCGATCCGGCGCTGGCGGGCACGATGGGCAATGACGCCCTGCTGCTGATCGGTGCGGCGCTGGTGCTGATGGGGCTGCTGTTCAAGGTCGGCGCGGTCCCGTTCCACATGTGGACCCCGGATGTCTACCAAGGCGCCCCGACCCCGGTCACCGGCTTCATGGCGGCCGCCACCAAGGTCGCGGCCTTCGGCGCGCTGCTGCGGCTGCTGTATGTCGTGCTGCCGGGCATGCGCTGGGACTGGCAGCCGGTGATGTGGGGCGTCGCGATCATCACGATGCTGGGCGGAGCGATCGTCGCCATCACCCAGACCGACATCAAGCGGCTGCTGGCCTACTCCTCCATCGCGCACGCCGGTTTCATCCTTGCCGGTGTCATCGCCACCAGCAAGGACGGCATCTCCTCGGTGCTCTTCTACCTCGGCGCCTACTCCTTCGTGACGCTCGGCGCCTTCGCCGTCGTCACCCTGGTGCGGGACGCGGGCGGTGAGGCCACCGCGCTGTCCAAGTGGGCCGGCCTCGGCCGGCGTTCGCCGCTGGTGGCCGCGGTCTTCGCGGTCTTCCTGCTGGCCTTCGCGGGCATCCCGCTGACCTCGGGGTTCGCCGGGAAGTTCGCGGTCTTCAAGGCGGCCGCGCAGAGCGGCGCGGGCTGGCTGGTGGTCGTCGGTGTGCTCTCCTCGGCCATCGCCGCCTTCTTCTACATCCGCGTCATCGTGCTGATGTTCTTCAACGAGCCCAAGGCGGACGGTCCGACCGTCGCGGTGCCCAGCCCGCTGACGACCACGGCCATCGCCGTCGGCGTGGCGGCGACCCTGGTGCTCGGCCTGGCGCCGCAGTACTTCCTCGACCTGGCCGGCCAGGCCGGGGTCTTCGTGCGCTGACGACCGGCGGCGCGGTACGGCAACGGCCGCCGCCCGGAGCCCTCGGGGGGTTCCGGGCGGCGGCCGTTGCCGTGCGGCGGGCGGTCAGCTCTTGGGCACACCGCTCGGAAGCTGCGGCATGTCGGGGATCTTCACGCTGCCGTCGGTGGACTTGGTGTACTTCTCCGTGGGCCCGTTCTTCCAGTCGACGGTCAGGGTCTTGCCGTCAGCGCCGGGCTTGAGGGTGCCCATGGTGCGGGTGGTGTCCCCGTCGGTGCACTTGAGGGCGGCCATGGTCATCCCGGCCATCTCCTGGACCTTGCCCAGACACGCGGCCTTGTGCCCGTTGCTGAAGGCGACGGTGCCCTTGCTGATCACGAGGACCTGCGGGCTGCCGGCCGAGCCGGCCTTCCAGGCGCCCTCGATCCCGCCCGGGTTCGCGGGCTTGTCGGCGCCTCCCGGAGTCGACGGCGCGGCGTCCGGCGACTTGCTCGGCTTGCTGTCGTTGCCGTTGTCGCCGCTGCTTCCGCAACCGCTGAGCAGCATCGCGGCGATGGCTGCCGCCCCGGCGATCTGCGCTGCCTTGCGCACGTACGTCTCCTCCGTTGTGGGACAGGGAGACGTGAGGCTAGCAGCGGTCCCGCACCGCGGTCCGGGCCGCGGCCCGTATTGCGGCACCGTCGGTACGGACTTGGTGTGGTGCTGTGACGGAGAAGCGGACATGGCGGGTGGACGGTCGCATTCCGGGAATCTCGGTCCGGCTCAGCCGGAGGCGGCATTCGACCCCGCTTCCTTGTCCTGGCGTACCGCGCGCTCCACCGCATGCACCGTCCAGATCTCCCGCGCCCACCGCTTCACCTCGCGCCGTACGGGGCGGTGCTCGCGGCTCCGCAGGAGTACGCGGTCCAGATCGGTCGCCGAGGCCAGCCCGGCGAGCAGCCGGCTGCGGCGGTCCGGGAACCCGGCTCCGAGCGCCCCGGCGAAGCGGTCCCGGGCCGGGCCGGCGAGATCCACCGCCCCGGCCGGGAAGCAGGTGTACGGGAAGAGACCCAGGACGCGCCGGGTCTCCCTGCGCAGCGCGCCGCGCTCCTCCAGACGGTGCAGACACAGCTCATGGACCGGCCGGCCGGCGCTGCGCACCCAGCGCTGCGCCTTGACGCCCCGGCGCTGCTTGTCCGGTCCTGGCAGCGCCGCCAGCGCGCCGTCCAGCACCGGATCGCCCAGCGGCAGCGGGTTGGTCACCCTGATCCGGTCGCCGCCCTCGACGGCGATCCGCCCGGCCTCCTCCAGATCGGCCAGCGCCGCGCCGGCCAGCCCGTACTGGAGGTACCTGCGGTGGTTCAGCGACCGGCCGCGGACCGGGTCGAGGGCGAGCAGCAGCAGCTCCTCCGGGAGGGTGAGCGGCGCGCCGGTCATACCGCGGGCAGGATGCGGCCGGTGACCTCGCCCAGGCCGATCCGGGCGCCCTCGGGGCCGGGCGCCCAGGCGGTGAGGGTGACCTCGTCGCCGTCCTGGAGGTAGGGGCCCTTGCCCTGGGTGAGTTCGAGCAGGCACCCGAGCTGGTCGGGGTCGGGCCCGGAGACCGTGCCGGAGGCGAACAGGTCGCCGGTGCGCAGCGAGGCGCCGTTGACGGTCATATGGGCGAGCTGCTGGGCGGCCGTCCAGTACATGGCGGAGAACGGCGGCCGGGAGACCGTCTCGCCGTTGATGCGCACCTCGATACGGATGTCGATGCCGCCCGGCTCCGCGTCCGCGTCGTCGAGGTAGGGCAGCAGCGGGACATCCCGGGAGGGCGGCGGCGTACGGGCCTCGTCGAGGGCGTCGAGCGGGGTGATCCAGGCGGAGACGGAGGTGGCGAAGGACTTGCCGAGGAAGGGGCCGAGCGGCACGTACTCCCAGGCCTGGATGTCGCGGGCGGACCAGTCGTTGAGGAGGCAGACGCCGAAGACGTGGTCGCGGAAGGCGTCCAGGGCGACGGGCCGGTGCAGCGTGGAGGGCGTACCGACGACGAAGCCGACCTCGGACTCGATGTCGAGGCGGAGGGAGGGGCCGAACGTTGGTGCCTCGTCCGCGGGGGCCTTGCGCTGGCCCTGGGGCCTGACGACCGGCGTGTCACTGACGACGACGGTGCCCGCCCGGCCGTGGTAACCGATCGGCAGATGCTTCCAGTTGGGGGTCAGCGCCGCGTCGTTCGGGCGGAAGATCCGGCCGACGTTGGTGGCGTGGTGCTCGCTGGCGTAGAA
This sequence comes from Streptomyces decoyicus, assembly GCF_019880305.1. Classification (NCBI taxonomy): domain Bacteria; kingdom Bacillati; phylum Actinomycetota; class Actinomycetes; order Kitasatosporales; family Streptomycetaceae; genus Streptomyces; species Streptomyces decoyicus. The sequence goes on along the minus strand of NZ_CP082301.1, from coordinate 3,878,585 downwards.
GTCGACGTAGTCGGCGACCTCGAAGGGGAGGTGCAGCGTGACCTCGGACAGCGGATGGAGCAGCGGCGCCACTTCGTCGCGGTGCGCGAGGTCGGTCACCGCGCTGTGGACGGCCGCGCGGATCTGCTGCCAGACGGGGCGTCCCGCGGCCAGCAGGGGGTTGAGGGTCGGGGCCGCGAGCAGCTCGGCGTGCGGATGGATGGCGGCGGGCAGTGCGCTCGGCAGTGCGCTCAGATCGAGGACGTGGGTGCCGTAGCGGACGCCGAGGCGGCGCTGGTCGGGCGCGTCGACGGTGCTGAAGACGCCGTAGGGCAGGTTGTGCGGGCCGAAGGGATCGCCTTCTGCCAGGTCGAACGGGCTCTGCTCGGGCATGGACAGCTCCTCGCGTTCGTCGTCGCCGGTGGGCGGCCGGGCCGGCCGGGCCTGGTGACCCGCGGGCCGGCGGTGCCGTTGATCAGCGTACGGCCGGGCGGTGGGCAGCGGGACGGTCATGGGGCGCAAGGGCGTGGAGGCGTACGTGTTTGGACGGCGGACGCGCCGTGCGTAGCGCCCCCACGCCTCGGCAATGTCCGGAAAAGCCTTGCTGCACTGCGCAATTCGGGCCTAGCTTCCTTTCCTGGCGCGGGCCGGGGAGGGACCGCGCCGTTGGGGGGACACGTGGCTCGCAGTGGCGCACGGCTCGCGGTCGACCGGAGCGTTCCGGGGCTGATCGTGAAGATCGGGGCTTACCCCCTGCACCACGGCGGCGTGGGGGCGATCCGCAGTCTGGGGCGGCTCGGGGTGCCCATGTACGCCGTGACGGAGGACCCCTTCACACCGGCGGTGGCCTCCCGCTACCTCCGTGGCCGCTTCGTCTGGCCGACCACCGGACGGGAGGAGCCGGACCGGCTGGTGACGGGGCTGCTGCGCATCGGCCGGCGGATCGGCAGGCCGGCGCTGCTGATCCCCACCGACGAAGAGGCGGCCGTGCTGATAGCCGAGCACGCCGACGCGCTCGCCGGGTCGTTTCTCTTCCCCCGGGCAGCCCCCGGCCTGCCGCGGCAGCTGGCCAGCAAACAGGGCCTGCACGAACTGTGCGTCGCACACGGGGTGCCCTCGCCGGCCGCCGTCTTCCCCGGCTCGTACGCGGAGATAGTGGCGTATGCCGGGCGGGCGCGCTTCCCGGTGGTGGCCAAGAACCGCGAGGCGTTCGTCCGGCGCAAAAGGCCCGCCGTCTCCGGCGCGACCCGGATAGGAGGGCCGGACCAGCTGCTGGACCTGGCCCGTGACTGGGGCCCGCGGCCGGGCGTGATCCTCCAGGAGTATCTGCCGCGGGAGCAGGCCGAGGACTGGATCGTGCACGCCTGCTTCGGCGCGGACCGGGCGCCGCTGGCGCTGTTCACCGGCGTCAAGGTGCGCTCCTGGCCGCCGCACGCCGGCATGACGGCCTGCGCGTATGTCGTCGACAACCCGGAACTCGCCCATCTGTCGGCGGAGTTCGTCCACCGCATCGGCTTCACCGGGGTCGCCGATCTGGACTGGCGGTTCGACCGCCGCGACGGCCGGTACAAGCTGCTGGACTTCAATCCGCGGATGGGCGCCCAGTTCCGGCTCTTCGAGAACGTGGCCGGGGTGGACGTCGTCCGCGCCCAGCATCTGGACCTCACCGGGCGCGCCGTCCCCGGGGGCGCGCAGCGGGCCGGGCGCCGCTTCGTCGTCGAGAACGTCGATCTGCCCGCACGGCTCGCGTACCGGCGCAGCGGCTGCCCCGCGCCGCACGCTCCGGCGCGGGCCTGCGGCACCGAGCTGGCGTGGTTCGCGGGCGATGACCCGCTGCCGTTCTTCACGATGCTCGCGCGGTCCGTCGGGCCGGGCGCCCGCCATCTGATGCAGCTGCGGCGGGCGGGCCGCCGGGCGGGAACCGAGGCACCACTCAGGCAAGGGGAGGGACCGAAGTGAGCACTCCGGTAGCGGTCATCGGGGCCGGCCCGTACGGCCTGTCGACGGCCGCGCATCTAAGGGCGCGCGGCCTGCCGGTGCGGGTCTTCGGGCAACCGATGGCGAGCTGGCGCACGCAGATGCCCGCGGGCATGCTGCTCAAGTCGACGCCGGCCGCCTCCAGTATCGACGCCCCGCAGACCGGCCACACCCTCGCCGACTTCTGCGCGGCGACGGGGGAGGGCCCCTACGCGTCGGACTGGGACATCCTCCCCATCGAGGTGTTCGTCCGGTACGGGCAGTGGGCGCAGCAACGGCTGGTCCCCGACCTGGAGCAGGTCAAGGTGGTCTCGGTCGACCGGCGGGACGACGGTTTCGAACTGAAGCTGGACAGCGGGGAGCAGGTCGGCGCGCGGGCGGTGATCGTGGCCACCGGCCTGAGCGGGCTGGCGCACCTGCCGCCGGAACTCGCCGCCGCGATCCCGGACGGGCCGTCCGCCACGGGGCCGGTCTCGCACAGTGCGCAGCACCACGACCTGTCCGCGCTGGCCGGCCGGCAGGTGGTCGTGATCGGCGCCGGGCAGTCGGCGCTGGAGAGCGCGGTGCTGCTGGCCGAGGCGGGCGCGGCGTCCGTACGGGTGGTGGCGCGCGGGCCCGCCGCCGTGGGCTTCGGCACGCCGCCGGACCGCCAGCCCCGTCTGCGGCCGCCGTCGCCGTTCGGCAACGCCTGGTCGCTGTATGCGCTGACGCACCACGCCGGTGCCTTCCGCCGGCTGCCGGTGCCCGCCCGGCGGTATCTGGTGCGGCGGGTGCTCGGCCCGTTGGGCGCGTGGTGGCTGCGGGACCGCTTCACCGGCCGGGTGCAGGTGACGCAGGGGCGGCGGATCGTACGGGCCACGGTCCGGGACGGCCGCCCCGTGCTGGCGCTGCGCGGCGCCGACGGGCAGGGCGGGGAACTCGTTGCCGACCATGTGCTGGCCGCGACGGGGTACCGGATGGATCTGGCGGCGCTGGACTTCCTCGGGCAGGGGCTGCGCACCGGCATCGTGACGCGGGCCGGCGGGCCGCTGCTGGACGCCGGCTTCGGCTCGTCCGTACCGGGGTTGTACTTCACGGGGCTGCCGGCGGCCGCCTCGTTCGGGCCGGTGATGCGCTTCGTGTGCGGTACGGAGTTCGCCTCGCCGCGGCTGGCGCGGGCGGTGGCGCGGGCGTACGGGTGAGGCCGGGGGCTTCTTCCGGCGGGCCCGTGGTCCCCTCTTGGGTGCGGGAAGTCATCCTGCGCTGCGGTGATTTCGCGGGGAGGGCGGATCCCGGCGGGCCGCAGGGTCCCGCTGATGGCTGATGGCTGATGGCTGATGGCCGATGGCCGATGGCCGATGGCGGGCGGCGGTGTGCCGGGCCGGGGCGGGCGTCGCCCGGGGCCGGGGCCGCGGTGCTCCGCGCGGTGTCGAGGTGTCGAGGTGTCGCGGTGTCGCGGTGTCCGGGTACGGCGGGTGGCCGGCGTGCCCGGGAAGAAGTGGTGGGCCTTGCCGGGGGAGAAGAAGGCCAGAAATACTCTTGTCGTTGCCGGCCTCACGCTCTCGCGCCACACCCGCGTCAACAGGTGATCCAGGACCTGCCGGCGGGGTCGCCGTGCTTCCCGGGTGGGTCGGGGGGCGGGCGCTCACGGTGATCGAACTGAGACCGGATACGCTGGCCAATGGTGGAGACAGCGACAGATCGACATTCAGTTTGATCGTCAGCAGACAGGAGTACCCCTCGTGACCGTCGTCGGGCCCTTCGGGCTGAGCGTGCGGGACCAGGCTCTTGAGGCCGATGTCCAGGCCGGGTTGGCGGCTGTCGAGGAGGGCCTGCTGGAGGCCACCAAGAGCGACGTGCCGTTCATCACCGAAGCCGCGCAGCACCTCGTGCGCGCGGGCGGTAAGCGGTTCCGTCCGCTGCTGGTGACGCTGGCCGCCCAATTCGGTGACCCCTACAGCCCGGGTGTGGTGCCCTCCGCGGTCGTCGTGGAGCTGACGCATCTGGCGACGCTGTATCACGACGACGTGATGGACGAGGCCGATGTGCGCCGCGGGGTGGCCAGCGCCAACGCCCGTTGGGGCAACTCCGTCGCGGTGCTGACCGGGGACTTCCTGTTCGCCCGCGCCTCGCACATCCTCGCCGACCTCGGGCCGGAGGCGGTCCGGATCCAGGCCCAGGCGTTCGAACGCCTGGTGACCGGCCAGATCCTGGAGACCGCCGGCCCGCGCGACGGCCGCGACCCCATCGACCACTACCTGGACGTCCTCGCCGGCAAGACCGGTTCGCTGGTCGCCGTCGCGTGCCGCTTCGGCGCGATGATGTCGGGCGCCGAGGAGTCGACGGTCAACATCCTCACCCAGTACGGCGAGCGGCTGGGCACCGCCTTCCAGCTCGCCGACGACGTACTGGACATCGCCAGCGATTCGCATGAATCGGGCAAGACGCCCGGCACGGACCTGCGGGAGGGCATTCCGACGCTGCCCGTGCTGCATCTGCGGGCGCGCGCCGAGAGCGACTCCGGTACGCCGGAGGACCGTGCCCTGTGCGAGCTGCTGGCCGGCGACCTCACCGACGACGCCCGGCACGCCGAGGCGCTGGCCGGCCTGCGCGCCCACCCGGCGCTCGAAGAGGCCCGCCGCGACACCGTGCGCTATGCCCAGGAGGCCCGCGCGATGCTGGCGCCGCTGCGGCCTTGCACGGCCAAGTCGGCCCTCGAAGGACTCTGCGACGCCGTGGTGCACCGGGCCGGCTGAGGTCTCCTCCCTCCCGCGCCTGGCCCCTCCCCGCCCGGGGCCCGTCCCGTGTCCCTGAGAGCCTGTCCCCGGATCCCCTAGGGAAAGATCCGACTCCTGGTGTACGGACTCCGCCCCGAGGTGACCGTGCGTCATACCTCAGCAGTAGGACAAGTTGCTCCCGCGGGGTGACGTTATCCGCGACGCATTTTGGTCAGATGGAAAGCACCAAAGCGCGGCGGCCGGGTCACAATCAGCCCCAGGGGTGGACGAGTGGACAGCGCAGCAACCGCCGCATACGACGGAGGTAGGGCAGATGCCACGGAACGAACCGACAGAGGGCACCGACGGATGGGACGGGGGGCGTTCCCCGGGGCGCCGTAAGGCGGTGCGCTATGGCGTACCGGTCGCGGTGGCAGGGGTGGCGGCGGCCACGATCGGGCTGGTCCCGGCGTTCGCCGGTTCCGGCTCTCCGGACCTGCCGAAGATCTCGGCCCAGGACCTGATAGCCAAGGTCGCCAAGTCGGACGTCCAGCAGCTCTCCGGGACGGTCCGGGTCTCCACGGACCTCGGCCTGCCGTCCCTGCCGGGTGCCGGTGGCGGTGCCGGCGGCTTCGGCGGTGCCGAGGGCGGCGGGAAGGGCGGGGACGGCGCCTCCGCCGCGCCCCAGAACAAGCTGATGGAGCTGGCGTCCGGTGCGCACACGCTGCGCGTCGCGGCCGACGGCCCCGAAAAGCAGCGGGTGTCGATCGTCGACAAGGCCGCCGAGTACAGCCTGGTCCACAACGGCAACGAGGTCTGGGCCTACGACAGCGGCAGCAACACCGCCGTGCACAGCACCGCCCCCGACGGCGGCCGGCACGGCAAGCAGCACCGGGCGCCCAAGGACCTCCCCGGGGGCCTGAAGGACGCCACCCCGCAGGAGCTCGCGAAGCAGGCCCTGAAGGCGGCCGGCGACACGACCTCGGTCACTGTCGACGGCACCGCCAAGGTCGCCGGGCGGGACGCCTACCAGCTGCTGATCAAGCCCAAGCAGGCCGCCTCGACGGTCGGCTCGATCCGGGTCGCGGTGGACGCCGCCAACGGTGTGCCGCTGAAGTTCACCCTGACCCCCAAGAGCGGTGGCGCGGCCGCCGTCGACGTCGGCTACACCAACGTCGACTTCGCCAAGCCCGCCGCGAGCACGTTCTCGTTCACGCCGCCCAAGGGCGCCAAGGTCGTCGACGGCGACAAGGCGCGGGCGAAGACGCCGCGGGAACACGGCAAGGACACCCCGTCCCACAAGGACGTGAAGGCCTTCAAGAAGGACATGGGCGGGCTGAACGTCCTCGGCAAGGGTTGGACGTCCATCGCCACGATCAAGGGCGGCGGCTCCGGTCTGCCCTCCGGCAAGGACCAGGGCCCCGGCGGCGACGCGGGCAAGTTCCTGGACAGCATCGGCGAGAAGGTGCACGGCTCCTTCGGCTCCGGCCGGGTCTTCAGCACCCGCCTGGTCAACGCCCTGATCACGGACCACGGCACGGTCTATGTCGGCGCCGTCGACAAGCAGGCTCTGATCGACGCGGCCAACGCCGCCAAGTAACGGGCCACCGCAGTATCGCGGGGCGCCGCGCCATCCCTCCGCGGGTGGCGCGGCGCAGCCCGTGGGCCACATCCGTACGACGTCGGGGGAGCCGATGCCACAGCCGCCCGCCGCAGGGCATGACGGCGCCCGCCCGCCCGCAGACGGGCCCGGCCCCCGGCCGTCCGCAGACCTGGCGATCGAGACGCGGGGGCTGACCAAGGCGTACCGCGGCGGCCAGCTCGCCGTCGACGGCCTCGATCTGGCCGTACCGCGCGGCAGCGTCTTCGGCTTCCTCGGCCCCAACGGCTCCGGCAAGACCACCACCATCCGCATGCTGATGGGCCTGATCGAAGCCACCGCGGGCAGCGCCCGGGTGCTCGGGCAGCCGATGCCCGCCGCGGGCCGCCGGGTGCTCCCCAAGGTCGGCGCCCTCATCGAGGGCCCGGCGCTCTACGGCTTCCTCAGCGGGCGGGACAACCTGCGGCGGTTCGACGCCGCCGACCCGGTCGCCGATCCCCGCAGCCGGGCCGAGCGGGTCGGCCATGCGCTGGAGCGGGTGGGCCTGGCCGCCGCAGCCGGCAAGAAGGCGCGCGCCTACTCCCTCGGCATGAAGCAACGCCTCGGCCTGGCGGCCGCCCTGCTCCAGCCGCGTGAGCTGCTGGTGCTCGACGAGCCGACCAACGGCCTGGACCCCCAGGGCATGCGGGAGATCCGGGCCCTGGTCCGCGAACTGGCGGCGGACGGCACCACCGTCTTTCTCTCCTCCCATCTCCTCGACGAGATCGAGCAGGTCTGCACCCATGCCGCCGTGATGGCCCGCGGCCGGCTGATCACCCAGGGAACGGTCGCCGACCTCTCCGCCACGGTCCTCGACTCGCGCGGCCACGGCCGGCTGACGGTGACCACCCCCGACACGGCCGATACGGTCCGCGTCCTGAAGGAGCACGGCCTGACCGGTCTGGAGGCCGCCGACGACCGGGTGACGGGCGAACTCCCGGACGCGGACGCGCCGCTGGACACGCCGGACGGCGGGGGGCCGCTGGACCTGGCGGATCTCAACGCCGCGCTGGTGCACGCCGGTGTGCGGGTCCGCGGCTTCGGTACGGAACGCGCCTCGCTGGAGGATGTCTTTGTGCAGCTGACCGGGGAGGGCTTCGATGTCGCAGGCTGAGGCGGTGCCGCGGGCACCCCGGCCGTTGTGGTCGCTGGGTCTGCTGCGCAGCGAGATCGGCGTGACGTTCCGGCGCTGGCGCACCCTCGCGCTGCTGGCGGTGCTCGCGGGCGTACCGGTCCTGGTCGGCATCGCCGTCAGGATCGAGACCGGCGACGGCGGGCCGGGCGGCGGTCCGGGCGGCCCGGCGTTCCTCTCCCAGATCACCCACAACGGCCTCTTCCTGGTCTTCACCTCGCTCGCGGTGACGCTGCCGTTCTTTCTGCCGATGTCCGTCGGTGTGATCGCGGGCGACTCCCTCGCCGGGGAGGCGCACGGCGGGACGCTGCGCTATCTCCTGGTCGCCCCCGCGGGCCGCACCCGCCTGCTGCTGGTCAAATACGCCACGACCCTGACGTTCTGCCTGGTGGGCACCCTCGTCGTGGCGCTCTCCGCATTGGTGACCGGCGCGCTGCTCTTCCCGCTGGGCGAGGTCACCCTGCTCTCGGGCACGTCCGTGTCCTTCGGCGAGGGGCTGCTGCGGGCGCTGGCCGTCGCGGTCGCGGTGGCGCTGTCCCTCATCGGGGTGGCCGCCGTCGGCCTGTTCGTCTCGGCGCTCACCACCAGCGGTATCGCGGCCATGGCGACCACGGTCGGCCTGCTGATCACCGTGCAGATCCTGGACACCCTCCCGCAGCTGCACGCCATCCAGCCCTATCTCTTCCCGCACTACTGGCTGTCCTTCGCGGACCTGCTCCGGGACCCCGTCTACTGGGACCAGTTGCAGAAGAACCTCGGGCTCCAGGCGCTGTACGCCCTGGTGTTCGGCTCGGCGGCCTGGGCGCGCTTCACCACCCGGGACATCACTGCGTGAGGCCGGGAGGCTGCGGCGGCGCGGTCTGCGCGGCGGCGTCCCGCGCGGCGGCCGCTTCCTGCGCCGCGTCCGCCGCCTGTACCGCGCCGCCCGCGGCGGCCTCGCCCGCGCGGGCCGCGGCGTCGGCCAGCGCCGTCCGCGCCCGCCGTGCGGTCCGCAGCGCGTCCCAGGTCAGCACCGCCAGGGCCAGCCACACCAGCGCGAACCCGGCCCAGCGCTCCGGCGGCATCTTCTCGTGGAAGACGGTGAGCCCCAGCACGAACTGAAAGGTCGGCGCCAGATACTGGAGCATCCCGACCGTCGTCAGCGGAAGCCGCACGGCCGAGGCACCGAAGCAGATCAGCGGCACCGCCGTCGCGATACCGCAGGCGGAGAGCAGCAGCGCCTGGCCCACTCCGCCGGTGGTGAAGCTGGACTCGCCGCGCAGGCCGAGGAAGACCAGGAAGCCCAGCGCCGGCAGCGCCTGGAGGGCGGTCTCGGCGCTGAAGCCCTCGATCCCGTCGAGTTTGATGCCCTTCTTCGCCAGACCGTAGGTCGCGAACGAGAAGGCCAGAATCAGCGCGATCCAGGGCACCTTGCCGTAGGCGGCGGTCATCACGAGGACGGCGAGGAGGCCGACCCCCACCGCGGTCCACTGCAACGGACGCAGCCGCTCACGCAGTACCAGTACACCGAAGGCGATGCTGACCAGCGGATTGATGAAGTAGCCGAGTGAGGCCTCCAGGACATGCCCGGCATTGACCGCCCAGATGTAGAGAAACCAGTTCGCCGAGATGACCACGGCGCAGACCAGTATCAGCGCGAGCCTTCTGGGCTGCCGCAGCAGCGGGCGGATCCAGGACCAGCGGCGCAGCACGGCCAGGATGACGACGGCGACAGGCAGCGACCACAGCATGCGATGCGCCAGGATCTCGGACGGCGAGGCGGCGCCCAGCAGATGCCAGTAGAGCGGCAGCAGTCCCCACATGGTGTAGGCGGTGACACCGTAGGCGAGTCCGACACGCTGATCGCTCCGAGGCTGCAAGGGGGACCTCCTGTGGGTGCTGCGCCGCCGCTGTGAACGTAGCGCCGCCCGGCCCGGCTGTCATGCCTGTCTTGGCATACGGTCATGACGGCCGGTGGGGTCCGGTGCGGGCCGGACGTACCGGGGGGGGACGCGTACGCAGACCCGGTTCAGCCGGGGGACCGGGCGCTTGGGGGACGGCCGCTTCGGACCGGGGACCGCTTCAGGCGGGGAGCTCCTTCAGCGCCTCCGTGATCGCCTCGGCGAGCGGTGTGGTCGGGCGGCCGAGCAGCCCGGCCAGCTCGCCGGGGGTCGCGGCCAGCTCGCCGCGGGCGATCCCGGCGTCCGCATCGGCGACCATCTGGGCGCCCAGGGCCGGTACGCCCGCCTCGACCATCAACGCCACATACCGCTCCTGCGGCAGGTCGCGGTACGGGATCGTCCGGCCGGTCTGCCGGGACACCTCGGCCGCGTACTCGGCCATCGTCCAGGCGGTGTCGCCGCTCAGTTCGTACACCGAGTTCTCGTGGCCGCTGCCGGTGAGGACGACAGCGGCCGCCTCGGCGTAGTCCCGGCGCGCGGCGGTGGCTACCCTGCCCTGGCCGGCGCTGCCGACGACGGCGCCGGTCCTCAGGGTGGTGGCGAGCGCACCGGTGTAGTTCTCGTGGTACCAGCCGTTGCGCAGCAGGCAGTACGGCACCCCGGACGCGAGCAGCGCCTGCTCGGTGGCGACATGCTCCTCGGCGATGGAGAAGGTGGCGGCCGGCCCGCCCAGCACGCTGGTGTACGCCAGCAGCGCGACGCCCGCCTCCCGCGCGGCGTCGATGACGGCGCGGTGCTGGGTGAGGCGCCGGCCCGCCTCGTTCCCCGAGATGAACAGCACCCGGTCGCCGGACGCGAAGACTCCCTGGAGCGTCTCGGGCCGGCTGTAGTCGGCGACCTCGACCCCGACACCGCGGGCGGCGAGGCCGGCGGCCTTGGCACGGTCGCGGGCGACCGCGACGATCTCGTCCGGTGCGGTGCGCTTCAGCAGTTCCTCGATGACGAGCCGGCCGAGTGCCCCGGTGGCGCCGGTGACGACGATGCTCATGTCCTACCCCTTGGCGGTTGGAAGCGGCCAGCATGGCACCCGTCCCGGACGCCGTAGAAGGGACGCGGCGCGGAACGGCGGGCGAGGGCCGGCATCCAGGACGCCTGCCGGGCGGCCGGCAGGCCGGTGGCCTCACCCGGAGCAGCCGCGCGACAGACCGGAACGCCGGCGGATGCCCGTACGGGGTGCCGGACGCCGGCGGATGCCCGTACGGGGTGCCGGAAACGCCGGCGGATGCCCGTACGGGGTGCCGGAAACGCCGGCGGGTGCCCGTACGGGGTGCCGGAAACGCAAGCGGGTGCCCGTACGGGGTGCCGGAAACGCAAGCGGGTGCCCGTACGGGGACGCCGTAAGACGTTCCCGTACGGGCACCCGCGGACGATCCGGCGGATCCCCAGGTCCTCCCCGTGCGGCGGCCGGCCCGGGAAACCGCCGGCGATTTCCGCCGTGGAGCGAGAGTCAGCCGACGACCGTCCAGGTGTCGCTGCCGGTCAGCAGGGCGGCGAGGTCGCCCTTGCCCTTCTGCTCGATGGCGTCGTCGAGCTGCTCGGACATCAGGGTGTCGTAGACCGGCCGGTTGACGCTGCGGAGGACCCCGATGGGGGTGTGGTGCAGGGTGTCGGCGTCGGCGAGCCGGGAGAGGGCGAAGGCCGTGGTGGGCGAGGGGTTGTGCGCGTCATGCACCAGCACACCGCCCGTGCCCTCCTCCCGTACGTCGATGACCTTGAGGTCGCCGGTGGCCGGGTCGCGGACCACGCCCTTGGAGCCGAAGCCGTCCGGGGCCAGGGCGCCGAAGCGGATCGGCTGCCCGTGCTCCAGGCGGATGACGGCCTCCTCGGCCTGATCCTTGTCCTTGAGGACCTCGAAGGCGCCGTCGTTGAAGATGTTGCAGTTCTGGTAGATCTCCACCAGCGCCGTACCGGGATGGGCGGCGGCCTCGCGCAGCACCGAGGTGAGGTGCTTGCGGTCGGAGTCGACGGTGCGGGCGACGAAGGACGCCTCGGCGCCGAGCGCCAGCGAGACCGGGTTGAACGGGGCGTCCAGCGAACCCATCGGCGTCGACTTGGTGATCTTGCCGACCTCGGAGGTGGGGCTGTACTGGCCCTTGGTCAGACCGTAGATCCGGTTGTTGAACAGCAGGATCTTGAGGTTGACGTTGCGCCGGAGGGCATGGATGAGGTGGTTGCCGCCGATGGAGAGTGCGTCGCCGTCGCCCGTGACGACCCAGACGGACAGATCACGCCGTGAGGACGCCAGGCCGGTGGCGATGGCGGGCGCGCGGCCGTGGATGGAGTGCATCCCGTAGGTGTTCATGTAGTACGGGAAGCGGGAGGAGCAGCCGATGCCGGAGACGAAGACGATGTTCTCCTTGGCCAGGCCGAGCTCGGGCATGAAGCCCTGTACGGCGGCAAGGACGGCGTAGTCACCGCAGCCGGGGCACCAGCGCACTTCCTGGTCGGACTTGAAGTCCTTCATGGACTGCTTGGCGTCGGCCTTGGGCACCAGGGAGAGCGCCTCGATCTGCGAGGAACCCTCCGTGATCGTCTCAGTCATTGATGGCCTCCTTAAAGACCTCCGCAAGCTGCTCGGCCTTGAACGGCATTCCGCTGACCTGGGTGTGCGAGTGCGCGTCGACGAGGTACTTGGCGCGCAGCAGAGTGGCGAGCTGTCCGAGGTTCATCTCCGGCACGATCACCTTGTCGTAACGCGCCAGGACCTCGCCGAGATTCCGCGGGAAGGGGTTGAGGTGCCGCAGATGAGCCTGGGCGATGCGCTCCCCGGCGCCCCGCACACGCCGTACCGCCGCGGTGATCGGCCCGTAGGTCGACCCCCAGCCCAGTACGAGGGTGCCGGCGCCCTGGCCGCTGTCGTCGGCGGGGTCGTCGACCTCGAGGTCGGGGACGTCGACGCCGTCGACCTTCGCCTGGCGGGTGCGCACCATGAAGTCGTGGTTGGCCGGGTCGTAGGAGATGTTGCCCGTGCCGTCCTGCTTCTCGATGCCGCCGATACGGTGCTCCAGCCCCGGCGTGCCCGGCACCGCCCAGGGCCGGGCCAGCGTCTGCTCATCACGCTTGTACGGCCAGAACACCTCGGTGCCGTCCGCCTGCTGGTGATTGGGGCCCGAGGCGAACTGGACCCGCAGATCCGGCAGTTCGTTGACATCGGGGATCCGCCACGGCTCCGAACCGTTGGCCAGATAGCCGTCGGAGAGCAGGAAGACCGGTGTGCGGTAGGCCAGTGCGATCCGGGCCGCCTCCAGCGCCGCATCGAAGCAGTCCGCGGGCGTCTTCGGCGCCACGATCGGCACCGGTGCCTCTCCGTTGCGCCCGTACATCGCCTGGAGCAGATCCGCCTGCTCGGTCTTCGTCGGCAGCCCCGTCGACGGCCCGCCGCGCTGGATGTCCACGATCAGCAGCGGCAGTTCCAGACTGACCGCCAGGCCGATCGTCTCCGACTTCAGCGCCACACCGGGTCCCGAGGTGGTCGTCACCGCCAGCGCACCGCCGAACGCGGCGCCCAGCGCCGCACCGATCCCGGCGATTTCGTCCTCCGCCTGGAACGTGCGCACACCGAAGTTCTTGTGCTTGGACAGTTCGTGCAGGATGTCGGAGGCCGGGGTGATCGGGTAGGAGCCCAGATACAGCGGCAGATCCGCCTGCCGGCCCGCCGCGATCAAGCCGTAGGACAGCGCAAGGTTCCCGGAGATATTGCGGTAGGTGCCGGTCGGGAAGGCCTTCGTCGCCGGTGCGACCTCGTAGGAGACGGCGAAATCCTCCGTCGTCTCACCGAAGTTCCACCCCGCCCGGAACGCCGTGACATTCGCCTCCGCGATCTCCGGCTTCTTCGCGAACTTCGCCCGCAGGAACTTCTCGGTGCCCTCGGTCGGCCGGTGGTACATCCACGACAGCAGACCCAGCGCGAACATGTTCTTGCTGCGCTCGGCCTCCTTGCGGGAGAGCCCGGACTCCTTGAGCGCCTCGATCGTCAGCGTGGTCAGCGGCACCGGATGGACGTTGTAGGCCTCCAGCGACCCGTCCTCCAGCGGACTGGTCGCATAGCCCACCTTCGCCATCGGGCGCTTGGTGAACTCATCCGTGTTCACGATGATGTCCGCGCCCCGCGGCACATCCGCGATATTCGCCTTCAGCGCGGCCGGGTTCATCGCCACCAGCACATTCGGCGCGTCGCCGGGCGTGAGGATGTCATGGTCGGCGAAGTGCAGCTGGAAACTGGAGACACCCGGCAGGGTCCCGGCAGGGGCGCGGATCTCGGCGGGGAAATTCGGCAGCGTCGACAGGTCGTTGCCGAACGACGCGGTCTCGGACGTGAACCGGTCGCCGGTGAGCTGCATACCGTCACCGGAGTCGCCGGCGAACCGGATGATCACACGGTCAAGGCGTCGGACTTCCTTGCCTTCACCGGAAGCGCGCTGTTCCCCGACAAGCGCTGCGTCGGTCTGCTCGGCTGGGCTACTGACCTGGCTGGTCACTGCTTCGGACCTCCCTCGAGGGGTGCGGCGTCCCCGCCCGGAGGCAGGGCTCGGGACGTGTCATACCGACCGGTTGTCCCATAACCATCGTACGTGGGTAAGGGTGGCCTTCCCTGGATCGTTCGCATGCTGGACGTCAACATGAGACACCGATCTGGTGTGTTTTGTCATGAAATCATCGCCCCCGTGACCCCCTCTTCATGACGCTCCGGACTCGTCCATTGGTTCTACGACCAAAGTCCTGGACCTCGGTGGAAAACACCTCGGGCCACTCACCTGACGGAGTGTCAGGTGGTCAGGAGCCCAGGTAGGTGAGTACTGCAAGCACCCTGCGGTGATCCCCGTCACTCTGCGACAGGCCCAGCTTCAGGAAGATGTTGCTGACGTGCTTCTCGACCGCACCGTCGCTGACCACCAGCTGCCGGGCGACGGCGGAGTTCGTCCGGCCCTCGGCCATCAGGCCCAGCACCTCCCGCTCCCGCGGCGTCAGATTGGCCAGCACGTCCTGCTTGCGGCTGCGGCCCAGCAGCTGCGCCACCACCTCCGGGTCCAGCGCGGTCCCGCCCTCGGCCACCCGGACCACCGCGTCGACGAACTCCCGCACCTCGGCCACCCGGTCCTTGAGCAGATAGCCGATGCCCCGGCTCGACCCGGCCAGCAGCTCCGTCGCGTACTGCTCCTCGACGTACTGCGACAGCACCAGCACCCCGAGGCCGGGGTGGTCCCGGCGCAGCCGGATGGCGGCCCGCACCCCTTCGTCGGTGTGCGTCGGCGGCATCCGTACGTCCGCCACCACCACATCCGGCAGGGCGCCCTCGTCCGCCAGCCCCCCGATCGTCTTGATCAGCGCCTCGGCGTCCCCCACGCCCGCCACGACCTCGTGCCCCCGGTCGGTGAGCAGCCGGGTCAGGCCCTCCCGGAGCAGCACCGAGTCCTCGGCGATGACCACCCGCACCTTGTCCTCCACGGCTCAGATTCCCCCATGCCTCATCGCATCCCGCCCCTACCGGCCTCCAGCATCCCAGTATCCGGACGGCGGCGAGGCGGATGAGGGGGATCGGGGGCGGAGAAAGGGAGGGGAGGGAGACGGGAGAGGGGGAGACGAGGGAGAGGGAGGCGGGGGAGAGGGGACCGGCAGTTCCGCGGTCACCCGCGCCACGGCAGCTCGGCGGTGATGCGGGTCGGGCCGCCGACCGGGGAGTCCACCACCAGCAGGCCGTCGACGGCGTCGAGCCGTTCGGCGAGACCGGCCAGGCCGGTGCCCGTCGCGGTGTGCGCGCCGCCCCGGCCGTTGTCGGAGACCAGCACCATGATCCGGTCCGCGGTGCGCCAGACGTCCAGCGTCGCGCTGGTGGCCCGGGCGTGCCGGGAGACGTTCTGGAGCAGCTCGGAGGCGGTGAAGTACGCGATGCCCTCGATCGCCGCGGCCGGCCGGTGGTCCAGGTCCACGGTCACCGTCACCGGAACCGTGCAGCGCGCGGCCAGTGCGGACAGCGCCGGGCCGAGACCCCGGTCGGTGAGGATCGCCGGGTGGATGCCGCGGGCCAGATCCCGCAGCTCCTGGAGCGCGATCTTCACCTCGCCGTGTGCCTCGTCCACCATCTTCGCGGCGGCCTCCGGATCCTCGGCCAGCTTCTCCCTGGCCAGCCCCAGGTCCATGGCGAGCGAGACCAGCCGGGCCTGAGCCCCGTCGTGCAGATCGCGCTCGATGCGGCGCAGATCGGCCGTCGCGGTGTCCACCACCACCCCGCGGTCCGACTCCAGCTGCGAGACCCGGGTGGCGAGGAGGGAGGGCCCCAGCAGGCCGTGGACCATGACCCGGTCCATCTGGGTCAGACCATGGATCACCCACGGCCCGGCCAGCACCAGCAGCAGCCCGGCGCCGCTGGTGACCACGATGTCCGCCGGGGCGTCGAGGTAGAGGCCGTCGCCGTGGCCGTCACCCCACATCTGGATGCCCGGCTGGTCGAGGTACGCGGGGAACGTCCACCGCCACAGGGGGTAGGTCAGCAGTCCCCAGCCCAGGGTCCAGAACGTCACCGAGAAGATGAAGGAGAAGAGCGCCCACGGGAAGTGCAGCAGGGAGTAGAGAAGGTGTCGCCAGGACGCCCCGCTCTTCAGCACGGCCCCGACCCACCCCATCAGGCTCGGCTTGGAGGGCCGGACGGGCTCCGGATCGGCGACGTCCATACCCAGCAGCGCGCGGGCCCGTAGGCGCTCCAGACCGCCCAGCGCACGGCTGCCGGCCAGACCGCCCGCCAGCACCGGGATGCCCAGGAACGTGACCAGCAGGCCGGCGCCCAGCGAGATCACCACGATGGCGTAGGCGAACATCACGATGGACATCGGGAGGCTGAGGAAGAGGTACAGGAACTCCCGCCAGGTGCGCCCGGAGAACGGGGCGCGCAGCCCCACGGGCATACGGGAGCCGCGGGGAGGGGGTGCGTATGCGGTTTCCATCGTCTCGTCGTCCGTTCTGCCGGATGCGGCCCATGGACGCGGCCCATGGATACGGCCATGGATGCGGCCCATGTCATGTCTGTCGGATCCGCTGCCTGAACTGCCAGGCCGTGCGGCTTCTTCCGCTCCGACAAGGGTCCGCGCGCGGCGCCCTCCGCACCATGAGGGTCTTCGCAGTCTTCGCCTGGGGTTTTCCCCACCCCCGGGCCGGTGGCCGGCACCACCCGCCTCCCCGTCCCGGACCGCCAGATCCGGATGCCGGCCCCGGACACCCGGCCGGCCGGACGACCCGTCAGCGGCCCTTGGCCCCCGCCT
Source organism: Streptomyces decoyicus (assembly GCF_019880305.1). NCBI lineage: Bacteria > Bacillati > Actinomycetota > Actinomycetes > Kitasatosporales > Streptomycetaceae > Streptomyces > Streptomyces decoyicus. The sequence continues at coordinate 3,861,969 of NZ_CP082301.1, read as the reverse complement.
TGGTCCCTGCCCCTGCCCTCGATCCCGCCCCCGTCCGCGCCCGCCACGGCACCTCCGCCGTCACCCGCGTGGGCCCGCCCACCGGAGAATCCAGCACGAACAGGCCGTCCACCGACCCCAGCCGCTCGGCGAGCCCGGCCATCCCGCTGCCGCCGTCCAGCCGCGCCCCGCCCCGCCCGTCGTCCGTCACCTGGATCAGCAGCCGGCCGCCCGCCCGTCGCCCACCACCGCCCTTGTCCGAGGGCCCTGCGGGCCCGTCCCCCTTGTCTCGCCACACCTCGACGGACGCCTGTCGCGCCGCGCTGTGCTTGGAGATGTTCTGCAGCAGCTCGGAGACCGTGAAATAGACGATGCCCTCGATGGCGGGCGCCGGCCGCTCGTCCAGGTCCACGGCAGTGGTGGCGGGCACCGTGCAGCGCCCGGCCAGCGAAGCCAGGGCAGGCCCCAGCCCGCGGTCGGTGAGGATCGCCGGATGGATGCCGCGGGCCAGATCCCGCAGCTCCTGTAGCGCCAGCTTCACCTCGCCGTGCGCCTCGTCCACCATGGCCGCCACGCTCTCGTCGGTCCGGCCCTCCAGCAGCTTCTCCTTGGCCAGGCCGAGCCCCATGGCGAGCGCCACGAGCCGGGCCTGTGCGCCGTCGTGCAGATCCCGTTCGATGCGCCGCAGATCGGCCGCCGCCGTGTCGGTGACCGTCACCCGGTCCGACTCCAGTTCGGCGATCCGCCGCTCCAGTTCGTCGGACGGCGAGAGCAGGCCGCGCACCATCGCCCGGTCCACGTTGGACAGCCAGCGCGCCACCCACGGCAGCGCCGGCCACGCCGCGAACAGCGAGGCGACGACGACCGTGAACGTGAGGACGACCCACGGCAGCCGGATGGCCGCGAACAACGCATGCCGCCAGGCGACCGGATCCTTCAGACAGGCCCACACCCGGGGCAGGAACCCGTGCTCCCGGGCCCGCAGCGGACTCGGTTCCGGTATCCGCACCCCGAGCAGTCCCCGGGCCCGCGCCCGTTCCAGCCGCCCGTACATCCGGCACGCCCCCAGGCCGCTCGCCAGCAGCGGCAGCCCGATCACGGTGACGGCCAGCCCGGTCCCGAGCGCCAGCCAGATCACCAGCACCAGGAACCCGGTGATGCCCAACGGGAGATTGGACAGCAGGTACGCGATCTCCCGCCACGTCATGCCGCTGAGCGGCCCTCGGGGAGGCGGCAATGAGACGCCGTCAGGGGCGTCGTCAGCGGCATCAGCAGCACGGGGTCGGGAACTTTCCGTCATGCGCCCAGCCTGCCCGGCCGCCGCTCCGTGTGCCATGGGGTGGCTGGGGTGGTGGGGGTGGGGTTTTCCCCACCATCCGCTGTCGTTTGCCCCACCATCCGCTGTCGGCCGTGCTGGACACCGCGTCGTGGGCGGGCCGTATCGTGTCGCGATAGGTAACGGGCAACGCAGGGACCGCGTCGGCATGGTGAGTGTGAGTTCGGGGATGGATCCGGGGGCCGTGTCGCGCACCGCCCTCGGCCGGGTGACCCTCGTGGGCGAGCGGCGGCGGGTCGAGCTCGTGCTCCCCGCGCAGGAACCCCTCGGTGTGCTGCTGCCGGACATTCTCCGGCTGTTCGGTGCCGGGCCCGGTGAAGGGCCATCGCCGCGACGGCTGGTGACCGCGGACGGGTCCGTGCTGTCGCAGGACGACTCGCTGGCTTCGGCGCGGGTGCCCGACGGCTCGGTGCTGCGGCTCGTACGCGAGCACGAGGCGTCGGCGGCGCCGGTCGCGCACGACCCCATGGACGAGGCCGTCGACGATCCGGGTCTGCGCACCCGCCGCTGGGACGAGCGGAGCCGGACGTGGACGGCCGGTGCGGCGAGCGTGCTGTTGGCGCTGGTCGCCGGTGCCGCGGCGGCGAGTTGGTACGGGGCAGGCCCTGCCGCGCTCCGGCTCGGAGTCGCCGGTGTGCTCGCCGCGGCCGTGGGAGCTGCGGGTGCCCGGCTCGGACGGCGTTCGCTGGGCACCACCCTGCTCGTTGCGGGCGGCGCGCTCGGCGCGCTCGCCTCCTGGCAGGCCGCCTCGACAGCCCCGGTGCGGCTGGCAGCCGTGGGACTGACCGTCGCGGCCGCGCTCGCGCTGCTCGGGGCCTGCACGGAGCTGGGCCGCGGTGGACTCGTCGGCGCGGCGACGGTCGCGCTCGCGGTGGGAGCCTGGGAGGCCGGGCTGGCGCTGACCGACGCGGCCCGTACGGGAGTCGCGCTCGGTGTGCTGTCGGTGCTGGTGCTGGGCCTGCTGCCCCGACTGGCGTTGACGGCGGCCGGGTTGACCCGGCTCGACGACCAGCGGTCGGGCGGTACTCCGGTGAGCCGTCACCAGGTGGTGACGGCCCTCGGCGCCACCCATCGCGGTCTCGCGCCGGCCACGGTCGCCATGGCGGTGTCCACGGGCGCGGCGGGAGTGCTGGCCGCCGGCCACGGTGACGGCTGGTCGGTCACTGCCGCGGCCCTGCTGTCCTTGGTGACGCTTTCGCGCGCACGCGCCTATCCCCTGACGGCCGAGGTCGTCGCCCTGCTGACGGCCGGCACGGCCGTGGGGGTGGGGCTGGCGCTGCGGTGGGCGGCGGGCGCGGGGGACCCGTCGGGTGCGCTCGCCGCGCTGTGCGTGCTGGCGCTGCTTCCGCTGGTGGTGCTCGCGGTGCGCGTGCCCGAGCACGTTCAGGTCCGGCTGCGCCGGCTGATGAACCTCGTCGAGTCGGTCAGCGTGGTGGCGTTGATCCCGGTCGCCCTCGGGGCGTTCGGGGTCTACAGCCGGCTGCTGCACACGCTCTGAACCGGAAAGGCGGCCGCGGGATCATGTCGGCAGAGGGATCAGCAGATGGATCAAAGGGACCGAGCGGGCCAGGTGGACCGGTACAACCAGGTGGACCGGTACAAGGGGACTGGCCGCACGATCCGCTGTGCGAGCCCGGCGGCGCGGCGATGACGCCGGGAACGTCCGTGGGAGCGGGCGGCCCGGCGGGCGGCCCGGCCACCCCCGATTCCGCGGACGCGTCTGTGGAAGCCGTGGGCGCACCTGTGGAAGTCACGTCCATGCCTGTGGCAGCTACGCCCGCGCCCGTGGAGGTCACGCCCGCTCCCGTGGAGGTCACGTCCGCTCCCGTGGAGGTCACGTCCGCGCCCGTTGAGGCGTCCGTGTGGGACATACCGGTGACGGCGAGGGCGCAGCCGGCCGTGCCGGATGCCGCAGCCGCGCCCGCGGGAACCGCTCCGGCTCCCGCGTACTCCGCGTACTCCGCGTACGCCGCGCACTCCGCCACGCAGGGCCCCAGCGGTGTGGTGTACCCGCAGGGCCACAGTGGTGTGGCGTATCCGCCGGGCCACAGTGGTGTGGCGTACCCGCCCGGACCCGGCGGCGCGGCGTACCCGCCGGTGCCCTCCGCTCCGCCGCAGGCACCGGACGCCGCTGCCCTATGGGACCGCGCTCCGGCCGCCCATGCCGCCCCCGGTCCCATGCCCGCTTCCGGTCCCATGCCCGCTTCCGGTCCCATGCCCGCCGCGGGCCCGCTGCCCGCTTCGGGTCCCATGCCTGCCGCCGCTCCGACGCCACAGCCCGTACCGGAACCGGCCCCTACGCCGGCTTCCCACGCCACACCGGCCACCCACATCGCGTCGGCTTCGCAGGCCACACCAGCCACCCACGTCGCGCCGGCTTCCCACGCCACGCAGGCGCCCCACCCCACGCCGCCCCCGTCCACCGCTGCGGTCCCTTCCGCTCCCGTTCACACGCCCACCCCCGTACGCCGGCCCGGCCCGGCCCCCGTACGCAGGTCCGGCCCCACCCCCGTCTCGGTACCGCTGATGCCGCCCGAGCTGGACGCGCTGCGGTCCAAGCCGCGGCACGGGGAGTCCGTCGCACAGCGCGCGGGGCGGGCCGTCCGGCGGGCGATCGCGTCTTCGCCCGCGGCGGAGACCGCCTCCGTCACGCAGACCGCGTACGCCATCCAGCAGCCGGTGACCACAGGCCGGCAGATCTCCGTGTCGAGCATCCGGGGCGGGGCGGGCAAGTCCACCGTCGCCGCGCTGCTGGCCCTCACCTACGCGCACTACCGCGCCGATCCGGTGCTGGCGATCGAGGCCGATCCGGCGCTCGGCACGCTGCCGCACCGGCTGGGTGCGCGGGAGGTGCGCTGGTCGGGCACGGACCTGGCGCAGATCGTGGATCCGTCGATGCTGATCACGGACCTCACGGGCTATCTGATTCCGTTCCCCGGTGGCGGCTGGCTGCTGCCCGGCAGCCAGGGCGCCATCGGGACGCGGCTGGACATCGACACCTACCGGGTGGTGATGACCTCACTGCGCCGGTACTTCGCGACCACCGTCGTGGACTGCGAGACGCTGCCCGCCGAGGTGGCGCGTACCGCGCTGGTGACGACGCAGGCGCGGGTGCTGGTCTCCCCGGCGACCCCGGAGGGAGTCGCGGCCACCCGATCCGTACTGGACTGGGTCGGTGGGCTCCACCCCGGAATGCTGCCGACGACGGTGGTGGTCCTCAGCCATGTGTCACCCGATTCCGGGCTGGAGCTGCGCAAGGCCACCGAACATCTGGGCATCGGCGGCGCGACGGTCCTCCCGCTTCCGTACGACCGCCATCTCGCGGCCGGCGGCGCGATCCGTACGGAGCTGCTCGGCGAGCGGACGCTTCAGGCGGCGGCGCGGATCGCGGCCGAGGCGATGAACCGGGCGGTCTCGCGCGGACCGGGCCGGCAGCGTACGGGCCGGCCCGACCCGGAGCCCCCCGGCGGCGCCGGCCGGTGACGGTACGCAGGGTGCGCGCGTGACTGTGCCACCCGCCCCGTCCGTCCGATCCGTGAGACACCTGCTGAGACAACCGGCCCCGCCGTCCACGCTCCCTGCCGCCCAGGTAGGTCCAAGTAGGGACAAGCTCACCATCGGCGACGATGCGGCTTCTCGGGGCGGTCCGGCCAGGGCCTAGACTCCCATCCGTACAGATCGTCGAAGTCGTTGAACAAGCGCAGTCAGGGAGCGAGGGGCGGACGTGCCGGACGCGACCGTACGCACCACCGTCGCCGCGGACTATTTCCAGGGCTACTCGGTCGTCGGGATCATCGCCGTGATCGGCGTGCTCTTCGTCGCGGTGGCCTTCGGGGCCGGGCGGCTGCTGCGGCCTGTCGTGCCGACGCCCGAGAAGCTGCTGACGTATGAGTGCGGCGTGGACCCGGTCGGCGAGGGCTGGGCGCACACCCAGGTCCGCTATTACGTGTACGCCTTCCTCTACGTCATCTTCGCCGTCGACTCGATCTTCCTTTTCCCTTGGGCGACGATCTTCGCCGCACCCGGTTTCGGCGGTGTGACGCTCGTGGAGATGTTCATCTTCCTGGGCTTCCTCACCGTCGGCCTGCTCTACGCATGGAAGAAGGGCGTCCTGGAATGGACGTGACCCCCGCCCGGCACACCTCCGCAGCCACGCCCGAGGACGCCGCCCCGCAGTACCTGCCGGAACCGCGGCGCCTGGGGACGCTGGCCCGGCTCGCGCCCGAACCGATGAAGGTGGTCCTCAACTGGGGCCGCCGCTACAGCCTGTGGGTCTTCAACTTCGGCCTCGCCTGCTGCGCCATCGAGTTCATCGCCGCGTCCATGGCGCGGCACGACTTCATCCGGCTCGGCGTGATCCCCTTCGCGCCCGGCCCCCGCCAGGCCGACCTGATGGTCGTCTCCGGCACGGTCACCGACAAGATGGCGCCCGCGGTCAAGCGGCTCTACGAGCAGATGCCCGAGCCGAAGTACGTCATCTCCTTCGGGGCCTGCTCCAACTGCGGCGGCCCCTACTGGGATTCGTACTCGGTCACCAAGGGCGTCGACCAGATCATCCCCGTGGACGTATACGTACCGGGCTGCCCGCCGCGTCCGGAGGCGCTGCTCCAGGGCATCCTCAAGCTGCAGGAGAAGATCGCGCGCGAGTCGCTGGGGGAGCGGTACGCGAAGGGCGGCGCGGCCCGGCCCTCCGCGGCCGCGCTGCGCAGCGGGCTGGTCCCGCCGCCCGCACCCGAGGCGGCGGATGCGTCGAAGGCGGGGGACGCGTCGAAGGCGCCGAGGGAGGAGCCCCGATGAGCGAGCAGCCGGAGCAGCAGGCGGAGACCCCCGCGCCGCAGCCGGAACAGCCCGAGCAGCCCGATCAGCCGGAGCAGCCCGTCGCCGAGCCCGTTGTCGGCTGGCTGCCGCGGCCCGCGAGCGAGATCTTCGGTACGGGGGCCACGGCGGAGCTGGCGTACGACGCGCTGACCGTCGACGTCCCCGTGGACGCCTGGCTCACCGCGCTGACGGCCGCCCGCGACGACCTGGGCTGCAGCTACTTCGACTGGCTGAGCGCCGTCGACGAGCCCGGCACCGGCTTCCTGGTCTGTGCCCACCTCGCCGACGTGGCGCGGCCCGGCACCGTCCACCGGCTGATCGTACGGACGACCGTGCCGCACGAGGCGGCCGTGCTGCCCACCGCCGTGGGTGTGTACGCGGGCGCGGGCTGGCACGAGCGGGAGACCCACGAGATGTTCGGCGTGGACTTCACCGGCCATCCGCACCTCGTTCCGCTGCTGCTCCCGGACGGCTTCGAAGGGCACCCGCTGCGCAAGGACTTCGTGCTGGCGGCGCGGGTCGCCAAGGCATGGCCGGGGGCCAAGGAACCAGGGGAGTCCGAGCACGGCGGGCCCAAGCGCCGCCAGATGCTGCCCCCCGGTGTCCCGGACCCGAACGAATGGGGCCCGCTGAAGGGCCAGCTGCCGCCGGCGCCCGCACGCCCGGCACGCGGTGCGCGTGCGGCAGGCGGTGCACGCGCGGCCGGTGGTGCCGGTGCGGCAGCCGGTGAGCGTCCGGCGCGGCGGGCGCGGACCGCGGGCGCGGGCTCGGCCGGCCAGCAGCAGGCGGGGGAGGCGGCCGGGACCCCCGCGGCGGAGACTCCCGCGGCCGAGGCACGTCCCGAGCGGGCGGAGCGCCCGGCGCGGCGTACCCGGTCGGCGAGCGAGGGCTCGGCCGCCCAGCGGCGCGCGGCGGAGGCGGCCGCGACCGAGGAGACTTCTCAGGCGCCCTCGCCCAAGGGGACCGCTGAGGCGCCCTCGCCCAAGGGGACCGCTGAGGCGCCCTCGCCCAAGGAGACCTCTGAGTCGCCGTCGCCCAAGGAGGCCCCGGCGACGGAAAGCCCGGCAGCCCCCGCGAAGGAGGCGGCCCCGCGCTCCTCGGACGCACCCTGGCACCACGCCCGTCCTGCCTTCGACGAGCCGGCGAAGCCGGAGCAGCCGGAGGCCGAGGCAGCGCCGGAGGAGCCGAAGGCAGCGCCGCAGGACAGCAAGGCAGCGCCGGACGAGGCCGAGCCGGCGCCCGGGAAGAAGGCCGAACAGGCGCCCACGGGCGCACCTGAGCCCGCAGCCGAGCCGCAGCCGGATGCCGCACCGGAACCCGGCCCCGAGCCGAAGCCGGACGCCGCGCCGGAGCCCGCCCCCGGGCCTGAGCAGGACACCCCCCGAGACCCGGCAGGAGGCGACACCCCGTGAGCGACGCTTTCGACATCGCGCTGCGCCTCATCGCCGTCTTCGTCGTCTTCCTGGTCTTCCCCCTGGTCATCGGGCAGACCGAGCACAAGGTCATGGCCCATATGCAGGGCCGGCTGGGCCCCATGTACGCGGGTGGGTTCCACGGCTGGGCACAGCTCGTCGCCGACGGTGTGAAGTTCGCGCAGAAGGAGGACATCGTCCCGGCCGGCGCCGACCGGCGGATCTTCCAGCTCGCGCCAGCCGTCGCACTGCTGCCGTACCTCCTGGTCCTGGTCGCCATCCCGGTAGGCCCGCACAACGCCGTGGGACAGGCCCTGGACGCGGGGATCTTCTTCGTGCTCGCCGTCATGGGCGTCGGTGTGCTCGGCTCGCTGATGGCGGGCTGGGCCTCGGCCAACAAGTTCTCGCTGCTCGGCGGTCTGCGGACGGCCGCGCAGCTGCTGGCGTACGAACTGCCGATGCTGCTTGCGGCGGCCTCCGTCGCGATGGCGGCCGGCACGCTCTCGCTGCCGGGCATCATCGAGGCCTTCCACTGGTGGTGGGTGCCGTGGCAGATCGTCGGCGGCGTCGTCTTCTTCACTGCGGGGCTCGCCGAGCTGCAACGGCCGCCGTTCGACATGCCGGTCGCCGACTCGGAGATCATCTTCGGTGCGTACACCGAGTACACCGGACTGCGCTTCGCGCTCTTCCTGCTCGCCGAGTACGCCGGCATCGTCGTCCTCTGCGCCCTGACCTCCGTCCTCTTCCTCGGCGGCTGGCACGGCCCGTTCGGCGCCGACGGCCTGGGCTGGCTGTGGACGCTGGTGAAGACCGCGATCCTCGCCTTCGTCGTCATCTGGCTGCGGGTGACCTACCCGCGGCTGCGCGAGGACCAGCTGCAAAAGCTCGCCTGGACGGCCCTCATCCCGCTCGCCCTCGCCCAGATCGCCCTCACCGGCGTCGTCAAGGTGGTGATCTCGTCATGAGCTTCCCCGGTTCCGGCCTCGCCAAGGGGCTGGCCGTCACCCTCCGGACGATGACGAAACGATCGGTCACCGCGCAGTACCCAGACGTCCAGCCCGACCTCCCGCCGCGTACCCGTGGCGTCATCGGGCTGTTCGAGGAGAACTGCACGGTCTGCATGCTGTGCGCCCGTGAGTGCCCCGACTGGTGCATCTACATCGACTCCCACAAGGAGACGGTGCCGCCGGCCGCCCCCGGAGGCCGGGAGCGCAGCCGCAATGTGCTGGACCGCTTCGCGATCGACTTCGCGCTGTGCATGTACTGCGGTATCTGCATCGAGGTCTGCCCCTTCGACGCGCTGTTCTGGTCACCGGAGTTCGAGTACGCCGAGACGGACATCCACGAGCTGACGCATGAGCGCGACAAGCTCCGCGAGTGGATGTGGACGGTGCCCGAACCGCCGGCGCTCGACCCGGCGGCCGAGGAGCCCAAGGAACTCGCCGCCGCCCGCAAGGCAGCGGACAAGCTCGCCGCCCAGCAGCAGGCCGAAGCCGAAGCGGCCCGGGCCCAGGCCCAGGCGCCGGAGCAGGAAACAGCGGACCAGGAAACAGCGGACCAGGACCGACCGGACACCCCAGAGGAGGGCACGTGACGCTCGCCGCCACCGCAGCCGGCCATGGCTTCCTGTCGACCTCCGGTGTCGAGATCGCCTTCGTCCTCGTCGGAATCGTCACCCTCGGCGCGGCCGTCGTCACCGTCACCACCCGGCAGATGGTGCACGCCGCCCTCTGGCTGGTCGTCGCCCTCGGCGGGATCGCCGTCGAATATCTCCTGCTCACGGCGGAGTTCATCGCCTGGGTGCAGGTGCTGATCTACGTCGGTTCCGTCGTCGTCCTGCTGCTCTTCGGGCTGATGCTCACCAAGGCGCCCATCGGCCGCTCCCCGGACGCCGATTCGGGCAACCGCTGGGCCGCGCTCGCCGTGGCCCTCGCCTCGGCCGCCGCCCTGGTCTGGGTCGTCGTGGACGCTTTCCGCGCCACCTGGATCAACCTCGACGGCCCCGCCCAGGGCTCCACCGAGGTCTCCGGGCACAGCCTCTTCCAGTACTGGGTGCTGCCCTTCGAGGCGCTGTCCGTACTGCTGCTGGCCGCGCTCGTCGGGGCGATCGTGCTGTCCCGCAGGACGGGGGAGGGCAGGTCCGCGGCGGCGGACCTCAAGAACGGTGCCTCCCGCGCTCCCGTTGCCCCCGCCCCGCGAGAGGAGCAGCGCTGATGCATCTCGCCTACCCGGCCGTCCTCGCCGTCCTCCTCTTCTGCACCGGTCTGTACGGCGTGCTCGCGCGCCGCAACGCGATCCTGGTGCTGATGTCCGTCGAGCTGATGCTCAACGCCGTCAACCTCAACCTCGTCGCCTTCGACGTCTGGCTGCGCGACACCCTGCACACCGGCCAGGCGCTCACCCTCTTCACCATCGCGATCGCCGCCGCCGAGATCGGCATCGGCCTGGCGATCGTGCTGCTCGTCTACCGCAACCGCGGCAGCTCCGACATCGACCGGCTCCGCGATCTCGCCGAGAAGACGGGCGCCGCGGACGGGGACCCGCAGCCGGACACCACGGCGGAGGCCGCCGCGTGACGCTCACGACCACCGCTGTTCTCGTTCCCCTCCTGCCCTTCCTCGGGGCCGTCGCCGGCCTCCTCCTGGGACGCCGTGCGCCCGGCTTCGTCCGGCCGCTGGCAGTGCTGCCGACGCTGGCCGCGGCCGCGCTCACCGTGACCGTCGCCGTCGGACAGGGCACCGGCCCGGCCACCGACGTCGCCACCCGGCTCACCCCGACCGGCTCGGTCCCCATCGACCTGGCCCTGCACCTCGACGGCTTCGCCGTGCTGATGGCGGTCCTGGTCGGGGTCGTGGCGACCTGTGTGCAGATCTACTCCACCGGCTATCTGCGCGACGATCCGCGCTACCCCTCCTACGCCGCGCTGGTCTCGCTCTTCACTTCCGCGATGCTGCTGGTCGTCTACACCGGCGACCTGATGCTGCTGCTGGTCGGCTGGGAAGTCATGGGCATCTGCTCCTACTTCCTCGTCGGCCACTACTGGGAGACCGAGGCCGCCCGCGCCGCCTCCCTCAAGGCCTTCCTCGTCACCAAGCTCGGCGACGTCCCGTTCCTCTTCGGCATCTTCGCGCTGGCCGCAGACGCCGGGACCTTCCGGATCACCGGCATCCTCGGCTCCGTCGCCAGCGGCGGCCTGGACCACCCGACGCTGATCGCGCTGCTGCTGCTGGCCGGTGTCGCGGGCAAGTCGGCGCAGTTCCCGCTGCACACCTGGCTGCCGGACGCGATGGCCGGTCCGACGCCCGTCTCGGCGCTGATCCACGCCGCGACGATGGTGGCGGCCGGTGTCTATCTCGTGGCCCGTCTCCTCCCCGTCTTCGCCGCCTCCGCCGCCGCGCTGGTCGTGCTCGCCGTGATGGCCGCGATCACCATGGTCGGCTCGGGCCTGGCCGCGCTGGCCCAGGACGACATCAAGCGCGTCCTGGCCTATTCGACGGTCGGCCAGCTCGGCTACATGCTCGGCGCCCTGGCCGTCGGCGACCGCGGCGCCGCCGTCTTCCACCTCCTCTCGCACGGCGCGTTCAAGGCCCTCCTCTTCCTCGGCGCAGGCGTGATCATCCACGCCGCGGGCACCAACTCGCTGGCCGCCATGTCCCGGATGAGCGGCCTGGCCCGGCGCATCCCGGACGCCTACTGGACGGCCACCATCGCGCTGCTCGCGCTCGCCGCGATCCCGCCGTTCGCCGGCTTCTTCTCCAAGGAAGCCGTCCTGGGCGCCGCCGAACACGCCGCCACCGGTGACGCGCACGGCATCCCCGGCGCGGCCGGCTGGACCGTACTGGTCTCCGGACTGCTCACCGCCCTCCTCACCGCGGCCTACGCCACCCGCCTGTGGCTGCTGGCCTTCAAGGGCAAGGGCGTCGAAGCCCCCGACCACGGCCCGCAGCCGGTCGCCATGAACGCCGTCCTGTGGGTGCTCTTCCTCCCGACCGTTGGGCTGGGTCTTTCCGCCCCCTTCCTGCCCGACTGGTTCGACGGGCGCTCGCTCGCGCCGACCCTGACCACCTCCGTCCTGGGCACCGGAATCGCCCTCGTCGGCGGACTGGTCACCTATGCGGCCTGGCGCCACACCACCGCCCTTGCCGCCCGCACGCCGCTCGGCGCGGTCGTCGCCGCCCCGGACGCCACCCCCGCGGTCGCCGAGGAGGTGGCCATCGACACCCACGCCCCGGCCTACGGCGACAACGCCGGCGCCCCGGACCCGGCCGACCCCGGCCGGCTCCTCCTGGGCCCGCTGCACCGCCACGCGGCCGTCGGCTTCCACGTCGACGCCGTCTACTCCGCCCTCTTCGTCCGGCCCGTACGCGCCGCCGCCACCCTCGTCCGTTTCCTCGACCGCGAGGTCGTCGACACCTACGTCCGCGGCGCGGGCGCCGCACCCCGCCTGCTGGGCGCCGCGGTCCGCCGCGCCCAGACCGGCAACGTGCAGACCTATCTCGCCGCGCTGCTCGCGGGCTCGCTCGTCCTGGCCATCGCGGCCGTCCTCGTCGCTACGGGCACGGGAGCCTGACCGATGCCGCACACCGCTGGTGCACGCACCCCGCACCCCCAGCCGACACCCCTCGCGGCCGTGCTCGCCGGAGCCGAAACCCTGAGGAGGGCCTGACCCGTGAACCCCACCGCTCTGCAGTACCTCCTCGCGGCGGTCGTCGTCCTCCCCCTGCTGGGCGCGGCCGGCGCCCTGCTCCCGGCGCCCCCCGGTCTCCGGGGCCGCAGCCCCGACCAGGCCGTACTGCGCCACGGCGTGACCGCCACCGGCGTCGTGCTCGCCGCGGCCGTTGCGCTGGCCGTCGGCTTCGACCACGACCATCCGGCCCGTATGCAGGCCACCACCGACATCAGCTGGATCCCGGCGCTGGACATCCGCATCCACCTCGGCGTCGACGGCATCTCGCTCCCCCTTGTCGTGCTGACCGCGCTGCTGACCTTCCTCTGCGCGCTCTACAGCTACTTCCACATGCCAACGGGCCCGTCCCCCAAGGCATTTGTGGCCCTGCTGCTCACCCTCGAGGCCGGCACCCTCGCCACTTTCGCCGTCCTCGACCTGATGCTGTTCTTCCTCGCCTTCGAGATGGTCCTCATCCCGATGTACTTCCTCATCGCCCGCTGGGGCGGTGCGGAAAAGCAGGCGGCGGCGTGGAAGTTCATCCTCTACACGCTGCTCGGCTCCGTCGTGATGCTGCTCGGCCTCCTCCTCATCGGCGTGAAATCCGGCACGTTCGACATGGTGGCACTCGCCACTGACAACGGGCCGAAAGCGCAGCTCAGCCACACTGTCCAGCTCCTGGCGGTACTCGCCGTCGGTATCGGACTGGCCGTCAAGTCCCCGCTGTGGCCGCTGCACAGCTGGCTGCCCGACGCGCACACCGCCGCCCCCACCGTCGGCTCGGTGCTGCTGGCCGGCGTCCTGCTGAAGATGGGCACGTACGGGTTCGTGCGGATCGCGCTGCCCATCACGCCCGACGGCATGCACGCCTTCGCGCCGTACCTCGCCGCGCTGGCCGCCGTCGGCATCATCTACGGCTCGCTCGCCTGCCTCGCCCTGGTGCGCAAGGGCGCCAAGGGAGACCTCAAGCGCCTGATCGCCTACAGCTCCGTCGGCCACATGGGCTTCGTCCTGCTCGGCATCGCCAGCATGACCCCCACGGGAGTCAACGGCGCGCTGTTCGCCAACATCGCCCACGGCCTGATCACCGGCCTGCTCTTCTTCCTCGTCGGCGCCCTCAAGGACCGCTACGGCAGCACCGACCTCGACACCCTCGCGGGCAGCACCGGCGCGGCCCTGTACGGCAAGGCCCCCCGCTTCGGCGGTCTGCTCGCCTTCGGGGCCGTCGCCTCGCTGGGCATTCCCGGGCTGGCCGGATTCTGGGGCGAGATGCTGGCGATGTTCGGCGCCTTCCAGCCGGCCGCCGGCCTCAGCCGCCCCGCCTTCCTGACGTTCATGGCGCTGGCCGGCCTCGGCACCCTGCTGACCGCCGCCTACCTGCTGCTCGTCGTCCGCCGCGTCTGCATGGGCGGCACCCCGGGGGTCGCCGAAGCCGTCCCGGCCGTCGAGGAGGGCACCGCCACGGCGGCCGAAGCGGTCACCGAGGTCCCGGCCGCACCGTCCCCCGTCATCCCCGACCTCGCGCGCTACGAGTACGCGGCCTGGGCCCCCCTCGCCGTCCTCACCGTCCTCGCCGGACTGTGGCCCGCGGCCCTCCTCGGCCTCACCGACCCGGCCGTCCAGCAGCTCCTCGGAGGCGGTAAGTGATGAGCACGGTCACCTCTCTGGTCCAGTCCGTCGACTGGCTCGCCCTCGCGCCGCCCACCGTCGCCGCGGCCGTCGCCCTGGTGGTGCTCGTCGCCGACCTCTTCCTCCCGGTGGCCCGCAAGCCGCTGCTGGGGTGGATCGCGACGGCGGGCCTCGCGCTCGCCGCGCTGTTCCTGCTGCCCCTCCTGGGCGACGACCGCCGCACCTTCTGCCTCCCCGCCCACCCGGACGTGTGCAGTTATGTGGCCGACCCGTTCACCCTGGTCATCCAGTTCCTGGTGCTCGGCGGGGCGCTGCTGACCGCCCTGCTGTCGATCGACACCCTCAAGGACCACGACCTGCCCAGCGGCGAGTACTGGTTCCTGCTGCTCTCCTCGGCCTCCGGCGCGGCCCTGCTGCCCGCCTCCAGGGACCTCGCCACCCTCGTCATCGCCCTCGAAGTCGCCTCGCTGCCCGCCTTCGCGCTGGTCGGACTGCGGCGCGGGGACCGCCTCTCCTCCGAGGCCGCGCTCAAGTTCTTCCTGTCCTCGGTGGCCGCCACCGCCGTGATGCTGCTCGGTGTGAGCTTCCTGTACGCGGCCACCGGCAGCCTGCACCTCTCCCAGGTGGCGCACGCCCTCACCGCCCTGCCCGACCCGCGGCTGGCCACCCTGGCGAGCGCCGGTGTCGCGCTCACCCTCGTCGGCTTCGCCTTCAAGACCGCCGCCGCCCCGTTCCACTTCTGGGTGCCGGACACCTACGTCGGCGCGCCGCTCCCCATCGCGGGCTACCTCTCCGTGGTCGGCAAGGCCGTCGGCTTCTCCGGCCTGATCCTCGTCACGGTCCAGGGCTTCCCCACGTACGCGAACGTCTGGGGCCCGGCCCTGGCCGTCCTCGCCGCGCTGACCATGACCGTCGGCAATGTCGCGGCCCTGCGCCAGGACCCCCGCCGTGCGCACAGCGCCGTACGCCTGCTCGCCTGGTCCTCGGTCGGCCAGGCCGGCTACCTCCTGGTCCCGATCGCGGCGGCGGGCTACACCGACGACCCGGCGCACGCCATCGGCTCCACCGTCGCCTACGCCCTGATGTACGCGGCCGTGAACCTCGGTGCCTTCGCCGTCGCCGCGCTGGTGGCCCGTACGCGCCCCGCCAACCGCATCACCGACTACCGGGGCCTGTACCACCAGCGGCCCGTCGTGGCGCTCGCCCTCGGCTTCTTCCTGCTCTGCCTCGCCGGTCTGCCGCCCGGCATCATCGGCCTGTTCGCCAAGGTCACGGTCTTCTCCGTGGCCGTCGACGCGGGCCTGGCCTGGCTCGCGGTGATCATGGCGTTCAATGTCGTGATCGCGCTCTACTACTACCTCCAGTGGACGACGGTCCTCTTCCGGGGAGCCGAGGAAGCGACCGGGGGAGCGGACGGCGCAAAGGCCCCCGAGGCCGCGCAGACGCGGCAGCCGTCCCACGCCAGGATTCCGGCGCCGCTGGCCACCGCCATCGCGCTCGCCACCGTGCTCGGCATCGCCCTCTCCGGCGCCCCGCAGCTCGTCCTGCGCTTCGCCTCCGGGGCGCTGCTCTAACGGCCGAGTCCCGGCGCAGGGGCCCGTCCCCGGCAGCCCCTGCCGGCCCGCACCGGCCTCCAGCCCAGCCGTACGTCGTCACGCCCCACCGGGCGCGGCGGTGTGCCCCGCCCGGCCCACCGCGCGTGCACAGGGGAACCAGGCTCGTTCATCTCGCGTTGACCAGTGAGTAAGGGTCCACTGGAGAGTGGAGAAACGCAGCACAGGGTTCCCCTGCCGCACCGCTTGGAGGGCGTACCGTGCACCGCCGGCACAACGGGCTCAGGACCGCCGTACTCCTCGGGGGACTGTCCGCCCTCATCATCGTCATCGGCAGCCTGTTCGGCCGTACGGGCCTGATCATCGCCGTCGTCGTCGCCCTGGGCACCAACGCCTACGCGTACTGGAACAGCGACAAGATGGCCCTGCGGGCGATGCGCGCCCGCCCGGTCAGCGAGTTCGAGGCGCCACAGCTCTACCGCATGGTCCGTGAGCTCTCCACCATGGCCCGCCAGCCCATGCCACGCCTGTACATCTCCCCGACCCAGGCGCCCAACGCCTTCGCCACCGGCCGCAACCCCCGCCATGCCGCGGTCTGCTGCACCGACGGCATCCTCCAGCTGCTCGACGAACGCGAGCTGCGCGGCGTCATCGGCCATGAGCTCAGCCATGTCTACAACCGCGACATCCTCATCTCCTCCGTCTCGGGCGCGCTGGCCTCCGTCGTGATGTTCCTCGTCAACTTCGCCTGGCTGATTCCCATAGGCCGTTCCGACGACGACGAGGGCCCCGGCCTCCTGGGCATGCTGCTGATCATGATCCTCGGGCCGGTCGCGGCCGGGCTCATCCAGCTCGCCGTCAGCCGCTCCCGCGAGTACGAGGCGGATGCCTCGGGCGCCCAGCTCACCGGCGACCCGCTGGCCCTGGCCTCCGCCCTGCGCAAGCTCGAAATCGGCACCCGGCAGCTCCCGCTCCCGCCCGAGCCGCGGCTGGAAACCGCCGGCCACATGATGATTGCGAACCCGTTCCGGGCGGGCGGGGGCCTGTCCCGGCTGTTCTCCACCCACCCCCCGATGCACGAACGCATCGCCCGCCTCGAACAGATGGCGGGCCACCGCCCCTGACGCCTCCCGGGAGCGCCCGACCGGTGGCCGCCGGCGCAGGCCCGTCGCATCATGAACGCAACGATCCACCGGTCCCAGGGCGTCTAGCACGGCAGATGCATTCACCGCCGTGCCCGTGGAAGGCTGTTGATCATGAAGTTCATCCTTAACGTCCTCTGGCTGATCCTCAGTGGCTTGTGGCTGGCGCTCGGCTATGTCGTCGCGGGCATCATCTGCTGCATCCTGATCATCACCATCCCGTTCGGCATCGCGTCCTTCCGGATCGCGGGCTACGCCCTGTGGCCCTTCGGCCGTACGACCGTCGTGCGCCACGACGCCGGCGCCGGATCGGCGATCGGCAATGTCATCTGGATCATCTTCGCGGGCTGGTGGCTGGCCCTGGGGCACATCGTCACCGGCCTCGTCCTGTGCGTGACGATCATCGGGATCCCCTTCGGCATCGCCAACTTCAAGATGATCCCGATCTCCCTCATGCCCCTGGGCCGCGACATCGTCCCCACGGACGAGCCGTTCGCCGCCCGCTGAGCCCCGCCGGACGCCGTCCCCTCGCCCTCAGACCCGTACGAGCCCCCGAGGGGCCGCATACCGCCGGAACCCGACCGGCTCGACCCCCGGCAGGCCGTCGATGAACCTCCGCACCTCCCCGCGCCGCCGGAGCCTGGTGCCGAGCTCCCGCTCATGCGACTTTGGGTCCGTCCCCTCGCTGTAGTTGACGACCTGTCCGCCGTCCTCGCTGATGTGGAAGTGCGAGGCGATCCCGCCGTCCCCCTGCTGGAGCTCGCCGCCCCTCTCCAGCAGGCCGTCGACGAGCCCACGGGCCGTGTCGTGCCCCGTCGTACGGAAGGCGACGCGCACGACGCAGCCCGGCGTCTTGGGCTCCCCCTGCGGCAGCATGCTGCGGTACAGCCGGAACCGGCCGGGACCGGAATTCCCGACGTCCCCCACGCCGTCCAGCACCGCCGCGATCCGCTCGCTCAGCCCGGTGTCCTCGGTCCGTACGGACTCCCGGTGCGCCGCCTCGCTCGTCCACTGCGCGTAGTTGAGCACACTGCGCTCGTCCGCCCCGGCGAACAGCACCCGGGACGGAAAGCCCGCCGGCAGCGGGTCTGCGCCCAGGCGCGGGCGACACCGTCCAGGACGGCCCGCTGCCCCTCGGGGCCGCCCGCGTCCCACTCGCTGATCAGGACGGCACCGGCATCCGCCCGCCGGATCTCCGGAAACACGTCGACGAGGAACCCGTCCCCGGGCCCGGCACCAGGACGGCTCTGCGCCGCACGAGAAGCAGTCATGCCGCGCCCCTGCAACCCCAAGCACGCTTGAGGTCAAGCGCCGCAAGGCCGCTCCGGCAGGGCCGCCACCTAGCGCCGCTCCGTATCCCCGCCCCGACACACCGGTGGGGCGGCACGCCGAAGCGCGCCGCCCCATCCCGTGGCACCGGAAAGCCGGTCCGCTACCGGTAGTTCACGAACTGCAGCGCGAAGTCCAGGTCCTTGCCCTTCAGCAGCTGCTGCACCGCCTGGAGGTCGTCCCGGCTCTTCGAGCTGACACGCAGCTCGTCGCCCTGCACCTGCGCCTTGACGCCCTTGGGGCCCTCGTCGCGGATGATCTTGGCGACCTTCTTGGCGTTGTCCTGCGAGATCCCCTCCTCGATCGAGGCGAAGATCTTGTACTCCTTGCCCGAGGCCTGCGGCTCGCCGGCGTCCAGCGCCTTCAGTGAGATCCCGCGCTTGACCAGCTTGGACTGGAAGATGTCGAGTACGGCCTTCACCCGCTCTTCGGCGTTGGCCCGCATCTCGATCTTCTCGCCCGACCACTCGATCGACGCGCCCACGCCCTTGAAGTCGTAGCGCTGCGAGATCTCCTTGGCGGCCTGGTTGAGGGCGTTGTCGACCTCCTGCCGCTCTACCTTCGAGACGATGTCGAAACTGGAGTCGGCCATGTTGAGTTGGCTCCTCGTACGTAGATCCGTCAGGGGCGCGGCCCTTCCCGGGCCGCCTGCCAAGCCTAGCCACCCGGCCAAGATCCAGCGCTCCCGAATCGAGTGGCGAACCACCCCCAGCCATCGGGTATGGTTTACGTCGTTGCCACGGAGCGCCGCCCCACAGCGGGCTCCCGGCAGCAAACCTTGGCGGTGTGCCCGAGCGGCCAAAGGGAGCAGACTGTAAATCTGCCGGCTCAGCCTTCCCAGGTTCGAATCCTGGCGCCGCCACAGGAGTGCAAGGGGCCCTTGATCTGCGGAGAACGCGGATCAAGGGCCCCTTGTCATGCGCTCTCGCATCGATCGGGCGGCCCCTACCCGGCCGGGGTGCTGCGGCGATCCCCCTTTTTTCTCCACGCACTCAAGATCGTTAAGGTGATCGCCGGCGGTCGGCGGTGACGCGTATGCGTCAACTTCGCCGGCCCCGGCTTCTGCCCCCACCCTCGAAGAAGAAGACTGTGCGATCGCGTGCACGTACCCGGATCCTGACCCTGGCCGGCGCAGTCGCCCTCGCCGGCCTCACCGCGGCACCGGCGGCACACGCCGCCGCCTCGGGGTGCACCCACAACTGGAGTGGCCCGCAGATCTGCATCGCGACCACCGGCGAGAGCGGCCACACGTACCCCGGCACCATCACCGCCACCTGGACGAACCCGCCCAAGAGCCGCAACAAGGCGACGGTCTACCTCACGAACTGGTCCGCGGGCACCATCAAGATGACCGCCAAGCGCCACGGCGACGAGATCAAGGGCAGCTGGACCCCGCAGGGCAACCCCTTCAAGGCCGGCGAGCTCTGCGCCCGCTTCAAGGGCTCCAGCGTCAAGGCGTGCGTCGACCTGATCAACAGGTAACGCCCCGCCTCCGCGAGGCTCCCCGCACAGCGGAAGCGGGAAGCCGTCGAGGTCCGCCGGATCTCCACGCGCCACGCCGGGTGGGCATCCGCGCGCCGGCCCGGTCTCCATTCCGCCCATGCGACGCTCCAACTGCCGTGCACGGGCATGCACGTTGGGTGTCGATCAGCGGCAACCGGCAACCGGCAACCGGGCCGCCCGCCGCGAACCCGCAGCGGCTGTTCATCCGTTGAGCAGCGCTAGCTCGCGGCCGCCGGCTCCCTCGGCACCCGGCGGCCGCCGCACCCTCAGTGCCCCGCCACCGCCCGCACCGCTTCCTTCACCGGCACCTCCCCGCCGATCAGCTCCAGCGTCCGGCCGATGGTGCCCGGCTCGTCGAGCAGCGCCGCCAGGACGGCCGCCACATCGTCCCGGGGCACCTCGCTGCGCCCGGTCGCGTCGGCCAGCGTCACCAGGTCCGTTCCGGGGTCGTCGGTCAGCCGGCCCGGCCGCAGGATCGTCCAGTCCAGCCCGGCGCGGGCCCGTACGTCCGCGTCCGCGGCACCCTTCGCCCGCAGGTACGCGGCGAAGACCGGGTCGGTGCCCTCGGGGGGCTCACGGTCCGCACCCATGGACGAGACGACGAGGAAGCGCCGTACCCCGGCCGCCTCGGCCGCGTCCGCGAAGAGTGCCGTCGCGCCGCGGTCCACCGTGTCCTTGCGTTCGATGCCACTGCCCGGTCCCGCACCTGCCGCGAAGACGGCCGCGTCGACGCCCTCCATGTGCCGGGCGACGTGCTGCACCGACGCCGACTCCAGGTCGCAGACCACCGGCTCGGCTCCCGCGGCCAGCAGATCGCCGGCCTGCTCCGGCCGGCGGATGATGCCAGCGACCTCGTCACCGCGCCCGGCGAGCAACCGCTCCAGCCGCAGCGCGATCTGACCATGTCCACCTGCGATGACAATGCGCATGATCCCGACCGTACGCCGAAGGGCCGCCGCGGGGCGCGGGACCGGCCGGGGTCCGGTGGGTTCTCGCCGCCGTGGCTCAGCGCTGCGACTGCCGGGGCAGTTCCAGCGCCACCTCCGCCGCCGAGTCGCAGTACTCCCGCACCGCGCTGGTACGGGCGACCACCCGACCGCGGTGGATCACGATCCGGCTGTAGGCCAGCGAGAGCACCCCGGCGATCCGCTCGCCGCGCACCGCCAGCAGCTCCGCGGGAAAGCCCGCCTCGACACGCACCTCCGGCAGCCCCAGCGTCGCCCGCGCGGCCGAGCTCACGGTCTCGTACGCCGCCTCCGGCGTCGCCTCGCCCAGGGAGGCCAGGAGGTAGGCGGCCTCCAGCGGGTCGCCGCGCCCCACCGGGTTCGCCACGTCCCGCAGCGCCCCGCTGCCCGCCGCCACCCGCACCCCGGCCGCCCGCAGCAGCCGTACGGGCGCCGGACGCGACACCCGCGAGCCGTACCGCTCCAGTCCCGTGCAGTCGCCCTGCGGCAGACAGACGACGGCGACCCCGGCGGCCGCCAGCTGCTCGGCGACCCGCGCCGCCACGCTCCGCGGCATCCGCGCCATCCCGGCGCACGGCCCGAGGGCGACGCCGGGCCGCAGCCCCCCGGACATCGCCGCGAACCGCGCCAGCCGCGCCGGATCGTCACCGTCGGTGTGCAGATCCACCGGGCAGCCGTGCTCCCCGGCCAACTCCAGGACCGCCTCGACATAACCGGCCGGGTCGGGGTCGAGATCCGGGCATCCGCCGATGACCGAGGCGCCCATCTTCATGGCGTCCCGCAGCATCGCCAGCCCGTCCGCCCCGGCCACCCCGGTCAGCACCCGCGGCACCGCGACCGCCGCCAGATCGGCCAGCCCGCGCAGCGACCTGCGGGCCTGCAACACCGCCTCCAGCGACCGCAGCCCTTGTACGTCGCCGATCCTGACGTGGCTGCGCGAGGCCGTGGCGCCGTGCCCCAGCTGGAGCAGCGCGGCCTCCGTGGTCCGGCGCTGGACGTCCTCGGGTGAGCCGGAGGCGGGGCCGTCGGAATCGGCCGTCAGGGCGGTGTCGCAGTGTGCATGAGGTTCGACGGGGGCGGGGAGCAGGAGGTAGCCGGCGAGGTCGACACGGGCGCCCTGCGGGGCGAGGCTGCCCGCCGTCCCGACGGCCTCGATGCGTCCGCCGCCGAGCCGTACGTCCACCGTCCGGCCGTCTGCGAGCCGGGCGCCGCACAGAACCAGCGCACCGTTGTCCGACCTGGCGTAGCGGCCGGCGCCGCCGGGCTTTCCCGGCTGGGGCTGCGGCGAACTGCTGTCGGACATCGCGCTCCTCGAAGCCACCGGCGTGCAAGATCACGCAGCGTTCTTCCGAGCCTAGGGCGCTGCCGGGAGAGCTTCGCGCAGGCGCGAAATAGTCGTACCGGTGTGGTGCGCGGGGCCGTTGGGGCACGGCCCGGATACGGATTTCACGTTTGGCGGCGGGCCGTGTAATGTCTTCATCGCTCGCCCCAATAGCTCAGTCGGCAGAGCGTCTCCATGGTAAGGAGAAGGTCTACGGTTCGATTCCGTATTGGGGCTCTGATGTGTGAGGTACCTCGCCTTCGGGCGAGGGACTCTTACATCACAGCGGTGTAGCTCAGTCGGTAGAGCAAGCGGCTCATAATCGCTGTGTCACCGGTTCAAGTCCGGTCACCGCTACTGACAGTAGCCGATTGTGGGGTCGGTCCTCCGATCGGCTACTCTTTTATGCGTTAATCCGACCACCCGTCCGTCCAAGGAGCACTCACGTGGCTGCCACCGACGTCCGCCCGAAGATCACGCTGGCCTGCGTGGAGTGCAAGGAGCGGAACTACATCACCAAGAAGAACCGGCGTAATGACCCGGACCGTCTTGAGATGAAGAAGCACTGCCCTCGTTGCAACTCGCACACCGCGCACCGCGAGACGCGATAACACAGGCTCGTCCGTGAGGCCGTCCCCATTCGTGGGGGCGGCCTCACGGCGTTATCACCATCAGTACAGGGAGGTTGCGAGCCATGGCGCTCGACCAGTCTTTTGTCGGACGCACGTACCCGCCCACCGACCCGTACGAGGTCGGCCGGGAAAAGATCCGCGAATTCGCCGAGGCGATCGGTGACACCAACCCCGCCTACACGGACGCCGAAGCGGCCAAGGCGCTCGGGCACTCCGACGTGATCGCGCCGCCGACTTTTGTGTTTGCGATCACTTTCAAGGCCGCGGGGCAGGTCATCGAGGATCCGCAACTGGGTCTGGACTACAGCCGGGTGGTGCACGGCGACCAGAAGTTCGCCTACACCCGGCCGGTGCGCAGCGGGGACCGACTGAGCGTCACCTCCACCATCGAGGCCATCAAGACCATGGCGGGCAACGACATCATCGATATCCGCGGCGAGGTGCACGACGAGGCGGGCGAACACGTCGTGACCGCCTTCACCAAGCTGGTGGCCCGCGCCGCGCAGGAGGCCTGAGATGACCGCCAAGATTTCCTACGACGAGGTCGAGGCCGGCACGGAACTCCCGGCGCAGACCTTCCCCGTGAGCCGCGCCACGCTCGTCCAGTACGCGGGCGCCTCCGGCGACTTCAACCCGATCCACTGGAACGAGAAGTTCGCCAAGGAGGTCGGGCTGCCGGACGTCATCGCCCACGGCATGTTCACCATGGCCGAGGCGATCCGGGTGGTCACCGACTGGGCCGGCGACCCGGGTGCGGTCGCCGAGTACGGCGTGCGTTTCACCAAGCCCGTCGTCGTCCCCGACGACGAGACCGGTGCGCTGATCGAGGTCAGCGCCAAGGTCGCCGCCAAGCTGGACGACGACGACCGTACGGTCCGCGTCGACCTCACCGCGATGAGCGCAGGCCAGAAGGTGCTGGGCATGTCCCGCGCCGTGGTCCGCCTCGCCTGAACCACTCCTTTCGGGGGCGGCCGGCCGAGCGCTGCCGGACCGCCCCCGTACCCTTGGGCGCGTGCAGGAACTCCACGACGCGCCCCTCGCCCCGCTGACCACCTTCCGCCTCGGCGGCCCGGCAACCCGCCTCGTCACGGCCACCACCGATGACGAGGTCATCGCGGCGGTCCGTGCGGCCGACGAGGCCGGGACCCCGTTGCTGATCATCGGTGGCGGCAGCAATCTCGTCATCGGCGACAAGGGCTTCGACGGCACGGCCCTGCGCATCGCCACCCGCGGCTTCGCCCTCGACGGCACGGACCTCACGCTCGCCGCGGGCGAGAACTGGTCCGACGCGGTCGCCCGTACGGTCGAGGCCGGACTGGCCGGCGTGGAGTGCCTGGCCGGCATCCCCGGCTCGGCGGGCGCCACCCCGATCCAGAACGTGGGCGCGTACGGCCAGGAGGTCTCCGCCACGATCACCGAGGTCGTCGCATACGACCGCCGCGCCGGCGAGACCGTCACCCTCCCCAACGAGGAGTGCGGCTTCTCCTACCGCCACAGCCGCTTCAAGCAGCACCCCGACCGGTTCGTGGTGCTGCGGGTGCGCTTCGCCCTGGAGGACGCCGGTGGCCTCTCCGCGCCCCTGAAGTACCCCGAGACCGCCCGCGCCCTCGGTGTCGAGGCAGGAGACCGGGTCCCGGCCGCCGTCGCCAGGGAGACCGTTCTGGCGCTGCGCGCCGGCAAGGGCATGGTGCTCGACCCCGCGGACCACGACACCTGGTCGGCCGGCTCGTTCTTCACCAACCCGATCCTCACCGACGCCGAGCACGACGCCTTCCTCCGGCGCGTCCAGGACCGCCTCGGCCCCGACGTCGCCCCGCCCGCCTTCCCGGCCGGCGAGGGCCTGGTGAAGACCTCCGCGGCCTGGCTCATCGACCGGGCAGGCTTCACCAAGGGCTACGGCAGCGGCCCGGCCCGCATCTCCACCAAGCACACCCTCGCGCTCACCAACCGCGGCAAGGCCACCACCGAGGACCTGCTCGCACTGGCCCGTGAGGTCCGCGACGGCGTCCACGCGGCCTTCGGCGTCACGCTCGTCAACGAACCCGTCACGGTCGGCGTCAGCCTCTAGGGGAGACACCCCCTGGGCCTCCCCGGCCCTGGTCTACCGCAGCCCCGGCAGCCTCCACGGAGGCGCTACGCGGCCAGCCAGGCGTCGATCTCCGTCAGCAGCCGCTGCTGCTCGTCCTGCGGGGCGCGCGAGCCGCGGACCGACTGCCGGGCCAGCTCGGCCAGTTCGGCGTCCGTGAAGCCGTGCGCGGTGCGGGCGATCTCGTACTGCGCGGCCAGCCGCGAGCCGAACAGCAGCGGATCGTCCGCGCCCAGCGCCATCGGCACGCCCGCGTCGAAGAGCGTCCGCAGCGGTACGTCCTCCGGCTTCTCGTAGACCCCCAGCGCCACATTCGACGCCGGGCACACCTCGCAGGTCACCCCGCGCGAGGCCAGCCGGCTCAGCAGCACGGGGTCCTCCGCGGCCCGTACGCCGTGCCCCACCCGGCCGGCGTGCAGATCGTCCAGGCAGTCCCGGACGCTCGCCGGGCCCGACAGCTCTCCGCCGTGCGGCGCCGCCAGCAGGCCGCCCTCCCGGGCGATGGCGAAGGCGCGGTCGAAGTCCCGGGCGAAACCCCGGCGTTCGTCGTTGGAGAGCCCGAAACCGACCACGCCCCGGTCGGCGTAGCGCACCGCCAGACGCGCCAGCGTGCGGGCGTCCAGCGGGTGCTTCATACGGTTCGCGGCGACCACGACGCGGATGCCGAGCCCGGTGTCACGGGAGGCGCTGTGCACCGCGTCCAGGATGATCTCCAGGGCCGGGATCAGCCCGCCCAGCCTCGGCGCGTACGAGGTCGGGTCGACCTGGATCTCCAGCCAGCGCGATCCGTCGCGGACGTCCTCCTCGGCGGCCTCGCGCACCAGCCGCCGGATGTCCTCGGGTTCCCGCAGACATGACCGCGCGATGTCGTAGAGCCGCTGGAAGCGGAACCAGCCGCGCTCGTCCGTGGCTCTCAGCTGGGGCGGCTCCCCGCTCCGCAGCGCCTCCGGCAGATGGACGCCGTACTTGTCGGCCAGCTCCAGCAGGGTCGTGGACCGCATCGACCCGGTGAAGTGCAGGTGCAGATGGGCCTTCGGCAATCGGCGCAGGTCTCGAAGTGCGGCTCCGCCGCGGGCACGAACGCTCTCCATCCCAAGATCTTGCCGTATCGGGGCGGTGCGCCGGTAGGCCTTTCCCGAAGGGGGGTCCGGGGGAACGCGCGAACGGGCGCCCGGAAGGCTCCGGACGCCCGCTGCGCGACCACCTACGGCTTTCCGCAGGTGGTCTTGGTCACTTCGCCTCGGCCAGCAGCTTCTGGAGGCGCGACACGCCCTCGACGAGGTCCTCGTCGCCCAGCGCGTACGAAAGCCGCAGGTAGCCGGGGGTGCCGAAGGCCTCGCCCGGGACGACGGCGACCTCCGCCTCCTCCAGGATCAGCTCGGCCAGCTCGACGCTGCTCTGCGGGCGCTTGCCGCGGATCTCCTTGCCCAGGAGCTCCTTGACCGACGGGTACGCGTAGAACGCGCCCTCCGGCTCCGGGCACAGCACGCCGTCGATCTCGTTGAGCATCCGCACGATGGTGCGACGGCGGCGGTCGAAGGCGACCTTCATCTCCTCGACGGCCGTCAGATCGCCGGAGACCGCCGCGATGGCCGCGGCCTGCGCGACGTTGGAAACATTGGACGTGGCGTGCGACTGGAGGTTCGCGGCGGCCTTGATGACGTCCTTGGGGCCGATCGCCCAGCCCACCCGCCAGCCGGTCATGGCGTACGTCTTCGCCACGCCGTTGACGATGATGCACTTGTCGCGCAGCTCGGGCACGACCACCGGCAGCGACGAGAACTCGGCGTCGCCGTAGACCAGGTGCTCGTAGATCTCGTCGGTGAGCACCCACAGGCCGTGCCCGGCGGCCCAGCGGCCTACCGCCTCGACCTGCTCACGAGTGTAGACCGCACCGGTCGGGTTCGACGGCGACACGAAGAGCAGCACCTTGGTGCGGTCCGTACGGGCCGCCTCCAGCTGCTCGACGGTCACGCGGTAGCCGGTGGTCTCGTCGGCGACCACATCGACCGGCACACCGCCCGCGAGCCGGATCGACTCGGGGTAGGTGGTCCAGTACGGCGCCGGGACGATGACCTCGTCGCCCGGGTCGAGGATCGCCGCGAACGCCTCGTAGATGGCCTGCTTGCCCCCGTTCGTCACCAGGACGTTCGCGGCCTCGATCTCGTAGCCGGAGTCGCGCAGCGTCTTCACGGCGATCGCGGTCTTGAGCTCGGGGAGACCGCCGGCCGGGGTGTAGCGGTGGTACTTCGGGTTGCGGCAGGCCTCGATCGCCGCCTCGACGATGTAGTCGGGCGTGGGGAAGTCGGGCTCACCGGCGCCGAAGCCGATCACCGGGCGTCCGGCGGCCTTGAGTGCCTTCGCCTTGGCGTCGACGGCAAGGGTCGCGGACTCGGAGATCGAACCGACGCGGGCCGAAACCCGGCGGTCGGTGGGGGACGATGCGGAAGGGGTTGCAGCGCTCATATATGCATCGTTGCAGACCTCCGAGGAGCCCGGTACACGGGTTTGCGGGCACCACCCGGGGGGATCCTGTTCGACGCCCGGCCCCGAAACACGTACACTCGCTGACCGTTGGCTCCTAACAGGTCGCCGCGGCGCACGCACTTAATGCAGTCGGCCGCATGCGGTAGGTTGGGGGAACCACAAAGGGTCGTAGCTCAATTGGTAGAGCACTGGTCTCCAAAACCAGCGGTTGGGGGTTCAAGTCCCTCCGGCCCTGCTACACGCACTCTCCACCGCAGTGCGTGCACGCGTACGTATGAAATGCACCGCCGTGCGGCTCAACCGGGCGCGGCACGGCCACGACCCGGATTCAGGTGAGGACGAGTGACGGACGCCCTGGGCTCCATCGACATGCCTGAGCGCGGTCGTTCCGAGGACGAAGCGGCGGAATCCCAGAAGAAGCCCCGCCGCGGCGGCAAGCGCGGCAAGAAGGGCCCCTTCGCGCGTCTCGCGCTCTTCTACCGCCAGGTCGTGGCGGAACTCCGCAAGGTCGTCTGGCCCACGCGTAGCCAGCTGTCGACGTACACCAGCGTGGTGATCGTCTTCGTTGTCATCATCATCGGTCTCGTAACCGTGATTGACTTGGGAATCAACCGAGTCGTCGGGTACGTCTTCGGCTGATCCCGCGGAGGGCGCCTCAGCGGGCGCCCATTTCGCATGTTCAACCCCTTGAAGCCAGGAAGAAGCAGCCACCGTGTCTGACCCGAACCTGAACGACGCCGCCGACTCCGCCGAGACGGCAGCGGCCGACGTTGACGCGGCTGCCTCGGCCGAGGTCGAGGGCGACGACACCGCGCTTGAGATCGTCGAGGCCGTCGACGAGGTCGATGAGCTCGACGCCGAGGACGCTGCCGCCGGCGAGCCCGCCGAAGAGGCCGCGGTACACGTCGACGAAGATGCCGAGGCCGCCGCAGAGGTCGCCGAGGACGAGGAGCAGGAGCCGGTCGACCCGGTGGCCGCCCTCCGCGACGAACTCCGTGGCCTCCCCGGTGAGTGGTACGTCATCCACACCTACGCGGGCTACGAGAACCGCGTGAAGACCAACCTCGAGCAGCGCGCCGTCTCGCTGAACGTCGAGGACTTCATCTTCCAGGCCGAGGTGCCGCAGGAAGAGGTCGCGCAGATCAAGAACGGCGAGCGCAAGACCATCCGCCAGAACAAGCTCCCGGGCTACGTGCTCGTGCGCATGGATCTGACGAACGAGTCCTGGGGCGTCGTCCGCAACACCCCGGGCGTCACCGGCTTCGTCGGCAACGCCTACGACCCCTACCCGCTGACGCTGGACGAGATCGTCAAGATGCTCGCCCCGGAGGCCGAGGAGAAGGCCGCCAAGGAGGCCGCCGCGGCCGAGGGCAAGCCGGCGCCGTCCCGCAAGGTCGAGGTCCAGGTGCTGGACTTCGAGGTGGGCGACTCCGTCACCGTCACCGACGGCCCGTTCGCGACGCTGCAGGCGACGATCAACGAGATCAACGCCGACTCGAAGAAGGTCAAGGGCCTCGTCGAGATCTTCGGTCGCGAGACCCCGGTCGAGCTCAGCTTCGACCAGATCCAGAAGAACTAGGTTCTTCCGGACCACCAGCCAAATCGACCAGGTCAGACGGGCTCACAGCCGGTCTGACCTGCTCGGTTTTTGGCCGCGCGACTATACCCGTTATCGTTGTGCGGTATGCCTCCATCCGGATGACCGGATGGATCGGCGAAACACCTCTCACTAGGACCCGGAGAGAGCATGCCTCCCAAGAAGAAGAAGGTCACGGGGCTTATCAAGCTCCAGATCAGCGCCGGCGCCGCAAACCCGGCTCCGCCGGTCGGCCCCGCGCTGGGCCAGCACGGCGTCAACATCATGGAGTTCTGCAAGGCCTACAACGCCGCGACCGAGTCGCAGCGTGGCATGGTCGTGCCGGTGGAGATCACGGTCTACGAAGACCGCTCCTTCACCTTCATCACCAAGACCCCGCCGGCCGCGAAGCTCATCCTGAAGGCCGCGGGCGTGGAGAAGGGCTCCGGCGAGCCGCACAAGACCAAGGTCGCCAAGATCACGCGCGACCAGGTCCGTGACATCGCCACGACCAAGATGCCCGACCTGAACGCCAACGACCTGGACGCCGCCGAGAAGATCATCGCCGGCACCGCCCGTTCCATGGGCATCACGGTCGAGGGCTGATCCCCAGCCCCACTGGCACCACCGTGGCAGGACCAGGCGCTGGTCCGCACCACGACTCCACCCCACTGCATCAGGAGCAGAAGTGAAGCGCAGCAAGACTCTTCGCACCGCGGACGCGAAGATCGACCGGGAGCGTGTGTACGCCCCCCTCGAGGCCGTCCGTCTCGCCAAGGACACCACCTCCGTGAAGTTCGACGCGACCGTCGAGGTTGCCATGCGTCTGGGCGTCGACCCGCGCAAGGCCGACCAGATGGTCCGTGGCACCGTGAACCTCCCGCACGGCACCGGTAAGACCGCCCGGGTCCTGGTCTTCGCGACCGGTGACCGTGCTGCGGCCGCGGAAGCCGCCGGCGCCGACATCGTCGGCTCGGACGAACTGATCGACGAGGTCTCCAAGGGCCGTCTGGACTTCGACGCCGTCGTCGCCACCCCGGACCTCATGGGCAAGGTCGGCCGCCTCGGCCGCGTGCTCGGTCCGCGTGGTCTGATGCCGAACCCGAAGACCGGCACCGTCACCCCGGATGTCGCCAAGGCTGTCACCGACATCAAGGGCGGCAAGATCGAGTTCCGCGTGGACAAGCACGCGAACCTCCACTTCATCATCGGCAAGGTCTCCTTCGACGAGACCAAGCTGGTGGAGAACTACGCCGCGGCGCTCGAGGAGATCAACCGCCTCAAGCCGTCCGCCGCCAAGGGCCGCTACATCAAGAAGGCCACCATCACCACCACGATGGGCCCTGGCATCCCGCTGGACGCCAACCGCACCCGCAACCTCCTCGTCGAGGACGAGGCCGTCTGATCTCCCTGATCGACGCCTCGTAGCGCGTGATTCACGCGTCAGGCCCCGTTTCTCCCTGTGGAGAGACGGGGCCTGACGCATGTGCGGTCAGTGGCCTGCACTACAGTCGCCCCGAGGTCCATAAAGAAGATTTAAGGGGGAGCCTCAAGTGCGTAGCACGCGTATAGCCGCCGCCGTGGCGGGTGCCGTGATTCTGGTGGGTGGCCTGAGCGCCTGTAACGACGGCGGCAAGTCGTCCGGTGGCGGGAGCAGCAGCGACGCGGCGGGCGGGAGCCCGGCGGACGCACTGAAGGCGGCCCAGGCGGCGACCGAGGGCAAGAAGTCCGCGAAGATCGACGGCTCCACGACCACGACCACCCCCAACGGCCAGGTGAAGCAGACCAGCAAGGGCGGGCTGGACTGGTCGCAGGGCATGCGGATGAACGTGGAGAACACCATGTCCGGCGGGGGGAGCCCCGGTAAGCCGATCAAGGCGATCTACACCCAGGACGCCGTGTACATGAACATGGGCGCGTCCATGCCGGGGGCGGGCGGCAAGCCCTGGATGAAGTACACGTACGCCACCCTGTCGAAGCAGCTGGGCGGCTCCGGCACCCTGTTCCAGGACGTGCTCCAGAACGCCAACCCGAGCCAGCCGATCGAGCTGCTGCTCGCCTCGGGCACGGCCAAGGCCGTCGGCAAGGAGGACGTCAACGGCGTCCAGGCGACGCACTACAGCGGCACCGTCACGATGGACCAGCTGAGCGGCAAGCTCAGCAAGGACCTCCGCGACATGCTCCGCAAGCAGCTCGAGAAGGGCGGCGCGAAGAGCGAGCAGCTCGACGTCTGGATCGACGCCAACAACCTGCTGGTCAAGAAGGTGGAGAAGATCGGCGGCAAGCAGCCCAGCGACTCCACCGCGCTCTTCACGGACTACGGCACCAAGGTCGACGTGGCCCCGCCGCCGGCGGGCCAGACGGCGACCGCGCCCGGCGCCTGACCGGCACCGCTGAGCCTGTGACGGCGTGAGCGGGGGCGCTCCGATGCCCCCGCTCACGCCGATTTGCATGAGCGCATCCCGCTCCCGTATCTTTTCCCGGAAGCCAAAGACCGCTGGTTGTCTCTGCGCGTCCGGTCCCGGACGTGTGGTGGCCGAAGGATCCGCTAGCTGCGGACGGCCTGCGCAGGTGTGTATGGATGAACTCCCGGACGGACTCCGTTCCGGTCGAGTACGCCCCGTGCGCCTGCGCCGGGGCGTTTGTTTTGCCCAGCCCCTTCTGCGCGGTCCTCATCACCCGGAAGGAGGCCGAGGCTCATGGCGACGTCTGACAAGAACGCAGCCGTTGCGGAGATCACCGAGAAGCTCCGTGACTCCAACGCAGCTGTTGTGACTTCTTACACCGGACTGACTGTGGCGCAGCTCAAGGAGCTGCGTCGTTCTCTCGGCGAGAACGCTCAGTACCGTGTGGTGAAGAACACGCTGACCAAGATCGCGGCCAAGGAGGCCGGGATTCAGCTGGACGAGCACCTCAAGGGCTCGACCGCTGTCGCCTTCGTGACCGGTGACCCGGTCACGGCGGCGAAGGGTCTTCGTGACTTCGCCAAGGAGAACCCCGCTCTCGTCATCAAGGGCGGTGTCCTTGAAGGCAAGGCGCTGTCCGCCGACGAGATCAAGAAGCTTGCGGACCTCGAGTCCCGTGAGGTTCTGCTCGCCAAGCTGGCGGGTGGCATGAAGGCGTCCACGGCCAAGGCCGCGGCGACCTTCCAGGCCCCGCTCACGAAGTTCGTCCGCACCGCGGACGCGCTTCGCAGCAAGGTCGAGCAGGGCGGTGCCGGTACGCCGGCTCCCGCCGAGGCTGCCGAGTAACCACTCGGACGCCCAGCGGGCCCGTAGTACGCCCGCCAGACATGTACATCCGGCACCAGCCGAATTAGTGGAAGGACCGCCACCATGGCGAAGCTCAGCCAGGAAGACCTGCTCGCGCAGTTCGAGGGCATGACCCTCATCGAGCTCTCCGAGTTCGTGAAGGCGTTCGAGGACAAGTTCGACGTCGAGGCTGCCGCCCCCGTCGCCGTTGCCGCCGCCGGTGCCCCGGGCGCCCCGGCCGCCGCCGAGGCCGAGGAGCAGGACGAGTTCGACGTCATCCTCACCGGTGCGGGCGACAAGAAGATCCAGGTCATCAAGGTCGTGCGTGAGCTGACCTCCCTGGGCCTGAAGGAGGCCAAGGACCTCGTCGACGGCACCCCGAAGCCGGTCCTCGAGAAGGTCGCCAAGGACGCCGCGGAGAAGGCTGCCGAGTCCCTCAAGGGCGCCGGCGCCTCCGTCGAGGTCAAGTGACCCCCTGAGTCTCTGACTCACGTCCACGGCGCCTGAGGCGCTTCGGACACCAGCCAAGGGCGATCACCCATGCGGGTGGTCGCCCTTCGGCGTGCTCGTCACAGCTGCATTGTCTCGCGCCTGCGTGCGAGTATGGTGATCTTCGTTGCCCGGACGTGCCCCCATGTGACGATCTCCCAGAGGTGGGGGGCCTTGACGAACCGGACGCGGCGCGCAATTCTCGGGACGCGACGCAGAAGCGATCCAGGGTTCGAGGCATGGATCGCGGACGAAGAGGGAAGCATCGGTGTGCGCCACTGGCGCAGGGCTTTCGGCAGGCGCAGGGCATTGAGAAGAACAACGAGGGCTTCCTCCGGTGCGGAGGGCATGACCTCCCGGAGGGAGAAGATCGGTATCACGGTGCTGAACCGGTCTCCGGAAACTCGCTCTGGACATCAGTGTGCCAAGTGGCTACACTGACCCTTTGCGCTGCCTGTTAGCTGCTCCCTGCCCGTCACCAGGGGCATACCCGAGCCCGAGCAAAGCTGAATGATCTGCCCTGACCTGGGCTTTCCCTCAGTCTGCTCGATTCGGGACCGGTACGCGCGTAGTGAGTCCGAGCCCTCGGAAGGACCCCCTCTTGGCCGCCTCGCGCAACGCCTCGACTGCCAATACGAACAACGGCGACAGCACCGCCCCGCTGCGCATCTCTTTTGCGAAGATCAAGGAGCCCCTCGGGGTTCCGAACCTCCTTGCGCTGCAGACCGAAAGCTTCGACTGGCTGCTCGGCAATGCCGCATGGAAGGGTCGCGTCGAGGCTGCGCTGGAGAGTGGGCAGGAAGTCCCCACCAAGTCCGGTCTTGAAGAGATCTTCGAAGAGATCTCCCCGATCGAAGACTTCTCCGGGTCGATGTCGCTGACGTTCCGCGACCACCGCTTCGAGCCCCCGAAGAACTCCATCGACGAGTGCAAGGAGCGCGACTTCACGTACGCCGCTCCGCTCTTCGTCACCGCCGAGTTCACCAACAACGAGACCGGCGAGATCAAGTCCCAGACGGTCTTCATGGGCGACTTCCCGCTCATGACGAACAAGGGCACCTTCTGCATCAACGGCACCGAGCGTGTCGTCGTTTCGCAGCTTGTCCGCTCGCCGGGCGTGTACTTCGACAGCTCCATCGACAAGACGTCCGACAAGGACATCTTCTCCGCCAAGATCATCCCGTCCCGGGGTGCCTGGCTGGAGATGGAGATCGACAAGCGCGACATGGTCGGTGTGCGCATCGACCGTAAGCGCAAGCAGTCCGTGACCGTTCTGCTCAAGGCTCTCGGTTGGACGACCGAGCAGATCCTCGAGGAGTTCGGCGAGTACGAGTCCATGCGCGCCACCCTGGAGAAGGACCACACCCAGGGCCAGGACGACGCGCTGCTCGACATCTACCGCAAGCTGCGTCCGGGCGAGCCGCCGACCCGTGAGGCCGCGCAGACGCTGCTCGAGAACCTCTACTTCAACCCCAAGCGCTACGACCTCGCCAAGGTCGGCCGCTACAAGGTCAACAAGAAGCTCGGCGGCGACGAGCCGCTCGACGCGGGCGTGCTGACCACCGATGACGTCATTGCGACGATCAAGTACCTGGTCAAGCTGCACGCCGGCGAGACCGAGACGATGGGTGAGTCCGGCCGTTCGATCGTCGTCGAGACCGACGACATCGACCACTTCGGCAACCGTCGTCTGCGCAACGTCGGTGAGCTCATCCAGAACCAGGTCCGCACGGGTCTGGCTCGTATGGAGCGCGTCGTGCGTGAGCGCATGACCACCCAGGACGTCGAGGCGATCACGCCGCAGACCCTGATCAACATCCGGCCGGTCGTCGCCTCCATCAAGGAGTTCTTCGGCACCAGCCAGCTGTCGCAGTTCATGGACCAGACCAACCCGCTGTCGGGTCTGACCCACAAGCGCCGTCTGTCGGCGCTGGGCCCGGGTGGTCTCTCCCGTGAGCGGGCCGGCCTGGACGTCCGTGACGTGCACCCCTCGCACTACGGCCGCATGTGCCCGATTGAGACCCCTGAAGGTCCCAACATCGGTCTCATCGGCTCGCTGGCCTCCTACGGCCGGGTCAACGTCTTCGGCTTCATCGAGACGCCCTACCGCAAGGTCGTCGACGGCCAGGTCACCGAGGAGGTGGACTACCTCACGGCTGATGAGGAGGACCGCTTCCTGATCGCCCAGGCCAACGCGAAGCTCTCCGAGGACATGCGGTTCTCCGAGCAGCGTGTCCTGGTCCGCCGTCGTGGCGGCGAGGTCGACCTCGTCCCCGCCGACGAGGTGGACTTCATGGACGTCTCGCCGCGCCAGATGGTGTCGGCCGCGACCGCCATGATTCCGTTCCTCGAGCACGACGACGCCAACCGTGCGCTCATGGGATCGAACATGATGCGCCAGGCCGTTCCGCTGATCAAGGCGGAGTCCCCGCTGGTCGGCACCGGCATGGAGTACCGCTGTGCGGTCGACGCCGGTGACGTCATCAAGGCGGAGAAGGACGGTGTGGTCCAGGAGGTCTCCGCGGACTACATCACCGTCGCCAACGACGACGGCACGTACACCACGTACCGCGTCGCCAAGTTCACCCGCTCCAACCAGGGCACCTCCTTCAACCAGAAGGTCGTCGTGGACGAGGGCGCGCGGGTCATCGAGGGCCAGGTCCTCGCCGACGGTCCGTCCACGGACGAAGGCGAGATGGCGCTCGGCAAGAACCTGCTCGTGGCGTTCATGCCGTGGGAGGGCCACAACTACGAGGACGCGATCATCCTGTCGCAGCGCCTCGTGCAGGACGACGTCCTCTCCTCGATCCACATCGAGGAGCACGAGGTCGACGCCCGTGACACCAAGCTGGGCCCCGAGGAGATCACCCGGGACATCCCGAACGTCTCCGAGGAGGTCCTCTCCGACCTCGACGAGCGCGGCATCATCCGTATCGGTGCCGAGGTCGTCGCCGGCGACATCCTCGTCGGCAAGGTCACGCCCAAGGGTGAGACCGAGCTGACCCCCGAGGAGCGCCTGCTCCGCGCGATCTTCGGTGAGAAGGCGCGCGAGGTGCGCGACACCTCGCTGAAGGTGCCGCACGGTGAGATCGGCAAGGTCATCGGCGTCCGCGTCTTCGACCGCGAAGAGGGCGACGAGCTTCCCCCGGGCGTGAACCAGCTGGTCCGCGTCTATGTCGCCCAGAAGCGCAAGATCACCGACGGTGACAAGCTCGCCGGCCGTCACGGCAACAAGGGCGTCATCTCGAAGATCCTGCCGGTCGAGGACATGCCGTTCCTCGAGGACGGCACCCCGGTCGACATCATCCTCAACCCGCTGGGTGTCCCGTCCCGAATGAACCCGGGACAGGTCCTGGAGATCCACCTCGGCTGGCTCGCCAGCCAGGGCTGGAAGGTCGAGGGTGTCGAGGAGGAGTGGAAGAAGCGTCTCCACTCGATCTCCGCCGACGAGGTCGCCCCCGGCTCCAACGTCGCCACCCCGGTGTTCGACGGTGCGCGCGAGGACGAGATCTCCGGTCTCTTCGAGTCGACGATCCCCAACCGCGACGGCGAGCGGATGGTCAAGGGCTCCGGCAAGGCGCGGCTGTTCGACGGCCGCTCCGGTGAGCCGTTCCCGGACCCGATCTCGATCGGGTACATGTACATCCTCAAGCTGCACCACCTGGTCGACGACAAGCTGCACGCGCGTTCGACCGGTCCGTACTCGATGATCACCCAGCAGCCGCTGGGTGGTAAGGCTCAGTTCGGTGGCCAGCGGTTCGGTGAGATGGAGGTGTGGGCGCTGGAGGCTTACGGCGCCGCATACGCCCTCCAGGAGCTGCTGACGATCAAGTCCGACGACGTGACCGGCCGCGTGAAGGTCTACGAGGCCATCGTCAAGGGCGAGAACATCCCCGAGCCCGGCATTCCCGAGTCCTTCAAGGTGCTCATCAAGGAAATGCAGTCCCTGTGCCTCAACGTGGAGGTGCTGTCCTCGGACGGCATGTCCATCGAGATGCGCGACACCGACGAGGACGTCTTCCGCGCAGCGGAGGAGCTCGGCATCGACCTGTCCCGGCGCGAGCCGAGCAGCGTCGAAGAGGTCTGACGGGAGTCTGACGGAGCCCAGCCCGCTGGGCTCCGTCGGCCCCAAGACCCCCGTTTCAGACCACAGACTTACAACCCTGAGAGGGATTGACGCATAGTGCTCGACGTCAACTTCTTCGATGAGCTCCGGATCGGTCTGGCTACCGCTGACGACATCCGTCAGTGGAGCCACGGCGAGGTCAAGAAGCCCGAGACCATCAACTACCGCACCCTCAAGCCCGAAAAGGACGGACTCTTCTGCGAGAAGATCTTCGGTCCTACGCGGGACTGGGAGTGCTACTGCGGTAAGTACAAGCGCGTCCGCTTCAAGGGCATCATCTGCGAGCGCTGCGGCGTCGAGGTCACTCGCGCCAAGGTGCGTCGTGAGCGGATGGGCCACATCGAGCTCGCCGCGCCCGTGACGCACATCTGGTACTTCAAGGGTGTGCCGAGCCGGCTGGGCTACCTGCTGGACCTCGCGCCCAAGGACCTCGAGAAGGTCATCTACTTCGCCGCCTACATGATCACGTGGGTGGACGAGGAGCGTCGTACGCGTGACCTGCCCTCGCTGGAGGCGCACGTCTCCGTCGAGCGTCAGCAGATCGAGCAGCGTCGTGACTCCGACCTGGAGGCCCGCGCCAAGAAGCTCGAGACCGACCTGGCCGAGCTCGAGGCCGAGGGTGCCAAGGCCGACGTGCGCCGCAAGGTGCGCGAGGGTGCCGAGCGTGAGATGAAGCAGCTGCGCGACCGTGCGCAGCGCGAGATCGACCGTCTCGACGAGGTCTGGAACCGCTTCAAGAACCTCAAGGTCCAGGACCTCGAGGGCGACGAGCTGCTCTACCGCGAGCTGCGTGACCGCTTCGGCACGTACTTCGACGGCTCCATGGGTGCCGCTGCCCTGCAGAAGCGCCTGGAGACCTTCGACCTCGACGAGGAGGCCGAGCGCCTCCGCGAGATCATCCGCACCGGCAAGGGCCAGAAGAAGACCCGTGCGCTCAAGCGCCTCAAGGTCGTCTCCGCCTTCCTGCAGACCCGCAACAGCCCCAAGGGCATGGTGCTGGACTGCATCCCGGTGATCCCGCCGGACCTGCGTCCGATGGTGCAGCTGGACGGTGGCCGCTTCGCGACCTCCGACCTGAACGACCTGTACCGCCGTGTGATCAACCGCAACAACCGCCTGAAGCGGCTTCTCGACCTCGGCGCGCCCGAGATCATCGTGAACAACGAGAAGCGCATGCTCCAGGAGGCCGTGGACGCCCTCTTCGACAACGGTCGTCGCGGTCGCCCGGTCACCGGTCCCGGTAACCGCCCCCTGAAGTCCCTCAGCGACATGCTGAAGGGCAAGCAGGGCCGGTTCCGTCAGAACCTGCTCGGTAAGCGAGTCGACTACTCGGCGCGTTCCGTCATCGTCGTCGGCCCGCAGCTCAAGCTGCACCAGTGCGGTCTGCCCAAGGCCATGGCGCTGGAGCTCTTCAAGCCGTTCGTGATGAAGCGCCTGGTGGACCTGAACCACGCGCAGAACATCAAGTCGGCCAAGCGCATGGTCGAGCGCGGCCGCACGGTCGTCTACGACGTGCTCGAAGAGGTCATCGCCGAGCACCCGGTGCTGCTGAACCGTGCACCCACCCTGCACCGTCTGGGCATCCAGGCCTTCGAGCCGCAGCTGGTCGAGGGCAAGGCCATTCAGATTCACCCGCTCGTCTGCACCGCGTTCAACGCGGACTTCGACGGTGACCAGATGGCCGTCCACCTCCCGCTCTCCGCGGAGGCCCAGGCCGAGGCCCGCATCCTGATGCTGTCCTCGAACAACATCCTCAAGCCGGCCGACGGCCGTCCGGTCACCATGCCGACCCAGGACATGGTGCTCGGCCTCTTCTTCCTCACCACGGATGAAGAGGAGCGCAAGGTCATCGGCGAGGGCCGGGCGTTCGGCTCGACCGCCGAGGCGATCATGGCGTTCGACGCCAAGGAGCTCTCGCTCCAGGCGAAGGTCGACATCCGCTTCCCGATCGGCACCGTCCCGCCCCGTGGCTGGACCCCGCCGGTTCCGGAAGAGGGCGAGCCCGAGTGGCAGCAGGGCGACAGCTTCCGGCTGCGGACGACCCTGGGCCGCGCGCTCTTCAACGAGCTGCTGCCCGAGGACTACCCGTTCGTCGACTACTCGGTGGGCAAGAAGCAGCTCTCCGCGATCGTCAACGACCTGGCCGAGCGCTACCCGAAGGTCATCGTGGCGGCGACGCTCGACAACCTGAAGGCGGCCGGCTTCCACTGGGCGACCCGTTCCGGCGTCACCGTCGCCGTCTCGGACATCGTCGTGCCGGAGGCCAAGAAGGCCATCGTCGCGGGCTACGAGGCCCAGGACGAGAAGGTCCAGAAGCAGTACGAGCGCGGTCTGATCACCAAGGACGAGCGCACGCAGGAACTCATCAACATCTGGACCAAGGCGACCAACGAGGTCTCCGAGGCGATGAATGAGAACTTCCCCAAGACGAACCCCATCTTCATGATGGTTGACTCGGGTGCCCGAGGAAACATGATGCAGATGCGGCAGATCGCCGGTATGCGTGGTCTGGTGTCGAACGCGAAGAACGAGACCATCCCGCGTCCGATCAAGGCGTCGTTCCGCGAGGGTCTGTCCGTGCTGGAGTACTTCATCTCCACCCACGGTGCCCGTAAGGGTCTGGCGGACACCGCCCTTCGTACCGCCGACTCCGGTTACCTCACCCGTCGTCTGGTCGACGTCTCCCAGGACGTCATCATTCGCGAGGAGGACTGCGGCACGGAGCGTGGCCTCAAGCTGCGGATCGCCTCGAAGGACGCCGCAGGCGTGCTGCGCAAGGCGGACGACGTCGAGTCCAGCGTCTACGCACGCATGCTGGCCGAGGACGTCGTCGTCGACGGCAAGGTCGTCGCCCCGGCGAACGTCGACCTCGGTGACGTGCTCATCGACGCCCTGGTCAACGCGGGCGTCGAGGAGGTCAAGACCCGCTCGGTCCTGACCTGTGAGTCCGCGGTCGGCACCTGTGCCTTCTGCTACGGCCGTTCGCTGGCCACCGGCAAGCTGGTCGACATCGGTGAGGCGGTCGGCATCATCGCCGCCCAGTCCATCGGTGAGCCCGGCACCCAGCTGACGATGCGTACCTTCCACACCGGTGGTGTGGCCGGTGACGACATCACCCTGGGTCTGCCGCGTGTCGTCGAGCTCTTCGAGGCCCGTACGCCCAAGGGTGTCGCCCCGATCTCGGAGGCGGCCGGCCGCGTCCGTATCGAGGAGACCGAGAAGACCAAGAAGGTCATCGTCACCCCGGACGACGGCAGCGACGAGATGCCCTACGGCGTCTCCAAGCGTGCCCGTCTCCTGGTGGGCGAGGGCGACCACGTCACGGTCGGCCAGCCGCTGACCGTGGGTGCCGTCAACCCGCACGACGTGCTGCGGATCCTCGGCCAGCGTGCCGTCCAGGTCCACCTGGTCGGCGAGGTCCAGAAGGTCTACAACAGCCAGGGCGTGGCGATCCACGACAAGCACATCGAGATCATCATCCGGCAGATGCTGCGCCGTGTGACGATCATCGAGTCCGGCGACGCGGAGCTGCTGCCGGGCGAGCTGGTGGAGCGCACGAAGTTCGAGGGCGAGAACCGTCGCGTCGTGGCGGAAGGCGGCCACCCGGCCTCCGGCCGTCCGCAGCTGATGGGTATCACCAAGGCTTCGCTGGCCACCGAGTCCTGGCTGTCGGCGGCGTCCTTCCAGGAGACGACCAGGGTCCTGACCGACGCGGCGATCAACGCCAAGTCGGACTCCCTGATCGGCCTCAAGGAGAACGTCATCATCGGTAAGCTCATCCCGGCCGGTACGGGCCTGTCCCGCTACCGCAACATCCGGGTCGAGCCCACCGAAGAGGCCAAGGCCGCGATGTACTCGGCCGTCGGTTACGACGACATCGACTACTCGCCCTTCGGCACCGGCTCCGGCCAGGCGGTCCCGCTGGAGGACTACGACTACGGTCCGTACAACCAGTAATCCTGGTCCGTACGACAGCAACAGGGCGGCCATCCCTTGCGGGGTGGCCGCCCTGCGGCGTTGTGGCCGGCCCTCTCGCGGGTTGAGGGCCGTGCGGGGGAACTTGTCCTCCCATTGCTGCGTCTGTGATGAGAAGATGAGGAGAACTGTCGAGCGGGGGGAGGTTCGCGAAGTGGCATTCCAGCCGTGGCAGGGTGGGCAGCCCGCTCAGCCGTCGAATCAGGTGCCTGCCATGCGTGCCTCGCACGCCGATCGTGAGCGAGCGGTCGATGTGCTCAAGGCGGGATTTGCCGAGGGGCGGCTGCTTCAGCCGGAGTACGAGCAGCGGATCACACGGGCCTACAAGGCGCAGACGCATGCCGAACTGCAGATGCTGGTAGCGGATCTTCCGCAGGGGCCGGTGCCGCAGGCGCAGTTCATGCCGCAGCGTCCGGTGCCGGCGACTTTCATGCCGATGCCGATGCAGATGCCCATGCCGGTGCACACCAACAGCTCGGCGACGGGCGCGCTGGTCTGCGGGATCATGACACCGGTGACATGGGGGCTGACGGCGATCCCGGCCGTGATCCTGGGTCACAAGGCGCGGGCCGAGATCCGGCGGACCGGAGAGCGCGGGGACGGTCAGGCCATCACGGGACTCGTCCTCGGCTGGCTGGGGATCGGTGGCTGGGCGCTGTTCATCCTGGTGACGATCCTGGTGGCCGCGACCAATCTGTAAAGGGCGTACGAGGGCGGCGGAGCTCGTCGGCGGAGGGCCGTCGCCCGGGCGTGGCGCCTTCTTCCGTCCGGCCGGGGATCGCACTACGGTGGCCGCATCGCCGTGAGGAGTCCGGCGTGTCCTTCGCGTGTGCATTTGTTTTGACCGCAGCCAATGCGGTAGGTACGCTCTGACCTTGTGCCTGGGGTGTCCCTGGGCTGCCGTGCCCGCAATCTCCACAGCCTTCGGGTGGGAGAGCCACAGCACGGAAGCCGGGTTTTGACACCGCAATCTGCCGCCTCACTCGTTCCAGCGAGGGACCGGACTGCAGTATTCGACACACCCGACCGCGTGGGTCGGGGAATGTTCCAGGTTAGCTTTACCGAGACTGGCACACAGAAACCGGAGAAACGGTGCCTACGATCCAGCAGCTGGTCCGCAAGGGCCGGCAGGACAAGGTCGAGAAGAACAAGACGCCCGCGCTCGAGGGTTCCCCCCAGCGCCGTGGCGTCTGCACGCGTGTTTTCACGACCACCCCGAAGAAGCCGAACTCGGCCCTGCGTAAGGTCGCGCGTGTGCGTCTGACCAGCGGGATCGAGGTCACCGCTTACATTCCGGGTGAGGGCCACAACCTGCAGGAGCACTCGATCGTGCTCGTGCGTGGTGGTCGTGTGAAGGACCTGCCGGGTGTTCGGTACAAGATCATCCGCGGCTCCCTCGACACGCAGGGCGTCAAGAACCGCAAGCAGGCTCGCAGCCGCTACGGCGCCAAGAAGGAGAAGTAAGAATGCCTCGTAAGGGCCCCGCCCCGAAGCGCCCGGTCATCATCGACCCGGTCTACGGTTCTCCTCTGGTGACCTCCCTCATCAACAAGGTGCTGCTGAACGGAAAGCGCTCCACCGCCGAGCGCATCGTTTACGGCGCCATGGAGGGTCTGCGCGAGAAGACCGGTAACGACCCGGTCATCACGCTCAAGCGCGCGCTCGAGAACATCAAGCCGACCCTTGAGGTCAAGTCCCGCCGTGTCGGTGGCGCGACCTACCAGGTCCCGGTCGAGGTCAAGCCCGGCCGCGCCGCCACCCTCTCGCTGCGCTGGCTCGTGGGCTACTCCCGCGCCCGCCGCGAGAAGACCATGACCGAGCGCCTCATGAACGAACTGCTCGACGCCTCCAACGGCCTCGGCGCTTCGGTCAAGAAGCGTGAGGACACGCACAAGATGGCCGAGTCCAACAAGGCCTTCGCGCACTACCGCTGGTAGTCGCAACCCACATCGAGACCGAGAGAAGATTGAGCCACTATGGCCACCACTTCGCTTGACCTGGCCAAGGTCCGCAATATCGGGATCATGGCCCACATCGACGCGGGCAAGACGACCACCACCGAGCGGATCCTGTTCTACACCGGTGTTTCTTACAAGATCGGTGAAGTCCACGACGGCGCTGCCACGATGGACTGGATGGAGCAGGAGCAGGAGCGCGGCATCACCATCACGTCTGCCGCGACGACCTGCCACTGGCCGCTGGAAGACGTCGACAACACCATCAACATCATCGACACCCCGGGCCACGTCGACTTCACGGTCGAGGTGGAGCGCTCGCTGCGCGTCCTGGACGGTGCGGTGACGGTGTTCGACGGCGTTGCCGGTGTCGAGCCCCAGTCCGAGACCGTCTGGCGTCAGGCGGACCGCTACGGCGTTCCGCGTATCTGCTTCGTCAACAAGCTCGACCGTACGGGCGCCGAGTTCCACCGCTGCGTCGACATGATCGTGGAC
This sequence comes from Streptomyces decoyicus, assembly GCF_019880305.1. Classification (NCBI taxonomy): domain Bacteria; kingdom Bacillati; phylum Actinomycetota; class Actinomycetes; order Kitasatosporales; family Streptomycetaceae; genus Streptomyces; species Streptomyces decoyicus. The sequence goes on along the minus strand of NZ_CP082301.1, from coordinate 3,819,244 downwards.
CGCCTCGGCGCGACCCCGATCGTGATGCAGCTCCCGATCGGCACCGAGGCCGACTTCAAGGGCGTCGTCGACCTCGTGACGATGAAGGCCCTGGTCTGGTCGGCCGAGGCCGCCAAGGGCGAGATGTACGACACCGTCGACATCCCGGACACCCACATCGAGGCTGCCGACGAGTGGCGCGGCAAGCTGCTCGAGGCCGTTGCCGAGAACGATGAAGAGATCATGGAGCTGTACCTGGAGGGCCAGGAGCCCACCGTGGAGCAGCTCTACGCGGCGATCCGCCGGATCACCATCGCTTCGGGCAAGGCCGAGAACACCACCGTCACCCCGGTGTTCTGCGGTACCGCGTTCAAGAACAAGGGCGTGCAGCCCCTGCTCGACGCGGTCGTGCGCTACCTCCCCTCCCCGCTGGACGTCGAGGCCATTGAGGGCCACGCGGTCAGCGACCCGGAAGAGGTCATCAAGCGCAAGCCGTCCGAGGACGAGCCGCTTTCCGCCCTTGCGTTCAAGATTGCGAGCGACCCCCACCTGGGCAAGCTCACCTTCATCCGGGTGTACTCGGGCCGCCTTGAGGCCGGCTCGCAGGTGCAGAACTCGGTGAAGGGCAAGAAGGAGCGCATCGGCAAGATCTACCGGATGCACGCGAACAAGCGTGAGGAGATCGACTCGGTGGGTGCCGGTGACATCGTCGCCGTCATGGGTCTGAAGCAGACCACCACCGGTGAGACGCTCTGCGACGCCGGCAACCCGGTCATCCTGGAATCGATGGAGTTCCCGGCCCCGGTCATCCAGGTCGCCATTGAGCCCAAGTCCAAGGGCGACCAGGAGAAGCTGGGTGTCGCCATCCAGCGCCTCGCCGAAGAGGACCCCTCGTTCCAGGTGCACACCGACGAGGAAACCGGCCAGACCATCATCGCGGGTATGGGCGAGCTGCACCTCGACGTGCTGGTCGACCGTATGAAGCGTGAGTTCCGGGTCGAGGCCAACGTCGGCAAGCCGCAGGTCGCCTACCGCGAGACCCTGCGCAAGCCGGTCGAGCGTCTCGACTACACGCACAAGAAGCAGACTGGTGGTTCCGGCCAGTTCGCGAAGGTGCAGATCGCGATCGCGCCCCTCGAGGGCGACGGGTACGAGTTCGAGAACAAGGTCACCGGTGGCCGTATCCCGCGGGAGTACATCCCGTCCGTGGACGCGGGCTGCCAGGAGGCCATGGAGTTCGGTGTTCTCGCCGGCTACCCGCTGACCGGCGTCAAGGTCACGCTCCTCGACGGTGCCTTCCACGAGGTCGACTCTTCCGAGATGGCCTTCAAGATCGCCGGTTCGATGGCCTTCAAGGAGGCCGCGCGCAAGGCCTCCCCGGCCCTGCTCGAGCCGATGATGAAGGTCGAGGTCACCACGCCCGAGGACTACATGGGCGATGTGATCGGCGACATCAACTCTCGCCGTGGACAGATCCAGTCCATGGAGGAGCGCAGCGGCGCCAAGCTCGTCACGGGCCTGGTTCCCCTGTCGGAGATGTTCGGCTACGTCGGCGACCTCCGCAGCAAGACCTCGGGTCGCGCAAGCTACTCGATGCAGTTCGACTCCTACGCCGAGGTTCCCCGGAACGTCGCCGAGGAGATCATCGCGAAGGCCAAGGGCGAATAGCTCCGTCTCCGAGAGTCGGAACACGCTTTAGGCTTGACACCGTCTGCCGGGGTAATCCCCGCAATCCGTGAGGAATGCCCCGGCAGCCGGCATCCCAGCAAAGATCACCTGGCGCCGATGAGTAAGGCGTACAGAACCACTTCAGGAGGAACCAGTGGCGAAGGCGAAGTTCGAGCGGACTAAGCCGCACGTCAACATCGGCACCATCGGTCACATTGACCACGGTAAGACGACCCTCACGGCCGCCATTACCAAGGTGCTGCACGACGCGTACCCGGACCTGAACGAGGCCTCGGCCTTCGACCAGATCGACAAGGCTCCTGAGGAGCGCCAGCGCGGTATCACGATTTCGATCGCGCACGTCGAGTACCAGACGGAGAACCGTCACTACGCCCACGTCGACTGCCCCGGTCACGCGGACTACATCAAGAACATGATCACGGGTGCGGCGCAGATGGACGGCGCCATCCTCGTGGTCGCCGCCACCGACGGCCCGATGCCGCAGACCAAGGAGCACGTGCTCCTGGCCCGCCAGGTCGGCGTTCCGTACATCGTCGTCGCCCTGAACAAGGCCGACATGGTGGACGACGAGGAGATCCTGGAGCTCGTCGAGCTCGAGGTCCGTGAGCTCCTCTCCGAGTACGAGTTCCCCGGCGACGACGTTCCGGTCGTCAAGGTCTCGGCGCTCAAGGCGCTCGAGGGCGACAAGGAGTGGGGCGACTCCGTCCTCAAGCTCATGGCCGCCGTCGACGAGTCGATCCCGCAGCCCGAGCGCGACGTCGACAAGCCGTTCCTGATGCCGATCGAGGACGTCTTCACGATCACCGGCCGTGGCACCGTTGTCACCGGTCGTATCGAGCGTGGTGTCCTCAAGGTCAACGAGACCGTCGACATCATCGGCATCAAGACCGAGAAGACCACCACCACGGTCACCGGTATCGAGATGTTCCGGAAGCTCCTCGACGAGGGCCAGGCCGGTGAGAACGTCGGTCTGCTCCTCCGTGGCATCAAGCGCGAGGACGTCGAGCGCGGCCAGGTCATCATCAAGCCGGGCTCGGTCACGCCGCACACCTCGTTCGAGGCCCAGGCGTACATCCTGTCGAAGGACGAGGGTGGCCGTCACACCCCCTTCTTCAACAACTACCGCCCGCAGTTCTACTTCCGCACCACCGACGTGACCGGCGTCGTGACCCTCCCCGAGGGCACCGAGATGGTCATGCCGGGCGACAACACTGAGATGACCGTTGAGCTCATCCAGCCCGTCGCGATGGAAGAGGGCCTGAAGTTCGCCATCCGTGAGGGTGGCCGGACCGTCGGCGCCGGCCAGGTCACCAAGATCACGAAGTAATTTCGCTGATCCGGTTGATCCGGTAGCTCCCGGCCTTCGGGCCGGGGGTCCGGGGCGCTGCCCCGAAAAAGCATGACGAGGAGCCCTGCCCGCCATCAGGTGGGCGGGGCTCCTTGACAGTTGGGCCCCGATTAGCCTTACGCGTCCCAGGTGTGGCACACTGTCCAGGTTGCTCGGTTGAGTGCCGATGCTGCGCGCCTCCCGCCGGGAGGACTGGAAGCGAGTCCCAGGTATTCGTCGTCCCTTCTCAGGGTCGGAAATACGGGAATCTTCCGGGAAGCGTCAGCGGGGTGCCTCGGCCAGGCGCCCGGTGGGTGTTCTTCCCCTGCCTACTCCTTCTGAAGGATCTCCTTTACGGAGATTTACGGGAAGGGGTGCGACACGCCCGACCGCGGGGGTCGGAGAAGAACAGTGCTCCTCAGGGAGCACAGCGCATCGGGTCCCAGAGCGTTTACGAGAGACAGGACTACGAAGTAGCCATGGCGGGACAGAAGATCCGCATCCGGCTCAAGGCCTACGACCACGAGGTCATCGACTCTTCGGCGAAGAAGATCGTCGAAACGGTGACCCGTACTGGTGCGTCGGTCGCGGGCCCGGTGCCGCTGCCCACTGAAAAGAACGTGTACTGCGTCATCAAGTCGCCGCACAAGTACAAGGACTCGCGCGAGCACTTCGAGATGCGCACGCACAAGCGCCTGATCGACATCCTCGACCCGACGCCCAAGACCGTTGACTCGCTGATGCGCCTGGACCTTCCGGCCGGCGTTGACATCGAGATCAAGCTCTGAGAGGCGCGGAAGAGATGGCTAAGCAGATCAAGGGCATCCTGGGCGAGAAGCTCGGCATGACCCAGGTCTGGGACGAGAACAACCGTGTCGTCCCGGTCACTGTGGTCAAGGCCGGCCCCTGTGTCGTTACCCAGGTGCGCACCAATGACCAGGACGGTTACGACTCCGTCCAGATCGCCTTCGGCGAGATCGACCCGCGCAAGGTGAACAAGCCCCTCAAGGGCCACTTCGCGAAGGCCGACGTCACCCCCCGTCGTCACCTCGTCGAGGTCCGTACCACCGACGCCGGTGAGTACACCCTCGGCCAGGAGCTGACCGCTGAGACCTTCGAGTCCGGCGTCAAGGTGGACGTGACCGGCAAGAGCAAGGGCAAGGGCTTCGCCGGCGTCATGAAGCGTCACGGCTTCCACGGCGGCAAGGCGTCCCACGGTGCCCACCGTGTGCACCGTAAGCCTGGCTCCATCGGTGGCTGCGCCACCCCGGGCCGCGTGTTCAAGGGCATGCGGATGGCCGGCCGTATGGGCAATGAGCGGGTCACCACCCAGAACCTGACCGTCCACGCCGTTGACGCGGAGAAGGGTCTGCTGCTCATCAAGGGCGCAGTTCCTGGTCCGAACGGCGGCCTCGTCCTGGTCCGTACCGCGGCCAAGGGGGCCTGAGGTAACCGATGAGCACCATTGACATCCTTTCGCCGGCAGGCGACAAGGCCGGTACCGTCGAGCTCCCCACGGAGATCTTCGACGCGAAGGTCAGCGTTCCGCTGATCCACCAGGTCGTTGTCGCACAGCTGGCCGCTGCCCGTCAGGGCACGCACAAGACCAAGACTCGCGGCGAGGTCCGCGGCGGTGGCAAGAAGCCTTACCGCCAGAAGGGCACCGGCCGCGCGCGCCAGGGTTCGACCCGTGCGCCGCAGTTCGCCGGCGGTGGCATCGTCCACGGCCCCGTGCCGCGTGACTACAGCCAGCGGACCCCGAAGAAGATGAAGGTCGCCGCCCTGCGCGGTGCCCTCACCGACCGGGCCCGCAACAGCCGTATCCACGTCGTTGCCGGCGTGGTCGAGGGCGACATCTCCACCAAGGCCGCCAAGACTCTCCTCGGCAAGGTCAGCGAGCGCAAGAACGTGCTCCTGGTCGCCGAGCGCAGCGACGAGGCCGCGTGGCTGTCCGCCCGCAACCTGCCCCAGGTCCACATCCTGGAGCCGGGCCAGCTGAACACGTACGACGTGCTCGTCTCCGACGACGTGGTCTTCACCAAGGCCGCCTTCGAGTCCTTCGTGTCTGGCCCCAAGGCCAACGCTGAGACCGAAGGGAGCGACGCCTGATGAGTGAGGCCGTCGTCACCAGCAAGACCTTCTCGGACCCGCGCGACATTCTCGTCAAGCCGGTTGTCTCGGAGAAGAGCTACGCCCTGCTGGACGAGAACAAGTACACGTTCATCGTCGCGCCGGGCTCGAACAAGACCCAGATCAAGCAGGCCGTCGAGGCGGTCTTCTCGGTCAAGGTCACCGGGGTCAACACGATCAACCGGCAGGGCAAGCGCAAGCGCACCCGCACCGGTTACGGCAAGCGCGCCGACACGAAGCGCGCCATCGTGACCCTCGCCGAGGGCGACCGTATCGACATCTTCGGCGGCCCGGTCTCCTAACGGAGTCCGAGTCGTCCGGAATCGGACGAGGACTGAGAAATGGGTATCCGCAAGTACAAGCCGACGACCCCGGGCCGTCGTGGCTCCAGCGTCGCCGACTTTGTCGAGATCACGCGGTCCACGCCGGAGAAGTCGCTGGTCCGCCCGCTGCACAGCAAGGGCGGCCGTAACAACGCCGGTCGTGTGACCGTTCGCCACCAGGGCGGTGGCCACAAGCGCGCCTACCGAGTGATCGACTTCCGTCGTCACGACAAGGACGGCGTGCCGGCCAAGGTCGCGCACATCGAGTACGACCCGAACCGCACCGCGCGCATCGCGCTGCTGCACTACGCAGACGGCGAGAAGCGCTACATCATCGCGCCCCGTGGCCTGGCCCAGGGTGCTCGGATTGAGAACGGCGCTGGCGCCGACATCAAGCCGGGCAACAACCTGCCGCTGCGTCACATCCCCGTGGGTACGACGATCCACGCGATCGAGCTGCGTCCGGGCGGCGGTGCGAAGTTCGCCCGCTCGGCCGGTGCCTCCGTGCAGCTGCTGGCGAAGGAGGGCCGCATGGCCCACCTGCGCATGCCGTCCGGTGAGATCCGCCTGGTCGACGTCCGCTGCCGCGCCACTGTGGGCGAGGTCGGCAACGCCGAGCAGTCGAACATCAACTGGGGCAAGGCCGGCCGTATGCGCTGGAAGGGCGTCCGCCCGACCGTGCGTGGTGTCGTGATGAACCCGGTTGACCACCCGCACGGTGGTGGTGAGGGCAAGACCTCCGGTGGTCGCCACCCGGTCTCGCCCTGGGGTCAGAAGGAGGGTCGTACTCGTTCGCCGAAGAAGGCGAGCAACAAGTACATCGTCCGCCGCCGCAAGACGAACAAGAAGCGCTAGGAGCGGGTTTAGATGCCGCGCAGTCTCAAGAAGGGGCCCTTCGTCGACGACCACCTTTCCAAGAAGGTGGATGTTCAGAACGATGCCGGCACCAAGAACGTCATCAAGACCTGGTCCCGCCGCTCCATGATCGTCCCGGCCATGCTCGGCCACACGATCGCGGTGCACGACGGCCGCAAGCACGTCCCGGTGTTCGTCACCGAGTCGATGGTCGGCCACAAGCTCGGCGAGTTTGCGCCGACCCGCACCTTCCGCGGCCACGAGAAGGACGACCGCAAGTCGCGGCGTCGTTGATCGGCGGAGTGCGAAGACTATGACTGACACCGAAGGGACAACCATGGAAGCCAGGGCCCAGGCGCGGTACATCCGCGTCACGCCCATGAAGGCCCGCCGCGTGGTGGACCTTATCCGTGGCATGAATGCCACGGAGGCTCAGGCGGTCCTGCGTTTCGCCCCGCAGGCCGCGAGCGTGCCGGTGGGCAAGGTGCTGGACAGCGCCATTGCCAACGCCGCGCACAACTACGACCACACCGACGCCGGCAGCCTCGTCATCTCCGAGGCATACGTCGACGAGGGCCCGACCCTGAAGCGGTTCCGTCCGCGTGCTCAGGGCCGTGCCTACCGGATCCGCAAGCGGACCAGCCACATCACCGTGGTCGTCAGCAGCAAGGAAGGAACCCGGTAATGGGCCAGAAGGTTAACCCGCACGGGTTCCGGCTCGGCATCACCACCGACTTCAAGTCGCGCTGGTACGCCGACAAGCTGTACAAGGACTACGTCAAGGAAGACGTCGCCATTCGTCGCATGATGACGAAGGGCATGGAGCGCGCCGGTATCTCCAAGGTGGAGATCGAGCGCACCCGTGAGCGCGTCCGCGTTGACATCCACACCGCTCGTCCGGGCATCGTCATCGGCCGCCGTGGCGCCGAGGCCGACCGCATCCGTGGCGAACTGGAGAAGCTGACCGGCAAGCAGGTCCAGCTGAACATCCTCGAGGTCAAGAACCCCGAGACCGATGCTCAGCTCGTGGCCCAGGCCGTCGCCGAGCAGCTCTCCTCCCGCGTCTCCTTCCGTCGCGCCATGCGTAAGAGCATGCAGTCGACGATGAAGGCCGGCGCCAAGGGCATCAAGATCCAGTGCGGCGGCCGTCTCGGCGGCGCCGAGATGTCCCGCTCGGAGTTCTACCGCGAGGGCCGTGTGCCCCTGCACACGCTCCGTGCGAACGTCGACTACGGCTTCTTCGAGGCCAAGACCACCTTCGGCCGTATCGGCGTGAAGGTCTGGATCTACAAGGGCGACGTCAAGAACATCGCCGAGGTGCGTGCCGAGAACGCTGCCGCCCGTGCGGGTAACCGCCCGGCTCGCGGTGGCGGCAACGACCGCCCGCGCCGCGGTGGCGAGCGTGGCGGCCGCGGTGGCCGCAAGCCGCAGCAGCAGACCGCCGCTGCCGAGGCCCCCAAGGCCGAGGCCGCTGCCGCTGCTCCGGCGGAGACCCCCGGAACGGAGGCCTGACCGACATGCTGATCCCTCGCAGGGTCAAGCACCGCAAGCAGCACCACCCGAAGCGCAGCGGTATGGCCAAGGGTGGCACCGAGCTGGCCTTCGGTGAGTACGGCATTCAGGCCGTCACCCCGGCTTACGTGACGAACCGTCAGATCGAGTCCGCTCGTATCGCGATGACCCGTCACATCAAGCGTGGCGGCAAGGTCTGGATCAACATTTACCCGGACCGCCCGCTCACGAAGAAGCCGGCCGAAACCCGCATGGGTTCCGGTAAGGGTTCTCCGGAGTGGTGGGTCGCGAACGTCAAGCCCGGTCGGGTGATGTTCGAGCTGTCCTTCCCGAACGAAAAGGTTGCCAAGGAGGCGCTGACCCGCGCCGCCCACAAGCTTCCGATGAAGTGCCGCATTGTGCGGCGCGAGGCAGGTGAGTCGTGATGGCGGCCGGTATCAAGGCGACCGAGCTGCGCGAGCTGAATGACGAGGACCTCGTCGGCAAGCTTCGTGAGGCCAAGGAGGAGCTGTTCAACCTCCGCTTCCAGGCGGCGACCGGACAGCTCGAGAACCACGGTCGGCTCAAGTCCGTCCGTAAGGACATCGCCCGGATCTACACCCTGATGCGTGAGCGCGAGCTGGGCATCGAGACGGTGGAGAGCGCCTGATGAGCGAGAAGAATGTGACTGAGACGAACGAGCGCGGTTTCCGCAAGACCCGTGAGGGTCTCGTCGTCAGCGACAAGATGGACAAGACCGTCGTCGTCGCCGTCGAGGACCGCGTCAAGCACGCGCTGTACGGCAAGGTCATCCGCCGTACCAACAAGCTCAAGGCGCACGACGAGCAGAACGCTGCCGGCGTCGGCGACCGCGTCCTCCTGATGGAGACCCGGCCGCTGTCCGCCACCAAGCGCTGGCGCATCGTCGAGATCCTCGAGAAGGCCAAGTAATCCCTCCTAGGGGGACTCCCTAGGAACAGTTCCGCCAGGCTCGGCAGGGGCTCGCCTCAGCAGAGGAAAGCCCCTGCCGGGAACCGGCAGACAAACAGGAGATAGACGTGATCCAGCAGGAGTCGCGACTGCGTGTCGCCGACAACACTGGTGCGAAGGAAATCCTTTGCATTCGTGTTCTCGGTGGTTCCGGTCGCCGCTACGCGGGCATCGGTGACGTCATCGTCGCCACCGTGAAGGACGCGATCCCCGGTGGCAACGTGAAGAAGGGTGACGTCATCAAGGCGGTCATCGTTCGCACCGTCAAGGAGCGCCGCCGTCCGGACGGCTCGTACATCCGCTTCGACGAGAACGCGGCCGTCATCCTCAAGAACGATGGCGACCCCCGCGGCACCCGCATCTTCGGCCCCGTGGGCCGGGAGCTGCGCGAGAAGAAGTTCATGAAGATCATCTCGCTCGCGCCGGAGGTGCTGTAACCGATGAAGATCAAGAAGGGCGACCTGGTCCAGGTCATCACCGGTAAGGACAAGGGCAAGCAGGGCAAGGTCATCCAGGCCTTCCCCCGCGAGGACCGTGTCCTGGTCGAGGGTGTCAACCGGGTCAAGAAGCACACCAAGGCCGGACAGACCGCTCGTGGTTCGAAGACCGGCGGCATCGTGACGACCGAGGCCCCTGTCCACGTCAGCAATGTTCAGCTGGTCGTGGAGAAGGACGGCAACAAGGTCGTTACCCGCGTCGGATACCGCTTCGACGACGAGGGCAACAAGATCCGCGTTGCCAAGCGGACCGGTGAGGACATCTGATGACTGCCACCACCAACGCGCCGCGTCTGAAGACGCGCTACCGCGAAGAGATCGCCGGGAAGCTGAAGGACGAGTTCTCGTACGAGAACGTCATGCAGATCCCCGGTCTGACCAAGATCGTGGTCAACATGGGTGTGGGCGACGCCGCCCGCGACTCCAAGCTGATCGAGGGCGCCATCCGCGACCTCACCACGATCACCGGACAGAAGCCGGCCGTCACCAAGGCCCGTAAGTCCATCGCGCAGTTCAAGCTGCGTGAGGGCCAGCCGATCGGTGCCCACGTCACCCTCCGCGGTGACCGCATGTGGGAGTTCCTGGACCGCCTGCTGTCGCTGGCGCTGCCGCGCATCCGCGACTTCCGTGGTCTGTCCCCGAAGCAGTTCGACGGTCGGGGCAACTACACCTTCGGTCTCACGGAGCAGGTCATGTTCCACGAGATCGACCAGGACAAGATCGACCGGACGCGGGGCATGGACATCACCGTGGTCACCACGGCGTCCAACGACGATGAGGGCCGCGCCCTGCTTCGTCACCTCGGCTTCCCGTTCAAGGAGAACTGACCGTGGCGAAGAAGGCTCTGATCGCTAAGGCGGCTCGTAAGCCGAAGTTTGCTGTCCGCGCGTACACGCGTTGCCAGCGCTGCGGCCGTCCGCACTCCGTCTACCGCAAGTTCGGCCTGTGCCGCGTGTGCCTTCGTGAGATGGCTCACCGTGGCGAGCTGCCGGGCGTGACCAAGAGCTCCTGGTAATCCCTTCATTGGGATGACCAGGGCTCTCGGTAAGCATTGGGCCGGTGGGCGCCCCACCCCTTCTTTCCCGTAGGGTAGAAGGGTTTGGGCGCCCCGCCGCCCGAGACCGACCGCGGGCCGTGCCCGCATAAAGTCGCTTACTACGCCGTAGGTCCCCGCGCCGCACCCGTCCCGACTCTGATCGGGGAGAGGGATGGCGCACATAGGAAACCCCGGCGAGAGAGGCCGAAGGCCAATTCATGACCATGACTGATCCCATCGCAGACATGCTGACCCGTCTGCGTAACGCGAACTCGGCGTACCACGACACCGTCGTGATGCCGCACAGCAAGATCAAGTCGCACATCGCGGAGATCCTCCAGCAGGAGGGCTACATCACCGGCTGGCGCGTCGAGGACGCCGAGGTTGGCAAGAACCTCGTCCTCGAGCTGAAGTTCGGCCCGAACCGCGAGCGCTCGATCGCCGGCATCAAGCGGATTTCGAAGCCGGGCCTGCGGGTCTACGCAAAGTCCACCAACCTGCCGAAGGTCCTCGGCGGCCTGGGCGTGGCGATCATCTCCACGTCCCACGGTCTCCTGACCGGTCAGCAGGCCAGCAAGAAGGGCGTGGGTGGGGAAGTCCTCGCCTACGTCTGGTAACCAGGGAACGGAGGAATAGCTAATGTCGCGTATTGGCAAGCTGCCCATCCAGGTTCCCGCTGGTGTGGACGTCACCATCGATGGCCGTACGGTCGCGGTGAAGGGCCCCAAGGGTTCTCTCTCGCACACCGTCGCGGCGCCCATCGAGGTCGCCAAGGGTGAGGACGGCGTGATCAACGTTGTCCGCCCGAACGACGAGCGTCAGAACAAGGCCCTGCACGGCCTGTCCCGCACGCTGGTGGCGAACATGATCACCGGCGTGACCCAGGGCTACAGCAAGGCGCTCGAGATCAGCGGTGTCGGTTACCGCGTCCAGGCGAAGGGCTCCAACCTGGAGTTCTCCCTGGGCTACAGCCACCCGATCCTGATCGAGGCCCCCGAGGGCATCTCCTTCAAGGTCGAGTCCCCGACCAAGCTCAGCGTCGAGGGCATCGACAAGCAGAAGGTCGGCGAGGTTGCGGCGAACATCCGCAAGCTGCGCAAGCCTGACCCGTACAAGGCCAAGGGCGTCAAGTACGCCGGCGAGGTCATCCGCCGCAAGGTCGGAAAGGCTGGTAAGTAAGCCATGGCATACGGTGTGAAGATCGCCAAGGGCGACGCTTACAAGCGGGCCGCTGCGAAGCGGCGCCACATCCGCATCCGTAAGCGGATTTCGGGTACCCCGGAGCGTCCGCGTCTGGTGGTGACGCGGTCCAACCGTGGCATCACCGCTCAGGTCATCGACGACATTGCGGGCCACACGCTGGCCTCGGCGTCGAGCCTGGACGCGTCGATCCGTGGTGGCGAGGGCGACAAGAGCGCTCAGGCTCAGAAGGTCGGCTCCCTGGTCGCCGAGCGTGCCAAGGCCGCCGGTGTCGAGGCCGTCGTGTTCGACCGTGGTGGCAAGCAGTACGCCGGGCGGATTGCCGCTCTGGCCGACGCCGCCCGCGAAGCCGGGCTGAAGTTCTAAGCCCCGGTTCCGGAGCTAGCGGACGTAACAGAGAGAGGTAAATCCAATGGCTGGACCCCAGCGCCGCGGGAGCGGTGCCGGTGGCGGCGAGCGGCGGGACCGGAAGGGTCGCGACGGTGGCGCTGCCGCCGAGAAGACCGCATACGTTGAGCGCGTTGTCGCGATCAACCGTGTCGCCAAGGTTGTCAAGGGTGGCCGTCGCTTCAGCTTCACCGCGCTGGTCGTGGTGGGCGATGGTGACGGCACCGTAGGTGTCGGTTACGGCAAGGCCAAGGAAGTTCCGGCTGCCATCGCCAAGGGCGTGGAAGAGGCCAAGAAGAACTTCTTCAAGGTCCCCCGTATCCAGGGCACCATCCCTCACCCCATCCAGGGCGAGAAGGCTGCGGGCGTTGTCCTGCTCAAGCCGGCTTCCCCCGGTACCGGTGTGATCGCCGGTGGCCCCGTGCGTGCCGTTCTGGAGTGCGCGGGCATCCACGACGTGCTGAGCAAGTCGCTCGGTTCGTCGAACCCGATCAACATCGTGCACGCCACGGTGACCGCGCTTCAGGGCCTTCAGCGCCCCGAGGAGATCGCGGCCCGTCGTGGCCTGCCGCTGGAGGACGTTGCTCCCGCCGCTCTGCTGCGGGCGCGTGCCGGGGTGACCGCGTAATGGCGCACCTCAAGATCACGCAGACGAAGTCTTTCATCGGTAGCAAGCAGAACCACCGCGACACCCTTCGTTCGCTGGGCCTCAAGCGGCTCAACGACGTGGTTGTCAAGGAGGACCGCCCCGAGTTCCGCGGAATGGTGCACACCGTCCGCCACCTCGTGACGGTTGAGGAGGTCGACTGACATGGCGGAGAACAACCCGCTGAAGGTCCACAACCTCCGTCCTGCCCCGGGTGCCAAGACCGCCAAGACCCGTGTCGGTCGTGGTGAGGCGTCCAAGGGTAAGACCGCTGGTCGTGGTACCAAGGGCACGAAGGCCCGTTACCAGGTTCCGGAGCGCTTCGAGGGCGGGCAGATGCCCCTCCACATGCGCCTCCCGAAGCTGAAGGGCTTCAAGAACCCCGCCCACAAGCAGTTCCAGGTCGTGAACCTGACCAAGCTGGCCGAGCTCTACCCGCAGGGTGGCGAGGTCACGGTGGCCGATCTGGTTGCCAAGGGCGCGGTGCGCAAGAACGAGCTCGTCAAGGTCCTGGGCCAGGGCGAGGTCTCCGTGGCGCTGCAGGTTTCGGTTGACGCCGTTTCCGGCTCCGCCAAGGAGAAGATCGCCGCTGCCGGCGGCACCGTCACCGAGCTCATCTGAGTTCGTTGGTTCAACTGACCGGGGATGCCCATCGTTTGGGCATCCCCGGTTGGTCGTTCCACGGGGGTAGGGTCGCCGGTAAGGTGGCATGGACTGTTGTTTTCCGGGGCCCCGGCCCCGGGCCCCCGCCGCGCGGGCCATGTCCGCGCGGTTTTTAGCCGCTCACTATTCGTCGATCCTCAAGACCGTCACCTCCCGCATTCAAGGCGGGGGGCGCAGGAGGCACCGTGCTCACCGCGTTCGCCCGAGCGTTCAAGACGCCCGACCTGCGCAAGAAGCTGCTGTTCACATTGGGCATCGTGGTGCTCTACCGGATCGGCGCACACGTCCCGGTCCCCGGGGTGAACTACGCGAACGTCGAGACCTGCATGAAACAGGCCGGCGGTAACAGCGGGTTGTTCGCCCTGGTGAACATGTTCAGCGGTGGTGCGCTGCTGCAGATCACGATCTTCGCGCTGGGGATCATGCCGTACATCACGGCGAGCATCATCCTCCAGCTGCTGACCGTGGTGATCCCGCGGCTGGAGGCCCTCAAGAAGGAGGGGCAGTCCGGCCAGGCGAAGATCACCCAGTACACCCGCTATCTGACCGTGGCGCTCGCCATCCTCCAGGGCACCGGCCTGGTGGCCACCGCCCGCAGCGGTGCGCTCTTCCAGAGCTGCCCGGTCGCCAGCGAGATCGTGCCCAGCGACTCCGTCTTCACCACCATCACGATGGTCATCACGATGACCGCCGGTACGGCCCTGATCATGTGGCTCGGCGAGATGGTGACCGACCGCGGTATCGGCAACGGCATGTCGATCCTGATGTTCATCTCGATCGCCGCCGGCTTCCCGGGCGCGCTGTGGCAGATCAAGCTCCAGGGCAAGCTGGCCGACGGCTGGATCGAGTTCTTCGCGGTGATCGCGGTGGGCCTGGCGATGGTCGCGCTGGTGGTCTTCGTCGAGCAGGCTCAGCGGCGCATCCCCGTGCAGTACGCGAAGCGGATGATCGGCCGCCGGTCCTATGGCGGTACGTCCACGTACATCCCGCTCAAGGTGAACCAGGCGGGTGTGATTCCCGTCATCTTCGCGTCATCGCTGCTCTACATTCCAGCCCTCGTTGCACAGTTCAGCGGGTCGAAGGCGGCATGGGCGACGTGGGTCGCCACCAACTTCACCAAGGGAAATCACCCGGTTTACATCGTTACGTACTTCCTGCTGATCGTGTTCTTCGCGTTCTTCTACGTCGCCATCAGCTTCAACCCCGAAGAAGTTGCCGACAACATGAAGAAGTATGGTGGCTTCATCCCGGGTATCCGGGCTGGTCGCCCGACGGCCGAGTACCTCAGCTACGTGCTCAACCGGATCACGTGGCCGGGCTCGCTGTACCTGGGGCTGATCGCGCTCGTACCAACAGTGGCGTTGGTGCTTTTCAACGCGAACCAGAACTTCCCGTTCGGCGGGACGAGCATCCTCATCATCGTGGGTGTGGGCCTGGAGACCGTGAAGCAGATCGAGAGCCAGCTTCAGCAGCGCAACTACGAAGGGTTCCTCCGCTGATGCGAATCGTCCTCGTCGGACCCCCGGGGGCCGGCAAGGGTACGCAGGCTGCGTACCTTGCCAAGAACCTCGAGATCCCGCACATCTCCACGGGGGACCTGTTCCGCGCCAACATCAGCCAGGGCACGCCCCTCGGCCGCGAGGCGAAGTCGTACATGGACGCCGGCAACCTGGTACCCGACTCGGTCACCATCGCGATGGCCGAGGACCGGATGGAGCAGGCCGACGCGGCCAACGGCTTCCTGCTGGACGGCTTCCCGCGGAACCTGGGCCAGGCCAAGGCGCTGGACGAGTACCTCAAGGACAAGCACCTCACGCTGGACGCCGTCCTGGACCTGGAGGTCCCCGAGGACGAGGTCGTGAAGCGGATCGCCGGCCGGCGCATCTGCCGCAACGACAGCAGCCACGTCTTCCACGCCGAGTACAACAAGCCGAAGGCCGAGGGCGTCTGCGACACCTGTGGCGGCGAGCTGTACCAGCGGGACGACGACCGCGAGGAGACCGTCCGCAAGCGGCTGGAGGTCTACCACACGGAGACCGAGCCGATCATCGACTACTACAAGGCCCAGGACCTGGTCGTCACCATCCCGGCCATGGGCAAGGTCGACGAGGTCACCAAGCGCTCGATGGCGGCCCTGCCGTCCCGGGACGCATAGCAGCACACGGCTTCCGATACGGCCGCGGTGCCCGCAAGGGGCACCGCGGCCGTATCGTGTACGGGGCGGTCGTGACGGCCGCCGGACAAGCGTTGTAGTCGGTTCAGGAAGGCGCCAGCCGTCATGGTGGAGATCAAGACCCCCGAGCAGATCGCGAAGATGCGCGAGGCGGGGCTGGTGGTCGCCGCCATTCACGCGGCGACCCGGAAGGCCGCGGTGCCCGGCGCCACGACCAAGGACCTGGACGACGCGGCGCGCAAGGTGCTCGCCGAGCACGGAGCGAAGTCGAACTTCCTCGGCTACGGCGGCTTCCCCGCGACGATCTGCACCTCGGTCAACGATGTCGTGGTCCACGGCATCCCCGACACCGAGACGGTGCTGCAGAACGGCGACATCATCTCCATCGACTGCGGCGCGATCATCGACGGCTGGCACGGCGACGCGGCGTACACCGCCTTCGTCGGGTCGGGTCACTCCGCGGAGCTGGTCGAGCTCAGCCGGGTCACCGAGGAGTCGATGTGGGCGGGCATCGCCGCGGTCGCCAAGGGCAACCGGCTGGTCGACATCTCCAAGGCGATCGAGGGCTACATCCGCCGCCAGCCCCGTCCGGCGAGCGGCAAGTACGGCATCGTCGAGGACTACGGCGGCCACGGCATCGGCTCGCAGATGCACATGGACCCGCATCTGCTGAACTACGTCGACCGCAAGCGCGGCCGCGGCCCGAAGCTGGTGCCCGGCTTCTGCATCGCCATCGAGCCGATGGTCAACCTCGGCACGGCCAAGACCCACGTTCTCGACGACGACTGGACGGTCAAGTCGAACGACGGCAGCTGGTCCTCGCACTGGGAGCACTCGGTCGCGCTGACCGAGGACGGCCCGTTGGTGCTGACCGCGCCGGACGGCGGCAAGGCCAAGCTGGCCGAGCTGGGCATCACGGCTGCGCCCGATCCTGCCGCAGGGTCCTGAGGGCCACAGAGCACCCTCGCTTCGCCCGAGCCGACCGCCCCGACGGGGCCGTCGGCGTAAGGATCTCCCCGAGTGGGCAATAATCCTGGATTCGTCTTTTCCCAGGCACTGTCGTAGACTGACGCGTCGGCTCTCGTGCATCCGTATGCCCTCTTGGTTGAGGGCGAGGTGCGGGGGTGTCGATCAAGGTAGCCGATTCGAAGGGCGAAGCGTGGCCAAGAAGCAAGGTGCCATCGAGATCGAGGGCACCGTGATCGAGTCTCTCCCGAACGCCATGTTCAAGGTGGAGCTCCAGAACGGTCACAAGGTCCTCGCGCACATCAGCGGCAAGATGCGGATGCACTACATCCGTATCCTCCCGGATGACCGGGTCGTGGTGGAGCTTTCTCCGTACGACCTGACGCGTGGCCGGATCGTCTACCGATACAAGTAGATCTTGTCGCCGCCCCGCTCCCGTGGGGTGACGGCACTGACCCGGAGAACCTCACATCCCATGAAGGTCAAGCCGAGCGTCAAGAAGATCTGCGACAAGTGCAAGGTGATCCGCCGCCACGGCCGGGTCATGGTCATCTGCGACAACCTGCGCCACAAGCAGCGCCAGGGCTGACGCACGCCGACCACCTGCATTTCGCAGTTTTCGCGCGACGCAACATACGTACATACGCAGTCACCCGACCCCCGCATTTCTCGCGTGGGACGACACCCTCGGCTCGGAGGCCGGGGACCCGGCTCGTAATTCTTCAGAGTCTTACGGGAACGGTGCTGCGGAAGACCTCCGAATAGCCATCAGGAGCCACATCAATGGCACGCCTCGCAGGCGTTGATCTCCCGCGCGAAAAGCGTGTGGAGGTCGCCCTCACCTACGTCTTCGGTATCGGGCGGACGCTGTCGCAGCAGACCCTCGCCGCCACCGGCGTGAACCCGAACACCCGTGTTCGCGACCTTGCCGAGGAAGACCTCATCAAGATCCGCGAGTACGTGGACAACAACCTCAAGACCGAGGGTGACCTCCGTCGCGAGATTCAGGCCGACATCCGCCGCAAGGTCGAGATCGGCTGCTACCAGGGTCTGCGTCACCGTCGCGGTCTGCCGGTGCACGGTCAGCGCACCAGCACGAACGCCCGTACCCGCAAGGGTCCGCGTCGCGCGATCGCCGGCAAGAAGAAGCCGGGCAAGAAGTAGTCCTCAGCAGGACGCACTGTGTGCTCTGGGGGACACCCCCCGGACCCCTGCAAGCGGTCTTCGCTGTAGGACCGACCACCTCCACGGGAGTAATGAATGCCTCCGAAGGGCCGTACGGCCGGCGCCAAGAAGGTGCGCCGCAAGGAGAAGAAGAACGTTGCCCACGGGCACGCTCACATCAAGAGCACGTTCAACAACACGATCGTTTCGATCACCGACCCCACGGGCAACGTGATCTCTTGGGCCTCTGCCGGCCACGTCGGCTTCAAGGGCTCGCGCAAGTCCACCCCCTTCGCCGCGCAGATGGCCGCCGAGTCGGCCGCGCGTCGCGCGCAGGAGCACGGCATGCGCAAGGTCGACGTCTTCGTCAAGGGTCCCGGCTCCGGCCGTGAGACCGCGATCCGCTCCCTCCAGGCCACCGGCCTCGAGGTGGGTTCGATCCAGGACGTCACCCCCACTCCGCACAACGGATGCCGCCCGCCCAAGCGCCGCCGCGTCTGACCAGCTGAAGTAGGAGACAAAACAATATGGCGCGTTACACCGGGGCCGACTGCAAGCGTTGCCGTCGGGAGAAGCAGAAGCTCTTCCTCAAGGGGAGCAAGTGCGAGAGCGCAAAGTGCCCGATCGAGATTCGTCCTTACCCCCCGGGTGAGCACGGTCGCGGGCGCACCAAGGACAGCGAGTACCTGCTCCAGCTTCGTGAGAAGCAGAAGTGCAGCCGTATCTACGGTGTCCTTGAGAAGCAGTTCGTGAACTACTACAAGGAAGCGAACCAGAAGTCCGGCAAGACCGGTGAGAACCTTCTGCGCATCCTTGAGACTCGTCTCGACAACGTGGTCTACCGGGCCGGCTTTGCCAAGTCCCGTGACCACGCCCGTCAGCTGGTCCGTCACGGACACATCACCGTGAACGGCCGCAAGACCGACATTCCGTCGGCTCGTGTGGCTGCCAACGACATCATCGAGGTTCGCGCGAGCTCCCGGAACCTGACCCCGTTCGCGGTGGCGCAGGCCGAGGCCGGCGAGCGGACCGTTCCGGCCTGGCTGGAAGCGATTCCGTCGAACCTGCGGATCCTCGTGCACAGCATGCCCGAGCGCCAGGTGATCGACACCCAGGTGCAGGAGCAGCTGATCGTTGAGCTCTACTCCAAGTAAGAGCTGACCGGTGGGGGCGGTACGGAGCCTATGGCGCCGTGCCGCCCGTACCCTTGTCAGTACAGCGGGCGTCAAATAGCGGGCGTCCACGACTGAAGGATCGAACAACATGCTGATTGCTCAGCGTCCCTCTTTGACCGAAGAGGTCGTCGACGAATACCGCTCCCGGTTCGTGATCGAGCCGCTGGAGCCGGGCTTCGGCTACACCCTCGGCAACTCTCTGCGTCGTACGCTCCTCTCCTCGATTCCGGGTGCGGCGGTCACGTCCATCCGCATCGACGGTGTCCTGCACGAGTTCACCACCGTGCCGGGCGTCAAGGAGGACGTCACCGACCTCATCCTCAACATCAAGCAGCTGGTCGTCTCCTCGGAGCACGACGAGCCGGTCGTGATGTACCTGCGCAAGCAGGGCCCCGGCCTGGTCACCGCTGCTGACATCGCCCCGCCGGCCGGTGTCGAGGTGCACAACCCGGACCTGGTCCTCGCCACCCTCAACGGCAAGGGCAAGCTGGAGATGGAGCTGACCGTCGAGCGCGGTCGCGGCTACGTTTCCGCCGTCCAGAACAAGCAGGTGGGCCAGGAGATCGGCCGTATCCCGGTCGACTCCATCTACTCGCCGGTGCTCAAGGTCACGTACAAGGTCGAGGCGACCCGTGTCGAGCAGCGCACCGACTTCGACAAGCTGATCGTCGACGTCGAGACCAAGCAGGCCATGCGCCCGCGTGACGCCATGGCGTCCGCCGGTAAGACCCTGGTCGAGCTGTTCGGTCTGGCGCGCGAGCTCAACATCGACGCCGAGGGCATCGACATGGGCCCGTCCCCGACGGACGCCGCCCTGGCTGCCGACCTGGCGCTGCCGATCGAGGAGCTGGAGCTCACGGTCCGCTCGTACAACTGCCTCAAGCGTGAGGGCATCCACTCCGTGGGTGAGCTCGTGGCGCGCTCCGAGGCCGACCTGCTCGACATCCGCAACTTCGGTGCGAAGTCGATCGACGAGGTCAAGGCGAAGCTGGCCGGCATGGGCCTGGCCCTCAAGGACAGCCCGCCCGGATTCGACCCGACCGCCGCCGCCGACGCCTTCGGCGCCGACGACGACGCGGACGCCGGGTTCGTGGAGACCGAGCAGTACTGAGTTTGTCCGGCTGGGGTCCGGGGCCGCGTGCCCCGGGCCTCAGCCGTGAGCCTTCCGCGGGGCGCCCGCCTCGTGGGAACTGACACCGGTACCTGATACGGCCGGTGCAGCAATGAAGGAGATACACCATGCCGAAGCCCGCCAAGGGTGCCCGTCTGGGCGGCAGCGCTGCGCACGAGCGCCTCATGCTGCGCAACCTGGCCACCTCGCTGTTCGAGCACGGCCGCATCACGACGACCGAGGCCAAGGCCCGTCGTCTGCGTCCGTACGCGGAGCGCCTGGTGACCAAGGCGAAGAAGGGCGACCTTCACAACCGCCGTCAGGTCATGCAGCTGATCTCGGACAAGAGCGTCGTGCACACGCTCTTCACGGAGATCGCCCCGCGGTTCGAGAACCGCCCGGGTGGCTACACCCGTATCACCAAGATCGGTAACCGTCGTGGCGACAACGCTCCCATGGCCGTCATCGAGCTGGTGGAGGCGCTGACCGTGGCCCAGCAGGCCACCGGTGAGGCCGAGGCCGCGACGAAGCGTGCGGCCAAGGACGCGGAGGCGGCCACGGCTGCCGAGGCGACCGAGGAGTCGAAGGACGCCTGAGTCCTGACTTACGTGTGAGCGGGTCCGCCCTTCGGGGCGGGCCCGCTTTCGCGTGGGCGGACGGGCTTCGCTTCGCCGTGGGCGGCGGGGCGGGCCCGCTGTGGCCGCGGGTTCTGCCCGTGCCGCAACGAGGGTCCATGGCGTGAGGGAGGATTGCTGTCGTGAGTGACGAAGTGGAGCCCGGGTTCGTCCGGGTGCGGCTGGACCTTTCCTATGACGGAAAGGACTTTTCCGGGTGGGCGAAGCAGGCCGGCGGGCGGCGGACCGTGCAGGGGGAGATCGAGGACGCGCTGCGGACGGTGACGCGGTCCGGGGAGACGTATGAGCTGACCGTGGCCGGGCGGACGGACGCGGGGGTCCATGCGCGGGGCCAGGTGGCGCATGTGGACCTGCCCGAGACGGTGTGGGCCGAGCACCGGGAGAGGCTGCTGCGGCGGCTGGCCGGGCGGCTGCCCAAGGACGTGCGGGTGTGGCGGCTGGCCGAGGCGCCGTACGGGTTCAACGCGCGGTTCTCGGCGATCTGGCGGCGGTACGCGTACCGGGTGACCGATCACCACGGCGGCGTGGATCCGCTGCTGCGGAGCCATGTGCTGTGGCACGACTGGGAGCTCGACGTCGACGCGATGAACGAGGCCTCGCGGCCGCTGCTGGGGGAGCACGACTTCGCGGCGTACTGCAAGCGGCGGGAGGGCGCGACGACGATCCGTACGCTCCAGGAGCTGAGCTGGTCGCGGGGGGCGGACGGGATCATCACGGCGACCGTCCGGGCGGATGCCTTCTGCCACAACATGGTGCGGTCGCTGGTGGGGGCGATGCTGTTCGTGGGGGACGGGCACCGGCCGGTGGAGTGGCCGGGGAAGGTGCTGGCCGCCGGGGTGCGGGACTCCGCGGTGCATGTCGTACGGCCGCACGGGCTGACGCTGGAGGAGGTCGGCTACCCGGCCGATGAGCTGCTGATGGCGCGCAATCAGGAGGCGCGGAACAAGCGGACGCTGCCCGGGAGCGGGGCCGGCTGCTGCTGACCGGCGGCCTGGAAGGCCTCGCCGGTGGCGCCGCCGGGAAGGGCGGCGCCACCGGCGACGGTCAGGACTTGCCGGCCTTCTTCCGGGCTTCCCGCAGCTGCTGCTCGGCGACCTTCGCGGCCTGGTCCTTGCCGCGCTGGGTGATCTGGCTGAACGCGTAGGAGCCGCCGTCCTGGGCGATCTGCCGGGCCTTGGTCTCGGTGGCGGTGACGTCCTTGCCGTTGAGGTAGCCGGCGATCGTGAAGTAGGCGTAGCGGCCGGTGGCATTGGTCGCCATCCGGCACTTCGTGCCCTGGCAGAAGTCCGCGGGGACCCCGCCGCCGGGCAGCGGCATGAGGTTGGCCTTGTTCTCGTTCATGACCTTGGCGGCCTTGGCGGGGGAGTCGAAGACCGCGATGCCGACGGTGACGGCGACGCCGTCCTTGGCGTACGTGGCGCGCAGCAGCTGCTTGCAGCCGTTGTGGGTCAGCGACGAGACGAGCGGTCCCTGGGCGGCGGCGGTGCAGTCCTTGGTGGTGGCGGTGTGGGTACGCGGGTAGGTGTGCTCGCCGACGACCATGCTCTTCTGCGCGAAGAGGGTGGCCGGGGTGAGCGGCGCCTTGTCCTTCTTCGGGTCGGAGATGAAGTCCCGCGGGTTGGGCGGGGGCGGCACGGAGACGTCGGGGAAGGACGGCTTGTCGTCCGGCACCGCGGCCTGGTCGGACGCCGTGGGCGCCGCCGTCGGGCTGCCGCCCGGAGAACCACTGCCGCCGGCCATGACGGCGACGGTGACGATGCCGGCCACCGCGAGGGCCGCCAGCGCACCGCCGCCGATCCACAAGCGGCGTTTGCGGCGGGCCTGCGCCTCGCTCTCCGCGGCGAGTGCACCCCAGTCCGGAGTGGACGACGACGAACCCCCGGGGCCGTCGAACGGCCCCCCTTGCCCAAAGCTCATGCCGCGCATCCTAATGGGGTTGGTGGAACGCTCGAAGGGCGGTCACAATCCCGCTCATGGGACATCTTGAGGCCGGACATCTGGAGTACTACCTGCCGGACGGGAGGGTCCTGCTGGGGGATGTGTCCTTCCGGGTGGGGGAGGGCGCGTCGGTCGCGCTGGTGGGGGCCAACGGCGCCGGCAAGACGACACTGCTGCGGCTGATCGCGGGGGAGCTCCAGCCGCACGGCGGGGCGGTCACCGTCAGCGGCGGACTGGGCGTGATGCCGCAGTTCGTGGGCTCCGTACGGGACGAGCGCACGGTGCGCGACCTGCTGGTCTCCGTGGCGCAGCCGCGGATCAGACAGGCCGCGGCGGCGGTGGACGCCGCCGAGCTCGCGATCATGACCGCCGGGGACGACGACGAGGCCGTGCAGATGGCCTATGCCCAGGCGCTCAGCGACTGGGCCGAGGCGCGCGGCTACGAGGCCGAGACGGCCTGGGACATCTGCACCATGGCGGCGCTGGGCATGCCGTACGAGAAGGCCCAGTGGCGGCAGGTGCGCACGCTGTCCGGGGGCGAGCAGAAGCGGCTGGTGCTGGAGTCGCTGCTGCGCGGCACGGACGAGGTGCTGCTGCTGGACGAACCGGACAACTATCTGGACGTGCCCGGCAAGCGCTGGCTGGAGGAGCAGCTCCGGCAGACCCGTAAGACGGTGCTGTTCGTCTCGCACGACCGGGAGCTGCTGGCCCGTGCGGCGGAGAAGATCGTCAGCGTGGAGCCGGGGCCGGCGGGCTCCGACGTCTGGGTGCACGGTGGCGGCTTCGACACCTTTCACGAGGCGCGCAAGGAGCGTTTCGCCCGCTTCGAGGAGCTGCGGCGGCGCTGGGACGAGAAGCATGCGCAGCTGAAGAAGCTGGTGGTCTCGCTGCGGCAGGCGGCCTCGGTCAGCCATGAGCTGGCCTCGCGCTATGCGGCGGCGCAGACCCGGCTGAAGAAGTTCGAGGAGGCCGGGCCGCCGCCGGAGCCGCCGCGCGAGCAGGACATCACCATGCGGCTGCGCGGCGGGCGCACCGGCGTACGGGCGATCACCTGCGAGAACCTGGAGCTGACCGGCTTGATGAAGCCGTTCGACCTGGAGATCTTCTACGGCGAACGGGTCGCGGTCCTCGGCTCCAACGGCTCCGGCAAGTCGCACTTCCTGCGGCTGCTGGCCGGCGACGAGCAGAACCCCGTCCCGCACACCGGCGCATGGAAGCTCGGCGCCCGTGTCGTCCCGGGCCACTTCGCGCAGACCCACGCCCACCCCGAGCTGCTGGGCCGCACCCTGCTCGACATCCTGTGGACCGAGCACGCCAGGGACAAGGGCCAGGCCATGTCGGCCCTGCGCCGCTACGAGCTGGAGCAACAGGCCGAGCAGCGCTTCGAGCGGCTCTCCGGCGGCCAGCAGGCACGCTTCCAGATCCTGCTGCTGGAGCTGTCCGGCACGACGGCGCTGCTGCTCGACGAGCCGACGGACAACTTGGACCTGGAGTCGGCGGAGGCGCTCCAGGAGGGCCTGGAGGCGTACGAGGGGACGGTGGTGGCGGTGACGCACGACCGCTGGTTCGCCCGGTCCTTCGACCGGTTCCTGGTGTTCGGGTCGGACGGGCTGGTGCGGGAGACGGCGGAGCCGGTGTGGGACGAGCGGCGGGTGGTGCGGGACCGGTAGGGGCGTCTTTCCGCCGGAGCGGGTGTGCAGCGTGCGGCGGCGGGCACCCACGGTGATCGCGGAGGCGGCGGCGGGACGGGACCGCACGCCGGTTCGGGGGGCGTTTTGACCCGACCGGGGCCGGGCCGGTATTCTGCCTGTTCGTTATGCGTATTGGCTTGCTCTATCTCACGTGAGGGGGCCCTTACGCGGTCCACCGGGCCGATGACCAGCGACGGACGATCGGGTTGCGTCACCCGTAGTGCCGCTCCTGCTGGTGTGATCGGTCGTGGTGACCAGTACAGGACCCGTCCCCGCGGCCTCTGGGCCAGGGGATACCCCACCTCTGAAGAAGCGAAGGCTAACCGTGCGTACGTTCAGCCCCAAGCCCGGCGATGTCCAGCGCCAGTGGCACATCATTGACGCGCAGGACGTTGTCCTGGGCCGTCTGGCCACCCAGGCCGCGTCCCTCCTGCGGGGTAAGCACAAGCCCGTTTACGCGCCGCACGTTGACATGGGTGACTTCGTCATCATCGTCAACGCCGACAAGGTGCACCTGTCCGGCAACAAGCGGACCCAGAAGATGGCTTACCGCCACTCGGGCTTCCCGGGTGGTCTGCGCTCCGTCCGCTACGACGAGCTGCTCGACAAGAACCCCGAGAAGGCCGTCGAGAAGGCCATCAAGGGCATGCTCCCCAAGAACACCCTCGGCCGTCAGATGCTCTCGAAGCTGAAGGTCTACGCGGGCGCCGAGCACCCGCACGCTGCGCAGCAGCCGGTCCCGTTCGAGATCACCCAGGTCGCGCAGTAAGTCCGGCCACCCCCTAAGACGACAGAGAATTCTGAGGAGCATCGTGGCCGAGACCACTCCCGAGACCGTCATCGAGAACGACGACGCCGTCGAGGAATACACCACTGAGACCGAGGTCGTGGAGTCGGAGTACACCTCCGAGTCCCTCGCCTCCCGCTTCGGCGACCCGCAGCCGGCTGCCGGCCTGGGCCGTCGCAAGAACGCCATCGCCCGCGTCCGGATCGTTCCGGGCACCGGCCAGTGGAAGATCAACGGTCGCACCCTTGAGGGCTACTTCCCCAACAAGGTGCACCAGCAGGAAGTCAACGAGCCCTTCAAGGTGCTCGAGCTCGACAACCGCTACGACGTCGTGGCCCGCATCTCCGGCGGCGGCATCTCCGGCCAGGCCGGTGCGCTGCGCCTGGGCGTGGCCCGTGCGCTGAACGAGGCGGACGTGGACAACAACCGCGGCGCGCTGAAGAAGGCCGGATTCCTCAAGCGTGACGACCGTGCGGTCGAGCGCAAGAAGGCCGGTCTGAAGAAGGCCCGTAAGGCGCCGCAGTACAGCAAGCGCTAATCCGCGCTCGCTGCGACATGCAGCACTTGGCGAACGCCCCGGTGGCACGGATCCGTGCTGCCGGGGCGTTCGGCTATCCACGACCAGGGGCGTATACCTGGACTTAATGCTCTGGTCCAAGCTCATCTACTCGGAGGACACCAGTGGGACGACTCTTCGGCACGGACGGTGTGCGCGGCGTCGCCAATGCGGATCTGACGGCGGAGCTGGCGCTCGGTCTGTCGGTCGCTGCGGCGCATGTGCTCGCGGAAGCGGGCACATTCGAAGGTCACCGGCCGGTGGCGGTGGTCGGACGCGATCCACGCGCGTCCGGTGAGTTCCTGGAGGCCGCGGTCGTCGCGGGTCTGGCCAGCGCCGGCGTGGACGTGCTGCGGGTGGGCGTGCTTCCGACCCCGGCGGTCGCGTATCTGACCGGCTCGCTCGGCGCGGACCTCGGCGTGATGCTCTCCGCCAGCCACAACCCGATGCCCGACAACGGCATCAAGTTCTTCGCCCGTGGCGGCCACAAGCTCGCCGACGAGCTGGAGAACCGGATCGAGCAGACCTACCGCGCCCACAGCTCCGGTGAGCCGTGGGCGCGGCCGACCGGCGCCGGCGTGGGCCGGGTCACCGTCTACGACGAGGGCTTCGACAACTACGTCGCGCATCTCGTCGGCGTCCTGCCCAACCGCCTGGACGGGCTGAAGATCGTCGTCGACGGCGCCCACGGTGCGGCGTCGCGGGTCTCGCCCGAGGCGTTCGCGCGGGCCGGCGCCGATGTCATCACGATCGGCACCGACCCCGACGGCCTCAACATCAACGACGGCTGTGGCTCCACCCACCTCCAGCTGCTGCGGGCGGCCGTCGTCGAGCACGGCGCCGACCTGGGTGTCGCCCACGACGGCGACGCGGACCGGTGCCTGGCCGTGGACCGCGAGGGCAACGAGGTCGACGGCGACCAGATCCTGGCCGTCCTGGCGCTCGGGATGCGCGAGGCGGGGACGCTGCGCAAGAACACCGTCGTCGCCACCGTGATGTCCAACCTGGGCTTCAAGCTCGCCATGGAGCGCGAGGGCATCGACCTCGTCCAGACCGCGGTCGGCGACCGGTACGTCCTGGAGGAGATGAAGGCGCACGGCTTCGCGCTGGGCGGTGAGCAGTCCGGGCATGTGATCGTGCTGGACCACGCCACCACCGGCGACGGCACGCTGACCGGTCTGATGCTGGGGGCCCGGGTCGCCGCGACCGGCCGGCCGCTGGCCGAACTGGTGCGCGTCATGGAACGGCTGCCGCAGATCCTCATCAACGTCCCCGACGTCGACAAGTCGCGGGTGACCACTTCTCCCGAGCTGACCGCGGCGGTCGCCGAGGCGGAGCGGGAGCTGGGCGCCACCGGCCGGGTGCTGCTGCGGCCGTCCGGCACGGAGCCGCTGGTGCGGGTGATGGTGGAGGCCGCGGACATCGAGCAGGCCCGGTCGGTGGCCGAGCGGCTCGCCGACGCGGTCAAGTCCGCGCTGGGCTGAGCCCTTTCGCAGCTTCCCGGGCCTGTCCTCCCAGGGGTGTCTTCCCTAGCGGAGGGCGGGCCCGGTGTCGTGCCGGGCCCACAGCAGCTTCTGTGCCGCCAGGGTGAGCGTGCCGGCGATGATGATGCCTGCCAGGTTGAGCAGGAGCTGTTCCATGGAGTGCCAGGCCTGGCCGTACTCCTGGTAGCCGAGGGCCACCGCGGCGTTGGCGGCGGCCGGGACGGTGGTGACGGAGATCGCCACGCCGACCAGGGCGCCCGATTTGGCGGACGTCAGTGACAGCACCCCGGCGATGCCGGCGAGGACCGCGACGACGAACGAGAACCAGTCGGGCCGGTAGATGAAGTTGGTGTTGGGGCGCGCGGCCTCCAGCGCCTCGATGCGGAAGAGGCCGACCGCGTCCATGAAGAGGCTGAAGCCGACGGTCACCACCATCGCCAGCGCGAAACCGACGAGCAGCGCCTGGACCGAGCGCCAGGCCAGGCGCGGTGCCCGCTGGACGAGCGCGGTGCAGATACCGGCCAGCGGGCCGAACTCCGGGCCCACGGCCATCGCGCCGACGATCAGGATCGCGTTGTCGAGGACCACACCGCAGGCCGCGATCATCGTGGCGAGGGTCAGGAACGCGAGGTAGGTGGCCGAGAGCGTCGACTCCTCATGGGTGGCGTCGGTCAGCGACTCCCACAGCACGGCGTCCGCGCCCTCGCCGGGTGCCTCGTCCTCCGCCCGGTCGGCCCGCCGGGACAGCGACAGATCGATGTTCTCGATGGCGATCGAACCGGTCCGGTCGAGATCCATCGCCCGCAGCCGGGCCAGCAGCCCGTCACCGGCCTCCCGTGCGACATCGCACAGCACCACATCGCCCTGCGGATCGCGGGCCGCCCCGCTCAGTACGACCAGATGGGTCGTCCCGACGGTCGTCTCCAGCAGCTGGAGCACCTCGTCGGTACGGTCCGCAGGGACGATCAGGCGCAGATGCAGCACGGCGTTCGCACTCCCTAGAGCTTGCGCAACGACAGTCGTTGCACCTTGTGGTCCGGTCCCTTGCGCAGCACCAGGTTGGCGCGGCCGCGGGTCGGCGCGACGTTCTGTTGCAGATTGGGCTTGTTGACGGTGCGCCAGATCATGCGGGCGTAGTCGAGGGCCTCGTCCTCGGAGACCTGGGTGTACTTGCGGAAGTACGAGAACGGGTTCTGGAAGGCCGTCTCGCGCAGTTTGCGGAAGCGGCCGAGGTACCACTTCTCGATGTCCTCGGTGCGGGCGTCGACGTAGACGGAGAAGTCGAAGAAGTCGGCGAGCCCGAGGCGGGTGCGGCCGTCCTTGCCGGGCAGCGCCGGCTGGAGGACGTTCAGGCCCTCGACGATGAGGATGTCCGGGCGCTGCACGGTCAGCCGCTCGCCGGGCACGATGTCGTAGATCAGGTGGGAGTAGACGGGCGCGGTGACCTCGGCCTTGCCGGACTTCACATCCGCGACGAAGCGGGTCAGCGCCCGCCGGTCGTAGGACTCCGGGAAGCCCTTGCGGGACATCAGGCCGCGCCGGTGCAGCTCGGCGTTGGGGAAGAGGAAACCGTCGGTGGTGACCAGCTCGACCCGCGGATGCTCGGGCCAGCGGGCCAGCAGGGCCTGGAGCAGCCGGGCGGTGGTGGACTTCCCGACGGCCACGCTGCCCGCGACCCCGATGACGAACGGGGTACCGGGCTGGGGGCCGCCGCCCACGTCGCCGAGGAAGGTGTTCAGCGCACCACGCAGATTGCTGGTGGCGCCGACGTAGAGGTTGAGGAGCCTGGACAGCGGGAGATAGACATCGCGCACCTCGTCGAGGTCGATGACATCGCCCAGGCCCCGCAGCCGTTCGACCTCGTCGGCCGTCAGGGGCAGCGGGGTCTTCTCCCGCAGGGCACTCCACTGCGCGCGCGTCAGATCGACGTACGGGGAGCTGTCGGCGCGGCGTCGTTGCTGCGGATCGGTCGTCATGGGCACGGGCCCATTGTGCGCAGCCGCCACACGCCGTTCATCTCGGGGTGCCCGACCGGGGGGCCCGGGGGCGGGGTTGTGGCCTCGTGGCCGGCTTGGGTGTTTCTCTGCCCGGCTGTCTGTACCCGAGGGATTTTGCCCGGTACGGTCGGCTGCGGGGAGAGGCCCGGCCGCGGGCCGTGGACGAATCAGGGGGTGCGTGTGCGAGCGCGTAAGACCGGTCTGCTGGGACAGCGACCGTGGGGGAGGACCGGAGGCGCGAGGGGCCGGGGGGCCGATGCCGCGTCGGACTTATTTGCCGCGCGGGTCTACGCCGAGCTGGCGGAGGACCTGCCGGACGAGGATCTGGGGGAGGATCTCGCCGACTTCCTGGAGCGTCACGAGCCGGGCAGCGAGCTCGGGGCAGGCGCGGAGGCGGACGAGGAGTTCCTGGAGACGGTGCGTGAGGCGCACCACCGGATAGCGCGCGGGTATTGACAGGCGGGCGTCGTAGGCTGCCTCCATGTGCGGAATCGTGGGATATGTGGGCGGGCAGAGCGCCCTGGATGTCGTCCTGGCCGGGCTGAAGCGGCTGGAGTACCGCGGCTACGACTCGGCGGGTGTCGCCGTGCTTGCCGACGGCGGTCTGGCAGCGGCCAAGAAAGCCGGCAAACTCGCCAACCTGGAAAAGGAGCTGGCGGACCGTCCGCTGCCGGCCGGCTCGACCGGAATCGGGCACACCCGGTGGGCCACCCACGGCGGGCCGACCGACGAGAACGCCCATCCGCATCTGGACAACGCCGGCCGGGTCTCGGTCGTGCACAACGGCATCATCGAGAACTTCGCCGGGCTGCGGGCCGAACTCACCGACCGCGGACACGAGTTGGCGTCCGAGACGGACACCGAGGTCGTGGCGCATCTGCTCGCCGAGGCCTACTCGTCCTGCGGTGAGCTGGCCGAGGCGATGCGGCAGGTGTGCCGGCAGCTGGAGGGTGCGTTCACCCTGGTCGCGGTGCATGCCGATGAGCCGGATGCAGTCGTCGGGGCGCGGCGCAACTCGCCGCTCGTGGTGGGCGTCGGGGACGGCGAGGCGTTCCTCGCCTCGGACGTGGCGGCGTTCATCGCGCACACCCGTGAGGCGATCGAGCTGGGCCAGGACCAGGTCGTGGAGCTGCGCCGGGACGGGGTGACGGTCACCGACTTCGACGGCGCGCCCGCTGAGGTCCGCGAGTACCACGTCGACTGGGACGCCTCGGCCGCCGAGAAGGGCGGCTACGACTACTTCATGCTCAAGGAGATCGCCGAGCAGCCGAAGGCCGTCGCGGACACCCTGCTGGGCCGGATCGACGCCTCGGGGGTGCTGTCCCTGGACGAGGTGCGGATTCCGCCGGCGGTGCTGCGCGAGGTCGACAAGGTCGTCATCGTGGCGTGCGGGACGGCGTACCACGCGGGGATGATCGCCAAGTACGCGATCGAGCACTGGACGCGGATTCCCTGCGAGACGGAGCTGGCCAGCGAATTCCGCTACCGCGACCCGATCCTGGACCGGCACACGCTGGTCATCGCCATCAGCCAGTCCGGCGAGACGATGGACACCCTGATGGCACTGCGCCATGCGCGGGAGCAGGGCGCGAAGGTGCTCGCCATCTGCAACACGAACGGTTCGACCATCCCGCGGGAGTCGGACGCGGTGCTGTACACGCACGCCGGGCCGGAGGTCGCGGTGGCCTCCACGAAGGCGTTCCTGACCCAACTGGTGGCCTGCTACCTGGTGGCGCTGTACGTCGCGCAGGTGCGGGGCACGAAGTGGGGCGACGAGATCCGGGCCGTGGTGCGCGAACTGGCGGCCATCGGCACCCAGGTCGAGCAGGTGCTCGGCACGATGGAGCCGGTTCGGGAGCTGGCGCGCAGCCTCGCCGACAAGAACACGGTGCTTTTCCTCGGCCGGCATGTGGGCTACCCGGTGGCGCTGGAGGGCGCGCTGAAGCTCAAGGAGCTCGCGTACATGCATGCGGAGGGCTTTGCGGCCGGGGAGCTCAAGCACGGGCCGATCGCGTTGATCGAGGACGATCTGCCGGTCGTCGTCGTGGTGCCGTCCCCGCGCGGGCGGTCCGTACTGCACGACAAGATCGTGTCGAACATCCAGGAGATCCGGGCCCGGGGTGCGCGGACCATCGTCATCGCGGAGGAGGGCGACGAGACCGTCGTGCCCTACGCCGACCACCTCGTACGGATTCCGCGGACGCCGGTGCTGCTTCAGCCGCTGGTCTCGACGGTCCCGCTCCAGGTCTTCGCCTGCGAGCTGGCCACCGCCCGGGGCAACGAGGTCGACCAGCCGCGCAACCTCGCCAAGTCGGTGACGGTGGAATGATCATCGGGGTCGGGATCGATGTCGCCGAGATCGAGCGGTTCGGCGCGGCGCTGGAGCGTACGCCGGAGCTGGCGCAGCGGCTCTTCATCGAGGAGGAGCTGATACTGCCGAGCGGGGAGCGCCGCGGTATCGCCTCTCTGGCGGCGCGGTTCGCCGCCAAGGAGGCGCTGGCCAAGGCGCTCGGGGCGCCGAGCGGGCTGCACTGGACCGATGCCGAGGTGTACGTCGAGGACAGCGGGCAGCCGCGGCTGCGGGTGCGCGGGACGGTCGAGGCGCGCGCGAAGGAGCTCGGGGTCCGCTCGTGGCACGTGTCGCTGAGCCATGATGCGGGGGTCGCCTCCGCCGTGGTGATCGCCGAGGCCTGAGGCCGCTGCGGCGCCCGCCCCCCGCTCGTCGGTGGGCGGGCGCCGTCTTTGCGGGGAGGCCGCCCCCGGGAGGGGAAATCCCCCGCCCCCCGTGGGCGAGGGGCGAGACTTGTCGGTATGAGGACTGCCTACAGCGTGGAGACCGTGCGGGCCGCGGAGCGAGAGCTCATGGCCCGGTTGCCCGAAGGGGCCCTGATGCAGCGGGCGGCGGCCGGACTGGCCGTGGCCTGCGGGGAGTTGCTGGGGCGGGTGTACGGGTCCCGGGTGGTGTTGCTGGTGGGCAGCGGCGACAACGGCGGGGACGCGCTGTACGCCGGTGCCCGGCTGGCGCGGCGGGGAGCCGGGGTGGCGGCGGTGCTGCTCTCGCCCGATCGGGCGCACCAGGGCGGGCTCGGCGCGCTGCGGGCGGCTGGGGGGCGCGTCTCGGGCGACGCGTTGCGGGACATCGCGCGGGCCGATCTGGTCGTGGACGGGATCGTCGGGATCGGCGGGCGGGGCGGGCTGCGCCCGGAGGCCGCCCGACTGGCGCATGCGGCATGGGAGTCGGCGCCGGTGGTGGCCGTCGATCTGCCCAGCGGTGTGGACGCGGACAGCGGTGAGGTGCGGGGGGAGGCCGTACGGGCCGATGCGACGGTGACGTTCGGCGCGTACAAGCCGGGGCTGCTGATCGACCCGGCACGGGAGCGGGCTGGGGCGCTGCGGCTGGTGGACATCGGGCTCACGCTGCCCGCGGACGCCGGAATGGAGGCGTTGCAGCATGCGGACGTGGCTCAGCTGCTGCCGCGTCCGGTGCCCGAGAGCGACAAGTACCGGCGCGGTGTGGTCGGTGTGGTCGCCGGGTCCGCGCGGTATCCCGGGGCGGCGGTGCTCGCGGTGGCGGGTGCGTTGCGGGGCGGTGCGGGGGCCGTGCGCTATGTCGGTCCGGCCGCCGACGCGGTGCTGGCGCGCTTTCCGGAGACGCTGGTGCATGCCGGTCCGCCGGACAAGGCGGGCCGGGTGCAGGCGTGGGTGATCGGTCCCGGCATCGGCGAGGAGTCGGACGCGCTGGAGGACGTGCTGGCGTCGGAGGTGCCGGTGCTGGTGGACGCGGACGGGCTGCGGTTCCTGACGCCCCGTCGGGTCGCGGAGCGCACGGCCGCGACGTTGCTGACGCCGCATGCGGGGGAGGCCGCCGCGCTGCTGGGATGCGGCCGTGAGGAGGTCGAGGAGGCACGGCTGGCGTCCGTACGGGAGTTGGCGGCACGGTACGACGCCACGGTGCTGCTCAAGGGCTCGACGACGCTGATCGCGGAGGCGGACGGGCCGGTGCGGGTCAATCCCACGGGGACCGGCTGGCTGGCGACGGCCGGGAGCGGGGACGTGCTGTCGGGGGTGACGGGGTCGTTGCTCGCCGCGGGGCTCACGGCGCGTGACGCGGGGTCGGCCGGTGCGTATCTGCACGGGCTGGCGGCCCGCCGCGCGGCCGGTCCGGCCGGCGCGCCGATCCTGGCGTCGGAGGTCGCCGGTCAGCTGGCCGACGCCTGGCGTGATGTGACGGGCTGACAGCTGACGCTCCGGCATTACGCCCCGCGGGGGAATGGGGCGGGCACCAGGGCGAACCTGGTGCCCGACGGGCGGTACGGGCGCGCGGCCACGGCATGCGTGAGGGCATGAAACGCACTCTTCCGGCGCTGCTGGTCTGCGCCTCGCTGCTCGCTGTCGCCGGGCCTCCCGCGCAGGCCGTGGCGCCGTCGCCCGTCTCGCACGCGGTCTTTGAGCCCGTCTCGTACCCGGCCGCCGACCTGGTCCCCGGCATCCCGCGCGCTCCGCAGGCGCCGGCCGCGCAGGAGAACCCCGGCCGGGCGCAGACGCGCGGGCGGCAGCCGCACATCGAGTACGTGCCGCGGTCCGAGGTGGTGCGCCACGGCACGAGGGCGGTGGCGTGCAGCCGGGCGACCGGGCCCTTCCAGCGGCAGGCGGAGCGCTATCTGCGGCGGGAGGCGGACGGGCGGCAGAGCGCGGGGGACTGCCGGGCGATCCGGCGGTTCCAGCAGGCGCACCGGATCGCACCGGCGACCGGCTTCGCGGGGCCGGTCACGGGCGCGATGGTGCGGCTGATGCGGGCCAAGAAGGACCCCAACCGGGCCGGGCGCTGCCCCGACCGTCGCGAGCGGACCGCGTGCGTCGATCTGAACCGGCAGCTGATGTGGGTGCAGCAGAACGGGCGGGTGATCTTCGACCCGGTGGCGATCCGTTCCGGGGCGCCGACGATGGAGACCCGTACGGGTTCGTACCGGATCTACCTGCGGCACAGAAGTCACATTTCCAACCTTTACGGCACCTCGATGCCGTTCGCGCAGTTCTTCGACCGCGGCGAGGCGCTGCACGGCGTCTACGAGGACCTCTACCAGGGGCCCGGCTCGCACGGCTGCGTCAACCTCACATGGAGCGATGCGCGGAAGCTGTGGGATCTGCTGAAGAAGGGGGACGTCGTGTACGTCTGGGGGCGGAAACCCAGCGTGTGAGCACGGTTTTCCCGCCCGTCCCCCGGGGTGCCGCGGCGTGGCCTGCAACACTGAGGGGGATGAACGAGACAGCGAAGCGCGCCCGTGCCGCCATCGACGTCGCCGCCGTGCGGTCGAACGTCCGTGCACTGCGGGCCCGCGCACCCCGGGCAGAGCTGATGGCCGTGGTCAAGTCCGACGGCTACGGACACGGGGCGGTGCGCTGCGCGCGCGCCGCCCGTGAGGCCGGTGCGGGCTGGCTGGGCACGGCGCTGCCCGAGGAGGCCTTCGCGCTGCGTGCGGCCGGTGACACCGGGCGGCTGATGTGCTGGCTGTGGACGCCGGGCGGCCCCTGGCAACAGGCCGTCGAGCAGGACATCGACGTCGGGGTGAGCGCGCTGTGGGCGCTGCGCGAGGTGGTAGCGGCGGCGCGGGCCTGCGGCCGCACCGCCCGTGTCCAGCTCAAGGTCGACACCGGCCTGGGCCGCAACGGCTGCCCGCCCGCCGACTGGCCGGAACTGACCGCGGCCGCCCGCGCCGCCGAGGCCGAGGGCGCGCTGACCGTCACCGGTGTCTGGTCGCACTTCGCCTGTGCCGACGAGCCCGGCCACCCCTCGATCGCCGCCCAGCTGGATGTCTTCCACGAGGCGCTGAAGACCGCCGAGACGGCCGGACTGCGCCCCGAGGTGCGGCACATCGCCAACACCCCGGCCCTGCTGACCCTGCCCGAAGCGCACTTCGACCTGGTCCGCACCGGCATCGGCATCTACGGCATCTCGCCCAGCCCGGAGGTCGGCACCTCCCAGGACTTCGGGCTGCGGCCGGCGATGACCCTGGAGGCGTCGCTCGCGTCGGTCAAGCGCGTCCCGGGCGGCCACGGGGTGTCGTACGGGCACCACTACACGACACCCGGCGCCACCGCCCTGGCGCTGATCCCGCTCGGCTACGCCGACGGCATCCCGCGGCACGCCTCCGGCACCGGCCCGGTGCTGGTCGCCGGCGAGTGGCGGACCGTCGCCGGACGGATCGCGATGGACCAGTTCGTGGTGGACCTGGGCGGCGACAGCGCCGAGCCGGGCGACCTGGCGGTGCTGTTCGGCCCCGGGGACCGCGGTGAGCCGACCGCGGAGGACTGGGCCCGGGTGGCCGGAACCATCGGCTACGAAATCGTCACCCGGATCGGATCCCGGGTGCCACGCGTCTATGTGGACAGCGGCATACGGAGCGAAGCCGAAGGGGACAGTGCGCTTACGGGGGGCACGGCATGACCGAGGGACAGGAGGCCGCCGCGCAGGCGGTCGAGGCGGCGGCCGAGGTGGCCGGCAACTGGGCGCGGGCGGGCCGGCACGCCGGTGTCGCCGGCGCCGCGATCGGCGTGGTCGCGGCGGGTGCCGCGGCCGGGGTGGCGATAGAGCGGATGACGGTCGGCCGCGGGATGCGGCGCCGCGCCCGGCTCGCGCTGGACGCCGCGGGCCCGTACGGCACGCTGCGCGGCACCCCGGGTGCCGCGATCGCCGAGGACGGCACCGAGCTGTACTACGAGGTCGACGAGCCGGGCCCGGAGCCGGGCCGCCCGGAGAAGGGCGACGGGACGGGCAAGTCCGCCGTGAACGGCAAGCACGGCAAACACGGCAAGGGCGACCGCTCCGCCAAGCCCGTCCGCGGCAAGGAGGCCCGTGCGGCGCAGGAGGCACAGGGCGGTCTGCGCAAGCGGCTGACGGCCGCACTGGGGCGGCGCTCCGCGGCCCCCACGGTCGTTTTCAGCCACGGCTACTGCCTCAGCCAGGACTCCTGGCACTTCCAGCGCTCCGCGCTGCGCGGCACGGTGCGCACCGTCCACTGGGACCAGCGCAGCCACGGCCGCTCCTCGCGCGGCCACGGCCAGATCGACGGCACGGAACCGGTCACCATCGACCTGCTGGGCCGGGATCTGAAGGCGGTGCTGGACGCCGCGGTCCCGGAGGGGCCGATCGTGCTGGTCGGGCACTCCATGGGCGGGATGACGGTGATGGCGCTGGCCGACCAGTTCCCCGAGTACGTCGCGGAGCGGGTGGTCGGGGTGGCTCTGATCGGCACCTCCGCCGGCCGGCTCAGCGAGGTCGGCTTCGGGCTGCCGTCCATGGGCGTCAAGGCCTTCCACTGGCTCGCGCCGGGCGTCCTCAAGGCGCTGGGCTGGCAGCGCGAGATCGTCGAGCGCGGGCGGCGGGCCACCGCCGACCTCTTCGCGGGGCTGATCAAGCGGTATT
This sequence comes from Streptomyces decoyicus, assembly GCF_019880305.1. NCBI lineage: Bacteria > Bacillati > Actinomycetota > Actinomycetes > Kitasatosporales > Streptomycetaceae > Streptomyces > Streptomyces decoyicus. Next base: position 3,782,931 of record NZ_CP082301.1, on the reverse strand, counting down.
CGTTCGGGACGCCGGAGAACGTGGACCCGGGCATCGCGCGGTTCGGCGAGCGGCTGATCGAGGCGACGCCGATCGACGTGGTCGCCGAGTTCTTCCCGGCGTTCGCGGTGCACGACAAGACCGAGGCGCTGGTGGCGTACGACGCGGTGCCCGCGCTGGTGCTCGCCGGGGAGAGCGATCTGATCACTCCTGCCGACCACAGCCGGACGATCGCCGAGATGCTGCCCGCCGCGGACCTGGTGTGTGTCCCCGGCGCCGGGCATCTGGTGATGCTGGAGCGGCCCGAGCTGGTCAATGACCATCTGGTGTCGCTGGTGGAGCGGGCGAGCGCGACGGCCCGCAGCTCGCGGCACGCCCGCGCCTGACCCGCCGGGGCCTGCCGGACAGCGGCCCGGCAGGCCGTCGCGCCGGGCCCGCCGGCGCGGGGCGGCGGCGTGGAGGGCCGGTGGCCGGGCGGCGGGGACAGGGCCGCCGTCCCGCAGGGGTGTCGTGGAGGGGCGCCGGCCGGGCGGCGGGCGGGCCGTACCATTTGCGGCATGAGCACCACCGCATCGATTGCGCACGTAACCGTCAAGTCACCCGAACAGATGCAGGAGTTGGGCCGCCGGCTGGCCCCGCTGCTGCGCCCCGGCGACCTGGTGCTGCTCACCGGTGAGCTGGGCGCCGGCAAGACCACGCTGACCCGCGGCCTGGGCGAGGCCCTGGGCGTGCGCGGCGCCGTGACCTCGCCCACCTTCGTCATCGCCCGGGTGCACCCCTCGCTGACCGGCGGCCCCGCGCTGGTGCATGTCGACGCCTACCGGCTCGGCGGCGGGCTGGACGAGATGGAGGACCTGGACCTCGATGTCTCGCTGCCGGAGTCGGTGGTGGTCGTGGAGTGGGGCGAGGGCAAGGTCGAGGAGCTGTCCGAGGACCGGCTGCATGTGGTGATCGGGCGCGCCGTGGGAGCGGAGGCGCCGGGCGGCGCGGACGGGGCGCTGGTGGAGGCCGCGGACGATGTGCGCGAGGTGACGGTCACCGGCCTCGGCGCGCGCTGGGCGGACGCCGGCCTGCCCGAGCTGGAGACCTGCTGACGGCGGGCGGACCGGGCGCGGCGGCGGGGTGACCGGTCGTGGCGGCGGCGGGCGGACCGGCCCGTGGCCCGGTCACGCGTCCCGTAGTTTCCGACAAGCCGTCGGTAAGATGTTGCATACCTGGTGCCGGGCGTGGTGACATGGGTGGAGACCTCAGTTAGGTCAGCCTAAGTAGCAAGCCTAGCTTCTGTCGCTCGTCCCAGGAGCCCCGGGAGGCGTCCATGTCGGCCCACCAGCCCTCCCCTACGCCTGAAGGGCGCGGGGGGACCCCGATCACGGCGGCCGGGCGCGCCGATCATGAGGCGCGCGAGACGCCGTCCATGAATGAGCTGCTGGCGGCGTGTGCCGCGGCCAGCGCCGTATCCACGCCCCCCGACGCCGCCGAGGAAGCCCGCCAGGGCAAGCCCGCACGGTCCGCGGACGAGCCGGCGGGGGAGGACGAGGCCGGACCCGCCGGGTCCGCGTCCACCGGGGGCCGCGACGCGGCGTAGCCCGTAGGGGCGAATAAACGGGGCGCCGGGCGCCGTGCGGTCAGGAGACCACGACGACCTTGGTGCCGTGCAGGGCGAAGTCCCACATCGCCTTGCCGTCCTCGCGCGACTCACGGATGCCGCCGGTCTTCTTCGTCGAGCCCGCGGCGGGCATCGAGCCGTCGACGGCCGCGCTGAAGCCGATGGTGACGCTGTCCACACTCGCGAACCGCACCACGTGCTCGATGGCGATGCCGTCCGAGCCCGTGACGCTCACCGAACGCGAGCTGACCGCGTACGACCCCAGCGGCGGGCTCACCGTGCTCGGCGCGACCCGGTACGTACGCAGCGCCTTGTCCTTCGGGCCGACCAGCCAGACCCGCTTGGCGTCGAGCGAGTAGACGATCCGCCGGCCCTTCCCGGACGCCGCGGGGACCTCGGCCGGAGCGGGCGCCTTGCCCTTCTTGCGGCCCTGCTCCGAGTGCTCCTTGGGCGCGCGGTGGTGGCTGTCCTTGCGGGCCTGGGTGAGGGTGTCCGGAGCGGACGCCGCGGCCTGGTAGCCGAGCACACCGACCACGACCACGGCAGCCGTGGTCAGCGCGGTGACGATCGTGCTGCTCTTAGCGGGCACCGCTGTGCCACCTTTCCTCCCTCTCCCTGCCTCCGGCGGGGAGCCCCGGGCCTTGGAATGCCGGGCTGCTTGCTGCTGGGCTACGGGGGCGACGGTAGCACCGCGACAGGTACCACCGGCCGAGCCGTAGTCTTAAGGGCGTGCTGCTGCTAGCTCTTGACACCGCCACCCCCGCCGTCACCGTCGCGCTCCATGACGGCACCCGCGTCCTCGCCGAGTCCCGCCAGGTCGATGCACGCCGGCACGGCGAGCTGCTGCTGCCCGCCGTCGACCGGGTGCTGGCCGAGGCCGGCCTGAAGCTCGACGCGGTCAGCGACATCGTGGTCGGCGTGGGCCCGGGGCCGTACACCGGACTCCGGGTCGGCCTGGTGACCGCCGCGACGTTCGGGGCGGCGCTCGGCGTACCCGTCCACGGCCTGTGCACCCTCGACGGCCTCGCCTACGCCTCCGGCCTGACCGAGCCCTTCGTCGTGGCCACCGACGCCCGCCGCAAGGAGGTCTACTGGGCACGCTACGAGGCCGGCCCCTCGACCGGCTCGGCCGCGCCCCGCACGATCACGCGGCTGACCGAGCCCGCCGTCGACCGCCCCGCGGACATCGCCGACCAGGTGGCCGGCGTCCCCGCCGTGGGTGCGGGCGCACTGCTCTACGACACGGTCTTCACCGGCGTACGGCGCGAGGGCCCCGAGCACCAGTCCGCCGGGGCGCTGGCCACACTGGCCGCCGGGAAGCTGGCCGCGGGCGAGGAACTGCCGCCCCCGCAGCCGATGTACCTGCGCCGCCCGGACGCCCAGGTGCCCGCCAACTACAAGGTGGTCACCCCCCAGTGACCGCCCGCCCGTCGTCCGAGCGCCCCTCGGCGAGCCCGCCGGGTGCCCCTCAGTCCGGCGCGGTGCTGCGCGAGATGCGCTGGTGGGACATAGCGCCGGTGCTGGATCTCGAACGGGAGCTCTTCCCCGAGGACGCCTGGTCGCCGGGCATGTTCTGGTCCGAGCTGGCCCATGCGCGCGGCCCGCACGCCACCCGCCGCTACCTCGTCGCCGAACTGGAGGTGCCGCCGCGCAGCGGCGCCGATGAGGGGTGGCGGTCGGGTGGCGGGCGGGCGGGCCGGCTGGTCGGCTACGGCGGGCTGGCCGCCGTCGACGGCACCGGCGACATCCAGACCATCGCCACCGCCCGCGACCAGTGGGGCACCGGCCTCGGCGCCCGGCTGCTGACCGAACTCCTCGGTGCCGCGACAGACTTCGAATGCCACGAGGTGCTGCTGGAGGTGCGCGTCGACAACCTCCGCGCCCAGCGCCTCTACGAGCGCTTCGGCTTCGAGCCGATCGGCTTCCGCCGTGGCTACTACCAGCCCGGCAACCACGACGCCCTCGTGATGCGCCGTACCACCCAGACCTCCTCCGAAGCACCCTCCGTACAAGGAACTTGACACTCATGGCTGACTCACGCGGCGGACCGCTCGTCCTCGGCATCGAGACCTCCTGCGACGAGACCGGTGTCGGCATCGTCCGCGGCCACACCCTCCTCGCCGACGCGGTCGCCTCCAGCGTCGACGAGCACGCCCGCTTCGGCGGTGTGGTGCCGGAGGTGGCCTCGCGCGCCCACCTGGAGGCGATGGTCCCCACCATCCAGCGGGCCCTGAAGGACGCCGGGGTCGCGGCCTCCGACCTGGACGGGATCGCGGTCACCGCGGGGCCGGGCCTGGCCGGTGCGCTGCTGGTCGGCGTCTCGGCCGCCAAGGCCTACGCCTACGCCCTGGGCAAGCCGCTCTACGGGGTCAACCACCTCGCCTCGCACATCTGCGTCGACCAGCTGGAGCACGGCCCGCTGCCGGAGCCGACGATGGCCCTGCTGGTGAGCGGCGGCCACTCCTCCCTCCTGCTGGCCCCGGACATCACCTCCGACGTGCGGCCGCTGGGCTCGACGATCGACGACGCGGCGGGCGAGGCGTTCGACAAGATCGCGCGGGTGCTGAACCTCGGCTTCCCCGGCGGCCCGGTCATCGACCGCTACGCGCGCGAGGGCAACCCGGACGCGATCCGCTTCCCGCGCGGCCTGACCGGCCCCCGCGACCCGGTCTACGACTTCTCCTTCTCCGGTCTGAAGACGGCCGTCGCCCGCTGGATCGAGGCCAAGCGGGCGGCCGGTGAACAGGTGCCGGTGGCGGACGTCTCGGCGTCCTTCCAGGAGGCCGTGGTGGATGTGCTGACCCGTAAGGCCGTCCGGGCCTGCAAGGACAGCGGCGTGGACCACCTGATGATCGGCGGCGGGGTCGCGGCCAACTCCCGGCTGCGGGCGATGGCCGCGCGCCGCTGCGAGGACGCCGGGATCACCCTGCGGGTGCCGCGGCCCAAGCTGTGCACCGACAACGGCGCGATGGTCGCCGCCCTGGGCGCGGAGATGGTGGCCCGCAACCGGCCGGCCTCCGCCTGGGACCTCTCCGCCGACTCGTCCCTGCCGGTCACCGAACCGCATGTGCCCGGTGAGGCCCCCGATGACCCGCCCGCCCCGTCCGGCCACCACCATGACCATGACCACGGCCATGACCACGTCCACGAGATGAGCAAGAACAACCTCTACTCCTGAGGCCGCGCGAGGGCTCGTTTTGTCGTTCTGCGAGTCCTCCCGCTTCCCCCGGCCCGACGTCCGGCCCGAGGTCTTACCCTGACTTGCAGCACCCGAGCGCGCACGTGGGGAGGCGGCAAGACGTGGACTGGTTCTGGTGGGTCTTCATCTTCTTCATGGCGGGCGGCTTCGCGAAGGTCGCCGACACCGCGCGTACGGCGCTGCGTACGCGGCACGAACGCAAGATGGAGCGACTGGAGACCGCCCGTCAGGAGCGGCAGGAGCTGGCCGCCGCCCAGCAGCCGCCGCAGCCGGTGTGCGGCTGCACCCACCACCTCGCCAAGCATGACAAAAAGGGCAAGTGTCATGAGCGGGTGGAGGTGGCGGTCGCCTGGGACGCCGACCACAAGCCGGTGCAGTACGAGGCGGGCCAGTGCACCTGCCAGCAGTACATCGGCCCGCAGCCGCTCTCCCAGATCTACGCCGAGGACCTCACCGACCTGGCATGAGGGCCCCTCAGGGCGCGTCCGCCGCGGGGTGCCCCAGCAGCATCGAGGGGGCGCCGGCGACCCGGGTCAGGAAGATCGTGCAGGACTTGCGGCCCCCGCCGAGCTTCAGCTTCTTGCGCAGCTCCTCCGGCTCCACCGCGGAACCGCGCTTCTTGATCACCGCGATGCCCACCTCGCGCTCCCGCAGCAGCGCCTTGAGCTTCTTGACGTGGAACGGCAGCACATCGGTGATCGCGTAGGCGGTCGCGTACGGCGTCTCGACCAGCCGGTCCGCGGTGAGGTACGCGATCGTCGGATCGATCAGCCGGCCGCCGATCTGCCGGGCGACATCCGCGACGAGATGGGCGCGGATCACCGCCCCGTCCGGCTCGTACAGCCAGTCCCCGACGGGGCCCGGCTCGGGATCCGGCAGTCCGGCGCCGAGCAGGGAGTCACCGGCCGGGAGCAAGGTGGCGCGGCGGCCACCGGGCGTGGGACCCGGCGCTCCGTCCACCGCCGTCCCGAACCACACCACGGCCTCCTTGACGTCGCCCCCGTCCGAGATCCACTCCGTCTCCGCGTCCTCGGGCAGCGCCTCGTGCGGCACCCCCGGCGCGATCTTCAGCGCGGCGAACGGTGCCTTACGGGCCGCCTCGACGGCCCATGACAGCGGTGGCTCATACGCCTCCGGATCGAAGATGCGCCCGCCGGTCGCCCGGCCACCGCCCCTCACCGAGGCGCTGCGCGCCGCCCCCTTCGTCGGCGCCTTGCCGCGCCGCGCCGGATCGACGAACACCGCGTCATATCCGGCGGTGTCCACCTCCGTCACGTCCGCGCAGCGCACCTCGATCAGCTCCGCGAGCCCCAGCGCCTCGGCGTTGGCCCGGACCGCGGCGCAGGCCAGGGGGTCCCGGTCGACGGCCAGGACCCGGATCCCGGCGCGGGCCAGCGCGATCCCGTCGCCGCCGATGCCGCAGCACAGGTCGGCCAGCGTACGGACGCCCAGTGCGGCGAGCCGGGCGGCGCGGTGGGCGGCGACCGTGGCACGGGTGGACTGCTCGACGCCGTTGGGCGTGAAGTACATCAGCCGCGCATCCGCCCCGAACTTCGCCACCGCGCGCTGCCGCAGCCGGGCCTGCCCGAGCGCGGCGGAGACCAGCGGCGCGGGGTGGTCACGGCGCAGCCGGGTGGCTGCCGCCAGCTCGTCCGCCGGGTCGTGGTCCCGCAGCTCGGCCAGCAGCGATTGCCCCTCCGGGGCGAGCAGGGCGGCGAAGGTGTCCAGGTCGTTCACGGTGTCATTGTCCCCCCACGTTGTCGGCTTTCCCGCCGTGGTGGTGTGTCGCCGTTTGTCGCCCGCTGCGCGGTGCGCTCGCCGTTGCGCTTGGCCTCCGGCCCACGTTGTCGGCTGTCCCGCCGTGGTGGTGTGTCGCCGTTTGTCGCCCGCTGCGCGGTGCGCTCGCCGTTGCGCCTGCGGCGGGCGGGGTCCGCTGCGCGGGGCTGTGGGTGCGGTGACGGGCCTCCGGGGCCGGTGTGTGGGACTGCTTCGCTTTACGTCCCACACACCGGCCCCTCCGGCCCGTCCCCTCCCGTGAGTGGAGAAAGTGAAAGTGGGTGGGGGCGGGCCACCGGCGTGGGCGTTTGCAAGTGATCTACGAGGTGCGCCGGACCCTCCACTAGCACCCCCACCAGCCTTTCCCCACCCCCCATCGGGAGGGGTCGCGCCGCAGGACGAAGTCCGGAGGAGCGGCACCGCACCCGACAGCCCCGCGCAGCGACCCCGGCCCGCCGCAGGCGCAACGGCGGGAAATTCCCACGGCGGGCCAGCCGAAGACGTGGGGCACAAGGCAAAGCGCAGCGGAACGGCGGGAAAGCCAAAAACGTGGGAAGAATCAGACCCGCTCGCGCCGCCGCTGCGCGTGGTCGCTGATGCGTAGGAGCAGGGCCACCATCACCCAGTTCGCGACCAGGGACGAGCCGCCCTTGGCGAGGAACGGCAGGGCCTTGCCGGTCAGGGGGATCAGGCCGGTGACGCCGCCGGCGACCACGAAGACCTGGAGCAGCAGCGCCCCGGAGAGACCGACGGCGAGCAGTTTGCCGAACGGGTCGCGGGCGGTCAGGCCCACCCGCAGTCCGCGCTGGGCGAGCAGCACGTACAGCATGATCACGACCATCACTCCGGCCAGCCCCATCTCCTCGCCGACGGTGGTGAGGATGAAGTCGCTGTTACCGGCGAAGCCGATCAGCTCAGGGTGGCCCTGGCCCAGGCCGCTGCCCGAGATGCCGCCGCTGCCGAAGCTGAACAGTGCCTGCGCGGCCTGGTCGGAGATCAGCCCCGGCGGCCGGCGGTCCTCGGGCAGAAAGATGTCCATCGGGTGCAGCCAGGCCATGATCCGGCCCTTGACGTGCGGCTCTATGGAGCCGACGACGGCGGCGCCGATCGCGGCCATGGCCAGGCCGCAGAGCACCCAACTCGTGCGCTCGGTGGCCATGTACAGCATGATCACGAAGACGCCGAAGAAGATCAGCGAGGTGCCCAGGTCCCGTTCGAAGACCAGCACCAGCAGGCTGATCACCCAGATCGTGAAGATCGGCGCGAGCTGCCGCCCCGGAGGCAGCTGGACGCCCAGGACGCGGCGTCCGGCCAGCGCCAGCGCATCGCGGTTGACGGTGAGATAGCCCGCGAAGAACACCGAGATCATGATCTTCACGAACTCGCCGGGCTGGAGGGACAGCGGTCCGAGCAGAATCCAGCGCTTGGCGCCGTACATGTCGGCGCCGAAGAAGGCCGGCGCCATCAGCAGCACCAGCGCGACCACCATCGTCAGATAGATGTAGCGCTGGAGGATGCGGTGATCGCGCAGCACCAGCAGGATGGCTATACAGACCGCCACCCCGATCACCGTCCACACCAGCTGGCCGCTCGCCGCCTCGGCGATCTTCAGCCGGGGCGTTTGCGCGTAGGTGAGGTCCAGGCGGTGCAGCAGCACCAGACCTATCCCGGTCAGCAGCGTCGCCAGCGGCAGGATCAGCGGATCGGCGCGGGGCGCGTAGCGGCGCAGGACCAGATGCGGGACCAGCGCCACGAAGAACATGCTGACGGCGAAGCCGGCCAGCCCGCCGGGCAGCCGGCCGGTCATCGACAGGCCGGTGAAGGCGTAGCCGAAGTCCGCGATCAGTACGGCGAAGGCGAGCAGCCATGCCTCGGTCCGCCGGCGGTCCGGTGCCTGGGCCAGCGCGGCGAACGTCATGGTGCGCTCGGCGTCGCTCTCCGGCTGCCGGGCAGCCCGGGGAACGCTGGTCGGTCCACGCACGGGTTTCCTCCGCCACTGATCGTCAAGGCCGCGGGCCGGCCGGGTTGTGCCCGGTTCGTCGGCCCGGCAGTCGGGGAGGTAGACGAGGCAGCCGGTGGCGTGGTTGCGAGGGAACGGGAAGGTGTGTCCGATTTGATAGGAACCTGCCCCTTACACGGCCCGTAAGTCGGCGCGTAACCCGCCCCGATCCCGCGGCAGATGGCCGTGACCGGCGGGGTGCGGACCGCCGGAGGCCGCGGATTCGTGCGGCCGGTCAACCGGTGCGGAGGGAAGCGCACCCCGCCGCGCTGGCACTCCGCTTGACCGAGTGCTAACCGCGTCATAGTCTCGGCGTTGGCACTCTCCAGTGGGGAGTGCCAGAAACACAGCGACGGGCAGGTCCGGCACCCGCGACGACGGATCCACCTGGTCGCCACCTCAGACAGTTAACCCCGTGAGATCTCCGAAGGGGGAGGTCGGATCGTGACGACCACCAGCTCCAAGGTTGCCATCAAGCCGCTTGAGGACCGCATTGTGGTCCAGCCGCTCGACGCCGAGCAGACCACGGCCTCGGGCCTGGTCATTCCGGACACCGCCAAGGAGAAGCCCCAGGAGGGCGTCGTCCTGGCCGTGGGCCCGGGCCGGGTCGAGGACGGCAAGCGCGTCGAGCTCGACGTGAACGTCGGCGACGTCGTGCTCTACAGCAAGTACGGCGGCACCGAGGTGAAGTACAACAACGAGGACTACCTCGTTCTCTCGGCTCGCGACGTTCTCGCGATCGTCGAGAAGTAAGTCACCCAGTTTTGCCGTGATCTGCGCCCCTGGTTCCCGCGTCTAAACAACCCGGGGCAGGGGCGCAGTTCGTTTGAGCGACAGCGGTCCCCACGTCGTGGCCGAGGATCGCAATGAGAGGACTTGAAGCAACCCATGGCGAAGATCCTGAAGTTCGACGAGGACGCCCGTCGCGCCCTTGAGCGCGGCGTCAACAAGCTTGCCGACACGGTCAAGGTGACGATCGGCCCCAAGGGCCGCAACGTCGTCATCGACAAGAAGTTCGGCGCGCCGACGATCACCAACGACGGTGTCACCATCGCCCGTGAGGTCGAGGTCGACGACCCGTACGAGAACCTGGGTGCCCAGCTCGTCAAGGAGGTGGCGACCAAGACCAACGACATCGCGGGTGACGGCACCACCACCGCCACCGTGCTGGCGCAGGCGCTGGTCCGCGAGGGTCTGCGCAACGTCGCCGCCGGCGCCTCCCCGGCCGCCCTGAAGAAGGGCATCGACGCCGCGGTCAAGGCCGTGTCCGAGGAGCTCCTCGCGACCGCCCGTCCGATCGACGACAAGTCCGACATCGCTGCCGTGGCCGGTCTGTCCGCGCAGGACAAGCAGGTCGGCGAGCTCATCGCCGAGGCGATGGACAAGGTCGGCAAGGACGGTGTCATCACCGTCGAGGAGTCCAACACCTTCGGTCTGGAGCTGGACTTCACCGAGGGCATGGCCTTCGACAAGGGCTACCTCTCGCCGTACATGGTCACCGACCAGGAGCGTATGGAGGCCGTCCTCGAGGACCCCTACATCCTGATCCACCAGGGCAAGATCGCCTCGATCCAGGACCTGCTGCCGCTGCTGGAGAAGGTCATCCAGGCGGGGGCCTCCAAGCCGCTGCTGATCATCGCCGAGGACGTCGAGGGCGAGGCCCTGTCGACCCTGGTCGTCAACAAGATCCGTGGCACCTTCAACGCCGTTGCCGTCAAGGCTCCCGGCTTCGGTGACCGCCGCAAGGCCATGCTCGGCGACATCGCCACCCTCACCGGTGCCACGGTCATCGCCGAGGAGGTCGGCCTCAAGCTCGACCAGGCCGGTCTGGACGTGCTGGGCACCGCCCGCCGCGTGACCGTCACCAAGGACGACACCACCATCGTCGACGGTGGCGGCAACTCCGAGGACGTCGCGGGCCGCGTCGCCCAGATCAAGGCCGAGATCGAGTCCACCGACTCCGACTGGGACCGCGAGAAGCTCCAGGAGCGCCTCGCCAAGCTCGCCGGTGGCGTCTGCGTCATCCGTGTGGGTGCGGCCACCGAGGTCGAGCTCAAGGAGAAGAAGCACCGTCTGGAGGACGCCATCTCCGCGACCCGCGCCGCGGTCGAGGAGGGCATCGTCTCCGGTGGTGGCTCCGCTCTGGTCCACGCCGCCAAGGTGCTGGAAGGCTCCCTGGGCAAGGAGGGCGACGAGGCCACCGGTGTCGCCGTCGTCCGCCGCGCCGTCGTCGAGCCGCTGCGCTGGATCGCGGAGAACGCCGGCCTCGAGGGCTACGTCATCACCGCGAAGGTCGCCGAGCAGGACAAGGGCAACGGCTTCAACGCCGCCACCGGCGAGTACGGCGACCTGGTCAAGGCCGGCGTCATCGACCCGGTGAAGGTCACCCGCTCCGCCCTGGAGAACGCCGCGTCGATCGCCTCGCTGCTCCTGACGACCGAGACCCTGGTCGTCGAGAAGCCCGCGGAGGACGAGTCGGCCGAGGCCGGTCACGGCCACGGGCACTCGCACTGACGCATAGCGCCGGGCAGCTCGCTGCCTGACGCACGAGACCCGGTTCCCGCTGCGCGCGGGGGCCGGGTCTTGCGTTTGTGCGGGGGGGGGGAGGGCGCTGTGGGTGGGTTGTGTCGGGGTGGGGGTTCCTCCGGGGCCGGGGGGTCCGTTTGTGCCGAGGGGGCGGGGCTGCGGGGTCTGGCGGTGTGGGGGGGGGCGTCCAGGGGGCTCGCTTGGGTTCGGCGCTCTAGGGGGCTCGTTTGCGCTCGGCGCTCCTGGGGGCTCGCTTGTGCTCGGCGCCCCTGGGTTGTTTCCCCGCCGCCCCCCTGGGTGTTGTTGTTTCCCCGCCGCCCACCCCGGTGTTGTTGTTTCCCCGCCGCCCACCCCCCTTCGGGGGGTGGGCGGGTGTGGTGGGCAGGAACCGCAAGTGTGCTGCGGCCCCAAGTGCGGTGGGCCGTTAGTGGGCCTTCAAGCGTGGTGGCCCCCGGAAGTGGTGAGCCTCCAGGGTGTGCCGGGCCCCCGGAAGCGGTGGGCCCCCGGAAGCGATGGACCCCAGGCGCGTTGGGCAAGCCCAGCGGGGGTGGCCGGTGCCCTCTGGACGGGCCCGGTCAAGCCGAGTGGGGCAGATGCTCGGGGCGTACGGGGCCGGTGAACGGGCGGCCTTGGGCATAGCGTTCGAGTTCGTTGAGGGCGTGGTCGGCGAGGCGGTGGAGTTCGGTGCCCAGCGACCCCGCCACGTGTGGCGTCAGCAGGACGTTCGGCAGCTCGTACAACGGCGAAGCGGGAGGCGGGAGTTCGGGCTCGGTGACGTCGAGGACGGCGTGCAGGCGGCCGGTGACCAGCTCGGGGAGCAGGGCCGTCCCGTCGACCAGGGAGCCGCGGGCGGTGTTGATCAGGGTCGCGCCGTCGGGCAGCAGGGCCAGTTCGCGGCGGCCGAGCAGATGGCGGGTGGCGGGAAGCTGCGGGGCGTGCACGGTGACGACGTCGCTGTCGGCACAGAGGGCGTCGAGGGGGACCGGGCACACGCCGAGCCGGGCGGCCTCGGCGGCGGACACATACAGGTCGTGCAGCAGGACGCGCAGGTCGAACGGGCGCAGCAGCTCGATGACGCGGCGGCCGACACGGGAGGCGCCGATGACGCCGACGGTGCGGCGGTAGTTGCCGGCGGCGGCGAGTTCTTGGTGCCAGTCGTGCGGTGTGCGCAGGCCGCGGTAGCGGTGGGCCGAGTGCAGCACGCGTTTGTTGGCGAAGAGGATCGCGGCGAGGGTGTATTCGGCGACCGGGAGCGCGTTGGCGTCGGCGGCCGAGCTGACCGCGATACCGCGCTCCCAGCAGGCGTCGGTGATGTGGTGTTTGACCGATCCGGCGGCGTGGACGACGGCGCGCAGCCGGGGGGCCGCGTCCAGCACCGGGCCGGTGAGCGGCGGGGCGCCCCAGCAGGTGAGGAGCACCTCGGCGGAGGCGAGCGCGGCGGTGACCTCGGGAGGGGGGTGGGCCAGATCGTGGGCGACGAGGCGTGGGTCGGTACGGGCGAGGGCCGCGAGGCGGGTGTGGTGGCGGGCATCGAGGAGCCGGTCGGCGACGCCGGGGCCCATCGCCAGCAGCAACGTGGGCCGGGAAGGCGGCATTTCCGCAGGTCCGGGGGCATTGTCAGTGGTGGGGTGCATAGTGAGGAACGTGCTCCTTCGCGGTCGCCCGTCGTTGTTCGTCACTTGCCGCTGCCGGCTGGGAGACCGGCTTCGATCCCATTCTCCGTCCCTTCGACTGACGTGCTGCCGGCCTCGGTTGAAGGATTCCGCCGCCCGGCCGCCACCCACCGCCTCAGGGGAAGCCATGACCGAGCCCCAGACCCAGCCCCAACCCCAGACCCCACCCGAACGTCACCGGCACTTTCCACACCACTCGCCCCAGCACTCCTTATCGCTCCCCTTCCCCCTCCCGCCCGAGGACCGCCGCCGCAGCCCGTACACAGGCTGGACCCGCGCCCACTGGGAAGCGACGGCCGACGGTCTGCTGCACTCCACCGCCCGCTACGCCTCCCCGCGCCACGGCCTGATCGCCTTCCCCGGCGCCCGCCCCAGCTCCTCGGGCCCCCGCTCGGACGCCCTCGAAGGCTTCGCCCGTACGTTCCTGCTCGCCGCCCTCAGAGTCGCCGGCAGCAAGGGCCACGACCCGCACGGCCACCTCTCCCGCTACGCCGAAGGCCTGGCCGCGGGCACCCGAAAGCCCAGCAGGGCGCGCGAGATGACGCCCGTCGACCCCGACTCCTGGCCCCGCGTCGGCACCATCCGGCAGGCCCGTGTCGAAGCCGCCTCGCTCGCCCTCGGCCTGCGCCTGACCCGCCCCTGGCTGTGGGACACCCTCGACGACGGAGTCCGCGCCCGCGTCGCCGACTGGCTGCTGCCCGCCCTCGGCCCGTCCCCCGTCGACAACAACTGGTGGCTCTTCGGCCTCACCGTCGGCGGCTTCCTCCGCGACGCGGGCATCGAGACCGTACGCGCTCAGGCCGCCATCGACCGCGCGCTGACCCGTATCGAGGACTGGTACCTCGGCGACGGCTGGTACTCGGACGGCGAAAACCGCGCATTCGACCACTACAACGCCTGGGCGATGCACTTCTACCCGGTCCTGCACGCCCACCTCGCCGGCGACCGGACGCTCCTGGCCGGCTACGGCGCACGTCTGCATGCCCAATTGGAGGGCTACACCCGCCTCTTCGACGCCAACGGTGCGCCGCTGCCGTTCGGCCGCTCCCTCACCTACCGCTTCGCCGCCACCGCCGCTCCGTGGCTGGGCGCCCTCACCGGCCACACCCCGCTCACCCCCGGCGCCACCCGCCGCCTCGCCTCCGGGGCCCTGCGCCACTTCCTCGACCGCGGCGCCGTCACGGAGGACGGCCTGCTACCACTCGGCTGGTACGGGCCGTACGCCCCGATGCTCCAGAGCTACTCGGGCCCGGCCTCGCCCTACTGGGCGGCCAAGGGCTTCCTCGGCCTCCTGCTGCCCGCCGGCGACCCGGCCTGGACCGACCCCGAGGCGCCCCTGCCCGCCGAAACCGCGGACGCCGCCCACCCCCTCGGCCCTACGGGTCTGCTGCTGCACTCCACCGCCTCCGACGGCCTGGTACGCCTCCACAACCACGGCAGCAACTCCACCCTCGCCGCCCCCGACCCCTACTACGCCCGCTTCGCCTACTCGACCCGTACGGGCCCGACCGCGCCCACCGCCGCAGACCAGTCCCTGCCCGACAACCACTTCGCCCTGCTCATCGACGGCCACCCCACCACCCGTGGCCCCGCCACTCCGCAGGCCACCGGCCCCGGCCGGGCGTCCTCCCTCCACACACCCCGCCATGCCGACGGCAGCGAACTCCCCGGTATCCGGATCCTGTCCGCCACCCTCATCCACGGCCGCGCCGAACTCCGCGCCCATCTGGTCACCGGCGCCGCCCCCGGCACCCGCGTACGCCAGACGGGCTGGGCCACCACGCCCGACGGCCCCACCGCCCAGCTCCATCCCGTCCACGGCTACGACACCCCGGCCCGTCAGACCCCGACGGGGAGCACCCTCATCGGCCCCGGCACCGAAACCGCCGTCCTGGAGGGCACCCTCACCTCCGGCCCCGGGGGCACCCTCTTCGTGGCCCTGGCGTCCCTGACAGGGGACCCGGATCCCGCCCCCGTACACACCCTGGCGACCACACACCTCACAGGCCACGACATCCATGTCACCTGGCAGGACGGCACGAGCGCTCATCTGACCCTGGCTCACCCGCCCAGAGCAGGTGACGGCCCGCAGGGGCTGGAGGAGCCGGGGCCGTAACGCGGCAGCCCTGCTCCCGGAGGCGCCGCCCGGCCCCCGCCCCTCCGCCCCGTGCAGCGGAAAGGACTGACCACCACGTCACCGCCCCGGCAACGCAGGAACACGTCATCCCTGCCCCCGGCAACGCAGGAAGCAGCACCGCGTCAGCAAGCAACGTCCGCAAGCAACACCCGCGTCCGCAAGCAACGCCTGCGTCCGTAAGCAACGCCTGCGTCCGTAAGCAACGCCTGCGTCCGCAAGCAACGCCTGCGTCCGCAAGCAACGCCTGCGTCCGTAAGCAACACCCGCGTCCGCAAGCAACACCCGCGTCCGCGAACGACGCCGCGTCAGCGAGGCCCGTACTTACGGCCCGTACGCGACGTAAGACCCCCGAGCACCCCACGCGGTGCCAACTTCGCGGCGCCCATGAGTGCCTTGTACCGCGGGTCCGGGATGGAGAGCGACTTCCCCCGCGTCAGGTCCTTCATCGCGGCGTTCACCAGCTTGTCCGCGTCCAGCCACATCCAGCCGGGGATGTTGTCCGTCCCCATGCCCGCCCGCTGGTGGAATTCGGTCCGCACGAACCCCGGGCACAGCGCCATCAGCCGCACCCCGCTGCCCGCCAGATCCCGCGCGGCGCCCTGCGTGAACTGCACGACCCACGCCTTGCTCGCGCCATAGGTGCCGCGCGGCACGAACGCCGCCACCGACGCCACATTGACCACCGCGCCCCGCCGCCGCTCCCGCATCCCGCGCACCCCGGCCGTGGTCAGCCGCAGCACTGCCTCGCAGTGCACCTTCAGCATCGTCAGCTCGTCGGCCATCGAGACTTCGAGGTACTCGCCCTTGTTGCCGAAGCCGGCGTTGTTCACCAGCAGATCCACCGGGTGCTTGGTGTCCGAGAGCCGCGCCTCGACGGCCGCGATGCCCTCGTCGGTGGCCAGATCGGCGCTCAGCACCTCCGCCTCGATGCCGTGCCGGTCGTGCAACTCGGTGGCCTGCTCGTGCAGTCGCTTCTCGTCGCGCGCGACCAGCACCACGCTGTGGCCGTCGCTCGCGAGCCGCCGGGCGAACGCCGCCCCGATGCCCGCCGTCGCTCCCGTGATCAATGCAGTCGTCATACGGGCACGCTATCCGCCCGCGGGCGCGACACCCGAGCCCCTCCCCCCGGCGGCGCGGCCGCCCGCGCACACCGCGCGACACACCCTCCGGCAACCGGTTCCGAGGCCCCGCCGCTCGGGCCCGCAGGGCCGCCGGCTACCCGGGCCGCCCGCCCGGCGCCGCTGAGCCGTCCCATACGTCCCCGCGGCTCAATCCCCTGCCTGCTCCGCATACTTCAGCGCCTTGCGCCGCGCCTCCTCCGGGAGCGCGCCGCCCGCCTCCAGCAACCGCGGCAGCAGCTCCCGCTGACTGGTCAGGGCCCGGAACATCAGCTCGATCGTCACCTCGTGATCCGGGCGGTGCACCACCTCGACGGCGTCCCCCGCGCGGATCTCGCCCGCCTCGATCACCCGGAGATACGCGCCGGGCACCGCGGCCTGGGTGAACCGCTTGAGCCAGCCGCGTTCGCCGAGCCATCCGTGGAAGGTGCGGCAGGGGATACGCGGTGAGGTGACCTCCATCAGCAGCTGCGGGCCGACCCGCCAGCGTTCGCCGATGCGGGCGCCGGTGACCTCGACGCCCGAGGTGGTGAGGTTCTCGCCGAAGAAACCGTTGGCCAGCTCGCGGCCCAGCTCCCGCTGCCAGTCGTCCAGGTCCTCGCGCGCGTAGGCGTAGACGGCCTGGTCGTCGCCGCCGTGATGGCGCAGGTCGACGACCGCGTCACCGGCCAGCCCGCTGCCGCCGGTGCCCTTGGGGCCGGGAGCGGTGACCGGCACGGGGCCGTCCACGGGCCGCTTGTCGATGCCCGTGCCGCCCTCGGCGTCGGTGAATTCGGACGGGATGGGCTGCCCCAGGTTCACGGTCAGCAGCTTCATTACGGCGCTCCGTTGCTCGATCGGCGTGATCCGCGACAGGGCCGTCGGGGCACCCCCGACTCACGTACGCCACGGATCTCGGTCCACGCTAGCTAGTTCCCCGAAAGCAGCGACCCAATTTTTCCCGATCAACCCAAGACCGGCTTATGCTCGAATCATGATCGAGGCCCGTCATCTCCGCGTGCTGCGCGCCGTCGCCAGGACGGGCTCGTTCTCCGCCGCCGCGCGGGAGCTGGGCTGCACCCAGCCGGCCGTCAGCCAGCAGATGAAGGCCCTGGAGCAGTCGGCCGGCACCCCGCTGCTGGTGCGTGCGGGCCGTGAGATGCGGCTGACCCAGGCGGGCGAGGCGCTCGTACGGCACGCGGTCGGCATCCTGGCCGGGCTCACCGCCGCCGAGGAGGAGATCGCGGCCATCGCGGGCCTGCGTGCGGGCCGGGTGCGGCTGGTGTCCTTCCCCTCCGGCAGCTCGACGCTGGTGCCGACCGCCCTGGCGAAGATGCGCGCCGCACACCCGGGGACCCGGGTCTCGCTGGTCGAGGCCGAGCCGCCGCGCTCGATCGAGATGCTGCGCAACGGCGACTGCGAGATCGCGCTGGCCTTCCGCTATCCGGAGGTGCGCGGCGCGGACCCGGCGGCCGGGGCGGAATGGGACGACCTGGTGGTGCGGCCGATCCTGGCGGACCGGCTGATCGGCCTGGTGCCGGACGGCCACCGGCTGGCGAAGGCGGGTACCGCGCGGTTCGCCGAGCTGGCCGACGAGGCCTGGATCGCGGGCTGTCCCCGCTGCCGCAGGCATCTCGTCGAGGTCTGTGAGAGTGCGGGCTTCACCCCGCGTATCGACTTCGCGACGGATGACTACCCGGCCGTGATCGGCCTGGTCGGCGCGGGCCTGGGGGTCGCCGCGCTGCCGGAGCTCACCCTGGAGTCGGTACGCCCCAAGGGGGCCACGGCGATACGTATGGAGCCCGCCGTGCACCGCGAGATCGTCGCGCTCACGCTGCCGGATCTGGCGCACGTCCCCGCCGTCGCGGCGACGCTCGACCGGCTGGCGGATGCAGCAGGGCGCTGAGGGGTCCGCGCACGTCCGCGCCCGCCCGTAGCTGCCGAACGGCACCGTTCCGGCGGAAAACCCCTGGCCGTACGGTCCGCCGGACCCGTCGCACGGCCTGGTGGCACCGAGCCCGTCCCTCACGGCAGCACTCTCCCGCCGCAGCTCTGTCGGCGTGCAGCCATGCAGGAACGTTTCTTCAGGAGTGATGCGCTCCTGAAGTTCAGGCGCCGGGGACGCCCGTGGGACCGGTCATGGAGGACGCGGGGATCAGCCGGTGACGGGCCCGTCCCATGAGTTCCTCGCGTTCGTCCTCCGTCAGGCCGCCCCACACCCCGTAGGGCTCACGGACGGCCAGGGCATGCGCCGCGCATTCGGCCCGTACCGGGCAGCGCATGCAGACCTCCTTCGCCGATGTCTCACGCGCGCTGCGGGCCGCTCCGCGCTCGCCCTCGGGATGGAAGAAGAGCGAGCTGTCCACACCGCGGCAGGCGGCGAGCAGCTGCCAGTCCCAGAGGTCTGCGTTCGGGCCCGGGAGGCGGGAGAAATCTGCCATTGCTTGTCCCCTCGAAGCGATGCTGATTCGGGCTCGGTGCTCACGACGGTACATCTACTGTCGAAGTAGATGTAAATATGACTCATTGCGAATCTAGTCATAGTCACCATGAAAATGGAAGAAAGAGAGCCAAATAGGGCATAGGGTGCACGCGCGGATGCCGGTCGCCCGATGAGTCGTCTGCGTATCCGGCTCCTCACGGAGCGTGTTGAACTCGGTCGCCGAAGCCGTAACTCTTTCGGGTGACCGTCGTTGAGAGTGCGGAGGCGATTGGCAGAGGTAGTCGTCGGGCAGATGTCCGAGGCCGCCAATCGCACAGGTGACGATACGTACCAGCCTGGAGGCTCAAGGTGACGCGCATCAGCTGCGGAGGGCGGTCATGACATCCGTCCTCGTCTGCGACGACTCCCCGCTTGCCCGAGAGGCGCTCCGTCGGGCGGTTGCGACCGTGCCCGGCGTCGAGCGTGTGACGACCGCGGCCAACGGCGAGGAAGTCCTCCGCCGCTGGGGTGCCGATCGTTCGGATCTGATTTTGATGGACGTACGGATGCCCGGCCTCGGCGGTGTCGAGACCGTGCGCCGGTTGTTGTCCGCCGACCCCGGCGCACGGATCATCATGCTCACGGTGGCCGAGGATCTGGACGGTGTCGCGCTCGCGGTCGCCGCCGGTGCCCGCGGCTATCTGCACAAGGACGCCTCGCGCGCCGAGCTGCGGGCGACGGTGACCCAGGCGCTCGCCGACCCGACGTGGCGGCTCGCCCCGCGCCGGCTGCGGTCCGCCGAGATGGGTGCCGCGCCGACGCTGACCGCGCGCGAGATCCAAGTACTGGAGGGCATGAGTCACGGCCGTTCGAACGCCGAGATCGGCCGTGAGCTGTTCCTGTCGGAGGACACGGTCAAGACCCACGCCCGGCGCCTTTTCAAGAAACTCGGCGCCTCCGACCGGGCGCATGCGGTGGCCCTGGGCTTCCGCTGGGGACTGGTCCGCTAAGGCGTTGTGACGTGCAGCGATGCGGGGGAGTGAAGATCCCCGCCCGCCCTGCGGCGGGCGGGGCGGCAGGGTGCCCCGCAAGCCGCCGCGTTCGCCGGCGGTCCGTTTCACCGCGCGGTGCCGCATCCTTGAGGTATGGAGTTCCTCGGGGACGGGTCGGTCGGGCACGAGGGGAGGGCGCAGGACATGACAGCCGGCGCACCTGCCGCGCATAACGCTTCAGTGCACAAGTACGGACCTGATGCCGCGGATCGAGCGGCACCAAGGCACCATGGTCCGATGCGTGATGACGGGAAGCAGGAAATCGGCGCTCTCGTCGCACGAGCCGTCGAGGGGGACCAGCGGGCCACGCACGATCTGCTGGCCCATGTGCACCCCCTCGCTCTGCGCTACTGCCGCACCCGGCTGTCGAGGCTGCCGGGTGACGCGCGGCACTTCGTCGAGGATCTGGCGCAGGAGGTGTGTGTCGCGGTGCTGTGCGCGCTGCCGCGCTACCGCGACACCGGCAAGCCCTTCGAGGCGTTCGTCTTCGCCATCGCCGGCCACAAGGTCGCCGATCTTCAGCGGGCCGCGATGCGGCATGGCAGCACGGCCGTGCCGTCCGACGAGATGCCCGAGCAGCCGGACGACTCCCTCGGCCCCGAGGAGCGGGCGCTGCTGAGCAGCGACGCCGAGTGGGCCAAGAAGCTGCTGGCGAATCTTCCGGAGAACCAGCGTGAGCTGGTCCTGCTGCGGGTCGCCGTCGGGCTGACGGCCGAGGAGACCGGGCAGATGCTGGGGATGTCGCCCGGTGCGGTGCGGGTCGCCCAGCACCGTGCGCTCAGCAGGCTGCGGGCGCTCGCGGAGCAGTAGCAGATCCGCACCATGGATGGCGGAATATCGCCGTAGAAATACACAAGTGACGAGGCCCTCATCGCTCGTGGATTGGGACACTTCCTTAGGCCGTTAGCATGGGAGTCCGCGCTGAGGCAAGAGCATTGGGGAAGGTGTCATGAGTGACAACGTCGACGGTATGCCCGCCAAATTCGCCATGCTCGGGCTGACATACGACGACGTGCTGCTGCTGCCCGGTGCGTCGGAGGTGCTGCCCAACGCGGTGAGCACCGCGTCCCGGGTCTCGCGCAACGTCGCGGTGAACATCCCGCTGCTGTCCGCGGCGATGGACAAGGTCACCGAGGCGCGGATGGCCATCGCCATGGCGCGGCAGGGTGGCGCGGGCGTACTGCACCGCAATCTGTCCATCGAGGACCAGGCCAATCAGGTCGACCTGGTCAAGCGCTCCGAGTCCGGCATGGTCACCGACCCGATCACGGTCCGTCCGGACGCCTCGCTCGCCGACGCCGATGCGCTGTGTGCCAAGTTCCGCATCAGCGGGGTGCCGGTCACCGACGCCGCGGGCAAGCTGCTGGGCATCGTGACCAACCGCGACATGGCCTTCGAGATGGACCGCAGCCGTCAGGTCCGCGAGGTCATGACGCCGATGCCGCTGGTCACCGGCAAGGTCGGCATCTCCGGCGAGGACGCCATCGAGCTGCTGCGCCGCCACAAGATCGAGAAGCTGCCGCTGGTCGACGACGCGGGCGTGCTCAAGGGCCTGATCACCGTCAAGGACTTCGTCAAGGCGGAGAAGTACCCGAACGCCGCCAAGGACGCCGAGGGCCGGCTGGTCGTCGGTGCGGCGGTGGGTGTCGGCGACGCGGCGTACGACCGGGCGCAGGCGCTGGTCGAGGCCGGTGCCGACTTCCTCGTCATCGACAGCGCGCACGGCCACAGCCGCGGCATCCTCGACATGATCGCCAAGGTCAAGTCCAACATCAACGTCGATGTCGTCGGCGGCAATGTCGCCACCCGTGACGGCGCCCAGGCGCTGATCGACGCGGGTGCCGACGGCATCAAGGTCGGCGTGGGACCCGGCTCCATCTGCACCACCCGCGTCGTCGCCGGTGTCGGCGTCCCGCAGGTCACCGCGATCTACGAGGCGGCGAAGGCCGCGAACGCCGCGGGTGTGCCGCTGATCGGTGACGGCGGTCTGCAGTTCTCCGGCGACATCGCCAAGGCCATCGCGGCCGGTGCGGACACGGTCATGCTGGGCTCGCTGCTGGCCGGCTGCGAGGAGTCGCCCGGCGAGATGGTCTTCATCAACGGCAAGCAGTTCAAGTCGTACCGCGGCATGGGTTCGCTCGGCGCGATGCAGTCCCGTGGCCAGGGCCGGTCCTTCTCCAAGGACCGCTACTTCCAGGACAACGTCCTCTCCGAGGACAAGCTGGTCCCCGAGGGCATCGAGGGCCAGGTGCCCTACCGCGGCCCGCTCTCCTCGGTCGCGCACCAGCTCGTCGGCGGCCTGCGCGCCTCCATGGGTTACGTCGGCTCCGCCGACATCCCCGAGCTCAAGGAGAAGGGGCACTTCGTCCGCATCACCTCCGCGGGCCTCAAGGAGAGCCACCCGCACGACATCCAGATGACGACCGAGGCGCCGAACTACTCGCGTCGCTGAGTGGGGCGCGGCTCCGGCCGGGGGTCCGGGGGTTGTCCCCCGGGGCTTGGGGTCAGATGACGACCGAGGCGCCGAACTACAGCCGGCGCTGAACCTGGGCGTACGGTCGTGCCGTACGCCACGCGGAAGCCCGCGGCCGCACCCCGGCCGCGGGCTTCGCCGTGTCGGGGATACTGGGACAGCAGACGTAGAGGGAAAGGCCACACACGTGACTGAGATCGAGATCGGGCGCGGCAAGCGCGGCCGCCGGGCATACGCATTCGACGACATCGCCGTCGTACCCAGTCGCCGCACCCGCGACCCGAAGGAGGTCTCGATCGCCTGGCAGATCGACGCCTACCGCTTCGAGCTGCCGTTCCTGGCCGCTCCCATGGACTCGGTGGTCTCGCCGCAGACCGCGATCCGCATCGGCGAGCTGGGCGGTCTGGGCGTCCTCAACCTGGAAGGCCTGTGGACCCGGTACGAGGACCCGGAGCCGCTGCTCGCCGAGATCGCGGAGCTGGACGGCCCCACGGCCACCAAGCGGCTCCAGGAGATCTACGCGGCGCCGATCAAGGAAGAGCTGATCGGGCAGCGGATCAAGGAGGTGCGGGACGCCGGTGTCGTCACCGCCGCCGCGCTGTCGCCGCAGCGTACGGCGCAGTTCTCCAAGGCCGTCGTGGACGCGGGCGTGGACATCTTCGTGATCCGCGGGACGACGGTCTCCGCCGAGCACGTCTCCTCCGCGGCCGAGCCGCTGAACCTCAAGCAGTTCATCTACGAGCTGGACGTCCCGGTCATCGTCGGCGGCTGCGCCACGTACACCGCGGCGCTGCACCTGATGCGTACGGGCGCGGCCGGTGTGCTGGTCGGCTTCGGCGGCGGCGCCGCGCACACCACGCGTAACGTCCTCGGCATCCAGGTCCCGATGGCGACCGCGGTCGCCGATGTCGCGGCCGCGCGCCGCGACTACATGGACGAGTCCGGCGGCCGCTACGTCCACGTCATCGCCGACGGCGGTGTGGGCTGGTCCGGCGACCTCCCGAAGGCGATCGCCTGCGGCGCCGACGCCGTGATGATGGGCTCCCCGCTGGCCCGCGCCACGGACGCGCCCGGCCGCGGCCACCACTGGGGCATGGAAGCGGTGCACGAGGACGTGCCGCGCGGCAAGCGGATGGACCTCGGTGCGGTCGGCACCACGGAGGAGGTGCTGCTGGGGCCGTCCACGGTTCCCGACGGCTCCATGAACTTCTTCGGTGCGTTGCGCCGGGCGATGGCGACGACCGGGTACTCGGAGCTGAAGGAGTTCCAGCGGGTCGAGGTGACGGTGTCGCCTTCGCAGCACGACAACGGCTGACGCGGCGTTTCCCACGTTGCCGGGTGAGCCCGCCGTACCTCGTCGGTTGTTCTTTTCCCGCCTTCGGCGGGGGCGGGGTTGGTTGTGTGGGGTGGGGCCCCTGGGTTTGTGGGGGTGCCGGGTTCGGGGCCTCCGGCCCCGCCCCCTCCCGTCCGTTGTGGGCCCCGCCCCGGTGGGGGAGCAGGAGAAAACCAAAGACCGGAAGCTCGGCCGCATCGTCGCGCGGCCGAGCTTCTGGTCTCTGAGGACACTCCCCACCGGGCGGGGGTCGCCACCCCGGGCGGGAGGGGGTGGGGCCGGAGGCCCGCCACCGGCACCCACCACACACAGCAAGCGGCCCCCGCCCAACCCCCCCGCCGAAGGCGGAAACCGGCACGGCGCCGCAGCCGAAAACGTGGGATTACAACCGGTGCGCCGCACCGGTAGGCGTCGCCCCCCTGGTGTCCAGCAGCAACTGGGCCTTCACCGACAGCCCTTGCAGGTCGTACGTCCGGTGCGCCTGCAACAGCACCGTCAGGTCGGCGGCGGCAGCAGCCTCGTACAACGAGTCGGCCCTGGGGACGGGCCGACCCAGCACGTTCCACTGGGGCACATACGGGTCGTGGTAGGTGAGGTGGGCCCCCAGCTCCATCAGGCGGGAGGCGATCTCGCGGGACGGTGAGCCCGCCTGGTCGCCGATGTCCGGCTTGTAGGTGACGCCGAGCAGCAGGATGCGGGCGCCGCGGGCGGACTTGCCGTGTTCGTTGAGGAGGGTGGCGCAGCGCTGGATGACGTAGCGCGGCATACGGCCGTTCACCTCCTGGGCGAGTTCCACCATGCGCAGCGGGTGGCCGAGTGAGCGGCCTTTGTAGGAGAGGTAGTTGGGGTCGATGGGGGCGGCGTGGCCGCCCACTCCGGGGCCGGGGCGGAAGGACTGGAAGCCGAACGGTTTGGTCTCGGCGCAGCGGATGACGTCCCACAGGTCGACGCCGATGTCATGGCAGAAGACCGCCATCTCGTTCATCAGGGCGATGTTGATGTGGCGGTAGTTGGTCTCCAGGAGCTTGGCGGTCTCGGCCTCGCGGGGGCCCCGGGCGCGTACGACCTTGTCGGTGAGGCGGCTGTAGAAGGCGGCGGCGGCCTCCGTGCAGGCGGGGGTGAGGCCGCCGATGACCTTGGGGGTGTTGGCGTAGCGGTGGGTGCGGTTGCCGGGGTCGTGACGGCCGGGGGAACAGGCGAGGTGGAAGTCGCGGCCGGCGGTGAGGCCCGAGCCCTCCTCCAGGAGGGGGCGCAGGAATTCCTCGGTGGTGCCCGGGTAGGCGGTGGATTCGAGGATCACCGTGGTGTGCGGGCGCAGCTGCGCGGCCAGTGTGCGGGCGGCGTCGGCCAGGGCGGTGAGGTCCAGTGCGCGGTCCTCGCCCAGCGGTGTGGGCGGGCAGAGGACGGCGGTACGGACCCGGCCGAGGGTGGTGGGGTCGGTGGTGGTGCGGAAGCCGGCGGAGAGCAGGCGGCGGAGTTCGGTGGCGGTCAGCGGCCCGTCGGCGCCGGAGAGGGCGGCGGTGTGCGGGTCGGGGTCGTAGCCGATGGTGCCGATACCGGCGGTGGTGGCGGCCTGGGCGAGGGGGAGGCCGAGGTGACCGAGTCCGATGACGGCGAGGTCTGCGGGCATGCTGCGGCCGTCCTTCCCGAGCGACTGCGAATGACGTGTGCGCGCGACGTATGCGGATGGCGCATAAATACACTAAGCGGATATTTGACACAGAATAGGGATTGATGGATCAAGGCGGCGGGGTGTTGCCGTCGTGAGCGAAGGGTGGATACCGGCACGCAGCGCGGACAGAATCGACGGACGGCGGGTGTGGCGCCGATCACAGCGGGAGGCAGCGGTGAAGACAGCGATACTGGGACCGGCGCAGCGGGCCGAGGCGCTCGCCCGAATGGCGGAGCGGGAGCTGGACATTCTCGTGGTCGGCGGCGGAGTCGTCGGCGCGGGGACAGCCCTGGACGCGGCGACCCGCGGTCTGGCCACCGGGCTGGTCGAGGCGCGCGACTGGGCCTCGGGCACGTCCAGCCGGTCGAGCAAGCTCATCCACGGCGGTCTGCGGTATCTGGAGATGCTGGACTTCGCGCTGGTCAGAGAGGCGCTCAAGGAGCGCGGGCTGCTGCTGGAGCGGCTGGCTCCGCATCTGGTCAAGCCGGTGCCCTTTCTGTATCCGTTGCAGCACAAGGGCTGGGAGCGCTGGTACGCGGGCTCGGGTGTGGCGCTGTACGACGCGATGTCCGTCTCGTCGGGGCACGGGCGCGGGCTGCCCCTGCACCGGCATCTGTCGCACAAGCGGGCCCTGCGGGTGGCCCCCTGTCTGAAGGCGGACGCGCTGGTCGGCGCGCTTCAGTACTACGACGCGCAGATGGACGACGCGCGCTATGTGGCGACGATGGTGCGGACCGCGGCCGCCTACGGGGCGCAGGTCGCCAACCGCGCGCGGGTGGTGGGTTTTCTGCGCGAGGGCGAGCGGGTGGTCGGCGCGCGGGTGCAGGACGTCGAGGGCGGCGGCGAGTACGAGATCCGGGCGCAGCAGATCGTCAATGCCACCGGGGTGTGGACGGATGACACCCAGGCGCTGATCGGCGAGCGCGGGCAGTTCCATGTCCGTGCGTCGAAGGGGATTCACCTGGTGGTCCCCAAGGACCGGATCCATTCGACGACCGGGCTGATCCTGCGGACGGAGAAGAGCGTTCTGTTCGTCATCCCGTGGGGGCGGCACTGGATAGTGGGGACGACGGACACGGAATGGAACCTGGACAAGGCGCATCCGGCGGCCTCCAGCGCGGATATCGACTATCTGCTGGAGCATGTGAATGAGGTGCTGGCGACTCCGCTGACCAGGGACGATGTGGAGGGCGTGTATGCGGGGCTGCGTCCGCTGCTGGCCGGGGAGTCGGATGCCACCAGCAAGCTGTCGCGGGAGCACACCGTCGCGCACCCGGTGCCGGGGCTGGTCGTGGTCGCGGGCGGCAAGTACACGACGTACCGGGTGATGGCGAAGGACGCGGTGGACGAGGCGGTGCACGCCCTCGACCAGCGGGTCGCGGAGAGCGTCACCGAGGACATTCCGCTGGTCGGGGCCGAGGGCTACAAGGCGCTGTGGAACGCGCGGGCCCGGATCGCGGCGCGCACCGGACTCCATGTGGCGCGCATCGAGCATCTGTTGAACCGGTACGGCTCGCTGGCCGAGGAGCTGCTGGAGCTGGTGGTGGCCGATCCTTCACTGGGCGAACCGCTGACGGCCGCGGACGACTATCTGCGGGCCGAGGCGGTCTACGCCTGCACGCACGAGGGCGCCCGCCATCTCGACGACGTACTGACGCGGCGCACCCGCATCTCCATCGAGACCTTCGACCGGGGCACCCGGAGCGCCCGGGAGGTGGCCGAGCTGATCGCGCCGGCGCTGGGCTGGGACAGCGACCAGATCGAGAAGGAGATCACGCACTACCGGAAGCGGGTCGAGGCGGAGCGCGAATCCCAGCGGCAGCCGGACGATCTGACGGCGGATGCGGCGCGGCTGGGGGCTCCGGACATCGTGCCGCTGTAGGCCCGTGGGCCTGTTGGCAGCAGGCGCCGGGGCGCGTCCTCCGGGTCGGCGCGCCCCGGGGTGATCCGGCGGCACGCCCTACGGACGCCGTGCCGCGCAGAACTCCGCGGTCAGCACCGCCGTGCCGTGCGCCGGGTCGGGCAGGGTGTCGGTGTTGGCGCGGTAACTGACGATGTGGCGGCCGTCGGCGGTGCCCGCGGTGCGGGCGTAGGAGCCGTTGATATCGCCGTTGTGGCCCCAGACCGTGACCCCGCAGGACAGCCTGGTCGCGTAGAGGCCGAGTCCGTACGCGCCGTCGGTGCCCTTCTCGTTGCGTATCTGGGCCATCTGGCGCGGCGCCAGGAACCTTCCGCCGAGCAGCGCCGCGAAGAAGCGGTTGAGGTCGCCGAGGGTGGTGACCATCTCGCCGGCCGCGCCCGCCCGGCTGGGGTCCAGGGACGTGGCGTCCACCCGCCGGGCACCGGCCCGGGAGTACGCGCGGCCGTGCGGTTCGGGCAGTACCGGATCGGTGCCGGGGAAGGAGGTGTGGCCGAGCCGGGCGGGGACGAGGATGCGGCGGCGGATCTCCGTGGCGTACGGGTTGCCGGTGACCGCCTCGATGACCAGTCCCAGGACGAGGTAGTTGGTGTTGGAGTAGGCGTACCGGGTGCCCGGTGCGGCCACCGGCGGGTGGCTGAGGGCGATCCGCAGCAGCTCGGCCGGGGTGTGGCTGTCGTAGCGGTGGGCGCCGAAGCCCTTGCCGTAGAGCTGTTTCGAGAGCCGGGGGTCCTGGGTGTAGTTGAACAATCCACTCGTATGGTCCAGCAGCTGGCGGATCGTCACCCTCCGTAGCTCGCTGCGGTCGCCGTCGCCCGTGGCCGGTACGCCGGGCGGGAGGTGGGCGGCGGCGTGGTCGTGCAGGGCCAGCCGGCCCTCGGCGACGAGCTGGAGGACGACCGTGGCGACCAGGGTCTTGGTGAGGCTGCCGGCCCGGAAGTGGTCCTGCGGGGCCATCCTGCGGCCGCTGCGCAGGTCGGCCACGCCGGCCGTGGAGTAGCGCGCGGCGGAGAACCCGTCGCGGGTGATGAGGGAGGCCGCGCCCGGGGCCCCGTCGTCGACGAGGCGGTGCAGCGCATGTGCCGTCGTCGCGGGCGGCCGTTCGGGTGTCCGGTGCGCGAGGGGGACCGAGCGGATCTGGCCGCTACAGGCCGCCAGGACCAGCGCGGCCAGCGCGGCCAGGCCACCCGAACGGAGCAGGGCCCCCGAAAGCGCCACGGCACGGCGGCGGACGGCCGGCACCGGCGGGCCGGGCGCGGCGGTTGCGGCCGGGCGAGGCGAGCGCTTCGGCATCGGGACTCCCGTTCGTCGGGGCCATCATGACGGGTACGCGGTGTCGTCCGGCACCGACCCGGGCCTTCCGCATCGCTGCGGATGAGGGAGAATGAAGGCTCTGCCAGGGTGGGTTGTCCGAGTTGGGCCAGTTTGGTGATCGATGGGACGTCGAAGCTGCCAACTCGGCTGGATTGCAGAGGGGATTCAGTGGGCGACGAGGTCGAGATGGACGGCAAGGGGGGCAGGCTGCTCGCCGGGCGGTACCGGCTCGCCGATGTTCTCGGCCGGGGCGGCATGGGCACCGTTTGGCGGGCACGCGACGAGGTCCTGGGCCGCACGGTCGCGGTCAAGGAACTGCGCTTTCCGGGCGGGGTCGAGGAGGACGAGAAGCGTCGTCTGATCACCCGCACGCTGCGTGAGGCCAAGGCGATCGCCCGGATCCGGAACAACGGCGCGGTGACGGTCTACGACGTGGTCGACGAGGACGACCGCCCGTGGATCGTGATGGAGCTGGTCGAGGGCCGCTCGCTGGCCGAGGTCGTACGCGACGACGGCCCGCTCACCCCGCGCCGCGCCGCCGAGGTCGGCCTGGTGGTGCTCGATGTGCTGCGCGCCGCGCACGCCGAGGGCATCCTGCACCGCGATGTGAAGCCCTCCAACGTCCTGATGTCCGACGACGGCCGGGTCGTGCTGACCGACTTCGGTATCGCCCAGGTCGAGGGCGACCCCTCCGTGACCTCGACCGGCATGCTCGTCGGCGCTCCCTCCTACATCTCCCCGGAGCGCGCCCGCGGCCACAAGCCGGGCCCGCCGGCCGACATGTGGTCGCTGGGCGGTCTGCTGTACGCCTGTGTCGAGGGCGTGCCGCCGTACGACAAGGGCTCGGCGATCGCCACGCTGACGGCGGTGATGACCGAGCCGGTCGAGCCGCCGAAGAGCGCCGGCGCACTGGAAGAGGTCATCTACGGCCTGCTGGTGAAGGACCCGGCGGGCCGGCTGGACGACGCCGGTGCGCGGGCGCTGCTGGAGGACGTGATCCACGCCCCCGAGGCGAAGGCGCCGGAGCCCCCGATGGACGCGACCCGGGCGATGGCGCTGCCGACGGTGCCCCGGGAGCGGGCGGAGCCGAAGTCCAAGGCCACGCCGAAGCCCAAGGCCGCCCCGAAGCCGAAGCCGGCCGCGAAGTCGCGGGTGACGCGGGGGGCGAAGCCGGCGGCCGTCCCGGTGGCGGAGCCTGCCGCAGGGAACGCGCACACGTCCGACGGGGGCACGGCGGACGCGGGCACGTCCGCGGGCACCACGCCGGGCAAGAGCAAGGCCGGTGCCGCCCGGGCCGCCGCGGCGAGCGCGCCGGTGCGTACGGAGCGTCCGCAGAAGAAGGCAGCCGCCGCGGCGGCGGAGAAGACCAGCGGGCCGGACCGGGCGGATGCGGACCGTACGGGTGCGGCCGGTTCGGGCGCGGACCGTCCGGCGGGTGCCCGTCCCGGCTTCGACGCCGAGGCCGCCAAGGAGCGGCTGCGCGGCGCCCTGGAGTCCGTACGCAGTGCCGCCGCCGCGGTGACGGCCCGTATGGACTCCAGATCCGGTGACGGGAACCGCTCGCCCGCGCGCGCGTCGGTGACCGATGTCGTCCCGCGCCGCACCCTGGTCATCGTGGCCGTGGTCGTCGTCCTGGCGGTGCTGGGCACGGTGCTGGCCGTCACGCTGGGCGGCGACGACTCGGCGAAGAAGGGCGGCAAGGCGTCCGGCAAGCAGGGCACGTCGTCCGCGAGCCGGGCCAAGCCCTCGACGGACGCGGCCGACACGAGCGGGGACGAGGCGAAGGGCCAGGCCCCGTCGAGCCCGCAGCCGCCGTCGAACGTCACCCCGGCCGAGGACAACGGCGGCAAGGGCGACGGGGGCGGCAAGGGCGGCAAGGCCCTGCCGGACGGCTTCTCCGAGCTCACCAACGGCAAGTTCCACTTCCGTATGGCGATGCCCAAGGGCTTCCACCAGACCGACACCGCGGGGGCGGGGTCCGGCGCCATATACAGCGCCTCGGGCGGCTTCCCGCGCATCCAGATCGACTACAACGCCAAGCCCGGCACCGATGCGGCGGCCTCCTGGCGCAGCCTGGAGCCGGCCGTGCGCTCCTCCAGCGAGGACTACCACCTCATCGACATCAAGTCCGTGAAGTGGCGGGGCTATCCGACCGTCGCCGACTGGTCGTTCACCCGTCGGCAGAGCGGCGAGAAGGTACGGGTGCTCAACCGTGGCTTCAAGGCCGATGACGACCACGGCTACGCCATCATGATCACCTGCAAGGCGGACGCCTGGTCGGACAAGGCCTGCCAGCAGATGATCACGACCGCGTTCAAGACCTTCGCGCTGAAGGACTGAGCGGAGCGCCGGGGCGCGGACGGGGCGAAGGACGGAGAGGTCGCGCGTCGTTGCGCCGAGCGGGCCGCAAGCGTCGATGCGGGCACGTATCGTGAGACGTCGAAGACCGTACGCATCCGCATTCGGCGGGAAGACGACCGGAAGTGACCGGAGGCGCCAGCGCCGACGGGCGGCTCCGGCGCGACGGTAGACACAGCGCGCGCTGCGGGGAGGCGTCGTGGACGAGTACGCGGGAAGGGTGCTCGCCGAGCGATACCGCCTGCCGTTGCGGCCCCTCGGCGACGACGAATTCAGCGCGACCCGGGCGTTCGACACCTTCAGCGGGCAGGAGGTCCTGGTCCGTCAGGTGCCGCTGCCGGAGGTCGTCGAGGCGGAGGTCGTGGGGGCGGAGGCGGCCGGGCCCGCCGAGCGGAGTTCCGGCGGCGGCCGTTCCGGCGCCGCGCGGGTGACGGCGGGGGTGGCCTACCGCAGCCCCCGGGACCCCACCGTACGGCGCGCGGTGGAGGCCGCGACGACGGCGGCCCAGCTGGCCGACCACCCCCGGCTGGAGCAGGTCTTCGACGTCTTCGCGCAGGACGGCAGCCTGTGGATCGTCTCCGAACTCCTCACCGCCCGCCCGCTGTCCGCGCTGCTCGCCGGTCGGCCGCTGTCCCCGCACCGCGCGGCGGAGATCGCCGCGGATCTGCTCACCGCGCTGCGGGTGCTCCATGCGAACGGCTGGCTGCACCGCAATATCACCGCCCGCACGGTCCTGGTCTGCGAGGACGGCCGGGCCATCCTGACCGGCCTGGCGGCGGGCGCCGCCCAGGAGGCGCTGTGCGGAGACGAGGCCCTTGGCGCGGGCGCGGGCGGGGCTCCGCAGGCTGACGGGCCCGCACCTGATGGGGCCGTACCTGACGGGCCCGCGCCTGACGGGCCCGCGCCTGACGGGCCCGCGCCTGACGGGCCCGCGCCGGACGGGCCCGCGCCGGACGAGTCCGCCTCCGCCGAGTCCGCCTCCGCCGAGACCTCGCTGACCAAGCCCGCAGCGGACGGCGGCGCCCCGGAGACCCCCGCATACGGCCGGCCCACCGCCGGGCTCGCCGCCGAGCGGGCGCGGCAGGCGCGGCTGACCGTCATCGGCCCGGTCACCGAGCGCTGGGCGCCGGAGCAGGCCGGACCGGTGCACGAGAACTGGCAGTTGGCGCCGCCGGTCGGCCCGGCCACCGATCTGTGGGCGCTCGGCGCCCTGCTGTACCGGAGCGTGCAGGGGCAGCCGCCGTTCCCGGAGGACAGTGCCGTCGAACTGGCGCAGCTGGTCTGCTCGCAGTCGCCCGCGGTCGCCGAGGAGTGCGGGGCGCTGCGTCCCGTCGTCGAGTCCCTGCTGCGTCAGGACCCCGCCGACCGCCCGGATGTCGAGGAGCTGAGCGGCTGGCTGCGGTCGTTGATCCGTACGGCGCCGGAGCCGCAGGCCGGCAGCCGGCTGGTGACGATGCCGGCGGCCGAGGACACCGATCCGCGGCGGCTGCCGATCGTGCGGCGCCGCGGTGAACTCGTCCGGAAGGGGCGGCACAAGAAGACCCGGACGCCCCGGCGCGCCCGGACCCGGCCGGCACCGGCCGTCATGGGAGCGCCCGCCGCCGCGGCCGCGGACGCGCCCCCCGTCCCGTGGACGCCGGATCCGGAGCGGTCCGCCCCGCCCGCGCCCCGTCCGCCCCGCCCCCCGAAGCAGCCCAAGCCGCTCCGGCAGCCCAGGACGGCCCGGACGGACCGGCCCGCCGAGCCCGCCACGCCTCCGGGGCGGAGCGGGACCGCGGACCGGGATCCGTACGAGCAGCAGGTGTCGGACCAGGCCGGCCGGGAGGCCGCACCGCGCCCGGCGGGTGCGCCGCGTCATCTCGGCCGGCTGCTGCTCACCGCGATCCTGCTGCTCCTCGTCGGGGCGGTCATCTACGCGATGGCGTTCCTGCCCGAGTCCGGCCAGGACTCCAAGGCCGGGCGCGGCGCGGACCGTACGGGCACCTCGGGCGAGGCGCCCGGACCCGGCCCCACGCCGTCCGGGGACCAGGGAAGCGAGGGGGACGGCGGCTCCGCCGGCACCGGCGCGCCGCAGACCACCCGGCCGACGGAGCTCGCCAAGGGCTACGAGGTCCGCACCGACCCCGAGGGCTTCC
Source organism: Streptomyces decoyicus (assembly GCF_019880305.1). Lineage (NCBI taxonomy): Bacteria > Bacillati > Actinomycetota > Actinomycetes > Kitasatosporales > Streptomycetaceae > Streptomyces > Streptomyces decoyicus. Next base: position 3,750,262 of record NZ_CP082301.1, on the reverse strand, counting down.
AGGTCGCGGTCCACAAGGGCTGGCAGCGGCGCGGGGCGAACGACCGGGGCCAGGTGCGCTATGTCGGCGGGGACTTCGAGCTGGTGGTGGTGCCCGGCCGCGACACGACGGCGCACTCCGGTACCGACCCCATGGCGTACATGCAGAACAAGGAACCCGAGCTGGCCCCGTACCGCTCCTCCGGGTGGGCCTCGGCCTCCGGTCTCCAGCGGATCGACGTCGGGAAGACGGCGATGGCCGAGGGCACCTTCTCCTGGCGCGACGGCAGCGGCCGTGAGGTGTATGTGCGCAACCTCGCGATGATTCACAACGGCCGCTACCACCTCGTCCTCCTCATCGGCCCGGACAGCGGCCGGCACGAGGTGGACGAGCTCTACGAGCAGGCGACGAGCTCCTACCGTCCGGGCTGAGCGGGCCGGGCGGTGGTCCGGCCGCCGGTGGTCCGGCCGCCGGTGGTCATCCGCTCAACTCCCGTTCCAGCGGGCTCCGGAAGCGCGGGGTGACGCGGACGTCGCCGACCCAGGCCGCCAGCCGGGCCGCCTCGGCCGTCACCGCCGCGGTGGCCTCACTGCCTCCCCCGAGCTCTCGGCTTCGCTCGGGCAGGGAGGTACCCCCACCGCCCGTCAGCAGCCGCCAGACGATCTCGCCGTCCGCGCGCTGGGCCCAGCCGCCGATGATCCGGCCGCACCACCACACCGTCGGCCCGATGTTGCCGCTGCGGTCGAAGAGCTGCGGTACGTGCTCCGGGTCGAGGTACCAGTCGCGGGCCTTCCAGCCCATCGCGGTGGGGTCCAGCGCGGGCAGCAGGGCGGCCCAGGGTTCGGGCGCGGCGACCGGTTCGAGGTCGTCGGGCAGCGCGACGCCGGGGGCGCCGTCGTCCAGGTCCACCTCGACGGCGCCGCTCGCGGCCAGTGCCTGCCGGGTGGCGGTGAGGGGCCAGCCCGTCCACCACTTGAGGTCCTCGACGGTCGCCGGGCCGTACAAGGCGAGCCAGCGGCGGGCGAGGTCGGCGCGCGCCTCGGGGGCCGGCGGCGCGGCCAGTTCGGCGAACGCGGTGCCCGGCCTCCAGCGGAAGGTGCTGCTGGTCCAGCCGCCGCGCGGCCGCCCGCGCCGGATGCGGCCCTCGGCGGCCAGGGTCCGCAGGATCCGGCTGGAGACGGCGACCGTGGCCTGGTACGGCTTGCCGGGGGAGACCACGATGGTGTCGCGCAGGTCGGGGACCTCGGCGGCGAGCTGGGCCGCGGTCGCCTCGCCGTGCGCGCGCAGCGCGGCCAGCGTCCTCGCCTCGACATCGGCCAGCCGCCGCTCGTCCCACCCCGGCGCGCCCTCGGTGATCCACTTGACCATTCCCGCCCGTTCCTTGGCGGCGATGGCCTGCGCGGTGGAGGAGGCGACGACCGGGGCCAGCGCGGTGCCGACCGCGAAGAGCGTGCGGCGCATGCACAGCATCCGGACCAGTGATCCCTCGTCGTACAGCGCGCGTTCCACCTCGGCCGGGTCCGGGGCGGCCAGCCGGGCGCAGGCCGCCAGATGGACGGTCGCCGGATCGCTGGCGTGCAGCCCCACGACCGCGTTGGCGACCTCCTCGGTACGGGCTGCCCGGTATGCGGGGGCCAGCAACTGCCGCCGTCCGAGGCGGGCACGGCGCCCGGCGGTGTCGATACGGGGTCGGGAGTGACTCATGGGGCGACGGTACGGGGCGGGTAGGACAGGAGGTGTCCTACCCGGACAGGTCCCCGCCGGGTGCCCCGCCCCTCCCCGGCGCGTCCCGCCCGCCCCCGTACCGCTCCCGCAGCTCCTGCTTGAGGACCTTGCGCAGGGTCGCGCCGCGCGGCAGGGCGGCCGGCAGCTCCAGTTGTTCGGGGAGCTTGTGCGGGGCGAGGCCCTGGGCGAGGAGGTGCGCGCAGGCGTTGTGCAGCGTCAACTGCTGTGCCCCCGGGGGCTGTTCGATAACGGCACGGACTCTTTCTCCGCGCGCGGCGTCCGGCAGTCCGATGACCGCGGCGTCGGCTACGCCCGGATGCCCGTGGAGGAGCTGCTCGATCTCCTGGGCGGAGACGTTCTCGCCCTTGCGGATGATGATGTCCTTGAGGCGACCGGTGATGACGAGGTGGCCGGTGGGGGCGAGGTGGCCGAGGTCGCCGGTGGGCAGGAAGCCGTCGGGGGCAAAGGGGTCGGGCTCGTCGAGGTAGCCACGGCAGACGGCCGGGCCGCGCAGGGATATCTCGCCGGTGCCGGGCGCGATGCGGATCTCCATACCGGCGGGCGGCCGGCCGGCGGTGGTGGCGAGGTGCTCGGGGCTGTCGTGCGGATCGCCCATGGTGACCATCGGGGCCTCGGTCATGGCGTAGCCATGGGTCAGTTGGCAGCCCGGTTCGGCGACGACCGCGTGAGAGAGCCCGGGGGCATGGACGCCCCGCCGCCGGCCAGCAGCCGCAGCGAGGCAACAGCCGCTGCCCCGGCGGCAGCTTGCGCTGTTCGGCGAGGAAGAGGACGTAGAAGGCAGTGGAGCCGCCGGCGACGGTGACGCGGTGGCGGCGGTAGGCGGCGAGCGTGATCCGGGCAGCGCGAAGTGCTCCAGCAGGAGGGCGGGGATGCCGTGCAGCAGGAGGGCGGTGGCGCCGGGGGTGCGGGCGGCGCGCCAGGCCACCAGGTCCCAGAGGGTGGTGCCGGTCATCCGCCCCTCCTGTGACTGACGCTGCGTCAGGTTTTGGGCCGAGAGTAGAGGTCGGCGGCTTGTCGGTCCAGAGGGCCCGGGGCTAGCCTCTTTCTGACGGGTCATCAGAAAATGGGCCGAGGGGACAACGATGGGGAACCCGATGGAGCTGCCGCGCATCATCAGCGTCGACGACCATGTGATCGAGCCCGCGCACCTCTTCGAGACCTGGCTGCCGAAGAAGTACCAGGACCGGGGGCCGAAACCGCTGACCACGGGGATCGGCGAGCTGGCGTACATCGGGGGCAAGTACCGGATCACCATGGACCCGGACGGGCCGCCGGCCGACTGGTGGATCTACGAGGACCTGAAGTTCCCGTACAAGCGCAATATCGCCGCCGTCGGGTTCGACCGCGACGACATGACGCTGGAGGGCATCACCCGCGAGGAGATGCGGCCGGGCTGCTGGGACCCGGCCGAGCGGCTCAAGGACATGGACCTCAACCATGTCGAGGCCTCCCTGTGCTTCCCGACCTTCCCGCGCTTCTGCGGCCAGACCTTCGCCGAGGCGCAGGACAAGGACGTCGCGCTGGCCTGCGTCCGCGCGTACAACGACTGGATGGTGGAGGAGTGGTGCGGCGGCAGCGGCGGCCGGCTGATCCCGCTGTGCATCATCCCGCTGTGGGACATCGGCCTCGCGGTCGCCGAGATCCGGCGCAACGCGGCCCGCGGGGTGCGGGCCGTGACCTTCTCCGAGATTCCCACGTATCTCGGCCTGCCGTCGATCCACTCCGGCTACTGGGACCCGTTCTTCGCGGTCTGCCAGGAGACCGGCACGGTCGTCAACATGCACATCGGCTCGTCCTCGCAGATGCCCGCCGCCTCGCCCGACGCCCCGCCCGCCGTCCAGGCCGCACTCTCCTTCAACAATGCGATGGCCTCGATGACGGACTTCCTCTTCTCCGGGGTCCTGGTGAAGTTCCCGCGCCTGAAACTCGCCTACAGCGAGGGCCAGATGGGCTGGATCCCGTACGCCCTGGAGCGCGCCGACGACGTCTGGGAGGAGCACCGTGCGTGGGGCGGGGTGCGCGATCTGATCCCCGAACCGCCCTCCACCTACTACTACCGGCAGATCTTCTGCTGCTTCTTCCGCGACAAGCACGGGGTGGCGTCCCTGGACAAGGTCGGCCGCGACAACGCCACCTTCGAGACCGACTACCCGCACGTCGACTCGACCTTCCCGCACACCAAGGAGGTCGCCCTCGACCATGTGAAGGGCCTGGACGAGGAGACGGTCCACAAGCTGATGCGCGGCAACGCGATCCGCATGCTCGGCCTGGACCTCGACAAGTAGCCGCCATGGACCTCACGTACACACCGGAAGAGGAGGACTTCCGGGCGCGGCTGCGCAGCTGGCTCGGCACGGTGCTGCCGGGCCTCCCCGCGAAGCCCGCCGCGACCGACTGGCCGGGCCGGCGGGCGTACGACACGGCCTGGCAGCGGATGCTGTACGACGCCGGATACGCGGGCCTGCACTGGCCGGAGGACGCCGGCGGGCAGGGTGCCACCCCCACCCAGCATCTGATCTTCCTGGAGGAGACCGAGCGCGCCGGGGCACCCTACGTCGGTGCGAACTTCGTCGGGCTGCTGCACGCGGGGCCGACCCTGGCCGCCGAGGGTACCGCCGAACAGCGTGCCCGCTGGCTGCCGCCGATCCTGCGCGGCGACGAGATCTGGTGCCAGGGCTTCAGCGAACCGGACGCCGGCTCCGACCTCGCCGCGCTGCGCACCCGGGCCGTGCGCGACGGGGACACCTACGTCGTCAGCGGCGCCAAGATCTGGACCTCGCACGCCGAGGTCGCGGACTGGTGCGAACTCCTCGTCCGTACCGACCCGGCCGCGCCCAAGCACCGTGGCATCAGCTGGCTGGCGATGCCCATGGACGCTCCCGGGGTGACGGTCCGGCCGCTGCGCACCCTCGCCGGCTCGGCGGAGTTCGCCGAGGTGTTCCTCGACGGGGTGCGGATACCGGTCTCCCACCGCGTCGGCGCGGAGAACGACGGCTGGCGGGTGACGATGGTGACGCTGTCCTTCGAGCGCGGCACCGCCTTCGTCGGCGAGGTGGTGGCCTGCCGCCGGGTGCTCGGCGCGCTGGCCCGGGCGGCGCGCGCCAACGGCCGCTGGGACGATGCCGTGCTGCGCCGCAGACTGGGCCGGCTGAACGCACAGTTCGCGGCGCTGTGGCGGCTGACCCAGTGGAACGTGAGCGAGGCACAACAAGGCGGCGGCGTCCCGGGAACCGGCGGCTCGGTCTTCAAACTGCGCTATTCGCACGCCCGCCAGGAGCTGTACGACACGGCCGCCGAGGTCCTCGGCGCCGGGGCGCTGGACGCGGACCACGAGTGGGTCGCGGACCGGCTGTCGTCGCTCTCGTACACCATCGCGGCCGGTACCTCGCAGATCCAGCAGAACATCGTCGCCGAGCGGATTCTCGGCCTGCCGAAGGGGCGGTGACCGGGCCGTGCACTTCCAACTCACCAAGGACCAGCGGGCGTTGCGGGACGGTACCCGTGAGCTGCTGGCCGGGCGGTTCGGCCGGGACCGGCTGCGGGCCGCGGTCGGTGACCCGGCACTGGACCGTGCGCTGTGGCGGGAGCTGGGCGCGGCCGGGTTCTTCGCGTTGCGGCTGCCGGAGGAGGCCGGCGGGGTCGGGCTCGGGCTGCCGGAAGCGGTGCTGGTCCTCGAGGAGGCCGGGCGGGCGCTGCTGCCGGGGCCGCTTGTGGCGTGCCAGCTGCTGGCCGGGGCGGTGGACGGTGTCGCGTCCGGCGAGAAGATCGCCGGGCTGTGCGAGGGGGAGCGGGAGCCGGTGCTGTGGGAACACCCGGCCGACTGCGATGAGTTGATCTTGGTGGAGGGTGGTGCGGGACCGCCCGCTCACGGGGCCGGGGACGGGGCCGGGGGCGCACAGGGGCGCACGGGCAGCGCCTACCGGAGTGCGCCGGACCGGGTGGCCTGCGCCCCGTTCGCCTCCGTCGATCCCCTCACCCCGCTCGCCCGCGTCACGGGCCTGCCGCGTACCGAGCCCCTGGCCCTGGATGTCCCCAGGCTCCGGCGCGAGGCCACGCTGCTCACCGCGGCGCAGCAGCTGGGCAGTGCGGCCCGTACGGTCGAGATGGCGGTGCGCCACGCCCGTGAACGCGAGCAGTTCGGTGCCCCCGTCGGCTCGTTCCAGGCGGTCAAGCATCTGTGCGCGCAGATGCTCGTACGGGCGGAAATGGCACGAAGTGCGGTATATGCGGCGTCGGTCACGGAGAGTGTTCTCGACGTCACTGCCGCGAAGCTGCTCGCCGACGAGGCCGCGGTGGACAACGCGCGGGATTGTCTGCAGGTCCACGGCGGAATGGGCTTCACCTGGGAAGCCGATGTCCATCTCCACCTCAAGCGGGCGTGGTTGCGGGCCGCGCGCTGGGAAGTGGCGCACGAGGCTGAGGAACTGCTGGCGGCGGGCTTGATCGCCTGACGGCGGCGGCGCGGAGGCCGTCAGGCGGCGCCCGGCGCCCGGTGATGTCGGACTCTGGCAGCCCGTATGCGAAATGTCGGACTCCGCACACAGAAGCGGTCACGGAGTGTCGATATCGGGTTGTGTCCTAGGCGTGACTCGTCACAGGGGGGAGTCGGCGTTCCGCTCGGGTACGCTCCGTTGGGTGCGAGTGGTTCTGTGGCGCAACGAACCCGGTGTCGTCGGAAAGACGGCTCCGGGGTACGGACTGCGCGCCGCTCGCCCTTGGGCAGGGCGTGGTCGCCCCCCTTGTTCGACTCCCCGCAAAGTGCGTCGCACAGTATGCAGGACGCATACTCCCTTGCGCTGGAATATGCCCGAAGCGCTTGTTGGGGTGACTCAACGTCAACCATGCTGTGCATCGCCGGGGTCACGCACCGTGACTCCGTGGAGGCGCGAGGCGATGTTTCCGCCGGTTCGGATGGTGTGAGCGGTGCAGGTGCTTCAGGTGCAGTTGGACGTACGGCCCGACCCCGCGGAGGTGGGGAGGGCCCGGCGGTGGGCCCGGTCGCGGCTCGTGGGTTCCGGTATAGGGGTCGACGAGCCGCTTGCGGAGACGCTGATCCTGTTGATCTCCGAGCTCGTCACCAACGCCGTGGTGCACACCGGCGCGGCGGCCGAGCTGCGGATGTGCTTCTCCGGATCGGGAGCCGTGGTGGGCACGGTCCGGGTCGAAGTGGTGGACGCCAGTGCCCGCCCGCCACGCCAGCGGCACGCGGACGGTGACGACACCAACGGTCGCGGCCTGGAGCTGGTCGACGGTCTGGCCGACCGCTGGGGTTGGCAGCAGGAGGGCGGCGGCAAGCGGATCTGGTGCGAGGTGGACCGCTGCCAGCCGCTGCTGATGGCGGCAGGGTCCGACCTGGGGGCCTATGAATCCCCTCGCACGGCGCCGCATGCCGTGACGCACCGGGCGTGATCCACGCCGTTCGGTGCATGGCCGGTGCGATGCCGTCGGGTGCGGCAAATCGGGTGTATCGAATTTAGTCCAGACCAGGTGTTGACGTGGCGTGTTCAGTTGATCACTCTTGGGTGGAGCGATTCGCCGCGAGGGGACGCCGAGGTCGTGGGGGAGCCGGGATACCGGTCCGGGGCCTTGACGAGTGCGGATCGCGGCCTGGTCGGGCCCCGGCGGAAGCCGGGGACGGGTGGCGGTCCGCAGTGCCGTGCTCGGGGCGCGCATTGAGCGCACCGCCACCTGGCCGTCCGGGCGCCGTCGTGCCGCCGGCCGTGGGGGCCGGCGGCCCGACGCGGCCCGGTCAGAGGATCGCCACGGGCGCGACCGGTGTGCCGGATCCGCCGACGAACGGTTCGGCCATCGCCGACAGCAGGAACGACCGGCGGCCCGCCTCCGTGCAGGCCGTCGACAGTTCCTCCAGATTCCAGTTCTGGCCCTGGAGCATGCCCATCTCGACGAGATCGAGCGCGTGCACCGGCATCCACAGGTTCTCGATCTCCGGCGGGAAGATCTCGAAGGTCAGGGTGTCGTTGGCGACCGCCGCGACATCGCGGGCGTGGAACCACTCCGGGGTGCGCAGGGACAGGCCGGGTGACGGGAACGCGTAGGCCTGCCGGTCACCGGCGAGGTAGTGCCGCAGCTGCCCGGTCCGTACGAGGACGATGTCACCGGCCCGTACCTTCGTCCCGGCCAACTCCTCGGCGGCGTCCAGGTCTTCAGGGGTGACGGCGTGCCCGCCGGGCAGCCGGTCGGTGCCGTGCGCACGGGCCACGTCCAGCAGGACCCCGCGGGAGACGATCGGGGTGGCCTTTTCGATGCCGAGTGCGGTGGCGCCGTGGTGCGCGGTGACCGAGGCGGCGGGGCGGTTGTTGTAGAGCCGCCCGGAGTGCGAGACATGGGTGAGGCCGTCCCAGTGGGTCGCGGCCTGGAGGCCCATCGTGACCGCGTCGTCCGAGGTCGCGACCGTGCCGGGGCCGAAGATCTCCTGGTTGATGGCGGTCATGGTGTGCAGCGGGTTCACCCGGCCGGGGATCATGCCGGTCTGTACGCCGTCCTGCCGGAGCGGGAGCGCGAGCGGGATGCGGCGGCCGCTGCGGATGCAGCCGGCGGCCTCCCGTACGACCTGATCGGTGATCAGGTTGAGGGTTCCGATCTCGTCGTCCGGCCCCCAACGCCCCCAGTTGTTCACGCGCTTGGCGATGTCGTGGAACTCCTGCGGCAGGGGCATGGGCACTCCTCGGGATGGCTGGGTTCGGTTCGGCCCCGGGTCTTGTGTTCGTCCCGCGTCTGCTCAAAAATCTAACGGTCCGTCAGAAACTGCGGGAAGGGTCACGGCATGGGGAACTTCTTGGCCGGCAAAGTGATCGCCGTAACGGGGGCGGGCCGCGGTATCGGCCGGGCGGTGGCTCTCGCCTGCGCGGACCAGGGCGCCAAGGTGGTCGTCAACGACTACGGGGTCTCCGTCGAGGGCGGCGCACCCAGCGGCGAGGTCGCCGAATCCGTGGTGAAGGAGATCGAGGCGGCCGGGGGCGTGGCGGCCGCGGTGGCCGACGACGTGTCCACCATGGCCGGCGGGCAGCGGATCGTGGACACCGCGCTGGCGCAGTTCGGACGGATCGACGGCGTGGTGTGCGTGGCCGGGATTCTGCGGGAGCGGATGCTCTTCAACATGTCCGAGGAGGAGTGGGACCCGGTGGTCGCCACCCACCTGAAGGGGACGTTCACGGTCTTCCGGGCCGCGTCGGCCGTCATGCGCCGGCAGGGGTCGGGGACCCTGGTGGGCTTCACCAGCGGGAACCACCAGGGGTCGGTGTCCCAGGCCAACTACGCGGCCGCGAAGGGCGGGATCATCTCGCTGGTGCGGAGCGCCGCGCTGGGGCTGCACAAGTACGGGGTGACGGCCAATGCGGTGGCGCCCGTCGCGCGGACCCGGATGTCGGCGAACGTGCCGATGGAGCTGACGGAGATCGGCGAGCCGGAGGACGTGGCGGCGCTGGTCGTCTATCTGCTCAGCGAGCAGGCCCGGGAGATCACCGGGCAGGTGTACACGGTGGCCGGGCCGAAGATCGCCGTATGGGCCCAGCCGAGGGAGCTTCGCTCCGTGTATGCCGACGGGGGCGGCTGGACGCCGGAGCGGGTGGCGGAAGTGCTGCCGGGGTCGGTGGGGACCGATCCGATGCCGATGCTTGCGCAGGTGGCGGCGAGCGCTGCGGCGGCTGCGGCGAAGGCGCGGCCCAACCAGTAGGTGGTTTTTGTACGTTGCCGGGTGCGGCGGCGAGGCGTGGCCCACGTTTTCGGCCTTCCCGCCGTGGGGGTTGTTCGCCGTTGCGCCTGCGGCGGGCGTGGTGTTGTCGGGTGCGGTGCCGCTCCTCCGGACTTCGTCCTGCGGCGCGGCCCCTCCCGTGGGTGGGTGGGGAAAGGCTTCGTGGGGGCGGGCGTGGGAGGTCTTCGTGGACTTTGAGTTCGGGTGCGGGGATGAGGAGTTCCGGGCGGAGGCTCGTGAGTGGCTGGAGAGTCATCTCGTAGGCGCCTACGCGGAGTTGGTGGGGCGCGGCGGACCGGGGAGCGAGCACGAGGGGGCGGACGCGCGGCGGGCGTGGGAGCGGGAGCTCGGGGCCGGTGGGTGGATCGGGCTCGGGTGGGAGTGCGCGGAAGGGGCGTACGGAAACCGTTCGGCGGGTCCGACCCGGCAGGTCGTGTGGGCCGAGGAGTATGCGCGGGCCAGGGCGCCGGGGCGGGTGGGGCACATCGGGGAGAACCTGCTGGCGCCGACGCTGATCGCGTACGGGGACGAGGCGCAGCGGCGGCGGTTTCTGCCGGCCATCGCCCGGGGCGAGGAGCTGTGGTGCCAGGGCTACAGCGAGCCGGATGCGGGGTCGGATCTGGCGGGGCTGCGGACGGTGGCGGTCCGGGACGGTGCCGGCTACCGCGTCAGCGGACAGAAGATCTGGACGTCGCTGGCCGGGGAGGCCGACTGGTGCTTTGTGCTGGCGCGGACGGATCCGGCCGGGCGGCGGCACCGGGGGCTCTCGTTCCTGCTGGTGCCGATGGACCAGCCGGGGCGCGTCGAGGTACGGCCGATCCGGCAGATGTCGGGGACGGCGGAGTTCAACGAGGTGTTCTTCGACGGTGCGGTGGCCGGGCATGTGGTGGGCGGGGAGGGCGCGGGCTGGCGGGTGTCGATGGGGCTGCTCGCGCGGGAGCGCGGGGTGTCCACGCTCGTCCAGCAGATCGGGTTCGCGACGGAGCTGGACGAGGTGCTCGGGGCGGCGGTGCGCTGCGGTGCGCTGCGAGATCCGGTGCTGCGCGACCAACTTGTCCGCCAGTGGGCCGAGTTGAAGGTCATGCGGTGGAACGCGCTGCGGACCCTGGGTGCGGCCGGGGATGCCGGCGCACCGAGTGTGGCGAAGCTGCTGTGGGGCGGCTGGCATCAGCGGCTCGGGGAGCTGGCGATGCGGGTGCGGGGGGCCGCCGCGGCGCTGGGGCCCGCCGACTGGACCGCGCAGGCGCCGTACGAACTGGACGCCCTGCAACGGCTGTTCCTGTTCACCCGGGCCGACACCCTGTACGGCGGCTCGGACGAGATCCAGCGCAACATCATCGCCGAGCGGGTGCTCGGCCTGCCCAGAGTGGAGCGGACATGAGGGGCGTCATATTCGACGGCGAGCAGCCCCGGGTCGTGGACGATCTGGAGGTGCGGGATCCGGGACCGGGCGAGGTGCTGGTCGGCATCCGGGCCGCCGGGTTGTGCCACAGCGATCTGTCGGTGGTCGACGGAACCATTCCGTTTCCGGTGCCGGTGGTGCTGGGGCATGAGGGGGCGGGGGTGGTCGAGGCCGTGGGCGCGGGCGTCGGGCATGTGGCGCCCGGCGATCATGTCGCGCTGTCGACACTGGCCAACTGCGGGGCGTGTGCGGAGTGCGACCGGGGGCGGCCGACGATGTGCCGTAAGGCGATCGGGATGCCGCAGAAACCGTTCCGGCGGGGCGATACCGAGCTGTTCAGCTTCGCCTCGAACTCGGCGTTCGCGGAGCGCACGGTCGTCAAGGCGGTGCAGGCGGTGAAGATCGCCGACGATATTCCGCCGGCCTCGGCCGCGCTGATCGGGTGCGGGGTGCTGACCGGGGTCGGGGCGGTGCTCAACCGGGCGCGGGTGGACCGCGGGGACTCGGTCGTGGTGATCGGGGCCGGCGGTGTCGGCCTCAACGTGCTCCAGGGGGCGCGGATCGCCGGGGCGTCGGTGATCGTGGCGGTGGACGCCAACCCCGCGAAGGAGGCGGCGGCGCGGCAGTTCGGGGCGACGCACTTCATCGACGCGTCGGCGGTCACGGACGGCGTCAAGGCGGTGAAGGAGATCCTGCCGACCGGCGCCGACCATGCCTTCGAGTGCGTGGGCAGCACCCGGCTGATCCGGCAGGCCATCGATCTGCTGGACCGGCACGGCCAGGTGGTGTTGCTCGGTGTGCCGCCGGCCACCGCGGAGGCGTCGTTCCGGGTGTCGTCGATGTATCTCGACAAGTCGATTCTGGGCTGCCGCTACGGGTCGTCCCGCCCGCAGCGGGACATCGCGCTCTACGCCCGGCTGTATCGCGAAGGGCGGTTGCTGCTCGACGAGTTGGTGACCAAGACGTATCCGGTGCAGGACTTCGCGAAGGCGGCGGACGATGCGCACCATGGGCGGGTGGCGCGGGCGGTGCTGACGTTCGGGTAGGGCGTGCCTTTCGGGTCACCGCGGGACCGGGGTGACCCCGAGCCACGTTCCAGGGGGCCATGGCCCGATCCTGTGGAAGCCTGGCCTTCCGGCCACTCGTTCCGTCCGGGGTGCCGGGCGAAGCTGCTGCGGTGACCCAGACACCCGAACTGCCCCTGCGTACGGCGGACCCCGTCGCTGCCCCCGTACCCCGTCGGCGGCGCCCGCACCGGGCCTGGTCCGTCGCCGCCGTCACCTTCCTCACGATCATCGGCGCGGCCGGCTTCGCCTCCCTCCCCGGCCTGCTCGTCGACCCGCTGCACACCGAGTTCCACTGGTCGCGCGGCACCATCGGCTTCGCGGTGTCGGTGAACCTCGCGCTCTACGGGCTGACGGCGCCGTTCGCCGCCGCGCTGATGGACCGGTTCGGCATCCGGCGGGTGGTCGCCACGGCCCTGACGGTGATCGCGGCCGGTGCCGGGCTGACCGTCTTCATGACCGCCGCCTGGCAACTCGTCCTGTACTGGGGCGTCCTGGTCGGCCTGGGCAGCGGCTCGATGGCGCTGGCTTTTGCGGCGACGGTCACCGGGCGCTGGTTCACCGCGCGGCGCGGTCTGGTCACCGGCATCCTCACCGCGGCCGGCGCCTCCGGGCAGCTGGTCTTCCTTCCGGCCCTCTCCTGGATCGTCGACCGGCACGACTGGCGGCCGGCCGCGGTGACCGTCGCGCTCGCCGCGCTCGCCGTCGTCCCCCTGGTGTGGCTGCTGCTGCGCGACCACCCGGCGGATGTGGGCCTCGCGCCGTACGGGGCACAGGAGTTCGTCGCCAAGCCGCCGCCGCAGCGGGGCGCGGCCCGGCGCGCGGTGCGGGCACTCGTCTCGGCGGCGCGTACGGGTCCTTTCTGGCTGCTGGCGGGTACCTTCGCGATCTGCGGCGCCACGACGAACGGACTGGTCAAGACGCACTTCGTACCCGCGGCGCACGACCATGGCATGCCGATGACGGCGGCCGCCTCGCTGCTCGCGGTGATCGGCATCTTCGATATCGCCGGAACCATCGCCTCCGGCTGGTTCACCGACCGCTTCGACACCCGCCGGCTGCTCGCCGTCTACTACGGCCTGCGCGGACTGTCGCTGATGTTCCTGCCGCTGCTGCTGTCCGACACCGTCCACCCGCCGATGGTCTTCTTCATCGTCTTCTACGGCCTCGACTGGGTGGCGACCGTTCCGCCGACCATCGCCCTGTGCCGCGAGCACTACGGCGACGACAGCGCGATCGTCTTCGGCTGGGTGCTGGCCGCGCACCAGGTGGGCGCCGCCCTGATCGCCTTCCTGGGCGGCCTGGCCCGCGACGCCTTCGGCACCTACAACCCGGTCTGGTACGCCTCGGGTGCGCTGTGCGCCGTCGCGGCGCTGATGGCCCTGATCATCCGGCAGCGGCGCACGGGCGCGGCGACGGCGCGGCCGGCCACTGCATAGGCCGCCGGCGCCGCCTTCGGCACGTCACCGCGCGAGCGCAGCGTCCGCAGCGTCCGCACTCACGCACGGAAGTGCCCGAAGGCGCCCCGGTGGAAGAGGAGCGGGCCGCTCCCGGCGGCGGCCGGGTCCGTGCCGAGGGCGTCGACCCGGCCGACCACGATGAGATGGTCGCCGCCGGTGTGCACGGCGTGGACCGTGCAGTCGATCCAGGCGGGGACGTCCGCCAGCCGCGGTGAACCGGTCGCGGGCGCGGCCCCGTAGCGGACACCGGCGAACTTGTCGCCGCCGCTGACCGCGAAGGCGCGGCAGAGTGCGCCCTGCCCGGCGCCGAGGATGTTGACGCAGAACACCCCGGCGCGGGCGATCCGGGGCCAGGTGGTCGACGTGCGCGCCACCATGAACGTCACCAGCGGCGGGTCGAGGGAGAGCGAGGCGAAGGACTGGCAGGCGAACCCGGCCGGTCCGGGCTCCCCGGGCGACGTGATCACCGTGACGCCGCTGGCGAAGTGCCCCAGGACGGAGCGGAATTCGGCCGGGTCCAACGGGGCGCGCTCGTCGTCGCGCACCGCCCGCAGCGCGGGCCGCGCACGTGGCCCGGCGGGCGCGGCGGCCGGTGCGGCGGCCGTGGTGGGCGCGCCGACGGAGCGCAGATACCGCACGGCCGTGGCCGCCATTCCCGCGTGTCCCATCATGCCTTTATTGAATCTGATGAGGCGTCAGATGTGAAGGGTCGGGAGCGCCGGCCACCCACACGTGTGGTTTGCCGGGCGATCGGGGCTGATCTTGGTGGATTCGCGGGAGATTGGTGAGTGGATTCCTGATTGCGTGTCGTCCGCACGGGTAGCGTCCACCGCGGCCGCGTCCGTAGCCGAGCACGGGGGAGAGTTCCGGTTCATGGCCGATGCGACATCGTCGTCAGCTTCGTCTGCCGCGTCACCCACCTTCGACGAGGTCTTCTGCGGGCTGTTGCCCCGGCTCTACCGGAGGGCGGTGATGCTGGCCGGATCCAGACAGTCCGCGGAGGACGTGGTGCATGAGGCGTATCTCAGACTCGCGGCCCGTCCGCAGCGCTTCCTCGCCCATCCGGAGCCGTACGCCTACGCCTTCACCGCCGTGCTCAACGTCGCCCGCGATGCCTACCGCAAGGACCGCCGCCAGGTGCTGGTCGACGGTATGGACGGCGTCGAGGACGCCGGGGCGGGCGGCGGCGCGGGGCCCGGTGTTGCGGGCGGTGGCTGGGACGGCGGGGTGGAGCGGCGGCAGGCCGAGATCGAAGCGGTGCGCCTGCTGGGGAAGTTGTCGCACCGGCAGGCCGGCATCGTCATCCTCGTCGACCTCGACGGCTACACCATCGACCAGGCCGCAAAGATCATGAAAGTGCATCGTGGCACCGCCGCCCGCCATCGCGCCCGTGCGTTGGACAGGCTGCGCGCCTACCTCGTTGAATCGGAGCACGGGCAGGCCGGGAGGTGAGCGGCACGGTGGGTGTGGGGCCACGCTACGACGGCGGTGCGGGCGGAACGGGCGGCTGCGGCCGGGACGTCGGCGGTGGCCGCGGCGACGGCGCCGGGGACGATGCCGAGGCGCTGCTGCGCGCACGGCTACGGCTCGCGGACGAACAGATCGAGACCCCGCCCGGCCTGTGGGGCCGCATCAGGGAGTCCGGCCCCGCACCGGCGCCCTCCCTGGCCGCCCTGCCCCGGCCGTACACGGTCGCGCTCGTGGTGGCGGCGACGGTGGCCGCGGTGGCGCTGGGGGTGTGGTGGCTGGTGCGCCCCGGGCCCGTCTCCGTGCAGCCGGCGGGCCCGTCCCGCACGGTGAAGATCACGGTCTACAACAGCGAACAGGCCTGCCGCACCGGCCGCTCCCTGGAGTGCGCCCTGCGGCTGGCAAAGGACCCGCGCGCCCAGTACGCCGCGCGCGGCAACGCCGCCGGCCGGGTCTGGCATGGCGACGGCCTGGCCGCGCGCTGTGTGGTGACCGACGGCCGGATGGTCCGCGACGAAGCGGGCATCACCTCCACCCGCTGGTATCTGGTCACCAGCGGGCTGGGGGTGCAGGGATGGCTACCGGGGGTGCGGACGCGGAACACCCGGGAGGTGCCGGAGTGCGCTGAGGGGTGAAGTAGGGGGGAGTGGGGTGGTGGGGGCCCGGTGGGCCCGGCTCGGGGCGGGTCCGGTCCGGTCCGGTCCGGTTCGGTTCGGTCCGGTTCGGTTCGCCGTCCCCGGTGCGTCCGGCTCGGGTCATCGTCCCCGGTACGTCGGTGTTCGGCGCTCCACGAACGAGGAGACCCCCTCCTGCGCGTCCGCCGTCGTCATATTGATCTCCTGGGCGGCGGCCTCGGCAGTGAAGGCCGTGCCGCGGTCGGTGTCGAGCGAGGCGTTGACCAGCTGTTTGGTCAGGGCCAGTGCGCGGGTCGGGCCGGCCGCCAGCCGCTCCGCCCACTCCCTGGCCGTCTTCGCCAGCTCGCCGTCCGGGACGACCCGGTTGACGAGACCCCATCGCGCCGCCTCGGCGGCCGGGACCGCGTCGCCGAAGAACATCAGCTCCTTGGCGCGCTGCGGGCCGATCAGCCGCGGCAGGAGGTAGGCACCGCCGCCGTCCGGGACCAGCCCGCGGCGTACGAACACCTCGATGAAACGGGCCGATTCGGCCGCCAGCACCAGGTCGCAGGCGAGCGCGAGGTGGGCGCCGATCCCGGCCGCGGTGCCGTTGACGGCGGCGACGACCGGCTTCTCGCAGTCCAGCACCGCCGTGATCAGCCGCTGGGCGCCGCCTCGGATCATCCGGGCGACGTCACCGGCGACCCGTTCCCCCGCCGACGGCGATCCGCGCAGATCGGCCCCCGCACAGAAGCCCCTGCCGGTCGCGGTGATGACGACAGCCCGTACGTCCGGGTCGGCCGAGGCGTCGGCGAGCAGGCCGATGAGGCGCTCGCGCTGCTCCCACGTGACGGCGTTCATCGCCTCCGGCCGGTTGAGGGTGATCCACGAGACGCCGTTGTCAGTGGCGTGCAGTACCAATGAAGGGACGGAGTCCGCGGGGCCGGGGGCATCGGGACGCGGACGCGCGGCGCCGTCTACGGGCTGGCCGCGCTTGCCGGGCTTGCTGAGCTCGCCGGGGCGGGCGGGCGTGACAGGCCCGACGGGCGTGACAGGGCTCTCCGGCCTGGCGGCCGGGGGATCGGAACGGGGGGACGGTGAGGGTGTCATGGGGGAGCGGCTCCCAGGGGTGTCAAGGGCAGATGGCGAGCGCGTCGAGGGCCACGGCGCCCTCTCCGCGGGGCAGGACCACCAGCGGATTGATGTCCAACTCGGCCAGTTCGCCGTCGAGTTCGAGTGCCATCCGCTGCACCCTGAGCACGACCTCGACCAGCGCATCCACATCCGCGGGCGGTGCGCCGCGTACGCCGTCCAGCAGGGCGCGGCCGCGGAGTTCGTCGAGCATCGCGCGGGCCTGGTCCTCACCGAAGGGCGGGATACCCACCGCGACGTCCTGGAGCACCTCCACGAGCACCCCGCCGAGGCCGACGGTCACGGTCGGGCCGAAGAGGCTGTCGTGGGTGATGCCGACGACCATTTCGACACCCCGCTCGATCATCTGGCAGACCAGTACGCCGTCCAGCGGGACGTCCTCGTAACGGGCGATGTCGGTGAGTTCCCGGTAGGCGTCCCTGACCTGGCTGGCCGAGGTCAGCTGGACCTTGACCAGGCCGAGTTCGCTCTTGTGCGCCAGCTGGGGGCCCGAGGCCTTCATGACCACGGGGTAGCCGACCAGGCTCGCC
This sequence comes from Streptomyces decoyicus, assembly GCF_019880305.1. Taxonomy (NCBI): domain Bacteria; kingdom Bacillati; phylum Actinomycetota; class Actinomycetes; order Kitasatosporales; family Streptomycetaceae; genus Streptomyces; species Streptomyces decoyicus. Next base: position 3,733,137 of record NZ_CP082301.1, on the reverse strand, counting down.
GCCCGTACGGCCGCCGCCGCGCTGGTCACCAGCTGTTCGCGCGGGACCCGGATGCCGTAGGCGCGCAGCAGCTGCTTGGCCGCGTGCTCGCTGAGCGGCTGGCCCGGACGCATCAGGGCCTTGGCCTTGCGCGCGGACGGGGACGGTATGCGAGGGGCGTCCTCGAAGGGCGAGCGGTAGCCGGTGGCGAAGCGGTGGTGGTCGAGGTAGGCGCGTACGGCCGTGATGCAGTTGGCGAAGGTGCGGAAGGTCGCCACCCGCGAGGAGCCGAGGAGGGTGCCGCGATAGGCGTCCTCCGTGCCGACCGGCGAGCCCCACACCACACACACCAGCTTGTCCGTCTGCTCCGCCGCGTCCACCAGATCCTGGGCGAGCTTGTCGCTCATGGGCGGGAAGGGCCCGGTGATCGGGCAGATCAGTACGCCGATGGACGGATCGGCCAGCATCGCGTCGATGATCTTACGGCCGCGCCAGTCACCGACCGGGTGCCCGCCGTTGTCGACCGGATTGGCGACGTCGAGGTAGTCCGGTATCCACTGGTGCAGTTCGGCCTGCTTGGCGGCGCCGAGGGTGGGCAGCCGCAACCCCGCCGCGGTCGCCAGGTCGGAGAAGTGCGCGCCGGTGCCACCGGAGATCGAATAGACGGCGACGCCCTCGGCGGTGGGCTCTTTGGCGCGGGCCAGCAGCGCAGCGGTGTCCTGGAGCTCGTCGAGCCCGTCCACCCGGATCACGCCGAACTGCCGCATCGCGGCGTCCACGACGCCGTCCGCACCGGTGAGCTTGCCGGTGTGCGAGGCGGCCGTCCGGGCGCCGGTCTCGGTGCGGCCGACCTTGACGGCGACGACGGGCACCTTGTTGCGGGCGGCCCGGTCGGCGGCGAGCAGAAAGCTGCGGCCGTCCTTGAGGCCTTCCACATACGCGGCGATGGCGCCGACCTCGGGACGGGTGGCGAAGTAGGAGAGAAAATCAGCGGTCTCCAGATCCGCTTCGTTGCCGGTGGGGGCCCAGTGCGAGAGACGGACGCCCAGTTCCTGAAGGCTGAAGACGGGGCGGCCCTGGTGGCCCGACTGGGTGATCAGGGCGATGGCCGGGCCGTCCAGGTCCTCGCGGAACTTCTCGAAGGCGTTGAGGTTGGTGTTCGGTCCGAGCAGCCGCAGCCCGGAGCGTTCGACGGCCTCGGCCAGCCGGGCCTGGGCGGCCGCGCCGCGCTCGCCGGTCTCGGCGAAACCGGAGGCGAAGGCCACGGCGAACTTGACCTTGGCCTCGGCGAGTTGCTCGATGACCGTCAGCGGATCGCCGACGAGGAGGACGGCGAGATCCACGGTCTCCGGCAGATCGGCGACGGTGGCATGGCAGGCCCGCCCGAAGACCTCGGTGCGCCCCGGGTTGACGGGGTGGAGCCGGGCGCCGACGCGCTCCGCCCAGGCGACCAGCTGGCGGGTGATCCCGGTGTTGGGCCGGCCCTCGCTGTCCGAGGCGCCGATCACGGCCACGGACCCGGGCCGGAAGAACCGGTCCAGGTCGGGCACCGGAGCGTGCAGCGGGCGCCCGCTGACATCGCGGTCGACCGCGCCGGCGCCCTGTCCGCCGTCGCCGGAGTGCGGTTCACTCATGCCGTGGACGGTGTGTGGTGGTTGCTCCCCACAGGCCACGACGCGGGCCGGCCGGGAGTGAGTGGTGAGGGTGCCGTGAGTCGATCCAAGCATCGCAGACGCCCGCTCCTGTGTGAGGCCTCTCATTCTCAGTACCTGACGCATAGTCAGATTACTGAACTGACGGCATGTCAGGAATGGGCGTGCACGGTAAAGCTTGCGGGGAGCCGGTGCTTGCAGGGCCCCGGGCTCCGCCTGAGTCGTGCGGACGGCATGCAACGCGGCCCGCGGGCTGCGCGGCCCTGCTCGGCCCGACGGATGCGGCATGGTGCCGGGGCGCAGGTCACGGCATCGTCTCGCTGCTCGACCCCAGGGGGTCCTCGGTGACGCGGACCGGGGCTGCGAGTGCGGCCTCGTAGGCGGGTCGGTCGAAGGCGTACGGGCCCATGGGAAGCTCGCCCCATTCCTTGCGGAAGGGCTGCCGGAAGGAGGACCAGATGACGGTCTCCGGGGTGGCGGTGATGATCGTCAGCAGGGGCCAGCAGCCCCAGACCCCGCAGGAGCAGCCCAGGACCGGGGTGGTGCCGGTGGGGGGATCGGCGAACTCCGGGGCGGGGTCGCCGAGGAAATGGCGTACGGGGTCGCCGACCTCCCGGAGCGAGAGGCCGCCGTGCTGATGGAGCAGGAAGAGTTCGTTCTCGGCCGGGCTCTCCTCCTCGTGCTCCTGTCGCCAGAGGTCGCGGGTGGCGTCGGCGGTGTACGCGCGCAGATCCGTGCCGTCGATACGAATGCCCCATAGGAGGCCCGGCAGTTGGCCGCTTGCGGGGTAGTTCAGGAACTCGATGCGCTGCATGGTCATCATTCTGACGAGCGGCCACCGCCCACGCGACGCAATTGGCCGCCCATGGCCGACGGGTGCAGGTGGATCGCGTAGGGGCCCCTTGCGCGAAGGCTCTGCTTCGGCTGAACTGACGTACCGTCAGAAGCGGTGGGAAGGTGTGTGCCGGTGTGCGCGGTGTGTGCGGTGGGACGCGCCGATGCCGGGCACCCGGCGTGGCAGCGGGAGGGTGTGCGGGATGCAGACGATCTGGCTCGGTGGGGCCGAGTGGCTGGCCGTGCTCCGCATCGGCCTCGGCCTGTGGTGGCTGGAGAGCTGGCGGCACAAGGACAAAAGGGGCTGGTTCGAGCGCGGTACGGGCATCGCGTGGGCCGGGGATGTGGCCGGCAAACACCGCTGGCGCGTGGTGCGCAGCGGCTTCGATGCGGTCGTCCGGCCCCGGCCCAAGGCGATGGCGTACCTCGTGGTCTACGCCGAGTTGGCCCTCGGGCTCGGCCTCGTCCTCGGGTTCCTCACCCCGATCGCGCTGGTTGCCGGCCTGGTGCTCAACCTGCTCTATCTGGTGCTGATGATCCACGACTGGGCGGAGCAGGGGCAGAACGCCATGATGGCGCTGATCTCCCTGGTCGCCCTGTTCACGATGAGCTGGCAGACATGGTCACTCGATGACGTGATGGGGGTGTTCTCGTGATGGCCGGGGTGGCCGGGGTGGGCGGGGCGGCGGGGACGCCGGGTGCCGGGTCATATGCGGCGCGGGGTGCTGTGCCGGGTGCGCCGCGGAGCGCGGCGCGAAGCGGGGCCCGGAGCGCGGCGCGTGGTGACCTGCCGGAGGTGGATGCCTTCACCAGGCCGTACTGGGCCGCGGCGGCCGAGGGGCGGCTGCTGCTCCGCCGCTGCCGGGGCGAGGGGTGCGGTGCGGCCCATCACTACCCGCGTGAGTTCTGCCCGTACTGCTGGAGCGAGGACGTGGTCTGGGAGCCGGCCACCGGCCGCGCCACCCTCTACACCTGGTCCGTCGTGCACCGTAACGATCTCCCGCCGTTCGGCGAGCGGGTCCCGTACGTCGCGGCCGTGGTCGATCTCGTCGAAGGCCCCCGGATGATGACCGAGATCACCGACTGCCCGGAGCCGGAACTACGGATCGGGATGCCGCTCGCGGTGCACTTCCGTCGCGAGGGCGAGGGCGAGGGCGAGGGCGAGGGCGAGGGCGAGGGTGAAGGCGAAGGCGCGGGCGAAGGCGAGGACGGGAGGGTCGCCATCCCTGTTTTCCGGCCCGCGTGACGCGGGCGCGTCCCTGAGTTCCCGCCCTGGGGCCTCGCGTCGCCGTCCCTGAGCCCCGGCGCCGATCCTGGGCTCACGCGCCCACCTTGCCGTTCAGGGCCGCGACGCATTGCGGTGGCGGCCCCTGCGGGTCCGCGGGATGCTGTGGCCGTGCTGATTCGTGAGGCGACCGCGGGCGACTGGCCCGCCATCTGGCCCTTCCTCCATGCCATCGTGGCGGCCGGGGAGACCTACACCTATCCGCGGGACATCGACGAGGCGACGGCCCGCGAGATGTGGATGCTGACGGCGCCCGGCCGTACGGTCGTCGCCGTCGACGACTCCGGCACGGTGCTCGGTACGGCCAAGATGAACCCCAACCACATGGGCGGCGCCGCGCATATCGCCAGCGCCAGCTTCATGGTCGACCCGCAGTACGGCGGGCGCGGCGTCGGGCGGGCGCTGGGCGAACACGTACTGGCGTGGGCCCGCGCGGAAGGCTATCGCGCGATGCAGTTCAATGCCGTCGTGGAGACCAACACCGGCGCGGTCGCCCTCTGGCAGTCTTTGGGCTTCCAGATCATGACGACACTGCCCGAGGGCTTCCGGCACCCCACCAAGGGCTATGTGGGGCTGCACATCATGTATCAGCAGCTGTGAGGGCGAGCGGGGCGGCGCCCGCCCCGGCCGCCCGTGAGGGGAGCCCGCGCCGGCCGCCCCTCACGGCCAGAGCAGTTCCTGCACCCAACGGCCGCCCGCGTAGCGGTAGTTGAGGCGGATGTGGCGGCGCCGCGCATCACCCTGGAAGAACTCGACCTCCTCGGCGCGCAGCACGTACAGCGTCCAGCTCGGCACCGGCGCCTCCGGCTCGCGCCGGGCCCGCTCCCATGCGGCGTCCGAGGCGCGCGCCAGCTCCTCCGTGGAGCCGAGCACCTCGCTCTGCCGGCCGACCAGCCCAGCGGCCAGCGCACCCGTGGAGCGGCGGTGCAGATCCGCCGCGCTCTCCTCGGGTCCCGCCGCGGTCACCGACCCCCGGACACGCACCTGGCGGCCGACCCCCGGCCAGTAGAAGCCGAGCGCCGCCCGCGGCCGCACGGCCAGCTCGCGGCCCTTACGGCTGCCGCGGTGCGAGGCGAAGTGCCAGCCCCGCTCGTCGGCGTCGTGCAGCATCAGGGTCCGTACGGAGGGGGCGCCGGACGCGTCCGCCGTGGCCAGCGTCATGGTGTGCGGCTCGGGGACACCGGCCTCGGCGGCCTCCCGCAGCCACTGCCGGAACAGTGGCAGCGGCTCGTCCGGGGCCGTTGCCGGGTCGAACGACGGCAGCTCGACGTCCCAGACGCGCAGCCCGCGCAGCAGCTCACGGAACGCGCGGGCGTCCGCGGCGTCGGAGCCGTGCGCGGCGGAATCGTGCGCGTCGGAATCGTGCACGGCAGGTTCGTGCGCGGTGGCGCCGGTGGAAGCGGCGTCCGGCGGGTCCTGGTGCCCGGGATGATCAGTCATGTCAGGCAGCGTACGTGGGGCGTGTGGCGGCCGGCGCGGGGCCGGCGGCGCGGTTCGGTACCGGATAGTCCTTGAGTGTGATCGCGAGGGCGGCTCGCTGGACATCCTCCGCGATCTTCTTCGCGATCACGTTCTTCCACGGCAGGTAGGGCAGGATCCGCATCATCAGATGCCGGAACCGGATCTGCCGCCGGGTGTCCGCCGTCATTTCCCGGGCGAACTTCCTCGCCAGCGCGTGATTGACCGCGACATAGCCGCGCATCTCCTTCTCGTAGCGCCCGAAGGCCTCCTCCGGGGCGCGGCCGGCCGCCGCCAGCTCGCCGGCCAGGACGTACGCGCCGACCAGCGCCATCCCCGTGCCCTGCCCCGACGCAGGTGAGGGGCAGTGCGCGGCATCGCCGAGCAGTACCACCCGGCCGTGCGACCAGCGGTCCATCTCGATCAGCTGCATCCCGTCGAAGTAGAAGTCGCCCGCCTCACGGGCTGCTTCGAGCATCCGGGGGACCTGGCCCCAGCCTCCGGCCGGCGAGCCGGCCACCCCCACGCCCTCGAACGCCGCCTCCAGCAGCTTCAGTTGCTGCTGCGGGTCCCGGTGGTCGTAGGTCAGCCGCGGTGAACGGAAGACGAGCAGGCCCTTGGCGGCCGGGTCCCCTGCGGAGCTGTAGGCACAGATCAGCCTGCCGGGCTGGGCGTGGTACAACTCCTCGCGGTCCAGGCCCAGTTCATTGGGCATGGAGAAGGCGCTGATATACGCCCCGAGGTGCCGTACGAACCGCTCTTCCGGGCCGAAGGCCAGCCGCCGGACGGTCGAGTGCAGGCCGTCCGCGCCAACGACGAGGTCGAAGCGGCGGGGAGCGGCATGCTCGAACGTGACGTCGACGCCGTCGATACCGTCGGCGCCGTCGAAGTCTGTGACGCCGTCGACTTCGCGGTGGTCGTCCGCTCGCTCGGTGATCGAAGTGATCGAGGTGGTCGAGGGGGTCGAGGTGATCGACGTGATCGACGTGATCGACGTGATTGACGTGATCGAGTCGTCGAAGAGGTACTCGACGTCCGACCGGGTGCGCTCGTAGAGGATGCGCGCCAGATCGCCGCGCATGATCTCGTCGTCACGGCCGACCCGGGCGCCGAAGATATCGGCGGGCAGGGTGGCGATCCGCTTGCCGTCGTCGTTCACATACGCGCCGGTCTGCATGTCCGTACTGGCGCGCTGGATGTCCCCCAGGAGGCCCATCCGCTCGGCGACCTCGATCGCGGCGCCCCGGATGTCGACCTTGTAGCCGCCGGTCCGCAGCGCGGGGGCGCGCTCGACGACGGTCACCGCGAAGCCGTAGCGGTGCAGCCAGTAGGCGAGCGCCGGGCCGGCGATGCTCGCGCCGGAGATCAGTACGGTCCGGGGCGCTGCGCTGCGGGGGGAGGGGCCGGTGTCGGACATGGCGGGGTTCCCTTCGGGGCCGTGGTGCTCCTGCACGGACTGCGCCGGGTGATCACGGATCACGGCGCTCGGTCGTGTTGCGTGTGTCATGTGCTCACTGGACCGGTGGGCTGACTATACAAGCGTCTTAAACGCATGTCTATGACGCTTGTCTATGGCGCATGTTTATGGAGCTTGCCCCTGGCGTTCGTCCACGGTGCTTGTCGGTGAGGCCGCGCAGAGGCGTCCCATGTAGGACACGTCCTGACCTTGATCCTCACTAGCGTCGGCCTTGGCAGCGTCACCGCGAAGGAGCAGAAGTTGAGCAAGGTCAGCACCAACCAGCCGCTCGGAACGCCGACATGGATCGACCTCGGGGTCCCCGACCTCGGCCGTGCGAAGGCGTTCTACCGCGCGCTGTTCGGCTGGCAGTACGAGGAGCGGTCGGCGGCCACCGGCCCCTTCACCCTGTGTCTGCTGCGCGGCCGGCGGGTGGCGGTGCTGCGGCCCGTCTCCGCCGCCGATGCCGAAGGTGAGTCCTGGTGGCATGTCCACCTCGCCACGGACGACTGCGACCGTACGGCCAAGCAGATCGTCGTCAGCGGCGGGACGGTGCTCGTTCCGCCGGCGGATGTGGCGGACCTGGGGCGTACGGCCGTCGTCGCGGATCCCACCGGCGCCCGCTTCGGCCTCTGGCAGGGACGTACGCTGGCGGGCTGCGAGCTGGTCAACGAGCCCTGCGCACTGGTCCGCAACGACCTCGCCTGCCCGGACCCCGGCCCCGCCCGCCGCTTCTACGCCACCGTCTTCGACTTCACGCTCGACGGCAACGACGAACTCCCCGGCTTCGACTTCACGTTCCTGCGCCGCCCGGACGGCCATGAGATCGGCGGTATCTTCGGCGACCCCGCGGCCCCCGCGTCCCGTTGGCAGACCGTGTTCGAGGTCGCGGACACCGACGAGCTGGTGGCCCTCGCCGTCGCAGCGGGCGGCACCGCAGGCACCCCGGAGGACGCCCCCTACGGCCGGATGGCCGCGATCACCGACCCCTTCGGCACGTCCTTCAGCGTCATCACCCGCCCGTCGCCGGCCAGTTAGGCGCGGGACGGGAGCGACACCCCGCCCCGCCCCTCCCGCCTCGTCCGGCCCCCCGTCCTGCCAACGTCCCGTCCCGTCCCGGCCCGGCGCCGTCCCGCCGGGCCGCCACCCCACCGTCACGGAATAAATTCGTTCGCCCCGCCCCGGGGGCCCCGCCTACGCTGCCCCCATGCACTTCCTCCAGATCTACGGCTGACACGGCCGAGGGCGCTCCGCCGCCCCGCCCGCACCCAGGCGTGCCCGCAGCGCGACCGGCTTCGTTGCCGCTGTCGCGCGGTGCCGCCTGGGCCGTCGGGCTTCCGTGTCCCCGTTCCGTAGCTCTGTACCGAAGGAAGTCCTGGTCCTATGCGTTCCTCCGACTTTGCCCCTGCCCCTGCGCGCGCCCATATCGCCATGATCGGCACGCCGATGGTCAGCCATGTGCTGCCCAGCCTGGAGATCATCCGGGAGTTGGTGGCCCGCGGCCATCGTGTGACGTACGCCAACGCCGACCATGCGGCCGGGCTGATCGCCCCCACCGGCGCCGAGTTCGTCCGCTACTCCACCACCCTGCCGGTCGCGGACAACGACTGGCCGCAGGATCCCGTTGCCGCCGCCTCGCTCTTCCTCGACGAGGCGATCGCGGTGCTGCCGCAGCTGCACACCGCATACGGCGACGACCCCGCCGACCTCTACCTCTACGACATCGCCTCCTACTCCGCCCGCGCGCTGGCCGAGGCGCAGGGCCGTGACCTCGTCCAGCTGTCACCGACCTTTGTGGGCTGGGAGGGGGCCCAGGAGGAGATCGGCGCGATGTTCGCCGGGCTGCCGGGGGCGGATGCCTACCAGGCGCGGTTCGCCGAGTGGCTGGCCCGGTGCGGTGCGGTCACCACGGAGGTGGACGCGTACGCCGGCCGGCCGCGCCGGGCGGTGGCGATGATCCCGCGCGCCATGCAGCCGCATGCGGACCGGGTCGACACCGAAGCGGTGACCTTCGTCGGGCCGTGCCTCGGCAGCCGTGCGGAGCAGGGCGGTTGGACGCGGCCGGCCGGTGCGGAGAAGGTGCTGCTGGTGTCGCTGGGCTCGGCGTACACGCGGCAGCCGGAGTTCTACCGGCAGTGTGTGGCGGCGTTCGGGGAGCTGCCGGGGTGGCATGTGGTGCTACAGATCGGCAAGTACACCGATCCGGCGGAGCTGGGTGAGCGGATTCCCGCGAACATCGAAGTGCGGTCGTGGGCACCGCAGTTGGCGGTGCTGGAGCAGGCGGACGCGTTTGTGACGCATGCGGGGATGGGTGGCAGCAGTGAGGGGCTGTACACGGGTGTGCCGATGATCGCCGTCCCGCAGGGCGCCGAGCAGTTCCTCAACGCCGACCGGCTGGCCGAGCTGGGCGTCGCCCGCCGTATCGACACCGCGGATGCCACGGCCGCGGCGCTGCGCCGCGCGCTGCTGGAGCTCACCACTGATCCGCAGGTCGCCGCGCGTTCGGCCGAGCTACGGGCCGAGGCCCGCGCGGCGGGGGGCGCCCGACGGGCCGCGGACCTGATCGAGGAGCGGTTGCGCTGACGCCCAGGGGGCCGGGCCGGGCGCCACCGGTCGGCCCGGCCCCCGTCGGCCTCCTCCTCACCCCTGCCCCTCCCCTCACCCTCGCCCCAGCACCACCGTCCCCGAGGAGCAGAACCAGCCGCCCGTGCCCGAGGCGACCGCGAGCTGGGGGAGTGCGCCGCCGGATTTGCGTACCTGGCGGTCCGGGCCGGCCTCGCCGCGGAGTTGGCGTACCGCCTCGACCAGCAGGAACAGGCCGCGCATACCGGGGTGGCAGGCGGCCAGCCCGCCCCCGTCGGTGTTGACCGGCAATTCCCCGTTCCGCAGCAGCCGCCCCTTCTCGACGAATGCCCCGCCCTCGCCCTTGGCGCAGAAGCCGAGGTCCTCCAGCGTCACCAGGGTCATATAGGTGAAGGCGTCGTAGAGCTCGGCGAGGTCGATCTCGTCGGGGCGCACACCGGCGCGCTCGAAGGCCAGCCGGCCGGAGACCGCGGCGGGCGAGACGGTGAAGTCCTCCCACTCCGACATGGTGGTGTGCGAGACCGCGGTGCCGGAACCGAGCACCCACACCGGGGGCTTGGCGAGGTCGTGGACGTAGTCCTCGGCGACGAGCAGGACCGCGCAGCCGCCGTCGGAGCGGATGCAGCAGTGCAGTTTGGTGAACGGGTCGGCGATCACCGGGCCGGAGAGCACCTCGTCGACGGTGATCGGGTCGCGGTACATGGCATCCGGGTTGGCCGCCGCATTGGCGCGTGCCTGGACGGCTATCTGGGCCAACTGCTCCAGGGTGGTGCCGTATTGATGCATATGGCGACGGGCGGCCATGGCGTATTTGGCGATCAGGGTGTGCCCGTAGGGGACTTCGAACTGGAGCGGGCCGCGGGCCCCGAAGGAGAGGTTCGCGGTACGGCGCCCGGCCTTGATGTCGGCGCGGGCGGTGGAACCGTAGACGAGAAGCACGGCGTCGGCATGGCAGGCGGCGATCGCGTCGGCGGCGTGTGCGGCCAGCACCTCCCAGGTGGAGCCGCCGACCGAGGTCGAGTCGACCCAGGTGGGGTGCAGTCCCAGATATTCGGCGACTTCGACGGGCGCGAGAGTGCCCAGGCCGGCAGAGGCGAAGCCGTCGATCACCGAACGGTCCAGACCGCTGTCCGCCAGCGCCCGGCGGGCCGCCTGGGCGTGCAGGGCGTACGGGGTGGCCTCGTCCACGCGTCCGCAGTCGGACAGGGCCACTCCGGCGACGGCGACCCTGCGATTCCCGTAAGGGGTCCCTGAAGTCATGAATCTGACGGTACATCAGATATCGGGGGGCGGGCAGGGTGCGAGGGGTCGCTCGGCTCCCGACCCCGGGTCCGCCCGGTGTCGGCCCGGTGTCGCCCCGGTGCCGACCCCGCGCCCGTCCGGTCCCCCGGGCGGCCAGGCCCGCCCGGGGACCTGTCCGCCCGCCTGGCGAGGAAGCCGAACTAAAGCGATTATCCGAGAATCGGAGATATGGAAGCGGGCTTCAAATGCTTTCCCCGGAAGGGTATTCTCCATTCGCTGTGTGTAATTCACCGGCCCCACTTCGGCCGGTTTGCTGCTCGCTGTTGCCCATACGGTGAAGCAGGCATTTCCGTGTGCGGGACAAGGTCGTCCCGCCTGCCTCAGGGAGTGTCATGTTCGCCTATACGTCAGAATTTCCTGCGCCCGGCCAGGTGCCCGGCCCCGGAGTAAGTGCCGCATTCTTAGCGGGGGCCGTGATTCCCGTGGGTACCATGCCCGGGGGAATCAGCCTCGCCCCTGGTGCGGCCCGCGCATATGTGGCCAACCAGGGCTCGAATACGGTGAGCGTGATCGACACGGCCACCGACACCGTCACCAGCACCATCCCCACGGGGGCAGGCCCCTCCTTCGTGGCGATCAGCCCGGACGGCACCCGCGGCTATGTGACGGTCTCCGGCGACGGTCTCGTCAGCGTGATCGACACCGCCACGAACGCCATCATCACGAACATCCCCGTGGCGTCGGGCCCGGCGATGGCGGCGCTCACCCCGGACGGCACCCGCCTCTACGTGACACAGCAGGCCGGCAACACGGTGAGCGTGCTCGACACGGCCACCGACACCGTCGCCGGCACCATCACCGTCGGGGACGGGCCGATCGGCCTGGTCCTCACCCCGGACGGGACCCGCGCCTATGTGGCGTGCCTCTTCTCCGGCGCCGTGAGCGTGATCGACACCGCCACGGACACCGTCGTGGTCACGATCCCGGTCGGCGGCGTCCCCATCCTGCTGGCGGTGGCCCCCGACGGGGCCGAGGTCTACGTCACGAACGTCGCCACCTCCACGGTGGGCGTGATCGACACCGCGGCCGGCGCCGTCACCGCCACCATCGGTGTCAGCGGCCAGCCGCGCTTCCTGGCGGCGAGCCCCGACGGCGCCCATGTGTACGTGGCGAATTCCCTCCCGGACACGGTGAGCGTGATCGACACCGCCACCCGCACCGTCGTCGAGAACATCGGCGTGGGGGCCGGCCCCACCGGCCTCGTGGTCTTCCCCGACGGCACACACGCCTACGTGAGCAACTCCGAAGCCGGCACCGTCGGGGACATGGCGACGACGGTGATTCCCGACCAGGGGCGCACGGCCGGCGGAACGAGGGTGACGCTCACCGGTCACCACCTGTCCAATGCCAGTGCTGTGCACTTCGGTACCGCCCAGGCCGCCATCACCGCCAATACGGCGACCTCGCTGACCGTCACCACTCCCGCCGGATCCGGTGTCGTCCCCGTGACGATCACCACCCCGGGCGGCACCGGCTCCCTCGGATTCTTCTACTACATGCCGTTGCCCGCCCTCACCGGCATCAGCCCCGCCGCGGGCCCCGTCGCCGGCAGCGACGAGGAGATCGTCATCACCGGCCGCAACCTCGCCGGGGCGATCGACGTGTACTTCGGCCCCACCCGAGCCGTCATCCAAAGCGTCTCCGACACGCAGGTCACCGTCAGAGCCGCCGGTGCCCCGGGGCCGGGCGGCGTGGCCGTCACCGTGTTCACCGCCGGCGGGAGCGCCGACGGGCTGACCTACACCTACGTCAGCCCGTCCAGCGTCACCGGCGTCAGCCCCGACTCGGGACCGACCTCCGGCGGCACCGTGGTGACCGTCACCGGCACCGGCCTGTCCACCACCGACCAGGTCACCTTCAACGGCGTCCCGGCGCCCTTCGAGATCGTCTCCGACACCACCGTGACCGCCACGTCCCCGCCCAGTGGCGCCCCTGGCACCGTCACCGTCACCGTCACCGGCCCCGGAGGCACGCCTTCCGGATCGTTCACCTACGTCTCCGGCCCCGATATCTGATCCCTGCGGGCGCCACGACCGGCCGGCCGCGCGGCGGACCCGGCCTGCCCGAGCGGCGCCCCCGGAACGCCGAGCCCCCGGCCGGTCAGGGGCGGGATTCGCGGCGCCGCGGCGTGACTGCGCAATTGCGTCCTGGCGTCCCTGCGATATCGGCCGGGAATTACTGCACCATTACCGCATTTCATGGCCATAGCCAGTGCACTTCCCTTCCAGTCCCAGAGGAGAAAACCGTGCGTCACTTCAAGCATGTCGCTCTGAGTGCGGCCGCCGGATTGGCGGCCCTCCTTTTCTGTGCACCCTCGGCATCGGCTTCCACCGGTACCGGATCCGGGCCCAATCCCCCGAGAGGGGAAGTTTTCCAGCTGGTCGCGAAGCAGACACAGGGCGGTCTCGTCGATGTGGACGGGTCGGGCGGCCCCAGCCTGGGGGACGAATTCGTCCTGAGCGGGAATCTCTTCCGCGGCAGCCTCGCGGTCGGCACCTACAGCGAGATCTGCACGCTGACCCGGTTCGCGCCCGCGGATGAGTTCGACCTCCAGTGCGCGGGCGATCTGTCCCTTTCCCAGGGGCAGCTCACCGTGCAGGGCCGGTTCACCGTCACCGCCGCCGGCCCCGGCAACATCGACCTGGCGATCACCGGAGGCACCGGGCGCTACCGCACGGCCCACGGCTTCCTCCACGTCGTCAACGTCAGTGACACGGAATCGCAGCTCACGGTCCATCTCACCCTCTGACGCGGCGGGAAGGCTCCCAGGGCGGCGGGCGGCCCGGACATCCCGGCCCGCTCGCCGGGCCCCGGCACCCCTGCCCCGACTTCTATGGTGAAGTCGGGGCAGGGGCATGGCTGTTGGGGCCTGCAGCCCCGCCGGGTCGTCTTCCTCCCCTCCGGGGACTTTGCGAACTCGCCCTAGGAAAGTGCACCCCCCGTCCCTACTATGACGGCCCGTCAGGTCTGAAGCGGGGGCCCGTCGCACCGGACGGGCGTTGTCGCACGGCCGGGAGGAGCCCGCCGATGGATGCCGCGTTCACCGAGGAGCAGCACGAAATCCGCCGTACGCTGCGCGAGCTGCTGCTCAAGCGCTGTGGTCCGGACGAGGTCAAGGCGGCGGTACGCACCCCACCCGGGTACGACGAGCAGCTGTGGCGGCAGCTCGCCGGCCGGCTCGGCCTGCCCGGCCTGGCGCTGCCCACCGCATACGGCGGGGTGGGCTGCGGGCCCACCGAACTGGCCCTGGCCTGCGAGGAGACCGGCCGCGCCGTACTCCCCTCGCCGCTGATCGCCACCGCCGCGCTGGCCGCGCCGCTGATTCTCGCGCTCGGAAGCGAACGCCAGCGCACCGCACTGCTGCCGGCCCTGGCCACCGGAGAGCTGACCGGAACGCTCGCCGTACCGGGCGGGCAGCTCGCCACCGCACTGGCCCTGACCGGGCCGAACGACGGCGACTGGGCGGGCGGCGGCCGGGCCGGCGGCATCCAGGCGCGGATGCAGGACGGCACGTGGCGGCTGTACGGGGAGGCCGGACAGGTGCTGAACGGGCACACCGCGGACGTGCTGGTGGTGGCCGCGCACACCGGAGGGTTCGCCCGCAGCCGTACCCTGCTCTTTCTCGTACGGGCGGCGGCGCCCGGCCCGGCGGACGGAGCGGACGCCCGGCGCCGTGCGGACACCGGCGTGCCCGGTCTGCTGCGGACCCGGCAGACCGCGCTGGACGAGACCCGTCCGCAGGCGCGCCTCGAACTGCGGGAGGTGCCGGCGGAGTTGCTGGGGGAGGGGGACGGTGACGAGGCGGCGGTGGCCGGGGCGCTCGCCTCGGCCGGGGCGGCGGCGGCCGCGGCGCTGGCTGCCGAGGCGGTCGGCACGGCCGATACGGCGCTGGCCCGAACCGTCGCCTACGTCCAGGAGCGCGAGCAGTTCGGCCGGCCCATCGGTTCCTTCCAGGCGGTCCAGCACCGGCTCGCCGATCTGTATGTGACGCTCCAGGCGGCGCGCTCGGCGGCGTACTACGCGGCCTGGTCGGCGGGCCGTGGTCGGTCCGGGGCCGAGGGAGCGGTGGGACCGTACGGTGCGGCCGAGCCCGGTGCGGGGGCGCTGGCGCTCGCGCAGGCGCTGGAGACGCTGCGGGCGGTGGCGGCCGAGGCGGTGCAGTTGCACGGCGGTATCGGCTTCACCTGGGAGCACGAGGCGCATCTGTACTTCAAGCGCGCCGCCTGCGACGAACTGCTGCTGGGGCCCGTGCACCGGCTGCGGGCACGGGCCGCCGAGGAGGCGGGGCTGTTCGCGGGCGGGGCGGGGGAGACGGTCGGAAGCGCGGCGGCGGACGGAAGCGGGACGAGGGGCCGAAGCGGGGCGGCGGACGGAAGCAGCGAGGCGGGTGGAGGCGGGGCGAGACCCGCGAGCGCCGAGGCGGCCGATGGGTCCGATGCCGCCGATGGGTCCGGCGTCGCCGATGGGCCCGATGGGTCCGGTGCGTCCGATGCGGCCGGCGCGTCCGCGGGGCCCCGTGCGCCCGAGGCGGTGGAGGTCTGATGCCGCCGGGTGAGCGGTTGCTCCAGAGGGTCTCCGCGACCCGTACGTTCGCCCGGATCGCGCCGCACTTCATCCCCGCGCTGGACCGCGCGGTGCACCGGCTGACCCGCGGAAAAGTGCTGCTCAGCGCCCGGATGCTGCCCGGGGTGATCCTCACCGCGACCGGGGCGCGGAGCGGGCAGCCGCGGCGTACCCCGCTGGCGTGCCTGCCGGAGGAGGGTGGCGGCTGGCTGCTGATCGGCAGCAACTTCGGGCGGCCGGGGCATCCGGCCTGGACCGGCAATCTGCTCAAGAATCCGGAAGCCGAGGTGAGTTGGCGCGGCCGGGACATTCCGGTGCGGGCCCGGCTGCTCACCGGTGAGGAGCGGGCACAGGCCTGGCGGGCGGCGCTGGCGTTCTGGCCGCCGTATGCCGCGTACCAGGCGCGGGTGGCGCGGGAGATCCGGCTGTTCCGGCTGGAGCGGCGGTGATCCGTCCGGTGCGCCAGGGGGCTTCGCCCCTGCCCGGTCGGTTCGCCATGCACACAGCGGGCGCCGCGGCGAACCCCCGAGGGGCCGCGCGGCGCCCGCTGTGTGTGCGGTACAGCTATGGCAGGACGGATACAGGACGAATGGCGAACGAGCCCGGCAGCACCGGGACTTCGAGGCGCGGCTGCCTCTCGGGCCGCTTCGGCTGCTTTCTCGGCGGTGTGGTTATTTGGTCGGCTTCTTGCCGGTGACGCCGAGGTGTACGAGCAGCGCCAGGTTCGGCTTGAGCTCGGCCTGCTTGACGCCCCAGCTCTGGAAGCCCTTCTGGTGCCCGGCAACCGCGGCCAGCATCGCGACGAGCGAGCCGGCCATCGCGGGCGGGCTCACGTCCTTGTCGACCTTGCCCTTGCTCTGAAGTTCCTTGATCGAATCTGTAAGGGAGTTGGTGACGGCATTAAGGATCTTCATGCGGATCTTGTAGAACCGCTTGTCGCCTTCGGCCGCACCCAGGTCGATGACGCGCAGAATCGCGTCGTGCCTCCGCCAGAAGGAGAGGAAGCCCTCGACCAGATCCTCCGCCGCCTGCCACGCGGATTTGCCCACCCAGGAGCGTCCGGCGACAAGATCGGTCAGAGTGGCGCCTTCTTTGGCCATCTCCTCGGCGATTTCGAGGACGGCGCCCTCGACGTCCGGGAAGTACTGATAGAACGTTGCGGGTGAAGTCCCCGCTTTTCGGGCTACATCGATGACCTTGACGTCCCGGTAGGGGGACGAACTGAGCATTTCGCTGAGGCAGTCGAGAAGCTTTTGCCGCGTCGCCTGTCCGCGGCGGCCGGCAACTCTGCCGTCGACGGTTCGAACTTGTCCTGTCATGCCGTCAGCTTACCGAGGGGTGATCGGAGCGCGATTTGGCTGCCTGCAAATGGGGATGGGGGAGTTCGCGGTGCGCGGCCCCTTAAAGGGCGCCGGCAGGGGCCCGCCCGCGGCCGCGGTTTGTGCGGAGCCGCTTGGTCCGATCCGGTGAAGAGTGTTATCAACAGGCTGTGGACAACTTTGGTGGATAAGTGGTCACCGTCTGTGTGGCAAGTGCACGACGATGGCCGTCAGTTGAACATCGGCACCTTCTCCCGTCCGTCATCGCCGCGCCCGGAGGGCCCTCCAGGAATCGACCGTGTGTGCGAACCCTTGGCGGGCGAACCGTGCGAACCGGCGCTAGCTTGGAGATCTGACCACCGCGGCGGCAGGCAATCCGGCCTGCCCGGATTCCCGGCCAGGCGCCACGCCAGGTGTCATGGCGCCGAAATGACCTTCGAACGCGCAGAATTGGGCCGAGGGGCCGAGGGCGACGACGGGGATGGCATGACCGGTGGGGGATGGGTGTGCACGGTCGGTGGAGCGGTCGGTGGAACAGCATGGTTTTGGCCACCGCGGCCACCGGATGTCCGGGGGTGTGAACCGCTCCCGCGGTGCGCCCGTCAAACAAAGTGGTGAGCGTCCGTATTTCGGGCGGTGCCGCGCACGGGGGATTTGCAACCCGCCGGTAACCCGCTCGGCAAACGCCCGTCAAGGGACGTATCGCAGCACGTCAGGCGCGGTTGGGTTACGTCGGGTAACGGGCCCGGTGCGGGTTACAGGGGGTATGCCGTGACACGGCGGACAGGCCCCGGGTTCGCAACCGTCGGCCCGGCCAGGAACAATCAGCACGCGTACGGCCGTTTCGACAGTCCTCGCCGCAGGCGGGGAGACGCTGCACGGGGCAGTGGCTCTCGGCGGCTCGTGGCTATTGAGAGTCTCTTTTTTACGCCCCACGGGGAGGTGGCAGGCAAGTGGTGGAGCAGCTGAAGCAGCTGACGCAGCACGATCCCCGGCGGATCGGCCCGTTCGAGGTGCTCGGCCGTCTCGGGGCCGGCGGCATGGGCCTGGTCTATCTGGCGCGTTCGGCGTCCGGCCGGCGCGTGGCGATCAAGACGGTGCGTACCGAGCTCGCCGAGGACCAGCTGTTCCGGGTCCGCTTCACACGCGAGGTGGAGGCGGCCCGCGCGGTCAGCGGCTTCTACACGGCCGCGGTGGTGGACGCCGATCCGCGGGCGGCCGTGCCCTGGCTCGCGACGGCCTATGTCCCCGCGCCCTCCCTCGAGGAAATAGTCAATGAGTGCGGGCCGCTCCCGGCCCAGGCGGTGCGCTGGCTGGCGGCAGGGATCGCCGAGGCGCTTCAGTCCATCCACGGCGCCGGCCTGGTGCACCGTGACCTGAAACCGTCGAATGTGCTGGTCGTCGAGGACGGCCCCCGGGTGATCGACTTCGGTATCGCCTCCGGGGTGTCCAACACCCGACTGACGATGACCAACGTCGCCGTCGGCACGCCCGCCTATATGTCGCCCGAGCAGGCCCGTGACTCGCGCAGTGTGACGGGCGCGAGCGATGTCTTCTCCCTCGGCTCGACGCTGGTCTTCGCCGCCACCGGACATGCGCCGTTCCATGGTGCCAACCCCGTCGAGACCGTCTTCATGCTGCTGCGTGAGGGGCCCGACCTGGCCGGGCTGCCGGACGAACTGCGTCCGCTCATGGAGTCCGTGATGCAGATGGAGGCCGGCCGGCGGCCTTCCCCCGCCGATCTCCAGTCCCAGCTCGCGCCGCATCTCTTCGGTTCCGGCAGCGATGACAGCGGTACCGCCTCGGCCTGGCTGCCGGCCGGCGCGGTGGCACTCATCGAGGGCCGCCGCGGTGGCCGCACCACCGTGGCGAACAACAGCCAGCGGGCCGGAGCCGGGCGCGGCGCCGGCCGTTCGGCGCCCGCCGCGCCGCCGTCCCCGCCCGTGTCGCCCCCGATGCCCGCATCGCAGCCCGTCCCGGCGCCGCCGCGCCCGGAGAGCGCACCGGCCGGCGCGGAGTCCGGCTGGCCCGGACAGATGGGCGCGGGCCCCGGCGCACACCGCGGCAGCGATCCGCGCGGCGCCAACCCGGGCCCCATGCCGCAGCCCGCGGCGCTCGGCCCGGACGTCTCGACGGCCCGGGTGACCCCGGTCTCCGCCGCGCCGCCCGCCGCTGCCCCGCCCGCCGCCGCGCTGTCCGCCGCGCCGCCGGCCGTTTCCGTGGACGGCGCCGCCGGTCCCGTACGCCTCGGTGGCTCGCCCGCCCCGATAGGGCCGGGGCCGCGCGCCGACTCCCCCGGAGCCCAGCCGCGCGGGCAGGCCGGTGCCGCGACGAACTGGGTGCGGCCGCCCGGTACCGGACCGGTCACCGGTGTGCCGCCGCAGGGCCCGGCCAACGGTGCCGCGGCCGGGGACGGTCCGGCCCGTGGCGAGGCCGCACCGCCCGTGCCGCCCGAGGCGCCGCCCGCCGAGCCGGGCCGCTGGCGCCCCTGGCGGTTCCGGATGTCGAACGATGTGTGGGGCACCCCTGCCGTCGCCGACGACCTGCTGTACGTCACGTCCTTCGAGGTGCATGCGCTCGACGTGGCCAGCGGGCGCCGCAAGTTCAAGACCCGTGACGTCGCCTGGGCGATGGCGGTCGCGGACGGCCGGATCCATGCCTCGGACGGCCCGAGCCTGTACGCGCTGGACGCCGACGACGGCACCGAGCGCTGGCGGCTGCACACCGAGGGCTGGGTCTACGCCGTCAAGGTCGACCGCGGGACCGTCGTCACCAGCACCCGCGGGGGCGGCGTCCAGGCGTGGGAGGCCGCCAACGGCGAACTGCTGTGGGAGATCGGCGGCGTCCAGACCGACTTCGAGACCGCCGAGGCCGGGCCCGTGGTGCACGAGGGCACGGTCTTCGTCTGGGCGGACGCCCGGCTGAAGGCGCTGGAAGCGCGGACCGGCGCCGAGCGCTGGTCGTATCCGGTGGGCGACGCCGCGGCCTGCGGCGGGGTGCCGGTGCGGCTGCTGCCGGCGTCGGACGGTGCGGTCTATGTCGTGGCCGGGACCCGGGTGCTGGCGATCGACATCGCGCGCGGCGACGTGCGCTGGCACTTCGAGGCGCCCGCGGCGTTCCTCAGCCCGCCCGCCTTCGCGCCCGGCCCGGCCGTCACCGGCGGCGGGGTCTATCTGGCGGACTACCTCGGCACGGTCTACGCACTGGACCCGTCGGACGGCCGCGACCGCTGGCGGATCGCCACCGAGGCGCGGCAGTCCACCGAACCGGTGCTGGTCGCGCACGGCGCGGTCCACCTGGGCAGCGGCAAGGCGCTCTACACGCTGGACGCGGTGACCGGCACCCCGCGCTGGCGGTTCCAGGCCGGCGCGGAGGTCGTCGGCGCACCGGTCGTCGCGGAGGGCCGGGTGCACTTCGGCTCGGCCGACCACTGCCTCTACACGCTCGACGCGATGGGCGGCCAGCTGCGCTGGAAGCTGGCGACCGGCGGCGAGATCACCGGTTCACCGGTCGCGGTCGGCGGTGTGGTCTACGCGTGCAGCAAGGACCGCTGTGTGTACGCGCTGGACGCGGCCAAGGGGACGGGGCTGGCGCGGCGGTCGTGATGCGGCTGTCGTGACCCGGTGGCTGCCGTGACCTGGTGGCCTACTGCCGGTCCTCCGGGGGCTGTTCGGGATGTGGGGACCGGTCAGGCTGTCCGGGCTGACCGGGCTGGCCCGGCTCTCCGGGCTGTTGTGGCTGCGCGGGGCGCGGTTGCCGGTGCTCCTTGGCCCACTCCACCGGAGGTGTGGGGGGCTGCTGATGGGCCGGCATGGTCGGCGGTGGCGGTTGCGGCTGCTGCGGTTGTTGAGGTTGTTGTTGTGGCTGTGTCCGCTGTTGGTGCGTGGGCGGTGGTGGTGGCGGCGGGGTGACCGGCAAGGGAGCGGTGGGGGTGTCCTCCCTCGGGCCGTAGGCACCGCCGCCGGGGCCGACGGGTGCCGCGGGGCCTGCCGGGGGTCCGGCGGGGCCGGTGGAATACGGCTCCGGGTTCCACTCCTCGGCTCCCGGGCGGCCCGCGTCCCAGGGTTCGGGCGTCCCCGGGGGGTAGGGCGTGTGCGGGTCGTACGGCGCACGCTCGTCGTAGCGGTCGTCCGGCGCGGAGGGCCCGTAGCGTCCGTCGGGGTACCGGCGCTCGTCGTATCCGCGGTCCGGGACACGTCGGCCGCGGCCGCGCATGATCAGGGCGCCGAGCAGCAGCAGTGCGCCGCCGCCCAGGGCGTTGGCGACGCCCACCCCCAGGCCGCGGGCACCGGCCGTCAGTTCGCTGGCGGCCTGGCCCTGGCGGACCATCCACAGGATCGTGAAACCGAGCACCACCAGGCCCGCGAGGGTGACCAGCAGCCGGGAGCGCAGGGCGACTCCGATCAGGGTCAGCAGGGCGGCGAACGCCATGGGGAGGACGACGGAGCCGAAGAGCGCGGCGCTGCTGCGGGTGATGCCGTTGAAGAGGTCTTCGATCCGCACGTCGCTGCCGTGACGGCCGTCGTACCAGGGACGGAAGGGGCTCCAGACGGCGGCCGTCGCTCCGACGAGGGCGATCAGCGACCCCAGAACGTTGCGCACCACGGGCGTCGCCTCGCTTCGAGTCGTCCGGTCATCCTCCGTGACCGACGCTACGCCCGCCCCCCTGTGCTCGCGAGAGAAGTACGCCCGCACGCGTGGCATGGGCCCGTACGGGGTGTCACCGGGCCTTGCTATGGTGCCGTGCACGCGTCAAACCACAGGTGACGGGTTCAGAGGTTTCCACGGGGGATGAACAAGAGAATGCAGCAGCGCACACGCATGGGCAGCCGCGGCGGCGCCCGTACGGGAATCAGGGCAGCGGTGGCGTCCGCATTGGTGCTGGCCACGGTCGCCACGGCAGGTGGCTGCGCCTTCCCCCGGCCTCGTGTCAAGGTGCCGGTCTCCGCGCCGAGCCCCACCTTCACCAGCGGGTACGACGCGAGCAGTCCGACCCCGTCGTACGAGCCCACCTACTCGCCCTCGCCGACCCAGGAGACCTACGATCCGGACGGGCGGTCGGACGCCCGCGGCAGCAACTGCGACTTCTCCGATTCGCTGCGCCAGTTCACGTACACGGTCGCCATCACCAATCCGTCGTCGACCGATTCCTTCTCCTATGACATGGCCGTCAACTGGATGAAGGCCAAGCCGGCCGACGGCAAGGCGTACGGGCTGCACGAGCGCTCCATCATCGTCGGCCCCGGCGACACCGAGACGTACACCGCCAAGTACACCGTCAACCAGTCCTCCATCGGGCAGTTCTGGTTCACCTGCGAGATCACGCGGGCGCACAAGTCGCGGATGTAGGTCACCTGACCGGCGGTCCATCCTCCCGCCCGCCTTCCTGGCCGCCTTCGAGGCCGCCGTGCCGCGGGCGGGCGGCGAACAGCCCGGCCTGGCGGTCCGGGGGCAGGTTGCCCAGCGCGATCAGCTGGGGTGCCTGCGCCAGGGCCTGCGTCCGGGCCGCCTCCTTGGCCGCCCACAGGGCGCGCACGGTGCCCTGGACCGCCTCGGTCGGCTGGGCGGCGAGCACGGCCGCGCGGCGCAGCGCCACCTCGGCCGCGGCACCGGGCGCGGTCAGCTCGGAGACCAGGCCGATCTCGTACGCGCGGGGCGCGCCCAGCCGCTCCGCCGCCCCCATCAGGGCCAGCCGGGCGATCTCCCCGTAGGGCATCCGCTGCGCCATGTAGATGGACTCGTATGCGCTGACCATCCCGTAGGTGGTGTGCGGGTCGAAGAAGGTGGAGGTCTCGGAGGCGATGAGGAACTCGGCCTCCCCCAGGAGATAGAAGGCGCCGCCGCAGGCCATTCCGTCGACGGCGGCGATGACCGGCTTCCACAGGTCGTTGGCCTTCGGGCCGATGCGGAGCAGCGGGTCGTCGAGGGAGTAGGGCGAGGGCGGCTGGGGGACGTCGACAAAGCGGTCGAGGCCGCTGGAGAAGGCCCGGCCGCCGGCGCCGGTGACCACTGCGGCCCGTACGGCGTCATCGAAGCGGAACGCCCGCCAGGCCGCGCCGAGTTCGGCGGCGGTGTCCAGGTCGATGGCGTTGTGCCGTTCGGGCCGGTCGAGGGTGACCAGCGCGACCCCGTCCTTGATCTCCGTGCGGAGCGTCATGGCCGCTCCAGGAGCCAGCGGGGTACGGTCACGCCTCCCGGCATGGTGTGGAAGGCGGCCTTCACCGGGGCGCCGATGCGCAGCCGTGCCGGGTCGACGGAGTTGAGGGGGGCGTCGGCGGCGGCGACGAGATTGCCGACGAGGCGGATACGCGGGGCCTCGGCCAGCTCCACGATGATCGCGTTGTAGCCCGGCCGGGCGGCGTAGGCGGGCAGCAGCGGCGGGTGCGGCAGCACATAGGACCAGATGCGGCCGCGGCCGCTCATCCGCTGCCAGTGCGCGGCGAAGGACTGGCAGTGCGGGCAGCAGGGCCGGGGCGGGAAGCGCAGTTCGTCGCAGCCGGAGCAGGCCTGGACGCGCAGTTCACCGTGCGCCGCGTACTCCCAGAAGGGCGCCCCGTCGTCATCGGCGACGGGAAGCAGCAGGTCGGCGGCGCTGTCGGACCCGTTGTCAGTGGCGGGTGTCACGATCGGGGACAGGGAATCGCGAACGGACTCGGGAGGGCTCATGGCGTATCAACTCCTCAGCAGCAGGGCCGAGGTGGGGACGCCCTCGCCCGCGGTGACCAGGCAGGTGGCGGCGTCGGGGACCTGCGCGGTGCTGGTGCCGCGCAGCTGCTTGACGCCT
The DNA here is from genome assembly GCF_019880305.1 of Streptomyces decoyicus. Taxonomy (NCBI): domain Bacteria; kingdom Bacillati; phylum Actinomycetota; class Actinomycetes; order Kitasatosporales; family Streptomycetaceae; genus Streptomyces; species Streptomyces decoyicus. The sequence continues at coordinate 3,709,922 of NZ_CP082301.1, read as the reverse complement.
TCGGTGATGAGGTTGAAACCGTGCACGTACGCCTCGGAGAGACCGCCGCCGCCGGTGTTGAGGGGGAGCCGGCCGCCGATCTCCAGCGCGCCGCCCTCGGTGAAGGCCGCGCCCTCGCCGCGTCCGCAGAAGCCGTAGCCCTCCAGTGAGAGGGGGATCAGGGGGGTGAAGGCGTCATAGATCTGTGCCACGTCGACGTCCTGCGGGCCGAGGTCGGCGCCCTTCCACAGGTGCCGGGCTGCGGCCCAGGCCGGGCCGGTGAGGGGGGCGTCGTTCCAGTAGTTGACCATGCCGTGGTGCTGGGCGGGCAGGCCCTGGGCGGCGGAGTGGACGTAGACCGGCCGCTGCCGGCAGTCGCGGGCGCGCTCGGCCGAGACCACGACACAGGCCAGCGCGCCGTCGGTCTCCAGGCAGTTGTCGAAGAGGCAGAGCGGCTCGCTGATCCAGCGGGCGGTCATATACATCTCGCGGGTCAGCGGGCGTTCGTACATGACCGCCGCCGGGTTCTGGTTGGCGCGGTTGCGGCAGGCGAGCGCGACGTTGAAGAGGTGGTCGCGGGTGGCGCCGTATTCGTGCATATAGCGGCGGGCCAGCATGCCGATCTCGTCGGCGGGGCGCAGCAGTCCGAAGGGGCGGGTCCACTGTCCCGGGGTGGGCAGCTGGACCTGGGTGTTCTTCCAGGGGCGCGGTCCCGAACCGCGTTTGCGGGACCGCCAGGCGACACCGACGCTCGCCTGGCCGGTGGCGATGGCGGCGGCCAGATGGGCCACCGTCGCGCAGGAACCGCCGCCGCCGTAGCCGACCTTGGAGAAGTGGGTGAGGTCCCCGGCACCGATCGCCTTGGCTATCTCGACCTCGTCGGTCTCCTCCATGGTGTAGGAGGCGAGGGCGTCCACCTCCGAGGGGGCGATCCCGGCGTCGTCCAGCGCCGCGACGATCGCCTGACAGGCCAACGTCTTCTCGGAGGCGGGCAGTTGCTTCGCGAACGGAGTCTGTCCGATGCCGGCTATCGCCGTAGCGTCCTTGAGGGTTGCCCCCATCGCCACCTCCGTGGTCGGTCGTCAGTGCTGACAGCGGAGGAGGCTACCGTTAATCTGACGGGTAGTCAGCTAGTGGCGCAGGGCTCTTCGGCGGGAGGCAACGCGATGCGCGACGACCTGGAGGCGCGGGCGGACCTGGAGTACGGCGTCATCCCCCGGCTGGTGCGCACGGCTTCGCGGCGCTACGCCTCCCGCGAGGCCGTGGTCGAGGGCCGCACCCGGGTCTCGTACGCCGAGCTCGGGGCGCGGGTGGAGGCCGCGGCGGCCGCCTGTATCGCCTCCGGCGTCGCGCCCGGCGACCGCGTGGCCCTCTGGGCGCCCAACACCCTCGACTGGATCGTCTCCGCCCTCGGGGCCGTCACCGCGGGCGCCGTCCTCGTCCCGGTCAACACCCGCTTCAAGGGGACCGAGGCCGCCTACGTCCTGCGCCGCACCCGCGCCAAGCTCCTCTTCGTCACCGGCACCTTCCTCGGCACGTCCTACGTCGCCTCACTCCGCCGCGCCGCCAAGGAAGGCAGCGGCCGTGGCCCGCTGCCCGGACTGCCGGAGCTGGAAAAGGTCGTGGTGCTCTCCGATGACGCCCCCGCCGACTTCACCACCTGGCAGGACTTCCTCGCCGGCGGCACGGAGGTGTCGGCGGAGACGGTCCGCGGCCGGGTCGACGCCCTGCACCCCGACGCACCCTCGGACATCATCTTCACCTCCGGCACCACCGGCCATCCCAAGGGCGCGGTGATCACCCATGCGCAGACCCTGCGCGCCTACGACGCCTGGAGCGATCTGGCCGGCCTCCGGGAGGGCGACCGCTATCTGATCGTCAACCCGTTCTTCCACACCTTCGGCTACAAGGCCGGGATCATCGCCTGTCTGCTGCGCGGCGCGACGATGATCCCGCAGCCGGTCTTCAGCGTGGAGACCGCGCTCGCCAATACCGCCGCCGAGCGGATCTCCGTACTCCCCGGCCCGCCCACCCTCCACCAGCAGATCCTCGACCACCCCGCCCGCGCCCTGCACGACCTCTCCGCGCTGCGCCTGGTGGTCACCGGAGCTGCCGTGGTCCCCCTGGAGCTGGTCGAGCGGCTGCGCAGCGAGCTGAAGATCTCCACCGTCCTGACGGCATACGGGCTGTCGGAGAGCTCGGGCGTGGTCACGATGTGCCGCCGCGGCGATCCGCCCGAGGTCATCGCCACGACCTCGGGCCGGGCCCTGCCCGGCACCGAGGTCCGGGTCGTCGACGTCTCGGGCGGCCCCCTGCCGCCCGGCGACCCCGGCGAGGTGCAGGTGCGCGGCTACCACGTGATGTCCGGCTACTTCGAGGACCCGGCCGGCACGGCCCGCGTGATCACCCCCGACGGCTGGCTGTGCACCGGCGATGTGGGCGTCCTCGACGCGGACGGCAACCTCCGCATCACCGACCGCATCAAGGACATGTTCATCGTCGGCGGCTTCAACGCCTATCCCGCCGAAATAGAGCAACTCCTCGGCCGCCACCCGGACATCGCCGACGTCGCCGTCATCGGCATACCCGACCGACGTCTCGGCGAGGTCGGCAAGGCCTATGCGGTCCGCCGCGCCGGCTCCTCGCTCACCGCCGACGATCTGATCGCCTGGTCCCGCCGCGAGATGGCCAACTACAAGGTCCCGCGGGAGGTCGCCTTCGTCACCGAAATCCCGCGCAACGCCAGCGGCAAGATCCTCAAGACCCGGCTGCGGAACGGAGCCCCGGGGCCCGCTCCGGCGTGATCCGGCCGCGCAGGACGCCGACGCCCTACGACCCCGGCGGCGCCCAGTCGGGCCGGCGGCCGCTGAGCGCCACCACCTGGTCCAGGAGCGGTGCGTCCGCCCCCACCGCCACCGGCGGGCCGAACACCGGCACACGGTCCGGGCTCTCGGCCATCGGCGCGAGCAGCGCATACGAGACCCCGAGGCTCGCCGCGTCGGGCAGGTAGTCCTGTCCGGTGGCGCGCGCCAGGTCCCAGCCGTGCAGCACCAGCTCGTTCAGCGCGAACCGGCCCGCGATGGCGGCGGGCAGGGTCACCCCGCCCGCCTGGGTCTCGCCCTCCCAGGCCGCCGGATCGTGCCAGGCCTCCGCCATCCCGCGGAGGTTCCGGTCCAGCTCGGCCCGCCAGCCGGGCTCCACGTCCGGCACCTCCGCACCCGGGTCGCCACTCGTCGTCGCCCCCAGGTTCTTGCGCGCCGAGTCCTGGAATGCCGCGGACAGGCCGACGAGGTGGCCCAGCAGATGGCGCACCGCATAGGCCTCGCAGGGGGTGGGGGCGTCGAGCTGCTCATCGGCGGTCTGCGCCGCGAGCTGCGACACCAGCCGGGCCTGCGCAGCGAAGTCGATCGTCTCGGTCATCGTCCGGGTCCTTCCGTCCTGCCGGGGGCGTCCTGCCGGGTCGTCCCACCGGATGCGTGCCGCGCACCCCTCCGGTGACGCTCCCAGTGAAGACTCCGCCGGCGCCCGGAACTCATCGCCACACCGCCGCAGCGCCCCGGCTACTCCGTATACCGCTCCCGCAGCACCGCCTTGAGCACCTTGTTCAGCGGCCCGCCGCGCGGCAGCTCGCCGACGGTCTCCAGCTGCTCCGGCAGCTTCTGCGTCATCAGCCCGGCCGCCCGCAGATGCGCGGTCAGCCCGTCCAGGGTCAGCGGCGGCGCCGCCGGATCGGCAGCCGTGACCACCGCGCACACCCGCTCGCCACGCTCCCGGTCCGGCAGTCCGATCACCGCCGCCTCCGCCACCGCCGGATGGGTGTGCACCAGGTCCTCGATCTCCTGCGCGGAGATGTTCTCGCCCTTGCGGATGATGATGTCCTTGAGCCGCCCGGTCAGCACCAGATGCCCGTCGGGACGCAGATACCCCAGGTCTCCCGTGCGGAAGAAACCGTCGGCGGTAAACGCCTCGGCGGTCAGCGCCGGGGCCGTGTACCGCCGGAAGAGCATCGGCCCCTTGAGCGTCACCTCACCGGCCTCCCCGGCCCCGGCCTCGCTCCCGTCCGGCCGGGCGATCCGTATCTCCGCCCCCACCACCGGCCTGCCGACCGTCCGCGACAGCTGCTCGTCCCCGTCGTACGGCGTGCCCATCGTGATCATCGGGCACTCGGTCATGCCGTATCCGTGCACGATCGCGCACCCCAGCTCCCGCCCGGCCGCGGTGTACAGCTCCGGCGGCATCGGCGCCCCGCCGCCGGACAGCAGCCGCAACGAGGGAATCAGCCTTCCGGCCTGCGGATGCCGCTGCCGGTAGCGGCGCGACTCATCGAGAAACGCCTGGTAGAAGGCGGTGCTGCCACCGGCCATCGTCACGCCGTGCCGCCGGTGGACGGCGGCCGCGCGGCCCGGCTCGAAGGTGTCCAGGATGACCGCGGGAAACCCACTGACCAGCATGGCGATGACATAGTCCGGGCCGGCGATATGCGCGTACGGGAAGGCGATCGAGCCGACGTCGTCCGCGGACATACCGAGCGCGGTGGCCAGCCCGATGCCGCCGGCGAGGAGAGTGGCGTCGGTGTGCTCGACACCCTTGGGGGAGGAGGTGGTGCCCGAGGTGTAGTAGATCCAGGTGGTGCCACCGTCGCTGTCGGACACCGCATCGGGCAGCCCGGCCGGGTCCGCCGTGGGCAGCCCGTCCCCGACCGGGACCACCCGCACCCCGTCCCCGGCGACCTTCCGCACCATCGCGGTGTGGTCGAACCCCCGCCACACGCCCGGTACGAGCACGAACTCCGCCGCCGACTCCGCCAGGATGAACCCGACTTCGCGCTCCCGGTGCAGCGGGATGACCGGTGTCTGTACGGCCCCGAGCCTGGCCAGCGCCAGCGAGGCGATCACCGTCTCGATCCGCGTCGGCAACTGCCAGGCCACCCGGGTCCCCGCCCCGATCCCCAGCTCCCGGAACCCGGCCGCCGCCCGCAGCGCCGCGTCGCGCACCCCGTCGAAGGTGACGCTCCGCCCGTCCCCGTCGTAGAACATCGACGCCCCGCGCGAGACCTGTGCCCGGTACTCGACCAGTTCCCAGAGCGAATGTGTGCGGGCGGGTTCGAACACGGCGCCTCCTCGCGGGTCGCGGGTGGCGTGACTGTAGCACCACGAACTGACGTACCGTCAGATACCTGCAAGGAGCGGAGCGATGAACTCCTTGCCGAGCCGTGGGCCCTGCGGGCCGGGTGCGGAGCGTTCCGTGGCAGCCCGTGTGGTGAGGGCTGCCGGATGTGTCAGGGGGTGTGGCTGTCGAGGGGCGCCAGCGGCAGGTGGCTGTCGCTCGGTATCACCGGCATGTGGTTGTCCGGGACGACCACGGAGTGCGGCGGAGCGGGCGTGTGGCTGTCGGCGAGGGCGGGTGCGGTGGCGCCCCCGAACGCGGAGAGCGCGAGCGCGCCGACGATCAGAGCCTTCTTTTTGTAGGTCACTTCAACTCCTGTATCGCAAAGGAACATTGTTCTATTTGTTAGCAAAATTTCGGCACACGAGGGCGGATGTTTGGGCTTCTGGCCGGGGTTTCCGGGCATGCCATCGTCCGGAGTGGAGAAATGCCGCAGGGACCGGTGTCGATGGCTCCCCCTCCGAGTCATCGACGCCGGCCCCTGCGTTCCCCCGAGTGCCTTGGTGGCGCGAAACGTTACTTGGGCTCGCCGAGAGGCAGGGGCGTGTTGCGCGGTGCCGGGCCACCTGTCTCGACGACGTCCTTCTTGGTGCCACGCGGGCCGGTGATCGGCATGTGGCTGTCCATCGGCTTGACGATGTCCCGCTCATCGGGATTGGTGACGTTGGTCCCGGTGATCGGCATGTGGCTGTCCATCGGCTTGACGATGTCTCGCTCGTCGGACTGTGGCTTGTTCTCGGTAGCCATGATCAACTCCTTGTTGGGCGCTTGGCGGAACGCACCCGGCCGGCGACTCCCCCGTGGGCCGCCGGACGGGGCATCCCAGGGCCGAACACCTTAACGGTGGGGCCTGACACTGAGCCGCTTGCCCCCCGAGGCGGCGGTTCGGTAATAAAGAGAGTGACGCGCGGCGATGAACGATCGATAAACGCCGGAATGTTGGGGCGAGAGGCAAGGAGAGGCCGACGGCGCTGGACGTCACACGAGGGTGGGCTCGAACCCTCCGGCTAAGGTAGTTGCTCGTTCACGCGAACGATACGTGCGTCAGCAGCGCTTGGACTTCACGGCCTTCCGGGGAGCCGAGGCCCTCGTAGACGGAGAGGGCCTCTTGCCAGCACACGCGGGCGCGGCGGGTGTGCCCTATCTCGTTCAACGCTCGCCCCAGCAGGGTCAGCATGTTGGCACGCCACCATTCTCCGCCGACGCCGCGCAACGCGGTCAGGGCTTGCTCGGCGCGGTTGGCGGCGTCAGCCGGCCGGTGGTCGGCAATGCTGACCTCGGCCAGCCGGAAGTGGGTCATCGCCACCCAGAAGCGCTGCCGGTTCGCCTGGAACATCGCCAGAGCTTCGGAAAGCTGATCGGTGGCGTCGGTCAGCCGCCCGGCACGGGTATAGGCCATCGCCAGCGCGTACATTCCGTTGGGAAGCCGGCGGGTCGCTCCCGACTCGCGATAGATGGCGATGCCGTCCGCTGCCAACGCAATGGCGCTCTCGACCCGCCCGGAGTTCAGATGGACGCGGGAGAGATTGCACAGAGCACTGGCCTCGGACTGCTTGTTGTGGTCGGCGCGGAAGGCTGCCAGCGCCTGATCGAGATATGCCTCGGCGTCGGCATGCCGCTGCTGGGAACCCGCGATGATGCCCCGCTCATTGGGCGCATTGGAGGTAGAGAACGGATCTCCGCTTGCCAGGCCCAGCAACATCGCCGACTTGGCGTGCTCCTCAGCCTGGCCGAGGCGACCGGCGAGCGTGTGGGCCGCCGCCAGCGCCGTGTGGGCGCGGGCCTCGGCCAGCTGGTCCTCCGCATTGCGGGCGGCTTCGAGCAGAAGGGTGTTGGCCTGGGCGTACTGCAACGCGTCGGCGCCGGACTCGGACAGATCCCGGGTGACCAGCAACAGGTCGACCGCACGCCGCAGATAGGCTGGGCTGTCGGACTGCTGGGCGCAGGCGAGCAGGCAGCGTGCCTCGCTGAACAGCCACTCAAGTGCGACCGTGGAGTCCTGGAACTTCAGGCCGCACTGGTGCTGCGGCGTCGCCACATGGTCGACCAGCCGGTCGCCGGGCCGTTCCAGTGCGTATACCTGGGTGGCCGTGGCCAGATAGAAGTCCAACAACCGCGACAGCGCCGCGTCGCGCTCCGACGGCGGATGCTCATCACGCTCCGCACAGTCCCGCGCGTACAGCCGCACCAGGTCGTGAAAGCGGTAGCGGCAGGGGGCGGCGGATTCCAGAAGACTGGCGTCGACAAGGGACTCGACGAGGCCTTCGGCGGCGTCAGGGTCCAGGCCGAGGATGGCGGCCGCCGCCGCAAGCGAGATGTCCGGCCCGTCGGCCAGGCCCAGCAGGCGGAAGGCGCGGGCCTGCTGGGGCTCCAGCTGGCCGTAGCCGAGTTCGAAGGTGGCCTTGACGGCGAGGTCGCCGGCGCGGAGTTCGTCCAGGCGGCGGCGCTCGTCGGCGAGCTTGCGCGCCAGGATGGAGACCGTCCACGTACGGCGGGCGGCAAGCCGGGAGGCGGCGATACGGATGGCCAGCGGCAGGAAGCCGCAGGCCCCGACGACGGCCATGGCGGCCTGCCGCTCCGAGGTGACGCGCTCCTCGCCGACGATCCGGGTGAAGAGGGAGAGCGCTTCCTCCGGGCTCATCACATCGAGATCGATGAGGTGCGCACCGGCCAGGTCGTTCATCCGGGCGCGGCTGGTGACCAGCGCGGCGCAGCCCTCCGTACCGGGCAGCAGCGGCCGGACCTGGGAGGCGTCCCGGGCGTTGTCCAGCAGTGCCAGGACACGTCGGCCGGCGAGGGTGGAGCGGTAGAGGGCGGAGCGCTCCGCCAGGCCGTCGGGGATGGAGGCGTCGGGCGTGCCCAGGGCGCGGAGGAAGGCGCCGAGGACGGCCACCGGCTGGGAGGGGTTGTGCCCGGCGCCCTGGAGGTCGACGTAGAGCTGCCCGTCGGGGAAGTGGTCGCGCGCGGCGTGGGCGACATGGACGGCGAGGGTGGTCTTTCCGACGCCGCCGATGCCGGTGAGCGCCGAGACGGCCATGACGCTGCCCTCGGCGGTGGCGAGTTGATCGCCGAGTTCGGAGACGAAGGCGGCGCGGCCGGTGAAGTCGGCGACGGTGGCGGGCAGTTGCTGCGGGCGCACCACGGCGGGGCCGCTGGTGTTCGCGTCGAAGCTGACGATGACGGGTGCGTCCAGCTCCGGGTCGGCCCGGAGGATCCGCTGCTGGAGCTCGGAGAGCGAGGCGCAGGGCTCGACAGCCAGTTCCTCGTCGAGCAGCCGGCGGGTGTCGGCGTAGACGGCGAGCGCCTCGGCCTGCCGGCCGCTGCGGTACAGCGCGAGCATGAGGAGTTCCCGCAGCCGCTCGCGGAGCGGGTGAGCGGCGGTGAGGGCGGTCAGCTCGGAGACCGCCTCGGCGTGGCACCCGAGCTCCAGGTCGAGTTCGAGGCGGGTCTCCAGCAGGGTCAGGTGCCACTCGTCGAGGCGGGTGCGCTGGGTGTCGGCGTACGGACCGGCGAGGCCGGCCAGCGGTTCGCCGTCCCACTGCGCGAGCGCGGCGTCGAGGAGTTCGCGGGCCCGGCCGCGGTCACCGGCGGCCTTGGCCTTCTCGGCCTCGGCCGCGTACTGCTCGGCATGGTCGTGGTCGAGGTCCAGCGGGCGGCCGTCCACCGACCGGATCGCGTAGCCGCCGGACTCGCTGACCAGGGCGGCGGCGTCATCGCCGAGCGCCTTGCGGAGCCTTGAGGCGTACGTACGGAGCGCGGCGAGCGCGGCGTGCGGCGGTTCGTCGCCCCACAACGCGTCGACGAGCTCGGGTGCGGTGGCGGTACGCCCGCCGCGCAGCAGCAGTGCGGCAAGCAACGCACGCTGCTGCGGGGACCCCGCCGCCAGCGGTGTTTCGCCGCGCCAGGCCCGCACGGGACCGAGCACGGAGAAGCGGAGCCGCTCCCGCCCCTGCCCCGGACTGTCGTCCATGTGTCCACCTGCCCTGTGCCATCCGTTCGTACCGTTCGCATCGGTTCACCGAGCGCAACGGTCAGTCTGCCTTGTCACGGCGCCTTACGTCAGTAGGGGTCCGGAGCATCCACAAAGCCTCCTCGGGTGATCAGGACGGGTATGCGCCGGCGCACAGGGAGGCGCGAGATTCCGCTTCCGTGCGCCCATTGGCCGGTAGTTGCCTCTCTGCGCTCCGAACGCGCCCCATCGAGCTCTTCCGCTCTCGCTCACCCGTCTCTCCACTTCCACTGACTTCGCGTCAGCCGCCGCCACCCCTCCACTGAAGGCACGACTCATTGCTGACGGATCGTCAGATCAGCGCTACCGTGTCGGCCATGGAGACCTTCCCCAAGATCATTTCGGTGGACGACCACACGGTGGAGCCCCCCAGCGTCTGGCGGGACCGGCTCCCGTCGAAGTACCACGACATCGGTCCGCGCATCGTCCGGGCGCCCCTGAAGGAAATGACGTTCGTGGGCGGGAAGTTCGCCCCGAAGATGGGTGCCGCGGGGGACGACGGGCCGATAGCCGACTGGTGGGTCTACGAAGATCTGCACCGACCGCTGACCCGCCTCGACACCGCCGTCGGCTACTCCCGTGACGACATCAAGCTCGAAGGCATCACCTACGAGCAGATGCGTCCGGGCTCCTTCAGCGTGCCCGAACGGCTGGCCGACATGGACGTCAACCACGTCCAGTCCGCCCTCTGCTTCCCCACCTTCCCCCGCTTCTGCGGCCAGACCTTCACCGAGGCCAAGGACCGCGAACTGGGGCTGCTGGGCGTGCGCGCGTACAACGACTGGATGGTGGAGGAGTGGTGCGGCCCGCAGGCGCGGGGCCGGCTGATCCCGCTGACCCTCGTCCCCCTCTGGGACGCGGAGCTGGCCGCCGCGGAGGTGCGGCGCAACGCGGCCCGCGGCGTACGGGCGGTCTGCTTCAGCGAGATCCCGCCGCATCTGGGGCTGCCCAGCATTCACACCGACTACTGGGACCCGTTCCTGCGTGCCTGCGACGAGACCGGCACGGTCATCGCGATGCACATCGGCTCCTCGTCGAAGATGCCGTCGACCTCCGCAGACGCCCCGCCCGCCGTGGGCTCCACGATCACCTTCGCCAACTGCTGCTTCTCGATGGTCGACTGGCTGATGAGCGGCAAGTTCGACCGCTTCCCCGACCTGAAGATCATGTACGCCGAGGGCCAGATCGGCTGGATCCCGTACATCCTCGAACGTGCGAACGTGGTGTGGGAGGAGAACCGCGGCTGGGGCGGGGTCGCCGACAAGGTCCTCCGCCCGCCGTCCGAACTCTTCACCGAGCACATCTACGGCTGCTTCTTCGACGACGCCTTCGGCCTGAAGAACCTGGACGCCATCGGCGTCGGCAACGTCCTCTACGAGACGGACTACCCGCACTCCGATTCGACCTGGCCCAAGTCGAGGGAGGTCGGCGAGTCCCAGATGGGGCACCTGGCACCGGACGTGGTGGAACAGATCGTTCGGGGGAACGCGATTTCGCTGCTGGGGTTGACGGGGGAGGGGCTTTGGGCGGCGTCGGCGGAGGGAGATTGAGGGAGGGAACGAGGGTGACGGGTGGGGGCTCGGCATTGAGCCCCCACGGGTGATCCGCTCCCCGGACCCGCCCCCGCAGCGGTTTCCACAAGGGATCAACAAGGAGGGCCCGGCCCCGTACTCTGGCTGTGACGAGCTGCACAGAGAGGGGCAAGGCTGTGTCTTCAGATGCCACGCCGGACCCGTTCGCCGAGCCGGTTGCCTTTGGTCAGCGCATGCAGATCCTGCGGACCCGTAGAGGGATGAGCCGCAATGTCCTGGCCGGGCTGCTGGGCAAGTCGCCGAGCTGGGTCAAGCAGATCGAGGGCGGGCGCCTGCACATGCCCAAGCTGCCCACGATCTTGCGTATTGCGGAGGCCCTCAGGGTCAGGGATCTCTCCGACCTCACGGGTGATCAGTCGATGGCGATCGCCATGTTCGCCGGGCCTGGGCACGCCCGACTGCCCGCGGTACGGGCGGCCCTCAATACGTTCCCTTTGACGACGCGACGGGAAGCTCCGACGGCGGCGCACCTCAGGGAGCGCCTCGTCCGCGCGTGGGGTGCCCGGCATTCCGCGCCGAACCACCGCGACGTCATCGGGGCTCTCCTGCCGGAACTCATAAGGGATGCGCAGCTGGCGGTACTGCAAGCCGACTCGGCGGGCGAGCGGCGCGTGGCGCAACGACTGTTGTCCGAGGCGTACAGCCTGAGCCAGTTCTTTCTCGCGTACCAGCCGGACGCCTCGCTGCTGTGGCGGGTCGTGGAGCGGGGGATGATTTCCGCGCAGGAATCCGAGGACCCGCACACCATCGGCGTCTCCGCGTGGCTGGCGACCCAGGCACACCGCGACAGTGGGCACGCACACTTCGACGCCGCCGACGCGGTGAACCTGGAGACGCTCCGCTACCTGGAAGCGTTCTTGCCGGACGCCGGCGACGAGGTGCTCGCCATTGCCGGAGCGCTGCAATTCGAGGCGGGCTACACCGCCGCCCGCCGGGGGGACGCCGGAACCGCCTGGCGCTACTGGGATACGGCACGTGCCATGGCGGAGCGGCTGCCCGCCGACTACTACCACCCCGTGACATCGTTCTCCCGGGCCGTCATGGGAGCCCACGCGGTCACCCTCGCGGTCGAGTTGCACGCGGGGGCGGAGAGCGTGCGGCAGGTGGCCGCTGCCGACACCACGACGATCCCCTCCCGGCCGCGGCGTGCGCGGCACCGGATCGAGGAAGCGCGCGGTTATCAACTCGACGGACAGGCGGAAGCCGCCTTGGCCGCCCTCGGCAAGGCGTACGAGGCGGCGCCGGAAACCGTCCGGTACAACGGCTATGCGCGACGCATCGTCCTCGAAGAGGCGGAGTCCAAGAGCCCGTCCCAGCGACGCCGGGCGAGCGAACTCGCCGTCAGGATCGGTGTATTGGCCGCCTGACCGAGGGGGTGCAAAGTGTGCCCCCGCTACCTCCTCAAGGCCCCTACGGTCAGTCCTCGTACGACTACCGAAGGCCCCCGCGACGGCGTCAACGGCGGCTCGGGGGCATGGCCAACCTGAGGAAAGCAGGTCGACGTGCCGCACTGTATCGCCCGGATCTTCGAGCCGTTGTTGCGGTTATTGCTGCCGCCGCCGGGCCGTCACCGGGGGGACGTTACCCATCCTTCCGAACCCCGCGGGGCCGCAGCGGCCGGGCGCCTGACGCGTGTGCCGGTGCTGCGGGGTGAGGACACCGTCATGGTCCGGCCGTATCTCGTGGCGCATGAGCGGCGGCAGCAGGTACGCATGCCAAGTGCCCGCCCCCGCGCCTTCTGGACGGCCGTGGCCGGTGTGCCCCTCGACCTGCGTCTGAAGTGTGGAGCGGCGGTGGTCGTGCCGTGAGCGAGTCGCAGACGGTCCGGCTGCTGCCGTGGTCGACCCCGGACGGCAATCCGTGCTTCCTCGCGGGCGACGGCAGCGGCTACGTATCGCGCGTGGCCGACAGCATCGAGACCATGCAGCTCGACGTGGCGGACGACCTGCTCGGCCACGCCGACGACATGCTCGGCGACTCCAAGGCCACCGCGCGGGAGCTCCGCTTCCTTGCGGCTGAGCTGACCGTGGCGTTGCGGGACACGCGCCGGGTCGCGGTGAGCCGGGGCACGCGGCTGTCGTCGTCGGTCCCTGGGCCCGAGGGGCACGGCAACGACGCGAGCGCGGGCGGATAGGCGGCGGGGCCGATCGGTCCGCGCCGGTTGTGCCGTGCCGTGCCGTCAGCCGCAGGTGCGACGGGGCGGCGGGGTGGTTCCTACGTAGCGGCGCCATTCGGCGTCGGTGAGGTTGCGGTCGGCGATCCGGCAGAGGCCCTCGATCCAGGAGTTCACCGAGAAGTCCCAGGAGAGGACCTCGCCGCCTTCGGTGGCTGTCCACAGGGTGCCTGTGCTGTCCATGACGAAGCCGGTGTGCTCCCCGATGCCGCCGAACCCGGACATCGTGTGGAGCGGGAGGGGGATATCGGGGCCGCCCAGCCGGTCCCCGGTGTCCGCGTCCCACCTGGTCAAGGCGCCACTGTCGGCCAGGGTGAGGACCGTACGGCCGTCCGCGCTCGCGGTCACCCGGGCCCCGTTCGGTTCGTCGCTCTGCCAGCGGAACCGCTGTTCGTCCAGGTCCCAGCGGGCGAAGGTTCCTCTGCTGCCGTCGAGGAACAGTGCGTTTCCCCCGCCGGCCAGCGCGAGCGCATTCACCTTCTCGCCGTCCAGGCGAACCGACTGCATTTTCCGGTCGGAGCCGACGTCGTAGAGGTCGACGGCGCCCTTGGTGTTCTCCACCGCGGCCGTCCGGCCGTCGTTGCTCAATGAGGAGAGCAGCCCGCGCTGAGGGTCGCCGGTACCGCGTGGTATCGCGATCCGGGTGCGCTGCGCCGACGGGCCGGCGACATGGACGGCCCCGTCGTCCGTGGTGATGACCAGGGTGCCGTCCGCGCGCGGGGCGATCATGACGGGGTCCCGGTAGGCGTCCTGCCGTCCGGAGAAGGTCACCGTGTGCCGTTTCACCAAGCGGTGTCCTGGACCTGCCATGACTGCACCTCGCCGCCCGTGCCGGCGTACAGGGTCCGGCCGTCGGGGCTGAAGGCGAGCGCGTCGTAGAGGAGGGCGTCCCCGCCCATGAGCATGCCGCGGCGCTTCGGGCTCCAGACGTGCAGCCTGGTTTCCTTGACGACGGGGTCGCCCTGCATGAGGTTGCTCCAGGCGACCTGGCCGTCCGGCCCGGCGGCCAGCGACGGGCTGTGGATCATGGTCTGGTCGTCCGAGAGGGGCAGACCGTGCGCATGAGCCGTCCGGGAAGACTGCTGGAAGTTCCACAGCGCGACCGTCCTGCCGTGTGCGGAAGCGAGCCTGTCGCCCGTGTCCGAGAACTGCAGCAGCGAGGGGCGGCCGACACCGGTGAGCTTGCGGAGCTGGCCGGACTGCCCTTTGGGCTGCGCGTCGGCCACCGTGATGCCGGACGCCGTGCCCACGGCCATCCGGCCGTTGTCGGACAGCGCCAGCAGCCTGGCTTCCTCGTTGGGGAGCGCGGGGAAGTCCGGGCAGGTGCCGGCGAGGGACTCATGGCCCTTGAGCTTCGGTAGTCCGGTGCTGATCAACTGCCCGAATTTGAGGTAGCCGAAGCAGTGGCCACCGTTGGAGACGGCCGCCACGTACTGGCCCGCGGGCACCGAGAGCTGATTGCTTTCCAGGATCGTGCGCAGCTCGGGCACGGTGTACAGGGCGCCGCCACCCACCTCGTCGCGCACCAGAAGGTGGGAGTCGACGTTCTGGAAGACGGTCACCTTGCCGGAATGCCCGCGGCGCTTCGAACGGACCTTCTTCCCGCTCTTCTCGTACAGCGCCACCGTGCCGTACTCGTCCGCGCCGGCCACTTGTCCCGCCATGCTGAATCCCAGCGAGGAAACGCTCTTCGGCAGGGGAACGAGCCGCCGCAGTGTCTTGCGCGTCAGGTCATGGACCCCCACATTGCCCTTGCTGTCCCCGGCGGCCAGCCGCTTCCCGTCCTCGCTGAAGCCCACTGCCGTGATACGGCCCGGCAGCGAGGTCCGGGCACGCAGGGTGCGGCCGTCGGCACCCCGCACCGCCACCGCACCGCCCTCGTCCCCGACAGCGACCGCCTTGTCGTCCGTACTGAAGGCGAGCGCGCTGATGTCCTTCGCGCTCGACACCATGCTCACCAGATGAGGGCTGTCCGTGGAGAGCCGGTTCAGCGTGGCGATGGCCTCGGGTGACTGCTGCATGCGGTACGCCTCGATCGCCAGCAGCGACGCCAGCCGCAGATTTCCGTCCTTCAGGTTCAGAGCGGTCGCGGCCAGCTGCCGGGAGGTCGCCAGCCGGGCCTGCCGCTGGGCCTCGTCCCGCTGCTGGACGGCGTTCACCCAGCCCAGGCCGGCCGTCACGGCGAGACCGGTGATGACGGCGAGCGCACCGCGCACGAGCCGTTTCGTCCTGCGCTGCCGGGTGACGTCCGCACCGATGAGGTCCTCTTTGGGGCGCTCGTGCAGCGGGGCCGCCAGGTCGGCCACACACTGCTGGAAGCGCGAGTCCCGCAGCGAGCCGGGATCCTGTTCCGACATCCACCGCAGATCGACCCACCGAGGCTCGTCGCGGAACATTCCCGCCATGGTGCGCGGCAGGCAGGTGGTGCGCTCCCAGTCGAAGTCCCCCGTCCCGTGGTCCCACGTCAGCTCGCCGCCGGTGACGACGATGAGCGTCCGCCGCGCCCCGGGGCCGGCGCGCCACCAACTGATCTCCTTCTGCACCCACTCCGAGTCTGCGGACCTCGGGCAGGCGAGCAGAATAAAGGCGCCGGAATCCGCAAGATGACGCTCGATTTCGGGCCACAAACCTGGGTTCGCCGCCAGCGAGGCATTGTCGAGGAAGATGCGCAGCGCCCGTAATTGCCGCCAGCTGCTGCGCGCGAAATTCTGCAGGCCCCGCCGCAGATGATCAGCTTTGGCGCTGTCGGCCGCATGGCTGTAGGAAAGGAAGGCGTCGTATCGGTGGGTGCGCTGCGAGGCGTTCTGACCAGCCATTCCGGTTCCCCCGTCGTCAGGTCGGCACGGGGCCGCCGCACGTCCCCGTCGCCGCATCATCCACATCGCCGGGGAGGGTGGCAACGGTGCCTTGTGGAAGTGAAGTTGGTGTCACCGCGGCGTCCCGTCCCCGGCCCGGTCCCGTTCCCTGAATGCCGGGATGGCCGCCGACGATCGGCTCTACACTTCGTTCGTATTTCGGGCTCATGTTGCGGGATGCGAGGGGGCGGGCTGCGGTGAGCGAGGGGCGAACACTCGGCGAAGAGGATTTTCCGGCGGTGTTCCGGTCGGCGGATGCCGCTTCGATTTCGGGGCAGCGCCGCCATATGCGGGGCACGAAATGGCGGCTGTTACTGGCGATTGCGGCTGCCGTTTGCGCGGTATCGAGCAACCACGCCGCGGTCACGGTGGTGCTCCTGGCCTTCTTGGCGACCGTCTACTTGGAGGTGTGGATGCTCACGGAGCGGCCGGAGCGCGCCTGGTACGACGGGCGTGCCCTTGCGGAGTCGGCGAAGACGCTGTCCTGGCGGTACGCGGTGGCGGGCGAGCCGTTCCCGGCCACGCTGCCCGCGGACGCCGCGGACCGCAGATTCCACGAGCGGCTGGAGGTCCTGCTCAGGGAGGCGCCGGCCGACAGCATCGTGCCGGTGGGCTCCATGGCCGCCACCCAGGCCATGGGCGAGTTGCGCCGCAGCCCGTTCGCGTGCCGTAAGCAGGCGTATCTCGCCGGGCGCATCGTGGATCAGCAGCAGTGGTACGGAACCAAGGCGGCCGTGAACATCGCCCTGGCCCGTCGCTGGCGGATCGGCCTCATCGTTGTGGAGGGGCTCGGTGTGCTCGCCGCCGTGCTGCGCCTGCTGAAGGTCATCGACTTTGATCTGCCCGGTGTGCTCGCGGCCGTGCTGGGTGCCGGTGCCGCCTGGTTCGCGGTGCGGCAGTACGAGTCGCTCGGCCGTGCCTACACCTTCGCGGCCACCGAACTGAGCATCGTGCACCAGCGGCTGTCCGCGACCCATGAGGAGTCGGACTGGATGCAGGAGGTGGCCGACGCCGAGGAGGCGATCAGCCGCGAACACACGATGTGGCGGGCCTCCCGGGGAGCCGTGTAGCCGACTGCACCCGGGCGCCCGCCCTTGTCTGATGGAGCGTCAGGCGCGACGATGTGTCGTCGCGCGAGATGTGTGACGCATCGTCAGATTGCGGGAGGGCCTGTGGACGGCGTGCGCGGTGAGGTGTGGCGGCCGGAGGACGGGCGGCTGGTGTACGGGATGCAGTTGCCGGTGCAGTCGCAGAGCACTCTTTATGCGGAGAGCTGGGAGGCCGCGGCCGGGCCCGTCGACCTGGTGGCGATCGCACAGGCCGCCGACCGGTACGGGTTCGCGTATATCGCCTGCTGCGAGCACCTCGCGATTCCGCGGCGGCTGGCCGAGGCGATGGGCACCGTCTGGTACGACCCGGTCGCCACTCTTGCGCATCTGGCCGCCGTCACCGAGCGGGTGCGGCTGCTCAGCCATGTCGCGGTGGTCGGGCTGAAGCATCCGCTGGTCACGGCCAAGCAGTACGCGACGCTCGACCGGCTCTCCGGCGGGCGGCTGATTCTCGGGGTGGGGGCCGGGCACGTCACGGAGGAGTTCGAGGCGCTCGGGGTGGACTTCGAGCGGCGTGGGGCGGTGCTGGACGAGACGGTCGATGCGCTGAAGGCGGCACTGGGGCCGGAGGAGTTCCCGACGTTCGCGGGGGAGCGGTTCGCGTTCGAGGGGCTGGGGCAGGCGCCGCGGCCCGTGCAGACGCCGCGGCCGCCGGTCTGGGTGGGCGGCTCCTCGCCCGCCGCCGTACGCCGGGCCGCGGTGCGCGGCGACGGCTGGCTGCCGCAGGGGGACCGGCGGGCGGACCTGCCGGCGCAGATCGGGAAGCTGCGGAGGCTGCGGGAGGCGGCCGGTATCGACGAGCCCGCCGTGATCGGCACCATCGCCGAACCGCTGTACGTCGGCGAGCCGGGGTGGGAGGTCGGCCGGCGGACCCTGTCCGGGGCGCCGGAGCGGATCGCCGCGTCGTTGCGGGAGTACGCCGCGATGGGTGTCGCGCAGATCCAGGTGCGGTTCCGCTGCCGCAGCAGGAGCGAACTGACGGATCAGATGGCGGCGTTCGGGACGGATGTCGCGCCGTTGCTCAACGGCTGACGGCTGACGGCTGACGGCTGACGGCTGACGGCTGGACGGCTGAGGCTGACGGCTGACCCCTGGCGGCTCACAGCCGACGGGCCGGAGGGGCGGGAACGTACTCACCAGCAGAGGAGTGCAGGCATGGGCAAGCTCGACGGGCGGGTTGTGATCGTGACGGGTGCGGCGCGCGGGCAGGGTGAGCAGGAGGCGCGGCTGTTCGTCGCGGAGGGTGCGAAGGTCGTGCTGGGGGACGTGCTCGATGCGCAGGGCGAGGCGCTGGCCAAGGAGCTGGGGGAGGACCGGGCCCGCTTCGTCCATCTGGATGTGACGCAGGAGGCGGACTGGGAGGCCGCGGCGGTCGCGGCCAAGGACGCCTTCGGGAAGATCGACGGGCTGGTCAACAACGCCGGGATACTGCGCTTCAACGAGCTGGTGTCCACGCCGCTGGCGGAGTTCCAGCAGGTCGTGCAGGTCAACCAGGTCGGCTGCTTTCTGGGGATCCGTACGGTGGCGCCCGAGATAGAGGCGGCCGGTGGCGGCACGATCGTCAACACGGCCTCGTACACGGCGCTTACGGGCATGGCCTTCGTCGGTGCGTATGCCGCGACCAAGCATGCGGTCCTCGGGCTGACCCGGGTCGCCGCGGTGGAGCTGGCGAGCAAGAAGATCCGGGTCAACGCGGTGTGCCCGGGGGCGGTGGACACCCCGATGACCAACCCGGCCGCGCTCGATCCGGCCGCCGATCCCGCCGAGTCGAAGCGGGCCGTGGACGAGCTCTACCAGAAGCTGGTGCCGCTGGGCCGGATCGGGCAGCCGGAGGAGGTCGCCAAGCTGGCGCTCTTCCTGTCGTGCGAGGACTCGTCGTACATCACCGGGCAGCCGTTCGTCGTCGACGGCGGCTGGCTGGCGGGGGTCAGTGTTACCTGACGCTGCGTCAGGCAACCTCGGCGGCGGCTATTGACGCTCCCCGGGTGCGGTGGAACAGTCGGCACATCGAATCTGACGGTACGTCAGAAATGGCTGCATGGCTCAGGGGACGGTGAACCTCCTTGGAATTCGGGCTCTTTGTACAGGGATACGTGGGCAAGCGGGCCGAGACCGATCCGCTCGCGGAGCACAAGGCGCTGATGGAGGAGACCGAGTACGTCATCCAGGCGGACAAGTCCGGCTTCAAGTACGCCTGGGCGTCCGAGCACCACTTCCTGGAGGAGTACTCGCACCTCTCCGCCAATGACGTCTTCCTCGGCTATCTGGCCCATGCGACCGAGCGGATCCATCTGGGCTCGGGGATCTTCAACCCCCTCGCCCAGGTCAACCACCCGGTGAAGGTCGCCGAGAAGGTCGCCATGCTCGACCACCTCAGCGAGGGCCGCTTCGAGTTCGGCAGCGGACGCGGCGCCGGCAGCCACGAGATCCTGGGGTTCCTGCCGGGCATCACCGACATGAACCACACCAAGGAGATCTGGGAAGAGACCATCGCCGAGTTCCCGAAGATGTGGCTCCAGGAGGAGTACGTCGGGTTCCAGGGCAAACACTGGCAGCTGCCGCCGCGCAAGATCTTCCCCAAGCCGTACGGGGCCTCCCACCCGGCGATGTGGTACGCGGCCGGATCGCCCTCCTCGTACGCCATGGCGGCCAAGAAGGGCCTGGGTGTCCTCGGCTTCAGCGTGCAGAAGGTCTCCGACATGGAGTGGGTGCTGGAGCAGTACAAGACGGCGATCCGGGAGGCCGAGCCGGTCGGCGACTTCGTCAACGACAACGTGATGGTGACGTCGACGGCGATCTGTGCCGAGACGCATGACAAGGCGGTGGAGATCGCCGTCAACGGGGAGCTCAACTACCTCCAGTCGCTGGTCTTCCGCTACCACGACACCTTCCCGCGGCCCGACGGCATCCCCGAGTGGCCCGAGCTGCTGCCCGACTACACCGCCGAGATCATCGAGCTGCTGATCGCCGAGGAGCTGATGATCTGCGGCAACCCGGACGAGGTGCTCCAGCAGTGCAAGCGCTGGGACCGGGCCGGTGCCGACCAGCTGAGCTTCGGGCTGCCGATCGGGGTCTCGTACGAGGACACGATGAACACGGTCAAGCTCATCGGCGAACACGTGATCCCGAAGATCGACACGGATCCGGTGCACCGGACGACCCGGTTCCGCCAGGCCGCGGGCGGCTGAATCCGCGGCGCCAGGCCGCGGGGCCTGAACCCGCGGAGTTCCGCCTATCCGCCTAGGGGGAAGGGGGCACAGCCCGTGCTCGACCACCTGATCAAGGGCGCGACCGTTGTGGACGGGACGGGCGCGCCCTCGTACACCGCCGACGTCGGCATCCGCGACGGCCGTATCGCCGTCGTCGCCCCGCCCGGCACCGTCACCGAGGAGGCGGGGACGAGCGAGGACGCGGCCGGTCTCGTCCTCGCCCCCGGTTTCGTCGATCCGCACACCCACTACGACGCGCAGCTGTTCTGGGACCCGTACGCGACCCCCTCGCTCAACCACGGGGTGACGACCGTGGCGGGCGGCAACTGCGGTTTCACGCTCGCACCGCTGCACCCCGGGCGGCCCGCCGACGCCGACTACACCCGCCGGATGATGTCCAAGGTCGAGGGCATGTCCCTGGTGGCGCTCGAAGAGGGCGCGCCCTGGTCATGGAGCTCGTTCGGCGAGTACCTGGACGCGCTGGAGGGGCGGATCGCCGTCAACGCGGGCTTCATGGTGGGACATTGCGCGCTGCGGCGCTACGTCATGGGGGAGGACGCCGTCGGCGGGCAGCCGACGCCCGCACAGATGGAAGAGATGCTGGCGCTCTTCCATGAGGCGATGGAGGCCGGGGCGTGGGGCCTGTCCACCACGCAGTCCGCCACCCATTCCGACGGCGACGGAAAGCCGGTCGCCTCCCGGCATGCCCGGCCGGCGGAGCTGCTCGCGCTGTCGCGGGCCGTCGCCGCGCACGAGGGCACCCAGATCGAGGCGATCGTGGCGGGCTGCCTCGACCAGTTCAGCGACGAGGAGATCGAGCTGTTCGTGGCGATGAGTGCCGAGGCAGGCCGGCCGCTGAACTGGAACGTCCTGACGATCGACGCGGCGGTGCCCGAGCGGGTACCGAGGCAGCTGATCGCCAGCGAGCGGGCCCGGGAGGCCGGCGGCCGGATCGTGGCGCTGACGATGCCGATCCTCACCCCCATGAACATGTCCCTCGGCACCTTCTGCGCCCTGAACCTGATCCCCGGCTGGGGCGAGATCCTGGGCCTGCCGGTGCCCGAGCGGATCGCGAAGCTCCGCGACCCCGTCGTCCGGGCCGAGATGCTGCGGCGCGCGGAGAGCAAGGAGGCGGGGGTCTTCCGGCGGCTCGCCCACTTCGGCCGGTACGTCATCGGGGACACCTACTCCACGGCGAACGAGGGGCTGACCGGGCGCGTCGTGCAGGACATCGCGGCCGAGCGTGGCCAGGAGCCCTTCGCCTGCCTGATCGAGATCTGCGCCAACGACCAGCTGCGGACGGTCCTTTGGCCCATGCCCACCGACAACGACCCGGCCTCCTGGGCGCTGCGCGCGGAGACCTGGCAGCACGAGGACGTGCTGCTGGGCGGCTCGGACGCGGGCGCGCATCTGGACCGGATGTGCGGTGCGCCGTACACGACGCGCTTCCTCGGCGACTGTCTGCGGGGCAGGAAGCTGGTGGGTCTCGAGCAGGCCGTCAAGATGCTCACCGACGACCCCGCGCAGCTCTTCGGTCTGCGGGAGAGGGGACGTATCGAGGAGGGGTGGCATGCGGATCTCGTCCTCTTCGACCCGGAGCGGATCGACGCGGGCAAGGCCACGCTCGTGCACGATCTGCCGGGCGACAGCCCGCGCCTGGATTCCCGGGCGATCGGCATCAACGCGGTGTGGGTCAACGGTGTCGAGACGATCCGCGAGGACGTGGTGACCGGCGCGGTACCGGGGACGGTGCTGCGGTCGGGGCGGGACACGAGGACGGTGAGCACGAAGTGACGCCGGTGGGGCGGGGGTGCGGGCGTTGAGGCTGGTGGGGTGGGGTGTGGTGGAGACGTGGTGCGTGGTGGAGACGTGGTGCGTGAGGCGGGGCATGGGGGCGGTGAGGGGGAATTGATGTCCGTGGGGCGGCTGTTCATCGGTGGTGAGTGGGTCGAGCCCGACGGCGGCCACTACGAGGTCGTCGATCCGGCGACGGAAGAGGTCGTCGGGCTCGCGCCCGAGGCGAGCCGGGCGCAGGTCCACGAGGCGGCGGCCGCGGCGCGCGAGGCCTTCGGGGCCTGGTCCCGTACGTCGCCGCAGGAGCGCGCCGCGGTCCTCGACCGGGCCGCGGAGGTGATCCAGCGCGACTTCGCGGCGCATGCCGAGCTCGCTCGGGCGGAGAGCGGCGCCACGACCGCGACCGCGCGCGGGATGCAGGTCGCGGTGGGGGTGGCGCGCTTCCGGCGGTATGCGAAGGGGGCGCTGGAGCCGGTCGAGCAGGGGCTGCCGCCGCAGATCAACGAGGCGGGGCCGATGGGGAAGGCGGGGGTGCTGGGCGCGCTCGCCGCACGCCGGCCCGTCGGCGTCGTCACCTGCATCACCTCCTACAACAACCCGTGGGCCAACCCGGCGGGCAAGATCGCCCCGGCGCTGGCCATGGGCAACACCGTCGTCGTCAAGCCCGCTCCGCAGGACCCGCTGTCGGTGTACCGGATGGCGGCGGCGCTGGCGGAGGCGGGGGTGCCGCCGGGGGTGGTGAACGTCGTCAGCGGCGCTTCCGTGGCGGCCGGTGAGGCGGCCGTGGACTCGCCGGACGTGGACATGGTGAGCTTCACGGGCTCGACGGCCGTCGGGCAGCGCATCGCCGAGGTGTGCGGACGCGGGATGAAACGCCAGCTCATGGAGCTGGGCGGCAAGGGAGCCGCGGTGGTCTTCGACGACGCGGACCTGGACTCGGCGGTGGCCGGCATCGGCACGACGTACTCCTTCTACAGCGGGCAGATCTGCACGGCGCCGACGCGGGTGATCGTGCAGCGAGGGGTGTACGAGGCGCTGGTCGAGCGGCTCACGCGCTACATCGGGCAGCTCACGGTCGGCGACCCCCGGGCGCCGGGGACGGTGGTCGGGCCGGTGATCTCGGCCGCACACCGCGACCGGGTCGAGTCGTATGTGGAGCTGGGCAGAAAGGAGGGCGCACGGGTCGTGGCGGGCGGGGCGCGGCCGTCCGCTCCGGAGCGCGGCTTCTATGTGGCGCCGACGCTGCTCGCCGACTGCACCCCCGACATGCGGGTCGTACGGGAGGAGATCTTCGGTCCGGTCGTCGTGGTCGTGCCCTTCGACGACGAGGACGAAGGCGTGGCTCTCGCCAACGACAGCGACTACGGGCTCATCGACTACGTCTGGTCCGGTGATATCGCCCGCGCCTTCCGCGTGGCCGGGCAGCTGCGGGCCGGCGGGGTCGGGGTGAACACGGTCGGCCGGAACATGGAAGCGCCGTTCGGAGGCTTCAAGAAGAGCGGGGTGGGGCGCGACGTGGGCTCGTACGCGCTGCATGCGTACAGCGAGCTCCAGGCGATCGTCTGGCCGGGGTGAGGGCGGGACGCGGGCGGAGGCCGGAGGGCCGTCCTCGGGCGTGCGGAAGCCCGACGGGAAAATTTGGAACCGGCGCAAAACGGACAGTGCTGCGGTTCTCGCAATGCGAAAGATGTATGTCGAAGTCGTTAAGGCAAAGGTTGGACTCGGATTCTGTCTTTGCTTTGCGCGACTGATGGGTTTTCTGGCCTGTGGAATGAAGGAATGAAGTGCGGAGGATGATCTTCCGGATACGGATACAGCAGCGCTTAACGTCCTGTTCATGGTTCAGGTTGACCCCCGCCCCCAGGCCGGAGACACGGTAACGAGCGTCGGCGCTACCGGCAGTGACACCCGCAGCGGCGCCCCCGGTGGCACCCGCAGCAAGGGCCTCAGCGGCAACTCCGTGGGCCTGCTCGGCAGCGCGGTCATCGGCATCTCGACCGTCGCGCCCGTCTACTGCCTCACCTCCACGCTCGGCCCCACGGTCGGCGAGGTCGGGGTGCAGATGCCCGCGGTCTTCCTCGCGGGCTTCCTGCCGATGCTGCTGGTCGCCTTCGCCTACCGCGAGCTCAACAAGGCGGTCCCGGACTGCGGCACCTCCTTCACCTGGACGGTCAAGGCCTTCGGGCCGCGGGTCGGCTGGCTGTGCGGCTGGGGGCTGGTGATCGCGACGATCATCGTGCTCTCCAACCTGGCCGGCGTCGCCACCTCGTTCTTCTACCTGCTGCTCGGCGAAATCACCGGCAGCCAGGCCATCGCCGACCTGGACGGCAACAAGGCCGCCCACGTCCTGACCTGTCTGGCCTTCATCGCCGTCGCCACGGCCATCAGCTACCGCGGCATGACCGCCACCAAGGGTGTCCAGTACGCCCTGGTCGGGCTGCAACTCGCGGTGCTCGCCGTGTTCGTCGTGCTGGCCGTGATCAAGGCGCAGTCCGGCGACTTCGCCGGCTCCCTCGACTTCTCCTGGACCTGGCTCGACCCGTTCGCCGTCCAGTCGTTCTCCGCCTTCACGGCGGGCCTGTCGCTGTCGATCTTCATGTTCTGGGGCTGGGACGCCTGTCTCACCGTCAACGAGGAGACCGCCGGCAGCGCGAAGACGCCCGGCCGTGCCGCCCTGCTGGCGATGGTCGTGCTGATCGGTTCCTACCTGCTCACCGCCGTGGCCGCGCAGATGTTCTCCGGCGTCGGCGACAAGGGCGTGGGCCTCGGCAACCCGGACACCGCCGACAATGTCTTCGCCGCCCTCGCCGACCCCGTCATGGGCACCGTGCTCGGCGTGCTGCTCTTCGTCGCGGTCCTCGCCTCGGCCGCGGCCAGCCTCCAGACCACCTTCATCCCGGTGGCCCGTACGGTCCTCGCGATGAGCACGTACGAGGCGCTGCCGGCGTCCTTCGCCACGATCCATCCGCGGTTCCGTTCCCCGGGCAAGGCGACCGTCGCGGCCGGCGTCGCCACCGGTGTCTTCTACTCCGTGATGAGCTTCCTCAGCGAGAACGTCCTGATCGACACCATCTATGCGCTCGGCCTCATGATCTGCTTCTACTACGCGATCACGGCCTTCGCCTGCGCCTGGTTCTTCCGCCGCGAACTGCGGAACTCGGCTCGCGATCTGCTGTTCAAGGGCGTCTTCCCGGCCCTGGGCGGCGTCCTGCTCGCGGCCGTCTTCTTCAAGACCCTGATCGACATGTGGAACCCCGCCTACGGCTCGGGCAGTTCGGTCTTCGGCGTCGGCTCGGTGTTCGTCATCGGCGTCGGTCTGCTCCTCCTGGGCGTCGTGATCATGCTGGTGATGCAGCGCCGCAGCCCGGCCTTCTTCCGCGGCGGGGTGCTGACCCGGGCTACGCCGGCGTTGGTGGTGGAGGACTAGGGGGTGCCTCCTCCAGGCCACTAGGGGGTCTCTGTCCTGGGCCACTGGGGGTGTCTCCCCTGGGCAACTAGGGGGTGCCCCTCCTGGGCCGTCAGGAGGTGTCTCCCCCTGGGCCACCAGGGGTCTCTCCCTAGGTCCTGTCCGTGGGGCGCGTGGCGCGGGGCGCGTGGCGCGGGGCCGGTTCAAGGGCGGAGCACCAGCTTTCCCTTCGTGCGGCGGGCGAGCAGGTCCTCGTGTGCGTCGCGAGCCCGCGCGAGGTCGTACTCCGCGCCGACCAGCGGCCGCAGGCGTCCCCGCGCCGTGAGGTCGAGCAGTTCCTCAAGTGCCGGGCCGCCGAGTCCGTTTCGGGCAATGAGCGGGATGAGCCAGAAGCCGGCGACGGCGATGCTCTCCACCGCGAGTCGTTCCGGCGTGAGGGCCGAGGCCGCCTTCCGGGACGAGGCGCCGTAGGTGACCAGGCGCCCGAGGTAACCGAGTGTGTCCACTGCGGCGTCGAGGACCGGACCGCCTATGGCGTCCAGGATGATGTCGACCGGGCGGCCCTGGTTGGCGTCGAGAATCCGCTCCTTGTAGCCCTCCGCCTCGCCGTCGATTGCCGCGTCCGCGCCGAGTTCGAGGGCAAAGGCGCGCTTCTCGTCGGACGACGCCGTGGCGATGATGCGTCCGGCCCCGAACTCCCTGGCCAGTTGGACGGCGAGACTGCCCGTCCCGCCCGCGGCGGCATGGACCACGACGCTCTCACCGGGCCGCACGCGGGCGACCGACCGCAGCACATGCCACGCCGTCAGACCCTGCACGAGCAGAGCCAGCGCCGCGCCCGCGCTCACGCCCGATGGCATGGTGACCAGATCGCGGTCGGCGACAACCGTCTTGGCGGCGTAGCCACCCTGCTGGACGTAGCCGAGTACCCGCCTGCCGTTCGTGGTCCGGCCGACGACCTCCATGCCGGGGATGTGCGGCAACGGGCCCTTCGGCGCATACGGACCGTCGGTGTGCTCGCCCGCCATGTGCTTGATGTCGCCGAAGTTGACGCCCGCGGCCTCCACTTCGACCAGGGTCTCGCCCGGCCCCGCCACCGGGTCCGGCACCTCGGCCTCCGCCAGGACTTCCGGATCACCGAACCGCTCGAACTGCATGGCACGCATGAACGCCCCTCCCAGGCTTGATCATGTTTCCGCGACTGGGCATGACTCGCGCGGCTGACGATGTTTCCCGCGACCGATCCTGCTTCCCGAGACCGATCAGACTTTCCAGCAACTGAGCATGCTCCCCGCGGCTGGTCAGACTTCCCCGCGGCTGGTCAGACTTCCCCGTGACGGATCATGCTTCCTCGCGACCGAGCAGGATGCCCGGCGACCGAGCAGAATGCCCCCCGGCCGAGCAGGGTTCCCTGTCAAGGTACGTCGGCGCCCGGCGATCACAGGGGCATCTCGCGGCGCTGCACGGCGAACGCCACCGGGGACGTTCGCTCACGGGTCAGGCATGGCCCACGCGGTCTGCCACGGCCTCCGGCATCGCCACGCGATCTGCGTCGACGGCCGGACGGTGGTCGTGCGGAACCGCCGGGGTCGTTTGCCGGACCTTCGCGGGCCTGCCGCTGTCGGGCAGGCCCGTAGGCCGGTCGTCGATGTCGATGAATCGGCTTATCCAGCCCGCGTGTTCAGTCGATCGTCAGCACCGCCTTTCCACGGATCTCGCGGTTGATGAGGGCGGTGGCGGTCTCGCCGGCCTGTGTCCAGTCCGCCACCCGGTCCACGCTCGACTGAAGGCGGCCCTCGGCGACGAGGCGCACGAGATGGGCCAGATCGGGCCCGGTGTTGCCGCCCGCCTGAATGCCGATCAGCTTCAGTCGGCCGATGACCAGTTGGTACGGCTGGATCGGGGTCGGCTCGGACGAGGTGGCGCCGATGGAGATGACCGTGCCGTCGGGGGAGACCCGGCCGAGCAGCTCACCGAGCAGGGAGCCGCCGACGTTGTCCAGCACCACATCCACCGTCCCGTCGAGATCGGCCGCACCGGTCAGGACGTGGTCCGCGCCGAGCGCGGCCAGGCCGGCACCGCGTGCCGGACTGCCGACGAACGCAAACACCTCGGCACCGGCCTGGTGCGCGAGCTGAACGGCGAAGCGTCCCACGCCGCCGGAAGCGCCGGTGATGGCGACGTGCTGTCCGGGCAGCACTCCGGCCGTACGGAGCGCGCGCAGTGCCGTCAGCCCGGCCACGGGGAGGGCGGCGGCCGTGGTGGAGTCCACCGAGTCGGGCAGCACGGCGAGTTCATCGACCGGGACGGCGCGCAGCTCGGCCCACCCGGCGTTCCAGCCCCAGGTGATGACGCGGTCGCCGGGCTTGGGGCCGCGGCCACTGGCGGCGGCACGCTCGACCACGCCGGCGGCGTCCCAGCCCGGGACGGTGCCCTCGATGTCGTCGTCGGACTTGGGCAGCTCGCCGTAGTTCAGCGATATCGCGCTGATCTTGACCAGTACCTCGTCGGGCCCGGGGACGGGATCGGCGACGTCACCCAGGGACAGACGGCCAGGTACGGAGTGATCGACAACGAGGGCGCGCATCGGAATTCTCCCTAAGAGGTTCGGCACAGACGCTGATGCTCCAGGTAACCGGTGGGTGACTCCGGTTATTCCGTCGGCGCGGCGAGTGCCTGGGTGTCTCTGGGTGCTCAGGCGTCTGGGGGCCTGAATGCTTGAGGGCTGAGGGCTGAGGGCTGAGGGCTGAGGGCTGAGGGTTGAGGGTTAAGGGTTGAGGGAGGGCTGAGGGCTGAGTGGCAGGTGCTGGCCGGGCGGTGGCTGTTCGGCCCCCGCCGAGCCCCGCCCTTGACCCTTCGCCGTGCCTCGGTCCTTGTAGCCCTGCCCTGCCGTGCCCCCCTGCCCCGATCTTCCTCAGCCCCAGCGGCCCAGGAAGATCGGGTTGGTCATGGCCGCCATGGGGCCCGGCAGGCCCGCAGTTGTCGAGGGGTGGCGGACTTCGGCGCGTATATAGGCCGAGTAGTCAGGGGTGGTCTGCCAGCTGACGGTGCCATCGCCCGAGGCGGGGAGTGGGGTGGAGTACAGACGTCCCTGGTCGGTGATGAAGGAGACCGTGCAGCCCGGGGCGCCGGAGACCTTCAGCTGCGCGGTGACCTTCGCCGTACGGGAGACCTCCAGCCGCTCGGCGATCCCGGCGTGTTCGCCGCGCTCACCGGTGACGGAGAAGGCCAGATCGACCTTCGACGACTCGGCGATCCAGACCCGGCCCGTCCGGATGCCGTCTTGCAGGGCGCGGCGCGAGAGATCGTCGGCGAGCACCACGGTCTGCGGCAGGCCCACGACATCCGGGTCGCGATGGGCGTCGCTGTGGCCGACGGCCGGCAGCCAGTCCGCGCGACCACGGGTGTGCGCGACCAGGGCGTTGTCCCACTCGGCGAGGGTGATTTCGTCATCGGGGGTGTACGGGCCGTTCCAGACCTCCACCGCATCGGCTTCGTTGAGCCCGAACTTCCAGTTGCAGCCGATGCAGGTGGCGTGCGGATGCGCCGGGATGACCAGGCCTCCGGCCCGCCGGATGGCGCGGGCGTACTTTCCGAAGGCGTTGTCGCGGGCCCGGTAGCGCCAGTCGATGAAGACCCCGGGGTCGGTGCCCAGCGCCACCACGTGCCCATTGCGGGTGGTCACCTCTTCGCCGGTCAGGATCAGCAGGTCATCGCCCCACAGGCCGTCCCAGGCGCGGTGCGCGGAGATGGTGTTGTGCTCGGAGGTGTTGATGAAGTCCAGCCCGGCGGCGCGGGCCAGCGCGGCGATCTCGGCGGGGGTGCGCTTGCCGTCGGAGTGGACGGAGTGCAGATGGCTGTCGCCGCGGTACCAGGCGCGGCCACGGCCCCGGGCGCGCTCGGGCGGATGGACGGGCGCGGGGGTGTGCCCCTGGGGGCCGTACCGCAGGGTGATCGTGACGTCGTAGGACAGCCCTTGCGGCGCGACCGTGTACGGGCCGAGGGCGATGTGCCAGGTGCCGGCATTGACGGGGCCCGGCAGATATCCGGGGGTGGCATCGTCGGCGCGGAGGAAGAACTCCGTACGCGCCCCGCCCGACCAGCCGCGGAAGCCGGTGCCGCCGAGGTCCGTGCCCCGCTCGTCGAAGATGCCGATGTCGCAGGCGTTGCCGGGCGTGCCCTCGGGGACGGCGGGTTTGTCGTAGCTGTAGGCAACGGCGATCTCGCGGACTCCGTGCGGCACTTCGACCGGCAGGTACACGAAGTCCGGCGCGCCCGTGGGCAGATGGCCGGTGACCCGCCGGGTCCGCTCGCCCGGTCCGCCTCCGGGCTGCCCGGCCGCGGGCGCTGCGTCGGCGAAGCTCACACGTCCGAGCGTAAGCGCGCCCGTCGCGCCCGCAACCGCCGAAAGCCTCAGAACGTCGCGTCGTTCCATCCCCGCCCCCCGTGCCGTCTCGTACCCGTCTCGTTCCGCCGCGCAGCCGGCTCGTTGCGCCGCGTGAAAACTGTTGTACGCGCGTGTGACTGAGAGGGAAAGGCCTGTGGATAACCGTCGGGCGGTGAGGCAACATGCGGTCACTCACACGCCCGACGCGGAGGTCCCAGCATGCGCATCGCGACCACGATCTTCCTGACCGACGAGACGATCCGGCCGGACCGGCTGGGCCGCGAGCTGGAGCAGCGCGGATTCGCCGGTCTCTACCTCCCCGAGCACACCCACATCCCCGCCAGCCGGGACACCCCCGCCCCCATGGGCGGTCCGCTGCCCCGCGAATACGGCCGCACCCTCGACCCGTTCATCGCACTCGGCCAGGCCGCCGCGGTCACCGAACGGCTCGCCCTGGGCACCGGCATCACCCTCGTCGCCCAGCACGACCCGGTCGACCTCGCCAAGCAGATCGCGACCCTCGACTTCCTCTCCGGAGGCCGCTTCACCCTCGGCATCGGCTACGGCTGGAACGTCGAGGAGGCCGCCGACCACGGGGTGGAGTGGTCGACCCGGCGTGCGCTGACCCGCGACCGGGTGGCGCTGATGCGCGCGCTGTGGGCCGAGGAACCGACCGCGTACGACGGCGCATTCGGGTCCGTCCGGGCCTCCCTCGCCCACCCCAAGCCGGTGCACGGCGCGCCGCGCACCCTCCTGGGCGGCGCGGCCGGGCCCAAGCTCTTCGGGCAGATCGCCGAGTACGCGGACGGGTGGCTGCCGATCGGCGGCCGCGGGCTGACGGAGACCCTTCCGGTGCTGCGGCGGGCGTGGTCGGACGCCGGGCGTGCGGGCGAGCCGGTGGTGGTGCCCTACGCGGTCCACCCCTCGTCCGGGAAGCTGGCGCACTACCGCGAGCTGGGCCTTCAGGAAGTGGTACTGCAGCTGCCTGCGGCCGGGGAGGCCGAGGTCCTGCGGACGTTGGACGACTTCGCGCAGTACCTGTGACATGTGACGTACCGGAGTGTGACGTGCGGGATGGGTGACGTGTACGGGAAGTGTGCCGTGCGGGAGAGGTGGCGTGTACGGGAAGTGTGCCGTGCGGGAGAGGTGGCGTGTACGGGAAGTGTGCCGTGCGGGAGAGGTGGCGTGTACGGGAAGTGTGCCGTGCGGGACGGGTGACGGGCGGCGGAGTGGGAGGGTGCGCGCCGGGGCGGGGCTCCTGCGGACAGGCCGTAGGGCACGCTCAGAACAGGCCCCAGGGCAGTCTGAGGACACGGGCCGGGGCCTCGTTCCGGTCCTAGGGCCATAGGTGTACGGCACCCCCGCCCGGGTCGGGACCCGAGACCGATCCGCGTCCGCCTCTCCGGACGTAGCGTCGAAGGTGAGGGCCGCGGATCTCGTAGCGGATCAGCGGTCCAAAGAGAACGGTCCAAGGCCAAGAAGATCAACGGTCCATGAAGGTCAACAGGTCAACAGGTCAACGGTCCGAGCCGATGCAGCAGATCAGGGGACCCGCTGATCACGCGACCTGAGAGATCACCGCGACCTGAGAGATCAAAGGAGATCCGATGCCTCGCCTCGACCACACGATCGTGCACAGCACCGACCGTTTCGCCTCCGCCCGGTTCCTGGCCGATCTGCTCGGCGCGCCCGAACCCAAGGCGTTCGGCCCCTTCGCCGCCCTCAAGCTGGACAACGGGGTGGCCCTCGACTACGCCGAGCATGTCGCCAACGGCGAGTTCGTCCCCACGCACTATGCGTTCCTGGTGACCGAGGACGAGTTCGACGCGATCTTCGGCCGTATACAGGAGCGCGGGCTGTCCTACTGGGCCGACCCCGGGCACACCAGGCCTCAGGAGATCAACACTCTGGACGGCGGCCGCGGTGTCTACCTCAACGACCCCGATGGCCACAACATGGAGTTCTTGACCAGGACATACTCCGACGAGCTGCTGGCCAGTATGTAAGCGTGCGAGGAGCCGCCGCCGGGAAGTGCCCTTTCGGGGCCGGCCGGAACCTCCGTCCGCAGTGATCAGTGGCACATCGGCCGCCGGTTCTCCGGCGGCGGCGCTGTCGGTGTGCGCTCGTATCCTCGGAGGATGACTTCCAGCGCACAGGGACCTGACCAGGCATCCGACCAAGGGACCGACCGCGAAACGGGCGCCGGAGCCGCCCCTCAGGGCAGGCCGACGACCAACGCGATGCGCCGTGCGCTCAAGCGGGCCCGCGACGGTGTGGCGCTGGACGTCAGCGAGGCCGCGGTGCTGCTCCAGGCGCGCGGCGCGGACCTCACGGACCTGTGCGCCTCCGCGGCCCGGGTGCGGGATGCCGGCCTGGAGGCCGCCGGCCGTCCCGGAGTCATCACGTACTCGCGCGGGGTCTTCATCCCGCTGACGCGCCTGTGCCGGGACAAGTGCCACTACTGCACCTTCGTCACCGTCCCCGGCAAACTGCGCCGGGACGGCCACGGGATGTTCATGTCGCCCGACGAGGTACTGGACATCGCCCGCCGCGGCGCCGAAATGGGCTGCAAGGAAGCCCTGTTCACGCTCGGCGACAAGCCGGAGGACCGCTGGCCCGAGGCCCGCGAGTGGCTGGAGGCGCATGGCTATGACGACACGCTCTCGTACGTCCGCGCCATGGCGATCCGCGTCCTGGAGGAGACCGGCCTGCTGCCGCACCTCAACCCCGGGGTGCTGTCCTGGACGGACTTCCAGCGGCTCAAGCCCGTCGCCCCGTCCCTGGGGATGATGCTGGAGACGACCGCCGAGCGCCTGTGGAGCGAGCCCGGCGGCCCCCACTACGGATCGCCCGACAAGGAGCCCGCCGTCCGGCTGCGTGTCCTGGAGGACGCCGGCCGCTCCAACGTCCCCTTCACCACGGGGCTGCTGATCGGTATCGGCGAGACCTACGAGGAGCGCGCCGACTCCCTCTTCGCGCTGCGCCGTATCCAGCGTGCCTACCACGGCATCCAGGAACTGATCATGCAGAACTTCCGCGCCAAGCCGGACACGGCGATGCGCGGAATGCCGGATGCCGAGCTGGAGGAACTCGCCGCGACCATCGCGGTGGCCCGGCACATCATGGGCCCCTCGACGCGCATCCAGGCGCCGCCCAACCTCGTCGACGGTGAGTATGAGCTGCTCATCGACGCCGGGATCGACGACTGGGGCGGCGTCTCCCCGCTGACCCTCGACCATGTCAACCCCGAGCGCCCCTGGCCGCAGATCGACGAGCTGACCGAACGCTGCGCCGCCGCCGGTTTCGAGCTGCGCGAACGGCTCCCCATCTACCCGGAGTTCCTCCAGCGCGGCGAGCCCTGGCTCGATCCCCGCCTGCTGCCCCATGTACGGGCGCTCGCCGACCCGGAGACGGGCCTGGCGGTCGAGGACGCCCCGGTCGTCGGCCGTCCCTGGCAGGAGCCCGACGAGGGCTTCACGATGAGCTCCTCGGGCCGTACGGACCTGCACCACACCATCGACACCGAAGGCCGCACGGCCGATCGCCGCGACGACTTCGACGAGGTCTACGGCGACTGGGAGGCGCTGCGCGAGGCCGCCGCCCCCGGGATGGTGCCGGAGCGCATCGATGCCGACGTACGACAGGCTCTGTCGCAGGCCGCCGACGACCCCACCAAGCTCACCGACGCGGAGGCACTGGCGCTGCTGCACGCCGACGGGCCCGCCCTGGACGCCCTCTGCACCATCGCCGACCAACTGCGCCGCGACACCGTGGGCGACGACGTCACCTACATCGTCACCAGGAACATCAACTTCACCAACGTCTGCTACACCGGCTGCCGCTTCTGCGCGTTCGCCCAGCGCCGCACCGACGCCGACGCCTACACGCTCTCCCTCTCCCAGGTCGCCGACCGTGCCCAGCAGGCCTGGGACGTCGGCGCGGTGGAGGTGTGCATGCAGGGCGGCATCCACCCCGACCTGCCCGGTACCGCGTACTTCGACATCGCGCGTGCCGTGAAGGAACGCGTCCCCGGCATGCATGTGCACGCCTTCTCGCCCATGGAGGTCGTCAACGGCGCGTCGCGTACGGGGCTCTCCATCCGTGAGTGGCTCACCGAAGCCAAGGCCGCCGGACTGGACACCATCCCGGGCACCGCCGCCGAGATCCTCGACGACGAGGTCCGCTGGATCCTCACCAAGGGCAAGCTGCCCACCGCCACCTGGGTCGAGGTCATCAAAACCGCCCATGAGCTGGGCATCCGCTCGTCCTCGACGATGATGTACGGCCATGTCGACCAGCCCCGCCACTGGCTCGGTCATCTGCGTCTGCTGGCACAGATCCAGCAGGAGACCGGCGGCTTCACGGAGTTCGTCACCCTTCCCTTCATCCACACCAACGCCCCCGTCTACCTCGCAGGCATCGCCCGCCCCGGCCCCACCACGCGCGACAACCGCGCGGTGACGGCGATGGCCCGGGTGCTGCTGCACCCGCACCTCACCAACATCCAGACCAGCTGGGTCAAGCTCGGAGCGGAAGGCGCCGCCGAGATGCTCCGTTCCGGCGCCAACGACCTGGGCGGCACGCTGATGGAGGAGACCATCTCCCGTATGGCGGGATCGAGTTACGGCTCCTACCGCTCCATCCAGGACCTCATCGCCATCGCCGACCAGGCCGGCCGCCCGGCCCGGCCCCGCACCACGACCTACACCCCGGTCACCGAGGACCGCCGGACCGTCGCCCTCGCATCGGACGGGCAGCTGCCGGAACTGCTGCCCCTGGTCGAGTAGCGCGGGCGGACCGCGGGCGCCGGAGTTATCCACAGCTCCCGGTCCGCCACTCCGCACACGGCTGATCTGCGAAGGCGGGGTGGTGATCCGGCAGGCGGCGAGGCCGGCCCGAACCTGTCGTCGGCCGCCAGCCTCCTTACTCGCCGCCCTCGCCCTCGTACTCGGCCTCGTGCTGGAGGATGCACTGCTGCCACTGCGACAGTGCCTCTTCGCGGTCGCCTCCGCTGTCCTGGGCGGCGACGATCAGTGCGTCGGCAGCCATGGCGGCGAGCCGCACCGCGATATGGCAGACATCGCTCTGGGGGAGCGGACGGAGGAGTTCCACCGCGCCGTCGCTGTCCCCGGACAGTGCGGAGGCGACGACAGCCATGGTGGTGCGATCCCACTCGTACTCGGACATGGGGAGAGCATGCCCAGCGCGCGCCGCCGCCATCATCGAACGAATGAGCCCCCCGACGGGGTGGGGCCGTAGGGATGGCACAGCGCGGAGTCATACGGATTCTCCCGAGAGGTGTGACGGATGGCATGACGGTGCTCAGACCGGACGGTAGGGCCCCCGTGCCCGAGCCGACCCGTACCGCCCGTGCCCGAGCCGATTCGTGCCGCCCCGTATCGCCCCGTACCCGAGCCGACCCGTACCGCCCCGGGCCGGCGAAGCCGTATCGGTCGATCGAGCGGTATCGATCAATCGACCGAGCCGTTTCGGCCAAGGCCGTATCGGCCGAGCCCGGACTCATCGGGACCGTACCGGCCAAAAGCCGCCTTGCGAGTGACTATTCGCAATACTCACCTGGCCGGAAATTGATCAATCCTGGTCGATTACAGTGCTGCGCCAGGGGCCCCGCAAGGCCCCGGGACGTAGTCAGCTTGGGAGGGCGCAGTGAGCGCAGCGGGAGGCGGCGGCGCCATCTGGGGCCGTGCGGAGCAGCAGGACTTCCGCAGCCGGGTACGCGGCTGTCTGCTCGGCGGCGCCATCGGCGATGCGCTCGGCGCCGGTATCGAATTCGACTCGCTCGACGCGATCCGCAAGGCGCACGGCCAGGAGGGCGTGTCCGATTTCGTACCCGCCTTCGGACGGCGCGGAGCGGTCACCGACGACACCCAGATGACCCTGTTCACCGTGGACGGGCTGATCCGGGCCCAGGTACGCCGTGACACCGGCGCCTGGCATCCGCCCACCGACGTCCACCGCGCCTACCTGCGCTGGGCCGCCACCCAGCGCGACTGGGGCCCGGACGAGCGCAAGAAGGACGACGGCTGGCTCGCCCGCGAGGAGTGGATGTACTCCCGCCGGGCGCCCGGCCGGGCCTGCCTGAGCGGCCTCGGCGACGAGGTGATGGGGACGCTGGAGGCACCCAAGAACCCGGACTCGAAGGGCTGCGGCGCGGTGATGCGCTCCGCGCCGTTCGGACTGCTGGTCGGCTGGGAGCCGCAGCTGGTCTTCCAGCTCGCCGTCGAGTGCGCGGCGCAGACGCACGGCCACCCCACCGGCTATCTGGCGGCCGGCGCGTTCGCGGTGATCAGCCACTCGCTGGCGCGCGGCGAGGACCTCGACGGCGCCGTGCAGAAGGCGCTGGCGCACCTGGCCACCCGCCCCGGCCACGAGGAGACCACCGACGCCCTCAAGCGCGCGCTCGGCGCCGTACGGCAGGGCATGCCGACGCCCGCCCGCGTGGAGTCGCTGGGCGAGGGCTGGACGGCCGAGGAGGCGCTGGCGATCGGTGTGTACTGCGCCCTGGTCGCCGAGGACATCCGGCACGGCCTGCTGCTCGCCGTCAATCACAGCGGGGACAGCGATTCCACCGGCGCCATCTGCGGCAACCTGCTGGGCACCCTGCACGGTGAGACGGCGCTGCCGCCGGTGTGGCTGGTCGAGCTGGAGGGCCGGGAGACGATCCTCCAGCTGGCCGACGACTTCTCGATGGAGATGACGCAGGGGCCCGCGCTGCACGGCCCGGCCGGTTCGTCACCGGGGTGGCTCGCCCGGTACCCGCGGGCCTGACCGACCGACC
Source organism: Streptomyces decoyicus (assembly GCF_019880305.1). NCBI lineage: Bacteria > Bacillati > Actinomycetota > Actinomycetes > Kitasatosporales > Streptomycetaceae > Streptomyces > Streptomyces decoyicus. Next base: position 3,673,444 of record NZ_CP082301.1, on the reverse strand, counting down.
GCTCGGAGCCGGTCCGCTCCGAGCCCCCTCATCCCCTGCCCCTCACTCCCTGCCCCTCACTCCCTGCCCCGTCACCCCCTGCCTCCACCACCCCGTACACCGTCACCCCCCCGTCAACACGACCTACGCCCCGTCCTTGGTCTCCGCCCCCGTCCCGTCCCGCGCCCCATCCCGCGGCGCCCCGCCCCCCTGCCCGGGAATCGCCACCGAAGCCGCCGAAGCCGCCGAAGCCGCTGCCCCCGCCGCCCCCGCCGGCCCGTCGTCGTCCGAATTGATGCGCGCCAGCACCGCATCCCGCTCCGGCGTGTCCTCCGGCCGTACGAAGCCGAGGAGGACGAAGAGGACGAGCGAGGTGGCGACCGGCGAGACGATCTGGATCTGCAACTGGACGCCGTTCAGGCCGTAGTTGGTCAGCCAGAAGGCGAACAGACCCGCCGCCCAGGACCCCAGCGCGGCCGTGGGGCCGGACTTGCGGAAGAACCGCAGCATGCCGAGCAGGAACGGGATGGAGATCGGGCCGACCAGCCCGGCCACCCATTTGATGACAATCGTGATGATGTCCTTGAACGTGGGGGAGTTGACCTGCGTCGCGATCGCCATCGAAAGCCCCAGGAAGGCGACCGTGGACAGCCGCGCAGCGAGGAGCCCGGCCCGGTGCGACCAGGCGCGCGCCTTCGCCGAGAGCGCCGGCGCGATGTCCCGGGTGAAAACCGCGGAGATGGCGTTGGCGTCCGAGGAGCACATGGCCATCGTGTGCGAGAAGAAGCCGACGATGACCAGGCCCAGCAGACCGTGCGGCAGCAGACGTTCGGTCAGCAGCGCATACGCGTCGGAGGCGTCCGGCTTCTTGGTCTCGACCAGCAGCGGAGCGACCCACATCGGGAAGAAGAGGACCGCGGGCCAGACGAACCACAGCGCCGCCGACAGCCGCGCCGAGCGCTTGGCCTGCCGGGCGTTGCGGGTGGCCATGAAGCGCTGGGCCTGGTTCCACATGCCGCCGCTGTACTCGAAGGTCTTGATGAAGAGGTAGGCGAGCAGGAACGTCAGGGTGTACGGGCCGACGGTCGGCTGGGTGTGGCTGTCCGGCAGCTTCTCCCATACGGTCCACAGCGAGCCGAAGCCGCCCAGTTCGCCCATGACGGTGACCAGCATCGCGACACCGGCCAGCAGTTGGATGACGAACTGCCCCAGCTCGGTCAGCGCGTCCGCCCACAGCCCGCCGACCGTGCAGTAGATGCCGGTGATCACGCCCGTGATGAGGATGCCCTGGTTGAGCGAGATACCGGTGAAGACGGACAACAGGGTGGCGATCGCCGCCCACTTGGCCCCCACGTCCACGATCTTCAGCAGCACCCCGGACCAGGCCAGCGCCTGCTGCGTCGGCAGGTTGTAGCGGTTCTTGAGGTACTCCAGCGGCGAGGCGACACCCAGCCGCGAACGCAGCCGGTTGAGCCGCCCCGCGAACAGCTGGGCGCCGATGGCGATGCCGATCGCGATGGGGAAGGACCAGGTGACGTAAGAGGTGATGCCGTATTGGTAGGCGATACCGGCGTAACCGGTGAACATCACCGCGCTGTAGCCGGACATGTGGTGGGAGATGCCGGACAGCCACCACGGCATCTTGCCGCCCGCGGTGAAGAAGTCGCTGACGTCGTCCACCCGCTTGTGCGACCACACACCGATCGCGATCATCACGCCGAAGTAGCCGATGAGTACGGCCCAGTCGAGACTGTTCATGCCCCCTCCAGGGGTCCGCCTTGTGAACGTGAATCACTTCGCCGTGACGTCCTGTGGGGCGGTATCCCCTGCGGGAGTAGGGGACTTCGGGGATTGAACCGTCCAACGAGCGGGCCGGTCAAGGGTATCGATGGTCATGGATGTGAACAGGGATCAGTAAAGCGAACGATTTTACCTTCTCTTGGCCCTCGGGGGCGTTGTCCCGGAGGCGGCGCCGAACACACGATGAGCGCACACTTCGCCGGGCGCCGTCGGCCCGAACGCACGCACTGACACCGGCACCAAAACTGCCGCACGGGGCGCGGGATCCCGTACGGCTGCTCAGTCCGAACCGGCCCGGTTCAGTCGGATCCGGCTCGGCTCAGCCCCACCCAAGCCGGCTCGGACCGGCGCGGCCGGGCAGGCCTCAGTCGGGTGCCGTCCGCGAGGAGGCCGCCCAGAGGAGCCCGCCCAGTGAAGACAGTCCGGAGAAGGCAGCCCAGAGGGGTCGCTACCGCATCAGCTCTCCGGCGTTGACCAGCAGCGACTGGCCCGTGATGGCACGCCCCCGGTCCGAGGCCAGAAAGACCGCGGTCTCGGCCACATCCGCGTCCGTCGCCAGCTCGGGCAGCGCCATCCGCTCCGTGAGGCGGGCCAGCACCTCGGACTCCGGGACGCCTTCGCTGTGCGCCTGGAACCGCACATACGCCTCCACCGGCGGCCCCCACATCCAGCCGGGCTGCACGGTGTTGACCCGTATCCGGTCCGGCCCCAGCTCGCGTGCCAGCGAATACATCGCCGAGACCAGCGCGCCCTTGGACGCCGCGTACGCCGCCTGTCGCACCTGCGAGGGCGCGGCGACCGACGACTGGGTGCCGATCATCACGACGGATCCGCCGCCGCGCGCCACGAGCGAGGGCAGGCAGGCGCGGGTCATCCGCAGCGTGCCGAAGAGGTTGACGTCCACGACACCGCGCCAGGAGTCGAAGTCGGCGTCCCGCAGGCCCCCGAACAGCGAGTCCAGCGCGGCGACATGGATCACCGCGTCGATGCCGCCGAACCGCTCCACGGCCAGTGCGGCCAGTGCCTCGCACTGTGCCTCGTCGCTGATATCGGTCGCCCGCCAGGCCGTACGTGTCCCCGAAGGGTCGGCCTGCGCGGCCGACTCGGCGAGATTCGCCTCCGTACGGGCGCCCAGCACCACCGAGGCGCCGTCCCGTACGCAGGCCGCCGCGACCTGACGGCCGAGCCCGGCCCCTACGCCCGAGACGATGACGGTCTTGTTCCGCAGCAGCATGTGTGCCTCCCGGCCGGGCCGCCCAGCTCGCAACTGATGGGGCGTCAGGTTAGGCCCGGAGGCTCGGGAAGGCCAGGGCCGTTCGTGACCGTGACGGCAGGAGTCTCCCGGGCTCAGCCGTCCCGTCGCGCGCCCTCCAGCGCCTTCTCCAGGCGCCCCAGACCCTCGCGGATCTCCTCCGGGGAGTGCGTCACGAACGACAGCCGGACGGCCGTGGCGTCCGGCGGCCCGGCGAAGAACGGCGCCCCGGGGACGTAGGCGACGTCATGCCGCACCACCTCGGGCAGCAGCGCCGTCGCGTCGTACCCCTCGGGCAGCGTCGCCCACACGAACATGCCGCCCTCGGGACGGTTCCACCGCGAACCCTCGGGCAGCGTCGCGGGCAGCCCGTCGACCAGCGCGTCCCGCCGCTCGCGATAGGCGTCGCGCACCCGCCGCAGGTGTGCGTCCAGGTCCGCGACCGCCAAGTAGCGTGCCGCGGCGGCCTGGTCGATGGTCGAGGTGTGCAGATCGGCGGCCTGCTTGGCGATGACACAGGCGCGCCGCAACGCGGCCGGCGCGCGCAGCGAGCCCAGCCGCATTCCGGGCGCCATCACCTTGGAGAACGAGCCGAGCAGCGCCGTACGGTCCTCCGCTCCGGGGAACGACGCGACCCACGGCACCGGCTCGCCCTCGAAACGCAGTTCGCTGTACGGGTCGTCCTCGGCGATCCACAGCCCGCGCCGGGCGGCGACCTCGGCGACCGCTGCCCGGCGCTCGGCGGACAGCGTGCGGCCGGTCGGATTCTGGAAGGTCGGCACGAGGTAGAGCAGCTTGGGCCGCTCGCGCGCGGTGATCTCGTCCAGCGCGGCCGGGTCCAGGCCCTCGTCATCGGTCGGCACCGGCACCACCCGCGCACCGGTGAAGGAGAAGATCTGGAGCGCCGCCAGGTAGCAGGGGTCCTCGACCAGCACCACGTCACCCGGCTCCAGCAGAGCCGTGGCCAGCAGCGTCAGGCCCTGCTGGGAGCCGGTGGTCATCACCAGGTCATCGGCATCGGTGGGCAGCCCGCGCGCGGTCGTACGCGCCGCGACGGCCGCACGCAGCGCCGGATCACCCTCGCTGGTGGAGTACTGCAGGGCCCGCATCGGGGCCTCGGTCAGCACATGCTGGAAGGCGGCCGCTATGCCCGCCGCATCGAACAGCTCGGGCGCGGGCAGCCCACCGGCGAAGGAGATGACCTCGGGACGGGCCGTGAGCGCCAGGATGTCGCGTACCGGCGAGCTCCGGGTCCGCGCCACCCGCGCGGCAAGCTCCGGGACGGCGGTGGCTGCGTGGGCAAGGATCGCGTCCGACATGGCGGCTCCCATCGCTCGTGTCTGCGATTAACCGGCGTTAGCTGCAGATAACAGGCAGCCTAAGCGCGCCGGGGAGCGGTGTGCAGGGGTGCCCGCATCGTGGGCTTTCACATGGGGAAAGCCTCGGAGTGATGTCGTGCGGTCCGGCTACGGTGACCTCCAGACGTGGACTACTTCGAATGGGGGCGCGGAAATGGATCCGTTGGTTCTCGCGGCGGGAACTGCCTTGGTGAGCAGCATGGCAACCGATGCCTGGCAGCACGCCCGCGATTCAGCGGTGGCTCTGTGGCGCCGAGTGCATCCGGACCGGGTGCCTGCCATCGAGGCCGAGCTCGCCGACGTCCGGTCGGAGGTGATCGCGGCCCGGGACGACGGCGACGTGCAGGCGGAGGAGGAACTCGCCGCCGACTGGCAGCGCCGACTGCGCAGGCTCCTCCGGGACGATCCCTCTCTCGCGAATGAACTGCGCCGCGTCCTGGACGAGGAGTTGAGTCCGCTGCTGGCCCCTGCCGAGCAGTCCCGCATCGACCAGGTGCAGATGACCGCGACGGCCTCCGGCCATGCTCGCGTCTATCAAGCGGGTGGCAACCAGACCATCCGGGAAGCGTGAGGGAAACCGCGCGAGGGCATTTGCCGCGCCCTGGAGGCGCGCTCACGGGACGAGGCAGTGAACCAGCGTGGCCGGCAGAGGAGTTCAAAAGAATGTCGGAGCAGCATCCTCGCGGGAATATCGGGGCTCCCGAAGCCGTGGCCCACGGTCACGGGAGGGTATTCCAAGCAGACGGAGATCAGCACATCACTGAGCATCACCACCACTACGGCGGTGATGCGACGGGCCAGCCCTTCCCGCAGCAGCCTCCGGGAGCCAGGGAAGCGGGACCGGACTCGATTCGGGTGCCCCTGGCGGCACCGAAGCCGGTCGTCGTACGGGATCGGGACGAGGCCAAGGCGAAACTTGTGTCCGCCGTGACGACTCGGGACGGTGCACGAATCCATGTGCTGCACGGAATGGGCGGATGCGGCAAGACCACTCTGGCGCGATTCGTTTTCGACGAGACGGTCAGCGGTCGTGCCGTTGAGGGATTCTGGGTGAGTGCCGCCAGCCGTTCCGCACTGCGTGCGGGCATGCTGTCCGTCGCCGCCGAGCGAGGTGCCACCACTGCGGAACTCGACGCGGTCCATCGAGGGCATCGGCCGGCCGCGGACCTGGTCTGGGGGTACCTGGATCGGCCGGGCACGCCGTGGATACTCGTGATGGACAACGCCGATGACCCCACCTTCCTTGACGGCGGATGGCTCAGGTCCAGCCGGCACGGGACCGTCCTGGTGACAACACGGCAGGCGCAGTCGCCGGTTTGGACGGACGCCGAACTCCACCACATCGGTCTCCTGCCGCCGCAGGATGCGGCCCTGGTGCTGAGTGACCTTGCGCCCGCCACAGGGAGCGACAAGGACGCACTGGAGCTGGCGCAGGCAGTGGGCCGCCTCCCGCTGGCTCTCACGCTCGTCGGGTCGCAGCTTTCCGATCAGCTGCTGGAGGCGGTGACGATGGCCGACTTCCGTCGTCGGCTCGCGCATCAACCGAGTGTGCAGATCGATAACGGGAGCGTCCCCTGGGACTCCGATATGCGGCGGACCCTCGGTAGCACCTGGCAGCTCTCACTCGATGCGCTGGCGGAGCGCGGGCTGCCGGATGCCGGCACGCTCATGCGTGTGTTCAGCTGCTTCGCCCCTGACCCACTGCCCATCAGCCTGATCCGGCCGGGCGAGTTGGAGGCCGCCGGGCTGGGAAGGCTCCAACCGCCGCTTTCCAGCAGCCGAGTTGCTGTATGCCTGCGAGGGCTCATCGGCCAGGCCTTGGTCCTGGTCGAGGACTACCCCGGCCAGGGTGGTGAACCGCCCACTCGTATCGTGCAGCTCCACGCGCTGGTGCTCGACACGGTCTTCGGGGGCATCCCCGCGCGTATGCGTGCACCCCTGTTGGTTGCGGCTGCCTCTCTCTTCCTCCGGGCTCGCCCGGAGGAAGTCCCCACACCTGCTGGAGATCGCATGCGAAACATGATGGCCCCGCACGCTGTCCAATTACTTCGGAACGCGGAAGCGGAAGGCGGCGAACAGGCCATTGCCGCCGCTTTGACGTCGGCCCGACAGCTCCGCGACGACTTGATGACCCGAGGTGAGGAGCTAAGTGCTCATCCGCTGGCGCAACGTGTGGTCGAAGTGGCCCAGCGGGATGCGCCGGCAGACGACCCGGCTCTCCTCGAGGACCGGCATCAGCTCGCCCGGACTCTTGTCTGGGCCGATGAACACGATGCTGCGATCTCCTTGCACCGTGAGGTGCTGACACGGCGCGAGCGCACTTTGGGCGCCGATTCCCCGGACACCCTGCGCAGCGCGCATGAGCTGTTTTTCGGCCTCTACTACCTGGGGGATTGGCCGGCTGCCGAGCGGACGATCCGCCGAGCCGCGGAAGGGCGCGAGCGGGTATTGGGCAAGGGGCACCCCGACACCTTGCACAGCCGCGGCCTTCTGGCGGAGGTGTTGTGCCGCATGGGAGATGAGGAGGAGAACGTCCGGATCTCCGAAGAGATCTGTGAGGTCAGCGAAAGGGTGCTGGGAACGGAGCATCCCATCACCATCAGCAGCACCCTCACCAGGGCATTTGTGCTCGACGAAGTGGGCAGGCCGGCGGATGCCGAGGGCCCGGCCCGCCGCGCTCTGGAGGCCTGCAGGCGGGTGCACGGTGAGCAGCACTGGCTCGCGATGGCCAGCGCAAACCGGCTCGCCATGGTCCTTCGGGGCCTTGGCCAGTGCGAGGAAGCCCAGAGGCTGGCAGAGGAAGTCCTCGGCGTTCGGCAAGCGATGCTCGGAGATGAGCACCACCACACGCTGCTCATCCGTATCGAACTCGTGCGTATCGCGCATGCCGCCGGGCGTGCGGAAGAGGCGGTCGCACTGGGGAGGGCGACGCTCGAAGCCTGCCGGCGTGTGCTCGGCGAGGATCACCAGGAGACGATCGACTGTCTCGCCGCGTTGCGGGCGGCTGAGGGCGCCGCACGGTAGCTGCACCCCTAGCCAGTAATCTGACGGAGCATCAGGATAGTGCTCCGTCAGATCTGCCTGCCCTGGGAGTTTTGCGATGGACGAGGTCACGCACGTGGACGCGTATGCCCAGTTGGCCGGCGTGGGCCCGTACGGCGTCAGTCCGGGTCATGCGCTGATCACGATGGTGGAGCCGCATGCCGGCCACGAGCGTGCCTATAACAGGTGGTACGAGGACGATCACTTCATCGCCGGAGCCATGGCCATGCCATGGATGTATGCGGGTCGTCGATGGGTGGCGACGCGTGACCTCCAACTCCTCAGGTACCCGACGGAGTCCGCAGTCGCCCGGCCGGTGACCAGTGGGTGTTATATATCGACATACTGGGTGACAGAGGGGCGCTATCCCGAGCACATCAAGTGGAGCGTGGGAATCAATCAGCGACTCAATGAGGACAACCGCGTCTATCGCGATCGGACGCATGTCTTCACGGCCTTCCATGAGCATGTGGCCACGGTCTACCGAGATGGCGCCGACGGCCCCCGTGATTTCCATGCCTTGCATTACCCCTACGACGGTTTGGTCGTGGAGGTTATCGATACCGCTGATGCCGGCCAGCGCTCCGAACTTCTCGAGTGGCTGTGCGCGGAGCACCTCAAGGAAAGGCTGACAGGATCTCCAGCGGCCATGGTGATGGCCTTTTGTCCCCACCCGCTGCCGGCGGACAGAATGTCGTACGTCAAGCAGGCGGAGGGGGTGGAGAGCCGTGTGACGCTCCTATGGTTCCTGGAGCAGGATCCGCGAGTGTGCTGGAGGGAGCGTTTCGCGGGGCTCGATTCGCTCGTGGCGGATCGTGGTCTCGGCTCCGTGGAATTGGTTGCGCCCTTCATTCCCACATTGCCGGGAACCGACCGTTATGTCGATGAGCTCCGTTGAGCGGCGGCTCTGTTCCGGCAGAAGCGAAGGGGCGCCCGGCGCTCAGCGGCTGCATGGTGGGCGAGGCTGAGCCCCCTCGGCCAGGACGGCGGACCAGTCGAGAGGGCTCGTAAACGTGACGCGGGGCAGCGGTGGTGTCAGGCGCTACCAAGACGTCCGCGGTCGATATCCGAAAGCAAAGCCGTCCAGGCCTGCTCCGAAAAGGAGAGGACCGGCCCACGAGGCGCCTTGCTGTCGCGGACGGCTACCGCCGACTCGTCCAGGCGGGCGATCTCGACGCAATTTCCGTCCTTACCCGAGTATGTCGACTTCTGCCACATCAGAGTCGTGTTGAGCTTCCTCGTCATTGTCACTCCCGTGTGTTCGGGTTGGCGAGAAGTGGTGACTTCTCGGAGTGCTGACGACGCTACGCTCCAACATCGCTAACGGGAGGACGTGCTCACTCGACCGGATGACATATACCGGAGTGCTCTTCCGTCGGGTGCGGTGGTGGTGTACTTTCCGCCTCCGCGGTCTCAGGTGGCGTACTCCTTGGCCACGTCTGAGATGAATTTTCTGGTCTCGTCCGCATTCAGCGCCTGAGCCCGCAGATGCTCGTACATGATCCCGTACTTGTGGACGTCTCCATGCTTCTCCAAGTAGAGGTCGCTGGTGACGCCTTCCAAATAGACCGTGGTCGAGTCGGACGGGTCGTCGAACTCCAAGATGGAGAACGTCCCGGTCATACCAGGGTGTGACCCCACCGAGTACGGGACCACCTGGAGGGTGACATGGGGGAGCTGGCTCAACTCGACGAGGTGCTCGAGCTGTTCGCGCATCGTCTGGCGGTCCCCGACGATCCGACGGGTGGCCGACTCGTCGATCACGGCCCAGAAGCGGAGCGGGGTCTCGGAGGCGTGCAGCCGCTGCTGTCGCTTGAGGCGCACGCCGACCCGGCTCTCCACGTCCTCCGGAGTGGCCTCGGGCCACATCCCGCGGATCACGGCCTCCGCGTACTCGGGCGTCTGAAGGAGGCCCGGAACCAGCAGTGACTCGTAATTCCGCACGGAGAGCGCATCGGCCTCCAGGCCGATATAGACGCTGTAGCTCGGCGAGAGGCTCCCGAATGCGTGCCACCAGCCTTGCTGACGGGACTCCTTGGCCATTTGCATGAGGGATTCGACCATGTGCTGATCGGCAACCTCATAGACCCCGCACAGATCGCGGACATCGCGCTGGCTGATGCTGCGACGTCCGTTCTCCAGTCTGCTGATCTTCGACTGCGAGACGAGCAGCCGGTCCGCCACCTCTTCTGCCGTCATGCCTTTGGCCTCTCGAAGCCTGCGCAGCTCCTGGCCCAATCGGCGTCGTCTGACGGTGGGGTTGACGTTGGACGCCACGCTAAGTGCACCTCCGGCTCCGTACTGCTGTTTTCTGCTCAGCAGACTGCCACCAACGGTCCGCGCCGCGCTGGCAAATGGCCGGACAAGGTGGTCACGATGGAAATTTGGGACCGGAATTGCGAAAGCGCGACCGCGCATGTGCGCGGGGTGGCGGGCCGATCGTCGTCCAGAACGGTCGGCCCGCCACCCCGCGCTTCTTGCTGCGGCTCCCGAACGGGATCGTGGGACGGTGGTGCGGGTGCTGTACCGGTGGTGCGGGAGGCGCCGTACGGCGCCTTACGGCGTCAGCGGGCGCCCACCCGGGCCATCCGGCCGTGGCCGTGCCGTGACTGGCCCGGCGCACCGGCCGGCTCAGCCGTGGCCCGGACCGCCGGTTGCCCTACGGCTCCCGCGCCGGCCGGCTGCGGCCGCCGAGGCTGGGCCACGGCGCCGTTCTGCACATCCATGACGGCATGTGCGACCAGCCCGCCCATCGGGTCGTGTCGGATCAGATCCCGGAGACGGGAGCGCGATGAACGCCCTTCGTTCCCTGGATACAGATGCTTGCCGAGGCCGACCGCATGGGCCAGCGCGGCAAGCGCCGCGGTCCGCGGGTCCGGGGGTACGCCGGTGCGGATCGCGTTGTCCAGCCGGGCCCTGATTTCCCGGCTGATAGCCGTCTCCGTCGCTTGGTAGCGCGTCGTCGGCAGTACCCCGCACATCTGTCCCGCCACGGCATGCACCATGCCGCACCGTTCGAGGTGCGTGAGGTAGGTCTGGCGCAGCCCCAGCCGGGGCCCGCCGATCCAGTGGACCGCGCGCACCGGACTGCCGCGTCGGCGCAGCAGTTCGAGCGCGGAGTCCAGAGTCGGATCTCCTGTCGGCCGTGCCATCACCACGGCGATACGATCCCCATCTGGGGCTATCCGTCCTGCCAGAGCCAGCTCTACTAGCTGGGCCCCGGCCAGGCCGAGGTCGAGCGACTGCGGCTGCGCTGTGGTACCCGTCGTCGGGTCCAAAGCGAGCAGCAGAAGCTCCTCCGGAATTGTTCTGCGGCTCCTGCCCATCCATGCCTCCCCGCGTGGATGAATGACAGGGTGACCCCTCTCACATTCATCTGTCGAGAGTGCGTGGGGGGTTCGATAGGGAACCGGTAGGTATGTCGTTCTCGTCTTGCACGTCGGCGACATCTTTCTGTGGGGTGCGGCGCCTTCCGGTACGCGTGGCGGCGAGGTGGTGCCACGCGGACACAGGACACTTGGAAACACTGGGCCAGGCAGGCAGTGCGACGTATGAAGGAGACATCGGTGGCGGGCGAGTCCCCCGACAAGTCGGACAAGAAGCAGTCGTCGGGGAAGACGGCGCGGAACAAACGTGATCCGCGCCTGTCGGCCTTCCGCGGGGAGCCGGCCGAGCCGGCAAAGGAACCGGGGGCCGGCACGGACTCGAAGCCTGAGAAAGAGCCGGAGGCCGCGGCGGCGCCGAAGCCTGCGGCAAAGCCGGAATCCGGGGCGAAGCCGGGGTCTGGAGTGACGTCGGAGCCTGCGTCCGGGGCGGAGTCCGGGGACTCGTCCGAGGTGGCTGGGGAGGCCGGGGCTTCCGAGGCTTCCGAGGCGCCTCAGGGTGGCGCTGAGGGCCCTGGTGGCGCCGAGGGCGGAGACGACCGCCTCCGGGCTGCTGTGGCCGCCTGGGTCGCCGGTGGCGACGAGGAGGGCGCCGGGGCGGGCGACGGCGAAGGTGAAGGCCAGGTCGCGGCCGGTGCCGGTGACGGTGAGACCTCCGTGGCGTCCGGCGCGCGCGATGAGGACGCGGACGGCGCCGATGACGTGGACGGGGATGCTGACGGTGCCGTCGCAAAGCCGGAAGCAAAGCCGGAAGCAAAGCCGGACGCGAAGCTGGACGCCAAGCCGGAGGCGAAGGGTGGGGCGGGGGCTGATGCAGCTGAGGTAAAGGCCTCGGACGTCGCTTCGTCGGACGTCGCTTCCTCGGATGCCAAGGCTGGGAAGAAGGCGGATGGGAAGGCTGCCGCGGAGGCTGCTGTGAAGGGGGAGGCTGCCCCGGAGGCCAACGACAAGGCCAACGACAAGGCCAAGGACAAGGCCAACGACAAGGGTGACGGCGAGGTCGACGGTGGTGGTGGCGCCGCGTCCGCCGGGTCCGCGCCTGAGGCCGAGTCGAAGGGTGGGGCGGAGGCTCAGTCCGGGGGCAAGGCCGGGTCCGAGTCGCCGGCCGCGCCCAAGGTCGTCGATCAGCCGACCGCCGTGTTCAAGACCGTCGGGCCGCAGAAGAGCAAGTCCGACGAGCGGGTCGGTGCTGCTGCTGAGGGCAAGGCCGGCGGCGAGGGCGACGAGGGTGAGGCCGACGGGTCGGCGGTGGATGACGCGACCCGGGTGTTTGCTGTCGCGAAGCTGAAGGGCAAGGGTGCGGCGGCCGATGCCGTCGACCAGGCGACCACCACACTCAAGATCAACCCGCCCGCCAAGGCGACGGATGCGGTCAAGGCCAAGGACGCGGGCAAGGCCGAGGACGTAGCCAGGGGCAAGGCCGCGAGCCAGACCAAGGCCGAGAGCCACGGCAAGGCGGACAGCAAGTCCGAGGGCAAGGGCAAGGCCGACTCCAAGGACGCCGCGAAGGCCGATCCCAAGGGCGCGGCGAAGGCTGGTGCCAAGGGCGACGCCAAGGCGACGGCCGCTCCCGAGCGGGACTCCGAGCGGACCAGTCAGTTCGTGGCGCTGAAGTCGGCGGACGACGGTACGGCCGGGAAGTCGCTGGGCAAGACGGCGCCCAGGACGCCCGCCCGTACGGCCGACAAGGCCGTGGAGAAGCCCACGGACAAGCCCGAGGGCAAGACGGCCGACAGGACGGCCGACAAGGCAGCGGGCAAGCCGGAGGGCAAGGCCACCGGCGTGCTGCCCACTGCCGAGCCCGCGAAGCCCGTCGAGCCCGCCAAGCCGGCGAATTCCGCCGTGCCGGCGGCCGCGCCGGCCAAGCCCGACGGCCGCCCGGGTGCGATGCCGCCCGCCGCGGGAGCCACGGCCGCCGACGGACCCGCCGCGCTGCCCGAGTCGGAGCGGACCAAGCAGCAGCCGCTGCCGCCGCTCGACCTCCTGGCGAAGCTCACCAACACCCCGCCGCCGCCCGAGACCCCGCTGCGTACGGTCGCCCGCCGGTTCAAGATCTGGACCCCGCTGGCGGTGCTGCTGGCGATCATCTTCGTGGTCGCCCAGGCGGTGCGCCCGCTGCCCAACCCGACGCTCACCCTCGGCGACGCCGCATCCTCGTTCACCTTCGAGGGCGGCAAGCTCGCCATCCCGTGGCCCGCGCACGGGCAGGCGGCGGTCAAGGTGGTGGGCTCCGGGGACCTGGGGACGTTCGGCCCGCAGAAGCCGGTGCCCACCGCGAGCGTGGCCAAGATCATGACGGCCTATGTCATCCTCCGGGACCACCCGCTCAAGAAGGACGAGAAGGGCCCGAAGATCGAGGTCGACGCCAAGGCGGTGGCCGAGGGCGGCTCCACGAGTGAGTCCCGGATCGAGGGGCTCAAGGCGGGGCAGAAGTTCAGCGAGCAGGACATGCTCAAGATGCTGATGATCCCGTCCGGCAACAACATCGCCCGGCTGCTGGCCCGTTGGGACACCAAGTCCGACAACGAGGCAGCGTTCGTCAAGAAGATGAACGCCGCCGCCAAGGACCTGGGCATGAAGAACTCCACCTACACCGACCCCAGCGGCCTGGACCCCAAGACCGTCAGCACCGCCGTCGACCAGCTCAAGCTGGCCGAGGCCATCATGAAGTTCGACGCCTTCCGGCCGATCGTCGCCATGACCAACGCCGACATCCCGGGCCTGCCGGGGCGGATCAACAGCAACATCGACAACTTGCTGCTGGCCGGGCTGAGCATCAAGGGCATCAAGACCGGCTCCAGCACGGCGGCCGGCGGCACGCTGTCCTGGGCGGCCTACAAGACCGTGGACGGCAAGGACCAGCTGGTACTGGGCACGATGATGGACCAGCACTTCAAGGGCCTGGACCCCAACGGCTCCAACAGCCTCACCCTGGTCAAGAACAACAGCCAGAAGGTCATCGAGGCCGTGCGCAACGCGCTGACCTCGACCACGGCGGTGAAGAAGGGCCAGGTCGTCGGCTATGTCGACGACGGCCTGAACGGGCGCACGCCGGTCGTCGCCACCAAGGACCTGAAGGCAGTCGGAGTCCCGGGCCAGAAGCTGGAGTTGAGCGTCGGTGACGGGGGCAAGACCGTCCCGCACACCGCGAAGGCCGGTACCGAGGTCGGTGTGCTGACCGTCGGCAACGGCGAGAGGAGCCAGAAGGTCCCGGTCGCTCTGCAGAAGGACCTCGGCGAGCCGTCCTTCGGAGCGAAGCTGGTCCGCATCACCTGAGCGGGCCGGGGGCCGCGGGCGTTCGGCCCGCGCCCCCCGGATCGCCGCACGCGGCCCCTGGTTCACCGTCACCGCCCGGTTCCGGGGGCCTGATCCCCTCATGTCCCGCGGCCACCGCGTGCGTTCTTTCCCCGGTGGCCGGCCGTGGCCGCCCTGCTCGCCCGTCTGGTCGTCGAGCGGCCGCCCGCTCTATCGTGAGCCTGCCTTTCTGACTGTCTGTCCGTCCGTCCCGTGCGTGACCGGAGCCCGTCATCGACGTAGCGCAAGCGCAGAAGACGTATGCGTCCGCCAGGGCCGCCCGCGGTGCCTGGGCGGCGCAGGGCGCGGTGGTGCTGATGCCCTCCGGGCTGATGCTGTTCCTGGGCGCGTGGGGGGTCCGCAGGCAGGACGCCATCTGGCGGGACGAGGCGGTCACCTACGACATGGCGCACCGCAGCCTGGCCGACCTGTGGCCCACGCTGGAGCACGTCGATGTCGTCCACGGTCTCTACTACGCGCTGATGCACCTCTGGTTCCGGATCTACGACGTCACCCTCGGCGGCGTCTTCGGCGAGGTGGTCGGCCTGCGGCTGCCGTCCGTGGCCGCGATGACCGCCGCCGCCGCGGGCGTCGCCCTGCTGGGGGAGCGCCTGGTCGGCCGGCGCGCGGGGCTGCTCGCGGGCTGCACCTTCGCGCTGATCCCGGTCGTGCAGCAGTACGCGCAGGAAGGCCGCTCGTACGCGATGGTCTGCGCGCTGGTCGTCTGGGCCAGCCTTCTGCTGGTGCTGGCCGCCGCCCGCCCGCGCCGAAAGCTGTGGCTCGGCTATACGACGCTGATGCTGTTCGCCTGTCTGCTGCACGAGTTCGCGTCACTCGCACTGCCCGCACACGGCGCCGCGGTGATCCTCGCGCGCCTGCCCCGCCGGGTACTGCGCTCCTGGCTGCTCGCCGCGGTCACCGTTCTCGCCGGTCTGGCCCCGCTCGCGGTGTTCAGCACCCGGCAGTCGGCGCAGATCAGCTGGCTCATGTGGCCGGACCCCGTTCAGCTGCTGACCTTCGCCGTGCTCGCGGTCCTCGGCATCGCCTGCACCCGCGTCCGGATCCGCTCCCGCGGCCCGATCGGACTGCGCGCCCTCGGCCTCCCCCTGCTGCTCCTGCCCACCCTGCTCCTGCTGCTCCTCTCCCATGTCGAACCCGCCTACGTGGACCGCTATGTCCTCTACTACGTCGTCGGGTTCGCGCTGCTCGCGGGCGCCGCACTGGCGCGGCTGCTGCGGCCGCCCGGTGAGCTGGGCCAGACCCGTGGCCGGCGGCTGCGGTGGACGATGACGGTGGTGCTGATCGTGGCGGTGCTGCTGCCCGTCAACGTCCATCTGCGCAGCCCGGACAGCCGGGTCGACGATGTCACCGCGATTGCGCACGCCATACGGGAGGTGGCCGAGCCGGGCGACGGGCTGCTGTTCATGCCGTCCCGGAGGCGGGTCTGGCGGGCGACCCTGCCACGCGACTTCCGCGGGCTGCACGATCTCGCCCTGGCCGAGAGCCCGTTGGCCTCGCACACCCTCTACGGCACCGAGCGGTCCGGCGAGGCGATCCGATCCCGGATGCTGTCCGCCCGCCGGATCGTCGTCGCGGGCGACCCGGACGGCCAGCCGGCCGACGACAACGACCAGGAAATCGCCAAACGGACCACTCTGCACGAGGCGTTCGGGATCTGCCGCAGCACACAGGTCCGAGGCGCCCGCATCACGGTGTACGGGCGGCCGGGGGCTTGTGGTGGGGGCGGGTAGTAGCTTCCTGGGGGCCCCGGGTGCCCCCGGGTGCCCTTGACGGCCGATACCGATACGAGGCCGACGCCGACGCCGATACCGATACTGACGCCGACGCCGACCACCGCAGAGTCACGTACGGCGCGGCTGTCCGTAGCGCCACGTCCGGTGCGGCGCCCGCGGCGCCACATCCGGCGCGGCCGTCGGATCCGTGGCGTAACAGTGCGCGAAGTGCGGCATGTCGGCCTCCGCAACGGACCGGGGTCGGAGTGCCCGGCTGCCGTCATTCCCCTTGTGGTGGGTGGAAGCTGCGTACGAGCTCGATGTGCCCGACGATGTGCCGGTTGAACTCCGCCAACTCCTCCGCCGGAACCCAGAGTTCGAGGATCGTCTCGCCGCCCGCCTGACGCACCGGATAGCGCTCGGCGAAGTCCGCCTCGATCTCGAAGCGGGTGACATGGCCGACTCCGGAGGCCGGCACGTTCCAGTCGCGGGCGATCCGTATCGCGTAGTCCTCGTTGAGTACGGGATAGAAGATCGGCTGGTCGGGCAGGCGCGGCGGCCAGGCGCGCCAGCCGGAGGCCTCGACCAGGGCGAGCTCCTCGGGGCCGGTGGGGC
This sequence comes from Streptomyces decoyicus, assembly GCF_019880305.1. Taxonomy (NCBI): domain Bacteria; kingdom Bacillati; phylum Actinomycetota; class Actinomycetes; order Kitasatosporales; family Streptomycetaceae; genus Streptomyces; species Streptomyces decoyicus. Next base: position 3,656,988 of record NZ_CP082301.1, on the reverse strand, counting down.
GCCAGAGGGTGCGGGTGGCGGGCGCGGCCTCGTCCGGGCGCGGCGTGTCGATCATGCTCGTACGGTACGGGGGAGGGGCGGGCGGGGGAACCGAGATTTCGGGGCGGGGGGGGAGGGTGCGGGGCGAGATCGGGGTTCGGGGAATCGGGGCCCGGGGGAGGGACGGGCGGTGGTGCGGGTGGTGGTGCGGGCGCTGGTACGAGGGTGCCGACGGGGCGGGAGGAGACGGGTCGGGAGGAGACGGCTCGGGCCAGGGCGGTCCGGGTGGGCGCAGGCGCTTGCTCACCTCGGGGCCGCCGCTTCCCCGTCCGGCGTCGGCGAGCGCGTACCGGCCGTCCCGGCGGAGGCTTGGGCTCGTCGTTGTGGTGAAGGTGCGTACCGGCCGTCCCGGCGGAGGCTTGGGCTCGTCGTTGTGGTGAAGGTGCGTACCCGTCGTTCCGGCGGAGGCTTGGGCAAGTCGTTGTGGTGAAGGTGCGTACCTGCCGTCCCGGCGGAGGCTGGGGCCCGTCGTCCCGGTGAAGGCGCGTACCAGCCGTCCCGGTGGAAGTCCGCACCCGTTGCCCCGTCGGAAGCGCGAACCCGCCGTCCCGGTCGAGCAGCCCCCGCCCGGTCACGGCATCGGTGACCGTCACGCCCCGGACGGCCGTCCAGACCGCCGCCAAGGGGTGCGTTCCGCGAGCGGTGCTGCCAGCCGTGCGGGCGGGGTGCTGTACGCCGGAGTGGTCATGACTGCCCTGTCCGCCGCGAGTCTTCGGCGCCTACCGAAGGGACTCCGGCCTACGGTGCCCGTATGAGCACCTCCCCGGAGTACGCCACCTTCCACTTCCATGCGCTGCACCATGCCGACCAGCCGCTGCTGCTGCCCAACGCCTGGGATGTCATCTCGGCCGCCGCGCTCGCCGGGGCCGGATACGCGGCGGTCGGCACGACGAGCCTGGGCGTCGCCGCGGCCCACGGGTACCCGGACGGGCGCGGGCTCGCCGAGGTCCGGGACGCGACGCTGGCCCTCGCGCTGCGGCTCAATGGCCGGCTGGCCTGCCCGTACACGGTCGACGTGGAGGGCGGATTCGGCGGCGGTCCAGGCCAAGTGGGTGATCTCGCGGCCGAGTTGGCAGAGGCCGGGGCCGCCGGGCTGAATCTGGAGGACGGTCTGCCGGGCGGTGAAGGGCTACAGGATCCGGTGCGCCAGGCCGAATTGATCAGCGCGGTGAAGGAGCGGGCGCCGGGCCTGTTCCTCAATGCCCGCGTCGACACCCACTGGCTGACGGACAGCCCGCCGCCGCTGTCGGTGGCGCTGGAGCGCGCCGAGACCTATCTGGCCGCGGGCGCGGACGGCATCTTCGTGCCGGGCGTCACCGCCGACGAGGACGTATCGGTCCTGGTCGCCGAGATCCCCGCGCCGCTGAACATCCTCTTCGCCCCCGGACGGCACACCGTCAGCCGTTTGGCGGAGCTCGGCGTACGCCGCATCAGCACCGGTTCGCTGCTCTTCCGTACGGCCCTGCAGGCCACTCTCACGGCGGCGGACGCCATCCGTACTGGCCAGGGGCCGACGGATGCGGCCGGGGCGGGCGGCGAGGCGCTGGGCTATGGGGAGGTGCAGCGGTTGGTGGCGGGGGAGGAGTAAGGGCGAGCGGGGAGTGGAGACCGGATGCGCGGTAGCCGTGTCCGCCGGCTTGGACCACCACGGGCTCGGGCCGCACAGGCTGGGCCCCCGCGGGTTCGGGCCGCACAGGCTGGCCCCCACGGGCTCGGGCCCACCAGGCCTGGCCCCAGGGCCGGGTGCCGCGGGTCTGGGTGTCGCGGCCCAGGTGTCGCCCCAGGTGTCGCGGCTCAGGCCTGGTGTCCCCGGCTGCCGTGGCGCCGCCGCTGTACGACGACGATTGCGCCCGCCACACCCAGCGCACCCGCACCGCCTATCACCCCGGCCTTGGGCAGATGGCCGGCCTTCTCGGCCAGGCCGGCCAGTCCGTTGTCGGGCAGCATGATCGACTTGCGGCTCTCCGTGGGCACAGTGGAGTCGGCGGCGAAGGCAGCGCCCGCGGGAAGCAGCAGGGCGGCCAGCGCGCCGGTCGCGACGGTGGCGGTACGGATCACGGAGCGGCGCTGGGCCGGCATGGGTACTCCTCGTCGTGGGCGGCTCGGGCCGCCGTAGGGGCGTGGTTCTGAGAACCACGCTACGGAGTGTCCTTAACGGTAATCCGTACGTTGTGTAACAGTCGCCAAGATCTCTGGGGGCGGTCGTGTGAAGGAGGGCCCACCCAGCCGGGGCAAAAGGCTACAAAAGCCGTCAGAACGGCCGATCTGAAGATTCCGCCCGGCATCATCTTGGATAGCGTTGTGTCAGGTTACGTCCGCATATAAAGCGCTTCCCTCGCGGGTGGTCACCCCGAGTGATCGGTTCCAGGGGCCCTTCGGGCCGGGCCGGGCGGTGCACCGGCCCGGCGGCAAGGCGTAAAGGCGGTGGCGACGACATGCGACGGTTGCGACCCCGCACGGCTCTGCGCCCTCTCTCCGCCCGCAACGCCCGCTTCTCCTTCCCCGGCCGCTCCCGCCGCTCCCGCCGCTCACCCCGCTCACCCCGCTCACCCCGCTCCCCTCTCCTCGTGCTCCCCGGCTTCGCCGTCCTCGCCTCACTTGCCCTCCTCGCGGGGTGCGCGGGGGTGGAGGGATTGCAGAGCGAGGGGCGCGCCCGGGACGTGGATGCGCCGCTGGTGCTGTGGCCGGAGTATTCGCCCGCCCCGCCCCGCCGGGACGAGAACCCGGTGGCCTTGGTGCCCGTACCGAATGTCCCGCGGATCCCCAGCGGCACCATGGCGGACGCGAACCCGCTCGCCGTGCTCGACGCGGACATCGCCGCGCAGGGCCGGACGCCGCCCGCCCCGAAGGCCGTACGCCGCCCCGAGCTGCACGACATCACGGGTGACGGCAAGGCGAACCTGATCATGGCCGTCGACCTCGATCCCCGCACCAGCGAACTGCGTGTCTACAGCGTCCGGCGCACGGTGGTGACCCGGGTGCTCGTGCTGCGCGGTGTGCTGGCCGGTGTCGACCTGGCGGCCGGGCATCTGGTCATCCGTGAGCCCACCAAGGATCCGCGCTACGTCAGCGTCACCGACTATGTCTGGGACGGCCACTCGATGAGCTTGTGGAACCTCACCCTCGACGACGCCCGTACGCCCCAGACCCCGCGGGCCGGCGGCGGCAGCCCATGAAGCGCCCGGCGGTCTCCCTCCGCTGGAAGATCGCGCTGACCGTGATGGCGGTGAGCTGCGCGGTCGCCGCCGTCCTCGGTGTCCTCGTCCACAACGCGGTGGCCCGGCAGACCGTCGGCCAGGTCCGCAAGGAGACCCGCGCAAACCTCGACAGCGCCCTGGAACTCTTCGAGTACGGCACCTCCCGCGAGGGCCTCAACTCCCTCCTCGACCCGCCCGAACTGCCCGCCGAACTGCGCCGGTTGGCGCGCTCCGGGCAACGCGGCACCATGGTGGGGACGTATCGGGGCCGCCCCGTCATGTGGGCGGCGGCGCCGGCCGACGGCCAGGTCATGGCCGCCTGGTTGCCCTATGGCAACACCCGACGCTCCCTGGAGATACTCGACACCGCCATCCTCGGCTCGGCCGTGCTCGCCGCCGCGGTCGTCGCGCTCGCCGGACTGTTCCTGGCCCATCGCATCAGCCGACGGCTGGGCATCACGGCGGCGGTCGCGCGCCGTATCACCGCCGGCGATCTGGATGCCAGGGTCGGCCACGACGCAGATCAGGGGCCGGGCGGCGGCGCAGCGGGGCGGGACGAGGTGGCGGCGGTGGCCGCGGCGCTGGACTCCGTGGCCGGCTCCCTACAGAGCCGTCTCCAGGCCGAACAGCGCTTCACCGCCGATGTCGCCCATGAGCTCCGTACGCCGCTCACGGGCATCCTCGCCTCGGCCGAGCTGCTGCCGGAGGGCCGGCCAAAGGAGATGATCAACGATCGGCTGCGGGCGCTGCGTCGTCTCACCGAGGACCTGCTGGAGATCTCCCGGCTGGACTCCGGCACCGAGCACGCCGACCTCGCCGCGTATGACCTCGGGGCACTGGTCGAAGGCTCCGTACGCGCCACCGGCCTCGACACCGTCGTGCGGATCGGCGCCGACACGGTGGTCGAGACCGACCGGCGCCGACTCGACCGCATCGTCTCCAACCTCGTCATCAACGCACACCGGCACGGCCGGGCCCCGGTCGTCGTCACCGTCGACGCCCCGCCCGGCGGCCCACCGACCATCGAGGTACGCGACCACGGCCCCGGTTACTCCGTCGACCTGTTGCACCACGGCCCGCAGCGCTTCCGCACCGACGCCCCGGGCCGCGGCAAGGGGCACGGCCTGGGCCTGACCATCGCCGTCGGCCAGTCCGCCGTCCTGGGCATCGACCTCCGCTTCACCAACGCCCCCGACGGCGGCGCCCGCGCGATCCTCCGACTGCCTCATGGCGCGCCCGTCGCTCCATGACCCGACGCCCCACTGGCTCGGCCGGCTGACCGGCCGGCTGCTCCCCCGGCTGGCTGGCCGCCTAGCCCGGCTGGTCACCCAGCAGCGGGAGCTTGCGTCTGTCGGTAGCCCCCACCACCGGCCCTGTGGGTGGTTGCGTCTGTCGGTCGGCGATCCCACCGGCGCCGTGGGTGCTTCCGCCCGTCGGCTAGTCCCCCAGCACCGGCCCTGTGGGTGCTTGTGTCTGTCGGCTGGCGATCCCACCGGCGCCGTGGGTGCTTCTGCCCGTCGGCTGGCGACCTCACCGGGCCTTAGTGGGTGCCGTCACCGGCCACGGTGGGCGCTGTCACCGGCCACGGTGGGCTGTCACCAGTCGATGTCATCCGGCGGCTCCGGCAGTGCCTCATCATCGAAGGGATCCGGCGCAGCAGGACCATCGACGGTCGCCCCGGTCGGCCTGGCTGTCCCGCCCGGCCTGGCCGAGCCCGCACTCCTGGCCGCCCCGGCGCTCCCATTCGCCCCGGCACTTCTGGCCGCGCCGGTTGCCTCGGCTGCCGCTGCCCCGCCGGCGCTCTCGCCTCCGCCGCTCTCGCCGTCGGGGGCCGCTCCGTCGGGCGCCTCCCGCCCCGCCAGTACATCCAAGATCTGCGGGCCGTACTTCGCGAGTTTGTTCTCGCCGACCCCGTTGACCGAGCCGAGCTCGGACGTGGTCGTCGGCCGGAGGGTGGCGATCTCCCGCAGCGTCGCATCGTGGAAGATCACATACGCGGGCACGCCCTGCTCCTTGGCCGTACGGCCCCGCCAGCCGCGCAGCGCCTCGAAGAGCGGCAGCGCCTCCTCCGGCAGATCCGCCGGCGCCGCACGCTTGCCCTTGGCCTTCGCCTTGGCCGCCCGCGCCGCCTTCTCCGGCTCCCGCCGCATCAGCACCTCGCGCCGGCCGCCCAGCACCTCGCCGCTCGCATCCGTGAGCACCAGCGTGCCGTAGTCGCCCTCTACGGCGAGCAGCCCCTGCGCCAGCAACTGCCGTACGACACCCCGCCATTCGGCTTCCCGGAGGTCGTCCCCCACCCCGAAGACGCTCAGCCCGTCGTGATCGAACTGAATGACCTTGGCGGTCTTCTTCCCCGTCAGGATGTCGATGATCTGGCCCGCGCCGAACTTCTGCCCGCGCTCACGCTTCAGCCGTACGACCGTGGACAGCAGCTTCTGTGCGGCCACCGTGCCGTCCCAGGTCTCCGGCGGGACCAGGCACGTGTCGCAGTTGCCGCATGCGCTGCTCTCCTGGCCGAAGTAGGCCAGCAGCCGGACCCGTCGGCACTGCACCGTCTCGCACAGCGCCAGCATCGCGTCGAGATGGGAGGACAGCCGCCGTCGGTGGGCCTCGTCCCCCTCCGACCCGTCGATCATCTTCCGCTGCTGGACCACATCCTGTAGCCCGTACGCCAGCCAGGCCGTCGAGGGCTGGCCGTCGCGCCCGGCGCGGCCCGTCTCCTGGTAGTAGCCCTCGACCGACTTGGGCAGATCCAGATGGGCCACGAACCGGACATCCGGCTTGTCGATGCCCATCCCGAACGCGATCGTGGCGACCACGGTCAGCCCGTCCTCACGCAGGAACCGGGCCTGGTTCTCGGCGCGCGTCCGCGAGTCGAGTCCCGCGTGATAGGGCACCGCCGCAATGCCGTTCTCCACCAGGAACTGCGCGGTCTTCTCCACCGAGGCCCGCGACAGGCAGTAGACGATGCCCGCGTCCCCCGCATGCTCGTTCCGCAGCAGATCCAGCAGCTGTTTCTTCGGCTCGCTCTTCGCCGCAATGCGGTACTGGATGTTCGGCCGGTCGAAGCTCGCCACGAAATGCCGGGCGTCCGCCATCCGCAGCCGGGAGGAGATCTCCGTATGGGTGGCCTCGGTCGCGGTGGCGGTCAGCGCGATCCGCGGGACCTCGGGCCAGCGCTCGTGCAGCATCGACAGCGCCAGATAGTCCGGCCGGAAGTCATGGCCCCACTGCGCGACACAGTGCGCCTCGTCGATCGCGAAGAGCGAGATCTTCCCCCGGTCCAGCAGGCTCAGCGTCTGCTCGACCCGCAGCCGCTCGGGCGCCAGATACAGCAGATCCAGCTCCCCGGCCAGGAACTCGGCCTCGACGAGCCGCCGCTCCTCCAGATCCTGTGTCGAATTGAGGAACCCGGCTCGCACCCCGAGCGCCCGCAGAGCGTCGACCTGGTCCTGCATCAAAGCGATCAGCGGCGAGACGACAATGCCTACACCGGCTCTGACCAGCGAGGGAATCTGGTAGCAGAGCGACTTACCGCCACCGGTCGGCATCAGGACGACCGCGTCCCCGCCCCCTATGACGTGCTCAATGATCTCCTGCTGACTGCCGCGGAACGACTCGTACCCGAACACCCGGCGCAGCACCTGCACCGCCTCGCTTGCGTCCGAAGCGCCTTCCACATCCATGTCCACGACCACTTCCACGTCCGCCAGAGCCATTCCTGAAGCCTACGAGTTCCGAGGGGGTCGCCGTCGACCCTGTGGATAACTCTCACCACCCCGCACGGTCAGGCCGGTCGAAATCCCCTGAAACGGGTCCTCCGACCTGGTGACGACGGCGCTGAGGGTGGCGCTGTCACCCCCGCTGACCAGGCAGTCCACCGAGGCTTCCGTACGTCGGCCCTGCTTCTTCTCGGGCGACCAGTGGTAGATCGTCACCGTGCCGCGCGCATCGGCGGGCATTCCGTGTGGCAACCCGCTGACGGGCCGGCTGAACGGAGCCGCCTTCACGTCGACCGAGAAGCGGATGTCGTCGTGGGGCGAGTAGCGGTAGAAGACCCGGGCTTGGCCGCTCACCCGGCCGTGTCCGGCCGCGTTCTCCCCGCCAGCCACTGTGCCCGACGACGAAGACACGGCCGAAGCGGTGGCGGCGGCGGACGAGCTGAGCCCGGCCGCCGCGGCGAGTACGGCCGCGACGAGTGCCACCCCGACCGCAGCCCGGCGGCGTCGAGGGGAGCGGACCCGCGACCGGAGACGGAGGAGGAGGTAACGGAGGAGGAGGTAACGGAGGAGGAGGTAACGGAGGAGGAGGTAACGGAGGAGGAGGTAACGGAGGAGGAGGTAACGGAGGAGGAGGTAACGGAGGAGGAGGTAACGGAGGAGGAGGTAGTGGAAGAAGAGGGGGAGGAGGGGGAAGCGAAGCTGAAGTCGGGCATGGTGGACTCCCTTGCACTGCGGCGATCGTGTCGACCACCGCCGTATCGATGACGAGCCCTCAATCTGGTTCAGGCACGCGACTCTTCATCTCCGCGGGCACGGTCAAGACCCACCTCGCCAACATCCAGTCCAAGCTGAACGTCCGCAACCGGGTGGAGATCGCGGCATGGGCCTGGGAAACGGGGCTGGTCCTGCCGGGGCCATGAAGGGGCCATGAAGAGGGCAGGGAGGGGGCCGCGGAAGGGCCGTCGGACGGCGGGCCCGCGTCGGCGGAGCATCCCAACGAACCGCATTGAACTGCACATACCGTGGTGTCGCCGCATGTTCCCGCGCACGACAGCACATTCAGGGGCGCCCCCGCCTGCTGTCTCACCGGCCTGTCAGACTTGCGTGCACGTTGAACCACTTCCGGAACGGACACGTGGTCTCCAGTGACACCTGTATGCCACACGTCCCGGGGAGATTCATGACGCGCAGATGGTCGCTCATCACCACGATTGCCGTACTGACCGTCGCGCTGGCCTTTGTCGTCATCCAACTGGTGCGCGGCCAGGGGGCCGGGGAGTCCGGGAAGGAGCAGGCCGGGGGGACACCGGCCGCGCAGAGCCCGGGTGCTGACGCCGGGTCGCTGCGCGGCGACGGGTGGTGGCCCCTGCACCGGTCCGGTACCGCGAAGGCGGGTGAGCGCGACGCCGTCGTCAGTGGCGGGACGCAGTGGGCCGACGGCCCCGAGGGCGGCGCCCTGCGGCTGGACGGCACCAGCGGATACGCGGACACCGGTTCCCGGATCGACACCGCCGGCAAGGACTACTCGGTCGCCGCACGGGTGCGGCTCACCCCCGAGGGCATGAACGGATTGCACACCGCCCTGTCCCAGGACGGCGACCGGTTCAGCACGTTCTTCCTCCAGTACTCCGGCCAGGACCAGAACTTCGCGTTCAGTTTCACCGGCGCCCGTACCGTCGCGGAGAAGGCCGAGCAGCCGCAGGCCGGCCGCTGGTACCACCTCACCGGCACGTACAGCCGGCAGGACCACCGGATGCGGATCTACGTGGACGGCCGGCTCGCGGGAAGCAGAGAAGCTTCCAGCACGGTGAAGCCCACCGGCTCTGTGGTGATCGGACGCGGCAAGTTCGACGGCAAGGCGGCCGACCACTGGAAGGGCGATGTCGCCGATGTGCACGTCTACGACCGGGAACTGACATCCCGTGAGGTGAGCTCGCTTTCCTCCCGCGAACCGGGCTGACGGCGGTACCGGGGCGGGTTCACCCCCGCCGTAGGCCGGCGGACACGCCGCACGGAGCGAACGACCGCTCGTGGCGGCGCCCGCCGGCTTTCCCGCGGCCGGCGGAAGCCGACTTCCCCACAGACGACCGGAGAGGAAAAGGCCTTTGTCGGCCAGTGCTTCGACCGAAGACCGCATATCCCGCCCCTGCACCGCGGAACTCCGTCCCGACGAGTTCCTCAGAGCCCTCTACCAGTTCCACGGCAGCGCGTTGTTGCAGTTCGCCGCGCGGCGGCTGGGGGGCGACTGGCACCGCGCCGAGGACGTCCTCCAGGAAGTCGCGATACGCGCCTGGCGTCACGCCGGGGAGCTCGACCCGACCGCGGATTCGGCGCGGCCGTGGCTGTTCACTGTGCTGCGCAACCTCGTGATCGACGGTCACCGGGCCCGCCAGGCCAGACCGCCGGAGGCCGGCGACCCGGAACTCGCCCACCTGCCGGTGTCCGACGACGTGGACCACATCCTCACCTCCCAGGTGCTCATCGAGGCGTTGCAGGACCTGCGGCCGCCACAGCGCGAGGTCCTGCTGCACGTGCACTACCTGGGGCGCAGCGTCAACCAGACGGCCAGGGTCCTCGGCGTGCCGCCGGGCACGGTCAAGTCGCGGACGTACTACGCCGCTCGCGCACTGCGGCAGGCGCTGCACAGCCGCGGGCTGCACGCGGGCGGCCAGGACCGGGCCGCCGGATGAGACTCACGCGAAACGCCCCGCGTGCCGGGTGATCTCCAGGCCGAGTGGTCCGGTGTCGAGCGATCCGTCCGCACCGGCCCGCCAGGGCCACCCCGCGGGCGCGTCGCCGAGCACCAGCAGCGCGTCCCCGCGCCGCAGGCCGTCCAACGCCCCTTCCCGTCGCGGGAGCTGTGAGGCGTCCACGACGAACAGGTGGGGCGCCTCGCCCTGGACGGCGATCCGGCTGCTGCCCTCGATCAGCCGGAAGATCTGGGTGACGTCGGACGATCCGGGCTCCGGCGCTCCCGGGCCCGCCGAAGCCGCCCTGGCGAACGCCTCCTCCAGACTGGCCGCGGTGTGCAGCCGCGAGGTCCGCGGCGCGTCGCCGGCCATGAACCCGTCTCCGGCCAGGGACCCCACCAGGGTGACCTCGGCGAGCGCGCCCACCGGGCCGGCGAGGGCCTCGGCGACGACGGCCTGTGCCAGGCTGCGCACCTCCTCGTCCGGGCCGGTCACGGAGACGGGCCCGGCCGCCCGGGAGAGGTCGACCAGCACCCGGTCGGCGCCGTCCAGTCCCACCGTCACCGTCAGCGCGTACGGCAGGGCCGGTTCGCCCTCCGGGCCGGGGCGGTGCAGGTCGTCGGGCGAGATCGTCCAGCGCTCGCCGTCCGTCTCGGCGGTCCAGGGCGCGGGGGCGGACTCCTCCGGGCCGGCCAGCAGCAGTCCGAGGCGTTCCTCGGAGTAGACGACGGCGTACAGGTCGGGCAGCGACCGGCCGGAGCGCAGGCACTCGCCCGTCAGCCGGCGCAGGCCCGCGTTGACCACGTCCAGCGCCTCCCGCCCCACGACGGCGGCCGATGCGGCGGCGGGCTTCGGCGGGCGGGGCCGCCGCTCGGTGACGATCAGCGCGGCCACCGCCCCGATCAGCGCCAGCCCCAGCACCACGGCCAGGACGTACCAGATCATCTTCTGACTCCTTGTCGGGACGCCCCGGCGGCGGAGCCGGGACGGTCGATAGCGGGGGCGGCGCCGCGGCAATGTCGCGGTGCCAGGTACCCGAAGGCCACTACGGCGCCCGCCCGCGGATGGTTCACGGTCGGTTCACGGACGGGTCCGTGAACCATCCGCGGACGGGCGCCGTAGGTCCCGTCAGTGGCGCGGGAGCCCTCCGAGCAGGGCTCCCGCGGCTCCCCATTCACGCCGGCTGGAGGACGTTTTCGTGTCGTTGATGTTGACCGTGGTCGAGGGGGACGGTGACGCTTTCGACGTCCACCTCGACGCCGACCCCGACACGCCCGTGGGTGCCGTCGCGGAGGCGCTGGCCGGAGCGGGAGGCGTCCACCGGCCCCCGGAGGGCCTCGGCCTGTACGCCGGCGACCGGCTGCTGCCCGCGGACCTGCGGCTGCGGGACTCGCCGCTCCGCCACGCGGCCATCGTGGGCCTGGGCCGCCCGGCGGGCACCGCGTCGGCCGAACCGGACGGTCTGGTGGAGGTCCGTGCGGTCGGCGGGACCGGGGCGGGCGCGGTGCACCGGCTCGACATCGGCGAGTACCGGATCGGACTGGCACACGACGGGACCGCCCAGGTGCTGCGCGCCGTACCGGCCCGTCCGTTCGCCGTCCTGACGGTGGGCCCCCAAGGACGCTGCCGGGTGGCGCCCGACGCGTCCGCGCCGGACGGCGGCACCCTGCAACTGGACCGCGAGGACCTCGCCGCGGCCACCGCCTGGCCGGCCGGCGCGCAGCTCCTCGTCGGCGGCTGCCTGCTCGAACTCGCCCTCCCGCAGCGGCCGGACGCGGCCGTACAGCCGTCGGAGGACGGCACCGGCTGGGACTACAACCGGCCGCCGCGGCTGCGGCCGGCCGAGAACGCCACCCGTTTCACCCTGCCCTCCCCGCCCGCGTCGCCCGCCGCCCGGCCGCTCCCGTGGCTCGCCGCGGCCGCCCCGCTGGTGATGGCGGTGGCCGGGGCGACGATGCTCGGCCGCCCGACGATGCTGCTGTTCGGGCTGCTCTCGCCGGTCGTGATCGTCGGCAACTATCTGATGAGCCGGCGCAACGGACGTCAGTCCCACTCCGGCGAGGTCGCCGCGTACGAGGAGAAGAAGGCGCGCATCGAGGGCGACGCGGAGCAGGCCCTGGCGGCCGAACGCGCCGCCCGGCGCCGCGGCTTCCCGGACCCGGCCGAGGTCGTCCTGACCGCCGTCGGCCCCCGGCACCGCCTGTGGGAACGCCGCACCTCGGACGCCGACTTCCTGGAACTGCGCATCGGGACCGCCGACCTGCCCTCCGACGTGGTGCTCCACGACCCGACCAAGGACGAACACCGCCGCCAGGACCCGTGGACCGCGTACGACGTCCCGGTGACCGTTCCGCTGCGGGAGCACGACGTCCTGGGGATCGCGGGCGAGGGCCCGGTTGCGCGCGCCGTGGCACGGTGGGCGGTCGCCCAGGCCGCCGCCCTGCACAGCCCCCGTGACCTCCAGATCCACCTGCTGACGACCGGCGGCCCGGGACGCGACGGCTGGTCCTGGCTGCGCTGGCTGCCGCACGTGCGGAAGAAGTCCGGCGACACCCCGGCCAGCATCGGCTACGGCACCGAGACCTGCGCCCGGCGGGTCGCCGAACTGACCGCGCTGATCTCCGAGCGCGCCGGACGGGAGGACCGGCGGAGCCGGACCGCCGGGCCCGATGTGCTAGTCGTCCTCGACGGGGCCCGCAGGCTGCGTTCGCTGCCCGGCGTGGCGCAGATCCTGCGCGACGGGCCGTCCGTCGGCGTCCGCGCGGTCTGCCTGGACGCCGAGGAGCGGCTGCTGCCCGAGGAGTGCCACGCCGTCGTCGCCGAGGAGCCCGGCGGAACCGTGCGTGTGGGACGCTCCGGGAGGGGCACCGTAGGGGGCATCCGGCCCGACGTGGTGTCGCTGGACTGGTGCCGTTCGCTGGCCCGTGCGATGGGCCCGCTGCGGGACCCGGGCGGGGCAGACGAAGAGGCCGCGGTGCTCCCCGGTTCCGCGCGGCTGCTCGACGTACTCGCCCTCGACCCGCCGCAGGCCGCCGGCATCCGGGCGCGCTGGACGGCCGGAGGCCGCTCGACCCGGGCGGCCGTCGGCGTTTCCCTGGACGGCCCGTTCTTCCTGGACCTGAAGCGCGACGGCCCGCACGGGCTGGTCGCCGGCACCACCGGCTCCGGCAAGTCCGAACTCCTCCAGACGCTGGTCGCCTCGCTCGCGGTGGCGAACCGTCCGGACGCGATGACGTTCGTCCTCGTCGACTACAAGGGCGGCTCCGCGTTCAAGGACTGCGTGAACCTGCCGCACACCGTCGGCATGGTCACCGACCTCGACGCCCACCTCGTCGAGCGGGCCCTGGTGTCGCTGACGGCGGAACTCACCCGGCGCGAGCACATCCTCGCCGCGGCCGGCGCCAAGGACATCGAGGACTACATCGAGCTGCTGGAGCGCAACCCGGCGGGCCACGCCCCGATGCCCCGGCTGCTCATCGTCATCGACGAGTTCGCCTCGATGGTGCGCGACCTGCCGGACTTCGTGAAGGGCCTGGTCAACATCGCGCAGCGGGGCCGCAGCCTCGGCATCCACCTGATCCTGGCGACACAGCGCCCCAGCGGCGTCGTCTCCTCGGAGATCCGCGCCAACACCAACCTGCGTATCGCGCTCCGGGTGACGGACTCCGGCGAGAGCCAGGACGTCATCAACTCCTCCGAGGCCGCCGGGATCTCGCAGGGCACCCCCGGCCGTGCGTACGTACGGCTCGGCCAGAACTCCCTCGTGCCGTTCCAGTCCGGACGGGTCGGCGGCCGCAGGCCCGGCGCCGCGGCGGTCTCGCTGCCTGCGCCCTGGGCGGTGGCGGTCGGCTGGGAACGGCTCGGCGAACCGCTCCCGACGCGCCCCCGCGCCGCGGCCGCGCCCGCCGAGGTGGAGACCGACCTCACCGGGCTCGTCGAGGCGATCCGCGGCGCGGACCGGGAGATGGGCATCCCCGCGCAGCACAGCCCCTGGCTGCCGCCGCTGCCCGAGGTCCTCGTCACCGGCGAACTCCCCCCGCCCACGCCCTCGGACTACGATCTGGCGCCCGTCGCGTACGGCGTCGTGGACCTGCCCGCGCAACAGGCCCGGCAGGCCCTGGTGATCGACCCGGCGACGCTCGGACACCTGCACATCATCGGCTCGCCGCGCCAGGGCAGGTCGCAGACGCTGCGCACCATCGCAGGCGCCATGGCCTTCGCCCACCCCGCCGACAAGCTGCACATGTACGGCATCGACTGCGGCAACGGCGCGCTGCTGCCCATCGAGGGCCTGCCGCACTGCGGAGCCATCACCCAGCGCACCCAGCCCGACCGGGTGGCCCGACTCCTCGCCCGCCTCAACGAGGAACTGGGCCGACGTCAGGAGATGCTCGCCGCCCGCGGCAGCGCCGACCTGGCGGAGCTGCGCCGTGCCCTGCCGGAGGCCGAACGTCCCCCGCACATCGTGCTGTTCATCGACCGCTGGGAGGTCTTCGACAAGCAGCTCGGCGAGTACGACTCCGGGAACCTGCTGAACGCCGTGCTCACCCTGCTCCGGGACGGCGCGAGCGTCGGCATCCACCTGCTGATGACCGGCGACCGGGCGCTGTTCTCCAGCCGGGTCAACGGCTCCACCGAGGACAAGCTCGTCCTCAAGCTGAACGAGAAGTCCGAGTACGGGCAGATCGGCATCACCCAGCGCAACGTGCCGGACGAGATCCCGCCGGGCCGCGCCTTCCGCGCCGCCGACAAGGCGGAGGTGCAGATCGCGCTCCTCACGCCGAACCCGGAGGGCCAGGCGCAGGCCGGGGCGCTCCAGCAGATCGCCGAGTACTGCCGCGAACAGGCGGCTCATCTCCCGGCCACCACAAGGCCGTTCCGCGTCGACACCCTGCCGGACAGGCTCACCTTCGAGGAGGCCGCCCGGTTCGTCCCGGCCAGGCGCTCCTCGCGATGGGCGCTGGCCGGCGTCGGCGGCGACGAACTCACCGCGCTGGGGCCGGACTTCACCGTCACCCCGACGTTCCTCGTCGCCGGTCCCGCCCGCTCGGGACGCAGCACCGTCCTGTCGACACTGGCACTGGCGCTGCTCACGGCCGGCACCCCGATCGTGGTCGGGGCCCCCGCCCGCTCGCCGCTGCGGCACCTCGCCGGACGGCCCGGCGTGCTCGCGGTGTTCGACGAGGCCGAGCTCGACCCCACGGCCCTGGAGACGGCACTCGCCTCCGCGCCCGACGGGGCCGTGGTGCTCCTCGACGACGCCGACCTGCTGCTGAAGACGAAGGCCGAGCCCGTCCTCACGCAGATCGCCAAGTCCGGTGCCGAGACCGGCCGCGGCCTGGTGATCGCCGGGCAGACCGACCGGCTCTCCTCCGGCTTCTCCGGCTGGCACACCGAGGCCCGCCGGAACCGGTGCGGACTGCTGCTGAAGCCGCAGAACATGAGCGACGGCGAACTGATCGGCGTCAAGGTGCCCCGCAGCCGCCTGGGCGCGACCCGTCCGGGCCGGGCGATCCTGCACCTGGGGGACGGGGTGCTGCGTACGGTGCAGGTTCCGGAGACGGAGTTGCCGTCGGCCGAGAGCTGAGGTCCCGCGGGGTTGCGTGACACCTGGGAAGGCCCCTCTCACCAGCGGAAACGCTGGTGAGAGGGGCCTTCTTGAGGTGTCCGAGGTGCGAGTGCAACCAGTCATCAACCACTACCCGGGAGGGCAGGCCGTCCGCGACGGTCCGGCCGTCCCCCGCACCGGCCATGGAATCAGCCAAGAGTCCAGTTATCGGTTCCTGCTTGAGGCTTGGGGGCAGGTACCCATGAAGAGCGGTCCGCGGAAGGGGCCCAGTCGGGCACTTCTCCGTCGTAGTAGATGAAGAGAGCCCAGTAGTAGGCGTCTTCGTGCAGGATGATGTCGCTCTCTTCCAGGAACTGCTGTTCCGGCCACTGGGCGTTGATACGCGCCACGGCCTCCGCCTCCGAGATGGAGAACAGGGAGACCATCTCGTCGGCGACTTCGTCCAGCAGCTCCAGCACCTCGTCCGATGCGTTCGCCAAGAATTTACTCATACGACACCCCTTCTCACTGGAGGCTCCTGGTGAGGAGCTCCCCTGCGTCCTTCCCGAAGAACACCACCTGATTCCCGAACCACTTCCCGTTTTCCCAGTTCATGAAAGCCTTGGGGTTTGCCAGCATCGGGCCCTCCACCATCTGGTGGGGCAGGTCCTTTCCGCCACCGCGGTAGTAGTAGACGAAATCATCGAGCGCCCCGCTCGGGCCCTTGAACGTCTTCGAATTGAGGGAATCGAACTCCGCCCGGGGGACACGGAAGTGGAGAACCTCGGCATTTTTGCCGTTCTTGGCTGCCCAAGTCGATGCTTGCGCGAAGTCCCGCGTGGTGTAGAAACCGTTTCCGAAGTCCATGGGACGAGTGCTGAAGCTGGTGTTGACGCCATCTCGTCGGATATTCGCGGCGGCATTCTTGTTGGTCCCGTGGAACAGATCCACGTGACAGTCGGGCGCCAAGCCCAGGAAGTCGGTCGCCGTATGGGGGTTGTCGACGTAGGCGACGGGGTTGGGCGCCGGGTCCAGCCCCAGCGGGTCCGGTGACGCGTAGCGTCCCGTCTCGGGGTCGTAGTGGCGGAAGTAGTTGTAGTAGAGGCCGGTTTCGGGGTCCTCGTACTGGCCGGGGAAGCGGAGCGGGGTGACGGCCGTGGCGTCCCGGTTGCGGGCGGTGGTGCCCCAGAGGGTGGTACGGGAACGCCAGGCGATGTCGCCCTGTTCGTCGACGAGCTCGGTGGGCGTGCCCACCAGGTCCGTGACGATGGCGAAGAAGCGGGAGTCGTACTCCTCCTGCGTCCTCGGCCTGCGCTCCAGCTGTGTCAGGGGCCGGTGGTCCTCGTGGTCCCAGGTGAGGATGACGCCGGTGGTGCTGTCGGTCTGCTCGGCGAGGCTGGTGCCGTCCCAGGTGAAGTGGACGGCCTCGGCCACCGAACCGTCCTCGGCCATGCGGTACTTGGCGGTACGACGTCCCATCGGGTCGTACGTGTAGTGCCAGCGGGTGCCGTCGGGGGTCGTGCAGGCGGTGAGTCGGTCCTCGGCGTCCCATGCGTAGCGCCAGGTGTCGGGCTTCTTCGACGGACGCCGCTTCTGGCGCAGCACCATGCGGCCCGCGGCGTCGTGCTCGTACCGCACTCCTCCCGCCGCCTGGATGCGGGTGCCGGTGTAGGTGCGTTCGCCGCGGGCCTCGGCGCGGCCGGCCTTCTCCGGCCAGGTCGCCGATGTCTG
This sequence comes from Streptomyces decoyicus, assembly GCF_019880305.1. Taxonomy (NCBI): domain Bacteria; kingdom Bacillati; phylum Actinomycetota; class Actinomycetes; order Kitasatosporales; family Streptomycetaceae; genus Streptomyces; species Streptomyces decoyicus. The sequence continues at coordinate 3,640,061 of NZ_CP082301.1, read as the reverse complement.
GTTGCCCGCCTGGTCGTAGGCGTAGGACTCGGTCCAGCCGTCGGCGGTGACCGCCAGCGGGCGTCCGACCGGGTCCAGTTCCATCTGCCGGCTGGTGCCGGTCGCCTCGTCGGTGATGGAGGCCAGGTGGTTGTCGGGACGGTAGCCGTACCTGCGGGCACGCAGCGTCTCGCCCCGGCCCACGAGGCCGTGGGCCACCGGGCGGCCCGCCATGTCCCACGAGGTGGACATCGTCACCGGCGCGGCATGGGAACGCAGGACCCGGGTCAGTTCATGACCCGCCGCGTCGTGGGTGAACTCCAGACGCCGGCCGTCCGTCGTCAGCGCACTGCGATTGCCCGCCTCGTCGTACGTGAGCTCGGTGAACGCGCCCGTCGGAGTCGTGCGGGAGACGCGTCGTCCCAGGAGGTCGTAGGCGTAACGGGTGGTGCGGTCATCGACCGTCTCCGACAGGAGGCGGCCCACCAGGTCCCGCTCGAAAGTGAGAGCGGAGGTGGGGGAGGCCGCGCGGATGAGGGCGCCCGCTGCGTCGTAGGCGTACTTCGTGCGGACACCGGCCGCGTCCTTGGACGTCAGCCGGCCGAGGGCGTCGTACGTGTACGCGATCTCCTCGCCCAGTGGCGTCCTGCGGCTGACCAGACGGCCCGACACGTCGTGGGTGTACGAGATCTCGCGGTCGTCGAAGTCGGACTCCGCTATCAGGTTACCTGCGCGGTCGTAGGCGTAATCCCAGGTCAGCCCCTGCGGGTTGGTGACCTGGGCGAGGCGGAGCTCGGGGTCGTAGGCGAAGGCGTGGCGGACGCCGTCCGGCGTGGTCCGGGCGGCCACCTTGTCGAAGTGGGTGTACTCGTAGCGGGTGGTGCCGCCCGCTGCGTCGGTCCGGGTGAGGCAGTTGCCCTCCCCGTCCCAGGTCAGCTGCTCGCTCCGGCCGTCGGGGCCGGTGCGCCGCGCGAGAAGCCCCTCGACGGTCCACGCCGAGCTGCTGATCGCGCCCAGCGGGTCGGTGACGGTCGTGGGACGGCCGAACGCGTCCCGTTCCACCGTGGCGGTGCGGCCGGACGCATCGGTGACGGATGTCGGCAGGCCCGCGCCGTCGACCTCGTAGGTCACCGTCGCCCCTGACAGGTCCGTGCTGGTGGCGACCGCCCCGGTGGGGTGGTGGGTGAATCGGTTCGTGACGCCTTCCGGGCCGATGACGGCGGTCAGGTTGCCCCGCTCGTCGAACTCCTGCTGCCACGTCACCCCGTCGTGGCCCGTCGAGGAGACGGGGAGGTGCAGTCCGTTGTAGGCCGCTGTGGACCGGCTGCCGTCCGCACGCTCGATGACGGTGAGGTCGCCGGCCGCGTCGTACTCGAAGCGGGTGGTGTTGGCGAGGGCGTCGGTGCGGGCCAACAGGTGGTCGTAGCGGTCCCACTCGGAGTGGACGGTGTGGCCCAGCGGGTCGGTCTCAGCGACGACCTGATGCAGGTCGTTGAGCTGGTAGACCGTCGTGGCGCCGCAGGCGTCGGTGTAGTGCGTCCGGCTCTCGGCGGGGTCGTAGGACCACTGCGAGGAGAGGTAACCGTCGGGGCCGATGGTCTCGGTGACGCGGTTGGCGTCGTCGTAGACGTAGCGGTAGGTGGAGCCGTTCCGGTCCGTCCAGGAGGCGATGCGGGACTCGTCGTCATAGCCGAACACCAGCGGCCGGCCCGACGAGTTCACCACGTGCGTGAGGTTGCCGTCCACGTCATGTTCGTAGGACATGACGTCGACCGGACCCTGCGGCGTGGAGACCGAAAGACCGGTCAGCAGGCCCGCGATGCAGCGGACGTCGACGCGGTAGCCGCCGGAGTGGACCAGTGTGGTCGGGGTGCCGTCCTCCAGGCGGGAGACGGTGACCTCGTTGCCGTTGCGGTCGTGCCAACGGGTCAGCCAGTACAGGCCGTTCTCGTCGTCGGGATGGTCCGTGAAGGTCTGGACGAGGCCCGTGTGAGGGTCGGAGACGAGGTAGCTGCCCCCGCCCGTGGCGTCCGTTCCCCCACAGGTCAGCGGCAGACGAGGGCCTTCCTCGGGCCACACCGGCTCGTCGGACTCGGCGCTGGGAAGGCTCGGGTAGGTCAGGATCGAGCCGTCCTCGCGGGCCCAAAACACCCGCCCCTGGCCGTCGATCTCCAGGCGTTCGTCGAGGGTGGAGGCCCAGGAGGGGCCGAAGAACTGGCCGTAGCGGTAGGTCGACAGATGCGTACGGGAGACCGCCAGCGGCAGGACGCCGGGCAGCGTCAGATCGGTCTGCGTCAGCAGCATTTCACCGCTGGCCACATCGACCGGGTCGGTCTTGCAGGTGCGGCTGCTCAGACCCCGGCTGCTGGTACGGATGTTGGGCGGCTTGATCGAGGCGGGCTTGACCCCCTTGAGAGCCGAGCCGAGCCCCCCGATGCCCTTGAGGGCCGCGGCTCCGCCCCCGACCATGCCCACGACGCCGAGCACGATCTCGGCGATGTCCCAGTCGCCGGTCTCCGCCATGATCGACATGTTGATGCCCAGCGACGCCGCACCGGCCACGACGGCGCCGATCGTGAGCGCGATGCCCACACCCTGCAGGCCGGGCACCAGCATGGCCAGGACGCCCAGCACCGCGCTGATGATGCCGAAGGCCGTACTCAGCGCTTTCTTGATCTTGTCCCACAGGCTGTAGCCCGCGACCGATTCGCCCTTCGCGTCGTCGAGCTTCTGCGCCGCGGTGGAGGCGTCCTCCTCGCGCACCTGCCGCGCGTCCTCGGCGAGCAGCCGGGCGGCGTCGAGATCCGCTTGCGCGTCGTCGGCGTGCCCCTGTGCCGTGGACTGATTGCTGTGGGCCTCGTCCAGCGCGCGCCGGGTGCTCGCCCGTGCCTCGTGGTCGTCCGGGGGGTGGGTGACCGTGTCCAGCCGTCCGATGTCGGCACCGGCCGCTCGCACCACGTCGGTGGCCGACTCCAGCCGTTCCTTGGCCTCCCGTCCCTTCGCCAGTGCGTTGTCGGCATTCCGCTGCTGGTCGCGCAGCGAGTGGACGTACGTGTCCAGGGCGCCGGCCGCCTGGTCGTAGGAGCTGTGCAGCTTGCGCACCTGCTGGGCCAGGTCGCCGAGCTTGTCGCGGAGCTTTTCCATGGTCTTGCCCTCGCCCACCTGCTGGTTCTCCAGCCCGGAGACGAGGGGAAGGGCGTCGCCCGCGTTGTCGGCTACGGAGCGATAGCTCCTCGCGAGCTGTCCGAGCACCTCCGCATCACCCGGAGTCGGGTCGTCCGAGAACCCGAAGACCGACTCCCACTCGGACACCGCTGGACGCGCCATGGCCGCGACCTCACTTTCCGTTGTCTGCTTCGCCCATGGGGCCTGCACCGGCTGCTTCCGCCGCCGGATCCGCTGCGCCGGGCGTGCCGGCCGGGTCCTCGAAGCGGAACGACTCCGCGATCGCGTCGAAGACCTCGTAGAACTGGTCCGCCAGATCCACGTTGGGGGTGGAGCTGGCGAGCACCAGATAGTCCCGGCTGTTCGGCACCGGGATCAGGGTGTGCCGCACCGCGGTGGGGACGGGTGTCCCCTGGTAGTCCACGTCCTCGATCCTGGTGATCCGCCCGGCCGCTCCGACCTGGGGCAGTTCCACCAACTCCACCTCGCCGGGGGGCAGTCCGGTCCCTTCCGCCGCGGTGCCGAGCTGCATGCCGGCCGCGACGACGAGGTCCGCCAGATCCTCCGACTGATCCTCGGGAACGGAGATCCGGAGCACGACCGTCGTGGCGCTGAGCACCAGGGGGCCGCTGCCCGCGCGGAGAATCCTGAGCATCCCCGACGCCCGCAGCGCGCCCTGCGCGTGCGCCTCGCGGGCGGTGCGCCGGGTACTGCGGATCAGCTCGTCCACCTGCTCGCGGGAGAGCTGCGGGGCCTTCTTCACCTGGGACTCGATACGGCGGCGGATCGACGCGTCCCGGGTGTTCGGATCGAGGTCGAGATGCCACCAGGAGTCGGGGAACCTCAGCTGGTAGCCCGCGGGCGCGCCCTCGGGCCGCTCCGTGACCGGATGCGTCATGACGCCTTTCCCTTCCGCACGACGTCTCCTGTCACGCGTCCTTCTTCGATTGGTCCAGCGAGTTGGCGCTGTCCTCGTCCGTCTTCGTGAAGTTCTCGGAGATTTGGTCCGTGTTCTCGGAGAACGTCTTCACGTTGTCGTGGACCCGCTCGTGACCGGCCACCCACGCCTTGTCGAACTCGTCGAGAGCCTCCGCGAGGCGGGAGTCGCCGGCGAAGCTCTTGAACGAGTCGGCCTCACCCGTGGCGTGGAAGAGCGTCGCGGAGTTGCCGATCAGTTCCCCGATGTTCTGGAGCTCCCTGGCCGTGTCCTTCAGATCCTGCACGGGAACGCTGATGCGACCCATCGGTGTCTCCTCTCCTGCTCCGGCCGTCCGGCCCCGTCCTCGCAGGGAGGGCGGGGCCGGACGGTGCGGGGCACGTCAGCCGATGGAGCCGGACGTCTGGTCGTCGGTGTCGACGAACGCGTCGGCGACCTGCTTGATGAACTCGCTGACGCCGTGCAGGCCCTCGATCGCGTTCTGGGTGCCGTTCTTGTACTCCTCCCAGTACGGGCGGAACTTCGACTCGGAACCCGGGGTCGCGTAGGCCGCCTCGACCATCTCGTCCATCTTGGTGTTGGCCTCGTGGAGGCTCTGCTGCATCTGCTCCTTCTGGTTCTGAAGCCAGGTCGCCGCCTCCCGCATCTCGTCCGGGCTGATCTGGATGTTGCCGCCGGCCATGCCGATTCCTTCCCTCGCTGCGTATCGCCGCGGCTCGTTGGGCCGCACACACGGGGCTGTACGGGACACCTGCCGAGGCGGTTCACGCCTGTTGCGGAACGGTGACGAAGCACCAGGTGACGCACTGCCCAGCAAGGCGCACCTCGCGGCCGAACAGCGAGCTGCCCGAAGAGGAAGGAACGGGCGCCCGAGCGAGACAAGATCGACTGATCTGCCATGGATCTGGCTCGGATATGGGACGGATCTGACACGGCGGCTTCGGCGGCGTGATCCCGGCCTGAGAACGATCAAGGCCCAGGCATCCGGTTATACACCGGCTGACCTGGGCCTTCGTCGTGCCCGCCGCGTAAGCGGCGCATGGTGCCCCCGGCAGGATTCGAACCTGCGACACCCGCTTTAGGAGAGCGGTGCTCTATCCCCTGAGCTACGGAGGCATGGGTTTGGACCCCTGACAGGGTAGCTGATGCGTTCGCGGTAGTTCGCTTCTGATGGGGGTGAGGGGTGGCGGGCGTGCCTTGGTGGTCGGGGTGGGGCGCTGGGGCGGGATGGCTTCAGGGGTAAATGTGGAGTGTGTGCCGTTCCTGCGGGTTTTGGTGATGGGGTGTCTGGTGGGTTGGTGTGGATGCTTTTGGTGGGGAGGGGGCGGCATGAACGCCGATGGCGGTGGTCGAAATGACCACCGCCATCGGCGTCGTTGTTGTCGGGCCGCGTGGCGGACCGGCTAGGGGGCCGGGTGTCGTCGTGGTGGCCCGGGGTGTGCGGTCAGCCGCCGATGTGCCAGCTGACGGTGCCGTCCGTGGTGGCGAGGAGGACCAGGAGGAGCAGGTCGACGGCGCCGAGGGTGATGCCCAGGAGGGCGCGGCCGCGGCGGGTGGTGCCGCGGGCCAGGGAGAGGCCGCCGAGGACCAGGGCACAGGGGCCGAGAACGATGTTGAGGACCAGGGTGCCGAGCAGGCCGAGGATGAAGGAGGCCACGGCCATGCCGTCCGCTTGCGAGCGGAGGCGGGAGGCGGGCCGGCGCGGGGCCTGGGCTGCGGCGGTCGGCGCGGACGAGGTCGTCCGGGCGGCTTCGCTGAGCGTGGTCATCGGGAGGTCACCTCGGCGTGGTGGCGGCGTTCGCGGAGGAAGAAGACGAGCAGCCAGCCGGCGATGACGGCGGCCGCGACGAGGGTGACGGGGACGGGGAGATGTGCCGCGGTGCCCAGCATCATCCCCATCAGGAGGAGGGCTGCGACGAGGAAGAGCATGATCTTCCTTTCCGATTCCAGAGGACAGTTGTTCACTCAGTTCCTCCAGTCTACGACCGTCGCCGGGTGGAGTAGTTCGGAGAACGGTTGTTTACTGGATGACATGAGTCACAGTCTTGGAGTCCGGCAGGCCCAGAAGCAGAAGACCCGTCAGGCCTTGCTCGACGCGGCGCTCGGTCTGCTGGAGGAGCAGAGCCTGAGCAGCCTGGGTTTGCGGGAGGTGACGCGGGTGGTGGGGATCGCTCCGACCGCGTTCTACCGGCACTTCCGGGACATGGGTGAGCTGGGTGTCGCGTTGGTCGAGGAGGCGTTGGGGAGTCTGCATGTGATGGTGCGGGCGATCCTCGCCGAGCAGGACGCGGCCGAGGAGCGGATCGACCGTACGGTCGCGGTCGTGGAGCAGCATGTGCGCCAACATCCGCTGCACATCCGGTTCGTGGCGCGCGAGCGGCACGGGGGCGTGCGGGCGGTGCGGCAGGCGATCGCGGATGAGCTGGACCGGTTCGCGGAGGAGGTCGCGGCGGCGCTCAAGTCCCAGCCGGTGTCGGAGGGCTGGTGCGATGACGACGTGCGGATGCTGGCGGAGTTGTATGTGGACCGGCTGGTGACGACCGCCGCGGCGCTGCTCGACGCCGAGGAGGACGGTGCCGAGGGGGCGGCCGGACAGGTGGTGCGGGTGGCGCGCCGGCAGCTGCGGCTGATCAGCATCGGGCGGCGCCACTGGCAGGAGGAGAGGGAAGGCAGGGAAGGGAGGGAGGAAAGGGAGGAGAGGGAGGGGAGGGAGGGCTAGGAGGGGAGTGGCGGGGGCGTCGGTGAGGGTGGGGTGTGGTCGCTGCGGCAGGTGGTGTGTGGCAGGTGGGTGTGGCGGGCGTGTGGCAGGGGTGTCCGTACGGGATAGGTGTCGTCCGGGTTCGGGGCTTGGTCAGTTGCGTGCTGGGGTCACCCGTACGCGGTAGGTGCCGTCCGGGTTCTCCGTCAGGACGGTGACGGCCGCGCCGCTGTGGGGGTCCGTGTAGGTCTCGCCGGGGAGGAAGGTGGCGTCGGTCAGTTCCGGGTCGACGTATTTGTTGCCGCGGTAGCAGCCGCCGCTGTGCGGGGTGGCGTCCACGATGCGGAGCGGGCCGCGGCCCGAGTGGACGTGGGTGGCGACGCGGTAGACGAGGGCCCCGGGCCGGCAGACCGCGGGGTCGAGGAGGGCACGGGTGCGGGCCTCGACGACCAGGGCGGTGCGGGGCGAGGTCGGGACGACGACGATCTTCGTGCCGCCGGGGGCGGAGATCGGGGTGAGGGTGTGTTCGCCGGGCGTCCCGTGGCGTGGTGCGCAGTGCACCTGATCGGCGGACAGCCAGCCGAGCTTCCACTTGTGCCAGCCGACGAAGTCGTTGCTCGGGCCCCAGTCCTCGTCCATCGGGTCCCAGTGCCCCACCGGGGGCGGGGCGTCACGGTCGTCCGTGAAGTAGAGGTCGGGCAGACCGAAGCTGTGGGCGTTCTCGTGGTTGAGGACGCGGAAGGCGCTCACCCCGGATTGCCGGCTCCAGATGAAGGACGCGTTCCGGAACGGCACCCCGTCGGCGGTCTTCAGTCCCATGTCGCCGCCGCTGAAGGTGACCGACAGGACCGTACGGGTCGCGGGCGGGCCCGCGTTGGGTGTGGCGATGACGTTGATGACGTCGTAGTCGCGGAAGTCGACGAGGGGGTCGACCTCGCGGACGACCTCGCGGGAGAGGGCGTGGTAGCCGCCGTCCGAGCTCGGGTCGAAGCTGGCGCCCCGCTGAATGCCGTACGCCGCGAGCGGCCGCGACATATGGACCCACCGGAACAGCGGCATGGGCCGGTAGGTCAGCCTGCCGTACGAGCTGGTGTGGAAGTAGTTCGTCGCGGCCGGGAAGAATTCGTCGAAGCGGGCCTCGGGGGGCATCGTGGCGCGGGCGTCCGGGAAGTCGATGAAGAGGGTCAGCGCCCGTACGACGCCGGAGGAGCGGGCGAAACCGGCGGGGGTGTCCGCGGATTCGGCCACGTCGTCGCTGATACCGCGCAACGCACACGGGCCGCTCGGCGCAGTGCCGGGCCCCGTAGGTATGGCGACGGCGCTGGGCGGTGAGCCCAGGGCTATGGCCGCGGCGGCGGTGACCGCGCCTGCGGCCAGAACCGCGGATACCTTGTGCTTCATATCGATCACCTTGTGTCGACAGGTGACCGATCGCGCGCGGTGTTACATCAACTGGAGTCATGGCAGGGCCGGATGGGTCGCTGTCGTTCCGTTGGGCCGCTGCCGTTCCTTGATCGTTGCGCCTGGGGGGTGTGCCGGGCGCGTCGGTCGGGTGCGTCGGTCGAGTGCGTCGGTCGGTGTGTCGATCGAGTGGGGCGCGTGCGCCGAGGGGCGGGTGTGGGCGTGGGCGTGGGTGTGGGCGAGAGGTGTGCTCCAGGTCACGTCGGGGTGTGAAATATCCGGGGAGGGTCTCCCCGTTTAACCAGACGTCCGGATGAACCGGGGAGCGTCTCCCCGGTTCGTGCCGGTGCCGGCCTGTCGCCCGGCTCGCCCGGCCAAGGTCGTCCGTCGAGTCACTCCATCGGGCGGGCCGGCGCGGCGTCCGGGAATCCAGGCCTTCGGGAAGTGTCGAGAGTGGAAGGGAGTGAGCTGCCATGACTGCCGTCGTCGCATGCGCGAAGACCGGGAAGAAGGGGCAGCAGCCCCGTCTGCGGGCCGATGCGCTGCGCAACCGGGAGCGGCTCATCGCGGCCGCCCGGGAGACGATGGTCGAGTTCGGGCCCGAGGTTCCGCTCGACGAAATCGCCCGGCGCGCGGGTGTCGGCAATGCGACGCTCTATCGTCACTTCCCGGATCGCCTCGAGTTGATCCACCACGTCACGCTCTCCGTCATGTCCCGTACCGCGGACCGCGCGGAGAGTGCCCTGGCCGAGGAGTCCGATGCTTTCCAAGCGCTGAGGCGCTTCGTCCACGCCGCGGTGGAGGAGCGGATCGGGGCGTTGTGCCCGTTGCTCTCCGACGGCGTCGACCGTGACCACCCCGATCTGCTCGCGGCGCGTGAACGCCTGGAGGCGGCCGTCGAGGCCGTCATGGGTGCCGCGCGCGACAGCGGCCAGCTGCGTACCGACATCGCCGTCGGTGATCTGATGGTCGCGATCACCCAGCTGACCCGGCCGCTGCCGGGCAACAGCTGTACGAACTTCGACCAGTTCGTGCACCGTCATCTACAACTGTTCCTGGACGGTCTGCAGGCGCCCGCCCGCTCCGAACTTCCCGGCGCCGCCGCCACGTTGGACGACCTGAGGCGCCGCTCGTAGAGGGGGCCGCGCGCCGCAGCGGGGTCATTCGCCCCTCGTCTCATACGTCCCTTCGTCTCATACGTCCCTTCGTCTCCTACGCCTCCTCGCTCCCTACGCCTCCTCGTCTCATACGTCCCCACGCCTGCCTACGTCCCCACGCCTGCCTACGTCCCCACGCCGTCCCGTTTTTTCGCTCCGCACGTCCCGTTCTTCGCTCTTATTCGCTCACTGCACCACTAGGTGGATCCCGCCATGCCTGAAACAGCCACGTACGTCGATCCCCGGCGCTGGAAAGCGCTGATATTCATTGCTCTCGCCCAGCTGATGGTCGTGCTCGACGCGACCATCGTGAACATCGCGCTGCCCTCCGCACAGGTGGATCTCGGTATCACCGACGCCAACCGGCAGTGGGTGATCACCGCCTACGCACTGGCCTTCGGCGGTCTGCTGCTCTTCGGGGGGCGCGTCGCCGACCTGTGGGGGCGGAAGCGGACCTTCATCATCGGGCTCATCGGGTTCGCGGTCGCCTCCGCGCTCGGCGGGGCCGCGGCCAACCAGGGGATGCTGCTGGGCGCGCGTGCGCTCCAGGGTGTCTTCGGGGCACTGCTGGCGCCGGCCGCGCTGTCGCTGCTGGCCGTGACGTTCACCGAGGCCAAGGAGCGCGCCAAGGCGTTCGGCATCTTCGGAGCGATCGCCGGTGGTGGCGGTGCCGTGGGTCTGATCCTCGGCGGGGTGCTGACCGAGTACATGAACTGGCGCTGGACCTTCTTCGTGAACATCCCGTTCGCCGTGGTGGCCGCGACCGGCGCTCTCCTGGTCATCCGCGAGCCCGCGGGGAGCCGCAATCCCTCCCGTCTGGACGTCCCCGGCGTCATCCTGGCCACGCTCGGCCTGGTCTCGCTGGTCTATGCGTTCACCCGCGCCGAGTCCGACGGCTGGCTGGCCGGCCCGACCCTCGGCCTGTTCGTGGCGGCGGCCGTGCTGCTGCTGGCGTTCGTGCTGGTCGAGTCCAAGGTGAAGGCGCCGCTGCTGCCGCTGCGGGTGGTCGCGGAGCGGAACCGCGCCGGCATCTATGCCTCGCTGGGCCTGGCCGTGATCGGCATGTTCGGCCTCTTCCTCTTCCTGACCTACTACCTCCAGATCGTGAAGGGCTACACGCCGGTCATGACCGGTCTGGCCTTCCTGCCGATGATCGTCGGCATGATCACCGGCTCGACGCAGATCGGTGCCCGGCTGATGACCCGGGTCCGCCCGCGGCTGCTGATGGCACCCGGTTTCACGGTCGCCGCGCTCGGCATGCTGGTGCTGACCCAGATCGACCTGGACACGTCCTACCCGGCGCTGATCCTGCCCGGCTTCCTGCTGATGGGGCTCGGCATGGGTACGGCGTTCATGCCCGCCATGTCACTGGCCACGCACGGGGTCCAGCCGCGGGACGCCGGTGTCGCCTCCGCGATGGTCAACACCTCCCAGCAGGTGGGCGGCGCGATCGGTACGGCCCTGCTGAACACCATCGCGGCCAGCGCCACCACCGCGTACGCCACCTCGCACGCGGCCGGTGCGCGCTCGGCCGACCTGCTCAAGCTCCAGGCGATGGTCCACGGCTACACCACCGCCATCTGGTGGGCGGTCGGCATCCTGGCGCTGGCGGGCGTGATCGCCTTCACCTTCATCAACACCGGGCGGCCGGGCGGTTCGCCGGCGGCCTCCTCCGGTGAGGGCGAGGGCACGGTCGTGGGTTCGTCCGAGGACCAGGTCCAGGGCGAGGGTCAGGGCCAGGGTGAGGTGCAGGTTCCGGTGATGGTGCACTGAGCCGGTGGGCGGCGGGAACCGTACGGACGCCCGGGCCCGGGTCGTGTCGGCTCCGCGTCGCCCTGGCTCGCGGTGACGTGACCGGGCGTCCACCGACGCCGGGCCCGGTCCCGCTCCAGCTCCCGTCCCCTCATGCACACCGGCGTCGGCCTCGTCCGGCTCCGCTGATCCGTCAGCGGAGCCAGGGGAGGTCGGCGCCTTTCGGTTGCAGGCCTTCCGCCATGACCTGGCAGATCTCGGCCAACTGGCCGACCTGCTCAGGGGAGAGCCGGTCGAAGATCGCGGCGCGTACGGCGGCGACATGCCCGGGGGCGGCCTTCTCCAGGACCCGCATCCCCTCCTCTGTGAGGTAGGCGTTCTGGCCCCGCTTGTCGGACGGGCAGTTCTCGCGTCGGACCCAGCCGTTCCGCTCCAGGCGCGCGATCGCATGGGAGAGCCGCGAGCGGGTGATCTTGGCGTTCTGAGCCAGCTCGGTCATCCGCATCCGGCGCCGCGGTGCACGGGAGAGCTGGACCAGGAGGCCGTAATAGACGTGCGGCATCCTGGCGTCCCGCTGCAACTGACGGTCGAGGTGATCCTCCAGGAGCGTGGTGGCGTGGAGGTAGCACTGCCAGGCGAATTGCTCCTCATCGCTGAGCCAGCGCGGCTCAGTTGCGGATTCGATGCTCATACCATCCACTCTCTCACCACTTGGAGAGTTATTTAAGTTTTAACAACGTCGCGCTACGCTAAGACTCAGCACTTGAAGATTCAAGTATTAGGGTCGCGTGACAGCTGAAGGAGCACGCGCACCCACTACTGCCAGTGTGACGCTGTGGGGTTGTGATGTCCGTAATGCCGGCTCTCTATCTGAGCCATGGTGCGCCGCCGCTCGCCGACGATCCCTGGTGGCCGGGCCAGCTCGCCGCCTGGGCCGCGGAGCTGCCGCGTCCCCGGGCCGTGCTGATCGTCTCCGCGCACTGGGAGGAGGCTCCGCTCGCGCTCGGTGCCACCCGGACGGTGCCGCTGATCTACGACTTCCGGGGCTTCCCGGAGCACTACTACCAGGTGCGGTACCCAGCCCCCGGGGCGCCTGAACTGGCCGAGCGGATACGCGGGACGCTGCGTACGGCGGGCATGCCCGTGGTGGACTTCCCCGACCGGGGGCTCGACCACGGCGCGTACGTCCCGCTCGTGGAGATGTTCCCGGACGCCGACGTCCCCGTGCTCCAGATCTCCCTGCCGACCCTCGATCCGCGCCGGCTCCATGAGATCGGCCGCAAGCTCGCACCGTTGCGGGAGGAGGGGGTGCTGATCATCGGCAGCGGCTTCTTCACGCACAATCTGGCCGCGCTGCGGCACGTCAACGGCGGTACGCCGACGTGGTCGGCGGAGTTCGACGACTGGGGGCGCGAGGCCCTGGAGTCCCAGGATCTCGACGCTCTCTTCGACTTCGCGCACAAGGCGCCGGCCGGGCGGCTGGCCCACCCCCGCACCGAGCACTTCGCCCCGCTGTTCGTGACCCTGGGGGCAGCGGAAGCGCACGGGCAGCCGGGCGGCGGACGCAGTGTGATCGACGGGTTCTGGATGGGGCTGGCGAAGCGGTCGGTGCAGTTCGGCTGAGGGGCGGCGGGGAGGTGCGCCTCGGGCGGGGGTCGGTTGTCCGTGGGGGGCCGGGGCCGGGCTGTCCGCCGGGTGCCGTCCGCCCGGCATCCGCCCGCTGCCCGCCGGGCGCCCGTCAGTCGTCCTCGTCGATCAGGGTGAGGGCGTTCAGGGCCGCCGACAGGGCGCGGGTGTCACCGTCCTCGGAGGTCGCCGCCACGTCCAGAGCGGTGTCCGCGAACTTGATCGCATGCTTGTTGCCGTTGGCGACTGCCCGCTCGAAGACCTCCTCGGGTGTGATCGAGGCGGCGTCCGGCGCCGGGAGCGGGGTGTCCGCGGCGTAGATCGCGGTGATCGCCGACGTCGCCGCCCAGGCCACCGCGAACGAGCGCGCCCACAGCTCCTGGGGGAGCGCGGGCAGGGTGCGCAGCACCGCGTTCGGTGCGGTGGCGGCGTGCACCAGCATGATGCCGTTCCCGTGGCCGTAGTCCGCGTAGTTGAGGGTGGCGGCGCGTACGAGCGCGGTCAGGCCCTCGCGCACGGCCTCGGGGTCATAGGGGAGGTGTAAGGACTCGGTGGTGCTCAACCAGCCCGGGGTGGCGGGGAGATGGGTGTAGCCGTTCACCGGCGTCACGTGCTGTTCGGCGATACGGGGGAGGGCGGCCAGGGCCTCGGACGGGGTGGCACGGCCCGCGGGGTGGACGGCGACGGGCAGGAGCAGATGCCGGGCGGCCCAGTAGCCGAGGGCGTGCGCGAACTCCGCGAGCCGCGCGGTGTCCTCGCCCTCCGACAGGAGACCGCGTACGGCATGGCCCACGCGGATCGCCGGGTGGGTGGCGGCGCCGGCGATGCCGGGCAGTAGCCGCGGCCACCATGCGGCGAGGAGTTCGCGCCAGGGCCGCTCGGTGACCTGGCCGGTGAAGTACACGGTCCAGTCCGTGACCCGGCTCGAATCGCCCAGTGCCTCCCGCCAGTTGGTGTCGGTGATGCGGCCGTGGGCACGCGGCACGCCTTCCAGTTTGTTCTCGTAGCTGTCGAGCCAGCGGTGGACGGTGTGGGCCTGGCCGTTGCGGACCATGGCTTCGACGGCCATCGGTCCGTGATTGCTCAGATAGCCCTGGAACTCGGGGCCGGAGGCGTGCAGGCGGAGCAGGGCTTCGTCGAGTGTGCCGCTCGTTGCATCCATGGCTGGAGGCTAGGGCGGCGCGGCGGTGCGCGTAACGGGCTTCCGGCCTACACCGCTGGTCGTAAGGCCGCAGGTGGGGGCGGGAGTTGGCGGTGGGTGTGGGTGTGGGCGTGGGTGTGGGCGTGGGTTTGGGGGCGGGTGCTGCGGGCGGAAGGGGTGGGCGTTGCCGCATGTCCGAATCCATCTGTATCCCTCCGTATCCATACCGGACAGAGGGCGTCGGGTATTGGGGGGAGGGTGCTGCCATGACGAGTGAGAGCACGCGGGTCGAGGGCGGCGAGGGTATTGAGGGCGTCGCGGACGTCGAGGGTGGGGCAGGACGGGCCGGTGGTGGTGGCGGGGGCGAAGCGGTCGGCTGGTCGGTGGTCCGGGCGGTGGTACCGGAGTTCGCCGGGCGGGTGCAGGAGCGGTTCGGGGCGTACCGGCACCACGTTTTCGCGACTCTCCGCAAGGACGGCGCACCGCGGCTCACCGGCCTGGAGGCGGATTTCCGCCACGGGGAGCTGTGGCTGGGCATGATGGTGGGCTCGCGCAAGGTGCTCGACCTGCGGCGCGACCCCCGCTTCTCGCTGCACGCCAACCCGGGGCCGGGCGCCGACCTTTCGGGCGGTGACGTACGGGTGTCCGGGCGGGCCGTGGAGGTGACCGACCCCGAGGTGGTCGCGCGCTATGCGGCGGTGGTGAAGCCGCCGGAGCCGTTCCACCTCTTCCGGGCGGAGCTGACGGAGGCGGTGCGTACGTACGTCGAGGACTCGTATGTGGTGCTGGAGAGCTGGGTACCGGGGCGGCCGCTGCGCACCATCCGGCGGATGTCCGACGACGCGGCGCTACGGGTGGAACTGGGGCGGGCCCCGGGGTAGGCCCGCCGGCATGCGTACCGGCGGGCCGGGCGCCAGGGGGCGAGTGGTGGTCTCAGTGGGTGGCCACGGGGAGGTGGTGGGACCGGTCGTGGTCGGACCGGTCGTGCTTGTGGGGGTGGGGCCGGTGTCTGCCGTGCGGCTCGCGGACCCGGTGGGTGCGGAAGATGTAGAGGGCGACGACGAACATCACGGCGCCCATGGTGAAGCCGAAGGCGGACGACTTCAGGATCGTTTCTCCGCCGAGGCTGTAGACCCAGCCGATGGCACCGCCGAAGAGCGCACCGTAGGCGAGCGCCCGGGTTTCGGTGATCATGGACGACTGGAAGTGGGCCACCAGCAGCCCCAGCGCACCGGACACCACCGCCGCGGCCAGCCCGTACAGCATGGCCGGTCCGCCCTTGGTGCCGTCGGTGTGCGTGCGGAAGATGGTGAAGCAGCCGAAGGCGAGTGCCGTGATGATCGGCAGCGACACGGTCGGCGGGATGCGCTTGGCCCTTGCCGCCATTCCCGCCATCCCGGCCGGTCGCGGGGCCCCCTGCGGGCCACGGGCCTGGGCGTTCGCCGTCGCGCCGTGTTCGACGTCCACGGTGCCGTGTGAGCGGGCGGCCCTCGCACCGTGCCGGTGAGCGTGCTGGTCCATGACGGGCTCCTCTCGCTTGCCCCGCTGTCCCGCTGCCCCTCCAGTCCAGGCGACACCCCGGTGCCGTCGGCGTCAACTGGAGCGGCGGGCGACGGAGCCGGGAGGGAGCGGGGAGGCCGGTGAGGAGCGGGTTCAGCCCAGGTCCTTCTGGTACCAGGCCACGTCCCAGTAGCGGCCGAATTTGCGGCCCACCTCTGTGTACGTACCGATGTGCCGGAAGCCGAAGCGGGTGTGGAGGCGGGTGGACGCCTCGTTCGGCTGGGTGATCCCGGCGTAGGCGCGATGCACGTCCTCGTCGGCCAGCGCCTCGAACAGGGCCGTGTAGAGCAGCGTGCCGATGCCGCGGCCGACGGCGTGCGGGGCGCAGTAGGCAGTGACCTCGACGGAGGGGGCGTAGGCGGCCTTGGGGCGGAAGGAGCTGCTGGTCGCGTAACCGAGCAGCGCACCTTCTCCCGCCGTCCCCTCGCCTTCCGCCGACCCGGCATACAGGTCGCTCTCCGGACCGTTGTGCGGGTTTTTGGTCCGATCTGTCACTTCGCGGGCAACCAGGAGGCGATGCGGGCCGTCTTGTGGGTAGGCGAGCAACCATGGGCGGCGCTGATCGGGAGTGAAGGGCTCCAGGTCAAATGTGATGCACGTCTCACGGATGTAGTGGTTGTAAAGATCCGTGAGGGCCGGGAGGTCCGCTTCCGTGCCCGCCCTGACCTGCACTTCGCCCTGCTCGCGTGGCATGTGGCCTCCTCCGGTGGGGGCGCAGGGTACTGCATGATCAGAAAAATAGAGGGACAGCGTGGGAATTCTGTCCGGATTCCAGCCGTTGTTTCCTTCGGACGGGCCACGCGGTGAGCATCGGATTCGATGCCCCGATCCGGTCCGCCTTTGTCCCGCGACCGACTCATCGCAAAGGGAGCACACGCATGGCAACCCGTGCCGTCGCCCGACGTCAGGAAAGCAGCACCGGTTCTGACGGGGCCAACAGTGTTCGCGCCGTAGGCGGGGAGATCGCCGACCGCGACCTGGTCGGCATGTACCTCGACGAGATCGCGCGTACACCGCTGCTCGACGCCGCCAAGGAGGTCGAGCTCTCCCAGACCATCGAGGCGGGCGTCTACGCCCAGCAGATCCTCGACGGCGAGGTCACCGACGGTAATGCCGCAGGTGCCGGCCGCGAGGAGCTCGAGGCGCTGGTCGAGGAGAGTGCCAGGGCCAAGGACGTCTTCATCCGCTCCAACCTCCGCCTGGTGGTCGCGGTGGCCCGCCGTTATCCGCGCGCCGGGCTGCCCCTGCTGGACCTGATCCAGGAGGGCAACGCCGGTCTGGTGCGTGCCGTGGAGAAGTTCGACTACGCCAAGGGCTTCAAGTTCTCGACGTATGCGACGTGGTGGATCCGCCAGGCCATCACCCGTTCCATAGCCGACCAGTCGCGCACGATCCGGCTGCCCGTGCACCTCGTCGAGGAGCTGGGCCGGATCCGCCGTGTGCAGCGCGAGTTCAACCGCGAGAACGGCCGGGACCCGGAGCCGGCGGAGGTCGCCGGAGAGCTGGGCTCCACGCCCGCCCGTGTCACCGACGTCCTCGACTGGGCGCGCGATCCGGTCAGCCTCAACATGTCGGTGGACGACGACGGCGACACCCAGTTCGGCGATCTGCTGGAGGACACCTCCGCGGCCTCGCCCGAGCAGTCCGTGCTCACGCTGCTGCGCAGCGAGGAGCTGGAGGACCTGATCGACCGCCTCGACCACCGCACGGCCTCGATCATCAAGGCCCGTTACGGCATAGAGGACGGTCGTGAGCGCACGCTGACCGAGGTCGGCAAGCAGCACGGCCTGACCCGCGAGCGGATCCGGCAGATAGAGAAGCACGCCCTGCTGGAGCTGAAGCGGATGGCGGGTGACACGGGATTCGACGCGGCCGCATGACCGGCGCGTGCCCGTGCCGAGATCCCCGGCGCGGCCTGTGCCTGTAGAGAACGAGCCCCGGTGCCCTTCGTGGCGTCGGGGCTCTGTTGTGTCCGGAGGGCTGTGGTGCGGGTCCGCAGGGGTGCCGCTTGTGTCCGCAGGTGTGTCGGAGGCCTGCGGGGCGCTCCAAGGGGGCGCGACTCGGGGCTTCGATGTCCGTTTGAGTCTGGCCAGAGTCCATTTACGTTTACTTCGCGGAAAACCAGGCGTAGCATCGCGTTGAAACCACAGGTTCGGGCATGGAACGGACACAGACGCTGATGTATGCACCGGAACGCCAGCAGGAGATTCTGCGGCTCGCCCGTGAGGGCGGACGGGTCGATGTGCTCTCCCTGGCGGAGGAGTTCCAGGTCACCGCCGAGACCGTGCGGCGCGATCTGAAGGCGCTGGACCGGGCCGGGCTGGTGCGCCGGGTGCACGGCGGTGCCATCCCGGCCGGCCGGCTGGACTTCGAACCCGACCTCGCCGAGCGGGACGCCGTCGCCGCCGACGAGAAGCAGCGCATCGCGCGGGCCGCGCTCGCCGAGCTCCCCGGCGGAGACGGCGGCGCCGCCGGATCCGGGAGCGTGATCCTGGACGCCGGTACGACCGCCGTCCGGCTCGCCGCGGAGATCCCGCTGGAGGCCGAGCTGACCGTCGTCACCCACGGTCTGCCGGTCGCCGCACGGCTGGCCGACCACCCCGGGCTCACCCTCCACCTCGTCGGCGGCCGGATCCGGCGCCGTACGCGGGCCGCGGTCGACGACTGGGCGCTGCGCGCCTACCGCGAGCTCAACGCGGATGTGCTGTTCCTCGCGACCAACGGCTTCTCGCTCGAGGGCGGCCTGACCACCCCCGACCTCGCGGAGGCCGCCGTGAAGCGGGCGCTGATCGCCGCCGCCCGCCGGGTCGTCCTCCTCGCGGACTCCGCCAAATTCGGGCAGCAGCACTTCGCCCGCTTCGGCGAGCTGTCCGATGTGGACCTGCTCATCACCGACACCGGCCTGAGCCCCGACGACGCCCTCGCCATCGAGCGCGCGGGCACGGGAGTAGTACGCGCATGATCCTCACCGTCACCCCCAACCCCAGCCTGGACCGTACGTACGAGATCCCGGCGCTGGACCGCGGGGCCGTGCTCCGGGCCACCGCCGACCGGATCGACCCCGGTGGCAAGGGCGTCAATGTCTCGCGGGCGGTCGCCGCCGCCGGCCACCGCACCCTCGCCGTACTGCCCCTGGGCGGCCCGGCGGGTGCGGCGCTGGCCGGGCTGCTGGGCGACGAGGGCATCGAGGTGGCGGGGGTCCAGGTGGCCGGGCAGACCCGCTCCAACATCTCGGTCGCGGAACCCGACGGCACCCTGACGAAGATCAATGCGACCGGGCCCGAGCTGACCGCCGACGAGTCGGAGGCACTGCTCACCACGGTCGGCGCGCGCTCCGCCGGCGCCGACTGGATCGCCTGCTGCGGCAGTCTGCCGCGCGGTCTGGCGCCCGAGTGGTACGCGGAGCTGGTCGCCCGCGCCCACCGGGCCGGCGCCCGGATCGCCCTGGACACCTCGGGCCCCTCGCTGACCGCGGCGCTGCGCGAACGCCCGGACGTCGTCAAGCCGAACGCCGAGGAGCTGGCGCAGGCCGTCGGCCGCCCGCTCGCGACCCTCGGCGACGCGGTCAAGGCCGCCGAGGAGCTGCGGGCCTCGGGAGCCCGCGCCGTACTGGCCTCCCTGGGGGCGGACGGCCAGCTCCTCGTCGACGAGGAGGGCGCCTTCTTCGGCAGCGCCCCGGTCGTCGCCGTCCGCAGCAACGTCGGCGCGGGCGATGCCTCACTGGCGGGCTTTCTCGCCGCGGGCGGTACGGGACCGATGGCGCTGGCCGCCGCACTGGCCCATGGCGCGGCCGCCGTCCAGCTGCCCGGCAGCCAGATGCCGACACCGGCCGATCTGGACACGTCGGCGGTCAGGACCACCGATGCGGTGCCGCTCCACCGCGTACTGACGGAGCCGGTGTCATGACGGCCGCGCGCGAAGCCGCTGGTGTTGCCGCAGCGCAGCGAGCTGTTGCCGGGCCTGGCGGACGGCGAGCTGTTGTCAGGCCTGGCGTGCGGCGAGCTGTTGTCGGGCCTGGCGTGCGGCGAGCTGTTGTCGGGCCTGGCGTGCGGCGAGCTGTTGCCGGGCCTGCCGCGCGGCGAGTTGCCGGCATGGCCGCCGTGCGCCGAGTTGTCGGCCTGCCCCCTCGACACCGCCCTCCGGCCGCTGCCGGGAGGCGCTCCAGCCACCCCCAGATCCGTCCCCACCCCCCGTTCCGTCCCCACCGCCCCCACGGCGGTACCGCGCGCAAGGGAGCCCGCGATGAGTGAGCTGATCACCGCGGAACTGGTCGACCTCGACCTGTCCGCAGAAACGAAGGACGCCGCCGCACGGTCCCTGGCCGAGCGGATGGCCGCCCACGGTCGCGTCACCGACCTGGAGGGGTTCCTCGCGGATGTGGCCGCGCGCGAGGCCCAGATGCCGACCGGTCTGGACGGCGGGATCGGGATTCCGCACTGCCGCAGCACGCATGTCACGGAGCCGACGCTGGCCTTCGGACGCAGCGCCTCCGGTATCGACTTCGGTGCGCCCGACGGCCCGGCCGACCTGATCTTCCTGATCGCCGCCCCGGCGGGCGGTGACGCGGACCATCTGTCGATCCTCTCGACCCTCGCCCGGAGCCTGATGGACGAGTCCTTCACCGGCGCGCTGCGGTCCGCCACCGAACCGGAGCGGACGGCGGCACTGATCCGTGGCGACGAGCCGGCGGGGGAGCCCTCGGCCCAGGCCCCCGCCCAGGCCCCGGCCCCGGAAAAGGGCACCCGGCCGGAGACAGCACCTGAGGCGGAAGAGGCCCCCGCAGCATCGACCGAGGTCCCCGCCGAGGCCCCCTCCGAGGTCCCTCCCGCGGCTCCTCCCGAGGCCCCCTCCGCGGCCGCCCCCTTCCGTATCGTCGCCATCACCTCCTGCCCCACCGGCATCGCGCACACCTACATGGCCGCCGAGTCGCTGGAGAAGGCCGGGCAGGCCGCCGGTGTCGAGGTGTCCGTCGAGACCCAGGGCTCGGCCGGGTTCAAGCGGCTCGACCCGCAGCTCGTCAGGGACGCGGACGGCGTGATCTTCGCGCATGACGTCGAGGTACGGGAGAAGGAACGGTTCGCCGGGAAGCCGACGGTCGACGTCGGAGTGAAGGCGGGCATCAACCGTCCCGCCGAACTCATCGCCGAGGTACGGCAGAAGGCCGAACGCGGCGAGGTGTCCGGCACCGCGCGCGCCGCCGCGCCCATGGACAAGGACGCCGAGACGGGCGACGGCTTCGCCACCCGCCTCCGCAAGTGGCTGATGACCGGCGTCAGTTACATGGTCCCGTTCGTCGCCGCGGGCGGTCTGCTCATCGCGCTCGCCTTCGCCATCGGCGGCTACACGATCAACAAGGCGCCCTCCGTCGCCGAGCACTTCGTCTGGGCCGATGCCACGAGCTGGGCGGCGCTGCTCTTCCAGATCGGCAGTGTGGCGTTCGGCTTCCTCGTCCCGGTCCTGGCCGGATTCATCGCGTACGGCATGGCGGACCGGCCCGGCCTCGTCCCGGGCTTCGTCGGCGGCGCGATCGCGCTCACGATCAACGCGGGCTTCCTCGGCGGCCTGATCGCCGGTCTGATCGCGGGTGCGGTGGTGATGACGATTCAGCGGGTGGGCATACCGCCGGTGCTGCGCGGCATCATGCCGGTCGTGGTCATCCCGCTCATCTCGTCGGCGATCGTCGGCTTCCTGATGTTCCTCGTGGTGGGCAAGCCGATCGCCGCGCTGCAAAAGGGGCTGACGGACTGGCTGTCCGGTCTCACCGGCGCCAACGCGATCATGCTGGGTGCTCTGCTCGGCCTGATGATGTGCTTCGACCTCGGCGGCCCGCTGAACAAGGTCGCCTACGCCTTCGCGGTCGGCGGCCTCGCCAACCCCAACGAGGGCAGCCTGAAGGTCATGGCCGCGGTGATGGCGGCCGGTATGGTCCCGCCGCTGGCGATGGCGCTGGCCACGACCGTCCGCGGCCGGCTCTTCACCAAGGCCGAGCGGGAGAACGGCAAGGCGGCCTGGGTGCTCGGCGCTTCCTTCATCACCGAGGGCGCGATCCCCTTCGCCGCCGCCGACCCGCTGCGCGTCATTCCCTCCGCGATGGCCGGTGGGGCGGTCACCGGAGCCCTGTCGATGGCGTTCGGCTGCACCCTCCGCGCCCCGCACGGCGGCATCTTCGTCGTCCCCCTGATCGGCCAGCCGTTCCTCTACCTGCTGGCCATCGCCGCGGGTACGGGCGTCAGCGCGGCCCTGGTGATCCTCCTCAAGGGGCTGCGCAAGACGCCGCACACCCGCGCGGCGGACTCGCCGGCCGACGGCGAGGCCGAGGTGACGGTCGCCGCCTGATCTCCGCTCCGCCCGAGCGTGCCGAGGCTTCCGCCGACCCAGGTGGAGGCCTCGGCGCAGGCACCTCTCAAGCCCGTCCGGCGACGTGTTCTGACGGGACGTAAGACGGGGTTACTCGTGCGTTAGCCGATCTTTAGCCGGCGCGACGAGAGTCATGGATGTCACGCCGAAGGACACCAGTCACCACCCCGGGGGAATCCTCATGTCGCTCGCCACCACCCTGCGCCGCGGTCGCCGGCTCGCCGTCGCCTCGCTCGTCGCCGCCGCGGCGCTGTCGCTGACCGCCTGCCAGAACGGTGATGACAAGGCGTCGGCCGCGCCCTCCGCCGCGAGCAGCCAGGCCGCGTCGGACGGCGGGTCCACGGCGGGGGACTCCACTTCCGGTGGCGCCTCGGGCGGTTCCTCCTCGGGCGGCTCGTCCACGGGCGGCTCGTCCTCGGGCTCGTCCTCGGCGGGCGGGGAGCAGTCGGGCGGTGGTTCCGGTGCCGCAACGGGGAAGGGCGCCTCGCGTACGGGCACCAACGGGGGCCAGGCGTCCGCGACGGGTGGCCCCGGTGGGCAGGGCGGTGCCTCCGCCGGCCGTAAGGGCGTCAACGGCACCTGGGTCGGCAAGCTGAAGTGGCTCACCGAGTACAAGCTCACGGTGGCCCCGGAGAGCGGCGCGGAGCAGGCGTTCCACCTCCTCGACAGCACCAAGGTGCTCGGTGCGGCGGCGCTCTGCGAGGCCTCCGACGGGCGCGTCCACCTGGATGGCTCCGGCTACGGCACCGCTTCGTGCACCCTCGACGACGCGCGCAAGGCGGCCAAGCTCGGCTCCGTCGACGTCCGGGTGACCGTGCGGGACGGCGCCGCCACGAAGATCGTCGAGCACTACCACCCGTAAGCCCCGCACGGAGTCCCCAGCGACTCCTCTCAGCACCGTTCAGCGGCCGTCGGAACATCCGGCGGCCGCTGGCCGTGCTGCAGGCCGCTGAGCCGTGCTGCGGGCCGCTCAGATTCCCAGCCGGGCCGCGATGCCGTCGAGGACGCTGTCCAGGCCGGTTTCGAAGCGCCACTGCGGGTCGTCCTTGCGGGTGGCCTCGTGGAGATAGCGGTGATAGGTGGGGTAGCGCCCGGTGCTCATCAGGTAGCTCATCTGCGGGGCGAGGGCGGTCCGCAGTTCGTCGGGGCCGGCCCAGCCCTGCTCCCGCATCAGGCAGTGGTGGGCACATTCGGCCGAAACCGCGCCGTGGACATAGGAGTTGACGGTGCCGAGCACGGCCATCATCGCGTCGACATCGAGTCCGAGACCGTCCAGGGCGGAGAGCGCCCGCTCGGCCACGGACATCCGGTTCGGGGTGAGCGCGCGCAACGACTGCGGTGAGGAGATCTGGATGAGCCAGGGGTGGCGCAGCACGATCTCCCGGGTGCGCAGCGCGTTGGTGCGCATGACGTCGCGCCAGTTCTCGATGTCGTCAGGCAGTGTGAGGTCCGCGTAGACC
Source organism: Streptomyces decoyicus (assembly GCF_019880305.1). Lineage (NCBI taxonomy): Bacteria > Bacillati > Actinomycetota > Actinomycetes > Kitasatosporales > Streptomycetaceae > Streptomyces > Streptomyces decoyicus. Next base: position 3,616,828 of record NZ_CP082301.1, on the reverse strand, counting down.
GCGTCCGTCATCAGGTCCAGGACATCGCCCTTGCCGGAGACATAGCGGTACGCCGCCATGGGGGCGACGCCCAGTTCGGTGGCCAGGCGGCGCATGGTGACGGCGTCGATGCCCTCGGCGTCGGCGATGCGGACGGCGGCCGCGGCGATCTTCTGCGGGGTCAGGGCGGCCCGCGGAGCCGGCGCCGGCCGGTCCAGGCGCTCCCAGAGGGAGACCGCTGCCGGGTCCGGCTCCGTGGCGGGCCCGGACGGCGTCCGGTCCTCGGCTCCGGCTGGCTTCTTGCCGGACATGGGCTCACTTCCTTCCCGGATCCTCCCGCTTCCCGGATCTCCCGGAGCGACGCGTACAACGTATCAGCAGTAGACGCTGTACACGCTGATGTGTACGTTGTATTCGCTCGATACGCCGTACACACGGCGCAGCGAAGAGGCACGTCGTTGCCGGTTGCTGCGGAGAAACGGAAACGCGGAGCGAGGGGGCGCAGTGAGGGTGACCAACGGTTCGACCGAAGCGGCCGGCCAGGCCGTCGGGGCAGACCCGGCCGAAGACGGCAGGGCGGTCGGAGGAGGCAGCAAGGCGGCCGGAGGAGCGGACGAGGCCGGAGAGGCGGACGAGGCGGTGCCCGGGGGGCGGCCGCCGCGGTCGTTGTACTTCGGGGTGTTCGGGCTGCTGCTCGGGATGTTCCTGGCGATGGTGGACGGTCTGATCGTGGGGACGGCGCTGCCCACGATCGTCGGGGACCTCGGGGGACTGGACCAGCTGTCGTGGGTGGTGACGGCCTATCTGCTCACCACCGCCGTGGCGACACCGATCTGGGGGAAGGCGGGGGATCTCTACGGCCGCAAGGGCACGTTCATGGCGGCGGTCGTGCTCTTTCTGGCCGGGTCGATGCTGTCCGGGCTGGCGCAGGACATGGGGCAGCTCATCGCGTTCCGGGCCGTGCAGGGGCTGGGCGCGGGCGGGTTGATGGTCGGAGCGCTGTCGGTCATCGGGGTGCTGGTGCCGCCCCGGCAGAGCGGCCGGATGCAGTCGATGATCGGCGCCATGATGCCGGTCGCGTTCATCGGCGGGCCGCTGCTGGGCGGCTTCCTCACGGACCATCTGAGCTGGCGGTGGGCGTTCTACGTGAATGTGCCGATCGGAGCGGTGGCGCTGGTGATCGTCGGGGGGTGGATCCGGCTGGGCCGCAGCGGGCGGAGCACGGCGCGGATCGACTACGCGGGCGTGGCGCTGCTGTCCGCCGCCATCCTGGCGCTGACCCTGCTGGCCAGTTGGGGCGGCGTCCGGTACGGCTGGGGGTCACCGCAGATTCTCGGGCTGGCGGCGGTGGCCGCGGTGGCGGCGGCCTGGTTCGTACGGGTCGAGCGGCGGGCCGTGGAACCGGTCATCCCGCCCCGGCTGTTCCGCAGCCGCAATTTCACCGTGGCGCAGATCCTGAGCTTTCTGGTCGGTGCGGTGATGCTCGGCGCGACCAGCTATCTGCCGCAGTACATGCAGCTCGTGCAGGGGCTGTCGCCGACGGCCGGCGGGCTGCTGTTGCTGCCGCTGATGTTCGGGATGCTCGGTGTACAGCTCGGCACCGGGGCGCTGATCAGCCGTAACGGCCGCTATCGGGTCTATCCGATCCTGGGCGGCGCGGTGTTGACCGTGGGCGTCCTGATCCTGCTGTCGCTCGGTACGGGCACCGGGACGGCCCTGGCCTCCGCGCTCACCGTCGTCGCGGGGATGGGCATCGGGTTCGTCATGCAGAGCACCATGATCATCACCATGAACAGCGCGGAGCCCCGCGACATGGGCGCCGCCGGCGGCACGGTCACGCTGCTGCGTACGGTCGGCGGCTCGCTCGGCGTCGCCCTGCTGGGTGCCGTCTTCACCGGGCGGCTGCACAGCGGGCTCGCCGAGCGGGTGGGGGAGAGCGCCGCGGACCGGCTGACGGCGGGCGCCGGACAGCTGACGCCCCAGGTGCTGGACGGGGTGGCCGCACCGGTACGGGACGCCTACCGTGCGGCGGTCACCAGCGGGCTGCACGGCGTCCTGCTCGGCGCCGCGGTACTGGCCGTCCTCGGCTTCGCGGCCGCCTGGTTCGTACGGGAGGTGCCGCTGCGGAGTGCGGTGGATCCGGCCGACGGACCGGGGCCGGCCGACTGACCGGGTCGGCCGCCTCACCGGACCTGGTGACCTGCCAGGCCCGGTGACCTACGGGACCGCAGACAGCGGCCCCGTACGCACAAGGCGGTGGCCGGCCCCTGTCAGGGACCGGCCACCGCCTTCGTCTGTGCGCCTCGGACCTTCGTCCGTCAGACCGCGCTGCCCGCCTGCCACTCGGACCAGGACAGGTTCCAGCCGTTGAGGCCGTTGTCCGGCTTGACGGTCTCGTCCTTCGAGTTCTGCACGATGACGACATCGCCGATCAGCGACTCGTTGAAGAACCACTTGCCCGGGGTGTCGCCCCCGCCGCCCTTGTTGTCCCGCAGGCCGACACAGCCGTGGCTGGTGCCGGCCTGGCCGAAGATGGACGGGGAGCCCCAGTAGTTGCCGTGGAGGAAGGTGCCGGAGGCCGACAGCCGCATGGCGTGCGGGACGTCAGGGATGTCGTACTCGCCCTTGCCGTCCTTCTTCTTGAAGCCGACGGTCGAGCCGTCCATGCGGGTCTGCTCGAACTTCTCCGAGATCACCATCTGGCCGTTGTAGGTGGGGTTCTCGGGGCTGCCGCCGGAGATCGGGACGTCCTTGAGGGTCTTGCCGTCCCGCTTGACCGTCATGTGCTGGGTGTTCATGTCGACCGTGGAGACCTGCGAGCGCCCGATGGTGAAGGAGACCGTCTTGGACTGCACGCCGGTGATGCCCTGGCCGCCCTTCACCCCCTCCAGGTCGATCTTCATGGTGACCTTGGAGCCGGCCTTCCAGTAGTCCTCGGGACGGAAGTCCAGGCGCTGGGTGCCGAACCAGTGGCCGACGACCTTCTGGCCGCTGCTGGAGGTCACCGTGATGTGGGACTGGACGTCCTTCTTGTTGGTGATCGCCTTGTCGAAGTTGAAGGACACCGGCATGCCGACGCCGACGGTCTTGCCGTTGTCGGGGGTGTAGCTGCCGATGAAGCTGTTGGCCTGCGAGACCGTCGTGAAGGAGGCGTTCTCGGTGACGGCCCGGCCCTTGGCGTCCTTGCCCTTCGCCACGATCTTGTACTTGGTGCCGCGCTCCAGCTGGACGCCGGGCTTCCAGGACGTGCCGTCGGACGATATGGCACCGGCCACGTCCTTGCCGGAGTCGGCCTCGGTGAGCTTCACCTCGGTCAGCTTGCCGCCGGTGGCCTTCACGCCGGTGTCGTTGATGCTGGCGTTGGTGGCGCCGTCGTCCGACGAGACCTTGATCTTGACGTCCGAGGCGTTCTTGGCGGCCGCGGCGTCCGCGCCGGCCTGGCCGTTCTTGCCGTCGTCGTTGCCGCCGGCCGAGGCGTCCCCGCCACAGGCGGACAGGGTCAGCGCGCCCGCGGCGAACAGCGCCGTCACGGCGAGCGTGCGGCGCATCCGCCGGTTACGGCGCGGCGCGCCCGGCGCCGGCTGCTCGACCGAGGGGAGCAGCTGGTGCGGGGTGCGGGACCGAGCGGGCGCGAGGTTGTCCGGCGTTGTCACGAGCTGCTCCATAACAGGGGTGTTGTGTTTCCGTGCTGGTAAACAGCACGAGCGGGCAGATTTGGTTGCGGGTACGGCCTCCTTGTGACGAAGGTCACATGTGCGGAGGTAGAGGGCGGTCGGCCGGTCCCGACAGCCAGGTTCGCAGTGGCGTGCCGTGTTCGTCCAGGCGGGGTGGAGCGGCGGGTTGGGACACCGGAGTGCCCGAGAGGCGGAGTGGGCTGGTGACTTGGGGGATGCGTCCCTCGCCGACGGGGGTCACCGGATCGAGGCCGAGCCGCGCCGCCAACTCCAGGGCCTCGGAGAGGGTGTTGACCGGGCCGCACGGGACCGACGCCGGGGTCAGTCGCGCGGCCCAGTTCTGCGGGGTGTCGGTGGCCAGTCGGCTTTCCAGGGCTTTGATGAGGTATGTGCGGTTTTGCACCCGGTCCTGATTGCGGGCGTACCGGACATCGTCGGCGAGTTCCGGTACGCCCAGCGTCTGTGCCAGCGCCCGGAACTGACGGTCGTTCCCCACCGCCACGGCCAGCAGCTGCCCGTCCCGGCAGGCCAGCGTCTCGTACGGGGCGATGCTCGGATGGCGGTTGCCCATGGGGCCCGGGTCGTGACCGGTGGCCAGATATCCGGAGGCCTGGTTCACCAGCGAGCCCAGCAGAGAAGAGAGCAGATTCACTTCCACCCATTGCCCCTGGCCGGTGCGGCCGCGGTGGTGCAGGGCCGCCAGGATGCCGGTGGTGGCGTCCTTCGCGGTCAGGACGTCCACCAGGGCGACGCCCGCCTTCAGCGGGGTGCCGCCGGGCTCGCCGGTGATGCTCATGAGCCCGCCGACGGCCTGTACCACGAAGTCGTAGCCGGGCAGCCGGGCGCCCGCGCCGGATCCGAAACCGGTGATGGTGCAGTGCACCAGGCCCGGGTTGGCGGCGCGGGTGGCGGTGTGGTCCAGGCCGTACTGGGCGAGCGAGCCGGGGCGGAAGTTCTCGATCAGCACGTCGGCCCGGCGGGCCAGCTCGCGGGCCGCGGCCGCGTCGTCCGGGTCGCCGAGGTCCAGGGCCAGGCCGCGCTTGGAGCGGTTCGCGGCGTCGAAGTACGCGGCCGTCCCGCTCCGCTGCGCTCCGCCTTTGCTCTCTGTTGTGTCCTCGGAAGCAAAGCCGGTCGCGAACGGCGGGCCCCAGGCGCGGGTGTCGTCACCGGTGCCGGGCCGCTCGACCTTGATCACCTCGGCGCCGAGGTCGGCGAGCGTCGCGGCGGCCAGCGGGCCGGCCAGCACCCGGCTGAAGTCCGCGACGAGGATGCCGTCCAGGGCACGGGCGGGCGGCTCACCGGGCGGGGCGGCGCCGAGGGGCCCCGTGGTGGCCGTCGGGTCGGCGGGCTCCGTGTCGGCGTCGGTGGACGGCCGGTGCGGCTGCGGCACGTGCGTACTCCTCACGTCGCGGAACGAAGTGCCGTCATCCTCCGGGCCGGTCTTCGCCCGGGGGAAGCCTCCGGGGTGTCCAACGGGGTGGGGTGCATCCTGCCGGGGCGGCCTCTTGGGTGGCTGCTGTGCGGTGTCGTGACGGGAATGTAGCGAAATGTCATAGGAGATGCGTCACTTCGGGACTTAAGTCCCAAGATCCCCTGTCGGAAGGCCTGACGTGTGGTGTCTACTGGCTCTGCCCCCAGCGCCTTACCCGTCCGGGAGGACCGCATGCTCCCCTCCGCTTCGATTCTGCAGCAGATCGGCCTCGGCGTGCTGCTCGCTGTGGCCATCGTCTGGGCCGTCGGGCTGGCCAGACTCCTGCGCCGGGGGCGGTACGAGGCGGCCATGTGGCGTGACCAGCGGGAAATGCGGGCACGGTACGCGCCGCGTGGGCGGTTCGCGCCGCCCGGCCCTGAAGCGCTGCCCGTACACCCGCAACTGCTCGGTTCCGTACCGCGGCAGACCGGCCCGGCCGGCCCGCCGTCGGAGTGCGTGGAGCTGAGCGCCGCCGAGCGTGCGGCGTTCGCGGGGCTCGTGCGGCAGCTGACCAGCCGCAGTTGACCGGATGACCGGCCGTGCCCGGTCTCAGCGCACCGGGCCCAGCCGCAGCAGGGCCAGTGCGGTCAGCATCTGCACCGATACCGCGGCCGCCGACTTCCACGTCGACAGATGGTGCTGGCCCCGTATGAGCAGTACGGCGAGGACATAGCCGAACCCCCAGGTCGTCCAGGTCGCGGCCTGCACGAAGGTGGCGTCGGTCGGCAGCCAGGCCGCGATCGCCATCCGCGGCAGATCCGTCACCCAGAACAGCACGATGAACAGGCTTGCGGTCGGCGCGAAGCGGCCTATGCCGCCGAGCGTCCGGGCGATGGCGTGGGCGACCGCGCCCAGCGCCAGACTGGCGGCCAGCACGCCCGCCTCGCCCAGTCCGAGAAGCTTCAGCGCCGCCGCGTGGTCGACGGCCCACTGGGTGTGGAACGCATCCACCGACAGCACCCCGATGCCGCCGCTGATCAACGACAGCAGCACCGCCGCGCTCCAGGCGCTACGGTCCCGCGCCTCGTCCAGCACCTCCACCGGGCGGTACCAGAGCCCGAATATCAGCCGGTGCCACCACAGGCGGCGGCGTGGGGCCGGCTTGCGCGGTGCCGGCTGGACGAGCGTGGGCGGGGGGGGCTGGGGAGGCGGGGAGGGGGGCGGTGCGGACATAAGGCCGTTTCTACCACCGGCCGATCCAGGGCGAGATGGGGGCGTCGGGCCACGGCACGGCTGCTGTGGATGAGACCCTCAGCCGATGACCTTGCAGACACCGGAGCACGACGAGGCGCACGGCGGCGGTCTCGGCAGCCGGCTCAACTGGCTGCGTGCCGCGGTCCTCGGCGCCAACGACGGCATCGTGTCCACCGCCGGACTCGTCGTCGGAGTGGCCGGAGCCACCGATTCCCGCAGCGCCCTGCTGACGGCGGGGCTGGCCGGACTGCTCGCCGGGTCCATGTCGATGGCGGCCGGTGAATATGTGTCGGTCTCCACCCAGCGGGATTCGGAGAAGGCCGCGCTGGCACAGGAGAAGCGGGAGCTGGCGACCGAGCCGCAGGCCGAACTCGTCGAACTGACGCAACTGTTGGCGGGGAAGGGACTGAACGAGCGCCTGGCCAGGGAGGTCGCCGAGGAGCTCACCGCGCACGATGCGCTGCGCGCCCATGCGGAGGTGGAGCTGGGCATCGATCCCGACGAGCTCACCAACCCCTGGCACGCGGCCGGTGCGAGCTTCCTCGCGTTCACGGCGGGGGCGTTGTTGCCGCTGCTGGCGATCGTGCTGCCGCCGGCCGCACACCGGCTGTGGATCACGGTGGTCGCGGTGCTGGCGGCGCTGGCGCTGTGTGGCTGGAGCAGTGCCCGGACGGGGGCCGCGCCGGTGGGGTGGGCGGTGCTGCGGAATGTCGGGGGTGGCGTGCTGGCGATGGGCGTGACCTACGCCGCGGGGTCGGCGCTGGGGGCGGTGGGGGCGTGAGCGACGGGTGCCGCGGGTGCCGCGGGTGGCGGCGGCCGTCCGTGGGTCAGACGGTCCCGTAGAGATCCCGGTACGACGGGAAGAGGCCGCCCGGGCCGTCCACCGTCTCCGCTGCCCGGGCGGCGCTCACCACGGCGCGGGTCAGGACGTCCGCGCCCGCGGACAGGATCTCGTTCAGGGCGCCGGCCTCGGCGTGTACGCCGAAAGCGCGGTCACCGTGGGCCTCTTCGGGGGTGAGGGGGCGGGCCGCGGTGGACAGGGCGAAGACCGTGTCGCCGTCCGAGAGGAGATGGACCGGACGGATGGCACGGGCCAGACCGTCGTGGGCGGTCCCGGCGAGCTTGTGGGCCTGGGCGCGAGTGAGGGCGACGTCCGTGGCGACCACGGCGAGGGTGGTGTTGAGCGGCGGACGGACGGACGCGGCCGAGCGGGCCCGGGATGTTTCCCTGGCCTCGGCCAGCCGGCGCAGTGCGGTGGCGTGCACCTCGGGGGAGGGCAGGGCGGTGGGGTTCTCGTACAGACGGCCGTAGAGGGCGCCGGTGCGCGGGTCGGTGACGGAGCCCGCGGCATTGACGGCGGCGAGCGCGGCGACGGTGCCGCCCGAGGGGAGCACCGCGCTCGCGGTGCCGATGCCGCCCTTGAGGCCGCCGGCCACCGCGCCCGTCCCGGCGCCCGTATTGCCCTGGGCGACCGGTGCGCCGGGCCCGGTGCCCGCCGCGGCCTCGGCCGCCGCCCGGCCCAGCGCGGCATCCGGCCGGGCCCGCCAGTCGCCGCCGCGCCCCAGGTCGAAGAGGGCCGCGGCCGGCACGACGGGTACGACCTGCGCGGGATCGGGGCCGACGCGGAAGCCGCGGCCCCGCTCCTCCAGCCAGGCGGCGACACCGGACGCGGCGTCAAGACCGAAGGCGCTGCCGCCGGTCAGCACGACCGCCTCGATGCGCTGGACGAGGTTGCGCGGGTCGAGCGCGTCGGTCTCCCGGGTGCCGGGGCCGCCGCCGCGTACGTCGACGGCCGCGACGGCACCGCCCTCGGGCGCCAGGACGACGGTGGTGCCGGTCAGGTAGCCGCCGCCGGCCCGCTGGGCGTGGCCGACCCGGAGGCCGAGGACGTCGGTGAGGGCGTCCTGCGGCCCCGCGGGGTGCGGCGGGTGCTCAGTAATCGGCCGGCCCCATCACGATGACCGGGTGCAGATCGGGGTCGAGGGTGCGCAGCAGCTCGCGCATCACCTTGGGCTTGAGGCTCACACAGCCCTGGGTGGGGCCGTCGTGGTCGACATGCAGCCAGACGCCGCCGCCCTTGGCGTCGCCCCACGGGCGCTGCGGGTCCAGGGGAGAGGTGCCGGACTCCCGGTTGTAGTTGATGGCGATGACGTAGTCGAAGGCGCCGGCCAGCGGCTCGCCCTCCACACCCGTGCCGCCGGCGACGAAGCTGCTGTTGTGGTCGTAGGGGAGTTTGGTGTCCCCGGGGGCGGCCAGCAGGCCGCCCGCGTCGGTGAGGGAGAAGACACCGATGGGGGAGCGCAGGTCGCCGTAATGGTGGTCGTCCGTCCAGCCGCGGGCGGCGTTGTGCGCGGGCCAGGTGGGACCCGGCTCCCAGTCGTCGGAGCCCTCCTCACGGGTGTAGAGGACGACCCGGGACTCGAAGGAGTCCATGTCCTTTCCCGTGACCACCAGCACCTGTCGTGAGTTGGCCGGTATCCGCTTCCGGGCGGCGTCGCCGAGGCCCGGGATGGGCCGTCCGGCCGGGGGATTCGGTGCGGCGTTCGGGGCGGATTTCGCGGCGGACACAGGGATGCGTGGCGTGTCCGGACCGGAAGCCGTCGTGGACGTGGTGCTCTTGGCGTCGGTCCCGCTGTTGTGGTCGTCGCCCGAAGCCGGCCACGCCCACAGGGCGGTGCCGACCAGGGTGGAGAGGGCGAGACCGCCTACGGCCTTGCTGCGCCGGGACAGTCTCGTCCGCACGCGGGACTGAGCGTGGCGGGCCATGGCTGGCGTCTCCTCAGGTACGGACGGTGGTCGTTTCCGGGGCTTCCTGCGGCTCTTCCACAGGGGAACCCCTGTCATAAAAAGGGCAATCTGCACCCTACCGCTTCAGTATCGGCGCGCCTCCGCTGGACCTGGTGAACAGGGGGAAACCGGGGCGTGAAGTGGCAGGAAGTGGGGTCCATTGGTGGGTAATTGACGGGGTATGGGGTGTCGGGTGGAGGTGGCGGGTCCGCTGGTGGTGGCCCCTCACCTGGCCGAGGGGTGAAGATGGCCGAATCTGATGCAGGATCAGGGCGGTTGCGGGGGTTTGCACGGCCGTTCGGCACACTTATGGGGGACGGGGAGAGGGGCGGGCAGGGGCCTTGTGAAGCCTGTGCCTACCCCCTTTGCGAGATCGATGGCGCAGCGCTCGCCGAGATGGGTGACAGAACGGCTCCTTCTACTCCACCAGTGCGGTGCCCTGACGGGTGGTGAGGGCGACGCCGGTCGCGACCGTGGCGGAGGCCACCAGTCCGGCCGCCAGGACCGCCCAGTGCCCGGCGAAGGTGCACGCCAGGACCGCGACCGACGACACCGGCAGCACCAGCTGCTGGGCCGCGCCGCGCTTCTGGTGCCGGGAGTGGATCAGCCACACCGTGAACATGAACAGCGCGGCCGGCACCGTGACGCAGGCGGCCGCGGCGAACGCCGACAGATGCACCTTGCCGAACGCCTCCTCCACCGCGATCTCGATGCCCGCGCCGACCCCGGCCGCCGAACCGAAGACCAGGTAGTGGCCGTAGCCCCACAGGAACGCCTGGCGGTTCGAGCGCAGGTGGAGGTGGATGGGGACCGCGAAGTAGATCCAGTACGCGGCGAAGACCAGCAGCAGGCCGCCGCCCGCGATCGGCAGCAGGGTGCTCAGTTCGTCGTTCTCGTCCAGCGCCGACTGCACGGCGAGGGTGGCCGCCGCGATCGTCTCGCCCAGCACGATGATGGTGAACAGGCCGTAGCGCTCGGAGATGTGATGGGGATGCCAGGCCGTCTGCCGCTCCCGTTCGGCCAGTGCGGGGACGGCCAGCTCCAGCAGTCCGACGACCACGAACACCCAGGGCACGCCCCCCTTGGGCAGTACGAGCAGGCCCAGCCAGCCGACCTGGCACACCGTCACCCCCAGGGCGTAGCGCAGTGCGGTGCGCCGCTCGGCGCCCCGGCTGCCCCGTGCGGCCCGCAGCCACTGGGTGACCATGGCCAGCCGCATCAGCACGTACCCGAACCAGATGACCGTGAAGTCGCTCTGGGCGAAGGCCCGCGGCACGCCGGCGGCCAGCACCAGCACCCCCGCCATCTGGACCAGCGTCACCACGCGGTAGAGCGCGTCGTCGGTGTCGTACGCCGAGGCGAACCAGCTGAAGTTCATCCAGGCCCACCAGATGGCGAAGAAGAGCATCAGGTAACCGGAGATGCCGTGCCCCGGGTGCCCCTCGGCCAGCGCATGCGCCAGCTGGCGGCCGGCCTGGGCGATCGCCACGACGAAACACAGGTCGAAGAAGAGCTCCAGCGGGGTGGCGGTGCGGTGCTCCTCGTCGCGGAGGCGCGCACGCATGAGGACCGGCACGTCAGCTCCTCTCGTCGGCCGATGCGGCCGCCTCAGTACAGCGCGGGCGGGCGGAACCGCCGATGAGGGGAGCGGGGTGCGGCGTGTCGTGTCGCCCCGTATGGCGGCTACTCGGCGACCGCCTCCACGATCGAGGGGAAGGCCGGTGTGGGCAGCACCCGCGTCAGCCGGAAACCGCCGGCCGACAGCAGCGTCGCGAACTCCTCCGAGGTCCGCTCCTGCCCGTCGAGCACCGTCATCATCGCGACGTCCAGGGTCTTGCCGAAGTGCGGGGCGTTGCCCGGCGGCAGTACGGCGTCGATGACCAGCAGCCGGCGGCCGGCCGCCATGGCCCGGTGGCAGGTCCGCAGGATGCGCAGGCAGGCCTCGTCCGCCCAGTCGTGCAGGACGTGCTTGAGCACATAGACGTCACCGCCCTCCGGTACGGACGCGAAGAAGTCGCCCTCCTGGGTGCGCCAGCGGCCCTTCAACTCGTCGCCGTCCAAGAGGTGATGGGCCAGCGGCGGGGCCTGGTCGAAGAGCACACCGGTCAGTTGCGGGTGGCGGCGCAGCGCGGCGCGCAGCAGTCCGCCGCGGCCCCCGCCGATGTCCACGACCGTGCCGGTCGCGGGGAACGGATACACGGCCGCCACCGCCTCGTCGACCGGGGCGGACAGCGAGGACATCCCGTCGTCGAAGAGCCGGCGGGCGGCCGGATCCGACAGCAGATGCTCGAAGAGGGGCGCCCCGAAGAGCCGCTCGAAGGACGCGCCGTCGTGCCGTACGGACTCGGGGAGGGCGGCCGAGGTCCGCAGGAGCAGCTCGTCGGTCATCATCATGACGGCGGGGTGCAGCGAGTCGGGGACGTCGGTACGCAGGGGAGCCGCGGTCGGCGTCAGGTGGTAGGCGCCCGCGGTGTCCTCCCGGAAGATGCCGCGGGTGGCGAGGTAGCGCAGTACGCGGCGCAGATGCGGGGTGTGGGTGCCGGTGGCGGCGGCGAGCTGCTCGGCGGTGCGCGGGCCCTCGGCGAGCTGGTCGGCGATGCGGTGGTGCGCCGCGGTGCGCAGGGCGGCGGAGAAGACATGGCCCATGGCCTGGTCCATCAGGTGCGCCGTGAGGTCTCGGGGCTCGCCGGTCGGTCGGTTGGGGGAAGTGGCCAACGTCAGCCTCCAGTCATCGGCTTGGGCGTGCTGGTCCCGGTCGCAGGCAGGATGAGCCACGGTTGCAGCCGTCGGCTCCGGTGTCACGAACGGGAGGCGGAGCACCCGCGAAGTCCGGCCAGGGAAGGGCGCAGTGCCCCTACGGGACGGCTCCGGGGCGGGTGGGGGACCGGGCCTCGGTGCGGGGTGGTGATTCATGGTCGAATGCGTGTATGAGCGACAGCGACACGACAGGCACGACCGGCCCGACCGATGACGCCGAGCACCGCGACGACTCCGCCCCCGCCATGGTCCTGGCCCCGCTCGACGAGCGCCTCGCGGACCTCGTGGCCCTCTACGAAGACCTGCACCGCCATCCCGAACTCGGCTTCCAGGAGACCCGTACGGCCGCCGAGGCCGCCCGCCGGCTGACCGGCTGCGGCTATGACGTGACCACCGGCATCGCCGAAACCGGCGTGGTCGGCGTGCTGCGCAACGGCCCGGGACCCGTGGTCCTGCTGCGCGCCGACATGGACGCACTGCCCGTCACCGAGAACTCCGGCCTGGACTACGCCTCCACGGTCCCCGGCCGGATGCATGCCTGCGGGCACGACGTCCATGTGACCTGCCTGCTGGGCGCCGCCGATCTGCTCGCGGCGGGCCGCGCCCACTGGTCCGGCACGCTGGTCGTGCTCTTCCAGCCCGCAGAGGAGGTCGGCAGCGGCGCCCGCGCCATGTTCGACGCCGGCCTCTACAGCAAGGACCTCGTCCCGACACCCGATGTGGTGCTGGCCCAGCATGTCGCCCCCTTCGGCGCCGGGCTGATCGCGTACTGCCCCGGTCCGTGCATGGCCGCCGCGGACAGCCTGGAGATCACCTTCCACGGCATCGGCGGTCATGGCTCCCGGCCCGAGACCACCGTCGACCCGATCCTGATGGCGGCGTCCTTCGTGCAGCGGGTGCAGTCCGTGGTGGCCCGTGAGGTCGCGCCGAAGGACCGTGCGGTGGTCAGCGTCGGTTCCTTCCAGGCCGGGGGCACCGCCAATGTCATCCCCGACCGCGCCGTCGTACGCCTCAGCGTCCGCACCTTCGACGAGACGGTGCGCACGGCCGTACTCGCCGCCATCGACCGCATCGCGCGCGCCGAGGCCGCGGCCTCCGGTGCGGACCGCGCCCCCGGGACCGAGGTCCTGGACTCCTTCCCCGTCACCGTCAACGACTCCACGACCCTGCGGCAGGTCAATGAGCAGTTCACCCAACTCTTCGGTGAGCAGCGGCTGTTCGCCTACGAGCCGGCGACCGGCAGTGAGGACGCCGGACTCCTGGCGACCGCCGCCGGGGCACCGCTCTACTACTGGTGGCTGGGCGGCTGGGACCCGGAGGAGTTCCGTACGGCGCTGGCGGCCGGGCGGCTGGCGCAGGACATCCCGTCCAACCATTCGCCGCACTTCGTGCCGGTGGTCCGGCCGACCCTCACCATGGGCGTCGAGGCGCTGACCGCCGCGGCGCTCAACCAGCTCGCTCCGGCGGGCACGGAGGACGGGACGGAGGCGACGGACGCGGCCGGCGGGAGGGAGGCGACGGGACAGGCCGGTCAGGCCGGGCGGCGGTGACGGAACAGGCAGGTCGGGGCGGGGTGGCGGTGACGGAACAGGCCGGTCGGGGCGGGTGGCGGTGACGGAACAGGCCGGTCGGGGCGGGGTGGCGGTGACGGAACAGGCCGGTCGTGGCGGGGTGGCGGCAAAGGTTTGACCTTGTCCTTGGGAGAAGCCCCAGCATCGGCCGTGCCGGGCGAGCGCCCGGTACGAGGAGGGCGGACGGGTGGACGGACGGGCGATCGCAGACGGGGGCGAGGTGCCCTACGGGGACGGCGAGCTGCTGACCATCGGGGCCTTCGCACGGGCCTCCCGGCTCTCACCGAAGGCGCTACGGCTCTACGGCGAGCTCGGCCTGCTGACCCCGGCCCGTGTCGACCCGCGCAGCGGCTACCGCCTCTACGCGCCCGCCCAGCTGGAGCGGGCCCGGCTGGTGGCCTGGCTGCGCCGGCTCGGTATGCCGCTGGCCCGCATCCGCGAGGTGTGCGAGCTGGCGCCGTCCGCGGCAGCCGCGGCGGTCACCGCGTACTGGGCGCAGGTCGAGGCCGACACCGCCGCGCGCCGGGACCTGGCCGCCTTCCTCGTCGACCAGCTGTCCAGGAAGGACACCGTCATGACCGAACCGCGTACCCCTTTGACGATGCGCTGCGCCGCCCTGACCGACCGGGGCCTGGTGCGCCCGGCCAACCAGGACGCCGCCTACGCGGGACCGCGGCTGCTGGCCGTGGCCGACGGCTACGGCCCGCGCGGCGGCCCCGCCGCGACGGCCGCGATCGAGGCGCTCAAGGACCTGGAGAACCGGGACCTGACCTCCGCGGATCTGCTTGGCGTCCTGGAGGAGGCGGCCCATCGCGCACACCGCGCCGCCCCGTCGGCAAACGAGGCCTCCGGCAGCACCCTCACCGCACTGCTCCGCTCCGGCTCGCAGCTGGCGCTGCTGCACATCGGCGACTCCCGCGCCTACGTCCTGCGCGACTCCGGCCTCTTCCGCATCACCCACGACCACAGCCTGGTCCAGTCGCTGGTCGACGAGGGCCGGCTCACCCCCGAGGAGGCGTCGTCGCACCCACAGCGCGCGATGCTGCTGCGGTCGCTGGAGGGCGGCACCGCGTTCGCCCCCGACCTGCAACTGGTGGAGGCGCGTCCCGGCGAGCGCTATCTGCTGTGCACGGACGGCCTGACCGGCGTGCTGCCGGCCGAGACGATCCAGGACGTACTGACCACGGCCGGCGGCCCCGACCAGGCCGTACGGGACCTGGTCCGGCTGGCCCGCGAGGCGGGGGCGCCGGACAACGCGGGGTGTGTGGTGGGGGAGTTGGCGGCGGCGTAGGAGGAGGGTGAGCGCGGCGGCGGGGCACGGGTCCCGCCGCCGCGCCGGCCGTCGTCAGGCCAGACCCTTGAGCATCCCCTTGAAGTAGAGCTGCGGCAGCCCGTAGCGCTTGAGGAACCACATATCGGTGCGCTCCCGGGTGGTGTCGATGAACGGGATCGACGGGGTGGGCTCCAGGTCGTAGTCGAACTCTGCGAGCAGCATCTTGTGCCGGGCGGTGACCAGGGGGCAGGAGGTGTAGCCGTCGTAGCGGGCGGTGCCGGGGCGTCCGCGCAGACCGGCGAGGAGGTTGGCGACGACGACCGGGGCCTGCTTGCGGATCGCGGCACCCGTTTTGGACGTCGGCAGATTGGCGACGTCGCCCAGGACGAACACGTTCGGGAAATCAGGGTGTTGGAGGGTTTCCCGGTCGGCCTTGACGTACCCGTACGGGGAGGCGGGGTCGGCGAGCGGGCCGTCGGCCAGCCATGCGGGGGCGCGCTGCGGCGGTACGGCGTGCAGCAGGTCGTAGCGGATGGTCTCGTCCGTGCCGGTGGTGTGGTCGGTGATCACCGCCTCGCGCGCCGCGCCGTCGAGCCGGGTCATCTCGGAGCTCAGCCGCACCTCGATGCCGTACCTCCGGGCCGTCTCCGTCAGCGCGCGGGAGAAGACCGGCACCTTGAACATCGCGGGCTCCGGGAGCACCAGGATGGTGCGGATCGCGTCCAGTACACCGCGCTTGCGCCAGTGGTCGGCCGCCAGGTACGCGATCTTCTGCGGGGCGCCGCCGCACTTCACCGGCCCGGACGGCATGGTGAACACGGCCGTGCCGCGCCGCATCCGACGGATCAACTCCCAGGTGAGCGGGGCGAGATCGGGCCGGTAGTTGCTGCTCACCCCGCCGTGTCCGAGGGCCCCGGCCAGGCCGGGCACGCCGTCCCAGTCGAGGTGCAGGCCGGGGCTGAGGACCAGCCGCCCGTAGGAGAGGACCCGGCCGGAGGCGGTGGTGACCGTACGGGTGGCCGGGTCGACGGCGGTGGCGCGCTCACGCAGCCAGCGCACGCCGGGTGGCATGACGTCGGCTTCGGTGCGCAGTGCGGCGCGCAACGGGGCCTGTCCGCCGCCGACCAGCGTCCACAGCGGCTGGTACCAGTGCGTTTCGGAGGGCTCCAGCAGTGCGATGTCCCGGATTCCGGCGCGGCGTAACCGGGCGGCGACGGTGATGCCTGCGGTGCCGCCGCCGACGATCAGGACCTGGTGGTGGGACGGGGCGGCGGGTGCGGGGGCCATGTGTTTCCTCCTGGTGGGTGGAAAGGGTCGGTGGAGTGGTGGGTGGGCGAAGTGACGGGCGGGTGGCGTGGTGGCGGCCGGGGCGGTCAGGGGGCCCAGAGGCGGGGGAGTGCGGCGGCCGCCATGGAGACGGCGAGGACGGTGACGAGGCAGGCGAAGGCCGTGGTCAGGGTCTGCGGGCGCAGGCGGGTGGTGAGGCGGTTGCCGAGGTGGCTGCCGACCGCCGCGCAGGCCGCGAAGCCCGCCAGCAGCGGCCAGTCCGGCGCTCCGGTGCCGGCCCGGGTGCCCAGCGCCGTAAGGGAGTTGATGAGGATGACGAGGAGGGAGGTGCCGATCGCGGCCGGCATCTCCAGGCCCAGGACCAGAGTGAGGGCCGGGACGACGACGAAGCCGCCGCCGACCCCGAAGAAGCCGGTGAGCAGCCCGACGGCGGAGGCGGTCACGGCGAACCGGGCGGGACGGGTGGGGTGGGCGGGACGGGTAGGGCGCAGGGGATGCGCGGGGCCGGGCTGCGGGTGACGGGCGGGGCCGGTGCGGCCAGGGGAAGGGGCCGGATCCGGGGTGTCCCGGAAGGGTGCGGGCTCAGGGGCGTCCGGTAAGGGCATGGGCTGCGTGAGATCTCGTAGGGGCACGGGCTCCGCGGCGTCCCGTAAGGGCGCGGGCTCCTCGGGGTCGCGTAAGGGCGCGGGCTCCTCGGGGTCGCGTAACGGCCGTGAAGGCACCTGCTCCGCCGGGTCCCGTAAGGGCACAGCCCCCGTCGGGCCCCCTGAGGACGCGTTCTCCGTGGGTATCCGTAAGGGGCGGGCGCCGACCGCCGTCCGGCGCTCGCGCAGCACCCGTAACAGCAGCGTCGCCGCCACCACGAGCAGCAGACCGGCGAAGGCGGCCATCAGCACCGCAGGGTCCAGCGCCGCGCTCCACCGGGAACCGAGGTAGCTGCCGGCCGTACCCAGCGCCCCGAAGGCCGCACCGGCCGCCCACCGGACCCGCCCGGCGCGGGCGTGGCAGGCCATTCCGGTCACCGCGCCGACCGTGACGACGATCAGCGCGCCCGCGGTCGCCTCGTGCGGCGACTGCCCCAGCAGATAGACCAGCGCGGGCACCGCCAGCACGGAGCCGCCGCCGCCGAGCGCGCCCAGCAGCACCCCGATCAGCAGTCCGCACGGCACCGCCGCGGCGGCTATGAGGACGGACACGAGGCCCGCGGCGCAAGGGCGACGGCCGGGCTTGCGTCGGACCACTCCGCGACGAAGGTGAACCGGTCGCCGCGGACCACCGTCTCGCGCCACTCCACCGGCCGCTCCCCGGCCCGCCCCAGCCGTTCGATGGTGAACGCCGCCTCCCGGTCGGCGAGCCCCAGCAGCCACGCCTGCCGGATGTCCGGCAGGAACGGCTGGATCCGCTCGCGGCCGCCGGTGACCTTCACCCCGCAGCGGCGCGTCAGTTCGCCGTAGAGCGAGGTGTGCCCGAAGTCGGCGTCCAGCAGCGGCTCGGCGACCTCGGCGGGCAGATACGCGGTGTCGTGGGCGAGCGGTTCGCCGTCCGCGAGCCGCAGCCGCTCCAGTACGACCAGCGGCGCGTCCGCCACCAGCCCCAGATGCCCGGCGATCGTCCCGTCCACGGTCCGCTCCAGCCGCAGCACCTCGCTGCGCTGGTCCACGCCCTGGCCCTCCAGCTCGCGGAAGAGGCTGTAGAGAGAGCCCAGTGGCTGCTGTATGCGACGGGTGTCCAGCCGGCTGGTGCGGCCGCGTTCGGCGATCACCAGGCCGTCGGCGCGCAGCTTGCGCAGCGCCTCCCGGACGGTGTGCCGGCTGACCTCGTACTCGCCGGTGAGCCGGTGCTCGGCCGGGAACTCCGCGCTGAACTCGCCGGTTTCCATCCGGCGGCGCAGATCGTCGAAGAGCTGGGCCCACAGGGGCAGCGGCGAGCGCCGGTCCAGGGGGCGCGGGCCGTGCGCGCCATCCGGCGGCTCGGTCGTCATGGTGGGTTCCTCCGCGGGCGTACGGGGTGGTGAGGGTGCGGTCGGTGATGCCGGGTCAGCCGGGGCGAGGCCGCCTGGGGCGCCGCATCTGGCACGAAGTCACCTGTGACCCTGCGGTGCGACGTCACGTGCGACGCCTGAGGCGAGGTGGGCGAGGCGAGGTCGTGCGGGTGCGTCCGAGGGCGGGGTCCCTCGTGTTCGTCTGATGGGCGGTCATATGGGCGCCGGACGGCGGCCCCGGCTTGTTCGCCCGCCACCCGGCTCCCTAATGTACGTACATCCGTGCATCCGCACAACGCACTCTGCCCGAGCGGGCCCCAGCCGCCGCGCACGGGCCCCGCGCACCCCTGGAGGCCGACCGTGCACTTCGCGCAGTACTACCTCGACTGCCTCTCCCAGGCGTCGTATCTGATCGGCGACGAGACCACCGGACGCGCCGTCCTCGTCGACCCACGCCGCGACATCGACGACTATCTGCACGACGCGGAAGCCGCCGGCCTGCGCATCGAACTCGTCATCGAGACGCACGTTCACGCCGACTTCCTCTCCGGCCACCTCGAACTCGCGCGGGCCACCGACGCCGCCATCGCCTTCGGCGAAGCCGCCGAAACCGGCTTCCCCATACGGCGGTTACGGGACGGCGAGCGCATCTCGCTCGGGGCGGACGACACCGAGGGGGTCACCCTCACCGCCCTCGCCACCCCTGGCCACACCCTCGAATCCATCTGTCTGGTCATCCGCGAACACCCCGACGACGAGGTGCCGTTCGGCGTGCTCACCGGTGACACCCTCTTCGTCGGCGATGTCGGCCGCCCCGACCTGCTCTCCGCCGCCGGACACTCCCCGCACGACATGGCCGTCCGTCTGTACCGCTCCCTGCACACCAAACTCCTGACCCTCCCGGACGCGACCCGGGTCTTTCCCGCACACGGCGCCGGTTCCGCCTGCGGCCGCAGCCTCTCCACCGAGACCAGCTCCACCATCGGTGACCAGCGCCGCCTCAACTACGCCCTCCAGCCCATGCCGGAGGCCGACTTCGTCCGCCTGGTCACCGCGGGCCAGCCCGCCACCCCCGGGTACTTCGCGCACGACGCGGCCCTCAACCGCGACGGCCACCCCCTCCTGGACCCCGGCCCGCCGGCCGCGCTCACCCTGGACGAGGCGCTCGCGGCCCGCGACCGGCAGGGCGCCGCCCTCCTCGACTGCCGCCCGTCGGCCGCCTACACCCGCGCGCACCTGGCCGGTTCGCTCCATACAAGCCTGGACACCCGGTTCGCGGAGTACGCCGGCAGCGTGGTCGCCCCGGGCACCCCCGTCGTGCTGATCGCCGACCCCGGTACGGAGCAGGAGGCCCGCCTCCGCCTCGCCCGCATCGGCTACGACCGCGTCCTGGGCCACCTGTCCGACCCGGCCGCCGTACTGGAGCGCACGCCCGCCCTCACCCGCCGCAGCCGCCGCGTCCGCCACGACGAACTCGCCCTGGAACAGCCGCAGCCGGGCGATGTCGCGGCGGTCGGCGCAGCAGTACCCGGTGCACCCGCGGCCGGCGCCCCGGGGCCCGGCGCGCCGGCACCCGGTGCACCAGCGGCCGAAGCGCCCGCGGTCGGCCTTCAGTTGATCGACGTCCGCAACCCGGCCGAGTACGAGGCGGGCGCCCTCCCCGGCGCCCGCAACATCCCGCTGGCCGGCCTCTCCCAGCACCTCACCGAACTGGACCCGGCCCGCCCGGTGGTCCTGTACTGCCGCAGCGGCGGCCGGTCGGTGATCGCGGCGGCACTGCTGGAGGCGCGCGGGTTCGGCGATGTGTGCGACGTGGTGGGGGGATACGAGGCGGTGGTGGCGGCGGCCGTGGGGTGAGCGCGCCATCGGTGGGCCGCTACCTCAGCCGCGACGCCCCCGCCGGCGACGCCCCCGCCGGCGACGCCCCCGCCGGCGACGCCCCCGCCGGCGACGCCCCCGCCGGCGACGCCCCCGCCGGCGACGCCCCCGCCGGCGACGCTCCGGCTGGCGACGCCCGCGCCCCCGTACGAGCACCAGGGCCGCGGCGGTGACCAGGCAGGCGGCGGCGGGGAGGGCCAGGGACGGGCGGCCGCCGCCGCTGCGTGTCGTGGCAGTACCGGCGAGGGCGAGCCCGACCCCCGCCGTGGCTGTCATCACGGCCTTGGTCACGCCGGACGCCTCCCCCGCGCGTTCGCGGCGTACGACCGCCTGGGTGCCGGTGAGGGCGAGCCCGCCGGCCACGCCCAGCGGCGCCGCGGCCCCCGTCGCGGCCGGCAGCAGGGCGGACGTGTCCGTAGCGTGCTCGCAGGCCCCCAGCGCCACCGCGGCGGCGGCCAGGCAGAGCGCCATCACCGGCACGGCCGCCGCGGGACGCACCCGGCCGGCCGTCGGGCCGCCGGCGGCCAGCGCGGCGGCGGGGGCGAGAAAGGCCACCCCCGCGGCCGGCCCCGACCACCCCTGGGTCCGCTGCAGCATCACAGGGACGACGTACAACAGCGTCACGATCGCGGAGTTGGCGACCGCACCGGCCACGGTCAGCGCCACGTAAGGGCGGTTACGGAACAGCGCAAGGTCCACCAGCGGGGCGGGGGAGCGCCGCTCGGCCCGTACGAACAGCGCGCCGAGCAGCGCCGCGCCGGCCACCCAGCCCCAGGCCGCGGTGTCTTCCAGCCAGCGGGCCAGACAGGCCAACACGCCCGTGGCGGTGACCGCTCCGGCGGCGTCGAGGGAAGGGCCGGCCGGAGCGCGGGACTCCGCCGCCCGGCGGGCGCACAGCGCGGCGGCCAGGGCGAGCGGCACCGTCAGCCAGAAGACGGCCCGCCAGGACACCGACTGGGCGAGCATGCCGCCGAGCAACGGCCCGCAGACGGTGGCCAGTCCGGCCAGCCCCAGCGCACGGCCCGTCACCCGGCGCGCACACCCCGGCGGACAGGCGTTGGTCAGCAGGGCCAGCCCGACGGGCATGATCAGCGCGCAGCCGGCGCCCTGCCCCACCCGCGCCGCCACCAGCAGCGGCAGCGACGGTGCCAGCGCGCACAGCACGGCGGTGACAGCGAAGAGGGACAGACCGAGGATCAGCATCCGGCGCCGCCCGTAGAGGTCGCCGAGACGGCCGGCGACCGGCATCAGGGAACCGGCGGCCAGCAGATAGCCGCTGACGACCCAGGGCGTGGCGGTGGCCGAACCGTGCAGGGCATCGCGGACGGCGGGGAGCGCCGGGGCCAGCGCAAAGGAGTCCAGCTGGACGCAGAAGGCGCCGGTGGCGACGGCGGCCAGCGCCCAACGGGCCTGCGGGCCAAGGCGGGTGCACGGGCCGTGGCGGGTGTGTGTGCCCAGGCGGGGGTGCGGTTCGGGTTTCGGCATGACGGGCATCGGGCCGCCTCTCACGGGTCCGGCTCTCGCATCTGCGGAGGGAAACGGGAAAAAGGAGGGGAGAGGGGGGATGAAGTGCACCGGAGAGGGGCAGGACGCCTGGGGCGCAATGTGCGCACCGGCCGAAGGGGCTGTTGCGGTGAGCCGAGCGGCCCGGCGCGATATGCGGGGGCCGGGTGCGGTGGAGCCGGAGTGCCTGCGAGGCGGCGGAGGAGCACGCTGCGGTGAGCCGGAAGGCCCGGCGCGAGTGCGGCCGCGCGGGTGCGGGAGAGGCGGGCGCAGGCCTCATACAGCGGACGTTCAGCGAACGTTGATCGGTGATCTACATCCTGATCCGCATGTTGCGCCGTATGACCTCAGAGCATGCAGATGACGCCCGGGAAGTGCAAGAACCGGAGGCGTCACGAATCGCCCTCACCTGGAGCGGGGAGCCCGGGCGCCAGGAGGAGTTGACGCACGGCATGCTCCTCGACCAGGCCGAGCGGGCCGCGGCCACGCTCACCCGGCTCGGGGTACGGCCCGGCGACCGGGTCGCGGTGCATCTGCCGCTCGTGCCCGAGTCGGTGATCGCCACGCTCGCCTGCGGCCGGCTGGATGCGATACGCACCACGCTGCCGGTCTCGTTGACGGTGCCCGAACTGGTCGCACGGACGCGTGAGTCCTCGGCCCGGGTGCTGATCACGGCCGATGCGGCGTTCTGGGACGGGGCCGTACGGCCGGTGAAGGCGCTGCTCGACCATGCGCTGGCGCGGGGCGCGGCCGCGGGGGGCGCGCCGGACCGCACCGTGCTGGTGGTGAACCGGTGCTCGCGGCCGGTCTCCTGGAAGCCGGGCCGCGACCTGTGGTGGCACGAAGCACTGGGCGCCCGGCCCGTCACCCGCTGACGGGGCAGCTGACGGGGCCTTCCACCCCGGGCACGGACGGTCCGCGCCCCAGGAGAGGGCGCACCCTTCGCTTGCCGAGGGCGCATCCTTCACCTGCCGACAGCGCACCCTTCACCCGCTAAGGCCACAGAACAGGCCAGGTGCCTCGTCCGTGCCTAGCGTGGGGTACGTGCCACAGCACTCAGATGCCCCACCTGCCCCGGCTGCGGACCCGGAGGCACCAGTGGCGCCGCCTCGGCCGAGGCCTCCGGTGCTCCATGCGACGCCGGTGGGCTCGGCCGTTGTGTTTCTCGTGATCCTCGCCATCGCCCTGGGCGGCCGCCTGCTGCCGCACGTCCACCCCGCACTGCTTCCCGAGGTCGCGCTCACCGCCTTCCTCGCTCTCGGCGTCGCATTCCGCCCTACCGCCCGGGTCAACGAACCGGCCGCCCGTCGACTTCTCCGACCGGGCCGCCGCACCCTCCCCCGACCGGAAAGGCCGCCGTCCCATGGCCCGCCATGAGTACGCACACCCCCGCCACCCCCTGCCCGGCTCCGACCGGAACCGGCCCCTCAGGCGCAGCCACGCCTCACAGAGCCCGCCGACCCGCCCCCGGGACGGCCACCGCCCGCACCCCATACCCACCCACGACAAGGGCCGCTAGAGGGAGACGCCCCCTACGAGGAGACGCCCCTGAGGCGGAGACGCGCCGTCCCCGGTGCGAGAGGGTTCACGGCCTGTCTCCCGCGCGCCGCGCGTGGCTGCCGGTATCCCGCCGCCCTGTGCGACGGACGGCAATGACACGATGGCGCAATGGCGACAAAACCCATGGACTCCTCGGCACACTGCCCCGCAGATCCCGAGCCGTGGACAGGTGGGGAAACGCTGCACGAGGACCTTCGCGCGGCGCGGACGAGGGTGTACGACCCGTGTGGCTTCACCTGCTCCCGTCCGGTGCCCGAAGCGGAGAGCGCCGAGTACGCGGCACATGAGTTCACCCTCGATGGTTCCTGCGTCAGGTTCCGGGTGGCCAAGACGACCCCGACGAAGGCCGGGCAGTTCGTCACGGTGTGGAAGCGGTGCCCCGGAGGGCCCATCCAGCCCTTCGACGCCGGGGACCCGGTCGATCTCTTCGTCATCAGCAGCCGCCAGGACCGGCAGTTCGGGCACTTCGTCTTCCCGCGCGACGTGCTCGCCGAGCGGGGCATTGTTTCCCGCAACGGCTCGGGCGGCAAGCGGGCGTTCCGCGTCTACCCGCCGTGGGTGGAGACCGCCAATCGCCAGGCCCGCAGTGCACAGGCATGGCAGGTGGACCACTTCCTGCCGATCGGTGCGGACGGCCCCCTCGACCAGGCCCGTGCCCGAGCGCTCTATCACCCGTGACCGACGGGCCCCGTGCCGAACGGGAGCGCTCGTGGCGCGCCCGTACCCTGGAGGGGTGAGCACCACCCCCGAACCCGAGTCGGCCCCCGCACCCGAGGACGCGTCCGAGGCCGCGCAGGCCCCCGCGCCCGCGCCGGCTGCGCGCCCGGCCCGCAAGCCCGCGGCGAGGCTGATCTTCGACGACCCGCTGAACCAGCAGTCCTCGGACGACACCGACCGTGGCTGGGGCGAGCGCCCGAGCGGCAGTGACAGCGCCGCCGACCTCGCCCGCTTCCTCGACGAAAAGCCGCCCCACCACCTCTGAGCGAGGCGAGGGGGCGGCGTGTGCCGGCCGCCCTGGGCGCCCGCTACTGCTGGGTCTTCTGCGCGCCGATGATCCCCGCGGTGGCGGACGGGTCGGACGGCGGGCCGGTGCGCTGCGCGAGCAGCGCATCGCGGATCTCGATGAGCAGCTCGACCTCGGTCGGGTTCACGGGGATGTCGTCGGCTCCCCTCTTGGCTGCCTGGCGCTCCTTCCACTTGGTGATCGGAAGGATCATGAGGAAGTACACGACCGCGGCGGTGATCAGGAACGTCAGGGCGGCGCTGAGCACCGAGCCCCACAGGATGTAGATGCCGTCGGTGAATTCGCCCGTCTTCTTGTCCGTGTGGCAGACGGTCAGGCAGGCCTTGTAGTTGTCGAGGTTCTGCGAGCCCAGGGCGCCGATGATCGGGTTGATCACGCCCTTGACCACGGCGTTCACGATGTTCGTGAAGGCAGCACCGACCACGACCGCGACCGCGAGTTCGATGACGTTGCCGCGCATCAGGAATTCCTTGAACCCCTGAAGGACGCCCTTGCTCTCGCTCACCTGACAGCCTCTTTCCACGCTCACTACGGATGGTGCACAAACACTCAGCACCGCAACTTACGGCAGGGCGGGGCGGAGGTGTCCAGTCGTCGACCACTTGATCTCGGGGCACCGGTCACCGCCCTCCCGCCGCCGCAGCCGACGGACAGCCGGGGGCGGGTGCGGCTCGTACGGCACCGTACGACGCTCCGCCGGCCAGTACTGCGGCGGCCGTCGCCAGTCCCGCGGCCAGCAGCCGCCGCTGCGCACTCCGTCCTCCCCGGCGCCGGCCGCCACCGGCCCGTACGGGAGGGAAGTGCGGCACTTCACAGGGCGGGGGAGCAGGGAGCGGCGGGGAGAGGAAGGCGGGGTCGGTGTGGTGAGGGGGCGGGGAAGAGGCACGGGGCATGGTGGGCACCGCCTGTGGTGAGGGGTTCGGACGAACCGGCGATCACCACCGTGCCGGAATCCGCACCGGCCCGCTCCGGGCTGTGGACGACCCCGCCCCTGGGGACAACCCGGCCACCCGGGAGAGGGAGGCCGGGCCGTCCGTCGCGGCGTCCGGGGCGCTACGGCAGGTCGATGCCCAGGTCCCAGCCGGTGTGCACCTCGGTGCACAGGCAGTTGCGGGCGGCGTTGTCAGGGAGGCCGGAGACCGCGTCGAACAGGACCTCGCGCAGTCGGCCGACGTTCTCGGCGAAGACCCTGAAGACTTCCTCGTGGGAGACGCCGTCGCCGGTCTCGGTGCCCGCGTCCAGGTCGGTGACCAGCGCCAATGACGTGTAGCACAGGCTCAGTTCGCGGGCCAGCACGGCTTCGGGGTGGCCGGTCATACCGACCACCGACCAGCCCTGTGCGGCGTGCCAGCGCGACTCGGCGCGGGTCGAGAAGCGGGGGCCTTCGATCACGACGAGGGTGCCGCCGTCGACCGGCTCCCAGTCCCGGCCACGGGCGGCCGTGAGGGCGGCCTGCCGTCCGGTGGGGCAGTACGGGTCGGCGAAGGTCAGGTGGACGACGTTGGGGGTCTTCCCGTCGGGGAGCGGTTCGCCGTCGAAGTAGGTCTGGGGGCGGGCCTTGGTGCGGTCGACGAGCTGGTCGGGGACCAGGAGCGTGCCGGGGCCGTATTCGGCCCGCAGGCCGCCGACCGCGCACGGGGCGAGGACCTGGCGCACCCCGAGCGAGCGCAGCGCCCACAGGTTGGCGCGGTAGTTGATGCGGTGCGGCGGGAGGTGGTGGCCGCGGCCGTGCCGGGGCAGGAACGCCACCTGGCGGCCGGCGATCTGTCCCAGGAACAGCGAGTCGCTGGGGCTTCCGTAGGGGGTGTCCACCGTGATCTCGGTCACGTCGTCGAGGAAGGAGTAGAACCCCGATCCGCCGATAACGCCAATCTCCGCGTCAGCCATGCCGGTCACACTATCGGGGCGCGGCGGCCCGGGGCGGGCGGGTGGCGGAGGCGAAAGGAAGCCGTAAGACAGCGGACCCCGCCGTCGGTGACGGCGGGGTCCGAAGAGCTGTGGGTCAGGCCGCGGAGCTGGTGCCCGAGGAGCTGCCGGAGGACGACGAGGCGGCCGGGGCCGAGGACTTGGTGTCCGAGCTGCCGGACGAGGAGCCCGACGTGTCCGAGGAGGACGTGCTGCCCGCCGCGGAGGGGTTCTTCGCGGGACTGCTGCTCGACGACGAGCCGCGGCTGTCGTTGCGGTAGAAGCCGGATCCCTTGAAGACGATGCCGACCGCGGAGAACACCTTCTTGAGGCGTCCGTCGCAGGCGGGGCACTCCGTGAGCGCATCGTCGGTGAACTTCTGCACCGCCTCGAGGCCCTCGCCACACGCGGTGCACTGGTACTGGTAGGTCGGCACTTGTCTTCCTCCTGGCACTCTCACTCGATGAGTGCTAACGACGCTCCATCTTGCAGTATTCCCGGCCGACAGTCCACCGTGACCGGCCCACGGTGACCGACTCCACGTCCCGTCAGGTGCGCGCCAGCTCCCGCTCGCGGTCGTCGGAAACGGCCGGGACCTGGGCATCCGTGCTGTGCGCGGGGCCCGCGGCGGTCCTCGTCGAGGAGCGCGGCAGCAGGTGGGCGCGGAGCGCCAGCAGCACCGTCAGGGCCAGCGCCGTACCGGCCAGCGGCACCAGGAACCCGGTGCTCGGCCCGAAGCGGTCGGCGAGCTGGCCGGCCGAGGTGGCCGCGGCCGCCTGGCCCAGCGCGACCGCGCCGGTCAGCCAGGTGAAGGCCTCGGTGCGGGCGGCGGCCGGCACCAGCGACTCCACGAGGGTGTAGCCGGTGATCAGGGCCGGGGCGATGCACAGGCCGACGACCAGTCCGACCGCGCCGAGCAGCGGCACCGCGGTGACCGCCCACAACGGGGTGGTCGCCAGCGCCAGCAGCCCGTAGGCGACCAGCAGCCGGCGCCGCGGGCCGACCTTCCAGGCGATGAGGCCGCACGCGATACCGGCGAGCATGTTGCCGCCCGCGAAGATCCCGTAGAGCACGCCGTTGATGCCGGGCTGCCCGATGTGCTGGGTGAACGCGGTCAGCGAGACCTGCATACCGCCGAAGACGGCGCCGATGCCGAGGAACGCCACGATCAGGACGCGTACGCCGGGCACCGACACCGCCGAGACGCGCGGCCGGTCGCCGGCCCGGTGCCGGTGCACCGGCGGCTGGCTGCGCCGCTGGGAGGCGAACAGCAGCCCGCCGGCCAGCGTCAGCGCGGCCTCGGCGACCAGTCCGGCCGCCGGGTGGATGCCGGTGCACAGCGCTGTCGCCAGCACCGGGCCGACGACGAAGGTGAACTCGTCGGTCACCGACTCGAAGGCGGCGGCCGTCGGCATCAGCGGGCTGCCGCCGAGCCGGGAGGCCCAGCGGGCCCGCACCATCGGGCCGACCTGAGGGGTCGAGGCGCCCGTGGGGACGGCCACCGCGAACAGCGCCCACAGGGGCGCGTGGGTGAGAGCGAGGGTGATCAGTGCACAGACGCCGGCGACGTGCACCAGTACGCCGGGGATCAGCACCGCGCGCTGGCCGAAGCGGTCGGCGAGCTTGCCGCCCTGCGGGGCGAACAGGGCCATCGAGACACCGGTGGCGGCGGACACCGCGCCTGCGGTGCCGTACGAGCCGGTGGTGGATTCGACGAGCAGCACGATGCCGATCGTCAGCATGGCGAAGGGCTGCCGGGCCAGAAAGCCGGGCAGCAGGAATGTCCATGCACCAGGGGTGCGGAGCAGTGAGCCGTAACCGGTACGGGAGTCCTTGACCGCGGATGCCACGGCCGGGCCTTTCTGCCGCCTGGTAGCGCGCCACCCGCGAGGTCGTCACGGGTACGCGCCGAGAGCTGTCCTCTCGCGCAGGACCGAGTGATACCGCGTGGTCCGCACCGGGAGGGTGGCTGCGTGTGGCAGGGGACCGCGGCCGCCGAGCGGTCGCGCCAGCTCTGCATCAGGCAGAGTTGGTTCGTCGATGTTGCGTCTTCATACTACAGGCCGCTGTGCGCGAAGCCCTGGGATTAGCCAGGGCTCCACGCACATTTTCCTTGGTATCCGTGGAGATCTGCACCACATTTCCGGCTCTACGCCGGTTCCGCCGGACGTCAGCGGGGGCCGTGCCTGCGCCGCCCCGAGGAGCCGTCCGTGCCCAGCCAGCCGGCCAGCTTGCCGCCCTGCGAGACGGCCTGGAGCCGCCGTTCGGCCGCGTCGCGCACCGGGTCGGTGGCGACCACCAGCAGTTCGTCACCGCGCCGCAGCACCGTCGAGGGCGACGGCACGAAGCTGGAGCCGTCCCGGACGATGAGGGTGACCGCGGCGCCCGCGGGCATCCGTAGCTCGCCGACCTCGACGCCGTGCATACGGGACGAGGGGCCGATGGACGTGGACAGCAGATGGCCGCGCAGCCGCTCCAGGGGAGCGGACTCGATGCCCAGGTCGGCTGCCTCCTCGTCCTCGCCCAGCCGCAGCCGCCTGGCGAGCCACGGCAGCGTCGGCCCCTGGATCAGGGTGTAGACGACGACCAGGACGAAGACGATGTTGAATACGCGGTCGCTGCCGGGGACATCGCCCACCATCGGGATCGTGGCCAGCACAATCGGTACCGCGCCGCGCAGCCCGGCCCACGACAGCAGGGTCTTCTCCCGCCAGGGCACCCGGAACGGCAGCAGCGCCACGAAGACGGACGTCGGCCTGGCCACCAGTGTCAGGATCATGCCGATCAGCAGCGCGGGCACGAAGTCGTCGAGCAGGTTGTGCGGGGTGACCAGCAGGCCGAGCAGTACGAACATGCCGATCTGGCCGATCCAGCCGAGGCCTTCGGCGAAGCCGCGGGTGGCCGGTGAGTGCGGCAGCTTGGCGTTGCCGAGCACCATCGCGGCCAGATAGACGGCGAGGAAGCCCGAGCCGTGCGCCAGCGCACCGGCCGCGTAGGCGGAGACCGCGATGGCCATGACGGCGATCGGGTACAGGCCGGACGCCGGCAGCGCCACATGCCGCAGGCCATACGCGCCGAGCCAGCCGAAGGCCAGTCCGATGGCGGCGCCGATCGCCAGCTCCAGGGTGATCTCACCGAGCAGGGCGTACCAGTGTTCGACCGGTCCCGCGGTGGAGAAGGCGACGACGAGGATGACCACGGGGGCGTCGTTGAAGCCGGATTCGGCTTCCAGTACACCGGTCAGGCGGGCCGGCAGCGGCACGCTGCGCAGCACGGAGAAGACGGCCGCGGCATCCGTGGAGGACACCACGGCGCCGATCAGCAGCGCCTGGCGCCAGTCGAGCCCGGCCAGATAGTGCGCTCCGGCCGCGGTGACCCCCACGCTCACCGCGACGCCGACCGTCGACAGTGCCACCGCCCTGGGCAGCGCCGGTTTGATCTCTTTCCACTTGGTGCCGAGTCCGCCCTCGGCGAGGATCACGACCAGCGCGGTATAGCCGAGGAGTTGGGTCAGCTCGGCGTTGTCGAAGACGACACCGCCCAGGCCGTCCTGCCCTATGGCGATGCCTATCCCCAGGTAGATGAGCAGGCTGGGGAGCCCGCTGCGCGAGGAGAGCCGTACCGCGGCAACCGCGATGAGCAGTACGAGCGAGCAGAGCAGCAGGAGTTCGTTGAGGTGGTCGACAGACAGGAGCTGGTCCTTCCTCGCACGGGTTCCGGAGTGGTCTTTCCTTACCGTATCTAGTTACTGAGACTAACAATTTACCATTGCTTGAAGGTTGAAGGTGCTGGTGGTGACTCCGCGTAGGGGTCGCCGAACCCGTGCGCCTATGGTTGCTCCAGCACTCCCACCCTGCCCCTCGAAGGACAGAGATGCCCGCCAACAAGTCCGGCCCAGTCCCCAGGAAAAAGAAGGGGCGGCGCGGCCGCCTCGTCGCGATCACGGTCGTGCTGCTGCTCGTGGCGGGCATCGGCTTCGGCGCGTTCTGGGGTGTCAGTACCGTCCGCGCCTCGTTCCCGCAGACCACCGGCTCGCTCAAACTCCCGGGCCTGACCAACCCGGTGGACGTCACGCGCGACGCCAACGGCATTCCGCAGATCTACGCCGACAGCGACGAAGACCTCTTCCGCGCCCAGGGATACGTCCAGGCCCAGGACCGCTTCTGGGAGATGGACGTCCGGCGCCACATGACCGCCGGCCGGCTCTCGGAGATGTTCGGCAAGGGCCAGGTCAAGACCGACTCGTTCCTGCGCACCCTCGGCTGGCGCCACGTGGCGCAGAAGGAGTACGACACCAAGCTGTCGCCCAGCACCAAGAAGTACCTCCAGTCCTACTCGGCGGGCGTCAACGCCTACCTCAAGGACCACGAGGGCTCGGCGGCGTCCCTGGAGTACGCGGCGCTGGACCTCGAGAACGACTACAAGCCCGAGAAGTGGACGCCGGTCGACTCGGTGGCCTGGCTCAAGGCGATGGCCTGGGACCTCCGCGGCAACATGCAGGAGGAGATCGACCGTTCCCTGATGACCAGCCGCTTCACCCCGGAGCGGATCGCCGAGCTCTACCCGGCATATCCGTACAAGCGGAACAAGCCGATCGTCGAGGGCGGCGCGGTCGACCCCGCCACCAAGAAGTTCTCGCCCAAGGGTTCGGCGAACAGCACCCCCGCCGGCGCCACCACGGGCGTCCAGTCGCAGCTGTCCTCGCTGTCCAAGACCCTCGACAAGGTCCCGGCGCTGCTCGGCCCCAACGGCAACGGCATCGGCTCGAACTCCTGGGTCGTCTCCGGTGCGCACACCACCACCGGCAAGCCGCTGCTCGCCAACGACCCGCACCTGGCACCGCAGATGCCCTCGCTCTGGTACCAGATGGGCCTGCACTGCCGTACCACCGGCCCCAAGTGCAACTACGACGTCTCCGGCTTCACCTTCTCCGGTATGCCCGGCGTCGTCATCGGCCACAACCAGGACATCTCCTGGGGCATGACCAACCTGGGTGCCGACGTCACCGACCTCTACCTGGAGAAGGTCAATGCCGACGGCTACCTCTACGACAACAAGCAGCAGCCCTTCATAACCCGCAAGGAGACCATCAAGGTCGCCGACGGCGAGAGCCACGAGATCACCGTCCGGTCCACCAAGAACGGGCCGATCGTCTCCGACCGCGACGGCGAACTGGCCAATGTCGGCAAGGACGCCCCGGTCGGCAACGCCGCACCGGACCGCGGCGACGGCTACGCCGTTTCGCTGCGCTGGACCGCGCTGAACCCCGGCAAGTCCATGGACGGCGTCTTCGAACTCAACCGCGCCAAGGACTGGAACGGCTTCCGCAAGGCCGCCGGGCACTTCGAGGTCCCCTCCCAGAACCTGGTCTACGCCGACACCAAGGGCAACATCGGCTACCAGGCCCCGGGCCAGATCCCGGTCCGCGGCAAGGGCGACGGCCACTTCGACGGCACCTACCCGGCGCCCGGCTGGGACCCGAAGTACCAGTGGACCGGCTACCTCCCGCAGAAGTCCCTGCCGTACGAGTACAACCCCCAGCGCGGCTACATCGTCACCGCCAACCAGGCCGTCACCGACGAGAAGTACCCCTACCTCCTCACCAAGGACTGGGGCTACGGCTCCCGCAGCCAGCGGATCAACGACCTGATCGAGTCGAAGATCAAGGACGGCGGCAAGGTCTCCACCGACGACATGCAGGCCTTCCAGAAGGACAACAGCAGCGAGATCGCCCGGCTGCTGACGCCCTACCTGACGAAGGTCGACATCAAGGACAAGTACGTCCGCGACGCCCAGCAGCTGCTGGAGGGCTGGGACTTCAGCCAGGAGCCCGACTCCGCCGCGGCCGCCTACTTCAACGCCGTCTGGCGCAACACCCTCAAGCTCGCCTTCGGCAACAAGATGCCCAAGGAGCTGCGCCCCGACGGGCAGTGCCTGACCGTCCGCCCGGCGGACGAGACCGGCCCCGCCGACGAGAGCGACAAGTACATCCGCGAATGCGGCGAGCGGGACGGTGACTCCGCCCAGCCCGACGGCGGCGACCGCTGGTACGAGGTCGTCCGCGGCATCCTGGACCACCCGGACAACGCCTGGTGGAAGACCGAGGACCGGCCCAACCGCCCCGGTGACAAGAACCGCGACCAGCTCCTGGCACACGCCATGAAGGACGCGCGCTTCGAGCTGACCTCCAAGCTGGGCAAGAACATCGACAACTGGAGCTGGGGCCGGCTGCACCAGATGTTCCTGAAGAACCAGACCCTGGGCACCGACGGCCCCGGCTTCCTCCAGGGCCTGTTCAACCGCGGCCCCTGGAACGTCGGCGGCGGCGAGGCCGCGGTCGACGCCACCGGCTGGAACGCCGCCGGCGGCTACAAGGTCACCTGGGTCCCGTCGATGCGGATGGTGGTCAACCTCGCCGACCTCGACAAGTCCCGCTGGATCAACCTCACCGGCGCCTCCGGGCACGCCTACGACGCGCACTACTACGACCAGACGGACAAGTGGGCCAAGGGCGAGCTGCTGCCCTGGGCGTACAGCCAGGACGCCGTCAAGAAGGCGGGCAAGGACACGCTGACCCTGTCGCCGTAGGGGCGGGCGGCGCTCCTGCCGTCACGTGCTGATCGCTGCGCCGTCGGGCGGGCCGGAGATTTCCGGCCCGCCCGACGCGTTTTGGACCCCGCTCCGGCCGCGGCTCCCGGCCCGCCCGTATACGGCCCGCTTCAGTCCTCCGTACGGGCCCCCGGCGCCGTGAACCGGTGCACTGCCGAGGGGGTCACCGCGGCATGCACATGCCGGTCGTGTACCTCGGCCGGCACCTCGGCCAGCACCTCCGCGTCGTAGAGCAGCACCACCAGCGACGTCCGCGCGCCGGCCCGTTCCAGCCGCGCCAGCACCCGGTCGTAGGAGCCGCCGCCGCGGCCCAGCCGCAGCCCGCCGTGGTCCACCGCGAGCCCCGGCAGCAGCACCACATCCGCTTGTGTGACGGCCTCCGGGCCCAGCCGGGGCCCGTCCGGCTCCAGCAGCCCGCGGCCGGCCCGTACGAGCCGCTCGGCGCCCTCGTAGAGCGCCCAGTCCAGGTCGTTGTCCGCCAGCAGGACGGGCAGCAGCACCCGCACCCCGGCCGCCCGCAGCCGGTCCAGCAGGGCGCGGGTGGAGGGCTCGCCGCCTATCGAGACATAGGCGGCCACAACCGGCGGGGTGCCGGGCCGCGGGGAGACCGGCGCGGCCAACTCGTCCAGCTCCAGCGTCCGTCGGGCCAGCGCCTCGCCCGTCACGGCGACGACATCCGGCGGCAACGCTCTCCTCACCTCCAGGAGATGTCGCCGCAACCTGCGCTTTCTATCGTGATCAATGCTCACTGTGCGCCCTTGCTCCCGCTCTCATGCTCTATTCACCAGACCCTCATCATCGTTCCGATAGGGCCGGTTATGGTGTCGCGCATGACCCCATCGCACGCACGGATCAGCAAGGCTGTCATTCCCGCAGCCGGCCTCGGCACCAGGTTTCTCCCCGCCACGAAGGCCACGCCCAAGGAGATGCTCCCGGTCGTCGACAAGCCCGCCATCCAGTACGTGGTGGAGGAGGCGGCCGCCGCCGGACTCTCCGACGTTCTGATGGTGACCGGCCGCAACAAGCGCCCGCTCGAGGACCACTTCGACCGTAATTACGAACTCGAAGAGGCCCTGCACCGCAAGGGCGACGAGTCCCGGCTCGCCAAGGTGCAGGAGTCCAGCGACCTGGCGACCATGCACTACGTACGGCAGGGCGACCCCAGGGGTCTGGGCCACGCCGTGCTGTGTGCCGCACCGCACGTGGGCGACCAGCCCTTCGCGGTCCTCCTCGGCGACGACCTGATCGACCCCCGTGACCCGCTGCTGGCGCGCATGGTCGAGATACAGGAGCAGTACGGCGGCTCCGTCATCGCCCTCATGGAGGTCGACCCGGCGCAGATCCACCTCTACGGCTGCGCGGCCGCCGCCCCCACCGGCGACGACGATGTCGTGGTCGTCTCCGACCTGGTCGAGAAGCCCGACCCGGCCGAGGCCCCCAGCAACCTCGCCATCATCGGCCGCTACGTCCTCGACCCGGCCGTCTTCGAGGTGCTGCGCAAGACCGCCCCCGGCCGCGGCGGCGAGATCCAGCTCACCGACGCCCTCCAGGCGCTGGCCGCCGACCCCGCCCTCGGCGGACCGGTGCACGGTGTGGTCTTCAAGGGCCGCCGTTATGACACCGGCGACCGCGGCGACTATCTGCGTGCCATTGTCAGACTGGCATGCGAACGTGAAGACCTGGGCCCGGACTTCCGGACCTGGCTGCGCAGTTACGTCACCGAGGAGATGTAAGACGTTGAACGGCACCACCGGCCAGACCCGCCACCAGGACCGCGTCTGGTCGGTGGCCGAGCATCTCGAAGACGTCCTGTCGAAGATCGCCCCGCTGGACCCGATCGAGTTGCAGATCCTCGAAGCCCAGGGCTGCGTCCTGGTCGAGGACATCACGGCCCCCGTCGCCCTGCCGCCCTTCGACAACAGCTCCATGGACGGCTACGCGGTCCGCTCCGCCGACGTCGAGGGCGCCACGGAGCAGGCACCGGTCGCCCTCACCGTCATCGGCGATGTCGCGGCGGGCAGCGGCGAGCTGCCGGAGGTCGGCCCCGGCCAGGCCGCCCGGATCATGACCGGCGCCCCGCTGCCGCCCGGCGCCGAGGCCGTCGTCCCCGTCGAATGGACCGACGGCGGCACGGGCGAGGGACCGGCCGCCGCGATGCGCGCCCACAGCGCCGCCCCCCAGGACGCCGCCGGTGAGGTCCGCGTCCACCGCCCGGCTGCCGCCGGCGCCCACATCCGCGCCCGCGGCAGCGACGTCACCGAAGGCGAGCCGGCCCTGTCGGCGGGCACGGTGCTCGGCCCCTCCCAGATCGGTCTGCTCGCCGCCATCGGCCGCGGCACGGTCAAGGTGCGCCCCCGCCCCCGCGTCGTGGTGATGTCGACCGGCAGCGAACTCGTCCAGCCCGGCGAGGCGTTGGGCCCCGGCCAGATCCACGACTCCAACAGCTTCCAGCTCACCGCCGCCGCCCGCGCCGCCGGCGCCATCCCCTATCGCGTAGGTGCCGTCGCCGACGACGCCGAGACCCTCCGCTCCACCCTGGAGGACCAGCTCATCCGGGCCGACATCCTTGTCACCAGCGGCGGGGTCAGCGTCGGCGCGTACGACGTGGTCAAGGAGACCCTGACCGCCCTGTCCGCGGAGGACGGCACGGTCGAGTTCCGCAGGCTCGCCATGCAGCCCGGCAAACCCCAGGGCTTCGGCCTCATCGGCCCCGACCGCATCCCGCTGCTCGCGCTGCCCGGCAACCCCGTCAGCTCGTACGTCTCCTTCGAGCTGTTCGTCCGCCCCGCCATCCGCGCCCTGATGGGCCTGCCCGAGGTGCACCGCGCGGTCACCCCCGCCCGCTGCACCGACGCCCTCGCCTCCTCACCCAAGGGGAAGCGTCAGTTCCTGCGCGGTTCCTACGACGCCGACGCCGGCACGGTCACCCCCGTCGGCGGCGCCGGCTCCCACCTGATCAAGGCCATGGCGCACGCCAACGCGCTGATCATCGTCCCCGAGGAGACCACGGAGGTCGCCGCGGGCGCGGACGTGGACGTCGTCCTGCTCGGGTAGCCCGCTGCCGCCGGGGGTACGGTGTCGTCCCACAGGCGGCAGTTTGGTACCGGGAGAACGATGAGCAGCGGCCAGCAACACCTCACCCACCTCGACGCGGCGGGCGCGGCGCGGATGGTCGACGTCTCCGAGAAGGATGTCACCGCCCGCACGGCCAGCGCCCGCGGCCGCGTCCTGGTCTCTTCGCAGGTCATCGAGCTGCTGCGGGGTGAGGGCATGCCCAAGGGCGACGCCCTGGCCACCGCCCGGATCGCCGGCATCATGGGCGCCAAGCGCACTCCCGAGCTGATCCCGCTCTGCCACCCGCTGGCCGTCTCCGGCGTCAAGGTGGACCTCTCCCTCACCGACGACGCCGTCGAGATCACGGCCACGGTCAAGACCACGGACCGCACCGGCGTCGAGATGGAGGCGCTGACCGCCGTCTCGGTCGCCGCCCTCACGGTCGTCGACATGATCAAGGCCGTCGACAAGGCCGCGGTGATCTCCGACATCCGCGTGGAGGAGAAGACCGGCGGCAAGTCCGGCGACTGGAGCCGGTCATGAGCCACGACCGCGCCCTGGTCGTCACCGCCTCGCACCGCGCCGCGGCCGGCGTCTACGCCGACAAGAGCGGCCCGCTGCTCGCCGAGGGCCTGGCCGCCATGGGCTTCGAGGTCGACGGCCCGCAGGTGGTGCCCGACGGCGACCCGGTGGCGGCCGCCCTCCGCGAAGCCGTCGCCTCCGCCCGGTACGCCGTCATCCTCACCACCGGCGGTACGGGCCTGACGCCCACCGACCGCACCCCCGAGGCCACCCGCGGGGTCCTGGACTACGAGATCCCCGGCATCCCCGAGGCGATCCGCGCCGCCGGCCGTGCGAAGGTCCCCACCGCCGCGCTCTCCCGGGGGCTGGCGGGCGTCGCCGGTACGACCCTGATCGTCAACCTCCCCGGCTCCTCCGGCGGGGTCCGCGACGGCCTCGCCGTCCTGACGGACCTCCTGCCGCACGCCGTCGACCAGATCCGCGGCGGCGACCACCCCAGACCGTCCGGGAGCCCGAGCTGAACGCGCCCTGGCCGGTGGTCCTCACGGACGGAGCGGTGACCCTCCGTCCGATAAAGCTGCGCGACCAACGGGCCTGGCGCGACGTCAACCGCCGTAACCGCGACTGGCTGCGCCCCTGGGAAGCGACCATCCCGCCGCCCCCGCCCGGCCTCGCACCGCCGCACCGCCCCACGTACCGTCAGATGGTCCGCCATCTCCGTGCCGAGGCACACGCCGGCCGGATGCTGCCGTTCGTCGTCGAGTACCGGGGCCAGTTGGTGGGCCAGCTGACGGTCGCGGGCATCACCTGGGGCTCCATGTGCTCCGGCCACGTCGGCTACTGGGTCGACCAGGAAGTCGCCGGCCGCGGTGTCATCCCGACGGCCGTGGCGCTCGCCGTCGACCACTGCTTCCGGTCCGTGGGACTGCACCGCATCGAGGTCTGCATTCGCCCGGAGAACGTCCCCAGCCGCCGGGTCGTCGAAAAACTCGGTTTTCGCGAAGAGGGCATCCGCCCGCGCTACCTCCACATCGACGGCGCCTGGCGCGACCACTTGGTTTTCGCCCTGACCGCCGAAGAACTGCCCGAAGGCCTGCTCAACCGCTGGCGCAGGGAGAAGCCCAGTACCCCCGGCGCATCCCACAAATAAAATAAACGTTCGAATGCATTCCCTGATTGACCGGATTGGTGGAGGCGCTGATCTCTACCATCACAAAAAAGTTCGAGATATCAGCCAGATCGTGCGACACACCGGCTCAATTGGCGGATGGCCCCCTGCAAACCCCTCTACCGTGTGAGTCGTGAGAAGCAGCGGCCTCATCTACGCAGTCATCGTCGGGGCCTGGGCCGCCTACTTGGTGCCGATGTGGCTCCGTAGGCAGGACGAGCTCAACGAGGCCCGTCCGACCGAGCGCTTCAGCACCGCCATCCGGCTGCTGTCCGGACGGGCGGCCATGCAGCGGCGTTACGACAAGGCGCACGGGGAGTACCCCGCCGACGATGCGGGCGACGACGTGGACCCGGACGCCACGGCCGACGAGGCCGCCGCCCGGGCCTTCGGCGACCCCGCTCCGGCGGAAGCGCCCGACGCTCCCCACACCCGTGTGCAGGCCGCCCCGCCGCGCCCCTCCGCCGCCGAGCGGACCAAGCGCGCCAAGGTCCTCGCCCGGCGCCGGCGCACCACCACCATCCTGTTCCTCACCTTCACCGCCGGCGCCATCGTCGCCGCGGTCGGCGGCCTCCCCTTCCTCTGGGCCCCCGCCCTCCCCGCCCTCCTCCTGACCGCGTACATCATTTACCTGCGCGCCCAGGAGCGGCGGCGCTTCACCTTCACCATGGACCGGCGCAAGGCGGAGGCGGCAGCGCAGCGGCTGCGGGAAGGCAGGTCCCGCCCTCAGCAGGCGGCCGACCAGCCGCCTGCCGACGAGCACCCGGCCGCCGCCCGCGTTGACCCCCCGGCCGACGCCGCCCCGGAACCGCCCCGTCCCGCCACCCCCGCCCACACCGCGGGACGCCGGGCCCTGGTCGAGGAAACCGACCACGCCGAGTGGGTCGACCAGCAGCGCGAACGCGAACGCCCGCGGCCCGCCGCCGGCAGCTGGGAGCCGGTCCCGGTCCCCCTGCCCACATACGTCACTGCCCCGGTCGCCCCCCGCGCCACCAGCCACGTCGACCTGGACGCCGAGGACGCCTGGAGCTCCGCCCGCTCCAGCGCCGCCCCCGACCACCCCCAGCCCGACCCCCAACAGGACCGCCCCACCCACCCCGGCCGCCGCACCCGCGGCCGCACCCCGCTCTTCGACCAGTACGAGAACGAGGACCGGCCGCGCGCGGCGAACGAGTGACGGCCCTCCGCTGACCAGCACCGGAAGCGATTTCCGAGCACCGCGACCGAGATGCTAGAGTTTCACTCGTCGCAAGGGCCTGTGGCGCAGCTGGTAGCGCACCTCGTTCGCAACGAGGGGGTCAGGGGTTCGAATCCCCTCAGGTCCACAGACAAAAACCGTTCCCGAGTCAGCTTGGGAGTGGTGGACGGGATCCCGCCGATCGAGATGATCGGGCGGGATCTTTGTCGTTTCCGGGGGCGTTCGCGTCTGTCCGGGGTGGTGGAGGGGGCGGGCCGCGGTGACGGGCGTGCTGATCGGCCGTCATCCGGTTGCGTGAGCAGGATGGCCGGCCTCCGTGGGTGGCCGGGGCCGGCCAATTCGCTACCTGGGGGTGCTGGTTGCCGCGTGGCGCTGTCGGGCGGCGCCGGGCGGATTCGGGGGCAGGTATGCCGTCGCTGTCGGGAGGCGGCGCCTGCCGGTTATGCGTCGCGCAGGAAGGCCAGGACGGAATCGGTCTGACCGAGGATTGCGTGGCCGGTCTCGGGCAGGAGGTTCACGGTTGCGTGGGGGACGCACTGCCGTACGCGCCGGGCGGTGCCCCCGGAGTCGAACAGCGCGTCGCGGGCGCCGGCTATCACCAGTACGGGCATGGTCAGGCGGCGCAGTGCGCTGTCGGGGAATACGGGCAGCCGTTCCGTGCGCGGCTTGAAGTGCGAGAAGGTCAGCATCACGTGGTCGAGGACGGGCCCGGTCTGGGGTGTGTCCAGGCCGGTCACGGCTCGCGTCGAGCGAAGTGCCCCCCGGCGTCCGAAGGGGCGCAGGAGCAGGGCCTTGAACAGCCAGCCCACCTTCTGCCTTCCGACGCCGCCGGGGCACAGCAGGGCCAGGCGGGTCACCCGCTCCGGCCGGCGGGTGGCGTAGTCCAGCGCCAGCCAGCCGCCGAGGGAGGTCCCGACGACCGAGGCGCCGGTGATCCCGAGGCCGTCCAGTACCTCGTCCAGCCACCGCGCATGGGCGTCGGAGGCCAAGGGCGGGCGGGACGGCGCGCTCAGGCCGGGCTCGCCGATGACGTCGAGGGCGTAGGTGCGGAAATGCCGTGCCCAGGAGGCGATGTCGTCCTGCCACATCGTCGCGTTCGCCCCCGAGCCGTGCAGCAGCAGCACGGGCGGTGCGTCTTCGGGGCCGGAGACGACGGCGAAGGTCTCGCCCTCGCGGGTCGGGATCCGGACATGCTCGGCGGGGACCGGCCAGCTGCGCAGCATCTCCCGGTAACGCCGCTGGATCTCGCGCGCGCCGGCCTCGGACTTGTAGATCGTGCTCACGATGAGAGCACCCCCTCGATGTAGTCGAACAGCCGGGCGGTGACGCCCAGGCCGCCCAGGACAATGATCTTCATCCGGGCCCGTTCCGCGTCGTAGGCCGTCTCGACCCGCAGTGGCTCGTCCTCCGGGCGACGGTTGGCTGCCGCGCCCATCAGGAGGGTGGTCACACGGTCGGCCGTCTCGGCGCTGATCGCGTCGATCTCCACGATGCTCGACACCTCGGTGTGCCGCTGTTGCCCTGCCGTCTCGCTCGGGGGCGCGGGCACCGGACGCCCGGTGAACGCTTCCAGGTCCTCGTGCGCGATCCGGTACTGCTTGCCGATGCGGACCGCGGGGAGCCGCCCGTCCCGCACGTAGCTGCGGATGGTGCGGACGTGCAGCCCCAGGCGCTCGGCGACTTGTTCCACGGAGTAGAAGCGTTCGTTCACGAGACTACTCTAACCTTCCCTATGGGGGGATTGGATAGGGAAGGTTGAGGAAGGTTAGGGAGGGTTAGCGGGTGAAGGTGCGTGAGGTGAGGCGGACGCCGTGTTTGGCCAGGTAGGCGAGGGGGTTGATGTCCGTGCCGTAGCGGCGGCTCTTGCGCACCTCGAAGTGGAGGTGGGGGCCGGTGGCGCGGCCGGTCGCGCCGCTGTAGCCGAGGCGGGTGCGGGCGTGGACCTTCTGGCCGGGGCGGACGGTGATGCGGGAGAGGTGGCCGAAGAGGGTGTAGCGGCCGTCCTTCATCCGGATCGTCACGGCTTTCCCGTAGGCGCCTGATCTCCTGGCGAGGACGACGGTGCCCGATCCCACGGATCTGACCCGGGTGCCGGGGCGGACGGCGAGGTCGATGCCGGTGTGGTGGCCGGCGTGCCAGGTGCCGCGGATGCCGTAGGGGGCGCTGATGCGGTGGTGGGTGGTCGTGGGGTGGGTCCAGGTGCCGGCGGGGGCGGCGGGGGCGGCGTGGGCCACCTGGGAGGCCGTCAGTGTGAGGACGGAGCCCACGGCCGCCGTGGCTATGGCGTGGAGCAGCATTCTGCGAAGCGGGGGGCGTTTGCGGAATGTGGTCATAGTGGTGAGCCCACGCCTTGTGACGGGTGGTCGCATCCCGGGGCGGGGCCACGGGCCGCCGAACGGGTGGAGGTTGGCGCGGAGGAGGGGCCTGGCCGCTCCGGGCGTCCGGATGGGTGAGGGGGTCAGACCCCCAGCCGCGCGACCGCCTTGATGACCTCGTCGGCGCCGTCCTCGGCGGCGAGACGGCGGGCGGCCTCGGTGGCGTGGTCACGGCGGGCGGGGGAGGTGACGGCCTGGGTGACGGCGTCGGCCAGGCGGGCGACGGCGTTGTCGGCGGACAGGTCGGCGAAGGGGACCGGGGCGGTGGCCGCGCCCAGGGAGGCCAGGCGGGCGGCCCAGAAGGGCTGGTCGGCGGTGACCGGGACCGGGACGGTGGGGACGCCCGCGCGCAGACCCGCGGCGGTGGTGCCGGCGCCGCAGTGGTGCACCACTGCGGACATCCGGGGGAAGAGGAGGGCGTGCGGGACGTCGCCGATGGTGAGGAGGTCGGCGTGCTCGGGTGTGTGCCGGGTGGTCAGGCCCGCCCAGCCGGACTGGAGGATGCCGCGGACCTCGGCGCGGCGCAGGGCGGCTGCCGCGAGGGTGCTCAGGCGCTCGCCGTCGCCGCCCGCCATGCTGCCGAAGCCGAGGAAGACCGGGGGTGGGCCCGCGGAGAGGAAGTCCTCGACGGTGTGCGGGAGTTGGGTGTCCGGGGCGTGCCAGGGCCACCAGTTTCCGACGACGTCCAGGCCGGTACGCCAGTCCGCGGGGCGGGGCACCAGGACCTCGCTGAAGCCGTGCAGGACCGGCCGGCCGGCGGCTTCGGTGCGGCGGCGGACCGTACGGGGAGTGGCGGGCGGCAGACCGAGGCGGGACCGGAGGTCGCGGGTCGCGTCCGCGTAGAGGCGGTCGATGATGCGGAGCGAGAGGCGGCCGGCGGCGCGGTTGCCCCAACGGCCCAGCGAGCGGCCGCCGCTGACGACCGGGGCGAAGTCGCCGGTGGGGGCGCCGGGTACGAGGGGCAGGTCCAGGGACGGGATGTCCAGCGCCTCGGCGAGGTGATGGCCGAGTGGTGCGGTGGTGGCGGAGAGCAGGAGGAGGCCGGTGTCCTCGTGGGCCGCGTCGGCGATCCCGCCGCCCAGTTCCTTGACGAAGGCGGCGGCCTGGCGCATGAGGGCGCGTTTGCTGCCGGGGGCGGCGGGCCGTGCCTGGCCGGGGCGGCGGGTGCGGGGGTCGGCCGGCAGCCGGCGGAACTCCAGGCCGGCGGCCTGGACGAGGGGGGCGTAGGTGTCGTGCGTGGCGAGCGCGACCTCGTGGCCGGCGTCGCGGAGCCGGGCGCCCAGGCCGGTGTAGGGGGCGACATCGCCGTACGAACCGGCGGCGGTGATCAGGATCTTCGTCATGGGGCGGTCCGCTTTCGCTTCGCTTCGGGGCAGGGGAGGGCGGCCAGGGAGGGGAGGGGAGGGGGACGCGCGTTCGGCGGTGGGCATGGGGGCGCCCGTGCCGTGTTCAGGACTCGTGCAGGCTCGTTCAGCCGTGCGCAGGCTCGGTGGTTCAGGCGTCGTCCGCCGGAGACCGGCGTACGGCGTTGGCGTGTACGGCGGTGCGCAGGTACGGGGCGAGGCCGGGCCGTTGTTCGGTGGGCGGGACGGCCAGGGCGAAGGCGCGGGGATCGGTGACGAAGCCGTCGGCGATCCGGCCGTGCACGTCGGTGGGGCACGGGGT
Organism: Streptomyces decoyicus; assembly: GCF_019880305.1. Classification (NCBI taxonomy): domain Bacteria; kingdom Bacillati; phylum Actinomycetota; class Actinomycetes; order Kitasatosporales; family Streptomycetaceae; genus Streptomyces; species Streptomyces decoyicus. The sequence continues at coordinate 3,574,393 of NZ_CP082301.1, read as the reverse complement.
GAACCAGCGGGCGATGTGCTGCCGGTGTTCCTCGGCGAGGTCCATGGCGCGCTCGCCGTCCGCCGGTTCCCCGGCGTCGAAGACGGCGGTCAGCCGCAGGCGCCAGTCGGCGGCCTCGGCCATGATCTTCGCCCAGTCCTCCTTGGAGTGCTCGGCGGCCCGTGCCATCGACCGCTGGTAGCTCTCGCGGTGCTGCCACTTCAGATGGGCCTGGGTGGCGTAGGTGAGGTCGAAGGTCACCTCGCCGAAGACCTCGAACCGCTCCTCGGGTGACAGTTCCACGCCGGTCTGCTGGACCTCCATGGCCTGCTCGGCGACCTCGACCAGCCGCTGGAGCTTGCTGATCTGGTCGTTGAGGAGGCGGTGCCGGGCGCGGAGGTGATCGAGGGCGTTGGCCTGGGGGTCCTCCAGGATCGTGGCGATCTCGTCGAGGGGGAAGCCGAGCTCCCGGTAGAAGAGGATCTGCTGGAGCCGGGAGAGGTCGGCATCGTTGTACAAGCGGTAGCCGGCGGGGCTGCGGTCGCCGGGGGAGAGCAGGCCGGCCTTGTCGTAGTGGTGCAAGGTCCGCACCGTGATCCCCGCGAAGCCGGAGACCTGCCCGACCGAGTAGCTCATCGCAGCGCCTTTCGTCCCGTCCTGTCCGGCCGTCGTGTCCGGTCGGCCCGTCCCTCCGGCGGTGGTGTCACCGGTGGCGGGGCGGGGCCGTTCGTCAGGCTGGGGCCTGACGTGGCGTGAGGGTCAAGCGCGGCCGGTACGGGCGGCGGGCCGTGGCGGGGCGAGCAGGCGGAAGCGCGCCCCGCCCCGCTCAACCGTCCGGATACCGGTCCTGGAGTACCGAGTTCACCAGCGCCTGGACGTCCTCCCGGTCGAGCCCCTCCGTGCGGGCCCGGTCCATCCAGGAACGCAGCTCCTCACGCAGCAGGGCGTCCGCCGCGGACTCGGGGCGGGCGAGCGTACGGCTGACGAAGGTGCCGAGACCGGGGCGGGGTTCGACCAGGCCCTCGCGCTCCAGTTCGCGGTACGCCTTGAGGGTCGTGTTGGGGTTGACCTTGGTCGTGGCGGCGACCTGCGCGGCGGTCGGCAGGCGGTCGCCCTCCACCAGGATGCCCAACCGCAGTGCCTGCTGGACCTGTTGGACGATCTGGAGGTAGGTGGCGACGCCGCTCCGCCGGTCGATTCGGAACTCGACGACGCTCACCACCTCTCTGCTTCTTCCGCCTGTCGCGCCCGGTGCGCCGCCGGGGCCGCGCGGCCCGACCGCTTGATGATCGGGCCGGCCGTGCCGGGTGTCAAAGCGCCGCCCGGGGGGTGCCACGTACGGGCGGAACCCGCGGTCCGGCACCCGCACCGTCCGTCGTGCGCCACGCCGTTCAGAGGGGCCGCCGGTGCGCCCGCCACACGACGAACGTGAGCACCACGGCGGCCAGCGCCAGCAGAATTCCCGCGCCCAGCCACTGCATCCCCGCCATCTGCCCGTAGTCGAAGTACTGGGTCACCCGGTTGACGATGCCCAGCTTGGCCCGGCAGGACTCGGCGTCGCCGTGGACGCAGGTGCCGTAGCCGTAGAGCTTGCCGTCCGCGGTGGACACCCAGTCGTCGATCCGTACGGCGTCGGGCGGCAGGTCGGGGCCGTCGCCGTCGTAGGGGTAGCTGACGCTGCGCAGGGTGCCCAGGCGGCCGATCAGCAGCTCGGACCAGATCAGGGACGTGACCAGGGCGAAGACGGCGGTGGCCGCCATGGCCCGCACCACCCGCTTGACCAGCATGCCGAGGGCGATACCGCAGACGGTCAGGAACAGGGTCCGGGCGACGGGAACGGGACCGGTGCTCTCGAAGGCCCCGCCAGTCAGCCAGTCGCCGCCCATGGCCAGGTTGTGTGCCGGCGTCCACAGCCAGGTGAAGGCGGCCGACAGCAGGGCGGTGCACAGCACCGCGACGGTCAGCGGCAGGGCGAGGGTGGCGGCCACCCAGCGGCCGCAACTCACCGACTGGGTGCTGACCAGCTTGATGGTGCCGTGTTCCTGCTCGCCGGCGATGAGCGGAGCGCCCAGGAAGACGCCGATGAGGACGGGCAGGAACTCCAGCAGCTGGCTGCCGGTGGCGAACAGCCGGCCGTAGGTGTTCTGGAAGTCGTTGGCCAGCCGCCCCTCGGTGTCGGGGGTGGCCCCCCGGGCGTGCAGGAAGTCGATCAGGCCGCTGTGCTGGTAGGCGAAGGTCGCGCAGCCCACGACGGTGACCAGCAGGGCGAGGCGCAGGAACGTGCGGTGCCGGCGCCAGACCAGCCAGGGCAGGCCGTGCAGCAGTTCACGGCGGGCGGCGGGGCCGCTGCCGGGGGCATCGCCGGGCTCCACCGCGTTCGCCGCTTCGGCTCCCGTGGTGCTCGTCCTGGTCACGCGGCCGCCTCCCGCGGTCCGCCGACGCGGGCATCGTCCGCGATCAGAGTGGGTGCTTCGGGCGACCGCAGATAGGCCAGCAGGACCTCCTCCAGGCTCGGCACCAGCACCTCCCAGCTGTCGGAGACCGGGCCGCGGGGCCGGACCAGGGCGTTGAACTGCCGCCCGGTGACCCGGGCTTCGACCACGGTGTGCCGCTGTCGCAGCTCCTCGGGCACCCCGTCGTCGCCCTCGGCCACGCCCGTCACCAGCAGGTGCGCGGGCACCAGCTCCTCGGTCTGGCCCGCCATCCGCAGCCGGCCCTCGGTGAGGACGAGGAGGTAGTCACACATGACCTCCATCTCGGCGAGCATGTGGGAGGACATCAGGACCGTCGTGCCGTGCTCGGCGGCCTCGGCCATCAGCAGCCCCGACAGCTCGTGCCGGGCGAGCGGGTCGAGGTCGGACATCGGCTCGTCGAGCAGCAGCAGCTCGGGCCGCTTGCCGAAGGCGAGGGCGAAGGCGACGCGGGTGCGCTGGCCGCCGGAGAGGGTGCCGATGCGGGCGGTGAGCGGCACCTTTCCGGACCGTACGATCCGCTCGGCGAGCGCCTGGTCCCAGCGCGGGTTCAGCTCCTTGCCGAGCCGCAGGGACTCGGCCACGGTGAAGCGCGGATAGAGGGGCTTGTCCTGCGCGAGGAAGGCGACCCGCTCCAGAACGGCCGGGTCGGAGACCGGGACGCCGAACAGCTTCAGCGTCCCGGTGGTCGGCTGCACCAGCCGGGTCGCGGTGCCCAGGAACGTGCTCTTGCCCGCCCCGTTGGGTCCGACGAGTGCGCAGATGTGGCCGGCGGGGAGCCGGAAGGAGCAGTCCCGCAGGGCCCAGCCGCGGCGGTACTTCTTCCCCAGTCCTTCGGCCTCGATGGCCCATGGGCTCGGGTCGCTCACCCGGATCCCCCCTTTAGCTAGTTGATTAGTGGAATGAGTATGCGGAGCGTCCCTCGGGCGTGTCAACAAAACGGGCCCCGGCCGACGGGGCCCAGGGGCCGCCCGCCGGCGGGGCCGAGGGCGCCGCCGTCCGCTCAGGCGTCCGCCACCAGCGACTTCGCCATGCACCGGCTTTCGTCGTACGTCCGGTACAGCCCGAATTTCTCGACCAGCGCATAGCCGCTGGAGGCGTACAGTTCCAGCGCTTCGGGCTGCTCGGTGCCGGTCTCCAGCACCATGCGGGAGCGCCCCGCGGCCCGTGCGTCCGCTTCCAGGGCGGCCAGGATCTGCCGGGCCAGCCCCCGCCCGCGCGCCTCCGGGACCACGAACATCCGCTTGATCTCGGCGTCGCCGAGCGCGTACCCCTCCGCGGTGTCCTCCTGGCGCCGCCATCCGCCGGTGGCCAGCGGGCGGGCGCCCTCGTAGGCGATCAGATACGTACCGTGCGGAGGGGTGAACATCTCCGGGTCCAGCGGCGTCACGTCGCCGTCGCCGTAGCGCCGGACGTACTCCTGCTGGACCAGCGCATCGAGCGTGACCGCGTCGGGGTGGTCGTAGCGGACGGGACGTATCTCCATTCCAGAAATCGTACGGGTGAGCGGGTGCCCGGCGCGACGAGGTCCCGGGGGTGGGTATCGTGCCGGGATGCTCACCGTGACCTCTGTGAATGTGAATGGACTGCGCGCCGCGGCCAAGAAGGGCTTCGTCCCGTGGCTGGCGGGGACCGCGGCCGATGTGCTGTGCCTCCAGGAGGTACGGGCCGAGACGGCCCAGCTTCCGGAGGAGGTGCGGGAGCCCGCCGGATGGCACGCCGTCCATGCCCCGGCGGCGGCCAAGGGGCGGGCCGGGGTCTCGCTCTACACCCGGCGGGAGCCGGAGCGGGTGCAGGTGGGCTTCGGGTCGGCGGAGTTCGACGGCAGCGGGCGGTATGTGGAGGCGGACCTGCCCGGGGTGACCGTGGCCAGCCTCTATCTGCCCTCCGGTGAGGTCGGTACGGAGCGGCAGGACGAGAAGGAACGCTTCATGGCGGAGTTCCTGCCCTACCTCGTCGAGCTGCGGAAGCGGTCCGCCGCGGACGGCCGCGAGGTGGTGGTGTGCGGTGACTGGAACATCGCCCACCAGGAGGCCGACCTGAAGAACTGGAAGGCCAACCAGAAGAAGTCCGGCTTCCTCCCGGAGGAGCGTGGCTGGCTGAGCGACGTCCTCGACGAGACCCGGGGCGGTTACGTGGACGTGGTCCGCGGCCTGCACCCGGACACCGAGGGCCCGTACTCGTGGTGGTCCTACCGGGGCCGCGCCTTCGACAATGACGCGGGATGGCGCATCGACTACGCCATGGCCACGCCCGGTCTGGCGCAGCGGGCGGTGAAGGCGTTCGTGGAGCGGGCGGCCAGCTATGACCAGCGGTGGAGCGATCACGCGCCGGTAACCGCGGTGTTCGAACTGTAGGACTCCGGGCGAAGGGTAAGGCTGCGGACGACCCGCACGGGCACCGCTGGTGAAGGACCGGTGAGGAAGGGAATTCCTGCGGGTCTCGCACGGTGGGCATCCGGTGGCACATGCCCACCGGATGCCTTAGCGTGCATTGGCGTGTACATGACGCGGCTGTGGTTCGCCGCCATTCAGGGGGTCTGTTTCTTCATGCGTTCGGCAACCGTACTTCTGCTGCTTGCTGCCCTGCTCGGGGCCGCACCGGCCACGGCCGCGTATGCGGAGCCGTCGAACGGCTCGGTCTCGTACGTCGCGAACGGGCGGGGCGGGAGCGGCAGCCACAGTGCCCCCGGCGGCCGTCACGCCGATCTCGGCAGCGCCGGCGTCAGCAAGGTGGAACTCGCCTACAGGAGCCGCAGCGTAGGGACGCACAGTCGCTCCAGCCTGAAGGAGCCGTGGGAGGTCATCCTTGTCCTCGTCGTCTACGTTGGCTTCTTCGGCTACGTGGGCTACCGCGTCGTCAAGAAGGTGCGAGGGTTCTTCCGGCGGAACGCCTGAAGCCCGGCGCCCGGGAAGTGGCCGGCCATGACCGGCGGTGGCCCGGCCGCGCGCCGGTGACGGTGGTCTTCGACCGCTGAGGGCCCTCCTGGGGGCGGAACGCCGTAGCGCCTCCGGGGGACCGTGCCCGAAAGCCGAACGGCCCGCCGGGTATCCGGCGGACCATCACACGGGGTGGGGCTGTTTGCTCAGTGGCGGGTGAAGATCATGAGGCCGCCGTTGTCGGGACGCTCGATGTAGCCCTTGGCCGCCCAGTTGATCCAGCCGCCGTCGCCCTGGTTCGTGAACTCGCCGTCCTCGAACACCCAGATGCCGTAGGTGACACCGTCGTAGGTGGTGGTGGCGAACGTCTTCACGCCGTTGAGGTTCTCCTCATACGGCTGCTGGAGGTTGTGGACCATGACGTTGTACTGACCGCCGGCCGCGTAGTACGCCGACTCCATGAGGCCCTTGACGAAGCCTTCGCGGTTCTGGGCGGTCTTGATCGACGCCTCGATCTTGTTGGCGATGCCGAGAACGTCGACGTTGACGTTCAGGCTCGCGCCGATGGTGCCCGTCGGTCCGCCCTTGGCCGCCGCGGCGGGGGCTGCCGGCGCGGCCGACGCCGTCGCCGGGAACGCCACAGCAGTGCCGCACAGCGCCGCGCACAGTGCGGCTGCGGCAACGCTCTTCTTCACGATGTTCTTGGTGGACATGGTTCTCCTCCATGTGTACGGATGGCAGTCCTCTCTGCTCCCCGAACGGGGTCCCGGGGAGCAGAGAGCCGGCCGGTGCAGCCGCCAGGGGAATTGCCACTGCGACCGGCACAGGAACGATGTTTCGCGGCGTCGCTCATGAACTGCTCACGCTGTGATCACGTACTTCGCAGGTGGCCCGCATATTTCACTGACTTTTCGTCAACTCAGGTGCTGTGTCCACATAGTGAGAGCGGGTGAGCGAAACGGAACCCGACCTTTCCTTCGGTGGTCTTTGCAGGGAAAAGGGCGGTTTGCTGTGCGCACATTCGGCGGCACGAACTTGAGGTCACAATGGTTCAGTTGCGGCTACTAGGGCCGGTTGAAATTGAAGTGAACAATGGGCGACTGCTGAGTCTGGGAGCGGGCCGACTGCGCACCGTGGCCGCGATTCTGATCAGCGAGGTCAATCAGGTGATCCCGGTGAGCAGAATGATCGACCTGGCGTGGGACGCGGATCCGCCGGCCAGAGCGAGAGGCGTGGTCCACAATCACGTCCACCGTTTGCGGCAGTTGCTGGCCGGCCAAGCCGAAATAGTCACCCGCGGCCAGGGGTATGTGCTGATCGCCGATCCGTGGGCGGTGGATGCCAACCGGTTCCAGAACCTGGTGTCCGGCGCCCGCGAGGCCGAGCCGCGGACCGCCGTCGCCAAGCTGCGCCAGGCCCTCGGTCTGTGGCGTGGCGAGGTGCTGGCGGATGTGCCCGGCGACCGGGTGCGGCGGACGCTGGGAGTGGGCCTGACCCAGGCGAGGGTGGCGGCGCTGCAGGAGCTCGGAGAACGGCTGTTGCTGCTCGGCCGGTACGGGGAGCTGATCACGGAGCTGACCGCCTGGCTCGCGGAGCATCCGCTGCACGAGGAGCTGACCGCGCTGCTGATGCGTGCCCTCCAGGCGAGCGGCAGACAGGCCGAGGCCCTCGATCACTTCCACCGGACCAGGCGGCATCTGAAGGACCAGCTGGGCATCGATCCCGGCCCGGCGCTCAGCGAGACGTATCTGGCGGTGCTCGGCGGGACGCCCGCGGTCGCGCCGCACTTCCCCGGCCGTCCGTCGTCCGGGCCCGGCCCCGCCATGCCGTACGCCCCCGACCGCCCGCCGGCGCCGCTGCCTTCCGTCGCCCAACTCCCGCCGTGCATACCGGACTTCTGCGGGCGCACCGGGGAGATCGCCGCGCTGGACCAGAACCTGGACCGGGCGCCGAGGCCGGACTGTGTGGTGCTCGCGGGCGGGGGAGGGGCCGGCAAGACCACGCTGGCGGTGCACTGGGCGCACCGCCTGAAGGCCGAGTTCCCCGACGGGCAGCTCTTCGTCGACCTGCGGGGTTTCGAGCGTCCCCCGATGCGCCCGGGAACCGTGCTGGGGATGTTCCTCCAGGCGCTGGGAGTGCCGGACGCGAAGATCCCCGACGCCGTGACGGAGCGCTCGGCGCTGTACCGCTCACTGCTCGCCGGACGGCGGATGCTCGTGGTGCTGGACAACGCCGGCACCGCCGAACAGGTACGCCCCCTCCTGCCCGCGACACCGGGCGCGCTGGCCGTGGTGACCAGCCGAAGGCGGCTGAGCGGACTGATGATCCGCGACGGGGCGGCGCTGGTCACGGTGGGGCCGTTGCCCGCGGACGAGGCTCTGGAGCTGCTGGGCACCGCGCTGGGGCGGCAGCGCATCGCGGCGGAGGGAGCCGCTGCCCGGGAACTCGTCGAGCGGTGCGACCGGCTGCCGCTGGCGCTGCGGATCGCCGCCGCACGGCTGATGGCACACGCCGGCTGGTCGCTGGCGGACTGGACGAAGAAGCTGGCCGATGAGGGCCACCGGCTGTGTGAGCTGTCCGCTGCCGATCCGGACCTGTCCATGGAAGCCGGCCTCTACCTCAGCTATCGCGCGCTGACGAGCGGTGCCGCGCGGCTGTTCCGCCTCCTCGGGCTCGTCCCCGGCCCGGATGTGGAGGTCCACGCCGCCGCGGCCCTGGCCGGACACGATCTGGAGCGCACCCGCCGTCATCTCGCCGAGCTGTGTGAGGCGCACCTTTTCGAGGAGCAGGCCGAGGGGCACTTCGCGCGGACCGGGCTGGTGCGCATCTACGCCGCCAAGCTCGTCGCGTCCGAGGAGACGCCGGCCGACCGGGAGCTCGCCCGGCAGCGGCTGTTCGCCCACGCCGCACGGTCCCGGCTGTGGCCCGGATGAGCCACCGCCGCCCGGCGGCCCCCCTCACTCCTCCGTCTGCCCCTGCTCCCGCAGCCACTCCGCCAGCTCCGCCCGCACGCGGCGGTCCACGGCCATGGAGAGCTCGGCCTCGACCACGCCCTTGGAGAGCGGGCGGAGCTTTTCGATGGTCTCGGCGATGTGATCGACCTCGTGGGGGCCGGGGGGCTCGCCCGCCGAGGCGCGTGCGAGGACCTCGGAGAGGACGTGGGTGCGGATGAGGGTGGTGAAGATGCCGGCGAGGGCGTCGGCGTGGACGCGTACCTGGCGGCCGGCTTCGAGGACGGCGGCCAACGGGACGCCCTTGCTGACGAGTTCGGTCGAGGCGTCCAGCAGGCGGCGGCTGATGTGGACGAACTCGTCGCCGTCGACGGCGAGATAGCCGATGTCCAGGGACGCGGTGAGGTTCTCGGCGGTGATGTCCTCGCTGAAGTGGTCGGCGAGTTCCTCGGGGGTCAGGCGTACGGGCGTCTCCTCGGACCAGGGCGGGAGGAGGGGGTTCTCCAGGCCGAGGAGTTCGCCCACGTCGCGGCCGGTGTCGAAGGCCGAGAGGAGTTCCCCGATGCCGCCGAGGGTGTGGCCGCGCTCCAGGAGGGCGCCGATGGTGCGCAGTCGGGCGAGATGGTGCTCGTTGTACCAGGCGATCCGGCCCTCGCGGCGCGGCGGCGGGATGAGCTTGCGCTCGCGGTAGAAGCGCAGCGTACGGACCGTGATGCCGGCTTCCCTGGCCAGGTCGGCCATGCGGAATTCGCGCACCGGGGGGTGTGCCGCGGGTTCCGTGCGCGCGTCCTGGGGGTTTTCGTTCGCTGCCACGGACCCAGCCTATGCCGGGGGTACGACGCGCGGTCCGGGGTGCACCCGGCGGTAACTCCTGTCGCCCCACCCCTACCGCTCGGTACGTAGCTGCCCTACTCTCCAACTGTGCCAGTGGTTGCTGGCGCGATGGGGGCGGTCGTGATGGCGGACGTCGCGGCCCCGAAGATGGCAGTGGAGTACGTCGAACTCGGGAGGCGGCTAAATGGCCGAGCGCGAGCGCAGGCATGTGCGGGTTGCGGTGATCGGATCGGGGTTCGGTGGTCTCGGCGCGGCCGTCCGGCTGCGGCGAGAGGGGATCACCGACTTCGTGGTCCTGGAGCGGGCCGGTGCGGTGGGCGGCACCTGGCGCGACAACAGCTATCCGGGATGCGCGTGCGATGTGCCCTCGCACCTGTACTCCTTCTCCTTCGCGCCCAACCCGGAGTGGCCGCGGAACTTCTCCGGGCAGCCGCACATCCGTGCCTACCTGGAGCGGGTCGCCGACACCTTCGGACTGCGTCCGCACCTGCGCCTCGACTCGGAGGTGCGGAGCCTGCGCTGGGACGCGGAGGCGCTGCACTGGGAGGTGGAGACGGCCGTCGGGCCGCTGACCGCGGATGTCGTGGTGTCCGCGACCGGGCCGCTGTCGGATCCCAAGATTCCCGACATACCGGGGCTGGACACCTTCCCCGGCAAGGTCTCGCACTCCGCCCGCTGGGACCACGACTACGACCTGCGCGGCAAGCGCGTCGCCATGATCGGTACGGGCGCCTCGGCGATCCAGATCGTGCCGGCCATCCAGCCGGACGTGGAGCGCCTCACGCTCTTCCAGCGCACCCCGCCCTGGGTGCTGCCGCGCGCCGACCGCAAGATCAGCACGGCCGAGAAGTGGCTGCACACCAAGCTCCCGGCGACCCGGGCCGCGCGCCGCGGGCTGTTGTGGAGCATCCGCGAGCTCCAGGTCAGCGCCTTCACCAAGCGCCCCAATGAACTGGGTCTGCTCGAATTCCTGGCCAGGAACCACATGAAGAAGGCCGTCAAGGACCCGGTGCTGCGGGCCGCGCTCACTCCCGACTACCGCATCGGCTGCAAGCGGATCCTGCTCTCGAACACCTATTACCCGGCCCTGGCGCAGCCCAACGTGGATCTGGTCGCCGCCGGGCTGAAAGAGGTCCGCGGCAGCACGCTCGTGGGGTCCGACGGGAGCGAGGTGGAGGCCGACGCGATCGTCTTCGGCACCGGGTTCCATGTGACGGACATGCCGATCGCCCAGCGCGTCACCGGCGCCCACGGCACGACGCTCGCCGAGGAGTGGAAGGACGGCATGGAGGCGCTGCGCGGCGCCAGCGCGGCCGGCTTCCCCAACTTCCTCACCCTCATCGGGCCCAACACCGGCCTCGGGAACAGCTCGATGATCCTGATGATCGAGGCGCAGCTGAACTACCTGGCCGACTTCATGCGCCAGCTGGACGTCCTCGGCGGGAAGATCGCCCTCGACGCCCGGCCGTCCGCCGTACAGGACTGGAACCGCAGGATCCAGCAGCGGATGACCCGCACGGTGTGGAACACCGGTGGCTGCGACAGCTGGTACCTGGACGCCAACGGCCGCAACACCACCGTCTGGCCCGGCACGACCGGGGAGTTCAAGAAGGTCACCCGGCAGGTCGACCTCGCGGAGTACGAGGTGCTGCGGCCACCGGCCGGCAGGCCCGCGGGCCGGTCCGCCGGCACGCACACGGAGGTGGCCGCATGAGCCGCCGCCCCGGACACGTCACCACCGGCCCGTACGCCCCGCCGGTGCCGCGTACGACGCTGACCGTCACCTCGGCCGACGGCGCCCGGCTGTACGCCGAGGTCCACGGGCCCGAGGACGCCCCGGCCGTCGTCCTGGCACACGGCTGGACCTGCTCGACCGCCTTCTGGGCCCCGGTCGTCCGCGAGCTGGCCGCCGGCCACAAGGTCGTCGTCTACGACCAGCGCGGCCACGGCCGCAGCCCCGCCGCCGGTCCGGCCGGCCACAGCACCCATGCGCTCGCCGACGACCTGGTGGCCGTACTGGAGGCCACCCTGCGGCCGGGCGAACGCGCCGTGGTCGGCGGCCACTCCATGGGCGGTATGACGATCATGGCCGCCGCCGGCCGGCCGCAGCTGCGCGAGCGGGCCGCCGCCGCGCTGCTGTGCAGCACGGGAAGCGCCGAACTGCCCGCAGAATCAAGGGTGTTCCCGCTGCGCAGCCCGCAGGGCCGCCGCCGTGCGCACCGGCTGATGCTGCACTCACGGATGCCGCTCGGCCCCGTGTCGCCAATCGCCAGGAGCGCCCTGAAGTACGCCACCATGGGCCCCGGCGCCACCGCCGAGCAGATCGAGGCCTGCGCGCGCATCGTGCACGCCTGCCCGCCCGGGGTACGGGCCCGCTGGGGCAAGGTGCTGGCCGGACTCGAACTGACCGGCGGCGTCGGCAGGTTGGAGCTGCCGACCGCGGTCATCGCGGGCACCGCCGACCGGCTCACCCCGCTGGTGCACGCCCGCAGGCTCGCCTCCGTCCTCCCCGACTGCCGCGGTCTGACCGAGCTGCCGGGCCTGGGACACATGACGCCGATCGAGGACGCCGTCTCGGTCGCCGGCCGGCTGCGCGCGCTCGTCGACGGCCATCTGCGGACGACGGGAACCCGTATCGAGGCCACGGCGGAAGCGGCCGACGCGACTGCCGAAGTTCCCCGCACCCCGCGGCAGAAGAAGGAGAAGACCGCATGAGCGCGAGCAGGAACCTGGAGGGCCAGGTCGTCGTCGTGACCGGTGCGGCGCGTGGGGTCGGTGCGCTGCTGGCCCGGAAGCTGTCGGCGCGCGGTGCGACGCTCGCGCTGGTGGGCCTGGAGCCGGACGAACTGCGCGGTGTCGCCGCGTCGCTGCACGGCCCGGCGCACCACTGGCATGCCGATGTCACCGACCACGAGGCGATGGCCCGGGTGGCGGGCGAGGTCAAGGACCGCTTCGGGAAGGTCGATGTGGTCGTCGCCAACGCCGGGGTGGCGACCGGCGGCCCGTTCACCGACTCCGACCCGGTCTCCTGGAGGCGGGTCATCGAGGTCAACCTCATCGGCGGCGCGGTCACCGGCCGCGCCTTCCTGCCCGCATTGATGGCCTCCCGCGGCTACTTCCTCCAGATCGCCTCGCTGGCCGCGATCACCCCGGCCCCGATGATGACCGCCTACTGCGCCTCCAAGTCGGGCGTCGAGGCGTTCGCGCACAGCCTGCGTGCCGAGGTCGGCTACAAGGGCGTACGGGTCGGCGTCGGCTATCTGAGCTGGACCGACACCGACATGGTGCGCGGCGCGGACCAGGACGACATCATGCGCGAGCTGCGCTCCCGGCTGCCCTGGCCGTCGAACAAGACCTATCCGCTGGGCCCCGCCGTCGACCGGATCGTCGCGGGCATCGAGCGCCGTTCCGCGCATGTCTACGGGCAGTGGTGGCTGCGCGGGATGCAGTCGCTCCGCGGGTATCTGCCCGCCCTCATCGGGTCGGTGGGCCGGCGGGAGATGCGGCGGTTCGGGGACCGGCTGGACGGGATGCGGGTCGGGCTGGTGGGTGCGGGCGGTGAGGCGGACGAGAAGGCGCGGGCGGACCGGTGAACGGGCGGCGGGCGGCCTGAAGAGCCTCTGAGCTGGGCCTGAGCGGCTCGTGAGCGGCTTTGCGCATCACGGAGCGTAGTCAACCGTGATCGAAATGCGAGCAATGTCCGGGCGTGTCACGCTGAACGGGGCCCAACCCCCCTACACCCCACTAGGAGTGAACAGCATGGGCATCAAGGACCAGTTCCAGGACAAGGCCAACGAGCTCAAGAACCAGGCGCACAAGGCCGCGGGCGACGCCCGCGAGCAGGGTCACGAGCGCGGCGGTCAGCGTCAGGACCAGGAGCGCGGCGGTCAGCGCCCGGACCAGGACCGCGACCGTCGCCAGGGTGGCCAGGAGCGTGGCCAGCAGCCGCGTGAGCGTGGCCAGCAGGGCAACCGCCCCGCCCAGGACGCGATGGACGCCGCCGAGGGCCGCTTCCAGAGCTGACGTGGCTCGTCCTGAACAACACGCGCGACGGCGTACGCGTCATGCGTGAAGGGGCGCACCCGGTCGACCGGGTGCGCCCCACCAGTTTTGCCGTGCTTCCCGGCCGCCGTGCCTACGAGGCCGGCCGGCGCCGCACGTTCAGCCGGTGACCTTGAGCTTCGTCGGCCGGCCGTACTGCTCGGCCTTGGCGAAGAGGTTCTTGATGTGGGCCGGGTGGGGGGTGTTGGCGGGGCCAGTCCAGCTGCGGCGGGTGCCCCGGCCGGGAAGAATACGACCCCCATGTAATGACCACGTGACAGCGACGCGCTCCGCCGCCCCGGACCGGGATCCGGGTGTCCGGGCAGGTCGGAGGGGGTGCCGGTCTGATCAGGGCAGGCTACGGCGAGGCCCTCCGCGAGAGGGGGAGGGGCTGCGGAGAGGGTGTTGTGACCGCGCCTGGCTGACCTTCCGCCAGATGACGCAGCGACCCGTGAGGTGTGCGCAGTTGACCGGTTTCAGGCCGTCCCGTCGTGACCCGACCGGGCCAGTGGTCCCGCCGTGACTCGCCCCGGCCCGTCCCGCCGTGACTCGCCCCGGCCCGTCCCGCCGTGACTCGCCCCGGCCCGTCCCGCCGTGACGTGCCCCGGCCGGTGGATCCCGCCTCAACCAGACCGGTCCGGTGGCCGGTTCAGGCCCCGGGCGCCTCCGCCGTGCCGTCGCTCCGCGGTGGCAGCGCGGGCCGCCGCCGGTCCGGCGCGTCCGACAGGTCCGGAGGCGTCGCCGCCGGATGCCGCTCCAGCAGCTCCAGCACCGTCCGCACCGCGACGCCCAGTTGGGGGTGCCGGCCCTCGGCCCAGTGCAGCGGGGAGCGCAGCGCCTCGATGTCGACCTCGACGCCGTGGTTCTCCACGCCCCAGCCGTAGAGCCGGAACCATGCGGCGTTCATCGGGACGGTGATCGCGGTGCCGTCGGCGAGCCGGTGCCGGCCGGTCATCCCGACCACCCCGCCCCAGGTGCGCATGCCGACCACCGGGCCCAGGCCCAGCAGTTTGAAGGCCGCGGTGATCATGTCGCCGTCGGACGAGGTCATCTCGTCGGCGACCGCCACGACCGGGCCGCGCGGCGCGTTGCTGGTGTACGAGACGGGCTCGGCGTCGCGGGTCAGGTCCCAGCCCATGATGGTGCGGGTCAGCTTCTCGATCACCAGCTCGGAGATATTGCCGCCCGCGTTGCCCCGTACGTCCACGATCAGCGCGGGCCGGGAGACCTCCATCCGCAGATCGCGGTTGAACTGCGCCCAGCCGGAGCCGCCCATGTCGGGGATGTGCAGATAGCCGCACCGGCCGCCGCTCAACTTCCGGACCACCGCGCGTCGTTTGGCCACCCAGTCCTGGTAGCGCAGCGGCCGCTCGTCGACCAGCGGGACCACCGCGACCCGGCGGGGCGGGCCGTCGCCCTCCGGCGGGGAGAAGGTGAGCTCCACGGTCGTGCCGCCGGCCGCGGCGAGCAGCGGATACGGCCCGGCCACCGGGTCCACCGGGCGGCCGTCGACATGGGTGAGCGCCGCCCCCTCGCGGATGCCCGTACCGGCCAGCGGGGAGCGGGCCTTGGAGTCCGAGGACTCGCCGGGCAGGATCCGGGTGACCACCCAACGGCCGTCCCGGCAGACGAGGTTGGCGCCGAGCAGTCCCATGGCGCGCTGGTAGTGCGGCGGTCCCTCGTTGCGCCGGGCGCCGACGACATAGGCGTGCGAGGTCCCCAGTTCGCCCATCACCTCGCGCAGCAGATCGGCGAACTCGTCCGGGGAGGCGACCCGGTCCAGCAACGGCCGGTACTGCGCCAGTACCGCGTCCCAGTCGATGCCGCACATCTGCGGCTCCCAGAAGTACGCCCGGGTGATCCGGCCCGCCTCCTCGAACGCCTGGTGCCACTCCGCCACCGGATCGACATCGTGCAGGATGCGCCGCAGGTCCAGGAAGACCGTGGAGTCGCTGTCCGGCTGTTCGGTCGCCGGTACCGCACGCAGCTCGCCCTCGTCGTTGACGACCAGCCGGGAGCCGTCGCCGCTGAGCGCGAACTCGTCGAGGGAGCTGGTGAGTTCGGTGCGCCGCGCCTTGGTCAGGTCGAAGTGTTCGAGGGTGGGCCGGCCCGAGGTGTCGGCCGGGTTGGCGAAGGTCTCGCCCAGCGCGCCGGAGATCGGCCAGCGCAGCCAGACCAGCCCGCCGCCGCTGACCGGCTCCAGGGAGGAGTACTTGGACGCCGCCACGGGGAACGGGGTGACGCGGTTCTCCAGCCCCTCCACCTCCACCAGCACGGGCCCCTCGCCCGACGGCGGCGGAATCTCGTCCGGGTCCAGACCGCCCGCCGCGGGCCGTCCCTCCGGGGAGAGCGCGAAGGGGGAGGGGGTCGCCGACGACAGCGGTACGAGATAGGGGCGGCAGCCCAGCGGGAACGACAGATCGCCGGTGTGCACGTCGTAGACCGGGTCGAAGCCGCGCCAGGACAGGAACGCCAGATAGCGGCCGTCGCGGGTGAAGACCGGCTGCTCGTCCTCGAAGCGGCCGTTGGTGACGTCCAGGATGTGCCGGTCGGCCAGCCGGGCCATCTTGATCTGCCGCAGCGTCCGGCCGATGCCCGGGTGCGACCAGGTCAGCCAGCGGGAGTCGGGGGAGAACGCCAGGTCGCGGACCGGTCCGTTGGTGGAGCGGATCAGCTCGGTGACCTCGCCGGGGGCCGTCTCCTCCTCGCTCGTGCCCTCCTCCGGCCGGGCCACGTCCACCAGCAGCAGCCGGCCGTCGTTGGAGGCCACCGCCAGCCGTTCGCCGTCCGGTGCGGAGGTCATCTCGTGGACCCGGCCCAGCTCACCGGCGGCCAGCCGGCGCGGTTCGCCCGGCGCGCTCGCCCGCGGCAGGTCGGTGATCTCGATGGCGTCCTCGCCCTCGGCATCCGTGACATAGGCGATCCGGCCGGTGGAGCCGAGCATTGCGGGGAGCCGGACGCGTACGCCCGGGGTGTCGTGGATCGTGCGGGCGGGGCCGTCGCGATGGGTGAGCCAGTACAGGCTGCCGCGTACGCCGACCGCGCTGGCCCGGCCGGTGGTGTCCACCGCGAGCGAGGTGACATGCGAGGCCGCCGGGACCTGGTAGGTCCGCCGGCCGGCCCGCGGGCCGCCCAGGCGCACGGTCAGCTTGCGCGGTACGGCGTCCGGGCTCAGATCGTCGATCAGCCAGAGCTCGCCGGCGCACTGGTAGACGATGCGCGAGCCGTCGCTGGAGGCGTGCCGGGCGTAGAAGTCGGCGTGGTCGGTGTGCCGGCGCAGATCGGTGCTGTCGGGCAGACAGGAGTAGACGTTGCCGATGCCCTCGTGGTCGGAGAGGAAGGCGACCCGGCCGCCGACGAACATCACCGAGTCGAGGTGCCCGCGCAGGTCCGGCAGCAGCCGGGTGCCGTGCAGCCACATGCGGCCCATCGCGCCGCCCCGGTAGCGCTTCCAGGAGGCGGGCTCGTGCGGCGGCTTTCCGCTCAGCAGCAGGGTGCGGCGCTCCCCTTCGAAGTCCGCGACCGCGATGTCGGAGACCGGCCCCCAGGGCAGCTTGCCGCCGGGGCTGCCGTCGGTGGGCACGCTGTAGGCCCACGAGTAGTACGAGAACGGCTGGCCGTGCGAGGAGACCGCGAGGACATGGGCCTGGCCCTCGTGGTCGGGGGGTGACCACCCGCAGACCCGGGCATCGGTGCTGCCCCAGTAGGTCAGCCGGCGGGC
The DNA here is from genome assembly GCF_019880305.1 of Streptomyces decoyicus. Classification (NCBI taxonomy): domain Bacteria; kingdom Bacillati; phylum Actinomycetota; class Actinomycetes; order Kitasatosporales; family Streptomycetaceae; genus Streptomyces; species Streptomyces decoyicus. The sequence goes on along the minus strand of NZ_CP082301.1, from coordinate 3,557,517 downwards.
CGGGCCGCCGTCTACCGCCGCGAGGTGGACCTCCGGGTCGAGGCTGCGCCAGGTGGTGAAGGCGATGTGCGCTCCGTCGGGGGAGAAGCGGGGGTGGCCGACGCGGGTGCGGTCCACGGTCAGCCGCCAGGCACGGCCCGGCTCCTGGCCCTCCGGGGCGATCGGGGCGATCCACAGGTCGTCCTCGGCGGCGAAGCAGAGCAGGTCGTCGTGCAGATGCGGATAGCGCAGATACGAGCCGTCGGACGGTCCCGGCGGGCCCGGCGCGGCCGCCATCCGGCGCAGTCGCCCGCGAGGCTTGGCGGGGTACGGCTCCGGGCGCGGCCCGACGTCCTCGGGTGCATCGCTCACGTACCCATCGTTTCGGGACGGGGGCGCGGCGGCAACTCGGTCACCGGCTTCCGGCACGGGGCGCGGGTGGTCACCGCCGCCGCGGTCATCATGATCAGCGTCTTCGCCGGCTTCATCGGCTCCTCGGACTCGATGATCAAGATGATCGGCTTCGGCCTCGCCATCGCCGTCTTCTTCGACGCCTTCCTCGTCCGCATGGCCGTCGTCCCCGCGGTCCTGGCGCTGCTGGGCCGCTCCGCCTGGTGGCTCCCGCGGTGGCTCCGGAAGCTGCTGCCGAACGTGGATGTCGAGGGCGAGGGCCTGCGTACGCAGCTCGCCGGCACCGGCACCGCCGACGGACCGGACGCGCGCGCCGCACGCGAACCGGCGCGCGTCTGACGGGTTGCCACCATGCGTGCGCTGACGCAGATGTGACGTCGCGCCAGAGAGCCCGGCGACGGCCTCCCGTGGGGACGGGGCCGTCGCCGGGCCGGGTGCGGGTGAGGGGGCCGGGCCCCGGGTGCACCGCGCGGCCGGGTGCGCCGCACTCCTCGCGCTCGTACGTTTGTTCCCTTGGGTGAATGGGTGCAGGTGGGACCCGCCTGCATGGCCGCCGTGGCCGTTTCGCATCATGGGCGCTCTTGCAACTTATTTGCAGGAGGCACCACCATTGGTGGGTTGCAGAGCCTGAAGCGGAGAAGCCTGAGATGCACGTACCCGATGGATTCATCAATGCGCCGGTGTCGGTCGCGACCGGTGCGGTCGCCGCCGTCGCGGTGGCGGTCAGCCTGCGCGGCGCCCGGCGCGAGCTGGAGGGTGCGGGAGCGGGCGGTGTCGCGGGGGCGGAGCGCACCGCGCCGCTCGCCGGACTGGTCGCCGCCTTCATCTTCGCCGTGCAGATGCTGAACTTCCCGGTCGCGGCGGGCACCAGCGGGCATCTGCTGGGCGGTGCGCTGGCGGCGATACTCGTCGGCCCGTACACCGGTGTGCTGTGCGTCTCGGTCGTGCTGCTCATGCAGGGCGTGCTGTTCGCCGACGGCGGGCTGACCGCGCTGGGCGTGAACATCACCGATATGGCGATCGTGACGACCGTCGTCGCCTACGCCCTGTTCCGGGGGCTGGTGAAGGTGCTGCCGCGGCGGCGCCGCTCGATCACCGTGGCCTCGTTCGTCGCCGCGCTGGTCTCGGTGCCGGCGGCCGCGGTGGCCTTCACCGGCCTCTATGCGCTCGGCGGGACCGCGGACGTGCCGATCGGCAAGGTCTTCACCGCCATGGTGGGCGTGCATGTGCTGATCGGGATCGGCGAGGCGACGATCACCGCCCTGACGGTCGGCGCCGTGATCGCCGTACGCCCCGACCTGGTCCACGGCGCACGCGGCCTGACCAAGCCGCTGGAGCTGCGCACCTCGCCGCTCGCCACCCCGGCCGGCGAGCCCGTACCGGCCGCCGCTCCCGCTCCCGCGTCCGCAGCCCCCGCCGCCCCGCGCCGTTCCGCCCGTCGCGTCTGGCTGGCCGGGGCCGCCGCCGCCCTGGTGTGTGCGGGCGGCGTCAGCTACTACGCCTCCGCCAGCCCCGACGGCCTGGAGAAGGTCGCCCACGATCACGGCATCGACGCGAAGGCCGAGGACCACGCCGCCAAGGACTCCCCGCTCGCCGACTACAGCGTCAAGGACATCACCAACCCGCGGCTGGCCGGCGGCCTCGCCGGCGTCATCGGGGTCGGCGCGACGCTGGCCGTCGGAACGGGCGTGTTCGTCGTCCTGCGCCGCCGCAGGAACACCGGTGCCGACGGCCAGCCGGCTACGGGCGCCGAGCGTCCCTCGGAGAACGTCTGAGATGGGGGCCGGCCATGCGCACAAGCTGTACCGGCACGGGCATTCGCCGGTCCACGCCCTGCCGGCGCACTGCAAGATCGCCGCGGTGTTCTGCTTCGTCCTGATCGTCGTCTCCACCCCGCGGGAGGCGCTCTGGGCGTTCGGGCTCTATGCGCTGCTGATCGCGGCCGCCGCCGGGGCCGCTCGGATCCCGGCCGGCTTCCTGCTCAAGCGGCTGCTGATCGAGGTGCCGTTCGTCGCCTTCGCGCTGCTCATGCCGTTCGTCGCCGAGGGCCCGCGGGTCGCGGTCCTCGGGACGAGCCTGAGCCAGTCCGGGCTGTGGGGCGCCTGGAACATCCTGGCCAAGGGGACGCTGGGCGTCGCCGCGTCCGTGCTGCTCGCCTCCACCACCGAACTGCGCGAACTCCTGCTGGGCCTCCAGCGGCTGAGGATGCCGCCGCTGCTCGTCCAGATCGCGTCCTTCATGATCCGCTACGGCGATGTGATCACCGACGAGATGCGCCGGATGCGGATCGCCCGGCTCTCCCGAGGCTTCGAAGCGCGCGGCGTCCGTCACTGGGGTGTGCTCGCCAAGTCCGCCGGCGCCCTGTTCATCCGCTCCTACGAGCGCGGTGAGCGCGTCCACCTGGCCATGGTCAGCCGCGGCTACACCGGCACCATGCCCCAGACGACCGAGACCACCGCCACCCGCACACAATGGACCCGCGCGGCCGCCCTCCCCCTCGCCGCGCTCGCCGTCTGCCTCCTGGGATGGACCCTTTGAGCACCACCGCCCCCGCCCCCTCCCTCGCCGTCTCCCGGCTCGCCTACGCCTACCCCGACGGCCACCAGGCGCTCTTCGGCGTCGACCTCACCGTCGGCCGCGGTGAGCGGGTCGCCCTGCTCGGGCCCAACGGGGCCGGCAAGACCACCCTCGTCCTGCACCTCAACGGCATCCTCGAAGCGGGCGCAGGACGCGTCGAGGTCGCCGGGCTCCCGGTCGCCAAGGCGCACCTCGCGGAGATCCGCCGCCGTGTCGGCATCGTCTTCCAGGACCCCGACGACCAGCTGTTCATGCCCACCGTCCGCGAAGACGTCGCCTTCGGTCCGGCCTCCTCCGGGCTGCGCGGCGCCGCACTGGAGGAGAGGGTCACCGAGGCGCTCACCCAGGTCGGCATGGAGGACTTCGCCGACCGGCCGCCGCACCATCTCTCCTTCGGCCAGCGCCGCCGGGTCGCCGTCGCGACCGTGCTGGCGATGCGGCCGGAGATCCTGGTCCTCGACGAGCCGTCCTCCAATCTCGACCCGGCCTCCCGCCGTGAACTCGCCGACATCCTCCGGTCGTTGGACGTCACGGTCCTGATGGTCACGCACGATCTGCCGTACGCGCTGGAGCTGTGCCCGCGCTCCGTCGTGCTCTCCGGAGGCGTGATCGTGGCCGACGGGACCACCCAGGAGTTGCTGTGCGACGAGGAACTGATGCGCACCCACCGGCTGGAGCTGCCCTTCGGGTTCGATCCGCGGTCGGTCGACGTTCCGCAATGACCCGCCGCTGAGCCGTTCCCGGTGAGACGCTCCCGGTGAGAAGCGCCCGTGACGCTCCCGTGTGACGAACGCCACGGGCCGCGGTCCTGGTCATCAGCACTGATCCGCGCGTTGCACCATGGATGGGTCACGAATGCGACGGATGAGTGGGAAGCAGGAATCAGTGGTGGACGTCCAGGGCACGGTCGAGGACGGCTTCGAGCCGGTCCGGGACGCCTTCATGGCCAACTTCGCGCGGCGCGGTGAGCGGGGCGCGGCGGTCACCGTCTACCGGCACGGACACAAGGTCGTGGACCTGTGGGGCGGCACGAAGGACGGTGACACGGACCCGGACGCGGCGGACACCGCGCCCTGGGAGGCCGGTACGGCCCAGGTGATCCGGTCCGCGACCAAGGGCATCGCCGCCCTCGTCCCGCTGCTGCTGCACCAGCGCGGACAGCTCGACCTCGATGCGCCGGTCGGCACGTACTGGCCCGAGTTCAAGGCCGCCGGCAAGGAACGCGTACTCGTCCGCCATCTGCTCTCGCACCGCGCCGGGCTGCCCGTCCTGGACACCCCGCTCACCCCGGAACAGGCCATCGACGGCGTCAGCGGCCCCGCCGCCCTCGCCGCCCAGGCACCCGCCTGGGAACCCGGCACCGACCACGGCTACCACGCGCAGACCTACAGCTGGCTGATCGGCGAGCTGGTGCTGCGGGTCACCGGCCGCACCCTCGGCAGCTGGATCGCCGAGGAGATATCCGGGCCGCTCGGCCTCGATCTGTGGATCGGCCTGCCCGAGGCGGAGCAGTCCCGCGTCGGCCGGCTGGCTTCCGTCGGGACCCCGGCCCCGCCCGCCGCGACCGGGCTGCGCGTCCGCCCCAAGCAGTCGGTCGCCGACGCGTACGCCGATCCGGACTCGCTCACCAGCCGTGCCTTCGCCGCGATCACTCCGGCGCCCGACGAGAACGCCCCCGCGTACCGGGCCGCCGAGCTGCCCGCCTCGGCCGGTATCGCCACCGCCCGTTCCCTGGCCCGCTGTTACGCCGCGCTCATCGGGGCCGTCGACGACCACCCGCGGCTCTTCGCGCCCGCGACGCTCACCCTCGCCCGGACCGAGGAGTCCGCGGGGCTCGACCGCACCCTCCTGGTGCAGACGCGGTTCGGCCTGGGCTTCATGCTCCACGGACCGGCCTCGCCGCTCCTGGCGCCCGGTTCCTTCGGCCACCCCGGCCGCGGGGGCGCGCTGGCCTGCGCCGATCCGGAGACCGGGCTGGCGTTCGGCTATGTCACCAATGGCATGCAGCGGAATGTGACGGCGGATCCTCGGGCGCAGGCGCTGTTGCGGGCGGTTTCCCACGTTGCCGGGGGAGCCCGCCGTACCTCGTCTGTTGTTCTCGACCCGTGTTCCTGACCCGCCTCCGGCGGGGGAGGCGGTGGGGCGGCGTCCCTGCTGGTGGCGGGTGCCGCCGGGCCCCTGTTACGGGGCACCGCCGGTCCTGGTGGTGAACGCCAAGCACGACCTGGCGGCCCCGCCGGCGGGTGCGCGGCGCAGGGCGCAGGAATTCCCGGAGGGACGGCTCGCCGTCGTCGACAGGGTGGGCCACCGGCTCTACCGCAAGGACCCGTCGGGGCGCCTCCCGGTACAGGCGATCGACACCTGTCTCCTTACGCTGAAGACCCCGCCCCCGGGCACGGCCTACCCCTCGAACCGAGAGGCCGACGGGCGGTATCTGCCGGCGGCCGGGTGTGATGTTCCCGCACCCGGCCACACGGGAAGCGGGACCAGGACTGTCCGTTGCGCGACGAGGGAGCCCGATGAAGATAGTGATACCCGGCGGAACCGGTCAGGTGGGCAACATCCTGAACCGTGCGCTGAGCGCCGCGGGCCATGAGGTCGTGGTGCTGACCAGACGTCCGGTGCGGGAGGGGGAAGTGCACTGGGACGGTGCGACGCTCGGCCCCTGGGCGGCGGCGGTCGACGGCAGCGACGTCGTGATCAACCTGGCCGGACGCAGCGTCAGTTGCCGCTACACCCCGGCCAACCTCCAGGAGATGATGAGCTCGCGGGTGGACTCCGCCCGGGTCGTGGGCGAAGCGATCGCCGCGGCCGCCCGCCCGCCCCGCGTATGGCTTCAGATGAGCACCGCCACCCTCTACGCCCACCGCTTCGACGCCCCGCACGACGAGGCGACCGGTGTCGTCGGCGGCTCGGAGCCCGGCGTCCCGGGCTACTGGGCGTACAGCGTCGAGATCGCCGAGGCCTGGGAGCGGGCACAGGAGCAGGCCAGGACACCGGACACCCGCAAGGTCGCCCTGCGCTCCGCCATGGTGATGAGCCCGGATCGCGGCGGGGTGTTCGACGTCCTGCTGCGGCTGGCGCGGCTGGGGCTCGGCGGCCCGGTGGCGGGCGGCGCACAGTATGTGTCCTGGATACATGACCGCGACTTCGTCCGCGCGGTCGAGTTCCTGACCGACCGCGGCGACCTCACCGGGCCGGTGAATCTCTCCGCCCCCGCTCCGCTGCCGCAGCGCGGGTTCATGCGTGCGCTGCGGGCCGCCTGGGGTGTCCCGGTGGGGCTGCCGGCCACCAAGTGGATGGCCGAGCTGGGCGCATTCGCGCTGCGTTCCGACACCGAACTCCTGCTCAAGAGCCGACGGGTGGTACCCGGCCGGCTGCTCGAAGCGGGGTTCGCCTTCGAGTACGACGCGTGGCCGGAGGCCGCGAACGACCTGGTACGGCGCGTCCGCGGCGCACGAGCCGCCGGCTGAGCCGTCCCTCAGCCGGTGTGCAGCATCAGGCCGATGCCCACGACCATCAGGCCCGCCGCGGCGATACGGGGGGCGCCGAAGCGTTCCTTGAAGAAGAGGGCGCCGATGGCGGCGCCGACGATGATGGACGACTCGCGCAGTGCGGCGATGGGGGCGAGCGGGGCGCGGGTCTGGGCCCACAGGACCAGGCCGTAGGCGAAGACGGAGAGCACCCCGCCGGCCAGCCCGCGCAGCGCGAAGGGGCGGAGTTCGGTGAGGAGCCGGCGGCGGCGGACGGCGAGCGCGTAGGCGGGGATCACGATGCCTTCGAGGATCATCAGCCAGGCGATATAGCCGAGGGAGCTGCCGGAGGCGCGTACACCCAGGCCGTCGACGGTCGTGTAGGAGGCGATGGCGAGGCCGGTGGCGAGGGCGGCGATGATGGCCGGCCAGTGCGGCTTGGTGCCGGAACCGCGGATGCCCCAGAGGGCGACGCCCACCAGCCCGGCGGAGGTCAGGGCGACACCGGCCAGGGCCCAGGCGTCGGGGACCTCGTGGACGAAGACGGCGGCCAGGACCGTGACGACCAGGGGCGCGGTGCCGCGGGCGATGGGGTACATCTGCCCGAAGTCGCCCAGGCGGAACGACTGCATCAGCAGGGCCTGGTAGACGATGTGCAGCACGGCGGAGGCCAGGAGGTAGGGCCAGGCGCCGGCGGCGGGCAGCGGGGTGAAGAAGGCCGCGACGAGGCCGCAGAGCGCACCGCCGCCGCCGACCAGGGTGAAGGCCAGGAGCTGGTCGCGTATGCCGTGGGCGATGGCGTTCCAGCTGGCGTGGGTGAGGGCGGCTGTCAGGACGGCCGCGACGACGAGCGGGGTCACGCGGTGCGCTCGCGCACGTCCACGATCCGGCCCTGGGCGTACGCGATCAGGGACGCGGGGTCGAGCGGGAAGACGGCGTGCGGGGTGCCGGCGGCGGCCCAGACCGTGTCGTGCGCGAGCAGTCCGCGGTCGGCCAGCACGAGGGTGCGGGTGCGGTGGCCGAAGGGCGGTACGCCGCCGATGGCGTATCCGGTGGTCTCGCGGACGAGGGCGGCGTCGGCGCGGCCGACCTCGGTGGCGCCGAGTTCCGTGCGTACGCGTTCCACGTCGACGCGCGAGGCGCCGTCCATGAGCACCAGCACCGGCTGCCCGTCCACCGCGAAGATCAGCGACTTGACGATCTGGGCGAGGTCGCAGCCGACGGCCGCGGCGGCCTCGGCGGCGGTTCGGGTGGCCTCGGGGAAGCGGCGGACCTCGACGGTCAGGCCCAGTTCCGTGAGCGCTTCGGCGAAGCGGGGGTGAGCCGGGGAGGGGGTGGTTTCCTGGGCGGTGTCGGACCGGGAATCGCTCATGGCCCGCACGCTAGCGAAAGCTGTACGGGCCATGCGAACGGAATCCGGTCGATGAGACGAGAGGCACCCCGAGGGGCGCCCGGCCTCGTCAGCCGGCGGTGAGGATGGCGCGGACCACCGGGCCCGCGTTGGAGCCGCCGTGGCCGCTCGCCGGGACGACGGCCGCCGCGGCGACGTCGTCGCGGTAGGCGGAGAACCAGGCGTTGGGCTTCTTCTGGTTGTCGACCTCGGCAGAGCCGGTCTTGGCGCCGATGTCACCGCTGACCCCGGCCATCGCCTCGGCGGCCGTACCGGAGGTGGCCGTCAGCTTCATCAGCGACTTCAGACCGCTGAGGGTGGACGGCTTCATCGTGCGGGACGCCTTGGCGAGCGTCCGGTTGTCCAGCGAGGGCGAGACGATGTACGGCTGGTGGAACGAGCCGGCGCGGACGGTCGCGGAGAGCGAGGCGACATTGAGGGGGTTCATCCGCACCCCGCCCTGGCCGATCAGCGAGGCCGCCATCTGGGCGTCGCTCTGCACCGGCACCGCGCCGTCGAAGGTGGGGATGCCGGTCTGCCAGTTCAGGCCGATGCCGAAGACGTCCCGGGCCTCCTTGGTCAGATCGTCGTCGCTGAGGTGCTTGGCCTGCGAGATGAAGGCGTTGTTGCAGGACGCCGCGAAGCTCTGCGCGAAGGTGCCGTGCGGGATCTCGGACTTGTCGAGGTTCTGGAACTTCCAGCCGCCGACCGTCACGTACTTGGGGCACGGGTGCGCCTTGCCCGGCGAGGTCATGCCCTTGTCCATCAGCATCGCCGCGGTCACGATCTTCATCGTCGAGCCGGGGGCGAGCGACCCCTGCGTCGCCATGTTGAAGCCCTTTTCCGGGGAGTTGGCGAGCGCCAGGATCTCACCGGTGCTGGGCTTGACCGCGGCCGCGGAGGCGGACTTCTTGCCCTTGACCGCGCGCTCGGCCGCCGCCTGGAGCTTGGCGTCCAGGGTGGTCTTGAGGGTGCCCGGCGTCCCCTTGGAGAGCACCTTCAGCGTCTTGTCGGGCAACTGGTCGGCCGGCTTGGCGCTCTTGGCGCGGTGGATGAACAGCTCCACGCCGGGCTTGCCGTCGGTCTTGTCGCCGTACTTGTCCCGCAGGCTGTCCAGCACCCCGGCCAGCGCCGGATGCGCCTCGGGGGTCAGCGCGGCGCCGTTGCGGTCCACTGCCTTGATCGGCGGCGCCTCGGCCTCGCCCGTACGCAGCTGATCGCCCTTGGCCAGGCCCGGGTGCAGCATCGCCGGCTGCCAGGCGATCTGCGGCTTCCCGGTGGTCTTGTCGCGCTGCACGGTCGCGGAGGTGCGGTACGAGTACGCCGCCTTGGTGCCCTTGTAGTCGATCTGCGCGGCGACGGTGTACGGCACCTTGCCGCCGGTCGGCGCGCCCGGCTTCAGCGCCACCTTCGAGAACCGTGCCTGCTTGCCGAGGGACTGCAGCGCGGCCTTGCACTTCTCCGGGTCGTTCGTGAGTCCGGCCGCCTTGGCCGCGTCGCCGGACTGCCAGGCGGTCAGGAACTCCTGTGACGTCGTCTGGACTTCCTTGGCCGACACCGGGCCGGTCGGCACCTCGGGCGAGCCGTCGCCCGCCTTGCCGTCCGCCGATCTGACCTCCTGCGGGGACTCGTCCGAGCCGCCGAACAGCGTGAAGCCGCCCACGACTCCCGCCACCAGGGCCACCGATCCGCCGATCAGCCCGTACTTCACCTCACGGCGCATGCCACGATTCCCTCCCAGAGCCTCGTCCTTGAATACGCACACAAGAACGTGCACCGCACTCTAAGGGACACGGGGAGGCCGTGAGTCTCGATCAGGGCACGGTCCGGTGACGCGCTGTTGTACAGCTGTTACAGACTTGTCGAACTGCCTCCGGACCGCCCCTGATCGCCGTACCGGGCCCCGTCGCTCACACCCAGGTGTCGAACCACATCCGGTGGTGCCAGGCCGACTTCGGGATCGGCATTCCCGTATAGAGCGGATGGAAGTAGATGAAATTCCACACGATCAGGAGCACCAGGACACCGGCCCCGACCGCGCCGATCGTGCGGCGGCGCTCGGCCGAGCCCGGCGGGCCGATGATCGCGCCGATCATCATCGCCAGCGCCAGACACAGGAACGGGACGAACACCACCGCGTAGAAGAGGAAGATGGTCCGCTCCTGGTAGAGGAACCACGGCAGATAGCCCGCCGCGACCCCGCAGACGATCGCCCCGGCCCGCCAGTCCCGCTTGAACAGCCAGCGGTAGAGGACATAGAGGAGCGCGAAGCAGGCCGCCCACCACAGCAGCGGGGTGCCCAGCGCCAGCACCTCACGGGCGCAGCCCTCGGCCGCCGTGCAGCCGTCCTGGCCGGCCTTGGGGTCCTCGTAGAAGTACGAGACCGGGCGGCCCAGGACGAGCCAGCTCCAGGGGTTGGACTGATAGGTGTGCGGGGTGGTCAGTCCGGTGTGGAAGGAGTAGACCTCGGTCTGGTAGTGCCACAGGCTGCGCAGCCAGTCCGGCAGCCAGGTCCAGCCGCCCGTCCGGCCGTCCGGTGTGGTCGCCCAGTCGCGGTAGTAGCCGCCCTTGGTGGCGATCCAGCCCGACCACGACGCGAGATACGTGGCGAGGGCGACGACGACCGTGGCCCCGAAAGCGGGCAGGACATCGCGGCGCAGGGCCGAGCGGAACGGGCGCCGGGCGCCTGCCGTACGGCGTGCCGCGACATCCCACAGCACCGCCATCAGGGCGAAGGCCGCGAGGTAGTAGAGGCCGTTCCACTTCGTCGCGGCGGACAGGCCCAGGCAGAGCCCGGCCACGATCCGCCACGGCCGCCACCCCAGCCGCAGCCGGTCACCGACCTTCTCGTCCGGGCGGGCCACACCGTCCGGGCCGAGCGGCAGCGCCGCCGCCAGCCGGGCTCTGGTGCGGTCCCGGTCCACCAGCAGCGCACCGAACGCGGCCACCACCCAGAACATCACGATCAGATCGAGCAGCGCGGTCCGGCTCATCACGAAGTGCAGACCGTCCACCGCCAGCAGGGTGCCCGCCAGGCAGCCCAGCGCCGTCGACCGCATCATCCGGCGGCCGATACGACAGACCAGCAGCACCGAGAGGGTGCCGAGCAGCGCCACCATGAAACGCCAGCCGAAGGGGTTCATCCCGAACGCCCACTCGCCGAGCGCGACCAGCCACTTGCCCATCGGCGGGTGGACGACATACGAGTGCTCGGGCGAGAGCAGCAGCTGCGGCGGATGCCCGACCAGCGCGTCATTGGCGTTCTTGGCCCAGGTGCCCTCGTAGCCGTACTGGAGCAGCGACCAGGCGTCCTTGGGGTAGTACGTCTCGTCGAATATCACCTTCCGCGGGCTGCCCAGGTTCCAGAACCGCAGCACCCCCGCGAACAGCGTCACCAGCAGCGGACCGGCCCAGCCCGACCGGCGTGCCAGCCGGGCCGCGGCGTCCGGGCCCGCGCCGAACACCGCCCACAGGCGTCCGCTCGGCTCGGGGAAGGCGGGCACCAGCCGCGCGCGGACATCGCCCTGCGAGCGGACGGGATATCCGAAGCGGCGCAGTCGCCGCTGCCACACGGGGGGCTGGTCGGCCAGCTCCGGGGCAGGCCGCGCGGCGGCGTCGGTCGCGGTGGTGTCACTCGTCACCGGGCCATCGTAGGGAAGCCGCCTGTGGACCGGTGGGGAGCGCCACCAGGCGATACCGACGGATCGGCGTGCGGCGGTGTCCTGGGAGGATGGGGAGGTGACTGGATTGCTGGTACTTGCAGGGACGCCCATCGGTGAGATCGCGGACGCGCCGCCGCGGCTCGCCACCGAGCTGGCCGCCGCCGATGTGATCGCCGCCGAGGACACCCGGCGGCTGCGCCGGCTGACCCAGGCGCTGGAGGTGCAGCCGTCCGGCCGGGTCGTGTCGTACTTCGAGGGCAACGAGGCGGCCAGGACGCCCGAGCTGGCCGACGCGCTGGCCGGCGGGGCGCGGGTGCTGCTGGTCACGGACGCGGGGATGCCCTCCGTCTCCGACCCCGGCTACCGGCTGGTCGCCGCGGCGGTCGAACGCGGCATCAAGGTCACCGCCGTACCGGGCCCCAGCGCGGTGCTCACCGCGCTGGCCGTCTCCGGTCTGCCCGTGGACCGCTTCTGCTTCGAGGGTTTCCCGCCCCGCAAGGGCGGCGAGCGGCGCTCGCGGCTGCGCGAGGTCGCCGACGAGCGGCGCACCCTCGTCTACTTCGAGGCACCGCACCGCCTGGACGACACCCTCGCCGCGATGGCCGAGATCTTCGGTGCCGACCGGCGCGCCGCGGTCTGCCGCGAGCTGACCAAGACGTACGAGGAGGTCAAGCGCGGGCCGCTGGGCGAACTCGTGCCCTGGGCGGCCGAGGGGGTGCGCGGCGAGATCACCATCGTGGTCGAGGGGGCCCCGGAGAGCGGGCCGCAGGATCTGGACGCCGACGAGCTGGTGCGCCGGGTGCAGGTCCGCGAGGAGGCCGGGGAGCGCCGCAAGGAAGCCATTGCCGCGGTCGCCGCGGACGCCGGACTGCCCAAGCGGGAGGTCTTCGACGCGGTGGTCGCGGCGAAGAACGCCGCCAAGGGCTCCGCGAAGAGCGCCCCGAAGGACCCGGCGCGGGATTGATGCGCCGCCCCGGGCGAAAAGCGACTCATCAGAAGGTAAATGGCTGACCGGCAAGGTAAAGCGCAGGTCGGCGCATGGGGTGATTTTCCTACCGCTGGCCAAATCTGCGCCAATACCCTCGCTGAACTGCTGCGTCGTCGCCGCTGAAGGCGTCCACTGGACGAGGGACGAACGGTTCCCGGAGACCTTGTCCAGCGGACAAGAGGAGCGCGCACATGAGCGAGATCGCCAAGACCACTGGAGCCACCACCAGCGGAGACCACCCCGTCCCCCGGCCCGACGCCGCCGCACACGAGGCCTACGCCTTCGCCTGCATGAGGTGCGGCCACGGCTGGGAGCAGGCGTACGAGATAGTCCACGAGGTCGACGGCAAGGGCCAGATGCACGTCGTCTACTACGCGGGCGCCGAGCGGGTCCCGTCCCCGCTGACCTGCCCCACCTGCCTGAACTGCGGCAGCAACGTCGTACGCATCATGCGCTCCGGCCAGGTCTCGATGGTCTCCGACGCGATCGCGAGCATGCACCAGCGCCGGCCCGGCAGCGGGAAGAAGAGTGAACCGGTCCTCGGGGCGGACCGCGCGGGCAGCACCCCCGAGGAGGACCCCGGGCGCCACCACTGGCACCTCTCCGACCTGCTGCACCCCTTCCAGCACCACCGCAAGTGAGGTCCGCGCCGGGTTCCTCGTAGGATCGCGGCCATGGCACCGCAGGACAAGAACACCCCGCCGCCGCTGCCCGAACCGCTTCGGGTGGCGGTCGCGGATTCGCACACCCATCTGGACATGCAGGAGGGCACGGTCGAGGAGGCGCTCGCCAAGGCCGCCTCCGTCGGCGTGACCACCGTCGTCCAGGTGGGCTGCGACCTGGCCGGTTCGCGGTGGGCCGCGGAGACCGCGGCCGCCCACGAGAGCGTGCACGCCACCGTCGCGCTGCACCCCAACGAAGCGCCCCGGGTGGTACTCGGCGATCCGGACGGCTGGTCACGGCAGGGGGCGCGGGAGCCCGGCGGTGACAGTTCCCTGGATGCCGCGCTCGCCGTGATCGACGAGCTGGCCGCGCTGCCGCAGGTCCGCGGCGTCGGCGAGACCGGTCTGGACTACTTCCGTACCGGGCCCGAGGGCATGGCCGCCCAGGAGCGCTCGTTCCGTGCGCATATCGAGATCGCCAAGCGGCACGGCAAGGCCCTGGTCATCCACGACCGCGAGGCGCACGACGACGTCCTGCGGATCCTGCGCGAGGAGGGCGCCCCCGAACGGGTCGTCTTCCACTGCTACTCCGGCGACGCCGCGATGGCCAAGATCTGCGCCGACGCCGGCTACTTCATGTCCTTCGCCGGCAACGTCACGTTCAAGAACGCCCAGCCGCTGCGCGACGCCCTCGCCGTCGCCCCGCCCGAGCTGGTCCTCGTCGAGACCGACGCCCCTTTCCTGACTCCCGCCCCTTACCGCGGACGGGCCAACGCCCCGTACCTCATTCCGGTCACGCTGCGGGCGATGGCGGAGGTCAAGGCCGTGACCGAGGACGCACTGGCCACCGCCATCGCCGCGAACACGGCGCGGGTCTTCGGTTACTGAGCGCGCCGAAGCCGCCCCGACCAGCCGCTGACGGGCCTCCGGCGCCGCCCGCAAAGCCCGTCAACACCCACGATCCGACCACTGTCCGTAGCGAACCGACTTTGGAGAGTCACCCTCACTCCGCTACATTCCGGCCGTCAACCGCATCCCGTGGCATGTGGAGCGCGCCGTGAGTCATTCGCAGAGCAGCCACCGCGCCGCGCGCGGCCGTCGTAGACGCCGCGCCGAACGGCCCGAAGCGCTGCGCCGGCTGCTGCCCCGGGCCATGGTCGTCGCGTTCCTCGCCGGCGGCACCACCGCCTTCATCGCGCACGACAAGGCGGTCCGGCTCACCGTCGACGGCACCCCGCGCACCCTGCACACCTTCGCCGACGACGTCGAGGACCTGCTGGCCGACGAGCATCTCGACATCGGCGCACACGACCTCGTCGCGCCCGCCCCCGGCACCGGACTGAGCACCGGCGACGAGGTCGTCGTCCGGCACGGCCGCCCGGTCGTGCTGACCATCGACGGACAGCGCCGCCAGGTGTGGACCACCGCGGACACCGTCGCCGGGGCACTCCACCAGCTCGGCGTGCGCGCCGAGGGCGCCGTTCTGTCGGCCTCCCGCTCCCGGCGGATCGAGCAGCACGGCATGGAACTGGCGGTACGCACCGAACGCTCGGTGGTCATCGTCGCCGACGGCCGCCAGTACCGGGTGCGCACCAACGCGGCCACCGTCCGCGAGGCGCTGGCCGAGGCCGGCCTCGCGCTGCGCGACCAGGACACCACTTCGGTGGCGCCGGACAGCTTCCCGCGCGAGGGCCAGACCATCTCCGTGATGCGCATCACCGGCTCCAAGGAGGTCCGCGAGGAGCGCCTCCCCTTCCGCACGATCCTGCGGGCCGATCCGCATCTGGCTCGCGGCGTCCAGTCGGTCGTCCAGCAGGGGCGACCCGGTGTGCGGCGGGTCACCTATCGGGTGCGCACCGTCAACGGCGTCCGGCAGAAGCCGAAGCGGCTGCACAGCAAGGTCGTGCACGCGCCCCGTCCGCAGATCGTGCACCTCGGCACCATGGTGCTGCCCACCTCCGTGCGCGGCGCCGACCATCTCGCCTGGCATGCGCTGGCGCAGTGCGAGACGGGCGGGCGGCCGCACGCCGTCGATGCGTCGGGCACCTACGGCGGGCTCTACCAGTTCGACGCCGCCACCTGGCGGGCCCTCGGCGGCCGCGGCCGCCCCCAGGACGCCTCCCCCCGGGAACAGACCTTCCGGGCCAAGAAGCTCTACATCAGACGGGGGGCGAGCCCGTGGCCGGTCTGCGGCCGTAAGCTTCACGGGTGAACGAGCGCAGCGAGGCTTTGGCATGAGCAAGAGCACCACCGACGAACCCGGTCCCCTCCTGGGCGCCGCCGACATCCGCGAGCTGGCCGCCGCGCTGGGCGTCCGGCCCACCAAGCAGCGCGGCCAGAACTTCGTCATCGACGCGAACACCGTCCGCCGGATCGTGCGGACCGCCGGGGTACGGCCCGACGATGTCGTCGTCGAGATCGGCCCCGGCCTCGGCTCGCTGACCCTGGGGCTGCTGGAGGCCGCCGACCGGGTCACCGCCGTCGAGATCGACGAGGTGCTGGCTGCCGCGCTGCCGTCCACCGTCGCGGCCCGGATGCCCGAGCGCGCCGACCGTTTCGCGCTGGTGCACAGGGACGCCATGCAGGTCACCGAGCTGCCGGGCCCCGCGCCCACCGCGCTGGTCGCCAACCTCCCCTACAACGTCGCCGTGCCGGTACTGCTGCACATGCTCGCGACCTTCCCCACCATCGACCGCACCCTGGTCATGGTGCAGTCCGAGGTCGCCGACCGGCTGGCCGCCCGCCCCGGCAACAAGGTCTACGGCGTGCCGTCGGTGAAGGCCAATTGGTACGCGGAGGTCAAGCGGGCCGGCGCCATCGGCCGCAACGTCTTCTGGCCCGCGCCCAACGTCGACTCCGGCCTGGTCTCCCTCGTACGCCGCGACAAGCCGATCGAGACCTCGGCGAGCCGCGAGGAGGTCTTCGCCGTCGTCGACGCGGCCTTCGCCCAGCGCCGCAAGACGCTGCGGGCCGCGCTGTCGGGGTGGGCCGGATCGGCCGCCGCCGCGGAGACCGCGCTGGTCGCCGCAGGTGTCTCGCCGCAGGCCCGCGGCGAGGCGCTGACCGTCGAGGAGTTCGCGCGGATCGCCGAGCACAAGGGACCGGGCGGGGCGCCCGGCATCCGGCAGTCACGGGGAGAGCGCGCCTCAGGGGGAGAGCAGACATCAGGGGGAGAGCAGGCATGACGACCACCACCTCGATCACCGTCCGGGTACCGGCGAAGGTCAACGTCCAGCTGGCCGTCGGCGCCGCCCGCCCGGACGGATTCCACGACCTGGCCAACGTCTTCCTCGCCGTCGGCCTCTACGACGAGGTCACCGCGACCCCCGCCGAGTCCCTGCGGATCACCGCCGAGGGCCACGACGTCGACCAGATCCCCCTGGACCGGACGAACCTGGCCGCCCGCGCCGCCGAACTCCTCGCAGCCCGCCACGGCATCGAGCCGCACGTCCACCTCCACATCACCAAGGACATCCCCGTCGCGGGCGGCATGGCGGGCGGCAGCGCGGACGCCGCCGGCGCCCTGCTGGCCTGCGACGCACTCTGGTCCACCGGCGCCTCGCGCGAGGAACTCCTCGACATCTGCGCCGAGTTGGGCAGCGATGTGCCGTTCAGCCTGGTCGGCGGCGCGGCGCTGGGCCGCGGCCGCGGCGAACTGCTGACCCCGCTGGCTGTCGGCGGCACCTTCCACTGGGTCTTCGCGGTCGCCGACGGCGGCCTGTCCACCCCGGCCGTCTACGGCGAGTTCGACCGGCTGACGGCCGGGACGGACGTGCCGGAGCCGGAGGCGGCCCCGGAACTGCTGGCCGCGCTGGAGTCCGGCGACGCCACCGTGCTGGCCGCGGCCCTGACCAACGACCTCCAGCCCGCCGCCCTCTCCCTGCGGCCGTCGCTGACCGCGACCTTGGAGGCAGGCACCGCGGCCGGTGCGCTGGCCGCGCTGGTCTCCGGCTCGGGGCCGACCACCGCTTTCCTGGTCAAGGATGCGGAGGCGGCAGAGGCCGTCGCGTCGGCACTGCTGGCGTCGGGGACCTGCCGCCAGGTGCGGGTGGCGGAGGCGCCGGCGGTGGGGGCGCGGGTTCTTTAGGGGCTGGGGCTGTTCTCGAAACCGGCGTGGTAGCGATGTCACCCTGGGGTCACAGCCCGCGGCTACGTGCGTTCAGGCCCTACACGGGATCGGAAAGCCCCGGACTGAACGCAGTCCGGGCAGGTTGGGGCCGACAGCCTTTGTACAGGCTGGTGCCTCTGCCGTCTTCGCTACGGCGGTGCGCTACCGGCCTGGCGGCGGGGTGGGCGGTGCCGGCGGGAACGAAGCGGGCGCCCCTGGCTGCTGCTGGTAAGGACCAGGCGGGTAGGCGCCCGGCGCCCCCGGCTGCTGCTGGTAGGGGCCGGGCGGGTAGGTGCCCGGTGCGCCGGGCTGCTGCTGGTAAGGACCGGGAGGCTGCGGCACGAAACCACCGGGAGGCTGCGGCGCAAAACCGCCGGGGACGCCCGGCCCACCGGGACCGCCATAACCGCCAGGACCACCCGGAGGTGGTGCATTACGGCGCTTCTTCTTCACGGTCACCGTGACAACAACCACGATGACGATGAGGAGGACGACCACACCGCCGATGGTGCTGATGATGGCGACCTTGTTGCCCTTGGGCTCGTAATTACCGCCGCTGCTCTTGCTCTTGGCCGGCACCTCGGGCGCGCTCTCGCTGAGAGCAGGCAGCGGCCCGTTCTCCGAGCCTGCGGGAATGTCTGCGGTCAGTGCCTTGAACGGCTTGATGAAGCCGTAGCCGTACCGGGGGTCGGGAAGCTTCTTGCCCTTCATGGCATCCGGCAGACCGGCGGTCTTCACCAGGCGGTTGGCGATCTGGCCGGCGGTCAGGTCAGGGAACTTGGAGCGGAGGAGAGCCGCAGCGGCGGACACGTACGCTGCGGAGTCCGACGTGCCGTTGGCCAGCCTGTACGGGTCCTCGACGCCCGCGGAGCGCACATGAACCCCTGGGGCCAGCAGCTTGATATGCGACCCGTGGTTGGAGTACTTCCAGACCGTCAGGTCGATGTCCACTGCGCCCACGGCAAGGACTCCGGGCACGGCAGCAGGAACGCGAGGAATGTCGGAGTGAGAATTTCCTGACGCCGCGACGACCAGCACATCGCGCTTCCGGGCGTAGGCGACAGCTGCCTTTTCAGCAGCTGATGTCTCCGAGTAGGACTCGAAAGACATGTTGACGACCTTCGCGCCGTGGTCCACGGCATATCTCAAGGGTGCAGCGTATGACACGTCGTCACTTCCGGGGGACTCGCCATCTCCGATGTCAATCCCCACAGGGAGGATCTTGGCGTCAGGAGCCAGTCCCTTTACGCCTGCCGACCCTCCGGGCCCGTGCCCATGGCCGGCGATGAGCGAAGCCATGGCGGTGCCGTGCTCCCGCTCGTCATAAGGAGAATCTGCCGTTCCTGCTCCCCTCTCACTGATGAGGAAGCTTCTTCCGGGAAGCACGTTTCCCTTGAGGTCAGGGTGGCTGCCATCTACAGGGTCGTCGATGACGGCCACCGTGACGCCCTTGCCTGTGGAGACCTTCCACACGTCGTCAGCCCCGAAGGACCTCAACGGCCACTGGTCATGCCTGATCTGGTCTGCCGAAGCAACCGGCGCGGTGCCGAAGAGCAGTGCCCCCACCACCATCGCGCCGCCCACCACACGCAGCGTGCGCGTGAAGTTCATCCCCCTCATACCTTCCTTGCGCCGGTGAGGCCCAGGCGTTTCCGCTGGGCCCCTGCTGGTGCGGCTGAGTTCAGCAGCCGCCTGACTCTTCGTCACTTTGTCCGGCGCACGTCATGAGCGTCACATCATGTCAGCAGGCCGGCACGGCAAAACCACGGCGTACGGATGGGGGCCGCGTGGCCATGTGGAGGGGCATGCCGGTGAGGAACCAGAGCGCCCGGACGACCGGCACGGGCCGATGTACGCGGCCGGCTGTCAGTGGATTAGCTTGCCGGGTGGACTCAGACGCCAGGGAGGCCGGTGTCCTTGACGGCGGTGACGAAGGCCGACCAAGCGGTGGCCGGGAAGACGATGGCCGGGCCGTGGGGGTCCTTGGAGTCGCGGACGGGGACGATGCCGGGGAGGTCGTCGACCACCTCGACGCAGTTCCCGCCGTCGCCGTTGGTGTAGCTGCTCTTGCGCCAGACGGCGGTGCTCAAGTCAATCCGGTTGCTTGTCACTTCGGTAGTCCTCTGCGGCCGCCTCGATCATGGTCAGGGACGCCTCGGGAGCGAGTGCGGCGGCCCTGAGCCGATCGTATGCCTTGCGGTATTTCTTCACGAGAGCCGGATCGTCGATCGTGTCGCCGCTGTACTGCGATTCCAGGTAGGCCAGGGGCGGAGCGTCCGAAAAGGTCGTCAGCTGCAACAAGCCCACCGTCATGAGGGGATGCAGTCCGCAGTTCCACGGGAGGACCTGTGGAACGATCCGGCGCCTCCTTGCCAGCTCCGTGATGCGGTCGAGCTGATCAGCCATCGCGGCCGCAGGGAGGACCGGGCAGCGCCACACGTACTCGGGGAGGATCACCCAGTATTCAGGGCGCTTGTGGTCACTCTCGAAGAGGCGGGTCCTCGCCGTGCGGGCGCTGACCTTCTCCTCCACCTCCTCGTCGGGCGCCAGTGGATGGGTCGCCCGCACCACTGCCCGCATGTACGGCTCGGTCTGCAACAGCCCAGGGATGAGCGTGGGACACCACTCCTCGATGGTCTCCGCGTACTTCTCCGCCTCCAAGACGCGCTCGAAGTACTCGGCATGGCCGGTCCTCCTCGCCTTCCGTACGTCCTCGCAGCGCCGTTGGAAGAAGCCATCCGTCTTGAGCACCTTGTCCACGTGCTCGGCCAGCTCGGCCGGCATCCGTCGTTCGCCGCGTTCGATCTCCCTGAGGTGGCTCGGGCCGTAGAAGCTGCCCTCGACCAGTTGCGAGAGCGTGAGCCCGGCCAACTCCCGCTGGTAGCGCAGCTCCTTGCCATAGAAGGTGGGGACTCCGGCCGAGCCGTCAATGTCCTTGCGTCGTGCCACGGTGCACCGCCGTACGTGTCGCTGGTTCACAGTTGTTGCGGACGGACTCCGGCGGTTCCCCGTATTTCCACTACTTCGCTCCACACAGTCCCCGGACGACGACCGGGAGCCCAACCCCCTTTCACGCTACGCCGCGTCACATCACTCTGTAAGCAGTTCGTTGCTATGCGTACAGAAAGGTCCGGCTCCATGCCCCTCGACCGCTCCCTCCCCGACGACGTACACGAGAGCGCCGAAGAACTGCGCTCCGCGCTGAAGGACAACGGCATCACGCTGCCGTCGCTCGGCGTCGATCTGCCCGGCTTCGCGGGCGTCTACGGCGTCCCGCTCGTCGCCCTCGGTAACTGCAACGCGGCGACCGCCCGCCGCCTCGCCGAGGTTCTCCGCAAGGCGGCCGCGCGTTGAATGGAGTGCCGCGCCCCGTCCGAACGATCCTCGGACGACTGCTGGGTTGGTTACTTCCGGGGCGGGGCGGTCATCGGGCGAGCACCAGTACCGGTGTGCTCGCCGCCACGGCCTGGCTGCCGAAGGCTCCGGCGCGGCGCCGCCTCGTACGCGTCCATGGGGTGCCGCCCGGTCTGCTGCCGCTCTGCGGTGACGGCGGCGGTCTCGTCCGGCCGTACGTCGCTGCCGCGGAGGCGCGGCAGCGTGCGGCTCAGGACACCCGGCGCAGGGAGCTGGAGGAGGCCGTACGGAGGCTCAACACCTGGTCGTCCGGTGGAGGCGGGCGCCGCTGAGGTGTCACGAGGGGCCGGGGCGTTACGCCCCGCCCCGGGCGGCTTCGGCCAGCACCCCGGCCACCAGTCGCCCCGCCCGTACCGCGTGCTCGGCGGTCGTCGGGACGCAGCGGTCCGCCGCCGGGTCGTATGCGGTCATGATCACGCCTGCGTGGTCGGTGTCCGGCTCCTGGAGTGTCACCACCCGGCCCGCGGCCGCCCGCAGCGCCTCGGCGAGGTCGCGGGAGCGGTGGGCGTCCACGACGGCGTCGCGGCTGCCGTGGACGAGGTGGACCGGTACGCCCGGGTCCCGGCCCGCGGCGAGATCGTCCAGCGGCGCGGTCCCGGTGGTACGTGCCGGCAGGTCGTAGCGGCCCGCCAGGCCCACCATCGCCGTCGGCCGCCACCCCTCCACGCTCTCGGGCCGCAGCGCGACGCCCAGCGCTGCCCCGGCCCCCGCCGACCAGCCGGCCAGCACGAACGACTCCCCGTCGCCGCCCAGCCCGCCCGCTTCCTTGCGGACGAAGGCCAAGGACTCCAGCAGGTGCGCCCGGCCGCCGTCCGCGGCATCCGAGCGCCAGTCCGGTACGAGCACCAGCACCCCGAGGGCCGCCGTCGTCCGCGCCAGTGGCTCCAGCACGTCCCGCTCGTCGGGCCCGATGCCGTGCCAGAGCAGCACGGTGGGCGTCGCCCCGGAGGCCCCGGCCGCCCCGGAGGTCTCGGACGCCCCCGCCGGACGGTGGACGTCCAGCCGTTTGCCGCTCGGGCCGTAGACCAGCCCGCGTACCGTCACCGTCTCCACCGCCCTGTCTGCCATGCCCATGTCCGGTGCCATGACGGCACGTTACAACGGCGGCGCGGTGCCTCAGGCGCCCGCGACGGGGCCGGGGCCCCCGCAGGCCGACGGCGGAGCGTCCCGCGGCGGGGCCGGTCATCAATGGTGCACCGTCGTGCACGGGAGCGGCGGCCGGTGCCCGGCCGTTGATCATCCGTTTGCCTGGTCGTTGATCACGCGGACCGCGCCAGGGGCGACGGCCACCCCTGCCAGCAGTACGGCCCCTCATCTCCCGGTACTCGTCTCCCGCACTTATCCACAGGTATTTATCTCTCGGCGGTCCTCCTCCCCACGCCGACTAGGCTGGGAAGGTCGATCGATCTGACGTGCAGGTCGGAAGTGCAGGTCTGAGTGCAGGAGTGAGATGGCCGTCAACCTCGTCAATCTGGAAGCCGTCGGCAAGGTGTACGGAACCCGTGCCCTGCTCGACGGTGTCTCGCTCGGCGTCAACGAGGGGGACCGGATCGGCGTCGTCGGGCGCAACGGGGACGGCAAGACCACCCTGATCCGGATTCTCGCCAAGCTGGAGAGCGCGGACGACGGCCGGGTCACCCACAACGGGGGCCTGCGCCTCGGCGTCCTCACCCAGCACGATTCCCTCGACCCGGCCGCCACCATCCGGCACGAGGTCATCGGCGATCTCGCCGACCACGAGTGGGCCGGCAACGCCAAGATCCGCGACGTCCTGACCGGCCTCTTCGGCGATCTCCACATGCCGGGCTTCACGCACGGCCTGGACACCGTCATCGGCCCGCTCTCCGGTGGCGAGCGCCGCCGTATCGCACTCGCCAAGCTGCTGATCGCCGAGCAGGACCTGATCGTCCTCGACGAGCCCACCAACCACCTCGACGTGGAGGGCATCTCCTGGCTGGCCGGGCATCTGCGCGCCCGCCGCTCCGCCCTCGTCGTCGTCACCCACGACCGCTGGTTCCTCGACCAGGTCTGCACGCGGATGTGGGACGTCCAGCGCGGCGACGTCCACGAGTACGAGGGCGGCTACAGCGACTACGTCTTCGCGCGGGCCGAGCGGGAGCGGATCGCCGCCACCGAAGAGGTCAAGCGGCAGAACCTGATGCGCAAGGAGCTGGCGTGGCTGCGGCGCGGTGCCCCGGCCCGTACGAGCAAGCCCCGCTTCCGCATCGAGGCCGCCAACGAGCTGATCGCGGACGTCCCGCCGCCCCGCGACAACGCCGAGCTGATGAAGTTCGCCAGCTCGCGGCTGGGCAAGACCGTCTTCGAGCTGGAGGACGTCAGCGTCCAGGCGGGCCCGAAGGTGCTGCTCAAGCACCTGACCTGGCAGCTGGGCCCCGGCGACCGGGTCGGCCTGGTGGGCGTCAACGGCGCCGGCAAGACCTCGCTGCTGCGGGCGCTGGCCGACGCGGCCCGTACCGAGGGCGAGGCGCAGCCGGCCGCCGGCAAGGTCGTCGTCGGCAAGACCGTCAAGCTGGCGTACCTCTCCCAGGAGGTCGGCGAACTCCCCCCGACGCTGCGGGTGCTGGAGGCCGTCCAGCAGGTGCGCGAGCGGGTCGACCTGGGCAAGGGCCGGGAGATGACCGCCGGCCAGCTCTGCGAGAAGTTCGGCTTCACCAAGGAGAAGCAGTGGACGCCGGTCGGCGACCTCTCCGGCGGTGAGCGCCGCCGCCTCCAGATCCTGCGTCTCCTCATGGACGAGCCCAACGTCCTCTTCCTCGACGAGCCCACCAACGACCTCGACATCGAGACCCTGACCCAGCTGGAGGACGTGCTCGACAGCTGGCCCGGTTCGCTGATCGTCATCAGCCACGACCGCTACTTCATCGAGCGCACCACCGACCGGGTCCACGCGCTGCTGGGCGATGCCACCCTGCGGATGCTGCCGCGCGGCCTGGACGAGTACCTGGAGCGCCGCCGGAAGGTCGTCGAGGCCGCGACGCCGGTCCCCGCGCAGCAGTCCGCCGCCGCCCCCAAGAAGGCCGCCGCCGTCAACCGCGCCGCCCAGAAGGAACTCCAGAAGATCGAGCGCCAGTTGGACAAGCTCGGGGACAAGGAGACCAAGCTCCACGCCCAGATCGCCGAAAACGCCACCGACTTCGAAAAGGTCGCCGGCCTCGACGCCCAACTCCGCGAACTGAGCACGGAAAAGGACGAGCTGGAGATGCGGTGGCTGGAGCTGGCGGAGGAGGGGTAGGGACTGGGTGTCTGCCCGTGCGGGCCACCCCGCATGGGCTGCGGAGGGCCGCGGGCCAATTCATACCGGCGGGGCCACCCCCGGTTCAGCGGCACGAGGGACCGCTACGACGTCTCTGTAGAGCTCTGCCGTGAAGTCGTTCTCATGGATGCCGAGTTTCCCCATGATGGACCGGAAATATCGAGCGCTGCCGAGTTTCAGCGCAGCGTGGCGAGCAGGCTATGGCCGTGAGCTTTTCGCCATCGTTTCCGGCATGCGATCGCTGAATCTACCCGAATTCACAAGCGTAAACGTCTCCCGGATTGCCCGCGACCATTTCGCAATCCAGCCTTCGAATCGGATTTTGAATTGTGTCGGGTGGGCTGGGTCGGTGGCCCGGCCGTGCCGCAGCGTCTGGCGGCGTAGCCGGGTTTGCCGTTGCGGGACGGACAAGGGCTGTTGAATGGAAGTGGATGTCTGTGGAACTCCTCCCCCCGGGTATTTGGGTTGCTCCGCAGAGTGGAGATCGGGATTTCCTCAATTCTCGGGAAGCTCTATTCTCTACTCTCCCCGGGGTTTCTGATCGAGCATCTTCATCCAGAAAAGTATGCGCGTTTTACCGGGGTCGGCCAGGAATGCGTAGAAGCCTCCGGTGTCGGGCCTGAAGGTAATCATGGACAGCTCGGCACTTGGGTGCCTTTCTAGAAATTCAATCAGAGAGTGCGTCTCATTGTATAGAGATGTCCCGAACTCTGTGCGGCGCAACCTGCGACGATACATATGAAGGAGGGATGCCCTGGAGACTTCTCCGGAATTGATTTCGCACCCGGCTGCTACGGAAGTTGCCAATTCGCCTGTGCAGATCCCTTCAATTTCTGCCTGTTTCAGTAGGTTCGCTAGCTTGGCCTGGTCCATGGCCCTCCATTGAAGCTGATTTCGGCGCCAGAAACTCTTCCCCGTATCATAACTTCTCCTTCGTCATACGGAAAAGAAACGCCGGGAACTCGTGAATACGTGGGTCCATCCGCGTTGGGTATCCTTAGTACGACCCCAGGTCCGTTCCCTCTGTAACTTTCCTCCAAGGCCATATCTTCGTAGTAGGTAGTCCATGAGGTGAATTCGCTCTCTGTGCGCCCACCTGCATGAAGGTCTGGATCTGAATGGCCACCGATGGGTTCAGCAATTCCCTTCTGGGCGTTATTGTACATCCGCTGCCATTCTGATGGGCTGTGCTCGTTGGCATGCCCGACCCCTCGATATAGGTGTGGTTCTTCCGCCGCGTCCCAACTTCCACCATTGCTGCAAGGGCTGAGGCCGAGAGGATCACTGCTGGCGAGAGGGTTTTTGACATACGTGCGGGCGTTGGGGGCCGGACGCAGGCCAAGCGGATCGGATGTGATATAGAATCCGGCCGCCGGATCGTAGAATCGATGGAAATTGTAGTGCAGCTGCGTTTCTGGGTCGAAGCATTGCCCTGGAAACCGCAAGGGCGTGTAGGCCGTAGCCCCCGAGTTCCAAGTGGTCGAACCCCAGAGAGTAGGTCGCGACTGCCAGGCCACGTCACCCGAGTCGGAAACAAGTTCGATAGGCGTCCCTACTGTGTCTGTGACGATAGCGAAGAAACGCTGGTCAATGATCTCTTGAGGGGCGCCAGCCATCTCCCGCACCGAAATCTTGCGTTCAGTTTGGGTGAGCGGCGTTAGTCCTTTGTGGTCCCAGGCGAGAGTGATCGCCTCCCGGGCGCCGGAACAATTGGCGGTTTGCTCGGCGAGGGTGGAGCTGTCCCAAGTGAAGTGGGTTTGCTCCGCGACCGTCGAAGTGTCAGCCAGGCGTTGCTTCGCTATGCGACGGCCGAACGGGTCGTAGAGGTAGCGCCAGGTAGCTCCGTCGGGGGTAATGACGGTAGTGAGGCGGTCTTCGCTGTTCCAGGCGTACCGCCAGGTGTCGGGTTTGCGGGAGAGGCGGGTTTTTTGGCGGAGGATTACTCGGCCGAGGGCGTCGTGTTCGTAGCGGATGGCGCCGGCTTTGGTGATGCGGGTGCCGGTGTAGGCGCGACTGCCTCGGGCGGAGGGATTAGCGTGCCGGTCGGGCCAGGTGGCGTGGGCTTGGTTGCCGGCTTCGTCGTAGGCGTAGGCCTCGGTCCAGTCGGTGGCGTGGACGGCGGTGACGCGGCCGGCGCGGTCCAGGTCGAAGGTGCGGCGTCCGGTGTGAGAGTCGTCTATCGCGATGAGGTTGCCGTCGGGGCGGTAGGTGTAGCCGCGGTGGAGGACCCGTTGTGCTTCGGCAGCGGCAGGGTTCGGTGTCCGGGCTGTCCTGGTGGGGGACTGGAGCCTGTCGGTGCCAGCTGTGGTGAGGGACTGGGTGGTGAGGCGGCCGGTGGGATCCCAGGTGTGGGTGAGCTGGAGATGGTCGCCGATGGTCCGGGTGAGTTCTTGGCCGGCTGCGTCGTGGTCGAAGGCTAGGACATGGCCGGCGATGTCCATGGCGGTGCGGTTGCCGGCGGCGTCGTAGGTGTAGGTGGTGGTGTGGCCGGTGGGGGTGGTGCGGGAGATGCGGCGGCCCAGGGCGTCGTAGGTGAACGTCATGGTGCGGCCGTTGACCGTTTCGGCGGTGACGCGGCCCAGGATGTCGCGGGTGTAGGTGACGGTGGCGTCCGGGTTGGCGGCCTCGCGGAGCTGGCCGTCGGAGTCGTGGGTGTATGTGGTCAGCAGCCCTGCGGCGTTCTTCTCGGTGATGCGGCCGAGCGTGTCACGGGTGTAGGTCGTCACCTCCCCCAAGGCGTTGGTGCGAGTGGCCAGTTGGCCTGCGGCGTCGTGGGTGTAGGCCAGGACGCGGTCGTCGAAGTCGGTCTCGGAGATGAGGCGGCCGGCGCCGTCGTATCCGTAGTTCCAGGTGAGACCTTGAGGGTTCGTGACCTGGGTGAGGCGGAGTTCGGTGTCGTGGGTGAACTCGTGGCGGACGCCGTCGGGGTCGGTGCGGGCCGTGAGCAGGTCGAAGTGGCTGTACTCGAAGCGGGTGGTCTGGCCGATGGCGTCGGTGTGGGTGAGGCGGTTGCCCTCGCCGTCGTAGGTCCATTCCTCGGTGGCGCCGGTCGCGTCGATGCGGGCTGCCAGCTTTCCTTCGACCGTCCACAGCATGTGGGTGGTCTCGCCGAGGGGATCGGTGACGGAGGTGGTGCGGCCGAAGGCGTCGCGGCGGTAGTGGGTGGTGGCGCCCAGTGGATCGGTGACGGTCAGGGGCAGACCGGCCTCGTTGCAGTAGAGGCGGGTGGTGTTGCCGAGGGCATCGGTGACCGAGGAGACGTGGCCGCGAGGGTCGTGCGTGTAAGTGGTGGTGGCGCCGGTGGGGTCAGTGGTGGAGGTCAGGTTGCCGGCGGCGTCGTAGGTGTGGGTCCAGGTGGTGCCGTCCGGACCGGTGGTGGTCAGGGGCAAGCCGAACTGGTTGTAGCTGGTGGTGGCGGTGGAGCCGTCGGGGAGGGTGACGGTGGTGGGTCGGCCTTCGCCGTCGTAATCGATGTGGGTGGTACGCCCCAGGGCATCGGTGGTGGACAGGATGCGGTGCTTGGCGTCGCGGACCGTGCGGATGGTGGCGCCGGTGGGGTCGGTCTCCGCGACGATCTGGTGGCGTTCGTTGACCTCGTAGCGGGAGTCCTGGCCTTGGGAGTTGCGGAAAAGGTTGGTGCGCAGGCCCGTTTCGGGGTCCGGGTCGCCCCAGGTGAACTGGGCACGGAGGTGGCCCGCTATGCCGCCCTGGGAGGTGCAGCGGTCATCGTCGTCGTAGACGTAGGTGTAGCTGCTGTTGTTGGTGTCGGTCCAGGACGTGATCCGGCCGTGGTCGTCGTAGGTGAAGCGGAGCGGGAGGCCGGAGGAGTTGGTGGTGGTGATGAGGTTGCCGGCGTCGTCGTAGCCGTACGTCATCAGGAGTTGGTCGGTGCCGTCGGGGGCTGCGCCGGCGAGGTGGAGGGCGGTGATGCGGCCCTCGTCGGTGGTGAGCAGGAGGCGGTAGCCGGCGCTGTGGGTGATGGCGGTGGGGGTGCCGTCTTCGGTGTAGTCGAAGGTGTGGTGGTTGCCGCGGCGGTCGGATATCTCGTCGAGGACGGCGAGGTCTTCGGTGCAGGTGGTGAAGTAGCGGCGGGTGCCGGTGACCGGGTCGGTGAGGAGGTAGTCGCCGTCCGGGGTGCGCTCCAGTGGGTGGCCGTCGCCCTCGGTGGGGAGGGTGGGCACGCCGACGGCCGGGTGCGGGTAGAGCAGGAAGTTGCCCTCCTCGCCGATGAGGATGACGCCCTCGGCGTCGATCTCCAGCCGCTGGTCGACGGTGCTCATCCACGTCGGACCGAACCAGCGGCCGGTGCGGTAGGACGACTCGAAGGTGCGGGTGAAGGTGAGGGGGAGGCTGCCGGGGAGGGTGATGTCGGTCTGCGGCAGGATCATCCGGCCGGTGGCCATGTCGATGGGATCGTTGCCGAAGGTCTTGCACCAGGCGGTACGGGCCCGGTCCATGACGGTGCGCTTGCCGCCGTCCTTGACGGCCGTCCGTGCGGCCCCTTTGGCCGCGTCCTTCGCCCCCGCCTTCAGCGCGCCCTTGCCGATGGCGCCGGCGCCCTTGCCTCCGATGAGGTTGGCGATGAGACCTCCACCCGCGTCCCATGGGTCGCTGCCCCAGCCGTCGCCGAGCATCCCCTTGGCCAGGCGGCCGGGGTGGGCGGCGGTACCGGCCAGGCCGAGCGTGGTCTTGGCGACGTTGGCCAGGTACATGTGGGGGTGGGCGAGGTTGTACGGCTCCGCCGGGTTCAGGGTGCGGGCGAGGTTGACCGTTTCGACAACGGCCTTGCCCGCGCCACCGACGACGTGCATCAGGTTCATGCCGCCGCCCACGATGCCGTCAGCGACGTCGAAGGCCGCCTCAGTGGTGAACTTCGGTGCCTGCGGGGCGTGTTCCAGTGCACCCTTGAGGGCGTGCTGCGCCTTCTCCGCGGCCTCGTTGCGCTGGCTGCGGGCGTTCTTGAGGATGTCCTGCGCCGCCTCGCGATCCTGGTCAGCGGGGTCGTGGAAGTCACCGGGCTTGTCGGGCTTGGGTCCCGGGTCGGAACCCTCGTCCCGTGCGGCGTTATATGCGTCTGCCTTGGCGTTGTACGCGTCGACCGCGTGGCTGTACGCCTTGAACGCCTTCATGGTCTTCTTCTCGGCCGCGCGCCATGCGTCGATGGCCGCCTGAGCCTTCTTCTGCGCCCAGGAGACCGTATCCGCGTAGGAGTCGAGGGCCTTCCACGCCGCCTCACAGGCGTCCGCGGTGCGCATCCACTGTTTGGGGTGTACGTCGAATTTCTCGTGGAAGCTGTCGGCGGCCTTTCCCTTCCACGATCCGGCGTCCAGTTTGCGGATTCCCTGGCCGACGCGCTCGAAGGCGGCGTAGAAGTCCTTCAGGTGCGCGGCGGATTCATTGATCTTCGCGACGTCGCCGTGGATCAGCTCCTTGGGGTCGTCACTCTCACCCAGCTGCCGCTCAGCGACCTGTGCGCCCAGCGCATCGGCGACGTCGTCACCGGCCGAGCGGACGGTCTTGGCCGCGCCGTCCGCACCGACGTAGTCGAGTGCATCGGCGGTCATGTCCGTGGCGGAGTCGACGGCCTCGCCGGCCGCTTCCTTTACGCCGTCGACGGCGTTGCCGACCGTGTCGGCCGCGGAATTGATGCCGTCCTTGACGTCCCCGAGCATGTCGCCGAGACCCATCGGTTCTCAACCCCCCAGTTGTGCTGTGCAGCAGTGGATGTGCAGTGGTGGCGGTGCAACGGAGACTCAGGATCCGTCGTGGTCGTTGGCCTGCGCCTGGCTGTCACGCGCCATTTTCAGTGGCCGCATGGCCCAGTTGTGGTCCGCGTCGCCCGCCCACTTGGACGTCAAGAAGTCCTTGCCCGTCTGGTCCGCCGCTTGCTCGACTTCATGAAATGCCTTGCGGGCTCTGGCCGAGCTGGGGTCCCAGTCCGCGTCCTCGAACTGGGTGACCGCGTTGTCCTCGCGGACTTTCTTCCACGTCCGGTGCTTCAGCTGTTCCTCCGTCACCGTCGGGTCACCCATCAGCAAGGCATTCGCCCCGACCTTCAACGTCGTCGAAACGTACTGCTCCTGCTCGTGATAAAGCCCGGCGGTCAAATCAAGACGGCGCGCGAATTCGTTGGCCTCATGAATGAGCAGACGAACGCCCCAGCCCCAGCGTTCACAGAACGAATCGAATGTGGAACTTACCTCGGAATGTCCGGCCTCCATGCCGGAGAGAGCCAGCTTGTCGAATCCCTGGCCGAGTTGGGCGCTGGTGTCGAAGCCCAGTTCCTTCAGTTCCGCGATCGCGTCGTGGATGCCCTTGGTGACCTGCTTCAGGGCCTCCGGGTCGAGCTCGTAACCTTCGGCGGATGTCATGCCGCACCCCCGGCCGTGGGTGCTCCGGGTCCGCTTTCGGTGTGCTCCGGCTCGGTGAGGCCGACCGCCACCGAATCCGGGACGATGCCACTGACCGGCGGAAACACCATCGCCTGCTCGCTGCCCGCGTCCAGCACCACGCCTGCGGGCCCCTCGATGGCGGGGATGACGACGTCCAGGAGGCGCGCACCGACGGCGCGGACGTAAGGCAGCTCGGCCTCGGGGTCGGCGCCCCGGGACACGGCGAAGTCGGCCAGTTCCTGCTCGTCGGAGAAGGCATACAACCAACGGATACCGGTCAACTCGGCCGACATGAGGGAGTCGTTGACAACCGGCACCAATAGCGACGTCCGGCGCAACTCACCCACCAGTGCGGCTGGATTCGGATGTCCTGCATGCGCTGCCGCTACTTCGTCGGCCAATGACATGACGGATCGCTCCCTCCCCCGTTTTTCTCCTCAACTGCCGAACCTACTTTCGCATATGGCACTGACAGTGCCGGCAAAGGCGCTTCGGCGAAAAACCGGCCGCTGGTTCTTTTTAATTTCAACAAGGATGGGTGGCGTGCGAAGAGCGGAATGGTGGCGGACTCGCCTGTGTGTGGTCGGGCCTGCTCGCTATTGGATCGCCTCAGGGGGCCTGCGGCCCTCAACTCTCCAAGGGGGCCGGCCGCCTTCCGCCGGTACGTCGCCCTGCGCGCTCTCCACCCGCAGGCCCCGGTTCGCGAACGTCCCGCAGGCGCCCGGGAAACGCCCGGCGCAGCGCCTTGCGACCGGCCCTGCGCCGCGGCTCAGACAGGGCCCGACCGCCCCGTAGCAGCGGCAACCAGCCCAGATTGGCCGGGATTCCAGCATTCCGGGGGCTTCTTCCCGGTAGGGGGCGCGCTATCGCAGCCGAGCGTGTAGCTTCCCGGGGACAAGCGGCCCGGCCGGGGGCCGCGCCGGGGCCCGCCGGGGTGGAGGGGGTTGCTCGATGGGCGTGCGGCTCATGGTGGTCGACGATCATCGTCTGCTCGCGGAGGCGCTCGCCTCGGCGCTGAAGCTGCGCGGGCACCGTGTCCTGGCGGCGGCCGCGCCGAGCGCCGGGGCCGCGGAGCTGGTGGTGAGCCGGGCGCCCGAGGTGTGCCTGCTGGGGACCGCCGCGCCCGCCCGGCCCGGCGCCTTCGACCCGGTCGTACGGATCAAGAAGGAGCGGCCGCAGGTCGCGGTGGTGGTGCTGGGCCCGGTGCCCAGCCCGCGCGGGATCGCCGCCGCTTTTGCCGCCGGTGCCTCCGGTTACGTCCGTAACGACGAGCGGATCGAGGGCGTGGAGCGCGCCATGATGAAGGCGCGGGCGGGGGAGTCGGCGGTCTCGCCGCAGCTGTTGCAGCAGGCCTTCGAGGAGCTGCTGCACCCCGCGGCGCAGCCCGACGACGAGGGCGCGCGGCTGCTGGAGCTGCTCACCCCGCGCGAGGTCGAGGTCCTCATGCGGGTCGCGGACGGCGAGGACACCCGGCTGATCGCGGCGGGGATGGAGATCGCGCCGAGTACGGCGCGTACGCATGTGCAGCGCGTGCTGATGAAGCTGGAGGTGGGGTCACGGCTGGAGGCCGCGGCCCTGGCGGCGCGTACCGGGCTGCTGGACCGGGCGGCGGGCGGCCGTGCCGCACGCGCCGCGGCGGGAGCGGGCCCGGCGTCGGGGCCGGGGCCGGGGCTGGAGCCGGATGATCCGCCTCCGCCCCCGCTGTCGCAGTAGGCGTGTTCCGGGCCTCCGCCCCAGCCCTCTCGCTGTCGCGGTAGGCGTGTTCCGCCCCCGCCCTCGCAGTGGCCGTCTTCCGCCCCCGCCGTCCCAGTGGCGAGTTCCGCCCCCGCCGTCGCAGTAAGCGTGCTCCGCCCCCGCCCCGCCGTCGCAGTACCCGCGTTCCCCTCAGCCCTCGGCGGCCCCTTCCTCGGTCGCGGCCTGTAGTTCCTCGGCCGTCGGCGGGACGGCCGGCCGCAGCTTCAGCCATATGAGGAAGAAGAGACCGAGGGCGAGCATGCCCAGGCCCGTCCACAGGTTGATGTTGATGTCCTGGGCCTTCTTGAGGTCGGCGTCCGAGGCCGTCAGGCCGGCGATGGTGACGATCACGCCGTAGACGACGAACAGGCCGCCGATGATGCGCCGTACGTCGAAGAGTCGCGCGGCGGTCGCGGACTCGCGCTCCAGCTCCTCGACCTCGTGCTGGTAGTCACTCATGGTGCGTCAACTCCGCTGGTTCAGGCAGGTTCAGAAGGAGAAGGGGATGTAGCAGACGGCGGCGAGGACGACCGCACCCCAGCCCAGCAGGGCCGGCTTGCGGTACCAGGCGTCGTCACCCTCGGCCGGCAGTTCCTCCATGCCGGGGGACCGCGATCCGTAGACCAGGCCCGCCAGCGAGGCGGCCGGCTTGGGCTTGGTGACCAGGGTGACGAGGACCATCACCAGCGCGCCGACGACGAACGCCACGATCGAGGAGACGAAGTTGGCGCCCTGTTCGGAGGGGATCGCGATGATGCCCTGCTTGTAGAGCCAGAAGTAGTTGATCATCGCGGCGACCGTGCCGGACAGCAGACCCCAGAAGCCGGCCGCGGCGCTGGTCCGCTTCCAGAACATGCCGATGATGAAGACGACGAACAGGGGGACGTTGAAGAAGGAGAAGAGCGTCTGGAGGTAGTTCATGATGTTGCTGAAGGACGAGGCGATGAAGGCCGTGCCCATGCCGA
Organism: Streptomyces decoyicus; assembly: GCF_019880305.1. Taxonomy (NCBI): domain Bacteria; kingdom Bacillati; phylum Actinomycetota; class Actinomycetes; order Kitasatosporales; family Streptomycetaceae; genus Streptomyces; species Streptomyces decoyicus. Next base: position 3,524,488 of record NZ_CP082301.1, on the reverse strand, counting down.
TCAGCACACCGACCGCGGTGACCACGCGTCCGGTCTTGAGGTAATAGCGGTCCTCGCAGCCCTTCTTGAGGTACGTCGCCCAGATGTCGTTGGTGAACACCGTGTTGAAGGACGAGACGTTGGCGGCCATGCCGGCCATGAAGGCGGCGAGCAGGCCGGTGACGGCGATGCCCAGCACGCCGTTGGGCAGCAGGTCCCGCATCAGCACCGGGATCGCGTCGTTGTACTGGAGCCCGTCCTTGGACTTGCCCAGCGTCGGCTCCATGACCAGCGCGATCAGGCCCGGGACGACCACCACCAGCGGGATGAATATCTTGGGGAAGGCAGCGATCAGCGGGGTGCGCTGGGCGGCGGAGAGGTTCTTCGCGGACAGCGCGCGCTGCACCTCGGCGAAGTTGGTGGTCCAGTAGCCGAAGCTCATCACGAAGCCGAGGCCGAGGACGATGGTGAGCCAGTTCGCGCCGAGCGGGTTGGCCTCGCCGATGCCGGTGCCCTTCCAGGCGGTGAGGAAGGCGTCGCCGTGCGAGGAGTTGAGGGAGTCCGTCAGGCCGTCCCAGCCCCCGACGCGCTTGAGGCCGACGATGGTCAGCGGGATCAGCGCGGCCAGGATGACGAAGAACTGGAGCACCTCGTTGTAGATCGCCGAGGAGAGGCCGCCGATGGTGATGTACGCGAGGACGAAGGCGCCGGCCACGACGATCGCGACCCACTGCGGCCAGCCGAGCAGCGCCTGGAGCACGATCGCCATGGCGTACAGGTTCACGCCGGCGATCAGCACCGAGGAGACGGCGAAGATGACCGAGGAGAGGAGATGGGAGGAGGGGCCGAAGCGGTGCAGCAGGAACTCGGGCACCGAGCGGACCTTGGAGCCGTAGTAGAACGGCATCATCACCAGGCCCAGGAAGACCATCGCCGGGATGGCGCCGATCCAGTACCAGTGCACGGTGTAGGCCCCGTACTGCGCCCCGTTGGCGGCCATACCGAGGATCTCGGTGGCGCCGAGGTTGGCGGCGACGAAGGCGAGGCCGGTGACCCAGGCAGGCAGGGACCGCCCGGAGAGGAAGAAGTCCAGGCTCGTCTTCACGCTGCGTTTGGCCGCGAATCCGATGCCGAGGACGACGACGAAGTAGATGGCCAGGATCGTGTAATCGAGCCCGTTGGTGGGAAGCCGTAGCCCTTCGGCCAGGGTGATCATGGGCGACTCATTTCGCGGGTCCGGAGGCGCGGCCCCCGGAGGACACATCTTTGTGCGATCGGAACGCACAAAAACGTACGCGCGGTCCTCGCGAAACTGAATACTTTTGTTTGGTTCAGTTGTTCATTCGTGATCGAGGCGAGTGAGATGTCAGGAATGTCCCCCTGGCGTTTCTGCGGAGACCCGGCGAGGCCCCGGCGTTGACGCAACTGTTTAGTTGTGCTTCATTGTGTTTGTTTGTGTTTGGTAGGAGGGTGAGGAGCTCTCGTGAAGAAGACGTCGACCCGGCTGGCGGACGGCCGGGAGCTCATCTACTACGACTCGCGCGACGACGTCGTACGCGATGCGGTCGACCACCGCCCCCTCGACCCCGTGGCCACCGCCTCCCAGATCCGCCACGACCGGCTCCTCGGCGACTCCGTCGCCATCGCCTCGCACCGCCAGGCCCGCACCTACCACCCGCCGGCCGACGAGTGCCCGCTGTGCCCGTCCCGTGACGGCCGGCACTCCGAGATCCCCGCCGCCGACTACGACGTCGCCGTCTTCGAGAACCGCTTCCCGTCCCTCGCCGGCGACAGCGGCCGCTGCGAGGTCGTCTGCTTCACCTCCGACCACGACGCCTCCTTCGCCGACCTCACCGAGGGGCAGGCCGCCCTGGTCCTGGAAGCCTGGACCGACCGCACCGCGGAGCTGGCCCAACTCCCGGGCGTGGAGCAGGTCTTCTGCTTCGAGAACCGCGGCGCCGAGATCGGCGTCACCCTCGGCCACCCGCACGGGCAGATCTACGCGTACCCCTTCGTCACCCCGCGCACCGCGCGCATGCTCACCTCGCTCGCCGCACACCACGAGGCCACCGGCGGGGGCAACCTCTTCGACGAGGTGGTCGCCGACGAGCTGGCCGACGGCCGCCGCATCGTCCTCGAAGGCGAGCACTGGGTGGCCTTCGTCCCGTACGCCGCCCACTGGCCCTACGAGGTGCACCTCTACCCCAAGCGCCGGGTCCCCGACCTGCTCGCCCTCGACGAGGCCGCGCGCACAGAATTCCCACAGATCTATCTGGAAGTCTTGCGGCGTTTCGACCGGATTTTCGGTGGGTGGGACGGCGGGAACGAAGGGGGCGGGATGAGCCAGGGGCCCCGGGCGGGCGGCGCCGCCCGCACGCCGTACATCGCCGCCTGGCACCAGGCGCCGCTGCACGCCGGGAACCGCGGAGAATTCGCACTCCACCTCGAGCTTTTCACCATCCGCCGCACTTCCGGCAAGCTGAAGTTTCTCGCGGGTTCCGAATCCGGCATGAACGTGTTCATCAATGATGTGCCGCCGGAGGCCGCGGCCGAGCGACTGCGAGAGGTAGCGAGCAAGTGAGCAAGAAGTACCTGGTCACGGGCGGTGCGGGATATGTCGGCAGCGTCGTTGCGGCCCATCTGCTCCAGGCCGGTCACGAGGTGACCGTGCTGGACGACCTGTCCACCGGCCACCGTGAGGGCGTCCCCGCAGGTGCCCACTTCATCGAGGGCCGCATCCAGGACGCCGCGAAGTGGCTCGACCCCTCCTACGACGCGGTGCTGCACTTCGCCGCCTTCTCGCAGGTCGGCGAGTCCGTCGTGGACCCCGAGAAGTACTGGCGCAACAACGTCGGCGGCACCATGGACCTGCTCGCCGCCATGCGCGACGCCGGCGTCCGCACCCTCGTCTTCTCCTCCACCGCCGCCACCTACGGCGAGCCGAAGGCCACCCCGATCACCGAGTCCGCCGAGACCGCGCCCACCAGCCCGTACGGCGCCAGCAAGCTCGCCGTCGATCACATGATCAGCGGTGAGGCCGCGGCCCACGGCCTGGCCGCCGTCTCGCTGCGCTACTTCAACGTCGCCGGCGCCTACGGCAGCTGCGGCGAGCGCCACGACCCCGAGTCGCACCTCATCCCGCTCGTCCTCCAGGTAGCCCAGGGCAAGCGCGAGGCGATCTCCGTCTTCGGCGAGGACTACCCCACCCCCGACGGCACCTGCGTCCGCGACTACATCCACGTCGCCGACCTCGCCGAGGCCCACCTCCTGGCCCTCGACGCCGCGAGGGCCGGTGAGCACCTGATCTGCAACCTCGGCAACGGCAACGGCTTCTCCGTCCGCGAGGTCATCGAGACCGTCCGCAAGGTCACCGGGCACCCCGTCCCCGAGATCACGGCCGGGCGCCGCGGCGGCGACCCGGCCGTGCTGGTGGCCTCCGCCCGGACCGCCATCGACCGCCTCGGCTGGCGGCCCGGCCGCGCCGACCTCGCGGAAATCGTCGCCGACGCCTGGCAGTTCGCGCAGCACCTCGACCGGACGAAGGAGTCCTGATGACCGCTCACGGAGCCGTCACCCCGGCCACCGGGCGCCCGCACGGCGCCCGGCGCACCGCGGAGGAATTCACCGCGGTGTACGACGCCGCCCCCACGGGCACCTGGGCGGCGCCCGGCCGGGTCAACCTGATCGGTGAACACACCGATTACAACGACGGTTTCGTGATGCCGCTCGCCCTTCCGCACACCACCCTCGCCGCCGCCTCGGCCCGCACCGACGGGGTGCTGCGGCTGCACTCCGGCGGCGCCGACGGCGGCATCGTCGAACTGCGCATCGACGAGCTGCGTCCGGCTCCCCAAGGAGGCTGGGCCGCTTACCCGGCCGGTGTCGTCTGGGCGATGCGGGAGGCCGGTCTGCCCGTCGGCGGCGCGGACCTGCACTACGACAGCACGGTGCCCACCGGCGCCGGACTCTCCTCCTCCGCCGCCCTGGAGATCGTCACCGCGCTCGCCCTCAACGATCTGTATGCGCTCGGCCAGGAGCCGCAGCGACTGGCCCAGCTCGCCCAGCGGGCCGAGAACGCCTTCGTCGGCGTGCCCTGCGGGATCATGGACCAGACCGCCGCGGCCTGCTGCACCGAGGGCCATGCCCTGTTCCTCGACACCCGCGACCTCACCCGGCGCCAGATCCCGTTCGATCTTGCGGGCGAGGGGCTGCGGCTCCTCGTGGTGGACACCCGGGTGAAGCACGAGCTGGGGGACGGCGCATATGCGGAGCGGCGCGCCGGCTGTGAGCGCGGTGCGCGGGCGCTCGGGGTGCGTGCCCTGCGCGATGTGCCGTACGCGCACCTGCCGGAGGCACTCGACAGGCTGGCCGACGAGCCCGTCGTCCAGGCCCTCGTCCGGCACATCGTGACCGAGAACCACCGGGTCGAAGAGGTCATCGCCCGGCTCGACGCGGGCCGCACCCGCGCCATCGGCCCGCTGCTGACGGCCGGCCACGCCTCGCTCCGCGACGACTTCAAGATCTCCTGCCGCGAACTCGACCTCGCCGTCGACACGGCCCATGCGGCGGGCGCCCTCGGGGCCCGGATGACCGGCGGCGGCTTCGGCGGCTCGGCGATCGTGCTCGTCGAGGAGGACGGCGCTACGGCCGTCGGCGCGGCGGTCACCGAAGCCTTCGCGGCGGCCGGCCATGCCGTCCCGCGGATCTTCGAGGCGGTCCCGAGCGCGGGAGCACACCGCGTCGAGTAGGGCGCGCCGGGCGGCGCGCGGCCACCGCAGCGGCGCCGAACGGCCCGGGTGAGGGGGCAGTTTCGTCAATCACCTTCCCTTGCCGCAACCCGTCCGTACGCTGGGAGCCTGCACCGGTGGGGGCCGGTGCCGATCAGGGGGCGAGACCGTTCGGGTACGGCGCCCGGGGTGGGGTGGTCATCGGCACGGCGGCGGCCGTGCGGCTGAGGCGATCTTCAATCCTGGCGTCGTGCCCGCTATGGTCCGTTCACCGAGACAGGGGGTCTCTGTGCAACGCATCCGGGTTCTGGTGGTCGACGACCACCGCATCTTCGCCGAATCCCTGGCGGCCGCGCTCGCCGCGGAACAGGACGTGGACGTCGCGGCCGCGGGCAGCGCTCCCGCGGCGCTGCGCAATCTGGACCGTGCGGTCACCGACGGCCGCCGGTTCGACGTGCTGCTCGCCGACGCCGACCTCGCCGCGCCGCTGCTCGCGGTGCCCGCGCAGGGGGCGGCCCGCGACACCGTGCCGCGCGCCGTCCCGCGGGACGGCATCGCGCTGGTCTCCGGCCTGCGCACCAGCCATCCGTATCTGCGCACCGTCGTCCTCGCCGACCGCGACGATCCGCGCCGCGCGGCGGCCGCGCTGCAAGCAGGCGCCTCCGGCTGGGTGGCCAAGGACTGTTCGCTCTCCCGGCTGCTCGCCGTCATCCGCGGGGTGCTGCGGGACGAGACGCATCTGCCGCCCGCGCTGCTGACCGGTGTGCTGCGGGAGCTGACGGCGGCCCGCAAGCACCGCTCCGAGAGCGAGCGGCTGGTGGAGTCGCTGACCCCGCGCGAGCGCGAGGTGCTGCGCTGCATGGTGGCGGGCCTGGGCCGCAAGGCGGTCGCCGAGCGGCTGTTCCTCTCCCCGCACACGGTCCGTACGCATATGCAGAATGTGCTCGGCAAGCTCGGGGTGCACTCCACCCTCGCAGCGGTCGCGCTGGCCCGCCGGGCCGGGGTCGGCCCGGTCGAGCTGGAGGCGGCGGCCGCAGCGGCCTCGGTGCCGGTGCCGTGAGGGGCTGACGGGCCGGAGGGAACGAGAGCCGGGTGACGACCCCGCGGGCCACCCCGCGCCCCACCCGGCCACCCACGCCCCACCCGGCCGCCGCGAGCGCGCAAGTGCCCCAAGTGCCCTACGCGCCGGGTTCGGTCAGTACGGCCACACCCCGGGCGCTCAGCGTGACCCGGCCGACGGGCCCGGCCCCGGCCCCGCCCGTCACGTCCGCCCCCGCCAGCGCGTCCCGCATCGGCGCCGGCAGCCCGACCTCGACGGTCCGCGCCCCGTGGTTGAGCAGGAAGACATAGCGCCCGCCGACGCCCTCGCGGACGGTGGCCTGGACGCCCTCCGGCAGGCCCGGCAGGACGGGCACCACCCCGGCCGCCGCCCGTACGTCGTCCAGCAGGGCCCGCATCAGCGCGGCATCGAGCCGGGTGCCGACGTACCAGACCGTGCCCCGCCCGTAGGCGTGCCGGGTCACCGCGGGCCGGCCGGCGAGGTCCCCGTCCGTGAAGTGGGCGAGCGCCTCGGCCCCTTCGAGGTCGATGGCCTCCGACCACAGATCCGCCCGTCCCGTACGGACGCCGTCGCCGACCGTCACCGACCGGCCCTCGTCCAGCGGCCAGAACTCCTCCACCCGCAGCCCCAGCAGCTCCCGCAGCGGCGCCGGACAGCCGCCGGGGTGCACCCGGTCGTGCGCGTCGACGATCCCGGAGAAGAACGACACCAGCAGCCGTCCGCCGTCGCGTACGTAGGAGGCCAGCCGCTGGGCATCGTCCGCGGTGAGCAGATACAGATTGGGCGCCACGACGAGCCGGTAGCCGGACAGCTCACGCTGCGGCGGGATCACGTCGCAGGCCACACCCGCCTCGAACAGCGGCCGGTAGTGATCCAGCGCGATACGGGAGTGGTCCAGCGCGGTCGACGGCTTGGAGTCCAGCTCCAGCGCCCACCAGCTGTGCCAGTCCGCCAGCAGCGCCACCCCGGCCCGCGACCGGGTCCCCTCGATGCCCGGCACCGACGCCAACTCCCGCCCCAGAGCCGACACTTCGCGGAAGATGCGGGTGTCGGTCCCGCCGTGCGGCAGCATCGCCGAGTGGAACTTCTCCGCGCCGCCCAGCGACTGCCGCCACTGGAAGTACAGCACCGCGTCCGCGCCCTGGGCGATGGCCTGCCAGCTCCACAGCCGCATCGCGCCGGGCGGCTTGGGGCCGTTGCGCGGCCGCCAGTTGACCGCGCCGGGCGCCTGTTCCAGCAGCATCCAGGGCTGTCCGGAGCGCGCCGAGCGCATCAGGTCGAAGACATAGCCGGCCCGGATGTGGTCGTCCGGCGCATACGGGTCCTGGTAGAAGTCCAGCGCCATCGTGTCCATGTGCGCCGACCAGGCGAAGGCGTCGACGGGCTTGTGCTGCGGCATGAGGTTGGTGGTGACCGGAACCTCGGGGGTCACGCGCTCCAGTACCGCCTTTTCGGCCAGGTAGCAGGCGCGCAGGGCCTCGTCGCCGAAGCGCAGATAGTCCAGCTGCTGGGCGGGGTTGGGAAAGGTGGGCGCGGTGCGCGGTGGCAGCACCTCGTCGAAGTCGCCGTAGGCCTGCGACCAGAAGGCCGTCGACCAGGCGGCGTTGAGCGCGTCGACGCTCCCGTACCGTGCGCGCAGCCAGCTCCGGAAGTCGTCGGCCGACACCGCGCAGTAGCACTGGCGGGTGTGGCAGCCGTATTCGTTGCCGATGTGCCACACGGCGAGCGCGGGGTGGCCGGCGTAGCGGGTGGCGAGCTGCTCGACGAGGCGTACGGCGTGTGCGCGGTAGACGGGGCTGGAGGGGCAGTAGTGCTGCCGCCCGCCGGGCCAGCGGCGCCGGCCGTCCGCGTCCTCGGGCAGGATCGCGGGGTGTGCGTGGGAGAGCCAGGGTGGGGGCGAGGCGGTCATGGTGGCCAGGCAGACGGCGATACCGGCGCCCGCCAGCCCGTCCATGACGCGGTCGAACCAGCCGAAGTCCCAGGCCCCGGGCCGGGGTTCGACCTTGGCCCAGGAGAAGATCCCGGCGGTGACCATGGTGACCTGGGCCGCCTTCATCAGCTTCAGATCCTCGGCCCACACCTCCTCGGGCCACTGCTCGGGGTTGTAGTCGCCGCCGAAATGGATGCCCATGGATCCCCCTAAGGATCGAAGCCGGGCGGGGCGCAGCGGCCCCGCCGTCAGCAGGATCGGCTCACGAAGAGTTCTTGTACACGCTCCAGCCGCCGTCGACGACGAGGCTCGCGCCCGTGACGAAGGACGCCTCGGCCGACAGCAGAAAGGCGATGGCGGCGGCGACCTCCTCGGGCCGGCCCAGCCGCCGCGCCGCCGTCTCCGCGGCGCTGGCCTGCCGTTCCTCCTCGCCGATACCGTCCCAGGCCGCCGTCAGAACGGGGCCCGGCAGCACGCTGTTGACCCGTACCTCCGGCCCGTACTCGACGGCCAGCTGGCGCCCCAGACCGGTCAGCCCGGCCTTGGCCGCGGCGTACGCGGGCCGTCCCGGCAGCCCGATCAGCGCATGCACCGACGAGGTCAGCACCACCGCGCCCGCGCGCGCCCGCAGATCCTCCAGGGCGGCGCGCACGCCGAGGAACGAGGCGGTGAGATTGACCGCGAGCTGCCGGTCCCAGTCCGCGAGCGGGGTGTGGTCGGCGGCCGCGACAGAGGGCAGAAAGGCGTTGCTGACCAGTCCGTCCACCGGGCCGTAGCGCTGCCGCGCCGCCTCGACCGCCCGCCGCCAGTCGTCCTCGCCCGCCACGTCGCAGTGCTCGTACGAGGCCCGGCCGCCGGCCGCCCGGATGCGTCGCGCGGTGTGTTCGCCGCGCGCGTCGTCGATGTCCAGCAGCAGGACGCCGGCGCCCTCGGCCGCCAGCCGGTCGGCGGTGGCCGCCCCGATCCCGGCGGCGGCCCCGGTCACCAGGACCGTGCGCCCCTCGAACCGCTTGCCGTACGGGCCGTTCGCCGGATGCGGTGCGCGCTGCTGGCTCATGGCGCGATCCAAGCCCACGGGACGAGCGGCGGGCAAGGGGACGCGGGAGGAGAGGGGCGCGCGCAGATTCAGGGGGCGCGCGCACTCCGCTTACGCTCCGTCAAATACGGCGCACGTCGTTTCCCCGGCACGCGGTTTTTCGCACCCGTCGCACCCGTCGCACCCCTCGCATCCGCCGCCGGCGGACGCCGCGGACGCCCGCTACCCCGGGATGTTGTCGAACGGCCCGGTCAACCGCCGTAGCAGCCCGGCCAGTTCACCGCGCTGCTGACGGGAGAGCTCGGCGAGAATGGCGCGCTCTTGGATCAGCAGCCCGGCCAGTGACTGGTCGGCCTTGTCGCGGCCCTCGGCCGTCAGCCTGACCAGCACTCCGCGCCGGTCGCTGGGGTCGGGCAGCCGCTCGACGAGGTCCTTCTTGGCGAGCCGGTCGATGCGGTTGGTCATCGTCCCCGAGGTGACCAGCGTCTGCGTCAGCAGCGCCCCGGGGGAAAGCTGGTAGGGCGCCCCGGCGCGCCGCAGCGCGGTGAGCACGTCGAACTCCCAGGGCTCCAGACCCACCTCGGAAAAGGCGATACGGCGGGCCCGGTCCAGGTGTCTGGCCAGCCTGGAGACGCGGCTGAGCACCTCAAGTGGTTCCACGTCGAGGTCCGGGCGCTCGCGGCGCCATGCTGCGACCAGTCGATCGACCTCGTCCTCCATGACGATCAGTGTAGAGGGTCTGTCGACATGAAGTCTCTTGACGTCGAGATATATTTTCCTGGACTATGGGCATCGTCGGCGAGGGCTCGGTTTCCAGCCGAGACGGCCCGAATCCGACCGTGCCAGCCTTGAGTCAGCCCTGCATCGGCAAAGGGGTTTCGATCATGCATGACGCACCAACCTGGGATCCGCAGCAATACCTCCGCCACTCCGGGCACCGTACCCGCCCCTTCCACGACCTTCTCGCCCGGATACCCGGCCTGCCCCGGCCCGACCGCCCCGCCCGTATCGCCGACCTCGGCTGCGGTCCCGGAAACGTCACCGCCCTGCTCGCCGCCCGCTGGCCCGATGCGCACATCACCGGATACGACAACTCCCCGGAGATGCTCAAGGAAGCCGAGAACCACGCCGGATTCACCCCGGGCGGCGGCCACCTCGACTTCGCCCTCGCCGACGCCGCCGACTGGGCGCCCGAGGAGACCTACGACCTGATCGTCTCCAACGCGGCGCTCCAGTGGGTCCCCAACCACCCGGAATCCTTCGCCCGTTGGACCGAGGCCCTCACTCCCGGCGGCACGTTCGCCTTCCAGGTCCCCGGCAACTTCACCTCGCCCAGCCACGCCCTCCTCGGCGAGCTGTGCGACGCCCCCCAGTGGCGCGAACGGCTCACCACCCACGGTCGCCGCTTCATCCACATCCTCGAACCGGCCGACTACCTGGAACGCCTCACCGACCTCGGCTGCGCCGCGGACGTGTGGGAAACCACCTACGTCCAGCTCCTGGAGGGCGACGACCCGGTCCTCGACTGGGTCAAGGGCACCGCCCTGCGCCCCGTGCTGACCGCCTTGGAGAACGACCCGGCCGCCCGCGACGCCTTCCTTGCCGAATACCGGGACGCGCTCCGCCAGGCCTACCCCACCGGCCCCCACGGCACCGTCTTCCCGTTCCGCCGCATCTTCGCCGTCGCCCGGAAACCGGCGGCCTGCTGACACTGCCGCCCGCCTGCCCGCCGCCGCACTCCGGCTCATCCCCTCCGAGGTGACCTCGTCGTGATCACCGGCCTCGACCACATCCAGCTCGCCGCACCCCCCGGCACCGAAGACGCCCTGCGCGCCTCCTACGCGGACCTCCTCGGCATGACGGAGATCCCGAAGCCGCCGACGCTCGCGGCCCGCGGAGGATGCTGGTTCGAGGCCGGCACGGCCCGTCGGGAAAAGGCCCACCCCGGTATCCGCGTCCACGGCATCGACGCCTTCGCCGCCCGGCTGACCGCCGGGGGCGCCGCCGTCACCTGGGACGACCATCTGCCGGGCCATCGGCGCTTCTACTCGGTCGACCCGGCCGGCAACCGGCTGGAGTTCCTGGAGCCGCAGGGCTGACCGTCCGGGCGGGCCGGGCCCGCGCGACGCAACCGTGCAGCCGGCTCCCGCGAGCAGGACCGTGCACCGGCCCCGTGCGGCCGGCCCGGTCGCTCAGTTCTTCCGGTGCCCTATCAACCGCGGCTTCGCCTCCAGATTGCCCAGCCCGTGCCAGGCCAGATTCACCAGATGAGCCGCCACCTCGGCCTTCTTCGGCTTACGGGTGTCCACCCACCACTGGCCGGTCAGCGCGACCATGCCGACCAGGGCCTGCGCATAGAGCGGGGCCAGTTTCGGATCGAAGCCACGGGCCTTGAACTCCAGGCCCAGGATGTCCTCGACCTGGGTCGCGATATCGCTGATGAGCGAGGCGAACGTTCCTGTCGACTGGGCCACGGGCGAATCGCGGACCAGGATGCGGAAGCCGTCGGTGAAGGTCTCGATGTAGTCGAGCAGCGCGAACGCCGCCTGCTCGAGGAGCTCGCGGGGATGGCCGGCGGTCAGTGCGCCGGTCACCATGTCCAGCAGCTGCCGCATCTCGCGGTCCACGACCACCGCGTACAGGCCCTCCTTGCCGCCGAAGTGCTCATAGACCACCGGCTTGGAAACCCCGGCCTTCGCCGCGATCTCCTCCACGGAGGTTCCCTCGTAGCCCCGTTCGGCGAAGAGCGTGCGACCGATGTCCAGCAGCTGCTCCCGGCGCTCCGCCCCCGTCATCCGGACCCTGCGGGCCCGCCGCGTGCCCGCGGGGGAGGGCTTGCCCTTGCTGTTGCTCGCGCTGCTGTCGTCGATCGCCACCCGTCAATCATGCCTTCCCCGGCTACCGCCGAGAGGCACCCCCGGCGGCCACCTCCGCGCGTCGGGCATCGATCCGCGACGCGTCCGGCCACCGGACGTCGTACGCCCAGCCCGCCTTCTCGAACCAGCGGATCAACCGGGCGCTGGAGTCCAGCTGCCCCCTCAGCACGCCGTGCCGGGCACAGGTCGGGTCCGCGTGGTGCAGGTTGTGCCAGGACTCGCCGCAGGACAGGACGGCCAGCCACCACACGTTCCCCGAGCGGTCGCGGGACTTGAAGGGGCGCTTGCCGACCGCATGACAGATGGAGTTGATCGACCACGTGACGTGATGCAGCAGCGCGACGCGCACCAGGGAGCCCCAGAAGAACGCGGTCAGCGCGCCCTGCCAGGACCATGTCACCAGCCCGCCCACCAGCGGCGGGATCATCAGCGACACCGTCGTCCACAGGACGAACTGGCGGGAGATCGTACGGATCGCATCGTCCCTGATCAGGTCCGGTGCGTACTTCTGCTGCGGGGTCTGCTCCTCGTCGAACATCCAGCCGATGTGCGCCCACCACAGGCCCTTCATCAGGGCCGGCACCGTCTCGCCGAAGCGCCACGGGGAGTGCGGGTCGCCCTCGGCGTCGGAGAACTTGTGGTGCTTGCGGTGGTCCGCCACCCAGCGCACCAGCGGTCCCTCGACGGCCAGCGACCCCATGATCGCGAGCGCGATCCGCAGCGGTCGCTTCGCCTTGAACGCGCCATGCGTGAAGTAACGGTGGAAGCCGATCGTGATGCCATGGCAGCCGATGTAGTACATCGCCACCATCAGTCCCAGATCCAGCCAGCTCACCCCCCAGCCCCAGGCCAGCGGGACCGCGGCGACCAGCGCCACGAACGGGACGGTGATGAAGAGCAGGAGCGTGATCTGTTCGACCGACCGGCGCTGCTCGCCGCCCAGCGTCGCGGACGGCGCCGGAGCGCCGGCGGCCGGGCCGACGGATGAATCAGCAGGAATCGGGGGATCTTCTACGGCTTCAGGTCGAGCGGTCATGGTGTCCCTCGTCGGGGGGCTCGGGGGCACGGCTACGGCTACGGGACCGTAACCTACGGTCTCGTAAGTATGGCAGTGCCGCCACCACGGGCAAGGCCGTGACAGGCGCCACACCTCCCACCTGCGACGCAGATGCCCACCCAGCGGACGGTGTGATCTGCTGACGCTGGGCAGACCTATCCTGGGGAACGTCGGACAGCGCGGTCCGCAACCCGCCCGCCATCAGACCTGCCCACGCGTCGCCCGCCGCCACCCCTCCCGAGCCGCGGCGCGACGCCCCTGATCGCTGCAAGGAGCCGCACCCGTGAGCAGTGCCGACAACACTCCGGCCGAGATCGCCTCCGTCGAGAGCCTCGACCCCGGCCCGAGCGACAATTTCGCCCTGCGCGCCGACATCCGCCGCCTCGGCGATCTCCTCGGCGAAACCCTCGTCCGACAGGAGGGTCAGGAACTCCTCGACCTCGTCGAGCGGGTCCGCGCCCTGACCCGCTCCGACGGCGAGGCCGCGGCCCGGCTGCTGGGCGACACGGACCTGGCCACTGCCGCCAAGCTGGTGCGCGCCTTCTCCACGTACTTCCACCTCGCGAACGTCACCGAGCAGGTCCACCGCGGCCGTGAGCTGGGCGCCAAGCGCGCCGCCGAGGGCGGCATCCTCGCCCGCACCGCCGACATGCTCAAGGACGCCGACCCCGAGCATCTGCGTGAGACCGCCCGTCACCTCGGTGTGCGCCCCGTCTTCACCGCGCACCCCACCGAGGCCGCCCGGCGCTCCGTCCTCACCAAGCTCCGCAAGGTCGCCGAGCTGCTGGACAGCGCGGACCCCGAGCGCCGCCGCGCCGACCTCCGCCTGGCCGAGAACATCGACCTCATCTGGCAGACGGACGAGCTGCGCGTCGCCCGCCCCGAGCCCACCGACGAGGCCCGCAACGCCATCTACTACCTCGACGAGCTGGGCCGCGGCGCGGTCGGTGACGTCCTCGAAGACCTCGCCGCCGAGCTGGAGCGGGCCGGCACCGAGCTGCCCGCCGGCACCCGCCCGCTCACCTTCGGCACCTGGATCGGCGGCGACCGCGACGGCAACCCCAACGTCACCCCGCAGGTCACCTGGGACGTCCTGCTCCTCCAGCACGAGCACGGCATCACCGACGCCCTGGAGCACATCGACGAGCTGCGCGGCGCCCTGTCCAACTCCATCCGCAACTGCGGCGCCACCGATGAGCTGCTGGAATCCCTCCAGCGCGACCTCGACCTCCTCCCGGAGATCAGCCCCCGCTACAAGCGGCTGAACAGCGAGGAGCCCTACCGGCTCAAGGCGACCTGCATCCGGCAGAAGCTCGTCAACACCCGCGAGCGCCTCGCCGGCGACACCCCCCACGTCCCCGGCCGCGACTACCTCGGCACCACGGAACTCCTCGACGACCTCGCCCTCATCCAGACCTCGCTGCGCGAACACCGCGGCGGCCTGGTCGCCGACGGCCGCCTGGAGCGCACCCTGCGCACCATCGCCGCCTTCGGCCTCCAGCTCGCCACCATGGACATCCGCGAGCACGCCGACGCCCACCACCACGCGCTCGGCCAGCTCTTCGACCGCCTCGGCGAAGAATCCTGGCGTTACGTGGACATGCCGCGCGACTACCGCCGCAAGCTCCTCGCCAAGGAGCTGCGCTCCCGCCGCCCGCTGGCCCCCACCCCAGCCCCCCTCGACGCGGCCGGCGCCAAGACCCTCGGCGTCTTCCGCACCATCCTCAAGGCCAAGGAGACCTTCGGCCCCGAGGTCGTCGAGTCCTACATCATCTCCATGTGCCAGGGCTCGGACGACGTCTTCGCGGCCACCGTCCTCGCCCGCGAGGCCGGACTGATCGACCTGCACGCCGGCTGGGCCAAGGTCGGCATCGTGCCGCTGCTGGAGACCACCGACGAGCTGAAGATCGCCGACCAGCTGCTCGACGAGATGCTCTCCGACCCCTCCTACCGGCGCCTGGTCGCCCTGCGCGACGACGTCCAGGAGGTCATGCTCGGCTACTCCGACTCCTCCAAGTTCGGCGGCATCACCACCTCCCAGTGGGAGATCCACCGCGCCCAGCGCCTGCTGCGCGACGTCGCCCACCGCCACGGCGTACGGCTGCGCCTCTTCCACGGCCGCGGCGGCACCGTCGGCCGCGGCGGCGGCCCCTCCCACGACGCGATCCTCGCCCAGCCCTACGGGACCCTCGAAGGCGAGATCAAGGTCACCGAACAGGGCGAGGTCATCTCCGACAAGTACCTGGTGCCGTCGCTGGCGCGGGAGAACCTGGAACTGACGGTCGCCGCCACGCTCCAGGCCTCCGCCCTGCACACCGAGCCCCGGCAGTCCGACGAGGCCCTGGCCCGCTGGGACGCCGCCATGGAAACCGTCTCCGAGGCGGCCCACGGCTCCTACCGCCGCCTGGTCGAGGACCCCGACCTGCCCGCGTACTTCTTCGCCTCCACCCCCGTCGACCAGCTCGCCGAACTCCACCTGGGCTCGCGTCCCTCGCGCCGTCCCGACTCCGGCGCCGGCCTCGACGGACTGCGGGCCATCCCGTGGGTCTTCGGCTGGACCCAGTCCCGCCAGATCGTCCCCGGCTGGTACGGCGTCGGCACCGGCCTCAAGGCCGCCCGCGAAGCCGGACTCGACAGCGTCCTGGACGAAATGCACGAGCACTGGCACTTCTTCCGCAACTTCCTGTCCAACGTCACCATGACGCTGGCCAAGACCGACCTGCGGATCGCCCAGCACTACGTCGACACCCTCGTGCCCGACGAGCTCAAGCACGTCTTCGACGTCATCAAGGCCGAACACGAACTCACCGTCGCCGAGGTCCTGCGCGTCACCGGGGAGAAGGAACTCCTCGAATCCAACCCGGTCCTGCGGCAGACCTTCCACATCCGCGACGCCTACCTCGACCCGATCTCCTACCTCCAGGTCTCGCTGCTGGACCGCCAGCGCAGCGCCGCCGAGCGTGGCGAGGAGGCGGACCCCGTCCTCGCCCGAGCCCTGCTGCTCACCGTCAACGGCGTCGCCGCCGGACTGCGCAACACCGGCTGACGCACCCCCGCATACGACGGCGGCCCGTCCTCCCCGGTGGGAGAACGGGCCGCCGTCGTCCGCGCCCTACAGCGCAGCGAACGCCGCGCCCAACAACACCGCCCCCAACAACCCCATCACCCACGCCGTACGCCGCAGCCGCATCCCCCCGGCCACCACCAGCGCCGCCAGCAGCAACGACCCCGCGAACGGCACCCACGCATGCAATATCCCGGCCGACCCGGTCCGCACCGCCTGCGTCGTCCCCGGCTTGACCGTCACCTCGACCCGCTCGCCCTTGTCCGGCGCCGCCGCCTGCACGATCGTCACCTTCGCCCGCGGCCGGCCATCGCCCCCCGTCGGCACATACGAGCCGGTGCACCGCTCGCTCTCACACGCCGACACCGTCATCGTTCCGCGCTCCCGCGCCTTGACGAGCATCGCGTACTGCGCCGTGTGCCACGACGTCCACACCCCCGCCACCAGCAGGAGCAACGCCAGCAGACCCATCAACCCCGTCCTGGCGAGAAGCAACGCCCCATAGGCGCTCTCACCGACCCGACGGGTACGGCTGCGTCTGACCGAACTGGTGCGCGTACTGCTTCTGGGCATGGCGGCGATCCTTGGCCATAACCCGCACCCGGTCAACCTCGGACAACGGTTCGTCAGAGCCTGACCCCCGCTGTCCCATTCAGGAGTTGTACGTACTCTGCGCCCGTTCCAAACCGTCCACGATCAACGTCTCCACCGCATCCGCGGCACGATCCACGAAGTAATCCAGCTCGCGCCGCTCCGCCGAGGAAAAGTCCTTCAGCACAAAATCCGCCACCTGCATACGACCCGGCGGACGCCCGATCCCGAACCGCACCCGGTGATACTCCGCACCCAGCGACTTCGTGATCGACTTCAAACCGTTATGGCCGTTGTCACCGCCACCCAGCTTCAACCGCAACGCACCGTAATCGATATCCAACTCATCATGAATCGCAATGATGTTGCCGACCGGCACCTTGTAGAAATCCCGCAACGCCGTCGTCGGCCCACCCGACAGATTCATGAAAGACAACGGCTTCGCGACCACGACACGACGACTCGACAGGCCCGGCGCACCACAACGCCCCTCCACCACCTGCGCCCGCGCCTTGTGCGCCTTGAAACGGCCCCCCATCCGCTCCGCCAGCAAATCCGCCACCATGAAGCCCACATTGTGGCGATTACGCGCATACTCCGGGCCCGGATTACCCAGCCCCATCACCAGCCACGGATCAGCGTCCGCCATCTCAGCCACTCCCACATCCGCCGGCACACCCCGCCGACCCCGACCGCAACTGCCCATGAAACAGCCCAACCGCCACCCCGCACCCGAACGGCGCGCGGCAGCGGCTGGACCACTCGCTGAGAACCTGCCTCAGCGGAAAACGAATCAGGCCTCGGAGCCCTCGGCGCCCTCGCCCTCGGCGCCTTCCTCGGCCGGAGCCTCGGCCTGCGCCGCGACAACCTGGAGCACGACCGCGTCGTCGTCCACGGCCAGCGAGGAACCCGACGGCAGCGTGATGTCCTTGGCCAGCACCGAAGCGCCCGCGTCCAGGCCCTCGACGGAAATCGTGACCGACTCCGGAATGTGGGTGGCCTCGGCCTCGATCGGCAGCGTGTTCAGCACGTGCTCCAGCACGAGCTGGCCCGGAGCCAGGTCGCCCTCGACGTGGATCGGGATCTCGACGGAGACCTTCTCGCCCTTCTTCACGGCCAGGAAGTCCACGTGCACCAGGAACTGGCGGATCGCCTCACGCTGCACGGCCTTGGGGATGACCAGCTCGTTCTTGCCGTCGAACTCCAGGCGGATCAGCGCGTTCGGCGTCTTCAGGGCCATCATCAGCGCGTGGTTGTGGATCGCCACGTGCTGCGGCTCCTCGCCGTGACCGTAAATGACCGCGGGAACCAGGTCGGCGCGGCGCGCACGGCGCGCGGCACCCTTACCGAAGTCGTTACGAACCTGGGCGGTGAGCTTGACCTCAGCCATGACAGCACTCCTCGTATCGCAGAAAAACCTCTGGTGGGCGTCACCCGGCCCACGACAGACCTGCTACGAAGAGCGCGTCGATAACGGACAGCCGCCACAAAAGGGCGGCCTCCCTCGCCGAGCAACTCGATGAGTCTACCCGGCCGGAAGGCCGCCCCAAAGTCGATCAGCGCCGGACTACGTCACAGACCGGCCCGCCGCCTTCAGCTCACTGCTCCTCGAAGAGGCTCGTCACCGAACCGTCCTCGAACACCTCACGCAGCGCACGGGCGATCGTCGGCGCCATCGACAGCACCGTGATCTTGTCCAGCTCCAGCTCCGAAGGCGTCGGCAGCGTATTCGTGAACACGAACTCGCTCACCTTCGAATTCTTCAGCCGGTCCGCCGCCGGACCCGACAGCACACCGTGCGTCGCCGTCACGATCACATCCGACGCACCATTCGCGAACAGCGCATCCGCCGCCGCACAGATCGTGCCACCGGTGTCGATCATGTCGTCGACCAGGACACACACCCGGTCCTTCACATCACCGACGACCTCGTGCACGGTGACCTGATTCGCCACGTCCTTGTCACGCCGCTTGTGCACAATCGCCAGCGGCGCACCCAGACGGTCACACCAACGGTCCGCGACCCGCACCCGGCCGGCGTCCGGCGACACCACCGTCAGCTTGTCGCGGTCCACCTTTGCGCCCACGTAGTCCGCAAGGACCGGAAGCGCAAAAAGATGATCCACAGGACCGTCGAAGAAGCCCATGATCTGATCCGTGTGCAGATCCACGGTCACCACACGGTCCGCACCCGCGGTCTTCATCAAATCCGCGATCAGCCGCGCGGAAATCGGCTCACGGCCACGGTGCTTCTTGTCCTGCCGCGCATAACCGTAGAACGGCACGACCACCGTGATGCTCCGCGCCGAAGCCCGCTTCAGCGCATCGATCATGATGAGCTGCTCCATGATCCACTTATTGATCGGAGCCGTGTGGCTCTGAATCAAAAAGCAATCCGCGCCACGCGCCGACTCCTGATAACGGACATAGATCTCACCGTTGGCGAAGTCGAAAGCCTTCGTCGGGACCAGGCCCACACCCAGCTGATGCGCGACCTCCTCCGCCAGCTCGGGGTGGGCGCGGCCGGAGAAGAGCATGAGCTTCTTCTCGCCGGTCGTCTTGATCCCGGTCACAGCAAATCTCCTCGAATCACAGTTTGCGTGCGTTCATCACGGTACGCCCCGCACGGCGCACCCCTTGCACGATCACCGCTCGCCCTCGGAATCCTGACGAGCAGCCGAAGCCGCCTGCGCGGCGGCGCTTCCGGGCCGCTTACGCGCGACCCAACCCTCGATATTCCGCTGCTGGCCACGCGCGACCGCCAGCGAACCCGGGGGCACATCCTTGGTGATGACCGAGCCGGCCGCCGTATAAGCGCCGTCCCCGACCGTGACCGGAGCCACAAACATGTTGTCCGACCCCGTCTTGCAATGCGACCCGACCGTCGTGTGGTGTTTGGCCTCACCGTCGTAGTTCACAAATACACTCGCCGCACCGATATTGGAGAACTCACCGATCGTGGCATCGCCCACATACGACAGATGCGGCACCTTCGTGCCCTCGCCGATCGACGCGTTCTTCATCTCCACGTACGTACCGGCCTTCGACTTCGGACCCAGATCCGTCCCCGGCCGCAGATACGCATAAGGGCCGACACTCGCACCCTCACCGATACGCGCACCCTCGGCCACCGTGAACGACGCCACCGCGCCCGCACCCACCGACGTATCCGTCAGCCGCGAATGCGGACCCACCTCGGCACCCGTGGCGATATGCGTGGCACCGAGCAGCTGCGTACCCGGGTGGACCGTCGCATCCGGCTCGAACGTGACCGACACATCCACCCACGTCGACGCCGGATCGACCACCGTCACGCCGGCCAGCATCGCCCGCTCCACCAGCCGGTCGTTCAGCAGCCGGCGCGCCTGCGCCAGCTGCACACGGTTGTTGATCCCCAGAATCTCCCGGTGATCGGCGGACACCGCCGCACCGACCCGGTGCCCGGCCTCCCGCACGATCCCCAGCACATCGGTGAGGTACTCCTCGCCCTGGCTGTTGTCCGTACGCACCTTGCCGAGCGCATCCACGAGCAGTCGCGCGTCAAAGGCGAAGACCCCCGAGTTGATCTCACGGATCGCGCGCTGGCCGGCGGTGGCGTCCTTGTGCTCGACGATCGCGGTCACCGCGCCGGTGCCCGCCTCGCGCACGATGCGCCCGTAGCCGGTGGAGTCCGGGACCTCGGCGGACAGGACGGTCACGGCATTGCCGTCCGCCGCATGCGTGTCACTGAGCAGCCGGAGGGTCTCGCCGGTCAGCAGCGGGGTGTCACCACAGACGACGATCACGGTGCCGTCGAGGGCGACACCGCTGTTGCTCAGCTCGTCCAGGGCCGTACGGACCGCGTGGCCGGTGCCCTTCTGCTCGTGCTGCACCGCGGTGCGCGCGGCGGGGTCGATCTCGGAGAGATGCGCCTGCACCTGCTCACGGGCATGGCCGACGACCACGACGAGATGCTCGGGATCCAGCTCTCGGGAGGCGGCGACGACATGTCCGACGAGGGAGCGGCCGCAGAGGGCGTGCAGGACCTTCGGGGTCGCCGACTTCATGCGGGTGCCCTCACCCGCTGCGAGAACGACGACGGCTGCCGGGCGGTTGGCGCTCACGGGGATGCCCTTCGGCTTCTTGGCTACTTCGGGTGGTGGTCACCCGAAGGATACCGGTGCGTATAGCAGCCGAAACGCGGGCGGGTCCTGACTTGGTAGTCAGGACCCGAAATTTGCCCGTTGAGCGGGGCTCCCCTGCCAGGACTCGAACCCGGACATAAGGCACCAAAAGCCTCAGTGCTGCCAATTACACCACAGGGGATAGTGAAACATCCCAAAGCGGACATCCCGTCAGTCGGGCCGCTTGGCTCCCAACACTATGCCGTACCACCAGCCTTCGATGCGACGGTATAGCTCTGCACTTTGTAGCACCCTGATCACCAGGCAGCCGCGGTAACCCTCCCCGACGTTCTTGCGGACCGTCTTGGGGTTGTGCTTCTTGAGCGTGGTCTTCTGGAACGTGGCGACATCGACACCGACGAGTCCGGCCCAGTAGCGCTCCGCCGCCTCCACGTCGGCAGTCGTGTGGAAGAGCTGAATGACGCCCGGGTCGCTGTTGACGAACTGGACGTGTTCCCGCCGGGCATACGGCTTGTCCTTGGCGCCCTCGGCCCAGTAGAGGGCAGCTCCGGTGAAGAGGAGCTCCCGGTCCGACAGCTCACCGACCTCTTGGGTTGCCGCGCTCTTCGTCCGGCGGCGTTCACTGTCCCGCACTGCCAGCTCGTGCTCCCAGCGCTTTTCACGGGCGATCCGGGCCTGCTCGGCCGGGGTGCGGCGCGGCGGCGGCTTCGGCAGATCCCGTACCCACAGCGAGATCGAGCTCTTGGAGCAGCCCAGCTCGACCTGGATCTCGTCGTAGGTCCTGCCCGCCTTCCGTAGTGTGCGGGCCCGCTCGCGCAAGTCGTCCTTGGTGTTCGGGCGGCGGGTCCATTCGGGGGCGGGAATGCCTTCGAGGAGGCGGTTGAGGATGTCGTTGTTGTGGACGTGGAGGCGGTCGCGGATCTGACGGCGGCTCAGGCCGGCGCGGCGCAGGGCGACGGCCTGGGGGCGTAACGCCTCGTAGTCGGGGTGGTTCCGATGGGTGTTCGGCATGGGAACAGGATGCCGCGTCCAGGTGTGTCGAAGAGGCGAAAATGTGGGCGATTCAACAGTTCGAGGGATAACCAGCGGTAAGGGCTGGTAATGGGCCTGATCCGTGACCGGTATTGGGTCGGGGAATCGGGGGCGGGCGCCCGTAGGCTGGGCGGTATGACCGCGACGGGGGCAAGTGAAGGTGTGGGCGCGCGGGGTGCGCCGGTGAGTAACGGGCCGTGGTGGTGGGCCCGGCGGCGGAGCGCCGTGCTGGATGTGCTTCTGGCGGTCGCTTCCGCATTGGAATGTGTCGTGGAGGGCGCGAATTTCGCGCATGAGGCGCAGGTGCCCGAGCTGCTGGGGATGCTGCTCGGCCTGCTGGCGGGGCCGGTGTTGCTGGTGCGCCGGCGGTGGCCTGTGGTGGTGGTGCTGGTCTCGATCGCGGTGATGCCTGCGGAGATGGGCGGGCTGCTGAGCGTGGTGGGGCTGTACACGCTCGCCGCGTCGGATGTGCCGCGCCGGATCACGGGCTTGCTGGCGGGCATGACGGTCGTGGGGACGTTGGTGACGACCTTCCTCACGCTGCGGGAGGACGTGGCGACGCAGCAGGACTTCCATCCGCCGATGTGGTTCGTGCCGCTGATGGCGCTGGCGGTGGGCCTGGTGCTGACGGCGCCGCCGGTGTTGTGGGGTCTGTACATCGCGGCCCGGCGGCGGCTGGTGGAGAGCCTGCGGGAGCGGGCGGACGGTCTGGAGCGCGAGCTGTCGTTGCTGGCGGACCGGGCCGAGGAGCGGGCCGAGTGGGCCCGTAATGAGGAGCGGACCCGGATCGCGCGGGAGATGCACGACGTGGTCGCGCACCGGGTGAGTCTGATGGTGGTGCACGCGGCCGCGCTTCAGGCGGTGGCGTTGAAGGATCCGGAGAAGGCGTCGAAGAACGCGGGGCTGGTCGGCGACATGGGGCGCCAGGCGCTGACGGAGCTGCGGGAGATGCTGGGGGTGTTGCGTACGGCCGACGGGGCGTCGGGGCGTGGCACCGCGGCGTCGGATGCGCCGGAGCGGCTGGCGGCGGTGGCTTCCCGGGCGGGGGCGAAGGCGACGGTGCAGGCGCGGGTTCCGGAGCCGTCGGCGGACGGGACTTCGGCCGTGTCCTCGTCGGCCGGAGCGTCCGTTGCCGGGGCGGAGTCGTCGGTGCCCGGTGCGGGGGACGCGGATGCCGAGGGGCCGTGTCTGACGGAGCTGGCGGATCTGGTGGGGCAGTCCCGGGCGGCCGGGATGGTGGTCGAGCTGTTGGTGGACGAGTCCGCCGAGGGGGAGGCGGCCGAGGGGGAGGCAGCCGCTGTTGCCGGGCGCCGGTATGCGGCGCGGGTGGAGCGGACCGTGTACCGCGTGGTCCAGGAAGCGCTCACGAATGTGCACAAGCATGCGCCGGGCGCGCGGGCGCGGGTGCGGCTGGCGCACCGGGAGGGCGAGCTCGCAGTCCAGGTGGAGAACGGCCCCTGTGAGGGCGGCGCGGCCGATGCGGGTCTGCCGAGCGGCGGCAACGGCCTGGTCGGGATGCGGGAGCGGGTGACGGCGCTGGGCGGCGTGTTCGTCTCTGGTCCGACGGAGGCGGGGGGCTTTCGGGTTTCGGCTGTGTTGCCTCTTGGTGCTGTTTCCCACGTTGCCGGGTGACCCCGCCGTTTTTGTTTCTGTGGGTTTTTCCCGCCTTCGGCGGGGGCGGGGTTGGTTGTGTGGGTGGGGCCCCGGGTGTGTGGTGGGTGCCGGGTTCGGGGCCTCCGGGGTGGGGAGCAGGAGAAAACCAAAGACCAGAAGCTCGGCCGCGCCACGATGCGGCCGGGCTTCTGGTTTTTGAAAACCTTCACCCACACCGGGCGGGGGTCGCCATCCCGGGCGGGAGGGGGTGCCCCGGAGGCCCGCCACCGGCACCCACCACACACAGCAAGCGGCCCCCGCCCAAACCCCACCCACCCCATCCCCGCCGGAGTCGAACAACGAGAAGCAAAACGGCGCCGCAGAAAACAACGTGGGGCAACGTCATTCGGAAACGTGGGCCGCGAATCCGAGCCGGCTCGGCCGCGTCCCCAGCACCAGCGTCCCCAGTGCGGTGTCGAGGTCGGGGCCCAGGTACCAGTCGCCGGTGTGGTCGAGGCTGTAGACGCGGCCTTCGGTGTCGATGGCGAGGGCGGCCTGGCTGTAGGTGGTGCCGTCGGGGGCGGTGAGTTCTTCGCGGCCGAGGGGGGCCACGTCGGTTTCCAGTGCGCGGCCGAGGTCGCCGAGGGTGCGGGCGAGGTGGAGGCCGTGCAGGGGGTTGATGGCGAACGGGGTGGGGGCGATGTGGCGGCCGGGGCCGGGGCCGGTGATGTGGAGGTCGCCGAATTCCGCCCAGGCCTCGACGGCGGCGGGGAAGACGGTGTGGCGGTGCCCGGCGGGGGAGGCGTGGGCGCGGAGGGCGTCGGCCCAGTGTTCCGCCTGCTGTATGTCCCAGCGTCCGGGTTGCCAGCCGGCTTCCTGGAGGGCGACGTCGACGGCGGCGGGGAAGCGGGTCGAGTCGGTGCGGTCGTGGTCGGCGGAACGGGGGCCGGGGGTGGTGGGCGGCATGGTGGCGGTCAGCTTCCTGTGGGCGTGGTGCCGCTGATGGGCATGACGCCGAAGTGGGCGAGGAGTGCGTCGCAGGAGCGGCAGGGCGGGGCGTAGCTGCCGTGCTGGGGGTCGCCGTCCTCGCGGATATGGCGTGCGGTGATCTTGGAGTGTTTCAGGGAGCGGCGGGCTTCGCCATTGGTGAGGGGTTTTCGGGAGGCGCGTTTGCCGCGGTTGCCCTCGACGGCGGTGAGGTGGCGGGAGAGCAGGACCGCTTCGGGGCAGCGTCCGGTGAAACGTTCGCGCTGTGCGGTGGCGAGGGTGTCGAGGAAATCCTGGACCAGGGGGTGCAGGGCGGGGGGCTGTTCGGCCTTGCTCGCGGTGCAGGTGAGGGTTTGTCCGCGTACGGACAGGGCGGCGCCGATGGTGGGGAGGATGCCGTCGCGGCGGTGGTGGAGGGCGGGCGCGCGATGGGCGTCGGCGGTGCCGCTCCAGCCGATGCGGGGGTCGCCGGCGGCTGAGTGGTGATGACGTGCGGTGGTGCTCATGGTGCTGCTTTCCCTCCCCGAATCCCCGTGGTACTGGGGGTCTCCCCGCCGTAGGTGGGGGAGGGTCAGCCTGCCAAATGTGCTGGGCGTTGCGGTAGTCGGGCGGCCTGTCGGCGATCTCACGGTGAGCTGACGGGCCGTCGGCCGGGGCGGAACGGGGCTGGTCGGCGGGGTGGTGCGCGGGGGGCTCGGGGGTGGTGCGGCGGTGGGTGACGCCGGTGTGTCGCGGGGCTGACGTGCGGGGGCGGGCGGGCGGGGGCGGGTGTTGCGGTACGGCATAGGCTGTGCCCCAAAGCCAGCTTCAGCCAGGGGGCAACCGCGATGACGACAGGTCGGCAAGGGCTGGGGGCACTCCCCGGCCCCCGGGCGGCGGGAGATGCCGCCCCACCTAATTCGGCCTATGCCGGGCAGGTCGTGCATTTTCCGGACCCGGTCCGCGCCACGCGGTATCCCGCCGGAGTGCGCATGGACGAACACGGTTTCCCGGAGTTCTCGCCGTATGCGCGCGCCGCGGCGGAGATCGCCGAGCCGCCGGAGGGGTTCGGCGTCGACGAGCTGCGGCTGACGGACTATGTGTCGGCGAATGCGGCCCTGCACGCGCAGGGGCACGAGCTGTGGATAGATGTGCCGCCGGTGGCGACGCCGCACGGCTGGACCTGGCATCACGTGGCCGGTACGCGCCGGATGGAGCTCATTCCGGTCGAGGTGAAGGCGCTGTTGCGCCATCACGGCGGGCTGGCGACGGCCGCGGTGGCGCACGACAGGCGCGGTACCCGCCCGTTGCAGGAGACGCGGCCGGTGCACTTCGGGCTCCCGCACCGTGATCTGTCGGTGGGTGAGGAGCAGGTGGCGCAGGCCGAGGAGGTGCTGGGCTATCGGCTGCCGGGTGCCTACCGGTCGTTCCTGAAGGCGGCGGGCGGCTGTGCGCCGGTGGGCGCGGCGCTGGACGCGGAGTTGGGGCTGCTGGTCGACCAGCCGTTCTTCACGGTGCGCGATGACGCCGCGGTCAACGATCTGGTCTATGTGAACAAGTGTCTGCGGGACCACTTCACCAAGGACTATCTGGGCGTGGTGTTCGTGCAGGGCGGTGTGGTCGCGGTGAAGGTGCGCGGCGAGGCGCTCGGCTCGGTGTGGTTCTGCCCGTACGACGATGCGCGGGATCAGGACGGATGGACGGTGCAGGAGCGGGTGGAGCGGCTGCTGTTGCCGTGCGGTGCGGATTTCGATGAGTTCCTCCAGCGGCTGGCGGGCAATCCGCCGGAGCTGGACACCGTGGCGAACTTGATGGTCGACGGCGGTTTTGCGTACGCGGTTGCGGTGGGGGGCTGAGCACGGTGGTGACGTTCGCGCAGGCGCAGGAGCGCGCGGAGCGGTGGGTGAACGGCGAGGTGCCGGTGCCGCTCCATCGAGAGGTGCGGGTGCGGGAGTTCGATCTGGGCTTCGTGGCCTGGGCCGAGGACCGGGAGGGCGGACCGTCGACGGACGGCGGCCGGGCCCGGATGGTGATCGCGCGGGACAGCGGGGAGACGACGCTGTGGCCGGGGCTGCCGGTGGGTGAGGTGATCCGCCGGTACGAGGAGGTGTACGGCGCTCCCGCGGACGGCGGGTACGGCGCGTCCGAGGCGCCTGCGCAGCGGATCGATCTGGAGGCCACGTCGTTTCTGCTGACGCCGCCGGAGTGGTTGCAGGAGGCGGCGGACGGGATCGGCGCAGCGGACCGGCGAGGGGCCGGGAGCGCGGGGGCCGTGGGGACCGCCGGCGAGGCCCCGGCGGCATCTCCGCCGGGTGCGCCTGCGCCTGCTGCCGCGCCGTCGGCCTCGGACGCCTGGGCCGAGGTGAGTGTCAACGGCACCGAGGGCGGGGCCACCGGGCCCGGCGAGGAGGCGGCCCCGGGAGCGGGTGCCGGTTCCGGGGCGCCGATGCCGTGGGCCGGGACGGACACGACGGCCGGCGCGGGTGGCGAGGACCGGTCGGTGGGGCTGCCCGCGACGGTCTTCGCGCCGCCGCTGGCCGGTTTCGACGAGGAGGACGACACCCCTTCGACGCCGCGGGCCCGGCCGGAGGCCAAGACCGAACTGCTGCACGGCGGCAGTCAGTTGCCGCGTACACAGGTCGCGCCCGCGCTGGATCTGCCGGAGGGGGCCGGGCCCGACGGTGGTCCGGCCGGTCAGGCACGTCCGGCCGGCGGGCCCGCTGGTGCTCCGCTGCCGCCCCCGATGCCTCCCGCGCCGCCTGCTGCACCGCCTGCCGCGGGGCTGCCGGATCTGCCGCCGCCGTCCGGGCCGCCGGTCGCCGATGTGCCGCCTCCGCCGGGTGCCGGTGCGCCCGCCGCGGACGGGCCCGGCGTACCCGCCCCCGGTATGCCGCCCGCACCGCCCGCGGGCGGTGGGGTGCATGCCGCCGCGACGATGCTGGCGGACGGTTCGTCGCTGCCCGGGAACGCCGCGGCGGGACCGCCCCCGCCTCCCGGCGCGCCCGGTCCTCCCGGTGCGGGCCGTTCCGGTGCGGCGCAGGATCCCGCGCAGGCCGCCCAGGCCGAGACGGGTAAGGCCGAGGTGCGCCCGCCCGGCGGGCTCGCGGCGTCCGGCCCCGGTGCGTCCGGTGCGCCGGCCGGTGGTTATGTGCCGACGCAGATGGTCTCGCAGCTGGATGCGGCGGATCTGGATCTCAGCGCGGTCGACGGGCCGGGCGGGACGGGTGAGGCCGGTGGTTCCGAAGGGACCGGTGCTGGTGCCGGTGCTTCCGGTTCCGGTTCTGCTTCCGGCGGCACGGGTTCCCCCGGTGCCGGCGGTCCGGGCGGCGGTGGGGTTCATGCCGCCGCGACGATGCTCGCCGACGGCGCCTCCCTCCAGGCCGGTCTTGCGGGCGGCAACGGGCCGGGCGGCGCTGCCGGCGGCCCCGGTGTGCCCCCGCCGCCCGGCCCGCCCGGTGCGCCCAAGCCGCCCGGCCCGCCTGGTGCGCCCAAGCCGCCCGGCCCGCCCGGCCCGCCCGGCAGGCTCGGCGCGTCCGCGGGCGGCCGGGGCTCCGGCGGCCAGGACGGTCCGCCTCCGCCCTCCGCACCGCCCGCCCCGCCCGCCGCGGGTGGTGGCGGGGTGCATGCCGCGGCGACGATGCTCGCCGATGGCGCGGCGCTGTCCGGGAACGGCCCGGGTGGTCCCGGCGGCCCCGGTGCGCCGGGCGTACCCGGGGTGCCGCCGGCGTCCGGCCCCGGCGTCCCGCCCGGTCAGCCCGCCCCTCCCGGGCCTCCGCCGGGCCCGCCCGGTGCGCAGGGCCCCGGTGTGCCGGGCCCCGGCGGCGGTGGTGCGTACGGCTATCCGCAGGCGCCGAGCGGTCAGCCGACCGTCGGTCCGGGCTATATGGCCGTGCTGAGCTATCGCGCGCCGGACGGCTCCGAGCAGAAGATCGTGCGTCGTTCGGCGCCCGGTACGCCGCATCCGGAGTGGCAGCTGCTGCATGAGCTGCGCGCGATGAACATCCCGCCGCAGCAGGTGCTGGAGCTGCACACGGAGCTGGAGTGCTGTGATCTGCCGGGTGGCTACTGCGCCCGGATGATCCGGGACAACTGGCCGCAGGTGCGGATCAGCCACACCGCCGCGTACGGCAGGGACCACGCCTCGAGGCAGCAGGGCGTACGGCATCTCGTCGAGCATCAGGGCGAGTTGCACCAGGTCGCGGACGGTCCGGCGCGGCCGGCGCCGGTGCGGGTGCCGTTGCCGCATCCGTCGCAGGTGCAGCCGGTGCCACCGGTGCCGCCGCAGGCGATCGGGCAGGAGCTGGAGCAGGCGTTCGGGCCGCAGGGCCTCTTCCGTTTCGACCAGCGGGCGGTCTCCCGGCACGGCGTGCCCGATGTGGTGGCGCAGACGCTGGTGTGGGCCGGGCTGCCGGTCGACTTCGGGCCGTTCTTCTGGGCGCAGGCGCAGCCGGGCCGTCCGGTGCCGACGCTGGCGGAGCTGGCGGCGGAGCGGATGGTGCAGCCGGCGTCGGATGCCGGTTCGTATCTGGTGATGGGCAACGACTTCGGCCGTCAGCTGTGTGTGCAGTTCGGGACCGCGCACATCGTGGCGGTGCCGATGGAGGCCGGGCCGGGCGGAGCGCCGGCGACACCGCAGTTCGTGAACTCCGGGCTGCCGGAGTTTGCGCGCTGTCTGGCGATGCTGGGGCGGATGTGGCGGCTGCGGTACGGGCTGACGCCCGAGCAGGCGGGCCGTTGGACCGTCGACTTCCAGGCGCAGCTGGTGGCCCTGGACGCGCCGGCGCTGGGTTCGCCGGAGACCTGGTGGTCGGTGCTGCTGGAGCAGATGTGGGACGGGCTGCTGTAGGGCGCGCCGTCCGGAGCGCCCCGGGCCCGGCCGAGTCGGAAGACGCGCCTTGGGGCCCCTTTGGCGGATCACGGCCGGGCCCGCGGTGGAGCGGACCCGGCCGGACCCTGGCGTAGCGAGCGGGCCGGGGCGCTCGACAGGCGCGACGGGGCGGGTGCCCCGACCATGCGTATATGGGCCGTCCGATACCCCCGTTGTCGCAGTCGTCGTCGACGACGGCGCTGTACCGGGCGCAGCGTCCGCGCTGGTGGCACCGGCAGCGGTCGGCCAGGTCGCTGCGCGGTCCGGGCCCGCCCCGGCGGCGGTGGAGGTGGCTGGTCTGGCTCCTGGTGACGCTGCTGGTGCTGGTCGTCGCCGTGGTCGCGGTCGGGGCCTGGCTGTATGTCTCGGCGGACCGGCAGCTGCGGCACATGGATGCGCTGGCGGACTACGCGGGCCGGCCGGCCGCGGGCAAGGGCACGAACTGGCTGCTGGTCGGCTCGGACAGCCGTAGCACGCTGACCCCGCAGCAGCGCAGGGACCTGCACGTCGGCAACAACCGGGTGCGGAACACCGACACGATCATGGTGCTGCACTACGGCGATCACGGGCCCTCGCTGGTCAGCCTGCCGCGCGACAGCTACGTACCGATACCGGGCCACGGCAGCCGGAAGATCAACGAGGCGTATGCGGACGGCGGGCCGAAGCTGCTCACCCGAACGGTGGAGCAGGCGACCGGGCTGCGGATCGACCGCTATGCCGAGGTGAACTTCCTGGGGTTCGTGCAGGTCGTGGACGCGCTGGACGGTGTGCGGCTGTGTCTGGACAAGCCGCTGCGGGACGAGAAGTCGGGGGCGGACTTCCCGGCGGGCTGCCGGGAGATGAACGGCACCCAGGCGCTGGCGTACGTACGGGCCCGGTACACCGACCCCGACGGTGACCTCGGACGGGTGAAGCGCCAGCGGCAATTGCTCGGTGCGGTTGCCGACGAGATGGCATCGCCGGACGTGTACCTCGACCCGTCCCGGCTGAAGCGGGTGCTGGACACCTCGCTGGCGGCGCTGACCGTGGACGACGGTGCGGACATGGCGCGGGTGCTGGATATGGGCTGGTCGATGAAGCAGATCGCCGGGGGCGGCGGGACGGCGACGACGGTTCCGGTGATGCGGCCCGGGGTGATGGTGGGCGGCGTCGGGTCGGTGCTGCGGTGGGACGAACCCGGGGCGAGGCGGTTGTTCCAGGCGCTGCGCAACGATGATCGGATTCCGACTTCTGGCGATAAATAACGCATCCTTGTGGGGTGGGTTGGGCGGAGTGTCGCGATGGTGCGGCTTCGGCACGATCCCCGGGAAGTGCGCGTAACTGCACAGGGCTGCACGGAATCATGCGAAACGACGCGGAACGCTGCGGGTCGCGCGACTGCTGTGCGCGGCGGAGAGGGGCTTGAGGGATGAGTGCATCGGTTTCGCCTCATGGGTTCGAGGTCGTACGAGGGCGTGGCTACCGGCCGGAGGATGTGGACCGCCGGGTCACGGGGCTCTCGGTCGACCGCGACTCCTGCTGGGAGCGCGCCGCACGGCTCACCGTCCTGTCCAACGAGATGGCGGCCGAACTCGAACAGCTGCGCGCCTATCTGGCGCAGCAGCCGCCGCAGACGTACGAGTCGCTGGGCCGCGAGGCACGGCTGATCCTGACGACCGCGGAGTCCGAGGCGGCCCGGCTGCGGACCGAGGCGGAGCAGGCGGCCGGGCAGGCCCGTGACGCGGCCGCCGCCCATGCGGACGAGGTGCGGGACGCGGCCGAGCGGGCGGCGTACGCGGTGCGCGCCGAGGCGGACACGCGGGCCCGGCGTACGGAGGCGGCGGCCCGCGGCGAGGCCACGGAGCTGGCGGCCGTGGCGGCCGAGGACGCCGAGCGGCTGCGGAGCGAGGCGGCCGAGGGGCTGGCGGAGGTACGCCGGCGCACCGCGCAGCTGCTGCGTGAACAGGAGCAGCGGCAGGCGGAGGAGGGTGACGCGGCCGCGCGGGAACTCGCGGCGATGGAGGCGGAGACGGACCGGCGCGTCGCGGAGCTGGACGCCCGCGGGAAGGCCGTTCGCGCCGACGCCCGGACGCTGTACGCGGAGGCCGAAGAGGCCGCCCGGCACCGTCAGGAGGACGCCGAGGACCGCGCCGCCGGGCTGCTGGCCCAGGCGCGGGCGGAGGTGGAACGCATCGAGCGGGCCACGGAGCGGATCCTGCGCACCCACGACGCGGAGCGCGAAGAGGCCCGCGTCCATATGACCCATGTACGCAACAGCCTGGCGGTGCTCACCGGGAAGGCGCCCGTGGCGGAGGGGGACGGCGGGGACGCCGCGGGGGCGCGGGGCGGCGGACGGGACTCCGGCTCTGCCGGCCCCGACGAGGAGGACACCCTGGAGACGCAGGTGCCCCGTGGGGGCGGCGTCGCTGGCGGCTGACCGCGCGGACTCCTCGCGCCGGCCGGCTACTTCCCGGCCGGCTCGCCCTCGCCCGCGGCGCGGGCATCCGTATGTACCGGGAAGTGCCGCGGGGCCAGCAGCAACAGCGCCGCCAGCGCGAGCGCGGCGGCCGCGGCGGCGCCGAGGTAGACGTGGTCGACCGTGGTGTCGACGGCGCGGCGGAGGTAGTCGGTGGCGTGGGCGGTGAGGGCGCCGGGGTGCTGGAGGGTGTGCGAGACCGCGTCCAGGTCGCCGGGCAGGCCGGGGCGGATGTCCGAAGGGGCGTGGGCGAGGCGGTCGTTGAGGGTGGCGTTGGCGAGGGCGCCGAAGAGCGCGGCGCCGAGGGACTGGCCGACCTGCCGGCAGAAGAGTATGGAGGCGGTGGCGGTGCCGCGCTCGGCGTAGCCGACCGAGGACTGGACGCCGATGATCAGCGGGAGCTGGAAGAGACCGAGTGCCGCGCCGAGCGCCAGCATGATCAGGGCGGGCTGCCAGGCGGCGCCGGGGTAGGGCAGCAGGGGGAAGGCGAGCAGGATCAGGCCGGCCGCGCCGATGCCGAGCACCGCGCAGGTGCGGATCCCGAGGCGGTTGTAGACATGGCTGCTCAGGGCGGCCGAGACCGGCCAGCTCAGGGTCATGACGGAGAGCACGAAGCCGGCGGCCGTCGGCCCCAGGCCCAGTACGGACTGCGCGTAGGTGGGCAGGAACACGGTCGGGGCGACCATCAGCAGGCCCAGGGCGCCGAGGGCGACGTTGACGGCGGAGATGGTGCGGCGGCGCCAGACCCAGCCGGGGATGATCGGTTCCGCGGCGCGGCGCTCGATCAGCACGGTGAGCGTGGCGCACAGTGCGCTGCCGCCGAGCAGCAGCAGCGACGGCGCGGAGAACCACGGCCAGGCCACACCGCCCTGGACCAGGGCGGTCAGCAGCAGCCCGCCACAGGCGAAGATCGCCAGCGCGCCGGGCCAGTCGACGCGGGGGCGGCGGGCCCGGGGACCTTCCTGCCGGCGTTCCGCCTCGGTGAAGTACCGCACGATCAGCCAGAGCGCCACCGCCCCCACCGGCACATTGACCAGGAAGATCCACCGCCAGTCGGCGTAGGCGGCGAGCAGCCCGCCCAGCGCGGGTCCGGCCACCGACGAAGTGGCCCAGACGCTGGAGAGCCTGGCCTGGATCTTGGGGCGTTCCTTCATCGGGTAGAGGTCGGCGGCGATGGTCTGGACGGTGCCCTGGAGGGCGCCGCCGCCCAGGCCCTGGACCACGCGGAAGGCGATCAGCGAGGCCATGTTCCAGGCGCCCGCGCAGGCCAGTGAGCCGGCGAGGAAGAGCACGATGCCGGTGATCAGGATGGGCTTGCGGCCGAAGGTGTCGGAGAGCTTGCCGTAGACCGGCAGGGTGACGGTGACGGCCAGCAGATAGCCGGAGAAGAGCCAGGAGAAGACCGCGAAGCCGCCGAGGTCCCCGACGATCTGCGGGATGGCGGTGGCGATGATCGTCGAGTCGAGCGCGGCCAGCGCCATGCCGAGCATGAGGGCGGCGATGACGGGGCGGCGCCGCGGGTCCGCGGGTGCCGGGCCCGCCGGTCGCAGGGCATCGCGCTCGCTGTGGCCGGTAGGTCGCGCGCTGTTGCTCACCGTTCCCCCTCCGCAGGTCCTTGTATCGTGCACCCTTCCATGCGGGAGGCGGGTCGCGGAACCGCGTTTCCGGGCCCGGCGCGGGGCAACTGACCCTGGGGCTCGTCCCGTTGGTGTCCGTGAGGCAAGAAGTGTCCCACGTCACAGGGGTGGCCGCAGGGGAGGGTGCTGTGAGCATTCGCCCCCATTTGGGCGCCGGTCGCATCCGGACATAGCGAGCGAGTCCGGTATGAATTCACCATGTCCGTGGTTGCGGACTTTGAGGTTCCCTTGAGGATATGCGCGGGCATTCCCTGTAATTCCCTCTTCCACGCCACGGTGTCGCGCTATTTTCCCTCCCGGAGCCGATTTCGGATTCGGCTTCCGATACAGCATGAAATCGGGGAAGGGAAACAAGTGAACACGATGCGGACCTCTTTCGGAGGTGTCGTACTGGCCGGTGTCCTCGCTCTGGGGACGGCGGCACCCGCGCTCGCCGCGGCGCCGGCAAAGGCGGTCGGGACCGGACCGTCCCGTGTGGTGCAGCAGGCGGACGTGGCCGGTCCCGCGGTCGGCGCGGCGTACCGGCTCAAGAAGCTGAAGTCGCTGACCAGCAAGGGGCAGGCGTCCCAGGACGCCTGGTTCAAGTACCTCGGGCTGTACCGCTCGGGCTCGAACTACTTCCGGTTCAACTGGAGCACCAACGGCTGCAACAGCTCGCCGGAGAAGCTTCCGGGCGGCTACGACTTCACCTACTCCTGCCACCGCCACGACTTCGGTTACCGCAATTACAAAACAATTGTGGGGAAGCCGGCCTGGCGCAGGGACCACAAGAAGCGTATCGATGACGTATTCCTCCAGGACATGCGCAAGGCCTGCCAGTACAAGCCCTGGGCCGACCCGCTCACCCCGGCGATGCGCAAGAAGATGAAGGCCGCCTGCCTCAAGACCGCGAACAAGTACTACGCCGCGGTCAGGGTCGCCGGCTGATCTCCGCCGCTCGCGGCTGACGGCGTGCCGGGGCCGGGAGCGCGGCCCCGGCGCACGCTTTCCGGCGCGCCGGGGCCGTCCCGGGTTGCCGGCCCGTCCGGGTGGCGGGCGGGCGTACGCTTGGCAACCCCGGCCCGTGAGACGTGTCGGGCTGCTGCGTTGTTCGCCTCGCTGGGACGGAACCTTCTGATGAGCCTGACTGGTCTGCTCGACGCCGTCGTACGGGACCCGGCGCTCGCCGAAGCGCTCCAGGCCGCGACCGACGGGAACCGGCCGCATGTGGACCTGGTCGGGCCGCCGGCCGCCCGCCCGCTCGCGGTCGCCGCGCTCGCCCGGGAGGCCGGCCGCCCGGTGCTCGCGGTGACCGCCACCGGCCGGGAGGCGGAGGACCTCGCCGCCACGCTGCGCAGCCTCGTGCCGGCCGGCGAGGACAACTCCGTCGTGGAGTTCCCGTCCTGGGAGACGTTGCCGCACGAGCGGCTCTCCCCGCGCTCGGACACCGTCGGCCGGCGCCTCGCGGTGCTGCGCCGGCTCGCCCACCCGCGCCAGGACGACCCCACCGCCGGGCCCGTCTCCGTCGTCGTCGCCCCCATCCGCTCCGTGCTCCAGCCGCAGGTCAAGGGCCTGGGTGAGCTGGATCCCGTCAGTCTGCGCACCGGCCAGAGCGCCGACCTCGAAGAGATCGTCGACGGCCTGGCGGCGGCCGCGTACGCGCGCGTCGAGCTGGTCGAGAAGCGCGGCGAGTTCGCGGTCCGCGGCGGCATCCTGGATGTCTTCCCGCCGACCGAGGAGCACCCCCTGCGGGTGGAGTTCTGGGGCGACGACGTCGAGGAGATCCGCTACTTCAAGGTCGCCGACCAGCGGTCCCTGGAGGTCGCCGAACACGGCCTGTGGGCGCCGCCGTGCCGTGAGCTGCTGCTGACCGACGAGGTGCGGCAGCGGGCCGCCGCGCTCGCCGAGCAGCATCCCGAGCTGGGCGAACTGCTCGGCAAGATCGCCGAGGGGATCGCCGTCGAGGGCATGGAGTCGCTGGCTCCGGTCCTGGTGGACGACATGGAGCTGCTGCTGGACGTGCTGCCGGCCGGGAGCATGACGGTGGTGTGCGACCCGGAGCGGGTACGCACCCGGGCCGCCGACCTGGTGGCGACCAGCCAGGAGTTCCTCCAGGCGTCCTGGGCGGCCAGCGCCGGCGGGGGAGCGGCGCCGATCGATGTGGGCGCGGCCTCCCTGTGGGGCCTCGCGGACGTCCGGGACCGGGCGCGCGAGCTGGGGATGATGTGGTGGTCGGTCAGCCCCTTCGCGGCCGATGAGGAGCTGGCGACGGGCGGCGACACCCTCAAGCTGGGCATGCATGCCCCCGACACCTACCGCGGTGACACCCAGCGGGCACTGGCCGACACCAAGCAGTGGGTGGCGGACGGCTGGCGCACGCTGTTCCTCACCGAGGGCCACGGCCCGGCGGCCCGTACGGTCGAGGTCCTCGGCGGCGAGGGCATCCCCGCCCGCCTGGACGCCGACCTCGCCGAGATCTCCCCGTCCGTCGTCCATGTCTCCTGCAGCTCCCTCGACAACGGCTTCATCGACCCGTCGCTCAAGCTCGCCGTCCTCACCGAGACCGACCTCTCCGGCCAGAAGGCGGCCGGCAAGGACGGCGCCCGGATGCCGGCCCGCCGCCGCAAGACCATCGACCCGCTCACCCTCGAAGCGGGCGACTTCATCGTCCACGAGCAGCACGGCGTGGGCCGCTACATCGAGATGGTGCAGCGCACGGTCCAGGGCGCCACCCGCGAATACCTCCTCGTCGAGTACGCCCCCGCCAAGCGCGGCCAGCCCGGCGACCGCCTCTACATCCCCACCGACCAGCTGGAGCAGGTCACCAAGTACGTGGGCGGCGAGGCCCCCACCCTGCACCGGCTCGGCGGCGCCGACTGGACCAAGACCAAGGCGCGCGCCAAGAAGGCCGTCAAGGAGATCGCCGCCGACCTCATCAAGCTGTACTCCGCGCGGATGGCGGCACCCGGCCACACCTTCGGCCCGGACACCCCCTGGCAGCGCGAGCTGGAGGACGCCTTCCCGTACGCGGAGACGCCCGACCAGCTCACCACCATCGCCGAGGTCAAGGAGGACATGCAGAAGTCGGTCCCCATGGACCGCCTGATCTGCGGCGACGTCGGCTACGGCAAGACCGAGATCGCGGTCCGTGCCGCCTTCAAGGCCGTCCAGGACGGCAAGCAGGTGGCGGTCCTGGTCCCGACCACCCTCCTCGTCCAGCAGCACTTCGGCACGTTCTCCGAGCGCTACGGCCAGTTCCCGGTCAACGTCCGGGCGCTCTCCCGCTTCCAGACCGACACCGAGGCCAAGGCCGTCCTCGAAGGGCTGCGGGACGGCTCCGTCGACCTCGTCATCGGCACCCACCGCCTCTTCTCCTCCGAGACCAAGTTCAAGGACCTGGGCCTGGTCATCGTCGACGAGGAGCAGCGGTTCGGCGTCGAGCACAAGGAGCAGCTGAAGAAGCTCCGCGCCAACGTCGACGTCCTCACCATGTCCGCCACCCCCATCCCCCGCACCCTGGAGATGGCGGTGACGGGCATCCGCGAGATGTCCACGATCACCACCCCGCCCGAGGAGCGCCACCCGGTCCTGACCTTCGTCGGGCCGTACGAGCAGAAGCAGATCGGCGCCGCCATCCGCCGTGAACTCCTGCGCGAGGGCCAGGTCTTCTACATCCACAACCGGGTGGAGTCCATCGACCGGGCCGCCGCCCGGCTCCGCGAGATCGTCCCCGAGGCCCGTATCCAGACCGCCCACGGACAGATGGGCGAGTCCCAGCTGGAGCAGGTCGTCGTCGACTTCTGGGAGAAGAAGTTCGACGTCCTGGTCTCGACGACGATCGTCGAATCGGGCATCGACATCTCCAACGCCAACACCCTGATCGTCGAGCGCGGCGACAACTTCGGCCTCTCCCAGCTCCACCAGCTGCGCGGGCGGGTGGGCCGTGGCCGCGAGCGCGGCTACGCCTACTTCCTCTACCCGCCGGAGAAGCCGCTGACCGAGACCGCGCACGAGCGGCTGGCGACCATCGCCCAGCACACCGAGATGGGTGCGGGCATGTACGTCGCCATGAAGGACCTGGAGATCCGCGGCGCGGGCAACCTCCTCGGCGGTGAACAGTCCGGCCATATCGCCGGCGTCGGCTTCGATCTCTACGTACGGATGGTGGGCGAGGCGGTCGCCGACTACCGCGCCTCCCTGGAAGGCGGCGTGGAGGAGGAGCCCCCGCTCGAAGTCAAGATCGAGCTCCCCGTGGACGCCCATGTCCCGCACGACTACGCCCCCGGCGAGCGGCTGCGCCTCCAGGCCTACCGCGCCATCGCCTCCGCCTCCTCGGAGGAGGACATCGCGGCGGTCCGCGAGGAACTGGTCGACCGCTACGGCAAGCTGCCCGAGCCGGTCGAGAATCTGCTGCTGGTCGCCGGTCTGCGCATGCTGGCCCGCTCCTGCGGCGTCTCGGACATCACCCTTCAGGGCTCCAACGTCCGCTTCGGTCCGGTGGAGTTGCGCGAGTCCCAGGAGCTGCGCCTCAAGCGGCTGTACCCCCGTACGGTCCTCAAGCCGGCCACCCGGCAGATCCTGGTGCCGCGCCCGGCCACCGGCAAGATCGGCGGCAAGCCGCTGGTCGGCCGCGAACTGCTGTCGTGGGTGGGGGAGTTCCTGGCCACGGTCCTCGGGTCGTAGCGGTCGTCCGTCCCTCCCGTCCCTCCCGTCCCTCGGCGGGGCGGGCGGGCCGGTGAGCGTGCGTCCGGCGGGGCGGGCGGGCCGGTGGTTGTCCGGCGGGGCGGGCCGGTGGGTCTGCGCCTGACGGGGAGGGCCGGCGGGGGTGCGCGGCCACGTCCGATTGTCAGTGGTCGCTGTGAGAATTGAGGGCATGACGCGGACGGTTCGCACGGAAGCCGGACGCCGCCCCCTGCGCGGAAAAGGGGGCGGCGATGCTCGGGTTTCCGTCGGTTCTTCCGCTGATGTCCGGCAGTTTCTGAGTATGCGTCACCATCGTGCGCAGTTGGCGAATGATGCCTCGTCAAACCATTCGTCATCGCAGGTCAACGGGTGTGTGCTGAGGGCGCGAAGGGGGCTCGCGAACTAGGTACGGGTACTCATGCGGGCGGCTTCGACGGATGTGACGGTGGTAGCAACGGGGGGCCGAGTGCGGCGGAGGGAAGCGTGGGCCGAACGGCGCGGGGGCGTCGGGGAGCCGGTGGACCGCTCGAGTTCGTGTCCCCGGCGCCATAGGGGAAGGGAGGGGATGCTCCCACCGAAGGGGCCTGTGTGACGGCACACAGGCATTCGGCAGCGGCAGTGGGACGGGCCGGTACCCGGGACCGGGGGACGGTGTCCGACCGCTGACCGTGCAAGCAGGGTCCGCCCGGGATGTGTTCACCCTTGCGGGCCCGGACCAGGGGGAAAGCAATGAAGACGTCCATGCGCGCACGGGACGGTATGCCCTGTCCCTATCAGGGATCGGACGACGGCCCGCTCGAAGGCCCGGTGGATCTCAGCCGGTTGACCGACCGCGAGAAGCAGGTGCTCCTGCTCCTCGGGGGCGGCCCGTCCAACGGCGAGCTGTCCCGGCGGCTGAAGATCTCCGAGCGGACGGTCAAAGCGCATATCTCACGCATCCTGATCAAGACCGGCCAGAGCTCCCGCTTGCAGGCCGCCATGATCTCCGCCCTCTACCACCACCAGTTGTGCCCGTCGCCGAGCTGCCGGTGGAGCCCCGCGGCCGGCTCGCCGTCCCATGGCGTGGTGTCCGCCGCATAGCCGGACAACCGGACAAAGAGCACGCTGTGCCGTCCCTGAGGGCAACTGCCCTCGGGGCGGTGGCGCTCGGCGCGGGCGCCCGGCCCGCCACCCGGCCCGCGTGCGCGGCACCGCCGGTGGTCAGCGCGCGGAGGTCCGGTGCAGGACGAGGAGGTCGGCGGCGCCGCCGAGGACGACGTAAGTGGACTTGGGATGGCGGGCGGTGGCGTCCGCCAGTG
The DNA here is from genome assembly GCF_019880305.1 of Streptomyces decoyicus. Classification (NCBI taxonomy): domain Bacteria; kingdom Bacillati; phylum Actinomycetota; class Actinomycetes; order Kitasatosporales; family Streptomycetaceae; genus Streptomyces; species Streptomyces decoyicus. Next base: position 3,485,534 of record NZ_CP082301.1, on the reverse strand, counting down.
CCTGCCGCGGGGTGCGGTTGTCGCGCAGTTGCACGGCGACGTAGTCCGGCGACAGCCCGCCGGTGTCACCGGTCCAGAAGACCCGGGTACGCCCGGTGAGGCGGCTCAGCGGCCGGATGTCGGACTCCACGCTCGCACCGTCGGGTATCCGGTCCAGCAGCTTCTCGGCGGCGGTGGCGTCCGGCGGGGTGCGGTAGGTGGCGCTTTCGGTGAGGCGGGCCAGCGGAAGCGTGGTGGTCAGCGCGAGGGCCACGGCCACGACGGCGGCCGGCAGATGGTGGGCGTACGAGCGCAGCCAGGGGCGGGCGGAGACCCGGGCCTTCGGCAGGGCGTCGATCAGCGCGAGGAAGACCACCGGCATCAGGACGGCGTTGTAGTGCCAGTCGATGCCCCAGTAGTGCGGCTCGTGGGACAGGAAGCGCCACCCCAGGGTGGGCAGCGCCACCAGCAGCAGAGGGGAACGCAGCGCGAGCAGACCGGTGGTGGGCAGCAGGACCCACAGCGTGGTGCGTATGGCCGTGTCGAGGGGAATGGTGAGGCCGCCGCCGTCCGCGCCGAACTTGCTCCAGTAGTCGTACGAGCCGGAGCCGTTGAACCCCGGTATGAGCACGCCGAGAGTGACGGCGGTGGCGGTGATGCCGAAGGCGACCAGCCCGATGGCCAACGGGCTGGCCCGCCGGGTCCGTAGCAGGGCGAGCGCCCCGATGACGGCCGCGGTCACCCCGAGGTCCTCCTTGACCAGCACCAGCGGCGCGGCCCAGCACACCACCGCGGTCCACCGTCCGCGCAGCACCGCTTCGAGCGCGAAGGCGATCAGCGGCAGCGCGAAGGCGATCTCGTGGAAGTCGAAGTCGACGGCCTTCTGCACGCCCCAGGACGTGCCGTAGGCGACACCGATCGCGAGGCCCGGGAGGCGGCCCAGGCGGCGGGCGGCGGCGCGGGTGACCGGTATCGCGGACAGCGCGAAGAGCGCGGCCTGCGCGATCAGCAGGGTCAGGGAAGAGGGGAACAGCCGGTAGAGAGGAGCGAGCACGACCAGTACGGGACTGAAGTGGTCGCCGAGGATGTTGGTGCCGGGCCCCTTGAGGTCGACGATCGGGGCCCCGAAGTGGGCGTAGCCCCGTATGGCCTGCTCGAAGATACCCAGGTCCCAGGAGGACGTGGACAGGGTGCGGAAGCGGTAGAGGGACAGCAGCGCGAAGGCGACGAAGAAGAACCCCGCCGTCCAGTACGGGTCGAGGCGAGGAGCACGCAGGGGAGCCGTCCGGGTCCGCAGGCGCTGCGCGGTGCGCCGCAGGCGTCCGGGCCGCTCCGGCGGTGGCGCGACGGTGGTCGCGGCCTCGTCGCCGGGCGGGGTGGCGGACCGCGGCGGTGGCACGGCACCGGCCGGGCCGGCGGTCCGGGGCGGGGGTACGGCGCCGACGTTCTCCCCAAGAATCCGTCCGGGGGCACCCCCGGCCGTTACTGCGGCCGTGTCCATGCGGATCCTCACTCTCCAGTGTCGAAAAGATACTCGAAGCAGCTCCCCGGACGGCCCGGCGGCCGCTGCGCTGAGACGGCGGGGGTGGCAGTGGGTCAGACGCCGGCGCGGGGCGGTCCGTTCCCGGGGCGGGAATGCGGGCGGCCCGGGACCGCGTAAGTCGCGGTTCCGGGCCGGTGCTGTGGAGAGCGATGTCGTTATAAGCCTTCGGTAGGGCGGTGGACTGTGGGCACCTCGATGCCGGTGCCGTCACCAGCGATCCCCCGGGCCGAAGGGCTGGCCGCTCTTGTCGCCACCCTTCGTGGTGGATCTGAAGTAATGCCGCGGGCCGCTGAGCAGATGGCGCCCATGGTCTGTAGAGCGCCATCGGCAAGCTGTGAGTCGAAGACCCACCCTCCCCGCAGATCAGTGCTGCTGATTGCGTACAGGGCGGGCCATACACGCCAAGACCGGTGACTCCGGCGACGGCTGTACGTTTCCGATGACCGTGTATCCCCATCCCTCGTACAGCCTCTGAACCTTCCCGTCGCCGGCGGCCGGGTTCACCATCAGCGTCGCGTACGGTTCCTTCCTCGTAGCCAGTAGTTCATCGTGGATGCGGCGCGCTAGGCCCTTGCCCCGCCATGACTGGATGACCCCGATCTCCTTCACCGCGACCGCGGGCACCGCCGTGTACACGACGGGGGCGGGTATGGCCATGCGAGCCCACCAACGGTCGGTCGGCGGCAGTAGGCATAGCCGAGCAGTTTCCCGCCCTCATGGGCGCCGCTACCTTTCCCTCGGATTTGCTGCCGAGGTAGCGGTCACGTCAGTACCTCCCGCTGGTATTGCGTCCAGGCGCGGGTGTGCGAGCTGTGTGGTGAGAACTCTCGCAGGCCGGAGCCGAAAGCGGCGAGGATGCCAGCCACGCGTGGATGTCTCACGACATTGAGCGGGACGCCCATCGCCGTGGCCATGGCGGGTTCCACCTCCTCTTGCCCTAATTGGGCCTGGGCGAGCGGGGCGGTGACGAGGGCGCGGTCGCGCTGCATGGAGGGACGGAGCAGGGTCAGGCTGCGGTGTGCCTGCGCTTCGGCCCGTTCGAAGTCGCCGAGACTGAGGTAAGCGGAGAGAGCGAGTTCGGCGAGTTCCGCTTGGTCGCAAACCGCGGTCATCCATACGGGTCGGTGGGCATGCGGGTCGGCGCGGTCGGCCGCGTCTTGAGCGTGACCGATGGTGCGTTCCACCGCAGACCTGTTGCCGGCCAGGCCGTGGATGGCTGCATGCCGGGCGTGCCCGAGGGCCGCGAACAGCGGGTCACGCCGGGTGACGGGCAGGGCCCGCGCAACATCGTTGGCGGCGAGAGCGTCCGATGGACGGCCCATGTGGCGGTACAGACTTCCCGCGTGGGACCAAATACGGAACTGGATCGTCTGATCGCCTGACATGGCGGCCAGGCTCGCCGCCCGCTCGTGGTGGTGTCGCGCCGCATCGAAGCGACGCCCGTCGATCGCTGCCCACATCGCGCTCGATGTGAAGGCGGCGGCCACCGCGTAGAGCTGACTGCGTACGCGCTGGCTGGTGGATCCGCGGCCCTGCAGGTCGACGGCTTCGGCGGAGAGGTCGAGGGCGCGGCTTTCGATGCCGCGAATGCCGCCGTGCTGGTGGTCACCGGCCACGACATCGGCGAATTTGCCCCGCAGCCGGGTGACGTCGGAGGCCCCCACACGGTGCGGTGCCGTGGCGACGGGGAGGGGGAGTGCGGTGGTGGCCACGGTGGCGGTGAGAAGGCTGCGGCGGTTCACGGGATCCTCCTGCGGCGGAGCCGAGGCGGATGCGACGCGGCCCCGGGGCACGAACCCCAAAGCGGCGGCCGGCAAGCCAGTGACTTGCTCGAGCGCGGTCCGCGTGGCGGACTTCGGCCACCGGACGCGGCCCGCCTTCCAGTCCCGCACCGACGAACCGTCCAGCCCTCCGAGCCTGCCGGTGAGGTCGCCGATGGCCTGATTGACCGCGTCGGCAAGCGTGTTGGAGCTGTAGCCGTGCTCTGCCATCCACGCAGTGAGTACCAGGGTTCGCGTGGTTTGCATGTCCGCACCGTAGACCCAGGAACAGCGGGCAGTCAGGTAAATAGGCGGTCAAATCCCCCTAGGGAGCGTGGAGAGAAAGCGATGGGATCGCACTAACCGCGGCCCAATGACGCCGCGTTAGCTGGTCAAAGCCGCCGATGTGCGGCGATCGGCTCACGTCAATTGGCTCCGGAAGGGACTTGATGAATTCGATGACGCAGGCGCACGCGCTCGGTCTGGGCCACCTCTCGCACCCTCTGCTCGGCCGATGGGTGATCGACCATGCCCATGGTGGCCGCATCGGGGTCTTCCGCGCACTCGCCCCCGACGTAACGGCACCGCGCCTCGGGCCGGTCCTCAGGGTTCCGGACACACCCCCGGTGGCCTGGCTTTCGCCGGAGGGCGGCGGTGTGGAGTGGACGACCGTCCCGGACGCGATCGAGGCCCTGAAGTGAGTGCTGAACGGCCGCCTGAGGTTGGCGACGAGGTCGAGTGCGGCCCGGGGCGTCTGGCCGTGGTGACGGACATCCGCAAGGGCGTCCTCTATCTGCGGGGTGCAGGGAGCCGGGAGTGGCCGGTTGAAGATCCCGCAGTCCTGGTGGTTTCGCGGACGCGGGCGGAGCGGATCGCAGCAGGCGATGTGTGGTGAGCGGACAGGCGCCATTCACAGGTCAACATCCCAGGGAGTCAGGAAGTATGGGCTTATTGATGCCTCATCCCGGGCGGCTTCCGACCCCACAGTTCGCATGGCTGGAGATCACCGGTTTCTGCAATCTGTCGTGCCGTCACTGCTACGCGGACTCGTCTCCGCAGGGCGACCACGGCACCATGACGGAGACGGACTGGCTTCGGGTCATCGACGAGCTCGCCTCGATGGCCGTTCGCGATGTGCAGTTCATCGGCGGCGAACCCACTCTCCACCCGAGTCTTCCGGCACTGATTCGCCATGCTCGCAGCAGACGCATGCGAATCGAGGTCTTCAGTAACCTCACGCTCATCTCGGACGCGGTATGGGAAGCGCTCCGGCTGCCGGATGTGCGGCTGGCCTTCAGTTACTACTCGGACGAGAGCCAGGATCACGATGACGTGACCGAGGCCCGGGGCTCACACAGTCGCACTCTCGCCAACCTCGAAAAGGCCAAGTCTCTCGGCATCCCGATGCGTGGCAGCGTGATCAAGGTGTTGGAGGGACAGCGTGGCGACGAGTCGCGCCGGCAATTGCTTGACATCGGTATGCGGGATGTCCGAACAGACAGGGTCCGGCCGTTCGGCCGTGCCGCGGGCGGCTCCCCACCGCGAATCTCGAAACTGTGCGGCCAGTGCGGACGGAACAAGATGGCCATCTCGCCGGAAGGTGACGTCTGGCCCTGGCTGTTCGCGCGCTGGATGGCTGTGGGCAACGTCCACCATCAAAGCCTTCGCGACATCTACAACGGGGCTCCCATGCAAGGGGCTCGCGAGGAACTGACTGCCGCCTTTCCCGAAAAGGCCTCGAAGCGGACGGCGATCCGAGTTGCCTTCCTGATTGCAATCCGTCGTTCGATACGTGCTCGCCGCAGCTCGCCTGCGCGCCAGATGCAGCCTGCACGCCGACCGAGGGCTCAGATCGTCTCAAGGATCCGATCATGTCGCCGCAACGGTCAGTGCGATACAGCAATCCGCGCATCGCAGGTACGGATTGCTGACGAGCCACACGGAGAGGTCAAGCACCTGCTGCATGGGTGGGATCCGGGGTGTTCCCGAGTAGCGTGGCCGCGCTCACCTGTTCCCGCGCCTTTGGAGAAGACATGAGCACGGCCGCCTCGGATCTCTATCTGGCCCGCCGCGATGCGTACGCAGGGTTCCTCAGCGCTGCCGACGCGGAATCGTCCGTCTGCTGGCGCAAGGCCGAGGGCCAATACGCCGGCTCCGAGGAGACCACGGCAGCGCAGGACGCGGCCTACATCGTGACCCGCGACAGCTACAACCGGATCTTGGTTGAGCCGGTCGGCCCGCACAAGGAAGCACTGGCCCTGATCGAGCAGATCCGGCTCCTCGGGCGGGCGACGAAGCAAGAACAGGACTGGGTCGGTTTCAAAAAGGCGCGGGAGGTCTTTGTGGACGCGGCCCGTATGTGCCTCAAGGACTCCTTGGGTGGTTGAGCCCCGACCGGCCCGGCGACGGATCTCGTCGCCGGCCGGTTGGCGCTGGGGCGCACGCAGCCGGTGAGGGCGGGCAATGAGCCGCCGCTCGGGAGCAGAACCGACCCCGCCCCAGATCGTTGGCCGAAGCAGTGGCCTGGGCCACGCCGACTCCATAGCATCGATCCACCAAGGTCGAGACTCCGTCGCACGATCTGCCGGGAGGCCAAGTGTTCCGCCGTAGGACAGCGCTCTCCGTATCCGCCACCGCCGCCCTGCTGGCCGCGGCCCCGTTGCTCGCGGCCTGCGGCAGCGACGCCCATCCCGGGGCCGCGGCCATCGTGGACGGGAAGCGGATCACCGTCTCGCAGCTGCAGGCGAAGGTGAAGGACGTACGCGCCGCCCAGGCCGAGTCCCCGCAGGGCGGCCAGATGATCACGAACACCGGGCGGCTGAGCCTGGCCACGCTCAACGGCATGATCTTCGACGAGGTGCTGGCCCGCGGCGCGAAGGACGCCGGGGTGACGGTCACCCGCCGCGACGTCCAGCGGTGGCGGGCCGAGGCCGAGAAGCAGGCCGGCGGCGCCGAGCGGCTGAAGGCGATGTGGCTCCAGCAGGGCGTCGCCCCCGACGAGGTCGACTCCACGGTCCGCAATCAGCTGCTGCTCGACGGCGTCGCCCGGCACCTCGGTGCGGACCGCGGCAAGCCGCAGGGGCAGCAGAAGCTCGCCCAGGCGCTGGCCAAGACCTCCCGGTCCATGGGGATCGACGTCAATCCGCGGTTCGGCAAGTGGGACGACCACCAAGTCATCCTCGGCGAGACCAAGGAAGCGTGGATCACCCGGGAGCCCGCGAAACAGCAGGCCTGAGAGGTCGGGCCGTACGGGGCGGTCCGTACGGGGCGGTCCGTAGGGGGTGGCCCATGGGCGCGGGGTCCCGTAGCGGGCGGCCCTCACGGGGCGGGCCGTACGGGGTGGGCGAAGGGGATCACGGGGGCGTCCGGGCCCTTGCCGGCCGGGGCCGGGCGTTGTCGGTGCGGTGCGTTACGTTCGAGGCGTGAACGCTGACGCCTCCTCCGCCGACACCGGCGCCGACGCCCGCCCCGAGGGCACCGGCACCGGACGCCTGGTTCTGCTCACCACCAGCCACCGGGTCGCCCCCGGACTCCTGTCATGGCCTGCCTGGCAGATCCTGCGCGGGGCGGACCGGGTGCTGTGCGCCGACCGGGACCATCCGCAGCTGCCCTATCTGCGGGAGGCCGGCATCGAGGTGGAGACGGCCGCCCCCGCCGCCCGCGAACTGGTCGACTACTGCGTGCCGGAGGCCCGTACGGCCGTCGTCCTGACCTCGGCGGACGGCGAGAGCGCGCTGACCGACGGCCTGGCCCGGCTGGCCGGCTCCGGCCGCGAGACCATGCCGGACCTGGAGCTGCTGCCCGGCTCCTACGACCTGCCCGGCGCCCGGCTGCTCGACCTCGTCCAGGTCATGGACCAGATCCGCGCCGCCTGCCCCTGGAGCAGCATCCGTACGCACCGCGACCTCGCCAAGTACGGCATCGAGGAGGCGTATGAGCTGGTCGAGGCCATCGAGGAGGGCGACCGCGAGGCGCTCCGCGAGGAGTTGGGCGATGTTCTCCTCCAGGTCGTCTTCCATGCCCGGATCGCCCAGGACGACCCCGATGAGCCGTTCTCCCTCGACGATGTCGCGGGCGGCATCGTCGAGAAGCTGATCCACCGCCATCCCCATGTCTTCGGGGAGGAGGACGCCGCGACCCCGGAGGACGTCAAGGCGCACTGGCTGCGGACGAAGGCCGAGGAGAAGCAGCGCGAATCGGTGACCGAGGGCATTCCGCTGGCCCAGCCCGGTCTGGCGCTGGCGGCGAAGCTCGCCTCGCGGGTCCGCACGGCGGGGCTCGATGTCGCGCCCCCGGCCGGCCAGGGCATCGGGTACGAGCTGCTGGCGCTGGCCATGCGGGCCGAGGCGGAGGGCGTGGACCCGGAGGCGGCACTGCGGGCGGCGGCGCGGGCCTACCGGGATGCGGTGGTGGCCGCCGAGGGCGGTGCCACCCCGGGCCGGTCCGGCGGATCAGGGCCGGGCCTGGCCTGAGGCCGGTGCGGCCGGGGCTTCCGTAAGGGGCGGGCGGAGCACCGGAGTTGACGCCTCCGGGTGCACCGCCTCCGTCAGAAGTGACCGGCGCCACAGCCTCCGTCACGAAGTGACCGGCGCAACCGTCTCCGTCACGAAGTGACCGGGGCCGCCGTTTCGGCGACGGACGCCGTTTCGCCGGCGGACGCCGGTGCCCGCTCGCCGCGGCTGCCCGCCGTGAGGCGGCGCCGTAGCCGGTCGGCGAGCCAGAGCCCCACGACCGCCAGGGCCAGCGCGGCACCCAGCACGCACACCCCGCCCCAGCCCGCCATGCCCCACACCACGGACGTCCGGGCCGAGCCCGCCGCCCCGCCCACGAAGTAGCTGGTCATATAGGCCGAGTTGAGGCGGTTGCGGGCCTCGGGGCGGACCGCGTAGACCAGATTCTGGTTGCTGATGTGGACCGCCTGCGCGGACAGGTCCAGCACGATCACCCCGGCCACCAGCGCTGCCAGCGACCAGGCACCGCCCGCCCCGCCGGCCGCCAGCAGGCCCCAGGACCCCAGCAGCAGGAATGCCGCGGCGCCGGTGACGTGGTGCGCCAGACCCCGGTCCGCCAGGCGCCCGCCCACCGAGGCGGCCAGTGAACCGGCCGCGCCCACCAGCCCCAGCAGACCGATGGCAGACTCCTGCCAGCCGTAGGCCGGTCCTGACATCAAGAACGCCAGCGCCGTCCACAGCACGCTGAAGCCCGCGAAGGTCAGCGCGCCCAGCGCGCCCCGCCACCGCAGCACCGGCTCCTGGGCGAACAGCGCCAGCGTGGAGCGCAGCAGCGCCGGATAGCGCAGCCCGGCGGTGGTGCGCAGCGCGGGCAGCCGGAGCCGCAGCAGCACCGCCATCAGCAGCATCAGCGCCGCGTCGACCCAGTACACGGTGCGCCAGCCGCCCAGCTCGGCCAGGAGTCCGGCGGCCGTACGGGCCAGCAGGATGCCCAGCAGCAGCCCGGTCATGACGGTGCCGACGGTCCGGCCGCGCTCGGCGGGCGCCGCGAGGGTCGCCGCGTAGGGCACCACGACCTGGGCGGCGACCGACGTCAGGCCGGTCAGGGCGGTGCCGGTCAGCAGGAGGGCGGCGTTCGGCGCGCTCGCGGTGACGATGAGGAAGGCCGCGGTCGCCGCGGTCAGGGTGACGGCCAGCCGGCGCCGCTCCAGCAGATCGCCGAGCGGGACGAGCAGCAGCAGACCGAGGCCGTAGCCGACCTGGGCGACGGTGACGACCAGCGCGGCGGTGGACGCGGACAGCTGGAGGTCGCGGCCGATGACGTCCAGCAGCGGCTGGGCGAAGTAGTTGCCGGCGACGGAGAGTCCGGCGGCGACCGACATCAGCAGCAGCGTGCCGCGGCCCAGCCCGGGGCGCGGGTCCGCCGCGCCTTCTGTGACCGGCCCCGGTAGGTGCGCGCTCGCCATGACATGACCTCCCCTGTACCGCCCGCGGCCACCGCGGCGGCGGGCACGTCCCAGCCTGGGCCCGTCGCATTGATGAGTCCAACACATCGTTGTCATCTCATCCATCGTGGATGGAGATCAGTGCTGGCTAGGATCGGTGGACATGGAGCTCCAGCAGATGCGCTATGTGGTCGCGGTGGCCGAGACCGGGGGGTTCACCCGGGCCGCCGAGCGCTGTCATGTGGTGCAGTCCGCACTCAGCCACCAGATCGCCCGGCTGGAGAAGGAGCTCGGGGCCCGGCTCTTCGACCGGACCAGCCGCAGCGTCCGGCTGACCACCGCCGGTGAGGCCTTCGTCCCGGTCGCCCGGCAGGCGCTGGAGGCGGCCGAGCGCGCCCGCGCGGAGGTGGCGGCGGCGACCGGGGAGGTGCGTGGCCGGCTCGCGGTCGGCGCGATCTCCACCGTCGCCGCCGTGGACCTCGCCCGTGAGCTGGGCGCCTTTCGCACGCGTTGTCCCCAGGTGCGGATCAGCCTCCAGATGGAGATGAGCGATGCGCTCCTGGAGAAGGTGCGGCAGGGCGTGCTGGACGTCGCCTTCGTCGGGCTGGTGCCCGGCGCCCGCACCGTCGGCGTACGGGAGAAGGAGCTGGCGCGCGGTGAGCTGGTCGCCGTCGTCCCGCCGGGGCATCCGCTGGCGGGGCGGGAGTGGACCACGCTGTCGCGGGTGGCGCGGGAGACCTTTGTGGACTTCACGGCGGGGTCCGCGGCCCGCCGGCAGCGCGACGAGGCGTTCCGTGCGGCGGGGCTGACCTCGGAGGTGGCCTTCGAGGTGACCACCCTGGAGTTCCTGGCGAAGCTGGTGCGGGCGGGCCTCGGCATCGGCATGGTGCCGGAGGCCATCGCCTCCGAGCTGTCCGGGCTGCACATCGTGCGGGTGCGGCCGGCGCCGGAGCGGACCGAGCGGGTGGTCTGGAGCGGCCTCGGCCCGTCGCCGGCGGCCGTGGCGTTCCTGCGGGGACTGGGGGTGGATCCGGCGTAGCGCGGGGGGTCAGTGGGCCCGGCCGGTGCGCGGGCGCGCCGTGGTGCGCCCAGCGGTTACGGTCGGAAGGTGCACGACAAGCCCCACGCCCCCTCCGCCGACGCCCCCGCGGGCTGCCCCGCCGCCGCGCCCGCCCCCGAGCTGTTCACCTGGGAGTTCGCCGCCGATCCCTACCCCGCGTACGCCTGGCTGCGCGAGCATGCGCCGGTGTACCGGACCGAGCTGCCCAGTGGCGTCGAGGCCTGGCTGGTGACCCGTTACACCGAGGCGCGGCAGGCGCTCGCCGACGGCCGGCTGTCCAAGAACCCGGTGCATCACAGCGAGGCCGCGCACGGCAAGGGCAAGGTCGGCATCCCCGGTGAGCGCAGCGCCAACCTGATGACGCATCTGCTCAACATCGACCCCCCGGACCACACCCGGCTGCGCCGGCTGGTCTCGAAGGCCTTCACCCCGCGCCGGGTCGCCGCCTTCGCCCCGCGGGTCCAGGAGCTGACCGACCACCTCATCGACCAGTTCGCGGCGAAGGGCGAGGCCGACCTCATCCACGAGTTCGCCTTCCCGCTCCCGATCTACGCGATCTGCGATCTGCTGGGCGTACCGCGCGAGGACCAGGACGACTTCCGTGACTGGGCCGGCATGATGATCCGGCACGGCGGGGGGCCGCGCGGCGGTGTCGCCCGGTCCGTGAAGAAGATGCGCGGCTATCTCGCCGAGCTGATCCACCGCAAGCGCGAGTCCCTGGGCGACACCGCGGAGCCGGACGAGGATCTGATCTCCGGCCTGATCCGGGCCTCCGACCACGGCGAGCACCTCACCGAGAACGAGGCCGCCGCGATGGCCTTCATCCTGCTCTTCGCCGGTTTCGAGACCACCGTCAACCTCATCGGCAACGGCATCTATGCGCTGCTGCGCCACCCCGCCCAGCGCGAGCTGCTCCAGAAGTCGATGGCGGCGGGCGACACCGAGCTGCTCACCACCGGTATCGAGGAACTGCTCCGTTACGACGGACCCGTGGAGCTGGCGACCTGGCGGTTCGCGACCGAGGAGCTGACGCTGGCCGGGCAGCGGATCGCGAAGGGCGACCCGGTCCTGGTGGTGCTGGCCGCCGCCGACCGCGACCCGGCACGCTTCGCCGAGCCGGACGTCCTCGATCTGACCCGTCGTGACAACCAGCACCTGGGATACGGGCACGGCATCCACTACTGCCTGGGCGCGCCGCTCGCCCGGCTCGAAGGACAGGCCGCTCTGGCGACGCTGTTGAACCGGCTCCCGGACATCCGGCTCGCCGCGGAACCGGACGATTTGCGCTGGCGTGGCGGACTCATCATGCGCGGACTGCGGTCGTTGCCGGTGGAGTTCGGGCCCGAGCGGCCCTGACCAGCGAAAAGGACAAAAGTGACGCTGAGTCAGTCGTGTGACCTTTACGTGATCTCCACTACACCGACTTGTGACTACCCGTGACCCCGGCTACCTTTCGACCGACGATCGACGGCTTCACTCGGTCGGCCGAAGCGGTGATGTGGGGGACCGGTGTAACGGTGTGCCTCGTGCGCGCCGGCCGGACGGGTGACCCGTCGAGCAGCTCGAAGAGCTCGTCGTACAACTCAACCGCCGCGCGAAAGGCATCCGCATGCGTTCCGGGAACGGCCGACATCGTCGCCCCCGTCAGGCACCGGCCATCTTTGTCACGGTGGGAGTGACCGGGGCCGGCATCGCCCTGCCACTGCTCGGTGCGAGCGGCGCTCACGCCGCCGACACCGCGACCTGGGACAAGGTCGCCCAGTGCGAGAGCGGCGGCGTCTGGAGCGCGGCCTCGGGCAACGGCTACTACGGCGGACTCCAGCTCACCCAGGAGCTGTGGGACACCTACGGCGGCGCGGCCTACGCCTCGCGCCCCGACCTCGCCAGCCGCTCCCAGCAGATCGCGGTGGCCCAGTCGATCCTCGACGCCCGCGGCCCGGACCAGTGGTCGAGCTGTGCGGTGAGCGCCGGTCTCGCCAAGGACGGGCGTGCGCCGGAGGTCGACCCGGGCAGCACCGCCACCCCCTCGCCCGCCCCGTCGGACGCGGACGGCTCCTCGGACCCCTGGGACTCGTCCGGTTCGTCCGGCGCGCACGACGACACGGACTCCGCCGGGCAGCAGCACGACGAGTCCGGCGACGAGCCGTCCGATCCGGCGCCCTCGCCCGACGCCACGGATTCCGACCGCTCCGGCGACGCGTCCACGAGCCCGGAGCCGTCCGACCCGGCGACGCCGGACGACTCGACGACGCCGGGCGACCGGGACCGCGACCCGTCGCAGTCCGCCGACCCGTCCGACGGGGGCAGCCGTCCGGACACCACCGGCACCCCGCAGGAGACGCCCGCGAAGGGTAAGCACCGCGGCGGTGCGGGCGACGACGAGGACAGGTCCTCGGGTGGCCGGCATGCCTCGCGGGGCGATGACGCGCACCGCACGGGCCCGGCGGCCGACGGCGACTACACCGTGCGGCCGGGTGACACGCTGTCAGCCATCGCCCAGGCCCACCGGCTGCCCGGTGGCTGGACCGCGCTCTACGAGGGCAACGAGGGCGTCATCGGCTCCGACGCGGACCTGATCAAGCCGGGCCAACTGCTCGATCTGGGGCACGCGGCAGGGTAGTTCGCCACCTTCGCCCGCTTTTGGGGAAAGTGAGACAAGGCTCTCGTTGACTAACGGTGAACCCCGGTTCGTCCCGCCTCATCGAACCGGGGTTCACCTGCGGATATGTGACCTGCCCGTGATCAAAAACGGTCAACTTGGTTCACATGATGGGGTTTGAACCCCAGGGCGGTTACTGCTTAACGTCAGGACCGCTCGCCAAAGCGGGCCCTTTGATCACACGCCGAATCCTGCCGGTGATCGGAGGCACTTGACGCGCAAGCGCCGAAGGCAGGAGCGGGGGACCCAAGGTACGTGCCGGCCCCACCCGTGAAAGCGGGTCCACCGGCTTGGGGTGAAGCCACGTGCGCCACGCGCACGCGGCCGGGCGATTTCTCACAGCCCGAACCCGACAGCTCACCTCGTAGGCGTCGGTGAGGAAACGAACGAACCATGCTGATCATCAAGGGCAAGCACCGTCGTCCGTCCAAGGCCGTCCGCGTCGCCACCCTCGCCGGCATCGCCGGTGCTGCCGTGGCCGTCCCGCTGATGGGTGCCACCTCCGCCTCCGCCGCCTCGGTCTCCACCTGGGACAAGGTCGCCCAGTGCGAGTCCGGCGGCAACTGGTCGATCAACACCGGTAACGGCTACTACGGTGGCCTGCAGTTCTCCAACTCCAGCTGGGCCGCCGCCGGTGGCACCAAGTACGCGCCGCGCGCCGACCTGGCCAGCAAGTCCCAGCAGATCGCCGCCGCCGAGAAGCTCCTCGCCATCCAGGGCCCGGGTGCCTGGTCCTGCGCCGGTGCCGGCAACCTGACCGCCGGTGGCCCGGCCGCCGACGTCGACACCTCCGGCTCCGCGCAGACCAAGTCCGCGCCGCAGCAGGACCAGGGCAAGACCGAGGCGAAGAAGGCCCCGGCCGCCCCCGAGCAGCACGCCTCGCGGTCCACCGAGCGCAAGTCCATGGGCCACGGCAACTACACCGTCAAGGCGGGCGACACCCTCGCCAAGATCGCCAAGGCCCACGGCAGCGACTGGAAGTCGGTCTACAAGGCCAACAAGTCGGTCATCGGCGGCAACCCGAACCTGATCTTCCCGGGTCAGAAGCTCAACGTCTGAGTCCCTCCCTCACCGGGACGCGGGCGGGCCCGAGCGGCGGGCCCCCTTCCCCCGTGAGACCGCCCCGCCCCGGCGCGCCCTTCCCCCGAGCGCGCCGGGGCGGGGTTTCTTCTGCCCGGGGCGGCGCCGGGGTGACGCCGGGCCGAGGCCGGGCCGGTGCCGGTGCGGGCGCACGCCGCTGACCGCTCCAGCCCGGCGAATGTTCCCGTTCAGCGAACAATGCGCCTAAGCGTCCCGTGAACGGGGTCTTCGGGGAGCTTTGCGCGGCTTTCCATCCCACAGAGCGGGCCAAGGGCAGGCGGACGCGCCCGGGGCCGTTAGGCTCATGCGCAGAACGCCAGACACCCACGAAGGAGACAACGTGCCGTCGATCGACGTCGTCGTAGCCCGCGAAATTCTCGACTCGCGAGGTAATCCCACGGTCGAGGTCGAGGTCGGCCTCGACGATGGCAGCACCGGCCGTGCCGCCGTCCCGTCCGGTGCCTCCACCGGCGCCTTCGAGGCCATCGAGCTCCGCGACGGCGACCCGAACCGCTACCTGGGCAAGGGCGTGGAGAAGGCGGTCCTGGCCGTCATCGAGCAGATCGGCCCGGAGCTCGTCGGCTACGACGCGACCGAGCAGCGGCTGATCGACCAGGCCATGTTCGACCTGGACGCCACCGACAACAAGGGCTCGCTCGGCGCCAACGCCATCCTCGGCGTCTCCCTCGCCGTCGCGCACGCCGCCTCCGAGGCCAGCGACCTCCCGCTGTTCCGTTACCTGGGCGGCCCGAACGCGCACGTCCTGCCCGTCCCGATGATGAACATCCTGAACGGCGGCTCGCACGCCGACTCCAACGTGGACATCCAGGAGTTCATGATCGCCCCGATCGGCGCGGAGTCCTTCTCCGAGGCGCTGCGCTGGGGCGCCGAGGTCTACCACACCCTCAAGAAGGTCCTGAAGACCAAGGGTCTGGCCACCGGCCTCGGCGACGAGGGCGGCTTCGCCCCGAACCTGGGCTCCAACCGCGAGGCCCTCGACCTCATCCTCGAGGCCATCAAGGAAGCCGGCTACGCCCCCGGCCAGGACATCGCGCTCGCGCTGGACGTCGCCGCCTCCGAGTTCTACAAGGACGGCAAGTACCAGTTCGAGGGCAAGGACCGCTCGGCCGCCGAGATGACCGAGTACTACGAGGAGCTGGTGGCGGCCTACCCGCTCGTCTCCATCGAGGACCCGCTGTTCGAGGACGACTGGGCCGGCTGGAAGGTCATCACCGACAAGCTCGGCGCCAAGGTCCAGCTCGTCGGCGACGACCTGTTCGTCACCAACCCCGAGCGCCTCGCCCGTGGCATCGACGAGGGCTCCGCCAACGCGCTGCTGGTGAAGGTCAACCAGATCGGTTCGCTGACCGAGACCCTGGACGCCGTCGAGCTGGCCCAGCGCAACGGCTTCAAGTGCATGATGTCGCACCGCTCCGGTGAGACCGAGGACGTCACCATCGCCGACCTCGCCGTCGCCACCAACTGCGGCCAGATCAAGACCGGCGCCCCGGCCCGCTCCGAGCGCGTCGCCAAGTACAACCAGCTGCTGCGCATCGAGGAGATCCTCGACGACGCCGCGGTCTACGCCGGCCGCTCCGCCTTCCCGCGGTTCCGTCACGGCAGCTGACCCGCAGGCGGCCCGCTGCCGGGCCGGTCAGGGCAGCAGGGGCTGATCGGGCGCGCCAAACCGCCCGGCACCCCGTACGTCCCCGGCGACGGTCCCGTACCGTTGCCGGGGACGTACCTGCTTGAAGCAGTCAGGCGTCAGTCAGTGAAGGGGAGACGACGTGCCCGCGGACCGGTTCTCGACCGCGACCCGACTCAAGGCGCTCGGCGAGCAGGCCGCCGCCCGCGTCTACCGAGCCCGCCCGCCCCGCCGCAACCGCCTCACCGGCCGTGCCGCACTGCTGGCGCTGGTGATGTGCTCCCTGGTCGTCGCCCTCGCGTATCCCATAAGGCAGTACGTCTCCCAGCGTTCGGACATCGCCGACCAGCGCCGCAAGGCCCAGGACGCCGGCGCCGCCCTGGACCGGCTGCGCGAGCAGAAGGCCCGCTGGCAGGACCCGGAGTACGTACGCCAGCAGGCCCGCCGGCATCTGCACTACGTCATGCCGGGCGAGACCGGATACATCGTCCAGGACGGCTCCGGCACCGGCTCCGCACCGAAGGGGCCGCAAGCGGCGCAGCGCCCCTGGTACGAGAACCTGTGGGACACCGTCGACGCGGCCGACAAGCGGTAGCCGCGGCCTGCCCGTACCGCCGCCGGGCGGCAGCCCGTAATGTCGGCACGGGACGGCCCGCCCCGGCCCGCCGTCACCTCACCACTCACCTCACCGAAAGCGCACATGGACACCCCCCCGCCCCAGACCGAGCCCACCGAGCCCACCGACGCGGACATCGCCGCCTTCCGGGAACAGCTCGGCCGCCCGCCGCGCGGCCTGCGCGCCATCGCGCACCGCTGCCCCTGCGGGCAGCCGGATGTCGTCGAGACGGCGCCGCGCCTGGAGGACGGCACGCCCTTCCCCACGCTCTACTACCTCACCTGCCCGCGCGCGGCCTCCGCGATCGGCACGCTGGAGGCCAACGGCGTGATGAAGGAGATGACCGAGCGGCTGGCGGCCGACCCTGAGCTGGCTGCCGCCTACCGGGCCGCTCATGAGGACTACATCCGCCGGCGGGACGCCATCGAGGTGCTGCAAGGCTTCCCGAGCGCGGGCGGCATGCCGGACCGGGTCAAGTGCCTGCACGTCCTCGTCGGCCATTCGCTGGCGGCCGGGCCGGGCGTCAACCCGCTCGGCGACGAGGCCCTCGCGATGCTGCCGGAGTGGTGGAAGAAGGGGCCGTGCGTGACGCCCTGCCAGGACACCCCGGTAGCCCAGGATGCTCCCGAAGGAGACGCCAAGTGAAGCGGGTCGCCGCCATCGACTGCGGTACGAACTCCATCCGGCTGCTGGTCGCCGACGCCGACCCGGCGACGGGTGAGCTGAAGGACCTCGACCGCCGGATGCAGATCGTCCGGCTGGGCCAGGGCGTCGACCGTACCGGGCGGCTGGCGCCCGAGGCGCTGGAGCGCACCTTCGCGGCCTGCCGGGAGTACGCCGCGGTGATCAAGGGCCTGGGCGCCGAGCAGGTCCGCTTCGTGGCGACCTCCGCCTCCCGGGACGCCGAGAACCGCGAGGACTTCGTCCGCGGTGTGGTGGACATCCTGGGCGTGGAGCCCGAGGTGATCACCGGTGACCAGGAGGCGGAGTTCTCCTTCAACGGCGCCACCAAGGAGCTCACCGCCCGCGCGGATCTCGAGCGGCCCTTCCTGGTGGTCGACATCGGCGGCGGCTCGACCGAGTTCGTCCTCGGCAGCGAGTCCGTCCGCGCCGCGCGCTCGGTCGACGTCGGCTGCGTCCGGATGACCGAGCGGCACCTGGTGCACGGCGGCGACATCAGCGACCCGCCGGCCCCGGGGCAGATCGCGGCCATAAAGGCCGATGTCGCGGCGGCACTGGACCGGGCCGAGGAGACCGTCCCGCTGGGCGAGGCCGCCACCCTCGTGGGCCTGGCGGGCTCCGTGACCACGGTCGCCGCGATCGCGCTGGGCCTGGGCCAGTACGACTCCGAGGCCATTCACCACTCCCGGATCTCCCTGGCGAAGGTCCGCGAGATCACCGGCATGCTGCTGTCCTCCACCCATGCCGAGCGCGCGGCCATCCCCGTCATGCACCCGGGCCGGGTCGACGTGATCGCCGCGGGTGCGCTCGTACTGCTGTCGATCATGGAGCGGACGGGCGCCGGGGAGGTCGTCGTCAGCGAGCACGACATCCTGGACGGCATCGCCTGGAGCCTCGCCGGCTGAGGCATTGCGGGGTGCGGCAGAGGCCGGCAACGGGCCTCTGCCGCGTGGCCTTTCGAGCGGCGGATTGCCCGTCCGAGCGCCCTTCGGGGGGTGCCGGGAGGCCCCGCGGACGGGTCCGCGGAGAAAG
This sequence comes from Streptomyces decoyicus, assembly GCF_019880305.1. NCBI lineage: Bacteria > Bacillati > Actinomycetota > Actinomycetes > Kitasatosporales > Streptomycetaceae > Streptomyces > Streptomyces decoyicus. The sequence continues at coordinate 3,467,583 of NZ_CP082301.1, read as the reverse complement.
TTCGTGAAATCCTTCACATGAAAAAGCCTCCCGTTGGACGAACAATCTGATCGTCCGACCCTCATTCGAAGGCTTCAGGGCGCCTGGACCCGGAAAATGCGCGGCTGCCGATGCGTGGGCGGCGCGCTCGCGCGGAGGGTGTTTCCTCCGCCCGGCGGGCCACAATCCCTGATCAACAGGGGTCTCCAACGCCTCGCGTAGCACGGTGGTTCCGGATTGGACTATGGCGTCGGTCACGAAGGCGGCGGAGTGTAGCAGATGCCTCCGGAGTGCTTGTGAAGGGGCTCACGAGCGACCCCCCATGTGGGGGTGGATACTCGATTGCATGAGCACCACGGAGCGTCCCAGGATCCTCGTTGTAGGCGGTGGGTACGTAGGCCTGTACGCGGCACGTCGCATCCTCAAGAAGATGCGGTACGGCGAGGCGACCGTCACGGTCGTCGACCCGCGCTCGTACATGACGTACCAGCCCTTCCTCCCTGAAGCTGCGGCCGGCAGCATCTCCCCCCGCCACGTCGTGGTTCCGCTACGACGCGTGCTCCCCAAGGCGGAGGTTCTCACCGGCCGGGTCACGACCATCGACCAGGACCGCAAGGTGGCGACGATCGCCCCGCTGGTCGGCGAGGCGTACGAGCTGCCCTTCGACTACCTGGTCATCGCGATGGGCGCGGTCTCCCGTACCTTCCCGATCCCCGGTCTGGCCGAGAACGGCATCGGCATGAAGGGCGTGGAAGAGGCCATCGGCCTGCGCAACCACGTGCTGGAGCAGCTGGACAAGGCCGACTCCACGACCGACGAGGACGTCCGCCGCAAGGCGCTGACCTTCGTCTTCGTGGGCGGTGGCTTCGCGGGTGCGGAGACCATCGGCGAGGTCGAGGACATGGCCCGTGATGCCGCGAAGTACTACAACAACGTGAAGCGCGAGGACATGCGCTTCCTGCTGGTCGACGTCGCCGACAAGATCCTCCCCGAGGTCGGCCCGAAGCTCGGTGCCTACGGCAAGGAGCACCTCGAGAGCCGCGGCGTCGAGGTCTACCTCAAGACCGGCATGGACTCCTGCGTCGACGGCCACGTGAAGCTCAACAACGGCCTCGAGGTCGACTCCAACACCATCGTGTGGACCGCGGGCGTCAAGCCGAACCCGGCGCTGGCCCGCTTCGGTCTGCCGCTCGGCCCGCGCGGCCACGTCGACACCGGGACCACCCTCCAGGTGCAGGGCACCGACTACATCTGGGCGGCCGGCGACAACGCGCAGGTCCCCGACCTGGTCGGGCGCAAGGCCGGCAACGAGAACGCCTGGTGCCCGCCGAACGCGCAGCACGCGCTGCGGCAGGCCAAGATCCTCGGCGACAACGTGGTGTCCGGGATGCGCGGCTTCCCGCAGAAGGACTACAGCCACGCCAACAAGGGTGCGGTCGCCGGTCTGGGCCTGCACAAGGGCGTCGCGATGATCGTCATGGGCAAGATGAAGATCAAGCTCAAGGGCCGTCTCGCCTGGTACATGCACCGCGCGTACCACGGTATGGCGATGCCGACGTTCAACCGCAAGATCCGGGTCTTCGCCGACTGGACGCTGGCCATGTTCCTCAAGCGCGAGGTCGTCTCGCTCGGCGCCATGGAGAACCCCCGCGAGGAGTTCTACGAGGCCGCCAAGCCGGCGCCGGCGCCGCCGACCGCCGCCGAGGCCGGGGACAAGACGAAGGCCAAGGCTTCCTGAATTTCCCGGTCGGGTACTCCGACCAGCCCGAAGGGCGTCCGCCATCCGTGGGGCGGACGCCCTTTGGCGTGTCCGCTCTGGCGAAAACCAGGCGGTTTGCGGTTCTCTTGCGTGTGAACGGGACTATCTGGGCGCCCCATTGGCGTTTACGTGGTGGGTGAAACTTCTTTGCCCGACTCGTCAACACGGAGGTGTGCGACATGGCCGACGCCGCTGGACGGCTCACCAAGCTCGCCGAGGAGGTGCTGGGAGCCCCGCTCCCCGTACGGATCCGCGCCTGGGACCGCAGCGAGTCCGGCCCGCCGGGGGCACCCACACTCGTCATCCGCAATCGCCGGGCGTTGCGGCGGCTGCTGTTCAAGCCGGGTGAGCTGGGTCTGGCCCGTGCGTGGGTGGCCGGCGACCTCGATATCGAGGGCGATCTCTACGCCGCGCTCGATGTGCTCGCCGGTCTGATCTGGGAGCGCGGCACCGACGCCCCCAAACCGCAGCGCGCCGCCGTGCTGCGCGCCCTGGCCCGTCCGGAGATCCGCGCCGCCGCCCGGGAGATGCTGACCCTGGCCGGCGTCCCGGTCCCGCCGACGCCGCCCGCGGAAGAGGTCAGACGCCGTCGTGGACCGCTGCACACCCTGCGGCGCGACAAGGAAGCCATCAGCCACCACTACGACGTCGGCAACGACTTCTACGCCTTGGTGCTCGGTCCGTCGATGGTCTACTCGTGCGCCTACTGGGGGCCCGCGGAGACCACCGGAGACGCTGTCGGCAGTCTTGAGGACGCCCAGCGCGACAAGCTCGACCTGATCTGCCGCAAGCTCGGGCTCCAGGAGGGCGCGCGGCTGCTCGACGTCGGCTGCGGCTGGGGTTCGATGGTGCTGCACGCGGCCCGCGAGTACGGCGTACGGGCGGTCGGCATCACGCTCTCCGAGGAGCAGGCCACCTTCGCCCGTAAGCGCATCGCCGAGGCCGGGCTGGCCGACCGGATCGAGATCCGGGTGCAGGACTACCGCGAGATCAAGGACGAGCCGTTCGACGCCGTCTCCTCGATCGGGATGGCCGAGCATGTCGGCCGGACGCAGTACGCGGAGTACGCCGAGGCGCTGTACTCCCTGCTGAGGCCCGGCGGGCGGCTGCTCAACCACCAGATCGCCCGCCGGCCGGTGGCCGACGAGGAGACGTATCACGTCGACGAGTTCATCGACCGGTATGTGTTCCCGGACGGTGAGCTGGCGCCGCTCGGCCGGACCGTCGGCCAGCTGGAAGAGGCCGGGTTCGAGGTGCGGGACGTGGAGGCGATCCGTGAGCACTATGCGCTGACGCTGCGGCGCTGGGTCGCCAACCTGGAGCGGCACTGGGACGAGGCCGCGCGGCTCACGTCCGTGGGGCGGGCCCGGGTGTGGCGGCTGTACATGGCCGCGTGCGCGCTGTCCTTCGAGCGCAACCGGATAGGAGTCAACCAGGTGCTGGCCGTCCGTACGCCGGAGCCCGGGGCCTCGGGGATGCCGCTGCGGGCGCGCGAGTGGCGCTCCGGCACCCACCGCGGCTGAACGCCGTCCGCCCACCCGCTGCCGTGACGGAGCGGGTGGGCGGGCCGGGGGCCGGAGACGGGGGCGTCATTCGGCCTTGATGGCCGCCAGCATGTTCAGCCTCGCGGCCCGGAACGCCGGCCACAGGGCGGCCAGTACGCCGACGAGCGCGGCCAGGCCGAGGAAGAGGCCCATCCGGGCCCAGGGCAGCACCAGTTCGTAGGTGGACAGGTGGGCGCTGATCAGCTGACCGACCGCCCAGCCCATGAACACTCCGAGCCCGATGCCGAGCACCCCGCCGAACAGCGAGATGACCAGTGACTCCAGCCGCACCATCCGCTTGATGCCGCGCCGGTCCAAGCCGATCGCCCGCAGCATGCCGATCTCCTGCGAGCGTTCGAAGACCGACATCGCCAGGGTGTTGATGACCCCGAGCACCGCGACGATCACGGCCATGGCCAGCAGGCCGTAGAGCATGTTCAGCAGCAGGGTGAACATCGAGGCGATGGCGTTCGAGACGTCCTTCTTGTCCGCGACGGTGACCGCCGGGTTCTTGCCGAGCGCCTCGACCAGCTCGTCCTTGTGCGCGTCGGTCGCGCCGTCGGCCATCTTGACCAGCAGCTGCTTGTCGCTGATGTCCTTCTGATGCGGAGCCAGCGTGCGGTTGTCCACGAAGACGCCGTTGAGCATCTGGTTGCCCTGGTAGACCCCCGAGACGGTCAGGGTGGCCGTCTTGCCGTCCTCGAACGTCACGGGGAGCCGCGAGCCGGCCCGCCAGCCGTTGCGGGTGGCGGTGTCCTCGTCCACCAGGACCCGGTCGCCGCGCAGGGTGGCGAGCGACCCCTCGCTGATGCCGGGCCGGACGAGCGAGCCGAACTGTGCGCCGTCCACGCCGGTCAGCTGGGTCGGCTGCCGGGCCGCGCTGCCGGTGCCGATCTTCGCCATGCCCTCCCGCAGCGGGGTGAGGGCGGTGACACCGGGCAGGTCGCGGACCTTCTTCTCCGCGGTGGTGGGCAGCTGCGTGTTGCCCTCCATCGAGATGGTGTAGTCGGCCTTGAGCGCGTCGACGGCCAGCTTGTCGATGCCCTTCTGCGTGCTGCCCGCGATCACCGTCATGCCGGTGATCAGGGTCAGCCCGATCATCAGCGCGGAGGCGGTGGTGGCCGTACGGCGCGGATTGCGCAGCGCGTTCTGCCGGGCGAGGAGGCCGGAGATGCCGAAGGCACGCAGGACGGGGGTGGCCAGCGCGATCAGCGGACGGGACAGCAGCGGCGTCAGGATGAACACGCCGACCAGCAGCAGCATCCCGCCGCCGCCCAGCATGATCTTGCTGGTGTCGTCGCCCTCGTACACGGAGGTGGCGACGACGACCGAGGCCGTGCCGATGCCCGCGACGAGCGCGCCGAGGGTGTTGCGGACCAGCAGTGACTTGGTGGTGGCGACGGCGTGCACGCTGTTCATCGCGGCGACCGGCGGAACCTTCGCGCCGCGCCGCGCGGGCAGCCAGGCGGCCAGCACCGTGATGAGGGTGCCGATGCCCAGGGCGGCGACGGCCGTGGAGGGCGAGACCACCAGCGGCCCCTCGGGGAACGTCGCGACGAAGCCGTTCAGCACCTCCCGCAGCAGTGCGGCGATGCCGATTCCGGCCACCAGGCCGGAGACCCCGGCGATCGCACCGACGAAGAACGCCTCGATCAGGACCGAGCGGGTGACCTGACGCCGGCTCGCGCCGACCGCCCGCAGCAGCGCCAGCTCCTTGGTGCGCTGGGCGACCAGCATGGTGAAGGTGTTGGCGATGAGGAAGATGCCGACGAAGAGTGCGACGGCGGCGAAGGCCAGCAGGGCGGTCTTCATGCCCTGCATGTTGTCGTCGATCACCTTGGCTTCGGCGTCGGCGAGTTCCTTGCCGGTGGAGGTGGTGGCGCTGTCCTTGGGCAGCGCCTTGCCGATCGCCTGCTGGAGTGCGGCCTGGGACGTCCCGGCCGCGGCCTCGACGTCGATCTCGGTGTATCCGCCGGACAGTCCGAACAGCTTCTGCGCGGTCCGGGTGTCGAACAGGGCCAGCGAGCCGCCGGCGGCGACCCGGCCGTCGTCGGTGGTGAAGATGCCGGTCAGCTTCTGCTGCCGGACCGGTCCGTCGGCGGATATCCGGACGGTGTCGCCGACGTGGTAGCCGCCCTTCGTGGCGGTGCCCGCGTCCAGCGCGAACTGGTCCGCGCCGGTGGGGGCCGTGCCCTGCTTCATCGGGTAGCGGGCGTCCTTGCCGTCCTTGCCGGGGAAGTAGTTGCTGCCGCGGCTCTGGCCCGAGCCGATCAGCTTGCCGTCCTTGTCGCCGATTCCGGTGTAGCCGGTGACGATGCCGGTGACGGAGGCGGCGCCGGGGAGACGGGACACGGTGTCGAGCGCCTTGCCGTCGAGCCGGGGGTCCTCGGCCCGGGTGCCGGGAGGCCCGTCGGGCGACGAGGGAAGCACGGCGACATCGACGTGGTCGAAGCTCTTCTGGGAGCCGGCACGGAAGGCGTCGGAGATGGTCGAGGTGAAGACCAGGGTGCCGGAGACGAAGGCCACGCCGAGCATCACGGCGAGGACGGTCATCAGCAGCCGGGCCTTGTGCGCAAGCACATTGCGCAAGGCGGTACGGAACATGGTGGGTCAGTCCTGGAGGAGAGGTCCGAGGTGAGGGTGGCGGCTGCCGGTCAGGTCGTACGGACCTTGGCGCCGGGGCCGGGGGGCCGGCCGGAACCCCCGGAGAGGTGCCGCATCCGCTCCAGCACCATGTCGGAGGTCGGGTCGGGCACGTCGTCGACGATCCGGCCGTCGGCGAGGAAGACCACGCGGTCCGCGTAGGAGGCGGCGACCGGGTCGTGGGTCACCATCACCACGGTCTGGCCCAGTTCGCGCACGGAGTTGCGGAGGAAGCCGAGGACCTCGGCGCCGGAGCGCGAGTCGAGGTTTCCGGTGGGCTCGTCGGCGAAGATGATCTCGGGCCGGGAGGCCAGCGCGCGGGCGACCGCGACCCGCTGCTGTTGGCCGCCGGAGAGCTGGGCGGGGCGGTGCTTGAGGCGGTCGGACAGGCCGACGGTCTCCACGACGCGGTCCAGCCAGGCGCGGTCGGGCTTACGGCCGGCGATGTCCATGGGGAGGGTGATGTTCTCCAGGGCGTTCAGCGTCGGCAGGAGGTTGAATGCAGTGCATCAGCGTCGACTTGCCGGACCCGGAGGGGCCCATGATCGCGGTGAACTGGGCCTGGTGGAAGGCGACGGAGACCGAGTCCAGGGCGACCACCTGGGTCTCGCCCTGTCCGTAGACCTTGGTGAGGTCCGTGGCGCGGGCGGCCGCCGCGGTGGTGCGGGTGGCGGTGGCGACGCCGGAGTGGGTGGTGGTCACGGGAAGGGGCTCCTGTCGGGACGAGGGGACCATCGGACGGCGAGGGCCACGAGGGCGGCTGCCGCGGAGGGAAGGGACGCTTTCCATCGTGGGCCAGCGCGGGGGGCGTGGACGTCAACCCCTGTGCCCGTCCTCGGCCACACCTGGGAGGTAGCCGTGCCGCGCGTGGTCATCCCTGGGGAGGAGACGGCCCCTGAGAGCGCTGCCGCGTCCGCAGTAGTCGGACGGGCGTGCCCGCGGGGGTGACGGGGGCGCTGAGACGGCGTCGAGTTTCCGTCAATTCGGGCACGGAATTGCGCGCGGGCGCGTCATGACGAAGGGGGGCTTCAGGCATGTGCCCAAGGCCTGTACCGGTCACTGATGCACCCTCAGTTGCCAATAAAATAAGACAACCTCGGGAAGAGCGGCCGATCTGTGTCGTGCGCTGCGGGCTACGCTCGTGCTGCCTCTTTGAGGTGGCATGGGGGAACCCAGGCCCGGATGGTGGAATGCAGACACGGCGAGCTTAAACCTCGCTGGCCTACGGGCCGTGCCGGTTCAAGTCCGGCTCCGGGCACTGCGCAGCCGCAGCTTTGAGACCTTGAACAAACAACCATATAGAGCCGAGGCTCATGCCGCCCGCGGGAACACGCCGCGAACGCATGAGCCTTTGATGGTGCGTAGGGCGAGTGTCCACGGGCGGAAAAGCCGTGCCGGAAATATCAGTGATTACCAAGTGAAGTGCCGCGATGACGGCACTCCGGGGAAGCGCCTCGCCTGTCTGCGGGGGAGTGCGGGTGAAGCCACCCGGCCGGTTGGGGGACCGTCAAGTCGACAGCGTCGCAGCGTGCTTCGGGAGTTTCGGACGGTTGTCGGCGACGGGCCGCCGAAGAGATGTTCGGCGGGACGCAGTTGCTTCGGCACCTTCGTGACGCGGCGGATGCCGCGCACGGTCATCGAAGGACGCACCCGTGACGCATACCCGAGGTAACTTGAATATTGGATTTTTCTTCCTCCGGTGTGGGCGGCTTGTGCGGCGCCGCGCACTTCCGTCCGGCGCCATCCGCCCGCCGGGGGCGGGAAAGCGTCGCGCTTGTTCTGTTGTCCGTGAGTGCGTTCGTCTTCTTCGCGCCGGGTTCGGGGCGGGAGGGGCGGCCGGTCCCGAGTGCGGCCGCGTACGGGAGCAGGTTGCGGCGGGGCGGAACCTTCGGCGGAGCGCACGGGGCTTTTCCGGTTTTCCGGGGTGCGTCCCTTCCGCCGGCGCGGTGGAATCCTCGTGAACGCGGCGGGCTTTCGGGAGTTCCGCGGCGCGAAAGGAAAGCACCGGGAATCGTCATGAATGCGCGGGGCCGTGGCGGTACCGACCGGGGTGAGCCGGCGCACTTTCCGGTTGCCGGAAGTATTTCGCCGGATGGTGCGGAGAATATGTTGCGGTGTGCGGCGGAGCCCGGGGACCGGTGATCCGGGCCGCTGAAGCGGAGTCCGGGGTGCCGGGTCGGTGATTTTTGCGTGCTGTCCGCTCAGCGGACGGATCGGAGGGGCGGCCGGGCCCCCGGCTCGCGCCTCGCGGCCCGCCGTTCAGCAGTGATCGCTGCGCAGTCCGTGCCTGCCGGCGACGGGGGGAGGTGCGGGTCCACGGTCTTCGAGGGGGCTTCGTCCGTCCGCGGCCCGCTGGTTTTGGAACAACGTTGCATATAAAAAAAGCGGAGCCGCACAACCCTTTATCGTCTCATTACTGCGCGGGTAATTCGGTCGAGCAATCCGGGGGCGGCCGGGTATCTTCGCGCGCGAGATCGTCTCGAATTCAACTTTCCGCGTCTCAGGTTCGCCTCAACTCGGGCCGCTCGCTTGACGTGTTTCTTGGATGCGACGATGATCCCCAAGGGTGGGATCTCGTCGGGGGGCGAAGAAAGCAGCGCCGCACGGACGCGGCGTCGAGGTTTCGGCCAGGTGTCCCCGGGATCCCTTTGGCGCACGTCGATGGCGTGCCCAAGGAAGTAAACGGGGGTAGAGATGACGGATACGCGCGATCGATGTCAGCTCGCGGGACTCGACGGACTTGTATGGGGCGGCGCCACTCAGCAGAGCGCGGCCGGCCTGGACCACCCTGAGACGGCCGTGCGGAGATCTCCGCGATTCGAACGGTGGGCGGCGGACGTCCGGCAGGTGACCGGGGCAACGCCCACCTCTCAGCGGCTCTCGCTCGGCTGGTCGGCCCTCCAGCCCGAGGGCCCCGGTACCTGGGACCGCGCGGCGCTCGACCGCTGCGACCGTGTCCTGGACACCCTGCTCGCCCAAGGCGTGCAGCCCTGCGTGAACTTGGTGCACATGGACCTGCCCGCCTGGCTGGACGCGGCGGGCGGATGGCTGGTCAGAGACGCCGCCCAGCGGTTCGCCGACTACGCGGGCGAGATGGGGCGGCGCTTCGGTGACCGCGTCGCGCGCTGGGTCACCGTCAGCGACATCGCCGCTCCGACGCTCGCCGACCGGGTGGCGGGGATGTTCTCGACGGAGCGGGGGGCGGGCCCGCAGGGGCTGTCGGCCGTTCACCATGCTCTGCTGGGGCACGGCCTGGCCCTGCGGGCACTGCGCGCCTCGGGTGCGACGGGTCCGGCAGGGCTGACCACCTCGCTGGTGGCGGCCTACCCCGCGGCGGACGACCCCTGGGACCGACAGGCCGCCGAACGCATGGAGTTCTGGGGAAACCGCTTCTTCCTCGACCCCCTCTTCTTCGGCGAACACCTCACCACGGAAACCGGTGACTCCCCGATAGGGGATCTGGGCTGTGTCCGGCCGGGGGACATGGAGATCATCGCGACCCCGCAGGACTTCCTGGGCGTCTCCTGGCATGCCCCGCACTGTGTCACCGGGCCCGAGAACCTCGCCGACATGTCCGACCAGTTGGCGTCCTTCGACGCCCTGCGGGATCTCAACCGGCTGCTGTCCCGGCTCGACTTCGCGGTGGTGCCGTTCCCGGACCTGGAGACGACCTCCTACGGCTGGTCGATATTCCCGGAGTCCCTGGCGGACGGACTGGCCGGCCTCCATGAGCTCTACGGCGCCCTGCTGCCCGCCCTGTACGTCACCGACCACGGGCTCCAGGACCAGGAAATCGTCGACGACCGCGGCCGGCCCGATGACGGCCGGCGCCGCTCCCTGCTGGCCGCCAAGCTCTCCTGGCTGCAGCGCATCATGGAGTCCGGGGTCGATGTCCGGGGCTACGAATACTGGTCCGTCTTCGACAACGCCGACTGGAAGCAGCGCTATGCGCGCCTGTACTCGGGTGGCGTGCGCGCCAGCGGCCCCGACCACGTCAGGCCGGAGATTCCGCAGCAGTGGGTGTGCCGGTTCGAGGCCGGGTCGAGTGCGCAGGGTCTCGCTCCAGGGGTCCAGGTCCCGTGAGGGGCGTCAGTAGGCCACGCCGCCATCGGCGCGGATCAGGGTCGCGTTGATGTAGTCCGCCTGCGCGGAGGCCAGGAAGGCGGCGGTGGCGGCCATGTCCTCTCCCCGGCCGGCACCGAGCAGGGACCGCCCGGCCTTCTGCGTCCGCAGGTCCTCGCCGAGCTCGGCACCCTGACCGGTGTCGAGCAGGCCGGGGGCCAGGACGACGGAGCTGATGCGGTAGCGCGCGTACTCCTGCGCCACGGTGTTGGACAGGCCCAGCAGGCCTCCCTTGCTCGCCGCGTAGGCGGCCTGGCCCGCATTGCCGAGGACCGCGGAACCGGAGGAGACATAGACCATGCGGCCGTACCGCTGACGCATCATCAGCCGTAGCGCGTGCTTGGTCACCAGGAAGCTGCCCCGCAGATTGACCCGCTGGACCGCGTCCCAGTCGGCCACGGGCATGGTGACCAGGGGCTGGTCACGGATGATGGCGGCATTGTGGATCACCGCGTCCAGCCGGCCCAGCCCGCGCGCGGCGGTGGCCAGCGCCTCGGCCGCGGACTCCTCGCCGATATCGCCCTGGCACAGATGCAGCCGGCCGGGGTGGCTCTCGTGCAGCGCCGTCAGTTCGTCCGTGGGCGTGCGGTAGTTGGCGAGCACCCGGGACCCGCCGTCGAGCAGCGCCTTGACGATGAGCAGGCCGAGACCGCGCCCGCTTCCGGTGACCGCGACGGTCCGGGCGCTCTCCGTGGTGCCCGCCGTCGGGTCCTGCGTGGTGTCCGTCATCGTGTCGCTCCTCTGTTCAGCGGTGGGTGGGGACGGGCGGGCAGGGGACACCGGCGGGCCTTTCCGGATCGCCGAAGAGGTAGGAGGCGACCTTGGCCATGTGTGAGGCGGAGATCGCGGCGCTGCCGGTGCGGTAGGCGAAACGGACGTGCGCGGCGTCGTCCTGCGGCGCAGCGACCAGCAGCGGCGGCAGCAGCGGATGCGGGTAGTGGGCGAGCAGCCGCTCGCACTCCTGGAGGTGGTCCAGTCCCCGGCTGCGGAGTGCGGCCGGCAGCCAGTCCAGGCGGGGGATGCGGAACTCGACCAGCTCCCCGTCGTCCGTGCTGACCCCCGCGAGGTCCGGGCCCCAGGCCGCACCGGCGCACTCCTCGGGGAGCAGCGGGACGACGGGCGGCTCACCGTCCAGGACGACGAGGAGGGGGCGGCCCTCGCCGAGATGGGCGTGCAGCGCCCGGACGTCGGCCGGCTCCGGCCACAGGGCGCGGACCCGCCACTGCTCGCCCTCGCCCCGGTGGAGGATCAGCCGGTCCTTTCCCTCGAAGACGACCATGATGTCGTCGCAGTGCAGCACCGGGTCACAGGTCAACGTCCGCATTCGCGCTCCTCATGGTGATCAGTCAGGGCTTCCCGGAGTTCGTTCAGCCAGTTGATGACATCGCGCATGACGTAGTGGTCGCGGTCCGGCCGCAGGGCGGAGAGCAGGAAGGACCGGCGGCCCTCCGCGGCCGGACCCAGGACCGTGAGGCCGGGCTCGGCCGAGCCGTCGGCCCCTACCGGATGGAACCCGGCGGTCAGGTCGAGACCTCCCGGCTCGAAGGACGTGCCGTCGGCGGACTCGTTGCGCCACAGCCGTACCAGCCCGCGCTCCATGAGCCGGCGGAACAGCGGTGCCGAGTCCAGCCGTGGATCGAAGGGATGGATCCGGGCGTCCACCAGGGTGTCCACCAGGTGCACCGCGCCCGTCGCCGGTCCCGTGACGCGGAACCTCCCCTCGGTGTCGTCCGTTTCCACGGTCGCCCCCGGGCCTGTCGTCAGATCGAGCAGCCCGTGCCGGGCGAGCGCCTCGATCCGGGTCATCACCTCGACGGCGGCCCCGTTCGCCAGCCGGTTGTGATGCCGGGTGTGCCGGGCGAGGAAGGCGCGGTGCGACGACGCGGTCAGCCCGGCGTCGTCGACCGCGTAGGACAGGACGGACCGCAGATCGCGCCAGACGCCGTCGGCCGCCGCCTTGTGGGGGTTGTCGGTGTTGCCCTGCCGCGCCCAGACGCGGTCGGTGGCCATGGCCCGGAGCAGGGCCGCCCGGTACTGGCCGGGCGTGGCATACGCGGACCGCGGGACCGGAGCGACGGTGCGGTGCCAGCTGAAGCGGTTTCCGGTCGGGCTCTCGTCGAGCCGCCAGGGGGAGCGCCAGGCCGCGGCGCCGCGCTGGAGGGCGGCCGGGTCGTTCCCGGCTTCCCGCAGCCGTTCCCGGGCGTCGTCGCCGAAGACGACGCCCGTCCAGTGGGCGAGGGTCGCCTCGACCGGCCACTCCCGCACCCGGGCGCCGGCCGTGGCCGGTGCCTCTTTTCCGGCCAGGACCCGCTCCAGCACGGCGCCGATCTCGTCCACCGCGGCCCGCAGCGGGCCCAGCAGCCGTTCGGGGTCGTCCGGCGGACCCGCCGCGGTACCGGCGCCGTCGAGGAAGGCACGCCAGACCGCGGCGGAACGCTCTGCCAGGAAGCGCGCGGCGGGCCGGAACAGCGTGGCGTAGTGCAGCTGGGCCATCTCCAGGACGACCAGCGGCAGCACCTCGCGGTCGAAGTCGAGCTGGGCGGGTGCCGGCCCGGCGGGGGCCGTCCCGGCGGGCGCCGTCCCCACGCGCGCGCGGAGCCGGTCGACGGCCTCGCGGGTGAAGAAGACGCCCTGGTGCTCCCGTATGCCGGCGCCGGGCTCGCCGCCTTCTTCGCCGCCCTGATCCTTCGCGTGGTGCGGACGGGCGAAGGTGAACATCCCGGCGTCGCTGAAGGCCACGATGGACGACGGCTCCCGGCCGCTGGGGACATAGCGCAGCCCGTGCCGGGCGTCGGGGACGAAGCTGCCGCCCCGCCCCTCGGTGAGGTGCAGGACGACATCGATCGCCGTCAGCCCCATCCCCGCACAGCCCACGACCGTGCCGGGCCCGGTGACCGCGGGGGAGAGCGCGGTGGCGAGGGGGTAGGCGGACGGGAGGTACGTGGAGCGGGTGCGCCGGGCGAACGCGGCGCGCCGGCGGCCGGCCGGGGACCGCTCGGGGTCGTGCGGCCCGTGCCCGGTGACGAGCAGGACGTGGTCGGCGCGGTGGCGCTCCCCGGCCGCCGTACGGAGCTCGAAGCCCGCGTCCTGCCGGGCCACGTCCACCACCTCGTCGGGGCAGAGGTGCACCGGCACGCCGTGGGACCGCAGTTCGCGTACGTAGGCCGTGAAGCTGTCCTGGAGGGCGAGCCCGTGGACGTAGCGCTTCGGCCAGTCCTCGGGGCCGAGGTCGAAGTCCGGCTCACCGGTCTCGGCGAACCGCCGCCGGCACCACTCGTGCAGCGTGGGGCGGCCGTCCCGCGGCCGCAGCGGGCCGGCGCCGGGCATCGACTCGTCCGCGGCGAAGCTCACCTGGCCGGCGATCCGGTTGAGGAAGCTGGTGGCGGGCTGGGTGGGGCTGTGGGCCTGGCCGGCGCCGAACTCCCCGGTCCGCTCGTAGACCCGCACCTCCAGGCGGCCTGCCCGGCCCGGCCCCGCGGCGTCCGCCGAGAGGCGCTCCAGGACGTAGGTGGCGCGGGGGCCGCCCCCGACGACCGCCAGACGGAACGGCGCACGCCGCGGGGTGGGTGCGGGGCGGCCGTTCATCGGACCGCTCCCGTGGCGCCCGCGGACGGTGCCGCCGTGAGCCGGGGCAGCAGACCGGCGAGCGTGGCGAGGAAGCGCTCGATGTCGTCCTCGGTCAGCTGTCCCATCGTGGACAGCCGGAAGAAGCCCTGGGCCAGCTGCTCCTGGGCGGCGTAGATGACGAACCCCTCGGCCCTGAGCGCGGAGTGCAGGGCGTCGAAGCCGACCCCGCCGGGAAGGCGGACGGCGGTCAGCCCCACGGCCCGTTGCCCCTCGGGCAGCAGCAGTCGCAGGCCGAGCCGCACCAGGCCCTCGCGCAGCCGGCCGGCCAGGGCGTCGTAGCGGGCCCGCCGTCCCGCCACGCCTTCCGCCAGTGCCAGGTCGAGGGCGATGTCGAAGGCGTGGAAGGCCGGTACGGCCGGTGTGAACGCCGGTGCCCCGGCTTTCTCCTGGGCCGTGAAGTGCCGGTGGAGGTCGAGGTAGTGGGTGCGGCGGGGCCCGGTGGCCAGCGCGACGAAGGCGTCCCTGCGCGCGCACACGAAGGACAGGCCGGGCGCGCCCTCCAGGCACTTGTTGGCCGATCCCGCGAGCCAGTCGATCCCGTCCCGCTCCAGCGAGAGCGGCTCACAGCCGATGCTGCTGACCGCGTCCGCCACGACCTCCCGGCCGTGGCGGTGTGCGAGCGCCGCGACGGCCGCGACGTCATTGAGCATCCCGGTGCTGGTCTCGTGATGCACCACGCCCACGTGGGTGAGACGGGGATCGTCCCGCAGCGCGCGCTCCACCGCGCCGAGGCCGAGCGGGGTGCCCCAGCCCGACTCCAGCCGCCGGGACCGGATGCCATACGGCGTGGCGATCTCGTGCAGCCGGTGCCCGTAATGGCCGTTGTCCAGGACCAGCAGGCCGCCGTGCGCGGGGACCGCCGAGACGATCGCGGCCTCCACCGCGGAGGTCCCCGAACCGGTCAGGACCACGGCGGTATGGTCCGCGCCGCCGCCCGCGATCCGGGTGACCTTGGACCGTACGCGGGTCATCAGCGTGGCGAAGTCCCGCTCGCGATGGCACATGTCGGGCCCCGAGAGCGCGGACCTGACACGGTCGTCGGTGACGACCGGGCCCGGGTTCATCAGCACCAGCCGCTGCGGCTGCTCGTCGGTGGTCACGGGGCGATCGCCTCCTGGAAGCGGGCGGCGGACACGGGGGGACCCACCGCGGGACGGCCCAGCCGCGGATCGGAGCCGGGCGCGATACGGACCCTGATCAGCCGGGGTCCCGCGGCGCCCGGCCGGGCATCGGCGAGGGCGGCGCGCAGCCCCGCGGCGTCGTCCACGTCGGCCGTCGAGCGGTAGCCGCAGGCCGCGGCGACGGCGGCGAAGTCGGTGGCGGCGGACCCGGTCGGCTGGGTACCGGTCGAGTCGTAGGCCTCGTTGTCGAGCAGCACATGCACCAGACCGGCCGGACCGGCCCGGCCGATGGTGGCCAGCGCCTCCATCCGCATCAGCGCCGCACCGTCGCCGTCCAGCACCACGACCTGCCGGGCCGCCGCGTGCAGGGCGACCCCGAGGGCCACGCTGGAGGCGCAGCCCATCGAGCCGACGACGTACAGGTTCTCCGGACGGTCCCAGTCGCGCTCCAGCTCGCGGGCCGTCTTGCCAGTGGTGGCGATCACCGGTGTGCGGGCGTCGACGGCGTGCATCACCTCCGCGATCGCCTCGGTGCGGAGCATCCGCTCCGGCCGCGGCGCGGGCCGGGCGTCGGGCCCCTCGTACGGCGCCACGAGGCCCTTGGGCACCACGAACGCGTACGGCAGCCGGGTGCTGCGCATATGGTCCACGGCGACTCCGAGCCGTTCCGCGAGGGCGGCCTGCTCTGCGGGCAGCACCTCATGGCGGATCTCCATCGAGGTGAGCAGACCGGGCGTGATCCGTCCCATCAGCTCGTGCTGCGGCTCGTCGGGGGAGCCGGGGCGGCCGCGCCAGGTGATCAGCAGCAGGACGGGGATCCGCAGGGTGTGGCACAGCGAGGTGAGCGGGTTGACCGCGTTGCCCAGGCCGGAGTTCTGGAGGATGACGACGGGCAGCCGGCCGGCCAGCCGGGCGCCGGCGGCGATGGCCACTGCCTCGCCCTCGTTGGCGGTGGTGAGGTAGTCCGCCGGGTGTTCCTGCTGGAGAGCGCTGATCACCGGTCCGAGGAACGAGCAGGGCACGCCGCTGAAGGGGCCCAGGCCCGCCTCGCGGAACGTGCGGACGACCACGGCCGGATCGAGTGTGCGGGGTACGGCGGGCGCGGCGGTCACGGGGCGTCCCCTCCGGTCAGCACCGGTACCGGGCGTGCGTGCTCCGCCGGCTCGTCGGCGCGCTCGGGGGCGGGGGCCGGGGGCGCCTCCGGCGCGGCGCCGCGGACGAACCGCTTCTCGTTCTCCTTGAACTCGTCCATGCCCTGGAGGTCGAAGACGGTCTTCAGCGGGGCGATGTGGTCCTCGATCGCGGTGGTACGGCCGTCCTTGAGGATCGTCTCGAAGGTCTGGCTGACGGCCTGGATCCCGGCCCGCAGCCCGTGGTTGGCGTAGACGACCATCTTGGCGCCGGCCGCGCCCAGTTCACCGGCCGAGATCGTGTGGTACGTGGTGGGCACCACGACCACCGGCTGGGGGAGGTGCCACCGCTGGAGGAAGTCCAGCACCGGCTGCGGGGAGCCGGACTTGGCGTGGATGAGGACCGCGTCGGCGCCGGCCGCGGCGTAGGCCTCGCCCCGGCGGAGCGCCTCGTCCAGGTCCCAGCCGGCGATCAGGGCCTCGATCCGGGCGATCACCATGAAGTCGGGGTCGCGCTGGGCGTCCTTGGCGGCTTCGATCCGGCCGCAGAACTCCGGTACGGACGCCAGCTCCTGACGGCCCGGTATGAAGCTGTTGACCTTGGGGAAGCGCTTGTCCTCGATGGTGACGGCGGCGATACCGGCGGCTTCGTAGCGTCGGACCATGTGCATGACATTGTTGGCGTTGCCGTACCCGGCGTCGCAGTCGGCGACCACGGGCACGCCGACCGCGGACGCCATCGACCCGGCGACGCCCAGGAGTTCGGTCATGGTCAGGATGTCCGCGTCGGGCAGGCCCTGGGACGCCGAGATCTCCAGGCCGCTCGACCAGATGCCGTCGAACCCCGCGCGCTCCGCCAGGCGGGCGCCCAGCGGGTTGTGGGCGCCGGCGATGCGCACGGTGCCGGGGGCGTCGAAAAGGGCGCGCAGTTGTGCCGCGCCATGACGCGGGGCGGGCCGGGCCGAGGGCTCGCGGTGTGTGCTGTGGAGGTGGTCCACGGAATTCCCCTCTGCTCAGCTCTGTGCGTGTGCCGGAAGTGCCGGCGAAGTGTCCTGCTGCTTTTCGGATTCCGGGCGCCAGCCCGGCCGGCCGAAGAGATAACCCATGCGGTGCCGCCAGGTGCCGGCGCCGCGTACCTCCCGGGCCATGGTGGCGAATTCATGCACCTGGATCTTCCAGATGCTGTAGGTGTTGATCTGCTTCGTCAGCCCGTAGGTGGGGCGTCGGCCCTCCGGCTGGAAGGTGCCGAACATCCGGTCCCAGATGATGAGAATGCTGCCGAAGTTCTTGTCGAGATACTCCGGTTCGGTGCCGTGGTGGACACGGTGGTGCGACGGCGTCACAAAGATGAATTCCAGCGGGCGCGGCAGCTTTCCGACCTTTTCGGTGTGGGCGAACAGACCGTAGATCAGGTGGAAGGAGTGCATGGTGAAGACCAGTACCGGCGGCACACCCAGCAGCGGCAGCGGCAGCCAGACCAGCTTTTCGAACCACTGCGCCCACTTGCGCCGCAGCGCGGTCGAGGTATTGAAGTACTCGCTGGAGTGGTGGACTTGGTGACCGGCCCAGATGATGCGGATCATATGGGCCGAACGGTGATACCAGTACAGCAGGAATTCGACGCCGAAGAAGAGCACCACCCAGGTCCACCTGGCGTCGGCCGGCAGATGGAACGGGGCGAGGTACGTATAGACCACCGCGTAGAGCCCGAGCGCGGCGGCGCGCAGCAGGGTGGACACCACCAGCGCGCCCAGCCCGGTCAGCACGCTGGCCCGGGTGTCGCGGGCGAAGCCCTTGGCGTCCTGGTCGTCGCCGAAGCGCAGGGCCAGCATTTCGATGGCGACCAGCAGGCCGACGGCGGGGAGGGCGAAGACGATCGGATCTCTGAGACGGTCGAGGATCTGTGACAGCACGTATTTCTCCAGGAACCCTTATTCGCTGACGGTGGCGAGTGCCTTCGCCTTGGTGGCGTACATGTCGACGTACTCCTGACCGGAGAGCACCGCGATCTCGTGCATGACCTGGTCGGCCACCTGACGGCGCAGACGTGCCTCGCCGGACCGCCCCTGGTGCTCCGAGAAATCCATGGGGGCGCCGAAGCGCAGCCGGAACCGGTAAGGGCGGAACATCAGCGTCCCGGGCGGCTGGACCTTTTCGGTGCCGATCAGCCCGCACGGAATCACCGGCGCCCCGGTGAGCAGCGCCAGATAGCCGACTCCGGTGCGGCCGCGGTAGAGGCGGCCGTCATGGGTGCGGGTGCCTTCCGGATGAATACCGAAGATCTTCCCCTCGCCCAGTACGCGCTCGGCGAGCTGGAGCGCGGCCACGCCGCCGCGACCGCCGTCGCGCTCGACCGGAACCAGCCCGATGGCCCGGAAGAAGCAGGCGGCGAGCCGGCCTTTGACGCCTTTCCCGGTGAGCCGCTCGGCCTTCCCGATGAAGACGACGGGACGCTTGACGGCCAGCGCGATGAAGACATGGTCGGAGAACGACAGGTGATTCGCCGCGATGATGCAGGGGCCTGTGGTGGGAATGTTGTCGGTGCCGTCGATATGCGGCCGGAAGACGATCCGCATCAGCGTCGCAAGGACGACTCTGAGCGCTCTGAAAAACACCGTCCGCCTCCAATCTGCAAAGGAACGTGCGGGGTTGCCGACGCCGGTACGCGGTGGGTACCGGGAAAGGTTCTGGGGGAGGGGATGCTCGGTTGCGGTCCGGGGCGCGTTCCCGGGCGACGTCTCGTGCGGAATTCCCGCCCGGGGCCGGCGCCTCAGTGCACGATCGTGCGACCGCCTTCGAGGACGAGGGTGGCGCCGGTGAGGTAGCGCATCCCGTCGTCGGCCAGCGCCACCACGGCCCGGCCGATGTCCTGCTCGGCGTCCCCGAGCCGGCCGAGCGGAATCTCCGACAGCACCTCGGCGTGCTTCTCGGGGTGCGCCTCGAAGTACGCGGCCGCGCCGGGGCTGAGCGAGACCGGGCAGATCGCGTTGACCCGGATGCCGTACGGGCCCCACTCCCGGGCGGCGACCCGGGTGAGCCCGCGGATCGCCTCCTTCGCCATCGCGTAGGAGGCGAAGCCCTCCTGGCCGATGAGCGCCGCCGAGGAGGCGAGGTTGACGATGCTGCCGCCGCGCCGCTTCAAGTACGGCAGGGCCGCCCGCATCGCGTGGAAGGTGCCCAACGGGCCGCTGCGGTAGGAGAGTTCGAGGTCCTCGTAGCTGGTTTCCGCCAGCGGCCGCTGGACGACCGACTGGGCGTTGTTGACGAGGATGTCCAGCCCCCCGAAGGTCCGGGCGGTCTCCTCGACCATGCGGTCGACATCGTCGCGCTGCCCCACGTCGCCGACGACGGCGTGCCCGGCGGTCCCGCGCTCCTCGATCTCGGCGACCACGGCCCGCAGCGTTTTCTCGGTGCGCCCCGTGACGACGACGTCGGCGCCGTCGGCGGCCAGCGCCAGGGCGATGCCCCGGCCGATGCCCTGGCCGCCGCCGGTGACCAGAGCCGTCGTCCCGGCCAGACGCTGGTGGGAAGTCATGGAGTGGTGTGCCCTTTCGCGTGCGGTACGGGGGCGTCGTCGCCCCAGAAGGTCTGCCAGGTGGGGAAGGAGTGCGGGAGGGCGGGGCGTCCCGCGGGCGGCCAGTCAGCAAAGCCGACGGCCTGCGGGCGGTCCGTCACATCGGCGGCGTACCAGTGCCGTTCACGGCGCCGGGTGAAGAGCCATTCACCGTCCACGCACGCGTAGTCGTCGAAGTAGCAGATCGCCATGACGATCCAGCGGTCGTCCACCTCGTGCTCGGCGCGGCAGTAGACCGTCCCGGTCGCCCGCTGCGCCCCCTGCCACTCGATGCGGTGGCCGGTGATGTGGTGCACCGACCGGTGGAAGGTGCGCAGCATCGGTGCGATGTGGCCGCGCAGCACCTCGCGGCCGCGGCCGGCCCGCCCCATGTCCACGTCGGGGTGGAAGCACCCCACCCATGCGTCCAGGTCGCGTGCGTCGACGGCGAGCGCGTAGCGGAACGCGAGCTGCTGGATCGCCAGGTGCGCTTCCACCCGTGCCAGACGCCGCTCGGTCTCCGGGCCGGTCACTGCGTCCACCCTCCCACCACCACCCTCAAAGGACTATATTAGTTAACTAATATAGCGGGTTAGGTACCTGAAGGTAAGGGAGAGCCATGCCCGACAGAGAGTTCTTCGATCCGGAGGCAGAGACCCTGCCCAGGGAGCGGCTGCTGGCCCGGCAGGAAGCGCGCATCCTCGAACTCGTCCCGTACGTCTTCGAACGCTCCGCGTTCTACCGGGAGTTGTGGAGCGGACACGGTGTCCACCCGCGCGATGTCCGCTCGTTGGAGGACTTCCGCCGGCGCATCCCGACGATCACCAAGGACATGGTCCGCGCGTACCAGGACCGCACCGGCGACCCCTTCGGCGGGCTGCTCTGCACGGACGTCTCGGAGCTGACCTCGGTCTCCTCCAGCTCCGGCACCACCGGCCGGCCGACGTTCTTCGCCGAACAGTGGGACCAGTGCCCGCCGCTGCCGGCCGCGATGCTGCGCGACCTGTGGGGGCTGGGGCTGCGGCCCGGCGACCGGGTGTTGAGCCAGCCCGGCACCATACGCAATCTGCTCGACTACGTCTTCCACGCGCTGGGCACCACCGTCGTCTGCGTTGAGTCGGGACCCGGGCAGATGGCCGGGGTCGTCGAGGCGGCCCGGCGCTACCGGCCCGCCTTCTTGCAGCTCACCTACGCCCAGGTCGTCGAGCTGACCCGGCTCGCGGACCGGCTCGATCTGCGCGAGGCGTTCTCCTCCCTGAAGGCCGCCGCCTTCGCCGGGGCGCCCATGAGCCGCCGGATGCGGGAGATGGTCCGACAGGACTGGGGCATCGAGCTGTTCGAGTACACCAGCGCCGCCGACACCGGGATGGCGTGGGAGTGCGACCGGCACGACGGCTTCCACCTGTGGGAGGACACCGTCTTCGCCGAGTGCCTCGAACCGCAGCGCCTCGCCGAGGTCCCCGAGGGGGAACTCGGCGAGCTGGTCGCCACCGACCTCGACAACCCCACGGCGCCGCTGATCCGCTACCGCAGCGACGACCTCGTCCGGCTGAGCCGGAAGCCGTGCGACTGCGGGCGCACCCACGGCCGGATGTGGCTGCGGGGCCGGTGCGGCGACGAGACCCTGGTCGGCGGGGTGCCGGTCATGCTGCGCGACATCGGACTCGCGGTCGAGGACCAGCCGGAGTGCGCCGGCGGGGTGTTCCAGATGGTCCGGCCGCAGCGTGAACTGAGCGCGCTCACGGTCCGGGTCGGCTATGAGACCGCCGGAGCCGGCGCGCCGCCCCCGGATCTGGCGGAGCGGCTGCGCACGGCGATTCGCGCGCGCACCGGGGTGACGCCGGTGCTGGAACTGCGTACGGAGCACGAGCTGCTGGCGGGTTCCAGCGGCGTGGGCAAGCTGACACGAGTGGTGAGGTCATGATGGTACGAACGGAATCCCTGGCACGCGCCAAGTCCCTGGGCCGGCCCGAAGTCGCCTACGTGGCCCGGTTCACCGCCGCCGACGGCGCCGGCGAGGAGTTCAAGGTCACCTGGTCCGACATCGCCCGGGACACCATGTGGCTGCAGAAGCGCTTCACGGCATGGGGGATGGGGCGGGGCAAGCAGGTCCTGCTCTCGACCTCGGGCCACGAGGGCGCCTGGTTCCTGCCGGTGATCAACGCGCTGAAGGCGATCGGCTGCACCTATGCGATAGCCGAGGCGATGGCCTGGGACTGGCGCCGGTCGCTGGTCTTCCACGAGGAGCTGGAGCTCTACGCGATGCTGGGGCTGTCCGGCGAGATCGTGGCGGAACAGACCAAGTGCCGCAAGGCGGCCGACCTCTTCGGCGACGTCCCGGTGCTCCTGGCGCGGCCCGCCGCCGTCCGGCAGCTGGCCGCAGGCGGGGTCGCCGCGGGCGTGCTGACGCCCATGGGTCCCGCGCTGGCCGTGCAGTGTCCCGAGTCCCCCGGGGCCCATATCGACTCGGTGCGGTGGTGGGTGGCGGAACGCCGGGGCCGGATCCACCTCTCCGCGCGCTCCGGCGGCGGGGGCCGTGGCGTGGCGGAGACCGGGCTGGGCATCGAGGGCGTGGTGCTGGGCGGACGGTGCGGCTGCGGCAGCGACGACCCCCGGGTGCTGCTGAGCTGACCGGGGCTGCCGCGCCCCGGTACGGGCCGGGGCGCGGCAGCGGCGGTCAGCGGGTGCCGTCCGGCACGAAGTACGGCAGGCTGATCTCGTCGCTGACGGGCCGGAAACTGACCCGGACCGGCATACCGATCCGCACCTGCTCGACGGGCACGTCGACGACATGGCTGAGCAGCGTGCCGCCGTCCTCCAGATCGACGGCGGCCAGGGCGAAGGGCACCTCGAAGCCCGGCCCGGGGGCACGGTGCACCACGGTCACCGTGTACACCGTGCCGCGGCCCGTGCTGGGCTCCCAGGTCCAGTCGTCCGACCAGCACACGGGGCAGACCGGTTCGGGAGCGAAGAAGCGGCGGCCGCAGGGGGAGCAGGCCGGGACGACCAGCCGGCCGTGCCGCGCGGCCGCCCAGAAGGGCCGGGTCAGCTCCGTCGGTACGGGAACGGGGCGGGCCATCAGCGGCTCCTTCCCAGCAGGCACATTTCGTAGTGCTGCGCGCCGGAGCCCGCGTTGGCGACCAGCGCCAGTCCGGCGCCCGGGATCTGGTGCACGGCGCTGCCGCGCAGCTGCCGTACGGCCTCCACGACCCGCAGGGTCATCTGCTGGGTGCCGTTCCAGGCGTAGGACAGACAGCCGCCGTCGGGGTTGACCGGATGCCTGCCGTCCGGGACGATCGCGCCGTCGGCCGCGAGCGGACCGCCCTCGCCCTCCTCGCACAGCCCCAGCACCTCCAGCTGCCGGATCACCTCGAAGGAGTTCGGGTCGTAGAGGGAGAAGACGTCGATGTCGTGTGCGGTGAGCCCGGCCCGTGCGTAGCAGCGGGCGGCGGACGCGGCGCCGATCCGCCCGACCTCACGGCCCAGCGCCGGGTTCACATACGCCGCATGGTGGTACTCCATCGATCCGGCGAGCACCGCGACCGGCAGCCGCGGGAGATCGCGGGCCCGCTCGGCCGTGGTGACCACGAAGGCGGCGCCGCCCTCGCCGACGATGCAGCAGTCCAGGAGGTGCAGCGGGCTGCAGATCATCCGCGAGGCCAGGACGTCCTCGGCGGTGTACGGGCCGCGGCCGTACATCATCGCTTCGGGGTTGGTGCTGCCGTTGTTCCGCAGGGTGGCCGCGACCTGCGCCAACTGCGCCTCGGTGGTGCCGAATTCATACATGTGGCGGGAGGCGACCAGGGCGAACTGGGCCACCACGTACGCGCCCCACACATCGGTGAACTCCAGCGGCCGGCCGGCCCCGACCGGTGCGCGGTCCGTGCCCCGGGAGACCAGCTTGCAGCCGCCCACCACGATGGTGTCGGCGTACCCGGCGCGCACCGCGGCGGCCGCCTTCAGCAGCCCGCGGACCCCGGCGTTGTCCATGAACGAGTCGCTCGTCCAGTGCAGCCGGCCGCCGAACAGCCGGGCCCAGGACGCACCGTCGTCCGGCGCACCCCCCGGCCCCGGCCAGTCCAGCTGCACACCGTCCACGTCCGCGGGACGCAGGCCCGCGTCGGCCACCGCCTCCCGCGCCGCCTCCAACGCCAGGTCCATCGCGCTGCGGTGGGGGAGAAACAGCGCCTGTTCGGTCGCGTGAATGCCCACGATCACGGGCTGCCGGTCACTCATCTCAGCGCCCGGGGCCGAGCGTCGCCGAGCCCGGGTAGCCGCCCCCGCCGTACTCCTTGTCGAGCGCGTCGTAGTCCCGTGCGCCCGACACGGTCCGGGGCAGCGCCGCGGCGAACGCCACCGACTTGGGCTTCTTGTACGAGGCGATCCGCGGCCGGCAGTGATCGATGATCTCCTGTTCGCTCACCCCGGCGTCCGGCTCCAGGACCACGATCGCCTTGACGTCCTGCGCCCAGCGGGTGTTCGGCACGCCGATGACGGCCGCCTCACGGACCGCGGGGTGCTGCTCGATGCAGTTCTCCACCTCGGCCGGGAAGATGTTCTCCGCCGCCGACTTGAGCATCCGCGTCGTGGTGCCGAGGAAGGTGATCGAGCCGTCCGGCTCGCGCCGGCCGAGATCGGTGGTGTGCCACCACCCGGAGCGGAAGCGGTGTGCGTTGACCTCGTCCCGGTTCCAGTAGCCCCGGTGGACGACGGTGCCGCGGGCACAGATCTCACCGGCCTCGCCCACCGCGCACTCCCGGCCCCCGGTGTCGAGAATGCGGACCGTCAGACCGGGGCCGGGCCGCCCCGCGTTGCCGGCGGCCGGTCCTCCGTACGCGGCCGTGACCGAGAAGCCGGACAGCTCCGTCTGGCCGTAGCCGCGCCCGGCCGCACCGCCGCTGCGGGTGAACCGGCTGGTGTCGGTCGTGGCCATGCCCTCCCACAGATGGGGCGCCACGGTCGCCCGCAGCCGGGAGAGGTCGTGCCCCGTACCGCGGTTGAGCCGGACGATCTCCGCGACCGTGGGCGGCATCAGGAACGCGTGGGTGCACTCCTCGGCGACGAGCAGGTCCCGCACCTCCTCGGCCACCACCCGCCGCACGATGACGTTCTTGCCGGCCATCAGCAGCGTCGGCATCCCCCAGAACTGGTAGTTGCCGATGTGGAACATGGGGCCGGAGTTGAGGAACGCCGTGGTGTGGTCGATATCGCCCAGCCAGGCCGCCGCGGTGGCCATCGCGATCAGATTGGTGTGGGAGAGCAGCGAACCGCACTGCCGCCCGCTCATCGCGGCGGTGTACAGGACCAGGACGGGGGAATCGGGATCGATGTCCAGGTCCGGGTCCGCGAGCCCGCCCGCGGCGAGAAAGGCCTCGTACCCGTCGGGGTCCTCCGGCGCGCTGTCATGGCGCAGCCACCGTGCGGTGTCGTCGGCCCCCAGCGCCTCCCGGGTCCGGGCGACGGTCTCGTGGATCTCCTGGTGCTGCCAGACCACGAGGTGCGGGTCGAAGTCGCGCAGGGCGAACTCCATTTCCGGCGGCGCCCAGCGCCAGTAGCCGACGCACACCATCGCGCCGAGCTTGCCGGCCGCGGCGATCAGTTCGTAGACCCGGAACGAGTTCTGTCCCAGCCACATGATCCGGTCGCCGCGGCCGATCCCCGAAGCCGCCAGGGAGCCGGCCAGCCGGTTGACCCGGTCGTCCAGCTCGGGCCAGGTGAGCCGGACAGGGCCGTCGACCAGGGCGGTACGCCCCGGATGCGACCGGCGGTGTTCGCGCAGGACGTCGCCGATGGTCGTGTGCTGCAAGGTGGCTCCTAGGCGGTCGGGGACCCGGTCAGACCGTGGCCGGCAGGGCGGGCACGGTGAACAGATCGGTGAAGTTGCGCCGCGTGATCAGGTCGCGGACCCCGGGGTCCACCCCGGCGAACAGCTCGGTCACCACTTCCTGGGTGCGCGGGAAGGTGCCCTCCAGGTGCGGGTAGTCGCTGCCCCACAGCACGTTGGTGTAGTTCATCGCCGTGACCGCGCCGATCGCCGTCTCGTCGTGCTGGAAGGACGCGTACACCTGGCGGCGCACCAGCTCGCCGGGGAGCATCGAGAGCTTGGGCCGTACGAACATGCCGTGCTGGCGGTAGGCCTCGTCCATCCGGTCGGCGAGGGCGGGCACCCAGGCGCAGCCCGCCTCGGCGATGAGGACGCGCAGCCCCGGATGGCGGTCGAGCGCTCCCGAGGCGACCAGCTGTGCCACGGCCCGCTGCGCGGGGAACAGGGTCTCCACGTAGTTGATGACCGCACCGCCGGGGCCCCGCGCGACCACGGTGTCGGCACCGGTGCCGATGTGGATGCTCACCGTCATGCCCGCCTCTTCGGCGGCGGCCCACAGGGGCTCCCACACGTCCATGTTGAACTCCCGGCCCGGCGGGGGAGTCGCGGCGAGGAAGACCGTCTGGTAGCCCAGGTCCGCGGCCCGCCGCAGTTCGGCGACCGCGTCGTCGGTGTCCAGCATGGACACCATCGCGGCGCCGACCAGCCGCGGCGACAGGGAGAGGAAGTCCGACTTCAGCCAGTCGTTGTAGACCTTGATGCACTCATGGGCCAGCACCGGGTCGGTCATCACGGCGGTCCACAGGCCCCGGGAGGGGAAGACCACCTCGCCCCAGATGCCCTGGTCGTCGAGGTCCTTGAGCCGGATGTGGTGGTCCAGCGCACCGGGCGGGCGCATGGCGTCGGCGAAGTCGAGCGGGTCGCGCCGCACGACCTGGCCGTCGACGTAGACCGTCTCGCGGCCGTTGTCGCGCACGCAGCGCGGCGCCCGGTCGCGCAGCGCCGCGGGCAGGGTGCGCTCCCAGAGGTCGTCGGGTTCCAGGACGTGGGAGTCGGCGGAGTTGAGCCAGAGCTTTTCCATGGGATTCTCCAGACGTGATCTGTTCGGTGGGCCCGGGACGGCGGGCGGATCGGGGCAGACGCGCGGTGTCCGGCGCGGCCGCCGGGCGGCGGGTGTCAGCGCACGGTCGCCGGGCGGCGGGTGTCAGCGCACGGTGAGACAGGTGTCGGCCAGGACGGGCGCGTCCGCGCGGTCGGCGGCGGTGGCCAGGGCGCGGATCTCCCCCGCGTCCTGCCAGGTGCGGACGCACACGGTCTCGCCCGGGTGGAGGACGCCGGCGAACCGGGTGCCGTACGCGGCGACGCGGGTGACCTCGCCGCCGAGGTGCGCGTCCACCACGGCCTTGAGGACCATGCCGTAGGTGCACAGGCCGTGCAGGATCGGCCGGTCGAAGCCCGCCGCCGCGGCCACCGCCGGATCCGCGTGCAGCGGGTTGAAGTCGCCGCACAGCCGGTAGAGCAGCGCCTGGTCCTCGCGGGTGGCCAGGTGCAGCACGCGGTCCGGTGCCCGGTCCGGGGCGGGCCGCCGCCGGTCAGGGCCGGGACCGCCGCCGAAGCCGCCCTCCCCGCGCAGATGGGCGTCCCCCTCGGCGGTCCACAACGGCCCGTCCGCGTCCGCGACGTCGGAGCGCAGCACCACCACCGCGGCCCGGCCCCGGTCCAGCACCTCCGTCACCCGGGTGGTCTGGACGGCCTTCCCGGGTACCGGCAGCGGACGGTGGAGCGTGAGGCGCTGCGCGCCGTGCAGCATCGCCGCGGGGTCCACGTCGATGCCGGGCAGGGCGAAGCCGCCGCCCGCGGCCTGCCCGCCGCCCGCCACGGTCGCGAAGGAGGGCAGCACCTGGAGCGCGCTCTCCAGCGTGTAGCGCAGCTCGCCGGGGTCGGTGGCGGGCCGTCCCGCGCCGATCGCCAGGTGGTAGAGGAGGACGTCGCGGTGGTCCCAGGTGAGGTCGGTGACGGTGGGCGGGGCCGCGAGGACGGCCGGGACATCGAGAGGCATGAGAAGGCCTTCTGCCGGTGGATGAGGACGGCCGGCGGTCGGTGCGCGCGGGGCCGGCGGGCGGTCAGAGCGCGAGCAGCGGGATGGCGCAGAGCAGGAGGTCCCCGCCCATCGCCAGCGAGAGGCTGTGCTTGCGCATCGTGGACTCGTGCGGGAGGTTCTCCCGCGAGATGTGCCGCAGCAGCTTGATCTTGTCCACGAGGAAGGCGGCGCTCGCCAGGATGCCGAGCAGCGCCCAGAGGACGCCGTACGGCCACAGCCCGGCGCCGATGAACAGCAGCCCGAGCGCGGTCCACGCGCACGCCACCACCAGCGCATGGCGCGGGCCGTGCTGTACGGCGGGCGTACGGTCCCCGGCCTTGGCGTCACCGATCAGATCCGGGATGCACCACCACAGGGAGCGGCCGAACAGCAGGATGCCGAGCCCGGTGAGGAACAGCCACGCGCTGAGCGGTACGTCCGCCCGCACCGCCGCATACGTCGACAGCGACGGCAGGAAGGCGAAGGTCGCCCCGAAGTAGGCGGGGTTGGCGTAGCCGCGCCGCTTCAGCCGGACCGGCTCCAGGTTGTAGGCGAGGTGGAGCACGATCGACAGCGCCACACCCACCGCGACGAGCGGCCGGCCGAGCCAGAGCGCGACCCAGACCGACAGTCCGAGGGCGAGCGCCATCTCCAGGGCCGCGCAGGTGAACGCGGTGCGGACACTGAGGTGCTGGGTGGCGCGGGCGATGCTCTCCTTGCCGCTGGTGTGGGTGTCCGCCCGGATGTCCAGACCGGCGTTGAGCGGGTTCTGGGAGATGATCGCGACGATATTGGCGAACAGCATGATCAGGACGGGCGCGGCGGCCAGGCTGCCCGGACCCGTCGCCGCGAGGCAGGCGCCCCACAGGACATGACAGAGATAGATGACCGGAAAGGGATATTCCAGCCGGTGGATGCGGACGAGGCTCCGCAGCCCTTCGCCGCGTGCGGCGGGCAGTTCCGACGTCATGCTGGACACTCGGTCACCGTCATTCTCAGGTCTTCGCTCGGACCCATCGCCGGACCGCGCAGCTGCGGTACCCCGGTCTCCGGATTGACGCACTTCAGTTCTCGCCGGCGCAGCACCGCCGCCACCACCATCCGCATCTCCAGCATCGCGAGGTCGGCACCGAGACAGCGGCGGGTGCCGCCGCCGAACGGCAGGTACTCCTGGGCGGACTTGCGCTTGCCCAGGAAGCGGTGCGGGTCGAAGCGCTCCGGCTGGGGGTAGAGATCCGGCTGCTGGTGCGCCAGATAGATGCACGGCGTCAGCCGGGTGCCCGCGTCGTGCACCACCCCGTCGATCTCCTGGTCCTCGTTGAGCACGCGGTTGCCGGCCACCACGGCGGGCGGCGAGATCCGCAGCACCTCCCGGCAGGCCGCGTCCAGGAGCGGTACGTCCTCCGCCGCCGCACCGCTGGAGGAGGTGGCCTTCAGCTCGTCGAGGATGTCGCGGCGCACCTCGTCGTGCTCCGCGAGCCAGAACAGCGCCCAGGAGATGGCCGAGGCGGTCGTCTCGTGGCCCGCGAAGAGCAACGAGACGATCTGGTCGCGCAGTTCGCCGTCGCCCAGCGGGCCGAGCGGCTCCTCACCGCTGCGCAGCACCTCGGCGAGGGTGGCCGGCGACGGCTCCGGCGCACCGGAACCCGCACCGCCGCCGCTCTTGCCGCTCACCGGGCACAGCAGCTCCTTGTCCAGGCTCTCGCGCTGCCGCACGAAGGTGCGCCAGGGAGACGGCAGGGCGTGCGGCAGCCGCAGATAGCGGTAGGCGAGGGTGCGGCCGCGCGAGCCCAGCACCCCCTCGATCCAGGAGGTGAAGCGGTGCAGCAGACCGTGGTCCACCGGGCCGAGGATGATCTGGCTGACGATCTGAAGGGTGAGCCTGCGGGTCCAGTCGGGCACCTGGAAGACGGTGCCCGGCCGCAGTTCGTCGATCGCCGCCCGGGTGGCCTCGGCGATCAGCTCCTCGTAGCCGCGCAGCGGGCGGCCGCGCAGCCGCGGGCCGATCACCTGGCGGTACGCGGCGTGCCGCGGCCCGTTGGCGAACAGCAGCGAGGTGTCACCGACCAGCGGGCCGAGCGTGTCGGAGCCCTCCAGCGTCATGTTCCGGTCGCCGCGGAAGACCTGGCTGATGATCTCCGGCTTCCACACCAGCAGGGCCCGGCCGGGCGGCCCGCTGAGTTCGGCCACACCGGAGCGGTCGTCCTTGTGGGCGTCCAGGAAGGAGAGGGTGCGGAAGGCGAAGCGGTACTTGTTGCCGCGCGAACCGTTCGTGGGGCGGGTGGTCATCAAGCACCTCCGGAAGCGGCGGACCCGGCGCCGCCGAGTGCCAGGGCCGCGAGCCGCGCCGCCCGGATGACGGTCACCGGCGCGTAGATGTCCTTGTCGTGCCAGAGCCCGGGGTAGGAGGCCGGGTCGTCGTGGGCCAGCAGCGCGTCGCAGCCGCGGGCCGCCGACCGGACGACGGTCGCGGGGCCGGCGGGGGTACGGGTACGCATCAGGAGCTGCACCATGTACGCGGTCTCCTCCGTGGTGCCCTGCCAGCGTCCCCAGGAGCCGTCGGCGCGCTGGGTCCCCAGCGCCCACGCGGCGGCCCGGTCGACCGCGGCCCGTGCGGACGGGCCGCCGAACTCGGCGAGCGCCAGCGCACAGCAGGCCGTGGCGTAGTACGGCGAGGCGTGCCACTTGTCCATCCAGCTGCCGTCGGGCAGCTGGTTGTCCAGCAGCCAGTCGCTGATCATCCGGATCTCCGCGCCATAGCGTCCGGCGTCGTCGGGGCGCACCGCGACGTGATGGCCGAGGGCCTCCAGGATGTGTGCGTTGGTGCTGGTGGAAGGGGTGCGCTCGACGCCGAAGCAGGAGAAGTAGCCGTCCCGGCGGAAGTGCATCAGGCTGTCGGGGCGGTGCGTCCTGCCGTGCTGCGCCAGGGCGAAGAGGACGGCGGCGGTGTCGTCGGAGTCGCTCGGCAGACCGGGGGCGGCGGCTATGCCCTCGTCCGTGAGACCCGCTTCGAGGCTGTCGAGGAGCGCGGCCGGGGCCTCGTAGCGCAGGCCGGAGGCGGCCAGCGAGTTGAGGACCCACGCCTGCTCGAAGTAGACGATCGGGGTGATGGAGGGCACCGGCCCGCCGAACCGCGCCTGGACGTCACGGAGGTAGGCGACGCCCGGCGCGGCCGGATCGGGCGAGCCGCCCAGCCAGGCGGCGGTGGCGGCGGGGGAGCAGCCGACCGAGCCGTTGTGCGGCGGTGCGCCCTCGTGCGGCCGGGCGCCGCGGGTGCCGTCGCGGGTGACGGCCTCCAGGGTGTGCCACAGCTTCTCCGGCAGCGGCGCCTGCTCGGTCATCTCCCGGACGCCGGCCAGCAGCGCACCGTCCAGGTCGGGCGCCGGTGACGTCAGGGTGGTGCCGGACCACGCCCCGAGCTTGCCGGGCGCCTGCTCGGTCAGCGCGGCCAGCCGGGTGTTGATGTCCGCGAGCAGGGACGGCGCGACGAACTCGACGCCGATGGTGTCGGGCACCGGACCGGTGAGCAGACCGTCCCGGAGGGCGCCCAGACCGCCGGCGCAGGCCGCCGCGAGGTCGTCGTGGGGCGGGTGCGGCGCGCCGGAATCCGTCCGGGCGAGTTCGGTCAGCAGCGCCTCCACCGCACTGAGCGTGGGCACCAGACCGTACCCGTCGGGAGCACCCCAACTGCCGTCCTGGTTCTGCTCCTCGACCAGATAGCCGAGACGCTCCCGGTGGCCGTCGAGCCACGGGGCGAGGGAGACCAGCCGGGCGGTGTCGTACACCGACGGAGCGACCAGGCCCCACGGGTCTGCGACGGTCGCCGCGAGCAGCGCGGCCGCCTCGGCCTCGCGGGGGGCGGGCGTGGGCTGAGCGGGAACTTCGAGCACGGCTCTCCCTTGGTCGAGCGGCGGCCTGGCGGACGACGCGGCGATCGATGAATCATTTATATAATCCAACTTAGAGTGCTAGTCTCGCAACTGTTGTTGTCGTTCGTGGTGTTGGGGGGCTGGCTGGTGGCTGGGCTGGTGTGGGAGCCGACGTCTGCGGGGTGGGGTGCGCGGGTCGAGGGGGTGGATCTGCGGGCGCCGTTGGGTGCGGAGTGTGCGGCGGCGTTGGTGGAGTTGTTCCGTGCGCGGCATCTGCTGGTGTTTTCGGGTCAGGGCTTCTCGTTGGAGGAGCAGATCCGGTTCATGGGGCATTTGGGGCCGGTGCTGCATGAGGAGGGTTCGGGGATCGGGTTTGTTTCGAATGTGAAGGAGGGGGCTGCGCTGGGGACGAGTGAGCTGTCTTTCCATTCGGATACGGGGCATTGTGCGGTGCCGTTGGAGGCGGTGTCGCTTTTTGCTGAGGATGTTGAGGGGTGTGTGACGTCGACGCGGTTTGCGAATGTGGCGGCGGCGTACGGGCGTTTGCCGGCGGGTTTGCGGTCGCGGGTTGCGGGCCTGGTGTGTGAGAACGCGATGCCGGTGTCGTTGGACGGCCGGAATGTGGGGTTGTCGGTGGCGGAGGGCATGCCGCGGGCGGAGCATCCGGTGGTGTGGCGTCATCCGGTGTCGGGGGAGCCGGGGTTGATGGTGAATGCGAATCAGACGACGCGGATTGTGGGCCTTGAGGATGAAGAGAGCCGCGGGCTGCTGGAGGAGTTGTTCTCGGTGATGTATGCCGAGGATGCGGTGTATGAGCATTCCTGGCAGCAGGGGGATGTGGTGGTCTGGCACAACCTGGCGGTTCAGCATGCCCGGGGTGGTCTGGAGGGTAATGGCCGGCGGACGCTGCGCCGGGTGGCGGTGGGTGAGAAGGGGTTTTGGGAGCAGTGCCCGACCCTGCGTTACGCCGATTTCAAAAACCAGCAGAATACCGCCGAGGACAAGGCCACCGCGTAATGAGGCGCACGCTCTTCACCCCCGAGCACGAGCAGTTCCGGGAGACCGCCCGTGCCTATTACCTCAAGGAGTGCGTGCCTCACGCGGAGGAATGGGAGCGGGCCGGAATCGTCAGCCGCGAGGCCTGGCGCGCGGCCGGTGCGGCCGGTCTCATCGGGTGGGAATTCCCCGAGGAGTTCGGTGGACAGGGGATCCGCGACTTCCGCTACAACGCCATCATGGCCGAGGAGATGGCGGCCACCGGCACGGTGGGCATCGGACTCGGGCTCCAGAACGACGTCCTGCCCTCCTACCTGTCGCACCTCACCGGGGAACAGCAACACCGCTGGCTCCCCGGGATCGTCTCCGGGCGGACCATCTGCGCACTGGCCCTGTCCGAGCCGGACGCCGGGTCGGACCTGGCGGCGATGCGCACCACCGCCCGGCGCGAGGGCGACCACTATGTGCTCAGCGGCCAGAAGACCTTCATCACCAACGGCATCCTCGCGGATTTCGTGATCGTCGCCTGCAAGACCGACCCGGACGCCCGCCACAAGGGCATCAGCCTGCTGGTCGTCGAGCGCGGGATGCCCGGCTTCGAGCGCGGCCGCCGGCTGGACAAGGTCGGCCTGAAGGCGCAGGACACCGCGGAGCTCTTCTTCCACGACGTACGGGTACCGGCGGCGAACCTCCTCGGTGAGCAGGGCCGCGGCTTCGCGTACATGATGGAGAACCTGCCCACCGAGCGGATCGCCATCGCGGTGAGCGCGCTGGGCGGCGCGCAGCGCGCCTTCGAACTGGCCCTGGAGTACGCCAAGACCCGCACGGCGTTCGGGCAGCCCATCGGTACGTTCCAGGCCAACCGCTTCGCGCTGGCCGACATGCGGGCCAAGCTCGACGCGGCCCGCAGCTATGTCGACGGCTGCATCATGGCGCTCGTCGAGGGCCATCTCACGGCGGTCGACGCCGCCGCGGCGAAGTACTGGACCACCGAGACGGCCTGGCAGATCATCGACCGCTGCGTCCAGCTGTTCGGTGGATACGGATACATCAACGAGTACGAAATCGCGCGCATCTGGCGCGACAACCGCATTGAGCGGATCTTCGGCGGCACCTCGGAGATCATGCAGGAGATCGTGGGGCGCTCGCTGGGGCTGACATCGGCGACCGTGAGGAAGCAGGAATGAACAACAAGCTCGTCTCCCACTTACTGGACAGCGCGGACCCGGCGGTGCGGGCCAAGGCCATCGAGGCCGCGGCACTGGCACGCCAATGGGCGAGACCCGTCCAGCAGGAGCTGAGCGACAAGGTGTACGACACGCTCGCCGCCACGGTGTGTGTGATCGCCCCCGAACTGGACGTCGCCGACCATGCGTTGCTCGTCGAGTACAGCCTGTGGCTCTATCTGCTCGACGGCCGGCTCGACGACTTTGAGCACTACGGCACCCGGCCCGAGGACGTCGGCCGGCGGGTGCTCGCCGTACTCCGCGGCGGCCGTGCCGAGGCGAGACCCGGCGACTTCTTCGAGACCTCGCTCGCCGCACTGGTCGAGGAGCTGCGGGCCCGGGACGGCTGCTGCGGGCTGCTGGAGCGGTTCGTGCTGCGGCTGGTGGACGGGGTGCGTGCGGGGGTGCGCCAGGCGGTGCTCAGCCGGCGGATCGCCGAGGGCGTGGAGCCGCTGCCCACCATGGAGGACTTCCTCGAACTGGCCTACCGGCACGTCAACTACCGCAGTGTGGCCCTGGCGCTGCTGATCACCGTGGGCGAGCACCCGGACAGCGCGGCACAGGAGCGGCTCGACGCGGCCCTCGTCCCGGCGTCGAGGGCGGTCCGGCTCGCCAACGACCTGCGGACCTGCGCCAAGGACGCGGAAGAGGGCACCTTGAACGTCGTCCAGCTGGTCGCCCGCGACGGCACCCGTATGACGCCGCACGCCGTACGCGACCGCATCCAGGCCTACCGCGACGAGCAGGCCCTCCTCCTGGACGAGCTGCACCCCAGCGCCCCGGCCTCCGCCGCCGCGCTGGAGAACAACCTCAGGGTCGCCATCGACCTGTACACCGTCGACGACCTCCAATTCGATCTGCCGGACGCCGAACAGGTCGTCGGCTAGGGCGTGTTGGCACCGTCCCGTCCCGCTCGCGACGCCTGCCGTGGGCCCCCGCCCCCCGGGGCGGGTGACGGGGCTGGTGCTCACCCCGGCTTGCCGCCGTCCGGTCCCCTCCCGATCAAAGGACGCGATGTGACCGACGCCTCCTCGCACCCCGCGCCGCTGCCCCGCGCGCGCCGCTGCCCGCTGGACCCGCCCGAGGAGTACGCCGCGCTGCGCCGGAGCGATCCGGTCAGCCGGCTCGCCTTTCCCGACGGCTCGGCCGGCTGGCTCGTCACCCGGTACGACGACGTCCGCACCGTGCTGACGGACCCGCGCTTCAGCGCCCGCGGCGACCTGGTGACCTCCCCCGTCGCCAGCCAGCTGCGCCGCCGCGACGCCCCGGCGCCGGGGATGTTCGCGCGGATGGACCCGCCCGACCACAC
Source organism: Streptomyces decoyicus (assembly GCF_019880305.1). Lineage (NCBI taxonomy): Bacteria > Bacillati > Actinomycetota > Actinomycetes > Kitasatosporales > Streptomycetaceae > Streptomyces > Streptomyces decoyicus. The sequence continues at coordinate 3,432,801 of NZ_CP082301.1, read as the reverse complement.
CCGCTACCGGCGGCTGCTGGCCCGGCACTTCCATGTGCGCCGGGTCCGCGCCCTGGTACCGGCCATCGAGCGCATCGTCGCCGGCCGGCTGGACGCCCTCCGCCGCGCCGGGCCGCCGGCCGACCTGGTGGAGATCTTCGCGCTGCCCGTGCCGACCCTGGTGATCTGCGAACTGCTGGGGGTGCCCTACGAGGACCGGGCGGCGTTCCAGAGCTGGACCGCGAGCATGGTGTCGGTGGACAGCACCCGCGAGGAGTCGGACGCCGCGGTCGCCGCCCTCGCCGGCTATGTCCGCACCCTCGTCGTGGCCAAACGCGGCGCACCCGCCCACGACCTGCTGGCGGACCTGGCGGCGGACGGTGAGCTGACGGACGAGGAGACGGCGAACATCGGGCTGAGCATCCTGGTGGCGGGGCACGAGACCACCGCCAACATGCTCTCCCTCGGCGCCTTCGCCCTGCTGCGGCACCCCGAGGAGCTGGCCGCCTTCCGGGCGGATCCCGGCCTCACCGAGCCGGCCGTCGAGGAGCTGCTGCGCTATCTCACCATCCCGCAGTTCGGCCGGGAGCGCGCCGCCCTGGAGGACATCGAGCTGGGCGGGCGCACCATCGAGGCCGGTGAGGTCGTCGTCGCCTCGCTGCTCTCCGCGAACCGCGATCCGGGGCGCTTCGACGACCCCGACACCCTGGATCTCCGCCGCCCGCCGGCCGGGCATCTGGCCTTCGGGCACGGCATCCACCAGTGCATCGGCCAGCAGCTGGCGCGCGAGCAGCTGCGGGCCGGCCTCCGGGCGCTGTTCACGCACGGCCCCGCGCTCCGGCTCGCGGTGCCGCCGGAAGAGGTGCCGATGTGCGAGGACTCCCTGAACTACGGGGTGCGCAGGCTGCCGGTCACCTGGGACACGGGCCGGTGACCGGCGCCGAGGTGCCGCGGGTCCGCGCCGATCTCGACGCGGGGTGGCTGGAGGCGGCGCTGCGCGGGGTCGGCCACCGGATCCGGGTGACCGGCCTGCGGGTAGCGCCGACCGACCAGGGCACCTCCACCCGTATCCCGCTGGCCGCCCGCTTCTCGGGCCCGGATGCCGCGGCGCTGCCGGAGAGGCTGTTCGTCAAGACCTCGCTGTCCCATCCGCTGCACGAGGTCATGGCGGCCGCGGGTGTCTACGTCACCGAGGTACGGATGTACCAGGAGGTGCTGCCGACGGCCCCCGTGGCGGTGCCCGCCGTGTACGCGTCCGGGTACCGCCCCGACGACGGACGCTTCTTCCTCCTGATGGAGGACCTGACGGCGCGCGGCTGCGACTGGGGTGCGGCGGGGCAGCTGCTCACGCCCGATGCGGTGGCGGGGGTGCTGTCCGAACTCGCCGCGCTGCACGCCGGGTTCCGCGATCCGGTGCGGCGGGGTGCGCTGTCGTGGGTGCGGCGCTGTGCGGCCCCGGCGGGGTCGGCGACGTACGCCTATGCACGGCGCGGGGCCGAGGCGGTCTACTCCGCGGCGGACCGCGCCGGCCCGGCCGGGGAGCGGGCCGCGCCGGAGTCCTGGCTGGCCGCCTTCGCGCGGCTGACGGCCTTCGACGACGCGGTGCAGCCCACCCTGCTGCACGGCGATCCGCATCCGGGCAATCTGGCGTTCGCGCCCGGGGGGCGGCCCGTGCTGGCGGACTGGCAGGCCGCGCGCCGCGGGCACTGGGCGCACGATGTGGCCTACCTCCTCGCCTCGGCGCTGAGCCCCGGGGACCGGGCGGCGCACGAACGGGACCTGCTGGCCGGCTATCTGGACGAGGTCGCGGCCCGGGGCGCCGCGCCGCCGTCCTTCGCCGGGGCGTGGGACGCCTACCGGGCGCAGATGGTCTACGGCCTGTTGATGTGGGCCGCCACCCCGGAGGGCTCCCACCCGGCGGAGGTACTGGCCGCCGTCACCCAGCGGTTCCGCACCGCCTGCACGGAGCTGGAGAGCCTCACGGCGCTGGGTCGCTAAATCATTTATATAATCCAACTTAGAGTGCTAGTCTCGCAACTGTTGTTGTCGTTCGTGGTGTTGGGGGGCTGGCTGGTGGCTGGGCTGGTGTGGGAGCCGACGTCTGCGGGGTGGGGTGCGCGGGTCGAGGGGGTGGATCTGCGGGCGCCGTTGGGTGCGGAGTGTGCGGCGGCGTTGGTGGAGTTGTTCCGTGCGCGGCATCTGCTGGTGTTTTCGGGTCAGGGCTTCTCGTTGGAGGAGCAGATCCGGTTCATGGGGCATTTGGGGCCGGTGCTGCATGAGGAGGGTTCGGGGATCGGGTTTGTTTCGAATGTGAAGGAGGGGGCTGCGCTGGGGACGAGTGAGCTGTCTTTCCATTCGGATACGGGGCATTGTGCGGTGCCGTTGGAGGCGGTGTCGCTTTTTGCTGAGGATGTTGAGGGGTGTGTGACGTCGACGCGGTTTGCGAATGTGGCGGCGGCGTACGGGCGTTTGCCGGCGGGTTTGCGGTCGCGGGTTGCGGGCCTGGTGTGTGAGAACGCGATGCCGGTGTCGTTGGACGGCCGGAATGTGGGGTTGTCGGTGGCGGAGGGCATGCCGCGGGCGGAGCATCCGGTGGTGTGGCGTCATCCGGTGTCGGGGGAGCCGGGGTTGATGGTGAATGCGAATCAGACGACGCGGATCGTGGGCCTTGAGGATGAAGAGAGCCGCGGGCTGCTGGAGGAGTTGTTCTCGGTGATGTATGCCGAGGATGCGGTGTATGAGCATTCCTGGCAGCAGGGGGATGTGGTGGTCTGGCACAACCTGGCGGTTCAGCATGCCCGGGGTGGTCTGGAGGGTAATGGCCGGCGGACGCTGCGCCGGGTGGCGTTGGGTGAGAAGGGGTTTTGGGAGCAGTGCCCGACCCTGCGTTACGCCGATTTCAAGAACCAGCAGAATACCGCCGCGTAGACCGCGTCGCGCTGTCGCACACCTTTCTGTCGGACCGAACCAAGAGGAAGAGTTCAGTGCACGCTGACACAGTCCAGCCCCTCGAGAGCAGTGTCGACCTGGCCCACCGCAACGCCTCGCGGGCCGCCGGCCTCGTCACACCCGCCCTGCGGGCCACCGTCGACACCTTCGACCACCGCATCCGCCCCATCGTCGCCTACCACTTCGGCTGGATGGACACCAGCGGACGCCCCACGGCGAACAGCGGCGGCAAGATGATCCGGGCGGCACTGACCATCCTTGCCGCCGAGGCCTGCGGCGGCGACGCCCAGCAGGCCGTACCCGGCGCCGCGGCCGTCGAACTGGTCCACAACTTCTCGCTGTTGCACGACGACGTCATGGACCGCGATCTGGAGCGGCGCGGCCGGCCCACCGTCTGGAGCAAGTTCGGCACCCCCGCGGCGATCCTGGCGGGCGACATCCTGCTGGCGCGCGCCTGCGGCATGTTCGACGAGGCCTCCGGCCACCAGGGCTGGGCGACCAAGGCCCTGATCGACGCGATCGCCGAGCTGGCCGCGGGCCAGATGGCCGACCTCGCGCTGGAGCGCCGCGCCACGGTGACCCTGGAAGAGGCCCTCACCGTCTCCGAGCAGAAGACCGCGGCGCTGCTGCGCTGCGCCTGCACGCTGGGCGCGGGGCTCGTCGGCGCGCCCGAGGGGACCAGCCGCCGCTTCGGCGCCTTCGGCATGCACCTGGGCATGGCGTTCCAGCTGGTCGACGACGTGCTCGGCATCTGGGGCGACCCGGCCGTCACCGGCAAGCCGGTCCGTTCGGACCTGCACAACAAGAAGAAGAGCATTCCCGTCGTCGCCGCCCTCCACAGCGGCCGGCCCGGCTCCGGGGAACTGGCCGCGCTCTACGCGGACACCGACCCCCTGACGGAGGACGGTGCCCGGCGCGCCGCCGAGCTGGTCGAGCTGGCCGGCGGCCGCGCCTGGACCGAGAGCGAGATCGAGCGGCACCGCGGCCTCGCCGTGGCGCAGCTCGACGCCCTCGGGCTGACGGAGGCGCAGCGGGCGCCCCTGCTCGCCCTCGCCGACTACGTCGCCTTCAGGAAGCACTGATGACCGCCGCCATCGTGAGTGTCGCCGCGCGCCCGCTGAGCACGGCGGTGCGCCACGGCGACGTGGTGCTCGCCGACCGGCTGCACCTGGAGTCGGGCGCCCGCGAGGGCCGGGTTCACCGGCTGCTCGCCGGGGCCCTCAGGGCACAGGGGCTGACGGTCCACACCGGCGGGGCCGCCGTCGCCGGCGTCGAGGCACCCCAGGGCGCCGAGGCCCCTCTGGTGGAGATCGGCGCGCCGGACCGGCTCCCGGAGACGGACGGCGACGCGCTGCTGTGCCTGGTGCGCGACGACGCGGGTTCGGACGCCGTCGACCGTGCCGAAGAGGCCCTGGCCCGGGTCCTGGGCGACTGGGAAGCGGCGAAGGGGGACCGAGAGGTGGCCCTGGCCGCCCCCCGGTCGTTCTGCGCCGGTGTGGACCGCGCCATCGAGATCGTCGAACGCGCCCTCGACCAGTACGGCGCCCCGGTCTACGTACGCAAGCAGATCGTCCACAACCGGCATGTCGTCGAGGACCTCGCCCGCCGCGGCGCGGTCTTCGTCGAGGAACTCGACGAGGTGCCGGAGGGCGAGCTGGTCGTCTTCTCCGCGCACGGGGTCGCCCCGGCGGTACGTGACGCGGCGGGCGAGCGCGGTCTGCGGGTGATCGACGCGACCTGCCCGCTGGTCACCAAGGTCCATGCCGAGGCCAAGCGGTTCGCGGGCCGCGGCGACACCGTCGTCCTGATCGGGCACGCCGGTCACGAGGAGGTCGAGGGCACGCTGGGCGAGGCGCCCGACCGCACGGTGCTGGTGCAGGACGCGGCGGAGGCGGCGCGCCTGGAGGTCGAGGACCCCGAGGCGGTCTCCTTCCTCATGCAGACCACGCTGGCGATGTCCGAGGCCACCGAGGTGGCCCGGGCCCTGGCCGGCCGCTTCCCGTCGATCAAGGCACCGCAGTCCGAGGACATCTGCTACGCCTCGACCAACCGGCAGCGCGCCGTCGAGGAGATCGCCGGCCGGGTCGATCTGCTCCTGGTGGTCGGATCGCCCAACTCCTCCAACTCCGTACGCCTGAAGGAACTCGCGGAGCGGATGGGCACCCCCGCCCAGCTGGTGGACGACGCCTCGTACGTCGTTCTGGAGCAGCTGCACGGGGCCCGGCGGATCGGCCTGACGGCCGGTGCCTCGGCCCCGGACGCCCTCGTCCAGGAAATCGTCGCCAATCTCCGCGCCCTCGGCCCCGTCACGGTCACCGAGCACCAAGTCGCGACGGAGAACGTCACCTTCCAGCTTCCCAAAGAGCTGAGGAGCGCCCGGAAAGACCGCGCCCGCAAAGACTTGGAGAAGACCGTTGACAGCTGTTGACCTTGCCGTGCCCACGACACCGCTGCGTCGTCCCACCCGGCAGCTGATGCTCGGCGGCGTGGGCGTCGGCAGCCGCCACCCCGTCTCGGTGCAGTCGATGACGACCACGGTGACGGCCGATGCCCAGGCCACCCTTCAGCAGATAGCCGAACTCACCGCCGCGGGCTGCGACATCGTCCGGGTCGCCTGCCCCAGCCGGGACGACGCCGAGGCCCTCGCGGAGATTGCCCAGAAGTCGAAGATCCCCGTCATCGCGGACATCCACTTCCAGCCGCGCTATGTCTTCGCCGCGATCGAGGCGGGCTGCGCCGGTGTCCGGGTCAACCCGGGCAACATCAAGGAATTCGACGACAAGATCAAGGAGATCGCGCAGGCCGCGAAGGAGGCCGGCACCCCGATCCGCATCGGCGTCAACGCGGGCTCGCTCGACCCGAGGATCCTGCGGAAGTTCGGCAAGGCGACCCCGGAGGCCCTGGCCGAATCGGCGCTGCGCGAGGCGGAGCTCTTCGCGGAGCACGACTTCCACGACTTCAAGATCTCGGTGAAGCACCACGACCCGATGGTGATGATCCGGGCGTACGAGCTGCTGGCCGCGCAGTGCGACTATCCGCTCCACCTCGGCGTCACCGAGGCGGGACCGGCCTTCCAGGGCACGGTCAAGTCCTCGGTGGCCTTCGGCGCGCTGCTGCGCCAGGGCATCGGCGACACCATCCGCGTCTCGCTGTCCGCGCCGCCCGTGGAGGAGGTCAAGGTCGGCATCCAGATCCTCCAGTCGCTCGGCCTGCGCCCCCGGCGCCTGGAGATCGTCTCCTGCCCGTCCTGCGGCCGCGCCCAGGTGGACGTCTACAAGCTCGCCGAAGAGGTGAGCGCCGGGCTCGAAGGGCTGCCGGTGCCGCTGCGGGTCGCCGTCATGGGCTGTGTCGTCAACGGCCCCGGCGAGGCCCGCGAGGCCGACCTCGGTGTCGCCTCCGGCAACGGCAAGGGGCAGATCTTCGTCAAGGGCGAGGTCGTCAAGACCGTCCCCGAGTCGAAGATCGTCGAGACCCTCATCGAAGAGGCGCTGCGCCTCGCGGACGAGATGGGGGTGGATCTCGATGAGACTGGCTGACCTCACCGGCCCCGCCGACCTGCAGTCCCTGACGGACGGCCAACTCGGGGCGCTGGCCGCGGACATCCGCTCCTTCCTGGTGGAGTCCGTCTCGAAGGTCGGCGGACACCTGGGCCCCAACCTCGGCGTCGTCGAGCTCACCCTCGCCCTGCACCGGGTCTTCGAGTCCCCCAAGGACACCCTGCTCTTCGACACCGGCCACCAGGCCTACGTCCACAAGCTGCTCACCGGCCGGATGAAGGCCTTCTCGACGCTGCGCCAGGAGGGCGGGCTGTCCGGCTATCCCGACCGCAGCGAGTCCGAGCACGATGTCATCGAGAACTCCCATGCCTCCACGGCCCTTTCGTACGCGGACGGCATCGCCAAGGGCTTCGGCCTGGCCGGCGCCGCGCACCGCAGGGTGGTCGCCGTCGTCGGCGACGGCGCGCTGACCGGCGGGATGAGCTGGGAGGCGCTCAACAACATCGGCGGCGCCCCGGACCGGCCGGTGATCATCGTCCTGAACGACAACGGCCGTTCCTACGCCCCCACCGCCGGCGCCCTCGCCACCCACCTCGGCGAGCTCCGGGAGGGCCGCGGCGGGGCCGGTCTCTTCGAGAACCTGGGCCTGGCCTACCTGGGCCCGGTCGACGGCCACGACCGCCCGGCGGTCGAGCGCGCACTGCGCCGGGCGGCCGCACTCGACCGCCCCGTGGTGGTGCACTGCGTGACGCAGAAGGGCCACGGCTACGCACCGGCCGCCGAGGACGCCGACGACTGCTGGCACGCGGTGGGCACCTTCGACCCCGAGACCGGCGGCAGGTCCGCTTCCGGCGGCCGCTCCTGGACCGAGGTGTTCGGTGCGGAGATGACGGAGCTCGGTGCGCAGCGGCCCGACGTGGTCGCCCTCACCGCCGCGATGCTCCAGCCCGTGGGCCTGGCCGGCTTCGCCCGCCGGTTCCCCGACCGGGTCTTCGACGTCGGCATCGGCGAACAGCACGCCGCCGTCTCCGCCGCCGGGCTGGCGCACACCGGACTGCACCCCGTCGTGGCCGTCTACTCCACCTTCCTCAACCGCGCCTTCGACCAGGTGCTGATGGATGTGGCGCTGCACCGGCAGCCGGTGACCTTCGTACTCGACCGGGCGGGCGTCACCGGCCCCGACGGCCCCAGCCATCACGGGATCTGGGACGCCTCCTGGCTGTCGCTGGTACCGGGGCTGCGCCTGGCGGTGCCGCGCGATGCCGAGGAGCTCAGGACGCTGCTGCGGGAGGCGGTCGCCGTCACGGACGGGCCCACCGTCCTCCGCTTCCCGAAGGCGCAGGCCGGCCCGGCCCTGCCGGCGCTCCGCCGGGAAGGGGGCATGGACGTGCTGCACGAGGCGCCCGGCGCCCGGGTGCTGCTGGTCCCGACCGGTCCGCTCGCCGACCCGTGCCTCCAGGCGGCGGCCGCACTGGACGCCCTGGGCATCCCGTCGACGGTGGTGGACCCGCGCTGGTCCGTCCCCGTACCGGAGGGGCTCCCGGAGCTGGCCGCACGGCACGAACTCGTGGTGACCGTCGAGGACAACCTGAGCGACGGCGGGCTCGGCGCGCGCCTGCTGCGGCAGCTGTCCGAGGCCGGTGCGCCCACCCCCGTACGGACCGTCGGGCTGCCGACGGAGTTCCTTCCCCACGGCAGCAGGACGGCCCTCCTGCGCCGGCATGGGCTCACCGCCGACGGCCTGGTCGCACGGGTCGGCGGATGGCTGCCACAAGCGGCCCCCCGCTGACCCGGGAGCCCGGGCGGCCATCCCTCGCCCACATTCGGCCACATGGCGTCAAGCCAGCCTGTAAGGAGTCGTATCCCATGCCTTCGCACCTTCCTTTCGCACGTCAGCTCAGGCTGCGGCGGCTTCACCGGCACGATGACGACAGACTCGTGATCGTGCCGCTCGACCACTCCGTCACCGACGGTCCGATCACCGGCGGGCGCCATGTCGACCGGCTCGTCGGGGAGTTGGCGGTCAGTGGCGTCGACGCGGCCATCGTCCACAAGGGGACGCTGCGCTGTATCGACCCGATGCGCTTCACGCAGATGTCGCTCATCGTGCACATGAGCGCGAGCACCGTGCACGCCCCCGACCCCAACGCCAAGTACCTCGTCGCCGGCGTCGAGGAAGCCGTACGGCACGGTGCCGACGCGGTCAGCGTGCACGTCAACATCGGCTCCGACGAGGAGAAGCAGCAGATCGCCGACCTGGCCGCGGTGGCCGAGGCCTGCGACCGGTGGAACGTGCCGCTGCTCGCGATGATGTACCCGCGCGGCCCCCGCATCGACAACCCCCGTGACCCGGAGCTGATCGCCCATGCGGCCTCGCTCGCCGCGGATCTGGGGGCCGACATCGTCAAGACCCTCTACACCGGGTCGCCCGACACCATGGCCGGGATCACGGACATGTCCCCACTGCCGATCCTGGTCGTCGGCGGCCCGCAGCGCAGCGGACTCGACGCGACCCTGTCGTACGTGGACGAGGCGCTGGGGGCGGGCGCCGCGGGAGTGGCCATGGGCCGCAACATCTTCCAGGCCGACGAGCCGGGCAAGGTCGCCCGCGCGGTCGTCGAACTCGTCCACGAGGGCTCCTCCGCCGGGTCCCGTATCGAAGCGGACATCCAGGTCCACGAGCTGTCCCTGCCCGTCTGACCGCACCTGTGTGCCGTCGACCTCGCCCCACCATATTTGTGGAGAAATAACATGAAGCTGAGCTGGCTGGACGTCCGAGCGGTCGGGGACGCGAAGGAAGCGATCCTCCAGGAGGCGCTGCACCACCGCATCGAGGGCATCGTCACCGATGACCTCGCGGACCTCGAAGGGCTGCCGCCGACCCTCACCAAGGTGCTGTTCCCCGGGGCGGGCGCGGTGCCCGAGGAGCTGGGGCGGGCCGATGTGGTGATCGTGGATCCGATACGTCATGGCATCACCCCCGCCGAGCTGGCGATCCGTCACCCCGAGGTGACCTTCGGCCGCTTCGTGGAGATCGTGGACGCGGACAGCCTCGAGCTGGCGTGTGAGTCCGCGCGTACCGAGCAGCTGAGCCTGCTGCTCTTCCGCGACCCGACCAAGATCCCGCTGGAGATCGTGATCGCGGCCGCCGCCAAGGCCACCGGCAGCCTGATCACCGTGGCGCAGGACGCCGAGGAGGCCGAGATCATCTTCGGTGTCCTGGAGCACGGTTCGGACGGCGTGATGATGGCCCCCAAGGGCGTCGGCGAAGCGGCGCACCTGAAGGCCGCGGCCCAGCTCGACACCCCGAACCTGAGCCTGGTCGAGCTGGAGGTCACCGCGACCAGCCACGTCGGCATGGGTGAGCGGGCCTGTGTCGACACCTGCACCCACTTCCGCGAGGACGAGGGGATTCTCGTCGGGTCGCACTCCAAGGGCATGATCCTCTGCGTCAGCGAGACCCACCCGCTGCCGTACATGCCCACCCGGCCGTTCCGCGTCAACGCCGGCGCCATCCACTCGTACACCCTCTCCAAGGACGAGCGGACCAACTACCTCAGCGAGCTCAAGTCCGGCAGCAAGGTGCTGGCCGTGGACGTCAAGGGCAACACCCGGCTGGTCACCGTGGGCCGGGTGAAGATCGAATCCCGTCCGCTGATCTCCATCGACGCGGTCGCGCCCGGCGGCCAGGCGGTCAATCTGATCCTCCAGGACGACTGGCACGTACGGGTGCTCGGCCCCGGTGGTGCCGTGCTCAACAGCACCGAGCTGAAGCCCGGCGACCGTGTCCTCGGCTTCCTGCCGAGCGCGGACCGCCACGTGGGCTACCCGATTGATGAGTTCTGCCTGGAGAAGTGACACCGGTGACGCACATAAGCAATAACCGGCCCCGGATCGCCGTGATCGGCGGCGGGATCGCCGGTCTGACGGTGGCCGCGTCGCTGTTGCGGGCCGGCATCGAGTGCACCGTGTACGAGCAGGCCACGGTGTTCGCCGATGCCGGCGCGGGGATCCAGATCGCCCCCAACTCGTCCCGCATCCTGCACCGCCTCGGGCTCGCCGGCGCACTGGAGCGGCGGGCCACCCGGGCGCACGCCATCGAGACGCGCCGCTGGCAGGACGGCGCGCCGCTCGCCCGCACGGAGCTCGGCGAATCCTGCGTGGAGCGCTACGGCGCGCCCTACTACCTCATCCAGCGGGCCGATCTGCACCGCAGCCTGCTGGAGTTGCTGCCGCCCGGGGTCGTCCGGCACAGCTCCGCATGCACCGCCGTCGAGGAGCGCCCGGACGGGGTCACCCTGCGCTTCGCCGACGGCACGAGCGAGGAGGCCGGGGTCGTCGTCGGCGCGGACGGCATCCATTCGACGCTCCGCAACACCCTCGTGGGCGACCGTCCCCGGTTCTCCGGGCACACGGTCCACCGCGGACTGGTGGCGGCCGACCGGCTGCCGTCCCTCTTCGAGGTGCCGAAGGTGCTCTTCTGGCTGGGGCCGAACGGCCATGTGACGAGCTATCCGATCGCCCAGCACGGTCTGGTCCACTTCAGCGCGGTGATCACCTCACCGGAGTGGGACCCGGAGGTGTGGTCGGCGCCGAGCCGCCCGGAGGAGGCCGCGGCCGCCTTCGCCGGCTGGAACACCGATGTCGCCGAGCTGATCGGGGCCGCGGAAACGGCCCACCACTGGGCCCTGTTCGACCGCGACTGCGTGGGCGGCTGGAGCACCGGCCGGATGACGCTGGCGGGCGACGCGGCGCACCCGATGGTGCCCTATCTGTCCCAGGGCGCCAACCAGGCCATCGAGGACGCCTGGGTGCTCGCGGATCTGCTCAGCGCCGCGGACCCCGATCCGGGGCCCGCGCTGCGGCGGTACGAGGAGCTGCGGCTGCCCCGCGTACGCGAGGTGCACCGGCGCTCCCGGGAGCGGGGCCATGAGTTCCACCTTCCCGACGGCCCGCAGCAGCGCCTGCGCGACCGGTCGATGCCCACGGCCGAGCGGCTGGACGACTACGCCTGGCTCTACGGCTTCGAGGCCGCGCCGGTAGGGAGCCGGTAGCCGCCGGCGGCCGCCCGCGAGCCCGTAGCAACCTGAGGAACGAAGGGGAGAGACCTCGGTGGACCAGAGCACCCTCGATGCATATCTGCGCCGTCTGGGCATCGGGCGTCCGCGGCGAACCGACGCCGGGACGCTCCGTGTGCTCCAGGAACGTCATCTCGTGTCGGTGCCGTTCGAGAACATGCACATCCGGTCGGGGAAACCCACCGCACTCGGCCCCGCGGTGATCGACAAGATCGCGCACCGCCACCGCGGCGGCACGTGCATCGAACTCGCCAGCGCCTTCGAGCAGTTGCTGCGCACCCTCGGCTACCCGGAGGTGACGGTGCTGGGCGGACGCATCTTCCACGCCGGCCGCTTCATGGCACCGGTGGTGCACTACGTGCTGAAGGTGGAGACCCCCGAGCCATGGCTCGTGGACGTGGGCTTCCTGCGCGGCAGCCGCTATCCGCTGCGGTTCGACGTGCGCACGCCCCAGCAGGACCCCGAGGGCGTCTTCCAGCTGGCCGACACGGACGGCGGCGGCATCGAACTGCGCCGCGACGGGGTACCCCAGTACCGGCTGGACCCCACCCCGCTGCGCTTCGAGGACTTCCCGCCCACCTGGTGGGCCTGGACGCTCCCTGAGCTGCCCATGTCGCATCTGCTGGTGGCCTCGATCCTGGACGCCACGGGGCGGACGACGATGGTCGACCAGCGCCGGCTGCTGGAGGTGTCGGGCGGGCGGACCTCCGAGCGGATCCTCGACGGCGCCGCCGAGGTGCTGGAGGTGTACCGGAGCCGGTTCGGCATCGCGCTGGACGAGCTCCCGGCCCCCGGGCCGGGCCCCGAGGAGGACGATCCGGTGGTGCTGGAGCAGTACCGTGCGTGGTTCCGTGCGCAGTACGGAGACCCCGAGGTGTCTCCGGTGGCGGGCGGCTTCCCGATGCGGTAGCGGCCCTGGGACAGCGGCCGGGCGTGCGGCCGGAACCCTCCGGTTCCGGCCGCACGCCCTCGGTGTCTCCCGGCGGCCGCTCAGCGCACGGGCCGTGCCTTCCAGAAGTAGTTGTGCACGCCGTCGGCGGTGAGCAGCCGGCGGAAGGACATCGTGACCCGCATCCCGGCGTGCATCTCCTCCTCGGCCGCGTCGGTGAGCTCGCACCGGAACCGGCCGCCGCCGTCGAACTCGATCACCGCCAGGATCAGCGGCGGGTGCGGGGTGAAGCCCAGATGGTCGACCGTGTAGGTGACGACGGTCGCCGGTGTGCCGTCGAGCCGCTCCTCGGTCATCTTGTCGATCGTCCGGCAGCTGGTGCACACCCGGGCGGGCGGCAGCTGCCGGGTCCCGCAGTCCGTGCAACGGCTGGCCACGAAGCCGTACTTCCACCCCGCCCGGCGCAACGACGGGGCGGCGGCGGGCGGTTGCGGCTTCGGACGGGCGGCGGGCTGCCGGTCGAGGAACCCGCGCCAGGTCAGATAGTCCCCGTACGAGAGCCGGTCGCTGCCGGCCGCCGCCGGTGCGGCGGCCGGGACGGCGGCCCGCCGCGCGGTCAGTGCGGCACAGGTCCGCAGGACGAGCACGGAGACTCCGTCACCGATGACGACCAGGGCGATCGTCTGCCCCGGCTCGGCGCGGTCGAGCGCGTCGGCGAGCAGCAGGCCCGGCTGCGCGGTGCCCGGGTTGCCGACGGCTTTGGCGAGGCCGTCCGCGTTCCCGTCCGCGGCCTTCCCGGTACGGGCGGACAGCCGGCCGGCCACGGACCGCAGGGCGCGCTGGTGCAGTCCGGCGACGGCGAGGTGGTCGAGCTGTTCCGCCCGCAGCTCCGCCCGCTCCAGCGCGTCGTCGAACGCGGCATCGGCCAGCCGGGTGTAGACCTGCTCGGTGAAGCGCTCCTCCGACGTCGTGGAGACCGGGGAGTCCGGTGTGCGACGGCGGTCGAGGATCTCGGCGGTCACCGAGGCATGGGCGATCACCTCGGCGAGCGGGGGGAGTTCGGGCCGGGCGCTGAAGAGGAAGGCCGCCCCCGCGTCGCCCCCGTCGCGTTCGTCGGCGCTTCCGGGCAGTCCCGTCCGTACGTCCGCGAGCACCACCAGGGTGTCCTCGGCGCTGCCGCTCGCCAGGTGCAGAGCGCCGGCACCGGACCGCACCGCGCCGGCCATGTCGACGGCCATCGCCTCCGGGGCGAGGCCGAGCGCCGCATGGATCGCCGCGGCATTGGTCTTGTCCAGATACGGCGGGGTGGCGGTGGCGAAGAGCAGGTTGCGTACGCTCCCGCGGGCTTCGGGGACGGCGGCCAGTGCGGCGCGGGCCGCCTCGACGCCCAGCGTCGTGCTGTCCTCGTCGTAGGAGGCGACCGCACGGGTTCCCCCGGCAGCTGTCCCGCCGAGCACGGTGGCGATCGCGCTCCGCCGGAGCCGGAAGTACGGCACATACGCGCCGTAGGCGACGAGCGAGGTCAAGTGACCCTCCCGTTAAAAGAGTGAGATCCTTATGATTATCTAACTGTATCGGCTCTAGGGAGGGGGAGACCGTGCCGTCACACGGCATCCGCGACAAGGTCGCGATCGTCGGTATGGGGTGCACCACGTTCGGGGAGCACTGGGACGCCTCGGCGGACGACCTCGTACTGGACGCGGTCCGGGCCGCCTGTGCGTCGGGCGGGGTCAGCGACGTCGAGGTCGACGCGTACTGGCTGAGCACCCTGGCGTCGGGGAACTCCGGACTCGCGCTGTCCCGCCCGCTGCGCCTGCCGTACAAGCCCGTCACCCGGGTGGAGAACTACTGCGCCGGCGGCTCGGACGCACTGCGCAACGCCTGCTACGCGGTGGCGAGCGGCGCGTACGACACGGCGATGGCCGTCGGGGTGGAGAAGCTCAAGGACTCCGGCATGTCCGGGCTCTCGGCCCCCGCGGTCCCCGGCGACGGCACCGAACCCGACCTCACCGCACCGGCCGCCTTCAGCCTGCTGGCCCAGGCGTACGGGCACAAGTACGGCCTGGCCGACGGGACGCTCCGTGAGGTGCTGGACCGGATCGCGTGGAAGAACCACGCCAACGGCGCGCTGAACCCGCGGGCGCACTTCCGCCGGGCGGTATCCATGGAGACCCTCCGCAAGGCCCCGCGCGTGACGGGCGAGTTGGGCGTCTTCGACTGCTCGGGTGTGAGCGACGGCGCGGCGGCGGCGCTGGTGGTACGGGCCGAGGACGCCTACCGCTACACCGACCGGCCGCTGTTCGTGAAGGCGCTCGCGCTCGCGGTCGGCCCGGCCGCCGGCACCGCCGACCCGGAGTACGACTTCACCTCCTTCCCCGAGGTCAGGCGCTCGGCCGCGGACGCCTACCGGCAGGCCGGGATCACCGACCCGGGGGCCGAACTGGCGCTGGCGGAGGTGCACGACTGCTTCACGGTCACCGAGCTGGTGCTGATGGAGGACCTCGGTTTCGCGCCGCCGGGGGAGGGCTGGCGCGCGGCCCTGGACGGCGCCTTCGACCGGGACGGTGCCCTGCCGGTGAATCCGGACGGCGGGCTGAAGGCCTTCGGGCATCCGATCGGGGCCTCGGGGCTGCGGATGCTGTTCGAGTGCTGGCTGCAACTGCGCGGGGAAGCGCCCCAGGAGCGCGCCCTGTCCGCGTCCGCCCTCGGGCGGGGGCTGGCGCTCACCCACAACCTCGGCGGCGGTCCGGGGGAGTGCCTGTCGTTCGTGTCCGTCGTCGGGGTCGAGCCCCCGGCGCCGGTGAAGCGTCATCACACCAGCGCCGTCACAGGGACGGCATGAGGGGGAGGAACAGCATGGCGAAGATCTGTGCCGGCCGGGTCGTCGTGATCACGGGCGCGGGCAACGGGATCGGCCGCGCGCACGCCCTGGCGTTCGCCGGGGCCGGCGCCCGGGTGGTCGTCAACGACCTCGGCGGGGCCAGGGACGGGGCCGGCAGCTCGACCGCCGCCGCCGAGACGGTGGCCGCCGAGATCCGGGCCGCCGGCGGCGAGGCCGTGGCCAACTTCGACGACATCTCGACCTGGGAAGGTGCCCGGCGGCTGATCGGCCAGGCCGTCGAGCGGTTCGGCAGGCTGGACACCCTGGTCAACAACGCCGGGATCCTCCGGGACCGGACGCTGGTCGGTATGACCGAGCAGGACTGGGACGCCGTGGTCGCCGTCCATCTGAAGGGCACCGCCGCCGTGCTCCACCACGCCGCCACCCACTGGCGTCAGCGGTCGAAGGCGGGCGAGGAGGTGGCCGGCCGGGTCATCAACACCACGTCCACCTCAGGGCTCTACGGCAATCCGGGGCAGTCCAACTACGCGGCGGCGAAGGCCGGTATCGCGGCCCTGACGATCGGCGCGGCGCAGGAGCTGGGCCGGTACGGCGTGACCGTGAACGCGGTCGCTCCGGCCGCCCTGACGCGTATGACCGAGGATCTGAGCGTCATGCCGGGCCTGGCCGCCCAGCATGATCTGGCGCCGGAGAGCGTGCCGCCGGTCGTCGTCTGGCTCGGCAGTCCGCTGTCCGGCCATGTCACGGGCCGGGTCGTCACGGTCTTCGGCAGGCGGATCTCGGTGGCGGAGGGCTGGGTGGACGGCCCCGCCGCTGTCGGTGCGGAGCGATGGGAGCCGGAGACTGCCGGCGAGGCGCTGGACAAGCTGGTCCAGCGGGCGGCCCCCAACGCCGATGCGTTCGGTAAGCGCTCCGAGTGACGGTCCGGGGACCGGTCCGGCCTGGCTGACGCTCAGTCGAGGAGTTCCAGACGGGTATTGGCGCCGCTCGCATTCAATTCCTTCTCCATACGGGAAATGTGACGGCGCCAATGGGCCTCGGCCTCGTCGGCCTCGCCCGCCTGAATCAGCTTCACCAACTTCACATGCTCTTCATGATCACGCCGGGTGCCGGTCTTTCCGCCGGTCGCAATATGCGGACTCTTGGCCTGGTAGAAGATGCATTGCAGCGTCTCGTGCAGTGCCAGCATCGCCCGGTTGCCGTTCAATTCGACCAGAGTCGCGTGGAATGCTGCCTTGGCCTCGGCGAGTGCGGCGGGGTCGTCCTTCGCCTCTTCCTCCGTGGCGAGCGCCTCGTGCAGCCGGCCGATGCCGGACGGGGTGTGCCGACTGGCGAGCTGTCGTACGCAGGGCGGCTCGATCGAGGCGACGAGCTGGAACATCTCGCCCAGTGTGGTCTCGCGGTACTCCAGGATGAGCCCGAGGTAGCGGGCGGCCACCATGGGATCGGGGGCGTTGACCCGGGCGCCGCCGTGCACGCCGCGGCGCACGCTGATCAGCGCCTCGGACTCCAGGACGCGAATGGCCTCGCGCAGGGTGGGGCGGGAAATGCCGAACTGCTCCATCAGGGCCGATTCCGGCGGGAGTGCGTCGCCCGGCGCCAGTTCGCCCCGGATGATGACCCGGCGCAGGCTGGCCGCCACCAGTTCCGCGGTCTTCGGGACACGCACGCGAAGTGTCGCCCCGTTTCGCTTCTGGGGGCCCTTATTCACCGCTCGGGTTGCTTCAGTCAAGGCCGCTTCCTCCTAGGTGGCGCGCATCGACGACGCGGTGCGAGCGAAATTGCAGTGAGCACCTTTACGCCCTGTTGAGTCGATTGCATTAAATGAATCAATCAGGATTACTGAGTGTAGCAAGGCTGCGCGCCGAAATGTGGACCGTCTGTGATCGCACGGTAACTCAGCTGTGACCCTGGGTGGATGGGGCGGGCGCGAATGGCCGGATGACAGTGCCTCAAGGGGGATGGTAGCGTTAAATCAGTTAACTAAGTTATGCCTTAGGGGGTGGGGTATGGGCAGGCTTGAGGGGAAGATCGCCATCGTCACCGGTGCCGCGTCGGGCATCGGAGCGGTCACCGCGGAGCGGCTCGCCGCGGAGGGGGCCCGGGTGGCGCTCGCCGACCTGGACGAGGCCGGCGTGAAAAGTTTGGCCGAGAAGATCCGGGGCGCGGACGGCACGCACGCGATCGGCATCGAGGCGGACCTGGCGGACCCGGCATCGGTGCGCGCCATGGTGGCCGCCACCGTCGAGGAGTTCGGCGGTCTGGACATCCTGCACAACAACGCCGCGGCGACCGCCCTGGCGTCCTCCCTGGACGTGCCGGTGGCCGACGCCGACCCCGAGGTGTGGGACCGGACCATGCGGGTCAACCTCAGCGGCGCCATGGTCGCCACCCAGGCCGCCCTGCCGCATCTCATCGCGCGCGGCGGCGGCTGCGTCATCAACACCTCCTCGGCCGCCGGGCTCTCCGGCGATCTGAGCCACCCGGCGTACGCGGCGTCCAAGGCCGCCCTCATCAGCCTGACGCGTTCCGTAGCCACCCAGGCGGGCCGAAGCGGTGTGCGCTGCAACGCGATCGCGCCCGGCCTCATCATCACCAGGCCCGAACGCGAGGCCGCCTACCGGGTGATGCTGCCCCACCACCTCACCACGCGGCTGGGACGGCCCGAGGACGTCGCGTCGGCCGTCGTCTTCCTCGCCTCCGACGAAGCCTCGTTCATCACCGGACAGACCCTCGTGGTCGACGGCGGGCTGCTCGCCCACCAGCCGTACTACGCGGACCGGAGGGCCGAGACGTGAGCGGCGGCCCGGACCTCGCCCACCGCACCGCCCGCACCCGGCTCCGGCCCTGGCTCGGTTCGGCCCCCGGCCCGGTGGCGGGACCGCCCACCGCGGCCGCCGGCGGTGTCGGGATCGGTCTGACCTGGCACGGCGGCGCGGACCTCGATCCCGCCCGGCCGGGCAGTGAGCCGGTGGTGCAGGCCCTGTGCGGGCTGATGCACCTCCACGGGCAGGAGGCGGGACGACCGCGCCGGCTCGGGCTGGAAGCGGCCTCGGCCGCGGCCGGAGTGCTGGCCGGCCAGGGCGTCCTCGCCGCTCACGTGGGGCGCGCCCGTGGCATCCCGGTCGACGCCGTGGAGACCTCCGTACTGCGCGCCGGCACCTTACTCGCCGGCCAGTACACCGCCGAGGCCACCTCCCCCGACCCGTGGGGACCCTCGGTCAAGGGGGACGGCGGCCCGCCGCCGTTCCGCAGCGCCGACGGGCCCCTCTTCGAGATCGAGACCTTCGACCCCGCCCGGTGGCTCGCGTTCTGGCGCAGCCTCGGCGTGGACACCGCCGTACTGGGCCGTGCCTGGACCGCCTTCCAGCACCGCTACCTCAAGGGCCACTGCCTGCTGCCCGCCGCACTGCACACGGCCGCGGCCGGCACGCCCTGGCCGCGGATCGTCGCGGTCGCACAGGAGTACGGGCTCAGCCTGTCGGCGCTGCGCGGCTACCGGGACGTACTGGCCGAGCCGGGCTGGTCGCCGGGCCAGCCCCGGCTGACCCCGCTGCCCGCGACCTGCGGTGGCAGGCCGGCCGCCGCACCCCAGAGCGCCGGAGCGGGCCGCACCGGCGATCTTCCGCTGGCCG
Organism: Streptomyces decoyicus; assembly: GCF_019880305.1. NCBI lineage: Bacteria > Bacillati > Actinomycetota > Actinomycetes > Kitasatosporales > Streptomycetaceae > Streptomyces > Streptomyces decoyicus. Next base: position 3,413,932 of record NZ_CP082301.1, on the reverse strand, counting down.
GGATCCGGGTGGTCGAGGCCACCAGCCGGGTCCAAGGACCGCTCGCCGGACAGCTGTTGACCATGCTCGGGGCCGAGGTGACCTGGGTCGAGCCGCCCCAGGGCGACGCGAGCGGGATGGGCTCTCTCTACCACCGCGGCAAGCGGCGCACGGGTCTGGACCTCGGCCGTCCGGCCGGCCGGGACGCGCTGCGCGAACTCATCGCGGAGGCGGATGTCTTCCTGCACAACTGGCGTCCCGGAAAGGCCGCCGAGTGGGGCTTCGCCCCCGGGGAACTGGCCCGTACGAACCCCCGGCTGGTCTTCGGCGAGGCGTCGGGATGGGGTCCGCACCTCGACCGGCGCGAGGTGATCGGCACCGAATTCATGGTGCAGGCGTACGCCGGGGTGAGCGAAGGGAACACCCCGCGGCACGAGCGCCCGGCCACGACCCGGGTGCTGCTGTGCGACATGTTCGGTGCGCTGGTGGCCTGCGAAGGGGTGTTGGCCGGGCTGTACCGGCGGGAGCTGTCGGGCCACGGCTGGACGGCCGAGTCCTCGCTGCTGACCGGTGCCATGGCGCTCCAGTCCCATGTCGTCCTCGGCCGGGCCACCGGCGACGAACCCGGGCGCAGCGACGGCCGGCCGGTATGGGGCGCGATCGACGAGCCGGCCGGGACCGCGGACGGGTACCTCATGGTGAGCGCCGACGACGAACCCGCCTACCAGGCGCTGTGCGAGGTGCTGGAGGTACCGCCCGGCCGGCGCGGTGAGCGTGACGACCAGCTGACCGCACGCCTGCGCGAGGCCCCGGCGGCGCAGTGGGAGAAGCTGCTGACCGAGGCCGGTCTTCCGGCCGCCGCGGTCTGCCGGGACCTGTCCGATCCGCCGCGGGACCCGCGCCTCGCCCCGCTCTTCGAGCCGTTCGCCGGTGGCGGGCAGGCGCCTGTTGCGCCATGGCTCTTTCACTGACGACCGGCGTGCGCGGCCTCGCGCATGGAAAGGCAGACATGGAATCTGTGAGTGAACTGATCAAGGCATTGCGGGAAGCCTGCCGGAAGTGGCCGGAGCGCCCGGCGATGACCTTTCAGGGCCGCAGCCTGACCTACGGCCAGTTCTGGGAACGGGTGGAGGCGCTGGCCGCCTCCTATCGCGGGCTGGGCGTGAAGGACAAGGACCGGCTGGTCTGCCAGCTCCCCAACTCGCCCGAATACCTGGTGGCGTTGGTCGCGGCCTGGGAATGCGGGGCGACCTTCGTCGGGGTCGACCACGATCTCACCGGACCGGAACTGGTATCGATCACCGGGCGCACGGACGCGGTCGCCCTGCTGTACCAGCCGCGGTACGGGAACGACACCCCCATGGCGCCGCTGGACGACGTACGCGCCGCATTTCCCGGCGTCCACCTGATCGTGCACGGCGGCGACGTCCTCCCGCCGGAGGCCCACCAACTGGCGGACCTGGCCGACGCATCGCGTCCGCATTCCGCGATCGGCCCGGAATCACCGGGCGTGCCGGATTCCCGTACCGCGCTGCTGCTGCTGACCTCGGGAACCACCGGGCTGCCGAAGTGCGTCATGGAGTCCTTCAGCGCACTGTGGGCGAAGATCGAGTGCTTCACCACGGCCTTCGAGCCGGACGAGCGCGATGTGCACCTGCTGTATCTCCCGCTGGCCCACGCTCTGGGACTGAAGATGTCCATGGTGGCCCTGACCCGCGGAAGCCGGCTGGTGCTGATGGACCGCTTCTCGCCCGCCGGGGCGCTGCAACGCATCACGGACGAGCGGATCACGGTCCTGCCGGGCACCCCGGCACACTTCCAGCTGATGCTCGACCATCTCGACCCCGGCGCACACGACTTGAGCTCCCTGCGCTGGGCGGTGGCGGGCGCGGCGACCTTCCCCGGGGCGCTGTTGCAGCAGATGTACGCCACCTTCGGCGTGCAGCTCTTCTATATCTACGGTTGCAGCGAAGGATTCCTCTGCTACACCACCGACCGGGCCGAGATCGAAACGGGTTCGGTGGGCCACCGGGTGTTCGAGGGGCCCGCCGACACGGCTCCCGACGGCCGTCTGGAGATCTTCGCCAGGGACGGCGCCGAGATCCTGGGACGCGGTGTCGTGGGCGAAATCGTCTTCGGTGCGTCCCGCCCCGTCCGCTACTGGGGACAGGACAGTGTGGCGCAGGACGGCTGGTACCACACCGGTGACCTCGGGCTGATCGACGACGAGGGGCGGCTCCACGTCAAGGGCCGTATGAAGGAACTGGTGAACCGCGGCGGGCTGAAGGTCTCGTGCAGCGAAGTCGAGTCCGCTCTCACCGCGCTTCCGGGCATCGTCGACGCCGGGATCTTCCCGGTGCCGGACCGGATTCTGGGAGAGGCCATCGGCGCCTGTGTCGTCCTGGCGGACCCGCAGGACGAACTCGGACTGGAGGAACTGCGGGCGCGGCTGCGGCATTCCCTCGCGCGGCACAAGCTGCCGGACGCGCTGTGGGTGGTGGACGGTGTGCCCCGCACGAAGATAGGCAAGGTGGACCGGGCGGCGCTGCGGCTGATGGAGCCCGGAAGCGCGGCGGCACCCGCCGGCTGACGTAGGGCCAGGCCCGCCAGGAGCGGGCGCGCGGTTGTGGGAGGGGCACAACTTACCGGCGCCGAATCGGTCTGCTTCCGGCCTGTTTGGCAAGCTGATTGCTGGCATGATCGCTGTGAGATCGGCAGAGATCTTGTGCGGTTCCTACGAGATCAGAGGAGACGGAGATGGCCGAGAACGGTCAGGTGCTGGTGACGGGTATCGGAGCGATGACGCCGGTCGGCGCCGATGCGTCCTCGTCCTGGTCGGGGCTGCTGGCGGGAAAGTCCGGGGTCCGCGCGCTGGTGGAGGAGTGGGCCGCCGACCTCCCGGTGGGCATCGCGGCCGGGCTCACCGAGGACCCGGCCGCCGCGCTGCCCCGTACACAGGCCCGGAAGCTGGACCGCGGTGAGCAGCTCGCGATGCTCGCCTCCCGGGAGGCCTGGCAGGACGCCGGCGCGCCCGAGGTCGAGCCCGAGCGACTGGCCGTGGTCATCGGCACGGGCACCGGCGGGGTGCTCACCACCCTCGGGCAGGACGACATCTTCGAGGAGTCCGGGGCGCGCCGGCTCTCTCCGTTCGCGGTCCCCATGCTCATGCCCAACGGACCGGCCGCCTGGGTGAGCATGGACCTGGGCGCCAAGGGCGGCGCCAGGACGCCCGTCAGCGCCTGTGCGTCCGGTGCCGAGGCGCTCGCGATGGGCCTCGACCTGCTCCGCGCCGGGCGGGTGGACGTGGTGGTCGCCGGCGGCGTCGAGGCCTGTCTGCACCCGTTCACCATCGCCGCCTTCGCCCAGATGAAGGCGCTCTCGACGCAGTTCGAGAACCCGGAGTCGGTGTCCCGCCCGTTCGATGTGGCCCGCAGCGGCTTCGTCATGGGCGAGGGCGCGGGAATCATGGTCCTGGAGCGCGCCGAGTTCGCGCGGGCCCGCGGCGCCACGACGTACGGCACGCTGGCCGGCAGCGCCGTGAGCTCCAGCGCGAACCACATCACGGCGTCCGACGCGGCGGGCCAGGTCCACGCCATCGAGCTGGCCCTGCGGGATGCGGACCTGACCCCGCAGGACATCGGCCATGTGCACGCCCACGCCACCTCCACCGAGTCCGGTGACCTGGCGGAGGCCGAGGCGATCGGCCGGGCCGTGGGCACCCATGCCTCGGTCACGGCCACGAAGTCGATGACCGGTCACATGCTGGGTGCCTCCGGAGCGGTGGGCGCGATGGCGGCGCTGCTGGCGCTCAAGGACGGCGTGGCGCCCGCCATCCGCAACCTCGACGCACTCGACCCGAGGATCGACCTGGACGTGGTGCAGGGCGAGAACCGGACCGGGGAGTGGAAGGCCGCGCTGGCCAACTCCTTCGGGTTCGGCGGACACAACGTGAGCCTGGTGTTCACCAAGTGACCACGGCCGCCTGGCCGGTCGTCCCGCGGCGGCAGGGCCCTGGGGGCCCGCCCGGTGCCCGATGGGGCTCCTTGCCGCACCGCAGGACGTGACACAACAGAGGGGGATACGGGGGAGATGACGGTGGACGGTGCCGATGCCGCGCACACGGCGGGGCCGGCGGGCACAACGGTGGAACCGCACGGGGGCAGGTCCGGGGACCGGAAGACGGCCGCCCGCCCGGCGGGCGGATGGCGGGGGCGGCCCTGGCTGACCGTCTTCACCCTCTCCCTCGCCGCGATGATGGTCTCGCTCGACGGCACCATCGTCGCCGTGGCGCAGCCCGTCATGCAGCAGCGGCTGCATGCCTCGCTCACCGAGATGCAGTGGGTGACGAACGGCTATCTGCTCGCCGTCGCCGTACTGCTCATCGTGGCCGGCCGGGTGGGCGATCTCTTCGGCCACCGGCAGGTGTTCCTGGCCGGCACGCTGGGGTTCACCCTCGCCTCCGCGGCCATCGGGCTGTCGACGGACGTCGGTGCGGTGATCTGCTTCCGGGTGCTGCAAGGCGTGTTCGGCGCGCTGATGCAGCCGGCGACCCTGGCACTGATCATGACGGCGTTCCCCGCGGACCGGATGAACCTGCCGATCGCCGTACGCAGCAGTGTCATCGCCGTCTCCATGGCGCTCGGCCCCATCGCGGGCGGACTGATCGTCCACTACGCGAGCTGGCAGCTGGCCTTCTTCATCAATGTGCCGCTCGGGGCGCTCACCGTCCTGCTGGGGCTGGTCGTACTCCGCGACGCGAAGGAGGAGGGCGCCGCCCGCGGGCTGGACGTACCGGGACTGCTGCTGCTGAGCGCCACACTGAGCGCCCTGGTCTGGGGGCTCACCGCGGTGTCCGGCCGCGCCTGGGGCGACCCGGCGGTGTGGGCCCCGCTGGCCGGCGCGGCCGCGCTGGCCTGCTGCTTCGTCGGGTGGGAGCGGCGGGCTGCGAACCCGGTGATCCCGATGCCGCTCTTCCGGTCCCCGCTGCTGTCCGTCGGCGTGCTGCTGTTGATCGTCAATGCGTTCAGCTTGTTCGGTACCTCGTTCTTCCTCGCCTTCTACCTCCAGCACGTCCGCGGTCTGACGCCGATGGAAAGCGGTCTGCAAGTCCTGCCGCTCACGGTGATGATGGTGGTCGGCGCCCCGTTCGTCGCCCTGTGGATCGGCAAGGCGGGCCCGCGGATCCCCGCGGCGCTCGGCATGCTGATGAACGCGGTCGCGCTGTTCGGCATCTCCCGGCTGGACGGCCACGAGGGAAGCGGGCAGCTCGGGTTCTGGCTCTTCGTGATGGGCCTGGGGTTCAGCCCCATCATGGTCGGGGCGACGAAGCTCGTCCTGGGCAATGCGCCGCAGGGGTTCTCCGGAGTCGCCAGCGGCATCCAGCAGACCGCCATGCAGGTGGGCGGCAGTCTCGGAGTGGCCGTCCTCGGCGCCCTGATGGCCTCCGGCGTCAGGGACGTCCTCTCCCGCCGGCTGGCCGCGGACGGCACCCGCCTGTCCGCGGCGCAGTTCGATCACACCGTGCAGTCGGTGTCCGTCGGTCTGCACGGGCATTCCGCGCAGCTGTCGGGGCTGCCGTCCTCGGTGTTCGAACAGGTCAGCCGTGCGGCATTCCGGTCCGGCATGGGGACCGCCCTCACGGTCACCTGTCTGGTGGCGCTGTGCGCGGCGGTCGCCGGACTGCTCGTCCGTACCCGGCAGCCCGGCAAGTAGCGGAAAACATCCTGGAGTGAGTGATGACGTACGTAATTGCGCAGCCCTGTGTCGACCTCAAGGACAAGGCCTGCATCGAGGAGTGCCCGGTCGACTGCATCTACGAGGGCAAGCGGTCCTTGTACATCCACCCGGACGAATGCGTCGACTGCGGTGCCTGTGAGCCGGTCTGCCCGGTCGAGGCGATCTTCTACGAGGACGACACCCCGGAGGAGTGGAAGGACTACTACAAGGCCAATGTGGAGTTCTTCGACGAGCTCGGCTCGCCGGGCGGCGCCGCCCGGCTCGGCCTGATCGACCGCGACCACCCCGTGGTCGCGGAGCAGCCGGTCCGTACGGCCAAAGCCGCGGGCGAATAACGCGCTCCGCCCGCTCCGGCCCGCCGGGCCGGGGACGCGCCAGGAGCCGCAGCACGACGAAGGGCCGCCGGGGAAAGCCGGCGGCCCTTCTCGCGCGCTGAGCGAAGCCGGCTCAGCGCTTCTGGAACGTCAGCGCTCCACCAGCGTGAACAGGCTCTCCCAGCGGCCGACGATCTCCTCCGTGGAGAACCGCTGGATGTTCTCGCGGGCCGTTTCGCCCATCGTGTCCCGCAGGTCCTTGTCCGACATCAGGGCGTCGAGATGCCGGGCGAATTCGGTGACATTGCCGGGGGGCGCGAGGAGCCCGTCCACACCGTCCGAGATGATCTCGTGGACGCCCGGCGCCACATCGAACGCCACACACGGCACCGCGGTCGCCATCGCCTCCATGGGCGCCAGCGGGAAGCCCTCGCCGCGCGAGCTGAGCGCGAAGACCGCGCTCTCCCGCAGCGCGCCCGGGACATCGCTCGTCCGGCCCATCCAGGCGACCGTGGCGGTGATCCCCAGCTCCGCGGCCTGCTTGCGCAGCGCCTCTTCCTCCTCGCCGGAGCCGTAGATCCGCAGCGTCCAGTCGGGGTGCTGCGGCGCGACCTTCGCCCAGGCCTCCAGCAGCAGGTCCACGCCCTTCTCCTCGTGGAGCCGGCCGATGCTGACCACACACTTGTGGGAGCGGTCCGAGGGGACTTCAGGGAAGAACGGCAGCGGGTTCGGCATGAAGCCGACATTGTCCATCCGCTGCCGGATCCAGCGGTCGGCGTCCTCCCGGGTGAGCGTCAGCATCCGGTCGACGTCCTGGTAGAACCGCTTGACCCGGCCGAAGCGGGACGACTTGCGGCAGGTGTCGAACGATTCGTGGCTCATCCCGATCACCGTCAGCCCCGCGGTGTCGGCCAGCGCGACCCACTCCATCGCCCACACCTGCGTGACGATCACCACCCCGCCCGGCTTCGCCGCCCGGAACAGCGCGCTCATCTTGGCCGCCTGCTCCTGCATCCCCGCCTCGCGGGCGGCCCGGCGGCGCTGCTCGGCGAGGTTGAGCTTGTCCTTGAGGCCGCGCACGGGGCGGACGGACGGCGGGTGCGCGGCGTAGAGCGTGGTGGTCTTGAACGGCAGGTCGGCCGCCAGCTCATGGACCCGTCCCTCGGGGGGCGGCACCACGCCGACGAGGTGCACCCGGTGGCCCCGCTCGCTGAACAGACGCGCCATCTGGTGCGACCAGCTGGTGATGCCGCCCATCTCGTTGACGCTGTTGGAGACGAAGAAGATGTCCCGCGGCTCGGCTGCGTACGACTTGGTCATCAACGGCTCCACTGCGCGAAAAACTGATCGACGATGCTCTGGGCGGCGTTGCCCTGGTCGTATTCTCCGAACTTGGCGACGAATTCCTTGCGGCTCTTCGCGTATTCCAGAGCCTGCGACTCGAACGACTTGATCGCCTCGTGGAAAGCGTCCTCGGTGCGGACCACCGGGCCCGGTGCGTGCTCCAGCAGATCGAAGTAGGTGCCACGGCCCTCGTGCACATACTCGTCGTAGTCGTAGGTGAAGAACACCAGCGGCCGGTCGAGCAGCGCATAGTCGAACATCACCGAGGAATAGTCCGTGATCAGCCCGTCGGCCAGCTCCAGCAGCGGCGTCACATCGTGGCGCGCCGAAACGTCGATGACCCGGCCCTGCACGGTCGGCGGCAGCACCACATGATTGAGGTAGTGCGAGCGCACCAGGAGCACATAGCGGTCGCCGAACTGATCGGCGAAACGCTCCACGTCGAAGGGCAATTCGAAGCGCCCGTGCCGCCCGCCCGCCTTGCGGAACGTCGGCGCGTAAAGCAGCACGGTCTTGTCCTCGGCAATGCCCAACTCCGCGGCCAGCGGCCCGCGTTCACGCGCACCCAGTGCCGCTTCCCGCTGCCGGGCCCGGACCAGAGCGTCGTTGCGGGGGTAACCCACCCGCAGCAGGGTCTTCTCCTTGAGCCGGAACGCCTTGGCCAGGGTGTGCACGTCGTGCTCGGAGCGGATCAGGAACCGGTCGAAGCGGTCCAGTGAACGCTGCTGCTCCGCCTGCTGCTGCCGGGTCTGCGCCTTCAGCGACGGCTGGTCGAAGCCCATGTTCTTCAGCGCCGAGCCGTGCCAGGTCTGGATGTAGGTGGTCTCGGGACGCTTGGTGAGCTTGAGCGGGTAGCTCTGGTTGTCCACCCAGAACTCGGCCTGCGCCAGCGCCTTGAGATAGGGCAGCGACCAGCGCTTGACGAGCGTGACGCCCTTCGGGAAGTCCTTCGGGGACCCGGCGTAGGACCAGATCGCCTCGAACTCCAGGCCCTGCCGGCGCATCTCCTCGTAGATCGCCCGCGGGCTGTCGCTGAACTGCTTGCCCAGGTGGCTCTCGAAGACCACCGTGCGCTTCTTGACCGGCAGCCGGCTGAAGACCTCGTGGTAGGCGCGGAGCTTGTTGTCGCCGGAGGTGACCTTCTTGCGCAGCTCCTTCGCCTTGCGGTAGCCGGTCTTGGCCAGTGTCCCGGGCCTGCCGCGCACCCCGCGGGTGATCAGTTCCTGTACACGCTCGGCGTTACGGTTCTCGCTGACCAGGCGGAACGCCAGATGCCCCTTGGCCGAGACATGCGGTTCGAGACGGTCGGCGACCATCCGCGACAGCCGGGGCCGTACCGGCAGCCCACCGGAGAGCCCGGTGTCGGCGACGGTGAGCCGGCTCGTGGTGCGCACCCCGTCCACGTCCAGGCGCAGCCGGACGTCCCAGATGGTGTCGACGATGCCCAGCGGGCGCAGCTTCGCGGTGAGGTCGGCGACGGTCTCCCAGTGGATGGCGTCACCTTCGTGGCGCAGCACCCGCACCGGGAAGTGGAAGGTCTGGAGACTGCGCCGCCGGGCGCTGAACTCCAGCTCGCCCTTGAGCTGCGCGCCGGGCGGGATGATGCCGAGCGGATTGTTGATCCGGCCGGTCAGCGAGACGGACCTGCCGGACTCGGCGAAGCGGGTGAGCTGATTGCGCAGGAACAGCTGGTTGACCGGCTTCTCGTGGTAGCCGATGTCGGTCACGTCCAGCACATCGCGTCCGAACGGATCGTCGGTGTAGCCGTCGCACCAGTAGATCCGGCCGTCGTGCTCGGCGAGCGGCGAGGAGACCTTGTCGCGGTTGATGAGCGTGTCGACCGCCGGGATCAGGTGGTCCCAGTCACCCTGCTGGAGCAGATACGCACAGATGGCCTGTATCGGCTGCACGCGCTCGTACGCCTCGGGGGCGATGCTCGCGAGGTACTCCCGGGAGAGCTCGGCGAACTCCTGGCGGTAGGACTCGTCGCGGAACGGCAGATCGCGCAGATGCAGCACGAGGTCGTGCTTGAGGAATTTGACGTCCTTGGCGAGCTTCATCTCGGCCAGCCCGCGCTCCGCCAGCATGGCGTCGATACGCCGGTGGATTTCCAGCCGGTGGGAGTAGTTACTCATTTCGTGCCGCCGGTTCGTCACCGACTTCACGGCGGCCTGCTCGTGGACGTGCCAGAAGTAGACCTGATTGGGGATCAGCGTGATGCGCTGGGCCGCAAGATAGGCCTCGGCGATAAAGACCAGGTCCTCGTAGAACATTCCCTTGGGAAAGAGGAGATTGTTCTCGACGAGGAATTCCCGGCGATAGCACTTATTGGTGCACAGAGTGTCCCAGACGAACAGGTCCGGCAATTCTGTGACGGATTCCAGCGTGCGGGTGGTGGAATACAGCCAGGCGTACCACTCGTCGCGCTTCTGGTTCCGGGTGTCCTTGTGCAGCCGGACGGTCAGCCCGGAAACGATATCCGACCCGGTTTCCTCCGCCGCCTCCAGCATATTTCTGCACGCATTGAGTTCCAGGACGTCGTCGCTGTCCAGGAACATGACGTACCGGCCCTGGGTGTGCTGGATGCCGACGTTCCGCGGCTCGCCTCCCGCACCGCTGTTCTCCGGCAGCTGGAAGGCTCTGACCCGCCCGGGATGACCGGCCGCGAGTTGCTGCGCCACTTCGAAAGAACGGTCGGTGCTGCAGTCGTCGACGATCACCACCTCGACGTCCCGGAGCGTTTGGTCCAGCACGGACTGGACCGCGGTCGGCAACCGGTCGGCGTCGTTGTAGACGATGACGACTACTGAGACGTCAGGCACAGGCACCTCAACCCTCTTTCGATACTGTTTCCCGCCAGAATAGCCCTATCTGCCCCCTCGGATTACAACCGATCGCGCCCATAGCGCTACGGACGGTGAGCCACGGGAGCGTCGGGAAGGCGTACTCCGGCGTTCGGATCTTGACCATGCGTCAGCCCTGTAGATCCACCCGCCGCGGCAGGCTCCGGCCGGGAAGGAAGACGGGTGCCCCCGCGAATCGGTTGCCTGTCGTGCCATGTGACGTCCGTTGCGATCAGACATTTATCGGATTCCGTGCGAAGCGCAGTGGGAAGCAGCGGGAAGGGACCCGGAGCGGAGCGGTCGGAAATGGCAGTCCGCGCACGGCGTCCGCACGGGACGACAACAGGCGACAACCGACGACGGCAGACGACGACAGACGACGACAAGGCGGCGACAAGAGGACGGCAAGAGCGCGGCGAGGCAACGACAAGAGCACAACAAGAGATCGAATTCCCGGAATGCCGGGGACGGGGCGACGCGCCGGTGTAACGGCCGCACCGCCGGCCGCCCTCACGTGCCGGGCGCCCGGACCACGCTCCGGGCACCTCCGCGCCCGCTCATACGTCCTCCCCATGGAGGAGGTGTCCTCGCGAGTTCAGGGAAAGATCCTGCTCAAGAACTAGCGACGCGCCTTTGCCAAGCCATTACGCTTGCCGTCAAGGCCGCGCACGGCGGCCATGGAGGAGTGAGATGAGGAGCAGCAACCCGGTCTTCTCGCGACGGGGGTTCAGCCGCGACACCGGCTACGCGGGCTTCAACGCGCCGCCGCAGGCCGGGGGCGCCGCGAACCCGTACGCCGGAGCAAACCCCTACGCGCAGGGCGGCAACCCGTACGCCCAGGGCCAGCAGGACATCACCCAGGCACCGCCGCAGTACACACCGCAGACCCGCCCGATGACGATGGACGATGTCGTCGCGCGCACGGGCATGACGCTCGGCACGGTCATCGCGGGCGCCACCGTCGGCTGGCTCTTCCTGACCCAGAGCCTCGGCTTCGCCATCGGCGCCGGCCTGGTCGCGATGGTGCTGGCGCTCGTCCAGTCCTTCAAGCGCAAGCCGTCGCCCACGCTGATCCTGGCGTACGCGGCGCTGGAGGGCGTCTTCCTCGGCGCGCTCAGCGGCTTCATCAACGGCCTGCCGAACATGAACGGCGCCCCCATGCAGGCGGTGCTGGGCACGATGGCGGTGTTCGTCGCCATGCTGGTCGCCTACAAGACGCGGATCGTGCGGGTCACCGCCCGCTTCACCCGCTTCGTGATGATCGCGGCCATGGGCTTCGTCCTGCTGTCGCTGGTCAACGTGATGTTCATGGTGTTCGGCGGCGGTGAGGGCCTCGGCTTCCGCAGCGGTGGCCTGGGCATCGTCTTCGGCATCGTGGGCGTGGTCCTCGGCGCGCTGTTCCTGGCCCTGGACTTCAAGCAGGTCGAGGACGGCATCGCCTACGGCGCTCCGCGCGAGGAGTCCTGGCTGGCCGCGTTCGGCCTCACGCTGACGCTGGTGTGGATCTACATGGAGATGCTGCGGCTGATCTCGATCCTCCGGGGCGACTGACCCCGCAGGACACGGGCGCCGAAGCGCCCACGCGCCGTACGAAGGGCCCGCCGGCATCCTGCCTGCGGGCCCTTCGGCGTGAGGAACGGTGAGAGTCCTGAGCCGGACCGGGGCGGAGCCCGTCACCCGGGATCAGAACTTGCGCGCGGCGCGCCTGAGATCGTGTTCATGGACGATTGCCTTGGCGTGCCCGTAGGCGAGGTTGTGCTCGCCGCGGAGCCAGCTGACCTTTTCGTCGAAGCGGAAGAGAGCGGGGCCTTCCTCAACGGTGCGGAGCCAGTCGGAGATTTCCCGGCCGGTGCAGTGCGGGATACGGGAGAGCATGTTCCGGTGGGTCTCTTCGGAGAAGAGCTGAGACATCGGCGCCTCCGGACGCGGTCGATGCTGGTACTTCAGCCCACCGTGCCTGAGCGTTCGGGCGTTGGCAACCACCCCGGGGTGGCGCATAGGCTCACGGCGTGCTTGACGTGACCCCCTTGCAGACCGCCGTTGACGCCCTCGCCGACCGCCTCCGATCGCTGCCGCAGAGCAGGCTCGACCAAGGTGCCGCAGCGGAAGCACTCGCGCTGGCGCGGCAGTTGGCGACCCGGGCGCAGCTGATCGAGCGGCCACAGGAGCCCCCGTACGAGCTACCGGACGCCGGAATGTTCGCGGCCGGTGACCAGCTCGCGGTGGCCGGACACGATCTCGTCGAGGCGCTGCGGGCCGCGGCGGTGCGGATGGCCGACGGAGCGGGGGATTCTGACGCGAAAGTGGCCCCCGCCGAAGAACTGGCGGAGGCCGTGCGATGCGTCGGGGCGGTGGCGGCGCGCTGCTAGAGCCTGTCGTCGTGCGCCCGTCAGGGGTTACGGGACAGCCCTGGGGGCTTGCCGCCGCGCCGGGTCAGAGCGAGGCGATCACGCGGTCGGCGAGGATGTAGACGCTCTCCTCGCGGCTCTCACCCCAGGCGAAGGTCAGCGCATACGCACCGGAGATACCGGAGCCGCCCAGCAGCACGGGGGCGTGCCCCGCGTGCAGTGCGCCGGCCACGCGCTCCGCGGTCTCGCGCTGCCCGGGGGTCAGGCAGAGCGTGGTGCCGTCGGTGAAGACATAGACGTCGAGCGTGCCCAGCGGGCCGGGGCGTACGTCCGCGAGCGGGGTCGCCTGCTGCGCCAGCTCCTCCAGGCGCGCCACGGTGCGCTCGTGATCACTGATCACCGGGGGCGGGGAGAAGTCGGGGTGCGAGGGGTGGCGCCGGCGCGCGGCGGCCAGTTCGGCGGACTCGGTCTCCTCGACGGGCTCCAACTCCGGCGCGTCCAGGGCGTCCATGGACTCCAGCGCGTCCATCGCCTCCATGGCGTCCGAGCCGAGCAGCGGCTCCAGTCCGGCCAGGTCGGCCTGACGGGGCAGGAACGGCTGGATGTCGAGCCGGTCGGGCTCCTGGCGCTCGGGCAGCTCGCGGTCGGCACGGGCGTCCAGCAGGCCCTCGTCGCCGAGGCCGACCAGGCCGCCCAGCAGCGACGGGGCGTCTGCGGCGTCCCTGGCCTCCTGCGCGGCCCAGAAGGCGCGGGCCTCGGCCAGTTCGCGCTCCCGCTCCTCGGCCAGGGCGTCGGCGACGGCGGCGCGTATATCGGCGAGCGGGGTCTCGGCGGCCGGGGTGGGGCGGGCGGCCGGGATGGTCGCGAGGGCCGGGTGCACCGCCTCGGCGTCCGCGACGGCGTCCTGACGGGCAGCGGTGAGCTCGGCGTGCAGCTCGGCGATCTGGCGGCGCAGAGCGCGGGCGGTGTGCAGGGCGGCGACGCCCAGTGCCACGGCGACGGCCGCGGCACTCAGCAGGACGACAGTGGTGACGCTCATGCCGAAACCTCTCTTCGTTCGGTCTCGCATGCGCGAGACGCGCGCTGCTCGATGACCCTCCCCCGGCTTTCGGCCGGGGGCACCCCCATGCGGCGCTCGCTCATGCGTCCTCCCCACTTCGCTCGGCGGCCCTCTTCGCGCGGGCCGCGCACAGGTACGCGGACTTCCCCCGGCCTTCGGGCGGGGCGACCCCCCTGACGCACTCACTCACGGGATCACTCCTGGTAGCGGCTCACTCACCGGCGTACTCCCGTTAGCAGAATGTTCTCCGACTTCCTACATCAGCCTGCCGGTCCTCGGCGACCGCTCCCGGTGCGCTATGTCCCGAAAAGGAGGGGGTGCAGGGCCCCGTGCGTTCGTGTGACCCCATGCTGACCTGCAAGAACGCCTCTCCCTCAGGGCGTTGGTCACAATCCTGGGGGAGATTGGGTCGCGATCTCGTTAACGAGTGACGCAGGTCACGCCGTGTCGCCGCCGGTATCCGCACGACAGCGAAGGGTGTGCGCCCGGCGGGAGTTGGTCCGTTTTGTCGCGCTCCCCTTCGAGCCACCGGAGGGTGGCGGACGGGCTGAGCTTCGCCCCCGGTGGGGGACACGGCAGGGGCCGGGGCGCTCATTCTCGAGCCCCGGCCCCTACTCTCCGCTACGTCGCGGCTCAGCTCAGCTCAGCCGCTCGTGCTTGTGGTCGCGCTGGGCTTCGCTTCCGCTGCGGGCAGGTGCCGGGCACTCGTACCTCGCACCCGACCCCTACCCTCCGCTCCAGCTCAGCTCAGCCGCTCGATGACCATCGCCATGCCCTGGCCGCCACCCACGCACATCGTCTCCAGGCCGAACTGCTTGTCGTGCCACTGGAGGGAGTTGATGAGGGTGGTGGTGATGCGGGCGCCGGTCATGCCGAAGGGGTGGCCGACGGCGATGGCGCCGCCGTTGACGTTCAGGCGGTCCAGGTCGATGCCCAAGTCGCGGTAGGACGGGATCACCTGGGCGGCGAACGCCTCGTTGATCTCGACCAGGTCGATGTCGGAGACCGAGAGGCCGGCCCGCCGCAGCGCCTGCTTGCTGGCCTCGACCGGGCCGTAGCCCATGATCTCGGGCGACAGGCCGGAGACGCCGGTGGAGACGATCCGGGCCAGCGGGGTCAGGCCCAGCTCGCGCGCCTTGGTGTCGGACATGATGACCAGCGCCGCGGCGCCGTCGTTCAGCGGGCAGCAGTTGCCGGCGGTCACCAGGCCGTCGGGGCGGAAGACCGGCTTGAGGCCGGAGACGCCCTCGACGGTGACGCCGGCGCGCGGGCCGTCGTCCTTGGAGACGACCGTGCCGTCGGGCAGCGTGACCGGGGTGATCTCCCGCTCCCAGAAACCGTCGTTGATCGCCTTCTCGGCGAGGTTCTGGGACCGCACGCCGAACTCGTCCATGTCCTGGCGGGTGACGCCCTTGAGGCGGGCGAGGTTCTCCGCGGTCTGGCCCATGGAGATGTACGCGTCCGGGATCAGGCCGTCCTCGCGCGGGTCGTGCCAGTCGGCGCCCTCCTGCTCGGCGCGCGCCGCGGTACGGGCCTCGGCGTCGGCGAAGAGCGGGTTGTGGGTGTCCGGCAGGCCGTCGGAGCTGCCCTTGACGCTGCGGGAGACGGTCTCGACGCCGGCCGAGATGAAGACGTCGCCCTCACCGGCCTTGATGGCGTGCAGCGCCATCCGGGTCGTCTGGAGCGAGGAGGAACAGTAACGGGTGATGGTGCAGCCCGGGAGGTGGTCCATCCCCATCTGGACGGCCACGATGCGGCCGAGGTTGTGGCCCTGCTCGCCACCGGGGAGGCCGCAGCCCAGCATCAGGTCGTCGATGTCCCTGGGGTCCAGCTCGGGGACCTTGGCGAGGGCGGTCTCGATGATCTTCGCGGTCAGGTCGTCCGGTCGCAGATCCTTGAGCGAGCCCTTGAAGGCGCGGCCGATCGGGGAGCGGGCGGCTGAGACGATCACGGCTTCGGGCATCACACGGCTCCAAGTGCGCGGGAAAACGGCGGACTGTGAGGGAAGTTACCTGCACGTAGTGCTGAGGTCACGGGGTCCGCGCTGTGATGCGGGCCTCTTTTCTAAGCGGGCGCTTATGGGAACGGGCAGGAGCCGCACGGTATTCCCGTACGGCTCCTCCCCGTTCGTTCCGTGCCGCCCGGGGCACGCCCGGTGGCCGCCCGTCAGCGCGTGACCGACGAGGGGTCCGTCGGCTCCGGCGCCGGCAGCTGGCGGCGCCTGCGGTGCTTGAGCAGCGCCCAGGGCGCCCGGGAGGCGGTGACCTCCGTGCCGCCCTCGGAGGCCGCCTCGGCGGCCGCCTGCTCGACCGGCAGCAGTCCCTCGCCGCGGGCGGGCTCCGGCTGCTCCTTCTCCGGCCACAGGCCGAGCGAGGCGCACAGCGTCGGCAGGACGGCCATCGCGGCGGTGGCGTAGCCCTCGGCCGACGGGTGGTAGTTGTCCGGCCCGAACAGCTCCCGGGGATGTGCCTCGAATTCGGGGCCGAGCAGATCGCCGAGCGAGACCGTACGGCCGCCGCTCTCGACCACCCCGATGGTCTGGGCGGCGGCGAGCTGCCGGGAGAGCCGCCGGGCCACCCAGCGCAGCGGCTGGTAGACCGGCTCGATGGTGCCCAGATCCGGGCAGGTGCCGACGACCACCTCGCAGCCTGCCGCGCGCAGTCTGCGCACCGCCTCGGAGAGATGGCGCACGGACTGGGCCGGCGGCATCCGGTGGGTGACATCGTTCGCGCCGATCATGATGACGCACACGTCCGGGGTCTGGCTGCCGTCCGCGAGTATCAGCTCCACCTGGCGCTCCAGGTCGTCCGACTGTGCGCCGGGCAGTGCCACATTGCGGAAGTCGACGGGCAGCTCGGAGAGCGCGGCCAGGCCGGAGGCGAGCAGCGCGCCGGGGGTCTGGCGGGCGCGGTGGACGCCCTGGCCCGCCGCGGTGGAGTCGCCGAGGAAGCCGAGCCGCAGCGGCGGTCGGTCGGTGCGGTGATCGAAGGCGGCGCCGTAGCGGCCGTCGGCGCACGGCGGAATGTCGCTGGAGCCGCCGACCGTGCGGCGTGCCAGCCGGACCTCGGTCAGCAGTACCCCGACCGTGGCCACACCGAGCAGTCCGATCCCGCCGCCGCCGAAAGCGGCGGCGGTCGCGATCCGCCGCGCCACTCTGGCCCTGGACATCGTCATCGGCATGGGCCGGGCTCCTCCCCGCGCAGTGCGGGCGCGCCCTGGGCCCGCTGCGGGCCGGACGCGCTCGTGAATCGGCAAGAACTCCTACAACAGGGTGTTGCCCGTTCCTGCACGGAACGCAACTCATCCCTCCTCTAACGGACCCGGGCAATAGGCTGGCCGCACGGGCGCAGGAGAGCGTGCCGCCCCCTACCGCGGAGATCACCGTGCAGTTTTACGATTCGATGATTGAGCTAGTCGGCAACACCCCGCTCGTGCGGCTCAACAACGTCACTCGAGGAATCCAGGCCACCGTCCTGGCGAAGGTCGAGTACTTCAACCCCGGCGGATCGGTCAAGGACCGGATCGCCGTGCGGATGATCGAGGCCGCCGAGCAGTCGGGTGAGCTCCAGCCGGGCGGCACCATCGTCGAGCCGACATCCGGCAACACCGGTGTGGGCCTGGCGATCGTGGCCCAGCAAAAGGGTTACAAGTGCATCTTCGTCTGCCCGGACAAGGTGTCCACGGACAAGATCAATGTGCTGCGGGCCTACGGCGCCGAGGTGGTGGTCTGCCCGACCGCCGTGGATCCCGAGCACCCGGACTCCTACTACAACGTCTCGGACCGCCTGGTGCGCGAGACGCCCGGTGCGTGGAAGCCGGACCAGTACAGCAACCCGAACAATCCGCGCTCCCACTACGAGACGACCGGTCCCGAGCTGTGGGCGCAGACGGACGGGCGGATCACCCACTTCGTGACGGGCGTCGGCACCGGCGGCACGATCAGCGGCACCGGCCGCTATCTGAAGGACGCCAGTGACGGCAAGGTCAGGGTCATCGGCGCCGACCCGGAGGGCTCCGTCTACAGCGGCGGCTCCGGGCGCCCGTATCTGATCGAGGGCGTCGGTGAGGACTTCTGGCCGACGGCCTACGACCGCACCGTCGCGGACGAGATCGTGGCGGTCTCGGACAAGGACGCCTTCCAGATGACCCGGCGGCTCGCCAAGGAGGAGGGCCTGCTGGTCGGCGGCTCCTGCGGAATGGCCGTGGTGGGTGCGCTGGAGGTCGCCTCGAAGCTCGGGCCGGACGATGTGGTCGTCGTGCTGCTGCCGGACAGCGGCCGTGGCTATCTGTCCAAGATCTTCAACGACGAGTGGATGGCCGACTACGGCTTCCTCGAGGAGGGCGGCCCGGCGGCCCGCGTCGGCGAGGTGCTCCAGCACAAGGAGGGCGCGCTGCCCTCGCTGGTGCACATGCACCCGGAGGAGACCGTCGGCGAGGCGATCGACGTGCTGCGCGAGTACGGCGTCTCGCAGATGCCGATCGTCAAGCCGGGCGCCGGGCACCCGGACGTGATGGCCGCGGAGGTCGTCGGCTCGGTCGTCGAGCGCGAACTGCTCGATGCGCTGTTCACCCAGCGGGCCTCGCTGACCGACCCGCTGGAGAAGCACATGTGCCCGCCGCTGCCGCAGGTGGGCTCGGGCGAGCCGGTCGCCGACCTGATGGCGGTCCTGGAGAACGCGGACGCGGCGATCGTCCTCGTCGAGGGCAAGCCGAAGGGCGTGGTGAGCCGACAGGACCTGCTGGCCTACCTGGCGCGCGAGGCCGGCAAGTAGCAACGGCCCCGGCGGCCGGGGCAGGGGCAGCCGCTGCCCCGCCCCGGCCGCCGCCCGTTTCCGCACCCTTCGGGGCGTCAAGTGGCCGTCAGGAAACGGCCCGTCGACGCAAGGTGTACGTATGCGTCATGTGCGCGCAGCACGGGCTTAACACGCGGCGGGCACAGTGTTGTCACGGCGATAAGGACCTCCGGAGCGGCTCCCGGACCTCCACGATCGCCACCGGATGCGACGACCGGCTCTGACCCGGTACGCGTCCCTTGCGGGGACCGCCGTCGTCCCGCCCCTGGCTACGGCCGGGGTGCGGCGGTCCCCGCACATCCGGCTCCCGCCGGCGCCTTCAGTCCCTGCCGGTCCCTTGTCAGTCCCCTGAGTCCGCTGCGCCGTCGCGGCGCTCCGTGCGCGGGCGCAGCAGCTTGTGCGGGCCCCTGGCCTGTACGGCGTTGACGCCGACGATCCCGGCCCAGCACATCAGCAGCCCCGGCTGCCCCGCCTGGCTCACCGCGATCGCGGACAGCGGGACGGCCAGCACCAGCGAGAGAGCGGCGAGCCCGAACCGTTCCCAGACCTCCTTGCCGCCGCCCCCGGGGCGCGGCGGCCGGGCGCCGCGGGCCACCTGGAGCTGCTGCTCGGCGAGTTGCCGCCGTACCCGCTGGTCGACGCTCCGGTCCAGCTTCTCCAGGAAGGACTCCAGGAGCTCCGACTCGTACTCCGGGCCCAGCTCTTTGCGCGTCTGGAGGGTCGCGTCGAGTTCTTTGCGCAGGTCGGGGTCGTGCGTCGCCATGCGGCCGAGCGTACGGCCGCCGGGCGGGCGGCGCGGTAGGGCTAGCCCCCCAATTCGGCGGGCGCCTGGTCCTCGTGGGGCGCTGCCGGCTCCGCCGTGCGCGCGGTGTCGCGGCGGGCGGTCACCCAGTACAGGACGGCCGGCACGGCGAGCCCGACGAGCCAGGAGATGTCGGCGCCGCCGAGCGGTGCCACCAGCGGGCCGGTGAAGAAGTGCGTGGCCAGGAACGGGAGCTGGGCGAGCACCCCGAGGACGTAGACCGTCAGTGCCCGCACGTTCCAGGCGCCGTAGCGGCCGGCGGGGTCGCTCAGCGCCGGGATGTCGTAGCGCTCCTTGGAGATCAGGTAGTAGTCGACGAGGTTGATCGCCGACCAGGGCGTGAAGAAGGTCAGCAGGAACAGCAGGAAGTCCTTGAAGGACGTCAGGAAGGAGTCCTTGCCCAGGAGGGCGACGGCGGTGCCGGCCAGCATGATTCCGGCGATGTACGCGGAGCGGCCGCGCGGGCTGAGGGTGCGCTGCCCCCGGAACCCGCTGACGCTGGTGACCAGCGACATGAACCCGCCATAGGTGTTGAGGATGTTGATGGTGAGCTTGCCGAGGGCGATGGCGAAGTAGAGGAACGAGGCGATCACCCCGGCGCCGCCGAGGCCGACGATATAGCTGACCTCGTGCCCCACGAACGCGGCGGGCGCCGCGGCGGCCGCCAGCGCGCCGAACGTCATCGACCATTGCGAGCCGAGCACCGAACCGGACAGCGTCCACCAGAACGTGGCGCGCGCCGAGGTGTGCCGCGGGAGGTAGCGCGAGTAGTCGGCGACGTACGGGCCGAACGCCAGCTGCCAGGAGGCGGAGAGCGAGACGGCGAGCAGGAAGACCGGCAGCCCGAAGCGGTGGTCGGCCAGGAGCGTGCCGAGGTCGGCGCGCTCCAGCAGCCGGAAGCCGAGGTAGACGAAGGCCAGTGCGCAGACCAGGCCGGCGATCTTGCCGAGGGTGTGGATCAGGCGGTAGCCGACGGCCGCGGCGACCGCGGTGACCGCGGCGAAGAGGACGATCCCGGGGGTCTCGCCGAGGTGCGTCAGCTCCCCGACCGCCTGCCCGGCCAGCACGCTGCCGCTGGCGAAGAACCCGATGTACATCACGATGACCAGCGCCAGCGGGACCACCGCGCCGCGCACCCCGAACTGCGCCCGCGAGGTGATCATCTGCGGCAGGCCGAGCCGCGGCCCCTGGGCGGAGTGCAGTGCCATCACCGCACCGCCCAGCAGGTTGCCGAGCAGCAGCCCGATCAGCGACCAGAAGGCGTTCGCCCCGAAGACGACGGCCAGCGCGCCGGTGATGACGGCGGTGATCTGGAGGTTGGCGCCCAGCCAGAGCGTGAACTGGCTGACCGCGCTGCCGTGCCGTTCGTCGTCGGGGACGACGTCGATGGAGCGCCGTTCGACCACACCTGCCATGAGTCCGCCTCGCGTCGCGCCTGTATGGATTCATGCAGGATCGATGGCGGTGAATGGAAGGTCAATAGGCAGGGGTGAAATTCGTGGTCACGGGTGCCCGGCCGCGGACGGCCGCGCCCCCAGTGGTGAAGCGGCCCGGGGCCCGCGGTCCCGGGCCGCACGGCCGTTCAGGCCGCGGTCGCCCCGTCCATCGGCCGCAGCTCATCCGCGTACGAGACCGAGACCCGCCGCATCAGCCCGTCCCCGGTGATGTCGTACTGGCCCAGCCGCCACAGCGGCGGTGAGTACGCATGCACCGACACCGCATCGTCACTCGCGCCGGTGAGCCGGTGGATGTGGTCCGGGCCGAAGGAGAAGGAGGAGCCCTTGCCGACCGCGGTGGCCAGGTGCTCGCCGCCGATGCGGGGGTTGGACTCGGTCAGGACGCCCTGGACGACATGGACCGCTCCGGAGGAGATGTCGTGATCGTGCCAGCCGGTGTCGTTCTGCCGGGTCCAGCACAGCAGCCAGACATCGACGAACTCGTCGCGGTGCAGGGAGGCGTAGTGGCGCTCGGTGTCGGAGAACGCGACCTGTTCGCGCCAGAGGTCCGGGCGGATGGCGAGCTGGTCGACCAGCGCCTGGAGCTCGCGCTTGTCGAGGTTGCGCTCGGGCAGTGCGGTGAACGGCTCCTCGCCGTCGGGGACCTCGCGGGCGGTGTCGGCCAGGGAGGTGCGGTACGTCATGGGCGGGCTCCTTTCGTCGGGCCCAGCAGGCGGGCCGGGTTGGCGGTACGCAGGGCGTGGACGGCGGCCTGCGCGCCGAGGTCGGGGATGACGGGGTCGGCATAGGGGCGGTCGCTGCCGCTGACGACGACATCGATGCCGGTGGCCCGGACGAGCGCATCGACCGCACGGGTCCCGTAGGAGGACGTCTCGTAGAACGCCTTGCAGTCCACCCGGCCCCGGTCCCGGCCGCCGCCGCGGGCGACCAGCCGCTCGCCGTGCAGTGGCGCCAGTCCGGCCAGGGCCGCGAAGCAGACCCGCAGATCCGGGTGGCGCGGCCGGCCGAAGGCGCGGAAGGCGAACCAGGAGGCGTGCAGCTGCTGGAGGTAGGGGACCAGGGCGGGCCACCAGGCGGGCGCGTCCCCGTCGGCGGACGGCGCCGGGCCGGGGTGGATGAACAGCGGTGCGTCCTGCTCGGCGGCCGCGTCCAGCAGCGGGGCGCAGCGCGCCCACCCGGCGGCGTCGAGCAGCGCGGTGGCGGGGAGCTGGAGCCCCACGCAGCCGCGGGCCAGCTCGCGCCGCAGCGCCTCGGCGTCCGGCTCGGGTGCGGAGAGGCAGACCGAGGCCCAGACGCCGAAGGGGGCGGGCAGGTCCAGTGCGCCGTCGTGGAACGCGGCGAGCAGGGGGGCGGCCTGGGCGGGCGGCAGATATTCGATGCCGAGCGGGCTGGAGAGCGACACCAGGGCCAGATCGAGGCCGTCGGCGCGCGCGAGCCGGGCGCGGGCCGCGATGTCGTGGTCGGCGGGGTCGACGGCGTACGGGGGCTCGCCCGGCAGGTGCAGCGTCCAGCCGTCCAGCCGCGGCGGCGCACTGCGCGACCGCAGCAGCGCGACGAACTCGGGCGGCCAGATGTGCTGGTGGACGTCGGTGGGCACGGGCCTCCCTCGGGGCGCGGGGCGGTGGTGCGGACGGCACACGGACAGCACGCGGACCGCGGGGTCCGACACCTTGAACCGCTTCACTTAACCGCTTAACTGATGCGTTTAAGTGAAGCGGTTAACAGCAGGTGCTGTCAAGGCCGTGCCGGAGCTGCCGGGCCATTGCCCCCACCGGGAGCGCCGCCTCGGGACCTCCGCATCGTGGCCGGGCGCCGCCCCCTCCTTGGGTAGGCTTCCGGCATGGCCAGGCCCAATAAGCGCACCACCCTCCGCGAGGTGGCCGAGGCCACCGGCCTCTCCACTGCAGCCGTCTCCTACGCGTTGCGCGGCAAGCACGTCTCCAAGGAAACCGAGGAGCGGGTGCGCAAGGCCGCCGCCGACCTCGGCTACGAGGCCGACCCGATTGCCCGCGCCCTCGCCAGCGGCCGTACGAGCACCGTCGGGGTGCTCGCCGGTGATCTCCAGGACCTGTGGCAGCAGCAGCTGATGGCGGCGATAGGGCGCGAGCTGCTGGCCGGCGACCGCTATGCGCTGATCCTCGACGCGGGCGGCGACCCCGAACGCGAGCTGTCCCTCGCCAAGCAACTGCGCGACCAGCGCGTGGACGGCCTCCTGGTCTCACCCGTCGATCCGTCCGCCGAGGGCTGGTCGAAGATCGCCGATGCCGTGCCGGTGGTCTCCATCGGCGACGCCCTGAGCCGGGCCCGTACGGCGGGCGAGGTGCTCTTCGACAACCGGGCCGGCATCGACGCCGTCCTGGACTACCTCCGCGGGCTGGGCCACCGCCGGGTCACCGTGCTGACCCCCACCGGCCCCTCCACCCCCGACCGCCCCGCCGACGTCTATGTCCGCGAGGCCGCCGACCGGCTCGGTATCGAGGTCGAAGTCCTGCCTTGCCCGCAGGAGTTGGACGCGGCGACCGCGATGGCCCGCCGGGTCCTGGCCAACAGCCCGGACGGCCGCCGTCCGGCCGGGCTCGCCCCGCCCACCGCCGTCTTCTGCTTCTCCGACTCCATCGCCTACGGCGTTTACGCGGCAGCCGCCGAGGCCTCCCTCACCGTCGGCCGTGACCTCTCCGTCGTCGGCTTCGACGACCACCCCGTCTCCCGGGTCCTCACCCCGCCCCTGACCTCCGTCGACTGGGGCCTGGCGGCCATCGCCAAGGAAGCCGCCCGCCTCGCCGTCGCCGCCATCGAGGGCCGCCGGGTCCGCCGCAAACGCATCCTGTGCGCCCCGCGCCTCTCGGAGCGCGGGTCGGCGGTGGCCCCGCGGGAGTGAGGCGGCGGGGGCGGCGTCGGCGCCACGGGAGTGACGTCGTGGGAGCGGCGCTGTGGGAGCGGCGCCGGCGGCCCGATGGCCTTTGTGCGCGGCGCTCGTGGCGGGCCGTCAGATCAGCGGCCCGTTCAACTTCCCCGAAAACGGCACCGTTTACCGGGAAATTGCCCGCCATGGATCTTGCATTTGCGACGTGCCTCCTAGGCTGATCATGAACTTGATCCACACGGGGAACGGGGAATGATGAAGTTCCGGAAGACCGCCGCGACCGCGTTGACCGCGCTGGCTTTTGCGGGGGTGGCAGGGCCCGCCTCCGCGGACAGTGCGCTGCATTCCGCGAAGCCGGTGAGCGCCGCGAAAGGCGTCAAGCTGAAGTCGCTCCACTCGCCGGACGGCAAAACGCTGAAGGCCACGCTGTCCGTGCCCGCCGGTTACCACTTCACCGTCGCGGGCAAGAAGCTGACGCTGGTCGGGCCCGGCCATCGGACGGTGGGCCGGCTGGGCACCGCGGTCAAACTCAAGAACGGCAAAACGGCGCACGTCAGCTACCGCGCCAAGGGCGCCACGGTCACCGTGCGGGCGACCCGTAGTTTCCGGCAGCTCGGTGTCTCCGCGCGGGGCATGGCGGCCGAGAGTTACTCGCAGTGCGCCAACGACAAAATCCGGGACTATGTGGTCTCCGGCGGGATAGGCGGATGTATCGCCGGCGCCGAGACCGGGTGTGCCCCGGGTGCCACGGCCGGGGCTTTCGGAGGCCTGGTCTCCGGTGCGGTGCTCTCGCTCTCCGATTGCTGACGGTGGCCGGGCGACGCGGGAAAGCGATGACGAAGACGCATGAGCAGGACGCGCGGCGAGAAAGCAATGACGAGGAACCAATGGCGAGGAAGCAGTGGCGAGGAAGCAGTGATGGGCGGGAAATGATGGGCAGGAAATGAGAAAGGCAATGATCGCCGGAATTCTCGCGGTCGTGGTCGTCTTTGCGCTCACGCACACCGTGTTCTCCGGTTTGACGGAACCCGTCCGGCTCCTGGTGAGTGCCCTGGCCGGTGCGGTCGTCGGAGGAGCGCTGCGCGGCGTGCAGCTGCGCAGATGACCTGAGACGTGGGACGGGCCGGGGCGGCGGAGCCCCGGCCCGTCCCACGTGCCGTGTGCCGTTTCCCGGCCCCGGTCCCCGGCTGCAAAGCCCCGTGCCGAGGAGCAGACTGGGTGCCGGATGCTCCGGTAGCGTCGGGCGCGTGTGACGGTGGTCGGCCGACGGGCGGATGGGCGGGTCCTCGATGAAACGGTCCTCGACGAAACGGCCCTCGACGGGCGAAACCGCGGCGGTGGACGAAAGCACGGCGGCGGACGGTGCCGGGCGGGGCGCCCCGCAGGGGGAGCCGGCGGACCGGCTGGAGGCCCACCGTACCGAGCTGACCGGCTACTGCTACCGGATGCTGGGCTCGGCCTTCGAAGCCGAGGACGCCGTGCAGGAGACGATGGTGCGGGCCTGGCGGAGCTACGACCGGTTCGAGGGGCGGGCGTCCCTGCGGTCCTGGCTGTACCGGATCGCCACGAATGTCTGTCTGGACCTGCTCAAGGGCAGCCGGCGCCGGGCCCGGCCGATGGATCTCGCCTCTCCGTCGAGCGTGGACACCCCGGTCGGCACGGGACTGCCCGAGGCGACCTGGATCGGGCCCGTACCGGACCAGCGGGTGCTGGCGTCCGCGGAGGACCCGGCGGAGACCGCCGTCGCCCGGGAGTCGATCCGGCTCGCGTTCATCGCCGCGCTCCAGCGGCTGGCGCCCCGGCAGCGGGCGGTGCTGATCCTGCGGGAGGTGCTCAGCTGGTCGGCGAGCGAGGTCGCCGAGCTGCTGGGGAGCTCGGTCGCCTCGGTCAACAGCGCGCTCCAGCGGGCCCGCGCCACCCTCGCCGCGTCCGGCGAGACCGCCGACGAACCGCCGCGGCCCCTGGACGACGCACAGCAGGCGCTGCTCCAGCGCTATGTCGAGGCCTTCGAACGGTTCGACATGGACGCGCTCACGGCCCTGCTGCACGAGGACTCCACGCTGTCCATGCCGCCGTACGAGCTGTGGCTGCGCGGCCGCGACGACATCCTGAAGTGGCTGTTGGGGCCGGGCTGCGGCTGTGAGGGGTCGCATCTGGTGCCGGTCACGGCGAACGGCCGGCCGGCGTTCGGGCAGTACCGCGCCGACGGTGAGCCCTGGGCGGTCCAGGTCATCGAGACGGCGGACGGCCGGATCACCGCGCTCCAGTCGTTCCTGGACACCGAGCGGCTGTTCCCGCTGTTCGGACTGCCGCTCCGCTACGGAGGACCGGTCATGGAGGGGGCGACGGACGGGGCGGTGGCGTCCCCGGGGGAGGGGCGGCCGGCAGGATCTCGGCCAGCCCCGTCACCGTGAGCAGCAGGCCCAGCCCCTCCGGTACGTGACACAACCGGATGCCGTGCCCCAGCCGCCGGGCGGTGAGCTGGAGGCGGAGCAGGGCCTCGACGGTGGTGAGGCCGGGGGCGTCGAGGCCCGTACGTCGCACCGCTCCTGCCCCCGTCTCAGCCCAGCTTGTGCTTCTTCAGCCAGGCGTCGGCCACCCGGTCCGGGTCCTGCTTCTCCTTGTCCACGAGGCGGTTGAGCTCGGTGAGGTGGGAGGTGGTGAGGGTGTTGCCCAGACGGGCGAGGGCCTTGCGGACCTTGGAGTCGGCCTTGCGGGCGGCGATCAGCGGCACGATGTGCTGGGCGGGGATGAGGTGCTGGGGGTCCTGGAGCAGGATCCAGCCGTTCTCCGCGGTGTCGACGTCGGTGGTGAAGACATTGGCGATATCGATGTCGCCCTTCTTCAGCGCGCCCTTGACCAGCGGCCCGGACGAGTCCAGCGCCTTGAACTCCTTGAATTCCACGCCGTACTGGTCCTTGAGACCGACGACCCCGACGACCCGCTTCTTCATCTCGGCGGCCGCGCCGAACACCAGCTTCCCGTTGGCCTTGCGCAGGTCGGAGAGCGTCTTGAGGCCGTAGCGGTCGGCGGTCGCGCGGGTCACGGCGAAGCTGTCGCGGTCCTCGGCGGCCGCGTACGGGAGGACTTCGAGGCCGTCGGGGAGGACCGTGGCCAGCGCGTTCTGCATCGCGCCCGCCTCGGTCTCGGTGGCCTTCTTGTCGAGGTAGAGCAGCAGGCTGCCCTGGTACTCGGGGAGCAGGTCGATATCGCCGGAGCGCAGTGCGGGGACCACGATCTCGCGGGAGCCGAGGTTCGGCTTGACGGTGGTCTTGACCCCGGCGGCGTTCAGCACGCCCGCGTAGAGGTAGCCGAGGATCTGGTTCTCGGTGAAGTTGGCGGTGCCGATGACCAGTCCGCCGCTACTGCTGCCGCTGTCGCCGCCGGCGCCGTCCCCCTTGAGGGAGGTGATGCCGGAGGAACAGGCGGCCAGCAGCGGGGCCGAGGCGCCGGCGAGCAGAGTGGTCAAGGCGGTACGACGGTTCATGGGCGGGGCTCCTAGGGACGTACGGAGAGGGCGGGGGCGGCAGGTGCTCAGCGGGCGGTGGCCGGGCGGCCGCGGAACAGCAGCCGGGTGAGGCCGCCCAGGGCCAGGTCGGCGGCGACGGCGAGCACGGCGACCAGGGCCGCACCGCCGAGGACCTGCACCAGGTCGCGCTGCGCCAGCCCGTCGAAGACATAGCGGCCCAGCCCGCCGAAGCTGACATAGGCGGCGATGGTGGCGGTGGCAACGACCTGCACGGTCGCCAGCCGTACGCCGGTCATGATCAGCGGGAGCGCGAGCGGCAGTTCGACCTGCCAGAGGACCTGCCGGCCGCGCAGCCCCACGCCCTTGGCGGCGTCCTTGACCTCGGGGTCGACGGCGGCCATCCCCGCGTACGTATTGGTGATGATCACGGGCACGGCGAGCGCCACCAGCGACACATACACCGGCCACACGCTCAGCCCGCCCGCGAGGAACACCAGGGTCACCAGGCCGACGGTGGGCAGCGCCCGGCCGAAGGAGGAGAGGTTGACGGCGAGGAAGGCGCCGCGGCCGGTGTGCCCGATGAGCAGGCCGATGGGCAGCGCGATCACGGCCGCGGCGAGGGTGGCGAGCACCGAGTACTCCAGGTGCTCCAGGACGCGGGCGGCGATGCCCTCGGGACCGGACCACTGGGCCGGGCTGGTCAGCCAGGAGAGGAGGTTCTTCAGGAGTTCGAGCATCGGCGCGTCACGCTGCCTTCCGCCACAGAGAGGTGCGCTGCCGGGGGGTACCGCGCCGCCAGGGGGTGCACAGCCACTGAACGGTCACCAGCAGCGCGTCGGCGACCAGGGCGAGCAGCAGGGTCAGGGCCACACCGGCGATGACCGGGGTGGGGAAGTTGCGCTGGAAGCCGTCGGTGAAGAGCTGGCCGAGGCCGCCGTATCCGATGTAACTCGCCACACTGACCAGGGAGATGGACATGACGGTGGCGACCCGTATGCCCGCCATGATCACCGGGAGGGCGAGCGGCAGCTCGACGGTGAGCAGGGTCCGCAGCGGCTTGGTCCCCATCGCCTTCGACGCCTCACGGGCCTTGACCGGGACCGCGTCCAGGCCCTCGACGGTGTTCCGCACCAGCACGACCAGCGTGTATGCGGTCAGACCGACGATCGCCGTGGTGCGGGTGAGACCGGTGACCGGCAGGAGGAGGACGAAGAAGGCGAGGGAGGGGATGGTGTAGAGGATGTTGGACGCGCCGAGGATGAAGCCGCGCAGCGGCCGTACCCGGTGGGCGAGGACCGCCAGCGGCAGCGCGATCAGCAGCCCGAGGAGGACGGCGGGCACGGCGGTGGCGAGGTGGTCCGCGGTCAGCCGGGCCATCTGATCGGCGTGGTCGGGGAACCAGCCCCATTCGACGGTCATGCGGGGCGCTCCGTCGCGGAGGCGGTCTTACGGGGCGCGGGGCCCCCGGCGGCGTCCCCGTTTGCGTCCCCGTTTGCGTCCTCGGAACCGGGCGTCTCGGAACCGGGCGTCTCGGAACCGGGCGTCTCGGAACCGGGCGTCTCGGAACCGGGCGTCTCGGGGTCGGTGTCCCCGGCGGCCGCCGCCCGGCCCGCCTCCGCATGGCTGCGGCCCGCCCGGTCGTGGATGGCGTCACGGGAGGTGAGGCCCGCCAGCAGCCCGTCCGCGGTGACGCGGGCGATGGCGGCGGCGGGGGAGGAGACCGCCTCGTTGAGCGCCGAGAGCAGCGAATCGGTGTCGCGCAGCGGCCGTACGGCCTCCAGGGGTGCCTCGCCGGCCGTCCCGCCGGCGGGCAGCGCATCGGTGTCCAGCCACCCCAGCGGCTCCCCGCGCGGGGAGGTCACCAGGCGCCAGCGGTCGCCGTTGCGGGATATCTTGCCGACCGGCTCGTCCGCGCGTATCACCTGGCCGGGCGCGTACGGAACGTCCGCCAGGGTGGTGAGCGAGAGCAGCTTGAGCCCGCGCTCGGCGCCCAGGAAGTCGGCGACGAAGTCATCGGCGGGGCGGGCCAGCAGCTCGGCGGGCTCGGCGCACTGGACGAGCCGGCCGCCGGTGCGGAAGACCGCGATCCGGTCGCCCAGCCGGACCGCCTCGTCGATGTCGTGGGTCACGAAGACGACGGTCTTGCGCAGTTCCTCCTGGAGCCGCAGCAGCTCGTTCTGGAGCTGGGCGCGGACGACCGGGTCGACCGCGCCGAAGGGCTCGTCCATCAGCAGGACGGGCGGGTCGGCGGCGAGTGCGCGGGCGACGCCGACGCGCTGCTGCTGGCCGCCGGAGAGCTGGTGCGGATAGCGCTTGCCCGAGTCGGCGGGCAGGCCGACCAGCTCCAGCAGCTCGGCGGCGCGGGCGCGGGCCTTGCGCTTGCCCCAGCCCAGGAGCAGGGGGACCGTCGCGATGTTGTCCAGGATCGTACGGTGAGGGAAGAGACCGGACTGCTGGATCACATAACCGATACCGCGGCGCAGCTCTGCGGCGTCCGCCTCCAGGATGTCGTGGCCGCCGACGCTGATCGTGCCGGACGTCGGCTCGACCATGCGGTTGACCATCCGCAGGGTGGTGGTCTTGCCGCAGCCCGACGAGCCGACGAGGACGGTGACACCGCCCTCAGGGAGGTCAAGGGACAGCTCGTCCACGGCGGTGGTGCCATTCGGGTATCGCTTGCTGACTGCGTCGAACTTGATCATCCGCTGCCCCTTGCCCGGCCTGCATAGTGTCATGCAGAGTCTTAGGCACGTGAATAGAAGTCAATAGGCAGAAGTAAATCGTCCGTTACATCGCCTGTTACTTCGGCTCACCGTACGGAACGAGGTGTCGGACTTCCGTCCACAAAGCGCGTTATAAGAGGGAGTTGAGCCCCTTGGTTTCTCACATGCTGGACAACGGTCCCCGCACCGGCCGGCGCATCACACTCGACGGCACCGGTCTGCACACCGACGGCATCGCCGCCCTCGCGGAGCGCACCGCCCACCCCACGGCCCCCGACCCCAAGGCCTTCGCCCGCGCCGAGGAATCCTGGGAGACCGCCCGCCGCCTCGCCGCCACCGGCCGGGTCTACGGGCGCAGCACCGGCGTCGGCGCCAACCGTACGGAGGACGTCGGGGCCGCCGACGCCGACCACGGACTGCGGCTGCTGCGCAGCCACGCCGGCGCGATCGGCGACCCGCTGCCCGCCCGCGAGGTCCGCGCCATGCTCGCCGTACGCGCCAACCAGCTGCTGGCCGGCGGCGCCGGCCTCAACCCCGCCGTCATCACCTCCCTCCTCGAAGCGCTGGACGCCGGCGCCCACCCCGTCGTCAACGAACACGGCGCCGTCGGCACCGGAGACCTGGCCGCCCTCGCCCAGACCGGCCTCGCGCTGGCCGGCGAACACCCCTGGCACTGTGCGCCGGGCGGCCGGGCCCCCGCCCCCATCGCCCTCGACAACAACGACGCCCTCGCCCTGATCAGCAGCAACGCCCTCACCCTCGGACAGTCCGCGCTCGCCCTCGACGAACTGCGCCGGCTCCTGGCCGCCTCCCTCCCCGTCGCCGCGCTCTCCCTCCTCGCGGTCGGCGGTTCGTACGAGCCCTTCGCCGAGCCGGTGATGCTCGCCCGCCCGCACCCCGGCTCCGCGGCCGCCGCCACCCGGCTGCGCACCCTCTCCGGCGTCCCGCCCCGACCGGCCCCGCCCCTCGGCCGCATCCAGGACCCGTACGGCTTCCGCTGCATCCCGCAGATCCACGGCCCGGCACTGGACGCCGCCGACACCCTCGACGAGGTGCTGACGGTCGAGGTGAACGCCGCCGCCGAGAACCCCCTGATCAGCATCGAGGACCAGGCCGCCTACCACCACGGCAACTTCTACGCCGCGCATGCCGTGCTCGCCCTGGACACCTTCCGGCTGGCGGTGCTCCAGACCGCCCGGCTGTCCACCGCCCGGCTCGCCGCGCTCTCCGAGCCCGACTTCACCCGGCTGCGGCCCTTCCTCGGCGACGCGGCGCCCGCCAGCTCCGGCGTGATGATCCTCGAATACGCGGCCGGTGCGGCGCTCGGCGAGATGCGCGCGGTCTCCCACCCGGCCTCGCTCGGCCACGCCGTGCTCTCCCGCGGGGTCGAGGAACAGGCCAGCTTCGCCTCCCTCGGCGCCCGCCAGACCCTGCGGTCCTGCACGTACTACCGCCAGATCCTCGCCTGCGAACTGGTCGCCGCCATACGGGCGTTGCGGATGCGCTCCCTGGAACCCGACCCCGGCCTCCCCCTCGCCACCGCCTACGCCCTCGCCGCCGACGCCCTCGACCCGCGGATGGAGGACCGCCCGCTGACCGACGACGTGGCGGTGGCATCGGGGCTGCTGGACGGGCTGGCGGAGCTGTGAGGGGCGGGTTGTTCGCGTACGGCGGCCGGGAGGCAGGGCGATGCTGTGCGGTTTCGGGCGGCGGGGTGATGCTGTGCGGCTCCGGCTCCGGCTCCGGCTCCGGGCGGCGGGGCGTTCCCGCGTGGTCGCGGGGGCGGGGGGCGGGGTGATCGCGTACGGCCGGATCGTGGCGCGTATCCCGGGCCGGACCGGGCCAGGAATTCCGTACAGTCGGTCGACACAGGACAAGGCCCCCGACCGGGCCGGGAAGAAGAGGCGATGAGCGGGGACGGGGACAACGGCAACGACGCCGGCGGCACGGCCGGCGACGAGCCGAGGGACATCGGCGGCGGGCACGGCATCGGTGGTCCGCACGATGGCGGTGGCGGGCACGACGGTGGTGTGACGGGCGGCGGTGTGACGGACGGAGACGTGGCGGACGAGGAGGCCCAGGGCAGGGTTGGCGCGGCACGGGGCGTGCAGACCGGCCCGGAGGCTGCCGCTGCCGCGGAGAGGGGCGCCGCTGCCGCGGAGACCGGCACCACCGCCGCGGAGACCGGCACCGCCGCCCGCCTCCAGAAGCTCTTCGAGGGCCACCGGCTGACGCCCACCCAGCGCCGGATCGCCCACTGCATGGTGCGCCGGGCCGCCGATGCCCCCTTCCTCTCCAGCGTCGAACTCGCCGAACTGGCCGGCGTCAGCCAGCCGTCCGTCACCCGCTTCGCCGTCGCCCTCGGCTTCGACGGCTACCCGGCGCTGCGCCGCCATCTGCGCGAGGTCGCACCCACCGACAAGCCCGGCGACACCGGCTCCTACAACGAGTACCAGCAGGCCGTCCAGGCGGAGATCGACAACCTCCGCCGGCTCGCCGCCGTCCTCGCCGACCCGTCGCCGGTGAGCGAGGCGGGCCGCCTCCTCGCCGCTTCCCGGCCGCTCCCCGTCCTCGGCCTGCGCGCCGCCACCGCCCAGGCCGCCGGCTTCAGCTACTTCGCCCGCAAGGTCCACCCCGACGTCCGCCTCCTGGACGAGGGCGGCACGATGCTCGCCGACCGCATCGACGCCGCCGTCCGGGCCGGCGCAAGCGCCCTGCTCTGCTTCGCCCTGCCCCGTCACCCCCGTGAGGTCGTCGACGCCCTCGACTACGCCCGCACGGCCGGGCTGACCGTCGTCACCGTCGCCGACAGCGCCTTCGCCCCCGTCGCCCACCACACCGACCTGCTCCTCCCGGCCCCCGTCGGCACCGGCCTGGCCTTCGACACCGCCTGCGCCCCCATGCTCCTGGGCCGCGTCCTGCTGGAAGCGATGTGCGACGCCCTGCCGGACGCCCAGGCCCGCCTGGAGGAGTTCGACGCGGGCGCGGCGGCGCGGGGGTTGTTCGTGGAGTGAGCCGCGGGGAGCGAAGCGGCGGGGAGCGAAGCGGCGGGCGGCGGTGCCGTGGTGGGGGGAGGTGCCGTCAGGATGTCCGCCGCACGTCCCGGCCTGCCCGCCGGTTCCCCGCCACCGCCTCGGCTCAACTCCCGCGCGCCGTCTCAGGGAATCCTCATCCGGGCTGGCTACGATCCGCCGCCGGCACAGGTGTGCCGGACAGGTGGGACGGAGCGGTCGCAGGGCGAGGAGGTCTGTCGTGGGGCACGGGGTGTATGCGCTGGCACGGGTGGCAGTGGTGGTGCGGGCCCCGGCGGGCCTGCTCTGGTGGCCGGGGCTGCTGGCCGCGGGGATCGGGGCGCTGGTGCCGGGGCTGACCGGGCGGACGGCCGGGCTGTCGGCAGGGGCGGCGCTGTTCGTGATCGCCGGGTGCGTGCGGTGCGTGGCACGGCGCGGACGGTAAGCGGCGCCGGCGCGCGACGCGTCGCGCGCCGGGAAGGCCGTCA
The DNA here is from genome assembly GCF_019880305.1 of Streptomyces decoyicus. NCBI lineage: Bacteria > Bacillati > Actinomycetota > Actinomycetes > Kitasatosporales > Streptomycetaceae > Streptomyces > Streptomyces decoyicus. The sequence goes on along the minus strand of NZ_CP082301.1, from coordinate 3,380,702 downwards.
TTCTGCAGGATCGTTTGGTCACCCTCCGGATCTGGCGGCGGGCGCACCGCTGGTGGCTGCTGCTCGCCTTCCTGGCGGCGGTCGGCTCATCGTTCGTGCTGCCGGCGGCCGGCGGGCTGCTGATGGCCGGGTCCGCGCGCGGGCTGTGGGCCAAGGCGCTGTGGCTGGGGCGCTGGGAGCGGGAGCACGAGGCCCTGCTGTGGGTGCGTACGGAGGCGGCCGGGCGGGGCGGCGCGGCCGGCAAGGAGGTGCGTGGGTACCTCCTGACCGGTACAGCCGCCGGGGACGCGCGGCCCGGCGGGGCACGGGCCGGGGGAGCACAGGCCGGCGGGCCGCGGGCCGGGAGAGCGCGGGCCGGCCGCGGAGCGGGGAGCGCGGGCCGCTCGCTGACCGGGAGCGCGGGCCGGCCGCTGACCTGGAGCGAGGACCGGCCGCGGAGCGGGGAGCGTGGGCCGTTCGCTGGCCGGCGCGTACCCGGCAGGTGACGGGTCTGCTGCCTACGGGCCTGCCGGCTACGGGCCTCGTGCCTACGGCCCTCCGGCCCATGGGCCTGCCGCTTACGGGCCTTCGGGCCCACGGGTCTGCCGCCTACGTGCCGGCCGCCAACGTGCCTACTGCCTACCCCCGCCGTGCCTACTGCTTCCCGAGGTCGCTCAGTGACTTCGCGTGTGCGCCGCCGCTCTCCGCGGTGAGGTCCTCCAAGGTCTGCGGGGGGCGGACGGCGGCGAAGCGGATGGTGCCGTCCGCGTCCGTCGCATAGCCGTAAATCCCGGGACGTGGGAGGGAGTTGTAGGCGAAGTGGGTGGAGAAGTAGTAGGCGCCGGTGTCCAGGAGGGCGGCGTGGTCGCCGGACTCCAGGAGGGGGAGTGGGCGGTTCTCGGCGACCAGGTCACCCGCGAAGCAGCAGGGTCCCGCGATGTCCTGGGCAACCGGAGCGCCGGTCTTGGGGCGCCCCTCGGCGTCGTAGGCCGCGACCCGGAGCGGCCAGGCCTCGGGGACGAAGACCGTGCGGGTGGCGACCTGGGCGCCGGCGTGGGTGACCGCGATGGGCCGGCCGCCGGCCGACTTGGCGTACTCGACGCGGGCGAGGACCGTGCCGTTCTTGGCCAGCAGCGAGCGGCCGAACTCGGTGACGATTCCGTAGCGTCCGGACAGCAGGCCGGGGACGGTCGCGTGCAGCAGCGCGGCGTACTCGCGGTAGGTCGGGGTGGTGGCGTCCGAGGAGAAGTTCACCGGCAGACCGCCGCCGATGTCGAGGGTGTCGATCTGGCGTCGGCCGGCCTTCTCGTTGATCTCCTCGGCGAGGTGGTACAGGGCGCGTACGCCCGCGGCCATCAGCTCCAGCGGCATGCCCTGGGAACCGACATGGGCATGCAGCCGGGTCAGCCACGGGCGGGCGAGGAAGGCCTCTACGACCCAGTCGCGGGCGCCCTCGTCACGCAGCCCGACACCGAACTTCGAGGTGTCCGTGGCTGTGCTCATCGCCCCGATGCTGCCGCCGCCGATCTGGGGGTTGACCCGCAGACCGATGGGTGCGCTGCTCGGCGCCGACGCCATCAGCGCGTCGATACGCGTCAGTTCCTCGGGGTTGTCGGCGTTCACGGCGATCCCGAGAGCCAGCGCCTCACGGAGTTCGGGGAGGGTCTTTGCGGGCGAGTCCAGGACGGTCCGCCCGACCGGCACCCCGGCGGCACGGGCCAGCGCCAGCTCGCCGGGGCTGGCCACCTCGCACCCGAGCCCCTCTTGCGCAAGCAGCCGCAATACGGGGACGAGCGAGGCGGCCTTCACGGCGAAAGCGTGCAGGACCGGGGTGCCGGGGGCGGTGAACTCCTCGAAAGCCGCACGGAGTTCGGCCGCCGACCGGCGGATCCCGGCGATGTCGAGCAACCCGGCGACGGGCTCGCCGGGCCCCACCAGCCCGCGCGCTACGGCTGCCTCTACGGCACGGTCTCGCTCCGTGAAGTTCATGCCTCAACTCCATCATTGGGTGGGGGTGTCACGCCAACCGGGACCGGTGCCCCGGCAGCCTGCCCGCCGCGCGGGCTGTGCGATCCCTGCCCGGACTGTGCGATCCCCGTCCGGGCTGTCCGAGCCCCGTCCGGGCTGTGCGATCCCCGCGTGGGCTGTCCGATCCCCGTCCGGGGCCGTCTGCCCCTGCCCGGGCCGTCTTGCCGTCTGCCGCCCGGACTGTCCGCCCCGCCCGGACTGTCCGCCCCGCCCGCCCCGCCTGGGCCGTCTGCCCCCGCCGGGGCCGCCTGGCCATCTGCGCCCGGCAGCCCGTCTGCCCCCGCCCCCCTCGCCCCCCGCTTCATCTGCCCAGGCCATCCGACCCCGACCCCGGACCGTCCAACCCCTGCCCAGGCCATCCGACCCCGACCCCGGACCGTCCAACCCCTGCCCGGACCGTCCGACCTTCGCCCGCACCGCCCGGGCCGACCGACTCCCCGGCGCCGACCGACTCCCCGCCGGCGGCTGGCTCCCCGGCGGCTCCCGGCTCAGGCCGTTCCGCCGCCGTACCCTGCCTTGCGGTGGCGTTCGGTGAGGCGGGAGCCGGACTCGCGGCGGGCGGCGCGGCGCAGGAGCGGGACGGCCAGCAGGAAGCCGAGGACGGCCCAGGCGGTGAGTATCAGGGCCACGGTCGGCAGCTCCCAGGAGCCGGCCGGTTCCGCGGCGCGCGCGGCGTCCGGCAGGAGGGCCGAGCGCAGGCCCTGCGCCATCCACTTGAGGGGGAAGACGGAGGCGATCTTCTGGACCACCGCGGGCAGCGAGCTGAGCGGGAACATCGCCCCCGAGGTGACCAGCAGCCCCATCACGGGCAGCATGATCAGCGCCAGCGCCTCCCGCGGATTCGGCAGCACGGCGCCGAGGGCCGCGCCCAGCGGTACGACCGCGAGCAACCCGAGCGCGCTGACCCACAGCAGCGTCAGCCAGCCACCGGGCCCGTGCGGCAGCGGGCCGTCCACCAGCAGGGCGGCGGCTCCCAGCAGGACGACCAGGGTCCCGAACGCCATGGCGACCACCAGCAGCGACTTGGCGACGAGATACGCGGGTATGCCGCCTGGGGTGGCGCGCAGCCGCAGCAGGGCGCCCTCCTCGCGCTCGGTCACCAGGATCTGCGGGAGATTGACCAGCCCGATCTGGAACAGCAGATAGGCGGCGAAGCCCGCGAGCGTCAGATGTGCCAGCGGGACCTGGGTACCGGGCACCTTGGAGCTGATATAGCCGGCGAGCAGCAGCGCGACGACGACATTGACCAGATGGCCGCTCATCTCCTTGGGATTGCGGACGAGGTGGCGGAGTTCGATGCCCCCGCGCAGGAGACCGGCCCGCCAGTAGCGGCGGCGGTGGCCCGAGGCGGTCGCCCTCGCGCTCGCAGCGGCCGTGTCCGGCCTCCCCACTGTGTCCGGCCTTCCCGCCGTCTCCGGCCTCCCCGCCACATCGGCCCCCTGGTCGCTGCCCGTCGCCGCTGTCGCTTCCGTCACGGCCGTCACTTCACTCCCCCTCATGCTTGCTTCTCCCCGTCCGAGGCCGTTGTCCCGTCCGACGCGGTGGTCCCGCCCGTGCTCCCGGTACCGGCCCCGGCCCCCTCGCCCTGGTGCACCATGTGCAGGTAGGTGTCCTCCAGCGTCGGGCGGCGCACCTCCAGGTCGGCGACCGGTCCCTCCGTCTCCTGATGCAGCTCCCAGACCAGCCGGGAGGGGTCCTCGGTACGTTCCCGGCGGGCCGTGCCGTCGGCCGCCGTCCAGCGGACCTCGGCCTGTGCGGCGGCCCGCCGGGCCAGTTCCGCCGGGGTGCCGTCGGCCCGGATCCGGCCGTTGACCAGCACCGCTATCCGGTCGGCCAGCCGCTCGGCCTCCGCCAGGTCATGGGTGGTGAGCAGGATCGTGACGCCCTCGTCGCGCGCGAGCCGTTCGACCAGGTCGTGGAAGTCGCGCCGGGCCTCGGGGTCGAAGCCGGTGGTCGGCTCGTCCAGGAAGAGGAGCTCGGGGCGGCCGATGATCGCGAGTGCCACGTCCAGGCGGCGGCGCTGGCCGCCGGACAGCCGGTCGACCTGCTGTCCGGCCTGCTCCGTGAGGCCGACCAGGGCCAGCAGCCCGGCGGGGTCGCGGGGGGCCGGGTAATAGAGGGCGAAGTGCGTCAGCAGCTCGGCCACCCGCCAGCGGCGGTGGTCGCGCCAGGACTGGAGGACCAGGCCGATCCGGCCGCGCCAGGCGTCGTCGCCGTGCGCCGGGTCCGTCCCCAGCACGGAGACCTCCCCGCCGGAGCGCCGCCGGAAGCCTTCCAGGATCTCGACGGTGGTGGTCTTCCCCGCGCCGTTGGGGCCGAGCAGCGCGAAGATCTCGCCGCGGCGGATGTCCAGATCGATGCCGTGCAGGACGTGGGTGCTGCCGTACGACATCCTCAAGTCGCGCACCCGGATGACCGGTGGGGCGGATCCGGCGGAGGCCGTGGCTGCCGAAGCCGCCGTGGCCGGGGGGAGGGGCAGTTGCCCGGTGGTCGTCATCGGCCCGCCTCCGCGCGCTGTTGCTGTGGTCCTGTCCCTGCTGCCGCCGCGGCGGACTCCGTCGCCGGTGCGGCCGCCGCCGCGGGCCCCGCGCCCTCGACGATGGCGCGGAGTGCGGCCACATGGCCCTCGAAGGCGGTGCGGCCGCGGCTCGTCAGCCGTACTTTGGTGCGCCGTTTGCGGCCGCCGCCCTCCTTGCGGATCTCCAGATACCCGGCCTCTTCCAGGGTGTGCAGCTGCTTGGAGAGCGCGGAGTCGCTGAGCGAGAGGCTGTCGCGGATGAACGGGAAGTCGGCCCATTCCGTGGCGGCGAGCAGCGCCACCACGGACAGCCGGGTGGAGGGGTGGATCAGTTCGTCGAACCCGCTCGGGGTGCTCATCGGTTCGTCTCCTTGAGGCTCGCTCTCGCGGCGCGGTCGCGCAGCGAGCTGACCGCCCAGCGGTTCGCGGGGCCGACGAAGAGCAGGAAGGCGCCCGCGGAGACGGTGGCCTGGATCAGGCTGCCGAACGGCAGCGCCAGCCAGTCGACCAGTGCGCCGGAGGCCACGATGGTCACGCCGGTCACCGCCATGCCCGCGAGGAAGGTGGCGAACGACCGCCAGCTGTGACGCGAGCGGTGCAGCCGCATCCGGGTCCGGCGGTTGTAGATCACGGCCAGCGAGCCGAGCAGGGTGACGTACGCGGTCAGCACCAGCCAGAACGCCCACCGGGGCAGATCGAGGCCCGATACGGCGAGGAACACCCACATGATTCCGGCCGTGGTGTACGTCGCCCCGGCGTCGCTATGGGCGCATCTCTCGATCTCGTCGTACACCCGCTCCTGCGGTACCCGAATGCGCTGCAGATCCTGCCAGGCCTGTTCGGCATCCACCGATGTGCTCATGGCCATCGCCTCCCCAAGGCGGTCCGGACATTCTCCGTTGACTTGCCTACTAGGAAAGCTAGCGCAGACTTTCCCAGTGGGCAAGTAAAAATTCCGGAGCCGGTCGCGCGGTCGGTTCCGGAGTCGGCCGCCGGTTCATGCGGCTCGCGGCGAGCGGCTCGCCGGAGCCTGTTGACTAGCAGTATTCAGCGGCGCCAATATGTGAATAGCTCAATCCATTCGACGTCAGGGAGGCACGGCCCATGTCGGGACCGCGACCCGTGCGGGCACCGCGCGGTACGGAGCTCAGTGCTCGGGGATGGCAGCAGGAAGCCGCGCTGCGCATGCTGCAGAACAACCTCGATCCGGAGGTGGCCGAACACCCGGACCAGCTCGTCGTCTACGGCGGCACGGGCAAGGCCGCCCGTGACTGGCGCTCCTTCGACGCGATGGTGCGCACGCTCACCACGCTCAAGCAGGACGAGACGATGCTCGTCCAGTCCGGCCGGCCGGTCGGCGTGATGCAGACGCACGAATGGGCGCCGCGGGTGCTCATCGCCAACTCCAACCTCGTCGGCGACTGGGCCAACTGGGAGGAGTTCCGCCGCCTGGAGGCCCTCGGCCTGACCATGTACGGGCAGATGACCGCCGGTTCGTGGATCTACATCGGCACCCAGGGCATCCTCCAGGGCACCTACGAGACCTTCGCGGCCGTCGCGGCGAAGAAGTTCCACGGCACGCTCGCCGGGACGATCACGCTCACCGCCGGCCTCGGCGGCATGGGCGGCGCCCAGCCGCTCGCCGTCACCATGAACGACGGCGTCGCCATCTGTATCGACGTCGACCCGCGGGCCATCGAGCGCCGGATCGAGCACCGCTACCTCGACGTGAAGGCCGATAGCCTCCAGCACGCGCTCCAGCTCGCCGTCGAGGCCCGTGACCAGCGCAAGCCGCTCTCCATCGGCCTGCTCGGCAACGCCGCCGAGCTGCTGCCGCAGATGCTCGCCGAGGGCGCGCCGATCGACATCGTCACCGACCAGACCAGCGCCCACGACCCGCTGGCCTACCTGCCCGTCGGCATCGACTTCGACGACATGGCCGCCTACGCGGCGGAAAAGCCCGCCGACTTCACCCAGCGGGCGCGCGAGTCGATGGCCAAGCACGTCGAGGCCATGGTCGGCTTCATGGACGCCGGCGCCGAGGTCTTCGACTACGGCAACTCGATCCGCGGCGAGGCCCAACTCGCCGGATACGAGCGGGCCTTTGCCTTCCCCGGCTTCGTCCCCGCCTATATCCGGCCACTGTTCGCCGAGGGCAAGGGGCCTTTCCGCTGGGCCGCGCTGTCCGGCGATGCCCGGGACATCGCCGCCACCGACAAGGCGATCCTCGACCTCTTCCCGGAGAACGAGTCGCTGGCCCGCTGGATCAAGCTGGCCGGCGAGCGGGTGCACTTCCAGGGCCTGCCCGCCCGGATCTGCTGGCTCGGCTACGGCGAACGCGACAAGGCCGGTGAGCGCTTCAACGAGATGGTCGCCGACGGCACCCTGCGCGCCCCGCTGGCCATCGGCCGCGACCACCTCGACTGCGGCTCCGTCGCCTCGCCCTACCGCGAGACCGAGGCCATGAAGGACGGCTCCGACGCGATCGCCGACTGGCCGCTGCTCAACGCCATGGTCAACGTCGCCTCCGGCGCCTCCTGGGTCTCGCTGCACCACGGCGGCGGCGTCGGCATGGGCCGCTCGATCCACGCCGGACAGGTCACCGTCGCCGACGGCACCCCGCTGGCCGGCGAGAAGATCCGTCGGGTGCTCACCAACGACCCCGGTATGGGCGTCATCCGGCATGTCGACGCGGGCTACGAGCGCGCCGACGAGGTGGCCGCCGAGCGCGGCGTCCGCATCCCGATGCGCGAGGGCGAAGGCGGGGGCGCGTGACCGCCTCGTTCCACGAGATGTGGGAGGAGCTGCGGCCCCTCGGCCGCGACTCCTCCTCCGGGGGCTACCGCCGCTACGCCTGGACCGGCGCCGACGCCGACTGCCGCGCGTGGTTCCGGGCCCAGGCCGAGGCCCGCGGGCTCGCCTACGAACTCGACCGCAACGGCAACCAGTGGGCCTGGCTCGGCGCCACCGGCTACCAGGACGTGGCCCCCGGCGACGCCGTCGTCACCGGCTCGCACCTGGACTCCGTACCGGACGGCGGCGCCTTCGACGGCCCGCTGGGCGTCGTCTCCTCCTTCGCCGCGCTGGACGAACTGCGCCGGAGGGGAGCGGAATTCGGCAAGCCGCTGGCGATCGTCAACTTCGGCGACGAGGAAGGCGCCCGCTTCGGTCTGGCCTGCGTCGGCTCCCGGCTCGCCGCCGGTGCGCTGACCACCGAGGCCGCGCACCGGCTGCGCGACGGCGACGGCGTCACCCTCCCGCAGGCCATGGAGCGCTCCGGATACGACCCCGAGGCGATCGGCCCGGACCCCGAACGGCTCGCCAGGATCGGCGCGTTCGTCGAACTCCACGTCGAGCAGGGCCGGGCCCTGGACCTGTCCGGCGATCCGGTCGGCATCGCCTCCGCCATCTGGCCGCACGGCCGCTGGCGGTTCGACTTCCACGGCGAGGCCAACCACGCCGGCACCACTCGCCTCGACGACCGCCGCGACCCGATGCTCAGCTACGCCGCGACCGTGCTCGCCGCCCGCGAGCAGGCCCGGCTGGCCGGCGCCCTGGCCACCTTCGGGAAGATCAGCGTGGAGCCGAACGGGGTCAACGCCATCCCCTCGCTCGTCCGCGGCTGGCTGGACTCCCGCGCCGCCGACCAGGACACCCTGGACACCGTGATCGCCGGGATCGAGCAGGCCGCAGCCGAGCGCGCCGCCCGCGACGGTGTGGACCTGACCGTGGTCCGCGAATCCTTCACCCCCGTCGTGGAGTTCCAGCACGCCCTGCGGGACGAGCTGAGCGCGATCCTCGGCAAGTCGGGGGAGCGGCCGGTGCCCGTCCTGGGCACCGGAGCCGGGCACGATGCCGGTATTTTGTCCGGAACCGTCCCCACCGCGATGCTGTTCGTCCGCAACCCCACAGGGGTGTCGCACTCGCCCGCCGAAGCAGCGGGGGAGGACGACTGCGCCGCCGGGGTCACCGCACTCGCCGACGTACTGGAAGGGCTGGCGTGCCACTGACCACGCAGGCAACACCGACGACGTACTGGCTCGAACACGCCTGGCTCGGCACCCACGTCGAGCCGGGCGTCACCCTGGACGTCGCGGACGGGCGGATCACGGCCGTCCGCACCGGGGCGGACACCCCGCCGCCCGGCGCCACCGCGCTGCGCGGTCTGACCCTCCCCGGCCTCGCCAACGCCCACTCGCACGCCTTCCACCGCGCCTTGCGCGGCACGGTCCAGGTCGGCACCGGCACCTTCTGGACCTGGCGCGAGATCATGTACAGCGTCGCCGACCGGCTCACCCCGGAGACCTATTACGCTCTCGCCCGCGCCGTCTACGCCGAGATGGCGCTGGCCGGCATCACCTGCGTCGGCGAGTTCCACTACCTCCACCACGCGCCGGGCGGCACCCGCTACGACGACCCCAACGCCATGGGCGAGGCGCTGGTCTCCGCCGCCGAAGACGCCGGTATCCGCATCACCCTGCTCGACACCGCCTATCTCTCGGCCGGCTTCGGAGCCGCGCCCAACCACCACCAGCTGCGCTTCTCCGACGGCACCGCCGAGCGCTGGGCCCAGCGCGCCGACGCACTCAAGGAGCGCGCCCACGCCCGCATCGGCGCCGCCATCCACTCCGTACGCGCCGTCCCCGCCGGGCAGCTCGGCACCGTCGCGGACTGGGCCCGCGAACGGCAGGCACCCCTGCACGTCCACCTCTCGGAGCAGACCGCCGAGAACGACGCCTGCCGCGACGCCCACGGCCGCACCCCCGCACAACTGCTGGCCGACCACGGCGCGCTGGGCCGGCGCACCACGGCCGTGCACGCCACGCACCTCACCACGGAGGACATCGAGCTGCTCGGTGACTCCCACACGGGCGTGTGCATGTGTCCCACCACCGAACGCGACCTCGCCGACGGCATCGGCCCGGCCGCCCGGCTCCAGGGCCGCGGCAGCCCGCTGTCCCTCGGCAGCGACAGCCACGCCGTCATCGACCTGCTCGAAGAGGCCCGTGCCATGGAGCTCGACGAACGGCTGCGCACCCGCACCCGCGGGCACTGGACGGCCGCCGCCCTGCTGCGCGCCGCGACCGCCGACGGTCATGCCGCCCTGGGCTGGGACGACGCCGGCGCCCTGGAGGCCGGCGCGCTCGCCGACCTCACCACGATCGCACTGGACTCCGTACGCACCGCCGGACCACTGCCCCGGCTGGCCGCCGAAACGGCCGTATTTGCCGCCTCCGCGGCGGACGTACGGCACACCATCGTCGGCGGCCGGCAGATCGTCCGGGACGGGGTGCACACCCTCGTCCCCGACGTACCCACCGCCCTCGCAGAGTCCATCGCCGCGGTACGCGGCTGAAGGAGAACACCCCCGCGATGACGACGACTTCCACGCCGACCACCACCGCCATCACCCACATCTCCCAGCTCGTCACCAACGACCCCTCCCTCGGTGAAGGCCCCCTCGGCCTGATCCAGGACGCCGCGGTCGTCATCGACGGCGACCGCATCGCCTGGGTCGGTGCCACCAGCAAAGCACCTGCCACCGACAACGCCGTCGACGCGGGCGGCCGGGCGGGCATTCCCGGCTTCGTCGACTCCCACTCCCACCTGGTCTTCGCCGGCGACCGCACCGCGGAGTTCAACGCCCGGATGTCCGGCCGCCCGTACTCCGCCGGCGGCATCCGCACCACCGTCGCGGCCACCCGCGCCGCCACCGACGAGGCGCTGCACGCCAACGTCGCGCGCTATCTCGCGGAGGCGCTCCGGCAGGGCACCACCACCCAGGAGACCAAGTCCGGCTACGGACTCACCGTCGAGGACGAGGCCCGCGCACTGCGCATCGCCGCCGAGCACACCGACGAGGTCACCTTCCTCGGCGCGCACATCGTCTCGCCCGACTACGCCGACGACCCGGCCGGCTATGTCGACCTGGTCACCGGCCCGATGCTGGACGCCTGCGCCCCGCACGCCCGTTGGGTCGACGTCTTCTGCGAGAAGGGCGCTTTCGACGGCGACCAGGCCCGCGCCGTCCTCACCGCGGGCAAGGCCAGGGGCCTGGTGCCGCGGGTGCACGCCAACCAGCTCGGCCACGGCCCCGGCGTCCAGCTCGCCGTCGAGGTCGGTGCCGCCTCCGCCGACCACTGCACCCACCTCAGCCGAGCCGACATCGACGCCCTCGCGCACTCCGACACCGTCGCCACGCTCCTGCCGGGCGCCGAGTTCTCCACCCGCGCCCAGTGGCCCGACGCGCGTCCGCTGCTCGACGCGGGGGCCACCGTCGCCCTGTCCACCGACTGCAACCCCGGCTCGTCCTTCACGAGTTCCATGGGGTTCTGCATCGCGCTGGCGGTCCGCGACATGGGGATGACGCCCGACGAGGCCGTGTGGTCGGCGACCGCGGGCGGCGCCCGTGCCCTGCGCCGCACGGACGTCGGCCGGATCGCCCCCGGAGCCCGCGCCGACCTCGCCCTCCTGGACGCGCCCTCGCACGTCCATCTCGCCTACCGGCCGGGCGTCCCGCTCGTCTCGGCCGTGTGGCACAAGGGAGTTCGCGTCTGATGGTCACGCGCGCAGGGTGACGTCCGCCCCGGCCTCACGGAGCCGGGCGCGGGCGCTCTGCGGCAGTACAGCAAAGGAGGGCCCGTCCCGAGCAGTCCCGGGGCAGGCCCTCTTTTGCGCGGGCGGCTGCCGGCCACGTGGGCCGGCAGGGACCGCGGTCCCTCACTCCTCGACCATCAGGCCCTTGCGGAGCCGCACGAGAGTGCGGGAGAGCAGACGGGAGACGTGCATCTGGGAGATGCCCAGCTCCTCGCCGATCTCGGACTGCGTCAGGTTGGCGACGAAACGCAGCGAGAGGATCTTGCGGTCGCGCGGCGGGAGTTCGGCGATCAGCGGCTTGAGGGACTCGACGTACTCGATGCCCTCGAGTCCGTGGTCCTCGTAGCCGATGCGGTCCGCCAGCGCGCCTTCGTTGTCGTCCTCCTCGGGCTGGGCGTCCAGCGAGCTCGCCGTGTAGGCGTTGCTCGCGGCCATGCCCTCGACGACCTCGTCACGGGTGATGCTGAGGCGTTCGGCGAGTTCGAGCACGGTGGGGGCGCGGTCCAGCTTCTGCGCTAGCTCGTCGCCGGCCTTGGCGAGGTCCAGGCGCAGCTCCTGAAGGCGCCGCGGTACCCGCACCGACCAGCTGGTGTCACGGAAGAAGCGCTTGATCTCGCCGACGATGGTCGGCATCGCAAACGTCGGGAACTCGACGCCACGGCTGATTTCGAAGCGGTCGATCGCCTTGATCAGGCCGATCGTGCCGACCTGGACGATGTCCTCCATGGGCTCGCTGCGGGAGCGGAACCGGGAGGCCGCGAACTTCACCAGCGCGAGGTTGAGCTCGACCAGAGTGTTGCGGACGTACGCGAATTCGTGGGTGCCTTCCTCGAGCGTTTCGAGCCGCTCGAAGAGGGTCTTGGACAGAGCCCTCGCGTCCACCGGGCCCACCTCGTCGAACGGCGGGATCTCGGGCAGAGCCTCGATCTCAGTCATTTCTGCCAGATCTGATTCGGCAGGGAGCGACTGGGAAGGGATGTGCCCGGTCGGGTCGGACGGGGGTGTCGACGATGCGGGCTGCCGGGTGTCGTCGGTGCGCAGTTCGTCGAGCCGGGGTGACATGGTCTCCTCCATCGTTCTCGGCATATGGCTGCCGATGCCTCTACGTGAAGCTGCGGTGTGCGGCGCCTCCAAAGCCGGCCGTTTCGAATGTGTGCTTCTACGCCTACCTGGCTTTGCCTGAAGATGGCAAGTGCGTGTTGTCCGTATATTGAGCAATATGCGGATTGTTCAGCTACCGGGAGGCGTCAGGAGGGCGTAGGGTTCGACGAGCGCAGTCGTAAGCAAACAGTTGTCTAGACAGCAAGAGGGGTGCGCGCGCATGGACCGCGGGACGGTCGGCAGTGCAAGCCGGGGCCGGCTTCATGTCGAGATCCGCCATCACGGCGCCAGCGCGGTCGTGACGGTTTCGGGTGAGTTGGATCACCACACCGCAGACCTGTTGCGTGAGTCACTCGAGGGCTGCGTGGACGATGGATATGCACGCCTGGTGGTGGACTGCTCACCCCTTGAGTTCATGGACTCCACCGGCCTCAATGTGTTGCTCGGCGCGCGCCTGAAGGCGGAGGCCGAGGGGGGCGGAGTTCATTTGGCCGGGATGCAGCCGGTGGTCGCCCGCGTCTTCGAGATCACTGGCGCGGAGGCGGTCTTCACGGTGCACGACTCGCTCGACGCGGCCCTGGCCGAGTGACATGGCGGCGGTGTCCGGAACGTTGCATTCCGGGCACGTAGTCCGTGTCACAACTTCCGTACCCAAGAAGTGGGTGTTCTCACGGTCCGGTCGGGCAGGAGACATCTGAATCCGTTGAATCAGTCAGTATCTGTTTTCCGTGAACAGGCGAATCGGTGAGGTGAAGCGCTGATGAGCACCACCCGGCCGTATCCGCCGGGCGATCTCGGCCCGGAGTCGGGCGGCGCGGGCGCTTCCGCCGCCCCGGCTGGCGCCACCCCGGTGGGCCAGATCCGCCGGCTGCGCCTGGCGGGCACCCGAGGCGCCGTGGCGCGTGGCCGTGACTTCGCCCGGCAGGCCCTGCACGACTGGGGCTGGCTGCCGGCCGCCAGTGCCGACCGGCGTGCCGCGGCCGAGGATGTGCTGCTCGTCGTCTCGGAACTGGTCACCAACGCCTGTCTGCATGCCGAAGGGCCCGAGGAGCTGCGGCTGCGCTGCACCTCCAAAGTGCTGCGCCTGGAGGTCAGCGACCTCGGTGCGGGCTCGCCGGCGCCGCGCAGCCCGCACCGTCCGGGCCGCCCCGGCGGTCACGGCATGTTCATCGTGCAGCGCCTGTGCCTGGACTGGGGCGTGGTGCGTCACCCCGACGGCACGGGCAAGACCGTCTGGGCGGAACTCGCCGCGCCGTCCTGAACGGCGGGCGGAGGGGTCGGAGAAGAGCTGGGCGCGGGCCTGTGGGCCCGCGCTTCGTCGTGTGCGGACCCTGCCGCACGGCGCCCCCGGGCCGCCGCGCACACGGCCGGATTTCCCCGCCGCACGGGCCGCGGGCCGATCGGGGCTGCGCATTGCCTTCCCTCGGCAAGGTCCCCGGCGTACCTTGAGCGGCCAATCTGATGTGCCGTCAGTAACATCCGGCGGTGCGCTCACCGGGAGAAGGGGAATCCGAGGTGGCCCGCTTCTACGAACAGCACGGCAGGCGCCCGGGGCGGACGGCCGGCCTCGCCGCGGCCGTGGCGATGGCGGCGGGATCCGCGGTGATGCTCACCGCACCGGCTGCCCACGCCGAGGTCGTCGACGTCAACTACCAGTGCAAAACGCCGATCGGCAACAAGGGCGCGGTCTCGCCCATCGACATCAGGAGCACCGCCGACGGTGGTGCGTACAAGCTCGTCATGTCCTTCCAGAAGGGCGTCTCCTCCAGCCCCGTCGAGCTGGGCAAGGGCGCCATGAAGCCGAGCGCGCTGATCAGGCTGGGCGGCGCGGAGAGCGGTACGGTGCCGGTCGCCGGACCGCCGAACGACAAGGCGATACCGGCCAACACCCCCATCAAGATCAGTGACTTGAGCGGTACGTACACCCCCAAGGGCAGCGGCAAGGTCACCTTCACGGCCGCCACGCTCACCATCAAGGCGCTGGGCACCACCACCACCTGTACCCCGAGCAATCATCCCAAGCCCTCGCTGACCCTCGATGTGAAGGGCTCCGGCGGCTCGGGCGGCGCCTCCGCAAGCGCCGGTGCCTCCGCCACGGGCGGTGGTTCGTCCGGCGGGCAGCTGCCGCAGACCGGACCCGCGGACTCCGCGATCGCGCTGGGCACCCTCGGCGGCACCGTGCTGCTGGCCGGTGCGGCCGGTGCGCTCTGGCTGACCCGCCGCCACCAGCGGGTGTGACGCGCCGCGCGGGGCGCCAGGACCCGCGGCGCGCACCCCCGATCCCCGCCCGACCCCTTGCCCGGCCGGCACGGGGAGGTACCCGCCTGCAGCAGGAGCCGCCGATGCCGTTCCGTACCCGCACAGCGGTCAGCGGTGCGATCCTCGCCACCGCCGCCGTGCTGCTGTGCCCCACCGTGGCCGTGGCCCGGCCGGCCGCCGCGCCGGCACCACCGGGCTGGTCCGCGGCGCCCGCACCCGGCAACGGCGCCGAGCCGCGCGCCCAGGACCGCCCGTACTTCTACCTGGCGGGCGCGCCGGGCACCGTCATGAACGACCGGCTGTCCCTGAGCAACCCCACCGGCCGCGCCGTCACCGTACGGCTGCGCAGCTCCCTGCCCGGCTCGTGGCTCACGCTCGCCTCGACGGAGGTGAAGGTGCCGCCGCGCACCCGGGCGAGCGTTCCGTTCACGGTGACCGTGCCGCGGGGCGCGGCCCCCGGCGACCATTCCGGAGCGCTGGTCGCCACCGGCGGTGGCAAGGGGGGCGGGGCGGGCGGACGGGACGCCGTACCGGTCCATCTGCGGGTGACCGGGCCGACGTTGTCCGCGCTGACCGTCGAGGACGTGTCGGTGAGCGGACGGGACGGTACGGCGGTCATCCGGTACACGCTGGTCAACCGCGGCAACACGGTGCTCGCGCCGCGGCTCGCGGTCCGCGCCGACGGGCTCTTCGGCCCGGTGCTGCGCCGGGCCGCCCGCACCCTCCCGGTCGGGCTACGGCCCGGCCAGGGCATCGATCTGACGGAGACATGGCCCGATCCGCCCGATCTGGACCGGGTGGACGTGCGGCTCACGGTGACGGCGGGCGGCGGTGCCCACGGGACCGCCACTGCCACGTACACCGCGGCCCCCTGGGGTGCCGTGGCCGGAACAGCGCTCCTCCTGGCGGTGGGCGCGGGCGCGGGCCGCCTGGCGGTCGTCCGCCGGCGACGCCGCGCCCAGGCCGTGAGCGGGGTACCGGGTGCGGACACCGCGCGGACTGCGGCCGAGGAGGCGCGGCCGTGCGAGGGCGGAAGGCCGGACGCGGCGGACCAGTTGGCGAGCACCGGATCAGGAGCGCGGTCGTGAACGGCGAGACGGGGGCGGGGACGGGGACGGGTACGGCCACAGGGGCGGGTACGGAGACGGGTGTGGCGACGGGGGCGGGCGGGGCGGCAGGCCCGGCGGCCCGCGCCGGGCGTCGTGTGCGGCGGCGGGTGGTGGCCGTGCTCGTGCTGTGCGCGGCGCTCGCTTCGGCCCCCCTTGCGGGTGCCGTCGCGGTGCCTGCCGCCCCGTACGCCCCGGCGGCCGAGGGCGAGCCCACCGTCCACCTGTCCCAGAAGGAAGCCGGCAAGGGCGGCAGCCTCACCGTGACCGGCCGCGGCTGGCGGCCCGAGGCGCTGCTCACGCTGCTGATCTGTG
This sequence comes from Streptomyces decoyicus, assembly GCF_019880305.1. Lineage (NCBI taxonomy): Bacteria > Bacillati > Actinomycetota > Actinomycetes > Kitasatosporales > Streptomycetaceae > Streptomyces > Streptomyces decoyicus. The sequence goes on along the minus strand of NZ_CP082301.1, from coordinate 3,364,799 downwards.
GACAGAACATGATCGGCGGCACCAATGCCTGTGCCAACGGCGACGGGCGGGCGGTCACCACCGACGCGCACGGTGCGTTCCACAAGAGGCTCCCGGTCGCCGAGCCGCCCAAGCCCTGCCCCTGTGTGGTGCATGTGGCGACCGTGACCGGTGAGGCCCCGGACGCCGATGCCGCGTTCAAGGTGGCCGGCCACCCGGTGGCCCCGCTGCCCCAGGAGGGCGCCGGCGGCCGGCTGACGGTGCTCGCCCAGCCGCGGCTGGCCGGCAGCAGCGGCCTGCTGACCTGGTTCGGTGCCCCCGCACAGCGCGAGTTGACCCTCACGATCGGCAACCTCGGCTCGGAACCGGCCCGGAACCCGGTCTTCCAGGTCGGCACGTCGCACGGGGTCTTCGCGACCGAATGGGAGGAGCAGCAGTGGCGGGGGACCGTACCCGCCGGGAAGAAGGCCGAGGTCAGGCTGCCGGTCGAACTGCCGGCCGGCGCGCACGGGGACTATCTGGTCTCCCTCAAATACGGCGGCAAGGTGCTGGCCGAGCAGCCCTGGGGCGTCGGCAGGCCATGGGGCGTGACGCTCTTCTGGGTGCTGCTCTGCGTAGTCGTCCCGACGGCGGTGTTCCGCATCGGGATGGCCCTCGTGGACCGGATGCGCCCGCGCCGGGCGGGCGGGACCCGCAGGCGCACCGCAGGACGTACGCATCCGGCCGGAGGCACCCGCGCCGCCGGCCGGTGGCCCGGCGAGGCCGGCATCGGATCACGCATCAGAAACCGAACCGCGGGCGAGAGCTCGACGGCCGGCCCCGGTACGCCGGGTGACTCCGCCGCGCTGCCGTGGTTCACCCCGGACACCGCACCGTCCACCACCACATCAACCGAACGACCGACGTCGAAAGGTTCAGCGTGATGAGGCAACGGAGGAGAGCTGCGGTGGCCTCGGCGGCCGCGCTGGTGCTCGCGGGTGCGGGCATCGTGGCAGCGGCCGGGACCGCCCAGGCAGCGGAGGTGTCGTACAAGACGGAGTGTCTGCCGCCGCCGATATCGGGGCTGCCGCCGATCCAGGGCACCACGAAGGTGGCGGTCAGCGCGCCCGCGACCGCGAAGGTCGGCGACGAGATCGAGGTGGTCTGGAAGACCATCGAGGGGGCCTCCAAGAACCCCGACATCCTCGATCTGGGGGAGAACACCGTCCAGCCGACCGGCACGATCAAGGTGGCCGGTGCGCAGACCGGCGATCTGGCGATGCAGGGACCGCGCCAGAACCCGCCGATCCCCAAGGGCAGTCCGATGAAGCTGTCCGACATGAAGGGCAAGCTGAAGCTGGACAAACCGGGTGAGGTCACCCTGGCGCCCGGCTTCTACAACATCAACGTCAACAAGCCGATCTCGACGGACACCAAGTGCTCTCCCAAGGAGGCCGTGCAGCCCGCGGTCACCATCAAGGTGACCGACGGCGGGGGCAGTTCCGGCGGCACCACGAGCGGGACCACTACCGGCACGACCAGCGGGACCACCACCGGCACGACTACCGGGACATCCGGCGGCACCACCACCGGAACGACCGGCGGGACCACGTCGGGGACGACCAGCGGCACCACCGGCGGCAGCACCGACGGCGGTACGAGCGCCGGCTCGTCCGGCGGCACGACCACCGGCGGCTCCGGCGGCGACCCCGACGGCACCGCGTACCAGGGCAAGCAGGTGCAGGTCCCGTACGCCTGCAAGACGCCCATCGGGGACAAGAAGGCGACCTCCCCGGTCCAGATCAACGCCGTGAAGAAGGGCGGCAGTTACGACCTGACGGTGAAGTTCGCGAAGTCCGTCATGGACAGCCCGGCGGACATCCCCAAGGACTCGGTCAAGCCGTCGATGGACGTCAAGGTCGGCGGTGCGGACAAGGGCTCGGTGAAGGTCGAGGGCCCGACGAACGCCGAGCCGATCAAGTCGGGCCAGCCGATCGCGATCCCCGACCTGAAGGGCACCTACAAGCCGGGCGCCACCGGCAAGGCCACGCTCACCCCGGGCGTGCTCACCGTCAACGCCCTCGGGACGACCACCACCTGTACCCCGGAGAAGGACCCGGGAGTCTCGCTCGCGCTGGACACCTCGGCGCAGCAGGGCGGTACCTCCGGCGGCACGACGGGCGGCGCGGCAGCCTCCGGGGGCAGCGCGGCGGGACCTGCCAGTGTGTCGGGCGGCAGCGGCGGCGGGCTCGCCGAGACCGGTGCGAGTGACCACGGCGCGCTGACCGCGCTCGGTCTCCTCGCCGGCACGGTCATCCTGCTGGGCGGCGCGGTCTTCACGTTCCTCCCGCGCTTCCGGGCACGGGTCCGCTGACGCGGCACGTCCACGGGACGCACGAAGGGGGCGTCGCACCCGGCGGTGCGACGCCCCCTTTCGTTGTCCGGGGCCGGCAGACGTCAGTTGACGCTGCCCATCAGCTCCTTGATCCGCTTGCGGTACATCCAGATGCCGAGGCCGGCGACGACCGCGAAAGCGGCCTCGACGGTGACCGCACCCGAGGTGTTCAGGTCGATGTTCAGCTGCGGCGACGTCAGCAGACCTGACACGGAGTCACCCGCGGTGACCGCGAGGAACCAGACACCCATCATCTGGGAGTTGTACTTGGCGGGCGCCATCTTCGTGGTGACCGACAGGCCGACCGGGGAGAGGCACAGCTCACCGACGGTCTGGATGAAGTAGATCGACACCAGCCACATCGGGCTGACCTTGCCGCCGTCGCCGGCGGTGGCGAACAGCGGCATGAGGAAGACGACGAAGGAGATGCCGATCAGGGTGAGGCTGGACGCGAACTTGACGGCGGTGCTGGGCTCCTTGCCGCGCTTGTTCAACCACAGCCACGCCGAGGCGACCAGCGGGGCGAGCGCCATGATGAAGACCGGGTTCAGCGACTGGTACCAGGACGTCGGGAAGTGGAATCCCAGCAGGTTGTTCGTCGTGGAGTGCTCGCCGAAGATCGACAGGGTCGAGCCGTTCTGGTCGTAGATCATCCAGAAGACGGCGGCGACCACGAAGAACCAGACGTAGCCCGAGAGCTTGGACTGCTCGAGGTCCGTGAGCTCCTTGTCGCGCTTCATGCGGACCAGGACGGCGATCGGGATGACCAGGCCGGCGATGGTGATCGGCATGAGCGCCCAGTCGGCGAAGTTACCGGTCACGCCGAGCAGGGTGTAGAACACGGCCGCGACGATCAGCCAGATCAGGCCCTTGCGCAGCACGGACGCCTTCTCCTGGGCCGTCGCGGGCTGGGCGACGACGCTGCTCTCCGCGCTCAGGTGGCGGGTACCGAGCAGGAACTGGACCAGGCCGAGCGCCATGCCGACGGCGGCGAGCGTGAACCCGAAGTGCCAGTTGACGGACTCGCCGACGGTGCCGATGCTCAACGGGGCCAGGAACGCGCCGAGGTTGATGCCGATGTAGAAGAGCGTGAAGCCACCGTCACGGCGCGGATCCTCCGGGCCGTTGTAGAGGTGGCCGACCATCGTGGAGATGTTCGCCTTCAGCAGGCCGGAGCCGAGCGCGACCAGCACGAGACCGGCGAAGAAGGTCGCTGCGGTCGGCAGGGCGAGTGTGATGTGGCCGGCGATGACGACACCGGCGCCGATGGCGACCGTCTTGCGCGGTCCCCAGAAGCGGTCGGCCACCCAGCCGCCCGGCATGGCGAGCAGATAGACCATCGCCATGTAGACGGAGTAGATCGCCGTGGCCGTGGTGGCCTGCATATGCATGCCGCCGGGCGCGATCAGGTACAGCGGGAGAAGAGCCTTCATGCCGTAGAAGCTGTAGCGCTCCCACATCTCGGTCATGAAGAGCGTGGCCAGTCCGCGGGGGTGGCCGAAGAAGGTCTTGCCGCCGTCCGCAGGGTTCCCCTGCTGGGCCGCGTCCTTCGTCAGGCTGGACGCCATGGATGCTTCCTTGCTGCTACGGGACGCGTTCGCACGCCGTACGCGCCCGGGTTGGGGGGAGTGACCGGTACCGGCGTAACTCCGCCCGCCCCCCACGTCCGGGAGGTTCGGCTCCCCGTGGGGGGTCGGCAGGACGGTCGTACACCGGGATCCACGCCCCCCGTGATACAAGCGCGGTGGAACCGGTCGACAGGTCGATCACTGCGTAGCGGGACTGGTGATTCCAGCCCTGCACACAACGAGGGACCGTTGACGTCAGTGAGAGTCAAAGGTCCCGAAGGTTGAGCGATGGACGTCCTGCCACCATACGTCTCGTCGCACCGACGTTGGGCAGCGTGAGACAACGCTCACACTGCGATGGGGAACTACAGGCGCCCCTCCGTGCGACCGCGCGCTCTCGCGCGCGCCGGCGCTTGTGCAGCTCAGGGTGCAGGAACGGTCCGTCGTCGGCCATCCGCGCTGGTCCGCCCCTCGGCCCGGATGCATCGGACTACCATCGGGCCATGACCCGTGTACTGCTCGCCGAGGATGACGCGTCCATCTCGGAGCCGCTCGCCCGCGCACTGCGCCGCGAGGGTTACGAAGTCGAGGTGCGCGAGGACGGCCCGACGGCGCTCGACGCCGGTCTCCAGGGCAATATCGACCTCGTCGTCCTGGACCTGGGGCTGCCCGGTATGGACGGCTTGGAGGTCGCCCGCCGGCTGCGCAACGAAGGCCATTCCTTCCCCATTCTGGTGCTGACCGCCCGCGCCGACGAGGTGGACACCGTCGTCGGCCTGGACGCCGGCGCCGATGACTACGTCACCAAGCCCTTCCGGCTCGCCGAACTCCTCGCCCGCGTACGGGCCCTGCTGCGCCGCGGCTCCACCGCCGAGCCCCAGCAGCCGCCCGCCACCCACGGCGTACGGATCGACGTCGAGTCGCACCGCGCATGGATGGGGGACGAGGAACTCCAGCTCACGGCCAAGGAGTTCGACCTGCTGCGGGTCCTGGTGCGGGACGCCGGCCGGGTCGTCACCCGTGACCAGCTGATGCGCGAGGTCTGGGACACCACGTGGTGGTCCTCCACGAAGACGCTCGACATGCACATCTCCTGGCTGCGCAAGAAGCTCGGGGACGACGCCGCCAACCCCCGCTACATCGCCACCGTCCGCGGAGTCGGCTTCCGCTTCGAGAAGAGCTAGGGGCCCGTGCGCCGTCGCCTGATCAACTCCACGCTCGCCGTGGTGCTCGTCGTGATCGCCGTCTTCGGCGTCTCGCTCGTCATCGTCGAGACCCGCACCATCCAGGCCGGCGCCCAGGAGAGTGTGGCGTCCGAGGCGGTCCGGCTGGTCGGGATAGTGGAGAGCCGGCTGGGCAGCGGCGAGAAGATCACCCCGGACATCCTCTCCGAGCAGATCACCGCCAAGCGGTACGCGAAGATCAAGGTGCCCGGCAAGGAGCCGATCGAGATCGGCGAGCGGCCCACGGGCGATGTCATCCAGTCGCAGGTGCGCGGCGACCGCGGCGAGTCCGTCACGGTCAAGGCGTCCCGCTCCATGGTCAGTGCGGAGATCGGCCGGACGCTGCTGGTCATTCTGGCCGTGGCGCTGCTGGCGATCGTTGCGGCCGTCATTCTGGCCGTCCGCCAGGGACGCCGGCTGACCGCGCCGCTCACGGACCTCGCCGAGACCGCCGAGCGGCTCGGCTCCGGCGACCCCCGCCCGCGCCACCGCCGCTACGGCGTCCAGGAGCTGGACCGGGTCGCCGATGTGCTGGACGCCAGTGCCGAGCGGATCGCGCGGATGCTGACCGCCGAGCGGCGGCTGGCCGCGGACGCCTCCCACCAGCTGCGGACGCCGCTGACGGCGCTGTCCATGCGGCTGGAGGAGATCACCCTCACCGACGATCCGGACACCGTGAAGGAAGAGGCCACCATCGCGCTGGCGCAGGTGGAGCGGCTGACGGATGTCGTCCAGCGGCTGCTGACCAATTCCCGGGACCCGCGCAGCGGCTCCGCGGTCGCCTTCGACCTCGACGAGGTGGTCAAGCAGCAGATCGAGGAGTGGCGGCCGGCCTACCGCAGTGCGGGGCGGGCCATCGTGCGGTCCGGCAAGAAGGGGTTGCGGGCCGTCGGCACACCGGGCGCGGTCGCCCAGGTGCTGGCCACGCTCATCGAGAACTCGCTGATGCACGGAGACGGGACCGTCGCGCTGCGTACCCGCGTCACCGGCAATCAGGCGGTCGTCGAGGTCACCGACGCCGGTCCGGGGGTTCCGCCGGACCTCGGCTCGCGGGTCTTCGAGCGGACGGTGTCCGGCCGGAACTCCACCGGGCTCGGGCTGGCCGTCGCGCGCGATCTGGCCGAGGCGGACGGCGGGCGGCTGGAACTGCTCCAGCAGCATCCGCCGATCTTTGCGCTGTTCCTGGCCCGGGAAGCCGATTCAGTCGAGGAGTGAGCCCGCGGGACCGGTGCGCCCTGCGGGGCCCGGCTGCCCTGCGGGGCCCGGCGTGCCACTGGCTACTTCCGGGAGGCGCTGCGCGGGCGCTGTGCGCGGTCGGCGAGGAAGGACTCGGCGGTCTCCACGGCTTCCCGCGCGGGCAGCGCACGGAAGACCCAGGTGCGGTAGGACCAGAAGCGGAAGAGCGTGGCGACGCCGATGCCGAGGAACTTGAAGATGTTGCTCTGGAGCGGGCTGTCCCAGTGGAACCCGTACGTCGCGACGTAGAGCAGTCCGTTCTCGATCACCAGGCCGACCGCGCTGAACAGCAGGAAGAGCGTCAGCTCCTTCGTCCGGCCCTGCTTGTCGCGGTCACGGTAGGTGAAGTAGCGGTAGCCCAGATAGTTGGTGCCGGTCGCCACGACCGTCGCGATGATGCTGGCCCGGACGACGGGTACCTCGGTCAGATGCCGCACGAGGTTGAACACCGCGAAGTTCACCACGACACCCGCGCCGCCGACCGCGCCGAACTTCGCCACTTCGCGAACCAGCGCCTCCAGCCTCGACCGCAGCGCGCTCCGTTCACTCATGGTGATCGTTCAGCTCCCGTCGTGGGCGGTGTCCGCGGCCGTCGACCCGGTCCGCTCCCTCATGCTAACCAGGGGCGGAGAGCCGTGCCTGCCATCTGTCCTGTCCGTGCGCAAGGCCTCACGGTCCGAACGGGTCAGCCGAGAGTGACGGCCGATCAGCCGACGGTGACACGGAAGTTGAGGCTGCGGGTGCCCTTCTCGTCGGCCGCGCCGCTGCCGCAGCGCCGGCAGCGCAGCAGCCGTAAGTCCGTACGGCCAGGGTGGACGGCCTCGAAGGAGAGGTAGCGGGCGGTGCCGGAGCCGGTCGGGGGCGGGCCGCCGGTGACCACGCGCCCGCCGGCGGCCTTGAGGACCGAGGGGTCGGGGCGGGGCTCGGCGATGATCCAGTGGTAACCGTCGGCGGGGTCGTCGGCGACCTTCACGCTGAAGCGGTCGCCGGCGGAGACGGTGATCTCGGTGTCGTCCGCGTCATAGACCTTGGGCGCCGATAACTGGCTGAAAACGGAGTACAGGGCGATCAGCAGCGCGGCGATCGCGACGGCGATCACCAGCGTCCTGGAGCCCCTCGATATGCCGCTGTTCTCCATCCGGCCTCCCCTTTGCCGGGCCCGGTCCGGGCACCGGTCCCGCCCCGGACCCGAGAGTAACCGCCGGTTTCGATCTTCAACCGACGATCTTCGAACGTGCGCACTCAGAGGATCATCCAAGCCCGCGTCGGGGCAGCGACGGCATGCAGATACCCTGGGGGGCGTGACGTTCCCGGTAGTCGGCATGGTCGGCGGCGGTCAGCTCGCCCGTATGACCCACGAGGCGGGTATCCCCCTCGGCATCAAATTCAAGCTCCTCAGCGACACCCCGCAGGATTCGGCGGCTCAGGTGGTCGGTGATGTCGTCATTGGCGACTACCGCGACCTGGACACGCTGCGCGCCTTCGCCCGTGGCTGCGATGTGATCACCTTCGATCACGAGCATGTTCCCACCGAGCATTTGCGGGCACTGGAGGCCGACGGGATCCCCGTACGGCCCGGTCCCGATGCGCTGGTGCACGCCCAGGACAAGGGGGTGATGCGGGCGAAGCTGGACGCGATCGGCGTGCCCTGTCCGCGGCACCGCATCGTGTCCGATCCCGCCGATGTCGAGCGGTTCGCGGCGGAGGGTGCGGGGTTCCCCGTGATCCTCAAGACCGTCCGCGGCGGCTATGACGGCAAGGGCGTCTGGGTCGTGCGATCCTCCAAGGAGGCCGCCGAGCCATTCCGCGCCGGGGTGCCCGTCCTTGCGGAGGAAAAGGTCGATTTCGCCCGCGAACTGGCCGCCAACATCGTCCGTTCCCCGCACGGCCAGGCCGTCGCCTACCCGGTCGTGGAGTCCATCCAGGTCGACGGCGTCTGCGACACCGTGATCGCGCCGGCACCCGGCCTCGACCCGGAGCTCGCGGGCCAGGCCCAGGAGCTGGCGCTGCGCATCGCCCAGGAGCTGGACGTGGTCGGTCATCTGGCCGTCGAGCTCTTCGAGACCGCCGACGGCCGCATCCTGGTCAACGAGCTCGCCATGCGCCCGCACAACTCCGGCCACTGGACCCAGGACGGCGCGATCACCTCGCAGTTCGCCAACCACGTCCGTGCCGTGCTCGACCTCCCGCTCGGCGATCCGCGCCCGCGCGCCCGCTGGACGGTCATGGCCAATGTCCTCGGCGGCGACTACCCCGACATGTATTACGCGTACCTCCATTGCATGGCGCGGGACCCGCAGTTGAAGATCCATATGTACGGCAAGGATGTGAAGCCCGGCCGTAAGGTCGGCCACGTCAACACCTACGGCGACGACCTGGCGGATGTGCGCGAGCGCGCCGCGCACGCCGCCGGCTATCTGCGAGGAACGATCACCGAATGACGTCCAGCATGTCGCCCGAGAACGCCGACGCCCCCTCCTCCGCTCCGTCCCCCGTGGTCGGCATCGTCATGGGTTCCGACTCCGACTGGCCCGTCATGGAGGCCGCCGCCCAGGCCCTCGCCGAGTTCGAGATCCCCTACGAGGTCGACGTCGTCTCGGCGCACCGCATGCCGCGCGAGATGATCGCGTACGGAGAGGAAGCGGACGGGCGCGGCCTGAAGGCGATCATCGCGGGCGCCGGCGGCGCGGCCCACCTCCCCGGGATGCTCGCCTCGGTCACCCCGCTGCCGGTCATCGGTGTCCCGGTCCCGCTGAAGTACCTCGACGGGATGGATTCGCTGCTGTCCATCGTGCAGATGCCGGCCGGGGTTCCGGTCGCCACCGTCTCCGTCGGCGGAGCCCGTAACGCCGGGCTGCTGGCCGCCCGCATCCTCGCCACCCAGGACCCCGAACTCCTCGGCCGGATGCGGGAGTTCCAGCAGGAGCTGAACGACCAGGCCACCGAGAAGGGCAAGCGGCTGCGCAACAAGGTCGCCTCCCCGGCCGGCTTCGGCTTCGGGGGCGGCAAGTGAGCTCCTCCCGGGACGCCGCCCGGGATCTGCTCGCCCGCTGGCCCGTCGTCGACGGCCACAACGACCTGCCGTGGGCCCTGCGCGAGCAGGTCCGCTACGACCTCGACCGGCGCGATATCGCCGCCGACCAGTCCGCGCACCTCCACACCGACCTGCCGCGGCTGCGGGCCGGCGGCGTGGGCGCGCAGTTCTGGTCGGTGTACGTACGCGCCGACTACGCGGGCGACAAGGCCGTCAGCGCGACCCTCGAACAGATCGATGTGGTGCGGGAACTGGTCGCCCGCCACCCCGACGCGCTGCGCCTCGCGTTCACCGCCGACGACATGGAGGCGGCCCGGGACGAGAGCCGGATCGCGTCCCTCATGGGCGCCGAGGGCGGCCACTCCATCCACAACTCGCTGGCCACCCTGCGTGCGCTGCACCGGCTGGGCGTGCGCTATATGACGCTCACCCACAACGACACCCTCGACTGGGCGGACTCCGCGACCGACGAGCCGCGCCACCACGGCCTGTCGGCCTTCGGTGAGGAGGTCGTCCGCGAGATGAACCGCTGCGGGATGCTGGTCGACCTCTCGCATGTCTCGGCCGACACCATGCGCGACGCGCTGCGCGTCAGCACCGCGCCGGTGATCTTCTCGCACTCCTCCGCGCGGGCCGTCTGCGACCACCCGCGCAACATCCCCGACGACGTGCTGGCGCAGCTGCCCGCCAACGGGGGTGTCGCGATGGCCACCTTCGTGCCGAAGTTCGTGCTGCCCGCGGCCGTCGAGTGGACGCTGCGCGCCGACGAGAACATGCGGGCCCACGGTCTGCACCACCTCGACACCACCGAGGCGGGCATGCGGGTCCAGCGGGACTTCGAAGCCGCGCACCCCCGCCCGATGGCCACCGCGGCCACGGTCGCCGATCACCTCGACCACATGCGTGAGGTCGCCGGTGTCGACCACATCGGTATCGGCGGCGACTTCGACGGCACCGCCTTCACCCCGGCCGATCTGGCCGATGTCGCCGGCTACCCGAACCTGATCGCCGAGCTGCTGGACCGCAAGTGGTCCGAGGCCGACCTGGCCAAGCTCACCTGGCAGAACGCCGTCCGCACGCTGCGCGCCGCCGAGGACGTGGCGCGCGCCGAGCAGCGGCGGCGCGGACCGTCCCACGCGACGATCGAGCAGCTGGACGGCTGACGCACCGGGCCGGGGCCCTCACCTCAGACAGAGGCAGAACGGGTGCCCGGCCGGGTCGAGATAGACCCGCCAGTCGCGTTTCCCGTCGTCGTGCTGGACGAGCTTGGCGCCCAGCGCGACGATCTTGCGCTCGGCCTCGTCGATCTTCGCTCGCGGTACGTCGAAGTCGAGGTGCAGCTGCTGCGGCACGTCCTGGCCGGGCCACTGCGGCGGCCGGTAGTCCGCCACCCGCTGGAAGGCGAGGGCCCGGCCGTCCGGTCCGGCGACCTCGACCCATTCGTCGTCCCCTCCGGTCACCTGCCAGCCGAGCACCCCGGCGTAGAAACCGGCGAGCGCATGCGGGTCGGGACAGTCCAGTGCGACGACGCCGAGTGTGATGAGGCTCATGCCGTCACGATAGCTGCGCCTGGGGTGGCTTCCCGCGTTTTTGGCTTTCCCGCCGTGGGGCTTGCGGCGCCGCGTACGTCTTTGGCTGTCCCGCCGTGGTCCGTCCCGCCGTTGCGCCTGCGGCGGGCGTGGTGTTGTCGGGTGCGGTGCCGCTCCTCCGGACTTCGTCCTGCGGCGCGGCCCCTCCCGTGGGTGGGTAGGAGAAGGGGCCGGTGGGGGCGAAGTTGAAAGATCAGGCGCGCCCTGTGGACGTATCAACGGGGAAGCGGGACAGACGGCGCCCGCCCCCGCTCACCTCTCCACCCACCCACGGGAGGGGACGGACCGAAGGACGAAGTCCGTAGGGCCGTCACCGCACCCGGCAAACCCACGCCCGCCGCAGGCGCAACGGCGAACCACCACCACGGCGGGGCAGCCGGAAACGTGGGCCGGAAGCAAAGCGCGCAACGGCGAGCCCCGTGGCGGGAAAGCCAGGTACGTGGGGAACTAGGCGCGCGGGCGCCCCAGCGCCCGATATGTCCAGCCCGCCTTGCGCCACAGCTCCGGGTCGAGGGCGTTGCGGCCGTCCAGGATGCGGCGTTCGGCGACGACGTCGCCCAATGCGGCCGGGTCCAGCTCGCGGAACTCGCGCCACTCCGTCAGATGCAGCACCACGTCCGCGCCACGCACCGCCTCCAGCGCGCTGTCCGCGTACGCCAGCGTCGGGAAGAGCCGCCGGGCGTTCTCCATGCCCTTGGGGTCGTACACCGTCACCTGGCCGCCCTGGAGGTGGATCTGGCCGGCGACATTGAGCGCGGGGGAGTCCCGGACGTCGTCCGAGTCCGGCTTGAAGGTCGCTCCCAGAACGGCGACCCGCTTGCCGAGGAAGCCGCCGCCGACCGCGTCCCGGGTCAGCTCGACCATGTGACCGCGGCGCCGCATGTTGATCGAGTCGATCTCGCGCAGGAACGTCAGCGCCTGGTCGGCGCCCAGCTCACCGGCGCGCGCCATGAAGGCCCGCAGGTCCTTGGGCAGGCAGCCGCCGCCGAAGCCGATCCCGGCCCGCAGGAACTTCTTGCCGATCCGGTCGTCGTGCCCGATGGCCTCGGCCAGCTTCACCACATCGCCGTCGGCCGCCTCGCAGACCTCCGCCATGGCGTTGATGAAGGAGATCTTCGTCGCCAGGAAGGAGTTGGCGGAGGTCTTCACCAGCTCGGACGTCGGGTAGTCCATGACGATGAACGGCGAGCCCTCGGCGATCGGGGCGGCATACACCTCGCGCAGCAGCTCCTCGGCCCGCTCACCGGCCACGCCCACGACGATCCGGTCCGGGTGCAGGGTGTCCTTGACGGCGAACCCCTCGCGCAGGAACTCCGGGTTCCAGGCCAGCTCGGCGGCGGCGCCCGCCGGGGCGGCCGCGGCCAGCCGCTCGGCGAGCCGGGCCGCGCTGCCGACCGGCACCGTCGACTTGCCGACCACCAGCGCGGGCCGGGTCAGATACGGCGCCAGCGAGTCGAAGGCGGTCTCCACGTACGACATGTCACAGGCGTACTCGCCGTGCTTCTGCGGAGTGTTCACGCAGACGAAGTGGACATCGCCGAAGGCCCCGGCCTCCTCGTAGGAGGTGGTGAAGCGCAGCCGGCCGGTCGACCCCTCGATCCCGTCGACATGGCGGCGCAGCAGCTCCTCCAGGCCGGGCTCGTACATCGGGACCTCGCCCCGCTGAAGCATCTCGATCTTCTCGGGGACCACGTCCAGCCCCAGCACCTCGAACCCCAGCTCGGCCATGGCCGCGGCGTGGGTCGCGCCGAGGTAGCCGGTGCCGATCACGGTGATCTTGAGGGCCATGGATGCTCCAAACAGGCAGTGCGGCGCGGGGCGCCGGCGTCGAGGGGCGGGGTCGGGTGACGGGACGGGGGAAAACGGCGCTGACCGAGCATAGTCGGGCCCGGTAGGGGCTCCGCCGGGCCGTGGCGGGCAGCTCTGTAACTGTCGGCAACCTCACGTATCCGCAGGCCCGGTCAGGCCCCTAGAATCCGGAGAGGTAAAGGGTTACTTAACGGTAGTTAGCACTGCCGACAGCTCACAGGGGAGTGAGAAAGCGTGGCGGGAACCGCTGATTTCGATCTGTACCGGCCGTCCGAGGAGCACGACATGCTCCGCGAGTCGGTGCGCTCGCTCGCCGAGGCGAAAATCGCGCCGTTCGCCGCCGCGGTGGACGAGGAGGCCCGCTTCCCCCAGGAGGCGCTCGACGCGCTGGTCGCCAACGACCTGCACGCCGTCCACGTACCGGAGGCCTACGGCGGTGCCGGCGCCGATGCGCTGGCGACCGTCATCGTCATCGAGGAGGTCGCCCGCGTCTGCGGCTCGTCCTCTCTCATACCGGCGGTCAACAAGCTCGGCTCGCTGCCGGTGATCCTCTCCGGCTCCGAGGAGCTGAAGGCGAAGTACCTGGGCCCGCTGGCCAAGGGCGACACGATGTTCTCGTACTGCCTGAGCGAGCCGGACGCCGGATCCGACGCGGCGGGCATGAAGACCAAGGCCGTCCGCGACGGTGACCACTACATCCTCAACGGCGTCAAGCGCTGGATCACCAACGCCGGCGTCAGCGACTCCTACACGGTGATGGCCGTCACCGACCCGGAGAAGCGCTCCAAGGGCATCTCGGCCTTCGTCGTCGAGAAGGGCGACGAGGGCGTCTCCTTCGGCGCCCCGGAGAAGAAGCTCGGCATCAAGGGGTCCCCGACCCGCGAGGTCTACCTCGACAACGTCCGGATCCCCGCCGACCGCATGATCGGCGCGGAGGGCACCGGCTTCGCCACCGCCATGAAGACCCTGGACCACACCCGCATCACCATCGCGGCCCAGGCGCTCGGCATCGCCCAGGGTGCCCTGGACTACGCCAAGGGCTATGTCCAGGAGCGCAAGCAGTTCGGCAAGCCGATCGGTGACTTCCAGGGCGTCCAGTTCATGCTCGCCGACATGGCCATGAAGGTGGAGGCGGCCCGGCAGCTCACCTACGCCGCGGCGGCCAAGTCCGAGCGGATCTCCGCCGGCGGCAAGGGCGAGGACCTGACGTTCTTCGGCGCCGCGGCCAAGTGCTACGCCTCGGACGCCGCCATGGAGATCACCACGGACGCCGTCCAGCTGCTCGGCGGCTACGGCTACACCCGTGACTACCCGGTCGAGCGGATGATGCGGGACGCCAAGATCACGCAGATCTACGAGGGCACCAACCAGGTGCAGCGGATCGTGATGGCGCGCAACCTGCCGCAGTAAGCAGCGCAACCTGCCGCAGTAAGCAGGCGCGGGCACGGAAAGAGCACGGAAGAGCACAGCAGAGGGGCCCCGGACCGCAGTGGCGGTCCGGGGCCCCTCTTGGTGCGGTGGGCCGCCGGTCAGTTGCCGGAGACCGTGACCTTCTCGTCGTTGTTCAGCTGCTGGACCAGCTGCCGGAGCTTGGCCTTGTCCCAGACCAGGTTGCCGCCGGTGCTGCCGGAGATCGGCATGTTCATCGACTTGCCCTCGCCGCCGGTCACGCCCTTCATCGCGAAGAACATGTTGCCCAGGGACCACAGGCCCATGTCCTTGTCGACGATGAGGGTGTCCAGGCCGGCGCTCATCGTCGGGTAGAGCTTGAACGGGTTGAGGACGGTGCCGGGGGTGGCGGTCTGGCTGGCCAGGGTCGCCAGGAACTTCTGCTGGTTCTTCGTCCGGTCCAGGTCCTGTCCGGCGAAGGCGTGCCGGGTCCGGACGAAGGCGAGCGCCTGCTGGCCGTTGAGCGTCTGCTTGCCGGCCGGGAAGTCGGCGCCGGAGCTCTTGTCCTTGAACGCCTTGGGGATGTCCATCTCGACGCCGCCGATGGCGTCCACGATGTTGGCGAAGCCGGCGAAGCCGATCTCGACGTAGTGGTCGATGTGCAGCTTGGTGTTGAACTCCACGGTGCGCACCAGCAGCTCGGGGCCGTCCTCGGCGTACGCCGCGTTGAGCTTGGTGTGCCGCCCGGTGCCCGGGTACTTCTTGCCGGAGTCCGAGCCGACGAACGAGGGTATTTCCACGTCCGAGTCACGCGGCAGGGATATCAGCGTCGGGCCGTTGCTGCCGTCGTGCAGGATCATCATCGAGTCGGTGCGTTTGCCCTCGGCGGAGCCGGTGTGCAGCTTCTGCTTGTCCGCGGCGGACATGCCCTCGCGGCTGTCCGAGCCGACGATCAGGTAGTTCGTGCCGTCGCCCGTCACGGGCCGGTCGATGACCTTGCTCAGGTCCACCTTGCGGCGGAGCTTGCCGTCGGCCCAGAAGTAGGTGGCCACCGAGGTGACCGCCAGCACGGCGACCAGGGTGATGACCGTCCACTTGATGCGCTTGCCCCAGCGGGGGCGCGGCCGGCCGCCGCGGCCGGGACCGTCGCCGTAGCCGTCACCGCCGCCACGGCCGCCGCCGTAGACCTGGCCGGTGTTGTAACCGTCGTCGTATGCGTCGTCGTAGCCCTGGGACTGCTGCGGCGGCACGGTCGCGCCCCGGCGCGGGGACATCGACGGCGGCAGCGGAGGCTCGTGCCGCTGATAGCCGGGGCCCGCGTCGCGCTGCACCCGTGGCATCGCGCGCGCACCCTCCGGCTCGGCACTGCCGCTGCCGTGTCCGTACCGGTTGCCGCTCTGGTCGCCGGACCACCCATTGGGCCACTCATTCATACGGGGAAGTGTGCATGCCGCAGAGGGATACTCCATAGAGCGGGTGCCGGATCGGGGCATGGCTGTTGCAGAGCTGATGCAAAGCTACGGCGGCCTTCCGCCGCATACCGCAAGCGGCCGTGACCATTCCGACCTGCATGAATGGAAGCAACCATTCCGGATGGTTTCCGGCGAGGGGTGTGAGACCTGTGTCACGGACCTGCGCAAACGGCGAGACCAGTTTCACGATCGGCGCGGGTCGGTGCCCTTCGGTCGACACTTAGGCTGGCTGCATGACCGAACTCGTCACCGACAACCCCGAGGGCGAGGTTGTGGGCAAGCCCACGTCCGTATCCCGCATCACGCTCAGCCACATCATGACGGCCGGTGACACGAACCTGCTGGGCACGGTGCACGGCGGCGTGATCATGAAGCTCGTCGACGATGCGGCGGGCGCCGTGGCCGGACGCCACTCCGGCGGGCCCGCCGTGACCGCCTCCATGGACGAGATGGCCTTCCTCGAACCCGTCCGGATCGGCGACCTCGTGCATGTACGCGCCCAGGTCAACTGGACCGGCCGCTCCTCGATGGAGGTCGGCGTACGAGTCCTGGCCGAGCGCTGGAACGAATCCCTCCCGCCCCAGCAGGTCGGTTCCGCCTACCTCGTCTTCGCCGCCGTCGACGAGCAGGGCAAGCCGCGCCGGGTGCCGCAGGTGCTCCCCGAGACCGAGCGGGACAAGCGCCGCTACCAGGAGGCGCAGATCCGCCGGACGCACCGCCTCGCCCGGCGCCGCGCGATCATGGAGCTGCGCGAACGGCGCGCCGCGGAAGGCCTCGACGACGCATAGCGGCGACCGCCAGCTGCCCGAGCAGCGCCAGTCCCGATCCGACGACCGTGCCGGCCGCCGCGCAGATCACATCGTCGATATCGGCGATCCGGCCGGCCCGCATCAGCACCTGCGCCGTCTCGGTGACCAGACACAGGCCCACGCCCAGCAGGAACGCCACGGCGGCCGACGCGCGCGGCGCCGCGAACCTCAGCAGCAGCGATACGGGCACGAACAGCGCGGCATCGGCGACCTGCCGCCGCATCAGCATCGTCAGCTCCCCGGGCTCCAGCTGGGCCCCCAGATCGAACAGCCCCTCGCCGGGCCGCCACCACACCGTCGCGTCCGTGGAGCCGATCGGCTGGCTCGGCGCGAGCGTCACCACCAGGAGCAGCAGCAGCCACCCGGCGAGCGCCGTCCGGGCCGCGGTGCGCGGCGCGGCGCTGCCGGGGGTGAGCGCCGTCCACTGGGCGAGCGCCATGGCCACCGCCAGGGACAGAACCAGGAAGAGCGCCACCGTGGTGGGGGTGACGCCCAGCACAACCTGCCACACGATGCGCCCCTTTCAGGAAATCCGGAACATCCGGAACATTCGGAGCGTGAAGAACATGCGGGACATCAGCTGCAGCTCCACTTGGTGACATAGACCGTCTCGCCGCGCTCCATGACGCCCCGGATGCATTCGTCCGCGAGCATCTCCACCCGGCCGCTCAGCACGACGGTGCCGCCCTGTGTCCGCCGGGTGCCGAACCAGCCCGGGAAGGCGGTGATCCGGTCGTTCTTGCGCTGATACCCGAGCCGCACGGTGATCGCCTCCCGGCCGCCCGCCCGCCGGTCGCCCGCCACCGGCCCGGCAGAAGTCGCTTCGCGGCGCTCTGACGCGCCGTACCGCCGGTAGGTCGCGGTGTACGTACCGTCGGCCCCCACCGGACCGCGCAGACACAGCTGACCGCGCACCAGGTCCCCGCAGCCGGTCGGCTCGGTGGGAGCCGCCGGTGCCGCGGCGGCGGTGGCCGCGACCAGGCACATCGCCGCGATGGCCACCGCGATCCGGCGTGCGTCGCGACGTGGGTCCGGGCGGCGAGCGGGCGGCCTGGCCGCGGTGCGACGGGGCGCGGGGACACTCATGCCGCCCCCTCGCTCCGCTCGTCCTCGCATTCGCGAGGCGCGCCCCCTTCAACGATGAGCTCGCTGCGTTCGTTCATGGGCACACAGCCTCGTCGCCGGTGATCGCCGAGATCCCGCCCGGCTTCTGCGGCGGCGCCTCGGCCCGTACCCGCTGCACCGCCTGCCGGACCCGGCCGACCGTCACCTGCATCACCGGCCCCCGCCCGGCCGCCGGGCGCAGCTCGGCGCCGGGCAGCGCGACGGCCAGCGAGCGGGCCGAACGGTCCCAGCGCGGGTCGTAGGCGATGACCGTACGGGGCGGCGTGCCGGGAGAGGAGCCGGCGGCAGGGGCGGCGGTGGCGGGGGTGGCGGCGGGGGAGGCGAAGCCGGTGGCGCGCAGGGCCCTGGTCACCGTGGCGGCCGGGCCGGGCCGGTCGCCGCCGTCGCCGACCTGTACCTGGACCTGTCCCGGCGGTACGTCCACGACCCTCGCCGGCGGCTCCTTGCGGTCCCGGTGCACCGCGATCGGCTTGTCCTCGCGGATCGCCTGGAAGAGCTTCGGTGCCTGCACCGGATCCCACCGCACGGTCGAGCCGACCCCCGGCACCGGCTGGGCCACCTCACCCAGGGGTACGGAGGTGAACTCCGAGGACGAGGGGGTGAAGCCACGCATGGCCTGCCCGAGATCGACCAGGTCATTGGCCGCGAAGCCCGAGTCGGCCCGTACCGACTTGAGCATCGTGTCGGCGACATCCCTGAAGCGGATCGGGTTCATCAGCACTCCGGAGGAGGTGATCTTGTGAATGAGGGCGGCCAGGAAACGCTGCTGGCGCTGCATCCGGCCGAGGTCGGCGGACCCGTCGATATGCCGTGAGCGCACGTACTGGAGCGCCTGGCCGCCGTTGAGCTTCGACTTGCCGACCGGCAGATCCAGGCCCGTATAGCTGTCGCGCAGCGGCCGTACGGTGCAGATATCGACCCCGCCGACCGCGTCCACGCTGCGCATGAAGCTGGTGAAGTCGACCTCCAGGTAGTGGTCGATATGCACCCCCGTCATGTGCTCGACGGTCCGCACGGTCAGGCTGGGGCCGCCCTCGGCGTACGCCGCGTTCAGCTTGATGGCGTGCTTCGCGCGCTGCCCGCCGGTCACCGCGTCCGTATGCGCGGGGACCTCGGCATAGGAGTCGCGGGGGAGGCTGACGACGCTGGCGCGGTCCCGGTCGGCGGAGAGGTGCACCAGCATCAGGGTGTCGGTGCAGTGACAGGGCGCGCCGCCCAGGTGGTACTTCTGCTTCTCGCCGGGGGTGAGCTTGTCGCGCCCGTCCGTGCCGACGACCAGGAAGTTCAGGCCGTCGCCGCCCCCGGGCCGGTCGCTCATGCCCTTGAAGGCGTCCACCCGGCCGATACCGCTCTCCACACCGGTGACCACGGCGTGCCCGACGCCGCTCGCGGCCAGCACCACCACGGACGTGACGGCGCCGATCCGCAGCCCCCAGCGCGGGCCCGGCGGTCGCCGGCGCGGGCCGGGCCGGGCCCGGCGCCTGGCCGGACGGGGGGAGCGGAACGGCGCGGTCACGGGGGACACCTCCGCGGCTGGACGGGCGTGATCGGTGCCCGGCGGGGGGAGCGGATCAGGGCGGGCAGGGGACAATCAGGGGCGAATACGGCGAGAGCAATGTAAGTCCATATGATCGGATGCAAAGCGCCACACGCCGGGCATCCATTTCTGGCCCACCCGGCTGCGTCCGACGCCGTCCCCCATTCGCGGTAACGTGGGCGCGATTCTGCAGTCTCCCGGCGAGCGCTGCCGTCGCTGGCGGCTCCGCCGCGGGCCGTACCCCTGAGGAACCATGCCGCAGCAGCAGCCCCCGGCCGTCTCCGTGATCATGCCGGTGCTCAATGAGGAACGACACCTGCGCAACTCGGTCCGGCACATCCTGGAGCAGGAGTACGCCGGCGAGATGGAGGTGGTGATCGCCCTCGGCCCGTCCACGGACCGTACGGACGAGATCGCCGCCGAGCTCGTCGCCGAGGATGCCCGGGTGCACACGGTGCCGAACCCCACCGGCCGTACCCCCGCCGCGCTGAACGCCGCGATCAAGGCGTCCCGGCATCCGATCGTGGTCCGCGTCGACGGCCACGGCATGCTCTCGCCGAACTACATCGCCACCGCCGTGCGCCTCCTGGAGGAGACCGGCGCCGCGAACGTCGGCGGCATCATGCACGCCGAGGGGGAGAACGCGTGGGAGGACGCGGTCGCCGCCGCGATGACCTCCAAGATCGGTGTGGGCAATGCCGCCTTCCATACGGGCGGGCAGGCCGGCCCCGCCGAGACCGTCTTCCTCGGCGTCTTCCGCCGCGAGGTGCTGGAGCAGCAGGGCGGCTACAACGAGGAGTTCATCCGCGCCCAGGACTGGGAGCTGAACTTCCGTATCCGTGAGGCCGGCGGGCAGATCTGGTTCTCGCCCGAGCTGCGGGTGCAGTACCGCCCGCGGCCGAGCGTCAAGGCGCTGGCCAAGCAGTACAAGGACTACGGCAAGTGGCGCCATGTCGTCGCCCGTTACCACGCCGGTTCGATCAACCTGCGCTATCTCGCGCCGCCGACCGCGGTGTGCGCCATCGCGGCGGGCCTGGTGGTCGGCGCGGCGGTCACCCCCTGGGGCCTGGTCGTGCCGGCCGGCTATCTCGCGGCCATCACCGCGGGGTCGTTGCCCGCCGGCAAGGGCCTGTCCCTCAAGGCCCGCGCCCAGATCCCCCTCGCCCTCGCCACCATGCACCTGACCTGGGGCATCGGCTTCCTGACCAGCCCCCGCTCCCTCGCCAAGAAGGTCATCGCCAGCCGCCGCCCAGCGGTCATGCCCCCGGCGGCCGGGGCGGAGCGGGCCGGGGCGGAGTAGGTCAAGGCCGAGCAGGCCGGGGCGGAGCGGGCCGGGGCGGAGTAGGCCGGGCGCTGCGGCAAACCTCCCCTCTACACCCGCCCACCCCCCGAAGGGGGGTGGGCGGCGGGGGAAAAACCAACAGGGCCGCCGGCAGCCCCAGTAGGTGCCGGCCCTGGAAGGCCGGCCAAGGCGCTGGCCCTAGAAGGTGTACTGCGGATTCACCTTCATGCAGGCCTTGGAGTCCTCGCCGTTGAGCGCATCCGCGCTGTCCGGCGCCTTGTCGGTGGCCTTTTCTTCGCCCGACTTCTTCGGGTACGCCGAGCCGTTGCGCCAGTCGTTGCCGACCACCAGCCGCATCCCGGTGGCCGAACTGGACTCCCGGACCGCGCTCTTGGGCAGTCCGAGCGCCTTCGCCAGCGCCAGGGCGTCGCCGCGCTGCCCCTTGTCCCGGTACGTGAGGGTGGTGTCGGCCTGGGTGGTGAGCGCGGAGTCGGTGCCGGCCGCGGCGTAGCCGAGGCCGGACAGCCGCTGCTGGACGACCGCAGCGCGGCCGGAGACCGGGCCGTTCACCGTGCTGTTGGTGCCGTTCTGCACCACAACCTTCAGCCGGCCCTTGGGAGTCGACGGCTCGGGGTCCGGCGTCGCCTTCTTCTTCTTGTCCTTGCCGTCCAGGGCGGTGTCGTTGCGCAGCAGCCCGAAGGTCGCCTCCGCGTCGCCGGGCTTGGGCATCACATACGCCTCGTCGGCGCTGTACTGCCAGGGCATGGTGACCATCGTGATGCGCTTGGTCGGCACCCGGCTGAGGTCGCCGCCCAAGTCGTAGAGCTTCTTGACGGTGTCGAGGCCGTCGTCGACGGTCAGCGCCTTGGTAGCGGCCTCCGCCAGGTCACGCAGCTGCCCCGGGTTGGAGAGCTTGGTGCCCTTCTTCAGCTGACGGACCATCGAGTTCATGTACATGTGCTGGGCCTTGGCCCGGCCGATGTCGGTGTTGTCCTCGAAGCCGTAGCGGGTACGCAGCCACTGGAGCGCCTGCACGCCCTTGACGGGATGGGTGCCCTTCTCCATCCGCAGCCCGCTGCCGTGGCCCTTGCTGTCGTGCGAGTAGACGTTCTTGTCGACGCAGACCGGGACGCCGCCGATGGCGTCCGCCATGTCCACCACGCCGGAGAAGTCGACCATCATGAAGTGGTCGACGTAGATGCCGGTCAGCTCCTGCCAGGTGGCGAGCGTGCAGCCCGGACCGCCGTGCTGGAGCGACTCGTTGATGGCCGCGGAGGTCTGCGGATAGATCTTGTGGGTCTTCGGGTCGGTGCACTCCGGGATCGTCACCCGGGTGTCCCGGGGTATGGAGACCACCGACATGTTGCTGCGGTCGGCGGAGACATGCAGCAGCATCTGCACATCGGCGAGCGGTTTGCGGTCCGCGTCCTGCCGGGCGCCGCCGAGCTCGATGTTCTTCTTGCTGTTCCGGCCGTCCGAGCCCAGCAGCAGGATGTTCAGCGGGCTCTGCCCGAAGGCATTGGGGTCCGGTTTCTTCAGACCGCCCCCGCCCAATGACCTCGGTGCCTTGCGGAGGTTCGCGTTGAGGTGCTCGTAGTACCAGTATCCGGCGCCCGCGCCGCCCACTATCAGGACGGCGACGGTGAGGGCGGTCCAGCGCAGCACCTTGCGGCCCTTGCCGCCGCGCGGCCGGCCCCCTTTGCGGTGCCCGCCCCCCTCGGCGGGCTCGTCCCCGTCACCGGAGGGCACGGCACCGCCCGCGGGGGGCGTCCAGCCGGGTGCGTCCGGCGGCAGTCCCTGGTCCTGGTACGGACCGTCGTCCCAGTCCGGCTCCTGTGCATCCGGCTGGCGTCGCCGGCGTGATCGGTCACCACGCACACTGCTCTGCCGCATTGGGCTCTCTCCCCGTTTTCGGTCCGGTGGTGCGCTCGGCGCCTCCGCGGGGCGGCCGGATCCCGCTCAGGTCACTTCGCGCAGACGTTCTTGTCATCTGCATTGACGTTCTGCACCCCGTCCGGGGTTTCGGTCGGCGCCTCGATCGGCGAGCCCGGTGCCTTGAAGTCCTTGCCGAGGGTGAGCTTCATCGGTACGCGGTCACCGGTGTTCTGCGAGGACTTCTTCAGCGCGCTCTTGGGCAGCCCCATCCAGTCGGCCAGGGTGGCGGCCTGGTCGGCCTGGTTGGGCGCGTATTCGAGGCGGGTGGCGGCCAGCTTCGCCGGCGCGTTGCCGGCGTTGGTGGAGAGCTTGGCGGCCTTGGTGTTCTGGAGCCAGTCCACGGTCTCCTGGGCCGAGCCGATCGGCCCGCCGCCGTTGGTGACGTCGACCCGCACCTGCTCGGGCGGAGCCTTCTTCGCCGGAGCGGACTTCTTGCCCTTGCCCTTCTTGCCCTTGGCCAGCGCGTGGTCCGCTCGCACCATCGCGAACAGCGGGTCCGCCGCGGTCTTGTTGAGAATGACGGTGGCCGGGTCGTCGGGGTTGTCCAGCACCGGCACCGTGGCGAAGGTGACCTTGTCGATGTCGACCTTCTTGAGGTCGGTACCAAAGTCCAGCAGCTTGTTCGCGCTGCCGATACCGGTGTCGACGGTGAGTGCCTTGGTGGCCGCCTGGCTGACGTCGTAGAGCTTGCCGGGGCTGCTGAAGGCGCTGGACTTCAGCTTGCGGATCAGCGAGCTGAGGAACTGCTGCTGCATCTTGATCCGGTCGAGGTCGCTGCCGAAGCCGATGGCGTGCCGGGTACGGACGAAGGCCAGTGCCTGCTCGCCCTTGACGATGTGCCGGCCGGCCTTCAACTTCAGGTGCGACTTGGGGTCGTTGAGGTCCTTGCCCGCACACACCTCGACGCCGTCGACCGCGGTGGACAGCGACTTGACCGCATTGAAGTCGGCCATCATGAAGTGGTTTATCTTCAGGCCGGTCAGCTTCTCGACGGTGCGCCAGGTGCAGCCGGGGTCCCGGCCCTCCTGGCCCAGGCTGGTGTTGAAGCGCACCCCGCGCTCGCCGGGGATGTTCTTCGTCGAACCGTCCTTCTGCTTCGTCGGGCAGTTCGGGATGTCGGTGATCATGTCGCGCGGGATGCTCAGCGCGGTGGCGTTCGACCGGTCCTTGGAGATGTGCATCAGGATCGTGGTGTCCGCGTGGCCCACGCTGCCGGCGTCGCCGTAGCCGGAGTTGCCCTTCCCGGAGCGGGCGTCCGTGCCGATGATGAGGACGTTGACCGGGCCGTCGGAGACCGCGTCGTTCTCCACGCCGACGTCGACCTTGGAGATGTTCCCGTTCAGCTGCTGGTAGAGGTAGAACGCGCCACCGCAGCCGGCGACGAGGACGAAGCCCACCACACCGGCCGTCCAGTACAGCACCTTCTGCTTGCCGGACTTCTTCGGCTTGCGCTTACGACGGCTGGCCGGAGCCGCCGCCGCTGCCGCCGCACGGCTGCCGGCCGCCCGGCGCGATGCCCGGCCGCCGCCCGGGCGCTCGTCGGCGTCGGCACTCTCGTCCCCGCGCGCACGCTGGGTCGGCAGCGGCCGGGTGTCGGTGTCGCCGCCGGACTTGCCCGCGGCGCGTCTGGAGCCGGCCGTCTTGCGGTCGGCGGGGCGAGCGGGGGCTTGACCTGCATGGTCAAGCCGCAGCTCGTAGTTGCCGGTGTTCGGGTCGAACACCCACTGATCGGCGGGATCGACATTGTTGTCGCCCGCCCGCCCACGGCCTTGCGCGTCCACGGTGCCTTGAGTCCTCCGTCGGTGCCACGCGGCGCCATCCCCTCAAGGCGCTCGGTCGGTCGATCGTGCATTGCATGGTTCATCGGTCAGCTGGTCCTGCGACCGGATCGCTCACACTATCCGCCCAGTTCAGCGCCCCGCGACGCTCGTGACAAATTCCACTTGCCTACAACTGGGCAATCCGCCCAATCCATTCGAGTCACCGGCTGTACTTTGCGGCATCTTTATTCGCAGATCCCGTGTTCCGCCGTCGTTCCGGGAAAGGCGGGGCTCGAACTCGGCGACGGCGAGGGCGGCCCGGTCGCCCGGCCGGCCGGCGATCCGCCTCCCGTGCGGACCGGCTTCTCCCGGGCGTCGGGCGGAGGCTTCACCGTCACCGGAAGATCCCCGTGCAGCTGCCCGAAGAGCCGGCCGGCGTCCGGCTGGAGCAGCTCATCGCGGTTGGGGTCGTAGCGGTACTCCCGGCGCGGCACGGTCATGAACTGGACCCGGCCGGTGGGAATGCTGCGGGTACTGCGCACCAATTCGTACAGCCCCTTCAAGGAAGCCAGCGCGGCGTCCGTGGTCAGTGAACTGGTCGCGGCATCCAGCACCGGATACAGCCGGGTCGGATTGAGCAGGACACCATTACTCTGCACTTTCTTCACGAGAGCGCCAAGAAAGTCTTGTTGCCGCTGCATGCGCTGGGTGTCGCTGCCGTTGCCCAGGCTCTTACGGGCCCGTACGAATCCGAGCGCGGCCTCGCCGTGCAGCGTCTGCCGGCCCGCGGGCAGGGAGAGCTCCGCCTCGCGGTCGTGGACGGGCCGGGTCAGACAGATCTCGACGCCGTCCACCGCGTCCACCATCTTCTTGAAGCCGACGAAGTCGATGATCAGGTAGTGGTCGACACGGATACCGGTCAGCTTCTCGACCGTCCGGATCGTGCAGGCCGCGCCGCCGAGCGCGAACGCCTCGTTGAACCGGGCTGTCCGCGGTTCGGTCTCCGTGGCGTCCGGGTTCTTGCAGTGCGGAACGGTCACCACCAGATCGCGCGGGATGCTCACCGCGGTGGCGCTCTTCCGGTCCGCCGCGAGGTGCAGCAGCATCGTGGTGTCCGAGCGCTCGCCGTTGCTGCGGCCGTACCGGCCGTTGTCGCCCGTACGGCTGTCGGAGCCGAGCAGCAGCACGTTCTCGGCGTTCGGCGGGCCCGCGGGGGGCCGCTCGGACTCCCACTTCCGCAGCTCCCTCTCGGTGGCGCTGTCGGTGTGGATATTGCCGTTGAGCTTGGCGTACACCGCCCAGCCGGTACCGGCCCCGCCCAGCAGGAAACCGGCGATCCCCAGCGCGGCCCAGCGCCGCCGGCCCCACCGGTGGGGCGGAATGCGCGGCGGTCCCGGCCGGCCCGGCCCCAGCCCCCGGGCGGGGCGCTCGCCCCAGCCGGCGAACCTGGGGGGTTCGGGGGTCTCGGTCACCTGTGCGTCCATCCCTCACGGAGTCGGCGTCGCGCCCGCACACGGGCTCGGACGGAACAAGAGACGGACGAAACCCGCGCAGGGTTGTACGTACTCAAGATCATGGACCGAAAAGGGCGAACCGGCCCGCCGCGGGCGCCACCGGTCCGCCGGACGGGGGAGCGCCGCTCAGTGCGGCAGCGGCGCCCTGAACGTGATCTTCTCGCTGCTCTCGCGGGTGGCCGTGGCCGGTGCGTCCAGCTGGTCCAGGTGGCGGCACAGCACCACGGAACCGCCGGTCACCAGCGGCGCGTACAGCCCGTACGACAGGCCCTGCCAGGTGTCGTACGGCAGCCCCGACAGCACCCGGGGCGCCTCGGGCAGCCCGGCCGCGTCCGCGTCGGCCAGCGCGCGGGCCACGATCCCGGCACCGGTCAGCTCCTCGCCGCCGACGACCAGGGCCGCGGCCGCCGGGTCCACCGGTGCGAACGGCGCGAACCGGTCGCCCTGGCCCGGCACCTCGACGGCGTAGTCCGCGAAACCCTCCGGGGGCTGCGGGAAACGGCCGCCCAGCGGGCGCAGCGCCAGCGCCACCCGCTCCCCGGAGCAGCCGCGCCCCGCATCGAGCCGGTCCGGCCCGGCGACGACGAGATCGGCGGCGGCCGGATCGCCGTCCACCTCCGCGACCACGCCCACCGACGAGCAGGCCAGCAGCCAGACGGCGGTCTGCCAGTGCGCGGGCAGCAGCAGCGCGAGCCGGTCGCCGGGCTCGGCGGCCAGATCGCCCTGGAGGTAGTTGGCGGTCTTGGCCACCCAATTGGCGAAGGTCGCGACGGACAGTTCCACGCGCTCGCCGGTGGCGTCGTCGTAGAAGGTCACCAGCGGGCGGGCCGGGTCCGCGGCGAGCGCGGAACTCAGCAGGTCGGCGGGGGTGCGATCGGTGGCGTTCATCGCGGCCAGGGTACGCGCGGCGGCGGCCGGCGGCGGGCCGGGCACAGCAGCTCCCGGCCACCGGATCGGCCGATGCGCCGTCAGGCCACCGTTGGCGCGTTCGGTCCGCCCATGTCCAGGATTTTGTCCATGCGCCCCTTCCTCGTGACCTGCCTCGGCGCCGTGTGCACCGCCGCCCTTGCCCTCTCCCTCACCCCGACGGCCGGTGCGAGCGCCGCCCCCGCCCCGGCCGCCGCGCCGGACGCCACGAGAACCGGTGATCTGCCGGGCAGCACCCAGTCCCTGCCGGTGGCGACGCTCGGCGCACCCGGCCCGCACACCACCGACCGCGACACCACCACGGTGCCCACCCCCGGGACGCTGGGGCTGCCGGCCCGCACCGTACGGCCGTTCTCCCTGCTCGGGATCGTCTGGGACGACGCCGCCGCCGAGCTGCGGGGCCGGGTCCAGGTCCGCACCCGTGCCACCGGCGGCCACTGGTCCGACTGGCAGGACGTCCAGGTCCACAACGACGACGCTCCCGACCTCGGCTCCGCCGAGCGGCACGGCAGCGGCGTACGGGGCAGCACCGCTCCGTTGTGGGTGGGCGACTCCGACGCCGTCCAACTGCGCATCACCCCCGAGACCCACGACCGCGCACCGGCCACCGTCCCGGCCGGGCTACGGCTGGAACTCGTCGACCCCGGCAGGAAACCGCGCTCCGTCCGCGGTGCGCACGCCGACCCCCCGGCCCCGGTCAGCGCCGAAGCCGTCGCGGCCTCCGCCGCCAACGACGGGCTCGCCCCGCTCGGCGCCACCGAGATCCCGGCCCTCGACCAGGCCGCCTCCGAGGCCGACATCGCCGCGGCGGGCGGGGCGCCCTCCGCCCACCCCGCCATCGGACCGCGTCCCCGCATCGTCACCCGGGCCGGCTGGGGCGCCGACGAGCATCTGCGCGAAAAGGCGTTCACCTACACCCGCACCGTCCGCGCCGCCTTCGTCCACCACAGCGGCTCCGGCAACAACTACTCCTGCGAAGAGGCCCCTGCGCTGATCCGCGCCATGTACCGCTTCCACGTCATGAGCAACCACTGGCGGGACATCGGCTACAACTTCCTCATCGACAAGTGCGGAACGGTCTACGAGGGCCGGGCGGGCGGCGTCGCCAAGCCCGTCATGGGCGCCCACACCCTCGGCTTCAACTCCGACAGCACCGGCATCGCCGTCCTCGGCGCCTTCACCGACACCGAACCGCCCCGGCCCGCCATCGACGCCATCGCCCGTCTGACGGCCTGGAAGCTCGGTCTCTACGGCGTCGATCCGCGCACCATGACGAAGCTGCTCTCCGCCGGCGGAAACCGCTTCCCCAAGGGCGCCAAGGTCCCGCTGCACGTCATCTCCGGCCACCGGGACGGCTTCACCACCGACTGCCCCGGCCTCCACCTCTACAACAAGCTCGCCGCCACCCGCATCGCCGCGGCCGGCCTTCAGGGCCGCTGACCTGCTCCGTCACGCCGGGCGGCAGCACCCGGGTTTGCGGGCGTCCGGCACGGTGCATGTTGCAGGGACCACTGAACCGTTCCGGCCGTCGACACGTCTTAGCGACCACGACGTTTGCGCTCCCGGCCCGCGCGGCCCCGTGATCCGAACGGCGCGGGGCACCCCCCACCGCTGAGGGCGCCTGCCAGCCCGTCTGCCTACACTGGTCCGCCGATCGGCCGACCCAGCAGGAAGCAGAGAAGACACCGTGAGCGTCGCACGTGCAGCCGCCGGGCTGTGGTCGACGACGAGAGCCGCACCGCTGCGCTGCGCGGGCGGAGAAGCGAACAGAGGACACCGTGAGCGTCGTACGTGCAGCCGCCGGGCTGTGGTCGACGACGAGAGCCGCACCGCTGCTCCCTCCTTGCCCGCCATCGGGCAGGAGGGGTCCAGCGGGCGGAGAAGCGAACAGAGGACACAGTGACTGAAGCGATCCTCCTGGTCGGCGGCAAGGGCACGCGGCTGCGTCCGCTGACGGTGCATACGCCCAAGCCCATGGTCCCGGCGGCCGGCGTGCCGTTCCTCACCCATCAGCTGGCCCGCGCGCGGGCCGCGGGCGTCGAGCACATCGTCCTCGCCACCTCCTACCTCGCCGAGGTCTTCGAGCCGTACTTCGGCGACGGATCGGCGCTGGGCCTGCACCTGGAGTACGTCACCGAGCACGAGCCGCTGGGCACCGGCGGCGCCATCCGCAATGTCGCCTCCCGGCTGCACTCCGGCCCCGACGACCCGGTACTGATCTTCAACGGCGACATCCTCACCGGTCTGGACATCGCGGCCCTCGTCGGTACCCACCGCACCTCCGGTGCCGATGTCTCCCTGCACCTCACCCGGGTCGAGGACCCGCGCGCCTTCGGCCTCGTACCCACCGACGACACCGGCCGGGTCACCGCCTTCCTGGAGAAGCCGCAGACCCCCGAGGAGATCGTCACCGACCAGATCAACGCCGGCGCCTACGTCTTCAACCGGTCCGTCATCGACACCATCCCGGCCGGCCGCCCGGTCTCCGTCGAACGCGAGACCTTCCCCGGCCTGCTCGCCGACGGCGCCCACCTCCAGGGCATGGTCGACTCCACGTACTGGCTCGACCTCGGCACCCCGCAGGCCTTCGTCCGCGGCTCCGCCGACCTGGTCCTGGGCCGCGCCCCGTCCCCGGCGGTGCCCGGCCGCCGCGGTGACCGCCTGGTCCTGGAGACCGCCGAGGTCGCCCCCGACGCCAAGCTCACCGGCGGCACCGTCGCCGGAGCGCGCACCGTCATCGGCTCCGGCGCCCGGATCGACGGCAGCGCCGTCCTCGAAGGCGCGGTCATCGAGGAGGGCGCCCAGATCCGTGACTCGCTGATCGGCGCCGGCGCGCGCATCGGGGCCCGTACGGTCCTGGACGGTGCGGTCATCGGCGACGGCGCGCGGATCGGCGCCGACAACGAGCTGCGCGGCGGCATCCGCATCTGGTGCGACGCCGACATCCCGGCCGGGTCGGTGCGCTTCTCCTCCGACCAGTAGGCCGGTCACCGGGGCCGTGACCGTGCTTGTCCACAGGGCCCGGCCCGCCCCGGCCGCATCGCCTAACCTGGCCGCATGCCCGCCCGTACCTGGCTGCCGCCCGGCCCGTTCGACCTGCACCGCACCCTTGGTGTGCTCCAGCGGGGTCCCGGCGACCCCGCGTTCGCGGTGCGCGGCGGCGAACTGTGGCGGGCCTGCCGTACGCCCCAGGGCCCCGGCACGCTGCGCGTCGCGGCCCGCCCGGCCACCGGCAGCGTTGAGGCGGAGGCCTGGGGACCGGGCGCCGACTGGCTGCTGGCACACCTTCCCGACCTGCTGGGGGAGTCCGACGACCCGGCGCAGCTGACCGCCCGGCACCGCATCGTCCATGAGGCGCGCCGCCGTCACCCCGGCGTCCGGCTGGCGAGGACCGGCCTGGTCCTGGAGTCGCTGATCCCTTCGGTCCTGGAGCAGAAGGTCACCAGCGACGAGGCCTACCGCGCCTGGCGCCTCCTGCTCCAGCGGCACGGCGAGCCCGCCCCCGGCCCCTGGGAGCGGATGCGGGTGATGCCGGACCCGCGCGGCTGGGCGCTGGTCCCCTCCTGGGAGTGGCACCGCGCGGGCGTCGACGCCAAGCGCTCGTCCACGATCCTGCGCGCGGTGCGGGCCGCCCGCCGGATGGAGGAGGCCGCACGGATGGATCTCGCGGACGCCACCCGCCGGCTGACGGCGATACCGGGCATCGGCCCGTGGACGGCCGCCGAGACCCTTCAGCGCACTCTCGGCGCGCCGGACGCGATCACGGTCGGCGATCTCCATCTGCCGAAGATCATCGGCTATGCCCTCACCGGCCGCCGCGGCACCACCGACGAGGAGATGCTCGAACTCCTCGCCCCCTACGAGGGCCAGCGGCACCGCGCGGCCAGGCTGATCCTGCTGTCCGGCCGTGTCCCGCCGCGCCGCGCCCCGCGGTTCCCCGTGGGGGACATCGCCCGGCTCTGACCCGGAGCGACGGCGCGGTCCGGCGCACGACGACGGATCAGTGCGCGACGACGGATCAGCACACGCTCACGGATCACGCTCACGGATTCGCACACGAGACGGATCAGCGCACGACGACGGATCAGCGCACGATGACGAAGTCGTCGGCGTCCCGCGCCGGACGTGGCGCGGGTGCCGCCGCCGGGTGCCCGACGGCCACCGCCCCCATCGGCTCCCAGTCCGCGGGAAGCCCGAGCACGTCGCGGACCACGTCCCGGCAGAACATCGTCGACGAGATCCAGGCGGAGCCCAGACGTTCGCCCGCCAGCGCGACCAGGAAGTTCTGGATCCCCGCGCCGTGGGCCACGACGAACATCTCCCGCTCCGCAGCGCTCCGCCGCGCGTCGGGGTAGTCGTGCGACCCGTCCAGCACCATGCACGGCACCGCCAGATACGGCGCGCTGCGCAGCACCTCGCCGCGCCGCACCCGCTTGGCGATGGACTCCTCCGACTTGCCGTCGCCGCGCAGATCCGCGATCCAGGCGTCCCGCATCGCGTCCAGCAGCCGCGCCCGCGTCTGCGGCGACTCCAGGAGGACGAACCGCCACGGCGTGGTGTGATGCGGCGCCGGCGCCGTGAGCGCCGCCGCCACCGCGCGCCGGACCGCCCCCGGGTCGACCGGCTCCCCCGTGAAGGCGCGGACCGTACGCCGCGTCGTCACCGCTTCACGGACGGCCTCCGAAGTGCCCAGCCGGAACATGTCGTCCTCGGCGCCGCGCACCATCGCGCGCGCCCCGGCGCCCTCGCCCGCCTCCTCGACGACATGGGACAGGCCGCGCACCACCGCGACCGGCAGCCCGGCGGCCTTGCCCTTCACCAAATCGCCCGCGGCGGCCAGTTCGTCGGCGGTGGCCACCACCGTCGCGCTGAGCGGATTGCCGTACGCATCCGTCCCGCCGCGCAGATCGTCCAGCACCCGCACCCCGGCCGCCCCGATGGCGACATCGGTGAGGCCGTTGCGCCACGGCCGCCCGAAGGTGTCGCTGATGACGACGCCGACATCGACGCCGAGCGCGGTGCGCAGGCCCGCCCGCAGGGCGCGCGCCGAGGCGTCCGGGTCCTCCGGCAGCAACAGCACCGTCCCCGAAGGGGTGTTGGAGGCGTCGACGCCGGCCGCGGCCATCACCAGGCCCTGCCGGTTCTGCACGATCCGCAGCGGGCCGCGCCGGGCCACCACCCGCACCGTCTCCCGGTCGATCGCCGCCTCGCGGTCGGTGGCCTCGACCACCCGGCCCTCGGCCTTGCTGACGATCTTCGATGTCACCAACAGCACGTCGCCGTCGGCGAGTTGAGGCAGGCCGTCGGCGGTCGCCGCCGCGACGATCAGCTTGACGAGGTCATCGCCCGGCCGCACCTCGGGCACCCCCGGCAGCGCCCACACCCGGTACGCGGGCACCTGGGCGGCGTCGTTCACGCCCGGACCTCCTCGGCCATGGCCAGCGCCTCGCGCACCATCGCGGTCGTCGCGTCCAGGTCCGTCATCATCAGGGGCACGGCCCGGCAGCGGATCCCGGCCGCCTCGACCTCCGCCACGGCGTCCGCGTCGACGGAGTCGACCAGCCAGCCGTCCAGCAGCCCGGAGCCGTAGTGGCGGGCGACGGCCGAGGCGGTCGCCTCCACACCCACCGCCGCCAGCACCTTGTCGGCCATCCCGCGCACGGGGGCGTCACCGACGATCGGCGAGAGACCGACCACCGGTACCCCGGCGTCCGCGATGGCCTCACGGATGCCCGGCACCGCCAGGATCGTCCCGATGCTGACCACCGGGTTGGACGGCGGGAACAGCACCACGTCCGCCTCGGCGATGGCCTCCAGCACGCCCGGAGCGGGCTTGGCCTGGTCCGCGCCGACCGGTACCACGGCATGCGCCGGCACCGAGGCGCGCAGCCGCACCCAGTACTCCTGGAAATGGACCGCCTTGCGCTCGCCGTCTTCGTCGATCGCGACATGGGTCTCGACCCGGTCGTCGGACATCGGCAGCAGCCGGACGCCGGGCTTCCAGCGCGCGCACAGCGCCTCGGTGACGGCGCTGAGCGGATATCCGGCGCCCAGCATCTGGGTCCGCACGATGTGGGTGGCGAAGTCCCGGTCACCGAGCCCGAACCACTCGGGGCCGACGCCGTAGGCGGCCAACTCCTCCTTCACCCGGAAGGTTTCGTCGGTCCGGCCCCAGCCCTGCTCCTCATTGATGCCGCCGCCGAGCGTGTACATCACGGTGTCGAGGTCGGGACACACCTTGAGCCCGAACAGATGGATGTCGTCGCCGGTGTTGCCGATGACGGTGAGGTCCGCGTCCGGAGCCGCTGCCTTCAGTCCCCGCAGAAAGCGGGCGCCGCCGATACCGCCGGCCAGAACCACGATTCGCATGGCCCCAGCATGGCAGGGGCGCGCGACCCGGTGTCAGGGGGCCAGTACCTCGGACGGGGCGGCCGCGCCCCCGGAGACCGTGGTCTGGCTGGGGTGCATCGGCATATTGGTCAGGCCCGGGAAGTAGACGTGCAGGCTGACCGCGGGCGCCAGGGCGTCGTTGACGACCTCGTGGACGTAACCGGGGGCGAACACCCGCTGGGAGCCGGCCGTGAGCGTACGGGGCCCGGTCCCGGTGTGCTCGGTCAACTCGCCTTCCAGGACGGTCAGCACACCGGAGGACGCCCCGTGGTCGTGCCGGCCGCTGCCCTGCCCCGGCACCCAGCTCAGCAGCCACACCTCGTAGCCGGGGCCGGTGCGCAGCCGGTGGTACCAGCGGGTCGTGGTGTCGTACCGGACGAGCGGGGCCCAGGCGGCGCGGTCGGCGGCGAGCGAGCGGGCCAGCCCCGCGAAGCCGGCGACGGTGGCCGGGTGGGCGGGGACGGGCGGCAGCAGGTGGGGGATGGCGAGCGGGTCGCCGGCGATCTGGACGTCGCTGTTCATGGGGTTTCGGGTTCCTCGGCAAAAGTGCTGGGGGAGGGGTGCGGCACGGCGCGGGCTCTCCCTGTGGGGGGCGCGGCGCGGCGACGCGGAGCAGAAGCGCTGCGGGGGTGGTGCGAGCGAAAAGGCTGGAGCTCAGTGGCTTCAACAGCTGGAACAGCGACAGCGAGCCTGCGCAGCGCAGAGCGACCCGTAGGCACGGGTCAGTCGGAGCGCGGGGGTCACTGGCATGGGGTCAAGGAGACCGGGTTCGCGCGGCGATGTCAACTGGATGACTGGTTTGCCGTAAATCTTTCACCTCATCCGGTTACTCCGCCCGGAGAAAGGTTTGTGCAGTCGTTGGCACGGAGACATCGACCGGCAACCGCACCTTCAAACGCCGTTGCGGTCCCGTGATCCGTCTGTGATCTCCCCCGCTTCGGCGCGCGGGGTGCAACGTTGATGCCGCCTGATCGCGTCTTGGTGAGCAGTGAGGATGTGCCGGGTGGCACGCCCTGGGAAGTGTCCTGGTTTTTACTGATATGAACACTTTCCGCATACGCTTGGTTCCGCCGAGTGAATAAGAGGCCCAATAGCAGATCTCGGCTTGACTGGCCCGGATCACCACACTTGTAATTTCACTCGTGTCGTTCAGCCGAAATCGATCACGGCTTGATCACGGGGACGTAAAGACAGACGAGGGGCGCACATGACCGAGCTGTTCCAGGAATTGCTGGTCGAGGAGGCGGATGAGGAGCTCGGCTGGCAGGAGCGCGCACTGTGCGCCCAGACCGACCCCGAGTCCTTCTTCCCGGAGAAGGGTGGCTCCACCCGCGAGGCCAAGAAGGTCTGTCTCGCCTGCGAAGTCCGGTCCGAATGCCTTGAGTACGCGCTCGCCAATGACGAGCGCTTCGGCATTTGGGGCGGCCTGTCCGAGCGCGAGCGGCGCCGGCTGAAGAAGGCCGCCGTCTGACGATGACAGCGCAGCCGGCCGGACCGACCGGGCGCGGCCACACGGACCATGCGGCCGTACCACCCCAACTCCCCATATCCCCCTATAGCGAACACTCCGCCTCCAGCGACTCGTGCGCCGGAGGCGGACTGCTGTGCACTGCTTCGTACGGGCCCCGTCGGGGCACCGGCGCGAACCATTAGTGTGGGGCCCCGTCCGAGATGCGCCGCCGCCCTACAGTGCGCGCGCGTCGCCTCGTAGTCCGTCGCAGTGTCTTCCGGGGGCGGGGGCCCAGACTTCGCCGCGGGCCTTCGAACTCCCGGGTCCGGAGGGCCCGTACCTCGATGTCCGTGCACAGCCAGTCGGCGGCCCAGGCCGCCTCATATGCAGCCGCCACCCCAGAGTTCCCGCGGCACGTCGTCACCGCCGTGATCGTCTCCCATGACGGTGCCCGCTGGCTGCCCGACGCGCTCGGCGGCCTGCTCGGCCAGGAGCGCCCGGTGCAGAACGTCATCGGCGCCGACACCGGCAGCGCGGACCACTCCGCCCAGCTGCTCGCCGAGGCCATCGGGGACCAGCGGGTGCTGCACCTCGCCCGCCGCTCCGGATTCGGCACCGCCGTCGACGAGGCCGTCCGCACGGCCCCCGAGCTCACCCCCGACGATCTGCCGTATCTGCGCCGGCCCAGCGGCTGGGACCCGGTCAGCCGGACCTGGCGCGACGAGGCGTACGACATGCCGGAGTTGCCGCACGGCGAACCGGTCCAGTGGCTGTGGCTGCTGCATGACGACTGCGCGCCCGAGCCGGACGCGCTCGCCGAGCTGCTGCGGGTCGCCGATGCCAGCCCGTCCACCGTCATCGTCGGCCCCAAGCTGCGCAGCTGGTACGACCGCCGGCAGCTGCTCGAAGCCGGGGTCAGCATCGCCCGCAGCGGCCGCCGTTGGACCGGTCTGGACCGCCGCGAACAGGACCAGGGCCAGCACGACCAGGTCCGTCCCGTGCTGTCCGTCTCCACCGCCGGCATGCTCATCCGCCGTGACGTCTACGAGGAGTTGGGCGGCTTCGACCGCCGGCTGCCGCTGATGCGCGACGACGTCGACCTGTGCTGGCGCGCCCAGGCCGCCGGACACCAGGTCCTGGTCGCGCCGGACGCGATCCTGCGGCACGCCGAGGCAGCCGCCCGCGAGCGCCGCCCCATCGACTGCGTCGGCCGCTCGGTCGCCAACCCGCACCGCGTCGACAAGGCCGGCGCCGTCTACACGCTGCTGACCAACACCCGCGGCGCGATCCTCCCGTACGTCCTGCTGCGACTGCTGCTCGGCACCGTCCTGCGGGTCATCGCCTACCTCGTCGGCAAGGTCCCGGGCCAGGCGCTCGACGAACTCGCCGGGCTCTTCGGCACCCTGCTGCGGCCCGGCAAGATCCTCGCCGCACGCAAGAAGAGAGGCCGCCCCGCGGTCGACACGAGCGAGCTGCGGCCGCTCTTCCCGCCACCGGGCGCGACCGTGCGGGCCACCGTCGAGCAGATCGCCGGCAACCTCGCCGGGCGGGCCGCACCGGATGTGGCCTCGGCCGGCCGGCACGGCGCGGTCGAATCCGGGCCCGGCGGCGACGACGCCGACTTCCTGGAGATCGAGCAGTTCGCCCGGCTCAAGCGGATCGCCCGCAAGCCCGCACCGGTGCTCTTCGTCCTGCTGCTGCTGGTCTCCCTGGTCGCCTGCCGCGGACTGCTCGGCTCCGGCGCGCTGACCGGCGGTGCGATGCTGCCCGCGCCCGGCAGCGTGTCCGACCTGTGGTCGGCGTATCTCGACAGCTGGCATGCGGTCGGGGTCGGCGGCAGCGCCTCCGCGCCGCCCTACCTGGCGATCGTCGCCCTGGTGTCGAGCATCTTCTTCGGCAGCACCGGCTTCGCCGTGACCCTGCTGCTGGTCTGCTCCGTCCCGCTGGCCGGCCTCACCGCCTACTTCGCCTCCCGCCCGCTGGTCGCCTCCCGGCTGCTGCGGGCCTGGGGGAGCATCGCGTACGCCTTCCTGCCCGCGGCCGCCGGTGCGCTGGCCGGCGGCCGGCTGGGCACCGCGGTGCTCGCCATCCTGTTGCCGCTGATGGCGCGTGCCGCCGTCGCGGCGAGCGGTCTGCGGCTGCCGGCGGGCGTGCGGCCCAGCTGGCGCGCCACCTGGGCGTATGCGCTGCTAATCACCTTCACCATGGCCTTCACCCCGGTCGTCTGGCCGGTCGCGGTGCTGCTCGGCATCGGGCTGCTGGTGCTGCGCTTCCTGGATGGCAGCCGCGATCAGCTGGCCGCCCACGGGCTGCGCTTCCTGGTCGTGCTCCTCGCCCCGCTCGTCGTGCTCGCCCCCTGGTCGCTGTCGCTGCTGACCCAGCCGTCCCGCTTCTTCCAGGAAGCCGGGCTCGACTACGGCGCCGGCTCCGCCTCCGTGCTCGACCTCATCGGCCTCAGCCCCGGCGGCCCCAAGGCCGTCGGCGGGGTGCTGCTCTTCGGCATCGTCCTGGCCGCGCTCGCCGCGACGCTGCGCGACGAGCGGCAGCGCGCGATCCGTACCGCCTGGGTGGTGGCCCTGACCGGGCTGCTGCTCGCGGCGCTGGGCAACGGCTCCGGCTGGACCGGGCCCGCGATGCTCGTCTACGGCCTGGCGCTGCTGTGCGCCGCCGCGATCGGCGCCGAGGGCATCCGCACCCGGATGGCCAACCTCGGCTTCGGCTGGAAGCAGCCGGTCGCCGTGCTGATCGCGCTGGCGTCCGTGCTCGCCCCGCTCGTCGCCGCGGTCAGCTGGATGATCACCGGCGCGGCCGGACCGCTGGAACGGCGCACCCCGGAGCAGGTCCCGGCCTTCGTCGCCGAGGAGTCCGGCACCGCCGACCGGGCCCGCACCCTGGTCCTCGACGGCAAGCCGGGCCATGTCGACTACTCCCTCGTCCGCGGCTCCGGCGCCCGGCTCGGTGACGCCGATCTGGCCGCCGCGGCGGGCGAGGACAAGCGGCTCGGCGGCATCGTCGCCAACCTCGTGGCCGGCTCCGGCGCCGACCAGACCAACCAGCTCGGCGGCTACGCGGTGCGCTACATCCTGGTCAGGGACGGGGCGCCGCGCGAAATGGGCCGGGTGCTCGACTCGACCCCGGGGCTGACCCGGCTCAGCCAGGACGACGGCAGCGCCCTGTGGCGTGTCGACCGGCGGGTCTCGCGGGTCTCGATCGTCGCGGGCGAGGCCAAGGACGGCACCAGCGCGGGCGAGGCCGCCGCGCCCCTCGCCGTACCGTCCGGCCCCGTCGAGGCGCACACCAAGGTGCCCGACGGCGCCGACGGCCGGGTGCTGCGCCTCGCGGACGCCGCCGACGAGGGCTGGCAGGCCACGCTCAACGGCACCCCGCTCAAGCCGCTGAAGGTCGACGGCTGGGCCCAGGGCTTCACGCTCCCCGCGGGCGGCGGCACCCTCGACCTCACCCACGAGAACCCGATCGGCCACACCCTCTGGCTGTGGGCGCAGGGGCTGCTCGCCCTCGTCCTGGTGGTCCTGGCGCTGCCGGGCCGCCGCCGGGAGATCGACGACGACCTGCCCGAGGACACGGCCGCCGCGCAGGCTGCCGCGGTCACCGGCGACGGCCGCCGGGCGCGGCGTCTGCGGGCGCAGGCCGAGGCCGCAGGCACCCCCGAGGCGGCCGGGCCCGGCATCCCCGGGGCCCGGACGGGCGAGCAGCCGCTCGACCCGGCCGGCCCGATGGACGCGGCGGTCCCCGGCCAGGGGGCCGAGGGCGTGCCGCAGGCCGTTCCGCCCATGGAGGACGCCGACCCGTACGGCGCGGTGCCGCAGCAGCCGTCGTACGACGACTGGCAGGCCGCCCAGCAGGGCGGGCCCGTCCCCCCGGCCCACCCGGCCGACCAGCAGCCCTACGCGCCCGCCGAGCCCTACCAGGCCGGGCAGTACGGCCAGCAGCCCTACCCGCCGGGCGCTCCCTACCAAGCCGCCGACCCGTACGCCGCGGACCCCTACCAGGCGGGCGCCTACGACCCGTACGGGTACGGGCAGCAGCAGTACGGCGACGGCGGACCGCAGCACCAGCAGCCCTACGACGACGGCACCGAGTACCCGGGGTACTCCGGCTCCTACCCCGAGCCGCGCCGTGACGGGAGCGACCAGCAGTGAAGCGCACCATGATGTCCCTGATCGGCGTGGCCGTCGCGCTGGCCGCCGTCACCGGCGTCGCCGCCGTGGCCGGCCCGGACGGCGGCGCCCAGGACACGCCCCGCGGCAGCACCCGGCTGCCCGTCCAGCGCTCCGCGCTGCTCTGCCCGGCCCCGACCTCCTCCGAGGTCGGCGAGACCGCCTACACCGCCTTCGCGCCCAAGGGAGCCGCCGCCGGCGCGGACGGCAAGAAGGGCACCGCCCAGCTCCTGCCCGCCGGGACCGTCCAGGACGCCGGCGGGGCCGGGGACGGCAAGGGCAAGGGCAAGAAGAACCCCAAGGGCGGCAAGGGCAAGGGCAGCGCTGCGGACTCCGCCGCCGGGCAGACCGTCCCGCCCCGGGACGCCAAGCCCGTCGTGCCGCTCCGGGAGGCCGGCCGGCCGGTCACCGCGACCACCGACAGGCCCGACGCCCCCGCCCTCGTGGGGACGGCGGACGGCGCCCTCGCCCCCGGCTGGACGGTCCAGCAGACCACCTCGGTCGCCGCCGGCGCGGGCCGCGGCCTCCTCGGCCTGAGCTGCACCACCCCCGACACCACGTTCTGGTTCCCCGGCGTCAGCACCGCCACGGACCGCCAGGACTATGTCCACCTCACCAACCCCGACTCGACCCCGGCCGTCGTCGACCTCGAACTGCGCGGCAAGGACGGGGCGTTGGGGGGCTCGGCCGGCGAGGACGTCTCCGTCCCGCCGCACACCACGGTCCCCGTCCTGCTCTCCACCCTGACCGGCGCCCCCACCACCAACGCGTCCCTGCACGTCGTCGCCCGCGAGGGCCGGGTCGGCGCCGCCGTCCAGGCGAGCGACAGCAAGCTCGGCAGCGACTGGTTGCCGGCCGCCGCGGATCCGTCGCCGAGCGTGGTGCTGCCCGGCATCCCCAAGGACGCCACCTCCGTACGGCTGGTCGCCCTCGCCCCCGGCGAGGCCGATGCCGACCTCAAGGTGCAGCTGGCCACCCCGACCGGCATGATCACCCCCGCCGGTGTGGAGACCCTGCACCTCAAGAGCGGGATGACCACGGCGGTGGACCTCAAGGACCTGACCAAGGGCGAGGCCGGCTCGCTGGTGCTGACGCCCTCCGACAGCGGCTCCAAGGTCCCGGTCGCGGCCGCGCTGCGGGTGACCCGCGGCAAGGGCGACAAGCAGGAGATGGCGTTCATCCCCGCGACCCGGCCGGTCGAGAAGCGCGCCACCGCCGTCGACAACCGCGGTAAGGACAGCACCCTTTCGCTGGTCGCGCCCCAGAAGGGCAAGGACGCCAAGGTGAAGGTCACCGCGTCGGCCGGCAGCGGCGGCGGGACCCCGGCCACCAAGACGTACACGGTCAAGGGCGGCACCAGTCTCGACGTCGCCCCGCCCCGCCCGGCGGGCCTGAAGGGGAGCTACGCCCTGACGGTGGAGCCGGAATCCGGCAGCGGCCCCGTCTATGCGGCCCGCATGCTCGCCCGGCCCCAGGGCGGGCTGCCCGCCTTCACCGTCCAGCCGCTGCCCGACGACCGGGGCTCGGTCCTCGTCCCGACCGCCGGCCAGGACCTGTCGGTCCTCACGAACTGACCGCAGCCGTCTCCACGGACCCGCGCGGCGGCCTCAGTCCTGGCCGTAGCGCGGGTCCACCGACTCCGGGGCCAGCCCGAGCAGTTCGGCGACCTGCTCGACCACCACCTCATGGACCAGCAGCGCCCGCTCGTCACGGCTCTTCGTACGGATCTCCACCGGCCTGCGGTAGATCACGATCCGGTCGCGATATCCGCCCGCGGCCGGCACCACCCGCCCCAGCGGCACGGTCTCCTCGTCGGTGTCCGCGTCCGGCCCGTCGTCCGGCCCAAAACCGGGCACCTCCAGGACCAGGAAATCGACCTGGGAGAGCTGCGTCCAGCGCCGCTCCAGCCGGTCCCGGGAGTCATAGACGAGATCCACGAACGCGTCGGCGCGGGTCACCGACAGCGGCACCTGGGGCGGCGCGATCGGGCCGCGCATGCCGCGGCCGTGGCGGTCGCGGCGGCGGGTCCGCGGCTGTGCCGGTCGGGGAGGTACGGGACTGTCCATCAGGATCGAGCGTAGCCGTCGAGCACCGCCGGGCACCGGGGAGCGCGGCAAGACGTGGCATGTCGCCGGCTGACCGGACCTGTCCGCGTCGAGTTCGTTTGCCTCCCCGCATGAGATCGCAGATCGACGGCGGAATGGCAGGAAATGTATCGGGTCGTGACGGGATTCTTCGCCGCGCGCCGTCCGTCCCGGCGCACCCGGCTCAGGTCAGGTCGAGCGGGTGCAGGTCAGACGCATCGGACGAAGCGGGACGACACGGTTGGGTGAGCCTGGGGAGAGTCGTCGCGGCCCGCTCAAGAGTGCGGTACCGTCCAACGTCGTGAGCCCTGTACGTCGCTGTTCGCGCACTGCGTGCGGCCGCCCCGCCGTCGCAACGCTGACGTACGTCTATGCGGATTCGACCGCCGTGCTCGGACCGCTCGCGACTTACGCTGAACCGCACTGCTACGACCTGTGCGCCGAGCACTCCGAGCGGCTGACCGCGCCCCGCGGCTGGGAAGTTGTCCGCCTCGCCCTCGACTCCGGTCCGCCCCGTCCCAGCGGCGACGACCTCGAAGCCCTGGCGAACGCCGTACGCGAGGCGGCCCGCCCCCAGGAACGCGCCGCAGGCGCCGGCGGCTCCCCCCACCCCGGCGACCGCGACACCCACCCCATGGAAGTCGCCCGCCGAGGCCATCTACGGGTGCTGCGCTCGCCGGATTCCTGAGCGGGGCGGCCCTTTTGGGCCCGCTCGCGGCCCCGCGGCGACGGCCCGCCGCCCGCCCCGCACGGCGGACCCGACCGGCAGCGGCGCCGCGCCCGGCAATGGCAGAGATGCACGGCCCACATGCGGAGCAGCCCGGGTAGGTTGGAAGTCCGTAGAGACTCTCCAGGAGGGCTGGCTGTGACTGATCTGTCGCAGATCGTGAAGGCGTACGACGTGCGCGGCGTCGTCCCCACCCAGTGGGACGAGGCGCTGGCCGAGCTGTTCGGGGCGGCCTTCGCAGAGATCACCGCCGCGGACGCGATCGTGATCGGGCACGACATGCGGCCCTCCTCGCCCGGCCTGTCCGGGGCCTTCGCCCGCGGCGCCGCGGCCCGCGGCGCGGACGTCACGGAGATCGGTCTCTGCTCGACCGACGAGCTGTACTTCGCCAGCGGCGCACTGGGCCTGCCCGGCGCCATGTTCACCGCCTCGCACAACCCCGCCCAGTACAACGGCATCAAGATGTGCCGCGCGGGCGCGGCGCCGGTCGGCCAGGACACCGGTCTCGCCGATATCCGCGCGCTGGTCGAGCGGTGGTCCGACGAGGGCGCCCCGAAGCCGGCCGCCCAACCGGGCACCGTCACCCAACGCGACGTCCTCGGCGACTACGCCGCCCACTTGCGCGGCCTGGTGGACCTGAGCGGCATCCGCCCGCTGAAGGTCGTGGTGGACGCGGGCAACGGCATGGGCGGGCACACCGTACCGACCGTCTTCGACGGCCTGCCGCTCGAACTGGACGCGATGTACTTCGAGTTGGACGGCTCGTTCCCCAACCACGAGGCCAACCCGCTGGATCCCAAGAACATCGTCGACCTCCAGGCACGGGTGCGCGAGACCGGCGCCGACCTGGGCCTCGCCTTCGACGGCGACGCCGACCGCTGCTTCGTCGTCGACGAGAACGGCGACCCGGTCCCGCCGTCCGCGATCACCGCCCTGGTCGCCGCCCGCGAGCTGGCCAAGCACCCCGGCGGCACGGTCATCCACAACCTGATCACCTCCTGGTCGGTGCCGGAGGTCGTCAAGGAGAACGGCGGCAAGCCGGTCCGCACCCGCGTCGGGCACTCCTTCATCAAGGAGGAGATGGCCAAGACCGGCGCGATCTTCGGCGGCGAGCACTCCGCGCACTACTACTTCCGCGACTTCTGGAACGCCGACACCGGCATGCTCGCCGCGATGCACGTCCTGGCGGCCCTCGGCGGCCAGGAAGGACCGCTCTCCCAGCTGGTCGCGCAGTACGACCGCTACGCGGCCTCCGGCGAGATCAACAGCACCGTCGACGACCAGGCCGGCCGGCTCGCCGCGATCAAGGCGGCCTACGAGAACCGCGAGGGCGTCACCCTCGACGAGCTGGACGGACTGACCGTCACCGCCGACAACTGGTGGTTCAACGTCCGCGCCTCCAACACCGAGCCACTGCTCCGGCTGAACGTCGAGGCCCGCGACACCCAGACCG
Organism: Streptomyces decoyicus; assembly: GCF_019880305.1. Lineage (NCBI taxonomy): Bacteria > Bacillati > Actinomycetota > Actinomycetes > Kitasatosporales > Streptomycetaceae > Streptomyces > Streptomyces decoyicus. Next base: position 3,321,955 of record NZ_CP082301.1, on the reverse strand, counting down.
CCGAACGGACCCGCGACGAGGCACTGGCGATCATCCGCGCCTGAGTCCCGGCACGGGCCGCGCCGGGCCGGGTGCCGGGCCGGAGGCAGGCTCCGGTGGGTTCCGGGCGGCAGGAGCACCGTCCCTGCCGCCCGGCACTCCTCCCACCACCCCGAATCCCGCGGAGCACGCCCCCGCCCCCGGTCCGGCGGTACGCTGGCCAAGCCGTAACCACCCCGAAGGAGCAGTCTCCATGCCGGTCGACGCCAGCCTGATCCAGATCCTTGCCTGCCCGGCGTGCCATGCTCCCCTCGAGGACCGCACCGGAGACCCTGCGGACTCCGCCGCCGAGCCCGAGCTGCTCTGCACCTCCGGCGACTGCGGCCTCGCCTACCCCGTCCGGGACGGCATCCCCGTTCTCCTCGTCGACGAGGCCCGCCCCCATGGCCCGCAGGTCATGGGCGGCACCCCCAGCTCCGCCTGACCGGGCGCCGCCGGGCCCGTCCCGGCACCGCCCGGCGTTCCCCCCGCCCGTACCGGCGATCGGAGGCCGCGCCCACCATGCTCGACGAGTCACTCCTCGACACCCCTGACGCACTGGCGGGCGCAGACCGCTTCGGTCTGCTGCGCGGCGTCGCCGAATCCGGCGCCCGGGTCCGCACCGCCGCCCGCAGCGCCGTCGAATCCGGCATCCCCGAACTCACCCCCGACGGGCGGCCGCGCGCCGTGCTCGTCGCCGGGCCCGGCCCGGCCGCGGCCGGTGTCGCCGACCTCCTCAAGGCCCTCGGCGGCGGCAGCTGCCCGGTCACGCTCATCCCGCCCACGGGCGTCGCACCGCTGCCCGGCGCGCTGCGCTGGACCCTGCCCGGCTGGGCCGGCCCCCTGGACCTGCTGCTGCTCCCCGGCCCGGACGCCGCCGACCCCGGCCTCGCCGAGCTGGTCGAGCAGGCCTACCGCCGCGGCTGCGCCGTCGTCGCCGTCACCCCGGCCGGCGGACCGCTCGCCGACGCCGTCATCCAGGCCCGCGGCCTCGCCGTCCCGCTGGCGACCACCCCCTACGACGCCGAATTCGACGTCGAGGGCGCCCCGCCTGCCGCCCCCGGCACCCTCTGGTCGGTGCTCATCCCGCTGCTCGCGCTCGCCGACCGGATCGGCCTGCTCAGCGCCCCGCCGGAGGACCTGGGCAAACTCGCCGACCGCCTCGACCAGCTCGCCGAACGCTGCGGCCCGGCCATCCCGACGTACACCAACCCCGCCAAGACACTCGCCGCCGAACTCGCCGACTCCTTCCCGCTGATCTGGACGGAAGGCACCGTCGCCGGCGCCGTCGGCCGGCACTTCGCCACGGAGCTGGCCGGGCTCGCCGGACGCCCCGCCCTCGCCGCCGAGCTTCCCGAAGCGCTCACCACCCACCGCACCCTGCTCGCCGGTGCCCTGGCCGCCGGCGCCGACCCGGACGACTTCTTCCGCGACCGTGTCGAGCAGCCCGCCGCGATGCACGCCAGGGTCGTGCTGCTGCGCGAGCAGGAGCCGGGCCCGCTGTCCGCCACCCGCGCCGCCCAGGCGCTCGCCGAGGAGCGCGACACCGCCGTCAGCGAACTGGAACCGGACTCCGGCAGCGATCTGGAGAAGGCCGCGGAACTACTCGCCATCGTGGATTTCGGCGCCGTTTACCTGGCGCTCGCCGGCACCGGGTGATCATTGACGGCCGGTCCGCACCCCGCAGACCGGCCGCATGACTCCGCAGCCACGTACGCCCCTGAGGAAGCAGTAGCCCCATGGACCGCCTCGCCAACACCGTGCGCCCCTACGCCTGGGGTTCCACCACCGCCCTCCCGGAGCTCCTCGGCACCGCACCGACCGGCGAACCGCAGGCCGAGATGTGGATGGGCGCCCACCCCGGCGCCCCCTCCCGCATCGACCGCGGCGCGGGCCCCGTCTCCCTGGCCGAGGTCATCGACGCCGCCCCCGAGGCCGAACTCGGCGCCGACACGGTCCGCGCCTTCGGCCCCCGGCTGCCCTTCCTGCTCAAGCTGCTCGCGGCGGGCTCGCCGCTCTCCCTCCAGGTCCACCCCGACCTGGCGCAGGCCAAGGAGGGCTTCGCCGACGAGGAGCGGCGCGGCGTCCCGATCGACGCCGGCCACCGCAACTACAAGGACGCCAACCACAAGCCCGAGCTGATCGTCGCGCTCACCCCCTTCGACGGCCTGTGCGGCTTCCGGCACCCCGCGCAGGCCGCGGACCTCCTGGCGGGCCTGGGCGTCGACGACCTCAAGCCCTACGTCGACATCCTGCGCGCCAGCCCGGAGGAGGACGCGCTGCGCGAGGTGCTCACCGCCGTACTGAGCGCCGAGCACCACGCGATCGCCGACACCGTCGAGCGGGCCGCCGTCGCCGCCGGCCGGCTGGCGGCCAAGGGCGGCCCGCACGCCGACGACTACGCCGCGTACGCGGGCATCGCCCACCACTACCCGGGCGACCCCGGCGTGCTCGCCGCCATGCTGCTCAACCACGTCCAACTCCAGCCCGGCGAGGCGCTGTTCCTCGGCGCCGGCATCCCGCACGCCTACCTGAACGGCCTCGGCGTCGAGCTGATGGCCAACTCGGACAATGTGCTGCGCTGCGGTCTGACCCCCAAGCACGTCGACGTGCCGGAGCTGCTGCGGGTGGTCCGCTTCGAGGCCGGCGACGCGGGCGTGCTGCGCCCTGAGGCGGTGGACGGCGAGGAGATCTACGAGACCCCCATCGACGAGTTCCGGCTCTCCCGCTTCGTCCTGGCCCCCGGCGCCGCACCGCGCCCGCTGGTCTCGCGTACGCCGCAGATCCTGCTGTGCACGGCGGGCACGGTCCGGCTGCGGGACGGGGAGGCCGGCGCCGGGGACGGTGCCAAAGCCAATGGCGGAGACGGTGCAGGTGCCGGCGCCGGCGCCGGCGCCGGTGCCGGTGCCGGTGCCGAACTGACTCTGGCGCCCGGCGAGTCCGCCTTCGTACGGGCCGGTGAGCACCTCACGCTCACCGGGGAGGGCACGCTCTTCCGTGCGACGGTGGTGGCCTAGCGGGTTCTCCCCTGGGGAGTCCTCCTCGCGCTCGGCGGCCGTTGCCGAGGGGCGGGACAGGCCGACGGCCGTTGCCGGGGGCCGGGGCAGGACAGACCGGCGGGCACGGACGGGCACGCATCGGACCTGCGGGCACAGACGGGCACGCATCGGACCTGCGGGCACGGACGGGCACGCATCGGACCTGCGGCACAGACGGGCACGCATCGGGAGGGCTCCCCGCTCACCGGAAGCGCGCGCCCGGTGCCGGAAGCCGTCCGTCAGGTGGCCTCATGGCGGCTGCCGGGGACCGGGCTGCAACAATGACCGCCGCAGCAGCATTAAAGCGGCGGTAAAGCCGGACGACGGAAGGGACATGCGGCACTTATGAGCGCATCAGGCGGGACAAAGGCGATCGTTGCGGCGCTGGGCGCCAACCTGGCGATTGCCGCAGCGAAGTTCGTGGCGTTCGCCTTCAGCGGCTCGTCCTCGATGCTGGCCGAAGGTGTGCACTCCATCGCGGACTCCGGCAACCAGGGCCTGCTGCTGCTCGGAGGCAAGAAGGCCAAGCGCGCGGCGACCGCCGAGCACCCCTTCGGCTACGGCCGCGAGCGCTACATCTACGGCTTCCTCGTCTCCATCGTCCTGTTCACCATCGGCGGCGTCTTCGCGCTCTACGAGGGCTACGAGAAGATCCACGAGCCGCACAAGCTGGACAACTGGTACTGGCCGGTCGGCGTCCTGGTCTTCGCGATCATCGCCGAGGGCTTCTCCTTCCGTACGGCGATCAAGGAGTCCAACGAGCTGCGCGGCAAGCAGACCTGGACCCAGTTCGTACGCCGCGCCAAGGCCCCCGAGCTGCCGGTCGTCCTGCTGGAGGACTTCGGCGCGCTGGTCGGTCTGGTGCTCGCGCTGGGCGGCGTCGGCCTCACCCTCGCCACCGGCAACGGCATCTGGGACGGCATCGGCACGATGTGCATCGGCGCGCTGCTGGTGCTGATCGCCCTGATCCTGGCCGCCGAGACCAAGTCGCTGCTGCTGGGCGAGGCCGCCGGCCCCGAGCAGATCGCCCAGATCCGTGCCGCGGTCGCCGACGGCGATGTCGTCACCCGGGTCATCCACATGCGCACGCTCCACCTCGGCCCCGACGAGCTGCTGGTCGCCGCCAAGATCGCGGTCAAGCACGACGGCACCGCCACTCAGATCGCGGAGGCCATCAACGCCGCCGAGGTCCGAATCCGCGAGGCCGTGCCGATCGCCCGGGTCATCTACCTGGAGCCGGACATCTACGACGAGGCCGCGGCCGCTGCGGGCACCGACCCGTCGAAGACGCCGGGCGGGCACTGAGCCACCCCATGATCGAACGGCCCCCGCACTCCTGACGAGTGCGGGGGCCGCTGTCGTACGGCGCCAAGCGGATCGATCACGGCCCGTTCATCGCGTGGCGAGCCACGGCAATGTCATTCACGCGCTCGGCCACAGGATCCTCGCTCACCCGGCGGGCCACAGGATCCTCGCCCCCCTGGCGGACCACATTGCATCTCGCTCACATGGTGGGGCGCAGGGGTGCCGCTCACGTGGTGAGCCGCACAGATGTCGCTCACGCGGTCGACCACGAGAATCGGGAATACCGCCCCAGGACCGCTGCGTTGTGGCCCCGAGGGGGCGCTCGCACCCCCTACGGGATGTGTTCGCCCACGCCCTAGTGGATCTCGCGGAATGTCCGCTCTCGCGGAATGTCCGCTCTCGCGGAATGTCCGCCCAGCCCCTAGCGGATCTCGCCGAGGGCGTGCAGAATCGCCGCCTTGTCCTCCGCACCCTGTAGACGTGCCCGGAAGTCCGCATCCATCAGCTTCCGCGACAGCAGCGCCAGGATGCGCAGATGCTCATCCCCGGACGCCGCCTCCGGTACCGAGATCATGAAGACCAGCTTGGCGAGCGTGCCGTCCGGCGAACCCCAGTCGATACCCTCCGCCGATCGCGCGAAGCCGACGACCGGAGCGGTCACCGCGTCCGTCTTGGCATGCGGGATGGCGATCTCCTCACCGAGCCCGGTGGTGCCCTGCGCCTCACGTGCCAGCGCCACCCGGACCAGTTCGTCGACGTCCGTCACCTTGCCGGTGCCGGCCGCCAGCTCGGCCATCTCGCGGATCGCCGCCTCCTTCCCGCCGGCATCGAGCTGCGTCTTGACGGTCTGCTCGGTCAGATAGCCGGAGAGAACCTCGGCGGCGGGGGCACTGTCGCCGCTGTTGCTGTTGCTGCTGCTGTCGCTGTCACTGTTGTTGCCGCGGCCGCCGTCGGCGCCGTGACCGTCCCTGCTGACATCGTTGCCATCGGTGTCGACGCCATCAATATCGACGTCATCTATGTCGTCTGCCCCGCCGGCCGGCCGCTGCCCGGTCGCAGTGGCCGGCCCCGGGACCGAGGCAACCGCCACCGCCGTACGGGACGCACCACCGTCCGCGGCCTCAGCCCCGGCCCCCTCGCCGCCCCCGGCAACCACGGATTCCGCAACCACGGATTCCGCAACCACCGGCTCCGCCACTCCAGGCTCCGTAAGCACCGGCTCCGCCACCCCAGGCTCCGCAACCACTGGCTCCGCCACCATCGACGACGCCCCGCCGGCCGCCCCCGCGGCGTCAGTGGCAGCCACGACCCCGGCACCGCCCCCGGCACCGGCCCGCGCCCCGCTCTTCCTCCGCTCCGCGACATCCACCAGCGCCACCGTCGTCAGCGCCGTCACCACCGCTCCGATCACCACGGCGACGAAGAACATCGGCACCCCGTCGACCGCACCCAGCACCGCCACGAGCGGCCCACCGTGCGGCACCGCGTCCGCCACCCCGGCCATCCCCGCGAGGGCACCGGCCACCGCGCCACCGAGCATGTTCGCCGGAATGACCTGCGCGGGCCGCGCCGCGGCGAACGGGATCGCGCCCTCCGAGATCCCGAAGAGCCCCATGAACAGCGCCGCCATCCCCGTCTCCCGCTCCTGCTCGGAGTACAGGTGCCGACGGATCAGCGTGGCCAGCCCCTGACCGAGCGGCATCACCGGGATCGCGGCGGCGCACATGCCCATGACCGTCTGGTTTCCGGAGGCGATCAAGCCCGAACCGAACAGAAACGCCGTCTTGTTGACCGGCCCGCCCATGTCGAACGCGATCATCAGGCCGAGGATCGCCCCCAGCACGATCGCGCTGGTCCCGGTCATGCCACTGAGCCAGCCGGTGAGATGGGTGAACACCCACGAGATCGGCTTGCCGAGCACGTAGATGAAGAAGAGCCCGAGCGCGGTCGTGGCCACGATCGGGATCACGATGATCGGCATGATCGGCTGGGCGAACCTGGGGACCTTGACCTTCTTGATCCATACGACCAGGTACCCGGCCAGGAAGCCCGTGACGATGCCACCGATGAAGCCGGCGCTCGCGTCCTTCATGCCGTACAACTCGCCATGGGTGGCGATCCAGCCGCCGATCATGCCCGGCACCAGCGCGGGCCGGTCGCCGATCGCATAGGCGATATAGCCGGAGAGGATCGGCACCATCAGCTGGAAGCCGATGGTGCCGATGTTGTTGACGTCCTCCCAGAAGGAGCCCGGGGCGATCTTCAGCCCCTCGGGCGTCGCATGACCCCCCACCGCCAGCGAGATCGCGATCAGCAGCCCGCCGACCACCACGAACGGGATCATGTAACTGACGCCGTTCATCAGCGCCTTGTACGCGACGCTGCGTTCCTTGCCGCCACCGGTGCCACCGCCCGCGGAAGCCGCCGCCGCGCCGCCGCCGGCCCCGTCGCCCGGCTCGCCCCCGTACACGGGCGCACTCCGCACGCGCTCGATCAGCTGCTCGGGATGACGGATGCCCTCCGCGACCCCGACGGCCAAGACCTTCTTGCCGACGAACCGACTGCGGTCGACATCCTTGTCCGCGGCGATGATGACGCCATCCGCGTCTCTGACATCGTTGTCAGACAGTACATTCTCAGCCCCGATCGAGCCCTGGGTCTCCACCTTGATCTCGTGCCCGAGGGAACGGGCGGTCTGGGCCAGCTTCTCCGCGGCCATGTACGTGTGGGCGATACCGGTCGGGCAGGCGGTCACTGCGAGCAGCTTCAGGCCTTGCCCGCCCCTCCCCGTGCTCGTGGGGGGATCAGCTGGACTGGTGGTCACGTGGTTCTCCTTACGAACGTGCGCGCGGCCGTGCAGATGTTCCCGCGCTCCGAGGCATCCTGCATGACGTCCCGGCGCGAGCAAACCCCTCCGAAGCAACGGCCCCCAGCAGCGGGAACGCCGGTCGCCGGCGCCCCGGCCCCCGGGAATCACCGGCCGTTCCGCCACCCCTCCCTGGCCGGTACCGCACCGCATCGCCCCTCCGGGCTGGGGTTCGCTGGGCCGATCGGTGTAGATTCGTGACCAGTGCCAGACGTCGCTGCTGATGGCGGTCGGGCGGCCCGCACCGCGGACCGGCCGAGGGAGAGAGGGCCTCCGACGGACTGCGCTGCGGCCAACGGGAGGGGTGCGTCCGCTTCCGCGTACGCTCGTATTCGCCCCGGTTGTTGCCGGGGACCTCGGCCCGCGCCGCAGACTGCCAGCCCATCCACCTCGACGCTCGAGGAGCAGCCCGCATGACGACAGCAGCCACCGGCCAGGACTTCAAGGTCGCCGACCTTTCCCTCGCCGCTTTCGGCCGCAAGGAGATCACCCTGGCCGAGCATGAGATGCCCGGTCTGATGGCGATCCGCAGGGAGTACGCGGCGGCTCGGCCGCTGGCCGGTGCGCGTATCACCGGTTCCCTGCACATGACCGTGCAGACCGCCGTTCTGATCGAGACCCTGGCGGCGTTGGGCGCCGAGGTCCGCTGGGCGTCCTGCAACATCTTCTCCACCCAGGACCACGCCGCCGCGGCGATCGCGGTGGGCCCGGACGGCACGCCCGAGGCGCCGGCCGGTATTCCGGTCTTCGCCTGGAAGGGCGAGTCCCTGGAGGAGTACTGGTGGTGCACGGAGCAGGCGCTGACCTGGCCGAACTCGCCCACCGGCGGCCCGAACATGATTCTCGACGACGGTGGTGACGCCACCCTGCTGGTCCACAAGGGCGTCGAGTACGAGAAGGCCGGCAAGGTTCCCGGCGTCGAGACGGCGGAGAGCGATGAGCACCGCGCGGTTTTGGAGCTGCTGACGCGCACGCTGGCCGAGGCGCCGCAGAAGTGGACGAACCTGGCCTCCGAGATCCGCGGTGTGACCGAGGAGACCACCACCGGTGTGCACCGTCTGTACGAGATGCACCGTGACGGGGACCTGCTGTTCCCGGCGATCAACGTGAACGACGCCGTGACGAAGTCGAAGTTCGACAACAAGTACGGCTGCCGTCACTCGCTGATCGACGGCATCAACCGTGCCACCGATGTCCTGATCGGCGGCAAGACGGCCGTGGTCTGCGGCTACGGCGATGTCGGCAAGGGCTGTGCGGAGTCGCTGCGCGGCCAGGGCGCCCGGGTGATCATCACGGAGATCGACCCGATCTGCGCGCTCCAGGCGGCGATGGACGGCTACCAGGTCACCACCCTCGAGGACGTCGTCGAGACCGCCGACATCTTCGTGACCACGACCGGCAACAAGGACATCATCATGGCGTCGCACATGGCGCGGATGAAGCACCAGGCGATCGTGGGCAACATCGGCCACTTCGACAACGAGATCGACATGGCCGGCCTGGCCAAGCTCGAAGGCATCGTCAAGGACGAGGTCAAGCCGCAGGTGCACACCTGGACGCACCCGGACGGCAAGGTCCTGATCGTGCTGTCCGAGGGCCGTCTGCTCAACCTGGGCAACGCCACCGGTCACCCCTCCTTCGTGATGTCCAACTCCTTCGCGGACCAGACGCTGGCCCAGATCGAGCTGTTCACCAAGCCCGCCGAGTACCCCACCGACGTCTACGTGCTGCCCAAGCACCTCGATGAGAAGGTCGCCCGCCTCCACCTCGACTCGCTCGGCGTCAAGCTGACCGAGCTGCGCCCGGAGCAGGCCGCCTACATCGGTGTCCAGGTCGAGGGCCCGTACAAGCCCGACCACTACCGCTACTGATCCAGCAGGCGATCACCAACCGGTCGGCCCCGCCGGCCGTTGGTGTTCTCCACAGCAGCCGGTGATCCCAGGCCCTCGCCACACACGGCGGGGGCCTGGCCCATAAGGACCCCGCACCGACCCGCCGCCCCCGACTCACCGGCCCGTCGCCGCCAGAAGGACTTGACCCCCCATGCCCCGCGGCCACTACTCCCTCCACGACCCGCACGATCACACCCCCCTGGGTGAAGAGCACTTCCATTGCGCCACCGGCCCCTCCGGCTGGCGCTATGTCTCCCAGATCGTCAACCCCTCCGGCGACCACATCGGCTCCGTCGACCTCACCCTCGACGAGCTCGGCCGCCCCATCCGTCTCGAACTCCACGCCTCCGCCTGGCAGGTCCGCGGCGCCGCCCTGGAAGGCGTCACCTGGGTACGCACCGACCCGACCGGTGAACACGCCACCGAGGGCAACGTCCCCGCCCACGCCTTCACCGGCGCGTCCCCCGCCTTTCTCATCGCCACCGCCCGCCTCCTGCGTCCCACGCTCGGCGCCGGCGCCGTCCGCACCCGCCTCGTCGCCTTCACACCCCCCGTCCTCGCCCCCCGCACACTCGACCAGTCCTGGGCCCTGCTGAAAAGCACACCACACGCCACTGACAGCGCCCCCCTCGTCGCCGACGAATACCAGGTCAACGACCTGGAAACCGGCGAACAGCACACCATCCACATCGCCGGCGACGTGGTCCTCTCCGCCCCCGGCATCGAACTCGAATCCCTCGAGTCCCCGCCGTCGACGTTCCCCTGATCCGTCCCGGCCCGGTGATCCGACCCGGCTGCCCGGCTCGGCCCAACCTGACCCCGCCGACGCTGCCCGCCGCTTGCCCGCCCCCTCGCAGCACGCCAGGAGCCGACGCGGAGCACACCACGGACCGCGCCAGGGACCGCCCACCGCCGCATGCATGCCCCGCCGACCGAAGGCGGGAGGTGGAGCGTGATCGTGACCTCGGCCGGCGGACGGAGCAGCGGCGCCACTTCATCGCGGTGCGCGAGGTCGGTCACCGAGCTGTGGGACGGCCGCCCAGACCTGCTGCCGAACGGGGCGGCCAACGGCGATCAGGGGGTTGAGGCTCGGGCCCGCGAGCAGTCCCCTCTCCGCACGCCGGACAGCCGCAGCGCCCCCGGCACGGTCCCCTGATCCGCGGTGCCGCCTCGTCCCAGCCCGCTCAGTAACCCTGCCCAGTGCACGGCCACCACCCGGGTCCGGTGCATACGCAGCCACCACCGAGAAGGCGAACACCCGGGCCCGACCCGCGCCCCTTGCACGCTCTGCCCACCACCAACGCAGAGGCATACGGCAGACTCACGCACGCCCCCACCACAAGCCCCGACGTACGGCCGACTCACGCACGCCCCCACGACCAGTCCCGACGTACGGCCGACTCACACACGCCCCACGACAGTCGCGGCATCCGCCGGGCATGCCCCCCGCCCGGCGCCCTACTTTCCCCACCGTCCCTGCGCCCTACGCCCCGCCATCCAGGCTCATCACCCGACGGCCGATCGCCGACAAGCGCCCACCCTCACGTCCTCGCCATCCCCCAACGCCGTCGCCACCCCACCCACCTCACACCGGAGGCGCAAACCCCGTACGCGGCGGCCGCCCTCCTCCGCCACCCCCTTCATCGCCCCCACGCTCCCGCACCGGCGCCCCCAAAGCCCCGCCACCGTCATGACGAGCCGGCCCGCCCCCGGCCGAAGCCCCGGACCCGGGCGACGCCCAAGCCCCCACCGGTGCCGACGCGACCACATCCCCCGCGGTGCCCGACGACGCAACATCCCCCGCCACCCCCACAGGCTGAACCGACGACACCGGTTCACCACCCCAGGGCTTCCCCCCACCCGCAAAGCGCGACGTCCCGGCCGCGGCCGCCCCGAACGCCCGCTGTGTCTCCCGTGCCTGCCGTTCCCCGACCACCGCCGCCAGATACGCCACCGGATGCACCCCCGCAGGCGCGGGCGCCCCGGTGAACCCCCGCAGATCCTCCGCCAGCCGCCCCGCCATCGTCCCGCCGACCTGTGGATCGAGCTGCCCCATCCGCGCCAGGTACTGCCGCACCGTCAGCCACCACCCATCGGGCACCCGCGACAGATCCAGCGCCCCGAGCTCGGCCACCAGCCACGGAGGCGGAGGCGGCAGCGCCGTCCCCGCCTCCGCCACCGGCATCCGCTCCCGTATGACCAGCGTCCCCGCGAACACATCCCCCATCCGACGCCCCCGCGCCGACACCAACGAGGCAATGGCCGCCACCACCCCCATCGTCATCACGATTTCGATGGCCCCCATCGCCCCGCGCACCAACGCATGCCGGAACCGGATCGGCCCGCCGTCCTCCCGTACGACCCGCAGTCCGCAGACCAGCTTCCCCAGCGACCGGCCGTGGCTCAGCGTCTCGATGACAATCGGTATCCCGACCTGCACCAGCACGAACGTCGCCACCGACACGGCCGCCACCGCCGCACTGTCCATCGACGACGTCGCACTCAACAGCAGCAGCGATACGCCGAGGTAGACCGCCCAGGCCACCGCCACATCCACGGCCACCGCCAGTCCCCGGCTCGGCAGCCTGGCCGGCCGCAGCCCCAGCACCACCGCTTCACCCGTTACGAGCTCACTCACGCCGCGCCCCACTCCCTCTCGATCCCCGAAGTCCCGCCCACCCCACGCCGGACACGCCCAGTCTGCCAAGCTGATCCGGCCCCCATCCACGGCGCTGCGAGGAGCGACAGCAAATGGACCTCGATGTCTTCGTCACGGCCCATGGCGCCGAATGGGACCGCCTCGACACCCTGCTGCACCGCAAACGCCGCCTCACGGGCGCCGAGGCCGACGAACTCGTCGCCCTCTACCAACGCACCACCACACACCTCTCCCTCCTCCTCTCCAGCGCCCCGGACCCCGCGCTGACCAGCCGCCTCACTTCTCTCGTGGCCCGCGCCCGCAGCGCGGTCACCGGCGCCCGCAAGGCCTCCTGGCGCGACGCCGCCCACTTCTTCACCACGGCCTTCCCGGCAGCGGTCTACCGCCTGCGCCACTGGTGGATCCCCACCGCGATCCTCTCGACCGCGGTCGCCGCCCTCATCGGCTGGTGGATAGCCGCACATCCCGAGGTCCAGGCGGCGATCGGCGCCCAGGAGGACCTCCGCAACATGACCCGACCCGGCGGCGAGTACGAGACGTACTACTCCAGCCATCCCGCCGCGTCCTTCGCCGCTCAGGTATGGACGAACAACGCCCAGGCCGTAGCCCTGTGCCTTGTCCTCGGCGCTTTCGCCGGCCTCCCCGTCCTGTGGGTCCTCTTCCAGAACATGCTCAACCTGGGCGTCGGCATCGGCCTGATGTCCTCAGCCGGCCGCCTCGACACCTTCCTCGGACTGATCCTTCCGCACGGCCTCCTCGAACTGACCGCCGTCTTCGTCGCGGCCGGCATCGGCCTCCGCCTGGGCTGGACCCTCATCGACCCGGGCCACCGCACCCGCCGGACTGCGCTGGCCGAGGAAGGCCGCTCCGCGCTGGGAGTCGCCATCGGTCTCGCCGCGGTGCTCTTCGTATCCGGCGTCCTCGAAGGCTTCGTCACCCCTTCCGGCCTGCCCACCTGGGCCCGCATCGGCATCGGCATAGCCGCCGAGGTGGCCTTCCTCCTGTACGTCTACGTCCTGGGCGGCCGCGCCGTACGCGCCGGAGCCATCGGCGACGTCGACCTCACCGACCGCGAAGCCACCGTCCCCACCGCCGCGTGATGTGCATCGAGCCCCGCTGACCTGCTAATCTCCTCTTCGCCCCAGGAGCCCGTTGACACGAGCGCCAGGGGGAGGTAGATTCGAACGGTTGCAGCGAACTGGACAAGTTCATCCGCGACGGGTAGTCTCTTCTCCGCTTCGGCCGGAATATCAATTCGGCGAAGCGCAACCGACCACTTACCGGAAGCCCCGGCTGATCAATTCGGCCGAACCCCTTCTGATAAAGTCGGAAAAGCCAAAAGGCGCCCCTCCGACGGGGAATCGGAAACGAATTCGGACCGGCAACGGAACGAAATCGGGCCTGATAGAGTCGGAAAGGCCGGAAAGCGAAAGCCGAACGGCCGACCCCGCTCCGACAGGGGCCAGAGACGGAAACGGATCTGGTAGAGTCGGAAACGCGAAGAAGTCGAAAGGCGGAAACGCACCGGCGAAAATCGGGCCCGCAAGGATCTGATAGAGTCGGAAACGCAAGACCGAAGGGAAGCGCCCGGAGATCCTGGTGAAACAGGAACAAAGGAAGCGTCCGTTCCTTGAGAACTCAACAGCGTGCCAAAAGTCAACGCCAGATATGTTGATACCCCGTCCACTTCGGTGGATGAGGTTCCTTTGAAAGCCCACCACGGCCCATGCGGTCGGGGTGGCACACACAGCGAGGACGCTGTGAACGACCGGACCTATTCCGTCTGGTCGTTCCGCTCTCGTGTGTGTTGACCCGATTACGGGTAAACATTCACGGAGAGTTTGATCCTGGCTCAGGACGAACGCTGGCGGCGTGCTTAACACATGCAAGTCGAACGATGAACCTCCTTCGGGAGGGGATTAGTGGCGAACGGGTGAGTAACACGTGGGCAATCTGCCCTTCACTCTGGGACAAGCCCTGGAAACGGGGTCTAATACCGGATACGACACACGACCGCATGGTCTGTGTGTGGAAAGCTCCGGCGGTGAAGGATGAGCCCGCGGCCTATCAGCTTGTTGGTGGGGTGATGGCCTACCAAGGCGACGACGGGTAGCCGGCCTGAGAGGGCGACCGGCCACACTGGGACTGAGACACGGCCCAGACTCCTACGGGAGGCAGCAGTGGGGAATATTGCACAATGGGCGAAAGCCTGATGCAGCGACGCCGCGTGAGGGATGACGGCCTTCGGGTTGTAAACCTCTTTCAGCAGGGAAGAAGCGAGAGTGACGGTACCTGCAGAAGAAGCGCCGGCTAACTACGTGCCAGCAGCCGCGGTAATACGTAGGGCGCAAGCGTTGTCCGGAATTATTGGGCGTAAAGAGCTCGTAGGCGGCTTGTCACGTCGGATGTGAAAGCCCGGGGCTTAACCCCGGGTCTGCATTCGATACGGGCAGGCTAGAGTTCGGTAGGGGAGATCGGAATTCCTGGTGTAGCGGTGAAATGCGCAGATATCAGGAGGAACACCGGTGGCGAAGGCGGATCTCTGGGCCGATACTGACGCTGAGGAGCGAAAGCGTGGGGAGCGAACAGGATTAGATACCCTGGTAGTCCACGCCGTAAACGTTGGGAACTAGGTGTGGGCGACATTCCACGTCGTCCGTGCCGCAGCTAACGCATTAAGTTCCCCGCCTGGGGAGTACGGCCGCAAGGCTAAAACTCAAAGGAATTGACGGGGGCCCGCACAAGCAGCGGAGCATGTGGCTTAATTCGACGCAACGCGAAGAACCTTACCAAGGCTTGACATACACCGGAAACGTCTGGAGACAGGCGCCCCCTTGTGGTCGGTGTACAGGTGGTGCATGGCTGTCGTCAGCTCGTGTCGTGAGATGTTGGGTTAAGTCCCGCAACGAGCGCAACCCTTGTTCTGTGTTGCCAGCATGCCCTTCGGGGTGATGGGGACTCACAGGAGACTGCCGGGGTCAACTCGGAGGAAGGTGGGGACGACGTCAAGTCATCATGCCCCTTATGTCTTGGGCTGCACACGTGCTACAATGGCCGGTACAATGAGCTGCGATACCGCGAGGTGGAGCGAATCTCAAAAAGCCGGTCTCAGTTCGGATTGGGGTCTGCAACTCGACCCCATGAAGTCGGAGTTGCTAGTAATCGCAGATCAGCATTGCTGCGGTGAATACGTTCCCGGGCCTTGTACACACCGCCCGTCACGTCACGAAAGTCGGTAACACCCGAAGCCGGTGGCCCAACCCCTTGTGGGAGGGAATCGTCGAAGGTGGGACTGGCGATTGGGACGAAGTCGTAACAAGGTAGCCGTACCGGAAGGTGCGGCTGGATCACCTCCTTTCTAAGGAGCACTTCTTACCAACTTCGGTTGGTCAGAGGCCAGTACATCAGCGAATGTCTGATGCTGGTTGCTCATGGGTGGAACGTTGACTATTCGGCACACTTGATTGGTTGTCACTAGTACTGCTTCGGCGTGGAACGTGGGGATTGATGGAGTGGGCCGGGCACGTTGTTGGGTATCTGAGGGTACGGACTGTTGAGTCTGGACCTTCGCGATGCCGGCCCCAGTGAACTCAGCCTTCGGTTGGGGTGGTGGGTGGCTGGTCGTTGCTTGAGAACTGCACAGTGGACGCGAGCATCTGTGGCCAAGTTTTTAAGGGCGCACGGTGGATGCCTTGGCACCAGGAACCGATGAAGGACGTGGGAGGCCACGATAGGCCCCGGGGAGCTGTCAACCGAGCTTTGATCCGGGGGTGTCCGAATGGGGAAACCCGGCAGTCGTCATGGGCTGTCACCCGCTGCTGAACACATAGGCAGTGTGGAGGGAACGCGGGGAAGTGAAACATCTCAGTACCCGCAGGAAGAGAAAACAACAGTGATTCCGGGAGTAGTGGCGAGCGAAACCGGATGAGGCCAAACCAGTCACGTGTGATACCCGGCAGGGGTTGCGTGGTTGGGGTTGTGGGATCTCTTTACTGCAGTCTGCCGGCTGTGGGACGAGTCAGAAACCGTTGGTGTAGGCGAAGGACATGCGAAAGGTCCGGCGTAGAGGGTAAGACCCCCGTAGCTGAAACATCAACGGCTCGTTTAAGAGACACCCAAGTAGCACGGGGCCCGAGAAATCCCGTGTGAATCTGGCGGGACCACCCGTTAAGCCTAAATATTCCCTGGTGACCGATAGCGGATAGTACCGTGAGGGAATGGTGAAAAGTACCGCGGGAGCGGAGTGAAATAGTACCTGAAACCGTGTGCCTACAAGCCGTGGGAGCGTCGCACAAGGAACTTGTTCCTTGTGTCGTGACTGCGTGCCTTTTGAAGAATGAGCCTGCGAGTTTGCGGTATGTTGCGAGGTTAACCCGTGTGGGGAAGCCGTAGCGAAAGCGAGTCCGAATAGGGCGTTGAGTAGCGTGCCCAAGACCCGAAGCGGAGTGATCTAGCCATGGGCAGGTTGAAGCGGAGGTAAGACTTCGTGGAGGACCGAACCCACCAGGGTTGAAAACCTGGGGGATGACCTGTGGTTAGGGGTGAAAGGCCAATCAAACTCCGTGATAGCTGGTTCTCCCCGAAATGCATTTAGGTGCAGCGTCGTGTGTTTCTTGCCGGAGGTAGAGCACTGGATAGGCGATGGGCCCTACCGGGTTACTGACCTTAGCCAAACTCCGAATGCCGGTAAGTGAGAGCGCGGCAGTGAGACTGTGGGGGATAAGCTCCATGGTCGAGAGGGAAACAGCCCAGAGCATCGACTAAGGCCCCTAAGCGTGTGCTAAGTGGGAAAGGATGTGGAGTCGCAGAGACAACCAGGAGGTTGGCTTAGAAGCAGCCACCCTTGAAAGAGTGCGTAATAGCTCACTGGTCAAGTGATTCCGCGCCGACAATGTAGCGGGGCTCAAGCACACCGCCGAAGTCGTGTCATTGCAGCATGAGGACCAACGTCCGTTGTGATGGGTAGGGGAGCGTCGTGTGCCGGGTGAAGCAGCCGTGGAAACGAGTTGTGGACGGTTCACGAGTGAGAATGCAGGCATGAGTAGCGATACACACGTGGGAAACGTGTGCGCCGATTGACTAAGGGTTCCTGGGTCAAGCTGATCTGCCCAGGGTAAGTCGGGACCTAAGGCGAGGCCGACAGGCGTAGTCGATGGACAACCGGTTGATATTCCGGTACCCGCTTTGAAACGCCCAATATCGAATCCATTAATGCTAAGGCCGTGAAGCCGGCCTGGAGTCTTCGGACAAAGGGACGTGGTGGAGCCGCCGATCCAAGGTGGTAGTAGGTAAGCGATGGGGTGACGCAGGAAGGTAGTCCAGCCCGGGCGGTGGTTGTCCCGGGGTAAGGGTGTAGCCCGTCATCTAGGCAAATCCGGATGACATGAGGGTGAGACCTGATGCCGAGCCGATTGTGGTGAAGTGGATGATCCTATGCTGTCGAGAAAAGCCTCTAGCGAGTTTCATGGCGGCCCGTACCCTAAACCGACTCAGGTGGTCAGGTAGAGAATACCGAGGCGTTCGGGTGAACTATGGTTAAGGAACTCGGCAAAATGCCCCCGTAACTTCGGGAGAAGGGGGGCCATTGCTGGTGATGGAATTTACTTCCTGAGCTGGTGGTGGCCGCAGAGACCAGCGAGAAGCGACTGTTTACTAAAAACACAGGTCCGTGCGAAGCCGTAAGGCGATGTATACGGACTGACGCCTGCCCGGTGCTGGAACGTTAAGGGGACCGGTTAGTCACATTTCGGTGTGGCGAAGCTGAGAACTTAAGCGCCAGTAAACGGCGGTGGTAACTATAACCATCCTAAGGTAGCGAAATTCCTTGTCGGGTAAGTTCCGACCTGCACGAATGGCGTAACGACTTCTCGACTGTCTCAACCATAGGCCCGGTGAAATTGCATTACGAGTAAAGATGCTCGTTTCGCGCAGCAGGACGGAAAGACCCCGGGACCTTTACTATAGCTTGATATTGGTGTTCGGTTCGGCTTGTGTAGGATAGGTGGGAGACTTTGAAGCAGCCACGCCAGTGGTTGTGGAGTCATTGTTGAAATACCACTCTGGTCGTGCTGGATGTCTAACCTGGGTCCGTGATCCGGATCAGGGACAGTGTCTGGTGGGTAGTTTAACTGGGGCGGTTGCCTCCTAAAGAGTAACGGAGGCGCCCAAAGGTTCCCTCAGCCTGGTTGGCAATCAGGTGTTGAGTGTAAGTGCACAAGGGAGCTTGACTGTGAGACTGACGGGTCGAGCAGGTACGAAAGTAGGGACTAGTGATCCGGCGGTGGCTTGTGGAAGCGCCGTCGCTCAACGGATAAAAGGTACCCCGGGGATAACAGGCTGATCTTCCCCAAGAGTCCATATCGACGGGATGGTTTGGCACCTCGATGTCGGCTCGTCGCATCCTGGGGCTGGAGTCGGTCCCAAGGGTTGGGCTGTTCGCCCATTAAAGCGGTACGCGAGCTGGGTTTAGAACGTCGTGAGACAGTTCGGTCCCTATCCGCTGTGCGCGTAGGAGTATTGAGAAGGGCTGTCCCTAGTACGAGAGGACCGGGACGGACGAACCTCTGGTGTGCCAGTTGTCCTGCCAAGGGCATGGCTGGTTGGCTACGTTCGGAAAGGATAACCGCTGAAAGCATCTAAGCGGGAAGCCTGCTTCGAGATGAGTACTCCCACCCCCTTTGAGGGGTTAAGGCTCCCAGTAGACGACTGGGTTGATAGGCCAGATATGGAAGCCTGGTAACGGGTGGAGTTGACTGGTACTAATAGGCCGAGGGCTTGTCCTCAGTTGCTCGCGTCCACTGTGTAGGTTCTGAAGTAACGACCTGTGTTATTGCCGGGTTGGTCAACTTCATAGTGTTTCGGTGGTCATTGCGTTAGGGAAACGCCCGGTTACATTTCGAACCCGGAAGCTAAGCCTTTCAGCGCCGATGGTACTGCAGGGGGGACCCTGTGGGAGAGTAGGACGCCGCCGAACAATCATTGTGGGGAAGCCCCGCACCTTATGGTGCGGGGCTTTTCTGCGTTCCGGGGTGCCTCGTTTCCGGGTTTCGGTCCGGGGCGGGGCATTTTCGCGTTGAGGGCCGGTGTGGGTGACCGATGGGTGGGGGATGAGAGCTCGGCGCTGGTGGCGATGTGGGATGTTTGGTCCCTCAGGGCGGTGCGGACCGGTAGGTGCGGCTCAAGGAGCTGAGGCTGAGGGCTTTCCCTCTACTGGTCCTTCGGTGAGAGTGCATGGGGCGGCCGGGCTCCGAGGTGGCACAGCGACTGCTAGCGGGGGGGGGCGTTGCCTCGTATCGCTGCTCTGTAGTCCCGTGTCCCGTGGAGCCCCGTGTCCCGTGGGCTGTAGCTGCTGGGGCCATGTTCTGTGAGGGGCGGGGAGGAGCGCGGAGGCTACAGGCGGCCGGCGGACTTCAGGGTGAGGTAGGCGTCGGCCAGGTCGGGGGCCAGGCGGGCCGGGGTGGAGTCGATGACCGTGATGCCGTGGTGGCGGAGGCGGTCTGCGGTGCGGCGGCGGGCGGCGTGGGTCTGTTCTGCGGCTGCTGCTGCGTAGACGGCCTGGGGGGTGTGCCGGCCGGCGGCCATTTCCTCGATGCGGGGGTCGGCCACGGCCGCGACGATCAGCTCATTGCGTTGGATGAGGCTGGGGAGGACGGGCAGGAGAGCCTCCTCCACGGGAGCTGCGTCCAGGCCTGTGAAGAGCACGATGAGGGACCGGCGCGGGGTGCGGCGGTGGATCGTGGCGGCCAAGCCGCGGGCGTCCGCCTCGACCAGTTCGGATTCGAGGGGGGCCATGGCGTCGGTCAGGGCCGGGAGAAGATCGCGTGCCGTGCGGCCTTGCACGGAGGCGCGTATGCGGCGGTCGTAGGCGAGCAGGTCCACGCGGTCACCGGCGCGGGCGGCGAGGGCGCCGAGCAGCAGGGCGGCGTCCATGGAGGCATCGAGGCGGGGGATGTCGCCGACGCGGCCGGCAGAGGTGCGGCCGGTCTCCAGGACGAGCAGGATGCGTCGGTCGCGTTCGGGGCGCCAGGTGCGGACTGCGAGGTTCTGCCGACGGGCGGTGGCGCGCCAGTCGATGGAGCGGGTGTCGTCGCCGGGGGTGTAGTCGCGGAGGCTGTCGAACTCGGTTCCCTCACCGCGGGTCAGGATGCTGGTGCGGCCGTCGAGTTCGCGGAGCCGGGCGAGCTTGGCGGGGAGATGCTTGCGGCTGGTGAAGGGCGGCAGGACGCGCAGCGTCCATGGGACGTGCTGGCTTCCTTGGCGGGCGGCCAGGCCGAGCGGGCCGTAGGAGCGGACCGTGACGCGGACTGCGTGATGGTCACCGCGGCGGGTGGGGTGGAGCGTCGTGGTGAGGCGTCGGCGTTCGGCGGCGGGGATGCGCACGGTGTGGCGGGATGAGGGGAAGTCCGAGCCGGGGTGGAAGGAGCTGGGGGGCCAGGCGTCACGGATCTGGGCGCGCAGCGTGCGGCGGCTCGGGTTGGTGACCGTGAGGTGGGTGTGGGCTTCGTCTGCGAGTCGAACTGTTGTGTCACCGGTTCGGGTGAAATGGAGCTTTCGCACTGGCGCGGCGAGCGCGATATCGCACAAGATTGCTATCAGCAAGGCGAGTTGGATGGTGAGGATGCCAAGCCAGCTGGGCAGCACGAAGCCGACGAAGAGGGCTCCGAGTGCGGAGATGAGGGCGGTGCGTCCGGTGAGGGCCACGGTGTCGTCTCAGCGGGGGACGGGGAGATGAGCGAGCACGGCGTTGATCACGGAGTCGGCGGTGACTCCTTCCATCTCCGCTTCGGGGCGGAGGTGGACGCGATGTCGGAGCGTGGGAAGGGCGAGGGCCTTGACGTCATCAGGGGTGACATAGTCGCGGCCGGTCAGCCAGGCCCAGGCTCGTGACGTGGAGAGCAGGGCGGTGGCGCCTCGGGGGGAGACGCCGAGAGAGAGCGAGGGGGATTCGCGGGTGGCACGGCAGATATCGACGATATAGCCGGTGACTTCAGGGGAGACGGCGGTCTTGGCGACCGCGGCCCGGGCAGCGTCGAGGTCGGCGGTGGAGGCGACGGGGCGCAGACCTGCGGCGCCGAGGTCGCGGGGGCTGAAGCCGGCCGCGTGGCGGGTGAGGATGTCTATCTCGTCGTGGCGGGCGGGGAGCGGCACTGTCAGCTTCAGTAGGAAGCGGTCGAGCTGAGCCTCGGGGAGGGGGTAAGTGCCCTCGTACTCCACGGGGTTCTGGGTGGCAGCCACCAGAAACGGCTCGGGGAGGGGGCGGGCTGTGCCGTCGACGGTCACCTGCCGCTCTTCCATCGCTTCGAGCAAGGACGCCTGGGTTTTGGGAGGCGTGCGGTTGATCTCGTCGGCGAGCAGGAGGTTGGTGAAGACGGGGCCCGGCTGGAAGGAGAACTCGGCGCTGCGGCTGTCGTAGACCAGTGAGCCGGTGACATCACTCGGCATCAGGTCAGGGGTGAACTGGACGCGCTTGGTGTCGAGTTCGAGAGCGGCCGACAGGGCACGTACGAGCAGGGTCTTGGCGACGCCGGGGGCGCCTTCGAGGAGCACGTGACCGCGGCAGAGGAGTGCGACGACCAGCCCGGTGACGGCGGGGTCCTGGCCTACGACGGCCTTGGCTATCTCGGTGCGCAGGTCCTCAAGGGAGGTTCGGGCGCTGTCAGCGGTCGGGGTGCTCACGGGGGGCGTGCCTCTCTTGGGAAACGATCGAGGATTCGAGTGCGTCGAGTTGGTCGGCCAGGCGCACCAAGGCTTTGTCGTCCGCGGGTGCCGGACCGAAGAGCAGGACATGGAGGTCTGCTGAGGGGCCGGGCGCGACGTGCAAGTGGGCGTGAATGGCAGGCAGAAGGACGTCGGCGGTGTGGGCGTGTGCTGCGGACACGCCGATGAGGGGGGCGAGTCGCGTGCGGGTCGCGGAGCGCAACACGTCGGAGGCCCGGTCGCGGGCATTGGCCTGCTCGTAGAGGCGGGCGTGGCCCTCGGTGGTCTCGGCGGCGGGGACGGTCACCGGGAGCTTTTCCGGAACCAAGGGGCCGAGGCGGCGGGCGCGCCACAGGGCTGCGAATCCAGCGGCGAAGGCGAGTTGGAGCAGGGCCCAGCGCCAGCCGGAAGGGATGAGGCCGAAGAAACCGCGCTGTTGGTCCTGGGCGGATGACGGGTCGCTCACGGAGGGGAGGTACCAGACCAGATGCTTGTGCTCACCGAGGAGTTGAAGGGCCAGCGAGGCGTTGCCGTGCTCGGCGAGGTGCTGGTTGTAGAGGAGGTCGGCGGAGCCGAGGAGCACGGTGTCGCGGCCGGTGTCGCGGGCCGGCAGGCGCAGCAGGGTGGGCCGGCCGCCGCTGACGTAGCAGCGGTCGGCGCCGTTGGTGGCCGTGGCGTAGCGGAGGCCGCCGAGGAGGGCACTGCCCGCGCGTCGGGCGTCCGGCAGGGAACAGGCCGGCGGGCGTGCCGACGTCCGGACCGGGGGTTCCATCCGGACGCCGGGGGTGAAGGTTTCGAGGGACGAGGTGCCGGGGGCGAGCAGGACGGTGCGGCCGGGGGTGTGCGCGGTCGCGGTGTGCAGGCCCGTCAGCTGATCCTGCGTCAGTACGTCGGGGTCGGTGACGAGCAGGGTGGTGTCGGGGCCGGCCGCGGCCGCGGCTTCCTCAGAGGTGGTCACGACCTGGGTGGAGACACCGTGGGAGGCCAGGAGCCGGGCGATGGCCCGGCTTCCGGTCCGGTCCGTCGACCGGGGATCGAGCCGGCCGTGCTGTTCGCCGGACTGGAGGGCGCCGAGGACCACACCGCTGACGACGAGCAGAAGAAGCGCGAGCAGTGGCCCGCGGGACCGGGTCCACAGACCACGAGCGGGGGGAGCGATTCCGGGGGAGTCGGGGGCGGCCGTAGTCATCCGCGGCTCCCGGTCGGGGTGATGGCCAGGTCGGGCTTGGCGTGCTGGAGGTCGGTGTCGAGGCTGGTCAGGAGGGTGTGCGCCCGTTCCGTGCCGGGGCGGCCGCCGTATGTGACCTCGTCGAAGGTGCGGGCCGCGGTGCGCAGCCGGTCGGCGTATGCGGGAAATGCCCGGGTGGCTTCGCCGGCGGCCTCGTCGGCGGTGCGGCCCGGGCCGGGGGCGAGCAGTGTGCGCTCTTCCAGGGCGAGGACGAGGGCCCGCATGCGGTCCTGGATCGCTTCGTTCCAGCGGCCCTCGGCGGCGTGCCGGTCAGCTGCGGAACGGTGTTCGGCTGCGGTTCGGGGCGTTTCGGCGAAGAGCACGCCGCTCGTGGTCGGAGTGCGGCGCACCGCGCCGAGCCGCAACCGGAGGGCGGCGATCAGCAGAACGACGAACGCGGCGATGGCCAGAAGCCCGATCCAGCCACCCGGGGTGGTGCCGGCAGCGGCGCCGACGAGCTCGTCGACGCGTGCCCAGAGCCAATCAAGGGCCTGCTGGATCGGGTTGGGGTCGTGCTGGTGGTACCGGGGGTCGGACAGTTCACGCTCGGCCGCCTCGCGGGCGGGGACGCGCGGGGTCCTCACCGGTATGTGGTCGTCGGAGCGCGCCATGAGTGGTCCGAGCGCGGTCATGTTCCCCCCTCTGGTCACCGCATCAGTTTCCCGGTGCGGCGTCGTTGGGGCGTTGCCCGGAGTCGCCGGCGGGGGTGGTGTCCGAGGCGGCGTCTGTCGGCGTGGGGCCGTCCGTGGCCGCGGAGCCCGGCTCGGGGGCGGTCGCGCCGTTGCTTTCCGCCGGGGAGCCGTCTGCCGTGGGGCCGTCCGGTGTTGCGTCTTCCGTCTTCGCGCTGCCTGGAGAGGTGTCAGCGGGGCTCGGGGCTGCTGCTGTGGGCGCGTTGCCGGCGGTCGGGTCCGTGGAGGCGGGAGTGGGCGCGGCCGGGTGGGTGGTGGGGATGTCGGCGCCGTAGCCGGGGAGGCCTGCGGCGCGGGCGAGTTCGAGGTCGAGTGCCTCGCGGCGGATGCGCTGGTCCACGTACAGGAGCGCGGTGACGCCGGCGCTGATCGGGAAGGTGATGGTGGAGCTGATGACGGCTCCGATGCCCAGCACGATCAGGAACGACCAGCCGGCGGTGTTGCCGGTGCCGTTCGCCCAGTCCATGAGGTTCTCGCCACCGATGAGGAAGGCGATGACGGTGGCAGGGATCTGGATGATGAATTCGACGATGCCGGTGAGGAGGAAGGCGAGGAGCTGGACACCCAGCACGCGCCACCAGGTGCCCCGGACGAGCTTCGCCGAGCGGCGCATGGCGGCGATGACGCCCTGCTTCTCCAGCATCAGGGCCGGGGAGGCGAGGCTGTAGCGGACCCCGAGCCAGATGCTCACGACGCTCGCGGCGAGCCCGCCGAGCAGGGTGAGCAGCAGGCCCACTTCCAGCGTGCCGGTGGCGGTGAGGATGAGACCGGGAGCCATGCCCACCGCGACTATCGCCGTGATGAGCAGGGGCAGCAGGACAAGCAGGCCGAGCAGGCGCGGGAGTTGGGGACGCGCATCGCGCCAGGCTTCCCCGGCGGTCACCGAGCGGCCCAGGACGGCGCGGCTCACGACCATGGTCAGCAAACCTGTGACGACGATCGTGGCGAGCAGCCCTATCGCCGAGGTGATGCCGGAGACGGCGAGCGAATTGCCCATCTGGTGCAGGGTTTCGCGGAGGGGCGGGACGTTGTCGTTCGCCAGGGAGGGGTCGCGGCCGGCGCCCCGGAACCAGATGCCGGTGACCACGGTGATGGCGGTCTGTGCGACGACCGCGACGATCAGCGAGATGCCGAGGACCGTGCGCCAGTGGGCGCGCATGGTGGCGACCGCACCGTCGAGGATCTCGCCGACGGCGAGCGGACGCAGCGGAATGACGCCGGGCTTGGCGGCCTGCGGAACCGGGGCCCAGGCGCCGCCCCAGGGCGGCTGATTGCCGGGGTGGCCGCCCCAGCCGGGACCGCCGGGACCGGGCGACGAGGCGCGGGAGCGGTCACCTGCCGTGTCCCGGCCACTGCTCCCGTGGGGGCCGCTTTGGCTGGGGATGCCGGTGGGGGCCGACCACTGGCCGGCGGGCGGCTGTTGCTTGGACCAGTTCGGTGGGGACGACTGCTCGCCGGGGGCGGGCTGGTCTTCCTGAGGGGGCTGCTCCTGTGTGCCGCGGGCCGGCTCGTCGGAGGGAGTGGATCCGGGCGAGGCCCAGCCCGGAGAGTTGTTCATCGTCGCTCCTTCTTGCTGCCCGTCCGCCGGGGCGGCGGGGGTCCGGGGTCCGCGGTGGCAGTCATCGTGTCATGGCGGCCGACGTTGTGTACCGGGGCCCGGAGCGCGAGGGGACCTTCTGTTCGAGGGGCGGTCGGCGTCAGACTGAAGGAATGGGCGATCAGTACGAGGTATCCGAGCCGGGCGCCGGGGCGCTCGCCATTCCGTCATTGCGCTGGGAGGAGCCGCCCGAGGGGCCCGTATTGGTCCTCCTTGACCAGACCCGGCTGCCGGCGGAGGAGGTCGAGCTGGTCTGCACGGACGTGCCGGCGCTGGTTCAGGCGATTCGGACGCTGGCCGTACGCGGCGCTCCGCTGCTGGGCATCGCGGGTGCCTATGGCGTCGCGCTGGCCGCTGCGCGGGGCTTCGACGTGGAGGAGGCGGTGGAGGCGCTGGCGCAGGCCCGGCCGACCGCGGTCAATCTGGGCTACGGCGTGCGGCGGGCGGCTGACGCCCACCGTGCCGCGGTGGCCGACGGGGCCGGTGCTCAGGCGGCCGCGGAGGCGGCGCTGGCCGAGGCGCGGGCCGTGCACGCCGAGGACATCGAGGCCAGCGCACGGATGGCGGAGCACGGGCTGGCGCTGCTGGGCGAGCTGCTGCCGGGCGGCGGCCACCGGATTCTCACGCACTGCAATACGGGAGCGCTGGTGTCCGGGGGCGAGGGCACCGCCCTGGCGGTGGCGCGGGCGGCACACCGGGCCGGAGAGCTGCGCCGGCTGTGGGTGGACGAGACACGGCCGCTGCTACAGGGGGCGCGGTTGACCGCCTATGAGGCGGCTCGGGCGGGTATGGCGTACACGGTGCTCTCGGACGGTGCGGCAGGTTCGCTGTTCGCCGGGGGTGAGGTGGATGCGGTGCTGATCGGCGCGGACCGGATCGCGGCGGACGGATCGGTGGCCAACAAGATCGGCAGCTATCCGCTGGCGGTTCTGGCGCGGTTCCACCACGTTCCGTTCGTGGTGGTGGCACCGACGAGCACGGTGGATCTGGAGACCGAGGAGGGATCGGACATCGAGGTGGAGCAGCGGCCGGGCCAGGAAGTGACGGAGTTCTCGTTGCCGCGTGTGCAGGGGCCCGGGGTGGAGGCGGGCACCGGTATACCGGTGGCGCCGCTGGGCGCACAGGCCTACAACCCGGCCTTCGACGTCACTCCGGCGGAGCTGGTGACGGCGATCGTCACGGAGGCCGGAGTGGTGTCGCCGGTGACCCGGGAAGGGCTGGCAGAGGTGTGTTCCACGTCACGATGGAGTAAGTCACGATCAGGTAATGGGATGATGGCCGAATGAAGGGACGCGTCCTGGTCGTCGACGACGACACCGCACTGGCAGAGATGCTTGGCATCGTGCTGCGCGGCGAAGGTTTTGAACCGTCGTTTGTGTCGGACGGTGACAAGGCCCTTGCGGCCTTCCGCGAGGCCAAGCCCGATCTTGTACTGCTCGACCTGATGCTGCCGGGGCGGGACGGTATCGAGGTGTGCCGCCTGATCCGGGCCGAGTCCGGAGTGCCGATCGTCATGCTGACCGCCAAGACCGACACGGTGGATGTGGTGGTCGGGCTCGAGTCGGGCGCGGACGACTACATCGTCAAGCCGTTCAAGCCCAAGGAGCTGGTGGCCCGTATCCGGGCGCGGCTGCGGCGTTCGGAGGAGCCGGCGCCCGAGCAGCTGGCGATCGGTGACCTGGTCATCGATGTGGCGGGCCATTCGGTGAAGCGCGACGGGCAGTCGATCGCGCTGACCCCGCTGGAGTTCGATCTGCTGGTGGCGCTGGCGCGCAAGCCGTGGCAGGTGTTCACCCGTGAGGTGCTGCTCGAGCAGGTCTGGGGCTATCGGCACGCCGCCGACACCCGGCTGGTCAATGTCCACGTGCAGCGGCTGCGCTCCAAGGTCGAGAGGGACCCGGAGCGGCCGGAGATCGTGGTGACCGTGCGCGGGGTCGGCTACAAGGCCGGGCCCAGCTGAGATGATGACCCGGGACGGTTCGGGCCCGGAGGGAAAGCGGGGGCGAACCGTCGACCCGGCGGGTGATATGTCCTTTTCGGGAAAAATGGTCGCTCGATTGCTGCGCGGCGGGCAGTTGCTGCCCGATGGCGCGGTGAGCGGGCCGGTCCACCCCCTGGTCCGGCTCTTCAGCCGCTGGGTGCGGCGGCCGCTGCTGCCCGCCCTGCGCCTGTGGCGGCGCAATATTCAGCTCCGCGTGGTGGCGACCACGCTGCTGATGTCGCTGGCCGTGGTGCTGCTGCTCGGTGTCGTGGTCGTCGGCCAGGTCCGGAACGGCCTGCTCACGGCCAAGGCACAGGCCGCGCAGAGCCAGGCCGTGGGCGGTTTCAGTGTGGCCCAGAAGATGGCCGACGACACCCGGCCCGAGGACACCGTGCGTACCGGCAACCGCGGCACCCAGGACTCCGCGACCTGGCTGACCGGCCTGGTCGAGCAGCTCGCCAGTGGCGGGCAGGGCGTCTTCTCCGTCGTGGCACTCAGCTCCGACTCCGACGAACCGTTCGGCGACTCCAGCCCTGGCACCCGCGGTCCGCGTGCCTCCGGCGATGTCGATCCCGAACGGAGTGTGCCTCCCGAGCTGCGGCGGAAGCTGGACACCAAGTCCGGGACGTTCCGCCAGTACACCCAGATCAAGCGCATCGGGTCGGACGACGGTGTGTCGGCGCTGATCATCGGCAAGCGGCTCAACGATGCAAACAGCAATCAGTACCAGCTCTACTACCTCTTCCCGTTCAGCCAGGAAGAGGAGTCGCTCAAGCTGGTGACGGGGACGCTGGCGACGGCCGGGGTGTTTGTCGTGATCCTGCTCGGCGCGATCGCCTGGCTGGTGGTGCGGCAGGTCGTCACGCCCGTACGGATGGCCGCCGGGATCTCCGAGCGGCTGGCCGCAGGCCTCCTCCAGGAGCGGATGAAGGTCACCGGCGAGGACGACATCGCCCGGCTGGGCGAGTCCTTCAACAAGATGGCGCAGAACCTCCAGGTCAAGATCCAGCAGCTGGAGGAGCTGTCCCGGATGCAGCGCCGTTTCGTGTCCGACGTCTCGCACGAGCTGCGTACGCCGCTGACGACCGTACGGATGGCGGCCGATGTCATCCATGACGTGCGGGACGAGTTCGACCCCGCCACCGCACGCTCCGCCGAGCTGCTGCGCGGGCAGCTGGACCGCTTCGAATCGCTGCTCGCGGAGCTGCTGGAGATCAGCCGGTTCGACGCCGGCGCGGCCGCGCTGGAGGCCGAGCCGGTCGATCTGCGCGATGTGGTGCACCGCGTCATCGAGGGCGCCGAACCGCTCGCCGAGCGCAAGGGCACCCGGATAGTGGTGCGCGGCGCCGAGCAGCCCGTGATCGCCGAGGCCGACTCCCGCCGGGTGGAGCGCATACTGCGCAATCTCGTCGTCAACGCCGTCGAGCACGGCGAGGGCCGAGATGTGGTGGTGCGGCTGGCGTCGGCGGGCAGCCGGAACGGCGGCGCGGTGGCCGTCGCGGTGCGTGACTACGGCGTCGGCCTCAAGCCCGGCGAGGCCACCCGCGTCTTCAACCGTTTCTGGCGTGCGGACCCGGCCCGGGCCCGCACGACGGGCGGTACGGGGCTGGGCCTGTCCATCGCCGTCGAGGACGCCCGGCTGCACGGTGGCTGGCTTCAGGCCTGGGGCGAGCCGGGCGGCGGCTCGCAGTTCCGGCTGACGCTGCCCCGTACGGCAGGCGAGACGCTGCGCGGATCCCCGATCCCCCTGGAGCCGGAGGACTCGCGGCGCAACCGGGGGCTGGACGAGTCGGGCCAGCCGCGCGCCGGGTCGGACCGCAAGGCGTCCACGATCCCGGTGCAGACGCGTGCCACCCCGGCAGACGATGCCTCGGCCCCCGCCCCGGAGCCGAAGGTGGCCTGGCCGGCGGCCGACCCGACGGCACTGCCCGGCAACGGTGCCCGTGTGGTGCCGCAGAGCGGGGGCGAACGGAGCGAAGAGGCAGCGCGCGGCGAGAGCGCGCGCACCGACGAGCCGGTCCGTGAGAACGGAGCCGAGCAGAAAGCCGAGCACGGCGTGGATCGGGAAGGCGGGCTGCGTGGACACTGAGCGCGGAGGCGAGCGCGGGGAGGCGACCGGGTCCCGTACGCGCGCCCGCAGGGGAGCCGGGCCGGCGCGGACATTCCTGCTGCTCGGCTGTGCGGCGGTACTGCTGGCCGGGTGTGCGTCGATGCCCGACGGCGGGGATGTCACGTCGGTCGACCAGTCGCCGCGCTCCGAAGGCGAGTCGCAGGTGCGGGTCTACGGCGTGCCCCCGCAGGACGGTGCGCAGCCGACCAACATCGTGCGCAGCTTCCTTGACGCCACGACCAGTGACGAGGCGGATTTCCGTACCGCCACCCAGTATCTGGCCAAGTCGGCGAAGCGGACCTGGCGGCCGTTCCAGGTCACCAATGTGCTCCAGGAACGCCCGAAGCCGGAGCCGAAGGCGCTGCCCAACCGGGAGGACTCCAACGGCTACACGGTCACCCTGTCCGGCAGCCAGGTGGCGGCGGTGGACGACAGCCACGCCTACACCCCTGAGGAGAAGCCGTACCGCCAGACGATCCACCTCATCAAGGAGGGCGGACAGTGGCGTATCGACCGGCTGCCCGATGGGCTGGTGCTCGGGCTGTCCGACTTCCAGCGCATCTACCGCTCCGTCAACAAGTACTACTTCGCGTCCTACAACTCGGAGTCGGGAGAGCCGAAGGCGAGCCGGAACGCGCTTGTCGCGGATCCCGTCTACCTCCGGCAGCGAATAAAGCCGATCACCTCCAGTGTGGAGGCGCTGCTGTCCGGGCCCACCGACTGGCTGAACCAGGTGACGACTTCGGCGTTCCCGACCGGCACCCAGCTCGCCGCGCACGATCTGGTGTTGGACGACTCGAACGCGCTGCTGGTCAAGCTCAGCAAGGACGCGGTGAACACCGACCACACCCAGTGCCAGCAGATGGCGGCTCAGCTCTTCTTCACCGTGCAGGACATGACGCGGGCCTCGAAGATCAGCAAGGTGGAGCTCGAGGACAACAGTGGCAACTCGCTGTGCGGGCTGACCCAGGAGGACGCCGAGCACGACTTCGCACCCTCCCCGGGCACCGGGCGCTCCGGCAAGGAGTACTTCATCGACGGTGACCACCAGGTCGTCGCCATGTCGGACTCCGCGACTGAACCGACGCCGGTGCGCGGGCCGTTCGGAACGGGCAAGACCCCGCTGCGCTCGGTCGCCATCTCGCGCGGGGAGGACACCGCGGCCGGAGTGTCGAGCGACGGCCGGTCCCTGTATGTGGCCGGCCTGGAGGACGGCATCGAGCGTGGCGATCCGCTGCTGACCAGTACCGGTTCGGCCAAGAACCCCGATAGGGGGCTGACGGCACCGAGCTGGGACGGTCTGGGCGACCTGTGGATCGCGGACCGCGATGCGCACGGTTCGCGGCTGATGCGGCTGCGCGAGGGCAAGGGCGCTCCCGAAAAGGTGACGGTACCCGGTCTCGGCGGGCGGCGGATCAAGGCGATCAAGGTGGCCGCTGACGGTATCCGGATCGCGGTCCTGGTGGAGGACAAGGGGCGTACGACACTCCAGCTGGGCCGGGTCGAGCGCGACGGCACTTCCACGCATCCGGTGCTTTCGGTGCAGGAGCTCCGGCCGATCGCACCGCAGTTGGAGGATGTGGTGGCGGCGTCCTGGGCGGGCGGCAGCCGACTGGTGGTCGTCGGACGGGAGTCCGGCGGGGTTCAGCAGATGCAGTTCATGGAGACCGACGGCTCGACGTCGAACGTGCAGCCGCTGCCCGGCGTCAACGGCGTCATAGCGGTGGCGGCCTCGGAGGACGAGAACAGGCCGCTGATCGCCCACGCCACTGAGGGCATCGTGCGGCTGCCTCTGGACGCGAACTGGAAGACGGTGGCGAAGGAAGGGACGGCGCCGGTCTACCCCGGGTGACCGCGAGCGTGGCGGTGACCGTGAGCGTTCGCCGGTGACTGGTGACTGGTGACTGGTGGCTGGTGACCCGTGACGCGGGTGACGCAGGACCGGCCCGGTGCCGATGGCGAGGGGGCGGCCGGTCCCGGGCCGGGGCGTGCGGCGGGCTCGGCCTGCCGCGATGTGCCGTACGGCTGACCCGCAGCCTGCAGCCCGCAACCCGCAGCCCGCAGCGGGACAGGCCGCAGCCCGTCCCCAGACCCCACCAGGTCCGTACGGCCCCAGCTCCCTACGTCCCCGGTTTCCGCCTGTCCGCGCTGCCCACGGTTATCCACAGGGGTGGTGGCCGGGCGTGGACGGCGGGACAGTGGAGTTATGCAGGGGGTGTGGCGCGAACTGGCCGCTCTGGTGCTGCCGGTCGACTGTGCAGGGTGCGGCCGGCCGCGTACGGAGCTGTGTGCGGAGTGTCGTCGGGTGCTTGCGCGGGACGGGCGCGGGGCGCGGCGGGTACGGCCGCGGCCGAGCCCGGTGGGGTTGCCTCGGGTGTGGGCGGGGGCGCCGTACGCCGACGAGGTGCGGGCGGTGCTGCTGGCCCACAAGGAGCGGGGTGCGCTGCCGTTGGCCGGGCCGCTGGGAGCGGTGCTGGCCGGGGCCGTGCGCGGGCTGCGGGCGGGCGACGGGCCTCAGCTGCTGGTGCCGGTGCCCTCGGCTCGGAGATCGGTGGCCGGGCGGGGCCATGATCCGGTGCGCAGGATCGCGCTGGCGGCGGCCGGCGAGCTGCGGCGGGCGGGGACGGAAGTCCGGGTGCTCGCGGCGTTGCGGCAGCGGCGTGTGATGGCCGACCAGGCGGGGCTGAGCGCCCGGCAGCGGCTGGCGAATGTCGCCGGTGCCCTGGAGGTGCCGGGCGGGGCCAGGAGGCTCCTGGCGGGGCGGTCAGCCGTACTGGTGGACGATCTGGTGACCACGGGGGCGACGCTCGCCGAGGCTGCCCGGGCGGTCGCGGCGGCCGGTGGCCGGGTGAGCGGGGCGGCGGTGGTGGCGGCACCCCGGGGTGCCTTCGCCGTCGAGGGCGGACCGATGGAGCCGTTATCACGGGGAAAGTAGTCGAGGAGGAAAAGTCACCCAAATGGAGCCGGGGGCTCCGAGGGGGTGCCGACATCCGTCCGGGAGAGCTATGTTCGGTTGTGAGGACTTGGCGAGTGTTTTGCCTCGAATGTCGGGTTGAATGCGTTCAGGGGCGTTTGCAGCGATCCTGAAAACGGGGGAGTGGAGAGCGGGTCGTCGGGGGAGGAGGAGGTGAAAGTCGCCAAGTCCGAGGCTTCGGCAACCACCGGAGCCTGGTGCAAGAAGGAATTGCTCCGCTTGATGAGCGGAGCGATCCGGGAACGGAGTTCTGCGTGGACATCGTCGTCAAGGGCCGCAAGACAGAGGTGCCCGAGCGGTTCCGCAAGCACGTGGCCGAGAAGCTGAAGCTGGACAAAGTCCAGAAGCTCGACGCCAAGGTGATCAGCCTGGACGTCGAGGTGTCCAAGGAGCCCAACCCGCGGCAGGCCGACCGTTCCGACCGAGTGGAGATCACCCTCCGCTCCCGTGGCCCGGTGGTCCGGGCCGAGGCCGCCGCAGCCGATCCGTACGCCGCGCTGGATCTGGCCACCGCGAAGCTCGAGGCGCGTCTGCGCAAGCAGCACGACAAGCGTTACTCGCGTCGCGGCAACGGCCGCATCCCGGCGAGTGAAGTCGCGGTCAGCGTGCCCGACGCCGCGAGCCTGACCCCCAACGGCGAACTCGCCGCTGACGTCGACCAGAAGGTGCCGACCACCCGTATGGGGTCGATCGACGTCCAGGGCGAGGGGCCTCTGATCGTCCGTGAGAAGACCCACTCGGCCGCGCCGATGCTGCTCGACCAGGCGCTCAACGAGATGGAGTTGGTCGGGCACGACTTCTACCTCTTCGTCGACGCCGACACCAAGCTGCCGAGCGTCGTCTACCGGCGGCACGCCTACGACTACGGCGTCATCCACTTGAACCCCGATTTGTTCGGGGAGGAGGAGCCCGGCGGCGCAGGCGGCGCGCTGGGCGGCTGAAGCCCATCCGTTCGGTGCCCCCGGCGTACGCCGGGGGCACCATCGTGCCCGGAGGAGCCAGGAGTTGAAGCCGTATAGTGTTTGTGCCAGCCAGGGAGCGTGTGGGCACGAATCGGCGACATGCCGGGGAGACGGTCGTATGGCATTGATCGGGCTGGCCGCAGGGGGCTGTTGTCAACCAGCCTTATTTCCAAGCTCAGGCCTTACGGCCGAGTAGTTGACGGGGAGGACCAATGGGGGACAGTTTCGGTCCCGTGCGCGACGCCGCGGACCATGACCACAACGCTGCCGGGGGCGACGACGAGGCCGGCCGGGACGTCAGCGTGCCGCGCAAGGAGCCGATCCGGGTCCTGGTCGTGGACGACCACGCACTCTTCCGGCGGGGCCTGGAGATCGTTCTGGCCCAGGAAGAGGACATCCAGGTCGTCGGCGAGGCGGGGGATGGTGCGGAGGCGGTCGACAAGGCCGCGGATCTGCTGCCCGACATCGTGCTGATGGACGTGCGGATGCCCAAGCGCGGCGGAATCGAGGCGTGTACCTCCATCAAGGAGGTGGCTCCCAGCGCAAAGATCATCATGCTGACGATCAGCGACGAAGAGGCCGATCTCTACGACGCGATCAAGGCCGGAGCCACCGGCTACCTCCTCAAGGAGATCTCCACCGACGAGGTGGCGACCGCGATCCGTGCCGTGGCGGACGGGCAGTCGCAGATCAGCCCGTCGATGGCGTCCAAGCTCCTGACGGAGTTCAAGTCGATGATCCAGCGCACGGACGAGCGCAGGCTGGTGCCCGCGCCCCGGCTCACCGACCGCGAGCTGGAGGTCCTGAAGCTGGTCGCCACGGGTATGAACAACCGCGATATCGCCAAGGAACTCTTCATCTCCGAGAACACGGTGAAGAACCACGTCCGCAACATCCTGGAGAAGCTGCAACTGCACTCCCGGATGGAAGCGGTGGTGTACGCGATGCGGGAGAAGATCCTCGAGATCCGGTGAGCCGGCCGGTGGGCGGGTGAACGTTCCCGCTGCCCGCTGCCCGCTGCCCGCTGCCCGCTGCCCGCTGCCCTCGGCGCCCTCGATGCGCCGGGTGACCGGGGGCCGGACGGGCCCCCGGCGTCATCGCCCGCTGCCTACTGGTCGCTCATGTGGGTGAGTTCTGCGCGCAGGGCGCCGGCCAGCTTCTGGTCGTCGCAGCGCTCGACGCGTACGGAGTCGCAGCCCACCCAGCTCGCGGCCTCTCCCAGCGCACGGGCCATCGGGACGACGGCCTTGGAACTCTGCAGGGAGACCTGGCGGGCGACGAGGGTGGTGCCCTCGCGGGCCGGGTCCACCCGGCCGACCAGCTGACCGCCGGCCAGCAGCGGCATCGCGAAATACCCGTGGATCCGCCGGGGGCGCGGGACGTACGCCTCCAGGCGGTGCGTGAAGCCGAAGATCCGCTCCGTGCGCGGCCGGTCCCAGATCAGGGAGTCGAAGGGCGAGAGCAGGGTCGTGCGGTGCCGGCCGCGGGGCGGGGCGTCCAGCGCGGCGGGGTCGGCCCACGCCGGCTTTCCCCAGCCCTCGACCTCGACCGGGACCAGCCCGGAGTCCGCGACGACGGCATCGACCTGCTCGGCCTTGAGGCGGTGGTAGTCCGCCAGGTCGGCGCGGGTGGCCACCCCCATGGCGGCCCCGGCCTGCGCGACCAGACGGCGGAGGCACTCGGCGTCGTCCAGATCGTCGTGGAGCAGCGCGTCCGGGACGGCGCGCTCGGCGAGGTCGTACACACGCTTCCAGGCGCGGCGTTCCGTACAGACCACGTCGCCGGTGTCCAGCAGCCACTCCACCGCGATCTTGGTCTCGGACCAGTCCCACCACTCGCCGCCCTTCCGCCCGCCACCCAGCTCCGAAGTGGTGAGCGGGCCCTCGGCCTTCAGGCGGTCCAGCACGGCGGCACAGGAGCGCGCGGAGTCCTCCATGACATGCCAGCGGTGGCCCTTGGCGCGACGGGCACGCCGGCGGAAGGCGAAGTGCGGCCACTCCTCGATGGGGAGGATGCAGGCGGCGTGCGACCAGTATTCAAAGCTGTGCGGCGGTGCCGCAGGCGCGTCGGAAGGAGCCGGGGTCCAGTAAGCGGCCTCGACGGCGTCGCGGCCCACGGCGCCGAGCCGGGCGTACGGCACCAGCTCATGGGAGCGGGCCAGCACCGAGATCGTGTCCAGCTGCACCGCGCCCAGCTGCCGCAGCACCCCGCGCACCCCCGCCCGGCGGTCCGGCGCGCCCAGCAGCCCCTGGGCCCGCAGCGCCAGGCGCCGGGCATCGTCGCGGGACAGGGCGGTCACAGGCTGCGGCAGAGGCGGTGGCTGCGTCACGGCGGTCATGCGGCAAAGGGTAGGGGCGGGCACTGACAACCGCCCAGGATAGAGGAATCACCGCTGGTGGGGGCGGTGCCCGCGCGCGGACGGGGCGGTTGTGGCGCGGCGGGGTGCGGCCCGGTCCACGCCGACGGGGTCAGCCGGGGTAGGGCAGATACGGCGTCGTGTCCGGGACGGGAGTGCCTGCGGCGCCGGACGATGCGGTCCTTCCGGGCACGTCGGACGGGAGCAGGGAGCCGATCCAGGCGTCCCGGCGGATGCCCTCGCGCACCACCTTGGCGCGCAGGGTGCCTTCCATGTGGAAGCCGAGCTTGCGGGCCACTGCCCGGGAGCCTTCGTTTCCGGCCTCCGCGTGCCACTCCAGGCGCTCCACCCCCAGGTCGCGGAAGGCCCAGTGCACCACCGCGCGGCCCGCCTCGACGGTGTGGCCGCGGCCGCGGTGCTCCTCGGCGGTCCAGTAGCCCAGCTCGGCCTGCCGTTCGGGGGTGTGCAGCTGCGCGAGGCGTACCAGGCCCATCGCGCCCACCAGGGAGCCGTCCGCCCGGGAGACCAGGGCGAAGTTGTACGTGGTGTCGTCGCGCCAGCCGTCGGGGACGACCGCGCCCACGAACCGCTCCGCGTCCTTCATCCCGTACGGTGAGGGGACACTCGTCCAGCGCAAAATGTCGGGGTCCTGGCACGCGGTATGCACCGCGGGCGCATCGGAGGGCTCGAAGGGACGCAGCACGAGGCGCTCGGTGGCGAGGGTGACGGGCTTCATGACGTGAGTCTGCAAGGTTGCGGAAAGCGTGGCGAAGGGTTTTCGGGTTGATTCCCGGCACCCGCCCGGCACCTTCTCGCGGCCCCATGCGTTCACGCTGGGAAGGGGACAACGGGGTTCGCTGCGGCGTACCTCCCGGCCCGGCAGCGTCCTCCTTTACGATGGCCGTTGCGGCGGGGCCTGCCCCCTTGGAAAAATGCCGCGCCCGCGCACTCGACCGTGCAGGCCCGACCGGCAAGGAGACCAGCCCAAGTGTCCGTCTTGACGAAGATCATGCGTGCAGGCGAAGGAAAGATCCTGCGCAAACTGCACCGCATCGCGGGCCAGGTCAACTCCATCGAGGAGGATTTCGCGGCTCTCTCCGACGCTGAGCTGCGGGCGCTCACGGATGAGTACAAAGAGCGCTACGCCAACGGCGAGAGCCTCGATGACCTGCTGCCCGAGGCGTTCGCCACGGTCCGTGAGGCCGCCCGGCGGGTGCTCGGCCAGCGCCCCTACGACGTCCAGCTGATGGGCGGCGCGGCCCTTCACATGGGCTACGTCGCCGAGATGAAGACCGGTGAGGGCAAGACCCTCGTCGGTACCCTCCCGACGTACCTCAACGCGCTGTCCGGCAAGGGCGTCCACCTGATCACGGTGAACGACTACCTGGCCGAGCGCGACTCGGAGATGATGGGCCGTGTCCACAAGTTCCTGGGCCTGACGGTCGGTTGCATCCTCGCCGATATGACGCCGGCCCAGCGCCGTGAGCAGTACAACTGCGACATCACCTACGGCACGAACAACGAGTTCGGCTTCGACTACCTGCGCGACAACATGGCCTGGTCGCAGGACGAACTCGTCCAGCGGGGCCATAACTTCGCGGTCGTCGACGAGGTCGACTCGATCCTCGTCGACGAGGCCCGTACGCCGCTGATCATCTCCGGCCCGGCGGACTCGGCCACCAAGTGGTACGGCGACTTCGCCAAGTTGGTGCGCCGTCTGAAGCGGGGCGAGGCCGCCAACCCGCAGCGCGGCATCGAGGAGACCGGCGACTACGACGTCGACGAGAAGAAGCGCACCGTCGGCATCCACGAGTCCGGTGTCAGCAAGGTCGAGGACTGGCTGGGCATCGACAACCTGTACGAGTCGGTGAACACCCCGCTCGTTGGTTACCTCAACAACGCGATCAAGGCCAAGGAGCTCTTCAAGAACGACAAGGACTACGTCGTCATCGACGGCGAAGTCATGATCGTCGACGAGCACACCGGCCGTATCCTCGCAGGCCGCCGCTACAACGAGGGCATGCACCAGGCCATCGAGGCGAAGGAAGGGGTGGAGATCAAGGACGAGAACCAGACGCTCGCCACGATCACCCTCCAGAACTTCTTCCGCCTCTACGACAAGCTCTCCGGCATGACCGGTACGGCCATGACCGAGGCCGCCGAGTTCCACCAGATCTACAAGCTCGGCGTCGTCCCGATCCCGACGAACCGCCCGATGGTCCGTATGGACCAGGCGGACCTGATCTACCGCACCGAGACCGCGAAGTTCGACGCGGTCGTCGAGGACATCGTCGAGAAGCACGGGAAGGGCCAGCCGATCCTGGTCGGCACCACCTCGGTCGAGAAGTCCGAGTACCTCTCCCAGCAGCTCAACAAGCGCGGCGTCGCCCACGAGGTGCTCAACGCCAAGCAGCACGACCGTGAGGCGCCGATCATCGCGCAGGCCGGACGCAGGGGCGCGGTGACGGTCGCCACGAACATGGCCGGCCGTGGTACGGACATCAAGCTCGGCGGCAACCCCGACGACCTCGCCGAGGCGGAGCTGCGCCAGCGCGGCCTGGACCCGGTCGAGCACGTCGAGGAGTGGGCGGCTGCGCTGCCCGCGGCCCTGGAGCGCGCCGAGGCCGCGGTCAAGGCGGAGTTCGAGGAGGTCAAGGAGCTCGGCGGGCTCTACGTGCTGGGCACCGAGCGGCATGAGTCGCGGCGGATCGACAACCAGCTGCGTGGTCGTTCCGGCCGTCAGGGCGACCCCGGCGAGTCGCGGTTCTACCTGTCCCTCGGTGACGACCTGATGCGGCTGTTCAAGGCGCAGATGGTCGAGCGGGTCATGGCGATGGCCAATGTCCCCGACGATGTGCCGATCGAGAACAAGATGGTGACGCGGGCGATCGCCTCCGCCCAGTCGCAGGTCGAGCAGCAGAACTTCGAGACGCGGAAGAACGTCCTGAAGTACGACGAGGTGCTCAACCGCCAGCGTGAGGTCATCTACGGCGAGCGCCGGCGTGTCCTGGAGGGCGAGGACCTGCAAGACCAGGTCAAGCACTTCATGGAGGACACCATCGACGCCTACATCCAGGCGGAGACGGTCGAGGGCTTCGCCGAGGAGTGGGACCTGGACCGCCTGTGGGGCGCGTTCAAGCAGCTCTACCCGGTCAAGGTGACGGTCGAGGAGCTGGAGGACGAGGCCGGCGACCGTGCGGGCATCACCGCCGATTTCATCGCCGACGCCATCAAGGACGACATCCACGAGCAGTACGCCGCCCGCGAGGAGCAGCTCGGCTCGGACATCATGCGGGAGCTGGAGCGCCGGGTCGTGCTGTCCGTCCTGGACCGCAAGTGGCGTGAGCACCTCTACGAGATGGACTACCTCCAGGAGGGCATCGGCCTGCGGGCGATGGCCCAGAAGGACCCGCTGGTCGAGTACCAGCGCGAGGGCTTCGACATGTTCACCGCGATGATGGAGGGCATCAAGGAGGAGTCCGTCGGCTACCTGTTCAACCTGGAGGTCCAGGTCGAGCAGCAGGTCGAGGAGGTCCCGGTGCAGGAAGCGGCGGAGCCGGCCTCGCTGGACAAGGACGTGGTGCCCGCCGGTGCGGGGCGTCCGGAGATCCACGCCAAGGGCCTGGAGGCGCCGCAGCGGCCGGACCGGCTGCACTTCTCCGCTCCCAAGGTGGACGGCGACGGCAGCGTCATCGAGGGCGACTTCATCAGCGACGAGGAGGCCGGGCCGGCCCGTTCCGAGGCGGACGGCCTGACCCGTGCCGAGCGGCGCAAGGCCCAGAAGAGCAGCGGGCGTCGCCGCAAGAAGTAAGAAGTAAGCAGTGAGCGGTAGGTGCCCCGGACACGCGGCGCCCTACCGCGGAGACAGGGGCGCCCCGGCCGGAGCACGGCCGGGGCGCCCCTGTTTTTGCTCGGTCAGGGGACCACCGGGCCCCGGACGGCCGGGGACGGGCCGATGTCGAGGGCGGCGCAGCGCCACCGGGAGTCGGCGCCCAGCTCCAGCCGGAAGGCCAGGGCCCGCAGCCGTCCGTCCGCCGCGATCCGGGCGAAGGCCTCGATGACGCCGCGGCGCGGCCGGCACAGTCCGCAGTCGCGCACGACGGGGGCGGGCCCGCGCCGGCCGGGACCGCTGACCGGCCGCAGCGGCGCCTGCGGGGCGAGCTCCGCCAGCCGGTCGTACGCGGCGGGCAGCGCATGACCCAGCAGGGCGTGTACGGGGCGCTGGCCGCTGAGCGCGAGCACCAGTTGACGGGCGAACCAGTGATGCGGCCGGCTCTCGTGCGCCCGGCGCTGCGCCCCGGCCGTGGGCAGGGGGACGCCGGCCGCGGTGACGGGCGTGGCCGGGGTGCCGGTGCCGGGCCGCCGGCTGGCTGCGGCGGCCCGGGCGGTGGGGCGGCCCTCGCGTGCAACGGGTGGCTGGGCGGGGCGGCCCTGGCGCGGGACGGACGGGGCGGTACGAGTGGGGCCGCGGCCGGCGGAGCCGGGGCCGCGACCGCCCGGACCGGGGCTCCGGCGGGTCGAGCCGGGGCCGCTCCCGGCGGAGCCGAGGGGCCGGCGGTCGGCGGGGGACCGACGGGGCCGGGGGACGGTGGCGGCCTCTGCCGGTGCCCCTGCCGGTGCTTCTGTGGGGCGCGTACGCGGGCCGTGGATGTCCGTGGTGTCGGCGGGCGGGGTGGGCGTGGCGGGGCGTGTGGTGCGTGCGGCGGTGGGCGGGGCGGGGCGCGTGGTGGGTCCGCTGATGCCGGGGGTGGCGGATGGAGTGCGGTGCCCGGTGAGGGCGGGTGTGGTGTGCGCGGTGGTGTCGTTCGTGCCGGTCATGCTGTGGATCGCCCCCGTGGTGCCGGGCCCGTGAATTACTGGGCGGTAGCTTTTGGTGGGAACTTCGTATCGGCGCGCTCGGGGCGGCAGCAAGGCGCGGACCGGCCGGTAGGAGGGGTGCGAGGAGTTCACCCTTCCGTGTCGCGGCCTTGGGGTGAGGCCTCAGGAGCGGGGTGGGGGACGGACTCCGGGCGGGCGGCGCGGGGGATGCGGGGGCGGCACGATGGGGGACTCGCGCCCGTATGCTGGCGGGACAATCTTCGGAGTCGAGCGAATCGAGCGGAAGCGGCTGCCATGCGCGTCTATGTCCCCCTGACCCTTTCCGGTCTCGCAGAGGCGCACAAGAACGGTGAGCTGGGCCCCGGCCCCTTGGACGCGTTCGCCGTCACCCCCGCGCTGCGCGAGTGGTACGTCTCGGACGACATCGAGGAGCTGGAGTACGCCGCGCTCAACCGTGCCGCGCAGGCGTCGCTGCGGCAGCTCGCGGGGCACCCGGAGGCCGCGCGGCGGCGTGTGGTGGTGGCCGTGGACGTGGCGGACGGCGCCGCGGTGGCGGATCCGGACCGGGGGCTCGACCAGTCGGCGCTGGGCGAGGTGCGGGTGGCCGGACCGGTGCGGTTGTCGAAGGCCGCGGCGGTGCATGTGGATGCCGCGGACGCGGAGGCGGACATCGCAGCGGCCGCGGCGGCGCTCGGCGCGGCGGACCAGGGCGATGACGACGCGCAGTTCACGGTGGACGGCGCGGAGGACCACGATCTGATGTGGTTCGGGGTGCAGGAGATCCCGCATCTGATCGGGTAGGGGCGGGCGGTCCGCGGACCACCCGCTGCGTTGTCAGTGGCTGCGGGTATTTTTTCTTCATGGGGAAGCGCACGGGCAACGACGTGGGGGACGACATGGGGAAGCACGCCACACACATCGTCTGGGACTGGAACGGCACGCTGTTCCATGACATCGACGCCGTCATCGGGGCGACGAACTCCGCCTTCGCGGAGATCGGGCTGGAGCCGGTCACCCTGGAGTCGTACCGGGACCTGTACTGCGTGCCCGTGCCGCGGTTCTACGAGCGGCTGATGGGCCGGCTGCCGACGGACGCGGAGTGGCTGGTGATGGACGAGGCCTTCCACCGTCACTACAGCACGCACCGGCTGGGCTGTGAGCTCGCCGAGGGCGTGCATCAGCTCCTGGAGGGGTGGCAGGCGGCCGGGCGCAGCCAGTCGATCCTGAGCATGTACGGGCACGACGAGCTGCTGCCGATCGTGCGCGGCTTCGGGATCGAGTCGCGGTTCGTCCGGGTGGACGGCAGGACCGGGCCGTCCGGAGGCACGAAGAGCGCGCACATGGTGCGGCATCTGGCGGCGATGGAGAGCGTGGATCCCCGGCGTACGGTCGTGATCGGTGACGCCGTGGACGATGCCGTGGCCGCGCGGGACGCCGGGGCGCACGCGGTGCTCTACACGGGCGGTTCGCACAGCCGCGGGAGCCTGGAGGCCGCCGGGGTGCCGGTGGTGGACACCCTGGCCGAGGCGGTCGAGCTGGCGGGGGACATAACCGTCTAGGGGCCGTGGTGCGCGCGGCGGCGGGGCGTGCCCATGCGCTGCTCCTCCGCGAGACTGCCGGGTGTCCGGGCGCCACGGCACCACGCACATTCCACCCCGCCACTCCGTTGTCCAGAAGGTCTAAGTTCGGGCCGTGGATTTGTACGCCCACGGCCCATGACGGCACCCGTGTGGGGAGCGATAGCCTTGCACCGTGATCAGCGCGATAACCCGCGGGGGCATCGAGGCCCCTGCCGTGCGCCCGGGGCACCAACGTGACCGGGCGGTCGCTGGTCGTTGCGGCCAATATTCCATGTCGACTTTGTCAAAGACCGTCGATAACGACACGGCCCTCTCTCATCGCGGCATAGCGTCGACAGCGACAGGACACCCTGCGTCGCTGCGGCGTTGTGCGGCTTCCACCACGTTCTTCCACAACGTCACGCAACGGCGCGCGACAGGAGCCAGAGGACATGCAGACCAAGCTGGACGAAGCCAAGACCGAGCTGCTCGCAAGGGCCGCCCGGGTCGTAGAGAGCAGCCCGGCCGGGGGTAAGCACCCGGTACGGGGTCTCGACCCGGACACCCTTGCG
Organism: Streptomyces decoyicus; assembly: GCF_019880305.1. NCBI lineage: Bacteria > Bacillati > Actinomycetota > Actinomycetes > Kitasatosporales > Streptomycetaceae > Streptomyces > Streptomyces decoyicus. The sequence continues at coordinate 3,279,635 of NZ_CP082301.1, read as the reverse complement.
GGATACCTCCAGCGCTACTACCTGCACACCGCGCCCGAGGACCTCACCGACCGGGACCCGGTTGATGTCTTCGGCGCCGCGCTCTCCCACTACCGCCTCGCGGAGATGCGTCCTCAGGGCACCGCGAACGTCCGGGTGCACACCCCGACCGTCGAGGAGAACGGCTGGACGTGCAGCCACTCCGTCGTCGAGGTCGTCACCGACGACATGCCGTTCCTGGTCGACTCGGTCACCAATGAGCTCTCCCGGCAGGGGCGCGGCATCCATGTCGTGATCCACCCGCAGGTGATCGTCCGCCGTGACGTCACCGGCAAGCTCATCGAGGTCTTCGACTCCACCTGCGACGCGCACGGCAGGACCGGCCGGGGCAAGGGCGCGAAGCTGCCGCACGACGCGGTGACCGAGTCCTGGATCCATGTCGAGATGGACCGCGAGACCGACCGCGAGGACCTCAAGCAGATCACCGCGGATCTGCTGCGGGTGCTGTCCGACGTCCGCGAGGCCGTCGAGGACTGGGAGAAGATGCGCGCCGCCGCCGGCCGCATCGCCGACGAGCTGCCCGCCGAGCCGATCGCCGACGATCTGCGTGCCGAGGACATCGAGGAGGCCCAGGAGCTGCTGCGGTGGCTGTCCGCCGACCACTTCACCTTCCTCGGCTACCGCGAGTACGAGCTGGCCTCCGTGCCCGGTGAGGGCGGCGTCGACGAGGATGTGCTGACCGCCGTGCCCGGCACGGGCCTGGGCATCCTGCGGGCCGACCCGGCGCACCACGAGAGCGCCGACGGCCACCCGGTCTCGCCGTCGTTCAACCGGCTGCCCGCGGACGCCCGCGCCAAGGCCCGTGAGCACAAGCTGCTCATCCTGACCAAGGCCAACAGCCGCGCCACCGTCCACCGCCCCTCCTACCTCGACTACGTCGGCGTGAAGAAGTTCGACGCCGAGGGCAATGTCGTCGGTGAGCGGCGCTTCCTGGGCCTGTTCTCCTCGGCCGCGTACACCGAGTCCGTGCGCCGGGTGCCGGTCATCCGCCGCAAGGTCGCCGAGGTCCTGGAGGGCGCCGGGTTCAGCCCCGACAGCCACGACGGCCGCGACCTGCTCCAGATCCTGGAGACCTACCCGCGCGACGAGCTGTTCCAGACGCCCGTCGACGAACTGCGGGCCATCGCCACCAGCGTGCTCTACCTGCAAGAGCGCCGCCGGCTGCGGCTCTACCTCCGCCAGGACGAGTACGGCCGCTACTACTCCGCGCTGGTCTACCTCCCGCGCGACCGCTACACCACCGGGGTGCGGCTGCGGCTGATCGACATCCTCAAGGAGGAGCTCGGCGGCACCAGCGTCGACTTCACCGCGTGGAACACCGAGTCGATCCTCTCCCGGCTGCACTTCGTCATCCGGGTCGAGCCCGGTGCCAGCCTTCCCGAGCTCACCGACGCCGATGCGGACCGCCTCGAGAGCCGGCTGGTGGAAGCCGCCCGCTCGTGGGCCGACGGCTTCGGCGAGGCACTGACCGCCGAGGTCGGTGAGGAGCGCGCCGCCGAGCTGCTGCGCCGCTACGGCCACGCCTTCCCCGAGGGCTACAAGGCCGACAACAGCCCGCGCAGCGCGGTCGCCGACCTCCAGCATCTGGAGAAGCTCACCGGCGAGCCCGGCCACGACTTCTCCGTCAGCCTCTACGAGCCGGTCGGCGCGGGCCCCGGCGAGCGCCGCTTCAAGATCTACCGCAGGGGCGAGCCGGTCTCGCTGTCGCGGGTGCTGCCCGGCCTGAACCGTCTGGGCGTCGAGGTCGTCGACGAGCGTCCGCACGAACTGCGCTGCGCCGACTCCACCATCGCGTGGGTCTACGACTTCGGGCTGCGGATGCCGGAGCACATCAAGGGCGACGACGCGCGCGAGCGCTTCCAGGACGCGTTCACGGCGGTGTGGACCGGCGCGGCCGAGAGCGACAACTTCAACACCCTGGTGCTGCGGGCCGGGCTCAACTGGCGCCAGGCGATGGTCCTGCGGGCCTACGCCAAGTACCTGCGGCAGGCCGGTTCGACCTTCAGCCAGACGTACATGGAGGACACCCTCTCCAACAACGTCCACACCACCCGGCTGCTGGTCTCCCTCTTCGAGGCGCGGATGTCCCCGGACCGCCAGCGGGCCGGCACGGAGCTGACGGACGGACTGCTGGAGGAGCTGGACGGCGCGCTGGACCAGGTCGCCTCGCTGGACGAGGACCGGATCCTGCGGTCCTTCCTCACCGTCATCAAGGCGACGCTGCGCACCAACCACTACCAGAAGGACAGCCAGGGGCGGCCGCACTCCTACCTGTCCATGAAGCTGGATCCGCAGGCCATCCCCGACCTGCCGGCGCCCCGCCCGGCCTACGAGATCTGGGTGTACTCCCCGAAGGTCGAGGGCGTCCACCTCCGGTTCGGCAAGGTCGCGCGCGGTGGTCTGCGCTGGTCGGACCGCCGGGAGGACTTCCGTACGGAGATCCTCGGCCTGGTCAAGGCGCAGATGGTCAAGAACACCGTCATCGTGCCGGTCGGCGCGAAGGGCGGCTTCGTCGGCAAGCAGCTGCCGGACCCGTCGCAGGACCGCGACGCCTGGCTGGCCGAGGGCATCGCCAGCTACAAGACCTTCATCTCCGGTCTGCTGGACATCACCGACAACCTCGTCGGCGGCGAGGTCGTCCACCCGCAGAACGTCGTCCGGCATGACGAGGACGACACCTACCTGGTCGTCGCCGCCGACAAGGGCACCGCGACGTTCTCCGACATCGCCAACGAGGTCGCCGAGTCGTACGGCTTCTGGCTCGGTGACGCCTTCGCCTCCGGCGGCAGCGCGGGCTACGACCACAAGGGCATGGGCATCACCGCCCGCGGCGCCTGGGAGTCGGTCAAGCGGCACTTCCGCGAGCTGGACCACGACACCCAGACCGAGGACTTCACCACGGTCGGCGTCGGCGACATGTCCGGTGACGTCTTCGGCAACGGCATGCTGCTCAGCGAGCACATCCGGCTGGTCGCCGCCTTCGACCACCGGCACATCTTCATCGACCCGAATCCGGACGCGGCGACCTCCTACGCCGAGCGCCGCCGGCTCTTCGAGCTGCCCCGCTCCTCTTGGGCGGACTACAACACCGAGCTGCTCTCCCAGGGCGGTGGCATCCACCCGCGCTCGGCCAAGTCCATCCAGATCAACGCCCAGGTGCGGGCCGCTCTCGGCATCGAGGCCGGGGTGAAGAAGATGACCCCCGCCGACCTGATGCGGGCCATCCTCAAGGCGCCGGTCGACCTGCTGTGGAACGGCGGCATCGGGACGTATGTGAAGTCCTCGGCGGAGTCCAACGCCGATGTGGGCGACAAGTCCAACGACGCCATCCGCGTCAACGGCGAGGACCTGCGGGTCAAGGTCGTCGGCGAGGGCGGCAACCTGGGCCTGACCCAGCTCGGCCGGATCGAGTTCGCCGCGGCCGGCGGCAGGATCAACACCGATGCGATCGACAACAGCGCCGGTGTGGACACCTCCGACCACGAAGTGAACATCAAGATCCTGCTCAACTCCGTGGTCGCGGACGGCGATATGACGGTCAAGCAGCGCAACAAGCTGCTGGCCGAGATGACCGACGAGGTCGGCGCCCTGGTGCTGCGCAACAACTACGCGCAGAACACCGCGCTGGCGCTGGCCCTCGCCCAGTCCTCCAGCATGCTCAACGCCCAGCAGCGCTTCATGCGCCGTCTGGTGCGCGACGGCGACCTCGACCGGGCGCTGGAGTTCCTGCCCACCGACCGGCAGATCCGTGAGCGGCTGAACGCCGGCCGCGGGCTGACCCAGCCCGAGACCGCGGTGCTCCTGGCCTACACCAAGATCACTGTCGCCGATGCGCTGATCCAGACCGGGCTGCCGGACGACCCCTACCTCCAGCGGCTGCTGCACGCCTACTTCCCCTCGGCGCTGCACGACCGCTTCGCCGAGCAGGTCGACGGGCATGCACTGCGCCGCGAGATCGTCACGACGGTGCTGGTCAACGACACCGTCAACACCGGCGGTACGAGCTTCCTGCACCGGATGCGGGAGGAGACCGGGGCCTCCCTCGAAGAGGTCGTGCGGGCGCACACCGCGGCGCGGGCGATCTTCGGGCTGGGCCAGGTCTGGGACGACGTCGAGGCGCTCGACAATGTCGTCGCGGCCGATGTCCAGACCCGGATCCGGCTGCACTCCCGCCGGCTGGTCGAGCGCGGCACCCGCTGGCTGCTCAACAACCGCCCGCAGCCGCTGGAGCTGTCGGAGACCATCGAGTTCTTCGCGGAGCGGGTGTCCGGGCTCTGGAAGGAGCTGCCGAACCTGCTCCAGGGCAGCGACCTGGAGTGGTTCCAGACCATCCTGGAGGAGCTGACCGCCGCGGGCGTGCCCGAGGCGCTGGCCGTCCAGGTGTCCGGATTCTCCTCGGTCTTCCCGGCGCTGGACATCGTCGCCGTCGCGGACCGGATGGGCAAGGAGCCGCTGGATGTCGCCGAGGTCTACTACGACCTGGGCGAGCGGCTGCGGATCAACCAGCTCCTCGACCGCATCCTGGAGCTGCCGCGCAACGACCGCTGGCAGTCGATGGCCCGCGCCTCGATCCGTGAGGACCTCTTCGCGGCCCATGCGGCGCTGACCGCGGATGTGCTGTCGGAGGGCAATGGCACCTCGACGCCGGAGCAGCGGTTCAAGGCCTGGGAGCAGGCCAACGCGGCGATCCTCAGCCGTGCGCGGGCGACGCTGGAGGAGATCTACGGGTCGGAGGGGTTCGATCTGGCGAACCTGTCCGTGGCCATGAGGACGATGCGGACGCTGCTGCGCACCCACAGCTGACGCGTAGGCACGGCGGACGGCCCCGGAAGCTCAGGCTTCCGGGGCCGTCCCCGTTTCCGTGCGGCGCGGGCGGAGCCGGTCGTGGTCCGCCGGACCGGCTCCGGGGCGTGGACGCGGTGTCTTTCGGATCACTCCGGGCCTAGCGGTGGTGGTCCTCGTATGCCTTGATCACTTCGTCCGTCGGGCCGTCCATCAGCAGTTCGCCGCGCTCCAGCCACAGGACGCGGTCGCAGGTGTCGCGGATGGACTTGTTGTTGTGGCTGACCAGGAAGACCGTGCCGGCTTCCTTGCGCAGTTCGCGGATGCGGGCCTCGGAGCGCTTTTGGAAGCTGCGGTCGCCGGTGGCCAGGGCCTCGTCGATCATCAGCACGTCGTGGTCCTTGGCCGCGGCGATGGAGAACCGCAGCCGGGCGGCCATGCCGGAGGAGTAGGTGCGCATCGGCAGCGAGATGAAGTCGCCCTTCTCGTTGATGCCGGAGAAGTCGACGATGCCGTCGTAGCGCTCGCGGACCTGGTCGCGGGACATGCCCATGGCCAGGCCGCCGAGGAGGACGTTCTTCTCGCCGGTCAGGTCGTTCATCAGCGCGGCGTTCACGCCCAGCAGCGAGGGCTGGCCGTGGGTGTAGACCTTGCCGCGCTCGGCGGGCAGCAGGCCGGCGACCGCCTTGAGCAGCGTCGACTTGCCCGAGCCGTTGGAGCCGATCAGGCCGATGGACTCGCCGCGGTAGGCGGTGAACGAGACGCCCTTGACCGCGTGCACCTCGCGTACGCCCGCCGAGGGCTTGCGCCGGACGATGCGGTTGAGCGCCGCGGTGGCACCGCCCTTGCCCGTACCGGTGCCGTAGACCCGGTAGACGATGTGCAGATCGTCCGCGATCACCGTCGGGATGCGGGCCTCCGCGGCTTCTGTCGGCTCGATGCCGTTGCTCTGCTCAGCCACGTCCGTACCGCTCCTCAGCCTTCCAGAAGTACACAAAGCCGACGACGCCCATCAGCAGCGCCCAGCCCCCGGCGAACGCCCACACATGCGGCGGCAGCTTGTGGTGCGTGAAGCTGTCGATCAGCGCGAAGCGCATCAGGTCGATGTACACGGCGGCCGGGTTGGCGTTCAGCAGCACCTCCACGAAGGCCGGGACGTGCTTGCCCTTGAGGATCAGGTCGATGCTGAACATCACGCCCGACGCATACATCCACGTCCGCATGATGAACGGCATCAGCTGCGCCAGGTCCGGGGTCTTGCTGCCCAGCCGGGCCATGACCATCGCCAGGCCGGTGTTGAAGACGAACTGGAGCGTCAGCGCCGGGACGGCCAGCAGCCACGACCAGGTGGGGATCTGCCCGAAACCGAGCAGGATCACCACCAGCACACCCATCGAGAACAGCAGCTGCTGCAGCTGCATCAGGCAGAACGAGATGGGCAGGCAGGCGCGCGGGAAGTGCAGCGCCCGCACCAGGCCCAGGTTGCCCGAGATCGACCGCGTTCCGGCCATCACCGAGCTCTGGGTGAAGGTGAAGATGAAGACACCGGTCACCAGGAACGGGACGAAGTCCGGGACGCCCTTCCTCGTGCCGATCAGCAGACCGAAGATCAAGTAGTAGACGAGCGCGTTCAGCAGCGGCGTCGCCACCTGCCAGACCTGTCCCAGCTTGGCCTGGCTGTACTGCGCCGTCAGCTTGGCACTGGCAAAGGCGGAGATGAAGTGCCGCCGGTCCCACAGCTGCCGGACGTACTCCGACAGCGAGGGGCGGGCCCCGCTCACCGTGAGGCCGTGGCGCTCGGCCAGCGCGCTCAGCTCGGGGTCGGGAGAGGTGCCGGAGGCGGGCGCCCCGGCCGGTGCGGGGGCCGGAGGCGCGAGGGTCTGGGGCATCGAGGAGGCCGCTTTCGCTTGCGTACGGGGGCGGTGGAACGAGAACGGGGAGCCTACGACGGAACGGGCCCGTATCGTCGCGACGCCGACACTAAAGGGAGCTCACGTCGAAACGCAACCGTAGCGTCGTGACGCTATGCTCCCGGCATGGCAAAAGACGGCAGCGGGAACGACTCCGTGGCGGCGCGCCGGACCCCGGCAGGCGCCGCCGTACTACGCGAGGACAAGACCGAGGCGATCCGCGCCGCGGTCTTCGAGGAGCTCGCCGCGGTGGGCTTCGCCCGGATGTCGATCGAAGGCATCGCGCGACGGGCGGGCGTCGGCAAGACCGCCGTCTACCGGCGGTGGCGCTCCAAGCTGCACCTCGTTCTCGATGTGGTCTCCGCGGTGGCCGCGGCGGGCATGCCGACCCCCGACACCGGTTCGCTCCACGGTGACGTGCGGATGCTGTTGGAGGTCGCGGCCCGTGCGCTGCGGCACCCGATGGCCTCGCAGATCATCCCGGACCTGCTGGCGGAGGCGGCCCGCAGTCCGGAGCTGGCGAGTGCGCTGAAGGCCGCGCTGCACGACAGCCAGCAGGGCATCGCCGCGGCGATGGTGGCGCGCGCCGTCGAGCGCGGGGAGATCCCGGCCGGTGCGGACGGCCGGCTGGCCCTGGACCTGCTGACCGGCCCGCTCTACTGGCGCCTGCTGGTCGTCCGTGACGAGGTGCCGTCCGGCTATCTCGACGAGCTGACGGCGGCGGTGGTCAGCGCGCTCGGCGGGCGCTGAGACGGCAGGACCGGGGCCGGGACCGGAACGGCGTGCGGGGTGCCGCGGCGGGGAATCCGGCGCGCCACCTCTGTCCGGGGCGAGCCTGACACTTCCGTGGTGCTCCTCGCGGATCTGGTGAAGTGCGGGTTTCGGGTGAGCGGGATCGCGCGGACGACCGAATACTGAGGGCGTGTCACCCGCGCACCCGCCCCGTGTCTCCCGCCGCCGGCTGCTCCAGGCCACCGGCGGCGGTGTGCTCGCCGCGACGGCGGGTGCGGGCGTCTGGGCCCGGCTGTCGGACCACCCGCCCCGTACGGCCGAACCGGCAGGCCCAGGAGGGTCCCTGGCCGATCCGGCGGCCCAGTCCTTCCTCCAGGTCATCGCGCATGCCGATGACGGGCTGTACTTCATGAACCCCGACCTGGAGCAGTCCCTGCGCGGCGGGGCGCGCTCGGTCACCGTCTGCCTCACGGGCGGCGAGGCCGACGGCCGCAACGTCAGCCGGCGCGCCCCCGATCCCGCCCGCGTCCCGCAGAACCGGGCCGCCTTCGCCCGGGCGCGGGCCAACGGACTGCGTGCCGCCCACGCCGCGATGGCCACCGGCGACCCCGCCGCCCGCTGGGACGTCGCGGCGCTGTCGCTGCTCCCCGGCTTCGAGGTGGAGATCCAGACGCTGCGCGACGCCCCGCAGCACCAGCTGATCTTCCTGGGGCTGGTGGAGGCCAGGGCCGTCTGGCAGTCCCGGGCGGCCACTCTGCGCGGTCTGTGGCTGGGGGCCACCGGCACCCTCCCCACGCTGCGCCCCGTGGGCACCCCCGTGAAGCGGCAGTTCCACTACACCCGCGACCAGCTCACCGAGACCCTGGTGGCGGTGCTCGACCGGGTCCGGCCCACGGTCGTACGCACCCTGGACCCCAACGCGGTGCACTCCCGCAGACGGCCGCCGGCCACCCCGGACCGCGACCCGCGGCTGGTGGGGCTGCGCTACTACGACCATCAGGACCACACCGCCTCCGCCTACTTCGCGCAGGCCGCGCTGGCCGCCTACGCCGGCCGGGGCCGCCCCGCGGTCGTGGAGAACTACCTCGGTTACGAGGCCGGTGCGCTGCCCAACGACCTCGACCTCAGGGCCGCCCGCCGCAAGGCCCGGCTGCTGTCGGTCTACGGCTGGGCCGACCACCGCGCCTGCGGCGACCCGGCGGGCTGCGGCGACCGCAAGGTGGGCGGCTCGGCGCTCAACGGCGGCTCCCGCAACTGGACCCGCAGCACCCGGCTGCGCGCGCCCGGCTCCAACGCCTGGGTCCGCCGGGCCGCGGACGGCCGGCTCGCCGCCTTCGCGGTGCTGGGCGGTACGGCGTACTGCTGGGCGGAGACCCGTCCGGGCAGCGGGAGTTTCGGTGCGCCGGTGCCGGTCGGCGGTGAGCTGTTGCAGGGGCAGATCCAGGTGGTGCGCCGCCCCGGCGGTGCGCTCCAGCTGTTCGCCTCCCGCACCGTGCTGCCGGGCCGCAACGCCGCCCACCGCCGCGAGCTGCTGACCGCGCCGCAGCGCGGCACCGCCCCCGACGGCAGCCCCGTCTTCGCGCGCTGGGAGTCGCTGGGCTCGCCGGACCCGGACCCGGTCCGGTCGCTGGAGACCGGCTTCCCGGCGGCGGTGGCCACCCCGGACGGCACGGTGCATGTCTTCGTACGCACCTGGGACGGCAATGTCGCCCACCGCAGCGGTCCGCACGGCGGGAACTGGTCGCTGTGGCAGCGGCTGGAGGGCCCGGTCAGCACCCTGAAGGCGTCACCGCGGATCGTCGACGGGCTGGATGCCTGTGTGGACTCCGACGGGCTGATCCATCTGGTCGCGCCGACCGTCGGGACCGTGCAGCACTGGGTGTCCAAGGAACCGGGGCAGCTCCCGCGGCCGGCTGCGGCCACCGGACTGCCGCAGCCGGCCGGCCCGGTCAGCATCGTCGGTGTGGCCGACGGCGCGGTGCGGGCCGTCTTCCGGCGGTCGGTCACCGCGCAGGTGCTGATCGCCGAGCGGCAGCGGATGATCGGCGGCTGGCGGGTGTCGGCGCGGTGCGAGGCGGTCGGCGGCTACGGGCGGGTGGCGGTGGCGCCGGTCGGCAGCGGTGACCGGATGGTGCTCGCGGCGCGCGATGACGCGGGCGACGTACGGATGGCGATGGCCCAGGAGGGCCCCAGGCCCTGGCAGCGGGGCAGGGTGCCGCATTCGGCGGCGGCCGGTGTCGCCCAGGATGCCGTCGGGCGCGCGGTGGTGGTCGCGCTGGGCCTCGACGGCAGGCTGTACACGACGCGTCAGGCCTCCGTCGGGCAGAGCGCGTTGTTCGGCGGCTGGCGGGCTCAGGCGGGTCCGCCGGAGCGGACCGGGGGCGGACCGGCCTTGGTGCTCGGACCGGACCGGGCGGACGGGCGCAGAATGCGCCGGGAGACCAGATAGCTGAAGGGGAGGGCGCACAGCGCCGCCACCAGCGGCGCCACCGCGGTGTTCATCCCGCACCAGCCCACCAGCACCACCAGCCCCGCGCTCTGCACGCCGTAGTTGGTGACCTGTGTCAGCGGGAAGAGCAGGAACTTCGTCCAGGTCGGGCGGGTGCGGTAGGTGAAGTAGGTGTTCAGGAAGAAGGAGCCGGCCATGCTCGTCACAAAGGCGGCGGTGTAGGCCGCGAAGTACGGCAGCAGACGGTGCAGCGGCAGATAACAGGCGTAGAACGTCAGGGTGTTGACCCCGCCGACGGCGGCGAAGCGCACGATCTGGCACCGGCGGCCGGGCGTGGGCAGGGCGCGCATCAGCCGGCCCGTTGGCCGGGGGTGGCGGCGCCCGCCGGACCGCGCGCGGCGGGCGTGGCGGCGGTGACGGGCGTGCCGGGCGTGACGGCGTTGCTCTCCTTGACCAGGAAGTGCGGGCGCCGCTTGGCCTCGTAGTAGATCCGCCCGATGTACTCGCCGATCAGTCCGAGCATCACCATCTGGAGCCCGCCCAGGCCCACGATGATGGCCACCAGCGTCACATAGCCCGGGGCGGTGGGGCCGCCCACGAGGGCCGCACCGATGATCCACAGGGTGTAGACGGCGGCGAGCGAGGCGAGGCCGAGCCCGGCGTAGATGGCCAGCCGCAGCGGGCGGCAGTTGAAGGAGAGCATGCCGTCGATGCCGTAATTGACCAGTGAGCCGAAGCGCCACTTCGTCTCGCCGGCTTCCCGGGCGGCATTGCGGTAGTCGAAGGTGACGGTGTCGAAGCCGATCCAGGAGAACAGGCCCTTGGAGAAGCGGTGGTACTCCGGCAGCGCGAGCAGCGCGTCCACGGCCTTGCGCGACAGCAGCCGGAAGTCGCCCGCCCCGTCGGTGAGTTCGACATCGACCCAGGTGTTGACGGTGCGGTAGTAGAGCCTGCTCAGCACGGTCCGCAGCCGCCGGTCGCCGGTCCGGCTGCGCTTGGCGACGACCTGGTCGTGGCCGAGCTGGTAGAGGTCGAGCATCGTCTCGATGAGCTCGGGCGGATGCTGGAGATCGGCGTCCATGAGGATCACCGCGTCGCCGGTCGCCGCCTTCAGGCCGGCCAGTATGGCGGGCTCCTTGCCGAAGTTACGGCTGAAGGAGAGGTAGCGGGTGGTGCCGCGGTGCTGCTGGGCGAGGCCGCGCAGCCGGGCCAGGGTGCCGTCGGCGCTGCCGTCGTCCACGTAACAGAGCTCGTACTCGACGGCGAGCGAGGCGAGGACCGTGCGGACCGTGGCGTCGAAACGGCTCAGGACGGCCTCTTCGTTGTAGCAGGGGACGACGATGGAAAGCTTCATGAGCAGCCCTTTTCGCCGGGGCCGGGGGGCGGCTCGGACACCGGCCCCTGAGGGGTGATTCGGCACATCGGCGGGGCGGTCGCCGGGTGCAGGGCGGGGTGGTGGCGGACGCGCCGCCGGCCGCGCACGGCGCCGGAGACGGCCACCGCGGCGACCACGAGCGCCGCCGCGACGCTCCCCGCAAGCCCCGTCTGCAGGCCCGGCGGCAGGTAGGAGCACGACAGCCGCCCGGCCCCCGGGCCCAGCGGAACGGCGAGCAGACCGCCGAACGAGTCCGGTGCCTGCCGCGGCCCGCCGTCCACCGAACAGCCCCACCCCGGCACGGCCGGCAGCGCCAGCACCGCGCTGCCCCTGCTGCCCGGGTGCAGCCGGGCCGTCAGCCGGTGGCCGCCGGCGGTCAGTGCCACCGGGCCCCGGGCCCGCAGCGCGTTCACCGCCGCCGTCAGCTTGCGCCCGGACAGACAACCGAGCGCCTGCCGGGGGACGTGCTGCGGGCCCTTGCCGAGGAAGCGCACCGACACCGTGCCGTCCGCGGGCACCGGGCCCAGGGGCCGCAGCGGATTGGCGGTGACGTCATGGTTGCCGATGCCCGTGGAGCGCCCGCCCAGGCCGCTGACCTCACCGGAGAACCAGGGCGCGTACCAGAGGGCGGTGCTGCCCGGGGTGCAGTGCGCCGTGAAGGTGGTCCCCGCGCTGTCCGGGTCCGTCCCCGGCCGCCGCGCCGCGGGCAGCAGCCAGCCGTCACGGTCGGGCACCGGGGCCGCGCCCGCGGCGGGCGTCAGGGCCGGCACCTCGTACACGGCGGCTCCCAGCACCCGCTCCTGGCGGGCGAAGACGGTCTCCGCGCCGACGGCGGGCGGCAGCGTGGGGCGTACGGTCAGGAGGGGAGCCGGGCGCGCCGGACGGGGGACGGACAGGGCGCGGCGCTGCGGCACCGGGGACAGGGAGCTGCTGACGCCCATGAGCGCCCGGCCCGCCGGGTCCTCGAAGCTGAGCGTATGACGGCCCTTCATGTACCAGCCGGCGCCCAGGCCTTGGAGGGTGCGGGCGGTGGCCGCGGGCACGAAGCTGCTGTAGTACGAGCCGCCCTCGCCGCCGAGCAGCAGCGGGTCGTTGTCGGCGAACTCGTGCGGGCCCGGATCGGTGCGGGAGCGCGGCCAGTCGGCGCGGGCGAGCAGCCCGTCCCGCGCCGCGAGCGAGGGCCCGGACAGCGTGATCTTGGGCTGGAACCAGTCGATCCCGTCCCGTACCGCGGTCACGGACAGCGCGGTGTACGCCGAGCCGAGCAGGACGGTGCAGGTCAGCGCGGCGGTGACGGCGGCCCGGGTGCGGGAGGTGTGCGGCGCGGTGAGCGCGGCCAGCCCCAGGAGGGTCACCGCGCCGCCGCCGGCCACCAGGATCCAGGTGGTGGTGCCGACCGCGGGCTGGTCGCGGCAGAGCCAGGCGAGCAGCGCGACCAGCGCCGCGCCCGCGGCCAGTTCGCGGGGCCGCGGGTGGTGTGCCAGCGCGAGCCAGGAGATCATCACGAGGATGCCGCTGAGGACGAAGGCGGCGCGGTAGAGGCTGCCGTTGGGCAGGGCGAAACCGTGCCACAGCAGGATCGTCGGCTCCCAGGTGAACGAGGCGGCGACGCCCGCCGCCAGGCCGTACCAGCCGAGGCGCACCCGCAGCGGCAGGGCGCGCACGAACGGGAAGACGGCCACCAGCAGCAGCCCGGGGATCCCGATGGAGATGTTGGGGGCCGAGGTCCCGGGGGGGCCGCCGGGCAGCAGCTGGGCCCACTGGGCGAGCAGCGACGGCGGGTCGTCGTAGGGCATCGCGGGGGCCGGCTGGGCGGACCGGCCGGCCTGGAGGGTGACGGTCAGTACGGGGGCGGCGAGCAGGATTCCGGTCAGCGCCATCGAGGCGGCGCGGGCCAGCGCCTCCCCCCGGTCGCGCCACGTCACCCGGGAGGCCGTCAGCAGCCGCAGCACCAGCACCAGCGCCATCGCCAGGGTCGCCATCGCGGCCGTATAGAAATTGCCCGCCCAGGCGAGGGCGACCAGCAGGGTGCCGGACACCCAACGGGTGCGGCGCAGACACCAGTCCGCGGCGATCCCCAGCAGGGGCAGTGCGACCAGGCCCCACATCCACATCGGGTCGGCGAAACCGTCGTTCAGCACCCAGGCGCACAGCCCGTAGCCCGCCGACAGCAGCGCCCGCAGCAGGCCGGAGCCCTGGTGCAGCCGGCCGAGGAAGACGGTCATCAGGGCGGTGCCCAGGCCGATGCTGAGCAGGGTGACCAGGAAGACGGGGAGGTCGGCCAGCGCGCGGGGGAAGAGCCCGACGAGCCAGGAGAAGGGGTTCATCAGATAGGTGAAGAAGTCGGCGAGGAACGGGACGCCGTAGCCGCTGCTCCAGTTGAAGAACAGATCGCCGCTGGTGGTGCCGTGCATCAAGTCCCACAGCCGGGCGTGCAACGGCACGAACTGATTGCCCAGGTCGTTGACGGCGCGGGAGCGCGGGCCGAACGGGTAGCTGCCGTACAGGGCGAGGGCGAGGCAGTACGCCCCCATGGACAGGGCCGCCGCGAGCCAGGGCGCCGGCGGCCGCCCGCGGGGCCGGTGCGCGGCGGGCGGGCGTTCCTTCGGGGGAAGGGGCCGGGCAACCTCCAGGGGCCGGACCGCCTCTTGTGGGGTGGCGGGCGTCGGAGCCACCGGCACTCCTCCACGATCGGCGAACGTTCACCCCACGTTATATGTCTTAATAGTCCCTTTTGCTCGGCTGGGACGCCGGGCAATTCGGGGGATTGAGTAAAGAACGGAGGGCACGTTGCCCGCCCCTGACGATCTCGTGGCCGCGGCTCCCGCCGGCCCGGACACCATGACACCGACGGTCTCCGTGATCGTGCCGGTGCACAACACCCGGCGCTACCTCGACCGCAGCCTCGGCTCCGTCTTCGCCCAGACGCTCGACCAGCGCCGCATCGAGGTGATCGCGGTCGATGACGGATCCACCGACGGCAGCGCGGAATGGCTGGCCGAACAGGCCCGCCGCCACCCCAATCTGACCGTGCTGCACCAGGAGGCCTCGGGCGGCGCGGGCAAGCCCCGCAACGCCGGACTGGACCGCGCCACCGGCGACTACGTCTTCTTCCTCGACTCCGACGACCGGCTCGGCACCGAGGCCCTGCTCCGGCTCACCCGCATGGCCGAGAAATGCGGCTCGGACATCGTCTACGGCCGGATCGTCGGCGCCGACGGCCGCGCGGCCCCCGTCGAGCTGCGCACCACCAGCGAGAAGGTCTCGGTCTTCGACTCCCCGGTCTACTGGTCCCTGGCCGCCTACAAGCTCTTCCGCCGCTCCTTCGTCGAAAAACACGGGCTGCGCTTCGTCGAGGGCCGGCTGCTGGCCGAGGACCTGCCGTTCGGCATCACCGCCCTGCTGCGCGCCGAGACCGTCTCCGTCCTCGCCGATCACGACTGCTACTACCTGCACGGACGCGACGACAACAGCAACGCCAGCCGTCAGGACATGGACTGGTGCGAGTACCTCGCCTACATCGGCACCGTCCTCGACGGTCTCGCGGCCGAGGTCCCGCCCGGCGAGCAGCGCGACACCCTGATGGTCCGGCACTTCCACGGCGAGATACTCATGCCCTTCGGGGCCGCCTACCTCGCCCGCGACGCGGCCGGCCGGCAGCGGATGGCCGCCGCCGCGCGCCCGCTCGTCGCGCGCCACCTCACCGACCGGGTGCTGGCCGCCCTGCCGCCCCGGCTGCGGCTGCGCGCCCACTGCCTGCGCGCCGGGCTCGACGACGAACTGACCGCCGTCGTGCGCGCCGACACCGCACAGGAGCCGGACCGGCCGCACATCGACGGCGACGGCCGGGTGTACGCCCACTACCCGTACTTCCGCGACCCGCAGCGGGCCCTCCCCGACGCCTGCTACGACCTCACCGACCGTGTGGTGCTGCGCCAGCGGCTGGTCCGCCGGCGCTGGGCGGGCGGCGTACTGCATCTGCGGGGCACCGCCGCCCTTCCCTGGCTCGGCGGCGACACCGTCGAGATCGTGCTGCTCCGCAGCGGCGCCACCCACCGTGTCCCGGCCCATTACGCGGACGGCGCGTGGCAGGCCGCCGTCGACCCGGCGACCGCCGCCGACGGCGGGCCGCTGTCCGGCGGCATATGGGGCCTCAAGATCGCGGTCACCGCCCACGGCACGGAGGGCGCGGACGGGCCCGCCTTCCGCCGTGAGGCCTGGCTGGCCCCCGAGGACGACACGGAGGAGGAGTGCGTGCCACGGATCGTCGGCCGGGGCCCGGCAGGACCCGCCGTCGCCGCGCTCTTCCTGTCCCGGCCGCACGGCCATCTCCACCTCGACCTGGACCCGGACGGGGTACGCCGCCCGCTCGGCGGCGATCTGCGCGGCGCGGCGGACTGCACCCGCTCCGGGCGGGCCACCCTCACCGCGCGCCTCACCCTGCCCGGCTGCCCCGTGGACGCCGAGCTGCGGCTGATCCTCTACGACGCGACGCGCACGGTGGCACTGCGCACCACCGTCGAACGCGGCGCCGCCGACCACTACACCGTGCGCTCCCTGCTGCGCAGCGGCCCCCCGGGCACCTGGCGGGTGGCGCTGCGGGTGACCGCGGGCCCGCTCCGCCGCGAACTGCCGGTCCGGACGGCCGGCGGTCCGGCCGACGGGCGGACACCGCTGACCCTCACCGTCCCCGGCGCCGGCTCCCCGGCGCGGCAGCTGCTCCGCCGGCGCGGCTGACCGGGACGGACCGCGTGCGCCTGCCGGCCGGCAGGCGCACGCTGGTAGCAGGGGCTCCGGAGGTGACCGTCATGTTGCAGACCACTGTCGGATGGCATGTCGACATGGAATTCGAGGAGGACACCCACCGAACCCGCGCGGCCGCCCTCGTACGGCTCCCCGACGGGAGCGAGGTGCGGGCCCACGGATACGCCAGCCGCCACCCCGTCGACTCGAACCAGCCGAGGGTCGGCGAGGAAGTCGCGGGAGCCAGAGCGCTCAACGAACTGGCGATGAAGCTGCTGACCAAGGCACACGACGAGATCGACGAGGTCTCGGGCCGGACCTCGCACCCGCTGACCTGACCGACCCGCGCCCCCGGGCATGTCGCGGGCGGCCCAGGGCGGCCATCTGCTGCTCGCCTTCCAAGTGGGGGACGGGCCACTGCACTTGACGGAGCCGTTCGGCCACCCGGTGTCGCCCGACTTCCGGCGCCGGCCGCCGGACCGGATCGCCGTGCGGGCCCGGGTGGTGCGCGAGCCTGAGGAGGGCAGGGGGGCGACCCCGCAGGCCTGCCTCATCCTCCGCAGACCGGCCGCGGCGGGCGGCTCATGACGGGTGGTGGTGCTGCCAGCCCGCCCACGCCGAGGTGATCATGTCGCGGACGTCGTGACGGGCCTTCCAGCCCAGCTCGGCGGTGATCCGGTCGGCGGCCGCGACCACCCGGGCCGGGTCGCCCGCACGGCGCGGGGTGACCTCGGCCGTGACGCCCTGATGCCCGGTGATCTCGGTGATCAGATCGACCATCTCGCGCACCGAAACGCCCTCGCCGCGCCCGATGTTGAGGGTCAGATCGCGGACGGGGCCCGGCTCGGCGAGCTTGCGGGCGGCCGTCACATGGGCCTCCGCGAGGTCGGCGACATGGATGTAGTCACGGATGCAGGTGCCGTCGGGGGTGTCGTAGTCATCGCCGAAGATGCGCGGTGCGGCGCCCTCGGTGAGCTTCTCGAAGACCATCGGGACGATGTTGTAGACCCCGGTGTCGGCCAGCTCGGGGGTGGCCGTCCCGGCGACGTTGAAGTAGCGCAGACAGGCGGTGCTGATGCCGTGCGCCTTGCCCACCGCACGGGCCATCCACTCGCCGACGAGCTTGGTCTCGCCGTACGGGTTGATCGGAGTGCAGGGGGTCTCCTCGGTGACCAGGTCGACATCCGGCATGCCGTAGACCGCGGCCGAGGAGGAGAACACCAGCCGGCCGACACCGCCCGAGGCCATCGCCTCCAGCAGCGTCTGAAGACCGTGCACGTTCTCGCGGTAGTAGAGCAGCGGCATCTCGACGGACTCGCCGACCTGCTTCTTGGCGGCCAGATGCACGACATCGGTGACGCCGTGCTCGGCGAGGGTGGCATCGAGCAGCTCGCGGTCGAGCGTGGAGCCGACGACCAGGGGGACGTCCTCGGGGATCCGGGCGGCCACGCCCGTCGTCAGATCGTCGAGGACGACGACCGTCTCGCCGGCCTGCCGAAGGGCCCGTACGACATGGGCGCCGATGTAGCCGGCACCACCCGTGATCAAGTAAGACATAGCGCCAATCCTAGGTCGGGGTCGAAGAGTGCGGGGGGCGGGCCGGGGCGGGTCAGCCGCGCAGCCGCCGGGCGGCGATCCGCCATACGCTGCGCGGGCCCGAGGCGACCCGCAGTGACAGTGCGCCGCCGGTCGTCGCATACGGCTGCACCAGCAGCACGGCATGGCGGCGGCTGGGCAGCACCCGGCGGCGCAGGCCCGGACCCGTGGCCCGCAGCGCGGCCCGGAAACCGGCCCCGTCCACGCAGCTGACCTGCGCCATCAGGTCCCATGGCTCGGGGTCGGCACGGTGCCGGCCGCCCCGCTCGACCAGCGCGCCGAGATCCAGCACGACCTCGGCGGTCCAGCAGGCCTCCGAACCGCCGACGGCCGGGGACGGGGTGAGCGTGGCGGTGTGGACCGGGCCGCGCCGGTCGTCCCGGCGGCGCCGCAGCTCGATATCGATGCTCTCGGGACCGGCCGCGGCCAGCCGCCCGTACAGATCGTGCACCCGCAGCCGCAGCACACCGGGGCTGCTGACGGACGGCTCCGCATCTATGGTCACCGGCAGCCGGTGCATCGGCTTGGTGCCGATCGCGTCCAGTTCGACCTCCGGCAGGTCCTTGGACCACACCGCGCGGCCGTCGGCCTCCGCGTACGGCGGCAGCAGCCGGCCGGGCCGGGCCGCCAGCTGGGTCAGCCGTCCCAGGTCCCGCGGGGCCGGCGAGGCCAGCACCACCCGGGCCAGCCAGCGGGCCGGGGCGCGCGCCGCCCGCAGATCGGCCTCGTCGAAACCGGCCAGATAGTCACGGGTCAGCCGCCACCACTCGGTGCGGTAGTCGGCGCCGCGGGTGTGCAGCTCGCGGACGTACATCCGCAGATCGTGGTCGAGGAACTTGGTGCCCGCGGCGTGCGCCAGCGCCTTGTGCCCGGCGTCCTGGAAGATCTGCACGCTGGCGCGGTGCGCCGCGATCCGCGCCTGCCAGTTGGCGACGTCCTTGCGGTCCAGCGAGATCGACTGCCGGGCGGCCGACCGGCGCACATGCCAGACATAGACGCGGTCGGGGATCGTGACCACCCGCGGGGCGGCGGCCAGCACCCGCGCGGTGAACACGAAGTCCTCGTAGGTGAAGCGGCCCTCGGGGAAGGTGATGCCGTGCGCGGAGAGGAACGCCCGCTCGTAGAGCTTGTTGACGCACAGAGTGTCCCGGACCAGCTGGGGGCTGTCCTCGGGGGAGCTGTGGACCGCCGGCTCGCGGTAGAGGCCGGGCTGCCAGGCGACATCGCGGTGCGCGGGCAGCTCACGGCGTACGCAGGCGCCGGCCGCGACCGGGGCGTCATGTTCCAGAGCGGCGGCCAGCAGCGCCCGGGCCGCGCCCGGGGGCAGCACGTCGTCGCTGTCGAGGAACATCACGAACTGTCCGGTGGCGGCGCGCAGGCCGTCGTTGCGCGGGGTGCCGCAGCCGCCGCTGTTCGTGTCGCGGTGGATCACCCGCAGCCGTGGTTCGGTGTGGGCGAGGGCGTCCAGGGCGGCGCCGGTGCCGTCGGTGGAGGCGTCGTTCACCGCGATCACTTCGGTGACCGTTTCGCCAGGGGGCCCCTGCGCGAGTGCGGAGCGCACCGCCTCGCAGACATGGCCGGCATCGTTGAAGGCGATGACGACGATGCTGACCTGTGCGGATGGCGTGATGGTGGGCCCCGTCAGCGGATCGAGGGCTTCTTTCACAGTCACTGAATCTACATTTCGTGTCGACAGCATCTCTTGGGCGCGAGCGGGGTCCGAACCTGTTTCCGATGGTTCAGAGGGCGAATCCCGTCGAGCGGTTGCACCCCCCGCTCCGCTTTTCCCGCCCTCTTGCCGTCTTGTTACCGGGCGGGAGTCGGGGCTCGGGGGTGTGCAGGCCCGTAAGGGCGCCTGCACATGCTGTAACGACGCGAGTGCCGCACGATGTTGATCCGCACGCCACTACCTTGCGGCGGACCCGTCCCGGTCACCGCTCCATCAGATCCGCGACCCGGCCCGCCGCACCTCCGTCGTCCCGGTGGCAGAACGTTTCCCGGAAATCCGCATACGCATCCGCACCCGCCGCGGCGATCGCCTCCAAGTCGCCCAGCGCATCGATCAGTTCACCGGTCGAGGTGAGCAGCGGGCCCGGCACCCGGGCCTCGAAATCGAGGGTGAAGCCGCGCAGGGTGTCGCGGTAGTGCGGCAGGTCGGGCGTCAGAAAGAGCATCGGGCGCCCGGTGTTGGCGAAGTCGGCGGCCAGCGACGAGTAGTCGGTGACCAGGACGTCCGCGGCCAGCAGCAGTTCCGTGGCGTCCGGATGGGCGGAGACGTCGAGGGCGAAGGGGGCGTGGTGGGCGGGCAGCCGGTCGGCGACCAGCGGGTGGCTGCGGACCAGCAGGACATGGTCGTCCGCCAGCTCCCGCCCGGCCAGCTCCAGGTCCAGCGGCAGATGCAGCCGGTGATGACCCGCGTCGTAGGCCAGGTCGTCGCGCGGGGTCGGCGCGTACAGCACCACTTTCTTCCCGGGCCCGATGCCCAGACGCTCGCGGACCGCGGCCGCCCTCCCGTCACGGTCGGCGGCGAAGAAGGCGTCGGTGCGCGGCAGGCCGGTCTCCAGCAGCCGGCCGGAGTAGCCGAGCGCGGAGCGCAGCACGGGTGTGCTGTGCGCGTTGGGCGACAGCAGCACGCTCCACTGCCGGCTGACCCGCGGCCGCGGCGCCAGATGGGCCAGCCCCGCGCACAGCGTCCCGGCCAGGTCGGCGCCGATCCGCTTGAGCGGGGTGCCGTGCCAGGTCTGGATGATGCGCTGGCCGCCGCGCCGGGTGAACCAGCGGGGCAGATGGGTGTTGGTGACCACCCAGCGGCTGTGCGCCAGCGCGCCGTGCCACTCGGCGCTGCCCACCAGCACCGCCCGCGCCGTCTCCGGCACCGCGGTCTGCGCGTCGCGCACCGCCCACAGATGCTCCACGTCCATGCCCCGGCGCACCAGCTCCTCGTGCACCGCCCGCGGCGAGTCCCCGTACGCGCGGCCGCCGAAGCTGCTGTAGAGGACGGTGTCGCGCAGCGGGCGCGAGCGGTGCAGCGAGTAGTGCTGCTCGCGCAGCACCCGGCGCCGGTAGGGGCCGCGGTCGGTGGCGGGCAGCGCGGGACCCGCCACCACCAGCGCCTCGTCGTGCCGGTGCCGGTCCAGGGTGAGCGGCTTGCCGCGGACGGTACGGGCGGCCGGCAGCCCGTCGAGGAGGGACGGCGCACAGCGGACCGGGGCGTCCAGCGGGGAGCCGGGCGCGCCCTGCTCGCGCAGATGCAGCGTCCAGCGGCCCTCGCGCAGCGGCACCGGGCCGGCGAGCGAGGGCAGGGCGCCCAGCGGCAGCGTGCCGTGGAACCGGCCGTCGTCGTGGAGGGTGGGGAAGGCCAGCTCGGCGGCGTGCGCACCGTGCTTGAGGACCAGTTCGGTGGCGTGCGGCGCGGCGTCCGGCAGCCTTCCCGCCACCAGCAGGGCGCCGTCCGCGCGCCACATCGCCCGGTCCAGGAACGGCTGCGGGGTGCGGTCGTGCAGCACGAGGTGCCCGGCCGGGGAGGCCGCCACGACCAGCTCACGGCCGTGCGAGAGCGGATGGGCGACGGGGGCGAGCCGGGGATCGCAGGCGATCGGGTCGGTGCCGCCGTCGGCCAGCACCACCTCGGCCGCCCAGCTCTCGGTGTGCCCCGGCAAGATCGCCAGCGGCGCGCCGTCCCGGGTGGGGCGCGCGGCGGCGAGGGCGTCGAGCCGGACCCGGAAGGTGAGCGGCGGGGGCGGGGCGCCCGGCGCGCCGTCGGGCGCCCCGCCCGCTTCCCGCTGCCCGTTGCCCGGCCCCGTCCCCGCCCCCGCGGGGCGTTCCGTCTCCACCGGGAACGACACCACCGTGCCGCTTCCCTGGTGGGTCAGCCGCAGGGCCGAGAGCGGCGGGCCGGGCGTGGTGACGGTCAGGTCCAGGGCGCCGGCCGCCGCCGCACGGTGGCCGGCCAGCCGCCGGGCCGGACGGGCCACCGACAGCCGCAGCCGCCCGTCCGTGAACCGGGGCGTGATCCGTACGCCGTCCCCGGGCAGCTCATGGGCGCACGGTGTGGCGCCGGAGCCGGTCTCCGGGGCGTGCAGCGCCGCGGCCCGCACCACGCCCGCCGACGCCAGCACCACCCCGACCGTCCAGTCGCCCTCCTCCCAGCGCCCGCCCTTGCGCAGCCGGGCCGGGTCGACCCGCAGCTCGAAGCCCGACCAGTCGTAACAGTGCAGCTCCTGACCGGACTCGGCGGTCGCCTCCACCATCGGCACCGGCCGCAGCGGCAGCAGGATCCGGCGCCGCCCGCAGGACAGCACCGCCGTGCGGAGGTAGCTGTGCCGGGCCGCGGCGTCCAGATTCCGGATGTAGGCGTAGCCGCGCAGTACCAGCACGCCGTTTTGCCACACCGCTTCCCGGACCCGGGCCCGTACGGGGAAGTCGGCGCGATCCAGCCGGGTCACGCCCGGCGGCAGCTCCAGCGGCGGGGTCAGCGGCAGCACCGCGCGCTTGCGCAGCGGCGGCCCGGCGACGGTGAACCCCGCCGGGTTGCGGGCCTCGTGCACGAGCAGGGTGAGCAGGTCGGCCAGGCGCCCGGCGCGGATCAGATACCAGCGCATCCGCAGCTCGACGGGGAGCGTGGGGAACAGCCGCGGGTCGACGCCGGAGAGGAAGTCGCGGGCGCAGTCCAGGAACGCGGTCCGGCACTCCGGCGCGGCCGCCGGCAGGGCGTCGACCAGGTCGAGCAGCCCGTCGGTGAGCTGTGCGCGGTCGTAGTCGCGCTGATGGACGCTCAGCCGGGCGTGGGCCGGGTCCGCGAGGAAACGCCGGATGCCGGCCACCGCCGCGAACCGGTCCCGTACGCCCCGGGCATCGGGCCGCCGGTGGCGGTCGGGCCCTTCCGGCAGCCGCCAGTAACAGACGTGCTCGTGCAGGACGTCGATCGCCTCGGCGAGGAAGAGCGCGGGCAGCGTCACCGCCGCGTCGTGGCACAACCCGCCCTCGGGAAACGCGAATTGATGGGTGTCCCAGAAGGTGCGGCGGAAGACCTTGTTGCGGGCGAAGTGGTCGGACAGCAGGGTGAGGTCCTCGCCGACGTGGGTGCGCAGCGCGGTGGCGCGGGTGGCCGGGTGGTGGGCGGACTGGCTGCGTCCTGCCGCACCGAGCCGGTAGACATTGCCGGTCGCGAGGTCCGCACCGGACTTGTCCAGCAGGCCGACCAGGTCCTCGTAAGCGCGCGGCAGCAGCACATCGTCGGCGTCCAGGAAGGCCAGGTATTCGGTGTGCGGATAGGCGTGCCGGGCACCGGTGTTGCGGAGCGCGCCGCAGCCGGGCGCCGGACCGCCCCCGGGATGGTGGACGATCCGGAAGCGCGGGTCGCGCTCGGCGAAACGGCGGACGGGAGCGGCGGGCGCGCCCGCGGCGGAGGTGGCGTCCCCGCCCGCGTCCGCGGGCGGACCGTCGTCCACCATCACCACATCCAGATCGGTCAGCGTCTGGGCCGCGACCGACTCCAGGCACTCCTCCACATTCCGCTCGGACCCCTCGATGCGATGGACCGGGACGACGACGGTGAGCCGAGGCTTCATACGTGGACCGAGCCTTTCCGGACTGGCGATGCACAAGACCGGTCCGTTCAACTCGCCCACGGCGGCACGGTCACCGGATCTGCGCTGAAAGGGTGAGAGACATCATCGACAGTCCGTGTGTGCATCGTTACGCTCGGTGCGCGAATTCGGCGCGCCGTAGTGCCGGGCCGCGTCCGATGCCGTAGACCCGTTGCACAGCTTCAGGGCGCCCCGCGCGCCGTGTTTCCCCCAGGGAAGGTGACCGCGTCCCGATGCCCGGCCGAACCGACAGCTCCGCCGCCACCGACAGCCCCGACGCCGGGCCGCCCGGCAGCGACACCCGGACCGCCCGGCCCGCGCGCCCCACGGGCACCGCGCCGGCCGCCTCCACCGCGCGGCTGCCGGTCGAACGGGGGCGCGGCGGCCCGGCCCGGCTGCTGCCCGCCCGGTCCCCGTACCGCAGCCAGCTGCGGCGGATCGGCACCGGACGGGTGCTGGAGATCGGCTGCGGGACCGGCGACACGCTCGCCGACTGCGCGCCCGGCAGCGTCGGGGTGGACCACGACCCGCAGTCCGTGGCGCACTGCCGCGCGCGCGGCCTGACCGCCTACACCGCCGACACCTTCCTCGCGAGCCCGCACGCCCGGCCCGGCGCCTTCGACGCGCTGCTGACCGCACATGTCCTGGAGCATCTGGACGACGAGCAGGTCGAGGGCCTGCTGCGGGCCTATGTCCCCTACGTACGACCCGGCGGCGGGGTGCTGCTGATCACCGCGCAGGAGGCCGGGCACCGGGCCGGGCCCGCCCCCGTGCGCTTCACCGACTTCGCCCTGCTGCGCGCCTTCGCCGAGTCCGCCGGCCTGGCCGTACGGCGTACGTACTCCCATCCGCTGCCGCGTCCCGCCGGGATGCTGCTGCGGTCCAACGTCTTCGTCCTGGTGGGACAGGTCCCGCGCTGAGACAGGCCCGGCGGAGCGGGCCGGACGGCTCCTGGGCGCGGCAGGGCGCGGGCCGGGCACAGTTCCCCGCCCGGCCCGCGCGCCCGATGCCTCAGTGCGTACGGGCCCGCCGGCGGGCCTTCACCAGCGCACGGGTGACGACCGGCGGCAGCACGTCCAGGGCGACCCGGCGCAGCGCGGCGCGCGAGGGGACCGGCGGGCGCGCGGCCGGGCGGGACGCGGAGGCCTTCGGCGCCCGAGCCGCCGGCCGCTGCGGGGCGCGGGCGGCGGACTTGTGCCGGGAGACCGGATGGGCGGGCTCCTGGGCACCCTTGGCGCTCAGCCGCACCAGCGGGGCGTCGTTGACGTACTGCACCTCGTGCCAGATGTCGCCGCGCGAGGTGATCCACTCCACCAGCGCCTTCTGTAGCGGCTCGGGATCGCCCCAGGTCCCGTAGAACTTGGTGCCGGTGATGCAGATGGGGCGCAGCCCCTCGTTCGCGACGGCCTGCCAGGTGGCGGCGGCCACCCCCGGGCAGTGCTCGGCGCGGTAGTCGTCCATCACCACGACGCCGTGGGCCGTGAGCAGCTTGCGCACTGTGAGGATGTCGCCGTGCACATGCTCGTACAGATGCGAGGCATCGATATGGGCGAAGCGCACCGACCCCTCGTCCACATGATCGCCGACGAACGAGCTGAGGCCCTGGATGATCGTGGGCAACTCCTCGTGAAAGGCAAGGTAGTTCGCCTCGAAGGCGCGGCGCGTCAGGGTCGCGTAGGACTTCTTCATCTCCTTGGAGTTGGAGGCGTCCTCGGCGGGGGAGTCGAAGAGATCGCAGACCGTGAAGCGCTCGTCGGGACGCAGCCGCGCACCGAGGAAGATGGCGCTCTTGCCCATATACGCGCCCAGTTCGAGCAGATCACCCGGCTCCGAACGGTCCTGCTGGTGCGCCAGGAACCAGTCGAAGAGCAACTGGTCGGCGGTGAAGAACCAGCCTTTGACATCGGACAGCCGGGTGGGGCGCGGGAGTTGTTCGGCACTCTGGTCTGCGATGGGGGCAGTCATGTGCGGTCCGTCTCCAGACGGTCGGGAACGTAGGGCTGAGTACGACGCGTGCAGGGGGAGTACGTGCGGTATGTGCCGGCGCTGTCCGCCGTGGATGTACCGGGTGTGCGAGGAGAAAACTGCGGGATCTGAGGGATCTGAGGGTGCCGCGGGCTTTGCGGGCTCTGCGGGAGGGATCTGCTGTTGTCGGCGTCTGTGCAGTTGTGGACGCGCCCGGCGTCATGGCCGCCGCGCACCGGCGCGGCCTCGTGGCACGGCAGCGACGTCACTGTAGGCGGACGAAAATGAACGGGAGGTGGCGTGGCGACGGGGACTGCCGGGACCACCGTGCCTGCCGGGCCCCCGCGGGGGTCTCACTTCACCGCGCCGGCCATCACACCGGAGACGAACTGACGCTGGAAGGCGAAGAAGACGATCAGCGGCACCACCATCGACAGAAAGGCGCCGGGCGCCAGCACATCGATGTTGTTGCCGAACTGGCGCACCTCCTGCTGCAGCGCGACGGTCACCGGCGGGTTGCCGCTGTCCGCGAAGATCAGCGCGATCAGCATGTCGTTCCACACCCACAGGAACTGGAAGATCCCCAGCGAGGCGATCGCCGGCCCGCCCAGCGGCATCACGACACGGGTGAACAGCCGCAGCTCGCCCGCCCCGTCCAGCCGGGCCGCCTCCAGCAGCTCGCGCGGGATCTCGGCGAAGAAGTTCCGCAGCAGGA
The DNA here is from genome assembly GCF_019880305.1 of Streptomyces decoyicus. Lineage (NCBI taxonomy): Bacteria > Bacillati > Actinomycetota > Actinomycetes > Kitasatosporales > Streptomycetaceae > Streptomyces > Streptomyces decoyicus. The sequence continues at coordinate 3,253,741 of NZ_CP082301.1, read as the reverse complement.
ACACCGCGAACGGCAGCCCGAAGGCCGTATGGAAGAGGATCACCCCGGCCGTCGTCTCGAACAGCCCGACCGCGCCGAACAGCTTGGCCACCGGGATCAGCGCCACCTGCACGGGCACCACCAGCAGCCCGACGACGACCATGAACCAGCCGTCCCGTCCGGGGAACTCCATCCACGCGAACGCATAACCCGCCAGCGATCCGATGACCACGACCAGTACCGTCGCCGGCACGGTGATCGCCGCCGTGGTCAGCAGCGAGCCCATCACCTTGTCGTTCGACAGCAGCTGGCTGTAGTTGTCCCAGGTGATCTGGGCCGGTGCGCTGAAGACCTGCCACCAGCCGGACTCGGCGATCTGCTGCGGGCTGCGCAGCGAGGACAGCAGCAGCCCCACCGAGGGCATCAGCCAGAACAGGGCGACAAGGACCAGGAAGACCCGCATCGCGCCGCCACCGGCCCGCGCCGCGATCCGGGCGGCCAGCGGCTGCCGGGCCCGTACGGCACCGGCACTGCCGGAGCGCCCGTCCGGTACGCCACCGTCCACGGTCGTCATCGGCGACGCTCCTTCCGTATGCGCCGGAGATTGACGTACATCACCGGCAGCACGAGCAGCAGCAGGAATACGGCGATCGCGCTGCCCAGGCCCTCGTCGACGTCGGTACCGAACGACGACTGGAAGAGCTGGAGCGCCAGCACGTTGGCGGATCTGATGCTGGAGCCCGGCGCGATGATGTAGACCAGGTCGAAGATCTTCAGCACATTGATCATGAGGGTGGCCAGCACGACCACCAGGACCGGCGCCAGCAGCGGCACCGTGATCCGGCGGAAGACCTGCCACTCGCCCGCGCCGTCCACCCGCGCCGCCTCCAGCAGCTCCCGCGGAACGCCCGCCAGCCCCGCCGCGATCAGCACCATCGCGAAACCGGCCCACATCCAGACGTAGGAACCGATGATCGCCGGGGTGACCAGCGCCGGGCCGAGCCAGTCGACGCCGCGGTAGGCCTCGGCGAAATTGGCCGCGGGCAGCCGGAGGCGGGCGCCGTCGGCCTGGGCGGCGGGCAGCGCAAAGGTGCCGTCCGCCGCCGTCGTCGCCGAGCCGACCACCCGGCCGCCCCTGACCGCCTCGACCGTCAGCCCGGCCAGCGCCTTCTCGTTGCCGTCGACGACGTCGGGCGGCCGCCGCCACCGCGGGTGAAGTCCAGCCACACGGTGCCGGTCACCTGGCCAGGACGGGACCCGGCGGCGGCCGCGGACCGAGCACCGCGCAGATCGCCCGGCTGGACGGCGACCAGCGGCAGCTTCACCGGGGAGCCCGCCCGTACGGCCGAGCGCGTGGTGAACGCACCGCCGCCGGACGGCGCGAGATCGGCCTTGGGCCGCGGTTTGGCACCCGGGAACGGCGCCGGGTCGGCGAACGTGTCATGAATGCCGACCCACACCGCGTTGCCGACCCCGCGCTGCGGGTCCTGGTCGTAGACCAGCCGGAAGATGATGCCCGCCGCCAGCATCGAGATCGCCATCGGCATGAACACGATCAGCTTGAAGGCGGTGCCCCAGCGGATCCGCTCGGTCAGCACCGCGAAGATCAGCCCCAGCACCGTCGAGACGGTCGGCGCCACCACCACCCAGATGACGTTGTTCCTCAGCGCCGTACGGATACCGTCGTCCGAGAACATCGCCCCGTAATTGCCCAGCCCCACGAAGCCGTTGCCGGACGCGTCGAACAGACTGCGGTACACGGAGAAGACGATCGGGTAGACGACCAGCGCCCCGAGCAACAGCAACGCCGGCAGCAAAAACACCGCCGCGGTCCAGGGGCGGGTGCCCAGGACACCGCCGCGCCGCCTGCCGCCGCGCCGCCTGCCGCCGCCGCTGCGCCGGCCGCCCTCGCTGCTCTCACTGGCCTTGCTGACCTGTACGGCGCTCATCGTGACGGTCCCCCGGTCCCGGTCGAGGCGGTCGGCGGCAGCTGCTCCGCGTCCGGACGACTTCGCGTACTCGGTGCCCGGACGGCTTCACGGACTCGGTGCGTCCGGACGGCTTCGCGGGCTCAGTGCCCGGACGGCTTCGCGTACTCAGTGGCTGAACGACTTGGCGGCGTCCTTCTCCAACTGCGCCTGGGTGCCCGCGACATCCTTGGGGTTCTTCAGGAAGTCCTGTAGGTCCTTCCACTCGCCCTGGCCCGGCTTGCCGCCGAACGAGGCGGGCGCCTGGTCGGACATGTCGAAGCGGAAATCGTCACCCGCCGCGATCAGCGCCTTGGCGATCTCGCGCATCACCCCGTCGGCGTACGCAGCCTGGTCGAGCTCCTTGTTCGGCGAGATGAACCCGCCCGCCTGCGCCCAGATCTTGGCGGCATCCGTCGACGCCAGGAACGTCAGCAGCGCCTGCGAGGCCTTGCTGTCCTTGAGGGCCACCGCCACATCACCGCCGGTCACCACCGGGGACTTGGCGCCCACCGCCGGGAACGGGAAGACCTTGGCGTCGGTACCGACCTTGGCCTTGGTCTGGGCGATGTTGGCGGCGGCGAAGTCGGCCGAGGAGACCATCGCGGCCTTGGGGGCATCACCGCCGCTGAAAGTCCGGGTCACCGACGTCGGGAAGTCCGTCTGGAGCGCACCGGAGTTGCCGCCCGCCAGCAGATCCTTACGGCCGAAGAGCTGCCCGAGCGTGCTCAGCGCCTGCTTGACCGTCGGGTCAGTCCACTTGATCTTGTGCTGCGCCAGCTGGTCGTACTTCTCCGGCCCCGCCTGGGAGAGATAGATGTTCTCGAACCAGTCGGTCAGCGTCCAGCCGTCCGAACCGCCCACCGAGACCGGCTCGATACCCGACTCGGCGATGATCTCCGCCGCCTTGACGAAGTCCGGCCAGGTCTTCGGCTCCTTGGCACCCGCATTGTCGAACGCCTCGGTGTTGTACCAGACCAGCGACTTGTTGCTGGCCTTGAAGTAGACGCCGTACCCGGTGCCCTTGTGGGCGCCGAGGTCCTGCCAGCCCTTGGTGTAGTTCTTGGCGAGCTGCGCCTTGGCGGCGCTGCCGAGCGGCTTGAGCCAGCCCTTCTCGGCGAACTCGTCCAGTACACCGACCTGCTGGAGCATCGCGACGTCCGGCGGCCCGCCACCGGCGATCTTGGAGCCGATGAAGCCGGCCATGTCGTCGCCGCTGGGCACGAAGTCGACCTGGGCACCCGTGCGCTTTTCGAACTCATCCAGCACCTTGACGAAGTTCTCCCGCTCGGGGCCCGTCCAGACCGCAGTGACCTGCAACTTCTGGCCCTTGAGCTGGGGGAGCTGCACGGTGGGGGCGGTGCTGCCGCCCTTGCTGCCGCCGCTGCCGTTGTCCTTCGTGCCGCCGCCGCTGCCGCAGGCGGCCAGCATCAGGGCGAGCGCCGAGGCCGCCGCCACCGCGGTCGTGGCGCGTACAGCCGTGCGGTCGAGTCGTCTGCGCATCCCCGTAGCCCCTTATCGCTGCGCCTGCCGTGCCGGTTGCGAAGGGGGCCGTATCACGTCGTGCCGCGGCGCCCTCGCCGTGCCGTTCGCGTCGTGCCGTGCGGTGGTGCGTGGTGCCGTGCGGTGGTGCGTCGTGCCTGCGGTGGTATGTCGTGCCGTGCGGTGGTACCTGGAGCCATGCCGTGGTGCGTCGTGCCTGCGGTGCTATGCGGTCCTGTGAGGCGGTTCGTGGTGCCGTGCGGTGCTATGTAGTCCTGTGCGGCGGTTCGTGGTGCTGTGCGGTGGTGCATCGTGCCTGCGGTGCTATGTGGCCTGTGCGGCGGTACGTGGTGCCGTGCGGCGGTGCGTCGTCGCGCTGCGCCTCGTCGTGCTCTGCGGTGTGCGACAGTCCTACGCCCTGGCCACGGGGTCCGCAATACCGCGTTCCGCGTCAACCGGCCTTTCGTGACGGTGCTGTTATGGGCGGGGCCCGGGGCTCACAGCAGGGGCGGGGCGGAGGGGGCACCCGAGGACTGTGCGGCCCGCTGGAGCGCGCTGGCCAGCAGGGCCAGGTCCGTCGGGCCGTTGCCCAGCTCGCGCAGCGGGCGCCGGGCCGGCGGGTCGCCCATCCGCTGCCACTCCAGTGGCACGACCGTCGGCCGGAGCGTGGACGTCCGGGGTATCCGGCCGGTCACCCGGCCCGCCTGGAACGGCGTCGAGGAGCCGTCCGCCGCGCGGTGCAGCCGGCCGCGGCCCGCGGGCACCGGCTCGGACGGATCGCCGTCGGCGCCCAACCGGACCCGCAGACCGGCCCGTTCGCTGGTCGCGGTCTCCGCCGTACGGTCCGGATGGCCGGTGGCGGCTATCAGATGGACCCCGAGCGCCGCCCCGTCCCGGGCCACCGCCTCCAGGGCGCGCACCACGGAGCCGGCGGCGGGCCGGCCCGTGCTGCCCAGTGCGGGGGCCACCAGGGCGTCGAAGTCGTCGACCAGGACGAACAGGCGGGGCATCGGCACCGCGGTCTCCGCGCCGTCCGCCGCCGGCGGTTCGCTGCGCGCCCGCAGGCGGAGTGTCCCGGTCGTGGAGGGGTCCGCCGGTGGGCCGCTTTCCCCTTCCTTGTTTTGGCAACGATTACGGAGAGTAGTTGGTTCCTGCTCTCTGTGACCACCGCCGCCTTCGGTCGAACGCCGGGGCGCGATGACCCGCGGCGCCGGCAGATGCTTGCTGCGCCACTCGGCGAACGGGGTACCGGCCAGTATTTCCGCCCGCCGCTTCAGCTCGGAGGACAGCGCCTGGGCGAACTCCCGCATCCGGACCGGGTCCGAGGCGGCGAGGTACGTCGTGACATGCGGCAGGTCCGTACAGACCCGCAGTCCTTCGCCGCGCTCGCTGCCGCCGCCGTCGACCAGCACCAGCGACAGCAGATCCGGGCGGTCGGCGGCGGCCAGCGAGGCGGCCATCGAACGCAGCAGCTCGGTCTTGCCGGTGGCCGTCGCGCCCTCCAGGACGAGATGCGAACCGTCGCCGGCGAGATCGGCGCACAGCGGTCCGTGCGGTCCGGCGCCGAGCACCGCGGCGGCGCCGGGCCGGTCGGTGTCCAGGGCGGCGGCCCAGCGGGCCATCAGGGACGCCGGGGTGGCGCGGGCCAGCCCCAACTCGTCCAGCAGCCGCGCCGAATCGGGCAGCGGGACGGCGGCACGGGGCGCCGCCCGGCCGCCGGCCAGGGCCGCCGCATCGGTCTCGCGCAGCGGCGCCAGCGCCCGCGCGAACCGCTCGGCCCAGGCGCCGGAGACCGCGTCCACCGCCGCGACCGTGCCGTTGGGCCCGGAGCCCGGCTGGACCACGCGCAGTGCCGTGGCGACATCGCCGCTGAGCACCGCGACCGCCCCGCACTCACCGAAGGCGGGCGACGCCTCCCGCGCCGCCTCGTACGTCGCGGCCAGCGGGAAGGCGGGGGAGGCGGCCGGGGTCTCGGCCAGGCACAGGAGATGGATACCGGCCGCCGGGCCGCCCGCGGCGAGCCGGGCGGTGGTCTCGCGCAGCGCGGAGCTGCCGGGGTCGCCGTCCACGACCACGAGCGTGTACGGGCCCTGGTGGCGGGCGGCGGCGGAGGCGATCTCCGCCCGGTCGGCGTTGGCCCAGCCGTGGCCCAGCGGGCCGTCGTCGAGCCGGCGCACCAGCTCGGACGTACGGGCCAGGGCCTGTTCCTTGTCGTACGCGAGCAACAGCCGGCAGTCCTGGCCATGGGCCGGGCGGACCTGCGGCAGCCAGCCGAGCCAGGACCAGTCCGCCACCCGCTCCTCGGCGGTCCGCGCCCGGTCCGCGCTGATCAGCACCAGGTCGAGGGTGCCGGGGGAGTGCAGGGCCGCGAGCTGGGCGAGGGCGCTGCGGGCCAGCCCGGCCAGCCGTGCGCGCGGCCCGGCGAGGCCCAGGGAGCCCGCCCGGCGCAGGTCGACGGTGACCGGCACGGCGGTCCGGCCGCCGCTGCGGGCGGCCGTCCCCAGCCGGACGGTCAGCGCGTCGGGGTGGTCCGGGCCGCGCTCCCACAGGCGGGGTCCCGGGCCCAGCGCGGTGAGCAGGACCGCGGCGGCATCCGGCCATCGTTCGTCGGCGGCGGGCCCGGAGCGCGCTTCGGGTGCCTGGGCGTCCTCGGGAGCGGCGGCGAAGGCCGCCGCGGGGGCGTCGGCCGGTGCGTACTCCGGTGCGTGGGCGTCCTCCGGCCCCGCCACGGCGGGCCGGCTGCCGGCCAGCCGCCGCGCCCAGGCGCCGATGCCGCCCCGCCGCCCGCCCTTACGGGGCGCCTCGTCGGACGGCGCCAATGACTGCTGCCCGCCGTGCGTCCGCTCCTGCCCACCGGCCGGAAAGCCGTCGGTGCGCTCCCGGACACCGGGGCCGAAGCCGTCCGCCGGGGCGCCGCCCTCGGTCGTGCGGTCGTAGACATGGCCCGTGTGGGCGGCCGGGAAGGGCGTACCGGCGCTGCCGCGCGGGGAGTTGTGGCCGGGGGCCGGTGCGCCGTGGCCGGGTGCGTCGTACCGGGCCGGGGTGCCGCGCAAGGGGGTGTCCCGCCGTCCCGTCGCGCCCGGTGCCGGTGCGGTACGGGGGTCCGGTGCGGTACGGGGGTCCGGTACGGGAGAGGGCGCACCGCCGGCCAGCCGGGCGTAGGCCCCGGCTCCCGCGTACGCCCCTTCCGCGGCGGCGGTGGCTCCCCGCGGGCCCGGCGCGCCGTACTCCCCGTACTCCTCCGCCCGGCCCGCCGCCCCCGCGTCCGGGCCGGGGCCGGCCGTCCCGGGGGTGATCCGCAGATGGCCCTCGCCATCCGGGGCGGTCGGCAGGGCGGGGTCCGGTGCACTCGGCGCGGACTGGAGGCGCAGGGCGGACTCGCCGATGCGCAGCAGGGCGCCGGGCCGCAGCGGCGCGGGCCGTTCCCCGAGGTCGGTGCCGTCCACCACGGTGCCGTTCGTGGAGCGCAGGTCGGCTACGTACACCGAGCCGTCCGGTTCGACGGTCACGGCGCAGTGCAGCCGGGAGACATCGGGGTCGTCGAGGGGGACGTCGGCGTCGGCGGAGCGGCCGATGCGGACCTGGCCCCCGTGCAGCAGATGCACTCCGCCGGCGTCGGGGCCGGAGATGACCCGCAGACGGGCGGAGCCGTGCGGCAGGCCGTGTGCCGGGGCGGGGCCGGGGCTCTGGAGGGAGAGCACCGCGCCGTCGATCAAAGGGGGCTCGCCGATCGCCGCGCGCTGCGGATCGAGCCGCTCGGTCCCGGCGTACAGCACGACGGGGCCGCTGCCGCCCGCACCGCCGACATCCGCTCCCGAGCCCGCCACGGAGGCCGCGAGCGCGCCTGCCACCGCCGCCAGGGCGGTCCCGGCGGGGGCCGTCACGAGCACATCGCAGGTACGTGTGGTGTGGCCGCTGCGCGGCCCGAGGACGGTCAGCCGGATCTGCATCGCCGTCAACGGTCCCTTCTGCCGGGGATCCGGCGAGGGCTCCGCTCACTCCCCCCACCACACCCGGGCACGTCGGCACGTACAAGTCCCAAGTGCACGTCGCGACAAAGACCGCCCGCCCCCACCGCTTCGTGCTGGGTGCATCCTCGCACCTGCCGCTGACAACACGCCCGCCGACCGCCATTCAGTGATCTTGATTGGTCTTCTAAGGGCGAAAAAGTGCCTGCTTGCGTGCCGTGCCCGGCCGGATTTCGACGCCCGTGGTCAGCTCGGAACGGTCCCGGCAGGATGCTGCGGGCGGCGCCCGGCACCGGCCGGACGCGGCGGGCAACCATCCGTCCCGAAAGTGCGTCTTCCCCACAAGCCCCCAGCGGGCCGACGGACCGAAAAGTTTGTACGACGGCACTACAGTGGGTCGGACGGGCCGCGCGGAGTTGATCATTCGGACCCCGCGGGCCGGGCAAGAGAACCACCACGACCAGGGAGCGCATGACGTGCGGCCGGTAGGCAGCAAGTACCTGCTCGAGGAGCCGCTGGGACGCGGTGCCACGGGCACCGTCTGGCGTGCCCGCCAGCGGGAGACGGCGGGCGCCGAGGCCGCCGTGGCAGGAGAGCCCGGTGAGACGGTCGCGATCAAGGTCCTCAAGGAGGAGCTGGCGCACGACGCGGACGTGGTGATGCGCTTCCTGCGGGAGCGCTCCGTCCTGCTGCGGCTCACCCACCCCAACATCGTCCGTACCCGCGACCTCGTCGTCGAGGGCGATCTGCTCGCTCTCGTCATGGACCTGGTCGACGGCCCCGACCTGCACCGCTATCTGCGCGACAACGGCCCCTTCAGCCCGGTGGCCGCCGCGCTGCTCACGGCCCAGATCGCCGACGCGCTGGCCGCCAGCCATGCCGACGGTGTGGTGCACCGCGACCTCAAGCCCGCCAACGTCCTGCTCGCCGGGTCGGACGGCAGCAGCGAGATGCACCCGATGCTGACCGACTTCGGCATCGCCCGTCTCGCCGACTCCCCGGGCCTGACCCGCACCCACGAATTCGTCGGCACCCCCGCCTACGTGGCGCCGGAGTCCGCCGAGGGCCGCCCGCAGACCTCCGCCGTGGACATCTACGGCGCCGGCATCCTGCTGTACGAGCTGGTCACCGGCCGCCCGCCGTTCGCCGGGGCGACCGCGCTGGAGGTGCTGCACCGCCACCTCAGCGAGGAGCCGCAACGCCCCGGCACGCTCCCCGAGCCGCTGTGGACGGTCATCGAGCGCTGTCTGCGCAAGCGGCCCGAGGAGCGGCCCAGCGCCGAGAACCTCGCCAGGGCGCTGCGCACCGTCGCGTCCGGCATCGGGGTGCACGCCACCCCGGCCGCTGCCGAGGCCGCGCTCGGGGTCGCCGCACTGCTCGCCCCCGATCCCGCGCCCGCCCCCGTTCCCGGAACGGGCGAGGGCAGCCAGCCTGGCGGAGGCGACGCCGACCCCACCCAGGTGCTCCCGTCCGGCGCCGGTTCGTACGACCCGGGAGCGGCGACCAGCGTGCTGCCGTCCACGGGCGGACCGGGCGGACCGGGCGGCCCCGGCGGCGACCCCACCCGGGCCATGCCGCCGATGCCCATGGGCGCACCGGCCGGCGGACCGCAGGAGCCCGACGGCCCCCATCCGTGGGAGTCCCAGATGCGGGCCGCCCGCGACCGCAACGAACAGACCCAGGTGCAGTACCTGGACCCCGGCCAGGACCCGCTGCGCCGCCGCCCGCAGCGCCAGGCCGCCCCCCAGCAGCAGCCGCCGCAGCGCCCGCAGCAGCCGCAGTACCGCCAGCAGCCCGCTCCGGTGCCGTACGCCCAGCAGCAGCCGCAGGCCCCGCAGCGCCGCCAGGAGCCGCCGCCGCAGCGCTACGAACCGCAGCGGCCGCCCGCCCCGGAGCCCCGGCCCCGGCGTGAGCCCCGTCAGCGCAGTGCCAACCCCATGAAGATCCCGGGTCTGGGCTGCCTCAAGGGCTGCCTGGTCACGCTGATCCTGCTGTTCGTGGCGGCCTGGCTGGTCTGGGAGCTGACCCCGCTCCAGGAGTGGATCGGCACGACGCGCGGCTTCTTCTCCCAGGTCGGGCACGTCTTCGAGAGTGTGCAGCGCTTCGTGCAGAAACTCGGCGGCTGACGCCGCCCGACGGCGGGCTCGGTGCAGTCCGCGGGCGTGGGGAGCGGGCCCGGTGGATCATCGCCGGGCCCGTTCCGCCTTTTCAGGACGGGCGGACCCGTGCCGTCCGTCCGGTCCCGAGGCGTCGACGCGGCGGTGCGCCGTGGCGCCCGAGGCCTTCCTGCGACGACCCGTCGGACAGCCCCGGGAAGCAACTCAGTGGATTTGTCGACTTCTGACGGACAATTTCGCTCACAGAAGTGAAGGTTGCCACGTTCCGGGGCACTGAACCCCCTGGCACCCGCGTAGCTTTGACGCCAACCTCAGCCCCCGCAGGACGCTCGGGGGCCCGACACGTCGGAGCAGTCTTGGCACGGAAGATCGGCAGCCGGTACACCGCCCACCAGATCCTGGGGCGCGGCAGTGCCGGCACGGTATGGCTGGGCGAGGGCCCCGAAGGGGCCGTGGCCATCAAGCTGTTGCGTGAGGATCTCGCATCCGACCAGGAACTCGTCGGCCGCTTCGTGCAGGAGCGGGCGGCGCTGCTGAGCCTGGACCACCCCCAAGTCGTCGGCGTCCGTGATCTCGTCGTCGACGGCAACGACCTGGCGCTGGTCATGGACCTCGTACGGGGCACCGACCTGCGCACGCGCCTGGAGCGCGAACGCCGGCTCGCCCCGGAGGCCGCCGTCGCGATCGCCGCCGATGTCGCCGACGGGCTCGCCGCGGCGCACGCCGCCCGGATCGTCCACCGCGACGTCAAGCCCGAGAACGTCCTGCTGGACATGCAGGGACCGCTCGGCCCCGGCGGCGCGCACCCCGCCCTGCTCACCGACTTCGGCATCGCCCGGCTCGTCGACTCGCCGCGCCGGACCAGGGCCACCAAGGTCATCGGCACCCCCGACTACCTCGCCCCGGAGATCATCGAGGGGCTGCCGCCGCGCGCCTCCGTGGACGTCTATGCGCTGGCGACCGTCCTGTACGAGCTGCTCGCCGGGTTCACGCCGTTCGGCGGCGGGCACCCCGGGGCGGTGCTGCGCCGCCATGTGACCGAGAGCGTGGCGCCGCTGCCCGGCATCCCCGACGAGCTGTGGCAGCTGCTGCTCCAGTGCCTGGCCAAGGCGCCGGCCTCCCGGCTGCGCGCCCCGGAGCTCGCCGCCCGGCTGCGCGAGATGCTGCCCGGCCTGGCCGGTATGCCGCCGCTGGACATCGACGAGCCCGACAGCGAGCAACCGGAGGACGAGCAGGAGGCCACCGCCGGTTCCCGCGAGGAGCCGTTCTACCCGTCGCCGCCCCCGGGGGAGGCCACTCCGCCGCGCGGCGCGGTCCCGCTCGTCCAGGGCGCGGTCCCCGACTCCAACCGGGAGACGCACACCAGCATGCGGGTGCCAGGACCGGACGAGCTGGCGGGCGGCGCGCACGGCACCGCCCGTGCCCCGCGGGCCGCCGGTGAGCGCCGGGCGGGCTCGGCCCGGCACCGCTCGTCGCCGGATGCGGTGCGCCGCCGCCGGATCAAGCTCGGCGCGGCCGCCGCCGCGGTGGCCCTGGCGGCCGGCCTGGGCGGCTGGCTGGCCTCCGGCGACGATACGGCGGGCGACGCCACACCGGGCGTCCACCAGCCGGAACCCGGCACCCCGTAACGGCCCGCCCGCGCCCCGGCCGGGCCCGGAAACGGCCCGCAGGACCGGGCCCCGCCCGGCACGCGGCGTCGCGTACGGCCCGCGGGGGGCCCGCCGTCCACGGTTCCGGGCAGGTCCCACCTGCCGGGGCCGGGTCACGCTGACGGTGGTAGCCGTTAGGCTGGGTGCGTGGCAGTCGTCGATGTATCCGAAGAGCTGAAGTCCCTCTCCTCGACCATGGGGTCGATCGAGGCCGTCCTGGACCTCGACAAGATGAGGGCCGATGTCGCCGTGCTCGAGGAGCAGGCCGCGGCGCCGTCCCTGTGGGACGACCCGGAGAGTGCGCAGAAGATCACCAGCCGGCTGTCCTACCTCCAGGGCCAGCTGCGCAAGGCCGAGGACCTGCGTGGCCGGGTCGACGACCTCGAGGTGCTCTTCGAGCTCGCCGAGGCCGAGGGCGACGAGGACGCCAGGGTCGAGGCCGAGGACGAGCTCACCGCCGTCCGCAAGGCGGTCGACGAGCTGGAGGTCCGCACCCTCCTGTCCGGCGAGTACGACTCCCGTGAGGCCCTCGTCAACATCCGCGCCGAGGCCGGTGGCGTGGACGCCGCCGACTTCGCCGAGAAGCTCCAGCGCATGTATCTGCGCTGGGCCGAGCGGCACGGCTACAAGACCGAGCTCTACGAGACCTCGTACGCGGAAGAGGCCGGCATCAAGTCGACCACCTTCGCCGTCCAGGTCCCGTACGCCTACGGCACGCTCTCCGTCGAGCAGGGCACGCACCGCCTGGTGCGTATCTCGCCGTTCGACAACCAGGGCCGCCGCCAGACGTCGTTCGCCGGTGTCGAGGTGCTCCCGGTCGTCGAGAAGACCGACCACATCGAGATCGACGAGTCCGATCTGCGGATCGATGTGTACCGCTCCTCGGGCCCCGGCGGCCAGGGCGTCAACACCACCGACTCCGCGGTGCGGCTGACGCACCTCCCGACCGGCATCGTCGTCTCCTGCCAGAACGAGCGCTCGCAGATCCAGAACAAGGCGTCTGCGATGAACGTCCTCCAGGCCAAGCTCCTCGAGCGCCGCCGCCAGGAGGAGCAGGCCAAGATGGACGCGCTCAAGGGCGACGGCGGCAATTCCTGGGGCAACCAGATGCGTTCGTACGTCCTGCACCCGTACCAGATGGTCAAGGACCTGCGGACCGAGTTCGAGGTCGGCAACCCCACCGGTGTGCTGGACGGCGACATCGACGGCTTCCTGGAGGCCGGAATCCGCTGGCGCAAGCAGCAGGAGAAGTAGCGGATCCGCTACTTCCGTACGTGAAACAACTGCCTCCTTCGGGGAGGCAGTTGTTTTTGCTGTGGCGGTTTGGTCACAGTCGTATGTCCATGTACCGCCCACCGCTTGGCAATTCGGGCATCCGGCCTTTAATCGACCTTGACGATGGTGGCCGAACTGGGAAGGCTGAGCGCGGCATGCGTATGTCTGGGGCGCGTGTAAGAACGGGGAATTGAGCGGCCTGCCCGCAGTGCGGGGCCGAAGCTCGTGCACCCCGACATCGGCTCGTCGCCCCGTACAGCGGTGCTCCAATGACGAGTTCAGCTACTGGGGGTAGCAGTACATGACGAAGAAGACGCGGCTGCGCGTAGCGCGCATTGCGGCCGGCGCAGTGATTGCGGCCGGTGCGTCGCTCACGGCCGCCGGAGCTGCTTCCGCGGCCAGCCCGGGCGATGTCCAGGGCCAGGACGGCGGCATCATCGGCGGCATCATCGGCGGGCTCATCGGTGGCGGTGACTCCGGCGGTGACTCCTCCACCGGTGCCACCGACGGCGGCGAGTCCAGCGGTCAGGTCGGCGGCGAGATCGGCGGCGACGACAGCACCGGCGGCGAGATCGGCGGTGACGACAGCACCGGCGGTGAGATCGGCGGTGACGACAGCACCGGCGGTCAGTCCGGCAGCACGACCGGTGGCGACGAGACCACCGGCGGTCAGTCCGGCAGCACCACGGGCGGTGACGAGACCACTGGTGGCCAGTCCGGCAGCACGACCGGTGGCGACGACACCACCGGCGGTCAGTCCGGCAGCACCACGGGCGGTGACGAGACCACCGGTGGCCAGTCCGGCAGCACGACCGGTGGCGACGACACCACCGGTGGCCAGTCCGGCAGCACGGGCGGTGGCAACGCCACCGGCGGTGACTCCACCGGTACCGGCACCGACAACGAGGGCTCCAAGCCGATCGAGCAGCCCGGTCAGGGCAAGGAGCAGATTGCTGACACGCCCGGCCAGGCGAAGCAGCAGGCCAAGGGCGGCGAGCTGGCGGAGACCGGTTCCACCGGTACCACCTTCCTGCTCATCGGCGCTGCGACGATGATCGCGGGCGGTGTCGGCTTCCGTATGCTGCCCCGTCTGATCAACAAGAACGGCGGCGGCGCCGCAGCGGCCTGATGCCGACGCGGTACAGCTGACTGAGGGGCCCGGGACGCGCTTGCGTCCCGGGCCCCTCGGCCGTTCGCGTGCTCGCTGTCGCCGGGAAGCCTCGTACGGGTGCCGGCGGGTGTCAGGAAGCCTGGTGGAGGAGTATGCCCACCGCGATCAACACGATCATCAGCGCCACCAGCATGGCGGGGCTGAGCTGGGCGAACATGCCGCCCGCTTGCTGCTGAAGTCGTTCTCTGCTGGCCCGGCACACGGGGCAGCGGCCCTCGGTCACAGGGGCCGCGCAGTTGGCGCACACCAGTCGGTCGTACGTCATGCGACCTCCTTCTCCACTGCGCCAACGCACCGGAAGGCGCGTTGGTTCCCTCTTCCACTGTGCCAGCACATCGCCGGAACGGCGCGCCCCGCGAGATTGTGCGCCTTTTGTCCCGTAGGTGCCGTGAATAAACGCACCAACCCCCTACGGCGACTGCGCCGCCCTGCGAGGTTCGCGTATGGTCACGCACACCGACGGGAGCCGCAACTCGGCAACCGTGCCCCTATCCAGGTCGACCGTGGTGCATCAGTGATCCGATTCGACAACGTCTCCAAGACCTACCCGAAGCAGAACCGCCCTGCACTCAGGGACGTCTCGCTCGAGATCGAGCGCGGCGAGTTCGTCTTCCTGGTGGGCTCCTCGGGATCCGGTAAGTCCACCTTCCTGAGGCTGCTGCTGCGCGAGGAGCGCGCCAGCCATGGCCATGTGCACGTACTCGGCAAGGACCTCGGGAAGCTCTCCAACTGGAAGGTCCCGCAGATGCGGCGCCAGGTGGGCACGGTCTTCCAGGACTTCCGGCTGCTCCCCAACAAGACCGTGGGGGAGAACGTCGCCTTCGCCCTCGAGGTGATCGGCAAGCCGCGTGGCCAGATCCGCAAGACGGTGCCCGAAGTCCTCGAACTCGTCGGCCTCGGCGGCAAAGAGGACCGGATGCCGGGTGAACTCTCCGGTGGTGAGCAGCAGCGTGTCGCCATCGCCCGGGCCTTCGTCAACCGCCCGATGCTGCTCATCGCGGACGAGCCCACCGGCAACCTCGACCCGCAGACCTCGGTCGGCATCATGAAGCTGCTGGACCGGATCAACCGGACCGGTACGACGGTGGTCATGGCCACCCACGACCAGCAGATCGTCGACCAGATGCGCAAGCGGGTCATGGAACTCGAAAAGGGCCGGCTCGTACGCGACCAGTCGCGCGGCGTGTACGGCTACCAGCACTAAGCGTGTACGGCCCCCAGCACTGAAAGGACGCCATGCGCGCCCAGTTCGTCCTGTCGGAGATCGGCGTCGGTCTCCGCCGAAACCTCACGATGACTTTCGCCGTCATCGTCTCCGTAGCCCTCTCGCTGGGCCTGTTCGGCGCCTCGCTGCTGATGCGCGACCAGGTCAGCACGATGAAGGGCTACTGGTACGACAAGGTCAACGTCTCGATCTTCTTCTGCAACAAGAACGACGCCGACTCCGGAGCCAATTGCGCCAAGGGTGCGGCCACCCAGCAGCAGAAGAACGACATCAAGGCCGAGCTCGACCGGCTGCCGATCGTGCAGAAGCCGGTGACGTACGAGTCCAGCGACCAGGCGTACAAGCACTACAAGGAGCAGTTCGGCGACACGCCCGTCGCCGGGCTGGTGACGCCCGACCAGCTTCCGGAGTCCTTCCGCGTCAAGCTCAAGGACCCGACGAAGTACGCCGTCATCAAGTCGGCGTTCTCCGAACGGCCCGGTGTCCAGGAGGTACAGGACCAACGGGACACCGTCGAGCCACTGTTCAACCTCCTCAACGGCATGAACATCGCCGCGATATTCGTGATGGCGCTGATGCTGGTCGTTGCGCTGATGCTGATCGTCAACACCGTGCGGGTGTCGGCGTTCAGCCGGCGGCGGGAGACCGGGATCATGCGGCTGGTGGGAGCGTCCAGCTTCTACATCCAGATGCCGTTCATCCTGGAGGCCGCCATCGCGGGGCTGCTGGGCGCGGCTTTCGCCTGTGTGCTGATCATCGGCGGCAAGTACGTCCTCATCAACAACTGGCTGTCGAAGAAGATCCAGGTGATCAACTTCATCGGCTGGGACTCGGTGGCGGCGGTCCTCCCGCTGGTCCTCCTGATCGGGCTGCTGATGCCCTCGCTCGCCGCGTTCTTCGCGTTGCGCAAGTACCTCAAGGTGTGAGCTTTGCCAAGGGGCGCCGTACGGTCAACTTGCCGTACGGCGCCCTTTTGTCCCCTAGACTCACCGCCATGTCGGGCCCGTGTTCGTACGACCGGCCCCGCCGCATTCGCCGCGGGGCGGCCCTGACGTTGTTCCTCGCGAGTGTGCTCGCCACCGGCGCGGCAACCGGCACCTGGAGCGACGAAGCAGAGGGCGCGGTGGAGCGCAACGCCCCGGACCGTACGGCCTCCGGAGCGCACGCGCACCGGTCCGACACGGCGGACCGCGCGGCCGTCGAACGGGCCGCCGCCCAGGCCGTGGAGGACGGCAAGTCCGGTGCGCAGGCCGCCGCCGACGTCGTCAGCCGCAGCGGCGACCGCTGGTCGACGATCTATTCACCGGGCGAGTTCAAGGATTTCCAGGCGCAGTTGGACGGCTCCTATGTCGGCGTCGGGCTCTGGGTGCGGCAGGCGGCCCACGGCCGCATAGAGGTCTCCCGGGTCCAGCCCGGCGGCCCCGCCGCACGTGCCGGCATCACCACGGGCGACCGGCTGCGCGCCGTCGACGGCCGGCCGTCCCGGGGCACACCGGTCACCGAGGTCGTCGGCCGGCTGCGCGGTGCCCCCTCCGGCGGCTCCCGCGGGCCCGCCGCCGCTGCCGGTACGCCCGTGACGCTGGACCTCCAGCGCGGCGCCCGCCGCTGGACGGTCACCCTGCACCGCACCCGTCTGAGATCCCGGAACGTCGTCATCGACCGGCCGGCCGGTGCGCACGGCCCGACCCGCGTCAAGATCTCCGCGTTCAGCCAGGGCACCGGCGACGCGGTCCGCCGGGCGGTGCGCCGCGCCTCCCCGCACGGCGGCATGCTGCTCGACCTGCGAGGCAACACCGGCGGCCTGGTCACCGAGGCCGTGAAAGCCGCCTCGGCCTTCCTGGACGGCGGCCTGGTCGCGACGTACGACGTACGCGGCAGCCAGCACGCCCTGTACGCCCGGCGCGGCGGCAACACCCACCTCCCGCTGGTCGTCCTCGTGGACGGCGGCACGATGAGCGCCGCCGAGCTGCTCTCCGGCGCCCTCCAGGACCGCGGCCGGGCGCTCGTGGTGGGTTCCCGGACCTTCGGCAAGGGCTCGGTGCAGATGCCGAGCACGCTGCCGGACGGTTCGGTCGCCGAGCTGACCGTCGGCCACTACCGCACCCCGTCCGGCCGGACCGTCGACGACGCGGGCCTGACGCCCGACGTGACCGTCGGCAGCGGAGCCGAAAAACGGGCCCGCACGGTATTGAGTGGCATCGGGGGCGGGGCGTAGTGCGAAAATGGCCGCACTATGGCTAAGGACAAAGGCAAGGGCAAGGACAAGGACCCCGGGCGCAAGCTCGTCGCGCAGCACAAGAAGGCGCGGCACGACTACCTCATTCTGGACACCTATGAGTGTGGCCTGGTGCTGACCGGCACCGAGGTGAAGTCGCTGCGGCAGGGCCGGGCGTCGCTGGTGGACGGTTTCATCCAGATCGACCGCGGTGAGGCCTGGCTGCACAACGTACATATCCCCGAATACGCCCAGGGCACCTGGACGAACCACAGCGCGCGACGCAAGCGGAAGCTGCTGATGCACCGCGTGGAGATCGACAAGCTGGAGGCCAAGAGCCAGGAGTCGGGGCACACGATCGTGCCGCTGGCCCTCTATTTCAAGGACGGCCGGGCCAAGGTCGAGATCGCTCTGGCCAAGGGCAAGAAGGAGTACGACAAGCGGCAGACGCTCCGCGAGCAGCAGGACCGCCGCGAGACGGACCGGGCGGTCTCGGCTGCCCGCCGGCGACAGCGGGCCTGATCTGCCCCGATGGGACCGGTCCCGGCCGGCCCGCAGGGAATACGCTGGCAACGGCAGCCGTTGTTCACGTACGATGGGTCCACACCCCATGAGGGGTGCGGGTACCACCTTGATAAATCAACATGGGGATGATCGGTTTCGACAGCGGATGTCGAAGCAGGGGAAGCGAGTCGAGGAAGCGGCAATGATCTCGTAAACCATATGTCGCAACCAATAATCGCCAACACCAAGCGCGATTCCTTCGCCCTCGCTGCCTAAGTAGCGACTTGCGAAGTGTCAGCCCGGGGCTGTTCCCGACCCGGATCCTGGCATCGACTAGGGAACTAAACTTCTAGACCCGGTCACGGGGTTTAGAAGGAAATCAAACAGTGACTGAGCCCGTCGGAGACTTGTTCGCGTGATCTCCGGGGCCGAGAAAATCGCAGCGAACTGCACTCGGAGAAGCCCTGTTTCTGCACCGTTGGACGCGGGTTCGATTCCCGCCATCTCCACAATTCCCATGTGAGGCCCAGGCCCCGCTGTCCGACAGGACGGCGGGGCCTGAGTCGTTTCGGGCGCCGGTTCCGGGCGCCGGGCACCGCGTTCCCTTCGGGGTGCGAGCTTTTCTGCGGGTTTCCACCCGATAGAGAATTCAGGCCGATACGCGAGCTTCGGGCCGAGCGGTGGGTGAATGCCCCAGAGGTGTTTGACGAATCCTTGACTCCAGGTGTGTCATTGCCAGGCAAAGTGACGGCAATGGGGGAGCAACGGGGGAGCAATGGGTCAGGGCGCCGATGTCGAGGGCGATGCGCTGCGTCGCTATGCCAATGCGGCGGAGAGCGCGGCGGACCGGATCGACAAGATCCGCAAGCGGACGGCCGGGCTGGATCTGTCGGACGGAGTGTTCGGGCAGCTCCCCGAGGCGAACAGTCTGCGGGCCGACTACATCGATCAGAAGGACCAGTCGGGCACGGACCTCGAAGGGGCCGGCGAGATGCTGCGGTCCATCGCCGACGCGGTCCGTGGCTCCGCGGACAATTACGACGCCAACGAAGAGGACACCGCGAACAGCTTCGGCGGCGGTGCCTGATGGGGGCGGGACAGGCCGCGTCGAGCGCGCTGGACCGGATCAACTACACCCTGGACTGGAGCAATCCGCTCGCCGCGACCCTCGACGAGATCATCAAGGGCGTCCTGAAGCAGTGCGGCGCCGACGACTGGTTCGACTGGGTCACCGGCGACAGCGAGTTGCTGGAGGAGACCGCCCAGGAGTGGCGGAGCGCGGCGCGCGATCTGCGCGGTGTGGTCGAGGACCTGGTGGCGGAGCGCAAGGCCGTGCGGCATGCGTGGCAGGGCGACGCCGCCGAGGGGTTCGACAAGACCATGACGGACTTCGAGCAGGCCCTGCTCGGTGAGGCCGACGACATGGATACCGTCGCCGAGCTGCTGGAGATGGCCGCCGCGGCCTGCGCCATGGCCGAGCAGGCCATGAGCGAACTCCTCGTGGAGATCGTCGAGGCGCTGATGGTCACCGCCGCCACCACGGCGATCCTCTCGCTGCTGACGGCCGGTGCCGCCGCGGCGATCGGGCCGATGGCGGGTGCGGCGAATGTCGCGTACCGGGCCGCGAAGGCCACCCGGATCGCTGCCAAGCTCGCCGACAAGCTCGCCGATATCGCCAAGCGGACGCAGGCGCTGGCGAAGCTCTCCCGGCTCCGCCGGTATCTGCGCGGGCTGGACCGCGCGAAGATCAAGGAGTGGAAGGGCGCACGGCGGCGGATCGCCGGCGACCTGCTGCACGGCAACCGGCCGTCGGGTACGGATGTCGCCCAGTTCCTCGCCTGGAAGCAGGGCAAGAAGATCGCCAAGGGTGTCCTCGGGGTCGATCCCGGTGGTGCCCTGACGGGTGCCATGATCGAGAACGGTCCGGCGCTCGCGGAAGAGACAGTGGAATACCACAGGCGCCCGGAGCCGAAGAGCTTCGACGAGCGCATGGACGAGTCGCCGGCGCAGGCCAAGCAGTCGGTGCGGGAGGCCTTCGGGTGAAATTCGCCGACGAGCTGTGGTCGGGGCTCAAGTCCGCCTTGGTGCCCACGGACCGGCATGCACTGGCCCGTGCGGCCAAGGAGCGGGCGGCGGCCGTGCTGCCGCCCGGGGAGAGGGTCGTCGCCGGCCATCCGGTCGAGGCGGGCGAACAGCTCCCCGAGCCGCCCCGGCAGTTCCGGCAGCAGGCGTTCTCGGCACAGCGCACCACCGGTGACCGGCTCGTCGACGGCATGGGACGGGCCGAATGGGGACTGCACCGCCTCAACCCCGTCAACGCCGTGGTGGACCGGTGGGACGACCGCCACCACCCCGACACCCCTCAGCTGTCGGGCAGCTGGGAGAGCCTGGCCGGGCAGCTGGCGGCCGTGCTGCGGCCCCGCTGTTCGTTTCGGTACCTGTCGGTGCTGCTGGTGACCGACCGCCATCTCCATGTGGTGCGGGTGCGGCTGGCCGGCAACCGGCGGGAGCCGATGGCCGGTGCGGAGGCGGTGGAGTACGCCTGGCGGGTGGAGCGGCGGCAGGTCGCCTGGGTGCGCAACCGTACCGACGTGCGGCACGGCACGCACGAGGTCGGCTTCGTGGACGGTTCCTGGGTGACGTTCGCGTTCACGGTCGGGGGGTACGGCCCGGCCGTTGCGACCTTCCCCCGGCAGTTGCGGTACACGGACCCGATCAGATGACGGGCGCCGCCGGACGGTTCGGGCGACGGCGTGCCGTGAGCAGGGTGACGGCCGGCGCGAGGGCGGCCGCCGCCGCGGGAACCCCGTAGGCGGCGCCCGCCCCGGCCAGGTGGTCGACCGCCCACCCGCCGCTCGCCGATCCGGCCGCGATACCGCCCAGCAGCGCGGTCACGGCGAGCGTCATGCCCTCGTTGAGCTGACCGGGCGGCGTCAGCGACTGGACGAGTCCCATGCCGGTGACCATGGTCGGCGCGGTCGCCATACCGGCCAGGAGGAGCGCGACGGCCAGTGCGGCAAGGCTCCCCGTCGCGGCCGCGAGCAGCGGGAGAAGCATCAGGGCCGCCATCGCCGCGGTGCAGCCGAGGAAGCGGTGGCCGGCGCGGCCCCTCGGCCGCAGCAGGCCGTAGAGCAGTCCGGCCGCGCAGGAGCCGGCCGCCTGGAGGGCGAGCAGGCCGCCTGCCGCGGTCCGGATGCCGTGCCCGTCGGCGAAGGCGATCGTCACGACCTCCAGGGAGCCGAAGACCGCGCCGGTGGCGAGGAACGTGACCAGGAGCGGCGGCAGCTCGGGCAGGCGCAGGGGTGAGCGGGGCCGGCCGGTGGCCGGTGCCGGCGCCACGGGCGGTTCGGTGCGGCGCTGGGCGGCGAAGAGCAGCACCCCGGTCAGCAGCAGCGCCGCGGCCACCGCCGTGCCCGCCTCCGGGAAGAGGACGGTGCACAGCAGCGTGGCGAGCACCGGTCCGAGCATGAAGCACAGCTCGTCCGCGGCCTGTTCGAAGGAGTTGGCGGTGTGCCGGGCGGCCGGGTCGTCGCGGAAGAGGTGCGCCCAGCGGGCGCGCGACATCCCGCCGGTGTTGGGCGTGGTGGCGGTGGCGGCGTAGGAGGCGAAGAGGGTCCAGTCGGGCGCGCCGTGGCGGACGCACAGGAGGAGCGAGAGCGAGCCCAGGACGGCGAGCGCGGTGGCCGGGACCGCGATGCGGGCCTGGCCGTGGCGGTCGACCATCCGGGCGGTCCACGGCCCGACCAGCGCCGTTGCCGCCAGCCCGGTCGCGGTGACCGCCCCGGCCAGCGCGTAGGAGCCACGCGACCCGGCGATCATCAGCACCGCGCTGACGCTGAGCATCCCCATCGGCAGCCGCGCCAGCAGGTTGGCGGCCGTGAAGGCGCGGGTGCCGGGGACGGCGAAGATCCGGCGGTAGGGGGCGAGGGGACGGAAGCGGAGGCGTACGGGCCGTGCCGGGCGTACGGGCCGTGCCGGGCGTACGGGCGGGGCGGTGACCGGGCGAGCAGCGAGGAAGAGGATCATGCGTCTACGGTCGCTGTCGCTCCTGCGGTACGTCCAACACCTGGTCAGCGCCCATTCACGCACCTGTGTTGTCAATGTGCGTCAGCCCTCGGCACGCATCGGCACACACCGGCAAGGAGCGCTGCTGCCAGGATGAGCCGATGCCGTACGACACCGATCCGCGTCTGCTCCGCGTCTTCCTCGCCGTCGCCGAGGAACTGCACTTCACCCGGGCCGCCGCCCGCCTGTACGTCGCCCAGCAGGCGCTGAGCCGCGACATCCGGCGCCTGGAGCGGGAGCTGGGTGCCGCGCTGTTCGTACGGACCACCCGCCAGGTTTCCCTGACGGCGGACGGGGCGCGGCTACTGCCGCTCGCGCGGCGGGTGTTGGCCGCACACGACGAGCTGGCCGCCACGTTCCGGTCCGCCCCCGAGCGGCCGCTGCTGGTCGATGTGGGGGTCCCGATCGGTACCGCCCACGGGGCGCTGGAGGCGGCCAGGGAGCGGGTGCCGGACAGCTGTGAGCTGGTCGCCCGCTTCCACAGCGGGCTGACGGGTGCGGCGGCCGAGGTCGCGGCCGGGCGGCTCGATGTCTCCTTCGGCCGGATCGCGGCGCTGCCGCCCGCTGTACGGGCCGGGCTGGAACATCAGCCGGTCCGCCTGGAGCCGATGGCGGTCCTGCTGCGCGAGGACCATCCGCTGGCCGCGCGGCCCGCCGTCGCCCTCGCCGAGCTGGCCGGCGAGACGCTCTACGCGGGCGCCGGAAACCCGCAGACCGCGGAGTGGACGGACCTGGCCGAGCGGCTCTTCGCGAGCCGCGGCATCGCGACGGCCGAGCCGTTCCCGGAGATCGAGGGCTCGCAGGAATTCGTCCGGGTGGTGCGCAAGAGGGGGTGGTCGGTGCTGGCGAGCGTGGAGTTCATCGAGGTGCCCGGGATGGTGCTGCGGCCGCTCGTCGATCCCGTACCGCTCTCGCCGGTCTCGATGGTGTGGCGGCGGGGGCTGCGGCATCCGGGGCTGGACGCGTTGCGGGCGGCCGCCCGGGAACTGGCCGAGAAGCAGGGCTGGTTGGTGCTGCCCGGGAACGCCTGGTGGCTCCCGGAGGGGGATGCGCGGGTGATGGGCATACGGGGGTGATGGGCGTACGGGGTGACGGCCCGGCGTGCGCGGCGTTCGGCAGAAGATGTGGTCGCAGAGGGAACCCCGGGTGCGCAAAAACTTTCCTAAACGGCAGGGAAATGTGTGCCGAACGAACAGGGGGAGCCATGCGACGGCGTTCACTTCTTGCGGTGGGGGCGGCCGCGCTGACCTTGACCGTGACGGCGGGCCTGGCCGTGACGGGCTGCGGTACGTCGCGGATGACGGCACTGCACGCCAACTGCACGACCAAGGGCCTGCGCTGGAAGCTCACCGTCCTGAAGAAGAAGCCGCGCACGGTGCATCGCGAGGCGCGGCTGTCCATCGCCAACACGGGCGCGGGCCCCTGTGTGTTCCGCGGCTTCCCGGCCTTCGAGATCCACGTCGGCAAGGGACCCGAGTCCGATGCCGTAGGGCATGGCAAGACCCTGCCGATAGACCTGCCGCGCGGCGGTACGGTCCTGGCGCCTCTGCGCTACAAGGACTGCCCCAAGGACACGCCGCCGAGTGCCGCCATGGTCAGCAACGACACCGCCGTGGTGTCCGCGCCGCGCGACTACCCCCGCCGGCAGGCGGTCGTGGCACGGGACGAGGCGGGCAAGCGGCTGCGGATGACTCTCTGCGCGGACCGGATATGGATGGACCCACCGCGGGAGGCGGCCGAGTAGCCCCGGTTACGGAGCCGTTGTGGCGGCAGCGCTACGTACGGCGTACGAGGTGAACGAGGCCCAGGCGCCCGGCGAGAAGTCCAGGTGCGGGCCCCGGGGGTCCTTGGAGTCGCGGACGTGGATGGTGGTGGGGTGGGTGGCCACCTCTACGCAGGCGCCGCCTTCGTCGCTGCTGTGGCTGGACTTGCGCCAGGTGTAGGCGACTTCCAGGCAGGCGCCGCCTTGCTCGCTGCTGTAGCTGGACTTGAACCACGTCAGGTCGGTCATTGCTCTCCTAGCAGCCGGTCCAGAAGGCCCATGGTCTCTTCGGCGTTGAGGGCCTGCATTCGCAGCATTCCATATTTCTGGGTGAGACTGCTGACCTTGTCCGGGTCGGAGATGAGGTGGCTGCCGAGTTGCGTCTCGGAGTATGCGAAGTGCTGGTGGTCGGGGGTCTCCAGCAGCACGAAGGGCCCGGAGAGACCGGCATGGCTGGTGTTGCCGAACGGCATGACCTGGATTGCTACTCCGGGTAGATCGGCACATGCGCGCAGATGCCGCAGCTGCTCCCGCATGACGTCATGGCTGTCGAGGTGATCCTTGAGGACGGCCTCCGAGATGATGAAGCTGGCAATGACGGGTACGGCGCGATGCAGGATTTCTTGGCGTTCGAGCCGGGCCTCGACACGCTGCTCGATCGTCTCTTTGCTCAGGGCTGGTAGGTCGTTGCGAAATGTCGCGCGGGCGTACTTCCCGGTTTGGAGCAATCCGGGGAGCACTTGGTTCTCGTACCACGACAAGGCGACAGCCACCCGCTCATAGGCGATGAACTCCTCCGCCCAGATCGGGTACTTCTCCTTCGGTGGCAGCTTCGCGACCCCCGCCGCCAGCGCCCCGCCCGTG
The DNA here is from genome assembly GCF_019880305.1 of Streptomyces decoyicus. Lineage (NCBI taxonomy): Bacteria > Bacillati > Actinomycetota > Actinomycetes > Kitasatosporales > Streptomycetaceae > Streptomyces > Streptomyces decoyicus. The sequence goes on along the minus strand of NZ_CP082301.1, from coordinate 3,229,498 downwards.
TTCAGGAGCTGGTCGAACTCGGTCGCGAGATGCGGCATCAGGGCACGCCTGCCCTGCTCGATGGAGGCGATGGTCTCCTCGGACGCGGTGGTGCGCTCCCCGAGGCTGCGCTGGGTGAGGCCGGCGTTGATGCGGAACAGCGCTAATTGGGCGCCGATGACTTCCATGGCTGCGGAGTGTCGGTTCTTGGGCTTGGTTCGCGCCTGCATGGCGTTGCCCTCCCCGTACTTCGGTGCCGGTGACCGTGCGTGCGCCCGTACTCACCACGTGTACGGGTTCACCCACTGTGCAGCGTAGTTACTCACTGCGACCGTCGTCGCATGAACGCAGAGACTCAACTCCCTTTTCCACGCGAGCGGTTCTACCGGCGCGAGCGGCGGTCGGTGCCGCTCGCGAGGGAATTCGTGCGGGCGGCGCTGGTGGAGTGGGGCGTCGGGGAGCGGGCGGAGGCGGTGTTGCTGTGTGTGAGCGAGCTGGCGACGAACGCGCTGCGTCACGGGGTCCCGCCTGGGCGCGGGTTCCAGCTGTACGTGTGGCCGCCGGCGGGCGGGGTGCTGCGGCTGGAGGTGCACGACAGCGGGGACGGATGGCCGCGGGTGCGGACGGGCGACGGTCCGGTGGACGAGGGCGGGCGCGGGCTGCTGCTGGTGGAGGCGCTGGCGGACAAGTGGGGCGTGGGGGAGCGGATGCCCGGCAAGATCGTCTGGTGCGAGTTCGCCGTGTGACCGGTCTGGGGGTGGAGGTGTACTACCACCGTTGGACAGGTGTTGCGCACGGCGTCAATCTGTCCTGTATGGCAGCGACGAAGGGATTTCGGCCCACCGAAGAGGACGCGCGGATCATCAGGGATGCGATGCGTGGTGGCGAGGGCACCAGTGATGTGATCCGGCGTGCGCTGCGACTTCTGGAGCGTGAGGAATGGGTCTCCCGCGCCCGCAGCGACGCAGGGCGTCTGGCCGATGAGGACCTGACCACGGAAGAGGACGCCTGGTGATCTGTGGCGCCGTCTGCCGCGTCGACTTCGGTGATACGAAGCGCGGGAACTATCTCGACCGAGATGAACTCGCCGAAGTCGAACATGCCGTGACGCATTACCTCGGCCTCTGAAGAGGCCCGCCCTCACCGGCCACCGCCCCGTCGCGTGAGTGCAAGGTTGCGTCCCCGTCACCGGGCGGCACGGTACGGAAACCCGTCGCCCCTAGCGTCAGGGAGCAGGACCTGAACCCTGGAGGCGCGATGACGGCCGCGGCAGCAGATACCCGTAGCGAGAACCCTGACGACACCCCTGCCGACGGCCGTAGCGACGGCCCTATTGAGGGCCGCGCGAGGAGGGGCGGCCGCTGGATCGAGCACTGGGACCCGGAGGACGAGGGCTTCTGGCGGGAGACGGGGGAGCGGGTCGCGCGGCGGAACCTGGCCTTCTCCGTCGTGTCCGAGCACATCGGGTTCTCCATCTGGAGCCTGTGGTCGGTGATGGTGCTGTTCATGGGGCCCGAGTACGGGATCGATCCGGCCGGGAAGTTCTTCCTGGTGGCGATGCCGACGCTGGTGGGCGGGGTGCTCCGGGTGCCGTACACCTTCGCGGTGGCGCGGTTCGGCGGGCGCAACTGGACGGTGATCAGCGCGGCGATGCTGCTGGTGCCGGTCGCGGTGGCGGCGGTGGTCATGGAGCCGGGCACGTCGTACACGACGTTCATGCTGGTCGCGGCGCTGGCGGGGGTCGGCGGCGGGAACTTCGCCTCGTCGATGACCAACATCAACTCCTTCTATCCGCTGCGGAAGAAGGGGTGGGCGCTGGGGATGAACGCCGGTGGCGGCAACATCGGCGTGCCGGTGATCCAGCTGCTGGGGCTGCTGGTGATCGGGACGGCGGGGGCCGCGCATCCGCGGATCGTGCTGGCCGTCTATGTGCCGCTGATCGTCCTCGCGGCGGTGCTCGCGGCGCTGTTCATGGACAACCTGGCGCCGGTGACGAACGACACCGGGGCGGCCCTCGACGCCGCGCGGGAGCCGCACACCTGGGTGATGTCGCTGCTGTACATCGGCACGTTCGGGTCGTTCATCGGCTACAGCTTCGCCTTCGGGCTGGTGCTCCAGAACCAGTTCGCGCGCACGCCCCTCCAGGCCGCGTCGCTGACGTTCATCGGGCCGCTGCTGGGGTCGCTGATCCGGCCGGTCGGCGGGCGGCTGGCGGACCGGTTCGGCGGCGCCCGGATCACCCTGGGGAACTTCGTGGCGATGGGCCTGGCCACCGGGGTCGTCATCTACGCCTCGACGGTGCGCTCGTTGCCCGTGTTCCTCGTCGGGTTCATCGCGCTGTTCGTGCTGACGGGGCTCGGCAACGGCTCCACGTACAAGATGATCCCGGGGATCTTCCAGGCCCAGGCGCTGCGGCGCGGGCTGGAAGGGGAGGCGGCCGCGGTATACGGACGGCGGCTGTCGGGGGCGGCGATGGGGCTGATCGGTGCGGTGGGTGCGCTCGGCGGGCTGGGCATCAATCTGGCCTTCCGGCAGTCGTTCATGGTGGCCGGATCGGGCACCCCGGCGTTTGTGTCGTTCCTGGCCTGCTACGTGGTGTGCGGGGCGGTGACCTGGGGCGTGTACCTGCGGCCCGCGGTGCGCGGGCGGCGTGCGGCGCAGGCGGCGGACGGGGCGGACGCGGCGGCCGTGGACGGGGAGCGGCCGGCGGTGTACGCGGAGGTGTGAGCGGGGGGAGGGGGAGGGGCGCGGGGCCGTCGTATCGGGCCGTCGGGCCCCTTCCGCTGCCTCTGCCCCGGCCCCTGCCCCTGCCCGTGCCGTGCCCGTGCACCGGCCGGTGCACGGGGCGTCGTACGGGTGGGCAGGCGGCCGCCGTAACCGCGGGGAAATACTGGAGGACCGGGACCGTCACGTGCCGTTGACACCTTGGCATCTTGACAACCTGGTACTCGGTGCCGCCCGAGCCGCGGCGGTACGGGAGCACGAGGCAACACCACTCTGGGCGGAGCGGGACGACCATGCACGATCAGCAGCAGGAGCACAGTGAGCAGGAGCGGACGGCGCCGGAGGCGGAACCGGCCGTCCGGCCGCTGGACGGGTTCACCGTCGGGGTGACCGCGGCCCGGCGGGCGGAGGAGCTGGGCGCCCTGCTGGAGCGGCGCGGCGCCCAGGTGATGCATGCGCCCGCGCTGCGCATCGTCCCGCTGCCGGACGATACCGAGCTGCTCGACGTGACCCGGGACCTGATCGACCAGGCGCCCGATGTCGTCGTGGCCACCACCGCCATCGGCTTCCGCGGCTGGATCGAGGCCGCGGAGGGCTGGGGCCTGGGCGAGGCGCTGCTGGACCGGCTGGCCGGGGTGGAGCTGCTCGCGCGCGGGCCCAAGGTGCGCGGCGCGATCCGGGCCGCCGGGCTGACCGAGAAGTGGTCACCGGCCTCCGAGTCGATGGCCGAGGTACTGGACCGGCTGCTGGCGGAGGGCGTCTCCGGGCGCCGGGTGGCCCTACAGCTGCACGGGGAGCCGCTGCCGGGGTTCGTCGAGGCGCTGCGGGACGGTGGTGCGGAGGTGGTCGGCGTCCCCGTGTACCGGTGGATGCCGCCGGAGGACATCGGGCCGGTCGACCGGCTGCTGGACGCGGTGGTGTCGCGCGCCCTGGACGCGGTGACGTTCACCAGCGCGCCGGCCGCCGCGTCGCTGCTGCGCCGGGCGGGGGAGCGCGGGGTCCGCGAGGAGGTGCTGGCGGCGCTGCGGCAGGAGGTGCTGTCGGTGTGCGTGGGGCCGGTGACCGCGCTGCCGCTCCAGGCGGAGGAGATCCCCACGCTCCAGCCGGAGCGCTTCCGGCTGGGTCCGCTGGTGCAGCTGCTGTGCCGTGAACTCCCGGGCCGGGTACGTACCTTGCCGGTGGCGGGGCGGCAGCTGGAGATCCGCGGGCACGCCGTCGTGGTGGACGGGGCGCTGCGGCCGGTGCCGCCGGCCGGGATGGCGCTGCTGCGTGCGCTGGCGCGCCGCCCCGGCTGGGTGGTCTCGCGCGCGGAGCTGCTGCGCGCGCTGCCGGGGTCGGGCACGGACGAACACGCGGTGGAGACCGCGATGGCCCGGCTGCGGGGGGCGCTGGGCGCGCCCAAGCTGATCCAGACGGTCGTCAAGCGCGGCTACCGGCTGTCGCTCGACCCGCATGCGGACACGGACAAGTACAGCGGGGAGTAGCGGACACGGGCAAGGACGGCGGGGAGTTGCGGACCCGGGCAAGGACGGCGGGGAGCGGCGGACCCGGACTGGTACGGCGGGCAGTAGCGGCCCCGGACTAGTCGGCGGGGAGTAGTGGACCCGGACTGGTACGGCGGGCAGTAGCGGCCTCGCGAGGGCCGGGACCGGGGCCGGGGCCGTTCCGTCGGGCCGGGGCGGCTTCTTTCGGCCATGATCCCTCGGGCCGGCCCTACTCCGGGTTGTTCACGCGGATCTTGGACTGGCCGTGCGGCCGCTTCTCCCAGTCGTCCATGAAGCGCGCCTGAAGGCCGTGCTTCCGGGCCAGTTGCAGCAAGGTCTCGGTCCGGTAGTAGAAGTCCTCGTGCAGTACCTGGTGTTCGGCGCCCTCGGTGCGGTCGAAGGTGAAGTCGAAGAAGCCGCCGGGGGCCAGGATCCGGCCGACATGGGCCAGGCACTCGTCGATGACGCCGATCGGCGAGTGCGAGAAGACGCTGTGCGCGTGGACGACGTCGAAGTGGGCGGACGGCAGGAAGTCCAGCTTCAGGTCCTGCGTGATGGTCAAGTGCGGCAGCTTGTCCTGGAGTTCGTAGGTCGTCAGGGTCTGCTTCGCGGAGATCAGGATGTCCGGCGAGATGTCGATGCCGTAGTAGTTGCCGGTGTCCAGATGGGCGATGAAGCGCCAGCCCGCGCGCAGATTGCCGCAGCCGATGTCGAGCATCCGGTGGCCGGGCTCCAGGCCGTGCTCGGCCAGGTAGTCGAACTGCATCTCGCCCAGCGCCAGCCAGCGGTCATGGCTGCGGCTGCCGACCGCGGCCTCCGGGTTGCGGCCCGCGTCGGAGGCCATCACCGCCCGGTAGTACGCGACGTGGTCGGGGTGCTTGAGGCGGAGCCAGGTGTCGCGGGCGGTGCGCTTGACGTACGGGGCGATCCGGGCCGGATGGCGGACCGCGTACCCGATCTTGTGGGTCAGACCGGCGCGGTTCGTGAGCAGGGACTTGCGCGACATGGAGACCTTCGTCCTGGAGGGGCGGGGGCGCTACGGCATGCGGCGGGCCGGGGCGAGGGCCCGCTGACCGCCGCGCCGCGGACTATACCCGAGATGTATACGCAGAGCGTCTACTCTCCGTGTCTACGTGCGGTGTATGCATGGAGTGACCGCTTCCGGAGGGTTCCGGCGGGCCCGTGCGGCGGGCACTCTGGGAGCACACACGTTTGGTCCCTAAGGAGTGACAGGCACATGGCGACGCCTTGCGACCTGCGGTTCGACTGCGGGCGGATCTGCCTGGACCTGGCGGCCACGACCGGCGGCGCCCCCGCCGAACGGCTCACCGGCCCCGACCAGTTGCGGGCCTGGCTGGTCGGGGCGGGGCTGGTGCCGCGCGGCACCCCGTTGGATGGCCTCGACGCCGGCTGGGTCGGCCGTTTCCGCGCCCTGCGGGAGCTGGTGCGCCGCCTGGTGCACGAGGAGCTGCGGGGCGGGGCGTCCGATGCCGATCTGGCGCTGCTCAACTCCGCGGCCGCGTCCGGGCAGCCGCCCGCCCCGCGCGCGGTACGCACCGCCGACGGCACCCTGGCCCGTGCCCTCCCCGGCCCGCCCGACTGCGCCGGGCTGCTGGCCGCGGTGGCCCGGGACACGGTCTCGCTGCTGACCGACGAGGTGGCCCGCGAACAGCTGCGCCAGTGCGAGGGCGAGAGCTGCACCCTGGTGTATCTGGACACATCACGCGGCCGGCGCCGCCGCTGGTGCTCCAGCGAGGTGTGCGGCAACCGGGAGCGGGTGGCGCGGCACCGGCGGCGGACGACGGTGCGCCGGGAGCAGTCGGCACGTGCTGGTCAGGGGGCTGTGACCGGCGCAGAAAAGTTTTCCGCCGAACTCTGAGTAACCCGCCCGTCCCGTCCGTACTCCTCACCGCAAGTCCGATTCATGGCAGGGTCCCCCGGCGATCTTGGGCGATCTGGGCTATCGACCCGGGAGTTGGAGTGCGTAAGGATGCCGTCGTGGCAGACAGGACGACACCTGACGAGGAGCTCATGCGAGCCCTCTATGACGATCACGCGGGCCCGCTTCTCGCCTTCGTCCTGCGATTGGTGGCGGGCGACCGGCACCGCGCGGAGGACGTGGTGCAGGAGACGCTGGTGCGCGCCTGGCGCAACGCCGACCAGTTGCAACGGGCTACCGGCTCGATACGACCCTGGCTGGTGACCGTCGCACGGCGGATCGTCATCGACGGGCACCGCAGCCGGAAGGCAAGACCCCAGGAGGTCGATCCGACCCCTCTGGAGACGATGCCGGCCGCCGACGTCATCGACCGGGCACTGCGCATGATGACGATTTCGGAGGCGCTGAGCGACCTGAGCCAGGCCCATCGAGAGGCTCTCGTCGAGACGTACTTCAAAGAACGTACGGTCAACGAGGCAGCGGAGGTGCTGCGCGTACCGGCCGGGACCGTGCGGTCCCGGGTCTTCTACGCGCTGCGCTCCCTGAGACTCTCGCTAGAGGAACGAGGAGTGACGGAGTGAACCCGCCCACGCAGCACACCGACGTCGGCGCCTACGCGCTGGGCGTCCTGGACGCTGCCGACGCCGACCGGTTCGAGGCGCATCTCGTCGGCTGTCACCAGTGTGCGGCCGAACTCGAAGAACTCATGGGCCTGTCACCGGTACTGGCCGAGTTCAAACAGTCCGCCCCGACCCCGCAGACCATCACGGCCGTGCCCGGCCCGGGGCTGCTGGACGGACTGATGGGCGAGGTCGCCGCCACCCGGCGCGGCCGTGCCCGGCGCCGGCTGTTCCTGGTCGCCGCGGCCGTCGTGCTGATCGTCGGCGGGCCGGTCGCCGCCCTCTCCCTGAAGCCCCAGGCCCCCGAGGAGAAGCCGGCACCGCCGCTGGCGAACGCCGTCCGGGCCCAGTACGCGGCGGGCGAGAAGGCGAGCTCGGTCGACCCGGACACCAAGGTCTCGGCGGGCGTCTCCATGGAGGCCCGGCCCTGGGGCACCCAGGTGGTCCTGGAGCTCGCCAACGTCAAGGGGCCGCTCACCTGCGACCTGGTCGCCGTCGGCAAGGACGGCAAGCGGCAGACCGTCACCACCTGGGCGGTGCCCAAGGGGGGCTACGGCATCCCGGACGGCGCCATGAAGTGGAACCGCGAGCCCCTGTACGCGGCGGGCGGCGCGGGCTTCAACCGCGGCGATATCGACCATTTCGAGATCAACACGCAGGACGGCAAGAAACTGGCGAAGGTGGACGTCTGAGGCGGGCGGGCGACGCCCCGGGCCGGGTACGGCACGGGGCGCCCCGTCAAGGACCGCCATGCCGACGATCGGCAATCCCCACGACCGGGGCACGCCCGACGTAAAGCCTTGAGTCAACATCCGACCAAACTCGCCCGACTTTGTCCCTTTCACCAGGTGCGCGCGGTGCCTGGTTCGCGTACGGTTGACGGCTGCCCTACGCACAGCAGAAGGGGGCCTGGGTGGCCGCGCACAACGCCACGCACGCACCGGATCACGCTTCGGATTCCGTTCGCGACCGTGAGATCGAATCCGAGCAGACGCATCTGGACCGCGTCTACCGGCGCCTTGAGGAGAAGATCCACGAGGCGGAGTTCCTGATGGACGACGCCGCCAAGCGCGGCCAGGTCGGCACGCCCGGCGCGCTCGCCGAGCGCGACGCGCAGGTCTTCCAGGCCGGCGCCCATCTCCACCGCCTGAATTCCGAATACGAGGACTTCCTCTTCGGCCGGATCGACCTGCTCCTCGGCAAGGACGGAAAGAAGGGCCCGGACGGCGCCTTCACCTCCGTCGAGCCTGCCGACGGGGCGATCGAGGACAACCGCGCCGCGATCGCCGAGACGCTGCACATCGGCCGCCTCGGCGTGCTCGACGCGGAGTACTCCCCGCTGGTCATCGACTGGCGGGCGCCGGCCGCCGCGCCCTTCTACCGGGCCACCCCGGTCGCCCCCGGCCGGGTCGTCCGACGGCGGGTGATCCGTTCCAAGGGCCGAAAGGTCCTGGGCGTCGAGGACGATCTGATGCGCCCGGAGGTCACCGCGACGCTGGACGGCGAGGAGCTGCCGGCGGTCGGTGACGGTGCGCTGATGGCCGCGCTGGGCCGGGCCCGCAGCCACACCATGCGGGACATCGTCGCCTCCATCCAGGCCGAGCAGGACATGGTGATCCGGGCCCCCGCCGCCTCCGTCACCGAGGTCGAAGGCGGCCCCGGCACGGGCAAGACCGCGGTCGCCCTGCACCGCGCCGCCTACCTCCTCTACCAGGACCGGCGGCGCTACGCGGGCGGCATCCTGATCGTCTCCCCGACGCCGCTGCTGGTCGCGTACACCGAAGGCGTGCTGCCCTCGCTCGGCGAGGAGGGCCAGGTCGCCATCCGGGCGCTCGGCTCGCTCGTGGACGGCGCCGAGGCGACCGCCTACGACCCGCCGGCGGTGTCCCGTATCAAGGGCTCGTCGCGGATGCAGAAGCTGCTGCGCAAGGCGGCCCGCGGGGCGCTGGAGCTGGCGGCCCCCGCGGCCGCGGCGCCGGAAGAAGCCGACGGGACGGCGGGCGCGGACGCCCAGCTCTCCCTGGAGGACCTCTTCACCGCGCCCGCGCAGAACGGCGACGACGGTGCCCGCAACGGCCGCCGGACCCGCTCCAGACCCTCCCGGCCCGCCCCGGCCGCACCCGCCCGGCTGCGGGTCGTCGCCTTCGGCGGCCGGATCGAGCTGGACGCCGACGAACTCCACGCCATCCGGCAGTCCGCGCTCAGCGGCACCGCACCGGTCAATCTGCTGCGCCCGCGCGCCCGCCGGCTGATCCTGGACGCCCTGTGGACGAAGTCCGGCGCGGCCCGCCGCTACACGGACCCCGAACTGGCCGCCGAGGCCCGCGAGGGCTTCGACGAGGACATCACCACCGAGCCCGACTTCCAGGAGTTCCTGGACGCCTGGTGGCCCGAGCTGTCCCCGCGCGGGGTGCTCGCCGCGATGGCCGACGAGCGTCTGCTGGGCCGCTGGGCGCGCCGCCTCCTCAACCAGCGCGAGGTGCGCCAACTGGCCCGCTCCCTGCGCCGGTTGGACAGCACGGGGCAGGGCCCGCTGTCGGTGCACGATGTCGCGCTGCTGGACGAGCTCCAGATGGTTCTCGGCGCCCCGCTGCGCCCGCCCCGCCCGCGCGAGGCCGATCCGCTGGACCACCTGACCGGCCTGGAGGAGCTCTCGACCTACGCGGACCGCAACGGCGGCGGCCGCAGCCGGCGCGAGCGGCTGGAGGAGGAGCGCACCGACTACGCCCATGTCATCGTCGACGAGGCGCAGGACCTGACGCCGATGCAGTGGCGGATGGTCGGCCGCCGGGGCCGGCAGGCGACCTGGACGGTCGTCGGCGACCCCGCGCAGTCCTCCTGGTCCGACCCGGACGAGGCCGCCGTCGCCCGCGACGAGGCGCTCGGCACCCGCCCGCGCCGCCGCTTCACGCTCACCGTGAACTACCGCAACCCCGCGGAGATCGCCGCGCTGGCCGCCAGGGTGCTCGCGCTGGCGATGCCCGGTATGGAGTCGCCGAAGGCGGTCCGCTCCACGGGCCTCGAACCGCGCTTCGCGTGCGTCGCGGACGGGGACCGGGGAGCCGGGCCCGCCGACGACGCCGCGCTGGCCGAGGCCACGGTGGCCGAGGCCGAGCGGCTGCTGGGCGAGGTGGACGGCACGGTGGGCGTGGTGGTGGCCATGAACCGTCGGGCGCAGGCCCGGCGTTGGCTCGCCCCGCTCGGCGACCGGGTGGTGGCGCTGGGCTCCCTGGAGGCCAAGGGGCTGGAGTACGACGCCACGCTGGTGGTCTCGCCGGCCGAGATCGCCGACGAGTCCCCGGCGGGACTGCGGGTGCTGTACGTGGCGCTGACCCGCGCCACCCAGCAGCTGACCGTGCTGTCGGCCGGACGGGACGATCCGGATGCGGCCGGAGTGCCCGACCTGCTGCGGGACTGACCGCGCGCCGGCGTGTGCCGGCACCCGTACGGCGGCCTCGGCCGGGCGCTGCGCGCCGCCGTACGAGGGGTCTTGAAATCGGCCCCGCGGGACGGGATTCGCTTCCGGGGTTGGTTTGTTAGCCTTGGTGACGGCACCGGCCCGATCCAAGCCCCCGGGCCCAACCATCGTCGCTACGAGCGACCACTTGCCGCGAGGCGAGCATGGCGGGTCGGTGTCATTGACTTCCGAGAGGCCCACGTCACCTGGTGACGTGGGCCTCTTTGCTGCGTAGGCAATTTCTCGTATGGTGGAAGTCGTTTTCCGAAGGTGCGCGCGCCCGCGAACAAAATGTTCGCAATGCGGGGCGGCTACCGCGTACTGCGCGGTAGGTGCGACGATCGGACGGCAATCCAGCGACACGGTGAAAGCAGAGGAAGTCGGCCATGGCAACGGCGCCCAGCGTCTCCTACTCGATGACGGTCCGGCTGGAGGTGCCCGCGAGCGGAACCGCGGTCTCCCAGCTCACCACGGCCGTAGAGTCCCACGGAGGCTCGGTGACCGGCCTCGACGTCACGGCGTCCGGACACGAAAAGCTCCGCATCGACGTCACGATCGCGGCGACCTCCACGGCCCACGCCGACGAGATCGTCGAGCAGCTGCGCCACATCGAGGGCGTCTCGCTCGGCAAGGTCTCCGACCGTACCTTCCTGATGCACCTCGGTGGCAAGATCGAGATGTCGTCGAAGCACCCCATCCGCAACCGTGACGACCTGTCGATGATCTACACCCCGGGCGTCGCCCGCGTGTGCCAGGCCATCGCCGACAACCCCGAGGACGCCCGCCGGCTGACGATCAAGCGCAACAGCGTCGCGGTCGTCACCGACGGCTCCGCCGTCCTCGGCCTCGGCAACATCGGCCCCAAGGCCGCGCTGCCCGTCATGGAGGGCAAGGCGGCCCTCTTCAAGCGCTTCGCCGGCATCGACGCCTGGCCGCTGTGCCTGGACACCCAGGACCCCGACGCGATCGTGGAGATCGTCAAGGCCATCGCCCCCGGCTTCGCGGGCATCAACCTGGAGGACATCTCCGCCCCCCGCTGCTTCGAGATCGAGGCGCGGCTGCGCGAGGCCCTGGACATCCCGGTCTTCCACGACGACCAGCACGGCACCGCCATCGTGGTGCTCGCCGCGCTCACCAACGCGCTGCGCGTCGTCGGCAAGAAGACCGAGGACGTGCGGGTCGTGATGTCCGGCGCCGGTGCGGCCGGTACGGCCATCCTCAAACTGCTGATCGCGGCCGGTGTCCGGCACGCCGTCGTCGCCGACATCCACGGTGTGGTGCACGCCGGCCGTACGGACCTGGTCGACGCCGACCCGGACTCGCCGCTGCGCTGGATCGCCGACAACACCAACCCGGAGGGCGTCACCGGCACCCTCAAGGAGGCCGTGGTCGGCGCGGACGTCTTCATCGGCGTCTCCGCGCCCAACGTCCTGGACGGCGACGACGTCTCGAAGATGGCCGAGGGCGCGATCGTGTTCGCACTCGCCAACCCCGATCCGGAGGTCGACCCGGCCGTCGCCCGGCAGACCGCCGCCGTCGTGGCCACCGGCCGCTCGGACTTCCCGAACCAGATCAACAACGTCCTGGTGTTCCCCGGCGTCTTCCGCGGCCTGCTGGACGCACACTCCCGTACGGTGAATACCGAGATGATGCTGGCCGCGGCCGGCGCCCTCGCGGATGTCGTCCTGGAGGACGAGGTCAACCCGAACTACATCATCCCCAGCGTCTTCAACGAGAAGGTCGCGGGCGCGGTGGCCGGAGCGGTCCGGGAAGCGGCGAAGAGCGGCGACCCGGCTGTGACGGCTGCCACGGCGGTCTGAGTACGGCGCGTCGCTGGACACGCCGCCGTTGGGGCCCCCATAGGGTGGCGGGCAGCAAGCGACCGCCGCCCTGTGGGGCCGGCCCGGAGCGGGAATGATACGGAGCGTCACCACTAACGAGGCAGTGGCGCTTTTCGTGTGACCCTCCTGGGTGCCGGATTGGCTTTACCGCCGCAGGTGGGGGCAGGATGCGTAATCGGGCGCGAGGGTCTGGCACCAGACCCGGGTCCGGGGACTGTCCGAGGACCCTGGCAGCATCGGCTTCGATCTCACGCCTCATTGGCAAGAAGAACACGGGAGTACAAACATGAACCGCAGTGAGCTGGTGGCCGCTCTGGCCGATCGCGCCGAGGTGACCCGCAAGGACGCCGACGCCGTTCTGGCCGCCCTCGCCGAGGTGGTCGGCGAGGTCGTCGCCAAGGGCGACGAGAAGGTCACCATCCCCGGCTTCCTGACCTTCGAGCGCACCCACCGTGCCGCTCGCACCGCGCGCAACCCGCAGACCGGCGACCCGATCCAGATCCCGGCCGGCTACAGCGTGAAGGTCTCCGCGGGCTCCAAGCTCAAGGAAGCCGCCAAGGGCAAGTAATACCCCTAGAACGGCATAAAAGGCGGCCATCCCTCCCAGGGATGGCCGCCTTTTCGTGTGCCACGGGGTCCTGCCCGGGGTTCCGTTTGGGGTCACGCCCGGGGGCTGCCCCGCGGAACGGCCCGCGCCCGTCCGGAGCGGCCTGTGCCCGCCGGGATCAGGCGGGCCGGGGGAACGGGAAGTCCGCCAGGTCCACGTCCTCCAGAGAGGCCACCACGGCCGTACGGGGACCGGGCACGATGCCCGGCACGCTCGGTACGGCCAGCAGCCGGCAGCCCGCGGCCAGCGCCGCCGCGGCGCCCGTGGGGGTGTCCTCGACGGCCAGGCAGTCCGCGGGGGCGACGCCGAGACCGGCCGCGGCGGCCAGATAGGGGTCCGGGTGCGGCTTGCCGCGCGGCGCCTCGCCCGACGTGACCGACAGCGCGAAGCGGTGCGCGCCGAGCGTGCGCAGCACCAGATCGGCGACATGCCGCTCGGAGGCGGTGACCAGGGCGGCCGGGACGCCCAGCGCCCGCGCCCGGTCCAGCAGCCGCAGCGCACCCGGCTGGACGGTGACGCCGGATGCGACCCGGGCGGTGAAGTCCTCGTCCAGCCGGGCGGCCGTCCGGGTGACACCGAGGCGCACCCCGTACGTGTGCACCAGGCGCTCGGCGGCGGCGTCGACCGGGGCCCCGGCGAAGTCCGCCAGCACCTCGTCCGTGGCCGCCAGGCCCTGCTCCCGCAGGAACCCGGCCACCGCGTCCAGCCATTGGTGCTCGGTGTCGACGAGAGTGCCGTCCATGTCGCACAGCAGGGCCGCGGGGAGCGTGCGGGCGGGCGGCGGGGGGATCACGGGCATCGGCGGGCTCGCAGTTCGCTGGTGAGGGCGTGAGGCGTGAGGGCGTTGGGGCGTCGAGGGTGTGGCGAAGGGGCGGGGCCGGGGCGCGGGGGCCCGGGGTCAGTCGGCCTGGGTGCGGGCCAGCGGGTTGGCCTGGGTGGAGTTGCGGACGGTGAAGACCACCGCGCCGGGGCGGTAGCGGTCGTCGGAGGTCTCGACCGGTCGGCCCTCCGCGGTGGTGGTGGTGCGGCGTACGCGCAGCAACGGGCTGCCCCGTCGCACCCGCAACTCCCGGGCGTCCACGGTGCCCGCCGCGAGGGCGTCCAAGTGGTGCTCGCCGTGGGCGAAAACCAGGCCGCACGAGTCCAGGAGCGCCTGGGTGACCGATTCGCAGGCGGCCGGCAGCTCCTCGACGGCCTCGGCGATCCAGCCCGCGTAGACCGTGCGCTCCAGCAACACCGGCTCGCCGTCAAGGGTCCGCAGCCGCAGCACCCGCAGCACTTCGGCGCCCGGCGCCAGTTGCAGCAGCGCGGCCTCCTCCCGGTCGGCGGTGCCCCGGTCGCTCTCCAGGACCTGGCCGCCGGGGGTGTGGCCGCCCGCGTGCGCCCACTGGGCGAAGCTGCGCAGTTCGGTGAAGCTCTGGCTGGGCGCGGTGCTCAGTACGAGATGCCGGGCGCCCTGGCGGGAGCCGATCAGGCCTTCGGCGAGCAGCGCGGACAGCGCCTGGCGGACCGTGCCGCGCGAGACGCCGTGGGTGGCGGCGAGTTCGGTCTCCGAGGGCAGTGCGCTGCCCACCGGGAGCCGCCCGTCGGTGATCTCCCGGCGCAGGGCCTCGGCGATCTGTTGGTGGCGTCGGGTCAACAGGGCTCCTCGCGGCCTGGTCAGGACGTGGCCGGCGGTCTGGCTCCGGGGCTGCGGACAGGGTCGGAACGATCGGGTCAGCTGTGCACAGGTGTAGATATCCACGCAGTCACGGGGTATGCGTCTAACCACTGCGCCAAACTCTAAACCTTTTCCATTATAACGCTTATGACCTGCGGTTTTTATGTCGCCAGGGGTTTATTTCGAGTCCATCTTGCGGTTAGTTTGACGGGGCTTACTGACGGCAGCTTGTTCATACAGGTGGGCTGCCAAAGATCCAGGAGTAACCAGTGAAGCGACCCCGACCGGCCCCCGCGCGCCGGGCGCTCGCCGTCGGCATCGCGGTCCTTGTGGCCGCCACGGCCGCCGGCGGCTGCGGCTATGCCCCGGCCGCTGTCACCGGCAAGGCGGCCACCGCCCGGTCGGCGGCCGACCTCGGCGGCATGGGCGCGCTCGTCAAGGCGGCCAAGAAGGAGGGCCGGCTCAACGTCTATGCGTTGGCCCCCGATTGGGCGAACTACGGCGAGATGATCAAGACCTTCGAGCGGAAGTACGGCATCGAGGTCAACAACGAGAACCCCGGCGGAAGCAGCCAGCTCGCCCTCGGCGCCGCCGACAAGCGCCGCGGCCAGGACCGCGCCGTCGACGCCCTCGACCTGGGCACCGCGTTCATGCGCAACGCCCAGGGCAAGCGGCTGCTCGCGCCGTACAAGGTGACCGGCTGGCCGGGCATCCCCCGCGCGCAGAAACAGGCCGACGGCTCGTACCTCAACAACTACGGCGGCTACATCTCCATCGGCTGCGACGCCCACGCCGTCAAGAAGTGCCCCAGGACCCTCGCCGAACTGCTGCGGCCGGAGTACCGCAACAAGGTCGCGCTCAACGGCAACCCGGCCGAGTCGTCCTCGGCGTTCTCCGCGCTCTTCGCCGCCGCGCTCGCCAACGGCGGCTCCTTCGACGACGTCCGGCCCGGCCTGGAGTTCTTCAAGAAGCTCAAGCAGCGCGGCAACTTCGTGCCGGTCGAGTCCTCGCCGGCCACCATCCGCAAGGGCGAGACCCCGATCTCCCTCGACTGGGACTACCTCAACCTCGGCTACCGCAAGGAACTCACCGCCAAGGGCGTCGACTGGAAGGTCACCGTGCCGTCCGACGGCCAGTACTCCCAGTACTACAACCAGGGCATCAACGCCTACGCCCCGCACCCCGCAGCCGCCCGCCTGTGGCTCGAATTCCTCTACAGCCCCCAGGGCCAGAACATCTGGCTGCGGGGCTACTCCCGGCCCGCCCTCCTCGACCGGATGGAGAAGGACGGCACCGCCGACAAGAAGGCCGCCGCCCGCCTCCCCGAGGTCCACGGCACCCCCCGGTTCCCCACACCGGAACAGGAGGACGCCGCCAAGGTGGCCATCAACGAGGGCTGGGGCAAGGCCGTCGGCTGACCCCCCACACACCCCCTCCCCGCCCCCTGGAGACCTCCCGCGCATGAGTGACCGACCCACGACGGCCGCCGGCCCGCCCGGCCGCCCGACCCGCAGAACCGGCCGCCTCCACTGGCCCGCCGTCGTCCCGTTCTTCGCCTTCCTCGCCCTGTGCTTCGGCCTGCCGGCCGGCGCCCTGGTGTACGGCGCCTTCACCGCCACCGACCCGGCCACCGGCGACAGCCACGCCACCCTCGACAACGTCCGCCAGTCGCTCAAGGGCATCTACGCCACCGGCCTCGGCGGCAGCGTCCAGCTCTCCTTGATCTGCGCCCTGCTGGCGACGCTCTTCGGCACCCTCATCGCCCAGGCCGTCGTCGGCTCCCGGCGCCCCGCCCTGCGGCGCGCCGTGGTCGCCGCCTCCGGCGTGCTCGCCAACTTCTCCGGCGCCCCGCTCGCCTTCGCGTTCGTCGCGACGCTGGGCACCACCGGCACCCTCACCCGGCTGCTGTCCCTGGACCGCACCGGCTTCAGCCTCTACACCACCGCCGGACTGGTGCTGGCCTACCTCTACTTCATGATCCCGCTGATGGTGGTGACCGTGCTGCCCGCGCTCGACGGGCTGCGCACCCAGTGGCGGGAGGCCGCCGCCTCCTGCGGCGCCACCCGCGGCCAGTTCTGGCGGCACATCGGCATCCCCGTGTTGCTGCCCTCACTGCTCGGCGGCGCGGTGCTGCTCTTCGGCACCGCCTTCGCCTCGCACGCCACCGCCGCCGTCATGGTCGGCAGCTCGGTGCCGCTGATCACCGTGCAGATCTCCAACGCACTGGCCGGAAACGTCCTGGTCGGCCAGGAGAACCTGGCCCTCGCCATGAGCCTCAACATGGTCGTCATCGCGCTGCTGGTGATGGCCGTACAGATACCGCTACAGCGCAGGAGTGCCCGATGGCTGGGATGACCACCGCCGCGCAGCCACCCGTGGCACCGCCCTCGGACCGCGCCCCCGGGCAGCGCCCCGCACCCCCCGCCCGCGGCCGCCGCCCCTACGGACGCCTCGTCGTCCTCCTCGTGGCGTTCCTCTACTTCGCGATCCCCGTCGCCGCGTCCCTCTGGTTCACCGTCGACGACCCCGTAAAGGGCTTCTCGCTCGACGTCTACACCGGCCATCTGGTCTCCGGAGACATGCTGGGCAGCCTGCTGCTCTCCGTCGAACTGGGCCTGGCCACCGTCGCGCTGGGGCTGCTGCTGGTCGTCCCCGCCATGGTCGTCGTGCATCTGCGGCTGCCCCGGCTGCGCCCGCTCGTCGAGATCCTGTGCATGACGCCGCTGGTCGTCCCGCCGATCGCGCTGGTCGCCGGCGTCAACACGGTGCTGTCCTGGGCACCCGGCCTGGCGCGGACGCCCTTCTACCAGACCCTGATGGTCATCCAGAACGAGCACTTCCCGCTCGTTCTCGTCCTGCTCTACACCGTCATGTCGCTGCCGTTCCTCTACCGCTCGCTGGACGCCGGACTGCGCGCCGTCGACCTCAAGACGCTGGTCGAGGCCTCCCGCAGCCTGGGCGCCGGACGGCTCATGACCCTGGGGCGGGTGGTCGTGCCGAATCTGCGGCCCGCCGTCGTCAGCGGTGCGGTCCTCAGCCTGGCCATGGTGCTCGGCGAATACACCGTGGCCTCCGTGCTCGGCTACCGGCCGTTCGCCGTGTGGATGGTGGAGGTCGGCATCGAGGAGGCCGAACTCGCCGGGGCCGCCGCCATGCTGAGCCTCTTCCTCACCTGGGGCCTGCTGCTTCTGCTCACCCTCCTGGCGGGCGGACGGACCCGTCGTACCCGCCGGCAAAGGAAGACGTCATGACCGTACCCGTACAACTCAAGGGGCTGCGCCGGAAATTCGGCGCGACCACCGCGCTGGACGGCCTCGACCTGGACATCGCGCCCGGCGAGCTGGTCGCCCTGCTCGGCCCGTCCGGCTGCGGCAAGACGACCGCGCTGCGCATCGTCGCGGGCTTCGAGACCGCCGACAGCGGCGAGCTCACCATGGACGGCCAGGACGTCACCCACGTCCCCGCGCACCGCCGCGACATCGGCATGGTCTTCCAGTCCTACAGCCTCTTCCCCAACATGACGGCCGCCCAGAACGTCGGCTACGGCCTGCGGGTCCGCAAGTCCTCCACCGCAGAACGCACCGCCCGCGCCGCGGAGTTGCTGGAACTGGTCGGCCTGCCCGGCCGCGAGGACCACTATCCGCACCAGCTCTCCGGCGGCCAGCAGCAGCGCGTCGCCCTGGCCCGCGCGCTCGCCGTCCGGCCGCGCGTGCTCCTCCTCGACGAACCGCTGTCCGCGCTCGACGCCAAGGTGCGGCTCAGCCTCCGCGAGGAGATCCGCCGCATCCAGCTCGAACTCGGCATCACCACCGTCTTCGTCACCCATGACCAGGAAGAGGCGCTGTCCATGGCGGACCGCGTCGCCGTGATGCAGGGCGGACGGCTCGAACAGTGCGCCGCACCCGCCGAGTTGTACGAGCGCCCGGCGACACCGTTCGTCGCGGAGTTCGTCGGCACCATGAACCGCCTGCCCGGGACGGTCCGGGACGGCGGGGTGGTGGAACTGTTCGGCCGCCGCCTGCCCATCCACGGGGCGGCGCCGGGCACCGAGGGCCGTACGGTCGACGTACTGCTACGGCCGGAAGGCCTCGCCATCCGTACGGACGCGGGCGCGGAGGGGATGTCCGCGACCGTACGGGTGGCGACCTTCCTGGGCGCCACCACCCGTCTGCACCTGACCACCGAGACCGGCGTCCAGCTCAAGGCCGATGTCCCCAGCTGGGAGGCGGGCGGCCTGACACCGGGCGCCCGGTGCACGGTCACCCCGCACGAGAAGCCGGTGCTGGTGGCGGAGGGCTGAGCTGGGGCTTCGCGGTACGGAGTCCTGCCCCGTCCCGCGATACGCCGCGCGCCCTGGCTCCCCTCCGGGGGGAGGGGAGGCAGGGCGCGCGGGTGGGGCGGGGGAGCGGTGCAAACCGCACCTCAGCCCTCAGTTGGTCAGTGCTCCGCCCTCGGCCGGGCGTCGTCCGCCCTCAGTTGGGCAGTGCGCCGTTCGGCAGTTCGACATCGGCGCCCAGCTCGACGAGCTTCTCCATGAAGTTCTCGTAGCCGCGGTTGATCAGGTCGATGCCGTGCACCCGGGAGGTCCCCTGCGCCGCCAGCGCCGCGATCAGGTACGAGAAGCCACCGCGCAGGTCGGGGATGACCAGGTCGGAGCCCTGGAGCTTGGTGGGCCCGGAGACGACCGCGGAGTGCAGGAAGTTGCGCTGCCCGAAGCGGCAGGCGGAGCCGCCCAGGCACTCCCGGTAGAGCTGGATGTGCGCGCCCATCTGGTTGAGCGCGGAGGTGAAGCCGAGCCGGGACTCGTAGACCGTCTCGTGCACGATCGACAGGCCCGACGCCTGGGTCAGCGCGACGACCAGCGGCTGCTGCCAGTCGGTCTGGAAGCCGGGGTGGACGTCGGTCTCCAGGGCGATGGCGTTGAGCAGGCCGCCCGGGTGCCAGAAGCGGATGCCCTCGTCCTCGATCTGGAAGGCGCCGCCGACCTTGCGGAAGGTGTTGAGGAAGGTCATCATCGACCGCTGCTGTGCGCCGCGGACGTAGATGTTGCCCTCGGTGGCCAGCGCCGCGGACGCCCAGGAGGCCGCCTCCAGGCGGTCCGGGAGGGCGCGGTGGGTGTAGCCGTCGAGCTTGTCGACACCGGTGATCCGGATCGTCCGGTCGGTGTCCATGGAGATGATCGCGCCCATCTTCTGCAGTACGCAGATGAGGTCCTCGATCTCCGGCTCCACGGCGGCGTTCGACAGCTCGGTGACGCCCTCGGCCAGGACGGCGGTCAGCAGCACCTGCTCGGTGGAGCCGACCGACGGGTACGGCAGCCGGATCTTGGTGCCGCGCAGTCGCTGCGGGGCCTCCAGGTACTGCCCGTCGGCGCGCTTCTCGATCGTCGCGCCGAACTGGCGCAGCACGTCGAAGTGGAAGTCGACCGGCCGGCCGCCGATGTCGCAGCCGCCCAGGCCCGGGATGAAGGCGTGGCCCAGCCGGTGCAGCAGCGGGCCGCAGAAGAGGATCGGGATCCGTGAGGAGCCCGCGTGCGCATCGATGTCCGCGACGTTGGCGCTTTCCACGTGCGACGGGTCGAGGATCAGCTCGCCCGGCTCATCACCCGGGCGCACCGTGACGCCGTGCAGCTGGAGCAGCCCGCGCACCACCCGTACGTCGCGGATGTCGGGCACATTGCGCAGCCGGCTGGGGCCGCTGCCGAGCAGGGCGGCGACCATGGCCTTCGGCACAAGGTTCTTCGCACCGCGAACCCGGATCTCGCCCTCGAGCGGGGTGCCGCCGTGGACAAGCAGTACGTCGTCAGTAGAGACGGTCATGGATCTCGCGTTCCTGGAGACGGGCAGGGGCCAAGCTGAAATGGTAAGGGCGGGCGGGGGTGAGTCCGTAGGCCCGTGCAGCCTCTGTGCATGTAATGGCTTTGCCACAACACGCTCCGCTACGATCCGCCTTTGATCTGTAATCGCCCTTTGACTGAAAATGCGGGGGAATGTCTTGAATGGCCTATCCGGCGCCGACGTTGTGCGCCGGTGCTGCCGCCGTACGCCCTGCCCTGCTCTCGGCCGGGTCCGGGCGTTGACTCCCCGCTCCGGGCAGAAGTGCGGGATCATGTGGCCATGACCGAGGTGTCCTCGCTCACAGGGCGGCTTCTTGTCGCGACCCCCGCGCTCGCCGATCCGAATTTCGACCGCGCGGTGGTGCTGCTCCTCGACCACGACGAGGAGGGCTCCCTCGGCGTGGTCCTCAACCGCCCCACGCCGGTCGGCGTCGCCGACATCCTCGCACCCTGGGCCGCGCTGGCCGGTGAGCCCGGGGTGGTCTTCCAGGGCGGCCCGGTGTCGCTGGACTCGGCGCTCGGGGTGGCCGTGGTGCCCGGCGGGCTGTCCGGTGAGGGCGGTATCCCGTCGGTGGACAGTGGCGCCCTGGCCAACGGTGGCGGCGCGGAGACGGCCGGCGTGCCGGCCGCGGACCGGGCGGACGTCCAATCGGGTGACGAGCCGCTGGGCTGGCGCAGAGTGCACGGTGCGATCGGCCTGGTCGATCTGGAGGCCCCGCCGGAACTCCTCGCGGCGGTGCTCGGCAGCCTGCGGATCTTCGCCGGTTATGCGGGCTGGGGGCCGGGCCAGCTGGAGGACGAACTGGTCGACGGTGCCTGGTACGTCGTCGAGTCCGAGCCCGGCGATGTCTCCTCGCCCGACCCGGAACAGCTGTGGCGCGCGGTGCTGCGCCGGCAGCGCAACGAGCTGGCGATGGTGGCCACATATCCGGACGATCCGTCGCTGAACTGACCCTCGTCGGGATCCGTTTCGCGCCGTTCCCGGGCGGGTGAGGGGCGTGGCCGGGATCCGGATCGCGGCGGACGACGGGCATGTCGGCGTCGCCACATTTTTGTTGACGACTTGATTATTGTGACGGCTTCGTCATGGGGAATTGTCAGCCCTCGTCGCTATCGTTCGAGACGACAGGGGACGGTGCGCGGTCGCGTCGGCGGGACCGCGCTGGACAAGCGGGGGAGAGCGCCATGCACAGGCCGAGTGTGCCCGAGGACCTGGATCACCCGGAGCGCCTGTGGGCGCGCGCCGCGACGCTGGCGGTAGTGGCGGCCGCCATGGACGACGGGGACGAATTCTCCTGGGGCGAGCTGGGATTGCAGTGCTGGAACGGCGGCGGAAGCTACTGGTGGCGGCTGAAGACGTTCGAGGACGGCCGGGCCCTGCTGTGCGGCCAGGACTCGGACGGCAGCCATACGCACAGCGGCAGCCGGCAGATCGACTTCCTGGACGGCGGCCCCGAATGGCTGCCCTGGGAGCAGTTGCGCGAGGACGCCGAGGGCAATCTCTTCGGGTTCGTCTACTGGTGGCAGGACGGCGCCTGGGCCCGCGCGCCGTACCCCGAGAAGATGCCCGACGACGGCCTGGAGATGGCCATGAGCTGGGTCGCGCCCGGTGACGACGCGGTCCGGGACATCGTCGAGGACCTCGTGGCCCGCACGGAGACCGAGGTCGACGCCCTGGCGGCGGTCCGGGCCTTTCTCGCCGCAGCCGAGGCCCGCAGCGTCGGCGCCGAGGACATCAGCACGCTCCTGGACGCGGTCTGCGGCCAGGATTCCTGGTACGAGGTCCGGCCGGACGCCGCGCTGGCATTCGCCGCGAAGCTGGGCCTGACGGCCGGGGCGCGGGGCGGGATGGCGGTGGCTTCCTAGGTGTATTGACCCGCAGGGTTGTTCACGCGGGTGATGGGTGGCTGGCCTGCGAGTGCGGTGTGGCAGCGGTGGTGGTTGTAGGTGTGAAGAAAGCCTGGCAGGGCTGCTGTGCGTTCGTCGTTGCTGGTGTAGGGCCGGGTGTAAGCCCACTCGTCGGCCAGGGTGCGATGGAAGCGTTCGACCTTGCCATTGGTCTGTGGCCGGTAGGCACGTGTGAGCTTGCCTGTCGCGCCGGGACGGGCCAGAGCCTCGCGCCAGGCAAAGCTCTTGCGGTAGGGCCAGGCGTTATCGGTCAGGACACGTTCGATGCGGTCGATGCCCGCGGTCTTGAAGAACGCTGCGGCCCTGTCGAGGAAGGCCGCGCAGGTGGTGGCATTCTCGTCGCCATGGACCTCGCTGTAGGCGAGGCGGGTGTGGTCGTCGACGGCGGAGGGGACGTAGTCGAAGCCCATGCTGCTGCGGGTGACACGGCCGGCTTGGCGGCCGAGGACCTTGTGGCCACCACCGTCGGGGATCCGGCCGAATTTCTTCACGTCGACGTGGACCAGTTCGCCGGGGCGGTCACGTTCGAATCGGCGGATGACCTGCCCGGTGGGCCGGTCGATGAAGGCCAGGCGGCTCAGACCGTGGCGGGTCAGGACGCGGTGCACGGTGGAGGCGGGCATTCCCAGAATCGGCCCGATGCGGGCCGGTCCGAGCTTGCGGCTTGTGCGTAGGTGGCACACGCGTGCCTCGTCTGCTGCCGAGGTGCGGTGCGGGGTGCTGTGCGGACAGCTGGCGCGGTCGCGTAGCCCCACATCGCCTTCCGCCACGAACCGCCGGACCCACTTGTGAGCTGTGGTGCGTGAGACTCCCATCTCGGCTGCCACATGAGCCACGGGCCGACCGGACCGAACACGGTCGACCAGCAGCCTCCTGCCGTGAACAGTGAGCCGGGCATTACGGTGGGACACGAAGACCTCCGTTGTGTGGTGAAGCCTAGACACCTCCACCACACCGGAGGTCTTCGCCATTGATCAAGCCTGGCGACTGTTAACAACGCTCGTGATCAATACACCTAGGGCGTGTCCGGGGAGCACCCGCCAGGAGTGGTGGGCCCCTCACCGGCCGTCGCCCGGCTCCGGGCTCCCAGGGCGAAGAAGCGCTCGGCCGGCGGATGGGCGTCGCGGGCGGGCAGCGCCAGGTGGACGGGCACGGCCGGCGCGTTCTTCAGGCGGAGGTAGCGGATCCCCGGGTGGGTGTGCCGCTGGGCCACCGGCTCCGGGGCCACCCCGACCCCGTGCCCGGCGGCGACTGCTTCCAGCCATTCATCGAAATTTCCCGCGGTGCAGGCAAGTTGGGGCTGCCGGCCGGTGGGCCAGAGCTCGGGCCGGGTGCTGCCGGTGACGGTGTTCACCACCAGCGGCAGCTCGGCCAGCTCGGCCCAGTCCAGCACCCGGCGCCGGACCACGGCCCGAAGGGCGGCCGCCTGGGCCGCCGTGAGGCCGTCTTTTCCGGCGTGGCCCGGCGCGCGCCCGGCCGTACGGCTTCCCGCCGCGAGCGGTGTACGGGGCACCGCGGCCACCCGTGGCTCATGGAGCAGGACCGTGGTGCGCAGCCCGGCGTCCCGGGGGACCTCGCCGCGCAGCACCACGATGTCCGCATCCCCGGTCTCCAGCCCGGCGAGCGGGGAGTCCCGGCGCACCAGCCGCACCCCGGCCCCGGTCGCCGCCTCGAACTCCGCGGTGAGCGCGGTGCAGGCGGCGGGCAGCAGCGAGGTGAACCCCAGCCGCAGGGGTGCGGGCCCGGTGGGCGAGCGCAGCGCGGCGGCCAGCCGGGGCAGGAGCGGGGCGAGATCGGCGTAGAGCCGGCGGCCGGCGTCGGTGAGCTCGACCCGGCGGGTCGTACGGTCCAGCAGCCGGGCCCCCAGGGCGCTCTCCAGCGCGCGCACGGTCCGGGTCAGCGCGGGCTGGCCGATCCGCAGCCGGTCGGCGGCGTGGGTGAAGCTGCGCTCCTCGGCGACGGCGACAAAGCCGCGCAGATGCCGCAGTTCGATGCCGTCGAGGCCGTGGAGTGTGCTGTCGTCATTCATGCCGCGCCAGCATAAGTGCACCCCGCCGGGCATTTCCCCGGGCATCCGGAGACTCCCTACGTTTCACCCGTCGGTTCACCCCGGGGACGGGACCTCCCCAGTACCCCGGACGATCACGGGAGTTGAGCACGGTGCGCAAGGTCGGGCTGCTGACGCTGGGGGCCTTCACCCTCGGTCTGGACGCGTATGTGATGGCCGGGGTGCTGCCGGTCCTGGCGGACGACATCGGGACCCGGGTGTCGCTGGCCGGCCAACTGGTCACGGTCTTCACCCTGGCGTACGCGCTCTCCGCGCCGTTGGTCGCCGGGCTGCTCTCCGGCGTACGGCCCCGTGCGCTGATCCTGGCCGCGCTGGCGGTCTTCACGCTCGGCAACAGCGCGACGGCGCTGGCCCCCTCGCTGGGGACGCTGCTCCTCGCCCGGGGCGTCGCGGGGGCCGGTGCCGGGGTCTACTCGGCGCTGTCCACGGCGGCGGCCGCCGCACTGGTGCCGCCCGAGCGGCGCGGCCGGGCACTGGCCCTGGTGATGGGCGGCATGAGCGCGGGCACCGTACTGGGCGTACCGATCGGGGTACTGCTGGCCGAGCACACCGGCTGGCGGGCCACGATGTGGCTGCTGACGGGGCTCGGCGCCGGCGCGCTGGCCGGGCTGGCGGCGCTGCTGCCGCCGGTCCCGGCCGAGCCCGTGGTGCCGGTACGCGCCCGGCTGGCGGCCCTCACGGACCGTGCGGTGGCCCCCGTCGTGGCGGTGTCCTTCCTGGCCGCGGTGGCCAGCCTCGGGCTGTACACCTACCTTGCGCCGGTGCTGGCCGCGGCGGGCGGTGTCGGCGAGGTGGCCCCGTACTTGTGGGCCTGGGGCGCCGGCGGGGTGCTGGGCAGCGTGCTGGCCGGGCCGCTGGTGGACCGCACGGGGCGGGCGCGGATGCTGACCGGAGGGGTGCTGGCGGTGATCGTGCCGGCGCTGGCGCTGCTGCCGGTGCTGGCCGCCGCTGCGCTGCCCGGCGCGGTGGTCGCGCTGGTGGCGTGGGGTGCGGCGGGCTGGGCGCTTCAGGTGCCCCAGCAGCACCGGTTGCTGGCGCTGCGCGCCGAGCGCGGCACCATCGCCCTCGCCCTGAACAACTCGGCCCTCTATCTGGGCAGCGCGGTCGGCTCGGCGCTCGGCGGGCTGGCGCTCGGGGCGGGGCTGGCGCCGTACGCGCTGCCGTGGGTGGCCGCCGGGGTGGCGGCGACGGGTCTCGCGCTCCACCTGGCGGCGGGCCGACGCTCCCGGGTTGCGGCGCGCGTGAGTACCCTTGGCTGTTATGAGCACTCTTGAGCCCGAGCGCGGGGCAGGTACGGGGACCCTCGTAGAGCCGACACCGCAGGTGTCGCACGGCGACGGCGACCACGAGCGCTTCGCCCACTACGTCCAGAAGGACAAGATCATGGCGAGCGCGCTCGACGGCACCCCCGTCGTGGCGCTGTGCGGCAAGGTCTGGGTCCCGGGCCGCGATCCGAAGAAGTACCCGGTCTGCCCGATGTGCAAGGAGATCTTCGAGTCCATGGGCGCCGGTGGCGACAAGGACAAGGGCGGCAAGGACGGCGGCAAGAAGTAGGCAGCCGCAGGCCGTGACGCCCGGCCGGCCACGGCTGGTTGCCGCCGCGTGAGCACAGCGGAGCCGAAGTGCCGCAGAGCCGCCGGGCGCAGTCGTCCGTCATCAGGTGGCGGCGTTCCGCCTCGGGTACGGGCCCGGGTCCCCGCGTGGACCGGGCCCGTCGGCATTCCCGTCAGGAGGTCTTCCGGCGGGAAACCCCGCCTGGGCCGGTGGCCGCTTCCGTGCCCGGCGAGCGGGCGGCTGTTTTCGGCGGGTGAGCGGGTGGCTGCCTTCCGGCCCGTGAGCGGGCAACGGTCCGGTGCCGGGGCACAACCGCCCGGTGCCGGGGCACAACCGCCCGTGATCTTCCCTGAATTGCGCGGTTTGGTCACCGCCCCCGCCCGCTTGCGCTGGTCATCTCCGGCCCCGCGCCACCGCACTGCTGTGCGCCACGTCCCTCACCGGCACCACCGTGCACTCCACCCTGCCCTGGCACGGCCGGTCCTCCGCACCTTCACGCCGAACCGGAACGAGCGGGGAACGAGCGGGGCGCGATGATGGCAGCATCGACCGTGACGACCATCCCCGCGCTGGTCTTCTTCGTGCTCCTCTTCGTACTCGTACAGGCCGACCGGTCCCGGGCCGGGCGGCACGGTGAAGGACGGACGGCATGCCGGACACAGACCCCACCCCGACGGCACCGGGCGGCGGCCTGGTCCCGGCGCCCCTGAGCATCGACGGGCCCTACCGCAGCGCCGTCCGCCTGGGCGCGGACACCACGTTGGCGGCCGCACCCGGCACCGAGGACACCGCGCGCTGGCTGCGCACCACCCTCGGCGCGGCCTTCGGCCTGGCGCTGCCGCCCGGCTCCGACGGGGCGACGGACACCCTTGCGCTCACCCTCGACCCGGCCCTCCCCGCGGAGGGCTACCGGCTGGAGGCCGAGCCCCGCTGGGGCGTACGGATCACCGGCGGCGGCCCGGCCGGCGTCTTCTGGGGAGCGCAGACGCTGCGGCAGCTCCTCGGCCCGCACGCCTTCCGCCGGGCGCCGCTCGCCCCCGGGCGCGCGGCCGTCCTGCCGCAGCAGACCATCGAGGACGGTCCCCGCTTCGGCTGGCGCGGCATGCTGCTCGACGTCGCACGGCACTTCCTGCCCAAGGACGGGGTGCTGCGCTGCCTCGACCTGCTCGCCGCCCACAAGCTCAACGTCCTGCACCTCCACCTCACCGACGACCAGGGCTGGCGGATCGAGATCGCGCGCTACCCGAAGCTGACCGGGACCGGCGGCTGGCGGGAGCGCACCAAACTCGGTCACCGGGCCTCCCCCCTCTGGGACGAGCGCCCGCACGGCGGCTACTACACCCAGGACGACATCCGCGAGATCGTCGCCTACGCCGCCCAGCGGCATATCACCGTCGTGCCCGAGATCGACATCCCCGGACACTCGCAGGCCGCCATCGCCGCGTATCCGGAACTCGGCAACACCGACGTCATCGACACCACCTCCCTGAAGGTCTGGGACACCTGGGGCGTCAACCCCAACGTACTGGCACCCACCGACAACACCCTGCGGTTCTACGAGCAGGTGCTCGAGGAGGTCCTCGCGCTCTTCCCCTCGCCCTTCGTGCACATCGGGGGCGACGAGTGCCCCAAGGACCAGTGGCAGGCGTCCGCCACCGCCCAGGCGCGGATCGCCGAGCTGTCACTGGCCGGTGAGGACGAGCTCCAGAGCTGGTTCATCCGGCACTTCGACCGCTGGCTCGCCGACCGCGGCCGCCGCCTGATCGGCTGGGACGAAATCCTGGAGGGCGGACTGGCCGAGGGTGCCGCGGTCTCCTCCTGGCGCGGCTACGCCGGGGGTATCGCCGCCGCGAAATCCGGCCATGACGTCGTGATGTGCCCCGAACAGCAGGTGTACTTGGACCACCGGCAGCATCACTCCCCGGACGAGCCGGTGCCGATCGGCTTCGTACGGACCCTGGAGGACGTCTACCGCTTCGAGCCGGTACCACCGGAGCTGACCGCCGACCAGGCCGCACACGTCCTGGGCACCCAGGCCAATGCCTGGACCGAGGTCATGGACAGTCAGCAGCGCCTCGACTACCAGGTGTTTCCCCGGCTGGCCGCGTTCGCCGAGGTCGCCTGGTCGCGGCTGCCCGCACCGGCCGACCGCGACTACCAGGACTTCACCCGGCGGATGGCCGTCCACTACGCCCGCCTCGACGCCCTCGGTGTCGACTACCGCCCGCCCGGCGGCCCCCTGCCCTGGCAGAAACGGCCCGGCGTGCTCGGACGCCCGATCGACGGGGCGCCCCCAAACGTGTGAGCCCCGGTGCAAGGAGGGCGCTCGCGCGGCCGGACCCTGGGACGGTGGTGCGGTACGGCGGTCCCCCCGCACCGCTGTGCCGCCGTACCGGGCGGCATTGCCGTACCGACGGTGTGCGCGACGCCGGACTCCTCCGCCGACGCGCCACACCGCAATTCCCGCACGGCCGGCGGCGGACGAAACCGGACCAGCGCCCTGTCCGGGGACGGATCGCCGGTTCGCGGACCCTCGCGCCGAGGGCCCGGGAAGATGTGCCAGAGTTGCCACGTCCGGGCTGGGAGCACGTACCGTACGGCGGAGCGGAACTGCCGGGACACCGGGGAAGGGGCAGCTGGCTTGACCACGCACGCACCGCACGCGTCGCACACGGTGACGTTGCCGGCCTCGCTCGACGAGGCGGTGGCGGCGCTCACGGCCATGCCTGCCGCCGTGCCCGTCGCAGGCGGCACCGATCTCATGGCGGCGGTCAACGCCGGACTCCTCAGACCCGCAGCCCTGGTGGGCCTCGGCCGGATCAGCGAGATCCGCGGCTGGCAGTACCTGGACGGCCATGCGCTGCTCGGCGCCGGCCTCACCCTCGCCCGTATGGGACGCCCCGATTTCGCCGCCCTGATCCCGGGCCTCGCCGCCGCCGCCCGCGCGGCCGGCCCGCCGCAGGTCCGCAACGCAGGCACCCTCGGCGGCAACATCGTGACCTCCGCGCCCACGGGCGACACCCTCCCGGTGCTCGCCGCCCTCGAAGCCACGGTGATCATCGCCGGCCCCGGGGGCGGCCGCCGCGAGATCCCGGTCAGCCATCTCCTGGCCGGCCGGGAGATGCTGAACCCCGGCGAACTCGTCGGCTTCGTACGGGTGCCGCTGCTGCACGCCCCGCAGACCTTCCTCAAGGCCACCGGCCGCACCGGCCCCGGCCGGGCCACCGCCTCCGTGGCGCTCGTCCTGGACCCGGCCAGGCGCGGCGTGCGCTGCGCGGTGGGCGCGGTCGCCGCCATGCCGCTGCGCCCCCTGGAGGCCGAACAGTGGGTGGCCTCGCTCATCGACTGGGACGGCGAACGCGGCCTGGTGCCCGAGGCACTGACGGCCTTCGGTGACTATGTCGCCGCCGCCTGCATCCCGGACCCGGCACCGCCCGAGGACGGTTCGGAACCGGCCACCCTGCCGCCGGCCGCACTGCACCTGCGCCGTACGGTGGCAGCCCTGGCCCGCCGCGCACTTGGGAGGGCGCTCTCGTGAGCGACGACAACCGTCATCCGTACCAGCCGCACCCCGATCAGGGCTGGCAGCCGCTGCCGCAGGGCGGCGAGTACGAGTCGGAGGCGACGGCCTTCGTACAGCTCCCGGAAGGGTTCACCACCGGGGTCTACGGAGGCGGTTCGCCCCGGTACGGCACCCCGGGCACCGAGCCGCTCGCCGCACCCGGCCACGGCTACACCCCGCCGGCCTCCTTCACCCCGCACGACCCCACGTCGCCGGCTACGGACGAGGGTGCCGATCCGGCGGCCACGGGCCAGTGGACGATGCCCTTCGCGGACCACTCGGCCGGCTACGCCGACCCGTCCGCCGGATACCCGGCCCAGGCGGAGCATGCGGGCCACCACGGCCCGTCCACGGGCTACCACGGCGACGCTCCCGAGGGAGCCCGGTCGTGGCACGGCGACCCGGTGGACTGGCCCGTCGCGGGCAGCCAGGAGGCGGGTGGCACCGGTACCTGGTCGGTCCCCGCGGCGGCGGACGACGGCCTGGAGGAATCCGGCGAATACCTGCTCGGCGACGACGGACTGACGGGGTATACGGGACTTACGGGCGGCCATCCGGGCCACCCCGGTCACTCGGGGCATCCCGGTCACTCGGGTCATCCCGGGCATCCGGGCTTCACGGGCCCCGGGGGCGCCGCCGGTTATCAGGGCGGGTACCCGGGCGCCGGTGCGTACGACGGCGCCGGGGGCACGGCGGACAGCGGCGAGGCCGCCGGGACCGGTCACTGGAACTTCAGCGCCGGGCTGAACGCCACGGGCGGCCCGGAACCACACTCCGCGGCGCCGCATGAGGCCTCGCGCGATGCCTCGCACGGCGGAGCGGTGCACGATCCCTTCGCTCACGCGCGCGATCCGTATGCGCACGACGCACACGACGCGCAGGAGAGCGGCCTGCCGGACCGCGGTGCCGAGCCGGACGGTGAACTGCCCGGCGACGGTGGCCCGTCGGGCGGCGACCCGTACGGGACGGGCGCGGGCGGTCTGAACGGCGCCGCCGGCGCGGCGACCGGACACTGGTCGCTGCCGGCCGACGCACTGGCCCAGTGGCCGCCGGCCCCGGAGGCGGCGCAGCCGCCGCACGACGGGGCGCCGCAGCACCACGAGGCGGCGCAGCACCACGAGGCGCCGGAGCGGCCCGACGGGGCGGCGGACGCGCACGGCACCGGCGGGTGGACGATCCCGGGGGCCGAGGGTGAACAGCAGGACGATTCGGGCGAGTTCGCGTTCACCGACACGGGCGGGCCCGTTGCGCCTGGGGCCTCCTCCTCGCCCGTTTCATCCGCCTCGTCTGCCGGACCGGGTGCCAACGGCCTCGCGGCCGCCTTCCCGGAGCGCGTGAAGCACGGCGAGCACACCGAGTCCGGTCGGCCCACCGGCCCCGACGACCTCGCGGGTCCGGCGGGTGCCGGACACGTCGGCGAGGATGCCGGGGCGGACGAGGGCGCCGGGACGAATGAGAGCGCCGGGACGGACGAGAGAGCCGACGGACTCCGTCGTGCCGGCATCGCCGGCCGGGCGGAGCCCACCGAGGGTGCCGGAGCCACCGGTAACGGGGGCCCCGCCGACGCCGAGGGCTCCGCCGATCCCGGGGGCTCCGCTGACACCGGGGGCTCCGCTGACACCGGGGGCTCCGCCGACACCGGGGGCTCCGCCGAGCTCGTCGACGCCGCCTCCGCATCCGCCTCCGCTTCCGCATCCGTTTCGGACCTCGCGGACGACCCCGGCATCGACACCCACGACGAACACCCCGCCGCCTCCTACGTCCTGCGGGTGAACGGCATCGACCGCCCGGTCACCCACGCCTGGATCGGTGAGTCCCTGCTCTATGTGCTGCGCGAGCGGCTCGGCCTGGCCGGTGCCAAGGACGGCTGTTCGCAGGGCGAGTGCGGGGCCTGCTCCGTCCAGGTGGACGGGCGGCTGGTGGCGTCCTGCCTGGTGCCCGCGGCCACCACCGCCGGCAGTGAGGTCCGTACGGTCGAGGGGCTCGCGGAGAACGGTGTGCCCTCCGACGTGCAGTGCGCGCTCGCCGCCTCCGGTGCGGTGCAGTGCGGCTTCTGCGTACCGGGGATGGCGATGACCGTCCACGACCTCCTGGAGGGCAACCACGCCCCCAGCGAGCTGGAGACCCGTAAGGCGCTGTGCGGCAACCTCTGCCGCTGCTCCGGCTACCGGGGCGTGCTGGACGCCGTCGACGAGGTCGTCAAGGCCCGCGCGGCGGCCGCGGAGGCCGCGGAGGCCGCCTACGCCCCGGCGGACGACGCCGAGGGGGCGGCGCCGCCGGACACCGCCCGTATCCCCCACCAGGCGGGCCCCTCCGACCCCACGGGCCACGCCCCGCACGACCAGGATCCGCACACGGGAGGCTCCGCATGAGTGGCACGTCCGATGGCGCAGGTGCCGTCACCGCGACCCCTGCGGCGGGCGTCCAGATCCCCGACGAGCAGCCGGCGCACGGCCTGGGCGTCTCCCTGCCGCCCGCCGACGCGTCGGCCAAGACGGAAGGCACCTTCCCGTACGCCGCCGACCTGTGGGCCGAGGGGCTGTTGTGGGCCGCGGTGCTGCGCTCACCGCACCCGCGCGCGCGGATCCTGTCCCTCGACACCAAGCAGGCCGAGGAGATGCCGGGCGTCCGGGTCGTCGTCACACACGAGGACGTTCCCGGTGACGCGGGGCACGGCCGGGGCACCGCCGACCGCCCGGTCTTCGCCAAGGACGAGGTCCGCCACCACGGCGAGCCGATCGCCGCGGTGGCCGCCGACCACCCCGACACGGCGCGGCTGGCCGCCGCCGCCATCGCCGTCGAGTACGAGATCCAGGAGGCGGTCACCGACCCCCAACTGGCTTTCGAGGCGGAGCCGTTGCACCCGGACGGCAACCTCATCCGGCACATCCCGCTCCGCTTCGGCGACCCCGATGTCGTGGGCGAGGTGATGGTCGAGGGGCTCTACCGGATCGGCCGCCAGGACCCGGCGCCCATCGGGGCCGAGGCCGGGCTCGCGGTGCCGCGCCCCGATGGCGGCGTGGAGATCTACACCGCCTCCACGGACCCGCACACCGACCGTGATCTGGCCGCCGCCTCCTTCGGCCTGGAACCGGAGCAGGTCAAGGTCGTGGTGACCGGCGTGCCCGGTGCCACCGCCGACCGCGAGGACCCCGGCATCCAGCTGCCGCTCGGCCTGCTGGCGCTGCGTACGGGCTGCCCCGTCAAGCTCGCCGCCACCCGCGAGGAGTCCTTCCTCTCGCACGCCCACCGCCACCCCACGCTGCTGCGCTACCGCCACCACGCGGACGCCGACGGCAAGTTGCTCAAGGTGGAGGCGCAGATCCTCATGGACGCCGGCGCCTACGCCGACACCTCCGCCGATGCGCTCGCCGCCGCCGTCTCCTTCTCCTGCGGCCCGTACGTCGTCCCGCACGCCGTCGTCGACGGCTGGGCGGTGCGCACCAACAACCCGCCGTCCGGCCATGTGCGCGGCGAGGGCGCGATGCAGGTCTGCGCCGCCTACGAGGGCCAGATGGACAAGCTGGCCGCCCGGTTGGGCCTGGAGCCCGCCGAGATCCGGCTGCGCAATGTCATGGCCACCGGCGATCTGCTGCCCACGGGGCAGACCGTGACCTGTCCGGCTCCGGTCGCCGAACTCCTGCACGCCGTCAAGGAAGCGCCGCTTCCCGAGCTGCCCAAGGACGCGCCCGAAGCGGAGTGGCTGCTGCCGGGCGGCCCCGAGGGTGCGGGCGAGCCGGGCGCGGTGCGCCGCGGCGTCGGCTACGCGCTGGGCATGGTGCACATGCTCGGCGCGGAGGGCACCGACGAGGTCTCCACCGCGACCGTCAAGGTCAGCGGCTCGGTCGCCACCGTCATCTGCGCCGCCGTCGAGACCGGATCCGGGTTCTCCACGCTGGCGCGGCAGATCGTGCAGGAGACGCTCGGCGTCGAAGAAGTGCATGTCGCGGGCGTCGACACCGACCAGCCGCCGGCCGGCCCGGCCTGCCACGGGCGGCACACCTGGGTCTCCGGTGGAGCCGTCGAGCGCGCCGCCAAGATGGTCCGTACGCAGCTGTTGCAGCCGCTGGCCCACAAGTTCGGGATGTCCCACGAGCTGCTCCAGATCAACGACGGCAAGATCACGTCGTACGACGGGGTGCTCAGCACCACCGTCGCCGAGGCGCTGGACGGCAAGGAACTGTGGGCGACCGCCCAGTGCCGTCCGCACCCGACCGAGCCGCTGGACGAGGGCGGCCAGGGCGATGCGTTCGTGGGGCTCGCCTTCTGCGCGATCCGCTGCGTCGCCGATGTCGACATCGAGCTGGGCACCATCCGGGTCGTGGAGATGACCGTCGCCCAGGACGTGGGCCGGGTGCTCAACCCCCGCCAGCTGCGGGCCCGTATCGAGGCCGGCGTCACCCAGGGCCTGGGCGCCGCCCTGATGGAGAACCTGCGCACCACCCGCGGTCAGGTCCGCCATCCCGACCTGACCGGCTATGCGCTGCCGACCGCCCTCGACGCTCCGGACATCCGCATCGTCAAGCTCGTCGAGGAACGGGACGTGATCGCCCCCTTCGGCGCCAAGCCCGCCAGCGCGATCCCGGTCGTCACCTCACCGGCCGCCGTGGCCTCCGCTGTCCGCGCCGCCACCGGCCGCCCCATCGGCCGCCTCCCGATCCGCCCGCAGGCGGCGGTGGCGCAGGTGGTGCAGCAGTAGGAGGGGGTGGGGGAGGCCGGTGCGGGGCGGGCCGGGACTCGGGCTGGGTTGGTTGGGGTGGGTCCCGGCTGATCTGGGGCTGAAGGTTCGTGACCGCAGTGCGTGACCGCAGTTCGTGACCGCGGTGCGCGACCGCAGCGCCCGACGGCGTGGGCGCTCACAGGTCGCGCAGGCTCTCCTTCTCCGCTGCGTTCTGCCGCGCGTGCACCAGCCCGGCAACAAGGTCCGCCCGCTCGGCCATGGCGCCGATCACCAGATACTCGTGGTCGGCGTGGGCGCCGCCCCCGACTGCTCCGAGGCCGTCGAGGGTGGGCACCCCCAGCGCGGCCGTGAAGTTGCCGTCGCTTCCGCCGCCGACTGCCATGCCTTCGATGCCGGGAAGCAGTCGCCGTGCCACCGCAAAGAGTTCTGCCGCCGCCGACTCGGGCATCGGGGGCCGGCTGACGGCTCCCTGAACCGCGATCTCCGCCTCGTCGAGATGCGGAGCCAGTCCCGCGAACGCCGCTTCGATGCGGTCCTTCTCGTCGGCCGACTCGACCCGGACGTCGACGATGACGGTCGCCTCCGCGGGAACGACGTTGTCCAGGGTTCCTGCGGACGCGACGGTCGGGGTGACGGTCGTGCCGATGTCGGGCCTGTCGAGCGCTGCGATATCCAGTACCTGGTGGGAGGCCTCGATCAGGGCGTTGACCCCGGCCGCGGGCTCAAGGCCTGCGTGCGACGCCCGGCCCGTGACGGAGACTTGGAACGTGCCGCAGCCTTTACGGCCGGTCTTCAGGCCGCCGCCCTCGGCAGCGCCCTCGCACACCAGTACCGCGCCGCAGGCAAGGGCTCGTTCTTCGATGAGGGCTCGGGAGGAGCGGGAGCCGACCTCTTCGTCGGCGGTCACCAGGATCTCGACGCCCGACCGGTCATCGAGCGTCGCCAGGCCGTGAATGGCCTGCACCAGACCGCCCAGCATGTCAAAGACCCCGGGGCCGGTGGCATGCCCGTCTTCGACCGTGAACGGGCGCCGTTCAAGGGTGCCGAGGGGAAACACCGTGTCATGGTGACCGAGGATCAGCACTGCGGGATCGCCACCGGCCGACCAGTGGACGTGCGGCCCGGCGTCGCTCGCAATGAGGTTGGACCGCCCGCCCAGACGGCTCTCGATGACGGCGGCGACGGCTTCGGCCGAGGCCGTCAAGGCGTGGAGATCGCGCGAGGGAGACTCGATTTCGACGAGTGTCCTGAGGTCCGCAAGCATCGCGTCAACACTCACGTTTACGGTCTTGTGCATCGTCACGCCGCAAGGGTACGCGGCGCGCTGCCTGCCACTTGTGCACAGGCCGACACCAACTCCGTGTGCCTGACGCTGATTTCCTTCTCTCTCTCCGTGCAGGAGCCGGTGATTGCCAGGCTCAGGACGTGAGCCGTTGCCGGAGTGCCGGCCGGGGTGCGTCTTTAGATGAAGTCGCATACTTGCCTTACGAGACAGCTGTATTGGGTCCAGCGAAGCCAGCTTGCGGGCCGTGAAGCGTAGGTGGAGCCTGGAATTACAGCACGTTCAGGAATATTTCCCAAGAGATGGAGCCGTTGCCATGGCCAGCAAAATGTGGCGGCGAATAGCCGGAGTCCTTGGCGCCTGTTGCGCAGCGTCGGCAATTGCCTTTTCAACAGCAGCCCCGATGGCTAGTGCAGTTTCCCAAGAGCGAACGGTAGCCGCCTCCTCTGACTCACCGAACAGAAGCTGGTGCGATCGCCACCCGGGCAGGTGCGGTCAGAACCAGAGGAATAACCAGCGGGATAACAACCAGAGGGATAACCAGAGGGAGAAGCCGCCGAGGTGCTTCACGACTGAGAGGTTCGACTCCGCCACGGGTCGGGTCGTGTCGAGCAAGGTGTGCATCCCGCAGTGACGAAGTCCGCCAGAGGACGGCTTGTCCCGCCCGCCGGGTGTCAGTTGGGATTTAATGGCAAATCCCCGCTCGCCCCGGCGGGTTGGTTGCGTTCCGGGGGATCGTCATAGGGATTGCGGTGAGGGAGGCCCTCCGTTGGGAGAGCCTCCCTACTTGCAGCCTGTGCAGGGGCGTTGGAGGCCGTGGCGGGAATCGAACCCACGTAACTCGCTTTGCAGGCGAGTCCCTAAACCACTCGGGCACACGGCCGGGTTGCTGTGCTGATCCCGACTGTAGGCCGCCGAGTGGGGTGTCCGGCAAGGGGACGGGGCGGGGTGCCATGGAGCTGTCATGCGGGGCAACAGGGGGCAACATGCCGTTCATGAAGCCGGGCCTGTGCCGTCGGGGCGGGGCTCCGGTGGGGCTCCGGTGGGCGCCCCTGTCCCTCAAGGCGTCGTCCCTCAAGGCGTCGTCCCTCAAGCCGTCCCTCAGGCCGTGTGCAGGAACTCCTCCACCACCGGTCCGAACATCTCCGGTGCATCCACCCATGGGTAGTGGCCCACCTCGTGCAGCTGCCGCACCCGCGCGTCCGGGAACGACGCGGCCACCAGCTCGCCCGCCCGCATACCGGTCACCGCGTCCCGGTCACCGGTCACCACCAGCACCGGGCAGGTCACCTCCCGCAGCCCGGCCGCCAGCGCCGTCCGCAGCTGCTCGTCCACGCCCTGCCAGAACCCGGCCCGGGGTACCGGCCCCAACTGCTCGCCCTCCGTGGCGGCATGGGCCCGCTGCGGCTCGTCCCACCGTCCGTAGGCGAGCGGTGCCGCGGCGAACAGCAGCTCCCGTACTTCGCTCAGATCGGACGCGTCGGCCAGCTGCTGTACGGCCGCCGAAGCCTGCGGCCACCACTCCTCGTGCGCCCGCGACGCGAAGATCTCCTGTGCGTCGTCGGGAAGTTCGCCCTGGAGACGGGAGCCGGGGCAGACCAGCACCAGCCGGCTCAGCCGTTGCGGATGCCCCGCCGCGTACGCCTGCGCGACCGCGGCACCCGCGTCGTGCGCGAGCAGCGCGAACCGCTCCAGGCCCAGGTGCTCGCGGAGCGCTTCGACATCCTCGGAGAGCTGCGGGAAGGCATAGCGGGACGGGTCGGCGGCGGACGGGGAGTCGCCGGTGCCGCGGCTGTCCGGGATGATCAGCTGCCGGTGTGCGGCCATCCCGCCGAGGTCGCCCAGGTACGCGGCGTCCCGCCCGGGGCCGCCGGCCAGGCACACCAGGGGCGGCAGGGGCGAGTCGGCCGGTCCGAGGACGCGGTAGTGGAGCTCGACATCGTCGTATGTACGGAAGTGCGGCATACGGACAGCTTGCCCGGCGTGCGGCAAGGAGAACTCGCGGCAACGACGACGAAGGGGCGCGCGGCGTCGGAGGCGAGGGAGAGCCGCGCCGGCCACCGCGAGGCATCGCCGACCACCGCGGCGCAGGACCGACGGCCACCGCGACGTAGGACCGACGACCGACCCGATCCCCGTCTCCCGACAGGGGCACAGCCGCCATACGGCCCTTACGCTGGCTCGATGACCGCTGACCGCCCCCGCGGCGCCGACCCCGACCCCGGCGCCGAGATCGATCCCCCCGCTGCCCCCGCCCCCGACTCCGCCACCAGCACCGTCGTCGCCGCCACCACCACCCACCCGACCCACTCCGCGCCCCCCGGCGACGCGCCCGATGGCGCCGGCATCCTCGGCCGTGCCCACCGCGCGCTCACCTTCGGGATCATCTCCGTCGTCTCGGTCGTCGCCTTCGAGGCGAGTGCCGTGAACACCGCGATGCCCGTCGCCGCCCGCGCCCTGGACGGCATCGGTCTGTACGCCTTCGCCTTCTCCGCCTTCTTCACGGCGAGCCTGTTCGCGATGGCGCTCGCGGGGGAGTGGAGCGACCGGCGCGGCCCGCTCGGACCGCTGTTCGGCGGGATCGCCGCGTTCGGGGTGGGGCTGCTGGTGGCGGGCGGTGCCCCGAGCATGGGGATGTTCATCGCCGGCCGCGGGGTGCAGGGCATCGGCGGCGGGCTGGTGGTGGTATCGCTGTATGTGGTCGTCGGCCGTGCCTATCCCGAGCGGTTGCGCCCGTCGATCATGGCGTCGTTCTCGGCGGCCTGGGTGGTGCCGGTGATCGTCGGTCCGCTGGTCGCGGGGGCCGTCACCGAACAGCTCGGCTGGCGCTGGGTCTTCCTCGCCATCCCCCTCCTGATACTGCTGCCGCTCGCGGTGATGCTGCCCGCGTTGCGCAAGCTGCCCCGTACACCGCCCGGCCCGCGCGGCGGCGCGCGGCAGGTGCTGGGCAACCGGCGCTGTCTGCTCGCGCTGGCCGTCGCCGTGGGCGCCTGCCTGCTCCAGTACGCGGGCCAGCATCCGGCCTGGTTCGCGCTGCTGCCCGCGGGCGCCGGACTGGCCCTGCTGGTACCGGGCATCGTGCGGCTGCTGCCCCGCGGCACGTTCCGGGCGGCGCGCGGTCTGCCGAGCGTGGTGCTGATGCGTGGGCTGGCCGCGGGCGCGCTGGTCGCCGCCGAGAGCTTCATCCCGCTGATGCTGGTGACCCAGCGCGGACTGTCCGCCACCCTCGCCGGCCTCTCCCTCACCGGCGGCGGACTGACCTGGGCGCTCGGTTCGTACGTCCAGAGCAGGCCGCGGATGGAGCCGTACCGGGAGCGGCTGATGGGCCTGGGGATGGTCCTCCTGGCGGCGGCCATCGTGACGGTGCCGCTGGCCCTGCTCGACGGCGTGCCGGCCGCGATCGTCGCGGCGGGCTGGACGGTCGGGGGGTTCGGCATGGGCCTGAACATCTCCAGTGGCGGCGTCCTGCTGCTGAAGCTGTCCCGGCCGCAGGAGGCGGGCAGCAACTCCGCGTCCCTCCAGATGTCGGACGCACTGGGCAATGTCACCTTCGTCGGCCTCAGCGGTGTGCTGTTCGTGGCGTTCGGCGGTGGCTCGATCGCGGTGGACGGGCCCGCGGCCGCCGCCGGTGCCGGTTCGGTGAGTCATCCGGCGGCCTTCGCGGCCGTGTTCGCGGCGATGGCGGTGGTGGCGCTGGCGGGCGCCGGTGTAACAACCCGGTTGCGGCCGGAGCGGGGTTGAGGGAGCGGCGCCGACGGCCGCGGCACCGCCCCCACCACGGGAACCACCGGCATCCAGGGCCGGATGGCGACTGTGACCTCGGTCCCACCCCGGGGTGACCCGGCGTCGTAACCCCGGAGCGTGAACCGGCGCACGGGTAGGCTGACGCGGTTGCCGATCGCCGAGTTCAGCCGACGGAGACCGTGACTACCACCACCAGCGCCACCAATAACCATCATCTGTCCCCGGCCTTCCCGGGACGGGCCCCTTGGGGTACCGCGAACAAGCTGCGTGCCTGGCAGCAGGCGGCCATGGACCGCTACATCCAGACCCAGCCGAGAGACTTCCTCGCCGTCGCGACGCCCGGAGCCGGCAAGACGACGTTCGCGCTCACGCTCGCCTCGTGGCTGCTGCACCACCACGTCGTGCAGCAGGTGACTGTCGTCGCACCGACCGAGCATCTGAAGAAGCAGTGGGCGGAGGCGGCGGCGCGGATAGGGATCAAGCTCGACCCGGAGTACAGCGCGGGGCCGTTGGGCCGCGAGTACCACGGCGTCGCGATCACCTATGCCGGTGTGGGCGTACGGCCCATGCTGCACCGCAACCGGATCGAGCAGCGCAAGACGCTGGTCATCCTCGACGAGATCCACCACGCCGGTGACTCGAAGTCATGGGGCGAGGCGTGCCTGGAGGCTTTCGAGCCGGCCACCCGGCGGCTCGCGCTGACCGGTACGCCCTTCCGGTCCGACACCAACCCGATTCCGTTCGTGACGTACGAGGAGGGCAACGACGGCATCCGGCGTTCCTCCGCCGACTACACCTATGGATACGGGAACGCGCTGGGCGACGGCGTCGTCCGGCCGGTCATCTTCCTCTCCTACAGCGGCAACATGCGCTGGCGGACGAAGGCGGGCGACGAGATCGCGGCCCGGCTCGGCGAGCCGATGACCAAGGACGCGGTCTCGCAGGCCTGGCGTACCGCGCTGGATCCGCGCGGCGAGTGGATGCCCAATGTGCTGCGCGCCGCCGACCAGCGGCTGAGCGAGGTCCGTAAGTCCATCCCGGACGCCGGGGCGCTGGTGATCGCCTCCGACCAGGAGCAGGCACGGGCGTACGCCAAGCTGATCCGGGAGATCACGGGCGAGGGCGCCACCCTCGTCCTGTCCGACGACTCCGGGGCCTCGCAGCGCATCGACGACTTCGCGTACTCCCAGGACCGCTGGATGGTCGCGGTCCGGATGGTGTCCGAGGGGGTGGACGTGCCGCGGCTGGCGGTCGGGGTGTACGCCACCACGATCTCGACGCCGCTGTTCTTCGCGCAGGCCGTCGGGCGCTTCGTGCGCTCCCGCAAGCGCGGCGAGACCGCCTCCGTCTTCCTGCCCACCGTCCCGATGCTCCTCGGCTTCGCCAACGAGATGGAGGTCGAGCGCGACCACGTCCTCGACAAGCCGAAGAAGGACGGGGAGGAGGACCCGTACGCCGAATCCGAGAAGGAGATGGAGGAGGCGAACAAGGAGCAGGACGAGGACACCGGCGAGCAGGAGCAGTTCTCGTTCGAGGCGCTGGAGTCGGAGGCGGTCTTCGACCGGGTGCTCTACGACGGTGCCGAGTTCGGGATGCAGGCCCACGCGGGCAGCGAGGAGGAGCAGGACTACCTCGGCATCCCCGGACTGCTGGAGCCCGACCAGGTGCAGATGCTGCTCCAGAAGCGGCAGGCGCGGCAGATCGCCCACAGCAAGAAGCGGCCGGATGCGGAGGCGGATCTGCTGGAGCTGCCGGCCGAGCGGCGTCCCGTGGTCACGCACAAGGAGCTGCTGGAGCTCAGGAAGCAGCTGAACACGCTGGTGGGGGCGTATGTCCACCAGAGCGGGAAGCCGCACGGTGTGATCCACACCGAGCTGCGGCGGGTGTGCGGCGGGCCGCCGAGCGCGGAGGCCACCGCCGGGCAGCTGGGTGAGCGGATCAAGAAGGTACGGGAGTGGGCCACGCGGATGAAGTGAGTCCGCCTGTGGCGCGTAGGGGCGGTGTGCCGGTTGCGGCGCGCCGCCCCTTGCTCGTTCGTTCCCCTCGGTCGTTCCCCTCGGTCGTTCCTCTCGGTCGTTCCCTCCCCCCGTTCGTTCTCGCCCCGCTCGTTCTCCCCCCTCTCCTACGACGGGGCGAAGCGGAGTGACGCATTCCCATAACGCCCGGATGGCGCTGTAGCCCAACCTGAAACACAACGGGCCGTTGTGAGCGGACCTACAGGGATATTCCGGGCGGGAAAGCCCGGATTCTGGACGGACTCTTCCGCTCACCGGACTGGCTCGCTACTGTCCCGCTCACGCACACGCCCCGTGGCAGCGCCGCCGCGGAGCGCAGC
Source organism: Streptomyces decoyicus (assembly GCF_019880305.1). NCBI lineage: Bacteria > Bacillati > Actinomycetota > Actinomycetes > Kitasatosporales > Streptomycetaceae > Streptomyces > Streptomyces decoyicus. The sequence goes on along the minus strand of NZ_CP082301.1, from coordinate 3,188,217 downwards.
CGGTGCCATGCGGCCGGCGGCCTCTAGCGCGCGCTGCTCCGGGACCCTCGTAGCGCGTCGCGTCCGAGTGCCGCCACTCACCCAGGAGGCGTCGTGACCGCAGAGACCTCCCAGACCCTCGACCGAGGGCTGCGCGTCCTCAAACTGCTTGCCGACACCGACCACGGGCTGACCGTCACCGAGCTCTCCAACAAGCTCGGCGTCAACCGCACCGTGGTCTACCGTCTGCTGGCCACGCTGGAGCAGCACGCTCTGGTGCGCCGCGACATAGGTGGCCGGGCCCGGGTCGGTCTGGGCGTGCTGCGCCTGGGCCGTCAGGTGCATCCGCTGGTCAGAGAGGCCGCACTGCCCGCGCTGCGGTCGCTCGCCGAGGACGTGGGGGCCACCGCGCACCTCACCCTCGTCGACGGTACGGAAGCGCTGGCCGTCGCCGTGGTGGAGCCGACCTGGACCGATTACCACGTGGCCTACCGGGCGGGGTTCCGTCATCCGCTGGACCGGGGCGCCGCCGGGCGGGCGATCCTCAAGGCCCGGCAGGGCCGCACCCAGGACGCCGGACTCGCCCTGACGCACGGGGAGTTGGAGGCCGGCGCGAGCGGCGCGGCGGCGCCGCTGCTCGGGGTGAGCGGCATCGAGGGGAGCGTGGGCGTGGTGATGCTCGCGGACACCGTCTCCGAGCGGATCGGACCGCGGGTGGTGGACGCGGCCCGGGAGGTGTCGGAGGCGCTGCGCTGAGGCCGTGGGTGCGCCCGGGGTCACGGGGTGTGAAGGGGCGGTGGCCGTGTCGTGAGGCCACAGCGCCTTGAGGCTCTGTTGGAGCGGCTGTCAATTAGGGTGGCGGAGTGTCCTCACGCACCCGCGCCCTGGCTTTCTGCGCCGCCCTCGTTCTCGCCCTCATCCTCGCCGCGGCGTTCGCCCCGCTGCCGTATTCGGTCGCCTATCCGGGCATGACGGCGAACGTCCTCGGCAACGACAAGGGCAAGCCGGTGATCACCATCACCGGCGCCGGGACCCGTAAGACGAGCGGGCAGCTGCGCATGACCTCGATCGTCGCCACCGGCCCGGACGCCTCGGTCCATCTGCCGGACATCCTCAAGGGGTGGCTGAGCACGGACGAGGCCGTGATGCCGCGGGAGGCGGTCTACCCGGTGGGGGAGAACACCGAGGAGATCGCCGAGCACAACGCGAAGCAGATGGAGGAGTCCCAGGACACCGCCACCAGCGCCGCGCTCGGGCGGCTCGGCAAGTCCGCCAAGGACATCAAGGTGAAGCTGAGCCTCGCGGACGTGGGCGGACCCAGCGCCGGACTGATGTTCGCCCTCGGCATCGTCGACAAGCTGGACGGCGACGGTGCGGGCCACGACCTGACCGGCGGGCGCACCATCGCCGGTACGGGGACCATCACCGCCGGTGGCAAGGTCGGCGCGGTGGGCGGGGTCCCGCTGAAGACCCAGGCCGCGCACCGGGACGGCGCCTCGGTCTTCCTGGTCCCGCGCAAGGAGTGCACGGACGCGCGGGCGGAGCTGCCGAAGGGGATGCGGCTGGTCCCGGTCACGACGCTCGACGGCGCGGTGGACGCCCTGAAGGCCCTGCGGGCCGGGGGCAAGGTTCCCAGCTGCTGAGCGGCGCCACCGCCCGCGTTCCGCCGCTCCCGTCTGCGCCGCGCCGCCCCTGCCTCACCCCTCCTTGATGAACCCCTCCTGGATCAGCCAGTTTTTGGCGACCTCGTGCGGGTCCTGGCCGTCCACGTCGACCCTGCGGTTCAGCTCCTGGGCGACGGTGTTGTTGAGGGCCTTGGTGACCGGGGCCAGGACCTCGGCGATGGCCGGGTACTTCTTCAGGGCCTCGGCGTTGATCTCGGGCGCGACGTTGTAGTTGGGGAAGAAGTGCTTGTCGTCGGCCAGGACGTGCAGATGCATCGCCTTGATCCGCCCGTCGGTGGTGAAGACCTCGCCGAACGCACAGGTGCCCTTCTGCGTCTCGGTGTAGACGACGCCGCCGGTCATCTTGCGGACATTGGCCGACGGCACCTGCATGCCGTACGCCCGCGCCATGCCCGGCAGACCGTCGTTGCGGGTGGCGAACTCGTTCTCCACGCACATCGTCACGGCGCTCGGCTTCTTGTGGGACAGCGCCGCGACATCCGAGAGGTCGCGCACCCCCAGCTTCTTCCAGTTCGCGGAGTTCAGCGCCAGCGCGTAGGTGTTGTTCAGGGTCGAGGCCGGGAGCCAGACGATGCCGTTCTTCCGGTCCTCGTCGCGGACCGCCTGCCACTGCTTCTGCGGATCGACGATCGGCTTGGTGTGGCCGAGGTAGGTGATCCAGCCGGTGCCGGTGTACTCGTACGCGGCGTCCGCCGTGCCGGACTTGACGGCCTCGCGGGCGCCGATCGAGCCCTGGATGCTGGTCTTGTCGATGACCTTGGCGCCCGCCGCCTCGAAGACGATGCCCATCATCTGGCCGAGGACGATCTGTTCGGTGAACTCCTTCGAGGTCACGGTCAGCTGCGCCCCGGTGAGCGGCCGGCCCGGGTAGCCGGCCTGTGGCCCCGGCCGCACGTTGTCACTCATCACACTGCCGCTGACCAGGCCGCATCCGCCGAGCACGGCGGTGACGAGCAGGGCGGTGGCGAGCAGGACCGCCCGGCGCCTTCCGGGGCGGCGGCGCGGATCCTGACGCGGGTGGTCCCTCATGTCGTCGCCTCCAGTCCGCGCGGCCGCAGCAGCAGTTCGGCCAGAGACGCCAGCCATTCGACCAGCAGGGCCAGCGCCACGGTGAGCACCGAACCGAGGATCAGGACCGGCATGCGCTGGGTGACGATGCCCGCCGAGATCAGGTCACCGAGGCCGCCGCCCCCGCCGAAGGTCGCCAGGGTCGCGGTGCCGACGTTCAGCACCAGCGCGGTGCGGACGCCGGCCAGGATCAGCGGTACGGCCAGCGGGAGTTCCACCTTGGTCAGCACGAGGGTGGGGGACATGCCGATGCCGCGGGCGGACTCGGTCAGCGTCGGGTCGATGCCGCGCAGGCCGGCGATGGTGTTGGCGAGGACCGGCAGCACGGCGTAGATGACCATGCCGACGATCGCCGAACGGGCTCCGATGCCCAGCCAGATGACCAGCAGGATCAGCAGACCCAGGGCCGGGATGGCCTGCCCGAGGTTGGCGAAGGCCATGGCGACCGGGGTGGCCCGGCGCAGTTTGGACCGGGTCAGCGCGATGCCCAGCGGGATCGCGATGATCAGTACGAAGAAGGTGGAGATCACGGTGAGCTGGATGTGCTGCCGCAGCGCGATCCACACCTTGCCGTTGTCCACCGCCTGGTGGGCGATGGAGTCCAGACGGGCGCCGCGGAACCACAGCCAGGTGGCGAGCAGCGCGGCCACCAGAAAGACCGGCATGAAGGTCCACTTCTGCCAGCTGATCCGGCGCCGGGCGGACGGCGCCGACGGGGTGGGCGCCTCACCGGACGCCAGCTCCCGTTCCTCCATCTCGACGTCGTCACGGAAGGCCAGGGCCTCGTGGTCGCTCGGGCGCCGCCCGTCCCGGTGCGGGCTGTCCTCGCCGCGTGGGCTCATGCCTTGACCCCCTGGCCGCCGTCCGCGCCGTCCACGCCCTCCTGCGCCAGATGTGTCTGACGGGCGCGCTGCTCCTGGAGCTGGTGCTGGTGCTCGACGGCTTCGAGGTGGTCCGCCTCCAGCAGCTCCTGGACGTTGTTCATCAGCGTCTCCATGTCGACCACGCCGATGTACTCGCCGCGCCGCCCGGTGACCGCGACCCGGCCCGCGCTGTCGGTGAGCACTGCCTCCAGCGCGTCGCGCAGTGTCGCGTCCCGGCTCACGCTGTGCTGCACCGGGGCCCCGGCCCGCGCCAGCGACCCCTTGGCGCGGGACAGATCGCCCCGGCGCAGCCATTTGTAGGGCCGGCCGTTGCGGTCCAGTAGCAGCATTTCGTTGTGCGAGCCGGAGCGCATCAGCTCGAAGATGGACTCCAGCGGGTCGTCGATCCTGGCGGTGGGGAAGTCGACCACGCCCACGTCGCGTACGCGGGTGAGGTTCAGCCGCTTGAGCGCCGCCCCCGCGCCCACGAAGCCGGAGACGAAGTCGTCGGCGGGGTTGGTGAGGATGGCTTCGGGGGTGTCGAACTGGGCGATGTGCGAGCGCTCGCGGAGCACCGCGATGCGGTCGCCGAGCTTGATGGCCTCGTCGAAGTCATGGGTGACGAAGCAGATGGTCTTGTGCAGCTCGTGCTGGAGGCGGATCAGCTCGTCCTGGAGGTGGTCGCGGGTGATCGGGTCGACGGCGCCGAACGGCTCGTCCATCAGCAGGACGGGCGGGTCGGCGGCGAGGGCGCGGGCCACGCCGACGCGCTGCTGCTGACCGCCGGAGAGCTGGCGGGGATAGCGGCCGTGGAATTCGCCGGGGTCCAGGCCGACCAGGTCGAGCATCTCCTCGACCCGGTTCTTGATCTTCGACTTGGACCAGCCGATCATCTTCGGGACCAGCGCGATGTTCTGCGCGACCGTCATGTGCGGGAAGAGGCCTGAGGCCTGGATGGCGTAGCCGATCGTGCGGCGCAGCTTGACGGGGTCCATGTCGGTGACGTCCTCGTCGCCGATCCGGATCCGTCCGGAGGTCGGCTCGATCAGCCGGTTGATCATTTTCAGGGTGGTGGACTTGCCACAGCCCGAGGGCCCCACGAGGATCACGATCTCGCCGGCCTTGATCTCCATGTCGACGTTGTCCACCGCGGGGACGGGGTTCCCCGGGTAGAGCTTCGTCAGGTTCTCCAGATGGATCCTCGCCCCGGTGGTGGCGGCGTTCTCTGGCGTCTCAGGCACGGATCCCCCTGGAGATGGTCAGGCGTCCGATCAGGACGTATGCGGCGTCGAAGAGAAGAGCGAGGATGGCGATCCCGACGGTGCCGGAGAGCACCTGGTTGAGGGAGTTGGCGCTGCCCAGCGAGGCGATCCCGCGGAAGATCTCGTTGCCCAGGCCGGGGCCGGAGGCGAAGGCGGCGATGGCGGCGATGCCCATCAGCATCTGGGTGGCGACCCGGATGCCGGTGAGGATCGGCGGCCAGGCCAGCGGGAGTTCGACGCGCAGGAGCTGGGAGGTGCGGGACATCCCGATGCCCCTGGCCGCGTCGACCAGGTCCGGGTCCACCCCGCGCAGTCCGACGATGGCGTTGCGGACCACCGGCAGCAGCCCGTACAGGGTCAGCGCGATCACCGTCGGGGGGACGCCCAGGCCGACGATCGGGATCAGCAGACCGATCAGGGCCAGGGAGGGGATGGTCAGAATGGTCGCGGTCGAGGTGGTGGCGAGATTGCCCGCCCATTCGCTGCGATAGGTCAGCACGCCGATGAGGACCCCCAGCACGGTGGCGAGCACCATGCACTGGAAGACCGCGCTGGCGTGCTGATACGTATCGGTCAGCAGCTGGGCGTGCCGGGTGCCGACGTACTCCCAGAAGCTCACTCGGTCTCCTCGGTCAGTCTCCCGATGCCTGTTTCACCAGCGGGACGATCCGCAACGGAACCGGATTTTCCATGACGATTGCCGTCGATGCCCGCACGATGCCATCAAAGCCCACAACCCGGTCGATCACACGCTGTAGATCGGCGTTGGACCGGGCGACAAGCCTGCAGAGCATGTCCCCATGTCCCGTCGTTGTATGCAGCTCCAACACCTCGGGAACGGTCGTCAAGTGGGCGCGTACGTCATTGCCTTGCCCCTGTTTGATCTCAAGTGTCGCGAAAGCGGTCACGGGATAGCCGAGCGCCGCCGGGTCCACATCCGGTCCGAATCCCCGGATCACTCCATTCGACTGAAGCCGGTCGAGCCTGGCCTGGACCGTCCCGCGGGCCACCCCCAGCCGGCGGGACGCCTCCAGGACGCCGATCCGCGGCTCCTCGGCGAGCAGTTCCAGCAGGGCTCCGTCCAAATGATCGATCGCCATTGCTCGCACCGTCCCTTTTGGTGGTCATCATGTACAGATAGCTCGGCGGCTGCGCCTTTTCGCTATACATAATGCCCAGAAAATCCGCGAACTATTGCGCACCTTGTGGATCGGAGGGACTCTGCGACCATGGCAGACACCACGATGCACACCCAGCCCACCCACCCCGGCGCGACCCGGCAGGCGGACCCCTTCCCGGTCAAGGGGATGGACGCGGTCGTCTTCGCCGTCGGGAATGCCAAGCAGGCCGCGCACTATTACTCGACCGCCTTCGGTATGCAGCGCGTCGCCTACTCCGGTCCGGAGAACGGCAGCCGCGAGACCGCGAGCTATGTGCTCGAATCCGGCGGCGCCCGGTTCGTGTTCACCTCGGTCATCAAGCCCACTACCGAGTGGGGCCACTTCCTCGCCGACCATGTCGCGGCCCACGGCGACGGTGTCATCGACCTCGCCCTGGAGGTCCCGGACGCCCGCGCCGCCTACGAGCACGCCGTCGCCCACGGCGCCACCGGCCTGGAGAAGCCCTACGAGCTCACCGACGAGCACGGCACCATCGTGCTGGCGGCCATCGCCACGTACGGCAAGACCCGGCACACCCTCGTCGAGCGCTCCGGTTACCACGGCCCCTACCTGCCCGGCTTCGTCGCCGCCGAGCCGCTGGTGGAGACCGGCCCGCGGCGCTTCCAGGCCATCGACCACTGCGTCGGCAACGTCGAACTCGGCAAGATGAACGAGTGGGTGGCCTTCTACAACAAGGTCATGGGCTTCACCAACATGAAGGAGTTCGTGGGCGACGACATCGCCACCGAATACAGCGCGCTGATGTCGAAGGTCGTCGCCGACGGCACCCTCAAGGTGAAGTTCCCGATCAACGAGCCCGCGATCGCGAAGAAGAAGTCGCAGATCGACGAGTACCTGGAGTTCTACGGCGGCCCCGGCGTCCAGCACATCGCGCTGGCCACCAACGACATCGTCGCCAGCGTCCGGGCGATGCGCGCCGCCGGCGTGGAGTTCCTGAGCACCCCCGACTCCTATTACGACACCCTCGGTGAGTGGGCCGGCGAGACCCGGGTGCCCGTGGAGACGCTCCGCGAGCTGAAGATCCTGGTCGACCGCGACGAGGACGGCTATCTGCTCCAGATCTTCACCAAGCCGGTCCAGGACCGGCCGACCGTGTTCTTCGAAATGATCGAGCGGCACGGCTCCATGGGCTTCGGCAAGGGCAACTTCAAGGCCCTCTTCGAGGCGATCGAGCGGGAGCAGGAGCGCCGCGGCAACCTCTGACCGCGGACGGCGCTGCTGACGGCCGCTCGCGCCACCCCGTCACGGGCCGTACACGATCTTCCGTGTACGGCCCACGGATGCGAGGCTGAGGGTATGGACCTCATCGCACGGCTGCGCGCCGGACTCCCGGGTGAAGCGATCCTCACCGACCCCGACGTCACCGGCTCCTACGCCAACGACATGGCGAGCTTCTGCGAGGCCGGGACACCCGCCGTGGTCGTCCTGCCGCGCACCGTCGAAGAGGTCCAGCACATCATGCGGACGGCCACGGAACTGCGGGTTCCGGTCGTCCCCCAGGGGGCGCGCACGGGCCTGTCGGGCGCCGCCAACGCCTCCGACGGCTGCATCGTGCTCTCCCTGGTCAAGATGGACCGGATCATCGAGATCAACCCCGTCGACCGGATCGCGGTCGTCGAACCCGGCGTCATCAACGCCGTCCTCTCCCGCGCGGTGAACGAACACGGCCTCTACTACCCGCCCGACCCCTCCAGTTGGGAGGAGTGCTCCATCGGCGGGAACATCGGCACCGCCTCCGGCGGGCTGTGCTGCGTCAAGTACGGCGTCACCGCCGAGTACGTCCTCGGCCTGGACGTCGTCCTCGCCGACGGGCGGCTGCTGACGACCGGCCGGCGTACCGCCAAGGGCGTCGCGGGCTACGACCTCACCCGGCTGTTCGTCGGCTCCGAGGGCAGCCTGGGCGTCGTCGTACGCGCCGTCCTCGCCCTCAAGCCGGAGCCGCCCGAACAGCTCGCGCTGGCCGCAGAGTTCCCCTCCACCGCGGCCGCCTGCCGAGCCGTCTGCGAAATCATGGCCCGCGGCCACGCCCCCTCGCTGCTGGAGCTGATGGACCGTACGAGCATCCGCGCCGTCAACGACATGGCGAAGATGGGCCTCCCGGACAGCACCGAGGCGCTGCTGCTGGCCGCCTTCGACACCCCCGAGCCGGCCGCCGACCTCGCCGCCGTCGGGGAGCTGTGCACCGCGGCGGGCGCCACCGAGGTCGTGCCCGCCGAGACCGCCGCCGAGTCCGATCTGCTGCTCCAGGCCCGCAGGCTGACCCTGACCGCGCTGGAACGGGTCAAATCCGCCACCATGATCGACGACGTCTGTGTCCCGCGCTCCCGGCTCGCCGAGATGCTCGACGGCACCGCCGCCATCGCCGAGAAGTACGGCCTGACCATCGGCGTCTGCGCGCACGCAGGAGACGGCAACACCCACCCCACCGTCTGCTTCGACGCCGCCGACCCCGACGAGTCCCGCCGGGCCCGCGAGTCGTTCGACGACATCATGGCCCTCGGCCTGCACCTGGGCGGCACCATCACCGGGGAGCACGGCGTCGGCGTCCTGAAGAAGGAGTGGCTGGCGCGCGAACTGGGACCGGTGGGCGTGGAGTTGCAGCGCGGTATCAAGGACGTCTTCGATCCGCTGGGGATTCTCAACCCCGGAAAGCTGTTCTGAAGCACGCGGCCCCCCGGCGCTGTTCCTTACCGCACGGTCGGGGAATTGGTCGCGAGTATTTTACTCGTCGTGGCGAGCGCATGCAGAAAGGGGGATTTCCCGCCGGGGTTCCGGCGTGGATCGGCGTGGCGAGAGCGGGCCTTTCCGCATACGCTGAACAGGCATATCTTCGTCCGTCGGTCTGCAGCGAGAAGTTCGGCCGCGGCGGCCATGGATGGACTCCGTCGCTTGAGGTTGCGCCGTTCCCCGCGCGCACGATTTTCGTCGTGAGGGAGATCAGTTCCCATGGACCTCAACACCATCACCGAAGTCGTCCGGCGACCGTCCGGCAGGCCAGGCGCGGACTGGCGGGCGGGCGATGCCTGGCTCGCCGGCGGGACATGGCTGTTCTCCGTCGAGCAGCCGGACCTGCGCCGCCTGATCGACCTGACGGCGTTGCGCTGGGAAACTCTCGTCCCGAGCGGAGCGGGCCTCGGGATCGGCGCCACCTGCACCATCAGCGAGCTGTATGCCTGTGCGCTGCCGGATGAGTGGATCGCCGGCAGCCTCTTCGCGAAAAGCTGCGAGGCATTCTTGTCCTCGTTCAAAGTGTGGAGTTCGGCGACCGTCGGCGGCAATATCTGCATGTCCTTGCCGGCCGGCCCGATGATCACGCTGACGGTCGCCCTTGAGGCACAGTACGAGCTGTGGGCTCCTGACGGATCCGCGCGCACCGTCGATGCCCTCGCCTTTGTGACCGGCGACCATCAGAACATTCTCACCCCCGGGGAAATCCTGCGGCGCATCGACATTCCCGCGCACGCCCTGCAAAAACGCACCGCGCACCGTCGCTTCTCGCTGACCCGCCTCGGCCGTTCGACGGTCTTCCTCATCGGTACGCAATCGCCGGGAACGAGGGACCTGCTGCTCACCGTCACCGCCGGCACCACACGGCCGGTGCGCATGGCCTTCGACACCCTGCCCGACGCCCGGACGCTGGAGCAGAGCATCGACGCCCTCCCGGCCGGCGTCTGGTTCGCCGATCCCAACGGAACACCCGGCCACCGCCGCCACCTCACACAGCACTTCGCCGAGGAGATCCGTCGCGAACTCATGGCCGGGGGCCCGGCATGAGCTACCTCGTGAACGGCAGCAGATTCGACGAAGAACCGGACCCCGGTCAGTGCCTGCGCACGTTCCTCCGCGCGCTCGGCCACCACGGCGTCAAAAAGGGGTGCGACGCGGGCGATTGCGGCGCCTGCACGGTGTGGCTGGACGGCAGTCCGGTCCACAGCTGCATCACCCCCGCCTTCCGCGCGGACGGCCATGAGGTGACGACGATCGAAGGGATCGGATCCCCCGGGAACCTGCATCCGGTGCAGCGGCAGTTCCGCGACGCCCCGGGGTTCCAGTGCGGCTTCTGCACCGCAGGGATGATCATGACGTCGGCAACGTTCACCGAGGCCCAGAAGGCGGAACTGCCACGGGCGTTGAAGGGAAACCTCTGCCGCTGCACCGGCTACCGGGCGATCGAGGATGCCGTGAAAGGCGTCGCCGGCGTGGCGCGGGCCGCGCCGGGAAAGGCCGTCGGGACGAGCGTCGGTGCGCCGGCGGCCGAGGACGTGGTGACCGGCCGCGCCGAGTTCACGATGGACACGCACCTCGACGGCATGCTGCACCTCAAGGTGCTGCACTCACCCCACGCGCACGCCCGGATCGTCTCGATCGACAAGTCCGCCGCACTCGCGGTTCCCGGCGTGCAGCGCGTCTACACCTGGGAGGACGTGCCGCCCCGGCGCTTCACCACGGCGATCCACACCGACCATCTCGTGGACCCGGACGACACCTACCTCCTCGACCACACCGTCCGCTTCGTCGGCCAGCGCGTCGTCGCGGTCCTGGCCGACTCCGTCGGGGCGGCAGAAGAGGGCTGCCGGCAGGTCGTCGTGGAATACGAGGTGCTGCCGGCGGTATTCGACCCCGAAGAGGCCATGTCCGAGGGGGCGCCGCCACTGCACGGCGCGGTGGACCCCTTCGTCCTCGACCCCGTCCACAACATCCTGGTGGAGATTCATTCGCAGATCGGTGATGTCGACGCGGGGTTCGCCGAGGCCGATGTGATCCACAAAGGCACGTACTTCTCCCCACGGGTGCAGCACGCGCATCTGGAGACCCACGGCTCGATCGCCTGGATGGACAACGGCCGCCTGAACGTCCGTACCAGTTCGCAGTCGCCGTCGATCGCGAAGGTCAAACTGGCCCATCTGTTCGCGCTGCGCCCGGACCGGCTCCGGGTGTTCTGCACACGCGTGGGCGGCGGCTTCGGCGGCAAACAGGAGGTGATCTCGGAGGACCTGGTCGCGCTCGCCGCCCTGGACACCGGGCGGCCGGTCTCCTTCGAGTACACCCGGGAGGAGGAGTTCACCACCGCTTCGCCCCGGCACCCGATGACGCTGACGGTCAAGCTCGGCGCGAAGACGGACGGCACGCTGACGGCGCTCCAGGTCCGCAACGTGTCGAACACGGGCGCCTACGGCAACCACGCCGGCGAAACGCTGTACGCGGGCGGCGCCGCCGTCATGATCTACCGCTGCCGCCACAAGAAATACGACGCGTTCTCCGTCTACACCAACACCGTGCCGAGCGGGGCACTGCGCGGTTACGGGATGACGCAACCGGCGTTCGCCGTGGAATCGGCGATGGACGAACTCGCACGCGCCCTGCACATGGATCCGCTCGCCCTGCGACGGCGCAACATCGTGCGACCGGGCGAGCCGCTCCTCGCCATGCAGGAGGGCCCTGACGACGTGGTGTTCACCGAGGACGGTCTTGCGAAGTGCATCGACCTGGTGGACGAGGCCCTGGCCCGTACCGCCGACGAGCCGCCGCCCGGTCCCGGGTGGCTCGTCGGGGCCGGTGTCGCCAGTTCCCTGCACGAGACCGCACCGCCGACCGAGCACCTCTCCGAGGCATGGGTCACGCTGGGCGACGACCTCGTCTACGAAGTGGCCGTCGGCACCGTCGAATTCGGCGAGGGCACGTCGACCGCGCATGTCCAGATCGCGGCCCACCAGTTGGGTACGACGCCGTCGCGGATCCGTCTGGTGCAGTCCGACACCGACCGCACGGGATTCGACACCGGCGCCTTCGCGAGCGCGGGCCTGTTCGTGGCAGGCAACGCGGTGCTCCGCGCGGCCGATGCCGTGCGCGACCGCATCCTGGAATTCGCCGCCGCGCACACGGGCGAGCATCTGGTGATGTGCTCGATGGACGACGAGAGCGTCCGCTGCGGTGACCGGCAGGTTCCGTTGGCGGAGCTGGTCGCCTCCGCCCGAGCGCGCGGGATCCGCTTCACCGCCGCCCGCAAGGCCCACGGCTCACCCCGCAGCGTCACCTCCAATACGCAGGGTTTCCGCATCGCCGTCCATCCGGTGACGGGCGAGATCCGCATCCTGCACAGCGTCCAGGCGACCGACGCCGCCGTCATCATCAACCCCGCGCAGGTCCGAGGACAGGTGGAGGGCGGTGTCGCCCAGGGAATCGGCTTCGCACTGACCGAGAACCACCATGTCGACGCGGACGGTGCCATGGTCAACCCGAACTTCCGCAACTACCGCATCCCCGCCTACGCCGACATCCCCCGCACCGAGGTGCTGTTGGTGGACTCGGCGGATTCCGTCGGGCCCCTGCGGTCGAAGGGGATCGCGGAATGCTGTATCAACCCGGTGGCCCCCGCGCTGGCGAACGCGCTCCATGACGCCACCGGCGTCCGCTTCCGCGCACTGCCCCTGACACCGGAACGCCTCTACCGACGGCTCGGCGACAGCGCGTCGGTGACGACGGGCCGGCGCACATGACCACCGAAAAGTCGCACGGTGCCGAGGCGACGGTCATCATCGGCCAGAAGGTCCGGCCCGGAAGGGAGCGGGAATTCGAAGCGTGGCAGGAGGATCTCAACGCCGCTGCCGCCGACTACGCCGGTTTTCTCGGCGCCGAGATCTCCCCGCCGACGCGGCTGCAACCCGACTGGGTGGTCGTCTACCGGTTCGACTCGATCGCCCATCTGCAAGCGTGGATCAACAGCTCCACCCGGCAGGGCTTCCTCGACCGTGGTGGTGCGTATCTCGACGGTCCGCCGACCCAGCAGGTCGTCAGCGGCGGGATACGGCCACCGGACCCGCTGGTGACCGTCGTGGTCACCCACCGCGTCCACCCGGATCACGTCGACGCCTTTCTCGCCTGGCAGCGCCGTATGGACCAGACGGAGAGCGCCTTCGAGGGCTTTCGCGGAACCGAACTGTTCCGCCCGGTCGAGGGGCTTCAGAACGAATGGACCACGCTGTACCGCTTCGACAGCGCCGAGCACCTCGATGCCTGGCTGACGTCGGCGGAGCGGCAGGAAGTGCTCGCCGAGGGCGAGAAGTTCCACGACTTCCGCATGCGCACGATCGACAACTCGTTCGGCAGCTGGTTCGCCTTCGAGGAGAACGGCAAGGAAGCGCCGCCGCCCTCGGAGACCAAGACCTCCGTCGCGGTCTGGGTCGGCCTGTACCCGACCGTGGTGCTGCTGACGCTCGCCCTGTCACCGCTGAAGATGCCGCTCTGGCTCGGGCTGCTCGTGGGCAACCTGCTGTCGAGCTTCATCATGAGCTTCGTGACGATGCCCTTCTATGTGAACCCGCTGCTCAGACGGTGGCTGCGGCCGCGCCCCGACGCACCGGCGGCGAAGACCCACCTCGTCGGCCTCGGCACCGTCGCCGCGGTGATGGTGTTCTGGGCCGTGGTCTTCTACCTCGTGACGACGCAGATCCTGCATCTGCCCTGACCCGGCGCCCCCGAACGCCGCCGCACGGGCCACGACCCGGATGTACACGGCACGGGAAGAACGGTTGACTGCCCTTATGACGATCAATGATCCGCACAGACCCGGCGAGGGCATGGTCACCTTCCGCGTGAGCGGCCAGGGTGTCGACGAGCTCAGCTACGCGGTGCAGGCGCCGGGCGACTCCGGCGGCGAAGAGCAGGTGCTCCGGCCCGAGTTGCCGTGGTTCGCGGTGACCGACGCGCGGGGCGTGGGCGCCATGCCGATGCTCACCCTCACCCTCGAGGGGCCCGACGCCCACGCGGAGTGCGAGATCCTCACCGACGGCGCACCGGCCGTCCGCGGCACCGTCCACGGCCCCGCGGCGACCGCCGTGTTCATGGCACGCGCCGCCGCCTCATAGAGTTCCGCCATGGACTCCTTTCTCCCCGGAATTGCCCTCCTGGTCCTCTCCATAACCCTCGTGGCCTCCACCACCGACCGCCGCTCCAAGGCGGTCGACCGCCGGCTCCAGCGGCTGGAGCGCAAAGTGGACCTGCTGCTGGCCCATGCGGGTGTCGCCGAGCCCGAGGACCCCAAGATGGCCGAGATCGACGACCTGCTCGCCCAGGGCAAGAAGATCCAGGCCATCAAGGTGCACCGCGAGGTGACCGGTTCCGACCTCGTCGAGGCCAAGGAAGCGGTCGAACGCCGGATGCGCTGACGGGCCGTTGGGCAGAGGATGGCCAGAAGGCCCCGCGGGGCCCCACCCGGCCCCCTCATGCCCACCCAGGAAGCGAGAGCCGATGGCAGCGACCGAAGCGACCAAAGCCGCTGATGAGGCGTATGACGTCATCGTGCTGGGAGCCGGGCCGACCGGTGAGAACGTCGCCGACCGGGCGCATGCCGCAGGGCTGAGCGCGGTGCTCGTGGAGAGCGAACTGGTCGGCGGCGAATGCTCCTACTGGGCGTGTATGCCCAGCAAGGCCCTGCTGCGCCCGGTCACCGCCCGCGCCGAAGCGGGCCGGGTCCCCGGCCTCAAGGACACCGCGGACGTGCCCCTGGACGTGCCCGCGGTGCTCGCCCACCGTGACGAGTTCACGTCCTACTGGAAGGACGACGGACAGGTCCGCTGGCTGGACTCGGCCGGTATCGACCTGGTCCGCGGCCACGGCCGGCTGGCCGGGCCACGGCGGGTGGTCGTCGACGGCGAACGGGTGCTCACCGCCCGCCATGCGGTCGCCGTGTGCACCGGCAGCCGCGCGGTGGTGCCCCCCGTCCCCGGGCTCGCCGAGGCCAGGCCCTGGACCAGCCGCGACGCCACCAGCGCCAAGGCCGTACCGGGCCGCCTGGTGGTGGTCGGCGGCGGCGTGGTGGGCGTCGAGATGGCCACCGCCTGGCGGGCCCTGGGCTCCTCCGTGACCCTGCTGGTGCGCGGCGACGGGCTGCTGCCCCGTATGGAGCCGTTCGCCGGCCACCTCGTCGCGGAGTCGCTGGCCGAGGCCGGTGTCTTCCTGCGGACCGGTGTCGAGGTGCGCGAGGTACGCCGGGAAGCCCCCGGCGGACCGGCCACCGTCCTGCTGGACTCCGGGGACGAGATCGTCGCCGATGAAATCCTGATCGCCACCGGCCGGGCCCCGCGCACCGACGACGTCGGCCTGGAGACGGTCGGCCTGACCCCCGGCTCCTGGCTGGACGTCGACGACAGCCTCCGGGTGACGGGGGTGACCGGCGGCTGGCTCTACGGCGTCGGCGACGTCAACCACCGCGCGCTCCTGACCCATCAGGGCAAATACCAGGCCAGGATCGCCGGTGCCGCGATCTCCGCGCGCGCCCGGGGCGTCCCGATCCTGGAGTCCGACCGCTGGGGCGCGCACGCCGCCACCGCGGACCGCCTCGCCGTCCCGCAGGTCGTCTTCACCGACCCCGAAGCCGCCTCGGTGGGCCTGACCGCCGCCGCGGCGGAGCAGGCCGGGTACCGCATCCAGGTGATCGACCAGGACGTGGCGGCCGTGGCCGGGGCCTCCCTGTACGCGGACGGCTACCGCGGCCGGGCCCGGATGGTCGTCGACCTGGACCGTGAGGTCGTGCTCGGCGCCACCTTCGTCGGGTCCGGCGTCGGCGAGCTGCTGCACTCCGCGACCGTCGCGGTGGCCGGCGAGGTCCCCATCGAGCGGCTGTGGCACGCCGTGCCCTCCTACCCGACGATCAGCGAGGTGTGGCTGCGGCTGCTGGAGGCGTACCGCGGCTGACGCGGCGCGCCCGGTCCCTCGCGGTCAGGCGCCGTCCGCGCCCAGGGCCGTGGCGATCCGCAGCTGCCCGGCGGCCTCGCCGGCCCGCCCCTGGCGCTCCAGGGTGCGGCCGAGCATCAGCCGGGCGTACTCCTCGACCGGATCGCGCTCCAGGACGGCCCGCAACTCGGCCTCGGCGCGCCCCAGTTGGGCGGAGTGGTAGTAGGCGCGGGCGAGCAGCAGCCGCGGGGCGACCGGCTGCGGGTCCTCGTCCACCAGCCCGCGCAGGATCCGGGCCGCGGCGGTGAAGTCCTTCGCCTCGAAGAACAGCTGCGCCCGCGCCCAGCGGTCGGCGGCGACGCCGTGCTCGTAATAGCCCTCGTCGTACGGCGTCGAGCCGGTGTCGTACGCCGCGACACCGGTGCCGTACGCCGTGAAGCCGGTGTCCTGACCCGTCGGTGCGCGGTAGCTCTTGCTCATACCGGGCCCAACAGCGCGGCCCGGTGGAACATTCCACCGGTCCGGCCGGCGCAGCGCAGCGCGGTGCGGCGCCCGCCTCCCCGTCGAGGCCCGTCCCCCCGGCGGCCCGGTACGTCACCCCTGCGCCCCGGGCTCGGGGGACTCCTCGGAGGGCAGGGCGCCGCCCGGCCGCAGGTCGTCCGACGACGCCATGGCGAGCAGGTCGCTCAGCCCTTTGTCGAGGCTCAGATGCCCCTGCTCGGACCCCGGCGGGACCACCCGCAGGGTGCGCTCCAGCCAGGCGGAGACCGCCGGGGCCGGTGCCTCCAGCAGCGCCCGGCCGTCCGGAGAGTCGAGCTCGACGCAGACCAGGCTGCGGCCGTCGGCCTTGGTCGGCCACACCCGCACATCACCGTCGCCGCACGGCCGGAACACCCCCTCGACGAGCAGCTCGCGGGCGAAGGTCCAGTCGACGGGGGAGTCCGAACCGATGTGAAAGGTGACATGGACGGCGTACGGGTCGTCCGTCCGGTACGTCAGCCGGGCCGGCACCGGAACGCTCCGCTCCGGCGATACGACCAGGCCCAGCTCCAGCTCACGTTCCACCACGGTGTGCATCAGGTCCGCCTCTCTTCGCTCCCCGCGGACACCCGGTACCGGGCCCGCACAGAGGAAGAGGCGCCGGACGCCGGACCATTACACGACTTCGTACAACTTTTTTCCCGCGCCTCTTCCAGGTGGTCGTGGGCGGGCATGAGCACCGATGCGACCCGGGGTCTGATAGATGTGGACGCCGCGTTGCGGCAGACTGCACCCCACACCCACCAGGCCGAGTACAGATACGGGACTTCGGACATGAGCGCCCCTACCTCAGGATCCGCCGGCGGTAGCCCCACGCCAGGCTTCTACCCGGACCCGTCCATCCCCGGCTACATCCGGTACTGGAACGGTGCCGCATGGGTGCCGGGCACCAGCCGGCCCGCCCCCGCCGAGGGCGAGGCGATGCCCGCCCCGCCGCCCGGCGTGGCCCCGTCGCCCGCCGTCGAGGAGACCGGCCCTGTCTTCTTCGACGAGGAGGAGGCGGCCGGCGGCTCCGCGGTGCCGGCCGTACGCCGGAGCGGCGAGGTCGAGGCCCGGCCCGCCATCGGCTGGGACGACCCGGCCCGGCTGCACGGCAGCGGCCCCGAACCGGCGGCCGCCTGGCAGGCCGATGCCTCCCGGCAGGGCGGGTACGGCGGCGAGAACGACCGCCGGATCTCCTGGGGCTCCCCGGACCAGCCGCCCGCCGGCACGCCGTCGGGCGGCGCCTCGTGGGGCACGGTGCCGCCGCAGCGCGAGGAGCAGGGCGGTGCCGAGGCCCCGGCCGGCGAGACGCCCGCCGCGCGCCCCGAGGGCCCGTCCGACGGGACGGTCGCCATCCGGGCCGTGAACCCGGCCGCGCGCCGCGGCGGGAACTCCGGCGACCAGGGCACCACCGCGATCCGTGCGGTACGCCCCGAGGCCGGCAAGCCCGCCAAGGGCGGCGAGACGATGGCGATCCGCGTCGCGGGCGCCGGCCGCGGCCCGTCCGCGGCGCCCGGTGACGGCTCCCCGCAGTCGCTGCCGTCCGTCGGCGACCCGCAGCAGGGCCACCCGGCCCCGCAGAGCCCCGCGCCGCAGCAGAGCACGGGCCCGGCGGCCCGGAACCAGGCCCCGCAGAACCCGGCCCCGCACAGTCCCGCACCGCGTCCCGCCGCGCAGAGCCCGGTGCAGCAGCCCCCCGCTCAGCAGGCGGCCGCGCCCTCGGCAGGCTTCCCGCCGCAGGGCGGTGCCGCACCGGCCGGGGCCGCCGCGCAGGGCACCGACGCCGACGGCGTCATCCCCTGGAAGCCGCCGGCCGCCGCCGACCCCTTCTCGGCGCTGGCGCAGGCCGCGCAGGGCCATCCGGCCGGCCTCGGCCGCAGGCTGGCGGCCCGGCTGATCGACACCCTGGTGCTGGGCGGGCTCACCGCCGCGGTCGCCGTCCCCATGTGGGGCACGGTCACCGACCACCTCGACGCAAAGGTCGAGGCGGCCAAGCAGTCCGGCCGCCAGGTGACGGTCTATCTGATCGACGGCACCACCGTCCCGGTCTTCGCCACGATCCTGGCCGTCCTGCTGATCGGCGGTGCCCTCTACGAGGCGCTGCCGACCCTCAAGTGGGGCCGCACCCTGGGCAAGAAGCTGTGCGGCGTGCGGGTCCTGGACATCGAGAGCCATGACACGCCGACCCTCGGCGCCGCGCTCAAGCGCTGGTTCGTCTACAGCGTGCTCGGCGTGCTCGTCGTCGGCGTGCTGAACGTCGTCTGGTGCCTGTTCGACAAGCCGTGGCGCCAGTGCTGGCACGACAAGCTGGCGCGGACGTTCGTCGCCTCCGGCTGAGGCCGTCCGCCGGGCCGTTCACCGGGCCGTTCGCCCGGTCCCGACTTCCGCCGGACCGCCGCGGTGGCCGAGCGCCGCCGCGGCGCACCGCGGTGCCGAGGCGGGAGGGACGTTGAAGACAGCCCTCGGGGAGCGGCATCCTTCCCCCGAACGGACTTCGCCGGATGCGGCGGGCCGCGCCAAGGGGTCGACTCGGGCCATGAGTACCGACCAGCCCCCCGGTGAGCCGCCGGAGAACGACCCGTTCCTGAAGAAGCCGCAGGAGCCCCCGGCGGGCGGCGCTCCCCGTAACAGTTCTCCCCGTGAGAACGGCGCCCCTCGTAACCACGCGCCGCGCGGCAACGGTGCGGGTGCAGGCGGTACGGGCGCTGGTGAGGGCGGTACGCCACCCCCGGGAGGCCCGCCGCCCGGTGGCACCCCGCCGCCCTATGCGGGCGACCCCTACGGCAGTGGCCCGTATGCCGGTGACCCCTACGGCGGGCAGCCCGGACCGGCCGACCCACTGGCCGGGATGCCGCCGCTGGCGAACCGCGGCCGCCGCCTCGTGGCGCGCATCATCGACGCGATCATCATCGGGGTACCGGTGTCCGTGATCATGACGCTGATCGTCGGTGGCGTGGACTACTTCAGTACCGACAGCGTGGAGGCCGGTAGGCAGTCGACGGTATCGGGCGTCACCATGCTGGCGTATCTCATCTACGACGGACTGATGATCTCCAGCCGCGGCCAGACCCTCGGCAAGATGGCGATGAAGATCCGGGTGGCGATGCTCTCGAACGGCTCGACCCCGACCGCCCAGGCGAGCTGGATCCGGGCCGCGGTCTATACGTTGCCGGAGATCGTGCCGTGCTGCGGCTTCATCTTCTGGCTGGTCAACGTCCTGTGGTGTACCTGGGACCAGCCGTATCACCAGTGTCTGCACGACAAGGCGGCGAAGACCGTGGTGGTGTCCACGGAGACGGGTGGCGCCCGCTCGGCGTGAGTTCCCGCTCGGCGTGAGTGCCCGCTCAGCGTGAGTGCTCGCCGACCCGGGCGTCCGTGGCGGCGGCCGGGCCGGTGAAGCTTCCCCAGCGGGTGCGGCGAGGTCCCGCCACGGGCCGGGCGGGCTCGGGCGGTGTCGGTACGGACCTCAAGGGGGCGGGCGCGGCGGGCGATCCGTCCCGTACGAGGCGCCGGCGGACCACCCGCGGCACCGCGGGCATCGGGACCGTCATGGCGACCAGCAGCCCGAGCCCGAGCCCGGCGATGGCGATGACCGCGACTCCGACCCCGGTCTGCGTCTGCGAGAGCAGCAGCATCGCGAGGGTGGAGAGAAAGACGGTGGCCGAACCGTAGGCGAGCTGTGCGGCAGTCGGACGAGGCATGGCGGAATCCGTCCTCGGAGGGTCGGCAGGGGGTGTCGGTCAAGGGCGCGCCATCAAACGAGCCTACGGTCCTTTTTGCCCGGGCGGAACGCCAAGTAAGCGTGACCTAACCCACGGTTCCGGTGCACAGGGGGCGCACCGAGCGGCCGTGTCTACGCATGCCCGGCGCCGTCATGGCTGTTGGGGACGGGGGCGCATGCCCGACGGGCATATACACCGGGTCCCTGCCCGCCGCGGTGACGTCCGGAGCGCCGCTGCCGCGCGGCGTCCGATACCCGTAACTCACGGACCGAGAAACGTACTTCGCTGACGTGCCCAAGTCAAGATCTGTCTTTTTCCCCGTACTTCCGGTCGAATGCCGTCGAACAGTGACCGGTTCGAAGGGGAGGACAGCGCCAAGTGAGAGACAACAGAACGGTGTTCAGATCGGCCGCCCTGGCCACGGCAATCGCCGCGATCGGGGCGGCCGCTTTGTCTTCGGGGGTGGCTGCGGCCGACGCGCAGGGACCGTCGCCCCTCGCCAGGCGCCATGACCCCGCCCCCGAGCGGACCGTGGACCACGACCTCAAGGGGCCGTTCAGCGAGCGGCAGGCGGCCGAGCGCAAGGAAGCGCTCCAGCAGGTCATCTCCGGTGACGCCAAGACGACCGAGCGGAACGGCTCCAAGGTCGTCAAGCTCGGCAAGAGCAAGTACGTCGAGCTCGCCCGGCAGAAGACCGACAAGATCTTCACCGTCCTCGTGGACTTCGGCGACAAGGTCGACGACACCACGATGTTCGACCCGGACGGCGACGGCCCGAAGCCCCCGGTGAAGAAGTACGGCGGCGACCCCGGCCCGGCGCACAACAAGATAGCCGAGCCGGACCGTGCCGAGGACAACAGCACGGCCTGGCAGAAGGACTTCAACCAGAAGCACTTCCAGGACCTCTACTTCTCGCACGACAAGAAGAAGCAGTCGCTGGCCAAGTACTACGAGAAGCAGTCCTCGGGCCGCTACTCGGTCCAGGGCGAGGTCTCCGACTGGGTCAAGGTCGACTACAACGAGGCCCGTTACGGCTCCAACTACTGCGGCCAGACCAACTGCGCCAGCGCCTGGGACCTGATCCGCGACGGCGTCAACCAGTGGGCCGAGGACCAGAAGGCCAAGGGCCGTACCGACGCCCAGATCAAGACCGACCTGGCCAAGTACGACCAGTGGGACCGCTACGACCACGACGGCGACGGCAACTTCAACGAGCCCGACGGCTACATCGACCACTTCCAGATCGTGCACGCCGGCGAGGACGAGTCCGCGGGCGGCGGGGTCCAGAAGACCAACGCCATCTGGGCGCACCGCTGGTACGCCTACGGCACCGACGCCGGCCGGACCGGCCCCGGTGCGAACAAGGCGGGCGGCACCCAGATCGGCGACACCGGGATCTGGGTCGGCGACTACACCATGCAGCCGGAGAACGGCGGACTCGGCGTCTTCGCCCACGAGTACGGCCATGACCTGGGCCTGCCGGACGAGTACGACACCAGCGGCACCGGCGAGTCCTCCGTGGACTTCTGGTCGCTGATGTCGGGCGGCTCCTGGCTCGGCACCGGCAAGAACAGCATCGGCGACCTGCCCGGCGACATGAGCGCCTGGGACAAGCTCCAGCTGGGCTGGCTCAACTACGGCAAGGCGAAGGCCGCGAAGAAGTCCACCCACAAGCTGGGCGTCGCGGAGTACAACACCAAGAACAAGCAGGCGGTGGTCGTCGAACTGCCCGCCAAGAAGGTCAAGACGGACATCGTCGCGCCCGCGGAAGGCTCCCACCAGTGGTGGAGCGGCATGGGCGACGACCTCAAGAACACGCTGTCCCGGCCGGTGGACCTCACCGGCAAGGCCAAGGCGTCGCTGACGCTCAAGGGCTGGTGGGACATCGAGAAGGACTACGACTACCTCTACGCCGAGGTCTCCACCGACGGCGGCGCCAACTGGACCGCCCTGGACGGCACCGCGAACGGCAAGGCCCTGCCGCGGGACGGCAGCGACAAGCCCGCGCTGACCGGCACCGTCGGCGCCTACCAGGACCTGGCCTACCCGCTGGACGCCTACGCGGGCAAGAAGATCGACCTCCGCTTCCGCTACCAGACCGACGGCGGCGCGGCGCAGAAGGGCTTCGCGGCCGACAGCATCGGCGTCACGGCCGACGGCAAGCCGCTGTTCAGCGACAACGCCGAGGGCGACGACAACGGCTGGACCAGCAAGGGCTTCTCGCGCATCGGTGCGTCCTTCACCAAGGACTACCCGCAGTACTACATCGCCGAGAACCGCCAGTACGTGTCGTACGACAAGACCCTCAAGGTCGGCCCGTACAACTTCGGCTGGACCACCGACAAGCCGAGCTGGGTGGAGCACTTCCCGTACCAGAACGGCGTGCTGATCTGGCTGTGGGACACCTCGCAGGCGGACAACAACGTCGGCCAGCACCCCGGCTACGGGCAGATCCTGCCGGTGGACGCGCACCCGAAGGCCGAGCGGTGGGCCGACGGCAAGCTGATGCGCAACCGCTTCCAGTCCTACGACTCGACCTTCACGCGCTACCGGACCGATGCCCTGACGCTCCACAAGGACGGCAAGCAGGTCAAGATCAAGTCGAAGCCGGGCGTGACGCTCTTCGACGACCGGCACGGCGTCTACTACGACAAGGCGAACCCGACCGGCGGTGTGATCGTTCCTGACACCCACACCCGGATCAAGATCACCAAGGAGGCCCGGGACGGCTCCACGGTGACGCTCCAGGTCGGCCGCTCCGGTAAGTAAAAGGTAAAACCACAGGTCAGATGCTATTCGGCCGTCGCCCCCTAGCGGGCGGCGGCCGATTCGCGTTTAGATGCGTTCTACAGTTCCTTGTTGACGCGAAGTCTCACGGGGGAGATATGACGATGTCCGGTGGCGGTTTCATCAGGCTTCCTGGCGGAAGCGTGGTGGTCGCCCTCTCGCTGCCCAGACCGCCCCACGGGGCGCGCGGCGGCCTCTACGACTGCGGTTGCCGGGTGCGGGTCCTGGTCCACGCCGTGAACCGACAGCGCGCCCTGACCAGGCTGCGCAACCTCGGGCTGCGGGCCGTCTACCTGCGCGGCAACAGCGAGCCGCCCACACCCGACGAGATCACGGCCGTCCTGCACCATCCGGACGGCCTGGTCTGGCGCGAGGCCCCGGAGGACGACACCGAGTCCTGGCACCCGATACGGGCGCTGCTGCGGAACCCTGCGCTCCCGGTCAGGGGGGAGGGCCCGGACGGGGACGACGAGCGCCCCGCATCGGCCGCCTGACGGGCTCCGCGGCCTCCTCAGGGCGTGTCTTCCGGATCACCCCTATCCGCCGAGGACCACCGGCTTGCCGGTCAGCTCGGCGCCGGCCGCCCGCAGCTCCTCCAGCGCCCGCTCGGTGGTGCGCGCGGCCACACCGGCGGTCAGATCCAGCAGGACATGGGTGCGCAGCCCGGCGCGGACCGCGTCCAGGGCGGTGGCGCGTACGCAGTGGTCGGTGGCGATGCCGACCACATCGACCTCGCTGACGCGGTGCGCGTGCAGCCAGTCCGCGAGCGGGACGCCGTTCTCGTCCGCGCCCTCGAAGCCGCTGTAGGCGCCGGTGTGGGAGCCCTTGTCGAAGACCGCGTCGATGGCGCCGGAGGCGAGCGCCGGGGCGAAATTGGGGTGGAAGCTGCTGCCCTCCGTGCCGGCCACGCAGTGCACCGGCCAGGAGTGCTCGTAGTCCGGGGTGTCGGAGAAGTGGTCGCCGGGATCGATGTGGTGGTCCCGGGTGGCCACGACATGGCGGTAGCAGCCGCCGGCCGCCTGGCCGATCAGATCGGTGATGGCCGCCGCGACATCCGCACCTCCCGCCACCGCGAGGCTGCCGCCCTCGCAGAAGTCGTTCTGCACATCAACGACGATCAATGCCCGGTGCATGGTGCGTGCCTTCCGGCTGGAAATCGGGGGAGGGGCGCGGAGCGGTGGTGTGACCGAGGGTAGCCACTGCAAGGGGATTGCGGGAGTGGTGCGGAGCCCGGCGGGAGGTGCGGATGCCGGGCACGGCGTCCGGCAGCCGCCGCCCGGCACCCCGCTCGCGGGCGACGGCCCCCGGTCAGACGTACTCGGTGGGCAGCACGGGCTCGCCGCGGGAGAGCTGGGTCGCCGACAGCGGCAGCCGGTCGCGGGCGGCGATGTGCCGGTCGCGGGCGGCGTCCAGCGGCTCGCGCGCGACCACCTTGCCGGCGCTCACCAGCGGCACCAGCAGCTGCCGGTCGGCCAGCTCCGCCGGGACCGGCCCGGTGCCGATGACCTCGGCCACGGCCACACCGTCCTCGTCGACCCGGCGCGCGGCCCACTTACGGCCGCCGTGCGAGGTCTTGGCGCCCATCGACTTCTTCGCGACCGGCCGCAGCGGCGTGCCGGGCTCCTCGCCGTCGGCGCGGGCGACCAGCTTGTAGACCATCGAGCAGGTCGGGTGCCCGCTGCCGGTCACCACCTGGGTGCCGACGCCGTACGCGTCCACCGGCGCGGCGGCCAGCGAGGCGATGGCGTACTCGTCCAGATCGCTGGTCACCACGATCTTGGTCTTCCCGGCGCCCAGCTCGTCCAGCTGGTGGCGCACCCGGTGGGCGATCAGCAGCAGATCGCCGGAGTCGATCCGTACGGCGCCGAGACCGGGCCCGGCCACCTCCACGGCGGTGCGCACCGCCTCGGTGACGTCGAAGGTGTCCACGAGCAGGGTCGTACCGCTGCCGAGGGTCTCGACCTGCGCGGTGAAGGCGTCCCGCTCGGTGTCGTGCAGCAGGGTGAAGGCGTGGGCGCTGGTGCCGACGGTGGGGATGTGGTAGCGGAACCCGGCGGCCAGGTCGGAGGTGGTGTGGAAGCCGCCGACGTACGCGGCGCGGGACGCGGCCACCGCCGAGAGCTCATGGGTGCGGCGGGCGCCCATCTCCATCAGCGGGCGGTCGCCGGCCGCCACCGACATCCGGGAGGCGGCCGCGGCCACCGCGGAGTCGTGGTTGAGGATCGAGAGGATCACCGTCTCCAGGAGGACCGCCTCGGCGAAGGTGCCCTCGACCCGCATGACCGGGGAGCCGGGGAAGTAGACCTCGCCCTCCGGGTAGCCCCAGATGTCGCCGCGGAAGCGGTAGTCGGCCAGCCACTCCAGCGTCGGCTCGTCGAGGATGCCGCGCTCGCGCAGGAAGCCGAGGATGGTCTCGTCGAAGCGGAAGTTCTCCACCGCGTCCAGCACCCGGCCGGTGCCGCCCACCACGCCGTAACGGCGGCCCTCGGGAAGCCGGCGGGTGAAGACCTCGAAGACCGAGCGCCGGTCCGCGGTGCCGGACCGCAACGCGGCCTGCAGCATGGTGAGTTCGTACTGGTCGGTGAAGAGCGCAGTCGACGGCACGGCCACCGGCAGCCCCAGGTCTGCTGTGTTCATGGAGGAAATGCTACCCCCGATACTCGTCACTCTGACGATAGTGCTCCGGGGCGGACAAAAGGCCGCTCCCGGCCTCGGTACGCAGCTGGCCGACGCGGCCCGCGCGAGGGGCATTTGTGCGTCGCCCGCCCCCGGGTGGCAGCATGGGGCCTGTGAGCGCCCACCCGTCCCCCACGATTACGCTCCGGCCGCATCGCTGCACCCTCAGTGTCCCGGTCGAGGTCGAGCGTCCCGAGTCGAGCGAGGCTCCCTTCGAGGTCCCCGAACCCGACCTCCCGTGGGTCACGATCGTCCACAACGACCCGGTCAACCTCATGAGCTATGTCTCGTACGTCTTCCAGTCGTACTTCGGCTACTCCAAGGACAAGGCGCACCAGTTGATGCTCGACGTCCATCACAAGGGACGCGCGGTGGTCTCCAGCGGCAGCCGCGAGGAAATGGAACGCGACGTGCAGGCGATGCACGGCTACGGCCTGTGGGCGACCCTCCAGCAGGACCGCAAATGACCGGGCACTTCGAGCCGCTGCCCGGCGGCGGCGCCGCCGTACCCCTCGACGAGGTCGAGATCTCCATCCTGCGCAGCCTCGCCGTCCAGCTGATAGAGCTGCTCGGTCCGGGCGAGGAGGCCGGGGAGAGCGAGAGCGACGACCTGCTGGCGTCGATCTTCAACGACGGCCCCAGCGAACCGCCCGCCGACCCGGTCCTGGCCCGGCTCTTCCCCGACGCCTACGGCGGGCCCGACCTCGTCCCCGACGACGACGTGCGCGCCGCCTCCGCCGAGTTCCGCCGCTACACCGAGAACGACCTGCGCTCCCGCAAGCGCGAGGACGCCCTGGCGCTGATCCGCGCGCTGGACACGCTGGCGCCCGCCGGTGACCGCGCGACGCTCCGCCTCGACCCGGGTGAGTGCCGGCAGTGGCTGGGGGCCCTCAATGACCTCAGGCTGGCCATCGGAACACGGCTTGAAGTGACCGATGAAGAGGACGGCGGCGAGCTGCTGCGGCTGCCGGACAGCGACCCGCGCAAGCCGATGGTGATGGCTTACCTCTGGCTCGGCGGGCTCCAGGAGACTCTCGTCGAGTCCTTGATGGGCTGAAATCCGGGCGTACTACCCGCTCTGTTGGCGCAGTGTTCGCTCAGCGGATGCTCAAATCCGGATAACGATCGCATCACTGCCCCCATGTGAATTGCGGCACTTAAGGGACCTTGTCCCCTTTCTCTCATGGTTTGATTCACGCCATCCCTAGGCGGTCCGCGAATCGCCGTGATACATGTTCACGACCTGCCGTGAGCGACGCCACCCCTGTCGCCGCGGGAGCGCTGTGCCGGCCGACCGTCGGCGTGCAGGAACTCCATCCGGGGGGAT
The DNA here is from genome assembly GCF_019880305.1 of Streptomyces decoyicus. Lineage (NCBI taxonomy): Bacteria > Bacillati > Actinomycetota > Actinomycetes > Kitasatosporales > Streptomycetaceae > Streptomyces > Streptomyces decoyicus. The sequence continues at coordinate 3,161,473 of NZ_CP082301.1, read as the reverse complement.
CGGGACCCGATCCGGACAGACCGGGTCGGTATGGAGAAAGGCGCACCACACATGACCTCTATGCAGGTCGACAAGCAACACGACGGCAATGAGGCACCTGGCGAGGCCCCCGAAGAGGGCTATCAGCGGGGTCTGGGAAACCGTCAGATCCAGATGATCGCCATCGGCGGCGCCATTGGTACCGGCCTCTTCCTCGGAGCCGGCAAGGCGATCTCCATGGCCGGGCCGAGCATCATCCTCGCCTACGCCATCGTCGGTCTGGTCATCTTCTTCATCATGCGGGCCCTGGGCGAGCTGCTCATGTACCGCCCCGTCTCCGGATCCTTCTCGGAGTACGGCCGCGAGTTCCTCGGCCCCTTCATCGGCTTCGTGACCGGCTGGACGTACTGGCTGTTCTGGGTCGTCACCGGCATCACGGAAGTGACCGCCGCGGCCACCTACGTGCAGTACTGGAACAAGGACATACCGCAATGGGCTGCGGCGCTCGTCTTCACGTGCGCGCTCTTCGGTATCAACCTGATCTCCGTGAAGATCTTCGGTGAGCTGGAATTCTGGTTCTCGATGGTCAAGGTCACCGCGATCATCGGCATGATCCTGATCGGCCTCGGCGTCATCACCCTCGGCTTCTCCGACGCCGGTGACACCGCCTCCTTCACCAACCTGTGGTCCCACGGCGGCTTCTTCCCCAAGGGCATCGGCGGCACGCTGATGACGCTGCAGATCGTGATGTTCGCCTTCCTCGCCGTCGAGCTCGTCGGCGTGACCGCGGGCGAGGCGACCAACCCCAAGAAGGTCCTGCCCAAGGCGATCAACACCGTGCCGTGGCGGATCGGCCTCTTCTACATCGGTGCGCTGATCATCATCCTGTCCGTCGTCAGCTGGACGGTCTTCGAGCCGGGCGTCAGCCCCTTCGTCGCCGCCTTCCAGCAGATCGGCCTGCCGGCCGGTGCCGGCATCGTCAACTTCGTGGTGCTGACCGCCGCACTCTCCTCCGCGAACTCCGGCATGTACTCCACCGGCCGGATGCTGCGCGACCTCGCGCTCAACGGCCAGGGCCCGAAGTTCTTCACCAAGCTCAGCAAGAACGGCCTGCCCACCTGGGGTACCGGCGTCTCGGTCGCGATGATGCTGTTCGGCGTCTACATCAACTACCAGTGGCCCGGTGAGGCGTTCAACTACGTCGTCTCCTTCGCCACCATCTCCGGTATGTGGGCGTGGATCGTCATCCTGGCCTCGCAGCTGCGCTACCGCGCCAAGGCGAACCGCGGCGAGCTGCCGCAGTCCGACTTCAAGGCGCCCGGCAGCCCCTACACCTCGATCTTCGCGCTGGCCTTCATCGCCATGGTGATCGTGATGATGGGCGTCGACCCGGACGCCAGGATCTCGCTCTACGCGGCTCCCGTGTGGGCGCTCATCCTCGGCGTGGGCTACCTCTGCATCAAGCGGCGGGACGCGGCGAACGGCCTGACGGTCGGCGAGGCACCGAAGGATGCCCCCACCAAGGACACCAAGAGCTGAGGCAGTAACGGACGGAAGAGGGTAAATCCCCCCGACAGTCCAGCATGCGGGCCCGTGCGTACCACTCTTCGGTACGTGCGGGCCCGCTGTCTATTCTTGGCGCCATGCTGACCCTCACCAAGGCGCTCTTCGACCAGATCGTCGAGCACTCCCGCCAGGACCACCCCGACGAGGCCTGCGGCGTGGTCGCGGGCCCGGCGGGCAGTGACCGCCCCGAGCGGTTCATCCCGATGCTGAACGCCGCCCGTTCGCCCACGTTCTACGAATTCGACTCCGCGGACCTGCTCAAGCTCTACCGCGAGATGGACGACCGGGACGAGGAGCCGGTGATCATCTATCACTCGCACACCGCCACCGAGGCCTACCCCTCGCGCACCGACATCTCCTACGCGAACGAGCCCGGCGCCCACTATGTCCTGGTCTCCACCGCCGACACCGACGACGCCGGGCCCTTCCAGTTCCGCTCGTACCGGATCGTGAACGGCGAGGTCACCGAGGAAGAGGTCGAGGTCGTGGCGGCGTACTCCTGAGCGCGTCCCACCTGGCGTACACCAATCGTCCACATCATGGGACGAGGTTCCAATACCCGGACCGGGAATCGATACGATGACCGCATGGTTGACCACGACGTGAGCGAGAAGAGGCCGGGCATGCTGCTGCTCGCTCCGCTCGCCACGCGTCGCTCGGCATCCGCACTACTGGGCGCGTTCGGCTGCGGAGCCGCACGGCTGCACGTGGATCTGTGCCGCCTTTCCAGCGCCATCTGTCCGCGCTGCGCCGCCGCCTGACCGGGCCCGTACCGGCCGCGCGGCGCGCGCGCCGCCCCAGCCCCGTACTTCCGGCGTCACCCGACGCCCTCCCGGCACGCCGTAGCGCCGTGCACACGGGACGCACAGCCCCCGCCACCGCACTCCGACAGGAGCACTCTCATGGCCATCGAGGTCCGAATCCCCACCATCCTGCGCACCTACACCGACGGTCAGAAGGCCGTCGAGGGCAGCGGAGAGACCCTCGCCGACCTCTTCACCGACCTGGACAGCCGGCACACCGGCATCCGTGAGCGCATTGTCGACGGCGAGCAGCTGCGCCGCTTCGTGAACGTCTACCTCAACGACGAGGACGTCCGCTTCCTGGAAGGCATCTCCACCAAGCTCGCCGACGGCGACAACGTGACGATCCTCCCGGCAGTGGCCGGCGGAATGGTGTGACGTGCGGTACGACTCCCCGCTGGCGGCGGTCGGGAACACCCCTCTCGTCCGCCTCCCGCGCCTGTCACCCTCCGACGACGTCCGCATCTGGGCGAAGCTGGAGGACCGCAACCCCACGGGTTCGGTGAAGGACCGCCCCGCGCTCCACATGATCGAACAGGCCGAGAAGGACGGCCGGCTCACCCCCGGCTGCACCATCCTCGAGCCGACCAGCGGCAACACCGGCATCTCGCTCGCCATGGCGGCCAAGCTCAAGGGCTACCGCATCGTGTGCGTCATGCCGGAGAACACCTCGTCCGAGCGGCGTGAGCTGCTCGCGATGTGGGGCGCCGAGATCATCTCCTCGCCCGCCGCGGGCGGCTCCAACACGGCCGTCCGGGTGGCCAAGGAGCTGTCCGCCGAGCACCCCGACTGGGTGATGCTCTACCAGTACGGGAACCCCGACAACGCCGGTGCGCACTACGCCACCACCGGCCCCGAGATCCTCGCCGACCTCCCCTCCGTGACCCATTTCGTGGCCGGTCTGGGCACCACCGGCACGCTCATGGGCGTCGGCCGCTATCTGCGCGAGCACGTCCCCGGCGTCCAGATCGTCGCCGCCGAGCCGCGCTACGACGATGTCGTCTACGGTCTGCGCAACCTCGACGAGGGCTTCATCCCCGAGCTCTACGACGAGTCCGTGCTCACCACCCGCTTCTCGGTCGGCTCACAGGACGCGGTCCGCCGCACCCGTGAACTCCTCGCCGAGGAAGGCATCTTCGCGGGCATCTCCACCGGCGCGGCGCTGCACGCCGCGATCGGCGTCGGCAAGAAGGCCGTCAAGGCGGGCGAGAGCGCCGACATCGTCTTCGTCGTCGCCGACGGCGGCTGGAAGTACCTCTCCACCGGCGTGTACACCGCCGAGTCCACGGAAGCGGCGATCGCCACGCTGCACGGCCAGCTCTGGGCGTAGGGGGCCGCACCTGCCCGCCGTGCCCGGCACGTGTACCGCCGGGCCCTCGCCGTCGTGGGGGCGTACCGCGGCGGCGGGACTCTTTCCCGGGGGTGCACCCGCGAACGGCGGGGCACCCCCGCACCACCTTCCGGCCGTGACGATCCGCTCTCCTGACGAGGGCCCGGCGGAATGCCCGGCGGGACCGGCGACTACGTACGGGCGTACGGGGCGACAGCCCAGACTGGTGATTCCGCCCACAGCTCGCCCCGCTGGAGGAGCCACAGGACCTTTTGCGCCTTACGCTCGTGGGCACCGCACCGACCGCCCAGGACCCGGCACCACCCGGCAAGGCCCCGCCGGGAAACCCCGCATGGACCCTTCCCCGAGCTCTCGACGGGATGCCAGCAGGGGAGACCCCTACACCGCCGCCCCCGCCCACGGAGGTTCACGCCCGCTATGAAGCTCACTGTCGTCGGATGCTCGGGGTCGTTCCCTTCCATGGAATCGGCCTGCTCGAGCTACCTCCTGGAGGCCGACGGCTTCAGGCTGCTCCTCGACATGGGCAACGGCGCCCTGGGCGAGCTCCAGCGCCACATCGGCCTCTATGACCTGGATGCCGTACTCCTGTCGCATCTGCATGCCGATCACTGCATCGACCTGTGCGGCTATTTCGTGGTGCGCTATTACCGCCCGGACGGCGGCCGTTGCGCGCCGATGCCGGTCTACGGGCCGGCCGGCACCGAGCGCCGGCTGACCGTCGCGCACGCCGATCTGCCGTACGACGGCGCGATGAGCGAGGTCTTCGGGTTCCGCACCCTGACGCCGGGCACCTTCACCATCGGGCCGTTCACGATCCGCACGGAGCGGGTCAGCCACCCGGTGGAGTCCTTCGCCTTCCGCATCGAGCACGGCGGCCGGTCCCTGACGTACTCCGGGGACACCGGCCCGTGCGACGCGCTGGAGAGCCTCGCCGCGGGCGCCGACTTCTTCCTGTGCGAGGCGTCCTTCACCTACGGCAAGGAAGACATCCCGGACCTTCACCTCAACGGCCGGGAGGCCGGCGAGATCGCCCAGCGGGCCGGTGCGGGGCGGCTGGTGCTGACCCACATCCCGCCGTGGACCGACCCGGACATCAGCGTCCGTGACGTCCAGAAGGTCTATGACCGGCCGGTCGAGGTGGCCAAGGCGGGCGCGGTCTACGAGATCTGAGCGGGCGGAGCCCCGCGGCACGGCGAAGGGCCCCGGAGTCTGTCGGCTCCGGGGCCCTTCGCCGTTCCGTACGGCTCAGGCCTTGAACTGCGCCTTGTCCAGCTCGGCGATCTCCTCGTCGGATTCGCGGCCCGGTGTGGGGAGATTGAACTTCGTGATGGCGAAGCGGAAGACCACGTAGTACAGCGCGGCGAAGCAGAGCCCCACCAGCGCCAGCAGCCACGGCTTGGTGGCGATGCCCAGGTTCAGCGCGTAGTCGATGGCGCCGGCCGAGAAGCCGAAGCCGTCCTTCATGCCCAGGGCCCAGGTCAGCGCCATCGAGATACCGGTCAGCACCGCGTGGATCGCGTACAGCACCGGGGCGATGAACATGAACGTGAACTCGATGGGCTCGGTGACGCCGGTGACGAAGGCGGTCAGCGCGAGCGAGAGCATCATGCCGCCGACGACCTTGCGGCGCTCGGGGCGGGCGCAGTGCACGATCGCCAGGCAGGCGGCCGGGAGCGCGAACATCATGATCGGGAAGAAGCCGGTCATGAACTGGCCGGCGTGCGGGTCGCCGGCGAGGAAGCGGGCGATGTCACCGTGCTTGCCGTCGAAGTCGCCGGCCTGGAACCACGGGAAGGAGTTCAGCAGGTGGTGCATGCCGACCGGGATGAGCGCGCGGTTGGCGACACCGAAGATGCCCGCGCCGACGGCGCCGGAGCCGACCAGCCACTGGCCGAAGTCGTGCAGGGCCGTGCCCAGGACCGGCCAGATGTAGCCGAAGACGATGCCGATCACCAGGCCGGCGAAGGAGGCCAGGATCGGCACGAGGCGCCGGCCGCTGAAGAAGCCCAGCCAGTCCGGGAGCTTCTTGCGGCTGTAGCGCTGGTAGAGCAGGGCGACCACGATGCCCATCACCACACCGCCGAGCACGCCCGCGTCCACCGGCGGGGCGACGTCGGCTATCTTCCCGTCGACGACCTTCTGGATCTTCGGCAGACTGGCGTCGCCGAAGGTGCCCAGCACCTTGCTGAAGACCAGGTAGCCGACGACGGCGGCCAGCGCGGTGGAGCCGTCCGCCTTCTTGGCGAAGCCGATGGCGATACCGACCGCGAAGAGCAGCGGCATGTTGTCCAGGAGCGCGCCGCCGCCCGCCGCCATGAATTCGGCGATCTTGTTCAGGAAGGCGGGGAACGACTCCCGGCCGAGCATGTCCGGCTGGCCCAGGCGGACCATCAGCGCGGCGGCGGGCAGCGTGGCGATCGGCAGCATGAGGCTGCGGCCAATGCGCTGGGCTACTGCCATGGCGCCGGAGCCGCGGCCCTTCTTCTCGGGGGCCGCCGTGGCGGTGGCCGAACTCATCGGATTCCTCCTGGTGAGGCGGGCACTCGCAAGGGGGGACGGCCCGCTCGTTTGGTCTACACCTTGGTCTACACCACTGGTGGTTTAGACCATTCTTAGCACGTAGCCCCGACATAAAGGAATCCATTCTTCCAAGTGGTGTGGACCACATGGCGACCGGCCCCTGGGTCACGGGACCCAGGGGCCGGCAGATGCGCCAACAAAGGCTGAGGTGGGGGCCGGTACGGCTGCCCCGGCGGGGAATTCCCGCGGATGGTGCGCCGCCCTATTTCACGTTCTCCTGCTCCATCGCGTCCCCCACTTCATCCGGCTCGCGGCCGGGCGTCGCCAGCTTGAATTTCGTGATGACGAAACGGAAGAGGGCGTAGTAGACCACCGCGAAACACAAACCGATGGGAATGATCAGCCAGGGCTTGGTCGCCAGTCCCCAGTTGATGACGTAGTCGATCAGACCCGCCGAGAAGCTGAAGCTGTCGTGCACCCCCAGCGCCCAGCTCACCGCCATCGACACACCCGTCAGCACGGCATGGATCGCGTACAGCGCCGGCGCCACGAACATGAACGAATACTCGATCGGCTCGGTCACACCCGTCACGAACGACGTCAGGCCGACCGACAGCATCATGCCCGCGATCTCCTTGCGGCGGTGCGGCTTGGCGCAGTGCACGATCGCCAGCGCCGCGGCCGGCAGCGCGAACATCATGATCGGGAAGAAGCCGGTGGTGAACTGCCCCGCATCCGGGTCGCCCGCCAGGAACCGGTTGATGTCACCGTGGACGACCGTGCCGTCCGGTTTGGTGAAACTGCCGAACTGGAACCAGACGAAGGTGTTCAGGAACTGATGCAGGCCGATCACCAGCAGCGCACGGTTGGCGACACCGAAGATTCCCGAACCCCCCGCGCCCAGCCCCGACAGCCACTCGCTGAAGCTCGTCAGCCCGTCACCGACCGGCTGCCAGACGAACAGGCACAGCACCGCGAACACCAGGCCCACGAAGGCCATGATGATCGGAACCAGCCGGCGGCCGTTGAAGAACCCCAGCCAGTCCACCAGCTTCACCCGGTGAAAGCGCTGCCAGAGCCAGGCCGTCAGGAACCCCATGACGATGCCGCCGAACACCCCCGGGTTCTGGAAGGCGGCCTGCGTGACCGTCTGCGTCCTGTCCACGCACACCCCGCTCCACAGGCCCGCCTGCGTGTACGTCTGGCCCGAGGCGCAGCCGGACGGGAACGCGTGCAGCACCGAGAAGTAGACGAGGAATCCGGTCACCCCGGCCAGCGCCGTCGACCCGTCCGCCTTCTTGGCCATGCCGATCGACACACCGATGCAGAACAGCAGCGGCAGCCCGAGCCCCGAATCCAGCAGCGCACCGCCCGCGGCCGCGAAGACCTTGCCGACGGCGTCCCAGCCCAGCCCGTCCGCGCCGAACACATCCGGCTGGCCAAGACGGTTGAGAATCCCCGCAGCGGGCAGTACGGCAATCGGCAGCTGAAGACTGCGCCCCATCTTCTGCAAGCCCTGGAAGAGATTCGACGCCCAGCTCTTCCACGGTGCCGCCGCCGCTGCGTTCGAACTCATCGGTGTCCTCCCGGCAGTCGGCCCGTCGGCAACCGACCTCGTGCTTGCCGCATACTGGTGGTGTAGACCACTCGTGGTGCACGCCGTCCCGGTGCGCACTCCGATGATCGCCATCCTTCGTCAGACAGCGGACAAACGCCCACATAGTTGGGCTGAACGTGCGTTACGGTGTGAAAACCGCACGGCGGGACCGCCGGCGGCCGAGACAAGCAGGAGTGGACATGGCCAGCAAGGCTGAGAAGATCGTCGCCGGGCTCGGCGGACTCGACAACATCGAAGAGGTCGAGGGCTGCATCACCCGCCTCCGCACCGAGGTCGTCGACTCCTCTCTCGTCGACGAGGCCGCCCTCAAGGCCGCCGGCGCCCACGGCGTCGTCAAGATGGGCACCGCGATCCAGGTTGTCATCGGCACCGACGCGGACCCCATCGCCGCCGAGATCGAAGACATGATGTGAGCTGACGAGCCGGCCTCCCGGCCGCTCCCGAAGGCCCCGCCCCGGACGATCCACCGCCCCGGAGTGGGGCCCTCGTCGTTCCCGATAGGGTCTACGCCATGTCTCGCATCGACGGCCGCACCCCCGAACAACTCCGCCCGGTCACCATCGAACGCGGCTGGAGCAAGCACGCCGAAGGCTCCGTCCTCATCTCCTTCGGCGACACCAAAGTCTTCTGCACCGCATCCGTCACCGAGGGCGTACCGCGCTGGCGCAAGGGCACCGGCGAAGGCTGGGTCACCGCCGAATACTCGATGCTGCCCCGCTCCACCAACACCCGCGGCGACCGCGAATCCGTACGCGGCAAGATCGGCGGCCGGACCCACGAAATCAGCCGCCTCATCGGCCGCTCCCTGCGCGCCGTCATCGACTACAAGGCCCTCGGCGAAAACACCATCGTCCTGGACTGCGACGTCCTCCAGGCCGACGGCGGCACCCGCACCGCCGCCATCACCGGCGCCTACGTCGCCCTCGCCGACGCCATCACCTGGGCCCAGGGCAAGAAGCTCATCAAGCACGGCCGCAAGCCCCTCACCGGCACCGTCTCCGCCGTCAGCGTCGGCATCGTCGACGGCACCCCCCTCCTCGACCTCTGCTACGAGGAAGACGTCCGCGCCGACACCGACATGAACGTCGTCTGCACCGGCGACGGCCGCTTCGTCGAGGTCCAGGGCACCGCCGAAGCCGAACCCTTCGCCCGCGAGGAACTCAACTCCCTCCTCGACCTCGCCGTGGCCGGCTGCGCCGAGCTCGACGAGGCCCAGCGGGCGGCGCTGGCCCGCACGCTCTGAAGCCACCCCAGGACACAGGGGGAGGGCCCGGAGGACCCGGAGGGCCCGGTGGGCCCCGGAAACCTCCCCCTGTGACCCTTTTCTCATGGGACATCCATCTCTGGAAAAGCCTCCCGGCCCCGTCGCATGGTGGAGCCATGCCCACGACTGCCGTGACCGCGCCCCGCGCCCGCGCCCGCACCGGCGGGCCCCAGGACGACTCCCGACTCCTCGAGCACGTCCTCGGCTGGACCCTCGTCGTCGTCCTCGCCATGCTGCTCACCCAGACCGGGCTCGTCTGACGGCGGGGCCTGTCCGACTGCGGGCCTTGTCTGCCCGCCTGCCTCATCTGACCGCGGGTCCTGCTTGACGGCCGGCCTCATCCGACCGCGGGTCCTGTCCGACCGCAGGCCTCAGCTGGCCGCCGATTCGTTTCGCGGCGCCCGGCTGGTCCTGCGCGGCCCCAGCGAACCGGCTCCTGTCCCGCACCGCTGCCGTCCGGTCTCCGGTCCCGCCGTCCAGCCCTGCTGTCCGGTCCTCGACCCTGTCGTGGCATCGGGGCAACCAAAACACCCCCGCCCGGCGTTTCTTCCTTTGCCCGAGCATGACCCAAGGGAAGGAACCGCACCATGGCCCCGCGTACGCGCCGGCACCGTCGCCCCGCCACCACCGCACTCGCCGCATTAGCCGCCGCCACCCTCGCGATACCGCTGCTCTCCGCCTGCGGAGCGGTCGAGAAGGCCATGGACTGCGCCAAGACCGCCACCTCCGTCGTCAACGCCGTCGACAAGCTCCAGCAGGCCGCGGACAACTCCCTCACCGATCCGCAGAAGGCCGAGCAGGCCCTCGACAACATCGACAGCAACCTGAAGAAGCTCAGCAAGGACGCGCACGACCCCGAGCTGTCCAAGGCCATCGACAAGACGAACAACGGCATCAAGGCCGCCCGCAAGGACCTCGACAACAACAAGGCCCCCGACATCCAGCCGATCGTCGACGGGACCAGTGCAATGACCAAGATCTGCACACCGGGATAATCACTCCCCATGCAGCCTCACACCGGTGGACGCCCCACAGCCCCTCGTCGCCTCATCCTCGCCACCCGTAACGCGGGCAAGGTCATCGAACTCCGGGCCATCCTGGAGGCCGCCGACCTCGACGTCGACCTCGTCGGCGCCGACGCCTACCCCGACATCCCGGACGTCAAGGAAACCGGCGTCACCTTCGCCGAGAACGCCCTCCTCAAGGCCCACGCCCTCGCCGAGGCCACCGGTCACCCCGCCGTCGCCGACGACTCCGGCCTCTGTGTCGACGTCCTCGGCGGCGCCCCGGGGATCTTCTCCGCCCGCTGGGCCGGCAAGCACGGTGACGACCAGGCCAACCTCACCCTGCTCCTCGCCCAGCTCGCCGACATCGCCGACGAACACCGTGCCGCCCACTTCGCCTGCGCCGCGGCCCTCGCCCTCCCCGACGGCACCCAGCGCGTCGTGGAAGGCAGGCTCGAAGGCACCCTCCGCCAAACCCCCGCCGGCACCGGTGGCTTCGGCTACGACCCCATCCTCCAGCCCCTCGGCGAGAGCCGTACCTGCGCCGAACTGACCCCCGACGAGAAGAACGCCATCAGCCACCGCGGCCAGGCCTTCCGGGCGCTGGCACCGGTGGTGCGGGAGTTGTTGGGCTGAGCCGGCCCGTACATGAATGGCGAAGGCCCGGCCCCGCGTTTCGGCGGGGCCGGGCCTTCGAATCCGAGGTGTGCGGCCGGAGGGACTCGAACCCTCACGGGTGTTACCCCACTGGCACCTAAAGCCAGCATGACTGCCAATTCCATCACGGCCGCTTGCCACGGCCATGATACTTGTTGGTCGGCGCAGCGGGGGGTCTACCGCCGGTGCCGACCGCCGCGACACCAAGTATCGGTCACCGCATGGCAGTTGGGGCAGAGAAGGCGCACATTCTCGGGGCGGTCGTCGCGCCAATCGCCGTTGATGTGGTCGATCTCGAGAGTCATGGGCTTGCCATGCCAGGCGGGGCCTGTCCCGCACTCGGCGCATCGCTCCGGCACGCCGATCTGCCGCAGGGCTCGCCGTAGCATCACGGTTCTTGTCCGGCGCTTCCCGCAGTGCTTCACAAGTATCTGCTCAGGACCCTTGACCGGTGTGGTCCCCGGCTTCCCGCGCATATGTGCCTGCCCCAGGAACTGGCTCGTGTCGATGCCGTAGTCGGATACCCACTGGTGGAACAGCGCGCGGGTGCGAGAGTTGTCGGGCCTCTCCAGATGCCGCAGGGCAGCAGCGATGGAGGGCGAGGCGCTGACGGCTTCCTGAAGGGCGTCCCTGCTGGGGCGGCGGAGGTGGGTGGCGCGCCGTGTGACGGGCTTGAAGTGCGATACATCGATTCCGAAGTGCTCGAAGCGCCTGAACAGGTGCCGCCGCAGCTGATGGTAGGAGCGGCCGCCGCAGAATGCGATGACTTCGTCGATGTTCGTGCAACGCCCTGCGGCTTCGGTCAGCAATTCCCGGGTGTAGCGCATGCTGTAGCTCATTGCGCCGTTCCGGTGGGGCGGGCGCGGATGCCCTTGTTGCGCCCCCGGTAAGTATCCGTGGCAGAGTGGCAGTTGGGGCACAGGAACCGCAGGTTCTCCCGACAGTTGTTACGCCAGTTTCCGTCGATGTGATCGACCTCCAGCGGCAGCGGGCGGTCGCGCCAGACGGGCCCGGTACGGCAGGCGGCGCACCGCTCGTCCGCCCCGAGCGCGAGCATTGCAGCCTTGAGGCGATTGCTCGGCATTCGTCGACCCGGGTTTTCCTCGTGCACAAGGAGCTCCTCGGGGCTGCACCGCCGACGAGCCTTGGTCTTCCTCCGGCCGACCGGAGAAAAGTGCGAAGTGTCGATCCCCAGGTTCTGGATGCGTCGGCTGATGTGGGAGTGCTGGCCCCCTACGGGGTCGAGACCGAGCCGTCGTAAGACCTCGCACACGTTCGTCGACAGTGCCACCACCTCCTCAAGGGCTTCCTTGGACCAGCGCGTCCCCTCACGCTCAAAATGTGAAGTATCTACGCCCATTGCCCTCATTCGATCATGGACGTAACGCCGCGACGCCCCCTTCGGATCCACCCCGAGTTTGATTAACGCCTCCGAGAGCGTCCGCGAAGACGAAGCCACCTCCACGAGCCGCTCCCGGGTGTACGGACTGACCGGCATGAATCCCCCCGTCCCGCGCACCAGGCCCACCCCCGCGCGCCTCTCGAACAGAACAACGATCGAACGTGGGGCCGGTTACGGCGGGTGGCGGAAAAGGAGGGGGGTCGTGGAAAAGGAGGAGGCGGAAAGGGCGAGGCGGAAAAGGAGGAAGGGGCCTCGGGAGAGGATTCCCGAGGCCCCTTGGGTGCTGTGCGGGGCAGGTCAGAAGCGCGGTTCCGGTGTCTGGGACTCGATGAGTTCGACGGCTTCTTCCTTGGTGGCCACGGAGGGCGGGGAGCCGTCGAGGGGCTGCTGGGCGGTTTCCTTCATGCAGGCCACGGCGATGACGCCGACGAGCGCGGCGCCCATCGTGTAGTAGGCGGGGACCATGACGTTGCCGTGGAAGGCATCCATGAGGGCGGTGATGACCAGGGGGGTGGTGCCGCCGAAGAGGGAGACCGCCAGGTTGTAGCCGATGGAGAGCGAGCCGTAGCGGACGCTGGTGGGGAAGAGCGCGGGCAGGGCGGCGGACATGGTGCCCAGGAGGCAGACCAGGGAGAGTCCGAGGAGGGCCATACCGCCGCAGACGGCGGGAATGCTGCCCTGCTTGACCAGCAGGAACGCCGGTATCGCGAAGATGAAGAAGCCGAGCATGCCGGCCATCAGGAGGGGCTTGCGGCCGTAGCGGTCGTTGAGTTTGCCGACGGTGCTGATGACGCACATCAGGGCGATCATCGTGCCGAGGAGGATCAGCAGACCGTGGGACTCCTCGTAGTGGAGGGTGTCCGTCAGGTACGTCGGCATGTACGACAGCAGCATGTAGTCGGTGATGTTGTACGCGCCGACCAGGGCGATGCAGAGGATGAGGGTGGGCCACTGCTGGGTGAAGATCTCGCTGATCTTCTTCTTGGGGGCGTTCTCGGAGAGGTGGGAGAACTCGGCCTCGGCCTCGACGACGGAGCCGGTGGCGCTGTGGGTGTGGGAGGCCTCGAACTTCTGGAAGGCCGGGGTCTCGTCGAGCTTGACCCGGAGGTAGAGACCCACGAGGCCGAGCGGGCCGGCGATCAGGAACGGGAGGCGCCAGCCCCAGTGGAGCATGGCGTCGTCGCCGAGGGTGGTGTTGAGCAGCAGCACGATGCCGGCGGCGCCGGTGTAGCCGATGAGGGTGCCCATCTCCAGGAAGCTGCCGAAGTAGCCGCGCTTCTTGTCGGGGGCGTACTCGGCGATGAAGGTGGAGGCGCCGCCGTACTCGCCGCCGGTGGAGAAGCCCTGGACGAGGCGGAAGAGGATGAGCAGGACGGGCGACCAGAAGCCGATGGTGTCGTAGGACGGGATCAGGCCGATGCAGAAGGTGCCCAGCGCCATCATGATCATGGTGAGGGCGAGGACCTTCTTGCGGCCGACGCGGTCGCCGAGCGGGCCGAAGTAGGCGCCGCCGAGGGGGCGTACGAGGAAGGCCACGGCGAACGTCGCGAAGGACGACAGCAGGCTGGCGGTGTCGCTGCCGCCGGGGAAGAAGACCTTGCCGATGGTGACCGCGAGATAGCTGTAGATCCCGAAGTCGAACCATTCCATGGCGTTGCCGAGCGCGGCGGCCTTCACGGCACGCTTGACGGTGGGTTCGTCGGTGACGGTGATGTCGGTGCGCCGCAGTTTGGGGTTCTTGCGCCGGGCGACGGCACGGAAGAGCACCCGGTGGCGCTTGAGCGCTTCCCGGTCCGGGTCGGGAACGGGTTCTGCTTCGGTGCTGCCGGTCGGCACGAGGCGGTCCTCTCGGTCGGTCAGCGCGCGGTGCGCGGTGGGGATACGACAGGTGCGCCTGCGCAGCGGAGCGCCACTCCAAACCCCTCTGGCCGGACGAAGCGAGATTCGTCACGCGCGGCTGGTTCTCCCGGTGCACCGGAAGGCGCTCTGAGCAGGGTGGGAGCGGGGCAGCGCCAGAGGTACGACAGGGCTTGTTACAGGACTGGTACACAGCCGAGCGGTCACCGCAGCGTTGGGGCAATCAGCCTGTGTCCGGGGCACGGGAGAGTGGGGCGCCGGGTGCGGCATGCGTGTTGCCGGGTGGGGGTACGGGGCGTGGTCCCCGGGAGGAGATCGTGATGACCGACCGCGAAGGGTCCCGCTGGATCCGGGGGCGTACCGCGCTGGTGGCCTTTGCCGTGGTGACGGCGCTGACGGCCGGCGGGGTGTGGTTCGGGCAGGCGTCGGACCGTGCGTCGGCGGTGGATGCCGCGCCGAAGACGTCCGCGGTGCAGGACGTGAAGGAGGACGGCAAGCTCTCGGGGGGCCTGCCGGGTGTCCGGGACTGCGGGATCGGCGCGCCGGAGTCCAAACCTCATGTGATTACGCTGACCTGCAAGGATGCCGGCATGGTGGCGACCGGGATCGCGTGGAAGTACTACGGTTCGCGCGAGGCTCTGGGGGTCGGTGTGGTGCAGGTGGAGAAGGCCGGTGCCGGGGTGGGCAGGGACGGTGGTTTCCCGGCGACCTTCCGGCTCTACGGGCCGAAGCCGGTCGACGGCGGGCAGGTGTTCACCGGTCTCGAGGTGACCTACGAGGGCTCGACGCCGCTCGGTGACACGACGGAGATGTACACCCTCGCGTGATGGGCATTCGAGGCCGGATCGCCCTGGCCATTTCATGTATGACGGCGCTGGCCGTGGTGGTGCTCGGGTTCGCGGTGCATCACATAGCGGATGTCGAGCGCGAGCGGTCGGCGCGGGCGTATCAGGACGACCGGCTGAGTTCGGCGCTGCAGATCTACGAGCGGGACGGCACGCGGGCGCTGGGGGCGCAGGTGGACGATGCGACCTTGCCGTCGCCGTTGCGGGAAGCGGTGTTCAAGAACCAGTCGGGGACGTACATCAGCGGCGGTGAGGACCCCCGGGTGTGGGCGGCGACCGGGGTCGGGGGTTCCGGCGAGGGCGCCCCGACGCGGACGCTGTCGGTGTCCGCGGCCTACCCGCACGACGATCCGGCGCAACTGACCCTGGACCGGGCGCTGCTGATCGCGGGGTGCGGCACGGTCACGCTGATGGCGGTGGTGTCGTGGTTCGTGTCGCAGCGGCTGTCGCGGCGGCTGCGGATGAGTGCGGCGGCGGCGCGGCGGATCGCCGCGGGGGAGGCACCCGACGCGGATGCGCTGGCGAGTCACGGCCGTGACGAGGTGGCCGAGTTGGGCCGCAGTGTGCATCACATGGCGACGTCGCTGGCGGCCCAGGCGCAGGCGGAGCGGGAGTTCACCGCGGATGTGGCGCATGAGCTGCGGACGCCGGTGGCCGGTCTGGTGGCCGCCGCGGAGCTGTTGCCGCAGCCGCGGGCGGTGGAGATGGTGCAGGACCGGGCGCAGGCGATGCGGCGGCTGGTGGAGGACCTGCTGGAGGTCTCACGGCTGGACGCGGGTGTGGAGCGGGCGGATGTGGACGCCTGTGAGCTGCCGTCGCTGGTGCGCGGGATCGTGAAGCGGGCGGCGCGGCAGCGTGGGGTGGACGAGGTGTCGGTGACCGTGGAGGGGGAGCCGCGGATCGTGGAGACGGACCGGCGGCGGGTGGAGCGGGTGCTGGTGAATCTCCTGGCCAACGCGGCCAAGCACGGGAAGCCGCCGATCGAGGTGGTGGTGGCGGGGTCGCGGATCGTGGTGCGTGATCACGGTCCCGGGTATCCGGCGGAGCTGTGTGCGGAGGGGCCGCGGCGGTTCCGTACGGCGGCGCCGGAGCGGGGGACCGGGCACGGTCTGGGGCTGACGATCGCGGCCGGGCAGGCGGATGTGCTGGGGGCGCGGCTGGACTTCGGCGCCGCCGCGGAGGGCGGCGCCGAAGCGGTGCTGGAACTGCCGGACCGGGTGGGGACGGCGTGCCCTACAGCCCCAGGTCCTTGATGATCTTGGCGACATGGCCGGTGGCCTTGACGTTGTAGAGGGCGCGCTCGACCTTGCCCTCCTCGTCGAGGATGACGGTGGAGCGGATGACGCCGGTGACGGTCTTGCCGTAGAGCTTCTTCTCGCCGAAGGCGCCGTAGGCCGTAAGGATCTGCTTGTCGGGGTCGCCGAGGAGCGTGACCCCGAGCTCCTCCTTCTCCCGGAACTTGGCGAGCTTCTCCGGCTTGTCGGGGGAGATGCCGATGACGTCGTAGCCGTGGCCGGCCAGGAAGTCGAGGTTGTCGGTGAAGTCGCAGGCCTGCTTGGTGCAGCCGGGGGTCAGGGCGGCCGGGTAGAAGTACACGATGACCTTGCGCCCCTTGTGGTCGGCGAGCGAGACCTGCTTGCCGTCCGCGTCGGGCAGGGTGAAGGCGGGGGCGGTGTCGCCGGGCTGCAGTCGCTCGCTCATGGCTCTCCTTAGCGTGGATCCGTACGCCCCCGACATTAGCCAGCCGGGGCGCGGAACGGTGCCGGGGGCGTCTCGGGGGTGCGAAACGGGGGTGCTGTGGGGCGCAGGGGGGCATGAGCTGACAGACTGTCCATCACGAATCGGCAGTCAGCCATGTGGCCGGTTCCGTACGGGGCTCGTGCCCGGCCCTCGTACGCATCGGCGCGAGACGACGGAGGCAGCGCGGTGGCGGAAGCCAGGACCCCGGCGCAGATCGAGGCGGATATCGTCCGCAGGCGGCAGGAGCTCGCCGTCACGCTCGACGAGATCGGTGTGCGGCTGCACCCGAAGACGATCATGGACGATGCCAAGGCGAGGGCGTCGGCCGCCGTGGACCGTACGGCCGGGCGGGCGTATGTGGCCGCCAATCGTGCGCTCACGGATGTGCGGGCCCAGCTGGTGTCGGAGGACGGGGCGCCGCGGCTGGAGCGGATCATTCCGGTGGCGATGGTCGGTGTGGCCGTGGTCGGCCTGCTGACGCTGCGCGCTTCCAAGCGGCGCTGCTGAGGGCTGTCCCGCAGGGCGCGCCTGACGGATCGCGGACGGCCCCGGGGCGGCCGGGGGTGCGTTCCGGGCGTCGCCGGGCAGGTACGGTCATGCCGTGAGCCCGAATAACGCCAAGGACACCCACGACAAGCTGCCGATCCGGATGCTGCACGACCGTGTGCTGGTCCGGACGGACATCCCCGAGGGCGAACGCCGCTCGTCGGGGGGCATCGTCATTCCCGCGACCGCGGCGGTCGGCCGTCGCCTGGCCTGGGCCGAGGTGGTCGCGGTCGGGCAGAACGTGCGGACCGTGGAGGTCGGGGACCGGGTGCTGTACGACCCGGAGGACCGGGCCGAGGTCGAGGTGCGCGGGGTGGCATACGTGCTGATGCGCGAGCGCGATCTGCATGCGGTGGCGGCGGAGCGGCTGGAGGGCGCGGAGGACGCGACCGGGCTGTACCTGTAGCCCCGGCACCTGCTGGCCCCGGGACCTGTAGCCCGGGGACCTGTAGCCCCGGGACCTGGAGCCCCCGGAACGGGCGGTGACCGCGGTCACCGCCCGTTCCGCTGCCGTTTGCTAGCCTCGGGACGCACCCGACGAGACGCGCCGTACCGGGTCAGGACAAGACGACGCACCCCTGTTGAAGCTCTTTTCGCGGAGGTGCCCGTCATGGCATGGATCCTGCTCATGGTCGCCGGCCTGCTGGAGGTCGGCTGGTCGGTCGGAATGAAGTTCACCGACGGTTTCACCAGGCTGTGGCCCAGTGTGTGCACCGGCGCGGGCATCGTCGCCAGCATGCTGCTGCTCTCGTACGCGGCCCGGACCCTGCCGATAGGGACGGCCTACGGCGTGTGGGTCGGCATCGGCGCGGCCGGCGCGGCGGTGGTCGGCATGATGGTGCTCGGCGAGCCGGCCACGGCGGCCCGGATCTTCTTCATCTGCCTGTTGCTCGTGGCGGTCGTCGGTCTCAAGGCGACGTCCGGGCACTGACGGTACGTCCGCGCGCTTCTGGCGGCCGCCACCCCGTCCGGCAGATCCCGCATCCCCCGTACGGCACTCCCCGCGTCCCCCGTACGGCCCCCAGCGTCCCCGTGCGGCATCCCCGCGTCCCCGCGTCCCCGTGCGGCGTCCCCCGAACGGGCGCGTGCCCTGCCCGCTGCCCTACCCGTCGCCCCACCTCCACCGCATCCGCTGCTCCAGGTCGTCGCCGCTCTGGGGCGCCACCGTCGGGAAGTCGTTGGTGGGCTCGGTGGTCGGTGCGGGCTCGGTGGCGGGGGTGGGGGTGGGCGGTTCGACGGTCGGAGGGGTCGTCGGGGCGCCGGTGGGCGGGGTGGGGAGGGTGGTGGATCCGGTCGGGCCGGTGGAGGGCGAGCCCGACTCGCTGGGCGAGGCCGAGTCGCTGCCGGACGGCGAGGGCGACACCGGCTCCGCGCCCTCCGCCAGTTGCAGGTCGAAGTCGCGGACCGGGCGCCCGTTCAGCGCGGCCGCGGTGTAGTCGGCCCAGATCTGGGCGGGGTAGTCGCCGCCGTTGACCCGGGAGAGGCCCCCCGCGCCGTACAGGGGCTCCTGGGCGGCGCTCTTCGGGTTCTGGCCCAGCACCGCGACGACCGTGGCGAGATCGGGGGTGTAGCCCGCGAACCACGCGGCCTTGTCCTCTTCGGCGGTGCCGGTCTTGCCGGCCGCGGGCCGCCCGGCGCCCTGCGCGGCGGTACCGGTGCCGCCGTCGACGACGCTGCGCAGGATCGAGGTGGTGGTGTCGGCGGCCGCGCGCGGGATCGCGGTGGTCTCCTCGCGCTCGGGGAGTTCGAGGTCCTCCTCGCTCTTGGTGACCTTGTCGACGAGGCTGTACGGCCGGTGGCTGCCGTGGTGGGCGAGGGTGGCGTAGACCTGGGTCATGTCCAGGACGCTGGGGGTGGCGGTGCCCAGCGAGATCGCGCCCTCGGACGAGGCCAGGCTGGGGGTGTCGGCGGGAATGCCCAGGTCGACTGCGGTGGCCTTGACCTTGGCGGGGCCTACGTCGATGCCCATCTGGGCGTAGACGGCGTTGACGGATTTGTCGGTGGCCTCGCTGACGGTGATCGGGCCGTAGGAGCGGTCGTCCTCGTTGGCGGGCGCGAAACCGGTGCGGGAGCCGTGACTGATCGTCATCCGCTTGTTGGTGCCGTCGTAGACGGTGTTGGGGGTGATCCGGGCGCCGTCCTGGGTGGTGGAGTTGTTCTGTACGGCGGAGGCGAAGACGATCGGCTTGAAGGTGGAGCCCACCTGGTAGTCGCGGCGGGTGGCGCCGTTGACGAACTGTTCGGCGTAGTCGATGCCGCCGTAGAGGGCGACGACCCGGCCGCTCGCGGGGTCGATGGAGGCGCCGCCGGCCCGGACGTAGCCGTCGACCTTCCGGGAGTCGTCGAGGCGGTCCATCACCCGGGTGTTGACCGCTTTGACGAAGGCGTTCTGGCGCTTCTTGCTGATGGTGGTGGTGATGCGGTAGCCGCCGGCCCGCAGGGTGTCCTCGTCGAGGATTTCGTTGTCGGTGAGGTAGTTCTTGACCGCCTCGACGAGGTAGCCGCGCTGGCCGGACAGCCCCGCGGAGGGCTTGGCGGGCTGCGGCATGGGGAACTCCAGCGCGGCCCGGTCGGCCTTGCTGAGCCACTTCTGCGACACCATGCCGTCCAGGACGTAGTGCCAGCGCGCCAGTACCCGTGCACGGTTACCGGGATGGGCGCTGATGTCGTAGGCGCTGGGGGCGTTGAGGAGGGTGGCGAGATAGGCGCCCTGGGCGAGGGTCAGCTGCTCGGCGTTCCGGCCGTAGTAGGACTGGGCGGCGGCCTGGATGCCGTAGGCGTTGCGGCCGTAGTAGCTGGAGTTGAGGTAGCCCTCCAGGATGTTGTCCTTGCTCACCTCGCGGTCCAGCTTGATGGCGATGAAGAATTCCTTGGCCTTGCGGGTGACGGTCTGTTCCTGGCCGAGGTAGTAGTTCTTCACGTACTGCTGGGTGATGGTGGAGCCGGACTGTTTGCCCTTGCCGGTCACGGTGTTCCAGGCGGCGCGCAGCATCGCGGCGGGATCGACCGCGGACTCGGAGTAGAAGTCCCGGTCCTCGGCGGCGAGTACGGCCTGCTGGACGGACTTCGGGACCTGGCTGAGGTTGACGTTCTGCCGGTTGACCTCGCCGTCGCGGGCCAGCTCGGAGCCGTCGGAGTAGAGGTAGACGGTGCTCTGGGCCTTGGCGGCGCTGTTGGCCGGCGGGATGCCGACGAGCAGATAGCCGACGACCAGTCCGCCGACGACGAGCAGCAGGAACAGCAGCACGGTACCCAGCACCATGCGCCAGGTGGGGAGGACACGGCGCCAGCCTGTGCGTTGTCCGCTCATGTCGGTAAGGACTCCTCGGCCGCCGCCGAAGGTTGTACTGCGGCGGTCGTGTCGTGTCGGGGGATTCGCGCGGTACGCCGCCAGAGCAACTGCCGCCCGTTGGGAAACTCTCGCATCTTGTGCCCCGGTCGGGCGGGTTGGCACACACCGAAGTCCGTAGGCCGACCGGCTGAACGGCCGCCACGGCTCACCCGAAGCGGTGATAATGCGATGGCGCCCGCCGCGCCCGCGACATTAGGCTCCGGTGTTTTGTCCGTCCGACGACAACGGGGCTGGGGGAACGGGTCGTGTGGTACGTCGCGGTGGCGGCCGGCAGCTTCCGGCGGTACGCCACCTATCGGATCGCCACCGTGGCCGGCGTGTTCACCAACACCGTCTTCGGCTTCATCGTCGCCTACACCTATATCGCACTGTGGGACGAGCGGCCGCATCTGGGCGGTTACGACCAGGCGCAGGCGCTGGCCTTCGTGTGGACGGCGCAGGCGCTGCTGGCCACCGCGGCGCTGATGGGCGGCGGCGGCCTGGACGAGCTCCAGGAGCGGATCCGCACCGGCGACATCGCGGTGGACCTGTACCGGCCCGCGGATCTCCAGCTGTGGTGGCTGGCCGCGGATCTGGGGCGGGCCGGGCTTCAGCTGATCGGCCGCGGGGTGGTGCCGATGGCGGTGGGCGCCCTGGCCTTTCCGCTCGCGCTGCCCGGCGATCCGCTGACCTGGGGCTGCTTTCTGCTGTCGGTGCTGTTCGGGGTGCTGGTCAGTTTCGCGCTGCGTTATCTCGTCGCGCTGGCCTCGTTCTGGCTCCTCGACGGTGCGGGGCTGGCCCTGATCAGCGGCCTGGCCTGCATGTTCTTCTCGGGGATGGTGCTGCCGCTGCGGGTCTTCCCCGGCGCCCTGGGCGAGGTGGCCCAGGTGCTGCCGTGGGCGGCGGTCCTCCAGGTGCCGGCCGATGTGCTGGTGGGCGCGCGCAGCGGGGGCGCGCTGTGGCGGGGCCTGGTGTTCCAGGCCGCGTGGGGTGTGGCGCTGCTGGCGCTGGGAAGGCTGGTGCAGTCGGCGGCGACCCGCAAGGTGGTGGTGCACGGTGGCTAGGGCGCAACGCCCTGGCGCCGGGCCGGGGGAGTGGGCCGGCGGCGGGAGGGGCCGGGTCGGCCAGGGGCTCTTCGCGTACGGGCTGATCGTACGGATGTGGGTGCGCTCGGCCCTCGCCTACCGGACCTCGTTCGTGATGATGGCGGTCGGCAACTTCGCGGCCAACGGACTGGACTTCGTCGCGATCATGCTGATGTTCTCGCGGATCGATGCCCTCGGCGGCTTCTCGCTGCCCGAAGTGGCCTTTCTGTACGGGACGTCCGGGGTCTCGCTGGGGCTGGCGGATCTGCTGCTGGGCAGCGTCGAGGGGCTGGGCCGGCGGGTGCGGGACGGCACCCTCGACACCCTGCTGCTGCGCCCCGTGCCGGTCTTCGCGCAGATCGCGGCGGACCGCTTCGCGCTGCGCAGGCTGGGCCGGATCACGCAGGCGGTGCTGGTGCTCGGCTGGTCGCTGCCCCTTCTCCCGGTGGACTGGACGGTGGGCCGGGTGCTGATGGTGCCGCTGATGGTGGTGTGCGGAGCGGCGATTTTCGCGGCGGTCTTCACGGCGGGCGCCGCCTTCCAGTTCTGGGCGCAGGACGCGGCCGAGGTGCAGAACTCCTTCACCTACGGCGGCAACGCGATGCTCCAGTACCCGCCGACGGTGTTCGCCAGGGAGCTGGTGCGCGGTGTCACCTTCCTCGTCCCGCTGGCCTTTGTGAACTGGCTGCCCGCGCTGCGGCTGCTGGGCCATCCCGATCCGCTGGGGCTGCCGGGCTGGGTGGACTTCATGGGACCCGTGGTGGCGGCGCTGATGTGTGCGGGGGCGGGGCTGGCGTGGCGGCTGGGGCTCCGGGCGTACCGCAGCACCGGAAGCTGACGGCGCGTCAAGTACGGGCGGGCGCACGCACACGAACGGGACGACGGAGGAGGGCACGTGGTGAGCGATACCGCCGGGGCACAGCAGCTGATCGAGGTGGACGGCGTCGAGAAGGTCTTCTCGGTGCGGCGCAAGGCGGGCCGGCTGCGGCGGGTGCGGCAGGAGGTCCGGGCGGTGGACGGCATCTCCTTCCGGGTGCCGCGCGGTGAGATGGTCGGCTACATCGGCCCGAACGGCGCCGGGAAGTCCACCACCATCAAGATGCTGACGGGCATTCTGGTGCCCAGCGGCGGCCGGCTGCGGATCGCCGGTATCGACCCGGCGCGCGAGCGCACCCGCCTCGCCCGCCGGATCGGGGTGGTCTTCGGGCAGCGCACCACCCTGTGGTGGGACCTGCCGCTGAAGGACTCCTACGAGCTGGTGCGCCGGATGTACCGGGTTCCGGACGCCGTCTACCGCGCCAACCTGGAGCGCTGTGTCGAGCTGCTGGACCTGGGCCCGCTGCTGGCCGTGCCGGTGCGGCAGCTGTCGCTGGGGCAGCGGATGCGCGGCGATATCGCGGCGGCGCTGCTGCACGACCCCGAGGTGCTGTACCTCGACGAGCCGACCATCGGCCTCGATGTGATCAGCAAGGCGAAGGTGCGCGGGTTCCTGCGCGAGGTGAACGCCGAGCGGGGCACCACGGTCCTGCTGACCACCCACGACCTCACCGACATCGAGCAGTTGTGCCGCCGGGTGATGGTCATCGACCACGGCCGTCTGGTCTACGACGGCGGCCTCGACGGGCTGCGGGCGGCCGGTGACGGGGAGCGGACGCTCGTGGTGGACCTGGAGCGGGAACTGCCGCCGATCGAGGGCGTACCGGGCGCCCGTACGGTCAAGGTGGACGGGCCCCGGCAGTGGCTGGCGTTCCCGGCGTCGCAGAGCGCGGCGCCGCTGGTCGCGGCGGTCGCCGCGCGCTATCCGCTGGTGGATCTGTCGGTGCGGGAGCCGGACATCGAGACCTTGATCGCCGAGCTGTACGCGGGCGGCGGGATACGGGCGGATGCCGGGCAGCGCGGGAGCAACGGGGGCTCGGCGCTCTAATGTGTCCGTATGACTGAAGACCTCCCTGAATTGCGCGCCTCCGACGCCGACCGTGAGCGGGTCGCCGAGATCCTGCGGGACGCCGTCGCGGAAGGGCGGCTGGCGATGGAGGAGTTCGACGAGCGGCTCGACGCGGCGTACAAGGCCCGCACCTACGGGGAGTTGGAGCCGCTCACCGCCGATCTGCCGGTGGCCGCGGCGGGCCCGGCGCCGCTGTCGTTGCGCAAGGAGAGCGGGGCGCCGACGCCGTGGTCGGAGCGGATCGTCAGCGGCACGGAAGGTTCCGCGGTCGGTATCGCCCTCCTGGGCGGCTTCCAGCGCAAGGGCCGGTGGACGATCGGGCGCCGGTTCACGGCCGCCTGCCTCATGGGCGGCGGGGAGATCGATCTGCGCGAGGCGGACTTCGCCGGGCCCGAAGTCGTCATCACCTGCTGGGCGGTCATGGGCGGGGTGAACATCGTGGTGCCGCCGGGCGTCGAGGTCGATGTGCGCGGACTGGGCATCATGGGCGGTTTCGACGCGGGTGAGGACGGGGTGCCGGGTGACCCCGGCGCGCCCCGGGTGATCGTCAGGGGGCTGGCGCTGATGGGCGGCGTCGGCGTCGAACGCAAGCTGCTCAGGGCCGAGAAGCGCCGTCTGAAGGAGGAGCGGCGCCGCCTGGCGGACAACCCCCGCAAGGAGTTGGACTGAGGCGGCGTCTGCTCCGTTCGCGTTACAGCGAGGCGGGCGCGGCCAGCTTGAGGTGGGCGAGGTTCACCGCGTCGGCCATCGCCCGGAAGCCCTCGTCGCTCGGGTGGAGATGGTCACCGGAGTCGTAGGAGGGCCGCAGCCGCACCGGTGCCGACGGGTCGCGCAGCGCCTTGTCGAAGTCCACGACCTCGTCGTAGACGGTGCCGGAGCGGATGATGCGGTTGACCCGTTCGCGCACCGAATTCAGCAGGTCGGAGTAACCGCGGTGCCCCCCGAACGGCGTAAGGGTGCTGCCGGTGACGCGCAGCCCGCGCGCGTGCGCCTCCCGGACGACCTGCCGCATGCCCTCGGCGACCTTCTGCGGGTCGAGCTGGCGCGGCGTCTTGAACAGGTCGTTCAGCCCGATCTCGACGATCACCGCCTTCACCCCGGTACGCGACAGCGCGTCGCGTTCCAGGCGGGAGAGCACGCTGGGCCCGTTGTTCGGGGAGAACTTGGAGCCGTTGACCAGCAGACGGTTCCCGCTGATGCCCTGGTTGAGGACGCCGTAGCGGGGCGCGCCGGGCTCGGTGCGCAGCCGCGCCGCGAGGAAGTCCGTCCAGCGGTGGTTGGCGCCGGCGGTGGAGGTGATGCCGTCGGTGATCGAGTCGCCGATCGCGACGACCGAGCCGCGGGCCTGGGTGCTCCACACGTCCACACCGGTCAGATAGCGCCAGTACGGGCTCTGCTCGGTGTAGGCCGCTCCGGTGGCGTCCTCGGCGCGGTCGCCGCGCGCCAGGTAGGAGGTCTGCCGGGCGTACGGGTGATAGGTGGCGGGCCCCGAGGGGGACGGGGAGTACGTCGTGACCAGCAGGTCCGCGTCGCCCGGCACCTTCAACCGGGTCGGGTCGCTGGTGACCGCGCCGCCCGCCGGGATGGTCACCGCCGGCTTGCTGCCGAAGGACAGCCGCCGCATGGTGCCGCTCGCGGCCGTGGGGTTGCTGGGGGCCGCGGCCAGCGCCAGGGTGGCATGGCTGACCACCAGCGGGCGGGTGCCGTAGAGGTTGGAGAGCTGGATGCGGACACCGGAGCCGCCGACGCTGGTGTGCACGACGTTGCGTATCGACATCCCCGCGTAGCCGTTGAGGGTGCCGGGCTCGGCCGCCGCCGCGGCCGCCGACCACGTGCCGACCCACTGTCCGGAGACCGCCGGCGCCGCCGGGTCGCGCGGCTTGTGCGAGGAGCTGCCCAGCCCGTCGTCATCGCCGCCGAAGCCCACGAATATCGCGGTCGAGATCAGCACCACCACTGCCGCCAGACCGGCGAGCAGGGAGTAACCCACACTTTTCTTCATGCGGGAGGGGTCTCCTGGGTAAAGCGGAGCGGCGCGCTCCGGGCGGGCAAGGGCAGCGGATGATCAGCGGCACCGTTGCGGTCCGATCGGTCCCTCATGATCCCACGGACCTCAGGTGTGCCGCAGGGCGCCCCGTCGGTCCTCCATGGCATGGACGCGGGGAACTCGTGGTTCGTTCCAGGAGTAGGTCACAGTGGGACTACGACCGGACCGTCGGCCGGTGTGCGGAGCAGGACGGTCCGGATGGATGGCGGGGGGCACGGTGGGAGCGGTGGAGCGGATGGAACGCACAAAAGCGGATACGGCGCCGAGAGCGGAACGGGTGCGGGCGCCGGACGTGGCGTCGGCGGGCCGGCCCGCGGCGGCCGGCGGTTTCTCCTACGGCGCCGCCGACGAGGAGCGCCGGCGCGCCGTACGCCGGATGAAGACACTCGCCACCGGTCTGCTGCTGGCCGTCGCGCTGGTCTACGTCCTGGCGAAGTGGGCCGGGGCCTCCGGGGCGGGCGGCTGGACCGGGTTCGTCGCGGCGGCCGCGGAGGCCGGGATGGTCGGTGCGCTGGCCGACTGGTTCGCGGTCACCGCGCTGTTCAAGCGGCCGATGGGGCTGCCCATCCCGCATACCGCCATCATCCCCACCAAAAAGGACCAACTGGGTCAGAGTCTGGGTGATTTCGTCGGGGAGAACTTCCTCTCCGGTGAGGTCGTCCGCCACCGGCTGCGCTCCGTCGGCATCGGCCGCCGGGTCGGCGGCTGGCTCGCCGAACCGAGGAACGCCGACCGGGTCACCGCCGAGCTCTCCACCGCGCTGCGCGGCGCGCTGACCGTGCTGCGCGACTCCGATGTGCAGGCGGTGGTCGGCGAGGCGATCACCCGCCGCGCCAACGCCCAGGAGATCGCGCCCGGTATCGGCACGATGCTGGAGAAGATCGTCGCCGAGGGCGGCCACAAGCGGGTGGTGGATCTGGTCATCTCCCGCGCCCACGACTGGCTGGTCGAGCACGGCGACTCCGTCATGAGCGCGGTCTCCGGCGGTGCGCCCGGATGGACCCCGCGGTTCGTCGACCGCAGGGTGGGCGACCGGGTCTACAAGGAGCTGATGCGCTTCGTCACCGAGATGCGGGACATGCCCGAGCATCCGGCGCGCGGCGCGATCGACCGTTTCCTGCGGGACTTCGCGGGTGATCTTCAGTCCGACGCGGAGACCCGGGCCAAGGTCGAGCGGCTGAAGTCCGAGGTGCTGGGACGCGGCGAGGTGCAGGACCTGATCGCCTCGGCCTGGGGCTCGGTGCGCGCGATGATCGTCGCCGCCGCCGAGGACGAGCGCAGCGAACTGCGGCTGCGGGTGCGGGCGGGGCTGCTGTCCCTCGGCCGGCGGCTGGCCGCCGAGGAGCGGCTCCAGAACAAGGTGGACGGCTGGCTGGAGGGCGCGGCCGTCTATGTGGTGACGACCTATCAGAGCGAGATCACGTCCCTGATCACCGACACCGTCGCCGGCTGGGACGCGGAGCACACATCGAAGAAGATCGAGGCACACATCGGCCGTGACCTTCAGTTCATCCGCATCAACGGCACCGTCGTCGGCGCACTGGCCGGGCTCGCCATCTACGCCGTCTCGCAGGCCTTCGGCGGCTGACCCCCGTCCCCGGCCGGACCGTGCGCCGCCTCTGGTGGCTTGTGCCCGCAGGGCTTACGGTGCCCGCGTGCGGGAGCGGATACCGGTAGTCGTACAGGGGCGGCGCACCCGTCGCTCCCGTGCCGCGCGGGCGCTGTGGACGGGTGCGGAGCTGGCCGTGACGCTCGGCGTCGTCCTCCTGCTGCTCGTGGTCCACCAGCTGTGGTGGACCAACCGTCAGGCGCAGCACGCGGCACACGACCAGGTGGCGCGGCTGGAGCGGCAGTGGGACGCCGGGCCGCCGTCACCCGCCGCGCCCCCGGCGGGCGGTGACGACGGGGCAGCGGCGCGGACGCCGGAGAGCGCCCCGCCGTCCGGCAGGCCCGCCCACCGCACCGCCGGCCGGCCCCCGCCGCCCGGCCGGAACCCCGCCTACGCCGTCCTGCGCATTCCCCGGATCGGCCTCACCGCGCCCGTCGCCCAGGGCGTCGGCAAGACCGCGGTCCTCAACAAGGGCTATGTCGGCCACTATCCGCACAGCGCGCAGCCCGGCGAGGCCGGCAACGTCGCGCTGGCCGGGCACCGCAACACCCATGGCGAGCCGTTCCGCCACCTCGACCGGCTGCGCACCGGCGACACCGTCCTCCTCGACACGGCCGAGGCCCGCTACACCTATGCCGTCCGGCGCACCCTGGCGCGGACCACACCGGCCGACGGCACGGTCCTCGCCACGGTCCCATACAGCAGCGTGCACCCCTCCTACCGCTTCACGGCGCCCGGCGCCTATCTCACCCTGACGACCTGTACGCCCGCCTACACCTCCACCTACCGGCTGGTGGTCTGGGGAGTGTTGCGGTCGACACAGTCACGGTGAGGGCGGCGGCGCGTCGCCTAGGCTCTCGCCCCGTGCGAAACGAGTCCCGCGCCGGGCGGCCCCCGGGTTCGAGAAAGCGCCCCGCGCTGCTGTGGCTGCTGCTGCCGTATGTGCTGTTCCTCGCGGTGCTGCCGCTGGTGAACCGGGTGACACCGACCATGCTCGGTCTGCCGTTCCTGTTCTTCTGGATGCTGGTGGCGACGCTGGCGACACCGCTGTCGGTGTGGCTGGCGCGACGCGGCGACATAAAGCGGGGCCGGGTATGAACGCCACGGTGGCCACCGCCGTGTTCGGCGGCTTCATGCTGCTCACCGTCGTCCTCGGCCTGCTCGCGGTGCGCGGCCGCGGCTCCGGCGGGGGGCTGACGGAGTGGTCGGTGGGCGGCCGGAGCCTGGGGACCGTCTTCATCTGGGTGCTGATGGCCGGGGAGAGCTATACGAGCTTCAGCTACCTCGGCGCGGCCGGCTGGGGCTACAACTCCGGTGCCCCCGTGCTCTACGTCCTGGCCTATATGTCCTGCGGCTATGCGCTCGGGTACGTCGTCGGGCCGATGCTGTGGGCCTACGCCCGCCGGCACGGCCTGGTCGGCATCACCGACATGATCGCGCACCGCTACCGGTCGCCCTGGCTCGGCGCCGCCGTCGCCCTGCTGGCCACCGTCTGCCTGCTGCCGTACATCCAGCTCCAGATCACCGGCATGGGCGTGGTCGTGTCCACCATTTCCTACGGAGCGATCAGCCTCAACTGGGCCTATTTCCTCGCCTTCGCCGTCACCACCGGCTTCGTCGTGGTCAGCGGACTGCGCGGCAGCGCCTGGGTGTCGGTGCTCAAGGACATCCTCGTCATCGGCACCCTCGGCTTCCTCGCGGTCTATGTGCCGCTGCACTACTTCGACGGCTACGGCCCCTTCCTGGACCGGATCGTCGCCGAGAAGCCGCAGTGGCTGACCTTCCCGGGCCATGCGTCGGGCGGACTGGGATCGGTCTGGTTCGTCACCACCACCGTGGTCAACTCCCTCACGGTGGTCATCTTCCCGACGACCGTGGCGGGCTATCTGGGTGCCCGCAACGCCGATGCGCTGCGCCGCAACGCGATGTACCTGCCCTTCTACAACGTGCTGTTGTTCGTGCCGATGCTGCTGGGGATGGCGGCGCTGTTCGTGGTGCCCGGGCTGGTGGGCGCGGACTCCAATCTCGCGCTGTTCAAGCTGGTGGTGGACTCCCTTCCGGCCTGGGCCGTGGGGCTGATCGGGGCGGCCGCCGCCCTCTCCTCCATCGTGCCGATGGCCGTATTCATGCTGGTCATCGGCACGATGTGGGGGAGGAGCGTGCTGGGTGCGCTGTCGCGTACGGGCGGCGGGGCAGCCGGGGAGGCTTCCGGGGAAGGACGCCCGGGGGCGTCGGGCGGGCGGCAGAAGCTGTGGTCACAGCTGGTCGTGGTGGTGGCCGGCGCGCTGGCGCTGCTGCTGACCTACACCGCCCCCGACACCCTCGTCCGGCTGTCCTTGATTTCGTACGAGGGCATGGCGCAGCTCGTGCCGATGCTGCTGCTGGGGCTGGTGTGGCGGCGGCTGACGCGAGGCGCCGTGGTGAGCGGCCTGGTGGCGGGCTTCGCTCTCGTCTGTGTCCTGGTCTTCGGGGGACACGACCCGGTCTGGGGGATGAACGCGGGGATCGTCGCTCTCGCCGTGAATGTGGCGGTGGCGCTCCTGGTCACCTGGCTGGGGCCGCGCGATACGGACGAGAGGCCGGACGCCGAGGTGCTGGCGCTGGAGGACGAGTTCCCCCGGGACGGCGCGTTGCCGCAGGGCGGAGCGGTCAGCCCTCCGGTGTCGTCGTGATCTTCTTGCCCTCCTTGGAGACCGCGAACCACAGGCCCATCTTGCCCTGGCCGTTGATGTCACCGGGCTGCTCGTCGCCGGTGAACCAGTAGACCGGCCAGCAGTCGACGGCCAGCTGACGGGTGCCGTCGGGGCGGGTGACGGTGCTGATGAGCTTGGGGGCGATGCCGTTGAGCTTGGAGCGGTCGGCAGGCTTGGCGGGCTTCCAGGTGTCCAGGCAGGCGTCGTTGCAGCCGAACTTCATCGGCCAGGCGCTGTCCTTGTTGAAGCGGTAGAGGGTGCGGCCCTTGCCGTCGACGAGGATGGAGCCGAGCTGGGGGTGGTCGAACACCGAGACGTCGCCGGGCTTCTGGGCGCCGGCCTTCTTGCCGTCGGCGGCCAGCGCGTTCCATGTGCCGCCCACGCCCTGGCCCTTGGTGTCGCCGGGCTTGGTGTCCTTGGCGAAGCGGTAGGCGGGCCAGCCGCCGATGGTGAGCTGCTTGGTGCCGTCGGCGCGGGTGACCGAGCCGAGCTTGCTCTTGTCGATACCGGCCGGGGCGCTGGCGCCGTCGGCGGGGACCACCGGCCAGGTGGTGGCGCAGGAGCCGGAGCAGTTGGACTTCGACGGGTCCGGGGTGTCCTTGTCGAAGCGGTAGAGGGTCATGCCCTTGGAGTCGGTGACGACCGGGCCGAGCGTGGCGTCCTGGTGCAGGGCCAGCGTGCCGGCGCTGGGCGCCGCCTGCGGGGCCTTGCCACCGGTGTTGGCGGTGTCGCCGCCCGCCTGGCCGCCGCCGGAGGAGCCGTAGCCGTAGTCGCTGGTGCCCTGTCCTGCGGGCTGGACGTTGTCGGTGGTGGGGGTGCCGGCGCTCTGGTTGCCGCTGCTGCCGCAGGCGGCGGTCAGGGCCAGGGTGGCGACCGCCGTGGCCGCGAGACCCGCACGACGTCGAGTGATCATGATGTCTCCTCTGTCGGGTGGTGATTGCGTCGCTTGCTGAGGTGGTGGCTGAGAAGGTGGCCCGGGTGCCGTGGTGGCCCGGGGCCCCGGCGGGGTGCCGTCGCCGGGGGAATACGGGCTACGGGGTGCCGGGCGTTCAACGGAGCCGAAGAATTTTCTCCGTGGGCAAAAACCCTGCCCGGCACCTCAGTTGCCGCCCTGTACCCGCAGCGCGAGCGCCGGGCAGCGGCGCACCGCGAGCTGTGCACGACGCCGCATCCGGGCCGGCAGCGGCATGCTGGCCTTCTCCGGATAGCCGTCCGGGCCCAGCTTGATGATGCCGGGCACCACATCCGCGCACAGGCCGTGGCCGCGGCACAGCGTCCAGTCGACCAGCAGTCTCTCCTGCGGCGGCGCGGCCGCCCGGGAGGGGGCGGACGCCGGCTGGGGAACGGTGGACGACAGCGGCCGGCTCCCGGTGACCGGCAGCGCACCGGTCACCGGGCGGCCGCATCCGAACCCCTGCGCATGCCGCTCGAACTCCTCGGGAAAGGCGCCGAGGGCCGAGGCGACGAAGCGCGAGGTGCCGTCCGGATGGCTGCACGCGCCGCGCTTCTCGACGGCCCGCATCCGCGCCTGTACGGCTTCCAGGGCGCCGGCACCGCCGCCCCGTACGGCGCGGTCGAGCTGCTCGGCGAGCGCGGGCAGCCCCAGCACGCAGGGGCCGCACTGGCCGGCCGATTCGGCGCCCATCCACTGTGCGACGCGTACCGTCTCGCCCGCGGGGCAGGTGTCGTACGGCAGCGGCAGCACCGCACCGGCACCGAGCACCGCCTTGTACTCCGCCAGCGACTCCTTCGACAGCTTCGCGGTCAGTGCGTCGGTCGGGGAGACGAAGGTGCCGTGGTAGCCGCCGATCAGCACGCCCTGACCCTGGTCCATGCCGCACAGCGCCAGGACCCGGGCCAGCGAAACCCCGTAGGGGACCTCCACGACCATGCTGCCGGCGACGGTCAGCAGCAGCGTGCCGGGCTCCGTCGGCAGGCCGACGGTGCGGTAGCCGAGCGCACCGAGCCGGGCGGCCACGGCGAGCTGGGCGTAGGTCTCGGTGTTCGACAGCAGGGTCGGTACACCGTTCAGGCCGCGCTCGCTGGAGCGGATCTTGCGGCCCGAGGGGAGGCCGGGGCCGCCGCTCAGCCCGTTCGTCATCGCGGAGCCCTCGCCGGTGACGAAGCGTTCGGTCAGCAGGCTGACCCGTAACGTCGGCCGCACCGGGCCGCGTTCGTCGATCGCGCGCTGCACGGAGCTCAGGACGTCCATACGGGTCACCCCGATGGCGACCTCGTGGGCGCCCAGGGCGTCGGCGGCCAGCAGGGCGCCGTCGATCACCAGGTGCGGTGCGTGCAGCAGCATCGCGGTGTCCTTGAGGCAGCTGGGCTCGCCCTCGCTGCCGTTGACGACCACCGCGCCCTTGCCGTCTGCCTTGCGCATCCCGTCCATGACGGCGGTCAGCTTGCGGGCGAAGGGGAAGCCCGCACCTCCCCGGCCGCGCAGATCGATGTCCTCGGCCAGCGCCACCAGCTCCGTGGAGTTGAGCTGCGGCAGGCTGCCGTGCCGGGCCAGATGCGCCACCCGGTCCATGCGCGGCATCTCGTCGAGGCCGGCCAGCAACCGGGGCGGGCCGAAGGACGCCAGCGTCGGTACGGGCTCCGGGCCGGGGACGGCCGGGAGCGGGCGGGTCGGGGCGGGGGCGGTCATGGGAGTTCTCCTGTGTTCCTGCGTGAGTCGCGCATCCGCAGCGCGAGTCGTACGGCCACCGCGACAAGGCAGATGGCGTAGCCGACGAGGGCATAGCCGGCCGCGGGGCGGCCCGCCCTGAGGCCGTGCACCAGGGCCATCCCCCAGGCGGCGTACGCGCTCATGTGCAGCCCCCGCCACCACCGGGAGGCGGTGATGCCGGTGAAGGCGCCGCGCACCGCGCCGGTCACCGCGACGGCGATGAACACGTAGGCGGCGAGGGTGCCGAGGCCGATGAGGCCGGGGCGGGCGCCGTCGGTGAAGGGCACCGCGGCGGCCGCCGCATCGGTGTGGCCCTCGGTGACTTTGACCCAGATGTGCAGTCCGAGGAAGCCGAGGCCCGCGACGCCGGTGCCGCGGTGCACGGCCTGGGCGAGCAGCCGGTGGCCGGACTTCAGCACCATCCGGTCGGTGGCGGCCAGGCCCCACAGCACGGTGACCGACAGGGAGACCAACGCGAGTACCCCGGCGCCGAAGTCGAGGAAGTTCAGCAGGCCGTCCATCGCGCCGGAGCGCAGCATGACGGCGAGGAAGAGCAGCAGTGCGGCCGGAAGCGCCGGGCGGAGCACGGCAGTTCCGGCGAAGCCGCCGGCCGGTCGGCGGGCCGACGGCCCGGGTTCGTTCGGGGGGCGCCGGGGGCGAGGCACGAAAGGCGAAGGCCGGGCTCGGTGTGCGGCGCGTCGGCTCTGCATACGCGGTGCGGACATCGGACCTCCCGGTGTCAGGGCGCGGGTGCGGGATGCGAATTTCGATGAAATCTCCCGGGGGCGTAATTTGCCCGGGGCTTTTGTTCGGGTGACCCCCGGTAACACTAAACATTCTGTAACCGGTCGGATACGCAGGGCCGTAATCCGGATGTGTAAAAGCATCTCCGAACGCGTTCAGGCTTTCGTAAGGTTTATCGCGCTGTGACAAATTCCTGCACTGGCATCGCGGTCCCGCGGGGTGACTCCGGATGATGCCGACTCAGGCGCACGGGGGGCGCCAATCCCCAGTAACAGCCGCATCCCCGCCAGGATCGAGGTAGCGATGTGTGATCTCCTGAACCGCATCTGGTCGCGTCCACGAGGCGAGTGGAACCGGGTAGTCAGAAATGAACTTCCGGATCTCGCCGACAAGTTGGTCGCGGAGTTGCAACGCGGATTTCCCGCATTGTCCGCACTTCTCGGGGATACTCCCGTAGAAGAGGCACAATGGGCACTTGAACAGGCCTTGCTGACAGTTCTTGGGTACCAAAAAGAGTCGGAGAGTAAACCTCGGGCAGTACCCTCCGTTGTGACTCCGATGCCGGTGGCCCGGGCCCGCCAGGACCTGTTCGATGTGCTCGCCGGACAACGGGAGCTGCCGGAGGAGGGCTTGGCCGACCTGTCCCGCGCTGCGGGCTGGCCGGTCCCCGAGACCCTCCAGGCCGTTGTCCTCGCCACTCCCGCAGAAGCCGCCCAACTCGCCGCGGCGCTCGGGCATGCCCTCATCGGCTCCGTCGACGGGTACACCTGTCTGTTCGTCCCCGACCCGGCCACCCAGACCCGGGCCCGCCTGGAGGCGGCGCTCAAGGGCAGGCCGGCCGCGGTCGGTCACGTCGTTCCGGCCACCGACACCGCGTCGTCGCTGCGTTGGGCCCGCTATCTGCTGACGCTGGCTCCGGGCCGGGTCGGCCCCGAGTCACGGCCCGCGTTCGTCGACGACCACCTCTCGGCGCTGCTGCTGCTCCAGGACGAGTCGCTGGCGGACGCGCTGACGTCCCGCTGGCTGGGCCCGCTGGAGGAGCTGACGCCCCGGCAGAGCGAGCGGCTCGAAGTCACGCTGCTGGCGTGGCTGGAGGGCGGCGGAGCACCGGAGGCGGCCAAGCTGTTGCATGTGCACCCGCAGACGGTGCGCTACCGCCTGCGCCAGATCGAGAAGCTCTTCGGTCCGGTGCTGCGTGATCCGCGTACCCGCTTCGAGCTGGAGATGGCGCTGCGCAGCCGCCGTCTGATGGCGCACGTCCGCAGCTACCGCGCACGGGCCGGCCGCCGGGCGCGGGCCGTCGCCTCGTCCATACGCCCGCTGGGCGTTGCCCGGGAGGCCCGCGTCAACGGTCTTTGAGGCACGGTTGACCCACCGAGCCCGTTGAGCTGACGGCCGGCCGGTACGGCGAGAGCCCTCCGGTACCGCGACAGCCTCCAGGTGCAGAGCGGCGGCCCCGACCCCCGGGAATCCGGGTCGGGGCCGCCGCTTTGTGATGCCCAGGGGGCCGTGAGTCTCTCAGGGGGCACCGCTCCGGGGGCGCTCCCTCAGGGGATACCTCTCCGGGGAAGCCCCTGAGTCCCTCAGAGGGCGCCTCTCCGAGGTAGCTCGTGGGCGCCCCCAGGGGACACCTCCCCCAGGGCGCCCGTGAGCCCCTTGGGGGATACCTCCTCCAAGGGGCTCACGGGCGGGACCCTCAGGTGCAGTTACGGCCGCCGTTGATGCAGTCGACGGCCTTGCTCATCAGCTGGTCCGGCATCACGTTGATGAAGTCACCGTGGTCGGTCACCGGTTTGTGCAGCTGTTCGGGGAAGCTGTCCACCGCGAAGCTCTGGCCCTGCGGGACGTCGTAGGTGATCCGCTGGACGAGCTGCGGGATCGCCTTGAAGCCTTGGGGGCAGGCGCCGTTCTGGTCCGAGAACGTCACGTGGTCACGGTGGTTGCCGCTGTCGATGTCCTGGCCGTTCCAGCAGTTCTGGAAGGCGAAGGTCCGCACGACCTGCGAGCCCTGCGGGCACAGCGGGTACTTGTCCTTCAGCTGCCGGTCCTCGAAGCCGGTGCAGCTCCAGGAGGCGTTGGCGTTCTTGGTGCCGTTGGTGAAGGCTTTGGCGTCGCCGGTGATGATCTTCATGAAGCGCGGCATCGCCTCGACCTGGCCGACCTGGCTGCCGCGGAACGTCAGGGTCACCGTGGCCGGGGTCAGCGTCGTGCCGACGTTGGCGTCCTGCGCGGCTCCCGGCTTCTGCTCCGCGTTCCCGTCCAGCTTGCGCAGCACGGGCCAGTAGTGGGTCGACTGGTCGCCGTTGTCGCAGGTGGTGTCGGAGGCGGCGAGCTTGTTGTCGTCGGAGAAGGCGTCGGTGGCCTTGTTGCCGACGTAGTCGTGGGTGTGGTGGGCGCCGTTGCTGACCCCCGGCGTCACGATGACGTTGTCGGAGTTGAAGTGGCCGTCCTCATTGCGGCCGCACTCGGTGGTGAAGGTGCCCGTCGAGGCGTTGCCTCCCTGGGGGGCGGCGAACGGCGGGGCGTCCGCGTTCGGCTGGACGTTGTTGATGTCGACGAAGTCGTCGGGGGAGGGACCGCCGACCTGGCCCTGCTGGCCGCCGTCCTGACCCTGCTGACCCTGCTGGTCCTGGCCCTGCTGGTCCTGCCCCTGCTGGTCCTGGTTCTGGTTCTGGTCCTGGTTCTGATCCGCGCCCTGGGTCTGGTTCTGCCCCTGGTACCAGCCGTCCTGCACGGACTTGGTGGAGTCACTGCCGCCCGCGCCGGCGCCCTCGTCCACCGGCTTGGTGGTACAGCCGCTCATCTTCAGCAGGTAGCTGGGCCGCTTGGTGTTCTTGGCTATCGCGGTGACCATCATCTTGATGGTCTTCTGCCGCTGCGCCTTGAGCGGGTTCAGCACGTCGGCGCCGCTGCCGCCCATCATCTTGTGGTAGGCGTCGTGCACCTGCTTGTCGAGCGAGGACAGCCCCTTGGAGACCGAGAGCTGTGCACTGCGCGGAACGGTGCGCAGCCGTTCCCCCACATCGGGGCAGGAGATGGTGATGGCGGACGCGGTGTGCTGCTGGTGGCCGGACATCGTGCCCGGTGTGTTGTTGCCGGCCAGCGCCGTGGTGGCGTAGGCGGCCAGTCCGCCGCCGCCCAGCAGCAGGGCGGTGCCGCCGATGAGCATTCTGTTCGTCAAACGCGAGCGTTTATGGGCCTGTTGCCGTTGCCTCATGAGATCACTTCGCTTCGTCCGATGTGAGGGGTGTCGTCCTGCTTCGGTTCACAGAGGGTCGTGATGGGCGCCTCCCAACGGGGTGCCTGCACCAGGTCAGCTGGAGTGCAGGGTGTTGAAGTCGACCTGGCCGGTCTTCTCCAGGAACGTGATGTGGTCCAGCACGACATCGTTGGCGCGGTCGGCCAGAGCGCGCACCATCGTGTTCGTGGTCTGGTCACGGACCAGGGCCACCAGCCCGAAGACCTTGCCGTGGGCCCGGCGCAGCAGCTCCGCGAACAGCGCCTCGAACTCCTTGCCCTGGGCGGCGTTGAGCTGCCCGAGCCAGCCCTGCTGGGCGGCGTTGGGCTCAGTGGGCAGGTCGACGCCCAGCGCCCGCCCGGCCTCGTTCGACCGCCGGTCCAACTCGGTGTGTCCCGCCACGAGATGGTTGCCGGCCGTGCGCACGGCGGCAGTCGTCCCGCGCTGCTGCGCCATCCGGCCCGAGGGCAGCTCCCACAGCCCGGCCAGCTTGACCTTGCGTACGAAGTCCCGGTCCATCGCGGTGAGCGGACCGTAGCGGGTGTCGACCGTGCCCCCGCCGTCGTCGTCGTACGTGAGGGTGGTGGTCGCCGCGGCTGCGGACTCGCCGAAGAGCTGGACGGGCAGCAGCAGCGCCGCGAGCGTGGCCACGAGCGCAGCTACCACCAGTCCCGTGGCGATGGTCCGCCCGGATGTTGCGGAATTGCTGAGGATGGACCGCACACGGCCTCCCGGTTCGTCACTACTGGAATCCCACCGGACGCTAAGTGCCGTACCGGGCCCGCGGGCCGGTCTCCTCACCCCTGGACAAATAACGGCCGGGCCCGCCGCGGCACTGCTACGGTGCGCGGGCGGGCCCGGCCGGGATGCGGGTGACGTGCGCCGGATGCCGTATGCCCGGCCGGGCCCGTCCAACCCACGGCGCTCAGCGCGCGTACAGCCCTGCCGTCGCCCATCTGCGACGGTCCCGCCGCGTTCCGGGCTCCTCGTGCTTGCCCTCCGCGTACAGGGCGTCGATCTCCGCCGCGTACGTCCGCACGATCGCCGCGCGCCGCAGCTTCAGCGACGGTGTCACCAGCCCCGACTCCTGGCTGAACTCGCCCGGCAGCACCCGGAAGGCGCGGATCGACTCGGCCCGCGACACCGACGCGTTCGCCCGCGCCACCGCCCGTCGTACCTCCGCCTGCAACTGCTCCTCCGGCGACGGTGCCGTGCTGTCCGCGCCGGGCTCGTCACGCAGCCTGCGCCAGTGCGCCAGCGCCTCCGGGTCCAGCGTGATCAGCGCGGTGACGTACGGCCGGTTGTCGCCGACCACCACACACTGCGAGACCAGCGGATGGGCGCGCAGGCGCTGCTCCAGCCCCTGCGGGGCCACGCTCTTGCCGTTGCTGGTGATGATGACGTCCTTCTTGCGGCCGGTGATGACGAGATAGCCGTCGTCGTCCAGATGCCCCAGGTCGCCGGTCGGCAGCCAGCCGTCGTACAGCCCGCTGCCCGGTGAGCCGCCCTCCTCCAGGTAGCCGGCGAACACCACCGCACCGCGCACCCACACCTCACCGTCCAGCGCCAGATGCACCGCGCTGCCCGGCAGCGGCAGGCCCACCGTCCCGAACCGCACCCTGCCGGGCGGCTGTACGGTGATCGCGCCGCTGGTCTCCGTCAGGCCGTAGCCGTCGTAGACGGTGATACCGATCCCGGCGAAGAGCAGCCCCAGCTCACGGAAGAGCGGCGAACCGCCGGAGACCGCGGTGCGCACCCGGCCGCCCAGCGTCTCCCGGATACGGGAGTACACCAGCCGGTCGTAGAGTGCGTGCCGGGCCCGCAGGAACGGGTCGGGACCGCGCCCGGTGCCCCGCGCCTCCTCCGCGAGCGCCTCCGCGTAGCGCACCGCCACCGTCATCGCCGCGTCGAACGTCCGCTGCCGGCCCGCCGCTTCCGCCGCGAGCCGGGCACGGGCGCAGATCTTCTCGAAGACGTACGGCACCGCGAACAGGAACGTCGGACGGAACGAGGCGAGGGCCGGCAACAGCTCCTCCGACGTCACATCCGGCTGATGGGCGAGCTTCACCCCGCCGCGCAGACACGCCACCTGCACCATCAGCCCGTAGATGTGGGCGAAAGGCAGAAACGCCAGCAGCGACGGCCGCTCGCCGGGCGGGGCCAGCAGTCCGCCCCAGCCCGCGTAGAGGGTGTCGCACTGGGCGGCGAGATTGGCGTGGGTGATCACACAGCCGCGCGGCCTCCCGGTGGTCCCCGACGTGTACACGATCGCCGCGACACTGTCCGGGGAGACCAGGTGTCGCATCCGGTGCACATCCGCCTCGGGCAGCCGGGTGCCCTCCTCCGTCAGCCGCCGGACGCAGTCCAGGTCCAGCTGCCAGAGCCGGCGCAGCGTGGCCCGCTCGTTGCAGGCCTCGGCCACGGTCATGGCCTGCGCCTCGTTCTCGACGACGATCGCGGTGACCTTCGCCCCGACGAGGATGCAGCGCAGCTGTTCGGCCGATGCGGTCGGATAGACCGGTACCAGCTGCGCGCCCACCGCCCACAGCGCATAGGTGAACAACGTCCACTCGTAACGCGTCCGGGACATCACCGCGACCCGGGTGCCGGGCCGGACCCCGTCCGCCAGCAGCCCCCTGGCCAGGGCCATGACTTCGTCCCGGAATTCCGCCGCGGACACCTCCTGCCAGCCGCCGGACGCTCTGCCGTCACGGCGGGCGAGCTGAGCGAAGTCCGGCTGGTGCGTGGCGGTGTCGAACACGGAGTCGGCGAGACCGCCGGTCCGCAGTGGCGCCGCCAGGGCCGGAACGCTGATGTCGCGCACAGCACCTCCTAGGTGTTCCCCCTTGGTCCCCCTGCTCCGCCGTCCGTCCCGACGGCAGGGGGG
Source organism: Streptomyces decoyicus (assembly GCF_019880305.1). Lineage (NCBI taxonomy): Bacteria > Bacillati > Actinomycetota > Actinomycetes > Kitasatosporales > Streptomycetaceae > Streptomyces > Streptomyces decoyicus. The sequence continues at coordinate 3,122,071 of NZ_CP082301.1, read as the reverse complement.
CAAGTTATCGGCCGGTCTCCCGGCTGCCCAGATGTGTGGCTACTCTTGAGCGGAAGCCGATAAGTCTTGACGACCGGACAACCTGAGGAGGGCGCTGGATGTACCGCATCGTCGATTCCTGGCGCCTGTACACCTCAGCGCTCTTCTTCGTCCTGGCCGGCTTCCTGCTCACGCAGACCGGCCTCACCACGGCCCTGACCGCCGCCGCGACCACCGGCGCGCTGCTGCTCCTGTGCCGCGCCTTCCTGATCGCGGCCTGCGCCCGGCCCGTACCACCGGGCCGGATCCGTACGGCCCTGCGCGACCGCGAGCGGCGTACGGCATTCCTGCCCCAACGTGATCCCGACGCGGCCGGCCGGCCGCGCCCCCGAGCACCGGGCCGTCCCCTTCCGACGGCCGCGTAGGCGCACGGTCAGGTCACCGCACCGCACCGCAATGCGCGTCCGCGCGGCTCGTCACGCCGAATCCACATCCCGGCACGACGAGACCCGTGGAGGGCTCACCCATGTCCATGTTCGGCTTTCTCGGCGACGCGCTGGCGCACGGCGCCGAGGCGCTCGCCCCGCTCTTCGGCCCCGCGGCCATGGCCGCCACCATCGTCCTGTGCACCCTCGGCGTCCGCGCCGCGCTGCACCCGCTCGCCCGCGCCGCGGCCCGTGGCGAGAAGGCCCGCTCGGCGCTCGCCCCGCAGCTCGCCGAACTCCAGCGCAAGCACAAGGGCAACCCCGAGCGGCTCCAGAAGGCGATGTCCGAGCTGTACGCCGAGACCGGGTCCTCGCCCCTGGCCGGCTGTCTGCCGACCCTGCTCCAGCTGCCCGTCTTCTTCGTGATGTACCACCTGTTCTCCACCGGGGGCGGCGGTCTCCTGGACCACACGCTGCTGGGCGCGCCGCTCGGCGGTCACTGGAGCGAGGCGCTGGCGGACGGCGGGGTCTTCGGGCCGCACGGGCTGGTCTATCTCGCGCTGTTCGTGGTGATCGCGGTGGTCGCCACCTGGAACTTCCGGCGGGCCCGGGCCACGATGGCCAAGACCCCGCAGCCGGCCGCGGGCGGCAGTGCCGCGGTGCCCGGCATGGCCTCCATGGCCAAGGTGATGCCGCTGCTGTCCTTCGGCACACTGATCACGGTGGCCGTGGTGCCGCTGGCCGCCGGGCTCTACATGGTCACGACGACGGCCTGGACGGCGTGCGAGCGGGCGCTGCTGCACCGGGACCGGGGGAGCGGCGACCGGGAGGCGGCCCCCGCGGCAGCCTCCGCGGCGGCCCCCGCCAAGGGGAAGCCGGCAGGCGGCAAGGGGAAGCGGGCTGCGGCCCCTGCCAAGGGGGCGCCGGCCCGCGCCGGGAAGACGGCGGAGGCGGGCGTGGCCCGGACGGCGCCGTCCGGTGCGCAGGCGCCCGTACCGGCTGACGGTGCGTCGGGCGCCGGCGATCCGCGGCAGGGCCCGGCGCCGCAGCGTGCGGGCCGTAAGGGTGCGCCGAAGAGCCGCGCGGCACGGCAGCGGGCGGCCCGGGCGCGGGCCAACTCCCGGGCCACCGCCCGCCCGGCCGACGGGGCGAAGCCGCAAGGGGGCGGGGCTCCCGGGGAGATCGTTACTACCGCTCAGTAACGGTCCAGTCCTTGAACGGGGTCTTGCAGACTGGACCCCGTTCTTGGACGATCAGCCAAATCGCTCGATGGCCGTCCCCCATCGGCCGGCCCGGAAATCCCTTTCCAGGGCCGACCCTTCGACCACGGGAGTGCAATCGATGAAGCTGCTGCGTGTCGGAACTGTGGGGGCGGAACGCCCGGCGCTGCTCGACGGGAACGGGGTCCTGCGGGACCTGTCCGGCCTGGTGCCGGACATCGACGGAGCGCTGCTCGCGGAGGACGGGGCGCTGGCCCGGATCCGTACCGCGGCCGCGTCCGGTGACCTGCCACGGCTCGACGCGGCCGGGCTGCGCACCGGTCCGCCGCTGGCCCGGATCGGCAAGATCGTGTGCATCGGGCTGAACTACCACGACCATGCCAGGGAGACGGGGGCCGCGACCCCCGAGGAGCCGATCCTCTTCATGAAGGCCCCGGACACGGTCATCGGCCCCGACGACACGGTGCTGGTCCCGCGGGGCAGCGTGAAGACGGACTGGGAGGTCGAACTGGCCGTCGTCATCGGCCGCAGGGCCCGCTATCTGGAGAGCGACGAGCAGGCGCTGGCGGCGGTGGCCGGCTATGCGGTGGCGCACGACGTCTCCGAGCGCGCCTTCCAGATCGAACGCGGCGGCCAGTGGGACAAGGGCAAGAACTGCGAGACGTTCAACCCGCTGGGGCCGTGGCTGGTGACCGCCGACGAGGTGCCCGACCCGCAGGCCCTCGGCCTGCGGCTGTGGGTCAACGGCGAGCTGAAGCAGGACGGCACGACCGCCGAGCAGATCTTCCCGGTGGCCGAAGTGGTCCGCTACGTCAGCCAGTTCATGACCCTCCACCCGGGCGATGTCATCAACACCGGCACCCCGGCCGGCGTCGCCATGGGCCGGCCGGAACCCAAGCCGTATCTGCGGGCCGGTGATGTGGTGGAGCTGGAGATCGACGGCCTGGGCCGCCAGCGCCAGGAACTCAAGGACGCCTGAGCGGAAGGCGGTGCGGCAGCACGGCGGTGCGGCAGCACGGCGGTGCGGCAGCACGGCGGTGCGGCGGGGAGAGGCCCCGGCCTGCCCGGGTTCTCTCTCTCGCCGTGCACGGGCAGTCGGGCCGTCCGTGCCCACGACGGGCAGTCGGGCCGTGTCCACGACGGGCAGTTGGGCCGCCCGTGCCCATGACGGGCAGTGGGGCCGTCTCCACGACAGGCAGTTGGGCCGTGCCCCCTCAGCCCGCCGCCAGGAACCGCTCCAGCCCCTCCATCACCAGCGCGTGATCGTCGGCCTGGGGCAGCCCCGACACCGCGACCACGCCGACCACACCCGTCCCGCGCAGCCGGACCGGGAACGCCCCGCCGTGCGCGGCAAAGCGGTCCGGGTCCAGCCGGGAGGACTCCTCGAAGGTGCGGCCCTTGGCGCGGAACCGGGCGCCGACCAGGTAGGAGGACTCGCCGTAGCGTTCGACGACGGCACATTTGCGGGCGATCCAGGCGTCGTTGTCGGCGGAGGTGCCCGCCAGCGCGCAGTGGAACAGCTGCTGGGTGCCGCGCCGGATCCCGACCGTCACCGCGGCGCCGCGCTCGCGCGCCAGCTCCACCAGCAGCGAGCCCAGGTGCCAGGCGTCCTCGTTGCTGAAGGCGTCGAGGACCAACCGGTCTTCCTGCGCCGCCAGTTCGCGGATCTCCTCGTCCGTCGCCCGCGGACCGGCCGGGCTCATGCGCGCTCCTCGATCCGGACCGTACGGCCTTCGGCGGCGGAGAGCTTCGCGGCCTCCAGGACGCGCAGCGCGGCCGCGGCCTCGGTGGCGGTGACCGGCGGCGGGCCGCCCTCGCGCAGCGCCCGTGCGATCGCGGCGTAGTACGCGGGGTAGTCGCCCGGCAGGGTCGGTACGGGCTCGCCGCCCCCGGCCCGCGGGGACGCCCCGGCGCCCAGTCGGCCGTATGCGGACTCCGGCTCCACGCCCCACTCGGCGCCCTTGTCGCCCGGGCGGCGGCCCTCGCGCAGCGCGGCCTCCTGCGGGTCCAGACCGTGCTTCACATAGCCCGCCCTGCTGCCCAGCACCCGCAGGCGCGGGCCGAGCATGGCGGTGGTGGCGCTCATCCACAGGTGGGAGCGGACGCCGCCGGCGTGGGTGAGGGCGATGAAGGAGTCGTCGTCGGCCTCCGCTCCCGGGCGGCGGACCTCGGACTCGGCGTAGACGGAGACGGCCGGGCCGAACAGGACCAGCGCCTGGTCGACGAGGTGGCTGCCGAGGTCGTAGAGGAGTCCGCCGATCTCCGCCGGGTCGCCGGACTCGCGCCAGCCGCCCTTGGGCTCGGGCCGCCAGCGCTCGAAGCGGGACTCGAAGCGGTAGATGTCGCCGAGCGCGCCCTCCTCGATCAGCTTGCGGGCGGTGCGGAAGTCGTTGTCCCAGCGGCGGTTCTGGAAGACGGAGAGCAGCAGGCCGCGGTCCTCGGCGAGCGCGGCGAGCTGCTCGGCCTCGGCGGCGGTCGCGGCCAGCGGCTTGTCGACCACCACCGGCAGACCGGTCTCCAGCGCGGCGGTGGCGAGCGGCACATGCGTCTTGTTCGGCGTCGCCAGCACGATCAGATCGAGGTCCGCGGCGCGCGCGAGCACCGCCTCGGGGGTGCCGACCGTACGGACTCCCGGGTGCTCGGCGCGGGCCTGCGCCTGCCGCTCCGGGTTGGCCGTCGAGACGGTGTCGAGCTGAAGTCCTTCGGTGGCCGCGATCAGCGGGGCATGGAAGACCGAGCCCGCCAGCCCGTAGCCGAGGAGGCCGACGCGGAGCGGTTCATGGGGGGCGGCGGTGCCGGGGGAGTCGCTCATCTCGCTCATGGCTCCCACTTAAGCAACGGTGTTGCCAAAGTGCAAGCGATGCGGACAATGGGTGGGTGAGCAGCAACGACATCGCCCACGGCGGCTTCGCCGGCAACCCGGGCGCCAACCTTCCCGCGCTGCGCGGCCACAACGCCGCACTGGTGCTCGGGCTGCTGCGCGCGGCCGGCGAGGAGGGCGTCAGCCGGCTGGAGCTCGCCGGCCGCATCGGGCTGACCCCGCAGGCCGTCAGCAAGATCACCGCCCGGCTGCGGGCCGACGGCATGGTCGCCGAGGCGGGCCGCCGTGCCTCCACGGGCGGGAAGCCCGCCACCGTCCTGCGGCTGGTCCCCGGCGCCCGGCACGCCGTCGGGCTGCACCTGGACCGCGATGAGCTCACCGCCGTACTCGCCGACCTCGCGGGGGAAGCGGTCGCCGTACGCCGCGCCCCGCTCGCCTTCGAAGCGGGCGCCGGGCAGGTGCTCGCCACCGCCGAACGGGAGGTCGCTGCGCTGCGCGCGGAAGCCGGCGGGCCGCCGGTCCTGGGCGCCGGGGTGGCCTGCCCCGGCCCGCTGGACCACACCACCGGCGTCCTGCACCGGGTCACCGGCGCGCCCCGGTGGGACGGCTTCCCCCTGCGGGACGCTCTCGCCGAACGACTCGGCCTGCCCGTCGTCCTCGACAAGGACACCAATGCGGCGGCGCTCGGCCTGGCCCATGACAACGACGTACTGTCGGGCGCCGGCTCGTTCGGATATCTGCATCTGGGCACCGGACTCGGCGCCGGGCTCGTACTGGGCGGCAGCCTCTACCGCGGCGCGCGCACCGGCGCCGGGGAGTTCGGCCACCAGATCGTGCAGTGGGACGGGCCGATTTGCGGCTGCGGGCGGCGCGGCTGCATCGAGGCGCTGTGCCTGGCCGCGGTGGCGCGCGGCGACCTGCCGGGCGCGGCGCGGGCGCTGGGTGTGGGCGCCGCCAACCTCGTCGAGCTGCTGGACATCGACCGGGTGCTGCTCGGCGGGCGCACCGTCCTGGAGCATCCCCAAGCCTTCCTCGGGGGCGTGGCCCAGGCGCTCGACGAGCAGGCCGGCACCCGCGGCAGAGCCGGTGCCGGGCGCGCGGTGCCGGTGGCGCTCGCCCGGGGCGGTGCGCGGACGGTCGCGGACGGGGCGGCGGAACTGGTGCTGGCACCCCTGTTCGGGGCGCGGCAGTCGTGAGCCTGGGGGCTGCGGGCGGGAGGGCCGGGCGGCTGGGGCGCTGGGGGGCGGGGGCGCAGATCGCCGCGCCACGGCGCTCGGCTGCCGCCCCCCGCCTCGCGCCGTAACGCGAAGATCGCGGCGTGGAGTTCCCGTACGGCCAGGATCCTGGCGCACCCTTCCGGTCCGGCGGGTCCGGCGTCCCCGAGCACGGCCGCATTGCCAAGCACTACAGCGCCAAGGTGGGAATCGCCGAGCTGCTGGGGGAGTCGGGCGAGGGGGAAGTGCTGCCCGCCGAGCGCGAGCCGGCGCAGCGCTTCGAGGTCTCCCGCGAGACCCGGCGCCAGGCGTTGCGGGAGAGCGGCTCACCGAGGCGCTCTGTGACGTACTGCGGATCGCCGAGAGCCGGGGCGCGGAGGTTCCGGTGGCCGCGGAAGATCACGAGTGATTGCCGGGGTCAGGGGTATGGCCTGCTGACCTAGGGTGGGGGTGTCGGTCGTACGTACGGCAAGTGGACCATGTCCGCATGGGCCACGACGTGTGCGGGAGCGGGCCGACGCCCCTGGTCAACGCGTAGGCAGGAGTCCGGCAGTGGCAGAGCGCAAGCCGATCGAGTCATGGCTCACCGACATGGACGGCGTCCTGATGCACGAGGGCGTTCCGGTCCCCGGGGCGGACGCCTTCATCAAGCGGCTGCGCGAGTCGGGCAAGCCCTTTCTCGTACTGACCAACAACTCCATCTACACCCCGCGTGACCTGCACGCCCGCCTGAACCGCATCGGGCTGGAGGTGCCGTGGGAGTCGATCTGGACGTCCGCACTGGCCACCGCCCAGTTCCTGGACGACCAGCGGCCCGGCGGCACCGCGTACGTCATCGGGGAGGCGGGCCTCACCACCGCCCTGCACGACATCGGCTACGTCCTGACCGACCACTCCCCGGACTACGTCGTCCTCGGCGAGACCCGCACCTACAGCTTCGAGGCGCTGACGAAGGCGATCCGGCTGATCAACGACGGGGCGCGGTTCATCGCCACCAACCCCGACGAGACCGGCCCCTCCCCGCAGGGCGCGCTGCCCGCGACCGGCTCGGTGGCCGCGCTGATCACCAAGGCGACGGGCGTCGAGCCGTACTTCGTCGGCAAGCCCAACCCGCTGATGATGCGGCACGGGCTGAATGTCATCGGCGCCCACTCCGAGACCTCCGCCATGATCGGCGACCGGATGGACACCGATGTACTGGCCGGCCTGGAGGCGGGCATGGAGACCTTCCTCGTGCTGACCGGGCTGACCCGCCCCGACGAGATCGAGCGCCACCCGTTCCGGCCCTCCCGCGTGGTGGACTCGATCGCGGACCTCATCGACCTGGTGTGAGCGGCGCCCGGGGCGCATGACCTGGGGAGGCGGCGAGGCCGCATGACCTGGGGGAGGCGAGGCCGCATGACCTGGGCGGTCGACGTCGGGCGTGGGGCGGGGTGAGGCCGGCCGGGGCGATCCGGATCACTGGGTGCCCGACTCCTCCCGGTTCATTCGGCGCCCGGCCCCTCCCGGGGCACCCACGCCCGAACCCCCACCCGAACGGCGCAGCCTCGGACCGCACCGGATGCGGCCGGGCTCGTGCGGGCGGACCTTCGGAATTATCGGAGGTTCACCATGCGCTCACGGCAACTTGCTCTCTGTGCCACGGTCGCGGCTTGCGCGGTGATGACGACGCCCGCCCACGGCGGAGAGGCACGCGCCACCGGGACCGGAACGGTCTCCGTCACCCCCGCGTCGGCCGCCCCCGGCGGCGCGGTCGCCCCGCGGCTCGCCGGCCGCACTGACGGGCGGGCCGCCCTGCGACCGACGGCATTCGTCGACGCGGTACCGCACGCCCGGCCGGCGACGGGGCCGACCGGCCGCGCTTGGATACGTCCCGACGCCGCTCCACCCGCCCACCCCGCTCAGGCCGACCCCGTCGCTGCCCCAGTCGCCGCGCCCGTACACCCCGCTTCCGTCGCCGAGGCCTCCCCGCGTCGCGAGCTGAGCAGCACCTCGGCCGTCGGCCTGGTGCTGGCCGGCGGCGCCATCCTGGTCATCGCGGGGCAGCTGCTCCGGCTCCGGCTCCGGCTGCGCCGCGAACGGCGGGGCGACGAAGTCGATGAGCGCTGAGGACCGGGGGCGGGCCGAGGCCGCGGTCGGGGTGCCTGCCCTGTCCGGTGCGGGCGGCAGGAGCGGTGTACGGAGCAGGGGCGGTGTACGTGGCGCGGACGGTGTGCCTGCCACGAGCGTCGTATCGGGCACTACCGGCACGTCAGTATCTGGACCACCTCGCGCACCACATACATGCGGCACCTACGGCTCCCACGGCACCCTCGTCCGTCCCGATACCAGGATCAGCCCCGGCCACACCCACACCCCAACCCCAACCCCAACCCCAACCCCAACCCCCACCCCCACCCCCACCCCCGCAAGGCTCCTCGCCGGTGTGGCGTGGGCCGTGCTGTTGCTGGGGCTGTGGCTGTGGGGCCGCGATCTGGCGGAGGGGGTGGCCGCGCAGCTCGCCACGACCGGTGATGTCGCTGCCGTCGGGCGCCCGTTGGGCCGTCAGACGCCCCTGCATGCGCACGCCCCGGTGCCCACCGCCGTGACCGCGAGGCCCGTGGGGATCACCATCGGCGCACTCGGTGTACGAGAGGCCGGTATCACCGAACGGGGCCTCGACGAGCACGGCATCCTCACCCCGCCGCCGGACAACTCCCCGTCCCCCGTGGGCTGGTACGCGGCAGGGCCGCAACCGGGCGAGGCGGGTGCGGCACTGCTCGTGGGCCGGGCCGGCTCCGTCCGCGACCCGCGCGTCCAGGGGGCCGTCGTCCACCGTCTGGCCGGTCTCAAGCCGGGGGAGCGGCTGGACATCCAGCGCTCCGACGGCAGTACCGCACGCTTCACCGTCGAGGACGTCCAGCTCTACGACCGGGACCGCTTCGACGCGCGGAAGGCCTACGCCGCCCGCGACCGGGGCCGCTCCGAACTCCGGCTGATCGTCGCGGACGGCGGCCACAGCCGGGCCACGGACCGGTCTCGCGGCGGCGCCTCGAACGTGGTCGTGGTGTCGGCCTACTTGACGTCCCTTCAGCCCGCCGGCGCGAGGGGCGAACGAACCACCACAACCACCATTCGTCAAGCGCCTTAGCAGCCTGTGGACAGCCCCCTCCACAGGCCGACCCCGGCGGGTGGCCGTGTGCCACGATGGATCTCGTCGGCGGCCTCCGCCGACCGTGTTCGATGCTCCGAGGGGGGAGTGGATGTACGGCAATCTGCGACGGACGGCCGGGGTCGGTCCGCCGGGCGGGCCCCGTGAGGGCCGGCGGCGCACCGGGCATGCCAGGGCCGCATCGGCGGGGGCGGCGGTGGGGGCGCTGGCCCTGCTGCTCGTCGGCTGCTCCTCATCCGGCGACGACGACAGCGTCCCGTCCAAACCGGGCCAACGGCCCAAGTCCGTGGCGCCGTTCTGGGTCAATCCGGACAGCAAGGCGGCCCGCCAGGTGTCCTCGTACGGCGACGACGACAAAGCCTCGGACGCCCGCCTGGCCAACAAGATCGCGGCGCAGCCGGTCGCGGAATGGATAGGTGTCGACGACCCGCAGGGGGAGGCGCGCGGCTTCACCCAGGCGGCCGCCAAGGCCGACCGCGAGGCGCTGCTCGTGCTCTACAACATTCCGCACCGCGACTGCGGCAAGTACTCCCAGGGCGGCGCCGCCGACGGGAACGCCTACCGGGCCTGGCTGGACGGGGTGCTCAAAGGCATCGGCGACCGCGCCACCACCGTCGTCCTGGAGCCCGACGCGCTGCCGCACATCGCGGACAAGTGCACCCCGCAGCAGTTCCACGAGGAGCGTTACGCCCTGCTGACGGAGGCGGTCGGCAAACTCAAGGCGCTGCCGCACACCAAGGTCTATCTGGACGCCGGCAATCCGCACTGGATCAAGGATGCGGGCCAGATGGTCGAACCGCTCAAGCGGGCCGGCATCGACCGCGCCGACGGCTTCGCCCTCAACATCTCCAACTACCAGACCACCGCGGAGAACAAGAAGTACGGCAAGCGGCTGTCCGCCATGGTCGGCGGCAAGCCGTTCGTCATCGACACCAGCCGCAACGGCAACGGCCCGGCCCCGGGCGGTGACGACCCGGAAAACTGGTGCAACCCGCCCGGCCGCGCCCTGGGCACCCCACCGACCACCAAGACCGACGACCCCCTGATAGCCGCCTACCTGTGGATCAAGCGCCCGGGAGAGTCGGACGGGACGTGCAAGGGCGGCCCCAAGGCGGGCACCTGGTGGCCCGAGTACGCCCTGGGGCTGGCGCGTAGCGCGAAGTAGCGTCGTGCCGTGACGGCGACCGCAACCGGTCGCCGTCACGGCGGACGAACATGCCGAGCGCCAGCCTGTGGCGCCCCGGCGGACGAACATGCCGAGCGCGAGCATCTGGCGCCCAGGCTGGCGAACATGCCGAGCACACGAGCATCTGGCGCCCCGGCTGCCCGGCGGATCAGGGCCGGGCAGGGTCGGACAGGGGCGGACAGACCGCCCTCGGGGAGACGCCCCTAGCCGCGCTGCGCCGGCACCTTCACCCACACCGCCTTCGAGGGCGTCCCCTGCCCGTCGACCGCGTTCAGCATGTACCACCCGGGCGGCACCAACGACGGGTCCTTCGGCAGCGTGACCGTCACACCGTCCCCGCCCTTCGTCACCGTGAAGTCCAGTGCGATCGAGCGCTGTTCCACGTTGGTGACATGGGTGAACGAGCCGGGCCGCATCAGCCGCATCTTCTTGATGGCGGCGGCGCGCGGGGAGCCGAAGGTCGCGCTGCTGCCGAGGGAGAGCGTCTTCGGCCCCTTGTCCGTGAGCTCGGGCCGGGACTTCCGGTAGAGATACGGCGGGGTGTAGAGGTCGATCTGCTGCTGGAAGACGCCCGGCTTGGTGTTGTCCTTGTCCGCGTAGAGGGAGTCGGAGCCGAAGGTCATCACCCGGCCGTCGGGCAGCAGCAGCGCACCGGAGTGGTAGTTACGGCCCACCAGCGGGTCGGCCACCTGGTGGGCGGAGTTGGTCGCCGGGTCGTACAGCTCCGCCTTGAGGACGTTGGAGTCGCTGCGGCCGCGGTAGTCGCCGGAGCCGTTCGTGGTCAGCACGGTGTCGTCCGGCATGATCACGCTGCTCGGGTAGCGGGCCTTGGCGTACAGCGGCGGCCCGTCCTTGAAGCGCGGCGACGGGGCGTGCAGATCCACGATCCGGGTCTTGTCCGTGGCCTTCGGGTCCTCGCCGACCCCGCCCCCGCCCAGCACCATGTACCGCTGTTCCTGGGCCGGCGGCAGCAGCACCGACATCGACGTCTCCAGGATCTTCGGGTCGCTCATCCCGGGGACGACCTGGAACTTGTTGGACTTCAGGTCCCAGATGCCGGGCGTGCGGCCGATGTTGTCCGGGCCGTAGCCGGCGTTGGAGCCGGTGTAGAAGATCCGGCCCTGGTCGGTGAGGAAGAGCGCAGGGTAGGTCGGGAAGAAGCGCCGCTTGGGCAGATAGCGCCACTTCTTCGTCTTCGGGTCGTAGATCTCCTGCTTGCCGGGGACGACCTGCCCGATCTCGTCCAGCCCGGAGACGGAGAGGACCTTGCCGTCCTGAAGCGTGGTGAGCGTCGGATACCAGCGGGCCTCGTTCATCGGGTCGACGGGTATGTAGCGCTCGGCCACCGGGTCGAACTCGAAGGAGTCCTTGATCCCCTGGAAGTCCTTCTTGTCGAAGGACAGCTTCTGCGCGATGCCGTAGAAATTACGGGCGTCCGCGCCGGTGAGGCCGTGGATGCGGTAGTTGTCCTGGGCGCCCGTGGAGTGGGAGGGGCCGTCCTTGAGGGCCTCGACGTAGACCCGGGCCTCGCTGTGCACCACGGTGACCTTGCCGGTCGCCGGGTCGGCCTTCTTCTTCGCCCGCGGCACCACGACCGGGTCCTTGGAGGCGAAGGTCTTGCCGTTCTTCTTGCCGGTGAAGAGCGTGCCGGCCGGGAACGTCTTCGGGCCGTCCGGGTTCTCGTTGTAGAGGATCATGAGGCCGCCGGCCTTCTTCACATCGCCGTTCAGCTTCTCGTAGCGCTGGGTGCCGCCGGCCACCAGCAGCTTGCCGTCCGGGAGCTGGGTGTGCCCGGAGCAGAAGAGGTCCTTGGGCGTGGGGATGTTCTTGAAGGTGTTCTTCTCCGGATCCCACAGGACCGTACGGAACGACTTGGCCTTGAAGTTCGCCGCGTTGTTGCCGGAGCCCGCGACCAGCAGCACCTTTCCGGTGTGCAGCAGGGCCGCGTGGATGGTGTTGATGCGGTACTTGTCCGGTACATCGACGACGTCCCAATGGCCGTTCGCCGCCTTGTACTCGGGCTTGTTGATCTTGTACTGGTGGTACTGCTCCGACGCGAAGCCGTAGAGGGCCGGCCCGTTCATCGCTGCCAGCGCGAGCACCACCGCCGCCGCTATCGCCACTCGGCGGGTGCGACGGCTCGGACGGTACTTCATGTGTGACGTCCCCCAAGGGCGATCTGCAAGGTCTGTTCGGCGGTGAAGGCCGGGTCGGAGGCCTGGTCAACGGCTTGGTCGGCGGCCGGAGCCGGGGCAGCGGCCCGTTGCTCCACGGTCTGGTCGGCGGCCGGAGCCGGGGCAGTGGCCCGCTGCTCCACGGTCTGGTCGGCGGCCGGAGCGGGCGCGAGTCCGGGGAGGGGACGGGTATCCGGAGCGACGGCTTCCGCGACCAACGTGTCCGCTGAGCCCCCACCGCCGGCCCTGCCCCCGGCCGGGGCACCGGCAGCGGTGGCGGCGGTGGCAGAGGCGGCGGCCGCCTCCCCCCGCCCCTGCTTCTCCTTCCGTACGCTCAGCCGCCAGGCGAAGATCGGCGCTGCGGTGATCAGCATCGCGAGTACGGCCCAGGTGACCATCGCCGGATGGCTGTGCCCCAGCACGAACGAGGCGACCAGCGAGCCCCCGAAGACGAGCAGGAAGAACAGGTGCACCCGGAACGTTCCGAAGAGCGTGTCCGGACTGGACGAGTCGCCCTTCGGCGTGACCACGAACTTGCTCTTGCGGCGCAGTACGGTGTCGAACAACGACCGGGCGTAGATCGGCGCGGACAGCGCGGACATCACCATGCCGGCGACGCCGCCGGAACCCTCCGGCTCGTGCGGCGAGACATTGTGCCGCCGGTTCCAGATGTACAGACCGATCTGGAGCGCCGAGGCATTGCCGTAGAGCATCATCCACACCGACGGATCGATCTGCACACCCGAGGCCCCCAGCCCCAGGAACAGCGCACAACTGAGCGCCGCCAGAATCCAGTTCAGCGCCGACATCGGGTAGAAGATCACCATCATGGTGTAGTTGAAGAGCCGGCCCGCGGGCAGCGTGAACGGCGCCTTCCAGAACTGCTTGAGGATCGTCTCGTACGTCCCGCGCGACCAGCGCAGCTGCTGGGTGAAGAAGTCGGTCCAGGCCGTGGGCCCCTCGCCGACCGCGAGCACATCCGGGGTGTAGACCGAGCGCCACTTCTTCCCGGTCTGCGGATTGCTGTGCCGGTGCATCTCGAAACCGGTCGCCATGTCCTCGGTGATCGAGTCGTACAGCCCGCCGATCTGCTTGAGCGCGCTGATGCGCACGGCGTTGGACGTGCCGACGAACATCGGCGCGCCATAGCGGTTGCCGGCCCGCTGGACCAGCGCATGGAAGAGGAACTGCTGTGACTCGGCGGCCTTGGTGACGAAGGTGTCGTAGTTGCCGTACACCTGCGGTCCGATGACAAAGCCGACGTCCGGGTCGCGGAAGAAGCCCAGCATCCGCTCCAGGTAGTTGGGCAGCGGGACATGGTCGGTGTCGACGGAGGCGAAGTAGTCGTAGGCGTCACCGTGCGCCTGTAGCCAGGCGTTGTAGTTGCCGTGCTTGGTCTTGGCGCGGTGCGGGCCCTTGGCCTGGTTCCACTCCGGGACGCCCTTGCGGCTGAAGTGATGGACGCCCAGGCGCCGGCAGACTTCCTTGACGTCGGGGTCGTCGCCCTCGTCCAGCAGCCAGATGTGCAGCAGACCGCGGTGGCGGATCTTGACCGCCGCCTCCAGCGTCTTCGTCACCATGGCGAGAGGTTCCTTGCCGGGCACGAAAGAGGTGAGGAAGGCGACGCGGGTGCCGCTCTCGGGAATGACCGGGATGGGGTCGCGGGCGACGAGGGTGGCGTGCGCGTTGGAGAGCACATTCATGCACCGGAAGAGCTCGATCAGCCCGATCGAGACCAGCATGACGACGTCCAGCACGGGAAGGAAGTCGTAGGCGGGGTAGTCGCGTTCGGTCCAGTGGCTCGGCTGCATCAGCCAGACCAGCAGCCCGAAGGAGACCAGCGGCGCGGCGCCGAGCAGCAGGGCCGCCCGTATTCGGTGCGGTTCGTCCGCGAGCAGCGAGCGGTAGCGAACCGTGTAGGGCTTGTCCGGGTCGGGCCGGGTGAGCGGTCCGGCCAGCCGGCTGTAGTGCTCGTAGTCGTAGCGCGGCAGCGGTTTGCGCTGGTTCCGCCGCTGCCAGTGCTGGCGTGGCACGCGCAGGCGCGTCGTGGCCGACGGGTCGTACGGACGCTGCGGCCGGGAGCCGTCAGGCGGCGACGTCATGAGTCCATCCCCCCGCACGCAGCGTGCACTGCGTGCCGTTTGCTGATGGCCCGGGTCCACGGTCCCCCGCGGCCGACCCGGGCGCTGTGATGTCGACCGCCTGCACCGTCAGATGGCGGCGACCATCTTCCGGTTGCGTATGCAACGCTGCCGCGATCCTGCCAAGCGGCGATTTCCCCGTGGTCACATCACGCCAACTGGCGGACCTGACTGTTACCACTCGGCTATGCGGTCCCTCATTTCACCGAGTTGCCAGGTCAGGGTCCCTAACCGCCGTGGTGATGGCAAGACTTGCCAAGGGAATTGTGCACAAGACTACGTAAGACGGTGCGGCGTGTGGCGCAGAGCACATCACTTTGATACGGACCTGGTGCCAAATTTCCCGCTGTCGGCGGATATCGGAGTAATGGCCAGGACGGCCCTGCCGCGCGGGGAAGGGGGAGAACACGGTGCGTAAAGGGGTCATCTCCCACGGGTAATGTTCCCCGTCGACCGGCTGTCAACCGGCAAAGAAAATGTGCGCACCGAGAAAATCTCCGGCGGCATGGCGGACGGCGTGACGGACGACGTGCGGACGGCAAGGACGCAGCATTGACGCGAACGACCGGCCTGGTCAAGGGACTTGAGGACCCATGTGTGCGGCGCGCCCACTGTATCCGAACGCATTCACCGGGAAGCGGGTGCGGGGCAGGTCCGCGACGGGTTCAGCCGTTTGTCGACTCGGGTGAAGTTACCTGCGCGTACGCCAAATTGGCCGAAGCTGAAGCCCCGCTCCGGGGGCGTCTCGTTCTGCCTGGTGGCGACCGGTGGGGGAGCGTCACGGCTATCCCTCCGCGGGTCGTGGATCGCGGTACCGGGATTTGTGCCTGCTGCCTTGTCTGCCGTCACGGCGTCTGCCGTCACGGTGTCGGTGCCGACGTCGATGCCCGCATTGGCCGCCGGGGTGGTGGTCGCCGGCCGTGGGTAGATCCGGGGCGGCCCGGTAAATCGTGAGACAGCGGAACGGAGGGCCCATGGAAAAGGGTAGGGAGCCTCCGGTGAACGAATCCCTAGGTGATCCGGGAATTACTGTTTGTGATCGCACAGATCTCGATTGTTGCCGTTCGGGGCATCGTCGCCGGGGGTGTCGCCGTGCGGGGCATTGCCGTCCGGGGGCGTCGCCGTCCGGGGCATCGCCGTCCGGGGCGTCGCCGTCCGGGGTGACGCGAAGATCGGGCTCCGGGGGTGTTCCCGCGGGGCGGCGGAGCCGGTCATCCGTTCGGCCGACCGCATGACTGAGGCCCCCCGCATGGCGAGGGGCCTCAGTCTGACGTGCGCCGCCAGGGACTCGAACCCCGGACCCGCTGATTAAGAGTCAGCTGCTCTAACCAACTGAGCTAGCGGCGCGCGCTGACCTGAAGAACTTTACACGAACTCGAGATGTGCTCTGTACCCCCGGCCAGGCAGATCACGCACTCGGGCCATGTGATCCCGGCCACTCGCAATGGCGTCCGGCCCGTCCGCGTTACCGCACGAGAATCCTGCCCCGTATGGGGCAAAGGTCCCTTGATCTTGGGACTTTCGACCGGCAGTTCGCCCCGATTGCTCTGTGAAGATCGAGTTCATCGGTTCCATGGCGGTAGATCATCAGTTGCGCCGTCAACATGCGATATCTCCTGCCGGTTGAGAGGCTGAAGCGAGCTTCGCGGCGAAACAACTCCATACGTCCGGAGGGTGCCGGCCATGGCGTCCGTCACTCCTCCTCCGCCTCCCGCAACCCCACCCTCCACAGCAACGTCTGCCAGGACGCGCGCCCCGGACCGGGTCCCCGGGACTCGCCCCTCCGTCGGAAAGGTTGATCGTCGTGGTGTCGACAGCCAAGCGCACCCTTGAGATGCAGCTCCTCCTCGGGCCGGACGAAGCAGTTCCGGTGGCCGGCCGGTTCAGCTATCGCAGCGACCGCCCGTACGAGGTCGAGGTTGCCTTCATCAGCCGTGGCCAGAAGGTGGCCACGTGGCTGTTCGCCCGCGATCTGCTGCTGACGGGGCTGCACGACGAAGCAGGCGAGGGGGACGTACGGGTGTGGCCCTTCCGCCGGCCGGGCGAATCGCGCCGCGTGCACATCGAGCTGTCCACCGATGACAGCGTGTGCGAGCTGTCGGTGCGCGCGACGGAGCTGACTGCGTGGCTGGAGCAGACCGTGGCGATCGTCCCGCCCGGCCATGAGGACCGCTACCTCGACATGGACACCCACCTGGCCCGGCTGTTCGCCGGGAAGTGCTGATGGGGGACAGGCGATCATGACCACGACCACGACCACGACCACGATGGCAGTCACGAGCGCGACGGCGAGCGCGACGCCGGGCGCGACGCCGGGCGCGACGCCGGGCGCGACGCCGGGCGCGACGCCGGGCGCGACGGTGACGGGGAGCACCGGCGCGGCTGCGGGTGTGCCTGCGGCCAGGCCCGCGGCCGCGGGTGAGGCCGGCCCGTCGGCCAGGCCCGCGACCGCGACCGAGCCTGCGGCTGAGGGTGCGCCCGCGACCGCCCCCGGCTCCCGTATACCGACCGGCGTGTCCGGCCCGTGTGCCGCGTCTGCCCCCGGCCCCGGCCTGCCGCCGACCGCTGCCGCCTCCGCGGAAAACTCCGCCTCCGCGGAAAACTCCGCCTCCGCGGAACCCGCCACCGCCTCCCCGCACGACCCCTGCGCGCACGGCTTTCTGCCCGAGCGGCCGCCCGTCCGTTCCATGATCGGAACCTGGACCCGGCTGGACGCCATGGCGCGCGCGGCCGCGATCGCGCCCGACCGGGAGGCCGCCATTGCCCTCGTCGAACGAGCCCATCGCGCCGACGAGTTGTCCGCCCTGCGGCAACGTGTCTCCCGCCTCTCCCTGCGCAATGCGGAGGCCGCCGCCATGCGGATCGCGGTGATCGCGGTGTCCTGTGGCTGGTGCGGGCTCGACCCGCAGGCACCGGCCGCCCGCGAGGTCGCCGACGGGGCATTTCTCGATCTGTGGGCGGCGATCGCGCACCGTATCGACCACGATCAGTTCGTCGCCCTGCCGACCCTCGCGCTCCACAACTGGGTCCCCGAACGCAAGCCCCGCCGCCACATCCCCATCGATCAACTGGCCCGCACCGAAGTGCTCGTCCCGATCGTCCGCTGGGCCCCGGAGGGACAACCGCTCAGCCGCCTGGACCGGTTGATGCTGGCCGCGACCCGCCTGGAGGCACACGGGATCTGGCTCTTCCGGCTCGCCGAGACCCTTGCGGGCCGGTCGCCCGACGACTCCTCCACCCCGACGGCGCTGCGCCGCCTGGTGCGCGTCCAGCATGCGCTGCGCACCCAGCTCCTCGCCGAGGCGGCGGAGCTGACGGCCGCGCCGGCCACGCCACAGCAGCGCGCGGTACTCGGCGCGCTCGCCGAACAGGGCGCCCTGGAGCCGCCGGTACTCCAGGCCGCCGAGGCGGTGCTGGGCATCGGCGGCCGCCGGATGGGTGAGGGCAGGCGCCAGATGATGCGACGCCATCTCCCGGCGCAGCACCGTGCCTGGCTCAGCGCGATGGACCGTCACTGTGCACCCGTGCGCACTCTCGCCCACCGCGGCGGCCCGGACGCCGCCGTCTACCGCGAGGCCCAGGAGTCCCTGATAGCCCTCCGCCGCACGTACACCGCTCTAGTGCAGGCCGCCGCCCGCCCCACCACGGGCCCGCTCACGGCGGCAGCCTGACCGACCCGACCCGCCCCCGAATCGGCCCCCCGGCGGCGGGACCCGCCCCGACCCGACTCGCCCCCCGGCGGCGGGACCCGCCCCGACCTGACGCGACTCGACTACGACGTGCCGCGACCGACTATGGCGTGCCGCGACCGAATACGACGTGCCGCGCCCGACCGCGACGTGCCCACGCCCGACCGCGACGTGCCGCGCCCGACTACGACGTGCCCACGCCCGACCGCGACGTGCCGCGACCCGGTGTGATCCGACCCGCCCGGGTGACCCGACGCACCCTGGCCCGGTCATTGGTATGGACATGCTCAGCGCTGCGCCCTTAGTCTGCCGTTTGGTCTAGACCGCACCATCCGGAACCATCCCGCACCATCCGGCACCGCCCGCAGTGCACTGCCTTTCACCTGGCTCATGGAACTCCCCCCACGTTCTTCAGGAGCGAAGCATGCGCAAAAAGATCAGTGCCGCCGTGATCGGCCTCGGCGTCCTGGGTGTCTCCCTGCTCGCGACGGGCAGCGCCTCCAGTCACGGCTACAGCGACGCACCCCCCAGTCGTCAGGCGCTCTGCGCCAACGGCACCGTCAAGGACTGCGGCGCGATCCAGTACGAACCGCAGAGCGTCGAGGCCCCCAAGGGCTTCCCGGCCGCCGGCCCCGCGGACGGCAAGATCTGTTCCGGCGGGCACGAGAACTTCGCCGAGCTGGACGATCCGCGCGGCGGCTCGTGGCCCGGCACCAAGCTCTCCCCCGGGCAGGGCTACACCTTCACCTGGCGCCTGACGGCGCGGCACGCCACCACGGACTTCGAGTACTTCATCACCAAGGACGGCTACGACCCCGGCAAGCCGCTCACTCGCGCCGACTTCGAACCCGAGCCGTTCATGACGGTCCCCATGGGTGGCGCCCAGCCCGGCTCGACCGTCCAGCACCAGGGCACCGTCCCCACCCAGAAGTCCGGCCGCCACCTCATCCTCGGCGTCTGGAACATCGCCGACACGGGCAACGCCTTCTACGCCTGTTCGGACGTCGACCTCTCCTGAGCCCTCCGACGCCGGACCACGACCCCACCCCTCACCCCCACGGGCCTCGCCGAGAACATCCCTCGGGGAGGCCCCGGCCGGTCCCCGCGCCCCTCGCCCCACCCGGGTCCACATCTGACGGGACGTCAGCTACCCTCCCTCGTCATGGCAGCCAACGGCACCAGCAGGCAGGGAAGTTCCGGCGCCGCCACCGTCGCGGAACTCGTACAGGCGCAGTGGGGCGATCACCGGGTGGGTGCGAAGTACGGGGATCTCGTGCTCAGCCACCACGAGCTGGCGGGCGGTGCCGCCGCGCGGGCCGCGCTACTGGGGGAGCTGCTGCCGCATGATGCGCAGGCGCACCTCGGGGTGCTGCTCGGCAATGTGCCCGAGTATCCGCTGTGGCTGAGCGCGGCGGCACTCGCCGGGGCCGCGGTCGCCGGGATCAATCCCACCCGTCGCGGGCCGGAGCTCGCCCGCGACATCAGCCATACCGACTGCGCGCTGCTGATCACCGAACGCGCCCACCTGCCGCTGCTGGCCGGCCTGGACCTCCCCGTCCCGCCCGAGCGGATCCTCGTCGTGGACGACCCGGCCTACCGGGAACTGCTGGGGCCGTACGAGGGCACGACGCCCGACGAGATCGCCGCCGGCTCCGGTGGCCTCCGTACCCCGACGCCCGCCACCCGGATGCTCCTCTACTTCACCTCCGGCTCCACCGGCGCGCCCAAGGCAGCCCTCTGCACCCAGGGCCGGCTGGCCGCCGCCGGACACTCGCCCGCCGGATTCTTCGGAGTGCGCAGGGACGACGTCCACTACCTCTGTATGCCGATGTTCCACGGCAACGCGGTGATCGCCGGTTGGGCTCCGGCGCTGGCCGGCGGTGCGGCCGTGGCGCTGCGCCGCCGCTTCTCGGCCTCCGCCTTCCTCCCCGACGTACGCCGCTACGGGGCCACCTACTTCACCTACGTCGGCCGGGCCGTGCAGTATCTGCTCGCCACCCCGCCCTCCCCGGACGACCGGGACCATCCGCTGCGCGCCGGGTTCGGCACCGAGGCGGGTGCCGTCGACGCCGCCCGCTTCGCCGCACGGTTCGGCGTCCGCCTGACCGAGGGGTACGGCTCCTCCGAGGGCGGCGCCGCGATCCAGCGCACACCGGACACCCCGCCCGGCGCCATCGGGCGGCCCGCGCCAGGAGCTGATCTCGCCGTCGTCGACCCGGAGACCGGCGCCGAGCTGCCGCGCGCCCGTCTCGATCCGGCCGGCCGGCTGCTGAACGGGGAGCAGTCGATAGGCGAGCTGGTCAACCGCGGCCGCAGCTCCTTCGAGGGCTACTGGCGCAACCCCGAGGCGACCGCCGCCCGCACCCGCGGCCGGGGCGAGGGGCGGGTCGGTGCGGGCTGGTACTGGACCGGTGATCTCTTCTTCCGGGACACCGAGGGGTTCTTCCACTTCGCCGGGCGCTCGGACGACCGGCTACGGGTCGACAGCGAGAATCTGGCCGCCGGGGTGATCGAGAACATCCTCGCCCGTTACGCCCCGGCCGAGGGAGTGGCCGTGTACGCGGTGCCCGACCCCGTCGCCGGGGACCAGGTCATGGCGGCCCTGGCGCTGAGGGAGGGCGCCGTGTTCGACCCGGACGACTTCGTGGCCTTTCTCGCCGCCCAGCCCGACCTCGGGACGAAGACGGCGCCCCGGTTCGTACGGACGGTGGCCGCGCTGCCGGTGACCGCCACGAACAAGGTGCATCGGGCCGCCCTGCGACGGGCCGGTTTCCGCTGCCCGGATCCGGTCTGGTGGTCGCCGCTCGGCTCGGCGGACCCCACGACCCATGCCACACCTGACAGACCTGACACGTCTGGCGTTCCCGGGGCCCCCGGCACCCCTGCCGTTCCCGCGACTCCCGCAGGTCCCGCGGTTCCTCCTGCTCGCGCCGTTTCCCCCGCTCCGGCCGGAAGCGCGTACCGCCCGTTCACCGCCGGGGACCGGGCCGCTCTCCTGGCGCTGTACCGCGATCACGACCGGGCCCATCTCCTGGACCGATGA
This sequence comes from Streptomyces decoyicus, assembly GCF_019880305.1. NCBI lineage: Bacteria > Bacillati > Actinomycetota > Actinomycetes > Kitasatosporales > Streptomycetaceae > Streptomyces > Streptomyces decoyicus. Next base: position 3,101,028 of record NZ_CP082301.1, on the reverse strand, counting down.
TCCCGTCCTGGACCGATGGTCCCGGGGGCCGGCCCGGCTGCCGACCGTGAGCCGTGAGCCGTCGACCGCGAGCCGTCGACCACAGGCCGTCGACCACGGACCGTCGGCTTGAGGGCCCCGGCGGCCCCACCCACCCCGTCACGACAAACAAAGTGGGCGTTCCCGGAGAACCGGAAACGCCCACTCGATACGTGCGCCGCCAGGGACTCGAACCCCGGACCCGCTGATTAAGAGTCAGCTGCTCTAACCAACTGAGCTAGCGGCGCGCGCTGACGAAAGAAATACTACCTGGTCGAGAGGGGTGCTCGTGACCACAGCCGCGGCGGAGGACGGAGGGGCGGCGCCACTCCCGGCGCGAGCCCGGCCGGCCGGCGCCCACCTGGCTCACACCCGCCCGGCTCACGCCAGCCTGGCTCCCACCCGCCCGGCTCCCGCCCCGCTCAGATCGCCAGCGACAGCAGAACCGGAGCGGCCCGGCGGTTGAGGGTGTCGGCGGCCTGGCGCAGACGGTGGGCGTGCTCCAGCGGCATGGACAGGGCGAGGCAGCCGACCGTCGAACCGGCGGTGATCGGGACGGCCGCGCAGACCGTGCCGACGGCGTACTCCTGGAGGTCGAGGACGGGGACCGTGGGCGGCTGGCTGTCGAGCTTGTGGAACAGGACCTTCTCGTTGGTGATCGTCCGGGAGGTGAGCCGGGCGGTCTTGTGACGGGAGAGGTGGTCCTTGCGGCCGTCGTGGTCGAGCTGCGCCAGCAGACATTTGCCGACCGCGCTGGCGTGTGCCGTGCGGTGGAACTCGGCCCACTCGTTGACCTTGGGTGCCAGCGGTCCGTCGGCGTAGTGGAGGATCTTCACCTCGCCGTCGATGTACCGGCTGATGTAGACCGCCGCGCCGACCGAGTCGCGCAGGTGGTCGAGGGTGAGCTGGAGCTTGTCGCGCAGGGCCTGGTCGCGGTCGCCGCCCGTTCCGAGGAGCAGGAGCGATTCGCCGACGACATACGCCCCGTCGGTGACCTGCTCGACATAGCCCTCGCGCCGGAGCATCGACAGCATCTGGGCGAGCTGGCCCGGGGACAGGCCGGTCTCGCGGGCGATCTGCGCATCGGTCACGCCGTCGGCGTGCCTGGAGATCGTTTCGAGCACGCGAAGGGCGTACTGCACCGAATGGAACGGCGCGGTCGGCTCGGGCTTCAGCGCCACGGTGTCCCCCTAGCAGGTTGTTACCGCTTGCGTCATGAGCGTCGTCGGTGGTCACGTCCGGCGCTTGCGCGGCCGATCCCGGACAACGGCGTGACTCTCACGATAGCGGTCAACGGCCCTCGGCGGAGGGGGTCTTGACTGAAAAGAGGTGTGCCCGGCGTTTCTGTACTGGGGCTTGAGACTTTGGCATATGCCAAGGTCATGGGGCTTCCGGTGTCCTGGTGTTTTGCGGCCCATGGCACCCGGATACCCCGGCCCAGGGGCGGGGGAGCGCCCCGGAAGGGTGCGGAACCGGCCACATCTGTGGCCGGTTCCGCGAGACGGCCCGGCAGGAGGGCGCTCGGCCCCTCGCTACAGGGGATCTGAATCCGGCCTCATGGCACCGGGAACGGTTCCGGTGCCGGCAACGGCCATGACGTCACGAGCGGTTCGGACGTCGGCAACGGCCATGGCGTCACGAGCGGTTCGGACGTCGGTAACAGCCATGACGGCACGCGCGGTTCGTGACATCCGGGGGCCGCTCAGGAGGTCACCATCATCTTCTCGTCGCTGGTGCCCTTCAGCTTGTTGCCCTTCCACTTGTTGACGTACCAGAGGAAGACATGGCCCTCGGCCATCTTGCGGTCGAAGTTGCAGACCTGCCAGCCGCCCTTGTAGTTGCCGTAGCAGCGGTAGCCGGGCTGGCCCTTGCTGTTGACCGAACCGCGCACCTCGATGCGCATACCGTCGCGGGCGGTGTCACGGATCCAGACCCGGTCGCCGTTTTTCTTGAAGCAGGCCTGGCCCGCCTTCTTACGGCCGTTGCTGATGAAGTTGCAGCCGGCGTCGAGCCTGATCGACTTCGTGGTGGGCTTCGCCTTCTGGCTGTACACGGTCTTCTTGGTGTGCACGGTCTGGGCCGAGGCGGTCTTCTTGGTGTGCACGGTCTGGGCCGAGGCGGTCTTCTTGGTGTGGGCGGTCTGGGCCGAGGCGGAGCCCGCGAGGGACCCGGCCAGGGCGGTGGCGGCGAGAGCGGCCACCGCGCCGCGCGCGATCATGGTGCGCATACGCATCTGCCTTTGCTGGTCGTGGCGGTGATGAGGCCTCAGCGGGCCCGAGGCCGGTGAGCGTGGGGCGCGTCCGGCTCAGCCGTGCAGCGGCTTGCTCCACACGGTCTTGTGCTTTCCGGAGCCCCAGGCTCCGGTGACCTTGGTGCGCCACGTCTGGACGGGCATGTCGTCCTTGATTTCCTTCGTGGCGACGAAACAAGACCTCTTGTGATTGGCGCACTTGGCCGTCGCCATCTTCTTCTTGCCCTTGTAGAGGGTGACGACGATCTTGGTGTAAGCCGGCTTGTAATTGCACTGGATCGCGCCGTTGCCGAACTTGTCCGTCCTCCGGTCGACACGGTCGGTGTAGGCGGAGACCTTGCAGGTCCTCTTCAGCGCTGCGGAGCCGTGGTCCGCGGCCACCGCGGCATGGGAAGCCATTCCCGTCGTTCCGAGAATGCTCACGGTGGCGGCACTCGCCAGGAGTGCGCGAGATGTCTTGAGTGCGCGCATGCTGCCTCCCCTTCGGATGGTGATGAGGAAGCGAAGACGCCGTCTGGCTGCGGAATTCCCAGGAGTTGGGAAAAGGCGTCCCCGCCGGAGATGCGCCTCATATTCTTGAGGAATCCGGCGGGGCGGCCAATGTCAGGTTGATGTCAGTTCACTGACGGTTGCTGACCCTCGTACGCGATCCGCAGACCGTAACCGCGGACCGACTCGATCTCGACGTCGACACCGGCCTTTTCCAGCTTCCGGCGCAGTCGTCGTACGGCGCTGTGAATCACCGTCGTGTCCACTCCGCAGGACGCTCCCCAGACGTCCTGGACGAGTTCCCGGTAGGAGGCCACGCTGCCGCCGTGTCCGGCGAGGCAGCCCAGCAGGCCGATCTCCTGTGCGGTCAGCTCCAGCGGCGCGCCCCGCCACAGTGCCCGCTGTTCCTCCGGCCGGACCTCCAGCCGGCCGACCCGGAGCCGGGCCGGCCGCGGGGTGTCCGCGGCGGACCCGGCGGCCGGTTCGCCGTCCATCAGGCGTCTGGCCTGGTCGAGATCGCGGACGAGCAGGACCGGCAGATTGCTGTGCAGCAATTCGTTGAGCTGCTCGATGTCGTCGACGGATTCCGTGACGACGACCGCGTATGCGTCCTGTTGCCGCAGTGGCGGATCCTGGTGCCGCAGTGACGGGTCCTGAGTATGCGTGCTCACATCAGCTCCTCAGGGATGCACCAGGAGGGGCAATACGCCGGGCCCGTGCGGGCGTTTCTGACTGTTTTCCGGTATGCGCAGACTCCCGTGGCAATACATGAGACGTTCACGTCTCCACTGTCCTTCCCATGAAAAAGGGACCCCGTTGTTGTGCTCGCGGACAGAATTCTGTGGCGTGAAAGCCGAGGTGCGACACCTGGGGCGGGCACCCGGGCGAGACGCCGGTACGGCCCGACTCCGCGCTCCCACTCCGGTCATGAGGTGGTGTCATGCGCGGCGCGCGGACCGTCCCTAGACGGTAGACCGTAGGTCTGACATCAGCCATAGGTCACCGACTTGAGGAACTGTTGAGCCTGCGGCGGCGGCCGGGCGAGCGATTTCCCGCAGTCGCCGAGGGGCCGCGGGGTGATATTCCGGAATTCGGCCGCCATGGCTCCGGTGTGGGGAAATGAGAAAGGGTGGCGGCCCCCCGGACGGGGATCCGCCACCCGAACTCACGGCCTAACGGCCGCCCCTCACAGCACGGCGCTCAGGAATTCCCGGGTGCGCTCGTGCTCCGGCTCCGTGAAGATCTTTTCCGGGGAACCGGATTCGATGACCCGGCCGGCGTCGAACATCAGGACGTCGTCGGAGATGTCCCGGGCGAAGTTCATCTCGTGGGTGACGCACAGCATGGTGATGTCCGTGGTGTGCGCGATGTCCCGCAGTACGTCCAGCACCCCGGCCACCAGCTCCGGGTCGAGCGCGGAGGTCACCTCGTCCAGCAGCAGCACCTGCGGGCGCATCGCCAGCGCCCGGGCGATGGCGACCCGCTGCTGCTGGCCGCCGGAGAGCTGGGTGGGGTACTTGTCGAGGTGCTCGGTCAGGCCCACCAGGTCGAGGAGTTCGCGGGCCCGCTCCTCGGCGGCGTCCTTTTCCATCCCCAGGACGTGCACCGGCGCCTCGGTGATGTTCCGCAGCACCTTCATGTTCGGGAAGAGGTTGAACTGCTGGAACACCATGCCGATGTTCTTGCGGACCTCGCGGATGTGCTTCTCCCCGGCCGGGACGAGCTTGCCGCCCTTCTCCTCGTGCGTCAGGTACTCGCCGCCGACCTTGATGGTGCCCTCGTCGGGCTTCAGCAGCGTCATCAGCAGCCGCAGGATCGTGGTCTTGCCGGACCCGGACGGGCCGATGAGGGTGACGTGCTTGCCCGACGAGACGGTGAAGTCCAGGGAGTCCAGGACGGTGTTGGTCCCGAACCGCTTGGTGACGTTGTCGAAGCGGATCAGCTCGGTGCCGTCGACCGCCGGGTTGGCCGTTTCTTTCGAGGGGGTGCTGTCAGCGGACAAGACGACGCTCCAGGGCTCGCAGGAGGAGAGAAGTGGGGTAGGAGATGACCACGAAGAGGATGCCGACGATGGTGATCGGCTCCAGGTAGTCGAAGGTGGTGGCGCTGATGCTGTTCGCCTGGAAGAGCATGTCGGCGACGGTGATACCGGCCAGCAGCGGCGTGTCCTTGAACATGGCGATGACGTAGTTGCCCAGCGCGGGAACCACCCGGCGGAACGCCTGCGGCAGGATCACCGCGGTCCAGGTGCGCCGGCGCGGCAGGCTCAGCGCCGTGGCGGCCTCCCACTGGCCGGGCGGCACACCGTCGATACCGGCGCGGTAGACCTCCGAGGTGTACGTGGAGTAGTGCAGGCCCAGGCCGATGACGCCCGTGGTCAGCGGCGAGAAGGCCAGCCCCCAGCCCGGCAGGACGAAGAACAGGAAGAACAGCTGCACCAGCAGCGGGGTGTTGCGGATGAACTCGACGAAGATGCTGACCGGCCAGGTCACCCAGCGGCTCCGCGAGCGCAGCGCCACCGCCCACACCAGCCCGAGCGCGAAGGAGACCAGCGAGCCGTAGATCGTCGCCTGGATCGTGATCCACAGCCCTTTGAGGATCTCGGGCATGATCTCGCCGACGTAGCTCCATGACCAGTTGTTCACGGCTTTCCTCCGGTGGCCAGCGCCTCGGGGCCCTGCTTCTCGACGGGCAGTTTGCGGGAGAACCAGCCCTCACCCTTGGGTACCGCCCGGCCGACCGAGGCCTTGGCGCGGCGCTCCAGCACCCGCATGATCCGGGTCAGTACGAACGCGACCGCGAAGTAGAGGACGAGGATGATTCCGTAGATCTGGGCGCTCTCGCCCGTGGACAGCCGGGCGAGCTTGGCCTGGAAGGTGAGTTCGCCGATGGACAGCAGCGAGGCCAGCGCGGTGCCCTTGAGCAGCTCGATCAGCAGGTTGTTGAACGGCGGCATCATCTCGGGGACGGCCTGCGGCAGCAGCACCTTCCGCAGCCGTTGCCAGGGCGTGAAGCTCAGTGCGATGGCCGCCTCCTGCTGGGCGGGTGCCACCGACTGGAGGGCGCCGCGGACGACCTCGGAGCCGTACGCCCCGTAGGAGAGGCCCAGCGCCAGGGTGCCCGCCCAGATACCGACCAGCTGCCAGCCCAGCAGCGGCAGCGCGAAGAACAGCCAGAACATCAGCACCAGGGCCGAGGTGCCGCGGAAGAACTCCACATAGACACCGGACAGGAAGCGGACGATCCAGAAGCGTGAGGTGCGGGCCAGACCGATACCGAAGGCGACGGCGGCGGCCAGGGCGGCGCTGTAGACCATCAACTGGATGGTGATCCACAGTCCTTCGAAGAAGAGTTGCCATAGGGCGCCGGTCACTTTTTACAGAGCTCCTTCGCCGTGAGGTCGGTCATGAACTCCTCGGTGAAGCCGTACGGCTTGGCGATACGCAGGAGTTCGCCGCTCTTCTTCATCTTCTGGAGTTCGCGGTTGAACGCGTCCCGCAGATTGGTCTCGCCGATCCGGAAGCCGTAACCGCCGCCGTCGCGCTGGGGCTTCCCGTCGACCACCGGCGTGAACGGCTCGGTCATCTCCACCTTGGGATGCTTACCGGCCTTCAGCGCCTCGATCATGGTCAGCGCCGTGCCGGCGAAGGCGTCGATACGGCCCGCTTCCAGAGCCTCCATACCGGCGATCTGGTCGCCGTAGGTCTGGATCGTGTCCTTCTTGACACCGTTGCCGACCGCGTAGTCGATCTCCGCATAGCCGATTCCCGAGCCCATCCGGAATTTCCCCTTGGCGATGTCCGCATAGGAGTGGATTTTCTTCGGGTTGCCCTTGAGTACGAGAAAGGCGTCCTTGTTCTCGTAATCCGGGTCGGAGAAGAGGACGGCCGCGCAGCGGGCTTTGTTGATGAACATGCCCGCGACGATCACGTCGTACTGGAAGGAATGGAGTCCCGGCACCAATGCGCCGAACTCGACCGGCACCGGCTCGAAATTCTTGATGCCCAGCCGGCGGAAGATGGTCTTGGCGACCGCGGGTGCCTCACCCGTCAGCTCACCCTTGCTGTTGATCGAGGCATAGGGCGGTTCGCTCGCGATGCCCATGCGGATGGTGCCCTTTTTCCGCAGGTCCTCCAGCTGGTGTCCGCCTCCGGTCGCGCCGGAGATATCGACCCGGGAGCAGCCCGTCGCCGCTCCCACCGCACCCGCTGCGCCGAGCGCCGCTACCCCCGCGAGCAGCGAGCGGCGGCGGATGCCGCTTGCCAATTTTCTCTTGATCATTTTGGTGTTCTCCTGTGGTGGAGCCATGGGCGCGCGGCTACCCGAACGCCTGACAGATATGCCGATCGTTTCCAGCCCTTGATAGAAGCGCCTCGGACTTGTTCCGTACGCCGGTATTGCCCACCTACGATCGGGGCATGACCGATCGCTTCATCGAAGTCTCCCTGGACAAGCGCGGCGTGAGCTGCACGGCCAAGTTGCTCGACGACCGCGCGCCGATCACCTGCAATGCCGTGTGGGATGCCCTCCCACTCGGCGGCGACGTCTATCACGCCAAATACGCCCGCAACGAGATCTACGCCCTGCTTGCGCCGTTCGCTCCCGAGGAGCCGCCGCTGGAGAATCCGACGATCACCCCGATCCCCGGCGATCTGTGCTACTTCACCTTCACCGACACCCAACTGGGTACGAAGTCCTACGGTTACGAGACCCAGGCCCAGCACCAGGGCCGCGCCACCGTCGTCGATCTTGCGCTGTTCTATGAGCGCAACAATCTGCTGATCAACGGTGACGCGGGCTGGGTGCCGGGCATCGTGTGGGGCAGCGTCGTCGACGGCCTGGACCGGATGGCCGACGCCTGTCAGGACCTGTGGCGGGCCGGAGCCCTGGGGGAGACCCTCAACTTCCGGCGGGCCTAGAGCGGGTGCACGCGGTCACCTCAGAGGGCAGGCGGCGCCGGGATCTGCGCGGTCCCCGCCTCGTAGAGGGCGTGCGCGGCACGCAGGACGAGCGCGTCCGCGTGCCGCGCGCCGACCAGCTGGACGCCGATCGGCATCCCGTCTCCGTCCACCCCGCAGGGCAGCGTCGCGGCCGGCTGCTGGGTGAGGTTGAAGGGGTAGGTGAACGGCGTCCAGCCCGTCCAGCGGGTGTGGCCGGATCCGGCAGGGACCTCGACGCCGGCCTCGAAGGCAGTGATCGGCACGGTCGGCGTCACCAACAGGTCGTAGGCGCTGTGGAAGCGGCCCATGGCCTGACCGAGCGCCATCCGCGTGTCGACCGCGGCCAGGTAGTCCAGCGCGCTGTACCGGGCGCCCTGCTCGCAGATCTCCCGCAGCCCCGGGTCCAGCAGCTCCCGGTCCGCGTCGTCCAGGTGCTGCACCACCCGTGCCGCGCCGCTGAACCACAGCGTGTGGAAGGCCTCCACCGGGTCCGCGATGCCCGGGTCGATCTCCTCGACGACCGCGCCGAGCCCGGCCAGCGTGCCGACGGCCGACCTGACCGCCGCGGCGATCTCCGGGGCCACCGCCACGTCCCAGCCGAGCGAGGGGCTGAAGGCCACCCGCAGCCCGGAGACCGGACCGGCCAGCGCCTGACGGAACGGGCCTGCGGCCGGACCGAGCTGGGACCAGTCCCGCCAGTCCGCGCCGCAGATCACCTCCATCATCAGCGCCGCGTCCGCCGCGTCCCGGGTCATCGGCCCGACGTGCGCCAGCGTCCCGAACGGGCTCGCCGGATACAGCGGCACCCGCCCGTAGGTCGCCTTGAGGGCGAAGATCCCGCAGAAGGACGCCGGGATACGGACCGAACCGCCGCCGTCCGTGCCCAGGGACAGCGGCCCGGCGCCCAGTGCCACCGCCGCCGCGCTGCCGCCGCTGGAGCCGCCCGCGGTGCGCCCCGGGTCGTACGGATTGCCCGTCACCCCGTGCCGTGGACTGTCGGTGACGCCCTTCCAGCCGAACTCCGGGGTGGTGGTCTTGCCGACGAACACCGCACCGGACTCCCGCAGCCGGGCGACCGACGGGGCGTCCTCCTCCCACGGGCCCTCGGCCCGCACCGTCCGCGAACCGCGCAGCGTCGGCGTGCCCCGGGTGAGGATCAGATCCTTGACGGTGACGGGCACCCCGTCCACCGGCCCGGCCGGAGTACCGGCCCGCCAGCGCTCCGCCGACTCCTTGGCGCCCGACAGCGCCTCGTCCGCGTCGATCCGGGTGAAGCAGTTCGTCGCGTCCTGTGCGGCCTCGGCGCGCTCCAGCACCGCCCGGACCGCCTCGACGGGGGAGAATTCGCCGGCCGCGTACCCGGCCGTGAGACGGGTGGCGGTGAGGTCGGCGAGCTGGGTCGGTTCGGTGGTCATGCGTCCTCCGAGCGTTGGCCGCCCCCGGGCGGGGCGGCGGCGGGGGCGCGGCTGCCGGGGCGGCGGGCCCCGGCGGCCGCGCCGTCACTGCACCGGGACGTACCCGAGCCGCTTGTCGACGAGGTTGTGCAGCGGCCGGCCGGCCGACCACTGGTCGAAGTTGTCCTGGAACTGCTCGGCGAGGGCGTCCCGCCAGCCCAGCGTGTCGCCGCTCATGTGGGGCGAGACGATCAGATGCGGGACGTCCCACAGCGGGCTGTCCGTGGGCAGCGGCTCCTGCTCGAACACGTCCAGCGCGGCCGCCGCGATCCGCCACTCGCGCAGCGCCGCCACCAGAGCGTCCTCGACGACCAGCGGCCCGCGCCCGATGTTGATGAACCGGGCCCGCGGCGGCATCCGGGAGAACGCCGCCTTGTCGAACAGGCCGCGGGTGGCCTCGGTCAGGGGCGCCGCGCAGACCACCCAATCCGCCTGGGGAAGGAGGCCGTTCAGCGCGTCACTCGCATGGACGAGGCCGAATTCGGGGTCGCCGGAGCGCTCCCGGCGGCCGACCAGATCGACCTTGACACCCAGTGCCAGGAGGGTGGTGCCGATGGCCCGGCCGATCGGCCCGGAGCCCACCACGACGGCCCGGCTGCCGGCCAGCCGCAGCGTCTCGCGGTGCTGCCAGCGCCGCTGCCGCTGAAGCTCCCAACTTCCGTAGAAGTCCTTGGCCATGGCGATCACCAGCCCGGCGACATATTCGGCGATCGGCTGCTCGAAAACGCCCCGGGCGTTGGTCACCAGGGTGTCGTCGGCGACCAGCGCCGGGCACAGCAGCTGATCCACACCGGCGCTGGCGGTGTGCACCCAGCGGGGCCTGGGGCCCTTCTCCGGCCAGGCTCTGCGGATCGCATCGGAGGTGAAGTCCCAGGCCAACAGCACGTCGGCGGAGGGGAGTCGGTCAGCGAGCGAGTCCTCATCGGTGAAGATCACCCGAGCCCGCCCGGTGAGCCGGTCGAGCTTCGGAGGCGGGTCGGAACCGAGGACGAGGACGGTGCTTTCGGACATAGCCAGAAACCGTTCTGAAACGTGAGTCCCTTTCAATGGAAAGGGGCGCCGACAGATGCCTGGGATGCGAGGATTGACCACGCTAAGAAGTCGTATCTACCGTGTCAACAACGGCTCTGTTCCGACGTCCCGGCTTGATCCGGCTGCACCTCATCCTCGGCCACTGGCCTGGCCATTCCAGCCCTTCGTTTTTGTTCTAGGGGCCTTCATGGACGTCTCTTTTCTGGGTGGCCCACAGCCGCAGCTCGGCGTGGGTGTCGTCGCTCCCTTCGACTTCGCGCTCGACCGAGAGCTGTGGCGCTGGGTACCCGACGATGTGTCCCTCCACCTCACCCGCACCCCTTTTGTGCCCGTCGAGGTCAGCCTCGATCTGGCTCGTCTGGTCAGTGAGCACGAAACGCTGCACGCCGCCGTCCAGGCGCTGTGCGCGGTATCACCGCAGGTCATCTCCTATGCCTGCACGTCCGGCAGCTTCGTCGCCGGGGTGGCGGGCGAGCGGGCCATGTGCGCCGCCATGGCCCAGGCGGGGGAGGTTCCCTCCCTCACGACATCGGGCGCACTGATCGAAGCGCTGCGCGAGATCGGCGCACGGCGCATCGCCGTGGTCACGCCCTACACGAAATCGGTCACCGACTCCCTGGAGGACTTCCTCGGTGAAGCCGGCATCACGGTCACCGGCCGCGCCTACCTCGGGCTGACCCGGCACATCTGGAAGGTGCCCTACCGCGACGTCGTCGACATGGCCCGCGCGGCCGTGGTCGGCTCCGCCGATGCCCTCTTCATCAGCTGCACGAATCTGCCGACCTACGACGTCATCCCGCAGCTGGAGGCCGAGCTGCGGATGCCGGTGCTGTCCGCCAATCAGGTCACGATGTGGGCCGCGCTGCGCGCCATCGGCGTCCAGGCGGTGGGCCCGTACCAGGCGCTGCTCGATCCGGTGGCGCGCCGCGGCCCGGCCGCGATGTCCGGTTCGGAGCCGGCGGTGCCGACGGATGGGCTGCCGCGGGCGACCCCCGAGGCCGCCTTCGCCGCCTCCTCCGTGCCACCGGACGGGGAGGCCCTCGACGGCCTGGAACCCCCGCCCTACCCGCCCGAGGACACAGGAGGTCTGCCCCCGGTGTGAGACCGGCCGGTCCGGGCCCGGCTCTCACCCAGGATGCTGCCGGCGTCGCCCCACTCGCCGGCAGCGCCCCTTCCGCACCTCGCCGCACCACCTGTGACGCACCCGCACCCACGAACGCCCCTGCACCCGCAGCCGTACACGCAAGGGAGATCTGCATGGCATCGGTCGGCTTCCTCTACCCCGGCTACTCCGCGGAGGACGACTACCCCCGGCTCGAATCGCTCCTGGGCGGCGCCGTCCAGCTGCCGCTCGTGCACACCGACATCGGCGAGGACGCCCACCGGGTCGACGCGCTGCTGGAGATGGGCTCCGCGGCGCGGCTGGCGGCCGGCGTCGACACCCTCAAGGAGCGCGGTGCCGAGGCCGTCGTCTGGGCCTGCACGAGCGCCAGCTTCGTCTTCGGCTGGGAGGGCGCCCACGAACAGGTCCGGGAGTTGTCCGTCACCGCCGGCCTGCCCGCCTCCAGTACGTCCTTCGCCTTCGCGCATGCCGTGCAGGCACTCGGCGCCCGGCGGGTCGCGATCGCCGCCACCTATCCGGACGATGTGGCCGAGCGCTTCCACGCCTTCTTGAAGTCCGCCGGTACGGAGGTCGTCTCGACCCGCGGCAGCGGCATCATCACGGCCGCCGAGGTCGGCACCTGGGGCCGGGAGGAGGTGCTGGCGCTGGCACGGGCCGGCGACCATCCCGATGCCGAGGTGGTGCTGCTGCCCGACACCGCACTGCACACCGCCGAACATCTGCCGGCCCTCGAAGCGGAGCTGCGCAAGCCGGTGCTCACCGCCAATCAGGTGACGGCCTGGGAGGGCCTGCGGCTGCTCGACCGCACGATCTCCTGCCCGGTGCTCGGCACCCTCTTCTCGCGGACGGCGCACGTCTAGCGGCGCATGTCCGGCGGCACCGGCGTATGTCCGGCGGCGGGCGCCCGCCGCCCGCCGGTGCCGGCCCCGGATCTGACCCGGGAATAAGTGGAGAGCCTCTCCGGTTACCCTCCTCGCAGACCACTGACGCGAGGAGGACCCGCACCGTGAGCGGCGAGAGTGACCAGACCCGGGGCAGCGAAGAGGCCAACAGTGAAAGCGGCGACGGGATACGGGGCGCGGCCCTGGGCAGCGCCCCGGTCCCGCTGTCCGTGCTCGACCTGGTGACGGTCGGGGCCGGCCACACCGCTTCCGGCGCGGTCCGTACGGCCGTCGACATCGCCCGTACGGCCGAACGCCGTGGCTTCCACCGCTACTGGGTCGCCGAGCACCACTCCATGCCCGGCGTCGCCTCCTCCTCGCCCGCCGTGCTCCTCGCCCACCTCGCCGCCCACACCGAGCGCATCCGTCTCGGCTCCGGCGGCGTGATGCTGCCCAACCACGCCCCGCTGGTGATCGCCGAGCAGTTCGGCACCCTGGAGGCGATGGCCCCCGGCCGGGTCGATCTGGGCCTGGGCCGTGCGCCGGGCACCGACGGCGCCACCGCCGCGGCGCTGCGCCGGACCGAGCGGCTGCACGAGGGCGCGGACGATTTCCCCCAGCAACTGGCCGAGTTGACCCGCTTCCTCGACGACTCCTTCCCCGACGGCCACCCCTACGCCAAGATCCACGCGGTCCCCGGCCCGGTCCAGGCCACCTCGCCCGGCGGCGTCCAGTCCGCTCACCGGCCGCCCCTGTGGCTGCTGGGCTCCTCCGGCTTCAGTGCCCGGCTCGCCGGCTCCCTCGGCCTGCCGTTCGCCTTCGCGCACCACTTCTCCGCGGCCAACACCGTCCCCGCGCTGGACCTCTACCGCGCGTCCTTCCGCCCCTCCGAGGTGCTGTCGGAGCCGTACGCCCTGATCGGGGTCGCGGCGCTGGCCGCCGAGGAGGAGCACGAGGCCCGCCGCCAGGTGCTGACCGGCGCGCTGTCCATGGTCCGGCTGCGCACCGGCCGCCCCGGCCTGGTCCCGAGCCCCGAGGAGGCCGAGGCGTACCGCTTCAACGAGTTGGAGCGGGGCTTCGTCGACAGCTGGCTCGGCAATGTCGTCCACGGCACCCCGGACGCCGTCCGCCAGGGCCTGGACGAGCTCGCCAAGCGCACCGGCGCCGACGAGCTGATGATCACCGCCAACGCCCACGGCGGCGCGGCCCGGCTGCGCTCCTACGAGCTGATCGCGGACGCGTACGGCTTGCCGCGGGGCTAGGTACTCGTACGCGGTGGCTGCCGCTGCCGTCGATTCCGCCGGACCCTCGCCGTGGGGGGTGCGCGCCGTCGCGGCGGGATTCTTTTCCGGGGCGGGCGGAACTGCGTTCCACTCGCCCCGGGTCCGGCTGCGCGGGGCCCTCAGGCGCCCGTGTGCCGGCCCGCGTCGAGCAGGGCCTCGACCCGTTCGGGGGCGACGGGGCGGGAGTAGAGCCAGCCCTGGCCGGTGTCGCAGCCGATCCGGCGGAGCCGCTCGGCCTGCTCGGCGCTCTCCACGCACTCGGCGGTGACCGTGAGGCCCAGCCGGTGCGCCAGCGCCACCAGCGCCTCCACGATCATCTCGTCCGCCGGGTTGGGGTGCTCCTGCGAGCGGAAGCCGCGGACGAAGGACCCGTCCAGTTTCAGTACGGACACCGGGAGGCGGCTGAGGTAGGCGAGGTTGGAGTAGCCGGTGCCGAAGTCGTCGATGGCGATCCGTACGCCCATGTCGCTGAGGGCCTGGAGGGCCTGGAGCGGCCGGCCGGCCGAGCCCATCACGGCCGACTCGGTCAGCTCCAGCTGGAGCAGCCGCGGCGGCAGCCCGGTCTCCGCCAGAATCCCGGCGACATCCGCGACCAGGTCGGAGTCCCACACCTGACGCACGGCCACATTGACACTGACGAACAGCGGCTGGCCGGGGTGCGCCAGCTGCCAGGCCCGTGCCTGGTAGCAGGCCCGCTCCAGGACCCAGCGGCCCAGCTCGACGATCGCGCCGTTCTCCTCCGCCAGGGCGATGAACCGATTCGGCGACAGCGTCCCGAACTGCGGATGCCGCCAGCGCACCAGCGCCTCCACGCCCTGCGCCCGGCCGTCACCCAGTCCGACCAGCGGCTGGTACTCCAGGGTGAATTCGCCGCGGTCCACGGCGGGCCGCAGGGTGCTGGAGAGCGCCTGCCGGGTCATCCGGTGGGCGTTGCGCTCCGGGTCGAAGAGCGTCCAGCGGGCCTTGCCGTCCTCCTTCGCCCAGTACAGCGTGGTGTCGGCGGCCTGCATCAGACCGGTCGCGGTGGTGCCGGTGGCGGCCCGCTCCACCACGCCGATGCTCGCCGACACCGACAGCCGCTGCCCGGCCAGGTCGAACGGGCGCTGTAGCGCGTCCAGGACGGACTGGGCCAGCTCGGCCAGCTGGTCGGTGCCGGTGGAGTCCTCCACCAAAAGAGCGAATTCGTCACCGCCCAGTCGTGCGACGAGGTGCCCGGCGTGGCCCGGCCCGCGGTCCGCCGCGCTCTCCGCGCAGCGTGTCAGCCGCTGCGCCACCGCGCTCAGCAGCCGGTCGCCGACGCGGTGCCCGAGGGTGTCGTTGACGGCCTTGAAACCGTCCAGGTCGAGGTAGCACAGCCCGATCCGGCCGGTGCCGGACGGTTCGAAGGAGGCGGTCTCCAGTGCGGTGGAGAGCCGCTCGAAGAACAGCGCCCGGTTGGGCAGCCGGGTCACCGGATCGTGCATCTGGAGATGCCGCAGCCGGGCCAGCAGATCGTGCCGGTCGCTGATGTCCGCCACCGACAGCAGCATCCGCTCCTCTCCGCTGAGCGGCTCCGGGGTCAGCGGCTCGACGGTCACCTCCACCCAGATGGAGTGCCCTTCGGGGTGTTTGAGGCGGCGGGTGCAGCGCAGCCGGTCGCTGCGGCCGCACAGCACCTCGCGGTAGGCGGTCCACACCCGGGGGTCGGCACCGAGGTCGGTGAGGTCCGCCGCGGTGGCGGCGACCAGCTCGGCCGGGTCGGCGCCGACCAGTTCGCCGAAGGCGGGGTTGGCGGCGAGGACCAGGCCGTCGCGGTTGAGGACGGCCATCGCCAGCCGGGCGGCGTAGAAGGTGGCGCGGTAGTCGCCGAGGGAGGCCGCGGTGTCATCGCAGCGGCCGGCCGGGGCGTGCCTGGCTTCGGCAGATCCTTTGGTCGTACCGTTACGCTCCGTCACTGAGGGGAGCGTCGCTCCGGGCGTGCGGCCCGGACTGTCGGGGTGTCCGCTCACTGCTCGCTCCCGCATGGCGCTGTCTCGTGATGAAGGGGGGATCTCGCGCTGGAAAGTGTGGCGATCATAGAGGCTGGCGCAACGGCCGAGCCAGCGACGCAGCCGTGATCGTCCGCCCGCATGACGGAACTTCAGCCATTTCTGCGCGGCTCTGTTCGTACTGAATGCCCCATTGGCTGTTTGTGACTTTCCGTTACGGGGTGACCAAGACGCGCCGGTCACTCTTCCGGGGCTGCAAAACAGGACGAATAGCATTAAATCGCCACAGGGTAGGTGAGGTCTCCGAATCCGTCCCTGGAGGTAGATGTGCCGCGCGCTCAGACACCCGACGGGGTGGATCGCCGCCGTCTGCGGCGCGTCGCGGCCGTCGCCACCTCCCTGAGTGCGCTCATCGCGACGTCCATCGTCGCCGGACCCGCCACCGCCTCCGAGGCCGCACTCCCGTGCGCCCTAGGACGCACCGACGCGCACCACTCCGAGGGCGTCGACAGCTGGAACAGCGCCTATCCACGCCCGGACCGGCCGCTCGACGCCGTCATGATCTACCTGTCCTTCCCGGACGCCCGGCCGTCCGCCGACCCGGAAGAGCTCTCCCGCGACTACTTCCCCGCCACCTCCGGCTTCTTCGACCGCGCCTCGTACGGGAAGTTCCGGCTGCGCCCGCGCGTCCACCGCTACTGGATCCGGATGCCGCACCCGTCCGGCTCCTACGGGATACAGCGCGACTGGGACGCCGGCCGGCGCTCCTCCTATCTGCGCGACGCGGTCGCCGCCGCCGACCCGTTCGTGGACTTCGGCCGCTTCGACGTGGTCTATTTCGTCGCCGACCCGGACGCCCCCGGCGTCGACTCGGACGCCACCAAGGTCGTCAACCTCGACCGCCCGATGCACGCCGACGACCGCGATCTGCGCCGGTTCGTCACCGTCTTCGAGCAGAGCCCGCCGGACCGCAATGTCCTCGCCCACGAGACCGGGCACGTCTTCGACCTGCCGGACCTCTACCACCGGCCGGAGGACGGCAAGGGCGACTGGGACACCTACGTCGGCGACTGGGACCTCATGGGCAGCCAGTTCGGTCTGGCGCCCGACCCCTTCGCCTGGCACAAATGGAAGCTGGGCTGGATCTCCGACAACCAGGTCGACTGTGTCGATCTGACCCGCCCGGCCGTGCACTCGCTGCGCACGCTGTCGGCCCCCAAGGAGCCCCGGGCCCAGCGCCGGACACGGCTCCTGGTGGCCCGTACGGGGCCCGAAAGCGCCGTCGCCATCGAGGCACGCGGTGCCATGGGCAATGACCGCTCCATGTGTGCCGAAGGTGTCCTGGTCTACCGCGTGCGCAGCCGGGCGCCCTCCGGGACGGGACCCGTGCAGGTCCTCGACGGGCACCCCGGTACCTCGGCCTGCCGGGGCTCCTCCGTCTATCCGCCGCTCGCGGACGCGCCCCTGGGCGTGGGGGAGAGCATGAACGACGCCGAGGACGGCGTACGCATCCAGGTGGAGGGCCGGACGACCGACGGGGACTGGGCGGTCAAGGTCGGGCGCGACTGACGCCCCGCGGATGCCCGGCGGTCCCGAGGCCGCGGCGGACGGCCGGCAGTGCGCGCGAGGGAACCGGCATACGACGAAGGCCCCCACCGCGGTGGAGGCCTTCGACTGTCTGTGCGCCGCCAGGGACTCGAACCCCGGACCCGCTGATTAAGAGTCAGCTGCTCTAACCAACTGAGCTAGCGGCGCCTGCTGACGGGGAAAACATTAGCATCATGGTCGGGGAGGACAAAAATCGGTTTGTCTCAGCCCCGGGTCAGCGCCGAAACGGGGTGCTGAGCTGCGGTTTCCTTCTCGGGACCGGCCACGGAGCGGGCGGCGCGGACACAGGCCCACAGCAGTACGTCCGGTCCCGGCAGCCAGGGGTCGCGGACGTCCGGCGCCACCAGCCAGCGGGAGCCGGCCGGGCCGGACGGTTCCTCGGCGGCCAGGAAGGGCGGCTCCGCGGCGGCCAGGAAGGGGGCGTTCGCGGGTGCGTCCTCGGTGGCGCCACGGGGCGGGTGCAGCGGCGGGACGGTGACCGCATCGCCGCTGCCATGGCACAGCAGCGGGGGGACGGCGGTGGCCCACTCCTCCCAGCCGAGCAGCGCGGGCAGCCGCTGGGCCGTGCCCGGCGCGGCGAAGAGCAGGATCCGGCCGCGGTGCGCCGCCACCGGGCCCGAGCCGGGACCGTCGGACCATAAACGGTCGGCCATCCGCCGCCCGAACAGCGCGGGGGCGTTGATCACGTCGAAGGCGGTGCCGCACGGCAGCACGCTCGGGGCGGCCGGGCGGGTGGCCCACAGGGCGTGCATCTCGTCGGGGTGGGGGCTGGCGGAGGCGAGCCAGTCGGCGCCCGCGAGGGTGACATACGCGGCGGTGGGAAAGGCCAGGGTGCGGGGGGTCTCAGGCAGCCATTCGCTCATGGGGGACAGGTCTACCGAGCCGGCGCGTGCGCGTTGAGCTGATTGACGGAAAACGGGACGGAGTGGTGGGGGAGCCGGTATCTTACGCCTCTTGCATATGCCAGCGGCCCATGGTCATGGACCATGAGCCGTAGCGGAGCGCGTGGTGCGGATGTGACGCCTGGGACGGTCGGCGGGACCGGGGGCGCTCAGTCCATGTCGCCCGGCAGTGCGCTGCTGCTGCGCATCAGACTGGCGCCGAACTCGATCATTTTCTGCGCATAGTCCTCGGTCCACTCCGCCTGCTCCGCCAGCACGGCCGGCGGCATCCGGTCGAACCGGCTGGGGTCGGTCAGCTGGGCCGCGGCCAGTGCCTGGAATTCCGTGGCGCGGTCGGCCGCGGCGCGGAAGGCCAGGGCCAGCTCCGTGGCACGGTTGAGCAGCTCGCGCGGGTCCTCCATCGACTCCAGGCCGAAGAAGTGCTCGGGGTCGGAGACGGCCTCGGGCGGCTCGAAGAGCAGCTGCGCGGGCTTCATCCGCCGTGGTCCCGGCGCCGTACCACGCGGGTCGGGAGCCGGTCGCGGCTCGGACATGTACCTACCTCCAGATCGTGTGCCGCATTCCATTGTCCCGCCCCGCGCAAGGGGGCCGGAGGCCGTGCCGTGCGGGGGCCGGCCGCCGTCTTCCCTTCCGCCCGCGGCGGCAGGTGGTGGGCAACTCCCCCAGGGACCCATGCCACCCCGTTACGGGCGCCATGCCACCCGGTGTTCCGCCAGGTGGGCGAGGACGGCGTGGTTGGCCTCCCAGCCGTCCGGGAACTTGACCGTGACGCCCAGCCGGACCGGCTCGGTCGAGGGGTGTTCGTCGAGCAGGCCGGCGACGCCCGCCCGGCAGACCACGATGCAGGCGTGCCGGTGGCGGGAGGCGAGCACGCACAGCCGTCCGGTCTCCAGATGGAACGCGGTGGCGTCGGGGCGGCCGGAGAGCGGGTGGAGCACGACCGTGACATCGAACTCGCGGCCCTGGAGACGGTTGGCGGTGTCCACCGCGACCCCGGTCACGCCGAGGCCGGCGAGCGCGGAGCGGACGGCCGCCGCCTGGTCGCGATGGGCCGTGCCGACCGCGATCCGGCCCGCGGTCAGCGGCACCGGGACCGGCACCCCGTCCGGATCGTGCCGGCCCTCGCTGGTCGCGGCGCCCCCGCGGTCCAGGAGCCGGCGCACCACCTGCGCCACCGCGCGGACCGCCTCCGGGTCCGTGCGCGGCGTACGGCGGGCGGGGAGTTCCAGCAGGCCCCAGCCGGACTCCGCGGCCTCGTCCAGGACGCGGTCCACTCCCGAGCCGTCGCCCGGCACCCCGAACGCCAGCCGGCGGTCGCCGTGGCCGGTGCCGCTGCGGAAGGGGGTGAACGGATAGAAGGCGGCGGAGACCAGCGGCGCGGCCGAGGCGGGCAGCCGCCAGGAGACCGGCAGCCGGTGCTGCGGCAGATCGGGGTTGTGGGCCAGGAGGGTGGACACCGCGCTCGCGGACGGGTCGTAGGCCAGCCCCGCCCACTGCTCCGCGCCGACCACGCTGAACGGGTCCAGCTGGCCCGGGTCGCCGACGAACAGCGCCCGCTCGAAGAGCCCGGCGACGCTCAGCAGCGCGTCGGAGCGCATCTGGTAGGCCTCGTCCACGATGGCGTGCCGCCACGGCTCGTCGACCTTCGTGTACGCCCATTTCGCGGCCGTCGAGACCACGATGTCCATCCCGGCGAGATCCGCGGCCTTCGCGGACGTACGGACCGCGGGCAGCTCGGCCAGCGCCGGGTCGAACGCGCCGGGCTCGTTGCTGTGCAGCCGGCCGACCGGCAGCTGCGGGTCCTTCTCGGCGAGCCGCAGCACGAGGTCGTCGACCTGGGCGTTGGTCTGCGCGATCACCATCAGCGGGCGTCCGGCGGCGGCCAGTTCGCGGGCCGCCCGCACCACGAGGGTGGACTTGCCGGCGCCGGGCGGGGAGTCCACGACCACGCCGCGCCGGGAGCCGTGCAGCGTGTCGTGCAGGATCGCCTCGGTCGCCGCGGCGGCCGCGGCGGCGGGATCGAAGGAGCCGGTGGTGGTCGCGTGGGGATCCTGAGTGGCCGTCATACGGCGGTGTTCTCCAGGGCGGTCGCATACCGGGCGCGGGTCACAGGAAGTCCTCCGGGGTCACGGGGTCGGGGGAGGCGTGCGGTGCGTCCGCGGCGCCGGGCGGGGGGCCGCCGTGGGTCCACGGGGTGTCCTCGGGGTCCGGGAGCTCCGGGCCGCCGCGCGGCGCGTGCTCGAACAGCGTCCAGCACACGGTCTCGTCCGGCTCCGGCACCGAACCGGGCTCCGGTGTCTTCCCGCGCCCCATCCCGCCCGTCAGCCGCACCACCAGCGCGCCCGGCTCCTCGCCCACGGCCGCCACGAATTCGGCGGTCTGGGTCCTGCCGTCTGCCAGGGCGCGGTAGAGCTTGCCACCCTCGGACAGCTGCGGACGGTCGGCCGTGCGCAGCGTGACCAGCGGGCGGGGCATCGGCCGCTTGCCCTCGGAGAACGCCATTTCGACGGCGGTGACCGTGCCCTGGAACGCCTCGCCGGCCAGCCGGCGCCCCGCCATCACCAACGGGTCGTCCAGGGCTTCCTGGGCGTCCAGTTGGGCCTGTGCGGTCTCCCGTGCGGACAGCTTCTGCGCGGCGGTGACCGCGTCGTCCTGACGGGGCTGCGGGGGCTCCCCGGCGCGCACCCGGTCGCGGTGCGCCGTGTACGACCAGCGGTCGCGCTTCCAGCGGTCGGGGACCCGGCTGCCCGCGGGGAGCGCCCGCAGCAGGTCGAGGCCGTGCCAGACGGCGTCCCAGGTCGGCCGCAGCTGCCCCTCGACCAGGGCCCGGAGCGCGTCCTCGGCGCCCGGCAGCCCGGCGTCGTAGCGGGCCATCGCGGGGGCCAGCAGCCGGTTGTCGAACGCCGGGTCGGTGGCCGGGCCGGCCGGCGGGCACAGCAGCTGCCCGTCCGCGCCGCGCGCCGACTCGGCGCGCTCGGCCGCCTCCTGGCCCGACAGCCCCGGCGGCGGGTCGATCCAGGACAGCAGCGCGCCCAGATGCTGGTCCTCCAGCACGCTCTGGCCGCTCGCCCAGTGGCGGGTCAGCAGGCCCGTCATGGACAGCAGCAGGCTCGCGCCCGGGACCCGCGCCCGCTCGCCGAAATGGGTCAGCCAGCGGCCCAGCAACGGGACGTGCGGGGGTGCGGGGTACGGCGTCTCCGGCTCCTGCTCGGCCGTCCGCCGGAACCGCATCGAGCGGCCCAGCAGCCGGACGAACTCGATACCGGCGGCGCTCGGAACGATCAACTGGGGTGCGTCCGCGCACAGTTCGACCTGCACCGGAACCTTCTTGCCCGTCTCCGGATCGGTCTCCTTGCGCTCCTCCCACTCGATGGCGTCCGCGAAGCCGTCCACATACGGCAGCACCGTCTCGGCCAGCTCGGCGAGGAACGCGAACCGCAGATCGCGGTCGCGCGGCTGCGGAACGGCCAGCAGCTGCGGCTTCTCGCGGTCCGTGCCGACCAGCGCGCCCAGCGGGGCACCGGCCTCGCCCGCGGTCGTCAACAGGACGAGGACCAGGGGGCGTTCGGACAGATGGCGGTGCCGGACCGTGCAGCGCGGCTGCGCGCGGCCCGTGGCGACCGCCTCCATCCGGGCCAGCGTCTCGATCAGTGACATCCCGGCTCCTCCGCTCGCTGCGCCGGCACGGCCGCCAGCGCCTCGGCGCGCAGCGTGGCGGCCCGTCGCAGCGCCACCACGGCCGGGTCGTGTGGACCGTCCGGGTCCGCGGGGGGCTCCGGGCCGTCCGGTCCGGCCGCCGCCAGGACCTCCTCGATGGTGCGCAGCCCGCCCAACTCGCCCCGTACGCCGCGCCCCAGCGCCTCCACCGCGCCGTCCTGACGGGACCGCTTACGGCAGTGGAAGGCCAGCTCACAGGCGGCCAGGCACTCGGGGGCGTAGGCCGCACCGACCGCTTCGACGGCCTCGGCCAGCTCCTCGGGCGGGCGGGTCGCGGTCTTCCCGTCGTCCGCGAGCCGGAGGTCGAAGGTGGTCCGGGCGGGGAGGGCGGCGGCGATCTCCTCGACCCGGGTGAGGCGGGCCAGCTGCCGCCGGGTCGTGGCCAGCTGTTTGCGGACGTCGACCGCCGCGGCCGTGGGGAGGTTGGAGAAGTCCTTCGGGCAGACCAGCAGCACCCGGTCGCGGACCCGGACCGTGCGGCCGGTGTGCGCGCCGACATGCCCCGCGACCGGCTCCAGGGCCAGCACGTAGACCGCCGCCTGCCGCGCGGCGGCGCCCACCTTGGCGGCGTCCGCCGAACCGTCGATCATCGGGAAGGACTTGATCTCGACGACCGTCCAGCCGCCGTCCGGATGCACCACCACCGCGTCCGGCTCCACATAGGCGGGCGAACCGGCCACCTCGACGGCCAGCAGCGGATGGTCGAGCAGGGCCCAGCCGCCGCCCGCGGTCGCCTCGCGCAGCGCCAGTGCCGTACGCGCCGCCCGGCCCTCGGGCCCGGCCGCGGACAGATCCGGGGTGGCCACCTCATCGGGCGAGGGGGCGGGGGTGCCGGGCGCCAGCCGTTCGTGCAGCAGCCGCAGCAACTCCGTGCCGCCGTCGGCTTTCACCCGGGCCTCGAACGCATTGCCCCGGACGAACGCGAACTGGGACTGCCCGTACGCCGCGGGCGAGCCCAGCGCCTGGGCCAGCGCGCCCTTGTCGATGCCCGCGCCGTCCAGCAGCGCACGGCGCCGGCAGCCGGGGTTGGCGGCCAGCGCGGCGAGCGCGCGGGCGTCGAGGGAGCGGGGGCGCACCCCGGGGCCGCGCAGTTCGGTGAGCCTCTGCCGCAGGCCCGGTGTCGCCACCGGCTGCTCCGCCCCGGGGGCGGCCGGTGCGGGTCGGCTGTCGCGGAAAACGTTCACCTGCGGAAGTCTCGCATCCGGCACCGACATGTGGGGCGACCGGCCACGGACCGGCCGTCTGCGGGTGCCGCTCCCGCGCGCCCCTACGCTGTACGGTCGGCGCGCCCCCGGCAGGCCCCGGCAGGCCGGGGCCGAACGGCATCCCCGCTCACGGACCGGGCGACGTCCCCGGTCAGCGGCATGACGGCCTCCCCGGTCAGGGACAAAACGACCCGATGCGCGATGATGGAAGGCCCGCGGTCGACGCCGCCCGCACCGAGCAACGAACAGCCGAGAAGTCGGCGAGAGGTACGACCATGGCAGCGCGCATATTCCTGGCCAGGCACGGGCAGACCGAGTGGTCGCTGTCCGGCAGGCACACCGGCCGTACGGACATCCCGCTGCTGGACGAGGGCCGGCGCGGCGCCAAGCTGCTGGGCGAGCGGCTGCACCGCGCACCCTGGGACGGCCTGCCGGGCGTCGAGGTCCGCACCAGCCCGCTCGTGCGGGCGAAGGAGACCTGTGAGCTGGCCGGTTTCGGGGACCGGGCGCAGCAGTGGGATGCGCTGATGGAGTTCGACTACGGCGCGTACGAGGGCCTGACACCGGCCGAGATCAAGTCGGGGCGGCCGGACTGGCTCATCTGGCGCGACGGTGTGCCGGAGGGCGAAACGCTCGCCGAGGTCACCGCGCGGGCCGACGAGGTCATCGGCTGGGCGCGCTCGGCCGACCGGGATGTGCTGGTCTTCGCGCACGGCCACATCCTGCGCGCCCTGGGCGCCCGCTGGCTGGGCCTGGACATCTCCTTCGGCGCCCGGATCCGGCTGGAGCCGACGTCCCTGTCGGTGCTCGGCTGGGCCTACGGGGAGCCGGCGATCGAGCGCTGGAACGACACCGGACACCTCGGCTGAGGGCAGGCACGAGACGCGAATCGGCCCGAAGGCGCGGGCTCCGGGGACCGTCCGAGGGCCCGAAGGTGCGGGACCCGAGGACCGTCCGACGGCCCGAAGGTACGGGCTCCGCAGGCCGCCTGACAGCCCGTAGGCGCCCGCCCGTCGGGCGTGCGCCGTCAGCCGGCGGAGTCCGGGGCCGCCGTCCCGTCCTCGGACGCGGCCGATGCCGCGTGCCGCTCCAGGAAGTCGGCGACCGCGCCGCAGTCGCGATGCGCCCACAGCGTCCGGGCCGTGCCGTCGAGCATCGAACGGATACGGGCCGACCGGACCTGGGCCAGCAGCGCCAGCACCCGGACCCCGGCCGCGGCTGCCTCCTCGGGCGCTCCGCTGTCCGCGAGGTCGCCCGCGAGCTCCGCGGTGAACAGGGCGATATTGCGCGTGAAGTGGGGATCCTGGAGAGCCACCGCCCGGCGCGCGTGCTCCACGGCGCGCCCCGCTTCGCCCATTGCCGACCAGCACTGCGCCTGGAGGCCCGCCAGTTCGGCCTCGCCGTAGAACGTCATCCACTCCGGGTCGCCGTCCCGCGGCCCGCCCGCGAACAGCCGCTCCGCCCGGACCAGCGCCTGCTCGCAGCCGGAGCGGTCCGCCAGCCCCGCCCAGCCGCCCGCCTCACGCAGCGCCAGCAGTGACAGCAGCCGCGGCGAGGCCAGATGTCTCGCGGCCTGTTGTGCGGCCTGCGCGGCGCGCACCGCCTCGCGCGGCCGGCCGGCGTCGCGGGCGAGGAACGCCGTGTTGCAGAAGGCGTGGGCCTCCAGGGCGGCATCGCCGCAGACCCGGGCGGTGGCCAGTGCCTCCGCGTAGTGCGAGCGGGCGTCCTCGAAACGGCCCGAGTCATGTGCCAACCAGCCGACGGTGATGGCGAGTTCACCGGCCCCGGCGTGCAGCCGGTCGGCCACCGATCTGCGCTGTACGCCCGCGTCCAGCAGCTCGTAGGCGGCACGCAGCGGCTGGGCGGCGCGGCGGTAGATGCCCTCGGCGCCGTGCCGGTCGTCCAGCAGCCGGATCTGGCGGACGGCCTCCTCGACGGCGGCGGCCTCGGCGGCCCCGGCCCGGCCGGTGGCCGATGCGCGGGGGCCCGGCACCCGGGCGGATGCGGCGGCGGCAGTGGCCTCGATGGGATGCAGGGCGGCAAAGCCCAGGGCCGCTGCCGGGCCGCCGGTGATGAACGCGCGACGCAGCACGTCGCTCTCCTCGCAGATCTGGATACAGGTATCGCGGTGGTCGGGGTCGGTTGCCAGGGGCGCGGCGCTGACCGCCGCCGTACGCGCCCCCCGTCCGCGTACCGCCTCGCGCGGCGCGAAGCCCATGTCGGGCAGCGTCAGCCCCGGGAACATGTGCCGGAACACGCGCTCGTAGGCGTAGTTCGGACACCTGATCTCCCCGGACTCGACGCGGCCCACATAGCGGGCGTCGCACGAGACCTGTTCGCCGATCTCACGGGCGGACCGTCGGACCGCCGCCGCGAACTCGCCTGGCGACAGCCGGCCGCGCAGCTGTCGGAAAGCGAGGTTCGGGCGGACGGGTACGGTGCGGGACGACGCTGAACTTGCTGCTGGCGACGCCATGGCGGACCCTCTCCGTGCCCTCTCCGTGCCATCAGGTGGCGATGCCGCCTCCTGGCGGTGCGGCGGGATGACCGTACCGGCTGTGATGGCTCCGATACGGAGAGTTTGCCTACAAATCGGATATCTCGCGCACGATCTGCCATGAACTGCCATCCTTTGCAGCGTTACGCCGCCGTAGCTGTTGACACGCCTGACCGTTGAAGACGGTGTAAAGGGTCTGGTGCGTGCAGGAGGAGGGGTTCTCCGTGTGGGAGACCGGCGTGAGCAGGGGCGGCAACGGGTCCGCGGGCCAGGCCGTCGCAGGCGGGGCACCGGCCGTACCGGCGCAGTCGTGCGACCTCGTGACGGTGCCGGCCCGGCAGGGGCTGGAAGCCGTCGACATCCTCCGGCTGCGGGACGGCGTCGGCCCGGTCCTGCACGACGGCACCTGCGACACCCTGGGCTTTCTGGTGCCCGCGGGCACGGCAGCGGGCTGGGACGTGCCGGGCAGCGCCTGTACCCAGACCTCCGGGCGGGGCATCGCGCTGGGTGCGCTGTGCGGTGAAGGGACCGCGGCACAGCCGCCGGTGACCGGCACCGGCTGGCTGGTGCCCCCGGAGGGCGCGGGCGCCGCCGCCACCGACCCGGCCGTGCTGCGCGCGGCGCTCGGCGAGGCGGCCCGCACGATCGAGGCCGTCGACCGCTGCCAGTGAGCAGCGCAGGGGCCGCCCGGCCGGTGCCGGGCCCTGCGGCGTGGGAAGCCCGCGTCCTACGTGCCCTGCGCGGCCGGTGCGCCGTCCCTCGCCGGGCGGGGGATGGTGGTGGCGCCGCGCCGGTCGCCCAGCCGGCGCTGTACGCCGCGCAGCAGCCGCGCCGCAGTGAAGTCCGCGCCGTACACGAAGCGCATCGACGGGCCGAACGACGGGGCGGTCAGCAGCCCCGCGAAGAACAGTCCGGGCCACGACGATTCGAAGCCGGAGCTCAGCTCGGGCGCCCGGCTGCCGCCCACCGTCCGCAGGGTGGTGCGCACTTGGGGAACGAGCAGCCGCAGCCGCCCGAGGTCGGGGCGGAAACCGGTGGCCGCCACCACGTGGTGGGTGTCCACGGTCTCGGTACCGCCCTCCGTATGGGTGAGGTGGAGTCGCACCCCGTCGTCGTGCGGGACCGCCGCCCGGAGCCGGTGGCTCAGCAGGACCGGCACGGTCGGTTCGAAGCGCTCCCGCAGCCACCAGGCACCGGACGGGCCCAGCGCGGTCTCGGCGATGCGTACCCGGGTCGCCGAGGGCAGCCGGCGCACCGCCCAGGGCATCTCCGACCACAGCCGGCTCGGCCAGCCGGTGCCGAGCCCGGAGTGCGGATCGCGCAGCGCACGCAGCCGGCCGCGCTCCAGTGGCTGGGGCGGGGCGTTCCAGCGCAGCCGGTCGGCGCGGGCCACGACGCGGGGCCGGGCGCCCTGTTCGGCGAGCAGGGTCGCGGTCTCCAGCGCCGCCTGCCCGGAGCCGATCACGGTGACGTCCTGGCCGCGGAAGCGGCGCAGGTCGCGGTGGTCGCTGCTGTGCGAGGCGAGCTCGGGGGGCAGTTCGAGCAGCGGCCAGGGGCGGTTGACGAACGGCATCACGCCGACGGCGAGCGCCACGGTCCGGGCCGCGATCTGCTCGCCGGTGTCCGTCTCCACGTGGAAGCCGTCACCGTCCGGGCGGACGCCGGTGACGGTGACCTCCTCGACCTGTGGCACCGCCCGTTCGCCGAACCATCTGCCGTATGCGGTGAAGGTGTCGAGGGGCAGCGGGACGCCGTGCTCGGCGGTCAGGTCGTGGGCGGCGCAGTAGTCGGCCAGGGTGTGGCCGCCCGACGGGTCGGAGAGATCGGAGGACCAGGGCTCGGACTTGAGGAGCATGCCGTCGGGCATGTGGTCGCGCCAGGAGGCCATCGGCCGGCCCAGGACCCGCAGCCGCAGTCCGGCCGCCGCCGCATGTGCGGCGATCGAGAGTCCGTAGGGGCCGGCGCCCACCACCACGAGGTCGTACATGGAAGTTCCCTGCTCTTTCTCTTTGTGCGGTGCGGGTTGTCGGTGCGGCATGGGGTGCGAGGGGTGCGGGCCCTCAGGGCCGTTGCGACACCCCGAGCGGTCGCGCCGGCATCGGGCGGGCCGGGAGCGGGGTGCGGGCACCGCAACCGGGCGATGGCGATTTGTCTGTCCGCCGCCGGCCGCTCCGTCTCCGCGACCGGCCCCACCGGCGCCCTCGCGGACGGGCGGCTGCCGGACCGCCGCCCGCTGCCGTATTTCCGCTCTCTCCTCTTTGGCCGGGCGCTTTCCCGGGGCCGAGGCGGAGGGCGGGCGGCGGCCGGCCGGTCTGCACGCCGGCTCGGCGGGACGGACGTCCGGGTCGGTCACACCTCGCTGCCCGGCGGGCGCTGGGCGGACACCGAGGGGCGCCGGAGCCCCCGCTCCCCGGTCCGCCCGGCAGCTACCTCTTCGAGAGCTGGGACGGGTCGGGCGACCGGGACGGGTCCGGCAGCGACACGGCCGCCGCGGGGAGCGCGGCCGTCCGGCCCTGGGGCGGGGGCACCGCCGCAGGGTTGCGGCGCCGTACCGGGGTGGCGGCGGCCACGGCCTGCTCGTACACGGACATCAGCGCCTCGGCGCTGCGGGTGATGTCATAGCGCCGCACCACCGGCGGGACCGGCAGCCGGCCCGGCCCGCCACGCCGCAACTCCCGCAGTGCCGTGGCGAGTTCATGGACTCCGAGGCTGAAGTGGCGGGCGCCGGGCGCCTGGTCGGCGGGCAGTTCGTCGACCGCCGGGCAGCTCCCGTAGAGCACATGCAGCCCGGACCCGAGCGCCTCCAGGACGGCCAGCCCGAACGCCTCGTCCGGGGAGGGCGAGACGAAGACGTCGATGGCCGAGAGCAGGCCGGGGATGTCGGGCCCGTCGGCCGGGCGGCCGTCAGCCGCTCGTCCGCCGACCGTGGCGTCGACGGCCCCGTCACGCTCGCCCAGCAGGTGGATCCGGTCGCCCGAGCCGAACTGCTCCGCCATCCGCCGCAGCATCTCCCGCTCCGGCCCCGCGCCCGCCAGCAGCAGGTGCACGCCCGGCAGTTGGGTCACCGCGCGGACCAGTACGTCGAACCGCTTGCCGGGCACCAGCCGGCCCACGCCGCCCACCACGAAGGCGTCCAGCGGCAGCCCCAGCCGGGTGCGGACCAGGGCACGGGCGGCGGGGTCGAAGGCGAAGCGGTGCGCCTCGATGCCGTTGGGCACCACATGGATCCGCTGCTCCGGCACGCCCCAGCGGCGCAGCCGGGCGGCGACGGTGTCCGAGACGGCGACCGTCGCCGTGCCCAGCCGTTCGGTGGCCCGGTAGAGCGTGCGGACGCCACGGGTCAGCCGGCGCCCCTCCATGACCGCATCGCCGAGCGAGTGCTCGGTGGCGACCACGGCCCGTACACCGGCCATCCGGGCGGCGATCCGGCCGTAGACGCAGGCCCGGTAGAGATGGGTGTGCACCAGGTCGTAGCCGCCGCCACGGATCAGTCCGGCGAGACGGGGGAGCGCGGTCAGGTCCCGGTTGCCGGTCATGCCGAGGTGGGTCACGGGGGTGCCGTCGGACTCGATGCCATGGGCGACCGGGCCCGGATTCGTCAGGGTGATGACCTCGCAGTGTGCGGGCAGCCGGCGCAGCAGCAGTCGCAGCTGCTGCTCGGCGCCGCCCACGTCGAGGCCCGTAATGATGTGCAGAACCTTCACCGGATGCCTCCTGGGGTAGCGGCCGGGGTGGTGGTCTCGTCGAGGGGCGGCGCAGGGCGGCGCAGCGGGTGCGGCGCGCGCTGGAGGTGCGGCCGCCAGGGGGTGTCCGCGGCGCCGATGTGGAACCGCGGCAGGGCGTGCCGGCCGGCCGGCGGGCCGGAGTCGAGGGCGCAGGCAGAGCCGTAGCCGGCCGCGCGTACCGCCGCGACGGGCCGGGTGCCGACGGTGCCGTACGCCGAGCAGAGGCCGTTGCGCCACCGACGCCCGCTGCCCCGGCCGGCCGTGCGCCACGGCCCGGGCAGCGCGGACGCCGGTGCGCCCGCGCTCATCTGCCCTCCGGCCGCACCAGGCGGGCCACGGTGCGCAGCAGGATCCGGATGTCCTGCCACAGCGACCAGCTGTCGATGTAGAGGTTGTCGAAGCGGACCCGGTCCTCGACGGAGGCGTCGCCGCGCAGCCCGTGCACCTGCGCAAGTCCCGTGATGCCCACCGGCATCCGGTGCCGGGCGGCGTACTCCGGGTGGGCCTGGGTGCACTGCTGGACGAAGCAGGGGCGCTCCGGGCGCGGCCCGACCAGGCTCATGTCGCCGCGCAGCACGTTCCACAGCTGCGGCAGCCCCTCCAGCGCGGTGCGCCGCAGCAGCCGGCCGACCCCGCTCGTCCCGCCGACCCCGCTTGTCCGGCCGACCCCGCTTGTCCCGCCGACCCCGCTTGTCCCGCCGGCACCGGTTGTCCCGCTGACCCCGCGCGTCCGGCAGACCCCGCTCGTCCGGCCGTCGTCCGTCACGTTCCCCTGCGTCGACGCCTCGTCCGCCTCGTCCGCCTCGTCCGCCTCGTCCGCGTCGCACGCGCGCAGGGTGCGGAACGTCAGCAGGGTGAAGCGGCGCCCGCCCCGGCCGATATGTTCCTGCCGGCAGAGCACGCCGGGCCCGTCGGCGAGCCGTACCGCGAGCGCACAGCCCAGGAGCACCGGGGCCGCGACCACCAGCGCCGGGACGGCCAGCGCGAGGTCCAGCGCCCGCTTGCCCCGGCCGCCGTGCCGCGGCGGGGCGGTCTCCAGCCGCCGGCAGGCGAAGCCCCACAGATGGTCGGTGTCCGCATGCGGCGTACGGCCCTCCCGGGCGGCCGCGGCACCGGCCAGCCAGATCGCCGAGCCCTGGTCGATGAAGCGGCGCAGCAGCGCGGCGGTGTGCGGATCGCCGTACGGCGGCAGCGTGAACACCGCGTCCCGCACGGTGTTCTGGATGACGGCCCGGGTGATCTCCTGCGCGGAGGTGAGCCGCGGCAGCGGGAGCCGCCCGCGGGCCGGGGGCGTGTCGGGCCCGCCGGGCAGCAGGGACGGCGGCGTGACCAGACCCACCGGACGCATGCCGTACTCGGGGTGGGCGTGCAGGACGGCGGCCAGCTGCCGGGCGGCCGGGTCGGTGCCGACGATCAGGGTGGCGCGTGGTCTGCGGCGGGCGGCGGCGCGGTGCGCCCGGTAGACCGTGGCCCGGCCGCCGAAGGCCAGCAGGGTGTGCACCGCCACCGCGCACCCCAGCAGGGTCGGCGGCAGCGCCTGCCCGGGGTCCGCGGCGGCGAGCACAGCGGCCACCGCGCACCAGCAGACCGCGGCCCGGCCCAGCAGCACCCGCAGGTCGTTCAGCGCGACGGGGGCGGGCCCGGGCCGGTAGAGCCCGGCCCCGTGGTGGAGCAGCAGCAGGCCCAGCACCATGGCGGCGAGCGCCGTCGGCGCCGTACCGGTGCCGAGGGCGAGCAGGGCGGTGCCCACGGTGGCCAGGGCGTCGGCGGCCACCAGCGGGGCGACGGTCCGCCGACGGGCACCGCGGCCTGGCCGGGGCGGGGGCAGGGTCTCCCGCCCCGGCCCGCGGGGCGGATGGACCGCGACGGCCGCCGGCCGGGGTGCCGCCGACGGGAGCGGGACCCGGGCGGAATGGGGCGCGTCCGCGCTGTCCGTCGTCATCGGCTGATCCGCTCCCTGCTCCCGGGGCACGCCACATCGAGCAGTTCGCGGTACAGGCCGAGGACCGCCGCGGCGGTGTGCCGTACGTCGTACGCCGCCCGCATGTGCTCCAGGGACCGGTGGGCCAGCTTCCTGCGCAGCTGAGGGTGGGTCAGCAGACCGAGTACGGCCTGCGCGAGGGCGGCCGGATCGGTGGGCGGCACCAGACAGTGCGGTGCGGCTCCGGGCGGCAGGCTCTCCCGGGCTCCGCCGACATCGGTGACCACCACGGGGCGGCCGCAGGCCATCGCCTCCAGAGGGGCCAGCGCCATGCCTTCCCAGCGTGACGGCAGGACGACCAGGTCCGCCGCCCGGTACCAGGGGACGGCGCTGCGGGCCCGGCCGGCGAAGCGCACGCCGGGCGGTGCGGCCGCATGCAGCAGCTCCCGGTCCGGGCCGTCGCCGACCAGCACCAGCCGGGCGTCCGGCAGGGCCGCGACGACCGCGGGCCATGCGCGCAACAGCGACAGCTGGCCCTTTTGCGGGCACAGCCGCCCCACGCACACCACCAGCGGCCCGTCCGGCGGCAGATCGCCGAGTGCGGGCAGGTCGCGGCGCAGCGCGCGCCGTGCCGCGTCATCGCGGTACGCGGGCGCACAGCGGTCCAGGTCCACTCCGTTGCGGATCACCGCCCACCGGGCCGGCACCCCCGCTTCGGCTCCCCGCAGCCGCTCCGTCTCGCTCACACACAGCACCCGGTCCGCCCAGCGCGCGGCATACCGCTCCCAGCCGAGCGCCAGCCGCCCCGCCGTCCCGCCGGCCGCCTCGAAGGACCAGGCATGCGGCTGATGGACCGTCGGGATCCGGCCGCGGACGGCCAGCCGGGCGGCGAGCCCGGCCTTGGCGCTGTGCGCATGGACGAGGTGCGGGCCGGTCCGCCGGACCAGCCGGGCCAGCCGTGCGGTCTCACCGGCGAGTGCCGGGCCGGGGGAGCGGCGCGCGGGCCAGGGGACGACCTCGGCGCCCGCCGCGGCGGCGTCGCGGTGCAGCTCCCCGCCGGACGGTGCGGCGACCACGGCCCGCAGTCCCGCCGCCACCTGGGCCCGCACCAGGTCGGTGACGACCCGGGCGACCCCGCCGTCGACGGGCTGGGAAACATGGAGAACCGTTGGCCGCTCTTGGCACTGCAGGTCTTGCGGCAGCACGCACTGCTCCCCTGATTACCGAGCTGACAGAACTCTGCGAGAATTTCCGGCGCGCGCCGCTCAGTGCCTGGTATCGGTCCGGCCGAAGAGCGCGCCGAGTAGATATCCCGGATTGCGGGTGGTGAAGCGGAAAGCGAGCCGATCGCCGCCGGACCGCAGTGCGGGGCCGATGTCGAATACGGCGGAATCAAATGCGAGCGTGTTGCGGCAGGCGGGACACCGCTTCGCCGGGCGGCCCGATTCGGTGATGGCCGAGTTCATCACGTCGTCCGCCGGACCGGCGGAATCGTCTGCTTTCCGCGCGCGGTGCCGGCCCGCCCGGACGGAGAGCGCGACATTTCCGCGGCCCCGGTCGCCGTCGTATGCCACCGCGCCCGCGCGGCCATGTGAATGCGCCGGGATGCGCAGTCCGTTCAGCCGTACCGAAAACGAGCGGCGGTGCGTTCCCAGCGACTGGAAACCGTCCCGCAGTGCGATGCCGTGCAGCGGCTGCTTGCTGTTCCGGTATGCGGCCACCAGCGTCCGGCCGCCCCTGGCGTCGGCCCGGGGCGAATAACCCCTCGCGACATTGATCTGGGCCACCGTGCGGGCGCCCGCACCGCTTTTCCGCACGAGTTCGGTGACGTCCGCGGAGGCCTGGAAACCGTCGGTCGCGGCGGTGGTGCGATGACCGGTCGACGGGTCGGCGCGAGAGGTGCGGGCGTCGGAGCCGACGCCGGGGTACGCCGTCCGGTCGTGGCCGTTCGAGCCGGCGCAGCCCCGCTGGGCCGCGGTGCACGGAGTGGCCGCGGGGCGGGCCGCCCGTCTGCGGGTGACCGAGGTGTGGGCGGCACGCGTGATACCGCCGTGCCGGGTCACGTGAAAGCGCTCGCTGAAAGGAATGCACGGGGATTCCTCGGGAGCCGGTGCCGCCGACGCCGAAGACTGGGAGGCCGGCAAAGCCAGGGAGGCCGGTGCGCTTACGACGCCGCGCGCGGTGCGGTCCATCGACTTCCGCATGTCTTCCTCTCCGACTTCAATCAGTCAAACTGCAGAACACTCTGACAGAAATCATGTTGGAAACCGCGGCAGGCACGCCGGATGCCCGTCGGGGGCCCCGTTCAGCGGAATACCGGGCCGTAGGTACAAACGCCGTTACTGCCAGAAGGCCTAATATATTCCCGGAAGAGGGAACGCCCGCATCTCTGACTCATTTCGTTCGTTGTGACCGGTTGCCCCATTCACGAACTGAAAGGAGAATGGGATGAAGCGCTTTGTCAAGGCCGCCGCGATGACTGCGGCCAGCTGCGCCGTGGTGCTGAGTGGCGCAGGTGTGGCATCGGCTAGCGACGGAAACCACGGTAGCCGTCACCACAATCACAACCGCCACTACCACGACCACTACCGCAACGACCACCGCGGTCTCTACAACCACCGTTCCGGTGCCAACGCGGCCGGCTTTGCAGCGGGCTCTCCTGGCATCCTCAGTGGTAACAATGTCCAGGTGCCGATCAACATTCCGATCAACATCTGCGGCAACAGCCTCAACCTTCTCGCGGCGCTGAACCCGGCGTTCGGGAACGCATGCGTCAATAGGTGACCCGCCCGCCGGTCCGGATGGACATCGGGCCGGCACGGGTCATGGTGTGCAGTTGGCGGATCACCCGGGACCTCGGTCGTGGGTGGTCCGCCGCTCTGACCCGTACGTCCGGGCGCCCCACGTCGCCCCTCCGGCCGGCCGCACCTCGCTGACCAGCGGATACGGCCTCCGAGGCAGGGGCCATACTGGAGGGCATGGCGAAGAGCAGGCGCGCGCGCGGCGGACCGGAGTCCGTCATGGAGACGGTGGACGGCGGGCTTGCCGAGCTACGGCCCGACCGGGACCGGCCGCGCGGCTGGACGCTGCTGCTCGACGGTGCCCCGCAGTCCCATGTGGACCTCGACGACCCGGCGTACCTCGACTTCTCCTATCAGCGGCGGCTCGGGCACGTCGCCGACCTGGCCGGACCGCCGGGCAAACCGCTGCGCGTGGTCCATCTGGGCGGCGGCGCCCTGACCCTGGCCCGCTATGTCGCGGCGACCCGCCCGCGGTCCACCCAGCAGGTCGTGGAGATCGACGCCCCGCTCGTCCACCTCGTGCGCCAGAACCTGCCGTTGGACAGCGGCTGGCGGATACGGGTGCGCGGCGGCGACGCCCGTACCGGCCTGGCGAAGATCCCGGACGGCTGGGCGGATCTGATCATCGCCGATGTCTTCGGCGGCGCCCGTACGCCGGCCCACCTGACCAGCACCGAATTCCTGACGGAGATACACCGTGCGCTGCGGCCCGGCGGGTTCTACGCGGCGAACCTCGCCGACGGGCCGCCGCTGCGGTTCCTGCGCGGCCAGATCGCCACGGCCCGTACGGTCTTCCCCGAACTCTGTCTGACCGCCGACCCGGCCGTACTGCGCGGCAAGCGCTTCGGCAACGCCGTCCTGCTGGCTGCCGACGGGGAGCTGCCGGTCGCCGAACTGACCCGGCGGGCGGCCACCGATCCGCAGGCAGGACGCGTCGAACACGGCCGGGCGCTGCTGGACTTCACCGGCGGAGCGGCACCGGTCACCGACGACACGGCCCTCGCCTCGCCCGCCCCGCCGGCCGAGGCCTTCGACTGACGACGGGCCGCGCCGGCACGGGGCGGTGCTACGTCGCGTCGTCGCTGGTCTGCACGGTCGGCGGATGGCCGTTCCAGGTGCAGAACACGGACGTGTGGGCGCTGCCGCCGGAGAAGTCGACCCGGATCCACCCGTCCTGCTTCCACACCTGCATCTCCCAGCCCGAGTTCGGCGTCGCCGACACCAGCTCGGCCGAGCGGCCGCCCATGGCGAAGACCACCCGGCCGCCCGCCGTGGAGTAGCTCTTGACCTGGCCGCCGGTGCCCGGTGCGGAGCCGCCCGGCGAGTTGGTGCCCGGGTATCCCGACCGGGGCGTACCGCTGTGCGACGGCCTGCCGGAGTGGGACGGGGTGCCGTCGGGGGACGCCGTGCCGCGGGCGGGCGAACGGGACGGCTTGGGGCGGTGGGTGGAGGAGACGCGCGGTGCGGCGCGGTCGTCCTCAGGCGCCTTCGAGGAGGTCACCTGGTCGGAGATGGGCAGCGCGCGGGGCGCGTCATACGCCGTGCCGGACAGCACGGTGTGCACGCCGAACCACGACAGGGTGACCGCGGCGCCGGTCGCCAGCGTCCAGGCCGCCGCGTGAACCAGTCCTCGTTGCATCCGGCTCATACTGCACCACCGGCCCGCCCCGTTGCAGCCCGTCACGCATGCCGGAGTGCGCCGCCCAGGTGTCAACCTCGGGCCGGGAACCCTCCCCGAATGGCGTACGGTGCCGCCCATGGCACGTGTGCTCGTCGTCGAGGACGACCAGTTCGTACGCTCGGCACTCATCCGGCATCTGACCGAGGCCGCCCACACGGTACGCAGCGTCGGTACCGCCCTGGAGGCGCTCCGCGAGGTGGCGCACGTCGGCTTCGACGTCGTCATCCTCGACCTCGGGCTGCCCGATCTGGACGGGGGAGAGGCGCTGAAGATGCTCCGCGGCATCACCGATGTCCCCGTGATCATCGCCACTGCCCGGGACGACGAGGCCGACATCGTACGGCTGTTGAACGACGGTGCCGACGACTACCTCACCAAGCCGTTCTCCGTCGAGCACCTCTCGGCCCGGATGACGGCCGTACTGCGCCGCTCCCGGGCCGCCGCGGCCGGCGCGGAACCGCCCTCACGAGTGATCCGGGTCGGCGGGCTGTCCATCGACCCGCTGCGCCGACAGGCCGAACTCGACGGCGTCGCCCTCGATCTGACCCGCAGGGAATTCGATCTGCTGGCCTTCCTCGCCGGGCGCCCCGGCGTCGTCGTCGCCCGCAGGGAACTCCTCGCCGAGGTCTGGCAGCAGTCCTACGGCGACGACCAGACCATCGACGTCCATCTTTCCTGGCTGCGCCGCAAGCTGGGCGAAACCGCTGCGAAACCGCGCTACTTGCACACTCTGCGGGGTGTCGGAGTGAAGCTGGAGCCGCCGCAGTGAGCTGGGGGTACCTCCCGGCGGTAGCGGGGGGAGCAGGCGAGGCCGCCGGGCTGCGGACAACGGCGCATGCCGCACCTCTGCGCCTCGCGGGCGGAGCTGGGGGTGCCCCCGGACGGAGTCCGGGGGAGAAGGGTGGGACGCAGTGAGATGGGCCCTGGTCAAGGTAGCGCTGGCGGTCACCACGATGGTCGTGGTCGCCTTCGCCGTCCCCCTCGGACTGGTCGTCAAGGAGCTGGCCCGCGACCGCGCCTACGGAAGCGCCGAGCGGCAGGCCGCCACCATCGGCCCGGTCCTCGCCATCACCACCGACCGCCCCCAGCTGGAGCGCGCCGTGGCCAGCGCCGAGACCGGTGCCGGCGGCCGGATCGGAGTCCATGTCCCGGCGAGCGGCAAGAACGGCAAGCCCGCCGAGATCGGCTCCCGGCGCGCCGCGCAGAAGGACGTCGAGGCCGCCGCCAAGCTCGGCCGGGCCTCCATCTCGCCGGTCACCGGCGGCTCCTCGCTCCTCCAGCCGACCGCCGTCGCCTCCGGCATCGCCGTCGTCGAGGTCTTCGTCCCCGACGCGGCGCTCACCAACGGCGTCACCACCTCCTGGGTGGTGCTCACCGGGGTCGGCCTCGCGCTGGTCATCGGCTCGGTCGCCGTCGCCGACCGGCTCGGCACCCGGATGGTGCGGCCCGCGGAACGGCTGGCCGGCGCCGCCCACGACCTCGGCAAGGGCAAGCTCGGCGTCCGCGTCCCGGAGGACGGCCCCAAGGAACTGCGGTCCGCGGCCAGCGCCTTCAACTCCATGGCCGACCAGGTCGTCCAACTGCTGGCCAACGAACGCGAACTGGCCGCCGACCTCTCGCACCGGCTGCGCACCCCGCTGACCGTCCTGCGGCTCAACGCCGCCTCGCTCGGCGACACCCCGGCCGCCGAACA
Source organism: Streptomyces decoyicus (assembly GCF_019880305.1). Taxonomy (NCBI): domain Bacteria; kingdom Bacillati; phylum Actinomycetota; class Actinomycetes; order Kitasatosporales; family Streptomycetaceae; genus Streptomyces; species Streptomyces decoyicus. Next base: position 3,063,840 of record NZ_CP082301.1, on the reverse strand, counting down.
GACCCGGGCCGCCGTCGAACAGCTGGAGCGCGAGGTCGACCAGATCATCCGCACCGCCCGGGAACAGAAGGCCCAGACCCGGCAGGCGGCCGCCGCGGCCGGCTGTGACGCCGCCGAGGTGATCCGTGAGCGGATGGGCTTCTGGTCGGCGCTCGCCGAGGACGAGGGCCGCACCGTACGCATCGCCGGCGCGGACCGCCCCGTACGCGTCCCCGTCGCCCGCCCCGAACTCGCCGCCGCCCTGGACGCGATGCTCGGCAACGTCTTCCGCCACACCCCCGAGGGCACCGCCTTCGCGGTCGACGTCCACAACGCGGAGGAGGCGGTGATCGTGCTGGTCTCCGACGCCGGCCCCGGCATCGCCGACCCGGACGCGGCGCTGCGCCGCGGCTGGTCGGGCGGCGGGCGGGGGCAGCGCCCGGCGGAAGCCGGGGGCGGCTCCACCGGCCTCGGCCTGGACATCGTGCGGCGGCTGGCCGAGTCCACCGGCGGCGATGTGCGCATCGGCCGCTCCGTCCTCGGCGGCACCGAGGTACGGGTCTGGCTGGCGCTGGACGACCGGCGCGCCCGCCCCGGCACCCGCCGCGGCCACCGGCTGCGCCGCACGCTCGGCGGCCGGCGCCGGCGGACCGCGCGCACCGGCTCCTGAACGTCCGCCCCGCCGGGCATGTGCCCCCGGCTCTTAACCACTCCCTTCCGCTTCCTTAAGGCGTTCATAAGTCCCCCAACCTCCGCACCATTACCGACATTTGTCCGTTTCCCTGCCGCTAGCGTGCGGGACGCACCACGGTGCACTCCACCCCCCCATGTGACGACAGGCAGGCACGCGATGAGTTCCTCGGTACACCGCCGGCGCAAGAGCCGCACCACCAAGCTGATCGTGAGCGGCGCGGCCGCCGTGGTCGCGGCCGGCGGCGCCTTCGCCGTCGCCGGTTCGGCCCTGGCCGCCAAGGCACCGCAGGGCGGCTCCACGAAGGCCCCGAAGGCAGCGGCTGGCTTCGCCCCGTACGTCGACACCTCGCTCGCCCCCGCCTACGACCTGGCCGGCACCGCCCAGAAGACCGGGGTGAAGAACTTCACCCTGGCGTTCGTCACCTCCGGCGGCGGCTGCACCCCCAAGTGGGGCGGCTCCGGCGAGCTCGGCAACGACGCGGTGGCCCGGCAGATACCCGCCCTGCGCAAGGCCGGCGGCGACGTCCGGGTCTCCTTCGGCGGCGCCAACGGCTCCGAGCTCGGGGTCGCCTGCGGCTCCGCGGACGAGCTGGCCGCCGCGTACGGCAAGGTCATCGACCAGTTCGAGCTCACCAAGGTCGACTTCGACATCGAGGGCGGCGCACTGCCCAATACCGCCGCCAACACCCGCCGCGCCCAGGCCATCACCCAGCTCCAGAAGAAGCACCCCGGTCTGGACGTCTCCTTCACCCTGCCGGTCCTGCCCGAGGGCCTGACCCAGGACGGGGTGAACCTGGTCGCCGACGCCAAGAAGAACGGCGTCAAGATCTCCGCCGTGAACATCATGGCGATGGACTACGGGCCCTCCTACAACGGCGACATGGGCACCTACGCGACCCAGGCCGCCACCGCCACCCAGGGCCAGCTCAAGAAGGCGCTCGGCCTGAGCGATGCGGCCGCCTGGAAGACCGTGGCCGTGACCCCGATGATCGGCGTCAACGACGTCCAGAGCGAGGTCTTCAAGACCGACGACGCCACCGAACTGGTGAAGTTCGCCCAGGACAAGCACCTGGCCTGGCTGTCGATGTGGTCCGGGACCCGGGACAAGGCCTGCCCGGGCGGCGCGGGCAATTCCGCGCAGCCGACCTGTAGCTCCATCGAGCAGAGCCCGCTGGACTTCACCAAGGCCTTCGGCGCGTACACCGGCTGACCCCCACCGGCGGTCCGGGCCCCCAACCGGGCCGCTCGTCCCCGAGGCGGGGCGCAGCGGACAGTTCCCCCACCCGCTGCGCCCCGCCGTCCGCCGCGCGGACGCCGCAACTCCCCGTGTACGGCGCGTCCTCAGCCCACGCCGCCGCGAACCGCCGTGCGGAAGGCGATCGGGGTGGTGCCCGTCTGCCGCTGGAAGAACTTGCTGAAGTTGGTGGCGTCGGCGAAGCCCAGCCGGTCCGCGATCCGGGCCGCGGACTGATCGCCGTGCGCCAGCAGCCGCTTGGCCTCCAGCGCCACCCGCCGGTCGATGAACTCCTTCGCCCCCACCCCGGCGGACGCCTCGGTGGCCCGGGAGAGGGTGCGCGGCGCATAGCCCAGCGAGCGGGCGTAGTCGGCGACCCGGCGGCTGCGGGTGAAGCCCCGTTCCACCGCGTCCCGGAAGCGCAGATAGGCCGCGCTCGCCGTACAGGACCCGTCCCCGTCCGGCTCCCCGCCCGGATACGCGGCCCGCAGCACCAGTACGGCCAGCAGATGCCGCAGCACGTCCAGATGGATCTCCAGCGGCAGTCCGCCCAGCGCCCCGAACTCCCCGTGCAGCTGCCGCATCGCCTCGTCCACACCCCGGGCCGCCGCGCCCTCGGGACGCCGTACGGGCGGCCCGTACCAGTCCTCGATCCGGGCCGCGGCCGCGGTCGCCGGGTCCAGAAAGCCGGCCTCGAAGAGCACCAGCCGCCCCTCCGCTTCCGTCAGATCACCGAAGTGCTGGACCTGCCCGGGGCGCGACCACAGCAGATCGCCCGGCGCGAGGACGTGCTCCCGGAAGTCGACGCTGTGCACCAGCCGGCCGCTGTCCAGCATCAGCAGATGGTGGAAGCCGGGGCGGTGCGGGGCGGACAGCTGGCAGGCGTCCGCGCGCGCCCGCAGCTCCGCGAGCGTCATCACCTCCACCCCCGTCGGCCGCCCGGCCGGCGCGGAGAACGCCACCTCCGGGATCTCCGGAACGGGCTCCCTGCCCTCCTGTCGCATTCTGACCATCACTGGTCCCCTCGCTACCCCGAAATGCCCCGCTGGTCCCCCTAGCGTAGAAGACGTCAGCGAGGCCGCTGACGGAAAACGGAAGTCCTTCCCCGGACGCACAGAACAGCTGGGAGACCACCATGTCCACGATCGCTCTCTTCGGGGCCAACGGCACCATCGGAAGCCGCATCCTCCACGAGGCCCTCCGGCGCGGTCACCAGGTCACCGCGGTCGTCCGCGACCCCGCGAAGATCACCACGACGCATCCGGACCTGACCGTGACCACCGGCGACGTCCTCGATCCGGCCTCCGTCGCCGCCGCGGCCAAGGGCCAGGACGTCCTGGTCAGCGCGGTCGGCGGTGGCGACGGACCGGGCCATGTCGCCACGATCGGGCCCGCCGCCGAGTCCCTCGTCGCCGGTCTGCGCACCCTCGGCGACACCGCGCCCCGGCTGATCTCCGTCGGCGGCGCCGGCTCGCTGCGCACCCCGGACGGCAAGCAGGTCTGGGACGCGGAGGGGCTCCCCGAGTTCCTGCTGCAGATCATGCACGCCCACGGTGACGCGCTCGACTACTTCCGCTCCGTCTCCGGGGTGCGCTGGACCAGTCTCAGCCCGGCCGCCACCATCGAGCCCGGCGAGCGCACCGGCAGCTACCGCACCGCGCTCGATGAACTGATCACCGACGCCGGCGGCACCAGCCGGATCACCACCGAGGACTACGCGGTCGCCGTCCTCGACGAGATCGAGCGGCCCCGCCACCTCGGCGAGCGCTTCACCGTCGGCTACTGAGCCGCCGGCACCGGCTCCTTATATATACGCCCGCATAACGCCAAGGCCCCCGACCTGAGGTCGGGGGCCTTGATGTGGGGTGAGTAACGGGACTTGAACCCGCGACATCCTGGACCACAACCAGGTGCTCTACCAGCTGAGCTATACCCACCATGACCGGTGCTGTGTGGTTCTTTTTCCCCACCGGCTGAGAAAAAGTGTACAGGGTCCGGAGGGGTGCTCGCGCCCAGGTTTCGTGTCCCGGGACCGAGGGCGTGTCGTGCGGGCCACGGCGGACCCCGCCGGGACCCGCACGACACGCGCCCTGTGCCTCACTACGGTGTGGACTCCTGCTCAGCAGGAAGGACGTGCTTGGCGGCGATGGCCTTCGCGGTGTCCGAGTCGGGGCCGGGCTGCGGCACGAAGACGGCCTCGCGGTAGTAGCGCAGTTCCGCGATGGATTCGCGGATGTCCGCCAGCGCCCGGTGATTGCCGTTCTTGTCCGGACTGTTGAAGTAGGCCCGCGGGTACCAGCGCCGGGCCAGTTCCTTCACGGACGAGACATCGACGATCCGGTAGTGGAGATACTCCTCCAGCGTCGGCATGTCGCGCAGCAGGAAGCCACGGTCGGTGCCGACGGAATTGCCGCACAGCGGCGCCTTCCGCGGCTCCGGCACATGCTGCTTGATGTACGCAAGCACCTGCGCCTCGGCCGCCTCCAGCGTCGTCCCGCCGTCCAGCTCCTCCAGCAGTCCGGAGGCGGTGTGCATCTGGCGCACCACTTCCGGCATGGTGCCGAGTGCCTCGGCCGGGGGGCGGATCACCACATCCACCCCGTCGCCCAGCACATTCAGCTCCGAGTCGGTGACCAGTGCGGCCACCTCGATGAGCGCGTCATTCGCCAGCGAGAGTCCGGTCATCTCGCAGTCGATCCACACCATGCGATCGTTCATACATCTCACCCTACGGGGCGCTCGCGCTGTCCGGGCAGCACGGGGCGGGCGGCTCCCCTCCCCACCGCGGTCTCCGGCAGCCGGGAGGCGTAGACATCCGACTGCGGTTTGCCCGCTTCGCCCGTTTCGGCGGAGGCCAGGCCGTGGCCGGCCAGCGCGGCGGCGGAGAACCGCTCCGCACCCGCCCCCAGGGCCGCCCGCTCGCGCTCCGGCCGCTCGGCACGCTCGGCCCGCTCCGGTCTGAGCGCGGGGTCGGGCGACCCGTTCTGCGGCCGGCGGGCGCGGTAGGCCGCCCGGTAGGCCGCGGGCGAGGCGCCCAGCTGCCTGCGGAAGTGGCCGCGCAGGGCGACCGGCGAGCGGAACCCGCAGCGTCCCGCGACCTCGTCCACCGAATAGTCGGAGGTCTCCAGCAGCCGCTGGGCCTGCAGCACCCGCTGGGTGATCAGCCACTGCAACGGAGCGCTCCCCGTAAGGGACCGGAAGCGCCGGTCGAAGGTGCGGCGGCTCATGTACGCGCGCGCGGCCAGGGTCTCCACATCGAACTGCTCGTGGAGGTGCTCCAGCGCCCAGGCGACGACCTCGGCCAGCGGGTCGGCGCCGATCTCTTCAGGTAATGACCTGTCGAGGTAGCGCTGGTTCCCCATGTCGGACGCGGTGCGGCGGGGCGGCACGACGAGCCGGCGGGCCAGCGCGTTCGCGGCGTCCGCGCCGTGGTCGGTGCGCACGATGTGCAGACACAGGTCGATGCCGGCGGCCGTTCCCGCGGACGTGAGCACATCGCCGTCGTCGACGAAGAGCTCGCGGGGGTCCACATGGACGGACGGGTAACGCTTGGCGAGCGTCGGTGCGTACATCCAATGGGTCGTGGCCGGGCGGCCGTCGAGCAGTCCGGCCGCGGCGAGGACGAACGCCCCCGTGCACAACCCGACGATTCTGGCCCCTTCTTCATGCGCGCGGCGCAGCGCATCGAGCGCCGCGGGCGGCGGGGCCTGCGTGATGGAACGCCAGGCCGGTACGACGACCGTCCCGGCACGGGAGATCGCCTCCAGCCCGTAGGGGGCGGATAGTTCGAGCCCCCCGGTCGTGCGCAAAGGCGCATCTTCGCCCGCGCACACAAGTAGCCGGTACCGCGGAACGCCTGCGTCTTGGCGGTCGATGCCGAAGACCGAGAGCGGAATGGAGCTCTCGAAAATGGGGCCGCCGCTGAAGAGGAGCACCGCGACTATTTCGCGGCGTCGTCGGGCGGCGAGCTTGCGTGCGGCATCTGGTACGGCAGCGGAGTCCTGGCTCATGGCACTTAAGCCCCCCTCGGTCGTCTCGCCCTCTCGGTCCTGCACAGTTCCCCCGCCGTTACTACCAAGATCGAATCTACTGTGTTCCGTGAGGATGGAGTGCCAAGTTCACCACCCGCTGGTATGTCGATATGGCAACTTGGCGCGAAGCATTCGATCACGAAGCGTTCCACTCGTCGGGCCTACATGGGAAGTACGCGTCTCGGCTCTGCCCGTTCGCAGTAGGGCACAACCATGCCCAGCGGTCCTTTCCTCCCAGCTCACACCAGGGTTGAGGGGGGCTGGGGACAAGGTGTGGACCTCGGCCGGAAGTTGGCTGAAAACGGTCGCGCGCAGACTTGCAAGCGCCTCAATCGACCGGCGTACGCCCTTCGGAGTGCCGACCGCCCCCGTGCGCCGCTGACCCCAAATAATCCCTTCTGTCCCGGTGCCTTCCGGTCTCGCGTACGCGGATCCGCGCGGCGGTCCGTTCGGATTGCCGCAGCAGGGCGCGGCAGGCGCAGGTCACCGCGGCCAGACCGGCTGCGGTGCCCGCCGCGCCGGCCCAGGAGGCGCCGCTGATGATCAGTACGAAGGGCACCAGGGCGCAGCTGAAGGCGCCCCAGCGCATGACATCGCTCACTGGGTCGGGTGATCTGTCGGACGGCAACGGCACCGTGCACTCCCCTCGGACTGGCTGCTACTACAACGCCGTCGGCGATCATGGGTCACCGCGAGGGGTACGTACGGGGGCAGGCCGGGGCATTGCCATCCGCGCCACGCTCCGGCATGCTCCGGGGAACGTTCGAGGCCCCACCCCACCTCGCACGGGCGCCCCGCGTCCGTGGTGAGCTCTGGGCAGCGGGGGTCTGGCGCCGTACTCTTGGGGTATCAGGTTGGGAAGATGATTCCCGGTCTTATCGTTCCTCTTTGAACTATGGCGCTCGCACCTCGAGCGAGCCAGCTCAGTCAACTGCCGGATCAAGTCAATCGCCGTTCCCCGTTCGCCCCTCCGCAAGAGGACGTCCTCGCCGAGACACCAATGGCCGGTCACGAAATCCCCGAACCCGCGGACCGCAAGCAGGTCGCCGATCCGATGGCGGACCTCGAAGCGGCGGAAAAGACGCGCCACTCCTGCGACCCCGCCTTCCGGCACGGCGTCGTGGTCGGCTTCGACGGCTCCATGTCGAGCGAGCGAGCGTTGGCGTATGCAATCGGTATGGCCCGGCGCCTCGGCTCCGGTTTGATCATCGTCCATGTGGCCAACCGGCTGCCGACGACCGTCTGGGCGGGCTGTGAGCCCCCGGTCTTCGTGGACGTACCGGATCACCGCACCGAAGTGCTCGGCCTGGAGCTGGCCTGCGCCGACCACCTCAGCGAGGTCTCCTGGATCCTCGTCGAGCGCGGCGGCGACATCTGCCATGAGCTGGAGGAGGTCGGCCGGGAGTACGAGGCCGACGCGATCGTGGTCGGCTCCACGCACGGCATCGTCGGCCGGATCTTCGGTTCGGTGGCCGGCCGGCTGGCCCGCCGGGCGCAGCGCCCGGTGATCGTGATTCCCTGACGCCTTCTCGGCGCAGCCCAACTCCCCTCGCCGCGCGGCCCCTTCGCGCCTCGTGCACGATCGGTTCTTCGCGGCATGCGCACAGTTGAGGGGGCGTCATGGGGATTGCGCGCAGCCGCATTTCTCCCGGCCCGCGCAGGTGAATTGTGCGCCGGCGAGGGGTAGAAAACGGTCACGTGGGCGCGCCGCGTCACGGGCCCGGCGGACGCGCGCACGACAACTTCGTGCCGCCGGCCGGGAGATGACGGCTCCCGGGGAGGCGGCATCCTGCCGGCGTATGGGCGACGCCGGCCAAGGGAGGCGGCGGCTCCGCGCGCGTATGGTGGCACGCGCGCGGAGCCGCTTGCCTGCTTTTGCGGCTGAACCGCCGCCGCTCTCGCGGAGGTGGCTGGGCGCCCATGGGGGTTGCTCAAGTGTCGCTGCGGTGGGTGGATTGCCTTGCCGTGATCCTGGGGCCCGACGCGTGCCCCAGGGCGGCCATCCCACCGCGGCCCACGGGTTCTACTCCACCGTCACGGACTTGGCGAGGTTGCGGGGCTTGTCGATGTCCCGGCCGAGGGCCAACGCCGTGTGGTAGGCGAGCAGTTGCAGCGGGATGCCCATGAGGATCGGGTCCAGCTCGGGCTCGTTCTTCGGGACGACGATGGTGTGGTCGGCCTTCTCCTGCTCCTGGTGCGCGACGGCCAGGATGCGGCCGCTGCGGGCCTTGATCTCCTCCAGCGCGGCGCGGTTCTTCTCCAGCAGGTCGTCGTCGGGGACGATCGCGACGGTCGGCATGGCGGGCTCGATGAGGGCCAGCGGGCCGTGCTTGAGCTCCGAGGCCGGGTAGGCCTCGGCGTGGATGTAGGAGACCTCCTTGAGCTTCAGGGAGGCCTCGCGCGCCACGGGGTAGCCGCGCACCCGGCCGATGAACATCATCGACTTGGCGTCCGCGTACAGCTCGGCCATCTTCTTGATGTCCGCCTCGGTTTCGAGGATCTCGTCGATCTGGGCGGGCAGCTTGCGCAGGCCCTCGATGATCCGCTTGCCGTCCGCGACGGACAGGTCACGGATCCGGCCGAGGTGCAGGGCGAGCAGCGCGAAGGAGACCACCATGTTGGTGAAGCACTTGGTGGAGACCACGCAGACCTCGGGGCCCGCGTGCACGTAGATGCCGCCGTCGGTCTCCCGGGCGATCGCCGAGCCGACCACGTTCACCAGGCCCAGCACCCGGGCGCCCTTGCGCTTGAGCTCCTGGACGGCCGCCAGCACGTCGTAGGTCTCGCCGGACTGGGAGACCGCCACGTAGAGCGTGTCGGGGTCCACGACCGGGTTGCGGTAGCGGAACTCGGAGGCCGGCTCGGCGTCCGAGGGGATACGGGCCAGCTCCTCGATCATCTGCGCGCCGATCTGGCCCGCGTGGTACGAGGTGCCGCAGCCCAGGATCTTCACCCGGCGGACCCCGCGCGCCTCGCGGGCGTCGAGGTTCAGACCGCCGAGGTGCACGGTGGAGAAGCGGTCGTCGATCCGCCCGCGCAGCGCGCGGTCCACCGCGTCGGCCTGCTCGGAGATCTCCTTGTGCATGTAGGTGTCGTGGCCGCCCAGGTCGTACGACTCGGCCGCGTACTCGACGGTCTCCGGAGCGGACGTGGTCCGCGAGCCCTCGGTGGTGTACGTGCGGTAGTCGTCGGCCTTGAGGGTGGCCATCTCGCCGTCGTCGAGGGTGACGACCTGGCGGGTGTGCGAGACCAGGGCGGCGACGTCCGAGGAGACGAACATCTCGTGCTCGCCGATGCCGAGCACGACCGGGGAGCCGTTGCGGGCGACGACGATCCGGTCGGGGAAGTCGGCGTGCAGCACGGCGATGCCGTAGGTGCCCTCGATGTGCCGCAGTGCCTCGCGGACCCGCTCCTCCAGCTTCTCGGCCGTGGAACGGCCGATCAGGTGGGCCAGGACCTCGGTGTCGGTCTCGGAGGCGAAGGTGATGCCCTCGGCGGTCAGCCGGGCGCGCAGGTCGGAGGCGTTGTCGATGATGCCGTTGTGGACGACCGCGACCTTGCCCTCGGTGTCGAGGTGCGGGTGGGCGTTCTCGTCGGTGGGCGCGCCGTGGGTGGCCCAGCGGGTGTGCGCGATGCCCGTGGTGCCCGCGAAGCGCTTCGGCACCCGCGACTCCAGCTCACGGACCCGGCCCTTGGCCTTGGCCGTCTTCAGGCCGCCTGCGGCCTTGCCGGTGCCCTTGGCGTGGATGGCGATGCCCGCCGAGTCGTAGCCGCGGTACTCCAGGCGCTGGAGGCCCTCCAGGAGCAGCGGAGCAACATCACGTTTGCCGATATAGCCGACGATCCCGCACATACAGTGACCCTCCGAGAAAACGTTGTGGCAATGGTTCGTGCCGCCCGGCGCCCCGGGCGTGGCCGTCAGCCGTAGACGAGGCGGCGCAGCTGGCGGGCCGAGAGATCGGGCGGGGCCACGGCGCGGTGCGGCATCTCGTGGCGGATCCGTTCGAAGATCTCCTCGTTGCGCAGTCCGTGGGACTGCAGCTCCCGATGGCGGCGGCGGACGAATTCCTCTGTCGTCTCGTCGAAGTACGCCAGCACATCGAGCACCACCCGGGCGGCCTCACCGCGCTGAAGCGGTGTGCTGCGCACCAGGTGGTCCACCAGGTCTTCGTGCGGCGCCTCAGCGCTGCGGTTACGGCGTTCGAGCACCAGTCGATATTGCGGGGCGGCGCGAAGTTACGCAAGAAATCTGCCCGGTATCGGGCACGTACCCGATTTGGCGGCCGGAAAGTGGTCTAAACCTTGACCGGAATCCAGGCTCACGGTACGCATGGTCACCGTTCGGTCGCTCCATGCCATGCACGACGTCATGCACGAGGTTCGCCGAAAGGGACCGTCGATGAGACGACGCAGACTGCTGTTCTCGCTGCTGCTGGCCGCGGCGGCGGGGCTGGGGACCGCCGCCGTACCGCCCATGGGCGGGCCCGGCGCCGCCGCCGCGGCCGCCACCCCACTGGACCAGGTGATCCCCGCGCCCGCTTCCGTACGCGGCGGCGGGGAGGCGTACACCCTCGGCGAGGGCACCCGGATCCGTGTGCCGGGCGGCTCCGGCGAGGCCAAGAAGATCGCCGGGTATCTGGCGGGCCTGCTGCGGCCGACCACCGGCTACGGCCTTCCGGTGACCACCAAGGACGGCCGGGACGGCATCGTCCTCCGGCTCGGCGGCAGCGGTACCAAGGGCCTGGGCGCCGAGGGCTACCGGCTGACCTCCGGCGGCCGCGCGGTCACGATCAGCGCCGCCCGCCCGGCCGGCCTCTTCCACGGCGTCCAGACCCTGCGCCAGCTGCTGCCCCCCGACGCGGAGCGGCAGCGCGACCGTTCCGGGCGGTGGCGGATCGCCGGGGGCACCATCGCCGACTCCCCGCGCTACGCCTACCGCGGCGCGATGCTCGACGTCTCCCGGCACTTCTTCACCGTCGCGCAGGTCAAGCGGTACATCGACCAGCTCGCCATGTACAAGATCAACAAGCTGCATCTGCACCTCTCCGACGACCAGGGCTGGCGGATCGCCCTCAAGTCCTGGCCGCGGCTGGCGACCTACGGCGGCTCCACCCAGGTCGGCGGCGGGCCCGGCGGCTACTACACCCAGGACGACTACCGCGAGATCATCCGCTATGCCGCCGCCCGCTATCTGACCGTCGTCCCCGAGATCGACATGCCGGGCCACACCAACGCCGCACTGGCCTCCTACGCCCCGCTCAACTGCAACGGCCAGGCACCGCCGCTCTACACCGGCACCCAGGTCGGCTTCAGCTCGCTGTGCGTCCCCAAGAAGGAGACGTACGAGTTCGTGGACGACGTCCTGCGCGAGCTGGCGGCCCTGACGCCGGGCCGCGCGCTGCACATCGGCGGTGACGAGGCGCACTCCACCAGCCATGAGGACTACGTGACCTTCATGGACAAGGTGCAGCCCTTGGTCGCCAAGTACGGCAAGAGCGTGATCGGCTGGCACCAGCTGACCGGGGCGCACCCGGCGAAGGGCGCCGTCGCGCAGTACTGGGGCTACGACAAGACCGGCACGGCGGAGCGCAACCAGGTCGTCGACGCCGCCAGGAACGGCACCCGGCTGGTCCTCTCGCCCGCCGACCGCGCCTACCTCGACATGAAGTACGACAAGAACACGCCGCTGGGCCTGTCCTGGGCCGGCTATGTCGGCGTCGAGCGGTCCTACGACTGGGACCCGGGCAGTTACCTCGACGGTGCGCCCGCGGGCTCCGTGCTCGGCGTCGAGGCGCCCCTGTGGTCGGAGACCCTCTCCACCTCCGCGCACATCGAGTACATGGCCTTCCCGCGGCTGCCGGGCATCGCGGAGCTGGGCTGGTCCCCGGCGTCCACGCACGACTGGGACGACTACAAGGTGCGGCTGGCGGCCCAGGGGCCGCGGTGGGACGCGCTGGGCATCAACTACTACCGCTCGCCGGAAGTGCCCTGGCCGGCGAAGTGAGCGATCCGGCCGGGCGGCTGCGGCCGCCCGGCCGGTTACCTTCCTAGACCCCCAGCTCCCGGGCGATCAGCATCCGCTGGACCTCGCTGGTGCCCTCGCCGATCTCCAGGATCTTGGCGTCCCGCCACATCCGGGCGACCGGGTACTCGTTCATGAAGCCGTACCCGCCGTGGATCTGGGTGGCCTCGCGGGCGTTGTCCACCGCGATCTCGGAGGAGTAGAGCTTGGCGAGGGCGGCCTCCTTCTTGAAGGGCTCGCCGTGCACCAGCCGGGACGCGGCGTCGCGCCAGGCCAGCCGGGAGGTGTGCGCGCGCATCTCCATGTCGGCGAGCTTGAACTGGATGGCCTGGTTGCTGCCGATCGCGCGGCCGAAGGCCCGCCGTTCCTTGGCGTAGCGCACCGACTCGTCCACACAGCCCTGCGCCAGGCCGGTGGCCAGCGCGGCGATGGCGATCCGGCCCTCGTCGAGGATGCGCAGGAACTGGGCGTAGCCGCGGCCCTCCTCGCCCAGCAGGTTGGCGGCCGGGACCCGGACGTCTGCGAACGACAGCTCGCGGGTGTCCGAGGCGCTCCAGCCGACCTTGGAGTACGGGGCGCCGACCGTGAAGCCGGGGGTGCCGGACGGCACGATGACCGAGGAGATCAGCGGGGAGCCGTCGTCTTTGCGGCCGGTGACGGCGGTGACCGTGACCAGACCGGTGATGTCCGTACCGGAGTTGGTGATGAAGCACTTGCTGCCGTTGATCACCCAGTCGTCGCCGTCCCGTACGGCAGTCGTCCGCGTCGCGCCGGCGTCCGAGCCGCCGTCCGGTTCGGTGAGGCCGAAGGCGCCGAGCATCTCACCGCTGCACAGCTTGGGCAGCCACGCGCGCTTCTGCTCCTCCGTGCCGAAGTGGTAGACCGGCATGGCGCCCAGGGAGACGCCGGCCTCCAGGGTGATGGCCACCGAGGAGTCGACCCGGGCCAGCTCCTCCAGGGCGATGCCGAGGGCGAGGTAGTCGCCGCCCATCCCGCCGTACTCTTCGGGGAACGGCAGGCCGAACAGGCCCATCCGGCCCATCTCCTGCACGATCTCGTACGGGAACGCATGCTGCTCGTAGTACTCGCCGATCTTCGGGGCGACGACGTCGTGCGCGAACGCCTCGACCGTACGCCGGAGTTCTTCCAGCTCGGCGGGCAGACGGTGGTCAAGGGACATGAGGGTCACTCCTGGTGGGAGAGGGCACGGAGGGTACGCGAGGGGCTCGGCCGGCCCAGGACCTCGGCCATCCACACGCTGGTGGCGGTCAGCCGGTCCAGATCGACCCCGGTCTCGATGCCGAGGCCGTGCAGCATCCACACGAGGTCTTCGGTGGCGAGGTTGCCGGTGGCGCTCTTGGCATACGGGCAGCCGCCGAGGCCGCCCGCCGAGGCGTCGATGGTGGTGACGCCGTGCTGAAGCGCGGCGAAGGTGTTGGCAAGGGCCTGCCCGTAGGTGTCGTGGAAGTGCACGCCGATACGGGAGGTGGGGATGCCGGCCTCGTTGAGGGAGGCCAGCAGGGTCTGTACGTGGCCGGGGGTGGCCACGCCGATGGTGTCGCCCAGGCTCAGCTCGTCGCAGCCCAGGTCGAGCAGCGCCCGGCAGACCCGGACGGTCTGCGCGACGGGCACCGGGCCCTCCCAGGGGTCGCCGAAGCACATCGAGAGATAGCCGCGGACCTGCACCTTGGCGTCCTTGGCCCGCGCGACGACCGGCGCGAACATCGCCAGCGCCTCGTCGACCGTGCGGTTGAGGTTGGCCTTGGCGAAGGACTCGGTGGCGCTGCCGAACACCGCGACCCGGCGGGCGCCCAGGGCGAGCGCACGGTCCAGACCGCGTTCGTTGGGCACCAGCACGGGCAGCCGGTGCGGGTCGATGCCGTCCAGCTGCGGGAACAGCTGCTCCGCGTCGGCGAGTTGGGGCACCCACTTGGGGTGGACGAAGCTGGTGGCCTCGACGGTCGGCAGGCCCGCGTCGACGAGCCGGCGGATGAACTCGGCCTTGATCTCCGTGGGCACGACGGTCTGCTCGTTCTGCAGCCCGTCGCGCGCGCCGACCTCATGGATCCGTACGCGGGTGGGCAGCCCCTCCGCGGTGACCTCCATCGGCAGTCCGGCTGCGGTCATGAGGCGCTCCCCTGCTCGTCCGCGGGTGCCGTCGCGGACGCGGCGGCCTCTTCGGGGGTCTCGTGGGGGGCGATGACGGCCAGGATCTGGTCCATGGCGACGGTGGTGCCTGCGGTGACGTCCAGTTCGGTGACGGTCCCGGCGTGCGGCGCGGAGATGACGTGTTCCATCTTCATCGCCTCGACCACCAGCAGGCCCTGGCCGGCGGCCACCTCGTCGCCGACGGCCACCTTGACGACGGTGACGGTCCCCGGCATCGGGGCGGCCAGGGTGTCCGCGCCATGTGCTCCGGCGGCTCCGCGCAGCGCCGCCGCGACCGGGTCGTACGTGGTCACCTGCCAGGAGTCGCCGTCCCGGCCGAGCCAGTCGCCGCTGTGGCGGAAGGTGTGCAGCACCCCGTCGACGGTGACCCGTACGCGGTCCGCTGCGACCTGCCCGGCCGTTTGTGCACCCGGCCGTACGTCGTGGGCGACCGGGTCGTGGCCGGGGACGCGCAGCCAGTGGCGGACGGGCGAGGGCTCGCCGCCGAGGCGGAAGCCGTTCGGCGCGGCGAACGGGTCGCGCCAGCCGTCCTCGGCCACCGCCGGTTCCAGGGCGTCCTGGCGTACCGCGGCGGCCGCCGCGTACACCTCGTCCGGCACCCCGCCGTCGACCAGACCGGCCGCCTCGCGCTCCACCAGGCCGGTGTCCAGCTCGCCGGAGACCACGTCCGGGTGGGCCAGCAGCCGCCGCAGGAAACCGGCGTTGGTGGTCACCCCGAGGGTGACCGTCTCCGCCAGCGCGGCCCGCAGCCGGCGCAGCGCGCTCGCCCGGTCGGGGCCGTGGGCGATGACCTTGGAGAGCATCGGGTCGTAGCGGCTGCCGACCTCCACGCCCTGGGACAGACCGGAGTCCGTGCGCAGCCCGTCGCCCTGCACCTCGTGGAGCGCGAGCACCGTGCCGCCGGTCGGCAGGAAGTCGCGGGCCGGGTCCTCGGCGCAGATCCGCGCCTCGATGGCGTGCCCGGTGAGGGTGATGTCCTCCTGGGCGAAGGGGAGATGCTCGCCGGCCGCGACCCGCAGCTGCCACTCCACCAGGTCGAGACCGGTGATGAGCTCGGTGACCGGGTGCTCGACCTGGAGGCGGGTGTTCATCTCCATGAAGAAGTACGAGGCGGGGTCCTTGCCCGGGACGATGAACTCGACGGTGCCGGCGCCGCGGTAGCCGCAGGAACGGGCCGCCTGCACGGCCGCCTCGCCCATCGCGGCGCGGGTCGCCTCGTCCAGCAGGACCGAGGGGGCCTCCTCGATGACCTTCTGGTGGCGGCGCTGGAGGGAGCACTCGCGCTCGCCGAGGTGGATGACGTTGCCGTGGCCGTCGGCCAGGACCTGGATCTCGATGTGCCGGGGCCGGTCGATCCAGCGCTCGACGAGCAGGGTGTCGTCGCCGAAGGAGGAGCGGGCCTCGCGGCGGGCGGCGGCGATCTCGTCGGCCAGCAGCGCCTCGTCGCGGACCAGCCGCATACCCTTGCCGCCGCCGCCCGCGGACGGCTTGAGCAGCACCGGCATGCCGATCTCCCGGGCCGCGGCGGCCAGTTGGCCGTCGTCCAGCCCGCTGCCCGAGGAGCCGGGGACGACCGGGACGCCGGCCTCGCGCACCGTCTCCTTGGCCCGGATCTTGTCGCCCATCAGCTCGATGGCCTCGGCGGACGGGCCGATGAAGACCAGCCCGGCGTCCGCGCAGGCGCGGGCGAAGGCGGCGTTCTCGGCGAGGAAGCCGTAGCCCGGATGGACTGCCTGGGCGCCGGTCCGGGCGGCCGCGTCCAGCAGCCGTTCCACGGACAGATAGCTCTCGGCGGCCGGGGCCGGACCGATCCGTACGGCGGTGTCGGCCTCCCTCACGTGCCGGGCGTCGGCGTCCGCGTCGCTGAAGACGGCGACCGAGCGGATGCCGAGGGCGCGCAGCGTACGGATGACACGGACCGCGATCTCGCCGCGGTTGGCGATGAGCACGGTGTCGAAATTGGTGGCCATTGCTGGGGACATCCCTCTCACATCCGGAAGACGCCGTAGCCGGGCGCTGTGCTGTCCTTCTGGGGCAGTGGCGCGTTGGCGCAGGCGGTCAGCGCCAGCCCCAGCACCTGCCGGGTCTCCAGCGGGTCGATGACCCCGTCGTCCCACAGCCGCGCGGTCGCGTAATAGGCGTTGCCCTGGGTCTCGTACTGCTCGCGGACCGGTGCCTTGAAGGCGGCCTCGTCCTCGGCGCTCCACTCCTCGCCGTGCGCCTCCAACTGGTCGCGCTTGACGGTGGCGAGGACGGAGGCGGCCTGCTCGCCGCCCATCACCGAGATCTTGGCGTTCGGCCACATCCACAGAAAGCGGGGGGAGTAGGCCCGGCCGCACATGGAGTAGTTGCCCGCGCCGTAGGAGCCGCCGATGACGACCGTCAGCTTGGGCACGCGGGTGCAGGCCACCGCCGTCACCATCTTCGCGCCGTGCTTGGCGATACCGCCGGCTTCGTACGAGCGGCCGACCATGAAGCCGGAGATGTTCTGCAGGAACAGCAGCGGGATGCCGCGCTGGTCGCACAGCTCGATGAAGTGGGCGCCCTTCTGGGCGGATTCGGAGAACAGGATGCCGTTGTTGGCGACGATGCCGACCGGGTGGCCGTGGAGATGGGCGAAGCCGGTGACCAGCGTCGTGCCGTACTCCGCCTTGAACTCCGCGAAGCGCGAGCCGTCCACGAGCCGGGCGATCACCTCCCGGACGTCATAGGGCGTACGGGAGTCCGCGGGCACCGCCCCGTACAGACCGGCCGGATCGGCCTTGGGCTCCTCGACGGGCCGCACGGTCCACGGGAGCGGTTCGCGTTCGCCGAGGGTGCCGACGATGCTGCGCACCAGGCGCAGCGCATGGGCGTCGTCCTCGGCGAGATGGTCGGTGACCCCGGAGGTCTTGGCGTGCACCTCGCCGCCGCCCAGCTCCTCGGCGGTGACCACCTCGCCGGTGGCGGCCTTCACCAGCGGCGGGCCGCCCAGGAAGATCGTGCCCTGGTTGCGGACGATCACGGCCTCGTCGCTCATCGCGGGGACGTAGGCGCCGCCCGCCGTGCACGAGCCGAGGACGGCGGCGATCTGCGGGATACCGGCGCCGGACATCCGCGCCTGGTTGTAGAAGATCCGTCCGAAGTGCTCGCGGTCGGGGAAGACCTCGTCCTGCATCGGCAGGAAGGCGCCGCCGGAGTCCACGAGGTAGAGACAGGGGAGACGGTTCTCCAGGGCGATCTCCTGCGCCCGCAGATGCTTCTTGACCGTCATCGGGTAGTAGGTGCCGCCCTTGACCGTGGCGTCATTGGCGACGATCACCGTCTCGCGGCCGGAGACCCGGCCGATGCCGGCGATCACGCCGGCGGCCGGTGCGGCCCCGCCGTACATCCCCTCCGCGGCCAGCGGCGCCAGCTCCAGGAACGGCGAACCGGGGTCCAGCAGGGCGTCCACGCGGTCGCGGGGCAGTAGCTTGCCGCGCGCGGTGTGCCGCGCCCTGGCCTTCTCGCCGCCGCCCAGCCGGGCCGTCGCGAGCCTCTCGCGCAGCTCCGCGGCCAGCTCGCGGTGCGCGGCCTCGTTGGTCCGCCAGGAGTCGGACGCCGGATCGGCGGTACTCCCCAGCACCGGTGCCTGCTCCATCAGTACGAGCCCCCTTGCTCGGTCAGCGCTCCCGGAGCCGCGGTCCGCGGCTGCCGGGCCATCCGGGTTAATGGGCGTTAACCTCATTGCCTTCAGGTTAACGAGCACTAACCCGGCTGTCTACAATCGACGGCATGAGTAATGCGCAGGCCTCCGCCCCGACCAGCCGCCGCGAGCAGATCCTCAAGGAGGCGGCCCGGCTCTTCGCGGAGCGCGGCTTCCACGGCGTCGGAGTGGATGAGATAGGGGCGGCCGTGGGCATCTCCGGTCCCGGCCTCTACCGGCACTTCGCCGGCAAGGACGCGATGCTCGCCGAGCTGCTGGTCGGCATCAGCGAGCGGCTGCTGGCGGGCGGCCGGATGCGGGTGGCGGAGGGCGGGGGGAGTCCCGAGGCGGTGCTGCATGCGCTGATCGACGGCCACATCGACTTCGCGCTGGACGACCGGCCGCTGATCACCCTGCACGACCGCGAGCTGGACCGGCTGCGGGAGACCGACCGCAAGCGGGTCCGCCAGCTCCAGCGGCAGTACGTGGAGCTGTGGGTGGAGGTCGTCCGGCGGGTCCACCCGGTCCCCTCCGAGTCCCAGGCCCGCGCCGCGGTGCACGCCGTGTTCGGCCTGCTCAACTCCACCCCGCACCTCGGCCGTCCGGGCGCCCTCCCGGGCCGTACGGAGATGGCGGAACTGCTGCACCGGCTGGCGCTGGGCGCGTTCGGCGCGGCGGCCGGGGAGTCGCAGGCCGGGGAACCGGTGGCGGGGGAGTCGATCGCCGCGGGGGTGCCGGGGGCGTAGCGCGTACGGGGCGGGGGTGTGGCGTCGCCCACCGGGTCTCGTCCGCCTCTGGACAGCTTTAGTGACTGGCGGGTAGCTTTCGCTTCGGAGAGAAGCTGAGCAAGCGCTTAGCCAGACGCGGCGGTCTAAGGAGGCCATGGCATGCGCCGTACGGTGTTCAACGAGGATCACGAGGCGTTCCGGGAGACCCTGCGCGCCTTCATCGAGGCCGAGGTCGTACCGGTGTACGACGAGTGGTTCGCGGCCGGCCAGACCCCGCGCGACTTCTACTACAAGCTCGCCGAGCTGGGCGTCTTCGGCATCCGTGTCGACGAGGAGTACGGCGGCGCGGGCATAGACTCGTACAAGTTCGAGGCCGTGATGTACGAGGAGACCTCGCGCGCGGGCGTCTCCTTCGGCGGCTCCGGCGTGCACGTCCTGCTCGGTCTGCCCTACATCAAGATGCTCGCCACCGACGAGCAGAAGAAGCGCTTCCTGCCGAAGTTCGTCTCCGGCGAGGAGATGTGGGCCCTCGCGATGACCGAGCCGGGCACCGGCTCCGACCTCGCGGGCATGAAGACCACCGCGAAGCTCTCCGACGACGGCACGCACTACGTGCTCAACGGCGCCAAGACCTTCATCACCGGCGGCGTGCACGCCGACCGCGTGATCGTCTGCGCCCGTACCGCCGCGCCGAAGGAGGACGACCGCCGCTTCGGTATCTCCCTGTTCGCCGTCGACACCACGTCCGCGGGCTACTCCGTCGGCCGCAAGCTGGACAAGCTCGGCCTGAAGGTCTCCGACACCGCCGAGCTGGCGTTCGTCGACGTGAAGGTGCCGGTCGAGGACCTGCTCGGCGAGGAGAACAAGGGCTTCTCCTACCTGGGCCTGAACCTCGCCTCGGAGCGCTGGGGCATCGCCTTCGGCGCGTACGCGCAGGCCGCGGCGGCCGTCCGGTTCGCCAAGGAGTACGTGCAGGAGCGCACGATCTTCGGCAAGACCGTCGCCTCCTTCCAGAACACCAAGTTCGAGCTGGCCGCCTGCCAGGCCGAGGTGGACGCCGCGCAGGCCGTCGCCGACCGCACCCTGGAGGCCCTCGACGCGGGCGAGCTGTCCCCGGCCGAGGCCGCGAGCGCCAAGCTCTTCTGCACCGAGGTCGCCCACCGCGTCATCGACAAGTGCCTCCAGCTGCACGGCGGTTACGGCTACATGAACGAGTACCCGATCGCCCGCCTCTACGCCGACAACCGCGTCAACCGCATCTACGGCGGCACCAGCGAGGTCATGAAGTCGATCATCGCCAAGTCCATGGGCCTCTAGGCCGTAAGGGCCGCACGCACGTGAACGACGCACTGGAGTCCCTGCTCGGTCTGCTCGCCCTGGAGCGGATCGAGCAGGACATCTTCCGCGGCCAGAGCCGTCCCTCGGTCGTGCCCCGGGTCTTCGGCGGCCAGGTCGCCGCCCAGGCCCTCGTCGCGGCCGGGCGGACGGTCCCCGCCGACCGTCCCCCGCACTCCCTGCACGCCTACTTCCTGCGCCCCGGGGACCCCGGCGCACCCATCGTCTACACCGTCGACCGCATCCGCGACGGCCGGTCCTTCACCACCCGCCGGGTCGTCGCCGTCCAGCACGGCCAGCCGATCTTCCACCTCTCGGCCTCCTTCCAGGTGACCGAGGACGGGCTGGAGCACCAGGAGCCGATGCCGCCGGCGCCGGACCCGCTGGAGCTGCCCACCGCCGCGGAGATGCTGCCGCGCTACGCCGACCGGTTCGTCGACCCGGGCGTTGCCGAGCGGCTGCTGGAGTCCCGGGCCGCGATCGATCTGCGGTACGTGGACGCGCCGCCGTTCGGCACCGTCGGTGAGGTACGCGACCCCCGGTCCCAGGTCTGGTTCCGCACCCAGGGCAAGCTCGACGACGACGGCGAGATCCCCCGCCCGCTGCTGGACATCTGCCTGGTCACCTACGTCTCCGACATGACGCTGCTGGACTCGATCCTGCTCGCGCACGGCCGGGGCGGCTGGGCGGTCGGCGATGTGGTCGGCGCCAGCCTGGACCACGCGATGTGGTTCCACCGGCCGCTGCGCGCCGACGAATGGCTGCTCTACGACCAGGAGTCACCCACCGCCCAGGGCGGCCGGGGACTGGGCAAGGGCCGGATCTTCACGGCCGACGGACAGCTGGCGGCCTCGGTGATCCAGGAGGGCGTCATCCGGGTACCGCGGGGCCAGGAGGCCTAGGAGGACTGGGAGGCCCGGCGTCCTGTGGTCTCCGTGGCCCTGCCGTGCCAGGCGGTGGCCCTGCCGTGCCAGGCGCCGCAGGCCCACGAGAGCGGGGCCGGGCGCCGGCGGAGCGGGCCGGCTCAGCGCAGGCCGGCGGCGTCCAGCAGATAGGCGGTCAGCGGGTCGTAGTGGCGCGGGCTCAGGACATGGTCGTCCAGGGGGATCGTCACCTGGAGGGTGCCCTCGGCCTCGGCCAGGAAGAGGGCCGGGTCGTTGCAGTCCGCGAAGCCCACCGCGTCGATACCGCGCTGGCCGGCGCAGCCCGCCCAGCCGTGGTCGGCCATCACCAGATCCGGCAGCGGCCGCCCTTCCCGCTCCAGCCCGTCCAGGATCGCGGCCATCGGCTCGGGGGAGTGGGTGTGCCACAGCGTCGCACCGCGCTCCAGCATCGCCACCTCACCGAACTGGAAGACCATCCCGTCGTCCGCCCGGAGCCCGTCCGGGACGACCATGATCTCGCAGTCCCGGGCGCGCAGCGCCTCGGCCGTCGCCCGGTGCACATCGAGCAGCCCGCCCGGGTGGCCGGTCGCGAACAGCACCCGCTGCCCGTCGGCGGCCGCCTTGCGCAGCACCGCGGCCGCCCGGTCCAGCGCATCCACCGTCAGCTCGGGGTCGATGGTGTCCTGCCCCTGCCGGTGGTGCGGATCGTCGTTCACCCCGCAGCGCTCCGCCATCACGGCCAGCACATCCTGCTCGTCCGTCCAGCGGTCGCCGAACTCCAGGCCGAACCAGTAGTGGCGCTCGCCGTTGGCGAGTCTGCGGTAGTGGGAGAGGTTGTTCTCGCGGGGGGTGGCGACGTCACCGGCGATCCGGGTCCGGACGAGATGATCGACGAGTTCGGCGCGCGAGGGTGCGGTGGCAGCAGAGGCTATCGGCATAGCGCCCATTGTGCCCGTACGCCTGTTCCGGGGCCGGGGAGTTCCGCAGCCCGGACACCGGAGTGCGGATGCCGGAGCGGCGGCACCGGGGTGCGGACACCGAGCAAGGCCCCGGGCACCGCCCGTCCCGGGGGACGCTGGCCAAAATGTCCAACGCCGCCGGCCGCATCTCCGCAAAATGTCCATGGGCCCCGCGCCCGGCCCTCCCTACTCTCACCCTCATGACCACCGCAGCCAGCGCATCCAACGGGCCCGTGGGCCCCGTCGACTCCTCCCGTATCCCGCGTTACGCCGGGCCCGCGACCTTCGCCCGACTGCCCCGTCTCGACGAGGTCGGCGGCCGGGCCGATGTGGCCGTCGTCGGTGTCCCCTTCGACACCGGTGTCTCCTACCGCCCCGGCGCCCGCTTCGGTGGCAACGCCATCCGTGAGGCGTCCCGCCTTCTGCGCCCCTACAACCCGGCCCAGGACGCGTCCCCCTTCGCGCTCGCGCAGGTCGCCGACGCCGGTGACATCGCCGCCAACCCGTTCAACATCAACGAGGCCGTGGAGACGGTCGAGGCCGCGGCGGACGACCTGCTCGCCACCGGCGCCCGCATGATGACCCTCGGCGGCGACCACACCATCGCCCTGCCCCTCCTCCGCTCGGTCGCCAAGAAGCACGGCCCGGTCGCGCTGCTGCACTTCGACGCCCACCTGGACACCTGGGACACCTACTTCGGCGCCGAGTACACCCACGGAACCCCGTTCCGCCGCGCCGTCGAGGAGGGCATCCTCGACACCTCCGCGCTCTCCCACGTCGGCACCCGCGGGCCGCTCTACGGCAAGAAGGACCTCGACGAGGACGAGAAGATGGGCTTCGGCATCGTCACCTCGGCGGACGTCATGCGCCGCGGTGTCGACGAGGTCGCCGACCAGCTCCGCCAGCGCATCGGCGACCGCCCCCTCTACATCTCCATCGACATCGACGTCCTGGACCCGGCCCACGCCCCCGGCACCGGCACCCCCGAGGCCGGCGGCCTCACCTCCCGCGAACTCCTGGAGATCGTGCGCGGCCTGTCCTCCTGCAACCTGGTCTCGGCCGACCTGGTGGAGGTGGCGCCCGCCTACGACCACGCGGAGATGACCTCGGTCGCCGCCTCCCACACGGCGTACGAGCTGACGACGATCATGTCGCGGCAGATCGCCGCCGCGCGCGGCTGAGCGCAGCACCTGGCAATGCCGCCGGCCCGCCACGGAGACACCGTGGCGGGCCGGCGGCACCATGCGGGGTCAGCCGGCATCGTCGTACAGCACGTCGGTCCAGGCCGCGGACTCCGCGCCCTCCTCGTCGATTGCCGCCAGATCGAGTTCGATGAGGTCCCGGATGCGCTTGCGCTCGGCGAGGCTCGCGGCCATGGGGAGCAGACAGCGCCCGACCAGATAGCCCTGGAGCATCGCCACGAAGGCGGGCAGGCTGCCGGCCACCAGCGGCTGTTCGTAGCCGTGGCCGTCCTCGCCGGGTACGACGTAGACGCCCCCGCCCTCGCCGTCGAGGACGAGCGGATCGCCGCCCCAGACGCCCAGCCGGTAATACGCCCCTCGGCCGGCCGGCTCGGGAACGTCCTCCTCCTCGGTGAACTCCCAGACGTCGTCCGCCGACAGCTCGGCGAGCGGCTCGTCACCGAGGGCCGTCAGGCGCATCTCCGCCCCACGGAACGCCGGCAGTCCGGTCCCGGTCAGCAGCGCGCGGGCCTCTTCGTCGGCCAGCCCCGCCGGCAGGTCTTCGGCCGCCAGGCGCCGCACGGTGCCGGGCCCGAACAGCTCCTCCAGGACCGCGCGATCGGGGGCGTCCCAGTCCGTTCCGCCGCCGACCCGGCCGAACTCCGCGAGGAACGGCTCGCCGTGGAGGTCCCCCAGGCCTTCGAAACGGTCCGGGGACGCGGGCTCGACGGCGAACACGCCGCCCAGGCCGCCGACCACCACCAGGCCGTCCAGCCGCAGGGTTTCGGTCAGCAGCTCCGGTTCGACCCCGTAGTTCGTCAGCTGCACCCACGGCTGGGTGATCTGCGGGTCGTGGTCCCGCGGCCAGAGCGGTTCCGCCTGCCCCGGCTGCGGGACGCCGTCGCTCCAGGGGCCGCCGAGCTGTTCACCGGTCTGCGCGTCCCAGATCCGTACGCGCCGGTCCCAGGCACCCTGACCGGCCACGATGCGGCGACCGACGGCCGGCACCTCGGCAGTCGCATCGAAGAGGGCCAGCAGCGGACCGGGCTGGAGGTACGAGAGGTCCCAGCCGCCCGGCGGGCGCCAGTTCGCCCAGCGGACCTTCCACGGGAGGGGCACCCCGGAACGCTCGATGCCGGCGGCGAATCCCGTGTCGCCCCGGACAGTGCTCATCAGATGCAGCCAGGACGCCCACGTCCCTTGCGGCAGGGAGTCGACCCCGCTCAGCCAGAGACTGGCCGCGTCGCCCGCGGGGGTGTTCCGGTCGAGGGAGCGCGGGGCGTGGCAGCACGCCGCGTCGAGCAGCGCCACCTGGTCGAGGTGCGCCACCAGCTCGCCGTTGTGCTGCATCTCGTCGAACCGGTCGGCCTGCACCGCATGCAGGGGCAGGGCGTGGGCGGCGTACTCCGCGACCGGCCCCGCAAAGTGGCCCGGCAGCCAGTCCGTCAACCGGTCCCCGGCCGCGTGGAATTGCTCGGGGCCGAGGCCGCGGCGGATGCGACGGGCGAAATGTTCGTCCCGGAAGGCGACCCATTCCCCGTTGCTCGATTCCCCCTCGCTCCCTTCCCCGTCGCCGTCGACCGTGAGCAACTCCGGGAATCGCCGGGCGAATTCCAGCGCGGAAGCGGAGTCCGGGAACCGCGCACCCAGTACGTCCGCCAGTTCACGCCACACGGCCACCGGGGCCCGGGGCAATTCGGCCAGGGCGAGGGCCTGTAGCTCACGGGGTACGGGCCGGTGGTCCGGCGGGCCGTCGGACACCAGGCGCAGTGCCAACAGGTTCAGCAGCCAGGGCTCTTCGGCCG
Source organism: Streptomyces decoyicus (assembly GCF_019880305.1). Classification (NCBI taxonomy): domain Bacteria; kingdom Bacillati; phylum Actinomycetota; class Actinomycetes; order Kitasatosporales; family Streptomycetaceae; genus Streptomyces; species Streptomyces decoyicus. The sequence goes on along the minus strand of NZ_CP082301.1, from coordinate 3,039,156 downwards.
GCGGATCGGCTTCCACGACGACCTTGGTGCCGGCCGTCACCGCGAGATCGAGCGCCAAGGTGCGGACCACCCGGTCCGGCTGGGCCGATCTGCGGGTGCGGCCCGCGCGGTGCGCATTGGCGAGGAACACCGGCCGATTGCCGAGGCCCGCTTTCCCCAGTTCGCTGCGCCAGCCCGCGCGCCGGTGCGGCGGGGATTCCACTCCTGCCGCGGACAGTACGCGTTGCAGGACTTCTTCGGCGGTGAGCCCGGTGGCATCCACCCATATTCCCGCGGGCAGGGAATCATGCACCCGTCGCAGCACCTGGGTTCTGCCCGATTCCGGGGGCCCGACGAGTTCGGTGACCGGCTCGCGGTGATCGTCGCGCCACCATCGGAGGATCCGTTCGACGGCATCGTCGGCGCGGATGTCCTCATAGGAGGTGCTGGGGCTCGACATCATGTCCTTTCAGAAGCTGACGATCCGCTGAGCTGACGCCCTCCCCGGAGCCCTCGGCTTCGTCCGGCCAGGGGCCTCCGAGCGGCGCCGAGCCTACACCTGGGTGGCAATCGTGGACCACAGATTCCGCACCCGGTCCACTCGGTCCTCGAACTGGCGCTCCTGGGCCACCATTGCCGGTGAATCCGGGACGCGTCGGTGTACCGCATCGTCGATTTGCTTCAGCGTTTCCCTGGGGAGTTTCCTGACTCCCAGGGCGTCGCGGGCCTGTTTCATCAGTTCCTGGCGGGCTTTGCTCCGCTCCTGGACGACATCCGCGTCAGTCCGGTACGACGTACTGTAATAGACCGGGACATCGTGCCCCTTCCCCTGTTCCTTCGCCATCTTGATCAGGTAGTCCGAGCAGTTGTGCTTGCCCAGCGCGCCCTTTTTGTTTCCGCACGGCTCGCGTTCCGTATACAGGGCGGACAGCGTGTATTTGTCGCCGGATACCTTGTTCGCTTCGTTCAGCCAGTTGCCCAGGTTCTCCTCCGAGTGCATCTTTTTCGTATCGCCTTCCTTCGGGTGTGAGGAATCGACGACATACTCGGTCCCATTGGGCCCTTCGATTTCGATGACCGCGAAATTGCGTCCGGTGAGGTCCGGGCCGTGCGAGGTGGCATGGGGCCCCTGCGGATCCACGCCCTTGAGCAGTCCGCTGAGATTCCGGTCGACATTGCGCTGGTGGAGACTGGCGCCCACCGATTCCTTACCGTCGCTCACCGGGTTCGAGTGGACTCCGTACTCCTTGTGGAAGGTGTGGCTGAGCCGGCCGAGCGAGGCGACCACCGCCATCCGTTCGCCGCGGTTCAGGTCGTGGAAACCCTGGAGATGGTGGGCCAGTTGATCGGAGTTGAGCCGCCGCGGCCCGTCCGGGTCGGGGCCGTGCCCGGTCGCGATCTGCAAGACGCGGGCGAGGCTCCCGTCGTTGGCCCACTGCCGCATCTGCTGGTCCAGGGCATCGTGCTGGATCTGGTGCACCGGCGTCCGTTCGTTCGCGCGCAGCCGGTCCTGGGCGTCGTCCGGCGGCAGGCCGTCCTGATGGGTGCCGGGCCGCTCGCCGTGCACCGGATGCCGCTGATCGTCGCGTTCGATGTCCCTGGCTTCGCCCGGGTGTTTGCGCTTCTCCCCGGCTCCTGCCGGTTCGGCGGCGGGGCGGCGGTCGCTCTCGGTGTCCTGGTTGTTGTGGGTGGGGTTGGTGGGGAGGGGGCGGCGGTTGGGGTCGAGGGGGATGGCGTGGACGCCGTTGGTGCCGTCGTGGAGGGGGGTGTTGCTGCGTTGGCCGGTCTGGGCGTCGAGGTAGGTGATTTTGCCGTGGTGGTTGACGACGTTCCAGGCGTGGGCGCGGCCGTTGCGGTCCTGGGTGACGATGACGGCTTGTGAGCCGTGGCCGGTGTTGCGGAGGTCGTTTTCGAGGCGGTGGAAGGCGTCTTTGCCGTTGCCGTAGTCGTTGAAGCGGGTGCCGAGGGTGTTTTCGATGCGGTCGCGGCCGTTGTTCTCGCCGCGGTCGGAGGGGGTGCCGTCGGGGTGGGTGTCGGGGGTGCGGTGGGCGGCGGCGGTGGGGTTGCCGGAGTAGGTGTCGGCGGCGGCGAGGGCGGCGTCGACGCAGTTGTTGTTGCGGCCGGGGGCGTCGGGGCCGGGCTCGTTGAGGGAGTTGAGCCAGTTGCCGTCGTCGGGGTCGGGGTGGCGTTGGGGCCGGCCGTTCTCGTCTCTGGGGATGGAGTTTTCGACGTGCTGCTGGTGTTCGTCGGTGGGGCCGTCGAGGCCGCCGGGGCGCTCGCGGTTACGGGTCTCGGAGGCCGGGGCGGGGTCGCGGTGGTCGGGGTCTGCGGGACCGTCGTCGGTGGGGTGTGTGTCGTCGGTGGGGTGTGCGGCGTGTGTGTCGTCGGTGGCGTGTGTGAGAGGCGTGTCGTCGGGGCGCTGGTCGGGCTGGTTGGACTGGTTGGGCTGGGCTGTGGGGTGGGCGGGGTGTGCGTGATCGGCCGGCTGGTCGGGGCGGACGTTTTGCGGGTCGAGGTTCTCGGGACGGGCGTTGTCGGGACGGCCGTTTTCGGGACGGTCGTTGGGCGGGAGGTTGTGGGCAGGCGAGTTGTCGGAGGGGGAGCCGGGAGCCGGGTTATCGCCTGTGGGGTGCTGTTGGCGCGGGTCCGGGCGGTTGTTCTGCGGTTGCGGTTGCGGCTGGTGCTGGTGCTGTTGGGGGTCGGCCGGGCGCTGCTGACGGGGGTCGGGGTGTCCGTTCCCGGGGTTGCGGGGGTCGTCGGTGCGGGGGCGTGCTCGGTCCGGACGCGGCCCGTCGGGGCGGGGGTTGTAGGCGGGGCGTTCGGGGCTGGGCTGCTGGGTGACGTCCCGGATGACCTGGGAGCCGTCGGGGCGGCGGTTGGAGGGTGGGGGCGGGTTCCCGCCGGACGGGGTGGTGCCGCGTGGCGGGGCGGAGTTCGGGGTCGCGGGGCCGCCCTGCTGGGGCACGGTGGTGGGGGGCGCCATCATCGGGCCGGCGGCCTGCGGGGTGTGCTGCGGGGACTGCTGGGGTGTGGTGGCGGCGGTGGTGCCGGGGTCCGCGGTGCGCTGGGCGGGCGCGGCCATGGTGTCGGCGGACTGGGTCCTGACCGTGGTGTCGTCGTTGTCGTCCACGGTGGGCATGGGGTCGCCGGGGGACGGGTCGCGCCGGCCGATGGGCGGGCCGGAGGAGGGTGCGTGCTGGGCCGGGGCGCCCTGGGAGGGCACGTTCACATGCGGCGTGGCGCCGCGTCCGCTACCGGCATTGTCCCCGTTGTTGTTGTTGCTGTTGCTGTTGTTGTTGCCGTCCCCGCTGCCGTTGGTGTCGGTGGAGGTGCCGCCGTGGGAGGGCGGGTTGCCGGCGACGGGGTCGGGGGAGGCCGTCGGTTGCTGCGACGGGGCCGGGCCCGCGTCCGGGTGTGACGGGGCGTCCGGGGAGGGGGAGTTGGACGGCCCCGGAGAGGGCTGGTCCGGGGTGGGGGAGGGGTGGTTCGGCCCGGGGCCCGCGTCGGGCGTCGGGGCCGCGTCGGGGTGTGGGGACGGGCCGGGGGCCGGCTGGGTGCTGAGGGTGTCGGGGTGGGGGCGTGCCGAGTCCGGGGTGTGGTCGGGTGTCGGTTGTGTGCTGACCGGGTCCGGGCCGGGGCGTGCCGAGTCCGGGGTGTGGTCCGGAGCGGGCTGGGTGCTGACCTGGTCCGGGTGGTCCGGGCGTGCCGAGTCCGGGGTGTGGTCCGGAGCGGGCTGGGTGCTGACCTGGTCCGGGTGGTCCGGGCGTGCCGAGTCCGGGGTGTGGTCCGGAGCGGGCTGGGTGCTCACCGCGTCCGGGGAGGGGCGGGAGGGGTCCGGAGTGGTGCCCGAGTCGGGGGTGGGGGAGGAGCCGTATGGGCTGTCGCTGCCGCCCTGGTAGCCGGCGTCGAAGGGGGAGCGCTGGTCCGGCGGCGGCAGGGGCTGGGCCTGGGGTGCGCTGCGGCCGCCGTCCTGGCCGGAGGGCGAACCGTCCGACGAGGTGGCGGGGTGGGTATCCGCGCCGGCACCTGCCGTGTCCGTAGGGGAATCGCCCGGCCGGGGGGAGTGGGAGGTGCCGCCGGAGCCGCTGCCGCCGCCCGCACCGTTTCCTGCGCCCGTCCCACTGCCACCGCTCGACCCACCGGAGCCGGACCCACTGCTGCTGTCGGAGCCGGAACCACCATTGCTACTGCTGCCGGAGCCGCTGGTGGAATCGCCGCCGGAGTCCGGCCCGCTGCCCGAGCCGCCGCCGTCCGTGCTGCCGCCCCCGCTGCCGCCCCCGCTGCTGGTGCTGCTCCCGGAAGCGCTCTCCGAGCCGCCTCCGTCGCTGCTTCCGCCGCTGTCCTCGCCGCCACCGTGGCCGGCGGCGGACTCCAGGCCGCCGCGCGCGTGATGGCCGGCCCTGCCGCCCGCGCCGTCGCGCAGGGACTCGGCGAAGGTCTGGCCGGAGTTCTTGAGCGCCTCCGCGCCGGCGTCCGCGCCGGTCTTGGCGCTGCGGCCGACGTCGAAGCCCTGCTGGGCCCCGAAGTTCATGTTCATGCCCTGCGCGATGGCATCGGAGATCATGGCCTCCAGCGCGGAGACGGCGGGCTCCTTGACCGTCTCGACGATCGCCTCGACCAAGGCCTCGCGCGCTTCCTTGAGGATGCGGCGCACGATCAGACGGGTGGCCTGGGTGGCGCCCGCGGCGCCGATTTCGGACAGGCCGAGGGTGAAGGGGGCGGCCGCCTGAGCTGCGATGATCTCTGCCGCAAGGATCGCCAACTGGGCGATCACCGCGACTTTCATCCCGATGATGACCCCGGAGCCGGCGTTCAGCGCGAAGGCGATGAGCTCGGCGGCCGTACGTGCATCGTCGAGGTAGCCGGAGCCGTTGCCGGAGAACTTCTCCCAGGTCCGGCTGAAGCCGTCGATGCTGTCACCGGAGTTGGCCGACAGCACGTTGCCGGCCGCCGAGACGCCCTCGGACTGCAACTGCTCGACGGCGTTCGCGAACTCCCGCCATCGGTCGGCGGACTCGTTCATCTTGTCCTCGTCGCCCGTCGGCCAGTCGTAGCCGAGCATTTCGAGGACCCACTCCAGCCAGTCCGGCAGCATGAGCGACATGGCTTCCATCCCCCGTAAAGCAATGAAGCGACGATGACCTGTGCGGCAGAGGCGTGTTGACGGTGACTCAGGCGTTTCGGGGTCTCAAGTACCTCAGGTGTCTCAAGTACTTCAGGTGTGCGGCGACTTGAGGGAGACGATCTTCTGGCCCTCCGCCTCGGCGTTGGCGATGTGCTGCTTCATCAAGGAGTCGTTGAAGTCCTCGTCGGCCTGGTGGTTGTCGGCCATGGTGTTCAGGGCGCCGCCGATCTCCTGGAGCTTGGCGGCCAGATGCCCCATCGATTCGTACATGCCGTCACGCAGGCCCTCGTAGACCACGCCGAACTTCTCGCCGATCTCGTCATCGCCCCATGGCGGGGTGTCCTGGCCCTCCAGGCCGGTCAGCGCGTTCTTGAGTTTCGTCACCGCGGACTGGTATCGCTGTCCGACGCTGGTGAAGTCCTTGCCGCCGGACTTCAGCGACGGAATGTCTGCTTGCAGTCCTTCTCCGGCCACGGCGTCCCCCGTTCCGATGATCGTCACGTACGGCACAACGTGCGACAAAGTTTAGAGGCGTACTACCCGGTTTCTTCAAGGAGTTGACTGTCACAAGGCTGTCACCGGGCGGTTCGCGGCGGACGTTTCCGGGGGTGCCCGGAGACGGCCGGGGTGGCGCCGGCGGTGGCCGGGAGTCCGGAGGCGGACGGCGGCGGACGGAGGTCGCGGGGCCACGCGCCGCTTCGCCGCAGCTCTGCCGCCGCTTCGCCGCAGCCCCGCCCCGGTCCGGTTCAGGCCGGTGAGGCGCCGCGGTCGAGCGAGCGGAGGGCGAACCACAGCTCCATGCGGACGTCGGGGTCGTCCAGATCGGTGTCGAGGAGGCCGGCGATACGGGTGATGCGCTGGCGGACGGTGTTGCGGTGGACGCCGAGGGCGGTTGCGGTGCGGTCCCAACTGCCGTGCAAAGAGAGCCAGTTGTGCAGGGTGGAAAGGAGGGGTGGGGAGTCGGCCAGCGGGGCGAGCAGGGCCTGGGCGTGCTGCCGGGCGTCCGAGGGGGCGACGAGGGAAGTGACGCTGTGGGGGCTGGGGGTGCGATGACGTACCAGGGCGGCGCGGCCGGCCAGGGCACGGCGCAGGGCGGAGGCGGCATGCCGGTCGGCGGTCGGCAGCTCCGCGACCGGGGTGGGTTCGCTGACGCCGAGCGTCCAGCCCGGCTGCGCGGTGATCTCACGGTCGGCGGGGAGCAGCGCACGCAGGGCGGGGGTGGCATCAGGGGCGGCCGTCGCCTCGGGGCCGGCGCCGGGGTGCGTCTCGGGCCCGGGGGGCGTGGTCGGCGCGGCTCCCGGGTCCGGCGCGGCTCCCGGGCCCGGGGCGACGAGCGAGGTGCCGAGAGCCGCGGCCAGTGAGGCCGCCGACTCCGTGGTGTCACGGCGGCGTGCGGCGTGGACGACGGTCCACAGGGGGTGGCCGAGGAGCGGGGCGACGTCGGCCGGGCGGGCGCCGAGGAGCATCCGGACCAGGGCCGCGGAGTGGCCGGCGGCGGCCGCGCCGTGGTCGGTGGCCGGGGCGGTGATCAGCGAGAGGAGTACGGCGGCGACGCCCGCGATGGCGTGCGCGGGCGGGTCGTGCGGATCCGCGGCGACCACCAGGGCGAGCGCCCGGCTGCCGCGGGCGCGGCCCGTCACGGCGTAGGCGGACAGTGAGCTGCCGGGGAGGTTGTCGGTGGCCGAGGACGGGCCGCCCGCGCCGACGACATGGGCGAGACGGCCGGCCGCGGCCCGGACGGAGGCGCCGGGACGGGGACCGGCGGAGCCGTGTGCCGCGCCGTCCGGGGCGAGCAGCGCGGTCCAGCCGTGCACATGGCGGGCCAGCGCGTGCAGTACGGCGGCTGCCGGGTCGGGGCGGGCGGCGGCCGCGGCCAGCGCGCGCTGTGCCTCGCTGAGCCGGGTCAGCTCACGGTGCCGGGCCTCCGTCACGGCCTGCCATACGGCGCTCTCCACTGCCGTGAACGGGGTGCCCGCCGGGACCTCGACGAGCGGCAGGCCGTGCCGGTCGCAGGCCGCCACCAGGGCGCGGGGGACGGTGTCGTGCACGGGCGCGATCCCGAAGCCGAGGGCGGCGGCTCCGGCCGCGACCGTACGGGCCGCATAGCCGTCGAGGTACTCGTCGAGGGCCGGGTGGGAGCCGGGGCCGGGGTGGGAGCCGCGCTCGGCGGCGATGTCCGTGCGGGGGGCGCCGGGCGGCGGTCCCGCCGTGTCCGGCCCGTCCGCCCGCCTCATCACCTCCGCCAGATGCACCCCCGCCGTCAGCAGCATCTCGCCGCCCAGGAGGTAGGGCACCGGGTCGGCCATCTCGGAGGTGTGCACCCAGTGGATCGCGACACCCTCGCGGGGGCCGGCGATCTGGCGCAGGCCCAGGTCCGTGCGGGCGAGGAGGTCCGCGAGCGGCACCGGCGGGGTGGACGGCGGAGGCAGGGGGTGCGGCATGTGCGGACCATCCACATCGGAGGGTGGTGAATGGAAGAAACGTACACTTCAGCGTTGCCTTCGCGCCTCCTAGGGTCAACCCCCGAGGCGAGGCGCTCGGACGGGACCCCCGCTCGCCGAGCGCCCGCCGCCTCGACGCCACCCCCTCACACCCCACCCCCCGCTTCCCCCTCTCCCCAGGCGCAGTTGGAAGGGATGGCCCATGGCTGTCGACTATGCGGTGATCGTGCTCTATTTGGCCGGAATGCTCGCCATGGGCTGGTGGGGGATGCGGCGTGCCAAATCCAAGAGCGACTTCCTGGTCGCGGGCCGCCGCCTCGGCCCCGTGATGTATTCGGGAACCATGGCGGCCATCGTCCTGGGCGGCGCCTCCACCATCGGCGGCGTGGGCCTCGGCTACCAGTACGGCCTGTCCGGCGCCTGGATGGTCTTCACCATCGGCCTCGGGCTGCTCGCGCTGAGCGTCTTCTTCTCGGCCCGGATCGCCCGGCTGAAGGTCTACACGGTCTCCGAGATGCTGGATCTGCGCTACGGCGGCTCCGCCGGGATCATCTCCGGCGTCGTCATGTGGGCGTACACGCTGATGCTGGCGGTGACCTCGACCATCGCCTACGCGACGATCTTCGATGTGCTGTTCGGCATGGACCGCACCCTCTCGATCATCCTCGGCGGGGCGATCGTCGTCGCGTACTCGACGCTCGGCGGCATGTGGTCGATCACCCTCACCGACATGGTCCAGTTCGTCGTCAAGACGATCGGTGTGCTGCTGCTCCTGCTGCCCATCGCCGTCATCAAGGCGGGCGGCTTCGCCGCGATGAAGGCCCAGCTGCCGGACGACTACTTCGCACCGCTCGGCATCGGCGGCCAGACCGTCTTCACCTACGTACTGATCTATTCCTTCGGCATGCTGATCGGGCAGGACATCTGGCAGCGGGTGTTCACCGCGCGCGGCGACAAGGTGGCGCGCCTCGGCGGCACCGCGGCCGGTACGTACTGTCTGGCCTACGCGCTGGCCGGTGCGGTCATCGGCACCGCGGCCAAGGTGCTCTACCCGCATCTGGGCAGCCCGGACGACGCCTTCGCCACGATCGTCAAGGACGCGCTGCCGGTGGGAGTGCGCGGGCTGGTGCTGGCGGCGGCGCTGTCCGCGGTGATGTCCACGTCCTCGGGCGCGCTGATCGCCTGCGCCACGGTCGCCAACAACGACATCTGGGCGCGGGTGAAGAGCGTCGCCGCGCGGCGCCGGCCGTCCGCGGGAGATGCCGCCGACGCCGGCGGTGCGCCCGGTACGGAGCAGGCCGGGAACGTGGCCGTGGAGCACGACGAGGTGCGCGGCAACCGCATCTTCATCCTCCTCATGGGCCTCGCCGTCATCGTCATCGCGATCGCGCTGAACAACGTCGTCGAGGCGCTCACCCTCGCCTACAACGTCCTCGTCGGCGGCCTGCTGGTGCCGATCCTCGGCGGGCTGCTGTGGAAGCGCGGCACCGCCGCGGGTGCGCTCGCCTCGGTCGCGGTCGGCGGGCTGACCGTCGTCGGCCTGATGGTCTCGCTCGGCGTCCTCGCCAACGAGCCGATCTACTACGGGCTGATCGCCTCGCTCGTCGCGTATGTGGCGGTCAGCCTGGCCACCGAGCCGACGGACCCGGAGGTGCTGGCGGCCTGGCGGGCGCGGCTGGCCGGCCGGCCGGACGGCGCCGCGGACGACGATCCGGAGGGGGAGGCGGCCGGGGACACGGCCGTGGCGGTGGCACGGGTACTGGCCCCCTCCTCGGTCACCGGGCGGGCCTGACCCGGACACCCCGGCCCCGAGGGGCTCCCGGACACCCCGTCGGGGGCCCGGGGGCCGCACCCGCAGCCGCTCGCGGCCAGCCCCCCGGGTCAGCCCCCCCGGCTGGCCCTCCCCGCCCCCGCCGGTCCTCCCCCCCGACGCACGCCGGCCCCTCCGCACGCCCGTCCCTCCGCACGCCCGCACCCGCAGGTCCCCCGCAAGGAAGGCAGCACGCATCCATGAGCACCACCACCCCCACGCCCACGGAGCACCGGCGCAACGGCGGTGACCTGGTCGTCGAGTCGCTGGCGGCACTCGGCGCCGACACCGTCTTCGGGCTGCCGGGGCAGCATGCGCTCGGGGTGTTCGACGCGCTGCGCCGCTCCGCGCTCCGCTATGTGGGGCTGCGGGTGGAGAACAACGCGGGCTTCGCCGCGGACGCGTACGCCAGGACCACGCACGGGGTCGCGCCGCTGCTGGTCTCCACCGGCCCCGGCGCGCTGATGACGCTGGCCGCGCTCCAGGAGGCGGCGGCCGGTTCCGCCGCCGTACTGGCCATCGGCAGTCAGGTGCCGTTGGCCGGGATCGGCGGCGGGCGCCATGGCTACCTCCATGAACTCACCGACCAGAGCGCCTCGTTCCGGGGCGTGGTCAAGTCCGTCCACACCGCGCGTACGGCCTCGCAGATCCCCTCGGCGGTGGCCGCCGCCTGGGAGTCGGCGCTGAGCACCCCGCACGGGCCGGTGTGGCTGGAGATCCCGCAGGATGTGCTGCTGGCGGAGGCCGACGTGCCGCCGGTGGCCGGACTGGACGCCAGGCCACGGGAGTTGCTGCCGCGTCCCGAGCTGATCGCGGCGGCGGCGGACCGACTCACCCGGGCCCGTCGGCCGGTGATCCTGGCCGGCGGCGGAGTCGTACGGGCCGGGGCCGAGGCGGAGCTGCTGGCGCTGGCCGAGCAGCTGCGGGCACCGGTGGCCACCACCTTCGGCGGCAAGGGCGCCTTCCCGTGGGAGCACCCGCTCTCCCTGCAGTCCTGGATGGAGGACCGCTACACCACGGCCTTCCTGGAGGACGCGGACACTCTCCTGGTCGTCGGCTCGGGGCTGGGCGAACTCTCCTCGAACTACCACACGTTCCGGCCGCTCGGCCGCGTCGTACAGATCGAGGCGGACCTCGGCAAGCTGGAGTCGAACCATGCCGCGCTGGGCATCCACGCGGATGCGCGGGCGGCGCTGGCCGCGTTGGTCAAGGAGGTGGGGGAGCGGGAGGCCCGGGAGGCAGGAGCCTCCGGGGACGACGATGCGCCCGGCTCCAAGGAGGCCGGGGCGGCCGGGCCCGAGGCCGGCGATGCGCCCTCTCCCGAGGCCGCCGTAGCCGATCTGCTGGCCCGCGTCCGTGACCGGATCGCCGGGCAGCACCTCGACCTGGAGCAGCAGGTCCTGGCCTCGGTGCGGGACGCGCTGCCCGACGGCGCGGTCAGCTGCTGGGACATGACGATCCTCGCCTACTGGGCCTGGTCCGCTTTCGACCCGCGGCGTACCAACGCGCTGCACTCGGCGCAGGGCGCCGGCGGGCTGGGTTACGGCTTCCCGGCGGCGCTGGGCGTGGCCGTCGCCGACCCGGCGCGGCCCGTGCTGGCGGTGTCCGGTGACGGCGGCGCCATGTACTCGATCGCCGAGCTGGCCACCGCCCGGCAGTACGACCTGCCCGTGACCTGGCTCATCGTGGACGACGGCGGCTACGGCATCCTGCGCGAGTACATGACCGACGCCTTCGGTGCGGCCACCGCCACCGAACTCACCCGGCCGGACTTCGTGGCCCTGGCCGAGTCGTTCGGCGTCCCCGCGCTCCGGACGAGCCCGGAGCAGCTGCGTACGGACCTGGCGGCGGCGCTGGCGGCCCCCGGCCCTTCGGTCGTCGTCCTCCCGGCGCATCTGCGGATGTTCGCGCCCACGCATCTGGATTCCTGACGGTGTCCCGGCCCGGCATCCGGGCCACGTGAGGCAGGGCCGGGGAAACCGGCCGGAAGAAACCGGCCGGGGAAGACCTACGCCCCGCCTCCGCTGACCCGCCCCTGCACCAGTCGCGACAACGCCGCGTGCACCTCTTCGACCGAGCGGTCCGGCTGGAAGGACTGCCAGTCCAGGGCGGCGACCAGGACCATGCCGAGGAGGGCGGAGGCGGTGAGGGGGATGTCGAGCTCGTCGGAGAGTTCGCCGGTGTGCACGGCGTCCTGCAGGACGGACTCGACGACGGCCTGGGCCCGGCCGCGTACGGAGGTGAGGGTGGCGCGCCAGGTGCGGTTGGTGCGCCACAGTTCGGCGACGTAGAGCTGGATGAGGGCGGGGGAGCAGGCGATGAAGTCCAGGCCCGCGCGGATCATGGCGTCCAGGGCGTCGATCCGGGTGCCGCCGCGGGCCGCCGTGGCGTCGGCGGCCCGGCGCAGCGAGTCGGCGAGCAGGTCGATGCCGTCCCGCAGCAGCTCCTCGTAGAGGACGTTCTTGCTGGCGAAGTTGTAGTAGACGGTGCCCTTGGCGACACCGGCGCGGTCGGCGATCTCATCGACGGTGGTGGCCGAGAAGCCCTGTTCCGCGATGAGGGTCACGGCCGCGTCGAAGAGCCGGCGGCGCGTGGAGGCGCGCCGGGTGACGGGGGCGGCCCCGTGGGCGGTACCGGCGACGGCACCGCCCACGGGGTCCGAGGTGACACTCACAGGCTGAGCTCCGGATGCAGATCCTTCATCCGTACGACCTGCCGGCTGCGCGCCGCGAGGGCGGTGAGGGCCAGCGCGCCGACGGTGAAGACCGCGAGCACCACACAGCCCTGCTGCACGATGGCGAGGTCACCACCGGTGATCAGCCGGCGCAGGCCGTCGACCACGTAACTCATCGGCAGGAACGGGTGGATGGCGGCGAAGAACCCGGGGCTGGTCTGCACCGGGTAGGTGCCGCCCGCCGAGGTCAGCTGGAGCATCAGGACGACCAGGGTCAGCACCCGGCCGGCCGGTCCGAAGAACGCGCCCAGCAGCTGGATGATGGCGGTGAAGCAGGCCGTGGCCAGCAGCAGGAAGCCGACGGTGCCCGCCGAGCGGGCCATCTCCAGGCCGAGGCCCCAGTGGAGGACGGCCATCAGCGCCAGCACCTGCACGACGCCGATGGCGTAGGCCGGCAGCCATGAGCCGAGGGCGATCCGCCAGCCCGGGGCGCCCGCGGCCAGTGCGCGCTTGCCCAGCGGCTGGAGCAGCATGAAGGCGACCATCGCGCCGACCCAGAGGGAGAGCGGGATGAAGTACGGCGCCAGGCCGGTGCCGTAGTTGGGCGCCTTGTGCATCGACTTGGCGGCCAGCTCGACCGGGTCGGCCATGACCTCGGTGCGGGCGTCGCGGTCCTTCTTGTTGTAGTCGGGGATCTTGGCGACGCCGTCGTGCAGGCCGTCGGCCAGCTGGTTGGTGCCGTCCTTGAGCTTGAAGAGACCGCCGGTGAGCTTGACGGCGCCGTCCTTGGCGTCGCCGACGCCGTTGTGGACCTTGCCCGCGCCGTCGGCGACCTTGCCCGCGCCGTCGGCGAGGGTGCCGATGCCGTCGGCGAACAGCCCCGCGCCCTGGGAGACCTTCTGGGCACCGGCGTTGAGCGCGTTGATCTGGCGGATCGCGGTGTCCGCGCGCTTCCCGATGCCCGGTGCCTGCTCGGCGACCATCTCCGCGCCCTGGTGCACCTCGTGCAGCTTGCTGCGGATCGGCCCGAAGTCCGCCCCGGCGACGGAGTCGTTGACCTTCTCCGCCGCGTCGGCGGCCACCTTGCTGCCGTCCGCGAGCGCCTTCAGCTTGGTGCAGTCGGGGTCGGTGTCCAGCAGCGCGCCGCAGCGGTCCTGGTAGATCTCCGCGGCGTTGTCGGCGTTCTTGCGGGCCTGGGTGGCGGCCTTGGCGGAGTCGCTCGGCAGGGTGTCGAGGATGTCGTCGAGGGTTTCGGTGGCGTGCGCGACGAAGGCCGCGCCGGCACCGATCTCCTTGCCGTGTTCGCGCAGGTAGGGCAGGTCCTTCTTGGCCAGGCCGTTGACCTTCTCGGCGAGCTGCCGGGTGCCGTCGGCGACCCGGCCCGCGCCCTGGCTGAGCTCATGGGCCTTGGCGACGGCCGTCGAGGCGCCCTTGCTCAGGTCACCGGCGCCCTGACTGACCTTGCCGGCACCGTCGTTGAGCTTGCCGAGGCCGTCCGCGAGGTCACCGGAGCCCTTCTCGGCCGAGCCGACGCCCTGGTCGACCTTCCCGGCCCCGTCCGCCGCCTCGGCGGTCTTGTCGTGCAGATCGGAGAACGAGATGAAGATCTTGTCGAGCATGGCCCGCGCCGAGGTGGCCGAGGTCTTGGCCCGGACCTCGGAGAAGACCGTCTTGGAGATCGAGCCGACGACGTAGTTGTTGGCGTCGTTCGTACGGACCTTGAGCGCGCCCGTCTGCGGGGTGTCCCCGGAGCTGGAGACGATCCGCTTGCTGAAGTCCTTCGGGACGGTCAGCGAGAGGTAGTACGTGCCGTCCTCGAGGCCCTTGGCGGCGTCCGCGGAGCTGACGTCCTCCCAGTGGAACTTCTTGCTGTCCTTGAGGTTCTCGGACAGGTCGTCGCCCGCGGTGATCTTCTTGCCGTCGGAAGTGGCGCCCCGGTCCTCGTTGACGAGAGCCACCGGGATCTTGTCCAGACGGCTGTAGGGGTCCCAGAAGGAGCACAGGTACAGGGCCCCGTAGAGCAGCGGGATCAGCATCAGGGCGACCAGGCCCAGGCGGGGAAGCTTTCCCCTGCCGAAACGCTTGAGCTCAAGCGCGGCCAGTCTCGGCGAACGCATGCGCTGCCTCCTCCTCGGTGGTGTCGTCCTGGGGCGGGGTGGGGGCGGCGGCTTCGGTGTCCGTCTGCCGGGTGCGGACGGTCAGCGCGTCCGCCGGTGCGTCACTGCCGGCCGCCACGACGGTGGTGCCCTCGCGCGTGAGGTCCCGCAGCAGCTGCCAGGCCTGGTCGCGCTCGGCCTCGGAGAGCTTGAGGTCCACATCGTCGACGGCCAGCAGCTGGGGGCCGTGCATGACCCCGAGCGCGACGGAGAGCCGCAGCGCCTCGATCCGCTCCAGGTCGCGTACGGCCGTCCGCAGCCCCTTGGGCAGGGTGGCGGGGTCGAGCCGGACGGCCGCGAGGGCGGCGTCGATCCGGGCCCGGGTGGCCTCCTTGTTCCGCTTGCCCCAGGGGAGCGAGGCGCCGAGGCCCTGGAAGCGGTGGCCCAGCAGGGCCTGTTCCCTGAGGTGTTCGCCGACCGTGAGGGCCGGTTCGAGGTCGGCGACGCCCGGTACGTGCGCGATGGCGGTACGGGCGCGCACCGAGCCCATCCGCTTGGGCAGCGGGAATCCGGCGACCTCCGCCTCGCCCTCGGTGATCCGCATCCGGCCGGTGAGGGCCAGCAGCAGACAGGTGCGGCCGGAGCCTGACGGGCCCTGGACCGCGATCAGAGCGCCCGGTTCCGCGGCGATGTCGACGCCTCTGAAGGCCCACCCCCGTGGGCCCTCCACTCCGATTCCCCTGGCGTTGACCGCCGCCCCCTGGCGGGTGGTGTTCACCGGCACCCCTCCCCTTTTGATCTGACTGGTCAGTCTAAAAGTGTGCCGTATGCGGGGCCTTCTTGGCCAATCGGGGTGGGGTGGCGAGCCCTGCGGGCAAGTTCGTACGGATCGACCCGTGACCCGGACGGGGGAATCGTCCTAAGGTGCCGTGCAGGCGGGGGCCTGATGATGTTCAAGGTGATGCCCGTGTCGCGAGGGTGCGGCACGGGCCGCGCACAGACGACGGAGAACCATGGAACATTCGGCACAGCACCCCGTGGACCCGCCCCCGCGGCAGCCCGCGGAGCAACGGACCGGGCCCGGGGCGCGCCGCTCCCGCAAGCTGGTCGCCCCGTTGCTCGCCACGGCCCTGGTCGCGGTCCTCGCGCCCGTCTCGGCCTCGGCGTCCGCACCGGTGCCCGCACCCGAACGGGCCGGCAGCGCGCAGGGTCCTTGCCTGAAGGGCGACGACCGCGACGGCTGGACCGCCACCGCCCACAAGATCGACCCCAAGGACAGCCACCACGCCTTCGTCGGCAACGGCTATCTCGGGCAGCGGGTGCCGCCCAACGGCTCCGGTTACGCCGCACCCGGCGGCGAGACCGGCTGGCCGCTGAAGACGCCCGAATACGACGGCTCCTTCGTCTCCGGCCTGTACGCCAAGGGACCCAAGGACGTGAAGGGCCGGCAGGCCGTCGCCGCCATCCCCACCTGGACCACCCTCGATGTCGCCACCGGCGGCGCGCACTCCGACACCTTCTCCTCCGCCACCGCACCCGGCCGGATCTCGCACTACCGCCAGCAGCTCTCCCTGCGCTGCGGATTCGTCCGTACCTCGCTGACCTGGACGGCCGCCGACGGCCGCGCCACCGACCTGGTCTACGACGTGCTCGCCGACCGCAACGACGGCCACACCGGCGCCGTACGCCTGCGGATGACGCCCCACTGGAGCGGCGCCGCCACGGTCACCGACGGCCTCGACGGCCGCGGCGCCCGCCGGATGACGCCGTCCGCCACCGGCGGCAAGGGCACCGGCCGCACCATGGACGTCGGGTTCCGCACGGACGGGACGAAGACCGAGGGCGCGGTGGCCTCCACCCTGCGCACCGGCCCCGGCGTCCAGGCGCAGCAGCCCCGGCGGGAGCCGCAGAAGGACAAGCTGAGCAACCGGCAGCGGGTGTCCTTCCCGGTCCGCAGCGGCCGCTCGTACGAGCTGACGAAGTACGTCGGCGTGGACACCGCGCTCACCTCCCGCTCCCCGCGCGTCGCCGCCGACGCCGCCTCGCGCCGGGCCGCCGGACGCGGGTGGGACGCCCTCTTCGCCCGGCACACCGCCGCCTGGCAGCGGCTGTGGCGCAGCGACATCGAGGTGAAGGGGCGGCGCGACCTCCAGTCCTGGGTGCGCTCGGCGCAGTACGGACTGCTGTCCTCCACCCGCGCCGGCAGCGGCAACAGCATCGGCCCCACCGGCCTGACCAGCGACAACTACGCCGGTGAGGTCTTCTGGGACGCCGAGACCTGGATGTACCCGGGCCTGCTCGCAAGCCACCCCGCGCTCGCCAAGTCGATCGTCGACTACCGCTACAAGACCCGGGCCGGGGCCCGCGCCAACGCCGAGAAGCTGGGCTACAAGGGGCTGTTCTACCCCTGGACCAGCGGCAGCAAGGGCGATCTGTGGAACGAGTGCCACAGCTGGGACCCGCCGCACTGCAAGACCCAGAACCACCTCATGGGCGACATCTCCCTCGCCACCTGGCAGTACTACCTCGCCACCAAGGACACCGCCTGGCTGAAGTCCCGCGGCTGGCCGGTCCTCAAGGGCATCGCCGAATTCTGGGCCTCCCGGGCCACCCGTAACGCCGACGGCAGCTACTCCGTCAAGAACGTCGCCGGTCCTGACGAGTACAGCAACGGCGTCAACGACGGGGTGTTCACCAACGCCGGTGCCGCCACCGCGCTGCGGCACGCCACCCGCGTCGCCGCGATCCTCGGCGAGAAGGCACCGGCCTCCTGGAAGACCGTCGCCGACAAGCTGCGCATCCCCTACGACAGCAAGAACAAGGTCTTCCAGCAGTACGCCGGATACAAGGGCACGACCATCAAGCAGGCCGATACCGTGCTGCTGATGTACCCGCTGGAATGGCCGATGTCGCAGACGAAGGCGGCCCGCACGCTGGACTTCTACGCCGGGCACACCGACCCGGACGGCCCGGCCATGACGGACTCGGTGCACGCCATCGACGCCGCCGGGATCGGCGAGGCCGGCTGCTCGACCTACACCTATCTGATGCGGTCCATCAAGCCGTTCGTCCGCGGACCGTTCGACCAGTTCTCCGAGGCGCGCGGCGACAAGGCCGGCGCCGAGGACCCGCACGCGGGCAAGCCCGCACAGGACTTCCTCACCGGCAAGGGCGGCTTCCTGCAGACCTTCACCCACGGGCTGACCGGGCTGCGGCTGCGCGAGGACCGGGTGGACCTCGCCCCGACGCTGCCGCCGCAGCTGTCCGAGGGCGTCACCCTGCGCGGTCTGCACTGGCAGGGGCGGACCTATGACGTCGCGATCGGCGCGCACCAGACCACCGTGCGGCTGACCGCCGGTGCGCCCATGCGGATCGAGTCGCCGGAGGGCGAGAAGGTCGTCAGCCGGGGAGTGCCGGCCGTGCTGAAGACCCGCCGCCCGGATCTGGCGGCGACCTCGAACGCGGCCCGGTGCATGTCCGCTTGGGCCACCTCCGAGGAGCCCGGTCTGTACGCGGCCGCGGCGGTGGACGGCAACGGCACCACCGCCTGGGTGCCCGACTCCGCGAACGGCACCCTCACCGTCGACCTCGGCCGGACCACCCGCGTCGGGCAGATCACCCCGCACTGGAACGCGACCCGGCCAAAGTCCTACAACGTCCAGGTCTCCCGGGACGGGAAGCACTGGTCGGGGACCGGATACGCGGGCCGCACCCCGGCCCGGTACGTACGGGTCGTGGTGCACGGTGACCCGGCCCCGGCGGCGGGCGGGAAGCCCGAGCCGCACCCGGGGATCTCGGAGCTGACGGTGGAGCGCGCGAAGTAGCCCGCCGGCCGCCCACGGAGACGGCCCCGCCCCGGACCACCCGGGGCGGGGCCGTCTGCGTGTGCGGGTGCGGCCGCCGTCACGGAGAATTGTTACAGCGGGATGAAATCCGCACCCCGCGGTGTTGGTGCCATGCGTTAAGTGTCGAGGCGCGGGAGGCACCGGGTGGCGGGGACGGATACGGAACGAGTGGGCTGGGCGCGGCGGCTGAGCCGCGACTGCTGGCAGTACAAGAAGGACGTGCTGCTCGCCCTCGGCTCCTCGCTGGTCGGCATGGGCGTGCTGGCCCTGGTCCCGCTCGTACCGAAGCTGATCATCGACGATGTCATCGTCCAGCACGAGCGCCCCCTCGGCCCCTGGGCCGGCGTGCTGGTCGCCGCCGCGGTCGTGGTCTACGTCCTCACCTACATCCGCCGCTTCTACGGCGGCCGGCTCGCCCTGGACGCGCAGCACGATCTGCGGACCCGGATGTTCGGCGCCATCTCCCGGCTCGACGGCCGGCGGCAGGACGAGCTGAGCACCGGCCAGGTCGTCGGCCGCGCCACCAGCGACCTCCAGCTGATCCAGGGCCTGCTGTTCATGCTCCCGATGATGATCGGGAACGTCCTGCTGTTCGTGATCTCGCTGATCGTGATGGCGGTGCTCTCGCCGCTGCTCACCGTCGTCGCGCTGGCCGTCGCCCCCGCCCTGTGGTTCATCGCCCAGCGCAGCCGCGCCCGGCTCTTCCCCGCCACCTGGTACGCCCAGGGGCAGGCCGCCGCCGTGGCCGGTGTCGTGGACGGCGCGGTCTCCGGCGTACGGGTCGTCAAGGGCTTCGGGCAGGAGGAGCAGGAGACCGGCAAGCTGCGCGAGGTCAGCCGCCGGCTGTTCGCCGGACGGCTGCGCACGGTCCGGCTCAACGCCCGCTACACCCCCGCCCTGCAGGCCGTACCGGCGCTCGGCCAGGTCGCGATGCTGGCCCTCGGCGGCTGGATGGCCGCACAGGGACAGGTCACCCTCGGCACCTTCGTCGCCTTCTCCACCTACCTCGCCCAACTGGTCGGCCCGGTCCGGATGCTGGCCGCGATGCTGACCGTCGGCCAGCAGGCGCGGGCCGGTGTGGAGCGGGTCTACGAGCTGATCGACACCGAGCCGTCGATCAAGGAGCGGCCGGACGCCCATGAGCTGCCCGCCGACGCTCCGGCCACGGTCGTCTTCGACCGGGTGACCTTCGGCTACGCGCCGCCGCACGACGGCCACGGCGAGGGGCCCGCGGAGGGCGCCCCGGACGACGGCCGCCCCGTCCGCCGCGGCCGTCCCGTGCTCGACGACTTCTCGCTGCGCATCGAGGCCGGTGAGACGGTCGCCCTGGTCGGCACGTCCGGCAGCGGGAAATCCACCGTCTCGCTGCTGCTGCCCCGCTTCTACGACGTCTCGGCCGGCCGTGTCCTGGTCGGCGGCCACGATGTGCGCGAGCTGACCCTCCCGTCGCTGCGCGCCGCCATCGGCCTGGTCCCCGAGACCAGCTTCCTGTTCTCCGACTCCGTACGCGACAACATCGCCTACGGGCACCCCGGAGCCACCGACGAACAGGTGCGCGCCGCGGCCCGCGCCGCCCAGGCGGACGGCTTCATATCCGAGCTCTCCGACGGCTACGACACCAAGGTCGGCGAGCAGGGGCTGACCCTGTCCGGCGGCCAGCGGCAGCGCGTCGCCCTGGCCCGCGCCATCCTCACCGACCCCCGGCTGCTGGTCCTGGACGACGCGACCTCGGCGGTCGACGCCCGGGTGGAACACGAGATCCATGAGGCGCTGCGCGGAGTCACGGAGGGCCGGACGACCCTGCTCATCGCCCACCGCGCCTCCACCCTGGCGCTCGCCGACCGGGTCGCCGTCCTCGACGACGGACGGCTGGTCGACATCGGCACCCAGGAGGAGCTCGAAGAGCGCTGTCCGCTCTACCGCAGGCTGCTGACCGACCCGGAGGAGCTGGGCGGCGTCGAGCGGGACCCGGCGGGCGAGCTGGCCGGGGCCTTCGACAGCGAGTTCGCGGGCGGCGGGCGGCCGGCCGGGGAGCCGGCGGCGGACGCCGACGGGGCGGCGGGCGAGGCCGAGGGGGCGGCAGGCCGGCCGGGGGCGGACGGCACCATCACCCCCGAACTGTGGGTCCGCCGCGAACAGGAGGCCGAGGAGGGCGGAGCCGGGATGGCGGCCCGTGCGGCCGTCGCGGCCGGGCCCGGTATCGGCGCCGCGATGGCCGGACTGCCGGCCACCCCCGAGCTGCTCGCCCAGGTCGCCGCCCTGCCGCCCGCCACGGACCTCCCGGACGTCGACGAGGACCAGGCCGTGCGCCCCGAGCGGTCCTACGGCCTGCGCCGGCTGCTGCACGGTTTCGGCGGGCCGCTGGTCTTCGCGCTGGCGCTGGTCGCCATGGACGCGGTGGCCGGGCTGCTGCTGCCGGTCCTGATCCGGCAGGGCATCGACGAGGGCGTCCGGCTCGGTGTGCTGGCCGGAGTCTGGACGGCGGCCGGGCTCGCCCTGCTCGTGGTGCTGGCTCAGTGGGCCGCGCAGATCGGCGGCTACCGCATGACCGGACGCATCGGCGAGCGGGTCCTCTACTCCCTCCGGCTCAAGATCTTCGCGCAGCTCCAGCGCCTCGGCCTCGACTACTACGAGCGCGAGCTGACCGGCAAGATCATGACCAGGATGACCACCGACGTGGACGCGCTGTCGACGTTCCTCCAGACCGGCCTGGTCACCGCCCTGGTCTCGATGCTGACCTTCTTCGGCATACTCGTCGCGCTGCTGGCCATCGACGTCCAGCTGGCCCTGGTCGTCTTCGCCACCCTCCCGCCGCTGATCATCGGCACGTACTTCTTCCGCAAGCAGAGCGTGAAGGCGTACGAGCTGGCCCGCGAGCGGATCAGCGTCGTCAACGGTGACCTCCAGGAGAGCGTGGCCGGGCTGCGGATCGTCCAGGCGTTCCGGCGCGAGGGGAGGGGCGCGGAGCGGTTCGCCGCCCGCAGCGACGCCTACCGCAAGGCCCGGGTGCGCGGCCAGTTCCTGATCTCCGTCTACTTCCCGTTCGTCCAGCTGCTGTCGTCCGTGGCGGCCGCCCTGGTGCTGATCGTCGGTGCCGAACGGGTCGGCTCGCACACCCTCACCGCCGGTGCGCTGGTCGCCTACCTGCTCTACATCGACCTGTTCTTCGCCCCCGTCCAGCAGCTCTCCCAGGTCTTCGACGGCTACCAGCAGGCGTCCGTCTCGCTCGGCCGGATCCAGGAGCTGCTGCGCGAGCCGAGCACCACCCCGGCCGCCGAGCGGCCCCGCGAGGTGCCCGCGCTGCGGGGCGACATCACCTTCGACGGGGTGCACTTCCACTACGGCGAGGGCGACGAGCCGGCGCTGGCCGGTGTCGATCTGACCATCCCGGCCGGCCAGACCGTGGCCTTCGTCGGGGAGACCGGCGCCGGTAAGTCCACCCTGGTCAAGCTGGTCGCGCGGTTCTACGACCCGTCAGCGGGCGCCGTCCGTATCGACGGCACCGACCTGCGCGAGCTGGACCTGACCGGCTACCGCCGCCGCCTCGGTGTCGTCCCCCAGGAGTCCTACCTCTTCGCCGGCACGGTCCGTGACGCCATCGCCTACGGCCGCCCGGATGCCACCGATGCCGAGGTGGAAGCCGCCGCGCGGGCCGTCGGGGCCCATGCGATGATCGCCACTCTCGACGGCGGCTACCTCCACGAGATCGCCGAGCGCGGCCGCAATCTCTCGGCCGGGCAGCGCCAGCTGCTGGCGCTGGCCCGCGCCGAACTCGTCGACCCGGACGTGCTCCTGCTCGACGAGGCCACCGCCGCCCTGGACCTGGCCACCGAAGCGGTCGTCAACCAGGCCACCGACCGCCTCGTCGGGCGCCGTGTCCCGTCGCCCGACCACCACCCCTCGTCGAGTGCCGGCGCACGCACCTCCCACCCGTCGCCCGGCCACGACCCCTCGTCGCGGCCCGGTGCGCGCACGATCCTGATCGTCGCCCACCGGCTGACGACCGCGGCCCGCGCGGACCGCGTGGTGGTGCTCGACCGCGGCCGGATAGCCGAGGACGGCAGCCATGACCAACTCCTGGCCCGCGACGGCCGCTACGCGGAGCTGTGGCGCACCTTCACGGGCGAGGAGGAGGAGCTCGTGGCCTGAGGCAGCGGGCCGGAATCCAGGCCCTGGCGCCGTTCGGCTGATCCACCGAACGGTGCCAGGGGCTGGTGGCACCCCCGTCGCGCCGATAGGTTCAGCCCGACCTTTGCTATCCCAAGGGGAGGGTGCATGCGCAAGGCCACCAGATGGCTGCTGTCGCTCGCGGTGCTCATAGGCACGGCGGGAGCCGGCAGCGCGTCGGCAGGGGCGGCCACCGCCGCCGAGCCGACGACCGAGGACATCAAGGACCGGATCCTGGCGATCCCGGGCATGAGCCTCATCGAAGAGAAGCCGGTCGACGGCTACCGCTACTTCGTCCTGAACTACACCCAGCCGATCGACCACCGGCACCCCTCGAAGGGGACCTTCCAGCAGCGGCTGACCGTGCTGCACAAATCGGTGGACCGGCCGACGGTGTTCTTCACCTCCGGCTACAACGTCAACACCACGCCGTCCCGCAGTGAGCCCACCAAGATCATTGACGGCAACCAGGTCTCGCTGGAGTACCGCTACTTCACCCCGTCGCGGCCCACGCCCACCGACTGGAAGAAGCTGGACATCCGGCAGGCCGCCAATGACCAGCACCGCCTCTTCCGGGTGCTGCACCGCATCTACGGCCAGAACTGGATCGACACGGGCGGCAGCAAGGGCGGTATGACGGCCACGTACTACCGCCGCTTCTTCCCGCACGACATGGACGGCACCGTCGCCTATGTCGCGCCCAACG
Organism: Streptomyces decoyicus; assembly: GCF_019880305.1. NCBI lineage: Bacteria > Bacillati > Actinomycetota > Actinomycetes > Kitasatosporales > Streptomycetaceae > Streptomyces > Streptomyces decoyicus. The sequence continues at coordinate 3,016,313 of NZ_CP082301.1, read as the reverse complement.
ACGTACGCAACGACGAGGACTCGGCGTACGACCGGTTCTTCAAGACCGTCGGGACCGCGCAGTGCCGCACGGACCTCGCCGCCATCGAGCGCGAGGCCCTGGTGCGCCGCAAGGAGATGGTCGGCCGTTTCCAGGCCTGGGCCGACAAGGAGAAGCAGACCTTCAACACCGTCGGCAGCGCCGACCGGGCCTATGAAGTCATGGTCACGGACCTGGTGTTCGGCTTCTGGCAGTACCAGCCGGCCGAGACCGCCTGCGCCGAGGTGCCCGAGCCGACCGTCTCCACGGACGAGCTGTGGAAGTGGATGGACACGGTCGGCGGCTTCGACAGCTACACCGACCAGGGCATGGAGCCGTACACGCCGTACTACTACCAGGCGGGCACCCAGCTCGGTGAGCCCGGGTACCGCTACCCGCAGCTGGCCGGCCTGCTGAAGTACCCCGGGATCAACAACTCCCGTTCGTTCGTGCCGAAGGACATCCCGATGCGCTTCGACAAGCGCGCGATGCCCGACATCGATCACTGGGTGCGTCACCACGCGGACCGGATGATGTTCGTCAACGGCCAGTACGACCCGTGGAGTTCGGAGCACTTCGAGGTCGGCAAGGGCGCCCGGGACTCCTATGTCTTCACCGTGCCCGGCGGCAACCACGGCTCGAACATCGCGAAGCTGAAGGAGGCCGACCGCACCAAGGCCACCGCCGAGCTTCTCGACTGGGCCGGTGTCCGCGCCCCGGACGGCCAGGCCACACCGCTGGCGCCGCACAACAAGCAGCTGGACAAGCAGGAGATCCGGCGGATGCCGATGCTGCGGCCATGAGGCCATGAGGCCGTGAGGCGTGAGGCGTGAGGCGGTCGCCGTTGAAGCGGTGAGGCCGTGACGCGCTCGCCGTGAGCCCGCAGGGCCGGCGGCCCGGAGGCCTGAGCCAGTGACGGATGCGGCGCGTTCCCCCGGACCGGGGAGCGCGCCGTACCCGTCCGCCGCACTCAGTACGTCAGACCGTGACCGATCCGGTAGAGCGGCTGCGCCGGGGCGTCGGCGCGCATTATCGCGACCGGCAGTCTGCCGGCCGGGTCCCGTCGGCCGGCGATCACCCGGGCCGCCGCCCGGAGCTCCACATCCGTCCAGGAGTAGCTCGCCAGGGCCGCCCTGACCCCGTCCAACTGGGCGATGTCATAAGGGTTGCGGACCGCGAGCTGCACCACCGGCTTGCCCGTGGCCAGCAGCGCGGCGACCAGCTTCCGCTGGCGGGAGTCCGCGCTCACGTTGTACGTCGCCACCACCACCGCGTCCCGCTCGCCGAGCGCCGCCACCGCCTCGTCGATCTGCTGCTGGGTCGGCAGCATGCCCGTGGAGAGCGCGGTGGCCGTGAAGCCGAGCTCGGTGAGGGCCTTCGCCAGGACCGTGGTGGGCGGGCCGCCGGTGCCGGACGGCGCGGCCGCATCGACGCCCGCCACCAGCACCCGGCGCTCCCGTCGCCGGGACAGCGGCAGGATCCCGGCGTCGTTGCGCAGCAGGGTGGTGGTGCGGTCCGCGATCCGGTCCGCGGTGGCGAGATGACCGCGGGTGCCGACGACCCGGTCCACCGCGCGAGGGGTGGTGTACGGGTCCTTGAACAGTCCGCGCCGCTCCTTGAGCAGCAGGATGCGCATCAGCTTGGCATCGATGTCCCGCTCGCTCAGCTCGCCCTCCGCGACCGCCTTGAGGACGGCGGCATGCGCGACGGCGAGGTCCGGAGGGTTCAGCAGCTGGTCGACACCGGCCTTGAGGGCGAGTACGGGCACCCGCGCGTCGCCGTACTTCTTCCGTACGCCCTCCATGCCGAGGGAGTCCGTCACCACCACCCCGTCGTAGCCGAGGCGTTCGCGCAGGATGCCGGTGAGGATCGGACGGGAGAGGGTGGCCGGGTCCTCGCTCGGGTCGAAGGCGGGCACGACGATATGCGCCGTCATGATCGAATCGATGCCGGCGGCGATCGCGGCCTTGAAGGGCGGCGCGTCCAGCCGCTCCCACTCCTCGGCGGTGTGGTGGATGTACGGCAGCCCGATGTGGCTGTCGGTGTCGGTGTCGCCGTGCCCGGGGAAGTGCTTGGCGCAGGCGGCGATCCCGGCGCCCTGATAGCCCTTCACCTCGGCGGCGACCATACGGGCCACGGCCTGCGGGTCCGCGCCGAAGGAACGGACGCCGATGACCGGGTTGGCGGGGTTGACATTGACATCGGCGTCCGGCGCGTAGTCCTGCCGGATGCCCATGGCGTACAGCTCCGCGCCGGCGATCTGGGCCGCCGTGCGCGCATCGTCACGGGAGCCGCCCGCGCCGAGCGCCATCGCCCCGGGGAAGAGCGTGGCGGGCGCGCCGACCCGGGCCACTATGCCGTGTTCCTGGTCCGTGGAGATCAGCAGCGGGACGGGGACGCGCTGGGCGGCCGCGGCCTTCTGGATGCCGTTGGAGAGATCGGCGATCTGGTGCGGATCACGGGTGTTGTGCGCCCAGCCGAAGTAGATGATGCCGCCGACGTGGTACTTGGCGATCAGCTCGGCGGCGTTGGCGACGCCGATCTCCTTGCGGTTGGCGTCGGCGTCGGCCGGGTCGGGGTCGGTGGCGGAGTGCCCGTAGACCCGCATGACGAAGAGCTGGCCGGCCTTCTCCTCCGGTGACATACGGGAGATGAGGCGGCGCAGCCGGGCCCGGGTGGCGGCGGAGGGGGCGGGCGTGGAGGCGGGGGAGGACTGGGGTCCGATGGCGGGCGCCGTGGCGTGCGTGGGGGCGGCGCCCGTGCCCGCGGCAGCGGCGGCGGCCGCCGCTGCCGCGGAGGTCAGGACGGTACGTCTGGAGTGCATGTGCGCTCCTTCCGGAGGGCTTCCTCGGCTCATTGAAGGAAACTTCCAAGGAGACACGGATAGCCGGAAAACTATTGTCGGTCAATGACTCGATCCGTGGTGGCGCTCAGGTATTGCGGGGCGGGCGGGGATATGTGATGGGGCGTCGGGCGGGGGGCCGGCCGAGGGGCCCGCGGTCAGGAGGCGGCGGTGGACCGGCCGAGGAGCCGCTGGAGGTGCTCACGGCCGGGGACCAGGAGGCCGGGGAGGTCGGCCGCCTCCGGGAACCAGCGCTTCTCGTACTCCCAGCAGAGCCAGCCGCCCGACCCCTGGTCGTAGGTGCCCTCCGGAGCCGGCACCGGGCCCTCGGCGCCCGCGGGCTCCCGGCCGAGGGTGCCCAGGGCGGCCGCCAGCGGCAGGGCGCCGGCCCCGAGCGGGAGGGGTGTGCGCTCTTCGGCCGAGGCGACGTCCTTGACCTGCACATAGCCCAGGTGCGGTGCGAGCGCGGCATGGGTGTCGACGGGCTCCTCGCCACCGAGCCAGCTGTGCAGCACATCCCAGAGCGCACCGATCCGGCGATGGCCCACCAGGCCCAGAACGCGGGCGGCGGCCGCGCCCGTACCGTGCGAGTCATGGGTCTCCAGCAGGACCTGGACACCCCGCTCGGCCGCCAGCGGCGCCACCGCGGCGAGACGGCGGGCGGCATCCGCGTCCGCCTCGGCCGCCGGGCGGCCCTCGCCGCCGGGGAAGACCCGGACATACGGGGCCCCCAGATCGGAGGCGAGGAACACCAGCTCCGTCAGCTCATGTGCCAGCGCCTCCTCGTCCGCCGCGTCCCGGGCGGCGGCCACCCGGGCGTATCCGGCCACGGCCAGGATCTCCACGCCGGCGTCCGCGAACTGTCCCCGCACCGCGGCGCGTTCCCGCATCCCGATCAGCGGATGCACCGGTTCCTCCGGATGGGCCCGCAGCTCCACCCCCTGATACCCGGTCTCGGTGGCCAGCCGCAGCACCTCGGGCACCGGCATCCCGGGCACACCGAGGGTCGAAAACGCATACCGCATCGCGGGGGTCCTGCCGTCCGCGCGGTCCGTGGGGGGCATGCCGGCGCTCCTTCGTGTCGCTTACGTCATCGCTGTCCTTCCCGTCCTTCCCGCCATGCCCGCCTTCATCGCTTCTCTCACCCGCCCCGTCACCCACGGCCTCACAGTGCCAGCCGCCAGTCCTGGCCGACCAGGTCCTGTCCGAAGCTGTGGTGCGCCGACTCGGAGACCAGCTCGAACCCGGCCCGCTGGTAGATGCCGCGGGCCGCGCCCAGGACGGAATTGGTCCACAGCACCATCTCGTCGTATCCGGCGCCCCGGGCGAACTCCACGCAGGAATCCACGAGTTGACGGCCCACCCCGTGGCCGCGGGCGCCGGGCTCCACGAGCAGCAGCCGCAGCCGGGCGACCCCGGGCCTGCCGTCCCGTACGCACATCACCGCGCCCACCCGGTCCCCGCCCAGCTGCGCTATCCAGGTGCGGTCCCACCGCGGGTCGAACTGCTCGGCGTACTCCGCGACGATCCGGGCCACCAGCGCCTCATAGCTCAGATCGAAGCCGTACTCGGCGGCGTAGAGCGCCGCGTTGCGCTCCACCATCCAACCCAGGTCCCCGGGTCCGGACGTGCGCAGCGCGACCTCGGGGGCACGGTCCTCGGCGCCCTGCTCCGCCCCCTTGCCGAGCAGCGCGCGGATGGTCCGCATCGAGTCCACCAGACGGGCCCGGTCCGCCGCCGGCAGCCGCTCCAGCAGCGACCCCGCGGCGTCCTGGGAGCGCTCCTCCAGCAGGCCGGCCACCTCCCTGCCGCCCTCGGTCAGCGTGATGCGCTGCCGCCGGGGGTCCTGCTCGGACTTGCCGCGGGTGATCAGCTCGCGGTCCTCGAACCTGCCGAGCAGCCGGCTGAGATAGCCCGCGTCCAGGGACAGCGAGGCGCGCAGATCGGCGGCGTCCACCCGCGGATGGTTGGCGACCTCGTAGAGCACCCGGGCCTCGGTGAGGGTGAACGGGGTGTAGAGATGGCGCCCGTAGTCGAGGGCACCGATCAGGTTCGTATAGAAGCGGTTGAACCGGCGCAGCTCGCGGACGTCGGCCGCGGCGTCGGGTCCTGCGTCGCACGCCGCGCCGGACGGCGTCGCGGACGTCGTGGCGGATGGTGTCCCGGTTGGCATCGTCGACCCCTCACCCTTGACTGAGTCAAGGATAAGCAGAGGCCGGCCGCCACCGCCAGGATCGGTGGAAAACTCCTTCTCGCGGGTTTCGTCCGGCCGTCCGGCTCACAGGTTCCTGACCTAAGAGCGCGACTCCCATCTCGGAGAGGGGACGGGCCGTGGCACACACGACCGTACGCATCGCGATGAACGGCGTGACCGGGCGCATGGGGCAGCGCCAGCACCTGGTCCGCTCCCTCCTCGCCCTGCGGGATCAGGGCGGCCTCGAACTGGCCGACGGCACGGTGATCCGGCCCGAACCCGTGCTCGTCGGCCGCAGCGCGCCCAAGCTGCGGGCACTGGCCGAACGGCACGGCCTGGCGCACTGGAGCTGCGACCTCGACGCCGTACTGGGCGACGACACCATCGGCATCTACTTCGACGCGCAGATCACCGCCGCCCGCGAGGAGGCCGTGAAGAAGGCGATCGCTGCCGGAAAGCATCTCTACGTCGAAAAGCCCACCGCCGGCAGCCTCGCGGGCGCGCTGGAACTGGCCCGGCTGGCCCAGGAGGCGGGCGTCAAGAACGGCGTCGTCCAGGACAAGCTCTTCCTGCCGGGCCTGCGCAAGCTCCGCCGCCTCGTCGAGGGCGGCTTCTTCGGCCGCATCCTGTCCGTACGGGGCGAGTTCGGCTACTGGGTCTTCGAAGGCGACTGGCAGCGGGCACAGCGCCCCTCCTGGAACTACCGGGCCGAGGACGGCGGCGGCATCGCGGCCGACATGATCCCGCACTGGGAGTACGTCCTGCACGAACTGTTCGGGCCGGTCAGAACCGTCCAGGCGCACCTGGCCACGCACCTCCCACGCCGCTGGGACGAGTCGGGCACCCCCTACGAAGCCACCGCCGACGACGCCGCATACGCCCTCTTCGAGCTGCCCGGTGGCACCGTCGCCCAGATCAACTCCTCCTGGGCGGTCCGGGTGCACCGCGACGAGCTGGTGGAGTTCCAGGTCGACGGCACCGAGGGCTCGGCCGTCGCCGGGCTGCGCCACTGCCGGGTCCAGCACCGTGCCCACACCCCCAAGCCGGTGTGGAACCCCGACCTCCCGGCCGCCGAGCCGTTCCGCGCGCAGTGGCAGGAAGTCCCCGACAACGACACCTTCGACAACGCCTTCAAGACGCAGTGGGAGCTGTTCCTGCGGCATGTCGTCCGCGACGAGCCCTGGCACTGGGACCTGGCGGCGGGCGCCCGCGGCGTCCAGCTCGCCGAACTGGCCCGGCGGTCCTCGGCGGAGGGCCGCCGCCTGGACGTACCGGAGCCGAGCCGGTGAACGCGCCCGCCGACCCCGCCCCGTCCGCGGCGCACCCCGCGCCCCGGCCGGCTTCCGCGCGGCCCCCGCTGGGCTCCCGTACGGTCCTCGCCGCCGCCCATGTGGTCGCCGATCCGCGCGCCGACACCACCCCGGACGGCCCGGCCGCCGTCGACTGGGACGCCACCCTCGCCTTCCGGCACCACCTGTGGTCGCACGGCCTGGGCGTGGCCGAGGCGATGGACACCGCACAGCGCGGTGCGGGCCTGGACTGGGGCGCCGCCGCCGAGCTGATCCGGCGCTCCGCCGCCGAGGCCAGGGCGGTCGGTGGCCTGCTCGCCTGCGGCGTCGGCACCGACCAACTGCCGCCGCACGGCGCTTCCCTGGCCGACGTCCGCGGCGCGTACGAGGAACAGCTCGGGCTCGTCGAGGACGCCGGCGCCCGGCCGGTACTGATGGCCTCCCGCCGGCTGGCTGCGGCCGCCACCGGACCGGAGGACTACCAGGAGCTCTACGGCCACCTCCTGCGCCAGGCCGCACGGCCGGTGATCCTGCACTGGCTCGGCCCGATGTTCGACCCGGCGCTGGCGGGCTACTGGGGCAGCGCGGACCCCGACGCCGCCACGGAGACACTCCTCGCGATCATCGCCGGCCACCCCGCCAAGGTGGACGGCGTCAAGGTCTCCCTGCTGGACGCCGGCCGGGAGGTACGGCTGCGCCGCCGGCTGCCCGGGACGGTGCGCTGCTACACCGGCGACGACTTCCACTACCCGGAGCTGATCGCCGGCGACGACCACGGCTTCAGCGATGCCCTGCTGGGCATCTTCGACCCGCTCGCCCCGTCCGCCGCCGAAGCCGTACGCCTCCTGGACGCCGGGGACACCGCGGGCTTCCGGGCCGTCCTGGACCCCACCGTCGCGCTCTCCCGGCACCTCTTCCAGGCGCCCACCCGCCACTACAAGACAGGCATCGTCCTGCTGGCCTGGCTGGCGGGCCACCAGTCGCACTTCACCATGGTCGGCGGTCTCCAGTCGGCCCGCTCCCTGCCGCATCTGCGGCGCGCCCACGAACTCGCCGACGGGCTCGGCCTGTTCCCCGACCCGGAGCTCGCCGCCCACCGGATGCGCACCCTGCTCGCGGTATACGGGGCGGAGGACGCATGAGCGACGGCACCCCCTCCCTCCTCGACCGACTCAGCCTCAACCAGCAGACCCTCCGGCAGTGGTCGCTGCCCGAACTCGCCGACGGCTGCGCACGGGCGGGCGTACGGGGCGTGGGCCTGTGGCGCGCCCCCGTGCAGGAGTACGGGGTGGCCGCGGCCGCCCGGCTCGTACGGGACGCCGGGCTGCGGGTCACCAGCCTGTGCCGGGGCGGGTTCTTCACCGCGCTGGACCCGGGCGAGCGGGCCGCCGCCCTGGACGACAACCGGGCGGCCGTCGACGAGGCCGCCGCCCTCGGGACGGACACCCTGGTCCTGGTCTCCGGCGGACTGCCGGCCGGCAGCCGGGACCTGCCCGGCGCCCGGGAGCGGGTCGCCGACGCCCTGGGCGAGTTGGGCCCCTACGCCGCCGAACGGGGCGTCCGGCTGGCCGTCGAACCGCTGCACCCCATGTACGCGGCGGACCGCTGTGTGGTCTCCACGCTCGCCCAGGCGCTGGACCTCGCCGAACGGTTCCCCGCCGGGCAGGTGGGCGTGATCGTCGACACCTACCACCTGTGGTGGGACGACACCGTCGGCGCGCAGATCGGCCGCGCCGGCGGCACCGGCAAGGAGAACGGTGCGCGGATCGCCGCCTTCCAGCTCGCCGACTGGGTCACGCCCCTGCCCGCGGGCGTCCTGCTGGGGCGCGGGCAGCTCGGCGACGGCGTGGTGGATCTGCGCTGGTTCAGGCAGCGGGTCGAGGCGGCCGGCTACCGGGGGCCGGTCGAAGTGGAGATCTTCAACCCGGCACTGTGGGCGCGGGACGGCACGGAGGTACTGGCCGAGATCGTGGACCGCTTCCTGACGCACGTAGGCTGACGAGAGATGCGTCGGACGACGAGAGGCGCGTCGGCTGACGAGAGACGCGTCGGACGACGAGAGGCGCGTCGGCTGACAGGAAACGCGTCGGATGACGAGGGGAAAGCGCACAGCGGGTACCGGAGAAATAACTCAGCGGATGCGCGCAACCGTTGGCCGTCCACAAAGGTCATAGCTGACGCTGGTCCCGACAGGGGAGGGGCCCGGGGGGGACCCGGGGCCGGCACGGAGGGGGAATCGAGGGGCCCGACCATCGGACGGGCCCCTCGATGGGAAGCCGGTTCTCCCGTCGAGGGGAAGCAGGTTCTCCCGCCTCCCGGCGCGGTGTCAGACCCCGGCGGTACGGTCGGTCCATGGTCAACGCAGCCGTGGTGGAAGGGGTCCTGGAGCGGATCACCTACGCCAATGAGGAGAGCGGCTATACCGTCGCGCGGGTCGACACGGGGCGCGGCGCGGGCGATCTGCTGACCGTCGTCGGCGCCCTGCTCGGGGCGCAGCCGGGCGAATCGCTGCGCATGGAGGGCCGCTGGGGCTCCCACCCCCAGTACGGCAAGCAGTTCACCGTCGAGAACTACACCACCCTCCTGCCCGCGACGATCCAGGGCATCCGCCGCTATCTGGGCTCCGGCCTGATCAAGGGCATCGGACCCCGCATCGCCGACCGCATCGTCGAGCACTTCGGCACGGACACCCTCGAGGTCATCGAGAACGAACCCGGGCGTCTGGTGGAGGTGCCCGGCCTGGGCCCCAAGCGGACGAAGATGATCGGCGCGGCGTGGGAGGAGCAGAAGGCCATCAAGGAGGTCATGGTCTTCCTCCAGGGCGTCGGCGTGTCCACCTCCATCGCCGTGCGGATCTACAAGAAGTACGGCGACGCCTCCATCTCCGTCGTCCGCAACGAGCCCTACCGCCTGGCCGCCGACGTCTGGGGCATCGGCTTCCTGACCGCCGACCGCATCGCCCAGTCCGTGGGCATCCCGCACGACAGCCCGGACCGGGTCAAGGCGGGCCTGCAATACGCGCTGTCGCAGTCCACCGACCAGGGCCACTGCTTCCTCCCCGAGGAACAACTGATCGCCGACGCCGTGAAGTTGCTCCAGGTGGACACGGGCCTGGTCATCGACTGTCTCAGCGAGCTGGCCGCGGACCCGGAGGGCGTGGTGCGCGAGAAGGTGCCGGGCGGCGCGGACGGTGCGCCGCCCGTGACCGCCGTCTACCTGGTGCCCTTCCACCGCGCCGAGATCTCCCTGGCCGGCCGGCTGACCCGGCTGCTGCGTACGGACGAGGACCGGATGCCGGCGTTCCGGGACGTCGTCTGGGACAAGGCGCTGGCCTGGCTGGCGCGCAGGACGGGCGCCGAGCTGGCCCCCGAGCAGCAGCAGGCGGTGCGGCTGGCGCTGACGCAGAAGGTCGCGGTGCTCACCGGCGGGCCCGGCTGCGGCAAGTCCTTCACCGTCCGGTCCGTCGTCGAGCTGGCCCGGGCCAAGAAGGCCAAGGTGGTGCTGGCGGCGCCCACGGGCCGGGCGGCCAAACGGCTCTCGGAGCTGACCGGCGCGGAGGCCTCCACGGTCCACCGCCTCCTGGAGCTCAAGCCGGGCGGGGACGCCGCCTATGACGCGGAGCGGCCGCTGGACGCCGATCTGGTGGTCGTCGACGAGGCCTCGATGCTGGATCTGCTGCTCGCCAACAAGCTGGTCAAGGCGGTGCCGCCGGGCGCCCATCTGCTGCTGGTCGGGGATGTCGACCAGCTGCCTTCGGTGGGTGCGGGCGAGGTGCTGCGCGATCTGCTCGACGGGGGAGGGGCCGCGCGAGGGGGGTCCCCCCGGGCGGAGTCTGGGGGAGTGTCGGACAGGGGTGGTGGTCGGGTGGCGGGAGGGACGGTGCCGGCCGTCCGGCTGACCCGGATCTTCCGGCAGGCCCAGCAGTCCGGAGTGGTCACCAACGCCCACCGCATCAACTCCGGCGTCCCGCCCCTGACGACCGGCATGACGGATTTCTTCCTGTTCGCCGAGGACGACGCCGAGGAGGCCGCCCGGCTGACGGTGGATGTCGTGGCCCGCCGGATCCCGGCGAAGTTCGGCCTCGACCCGCGCCGGGACGTCCAGGTGCTCACCCCGATGCACCGCGGCCCGGCCGGTGCGGGCGCCCTGAACGGCCTGCTCCAGCAGGCCGTCACCCCCGCCCGCCCCGATCTGCCCGAGCGCCGCTTCGGCGGCCGGGTCTTCCGCATCGGCGACAAGGTCACTCAGATCCGCAACAACTACGAAAAAGGCCTCAACGGCGTCTTCAACGGCACGGTGGGCGTGGTCACCGCCCTGGACTCCGACGAGCAGCGGCTGACCGTCCGCACTGACGAGGACGAGGAGGTTCCGTACGACTTCGACGAACTCGACGAACTCGCCCACGCCTATGCCGTGACGATCCACCGCTCGCAGGGTAGTGAGTATCCAGCGGTGGTGATTCCGGTCACCACCAGTGCCTGGATGATGCTTCAGCGCAATTTGCTGTATACCGCTGTGACCCGGGCAAAGCGTTTGGTGGTCCTGGTCGGCTCCCGCAAGGCCCTGGGGCAGGCCGTCCGCACGGTATCCGCCGGTCGGCGGTGTACAGCGCTCGATCACCGGCTCGCCGGTGCGATGTGAGGTCACCCCTCTTTCCTATTCGGGGCGAAGGGGGGCAGGATGGGCACTCAGACGGCACTGAGTGCCGCAGACAGGCTCTATAGCCGACCCCGAGTGCACAACCAAGGCCCAAATGGGGGAAGGTATAGGCAGTCAGGGCACCTCGAAGAAGAGGCACAACGTCGGTGAGGGATGACGTGAGCGACAACTCTGTAGTACTGCGTTACGGGGACGGCGAATACAGCTACCCGGTCGTCGACAGCACTGTTGGCGACAAGGGCTTCGATATCTCGAAGCTTCGCGCCCAGACCGGTCTGGTGACCCTGGATTCCGGTTACGGCAACACCGCGGCGTATAAATCCGCGATCACCTATCTCGACGGTGAGAACGGCATTCTTCGTTACCGCGGGTACCCGATCGAGCAGCTCGCAGAGCGCAGCACGTTCGTCGAGACCGCGTACCTCCTCATCAACGGCGAGCTGCCCACCGTCGATGAGCTGGCGAACTTCAAGCAGGACATCACGTACCACACCCTGCTGCACGAGGACGTCAAGCGCTTCTACGACGGCTTCCCCCGGGACGCCCACCCGATGGCGATGCTGTCCTCGGTCGTCAGCGCGCTGTCGACCTTCTACCAGGACAGCCACAACCCGTTCGACGAGCAGCAGCGCCACATCTCCACGATCCGGCTGCTGGCCAAGCTCCCGACGATCGCGGCCTACGCGTTCAAGAAGTCGGTCGGCCACCCGGTCGTCTACCCGAGCAACGACCTCGGGTACGTCGAGAACTTCCTGCGCATGACCTTCTCGGTGCCCGCCGCGGACTACGACCTCGACCCGGTGGTGGTCAGCGCCCTCGACAAGCTGCTGATCCTGCACGCGGACCACGAGCAGAACTGCTCCACCTCCACGGTCCGCCTGGTCGGCTCCTCGCAGGCGAACCTCTTCGCCTCGATCTCCGCCGGCATCAACGCCCTGTGGGGCCCCCTGCACGGCGGCGCCAACCAGTCCGTGCTGGAGATGCTGGAGGGCATCCAGGCCAGCGGCGGCGACGTCGACTCCTTCATCCGCAAGGTGAAGAACAAGGAAGACGGCGTGAAGCTCATGGGCTTCGGGCACCGCGTCTACAAGAACTTCGACCCCCGCGCGAAGATCATCAAGGCGGCGGCGCACGACGTCCTCTCCGCGCTCGGCAAGTCCGACGAGCTGCTGGACATCGCCCTCAAGCTGGAGGAGCACGCGCTCTCCGACGACTACTTCGTCGAGCGCAAGCTCTACCCGAACGTCGACTTCTACACCGGCCTGATCTACCGGGCCATGGGCTTCCCGACCGAGATGTTCACGGTGCTCTTCGCGCTCGGCCGGCTGCCCGGCTGGATCGCCCAGTGGCACGAGATGATCAAGGAGCCCGGCTCCCGTATCGGCCGCCCGCGGCAGATCTACACCGGTGTCGTCGAGCGCGACTTCGTGCCGGTCGAGGAGCGCTGACGGCCGCCCTTCGAGGGCAGCCCTGACGAGCGCAACGAGAAAGCGCCCCGCCTCCGGATCCCCCCACGGGTCCAGAGCGCGGGGCGCTTCCCCTATCCCGGCTGGATTCCCCCCACGGGATCCCTCCGGGTGTTCCGGGTTGCACCGCGATCTGCCGGGACGCGCACATTCGGGAGGGCCGCTCAAAGCTCCCCGGGCGCGTCGCCCCGGCCACGCGTAGCCGGGCACGATCCCCCAAGACCTGCACGGCTGTTGCAGTACAAGCCCCGCCGGGGTGCCTGCACTGCCCGGTTAGACTCACGACCCCCCTCAATGGTTACGTTCCGATGAGTGTGATCTGGGTCTCTTGCCATATAGGGGCGAATGCGGTCAAGGGCCTCGATCTGGAGATCGAGGCCCTTGGGTATGGGTGTTGTGTCAGTTGTAAGGGCTGTGTGAAATTTCGTGGGCGCGGGCCCTTGGTGGCCATGAAGGCCGCGGACCGCCCCTGTCCACGTCGACCCCGGCCTGCGCCGCGCGTGGTGGAACGGGGAGCCGGGATCAGGTCGCCTGGCCCACGAGTTCGTAGCCGGCCTCGTCGACGGCCGCGCGCACGGCGTCCTCGTCCAGCGGGGCCTTGGACGTGACGGTCACCAGGCCGGTGGTCGCGACCGCCTGCACCGAGCTGACCCCGGCGAGCCCGCCGAGCTCGGACGTAACCGCCCCCTCGCAGTGGCCGCAGGTCATGCCCGTGACCTTGTAGGTGGTGGTCACCTCGCCGACCTGGACGTCGGTGCCGCCGGAGTGGCAGGAGCCTTCGGGGGTGCAGCAGGAGCTGTTCTCGGCCATGGGGGATTCTCCTTGTGGTGCCGATGTGTTCCGTGTGGTGCCAAGTGTCGTGGTGCCGCAACGCACCGCGAGAGGCCCGGCGGCTGCCGGTGTCTCCCGACCCTGAGCACTTTATACCCCTAGGGGGTATCGTTTCCAGGCTCCGGCGCGCCCATCGCGTTGCCGCGCGCCCCTCCTCGCGTCAGCCTTGGGGTACGGGCTCGGGGCGGATCCGAGGAGGCGGCCGTATGGACGTACTCGCCCTCTACGGCCTGCTGGTGCTCACCACGCTGCCACCGCTGGTCCCCAACTCCGCCCTGCTTGTCACGACCGGAGTACTCGCCGCCCGGGGCGAGGTGTTCCTCCCCCTGATCCTGCTCATCGTCGGAGGCAGTGCCCTGCTGGGAGACCTCCTGATGTACCTGGCCGCCCGGCGGTTCGGCGAGCCCGTACGTGCCTGGATGCGCCGCAACCCCCGCCGCGAGGCGCTGCTGGAATGGACCTCGCGCCGGATCCAGCGCTACGGCCTGCCCTTCGTGATCGCCATACGGTTCCTGCCCAGCGGGCGGATCGCCGGCGCCCTGGCCTCCGGAGTGCTGCGCTACCCGGTGCGCAAATACGTCCTCGGTGCCGGAATCGCCGAGGCGACCTGGGCGACGTACTCGGTCGGCCTCGGCTACCTCGGCAGTGCCACCACCGGCCGCCCGCTCTACGCCGCCGGCATCGGCTTCGGCGTCTCCTGCGCGGTCGCCGCGGTCGGCGCCGCGATCCAGTGGGCCGCCCGCCGCCGCACCCTGCGCGAACCGTCGGAGGAGAACGGCGAGGGCGAGAGCGGCGGAGCCTCCAAGGGGGGCGACGGGGGGAGGGGCGAGGGGTGGGGCGGCCGGGCCTCGTCTGCGGCGACGTGACGGGGTGGGCCGTGGCCGGGCGGGCGGGCGATTCAGGCCTCACCGTGCCGTCGCTGCCGGCCCGTTGCCGCCTCTTCCGCCTCTTCCGTCCCTCCGTCCCTCCGTCCCTTCCGCCCTTTCCATCCCTTCCGCCCTTTCCATCCCTTCCGCCCTTTCCGTCTCTTCCTCCTGTTGCCGTAGCCGTGTCGCTGCCGCCCTGTTGCTGTCGGCACCGGCGTGATTGTCAGTGGGTGCCCTTACAGTTCAGACATGACGTTGATTACGGAGAGTGACGGTTCGGCTCTGCTGCGGGTGCGGATCGAGCCGTGGGCGGCGGCCGACCTCGATCTGCTGCGCAGGACCAACGCACCGGAGATGACCGCCCACCTGGGCGGCCCGGAGACCGAGGAGCAACTGCTCGCCCGGCATGCGCGCTATCTCGACCTCGACGGAGCGGGGCAGATGTTCCGCATCATCGTCGACCCGGAGGGCGCGGTGGCCGGGTCCATAGGTTTCTGGGAGCGGGGACAGCAGGGGGAGGAGGTGTACGAGACGGGGTGGGGCGTGCTGCCCGAGTTCCAGGGCCGGGGCATCGCGGTCGCGGCGGCGCGCGAGGTCATCGCGGCGGCCAGGGCCGAGGGCCGGCACCGCTCACTGCATGCCTTTCCGTCGGTGGAGCACGCCGCATCCAATGCGGTCTGCCGCAAGGCCGGGTTCACCCTCGTCGGAGAGCGCGCCTTCGAGTATCCGAAGGGGCACCTGATGCGCTCCAACGAGTGGCGGCTGGACCTGACCGCAGCGGCGGGCCCCGCACCGTCGGACCGTGCCGGCGAAGGGAGTTGAGGGGCGGGAGGGTGTGATGAAGGGGAACGTCAGAAAGTCGGGGTCGCTCACGCGCCCGGAGCCGCACCACCGGCGGTGGCCCGGACATCCGCCACGGCGACCGGCCCGCCGGTGCGCCGCGAACGCTCGCACGCCTCGGCGACATAGAGCGCCTCCAGCGCCTCCGCCGGCGAGCACGGGCTCGGCGCCCGGCCCGCCACGACCTCGGCGAAGACGCCCAGTTCGGTGACGTATGCGTCGTGGAAGCGCTCCATGAACGTGGCGTACGGGTCGGCAGCCCGCTGCCACGACAGCTTCGCCTCGGCCGACGGCAGCGGCGCCCGGTCGTCCAGGCCGACGAAGCGGGCGCCCTCGGAGCCGCAGACCTCCAGGCGGACGTCATGGCCCGCCCCGTTGTAGCGGGTCGCCGTGACGGTGGCCAGGGTGTCGTCGTCGAAGCGCAGCAGCGCCGCGCAGGTGTCCACATCGTCACCGTCGGCGAAGAAGGGCGCGCCCCGGTTGGCGCCCTGGGCGTAGACCGAGACCACCTCGCGGCCGGTGAGCCAGCGCAGGATGTCGAAGTCGTGAATGCTGCAATCCCGGAACAGCCCGCCGGAGGTGGGGATATAGCCGGCGGGCGGCGGCGTCCGGTCGCTGGTGCAGGCGCGCAGGGTGTGCAGCCAGCCCAGCTCCCCGGAGTGCAGCGCCTCGCGCGCGGCGCGGTAGCCCGCGTCGAAGCGACGCTGGAAGCCGATCTGTACGGGCACGGTGCCGGCCTGCGCCCGCTCCACCACACCGACGGTGCCGGGCACGTCCAGTGCGACCGGTTTCTCGCAGAACACCGGCACCCCGGCGTCCAGGGCCTGGTGGATCAGGCCGGCGTGGGCGCTGGTCGCGGCAGTGATCACCACGCCGTCCGGACCGTCCGCGTACATCTCCTCGATGCTCGCGGCGGCCCGTACGCCGAGGGTCTGTGCCAGTGACGCGGCGCGGGCGGTGTCCACATCCGCGACCACGATGTCCGTGACGCCCGGGACGCTCCGCAGGGTGTGGGCGTGGAACGCGCCGATGCGCCCGGTGCCGATCAGACCGATCTTCATGCCTCGGGTCCTTTCCGGAAGTACGGAGAGCGAAGAGGAGGAGGGAGGAGAGGAAGGGGGAGGAGAGGGAGAGGAAGGCGGGAGGGGAGGCGGGAGGGGGAGGAAGGCGCCCGCCCCGACCACTTTGGAACGGTCCAACCCTCGCCATACCGGCACCCTGCATGTCCTGATGTCCGCATGTCAACCGTTCTGCAGGGGCGCAGTGGCGCATTGAGGCCCACTCGCTCCCATGGATTGACGCTCACCCGCCCCGATGGAAGGATTTCCGGCTATGGAACGGTCCAACCAGCGAGCCCGCGGACGGCCCGGAGAGCGGTCCGGAGGCGGTGCCGGAGAGCCGTCCGGAGGCAAGGCCGACGACAAGGCTGAAGACAACGCCGAAGACAAGGCTGAAGAGCGACCGGGCGCGCGGACGGGCGCCCGGCCGGGAGCGGTCCCGGAAGCGGGCCGGCCTCCGACGATCCGTGGTGTCGCCGAGCGCGCGGGCGTCTCCAAGTCGCTGGTCTCGCTCGTATTGCAGGGCTCGCCGCGGGTCAGCGACGCCAAGCGGCAGGCCGTGCTGGAGGCCATCGAGGAGCTGGGCTACCGGCCGAACGCCGCGGCCCGCAGTCTTGTCGCACGCCGTACGCACACCGTCGGCGTGCTGCTGAACGATATGCGCAACCCCTGGTTCGTCGAGGTGCTCGACGGGCTGAACTCCCTGCTACAGGCGCACGGCCTGCGGATGCTGATGGCCGACGGCCGGCTGGACCGGCGGGCCGGCCAGGATTTCGCCCGCACCTTCCAGGAGCTGCGGGTCGACGGCATCGTCGTCGTCGGCACGCTCCCGGACACCGACGGCCTCGCCGAGGTCGCCGAACGGCTGCCGACCGTCATCGCGGGCAACCACGAACCCCGTTTGCCGCGCGTCGACCTGGTCGCCAACGACGACGAGCGCGGCGCCCGGCTCGCCACCGAGCACCTCATCGGCCTCGGCCACCGCCGGATCGCCCATATCGCCGGGCAGGGACTGGTCGGCGAACTCCGCCGACGCGGCTTCGAGTCCGCCGTACGCGCCCACGGCCTGGCGGCGAGCGCCGTAGTGGAGAACGGCGACGGGACCGAGGAGGGCGGCTACCGCGCCGCGGTCCGGCTGCTCAACCCCTCGCGCGGCTCCGGCGGCCCCGTTGCCGAACGCCCCACCGCCGTCTTCGCGTTCAACGACATCTCCGGCGTCGGCGCGCTGTCCGCCGCCCAGGAGCTGGGCCTGGAGGTCCCCGCCGACCTCTCCCTCGTCGGCTACGACAACACCTACCTCGCCCGCATCCGCCACCTCTGGCTGAACTCGGTCAACAACGCCAGCCACGAGGTCGGCCGACGGGCGGCGCGCTGCCTCCTGGACCGTATGGAACGCCCGGACGCCCCGGCCGGCCGGCAACTCGTGGCCCCGGAACTGGAGATCAGGGGCTCGACGGCACCACCCCGGCCCGTCTGACGCCCGCGCAGGCTGCGCCTTTCCTACCCAGCCCTCTCCGGCCCCGCGGTACGCCTTCGCGGCCCTATGCCCGCAGTCCGTACGTCCTATGGCCGCGCCCCTATGTCCGTACGCCCCCAAGTCCGTACGCCCCTACATTTCTACGCCCGTACGTCCCTGCGTCCCTTACACCTCTAGGCCCGTACGTCCCGATGTCCATGCGTGCCTTCGCGCCGCAGCTCGTGGTCCACCGCTCGCAGCAGGGTCAGCAGCATCCTGTTCAACGGGGTGGCGATGCCGTGCCGTTCACCGGCCCTGACCACCGCGCCGGTCAGGAACTCGTGCTCCAGGGGGCGGCCCGCGAGGCGGTCGTAGAGCATCGAGGAGCCGCCGTCCGGAGGTGCGGTGGCATAGAGCTCCAGCGTCCTGGTGATATCCGCTTCGCCGATGTCCGCGCCCTCGGCGCGCGCGACGACGGCCGCCTCACGCAGCAGATCGCGGGTGAGCGCGGCCATCTCCGGGTCGGCGAAGATCCCTATCCGCTGTTGGAGAAGGGCGGTGATCGGATTGGCCGCGAGGTTGGTGAACAGCTTGCGCCAGGCGGCCGTGGTGAAGTCGGAAACGCGATGCACCCGCAGCCCGCTGCCGTCCAGCACGGCGGCGAACCGGTCGGCCAACGGGCCCTCGGGCACATGCAGTTCACTGGCGACGTGATGCAGGATGCGGCCGGGCGCGGTGCGCTCCGCCGAGATGTAGACCACGGTGGGCAGGATGCGGGTGCCCCGGGGCACGAGCGGAGCGACGCGCTCCTTCAGGCCGATGCCGTTCTGCAGCACCGCGACGGCCGTGTCCCGGCCGCACAGCCGCCGCAGCCAGCCCTCGGCGCCCGCGGTGTCCTGCGCCTTGGTGGTCAGCAGCACCCAGTCGACCGGCGCCACCTGCGCGGGGTCGGTGACGATGCGTACCGCCGCGGGCCGGACCGTGCCGCCGCTCTCGACGCTGAGACCCTCCAGCGGGCTGCGGACGCACAGCGTGACGTCGAGACCGGCCCACTGGGCAAGGGCGGCGGTGTAGCCACCGATCGCGCCGCCGCCGATCACCGCGATCCGGGCGGGAGCCGCTGCCTGGGGTTTCTGGGGCATACCTCGATCGTAGGGCCGGGAGGCCTGGCGGGCGGGTGTCCCCCGGCCCCCGGCATCGCCGGAATCGCCCGGCGTCGCCCGGCGTCGCCCGGCGGGGCTGCCGGGGGTTCCGGGCCGGTTAGGTGGCTCTCAGCGCCGGCCGCGTTGGCCCGGCCGCCGCGCCACCCACGCTCTGACCGTGTCGGCGAACCAGTACGGTTTCCCGCCCTCCACCAGATCCGGTTCGGGCAGCAGCCCGTGCTTGCGGTAGGAGCGCACGGTGTCCGGCTGCACCTGGATGTGCGCGGCGATCTCCTTGTACGACCAGAGCTTGCGGTCGGTCATCTCTGCCACCTCCTGAGCGCCGTTCGCAGGGTCGGCCCGGGGGAGCCGGCAGGGGGCTGCGTACGGCCTGGTGATCACTCACCCTGTGTCTGGACAACGACACCGAGTAACCATCGGGGAGGGGCTGTTGATCGGCTGTGACGGAAGCCCCGCGTAACGGTGACAGCCGTGACGCGGGGCGGATGGCTGTGACGGGGGTGGGACGGACCGGAAGCGGGTCAGGGCAGTTCGGAACCGGGGCGGGATGGTCTGGAACCGGGGCGGGACGGGGCAGGACGGTCCGGAACCGGGGCGGGGTAGTTCGGAACCGGGACGGATTGGTCTGGAACCGTGGCGGGACGGGACGGTCCGGAACTGGGGCGGGACGGTTCGCCACCGGGGCGGGCCGATCGGCGTGGGTCAGGGGGCGCGGTCCGAGGAGTGCAGCGGCCCCGGGGAGTGCCGCAGCCCGAGGGCTGCCGCGGTCCGGGAAGTGCCGCGGTCCGGGATGCGCCGTGGTCCGGGAAGTGCCGTGGTCCGGGAAGTGCCGTGGTCAGGGACGTGCCGCGGTCCGGGAAGTGCCGTGCAAATGGCCGTGGGGCGGGCCGGTTCCCCAGCTGGGGAACCGGCCCGCCCCACGTAAGCCGCGAACCTGCCGGCGTCCGGCCTGCGAGCTGCCGGACCGCCGGACCGCCGGACGCGGATCAGGCGTAGAGCGCGCGCCAGGTCTTCTTGTCGACCTTGCCGTTGGAGGTCAGATGGTGCCGGGACTGGAACTTCTTCACCGCGGCCCGGGTCTTGGGACCGAAGTACCCGGTCACATCTCCCCAGGGGAGATAGCGGCGGTTCGCCAGCAGGCACTGCACCTGCGAGACGCGGTCGCCGCGCTGACCGTAGACGGTGAGGGCGTTTCCGTTGTAGTACGCGCAGGCGGCCAGAGTGCCGGGCCGGCCGCCGGCCGGACTGTCGGCGGACGCCGGACCGGTGAGCAGTCCGGCGGTCAGCAGCCCCGCGGTCGCGGTGAGGACGGCCGTGCGCTTGACGACATGGCTGAGAGTGTTGGCATTCACGAATTCCACCGTTTCCCCCGTTGGATGTGATTCCACCCGTTCCGACGCCGGGGGAGCGGTTCGCGGTTCCGCCGACGGCCCGTCACTTTTCGTACGCCGGTGGCCGCTCTCGTCGCCGCCGGCTCCCCGCCGACTCCCCTTCGGCACCGTCCGTTCGGCACCGTTCGCTCGGCACCGTCCGCTCGGCACAGTCCGTTCGGCGCCGTCCGTTCGGCGTCGTCACGCCTCGCCCGTCGCCGCCTTGCGCAGCTCGTGCTCCAGGTCCTCCAGTGCGAGCCCCTTCGTCTCCGGTGCGTACCGCTTGCAGAACACCAGGGACAGCACACACATCACGCCGAAGAACCAGAACGTGGTGCCGGCGCCGACCGCGTCGAGCAGCAGCGGGAAGGCCAGCGCCACCGCGAAGTTGACCAGCCACATCACGAACACCGCGGCGCCCATGGCCAGTCCGCGCACCTTGAGCGGGAACATCTCGGCGAGCAGCAGCCAGACACCCGTGTTGAGGGTCGCCTGCATGAAGGCCATGTAGAGGACCATCAGACCGAGAACGAGGAAGCTGACGGCGGTCGAGTGCGGCAGACGGAAAGAGGCGCCGAGCAGGGCGAGCGAGGCGGCCATACCGGCCAGCCCCGTGAGCAGCATGGGCCGCCGGCCGACCCGGTCGATCAGGGACATCCCGATCGCGGTGGCCAGGACCGAGATCACGCCGACGGCGATGGTGGCGGTGATCGAGGCGCCGGTCCCCAGACCGGTCGACGCCAGGATCTTGGGCGCGAAGTAGACCACGGCATTGACACCGGTGATCTGCTGGACGGCCGCCAGACCGATGCCGACCAGGAGCAGCCGCCGCACCCACGGCGTGCGCAGCTGCTGCCGGCCGCCGCGCCGGGCGTCGGCCTCCAGGGCACGGGCACGGTCGATACGGGCCAGTTCGGCGGGAACGTCCTCGGCGGGCAGCGTACGGTGCAGCACCCGGGCCGCGTCGTCCAGGCGGCCCTTGCTGATGTACCAGCGCGGGGTGTCGGGGAGGAAGAAGAGCCCGACGAACAGTGCCACGGCGGGCAGTGCCGCAAGGCCCAGCATCCAGCGCCAGGCCGCCCAGTGCGCCAGAACGGCGTTGATGAGATAGGCGAGCAGCTGACCGCTGACGATCATCAGTGAGTTGAACGAGACCAGCCGGCCGCGGATGTGCGGGGGCGCGATCTCGGAGAGGTAGAGCGGGGTGATGACGGAGGCGCTGCCGACGGCCAGCCCGAGAACGAAGCGCGCCACGGTCATGAAGGGGACGCTCGGGGAGAGCGCGACGGCCAGCGCCCCGCCGATGAACACGGCGCCCGCCCACAGCAGGGAGTTGCGCCGTCCCAGGGCATCGGACATCCGGCCGCCGATCAGCGAGCCGAAGGCCGCGCCGATCAGCAGCGCGCTGGTGATGATGCCTTCGCCCAGCGAGGTGAGGCCGAAGTGGCCCTCCATGAAGGGGAGGGCGCCGGAGATCACTCCGGTGTCGTAGCCGAAAAGGGCGCCGCCGAGGGCGGCAATGGCAGCGATGCCGACGATGAAGCGCTTGGCGCTGCGGGTCCGCGCACTCTCGCGCGGACCGGCGGGCGCCACCTGGCTGGTCGGAGGGGCCATCGTCAGCTCCGGTACGCCTTGCCGGCCGACCCGGCGGCCGGGGCGGGGGAGCGGCGCAGGGGTATGGGGCGGCCGGGGTGGAGCGGGGCGGCATCGAGGACTACATGCATGGTGCGGGGCCTTTCGGTGGAGCGTGCCTCGGGCGCCTCGGGGGCCTCGGCGGGGCGGGCCTCGGCGGTACAGGTACAGCGCGCCTCGGCGGTACAGCGCGCCTCAGCGGTACAGCGCGCCTCGGCGGTACAGCGCGCCTCGGCGGTACAGCGTGCCTCAGCGGTACAACGCGGGCCGCTCGATCAGCTCGACGGTCACCCGCTCGCCGGTGGTCTGTGCCCGCACGCCCGCCTCGCACACCGCCGCCGCGGCATAGCCGTCCCAGCAGCTGGGGCCCTCGACCTCGCCGCGCCGGGTGGCGTTCACCCAGCGCTGCACCTGCCGGTCGTAGGCCTCCTCGAAGCGCTCCACGAAGCCGGGGGGAACGGCGCCGCCCCAGCGGCCCGCGGCATTGCTGAACACCCCGTGGTCGTCACCGATCCGGGCGGTGCCGCCCTCGCAGACCGCCTCGCAGCTGACCTGGTAGCCGAAGCCGCAGTTGACGAAGATTTCCGTGTCCACGACCTGGCCGCCCGCGGTCTCGAAGAGGACCAGCTGCGGGTCGCTGAGGCCCTCCGGGGCGTTGCCGGTGGGGGCCGGGCGCAGCACACGGACCGCGGTGATCTCCTCCTCCAGCAGCCAGCGGGTCACATCGATCTCGTGCACCACCGAGTCATTGATCATCATCGCGTTGGTGAAGCCGGGCGGGGTGTCGGCGTTGCGGTGCTTGTTGTGCAGCATCAGCGGACGGCCGTAGGCGCCCCGGCCCAGAAGGGACTTGAGGGTGCGGTAGTCCGCGTCGTAACGGCGCATGAAGCCGACCTGGACACGGCGGTGGCCCAGCGCCTGCTCGGCCTCCAGCACGCGCAGTGCGGAGGCGGCGTCCGGCGTCAGCGGCTTCTCGCACAGCACGGGCAGGTCGCGCGCGAAGGCGTCCAGCAGGGTCGCCTCGTGCGCGGGGCCCGGGGAGGCGATCAGTACGGCGTCCACCTCGGGGTCGTCCATGGCGGCGGTCGGGTCGGTGTACGCGGTGCACCCTTCGATGCCGTCGGCGAGGTCCTTGATGCGGGCCGCATCGATGTCGACCACCGCCGCCACCCGGGCGCCGCTGATCACTTCGTTGATCCGGCGCACATGGTCGGCGCCCATCCGGCCGGTGCCGATGACCGCCACGCCGAGCACACCGAGCGTTTCGTGCGAAGTCATGTCGTCCTCAAGTCCTTACGTGCTACAGAGTGTGATGTACCCTGGGAACTGATTACTCTCCGTAATCGTTGCCGGGGTGTGAGGAGGCGTCGTGAGGCATACGCATGCGAGCCATACACGCACAAGACGCACGCATCAAGGCACCCATGAGGCGCGCCCATCAAGGCATGCACCTCGCATCGCTGCGTGTCGCGTCTCATGACTGCGTGTCGCGTGCATCGGGTGCACGCACGCGAGCTGCACGCCATACGCGACGCATGCATGCCGGATGCATGCACGTGAGGTGCACGCATGCGAGGTGCACGCACGCGAGCGCGTACGCCGAGGTGTGCGCACCCGAGCCCGGCCCACTTCTCTGGCGGGCATGCACCCGCACCCGCACCCGCACCCGCACCCGCACCCGCACCCGGGCGCGGGCGCGGCGCACGCGGCGTGGCGCGCATGAGGCGCAGGCAGCTCAGGCGCCGCAGGAGCGCAGGAAGCGGCGGGTGCGCTCGGCGATCGGGAACGGCTGGTCGGGCGGGCAGGGGTACATGTCCTGCTCGACGATGGCGAACAGGTCGACATCCAGTTCCTGGGCGGCCTGGAGGACGGGCGGCAGTGCGGGCACGCCGAGCGGCGGTTCGCACATCACGCCCTGCTTGACGGCCGGGCCGAACGGGGTGCCCTTGGCGACGACCTCGTCGAGGATGTCCGGGTCGACCTGCTTGAGGTGGAGGTAGCCGATCCGTTCGCCGTAGGTGCGGATGAGCTTGACGCTGTCGCCGCCGCAGTAGGCGTAGTGACCGGTGTCCAGGCAGAGGTTGACCAGGGCGGAGTCGGTGACGTGCAGGAAGCGCTCGACATGTTCCTCGGTGTCGATGTGGGTGTCGGCGTGCGGGTGGACGACGATGTCCAGTCCGAACTCGTCCCGGACCCGCTTGCCCAGCCGCTCCATGCCGGTGGTCAGGTGCTTCCACTGCTCGGTGGTCAGCTCGCGCGGCTCGATCTCCTCGGCGGTCTTGTCGTCCCGCCAGAAGGACGGGATGACGACGAGGTGCCCCGCGCCCATCGCCTGGGTGAGGGTGGCGACCTCGGAGACGTGCGCCCAGGTCTTGTCCCATACGGACGGGCCGTGGTGCAGCGAGGTGAAGATCGTGCCGGCCGAGACCTTCAGGCTGCGGCGGGCGACCTCGTCGTGCAGGACGGCGGGGTCGGTGGGCAGGTAGCCGTACGGGCCGAGCTCGATCCACTCGTAGCCGGCCTCGGCGACCTCGTCCAGGAAGCGCTGCCAGGGGACCTGCTGGTCGTCGTCGGGGAACCAGACTCCCCATGAGTCGGGTGCGGAGCCGACGCGGAGGCGGTCCAGGACGGGCGGGGCGGCATGGGGAACGGACATGCTGCGGCTCTCCTCTCGCCGGTCGGCGGTGACCGGGAGGCGCTGGGGTGGGTCGTGGGGCACAGCCTCTCTGGCACCCCGGGGAGTGTCAAGACTTCGTCCTGACATAAGGACTTAAGGACTTTGTCGTGTGTGGTGAACGCCGGAGAGGTGCCCGGAGGTGCGTCCATGGGCGCACCCGGAGGTGTATCCGGAGGTGTGCCTGGAGGTTGTGCCCGGGGCGTGCGTCTTTCGGGTGGGCTGGGCGGGGTGGTTGGAGGGGGTGGAGGGGATGGAGGAGGTGGAGGAGGTGGAGGGGGATTTGTGGCCGGTGGGTGGGGTGATTTGCCGGTCCGGGGTGGGGTCTCGGGGCTCGGTCGGCAGGTGGTCGACGTCAGTATGTAAGGACAAACTGTTGACAGGGTCTGACTTTCCCCGTTAGACCTTTCCTCGGAGCCGAACCCGCCGAACCCGCCGCGCCGGCCGACCCGAAGGGGCGCACATGACCGAGCCGTACGACCTGATCACCATGGGCCGCATCGGAGTCGACATCTACCCGTTGCAGACCGGTGTGCCGCTGGCGCAGGTGGAGACGTTCGGCAAGTTCCTCGGTGGTTCGGCCACCAATGTCGCGGTCGCCGCGGCCCGGCTCGGCAGGCGCAGCGCGGTCATCAGCCGCACCGGAAGCGACCCCTTCGGCGACTATCTCCACCAGGCGCTGCGCGACTTCGGCGTGGACGACCGCTGGGTGACGCCCGTCGACGCCTATCCGACGCCGGTCACCTTCTGCGAGATCTTCCCGCCGGACGACTTCCCGCTCTACTTCTACCGGCGCCCCAAGGCCCCCGACCTGGTCATCCGCCCCGAAGAGCTCGACCGGGACGCCATCGCGGCCGCCCGGATCTTCTGGATCACCGGTACGGGGCTGTGCGAGGAGCCCAGCCGCAGCGCCACCCTCGCCGCGCTGGAGGCCCGCGCCAAGAGGGGCACGACCGTCTTCGACCTCGACTGGCGGCCGATGTTCTGGGGCGGCGAGGGCGGCGCCTCCGGGGACGGCGGGACGAGCGGTGCCGCGGCGATGGCCACCGCCCGCCCGTATTACGAGGCGGCGCTCCGGCACGCCACCGTGGCGGTCGGCAATGTCGACGAGGCCGAGGTCGCCACCGGACTGCGTGATCCCAAGGCCTGTGCCCAGGCGCTGCTGGACATGGGCGTCGAACTCGCCGTCATCAAGCAGGGCCCCAAGGGTGTGCTCGCCGTGCACCGCGACGGCCGCACCGCCGAGGTCCCGCCCACCCCCGTCGAGGTCGTCAACGGTCTCGGCGCCGGCGACTCCTTCGGCGGCTCGCTCTGTCACGGCCTGCTGGCGGGCTGGGGCCTGGAGCCGATGATGCGCTACGCCAACGCCGCCGGCGCCATCGTCGCCTCCCGCCTCGCCTGCTCCTCCGCGATGCCCACGGCCGACGAGGTCGACGCGTTCCTCGCGGGCCGGTGATCCCCGATGGCCGCACTCGTCCCCGTGGCCGCATCCGCCCCTGTGGCCGTACCCGGTCCAATGGCCGCACCCGCCCCCGCACCCACCCTCGCGACCGCCCCCACCCCAGTGGTCACCCCACCCCCAAGGTCACCCCACCCCCAAGGCCACCCCCACCCCCAAGGCCACCCTCCTCCCCCCGGTCGCCCCCGCCCCACCTGTGTACTCAAGAAGGTGAGTTGAGCCTTGAACCCTCGGATCAGTGACCTTGCGACGCTGCGGGCCCGTCACCCCAAAGCCGTCGCGGAGGCCGCCGCCCGCCGCACCCGTCGTCCGCTCCTCGGCGACAGCGGCCGGCTGATGATCGTCGCGGCCGACCACCCGGCCCGCGGTGCGCTCGCTGTCGGGGACCGGCAGCTCGCCATGGCCAACCGCCTCGATCTGCTCGAACGCCTGGTCCTTGCGCTGTCCCGGCCCGGGGTGGACGGGGTGCTCGCCACCGCCGACATCCTGGAGGACCTGCTGCTGATCGGCGCCCTCGAGGGCAAGGTCGTCATGGGGTCCATGAACCGCGGCGGCATCGCCGGTGCCTCCTTCGAGATGGACGACCGGTTCACCGGCCACCGCCCCCAGGACCTCGCCCGGCTCCGCTTCGACGCCGGCAAACTGCTGCTGCGCATCGACTACAGCGACCCCGGTTCGCTCACCACCCTGGAGGCCACCGCCCGCGCCATCGACGCCATGGCCGAGCGGCAACTGCCCACCTTCGTCGAGCCGTTCCTCTCCTCCCGGATAGAGGGGGCGGTCCGCAACGACCTCAGCGCCGAGGCCGTCACCCGTTCGGTGGCCATCGCCTCCGGCCTCGGCGGTACCTCCGCCTACACCTGGCTGAAGCTGCCGGTCACCGACGACCCCGACGCCATGGCCCGGGTCTGCGAGACCACCACCCTGCCGACGGTGCTGCTCGGCGGCGACATCGGCAGCACCGTCCAGGACCAGGAAGCCGCCTACGAGAAGTGGCGCAAGGCGCTGCGGCTGCCGACGGTTCACGGCCTGGTCGTCGGCCGTTCCCTGCTCTACCCGGCCGACGGTGATGTCGCGGCGGCCGTGGACACCGCCGTAGGCCTGCTGTGAACACCGCGATTTCCGCAGGAGACTCGATACATGAGCACTGAATTCCACCTGAAGGCCGGAGCGGCGGCGGACGGCCCGTACGCGCTGGACATCGACCCGAAGCGGGCGGGCTGGGGCCACTCCTCGCTGCGCGTCCTGGACCTGCCGCCGGGTGGCTATCACTCCTTCGCCACCGGCGACAGCGAATGGATCGTGCTGCCGCTGTCCGGCGGCTGCACGGTGCTGACCGACGGCGGTGACGCGTTCGAACTGACCGGCCGGGAGAGCGTGTTCAGCGGCGTCACCGACTTCGCGTACGTACCGCGCGACGCCCAGGTACGGATCGGCACCGGCGCCGGCGGCCGCTTCGCGCTCACCGGCGCCCGCTGCGACCGCGCGCTCCCCGCCCGCTACGGCGCCGCGTCCGACGTCCCCGTGGAGCTGCGCGGTACCGGCAACTGCTCCCGCCAGGTCAACAACTTCGGTGCGGCGGGCACCTTCGAGTGCGACAAGCTCATCGCGGTGGAGGTGCTCACCCCCGGCGGCAACTGGTCGTCCTATCCGCCGCACAAGCACGACGAGTGCCGCCCCGGCGAGGAGTCCGAGCTGGAGGAGATCTACTACTTCGAGATCGAGTCCGCGCACGGTACGGAAGGCGTCGGCTACCAGCGTGTCAGCCCCTCCGGGCACGGCCGCGGCACCGATGTCCTGGCCGAGGTCCGCAGCGGCGATGCGGTCCTGATCCCCGACGGCTGGCACGGCCCGTCGATCGCCGCCCCCGGTCATGCCATGTACTACCTCAATGTCATGGCGGGCCCCGGCGAGACGCGTGAGTGGCTGATCTGCGACCACCCCGACCACGGCTGGATCCGCGGCACCTGGCCCGGTCAGCCCGTCGACCCCCGCCTCCCCCTCTACGAAGCGCCCGCAGGAGACGCCCGATGAACGCTCCGACGACACGCCGCCTGACGGTCGCGCAGGCCCTGGTCGAGTTCCTCGCCCACCAGTACACCGAGCGCGACGGCCGCCGGCACCGTCTGATCCATGCCTGCTGGGGCATCTTCGGCCACGGCAATGTCGCCGGTCTCGGCCAGGCCCTGCTGGAATCCGGTGCTGCGTCCCACCAGGGGGCAACCGCCGGACCCCCGGCGCTCCCGTACCTCCAGGGCCGCAACGAGCAGGCCATGGTGCACGCCGCCGTCGGTTACGCCCGGCAGTGCGACCGGCTCTCCGCCCAGGCCGTCACCACGTCCATCGGCCCCGGGGCCACCAACCTCGTCACCGGCGCCGCGCTCGCCACCGTCAACCGGCTCCCGGTGCTGCTGCTGCCCGGCGACGTCTTCGCCACCCGCCCCGCCGATCCCGTCCTCCAGCAGCTCGAAGTGCCCTCCGCCGGCGACATCTCCGTCAACGACGCGCTGCGCCCGGTCTCCCGCTACTTCGACCGCGTCACCCGGCCCGAGGCGCTGATCCCCGCCGCTCTCCAGGCCATGCGGGTGCTCGCCGACCCCGTCGACACCGGCGCGGTCACCCTCGCACTGCCGCAGGACGTCCAGGCGGAGGCGTACGACTGGCCGGCGGAGTTCTTCGCCGACCGGGTCTGGCGCGTCCCCCGGCCGGCCCCCGACGCCGACGCCCTCGCCGCTGCCGTACGCGCCCTGCGCGGCGCCCGCCGGCCCCTGGTCGTCGCGGGCGGCGGGGTCCACCACAGCGAGGCCGAGGACGCGCTGTGCGCCTTCGCCGAGGCCACCGGCATCCCCGTCGCGTCCACCCAGGCCGGCAAGGGCTCGCTGCGCCACGACCACCCCGCCGACGTGGGCGGCATCGGCCACACCGGCACCGCCACCGCCGACGCCCTCGCCCGCGAGGCCGATCTGGTCCTCGGCGTCGGCACCCGCTACACCGACTTCACCACCGCCTCCTCGACCCTCTTCGCCGCGCCCGGTGTCCGCTTCGTCAACCTCAACATCGCGTCCTTCGACGCCCACAAGCTCGGCGCCGCCTCCCTGGTCGCCGACGCCCGCGCCGGGCTCGAAGCGCTCACCAAGGAGCTGTCCGGCCACCGCGTCGACGCGGAGTACGAGGCGGCCTACCGGGCGGCGAAGGCCGGCTGGGAGCGCCGGGTGGACGCCGCGTACGCCGCCGAGGACCCGTCCGTACGGCCCTCCCAGACGCAGGTCCTCGGCGCCCTGGACGCCCTCGTCGACGACACCGACGTGATCATCAACGCGGCCGGTTCCCTCCCCGGTGACCTGCACAAACTCTGGCGGGCCCGGTCCCGCAGGCAGTACCACCTGGAGTACGGCTACTCCTGCATGGGCTATGAGATCCCCGCCGCGATCGGCGTCCGGCTCGCCGCCCCCGACCGGCCGGTGTGGGCGCTGGTCGGCGACGGTACGTATCTGATGAACCCCACCGAAATCGTCACCGCGGTACAGGAGGGCATCAACATCACCCTCGTCCTCATCCAGAACCACGGCTATGCCTCGATCGGCGGACTGTCCCAGGCGACCGGCGGGGAGCGCTTCGGCACCGACTACCGCTTCCGCGCCGAGGACGGCACGTACACCGGTGCGCCGCTGCCGGTCGATCTGGCGGCCAACGCCGCCTCGCTCGGCATGCAGGTGCTGCGTGCGGCCACCGTCGGTGAGCTGCGCGCCGCGCTGGCCGAGGCGCGGGGCGCGAACCGGCCCACATGTGTCTATGTCGAGACCGAAACGGCTGACACTGTGCCGGGCGCGCCGGAGGCACAGGCCTGGTGGGATGTTCCTGTTGCCGAGACCGCGACACGTCCGGCGGCGGTGGCTGCCCGCGAGGCGTACGACCGGCACACCGCCGGGCGCCGTCGCCACCTCTGACTCCGCTCGAAGTCGTCACCCAGAAAGGCCCTCCGCATGAAGACCCTCAGCCACTGGATCGGCGGGAAGCCCGTCGAGGGCGTCTCCGGCAACTTCGGCCCGGTCTACAACCCGGCCACCGGCGCCCAGGAGAAGCAGGTCGCCTTCGCCTCGGTCGACGAGGTCGACGCGGCCGTCCGCGCGGCCAAGGAAGCCTTCCGCACCTGGGGCACCAGCTCCCTGGCCAAGCGCACCTCGGTGCTGTTCAAGTACCGCGAGCTGCTCGACGCGCACCGCGAGGAGATCGCGCAGCTGATCACCGCCGAGCACGGCAAGGTGCACTCCGACGCGCTCGGTGAGGTGGCCCGCGGTCTGGAGATCGTCGAGCTGGCCTGCGGCATCCCCGAGAAGCTCAAGGGCGAGCTGTCCACCCAGGTCTCCACCCGCGTCGATGTCTCCTCGATCCGCCAGTCCCTCGGGGTGGTCGCCGGCATCACGCCGTTCAACTTCCCGGCGATGGTGCCGATGTGGATGTTCCCGCTCGCCATCGCCTGCGGTAACACCTTCGTCCTCAAGCCGAGCGAGAAGGTGCCCAGCGCCGCCTTCAAGCTGGCCGAGCTGGCTGCCGAGGCGGGGCTGCCCGACGGTGTGCTGAACGTCGTCAACGGCGACAAGGTGGCCGTCGACGCGATCCTGGAGCACCCGGACATCGCCGCGGTCTCCTTCGTCGGCTCCACGCCCATCGCCCGCTACATCCACACCACGGGTACCGCCAACGGCAAGCGCGTCCAGGCGCTGGGCGGCGCCAAGAACCACATGCTGGTCCTGCCGGACGCCGACCTCGACCTGGCCGCGGACTCCGCGATCAACGCCGCCTACGGCTCGGCCGGCGAGCGCTGCATGGCGATCTCCGTCGTCGTGGCCGTCGGCGAGACCGCCGACCCGCTGATCGGCAAGATCAAGGAGCGCGCCGACCAGCTGCGGATCGGCCCCGGCGACGACCCGGCCTCCGAGATGGGCCCGCTGATCACCAAGGTCCACCGTGACAAGGTCGCCTCGTATGTCTCCGGCGCCGCGGCCCAGGGCGCCGATGTCGTCATCGACGGCACCGGCTACACCGTCGAGGGCTACGAGGACGGCCACTGGATCGGCGTCTCCCTCCTGGACCACGTCACGCCGGAGATGGACGCCTACCGCGACGAGATCTTCGGCCCGGTGCTGGCCGTGGTCCGCGTCGAGACCTACGACGAGGCCATCGCGCTGATGAACAACTCGCCGTGGGGCAACGGGACCGCGATCTTCACCCGGGACGGCGGCGCGGCCCGCCGCTTCCAGATGGAGGTCGAGGCCGGCATGGTCGGGGTGAACGTGCCGATCCCGGTGCCGGTCGGCTACCACTCCTTCGGTGGCTGGAAGGACTCGCTCTTCGGCGACCACCACATCTACGGCAACGACGGGGTGCACTTCTACACCCGCGGCAAGGTCGTCACCACCCGCTGGCCCGACCCGTCCGACGGCGGCATCAACCTGGGCTTCCCCAGCAACCACTGACGGGCCCTCTGCCGGACCCCCTGACGGCCTCCCGCCGTCAGGGGGTCCGGCATGTCGGCCCAAGGGGGGACAGGCCGGGGCGGCAGCGATGCCGGGGCGCGGGAACCCGCAGGTCCGGAGGGAGACCGCGGCCCGGCGCGTTGCTACGGTGCTCCCTCGCGGAGCACCGACACAAAACCGGGGGACCACATGCCGCAACCCATGCCACAACCCATGGCGCTCGCCAAGGGCGTCCGCATCACCGGCGGGGCTTTTTGCCTGCTGTTCTTCCTGTTCACGGCCTACTGGCTGGCCGTGGACCTCAGCGAGTTCGGCATCGACGGCCTCTGGGATGCCTGGACCGGCCAACGCGCCGGCACGAACCAGGTCACCACCGCCTTCCATCTCGGCCTCGCCGCCGTGCAGGTGGCGGCGGTGTTCGCGGCCTTCGCCGGTCAGCGGGTGGCCGGCGGACTGCTGGCCGTCGCCACCACCCTCACCTTCGCCACCGCCCTTCAGGCCTTCATCGCCACCGGCATCCACACCAGCGACAACCGCTGGTTCCTGCACGCGGAGAACGGCACCACGACCTTCGACGGCGTATTCATCGGCAGCGCCTTCCTGTTGCTGCTGTCCTTCACCGCCGGCATCGTGCTGCTCGCCGGTATGCGCTCCTGGCCGCGCCGGCCCCCCAGTGACCCGCCGATGCGCCCGGCCCGGACGGCCGGCGTGGTGGCCGGTCTGCTGCTCGGCGTGATGGCGCTGGTGTGCCTGGTCTGGCAGGTCTACTGGCTGGTGCAGGGCGGCACCGGCTCCCTCAGCATGTATTACCTCGGCAAGGGCGTCCTCAGCGCGCTGCTGAGCCTGGCTCCCGGCTGGTCCTCCGTGGTCTTCCTCGTGCTGAGCGCGGTGGCCGCGCTCAGCAGCCTGCTGTGCGGTGCCGCGGCCCGCGGCCTGGCCTTCGGGCTGGCGATCGTCACGCTGCCCGGCGCCCTGGTGACAGTGATCGCGCTGGCCGGCGACGGCTCCCTCTTCGAGACCCGCTCCACGCCGGGCCTGACCGTCCTCTCCGACATCGGGCTGCTGCTCGACCTGCTCGGCTCGGCGGCGCTGCTCGTCCTGATGGGCCGCGGCGAGCCGGTCGCCCCCGCCTGGTACCCGCCGTCCCCGGGCCCCCGGTTCGCCGCCCCCGGCTTCGTCCCGCCGCCCGGCCCGCAGGCCCCGCCGGCCTGGCAGCCGCCCGCCGGCCCGGTGCCCCCGGTCAGCGGCCCGCCGATGCCGCCGGCCGGTGCCCCGCCGATGCCGCCCGGTGGTGCCCCGCCGATGCCGCCCGGTGGTGCCCCGCCGATGCCGCCCGGTGCCCCGCAGCCCCCGCAGGGCGGGTTCGGGCCGCCGCAGTACTGACGGGCGGACAGCGCCCCTGTTCCGGGGGCCGCGGTCCCGCCGGGCCCGTACCGCATCCGCGGTACGGCGGCGGCGGACCCTACTCCCCGGGGAGGCCACCGGGTTCCGCCCGGGGTACCGGCCGCCCGCTCCGGTCCGTACCTAGGATTCACGGTATGGATCTCCGAGGTGTCAGACCGCGCGGACGGCGCTTGTACGCCACCGTGGGTGCGCTGGCCGTCCTCATAGGAGGCGGCACCTGGACGGCCGCCTCCTCGGACGCCGCCCCTGCCGTGCACCGCGCGGACCGGGTGATGACGATGCCCGACCGGCCGGGCAGCAAGAAGGAGGTGCGGATCGACACCTCCTTCTTCACCGCCGGGGGCTCCCGCGGGCGGCGGCCCGCGGTGCTGCTCGCCCATGGCTTCGGCGCCACCAAGGCCGCCCTCCGCCCCCAGGCCGAGAAGCTGGCCCGGGACGGATACGCCGTCCTGACCTGGTCGGCGCGCGGCTTCGGCAAGTCCACCGGGAAGATCGGGCTGAACGACCCGCACGGCGAGGTCGCCGACGTCCGCCGGCTGATCGACTGGCTGGCCGAGCGCCCCGAGGTGCAGCTCGACAAGGCCGGCGACCCCCGGGTGGGCGTCGCCGGCGGCTCCTACGGCGGCGCGATCTCGCTGCTGGCGGCCGGCTACGACCGGCGCGTCGACGCCATCGCCCCGCAGATCACCTACTGGAACCTCGCCGACGCGCTCTTCCCCCACGGCGTGTTCAAGAAGCTGTGGGCGGGGATCTTCTTCACCACGGGGCCGGCGGGCACGTCCGGCGGCCCGGCGGGTGCCGCGGCCAAGGCGCCCGGCGGCTGTGTGCGCTTCGAGCCGGAGCTGTGCCGGACGTACGAGCGGGTCGCCGTCAACGGCAGACCGGACGAGGCGGCCCGCCGGCTGCTGGAGTCCCGCAGCCCGTCCGCCGTCGGCGACCGCATCAAGGTGCCGACCCTGATCATGCAGGGCCAGACCGATTCGCTGTTCCCGCTCGACCAGGCCGACGCCATGCAGCGGACGATCCGTAAGAACGGCGCGCCGGTCGATGTCGACTGGATCGCCGGCGGGCACGACGGCGGGGACCGGGAGCTCGCCCGTCTGGAGGCCCGTACGAAGGACTGGTTCGACCGCTATCTGAAGGGCGACGAGCACGCCGGCACCGGGCCCGCGTTCCGCATCAGCCGCACCGGGGGAGTGGACTCCACCGACGGCGCGGTGCGCCTGCGCGGCGCGAGCGCGGACCGCTACACCGGCCTGGAGAACGACCCCCGGCGGATCCGGCTCGCGGGCCGCACCCAGACCTTCAGCAACCCGGCCGGCGCCGGACCGCCCGCCATCTCCGCGGTGCCCGGCGTGGGCGCGCTCGGCAACCTCGCCTCGGCCGGCGCCGGCGGCCTGTCCCTGGACTTCCCGGGCCAGTACGCCGCCTTCGCCTCGGCGCCGCTGCGCCACCCCGTCCATCTCACCGGCAGCCCCACCGCCACCGTGCACCTGCGGTCCAGCTCCCGGGACGCGGTGTTCTTCGCCAAGGTCTACGACGTCGCCCCGGACGGCCGCCGACAGGTGCTGCCGTCCCAGCTCGTCACGCCCTACCGCGTCAAGGACGCCCACGACGGCAGGACCGTGCGGCTGCGGATGCCCGCCGTCGACCATGACCTCGCGGCCGGCCACCGGCTGCGGCTGGTGCTCTCCGCCACCGACCTCGGCTACGCCTCACCGGCCGAACCCGCCACCTACAGCGTCTCCCTCAAGGGCGGCACCCTCGGCGTGCCCACGGCGCCCCAGGTGCGCAGCGCGGCCGCACCGCTGCCGGCCTGGACCTGGCAGCTGCCCGCCGCGGCCGCGGCAGTCGCCGCGCTGCTGCTGCTCACCGCCCGCCGCAGGAGCGCGGTGCCCGCCCCCGACCCGGCGCTCGCCGAGGTCCCGCTCCAGATCAGCGACCTGAGCAAGCGCTACGCCAGGTCCGCCGACAGGTATGCCGTACGGGACCTCACCTTCCGCGTCGAGAAGGGGCAGGTGCTGGGCCTGCTGGGGCCCAACGGCGCCGGCAAGACCACCACCCTGCGGATGCTGATGGGCCTGATCCGGCCCGA
Organism: Streptomyces decoyicus; assembly: GCF_019880305.1. Classification (NCBI taxonomy): domain Bacteria; kingdom Bacillati; phylum Actinomycetota; class Actinomycetes; order Kitasatosporales; family Streptomycetaceae; genus Streptomyces; species Streptomyces decoyicus. The sequence goes on along the minus strand of NZ_CP082301.1, from coordinate 2,981,520 downwards.
CGAGGGCGAGATCAGGATCTTCGGGCAGGCCGTCCGGCCGGGCGCCGAGGTGCTGTCGAGGGTCGGTGCGTTCGTCGAGGGCGCCGGCTTCCTGCCGCATCTGTCGGGCCGCGCCAACCTGGAGCTGTACTGGCAGGCCACCGGGCGGCCCGCCGCCGATGCGCATCTCGACGAGGCCCTGGAGATCGCCGGCCTCGGCGCCGCCCTGGAACGCGCCGTGCGCACCTACTCCCAGGGCATGCGGCAGCGGCTCGCGATCGCCCAGGCCATGCTCGGCCTGCCGGATCTGCTGATCCTCGATGAGCCGACCAACGGGCTCGACCCGCCGCAGATCCGTGCGATGCGCGACGTGATGATCCGCTACGCCGCCGCCGGACGCACCGTCATCGTCTCCAGCCATCTGCTGTCCGAGGCGGAACAGACCTGTACGCATCTGGTCGTCATGGACCACGGGCAGCTCATCCAGGCCGGTCCGGTCGCCGAGATCACCGGCTCCGGCGACACCCTGCTGGTCGGGGTCGCGGGAGTGGTGAGCGACGCCGCGGTGGAGAAGGTGGACGCGCTGCCGGGGGTCGTCTCCGCCGTACGCGCCGAGGGCGGCCTCCTCGTACGGCTGGGCGGCGCCACCACCACCGAGCTGCTCACCGAGCTCCTCCGGCTGGAGATCGCGGTGGACCGCATCGGCCCGCACCGACGCCTGGAGGACGCTTTCCTCACCCTGATCGGAGGTGACCGATGACCCCGAACGCCACGGCGCGGGCGCCGGGTTACCGCCCGCGCCGCACCCTCCCGCTGCGCGTCGAGGCGCGGCGCCAGCTGCGGCGCCGCCGCACGCTGGTGATCGCCGCCATCCTGGCGCTGCTGCCGTTCGTGCTGGCGGTGGCGTTCGCGGTCGGCGGCGACCCGAACGGGCGCGGCAACGGCCGGATCACCTTGATGGACAGCGCCACCGCCTCCGGCGCCAACTTCGCCGCCACCGCCCTGTTCGTCTCCGCGGGCTTCTTGCTGGTGGTGCCGGTGGCCCTGTTCTGCGGTGACACGGTCGCGTCCGAGGCGAGCTGGTCGTCCCTGCGCTATCTGCTCGCCGCGCCGGTCCCGCGGGCCCGGCTGCTGCTGAGCAAGCTCACCATCGGGCTGCTGTTCAGTGCCGCCGCGATGGTGCTGCTGCCGCTGGTCGCGCTGGGCGTGGGCACCGCCGCGTACGGCTGGGGCCCGCTGCAACTGCCCACCGGCGGCGCGCTGCCCGCGGGGGAGGCGGTGGGGCGGCTCGCGGTCGTGGTCGGCTACGTCTTCGTCAGCCAGCTGGTCACCGCGGCCCTGGCGTTCTGGCTGTCGACGGTGACCGACGCGCCGCTGGGCGCGGTCGGCGGCGCCGTCGGGCTGACCATCGTCGGCAATGTCCTCGACCAGGTCACCGCCCTCGGTACCTGGCGCAAGGTGCTGCCCGCCCACTGGCAGTACTCCTGGGCGGACGCGCTCCAGCCCACGATGGAGTGGGCCGGGATGATCCAGGGCGTGGCGGTGTCGGTGGCGTATGCGCTGGTGCTGGGCGCGCTGGCGTTCCGGGGGTTCGCGCGCAAGGACGTGGTGTCGTGACGCCGGGCTCGTCCGGTGCCGTGACGGCGGGCTCGGTGCCGTGACGGCGGCCTGACCGGGAGCGGTGGCGTGGTCGGGGGCGGTGGCGTGACCGGGTGCGACGGCGTGACCGGGTGGTCCGCCGTGACCGGGGCCACGGCGGACCGCAACCATTCGGTGCGGCCGGGTGTCCAGGTGGGCACAGCGTTCAAAAGCCCGAAGTCTGAGGACATCACATGCTCCGTACCGCTTCGCGTAAGCCCGCCGCCGTTGCCGTAGCCGGTGCCGCCGCGCTCGGCCTGACCCTCACCCTCGCCGCCTCCGGCCCGGCAGCCGCGGCCGCGCCCCCTCGGCCGGCGCCGGCCGCCGACACGGTCCGCACCGACCCCAACGGCCGGCACACCGCCGCCGAGATCCACCGCTTCCTGACCTCCTTCTACGGTCATCACGGCCCCGGCGCCTGGGCGCGCGAGCACCAGGTCTCGGACTACCTCAAGGACCGTGCCGCCCACACCGAGGGCTATGACCTGCTGCTGTGCGCCCAGAACACCCCGCGGGAGATCACCATCGGCAAGGTGACCACCGCCCAGTCCGCCGGCGTCGGCCGGGCGACGGTCACCACCCTCTGGGACGGCGGGCACCGCAGCTCCTTCACCGCCTATGTGGGCCTGGAATCCCGTCCGATCGTGCTTCAGGACGTCGACTGCGGGCAGTGAGGCGCGCGGTGACGCCTGGGCCGGCCGCTGTCAGGCGGTCGGCCCCTGCATCCGCGCACTGACCCAGCGCATCGTGCCCTCGCCCAGCCCCCGGACATACGTCGCCGCGCTGTGCGTGCCGCCCGGCACTATCTGAAGCCGGGTGTGCACCGGGCCGTGCCCGTAGCGGTCGATGAACTTCCGCACCTTCGGCAGCACGGTGTTCTCCTGGGAGCCGTCCTGGAAGGCGAGGTAGACCGGCGGTCCGCCGCGCGCTATCAGGCGGCGGGCCAGCACCTCCGGGTTGTTCTCCCGCTCCTCCTTGGCGTGGCCGTTCCACAGCGGTGAGTCGGGCACGATGTCCGGCCCGTTGGGAATCGCCACCTTGAAGGTGTCCGGGTGCTGGAGCACGTTCTTCAGGGCCGCGAACCCGCCCGAGGAGGAGCCCATGACGGCCCAGGCGTCACGGGTCCTGAGGGTGCGGAAGTTCTGCCGTACGAGATCGGGCACGTCCTGGCTGAGCCAGGTACCCATCTTCGGCCGGCCGGGTATGTCGCTGCCGTCGTGGTACTGCTTGTCGTTCGGGTTGAGCACCGGCATGACGAGGATGAAGGGCAGGCTGCTGCCGTTCTTGGACCACTGGGCGAGGCTCTCCTGCAGTTTGAGGTCGGAACCGGTCCAGTAGTTGGAGGGGAAGCCGTACGAGCCGGGCAGCACCTCCATCACCGGGAAGCCCTTGTTCGCGTTCCGCTTCTCGTAGTACTCCGGTGGCGCCCACACCCACACCTTCCCGGTGAAGCCCGACTTCGGGCCGTGCAGGGTGGTCACGCCTATCGGGGTGTTCCGGCCGGCCCCGCCGACCCGGCTCTCCTCCTCGAAGCTGATCGGACGCGTGGGCCACTGCACCAGCGACCGCTTCCCCGGGGGCGTGGCGTGCAGCGCGGCATCCGTCCTGGGGCCGCCGAACCGCAGAGGGGAGGCCTGGGTGGCGCCGGTGCCGCAGCCGGCCGTGGCGACGAGAACGGTCAGGGTGATCAGCGCGATCACCGGAGGGAACAGGGCTTTGCGCACGGGGCCTTCTCCTTGGCGGACACCCGGGAGTGGTCCCGGCTGACCAGCAAGAGGGTGCCGGTGCGGGCCATGGTTTCCGTTCCGGGGTGTCGGCTTCCTCGCACCGCTGCCCGGAATCCGGGCATCCCCTTCGTGACCTGGGACGTTCTACGCACGTCGGAAGGCTGGTTTACCGGGATTTTCCCGGTGGCGGTGCGGTGGGACGCGCGCAGGCCACACCCGCTCCGGCCAGGCAGGAATGCCCGACTTCGGACCGTATCCTCTCGCTATGACCTGGTCGCGTGCGCTCAAGGAGGCCGCTCGCTCGGGGCTGGCCATCGAGCGGACCAAGCTCACCCCGCTGATCGCCATCCGGGGCGCCGCGGGCGTCGCCCTCGTCATCGGCCTGTGCCTGTGGCGCGGCGACCCGACCCTCGCGGTGTCCGCCGCCTTCGGCGCGTTCTCCTCCGGGATCGTCACCTTCCAGCGCAGCATGCGGCCCCGCCCGGTGCTCGCCCTCGTCGTCGCCGGTGCGCTGGCGGTCTCCACCTTCCTGGGCTATCTGGCCGCCGCCCACCTCCTGGCCTTCCTGCTGCTGCTGGCCGGCTGGACCCTCCTGGCCGGGATGGCCTGGGCGATCGGCCCGGTCGCCGGGCTGATCGGCACCCAGACCGTGGCGATCATGCTGGTCACCGTCACCCTGCCGACGTCCGTCCTCGGCGCCCTGGAACACGCCGCCCTGATCTTCTTCGGCGGCCTCGTCCAGGCCACCTTGATCGTGGTCTTCCCGGTCCGCCCCTGGGGCGTCCAGCGCGATGCGCTCGCCGACGCACTGGCCGACGAGGCGGACTACGCCCGGCGGCTGCGGCACGACCCGGTCGCCCCGTTCGACCCGTCCCCCCTGATGGACGCCCGGCTCGCCTCCGCGGTGACCGCGCGTCAGGCCAGGCGCCGCCCCGTACAGCTGCACGGCCCCCGGGGACTTGCCGAACGCGTCCGGCCGGTCCTCGCCTCCCTCGCCGACCCGGTCGTCGGCCCCCCGCTGGAAGGGCCCGAACGCGAACGGGCCCGCGATCTGCTGGGCGCCGCCGCCACCGTCCTGGACGCCGTCGCCCACGCGGTACGGCACGCCGAACCGGTCCGGCTGCCCCCCGAGGCGATGGCCACCCTCGAAGTCCCCGCCACCGGCCCGATGCTGCACGGCGCCGCCCGCCGCTCCGCGTACCGCCTGATCTCGCTGCTCGCCGACGCCGTGGAGCTCACCGACGAGCCGGTGCGCGCCACCCGCCCCACCACCGAGGCCGAACGCGGCCATCTGCTGCGCCCCAGCGTTCCCCGGCTGGTGCCGGGCGCGCTGCGCTCCCTGCACCGCGAGACGCGCTGGTCCTCGCACATCCTCCGGCACGCCCTGCGGATCGCCGCGGTCGCCGACGCCGGCTATCTGCTGGGCACCGTGCTCCCGTTCGGCCACGGCTACTGGGCGCCGCTCGCCTCGGTCATGGTGATGCGCCCCGACTTCGCGCAGACCTACTCCCGCGGCATCGCCCGCTTCGCCGGCACCCTCGTGGGCGTCACCGTCGCGGGCGCGCTGATGGCGCTGGCGCATCCGGGCACCTACGTCAGCGCCGGGCTCGCCGTGGTCTGCGTCTGGCTGATGTATCTGCTGATGCGCACCGGCTTCTCCGTGACCTCGGCGATCGTGGCCGCCTATGTCGTCTTTCTGCTCGGCATCGCCGGTGCGGGCTGGGAACAGACCGTCCAGGAGCGCATCGTGCTCACCCTCCTCGGCGGACTGCTCGCGATGCTGTCGTACGCGCTGTTCCCCGCCTGGGAGACCCCCAAGCTCCGCGACCGCCTCGCCGAGTGGCTGGAGGCCAACGGGCGCTATGCGCTGGCCGTTTTCGACCTGTACGCGCAGCCCGCCGAGCGCCGCCCCCGGCAGGTCCGCGACGCCCTGCTGGACTCCCGGGCCGCCCGCGTCGCCTGGGAGGAGAGCGAGGCCCGCGCCGAGAAGGAACCCGTACGCCACCGCGGCCTCTCCCTCGCCTCGGCGCAGGCGGCCAGCGCCGCGCTCGCCACGATGGGCCGGGTCACGATGATCCTGGAGGTCCATCTCCCCGAGCGGGACGCCGCGTCCTCGCCCGGTGCCACCGCCTTCGCCTTCGAACTGCGCTCCTCCCTGGAGGAGGCCACCCGCGCCGTGCGGGAGCGGGGCCAGGTGAACTGGAGTGATCTGCGGGCCGTATGGGAGAGGTGGGACGCGGAGGACGAGAGCCGCGGTGTCGCCTTGCGCGTCGCCGACCTCCAGCTCGACGCCCTCGATGATCTGGCGGAGGCGCTGTCCCGGGAGCCGGACGAAGTCCGGGAGGCGGAGAGCAACGGCAGCGGGTAAGGGGGCCGGGGACGGGCAGGAGCAGTGGTGAAGTACCGATGGGCCGGTGTAAGGGGAACCATTCCGGCCCCTCAGTAGTCTTATCAATTGCCCGCAATGAACGCCATTGCTCGCCCATGGGGTTGTCTGCGGCGCAATGCCCCCAGGATCCCCGTCCGTCGCGAGAGAGCACACGAACCCCCCATGGCGTCCAGCACTTCGTCCGGTACGTACGACATAGGCATCGACCTCGGCACGGCCAACACCCTGGTCTACGCCCGCGGCAAGGGCGTGGTGCTGAACGAGCCGTCCGTCGTCGCGGTCAACGCCGCGGGCGAGGTGATCGCGGTGGGCGCGGAGGCCAAGCGGACCATCGGCCGTACACCGTCCGGGATCACCGCGATGCGTCCCCTGCGGGAGGGCGTCATCGCCGACTTCGACGCCGCCGAGCAGATGCTCCGCGCCCTGATGAAGAAGGCCCTGCCCAGCCGCCGTTTCTCCCGGCCCCGGGTGGTCATCTGCGTCCCCTCCGGCATCACGGGCGTCGAACGACGCGCGGTCATCGATTCCGCCCGGGGCGCCGGCGCCCGCGAAGTGCACCTCATCGAGGAGCCGATGGCCGCCGCGATCGGTGCGGGGCTCCCCGTGGACGAGCCGGTCGGCTGCATGGTGGTGGACATCGGCGGCGGCACCACCGAGGTCGCCGTCGTCTCCATGGGCGGCCTGGTCACCGCCCAGTCCGTACGGGTCGCCGGTGACGCCCTCGACGCCGCCGTCAGTTCCTACATCAAGAAGAAGCACGCCCTGGACATCGGGGAACGCACCGCCGAGGACATCAAGATCGCGATCGGCTCGGCGGTCTGGACCCCGGTCGACGTCGACGAGGACGGCGCGCCGGAGCGCCCGTCCACCTACACGGTCCGCGGCCGCGACCACGTCAACGGCCTGCCCCGCATCCAGGAGATCACCGAGGAGGAGATCCGCGAGGCACTGGCCGAGCCCGTCGAGGCGATCGTCCGCGCCGTCCACCGCACCCTCGACGACTGCCCCCCGGAGCTCTCCGGCGACATCGTCGAGCGCGGTATCGCCCTCACCGGCGGCGGCGCCCTGCTCCGCGGCCTGGACCGGCGGTTGCGCCAGGAGATGGGCGTCCCCGTAATGGTCGCCGACGATCCCCTGGACTGCGTCGTCAACGGCACCGCCAAGTGCGTCGACGAATTCGCCACCCTGCACGGCCTGCTGACCGGCGCGAAGGAACAACCGCGGCGGACGGTGCGGCTGTAGGGGCGGGACCCGGGTGTCCCGGCGGCGTTTGCCGTCCCGGCAAGAATCCTCGCGCGTGCGGTGACGACGCCGCCATGATCGTGGGGGAGCGGTCACGGGGACCGCGGGCCGGCCGCCGGCCCGCGCCCTTCCGCGCCGCCCGCACGCCGCACTCCCCAGGAGGATGCATGCCGCAGCCCGCCAAGACGCCGTCCACGCCGCCCCCTTCCCCGGCCGGCCCGGCCCAGGCGCCGCACCCGCCCTCCGGTCCGCTGCCGGAGGCGGTCCCTCGCTCGGTGGAGGTCCCCGGTGGCCGCATCCACCTCGTGGAGCAGGGCAGCGGGCCCCTCGTCCTGATGGTCCACGGCTTCCCCGAGTCGTGGTACTCCTGGCGCCACCAGCTCCCCGCGCTCGCCGCCGCGGGCTACCGGGCGGTCGCCATCGACGTACGGGGCTACGGGCGTTCCTCGAAACCCCGTGACGTGGCGGCCTACCGGATGCTGGCCCATGTCGCCGACAACGTCGCGGTGGTACGCGCCCTCGGCGAGGAGAGCGCGGTCATCGCCGGCCACGACTGGGGCTCGCCCATCGCCGCCAACTCGGCGCTGCTGCGGCCCGACCTCTTCACGGGCGTGGCGCTGCTGAGCGTGCCGTACGCGCCCCGCGGCGGACTCCGGCCCACCGACGCCTTCGCGGGGCTCGGCGGCGCCGGGGAGTTCTACATCAGCTACTTCCAGGAGCCGGGCCGGGCGGAGTCGGAGATCGAACCCGATGTCCGCGGCTGGCTCGCGGGCTTCTACGCCATGGCCTCGGGCGACGCCGAGGCCCGAGCCGACCGGGACCACATCGGGCAGTTCTCGGTGCCCCCGGGCGGAAAACTGTCCGACCGCTTCCCGGCCGGCCTCCCCCGGCCCCTGCCCTGGCTCACCGACGCCGATCTCGACTTCTACGCGGGCGAGTTCGAGCGCACCGGCCTGACCGGCGCACTGAACCGCTACCGCAACGTCGACCGGGACTGGGAAGACCTCGCCGCCTGGGACGGCGCCCGGGTCACCCAGCCGTCCCTCTTCATCGGCGGCGAACACGACGCCACCACCCACTGGATGGCCGACGCCATCAAGGCGTTCCCCCACACCCTCCCCGGCCTGTCCTCCTCCCACCTCCTCGAAGGCTGCGGCCACTGGGTCCAGCAGGAGCGCCCCGAGGAGGTCAACCGGCTCCTCGTCGACTGGCTGCGGTCCCTGCCTGCGGGGTCCGTGAAGCCGACACCGTCCGCCTGATCCCCGAACCCGCTGCGCTTCCTGTCGTCTCCGGCCACCTCCGCATGCAGGGGCAGGGTGACGGCAGGAGGCAGGAGGCAGGAGGCAGGAGGCAGGAGGCAGGACGCAGGAGGCAGGAGCGGCCCCGGCGCCGTAGAGGTGGTGAAACCGCCGGGCTTCGCGCTGCGCCGTATGGGTGTTCCGGCGTCAACGCGATTGTCCGGTGCCCCCTCTTCTGGGTTACTGGTGGTGCCTGGTCGGTGGGCCGTCCATCCCCCTCGGGTTTCAGCAGTCGGCCCACCCTCCAGCCCTCTTCGCTGTGGGGCCCTGAAGGGCGGCCGGCAGCACGACGGCCCTTGCACCGCCACGGTGTGAGCAGGCCACTGTGCGCCGTCTGTGCCGTCCTCCCGTACGGCCGGCTGCTGCCAGTGCTCGGGTCCCGGTCCGTGAGCCATGTCTGTCACGGGCGGGCCGAGCAACGAGCTCACACAGCAGGAGGACCTCCATGTCCACACCCACACTTCAACCGGCTCTGCCTGCCCTCGCGTTGCCTTTCGGGCCCGTGCTGCTCGGCGTGCTGCCGGGCACGGGGCCGACCACGGGCGGCAACACCGTGCAGCTCATCGGGCTCGGTCTGGCCGGCGCCACCAGTGTCTCCTTCGGGGGCACTTCGGTGACCATCGTCGGGCAGGACCCGCTTGGGCTGACCGTCACGGTGCTGGCCCCGGCGCACGCCGCCGGTGCCGTGCAGGTCACCGTCACCACCAGTAGCGGTACCAGCAACCCGGCGACGTACGTCTACGTTGCCGCGGGCGCGCCGACCGCCGCGGTCATCACCCCCTCGTCGGGGCCGGTCGCGGGGGGCACCTCGTTCGTCATCGCCGGTGCGAACCTGCAGAACGCCACCGTCACCTTCGGGACCAGTACGGCCACCGTTCTGGGCACGGACCCCACGGGCACCGTCCTGTTCGGTGTCACCCCCGCAGGACCCCCCGCGGGAGGCAACGTCCCGGTCACCGTGACGACCCCGGGCGGCACCACGACCGTCCCCGGCGGGTACACCTACCTTCCGCCGGCACCGGCGGTCACGGGCACGGTGACACCGTCCACGGCGGCAGCGGGAGCCACGTTCACCATCGTCGGGACCAACCTCTTCGGGGCGAGCGTGCTCTTCGGGGCCGCGCCCGCCGCCGGTGTGGTGGTCAACGGCACCGGAACCTCCCTGACCGGGGTCGTTCCGCCGGGAACGAGCGGGTCGACCGTGCAGGTGACCGTGCAGACTCCGGGCGGCAGCGCCAACGCCGGGTCGTTCACCTACCTGTGACCGCCCGCCCCACCGGATGACGGCCCGCCCCGGCTGGGAGCCGGCGGTCGTAGGTGACCCGTCCGGACCCGTCCGGGAACCCGGTGCCGTCACTCCGCGGGGGAACGCCGGAAAGCGGCTCGGCCCCCGCCCGTCATACGGGCGGGGGCCGAACTCGCCGGTGGCTCCCCATGGATCGCTGCGGACCGCAGAGGCCCGTCAGGGGGCAGGTACCGCCGGGCGTCCTGCGGAGGGCGCCCGGCGGCGCCGCACAGCAAGGGCAACGGAAGCCCCGCGTCCGCCATCCAGGTCAGGCCGGTGTGGCGCAGATCCTGGCGCCGGAGGTACTCGTGACCGAGTTCGGCCACCACGTCGTCCCAGCGGGTCGTGTCCCGCAGCACCGCAGCGGTGAACCGGCTCCGGTGCGGGCCGGTGAACAGCCGCGCCACGGGGGTGTGACGCGCCGCCTCCAGCCGTCCGGCCGCCAGTTCCCGCACGGCGGGGCGCAGTGGCACGACCCGCTGGTGTCTGCCTCTGCAGGCGCGGTCGTCCAGGCCCTCCGGCTCGGACACGGTGTAGCGCTGGACCTGCCAGGTCCAGGTGCTCATATCGATGTCCTGGGCCTGGAGGGCGGACACTTCACTGAAGCGGGTACCGGTCCAGGCGGCGAAGCGGACGATGTCGCCCCACCCCTCATAGCCGTCCGACGACCGCTGGACGAGTGTGGCCGCCAGCCGCTCCAGTGCCTCCGCGTCCGGCAGGGCCAGCGCTCTCGGCGTGGTGCGTTCGCTCTGCGCCCGCTGGTACTCCTGCTGCCAGCCGGCCACCCGGGCCGGATTGGCGTCCAGCACCCCGTCGCGCACGGCCTGTTCCAGGACCCGCACGAGGACGGCAAGGCTGTTCTTCACCGTCGACAGCCCGCATTCGTCGGCGATCCAGCAGTGCAGCGCACGGTTGACGACGCGGCGGGTGACCTTCCGGACGGGGACCTGCCCGATGCTGGGAACGACGCGCAGACGCCACCCGGCCAGGTAGGGGGACATGGTCAGGGGTTCCAGGCCGTGCATCGCTGCCGGCCACCTCCGTTCCCCGTAGTCGGCGAGTGTCATCGTCTGGGTGTCGGTCTCCTGCGGAAACCGCCCCCCGTCGTTATGGTTCATTATCGAATCACCCTTGTCTGCTGAGGAGTTATTCGGTCGGCCGCTACTGATGGCGTGATTCGCTCTTGAGCGTGAAAGCGGCGTCGAGGAATCGTGATGACTTCATGTCTGTGGACGGTGTGGTGAACTGCGGGCCCCGGGGGAGAGCGCTTTGGCGTGCTGTCCGCTGCGGAGGGGAACAACAGCCGGCCAAGGTCAACAAAAGGGCCGGTCTCTCCGGCACGGCCGGGCCGTTCCGGCGCCTCCCATGACTCCGTCACCGATACGGGAGAATGGTGGACGTATCGCCAACTGAGTTATGGCGGCAGGCAGTTGTGCATGCGGTGCGAGGGTCGCCGATGCCGCGGCGACTTCCGGTGTCCGGGCGGCACCGTCCCGATGCCGCCGCCTATTGACGGCACGTCGGTTGCCGCTGCGTTCCACACACAAGAATGACAAGCGGCGAGCTTGTTGCTGCACACGGTTCTCCCGCGCGACCGAGCGGCAGCAGTGAGCAATCAAACGCTTCATCAGTCATGTGTCGAATAAAGGCATCTCCTCAGGCCATTGCGCAAGTTGGTACGAGTTTGTTCTTTTCGCGCTGCTCCGAACGGGTGGCCTTATCGGTTGACTGTTGTAGCCCGGCGAGCCGCGTGGATAACTAGTCGCATCCAACCGGTGGGCCGCCCATCCTCTCCGGGGAGCGGCACCTGGCCTACCCGTTGGCCCGGCTCAGCGCCTGGTTGCGGTCAGACCGAGATGCCGTATGGGCGTCCCCGGTAGAGGGTTTTGGATCCGTCAGCCGGTGCCGATTCGTCGGCACCGGCTGATCGGCCCCCACATTCGGTCAGGGGGCTTCATGCGAACCATTTCCATCATTCGCTGGGTCAACGGTCTACGCGCCTTGACCCCGGGCCTCACCGTGACAGCGCCGGCACCTGCCCGGTCCGGCGGTGACACGACCCTCACGACCCCGGTTCCCGGCGAGGAAGCGACGCTCGCCACCACGGTCGCCATGGCACACGCAGCCGGCAACGGCACGTGGACGCCGGCACCGATCCGCAACTCCCTCCGCAAGGCTCCGTGCGACGGCAAAAGCACGGCTCGCGCAGGACTCCCGGACCGCACCATGACGGTCTCCCCGGCCGAGCTGCCTGCCGCCACCGTCTCCCACGGCCCTGCGACGACCCCCGACTCCACTGCCGCGGCCGGGACTTCCCTGACCCGCGGCTCAGGCCTTGCCGCCGACGACGGCAGCGTTCCGGCTGCCGCCGGCGGCGCCTCCGGTCCGTTCGCCGGCCAGGTCGCCGGTCATGGTGGCCGGCCGGTCGTCTGAGACCGGCCGGCCACCGTTCCGTAACCCCCCGGGCCGAGCGGGCCCGCTTCCCGCAGTCGGCCGGGCCGGCCCCGGTAATCGCCTCCGCCATGACGTGCCCCGGGTTCCCCCGACCGCACATCTGAAGCCTGCCCCCCACAACCCACTGCGACAGAACACCGGAGGACGGCATGCCGAAAAGAAGAATGGTGATCCTCGTCGACGGGCCGGAAGGTACTGCCCTGCCGCAGCATGCGCGCGACAACGCGGGCGATCCGATAAGGCTCCTGCGGGGCAACGGGTACGAGCGTTTCGAATTCTACGGCGAATACGCGGAGTTGGGCGGAGAGCCGGTGCCCGTGTACCGCTGGTGTTACCGCACAAGAATCGCCGAATAGGTGCTGTGCGTCCCGAAGAAGAAAGCGATGTGCAGAGGAGAACGATCATGTTGAACCTGGTGAGGAACGGAGTCCTGTCGTGAACCGAGAAGCTGGTAAGGATGAGAACGGAAGTGACGGCCGGAATGTTGTGGTGACCGGTGTCGGATTCTGTCTGCCCGGTCGCACCGAGCCGGTCTTCACGGCCGACGACATGTGGGACGTCGTCTCCAGCGGCCAATCCTGCCTCAAGCGTGACGAGGTCTACTACGGCTCGGTCGAGCTCACCCAGGAGATGTTCGACGAACGCCTCCCGGACGTCCCGCCGTTCTTCTCCCGGCATTACACCGCGGCACACCGTTTCGGCCTGGTGTCGATGGCGGAGGCCACCACCGATGCCGGGCTGACTTTCTGTGGCGGTGCGCTGCGTGAAGCAGCGATTCTGGTCGGACGCGGGGGTGTGGACTCCAATGTCGAAAGTTATCTTTCGGTGCTGGGCGCCGACCCCGGAAAAACCTCCGCACCGGAAGCCATGGAGTTGTTCGTCGCGGCCGAACAAGCCGTGACACCCTCCGATGTCGCACTCGTGCAGGCGGCGCTGACCCAGTCCAACGGCCCCTGCTACACCGTCTCGTGCGGCTGTGCCTCGTCCGCTGTGCAGATCGGCAACGCCCAGCGGATGATCGCCCACGGCGAGGTCGATGTCGCGGTCGTGACCGGGGTCGACGTCTTCAACGTCCATCTCATCCAGAACATCCAACGGCTGCTGAGCGGGGCACAGCAGACCTACGACGCCCTCCGCACGACCGACATGCCGGAACTGCTGCCGTCCTTCACCTCCCTCATGCGGCCCTACGACCGCCGGGCGGACTGCATCAACCACGGTGAGGGCGCGGCGACGGTGATCATGGAGAGCCGGGAGCACGCCGCCCGGCGCGGTGCCCACGTCTACGGCCAGGTGCTGTCCACCGCCATGACCCGTGACGGGCTGGCCAACCCCCTCGCCTGCGACGACACCGGCGCGGAACTCGTCACCGCCGTCCGCCGCTGCCTCGGCGACCGGTGGCGGATCAGCGATGTGCCGTACGTCCACGGCGGCAGCGACGGCAACGTCGTCGTCACCGCCTTCGAGGCGAACGCCATCAAGGAGCTGTACGGGGCCGACAACGACCTGCTGATGACGTCCCAGGAAGGCTGCTTCGGCCACAACGGCGCCCCGGCCGGCTGCCTGGGCGTCGCCATGACGCTGATGATGATGGAGCGAGGGCAGGTCTGCCCCACCGCCAACTGCGAGCAGCCGGCCGACGGGCTGCCCTTCGACCCGGTCCCCGGCGGGCGGCCCCGGCCGCTCGACTTCGACTACGCGCTGAGCTTCAACTACCAGGTCGGCGGTGTGAAGAACGCCATTCTCCTCGGCAGTCCGGAAGCCGTGTGACCACGGGCAGATCACCTCCCACGTACGGAGCCCCGATGAGCAACGACATGCACGGCCCGACAGCCGAGACATCACCCACCCGACAGACAGAGCAGATCGCCGTGATCGGCATGGGATGCCGCCTCCCCGGCGACACCGATTCGCCCGCGGCCCTGTGGCACCTGCTGGTCGAGGAGCGGGACGCGGTGGGCGAACTGCCCGCGGAGCGCCGGCGCCTCGTCCCCGAGGACTCCCCGGGACCGGGGAGCAGAGCACCGACCCCCCGTCAGGGCGGCTTCCTGCGCGAGGTGACGGGCTTCGACGCCGCCTTCTTCGGCGTCTCGGGCCGCGAGGCCGACGTCCTGGACCCCCAGCACCGCCTGCTGCTGGAAGTCACCTGGGAGGCCCTGGAACACGCCGGCCTGCCACCGGACCGGATGAACGGCACCTCGACGGGCGTCTTCGCCGGGATCAGCTACAGCGACTACATGGACCGCCTGGCCGGCCAGCCGCAGGAACTGGAAGGGTCGATCCTGACCAACGGCCATTGCGTGGCCGCCGGCCGGATCTCCTATCTGCTCGGCCTCCAGGGACCGTGTGTGGCGCTGGACACCGCCTGTTCCTCCTCGCTGGTGGCCGTGCACATGGCACGTCAGGCACTGAGCGCCGGCGAGTGCGACCTCGCGCTCGCCGGCGGTGTCACCCTGAGCTTCCAGCCGCGCGTCACCCGGTCCTTCGCCAGGATGGGCATGCTGTCGGCCGGCGGCCGCTGCCGGACCTTCGACGCCGACGCCGACGGGTTCGTCCGGGGCGAAGGCTGCGGCGTCGTGGTGCTCAAACGTCTCCGCGACGCCGTACGGGACGGTGACCGGGTCCTGGCGGTGCTGCGCGGCTCGGCCACCAACCAGGACGGTTCGTCCGAAGGGCTGGCGGCACCCTCGGTGACCGCGCAGACCGCCCTGTACCTGGAGGCCCTGGGGCAGTCCGGCGTCGATCCGCGGGACGTCGGCATGGTGGAGACCCACGGCACCGGCACCCCGGTGGGCGACCCGATCGAGTTCGCCAGCCTCGCCGAGGTCTACGGCAACGGTCCTGGCCGGTGCGCCCTGACGTCGGTGAAGACCAACGTGGGGCATCTGGAACCGGCCGCCGGAGTCACCGGACTGATCAAGAGCGTGCTGTGCCTGCAACGCGGCACCATCCCGGCGAACCTGCATTTCCGCCGCTGGAACCCGGCCATCTCCGCGGCCGGCACCCGCTTCTTCGTCCCCACCGAGCTGTCCGCCTGGCCCCTGCGGACGCCCACCCGGCTGGCCGCCGTGTCCTCCTTCGGCTTCTCGGGGACCAACGCCCACGTCGTGCTGGAACAGGCCCCGGAACGCCCGGCCGCCCGGCACCAGGGCTCGGGCCGGCCGGCCCAGGGGGCGTCCGAGGTCTTCCTCGTGTCGGCCGGCTCGCCCGACGTCCTGCCGGACGCGGCCACCCGGCTCGCGGACTGGATGGAGGGCGACGGCGCGAACGTGCCGCTGCGCGACCTCGCGCACACCCTGGCACTCCGCCGCTGCGCGGGCCACGGACGGCTGGGCGTGGTCACCTCCACCCGCCGGGAACTCATCGGCTCCCTGCGGTCCTTCGCGGCCGGACAGCGGCACCCGGCGGTCGTGACCGGCGCGGTGGGCGCCGCCGTGGAGCGGCAGCCGGTGTGGGTCTTCTCCGGCCAGGGCTCCCAGTGGCCCGGCATGGGGCGCGGGCTGCTGAAGACCGAACCGGCGTTTCTCGACGCGCTGACCGAGGTCGACGAGCTCATCCGGGCGCAGAGCGAGGTCTCGGTGCTCGACGTGGTGCGGCACGGCCGGCCCGTCCACGGGTGCGGCACGGTGCAGCCGGTCCTGTTCGCCCTCCAGATCGCCCTCGCCGCCACCTGGCGCTCCTACGGCGTCGAACCCGCCGCGGTGATCGGCCATTCCATGGGCGAGGTCGCGGCGGCGGTGGTGGCCGGCGCGCTGACCCTGGCCGACGGGGTCCGGGTGATCTGCCGGCGCTCCGGGCTGCTGAGCGATATCGCCGGCTCCGGCAGCATGCTGAGCGTCGGCCTGGACGCCGCCACGGTGCGGGCGGAACTCGCGGACAGCGCGGCCGACACCGTGTCGGTCGCCGTCCTCTCCGCGCCCGATTCCACCGTTGTGGCCGGACGGACCACGGAGGTGAGCCGGCTGGCCGCCGCCTGGGAGGCCCGGAAGATCCCGGTGTTCCCGATCGCCGTGGACGTCGCCTCGCACTGCCCGCTGGTGGACCCGGTGCTGCCGGCCCTGCGGTCGGCCCTGGCCGGTCTCGACCCCCGGTCGCCCAAGGTGCCGTTCTACTCGACGGTCGTCGACGCCGGTGAGACGCCGGCCTTCGACGCCGACTACTGGTGCGACAACCTGCGCCGCCCGGTGCGCTTCGCCGAGGCGGTCGCGGCCGCCGCGGCCGACCGGCATGTGGTCTATACCGAGGTCTCGCCGCACCCTGTGGTCACCCACTCCGTCGAGCGGAGCCTCGCCGGTCTCGTCGCGGAGCCCGTCGTGCTGCCGACCCTGCGCCGCGAGGAGGACGAGCAGGCCACCTTCCGCACCCAGCTCGCCGCGCTGCACTGCGCCGCGGTGCCGGTGAACTGGCGGCAGCTCTACGGCGAGGGCAGCCTCGTGGACGCCCCCACCGTCACCTTCGACCGCCGCCACCACTGGGCCGACGCCGCCCCGCCCGCGGACGCCGCCGACGTGCCCGGGGCCCCGCTGCCCGGCCACCACACCGAATTCCCCGGCGAACCCGTACGGCACTGCTGGCGCGCCGGCACCGGCACCGAGGCGCTGCCCTGGCTCGGGGACCACCGGGTGCACGGCAACGCGGTCTTCCCCGGCGCGGCGCACTGCGGCCTGGCGCTCTCCGCCGCCTGCGAGGTCTTCGGCGCGGCACCGGACGAGGTGGAGATCACCGACGTCCATTTCCGGCAACTGCTGCGGCTGGGCCCGGACACCGAGGTGTCCACCACCGTCACGATGACGGCACCGGACCGGGCACGGTGCGAGATCCTCGCCCGCAACGAGGACGGCGCGTGGGAGGTGCAGGCCGACGCGGTGCTGCACCGGCTGAGCGTGCGGCCCGAACTGCGGCCGAGATCCGTCGACGCCATGAGCCTGCGCCACCCGGTGTCCCTGGAGCCGGCCGCGCTCTACGACAGCCTGCGCCGGCGCGGCCTGGAGCACGGCCCGGCGTTCACCGGTGTCCTCGAACTGCACACCGGCCGCCACAACGACAGCTTCTGGGCCAAGGTCGGGGTGCCGCCCCAGGCCTGCACCCCGCCGCCCGGTCTGCCGGTCCACCCCGTCCTCCTCGACGTCTGTGCCCAGCTCGCCGTGGCGCCCCTGATCGACGAGGACGACCCGGCACTGGTGCTGCCGGTCAGCATGCAGGCGGTGCGCATCGCCGGCGATCCCGCGAGCGGCGTGTACTGCCACGCGCACGTCAGCGAGATCACCCCGCAGGCCATCGTGGCCAATGTGCGCCTCCTGGACGACAGCGGCGCCGTGGTCCTCGTCGTCAACGGTCTGCGCTTCGCACGGCGGGTCGTGCGCGAGGCCCCGAAGGTCGACGACTGGCTCCTCGACATCGGCTGGCAGTCCGCACCCCGTGCGACCCCGGACGGGGGCCACGCACCGGGCAGCTGGGTCATCGTGGGCGAAGCGGACGGGTCGGCCCAGGCGTTGGCCGCCGCACTACGGGCCCGCTACGCCCGCACGGTGGTCTGGGACCGCCCGCTCGACGACACCTCGCTCGGCGCGTTCCGCGACGCTCTCACCGGACGGCTGGCCGCCACCCTCGAAACCCCGCGCGGGGTGGTGCTGGTGTGCGGCCGCGCCGAGGGCGGGGAGCCGACCGTGCAGTCCTTGTGGCGCACCCGCCGGCTGCTCGGTGCCCTCCAGGCGATCACCGCCACCACCGCGTCGCCCCGCCTGTACGTCGTCACGCGCGGCGCCCGCAGCGTGCTGCCGGACGACGAGGTCGACCTCGGCCAGAGCGCGGTGCGCGGACTGCTGCGGGTCGGCGCGCTCGAACACCCCGAGATCCGGCCGGTGCTGGTGGACGCCGACCCGCACGACGCCGATCCCGAGGAAGTGGCCCTGGAACTGCTCGCGGACACGGACGACGACGAGGTCGCCCTGCGTGCGGGCAGCCGGCACGTCGCCCGCCTGGAACATGCCGTGCCGGACGGCGGGGAGGACCTGGCCGCCACCCCGTGCACGGTGCGCTACGGGGTCGACGGCTTCCGGCTGCGCGCGGGCCGGCTGGGCGACCTGTCGAGCCTGGAGTACGCCGCCACCGGCCGCCGCACGCCGGCCCCCGGTGAGGTCGAGGTGCGGGTCACCGCCACCGGCTTGAACTTCCGCGATGTGCTCACGGCCATGGGCCTGCTCCCCGGCGACACGGACGTCCGCTACCGCATCGGATTCGAATGCTCCGGTGTGGTGAGCGCGGTCGGCGCCGGCGTGGAGCGTCTCCAGGCCGGGGACGAGGTGATCGCCGTCGATCTGCGGGGCGGGGCCTTCGGCTCCTTCCTCACGCTCCCGGCCGGCGCGGTCGCCCCCATCCCGTTCGGCATCGAACCGGTGGCCGCGGCCGGCCTGCCGATCGCGTTCCTGACGGCCTGGTACGCGCTGCGCTCGGTCGCCCGGCTCGCCGCCGGGGAACGCGTGCTGATCCACTCGGCCACCGGCGGTACCGGTCTGGCGGCGATCGCGGTGGCCCGGCTGCTGGGCGCCGAGGTGCTGGCCACGGCCGGCAGCGAGGACAAACGCCGCTTCCTGCGGGGCATGGGCATCCGCCATGTGATGGATTCCCGCACGCTGGAATTCGGCGTACGCACCCGCGAGGCGACGAACGGCGAGGGCGTCGATGTCGTCCTCAACTCCCTGTCCGGAGCGGCCATCCGCACGGGCCTGGAGACGCTGCGCCCCTTCGGCCGGTTCGTGGAGCTGGGGGTGCGCGACATCATGGCGGACGCTCCCCTGGGCATGCTGCCGCTGCGGCACAACGTCACCCTGAGCACCGTCGACCTCATCGAGCTGCACCAGAACCGCCCCGACACCTTCGACTCGGTGTGGAAGGAGGTGCTCGGTGCGTTCGAGGAGGGCCGGCTCAAGCCCCTGCACTGCACGGAGTATCCGCTGCCGCAGGCCACCACGGCCTTCCGCACCATGGCGGCCGCCGACCACATCGGAAAGCTGGTGCTGACCGTGCCCGACGAGGGCGACGCCCCCGCGGTGCTGCCCGAAAGGGACATGCCCGTGGAGGAGGGCGGTGCCTATATCGTCACCGGCGGACTGCGCGGCCTGGGCCTGGCCACCGCGACCTGGCTCGCGGCACACGGCGCCGGCCATGTGGTGCTCAACGGCCGTAGCGCCCCGACCCCCGAGGTCGCCCGGACGCTCGCCACGGTGATCGGCCGGACCACCAAGGTGTCGGTGGTCCTGGGCGACATCGCCGATCCTGATGTCGCCCAGCGGCTGGTGTCCACGGCGGTGACCGAGGGATTCCCGCTGCGCGGGGTGGTGCACTGCGCCATGGTGCTGGACGACGCCGTGATCACCAACGTCAACGACGACCAGCTGGAACGGGTCTGGATGCCCAAGGTCGTCGGCGCCTGGCATCTCCACCACGCCACGGAGGGGCACGCGCTGGACTGGTTCGCGGCGTTCTCCTCGATGGCCTCGCTGCTGGGCAACCCCGGCCAGGGCGCCTATGCGGCGGCGAACTCCTGGCTCGACGGGTTCGCGGCCTGGCGCTCCGGACAGGGGCTGCCCACCGTGGCGGTCAACTGGGGGCCGTGGGGCGAGATCGGGGTCGCCACCGACTTCAGCCGCCGCGGATACCGCACCATTCCCACGGACCACGGCCTGGCGGCGCTGCGGACGCTGCTGGCCCACCGGCGGGTGCAGACCGGGGTGCTCCCCGGCCCGCCGGACACCTGGGTTCCGCCGGCGGGCCGTCACCTCCCGTTCTTCAGCCAGGTGACCGGGGACGCCCCGCAGGAGGCGGCGGCCCCGCCGCGCGAGGACACCGAGGACATCCGTGCCCGGCTCACCGCGCTGCCTCCCGGCCTGGCCAGAAGGGCCGCACTGGAAGAGCATCTGGCGGGGCACGTCCGTGACGTCCTGCGGCTGGGGGAGAGCTCCCTCGACCCGCAGACGCCGTTGAAATCGCTGGGCTTCGACTCCCTGCTGGCCATGGAGCTGCGCGTCCGCATCGACCGCTCCTTCGCCATCTCCCTGCCGAGAAACTTCGTCTGGGAACACCCGACCCTCGCCGCTCTCGCCGTCGGTATCGCCCAGCATCTGGGCCTGGAGCTGACGGCGAGCTGACCTCTCAGGTTCTCGGGGATCGCACACGCCCGGCGGGCTCCCCGGCCCGCCGGGCGTCGCCCTGTCCGCCACCGCCCTCGCCTCTCCCGCAACGGACCCCCACAAGAAAACCGCAGAAAACCTGCGGAAACACGTCGACCACATCCCCCACCCGAATCCCCCGGCATAACAGCGCCCCCTCCCGCGACGCCACGGAAACGGATTCCGTAATTCCGAACCGCCGCCTTTTCTGATAGATTCTTGCCGCGACGCCCTCTCCGGTACTTCTCGCGCATTACCGTCAATTGCCTCGACGGTAATGCGCAACCGTTTTTTTATGGTGATATTATTTCGCGTCGCGATATCCCCCGTCTGCTCCCGTCGCTGCACTGTGCGCCTTCCCGGGCGCACCGGCGAACTGGTTGAATGATGACGGGAAAGCGAGTCGGAAAGCGGCCCGGTACGCACCGGAGGCGCGGCGCACTGCGAAGGCCGCTGCCAGGACAGATCGAGCGATGGCGCTGGCCGTGCTTCATGAGGCAGAAGCGACATCGAAGTCCATGAGGCACGTACGAAAGGGGTAGTCATGTTACCCACCACAAAGCATTCGGCCGAAGTCATGGTGACCGCCCGGCATATCGCGAGCTGGCCTCGGGAAAGAAATTCATTGATTCCCGCCGACTGCTGGCGCTCCGCACCCTGCGTGGTATTTCGTCTGCCGGCCCTGAAACGGGCGGTGCCGGTCTGCCGGAACCTGGTACGTGCCTGGCTCGACGGACAAGGCATCCATGACGACGACACCCGCTATCCGGTGTTGCTCGTCCTGTCGGAACTCTTCAGCAATGCCATCAAGTATTCCGCCGGCAGACGTGTCACCTGCCGGATATGGAAGTCGGAGAGCCTGCTGCATGTCGAGGTGCACGACCGCGGGGGGACCGCGTCGGTGCCTTTGATGCGCCGACCGGGCCAGGCGCAGGAGCACGGCCGCGGACTCGAACTGGTCGCCGAGTCCTCGTCACGATGGGGCCGCAGGATCGAGGCCGACGACAGCTGCACCGTATGGGCAGCGATACCGCTGACAGCCGGCGTGCCGACCAGCATGGCGCCCTAACGCCCACCCCGGGAACCGGCCCCCACCGGACGCCACGGACCCCCAGCCGGGCACTGGCCCCACCGGACGGCACGGACCCCCAGCCGGCGACGCGGCCTTCCGGAGAACCGGGAGCCGCGCCCACCCCGCCCCACCCCACTCCAGCCCACTCCAGCCCACCCCACCCCAAGCGGCCGGACGGATCGCCACCGGCGACCGGTACACCTCCGCCGCTGCACCGCACCCCATCGGGGTGACTCCCTACCGCCGACGGTCGGACAGGCCCCGGCCCCGCACCTCCCCGCGGGACGGAACGAGCCGTCCGGCCGTCGGCACCCGTACGACAGGCATCCCGCCCGCCCGACGACCCGTCCAACGCCTCGCCCGACGACCTGCCCGACGACCCGTCCGACGACCCGTCCGACAACCGTCCGACGCCCCGCCCCACCGGACACCACACGTCACCGGGGCACCCGCACCCCGCTCTCCAGGACCAGAGCGTCGAATTCGCGCACCGGCTGCGCGTCGCTGAAAGGCCGCAGTTCATCCCGGAAGTTCTGTAGGTACCGCTCGCCGAGCGCCGACTTCATCCGGCCCAGCAGCGCCACCGCCTGCACCGCCGCCCGGCATGCCTCCTCGACGTCACCGGCCTGCGCTAACACGGTGGCGAGCAGCAGCAGGTCGATGGCGCGGCGGCGCACCCGGGTCCGCGGATGCCGGGCAAGCGCCTCCTCGGCCCGGCGGGCGGCCGGGCGCGGTTGCTTCAGATCCCGGAAACAGTGGGCCAACTCGTCGGCCAGATAGGCCCGGTCGAAATGTGCGATCCATTCGGGGCTGTCCCCCGGAACGACATGCGCCATGGCGTCCATGGCCTTGTCCGCCAGTATTTTGCACATCCGCGCGTCCCCGAGCATGGCGTACCCGCGGGCCTCGGTCGCGTAGAACATGGCCTGGGCGGCCAGCGGGGCCCGCCCCCGGGTGCCTTCCTGGGCGGCCCGTGCGAGCTGCACGGCTTCCCTGGAGCAGCCGGCGCCGACGGCGAGATGACTCAGACCGGCCGCCAGTACGTAACCGCCGTAACAACGGTCGTCCGCGGCCTGCGCGAGCCGCAGTGCCTGGATGTAGTACCGCTGAGCCAGGCCCGGCTGCCCGGTGTCCAGGGCCGTGTACCCGGCGAACTCCGTCAACCGGGCCGCGGCGGCGAACAGTTGCCGCCCCGTGGTCTCGCCGTAGCTCCCGTCCATCAGCCCGGACAGCACGCTGCTGAGGCACGAGACCACCACCGGCCGTACGTACCCGCTGCCGACGCGGTGGTCGAGTTCGGCCAGCGCCTGGGTGGTCGCCCTGACCAGCTCCACATCGGTCATCCCCACCCGCGGCCCCAGCCGCCAGCTACGCGCCACCTGGGGGTCGGGGGAGCTGATGAGCCAGTCCCTGCTGGGTTCGACCAACGCCGAGGCGGTCATGGCGGAACGGGACAAGAGCCCCCGGGACTCGGCATCCATGTGCCATAGTTCCCGGACCTGTTCCAGCGCGTCCTCCACCGTCGCCGCGAAATGAAGCCCGACCCCGCAGGTCACGCTGTTGCCGTTGGCCATTCCGATCTCTTCTGTCGAGACCGTGCGACCCAGCCTGCCGCTCAGCGCCTCGGCGATGATGGCGGGAACCCGGCCGCGAGGCCGCTGACCACTCAGCCACCGGCTCACGGACGTCTTGTCGTACCGCAGATCGAGGCCCTGCGCCTCCCCCAAGACGTTCACCTGGCGAGCCAGAGCGGAGTTGGACAGCGAGGCTTCCTGGATGAGGGACCGCAGTCGCTGGTTGGTCTGACGCGCGACGAGTGGTCGGGCGGCCATGGGTTCGCCTCCAAGCACATGCCGCCAACGATTCACGTTGGCATATCCAGAGAGAACGGGATGGAACAGTCAATACCCAACAAGCGGGACTGAATCGCGATGACCAAAGTCAAGTAGCCGCCTGGGCGTTGCGCGCAGTAGCGAAGGCGCACCAGGGGGCTCCAGCCGTCCCCCACTTGCGCCCGGCTGCCCCCCGCGCTCCTGCCACCCCCTCCAGCGCCCACCACGCCACACGGCGCACAACCACCGCAGCCGAGCGCCGGGCGTGAGGCCCCGCCCCGCCCACGGCTACCTGCGCCCTCATCCGCCAAACCGCCACCGAACTGCGCACGGCCCGGAGTCCGCTGCCGTCCGCTGTCCGGAGTCCGTTGCTGTCCGCTGCCCGGACT
The DNA here is from genome assembly GCF_019880305.1 of Streptomyces decoyicus. Lineage (NCBI taxonomy): Bacteria > Bacillati > Actinomycetota > Actinomycetes > Kitasatosporales > Streptomycetaceae > Streptomyces > Streptomyces decoyicus. Next base: position 2,958,047 of record NZ_CP082301.1, on the reverse strand, counting down.
CAGCCGCCTTCTGCCGTCCGCTGTCCGCTGCCCTCCACTGCCCGTCACGGAACTCCGCACACCCCCCTGCCGGGCCATCGCACTTCCGACGTGTGGAAGTCGGGAACCGGAGCGCGTGCGCGGTCTGTGCACCCGTGCCCTCTTGTGCAACTCGTGCGATCGACGCACCGTTTGAGTGGATACTGCTCGGCGCTTCGGCGCTTCGGTGCCTCAAGGGGAGGGCGGTGCGGTGTGGGACCGGTAACTCCGTGGGCGCGTGAGACCTTCGGCGGTCTGGCGGGCCGGCTGGCCGAAGCCATTCCGGCCTGTCTGCTCCAGGCCCACGACAGAGCGCGCCACGGCCATGAAGGCGTCAACACCCAGACGCTGGAGGCCTACGGTCACGGGCTGCACGCGGTGCAGTACGAGGCGCTGACGTCCGGCCTGGCCCCCTTCGAGGGCGCCAGGGCCATCCGGTTACAGGGCCGCACGGTGATGGTCATCGACAACAAGGTCATCTACCCGATCCGGTACGCGAAGAAGGACCTCCCGGTGACCTCGGCGCGCTTGCGCCGGGCCGTCGGCTTCCGCGCGGACCTGATCAGACGCCACGGCCCCGAACCCATGCAGCAGACGCTCGACCTGGGCCTCGAAGAACTCGACGACCCGGAAGTGCATCCCGACGTCGCGCTCCTCCCGCCGGAGTTCCGGTTGATCACGGTCGCGTACGCCTGCTCCATGGAGCGAGGCGTCATGCGCGTGGAATGGGGCGCCGCAGAACTACGCCGCGAGGACCGCTACCTCATCTGGCACCACCACGAACCCCTGCTCCCCCCTGCCGACCCACGCGCCGCATAGGCCCACCGCCCGGGTCGGCACCTTATGCGCGTGCGGGAGCACCTCCCCTGACCAGCAAAAAGACCCTCCCAGTGGGAGGGTCTCCGTCGGCGCCCCCGGCAGGACTCGAACCTGCGGCCAAGTGCTTAGAAGGCACCTGCTCTATCCACTGAGCTACGGGGGCCGGTGTGGGCGTGGATCACGGACCGCGGACAAGGATAGAGGTCCGGGTGCCTCGTCCCGGTTGCTTCACCTCCGTGGCACGTTGTGGAGGTTCGGTGAAGCGGTCCCGATAATCGCAGGCAGGTACGAATCCTGCATCGCTTTTGGCGTCCCGTGCGGCGGGTGTTGTGCACTCGTTATGCCTGCGCCTCGCTTGTCGCGGACGTCTCATGCGTCACTCATCCCGTTCTGTGGGGGTTCTTGCGGCGCGCACAAGGGGTTATACGCTTCAAAAACCCAACGAAATTGGGCATTCTGCACATGTGGCGACCTTGGACGTACGACCCCGGCTGATCGACGCACTGTCCGTTCTGCGCGACCGCGTCGACGCCGCACGCTTTCCACTGCCACTTCGGGGCGCGGCCCGGGCCCGGCGCAACCGGGCCGAGCTGCTCGCCCAGCTCGATGACTATGTGATTCCCCGCCTGCGCTCCCCTCAGGCCCCGCTGCTCGCGGTGATCGGCGGATCGACCGGGGCGGGCAAGTCCACCTTGGTGAATTCGCTGGTGGGGCGGCGGGTCTCGGAGGCGGGGGTGTTGCGTCCGACGACGCGCACACCGGTGCTGGTCTGCCATCCCGACGATCTCCATTGGTTCGCCGGACCACGGGTCCTGCCGCAGCTCGCCCGGGTCTGGGTCCCTGAGCAGGACGACGGCGGGGAGAGCGAGTACGCGGCGGGTGACGGGCTGGGCCGGAGCGAGTACGGAGTGCATGGCGGGGGTGGGGGAGCTGGCGGGCATGGCGGCCGGATGGGTCATGGGCCCCGTATGGCACATGGGTTCGATGGGGGGCATGGGTCGGAGCCGGGGCAGGAGGCGCATGGGGGTGGAGAGCTGGGCGGCGCGTATGGCTATGGCTATGAGGGGGGAGAGCGGGCGGGTGGTGGCGGTGCGGTCGGTGGGGGGTATGGGGCGGGTGACGGTGAGGCGTATGACGGTGCGGGGGTTGGCGCCGGTGGCGTCGGTCTGAATGGGCGCGCGGGCGTGGGCGCGGCGGGGGGCGGCGGTGATCCCGGGATGCTCACGGTGCGGATCGAGACGGACCGGGCGCTGCCCAGCGGACTGGCGTTGCTGGACGCCCCGGACATCGATTCGCTGGTCGCGCGGAACCGGGAGCTGGCCGCGGAGCTGATCTGCGCCGCGGATGTATGGGTGCTGGTCACGACGGCCGCCCGGTACGCGGACGCGGTGCCCTGGCATCTGCTGCGTACGGCCAAGGAGTACGACGTCACGCTGGTGACCGTGCTGGACCGGGTGCCGCATCAGATCGCCACGGACATTTCCGGGCGGTACGCGGAACTTCTCCAGCGGGCCGGCCTCGGCCACGTCCCGCGGTTCACCATTCCCGAGCTGCCCGAGTCGGCCGGTGGCGGGAGCGGTCTGCTGCCCGCCACGGCCGTGGCGGCGTTGCGGGACTGGCTGGAGCGGCATGCCCAGGACCCCGTCGCACGCACCGCCGCAGCGGCCCGTACGGCCGCCGGGGTGATCGCGTCGCTGCGCAGCCGGCTGCCCGCGCTGGCCGGGGCCGCGGCCGCCCAGCATGCCGCGGCGCTGCGGCTGGCGGGCCGGATGGAGGAGGCGTACGAGCGGGCCGCTGAGCGGGTACGGCAGGAGGTCGCGGCCGGTGAGGTGCTCTCCGGCGACGCCCGCGCCCACTGGCGTGACCATGGGCTCGACGGCCGGTCGGACGAGCTGCTCGACGCGCTGACCCATGGGCTCACCTCGCTGCTGACCTGCGCCGTGCAGGAGGCCGACGAGCGGGCCGCGGAGGCCTGGCGGCGCGATCCCGCGGCGGCCGAGGTCTCGCTGTCGGCCGCCGCGGGTGCCGCGGGTGCGGGCGGGCGGCTCGGCGTGATCGTCCGGCGCTGGCGGCGCTGTCTGGAGGAGCTGGCCGAGGAGGAGACCCGTGAGGCGCGTGCGGGGCAGGCCGGTGAACGGGTGGGGTCGGTGGAGCCGGAGGAGTCGGCGGCGCTGTTGGCCACGGCCCTGCTCGGCGGACGCCGCGCCCGTACGGCGGGTGAGAATCTCGCCGACCTCCTGGGGGCCCAGACCGCGCTGCGGCTCTGCGACCGGGGCGCCCGGCTGCTCGCCACGTACCTGGAGCGCGCCCTCGACGGTGAGCGCGAACGGCGGCTGGCCCCCCTGGACCAGCTGACCGTGCCACTGGACCAGCAGGCGGAGCTGATTGCCGCGCTGTCCGTACTGCAGAGGGAGAGGCAGGGGGGCACGGAGGGGCAGACGGGCACGGGGAAGCAGGCAGGGACGGAGAGGCAGACGGGCACGGGGAAGCAGGCAGGGACGGAGAGGCAGACGGGGACGGAGAGGCAGGCAGGGACGGAGAAGCGGAAGCGGATGCGGAGCGAGGAGGAGAGGGAGATGGCGATGGAGAAGGAGGAGGTGTCGGGGTGAGTGTTTCTGAGGCGGCGGCTGGTTCCGGAGAGAGCGTGGGGCAGGGGCAGGGGCAGGGGCAGGGGACGGGGGAGGGGGAGATCGGCGAGGGGTCGGTGGAGTGGGTGACCTCGGTGGAGTGCGCGGCGCCGGGGGAGTCTGACGTGCCAGGGCAGGGCGTGGCGCCGGTGGGGTCCGTAGGGACTGTGCGGGTCGAAGGGGGCGGCGAGCCCGTGGAGGGGGGAGGCGGGCGTGGGGGCGGTGTCGGTTGGACGGGTGGCGGTGGCGGGTGGGGCGTGGGATGACGGGTTGATTGCGCGGCGGGCACGGGATGTGGGCGTGCCCAGGCCGGCGGTGCGGCAGGCGGGGAACGGGGAGCGGGTGGAGACGCCTGGTGGGTCTGGTCGGGCTGATGGGGCTGCTGGGTCTGGTGGGTCTGGTGTGGTGTCGCGGGGTGGGGCCTACGCCGCGACAGGCATGCGGGCGTATGGCGCGGCACGTGCCGCGTCGCGTGGTGAGGGAATGGTTCAGCCGCGTTCGCCGGGCGTGGAGGGCGGGAGCGGGGGCGGGTACCGCTGGGTGGCGGACGGGGGGCGGCGGGGCGCGGCAGGTGGGCTGCGCGGGCGGCTGGATGCGTTGCGGGAGTTGATCGCACTGTCCCGGACCCGGCTGGACGGGCGGACGCTGGAGGGGGCGGGGCGGGTACTGGAGACGGCGGACGAGCGCTACCGGCTGTCCGGTGAGCACACCGTCGTCGCCATTGCAGGGGCGACCGGCAGTGGTAAGTCCTCGCTGTTCAACGCGCTGGCCGGGGCGAACCGTTCGCAGGTCGGGCCGCGGCGGCCGACGACCGCGGAGCCGGTGGCCTGTGTCTGGCCGGGCAGCCGGCCGGGCGCGGAGGGGCTGCTGCACCGGCTGGGCGTGCCCGCGCACCGGCGGCACACTCCGGCGGACGGCAGCTCCGAGCTGCACGGACTCATCCTGATCGACCTGCCCGACCACGACTCCTCGGCCACCGAGCACCGTGCCCAGGTGGACCGGATGCTGGAGCTGGTGGACGCGGTGATCTGGGTGGTGGATCCGGAGAAGTACGCGGACGCGGTGCTGCACGAGCGGTATCTGCGGCCGCTGGCGGGCTACGCCGAGGTCATGTTCGTCGTCCTCAACCAGGTGGACCGGCTGCCCGGGGACGCCGCCGACCAGGTGGTGGACGATCTGCGCCGGCTGCTGGACGAGGACGGGCTCGCGCTCGGCGAGCACGGCGAGCCCGGGGCGGCGGTGCTCGCGCTGTCCGCCGCGACCGGCCGGGGTGTGGGGGAACTACGGGAAGCGCTCGGTCAGTTCGTGGCGGAGCGGGGTGCCGCGGACCGTCGGCTGGCGGCGGATGTGGATGCGGCGGCCGAGCGGTTGCGGTCGGTGTATGTGGCACAGAGCCAGGTGGGGCTGACCGAACGGGCTCGGGCGGAGTTCGACGACCGGCTGGCGGAGGCGGTCGGGGCGGTGGCCACCGGGCGTGCGGCGGAACGGGATTGGCTGCGGTATGCGGAGCGTGCGTGCGGGTCACCGTGGGCGCGGATGCGGGGAAGGCGGGGGAGCCGGTGGGGGACCGGCGACTCCGGGGCGGGGGCGACGGGCGTGGGCGCGTTCACCGGTGACGGTGGGCCGACAGGCACAGGCCCTACCGATGAGGGGCGAGCCGGTGCGCCGCGGGCCCGTACGGGGCGGACGGGAGCAGGGCGGGGCGACGGCGGAGGGGCGGCCGTGGGCCAGACCTGCGGGGGACGCAACGACGCGGGACGCACCGAAGTGAGGCGCAAAGAAGCAAGGCGCCATGAAGTGGGGCGCCATGAAGTGGGGCGCGGCGAAGTGGGGAGGACCGGTGCCGGGGTGACCGGTGCCGGGCGGGCCGGTTCAGGGCAGAGCGGTGGCGGTCGGGCCGTCCCTCGGCGGAACGGTGTGCGGCGGAGCGTGGTGGGTCGGCAGGGGATGTCCGGGCATCTGCCGTCGGCCGGGGCGGCGGCCGGTGGTGGGGGTGAGCCGGCGGTGGACGGCCGGGCGGCGGCCCGGCCGGTAGTGGAACAGGCCGTACGCACAGTGGCCGGTGAGGCGTCGCATGGCTTGCCGGCGCCGTGGGCCCAGGCGGTGCGGGAGGCGGCGGACCGGGGCGCCTACGGGCTGCCGGAGGCGTTGGACAGGGTCGCGGCGGATGCGGAGGAGTCGCTGCGCGGTGGGCCGGCCGTGAAACCGCGGTGGTGGACGGTCGCCGCCTCGCTTCAGGGGCTGCTGACCGTCCTCCAAGTCGTCGGCCTGCTGTGGCTGCTGGGAGCGGTCACGGGTGTGGGGGAGGGGACGGCCTGGGTCTCCGGGCTGCTGCCCGCGCTTGTCGGTTCGGTGGGCGGGCCGACGCTGGCGTGGATGTGCCGGGTGGTGGCACGCGGCCCCGCCAGGCGCTACGGGCAGGACGCCGAGCGACGGCTGCGGAGTGCGGCGGCCGGGTGCGGGCGGGCACGTGTGCTGGAGCCGGTCGCCGCCGAGCTGTTGCGCTATCGCGAGGTACGGGAGCAGTACGCGGTGGCGTCGGGGGCCTGACGGCGGGTGCCTGGCGTCGGGTGCTTGACGGTAGGCGCTCGACGGCGGGTGCTCGACGGTGGGGTGTGGCGGCGGGCATGTGACGGCGGGTTCCCTCTCCCGGGTGGCCGAGTTGTCCACAGCCGGCCACCCGTCCACAGGCCGCCGCGACGCCCGCCGGATCCGTGCAGCATGAGATCCACGCAGCGCGAGCGGCAGACGAGGGGAGCGAGCGCATGACGCGGGGGAGGCGTGTTCCGTGAACGACACGATGGTGACGCTGGTGGGCAATGCCGCGACGGCGGTGGAGCACCGGCAGACGACGGCGGGCGTGACGGTGGCGAGGTTCCGGCTGGCGGCGACGTCCCGCCGGTGGGACAAGGCACAGGAGCGTTGGACCGATGGGGGGACGAGCTTCTATACGGTCCGGTCGTGGCGCGCGCTCGCCGACAATGTCGCGGCGTCGGTGGCGGTGGGTGAACCACTCGTCGTCCAGGGACGCTTACGGCTACGGGAAGGGGAGCAGCCACCCGAGCGGGGCGGGCAGCGCTGGTTCTCGGCGGAGGTCGACGCCGTGGCGATCGGTCACGATCTCGCGCGCGGCACCTCCGCGTTCCGGAGAGTCACCCGGGCGGCGCGTACGGAGGCGGACCCCGCACCGTCGCCGTCACCACAGCCCTCACCACGATCGCCACACGCGACCTCGCAAGGAGACGCGGCCTCGGAACAACACTCGATCTCGCCACGAGACGCGGCCTCGGAACAACACGCGACCTCGCCACGACACGAGACCTCGGAACAACAGGGGACTTCGGAACGACACGAGACCTCGGAACGACAGGGGACTTCGGAACGACACGAGACCTCGGAACAACAGGGGACTTCGGAACGACACGAGACCTCGGAACGACATGAGGCCGGGGAACAACATGAGGCCGGGGGCGAGAGGTTGCCGGGCGGCACGGCGCCGGCCCTCGGCAGGACCGTCGGCAAGGCGCAGGTCAAAAGACGGTCCCGTGCCAGGACTTCGACGGCCCGGGAGGCTCGGGAAGCCCCCGTCACGGCAGCCTCATGGGCAACCCATTCGTCCCAGAAGGCCGCAGTGCCCTGAATAGTCCTGGGGATTTGTCGATAATGCCAGGTCAGGGTGCCCGTTGTCGGTAACGATTGCGATTCGGATCGCTTATGGGATGCCATTACTGGGGACCCTGATGCACCTGCTCCATAAGATCCGACAAGTACTCACGGGGGCTGACGTGTTCGGCTGTTGAGTTCTTTGGGATCTTTCCGGCGAGGCATCCTCTCCCACTCGACCGCCTCGCCCAGAGGGGAAATTCATGCTTTCGATGAAGAGGCGGGGCGCAGCCCGCCTTGCCGCCGCGGTCGTGGCCTCGGGCCTCGTCGCGGCGGGTGCGATAGCCACCGCGGGGACTGCCGCGGCGGACGAGACGACCCCCACCCACGGGGGTGCCACCGCCACGCTCGGCGGTCTGAAGACCTTCGACCAGGCGGTCGTGCACAACGACGGAGGGGACCAGCGCGTAGGCGCCGGCCTCTTCGAGATGGCGGTCGACAACGGCGGCACGCTCCAGACGTACTGCATCGACATCCATAACCCGACGCAGCAGCAGGCGAAGTACCAGGAAGTGCCCTGGAGCGCCTCGTCGCTGCACAACAACGGGGATGCGGGCAAGATCCGCTGGATTCTGCAGAACTCGTACCCGCAGGTGAACGACCTGGCCGCGCTCGCCTCCAAGGCCGGCGCCGGGAACCTCACCGAGAAGACCGCCGCGGCCGGCACCCAGGTCGCGATCTGGCGCTTCTCCGACCACGCCAAGGTGGACGCGGTCGACCCGGCGGCCGAGAAGCTCGCCGACTACCTCGAGAAGAGCGCGCAGAACGTCGGCGAGCCCACGGCGTCCCTGACGCTGGACCCGCCGGCCGTCTCCGGCAAGTCCGGCGGCAAGCTCGGCCCGGTCACCGTGCACACCAACGCCGACAGCGTGACGATCGCCCCCGGCGCCGGTGCGGCGCCCGGTGTGAAGGTCGTCGGCAAGGACGGCAAGGCGCTCACCAGCGCCGCCGACGGCACCCAGCTGTTCTTCGACGTGCCGAAGGGCGCCGCCGACGGCAGCACCTCGCTGACCGCGCAGGCCGCTACCAAGGTCCCGGTCGGCCGTGCCTTCACCGGCATCGGTGTGCACGCCAAGAGCCAGACCCAGATCCTGGCCGGCTCCAGCGAGTCCACGGTCTCCGCGGCCGCCACGGCCTCCTGGAAGAAGCAGGGCGCGATTCCGGCGATCACCGCCGAGAAGAACTGCGCCAAGGGCGGCGTGGATGTCACGGCGACCAACAAGGGCGATGAGGCCTTCCGCTTCCAGCTCTCCGGCAAGGACTTCGAGATCGCCCCGGGCAAGTCGCAGACCGTGACCGTCCCGGTGGCCGAGGACCAGCCGTACAACATCACCATCAAGGGTGAGGGCGGCTTCAAGAAGTCCTTCTCCGGCGTCCTGGACTGCAAGACCGCCGGCAGCGGCGGCGGCAAGCCCTCCACCCAGCCCAGCCCGGCCTCGGTCGGTGGCAGCACGGGCGGCAGCGCGGGCGGCGACAAGGGCGGCGACCTCGCCGAGACCGGTTCCAGCAACGCCACCCCGATGATCGCGGGCATCGCGGTCGTCCTCGTCGTGGTCGGCGGCGCCTCGGTGTTCTTCCTCCGTAAGAAGAAGACCGGCACCCCCGCTCAGTGACACGCGGCGCCCGGTGAGATCCGGCGTCCGGTGATACGGCCGGTGCCGGTGAGACTCGGCGCACAGTGACAATCGGCGGCCGTCCGGTGACCTCACGGTGACCGGACGGCCGCCGATCGAGCAACCCAAGGCCCCGGAGCGCAGCGGCGCTCCGGGGCCGCTGGCGTCCGCCGTCCCGGTACCCGTTCCTTCCGGTGGGGAGGAAGTGCGGCCCCCCGGTTCTTTCCTGCGGGGAAGTACGGCCCCCGTTCCTTCCCGCGGGGAAGTGCGGACCAGGGCGGACGCGCGGCAAGAAGAAGCAAGAAGCAGCAAGAAGTGAAAGGCCGCTCGACAGCGACCAACGCTGACAGAGGGCAACCAAGCGGACACCGCGCCGCGCCAGGTCGCGCTGAGCAGGGGTGCTCTGACCTACTCGTTTCCGCCAGAGCGCAGGCGTACGGCAAGATGGGGTGTATCTGCCCTCCCTCGGACGCGTCGCACGATGGCCCTGGGGCGGTGCCGCACAGACCCTGATCGATCCAATCTGCCGGACGGTTTCTCTTGGCTGAGTACATCTACACGATGCGCAAGGCGCGCAAGGCGCACGGCGACAAGGTCATCCTCGATGACGTGACGCTGAGCTTCCTGCCCGGCGCAAAGATCGGTGTCGTGGGTCCCAACGGCGCCGGTAAGTCCACGGTGCTGAAGATCATGGCCGGTCTCGAGCAGCCGTCGAACGGTGACGCTTTCATCTCCCCCGGCTACACCGTCGGCATGCTCCTCCAGGAGCCGCCGCTGGACGAGTCCAAGACCGTGCTGCAGAACGTGCAGGACGGCGCCGCCGAGATCATGGGCAAGCTCCACCGCTTCAACGAGGTCGCCGAGCTCATGGCGACCGACTACTCCGACGCGCTGATGGAGGAGATGGGCAAGCTCCAGGAGGACCTCGACCACGCCAACGCGTGGGACCTGGACACCCAGCTGGAGCAGGCCATGGACGCGCTGGGCTGCCCGCCCGGCGACTGGCCGGTCACCACGCTCTCCGGTGGTGAGCGCCGTCGCGTCGCGCTGTGCAAGCTGCTGCTGGAGGCCCCCGACCTGCTGCTCCTCGACGAGCCCACCAACCACCTGGACGCCGAGTCCGTGCAGTGGCTGGAGCAGCACCTCGCGAAGTACCCCGGCACCGTCGTCGCCGTCACCCACGACCGGTACTTCCTCGACCACGTCGCCCAGTGGATCTGTGAGGTCGACCGCGGCCGCCTGCACGGCTACGAGGGCAACTACTCCAAGTATCTCGAGACCAAGCAGACCCGTCTCAAGGTCGAGGGCCAGAAGGACGCCAAGCGTGCGAAGCGTCTGAAGGAAGAGCTGGAGTGGGTGCGCTCCAACGCCAAGGGGCGGCAGGCCAAGTCCAAGTCGCGACTGGCCCGTTACGAGGAAATGGCCGCCGAGGCCGACAAGATGCGGAAGCTGGACTTCGAGGAGATCCAGATCCCGCCGGGCCCGCGTCTGGGCAATGTCGTCGTCGAGGTCGACAAGCTCAACAAGGCCTTCGGCGAGAAGGTCCTGATCGAGGACCTGAGCTTCACGCTGCCGCGTAACGGCATCGTCGGCATCATCGGTCCGAACGGCGCCGGCAAGACCACGCTGTTCAAGATGCTCCAGGGTCTGGAGACCCCGGACTCCGGCGACATCAAGGTCGGCGAGACCGTCAAGATCTCCTACGTCGACCAGAGCCGCGAGAACATCGACCCCAAGAAGACCCTGTGGGCCGTGGTCTCCGACGAGCTGGACTACATCAACGTCGGCCAGGTCGAGATGCCCTCGCGCGCCTACGTCTCCGCGTTCGGCTTCAAGGGCCCGGACCAGCAGAAGCCAGCCGGTGTGCTCTCCGGTGGTGAGCGCAACCGCCTCAACCTGGCGCTCACCCTCAAGCAGGGCGGCAACCTGCTGCTCCTCGACGAGCCGACCAACGACCTCGACGTCGAGACCCTGTCCTCGCTGGAGAACGCGCTCCTGGAGTTCCCGGGCTGCGCCGTGGTCGTCTCCCACGACCGCTGGTTCCTCGACCGCGTCGCCACGCACATCCTGGCGTACGAGGGCGAATCCAGGTGGTTCTGGTTCGAGGGCAACTTCGAGTCGTACGAGAAGAACAAGATCGAGCGCCTCGGTGCGGACGCGGCCCGCCCGCACCGCGCCACGTACAAGAAGCTGACCCGGGGCTGACCGGCGTGCGTCACCTCTACTCCTGCCCCCTGCGCTGGTCGGACATGGACGCGTTCGGCCATGTCAACAACGCGGTGTTCGTCCGCTACCTCGAAGAGGCGCGGATCGACTTCATGCGCCGGCTGGCGCCGGGGGACGGCAGCCCGTCGTTCACGGGCGGCTCGGTCGTCGCCCGGCACGAGATCGACTATGTGCGGCCGTTGGTGCACCGGCCCGAACCGGTGACCGTCGAGTTGTGGGTGACGAAGATCAGCGCGGCGTCGATGACGGTCGGCTACGAGGTCAAGGACGAGGACACCCTCTACCTGCGGGCCTCGACCGTCGTCGTCCCGTTCAACTTCGCCGAGGAGCGCCCCCGCCGCATCACCGCGGAGGAGAAGGCGATCCTCAAGGAGTATCTGGACGACGCGTCGCACCAGGAGGGGGCCGTCGCGGTATGACGGCGCTGCACCTGGCCGACGCGGGGGAGGCGGCGGATCTCGCCGCCTTCCTCGCCCGGCTGATCCACTACGACAAGGCCGCCGCCGTACGCCTCCAGGCCGGCGGCGGGGTGCTCGCCGTCTTCGGCCGCCCGCCGTCCTTCGAGGTGCTGGCGATCCGCACCGCCCGGCTCGCCGGTGACAGCACCCTGGACGCCACCGTCTCGGCCGGTGAACTCCTCGACGGCATCGAGGAGTCGGCGAACGTGCTGACCGTGCCCGACGCGGTCACCGGCCCGCCGTGGACCGGACTGCTGCCGCCGCGCGGCGGCTGGCAACGGGTGCCGGGACTCCCCGCGCCCGAGGCGCTGGTGCGTGCGGTGGCCGCCGCGGTCGCCGAATTCCGCGCCCGGGACGAGCAGTTGCCGCCGCAGCACCGCACCCGCAGCGAACGGGACCGTATCGGCCGGGAGATCTGGTCGCGCACCCTCGGCGACACCCACCTTCCGCTGCGCGCCGCCCATGCCGCGCAGGCGCTGGGCTTTCTGCGGCCGGCGCGGGCCGGTGCGCTCGTGGAGGGCGGCGCCTCGTCCGGAGCCGCTGCGCCGCGGCCCCAGCCGCTGAGTCTGCTGTCCGCGGGCGGCTGGCTGCGGCTGAGCACCCCGTACGGGTCGATCGCCGTACGGACCGGCGGCCCGGCAGGGCTGACCGGGCTGTCGGGGCTCACGGTGACACCGGCCTGACGGGGCGATTGCCGTAGGGCGATTGCTGTAGGGCGTGGTGCGTGGTGCGCCATGCCGGCGGTCGTGGCATCGGCCGGGGCCCGCTGTGAGGCTCGGTGGCCGTGCCGTCGGGGTCACCCCTTCGAGGAGGCGGCCCTTCAAGAAGGCCTTCGCCAAGACGGCCCTTCACGAAGGCGGTCCTTCAAGGAGGCGGGCGGCTCACCCGAGCAGGAGGGCCGTGGTCCGCCGCGGTGACCGGGAAAGCTGCCGGGTCGGACCCGACCGGGCCGGGCCGGACCGGTTCCGTATGGATGCCGGTCCGGTGTGCGGCGTTCCTCTGTGAGGCGTTTCTCAGTCCGCGGCGTTGATCATCGAGGCGGCCGCATACGTGAGGTAGTTCCACAGCTGCGTCGCGTGTGCCTCGGACAGGTCCAGGGAGTCCACCGCGTCCCGCATGTGGCGCAGCCAGGCGTCATGGGCGGCGCGGTCGACGGTGAACGGCGCATGCCGCATCCGCAGCCGGGGGTGTCCGCGCCCGTCGCTGTACGTACGGGGGCCGCCCCAGTACTGCATGAGGAAGAGCGCGAGCCGCTCCTCGGCCGGGCCCAGATCCTCCTCCGGGTACATCGGCCGCAGCAGCGGGTCCTCGGCGACTCCCTGGTAGAAGCGGTGCACCAGGCGCCGGAAGGTCTCCTCGCCACCGACCTGTTCGTAGAAGGTCTGCTCCTCGAGCGTGCCGCGTGGAATCTTGTTCACCCGTCCATGGTGGCAGACGTCCCGGCCGAGGACTTCGGTCGTAGGACGAAGAGACCGGCTACGGGGCGGAAATGGCTCCGGGGCGTGATCGGTTGATCACACCCCGGGGTCGTTCTGCCCGTCGCCGGCGGCGGGTCAGCCGCGGCGGACGGTCAGCGTCGTCCAGGCACCGACATGTACCCGGTCGCCCTCATGGAGCGGCACCGGCACATATGGCTGGATGGGGTCCTCGGCGAGGTTGATCGTCGTGCCGTTGGTGGAGTTCTGGTCCACCACCGCCCAGCTGCCGTCCTGCTGCTGCACCAGCAGTGCGTGCTGGTGCGAGACGCCCGGGTCCTCCGGCGCGCTGCCCAGGTCGATGTCCGGGGCCTCGCCGGTGCTGTTCCGGCGGCGGCCGACGGCGATCTGGCCGTTGGCGAGCGGGAGCACCTGCTCGGGGGAGTACGAGGGCAGGTTGAGCCCCGCCGCCTCCGGGCCGCTGCGGCCCATCATCGCCATGAAGTACTCGCGGTCCGGAGCGATCGCCACCACCCAGCCGGTGCCGACGACCGGCGGCGGACCCTGCGGCGGCGCCGCGGGACCCTGGCCGGGGCCGCCGTTCCACTGCTGGTCCGGTCCGGGCTGCTGCTGCGGCGGCATCTGCTGCTGCTCGTACGGGCCGGGCTGCTGCTCGTACGGAGCTTGCGGCTGCTGCTCGTACGGCTGCTGCTGCTCGAACGGGGCCTGCTGCTGTTCGTACGGTCCCGGCTGCTGTTGCGGCGGGAACGGTGCGGGCTGCTGCTGCTCGTACGGGGCCTGCGGGCCCGGTCCGGGCGGCGCGGGTGCCATCGGCGGGGGGCCGGCCTGGGCGCTCGGCGGGTTCAGCGTCCAGTCGTCGCCGCCCTGCTGCTGCGGCGGCGGGCCGGGCTGACCGGCCGGGCCGGGACCGGGCATGCCGGGGGGCGGGCCGGGCTGGCCGGGGAAGCCGCCGGGGCCGGGGCCGCCGGGGGGCATGCCCTGCTGTTGCTGCGGGGGGTGGGGCTGCTGCGGGGGCGGGAAGCCGTAACCGTCCTGGCCGCCCTGCGGGCCGGGAGCGGGCGGCGGGAAGCCGTAACCGCCCTGGCCACCCTGCTGGCCGGGCTGCTGGCCGGGCGGCGGGGCGTAGGACGTCGGGGAGTTGGTGAGGAAGTTGTAGCGGCACCCCTCACAGAACGGGGCCATCGCCTCACGCGGCGTACCGCACTGCGGGCACGCCTCGGGGCGCCCGGACTGATCGGGGCCGGGGCCGGGGGCCGGCGGCGGGAAGCCGTAACCGCCCTGGCCGCCCTGGGGGCCGGGGCCACCGTGCATGCCGGGGCCGCCGGGACCGGGGCCGGGGGCGGGCGGCGGGAAGCCATAGCCGCCCTGGCCGCCCTGGGGGCCGGGGCCGCCCTGCGGTCCGGGGCCACCCTGTGTGCCGGGGCCGCCGGGACCGGGCGCGGGCGGCGGGAAGCCATAGCCGCCCTGGTCAGGAGCGCCGGGGCCGCCGGGGCCGGGGCCGCCGAAGCCGGGTTCACCGGGCGGCGGGCCGGGCTGTCCCGGCGGCGGGCCGGGCTGGCCGGTCGGCTGGCTGGGCGGTGCGTTCAGGAATCCCGCAGGCAGGGAGGGCGGCGGGGGGACAGCGCCCGCCATCCGCTGGCCGCACACCTCGCACCAGTCTTCGGCCACCGACTGGTGGCCGCTCGGGCAGGTCGGCATGTCGGTTCTTCCCCCTCCGTACCGATTCGTTTCGGTGGTACTGCTCGGTACTGATCGTGGCTATTTCTTCACGCGAATGGTCTTCGTCGAGCGCGTCTCGAGGGTCATCTCGTCCGCTTCGGCGACCTTCGCCTTCAGTCGCACAGTACCGGTCGCCGCATCGACGACGTCCACCACCTTCGCAAGGAGTTTCACAGTCGCCTCGTTCCCCGAGGCGCGGGCCAGTTGTACCGCGCGGCCCAGTTTTGCCGTGGCGCCGTCGGTATCACCCGACTTGCGGGCATCGAGCCCCTGTTGGATGACATGGGCCAGTTCGGCCTGGCCTGTGTAGTGCGCCACCTGCGGATTGATCGAGGTGGAGGCGACCGCATCGTCCGTCCACACGGCCCGTACGAGCCCCTGCGACAGGGGCTGCGGCGGGGTGGCGGACGCGGGGCCGTCCGGCGCGGAAATGATCAACGAGACGCGTCCGGCGAGCATTTCCTGGCCGACGGCGGCGGCCGGGACCCGTAGGCAGAGGTGGTAGTCGCGGGACTCGTCGCCCCAGGAACCGGTCGGATAGTCCCCCGACCGCGGACCGGACTCCCTGCGTCGGCCGGTCAAGTCCTCCACCGTGGGCGCCACTTGTTTGACGAAGACGGCCTCGGCGCCCAGCGGGGTCCACAGCCGCAGCACGACATCGGCGACCTCCTTGCCCATCGCCTTCTCCGTCATCCGCGTGAAGTCGGCGGTCAGGCCGGCCGGGTCGGCGACGATATCGGCGGTGCCCAGGAGCGCCGAGGCGATGGCGGTGACCTCCTTGACCTCCCAGTCCGTGCCCACGCCACGCGCGTCGCAGGTGAAGGAGCCGAAACAGGCGTCCAGGGCGGCGCGCAGCTCCTGCGGCGACTCGTGTTCATTGCGGCCGTCGGTGAGCAGAAGGGCGTGCCGGATGCCTGCCCCGGCGGACGACAGCAGCCGTGCGGTCAGCCGCAGCCAGGTCCCGATGGCCGTACCGCCGCCCGCGCTCAGCTTCCGCAGTGCCTCTCTGGCCTCCGCACGGGTGGTGGCACCGGCCACGGCCAGTCGGCCGCCGCCGGGGTAGATCTCGGTGGCCCGGTGGGTTCCGGCCACCACCGCGAAGCCGACGCCGTCGCGCACGGTGTCGATGGCGGCGGCCGTCGCCTCACGGGCGCCGCGCATCTTGGCCGGCGGATAGTCCATCGACCCGGAGCAGTCCACCATGATCACCACACCCGCGTCCGGCCCGCCGGCACCTCCTGCGGATACCGGCCGGCCCCCGGTCGTGCCGCCCCCGGTCGCGGTGACCGTGACGATGGCGTGCACCTCGCGCCCGCCGTCCGGGAGGTAGGGGTTCTGGTACACCTCGGCGGAGAAACGCGGCACATGGGACTTGGTGAAGTTGGCCATCCGTTCCGCTCCTTGAGACGCCGTGACCGGTCGATCGGTGCCCGTGATGCGTCGTACGGGGTGCGTCGTACGTGGTGCGTGGTGCGCGCCGTGCAGAACGGGTGGTGCGTGGCGCGCCGTACGTGGCGTACGGCGCGCCGCACCACAGAAGCGATGCGTGGTGCTGTGCCCCCGGTCTCCCGGTCCCCTGCCCTCCCCGGCGTCCGACTCGGTCGGTTTTGAGCTGGTCAGGCCGATTCTGCCCGCCCCGCCGGTGCGGGGAACGGCACCAGCGCCACCGTTACGTTGTCGTGCCCGCCGCCGTCGAGCGCGTGGGTGACCAGCGTGCGGGCGCTGTCCAGGGGCCGGCTGGGGGCGTCGTGCGGCAGTACGGCGGCCATCTGCTCCGCGCTCTCGGCGTAGTTCCACAGCCCGTCGGTGCACACCACCACCACACCGGGCCCATCCGGCTTGAAAGTGGCGGTATGTGGCTCGACCTCGTAGGCGTCCGCGCCGAGCCAGCCCGTGATGGCGTGCGCCCGTTCGTCGGCGTTCGCCTCGGCCTCGGACATCAGGTTGTTGGCGACCATCTGGGCGGCCCAGGAGTCGTCCTCGGTGAGCCGGGCGGGCGGCGCCGCACGGTCGTTGGGGATCCAGTAGGCGCGGCTGTCGCCGACCCAGCCGACGGTCAGCAGCCCGCCGCCGACCACCGCACCGACGAAGGTGCAGGCCGGGGCGTTCTGCTGACGGTGCTCGTCATGCGCCGAGGCGGGGTCGGCGGCCAGCGCGTCGACCGCGGAGGAGGCCGCCAGGATGGCCTCGTGCATGGCCTGTTGGGGATGGGTGCCGCGCGGCAGCGACGCCCCGAGTGCCTCGCCGGCGGCCTCGGACGCCGCCGTGGACGCCTCGTCCGGACGGGTCGCCGAGGAGACACCGTCGCAGACCACCGCGACCACGGCGGGGGTGCCGTCGGGGAGGGCGGCGGCGCGGAGTGCGAAGAAGTCCTCGTTGCGGTGGTGCCGGTGGCCCCGGTCGCTGACCGCGGCGATACCCGCCAACTCACGCTCCATGTGGTCGCGTGCGCGGGGCTGGGCGTGGCCGCAGTGCGCGCAGTAGCCGTCCGGTCCCACGGCGCCTGACCGGCAGGCGGCGCAGAGGGGGGTGCCCTGGGCGGGGGTGGCGGACGGGGCCCCGGCCGCGACGGGCGCACCGGGGTCCGTGCCGGGCGTAGCGGATGCCGTGCCCGGGGCGGTGGGCGCCGCGCCGGGCACGGGTGCACCGGACTCGGCGCCCGCGCCCGCTCCCGCAGCCGCCTCCGCGGCCGCGTCGGCGACCGCCTCGTATCCGGCGACGCGCGGATCGGCCACGGGCGCATGGCCGGGAACCGTGGGCGCATGGCCGGGCATCGGCGGCGCGTGGTCCGGCATCGGGGGCGTGCCCGGGTCCCCGTACGGGAGACGGGCCTGCGGGTCCGGCGGGGGCGGCGGGCCGGCCGGAGCGGTCCGGGCGGCCGCGGCGGACGGTGCGGGCGCCGGCGGCGGGCCGGGCGGCCCCGGCGGACCGGGGGGCGCCGGTGGCGCGGCCGGCAGGGGCGGCACGGCGGGGGCGCCGGGCGCGGGCGCGCCGTACGCCGGCGGCACGGCGGGAGTCAGAAGATCGGCGCCGCACCGCCCGCAGAAGTTGTCCCCCGCATCCAGCGGTTCGTCACAGCCCGGACACCGGGACGGCCCAGTCACACCCATGTCACACCCACGTCCTGGGGCGGAAGCGGTTGGCCCGTTCCACCAGTTCGATCCTTTTCTCACCACGCTGCGCCAGCCGCGCGAGCATGCGGTACGACCCCTCCAGGCCGAACCGCAGACCGCGCTCGTCCAGCGGGCTGCCGAGCAGCAACGGCCGCTCGCCCACGGCCGCCGAGCCGTCCGGCCCGGCACCGTGGCTACCGGAGAGTACCCAGTCCAGGGCACTGCCCAGTACCTCGGTGGTGAGTTGTTCCCGTCGCTCGGCGTCCAGACCGAAGTCCGCGAGCGCCTCGACCTGTTCGGCGGCCGCCCGCAGATCCGCCGACAGCGGATCACGGGGCGGGCGCTCCCGCAGCCGGGCGCGGACCGCCGCGATCCGCGCCGCGATGTAGTGGATGGACGACTCCGGTACGGACTCCAGCGCCTCGACCGCGCCCGTACGGTCGCCCGCCGCCAGCCGCACCCGGGCCAGCCCGAACGCGGCGCTGACATAGCTGCGGTCGGTCGCCCACACCAGGCGGTAGTACTCCACGGCGTTGTCCAGCTGGCCCAGCAGCTCCGCGCAGATCCCCAGCGCCAGCTTCGGGGCCGGCTCACCGGGGAAAGCGTCGTAGACCGCGTCGAAGGCCAGCGCGGCGCTCTCGCGGTCACCGGTCGTCAGCGCGACCAGGCCGCGGTGCCACACCACCCGCCAGTCCGCGCCCCAGGTGAGGGGCTCCGTACCGCCCCGCTGCGCGGCGGCCCACTGCTCCGCGGGCTCCGCCGCGATCGCCTCCAGCACCCGCTGCGCCGCCGCGCCGTCCCCCGTCTCCAGGCGGGCGCGCAGTTCACGCAGCCGGAGTTCCAGGGAGTCGGCGGGCGCGGAGCGCAGCGCGTCCAGCAGCTCGGCGGGCGGGGCGGCCAGCAGCCCGGCGAGCAGCCCGGCGTTGGGGTCGCCCGGATGCACCCGCGGCACCGGCAGGGCCAGGGCCGCGCCGGCGATGTCCAGGGGGCGCAGCGCGGGGCCGCCGGGCGTCGGTTGCGCCCCGCGCGCCGGCGCCGCCCCGCGCGCGCCCAGCAGCGAACTGTCGCCCTCCGCCGCGGCCATCAGCTCCGTGTCGACCACCCGGAGTTCGGGCCCGAACAGCGAGGACAGCGCGGGCCGCGGCTCGCCCGACTGGAGCGCCACCACCTCCCGCAGCACGCCCGTCAGCTGCTCGGCCATCTCCTCCGCGGAGGCGAACCGGCGGGCCCGGTCCGGGTCCGTGGCGCGCACCAGCAGCCGGTAGAAGGACTCGTAGGTGCGGAACACCTCGATGTTGTCCGGATCCGGCAGGGAGTCCGCGAAGACGTTCGTATAGCCCTGGAAGTCGAAGGTGAGGACGGCGAGGGTGCGCGCGACGGTGTAGAGGTCGGAGGAGACCGACGGGCCCAGTGCGGCGATCTCCGGGGCCTGATAGCCGATCGTGCCGTAGATGGGGCTCTCGTGGTCGTCCATCCTGCGCACCGCGCCCATGTCGATCAGCTTGAGCTGGTCGTGCTGCTGGATGGCGTTGTCGACCTTGAAGTCGCAGTAGAGATAGCCGCGGCTGTGCAGATGGCCGAGCGCCTCCAGCGCCTCGATGCCGTACGCACAGGCCACTTCGACCGGCAGCGGATCGCGCCTGCCCTGGGGCGTGCGCCGGTCGTTGGCGAGGTCCTTGAGCGACATGCCGCCGACGTACTCCATGACGATGTAGCCGTCGAGGCTGCCCGTCGTCCGGTCGAGATGCTCCACGAAGTTGTAGATCCGCACGATGTTGGAGTGCTCGATCTCGGCGAGGAAGCGCCGCTCGGACATCGCCACCGCCAGCGCTTCCTCATCGCCGGTGTCCAGCAGCCCCTTGAGCACCACCCACCGGTCGGAGACCGCATGGTCCGTCGCCAGATAGATCCAGCCGAGCCCGCCGTGCGCCAGATAGCCCACGACCTCGTACTGGCCGTGCACCATGTCGCCGGGCCGCAGCTTGGGCACGAAGCTGTACGGATGGCCGCACTTGGTGCAGAACCCTTCCGTACGGCCCGACCGCTCACCGCGCCCCCGGCCCACCGCAGCCCCGCAGTCCGCCCGGCTGCAGAACCGCTTGCGCTCCGGGACCTCGGCATGCGCCAGCACCGCCGTACGCGGATCGGGCCGCGGCACCTCCGGCACCGCCACCAGGCCGACGCCCAGCCGCCCGCGCGCCGCCCCGGAGGACGAACCGCTGCCCGAACTGTGCACCGACACCGCCGAGACGCCGCGGGTCGGGCCACCGCCCGACACCGCACGCGACAGCCGCCCGGACACCGAGCGCCGGGACGCCGACGGGCGGGACGGTGCGCTGCGGCCGGAACCGGGCCCGGGGGAGGGGACCGTCAGCAGCGCCCCCGCCGCCTCACGGCCGGTCGTGCCGCCCGCGAGCGCCCGGCCCGTCAGGCCCGTGGCCGGCGAGGACAGCAGACCGCCCGACGAGACCACCGGCGCCAGACCGCACACGTCGCAGTACAGCTCACCACCGCCGACATCCTCGTAACTGCCCGCGCAGTCCCGCCGCTGGCAGCGCTCGTCGGCCCGCTCCGTCACGACTCCCCTCTCCCCTCCAGCTGCTGCGGGGCCAACGCCTCCGCCGCCGCCTGCTGATAGCGCCACACCGCCTGCCCGGCCGCCCGCAGATCACACGGCGCGCTCCACAGCATCCGGCGCGCCACGTCATAGCGCTCCGTCAGCATCGGATCCTGCGCCATGCCGTGGCGCCCCACCTTCGCCTTGTACGCGTCCAGCCGGCCGCGCAGCTCGGCCCGCACCGCCAGCGGCGCGGTCACCGCCGTCAACGACTCACGGGCGCGGTGGAGTTCGTCCTCCGCCCGCTCCTCGAGGCTGTCCAGCAGCGGCGAAAGCCGGTGCCACTGCGCCCGCCTGCGGTAGTCGGCGGCCGCCGCCAGCTGTTCGTGCAGCGCCGTCGACGGGCCGCTGACCGCAGGCACCTCCGACGCGGCGATCTTCGCCAGCACCTCACCGCGGGCCTGCCGCGCCTCGGTCAGCGTGCGGTCCGCCCGCGACAGCACGTCCCGCAGCTGCATCAGCCGCCGCTCCGCGTCCTGCCGCACGTCCAGCACCGCCGCCACCTCACGCCGGATGTCCTCCAGCGCACGGGCCGCACGGTCATAGCGCGCGGTGTCCGCACGGCCCCCGCCCGGCGCCGAACTCCCCGTCGACGTCGACACCCAGAACGCCAGCGGATCCGCTATCACCTGGGCACGCAGCCGCACCAGCTCGTCCGTGATCCGCTCCAGGTCATCGCCCGCCGGATGCTCACCGGGCCGCACCCCCACCGAATGCGCCAGCGAACGGGTGCGCTGCAACTCGGCCGAGAGCAGGTCTATACGGGCCGGCAGCGCCAGCCAGACCGCATCGGCGGCCACGATGACGTCCAGCGACCGCGCGTACAGCCCGTTCATCCGCTCGACGAGCTCCTCCAGGCTGAAGCGTTCGCTCAGCCGGGCCGGACCGCTCTCCGCGCCGCCGCCGGCCGCTGCCGCGCCCGGCACCGTCACCCCGTCGCCGTGCAGCAGCTCCGTCAGCTCCGCCAGGTCCTCCGGGGACGGCCGGCGGCGGCGCGCCCGCAGCTCACGCGCCTCCTCCAGCGCCGCCGTATACGCATCGAACAGCGACCACAGGACCGTGATGGACCGCTCCGCGGCGGCCCAGCGCTCCTTGGTGGTGCCGGCCAGATCGGCGCCCTCCAGCAGCCGGCGACCCGCGTGGTCCTGCAACGCGAGCAGCGACGTCTCGATCGCCTCGTACTCGGCGCCGAGCCGCGCCAGGGCACGGTCCACCTCCTCCCGGTCCAGCACCGGGGCATCGGGCCTCCCCGGAGAACCGGGAAAGGGTCCAGGGACCCCCATCGATCACCTCTCCAATACGCGTACGGTGCACGGCGTTTGCCACGGCCGGACGGCCGCTGCGGTCTGCTCCTCCCACGTCCAGTTCCATAGTGACGGCTTCCGGCCCTCCAGGGGCGGACAGTGGCGGTACTCCGCTCCTTGGAGCGATCAGTCGCTGTACTCCGGCGACGGCGGCCCCGATATGCCCGGCAGATCGGCTTTCAGCCATGTGCGGTACGCCTTCATCCAGTGGCTGTCGGCACCGCCGCCCCGGTAGTCGTCCAGGACCTTGTTCACCCGCCGCACCAGATCCGTGTCGTCCTTGTTCATCGCCACGCCGTACGACTCGTCCGTGAACGGCTCGCCCTTCAGCTCCACGGCCGGGTCCTGCGCCGCCTGCGCCGCCGCCAGCGCACTGTCCGTGACCACCGCGTCCGCCTGGCCCAGCTGGAGCCGCACCAGACAGTCGAGTTGGCTGGGCACCGTCAGCACCTTCGCGCCGTGCCGCTGCGCCGTCAGCTCGGTCTCGCCCGTCGAACCCGCCGCCGTGCACACCCGCTTGCCCCGCAGCGAATCGTCGAATGCCTTGATCTTGGAGGTGACCGGGGCCAGCACCTGCTGCCCCGCCTGGAAGTACGAGGTCGAGAACGCCACCTGCCGCTTGCGCGCACAGTTGATCGTCATCGTCCGCACCACCATGTCGACCGACCGCTTCCGCAGCGCCGGAATCCGCTGGTTGGTCGGCACCGCCTTGAAGACCACCTTGGGGTGCGGCCCCAGGATGTCCTCGGCGATCGCCCGCGCCAGATCGATGTCGAAGCCCTGGAGCGTGCCGGTCGCCGGATTGCGGTACCCCCACTGGTAGGTGTTCTGGTCGACCCCGACGACCAGCTGGCCCTTCTCCTTGATCCGCGTCACGGCCGCACCGTCGTCCGGCGACGGCCGCAGGCTCTCCGCGGCGTTGTGCGCCGTGCACGGCGCGACGGCCGGAGCGGCCGGCGCCGCCCCCGGGCCGTACGCACGGTGCGTCGCCGTGGGCGAGACGACCCCGCCGTGACCGCGGCCGGCCCGCTCGGCGTCGCCGCCCAGCGCCGGCACCAGCACGGCGGCGGCCGCCGCCATCACACACACCCCGGCCGCGGCCGGCGCCAGGACGGCACGCAGATTCACCAGGCCTCGCGCGCGCACCCGCATGCCCCTCTCACCAGGCCTCCTCACCGGTACTCCGCCAGCCTGCGGCCGATCCCCAGCACCGCGCCCAGCGCCGCCAGCCCCGCCAGCACCCCGGCTCCCACCGGCAGCCCGCCCAGCGCCCCGCGCCCGGAGTCCGCCGTCGACCGGAACTCCTCCTGCTCATGCACCAGCGCCTGCTGGAGCCCGGCGGCCACCCGGTCGAAGGACTCCCCGGTCGACCCGCCCGCGCCGATCACCTTGGCCAGCGCCTGCTCGTAATCGCCCTTGTCGTCCGCCGCCCGCGCCTCGCCGTGCCGCACCTGCCACTGCCGCACCTGCGTCAGCGCCGCACGCACCGGACGCCGTCCCGCCTCGTCGTCGGCCAGGGACAGCGCCGCCCCCAGCCTGCTCTTCGCCGCCGCCGCACCGTGCTCGCCCCCGCCCGCCAGATCCGCCATCCCGGAACGGAAACCGGCCTCGTAGAAATCCTCCTGGCCCTCGGTCAGGACCGCACCGCGCGCCACCAGCGTCAGATTCTCGTCCCCGCGCGCCTGCAGCGCATCGATCCGTGCCTCGTTGAGCACCCGCAGCGACCGGGCGCCGTGCTCATACGAACCGGTCAGCGCCGCACGCGCCACCGTATGCCCCGCCACCAGCCACACCAACACCACGACGGACGCGGCCGTCGCCGCCAGCAGGCCCCGGTTGAAGACCCGGTTCGTGCGCCGGTAGTGCCGCCGCTGCGCCCACCCCAGCGCACCGATCGCCACCACTCCCGCCGCCAGCGCGAACCACGGCCGCGCCTTCGCCGCGCCGTAGTCCGCCGCCAGCCGGTCCGTCTCCGCGTCGTACAACGCCCGTGCGGCCGGGAGGAGTTCCTTGCGCATCTGCTCATTGGCGTACCGCAGATACGCACCGCCCAGCGGCAGCCCCTGCCGGTTGTTGGCCCGCGCCGTCTCCACCAGCCCCGTATAGCGCGGCAGCCGGCTGTTGAGCTTCGCGATCTGCGCGCGCGCACCGTCCGAACCCCCGCTGTTGGCAGCGGCCTTGACCAGCAGCGCGGACGCCGTGGAGATGTCGGTGGCGTACCGCTCACGCGTCGCCACGCTCTCCTCGTCACCGGCCAGAAAGCCCGCCGCGGCGGTCGTGTCGGCGTCCGCCAGCGACCGGTAGATGCTCGCCGCGTCCGCGGTCAGCGGCTGGCTGTGCTTCACCACGTCGTCCGCCGCCGCCGACCGGTCCGAGACCTGCCAGGCCGTGACCGCGCCGAACACCACCACCAGCACGGCCAGTAAGGCACCGATCACCCGCAGCCTGCCGGGCTCGGTCGTCGCCGCGGCGCGCAGCTCGTCCAGCCCCTCGGCCCAGGCCGTCCTGCGTCCCGTGACGGGCGGTGACGCATGGGTGGCCGACACGCTGGTGGTCGACACGGAACCTCCCCCTGGGCGCTGACTTCGGGACCGGCCCCCGCGCACAGCGCCCGGGAGCGCTCACGAGAAGGACTGGTGCATGGGCAGCAGTATGTCCGTAGCCACTGACACACACACCGCGATTGCCCCGATCTTGTTCGGATCGCGATCCACGCCGGGGCCCGCCGTCACCCCCTAGGGGGCGTCTCCCCCTAGAGTGGACAGCAGAGTCGTCAGACATCAGGCGATGCCGGAGCCCGGACACCGCGCCGCCGGACACCGCGCCGAAGAGGGGGAGTGATCTCGTGCAGTCGGTCCGCAGGGGCAGGGTGTCGCTCGTGGAGACCGCGACCGACGAGATCCGCACGCAGATCGTGAACGGCACCTGGCCGGTGGGCAGCCGTATCCCGCCCGAGAGCGCGCTCTCCGAAACCCTCGGGGTCAGCCGCGCCTCGGTCCGCGAAGCCGTACGGTCCCTGGTGCACTCCGGCCTCCTGGAGCCCCGGCAGGGCGACGGCACGTTCGTGATCTCCGACGACGACAGCGCGGTCGCCCTCCGCCGCCGCCTCGAACGCGCCGAGCTCAGCCATGTCACCCAGGTCCGCCAGGGCCTCGACGTGGTCGCCGCCCGCCAGGCCGCCAAGCACCGGACGGACGCCCAACTCGCCGGTATCGAAGCCGCGCTGGCCCGCCGCAGGACCGCCCTCGCCACCCACGACAGCGAGGCGTTCACCGCCGCCGACGCCGAGTTCCACGTCCTGGTAGCCGAGGCGAGCGACAACCCCGTCCTGGCCGACATCTACCGCTCCCTGAGCGCCGCACTGCGCGAGGAACTCCGCCGCGCCGCCTGCCTGGACACCGCCACCGCGGCCCCCGCCGATCCGCACTCCCGCCTCGCCGACGCCATCCGCGCCCAGGACCCCCAGGCCGCCGTGGACGCCGCGGTCCTCCTCCTCGCCGGACACGTACGGGACCTCGCGCTGCCGCTGGACGACTGATTGCCGGGGAGCCCAACGCCCGCCCCGCCCTACCCCCAAGCCCCCCGCAGCCGCCCGTAGGCCCCCGCCTCCGCCCCCGCGCGGTCCAGGGTGTCGAGGGCCGCGCCCAGTACCGGCGGGGCGGTGACCACATGGGGAACCGCCTTGGGGACGCGTTCCGAGAGGAGCCGGGTGATCTGTTCGTGGAGAAGGGGGTGGCGGGCCGCCAGGACGCCGCCGCCCAGGACCACCGGGGTCGGTTCGCCGAGGAGGCCGAGGCGTTCCAGGGCGATGGCGGCCAGCAGGGCGATCTCCTCCGCCTGGCGGACCACGATGCCGCGGGCGACCGGGTCGCCGGTAGCCGCGACGGCGAAGAGAAGCGGGGTCAGTTCATGGCGGCGGTGGTCGGGGAGGGTCCGCAGATGAAGGGCCTCGATCAGCTCCAGCATGGTGGTCAGGCCGAAGTGGGCGGGCAGGGCGCGGGCCAGCCCGGTCGGTTCGCCGCGGCTGTCCTCGGCGCGGGCCGCGCACCACAGTGCCTCGTCGGCGAGGTGTGAACCGCCGCCCCAGTCGCCGGAGATACGGCCGATGGACGGGAAGCGCGCGACGGCCCCCTGGTGACCGAGCCCTGCGCAGTTGATGCCCGCCCCGCACACCACGGCGACGCCCACCGGCTCCCCGTCGTCCGGCAGCCCGGCCCGCAGCAGCGCGAAGGTGTCATTGCGGACGCTCACCGTGCGCGCCCACCCCCGGCCCGCGACCTCCGCGGTCAGGTCCGCCTCCTCGACGGGGAGGTCGGCGTTGGCGAGGAAGGCGGAGAGGTGCTCGACGGGGCCGGTCAGCCCGGCCTGGTCCAGGACCGACCGCACCAGCGGCGCCAGGACGTCGACCGCCCGGCCGACGCCCACCACCGGCGGCCGGAAACCACCGCCGCGGGCCGTCCCGAGCAGTCCGCCGTCCGCGGTCACCAGCGCCACGTCGGTCTTGCTGTTGCCCGCGTCGATGGCGAGCGCCGTGCCGGTCAGGCCCACGTGAGGTGCTCCCGGTTGTGCGCGATCAGTTCGTCGGTGAGCCGGTCCGCGTAGTCGGTCTGGCCGATGAGGGGGTGGGCGAGGAGGGCGGAGAAGACGGCGTTGCGCGCGCCGGCCCGGTCGGCCTTGTGGCCGTCCCTGCCCCACAGCGCGGCCTCCAGGGCGAGGTGCTCGTAGGCGGTGACGTTCGCGACCAGTCCGGCGTACAGCGGTTCCAGGGGGCGTACGGGAAGGGGGGTGGCGCCCGTGGAGTCCACGGTCGCGGGCACCTCGATCACCGCGTCGTCGGGCAGGAACGGCAGGGTGCCGCGGTTGAGGGCGTTGACGATCTGGGTGTCTCCGGTGTGGCGCAGGAGGGAGGAGGTGAGCGCCACCGCGGCCTCCGAATAGAAGGCGCCGCCGCGCCGGGACAGCAGCTCCGGCTTCTCGTCGAGTGCCGGGTCGCCGTACATCCCCAGGAGCTGTTGCTCGATGGCGGCGACCTCCGCGGCGCGGGAGGGCTTGCTGCGCAACTCCCGTACGACCGCGTCGTGCTGGTAGTAGTAGCGCAGGTAGTAGGAGGGGACGACGCCGAGGCGGTCGAGGAGCGGGCGCGGCATGCGCAGGTCGTCGGCGAGGGCGTCGCCGTGTGCCGCCAGCAGCTCGGGGAGGACGTCCTCGCCCGCGACGCGTACCGCCCGCTCCCAGGTGAGGTGGTTGAGACCGACGTGTTCCAGCTCGACCTGGCCGGGGGAGACGCCCAGCAGCGCGGCGAATTTCCGCTGGAAGCCGATGGCGACATTGCACAGCCCGACGGCCTTGTGGCCGTGGGTGAGCAGGGCCCGGGTGACGATGCCGACGGGGTTGGTGAAGTCGACGATCCAGGCGCCGGGGTTGCGGCGGCGTACGCGTTCGGCGATGTCGAGGACGACGGGGACGGTGCGCAGCGCCTTGGCGAGGCCGCCGGCGCCGGTGGTCTCCTGGCCGACGCAGCCGCACTCCAGCGGCCAGGTCTCGTCCTGGTTGCGGGCGGCCTGGCCGCCGATGCGCAGTTGCAGCAGCACGGCGTCCGCGCCGTCGACCCCGGCGTCCAGGTCGCCGGTCCAGGAGATCCGGCCCGGGTGCCCCTGCTTGGCGAAGATGCGCCGGGCCAGGCCGCCCACCAGCCCCAGCCGGTCGGCGGCCGGGTCGATGAGGACGAGTTCCTCCAGCGGCAGGACGTCACGCAGCCGCGCGAAACCGTCGATGAGTTCGGGGGTGTAGGTGGAGCCGCCGCCGACGACGGCGAGTTTGAGGCGGGTGCGGGGGGTGCGTCCCTCGGGAGACGGCATACAGGATCAGCCCTTCACTCCGGTGAGCGTGACGCCTTCGACGAAGGCCTTCTGTGCGAAGAAGAAAACGAGCATGACCGGCGCCATGACCAGCAGCGTCGCGGCCATGGTGAGGTTCCAGTTGACGTTGTGGGCGCTCTTGAAGGACTCCAGCCCGTAGGAGAGCGTCCAGGAGGCCGGGTTCTGTGCGGCGTAGACCTGCGGGCCGAAGTAGTCGTTCCAGCAGGAGAAGAACTGGAAGAGGGCGATGGCGGCGATACCGGGCTTGGCCATCGGCACGATGATCTGCAACAGGGTGCGCAGCTCCCCGCAGCCGTCGACCTTCGCCGATTCGATGTACTCCTGCGGGATGGTCAGCAGGAACTGCCGCAGCAGAAAGATCGAGTACGCGTCGCCGAACGCCATCGGGATGATCAGCGGCCACAGCGAGCCCGCCAGATGCAGCTGCTGAGCCCAGACCAGGTACATCGGGATCACGATGACCTGCGGCGGCAGCATCATCGTGGAGATGACCAGCAGGAGCGCGGTGCGCCGGCCGCGGAAGCGGAACTTGGCGAGCGCATAGGCGACGGGGACGGCCGAGCAGACGGTGAACAGGGTGCCCAGTCCCGCGTACAGCAGGGAGTTCTTCCACCAGTCCAGGAATCCGGGGGTCCGGAAGACGGTGACGTAGTTCGACCAGTGCCACTCATGGGGCCACAACTCGCCGCTCATCGCCTGGTCGTCGCTCATCACGGAGGTGAGGAAGACGAACACGAACGGCAGCACGAAGAAGAGCGCGGCGGCGACGGCGACGGTGTGGACGGCGATCCAGTGCAGCAGCCGGGTGCGGCGGGCACGGGCGCGGGCGGCCGGGTCCCCGGTGGTGCCGCTGCGGGACGGGGCGCGGCGCGTGGTGAGGGTCGTGGTGGTCATCTCGGATCAGTCCTCCGCCGGGATCAGGCCGGCGCGCTTGCGCAGCAGCAGGGTGGTGACGGCCATGGCGATGACGAACAGCACGAGGGAGAGCACACACGCCGCGCCGGTGTTGAAGTTCTGGAAGCCCAGGGAGTAGACGAGCTGCGGGACGGTGAGGGTGGAGTGGTCCGGGTAGCCGGGCTGGATGACCGTGCCGGGGCCGATGGAGACGCCGGAGGCGAGCTTTCCGGCGACCAGCGCCTGGGTGTAGTACTGCATGGTCTGGACGACGCCGGTGACCACCGCGAACATCACGATCGGGGTGAGGAACGGCCAGGTGACGTAGCGGAACTTCCCCCAGGCGCCGGCCCCGTCCAGCTCGGCGGCCTCGTACTGCTCCCTGGGGACGTCCAGCAGCGCCGCCATGAAGATCACCATCAGGTCGCCGATGCCCCACAGGGACAGCATCACCAGTGACGGTTTGGCCCACCCGGGGTCGTTGAACCAGGAGGGCGCGGGGAGGCCGACCGCCCCGAGGATGTCGTTGACGGGCCCGGTGCCGGGGTTGAGCAGGAAGACGAACGCCACGGTGGCCGCCACCGGAGGCGCCAGATACGGCAGATAGAAGGCCGTACGGAAGAGGCCGGGCCCCGACTTTATTTTCGTGACGAGGATGCCGATGCCCAGTCCGAAGAGCACCCGCAGCGCGACCATCACCACGACCAGCCACAGGGTGTTCCACAGCGCGGGCCCGAACAGCGGCATCTGCGTCAGCACGTATTTCCAGTTCCGCAGCCCCACGAATTCCGGGGGCTCGATCTGGTTGTAGTGCACGAACGAGAAGTAGACGGTGGCGATCAGCGGATAGCCGAAGAAGACCGAGAATCCGACGAGCCAGGGGGAGAGAAAACCGAGGGTACGCAGCCGCTCGCGGGTGCGCTTTCGTCGTAGGGCGTCAGGCACGAGGCCGGTGGATGCCATGGCGGTTCTCCGTCAGTTCTCGGACTGAAGGGTGTCGGAGTCGATCTGGGCGTCGAGTCCGCGCAGGCCCGCGTCGAGATCGCGGACCTGTCCGGCCTCGACGCGGTAGGAGAAGTCCTGGAGCGCGGTGACGTACTGCCCGCCGTTGACGGACGGCGGCAGTGCCACGCTGTGCGGATTCTGCGCGATATCGAGGAAGGTGCGGAACGTCGGATCGGTGTCCAGCCGGGGCGATTTCAGTGCCGCATGCGTCGACGGCACGTTATGGATGGCATTGGCGAACCGGACCACCTGTTCGGTGTCCACGGTCAGGAATCTCACCAGCTCCCACGCCGCGTTCTGGTGCCGGCTGCTGTGCGCGATACCGGCGACGGTCCCGGTGAGGTAGCCCCGGCCGTAGGTGTCCGCCTGGTCGTCCGGCACCGGCATCGGCGCCGTGCCCCAGGCGAAGCGGGCGTTTGCCCGGCGGAGCATCAGCCCGCGCCACTCGCCGTCCATGTGCATGGCCAGCTTCTGCGTCAGAAAGGCGTTCTGTGCGGACATCTCGTCGCCGAAGGTGGTCCGGAATTTCTCCAGCGGCCGGTAGCCGCCCTGGGCGCCCATCAACTCGCGTGCGGTGGCGAAGAATTCCTTGCTCGCCGGATCATCGGCGAGCCGGGACTTCCCGTTCGCGTCGAAGTACGTCGGCCCCCACTGGGCGAACATCCGGTCCGGGCTGTTCTGGTAGAGCCGGAAGTCGGGCATGAAGCCGACCTGTTGGTACGAGCCGTTCCCGTCCCGCCGGGTGAGTTTGACCGCGTCCCGTTTCAGCTCGGACATGGTGCGCGGGGGCCGGGTGATCCCGGCCTTCTTGAACGCGTCCTTGTTGTAGTACAGCCCGTAGGAATCGGCGAGCAGCGGCAGGGCGCACTGCTCGCCCTGGTAACTCGTGTAATCCAGAAAGGCCTTGGGGAAAACCTTCGCCTTGTCCACCCCGGTCTTCTTCAGGAACGGATCGAGGTCCACCCACATGCCCGACGAGCAGTACTGCCCCACATTGTTGGTGGTGAACGACGACACCACATCGGGTGCGTCGTCCCCGCCGGCCCGCAGCGCCTGGTTCATCGTCTCGTCGGTGACATTGGGCACCACTTCCACCGTGATATTGCGGTGCCGTTTCTCGAAGCGGGCGACGCTGTCGTCGATGGCTTTCCTTTCGCCGGCGGTGGACCAGCCGTGCCAGAACGTGAGCGTGACCGGCTCGGCCGGATCGTCGTGCGCACTGCCGACGCCGGGGTTGGCGCAGCCCGGCACGAGCAGCCCGGCACCGGCCAGCGCCGTCGACAACCAGATACGCAGACGGGGAATCGGCATGGCGGACTTCCTTTACTGCGGAGGGAGTGGGGAAGTGAGGCGGGTGGTGCTCCGTGCGGTGGGGCCGGCCAGGGCTCCGTGCGGCAGGCCCGGCAGCGGCGCGTGCGGCAGGTCCGGCAAGGGCACCTGCCGCCGGCCGGGCGACGGCGCCGTGCCCAGGCGCGTGCCGTTCAGCCGGTGTGGAACACCGCCTCGCGCGCATCCGCGAGCGCCGTCCGCAGTGCGCCGATGAGGATCGCCGGGCCGTCGATATGGCTCAGACGCAGCGTGGGGCGCGGCAGCGCGAGCCCGGTGAACTCCTCCTCGACCAGGGCGCGCAGCGTCTCCCCGCCGGCCTGGGCGACCTCGCCGGAGAGCACCACCAGTCGTGGGTCGACGACCGCGACCACGGCCGCGATCCCGGTCGCCAGCCGCCGCGCGATCTCGGCACGGACCTCGTCGTGCGCCATCGCCTCGGCGACCGTCCGGACCCCGGGAACCCCGTACTCCCGGGCCAGTTCGATCACGCTCGGCGAGCCGACGAGCCGCTGGAAGCCGCCGCCGGCATCCGCCTGTGCGGCGCTGTGGTCGCCGCCGCGGGCCAACGGGGCGCCGGGCAGCGGCATATAGCCGATCTCGCCCGCGCCGCCGGTGGCCCCGCGCAGCAGCTGACCGCCCAGCACGATGGCGGCGCCGACCCCCTCGTCGGCCCACACCAGCACGAAGTCGTCGAAGTCCTGTGCGGCGCCGTCGTGCTGTTCGGCGACCGCCGCCAGATTCACATCGTTCTCGATCGTGATCGGCGTGCCCAGCACCTCGGCCAGCTCGTCCTTCAGCGCCCGCGAGTGCCAGCCCGGCAGATGCGGCGCATAGCGCAGCCGCCCGGTCTGCGGGTCCAGCGCGCCGGGGGTGCCGATCACCGCCCCGTGCAGCTGCTCGCGCCCCAGCCCGGCCCCGGCCAGTGCCCCGTCGACGGCCCTCGCGACCAGCTGCGCGGTCCGGTGGGGCGTGTTCTCGGCAACGTCGCCGGTGTCGACCCGCTCCTCCCCGAGCACCTGTCCGGTGATGTCGGCGACCGCGGCGGTGATCCCCAGTTGGTCGACGGCCAGCGCGGCGATATGCGCCGCCGTCGGGTTGATCTCGTACAACTGCGCACTGGGCCCCGGCCGCCCGGTCACATTCCCGGTGGTCCGCACCAGCCCCGCGGTCTCCAGCCGCGCCAGCAGCTGCGAGGCGGTGGGCTTGGACAGCCCGGTCAGGTCCCCGATTTGCGTACGGGTCAGCGGGCCCTGCGACACCAGCAGATCGAGCGCCGCCCGGTCGTTCATGACCCGCAACACCCGCGGCGTCCCGGGCGTCCCCTGCGCGCTCTGCCCACCGGCCATGACCGTCACCCCGTTCGCCGGCGGCCCGGAACGCCCGCCAGTGTCTGTTAGGAAACCTTCCAATCGATGAACAGGAAGGTAGGTCGCGGGCCGGGGCGGCGTCAATGGGCGGGGCGCGGTGACTTGCCCGCGCGCGGGCGGGCGCGGTGCGAGGCGGAACGGGCGCGGCGGGAGGGGCAGGGGGAGGGGCCGGGAGGGGAGGGGAGGGGAGGGTGCCGGAGAGCGCGAAGAAGGGGCGTACCGGCCCTCAGGCGGTACGCCCCTCCACGATGCGGTCCGGACCCTCAGGCCCGGCTCACCGGCCTACTTCCCCATCTTCGACGGCGACGCGATCGGGCTGGTCGCCATGGACTGCGGGGACAGCGGGTTGTTGAGGGCCGAGGGGGCGGCCATGCCGGCGGCGGGGTCCGCGGCTTCCTCTTCCTCTTCCTCGGGGGCCGGGCGCGGGGCGAGGTGGACACCGGCGGCGTCCAGGGCGTGCTTGATGCGCCAGCGCAGTTCGCGCTCCACGCCCAGGGCCTTGCCGGGCATGGTCTTGGCCGAAACGCTGATGGTGACCGTGTCGAGGTGCACCTCGCTCAGGCCGAGGATCTCCACCGGCTCCCACAGCCGCTCGTTCCAGGGCTCGGCCTTGGACATCTCCTCGCCGGCCCGGGTGATGGTCTCGCGGGCGCGCTCCAGGTCCTGGTCGGCGGCGAGCACGACGTCGACGGCGGCGGTGGACCAGCCCTGGCTCAGGTTGCCGATCCGCTTGACCTCGCCGTTGCGGATGTACCAGATCGCGCCGTTGGGGCCGCGCAGCTTGGTGACGCGCAGGCCGACCTCGATGACCGTACCGGTGGCCACGCCCGCGTCGATCTCGTCGCCGACGCCGTACTGGTCCTCAAGGATCATGAAGACGCCGGAGAGGAAGTCGGTGACGAGGTTGCGGGCGCCGAAACCGATGGCGACACCGGCCACACCGGCGCTGGCCAGCAGCGGTGCCAGATTGATCTTCAGGACGGAGAGCACCGTCAGGGCGGCGGTGCCCATGATCACGAAGGAGGCGACGCTGCGCAGCACCGAGCCGATGGCCTCGGAGCGCTGCCTGCGTCTCTCGGCGTTGACGAGCAGTCCGCCCAGCGCGGTGCCCTGGGCGGCGGCCGCGGTGCGGTTCATCCGCTCGATGAACTTGGTGATGGTGCGGCGGATCACATGCCGCAGCACCACCGCGATCACGATGATCAGCAAGATTTGCAGGCCGGACGTGAGCCACGTCCCCCAGTTCTCCTGCACCCAGCCGGCGGCGTTGGTGGCCTTCTGAGTGGCGTCGTCGAGCGACGTCGGGCCGGATGAGCCGGGCGTGGCGGCGCTCAGGGGCGCGGCGGCGACCGGCGAAGCGGACCAGAACACAGTCGAACCTTCCGTGTGGGACAGCAGACCCGGGTCTCGGTGGGACCGCAGGAACCGGGCAGACCATCCACACTAACGGGGCAACGGGAGCGGTCCGCGCCCTTGTTCGAGTCGGATAGTTGTGCGGGGGCCGGAATGAGCCGAATCCGGATGGACGTGCCGGTGTGTGGTGGAAAACACCTCCGACCCGTTACTCGGTCATGGTGGCGCTCCCCGCGGGCACCGGGGGACACTGTGGGGAGATCGTCCCGGCGCGAGCCACGCGCCGCCGGCGTACAAGGAGGCACCCGTGCCGCATGTCCTGGTCCTCAATGCGTCGTACGAGCCGCTCGGCGTCGTACCGCTCCGCCGTGCGCTCATCCTCGTACTCAATGAGAAGGCTGTGAGCCTTGAGGAGTCCGGCGCCCTGATGCACAGCGCGACCCATGTCATCCCTGCTCCGAGCGTGGTCCGCTTGAAGCGGTTCGTGCGGGTGCCCTTTCGCGGCCCCGTTCCCTTGACCCGCCGGGCGCTGTTCGCCCGTGACGGCGGGCGCTGTATGTACTGCGGTGGCGTCGCAACCAGCGTCGACCACGTCATCCCGCGCAGTCGCGGAGGTCAGCACACCTGGGAAAACGTCGTCGCCGCCTGCCGGCGCTGCAACCACGTCAAGGCCGACCGCCATGTCGCCGAGATCGGCTGGCGGCTGCGGCATCAGCCCGCTCCGCCGTCAGGACTGGCGTGGCGGATCATCGGCACGGGCCATCGGGATCCGCGCTGGCTGCCGTATTTGCAGCCGTACGGCGCGGATGACGCCCTTGCCCGGATCGAGGCCGTATCGGCTTAGGTCCGGGTTTTTCCGTCCCTGACGGTGGTGTCGAACGTCTCGCTCCGGCCGGGGCGGACGCCGCCGGACCCTCGCCCCATGGCCGACCGCCGTGGTGACGAGGGTCTCGCGGCGCCCACGACGGCAGCCCGCACTGCCTTCGTGGTGCGGCTCACCCGCGGTGCGCGTCGGCCGCCTTCATGGCGTACGGCTCACCCGTGGCCCGCGACGGCAGCCCCGCCGCACGCGCCGTTCACCCGTGGCCCGCCATGCAGCCACCGGGCTCGTCGTTCACCGTGGTCCGTGACCGCGTACGCCTCCACCGACCACAGTGAGTAGCCGAAGCGGGTGGCCCGCTTGTCGCCCTGGATGCGGACGAACCGGGCGTCCTTGGCGTCCATCCTGACGGACTCGCGGCCGCCCTTGCCGTCCCGGACCGTGGCCGCCGTGCGCCAGCTGCGGCCGTCCGGCGAGACCTGGATGCGGTAGCGGGCGGCGTAGGCGTCCTGCCAGTTCAGGACGAGCCGGCCCAGGCGGGTGGGATGGGCCAGCGCGAACTGCAGCCAGGCGCCGTCCTCGGCGGTGGAGGACCAGCGGGTCTTGGGGTTGCCGTCGGTGGCCGCCGAGGCCGGGAAGTCGGCGGTCTCGTCCCCGGAGGAGGTGGCGACGGTGCCGTGCGCCAGGTCCTTGCCGCCGGTGCGCGGATACGACCGCACGGTCAGCGTCTGCCGCGCGCCGCCGAATTCCACCGGGATCTCATACGTCCCGGAGGGGGTGCCCTCGGGGACGTCGACCGTGATGCGGACCGTGGCGGTGCCGCCACGCGGTGCGGTGACCTCCTTGGGGGCGTGCACGGTGAAGCCCTTGGGCGCCTTGACCGTGAGCTTCTCGCGGACGTCACCGGGGCGGCGGGAGAAGATCAGCGCGTCCACCGTCGCGTTGCCGCCGGTCTGCGCGTCCGACTCCTTGCGGGACAGTTCGAGCCCGGCCGCCGGGGTGTCGTCGAACCACGGGGTGAAGGCGTGCACGGACGGCACGTCCACCCCCTTCGCCCAGGTCAGCCGTATCGCGTCGGCGCGCAGCCGGGGCGTTTTCGACTCGGTCCAGCCGCTGGCGGAGAGCCGGTCGAGGCGGCGCCAGCCCTCACCCGGGACATGTGCCTCCAGGGAGACGGCGCCCGCGGCCGCGCCCGGATCGGTCAGCGCGGTGACCGCGGCCAGCGGGCGGGGCCGCTCGAAGGGGACGGTCAGGGACGTCGGGCCGGCGTCGTCGTCGGGCCGGGGGGTGTCGTGGCGGGCGCCGGTCCAGGCGTCCGCCTCGGTCATCGCCCGCTCCAGGAACGGTGCCAGCACCCCCTTGCCGACCGTCGCCGGGCTGTGCTCGCACTCCTTGCGCAGCCGCTGCACCGTGCGCTGGGCCGACCAGGCGGCGTCGCCGTCGCCATGGGCCTGCGCCATCAGCGTGTCCACGGCCTGTTCGCCGGCGCTGCCGTAGCGGGCCAGCTGCTCGGCCCACGGACGGATTTCGGCGGCCAGGTCCGAATGCAGGTCCCGGGGCGCGGTGCTCATGGTGTGGAACGCGGCCCGCAGTGCCTTGGCCGCCTTGGCCAGGTCCGGGTCCCGGCCGGGCCGGCCGTGGTTGACCGCCGCCTCACGGGCCTTCCAGAAGCGGTCGATCAGGGGCCGCAGATAGCGCGACTCGGTCCGGTCCAGCAGCGAGGACGAGGCGTTGCCGGCCAGCGCACGCAGCGCCGCACGGGCCCGCGGATCGCCGCCCGCCAGATCGTCGATGGCCGCGTCCCAGGACTGCGCCGGGTGGTAGGCGCGCGGGTTCCACGCATAGTCGGCGGCCGTGAACAGCGGGATACGGGAGGCGAGCGGCTGCTCCATGGCGTTGGCGAGCAGCGCGGTGGAGCCGGTCGCGACGGCCGGCTCACGGCCCTGGTAGGGGCCGAGGAAGATCCGGTCCTGGGCGTAGTCGTTGACCGGATAGTTGTCCATGGTGACGAGCGGGTGGCCGAACGCCTGGCGGGCGGTGGACAGCTCCCCGCCGGTGATGGTCCGTGGGACCACGCCGACGCCGGTCCAGGCCACCTCGACCCGGTCCCCGAGCGCATCGGACAGCGCCCGGCGGTACGCCGTCGAGCCGTCCTGGTAGTACTCGGTCGGCATCAGGGACAGCGGCTCGGCCTGCGGGTACCGCCGCGCCAGATGGTCGGCGAGCGCGTCGGCGACCCGGGCCTGTGCCTGGGCCGCGGCCTGCGGCCCCTTGCCGAAGGTCTCCGCGTCGGTGTCGCAGTGCCATTCGCTGTAGCTGACGTCCTGGAACTGGAGCTGGAAGGAGCGCACGCCCAGCGCCCACATCGCGTCCACCTTGCGCCGCAGCGCCCGCAGGTCCTCCTCGGACGACAGGCACATCGCCTGGCCCGGCGCGAGGGCCCAGCCCAGCGTGACGTGATTGGCCCTGGCCCGCTCGGCCAGCGCCCGGAATTCGGCGCGCCGGTCGGCCGGGTAGGGGTCGCGCCACCGGGCCTGGCGGTACGGGTCGTCGCCGGGCGCATACAGATAGCGGTTCTGCTTGGTGCGGCCCATGAAGTCCAGCTGGGCGAGCCGCTGGGCCTGGCTCCAGGGCTGCCCGAAGAACCCCTCGGTGGTGCCGCGCACCGCCGTGCCGGGCCAGTCCCGTACGGCCACCGAGGCCAGCTCTCGGTGCGCGCCGTCGGTGACCAGCTGCCGCAGTGTCTGCGCGGCGTGGAAGAGGCCGTCGGAGCCGACGCCGTCGAGGGCGACGGTGTCGCGTCCTGCGACCTGGCCCACGGCGAGCCGGTAGCCGCCGGCGGGCAGATCCCCGCGGGCCGGTGCCCGCAGTGCCCGCAGCGCGTCCGCGGCCTGCTTGCCGCCGACCCGGATCACCGGCCCGGCCGCGGGCAGCCGGTCTCCGGGGGCCTTGCGGTGCACCGTGTGCACCCCGGCGTCCCGCAGCAGGCCCCGCAGCACGTCCAGCGCATAGGGATCGGTGTCCGGCGCGGCCACCAGCGTCGCCTCGCGGCCGAGCGGCACGGCGTCGCCGAGCTCCTGCATCGACTGCGGGCGCGGCCAGACGGCGGGCGCCCGCCCGGCGCCGGCCGGCCGTTCCGGCTGGTCGGGGGCGCCGATGGCGAGGTCCGCGGGCGCCGCCTGGGCGCTCGGTACCCCGCCGAGCAGACCTCCGATGACCGCGGCGGCCAGCGCGGTGGTCCCTGCCACCCGCGCACGGGCGCCCGCGCCGTTCCCCCTGCCGTTCCTACCGATACTTCCGACGCTCCATACGCCCCGGCCTCGCACGGCTGCTCCTCGTCCCCGTCCCTCACTTGCCGGTCTGCACCGGCAACCCCGTTTTCCCCGCCGATGCCCGTTCGGACAGACCTTCGGCCGTGAGCCCACCATTGTGGCGGTTCGGGTGTCAACCAGGCATCGGCGGGGGTACCGGACGGCCGGCCGGGAGCGGGGTGCGGCCGGTGCAAGCGGGCGGGTGTGCGCGGGCTCGCAGGTCCGCAGGACTTCCGTCGCGATGCCCCGTTTCTCCGCGTTCTCTGCGCCTGTCACCGTTCCCCGCCGCGAAATCGCCTGCGTGAGGCATAATGTGACCTGGGTCACGTTTCGTGAGCAGATGCGTCTGCGATCGTGTCGAGTGGGTAGGGCCCACGTGTCCCATTACCGATGAACGGGAGGCCCACGTGGCCGCATCCGCTCAGCTGCTCCTCGACGCTCTGTCCTCCAAACCGGGAGGTGCGACGATGGAGCCCGACATCTTCGACGGGGTGTCCGACCCCGATTCCGGCCTCGACGGCTCCGGCTCCTACAGCTTCGTCGAGCCGCCCCTGACCAGCGAGCCCCCGCTCGCCGACGCCGCGCCGCTGACCAGCGAGGTCCCGATCGCCGCCGAGCTGCCGCTGACCAGCGAGCCGACGGCCGCGGGCATGGGTACGGAGTCCATGGAGGTCTGAGGACCCATGGGCCGCGCGCGGCTCGCCCGGCTGCACGGCATCGCCACCTCCTACGAACCCTCGCCGGGCAGGAGCGTCCAGATCGCCGACGACACCGTCGTCGCCGTGCTCGCCGCACTGGGAGTCGATGCGTCGACCCCGCACGCCGTACGCGCCGCCCTGGCCGCGCACGAGGACGGCGCGGGCCGCGCACTGCTTCCCCGCACCGTCGTCGCCCGCCCGGACCGGCCGCCCGGCCTCGCCCGTCTCCCCGAAGGCACCGTCCTGCGGGTGGAGACCGAGGACGGCGGGGCCGTGGAAGGCCTGGGAGTGCCCGATCCGGCGGCGCTCGCCCGGCTGCCCCTGGGGGTCCATGTGCTGCACGCACGGACCCCCGACGGCCGCGGCGACCGCGCCCGGCTGATCGTCGCGCCCGACCGGGTGCCCGCGCCGCCCGGCCGCAGCCACGGCTTCCTGGTGCAGCTGTACTCCTTGCTGTCCCGGCAGTCCTGGGGCATGGGCGACCTCGGTGACCTCGCCGATCTGGCCGCCTGGTCCGGGCGCGCCCTGGGCACCGGCTTCGTCCAGCTCAACCCGCTGCATGCGGCCGTCCCCGGCCCGCCCACCGACCCGTCGCCCT
Organism: Streptomyces decoyicus; assembly: GCF_019880305.1. Taxonomy (NCBI): domain Bacteria; kingdom Bacillati; phylum Actinomycetota; class Actinomycetes; order Kitasatosporales; family Streptomycetaceae; genus Streptomyces; species Streptomyces decoyicus. The sequence goes on along the minus strand of NZ_CP082301.1, from coordinate 2,919,180 downwards.
ACCGGCCCTCCTCGCGCCGCTACCCCGACCCGGTCCATCTGCGGATCGAACACATCCCGGAGTACGCCCAGCTCACCGGCGCCGCGCGCTTACGGGCCGACGAGCTGGCCGCGCGGGCCCGTGCGCTGCGCGCCGACGTGCTCGAAGGGGGCGCGCTGATCGACCGGGACGCGGTCTGGGCGCTCAAGCGCGAGGCCCTGGAGCTGGTGTGGTCGGTCCCGCTCACCCCGGGGCGGCGGGCCGCGTACTGCGACTTCCTCGCCGAGCAGGGCGAGGCCCTGGAGGACCACGCCACCTGGTGTGCGCTCGCCGAGCGGCACGGCCCCGACTGGCGCCGCTGGCCCGCCGGGCTGCGCGGCCCACGCTCCCCGGGCACCGCCCGGCTGCGGCCGCAGCTGCTGGACCGGATCGACTTCCACTGCCGGCTCGTCTGGCTCACCGACCAGCAGCTGGCCGCCGCGCAACGGGCCGCGCGGGAGGCCGGGATGGGTATCGGGCTGGTGCACGACCTCGCCGTCGGCGTCCATCCCTCCGGCGCCGACACCTGGGCGCGGCAGGACGACTTCGCCGCCGGGATGTCCATCGGGGCGCCGCCGGACGCCTTCAACTCGCGCGGGCAGGACTGGGGTCTGCCGCCCTGGCGGCCGGACGCGCTGGCGGCCGCGGGCTACGCCCCCTACCGGGAGCTGCTGCGCGGCCTGCTGCGGCATGCCGGGGCGCTGCGTATCGACCATGTGATGGGGCTGTTCCGGCTGTGGTGGGTCCCGGAGGGCCGCCCGCCGACGGAGGGCGCCTATGTCCGCTACGACGGCGAGGCGATGCTCTCGGTGCTGGCCCTGGAGGCGCACCGGGCCGGCGCCGTGGTGATCGGCGAGGACCTGGGAACCGTCGAGCCGGGCGTGCGGGGCGCGCTCGCCGAACGCGGCGTGCTGGGGACGTCGGTGCTGTGGTTCGAGCGGGATTACCAGGGAGACCAGAGGGACCAGAGGGACCAGGGGGGAGGACGGGAGGCAGCAGCGGGAGGGCCGGAGCCGGCGGACGCCGTGCAGGAGGCGGCGGACGGGGAGCAGCGGGAGGCCGGGAGCGGCGCGCAGCGGGCCGACGCGGCCGACGGGTCCGACGCGGCGGAAGGGCCCGGCGTGGCCCGCATCCTGGCGCCCCAGGAGTGGCGCAGTGCCTGTCTGGCGACCGTCACCACCCACGATCTGCCGCCCACCGCGGCCCGGCTGACCGGCGAGGACGTCGAGCTGCGCGAACGGCTCGGGCTGCTCGCCGGGCCGCCGGAGCGGGAACACGCCCGCGCCCGGCACGAACGTGCCGAGTGGCTGCGGGAGTTGGTGCGGCGCGGGCTGCTGCCCGAGGGGGCGGGCGACGAGGAGGCGGCGGTCAGGGCCGTACACCGCTTTCTGCTGCGCACCCCGGCGCGGATGGTGGGCGTCTGGCTGCCGGATGCGGTGGGGGACCGGCGCCCGCAGAACCTCCCCGGGACATGGGATGAATACCCGAACTGGCGGCTTCCGATCGCCGGCCCCGACGGACGTCCGCACACCCTGGAGGAGCTGGCCGCCTCACCCCGTCTGCATGCGCTGATGCGGGAATTGTCCGACGGCCGGCGGTAGTCCGATCCGCGGAACAGGGCCGGGCGCCCCGGGAATCCGCCGTGGCACACACCCTTCCGGTGCGTCGCGCCGTCCGGCACCATGCCGTGGACACCATCCAGACATCCGACCATTCGCCTTACGTGGTCGGCGAGTTGGAGGGAACCATGGAACTTCGCCGCACCCGTCGGACGCTGTGCGCGCTCGCGCTCACCGCGGCCGCCGCGCTCGTCCCCGCCACCGGCTCCCTGGCCCAGTCGCCGCCGACCGCCGCCGGCCCCTGCGACCGCCCCGTACGCCCCGCCTCCCAGATGGCCGTCGAGCCCTGCGACACCTCCGCCCGGATCATCGACAAGGCGGCCCATATCGTCCCCACCAAGGGCCAACTCGCCTGGCAGCAACGGGAGGTCACCGCCTTCACCCACTTCGGCATGAACACCTTCACGGACCGCGAATGGGGCTCCGGCGCCGAGGACGAGAAGCTCTTCGACGTCTCCGGCCGCTCCCGCATCGACGCCGACCAGTGGATGCGCGCGTACAAGGCGGCAGGCGCCGAGCAGGTGATGCTCACCGCCAAGCACCACGACGGGTTCGTGCTCTACCCGAGCCGCTACACCCCGCACTCCGTCGCGGCGAGCCCCGGCCGCCCCGATGTCGTCGGCGCGTACGTCAAGGCCGCCCGCAGGGCCGGGCTGAAGGTCGGGATCTACCTCTCGCCCTCCGACGGCGCCGAACTCCCGCACGCCTGGCATGCGCAGTGGGTCGAGGAGATCCGCAGGAAACAGCAGGAGGGCACGCCGCTCAGCCTGCCCGAGCGGGTCGCCCTGGAGGACGGCGACCGGGCGCCCCGCGGACTGGGCCGCTTCGGCAACGGCAGCGCGGTCACCGAGCGCACCATCCCCACCCTGGTCCCCGGCGACGACCGCGCCGCCGCCGTCCGCAGCGGCAGGCTGCCCGTCTTCCACGTCCGGGCGGACGACTACGACGCCTACTACCTCAACCAGGTCTACGAGCTGTTCACCCAGTACGGCCCGCTCGACGAACTGTGGCTGGACGGCGCGAACCCCTGGACGGACTCCGGCATCACGCAGAAGTACGACGTCGCCCAGTGGTTCCGCCTGATCCACCAACTCTCCCCGGACACCGTCGTCTTCGCCGGGCCGCAGGGCGCCCGCTGGGTCGGCAACGAGAAGGGCATCGCCCGGGAGACGGAGTGGAGCGTCACCCCCTCCGCCGAGGACCCCTGGACCGTGATGGCGGGCGGACTGCCGAACGACTCCACCGACCCCGACATCGGCTCCCGCGCCAAGCTCCTCGCACCCACCACCAAGTACCTCCAGTGGTACCCGGCCGAGGCCGATGTCTCGCTGCGCCCCGGCTGGTTCCACCACCCCGGCGAACACCCCAAGACCCCGGCACAGCTGATGGACCTCTACGAGAAGAGCGTGGGACGCAACGCCTCGCTGCTGCTGAACGTCCCGCCCGCCAGGGACGGCCGGATCGCCGCCGAGGACGTCGCCTCGCTCGCCGCGTTCGGGACCGCCGTACGCGAGACCTACGGCAGGGACCTGCGGGCGGCCGGACCCGGGCCCTGGACCTTCGACCGGATCGGGCTCGCCGAGGACATCCGCCACGGTCAGCGGGTCGAGCGGTTCTCCGTACAGGCGCGGGTCGGCGGGACGTGGACGACGCTCGCCCGGGGCACCACCATCGGGCACCGGCGGATCCTGGCGCTCGGGCAGCCGGTGACCGCGGACGCCGTGCGGGTCACCGTCGAGGAGTCCCGCGGGCCGGGCCGGCTCGCCCCGGTGACGCTGCACCGGAGCCGGGCCGCGGGCGGCTGAGCGGTGCGGTCCGGCCGGGTCCGCCGGTTGTGCCACCCCGGGCGCGCGGGGCGCCGGGGCGTCCGATACGTTGACTTCGTGAGCAACAAGGTCAATAAGAATGTCCTGCGCGCCGGAACCATCACCGCCGGCACCGCGCTGATGCTGCTGATGTCGTCCCCCGCGTTTGCGCTCACCCGCGACGATGGTGACGACCCGGGTCCGGGCCTGAGCGTGATCGAAACGCTCGGCCTCTATGTCGCTGCACCCATCGTGCTCTTCCTGGTCATCGCCGGGCTGGTCGTCGCGGGCGACAAGCCCCGCAAGCAGGCCAAGTCCGAGGGCTGACGCCGGGCACCAGTGACGCTTCGGGGCGCCCCACGGTCACACGACCGTGGGGCGCCCTTCGTCATGCCCGGACCGGGCGCCGGACGGTGACAAGAACCGTGTGGCGCCCTTTGTCGTACTCGGATATTTCCGCAGGTGAAAAAGGGGTTGTCAGGCGGCTAACGCGCGCTTTTCGACCGGTTTGAACAGGGGGAGGTGTTTAACCGGCCCTAACCTACGATGACGTAACCTACGGGTCCGTAGGTCAAACCTACGGACCCGTAGGTCATCGTCCCCAGGAGTTCCCCCGTGACCATCGCCCCCGCCCGCCATAACGGAGAGCTCGGCCAGGCCGCCTGGAGCGACGCCCAGCTGCTCTACGCGCTCGAAGAGGTCGTCGAGAAGGAACTCAACCGCCATCTGAAGATCGCCAAGGACTGGATGCCCCACGAGTACGTGCCGTGGAGCGACGGGCGCAACTTCCCCGGGCCGCTGGACGGCGAGGCCTGGGACCCTGCGCAGTCCAAGGTCAGCGACATCGGCCGGATCGCCCTCGTGGTCAACCTCCTCACCGAGGACAACCTCCCCAGCTACCACCACGAGATCGCCACCCTCTTCGGCCGCGACGGCGCCTGGGGCACCTGGGTGCACCGCTGGACCGCCGAGGAGGGCCGGCACGGCATCGTGATGCGCGACTACCTGCTCACCAGCCGGGCGGTCGACCCGGACGAGCTGGAGCAGTTCCGCATGGCCCACATGTCGGAGGGCTTCGAGTCCGACAACTCGCACAGCATGCTGCACTCGGTGGCGTACGTCGCCTTCCAGGAGCTGGCCACCCGGATCTCGCACCGCAACACCGGCCACCACTCCGGCGACCCGGTCTGCGACCGGATGCTGGCCCGGATCGCCACCGACGAGAACCTCCACATGGTCTTCTACCGCAACCTCCTCGGTGCGGCCTTCGAGATGGCGCCCGACCAGACCATGTGCGCGGTGCGCGACGTCGTCACCGGCTTCCGGATGCCCGGCCACGGCATGCCCGGCTTCGAGCGGTCGGCCGCCCGGATGGCCATCGGCGGGATCTACAACATGCGGATCCACCACGACGATGTGCTCCAGCCGGTGCTGCGCTATCTGAAGGTGCTGGAGATCGGCGGGCTCGGCCCGGCCGGGCTGGCGGCGCAGGAGGAGCTGGGGCTGTTCATGGACGGTCTGGACGGCCAGGCGCGGAAGTTCGACGAGCGCCAGGCCGCCATCCTCGCCCGCCGCGAGGCCAACCGCCGCGGCTGACGGCCGACCCCGGCCGGCTTCCGGCCGCCGTCGCCCGCGGGCGGGTGGCCGCGGTGGGTGCGTACGCTGCCCGCATGGCCGACTGGGACCTCAAGAAGCTGCGCATCCTGCGCACCCTCCACGAGCTGGGCACGGTCACCGCGACCGCCGAGGCGCTGCACATGACGCCCTCGGCGGTCTCCCAGCAGCTGACCGGGCTGGCCAAGGCGCTCGGGGTCACGCTCCTGGAGGCGCACGGACGGCGGGTACGGCTGACCGGCGCGGCGCAGCTGGTGCTGCGGCACGCCGAGGTGGTCTTCGCCCAGCTGGAGCGCGCGGACGCGGACCTGCTCGGCTACCTCCAGGGGGAGGCGGGCCAGGTGCGGGTCGGCGCGTTCTCCACCGCCATCCCCGCGCTGGTGGTCCCGGCCGTCCAGGAGCTGCGCCGCAGCCACCCGGGCCTGTCGGTCGCCGTACGGGAGGCGGAGGCGGAGGCCGCCTACGAGCTGCTCGCCGAGGGCAGCGTCGATCTGGCGCTGTCGCTGGCCGCACACGCCCCCACCCCGCGCGACCCCAAGTTCAGCCGGGTCTCGCTGCTCGCCGACCCGCTGGACGTGGCGCTGCCGGCCGGCCACCCGCTGGCCGCCGAGCCGGGGCTGCGGCTGGCCGATCTGGCGGACGAGCCGTGGATCTTCGGCAGCAGCGGGCCCTGGTCCCAGATCACCACCACCGCCTGCGAGAACGCCGGGTTCGTGCCCGAGCAGGCGCATGCCGCCGCCGACTGGAGCGCGATCTGGGCGATGGTCGCGGCGGGGATGGGGGTGGCGCTGGTGCCCCGGATGGCGATGGCGGGCGGTCTCGGCGCCGCCGGGCGCGGGGCGGGGGGACGCGCTGTACGGGCCGGGCGCGGCGGCGGGGGAGTGGCGCTGCGGGTGCTGCACGCCGACCAGCCGCGCCGCCATGTGGTCGCCGCCGCCCGGCGCGGCTCCGAAGGGGCGCCGGGGCCGGCCCGGGTGCTGGCCGCGCTCCGGCAGGCGGCTGCCGACCAGACGCCCGAAGGCCCGACCATTCAGCTCAGCTGAACGTATTCCTCAAAAACTTTCGATGGACCTGAGGGGTGGTCCGCTGCGACCGTGGAGCGGTCCGCACCTCCCCCCATCCGTCGAAAGGCAACGATGACCGCCAGCCCGGCCGCCGACTCCACTGATCCGCACGCCAACGACGCCAGCCCGTACGGTGGCGGAGACCCCTACGCCGACTACCGCGGCGGGGACTTCCCCTTCACCTCGCTCGTCGATCTCGCCGACCGCTGCTTCGGCGCCGGAGTGATCGCCGCGAACGACGAGTTCTTCGCCGAGCGCGAGAATCTGCTGAAGCCCACTCCGGCGGTCTTCGACCCCGAGCACTTCGGCCACAAGGGCAAGATCATGGACGGCTGGGAGACCCGGCGCCGCCGCGGCACCGACGGCGAGAACCCCTTCCCGGCCGAGGACGAGCACGACTGGGCGCTGATCCGCCTCGCCGCGCCCGGCGTGATCCGCGGGATCGTCGTCGACACCGCCCACTTCCGCGGCAACTACCCCCAGCAGGTCAGCGTCGAGGCCACCGCGCTCCCCGGCAGCCCCGGCCCCGAGGACCTGCTCGCCGACGGGGTGAAGTGGGAGGAGCTGGTCCCGCGCACCCCCGTCCGGGGCCACGCCGCCAACGGCTTCGAGGTCACCGTGGAGCGCCGCTTCACCCACCTGCGGCTCAAGCAGCACCCCGACGGCGGGATAGCGCGGCTGAGGGTCCACGGCGAGGTCGTGCCGGACCCGGAGTGGCTCGATGTGCTCGGCACCCTGGACCTGGCCTCCGTCATGCACGGCGGCACCGTCGAGGACGCCTCCGACCGCTTCTACTCCTCGCCCACCCAGATCATCCAGCCCGATCTCTCCCGCAAGATGGACGACGGCTGGGAGAACCGCCGCCGCCGGGTCCGCGGCACCCACGACTGGGTGCGCTTCCGTCTCGCCGCGCAGGGCGAGATCCGCGCCGTGGAGATCGACACCGCCTACCTCAAGGGCAACTCCGCGGGCTGGGCCGCCCTGTCCGGGTGCGACGGCGACCCCTCCGACGAGGCCTCCTGGTTCGAGATCCTGCCGAAGACCAGGCTCCAGCCCGACACCCCGCACCGCTTCGCGCTGCCGCAGGCCGTCACCGCCACCCACGTACGGCTCGATGTCTTCCCCGACGGCGGTCTCGCGCGGATGCGCCTGCACGGTGCCCTCACCGAGGCGGGCCGCGCCGCCCTCGGCCGCCGCTTCGGTGCCCTGAACGGCTGACCACACCGTTCGCGACCGCCGGGCCCCGGGAGGGGCGGCGTCACTCGCCGTGGCGGCGGAAGAAATTCCCGCAACCACGGCGAGCGACCCCTCTCATGCGGGTCCGGCGGAATCCGCGACGGCGGACCCCGCCACGTGGGACGACTAGGCCGCCGCGTCGGCCTTCTGCGCCTTCAGCGCCCGCTCGATCCCCGCCCGCGACTCGGTCATCAGCCGGCGCAGTGCCGCGCTCGGCTCGGCCGACGCCAGCCAGGCGTCCGTGGCGTCCAGCGTCTCCTGCGAGACCTGGAGCGCCGGGTAGAGACCCACCGCGATCTGCTGCGCCATCTCATGGCTGCGGGAGTTCCAGATGTCCTTCACCGCGGCGAAGTACTTCGCGGTGTACGGCGCCAGCAGCTCCCGCTGGTCGGTCTGCACGAAGCCGCCGATGACGGACTCCTGGAGGGAGTTGGGGAGCTGGTCGGACTCCACCACCGAGGCCCAGGCCCCGGCCTTCGCCTCCTCCGTCGGACGTGCCGCACGGGCGGACGCGGCATACCGTTCGCCCGCCGAGGTCTTGTCCCGGTCCAGCTCCGCGGCGATGGTCTTCTCGTCCGCCCGGCCGGTGGCGGCCAGCCGGTGCACCAGCGCCCAGCGCAGCTCGGTGTCCACGGCGAGCCCGGAGACCTCCTCGGTGCCCTCCAACAGGCCCTGGAGCAGGTCGAGCTGCTCGTCCGTACGGGCCGAGGCGGCGAACGCGCGGGCCCACGCCAGCTGGTGGTCGCTGCCCGGCTCGGCCGCCCGCAACTGCTCCAGGGCCGCCGCGGTCCAGGTGGCCAGCCCCGTCTCGCGCCACTCCGGTGCCGCGTACAGGTCCAGCGCCAGCTTCACCTGGCGGTGCAGCGACTGGACGACGCCGATGTCCGACTCCTTGCCGATGCCGGACAGCACCAGCGAAAGATAGTCGCGGGTGGCCAGTTCGCCGTCCCGCGTCATGTCCCAGGCCGACGCCCACGACAGGGCACGCGGCAGCGACTCGGTGAAGTCGCCGAGGTGCTCGGTGACGGTCTTCAGCGACTCCTCGTCCAGCCGGACCTTGGCGTACGACAGATCGTCGTCGTTGAGCAGGATGACGGCCGGCCGGGCCTTGCCCACCAGCTGGGGCACGGCGGTCAGTTCGCCGTCCACGTCCAGCTCGATCCGCTCGGTGCGGACCAGCTTGCCGCCCGCCAGCTCGTAGGCGCCGACCGCGATCCGGTGCGGCCGCAGTACGGGCTCGCCCTTGGCGCCGGCCGGCAGCGCGGGCGCCTCCTGCTTGACCGCGAAGGAGGTGATCACGCCCTGGGCGTCCACCTCGATCTCCGGCCGCAGGATGTTGATCCCCGCCGTCTCCAGCCACTTCTTCGACCAGGTCTTCAGATCCCGCCCGCTGGTCTCCTCCAGCGCGCCGAGCAGGTCCGACAGCCGGGTGTTGCCGTAGGCGTGCGCCTTGAAGTAGGCCTGTACGCCCTGGAAGAACTCGTCCATGCCGACGTAGGCGACCAGCTGCTTGAGGACGCTGGCGCCCTTCGCGTAGGTGATGCCGTCGAAGTTGACGAGCACATCGTCGAGGTCGTTGATCTCGGCCATGATCGGGTGCGTGGACGGCAGCTGGTCCTGCCGGTAGGCCCAGGTCTTCATGGAGTTGGCGAACGTCGTCCACGAGTGCGGCCACTTCGAGCCCGGGGCGTAGGCCTGGCAGGCGATCGAGGTGTAGGTGGCGAACGACTCGTTCAGCCACAGGTCGTTCCACCACTCCATGGTGACCAGGTCGCCGAACCACATGTGCGCCAGCTCGTGCAGGATCGTCTCCGCCCGCACCTCGTACGCCGCGTCCGTCACCTTCGACCGGAAGACGTACTGGTCGCGGATGGTCACCGCGCCCGCGTTCTCCATCGCGCCGGCGTTGAACTCCGGCACGAAGAGCTGGTCGTACTTCGCGAACGGGTAGGCGTAGTCGAACTTCTCCTGGAACCAGTCGAAGCCCTGGCGGGTGACCGCGAAGATCTCGTCGGCATCCAGGTGCTCGGCCAGCGACGGACGGCAGTAGATGCCCAGCGGCACCGTCCGCCCGTCCTTCTCGTAGGTGCTGTGCACGCTGTGGTACGGACCGGCGATCAGCGCCGTGATGTAGGTCGAGATCCGCGGCGTCGGCTCGAAGCGCCAGATGTTGTCGCTCGGCTCCGGCGTCGGCGAGTTGGAGATCACCGTCCAGCCCTCCGGGGCCTTCACGGTGAACTGGAAAGTCGCCTTCAGATCCGGCTGCTCGAAGGACGCGTACACCCGCCGCGCGTCCGGCACCTCGAACTGCGTGTACAGATAGGCCTGCTGGTCCACCGGGTCGACAAAGCGGTGCAGCCCCTCACCGGTGTTGGTGTAGGCGCAGTCCGCGACGACCCGCAGTTCGTTACGGCCGGCCCGCAGCCCCGTCAGCGCGATCCGCGAATCCTTGAAGACCTCGCCCGCATCGAGCGCCTCGCCGTTGAGCTGCACCTCGTGCACGGCCGGCGCGACCAGGTCGATGAAGGTGTCCGCGCCCGCCTCGGCCGAGTCGAACCGCACCGTGGTCACGGACCGGAACGTGCCGTGACCGCTGCCGTCCGCGTCTCCCCCCTCCTGCGCGCCGGAGAGGTCGAGATCGACCTCATACGCATCCACGGTCAGCAGGCGCGCCCGCCGCTGCGCCTCGTCGCGGGTCAGATTCGTGCCAGGCACCCGTCGTCTCCTTCGCATTGGTCATTGCATCGGAACTTTCGGCCATCCTTCCATGTGGCCCGCGGCTCAGGAGGGGGCGTATTTGCGGAGGTGGGCGCAGCCCCGGCACAGCACCGCGCCGGCACCGGGCGCCCCGGGGGACCGCGGCGCGCGACCACGGCGTCCGATTGCCGCCAGCACGCCCCACCGGCAGGGCCCGATGCTGGCCGCATGACGACCTACACCCCTCTTCCCATCCCTCCCACCGCCCTCAAGGGGCTCCGCGCCACCGACGATGCCGGGCGGCCCGCCGAGCCGTTCACCGCGCGTGCGGACGGGGTGCCGCTGGACTGTGTCGGCAGTCTGCTGCGCTGCTGTCTGCGGGAGATCCGGGCCGGCGAGCGGGTGGCGCTCGTCTCGTATGCGCCGCTGCGCCGCTGGGCGGCCACGACAGGGGCGCGGCCCGGGGCGTACGAAGAGACGGGGCCGGTGTTCCTGCACGCCGAGCACTGCGTCGGCCCGGAGGCCACCGCCCCCGCGGAGGGCTACCCGGCCGGCCGGCCCGGCGGGCTGCGCACCGTGCGCCGCTACGACGCCGACGGGCACATCATCGGCGGCCGGCTCCTGGAGATCCCCGAGGACGCGGCAGCCGGGTTCGACGGGGCCTTCGACGAGGCGTTCGCGGACCCGGAGACGGCGCTGGTGCACGTCCGGGCCGTGGAGTACGGCTGCTTCCTGTTCGAGGTCCGGCGGGCCTGAGGCCGCACCGCCCGAAACGGACGGGTGCCCGTACGGAGTCGCCGTACGGGCACCTCGTGTCGTGCGTGCGGCGGTCAGCCGCGCAGCTCGGCCGCGACCAGCTCCGCGATCTGGACGGCGTTCAGCGCCGCGCCCTTGCGGAGGTTGTCGTTGGAGACGAACAGTGACAGGCCGTTCTCGGCGGTCTCGTCCGTACGGATCCGGCCCACGAAGGACGCGTCCTGGCCGGCGGCCTGGAGCGGGGTGGGCACGTCGGAGAGGGTGACGCCGGGGGCGCCGGCCAGCAGCTCCTGGGCGCGTGCGGGGCTGATCGGACGCGCGAAGCGGGCGTTGACCTGGAGCGAGTGGCCGGTGAAGACCGGGACGCGGACACAGGTGCCGGACACCTTCAGGTCCGGGATCTCCAGGATCTTGCGGCTCTCGTTGCGGAGCTTCTGCTCCTCGTCGGTCTCGTTCAGCCCGTCGTCGACGATCGAGCCGGCCATCGGCAGCACGTTGAAGGCGATCGGGGCGACGTACTTGTCCGGCTCGGGGAACTCCACGGCCGAGCCGTCGTGCGTCAGCTTGGTGGCGTCCTGCTCGACGGCCTTGCGGACCTGGCCGTCCAGCTCCTCCACACCGGCCAGACCGCTGCCGGAGACCGCCTGGTAGGTGGAGACGACCAGCGAGACCAGACCGGCCTCGTCGTGCAGCGGCCGCAGCACGGGCATCGCGGCCATGGTGGTGCAGTTCGGGTTGGCGATGATCCCCTTGGGACGCTCGGTGATCGCCGACGGGTTGACCTCGGAGACGACCAGCGGGACCTGGGGGTCACGGCGCCAGGCCGACGAGTTGTCGATCACGACCGGGCCGGCGTCGGCGACCTTCTCCGCCAGCGCCTTGGACGTGGCACCGCCGGCCGAGAAGATCACGATGTCCAGCGCCGAGTAGTCGGCGGTCGCCGCGTCCTCGACGGTGATCTCGGTGTCCTGCCAGGGCAGCGTGCGTCCGGCGGACCGGGCCGAAGCGAACAGCCGCAGCTGCTCGACCGGGAAGTTCCGCTCGGCGAGGATGCCCCGCACCACGCCGCCGACCTGTCCGGTGGCTCCGACGATTCCGATCCTCATGGGACTCCTTCTTTCTGGCCTGACTCGGGTGTCTGCTCGGAACACCTGCTCAGTAGTGCCTCCATCATGTGTGTGACACCCGTCGCCTTGTCCAATCCGTTCCATTCCGTGGCGGCTCGGAGGCCGGACCGCTACGGAGCATGGCGGCCCGCTCGCGGTGCGTAGCGGTCGGCCGCGGGGGAGTCCTGCGGATACCCCGCGGGGTGAACATCCGGTGACCGGATGCCGCACCCCCGGGCAGCGCTCCGTGACCGGCCGGTGGCCGGCGGCTCCCTGTGCGGTGATGGGTTCCCCGCGTTGCGGTGGCGTTCACACCCAGGTCATCCCCGATGCCAACCATCCCAGGTGACAGGGCAGTTGTGCTGCCCGGCCGCCTTCGCGTTCGCACCCGGGGAGCCCGCGTATGTCCCGTATACGGTCCGCCGCCACCTTCGACCGCCGTACGTTCCTCACCGCCACCGGGGCCGTCGGCGCCGCGACGGGGCTCGGTCTGGCCTTCGGCGTCGGCCCGGACCGGCCGGCACAGGCCGCCACCGTCACCTCCGGCCCGGCCCCGGCCGCGCCCGTCCCGGTCGATGCCCCCGCCGTCCCCCGTACGCCGTACACCCGGGGGACCACGCTCGCCGGCGTGTCCGCCCCGCGCGGCAGCGGCGGCTACCGCAGGCTCGCCGACGGCCCCGCCTGGAACCGGGTCATCCGCGCCGAGCTGGCCACCGCACACGGCGGGCGGGCCGAGCGGCGCACCGCGCTGGCGTCATTCGTCCAGTTCACCGACCTGCACCTGGTCGATGTGCAGAGCCCGCTGCGCTACGAGTACCTGCGCGCCGAGACCGCCAGCGCCTGGCGGCCGCAGGAGGCGCTGTCGGTGGCCGGTGTGGTCTCGCTGATCGAGCGGGTCAACGCGCTGCCCGGCGGGCCCGCCACCGGCGCCCCGCTGTCCTTCGTGATGACCACCGGGGACAACACCGACAACAACTCCAAGCTGGAGCTGGAGTGGTTCCTGACCGCGATGAGCGGCGGCCGGATCACGCCGAACTCCGGCGACCCGCGCCGCTACGAAGGCGTCCAGGACAGCGGGCTGAAGCTCTACTGGCAGCCGGACAGCGCGCTGCGCGACGCCGACAAGCAGCAGGGCTTCCCGCGGCTGGACGGGTTCCTGGAGGCCGCGATCCGCACCGTCCACAGCCCGGGGCTGCGGCTGCCCTGGTACTCGACGGTCGGCAACCACGACTCGCTGCCCGGCGGCTGCTACGCCCCCGGCGACCCCTTCTGGACCGACACCGCCACCGGTGGCCGCAAGCTGGAGACGCTGCCCGCCGCCGAGGCCGCGAAGGTCTGGAAGGCGGTCAAGGACGGCCTCGACCCCGAGGGCGCGGACTTCAAGCGGCTGCTGACCTCACACGCCAAGCAGTCCAGGAGGGTCACCCCCGACGAGCGGCGCGCCCCCTTCACGCGGGCCGAGTATCTGCGCGCCCACCTCGACCCGGCGCACACCGGCCCCGGCCCGCACGGCCACGGCTACACCTCCGCGCATCTCGACGGGAACCGCCTCTACTACACCTTCCGGATCTCCGACGACGTCCTCGGGATCAGCCTGGACACCACCGACCCCGGCGGCCACTACACCGGCTCGGTCGGCGACGCCCAACTGCGCTGGCTGGAGCGGACGCTGAAGGAGAACGAGAAGGGGGAGAAGGCGCATGTGCTGGTCTTCAGCCACCACACCAGCAAGACGATGAACAACACCCGCCCCGACCCGGCCCACCCGCACGAGCGGCGGCACAACGGCGCCGAGCTGGTGGAGGTGCTGGCCGCCCACCCCGGCGTCGTCGGCTGGATCAACGGCCACAGCCACAAGAACGACATCACCGCGCACGGCAGCTTCTGGGAGATCTCCACCGCTTCGCACATCGACTTCCCGCAGCTGGCCCGGGTCATCGAGCTGGTGGACAACCACGACGGCACGCTGTCGCTGTTCACCACCTTGGTCGAGTCGGCCGCCCCGCACCGCACGGACTTCACCGACCTCTCGCAGACCGGACTGGCGGCCCTCTACCGCGAGCTGTCCTTCAACGCCCCCGAGGCCCGTACGGACCTGGCGGGCACGGCCGGGGACCGCAACGTCGAACTGCTGCTCAAGCGGAGCTGACGGCCGCGGGCCGGCGCCCGCGCTAGCGCGGCAGGACCACGACATACGCGCTCGGCTCCCGGTCCCCGGCCGCCATCAGGGCCGTACGGATCACCGCGGCCTGCTGCTCGGGTGCCGTGCGCAGGGTGCGCGGCAGACAGCGGACGACGGTGATGCCGAGCCGCTCCAGGTGCTCGCGCTTGTGGAAGAACGGCGACTGGAGCGGGTCCTCCTCGGGGCGCGGTGCCCGGGTGTCGATCTCCAGGGCCACCGCGTGCTCCGGCCAGAAGGCGTCCACCCCGCCCAGGTGGGGCCCGCCCGGCAGCCGCAGCTCGACGTTCCACAGCGGGTCGGGCAGCCCGTGGGCGCGCACCATCGCATAGAGCCGCTGCTCGGCCAGTGCCCGGCCTTCGGCCAGCAGGGTGTCCACCGCGTCCACCACATGCGGCCGGGTCAGCAGCCGGGCCCGGCTCAGCTCCCGTACCACCGACGTCGCCTCGCAGTGGCCGCCGCGCACCGCCTCGGTCAGCAGCCGGCGTACGGTCGGGGCGTCGGTGAGTGAGCCGACCGCGTCCGCCACCGCGCGCGGCACCGGCGCGGCCGGCACCCCGGTGATCTCCTGCGCGACGGGCAGCTCCACCGCCCGCACGATCCGCGCGAAACCGGTCGAGCGCAGCCGCCGGGTGCGGGCCACCAGCACCTCGATGCGGTCCAGGGCGAGCAGCGGGGGCGCCTCGGTGAAGCCGTGCAGGGCGAGCGCCGCCAGACCCGTGATCATCGCCTCGGGGGCGTCGCCGGACGCGGTGGCCTGCCGGGGCACCGTCGGCCCCCGGTGACTGGCGTACAGCAGGACCGCATGCAGCCGGTCCTCACTGGTGGGCGGTCCCGGGTGCAGCAGATAGATGCCGGGGAGCACCTGTTGCCAGGGGCCGCCGGGGCGGCAGCGTTCGGTGACCTCCGCCGCGGGGATGCCGTGCTCGCGCAGCTGACGGGTGGTCATGACCCGGCGGTGCGCGGCGGAGAGGTGCTGGAGGGGGAGGGGGGAGAGCGGGGCGTCGTGGTTCATGACCCCTCGATTCCCGCCTCCGCTCCGCCCCCTAACCGCTGTTACACGCCCGTACCACAAACCGGACAACCCTGTACTAAAGTACGGGCGTTCGACTGCCGAAAAGGGCTGGTCGCCACGGGGGTTACGGCCTCGGTCCGGCCGCCTCGTCACAAGCCTGTGCACGCAGTGCGCGGGCCAGATCGTCCCGCTTCTCCAGGACCAGCCGGCGCAGCGCCGGTGCCGCCTGCGGGTGCCCGTCCAGCCAGCCGTCCGCGGCGTCCAGCGTGGCCTGCTCCACCAGCCAGGACGGGAACAGCCCGCGCACCACCTCCATCGCGATCTCGATGGAGCGCTCCCGCCACACCCCCTCGATGGCGGCGAAGTAGCGCGGCAGGTACGGGGCCAGCAGCTCCCGCTGCCCGAACTGCGCGAACCCGGCGTCCGTCGCCTCCACCAGGGCGTTGGAGAGCGCGTCGGACTCCACCACCTGCGCCCACGCCTGCGCCTTGACCTCGGCCGAGGGGCGGGCGGCCAGGCAGCGCACCTGGTGGCGCCTGCCGGAGGCGGTGTTGTCACGGGCCAGCTCGGCGGCGATCACGGTCTCGTCCGCGACGCCGTGCGCGGCCAGCGGCTCCAGGATCGTCCAGCGCAGCTCCTGGTCCACGTCCAGGCCGTCGATCTTCGCCGTACCCTCCAGCAGGCCCTGGAGCAGCTGGAGATCGGCGGGGGAGGAGGCGAGGGCGATGAAGTGCCGGGCCCAGGCGAGCTGGTGGTCGCTGCCGGGCGGGGCCAGCCGGAGTTCGTGCAGCGTGCCTTCGGCCAGCTCCCGGGCGGCGCGCTCCCGGCCCTGCGGCGCGGAGTACTGCTCCAGCGCCGTCTGGGCCTGCCCGTGCAGGGACTGGAGCACGCCGATGTCGGTCTCCCGGCCGGCGAACCGCCGCACCAGATCGAGGTAGTCGCGGGCCGGCATCAGCCCGTCACGGGTCAGGCCCCACAGCGCGGCCCAGCACAGCGCCCGCGCCAACGGGTCGGCCAGATCGCCGAGCCGGGCCCGCAGCGTCGCCAGCGAACCCTCGTCGAAACGGATCTTCGCGTAGGTCAGGTCCTCGTCGTTGACCAGCACCAGCTCGGGGCGTTCGAGACCGGCCAGCTCGGGCACGGTGGTCCGCGGCCCGGAGACGTCCACCTCGGCGCGGGCGTAGCGCACCAGCGCCGAGTCCCCGCCCTCGGAGAACACGGTCTGCCGCCGGTAGAGACCGACCGCGACCCGGTGCGGCCGCAGCTGCGGGTGCGAGGGCGCCGCCTCCTGGAGGATGCTCAGCTCGGTGATCCGGTCCTGGGCGTCGTACGTGACCTGGGGGGTGAGGGAGTTGACGCCCGCCGTCTCCAGCCAGGCCCGGGACCAGGCGGCCAGGTCCCGGCCGGAGGTCTCCTCCAGCACCGCCAGCAGATCCGTCAGCCGGGTGTTGCCGTAGGCGTGCCGCTTGAAGTAGCGCCGTGCGCCCTCCAGGAAGGCGTCCTGCCCCACGTACGCCACCAGCTGCTTGAGGACCGCGGCGCCCTTGGCGTAGGTGATGCCGTCGAAGTTGAGCTTGGCGTCCTCCAGGTCACGGATGTCGGCGGTGACCGGGTGGGTGGAGGGCAGCTGGTCGGCGCGGTAGGCCCAGGACTTGCGGCGGTTGGCGAAGGTGATCCAGCCGTTCGTGAAGCGGGTCGCCCCCACCAGCGCGAAGGCGCCCATGAAGTCCGCGTAGGACTCCTTGAGCCACAGGTCGTCCCACCACTGCATGGTGACCAGATCGCCGAACCACATGTGCGCCATCTCGTGGAGGATGACGTTGGCCCGTCCTTCGTAGGACGCCTCGGTCACCTTGCCGCGGAAGATGAACTCCTCGCGGAAGGTGACACAGCCCGGGTTCTCCATGGCCCCGAGGTTGTACTCCGGGACGAAGGCGCTGTCGTACTTCCCGAAGGGGTAGGGGAAGTCGAAGTGGTCGTGGAAGAAGTCCAGGCCCTGCTTGGTGACGGTGAAGATGTCGTCCGCGTCGAAGTGCTTGGCCAGGCCCTTGCGGCACAGTGCGCCCAGCGGGATCTCCAGCTCGGTGCCGTCCTCGAAGGTGCGGCGGTAGGTGTCGGAGACGTAGTGGTACGGGCCGGCGACCACGGCCGTGATGTACGTCGAGATCGGCTCGGTCACGGCGAAGCGGTGCCGGCCGCCCTCGGCCTCGCCCTCCTGCGCACCGTTGCTGAGCACCCGCCAGCCCTCGGGGGCGGTCACCTCGAAGGTGAACGGGGCCTTCAGGTCGGGCTGTTCGAAGTTGGCGAAAACCCGCCGGGAGTCGGCCGGCTCGTACTGGGTGTAGAGGTAGACCTCGCCGTCCTCGGGGTCCACGAAGCGGTGCAGGCCCTCACCGGTCCGGCTGTAGGCGCACTGTGCGTCGACGACGAGGGTGTTCTCGGCGGCCAGGGAGTCCAGCGCGATCCGGGTGCCGTCGAAGACCGCCGCGGGATCCAGCTCCCGGCCGTTGAGGGTGACGGAGGTGACCGACGGCGCCAGCAGGTCCGCGAAGGTCGAGGCGCCGGGCTCGGCGCAGCGGAAGCGCAGCGTCGTCCGGGAGCGGAAGGTCTCCGCTGCGGCACCGGAGGCGACCGCTGAGCGGACGTCCAGCGCCACGTCGTAGGCGTCGACGCTCAGCAGCCGACCCCGCTCACGTGCCTCGTCCCGGGACAGATTCTCACCTGGCACGACGTGACTCCCTCGTCCTCGTCCACGAATATCGAACAACGGGAATCATGGCACGCCCGCCGTCGGTTGAACCTTCCACGGAAGCGCACCGCTGACCGACCCCGCACAGCTCTCATAAGGAGACCCCGTGTCCGAGACCGCGAAGACCCCCGCAGACTTCTGGTTCGACCCGCTGTGCCCCTGGGCGTGGATGACGTCCCGCTGGATGCTGGAGGTGGAGAAGGTCCGCCCGGTCGAGGTGCGCTGGCATGTGATGAGCCTGGCGGTGCTGAACGAGGACAAGCTCGACGAGCTGCCGGAGGAGTACCGCGAGAACATGCGCCCCGGCGGCAAGGCCTGGGGCCCGGTCCGGGTGGCGATCGCCGCCCAGCAGCTGCACGGCGACGAGGCCGTGGGCAAGCTCTACACCGCGCTCGGCACCCGCTTCCACAACGAGGGCCTCGGGGTGACCCCCGAGAGCATCGCCGCCGCCCTCGAGGACGCGGGCCTGCCCGCCGACCTGATCGACTACGCCGACAAGGACACCTACGACGCCGAGCTGCGCGCCTCCCACAAGGAAGGCATCGACCTGGTCGGCCAGGAGGTCGGCACTCCCGTCATCGCAGTCCCCGGTCACGACGGCGAGCAGATCGCCTTCTTCGGCCCGGTGGTCACCCCGGCCCCCAAGGGCGAGGAGGCCGCCAAGCTGTGGGACGGCACGCTGATGGTCGCGTCCATCCCCGGCTTCTACGAGATCAAGCGGACCCGGACGCAGGGCCCGGTCTTCGACTGACGCCCGGTCCGTGGTGGCACACGGGCGAGGCCCCACGAGTCACGTCCTCGTGGGGCCTCGCCGTTCTTCCGCCCGCCAAGCGAAGGTGAGAAGACGATCACGAGGCGGGACGACCGGGGGCGGCCGGAGCCGTTACGGCGCCAGCAGCAGGTTGTTCGCGCGCTCCTTGGCGGACGCGTACCGCTTGGCGACGTCCTGCCAGTTCACGACCTGCCACATGGCCTCGATGAAGTCCACCTTCTGGTTCTTGTACTGGAGGTAGAAGGCGTGCTCCCAGGCGTCGAAGACCAGGACCGGGACCGAGCCCTGCCCGACGTTGCCCTGGTGGTCGTAGACCTGCTCGACGATCAGCCGGCCGCTCACCGGCTCGTAGGCCAGCACGCCCCAGCCGGAACCCTGGGTGGTGGCCGCGGCCTTGGTCAGCTGGGCCTTGAGCTTCGCGAACGACCCGAAGGACTCGGCGATCGCGTCGGCCAGCTCGCCCACGCCGTCCTTCTCCAGCGGCTCGCCGCCGCCGTCGCCGGTCATGTTGTGCCAGTAGATGCTGTGCAGGATGTGGCCGGAGAGGTGGAACGCGAGGTTCTTCTCCAGGCCGTTGATGCTGCCCCACGCGTCCTTGTCGCGCGCCTCGGCGAGCTGCTCCAGGGTGTCGTTCGCGCCCTTCACGTAGGCCGCGTGGTGCTTGTCGTGGTGCAGCTCGATGATCTCGGGGCTGATGACCGGGGCCAGCGCCGAGTAGTCGTACGGAAGTTCAGGAAGTGTGTAGGTGGCCATACCGAGCCTCTCCAACTGCTTACGACTTCTTATTGCAATCGATGTGCAAGAGCACGCTACCAGCAGGAGTGATCACCGGCTGGTTCCGTGGCCCGGCCTGGTCCCAAAGACGCAGGCGGGGGAGTGGGGTCGTTACTTCTTGGCCGGGCCCGCGCCCTTGCCCAGCGACTGCTGCCGTACGAGCCCGACCACGGCCAGGACCACCCCGAAGCCGCCGGTGAACAGCAGCTGGATGCGCTGGTTCTCGTCGCGCAGCATCAGCAGCAGCACCGCGACGATGCCCGCCAGCGCCACCCAGGTCAGGACCGGGAAGGCCCACATCTTCACCACGAGCTTCTCGGGCGCCTCGCGCTCCAGCGTCCGGCGCATCCGCAGCTGGGCGGTGGCGATGAAGCCCCAGACCACCAGGACGGCCGCGCCGACCATGTTCAGCAGCCACTGGAAGAGCGTGTCGGGCCACAGGAAGCTCAGCAGCACCGCGAAGAAGCCGAAGGCGGCGCACAGCAGGACGGCGCGGCGCGGGACGCCCCCGCTGACCTTGCCGAGGAAGGCCGGGCCCTGGCCGCGGGAGATGAGCGAGTACGCCATCCGCGAGGAGCCGTAGAGGTTGGCGTTCACCGCGGAGAGCAGCGCGATCAGGATGACGACGTTCATGATCTGGCCGGCCGCCGGGATCTTGAGGTAGTCCAGGACCGCCACGTACGGGCCGCTCTTGGCGATGGAGGGGGCGCTCCAGGGGATGACCGTGACGATGATGGCCATCGAGCCGACGTAGAAGAGGGCGATCCGCCACATCGCGGTGCGCACGGCGCCGGCGACCCCGCGCACCGGGTCCTTGGACTCGGCGGCCGCGATGGTCACCGTCTCCAGACCGCCGTAGGCGAAGACCGAGGCCAGCAGACCGACCATCAGGCCGTCGACGCCCTTGGGCAGGAAGCCGCCGTCACCGGTGAGGTGCGAGGTGCCCGGGGCGTGGGTACCGGGGAGCACGCCGAAGATGGCCAGCAGGCCCAGGACCAGGAAGATGCCGATCGCCGCGACCTTGAGTGCGGCGAACCAGAACTCGAACTCACCGAAGTTGGAGACCGCGGTCAGGTTCGTTCCGGTGAAGATCACCATGAACAGCAGGACCCACATCCACGGCTCGGTGCCCGGGAACCACTGGAGCATCACATCCGCGGCGCCCAGCGCCTCGGCGGCCACCGCCACACACAGCAGCGCGGTGAACATCCAGCCGACCGTGAACCCGGCCCAGGAGCCTATGGAGCGCTCGGCGTGCACGGAGAAGGAGCCGGAGGCCGGATTCGCCGCGGCCATCTCGCCGAGCATCCGCATGATCAGCATGACCAGCGCGCCGGAGACGGCGTAGGCCAGCACGATCGACGGGCCGGCCGCCGCGATGCCCTCGCGGGAGCCGACGAACAGTCCAGCGCCGATCACCCCGCCCAGGGCGATCATCGAGAGATGGCGCTGCTTGAGGCCGTTGGACAGCGTGGAGCCGCTGCCGGGGCCCTGGACCGCGTCGCCATGCTCGCGCGCGGGTGCGGCGGACGAGGGTGTCCGATTCATGTCGTACCTGTCCCAGTAGGTGAGAGCGGAGCAAGGCGATACTGCGTTCTCCCGGGGCCGCGACCGGTGCGACGGCGCTGCCGGGCCCCCTGGATCCCCGCCGGGGCGGCGGATCGCGCAGGGGCCTGCCGACGGTGAACTCCGGGGTCCTCGGCAAAGCGGGCTCAGTTTGAGCGCCGGTGTCCGCTCAGGGCAACAGTCGTGCAGCGAATGTTCGGTATTCAGACGTTTTCGCGACTGTGTGTGTTCGATCCATCGTCAGTTATGACGCGGTGTGACCCTCGCCGCACGGGCCTCAGCGGCGCGCCCGGCGGTCCCGGAGCTCGCGTGCACCCGCGACGAGCAGCACCAGGCCGGTCGCCCCGGCCGACCACAGGAGCTGCGGCCGGGCCGCCTCATCGGTCAGCATCAGCACCAGCACACCGCCCATCGCCAGCAGCGCGGCCCAGGTCAGATAGGGGAACGCCCACATCCGCAGGGTCAGCTTCCCGGGCGTCTCGCGCTCGATCCGCGGCCGCAGCCGCAGCTGGGAGACGGCGATCAGGCCCCAGACGAACAGCAGCACCGCGCCGACCGCGTTGAGCATGTAGAGGAAGACCGAATCCGGCCATTTCAGATTCAGCAGCACGGAGACGAACCCGAAGGCCACCGAGGCGAGCACGGCGCGGCGCGGCACCCCTCCCCCACTCTCGGCTTCGCCCGAGCGGGGGGACCCCGATCCCGACACCTTCAGCAGCGCCCGCGGCGCCTCGCCCCGCTCGGCCAGCGAGAAGACCATCCGCGACGAGCCGTAGAGGTTGGCGTTCAGCGCGGAGAGCAGCGCCACGAACACCACGATGTTCATGATCTGCCCGGCGCCCGGCACCCCGATGCTGTCCAGCACCGCGACGTAGGGGCTCTTGCCCGGCTCCATCGACGACCAGGGCAGCAGGGTCACGATGACCAGCATCGAGCCGACGTAGAAGAGGAGGATGCGCCACACCGCGCTGCGCACCGCCCGGCCCACCGCGCGCGCCGGATCGTCCGACTCGGCCGCGGCGATGGTGACGACCTCCAGGCCGCCGAAGGCGAACACCACGGCCAGGACGCCGGAGATCACCCCGCTCCAGCCGTGGGGCAGAAAACCGCCCTGCCCGGTGAGGTTCGCGAGCCCGACCGGTGCGGTGTCCGGCAGCACCCCGAAGACGGCCAGCAGGCTCAGTGCGAGGAACAGCACGATCGCGGTGACCTTCAGCGTCGCGAACCAGAACTCGAACTCGCCGAAGTTCTTCACCGCGGCCAGGTTGGCGACGGTGAAGACGATCATGAATAGCAGCACCCAGCCCCACTGCGGCACCGCCGGCACCCAGCCGTTCGCGATCTGCGCCGCACCGGTGGCCTCCACGGCGAGCACCACGACCAGCAGGAACCAGTACAGCCAGCCGACGCTGAACCCGGCCCAGCGCCCCAGCGCCCGCTCCGCATGCACCGAGAACGCGCCGGAGGCCGGCATCGCCGCCGACATCTCGCCGAGCATCCGCATGACCAGCATGGCCAGCGCCCCCGCGATCAGATACGACAGCACGATCCCCGGCCCGGCCACCGCGATCCCCGCGCCGGAGCCCACGAACAGGCCCGCGCCGATCACTCCGCCCAGGCCCAGCATCGTCAGATGGCGCTGCTTGAGGCCCGCGGACAGCGGCTCTTTGCCCTCGGAGCCCGCCGCCAGGGAGGGCTCGGCGGCTTGGGTCGGTGCGTCGTGCATGGGCTCGTACTCTCGCAAGGGCCGGGGCGGCGGGGCCGCCGGCGGATTGGGGGAACTCCACAGGTCACCGCGGGGCGGACCCAGTGTCGCCGCACCTCGCGCGCTACCACAAAACCGGCGTTTTGCAGCGGCCCCGGCCGTGATGAGCATCACGTGACCTGCAATGACGTATCGCGCCCCGTCAGGGCCGGGCATTCTGGCGGTTGTTCGGAACTCTCCAAGCGGGCCGGTGAGGCTTTGTCAGCGCCACACGATGATCGCTGACGGTCCGCTGGACTAACGTCATCGCGTCCCGTCCCGTATCCCTCTCACCTCGCGGAGTCCTGATGAGCACTGCCGCTCTCACTCGTCCCGGCGCAGTCCTCGCCGATCTGCTGCCGGCCGCCACCGCCTCCCGCGCCCGCGTCCGTGACGCCGCGCTGGTGCTCGGCGGCGCCGGGCTCACCGGCATCGCGGCCCAGATCGCCGTCCCGGTCCCCGGCTCCCCGGTCCCGGTCACGGGTCAGACCTTCGCCGCGCTCCTGGTCGGCGCCTCGCTCGGCGCGAGCCGCGGGCTGCTCTCGCTCGCGCTGTACGCCCTGGCGGGTATCGCGGGCATGCCGTGGTTCGCCGGCGGTGCCTCCGGCGTCGGCGGTGCCACCTTCGGCTACATCGCGGGCATGCTGCTCGCCGCCACCGTCGTGGGCGCGCTGGCCCGCCGCGGCGGCGACCGCGGGGTGCTGCGCACCGCCGCCACCATGGCCGCGGGCACGGCCCTGATCTACGCCGTCGGCGTCCCCTACCTCGCGCTGAGCACCGGCATGTCCTTCGGCCAGGCCGTCGCCGTCGGACTCGTCCCGTTCCTCATCGGTGACGCCCTCAAGGCGGCGCTGGCGATGGGCGCGCTGCCCACGGCCTGGAAGCTGGCCGGCCGCCGCGGCTGAGCGGGCGCCGTACTCCGCACGCAACGGGCCGGGCCCCGCAGTCACCGTTTCGGTGAGTGCGGGGCCCGGCCCGTTTCCTGTGCCCTGCTAGCTCCGGTCCGCGGGCCGGGCGGCGACGCCGGGGGCGCCCGCCCGGTCCGCCGCCGCGGTCTCCCGCGGCCGCCGCCGGTCCAGGATCAGCCCGACCGCCAGCACCACCACGGCCGCGACCACCGACAGCACCATCTGCTGGCGCCCCTCGGGGTTGTAGAACATGTAGCCGATGACGAAGACGATCAGCGCGATCGTCGCGTAGGTCAGCCACGGGTACAGCCACATCCGCACCGTCAGCCGCTCCGGCGTCTCCCGCTCGATGACCCGGCGCATCCGCAGCTGCGAGAGGCAGATGACCAGCCAGACGAACAGCGCCACCGCACCCGACGAATTGAGCAGGAACTGGAAGATGGTGTCCTTCGAGGTGTAGCTGAAGATCGTCGCAATGAAGCCGAAGGCGACCGACGCCCAGATCGCGACCGCCGGCACCCCGCCCTTGTTGACGGTGGCGAACGACTTCGGCGCGTCCCCGCGCTGGCCCAGCGAGAACGCCATCCGGGAGGCGGTGTAGAGCCCGGAGTTCAGACAGGACAGCACCGCGGTCAGTACCACGACATCCATCACGGTGCCCGCGTACGGAATGTCCAGCGACTCCAGGACGGCCACGTACGGGCTCTTCTCCACTGCCTTGGAGTTCCACGGCAGCAGCGTCACGATCACCGCGATCGAGCCGATGTAGAAGAGCGCGATCCGCCAGATGACGCTGTTGACGGCCTTGCGGACGGCCTGCACCGGGTTCGGCGACTCGCTCGCCGCCAGCGTGACGATCTCGCTGCCCATGAAGGAGAAGACCACCAGCAGCATGCCGGAGAGGATCGCCCCCGGACCGTGCGGCAGGAATCCGCCGTGCCCGGTCAGATTCTCCGTGCCGACCGGGGAGCCGCCCGGCGGCAGCCCGAATATCGCCAGCGCGCCGATCACGATGAAGACGACGATCGCGACGACCTTGATCCCGGCGAACCAGAACTCGAACTCGCCGAACGAGCCGACCGAGACCAGGTTCGTGCCGGTCAGCACGATCATCACCAGCAGCGCCCAGGCCCACTGCGGGACGGCCGGGACCCAGCCGGTGAGGATCGCGGCGGCCGCGGTCGCCTCGACGGCCAGCACGACCGACCAGAAGAACCAGTACAGCCAGCCGATCGTGAAGCCGGCCCAGCGCCCCAGGGCCCGGTCCGCGTACGCGGAGAACGAGCCGGACGTGGGCGAGGCCGCGGCCATCTCGCCCAGCATCCGCATCACCAGCACGACCAGCAGACCGGTCAGAGCGTAGGAGAGCAGGATGCCGGGACCGGCGGCCGCGATACCGGCGCCGGAGCCGACGAACAGGCCGGCACCGATGACACCGCCGATGGCGATCATCGACAGATGGCGGTTCTTGAGCCCTGCCTGGAGCCCGTCCTGCGACTGTCCCCCGGTGGGTCCGCTGCCGGGGTTGCCGGTGGGGACCGGTGTGGTGGTAGGCGGGTGCGCGCCCATGTGCACCGTCCTTCGTGGTTCGCGGATGGATCCCCCGCATTAGATCTTCGTTAACCGTGGATTGGAAGGTCTGAAGCCGGATTGTTGTGTGAAACCCTGGAAGGTTGTGCACCGCGCTTGCGTACGGAAGGCGGGGGGTCGCTTTCTGTGCACAGTGCCCCGGGAAGACCCAGCGGCGCCTACCCGGGGCCGCTCGTGTCACACTCATCGCATGCGCGTGTACCTCGGCTCCGACCATGCCGGTTTCGAACTCAAGAACCACCTCGTCGAGTGGCTCACGGCCCACGGCCACGAGCCCGTCGACTGCGGTCCCCACCTCTACGACGCCCAGGACGACTACCCGCCGTTCTGTCTGCGTGCCGCGGAGAAGACCGCCGCCGACCCGGACAGCCTCGGCATCGTGATCGGCGGCTCCGGCAACGGCGAGCAGATCGCCGCCAACAAGGTCAAGGGCGTCCGGGCCGCACTGGCCTGGAGCGAGGAGACCGCCAAGCTCGGCCGCGAGCACAACGACGCCAACGTCATCTCCGTGGGCGGCCGGATGCACACCCGGGAAGAGGCGACCAAGTTCATCGAGGTCTTCCTCGCCACCCCCTACTCGGGCGAGGAGCGGCACACCCGCCGCATCGACATGCTCTCGGCCTACGAGACCACCGGCGAACTGCCCGCCATCCCCGCCCACCACCCGCAGGGCTGACCCCCGTTCATCCCGTCGCCCGCCCGCCCCGGCCGCCGGGGCGGGCGGGCGCGCCCACTGGAGGACCTCCGTGCCCGAGGGGCATACGATCCACCGCCTCGCCCTGGACCACCGCTCCCGCTTCGAGGGCGAACCGGTCCGGGTGAGCAGTCCGCAGGGCAAGTTCACCGGCGGCGCAGCCCTCGTCGACGGACAGGTCATGACCGGCGCCGAGGCGCACGGCAAACACCTCTTCCTCAGTTTCGGCCGGGACCGCTGGATCCATGTCCACCTCGGGCTGTTCGGCAAGCTCGGCTTCGGCACGGCCCCCGCCCCGCCGCCCACCGACACCGTGCGCCTCCGGCTCGCGAACCCGTCCGCGTACGCGGACCTGCGCGGCCCCACCACCTGCGCGCTGATCACCGAAGCCGAGAAGCACGCGATACACGACCGGCTCGGCCCCGACCCGCTGCGCCCCGGGGACGACGGCACCCGCGCCTGGCAGCGGATCTCCCGCAGCCGTACGACGATCGCCGCGCTGCTGCTCGACCAGAAGATCATCGCCGGAGTCGGCAACGTCTACCGCGCCGAGGTCCTCTTCCGCCACGGCATCGACCCCTACCGCCCCGGCCGCGATCTCACCCGCACCGAATGGGACGCGCTCTGGGCCGACCTGGTGTTCCTGATGGCCGAGGGAGTCCGGGACAACCGGATCGACACCGTCCGCCCGGAGCATCTGCCGGAGGCCATGGGCCGCCCGCCGCGGGTCGACGACCACGGCGGCGAGGTGTACGTCTACCGCCGCGCCCATATGGGCTGCCACATCTGCGGCAGCGAGATCCGCACCGCCGGTCTCGCCGCCCGCAACCTCTTCTGGTGCCCGGTCTGCCAGCCGTCCACCGGCGGCTGACGGCCGGACCGGACCGGCCGTCAGAACCCGTGCGGCAGCCAGGGCGCCACATCCGCCCCGAACGCCACCGAAGCCGCCGCCAGCGCACCGGGCCGCAGCTCCCGCACCCGGCCCGCCGCCGCCAGCGACGACAGCGAGAAGCCGCCCAGATACGCCGACCCCAGCTCCCGTACGGACAGGGCCAGCTCGGCCGGGTTCGCGGTCCGCGTACAGGAAGCCCCCGCCGCGTCACCGGACAGCCGCCAACGCCCCTCGTTCCACGGGCAGAAGGGGTCCGTCACCTCCAGCACCACCTCCACCGGCGTCCGGTACGTCCGCGCCGCCAGCGCCGCGCCCACCTCCACCGGCCGTACGAACAGCGACTCGTCCAGCCGGATACCGCACCGCCGCATGTCCGGGACGAGATGCAGCAGCGCATCGTCCACCGGCCGGGTGGACACCGCCACCGACGACGTCAGATCGATCCCGAACAGAAAGCGCCACAGCGCCGCGTACCCCACCGGGTCCAGCGCCTCGACATCCCGTACCTGCACCGTGCCCGACGGCCCGGCGTCGTCCCGGCCCGGCTTGACCGCGAAGCGCGCATATCCCCGCACTTCGCCGTCCACCTCGGCCAGCACGCACTGAAGCACCCCGGCCCCGTCCCGTTTGCCCGGGTCGTCCAGTACGGGGATCCGCTCCCAGCCGGGCCGCCGGGCAAGCATCCCGGGCCGGTCGGGCACCAGCCGGGCATAGACCCGTTCGCAGTCGGCCACCGCGGCCGCCGGATCCACCAGCCGCAGCCGCAGCCGTACGCCGTCCACACCGGGCAGTTCGGGCGCGGGCAGCCGCACGGTGTCCACGGTCAGCTGCATGTCCTGGGCCGCAGGACCGTAGCCGAACCGGCCGTAGATCGCCGGCTCCGAGGCGGTCAGCACCGCCAGCGGCTCACCGCGCTCCCGGACGTCCGCCAGCTGGTGGCGCATCATCGAACGCAGCAGCCCGCGGCGGCGGTGCGTCGGCTGCACACTGACCATCGAGACGCCCGCAACGGGCACCTCGGCCCCGCCCGGAACCGTGAGCCCGAACGAGAACGATCCCGCCGTGGCGACCCACCCGCCGTCGTCCCACGCGCCGTCGTCCCACACGCCGAAGGAGCGCCCGGTCTCGGTGAGCTCACGCCGCAGGGCGCGCTCCTCAGGAGGCAGCGGCAGCCCCCCGAAGGCCAGGTCGAACGTGTCGGACCAGCTGTCCCATTCGACGTCCCGCAGGTCCCGCAATTCCGTCGCCATACTCCATGCCTAACAGGACACTCTCCGGACGCGCGACCGCATTTCGAACAGGGTTTCCCGGTGAGGGGCCAGGGCGACGTGCGGCGAATCGACGCGCCGCCGAACGGGTGGATAGGGTCCCAGAGAAATGACACGCGGCCAGGGCACGGACACCCTGACGGCCCGGATGCACAAAGGTCTGCACCGGGCCCGCATCGGCGTGCGCAAGGCCGGGGTCGACTACTTCCGCGGAGACGGCTCCGACCGGTTCGCGCTCGCCGTCCTCCTCATCGCCATACCCGCCATCGCCGCGGGCACGCTCCGGTGGCCGGAATGGATCGCCCCGACGGCCCTGGTCCTCCCGGTCATCGCCGGCGGACTGCTGCTGCGGCCGGCCAACCTCCTGGTCCTGTACGGCGCCTCCGCGGCCGCACTGGTCGTCGAGGCCGCGCTGTTCGGCCCGTACGACGAAGGACCGGAGCGGATCACCCCGGGCACGGTCCTGGTCGTCGCCGCGGTCGGGTTCTTCGGACTGCTGATCGCGCAGTTCCGCAGCCGGGTCGGGGTGCCCTGGCGGCGTGGCGGCACGATGCTCTTCGACCTGCGCGAACGCATCCGCGTCCAGAGCAAACTGCCCACGCTGCCCGAGGGCTGGCACCACGAGATGGCGCTGCGCCCGGCCGGCGGGCAGTCCTTCTCCGGCGACTTCGTGGTGGCCTCCCGCACCCACGGCGGCCACATCCTCGAAGTGGTGTTGACCGATGTCTCCGGCAAGGGCATGGACGCGGCCTCCCGCGCCCTGCTGCTGTCCGGCGCCTTCGGCGGCCTGCTCGGCTCGCTGCCGCCGCACGGCTTCCTGCCCGCCGCCAACGGCTATCTGCTGCGCCAGGACTGGGACGAGGGGTTCGCGACCTCCATCCATCTCGTCCTCGACCTCGAATCGGGCGACTACGAGCTGCTCTCCGCGGGACATCTGCCGGCTCTCCAGCTCAGCGCCGGCAGCGGCCGCTGGGAGGAGAAGTCGGGCGAGGGGCCGCTGCTCGGCGTCTACGACGGCGCCCAGTTCGACCCGGTCAAGGGGAGGCTGCGGCCGGGCGATGTGCTGATGCTGTTCACCGACGGCCTGGTCGAGGCCGCCGACCGCGATATCGCCGAGGGCATCGACCGGCTCACCGGCGAGGCCGACCGCTATGTGGCCAGTGGCTTCGCCGGGGCCGCCTGGCATCTGATCGAGGCCGTCGCCAAGGACGTCAACGACGACCGCGCGCTGCTGCTGATCTGCCGGGACGCGTGACGGAAGCGCCCGTGAGGGAAGCGCCCGTGAGGGAAGCGCCCGTGACGGAGAAGCGGCCCGGCCGCTCTCCCCTTCCGGCGGGTCCTGCTTCGCCGGTCCCGGCAGGAAGCGCGCTCAGGCGCTGACGCGGGCCCGTGCCGCGTCGGCCGGGTCCTTCCGGAACGCCCAGGCCATCGTCGGCTCCATCGCGAAGCGGAACGCCCGGCGGACCGGCGGGGTGCACAGGGCCGTCACGATGCCGCCCCCGATCAGCGTGACCGCGATCTCACCGAGCGGCGAGTGCAGCCAGGCGTAGTCGTCGAACCAGCCCCAGAACCGCGAGCCCTTGGCCAGGAAACCGTGCAGCAGATAGCCGTACAGCGTCCCGGCGCCCAGCACCGTGAACCACGTCCGCCGCGTCGGCACCCAGGAGAAGAAGCAGGCCACCATCACGATCGAGCAGCCGAAGAGCGCCAGTGTCATGATCGCGCCGATCCACCAGGTGGTGCCCAGCTCCTGGGCGCTGTCCCGGTGGTAGAACCACGCCGAGGACATCCGGGGCGCGGCCCAGTAGGCCATCAGCAGCGCACCGGCGAAGACCGGCAGCGAAGCGATCCGCACCGCCCGCCGCTGCACCATCTTGAAGTGCTCCGGCCGCAGCGCCAGCCCCAGGACGAAGAACGGGAGGAACTGGAGCACCCGCTGGAGGTCCAGGTCATCGCCGATGTCCGGGGACACCGAGGCCATGACGGCGATGGCCACCGCGAGCGGAATCGGCCAGCGCACCACCTTCCACAGCGGGGTGGTCAGCCGCCAGATGAACAGGGCCACCAGGAACCACGTCAGGAACCACGGGTCGAGCAGGCTGACGGGGTGCCCGGGATCGTCGTCCGCCCAGCGCTTGAAGAACGCATAGGCCGTCTCGAAGAGGATGTAGGGGACCGCGACCCCGGTCACCAGCCGCTGCAACCGGTCCTTGCGCATGTCGAAGCTGCGCGAGAAGTAACCGGAAATGATGATGAAGGCCGGCATGTGGAAGGTGTAGACGGTCATGTAGAGCGCCTCGGCGGCCCGGCTGCCGTCGGTCAGCGGTTCCCAGGCGTGCCCCATCGCCACCAGCACGATGGCCAGGTACTTCGCGTTGTCGAAGAACGCGTTGCGGCCCTCGCTCTTCGGTGCGGGCGCCGCCGTGGCCGGTGCCGTGCCCGACGACTGCTCCGCGGGCTCCGCCCGGTCCGTGCCCTCCGCCGCCCGGGCAGGGGGAAGTTCGCGTCGGGGTGTCGCGGCAGCGGGAAACATTGGAGGCACGATAGCGGCGGTCGGCGAATGCGTAAAACCGCATCGGAGCCATTCCCCTTTTCCTCGGGGTTCCCTCGGGGTTCCCTCGGGTTTTCCTCGGCCTTCCGCCGTGGACGGCCCGCGGATAAAATCCGCAATCGTGGGGGAGAGGCCCTCCTCCAGCCGCCCGATTCGCCCCCGATCATCCCCTCAAATCACCCCGTATCCCCCGCAAACGACTCTAGGGGAATGTCCCATTCCTTAGTCTTATGTACGAATGCTAATAAGCCTTCGTGGCGCACCGTAAGACAGTGACGGATGCCACGGACAGGAAATCCTCCGGGCCCGCAGGAATGAGCGGAATGCGGTCGACGAATGACCGGAGCGAATTACCGACGCGGCATCAGGCGAGGGAAATACGTCACCCGGCCCGGCCTTTCGTGGTCACCCTGCGGCCACCGCCGCGCCACCCGCGCGTCACCCCGCCGCGGCCCCACGGACCACCACCGGCTGGAATCGGGCAAAGCGTTGGCCGATGATTCGTCACCGGCCTGCAGTGGGCATGGAGTTGGTGGCACGATGGGTGCAGGGGGGTGTGCGCGGCATGCCCCCGGGCCGGTGAGGCGTTCCGACCGAGGGTGTGATCAGTGTGGCTCTATCGCTGTCAGTTGTGCTGCTGTTGGGGATCATTCTGATCGTGCTGATCAGAGGGAAGTCGATCAAGGCGGGCCCGGCGTTCGTCGCCATACTGTTCGGCTTCTTCCTCGCCTCCACGGGCATGGCGCCGTCCATCAACCGGTTCCTCAACTCGATTGCGGACACCATCAACCACATCACCTTCTAGGCGGCCCGCCTCAAGGTGTCCGCCGGCCTCCCCGTGCCGTGCGCCGCACGGGGTTCAGCCGTTCGAGGTCTCTTCGCCCCCGGCCCGCGCCACGGCCTCGCGCACGGCATCCTCGCTCCGCCCGACCAGCGCCGAGCCGTCGTCCGCGGTGATGATCGGGCGCTGGATCAGCCGGGGGTGTGCCGCCAGCGCCGCTATCCACCGCTCGCGCGCGGCGTCGGTGCGCTCCCACTCCCCAAGACCCAGTTCCTTCGCCTCGGTCTCCTGGGTCCGGGTGATGTCCCAGGGCTCCAGGCCCAGCCGCGTCAGCACACCGCGCAGATCATCGGCGTCCGGCGGGTCTTCGAGATATCTGCGCACGGTGTAGTGGGCGCCCGCCTCGTCGAGGATCTCCACGGCCGAACGGCACTTGGAGCACGCGGGATTGAGCCAGATCTCCATGCAGACCACCTTATTGACCCGCGACCGCGGTGCGAAGAGGTGTGCAGGCGCGCGTCAGTCCGTTCCGGACAGCAGAAAACCCCAGGCCATCGGTCTGGGGTTTCCTCTTACGAGCGGGCGACGGGAATCGAACCCGCGTAGCCAGTTTGGAAGACTGGGGCTCTACCATTGAGCTACGCCCGCGAGCGCCACAGGTCGCAGGACCTCGGCACGCAGTGCATCCTAGCGGGTCATGGCGGTGTGCCGCACATCCCATCCCGCGGACGGCGTGCGCCGCCGCGTTCCCCGCTGGCCGCGCCCGCCGGGCATCCCGATAACTGGCAGCCGCGCCCCCTGCGGCCATGTACCCTACGTGTCGCACCGACGGGGTGTGGCGCAGCTTGGTAGCGCGTCCGCTTTGGGAGCGGAAGGTCGTCGGTTCGAATCCGGCCACCCCGACCAGTAGCAGGTCAGCCCGGCATGACGCGCTGGGACGGAACCTCGGCCCACCATGGCAATGCCGCAAGATCAGCGGCTGTTCATGATCGCGTTGTGGGCGTCATCCTCCTTGCGGTTACTATGCAAGCTGCGTGCCCGTGTGTCTGTGTACCGGGCGTGATCGGCCGGACCCGGATCAGCCGGGTACGGGCAGATCTCAAGCAGAACCCCAGAAGTCAGCCCCAAGGAGACCGAACCGTGAAGAGCGCCGTGGAGACCCTGAACCCGACTCGGGTTCGGCTCACTGTCGAGGTGCCCTTCGAGGAGCTCAAGCCCAGCCTCGACGCGGCGTACAAAAAGATCAACCAGCAGGTCACGGTGAAGGGCTTCCGTCAGGGCAAGATCCCGGCCCGGGTCATCGACCAGCGGTTCGGTCGTGGCGCCGTGCTGGAGGAGGCCGTCAACGACGCGCTCCCGAAGTTCTACACCGAAGCGGTCAACGAGGGTGAGCTGAACGTCCTCGGCCAGCCCGACGTCGACATCACCGAGCTGAAGGACGGCGAGCTGCTGGCCTTCACCGCCGAGGTCGACATCCGCCCCGCCCTCGAGATCCCGGACTACTCCGGCATCGAGGTCGAGGTCGACGCCGTGGAGGTGTCGGACGAGGACGTCACCAAGTCCGTCGAGCAGCTGCGTGAGCGCTTCGCGACGACCAGCCCGGTCGAGCGTGCGGCCCAGGACGGCGACGTCCTGACGCTGAACCTCGAGGCCAAGGTGGACGGCGAGGTCCTGGAGGACGGTGTCGCCGAGGGCGTCACCTACACCGTGGGCTCCGGCGAGCTCCTCGACGGCATCGACGAGGCCGTCACCGGTGTGGAGGCCGGCGGCAGCGCCACCTTCACCTCCGAGCTCAAGGGCGGTTCCGCCGAGGGCAAGGAGGCCGAGGTCAAGGTCGAGGTCACCGAGGTCAAGTCCCGCGAACTGCCCGAGCTGGACGACGACTTCGCGCAGCTCGCCAGTGAGTTCGACACCTTCGAGGAGCTCCAGGCGGACAGCCGCAAGCGCCTCGAGCAGATGAAGAAGTACGACCAGGCCACCCAGGCTCAGGAGAAGGTCCTGGACGAGCTGCTCAAGCTCGTCGAGGTGCCGATGCCGGAGAAGCTGCTCGCGGACGAGATCGAGACCCGCAAGCACAACCTGGTGAACCACCAGCTCGGCCAGATGGGCCTCGACCTCGCGAAGTACCTGGAGATCCAGGGCAAGAGCGAGGAAGAGTTCGACGCCGAGACCAAGGAGCAGGCCGAGAAGGGCATCAAGACCCAGTTCATCCTGGACGAGCTGGTCAACAAGGAGAAGCTGAACGTCAGCCAGGAGGAGCTCACCGAGCACCTCATGCGCCGCGCGCAGTCCTCCGGCATGTCCCCCGACCAGTTCGCCCAGGCCGTCGTCGAGGGCGGCCAGGTGCCGATGCTCGTCGGTGAGGTCGCCCGCGGCAAGGCCCTCGCGGTCGTCGTCGAGGCCGCCACGGTCAAGGACAGCAACGGCGAGCTCATCGAGCTCGACGACGAGGACGAGACCGCCGAGACCGTCGAGGCCACCGAGGCCACCGAGGTCGAGGCGGAGGGTGCCGAGGAGAAGCCCGAGGCCTGAGCCCCGGACGCCGCCTTGCGCCTGCGCGCAGTTTTCTGACCACGGGCCCGAACACGCACGTCCGCGTGTTCGGGCCCGCGGTCGTACCGCCCCGTGAGCCTGCGCTCACAGCGAACAGTTATCGATGCGGGATGGCGTTGTCCGACCTGCGCGTTAGGGTCCGTAGATACGAGGGCAGGGGAGTCCCTGGAATCGCGCCGGGGCCACACACGGCGCCGCCTCCCCACGCCCCAGCAGACGACGCTGAGACGGCCTGGAGCCGTCCGACAACGAGCAGGTGGACACGTGACGATCCCGATGCCTTCCGCCGCCGCTGAGCCGACCTTCGGTGGCCTCGGCGACCAGGTCTACAACCGGCTGCTCGGCGAGCGGATCATCTTCCTCGGCCAGCCGGTCGACGACGACATCGCCAACAAGATCACCGCGCAGCTGCTTCTTCTCGCCGCGGACCCGGACAAGGACATCTTCCTCTACATCAACTCCCCGGGCGGTTCGATCTCGGCCGGGTTGGCGATCTACGACACCATGCAGTACATCAAGAACGACGTGGTGACGATCGCGATGGGCCTCGCCGCCTCCATGGGCCAGTTCCTGCTGAGCGCCGGCACCCCGGGCAAGCGCTTCGCGCTGCCGAACGCCGAGATCCTCATCCACCAGCCCTCCGCGGGCCTGGCCGGCTCCGCGTCGGACATCAAGATCCACGCCGAGCGGCTGCTGCACACCAAGAAGCGGATGGCGGAGCTGACGGCCTTCCACACCGGTCAGACCGTCGAGCGGATCACCCAGGACTCGGACCGCGACCGCTGGTTCTCCGCCGATGAGGCCAAGACGTACGGCCTGATCGACGATGTGATGACCTCCGCCGCAGGCGTTCCGGGCGGGGGCGGCACCGGGGCCTGAGCCCCGTACCACTCGCCCTACAGCCCCCACCCCACTTGATCGCCACCAGGACGGTGAACACCACGATGAACAACTACCCCGGCAGCGGCCTCTCCCAGGGCGCGGAGTCCGAGTTTTCCGGCCCGCGCGCCGAGTCCCGCTACATCGTCCCGCGCTTCGTCGAGCGCACCTCGCAGGGCGTGCGCGAGTACGACCCGTACGCGAAGCTGTTCGAGGAGCGCGTGATCTTCCTCGGCGTGCAGATCGACGACGCCTCGGCCAACGACGTCATGGCGCAGCTGCTGTGCCTGGAGTCGATGGACCCGGACCGGGACATCTCGATCTACATCAACAGCCCGGGTGGCTCCTTCACGGCGCTCACGGCCATCTACGACACGATGCAGTTCGTGAAGCCGGACATCCAGACGGTCTGCATGGGCCAGGCGGCCTCCGCCGCGGCCGTGCTGCTCGCCGCCGGCACCCCCGGCAAGCGGATGGCGCTGCCGAACGCCCGTGTGCTGATCCACCAGCCGTACAGCGAGACCGGCCGCGGCCAGGTCTCCGACCTGGAGATCGCCGCCAACGAGATCCTGCGGATGCGCTCGCAGCTGGAGGACCTGCTGGCCAAGCACTCCTCCACGCCGATCGAGAAGATCCGTGACGATATCGAGCGTGACAAGATCCTGACCGCCGAGGAGTCCCTGGCGTACGGTCTGGTCGACCAGATCGTTTCGACGCGGAAGTCGTCCGTCTCGATCGGCTAGGCGATCTTCGCGAAGTGAGCCGGAGCGTTGCCCCCTTGGACCGGACCGGGATCGAGTGAACCGAGTCGGTCCAAGGGGGGCCCGTACGGGGGGCCCGGCAAGGTACCGTCGATAGGCAAGCACCCGGGTCCGTGGAGCAATGCGGATCCCAGGCGAAGGGGAAGCACCTCGTGGCACGCATCGGTGACGGCGGCGACCTGCTCAAGTGCTCATTCTGCGGAAAGAGTCAGAAGCAGGTGAAGAAGCTCATCGCGGGACCTGGTGTGTACATCTGCGACGAGTGCATCGACCTCTGCAACGAAATCATCGAGGAGGAACTCGCCGAGACCTCCGAGGTGCGGTGGGAGGAGCTCCCCAAACCGCGGGAGATCTACGAGTTCCTGAACGGCTATGTCGTCGGCCAGGACCCCGCCAAGAAGGCCCTCTCGGTGGCCGTCTACAACCACTACAAGCGGGTGCAGGCGGGCGAGAACGGCCCCGGCCGCGGCGAAGAGGGCATCGAGCTCGCCAAGTCCAACATCCTGCTGCTCGGCCCGACCGGCTCCGGCAAGACGCTGCTCGCGCAGACCCTCGCCCGGATGCTGAACGTCCCCTTCGCGTTCGCCGACGCCACGGCGCTGACGGAGGCCGGCTATGTCGGTGAGGACGTCGAGAACATCCTCCTCAAGCTGATCCAGGCCGCGGACTTCGACATCAAGAAGGCCGAGACCGGCATCATCTACATCGACGAGATCGACAAGGTCGCCCGGAAGAGCGAAAACCCGTCGATCACCCGCGATGTCTCCGGCGAGGGCGTCCAGCAGGCGCTGCTGAAGATCCTGGAAGGCACCACCGCCTCCGTCCCGCCCCAGGGCGGCCGCAAGCACCCCCACCAGGAATTCATCCAGATCGACACCACCAACGTCCTCTTCATCGTCGGCGGTGCCTTCGCCGGCCTGGAGAAGATCATCGAGGCCCGGTCCGGTGCCAAGGGCATCGGCTTCGGCGCCACGATCCGCTCCAAGCGGGAGATCGAGTCCAAGGACCAGCTCCAGGACGTCATGCCGGAGGACATGGTGAAGTTCGGGATGATCCCGGAGTTCATCGGCCGCCTCCCCGTCCTCACCTCGGTCCACAACCTCGACCGCGAGGCCCTGCTGCAGATCCTGGTCGAGCCGCGCAACGCGCTCGTCAAGCAGTACAAGCGCCTCTTCGAACTCGACGGCGTCGAGCTGGACTTCGACCGCCCGGCCCTGGAGGCCATCGCCGACCAGGCGATCCTGCGCGGCACCGGCGCCCGTGGTCTGCGCGCCATCATGGAGGAGGTCCTCCAGGCGGTGATGTACGAGATCCCGTCCCGCAAGGACGTGGCCCGCGTCGTCATCACCGAGGACGTCGTGCACTCGAATGTGAACCCGACCCTGGTGCCGCGCAACCGCGGCGACTCGGGCGAGCCACAGGAGAAGAGCGCGTAGGCGCACGCAGTACGCATCACGAGAGCCGCCCGGCAGCGCGTTCGCTGCCGGGCGGCTCTGTGTTGTGGCCGGTCACCGGCGATGACCGACGGCTCGTGCGTGCGGGAAGCCGGTCAGTTCTTCGCGCGCGTGCAGGCGATGTCGGCGAGATCATTCCTGATGCCCAGCGCCACCATTTGGACCACACACTCCAAATGGCTGGTGTCGTAGTTGCCGCCACTCGCCGAGTCCTTGCACGCGGAATGCACCTTCGGGCCGACCTTGTATCCGGCGCCGGCAAGGAACGATTCGCACTGCTTGGTTGTGGCCTGAGCCGGCGCGGTCGCCACGATCGGCAGCGCGCACGCCGCCAGGAGCACTCCAGTCGCCGCACCCAGACGCCGTACTGTGTTGCACATGACAAATCCCCCTTGTTGTTGATCTTCTGGTCGGGGTGAAGGTTCAGCGCATGAATGCGGTTTCCCTGGCATGCATGAGGTTTTAGCCATGGATCGGCCGGATGTGCCGGCGGCGCGTTCCCGCACGGGAAAGGCGCTCGATGGGGCATCCTCATCGAGCGCCAGGAAGCCACAAGGGCCGGGGCAGTGCCGTTACTTCTCCTTGCGGACCTCATTGCGGATCTTGGCGGTCTTCTCGGAAAGCTGCTCCGCGCCGGGCGTCGTCGCGGTGGCGCCACCCGTGGGGGACGGTGCGGCCAGTGCCTGGACGACGCCGATGGCGCTGCTGTCGCCCCAGATGCAGGTGGAGACGGTGACGGGCACGCTCACGCCGCTCCGCGTGATCGTGATTTTCTGGGTCCTGCACTTCATCACGGAGCCGTCGAAGTCGTTCGGGGAGTACTCGGTCGTCGGAGTGACGTCCTCGATCTTGGCGCCCTTGTCCTCAAAGGTCTTCTTCTGGCCCTCGTCCACCTTGGCGAACATCTGGCCCACGGTTCCGCCCGGGTCGGCGACGTTGCCGTACAGGCCGCCGACCGTCAGCTGGAGCCCGCCGTCCCCCTTGTAGCCGGAGTTGACGCCCTTGGCGTTCGTGATGCCCAGCGCCTTGGCTTCCTTGTCGTTGGCGAAGTCCTCGGTACCCGAGTTGCCGGCTTTCTGAGCCTTCGTGAACTGCCCGCTCAGCAGCGTGTTCGGCAACGAGATCGTGTAAGGCTTCACATCCCCGCCCGACCCGAAGGCGAAGTACGCGCCCACGCCGATCGCCGCGACGACCGCGACCGCGCCGACGATCAGGCCGATCTTCTTGCCGTTGCCGCCGCCGGTCTCCGGGGGGCCCTGCGGGATCACGCCGTAGGGGGTCTGCTGGCCGCCGTACGGAGCCTGCTGGGCGTAGCCGGGCTGGCCGCCCTGCTGGGGGTAGCCGTAGCCCTGCTGAGGGGGCGCCTGGCCGGGCTGGGGGTAGCCGTAGCCCTGCTGAGGGGGAACCTGGCCGCCCTGCTGCGGGTAGCCGTAGCCCGGCTGCGGGGCCTGCGGCTGCTGCGGCTGGCCGTACGGACCGGGCTGCTGGGGCTGCTGGCCGTACGGGCCGGGAGGCGGCTGGTTGAAGCTCATGGAACGGTTCCCCTCGTGACAACTGGAGCCAGTTGAAGTTCTGCGTGATATTTATGCGCTGCCGACATCCTGTACGACGCCGCTGACAGCCGTTGCCCCGGGGGCGAAACCGATTCGAAGCTGCGACATCCGCGCCCGTACACTGTCCGTCGTGACCGAGAACACTCAGCAGAGCAACCACAGCGCCCCCGAACTGCCGACTCAGTACACGCCGGCCGATGTAGAGGGGCCGCTGTACGAGCGCTGGGTAGAGCGGGGTTACTTCGAGGCGGACGAGAAGAGCGACAAGCCGCCGTACACCATCGTCATTCCGCCGCCGAACGTCACCGGCTCCCTGCACCTGGGGCACGCCTTCGAGCACACGCTGATCGACGCGCTCACCCGCCGCAAGCGCATGCAGGGCTACGAGACGCTCTGGCAGCCGGGCATGGACCACGCCGGTATCGCGACCCAGAACGTCGTCGAGCGGGAGCTCGCCAAGGAGGGCGTCTCCCGGCACGACCTGGGCCGTGAGGCGTTCGTCGAGCGCGTCTGGCAGTGGAAGAGCGAGTCCGGCGGGCAGATCTCGGGCCAGATGCGGCGCCTGGGCGACGGTGTCGCCTGGTCGCGTGAGCGCTTCACGATGGACGAGGGCCTGTCCAAGTCCGTCCAGACGATCTTCAAGCGGCTCTACGACGACGAGTTGATCTACCGCGCCGAGCGCATCATCAACTGGTGCCCGCGCTGTCTGACCGCCATCTCGGACATCGAGGTGGAGTACCAGGACGACGAGGGCGAGCTCGTCTCCATCCGGTACGGCGAGGGCGACGCCTCCATCGTCGTGGCGACGACGCGCGCCGAGACGATGCTCGGGGACACCGCGGTCGCGGTCCACCCGGAGGACGAGCGCTACGCCCATCTCGTCGGCACCGAGATCGAGTTGCCGCTCACCGGCCGCCGCATCCCGGTCGTCGCCGACGAGCACGTCGACCCGGAGTTCGGCACGGGTGCGGTCAAGGTCACCCCGGCGCACGACCCCAACGACTTCGAGATCGGGCGCCGGCACGACCTGCCGAACCTCGCCGTCCTCGACGAGCGCGGTGTGATCACGGCCCACGGCCCGTTCCAGGGCCTGGACCGCTTCGAGGCCCGTTCCGCGATCGTCGGTGCGCTGCGCGCCGACGGCCGGATCGTCTCCGAGAAGCGCCCGTACACGCACTCCGTCGGGCACTGCTCGCGCTGCAAGACCACCATCGAGCCGCGGCTGTCGATGCAGTGGTGGGTCAAGGTCGGCCCGCTGGCGAAGGCCGCGGGTGACGCGGTCCGCGACGGGCAGGTCAAGATCCACCCCAAGGAGATGGAGTCCCGCTACTTCGGCTGGGTCGACAACCTCCACGACTGGTGCATCTCGCGGCAGCTGTGGTGGGGCCACCGCATCCCCGTCTGGTACGGGCCGAACGGCGAGGTCGTCTGCGTCGGACCGGACGACGAGGCGCCCACGGGCGAGGGCTGGACGCAGGACACCGACGTCCTGGACACGTGGTTCTCCTCCGGGCTGTGGCCGTTCTCCACGCTCGGCTGGCCCGAGCAGACCCCCGGCGTCGAGAAGTTCTACCCGAACGCTGTCCTGGTCACCGGCTACGACATCCTCTTCTTCTGGGTCGCCCGGATGATGATGTTCGGGCTGTACGCGATGGACGGCACCCCGCCGTTCCACACCATCGCGCTGCACGGCATGGTCCGCGACCAGTTCGGCAAGAAGATGTCCAAGTCCTTCGGCAACGCGGTCAATCCGCTGGACTGGATGGACTCCTACGGCTCGGACGCCGTCCGGTTCACGCTCGCCCGTGGTGCCAACCCCGGCGTCGACGTCCCGATCGGCGAGGACTGGGTCCAGGGGTCCCGTAACTTCGCCAACAAGATCTGGAACGCCACCCGCTTCGCGCTGATGAACGGTGCGACGGTGGAGGGCGAACTCCCGCCCGCCGAGCAGCTGTCGGCGACCGACCGGTGGATCCTGTCCCGGCTGAACTCGGTCGTCGCCGAGGTCGATGCGTACTACGACGACTACCAGTTCGCGAAGCTGTCGGACACCCTCTTCCACTTCGCCTGGGACGAGGTCTTCGACTGGTACGTCGAGCTGTCCAAGACCACGTTCATGGCGGGCGGCCCGGCCGCCGACGCCTCGCGCCGGGTCCTGGGCGAGGTGCTCGACGTCACGCTGCGGCTGCTGCACCCGATCGTCCCGTTCGTCACCGAGACCCTGTGGACGACGCTGACCGGCGGTGAGTCGGTCGTGATCGCCGACTGGCCGAAGGACTCCGGCTTCCGGGACGCGGCCGCCGAGCGGGAGATCGAGACGGTCCAGCAGGTCGTCACCGAAGTCCGCCGCTTCCGCTCCGACCAGGGGCTCCAGCCGGGCCAGAAGGTCCCGGCGCAGCTGGAGCTGTCCGGTACGGCGCTGGCCGCGCACGAGGCCGCGATGCGCTCGCTGCTGCGGCTCCAGCCGGCCGGTGAGGACTTCAGCGCCACCGCCTCGCTGCCGGTCGCGGGTGCGAGGGTCGCGCTGGACCTGTCCGGCACCATCGACGTCGAGGCCGAGCGCAAGCGGCTGACCAAGGACCTGGGCGCCGCCGAGAAGGAGAAGGCGCAGGCCACCGCCAAGCTCGGCAACGAGGCGTTCCTCGCCAAGGCGCCGGAGAAGGTCGTGGACAAGATCCGCGGCCGGCTGGAGGCCGCGGAGGCGGACATCGTCCGGATCACCGCCCAGCTGGCGGCCCTGCCCCAGGCGTAGGCGCGGGACCGGGCCACGGTCCGGTACCCGGGCCGCCCATGGGCCCCTCGTGTGCAGGCCCCTCGTCCGTACGGGCGGGGGGCCTGCGTCGTCTCTGCCCCCGCCGCCCCCGTTCGCGTACCGGCCAGAACAGGACATACGCCGTCGAGACGGCCACGAACGCCAGGCGGATCAGGCCCCGGGCGGCATCGTCGGGGACGGCGAAGACACTGCCGTAGAGGATGAGCAGGGCCAGCCAGCTCCACCAGGGGACCAGCCGGCGCTGGCCGATCACGTCCCACAGCAGGGTGCCGAGCAGCACCGACGCGGTGTAGTACGTGTAGACGCTGGGGTCGAGGACGATGCGGGCGTTGGCGCCCAGCAGGACCACTGCCGCCCAGCGGCCCCGCCAGACGGCGACCGAGCCCAGGGCCAGGCCGAGGGCGGCCTGCGCGGGGCGGTCCCAGCCGGGCGTCTCGGGGTCGCCGACGCCCAGCCGGCGCAGCGCCGACGCCGGATGGTTGGGGATGGCGAACTTCGCCGCGGCGAAGGACTGCGAGTCGCCGAGGAAGAACGGCAGCCAGGCGAGCGCGACCAGCCCCGCGCACCACAGCCCGGCGCGCAGCCACTTCTCCCGCGGCAGGGCGAGCAGCAGGGGGAGGAAGGCCAGTGCGGTGGGCTTGGAGTCCATCGCCAGGGCCAGGCAGACGCCGGTGAGGGCGGGGTTGCCGCGGGTGACGGCCCGTACCGCGAGGGCGGTGAAGAACAGCGCGAGGACGTCGTCGAGATGCCCGAAGCGGACCGCCACCTCGATCCACATGGGGATGAAGGCCAGTCCGGCGATCAGTACGCGCTGCCGCAGCCGCTGGTGGTTGGTGCCGGTGCCCAGGAAGTGGTGGGCGGCGCTGCGGCCCGCCAGCACCACGATGACCAGGCCCAGCAGCGACATCAGGGCCGCGGCCAGTAACTGCCCGGTGGCCTCGGGGAAGGGGTTGAACAGCCCGGCCGTCAGAAAGCTGAGCGGGCCCATCTGGAGCTCGGGGTGGTGCGCGTAGAGGTTGAGCCCGCCGGAGCCGTCGCCGGCGTCGCCCTGGTAGATCAGTGCGCCGCCGGTGCGCAGATAGTGCCAGG
Organism: Streptomyces decoyicus; assembly: GCF_019880305.1. Classification (NCBI taxonomy): domain Bacteria; kingdom Bacillati; phylum Actinomycetota; class Actinomycetes; order Kitasatosporales; family Streptomycetaceae; genus Streptomyces; species Streptomyces decoyicus. The sequence continues at coordinate 2,876,720 of NZ_CP082301.1, read as the reverse complement.
AGAATCCGCCGTGCGGCTCGACGACGACGAACCACAGCACCGTCCAGGCGGTGAGCAGTATCAAATGCATCCGCTGACTGATCGCCGGCACCCGTCTTCAGCTCCTGCCTTCCCGCGCTGCCTCGTGATGATCACCGGGGACGTGCACAGCCCGCCGTCGAAGAGGGCGAACGGCGGCGACACGTTGTCCCGGCCGGGCGATCCGGGCGTTCTCATGGCGCTCTCATGTGGCCGAGGCACGGTGGGACGGAATGCCCGAATGCCCGAATGCCGGAGTTCCAGCGGAACCGCACGTCCACCACCGAGGAGCCGCGCCCCCATGAACAAGCCCCTGCGCCGGGCCGCGATCTTCTGCCTGGCCCTCATCGTCGCGCTGATGGGCTGGGTCACCTGGCTTCAGGGCGCAAAGGCCGGTGAGTACAAGGAGGACCCGCACAATCCGCGGGTGGCGATCGGCAAGTACGCGGCGCCGATGGGCAACATCCTCGTCGGCGGGGAACCGGTGACCGGCTCCGCCGCCACCTCCTCCACGCTCAAGTACAAGCGGACCTACAAGGACGGCTCGCTGTACGCCCCGGTCACCGGCTTCACCTCGCAGATCTTCGGCAGCAACCAGCTGGAGAACCTCTACGGCGACCTCCTCGACGGCTCCGACAGCCGGCTCCAGAGCCCCGCCGACGCGCTGACCCGCACCCGGGCCAAGGGCGGCGATGTGGCCACCGCCATCGACCCCGCGGTGCAGAAGGCCGGCCACCGGGCGCTGGGCGGCAAGAAGGGCGCCGCCATCGCCATGGACCCGGCCACCGGGCGGGTCCTGGGCATGGTCAGCACCCCGTCGTTCGACCCGGGGAAGTTCGCGGGCTCCGGCGGCGCCGACCAGAAGGCCTGGAAGAAGATGTCCGACGACTCGGACCACCCCGAGGTCAACCGGGCCCTGCGGCAGCCGCTGCCGCCCGGCTCCACGTTCAAGCTGGTGGTCGCCGCGGCCGCGCTGGAGAACGGGCTGTACTCCTCGGTGGACGAGGCCACCCACAGCCCCGACCCGTACACCCTCCCGCACACCCGCACCAAGCTCACCAACGAGAGCGCCTCCGCGCCCTGCAAGAACGCCGATATCCGCACCGCGCTCCAGTACTCCTGCAACACCGTCTTCGCGAAGATGGCCGTCGACCTGGGCAAGGACAAGGTGAAGGCGCAGGCCGAGAAGTTCGGCTTCAACGACGAGAAGGTGGACACCCCGGTGCGGGCCGGCACGAGCCGCTACCCCTCCGACATGGACGACGCACAGACCGCGCTGTCCGGGATCGGCCAGTTCGACGACCAGGCGACCCCGCTCCAGATGGCGATGATCTCCTCGGCCATCGCGAACGGCGGCGAGCTCCGGACCCCGCAGCTGGTCGACGCGCTGACCGACGGCGGCGGCAACACCGTCCAGGACTTCGGCCCCACGACGTACGGCGACGGCAAGACCATGTCGGCAGGCACGGCTCAGCAGCTGCAATCGGCGATGCAGACGGTCGTGGACAAGGGCACCGGCTCCGGCGCGAAGATCGGCGGACTGACCGTCGGCGGCAAGACGGGCACCGCCCAGCACGGTGTCGACAACAGCGGTACGCCCTACGCCTGGTTCGTCTCGTACGCCAAGGACAGGGAGGGACGCCAGGTGGCGGTGGCCGTGATGGTCGAGGACGGGCATGCCGCCCGCAACGAGATCTCCGGCAACGGGCTGGCGGCCCCGATCGCACGGGCCATGATGAAGGCGGCACTGTCGTAGGCGAGGGGCGGCTCCGGCGTACGGGCGCGTTCCGGGGGCGGGTCACACCGCCCGCCGCCCCGGGACGCGGCGCGGTACCGCCGGGGGCAGCGCAGCGCACCGCTGTCACACGTGCCTCGTAGACTGGTCGGCGTGAGCGAGCGCCCCCAGAACGACGACCCCGACCCGAACGAAGCCTTCGACGAACTGGTCGAGGCGGAGACCGACCGTGACCCGGATCTTGCGGTGATCGAGGCCGGCAGCCGGACCTTGCGCGCCCAGGCCGGGCCGCCGCAAGGGGACGGCATCCCTGCCCGCCCGGCCGATCCCGAGGTCGACCGTGCGCTGCGCGCCGTCGAGGACGAGTTGGCAGGCCGCTGGGGTGAGACCAAGCTCGACCCGTCCGTCCAGCGCATCGCTGCGCTGCTGGACATCCTGGGCGAGCCCCAGCGCGCCTATCCCTCCATCCACATCACGGGCACCAACGGCAAGACCAGCACCGCCCGCATGATCGAGTCCCTGCTGTCCGCCTTCGACCTGCGCACCGGCCGCTACACCAGCCCGCATGTCCAGTCGATCACCGAGCGGATCAGTCTGGACGCCGCCCCGATCTCCGCCGAGCAGTTCATCGAGACGTACCGGGACATCGCCCCGTATGTGGAGATGATCGACGCCCAGCAGGAGTACCGCCTGTCGTTCTTCGAGGTGCTGACGGCGATGGCGTACGCCGCCTTCGCGGACAGCCCCGTGGACGTCGCGGTCGTCGAGGTCGGCATGGGCGGCACCTGGGACGCGACGAACGTCATCGACGGCGATGTCGCCGTGGTCACCCCCATCGCCCTGGACCACACCGACCGGCTGGGGGAGACGCCCGAGCAGATCGCCGGTGAGAAGTCCGGGATCATCAAGAAGGACGCCACGGTCGTGCTGGCCCAGCAGCCGGTGGACGCGGCCTCGGTGATGCTCAAGCGCGCGGTCGAGGTGGATGCCACGGTCGCCCGTGAGGGCATGGAGTTCGGGGTGCTGAGCCGCGAGGTCGCGGTCGGCGGTCAGATGCTGACGCTGCGCGGACTGGGCGGCGAGTATCCCGAGATCTTCCTTCCGCTGTACGGCGCCCATCAGGCGCACAACGCCGCGGTGGCGCTCGCTGCGGTCGAGGCGTTCTTCGGCGTCGGCTCCGACCACGCCCGCACGCTCGACATCGACACCATCCGCTCCGCGTTCGCCGCCGTCAGCTCGCCCGGCCGGATGGAGGTCGTGCGGCGCAGCCCGACGGTCGTGCTGGACGCGGCGCACAACCCTGCGGGCGCGCGGGCGGCGGCCGAGGCGGTCACCGAGGCGTTCGGGTTCAGCCGGCTGGTGGGCGTCGTCGGTGCCAGTGCGGACAAGGACGTACGGGGATTCCTGGAGGCGTTCGAGCCGATCTTCGCCGAGGTCGTGGTGACACGTAATTCGAGCCATCGTGCGATGGATCCCGATGAGCTGGCGGCCGTCGCCGTCGAGGTCTTCGGCGCCGAGCGGGTCCAGGTCGAGCCCCGGCTCGACGACGCCCTGGAAGCGGCGATCACCCTCGCCGAGGAAGAGGGCGAGTTCTCCGGAGCGGGTGTGCTGGTGACCGGCTCGGTGATCACGGTCGGCGAGGCCCGGCTGCTGATGGGGAGGAGCTGACCATGCGCACGCTGTGTGCCGGCACCCTGATAGGCGAATTCTTCGTGATCGGCTTCGCCGGCCTGGTCGCGATGCAGATGACCGAACTGTCGGCGGCCACGATCTGGACGGTCAGCGGGATCGCGATGCTGCTGAGCATCCTGCTGTGCGGGATGCTGACCCGTCCGGGTGGTGTCCAACTCGGCTGGGTGCTGCAGATCGCCCTGATCGGCAGCGGTTTCGTGGTCCCGACGATGTTCTTCCTCGGCGCGGTCTTCGCGGCCCTGTGGTGGGCGTCGGTCCACTTCGGCCGCAAGATCGATGAGGCGAAGGCCCGTTGGGCGGCGCAGGCCGAGGCTCCGGCGGAGCCCGCCTAGGAGGCCTGCCGTCGCCCGGCCCCGGCGAGGCCCTCAGGGGCGCGTCGGAGGCCGGGGGCGGGCCCGCGCAGGGCCTGGTCACCCATGTAGCCTCAATGCACCCGCTGACCGTTGTTCATATCCAGGGAGTTTCTCCGTGAGCCAGCGCACCCTCGTCCTCCTCAAGCCTGACGCCGTCACGCGCGGTCTGATCGGCGAGATCATCGGCCGTATCGAGAAGAAGGCCGGCTGGACGATCAGCGCGCTGGAGCTCCGCAGCCTGGACCGCGAGATCCTCGAGCAGCACTACGCCGAGCATGTCGGCAAGCCGTTCTACGAGCCCCTGGTCGCCTTCATGTCCTCCGGCCCCGTGGTCTCGATGGTCGTCGAGGGCGAGCGGGTGATCGAGGGCGTACGGATGCTCGCCGGTCCGACTGACCCGATTGCCGCGCCGAGTGGGTCCATTCGTGGGGACTTCGGAACGATCACCCGAGAGAATCTGATCCATGCGTCGGATTCCGAAGAGTCCGCCGAGCGCGAGATCAAGATTTTCTTCCCCGGCATTTCCTGACGCCTCATCAGCTTTACACCCCTCGTGACCAGGGGCGACCGACAAAATCATCGGTCGCCCTTTGGTGTATACGACTCGATCGGGGGAACGCATCACCGCGACACGACGTCACCATTAAGGGGGGCGGGTGCGTGTACGGCTGACAATGGCGGAACAGCCTCCCGACGTGTTCGAGTGGGCGCACTACGAACTACGATGGAGGCTTCCGCGCCGCAACGCGCATCACCTCCTGCCGACCTCCAGTAAGCATTCGCTCCAGTTGGGAAGGCCAGACGTATCCTCATGGGGAACAACATGTCGTTCATCGGCCGTGACATGGCTGTCGACCTCGGGACCGCCAACACGCTGGTGTACGTCAGGGGCCGCGGCATCGTCCTCAACGAGCCGTCGGTCGTGGCCATCAACACCAACACCGGCGGCATTCTCGCGGTAGGTGCTGAGGCGAAGAAGATGATCGGGCGCACGCCCGGCAACATCGTCGCCGTACGGCCCCTGAAAGACGGCGTGATCGCCGATTTCGAGATCACCGAGCGGATGCTCCGCTACTTCATCCTCAAGATCCACAAGCGGCGCTATCTGGCCCGCCCGCGGGTCGTCGTGTGTGTCCCCTCCGGCATCACAGGAGTGGAGCGCCGCGCGGTCATCGAGGCGTCGACCCAGGCCGGTGCGCGCCAGGTGCACATCATCGAGGAGCCGATGGCCGCCGCCATCGGGTCCGGCCTGCCGGTCCACGAGGCCACCGGCAACATGGTCGTGGACATCGGCGGCGGGACGACCGAGGTTGCGGTCATCTCGCTCGGCGGCATCGTCACCGCGCAGTCGATCCGGGTGGCCGGCGACGAGCTCGACAACGCGATCATCCAGCACATCAAGAAGGAGTACAGCCTTCTGCTGGGCGAGCGCACCGCCGAGAGCATCAAGATCACCATCGGCTCGGCGTACGACCTCGAACAGGACGAGCACACCGAGATCCGCGGCCGTGACCTGGTCTCCGGCCTGCCGAAGACCGTCGTCATCTCGGCCGCCGAGGTCCGCAAGGCCATCGAGGAGCCGGTGAACTCCATTGTCGACGCGGTCAAGACGACGCTCGACAAGTGCCCGCCGGAGCTGTCCGGTGACGTCATGGACCGCGGCATCGTGCTCACCGGAGGCGGCGCCCTGCTCCGCGGCCTCGACGAGCGGCTGCGCCGCGAGACCGGTATGCCCATCCACATCGCCGAGGACCCGCTCGACTCCGTCGCGCTCGGTTCCGGCAAGTGCGTCGAGGAGTTCGAGGCACTCCAGCAGGTCCTCGACTCCCAGCCGCGCAGGTAGCAGGAACCGGGGTCCCGATCGCGCCGCGGCCGTCGAGCGGCGTCCGCGGCGTTCGGGAACCATGGCGACAGCGGCCGGTCCGTCCGGCGGATCGCTGATATACAGGCACAACCTCCCGACAGACACGGTGCACTGACGCTTCACCATCGGGCACCGTCACACAGGCACAACGCTCAACTCCCGAACGAGACCGGCGGGGCCCGCAGCCGGCCGGTCCTACGAGGAAGGACACGGCCGCCGCACGTGAGGGACACACGAGAGAGCCGGCTGCTGCTGGTGCTGCTGGTCGCGATCGCGTTCGCGCTGATCACGGTCGATATCCGCGGCGGCGAACAGTCCCCGCTCGATGGCGCCCGGCAAGCCGCCGCCTCCGCCTTCGGCCCGGTCGAAAGCGGCGTCGCCCGCGTCGTCAACCCGGTCGGCAACGCCATCGGCGCCGTGCGGGACTCCGGCGCCCGGCACAACCGGATCAGCGGGCTGGAGCACGAGAACGAGGCGCTGAAGGCCAAGCTCGGCTCCTCCGACCGCAACCGTAGCCGCGCCGCCGAGCTCGACAAGATCCTCAAGACCGCGGGCACCGGCCAGTACGGCATCAAGGGCGCCCAGGTCATCGCCATCGGCTCCGCCCAGGGCTTCTCCTGGACCGTCACCATCGACGCCGGCACCCGCGACGGCATCGCCCGCGATATGACCGTGCTCAACGGCGACGGTCTGGTCGGCCGGGTCACCACCGTCGGCGCCGACACCTCCACCGTCCTGCTGGCCGCCGACCCCGACTTCACCGTCGGCACCCGCATGGAGAAGACCAACGAGATCGGCTTCGCCAACGGGCAGGGCGTCCGCTCGCTGCGCGTCCAGCTCCTCAACGGCAAGGCCAACATCAAGCGGGGCGACCGCCTGGTCACCTTCGGCTCCAGCAGGGACAAGCCGTTCGTGCCCGGCGTGCCCGTCGGCAGGGTCGTCAAGGTCGAGCCGTCCAACGGCGATCTGACGCGTAACCTCCAGGTCCGGCCCTTTGTCTCGTTCTCCCAGCTCGACATCGTCGGCGTAGTCGTGGCACCGCCCCGCGAGGACCCGCGCGACACCGTCCTGCCGCCTGCGCCCGCGAAGCCCAAGCCGACACCGACGGTCACCGTCACGGCCACGCCCTCCGCGAGCGCTTCTCCCAGGAGCTGACCGATGCGCATCAACCGGATCCTGCTCTCGGCCCCGCTGGTGGTCGTCGCCCTCGTCATTCAGGTCACCATCCTCGCCAGACTCCAACTGCCCGGCGCCGTACCCGACCTGCTGCTGCTCGTGGTGCTCGGCCTCGCGCTGGTCTACGGCCATGTCGGCGGCGCGCTGGTCGGCTTCTTCGCCGGACTGCTGGCCGACCTCGCCCCGCCCTCCGACCACGCCATCGGCCGCTATGCGCTGGTGCTCTGTGTCATCGGCTACTGCGCGGGCCTGACCAAGCCGGACTCCGGTCAGCACCGCTCGGCGACACTGCCGCTGCTCGTCGTCCTCGGCGCCGCCATCGGCTCGACGCTGATGTACGCCGGCGTCGGTGCGCTGGTCGGTGACACCGCCGCCCGGCACGTCGGCATCGTCGGACTGCTGCTCAGCGCGACCCTCTACGACCTGCTGCTGGCGCCCTTCACCGTCCCGCTGGTGATGGCGCTGGCGCGCAGAACGGAAGGCGAGGCGCTGGCCGGCGACGGCTCCAGTTCGAGCGGCGGGGCCGGCGGCCGGGATTCCGGGTACGGCTGGCTCACCACCGGCACCGGGCTCAAGGCCAGCCGCGGTGCCATGAAGTCCGTACGCACGGGGACGGGCATCGGCAGCCAGCGCGGCAGTCTGCTCGGCAAGTCGGCCCGCGACAAGGTGGGCCGCATCAAGGGGGTCAAGCGACTGTGACGCCCTCGCCCCTTTCGACCACCACCCCTCGTGGAGGCGCTGCGCGCCATGAGTAATCTTCCGGAAACCCGGACCTCCCGGGTCAGCGTCCGGCTCATCGCGATCCAGATCCTGGTCTTCTCCCTGCTGCTCACTCTCGGCGGCCGGCTCTGGTATCTGCAGATCCGCAACGGCCAGGAGTACGCCACCGAGGCGAGAAACAACCACGTCCAGCAGGTCATCGAGCCCGCCACCCGCGGCTCCATCCTCGATGCGCGCGGGGTGCCGCTGGCCGACAACCAGACCCGTCTGGTGGTCTCCGCGAGCCGTACCGAGCTGCTGAAGATGAAGGACGACGGCAAGGCCGTGCTCGGCCGGCTCGCCAAGGTGCTCGGCATGTCCGAGAAGGAGATCCGCAACAAGGTCCGGCTGTGCGACGCCAAGACCCCGCAGCCCTGCTGGAACGGCTCGCCCTACCAGCCGATCCCGATCACCGACGAGGCCACCACCCAGCAGGCCCTCCAGATCCGCGAACGCTCCGAGGCCTTCCCCGGCATCAGCGCCGAGCCCACCGCCGTCCGCCGCTACGCCGCTCCCGGTGACGCCAACACCGCCCAGGTGCTCGGCTACCTCTCGCCGGTCACCGACGAGGAGATCAACAAGGCCAAGGACACCGACTCGCCGTTCCTGCGCTCCGACCAGATCGGCCGGTCCGGTCTGGAGCGTACGTACGACCGCTATCTGCGCGGCAAGGCCGCCGTCACCCGCTATGAGGTGGACAACCTCGGCCGGGTCATCGGCCAGGCCAACAGCGAGAAGGGCCAGGGCGGTGCGAGCGTCGTCACCAGCATCGACGCGCGGGTGCAGGCCATAGCGGAGAAGCAGCTCGACCAGGCCATGAAGGACGCCCGGAAGGTGCACGACAGGAACACGGGCACCAACTACAAGGCCGACTCGGGCGCCGTGGTCGTCATGGAAGCCAAGACCGGCCGGGTGGTGGCGATGGCCTCCAACCCCAGCTACGACCCCAACGCCTGGGTCGGCGGGATCTCCGGCAAGGACTACGCCCACCTCACCGGCAAGGACTCCAACTACCCGCTGCTGAACCGCGCCATCCAGGGACAGGCCGCCCCCGGCTCGATCTTCAAGGTCATCTCGACCACGGCCGCGATCAACGCGGGCTACGACTTCAACGGCCACTACCCCTGCACCAGCTCGTACAGCATCGGCGGCCAGACCTTCAAGAACTTCGAGGGCGAAGGCCACGGCGACATCAGCCTGGGCCGGGCGCTGGAGGTCTCCTGCGACACCGTCTTCTACCGGCTCTCGCACGAGGAGTGGAAGAAGGACGGCGGGGACAAGCCCAAGAAGGACCCCAACGACTGGTTCTACAGGACCGCCCACCAGTTCGGTCTCGGCAAGGAGACCGGCATCGACCTCCCCAACGAGGTCACCGGCCGGGTCCCCGACCGCAAGTGGAAGAACTCCTTCTGGAAGGCCAACAAGTCCGGCTGGTGCAAGCAGGCCAAGGCCTGGCCCAAGAAGAAGGACTTCGCCACCAAGCTCGCCCGTGAGGGCTGCCTCGAAGGCATGAAGCTGCACGCCTACGACTCCATCAACTACGCCATCGGGCAGGGCGACACCCTCGTCACACCCATCCAGATGGCGACCATCTACGGCGCGATCGCCAACGGCGGCACGCTCTACAACCCGACCGTCGGCAAGGCCATCGTCAGCCCCGACGGCAAGAAGGTGCGGCCGGTCAGGCCCACGTCGCACGGCAGGCTGCCCGACAGCCCCAAGACGCTCCGGCAGATGGACTCCGCGCTGGCCGGTGTGGCCACCCGCGGTACCGCCGCATGGCGCTTCCAGGGCTGGCCGCAGGACAAGATTCCGATGCACGCCAAGACGGGTACGGCGGAGGTCTACGGCAAGCAGACCACCTCGTGGTTCGCGACGTACACCAAGGACTACACGATCGTCATGACGATCTCCCAGGGTGGTACCGGATCCGGCGCCTCCGGCCCGGCCGTACGCAACATCTACAACGCCCTGTACGGGGTCGACGAGAAGGGCGGGATCGACCCGAAGGCCGCCCTGCTGCCGAAGCCCCAGAGCTCGCTCCCCAAGATCGAGGGTGACGGGACGATCCAGGCCCAGCCCATCAAGCCGTACGTGCCGCCGTCGCCGTCGCCGTCCGCATCGGAGAGCCCACAGTGACGACCAGCCACACCTCCCGGGCGTTCTCGATCCGGCGCTACACCCCAGAGCTCGGCACCTGGGGCAAGCTGACGGCACGTGATTCGGTGCTGCGCAAGCTGGACTGGATACTGCTGCTGTCCTGCCTGGTGCTGTCGCTGATGGGCTCGGTGCTGGTCTTCTCCGCCACCCGCAACCGCACCGAGCTCAACCACGGCGACGAGTACTACTACTTCCTGCACCATCTGCTCAATCTCGGCATCGGCCTAGCGCTGGCCGCCGGCACGATCTGGCTCGGGCACCGCACGCTGCGCGGTGCGGTCCCGATCCTCTACGCGCTGTCGGTCGTGCTGGCGCTGCTGGTGCTGACGCCGCTGGGCGCCACCATCAACGGCTCGCGGTCCTGGCTGGCGATCCCCGGCGGTTTCTCGCTCCAGCCCGCCGAGTTCGCGAAGATCACCATCACGCTCGGCATGGCGATGATGCTGGCGTCCCGGGTCGACGCGGGCGACCGCCCGCACCCCGGCCACCGCACCGTCGTCCAGGCTCTCGCCCTGGCCGCCGTCCCGGTCGCCGTGATCATGCTGATGCCCGACCTCGGCTCGGTCATGGTGCTCGGCGCCGTCATCCTCGGCGTCCTGCTCTCCTCCGGTGCCTCCAACCGCTGGATCCTCGGTCTGGGCGGCACCGGCGTCGTCGGCTGTGTGGCCGTCTGGCAGCTCGGCATGCTCGACGCCTACCAGATCGCCCGGTTCGCCGCGTTCGCCAACCCGAGCCTCGACCCGGCCGGTGTCGGCTACAACACCAACCAGGCCCGGATCGCGATCGGCGGCGGCGGGCTGACCGGTTCCGGTCTCTTCCACGGCAGCCAGACCACCGGCCAGTTCGTCCCCGAACAGCAGACGGACTTCATCTTCACCGTTGCCGGTGAGGAGCTCGGCTTCCTGGGCGCGGGCCTGATCATCGTCCTGCTCGGTGTCGTCCTGTGGCGGGCCTGCCGGATCGCCCGTGAGTCCACCGAGCTCTACGGCACGGTCGTCGCCGCCGGCATCATCGCGTGGTTCGCCTTCCAAGCCTTCGAGAACATCGGTATGACCCTCGGCATCATGCCCGTCACCGGCCTTCCCCTGCCGTTCGTCTCCTACGGCGGCACGTCGATGTTCGCGGTCTGGATCGCGATCGGGCTGCTCCAGTCGATCCGCGTACAGCGCCCGCTGTCGGCCTCGCGCTGACGCCGCGTCACGGGGCGAGGCGCAGCTCGAACCAGAGCGAGGCGGACCGGGGCAGGCCCTCGAACGGCGTCGTGCCCCAGTCGTCGGCGAGGCTTCCGGTCAGCAGCATCCCGTAGTCGGCGGCCTGCTCACCGGCCGTCGGCGCCGGCCGCGGAATCCGGGCCGGCGCCTCGTCGTGCACGCTGATCCGCAGCCCGTGCCCGGCGGTCAGCATCCGCAGCAGGATGTCCGCTGACCGCGGCGTACGCAGATGGGAGCGGGTCACTGCCTCCGAGGTGAGCAGCACCGCGGTGTCGGTGAGCGGGGCGAGGCCCGTGCGGCGCAGGACGGCACGGACGAAATCGCGGGCGGCCTTCGGGGTGGTGGGGGTGCTCGGTGCGGTCAGGACATAGGGGCGGGCGCCTGCCGAGAGGCGGAGGGGTGCCCGGGTGGCGGGTGCGGTTGGGGGGTGCACGGGTGTCTCCCTCCCCGAAGGGGGTCGAGTGAGCGCCGATCGCACTCTACGTGTCCATCTCGTCACACACCGTAAGTCACGCCGTGGGGCGCGTGCCACCCTCTGCTCCGGATCCCGCCATGCAGCAGCTCCCGTGGGCGGGCGGGTGGTCTGGGCCGGGATGGGTGGCTAGCCTCGATGCATGGCGGACACCGTGCGAGAAATCGAACGCAAGTACGACATCGACGACGATGCGCAGCTGCCCGATCTGGCCGGTATCGACCGGGTCGCCACCGTGGAGGAAGCCGGCGTCGAAGCCCTTGACGCCCTCTACTACGACACCGCCGGCCATCGCCTCGCCGCCGAGGGCATCACGCTGCGGCGCCGCACCGGCGGCAAGGACGCGGGCTGGCATCTGAAGCTGCCGGTCGCGCCGGGGGTGCGGGACGAGGTGCGGGCGCCGTTGTCCGATGCGCCGCCTCCGGAACTGACCGCGCTCGTCCGCTCGCGGGTGCTGGACCGGGATCCGGCCCCCGTGGTACGGCTGCGGACGACGCGCACGGTCCGGGTCCTGAAGGACGCCGCAGGGGTGCCGCTCGCCGAGGTGGCGGTGGACGAGGTGAGGGCGCAGCGGGCGGGCGAGTCCGCGAGGAAGACGGAGGTGCCGGCGGGGCCCGTCGAGGCCCGCTGGCACGAGATCGAGGTGGAGCTGACCGGGGACGGTGACACCGCGCTGCTGGACGAGGTCGGCAGGGCGCTGGTCGCGGCGGGCGCGCGCCCCGCCTCGGCGCCGTCGAAGCTGGCGCGGGCGCTGGCCGAGACGGGGCAGGCGCGCGAGCGGCCCGCGGCGGGTGGCGCCGGGCCGGGCAAGCGCCGCGCCGAAGGTGCCGGAAAGCGCGGGGCGAAGGGTAAAGGCGCCGGGAAGAAGAACGGGAAGAAGAAGGGGTGCACGGCCGGGGACGTGGTGCTCCGCTATGTCCGTGAGCAGGTTCGGGTGATCATCGAGCTGGATCCGGCGGTACGGCGGGACCTGCCCGACTCGGTGCACCGGATGCGGGTCGCCACCCGCCGGCTGCGCAGCGCCTTCCGCTCGTACACCAAGGTGCTCGACCGCGCTGCCACCCACCCCATCGGCCTCGAACTCAAGTGGCTGGCCGCGGAGTTGGGGGTGGACCGGGACCGCGAGGTGCTGACCGCGCGGCTGCGGAAGGCGCTGGACGACGTGCCCCGGACGCTCCGGCTGGGGCCGGTGGACGCCCGGCTGCGCATCTGGTCCGAGCGGCGCCGGGCCGGCTCGCGGAAGGCGGTGCTCGCCGTACTGGACGGGCCTCGCTATCTGTCGCTGCTGAAGACCCTGCACGTCCTCCTGGAGGAGCCGCCGCTGCGCCCGGCAGCCGGCCGGCCGGCGCACCGGGTGGTGTCCAAGGCCGTGCTGAAGGACTACCGGCGGCTGGCCCGTCGTGTGGAGGCCGCGCTGGCCGCACCGGCCGGTCGGGAGCGGGACGAGGCGCTGCACGGCGCCCGCAAGGCCGCCAAGCGGACGCGGTACGCGGCGGAGGCCTCCCGTCCGGCGCTCGGCCGGCCGGCGAAGAAGTTCGCCAAGCGGATCAAGCGGGTGCAGCAGCTGCTGGGCGACCACCAGGACAGCGTGGTGGCGCGCGACGCACTGCGCGAACTGGCGACCCAGGCGCACCACGCCGGTGAGGGGGGCTTCACCTTCGGCCTGCTGTACGGGCGCGAGGAGGCCCTGGCGGCGGACCGGGAACGGGAGCTGCCGGGCCGTTGGGCGAAGGCCTCGCGGCGCAAGCACCGGGCCGCTTTCCGGCGGTGACCTTACCCACGACGTCCGTTCGGCCGGTGCGCGGCAGCGCCGTCGGCCCGGAGGTGATCCCCGCGCGGCGAGCGCGGTGCGCCGGCCCGGTGTTCCCGCCGCTGCGGGGGTGTCTGATCGCTGTGCGAGGGGGTGGTCCCCCGAGCGGTTACGCTTGAGAGTCGCCCCCTGCCAGCTCACAAAGGTTCGAGATGTCTGCCGAGTCGGTCTTCCCGCAGCTCGAGGCCCTGCTCCCGCATGTGCAGAAGCCCATTCAGTACGTCGGCGGTGAGCTGAACTCCACCGTCAAGGACTGGGATTCCTGTGACGTGCGGTGGTCGCTCATGTACCCGGACGCCTACGAGGTCGGTCTGCCCAACCAGGGCGTCATGATCCTCTACGAGGTCCTCAACGAGCGCGAGGGCGTGCTGGCCGAGCGCACGTACAGCGTGTGGCCGGACCTCGAAGCGCTGATGCGTGAGCACCACGTCCCGCAGTTCACGGTCGACGCGCACCGCCCCGTCGGCGCCTTCGACGTCCTCGGTGTCTCCTTCTCGACCGAGCTGGGGTACACCAACCTCCTCACCGCCCTGGACCTCGCCGGTATCCCGATGGAGTCCAAGGACCGTACGGAGGACCACCCGATCGTCCTCGCCGGCGGCCACGCGGCCTTCAACCCCGAGCCGATCGCGGACTTCCTGGACTGCGCGGTCGTGGGCGACGGTGAGCAGGCGGTGCTGGAGATCACCGAGATCATCCGCGCCTGGAAGGCCGAGGACCGGCCCGGCGGGCGCGATGAGCTGCTGTTCCGCCTGGCGAAGACCGGCAGCGTCTACGTCCCCAAGTTCTACGACGTCGAGTACCTGGCCGACGGGCGGATCTCCCGCGTCGTGCCGAACCGCTCCGGCGTCCCGTGGCGGGTCTCCAAGCACACCGTCATGGACCTCGACGAGTGGCCCTACCCCAAGCAGCCGCTCGTCCCCCTGGCCGAGACCGTCCATGAGCGGATGTCGGTCGAGATCTTCCGTGGCTGCACCCGCGGCTGCCGTTTCTGCCAGGCCGGCATGATCACGCGCCCCGTACGGGAGCGAAGCATCACCGGCATCGGCGACATGGTGGACAAGGGGCTGAAGGCCACGGGATTCGAGGAGGTCGGCCTGTTGTCGCTGTCCTCCGCGGACCACACCGAGATCGGTGACCTCGCGAAGGGCCTCGCCGACCGGTACGAGGAAGACAAGATCGGTCTGTCGCTGCCGTCGACCCGTGTCGACGCCTTCAACGTCGATCTCGCCAACGAGCTGACGCGCAACGGCCGTCGCTCCGGTCTGACCTTCGCGCCCGAGGGCGGCTCGGAGCGGATGCGCAAGGTCATCAACAAGATGGTCTCCGAAGAGGACCTGATCAGGACCGTCTCCACGGCCTACGGCAACGGCTGGCGGCAGGTGAAGCTCTACTTCATGTGCGGTCTGCCGACCGAGACCGACGAGGACGTGCTCCAGATCGGCGACATGGCGGTCAAGGTCATCGCCGAGGGCCGCAAGGTCTCCGGGCAGAACGACATCCGCTGCACGGTCTCCATCGGCGGCTTCGTCCCCAAGCCGCACACCCCCTTCCAGTGGGCGCCGCAGCTGTCGGCGGAGGAGACGGACGCCCGTCTCGAAAAGCTCCGGGACAAGATCCGCGGTGACAAGAAGTACGGCCGCTCGATCGGCTTCCGCTACCACGACGGCAAGCCCGGCATCGTCGAGGGCCTGCTCTCGCGCGGCGACCGCCGCATCGGCTCGGTCATCCGCGCGGTCTACGAGGGCGGCGGCCGCTTCGACGGCTGGCGCGAGCACTTCTCCTACGACCGCTGGATGAAGGCCGCCGAGGAGACGCTGCCCGCCTTCGGCGTGGACGTCGCCTGGTACACCACCCGTGAGCGGGAGTACGAAGAGGTCCTGCCCTGGGACCACCTGGACTCCGGTCTCGACAAGGACTGGCTCTGGGAGGACTGGCAGGACTCGCTCGACGAGACCGAGGTCGAGGACTGCCGCTGGACCCCGTGCTTCGACTGCGGCGTCTGCCCGCAGATGGACACCGAGATCCAGATCGGCCCGACCGGCAAGAAGCTGCTCCCACTGACCGTCAAGTAGCGCTTGCACCACGCCTCTTCGGCCCGGCCCCGCATCCTGCGGGGCCGGGCCGCGGCGCGCTCCGGCACAATGAGGCGATGGCACCGCAGCTCATCGCCCCCACCGTCGCCGTCCATGCCTCGTTCCTCGCCGCGATGGACGAATTCCGTGCCGACGGTGCGGAGTCCGCCCCGCACTCCACCCTGGCCCACGAGCTGACGACGTGGCACAGCCGCTGGCCGACCGCCGAAGGCTTCGCCGAGTACGTCGAACTGGTCGGCGGCGTCATGAGCAACACACGTGTCGACGGTGTGGTCCCCATGACCACCCGCTGGTGGGTGGACGGCGACACCTACCTGGGGCGGTGCACCTTCCGCCACCACCTCACCCCCTCCCTCCTCAACTGGGGCGGCCATCTCGGCTACGGCGTACGCCCCGGCGCCCGCCGCCGGGGCCACGCCACCGCGATACTGCGCGCCGCCCTGCCGATCGCCCATCACGAGCTGGGCATCGACCCGGTGTTGGTGACCTGCGACGACACCAACACCGGCTCGCGTAAGGTCATCGAGGCCTGCGGCGGGATCTTCGAGGACCAGCGGGAGGAGAAGCTGCGTTACTGGATCCCCGCGGCAACCGCCGCCGGACAGCAGCCGCACCGGCCCGTCTGAGGCGCCGGGGGACGGGCATTGCCAGGACAAGCAGGACAGCAGTACAGGGGGACGGGCGAATGGAGCCCAACGACAGGGAACGGCAGGTGCCCGCCCGTTACGAGCCGGGCGAGGGCTGTGTGACGACCGTGGTCCGGCTGCCGGTGCGGATCGTGGTGCTGGTGCTCGTGGTGCCGGTGCGCCTGGTGTGGGATGCACTGGCCGTCGCCGGCCGGGCCGTGAACCGGAGCGTGCTGCGCCCCTTCGGCCGCGGTCTCGCCTGGCTGGGGCACACCCTCGTGGTCGTCCCCGTGGCGTGGGCCTGGCGGACCCTCGTGGTCGTCCCCGTGGCGTGGGCCTGGCGGACCCTTGTCGTGATCCCTTTGAACTGGATCTGGCGGATGCTGGTCGTCGCCCCGTTGGTGTGGCTGTGGCGCTCCGTCCTCGCGCCGGCCGGCCGGGGGACCGGCAGGGCGGTGGCGTGGCTGGCCCGGTATCTGATCGTGGTCCCGGCGCGGTGGCTGTACACCTACGTGATGACTCCGGTGGGGCACGGCATCACCTGGGTGCTGTGCGCGCTGGGCGTGGCCCTGGCCTGGCTCGGCCGCGCGTTGTTCGTGTGGCCGTGGGTGACCCTGTGGCGGTATGTGCTGGCACCCGTCGGCCTGGGGATCGGCGCGGCGGTGGCGTGGCTGGTCCGGTATCTGATCGTGGTCCCCGCCCAGTGGCTGTACGCGTACGTCCTGATGCCGGCCGGGCACGGCATCGCCTGGCTGGTCCGCGGCATCGCCGCCGTACTCGCCACGCTCGTGCGGTGGCTCGTGGTCGTGCCGGTGGTCAGCCTGTGGCGGTATGTGCTGGCGCCGGCCGGGCGGCTGCTGGCCGTCGTGGTGACGGTGGTCGTCCGCGAGGCCGGGGCGGCGTTCGGGTTCTGCTGGCGGGCCGCCGGTATCGTCTCCCGGGCCCTCGGCCGGTTCCTCGGCACGCTGCTGTGGTGGGTCTTCGTCGAACCGCTGCGGTGGGTCTACCGCAGCGTGCTCACCCCGCTCGGGCACGTCCTCCGCGACGGCCTCTGGCGGCCCGTCCGGCAGGCGCTGCGCACCGCCCGCGAAACCGTACGGCAGACCCGCAGGGAGATCCGGCGGGCGCTGTTCGGGGCCCCCGCGGAGCCGCCGCGGACCGCGGCTGCCGCGCCCCGCCGGGAACCGGGAGCTCCCGGGGCACGTACTCTAGGTAGCAGTACGACCGCACTCACGAAGGACTGAACGACACTGGGCAAGCGACAGCCCGAAGGCCCGCCGCCCGCACCGGCGGTGCAGCGCATCCGACTGCGCTACACCAAGCGCGGCCGCCTCCGGTTCACCAGCCACCGCGACTTCCAGCGCGCTTTCGAGCGGGCGCTGCGCCGCGCCGAGGTCCCCATGGCCTATTCCGCGGGCTTCACCCCGCACCCCAAGGTGTCGTACGCCAACGCTGCCCCGACCGGTACGGGCAGCGAGGCCGAGTATCTGGAGATCCAGCTCGCCGAGCGCCGCGACCCGGACACCCTCCGCGCCCTCCTCGACGAGTCGCTGCCGGACGGTCTCGATGTGACCGACGCCGTCGAGGCCCACACGAGTGGTCTGGCCGACCGGCTCCAGGCCTCGGTGTGGGAGATCCGGCTCGACGGGGTCGAGGCACAGGCCGCCGAGCGCGCCGTCGCGGCGTTCCTCGCCGCGGAAGAGGTGCAGGTCGAGCGGCGTACGAAAAACGGCATCCGGACCTTTGACGCGCGGGCCGCAGTGGCGCGTCTGGAGGCCGCAGGTCGCGACACCGATAGGCCCGACGGCAATGCCTGTGCGATACTGCGGCTGGTTGTTCGGCATCTGACACCTGCCGTTCGACCCGACGACGTCCTGTCCGGCCTCCGAGCTACGGCCGACCTGGCGCCGCCGGTCCCCGCAGCGGTGACCAGGCTGGCGCAGGGGCTGCTCGATGAGGAGACCGGCGCGGTGACTGACCCGCTAGCGCCCGACCGCGACGCTGCCACGGCCGCCCCATCCACGGCCGCCGGGCTGAGTGCCGCGAAGGCGACGAGTGGGGCCTCCCCGGCAGCCGGGGAAGGTACTGCGTAGGACTGCCGTCGTCGCGTCGCCGATCAGCCAGGGAGCCACCCCGGTCCGGCAGACGCACTGACCAGGAGACTTTCGCCGGTCCCTGCCCTACGGGGACCGGTGAGCGAGACGACAGCTCCCGTGCGGCGCCCACGCCCCGGACAGCGGGACCGCGCTCATCACGCGGACCGCGGCCGGAATCAGGCGCGGCGCCCGGGAGCGTGACGGGAGAACCGCCCGCATGCTCGAGCCCATTGAGCCCACCCGCTCCACGCCGTCCGAGGACCGTGGTGCCGACGACAATCACTCACCCAGCGACACGCTGCCGCCGCGCCGCAGGCGCCGTGCGGCATCCCGGCCGGCCGGCCCGCCGTCGGCCGGTGGCGCGGCCGAAGCAGTGGTGAGCACCGAGACCGCCGCCGCGTCCGTGGCCGATCCGGCCCTCGCCGAGGAGACCACCGCCTCCGCGGTCACCACCGGGGACGAGGCCAAGCCGGCCCGTACCCGCCGCCGTGCGACGCGCAAGGTCACCGCCCCGTCCGGAGCCCCGCAGCCGGCCGCCGACGAGCAGCCCGAGGCAGCCGCCGAACCGGCCGTCGCCGAGACGTCCGCTGCCGCCGAGGCGCCCGCCGAGGCGCCGCAGGCCGAGGACGCCGCGCCGCGCCGCGGCCGCCGCCGGGCGACCCGCAAGGTGTCCGCCCCCGCCGGCCCCCCGCAGGCCGAGGCCGGCCAGGAGCCTGCCGCCGCCGAGGCGCCCGCGCCCGCGGCCCAGCCCGTCGAGGCCGCCGCGGAGGTTGCCCCCGCCGCCGAGGAGACCGAGGACGCCGCTCCGCGCCGTTCCCGCCGCCGTGCCACCCGTAAGGCCACCGCTCCGGCCGGCGCCCCCCAGGGGAGCGACGCCGACGAGGCCGCCGCGACGGACGAGAGCGCCGCACCGGCCGTCCCCGCCGCCGAGGAGGAGGCGCCGGCCCCCGCCGAGGACGCCAAGCCGGCCCGCACGCGCCGCCGTGCCACCCGTAAGGTCACCGCCCCCTCGGGTGCGCCGCAGGCCGCCGAGGAAGCCGAGGAGACCGGGGCAGCGGACGCCGAGGAGGCGCCGGCCGACGAGGCCGCAGAGCCCGTAGAGACCGCCGAGGCCCCCCGCCGTCGGGCGCGCCGCCGTGGCGAGCGGGCCGCGGAGCCGGCCGCCGAGGCGCCCCGTGCCGAGGAGGAGCCCGCGAAGGAGGCGCCGCAGCGCGGCCGTCGCCGCGCGCAGC
Source organism: Streptomyces decoyicus (assembly GCF_019880305.1). Classification (NCBI taxonomy): domain Bacteria; kingdom Bacillati; phylum Actinomycetota; class Actinomycetes; order Kitasatosporales; family Streptomycetaceae; genus Streptomyces; species Streptomyces decoyicus. Next base: position 2,857,420 of record NZ_CP082301.1, on the reverse strand, counting down.
GGCCGCCGACCGCCGTCTTCCAGGCGCCGGTCTTCACCGAGCCGATGTTCCAGACGCCGGAGACCGCGGCCGCCGCCGCTGCCGCGGCCCGCCAGGAGGAGACCCCGGCCGAGCCGGCCGTGGAGGAGCAGCCCGCCGCCGGTGCGCGCCGCCGTCGCCGTCGTGGCGCCCCGGCCGAGCCCGAGCAGGTCACCGCCGCCCCGGCCGAGGAGCCGGCGGCCGAAGAAGCCGAGGCAGCAGCCGAGCCGGAGACCGAGCCGGAGACCGAGCCGGCCGAGGGCGGTCACGGCGAGGACGAGTCCGGCGACCGCCCCTCGCGCCGCCGCCGCCGTGGTGGCCGTCGCCGCCGCCGCGGGGAGTCCGCCGAGGAGCAGCCCGCCGAGGGCCGTACGGACGACGAGCGCGAGAGCGCTCAGGCGGAGTCCGAGGAGAGCGACGAGCAGGCCGACGAGCAGCCGGAGACGCAGGAGGAAGCCGACGAGCAGTCGGGCGGCGGCTCCAGCAGCAGCCGCCGTCGTCGCCGCCGCCGCCGTCGCACGGGTGACACCGGCGAGGACGGGACCGGCGGCACCGACGACCCGGAGCGCACGGTCGTCAAGGTCCGCGAGCCCCGTAAGAAGGACGAGAGCACCAGCGCCGACGAGGTGCAGTCGATCAAGGGGTCGACGCGCCTGGAGGCCAAGAAGCAGCGCCGCCGTGAGGGCCGCGAGCAGGGCCGCCGCCGGGTGCCGATCATCACCGAGGCGGAGTTCCTCGCCCGCCGCGAGGCCGTCGAGCGCGTGATGGTCGTCCGCCAGAGCGGCGAGCGCACCCAGATCGGCGTCCTTGAGGACAACGTGCTCGTGGAGCACTTCGTCAACAAGGAGCAGGCGACCTCGTACGTCGGCAATGTCTACCTCGGCAAGGTGCAGAACGTCCTGCCGTCGATGGAGGCCGCCTTCGTCGACATCGGCAAGGGCCGCAACGCCGTGCTGTACGCCGGTGAGGTCAACTTCGAGGCGCTCGGCATGTCCAACGGGCCGCGCCGCATCGAGACCGCGCTGAAGTCCGGCCAGTCCGTGCTGGTGCAGGTCACCAAGGATCCGATCGGCCACAAGGGCGCCCGGCTCACCAGCCAGGTCTCGCTCCCCGGCCGCTACCTGGTCTACGTGCCCGAGGGCTCGATGACCGGTATCAGCCGCAAGCTGCCCGACACCGAGCGGGCGCGGCTGAAGCAGATCCTCAAGAAGATCGTCCCCGAGGACGCGGGCGTCATCGTCCGCACCGCCGCGGAGGGCGCGAGCGAGGACGAGCTGGCGCGCGACGTCCAGCGGCTCCAGGCGCAGTGGGAAGAGATCCAGAAGAAGGCCAAGAGCGGCGGCAGTTCCAACGCGCCGAGCCTGCTCTACGGCGAGCCGGACATGACCGTCCGGGTCGTCCGCGACATCTTCAACGAGGACTTCTCCAAGGTCATCGTCAGCGGTGACGAGGCGTGGGAGACCATCCACGGCTATGTCGCGCACGTCGCCCCGGACCTCACCGACCGGCTCCAGAAGTGGACTTCGGACGTCGACGTCTTCGCGACGTACCGCATCGACGAGCAGCTGATGAAGGCGCTGGACCGCAAGGTCTGGCTGCCCAGCGGTGGTTCGCTGGTGATCGACAAGACCGAAGCGATGATCGTGATCGACGTCAACACCGGGAAGTTCACCGGTCAGGGCGGCAATCTCGAGGAGACGGTCACCAGGAACAACCTGGAGGCGGCCGAGGAGATCGTGCGCCAGCTGCGGCTGCGCGACCTCGGCGGCATCGTCGTCATCGACTTCATCGACATGGTGCTGGAGTCCAACCGGGATCTGGTGCTGCGGCGGATGCTGGAGTGCCTGGGCCGGGACCGGACCAAGCACCAGGTCGCCGAGGTCACCTCGCTCGGCCTGGTCCAGATGACCCGTAAGCGGGTCGGCCAGGGCCTGCTGGAGTCCTTCTCCGAGTCCTGTGTGCACTGCAACGGCCGTGGCGTCCTCGTCCACATGGACCAGCCGACGACGGCCGGCGGCGGTGGCAAGCGCAAGAAGAAGGGCAAGGGCGCCCAGGCCGAGCCGCATGTCCACGAGGCCGAGGCGGCCGAGCCGACCCCGGACGGCGGCGCGCCGGAGCTGGAGCCCGCCCCCGTGACGGAGGCCGAGCTCCAGCCCGCGGTGGACGGCACCGACGAATGGTTCAGCAGCCCTGCCGAGGCCGAGGCGGCCGCCGGGCGCGGCCGTGGCCGTCGCCGGGCGAGCCGGAAGGCGTCCGCCCCGGCGGGCGCCCCCAAGGTCTCGGAGGAAGCCGCCGAGATCGTCGTCCCGGCCGAGTCGGCGCCGGCAGCGGAGCCGGAGACGGTCCCGGAGCCGGTCGCCGAGGCGCCCGTCGCGGAGCACGCACCGGCCCGTCCGCGCCGCCGCGCGACCCGTAAGGCGACCGCTCCGGCGGGCGCCCCCAAGGTCGCCGAGGAGGCCGCCGAGATCGTCGTCCCGGCCGAGGCGCCGGCGGCGGAGCCGGTCACCGAGCCCGTGCCGGCCGAGGTCACGGAGCCCGTCGAGGGCGCCGGGGCGGAGGCGGAGCCCGCGGCCAAGAAGACTGCGAAGAAGGCGACGGCGAAGAAGGCCGCCACCAAGAAGACCGCGGCGAAGAAGACCACGGCCAAGAAGGCGGCGGCGAAGAAGACCACCACCGCCACCACCACCAAGAAGGCCGCGGCGAAGAAGACCACCGCGAAGAAGGCGGCTCCGAAGAAGACGACGAAGGCGGCGGCCAAGAAGACCGCTGCCGCCGAGCAGCCCTCGGTGGCGTCGGTGTCCTCTTCCACGGAGGACTGAGCAGCAGGCCGTGCCCCGGGCCGTCAGCGGTCCGGGGCCGGTTTGACCCCCTGGTCAAGGCCCCGTAACCTTGACCGTCGGTGTCTGTGACACCAAACCCCTGAGCAAACACCTCTCGGTCCGCCGAGGGAGGCCGCTCGTCCATTCGGATTTCACGGGCCCCATCCCGAGCCCGTGTGAGCGGCTGGCATCAGAGGATCCGTTCCTAGCGAAAGAGAGTTCCGCGTGTACGCGATCGTGCGCACCGGCGGACGCCAGCAGAAGGTTGCTGTTGGCGACGTCATCGAGGTAGACCGCATTTCCACCAGCAAGGTCGGCGACACCGTCGAGCTCTCCACGCTGCTGGTGGTCGACGGTGACGCAGTCACCAGCGACCCGTGGGTCCTGGCCGGCGTGAAGGTCCAGGGCGAGGTCGTGGACCACCACAAGGGCGACAAGATCCGGATCCAGAAGTACAAGAACAAGACCGGTTACAAGAAGCGGATCGGCCACCGCCAGCTCCACACGGCGCTGAAGATCACCGGCATCGACGCTCCGGCGAAGTAAGGGACTGAGGAGACATGGCACATAAGAAGGGCGCATCGTCCACTCGGAACGGTCGCGATTCCAATGCTCAGCGGCTCGGCGTGAAGCGCTTCGGCGGTCAGGCCGTCCTCGCCGGTGAGATCCTGGTCCGCCAGCGTGGCACCCACTTCCACCCGGGCACGGGCGTCGGCCGCGGCGGCGACGACACCCTGTTCGCCCTTGCTGCCGGTGCGGTGCAGTTCGGCACCCACCGTGGCCGCAAGGTCGTGAACATCGTTCCGGTCGCCGAGTAATTTCGGCCCGGCCGAGCGATAGCTCAGCATCAGCATCACTCAGGGGCGGACCGCCTTTTCCCGCGACAGCGGGAAGGCCGGTCCGCCCTTGCGTGTTAGTACAGAGAACATTCGCGCAGTACAGCGACATACCCGTAGTTATCTGGAGGCACCCCCACCATGACCACCTTCGTGGACCGCGTCGAGCTGCACGTCGCCGCGGGTAACGGAGGCCACGGCGTGGCCTCCGTGATGCGGGAGAAGTTCAAGCCGCTGGGCGGCCCGGACGGCGGCAACGGCGGCCGCGGCGGCGATGTGATCCTGGTCGTCGACCAGGACGTCACCACCCTTCTCGAATACCACCACCACCCGCACCGCAAGGCCACCAACGGCCAGCCGGGCGCGGGCGACAACCGCTCCGGCAAGAACGGCCAGGACCTGGTCCTGCCGGTCCCGGACGGCACCGTCATCCTGGACCGCGAGGGCAATGTGCTCGCCGACCTCGTCGGCCAGGGCACCACCTTCGTCGCCGGCCAGGGCGGCCGCGGCGGCCTCGGCAACGCCGCGCTGGCCTCCGCCCGCCGCAAGGCCCCCGGTTTCGCGCTGCTCGGTGAGCCCGGCGAGGCCCGCGACATCGTGCTGGAGCTCAAGACCGTCGCGGACGTCGCGCTGGTCGGCTACCCGAGCGCGGGCAAGTCCTCGCTGATCTCGGTGCTCTCCGCCGCCAAGCCCAAGATCGCCGACTACCCCTTCACCACCCTGGTGCCCAACCTCGGTGTGGTGACGGCCGGTTCGACCGTCTACACGATCGCGGACGTCCCCGGTCTGATCCCCGGCGCGAGCCAGGGCAAGGGCCTGGGCCTGGAGTTCCTGCGGCATGTCGAGCGCTGCGAGGTGCTCGTCCACGTCCTGGACACCGCGACCCTGGAGGCCGACCGTGACCCGGTCTCCGACCTCGACATGATCGAGGAGGAGCTCAAGCAGTACGGCGGCCTGGAGAACCGGCCCCGGATGGTCGTCCTCAACAAGATCGACGTCCCGGACGGCAAGGACCTCGCCGACATCATCCGCCCCGACCTGGAAGAGCGTGGCTACCACGTCTACGAGGTCTCCGCGGTCGCCCATATGGGCCTGAAGGAGCTGTCCTTCGCGCTCGCCGACGTCGTCTCCAAGGCCCGCGCGGCAAGGCCCGTACAGGAATCCACCCGTATCGTCATCCGGCCCCAGGCCGTGGACGACGCCGGCTTCACGGTCACGGAGGAGGGCGAGAACTTCTACCGCGTGCGCGGCGAGAAGCCCGAGCGCTGGGTCCGGCAGACCGACTTCAACAACGACGAGGCCGTCGGCTACCTCGCCGACCGCCTCAACCGCCTCGGTGTCGAGGACGCGCTGCGCAAGGCGGGCGCGCACGCGGGCGACGGCATCGCCATCGGCCCCGAGGACAACGCCGTCGTCTTCGACTGGGAGCCGATGATGGCGGCCGGCGCGGAGATGCTGGGCCGGCGTGGCGAGGACCACCGCCTGGAGGCGCCCCGTCCGGCTGCGCAGCGCCGCAAGGACCGGGACGTGGCGCGGGACGAGGCCGACCAGGAGTACGAGGGCTTCAAGCCCTTCTGACGGTCCGCCCGGCGGCCCGCAGCACCGAAGAACGGGGAAGGCCCCCGGGAGTTCTCCTCCCGGGGGCCTTCCCTGTTCTTCTGCACCGAGGCCGTGAGCGGCCCGCTGCGGCCTAGACGGCGGCCGTGGTGTCCGAGGCGCCGCTGGCCTCGTGCTCGGCCGTCTCGGAGGCGTCCATGTCCTCCTGCGAGCGCTGGCCGGGGATACCGGACAGCCGGTTCTCCATCCGGATGCGCCGCTCGTCGGCCTTCGCGCACAGATCCAGCGCGGCCTGGTTGAAGCGGACCGACGACGGCGGGTCCGACGGGCCCAGCAGGTGCTCCTTGAGCTCGGCCCGCTCCGCGGCCAGGGTGTCCTGCTCCGGGTCGCGGACCGCGTCGAGGAGACCGGCCACACCGTCCGCCTCGGGCGTGAGGATCGTCGCCGCCCGCACGGTCGGGAAGTTCGCCCGGAAGTCGTCCTCGCTCATCCCCGAGGTGTTGGCGACCGCGTACGGCTTCTCGCTGCTCAGGTAGTCGGAGACGACGCTGGAGACATCGCTGATCAGCACGTCGGCCTGGTTGAAGCAGCTGAAGATGCCGGGGCGGGCGGTGGTGATGATGCGGTGCTCCCACCGGGGGAAGGACTTCCAGTACGCCTCCTCCCAGGCGGTGACGGCCGCGGCGACGGCGGCGGCGCGGCCCTCCTCCGGGGTGCCCTGGATCCGCATCCGCTCCAGCTCGTCCGCGCTCTTGCGGAACGCGGACGTGGTGAGCGCATTGAGCGCCTCGGTACGGCGGGCCAGCTCGGCGGCGGCCTCCGGGCCGGGCCGCTCCCCGCTGCGCCGGGCGTTCGCCTCCGTGATCATCGCCTGGATGCGGGTGTTGGCGGCGCCCGCGCGCGGGTCCACGGAACCGGTCATCGGGTGCGGCTTGTACAGCAGTTGCACGTTCTCGTCGGCGAGCAGCTCGCGGACGATGTTCTCGCCCGCCAGGATCACCGAGGTGTTTCCCGGGTTGCCGTCCCAGCCTTCCCAGGTCGGGGCGTACAGCACGGTCGTCATCCGGTCGGCCGGGGCGCCCGCGTAGGGCTCGATCGGGGCCAGCTGGGGGCGGCCGACCTCGATGACGTCCTTGTCCTCGACGCCGATGTCGGCGAGCTGGTAGCGGTCACGGGCCGCCGGACCCGCCACCCATACCTCGTCGTACGCCTTCGCGTACGGGTTGCAGGAGGACAGCTTGTCGCTCTCGCCGTGGTTGGTGAAGGCGTGCTTGATGGACGGGATGCGCAGGATCTGCGAGGTCTTGCCGGAGTTCGCCGGGTGCAGCAGCACCTTGAGCGTGGAGTGCTCCAGCCGCATCAGGTTGGCGACCTTGGGGATGCAGACGATCGGCACGTCCGTGGCCTCGATCTTCTGCACCATGAAGCGCTCGCGGAGCACGATGATCGGGTTGCCGTCGAGGGACGCCAGCGTGCTCAGCCACATGTTGGCCTGGTAGGCGGAGGAGGAACCGCCGGAGAAGTACATGCCGACCGTCGGCTGGTACTCGGCCAGCCAGTCGTCCAGCCAGGCGAGGGCCTGCTTCTCACTGGCCACCCGCTTCTTGGGCAGCAGCCAGGTGCCCAGGTAGAGGGTGCCGCCGGCGGACAGGGCCAGGGAGACGGCCAGGCCGATGCCGCCCCAGTACGCGTCGGTGGTGATCGAGGTGAGCATCATGCCGACCGTGGTGGGCACGGAGAAGCGCAGCAGCCGCCGGCCCGTCTGGCGGGAGAGGATGCGCGGCGGGGCGTCGCACAGCCGCAGCGCGCTCGCATCGATGTTGCGGGTCACGAACGGCATGCTGCGGGTCCTGCGGACCAGCACCGCGACCGCCTGGCACACGAAGTGGGTGCCGTAGAAGAGGAGCAGCGTGATGGTGAGCGGCGCCTGCTCCTCGAGCGGGTTGATGCCGTCGATGTGCAGCAGGCCGACCAGTATCAGCATGTCGCGCAGCAACTGGCGCACCGTGACATCGAACCGGATCCGGCCGAGCACGGCGAGCAGGCCGGGCTGCTTGTGCTGGAGGACCAGGTCGAGACCCAGGTTGACCACGGATGCGGCGATGAACAGCGGGATGACGGGCAGCAGCGCACCGACCAACTGGGCGGTGAACGCGACCATCATCGCGAAGAGTGCCGCGAGCTGGACGGCTCGGCGGGGGGCGATTCCGGCGGAAGGCACGGGGGAGGGCTCCTGGCAGCACGAATGGTCAGGGGGAGGCCGAGGGGGGCGGCCGGGTCCCGCGCTGCGACGCCGCCGGAGCGGCGAAACGGGACCGATGGACACCCGACCGTATGACCTTGTTGGCCTTGGTGACAATCTGCTGTGGCTCTCATCACCGCGAAAGCGGACCAATCGAACGCAACCTCTTGGCCTCGGCTTCCGTCTTAAGGAAAACCGCGTGGCCATGAAAAATCCCGGAAGTAGGGCCCGGGAATTGCGGCCCCTATTCTGCGCTCTCTTGTCCGCGCCGGGTCCGGCCGGTCCCCCCGAAGGGCGTCCGCCAGGCGATATCACGAAGCGCCGGCAGGCCGCCCTGCCGTAGATTGCGCCCGTAGGGCCGTGGTGCGGGTCGGGCAGGGATCCCCCGTACGGCGGTGGGATCGGCGAGCACAGGGGTATGCAGGTGGCAGGCGCAAGGCAGGACGTGAAGGACGCTCGCCGGATCGTGGTGAAGGTCGGCTCGTCCTCGCTGACCACGGCCGCCGGGGGGCTGGACGCGGACCGTGTGGACGCGCTGGTGGATGTGCTGGCCAAGCACCAGGACAAGGAGATCGTGCTGGTCTCCTCCGGAGCCATCGCGGCCGGTCTGGCGCCCCTGGGGCTTCCCAAGCGGCCCCGCGACCTGGCCCGGCAGCAGGCCGCCGCCAGCGTCGGCCAGGGCCTGCTGGTCGCCCGCTACACCGCCTCCTTCGCCCGCTACGGCCGCCGCGTCGGCCAGGTCCTGCTGACCTCCGACGACACCAGCCGCCGGGCCCACTACCGCAACGCCTACCGGACCCTCGACCAGCTGCTGGCCATGGGCGCCGTACCGATCGTCAACGAGAACGACACCGTCGCGACCGACGAGATCCGCTTTGGCGACAACGACCGGCTGGCGGCCCTGGTCGCCCATCTCGTCCGCGCCGACCTGCTGATCCTGCTCTCCGACGTGGACGGCCTCTACGACGGCGATCCGGCTACCCCCGGCACCTCCCGGATAGCCGAGGTGCGCGGGCCCGAGGACCTGGCGGGCGTCTCCATCGGGAGCGCGGGCAAGGCAGGCGTCGGCACCGGCGGCATGGTCACCAAGGTCGAGGCGGCCCGGATCGCGGCCGCGGCCGGCATCCCGGTCGTCCTGACCTCCGCCGTGCACGCCGCGGACGCGCTCGCCGGCAGCTCGACCGGCACCCACTTCCTGCGCACCGGCCGCCGCTCCGCCGACCGGCTGCTGTGGCTCGCGCACGCCTCCACACCGCGCGGCGCGCTCGTACTGGACGACGGCGCCGTGCAGGCCGTCGTCGAACGGCGTTCCTCCCTCCTGCCGGCCGGCATCGCCTCCGTGGACGGCGAGTTCTCCGCCGGTGACCCGGTCGAGCTGCGGGACGGCGACGGCCACGCGGTCGCCCGTGGGCTCGTCAATTTCGATGCCCGGGAAATCCCCCGATTGATGGGCCGTTCGACCCGCGATCTCGCCCGCGAGCTGGGCCCCGCCTACGAGCGGGAGGTCGTGCACCGCGACGATCTGGTGCTGCTGCACCACTGAGCACGCCCCCTGGGCCGGCAGTCGTCACGCTCCGTGCACACTTTCCCCCGCATGGTGCGGAGACCAGCCTTTCCGTACAGACCTTGGGGAAAACGCCCCACGACGGGCCGCGGACTGGTCAACTTTGTTGCGGAGACGCCGTAGGGGAGCGGCGCCCGCAGCGCATAAGCGCACCCGCCGACGTACGACGGCTCCGCACCCCCGAGGGCGGAGCGATTCGCATCACAGGAGGCCGCCGGTGAGACGAGGGCGCCCAGGGGCCCTGCCCCGAGGGGCGGCGGAACGCACGCTGACCAGCGTCGGGACCGCCGAGGACACCGGCCGGCCGGACGAGCAGGATGCGGAGGGGGACAGGGCGGCGCGGCCCGGACCGGAGGGCGGGCGCCGGGAGGCATCCCGGCTGTGGCACATCACCCTCAGTGTCTCCGGCGCCGAGGCCCCGTTGAAGGAGGTCCGGCGGGCACTGGAACAGCTCGCCCACGACCACCCCTTCCTGCTGACCAGCCGCTACGCCAACGACCACGCCGAGATCCGCTACTGGGAGGAGGCGCGGGACCTGCACGACGCCGCGGCGGTCGCGCTGCGGCTGTGGGGCGAGCACCGCTCGACGGCCAAGCTGCCACCGTGGGAGATCGTCGGCCTGGAAGTCATCGACCGCGAGACCTACCACCAGCGCATCGCGGAGGGGTACGGCCCGCCCCCGGCCTCACCGGTCGGCGTCCATCCCTTCTGACCAGCGGTCGTCCGCGTCCCGCGCTGTGAGATGCGGCGTGGCCGCGGCCTGCCGCCCCGCTAGGCTGCCGCCATGACCAGCAGCGCATCGCACTCCTCGCCCGTCCTCGAGACCGCCCGCCGCGCGCGGGAGGCCGCCGCCGTCCTGGCGCCGCTGCCGCGTACGGCCCGTGACGCAGCGCTGCTCGCCATCGCCGACGCCCTGGTGGCCCAGACCGGCACCATCGTCGCCGCCAACGCGGAGGACACCGCGAAGGCGCGGGCCGCGGGCACCGCCGAGTCGATCGTGGACCGGCTCACCCTGACCCCCGAGCGGATCGCGGCCATCGCCGCCGACGTCCGCCAGGTCGTGGCGCTGCCCGACCCGGTGGGCGAGGTGGTGCGCGGCTCGACCCTGCCCAACGGTCTCGACCTGCGGCAGGTCCGGGTCCCGCTCGGTGTGATCGGAATCATCTACGAGGCCCGGCCCAATGTGACGGTGGACGCCGCGGCCCTGTGCCTGAAGTCCGGCAACGCCGTGCTGCTGCGCGGCTCGTCCTCGGCGTACGCCTCCAACAGCGCCCTGGTGGATGTGCTGCGGGACGCCGTCCAGAGCGCCGGGCTGCCCGCCGACGCGGTGCAGCTGGTGCCCGGCGAGAGCCGCGACTCGGTGCGCGAGCTGATGCGCGCCCGCGGTCTGGTCGATGTGCTGATCCCGCGCGGCGGCGCGTCCCTGATCCGTACGGTCGTCGAGGAGTCCACGGTCCCGGTCATCGAGACCGGCACCGGCAACTGCCACGTCTACGTCGACGAGACCGCCGACCTCGACATGGCCGTCGACATCCTGGTCAATTCCAAGGCCCAGCGGCCCAGCGTCTGCAACGCCGCCGAGACGGTGCTGGTGCACGCCGGGATCGCCGAGAAGTTCCTGCCGCGCGCCCTGGCGGCGCTGACCGAGGCCGGGGTGATCGTGCACGGTGACGCCGCCTGGCAGCAGGCGGGCCCCGGGCTGGTCGCCCCCGCCACCGACGAGGACTGGGCGACGGAGTACCTCTCGTACGACATCGCGGCTGCCGTGGTGCCCGACCTGGACGCGGCGGTGGCGCACATCCGGCGCTGGACCTCCGGCCACACCGAGGCGATCATCACCACCTCGCAGGCCGCCGCCCGCCGTTTCACCCAGTTGGTGGACTCCACCACGGTCGCGGTCAACGCTTCGACCCGTTTCACCGACGGCGGCCAGTTCGGCTTCGGAGCGGAGATCGGGATCTCGACGCAGAAGCTGCACGCCCGTGGCCCCATGGGGCTGCCCGAGCTGACGTCCACCAAGTACATCCTCACGGGCGACGGCCACACCCGCTGAAGCGTCCCCCGGATTCCCCGTTCTCTCTGCCCAAAAGGACCGCCCGGGGCTAACCTGGACGGGTGTCGGACGACGTGGGGGGCAAGCCGTTCCCGGACGGTGAAGAGCCCGACGAGCACCACCACGGGAGCCACGGAAAAGCGGACGAAGAATTCGCCTCCGTGGTCTTCGACGAGGAATTCGTCCGGTCCGCGCAGATTCATGAGCCCTCGGCGGTCGAGCGGATGCTGGCTGCCGCCGAGGCGCGCGCCGAGGCCGAGGCGGCCCGCTCCGGGCCCGGCTTCGGCCCCGAGGGCGACGACCCCGACGATCCCGGCCCCCGCGGCCACCGCCGCGCCCGGGGAGCCGACGACTACGACGGGTACAGCGACTACCCGGAGTACGAGGACGACGGTGAGTACGGCGACTACCCGTACGGCCCCTACGGCCCCTACGGCGGTGCCCTGCGCCCCTACCGCGGCAGCAGCCGCTGGCACCGGCCGGTGGCCTGGGTGCTGGCCGTGGTGATGGGCATCGGGCTGGTCGCGCTGGCCTTCAGCGCCGTCTACCGGGGCTCCTCGGGGCGGACCCAGAACCCGGCACCGGCGCCCACGTCCAGCGGCGTGGACGCCCCCACCACAGCCGGGATGGACAGCGTCCGGACGGCGCGGCCCGGCCTGCCGACGGTGCCGTCGGCGGGGCCCGTGCGCCCGTCGTTCTCGGCCGTGCCCAGGCCGAGCTGACGCCGTGGCGCAGTGCCCGCAAAGCGGGTTCCTGAAACGGAATCGAACCGGTGAACTTGTCCGGCGCCCCGGCGTTTACCTTCGCCCCGGCAGACCTACTCTTGTTGTATGACCGGGCCTGGTGACCCTCCCGAAGGGACGCCCAACGGCGCCCAGGGAGGCGGTGAGGACGAATACCGATCCGTCGTCTTCGACGAATCGTTCGTGCGGGCTGCACGGCTACAGGAATTCTCCGCGGACGAGCGGCTGGGCGAGCATCATTCGCCGGCGGTCAGGACCCGGCATGCGTGGATGCGGCTGGGCGGCTCCCGGCAGGCCGTCTTGCTGGTGCTGCTGATCGTTCTCGCCTTCGGCACCGCCGTCTACATGGGCATACGCCACCCGTACAAAACCCCGGAGACGGCCCGGGCACAGCCGTTGCGCTCCGCGGTGGTGCCGCTCGCGCCGGCCGGGGAGGTGCCGGGCGCCACGCCCGAGGACCTCTTCGCCCACAGCCCCGCGGCCAACTACCGGATCGGCGCCGCGGGCGTGAATCTGCCCGCCGTCACCCGCACCGAGCACTTCTCCGACGGCCAGATCGTCTCGGCCCTGACCGTCGCGAAGGACTACATCGTCCGCTCCTCGCTGGACCCGGACACCCTCACCGGCGGCTCCGTACGGCCGGTGCGCCTGCTGCTCGACACGAGCCAACTCGACCAGTTCGACCGCAGCCTGGCGCACCCCGACGACAACGGCCACGACGCGGCGACCGGTTGGCTGGTCCGCTTCGACCCGAAGCAGACCCGGCTCGCCGACCGGAACGTACGGGTCAACGGCACCCTCTACGCCTCGGAGCTGAGCCCGGACGCGCTCGATGTGACCGCCGACTACACCTTCGTCTATGCCGTACGGCCCGCCCCCGGCGCGCAGGACTCCGCTCGGGCCCAGGACGTCGGCAAGGCCACCCCGGGTGCCGCCTCGCTGGTCACCGTCCGGCGCGAGGTGCACTTCCGGCTGAGCCGCGAGAACCTCACCGACCACCGCCTGGAGGTGCTCCAGAGCAGCCTCCAGGCTGGGCCGCTGGCCTGCTCCTCGAAACCGGCCGACGCGCTGCGCCCGCTGTTCGCGGGACAGCACGCCGGCAAGGACCGGCCTACGGGCACCGACCCCTATGCCAGGGACCGTGCCAACCCCTCACTCTGCGGTGAGCTGGCCCCCTCCGCCCAGCCGAAGCCGCGGCATCCGCTGCGTTAGGAGCCTTCCGGACGGTCGGTTCCGCCGGTTCCGCCGGTGCCGTTGCTGCCGTTGGCGCCGCCCGAGCCGTCGGGACGCGTGCCGCCGCCACGGAAGACCGTGTCGCGCAGCTTGCCGCCCAGGTCGCCCGCGCCGCCGGCGATATCGCGCACCAGACCCATCAGCGGGTCCTTGCTGTTGCGCACCGAGTCGGCGTAGTGCGCCGCGGAGTCCCGGAAGGAGTCGGAGACCGAGGTGTCCTTGTCCTCGTCCCGGCGGGGGTAGTGGCCGTCCATGATCCGCTGGTAGTCGCGGCTCTCCGCCCACTTCTTCAGCTCGGCCGCCCGTACGGTCGTGAACGGGTGGCTGCGCGGCAGCAGGTTGAGGATCTTCAGCACGGAGTCGCGCAGATCGCCGCCCGACTCGTACTCCTCCGCCTGCTTGAGGAAGGCGTCGACATTCATCTCGTGCAGATGATTGCCGCCGGCCAGCTTCATCAGACCGCGCATCGAGGCCTTCAGATCCTGCCCGACCAGCAGCCCGGCGCGGTCCGCGGAGAGTTCCGACTTGCGGAACCACTCGCGCAGTGCCGTCACGATCGCCATGATCGCGACGTTGCCCAGCGGGATCCAGGCGACCTTCATGGCCAGATTCGTCAGGAACAGCAGGATCGTGCGGTAGACGGCGTGCCCGGACAGGGCATGCCCGACCTCATGGCCGATGACCGCCCGCATCTCCTCCTCGTCCAGCAGCTCGACCAGGCCGGTCGTCACCACGATGATCGGCTCGTCCAGGCCGATGCACATGGCATTGGGCTGCGGGTCCTGATTGACGTACATCGGCGGGACCTTCTCCAGGTCCAGGATGTAACAGGCATCGCGCAGCATGTCGTTGAGGTGCGCGAACTGCTGGTCGCCCACCCGCACCGAGTCCGACAGGAACAGCAGCCGAAGGCTGCGCTCCGGCAACAAGCCGCTGAGCGTCTTGAAGACGGTGTCGAACCCGCTCAGCTTGCGCAGCGCCACCAGCGCCGACCGGTCCGCCGGGTGCTCGTACGACCGCGACGAGATACCGGGGAACCGCCGCCGGTCCCGGCTCGGAACGTTCGCGCTGCCGCCTGGGCTCTCCGTCATTGGGGCCTCCCCCTGTTCGACTGCGTGTGTTTCAGACTAGAGGACGCCACCGACAGGCGAATGGATGCTCGGGCGTACGCTGGCGATCGCACCAATGCCCGCACAGGCCCGTACGAATGACCGCACGGGCCCGTACCAGAGGAGCGCACCGTCATGCCGTATCCGAGCGTGCTGCTCGCCGCAGCCCAGGAGACCGCCAGGGACGGCGGACCCGGGTGGATCCTGCGCGCCGTGATCATCGTCGGCGTCGTGGGCGCCGCCCTGCTCGCCTGGTTCCTGCTGCGCGGCTACGGCCAGGACTGACCCCGCGGGCTCCCTCCGGGCGCGTCCGGGGCGGAGTCGCCGTGAGCCCCCGGTGAGACGGCGCTTACGATGTGGTGGAAGTCTCCGCCCGACCCCAGCCCGGATTGGTCCTGCTGACGATGAGCCTGCACTCCACCGCACAGTCCCTGGTTTCCCTCGCCGCCGAACCCGGACACGAGGGCGGTCACGCCAGCCTCAGCCCCTTCGTGACCGGCGGCGGCGCCCTGGTTGTCCTGCTTCTCCTGCTCTGGATCACGACCCGCTTCAACCGGGACCGCTGAGCCCCGGCACCCGGCCCCCGGTATCGCGCGCCGCCCAGTAGGGTCTGCACGCATGGGAGAGCACACAGGGCCCGTGAAGCGGCGACTCGGAGTGATGGGCGGGACGTTCGACCCGATCCATCACGGACACCTGGTCGCCGCCAGCGAGGTGGCCAGCCAGTTCCACCTCGACGAGGTCATCTTCGTGCCCACGGGACAGCCGTGGCAGAAGAGTCACAAGAAGGTGTCCCCGGCCGAGGACCGGTATCTGATGACGGTCATCGCGACCGCGTCGAATCCGCAGTTCTCCGTCAGCCGGATCGATATCGACCGCGGCGGCAAGACGTACACGATAGACACGCTGCGTGATCTGCGTGCGGAGCACCGTGACGCGGATCTGTTCTTCATCACCGGCGCCGATGCGCTCAGCCAGATTCTGACCTGGCACGATGCCGCGGAGCTGGTCTCGCTCGCCCACTTCATCGGGGTGACCAGGCCCGGCCATGTCCTCGCGGACCCCGGGCTGCCCGAGGGGGCGGTGTCCTTGGTCGAGGTGCCGGCGCTGGCCATCTCCTCGAGCGACTGCCGCACGCGTGTCGCCCAGGGGGATCCGGTCTGGTACCTGGTGCCGGACGGTGTGGTGCGCTACATCGACAAAAAAGAGCTGTACCGCAACGACCGCTGACGGGGCTGACGGAAAGGGGCACCGGTGAGCGACCGACAGGACCCGTACGGGCCGCAGGACCCGTATGCCCACGACCCGTATGCCCAGGGGCAGCAGGGGCATACGAGCTACACCTACGACGCCTACGGACAGCCGGTGTACCGCGAC
The DNA here is from genome assembly GCF_019880305.1 of Streptomyces decoyicus. Lineage (NCBI taxonomy): Bacteria > Bacillati > Actinomycetota > Actinomycetes > Kitasatosporales > Streptomycetaceae > Streptomyces > Streptomyces decoyicus. Next base: position 2,841,869 of record NZ_CP082301.1, on the reverse strand, counting down.
GCCGCTCCGTCGTCGTACGAGCAGCACTACGACGCCTACGGGCAGCCCGCCGCCCCGTCCGCCTACGAGGGCTACGACCCCTACGCCGGCCAACAGGGCGGCGGCCAGGCCCCGCAGGCGCAGCAGGGCCACCCGACGTACCAGCAGGGGCAGACGGAGTACGGCTACGACCCGTACGGCGGCGGTCAGGTGCAGGCCCAGCCCGGCTATCCCCAGCAGTACGACCCGTACGCCCAGCCCCAGCAGCAGTCGTCCCAGCAGCAGTCGCAGCAGGAGTGGATCCCGCAGCAGGCCCAGCAGTCCCCGTACGAGCAGGTCTCCTACGCGGAGCAGCCCCGCTACGACGAGCCCGCTCCGCAGCGCCAGGACAGGCAGCCCCGGCCGCCGGCCCAGCGCGCCCCGGCGGACGACGCCGCGCAGCAGGAGGCCGCGAGCGGCTCTCCGGGGCCCTCGGCCGAGGACCCGGAGTACGGCACCGAGCAGTTCTCCTTCATCGAGGAGCCGGACGAGGACTCCGAAGACGTCATCGACTGGCTGAAGTTCACCGAGAGCCGCACCGAGCGGCGCGAGGAGGCCAAGCGGCGCGGCCGCAGCCGGATCGTCGCGCTGTCCGTCGTGCTGGCTCTGCTGGTCGCCGGCGGGATCGGCTACCTGTGGTGGGCGGGCAAGCTGCCCGGTCTGGCGGGCCCCGGCACCGGACCGGCGGCCGCGGCCGGCGGGCAGAAGCGCGACGTCCTCGTCGTCCATCTGCGGGACACCAAGTCCGGGAACAGCTCCACGGCGCTGCTGGTGGACAACGAGACCACCCACAAGGGCACCACCGTCCTCCTGCCCAACAGCCTCATCGTCTCCAAGGACGACGGGACCAGCACCACCCTCGGCAAGTCGGTCAAGGACGACGGCACCGAGCCGACCCGGGACTCCCTCAACAGCCTCCTGGGCGCCGACCTCAAGGCCAGCTGGCGGCTGGACACCCCGTACCTGGAGAACCTCGTCGAGACGGTCGGCGGGGTCACCCTCGACACCGACGCCACCGTCCCCGGCGCCAAGAAGGGCGCCTCCCCGGTCGTCAAGCAGGGCAGCGCCCAGGACCTGAACGGCCAGGCCGCCGTCGCCTACGCCACCTACCAGGCGCCGGGCGAGCCCCAGACCCGGCAGCTCCAGCGGTTCGGCCAGGTCATGCAGGCGACCTTGAAGAAGGTCTCCAGCGACGCCGACGGCGCCACCGCCACCGTGAAGTCGCTGCTCCAGGTGCTCGACCCGCCGCTCACCGAGGGCCAGCTGGGCAGCTCGCTGGCGCAGCGGGCGGAGCTGGCGAAGACCGGCGCGTACGGCACGACCCTGCTGCCCGTGCAGGCGAACGGCACGCTCAGCCCGACCGCCACGGCCGAAGTGGTCAAGAACGTGCTCGGCGGCACGGTCAAGAAGACCGCCCCCGACGCGACCGCCCGGGTAGCGGTCCGCAACGCCACCGGCAACCGGGGCGCCACGAACAAGGCGCAGGTCGCGCTGCTCAACGGCGGCTACAGCTTCGTCGACGACGGCACCGGCAGGGCCGCCGCCGCGTCCCGGATCACCTACGCGGACGCCGCCCAGAAGGCCAAGGCCGCGGAGGTCGCCAAGACGCTGGGCCTGCCCGCGGGCGCGGTCGCGCAGGGCAAGGGCGCGGCGAACGCCGACATCACCGTGGTCCTGGGCCAGGACTACAAGGGCTGACCGGACGCGCCCGGCCCCGCCGACGAGGAACGGCGGGGCCGAGCGGTCCCGAACCCGGCGCTGACCAGCCCGAACGCCGAAACCGACCGGAGTGTTCGAAAACCCAGTCGGGAGTGTCGGTGGTCCGTGAGACCCTTGAGGGGTACTTGACCGCCGATCCGGTCGCCCATGGGGACTGCGGCGCGCGCCGCGGCTCAGCAGTGAGCCAGCTGCCCCGCCGGGCCGGAGAGGCTGCCCTCGACCCGGAAAGCCGCTTGTGACCGCCACGGACCGTTCCATCGAGCTCATCAACGCCGCCGCCCAGGCCGCGGCCGACAAGCTCGCGCACGACATCATCGCGTACGACGTCAGCGACGTCCTCTCGATCACCGACGCCTTCCTGCTGGCCTCGGCGCCCAGCGACCGCCAGGTCAAGTCGATCGTCGACGAGATCGAGGAACGGCTCAACAAGGACCTCGGCGCCAAGCCGGTCCGCCGCGAGGGCGACCGCGAGGCCCGTTGGGTGCTGCTGGACTACGTCGACATCGTGGTGCACGTCCAGCACAGCGAGGAGCGCGTCTTCTACGCGCTCGAGCGCCTGTGGAAGGACTGCCCCGAGATCGACCTCCCCGAGGAGGCCAAGGCCACCCGCGGCAAGGCCGCGGAGCACGCCGACGCCACGGCGGGCGAGCAGGACGGAGAGCTGCTCTGAACGGCACCAAGGGCGGCCGGGGCCGCCGCATCGTCCTCTGGCGCCACGGCCAGACGGCCTGGAATCTGGAGCGCCGCTTCCAGGGGTCGACGGACATCGAGCTGACCGAGGAGGGCCTGGGCCAGGCCCGCCGTGCCGCCCGGCTGCTCGCCGCCCTCGGACCGGACACCATCATCGCCTCCGACCTGCAACGGGCCACGGCGACCGCCGACGAGCTGGCCGCGCTCACCCGGCTCGATGTGACGCACGACGCAGCCCTGCGGGAGACCTACGCGGGCTCGTGGCAGGGCCTGACGCACGACGAGATCCTCGCGCAGTACGGCGAGCAGTACACCGCCTGGAAGCGCGGTGAGCCGGTGCGGCGCGGTGGCGGCGAACTGGAGACCGAGGTCGCCGACCGGGCCGCTCCCGTCGTGCTCAACCACGCCGACAAGCTGCCCGAGAACGGCACCCTGGTCGTCGTCAGCCACGGCGGCACGATCCGTACCACCATCGGCCGGCTGCTCGGCCTGGAGGCCCATCACTGGGAGGGCCTGGGCGGTCTGTCGAACTGCTGCTGGTCCGTGCTGGGCGAGGGCGCGCGCGGCTGGCGCCTGATGGAGCACAACGCCGGCACCCTGCCGGTGCCGGTGCTCGGCGACGACGACTGACCCCGCAGGCGGCCCCGGTCGACCGGATTTCACATCCGGGCAGGTCGCAGGCTAAAGTTCTTCTTGTTCGCGGCGCCGCCGGGGGAAACCCGGAGGAGCGGAACAAGACCCGGGGCTATAGCTCAGTTGGTAGAGCGCCTGCATGGCATGCAGGAGGTCAGGAGTTCAATTCTCCTTAGCTCCACAGCCCGGAAGATCCCGCCTCCAGACGGAGGCGGGATCTCTGCGTTATACGGAATCCCTGACCGGCCGGGGGCGCGATCAGCGCTCCTCGGGCGCGCCGCCGCTGCGCTCCTCTCTCCGCTCCTCTCTCCGCTCCAGCTCCGCGCGGGCCCGGGAGACGGGCCGCAGATGCTCCGGGCAGCCGATCAACGGATCATGGATGCCGCGAACGCCTCCGTCAGCTTCCGGCTCTCCTCGTCGGCAGGGGGGTAGACGACGATCCGGGTCTCCGGGACGCCGCCCACCGCCGGCGACGTCGAGACCAGCCGTATCTCACCGACCGAGGCGCGCTGGATCACCTTCATACGGTTCCCCGGCGGCGAGACACCCCCGGCCTCCGCCAGCCGCGCGAAATCCACGCTGATCCGCGACAGCCGCCCGATCAGCGACTCCCACGCCGGCTCGCCCACATGCCGGCCGTACGAACCGCGCAACTGCGCGACGAGGGCGGGGGGGGGACCGCCGGACCCGCGGCGGACGTTCCTGGCAGGGCTCGCGGTCTTCACCGGGGCTTCGCCGGCCGGTGGACTGGCCGCGGGGGCGGGGCAGTTGATTGCCTTTCGGGCCGTTCAGGGAGCGGGTGCGGCGGTGATGATCCCGCAGGTGCTGGGGATCATCCAGCGCACGTATACGGGGCCGGCGCGGACATGGGCACTCGGTGCGTACACCGCCGTGATGGCCGTCGGGGCACCGGCCGGGCAGATCGCGGGCGGCGCCCTGGTCAGCGCCGATCTCTTCGGTGCGGGCCGGCGGCCGGTGTTCCTGGTGAACGTGCCGATCGGGGCGCTGTTGTGGGCGGCAGGTCCGTGGCTGACCCCCCGGGTCCGGCCGTCCGGTGCGGCGCGTGGGCTGGATCTGCCGGGCCTGGTCCTGCTCGCGGGGCCGCTGGTACTGGTGACGGTGAACGCGCTCCACTACAGCGCACTGCGCACCGGGTTGACGTTCGTCCCCACGGCGCTCGCTTACGGGGTGGTGGGGCTGTGGTGGCGGCGGCTGCCCCGGCGGCTGCATCCCCTCCTGGTCCCGGGCGGGTTCGTGGTGGTGTCCGCGGCGCTGGTGAGGACCGGGCTGGCGTTCAGGGCGGCGGGGCCGGAGACGGCGCCTGGCCGTTCGCCGCGTACGGCGCCGTCGGCGCGGGCCTCGGTTTCGCCCACAGTCCCGATCTTGCCGCCGCGTTGGAGTCCGTAGGTGCGGAGCACGCGGCGGATGCGAGTGGCCTCGTGGTGACCGTCAACCAGGTCGGACTGCTGCTGGGGGCCTCCCTTTTCGGGACACTCTTCCCTAATCGGCTGGAGGAGGCGGGGGTCGGGGCGCCGTCGCGGGCACTATGGGGGAGCATGCTCGCGTCGGCGGGTGCGGCAGCGGTGGACGGGTCGGCCGGGGTGGCGAGAAGGCGGACCTGACCCGGTCCGTGGTCCGTGGCAGAATCGGACGGCGCCGGCAGGGGAGGAGAGATCGCGATGCCCACGAGCATCCTCGAGGAGGTCAATGACCTGCTCGAAGTGGCCGAGGCGCAAGGTTATGACTGGCTGCCGGAATATGCGCTCCGCTTCACCTGCCCGGTTGACGGCCCCCTCCCCTCGGGTAGCGGCAGTGACGGTTCCGCTCCGCAATGCCCCTCCTGCCGCTCCTCCCATGTGGCGCAGGCGCTGGGTGCCAACGGGGGCATTTCCTTCGTTTGTACGGCCTGCGGCCACAGTTGGAGCTGATGGATGGGCGCCCACAGCAGGAAATGTGACTGGTGCGGCAGCGGTACGCCGATCGTCCGTGACATGGAGCCGGTCAACGCCGACTACCAGTACTGGTGCGAGGAATGCGCCCGCGCCCTGGTCATAAAAGGCGACCCCATCGAGACCTACCGTGAGCTCGACGGGGAGCCGATCTACGGGCGGCTGCTGGACGAGCACTGCACGCTGAAGCGTTTCTACTCGTTCGCGACGGCCTGAGCCGGGGCGTGGGCCGGGGGCAGGGTGTGAGCGAGGCCGTGGGGGGTGCCGTGAGTGAGGCTGTCCCCCGCGGACGGGGCGGGGGGAGTCGTCCGCCCGATCCGGCGTCCGTTCTCTCTGCCTGACGCCGACTCAGGCGGCCCTTGGGGCAGTCCGGGACGGTTCCGTCCAGAATCAGGCACTATCGGTCAGGGGCGGGCGGGCTGGAGCGGCTGCGAGCAGTCTCGAGCGATTTCGGTCAGGTGGAACGGTCGTCGAGGTACGCGCCGTTGTGACACATGTGCGAACCTCACCGCTCCACCTCCGCAGCCCCCGGCGGCTCAACCCCGCAGTGCGGGCAGCCGGTTCATGTGGCACTGCCGGTATCGGCAGGCCGGGGCTCGCTGTCCCACTCCGGTCGCCCGCCGGGCCGCCACAGCCGGGCCCCGGCCAGGGCCAGCAGCGCAAGACCGGCGAGCGGATAGGCGTCGGAGAGCAGCATCTGGACGCCGTTCTGGTGCAGTTCCTCGTGGTGGTGCCAGCGATGCGGCACCCACCACAGCGCGAACGAGCAGAACAGCAGGCCCAGTGCGGCCGTGGCAGCCCACCAGCGGCGGGTGGCGGTGCCGCTCCGCCGTAGCGCCTCGGAGCCGAGCAGGATCACCATCGGTACGCACCACACCCAGTGGTGGGACCAGGAGATCGGGCTGACCAGGAGAGCGGTCGCGGCGCAGGCGACGGCCGCCCAGGCGCGCTGCCCGCGCAGCAGCGATCCGGCAGCCAGCGCCAGGCCGAGGGCCGCGACCGGACCGACGACCATGATCCAGACGGTGCCCGGATCGTGGGTGTGCAGCAGCCGGGCGAGGGCGCCGCGCAGCGACTGGTTCGCGGTGATCTCCACCTCACCGACCCGGTCGGCGGCGAAGACGATCTCGGTCCAGAAGCGGTGCGAGTCGCGTGGCAGCGCGAGCGCGGAGAGGAGGGCGGTGGCCAGGAAGGTGGCGGTGGCGACCGCGGCCTGCCGCAGCCAGGGGTTCCAAGCGGCGCGCGCCCCCGCGCGGGAGCGGAGCAGCTGCCCGGCACGGACGGCGCCGGCCACGGCGAGAAATACGGCGAACAGCGCAGGGGTCAGCTTGAGGCCGGCCGCGACACCGATACCGATGCCCGCGAGCCGGTGGGTGTCCTTGCGGGTCAGGTCCCACAGCACGAGCGCGGCGAGCAGAAGGTTGATCTGGCCGTAGCGCAGCGTCGTCCATACCGGCTCGCACCACACCAGCAGCGCCGAGACGGCGAGGGTCGCGGCCGGCCCGGGGAGCCTGTGGGGCCGGCCGGCCAGGCGCAGTGAGAGGTGGACGACGGCGACGAGCAGCACGAGGTTGCCGGCGGTGGCGAGGGTGCGCATCGCGGGGACGCCGAGGAGGGTGAGCGGGGTGAACAGCAGCGCCGCGAAGGGCGGGTAGGTGTTGGGCAGGTGCGCCGAGGTCGCCACCATGTCGTAGAGGGACTCGCCGTTGCGGACGGTGAAGCCCTCGGCGCGGTAGACCATGAGGTCGAGCATCGTCACGTGCGCGAGGCGCTGCACGATCCAGAAGACGGTGAACGAGACCAGGCAGGCGAGGGCCGCCGCGAGGGTCGGATGCCGGTGGACGAGACCCTTGCCGGGGCGGGCGCCGCCGGGCTCGGTGGGCGCTTCCAGCTCCAGCGCGGTCACGGCGTACGGCTCCCCTGGACGAATCGGACACGGATCGCCGACAGTACCGCGCGTCGCGCCGAGGGGCCCCGGGCGGAACGATTTGGCAGAAGCCGGGGAGGTCCGTGTAATGTAGGCGATGCCGCAGCGGGGAACCGGGCGGGAACAGAATACGGGGCTATAGCTCAGTTGGTAGAGCGCCTGCATGGCATGCAGGAGGTCAGGAGTTCAATTCTCCTTAGCTCCACAGTGAACAGAGCGGGTCGTCCGATGCGGACGGCCCGCTCTGTTGTGCATGTGCGGGGCCAGGGGCGCCCTGGCCGTTCGTGCCCGGCGGGGTTCGTCCGGGTTGCGCTGATTTCCGGTCAGTGAGCCGTCCGTTATGACGAGTTGAGTGTTCGCTCCATGCCCATTCCTGGTCAGTGCTTGCCATTCCTTGGTCTCTTCTTGGTGCTCGCATGTCCCTGACATGAACAGTTCACCGAAAGAGTGACGCATCGCGCGAGCGTCACATCCCGCGCATACACCGCTCGTGCGGTGCCGCGCGCCTGCGCACCGGCGCGATGCGGCACCCCGCGGCGCACCGCATCGCCACAGCAGGGGGTTACATGAGAGCAAGCCGCACCAGATCACTGCGCGCCCGTGCCGGGCTGGCCTGGGCAGCGACGCTGCCGCTGGTCGCCGGTGCGCTCGCGCTCGGCGCACCCGCCGCCGACGCCGCGGGCCACGACGGCGGTCGGCACGCGCTGGCGGGCACCAAGCCGCTGTGGGCCACCCGGCAGGCCGACCAGGGCGCCACCTCCGCTTCCGCGGCCGTCACCGCCCGCGTCTACCTGGCCGGCCGTGACGTCAAGGGGCTCGCGGACTACGCCCGGACCGTGTCCGACCCGCACTCCGCCGCGTACGGGAAGTACCTGAGCCCCGCCCAGGTGCGCGCCCGTTACGGTGCCACGCGCGACCAGATAGCCAAGGTGACCGGCTGGCTGAAGGAATCCGGCCTGACGGTCACCGGCACCGCCAACCGGTATGTGACGGTCACGGGCGACGTGGCCGCCGCCGAGCGCGCCTTCGCCACCGACCTGCACAACTACCGCAAGAGCGGCCACACGTACCACGCCCCGTCGACCACCGCCTCCGCGCCCGCCTCGCTGGCCGGTGCGGTGCTGACGGTCACCGGCCTGAACAACGCGCCGCGGCCGGCCAAGCACCACTCCGGCGAACTGCCGCCGCCGGAAGGGGTCTTCCGCAACTCCGGCCCGTTCTCCTCGTACTACGGCTCCAGGACGGACAAGAAGCTGCCGTCCGCCTACGGGGGCAAGGCGCCGTACGCGATCAAGGGCTACACCGGCAAGCAGCTGCGCGCCGCCTACGGGGCGAAGAAGTGGACCGGCAAGAACGTCACCGTCGCGATCACCGACGCCTACGCCTCGCCGACCATCGCCCAGGACGCCGGCAAGTACGCCGCCCGCAACGGTGACCCCCGCTACCGCCGCGGCCAGCTCTCCCAGGTGCTGCCCGCGGACTACACCCACATCGAGGAGTGCGGCGCGGCCGGCTGGTACGGCGAGGAGACCCTGGACGTCGAGGCCGTCCACGCGGTCGCCCCCGACTCCGACATCGTCTACGTCGGCGGCGCCTCCTGCATGGACGACGACCTGCTCGACTCGCTCGGCAAGATCGTCGACGGGCACCTCGCCGACATCGTCTCCAACTCCTGGGGCGACATCGAGGCGAACGAGACCCCGGACGTGGCCGCCGCCTACGACCAGCTCTTCCAGCAGGGCGCGGTGCAGGGCATCGGCTTCTACTTCTCCTCCGGCGACAACGGTGACGAGGTCGCCAACACCGGCACCAAGCAGGTCGACACCCCGGCGAACTCCGCCTGGGTGACCGCGGTCGGCGGTACCTCCCTGGCCGTCGGCAAGCACGACGCCTACCAGTGGGAGACCGGCTGGGGCACCCTGAAGGCGGCGCTTTCCAAGGACGGCAACGACTGGACCGGATTCCCCGGCGCCTTCAACGGCGGCGCAGGCGGCGGCACCAGCAAGACCGTCGGGCAGCCCTTCTACCAGCGCGGCATCGTGCCGGACGGGCTCGCGAAGGCGAACGGCGGCGGCGCGATGCGCACCGTCCCGGACATCGCCGCGGTCGCCGACCCCAACACCGGCTTCCTGGTCGGCCAGACCCAGACCCTCCCGGACGGGAAGCTCGGCTATGACGAGTACCGCATCGGCGGCACCTCGCTGGCCGCGCCGGTGATCGCGGGCGTCCAGGCGCTCGCCCAGCAGGCCCGGCACGGCGTCGCCATCGGCTTCGCCAACCCCGGCATCTACCAGCGCTACGGCACCGCCGCCTACCACGACGTCACCGACCACCCGCTGGGTGCCGGCCGTGACCTGGCGGTCGTCCGCGTCGACTACGTCAACGGCGCCGACGCCGGCGAGGGCACCACGACCTCGCTGCGCAGCCTGGGCAAGGACAGCTCCCTGCATGCGGGCGTCGGCTATGACGACGTCACGGGCGTGGGCTCGCCGGGCGCCGGATATGTCAGCTCCTACCGCCCCTGACACCGGGGCGCGGCACCGCCTCCCCGCACCGCCCGTGGCCCCGTTGGAGCGGCGGTAGGGGCAAGGGGTAACGGGGGCGGGGCCCGTGTTGGGGGAATCCTCAGCGCGGGCCCCGTACGCCCTGCGGTACCCTGACGCCATGCGTGCCGTACGCCTTCTGCTTAGCGGGCCGCGCTGATCAGTACCGACGGATGACAGAACCCGTCGGAATCGGCGCGGCGTCCCCTCCTGTGCGAGGGGTCTTTTTGTTTCCGGCGTGCCGGGGATTTTGGCGCGTTTCCGCAGGCAGAGACGATCGATGGAGCTTTGAGGACGATGAGCGAGACGACTAACGCTGCCGAGACGGCAGCGCCGCACCGCTATACGGCCGCGCTGGCCGCCGACATCGAGGCGCGCTGGCAGGACTTCTGGGAGACCGACGGGACCTACGAGGCCCCGAACCCCAAGGGGGAGCTGGCCGGCGACGCCGAGCTGGTGGCCCGCCCCAAGAAGTTCATCATGGACATGTTCCCCTACCCGTCGGGTGCCGGTCTGCACGTCGGCCACCCGCTGGGCTTCATCGCCACCGACGTGTACGCCCGCCACCAGCGCATGACGGGCCACAACGTCCTGCACACCCTGGGCTTCGACGCCTTCGGCCTGCCCGCCGAGCAGTACGCGGTGCAGACCGGCACCCACCCGCGGGTCTCCACCGAGGCCAACATCGTGAACATGCGGCGCCAGCTGCGCCGCCTGGGCCTGGGCCACGACCAGCGCCGCTCGGTCGAGACGATCGACCCGGCGTACTACAAGTGGACCCAGTGGATCTTCCTGCAGATCTTCAACTCCTGGTACGACCCGGAGGCGGACGCGGCCCGCCCGATCGACACCCTGGTCGCCCAGTTCGAGGCCGGCACCCGCCAGACCCCCGACGGCCGGCCCTGGGCCGGGCTGAGCCCCCTGGAGCGGGCCAACGTCCTGGGCGAGTACCGCCTGGCGTACGCCTCGGACGCGCCGGTCAACTGGTGCCCCGGCCTGGGCACGGTGCTGGCCAACGAGGAGGTCACCGCCGACGGCCGTTCCGAGCGCGGCAACTACCCGGTCTTCAAGGCCAAGCTGCGCCAGTGGAACATGCGCATCACCGCCTACGCCGACCGGCTGCTGAACGACCTGGACGCGCTGGACTGGCCGGAGGCCATCAAGCTCCAGCAGCGCAACTGGATCGGCCGCTCCGAGGGCGCCCGGGTCGACTTCCCGGTGGGTGACGACAAGATCACCGTCTTCACCACCCGCCAGGACACCCTGTTCGGCGCGACGTACATGGTGCTGGCGCCCGAGCACCCGCTGGTCGCCGGCTCCGACAACGGCTCCGGCACCGGCACCGGCTCCATCGTTCCGGACGCCTGGCCCGAGGGCACCCACGACGTCTGGACCGGCGGACACGCCACCCCGGCCGACGCCGTCGCCGCGTACCGCAAGCAGGCCGCGTCCAAGTCGGACGTCGAGCGGCAGGCCGAGGCCAAGGACAAGACCGGCGTCTTCACCGGCGCCTTCGCGACCAACCCGGTCAGCGGCGAGCAGGTCCCGGTCTTCATCGCCGACTACGTCCTGATGGGCTACGGCACCGGCGCGATCATGGCCGTCCCCGCCCACGACAGCCGCGACTTCGCCTTCGCCCGCGCCTTCGAGCTGCCGATGCGCTGTGTCGTCGAGCCGTCGGACGACCGCGGCACCGACCCCTCGACCTGGGACGACGCCTTCGCCTCGTACGACGCCAAGATCGTCAACTCGTCCGGTGCGACGATCTCGCTGGACGGCCTGGGCGTCGAAGAGGCCAAGGCGAAGATCACCGCCTGGCTGGCCGGCCAGGGCATCGGCGAGGGCACCGTCAACTTCCGGCTGCGCGACTGGCTGTTCAGCCGGCAGCGCTACTGGGGCGAGCCGTTCCCGATCGTCTACGACGAGGACGGTGTGGCGCACGCGCTGCCCGAGTCGATGCTGCCGCTGGAGCTGCCCGAGGTCGAGGACTACTCCCCGCGCACCTTCGACCCGGACGACGCCGACACCCAGCCGGAGACCCCGCTGTCCCGCAACGAGGACTGGGTCCATGTCGACCTGGACCTGGGCGACGGCAACGGCATCAAGCGCTACCGGCGCGAGACCAACACCATGCCCAACTGGGCGGGTTCGTGCTGGTACGAGATGCGCTATCTGGACCCCGGCAACGCCGACGCGCTGGTCGCCCCGGAGATCGAGCAGTACTGGATGGGGCCGCGCGACGGCCGGCCGGCCGGCGGCGTCGACCTGTACGTGGGCGGCGCGGAGCACGCCGTACTGCACCTGCTGTACGCCCGCTTCTGGTCCAAGGTGCTGCACGACCTGGGGCATGTCTCGTCCTCCGAGCCGTTCCACAAGCTGTACAACCAGGGCATGATCCAGGCCTTCGTCTACCGGGACAGCCGCGGCATCGCCGTGCCGGCCGCCGAGGTCGAGGAGCGCGACGGCGGCTACTACTACCAGGGCGAGAAGGTCAGCCGTGTCCTGGGCAAGATGGGCAAGTCCCTGAAGAACGCCGTCACCCCCGACGAGATCTGCGCCGAGTACGGCGCGGACACCCTGCGCCTGTACGAGATGGCGATGGGCCCGCTGGACGTGTCGCGGCCGTGGGACACCCGGGCCGTCGTCGGCCAGTACCGCCTGCTGCAGCGCCTGTGGCGCAATGTCGTCGACGAGGCGACCGGCGAGGTCACCGTCGTCGACACCGAGCCGGACGAGGACACCCTGCGGGCCCTGCACAAGGCGATCGACGGCGTCACCCAGGACATGGCGAACCTGCGGTTCAACACCGCCATCGCCAAGGTCACCGAGCTGAACAACCACCTGACCAAGGCGGGCGGCCGGGTCCCGCGCACCGTCGCGGAGCAGCTGGTACTGCTGGTCGCCCCGCTGGCTCCGCACATCGCCGAGGAGCTGTGGCGCAAGCTGGGCCACACCGGCACCGTGGTGCACGCGGACTTCCCGGCCGCCGACCCGGCGTATGTCGTCGACGAGACCGTGACCTGCGTCGTGCAGATCAAGGGCAAGGTCAAGGCACGCCTGGAGGTCGCCCCGTCGATCTCCGAGGCGGACCTGGAGGCGGCGGCACTGGCCGAGCCCGCCGTGGTCGCGGCGCTGAACGGCGCGGGCATCCGGAAGGTCATCGTCCGAGCGCCGAAGCTGGTGAACATCGTCCCGGCGTAGGCCGCCGTCGGGCGCCCGGGGACGGTCCCGGGCGCCCGAGGACGAGGTTCGGGCGCCCGGGGTCGAGGTTTCGGGCACCGCGGCGCTCCGCGTGGCCGGTGACCGCGCGCCGGTGGAATTGCAGCGCCGCGGCCGCTTTGCGGGCCGCCGCATTTCCGGACGTGCGGCCTCGGGAGCGTGGCCTCGGGCGCGCGGATGGGTGCTTCACGGGTGCCATGGGTGTTTTCCCCTACGGGCAGGTTGGGGGTTCGTCCGGAACCCGTGACCGGCCCTGGCCGTTTACCGTGGAGGTACAGGGGCGCGGGCGAGGAACCGGCGCCGCCGAGACGTCTGGGGAGAGCCCATGGAAGCTGCTGTTGCCGTCTTCGGGCTGCTCTTTGTGCTGTTCGTCCTGGCAGGGGTGTTCGTCACGGTCAAGGCCGTGAAGGCGGCCAAGGCCGGTGTGGACCGGACGGTCGCCCAGGCCCGCAGAACCGTCGAGGACACCACCCTCCGGGCCCGGCAGTTCGCCCAGCCCGGTGTGGTCGGCGAGCTGGCACAGCTGCGCCTCTCGCTGCGCACGTCCATGCGCGCCACCCAGGAGGCGCTCCACAGCGGTTCCTCGGAGGATGCCTCCCTCAGCGAGGCGATCGGGCTCTTCGAGCGTCTGAGCGTCCATGGCCATGAGCTCGACGATGAACTCAAGCGGCTCGAACGTGAGCCTGACCGGGCCACGATCGCCGCCCGGCTCCCGGAGTTCCGCGAGCGTCTGGAGCGGATCACGCACTCCGCGGAGTCGCTGCGCTGGGCCGCGCGCGACCGCGCCCGCAAGTTCGCGGACGACGATCTTGCCTCGCTGAGCGACCAGATCGATGTGGAGTCCGGGGCGCTGCGTCACTGGACCCGGGCCGAGGGTTCCGCGGACCCGCTGCGGGAGCCCGTACAGGAGCGCCGCCCGGGGCAGGGCCAGAGGGCGGGCCAGGCTTCGGCCGGCAGCGACCACTCCTGGGGCCCGCACGCCGAGGACCCGCCGGCGATCACCGCCCAGGACCCGCGCACCCAGCCGTCCTACCCGTGGCAGAAGGCACCGCGGACGGAGGAAACGACGACGTGAGGCTGTGAGCCCGCAAGACACCGGCGGGTGCGAGGGGTGGGGTGGGGGCGGGGCGGGGCCCGGGGGAGAAGGCGGTGAAGCCGGGAGCGGCGGGCATCGGCGAACCTGCGAGGATCTGAGGGCCGCGACAGCCGCATCTTCCGGGGCTCTTGGCAGAGCCTTGGTGAAACCTGGAAGATCTTGGGGAGGGGCCCGCACTGTGCGGCGTCGGGATCCCCGGATAACCTCCCAGTCATGTCCCGCCATGTCGCGATCGTCACCGATTCCACGGCCTACTTGCCGCGGACGGCTGTCGAGCGTCACCGCATCACGGCCGTTCCGCTGACCGTCGTCCTGGGGGACCGGGCCCTGGAAGAGGGCACCGAGATCTCCGCGAGATCCGTCGCCCAGGCGCTCCAGAAGCGACGGCCCGTGACGACCTCCCGTCCCAGCCCCACGGTGTTCGCGGACACGTACCGCAAGGTCGCGGCGGCCGGCGCGGGCGGCATCGTCTCGCTCCATCTCTCCTCGGAGATCTCCGGCACCTACGACGCGGCGGTGCTGGCGGCCAGGGAAGCGCCGGTACCCGTACACGTCGTGGACACCGGGATGGTCGCAATGGCTCTCGGCTTCTGCGCCCTCGCCGCCGCGGAGACGGCTGAGGCGGGCGGGGACATCGACGAGGCGGTCGCCGCCGCGGAGAAGCGCGCCGCGGGCACCTCCGCCTACTTCTACGTCGACACCCTCGACTATCTGCGCCGGGGCGGCCGTATCGGCACGGCGCAGGCGCTGCTCGGCTCCGCGCTCGCCGTCAAACCGCTCCTTCAACTGGCCGACGGGCGGATCGAGCTGCTGGAGAAGGTCCGTACGGCGTCCAAGGCCATCGCACGGCTCGAGGAGATCGCCGTGGAGCGGGCGGGCGGGGGCCAGGTGGACATCGCGGTCCACCACCTCGACGCGGCGGAGCGTGCGGAGGCCCTGGCCCAGCGGCTCCGGGAGCGGGTACCGGGGCTCAACGAGCTCCATGTGAGCGAGGTCGGCGCGGTGATCGGCGCGCACACGGGCCCGGGGCTGCTGGGGGCTGTGGTGTCGCCGCGGTGAGAGCGGCGGTGGGATTGCCCTGTGGGTGACGGAGTTATCCACAACTGGGGCGCTATCCACCGGATTTGTGGCATCTCGGCGAGATCTGCGCGAGGTGCTTAGCGTCGATCGGTATGAACTCCTCTCGATCCGCGTGGGTGGCCTCGCCGGCCTGGTCGACGGTTTCCGGTCCGTCAGGTGCGTCGGCCTTGTCCGCCCCGCCGCCTTCGTCGTTCTCCTCCAACTGGTCGGCTGCGTCGGCTTCTTCGGCTACCGCGGCTTCTTCGGCTTCTTGGGCTTCGCCCGCTGCGTCGGTGCTCTCCGCTCCCGTTGGTCCCTTGGCTCCTGCCCGTGCGTCGGAGCGGCGGGAGGGGGAGCGTGAACGGGTGCGGGCCCGGGTTGCGGCGATCTTCGGCGATCCGTGCGCGGTGGCCGGGGCGGGGCCGCCGGGTCCCGGGCACGATCCGCCGGGCCCCGGGCACGATCCGCCGGGACCGGGACCGGGCCGGCGGGAGCGGGCATGGCTTGCGGTGCGCGAACGTCTCCCGCTCTGGGTGCAGTTACGCTGCGGCACCGACCCGAAGACGCTCGTCGCCCTGCTCCTGGTGCTCGTGGTGGCTGTGGGATTCGCCGTGCAGCACTTCTGGACCGGTCGCCCCGAGCCGGTACGGGCCCCGGCGGCCGAACGGTCCGCAGTGGCAGGCGGCCCCGGGCCACGCTCACCGTCGCCGCCGTCCTCGTCCTCGTCCGCCGCTGCGATGGCGCATGGTCCGCCGGGCGGTGCGGGACGCCAGCTGGTCGTCGATGTCACGGGCAAGGTCCGGCACCCCGGAATTCACCGGATGCCCCCGGGGTCGAGGGTGATCGACGCACTACAGGCCGCGGGCGGGGTGCTGCGCGGAGCGAGCACCCGCGGGCTGAACAGGGCGCGCTTGCTGACCGACGGCGAACAGATCGTGGTGGGCGCGGCCGGTGCGGCCGGAGGCGGCGCCGGTCCCGTCGGCGCGGGGGGCGGCGGGCCGGGGAGCGGGCTGCCCAGTGCCGGAGGCGGTCAGGCAGGCCCGGCCGGGCCGGTCAGCCTCAGCACGGCGACTGAGCAGCAGCTCGACTCCCTGCCCGGAGTGGGGCCTGTCCTGGCCCGGCACATCGTCGAATTCCGAACCCAGCACGGCGGGTTCACCTCGGTGGACCAGCTCCGCCAGGTGACCGGCATCGGTGACCGCCGCTTCGCCGATCTACGTCCCCTGGTGCAGCCATGACCGGTGCCCGCGCCACCGTGCATGCCGCGGCGACGTCCCCGCGCGGCGCCTCGGACCCGCATCAGGAGGGCCCGGCCGATCTGCGGCTGGTCGCGCCCGCACTGGCGGCCTGGACGGGCGCGGTGATCAGCCTGGGTGCTCCCGGCGGGGGTGTGACGGTGGCCTGTTGCGGGGCCGTAGGGCTCGCAGTGTTCGCGTTGCGGGTGGCCGTCGTGCGACGCAGGGCGGAGCGTGCCCAGGAGGCGGAGGCGGAGGCGGAGGCGGAGGCGGAGGCGGAGGGGGCGGAGGCGGAGGGGGCGGAGGGGGAGGGGCCCGTCGTCGGGCCTCGGGCCGATACCGCCCTGCGACGGGCGGGGCCACCTCGTCCCCGCCCTCCCCGCCCTCCCCGCCGCTGGTCCGCAGGGGCGTTCGTGGCCCTGGCCGCGGTGCTGCTGTGTGCCGCGGCGGGGGCTGCGTCGGCGGCGCTGCATGCGTCGGATGTGCGGCGCGGGCCGCTGCCGGCCTTGGCGGAGGGCTACACGGGGGTCACGGCGGAGCTGGAGGTGACCGGCGATCCCCATCTGACCCGCCCCAAGGTGCGAGGCTCCCAACGGACGCCCCCGGTACTGGTGTTCACTGCCGAGGCCGTCCGCGTCACGGCGCCGGACGGCGCGGTCACGGCCGTACGCACGCCGACGCTGGTAGTCGTACGGCCACGCGGGGGAGGCGGCGAAGAGCGCGGCCCCGAAGCTCGCGGGAGCCTCGCGTCGGCATGGCGCGGGCTGCTGCCGTCGACGCGTATCCGGGTGGTGGCGCGCGCCGCACCGCCGCTGTCCCCGACCGACGAGGTTGCCGCCGTGCTGCGGGTCACCGCCGATGCGCCGCCGGTCAAGGCCGGTGCGCCGTCTGCCCTTCAGCGGCTGGCGGGCCATCTGCGTGCCGGGCTGCGGGAGGCCACCGACGGGCTGCGTCCCGATGCCCGTGCGCTGTTGCCGGGGCTCGTGGTGGGGGACACCTCGCGCGTGCCGCCGGATCTCGACGATGCCTTTCGTGCCACTGACCTGACGCATCTGCTGGCCGTCTCCGGCAGCAATCTGACGATTGTGCTCGCCCTGCTGATCGGGCCGCCGCACCTCGCGACGCGCGCCGAGCGCCGTGGGCTGGCACCGCGTCTGGGACTGTCGCTGCGCGGCACGGCCGTCATCGGCGGCGCGCTTGCCCTCGCCTTCGTGGTGGTGTGCCGTCCGGACCCCAGCGTGCTGCGGGCCGCCGCCTGCGGCCTGATCACACTGCTGGCGATCGGCACCGGCCGCCGCCGCTCGCTGCTCCCGGCCCTCGCCGCCGCGGTGCTGCTCCTGGTGCTGTACGACCCTTGGCTGGCCCGTAGCTATGGCTTTCTGCTGTCCGTGCTGGCCACCGGCGCACTGTTACTGCTCGCGCCGCGCTGGAGTGCCGCGCTCCAGCGCCGTCGGGTGCCGCCCCGGATCGCCGAGGTGATCGCCGCCGCGGCCGCTGCCCAGGCGGTCTGTGCACCGGTCATCGCCGTATTGGCGGCCCGGGTGGGCCTGGTCGCCGTGCCCTGCAATCTGCTGGCCGAACTGGCCGTCGCTCCCGCAACGGTGCTGGGCTTCGCGGCCCTCGCCACCGCCCCGGTCGCCCTGCCGGTCGCCCAGGCGCTGACGTGGTGCGCGGGCTGGCCTGCCGAGTGGATCGCCGGCGTCGCCCGTACAGGTGCGGCACTGCCGGGGGCGGAGTTCGACTGGCCGGGCGGCTGGACCGGTGGACTGGTGCTGGCGGCTGCCACCGTGGTCCTGGTGCTGGTCGCCCGCAGGGTGCTGCGCCGCCCCTGGCTGTGCGCGCTCTGTGCACTGGCGCTGATTCTGGCGGTGTGCCGCCCCGCTCCGATCACCCGTGTCCTCACCGGCTGGCCACCGCCGGGGTGGCGAGCCGTGGTCTGCGACGTGGGGCAGGGCGACGGCTTGGTGCTGGCGGCCGGGGACGGTACGGCGCTGGTGGTGGACACCGGGCCGGAGCCCCACGCCATCGACCGCTGCCTCGACGACCTGGGGATCCGCCGCGTCCCCCTCCTCGTCCTGACACACTTCCACGCCGACCATGTGGACGGGCTCCCTGGAGTGCTCCGCGGCCGCTCGGTCGGTGCGATCGAGACCACGACGCTGCAGGACCCGCCGGGGCAGGCGCAGTTCGTGCGCACCACGGCTGCCGCGGCCCGGGTTCCGGTCATCCGCGCCGAACCGGGGGAGCGGCGTCAGCTGGGCCCCCTCAGCTGGGAGGTCCTCTGGCCACCCGCCCCGCCCGAGCTCCCCGGCCCCGGCAGCGCCATCGCCCCCAACAGCCAACCGGCCGGCCTCGACGCCGTAGACGGCCCCAACGACGCCAGTGTCACCCTGCTGGTCCGTACGGGCGGGCTGACTCTCCTGCTGCTGGGTGACCTCGAACCACCCGCCCAGCGGGCACTGTTGGCGGCCCATCCCGAGCTGGGCGGCGTCGACGTCCTGAAGGTGGCACACCACGGCTCCGCCAGCCAGGACCCGCCGTTGCTGCATCGGCTTGCGCCGCGCCTGGCCCTGATCTCCTGCGGCATCGACAACCCGTACGGCCATCCGGCACCCCGCACCATCGCGGCGCTGCGTGCCCAGGGCGCCCGGGTGCTGCGGACGGACACCGACGGAGCCATCGCGATCCTGGGCACGACGGCCAGGCTGTCGGCGACGGTCAGCGGCCACCGAATCAAGGCCCGCCTGGCCGGCGCCCGGAGAACCCGGACTCGTCCGGACGGCGGTCGTCGAGCCGGCGGCGGTACAGGCGGCGGCGGTAAGTCCGGCGGCCGTCGACCCCAGGCGCGGACAGTCGGCAGCCGTCGCTCACGTACCCGTTGCCCGTGCCAAAAGCAGCGCCGCAGGGGGGAGGAGGCTGGCGGCGCGGTGCAGAGGACCCGATGGATCAAGCAGGTGACGCCGGAAGGGCGGATAGCGGAGGGGGCGGATTGCGGAAGGGCGCATCGCGTCAAGGTGCTGAACCAGGATCTGTAGACTCCAGATTATGAGGATGAGTGAAGGCGTCGAGTGGGGCCTGCACTGCTGTGTGACGCTGGCCTGGCTCGAAGGGGAAGGGCCCGTGTCCACCGCTCGGCTGGCGGCTTCGTTCGAGTTGCCTGCGGCATACCTGAACAAGCGGCTGCAGGCGCTGGTTCGGGCCGGGATCCTGAGCTCCACGCCAGGCGCGCGGGGCGGCTTCCAGTTGGCGCGGCCGCCGGAGCGGATCACCCTCATGGATGTCGTCGCCGCGATCGAGGGCACCGAAGACGCCTTTCGCTGTACCGAGATCCGTCAGCGGGGGGCCGGTGCCGAGGCCTCCGGCAGGGAGTCCGGCCGGCCCTGCGGAATCTCCACGGCGATGCGCAAGGCCGAGCTGGCCTGGCGGCGTGAGCTGGCCGCACAGACCATCGCCGACGTCATTGCCGCTACGCCCGCCTCGGCGGTCGAACGAACCCGCCGCTGGTTCGCTACGGAGAGGACGCACACCTGATGGACATCGCTGCCGCTGAGGCCTACCTCGCCCGGATCGGCGTCGCCCGCCCCGGGGCCCCCGATGCCGACGCGCTGCATGCGCTGCACCTCAGCCATCTGCGTAGCGTCCCCTTCGAGAACCTCTCCATCCACCTCGGCGAAGAGATCGTGCTCGCGGAGCAGCCACTGCTGGACAAGATCGTCGGCGCCCGGCGGGGCGGCTTCTGTTACGAGCTCAACGGTGCTTTCGCCATGCTCCTGGGCGCGCTCGGTTACGAGGTCGACCTGCTCTCCGCCCGCGTGTTCGGCCCCGACGGGACCGGGATCCCGTACGACCACCTTGTACTGCGCGTCCGGACGCCTAGCGGGCCATGGCTCGCGGACGTCGGCTTCGGCAGGCACAGCCACTTTCCGCTGCGCTGGGACAGCCGGGCCGACCAGCCCGATCCCGGCGGTGTGTTCCGGATCGAGGAGACAGGTGAGGGCGATCTCGATGTGCTGAGGGACGGTGAGCCGCAGTACCGCCTCGAGCAACGTCCGCGTGCCTACCCGGACTTCGAGGCCGGTTGCTGGTGGCACCGGACCTCGCCCAAGTCGCACTTCACCCGGTCCCTGGTGTGCTCCCGGCTGACGGAGACCGGCCGGATCACGCTCTCCGGCCGTACGCTCGTGACCACCGGGGCGGACGGTGCACGGGATGAGCGCCAGGTGGGCGAGGACGAGGTCCTCGCCGTCTACCGGGAGCAGTTCGGCATTGTTCTGGGACAGGAGCCCGTGGTCGGCGGGGTACGGACGTCCGGGAGCGGCGCTTAGGCCCGTGGCCCGTGGCCCGTGGCTTGCTGTGATGCGGCCCGCATTCCCGCGGCCCGCATTCCTGCGGCCCAGAGTCACTCGACCCGTCGCCATTCGGCTCGTCAGTATGCGCCCCCCACCAGGCGTCCCCCCGCCACGCGGCCCCCACCAGGCGTCCCCCACCAGGCGTCCCCCCCCCGCCACGCGGCCCCCTACCAGGCGTCCCCCCGCCACGCGGCTCACCACCACGCGGCCCGTCGCCACGCGGCCGTCGTTACTCGGCCTCGCGCCAGCCCTCGTACTCCGCCGCGAGGTCGTGCAGCCGTGCCGGGTCGTGGGCGGCGGCCGGGTCTTCGACCACGACCAGCCACTGCGCGTCCTCGGCGTCGTCCTCGCCGGCCAGGGCGTCCCGTACGAGCTGGGGCTCCTCGGCGACACCGAAGCGTTCGGTCAGCGCCTCGGCCACCTCCTCCGCTGCGTCGCGGTCGGGAAGGACCAGTACATGCCGTACGTGTGGTGGGTGTGGGGCAGCATCATTCACCCGGCCATTGTCCGACAGGGGGACGGTGCCCCTGCCCGGCAGGGGCCTGAAAGCGGCCCGGGACGGTTCGTCAAAGTGGTCCGGAACGGTTCGTCAAAGCGGTCCGGGACGGGTGGCCGAAGCGGTCGGGGAAAGGTCGTCAACCCGGCCCGGGGCGGGTTGTCAGTGGGGCGTGGGATGCTGGACGCGATGGCCAGGAAGACAGCTCAAGACGACCCGCTCGCCCCCGTCACGATCGCGGTGGGCCAGGAAGACCTGCTGCTGGATCGCGCCGTGCAGCAGGTGGTGGCGGCTGCCCGGGCGGCGGATGCGGACACCGATGTGCGCGACCTCACCCCCGACCAGCTCCAGCCCGGCACCTTGGCCGAGCTGACCAGCCCCTCGCTCTTCGCCGAGCGCAAGGTCGTTGTCGTGCGCGCCGCCCAGGATCTGTCCGCGGACACCATCAAGGACGTCAAGGCATACCTCGGCTCGCCCGCCGAGGAGATCACGCTGGTGCTGCTGCATGCCGGCGCTGCCAAGGGGAAGGGCCTGCTGGACGCTGCCCGCAAGGCCGGGGCGCGGGAAGTGGCCTGCCCCAAGATGACCAAGCCGGCCGACCGGCTGGCCTTTGTGCGGGGCGAGTTCCGGGCGGTCGGGCGTTCGGCGACGCCGGAGGCCTGCCAGTCGCTGGTCGATGCGATCGGCAGCGATCTGCGTGAGCTGGCCTCGGCCTGTTCGCAGCTGACCGCCGATGTCGAGGGCACGATCGATGAGGCCATCGTCGCGCGCTATTACACGGGGCGGGCCGAGGCATCGAGCTTCACCGTCGCGGACCGTGCGGTCGAGGGCCGTGCCGCCGAGGCGCTGGAGGCACTGCGCTGGGCGATCGCCACCGGAGTCGCCCCCGTCATGATCACCAGCGCGCTCGCCCAGGGCGTCCGCGCCATCGGCAAGCTGGCCTCCGCCCCGCGCGGCGCCCGCCCCGGCGACCTCGCCCGCGAACTCGGCATGCCGCCCTGGAAGATCGACCGCGTACGGCAGCAGATACGCGGCTGGTCGGCGGACGGCGTGGCCACGGCACTGCGCGCGGTGGCGGCGGCCGACGCCGGGGTGAAGGGCGGCGGGGACGATCCGGAGTACGCCCTGGAGAAGGCCGTCGTGGCGATCGCCCGGGCGGCCCGGTCGCGGTGAAGTAGCAGCCGCGGGCTCGTCGGGAGGCAGTGAGCTGGGCTGGCCGGCAGCGGGCGGGCCGGCCGTCAGATCTGCCCTCGCCGCATCCTGGCCGTGCGGCGCTTCGTCCTCACTGCCCCTGGCCGTGCGGCGCTTCGTCCTCACCGCCCTGGCCGTGCGGCGCTTCGTCCTCACCGCGCCCTGTTGTACGGCGCTTCGTCCTCACCGCCCCCGGCCGTATGGCGCTCCGTCCTCATCGCAGGGCCGCAACGCGATCAACCGTCAGGCGGTGCGCTGCTCCTGGGGCCCGCTGCTCCTGCGGTGCGCTGTCCCTGCCGTCTGCTGCCCCGCGGCCCGCTGGCCTGCGGTCCACTGCCCTGAGGCCCGTTCCATTGCCCCCTGAGGCCGTTCCCTTGCCCCTTGCGGTTTCGGCCTCACCGAGACCGCGAGTTCTGGAGTCGCTTGAGCGTCTCCGTCGCGCTGGTCTTCAGCATCGTGGCCACTTCGGTGGCCGTCGGCTGCTTGCCGCTGTCGCTACCGCTGCTGCTGCTCGACGCATAGCTCGACCACGTCGACTGGTACGTCATCCAGCCGTCCCGGACGCCGAGGATCACATATGAGCTGTTGCTCGTGCCGCCCTCGTCCTTCCGGGTCACCAGGTAGGCCTCGTCGCCGAGTCCCGCCACGGCCTCGACCCGGTAGCCGACCGAGGCGTCCTGCTTCTCGTACGAGCGGTAGCCGTCGGCGAACTCCGGCGCCGGGTCGGACCCCCGGTGCAGCGTGGCGGTGTTGTAGAGCCAGGTCGAGGAGTAGGCGGAGCTGCCTGCGTTCTCCTGCTCGAACGAGACGTTGCACGTCATCGTGTCCAGGGTTTCGAGCTGGGTGCCGCTGTGCTGCGGGTTGGCGTCCTTCGAGGCCGTTCCGGTGTTCGCCTTGGTCTTGAAGTGGGCGTCCTGGAAGGGGGTCAGCGAGGTGTCCGCACACAGATCACCGGTGTAGGCGTAGCCCGCGAGATCGGGCGTGGGCTCGGAGGAGAAGCCCTCGGTGGCGAACAGCACGGACCCCCAGATCGCGGACGCGGCGACCGCCCCGCCGATCGCCCAGAGCCAGCCGGACATTCCACGGCCCGCGCCACCGGGGGACGCTCCGGGTGCGCCGACGGGTGCCCCTACGGGCGGAGCGGGTACGCCGGGTGTCGGATAGCCGTATCCGGCGCCCGGCCCCTGTGGCATGGCCTGTTGTGCGTACGGATTCTGCTGTGCGGGCACCGGATTCTGGGCTGCGGGCACCTGGCCGTACGGATTGGGCTGCGGCGGGCCGTACGGATTGTTCTGATCCCCCGAAATAGACATGGCGGCAGCGTAGCGGAACCCGCCGAAAGCGAACCCGGATCTGCGGCCCGGAATTTCCCCCACGGCCTGGCTTCCCAAGCCGCGCCCGCACCGCCCCACCCGTACGCAAACCGAGTCCGTCACGCCCCATTACGAGCCCCCGATATCACGTGCCCCAAAACAACGGCCCGACAGCCGGGTCCCTGCAACTAACAACGGCCCGACAGCCGGGTCCCTGCAACTAACAACGGCCCGACAGCGGGGTCCCTACAACAGAGCTCCGCAACAAGACCCCGCCAACCTCCCTGCCAACAATCCCCACCAACATCTCTCCACCAACATCCAACCGCCAGATGCCCCCACAGGGCTCACAACAAAGGCCCCATGCAAAAGCCCTCGCAACACCCCGCGACAAAAGCCCCACGCAACAATGCCGCCCCCGGCGAAGAACCCAACAAAAGCCCCGGCGGTAAAAGGCCGTAACGCCGAAAAACCAAACAAAAGACCCCGCCTTGCCCCTGGGGAAGGGGCGAGGCGGGGTCTTCGTATCAAGCTGTTGCGGCTTGGTCGGCGGTGTACGCCGAGTGAGCCGGTTGCGCCGCACCCGCGTGGCGAACGCAGGCCGTGTGCGGCGCGGTGGTGCATCGGTCAAGGAGCGGAGAGAGGGGCCGCTGAGTCCCTGCCGACAGGAGTGCTACAGGTGTTGCGATGGACGAAGATCAGGCCTGAACCGGCCGACGATCTTCTCCGGAAGGAAGGTCAGCCCTTGAGGGACGCGACCTTCTTCGCCAGCGCCGACTTCTTGTTGGCGGCGGCGTTCTTGTGGATGACACCCTTGCTGACGGCCTTGTCGAGCGTCTTGGCAGCGGCGGCCTGGGCGGTGGTGGCCTTCTGAAGGTCACCGGCCTCCACGGCCTCGCGGGTGCGACGGATCGCGGTCTTGAGAGTGGACTTGACAGCCTTGTTGCGCTGACGAGCCTTCTCGTTGGTCTTGATCCGCTTCATCTGGGACTTGATGTTCGCCACGAAAGAGCCTTTTCAGGTTCGTTGGAGTTTCGAGTGGCGCCTCGTACGTGAGAGGGCACGAAGCGCAGTGGACCAGGCTACCAGCAGGGTCTACGGCCCCCCAAACCGGACCGGACCCACCGCCCGGCAGCCCGCCCCGGGCCCGAGCCATGCCCCCACGGTCGTACGACCTCCCCACCGCCCGGCAGCCCGCCCCGGCCCCGGGCGCCCCACCCACGGCCGCCGACATGCCCACCGACCCCCCGACCCGTCCCCGCCGAGTCCCCGCGCTCCCCACGCCAGCCCCGCCACACTCCCCGAGCCGTCCGCCCGCCGGAACCGCCCACGCGCCCCCGCCCCGAAACACCCCGCCCGCACCCCGCCCGCACCCCGTCCGAAGCCCCCGGACCCCACCTCGCCCCGCCCAAACCGGACCGAGCCCCTCGCTCATGGGACGATGGGGGAGACGTCACATACCCGAGTCCCGCCTACCCGCGTTCACTGAATGGACCCTGCGTGCCCGCGACCCCTACGAACGTGCCGGAGCCGAGCCGTACCGATCCGGCCCTCCTCCGTAACTTCTGCATCATCGCGCACATCGACCACGGCAAGTCGACGCTCGCCGACCGGATGCTCCAGCTCACCGGTGTCGTCGACTCGCGGCAGATGCGCGCGCAGTACCTCGACCGCATGGACATCGAGCGCGAGCGCGGCATCACGATCAAGTCCCAGGCGGTCCGTCTGCCCTGGGACCCCACCGAGGGTGAAGAGGGGAGTGGCACGACCCACATCCTCAACATGATCGACACCCCGGGCCACGTCGACTTCACCTACGAGGTCTCCCGCTCGCTCGCCGCGTGCGAGGGCTGCATCCTCCTCGTCGACGCCGCTCAGGGGATCGAGGCCCAGACCCTCGCCAACCTCTACCTGGCGATGGAGCACGAGCTCACGATCATCCCCGTCCTCAACAAGATCGATCTGCCGGCCGCCCAGCCCGAGAAGTTCGCCGCAGAGCTGGCCAATCTGGTCGGCTGCGAGCCGGAGGACGTCCTGCGGGTCTCCGCCAAGACCGGTGTCGGCGTGCCCGAGCTGCTGGACAAGGTCGTCCGCGAGGTGCCGGCCCCGGTCGGCGTCAAGGACGCCCCCGCCCGCGCGATGATCTTCGACTCGGTCTACGACGCCTACCGCGGTGTCGTGACCTACGTGAAGGTCGTCGACGGCACGCTCCGCAAGCGCGAGCGCATCAGGATGATGTCGACCGGCGCCGCGCACGAGCTCCTGGAGATCGGCACGAACTCTCCGGAGATGAAGGCGTCCGACGGCCTGTCCGTCGGTGAGGTGGGCTACCTGATCACCGGTGTGAAGGATGTCCGGCAGTCCAAGGTGGGTGACACGATCACCCAGCTCAACAAGGGTGCCGAGGAGGCGCTCGGCGGCTACAAGGACCCCAAGCCGATGGTGTTCTCGGGCCTGTATCCCCTGGACGGCTCGGACTACCCGGAGCTCCGCGACGCGCTGGACAAGCTTCAGCTCAACGACGCCGCGCTGGTCTACGAACCGGAGACCTCCGCGGCCCTGGGCTTCGGCTTCCGCGTCGGCTTCCTGGGCCTGTTGCACCTGGAGGTCATCCGCGAGCGCCTGGAGCGCGAGTTCGGCCTCGAACTGATCGCGACCGCGCCGAACGTGGTCTACCGCGTCGACATGGAGGACGGGACCGAGCACGAGGTCACCAACCCGAGCGAGTTCCCGACGGGCAAGATCGACAAGGTGCACGAGCCGGTCGTACGGGCCACGATCCTGGCGCCCAGCGAGTTCATCGGCGCGATCATGGAGCTGTGCCAGAACCGCCGCGGCAACCTCCTCGGCATGGACTACCTCTCCGAGGACCGCGTCGAGATCCGCTACACCCTCCCGCTCGCCGAGGTCGTCTTCGACTTCTTCGACCAGCTCAAGTCCAAGACCCGTGGCTACGCCTCGCTGGACTACGAGCCCACCGGTGAGCAGGCCGCCGACCTGGTGAAGGTCGACATCCTGCTGCACGGCGACAAGGTCGACGCGTTCTCCGCGATCTGCCACAAGGACAAGGCGTACGCCTACGGTGTCCGGCTGGTCGCCAAGCTGCGGGAGCTGATTCCGCGGCAGAGCTTCGAGGTGCCGATCCAGGCCGCCATCGGCGCCCGGGTCATCGCCCGTGAGACGGTCCGCGCCATCCGCAAGGACGTCCTCGCCAAGTGCTACGGCGGTGACATCTCCCGTAAGCGGAAGCTGCTGGAGAAGCAGAAGGAAGGCAAGAAGCGGATGAAGATGGTCGGCAGCGTGGAGGTCCCGCAGGAGGCCTTCATCGCGGTGCTGTCCTCGGACTCCGACGGCGACGCGAAGTCGAAGAAGTAGCGCGCCGCCCGCGTCAGCCGCACGTACGGCCCACGAGATGACGAAGCCGCGAGATGACGAAGCCGTGAGGCGGCGACGTCGTGAGGCGACGAAGTGGAGTGGTGGTCGCCGGATGGAGCGGTTGTAAAGCAGTGAAACAGGGCGCCGGTCCCCGTGGAGGGGGCCGGCGCCCTGTCGGCTTTTCCCTGTTCGCCGGCGCGAATGCGGGGCGCGGCGCCCGGGTGGTGGCGGGTGGTGTGATCCGCCCCACCTGGAAACGGCCCGGTGCGGGTGACGGGCGAGGCGCACTATCGGGCGTTGCGGGTGCTACGTACACCTATCGCACTGGTCACATCGTGAACCAGTGGGTCGTAGCCCCTTACGCGTCGGCGCCGCGCGCTCTAGTCTGATCACTGCTCAAAGGTTACTCGCGAGTCACCAGCAACGAAGCGGGCCCCGGAGGACGCCGTGACGGACACCCACACGCTGATCGAAAACCGGCCGCCTTCGGTGGCACACCTCTTCCTGGAGCGGGTCGCGGCCACGCCCGATATCGAGGCCTATCGCTATCCGGTCCCTGCGTCCAAGGCCTCGGCCTCGCACGGGCAGCAAGGCGCCCCCGCCGGCCAAGGGGCGGACGACTGGAAGGTGCTCAGCTGGGCCCAGGCCGCGGAACGGGTCTACGCCGTGGCCGCCGGGCTCATCGCGCTCGGCATACTGCCCGAGGAGCGGGTGGCGCTGGCCGCCAACACCCGCGTCGAGTGGATCCTCGCCGACCTCGGTGTGCTCTGCTCCGGCGCCGCCACCACCACGGTCTACCCCAGCACCAACACCGAGGAGACCGCCTACATCCTGGCCGACTCCGGCAGCCGGGTACTGATCGCGGAGGACGCCGGACAGCTCGCCAAGGCGCGTGAGCGGCGCGCGGAGCTGCCCGAGCTGGCGCATGTCGTCGTCATCGACGAGGCGGGCGCGGAGCCCGTCGAGGGCGACCCGGAGGGCTGGGTGCTCACCCTGGCCGAGCTGGAGAAGCGCGGCACCGCCTATCTGGAGGACCACCCGGAGTGCGTCAAGGAGCGGGTCGCCGCGCTGCGCGCCGACCAGCTGGCGACGCTCATCTACACCTCCGGGACCACCGGCCGCCCCAAGGGCGTCCGGCTGCCGCACGACTGCTGGTCGTACATGGCCCGCGCGATCCAGGCGACCGGGCTGGTCCATGAGGACGATGTGCAGTACCTCTGGCTGCCGCTGGCGCACGTCTTCGGCAAGGTGCTCACCGCCGGGCAGATCGCTACCGGCCAGGTGATCGCCGTCGACGGCCGGGTCGACAAGATCATCGAGAATCTGCCGGTCGTCCGGCCCACGTACATGGCGGCCGTACCGCGGATCTTCGAGAAGGTCTACAACGGGGTCGTGGCCAAGGCCCGCGCGGGCGGCGGCGCCAAGTACAAGATCTTCCAGTGGGCCGCCGAGGTGGCCCGCGAGTACGCCAAGGTCTCGCAGGACAACTTCCGCCGCACCGGCAACGCCTCCGTGCCGTTCGCGCTGGGTGCCAAGCACAAGATCGCCGATGCGCTCGTCTACAGCAAGCTGCGGGAGGCCTTCGGCGGCCGGCTGCGCGCCGCGGTCTCCGGCTCGGCCGCGCTCTCGCCGGAGATCGGCTACTTCTTCTCCGGCGCCGGCATCCACATCCTGGAGGGCTACGGCCTGACGGAGTCCAGCGCCGCCAGCTTCGTCAACCCCGGCGAGGCCTACCGCACCGGAACGGTCGGCAAGCCGCTGCCCGGCACCGAGGTGCGGATCGCCGAGGACGGCGAGATCCTGCTGCGCGGCCCCGGCATCATGCAGGGCTACCACGGCCTGCCGGACAAGACCGCCGAGGTCCTGGAGGAGGACGGCTGGTTCCACACCGGTGACATCGGTGAGCTCTCCCCGGACGGCTATCTGCGGATCACCGACCGCAAGAAGGACCTGATCAAGACCTCGGGCGGGAAGTACATCGCGCCGGCGGAGGTCGAGGGCCAGTTCAAGGCGGTCTGCCCGTTCGTCTCCAATGTGCTGGTGCACGGCGCCAACCGGAACTTCTGCACCGCGCTGATCGCCCTCGACGAGCCCACGATCCTGGCCTGGGGCAAGGAGCACGGTCTGGCCGGCAAGGAGTACGCCGATCTCGTCGCCACCGACCAGGTCCGTGAGCTGATCGACGGCTATGTCGAGCGGGTCAACGAGGGGCTTCAGCGCTGGCAGCAGATCCGCAAGTTCCGGCTGCTGCCGCGTGACCTGGACATCGAGCACGGCGAGGTGACCCCCAGCCTCAAGATCAAGCGGCCGGTGGTGGAGCGGGCGTTCAAGGACCTGCTCGACGAGATGTATGCGGGGTCGCGCGAGGCGTAGTCGCGGGGGCGCGGCGAGGCAGGGGCGGGCCGGGTCGGCGCGCCCCGTGGCGCCGCGCCCGTACGGGTGAAGTCGGCGGCCGGCGGGAACCACGGCCGCCGCTGAAGTTGTCCGTACAGGTTCCCCGGGCGCCCCTGCGTACGCGCCGGCCAACTCCCGCGGCGCGTCAGCCGAATTGGCCGCTGTGACCACCGACTTCTGTGACTCAGTGCTTATGTCTGCGCTCGTTCTGTCACTCTGTCGTTGGCGCATCCGGCGCTGTAGCGGAGCTGCTCGGGAGTTGCTCAATGCGGACGACAACTTCGTCTCCACGGGACGACGACGTCACGGCGACGCGCGGGACGAGGGCGGTAGGGGCCCGTGGCGGACCCTCGGCCGGGCCTGCCGACGGGGCCGCGGCCCGTTCCCGGTGGGCCAGCCTGCCCGGTGATCCGCAGGCCGCTGCCGCCGCCCGCCGGTTCGTCCGCGGCGCGTTCGCCGACTGGGCGGACCAGCGGCTGCCCGGCGCGGAGCGGCTGGCCGGCCGGCTCGCGGACGAAGCGGTGCTGCTGGTCAGCGAGTTGGTGACGAACGCGGTGGTGCATGCGGGCACCACCGTCGAGCTGCGCTGCCGGCTGGAGCCGGAACGGGAACCGGGCGCGGAGGCCTACGGAAGCCGGAGCGGCGAGCCCTGCCCGGCGCCGTACGGGGACGCCCCCGCCGTCCCCGGCGCCGGCCTCGACGCCGTACCCGGCCCCGGCCTGCTCGTCGAGGTGTCCGACCATCACCCCACCCAGCCGGTCCGCGCCCACGAGGACAGCGCCGCATCCGAGAACGGCGGCCACGGGCTCCAGCTGATCAGCGCGGTCGCCGAGTCCTGGGGCGTCACCTACCGCCGGGCCATGAAGACCGTCTGGTTCCGGCTGCCCGTGGGAGCCCGGGACGGCGCCGGGCCCGAGCCGGAGCTCGCCTTCGACGACCAGCTGCTCCAGCGCGGACTGCGGGCCGCCGAACTCCTCGCCCCGGCGCCGCGCCGGTCCGCCCGGCCGGAACACGAGGCCGACCGGGCCGCCAACGGCGCCCTCTCCTTCCTCGCCGAAGCCTCCGACCTGCTCTCCGGCCAGCTCGACGCCGATCAGGTGGCCGCGCTCGCCGCCCAGTTGATCGTGCCGCGGCTCGCCGAATGGTGCGCGGTGTGGCTCTACGACGGCGACGCCGGCGCGCCCGGCCGGGGCATCGCGGCGGACGGCGAGGAACAGCGGCTCGCCCGCGTCTGGCACACCTGCGAGAGCCGGATCGACGCGCTGCGCACGGCGCTGGAGAAGCAGCCCCCGGAGCTCCCGGGCAGCGGCTCGCCCAACGGGGCGCCCGGCGCGGTCCCCTGGCCCTGGCCGTACGAACCGAGCGGCTACGGGCCGGGCGGCGCCGCACTGGCCTGCCCCCTGGTCGCCGGCGGCCGCCGCTTCGGCACCCTCCTGCTCGGCCGGGGCGGCCTGCCGCGCTTCCCCGACGAGGTGGTCGGTCTGATCGAGGACCTGGGCCGCCGGGTCGCCCGCGCGGTGGCCACCGCCCGCGCCTACAGCCGCCAGGAGCGCATCAGCCAGGTCCTCCAGCGCCGTCTGCTGCCGCGGGGGCGGGCGCAGGTGCCCGGCGTGGAGTCGGCGGTGGTCTACGAACCGCGGGAGGGTGCCTGGGCGGGCGGCGACTTCTGGGACCTCTTCGACGCCGGGGACGGCCGCTGGTGCTTCGCCCTCGGCGATGTCTGCGGCAGCGGCCCCGAGGCGGCCGCGGTGACCGGGCTGGCCCGTCCGGTGCTGCGGCTGCTGGCCCGCGACGGCTTCGGGGTGGCCGCGGTGCTCGACCGGCTCAACAAGACCATGGCGCGGGAGGCTGCGGACTCGGTGGCGGCGGTCGCGGCGGCGGTGGCGGCGGCCGGCGCCGGGGCGGAGGCGCCGGTCGAGATCCGCGAGGAGGGCGAACAGGCCCGTTTCCTGTCCCTGCTCTACGGCGAGATCGTCCCGTACCCCGGCGGCTCCGGGGGCGCACGCTGCACCCTCGCCAGCGCCGGCCATCCGCTGCCGCTGGTGCTGGGCGCGGACGGCACGGTCCGGGTCGTCGCGGCGCCGCAGATGCTGCTGGGGGTGGTCGAGGACGCGGCGTACGTCAGCGAATCGTTCGACCTCTGCCCGGGGGAAACGCTTCTGTGCGTCACCGACGGGGTGACCGAGCGGCGCTCGGGGCGGCGGCTCTTCGACGACGAGGACGGTCTGGCCACCGCCCTGGCCTCGGGCGTCGGCCTGGGCGCCACCGCCCTCGCCGACCACATCCGCAACACCGTCCACGCCTTCGGCCCGATCCCGCCCGACGACGACCTCGCCCTGCTGGTCCTCCAGGCGGCGGGGCACGGGGTGCCCTAGGGCACACCGGCGCCGGACCGGCACCGCCCCGCCATGACGGACAATGGTTCCCATGCCTTCCGCACTGCCTGATGGTGAGCCGATGCCCGAGGACGGGGCGCTGCCCGGTCATACCCCGGCGGGTGCCGCCGGCCGGCCCCTCGGCTTCTATCTGCATGTGCCGTACTGCGCGACCCGCTGCGGCTACTGCGACTTCAACACGTACACCGCGAGCGAGCTGCGCGGCTCCGGGGGCGCCCTGGCCTCCCGCGACAACTACGCGGACACCGTCGTCGACGAGATCCGGCTGGCCCGCAAGGTGCTGGGCGACGACCCGCGCCCGGTGGAGACGGTCTTCGTCGGCGGCGGCACCCCGACCCTGCTGCCCGCCGCCGATCTCGGCCGGATGCTCGCGGCCATCCGCGAGGAGTTCGGTCTCGCGCCCGGTGCCGAGATCACCACCGAGGCCAACCCGGAGTCCGTCGACCCCCGCTACCTCGACGAGCTGCGCGCGGGCGGCTTCAACCGGGTCTCCTTCGGTATGCAGAGCGCCCGGCAGCACGTCCTGAAGATCCTCGACCGTACGCACACCCCGGGCCGCCCCGAGGCCTGTGTCGCCGAGGCCCGCGCGGCCGGTTTCGAGCACGTCAACCTCGATCTGATCTACGGCACCCCGGGCGAGACCGACGACGACTGGCGCGCCTCCCTCGACGCTGCGCTCGGCGCCGGCCCCGACCACGTCTCGGCCTACGCCCTGATCGTCGAGGAGGGCACCCAGCTGGCCCGACGGATCCGCCGCGGCGAGGTCCCGATGACCGACGACGACACCCACGCCGACCGCTACCTCATCGCCGACGAACGCCTCGCCGCGGCCGGTTTCACCTGGTACGAGGTCTCGAACTGGGCCACCACCGACGCCGCCCGCTGCCGCCACAACGAGCTCTACTGGACCGGCGCCGACTGGTGGGGCGCGGGCCCCGGTGCCCACAGCCACGTCGGCGGCGTCCGCTGGTGGAACGTCAAACACCCCGGCGCCTACGCCCAGGCCCTCACTGAAGGCCGCTCCCCGGGCGCCGGCCGCGAGATCCTCTCGGACGAGGACCGCCGCGTCGAACGCATCCTCCTGGAGCTGCGGCTCTCGGACGGCTGCCCGCTGGACATCCTCGCGCCGGCGGGGGCGCGGGCGGCGGCCCGTGCGCTGGCCGACGGCCTGCTGGAGGCCGGTCCGTACGAGGCGGGGCGGGCCGTGCTGACGCTCCGGGGACGGCTGCTGGCGGACGCGGTGGTGCGGGATCTGGTGGACTGAGAACGTACTGTCCTCGAACGAGTGAACCGATGCGACGGGCCTGCGGCCCCGCCTAGGCTGTTCCTAGCCTGTGCCGTATACACGGCGACGGGAAACGGAGGCCACGGAGATGACCGCTGTGGATGAACGCCGGATGACGGAGCTCTTCGAGAACCTTGAGGTTCCTGAGGGCGTCAAGATCGAGCTCCTCCGGGCGAACATCGTGATGATGGCGGGGCCGGACGTGGTCCAGAACGACATCGTGGAAGCTGTCCTCGACCAGTTTCCGCGGAAGAAGTGGCGGCGCCTGCAAACGCAGGATGTCGCGCTTCATCAAGAGTCCAGTGAGCCCCAGCCGGATCTCGTGCTGGTGGAGCGCGGAACCGGACCGGACTCCGGGCGCATGATGCCGCCTGAGGTGATCAAGATGGTGGTCGAGGTGGTCTCCAAGACCAGCGTTGATCATGACTATGTCATCAAGCGTTCGATTTACGCGGCGAGCAGGCTTCCGCTCTACCTGATCATCGATCCCCTCGTGGCCCACTGCGTCCTGCTCACCGGGCCCACCGGCACTGGGGAGAACGCCGACTACCGGTCGCAGTCGATCTATAAATTTGGCGATCCCGTGCCGGTGGACCAGCTCGATGTCGTACTCGACACCAGCGAATTCGGGACCCTGCCCAACGTCAGGCCGCACCGTCGGCCGTAACGAAGTCGATCAGCTCCTCCACCCGCCCCAGCAGCGCCGGCTCCAGGTCCTTGTAGGAGCGCACGCAGGACAGGATCCGCTGCCAGGCGGCGCCGGTGTTTTCCGGCCAGCCCAGTGCCCGGCACACGCCCGTCTTCCAGTCCTGCCCGTGCGGGACGGACGGCCAGGCCGCGATCCCGACCGAGGACGGCTTCACCGCCTCCCAGACGTCGATGTACGGGTGGCCCACCACCAGCGCGTGGTCACCGGTCACCTCGGCCGCGATACGGGACTCCTTCGAGCCGGGCACGAGATGGTCGACGAGGACGCCGAGACGGGCGTCAGGACCGGGGGAGAAGCCGCGGACGATCGCGGGCAGGTCGTCGATGCCCTCCAGGTACTCCACGACCACGCCCTCGATGCGCAGGTCGTCGCCCCACACCCGCTCCACCAGCTCGGCGTCGTGCCGGCCCTCCACATAGATGCGCCCGGCGCGGGCGATCCGTGCGCGGGCGCCGGGCACGGCGAGCGATCCCGATGCCGTACGCGTCCGGGCGGTGGCCGCCGGCCGGCCCTGGGGGCGTACGAGAGTGACCACCCGCCCCTCCAGCAGGAAGCCGCGCGGCTCCATGGGGAAGGCCCGGTGCTTGCCGAAGCGGTCCTCCAGGGTGACCGTCGGGCCCTGCGCCGTCTTCTCGCAGCGGATCACGGCGCCGCAGAAGCCCGAGGTGACCTCCTCGACGACCAGATCGGGCTCGGCCGGCACCTCGGGCGCAGGCTGCTGCTTCTTCCAGGGCGGGGTGAGGTCGGGGCTGTAGCGCCTGTTCTGCATCGCGTGGGACCTGTTCTCTGTCGCTCTTTGTTTGTTCTCTGCGGGGCGGTCGGTGTTCGGGCGGCCGGGGGCCCGGGGCGTCCCCAGGGGAAGCAGTCGTGGGGAGGGCGGGCGGTGGTCAGGACGGGGCGACGCCGAAGCGGGTGGCCAGGGCGTCGCGTTGGGCACGGACGAAGCGGGCGTCCACCACGGCGCCATGGCCGGGAACGTACCGCGCGTCCTCGCCGCCGAGGGCCAGCAGCCGGTCCAGCGCGGCGGGCCACTGCTGCGGCAGTGCGTCGTGGCCTGCCTGGGGCTCTCCTGACTCCTCGACCAGATCGCCGCAGAAGACGATCTCCGGGTCCCCGCGCCGGCCCGGTACCAGCACGGCCAGGTCGTGGGCGGTGTGCCCGGGACCGACGTTGGCGAGCAGCACCTGCCGGTCGCCGAGCTCGACGGTCAGCTGGTCGTGGACGTGGTGGTGCGGGGCGACCAGCAGATCGGCGGCCTCGGCGGCGGCGTCCCGGTCGACGCCCTGCCGCATCGCGTCGTGCCGCAGCTCGTCCTTGCCGCGGCGCAGCAGCTCGCTCAGTCCGGCCGCGCCGAAGACCTCGACGCCCGCGAAGGCGGCCGTGCCCAGCACATGATCGAAGTGGGGGTGGGTGAGCGCGACATGCGTCACTTCCCGGCCCAGTACGCCACGGATCGCACGCCGAAGGTCCGCGCCGTCGCGCAGGGTCGCGCCGGTGTCGACGATCATGACGCCGGTGGTCCCGGCGATCACCCCGATCGTCTCGTCCCAGCCCGGCATACGGCGCCTGGCGACACCGTCACCGAGTCGTTCCCAACCGGCCTCTTCCCAAGCAGTACGCATACCGAGACGCTAGCGCCATCGCGATAGCGTTGCCCGACAGATCGGCCGAACACGGTCATCGGGCGGGTGCTGTGCGCGGCTGCCCTTGCCGTGTTCGTGCTACCCGGCCGTACACTGGCTCAGGGTCTGGCACTCGGCCCGTGTGAGTGCCAGGAGAGACGAGGCGGCGGACGGCCGGACTGGAGGTGCGCGGGATGCTCAGTGAACGCAGGCTGGAGGTGCTGCGTGCCATCGTCCAGGACTATGTGGGGACGGAGGAGCCGGTCGGCTCCAAGGCGCTCACCGAACGCCATCAGCTCGGCGTCTCCCCGGCCACCATCCGCAACGACATGGCGGCCCTGGAGGACGAGGGATTCATCGCCCAGCCGCACACCAGCGCCGGGCGCATCCCGACCGACAAGGGCTACCGCCTGTTCGTCGACAAGCTGGCCGGCGTCAAGCCGCTGTCCAGCCCGGAGCGGCGGGCGATCCAGAACTTCCTGGACGGCGCCGTCGACCTCGACGACGTGGTGGGCCGCACGGTCCGGCTGCTGGCGCAGCTGACCCGGCAGGTCGCGGTCGTGCAGTATCCGTCCCTGACCCGGTCCACGGTCCGGCATGTCGAACTGCTGGCGCTGGCCCCCGCCCGGCTGATGCTCGTACTGATCACGGACACCGGACGGGTCGAGCAGCGGCTCATCGACTGCCAGGCGCCGTTCGGCGAGGCCTCGCTGGCGGACCTGCGGGCCCGGCTCAACAGCAGGGTCGTCGGCCGCCGGTTCGCGGATGTGCCGCAGTTGGTGCAGGATCTCCCGGAGTCCTTCGAGCAGGACGACCGCGGCACGGTCTCGACAGTGCTGTCGGTGTTGCTGGAAACTTTGGTGGAAGAGACCGAAGAGCGGCTGATGATCGGCGGTACCGCCAATCTCACGCGCTTCGGGCACGATTTCCCACTGACGATCCGGCCGGTGCTGGAGGCCCTTGAGGAGCATGTGGTGATGCTCAAGCTGCTCGGGGAGGCCAAGGACTCGGGCATGACCGTACGTATCGGGCATGAGAATGCCCACGAAGGCCTGGCGTCCACATCGGTCGTCACGGTCGGCTACGGTTCGGGCGACGAGGCAGTCGCCAAACTCGGCGTGGTCGGACCGACCCGCATGGACTACCCCGGAACGATGGGAGCGGTACGCGCAGTGGCACGTTACGTCGGACAAATCCTCGCGGAGTCGTAAGTGGCCACGGATTACTACTCGGTCCTCGGCATCAGCCGTGACGCCTCGCAGGACCAGATCAAGAAAGCCTTCCGCCGGCTGGCGCGTGAGCTGCACCCGGACGTGAATCCGGATCCCAAGACCCAGGAGCGGTTCAAGGAGATCAACGCCGCTTACGAGGTTCTGTCGGACCCGCAGAAGAAGCAGGTCTACGACCTCGGCGGCGACCCCCTCTCGCAGGCGGGCGGCGGCCAGGGCGCGGGCGGCTTCGGCGCGGGCTTCGGCAACTTCTCCGACATCATGGACGCGTTCTTCGGCACCGCGTCGCAGCGCGGGCCGCGCTCGCGCACCCGCCGCGGCCAGGACGCCATGATCCGGCTCGACATCGAGCTGAACGAAGCGGCCTTCGGCACGGCCAAGGACATCCAGGTCGACACCGCCGTCGTCTGTACGACGTGCACCGGTGAGGGAGCCGCGCCGGGTACCTCGGCGCAGACCTGTGACATGTGCCGCGGCCGCGGTGAGGTCTCGCAGGTCACCCGGTCCTTCCTCGGCCAGGTCATGACGTCCAGGCCCTGCCCGCAGTGCCAGGGCTTCGGCACGGTCGTGCCGACCCCGTGCCCCGAGTGCGCAGGCGACGGCCGGATCCGCTCCCGCCGCACGCTGACCGTCAAGATCCCGGCCGGTGTCGACAACGGCACCCGCATCCAGCTCGCGGGCGAGGGCGAGGTCGGCCCCGGCGGCGGCCCCGCCGGCGATCTCTATGTGGAGATCCACGAGCTGGCGCACTCGGTCTTCCAGCGGCGCGGCGACGATCTGCACTGCACGGTCACCATCCCGATGACAGCGGCGGCGCTGGGCACGAAGTGCCCGCTGGAGACGCTGGACGGGGTGGAGGAGATCGATGTCCGGCCCGGCACCCAGTCCGGCCAGTCGATCCCGCTGCACCAGCGCGGGGTGACCCATCTGCGTGGCGGCGGCCGGGGCGACCTCATCGTCCACGTCGAGGTGCAGACCCCGTCCAAGCTCGACCCCGACCAGGAAGACCTGCTGCGGCGGCTGGCCAAGCTCCGCGGGGAGGAACGGCCCACGGGGCAGTTCCAGCCGGGGCAGCAGGGTCTGTTCTCGCGCCTGAAGGATGCGTTCAACGGGCGATAGCCCCAGGTGGGCCCGGGGGCGGAGCCGTTCCCCGGGCCGGCGCAGCGGTCGCCGCCCCGGTTCGGAGCGGGGCGGTGGGCGTGACACGATGTGCTCATGCCCACCGCACTGACCGAGCTCTGCCGCTACCCGATCGTGCAGGCCCCGATGGCGGGAGGCGGCTCAGGACCCGAGCTGGCCGCCGCCGTCTGCGGCGCCGGCGGTCTCGGCTTCCTCGCCGCCGGCTACAAGACCGCCGACGGCATGTACCAGGAGATCAAGCAGCTGCGGTCGCTGACCGACCGGCCCTTCGGCGTCAATCTCTTCATGCCGCAGCCCTCGCTGGCCGACGGCTCCGTCGTCGAGGTCTACCGCGAGCAACTCGCGGGCGAGGCCACTTGGTACGAGACGGAACTCGGCGACACCGACGGGCCCATCGACGACGGCTACGAGGCCAAGCTCGCGATCCTGCGGGACGACCCGGTGCCGGTGGTCTCCTTCACCTTCGGCTGCCCCTCGCGCGCGGTCCTCGACGCCTTCGCCAAGGTCGGCACGTACACCATCGTCACGGTCACCACCGCCGCCGAGGCGCAGGCCGCACAGTGGTCGGGCGCCGACGCGGTGTGCGTGCAGGGCGTGGAGGCCGGCGGCCACCAGGGCACCCACCGCGACGATCCGCACGCCGACGGGACCGGCTCGGGGCTGGGCCTGCTGGCGCTGCTCGGCCAGGTCCGCGAGGCCGTGCAGATCCCGGCGATCGCCGCGGGCGGGCTGATGCGCGGGGCACAGATCGCGTCGGTGCTGGTCGCCGGGGCGAGCATGGCGCAGCTGGGCACCGCCTTCCTCGCCACCCCCGAATCGGGCGCCAACCCGCTGCACAAGCAGGCACTGACCAACCCGCTCTTCACGCATACGGAGTTGACCCGGGCGTTCTCCGGGCGGCCGGCCCGTGGGCTGGTCAACCGCTTCATGCGTGAGCACGGCCCGTACGCCCCGGCGGCCTACCCCGCCGTCCACTACCTCACCTCCACCGTGCGCAAGGCCGCGGCCAAGGCGGGCGACGCACAGGGCATGAACCTGTGGGCGGGGCAGGGGCACCGGCTGGCCCGGGAGCTGCCCGCCGGGCAGCTCGTGGAAGTACTGGCGGCCGAACTGGACGCGGCGCGCGCCGCGTTGAGCCGCCCGGGCGCCGGCAGCGCCTCATGACCGCGCCGGTTTTCCTCGTCGATTCCCTCGCGGATGTACGGGCCGGCGGCACGCTGACCCTGGACGGCCCCGAGGGACGGCACGCGGTGTCGGTGCGCCGGCTGCGGGCCGGCGAGGAGGTCGTCCTGACGGACGGGCATGGCGCCGGCGCGCACGGCACGGTCGCCGCCGTCGAGGGCAAGGACCGGCTGACCGTCGCGGTCACCGAGCTGCGCAGTGAGGCCCCGCCGAACCCCACGATCACCGTCGTCCAGGCGCTTCCCAAGGGCGACCGCGGCGAGCTGGCCGTCGAGACGATGACCGAGACCGGTGTGGACGCCATCGTGCCCTGGGCGGCGGCGCGTTGCGTGACCCAGTGGAAGGGCGAGCGGGCCGCGAAATCGCTCGGCAAATGGCGCGCCACGGCCCGCGAGGCGGGCAAGCAGTCGCGCCGGCTGACCTTCCCCGAGGTCGCGGACCCGCTGACGACCAAGCAGGTGGCCGCCCTGCTCGCCGACGCCGATTTCGCGGCCGTCCTCCACGAGGAGGGCAGCTCCCCGCTCGCCACCGCCGAACTCCCCACCGAGGGCCGGATCGTGCTCGTCGTCGGGCCGGAAGGCGGTGTCTCCCCGGAGGAGCTCACCCTCTTCGCCGAGGCCGGCGCCAAGCCGTACCGCCTGGGGACGACCGTGCTGCGCACCTCCACGGCGGGTACGGCGGCGACGGCGCTGCTGCTGGGGCGCACGGGGCGCTGGAGCTAGGGGGAGACCCTCTGGAACCGGGCGGGCGTCCCCGGGGCGCACGGCCCCGGGGACGCCCTGCGGAGCGACCGGCCCCGGCCGCTCGTCCCGTCAGAGCAGCTCCGCCGCCAGCGTGATGTTCTTGACGCCCGCCAGCGCCTGGCTCACCGGGCAGTTGGCCTTGGCGTCCTGGGCCGCCGCCTGGAAGTCCTCCTCGGACAGGCCGGGGACACGGGCCTTGACGGTCAGCGCGATGGCGGTGATGCCCTCACCGGGCTGGAAGGTGACATCGGCCCGGGTGTCCAGGGCCTCGACGGTGTACCCCTTGCCGGCCAGGCCGTGCGAGAAGGCCATGGAGTAGCAGGAGGAGTGGGCCGCCGCGATCAGCTCCTCGGGGCTGGTGACGCCGTTGGGCTGCTCCGCGCGGGCGGGCCAGTTCACGTCGTACGTACCGAGCTTGGAGGACTCCAGGGCTACGGTGCCCTTGCCCTCCAGCAGGTTGCCTTCCCAGTGGGTCTCGGCGGTGCGCGTGGTGGCCATGGTGCATCACTCCCGGTGATGGGTGGGCGACAGCGGTTCTGCGGCCAGCTTAGTGATCCCGCGGCGCGATGCCGGGAGGCACGTGCCCGTCGGGAGTCCCGAGCCCCTCGGCGGCCCCAGCCCGGTACGAAGCCCGCGCTCCCACCCCCGGTCACTGCAACCCCCCGACGGCGCCGCCCGATAGCATCCGAAGGTCGTACGCACCGTGTGTACGGCGGATGACTCGGGAGGAGCCACCGGTGGCGGGAGAACCGCAGGCCGATTGCCTGTTCTGCAAGATCGTGGCGGGGGAGGTGCCGGCGACCATCGTCCGGGAGACCGAGACCACCGTCGCGTTCCGCGACATCAATCCCCAGGCCCCGACGCACATCCTGGTGATCCCCAAGGTCCACTACGCGAACGCCAGGGAGTTGGCCACGGCCGAACCGGCGATCGCGGGCGATGTGCTGCGCGAGGCCGGCGTGATCGCCGCGGAGGAGAAGGTCGACACGACCGGCTACCGCATCGTGTTCAACACCGGCCCCGGCGCCGGCCAGACCATCTTCCACGCCCATGCGCATCTGCTGGGCGGCTGCGACCTTCAGCGTCTGGTCTGACGGGGCCGACTTGTCCGTACGTGAACTGGTGGTCCTCGGCACCGCGAGCCAGGTACCCACCCGGCACCGCAACCACAACGGCTATCTGCTGCGGTGGGACGGTGAGGGGCTGCTCTTCGACCCCGGCGAGGGAACGCAGCGGCAGATGCTGCGCGCCGGGGTCGCCGCCCATGACCTGAACCGGATCTGTGTCACCCACTTCCACGGTGACCACTCGCTGGGCCTGGCCGGGGTGATCCAGCGGATCAACCTGGACCGGGTGCCGCATCCGGTCACCGCCCACTATCCCGCCGGCGGACAGCACTTCTTCGACCGGCTGCGGTATGCCACCGCCTACCGGGAGACGGTCCAGCTGATCGAGCGGCCGGTCGCCGCCGACGGGGAGCTGGACCGCTCGAAGTCGTACGTCCTGGAGGCACGGCGGCTCTCGCACCCCGTCGAGTCGTACGGCTACCGCCTCGTGGAGCCGGACGCCCGCCGGATGCTGCCGGAGCGGCTGGCGGCGCACGGTATCGCCGGGCCGGACGTCGGGCGGATCCAGCGGCTCGGCGAGCTCAACGGCGTCACCCTCGACGAGGTGAGCGAGCGGCGCCGCGGCCAGCGGTTCGCCTTCGTCATGGACACCCGGCTGTGCGATGGCGTCCATGCCCTCGCGGAGGGGGTGGACATGCTGGTCATCGAGTCGACGTTCCTGGACGAGGATGTCCAGCTGGCGCTCGATCATGGGCACTTGACGGCCGGGCAGGCCGCGAAGGTCGCCCTGCGGGCCGGGGTGCGGCATCTCGTGCTGACGCACTTCTCGCAGCGCTACGCCGACCCCACGGAGTTCGAGCGGCAGGCCCGCTCGGCGGGCTACACCGGCGAACTGACCATCGCCCAGGACCTGTCGCGGGTGCCCCTGCCCAAGCGGCGCTGACAGCAACGGCGGCGCTGACGGCGCTGGTGGCGCCCGCAACGGCGCGGCCCGTCCGCCCGGCAGGCGGACGGGCCGGAAGGCGGACGGGCCGGAAGGCCGTCCTACGGCAGGTAGTACATCGGGTTCGGCAGCTTGAACGTCCGGTCGCCGGCGCCGCCGCTCAGGTCGCTGTACTGGTCCCCGAAGTTGGCGACGACGTGGTAGCCGAGGGACTCGATGTGCTTGCGGGTGCCCGACTTGTACTCGACCGTCGTGCAGGTGGCGCCGCAGGGCAGGTAGGCCGGCGGGTTCTCCTTGTTCTTCAGGTAGACGTGCCGGCGGTCCAGGGGGACCCCGTAGCCGACGTTCTTGAGGTTGCGGACGCTCCAGTCGCGCTGCGCCTCCTTGCGGCCGGTCAGGAAGAACACCTCGGCACCCTTGGCGTGCGCCCAGTTGACGAGCCGGTTCATGCCGAAAACCGGGTCCATGTCGGTGTGCGCCAGGTACTTGTCCTGGCTCTCCTCGGTGTAGTGGAAGCCCACCTGGAGTTCGTAGTTGTACGTGAGCAGGGTGGTGTCGTCCATGTCGAGGACGATGGCCGGCTTGGCCTGCTTGGACTGCTTGGACTGCTTGCCCGCCCGGTCGTGCCGGGCGAGGGCCTTGGACAGGTAGGTGCGGGCCTTGGCCTCGATGCCGCGGACCTGCCGTGCGTAGTTGCTGTGCGGGGAGGCGTAGTGCTCGCCGTCCGCCGTCACCGTGTCGCCGTAGTACGCCTTGATCTTGTCCTGCACCTGCGTGAGGTTGGGTATCTCCTTGTCGGTGCGCGGCACGGAGTGTTCGGCGGTGGCCTGGCCGACGCCGAAGACCGCGGAGCCGGCGACGAGGGCGGCGATCGTGGTGGCGCCGAGGCGAGCCCTTCTGGAGAGGGCGGGGCGGAAACGGGCGGGGCGGGGCATGCGCGGCTCCTCCGGGAAACGTCAGTGGACTCCGTAGGTCTAACAGAGCCTCAATTCGGTATCTACGCGCGAAGATTCAACCCTTGGTAAAGGCTCGTGCGGTGCGGGCTCTTGACGGTCGTGAGACGAGATCCCTAACCTCCAACTCCATCTGTAGACGCCATCTACATATGAAAACAGCCTTCGATCGCGTAGGAGCCTGCCGGATGAC
This sequence comes from Streptomyces decoyicus, assembly GCF_019880305.1. Taxonomy (NCBI): domain Bacteria; kingdom Bacillati; phylum Actinomycetota; class Actinomycetes; order Kitasatosporales; family Streptomycetaceae; genus Streptomyces; species Streptomyces decoyicus. The sequence continues at coordinate 2,799,201 of NZ_CP082301.1, read as the reverse complement.
GGATGCCCAGCACAGCCTCACGATCACCGAAGTCCGGATCACCCCGATCCTGGTGGCCGATCCGCCGCTGCTGAACACACAGGGCGTACACCAGCCGTACACCCCCCGGCTGATCATCGAGCTGATCACCGAGGGCGGCGCAACCGGCCTCGGCGAGACCTACGGGGACACCAAGTACCTGGAGCTGGCCCAGCCGTTGGCCAGTGCACTGATCGGCCGGTCGGTCACGGACCTGAACGCGCTGCCTGCGCTCGCCGCCGAAGTGTGCGGTGATTCACCGGCCGCGACCGGCGCCGAGGCCGTGGACGTCGGCGGGCTGCGCGGCGTCCAGACCGCCGACAAGCTGCGGCTGTCCGTCCTCTCCGGCTTCGAGGTCGCCTGCCTCGACGCCTGGGGCCGGTCCGCCGGACTGCCCGTGCACGCCCTGCTCGGCGGCAAGGTCCGCGACCGCGTGGAGTTCAGCGCCTACCTCTTCTACCGCTGGGAGGAGCACCCGGGCGGCCGCGGGGAGCGCGACGACTGGGGCGCGGCGCTCGACCCGGCCGGTGTCGTCGCCCAGGCCCGCCGGTTCGCCGACACCTACGGCTTCACGTCCTTCAAGCTCAAGGGCGGGGTCTTCGCACCCGCGCAGGAGGTCGCCGCCATCCGGGCGCTGGCCGCCGCCTTCCCCGGGCAGCCACTGCGGATCGACCCCAACGGCGCCTGGAGCGTGCGCACGTCGCTGGAGGTGGCGGACGAGCTGGGGGACGTCCTGGAGTACCTGGAGGACCCGACGAGCGGCACCGCACGGATGGCAGAGGTCGCGGCCGGCACACCGCTCCCGCTCGCCACGAACATGTGCGTGACGACCTTCGACGAGATCGCCGGGGCGTTCACCCGCGGCGCCGTCCAGGTCGTGCTCAGCGACCACCACTACTGGGGCGGACTGCGCGCCACCCGTGAACTCGCCGCGGTCTGCCGCACCTTCGGCGTCGGCCTGTCCATGCACTCCAACACCCACCTGGGCATCAGCCTCGCCGCGATGACCCAGGTCGCGGCCACCGTGCCGCACCTCGACCACGCCTGCGACAGCCACTACCCCTGGCAGACCGAGGACGTCCTCACCGAGCGGCTCACCTTCCGTGACGGCCGGCTGGACGTCGGCGACGCCCCCGGCCTCGGCGTCACGCTCGACCGCGACCGGCTCGCCGTACTGCACCGCCGCTGGCTGGCCGACGACGGCGGCCTGCGCGACCGCGACGACGCCGCGGCGATGCGGCACGCCGACCCGGCCTGGGTCACCCCCGCCCTGCCCCGCTGGTGACCCCCGCTTCTGGAAGATTCCGCAGAGCTACTTGCACGCCCGGACCGCGGCGCCCGCCATCGCGCTCGCCAACTCCCTGGGAAACCTCGGAGGGTTCGTCTCGCCGACGGCCTTCGGGATCCTCCAGGACGCCACCGGCTCGACCCGCGGCGGGCTGATCGGACTGTCGGTGGTGGGCGTCCTGGCGGCCGCCGGCGTCGCGCTGGTCCGCGGCGGCGGGCACCACGAGCGGGCGCGCGGCCTGCGGCCATGGGGCAAAGATCACGGACCCGGCCGTGGTCCTGTGCGTGGTGGCCCGGCACGCGTACGGTGAGGCACGGCTCAGTGGCGGTGCGCCACAGTGGTCCCGTAGGTGATCTGTGAGAGGGGCTGTCCCGATGGCACAGGAAGTGCGCGGCGTGATTGCGCCGGGGAAGAACGAACCGGTCCGGCTGGAGACCATCCTGGTGCCGGATCCGGGTCCCGGCGAGGCCGTGGTGAAGATCCAGGCGTGCGGGGTGTGCCACACCGATCTGCACTACAAGCAGGGCGGCATCAACGACGACTTCCCGTTCCTGCTCGGGCACGAGGCGGCCGGTGTCGTGGAGTCGGTCGGCGACGGGGTCACCGACGTGGCGCCGGGCGACTTCGTCGTCCTCAACTGGCGTGCGGTGTGCGGCCAGTGCCGTGCGTGTCTGCGCGGCCGTCCCCAGTACTGCTTCGACACCCACAATGCCCGCCAGAAGATGACGCTGAAGGACGGCACGGAGCTGAGCCCGGCGCTGGGCATCGGCGCCTTCGCCGACAAGACGCTGGTCGCCGCAGGACAGTGCACCAAGGTCGACCCCCGGATGGCGCCCGAGGCGGCCGGGCTGCTGGGCTGCGGAGTGATGGCGGGCATCGGCGCCGCGATCAACACCGGCGGCGTCGGCCGGGGCGACTCGGTCGCGGTCATCGGCTGTGGCGGCGTCGGCAACGCGGCCGTGGTGGGCGCGCGGCTGGCCGGTGCGGTCACGATCATCGCGGTGGACATCGACGACCGGAAACTGGAGACCGCGCGCTCCATGGGCGCCACCCATACGGTCAACTCGCGCTCCACCGACCCGGTCGAAGCGGTCCGCGAGCTGACCGGCGGCTTCGGCGCGGATGTCGTCATCGACGCGGTCGGCCGCCCCGAGACCTATCGGCAGGCGTTCTACGCCCGCGACCTGGCCGGGACCGTCGTCCTGGTGGGCGTGCCGACCCCGGACATGACCCTGGAACTCCCCCTCCTGGACGTCTTCGGCCGCGGCGGCGCCCTCAAATCCTCCTGGTACGGCGACTGCCTGCCCTCCCGCGACTTCCCGATGCTGGTCGATCTGCATCTTCAGGGCCGGATCGACCTGGGGGCGTTCGTCACCGAGACCATCGGCATCGACGACGTCGAGCAGGCCTTCGCGCGGATGGAGTCGGGCGATGTCCTGCGTTCGGTGGTGACGCTCTGATGGCGGCCCGTATCGACCACCTGGTCACCTCCGGAACCTTCTCCCTCGACGGCGGCACCTGGGACGTCGACAACAACGTCTGGATCGTCGGCGACGACGACGAGGCGATCGTCATCGACGCCGCCCATGACGCCGACGCCATCCTCGAAGCCCTCGGCGGCCGGACGCTGCGCGCGATCGTGTGCACCCATGGGCACAACGACCACATCGACGCGGCCCCGGCGCTGGCCTCCCGCACCGGCGCCCGGATCCATCTGCACCCCGCCGACCTGCCGTTGTGGAAGATGACCCACCCGGACACCGCGCCGGACGCGGAGCTGGCGGACGGCCAGGTGCTGACCATCGCCGGTACGGACCTGACCGTGCTGCACACCCCGGGCCATGCGCCCGGTGCGGTCTGCCTCCACGCGCCCGAGCTGGGCACCGTCTTCACCGGCGACACCCTCTTCCAGGGCGGCCCCGGCGCCACCGGGCGGTCCTTCTCGGACTTCCCGACGATCGTGGCCTCGATCCGGGACCGGCTGCTGACTCTGCCGCCCACGACGCAGGTGCGTACCGGACACGGCGACGCGACGACGATCGGCGCGGAGGCCCCGCATCTGGAGGAGTGGCTCAAGCGGGGCCACTAAGGGGGACCACGAAGGGGAGGGGGCCACTAAGGGCAGGGGCGCACAGATCCCGTAGGGGTTCCGGGCGCCCCTTGCGGGCCAGAACGCGGCGGGGGCGGAGGGTATTCCGTGGGCTCACGCCTCCGCCCTCACGCCTCCGCCCTCACGCCTCCGCCCTCACGCCTCCGTGGCCGCCCGCTCCAGGATGCGGGCGGCCACCGCGGGGGAGTCCACCAGCGGATGCAGCGCCAGCGCCCGTAGCGCGGCGCCGCGGTCCTTGAACGTCGCGGCCTCCACGGTCGCCCGCTCCACCGCCTTGACCTGGAGCATCAGCCCCAACTGGTCCTCCCGCAGCGGCGCGCAGGACAGCGGCCGGGCGCCCCGTGCGGTCACCTCGCACACCGTCTCCACGATCGCGTCCGGCGCCAGCTGCGGCACGGTCGTCCCGTTGCGCACATTGAGGATCAGCCGGGTCCCGCTGTCGCCCAGGATGGCGTGCATCAACGCCAGCGCCACCCGGTCGTAGCCGCCGCCCTCCAGGTCGTGGCTGTCGCGCTGCCAGCCGCCGCCGGCCTCCCTGCTGTGCGCCATATAGGTCTCCTCGCGCTCCAGCCGGGTGCGCTCCCACAGCGCGTACGCCCGGTCCGGGTCGCCGGCCGCCGCGGCCCGCTCGAAGAAGCCGCCCTGCTGCTGGTCGAGGAATTCGCCGCGGGTCTCCCTGGTGTCCCGTACGGAGCCGAGGGTCTCGCGGCGGAAGTAGTAGTAGTGCAGATACTCGTTGGGGAGCGCGCCCAGGGTCCGCAGCCAGTCGGCGCCGAAGAGCCTGCCCTCCTCGAAGGAGCCCAGCGCGGCGTCGTCGGCGAGCAGCCCCGGCAGCAGCTCGGTGCCGTCCAGCGTCAACGACCGCAGCCAGCCGAGGTGGTTGAGCCCCACGTAGTCGTAGCCGGTCCGGTCCGGGTCCCCGAGCGCGGCCGGGTCCGCGCCGGCCGCCCGCGCCGCCCGGCGCACCAGCCCCACCGGCGAATCGCAGATCCCGATGACACGGTCGCCGAGCACCTGGGACATCGCCTCGGTGACCATGCCCGCGGGGTTGGTGAAGTTGATGACCCAGGCGCCCGGGGCGAGCGCCGCGACCCGCTCGGCGATGTGCAGCGCCACCGGGATCGTCCGCAGCCCGTAGAGGACACCGCCCGCGCCGACCGTCTCCTGGCCGAGCACGCCCTCGGACAGCGGGATCCGTTCGTCGCGTATCCGGCCCGCCGTCCCGCCCACCCGGATCGCCGAGAAGACGAAGCCGGCGCCGGCCAGCGCGTCGTCCAGCCCGTCCGCGACCCGTACGGGCACCGGCGCCGGATGCCCGTGCGCCAGCCGCGTCAGCACGTCGGCGATCACCGCCACCCGGCGTGGATCGGTGTCGTGCAGCACCACCTCGGAGACGGAGTGTGCCGGGTCGTCCAGCAGTGCGCGGTAGACCAGCGGCACCCGGAAGCCGCCCCCGCCGAGAATCGTCAGCCTCATGGGGCGGAACGTACCGCAGCATCAGGCACACTGGCGGCACGTGCCGATACGAGAGGAGCGAGCACGGTGAGCAGCCGACGCGATGACCTTCCGCCCGCGGGCCCGGCCGCAGTGCCACCGGCCCTCGATCCGCTGGCAGGGGTGCGCGCCGCCGGCGATCCGCCCACCGACGTCTATCTCACCGGCACGGTCTTCCTGGACATCGTCTTCACCGGCCTGGACTCCGCCCCGGTCCGCGGCACCGAGTCCTGGGCCCGCGGTATGGGCTCCAGCCCCGGCGGAGTCGCCAACATGGCCACCGCGCTGGCCCGGCTCGGCCTGCGCACCTCGCTGGCCGCCGCTTTCGGCGACGACCACTACGGCGAGTACTGCTGGGAGGCGCTCGAACAGGGCGAGGGCATCGACCTGGCGCTGTCCCGCACCGTCCCCGGCTGGCACTCCCCGGTCACCGTCTCCATGGCGTACGAGGGCGAGCGCACGATGGTCTCGCACGGCCACGAGGCGCCGCCGCCCGATTTCGCCTTCGACGGCAAGCACGCCCCGGGCTGCCCGCCGCCGTCCCGCGCCTGCATCGCCTCGCTGGTACCGGGCCGGCGGGAAGCCTGGCTGGGCTGCGCGGCCGGCCGCGGCAGCCGCATCTTCGCGGACGTGGGCTGGGACGACAGCGGCCGCTGGGACCCGGCCGACCTGGCCGACCTCGAACACTGCGAGGCGTTCCTGCCCAATGCGGAGGAGGCGATGCGCTACACCCGTACGGACTGCCCGCGCGCCGCCGCCCGCAAGCTCGCCGACCGGGTGCCGCTCGCGGTGGTCACGCTGGGTGCGGAGGGCGCCTACGCGGTGGACGGGCGGACCGGCGAGAGCGCCGAGGTGCCCGCCATCGCCGTGGAGGCGCTGGACCCGACCGGCGCCGGAGACGTCTTCGTCGCCGGATTCGTCACCGGCACGCTCGCCGACTGGCCGCTCGCCGAACGGCTCGCCTTCGCGGGGCTGAGCGCCGCGCTGTCCGTGCAGGAATTCGGCGGATCGCTGTCCGCGCCGGGATGGGCCGAGATCGCCGGCTGGTGGCAGCAGGTGCGCGCCTGCGAGGCGGGTGCGCCGGGCGCGCTGCGCCGCCAGTACGCCTTCCTGGACGAGGTGCTTCCCGCCGCCTACCGGCCCGCCCCGCTGGCCCGCGCCGTCCCGACGATCGGCTTCCGCCGCCCGGCCTGAGCGGCCCCGGGACCGGGCAGGGTGCGCCCCGGCCGCCCCGCCCCGGCAGGAAAAGCCCTCGGGCTTGTCGGTGCCCCGTCGTACTCTTGTATCCCAAGGAGTCGAGTGCAGGTCGAGTGCAGGTCGAGTGCAGGCAGGCACCTCATACGAGCAAAGGATGGGGGTTGAGCAGGCCACCGAGCCGCCCCATGACTCAGACACCCACGCAACCGCAGGCGCGCGCCCAGTTCACCGTCCCGGCCAAACACCCGATGGTCACGGTCCTGGGATCCGGAGACTCCCTTCTGCGCGTGATCGAAAAAGCCTTCCCGGCGACCGACATCCATGTCCGGGGCAATGAAGTCAGCGCTGTCGGCGACGCCGGGGAGGTCGCCCTCGTCCAGCGCCTTTTCGACGAGATGATGCTGGTGCTCCGCACCGGACAACCGATGACGGAGGACGCAGTGGAACGCTCCATCGCCATGCTGCGCGCGGCGGAGGACGGCGAGGGAGCGGTCAGTGAGACGCCCGCCGAGGTGCTCACCCAGAACATCCTGTCCAACCGTGGCCGCACGATCCGGCCCAAGACGCTCAACCAGAAGCGCTATGTCGACGCCATCGACGAGCACACGGTCGTCTTCGGCATCGGCCCGGCCGGCACCGGCAAGACCTACCTCGCGATGGCCAAGGCCGTGCAGGCGCTCCAGGCCAAGCAGGTCAACCGCATCATCCTGACCCGCCCCGCGGTCGAGGCCGGCGAGCGGCTGGGCTTCCTGCCCGGCACCCTCTACGAGAAGATCGACCCGTATCTGCGTCCGCTCTACGACGCGCTGCACGACATGCTCGACCCCGACTCCATCCCGCGCCTGATGGCCGCGGGCACGATCGAGGTCGCCCCGCTGGCGTATATGCGCGGCCGGACGCTCAATGACGCGTTCATCATTCTCGACGAGGCGCAGAACACCAATCCCGAGCAGATGAAGATGTTCCTCACCCGCCTCGGGTTCGAATCGAAGATCGTCATCACCGGCGATGTCACCCAGGTGGACCTGCCCGGCGGCACGAAGAGCGGTCTGCGCCAGGTCCGGGAGATCCTGGACGGCGTCGACGATGTGCATTTCTCCCTGCTCACCAGCCAGGACGTGGTCCGCCACAAGCTGGTCGGCCGTATCGTCGACGCCTACGAGAAGTACGACAGCCTCAACGGCAAGTGAGCCCCGGCCGGCCGGGACCACCGGCCGGCCCGCGCCCGGCAAACAGAAGTGAGACGCAACTCCCCCATGTCCATCGACGTCAACAACGAGTCCGGCACGGACATCGACGAGCAGGCCATCCTGGATGTCGCCCGCTACGCCGTCGCCCGGATGCGTATCCACCCGCTCTCCGAGCTGTCCGTGATTGTCGTGGACGCCGAGGCCATGGAGCAGCTGCACATCCAATGGATGGACCTGCCGGGGCCGACCGATGTCATGTCCTTCCCGATGGACGAGCTGCGTCCGCCGGCCAAGGACGACGAGGAGCCCCCGCAGGGGCTCCTCGGTGACATCGTGCTGTGCCCGGAGGTCGCCAAGAAGCAGGGCGAGGACGCCCCGACCGGACACAGCATGGACGAGGAGCTCCAGCTGCTCACCGTCCACGGCGTGCTCCACCTCCTCGGCTACGACCACGAGGAGCCGGACGAGAAGGCCGAGATGTTCGGCCTTCAGGCGGCGATCATCGACGGCTGGCGGACCGAGCAGGGCCTGACCGGCCCCTCGCCGGCTCCCACCGTGACCTGACGGGACCCCCGATGACCACCCAGCTGATCGCGGTCGCGGTCCTGCTCGTCGTGATCGCCTGGCTCGCCGCCTGCGCGGAGGCCGGCCTGGCCCGTACGACCAGTTTCCGGGCCGAGGAAGCCGTCCGCTCCGGCCGCCGCGGCAGTGCCAAGCTCGCCGCCGTCGCCGCCGACCCCACCCGCTATCTCAACGTCGCGCTGCTGGTGCGGGTCGGCTGTGAGATGGCCGCCGGTGTCCTGGTCACCTACGCCTGTCTGCGTTCCTTCGACAAGACGTGGCAGGCGCTGACCGTCGCCACCGCCGTGATGGTGCTGGTCTCCTACGTCGCCGTCGGCGTCTCGCCGCGGACCATCGGCCGCCAGCACCCGCTGAACACCGCCACCGCCGCCGCCTATGTGCTGCTGCCGCTGGCCCGCATCATGGGCCCGGTCCCGCAGCTGCTGATCCTCCTCGGCAACGCCCTCACGCCCGGCAAGGGCTTCCGCAAGGGCCCGTTCGCCTCCGAGGCCGAGCTGCGCTCGCTGGTCGACCTCGCGGAGAAGGAGTCGCTGATCGAGGACGAGGAGCGCCGGATGGTGCACTCCGTCTTCCAGCTCGGCGACACCCTCGTCCGCGAGGTGATGGTGCCGCGGACGGACCTGGTCGCCGTCGAGCGCTTCAAGACCATCCGCCAGGCGCTGACCCTCGCTCTGCGCTCCGGTTTCTCCCGTATCCCGGTGACCGGCGAGAACGAGGACGACGTCGTCGGCGTGGTCTACCTCAAGGACCTCGCCCGCAAGGTCCACATCAGCCGCGACGCCGAGAACGAGCTGGTCTCCACGGCCATGCGCCCCGCCGTCTTCGTCCCCGACACCAAGAATGCCGGTGATCTGCTGCGCGAAATGCAGCAGGACCGCAATCATGTCGCGGTGGTCATCGATGAATACGGCGGCACCGCCGGAATTGTCACCATCGAGGACATCCTGGAAGAGATCGTCGGCGAGATCACCGATGAATACGACCGTGAACTGCCGCCCGTCGAGGAGCTCGGCGACGGCCGCTATCGCGTCACCTCCCGGCTGGACATCGGTGACCTCGGCGAGCTGTACGGGCTGGCCGAGCTGGACGACGAGGACGTCGAAACGGTCGGCGGCCTGCTCGCCAAGCTCCTCGGCCGGGTCCCGATCGCCGGTGCCACCGCCGAGGTCGACCTCTCCGATGACGCCTCCGACCCGGGCCTGAAGGCGCTCCGGCTGACCGCGGAGTCACCGGCAGGACGCCGCAACAAGATCATCACGGTGCTGTGCGAGCCGGTGCGGTCCGAGGGCGCGAGCGCGTCCGAGGAGCCCTGGGCGGGCGGCCGCACCGCCGGCTGAACGTGTGCGGAATTCGCCGCGTAATTACTTGTGGTGGCAGGAATATTTCCCGCCACCACACTCCACAAAGCTACTTATCTCCAGTGCACCAGAAATGTTCTGCAAGCCATTTCCGGTCGCGCTGGATTCCGCGGTGCGCCTCATGGAAAGATCTTCAGGCGGTCGCCGGGAGCGCGACCGTCATGCGTGAGAGAAATCGCGAAAGAAATCGTGCCGCGCAGGCTGCCCCGGCGCGGGGGTCCGGGGCAGCCACCTTCTCCCTCACTCGCCGCGCGTCGCACGGGGCGTCCGCAGGCCGGCCGTGACCAGCACCGCGACCACCGCGACCAGTGCCGCATCCAGCCCCAGCCCCAGTTTGATGCCACCGAGCGTGGCCTCGGCGAAGCCGCTGCCCGCCGTCCGCAGTGCGGCGACATGGGCCGTGGCGACCGCGCTCAGCAGCGGGATGCCGAGGGTGATGCCCACCTGCTGTGAGCTGGTGACCAGGCCGGTCGCCAGACCCTGCTCGGCATCCGGGACGCCGGAGGTGGCGGTCACGCCGTAGGAGATGATCGCCCACAGATGGCCGAGGCTGGCGAAGGTCACCCCGATCAGGGCCAGCCACATCCCCGTGCCGGTGCCCAGCCCCAGCAGCGCGGCCGTGAAACCGGCCTGGAGCAGCAGCCCGGTCAGCAAAGTGCGGCGGGCGCCGAGCCGGCCGATGACCTTCGGGGCGACGAGGCCGGCGACGGCCGAGACCACGCCCTGCACACCGAAGAGCAGACCGGTCCGGAAGGCGGACAGCCGCAGCACTTCCTGGAGGTAGAGCGTCAGCAGGAAGATGACGGTGCTCATCATCGCGAAGGTCGTCAGGCCCGCCAGATTCCCCCAGGCGACGGTCCGGCGGCGCAGCATCGGCAGTGACACCAGCGGCTGGTCGGCCCGCGACTCCACCCGCACGAACGCGGCCAGCAGCGCCAGGCCCGCGATCAGCGTCACCAGGACGTCCGGGTGGCCGAAGCCCCGCTCGGCGGCGGTGGACAGGGCGTAGATCAGCGACAGCAGCCCGCCGGTGACGGTGACCGCGCCGGGCACATCGATCCGCGGCCGCCGCGGATGCCGGGACTCGGTCAGGAGCACCGGCGCCACGGCCAGTACGGCCACCCCGGCCACGGACAGCAGGCCCATGGTCGAGCGCCAGCCCAGCGCATCCGTCATCACCCCGCCCAGCACCATGCCGATGGTGAAGCCCATCGAGAGCACGGTGCCGCTGATGCCCAGGGCGCGCTCGCGCTGCGGCCCCTCGGCGAAGGTGGTGGTGAGCAGGGACATTCCGGTGGGCACGATGACCGCCGCGCCCAGCCCTTGGAGCGCCCGCCCGGCCAGGAACGCCGCCGGGGACCAGGCCAGCGCGGCCAGTACCGAGGCCGCGATGAACAGCGCGAACCCGATGAGGAACAGCTTGCGCCGCCCGTAGAGATCGGCGATACGGCCGGACAGCAGCAGAAAGCCGCCGGAGGGCAGCGCGAACGCGGTGACCGCCCACTGGAGATCCGCCTGGCCCATGCCCAGGTCCCTGCCGAGCACGGGCAGCGCCACATTCAGGATGGAGAAGTCCAGCGCGATGATGAACTGCGCCGCGCACAGGAGCAGCAGGACGAGCTTGGCCCGCAGGGTCATCCGCGCGTCGGCGGAAGCGGAGGCGGTGGCGGAGACGGAAGCGGAGACGGCGGTGGCCGCGGCCGGGGCCGGTGCCGGGGAGGCGTCCACGGGCGCGTCCGTCCGGGCACCCGGACCCGGCGGGGCGGCAGTGGGCAGTGAGGTCTCGGTTACTGGCATGCAAAGAGCCTGCGGTTTCGGAATATGCCGTGGGGAGCGGGAACTTATCGTGGTGTCCGCACCACCAGCCACGCCGACAGGGGGAGAAACGTGGCCTCGAACATTGCCGGCCAGGACACCGCGCGCCGACGACAGGAACTCCGCGACTTCCTGATGAGCCGCCGCGCCCGGGTCACCCCGGCCGAGGCGGGACTGCCCGACGGCGGCCGCCGCCGCACTCCGGGACTGCGCCGCGAGGAGGTCGCCGTCCTCGCCGGGGTCGGTGCCTCCTGGTACCAGTGGCTGGAGCAGGGCCGCGACATCACCGTCTCGCCGCAGGTGCTGGACGCGGTCGCCCGGGTGCTGCGGCTCAACGGCGCCGAGCGGCGGCATCTGTACGTCCTGGCCGGGCTGAACCCTCCGCAGCGGCAGGACGCCGAGGAACTGGGCCTCACCGATGTGTGCGCGGGCCTCCAGCGGCTGATCGACGCCTGGATGCCGTTCCCGGCGCACATCATGGACCCGTACTGGAACACCATCGCCCACAACGACGCGGCGCAGCTGGTGCTGGGCCACGGCCGCCCCGGCGTCTCGCCCAACTGCCTGATCGCGTTCTTCACCGACCCCGTCTACCGCGCGCGGGCCGCCAGCTGGGAGAGGAACGCCCCCATGGTCGTGGCCCAGTTCCGCGCCGCGTGCTCGGCGCGGCCCGGCGACGAGGGCTTCGACGCGGTCGTGCGCGAGGCCTCCGCGCTCAGTGCGGAATTCGCCGGGCTGTGGGGCCGCGGCGATGTCCAGGACGGCGGCACGCTGCACAAGGAGATGGACCACCCGCTCGTCGGTGCCCTGCTCTTCGAGACCACCCAGCTGCGGATCCCGGTCCGCCCCGACCTCAACATCGTGCTGCACAACCCGCGGCCCGGGACGGACACCGCGGCGAAGCTGGAGCGGCTCACTGCGGCGGGGGACCGGCGATGGGGGGCGCCGCGCGGGGGCGGAGCCGAGCGCGGGGGAGGGATGTACTCCGTCGCGGGCTGACCTCCCGCCGGGCGGCGGCCGGTCCTGCCGGCTGCTGCCCCTTTCCGCCGTCCCCGCCGCCCCGCATATGCTCGCCCGTATGAGCGAGACCGCACCGCTGGACCCGGAAGACCGCAAGATCATCACGCTCGCCCGCTCGGCGCGGGCCCGTAACGGCGTGCCCGAGGGCGCCGCCGTACGCGACGAGACCGGCCGCACGTACGTCGCCGGCACCGTCGCCCTGGAGTCGCTGAAGCTCAGCGCGCTGCAGACGGCCGTCGCCATGGCCGTCGCCAGCGGGGCCACGTCACTGGAGGCCGCGGCCCTCGTCACCGACGCCGAGCGCGCCACCGACGCGGACCGCGCGGCCGTACGGGACCTCGGCGGGCCTGCCACGCCCGTCCTGGTCGCGGGCCTCGACGGCACCCTGCGCAGCACCGTCCCGGCGGGCGGCGCACAGGGCTGAGTGCCGGAGCCGTAGGCACCGAGTGCCGGAGCCGTATGGCACCGAGTGCCGGAGTCGTACGACGGTGTACGGGCGGCCCACCGGTAGCGGCGGGCCGCCCCTGCCGTCCGGCCCCTGCCTTCCGTCCCCCTGCCGTCCGGCCCCGGACCGGACCCCGGGCCGGGGCGCTCCGGGGCACGGGTGGTCGGAGCCGGGCCCGGGATCGGGGAGAATGGGCCCCATGAGCGTTCGTACAGAGTCCTCCGCAGCGCACCGCGCCGGCTTCGCCTGCTTCGTGGGGCGCCCCAACGCGGGCAAGTCCACCCTCACGAACGCTCTCGTCGGCACGAAGGTGGCGATCACCTCCAACCGCCCCCAGACCACCCGCCACACGGTCCGCGGCATCGTGCACCGCCCCGAGGCGCAGCTGGTCCTCGTCGACACCCCGGGCCTGCACAAGCCGCGCACCCTGCTCGGCGAGCGGCTGAACGACGTCGTGCGGACCACGTGGTCCGAGGTGGACGTCATCGGCTTCTGTCTGCCCGCCGACCAGAAGCTCGGCCCCGGCGACCGCTACATCGCGACCGAGCTGGCCGGCATCAAGAAGACCCCCAAGGTCGCCATCGTCACCAAGACCGACCTGGTCGACTCCAAGGCGCTGGCCGCCCAGCTGATCGCCATCGACCAGCTCGGCCAGGAGCTGGGCATCGAGTGGGCCGAGATCATCCCGGTCTCGGCGGTCGGCGACACCCAGGTGTCGCTCCTCGCCGACCTCCTCGTGCCGATGCTCCCGGAGAGCCCGCCGCTCTACCCCGAGGGCGATCTCACCGACGAGCCCGAGCAGGTCATGGTCGGCGAGCTGATCCGCGAGGCCGCGCTGGAGGGCGTCCGCGACGAACTGCCGCACTCCATCGCGGTGGTCGTCGAGGAGATGCTCCCGCGCGAGGACCGCCCGGCCGACAAGCCCCTCCTGGACATCCACGCGAATGTCTACATCGAGCGCCCCAGCCAGAAGGGGATCATCATCGGCCCCAAGGGCAAGCGCCTGAAGGAGGTCGGCACCAAGTCCCGCAAGCACATCGAGGCACTGCTCGGCACGCCGGTCTTCCTGGATCTGCACGTCAAGGTCGCCAAGGACTGGCAGCGCGACCCGAAGCAGCTGCGCAAACTGGGCTTCTGAGCCCGGTCCCGGCTCCCGGCCCGGCCGGCCGGTGCGTGTCCCAGGGAGACACCCCTAGGGGAGACACCCCCTACGGCACGCCCCGGATCCTGCGCACCAGCAGCGCCCCCACCAGCCCCACCGCGGCCGCGACGGCATACAGCATCCGGTAGCCGCCGAGGTGGTGCACGAGCGGCGCGGCCAGCGCGGGGGCGGCCACTTGCGGCAGCGAGTTGGCGATGTTGATGACGCCCATGTCCTTGCCGCGGTGGGCGGCGGCCGGCAGCACATCCGTCATCAGCGCGAAGTCGACGGAGGTGAAGACGCCGAACCCCACCCCGAGCAGCGCCGCGGCACACAGGGCCCCCGCCCAGGTCTGCCATCCGGCCAGCAGCCCGGTCGCCACCGTCATGATCACCCCGGACCACAGCACGAACGGCTGCCGCCGCCCGACCCGGTCCGACCAGAAGCCCCCGACGACGACCGTGCCCAGCAGCGTCACGCCATTGACGGCGGTCAGCACCAGCACCCCGCCACCCGGGTCAGGGCGGTGCAGCACATCCCGCAGGTAGTACAGCAAATACAGCAGGGCCAGCGCGTTGCCGAGATTGATCAGGAACCGGGTCAGCCAGGCCCACCCCAGGTCGGGATGGCGGCGCGGGCTGATCCAGAACCCGGCGAGCAGGGCCCGCCCGCTCAGTGCCGGGCGCCGCTCGGCCGGCAGCACCGGATCCCGGTGCAGCAGCACATACGGCAGGGTGCCCAGCACCGCGAAACCGGCGCAGGCGAGATAGCCCGCGGCCACTCCGCCGGCGGCCGTCGCCAGGCCCGTACCGGTCAGCACGCCCAGGATCTGCGCGGCTCCCAGCCAGCCGCCGACCGCCCCGCGCTGCCGGTGCGGCACCCGGTCGGGCACCGCCGCCGTGATCGCCGCGAACGCCGCATTGAGGGTGAGCTGCACCAGACACCACCCCAGCGCCATCACCGGCACCGTGTCCGCCCCGGCCAGCAGCACGAACGCGCCGGCCCCGCCCGCGACCCCTGCGACGATCCACGGCGTACGCCGCCCGAACCGCGAGGTCGTACGGTCCGACAGCGCCCCGAACAGCGGGCTGGACACCATCGAGACGACGGCCCCCATCCCCGTCACCCACGCCAGCACCGACTCCTTCGGTGAGCCCGGCGGCGCGAGCTCCGCGGCCTGGAGGGCGAGCAGTATCTGCAGCGGCCCGTACCACCCGGCCCAGATCGCCCCGTTGGCGACCGACAGCGCGGCGGTCCAGCCCCGCCCGACCTGCTCCGACGGCTCCGCCAGCGCTTCCGGAGCCGCGGGCCCGCTCATCCCCGGGCCTGCTCCCGCAGCACATCCCGCAGCCAGTGGTACGAGGCCTTGGGCGTCCGCGCCAAGGTCGCGTAGTCGACATGCACCAGACCGAACCGCCGGGCGTACCCCTCCGCCCACTCGAAGTTGTCCGTCAACGACCACACGAAGTACCCGCGGACATCGGCCCCGGACGCCATTGCCGCATGCAACGCCCGCAGATGCCCGTCCAGGAACGCGATCCGCTCCGCGTCCTCAACCCCCTCGTACGAGCAGCCGTTCTCGGTGATCACGACGGGCGGCAGCCGGTCCCCGTACCGTTCCCGGAACGTCACCAGCAGCTCGGTCAGCGCCTCCGGCACCACCGGCCAGCCGAAATCGGTCCGCGGATACCCCTCGATCTCCCGCGGCGCGAAGGGGAGTTCGGGCGGCAGCCGGATCCCGCCGAAGTCGGCCGCCCCGGCACCGTCCGCTCCGGGGGCACCCACCAGCGTCGGCTGGTAGTAGTTGATCCCGTATCGGTCCAGCGGCTGCGAGATGACCTTCAGGTCCTCGGCGACCGGCCCCGGCAGCAGCGCCGCCAGCTCCTCGTCCGGATAGCGCCCCAGCAGCACCGGCTCCGCGAACAGCCGGTTGAGCAGCAGGTCGTAGAGACCGGCCGCCTCGGTGTCGGCCTCCGACGGACTCGCCCGCCACGTCGGGCCGTGCGAGTTGGCGATCCCGATGTTCGTCGCCCCACGGGCCCGCAGCGCCTGCACGGCCAGCCCGTGCCCCAGCAGCTGATGGTGCGCCGCCGGCAGCGCCTCGAACAGAAGCTGCCGCCCCGGGGCATGCTGCCCCAGCCCGTAACCCAGCAAGGTCACCTCGGCGGGCTCGTTGAGGGTGATCCAGTGCTCCACCCGGTCCCCGAGCCGCCCCGCCACCACGTCCGCATACGCCGCGAAGCGCTCGGCGGTCTCCCGTACGAGCCAGCCGCCGCGCTCCTCCAGCGCCTGCGGTGTATCCCAGTGGAACAGCGTCGGCACGGGCGCGATCCCCGCCGCCAGCAAGGCGTCCACCAGCCGGTCGTAGAAGTCCAGCCCGGCCTCGTTGACCGGACCGTCCCCGTCCGGCACCACCCGCGGCCAGGCCACCGAGAAGCGGTACGCCCCGGCCCCGAGCTCCTCGAGCAGCCCCACGTCCTCGCGGTAGCGGTGGTAGTGGTCGGTCGCCACCCGGGCGTCCGACCCGTCCTTGATCCGCCCGGCCTCCGCCGCGAAGACATCCCATACGGACCGTCCCCGCCCGTCCTCCGCCACCGCCCCCTCGATCTGGGCGGCGGAGGTGGACACCCCCCACAGGAAGTCGCGGGGGAAGCGGGGCAGGGGCAGGGGGGAGACCGGCACCGTTGTCATGGGCCGGATCTTTGTGACCGCCGGTAACAGTGTCAAGAGGCGGGAACCGGCGGGCAGTTGGGCATGCCGGAGCCCCGGGCCCGGCGTGCGGTGGGGCGCGGGAGGGCGCCCCGGCCGCTACGACCCTTCCTTCATCACCTTGGTGATCAGCGTCCGCTGCTCGTCCGTGAGCCGCGGATCGGAGCAGTACACCGTCCGGCCGTCGACCGTGATCTGGTAGCTGAAGCCGTCCGGCACTCCGACGGGGGGCTCGGTGCGGGCGGTGGCGACGGCGTCCTTGGCCAGGGACTGCCAGTCTTCGGCGTCAGGGCGGCCCGAGGTGTCGACCTCGGCGCGGCGGTCGACGCCCGCAAAGCCACCGGTGCGGTGAATGTGAATGCGCATAACGGACTCCTCCGACGTCTCCGACGGACTTCTACCCCGTACGGCCACGCTAACCGTGCGCGGGGCGGGCGCGCCTGTCGGCAGCGCCCGCACCGCGGACCTCGTGGCGCCGCTACTTCGGGGTCACACCGACCTGTGTCCAGGCCTTGACCATCGCCTCGTGCTCGGCGCCGGCGCCGAAGCGGGCCTCGGCGGCCTTGATGGTGAGGGCGGCGAAGTCGGCGAACTGGGCGTTCGCGGTGAGCTTGCCGCCGGTCAGGACGTCGTACCAGACCTGCCCCGCCCGCTCCCAGGCCTTGCCGCCGAGGGCGGTGGCGGCCAGGTAGAAGGCATGGTTGGGGATACCGGAGTTGATGTGGACGCCGCCGTTGTCGTCGGTCGTGCGGACATAGCCCTTCATCGTGGCGGGCTGCGGGTCCTTGCCGAGGACATCGTCGTCGTAGGCGGTGCCGGGGGCCTTCATCGAGCGCAGCGCCTTGCCGGTGACGTTCGGGCCCAGGAGGTCGGCGCCGATCAGCCAGTCGGCCTGGGCGGCGGTGTGCCCGAGGGCGTACTGCTTGATCAGCACGCCGAAGACATCGGAGACGGACTCGTTGAGGGCGCCGGGCTGGCCCTCGTAGGTGAGGTTGGCGGTGTACTGCGTGACGCCGTGGGTCAGCTCGTGGCCGATGACGTCGACGGGGATGGTGAAGTCCTTGAACAGGTCGTTGTCGCCGTCGCCGAAGACCATCCGCTCGCCGTCCCAGAAGGCGTTGTCGTACTTCCGGCCATAGTGGACGGTCGCGTTGAGCGGCAGGCCGGCGCCGTCGATGGACTTGCGGCCGTAGATCTTGAGGTAGAGCTCGAAGGTGGCGCCGAGTCCGGCGTGGGCGCGGTTGACGGAGGCGTCCTTGACGGGGGCGTCCGACTCCCCGTGCACCTTGTGACCGGGCAGGTTCTCCCGGTGGCGGGCGTCGTAGATGGTGCGGTTGGGCTTGTCGGGGGCGGCGCCGGGCTCGCCGGGGGTGAGGCCGCCGGCGGCGGCGATCTCGCGCCGCTGGACGCGCCGTGCGTGGTCGTGCTCCAGGGTGCGGCGGGCGGGCTCGTGCCGTTCCGGGTCGTCGGACCGGGCGAGGTTGTCGAGGATGTGCGGCGGGATGATCGTGCAGAACACGGGGGTGTGGCGGGTGGCGGGATCTGACGGTGCGTCGTTGAGGTCCATGGACAAACGGTGGCACTGTGTAACTCAACTGTCACTGCCTGCGGCCGAAATTCCCGAAAAAGTGTGGTTGGTCGCATTTGGGTAACAACATGCGTCCGGTCCCGCATACTGATACGCGACCGCCATACAGGGCGTACCTCGGCTAAGGTGCTGTGCATCATGCGTTTCGGGCTGCTTCTCCTTAGCTGCCGCGGCGAGGGCCTGTAGTCGTAGGCCGACCCCCTCCCCGCGGAGTTCGGTGTTGCGATCTTTTCGCCCCGTCGGCCTCTCCCTGACTCCCCGGAGCAGGGAGGACCCCCAGCGGACATACGAGGAGCCCCACGCACCATGACGAATCCGTCGACCCCCGCAGGCCATGCCGTCGGCCGGCCCACCCCGGTCACCAACGCGACGCAGCTCCAGCAGCCCTCCGGGATGCCCGTCCACCGGTACGGCCGCTACGAATCCGTCGACATCCCCGACCGGACGTGGCCGGACAACCGCATCACCGTCGCGCCCCGCTGGCTGTCGACCGACCTGCGGGACGGCAACCAGGCGCTGATCGACCCGATGTCGCCGGCCCGCAAGCGCGAGATGTTCGATCTGCTGGTCCGCATGGGATACAAGGAGATCGAGGTCGGATTCCCGTCCTCCGGTGAGACGGACTTCGCGTTCGTCCGCTCGATCATCGAAGAGGGCGCGATCCCCGAGGACGTGACGATCTCCGTCCTGACGCAGGCCCGCGAGGAACTGATCGAGCGCACCGTCGAGTCGCTGCGCGGCGCCCACCGCGCCACGGTCCACCTGTACAACGCCACCGCGCCCACCTTCCGCCGGGTCGTCTTCCGCGGCTCGAAGGAGCAGGTCAAGCAGATCGCCGTGGACGGCACCCGGCTGGTCATGGAGTACGCCGACAAGATCCTGGGCGACGAGACGATCTTCGGCTACCAGTACAGCCCGGAGATCTTCACCGACACCGAGCTGGACTTCGCGCTGGAGGTCTGTGAGGCGGTGTGTGACGTCTGGCAGCCCGAGGAGGGCCGCGAGATCATCCTGAACCTGCCCGCCACCGTCGAGCGCTCCACGCCCTCCACGCACGCGGACCGCTTCGAGTGGATGTCGCGCCACCTGACCCGGCGCGAGCACGTATGCCTGTCCGTGCACCCGCACAACGACCGGGGCACCGCCGTCGCCGCCGCCGAGCTGGCGATCATGGCGGGCGCCGACCGTATCGAGGGCTGCCTGTTCGGGCAGGGCGAGCGCACCGGCAACGTCGACCTGGTGACGCTGGGCATGAACCTGTTCTCCCAGGGCGTCGACCCGCAGATCGACTTCTCGCAGATCGACGAGATCCGTCGCACGAGCGAGTACTGCAACCAGATGGAGATCCACCCGCGCCACCCCTACGCGGGCGATCTGGTCTACACCGCCTTCTCCGGCTCCCACCAGGACGCCATCAAGAAGGGCTTCGACGCCATGGAGGCCGAGGCCACCGCCGCCGGCAGGACCGTGGACGACATCGAGTGGGCGGTCCCGTACCTGCCCATCGACCCCAAGGACGTGGGCCGCTCCTACGAGGCCGTCATCCGCGTCAACTCGCAGTCCGGCAAGGGCGGTATCGCCTACGTCCTGAAGAACGACCACAAGCTGGACCTGCCGCGCCGGATGCAGATCGAGTTCTCCCGGATCATCCAGGAGAAGACCGACACCGAGGGCGGCGAGATCACGCCCACCGCCATCTGGTCGGCCTTCCAGGACGAGTACCTGCCCAACCCCCAGAACCCGTGGGGCCGCATCCAGGTCAAGAACGGCCAGACCACCACCGACAAGGACGGCATCGACACCCTCACCGTCGAGGCCGAGGTGGACGGTGCGGAGACGGTCCTGGTCGGCACCGGCAACGGCCCGATCTCCGCGTTCTTCCACGCGCTCCAGGGCATCGGCGTCGACGCGCGGCTGCTGGACTACCAGGAGCACACCATGAGCGAGGGCGCCTCCGCGCTGGCCGCCTCGTACATCGAGTGCGCGATCGGCGACAAGGTGCTGTGGGGCATCGGCATCGACGCCAACACCACGCGCGCCTCGCTGAAGGCCGTCGTCTCCGCCGTCAACCGCGCGGGTCGCTGACCCGGCAGACGCCTCCCGTCGCGCCCCCGCAGCTCGCACGAGCCGCGGGGGTGCGCCGTTGTGCGGCGCCGCCACCTGAACGTGGGGTTTGAAGTCGACAGATGTCACTGTGTGTAATCGTCTTGGTACTTTTGGTGATGAGCGCCGCTCGGACAGGCCCCGGCGCGCACACCAAGGACGTGCAGATGACCAGACTTCGCATGCCCGCACTCTCCCGGCTGGCTCTGGCCGGAGCGGCCGCGCTTGCCGTGGTGGCGTCGGCCCTCGCGCCGGCGACGACCGCGGCACCGGCCCGGGCGGCCGACCGCCCGGAGTATGTCGCGCTCGGCGACTCGTACAGCGCCGGAGTGTTCGTCCGCCCCTGGGACGCCGAGGACGGCTGCGGCCGCTCGTACCGCAACTACCCCCACCAGGTTGCGGAGCGGTTCGGTTACCACCTCAGGGATGTGACCTGCGGAGCGGCCGAGGTCGTCGACGGGATCCTGGAGCCCCAACCGTCCGACAAGATCCTCGGGCCGCCGACGATCCCGCCCGAGGGAGGCTGGCCCGAGCTGCCCCCGCAGCTGGAAGCCCTGTCCGCGGACACCGACTTCGTCACCGTCGGCATCGGCGGCAACTCCCTCGGCTTCGGGTCCGTCCTGGCCAAGTGCCTCGAACTCGGGCTCACCCAGCCCCTGAAGACCAAGCCCTGTACCGACCACTACACCGGCGGCGGGGCGGGGGCGGACTGGCTACAGGACCGCTTCGACCGGCTCGACGCCGACTTCGGCCGCATGATGACGGCGATCCACGCGGCCGCGCCGCACGCCGAGGTCGCCGTCGTCGGCTATCCGGCCATCGTCCCGGACAACTCCGGCTGCACCTTCCTGCACTGGAACCAGCTCGGCAGCGTCAAGAAGGGCGATATGCCCTGGCTCGACGGGGTCGAACGGCGCCTGAACGACCTGCTGCACCGGCACGCAGGACACCAGAACGCGACCTATGTCGACACCTACGGGCCCAGCGTGGGCCACGGCGTCTGCCGGAGCGGCGAGACGAAGTGGATGTACGGGATCAGGGACAACCTCACCGGTGACGGCGACCAGACCGACCCGCCGACGGAACTGTGCAACGACATCCCCGGCACCGGCGAGGCCTGCACCCTGGTCCACCCCAACGCCCGCGGACTGGACAACCAGGCACGGGAAGTGGCCAAGGTCCTCCAGCACGGCCGGAGTACGCCCCCCGGGCTGTTGACGCCCCCGCAAGACTGACGCCCTCGGACCGTTGCTGACCCCGCACGGCCGGTGACCTCGGCCGACGGGCGGCGGCCGGGCCCCCTCAGCGCGCCGGCCGGGCCTGCCCGCGCCCTTCGGGGCGGGCAGGGTCCTTCGGCATCCGGCCAGTTGTCCGGTACGAGGTGCTGACGTCGCATCACGGATGTGGCTAACATCACGTCCCATACGGCGATGGGGCCATGGGGTTACCTCCCCTGCCCTGAGGGCTATGGAGGGCTGACGTGATGCACAAGATGTGTGTGATGGGCGTGCGCACGTCCTGGCGTACCGTCGCCGACGGCGAGTTCTTCTGCCCGGACTGCGGCGGGGACCGCAACTACCTCCGCAGGACCGGCCGTCGCCGCCTCACCCTCCTCGGCGTCCCGCTTCTCTCCCGCGGCGCCGCCGGCCCGGTCCTGGAGTGTTCCGCCTGCCGCGGCCACTTCGGCCCGGACGCCCTCGACCACCCGACCACCGTCCGTTTCTCCGCGATGCTCAGGGACGCCGTCCACACCGTCACCCTCGCGCTGCTGGCCGCCGGCGGCACCTCCTCCCGCGCGGTCCGTGAGACCGCCGTCGACACGGTCCGCGCGGCGGGCTTCGCGGACTGCTCCGAGGACGAACTGCTGACCCTGCTCGCCGCCCTCGCCGCCGACACCGGCCGGCTGACCGGCACCTACGACGCGGTGACCGGCGGCCACTGCGGCCACCAGGGCCTGGACCCGTGCGGCACCGCGCTGGCCATAGAGCTCCACGAGGCGCTGGAGCCGCTCGCCCCGCATCTCGCCCCCGCCGGCCGCGAACTGCTCCTCCTCCAGGGCGCGCGCATCGCTCTCGCCGACGGTTCCTACACGCCCGCGGAGCGCGAGGTGCTGAGCACGGTCGGCGGCGCGCTCATGCTCCGCCCCGCCGACACGAACCGGTTGCTGGCGGCGGCACGCACCCCGTCCTGAGGCCGTGGTCCGGCCGGCTGGACGCGTCGGCACCTACGTGACCGGCCCCGGGAGGCGCAAGCTGCGCAGGCGTCGGAAAGACCCGGCGCGGGCGTCGGAAAGACCCCGCCACCACAGCAGGGTGACGGGGTCGTGTTCCGCGCGCGGACGGGCCGGTTCAGCCCGACGTCAGACGCACCGGCAGGCTGCGCAAGCCGCCCGATATGAAGCCTCCCGTGGGCTCCAACTCACCCGACGGCACGGCCAGTTGAAGATCCGGGAAGCGGGCGAAGAGGGCCGGGAGGGCGATCCGGGCCTCCATACGGGCCAGCGGGGCGCCCAGGCAGTGGTGGACGCCGTGGCCGAAGGCGAGGTGCTCCTGGCGGGTGCGCCGGATGTCGAATTCCGCTGCCGCCTCGCCGTGGAACTCGGGGTCACGGCCGGCCGCGGCGTACGCCGGGAGGATCGCCTCGCCCTTGCGGATGGTGGGGCCGCCCGGGAGGTCGATGTCCGCCACCGCGAACCGGAGGGGGAGGGCGGCGATGCTGGGAGCCCAGCGCAGCGTCTCCTCGATGACGTCGTTCCAGGGCACCTCGCCCGACCGCACCATCTTCAGCTGCTCGGGGTGGGTGAGCAGGGCGTGCACGGCGTTTCCGAGGAGGTCGACGGTGGTCTCGTGGCCGGCCCCGATGACGAGGAGGAGGGTGTCGAGCAGCTCCTGCTCGGTCATCCGCTCGCCCTCGTCGTCCCGCGCGGAGACCAGGAGGCTCGTCAGGTCGTCGGCCGGGTTCTCGCGCTTGGCGGCGACCAGGCCGGACAGCAGCGCATGGACGGCCGCGGCGGTGGCACCGGCCTGCTCCGGGGTGGCCGTGGTGTCCATGATGGCCGCGACGAGGCGGGCGAGTTCGGCGCGCTGCTCGCCCTCCGGGAAGCCGAACAGCTCGCAGATGACCTGCATGGGCAGCGGATGGCTGAAACGGGCCCGCAGGTCCACGGGCTCGCCCGCGGGGTGCGCGGCCAGGCCGTCCAGGAGGGCCGTGGTGATGGCCTCCACGCGCGGGAGCATGGCGTCGGTGCGGCGGGCCGTGAACGCCGGGGCGATCAGCTTGCGCAGCCGCCGGTGGTCGGCGCCGTACGCGGTGAACATGTTCGTGACGCCGATCCAGGACTGGAGCCAGCTGCTGCGGATCTCCTCGCGCTGCCACAGGGGCCAGTGCTCCCGCGGGTTCTTGGAGACCCGGTCGTCGGTCAGCAGCTGCTTGAGGAGGGTGTGGCTGGTGACCGACCAGGCCTCGATGCCGCCGGGGAGCTCGGTCCGCGTCGCCGGGCCTAGTGCGCGGAGGCGGGCTGCCTCTCCGTGGATGTCGCTTCCGACCGGGTCGATGACGTAGGGCTGCTGTCCCTGTTGTGCCATGGAGTGGCTCCTGCCTGGTCGGGGGTGATCGGGGTGAAACGGGCCGGGAGCGCGGCCAGAGCCCGGTGGAAGGCGCCGTTGCGCCACTGCAACTCGCGGGCGTCCACGGCGAGTTCGATGTCGGAGAGCCAGGCGGTGAGCCGCTCGATCGCGGTGGTGGCGATCAGCAGCGCATGCCGCTTCACGGGGCAGGCGTGCGGGCCGGCCGCCCAGGCGAGGTGCGAACCGCCGCCCGAGCCCGGTGTCCCGGTGTCGAACTGGCTGTTGGCGGCCGCGTACGACACCATCACCAGCTGCCCCTTGCGCACCCAGGTGCCGTGGAAGAAGACGTCACGGACCGGGAAGTGCGCGGAGTAGTTGGTCAGCGGCGGGTCGTTCCACAGCACCTCGTTGATGGCGTCGTGCGCGGTCAGCGCGCCGCCGGAGAGGGTGTTGTAGTAGCGGTCGTCGGAGAGCATCCGCGACAGCGCGTTGCCGATGAGGTTGGCGAGCGGCTCGTTGCCCGCGCCCATCGTGAGGATGATGTTGTGGATCAGCTCCTCGTCGTTGAGCGCATTGGGGTGGTCCATGAACCAGGAGGTGAGGTCCAGCCCCCGCTCGGCCTTCTTCGAGCCGACCAGCTCCATGATGTAGTTGGTGTACGCCTCGTTGGCGGCCGCGGCCTCCTCGGGGGAGGTGCCGTCCAGCATCCCCGCGATGGCCTCGATGAGCCGGTCGCTGTAGGAGTCGGGCATCCCGAAGAGGTTGTTGAACATCAGCAGCGGGATCAGCCGCGCGTAGTCGGCGATCAGGTCGACCTCGCCGTGCGCGCCGAAGCGCTGGATCAGGGTGTCCGCGGCGTGGTGCACGCGGGCGCGCAGCTCGTGCGGCTCGACGAGCCGGAAGCTGTCGACGATGACGTCCCGGTAGCGGACGTGCGCCGGCCCGTCGGTCCAGAAGACGTTGGGGCGCCACATCAGCATCGGCATGACCGGGGTGTCCGGCGGGACGGTCGTCATCCACTCCCGGGAGTCCTTGGACCAGGTGGCGTCGTCGTGCAGCAGGTCGAGGGCCGCCCGGTAGTCGGTGACCAGCATCGCGGTCACCTCCGGCGCGATCTCGACCGGCGCCAGCGCACCGTACTGCCGCAACTCGGCGTAGAAGCGGTGCGGGTCGGCGGCGAAGTCCGGTCCGTAGAGCTTCACCGGCGTCTGTGCGTCGGGCTGGGCCGGTGCCTGCTGGTACGGGGTGGCGGCGTGCGCCGGGCAGCCCGGTGGCGGTGCGGCTCCCGGCTGGTGCGGGGAAGTCACGGGTTCGGGTTCTCCTCGGGGGTGTGGGCCAGGACATGCCCGACGAGCGCGATCAGCGCGTCGACGGACTGCTCCCGGTCGCGGGCGTCACACAGCACCAACGGCGTCTCGGGGTGCAGATCGAGCGCCTCGCGCAGCTTTTCGACGTCGTACTGGGGCGCGTCGGGGAAGGTGTTGACCGCGACCGCGTAGCGCAGCCCGGCCTCCTCGACGATGTCCATCACCTCGAAGGAGTCCGCCAGCCGACGGGTGTCGGCGAGGACGAGGGCGCCCAGTGCGCCGCGGGCGATGTCCTGCCACAGGGGACGGAACCGTTTCTGCCCGGGGGTGCCGAACAGGTACAGCACCAGGTCCCCCGGCAGGGTCAGCCGCCCGAAGTCGATGGCGACGGTGGTGGTGGTCTTCTCCCGGACGCCGGCGAGATCGTCGACGATCGCGCCGGTCTGGGTCATGACCTCTTCGGTGTGCAGCGGCGGGGTTTCGGACAGCGCACGGATGAGCGTGGTCTTGCCGACCCCGAACGGTCCCGCCACCAGGAGCTTGACCAGTGTCTGGTTCTCGCCGGAGAGGTACATGTTGCCGGTGCTCGCGCCGGTGCCGGGGCTAGGACTTGAGAGAGCGGAGTCCATCGAGAACCCTCTCCAGGATCTGTCGGTCGAATTGCTCGGCTTCGGGAATGGGGACACGGGCGTGCAGCCGCCCGGCATCGACAAGGTCGGCCACCAGCACCTTCACCACGCTCACCGGCAGGTGAAGGTGGGCGGCGACCTCCGCCAGAGACAGCGCCCCGGGCTCCAGGAGCTCCAGGATGCGGTGCTCCTCCGGGCGTACCTCACTGGTGATCGGCATCCCCACGCCGTGCAGCAGGGTGAGCCGGTCCAACGTGTTGCGGCTGGGCTGGGCGCGTCCCCCGGTCGCCAGATAGGCCGGAACGAGGCGCCTGCCGCTGCTCTGGCGCGGGGTCATGCCGGGTTACCGAGGTCCCGGGCCCGGCTGTTCATGACCTTGTTGCCCAGGGTCGTCACCTGGACCTGCATGTGGTGGGCGACGACGCCCATGTTCACCTCCGGGCCGGCGAAGACGGCGAGGCAGGTGTTCTCGCCGGCCGGTATCGCGAAGACGAAGCCCTCATCGGACTCGATCACGGTCTGCCGCAGCCTGGTGTCGTCCTTCTCGGCGAACGCCGCGGTCACGGCACGTCCCGCGCCCTGGAGCGCGGACATCATCGCGGCGACACCCTCGGCGGAGTCACGCTTGAGGCCCGGCGAGGCGCCCTCGATGAATCCATCGCCGGAGATGACGGCTGCGTGAATAACATGCGGCAACTCCAGGAGGGGCGCCAACACCCAGGACTTGTCCTCGGCGACGCGGCGGCGGGTGGGGCTGTTCATGACTGAGCGTTCCCTTCGGGACTGCGAGGGGGTTCTGACTGGGCGGCTGCCCGGCCGGATTCGGTACCGCGCTGGAGCGCGGCCCAACGGGATCCGGTCTCCTCCGGGGAGCGCGGGGGAAGCGAGTCGGTGCGCTCGGCACTCTCGTCGAGTTCGGAGACGGGCTTGCGGCGGCGCCGGCGCGGCAGTTCGCCTTCGGCCGGCTGGGCGGGCGCCTCGTAGGAGGCGGCGGACGGCGCGGCGGGCGCGGGGGACGCGGCGGGTGCGGAGGCCGCCGGGGGCGGCGTCGTGGCGCCGGTCGGCAGCGCGGAGCGGGACCGCTCCGGCATCCCGGAACGGTGCGGCAGGGGGGCCATCACGGACATCGGCTGGGTGCTCTCGTCGAGGACGGTGAGAAGGGGGTCACCCGGGATGTACACGACCGCACGGACGCCGCCGTACGGCGACGGCTCGACATGCACCCCGAAGCCGTACTGACGCACCAGCTGGCCGGCCGCCGCGAACCCGGACCGCGGCGGGTCGCCGAGCTGGGTGAGCAGCAGGCTGTCGTCACCCGACAGCAGCTCCATCGCGGCCTTGATCTCGTCGTCGTGCATACCGACGCCGTAGTCGTCGACGATGACCGAGGCGCCGCGGTTGCCCTGCTGGAGGGTGATGGTGACGGGCAGTTCACGGTGCGAGTGGTGCAGCGCGTTGGCCAGCAGCTCGGTCACGGTGATCGCGATCGGCTCCACGGCCCGCGCGACCACGGCGACCGGGTCGCGCAGCTGGTTGCTGACCTGCACCCGCTCGTAGCCGCGCAGCCGGGAGGTGGCGCCGACGACCAGCTCGGCGAGGTAGGAGTCCTCCCGGGTGAGCCCCGGCCAGGCGCCGCAGACGACACCGGTGGCCTGGATACGCCGCAGCGCCTGTTCGTTGAGGAAGTCGGCGTTCAGCAGGTCCTGGGCGACGCTCGGGTCGTCGTAGCGGTGCTGCATCTCCTGAAGCGCCGTCTGGAGCTGGTAGAGCAGCGCCTGGATGGTGGTGGTCGCGCCGCGGAGGGTGGACTGCGCGGCGGCGTCGACGCGCGCCCGCTCCTTGGTGATCGCGTCGCTGACCTGCTCCAGTACGGCGCTCAGCGCGTGGTCGGTCTCCGTCCCGGCGAACCGGGCGTCCTTCAGACCCGGTACCGGCACATGGGGGTGGGCCAGCGCCAGCGTCAGGTCGGGGAGCCTGGTACCGGCCAGGTGCCGGATCTCGGCCTCGGTGGCGCGCAGCCGGGCCGACAGCTCCGTATTGCTGTGGAGCGTGGCGCTGTTCTGTTCCTCAGCGGCGGACAGGCGCGTTCTCAGGCCGGCGCGCTGTCCGCGCGCGCGGATCGAGAGCGCCGCCAGGACCACGGCGGCGGCCGTACCTGCGCTGAGGCACCACAACAGCGCCTCCGGTATGGATGTCATCGAGATCCTCAATTGGGGTACTGACTGGGTCGGCCGGCCATCACGGCGTCGTGCTGCCGATCATCACGGGATGCTACCGGGCAGTTGACGTGCCGTGAGGGCCACTTCCCATGGGGGACTGAGAAGTACGGAAGGTCGTCTTCCGCCCGCGATGACCCGGACCATAACGTGATGTGGCCCCGTCATCCAGTGGGATGGCGGGGCCTTTGTGTGACTGGTGTGAACGCCTGGTGAAAGCGAGTCAGGCGGCCGGAAATTGACCGTCTTTGACGGCGTGGATGAAGGTGGACCAGCCGGTGGCCGGGAAGACCAGGGCGGGGCCGTGGGGAGCTTTGCTGTCGCGGACGGGGACGACGCCGGGGTGGGCGTCGGAGACCTCGACGCAGCTGCCGCCGTTGCCATCGCTGTAGCTGCTCTTGCGCCACTGGGCGGTGCTCAGGTCGAACTCGCGCATCGTCTGTAGTCCTCCGCCGCCGACTCGATCAGGGCCAGGGACGCCTCCGGCGACAGCGCGGCGGCCCTGACCAGATCGTAGCCCTCCCGCACCCGCATCACTACGGCCGGATCGTCCAGCAGATTCCCCGAATACACGCCCTCTGTATAGGCGGTTGGTGGGGCATCCTCGAACTCCATGAGCGTCAGCATGCGACCCATGAGCGGATACGCGCCGGCTGCGAACGGGAGAACCTGCATCAGGATCTTCCGCTCGCGCGCGAGCCGCGCGATGTGCTCCAGTTGCCCGGCCATGACGGCGGGTCCACCGACCGGCACGCGTAGCACCGCCTCGTGCAGCACTGCCCAATACAAGGGCCGCCTAGTGTCCTTGAGGATCACCGCACGGTCGAGTCGGGCACGGACCTTGTCCT
Source organism: Streptomyces decoyicus (assembly GCF_019880305.1). Lineage (NCBI taxonomy): Bacteria > Bacillati > Actinomycetota > Actinomycetes > Kitasatosporales > Streptomycetaceae > Streptomyces > Streptomyces decoyicus. The sequence continues at coordinate 2,770,577 of NZ_CP082301.1, read as the reverse complement.
CGATGTACTCCTCCGTCGCGAGCGGATTGTTCGCAAGCGTGAGCACCCGCGCGTAGCCCGCCGTCTGCAGCAGCCCCGGCACGATCATCGACTCGAAGTCGCAGATCTTCGTCGCCAGCCGTTCCAGCTCCGCTGCTGCCGCGAAATAATCCGCGTAGCGCTGGTCGTCGATCAGCTTTCGCCAGGTCCGCTCGAAAAAACCGTCGGTTTGTAGAACTCCGTCGATCCGAACCGCCACATCCAACTGCGGCTTCCTGATCGCCTGCTCGAACTGGCCGACGTAGCCGCCTGAGACGAACACCTGTCGTCCCAATGCTTCCTGGGTTAAGCCGGATTCTTCCCGGCGGCGCTTGAGCTCCGCGCCCCAGTATTCCCAGGCCGCTTGTCGCGAGGCATTGGCCATAACCTAACTCCTTTGTGCTGCGCGGCAGTTGTAGCGCCGATCTCCTTGCCCAGCCTAGTTCCGCACCGTCACGCTCTGAATGCGAACAGTGAAACCCTCCACGGAAAGTACGGACGATCATGAAGCAGCCCAAGGAAGTGGAAACCGTGACGACGGAATTGCGGGAAGCCCTCGCCCGCGTAGGAGTGGTGCTGCCGTCGCTGCACCCCGACCCCGTCTCGTACGCGCATCGGTACCTCCCGCCGCTCGTGGAACTGGGGTGCTGCACGATGGACGTCGCCCGGCGGCTGACCGCGGCGCTCGCCGAGTCCTCGCCGGCGCCCGGCGAGCCTTCGCCGCCCCGGCAGGACACCGTCGCGGAGCGCCTGAGGATCGCGACTGCCTACGTCAACGCGCGCAGCCGGGGCGAGCGGGCCTGAGGGACACCCGCCCCCGCCCATGCGCGAGAATGGCGCCATGAGTCTGTTCCGCGACGACGGCATCGTGCTGCGCACCCAGAAGCTGGGTGAGGCGGACCGGATCATCACGCTGCTCACCCGGAGCCACGGCCGGGTCCGTGCGGTGGCCCGCGGCGTGCGGCGGACGAAATCGAAGTTCGGGGCGCGGCTGGAGCCGTTCTCGCACGTCGATGTGCAGTTCCATGCGCGCGGCAGCGAGCTGATCGGGCGCGGGCTGCCGCTGTGTACGCAGAGCGAGACGATCGCCGCGTACGGCGGCGGCATCGTCACCGACTACGCCCGCTACACGGCCGGGACGGCCATGCTGGAGACCGCCGAGCGGTTCACCGACCACGAGGGCGAGCCCGCCGTGCAGCAGTATCTGCTGCTGGTCGGCGGGCTGCGGACGCTGGCCCGCGGTGAGCACGAGCCGCATCTGGTGCTGGACGCCTTTTTGCTGCGCTCGCTCGCCGTCAACGGCTACGCGCCGAGTTTCGACAGCTGTGCACGGTGCGGGCTGCCCGGTCCCAACCGGTTCTTCTCCGTGGGGGCGGGCGGTGTGACCTGCGGTGACTGCCGGGTGCCGGGGAGCGTCGTACCCTCCTCTGAGGCCATCGGGCTCCTGAGTGCGCTGCTGACCGGCGACTGGGAGACCGCGGACGCCTGTGAGGCCCGTCATGTCCGGGAGGGCAGCGGACTCGTCGCGGCGTATCTGCACTGGCATTTGGAGCGGGGCCTGCGTTCCCTCCGGTATGTAGAGAAATAGCGAAAACGACCCTCAAGACAAAACGCCCCTCAAGACACATAGGAGACGTGGGCCGCATGGCACGACGCGGGATTCTGGGCCGCAATCGACGCGAGTACGAGGCGCCCGAGCTGCACCCTTCCGGTGCGCGGCCGCCGAAGATCCCCGGTGAGCTCGTCCCGAACCATGTGGCGGTCGTCATGGACGGCAACGGCCGGTGGGCCAAGGAGCGCGGGCTGCCGCGCACCGAGGGCCACAAGGTCGGCGAGGGCGTCGTCATGGACGTCCTCAAGGGCTGCATCGAAATGGGCGTGAAGAATCTTTCGCTGTACGCCTTCTCGACGGAGAACTGGAAGCGGTCCCCCGACGAGGTCCGCTTCCTGATGAACTTCAACCGCGATGTGATCCGGCGGCGCCGCGACGAAATGGACGCGCTGGGAATTCGTATCCGGTGGGTCGGCCGGATGCCGAAGCTGTGGAAGTCCGTGGTGCAGGAGCTCCAGATCGCCCAGGAGCAGACCAAGGACAATGACGCCATGACGCTGTATTTCTGCGTGAATTACGGCGGGCGGGCCGAGATCGCGGATGCGGCGGCGGCCATCGCGGCGGATGTGCGGGCCGGAAAGCTGGACCCGTCGAAGGTGAACGAGAAGACCGTCGCGAAGTACATGTACTACCCGGACATGCCGGACGTGGATCTCTTTGTGCGGCCGTCGGGTGAGCAGCGGACCTCGAATTACCTGATCTGGCAGAGCGCCTATGCCGAGATGGTCTTCCAGGACATTCTGTGGCCGGACTTCGACCGGCGGAATCTGTGGCAGGCCTGCCTGGAGTACGCGAAGCGCGACCGCCGGTTCGGGGCGGCGCCGGAGGCGGAAGGCCAGTCCGCGAAGTAGGCGGAAGGCCGGTCCGCGACGTAAGGCGGCCCGGGGGAGTGCATGCGGAGGGCCCGGCGGCGTTCGTACTGAACGCCGCCGGGCTCTTCCCGTGCAGGCCCTGCCCCGTCAGGAGTGCCAGATCTCGCGGAGGTGCGAGACGGCGCCGGAGCCGTTCACGGTGACCTCGTAGATGTCTCCCGAGCAGGCGAGCGGCGGCTCGACCTGGTCGTGCCGCAGGCAGGCGGAGAGGTGCCGGGTCAGCTCGGCGACGGTCACCGTGCGGTGGCCGGTCGCGCCGGTGCTCAGCTCGGCCGTGGCCCCCGGGGCCAGCGACCGGCGGGCGGCCTTCCCCGTTCCCGCATACCCGCCGCCGTTGGGGTCACAGGCGAACTTCGCCTCCCGGACGGAGAGCGCGCCGTGCGACGGCGCGGCCATGACCTGCATCATCCGGGGTCCCTTGGCCAACTTGCCGGGCGTGCAGTCGGAGGTCGGCTCCGGGTCGATCGGCAGGTCCTTCACGGGCGAGGCCGAGGCGGAAGCGGGGGCTGAGGGGGCCGGCGAGCCGGACGGTGTGGCCGCCGGGGACGAGGCGGCCGGCGCGGACGAGGCGGTCGCCTCCGGGGAGGCGTCCGTGTCCGCACCCTTGCAGGAGGTGAGCGTGGCCAGTGCCGCGGCACATGCGGCTGCGGTGAGCAGGCGGCGGGTGAACATGCAGGCGTTCTCTCTCGTGTGCGGGGCAGAGCGGGGCAGGGCGGGGTTGAGGGGCCGGCTTTCGGACCGGGGCTGAGGGGCCGGCCCGGACCGGGCTGCGGGCCGGCTCGGACCGGGCTGCGGTGCCAGGCGCCCGCAGCCCCGGGCGGCTCCGTCGGTCGCGTCCTAGAGGCCGTTGCGGCGGTAGGGCACGTACGGCTGGCCGATCGACCTTTCGTGCGCGGCGTCGCCGGAGTAGTACGGGTACGGGATGACGTGCGAGACGGTGCCCTGGGAGCCGTTGTCCTCCAGGGCGATGTACTTGGTGTGCTCCTTGTCGGCCCAGCCGCCGAAGAGGACGGTGTGATCACCGGCGATCAGGGCGTCGCCCGGCTGGAGGTCGTCCTTGGTGATCACGTGGGCGGTGTCGTTGCCCATCAGGCCGTAGGTGTTCAGACCCGGAGGCTGAAGGCCCCAGGCGGCGGAGACGAACCCCGAGCAGTCGTCCCGGTAGCCGTTGGTGGTGGCCGACTGGCTGTAGCCGATCCGGTGCTCCACCCGCTCCAGGGCGCGGTCGATGATGTCCTTGCGCTCGCCCGGCAGACCGGAGGTGTCGGGCGCGGTCTCGACGCCGGCACCGGTGGTCGTGTGGTGCTTGCCCGGCGACCAGGCGTCCCAGTCGCCCTTCGTCTCCCACTTGCCGTCGCCGTGCCCCTCGGTGGGGGCCGGGCCGGTGCCGCCGCTCCCTCCGGCGGAGCCGCCGGTGCCGCCACCGCCGCCGCCACCACCGCCGTTGCCGCCGCCACCGGAGCCGCCGCCGGTGTGTCCGGGGGAGTGGGGGGCCTCGTGCTTCTTCCGGTGCTTGATCTTCTTCAGTTCATCTTCGATCTTCTTCTCATTGGCCTCGTACTCGGCCTTGACCTTCTTGATCTTCTCGGCGTCGCCCGCCAGCTCCTCGAGCAGCTTCTTCTTGTTCTCCTCGAGGCGCTCGCTCACCTCGGCGATGTCCTTCACGTCCGCGAGCACCTGGTAGGCGATGCCGAAACCGGGGAGCTGCGCGAGCGGAGCCGTCGCGAGGTCGATCCCCGCGGCCGTGACCAGCGTCTTCTTGATCTCCCCCAGCTGCTGGTTCAGCTCCAGCATCCGCCGGCTGACCGCGCGCCAGTCCTTCTCGATCTTGGCGAGTTCCGCCATCTCCACGCCGAACGTGTCGCCTGCCATCCGTACAACCCCCGTGATTGTGAGGGACCGCGAAGAGCCGGCATGCCGAGGAGGTATCGCGGTCTGAAAGCCTCGGGCTCCGCGGATGGGGAGCCCGGTGAATGTGGAGCCCGGTGAAGACGGTGCCCGGTGAAGACGAAGCCCGGTGAAGGGTGAACTCCTCGGGCGCAGCGCCCCGGACGGAACTGACGTTGTGTCAGTAGACCTGGGACAGCCGGGTGACCGACGTGCCCAGCGTGGAGAGGTCGTCGGAGATCTTGTTCATCTCCTTGACGCGGCCGTGCGCGACGGTGACGAAGGCGTCGGATGCCGGACCGTGCCAAGTGAGGTGGCCCAGAGTGGAGTTGATCTCCTTGGTCAGGCCGTCCAGCTCGGTGCTCAGCTTCTTCAGCTCGGCCGCGATCTTCTGCAGATCGGCCTCGCCGCCGCCGAACATCTGGGTCAGTACCCAGTGCGCGATCTCGGCCGGCGCCATCATGACGTCCTTGCCGATCTCGACCACGTCGCCGACCAGCTTCGTGCCGTCGTCCCAGAGTTCTCCGAGAACGCCCATTTTCTCCCCCGTGGTATGCGCGTAGAGCCACGCTGATGCCGCGTCAAGGCTAGCACCAGCGTGTACCTGACAGTTGTTCCCGGGAACAGGTCGGGCGAGGATGACCACCGCAGATCCGGCGAAGGTGACGACCGCGGGTCCGGCGAAGGTGACGACCGCGGGTCCGGCGAAGACGACGCCCGCGGGTCCGGGCAGACGGAAGGGCCGCCTCCATGCGAAGGCGGCCCTCCGTGTGCCTGCTGTGACTGCTGCTACTGCTGTTCCGCGGTCTGCTGGGCCGCGCACTCCCCGCACGTTCCGAAGATCTCGATGGTGTGCGCGACGTCCTGGAAGCCGTGCTCCGTGGCGATCTGGTCGGCCCACTTCTCCACCGCGGGGCCCTCGACCTCGACGGCCTTGCCGCAGGCCCGGCACACCAGATGGTGGTGGTGATCGTCGGTGCTGCACCGGCGGTAGACGGCCTCGCCCTCGCTGGTGCGCAGCACATCGACCTCACCGGCGTCGGCGAGGGACTGGAGTGTCCGGTAGACCGTGGTCAGCCCGACCGAGTCGCCCTTGTGCTTGAGCATGTCGTGCAGCTCTTGCGCACTGCGGAACTCGTCGACCTCGTCGAGTGCGGCCGACACCGCGGTCCGCTGTCGCGTCGACCGGCCGCGTACCGGAGATCCCGCGCTCGTCGCCACCGTTGCCTCCCTAGAACGTCAGGACTTCCCCCTGCACGTGCGTCCCGCCATTGTGCCAGGTGATGACCGGCCCACCGGGGGGACGCTTACGCGTACAGCTGTCTGCCGAAAGCTACCCGCCGCCACCTCGCCACCCGCGTTCATCCGGCCACGCTCACGTCGTCCGTGGCGGTGGGGCCGCCGGGTACCTCCAGGGTGCACCCCTTGGCGTCCTCTGCGGCAGTCCTGGCGCGCTTTTTCGCGAGCGGCGCGGCGAGCGCCGTGAAGAGGACGAACAGGGCGATGGCGAACAGCACGATCGTGGCGCCGGACGGCACGTCCACGTAGTACGAGGTGGCGGTGCCCGTAAGAGTGACCGCGACACCGATCGCGACGGCCACCGCGAAGGTGACCGCGAAGCTGCGGCTGATCTGCTGTGCGGCCGCTACCGGGATCACCATCAGGGCGCTGACCAGCAGCAGCCCGACGACGCGCATGGCGACGGTGACGGTGACCGCGGCGGTGACGGCGACCAGCAGATTGAGCAGCCGCACCGGCAGGCCCGTCACCCGGGCGAACTCCTCATCCTGGCAGACGGCGAACAGCTGGCGGCGCAGCCCGATCGTGATCGCCAGTACCAGGGCCGCCAGGACGTAGATCGTGGTCATGTCCTGCGGGGAGACGGTGGTGATCGAGCCGAAGAGGTAGGTGCCGAGGTTGGCGTTGGAGCCGGCGTCGGAGAGGTTCATCAGCATCACACCGCCCGCCATGCCGCCGTAGAACAGCATGGCCAGCGCGAGGTCACCGCGGGTCTTGCCGTACCAGCGGATCAGCTCCATGACGACGGAGCCGGCGATGGCGACGGCGGTGGCGACCCACACCGGGCTGGTGTTGAGCAGAAAGCCGAGGCCGACGCCGGTGAGCGCGACATGGCCGATTCCGTCGCCCATCAGGGCCTGGCGGCGCTGGACGAGGTAGATGCCGATGGCGGGAGCGGTGACGCCGACGATCAGGGCGGCGATCAAGGCCCGCTGCATGAAGGCGTAGTTCAGGATTTCCATGTCGGTCGTCCTCGCAGAAGGGAGCCGGTGCTCGGGCGGTGGCGGGCCGGGGTGCGGGGGGCGTCCCCCGAGGAGCGCGGCATCAGCTCAGCAGCCCCGTCCGGATCGGTTCCGCGGCCGCATCGGCGTGCGGGTGGACATGGTCATGGCCGGGCAGCGCGTGCTGGCCCACGGCCTCGGGCGGCGGGCCGTCGTGGACGACGCAGCCGTCCCGCAGCACCACCGCGCGGTCGATCAGCGGCTCCAGCGGGCCCAGCTCGTGCAGGACGAGCAGGACCGTCGTGCCGCGGCCGACCTGTTCGCGCAGTGCGGAGGCGAGCACCTCCTGGCTGGCCAGGTCGACGCCGGCCATCGGCTCGTCCATGATCAGCAGCTCCGGTTCGCCGGCCAGCGCGCGGGCGATCAGCACCCGCTGGTGCTGTCCGCCGGAGAGCGCGTTGACGGAGTCCTTGGCCCGGTCCGCCATGCCGACCAGCTCCAGGGCGCGGTGCACCGCGGCCCGGTCGGCCTTGCGCAGGATGCCCAGTTTCGTACGGGCGAGCCGGCCGGCCGTGACGACCTCGCGGACGGTGGCGGGGACGCCGCCGGCCGCGGTGGTGCGCTGCGGTACGTACCCGATCCGGGCCCAGTCCCTGAACCGGCGGAACGGCGTACCGAAGAGGGACAGCTCGCCGCCGGTGAGCGGGACCTGGCCGATCACGGAGCGTACGGCGGTGGACTTGCCGGAGCCGTTGGCGCCGAGCAGGGCCACGACCTCGCCGGAGCGCACGGTCAGGTCGACGCCGCGCAGCACGGGGCGGGCTCCCAGGGAGGCGGTGGCCCCGTGCAGGTCGATGACCGGCTGGGCGGGCGACTGGTTCATGGTGACCTCCGTCACGTGCTGTGCGGTGTCCGTCACTTGTTGCCGAGCGCCTTCTGGAGCGCGGCGAGGTTGGCGTGCTGCACCTCGAAATAGTCCCGGCCGCGGGACTTGTCGTTGATGCCTTCCAGCGGGTCGAGGACATCGGTCTTCAGGTGCAGGTCACCGGCCAGGGCCTTGGCGGTGGCCGGGTTGGCGATCGTCTCGAAGAAGACCGTCGAGACGTGGTGCTTCTTCGCGAGGGTGTGCAGGTCCTTGATGCGGTGGGCGCTGGGCTCGGACTCGGGGTCGAGGCCGCTGATGGCCTCCTCGGTCAGGCCGTAGCGCTGGGCGAGATAGCCGAAGGCCGCGTGGGTGGTGAGGAAGGTGTCCGCGGACCGCTTCTCCAGCTTGTCCCGGAACTCCTTGTCCAGCCCGTCCAGCTTCTTCACCAGCGCATCGGTGTTCTTCTGGAAGTCGGCCTTGTGGGCCGGGTCCGCCTTGGCGAGGGTCTTGTTGACGCCCTTGGCGACCTCGGCGTACTTCACGGGGTCGAGCCAGATGTGGGGGTCGTTGCCGCCCTCGGCCTCGGAGTGCGAGTGGTTGTCGCCGGTGGTGTGGTGGTGGCCGTCGACCTCGGTGCCGTGCTTTGAGAGGGAGGTCAGCGAGGCGGCGTCGGCGACGTGCTTGTTGCCGGACTGCGCGACGGCGTCGTCCACGGCGGGCTGGAGGCCCTTGAGGTAGACGACCGCTCCGGACTCGCCCAGCTCGGCGGTCTGCCGCGGGCTGAGCTCCAGGTCATGCGGCTCGACACCCGGCTTGGTGAGGTCGGTCACCTCGACGTGCTCCCCGCCGATCTGCCGGGCGAGGAATTCCATGGGATAGAAGGACGCTGTCACCCGCAGCTTGCCGTCCTCGGTGCGGGCGCCGCCGGCGGGGGAGCAGGCGGACAGAGCCAGCAGGCCGAGCACCGAGACTCCGGCGAGGGCCGCGGTGGATATATGACGGCGTATGTTCATGACACTCATTTTCAACAAAGTTGGAAACGATTGTCAACAACGGGGAGGGTGGGTGTGAGCGGGGCGACAGTGGGCCGGAACCGAGCCACCACCGATCCGGAACCGATTTGATCCGGAGGGTACGGCCGCCGGTACCCTGAACTATTCGCCCACCCGTCTCCCGACCACCACCCCCCCATCGAGGCGCTAGGGCGCTGCCCATCCATCGTTCGTCGTCGTAATGAAGAGAGCACCGTGGCCGCCGACAAGATCGATACCATCGTCAGCCTGAGCAAGCGCCGTGGCTTCGTATACCCGTGCAGTGAGATCTACGGCGGCTCCCGCGCTGCCTGGGACTACGGTCCCCTGGGCGTCGAGCTCAAGGAGAACATCAAGCGTCAGTGGTGGCGCGCCATGGTCACCTCGCGCGAAGACGTCGTCGGTCTCGACTCGTCGGTGATCCTGGCCCCCGAGGTCTGGCAGGCGTCCGGCCACGTCGCCACCTTCACCGACCCGCTCACCGAGTGCACCTCCTGCCACAAGCGCTTCCGCGCCGACCACCTGGAAGAGGCGTACGAGGCCAAGCACGGCCGGCTCCCGGCGAACGGCCTCGCCGACCTGAACTGCCCGCACTGCGGCAACAAGGGCAGCTTCACCGAGCCCAAGCAGTTCTCCGGCCTGCTCTCCACCCACCTCGGCCCCTCGCAGGACACCGCCTCGGTCGCCTACCTGCGCCCCGAGACCGCGCAGGGCATCTTCACCAACTTCGCCCAGGTGCAGCAGACTTCCCGCAAGAAGCCGCCGTTCGGCATCGCGCAGATGGGCAAGTCCTTCCGCAACGAGATCACGCCCGGCAACTTCATCTTCCGGACCCGCGAGTTCGAGCAGATGGAGATGGAGTTCTTCGTCAAGCCGGGCGAGGACGAGCAGTGGCAGGAATACTGGATGGAGCAGCGGTGGAACTGGTACCGCGACCTCGGCATCCGCGAGGAGAACATCCGGTGGTTCGAGCACCCGGCCGAGAAGCTCTCGCACTACTCCAAGCGCACCGCTGACATCGAGTACCGCTTCAACTTCGGCGGCACCGAGTTCTCCGAGCTGGAGGGTGTGGCCAACCGCACCGACTACGACCTGTCCGCGCACGCCAAGGCGTCCGGCCAGGACCTCTCCTACTTCGACCAGGAGGCCGGCGAGCGCTGGACTCCGTACGTCATCGAGCCGGCGGCCGGTGTGAACCGCGCGATGCTCGCCTTCATGCTCGACGCGTACATCGAGGACGAGGCGCCCAACGCCAAGGGCAAGATGGAGAAGCGCACCGTCATGCAGCTCGACCCGCGCCTGGCGCCGGTCAAGGTTGCGGTGCTGCCGCTGTCCCGTAACCCGCAGCTGTCGCCGAAGGCGAAGGGGCTGGCCACGGACCTGCGCAAGAACTGGAACATCGAGTTCGACGACGCGGGCGCGATCGGCCGCCGCTACCGCCGCCAGGACGAGATCGGCACGCCGTTCTGCGTCACGGTCGACTTCGACACCCTCGACGACAACGCGGTGACCGTGCGCGAGCGCGACACCATGAAGCAGGAGCGGGTCAGCCTGGACCAGATCCAGGCGTACCTGGGCGCGCGGCTGCTCGGCTGCTAGTCCCGCGCGGTGCGGCACCGGTCCCTTCCGGGGCGGCGCCCACCTGCGACCTCAAGCGCCGGCCGGCCCCGGATTCTCCGGGGCCGGCCGGCGCTTTTGCTTGCGCGGGCGCGGGCGCGGGCGCGGGCGCGGGTGGGGGTTGGGCTGGGGTTGGGCTGGGGTGGGGTGGGGCTGTGGGAGCGGAGGTGACGGCGGGGGTGTGGGGGGCGGTGACGGAGATGGTGGCGGGGCGGCCGGCGGGACGGCCGGCGGGACGGGCGGCGGGACAGGGTGGCGGGACGGGCGGCGGGACGGGGTGGCGGGAATGCCTTCCGGCGTCCCCACGTTGTGGCCCGCAGGGGGCCCTCGCCTCCCCTACGGGATCTGTTCGCTCACCCCCTAGGCGCCTCACCTCCGCCGCGAGGCGAGCCAGGCGGACAGGCCCGCCAGGGGCAGTTCCGCTCCGACAGCCATGGCGAGGGCGGTGGCCAGCTCCGTGCCGGGGGCGGCGGTGGCAAGGTCGAGGCAGGCATCGGCGAGGAGCAGGACGGCCGCGGCGGCCGCGGGCGCGCGGTGGCGGGAGTCGCCGCGCAGCAGGCGGGTGCCGGCGGTGAGGAGGGCGGCGGCCTCCAGGGCGTCCAGGGCGACCCAGGCGGCGGCCTCGGCGGGCGGGAGGGTGCCCGCCAGGTAGCCGAGCCAGGGGAGGAGGGCGAGCCCGGCGCCGGTCAGGATCCTGCCCTGCCGACGGCGGGCGGCGCTGAGCGGCACCTGCCGACGGCGGGCGGCACTGAGCGACACCGTGCCGGTGCCGCCTCGGCGGGTGTAACTGCCGCAGATGGCTGGCGAGTTGAGGGAGTTGAGGGCCATGGAAAGGATCTCTTCCGGAGTCGTGAACCCGGCCGTCGGGCTCGTGATCAACACTCCGGTTTTCGCAGGCCACCGTCAGTAACGTCGCTGTCCGACTTGGGGTGGCACCAGCTACACCCTCGCTACGGACCCTGCTGTCATGGCCGCCGCGCGAACCGGCCCCATACGGTTGGATCATGACCGTCCCGCCCCGGCTGCGCCGGGCTCTCGTACGTATGCGGCGTGACATCGCCTTCATAGCCGCCGGGATGACGCTGCATCTCCTCCCGCTGCTGCTGCACTTCTGGGTGGTGATGCTGCTGCTCGGCACGGTGCTCGACCCGGACCCCGATACGCCGGTGGTGCTGGCGTTCACGCTTCCCCTGCTGTTCGTCGCGGGCTGGGGGCTGACCGAGCCGCAGCGCTGGCGGTTCCGGGCGCTGTGCGGAGTGGAGCTGCCGCGACTGCGGTTCAGGGAGATCAAGCGGCAGTTCGGCTACAACTTGCTGATCGGTCCGCTGCTCGCGGTGCTGGAAATCCTGCTGCTGGCACTGCTTTTGGCAGCGGTGGCGGCGTCGTTGGTCCTGGTGTGGGTGTGGCTGGTGCCGTCGCAGTGGCGGCGCGACCACGGGGGCTACGCCGTCCCGGCCGGATACCTCACGGCGGTGGGGCTGCCGGCGCTCGCCGCGGTGCCCCCGCTCGCCGGCGGGCTCGTACGGCTGGAGATCCTGGTGGGGCGGGCGGTGCTGGGGGTGAGCCGGTCCGACGAGCTGGCGCGCAGGGTCGAGGACCTCACCGAGAGCCGGGCCGGTGCGGTGGACGCCGCCGACGCCGAGCGACGGCGCATCGAGCGCGATCTGCATGACGGCGCACAGCAGCGGCTGGTGTCACTGGCCCTGAACCTCGGGCTGGCCAAGGCCACGCTGACGGACCTGCCACCGGAGGCGCAGCAGGTCATCGATGCCGCGCACCGTGAGGCGAAGGACGCGATCGAGGAGCTCAACAACCTGGTGCGCGGGCTCCATCCGGCCGTTCTGGACGAACTGGGGCTGGATGCGGCGCTGTCGGGTCTCGCGGCCCGCGCGCCACTGCCCGTACGGCTGCGGGTGGATCTGCCGGCGGATCTGCCGGCGGATCTGCCGCAGCGCACGGCGCCGGCCGTCGAGGCGGTCGCGTACTTCGTCGTCTCCGAGGCGCTGACGAACATCGCCAAGCATGCGCGGGAGGCCAGCCGGGCGGAGGTGACGGTCACCCGGCTCGGCGAGATACTTCGGGTGGTGATCGCCGACGACGGGACGGGCGGCGCCGATCCGTCCAGGGGGAGCGGTCTGAGGGGGCTCGCCCAGCGCGTGCGGTCCGTGGACGGAACATTCCGGATGAGCAGCCCCGTGGGGGGCCCGACCATGATGAGCGTGGAGCTGCCGTGCCCGATGTGAGACGTGCCGTGATCGCCGAGGACTCCGTACTGCTGCGGATCGGGCTGGTCAAGGTGGTGGAGATGGCCGGGTTCGAGGTGGTGGCCGAGGCGGGGGACGCGCAGGAGCTGCTGGCGGCGGTCGGGGAACACCGGCCCGACCTCGCGGTGGTGGACGTCCGGATGCCCCCCGGTTTCACGGACGAGGGCGTACGCGCCGCACTGTCCATCCGCCGGGACCGGCCCGGCACGGCCGTGTTGATGCTCTCCCAGTACGTCGAGGAGCGCTACGCGGCCGATCTGCTCGCGACGAACACCAGCGGCGTCGGCTATCTGCTCAAACAACGGGTCGCGGACGTCGAGGAGTTCATCGAGGCACTGCGCCGGGTGGCGTCCGGCGGCACCGCGCTCGACCCGCAGGTCGTCGCCCAGCTGCTGGTGCGCCGGGCGAGCGATCCGCTGGAGCGGCTGACGGCCCGCGAACGGGACGTCCTCGCCCTGATGGCCGAGGGCCGCTCCAATGCGGGCATCGCCGCCCAGCTCGTGGTGAGCGAGAGTGCGGTCGCCAAACACATCAACAACATCCTCGCCAAACTGGACCTGCCGAAGGCGGACGCGGACCACCGGCGGGTGCTGGCGGTGCTGCAATTCCTCGGGGTGGGGGGCCAGGGTGCGTCGGCCCTTGCTCCCGGACACCACCACCCGGCTCCCTGAAGCACCGCAACAACCCTGCGAACCGAATAAACCCACGGCCCAAGCGGCCGCCATCCGGCCCCAGTTGGCCCACGGCGGCGCCATGCTGCTGCCGTCGGCCGGCTCGGCGGTCAGGCCGGCGCGGGTGGTGACCCACATGTGCGGCGGCTCGTCGGCCTGATGGGCCACCGCGAGTGCGGAGCCTGCGGGAGCCACCGCCGCATCACCGGGGCCGAGCTCGGCGATCTCGCCGTCGACCTGGCCCGACTCGCACGAACGGCCCGATCCGGTCTGCCTGGTGAGCCGGTGGCGTCCCGGTTCTGCTGCCTCGTGTGCCCCTCGGGCGGCTGGTGGCCTTCGGGGTGGCCGCCCGCCCGCGCTCGCCTCGCGCCGGGAAAATGCGTTGCCGGGGGTGGGGCGGCGCGGGAGGCTGCAGGCATGTCCGACCATGAAGCCAGCGGTTCACAGGGGGTGGCCTCCCTCTTCTCCCGGGGGCGGCTGACGGCGATCCCACGGAAGGCGGCCCGCCGCGAGCAACTGCTCGTCCATCTCACGGAGACGTTGTTCGAGCGGGACCGGGCGTACACCGAGCGCGAGGTCAACGAGGCACTGCTGACGGTGCACGAAGACTGCTCGGCGCTGCGCCGCTACCTCGTCGTGGCGGGCCTGCTGACCAGGCCCAAGGACGGCAGCAGTTACCGGAGGGTCGGGTAGCGCGCTGCCGCTCTCGGTAGGGTCGGCCCACCGCACCGGACACGGAGGAGCCATGAGAGTCCTGCAGACCGCCACGCTCCTGGGCGCGACCCTCGGCGTGGGTCTGATGGCCGGCCTGTTCGCCGCCTTTGCCTACGCGGTGATGCCGGGTCTCCGGCGGTCCGCCGACCGCACCTTCGTAGAGGCCGTGCAGAACATCAACAGGGCCATCGTCAACGGCTGGTTCCTGCTCCCCTTTCTGCTGCCGATCCCCTTGCTCGTCCTCGCCACCGTCCTGGCCTGGAACGGGACCGGCCGGATGGCACTGCCGTGGATTCTCGCCGCGCTGGTGCTGTACTCGGCGGGCTTCTTCGTCACCGGCGGCGTCAACGTCCCGCTCAACAACGCCCTCGACAACGCCCTCGACAACGCGCCCGACAACGCCCTCGACAGCGCGCCCGACAACGTCCTCGACAAGGCCCCGAGGGACGACGGCCCGGCTGCCTTGGGCGACGCCGGCGGCTCGCGCGGCTCCCGCGGCTCCCGCGGCTTCGGCGGACCGGCCGGCATGGCCGACCGGCCCGGTGTGCTCAAGGCCGCGCGGGACAACTTCGAGGGCCGGTGGGTCACCTGGAACATCGTGCGCGCGCTCGCCCACACCGCCGCCTTCGGCATGCTCGCCTGGGCTCTCTTCCTGCATGGCGTGGCGGGGGCGGGGGCGGGGTGAGGAGCTGTTCGAGGGCGCTGCTCGAACGACTGGCAGCAGACGAGGACGCCCTCTTGGCGCAGCGTCACACCGTTGCGGTGGTGCTGCGTTCTTCCTGTGCCGCTGCTCAGCGCAGACTCAGGCCGTTGCCGCCGATGATCACGTCGTAGGAGCCCGCCAGGCCGCCTGCGCCGACGTAGCACCGGTATCCGCTGGGCTTGTCGACCGGGACCAGCCGGACCGTGGGAATGTCGTCACAGCGCAGCGAGTCCCTGGTCTTTCCGCCGAGGGTGCCGTACCGCTTCCACGCCGTGGCGCGCACACCTTCGCCGGTGATCACTCCGCCCTTGACCGGCGTGGCGGTGTACTGCGTCATGATGAAGCCGCCCGTGGTCTCCACCCGGAAGGGCACATCGATGCCCAGGTACTTGACGTTGCAGGTGAACTTCTGAGGCTTGTCGCCGACCGCGTCGGTGTCACAGGAACTGCTCGTCGGCTTCGGAACCATGCCGCCCATGCGGAGAACCCTGGTTTCGAGCTCGTACTTGATCTTCTCCAGCACCGGTGCCTTCTCGCCGGGCGCGCGATGCTGGGGCGCGACCGCATCAAGTGCCGGCGCCGTCGGACGTGTCACGGGCGTGCCCTTGGCCGGCTCCGAGCCGCAGGCACCGGCCGTCAAGACCACCAGCGTCGCTATCGCCGCCGTCCGCAGGCATCTCCGCGAACTCACCATGGAACTCATTGCCGTCTCCCCGTTTCGTGCCGTCGTGAGCCGGTTGATCATAGAGAGCCGTCATGAACGCGGTCGAGCGGGGGCGGATCGACCACCTTCGGCCGGAGAATGACTTCGCCCGGGGCGTTCGTTCTCCGTTCGTGTCCGGTGGGCCTTCCGGGGCGCCGCCCCTGGAGCTTGTCCGCCCGGTCAGGTGACTCACTTCCTCCGGGCTCCGCCGCCCCAGGGCTGAGAGGCCATAGGCCGCTGCGAGTAGGTCCCGCGCCCGATGTGCGCTGCGCGCTTGCTGGCTAGTGTCGACGCTCATGCAGACCACGAAGATCGTTCCTCGTCAGGCGCCTGAACGTAGGCGTGACACCCTGCAACGGCTCGCCAGCGAGCGGGATGTATGGGTGTCGACAGCTCATCCTGAACACGGGCCGCACCAGGTGCCACTGTGGTTCATGTGGGACGGGCGGGCGCTGTGGATGTGCACTGGTGCGACCTCCGCGACCGCACGGAACGTCCGCGAAGACCCGCGTGTGCGCCTGGCACTGCCGGACACCTCCGATGTGGTGCTTCTCCAGGGCGCGGTGGAGTGCTTCCCGGACGACGAGGTGCCCGGGGACGCGGCGCAGGCATTCGTCGACAAATTCGGGTGGGACCCACGCGGGGACGATGGCCCCTTTCTGTATATCCGCTTCGTGCCGAAGACTGTCCGTGCCTGGCGCGGCGAGCAGGAACTTCGCGGCAGAGTCATCATGCGTGACGGAGCATGGGTGGCCTGAGCTTGTCCAACTGGCAAGCTAACGCTGATGAGATCTGGCGCAATGAGCACTTGGGTGGGTCCCATCCGCCGCACGCTCGCCTCACGGGCGGGTTGGCCGCAAGCCTGCGCACCATCGGACAGGTTGCCGCGCAGCGCGCCATCCTCATACCGGTGTCAGCCCTCGCCTGTGGTGGAGCCGCCGTGTTCGCCTATATCGCCGGTACCACCTTCGTCTTCCAGGGCATTTACCGTCTCTCCTCAGCTCTTTCCAGCCTCGTCTACGGTCTCAATGCCGTCGGCAACATGGCGGGGAGCCTGGCCTACGGCCGTCTGGCCAAACGTCGGCGCCCTGAGGTCCTCCTCATCATCAGCGGCGCGCTGGCGACAACAGGGGCGGCAGTACTGCTCCTCATCCAGGCGACCATCGGCAGCAACACGCTCATGACCTGGCTATGCCTGTTGATCACCATCAGCGCATGCGGCGTCTTCTTCCCGGCCGTGCTCACCGTCGCTCAGAGCCGCGGACGTGCTGCCCCCGAGCTACCCCTAGCTGCGCAGGCCCCGCAGGACCAGGTCGCGGACGGCCTCGAAGTCGGTGGCGATTTCGGGGCGGGACCACTCGGGGGCGTAACACGGGTCGTGGAAGCGGCCGGTGGCGTCGAAGACGGCGCGGGCGGTGGTGGCGGGGGAGGGGGTGTGGAACTCGCCCTCGCTGACGCCGGCTTCGATGAGGGTGGTGAGCTGGGCTTCCAGGTCGGTGATGTGCCGGTCGACGACGCCGCCGCTCTCCCCGATCAACGTCATATAAGTGGCGAACAGTTCGGGATCGTCGCCGGCCTTGTGCCGCTTGGCCTCGAAGAGGGCGGTCAGCCAGCGGTCCAGGCGTTCCGGAGCTGGTCCTTCCGCCGTGACGATGACCGACAGTTCCTTGCTCGTACGGTCCAGCCAGCGCTCCGTGACCGCCTCCCGGAGTGCCGCCTTCGTACGGAAGTGGCGGTAGACGCTGCCGTGGCTGACGCCCAGGGCGCGCGCCACATCCACGACCGTGGCCTTGGCCGGGCCGTAGCGGCGCAGCACCTCCTCGGTGGCTTCGAGAATGCGCTCTGGGGTCAACGTCTCGGGCGGCATGGGGGCGGGCGGCCTTTCGGAGAGGGCGGGGCGGGGGCGGCTAGTGGTGCCGGGTGGTGCCGGTGGCACACCGGCGGGTGCCGGAACCGGTCGCGGGTGCGTGCGTACACCACGTCGGATCCGGGCGCCGAGTACGTACGGACGGTACCTGGCTCCGCCCCGTACCCGCTTCGGTGGCCACCGGGCCTCGGTCGGTACCGGGCCCGATCATCTCCCGACCTCGATCGGTAGCGGGCCTCGGTCGGCTCCGGGCCTCAGCCGGTACCGGGCCTCCGTCGTCTCTCCACCTCGATCGGTACCGGACCTCGGTCGTCACCGGACCTCGATCGGTACCGGACCTCGGTCGTCACCGGACCCCGGTCGGCGCCGGACCGCGTTGGGCACCGGGCCTCCGTCGGTCACCGGACCTCGGTGGTTGACCTCGTTGGTCACCGGGCCGCGGTGCTCGCGCCCCTGGCGTCAGCGTTCGCTGTCCAGGTGGGCCATCTGGTCGGTGGGGTAGCGGTCGCCGGCGGCGGCGCCGGGCGGGACCGTGCGCTCGATCGCGGAGAGGTCACCGGCGTCAAGGGTGACATCCAGGGCGCCGAGGGCCTCGGTCAGCCGGTCGCGGCGGCGGGCGCCGACCAGCGGGACGATGTCCTCGCCGCGGGAGAGCACCCAGGCGATGGCGGTCTGGGCGACCGAGATGCCCTTCTGCTCGGCGATCTTGCGCAGCGCGTCCACGAGGTCGAGGTTGCGGTCGAGGTTCTCGCCCTGGAAGCGAGGGCTCATACCGCGGAAGTCGTTGGCGGCGAGCTTGCGGTCGCGGCTGAAGTGGCCGCTGATCAGGCCGCGCGACAGGACGCCGTAGGCGGTGACGCCGATGCCGAGCTCGCGGGCGGTCGGCAGGATCGCCTCCTCGATGCCTCGGGAGATGAGGGAGTACTCGATCTGGAGGTCGGAGATCGGGGCGACGGCGGCGGCCCGGCGCAGGGTCTCGGCGCCGACCTCGGAGAGGCCGATGTGCCGGACGTGCCCGGCCTCGACCAGCTCGGCGATGGCGCCGACGGTCTCCTCGATCGGGACGTCCGGGTCGACCCGGGCGATCCGGTAGATGTCGATGTGGTCGGTGCCCAGGCGCTGGAGGGAGTACGCGGCGAAGTTCTTCACCGCGTTCGGCCGGCCGTCATAGCCGGTGAAGCCGCCTTCGACCGTGCGCAGGGCGCCGAACTTGACGCTGATCTGCGCCTTCTCGCGGGCCGCCGCGGGGGCGGTCCGCAGGGCTTCGTTGATCAGCAGTTCGTTGTGGCCCATGCCGTAGAAGTCGCCGGTGTCGAGCAGGGTGACGCCCGCGTCGAGGGCGGCATGGAGGGTGGCGATGGATTCACTGCGGTCGGTGTCGCCGTAGAGGGCGGACATGCCCATGCAGCCGAGGCCGAGGGCGGAGGTCTGCGGGCCGGTGGTGCCCAGGGTGCGGGTCTGCACTGCGTGCTCCTGGAGGACGAGAGGGGTGGGGATGGGGGGTGGGCGCGTGGGGGGGGACGTGGGGCGGATGCCGCGTGTTCCAGATTCACTATGGCATGACGACTGACAGATTTCAATATCTGTCAGCCGTCATGTGTGAGTGCCCACGCAAGCCTCGTCGCTCGCTCCCTCACTCCCTCGCAGGTCAGGGCAGGTCAGCGCAGGCCAGTGCAGAGGGGCAGGGGTAGGGGCAGGGGGCAGCCCAGTGCAGATCAGTGGACGTCATACACATCAGTGCACGCCAGCGGACGTCAGTGCGCGTCAGCGCAGGGTGCGGGGCAGGCGCAGGGCGAGTGTCGTCGTGCCCGCGACGATCGCCAGTTGCGTCAGCAGGGCGGCGAGCATCGCGTCACGGATGCCGACGGACGGGATCAGTGCGAGGAAGAGGGTGCCGAGGGTGGCCACGCCGAGGGCGAGGCCGGACTGCTGGGTGGTGACCATGACGCCGCCGCCCACGCCGGCCTGTGTCACCGGCAGTTCGCTCAGCACGATGCGCATCAGCACCGGCAGCACCATGCCCTGCCCGAGGCCCAGGACGGCCATGCTCGATGCGAGCCCGGCCACCGATATCGCGGGCCAGCCCGAGTGCACGGTCAGCGCCAGGCCGATCAGCCCGATGCCCTGGATCAGCGAACCGGCGACCACCACCCGCCGCCCGAACCGCATCACCAGCCGCGGACCGGCGAGCGAGGCGAAGAAGAACGTGACGCACAGCGGCGCCAAGGACAGCCCGGCCGCGAACGGGCCGTAGTGCAGGCCGTTCTGGAGGGCGACGGCGACCACGAACATGAAGCCGCCGAAGCCCAGCGTGAAGGGGATGATCATGGTGAGTCCGCTGCTCACGGAGGGGATCCGCAGCAGCGAGGGCGGGACGAGCGGGGTACGCCCTGCGCGTTCCGCCCGGCGCTCGACGAGGAGGAACGCGGCGGCGGCAAAGGGGAAGACGGCCAGCAGGATCCAGGACCACAGGGGCCAGCCGGCCGCCCGGCCCTCCGTCAGCGGCAGCAGCAGGGTGATCAGAGTGGCGGCGAGCAGCGCGGTCCCGGGACCGTCCACCCGGCTCGGGTGCGGGGAGCGGGTCTCGGGGACCGTACGGGCGGCCAGCAGCCAGGCCGCGGCGGATATCGGCACGTTCACCAGGAAGACCGCGCGCCAGCCGGTGCCCGCCAGGTCGACGGAGACCAGCAGACCGCCGAGCACCTGGCCGACGGCGCTGGCGACACCGGCCGTTCCGCCGTAGAGGCTGACGGCCTTGGCGCGCCGCTTGCCGGTGGTCGTGGCCTGGATGGTGGCCAGCACCTGCGGCAGCAGCAGCGCGGCCGCGGCCCCCTGGGCGACCCGGGCGGCCACCAGCGTCCCGGCGTCCGGAGCAAGACCGCAGGCCAGTGACGTCAGGCCGAACGCGACCAGGCCCCAGAGGAACAGCCGGCGCCGGCCGATCATGTCGCCGAGCCTGCCGCCGAGCACCAGCAGCATGGCGTAGGCCACGCCGTAACCCGCCACCACCATCTCCAGCATCGCGGGCCCCGCGTGCAGATCGTGGTCGATCGTCGGCAGTGCGACATTGACGATAAAGAAATCGATCATGGGCAGGGCCGCGCCCAGCAGTACGGTCAGCAGGCCGAGCGGGGTCAGGACCGTCGTGGCCTGGTGCCGCTGCGGGGCGGGGCCGGCTGCGGCCGGCGCCTCCGGCGTCGCCGGGGCTCCGGGGTGCGCGGCATCCGGGAGGGTGGCCGGGGCGTCGAGGATCGCGGCCGTGGCGTCCGCGGGGGGCATCTGTGCTCGGGTATCGCTCACGGACTCGACTGTTGTCGAGCGCTCAGGCTGGTACCAGAGTCTTCTTATCCTGGTACCGGTGCTACCTGGCAACCGGCTGCGGCCTGCGGCACGCTGGAGGTATGACCGTGGACATGCCCCTGACGCAGACTGCCACAGGCCCTGGCGCCGCCGCCCCGCGGCACGGCACCGCCCCGCACGATGACGCCGCCCGCCGGGCCGAGCTGGCCGCCTTTCTGCGCAGCCGACGGGAGCGGATCACGCCCGAGCAGGTCGGACTGCCCCGGGGTGCCCGCCGCCGTACCCCCGGTCTGCGCCGTGAGGAGGTCGCGCACCTGGGCGCGGTCGGGGTCACCTGGTACACCTGGCTCGAACAGGCCCGGGACATCCACGTATCGCCGCAGGTCCTGGACGCGGTCGCCCGTGCGCTGCTGCTCGACCGCGCCGAGCGCAGCCATCTGTTCGCGCTGGCAGGGGCGGTCGACCCGATGCCGGGCACGGAGTGCACGGGCGTCACGCGCGAACTGCGCCAGCTGCTGCGCCAGTTGGAGCCGTTCCCCGCGGTCGTCCAGAACAGCCGGTTCGACATCCTCGCCTACAACAGCACCTACGGCCGCCTGATGTGCGACCTCGACGCGTTGCCCGAGGAGGACCGCAACTGCATGTGGCTGGCGTTCACGCATCCCGGGTGGCGGTCGAGCGTGGTCGATCTGGACGCCACGATGCGGGTGATGGCGGCCAAGTTCCGGGCGTCGATGGCCGAGCATGTGGCGGAGCCGCCTTGGAAGGCACTGGTCGCGCGGCTGACGGAGGCATCGCCGGAGTTCCGGGAGATCTGGGCCCAGCATGAGGTCATCCGTCCGATGAGCTCCGTCAAGCTCTTCCGGCATCCGCGGGTGGGTGTGCTGCAGCTGTCCGCCACGAGTCTGTGGACGGGGCCCAACCCCGGTCCCAAGCTGCTGTCCTACGCGCCCGTGGACGAGACGACCCGGGAGCGGCTGGAGCAGTTGGAGCGGCTGGCGGAGGAGGCGGCGCTGGTCACGGTGTGACCGTACGGCCGAGGGGGCGGGCGCGGGCGGTCCGCACGCAATGAAGGGCCGGGGCGGCGGGCGTGAGCGGTCCGCGGTGAACGGCCGGAGGGATGTCAGCGGTCCGCGGTGAACGGTGCCGGGGCGCGGCGGGCGTCAGCGGCCCGCGGTGAAGGGCCGGAGGGATGTCAGCGACCTGCAGCGAACGGCCGGAGGGATGTCAGCGGTCCGGACTGGATGCCCGAGGGGCGGACGCGAGCGGCCCGCGGTGCGCGGACAACGGGTGGCCGTGAGCTGCCTACGACCGCGCGCCCGCCGCCCGTTGCCCCCGCTCCTCCTCGTCGAACAGGGTCGCCGTGCGGTCGGCCGTGGCCTTCGCCCACCGGCCCGTGGTCAGGGCGCCGAGCAGCAGGACGGCCGCGCCGCAGCCCGCGATGATCCACCACGCCGGGCGGCCGGCCGCGACAAAGGCGTCCGCGGTGGCGGCGGCATGGGCCCCGCCCGCCAGTACGGCGCCGATCACCGCGACGCCGAGCGACTGCCCGATCTGCCGGCTGGTGGAGGCGACGGCGGCGGCCACACCGGCCTGGGTGCGTGGCATACCCGACACCGCGGTGTTGGTGATCGGCGCGTTGACCAGGCCGAATCCGATACCGAAGAGGACATAGCCGGTGAACAGCAGCGGATTCGTCGACTGCGCGTCGAACGCGGCGAAGAGCAGCCCGCTCGCCCCCATCGCCGCACCTGCCAGGAGCAGCGACAACCGTGGCCCCCGGCTGCCGACCAGCCGCCCCGACAGCGGTGCGCAGACCAGCGTCATCCCTGCCATGGGGAGCATGTAGAGCCCGGCGCCCAAAGCGGACAGACCGCGGATGTTCTGCAGATACAGCGTGTTGATGAAGAGGAAGCCGGCGAGCGCGGCAAAAGCGCAGACCGCCACGATCGTCGCCCCGCTGAACGGTGCGCTGTGGAAGAACCGCAGGTCGATGAGGGGTTCGCGCCGGCGTCGCTCATAGAAGATCAGACCGGCCAGGGAGGCCAGCGCCACCAGCACGAACGTCAGGATTTCGGGGGAGACCCAGCCGGCGTCCGGGGCTTCGATGATCGCGTACGTCAGCGAGCCGAGCAGCGCGATCACCAGCAGCTGGCCGACCGGGTCGACGCGGCGCGGCCTGGGAGCGCGGGACTCCTGGATGTAGCGCAGGGTCAGGAAGAACGCGAGGGCGCCGATCGGGACGTTGATCCAGAAGATCGAGCGCCAGCCGACGGTCTGCACCAGCAGCCCGCCGATCACCGGCCCGGCCGCCATGCTGATGCCGACGACACCGCCCCACACCCCGATCGCGCGGGCCCGCTCCCGCGGTTCCGTGAAGGTGTTGGTGATGATCGACATCGCGACGGGATTGAGCATCGAGCCGCCGACGGCCTGCACCATCCGGAAGACCACCAGCCACTCCAGGCCGGGCGCCAGGCTGCACAGCAGCGAGCCGACGGCGAAGACCACCAGACCGACCAGGAAGATCCGGCGCCTGCCGAGCCGGTCGGCGGTGGAGCCGGCCAGCATCAGCAGCGCCGCCAGGACCAGGGTGTAGGCGTCGATCGTCCACTGCATGCCGGAGACCGAGGCATGCAGTTCGTGCTGGATGGACGGCAGGGCGACATTGAGGATGGTGTTGTCGAGGCTGACGATCAGCAGGCTCATGCAGCAGATCGCCAGCACCAGGAGACGCCGTCGACGGCTGAGCTCAGGCATGGTTGAACGCTACAACGATCCCGGGCGTGCGGCCCTGGCGGGGCCACTCGCGCGGTGCGGGACAATGGGAGATCGCAGTGGCCGGACCTCCCGTACGGCCGCGGCCCGTCCGCCCCGCCGAAGGAAGCCGAAGAAAGCCGAAGGTATTGCCGTCATGACTCTGCTGAAGATCGGTCCGCATACGGTGCAGCCGCCGGTGGTGCTCGCGCCCATGGCCGGGATCACCAATGCCCCGTTCCGGACGCTGTGCCGGGAGTTCAGCGGCGGCAAGGGCCTGTTCGTCAGCGAGATGATCACGACCCGGGCGCTGGTCGAGCGCAACGAGAAGACCATGCAGCTGATCCACTTCGACGAGACCGAGAAGCCGCGCTCGATCCAGCTGTACGGCGTCGACCCGGACACCGTCGGCAAGGCCGCCCGCATGATCGCGGAAGAGGACCTCGCCGACCACATCGATCTGAACTTCGGCTGCCCGGTCCCGAAGGTGACCCGCAAGGGCGGCGGCTCGGCGCTGCCGTACAAGCGGAATCTGCTGCGCTCGATCCTGCGCGAGGCGGTGGCGAACGCGGGTGCGCTGCCGGTGACGATGAAGATGCGCAAGGGCATCGACGACGACCACATCACCTACCTGGACGCGGGGCGGATCGCGGCCGAGGAAGGCATCACGGCAATCGCCCTGCACGGGCGGACCGCGGCCCAGCACTACGGCGGCACCGCCGACTGGGACGCCATCGCACGCCTCAAGGAGCATGTCCCGGAGATCCCGGTGCTCGGCAACGGCGACATCTGGTCGGCGGACGACGCCGAGCGGATGATGCGGGAGACGGGCTGCGACGGGGTGGTCGTGGGGCGCGGCTGCCTCGGGCGGCCCTGGCTGTTCGGTGATCTGGTCGCCGCCTTCGAGGGCACCGGTACGTACGCACAGCCGACGCTCAAGGAGGTCGCCGCCGTGATGCTGCGGCACGCCACTCTGCTCGGCGAGTGGATCGGCGACGAGGCGCGCGGCGTCATCGACTTCCGTAAGCATGTCGCCTGGTACACCAAGGGCTTCTCGATCGGCTCCGAGATGCGCCGCAGTCTCGCCGTCACCTCCTCCCTCGACGAGCTGGACGCGCTGCTGTCGGAGCTGGACCTCGACCAGCCGTGGCCGGTGGGCGCGGACGGACCGCGCGGCCGTACGTCGGGCCGTAACCGGGTGGTCCTGCCGGACGGCTGGCTGGACGACCCCTACGACTGCGCGGGTGTGGACGCGGACGCGGAGCTGGACACGTCGGGCGGCTGAGCCGGGCCCTTCGGAGCGGCTCGGCCGGGGGCAGCGGCCCGGGCCCGGAACCCTGGGAGCATAGGGAGCATAGGGCGTGTCGGTGCGCGAATGCGGGCATGTCGGGCTGAGTGGCGATACCGTTTGAGCCCGTACGGGGTATCCGTGCGGGGCGAGTGGTGCGGCAGTTCGCACGGCCGTGCACGAGTTCCGGTAGCGGCCGTGCAGGAATCCCGGCACTGGAGCGCGCGGGGACCGGCGAGGCCGAGGGAGATGCTGTGGTGAGCGGGCGCGGTTCCCTCGGGGACACGGAGAAGGCCGTCCAGGCCAAGCTCGGTGACTTCCCCGTCCGCCACGAGCGGATGGCCGCGGTCGCCGGCATCTACCGTGCCGCGGCCGCCGTACGGCAGCACTTCGAGAACTCCGTCCTGCGCGACGCCGAGCTGACCTGGACCTCGTTCGTCGTGCTGTGGGTGGTGTGGATCCGGGGCGAGGGGGAGACCCGCAGGGTCGCCGAGGAGGCCGGTATCTCCAAGGGCACGCTGACCGGCGTCGCCCGCACCCTCCAGGCCCGCGGCCTGATGGAGCGTAAGGGGCATCCGGCCGACGGGCGGCTCGCCCTGCTCGCGCTCACCCCCGGGGGCGAGCAGCTGATGACCCGGGTCTTCCCGGAGTTCAACGCCGAAGAAGCCTTTGTCACCGAGGGGCTGAGCGACGACGAGGCGCTGGACCTGGCGGATCTGCTGGGGCGGATCGTGCTGCAGGTCGAGACCCGTGGCGAGGACCGGCGGCTGGAGCTGCTGGACGGCCAGGACCCCCGGCCGCGGCGGAGCGGACGCCGGGCCAAGGGATAGGGGATCGTCCGAACCACCAGGTGGGAAGCGGTTTGCGGCGCGCCGTCCGGCGTGGTCGGGGGGCGGTCCTCGGCCCCGGAATGGCTGATTCGTTTCTTGATCATGCTCCTGACGAGGCGGATAGCATCGTTCCGGTTCGGGGGAGCGAGCCGCGCGGTCGGGTGCGGGCCAGCACGGCGACCGCTTTCGGCACCCCTGGATGACCGCCCCCTGAGGACCAGCTCAAGGGAGCGAGGAACCGAGAAAATTCAGGGGGAAGCGTGAAGCGTAGGACCAGTCTGCTGATCGCCGGTGCCGCAGCGGTCGGAATGACGGCTTTCACTGCGACATCGTCCACTGCCGCGCCCGTCCAGGGCTTCAACATCAAGAACGTGGCAGCGAAGAAGTGCCTCAAGTTCAACGGCTTCGACAAGCGGGTCACGGCAGTGAAGTGCCGCACCAGCGACCCGAAGCAGAACTGGGCGCCCAACCCCGGCGAACAGATCATTTCGGCGGCCTCCAGCTCCACCTGGGGCCCCTGCCTGACGGCCCATAAGCCGACCGGCGGCTACGTCTATGCCAAGGCGTGCAACGCCGACGGGCGGAAGTGGTCCCTGTCGTGGAGCGTCGGCTCGTTCCATGACGGGGACAAGACCATCTACGGGAACCCCGTCGCCCGCTGCTTCCTCAAGGTGACGGCGAAGGGCAACGTGGTCTGCACCCCGGGCCACCGCACCACCCGCAAGTGGTGGGTGGCTGACTACAACTAGTCCTCCTCCACACGGGAAGTGCTCCTCCACACGGGAAGGGCGCCCGGCCGGGACACCCCCGCCGGGCGCCTTTCCCTTTTCGGCGGTGGGCCCTTGAATGGCCGGGCTTGATCGTCCGCCGGGGCCGCCACTCATTGCCGCGGTGGCAAATCCGCACCACAGCCCGGTCGAGGGCCCGACGGGCCCGCACACAGGAGGGGAGCGCCCAGCATGCGCGCCTTGGTCATCGTCCACGATCATCTGTCCACCGCGGGCCACGTAGGCGAGCGGCTGGCCGAGCGGGGCTATGAGCTCGACGAGCTGCTCGTCGTGCCGGCCGAGCGGTATACGACCCCGGATGTGGAAGTGAGCTTTCCGGCGGCCGGGAATCATGACCTGATCCTGACGCTCGGTGCCCCGTGGTCGGTGGCGCGGCGGAACGCCTGGATCGAGGCGGAACTGGCCCTGCTGCGCTCGGCGCACGAGGCGGGCATACCGGTGCTCGGCATCTGTTTCGGCGGTCAGGCGCTGGCCACGGCGCTCGGCGGGGACGTCGAGGCCGCCCCGCGCTTCGAGCTGGGCTGGAGCCGCCTCACGACCGATGCGCCCCACCTGGTCGGTCCGGGGCCCTGGTTCCAGTTCCACGGGGACCGCTGGCTGCTGCCGTCGGGCGCCCGGGAGCTGGCGCGTAACGACGTCGCCTCCCAGGCCTTCGTCTGCGGCCGCTCATGGGGCGTGCAGTTCCATCCGGAGCTGACGCCGGAGGTGTTGCAGGCCTGGTTCGACGAGGACGGGGAGGCGATCGCGGCCGAGGTCGGAGCCGACCCGGCGCGGCTGGTGGCCGAATTGCGGGCTGATCTGCCGGCCGTACGGGAGCGGGCGCGCACCCTCGTGGACGCGTTCCTTGATCAGGTGGCCGATCGAGGAGCTGGAGAGGGTCCAAATGATGGGACCCGGTCACACATGAGCGCGTGATTCTCGCCACCCCTGATAGGGGGCGCGCTCAGATGAGCACCTCGTGTGGGGCTCCATCTCTCCAATGATGGCACCCGGTGCCATGCTTCATGCGTTCGACTGATTACTCCATTCGTCGCAGTGAGTAGCACAACATGGCCATTTCGGATGCATAGCGGAGTGATGCATTCAGGTAATGAATGGTCTGCCGAATGCGTGATCACTTTCGATCTGCTGGCGGACGACTGGTTACGCAGGTATGTCGACCAAGTGGACGTACCCATACGCCTTCGATCTGGGTATGTTCCTCGCCGTCAGGGCAGCCCGTCGGCGAGGAGTCAGTGCCGTGCCGGAAACACAAGATCCCCACGTAACCCAGCCTTCGTCCGCGAAGTTCGTGTACGACTTCACCGAGGGCAACAAGGACCTCAAGGACCTTTTGGGCGGCAAGGGAGCGAACCTTGCCGAGATGACCAACCTGGGACTTCCCGTCCCTCCCGGCTTCGTCATCACCACCGAAGCCTGCAAGGTCTACCTCGACAGCGGTACCGAGCCCGCGGCACTGCGTGCCGAGGTCTCCGAGCACCTCGACGCCCTTGAGCAGAAGATGGGCAAGAAGCTCGGCCAGGCCGATGACCCGCTGCTCGTATCGGTGCGTTCCGGGGCGAAGTTCTCCATGCCCGGCATGATGGACACCGTCCTCAACATCGGCCTCTCCGATGCATCGGTTTCCGGCCTCGCCGCGCAGGCCGGCGACGAGCGCTTCGCGTGGGACTCCTACCGCCGCCTCATCCAGATGTTCGGCAAGACCGTGCTGGGCGTGGACGGCGAGCTCTTCGAGGAGGCGCTGGAGGAGGCCAAGCAGGCCAAGGGCGTCCGCGTCGACATCGAGCTGGACGCGGCCGACCTCAAGAGCCTGGTCGCGCACTTCAAGGACATCGTGGCCAAGGAGACCGGCCGCGACTTCCCGCAGGAGCCGCGCGAGCAGATGGACCTCGCCGTGCGCGCGGTCTTCGACTCGTGGAACACCGACCGCGCCAAGCTCTACCGCCGCCAGGAGCGCATCCCCGGCGACCTCGGCACCGCGGTCAACGTCTGCTCCATGGTCTTCGGCAACCTCGGCCCCGACTCCGGCACCGGCGTCGCCTTCACCCGCGACCCCGCCAGCGGTCACCAGGGCGTCTACGGCGACTACCTTCAGAACGCGCAGGGCGAGGACGTCGTCGCCGGTATCCGCAACACGGTCCCGCTCGCGGACCTGGAGCAGATCGACAAGGCGTCGTACGACCAGCTGATGCAGATCATGGAGACGCTCGAAACGCACTACAAGGACCTGTGCGACATCGAGTTCACCATCGAGCGCGGCAAGCTGTGGATGCTCCAGACCCGGGTCGGCAAGCGCACCGCGGGTGCCGCCTTCCGGATCGCCACCCAGCTCGTCGACCAGGGTCTGATCGACGAGGCCGAGGCCCTCCAGCGGGTCAACGGCGCGCAGCTGGCGCAACTGATGTTCCCGCGCTTCGACCTGGGCGCGAAGTCCGAGATGATCGGCCGCGGCATCGCCGCCTCCCCGGGCGCCGCGGTCGGCAAGGCCGTCTTCGACTCGTACACCGCCGTCAAGTGGTCGCGCTCCGGCGAGAAGGTCATCCTGATCCGCCGGGAGACCAACCCCGACGACCTCAACGGCATGATCGCCGCCGAGGGCATCCTCACCTCCCGCGGCGGCAAGACCTCGCACGCCGCCGTCGTCGCCCGCGGCATGGGCAAGACCTGTGTCTGCGGCGCCGAGGAGCTGGAGGTCGACACCAAGTCCCGCAGGATGACGACCCAGGACGGGACCGTCATCGAGGAGGGCGACGTCGTCTCCATCGACGGCTCCAGCGGCAAGGTCTACATCGGCGAGGTGCCGGTCGTGCCGTCCCCGGTCGTGGAGTACTTCGAGGGCCGGATGCACGCCGGCGCCGACGACGCCGACGAGCTGGTCAAGGCCGTCCACCGGATCATGGCGTACGCGGACCGGGTACGCCGGCTGCGCGTACGGGCCAACGCCGACAACGCCGAGGACGCCGCCCGCGCCCGCCGGTTCGGCGCCCAGGGCATCGGCCTGTGCCGCACCGAGCACATGTTCCTCGGTGAACGCCGCGAGATGGTCGAGCGCCTGATCCTGGCCGACACCGAGAGCGACCGGGACGCGGCGCTCAGCCAGCTGCTGCCGCTCCAGAAGGCCGACTTCATCGAGCTGTTCGAGTCGATGGACGGGCTGCCGGTGACCGTACGGCTGCTGGACCCGCCGCTGCACGAGTTCCTGCCCGACATCACCGAGCTGTCGGTGCGCGTCGCGCTCGCCGAGGCCCGCAAGGACGCCAACGAGAACGACCTGCGCCTGCTCCAGGCCGTGCACAAGCTGCACGAGCAGAACCCGATGCTGGGTCTGCGCGGTGTCCGTCTGGGCCTGGTCATCCCCGGTCTGTTCGCGATGCAGGTACGTGCGATCGCCGAGGCGGCCGCCGAGCGCAAGAACGCCAAGGGCGACCCGCGTGCGGAGATCATGATTCCGCTGGTGGGCACCGTCCAGGAGCTGGAGATCGTCCGCGAGGAGGCCGAGCAGGTCATCGCCGAGGTCGAGAAGGCCCACGGCGTCAACCTCAAGCTCACCCTCGGCACGATGATCGAGCTGCCCCGCGCCGCCCTCACGGCCGGTCAGATCGCCGAATCCGCCGACTTCTTCTCCTTCGGCACCAACGACCTCACGCAGACGGTCTGGGGCTTCAGCCGCGACGACGTCGAGGCCAGCTTCTTCACCGCGTACCTGGAGAAGGGCATCTTCGGCGTCAGCCCGTTCGAGACCATCGACAAGGACGGCGTGGGCTCCCTGGTCCGCAACGCCGTCGCGGCCGGCCGGGCCACCCGCCCGGACCTCAAGCTCGGTGTCTGCGGCGAGCACGGCGGCGACCCGGAGTCCGTCCACTTCTTCCACGAGGCGGGCCTGGACTACGTCTCCTGCTCCCCGTTCCGCATCCCGGTCGCACGCCTGGAGGCGGGCCGCGCGGCCGCGGAGTCCAAGGGCAGCGACAGTCGCTGATCGCACCGGGGGCAGCGGCAACAGCTGATCCCACCGGTCACCGTGGGCGCCGAGTGCGCCTGCGGTGACCTGAAAGACCACCGGAGCCGGCGGCACGGCACACCCTCAGCCGCCTGGCTGTCGGTTCCGGCACCCGAACGAGGGCGGCACCTGTGCGGAGGTGCCGCCCTCGCCTTTCTCCGGACTCCCCCCTCGGGAGCTGCCGTCACCCCGGTCGGCGCGGGGTGCGGCCTTCAGCGGGGCTGCCGAGCGGCCGGGTGGTTGCCCATCACCCCCCACGGGATCGAGCAATCCGGTCCGTTCGCGCCGCCGCCGAATTGAGTACAAGCATTCCTCGCGCCCGCCCGGTGGCGCGACCACTTTCAAGTCTGGCCAAAAGGGCATGGTGACCGCACGTGTTGGCGTGCATACTCAGGCGTGCCGGGGGCCGACTGAGGAAACCAGGGGTGGGGGTTCGGTGTTACGCGTCCATTTCAGTGGACTCGATCTGGCCCGTGTGCGCATTGCGGCACGCCCGGACGCACTGTGGGAGACCGTCTTAAGCTTTCACCGGCTGCGCGACCGACGGGACGATTCGGCGTTCGGCAAATGGCGATCGGAAACACGTGGAAGGTTGAATGGCGAAGCGCGACTGCTGGCGCCGCTCGTGCCCACCCGCGGGTATTTTCCCGATTTCCTGACGCCCGCCGAAGGGCTCCTCGGCATGACCGACGCGCTCGCCGCGCTGCGCGAGACGCCCGCCGGCCGGCTGCACGAGGAACTGGGCCGGCTCTCCACGGCCGGCCGCCCGTTCCCGTCGTGGATACGGGCGATGGCCGAGGGGGACACCCGTGCCCTCGGCCGGCTCGCCGGGATCCTCCAGCGCTACTACGAGGCGGCCGTCGCCCCGTACTGGCCGCGCGTCCAGAGCCGGATAGAGGCCGACCGGGCCGCCCGCGGACGGGCGCTGCTGGACGGCGGCGCGGACCGGCTGCTCGCCTCGCTCCCGCCGATGATGCGCTGGCGCCCGCCCGTCCTGGAGGCCGACTATCCGGTGGACCGCGATCTCCACCTCGGCGGCCGGGGGCTGTTGCTGCTGCCGTCGTACTTCTGCCGTCGCACCCCCGTCACCTTCTACAACTCGGAACTGACGCCCGTGCTGGTCTACCCCGTGGAACACCAGTCGCCGCGGCTCACACCGCAGGTCCCGCCGGAACGTTCCCTCGGCCGGCTCGTCGGCCAGACCCGCTCCGAGATACTCCAGGGCATCGGCGTCGGCTGCACCACCAGCGAGCTCGCCCGCCGCGCCGATGTCTCGCTGGCCTCCGCCAGCCAGCATGCGACGGTGCTCCGCGATGCGGGCCTGCTGGTCACCCTGCGGCAGGGCAACGCGGTGCTGCACACCCTCACCCCGCTGGGCGCGGCCCTGCTGCGCGGTGCGCGCCCGGCGGAGGCGGCGACGTACGAACGACTGGGGTGAGGGGGAGGGGCGCACACGGCCGGCCTGGGCGCCCCCGCGGCCGGCCGCGTACCGGCCACATCTCCGGGCCCGTCGGGTACGTCCAGCCGGGCGGGTACGCCCCGACCGGCGGCAGGGCGTACCCGAGTCCGCCGGTCAGTAGGGGCGATCGCCCGCGATGGCGACCCGTTCGGCGACCCGGCGGTGCGTCCCGTAGTCGTTCACCGCATAGTGCTGGGTGGCGCGGTTGTCCCAGAACGCGAGATCCCCCGCCTGCCAGTGCCACCGCACCTGAAACTCCGGCACCTGCGCCTGCTGGAACAACAGCCGCAACAGCCGGTCGCTCTCCGCCTCCTCCAGGCCCACGATCCGGGTGGTGAAGGAGGCGTTGACGAACAGCATCCGCCGCCCGGTCTCCGGGTGCCGGCGCACCACCGGATGTTCGACCGGCGGGAACTCCGCCTGGAATGGCGCGAGTTGAGCCGCGGAGTAGAAGCGCGCGAAACCCGGGAGATAGTCGTGCACCGCCCGCGCCCCATCGATCCGTGCCCGGATTTCCGGAGGCAAATTGTCGTATGCCGCCGCCATATCGGCCCACATCGTGTCGCCGCCGCTGGGCGGGACCTCACGCAGTTGCAACACCGCGCCCAGCGCGGGCCGTTCCCGGAAGGTGACATCCGTGTGCCATACGTTCTCGAACGTCGTGACCCCGCCGACGGCCTTGTCGAACCGCACCACATCCTTCGATTCGCCCCGTGCCAGCAACGGATTGGTCTCCAGCTCACCCCAATTGCGGGCGAATTCGCGCTGCGCCCCGGAGCTCAGATGCTGCCCGCGGAAGAACAGCACCTTCCACTCCAGCAACGCCCGGTTCAGCTCCGCGCGCAGGCCGTCGTCCAGGGGGCGGGACAGGTCCAGCCCACGGATTTCAGCCCCGATGGTGGCCGCCTGCGGCACGGCCTCGAAGCGCTCGTACGGCCGGTCGTCCCAGCCGTCGGGCGTCCGGCGCAAGATGCGCTGCCCTTCGTACAGCCCGTCGGCGGGAATGCGGTGGGGGCGCAGGGCGGGGGCGGACGGAGCCGCGGAATCGACGAGAGCGGAATCGACGAGAGTCGTCAACTGGTCCTCCTGAAGGCGGGAAAGAAGGGAGAAGGAAGAAGGGACGAAGGGGGAAAGGAAGAGGGGAGATGGTGAGGCGGGGGAAAGAGAAGCCCTCGCCTGACGGGTGAGGAGCGTCGTGCGGCCGAGGCGGACGCGGTCGTCGGACCATCGTCCGCCGGACGTCAGCGTGCGAAGCCGTCAGGACGTACAGAAACAACAGGCCGGGGGAGAACCCACCCGGCCGCGGCGGCGCAGAAAGCTCAGGCCGCGGGGCGCGCACTCGCCGTGGGGGCCGCGGTCGCGCGGCTCCGCCTCACGGACATACAGGTGCGTGCTCATGCCACGCACCGTACTCCCTCATGCAGGCGTCCTCAATCCGCCAGTCTCCCTCATGCAAGTGTCCTCAATCCGTCAGTCATCGATCCCACTGCGCTCCACCCCCGCGACGATGTACCGCTGGAGCAACAGGAAGACCACCACCAGCGGGGCGATCGACACGGCCGCGGCAACGAACAGCTCATGCAGATTGAGGTTCTGCGCGGTGGTGAACGTCGACAGCGCCACCTGCACCGTCCAGGCCTCCTGGTCCTGCCCGATCACCAGCGGCCACAGGAAGGCGTTCCAGGCCCCGATGAAAACGATGGTGCCGACGGCGGCGAAGACCGGGCGGGCGTTGGGGACCACGATGCGCCAGTACGTCCGCCAGTAGCCGAGCCCGTCGACCCGCGCCGCGTCCTCCAGCTCCTTGGGGAAGCCCAGGAAGTACTGCCGGAAGATGAAGCAGGCGAACGCGCTGAACAGCGTCGGGACGACCAGCCCGCGCAGTGTGGAGATCCATCCGAGCGTCGACACCAGGACGAAGCTCGGCACGAACGTCACGGCCGCCGGCACCATCAGCGTCCCCAGGACCGCGTAGAAGACGACATTGGCGCGCCGGTACGGGATCCGCGCCAGGCCGTAGCCCGCGAGCGAGGCCAGCAGCACCGTCCCGGCAGTCGTCGACACCGCGATCAAGATGGAGTTGAGCAGCGCCCGCCCCAGGGGGAGGTTCGGGTCCCGGAACACCTCGGTGAGGTTCGACCACTGGAGCGTGTGCGGGAAGAACGTCCAGCCGGGTGCCGTGATGTCCCGTTCCGTGGCCAGGCCGTTGCGCACCAGCAGATAGAACGGAATCAGGAACAGCAGCGCGAGGGCGATCAGGACGACCACCCGCAGGGCGCGCCCGGCCCTGGTCAGCGCGTCATGCATCGGTGCTCACTCCTCCTTGCGGCCGAGGCCGAACCAGCGGGCCTGCACCACCGTCGCCACCGCGATGATCAGCGCGAGGATCACCGCACCCGCGCTGCCCAGCCCGAGGTTCTGATCCCGTCCGAGGGCCGTGTAGTAGAGATAGACCAACGGCGGCCGGGCGTACGGCGGATAGCCGCGCGCATCGCTCAGCAGGTTGTAGAACTCGTCGAACCCCTGGAACGCATTGATCACCAATAGCAGCACCACCGCCACCGACGTGGCGCGCAACTGCGGAAAGGTGATGTGGCGGAACGTCTGCCAGCCGGGGCGCGCCCCGTCCACCGCCGCCGCCTCGTACAGCTGCGGAGAGATCCGCTGGAGCCCCGCCAAGAAAAGGATCATGTAGAACCCGGCCTGGAGCCACAGCCGTACGGTCACGATGACCAGCCAGTACCAGGGCGGATCGGTCGTCGACAGCCAGGCGGTCTGGTCCGCGCCGAACCACCCCAGCACGGTATTGGCCAGCCCGAACCGCACCCCGTTGAAGATCGACAGCTTCCAGATCACCGCCGCGACCACGTACGAGCAGGCCGTCGGCAGAAAGAACACCGACCGGAAGAACGCCTGGGCGAAGCGCAGCCGGTTGACCATCAGCGCGAGCGCGAGCGAGAGCGCGTAGGTGGCCGGCACGATGAAGACGGTGAACAGCGCAAACGTGCCGAGACTTCCCAGGAACGCGTCGTCGGTCAGCATCGTCGCGTAGTTGCCCAGCCCGACGAAGTCCGACCCGGCCGGACTCACCGTGTTGTGCGCGTCGAAGAAGCTCAGATAGACGCTCCACGCCAACGGCACGTACGTGAACAGGCCCAGTCCGATCGCGAACGGTCCGACGAAGACCCAGAACCACAGATTCCGCCGCTGCGGGCCGAGCAATCGGGCGCCGAGTGAGCGGGCACCGAGCGGTCGGGGCCCGGCGCCCGGGGCCGCCGCGACCGTGCGGACCGGCACGTCGCCGACCGGCCCTTGGGCTGCCGCTCCGTCCGCTGCTCCGTCCGCCCCTCCGACCGTCTCTTCGGTCCCTTCCGCCGTCACTTCTTCCTGGCCCGCTGAAGCTCGGCGTTGACCTTGCGCACCACCGTCTTGAGCTCACTCTCCGGGTTGGCGCCGTCCTTGATGATCCGGCTCAGCGCGTCCTGATAGGCGGTACGGTCCGCGGTCGTCCACAACAGCGGCTCGGCGTAGCCGTGATCGGTCGCGAACCGGACCGCGTCGGCCGCCGGGCCGGACTGCAACTGCTCGGCCTTCTTCGCCAGCGAGATCCGCGCCGGAATGTGGAACCCGTACGACAGCGCAAAGTCCTGCTGGAAGTCGGTGCGGTCCACCCACAGCCACTTCGCGAAGGCCTTCGCCTCCGACCTGCGCTTGCTCCGCGCGCTGACCGCGGAGCCGTAGGCGCCCACCGGAACGGACGGTTTTCCTCCGCTCCCGTCCTTCGGGAACGGCAGCACCCCGAAGTCGTCCCCCAGCGCCTTCCTGATCTGCGGCAGCGCCCACAGCCCCGACCACTGCATCGCGGTCAGCCCCTGGATGAACGCAGCCGGATCGGACCAGTCCGTGGGCGCCCCCAGCAGCAACGACTTGTCGGCGTACAACTGCCGGATCTTCCCGAGCGCCCGCGCCGCGGCCGGATCGTCGAACCCGGCCTTGCCGTCCGCACCGATCAGGCTCAGCCCCGCGGCGAACAACGGCGTCCCACCGAGCACCCCCACCCCGCCGTCGTTCCCCAGGAACAGCCCCTTGGCCTTCTTGTCGCTGAGCTTCTTCGCCCCGTCCACCAGCTCGTCGAGCGTGCGCGGCGGCTGCACCCCGGCCTTCTTCAGCAGGCTCTTGCGGTAATAGAGCACCTGCATGTCCACGGCCTGCGGGATGCCCCAGATCTTGTCCTGCCAGATCTTCGGCGCCAGCACGGCCTGGTGGAAGTCGTCCTTGACCGGCTCGACCTCGGCCGTCAGATCGACGACCTGCCCGCCCTGGATCTGGTCCAGCAGCGGCCCGTTGACCTCGAAGACGTCCGGCCCCGAGTCGGTGAGCAGCGCGGCCGCCGTCTGCCGGTCGTAATCCCCCGGCCGCCACTGCACCCGCACCCCGGCCTTCTTGTACGCGGCGGCATACCGCTTCACGGCCCGCTCGGTGCCGGTCTCACCGTACTGGTGGTACCACTGGCTGATCTCCGGCCCCGAACCACCGCCACCCCGCCCGGTGTTGGACCCACACCCCGTCGCCAGCCCCGCGGCCAGGGCGACCCCACCGCCGGCCGCCAACAGCCTCCGCCTGTCGATCTCCGTCATGGCACGTCGCCCCCTGCGCTCGTAACCTCCCGGTGATCGTCGATCACCGACGGTGCGACCGTCCACTCTGCCGCACGAGCGTGAAGCGTGCATTGCATCTCTGCGAAACGACCTCTGCCGCGCCCGCCACAGTCCTTCCTACGAGGTCTCCGGCCGGGCCGCCCGCCCGCCTGTCCGGTGTCCGGCTGCCCCCATCAATCACCCCTCGGCGAGCGCGAGTCGGGCAGGCGGCGTGCGCGATAGAGAGCGATCGCGGATTTCGGGGGGAAGTTGGGTACGTAGGTCCGTGCCCCGTCAGCTTTGGAGATGACCAGATGGCTGCCGCCGAATGAACGAGGCTCGGTGGGGGGAAACCTGGCGTAGACGAGGTAGCCGATATCGAACTCTTCGACATGCAGGGGTGCAGGGGTGCCGTCGTGGCAGAGAGGCTGAAAACCGGTGCGGGCCATTTCCAGCACCTGCTCAACGGTTGTCGGCGGTAGCGGCTTCTCAGCTTCGGGCGGCTCGGTCGCCGGCGGCTCGGTCTCCGATGGATCGGTCTCCGGCACGTGGTGTTCTCTCCTCGTAACCTGCAATGGAGTGTGGTCGCGCGCCGGGGGTGAATTCGGCGCGGCCGGTGGACGATGGCGCACGAACACCCGTCATGGACTGTGGAAGGCGTAAGACCAGGCGGGGGCTTCGGCTCCCACCGGGTCGATACGTTTGTGGGCGGTGAGCACGTGGTCGGGCAGGAGGCAGGCCTCGTCGTCACCCTCGACGAGGCCTTTGGTGAGATGGCCGGTGACCCACAGCGCGACCATGGTGAGGAAGTTCTCCAGGCTGTGCGCTGCGGGCAGGCCCGCAAGGTGCTCCTCACCCGGCTCTGACGGGATACGCAAC
This sequence comes from Streptomyces decoyicus, assembly GCF_019880305.1. Lineage (NCBI taxonomy): Bacteria > Bacillati > Actinomycetota > Actinomycetes > Kitasatosporales > Streptomycetaceae > Streptomyces > Streptomyces decoyicus. The sequence continues at coordinate 2,733,578 of NZ_CP082301.1, read as the reverse complement.
ACGTGGCCCGTAGGGCCGTCGATCACGAGCTTGCCGCCCATCCAGAAGCCGATCTGAAGGAAGGGGCCGGCTTCCTCGACCGGGTCGATATCCGAGGGCCAGGTGACTTCGTCAAAGATGCTCATGCGGTGGTCGCCGTGCGGGTAGATGCCCAGGCCGTCTTCGTTGCTCAGTGCGGGGAGGCCGAATTCGATGAGCATGCGGCGGGTCGGTTCGTCCGTCAGCCCGTCGGGCAGCAGCTGCTCCGGGAAAGCGTGGATGCGACGAGCCCCGTACAGCTCGATGAGATCTCTCGGGCCGGGGGGAGGGGAATCGGCGGGGGTCACCGCGCTGGTGGAGGCGTAATTTCCGGAAAGAGGTTCAAGGTGAGGGAAGTGGGGAGCGGAGAACGTTTCTCCGGGGGCGGCCTCGATGGCGAAGAGGCCCCCTGAACCACCGAGGATCACCTGATTCCCGACGGGGAGCGGGGCACTGCCGAGGAACAGATCGTGAACCCCTTCCTCATCGGACAAGGCGTCCTCGAAGTCGCCGACAGCGTCAGGGCCCGGACGGCCCTGGTCCTCCCCCGGAGGCCAGGACAGGTCACCGTGATTCTCCTCCGGAATGTCCTCGTACCAGGGACCGGCAAGATGTTCACCGGTGGCCGCGTCCCAGATGTCCGCGCGGGTGTCCCAGGTATGGATACCCGCAACCGCGGGGCGGCCCTGCCAGCGCACTTCGACCAGCCCGTCGACGGGACCTGGTTCGAGATAGCGCCAGTGACAGCCGCCCGGTGGTCGCCAATGCGTCCACTTCGCCTTCCAGGGCAGGCGCACACCGGAATGGGCGACGGCGGCGGCAAGCGCCCGGTCGCCACGGGCAGTGGCCATCACATGCAGCCAGGCGGCCCATTCCGGCTGGGTGGAGGGGATCACGCCGTAGGACCAGAGGCGGACCGCGGCGCCGGCGGCGGTATTCCCCGGGACATCGCCGATGAACGCACAGCGTGCGGCATCCATCAACGCCGTCTGCGGGATATGGGCCAGCACGCTCCCGTCCCGCAGCAGGTCATTGAGGAGCGCGGCCCGGGGTTCGCTGTCACCGGACGACAGCCATTCAGCAAAGTCGGCCTGTGCGGCGTGCATGGCAAGCCCGGTGGCGGTGTAAAGGCCCTCAGGACCCGATTTCGCCCACCCCTCCGGATGGCGGAACTCGGGGGAAATGCGCCGCAGCCACTCGTTCATGTGCCGGTCGACCCGGGCGATCTCGCCGTCCGCCGTACCTCGGCGCAGTTCTTCCGCCAGGCTCTCATCGGCGAAGGCCACCCCGTCCTCACCGGACACCAGATGGGCGGAGAATTCCTCCAGCACGCCACGGAGCACGGTTTCGGTGACGGGATCCCCGCCGAGCGCCGCGGTGAGTTCGGCCCATACGCGCAGCGGCACGACGCGGGGCCGGGCCAGCGCCAACGCGCGGATCGGTATCGGCCAGTCCGCCTCACCGGTATCCCGGCCGTGGAGGTGGAACACGGCCTCGGCGAGGCGGGGCAGTCTTTCCGGGGTGAGATGGACGATGGCGCCGACCTTGCGGCCACTCAGATCTCTGACGGTCTTGGACAGCAAGCGATCAGGTTCGGACGAACCACGGGTATGGCCCGCCCGATGAGCATGGGCGATGAGAACGAGGCGGCTTTCGTCCAACCTCTTGAGCGTACGACGCCAATTTCGACGGTTCGCGGGGGACACGTCGACACCGAGGCGGTGGAGTACCTCGACGTGCACTTCCTCGGCCGTGCGCCCGGCAGCATCCACCAGGATGCTTCCTTCAGTGCGCTGATGAAGCTGCTTCAGCACGGAAGCGCCCATGGAACCCGAGGAATCGACGAGATGAGCCCGCTGGCTTCGCCCACGCCCCTCACGTTCTTCACGTCCGGCGCGCACCTCACGCCACCACGCGGAAAGCAGAGAAAGCGTGTCGCCTGCCGAGGTGTCGGTGTCCCTTGCCGCTCCGCCGTGCTCCGTCATCCGATTCGATTCCCTCTGCCCGCGGCGCGCCCAAACCCGGCGGCCTGCCCTCTTGTTGTGGCTCGTAGGCCACCTGCCATTGTCCGGTGGCCGGGTGGTGTGGAGGCGGCGGGGCTCCGGCGCCGGTCAGCTGGCATCATGCCGCCATGAACCGCACAGAATTACTGCTTATCGGCGGCAGGGCAGGTGTGGGCAAGTCCACGGTCGGCTGGGAGGTTTCGGATCGACTGCGAGCCGCGTCCGTTCCGCACGCCATCATCGAGGGCGATTTCATGGGCCAGGTGCATCCGGCCCCGGACGGAGACCCGCACCGCTCCCAGATCACCGAACGCAACCTGACCGCGCTATGGGCCAATTACCACCAACTCGGCTATCGCCGCCTCATCTACACCAACACCGTGAGTGTGCTTCCCGAGAGCGCAGGGCTCTTCGAGCGGGCCCTGGGGGCAGACACCTGGACCGTACGGGTCCTCCTCACCGCCTCCGACTCCACCACCCATGAGCGGCTGGTGGCCCGTGAGATCGGATCGGAGCTCGAACGGGAGCTCAAGAGCAGCGCGTACAAGGCCCGGCTCCTGGACGAAAGGGCGTCCGACGACACCTTTCGGGTAGCCACCGACGGCCGGTCCGTCAGGGAGATCGCCGCGCAGGTCCTGAGGGCAACCGGCTGGCTGGACCCCCAATCCCCTCCGCCAACGCCCCCCGTGCCCGGCCACTAGGACATACGGAAGACGGCGCTCGCCTGTGTCACCTTCGTCAACGCCGCCGTAGCCTCATCTGTCACCGACCGGACGAGTGGCCTTAGGCCGTCGACTCACCGAGCAGAAGCCCTTCGTTCATGCCTGGGACGGGCGCTGCTGCCGGTAGAGCGCGATGGCCGTCTCCGTGGGGAAGTTGGGCACGGTGACGGTTTCTCCGGTGTCCTTGGCCACGACGATCTTCGACCCACCGGGCGGGGCCGGCTGGGGCTCGCCCGAAGCATCGGTGGTGTCGGGGTACTCGGTGTACACGAGATAGCCGATGTCGAATTCCTCGACATGCATCGGAGCGGGAGAGCCGTCTGCCAGCGTGGGCTCGGCGTAGCGGCTACGGACGATGGCGAGCGCTTCCTCGGGAGTGGTGGGCGGAGTGAGATTGTCCTGCGGGCTGGTCATTTTGCTCCTGTCCTACACGGTTCCGCCTGAGTACGGGCGACGTGTTATGTGGGAAATTCGCCGACCCATTCGGCGTCGAGCAGTCCTTCGGGCAGGTACTCGGACTCGACCGTGATGGTGAACCCTGCGTCACGTGCGAGGCAGGTGACTGCTGTGAGGCCCAGGGAGATGAAGCCTTCCGGGTTGAATTCGCGGTCGTCACGGGTCCAGTGGTCCTTGTGCCACTCCAGCGCCTTGGCGAGTTCGGCGTTGAACTTCTCCGCGTCACCACGAACCAGCTGCGTCAGCAGGTTCATCGGCGGATACATGAGGCGAAGGACGCCTCCCGCATCGGTGTGCCGGATGACATCGGGATCGGTGCCGTCCACGGCGGCTACCAACTTGTCGCCGAGTTGGGGCTGCTGTAGCCAGTAGGCCTGGAGGGCCTCGACCCAGTCATAGATGTATGCGTCGAATACCGCGCCGGAGTTCCGCAAGAGCGATACCGGGACCTGGCACAGCTCGTTCAGGCGCCCCTTCTCCCGGCATACGCAGGCCAGCCAGAAGGCCGTGAGCCAGTTGCCGGCGTCCACCCAGGGCAGGGCACCGGTCGGGACGGTGCGCCGCTCGTGATCGATGAGGCATTCAACGGTCTCGGTACTTGCCCGCGCCGAGGCGAAGAGCGCGGAGCCCACCTGCATCGCTGTGACGCAGGATTCCCATGTCTCAATCTTTGCGGCTGTCGGGTCGTCGGCGCAGCGCAGATTGAGCACCAGGGCCGCAGAATCCAACGCCGAGGTGATCCATTCCGGATCTTCTGAAATGCCCTCAATTTTCTTCTGTAGCTTCGGGGTCGTTACCTCCAAGATGCGGTGAATATTTCTCGTGGGGAAGTCATGCCGGGGGATTTTGATCATTCTGCTGCTCCTTCTCCTTCTTTGTCCTGATGTCGAACTGGTACATTTCGTACCCCCCGTGCTTCTCGCCGTTCGGCACACCCTTGATGAGCAGATAGGTTATTCGGCTGGGTTTGGCCCGCAGGGCAGCCTCGAGTTCGCTTGCCAGGTCCGCTTCGGCCTCGGCGTGAGCCATTTCGGCGTCAGTGGTTGCCTTCACCATGTTCTCGGCGCTGCGAATTTCCATCTCATGCAAGATCACTTTGAAGTAATCGCGAGTTCCTTGCTTGACTCTGCGTACGGTCGGGCTTGTTGAGCCGTCGGAGTCCTCCTGGTTGTCTTGCTCCGCGTCGTCGTGCCGCTGGGTACCTACCTCGGGCTGATCGTGATCGATGTCCCTTGCGCCCGCCGGTAGCCCTCGACGGTCACCGAGGCCGGCGAGGCGCGATCCCTTTGCCTCTACGACGATGAACTCGCCGTTCGGGAGCTTCCACACCTGGTCGAACCGGTTGTTTCCGCTGCCCCGGTCATCGACTCGTACTGCATCGCTGAAGTGCTCGGGGATGGCATGGTACTCGGCGACATCCTCGCCGTAGTCCTCGCTGGCCCGCGTCATCTTTCCATGCAGAGGGCTGTGGGCCGCGTCCGCCCTGTCGAATTCCGCCTTGTTCTCGGCGGTCTTATTTTTCTCGTATTCTTCCTTTGCCTTTTGCCTCGCCTTGTGCGGCAGGTCGTCGGCGGTGATCGCGTCCTGGCGCTTCTTTGCTGATTTATCGAGCTTTTTAAGGTTGTCCTCGGAGATTCCGGTCTTGCCGTCGCGTTTCACTTCTCCGGAATCTATGTAGCTCTCGGGTTCGGCCTCTGGTGCGTCACTTGCCAGCATCCATGGAGCTTTCGGATCACCCGTGGGGTGCAGCTGCGGCACTCGGTTGCCGTTCTCGTCCTTCCTGTCCTTGCGGATCCGGTGCCCGTTCTTTTGGTAGTACTTCTTGAACCACGCGGGATCCGTGTTGGCCTTCTCGAGCTGCTTGCGCCGAATCTCCCTGTCGTTATCGGAGTCGTCCGGATCGGCGCTCGCAGGGTCTGCGGGCGCAGGGTGCTGGCTCGGATGAGCTGTCGTAGGCGCGGCGGGATGGGGTTCGGTGGTCCGGGGCGGATTGCCGGCTGTGGTTTCCGGAGTGGAGTGCTGCTGGTGCGGCTCCGGCGATGCGGAATGGTTGCTTGTCAGGTCAGGTCCGTGAGGTGCAGGCCTGCCGTACATCAGCGGGTTCTGGTCGTGGCGCAGTGCGTTGGCGAGGTGGAGTGAGGCGTCCGCACTACGGCGAGGGGGTGTGGCAGCGCGGTCGCTCGGGGGAGTGGAGGACTGCTGGTGGTCGTTGGGTGTGTGCTCGGGCTTCGGGGAGGCCTGGTTGAGCGGGTCGGCATGGTCGGCCGGCCGTGTGGTGTCCGGGTCGACCGAGGGAGCGTGGTCGGAGGGACGGTCCGTGGGCTGACTGTCGGGGGTCCCGTCGGATGTGGTGTTGGTGGGGTCCCCAGGGGTGTTGTCCGTGTGGTGGTCGGTGGGGTCCTTAGGGGTGCCGTCAGTGTTGGCGTCGGTGTGGTGGGGGGTGGGGGAGCCCTCAGTGGTGTCGGTTTTCGGGGCGGGGGAAGCGTCGGGCTTGTTCTGCGACTGTTCCGTGGGTGTGGTGTCGGGCTTGGGTTGTGCCTGGTCGGCTGGTGTGGTGTCGGGCTTGGGTTGTGCCTGGTCGGCTGGTGTGGTGTCGGGCTTGGGTTGTGCCTGGTCGGCTGGTGTGGTGTCGGGCTTGGGTTGTGCCTGGTCGGCTGGTGTGGTGTCCGGCTTGGCCTGTGCCTGGTCGGTGGGGGTGGTGTCGGGCTTGGCGACGGCTTTGTCCGCGTGCAATGGCTGGCGGTTGGCATCCAGCGGGATGTGGAAGACGTGCTTTGCCTTGGAGATGTGGATGGGGTCGTGGCTGACCTGTCCGGTCTGGGTGTCGATCCAGATGATCTTGCCGTGGTAGTTCACGGCGTTGAAGGCATGACCGCCGCCCTTGGGCCAGTTGACCTGGATGATCGCTGCCGCTCCGTGGCCGGCCTTCTGGAGGTCATTGGCGATACGGGTGGCGGTGTTCGGGTCCTGGCCCGTTCCTGCGTAGGAGTGCTTGGCGCCGCTCCAGCGGATCTGGTTCTCGTTTGCGGCCCGCTCCGGGGACCAGGTGTCGGGCTTGCCGTCCTTGTCGGTGTCGGGTGTCCGCGGTGCGGAGACCTGCGGGTTGCCGAACCAGGTCTCCAGGAAGGAGCGGGAGCAGTCGGCGCAGTTGTTGCTGCGCCCGGGGACGGTGTTGCCGCCGTCGTTCTGTAGCTGGGCCCACGAGTCGAAGGGGTTGGCGAAGCGCTGTGGTGTGCCGTCCGCGTTGCGCGGGATGGCGTTCTCCAACAGCTGTTGATCGTGGGGGTGCGGAGGAAGCAGGCCCTGGGGGTGGTGGTTGAGATCGTTGCGGATCGCGCCGTGGCCGTTGGGGTCTTCCTGCTTGTTCTGCGGTTGCGCGGTGCCCTCTTCCCCGGTGGACGACTGCTCCGGGGACGGTTGCTGCTGGTGGGGCTGTGCCTGGAGGGTCGGCTGCTGCTGCTGCTGCTGCTGCTGGTGGGGCTGGGTCTGCTGCTGGGGTGCTGGCTGCTGAGAGTGGGGTGCCTGCTGCTGCGCCTGCTGCGCCTGCTGCGCCTGCTGCGTCTGCTGCGTCTGCTGCGTCTGCTGCGGTGGCTGTTGCTGAGTGTGGGGGGCCTGCTGTTGTGGCACCTGCTGCTGCGGCTGTTGCTGCTGGGTGTACGGGCTTGGCTGTTGCTGCTGCGGGACCTGTTGCTGTGGGGCCTGCTGCTGTGGCTGTTGCTGCTGGGCGTACGGGTTGGGCTGGGTCTGCTGCTGGGCGTGGGGGCCCGGCTGCTGGTAGGGCCCCGGCTGCTGCGACTGCGCGTACGGCGTCGGCTGCTGGGTGTTCGGGCTCGGCTGCTGCTGGTGTTGCTGGTACGGGTTGGGCTGCTGCTGGGCGTACGGCTGCTGTTGATGCGCCTGTGCGTAGGGGGCAGCCTGCTGGTGGGGCTGCTGCTGGTACGGGTTGGGGTGCTGGGCGTACGGGCTCTGCTGTGGGTGGGGCTGCTGGTTGTGGGGGCCAGGCTGGTGTTGCTGGAAGGGGCCAGGCTGCTGCTGTGGGTGGGGTTGTTGCTGCGGGCCTGGCTGCTGGGCGTGCGGGGGCTGCGTCTGCTGCTGAGGGTGCGGGCTCGGCTGCTGATAGGGCTGGTTGTACGGGCTCTGCTGAGGCTGCTGCTGGTACGGGTTGGGCTGCTGCTGCTGCTGCTGTTGGGCGTAGGGATTTGGCTGCGGCTGCGGCTGCGGTTGTTGGGCGTACGGGTGGGCCTGTTGTGGCTGTGCTTGCTGTTGAGCCTGGGCTTGCTGGGCTTGGGCATGCGTGTACGGCTGCGCCTGGACCTGCTGTTGGTGCTGCTGTGGCGCCGGAGCCTGCTGCTGTTGCGCGTAGGGGCTCGGCTGTGGCTGCTGGGCGTACGGCTGTGGCTGTGGCTGTGGCTGCTGGGCGTATGGGTGGGGCTGCTGGGCTTGAGCCTGTGCCTGCTGCTGCGCCTGAGCGTGCTGCTGTTGTGCCTGTGCCTGTGCCTGCGCTTGGGCCTGCGCTTGGGCTTGCTGTTGTGCCTGTGCCTGTGCCTGTGCCTGCGCCTGTGCTTGGGCTTGTTGCTGCGCTTGGGCCTGCTGTTGCGCCTGCTGCTGGTTTTGTTGTGCTTGTGCCTGCTGCTGGTTTTGGGGGGCTTGTTGCTGCGGGGTCTGGTTCTGGGCCGTAGCGGGATCGAACGGCTGCCGGTTGGCGTCAAGGACGAGGTGCCAGACGTCCACGGCCTTGGTGTTGATGGGCTGTTCGCTGACCTTGCCGGACTGGCTGTCGACCCAGATGACGCGGCCGTTGTGGTTGACCGCGTTGAAGACGTGTGCGCCGCCGGGCCTGCCGCTGCGCGTCTTGGGCCAGGTGATCAGTACCGCGGCCGATGCGCCGTGTCCCGCCTGGCGGAGCTCGTCGGCTATTCGGGCGTAGCCGTCATGGGAGTTCTGGCCGGAGGTACGGAAGTCGGTGCCCGCGTACTGCTCGATGTTGGCGGCGCCGTCCCGTTCACCGGTCCTGCGGTCGATGCCGCCTCGGCCGTCGGGGTCGTAGGTGCGTGGCGAGGAGACCTGCGGGTGGCCGTACCAGGACTCCATGAAGGAGCGGGTGCAATCGGCGCAGTTGTTGCCGCGTCCGGGGACGTCCCGGCCGCCGTCGTTCTGGAGCTGCGCCCACGGCTGGAACGGGTCGTTGAACGCGCGCGGAGTGCCGTCCGGGTTCCGCGGGAAGCTCGCCTCCAACGCCTGCTGGTCGCGCGGGAACGGCGAATACAGGCCCCGCGGCTGGATGTTGAGACCGATCCGTACGTCGGTGTGGCTACGGAGGTTCGCGGGCTGCGGGACCGGCGCCTGAGGCTGGGGCTGCTGGTCCGGCAGGGGATGGGACTGGTCGGGGTTCTGATTCTGGTGGTGCGGCGCAGACTGCTGGTGGGGAGCCTGCTGGTGCATGGGCGGCTGCGGCTGCTGGTGGTGGGGTTGGTGTTGCTGGGGTTGCTGATGCTGGTGCTGGGGCGTCTGCTGGTGTGGGTGCTGCTGCTGAGGGGGTGTGTGACTCTGCAGCGTGGGCTGTTGTGAGTGCGTCTGCTGCTGAACCGGCTGTTGTGGGTGCGCTTGCTGCTGGACGGACTGCTGTGGGTGCGGCTGCTGTTGCGGGTACGGCTGCTGGTGCTGCGGTTGCTGTTGCGGGTGCGGGAAGTTGGGGTTCGGTGCGCCGGGGTTTTGGGCATCCGGACGCGACGGGGCCTGGCTGGGGTCGTCGGCCTGAGGCCGGTCCCCGTGGGAGGTGTCCGTCTGCTGCGCTGCGTCCGGGTGGGTGGTGCTGCCGCTCGGTTCGGCGGGAACCTGTCGGCTGTTGTCGTCCTGGTGGGGCGTGTCCGGGTCCGGGCGAGGGGAATCGGTGTTCTCGGGCCGGGAGTCGTCGTGGGGCGCGGGGCCGTCGAGGCGTGGGTTGTGCGGGGGGCGCTCGGGGGTCGGCTGCTGGGTGTGGTCGTGGACGATCTGCGAGCCGTCGGGGCGGCGGTTGTTGCCGGGGGGTGTGGTGGGGGCGTCGCGGCGGGGTCCGTCGAGACGGGGGTTGTAGGCGGGGCGCTCCGGTGTGGGCTGCTGGGTGACGTCGCGGATGGCCTGGGAACCGTCGGGCCGCCGGTTGGTGGGGCGTGCGGCAGGGTTGCCGTTTCCGGTGGACGGGGTGCCGCCGCGGGGTGTGGAGGTGCCGGGGCCGCCCTGGGGTGGGATGGCGCCCGCCATCATCGGGCCGTTCGCCTGGGAGCTGTTGGGCTGGGCCTGTTGCGGGGTGGGGGTGGAGGGCGTGCTGCCGGCGTCGGGGGCGTGCTGGGTGGGCGGGGGCATGGTGGCGGTGCCCGCGGACTGGGTGGTGACGGTGGTGTCGTCGGGGTCGTCCACGGTGGGCATGGGGTCGCCGGGTGCCGGGTCGCGCTGCTGGATGGGCTGGCCGGACGACGGGGTGTGCTGTACGGGGGCGCCCTGGGGCGGGGGGCCGGCATGCGGCATCGAGGCGCGGCCGCCGCCGGTGGCCGAGTTGTCCCCATTGGGGGTGCCGTTGCCCGTCCCGTTGCCGTTGTCGTTGCCGGTTGCGTCGGGGGAGCCGTTGGAGCTGTGGGAGTTGTCGCCGTAGGAGGGCGGGTTGCCGGCTACGGGGTCGGGGGCCTGCGAGGGAGCCGGAGACGGCTGGGAGGAGGCGTCGGGGTGTGAAGGCCCGCTCGCCTGGGGCGCGTCCGGGTGCGAAGGTCCGGTCTGCTGGGGGGATTGGTCCGGTGCGGGCTGGGTGCTGACGGGGGCCGGGGCGGGGGCGGGGGCGGGACGGGCCCCTTCCGGGGTGTTGTCGTGGGCCGGCTGGGTGCTGACCGCGTCCGCGTCCGGCCGCGCGGCGTCGGGGGTGTTGTCCCGTGCGGGCTGGGTGGTGACCGAGTCGGGGTCGGGGCGGGCCGAGTCGGGGGTGTTGTCGGGTGCGGGCTGGGTGGTGACCGAGTCGGGGTCGGGGCGCGCTGAGTCGGGGGTGTTGTCCGGCGTGGGCTGGGTGCTCGGTGTGTCCGAGTCCGGGCGGGAGGTGTCCGGGGTGGAGCCCGAGTCGGGGGTGTGCCCGGAATCGGGGGTGGGGCCGCCGTTCGGCGCGTGTCCCGAGTCGGGGGTGGGGCCGCCGTTCGGCGCGTCTCCGGAGTCGGGGGTGTGGGGTGACCCGTACGGGCTGTCGTTGCTGCCCTGGAAGCCCTCGTCGAAGGGGGAGCGCTGCTCCGGGGGCGGCAGGGGCTGGGCTTCGGGGGTGTTGCGGGCAGGATCCGCGCCGTTGGAGGGGCTGTTGGAGGAGGACGGGTTGCTGCCCGCGCCACCGCTGTCCGGTCCACTCGCCGCACCCGCGTTGTCCGAGGCGCGGGGGCTGTGGGTGGTGGAGCCGCCGCCGTCCGAGCCGCCGCGGTTGCCGCTGCTACTGCCGCTGGAGTCGTTCGAGGTGCCGGTGGAGCCGCCGCCGGCGGTGCTGCCGGAGCCGCCGTCCGAGCCGCTCCCGGACGTGCTCCCCGAGCCGCCGTCGGAGCCACTGCCCGAGCCACTGCCCGAGCTGCTTCCGGAGCCGCCGCCGGAGCCCGACCCGCTGCCCGACCCGCTGCCCGATCCGCCTCCGTCAGAGCTGCTGCCGGAGCCGCTGCCCGAACCACTGCCGGAACCGGTCCCCGAACCGCCGCCGTCGCCGCCGCCGTCTCCGGAACCGCTTTCGTCACTTCCGTGTCCCGCCGCGGAGTCCAGGCCGTGGCGGGCGCGGCGTCCGGCGCGTCCGCCCGCACCGTCGCGGAGGCTTTCGCCGAGGCTCTCCCCGGTGTTCTCCACGGCGTCCTTGCCGGCGGCGTAGCCCTCCTTGGCGGTCCGGCCCAGGTCGTAGCCCTTCTGGGCGCCGAAGTTCTGGTTGACGGTCTGGGCGATGAGGTCGGAGACCATCGCCTCGAGCGCGGAGATCACCGGCTCCTTGGCCGCCTCAACGATCGCCTCGAGCAGCTGCTTGGCGACCTCCTTGAGGATCTTGCGGACCATCTCACGGGTGGCCAGCGTGGCGGCCGCGCCACCGATTTCGGACAGTCCGAGGGTGAAGGGGGCCGCCGCCTGGGCTGCGATGATCTCGGCGGCCAGGATCGCCAACTGGACAATGACGGCGATCTTCATGCCGATGACCAGGGCGGCGGCGGCCTCCAGCGTGAAGGCGATGACCTCGGCCGCCTCACGGGCGTCGTTCAGATACCCCGAACCACCCGAGAACTTTTCCCAGGCCTTGCTGAAACCCTCGATGGAGTCGCCGGAGTTCTCGCCGAGCACATTGCTCGCGTAGGAGTTGCCGCGGGCCTGATGACCCTCGACCTCCGCCGCGAAATTGCGCCAGACCTGGGCGCATGCGATCAGCTTGTCTTCGTCTGCGTGCGGCCAGTTGAATCCGAGCATGTCCAGGACCCACTCAAGAGGATCCGGCAGCATGACAGACAAGATGGAACTCCCCCGTGAAAAACGCGCATTCAGACGTGTTACGGACGCGGGGTGCGCGGACAGGCCGCCGCGTCACATATTTCGGAACCGGCAGGTGAACTCAGTGCTGCGCGGGTCTCCACGAGGTGCGGACGACGGCGTCGTCCTCGGCCGTCGGGTCCCGCCACGCCTGCTTGTTCTCGACGTGCTGCTTCATCAGCGAGTCGTTGAAGTCCTCGTTCTCCGCATGGTTCCTGGACATCGAGGTCAGTGCCTTGCCGATTTCCTGAAGCTTCGAGGAGAGATGGCCCATCGACTCGTACATACCGTCCCGCACGCCCTCATAGGCGACACCGAACTTCTCGCCGATCTCGTCATCACCCCAGGGCGGAGCGCCGTCCTTGCTGTCGAACGTCGTCAGGCCGCTCATGAACTGCTCGCCGAACGACTTGTCCGGCGGCGCTTTTTCCTTGCCATTGCTGGGCGGACCCGCCCCCTGCGCATGCAGGCCGTCCATCAGCCGTGCCACCGACGAATAGAAGTCCTCGCCGAGCTTGACGAAGTTGGTGCCCTCCGCCTTGAGACCCTCGACGTTGGTCTGGAACCCACCAGCGCCTGCCACAACGTCCCCCGTGTTCGTGATGGTTACCCAATGAGATATTCAAGCCAAAGCCTAACGGGAGCCACTGACCGTCCGCCAGGACTCCCGTGCCGGGCAACTCGTCGGGCTCAGGCGCTGTCCGGGGCGTACGACTCGCGGTAGAGCTCCACCGCGTCCTCGGGGGGAAAGTTGGGCACGTCCGCCACCTTGCCGTCGATCTTGGAGATGACGATGTGGGTGCCCCCGGGGTCCGAGGGGCGGGCGGTGGGGTCCTCGGGGGCCGGCCAGCCCGCGTGGATCAGGTAGCCGATGTCGAATTCGTGGACGTACAGCTCGGCGGGCCCGCCTGGTGAGCCGACCTCGGGGAAGTGCTGACGGCCGATCGCCAGCGCCTCGGCCTCGTTCGTCGGGAGGGGGTTCGGTCCGAGCTGTGGACGGTACGGGGGCGGCGTAGGAGGCAGACCGGGAGTGCTGGCCGGCCGGTCGGAATCGGTCATGACGCTGTCTCCTTGATGCTGGTCCGGTGGATGGTGGTCAACCTAACTCACGCCGTGATGGCCTGATTGGTTCGCCTCGGGAGCAGGTATGCGGCCCCGAGCCCGGCCCGTCCCGAGCACGGTCCCGTCCCAAGCGCAGCCCGCCCTCAACGCGGCCCGCCCCGAACACATCCCGCCCCGAACACACCCCGCCCCGAACACACCCCGCCCTCCCGGCCCCAGCCCGTCAGCCCCCGTGCCCGTATGCACAGCCGCCGCGCCCCTCCGCCGTTGCTCACCCGAACAGCACCCGTGCCAGCCAGAACTCCAGCAGCTCCGCGTCGCCGGTGATCTCGAAGGTGTCGTTGTCGGCGGGGACGCGGCCGTAGATGAGGAGCAAGAGGTCGGTCAGCGGGGCGCGGACGGAGACCGCGGCCGGTTCCTGGGCGCGGCGCCAGGCGAGGGTGTCGCCGGTGAGGTCGACGATCCAGTCGGCGGCCGCTTCCGGTGGGGTGTCCGTGGCGTGGAAGTGAAGAATGCGGCCGGGGCCGAGCAGTTCGCGTCGGTCGGGGTGGAAGTCGAACATCTCGGGGAGGGAGCCGAGTTCCATCCATTCGTCGAGGGCGTCGAGAGCGACCCGCCGGTCGATGGTGAAGTCCCTGCCGAGGGCCAGGGTCGCGTCGGCCCGGTGCATGACCGTCTCGTGGGCCATGCGGCGGGCGAAGAAACGCGGGGAGCCGGAGGGGAGCGGGGTCCAGATCTCGGCGTCGGGGCCCGACGAGCGCAGTGTGTCCGCCAGGAGGCGGGCGCCTTCGGTGAGCCAGGCGGCGACTTCGGCCGGACCCTGGGCGGTATCGCGGGGGAGGACGCGGAGGGCGGTGTCGGGCGGGGGCTCGGTCGCCCGGGTGCGTACGAGGTCCTCGACCCAGCGATGGGTCTCGCCCAGATGCCGGAGCAGCTGGGCGAGGTTCCAGTCGGGGCAGGAGGGGACGGTGGTCGTCAGGTCGGCGGCGTGCTCCGTGAGGCAGGACGCCAGCAGGTCGGCCTGATGGACGATCTCGGCGCAGTGACCGGCGTAATCCATGGCGGAGTTCGTTTCGCGATCCATGGCGGAGGTCATGTCGGGATCCGTGTCGTGGTCCGTGGCGGAGGTCATGTCGGGATCCGTGCCGGGGTTCGTGTCGTGGTCCGTGGCGGAGGTCATGTCGGGATCCGTGCCGGAGTTCGTGTCGTGATCCATTCCGGAGTTCATGGCCTCACGGTAGAGCGCACCACCGACAAGGAAGCGTCACCACATGCGGGCGTCCGCCTCCAGCCGGAACCGCAGCCGGCAGACGACCGCGTCGGTCTCCCGGCGGACCGCGTGGGCGACGATCCCGCCGCGCTGGTTCTGTAGCAGACGCTGCCGGAGGCGGGCGGGTTTGGCCTCCGGGATCAGGACGGTGATGCGGGTGCCGGGCCGGCGGGTGGTGAGGTCGCTGACATACGCGGCGACGGGGCGGCCGACGGAGCGGGTGGCGGAGGGCAGTTCGAGGAGTTCCACGCCGGGGTTCCACAACTCCCAGTCGCGGCGCAGGGCCTCGGCGGCCGGGCGGCCCTCGGGGGCGTCGTGGGTGACGGTGACGGCCACCACCTCATCGCCCAGCGACACTGCCGCGGTCAGGGCTTCGCAGGTCAGCCGGGAGAGGTACGACACGGGGACGACGACCAGGGAGCGGGCGCGGTGCGGGGGCTCGGGGAAGCGGCCCAGGCCGAGGCGCTCGCCGATACGGGCGTAGGCGCGGTGAACGGCTTCGAAGATGGGGACCAGCAGCGGCAGGGCGACCACGATGAGCCAGGCGACCTCGCAGCAGCACCGCCGGGCAGAGCTCCGCCCGGTCGTCGTAGAGCGCTGGGAACGCCGAGGTCAGGGCCGCTACGCCGGGGGCGCCATGGCGTCGAGCGAGAGGGCGGCCAGGCCCTGGAGGGCGGTGAGACGGTGGCGGGCATCGGATGCGGAGTCGGATGTAGATGCGGCAGTGGATGTAGATGCGGAAGCGGAAGCGGAAGCGGAAGCCGTGGCGCCGGCGGAGCCGTGGGCGGTGGTGTCTCCCGAGCCGTGGGCCGGATCCTGGCCCGAGCCGTGGCCCGGCCGCCCGGCGCCCAAGCCGTGGCCAGGCCGCCCGTCGCCCAAGCCGTGGCCAGGCCGCCCGGCGCCCAAGCCGTGGCCAGGCCGCCCGGCGCCCAAGCCGTGGCCAGGCCGCCCGTCGCCCGACCCGTGGCCCGGCCGCCCGTCGCCCGACCCGTGGCCAGGCCGCCCGTCGCCCGACCCGTGGTGCGGCCCCTGGCCCGTCGCGGTGCCCGACCCGATGCCCGTGCCCGTGCCGTTCGGTTGGGTGGTGACGGCGCCGGCAGCGGTATCCGGCGGTTCCTCGGGCCGGCCGGCGGGCTGGGAAACCATCGACATCTGTCGTCGTACCTCCGTGCCACACCGTGCTGGACCAGCTCAGCGTGCGGGGCACGACGGCCGCCGTCAGCGGGCCTTGGCGGCCCCTTGGCGGGCGGCGGTGTGTTCTTCACGGGTTCTTGACGCAGGGAGCGGCCAACTCCCCTTCCCGATGCAGGTCAGAGCGCCGACGCCGGCCGTGAGAAGTCGTAGCGGACGCCGGTGAGCTCTTCCGAGGCCGCCCACAGGCGCTCGCCGTTGGCGTCCTTCTTGGTCCAGGGGGCGCGGAAGGACTGGACGGGGGCGCCGCGCAGGCCGTTGCGCGGGCCGATGAAGGAGTCCGGCCGCATGTGCGGGGCGGTGGCCGCGCAGAGGATGCCCAGGGCGCCGCCGTCCGGGGACTGGGCGATGAGGCGGGTGCCGAGGTCGATGATCCGCTCGGTGGAGGTGCGGCCCTCCATCCGGACGCCCGCGGTCATCAGATTGGTGGAGGCGTATCCGGGGTGTGCGGCGGCCGCGACGACCTGTGAGCCGGCCGCGGCCAGCCGCCGGGTCAGCTCGTGGACGAAGAGCAGATTGGCGCTCTTGGATCGGCCGTACGCGATCCAGCGGCGGTAGGACCGCACGCTGTTGAGATCGGTGTGATCGAGGTCGGCGAGGGCGTGCATCATGCTGGAGACGGTGACGACCCGGGCGCCGGGCGTGGCGAGGAGCTTGGGCAGCAGCAGCCCGGTCAGCGCGAAGTGGCCGAGGTGGTTGGTGCCGAACTGCATCTCGAAGCCGTCGGCGGTGGTGCGGTACGGCAGCGCCATCACGCCCGCGTTGTTGATGAGCAGGTCGAGGCGGTCGCCGTCGAAATCGTCGAGGGTGGCGGCGAAGTCCCGTACGGAGGACAGATCGGCCAGGTCGAGCCGCCGGAACTCGGCCTCCGCCGTGGGGACTTCGGACCGCAGCCGGTCCAGGGCGGCGCGGCCCCGGGCCTCGTCGCGGCAGGCCAGCAGCACGCGGGCGCCATGGCGGGCCAGTTCGCGTGCGGTGGCGTAGCCGAGGCCGCTGTTGGCGCCTGTGACGACTGCCGAGCGGCCGGTCTGGTCGGGGATGTGGCTGGTGTTCCACCGGGTCACGCCTGTGCTCCTCCGTAGGGGGGCGACCAGAGTACGTGGGTGGGGAGGCCGGGGCCGGAGGGGAAGGGACGGGCGGCGGCCGGGCGGTGGCCGGAACAGCTCGCCCGGTGAACGTCCGTCGGACGCGAGGTCACTCGCCCTCGGCGAGGCGCTTGATCGCCGAGAGACGGGTGTCCCACGCGGCGGCCACCCGGTCCATCCACCGGGCGGTGACCCCGAGCCGCTCCGGAATGACCCGGTAGCGCGCCTCCCGGCCCTCCCGGTGGCCGGCGACCAGACCGGCCCGGTCGAGGACCCCCAGGTGTTTGACGATGGCCTGGCGGCTGACCGGTAGTTCGGCCGCCAGGACCGTGGCGGTCGCCTCGCCGTGCGCGGCGAGGGCGTCGAGTATCCGGCGGCGGGTCGGGTCCGCCAGCGCGGAGAACACCTCCGCCACGGCGTCCGCGCCCACGCCCGCACCGGCATTCGCGCCCGAGCCCGCGCCCGAGCCCGGACCAGCGTTCCCGTCCCCGCCCCCGTCCCGGCCCTCGCGCCGGCCCGTGCCCCCGCCCACGTCCGCTCCTCCAGCCCTCCTCATGCCGCGAGCTGCTCCGTGTACCGCCGGATGTTCTCCACCTGGCCGGACCAGCCTTCGGAGTGGCTCTCGTACCCGGCGGTCTTCCTCCGCTCCTCGGGGATGACGAGACCGGTGAATCCGCTCTCCACGACGCGCAGACGGGTGCCGTCGCCCTCCGGGGTGAGGGTGAATTCGACGAGGGTGGAGTTGCCCTCGACCGCCACGTCACCGGGGTACGCGCTGGCCCAGCGGTACGAGAAGTGGTGCGGCGGGTCCACCTTCACGATTTTGGTCGGGAACTGGCCGTACTCGCCGTGGTCGAGCTCCATGATGCCGCCCGCCCGCAGGTCGACCGGCGTCGGCTCGCCCTGGCCGAACCACGAGCCGACGTGCTCCGGCTCGGTGAGCACGGCCCAGACCCGCTCCACGGGCGCGGCGATGCTGATCTCCCGCTCGATGCGGTCCTTGGTGTCGCCCGCACCCTTGCTGCTGTCGTTGCCCTGATTGCTATTGCCGTCAGTGCTCATGGGGTGATCCTCCTGCCGATCCTGATCCGGCTGATGCTCATGCCCTACGTGCTACCTCATGGTTGCACGTAGGGCACAGGAGGCGCAACCAATGGGTTGCACTTCGCCTTCAGGCGCAGCAGCCAGCAGCCGGCAGCCAGCAGTCGGCAGCACATGCTGGGCAGCAGCCGCCCGGCGCCGGATCAGCAGTCGCCCGGCGGCGGGTCAGCAGTCGCGCCCCCCGCCCGTCGTCCGTACGCCATAGGTCGTCACCGAGATCGACGGATCGTCCAGACAGTCCCCCGACGACAGGTCGAAACGCTGCTTGAGCAGCGGTGATGCCACGAACGTACGGCCGTCGGCCGAGCCGGTGAGGCCCCGGGAGAGGACCTGGGCTCCGGTGAACGGGTCGCGGTTGGCGATGGCGTACGCCTGGCCGGCGCGGTCGACGAACAGGGCGGCCTGGCTGCCGTCCGGGAGGAGGGCGGCGACCCCGCGCCCCGGGGTGAGGTCGTCCAGCGTGCAGACGGCGACCCAGCCCTGCTGCGGGCAGCGGATCTCGACCGTGGCGGCCGTGGCGACGTCCTCGGGGAGGGTGAGCGGTGCGGTGGCAGTGGTCATCGGACAGAGGTCCCTTCCAGTGTGCGAACGGGCAGTGTCGGCCCGGCCAGCAGTGTGAGATCCGGCTTGACCTGGTCGCGCTCGGGTACGAAGCGCACGGACGGGTCCGGCGCGTCGGGCGCGTTGACGAAGGAGACGAAGCGGGCCAGCCGTTCGGGGTCGGCGAGGGTCTCGGCCCACTCGTCGCGGTAGTGGGTGACATGGGCGGCCATCAGGGCCTCCAGCTCGTCGCACAGCCCCAGGGAGTCATGGACGACGACGTCCCGCACGTGGTCGAGGCCGCCCTCGATCCGCTCCAGCCAGGCGGAGGTGCGCTCCAGCCGGTCGGCGGTGCGGATGTAGAACATCAGGAAGCGGTCGATCAGGCGGATCAGCTCGGCGTCGCTCAAGTCCTGGGCGAGCAGGTCGGCGTGGCGCGGATCGGCGCCGCCGTTTCCGCCCACGTACAGGTTCCAGCCGTTGGAGGTGGCGATGATGCCGAAGTCCTTGCCGCGGGCCTCCGCGCACTCCCTCGCGCACCCGGAGACCGCGGACTTCAGCTTGTGCGGGGAGCGCAGGCCCCGGTAGCGCAGCTCCAGTTCGATGGCCATACGGACCGAGTCCTGGACGCCGTAGCGGCACCAGGTCTGGCCGACGCACGACTTCACGGTGCGCAGCGCCTTGCCGTACGCATGGCCCGACTCGAACCCGGCCTCCACCAACCGTCCCCACACCGCGGGGAGTTGGTCGACCCGGGCGCCGAAGAGGTCGATCCGCTGACCGCCGGTGATTTTGGTGTAGAGGCCGAAGTCGCGGGCCACCTCGCCGATCACGATCAGCTTCTCCGGGGTGATCTCCCCGCCGGGGATGCGCGGCACGATCGAGTACGAGCCGTTGCGCTGGAGGTTGGCGAGGAAGTGGTCGTTGGTGTCCTGGAGGGCGGCCTGCTCACCGTCCAGGACGTAGCCGCCGGCGCCGACGCTGGGTGCGAGGGAGGCGATGATCGAGCCGACCGTGGGCTTGCAGACCTCGCAGCCGTCGCCGTTACGGGCCTCCGGGCGGCCGTGCGAGTCCAGCAGCGCGGCGAAGGTCGTCAGCCGCAGCGTACGGACGATCTCGTACAGCTCGGCGCGGGTGTGCGGGAAGCAGCCGCACAGACCGGTGTCGACGACGGCGCCGGACGCCGCCAGCTCGTCGTTCATCACGGCGGTCAGCGATTTGACGCAGCTTCCGCAGCCGGTCCCGGCCTTGGTGCACTTCTTGATCTCGGGGAGGGTGCCGCAGGAGTGCTCGGTGACCGCGGCCCGTACCGTCCCCTTGGTCACGTTGTGGCAGTTGCACAGCACCGCACTGTCCGGAAGCGCGGACGGGCCGAGCGCGCCGCCGCCGTCGGCCGCGACCCCGGCGGGCAGCACCAGCTGCTCGGGCGCCAGCGGCGGAACGGTGCCGGTCAGCGGGCGCAGCATGCCGTACGCTTCGGCGTCGCCGACCAGTACCCCGCCCAGCAGCTCGCCCGAGGCGCCGATCACCAGCTTCTTGTAGACGCCGCTGCGGGAGTCGGAGTAGACGACGTCGAGAGCGCCGTCGGTGGTGCCGTGTGCGTCCCCGAAGGAGGCGACGTCCACGCCGAGCAGCTTCAGCTTGGTCGACAGGTCCGCGCCCGAGAAGCCGGTGAGCGCCCCGGCGTCGCCGCCGAGCTGCCCGTCGATGGTGCCGGCCGCCACCCGGGCCATGTCGTAGCCCGGCGCGACCAGCCCGTAGACCCGGCCGTCCGCGGCCAGTGCGCACTCGCCGATCGCGTATACGGCCGGGTCATCGGTGCGGCACTGCTCGTCGACGACGATGCCGCCCCGCTCGCCGACCGGCAGCCCGCAGTCCCGGGCGAGCTGGTCACGGGGGCGGACACCGGCCGAGAAGACGACCAGGTCGGTGTCGATACGGGAGTCGTCGGACAGGCCCATGGCGGTGACCGCGCCCGCGCCGTCCGCGACGATCTCCTTGCCGCCGACGCCCGTGTGCACCTCCAGGCCCATCCCCGCGACGGTACGGCGCAGCGCCTGGCCGCCGCCCTCGTCGACCTGGAGGGCCATCAGCCGCGGGCTGAACTCCACGATGTGGGTGCGCAGTCCGAGCCCCTTGAGCGCACCGGCCGCCTCCAGGCCGAGCAGTCCGCCGCCGACCACCACACCGGTGCGGGCGTTCTTCGCGTACTCCTCGATGGCGAGCAGGTCCTCGATGGTGCGGTAGACGAAGCAGCCCGCGCTGTCCTTACCGGGCACCGGCGGCACGAACGGGTAGGAGCCGGTGGCCAGCACCAGGGCGTCGTAGCGGACGGTCAGGCCGGAGCGGGCGGTGACCGTGCGGGTGGTGCGGTCGACGGCCGTGGCGGGGTCGCCGAGGTGCAGTTCGATGCCGTGCCGGGCCATGAAGTCCGGATCGACCAGACTGAGGTCGTCCGGGGTGCGTCCGGCGAAGTACGACGTCAGCTGGACGCGGTCGTAGGCAGGGCGGGGCTCCTCGCACAGCACGACCACCCGCGCCCGCCCGGTGACACCGCGGTCGGCCAGCTCCTCCAGGAAGCGCTGGCCGACCATGCCGTGGCCGATGAGGACAAGGGTGGGGGTGCCGGGGGCGGCGTCCGGCGTGGCATCGGGGTGCGGCGGCATCGAGGTCATGTCCGTCAGCCTGCGGTCCGGCTGTTACCCGCCCGCATCTGCTCTGTTTCCCGTGCGGAACGCTGCCCTCAGTGGCGGGTGGGCCGCCGTGTGAGGGCGGCCGGCGTGTGGGGAGAGCCGATGGGTGAGGGCGGCCGCCGTGTGAGGGCGGCCGCCCACCGGCTGATCAGCCGCTCAGCTGCGCCGGGCACAGCCGCCGCGGCTGCTTGTCGCCGGACAGCTTGGCGTCGACACAGCCGCCCGTCAGCCCGGCCTGAGGCTTGCTGCCGAAGTTGGCGGTGACGGTCAGCTTGCCGTTTCCGAAGACCGTGCGCTGCACCGTACGGTCGCCGGTCAGCCACCGGAACGAGGTCATCTTCTCGGTACCCGCGGCACGGTGCAGCGGCGAGAAGTACTTCTGCAGCGCGGCCAGCTCGGGCCCGTTCTTGGCGATCGTCGGCCCGTCGAGAACATAGTTCAGCGGGGTGTTGTAGAGCATCGCGAGCAGCGCCCGGGTGGTCTTCTGCGCCGGCAGCTTCTCGTACGACAGCTCCCAGCGCTCGGCGTTGACCAGCGAGCTGTGCAGGGCGGTCTCGTAGAGGGGGACGCGGTACTTGGGGTCGTACATGGCCGTGGCCAGCTCGGCGGACAGCTTCACCGGCTTGAAGAAGGCCCCAGGGGCCTTCTCCGGCATGTAGCCGCCCCACGTCTTCTTGTCGCGCTCCAGCTTCCACAGGCCGTCGGCCACCGGGGTGCCCGAGCCGTGGTTGTAGGCCACCGCCTTGTTGGCCCACGCCTGCGCGGCCTCCGAGCCGAGGACCAGGTTCTTCGACAGCCGCTGCATCCGGGCGAGCCGCATCGCGCGGTCGCCCGCCTTGGTCATCTGATGTCCCTTGCCGTGGTCGCGGAACAGCTCGCCGGTGGCATCCACATCGAGGAAGTAGCTGTCCGCGCCGTTGGCGACCATCGTGCGGGTGCGGTCGGCGAGGTAGTGCTTGATGGGCTCGGCCCTCTCGAAGGCGCGCGAGCTGAGGTAGCAGCCGCGGTTGCCGAAGCCCGTCTCCGCGGTGCCGTCGGCCTTCCGGACACAGAAGTCGGGATAGACCCGGCCCGGCCAGACGGAGGTGGGGCTGTCGGCGGTCTTCGGGTCCTGCCCGTTGGCGAAGGTGTCGTACGGCCCGACGAGATAGCCCGCCTTCTTGGCGGCCCGCACCGCCTGCGCGTTCATGGGGCCGGGGCCGGAGTCGTATCCGAGCCACATCCGGTCCACGCCCAGCTGCTTCAGCTTGTCGACCCCGGAGACGGTCCGGGCGTCTCCCCACACATAGGCGTGGAACGCGCCGAGCAGTTTGCCGTTGGCCGGGTTCTTCCGGATCTTCTTGCGCAGGCTGCCGAGTTGGCCGTGCTGGGAGAGGTAGGAGCGGTAGTCGGCGGCGGGGGCGACCGGGTTCCCGTCGGTGAGGGAGAACGAGACGTCGTAGTCGCGGGTGCCCTCCCCGGCGTCGAAGGCATGCGCGGCCGTGGCGCGCAGCCGGCCCCCGGTGGAGGCGAAGCGCAGCGAGGTGCCGGTGTCGGTGGGGGTGAGATAGCTGACGCCGGCCCGGCCCATGGAGTAGCCCCACAGGGGGAGGGACAGCTCCCCGCTCACGTCCACACTGCCGCCCGCCAGACCGCCCTTCTCGGCGGAGCGGTTCCAGAACCCGTCCCGTACGGGGATGTCCAGGCCCTCACCGCGCGGCAGCTGGACGGCGGAGGCGGCGCGGTCGGTACCGGTCACCGGCCAGCTGACCGAGCCGTCGCGGTCCGCCCGCATCTTGATCCGCAGCCGCCCGCGCTCCGAACTCGCCGTGACCTTCAGTCCCTTGGCGGGGTAGCTCCAGCGCGCCCCGTCGGCCGTACGGGTCACCGGCCCCGGCGCCCCCAGCCCGCCGTCGGCCGCCGCGGACAGCACCAGCTGCTGCCCGTCGTCGGTGTGTGCGCTCACCGCCAGCGAGGCGGTGTCGACGACGGCCGTGCCACCGGCCACGGGCAGTTCGAGCCGGCTGCCCTCCAGCGTCCCGGCGGCGGCACTGTCACATCCGGCGACGCCGAAGGTGGTCGCGGACAGCACGAGCGAGGCGGCGAGCACACGGGTGGTACGGCGTCGCCCGGTGGCCTTGGGGAGGTTGGGTTTCATGAGGATGTGGATAGTCAGCGGGTTTAAGAAGGTTCTAAGAACCGCCTCACACCCGGCCAACTGCCTTGCTCTGTAAGGCCCTTCACCGATCCCTCCGGCACCCCGTTCAGGCGCGGGCCGAGGGCTCGGGACCGTCGGCCCGCGCGTCGAAGCGGCTGCGGGCGGACTCGATCTCGTCGAGGTACCGGCGCGTCCACGCGCACATGCCGTTGACCGTGGCGCGCAACCCGGTGAAGCGCAGCGTCCGGTCGTCCAGGACGTTGATGATCAGCAGCGCCCATTTGTTGGCCACGCCCGCGAAGATCTCGCGGGCAACCGGAAAGTGCGTTCTGCGAGGCGGACCGGCTGCTCGGGCACGCCGTGTGACTCAGGCCGTGTGGCTCAGGCGGAGAGCTGCCCGTCCTTGACGGCAGAGACGAACGCGGACCAGCCGCCCGCAGGGAAGACGAGCGCCGGGCCGTCCGGGTTCTTGCTGTCACGGACGGGGACGAGGCCGTGGGGTTCGGTGAGGGCGCGGGTGAATTCGAGGCACTGGCCGCCGTCGCCATCGCTGTAGGACGACTTGACCCACTCACTGCTTATGAGATCGAAGTCAGTGCTCATGATCTGTACTCCTTCATCAGGGACTTGATGAGGGCCAGCGATTCGCCCGGGGACAGCGCGTGCGCCCTCAGCCGATCGTAGCTGTCGATGTGCAACGCGATTGTCGGGGCGGAGTCATACAGCTTGCCCCCTTGCGGGCCATCGGCGTAGAGCACAGTAGGAGACTTCTCAAAGGTCAGCATGGTAAAGGGCCTCGTATGGACACCGGGCGCTCCTGCGGAGAACGGCAGGACTTGGAGGTCGATATGAGGTGAGGCAGCCGCCGTCAGCAGGTACTCAAGTTGCCCGGCCATGATCTCGGCGTCGCCGACGACCGTCCGCAGACACGTCTCATGCAGGATGACCCACAGGAGCGGTGGATCGTCCATCTGGAAGAGTTCGTGTCGGCGTAGGCGGGCCGCGACTCTGCCTTCGATCAGATCCGCGTCCTCGCGTGGATGTGACGCTCGGAAGACCGCGCGTGCGTACGCCTCCGTCTGAAGGATTCCCATTACGAGGCTCGCCGAGTAATCCAGTACCCGAGCCGCCTTCCGCTCCAGGTTCAGATACGGCACGAACCAACTCGGGTGATCCCCTTCCTCGATCCTCCGCAGCAACCCGGCGAATAACTCGGCCGTCCCGAAGGTGAGGTCGCAGCCCTTGGCGAACTTCTCGCTGGGCCGGGGGAGCAGCGTCCCGGACTCGACCTTGCTGACGTAGCCCTCGGAGTAACCCGTGGCCTTGCCCAGATGCTTCTGTGTGAGCTTGCGGGCCAGCCGTACCTGTTTGATGTCACGGCCGAACCGCTGGAGCGGATTCAAGTGCTCGGGTGGGGTCGTCTCGTCCAACGCTATGACCTCTCGTCATGTGTGTGCGCGCCGGTATCGCGGCAGGTCGCAGACTTGCGCAGAGCCGCTTCAAGCACCCCGATTCTATTGCCGTCGCGTTGTCCGGGTGACCGAATGACTACACCTGGTATTCGACTCGGAGTGACGGAGTGGACGACATGACCGACCCTGTCGCGCGGCTTCTGCCGTGGGTGGGCCCGGAGGGCAAGCCGTGTTTTCTCGTGAGCGACGGGACCGGCTATGTGTCCCGCGTCGCCGACAGCATCGAGGCGGCACAGCTCGGCGCGGCCGCCGACCTCACCGAGGAAGCGCTGCGCGTCCTCGCCGAGTGCACCTGGACGCCAGGGGAAATCCACTTGCTGGCCGTCGAGTTGACCGCATCGCTCATCGACGTACGCCGGATCGCGGAGAGCCGGGGCGCGCGCCTGTCGGCGCCGGAGCACGACCCCGAGGTGAGTGGCGCGGGTCGGGGGCACCCGCAGGAGATGCCGTAGGGGGCGCCGCCCTCGGGACTCCCGGACAGCGGGCTAGGCCAGCGCCTCCAACTGCGCCAAGTCCCCCTCCGTGAGGGCGATCCGCGCCGCGTCCAGGTTCTCGTCGAGGTGGCCGGGCGAGCCCGTACCAGGCGTGGGCAGCAGTACGGGGGAGCGGTGCAGCAGCCAGGCCAGCGCGATCTGGCCGGTGGTGGCGCCGTGCCGGGCGGCGACCGCGGTGAGCGTGTCGTCCGCGCCGTCGGCCAGTGCGCCATGGCCCAGCGGGAACCAGGGCAGAAACGCCGTGCCCCGCTTCTCGCACAGCTTCAGTACGTTTTCCGCCGCGCGGTCCAGCAGGTTGTAGCGGTTCTGTACGGACGCGATGGGGGTGATCTCCTGCGCCCGCGTCAGCTCGTCGGCATCGATCGAGTCCAGCCCGATGTGCCGGATCTTTCCGGCCTGTTGGAGCTCCCGCAGGGCGCCCAGTTGGTCGGCCATCGGTACCTGCGGGTCCAGCCGGTGCAGCTGGTAGAGGTCGATGGTGTCGGTCCGCAGCCGGCGCAGGCTCGCCTCGCACATGGCGCGCAGCTGTTCCGGGCGCCCCGCGATATGCCAGATGTCCGGGCCGGTACGGACCACCCCGCCCTTCGTCGCGATGACCAGCCCCGCCGGATAGGGGTGCAGAGCGTGCGCCACCAGCTCCTCCGCCACGTCCGGGCCGTAGTTGTCGGCGGTGTCGATCAGTGTGACCCCGCGCTCGACGGCCCGGCGCAGCAGCGCGACGGAGCGCTGCGGATCTTCGTGCCGCGGTCCCCAGTAGCCGGGGCCGACGAGCCCGCCGGTCCCGAATCCCAGCCGCCGGACGGACAGCTCTCCACCGATCGGAAAGACGCTTTCCACAGTCCCAGCCCCCACAACCACAGCCCCCACAGTCTCGGCCCCACAGTCACAGACCCCTCGGTTTCCGCATCCGTTCCGCATCCGTTCCGCTTCAGCATCCATGAAATGCGGAGCCCGGAGCGGGGCGCGGTTCATAAGATCAACCGGTGCCTCCTGACATATCACTGTTCACCCTGACCATGCTCTGCCTGGCCGCCCTCGCGGCGGGCTGGATCGACGCCGTGGTGGGCGGTGGCGGACTGCTGCTGCTTCCCGCCCTGCTCGTCGGCCTGCCGCACACCCCGGCCGCGTACGTCCTCGGGACCAACAAGTCCACCGCCATCGTGGGCACCACCGCGGCCGCGGTCACCTACGTCCGCAAGGCCCCGATCGACGTACGCACCGCGCTGCGCATCGGGCTCGCTGCGATGGCCGGATCGCTGGCCGGGGCGTTCTTCGCGGCCGGTATCAACAGCGAGGTGCTGCGCCCGCTGATCATGGCCGTACTGCTGGGGGTGCTCGCCTTTGTCCTCTTCCGCCCGGCCTTCGGGACCGCGCCCGCGCCCTCGGGGCCGGCCTCCCGCAAGCGGGTCGTGGCGGCCGTCCTCGTGGCGGGCCTGGGCATCGGCTTCTACGACGGGCTGATCGGGCCCGGGACCGGTGCGTTCCTCATCGTCGCGCTGACCGCGATCCTGCACATGGACCTGGTCAGCTCCTCGGCCACCGCCAAGGTCGTCAATGTCTGCACCAACATCGGCGCGCTGACGATGTTCGCGATCCAGGGCACCGTGCTGTGGCAACTCGGCGCCCTGCTCGCGCTGTTCAACCTCGTCGGCGGCCTGGTGGGGGCCAGGATGGCGCTCAAACGCGGCGCCGGCTTCGTTCGTGGCGTCCTGGTGGTCGTGGTCATCGCCCTGCTGTGCAAGCTGGCGTACGACCAGTGGCTGGCGGTCTGAGCCACCCGGCCGGTGCTGCCGGGGCCGCTCCGCTCAGAACCGGCAGTGGTACATCCGCGCCATGTCCCGCACCGCGGGCACCTTCAGTGACGCGCGGGCCGCCAGCCGGTAGGCCGTCGGCAGTTTCTCGATGCCCGGGATCTCCAGGGCGCTGAGGTGCTCGACGATCTCCAGCTCCGGGCTCAACCGCGCGATGCCCGCGGGGTCCGTGCCCCAGTGCAGCCGTGCGCCGGCCTTCACGACGACGCGATTGAGCCGCTGGGCACGGATCGCGAAGCGGCTGAAGGCGTCGAAGGCCAGCTCACCGGCCGGTACGCGGGCCATCAGCCGTCGCAGCAGCGCCGTACCGTCCTCCTCGGTCAGATACATCAGCAGCCCCTCGGCCACGATCATCGTCGGCCGGTCCGAGGGGATCTGCGCCGTCCATGCCGGGGCGGTCACGGAGGACGGGATGGCGGTGTAGCCCGCTCGCTCCGGGTAGAGCTCCCGCCGCAGCGCGATGACCTCCGGGTAGTCGACGTCGTACCACCGCACCCCCGGGCCGGGGTCGAGACGCTGGACGCGGGTGTCGAGGCCGCAGCCCAGATGCACCACCGTCGCCTCTTCGTGCCGGGCGAGGAAGCGCGCCGTCCAGACGTCCAACTGCCGCGCGCGCAGCGCGACTCCGGCCGCGTCGCCGGGGCTCAGCCGCATCCTGGTGAAGTCGTAGTCGAGCCGCCGCACGGTGTCGGCGGCCGTGGTGTCGCCGAGGATCGGATTCTTCGCGCGGCTGTCGATCGCGCGGCCGTAGAGCGTGGCGAGGAGGGTTTCCTTCTCCTCGGTCAGCTGCACCTTCGTACTCGGACTGGTCACACTCAGGAGAGTACATAACATTCAGAAAAATATGAAGACTGGAAAGATGGCTCCGCCTTCGGGGCTTCTAATCCCGCACCGTTCCCGCGTTCGCCGTGGGGCGCGCCCCGGCCGCGATCTCCGTGACGGCCGTCAGCAGCACCGCCGAGTCCTCGACGGCCAGCAGGCCGTGCCGCTCGCGAGGGTCGGCGACCTGACCGGTCGTCAATTCCGGGCCGCCACCGGCTCCCGTCAGCCGGACCCGGCCGTGCAGCACCTGCAGGCTCGCCGCCGGAGGTGCGTTGTGTTCGTCCAGTTCGGCGCCCGCGACCAGCGCGATCACGGTCTGCCGCAGCGGGCCGTCGTGCAGAAAGAGCCGGGCACTGCGCCCGTGAGCGGAGGCCCTGGCCTCGTCGAGCTGTTGGCGGGCGAGCGCGTCGAGATCGTCCATGATGCTGGCCTTTCGCGTGCGGACCGGCGGCTGGGCTCCCTCTCCATCGTTGCCGGTGCACGGGGGGACGCAACCGGGGGCTCCGGCGCCCGCGGCCTGAGCGGGGCGGCGTCCGGGTAAATGCCGTCGCGGGGCGGGCCCGTCACTTACGGGATGATCATCTCGGTCCGTACGATGCGGTGCGGTCCGGTGTCCTCGGTCAGGTGTCCTCGACCGATGCGGCCCACCGTCCCGCCCGTCCCCCCACCGCGAAGGATGCGCCACCGTGGCCGACCCGACTGCCCCGAACCAGCCGCCCGATCCCACCGGGCGGCCGGCCCGATTCCTGACCGTCATGACGACCATCGACAGCGAAGCCAAGGCCGGGCAACTGGCGCGTGGCGCGATCGAGGGCAGGCTCGCCGCCTGTGCGCAGATCAGTGCGCCGGTGACCTCGGTGTACCGCTGGGACAACGCGATCGAGACCGGTCAGGAGTGGCAGGTGCTGTTCAAGACGACCGAGGCGCGCTACGAGGCGCTGGAGACCTATCTCCTGGAGACGCACGACTACGACACCCCCGAGATCATCGCCACCCCGGTCACCGGCGGTGGCGCCGGCTATCTGTCCTGGGTCGCGAAGGAGACGAGCTGACGTGCAGCGAGAGAACACCGGCCGCGACGGCATGACGCGAGCCGAGCAGACCAGGCCCGGCGGCCGGCGGTGGCGGAGGGCCACGACGGCCGTCCTCGGCGTGGCGATGTGCCTGGCCACCGCACCCCTCGTCCACGCGGTCGAGGACGCCCCGCGCGAGGCGCCGAGCGCCAACAAGCCCAGCCCCGATCCGGCTGCCACCTGGACCAGCCGGGACGCGGCCGCCTACTGGACGGCCGACCGGATGGCGGCCGCCGCGCCGGCCGAGGGCGCCGCCCAGGCCGAACCCACCGCCCCGGAGGCCGGGCGCGATACCGCCGCCCCGTCCGCCGCGCCCGCCACCCGGTCCGCCGCCCGATCCGACGCCACCGCACGGCACTTCGGCGGCATCCCGTCCGTCGGCGTGCTGTTCTCCGTCGACGGGGACACCAAGGCCCACCACTGCACCGCCAGCGTGGTGCACAGCCCGCACGGCAATCTGATCCTCACCGCCGGGCACTGCAATCCGGGGACCAGAGCGGCATTTGTCCCGCAGTATCGTTCCGGCGCGACCACCCAGCCGTACGGGGTCTGGGCGATCAACGACACCTTCGCCTACCCCGGTCGTGGCACCACGGGCGCCGCGGCGGACCTGGACTTCGCCTTCGCCACCGTCGCCCCCGACGAGGACGGCCGTCCCCTGGAGGAGATCACCGGCGGCAACACCCTTACCGCGACGCCCGGTTACACCAATGACGTCACCGTCGTCGGCTACCCGAACGTCCGCCACGACCCCGAGGACCGGGCCGTACGCTGTGCCACCCGCACCAGCCGGCTGACCGGCACCCATGAACTCCGCATGGAATGCGGCGGGTTCTACGGCGGCACCTCCGGCAGCCCCTGGCTGACCGACTTCGACGAGGAGAAGGGGACCGGCCGGGTCATCGGGCTGATCGGCGGCCTCAACGGCGGCGGCCCCAAGGGCCCGGACAGCGACCGCATCTCCTACAGCCCGTACTTCGGGGCGAAGCTCCTCGACCTCTACACCCGCGCGTCCCAGGCGTGATCGACGGGTGACGGAGGCGCTTCGCCAGGCGGCCGGCCAGGGCGTCAGGGCGTGTCTTGCGGCTCGGCCCGGGAGTGCTCCGAAGGGCCGGGGCGCTCCGGAGGACCTGCCCTAGCGGAGCGCCTCCGTCACCCCCCTTCTCGTGCGGTCCGAGGAAGTGCGGGTCGGGCCGCAGCAGTGCGTCCGCCGCCGCCTTCCCGGCCGCGAGAATCTCCCGGACGCCGCCGTACGCCCAGGTCACATCGTGCTTCGCGGCGACCCCGACGCCGTATGCGTCGACGCCGGCCGCCGTACACAGCGCCAGTGCGCGCCGGATGTGGAAGCCCTGGCTGACCAGCACCGCCCGGTCCACACCGAAGATCCGGTGCGCCCGGCTACAGGAGTCCCAGGTGTCGAAGCCCGCATAGTCGCTGACGATCTTGTGGGCGGGGACGCCGTGCCGCAGGAGGTAGGCGCGCATCGCGTCCGGCTCGTCGTAGTCGTGCCGGCTGTTGTCGCCGGTGACCAGGACCGCTCGGACCGTGCCCCGGTCGTACAGCGCGGCGGCCGCGTCCAGCCGGTGGGCGAGGTACGGCGACGGCGCGCCGTTCCACAGGCCCGCGCCGAAGACGATGGCGACGGGCGCGGCGGGCACGTCCGCGACACTGCGCACCCGCGGGCCCGCGGTCGCGTTCAGCCAGGTCGCGGGCGCCAGCGCCAGCACCGTCAGCGCCACGACGACCTGGTAGGCGCGGCGGCGGCCACGCCGGGTCCGCGGCAGCCGTAGCCGGCGTGCCCCGCTCCGTATGCGCCGCCCCGGCTCCGGCCCCAGCGCTCGCATCCCGTGCCCCCGTCCCCGATCACCTCTGACCGTGATCGATCTCGCAGGCAGCGACGCCCACCGCGCCGTGATGGTTGCACCGGCGGCTGGCATCGTGGCAGAGGGAACACCCTGTCCCGGAGAGGAAGCACCGCCATGACCAGCGAGCCCGAGCGGCTGCCGTTCTTCGTCTACGGAACGCTGCGCCCCGGCGAGGCCAACCACGCCTGGGCCCTGCGCGGCCGGACCGCGGCCGAGGAGCCGGCCCGCATCGGCGGTGCGCTGCTGTTCGACGGCCCCGGATATCCCTACGCCACCGCCGGACCCGCCGACGCGGTGGTGCACGGCGCCCTCGTCCGGCCCCGCGACACCGACTACGACGAGGTGTGCGCCACGCTGGACCGGCTGGAGGACTACGCCCCCGGCGACCCGGAGAACCTCTACGAGCGGGTGCCCACCGAGGCCGTGTGCGCGGACGGCAGGACCGTACGGGCCTGGGTCTACCTGGCGGCCGCACCCCTCGCCGCCCGGCTGCGCGCCACCGGCACCCCCATCGAGGGCGGCGACTGGCCGGCATCGAGGGCGGCGGCCGGCTGAGCGGCGGTGGGGGAACGGCGGTGGGGGAACGGCCCCGGGGGAAGGGTTGAGGGGCGGTCGCCGCCGGGGGAACGAGACCGGTGCCCGGCCCGCCCGAGCGCCGCCGCGGCAGCGGACCGCACCCCGGTTAACCTGGACGACTCCTCTCTTGAGAGGCCCCTTCCCGTACCGCAGAACAGGTGTGACCCGCGTGGCTTCCTCCCCGTCCTCCCCCTCCGCCGCAACCGCCCCCGCGCCGCTGCCCAAGGCGGAGCTGCATCTGCACATCGAGGGCACTCTGGAGCCCGAGCTGGCCTTCGCGCTCGCCGAGCGCAACGGCGTCACGCTGCCCTACTCCACCGAGGACGAGCTGCGCCGCGCCTACTCCTTCGACGATCTCCAGTCCTTCCTGAACCTCTACTACGCGCTGATGGCCGTGCTGCGCACCGAGGACGACTTCGCCGACCTCACCCGCGCCTACCTCGCCCGCGCCGAGGAGCAGGGCGTCCGGCACGCCGAGATCTTCTTCGACCCGCAGGCGCACACCGCGCGCGGCGTCCCGATCGGCACGGTCATCAACGGCCTGGCCCGCGCGCTGGACAGCGCCCAGGAGACCTACGGCATCAGCACCCGCCTGATCATGTGCTTCCTGCGTGACGAGAGCGCCGAATCCGCCCTCGCGACCTTCGAGGCGGCCCGCCCCTACTTCGACCGGATCACCGCCGTCGGCCTGGACTCGGCCGAGGTCGGGCACCCGCCGTCGAAGTTCAAGGACGTCTTCGCGCTGGCACGGGAGGCCGGTCTCAAGTGCGTGGCGCACGCGGGGGAGGAGGGGCCCCCGGCGTATGTGTGGGAGGCCCTGGACGTCCTCGGCGTGGACCGGATCGACCACGGTGTGCGGTCCCTGGAGGACGAGCGGCTGGTGGCCCGCCTGGTGTCCGACCAGGTGCCGCTCACCGTCTGCCCGCTGTCCAACGTCCGGCTGCGGGTCATCGACGACCTCGCCGACCACCCGCTGCCCGCGATGCTGGACGCCGGGCTGCTGGTGACCGTCAACTCCGATGACCCCGCCTACTTCGGCGGCTACGCGGACGACAACTTCACCGCCGTACGCGACGCCCTCGCCCTCGACGGGGAGACCCTGCGCACCCTCGCCCGCAACTCCTTCCGCGCCTCCTTCCTCGACGAGGCGACCCGCGCGGAGTACCTGAAGGAAGTGGACGCACACCAGGCGTAGGGCGTGTCGTGGCCGGGAGCGGCCGGCAGGGGCGAGAGGCCTCCCTGCCGGCCGTCCTTGCCCGGCCGCGACCGCCGGTGCGAGGCGGAGGGAACACGAAGTTCGCCGCGGGGAAACGGCACCGCAACGCCCGGCTGCCACGCTCACGCCATGACGGCGCCGCTACCGCACCCCACCTCCGCGTCCTCCGCCCCCCTCGGCAAGGAAGACCTCGCCGCCGAGATCAGCGCACAGCTCAGCACCCAGCTCCGCCGGGTCCGGCTGCGCGGCTTCCACCACCCGGCACCTCCGGCCCCCACCCTCGTCGCCGTGGCACACGGCAGCCGCGACCCCCGCGCCCTGCCCACCGTCCGGGCGCTGCTCGACCGGGTCCGTGCGCTGCGCCCCGGCCTGCCCGTGCGGCTCGGGCACATCGAGCTGAACCGGCCGCTGCTCGCCGACACCCTCGCGGAACTACAGGGTGCGGCCGTCCTCGTCCCGCTGCTCTTCGGGCGGGGCCATCACGTCACCCACGACCTGCCCGCCGCGCTGGCGGCCGCACCCCATCTGACCGGCCGCATAGCCGAGCCCCTCGGGCCGCACACCCTCCTCGCGGAGGCGCTGCACGGCCGCCTCCTGGAGGCCGGGTTCCCCGGGGGCCGCTCCCCGCGCACCGCCGTGGTCCTGGCCGCCGCCGGATCCCGGGCCCCGCGCTCGGCCCAGGACACCGAGCGCACCGCCCACCTGCTCTCGGCCCGGCTCGGCGGCACCCCCGTGGTGCCCGCGTACGCGTCCGCCGCCCCCACCGTCGCCGACGCGGTCCGTGCGCTGACCGCCCGCGGCCACGACCGGATCGCCGTGGCCGGCTGCTTCACCGCCCCCGGACGCTTCGCCGCCCAGTGCGCGGCCGCCGCCCCCGGCCCCGCCGCCGCGCCTCTGGGCGACCACCCCGCACTGGCCCGTCTCGTACTGCACCGCTACGACCAGGCGCTCCTGGCGTGCGACCAGGCGCTCCTTGCGGGTACCGGATCCGACCCCGAGAGCGCCAGGGCGGCTACCGTCGCTGTATGACGGGCACATCACCGACCATCCCCGGCTACACCACGGCCGACACCGAACGCTGGGTACCCGAGCCCGACAAACGGCCCGGACGCACCGCCTTCCAGCGCGACCGCGCCCGGGTGCTGCACTCCGCCGCGCTGCGCAGGCTGGCCGGCAAGACCCAGGTCGTCACCCCGGGCGCGCACACCCCCGCCTGGGACGCCAGCCCGCGCACCCGGCTGACCCACTCCCTGGAGTGCGCCCAGGTCGGCCGGGAGCTCGGCGCCGCCCTCGGCTGTGACCCGGACCTGGTCGAGACCGCCTGTCTGGCGCACGATCTCGGCCACCCGCCCTTCGGGCACAACGGCGAGCAGACGCTCAACGAAGTCGCCGCGCCCTGCGGCGGCTTCGAGGGCAACGCCCAGTCGCTGCGGCTGCTGGCCCGTCTGGAGCCCAAGCGGTTCGTGCCCGCGCCGGACGGCTCGACCGTCAGTGTCGGCCTGAACCTCAGCCGCGCCGCCCTCGACGCGGCCACCAAGTACCCCTGGCCGCGCGGCGCCCACCCCGCCGACCCCGGGTCCCCGAAATTCGGTGTCTACGAGGACGACCTGCCGGTCTTCGACTGGTTCCGGCAGGACACGCCCGACGGGGCGCAGAGCTTCGAGGCGCAGGTCATGGACTGGTCCGACGATGTGGCGTACTCGGTGCACGACGTCGAGGACGGGCTGCACGCCGGACACCTCGACCCCAACCTCCTGCTCGCCGACGCAGAGCGCGCCGAGATCTTCGCGGTCGCCGGTGCGCGCTATGCGCCGGGCGCCGAGGAGGGGGAACTCACCGCGGCGCTGGACCGCCTGCTGGAACAGGAGTGGTGGCCGCACGGCTACGACGGCTCCGCGCTCGCCCAGGCCCGCCTGAAGGACGCCACCAGCCAGCTGATCGGCCGCTTCTGTCTCGCCGCCGAGGCCGCGACCCGGGCCCGGTGGGGGAGCGGGCGGCTCACGCGCTACGGGGCGGAGCTGGTGGTTCCGGCCGAAACGCGGCTGGAATGCGCCGTTTTGAAAGCCGTCGCCGACCGGTACGTCATGCAGCGCCCCGACCAGGAAGCGCTCCGTGCCGACCAGCGTGTGGTCATCGCCGAGCTGGGCGAGGCGCTGCTCGCCCGCGCCCCCGACGGCCTTGATCCGCAGTTCCGTTCACTGTTCGACGCGGCCCCCGACGACACCGCCCGGATGCGTGCCGTCATCGACCAGATCGCGGCCCTGACCGACATCTCGGCGCGCTCTCTGCACGCCCGTCTCACCCGAAAGCCTGGTCACATCAAGGCCAACGGAAGGTGACCCTAGGGGGAAGCCCCTCTTCCCCCCTCACGCTCCGTGCGGGACGCTCGAACCCGACCGTTTTCGAACGGAGCACCCTGACATCAGTGAACAGAGAACCCTGACCACCGCGCACGGGACACCCGTTCAGCAGCGCACGGGAACCCCGACGGCACCGAAGACATCCATCGGGGGAAGGCAGACCGGGGGCACACCGGGGGCGTTTACGGACGCGGACGCGGACGTACGGCACCGCAACGAGGAGGAAGCAAGTGGTCGACGCACACCAGACGTTCGTCATCGTCGGGGGTGGCCTGGCCGGCGCAAAGGCCGCGGAGACTCTCCGCGCGGAAGGGTTCACCGGCCGGGTGATCCTCATCTGTGACGAGCGCGACCACCCGTACGAGCGCCCCCCGCTCTCCAAGGGGTTCCTGCTCGGCAAGGAAGAGCGCGACAGCGTTTTCGTCCATGAACCCGCCTGGTACGCCCAGGCACAGATCGAACTGCACCTGGGCCAGCCCGCCGTCCGCCTCGACCCCGAGGCGAAGACCGTCCGCCTCGGCGACGGCACCCTGATCGCCTACGACAAGCTGCTGCTGGCCACCGGCGCCGAGCCGCGCCGCCTGGACATCCCCGGCACCGGCCTGGCCGGCGTGCACCACCTGCGCCGCCTCGCCCACGCCGAACGGCTGCGCGGCGTCCTGGCCTCCCTCGGGCGGGACAACGGGCATCTGGTGATCGCCGGCGCCGGCTGGATCGGTCTGGAGGTCGCCGCCGCGGCCCGCTCCTACGGCGCCGAGGTCACCGTCGTCGAGGCCGCCCCGACACCCCTGCACGGCATCCTGGGACCCGAACTCGGCGGCCTGTTCACCGATCTGCACCGCGAACACGGCGTGCGCTTCCACTTCGGCGCCCGCTTCACCGAGATCGTCGGACAGGACGGCATGGTTCTCGCCGTGCGCACCGACGACGGCGAGGAGCACCCCGCCCACGACGTGCTCGCCGCGATCGGTGCCGCCCCCCGCACCGCACTCGCCGAACAGGCCGGACTCGACCTCGCCGACCCGGAGGCCGGCGGCGGTGTGGCCGTCGACGCGGCGCTGCGCACCTCCGACCCGTACATCTACGCCGCCGGCGACGTGGCCGCCGCCGACCACCCCCTCCTGGACACCCGGCTGCGCGTCGAACACTGGGCCAATGCCCTCAACGGCGGCCCGGCCGCCGCGCGCGCCATGCTCGGCCAGGACATCAGCTACGACCGCGTCCCGTACTTCTTCTCCGACCAGTACGACGTCGGCATGGAGTACTCCGGCTACGCCCCGCCCGGCTCCTACGCACAGGTGGTCTGCCGCGGCGACGTCGCCAAGCGGGAGTTCATCGCGTTCTGGCTCGGCGCGGACGGCCGGCTGCTCGCGGGGATGAACGTCAACGTCTGGGACGTCGCCGAGACCATCCAGCAACTCATCCGCGGCGGGGTGCGGTTGGAGCCCGGCGAGCTGGCCGATCCGGAGGTTCCACTGGCCTCGCTGCTCCCGTAGCGTGCGCGTATGACGCAGAACCCCACCGGGCCCGCTGGGTCCACCGGTCCGACCGGCCCGGCCGACGCCGATGTCCCGGCAGACGCCCCGGCCGTCGTCACGCTCGACGACGTCCGGGACGCCGCCCGGCGGCTGACGGGCGTGGCACACCGCACGCCCGTGCTGCGCTCCCGCACCCTCGACGCACTGGTCGGCGCCGAAGTCCACCTCAAGTGCGAGAACTTCCAGCGGGCCGGCGCCTTCAAGTTCCGCGGCGCCTACAACGCCGTCTCCCGGCTGACCCCGGAACAGCTCGCCCGCGGGGTCGCCGCGTACTCCTCCGGCAACCACGCCCAGGCCGTCGCCCTGGCGGCCCGCGAGCTGGGCAGCCACGCCGTCATCGTGATGCCCGATGACGCCCCGAAGTCCAAGACGGACGCCACCGCCGGATACGGCGCCGAGATCGTCCGCTACGACCGCTACACCGGCGACCGCGCCGCCCTCGCCCGGCAGCTCGCCGAGGAGCGCGGCCTCACCCTGATCCCGCCCTACGAGCATCCGCACATCATCGCCGGACAGGGCACCGCGGCCCTGGAACTGATCGAGGAGACCGGCCCGCTCGACGCGCTGCTGACACCGGTCGGCGGCGGCGGGCTGATGGCCGGCTCGGCCACCGCCGCCACCGCGCTGGTCCCCGGCATCCGCATGATCGGCGTGGAGCCGGCGGCCGGCGACGACACCCTGCGCTCACTGGCCGCCGGCCACCCCGTCACCATCCCCGTCCCGCGCACCATCGCCGACGGCCAGGCGATCGAAACCCCCGGCGAGCTGACCTTCTCCGTCAACCGCCGCCTCCTCGACTCCGTCGTCCTGGTCAGCGACGACGAGATCCGCGTGGCCATGAAGCTGGCCTTCGAACGCCTCAAGATCGTCACCGAGCCCAGCGGCGCCAGCGCCCTCGCCGCCCTGCTCACCGGCCGCATCGACCTTCCCCCGGTGCCCGGACGGCCTGGGCGCGACCCCCACCCGCCCCGCATCGGCGTGATCATCTCGGGCGGCAACGTGGGGCTGGAGCGCTTCCTGGAACTACTGGGGTGAGGGGGAGCGGCACCGGGGGCTTCGTCTGGCCTCGCCGCGCGGCCCCTCCGGCGCTCGGGGCTCCTCCGCCTCGCCGCGCGGCCCCTCCGGCGCTCGGGGTCCTGCACGCCGCCGCGCCGCCCACCCCGCCCACCCCGCCCTCTGGCGCGCCGTCCTCCGCCCTCTGGCGCTCCGTCCTCCGTTACCGCCACTCCGTGGCTCCCCCGCCCCCTCCCCCTCTCCCCCTTCGGGGGAGGGGGCGGGGGTGGGTTCGGGGGTGGGGGGGGGGAGCCATCGGCGTCGCCTCGCCCGCGCCGACGGGCTCGCCACCGCCGCCCGCCCGCTCGCCCGGACAGGAATGCCCTCGCCCGCCCGCTCGCCCGGACAGGAATCCCCTCGCTCGGCCGCCCGGACAGGCATCCCCTCGCTCGCCCGGACAGGAATCCCCTCGCTCGGCCGCCCGGACAGGCATCCCCTCGCCCGCCCGGACGGGAATGCCCCCGCCCGCCCGCCCGCCCGCCCGCTCGTACGGGCCGGGCCCGTCGGCGGCTGCCGGTGGCCAGGGGTGTCCGACCCCGGCCGTAGAATTCACGCGTGGCAGGCAGGATCAACGATGACGATGTGAAGGCGGTGCGGGACGCGGTCCCGATCGACGCCGTCGTGTCCGAGTACCTCCAGCTCCGCAACGCCGGCGGTGGCAACCTCAAGGGCCTGTGCCCTTTCCATGACGAGAAGTCCCCGTCCTTCCACGTCAGCCCGGCCAAGGGCCTGTACCACTGCTTCGGCTGCCAGGAGGGCGGCGACACCGTCGACTTCATCATGAAGCTCGACCACCTCTCCTTCGCCGAGACCATCGAGCGGCTCGCCTCCCAGGCCGGTATCACCCTGCGCTACGAGGAGGGCGGCTACACCCCCGGCCGCCAGCAGGGCGAGCGCACCCGCCTGGTGGAGGCCCACAAGGCCGCGGCGCAGTTCTACGTCGAGCAGCTGGACGGCCCCGAGGCCGAGATCGCCCGCAAGTTCCTCGCCGAGCGCGGCTTCGACCAGGCCGCCGCCCAGCATTTCGGCGTCGGCTACAGCCCGGCCGGCTGGGACCACCTCACCCGCTTTCTGCGCGGCCGCGGCTTCAGCGATCAGGAGCTGGTCCTCTCCGGCCTCTCCCAGGAGGGCCGCCGCGGCCCCATCGACCGCTTCCGCGGCCGCCTGATGTGGCCGATCCGCGATATCGCCGGCGAGGTCGTCGGCTTCGGCGCCCGCAAGCTCCGCGACGACGACAACGGCCCCAAGTACCTCAACACCCCCGAGACCCCGCTCTACCGCAAGTCCCAGGTCCTCTACGGCATCGACCTCGCCAAGAAGGAGATCGCCAAGACCAACCGCGCGGTCGTCGTCGAGGGCTACACGGACGTCATGGCCTGCCATCTCGCCGGGGTCACCACCGCCATCGCCACCTGCGGTACGTCCTTCGGCGAGGGCCACATCAAGATCCTCCGCCGGCTGCTGATGGACAACGCCGGCTCCGAGGTCGTCTTCACCTTCGACGGCGACGCCGCAGGCCAGAAGGCGGCGCTGCGCGCTTTCGAGGACGACCAGAAGTTCGCCGCCGAGACCTCCATCGCCATCACCCCCGGCGGTATGGACCCCTGCGATCTGCGGCTCGCCAAGGGCGATGCGGCCGTCGCCGATCTCGTCGAGGCCCGCACCCCGCTCTTCGAGTTCGCGCTGCGCCATGTCGTCTCCCGGCACAACCTCGACACCACCGTCGGCCGCGCCGCCGCCCTCGACGAAGCCGCCCCCATCGTCGCGAACATCAAGAACAGCTCCATCCAGCATGAATCCGCCGTCCAGCTCGCCGGCATGCTCGGCATCCTGGACACCCAGTTCGTCGTCCGCCGGGTCAGCCAGCTCGCCCGCTGGGCCCGCGAACGCGGCCGCGACGGCGGCCCCGACCAGGGCCGCCAGCAGCACCGCGGCCGGCCCCCGGCCGCCGAGCAGGCCCGCCCCGCGCCCGGCCCGCGCGGCCCGGCGCTCAACCTCCGCAGCCCCGCCCACCGCGTCGAGCGCGAGCTCCTCAAGCTCGCGTTGCAGCGCCCCGACCTGGTCTCCCCGGCCTTCGACGCCTACGGGGCCGACGAGTTCACCGCCCCGCCCTACGCCGTGGTCCGCCAGTGCATCGAGGACGCGGGCGGCACCGCGGCCGGCGCCCACGACAGTGCGTACGTCCCCCGGGTGCGGGAGGCGGCCCCCGACGACACGGTCCGCGCCATGGTCACCGAACTCGCCGTCGAACCCCTGCACACCCGCCGCGACCCCGACGAGGCCTATGCCGGCGTCCAGTTGGTCGCCGTCCGCCTCGCCGCCGTCAACCACCGCGTCACCGAAATCCGCGGCACCCTCCAGCGCCTCGGCCCCCGCGCCGACCCCGAACACCTCGCCGCCGTACAGAACGAACTCTGGGTCCTCCAGCAGTACGGACAGTCCCTGCGCGAACGCGGCTACGCGGCCCTGTAGCGCCTCCGGGCACTCCCCGCGGTAGCCGTCCGGTCACGGACCGGACTCAAAAAGTGCTCGCACGACCCTCGTGGCAGGAGTGTGTCGTACTCCACACTGAGGAGCGGTGCCTGAGTCCTCGGAGCGGGGCGGGCCCGGTCGCACCGTGCCGGAAGCCCCCGCGGACCCGCTCTCGACGTACGGGACGGACAGCGGCTCGGCCGCATCCGTGCCCGACCTTTCTGCCGCCTCAGCAGCGATCACCCTGGAGGTCGCCCCCGTGCAGACCCAGACCCTCGCCGACGCGCCGGCCGCCGCAGAACCGGCCGCGGAACCGCTCCCGGACCCGGACGCAGAGCCGGCCCCCGAGCCGCTCTCCGTGCCGCAGCAGGCCGAGCCACCCGCCGTGGAGATGGTCATCGAGGAGATCGTCCCGGAGCGGGTGCCGCGCCCCGAGACGGGCAGCCCCTCCTCCGACCTCTTCCGCCAGTACCTCCGCGAGATCGGCCGGATTCCGCTGCTCACCGCAGCCGAGGAAGTCGAGCTCGCCCGCCGCGTCGAGGCCGGTCTCTTCGCCGAGGAGAAGCTCACCAACACCCCCGACCTCTCCTCCCAACTCGCCTTCGACCTCGACAAGTTGGTGGTGCTCGGCCGGATGGCCAAGCGCCGCCTGATCGAGGCCAACCTGCGCCTGGTGGTCTCCGTCGCCAAGCGCTATGTCGGCCGCGGGCTGACCATGCTCGACCTCGTCCAGGAGGGGAACCTCGGACTGATCCGCGCGGTCGAGAAGTTCGACTACGCCCGCGGCTACAAGTTCTCCACCTATGCCACCTGGTGGATCCGCCAGGCGATGTCCCGCGCGCTGGCCGACCAGGCCCGGACCATCCGCGTCCCGGTCCATGTCGTCGAGCTGATCAACCGCGTGGTGCGGGTCCAGCGCCGGATGCTCCAGGAACGCGGCTGCGAACCGACCCCCGAGGAGGTCGCCGCCCACCTCGACCTGACCGAGGAACGCGTCAGCGAGGTGCTGCGGCTGGCCCAGGAGCCGGTCTCGCTGCACGCCCCCGTCGGCGAGGAGGAGGACGTCGCCCTCGGCGACCTCATCGAGGACGGCGACGCCGCCTCACCCGTCGAATCCGCCGCGTTCCTGCTGCTCCGCGAGCACCTCGACGCGGTCCTCTCGACCCTCGGCGAACGCGAACGCAAGGTCGTCCAGCTCCGCTACGGCCTCGCCGACGGACGCCCCCGCACCCTGGAGGAGATCGGCCGGATCTTCGGCGTCACCCGCGAGCGGATACGGCAGATCGAGTCCAAGACCCTCAACAAACTCCGCGACCACGCCTTCGCCGACCAGCTCCGCGGCTACCTCGACTGAGGCCGCACGGACCCCGGCCCCGCGCGGTCCGGTACGTCACCCCTCCCGGTCCGGTACGTCACCCCTCCCGGTCCGGTACGTCGCCCCTCCCGGTCCGGTACGTCACCCCTCCCAGTGGAACGCCCCGGGATGGATCTCGTCGCGCACCGTCGTGTACTGCTGGCGCACGGCCTGGCCGACCGGCAGCTCCTCACCCGGCTCGAACACCTGGCTCGCGGCGGCCGGCCACTGCGGCGGATCGACCCAGGCGGCCTGGCCGCCCGGCCGGGGCTCCGCACCGGGGGCCGGGGCGAGCGTGCCGTGCGCCACCCCCCACGCCCAGGCGGCCTGCCGCGCCGCGCCCAGCGCCGCGTACTCGGCCGGCTGCGGCACCACGACCGGCACCCCGAACAGCCCCGGCGCCACCGCCTGCACGGCGCCCAGCTCCGCCGCCGCGCCCAGCAGGAACACCCGGCGCACCGCCACGCCCCGCCCGCGCAGCACGTCCAGTGCGTCCGCCAGCCCGCAGAGCATGCCCTCCACGGCCGCCCGCGCCATGTGCTCCGGCTTCATGCTCTCCCGCCGCATCCCGTGCAACGACCCGGCGGTGTGCGGCAGATGCGGCGTCCGCTCGCCCTCCAGATACGGCAGCAGCACCATGCCGTACGCACCGGGCGAGGACTGCAGCGCCAGCTCGGACAGGCCTTCCAGATCCGTCCCCAGCATCTCCGCCGCACCGCGCAGCACCCGCACCGCATTGCTGGTGTGCACCACCGGCAGATGCCGGCCGGTCGCGTCCGCGAACGAGGTGATCGTGCCGGTCGGGTCCGCCAGCGCCTCATGGTGGATACCGAACACCGACCCCGACGCGCCCAGCGACACCACGGCGTCACCCACCCCGACGCCGAGCCCGAAGGCGGCCGCCATCGTCTCGCCCGTACCGGCGGAGATCAGCAGCCCCTCCGGGGTGAACCCGGCCGTCCCCGAGGGGCTCAGCACCTCCGGCAGCCGCACCTGATGGCCCAGCGCCAGCTCCACCAGATCCGGCCGGTACGACTCGGTCGCCGCCGACCAGAAGCCCGTCGCCGAGGCCCCGCCGCGGTCCGTCGTACGCCGCGCGGGCCGCCCCAGCAGCTGCCACGCCAGCCAGTCGTGCGGCTGCATGATCTCCGCGATACGGGCCGCATGCGCCGGCTCCGTACGCGCCAGCCAGCGCATCTTCGTCACCGCATGCGTCGCCTGCGGCACCGCGCCGACGGCCTGCGCCCACGCGGTACGCCCGCCCAGCGAGTCGATGAGATCCGCGGCCGCGGACTGCGCCCGCCGGTCATTGCCCACCAGCGCCGGCCGTACGAGATTGCCCTCGACGTCCAGCGGGACCAGGCCGTGCGGCTGCGCGGAGACGCCGATCGCCTGCACCCCTTCGAGCAGCCCGCCTCCCGCCGCCTCGCCGAGTGACATCAGCCACGCCTGCGGGTCGACGTCGGGCCCCTTCTCGACGGGGTGCGGCGCGTACCCGTGCCTGATGACGGCGCCCGTGTCCGCATCGCAGACGACGATCCGTGTGCTCTCGGACGAACTGTCCAATCCGGCGACTATCCCCATGGACCCAGATGATGCCCCATACGACGCATAGGGGCAGCGTCAGGGTTTGCCCCCGGGGCTGCTCAGGTGTTGCTCGTGCCCCAGTCGTCCTCTTCGGGGGAACGCTGCTCGCGCAGCGAGCGCACCCGGCTGCTGACGGAGTCGGGCAGCCGGTCGCCGACCTTCGCCGACACCGTCCCGAACGCCTTCGAGGCCGCCTCGCGCCCGGTCAGCGCGGCGGACTCCGCGGTGTTCCGGACCGCCGGGTTCTGGCTGATCCGCTGGGCGGCCTTGCGGAGCTGCTCGTACCGTTCCCGGCCGGCCCGTGTGCCGAGCACATACCCCGTGGCCAGTCCCGCGATGAACGTGAGCCGGTAGCGCATTGCTCCACCTTTCCTCTCGTCGGACCCGTCCGGTGCCGGTACGGACCGGAGTGCCGGGCTGTGCCGCGCGCCTACCCTCCGGGGCCGGAGATCACCCGAGGTGACCTGAGGCGATACCGATTGGCGGAGCACCCCCCTGCTTGCGCTAATGTATGTGTCGCAGCGAGCGCGCGCCGTCCGGAAGACCGGACTGCGGTGCATTCGAGGCACACAGAGCAATCCCCTGTAGCTCAATTGGCAGAGCAGCCGGCTGTTAACCGGCAGGTTACTGGTTCGAGTCCAGTCGGGGGAGCTCGGTCCCCTGTAGCTCAATTGGCAGAGCATTCGGCTGTTAACCGGAGGGTTACTGGTTCGAGTCCAGTCGGGGGAGCAGAGAGAAGAGGACCCCGGAAGGGGTCCTTTTTCTTGTGCCGTGGAACCGAACGCCCGGTGATCGAAGTCCTCTTGGGCGTGCGTGGTCGCACGACGGCAGCCCTCACGGGCAACAGATCGTATGAGCGGCTATGCTGCGGCAGACGGCGCGCACAAATGTGCGCGACGCGCCGTGGGGGGCGGTAGCTCAGCCGGTTAGAGCAGCGGACTCATAATCCGTCGGCCGTGGGTTCGAGTCCCACCCGCCCCACCGCAGCGCCCAGGGCGAAGAACCTTTCTACCTGGGGAAGCGTGAGAACGGGGGTCACCGCGTCAGCGCGGCGGCCCCCGTTCATCCGTTCAGATCAAGTGGCCCACGGCGGCCTCCACGGCCTCCCAAGTGGCCCAGACGCAGGCTCAGTCAGTTGGTGCCCGCGTTACCGGCCTTGGGTGCTTCGCCGTACGGGCGCGGCAGGCGACCTCGACCAGCTGGGCCGAGAGGCGCAGCCGGAGGGCGTCGAGCCTGACTTCGGGCCAGGGCAGGGCGCACATCGCACCGCACCGGGGGCCGGAGAAGATGCCCCACAGGGAGTACCGCCGCCCGCCCTTGACGAAGTCGAGGAATGTGCTGGTCTGTTCGGTCGGCCCCCGCCACGCGCTCC
Source organism: Streptomyces decoyicus (assembly GCF_019880305.1). Classification (NCBI taxonomy): domain Bacteria; kingdom Bacillati; phylum Actinomycetota; class Actinomycetes; order Kitasatosporales; family Streptomycetaceae; genus Streptomyces; species Streptomyces decoyicus. The sequence continues at coordinate 2,689,739 of NZ_CP082301.1, read as the reverse complement.
GACCGGCGTCACGCGGGGGTCACGCAGGCTCAACGCCGCGGTCATGGCCGCGCTCCCACTCTGGAGCCATCTATGGACTCGAGAGAGAAGAGGAGGCGCAGTGATGACAATCATCCGGAAGCGTCTTACCCACGTGGTCGGCGCGTCCTTCGCAGCGGCGGCGCTCGTCGGATCGATGGGGGCGATAGGGGCGACAGGCGCTGAACCAGCGGCTGCGAAGGCTCCGACCCACGCGACACAGGCGGCGCCAGGAGCATCAAAGGTCCTTTGCGTCAGCAGGGCCAACGGCAAGATCATCGATGTCGCTCCGGGCTCGGTCAGGGCGCTGTGCAAGGGGAGAGGCGGAGGCGGCGGCGGAGGCGGCGGCGGGGGTGGCGGACGCACCGTAACCGGTGCCACCACCGTGACCGGCGCCGTCACAACCGGCGCCAGCACCACCACCGGTGCCAGCACCACCACCGGCGCTACCACGACGACCGCCGCCCAGACCACCACCGGCGCCACGACGACCGGTGCCCAGACCACCACCGGCGGCACGACGACCGGTGCCCAGACCACCACCGGCGCCACCACCGGCGCCACCACCAGCACCGGCGCCACCACCACCGGCGCCACCACCACCGGTGCCACCACAACCAGCACGGGTGCCACCACCATCGCAGGAGGCACCACCGGTGCGACCGGTGCGACCGGTGCGACCGGTGCGACCGGTGCGACCGGTGCCACCGGCGGCACCACAGGAGCAGGTGGCTGAGCGAATGGCGTCATCACAGGCGGCCGAGCCCACAACGCCCGAGGCAGGGCACGCGCTCGGCACAGCTCTCGGCTCACGCTGAGGGGCAGGCGCCATCCCGCAATCCCTCTGGCGGTTCGTGCCCACCACGGGCCGTTCCGCCAGGGGGCCGCGCGCGCCCGGCATCACCCGCGTGAGGTCGCACGGCGCGTCAGACGGTCATGCTCCGGCTCTCGTTCCGGTCGTCCGGGCCCTTGCTCCGGCGTAGTGGTGCGGTGATGCGGTCCCGGGCGGCCGCAATCCTCGACCCGCCCCAGCGCAGGAAGTTCGTCGGCAGAAAGACCATGTCAGAGACGATCATCGCCAGCGAGAAGAACGGCAAGCCGCAGATCACCGCGATGGTCGCGTGTTCGGTCATCAAGATCGCAAGCATGACGTTCTTCACCCGTCGGTTGAGGAGGGTGAAGGGAAAGGCGACCTGCGCGACCACGGTGCCGTAGGTGATCAGCGTGACCATGGTGGAGCGGCTGTCGAGCACCTGGGACAGCCCGGTCCACGGGCTGAAGTAGTCCAGATGGAGCGGGTAGTGCAGGGCGCTTCCGTCCTGCCAGCGGGGGCCCTGGATCTTGTACCAGCCGGCGGTGGCATAGAGCAGGCATACCTGGGCGCCGATCACCAGCATCGCCGCGTTGTGGACGAGGTTGGCGACGACATCCAACAGCGCCCGCGCGTCCGGGGAACGCCGGCGTCCTGCCCAGAACCACAGGGCCTGACTCAACCACAGTCCCCAGAGGATCAGTACCCAGCCTCTGGGAATTTTGGCGAATCCCGTCATCTGTGCGACGGCGAGGCCCGCGCCGGCGAGGAGCCACAGCGCCACGCTCACCCGATCGCAGCCGTCCGGGTGCGGGGTCCCCCTGCGCTCCCGCCGGCGGGCGTCCAGGGACCACACCTGCCCGCACCGCGTGAGCACCAGATAGCTCGCCATCAGGTGGATGAGGGTGTCGCCGCCGTCGCCCAGGAGGACGCTGCGGTTCATCAGTGACAACACGCCGACCATGAACAGGATCGACATCGTGCGGGTGTGCCACCCCAGGAGCAGCAGCACACTCGCCACGATCACCCCGTGGTAGACCAGCTCGAACCACAGCCTGTCGTTCGACCACATCAGGACCGTGAACGCGTCGTTCGAGGCGATGAGGCGCTGGGCCAGGTCGAATCCCCACGGGTTGGTGGTCCCGTACAGCTCCAGCCGGTGCGGCCACTCGCGCAAGAGGTAGAGCGCGAAGGTCAGGGAGAAGCCGATCCGGATGACCGCGGCCTGGTACGGCGCGAGTGCCGCACTCGTGATCTTGTTCAGGAGCCTGGCGATCGCCGCGTCGAGCCTGGTGCCCATGTCTTTGAAGGGGGAAGGCGTCCGGGCAATGTCCTTCTCGACGCTCACGGGAACTCCTTCTTGGAGACCGGCCACCACGGAAGCATCTGGTAGGTCTTCTCGGTGCTCCCGCCGTCGTCGCTCCACTTCGGCGGGATGATCGGGGTGTTCGTCGCGTAGATCTGCACCTTGACCACCTGACCGCCGTCGATCCGCGGTCCGAGCCGGTGAGCCGCGATACGGCGTACGAAGGCCTCGGCGAGTTCGCCGCGCAGGCCTATCGCCCGCCCCTTGACATCGTGCGTCCTGTTGTAGAAGTCCCAGGCCTGACGCAGCAGGTTCTGGTGCGCGTGACTGGGCACGGGGTTGCGCCTGATCGCGCGGATGTCCTGGGCGGTCATTGCCAGCCAGTTCGTCGTGCGCCGGGAGCCGTCGGGGAACGCGACCTCGGCGCGCGCGTGCACGGCGATGTTGTCCTGGAGCGGGTTCGGCGCGAAAAGCTGCCAGTTCTGGTCGAACTCCGGATAGACGTAACCCTTGACCGGCCGGTCGTACTTCTTGCTGATGGCGTTGGGCGGGGCCACGAACAGGAACAGCAGAAGCAGGTGGAGCGTGACACCGATCGTCAGCACCCCGATGGCCGCCATGATCACGATCCGCGACAGCAGCGGCCAGGACCCGTTCGGCGCCGGCGGCAGCCCGCGGACGGCGGCGGACCGTCCGGGCGTCTTGCCTTCGTCGGCACCGTCCGTGCCGGTCTCGTCTGAGGACCCGCGTGGCTCCACCCTGCTCCCCCGTTCACGGGTCCCGGACATTCAACGAATAAGCCGACGGATCACCTGGTCATTCACGTCACCGCCGCCACATCAGAATAAATAGACTTATTCCGACGCGAACGTGCTATTGGGCCGAATGGCTGAGGGGGCAGTCCGGTGCGAGGCGAGGAGGCTGTGGACCTCGAAGCCCGGCGGTACCTCGAAGCCCGGCGCCGCCGGGGCGCCGTCACCGACCGGGGTGCGGCCGCAGCAGTCCGTCCATCAGGCGACGCAGCCGCGGTGTGGGGCGAAGTCCGAGCTCGTCGCGGAGGCGGTGCTCGTAGCGTTCGAAGTCGTCCAGCGCCTCGGACAGGTTGCCTTCCGCCAAGTGGGCCCGGATCAGTGACGCCTGGCTGCTCTCCCGCAGCGGATTCGCCTGTACGGCCGCGTGGGCGGCTGCCACCGCCCCGGCGAACTGCTTCGTGTCGATGAACTCTCCCGCCAGTGACTCAAGTGCGTGGAGTCGAAGCTGCTGCCACCGTTCGGCCTCCTGGAGTGCCCAGTCGTCGTACCAGCCGGGCAGCACGTCGCCGGAGAGCTGGTCGACGGTCGCCGCACTGAGCTGGAGTTCTCCGGCCGGAACGCCGGGGTCGAGTATGCGCTGGGCCAGCGATCGCGCGTGGTGCAGATCGACGCTGACGTCCCGCGCGAGGCGTACGTCGGTGGGGCTGACCTCCAGGGCTCTCCTGCCGATGCTGCGCAGGCGCGACAACGCCGACCGCAGGTTCGTGTGCGCGCTCTGCTCACATGCTTCGGGCCACAGGCTTCCGGCGACCAGGGACCGAGGGGCAGCGGTACGGCCCTTGAGCGCGATGAACGCCAGGAGCCGCTTCGAGCCGACGGGGACCACCACCGGCACATCCCCGACCACGAGGTCGAAACCGCCGAGAAGGGCGATCTGCAAGGCCGGCCAGCCATTCGCGTGCGGTCTGGAGAAGATGAGCTCATCGGGGCTCATGGCCGTTGATCGCGGAGGGGCCCGTCCGTTCGGCGTACACCCCACCGGGCGCCTTGTCGTCGCCTGAGGTTCGCAACCATCTGTGCACCTCCCACAAATTCATGTTGCTCCGCCCGGGATGTGTTGTCGAATTGTTTGGCTTTGGTGGGAGATGTGGCCTCTGGCGATGTGCCATCGAGTCGGCTGGGGTTTACCCTCCGCGCCACTGTCCCGGGTACGGCCTGGTGGTAGCCGGGTACGGCCCGGTGGCAGGGTGCGCTCCGCACTGAACGGGGGGTTCGACGACGTGCCGTACCTCTCCGGGCATGGTCATCTGGTCCTCCAGGCCCCGTCCGGCCGTCAGGAGCGTCGGACGGGAAGGGCAGGTGATGACGATGGAGCTGTTCCCCCCGATCCCGTTGGCCGAATGGCGGGACACCAAAGAAACGCTCCATCGTTTTGCACAGATCGTCGGGAAGATCCGGCTCGCTGCCAGTGCCCGGCGCAACCACTGGTGGAACGTGCCGTTCCATCTGACCGGACGCGGCATCACCACCCGCCCGATGGGGCAGTTCGACGGCAACCCGCTCTTCACGATGGACTTCGACTTCGTCGGTCACCGGATGGTCATCGCGAGGGGGGACGGCCGGACGCTCTCCTTTCCGCTCGTCGGCCACTCCGTGGCGTCCTTCTACGACGCGGTCATGGCGTCGCTGGCCGCGCTGGGCGTCCGGGTGGAGATCGCCGTCCCGCGGCCGTTCGATCTGCCCGACGCCGCCCGGCCGTTCGCCGAGGACACCGAGCACGCGGCCTACGACGCCGGGCACGCCCACCGCTACTGGCGGGTCCTCAGCCAGGTCGCGTCGGTGCTGGAGGACTTCGCCGAGGGCTATTCGGGGAAGGTCAGCCCGGTGCACCACTTCTGGCACACCTTCGACATCGCCCACACCCGGTTCTCCGACCGGCACGTCGACCAGCCCGGCCAGGTCGACCCGGTGACCCGGGAGGCGTACTCCCGGGAGGTCATCAGCTTCGGCTTCTGGTTCGGCGACGACTCCAACGCCGCGCCCGCGTTCTACTCCTACACCGCTCCCGAGCCCGCACAGCTGGCCGAGGAGCCGCTGGAGCCCGCGGCGGCACAGTGGGCCGCCCGCGGGGACAGTCACTTGGCGGTGCTGCCGTACGACGAGGTCCGCACCGCGGCCGATCCTCGTGCCGCCGTGCTCGGTTTCTACGAAAGCGCGTACCAGGCCGGCGCCCGGCGAGCCGGATGGGACATCGAACGGCTCGCCTGCCCCGGCGGGGTGACGGACCCGTACCTGATGTCCCGTCTGTGACGAGACGCGGTCAGGGCTGCTCTCAGATGACCGGCGGGCGGCCCAGCCTCGTCATCCGCCACACCGTGCGCCAGCGCATCGGACGCCGCCGCCCGCACGGGGTGCGCACTCCTTCGGCGAAGCCGGCGGCCCAGGCGCGCATGCCTGCCGCCGAGCGGCTGCGGACGGCCGTCAGTACGGCCCATACGCCGAGGTAGAGCGGTACCAGGAGCGCGGGGAGGTGCCGCTTGGCCAGCCACACGCGGTTCCTGGCGACCATGCGGTGGAAGACGGCGTGCCGGGTGGGCGAGGTGTACGGGTGCTGGAGCACCAGCTCGGGTGCGTAGCGGATGTGCCAGCCGTCGTCCAAGGCGCGCCAGGCCAGGTCGGTTTCCTCGTGGGCGTAGAAGAACTCGTCGGGCCAGCCGCCGATCCTGTCCAGCATCGGGACGGACAGGGAGTGTCCGCCGCCGAGGAACGTGGTGACCTGACCGCCGCGTGCGGGGTCGCCGACCCGCAGGCGGGGGACGTGCCGGCGCTGGGTGCGGCCCAGCTCGTCGGCGATGCGGAAGCTCACGATCCCCAACTCCGGGTCGGTCGCGTGCAGTTCCGCCAGCCGGCTGAACACGTCCGGGCTGATCAAGAGGCCGTCGTCGTCCAGGTCGACCACCAGATCGAGGTCCCCGAGCTTGCGCAGCTCGTCCAGGGCGACGTTACGGCCGCCGGCGACGCCCAGGTTGTCGCTCAGCTCGACGCCGGTCGCGCCGTGCGGCAGTGGGGGGAGCGGCGAGCCGTTTCCGATGACCACGATGTGGGCCGGCGGGAGGTCCTGCTTGGCGACCGAGTCCAGCAGCGCCTGGAGTTCGGCGGGACGGTTTCCCATGGTCAAGATGGCGACGCCTACGCGCAGATGACGCACAGAAGAAAGCTCCGTTCTTGGCGGTCCTTTCGCGATGCTAGCCGCCGGGGGAGGCGCCTGCCTGCCACGGCACCTCTCCGGCGACATCCCGGCCGGGGCGTCCCCGGGAGTCGTTCACGGTGCGCCCGGGGAGCCGCCCGCGGCTGCGGTGCCGGTCCGCGCCGGGGGCGTGGAAGGGGTCCCTCGACCTGTGGGGATCCAGGGGGCCGGTCGCATCCGGCGGGCCGGTGGAATCCTGCGTGTCCCTGGGCGGGACGCGGTGGCCGGGTGCTCCCGTGCGGCGCACCATGGAAGGACCAGGGGGTATGCACGGATGGCCGAGGGGGGCGGATGGAGGAAGCCTCATGATGGAAGTCAAGACGGTCGACAAGCCGGATGAACGGCGCGACTTTCCCCTGGGCCACCTCGAAGCCCTGCACCTCACCGGGCTGGACTTCGCCGTGGCCACCTTCGATCCCGGCTGGCACTGGACGGAGTCGGTGGGGCCGATCGCCGGGACCACGAGCTGCGAGGTCCACCACAACTGCTTCATGGTCCAGGGCCGGATGCGGCTCAGGATGAACGACGGTGCGGAGTCCGAGGTGGGCCCCGGCGACGTCTTCGTCTGCCCGCCCGGTCACGATGCCTGGGTCGTGGGGGACGAGCAGGTCATCCTGTACGACTTCGCGGGCGGTATGGCGACCGACTACGCCAAGGCGAAGAGCTAGACAGTGGCATTGGTGCGCTCCGGGGAGACCGCATCCGCGAAGCTCCCCGAAGCGCCGGGGGAGGGCGTGTATCCAGGGGGTGCGGGGGTGCCCTCGTCGTGGTGGTGGAGCCCGGCGGGCGGCGTGGGGATTCCCACGTGAATCGCTATGTCTAGGAACGCGATCGGTGGGCAGGGGTGCGGGACGGTCCGGCCTGCGGAATAGGTCACGGGTGATGCCCGTTACCGCAGCCGGAGACCGACTGGCAATCGTCGACAGACCGGAAGCAGGGAAACACGCATGAGCACCATCGAGCTCACCAAGGAAAACTTCGACGAAATCGTCTCCGGCAACGATTTCGTTCTCATCGACTTCTGGGCCGAGTGGTGCGGTCCGTGCAAGCAGTTCGGCCCGGTCTTCGAGCGGTCTTCCGAGACGCACGACGACCTGGTCTTCGCCAAGGTCGACACGGAGGCGCAGCCCGAGCTGGCGCAGGCCCTGCAGATCCAGTCCATCCCGACCGTGATGATCGTCCGCGAGAACATCGCGGTCTTCGCGCAGCCGGGCGCGCTCCCCGAGGAGGCCCTGGAGGACGTCATCGGCCAGGCCCGCGCGCTGGACATGGACGAGGTCCGCGCCTCGGTCACCGAGGCCGCGCAGGGCGAGCAGGCGCAGGCCGAGCAGGGGCAGCAGGCGCAGGGCTCGTGAGCGACCTCCTTCTGGTCCGGCACGGCGAGACCGAGTGGAGTCGGGACGGCAGGCACACCAGCTGGACCGACCTGCCGCTGACCGCCAAGGGTGAGGAGCAGGCCCGCGCACTGCGGCCGCTGCTGTCGGACCGGAAGATCGGGCAGGTGTACGCCAGCCCGATGGAGCGGGCACTTCGCACCGCCGAGCTGGCGGGCCTCGCCCGCCCGCAGATCGACCCCGACCTGCGCGAATGGGACTACGGCGGCTATGAGGGCATCGCCACCGCCGACATCCACCGCGGCAGGCCCGGCTGGTATCTGTTCTCCGACGGCGTCACCGAGGGGCCCGAGGGGCATCCCGGGGAGTCACCCGAGCAGGTCGGGGCACGCGCCGACCGGGTGCTGGCACGAATCGCGTCACAGCTCGCCGTCGACGAGGGCGATGTGGCGCTGGTGGCGCATGCGCACTTCCTGCGGGTGCTGGCCGCCCGGCGGCTCGGACTGCCCGCCTCGGCCGGCGGGCTGTTCACGTTCGAGACCGGCGCGGTCGGCGTCCTGGGGACCGAGCACGACCGCCCCGCGGTGGTCGCCTGGAACGCCCGGAGCCTGTAGCGCCCGAGCCCGTCACGCGCAGAGCCCGTGGCGTGCTCGGCCCGCTGCGGTACGAGGCGGCCGGGGCCGTTACGGAGCCATCGGATCGAGGTGCAGGGGCTGCACCTTGCCCTCGATCATGGCGCCGAGTCCCATGACGGCACAGGTGTCGGGGCGGTCCGCGGTGTGCACCGGCATGGTCGTGGCCTGATGGATCATCGGCTCCAGTCCGGGGATCAGCGCGCTGCCGCCCGCGAGCACGATGCCGCGCTCCCCGAGGTCGGCCACCAGGTCCGGCGGGCAGCGCCGCAGCACGGCCCCGATGGCGTCGAGGATCGAGGTCAGCGGGGTGGTGATGGCGTCCCGTACCCGCTCGGTGTCGACGTGGACGGAGCGCGCCATCCCGCTGACCACGTCCCGGCCGTGTACCTCGGTGGAGCCGGGGGAGAGGCCGTCGCCGCCGGAGAGAACCAACTGGAGCGGCCGTACCGCCTGGCCCGCCAGCATCAGCTCGTGATGCAGCCGCAGATGCTGGACCACCGCGTGGTCGATGGCGTTGCCGCCCACCGGCACGGTCTCCGCGGCCACGATCGAGCCGAGGGAGAGCACCGCGACCTGCGTGGTTCCCGCGCCGCACACCACGATCATGGTGGCCTCGGGCTGCTCCACCGGCAGCCCGGATCCCACCGCGGCGGCCACCAGGGTGTCGACCAGCTCCACCCGCCGTGCCCCCAGCCCCGTGAGCGTCTCCACGGCCGCCCGCTGCGCCAGCGGCTCGCTGCCGTACGGGAGACAGACCGCGGCCCGCATCGTCGGCCGGCGCCGCCAGGTCTTGCGCAGCCTTTCGCCGACCAGGGTGCGCAGCAGCCGCTGGGCCATGTCGATGTCGACGATCGTGCCGCCGGAGACCGGCCGCACCACGCGGATGTAGTCGGGGGTGCGGCCGTCCATCACCTCGGCCTGGGCGCCGACGGCCAGCAGCGCCCCGGTGCGGGTGTTGATGGCGGCGACGGTCGGTTCATCGACGACCAGCCCCTGGTTCTTCACGTACACCCTGGTCCGGGCCGCTCCGATGTCGACGGCGGCCGAGCACCGCCGCAATTGGGCGAGGCTGATGGTCATGGGTGATTCCTCCCCGTTGGCCGGTATGGACGGAGCGCTCGTGCGGCCTGTTCGCAGGGACCGCTCGTGCGCCATCCTCCGGTCGTGCACGGCGGGCCGCCTGCTGGGAAGGTCCGCTCGGGGGACGGGGAGGGGGCCGTTAGGGCAAAGGGGTGAGGCCGTCGTGATCTGCCGGTGCGGCGGGGGCCGGGCCGGTCAGCCGCTGGTACAGCCCCCAGGTGAATTCGGGGACGATCTGCTGGGGGGTGCCGTCGGGGCCGGGGGCGGTGCAGGACAGCCGCCAGCGGGTGGGGGCGCTGCCCTCCATCGGACGGGCCGGGGCGAAGGCGCGGGCGACCTCGTCGACCGTACAGGACCAGGGCCGCAGATCCTCGGTCGTCCGCAGGTCAGGGGCGGTGGCACCGGGTGCCCGGACGAGCCAGGCGTTCCAGACGGCGCCCCGGGTGCCGGTCAGGACCTCGAACCGCAGATCGGGCCAGAGCGGAACGGGCCAGGCCAGGGCCTCGCAGGTGAGGTCGCCGATCCGCCGGGCGGTGACGGACTCGGGGGTGCCGAGCAGCGCACGATACGGCTGGACGCCGCCGCGCGCCCGCGGGACGTGCATCCGTGCCTGCCAGCGGCGGTTGGCCTCGCGCAGGTCGGCGCGGGAGACCCGCAGGGTGCGCAGGGCGTCCTCGACCAGGCCGGGGTGGTGGTCGGCCATCCGGCGCAGCAGGACGAGCTGGAAGGCGACCGGTCCCGGCAGTCCGGAGGGGGTGCCGGAGCCTGCGGGCGGGTCGTGGTCAGCGGTGCCGTTCATGAGGGACATGGTCGTGGATGGCGCGGGTTCCGGGGGCGGGAGGGCCGCCGTCGGGGAGCTCAGCCGGCGCCTGCCGCCCGGCTCTCGACGAGCGTCTCCATGCCGTCCAGCAGGCGGGCCAGCCCGAACTCGAAGAGCGACTCCAGGTTGACCACGTCGTCCTCGATCCCCGAGACCCCCGCGTACATGGGATAGGAACCCGAGTCGAGGATGCCGTCGAACACCGGCTCCATCGTCGCCATCCACTGGTTCTGGTCCATGCCGGTCTCCTGCTCGGCCTCCAGATCGTCCTCGAACCCGGCGGCGGTGGACAGCACGAAACCCAGCAGCGTCAGCGCCATATGGATCAGCGTGACCGGGTCCATGCCCCGGACCCGCGCCATGGTCCACTCGATCAGCGCCATCGCCCGCGGCATCGGCTGCGGCCGGGTGAGCGACAGGTACTGCGCCAGCCACGGATGACGCCGGTAGAGCTCCCATTGCAGCCGCGCGCCCGCCTCCATCCGTTCGCGCCAGCCGTCCGGCGCCGGTTCGGGCAGCTCGATGTCGCGGAACGCGGCGTCCGCCATCAGCAGCACCAGCTCGTCCTTGCCCGCCACATGACGGTAGAGCGCCATCGAGGACACCCCGAACTCGGCGGCGACCCGGCGCATCGACAGCGCCCGCAGCCCCTCGGCATCGGCGACCTTGACCCCGGCCCGTACGACGCTCTCGCGGCTCAGCCCGCTGTCCGTCTCGCGCGGCCGCCGCTCCCGCGCCGCCCCGCTGCGGGCGGCCTGCTGCGGCTCGGCCACGACCGTGCCCACTCCCGGTACGGCCCGTACGAGGCCCTCCTGACGCAGCGTCGTCAGCACCTTGGTGGCGGTCGCCATCGCCACCCCCCACTCCTGGGTGATCCGCCGGGTCGAGGGCACCCGGTCGCCCGGCGTCAGCTCGCCGGCGTCGATACGGCGTCGGATCGTGTCGACGATCCGGCGGTAGGGCGGCGGGGCCGGCTGCTCCACGGGGGGACCTCCGTACTAGTGCACCAGGGGGTTTCAGCGGGCTGTGAGGGTAACAGGGCGTACTTCACCAGGGCATCGCACTAGGTAAGTGCACTAGTGTGACGCACCTCCAATTCCCTTGCCAGTTCTACTGTTTGCACCGTAAGCCCGCTCTGCTTACCGTGTCACTCATGTCGTTTACTGCGTACACATCCCCACCGCTGGCCGGACGCCGGGAGTGGGCCGCCCTGGGCGTCCTCCTGTTGCCGTGCCTGCTCGTCTCGATGGACGTCTCGGTGCTGTACTTCGCGGTGCCGTTCCTGACCGCGGAGCTGGAGCCCAGCAGCGTCCAGCAACTGTGGATCCTGGACGTCTACGGCTTCGTCCTGGCCGGCCTGCTGATCACCATGGGAGCGCTCGGCGACCGCATCGGCCGCCGCAAGCTGCTGCTGTCCGGCGCCCTCCTCTTCGGACTCGCCTCCGGGGCCGCCGCCTACGCGCAGAGCGCCGAAATGCTCATCGCCGCACGGGCGTTGCTCGGCATCGGCGGCGCGACCCTGATGCCGTCCACGCTCGCGCTGATCCGCAACCTCTTCCACGACGCCAAGCAGCGCGGCAAGGCGGTCGCGATCTGGTCAACGGCGGTGACCGGCGGCATCGCCATCGGTCCGGTGCTCAGCGGGGGGCTGCTGGAGCACTTCTGGTGGGGTTCGGTGTTCCTGGTCAACGCTCCGGCGATGGTGCTGCTGCTGGTCTGCGGGCCGCTGCTGCTGCCGGAGTTCAAGAACCCGGCGGCCGGACGCTTCGATCTGCCGGGCTCGCTGCTGTCCCTGCTCGCGATGCTGCCGGTGGTCTACGGGGTCAAGGAGATCGCCCGCGACGGCCTGGCGGCGTGGCCCGTCCTCGCCCTCGTGGGCGGCCTGCTGGCCGCCGCGGCCTTTGTGTACCGCCAGCGCACCGCCCGCCACCCGATGCTCGACCTGGAGCTGTTCCGGCACCGCGGGTTCAGCGTCTCGGTGCTGATGAACCTGCTGGCGATGTTCGCGATCGTCGGCTGTGCGGTGTTCTTCACCCAGTACCTCCAGTCCGTACGGGGCATGAGCCCCATGGAGGCGGCGCTGTGGAACCTGCTGCCGACCCTCGCGGTGGGCGGGATGGCGCCGGCGGCCACCGCGCTCGCCCAGCGGATGGACCGGGCGTATGTCATCGCCATGGGGTGCGTCACCGCGGCAGGCGGTTTCGTGTGGCTCTCCCGGCTGGAACCGGGCTCGGCCCTGTGGTTCGTCCTGGTGGGCTCGGCGGTCTACGCCTCGGGCCTGGTCATGGTGATGTCGCTCGGCAACGAACTGGCCATCGGTCTCGCGCCGCCCGAGCGGGCGGGCTCCGCCTCGGCCGTGCTGGAGTCCGGCACTGAACTGGGCGGCGCACTGGGCATGGCGATCCTGGGCAGCATCGGGAGCGCGATCTACCGCACGGACATCGGGGACGCCCTGCCCTTTGGCCTTCCGGCGGGCGCGGCCGCTGCGGCACGGGAGACGCTGGCGGGCGCCGCCGCCGTGGCCGGTGACCTCCCGGGCCGGGCGGGCGAGGCGCTGCTGACCGCGGCCCGCGCCGCGTTCACCGCGGGGATGCAGACGGCGGTGCTGGTCGCCGCGGGCGTCATGGCCTGTGCCGCGGTGGCGGCGCTGACGCTGCTGCGGGGGCTGCGGACCACGGGAGTCGAGGGGGAGGGGGACGCCACCGGGGCGGCCGGTGCGCAGCGGGGTGCCGCGCTACCGGCGGGGGCGGAGGCGGATGCCGGGGCGGAGGCGGCCGGTACGCCGACGGCCTAGGGGCGTGCCGCCCAACTGTGATTTCGGCTTCGAGGACGGCCTTGCGCTGGCTTGCGTGAACGCGAAGCCGGGCCCCTCGTGCCGGGCGCGCGGCGCGGCTCCTGGCGGCCGCCGCCCGGTTCACTCGGGTGCGACGCCCAGCATCCGTTGCAGCAGCTCCTTCAGCAGCGTCCGCTCGGCGACCGTCAGCCGGCCGAGGGGTTCGCGCGCGAAGTGGAGTGACGTACGCAGCGCCTCGGCCGTGCGCGCGCCCTCGTCGGTCGGGGCGGCGAGCTTGACGCGGCGGTCGGCCGGATCGGGGCGGCGCTCGACCAGGCCGCGGGTCTCCAGGCGGTCCACGATGCCGGTGATGTTCGACGGCTCGCACTTCAGGCGCTCGGCGACCTTGCGCATGGGCAGCGGCTCGGCGGAGAGCAGGCTGAGCACCCTGGCCTGGGCGCCGGTGAGGGAGTGCTCGGCCGCGGCGTGTTCGTACTCCTCGTAGTAGCGGGCGACGACAGTGCCGATGAGCTCGACGACCTCGACGGTCAAGGAGTCTGCGCGGGGGGTCATGCACACGAGGATACCCATTTACTTGACAACGTGAAATATCGAGGGGCATGGTTGTTTCAGCACCTGAAGCTTTAGGAGGATCGCGTTATGTCCGCACTGCCCACGACCGGCCGCGAATGGCACCTCGTCGCCCGCCCTCACGGCTGGCCCACCCCGGAGGACTTCGCGCTGCGCGAGGCCGCGGTGCCCGAGGTCGGAGAGGGTCAGATCCTCGTCCGTACGCAGCACTTCTCCGTCGACCCGTACATGCGCGGCCGGATGAACGACGTGAAGTCCTACGTCCCGCCCTTCCAGCTCGACCAGCCGATGGACGGCGGCGCGGTCGGCGAGGTCATCGCCTCGCGCGACGACTCCATCGCCGTCGGCGACCACGTCCTGCACGGCCTCGGCTGGCGTGAGTACGCGGTGCTGGACGCCAAGCGTGCCGCCAAGGTGGACCCGTCGCTGGCTCCGCTCACCGCCTACCTCGGTGTGCTGGGTATGCCGGGCCTGACCGCCTATGCGGGTCTGCTGGAGGTGGCGTCCTTCCAGGAGGGCGACGCCGTCTTCGTGTCCGGCGCGGCCGGCGCGGTGGGCAGCGAGGTCGGCCAGATCGCCAAGCTCAAGGGCGCCTCCCGGGTCATCGGCTCGGCCGGCTCGGACGACAAGGTCAAGCTGCTCGTCGAGGAGTACGGCTTCGACGCCGCCTTCAACTACAAGAACGGCGATGTCGCCAAGCAGCTGAAGGAGGCCGCGCCGGAGGGCATCGACGTCTACTTCGACAACGTCGGCGGCGACCACCTCGAAGCGGCCATCAGCTCCCTCAACGTCCATGGCCGCGCCGCCATCTGCGGCATGATCTCGATGTACAACGCGACGGAGCCGAGCCCCGCCCCGCGCAACCTCGCGATGGTGATCGGCAAGCGGCTGCGCCTCCAGGGCCTGCTGGTCAGCGACCACGCCGCACTCCAGCCGCAGTTCGTCGAGGAGGTCTCCGCCTGGATCCGCTCCGGCGAGCTGAAGTACAGCGAGACCAAGGTGGCCGGTATCGAGAACGGCGTCGAGGCGTTCCTGGGCCTGCTGCGCGGTGAGAACACCGGAAAGATGATCGTGAGCCTCACGGACTGACGGTGGCTCTGACTTGCCTGACGGTGACCTCTTGGCGGCGTTGGCGGCCTGGCGGTGGCTCTCCCTGTCCGACGCGGGCCTTGGCGGCCTGGCGATGAACCTGGCGGCCCGACGGTGGTCCTGGTGATCTGACGGTGGTCCTCGCGCGGCGCCGGGCCGTGCGGTCTGGCGCCGGCCCCTTCGGGGAGGGTGTGTGCCTCCCCGGCGGGCCTTGCGCCGGACCGTTAGGCTCGGCGGCAAGCCGTCGCGATCCGTGGGCGCGAGTCGCGGCGAACCACAGGAGGATTTCGTATGTCCATCCAGACCGTCGACGTCGTCTACACGGCCGTCGCCACCGCTGAGAACGGCCGTGACGGCCGCGTCGCCAGCGATGACGGCAAGCTCGACGTGATCGTCAACCCGCCCAAGGAGCAGGGCGGCAGCGGCGCCGGCACCAACCCCGAGCAGCTCTTCGCGGCCGGTTACAGCGCCTGCTTCCAGGGCGCGCTCAGCGTCGTCGCCCGCCGGGAGAACGCCGATGTCTCCGGCTCCCGGGTGACCGCCCGGGTCGGCATCGGCAAGACCCCGGACGGTGGCTTCGGCCTCACGGTCGAGATCACCGCCGCGATCCCCAACGTCGACGCGGCGACCGCCGAGGACCTCGTGGAGAAGGCGCACCAGGTGTGCCCGTACTCCCACGCGACCCGCGGCAACATCGAGGTCAAGCTGACCGTCGCCTGACGCACGGCCGCACCCGCACGCACACAGGGGCCGCATCCCGCGACGGGGTGCGGCCCTTGTGTGCGTCTGCGGGGCGGGGTGTGGTCCTGCGTCCCGTGGTGGGGGCGGTCCTTGGCGCGTCTGCGGTGGGGCGCGGTCTCCGCCGCTGTGGCGGGGGGCGATCGCTGGCGGGTCTGCAGCGGGGTTTGGCCCTTGCGTCTGTGGCGGGGTGCGGCCCCTACGTCCGTGGCGGCGCGCCGGGGCCGATCCGTGCCCGGCCCGGGTGCGCCCCCATGCACCCCGCCCCGTGTGACGCAGGCCACCTTCGCCGCATCTTGACGCACCCGCCGTGTAATCGATTTCGTAGCCCCCACGAACTGCTCAAGAAATCGATTACATGTTGATCATGCGCACCCGCTCTCCCGCACGGTGAGCGCGCGCACGGACAGAATGGCAACGGCGCCATGGCGAACATCAAAGATGTGGCAGAGCGGGCGGGGGTCTCCGTCGCCACGGTCTCCCGCGTCCTCAACGGCCACAGCCCGGTCGCGGAGACCCGCGAGCGGGTGCTCGCCGCCGTGCAGGAGCTGGGCTACCGCCCCAACAACGTCGCCCGCGCGCTGCGCACCGCCCGGACCGGCGCCCTCGGCCTGATCATCAGCGACCTCACCAACCCCTTCTTCACCGAGCTGGCCGACGCCGTCGAGGACGAGGCCCGCAGCCTCGGCTACAGCCTGGTCATCGGCAATGCCGGTGAGCGCCCCGCACAGCAGGACGACTACATCCGCACCCTGCTCGACCGCCGGATCGACGGTCTGCTGGTCAGCTCGGCCGGCACCGGCTCGGCGATGCTCCGCGAGGTCGTCGCCTCCGGCACCCCGCTGGTGCTGCTGGACCGCACCGTGCCCGGTATCGACGCCCCCTGCGTACGCGCCGATGGCCGCACCGCGCTCACCGAGCTCGCCGCGCACCTCGCCGCCCTCGGCCGCCGCCGGCCCGCGATCATCGTCGCCCCGGCCGGCACCCCGACCGGCGACGAGCGCCTCGCCCTCTTCCGTACGGCGCTGGCCGGATACGGCCTCACCCTGCCCGACGAGCGGGTCGGCGCCACCCCCGACCTCCAGCACACCGGGGGCCGGCGGGTGATGAGCGACTTCCTCGACCTCGCCGAGCCGCCGGACGCGGTGCTGGCCACCGACAACCTGATGGCGCTGGGCGCGATGGACGAACTCCGCGCCCGCGGGCTGCGGGTTCCCGACGATGTGGCGCTGGTGGTCTATGACGACGTGCCGTGGTTCACCCACACCGACCCGCCGCTGACCGCCATCGCCCAGCCCACCCGCGAACTGGGCCGGGCCGCCGTACACACCCTGCTGGAGCGGATCGAGGGCCGGCCCGCCCCCTCGGTGCTGCTGCCGGCCCGGCTGGTCACCCGCCGCTCCTGCGGCGAGCTGCCCACCCCCTGAGCAGGCCCGCCCGGCGCCCGGACCGGCACTCCGGTCCGGCTCCCCCGGCCGGGCGGGCCACCCGAGTCGGCCTTCACAGGCCACCCGAGTCGGCCTTCACAGGCCACCCGAGTCGGCCTTCACAGGCCACCCGAGTCAGTCACCACACAAGCCATCCGAGGAAGAGAGGGGCAGCGCATGACCGGCGTCAACGACGACGTACCGGGCGGCCGCGAACTGCTGCGCGTCGAGGGGGTGACGAAGGCGTTCCCGGGCGTCCGCGCGCTGGACGGCGTGGACCTGACCCTGCGCACCGGTGAGGTGCACGTCCTGCTCGGCGAGAACGGCGCGGGCAAGAGCACCCTCATCAAGATGCTCTCCGGCGCCCACCGCCCCGACGAGGGCCGCATCCTCGTGGACGGCGAGGAGGTCACCATCCGCTCGGCGCAGGACGCCGAACGGCACGGCATCGCCACCATCTACCAGGAGTTCAACCTCGTCCCCGGGCTGACCGTCGCCGAGAACATCTTCCTGGGCCGCCAGCCGCGCACCGCGCTCGGCCTCGTCGACCGGAAGACGATGCGGGCACGGGCCGCCGAACTGCTGCGGCGCGTACGCCTCGACGTCTCCCCGAACACCCCGGTCGCCGAACTGGGCATCGCCCGCCTCCAGATGGTCGAGATCGCCAAGGCGCTCAGCCTGGAAGCGCGCGTCCTGATCATGGACGAGCCGACCGCGGTCCTGACCTCCGAGGAGGTCGAGACCCTCTTCGGGATCGTCCGCGAGCTGCGGGACACCGGCGTCGGCATCATCTTCATCACCCACCACCTGGACGAGATCGGCGCGCTCGGCGACCGGGTCACCGTCCTGCGCGACGGCCGGTCCGTCGAGGAGGTGCCGGCCTCGACGGACGAGGACGAGCTGATCCGCCTCATGGTGGGCCGGGACATCGCCGAGCAGTACCCGAGGCAGCGCCCCGAGACGCCGGGCGCGCCCCTGCTGCGCGTCCGCGGCCTGACCCGCAACGGCTCGGTGGCCGGGCCGGTCTTCGAGGGCATCGACTTCGAGGTCCGGGCCGGTGAAGTCGTGGGTCTCGCCGGGCTGGTCGGCGCGGGCCGCACCGAGGTGGTCCGGGCGATCTTCGGCGTGGACCGCTATGACGCCGGTACGGTCGAGATCGACGGCAAGGAGCTGGCCCGCGGCGATGTCCGTGCCGCCATGCGTGCCGGGCTCGGCCTCGTACCGGAGGACCGCAAGGGCCAGGGCCTGGTCCTGGACGCCTCCCTCCAGGACAACCTCACCCTCGCCCGGCTCGACCGCGACACCCGCGGCGGGCTGGTGGACCGGGGCGCGCAGCGGCGCGAAGCGGCCACCGTCGCCGAGCAGTTGAAGGTCCGGATGAGCGGCCTGGGGCAGAGCGCCCGCACCCTCTCCGGCGGCAACCAGCAGAAGATCGTCATCGGCAAGTGGCTGCTGGCGGACACCAGGCTGCTGATCCTCGACGAGCCGACGCGCGGGATCGACGTCGGCGCCAAGGTCGAGATCTACCAGCTCATCAACGACCTGACGGCGTCCGGCCGCGCGGTGCTGATGATCTCCAGCGATCTGCCCGAGGTGCTCGGTATGAGCGACCGGGTGCTGGTGATGTCGCAGGGCCGGCTGGCCGGTGAGCTGTCGGCCGAACAGGCAACCCAGGACGCCGTGATGGAGCTGGCGCTCCAGTCCCCGCACGGCACGAGCACGAAGTACAACGACAAGAGCGCAATGGAGGGCTCCGATGTCCACTGAGGTGAAGACAGGAGCCGCCGCCGAGGCGGTGGGACGGGCACCGGACCGGGACGGCGCGGGAGCGTGGTTCTCCCGGGCGGTCCTCAGAAACGGCCCGCTCGGCGGACTGATCGCCCTGGTCGTGGTGATGGCGGTGCTGTCCAGGGACTTCCTCAACGGCCAGAACCTCCTCAACGTCGGCGTCCAGGCGTCGGTCACCGCGATCCTCGCCTTCGGCGTCACCTTCGTGATCGTCTCGGCCGGTATCGATCTGTCGGTCGGCTCGGTCGCCGCGCTCTCCGCCACCGTCGTCGCCTGGGCGGCCACCGGGGAGGGCCTGCCCGTCTGGATGGCGGTGCTGCTCGGCCTGGCCACCGGCGCGGCGGCCGGTCTGGTCTCCGGCGCCCTGGTCTCCTACGGCAAGCTGCCCGCCTTCATCGCCACGCTGGCGATGCTCTCGATCGGCCGCGGTCTGGCCCTGGTCATCTCCGGAGGCTCCCCGATCCCCTTCCCCACCTCGGTCGGCGCGCTCGGTGACACCCTCGGCGGCTGGCTGCCGGTGCCCGTCCTCGTCATGATCGCGATGGGGCTGATCGCCGCGCTGATCCTGGCCCGTACGTACTCCGGCCGGGCGATGTTCGCGATCGGCGGCAACGAGGAGGCGGCCCGGCTCTCCGGCATCAACGTCAAGCGCCGCAAGCTCGCCATCTATGCGCTGTCCGGGGTGTTCGCCGCGGTCGCCGGCATCGTGCTCGCCGCCCGGCTCACCTCCGCCCAGCCGCAGGCCGCCACCGGCTACGAACTGGACGCCATCGCCGCCGTCGTCATCGGCGGGGCCAGCCTCTCCGGCGGCTCCGGCAAGGCCTCCGGCACCCTCATCGGCGCGCTGATCCTCGCCGTCCTGCGCAACGGCCTCAACCTGCTGAGCGTCTCGGCGTTCTGGCAGCAGGTGGCCACCGGACTGGTCATCGCGCTGGCGGTGCTCCTGGACACGCTGCGCCGCCGGAGCGCGCGATGAAGGCCCGTAGGAACGCCCCGAGGAACGCCCCGAGGAACGCCCGGGGGAACGCTCGGGGGAACTCCCGGATCAAGGCGTCGCTGGCGGCCGGGCTGGCCGCGACCGTCGCCCTGGGGCTGGCCGGCTGCGACCGCGGCGGCAACACCGACCTGGGGCTCGCGCTGTCCACGATGAACAACCCGTTCTTCGTCGGCATCAAGAAGGGCGCCCAGGCCGAGGCGGACGCCCGCGGTCTGCACATCAACATCACCGACGCCCAGAACGACCCCACCCAGCAGATCAACCAGATGGAGACGTTCACCAGCCAGAACGTCAAGGCGGCCATCATCAACCCGGTCGACTCCGACGCCGCCGTACCGGCCGTCGGCGTCGCCAACCGGGCGAAGGTGCCGGTCATCTCCATCGACCGCGGTGTCAACGGCGGCAAGGTCGGCTCGACCATCGCCTCCGACAATGTCGCGGGCGGCCGGCTCGCCGCGAAGACGCTGGCCGAATCGCTCGGCGGCAAGGGCAAGGTGGCCTTCCTGGAGGGCCAGGCCGGCACCTCCGCCGCCCGCGAGCGCGGCAAGGGCTTCGAGGAAGGCATCAAGAAGTACCCCGGCATCGAGGTCGTCGCCCGGCAGCCCGCGGACTTCGACCGCACCAAGGGCATGGACGTGATGACCAACATGCTCCAGGCGCACCGCGGCATCGGCGGGGTGTTCGCGGCCAACGACGAGATGGCGCTGGGCGCGTCCAAGGCGCTGGGCGGCCGCTCCGGCAAGGACGTGAAGGTCGTGGCGTTCGACGGCACCCCGGACGGCGTCAAGGCGGTCCGCAACGGCACGCTGACCGCCACCGTCGCCCAGCAGCCGGAACTCCTCGGCAAGCAGGCGGTGGACTGGGCGCTGAAGGCCTCCCGTGGTGAGAAGCTGCCGCAGTCGGTCAGGGTGCCGGTGGTACTGGTGACGGCGAAGAATGCCGCGAAGTTCGACGGCTGAGCGTGCGGCCCCGGCGGGCCGCACGGCAACGACAGGTGAGAGAAGTGGGAGAGCGGTGCATGTATGACGTCCTGGTGGTCGGCTCGGCCAACGCGGATCTGACGGTACGGGTCGAGCGGCGCCCCGGCGCGGGCGAGACCGTGACCGGCACGGACCTGGTCGAATCGGCCGGCGGCAAGGGGGCCAACCAGGCGGCCGCCGCGGCCCGGATCGGCGGCCGCACCGCACTGCTGGCGCGGGTCGGCGGCGACGCATACGGCGAACTGCTGCTGCGCGCCCAGCACGACGCGGGCACCGATGTCTCACCGGTGATCGTGGACGACGCGGCCCGCACCGGCACCGCCATGATCATCGTCGACCCGGACGGCGACAACAGCATCGTGGTCTCGCCCGGCGCGAACGCCGCCCTCACCCCGCAGGACGTGGCCGCCGCGAAGGACACCATCGCCGCCGCCGCGGTGGTCTCCCTCCAGCTGGAGATCCCCATGGAGTCCGTACGGGCCGCCGCCTCGGCCGCCGAGCAGGCCGGCACCCGCGTCGTCCTCAACCCCTCCCCGGCGCCCGAGGCGGCCGCGCTGGCCCCCGAACTCCTCGCGGTGGCCGACCCGTTGGTCGTCAACGAGCACGAGGCGCGGCAGCTCTCCGGGCTCGTCGACGGCACGCCCGCCGAGTGGGCGCAGGCGCTGCGCGAGAGGGGCGCCCGCTCCGTCGTGGTCACCCTCGGCGGCGACGGCGCGCTGGTCCTGGACGCCTCGGGAGCCGCGGACGTCCCGGGCGTACGGGTCAAGGCCGTGGACACCACCGGCGCCGGCGACGCCTTCACCGGCGCCCTCGCCACCCGCCTGGCCCGCGGCGACGCACTGCCCGAGGCGGCGCGCTTCGCCGTACGGGTGGGCGCCGCCGCCGTCACCAAGCCGGGCGCCCAGCCGTCCTATCCGACCCGGGCGGAACTGGAGGCACTGGCGCCCGAGCTGCCGCAGGGCTGAGGCCGGGGACCTTCGCCGCGCACGGGCCCCCGTACCGCCGAGCGGTACGGGGCCGGGTGCGCGGCGGCACGTCACCGCCCGTCCCCCTCCGTCGGTCCGTCCCACTCCTTCGGCCCGTACAGCGCATGATCCGCGCCGGTCGCCAGGGCCCAGTAACGGTCGCCGTAGGACCAGTGCCACCACTCGGTCGGGTAGTTGACCAGCCCGGCGGAGTTCAGGGCGGCGTTCAGCACCCGCCGGTGGGCGCGGGCCGCGGGACTCAGATCCGGGGCACCCGTGTAGCAGGCGCCGTCGCTCTCCTCCGGGCCGGCATCGATCGGAGTCCCCATGTCGACGTCCTCGCCCTCCGTGGTGACGAGGGTGACGTCCACCGCGCCACCGGCACTGTGCGGGGCGATCCCGGGCGGCGACACATAGCGGCTGGCGGCCTCATGGAGACCCTCGGCATCCCGGTCGGGGTGCAGGGCCCGGAGTTCGTCCACGTACTCCTCGAAGTAGCGGCGTTGCAGTTCCAGTGGCCGGTAGCCCTCGACGATCTTCAGCCGCAGCCCGTCCGGCAGCGCCCGCTGCGCCGCCAGCAGCCGCTTCAGCACCTCCTCGCGCAGCTGCGCGTAGGCGCCCCGCTCGTCGTCCTGGAGGTCGGCCACCAGCAGCTCGGGCGCCGCGGTCCGCACGTCCACCAGCGGCTCACCGCACTCCTGGACGGGGATCGCGGCCACCGCCGGGTCGGCCATCAGCGTGATCAGGTCGCGGACATCGCTCAGCACCAGCTCCGCGCCGTCACCCGGCACCGGCCCGCTCCACTCGGCGGCCGCCGCCACCCGCTCGCCGGACGGCAGCCAGACGCCGCTGAGGCCGCACCCCGGACCGGAGTGCCCGGTCCCCGTGCCGTTGGCGAGCAGCACGTGCAGCCCGTGCTCGCGCGCCAGTTGCCCGTACTGCGCCACCCGCTGTGCCGAGTCGTGGAAGGAGCTGGCGAGATACACCCGGCAGCCGTCCGCCGCGGCCCGCGCCGGCACCTCGGGGAAGCTGTTGTCGAAGCAGGTGGCGAGGGCGAACCGGATGCCGCCCAGGGTGAAGCGGCCGTCGGCGGTGCCCGGCGCGAAGAGCGCGCTCTCGCTCTCCCCTGCACTCGCTCCTTCGCCCTCTCCCTTGAACAGATGGATCTTGTCGTAACGGGTGAGCAGCGTGCCGTCCGGTCCGAGGACGAACGAGGAGATCGCCGGACGGTCCCCGTCACCGCCGGTCCGCCCCGCCGCGTTCACGACCGCCGCGACCCCGGTCGCCCGGCAGGCCTCCCGTACGGGAGCCAGCCGGGCATCGTCCTCCGTCACCGTCATGCCCGCCACATCGGCGGCTATCAGGTGCCGGTCGTAGTGCGTCAGCGCGAGTTCGGAGAAGAGCACGAGGCCCGCGCCGCGCTCGGCGGCCTCGGTGATGAGCGCGGCCATCCGTGCGGCGTTGGCCTCGATGTCGCCCGGTACGGGGGTGAATTGTGCGGCGGCAATGATCATTCGCCCATGATGCCGGACGGGACGGGGCGGGACGGGACGGGGACGGGGACGGGACGGGGACGGAGACGGAGAGGGGGCGGGGCGGGGCGAGGCGGGGACGGAGAGGGGGCGGGGGCCGGGCGGGCCGGGCCCCGGGCGGCCTTTCGCCGTGCCCGTGCCCGCGCCCGCGCCTCGCGCCCGCGGCCCCAGCCGCGTCGGCGCCCGCCCGCCTCCGGGACGTCCGGCTCTATCCCCGTGCGCCCCGTGCCGCCGCGACCTGCGCCGCCGCCACCGTCACGATCGCCCGCACCTGCCCGGTGATCGCGACCCGGTTCTGCACGAAGACCGGATCGGTCACCTGGCCGTTCGCCGGGCCCGTGTTGCCGGGGCCGAACTCCAGCACGGGAGTGTGCAGATGCCCGCCCGGGAGCGCCGGGCGCACCGCATCCCTCAGCAGGGTCGCCCGGTAGGCGATCTCGTTGGACAGATAGTCCCCGCCGCCCCCGGCACGGGCCGTGGAGCCCGGCGTCGGGCCGTCCGGCCGCACGACCGGTCCGGTGCCGCCCGCCGGGATCTCGGTGACCTCGGTGTGGTCGGCCACCGGGAAGGGCCCGGTCCCGGCCGCCACGATCCGCGCGTACGGCAGGCTGGTGGTCGTCCACTGCGGCTGCGGCCGTACGGTCGGCACCCCCGCCGGAATCGGCACGGTCTCCGTACGGGAGTCCCGCGCATTGTCCGGATAGCCGCCCCGCCAGGCCCCGTTGGTCCGCTCGACGTCGAACCGGCCCGGCCGCCCCTGGCTGACCGTCGTGAACAGGTCGGCCTGCCGCGGCCCGCTCCGGAAGTGCGGCAGCAGCGTGCGCTCCACGGTGCCGTCGGCGAAGTCGGCCCACCGTACGGGGAAGACCGCGGTCTCGATCCGGGCCGGCTGCCCCGAGGCGGTACGCACCGTCGTCCCGTCCAGTGCGAGCGCCGCGGCCCCCGACGGGTTGCTGCGCCGCGCGTCGGCGTCCAGCTGGAACGGGTCGAACCCGGTCACCACGATCCGCAGGATGTGCTTGCCGGCGGGCAGTTCGATCGAGTCCTGGCCGCGCGAACCCCGCTCCAGCGACCCGAGGAGGGCGCGGCGCGCGGACTCGGTCAGTGCGAAGTCAGGCTTCCACTGCCGTAGTTGCTTCGTCATCCCCAGCCGGGCCCAGTACAGCGGCCGGTCGTCGTCCCGGCTCAGGTCGCCGCCGTCGGGCCCGCGCCCCTGCGCCCGGTCCACGGCCCGCCGCCACAGCGCCCGCCCCTCGTCCGCGACATAGCGCCGGGCCTGCTCGTACGTGGTCACCCGTGCCAGCCCGCGCCCGAACTCCCGATCCACCGCGCCGAATCCACTGCGCCGCAGGATCTCCTGCGGCGCGGCCTGCGTCAGCCGGCCCTCCTCCACCGTGACATCCGCCGGGGCGGCCGCGGCGGCCGGTGCCGTCAGGGACAGTGGGACGGTGGCCAGCAGCGCGACACCGAGCGCGCCGATCCTGGTACGTATGCGTCTCATGGGGCGAGTAAAGCGGTGCGCGCCGCGGGGCGGTAGGGGTCCTGGCCTTTGCGCCAACGCCCTGAACCGCACCCGCCGGCCGGCCGTGGATAGGGTTCCTGATTCAGTCCGGCCCGGTCCGCCACCGCGTCCGGCGCTCTCCACGAGACTCAGGGGGATCTCTGTGGCCACCCCGCCACCACCGCACGGCCCGTACCCGCACGCCCAGCCGCCCGCGGGGCCCTACCCGCAACAGCCGGCGGGGTCCTACCCACAACAGCCGGCGGGGTCCTACCCGCAACAGCCCGCCGGTGCCGCCCCGCACCAGCCGCCGGGTGCCGCCCCGCACCAGCCGCCGGGTGCCTACCCGCACCAGCCTGCCGGCCCGTATGCGCCGCAGCCGGGACACCCGGCCCAGGCCCCGTACCCGTACGCCCAGCAGCACCCGCACCCGCACCCGCAGGCGTACGCCGCCGCCCCGGGGTGCCAACTCTGCGGTGCTCAGCCCGCCGTGCAGGCCACCGTGCGCGGGCATCAGGGCCTCCTCTTCCTGATGCGGTTCCTCAGCCGCCGCGGCATGTTCTGCCGCTCCTGCGGGCTGGCCACCTACCGCGAGATGTCCGCGAAGACGCTGTGGCAGGGCTGGTGGAGCCCGTTGTCCGTGGCCATCACCCCGCTCACCCTGCTGATGAACCTCGGTCCCCGGAGCCGCTTCCGCAAACTGGCCGCCCCCGTAGGCGGCTTCGGGCCCTCGCTCGACCCGGGCAAGTCGCTGCTGCGCCGGCCGGAAGCGCTGCTGTTCCTGGTGCCGATGGCCCTCGTGGTCCTGGCGATCCCGACCTTGTTCGTCCTCGGCGCGTTCGTCCAGGGGGCCGGCATCGGGAAGGTGCCCACCCTCGCCGTCGGTGACTGCGTACGCAACGAAGGCGACTGGAAGGACCAGGACCTGGAGGTCGTGGACTGCGGTTCGGCCGACGCGGAGTACAAGGTGACCCGCAGGCTCGACGCACCCAAGGACGAGTGCGCCGACGGTGAGCTGCTCGCCGACCTCGAATACAGCCCGGACAAGATGACGGTTTCCTGCCTCGCCCCCGCCCGCTAGGTACCGCGGCACAGAGGCACAGAGGCACAGAGGCGCCGCGGCACAGAGGTACCGCAGCACCGCGGCACAGAGGTACCGCGGCACCGGGCATACGGGTACGGGGTCAGCCCCCGCCCGGCTCCTCGCCGGATCCGTCGCCGTCGTCCTCCCCGCGCCCGAGCAGCGCCAGGAAGTCCCGGAACGCCGCCGGCATGTCCACCTCGTCCGGGTCCAGCAGCCATTGCAGTTGCAGCCCGTCCATCACGGCGGTCAGCAGCGGCGCCGCCCGCTCCGGGGTCAGGCCGCCGGGCAGGGTGTCGCCGTACTCGGCCCGCAGCACCTCGGCCATCGAGGCCCGTACGGCGCGGAAACGGGATTCGAAGAAGGCGCGGGCGGGGTGGTCCTCAGTGACGCTGTCGGCGGACAGCACCGTGTAGGTCCGGACGATGCCGGGGCGGGTGGCGTTGTAGTCGACGAGCTGGGCGAGGGCGTCGGTGCGCAAGGTGTCGGACGCCGCGGCGGCCGAGGCCAGGTCCCAGCGGTCGCGCGCCTCCAGCACGCCGACCAGCAGCAGTTCCTTCGTCGGGAAGTGGTGCAGCAGCCCCTGCTGGGTCAGTCCGGCGCGCTCGGCGACGGCGGCGAGCGAGGTGCGGCGGTAGCCGCGTTCGGCGATGAGCTCCATGGCGGCCTCCAGGAGGGCCTCGCGCCGCTCCGCGCGCTGGGCCTCCCGCCCGCCACCGCCCTGTCGGGCACCCGCCCCGCCGCGGCGGGGTCCGTCCTGGTCTCGTGCAGTCACCGGCCGAGCGTAACTCTCGCGTGGAGATCCCGTACGGCTGGTGTAACGGAAAAGTAACGACACCTACCGGCCGGAATGTGGGGCGGCAACAATCCGGGACAGGGGGCCTGCCCGTCCACTGAGGAAGCACCGGAGAGCCGCATGACCGACGCCCAGCCCCACGATCCCACTGATCCCACTGAACCCACTGGTCCTACTCCTCCCGCCGATGCCGACGCCCGCCGCCCTGCCCGTGGCCGCGCGCAGGACCACACCGCAGCGGTGGAGCGGGCGCTCGCCGCGCTCGACCTCGACACCAAGGCCGCACTGCTGTCCGGCCAGGACATGTGGACCCTGCCGGCCGTGCCCGCGATCGGGCTGCGGTCGCTGGTGATGTCGGACGGCCCCGTCGGGGTACGGGGCCAGGAGTGGAACGCCGAGGACCCCTCGGTCGCCCTGCCCAGCCCCACCGCGCTGGCCGCCACCTGGGACCCCGGGCTCGCCCGCCGGGCCGGCCACCTCCTCGCCCAGGAAGCCCGCCGCAAGGGCGTGCACGTACTCCTCGCGCCGACGGTCAACCTCCACCGCTCACCGCTGGGCGGCCGCCACTTCGAGTGCTATGCGGAAGACCCGCTGCTCACCGGCGCGATCGGCGCCGGGTATGTGCGCGGTGTGCAGGAAGGTGGTGTGGGCACGACGGTCAAGCACTTCGTCGGCAATGACGCGGAGACCGACCGGTTCACGGTCGACAACCGCATCGCCCCGCGCCCGCTGCGCGAGCTCTATCTCGCACCCTTCGAGCACATCGTCGAACACGCCCGGCCCTGGGGCGTCATGACCGCCTACAACCAGGTCAACGGCGCGACGATGACCGAACACCGCGCGCTCGTGCAGGACGTCCTCCGCGGCGAATGGGGCTTCGACGGCGTCAATGTCTCCGACTGGACGGCCGCCCGCGACACCGTGCGCGCCCTGCGCGGCGGCCTGGACGTGGCGATGCCGGGGCCCCGTACGGTCTACGGGGCGCCGCTCGCCGAGGCCGTCCGTGCGGGTGAGGTGGCCGAGTCGGAGGTGGACGACGCGGTGCGCCGGGTGCTGCTGCTCGCCGCCCGTACCGGATGTCTGGAGGGGGTGCCGGCGGCGGTCGAACCGGCCGAGGTGCCCCAGGGGATCGACGGCCGGGCGGTGGCCCGCGAGATCGCCCGGCGGGGGTGCGTACTGCTGCGCAACGAGCCGGTGGGCGCGGAGCGGCGGGCGCTGCCGGTCGACGCCACGGCCGTCCGCAGGGTCGCCGTCATCGGGGCGGCCGCGCGCGACGCCCGGGTGCTCGGCGGTGGTTCGGCGACCGTCTTCCCCGACGCGGTCCTCTCCCCGCTGGAGGGGCTGCGCGCCGCACTCCCCGACGACGTCGAGGTCACCTTCGCGCTCGGCGCGGAGCCGCGCACCCGGGTCCCGTACGCACGTGAAGGTTTCACGCTGCGCGCCCGCTACCTGGCCGCCGATGGCCAACTGCTCGCCGAGATTTCCCGGTCCGACGGCCAGGTGCGGGTGATGGGCCGCCTGCCCGAGGGCGTCACCCGGCAGAACCTGGGCGCCGTCGAGCTGACCGGCAGCTTCACCCCGCGGAGCACCGGCAGCCACACCCTCGCCGTCTCCGGCACCGGCGGGCTGCGGCTGACCGTCGGCGGTGCGGTCCTCTTCGACGGCCGCTGCGCGCCGGACGGCAATGACCCGTTCGAGGCCTTCATGCACCCCGTCGAGCGGCGGCTGACGGCGGAGCTGACGGCGGGTGAGAGCGTCGGGATCACCCTGCGGTTCGTGCCCGGCGGCCCGGACCTCGGCGAGGGCCTGGACGGGCTGAACTTCGCCCTCGGCCACAGTGCACCGCAGCTCGATGACGACGCGGAGATCGCCGAGGCCGTCCGCGCCGCGGCCGGGGCCGATGTCGCGATCGTGGTCGTCGCCACCACCGACGAGGTCGAGTCCGAGGGCTTCGACCGCCGAGATCTTCGGCTGCCCGGCCGCCAGGACGAGCTGGTCACCCGGGTCGCCGCCGCCAACCCGCACACCATCGTGGTCGTCAACTCCGGCTCTCCGGTGGAGCTTCCGTGGCGCGAGCAGGTCCCTGCCGTGCTGCTGAGCTGGTTCCCCGGCCAGGAGGCCGGTGCGGCGCTGGCCGACGTCCTGCTCGGCGCCCACGAGCCGGGCGGCCGGCTCCCCACCACCTGGCCGGCCCGTCTCGCCGACGCCCCGGTCAGCGCCGTCACCCCGGCCGACGGCCAACTCACGTACTCCGAAGGGGTGTATATCGGCTACCGCGCCTGGCAGCGGTCCGCTCCCGCTCCCGCCTACCCCTTCGGCCACGGACTCGGCTACACCGACTGGGAGTACGAGTCGCTGGACACCACCCCCGACTCGGTGCGGGTGCGGGTGCGCAACACGGGCGACAGGACCGGACGCGAGGTCGTCCAGATCTATCTGGCGCCCACCGCGGACGCCGCCCCTGACGCTCCGGAGCGCCCGGCCCGCTGGCTGGCCGGCTTCGCCGTCGTCGAGGCAGGTCCCGGCGAGAGCGCGGAGGCCGAGATCCCGCTGCCGGACCGGGCCTTCGCGGTCTGGGACGAGGGCGACGGCGGCGGAGAAGCGGGGGACGTCGGGACGGCGGGGGACGGCGGCTGGCGCCGGGTCAAGGGCGTCTACCTCGTCGAGGCGGCGCACAGCGTCGACGACCGCAGGCTGACGGCCGAGGTCACGGTCGGCTGACGGGGCGGGGGCGAGGACCAGGGGCGGGGGCGGGGCCAGGGACGGGGCCGGGACCAAGGCCAGAGACGGGGGCACTCCTCCCCAGGAACGTCCCCTGCGTCCCCCGAGCCCCCCGCGTCCCCCGCGCTCCCTCATGAGGTCACCACCGACACATCACCGCCGCTCGTCCGGGCCGTCACCTTGTGTGCGGAGCCCTCGTCCGTCGGGACGGAGACCTTGCGGGTGCCGCCGCTGGTCGTGGCATTCACCGCATACGAACCCTTCGGGAGGCGGATGGTGACATTGCCTCCGCTGGTCCGGCCCGACACCTCGTCGGGCGCCGCGGACAGCGCGAGGTCGACATCTCCGCCGCTGGTCTTCGCCTTCGCCGTGCGGGCCGTGGAGTCCGCGACGGTGATGTCCCCGCCGCTGGTCTCCGCGGCGATCCCGCCCGCGGCGCCGTGGACGGTGATGTCCCCACCGCTGGTGCGCAGGTCGACCGAGGCGTTGCGCGGCAGCAGCACCCGGTAGTTCACCTCGCACCTGCGCCCCATGCCGCAGTCCGCGGCCTTGAGCGTCAGCCGTCCGCCCTTGACCCCGTGGTCGGGGTTCGGCTTCTGGTCGTTGTACACATACTTCTCCGTCACCTTGACCGACCCGCCGGCGTCGATCGGCACGACCTCGATGTTCCCGCCGTGCGTCGTCGCCGACAGCGCGGTGACCGTGCCGCGCACGGTGTACGTCCGCTCCGCGTCCTTCGTCGGGCCGTAACCCGACAGCGAGCAGCCGGTCGTCAGCACGGTCAACGCCGCACAGGACAGCACGAGATGGGGAACGCGGAGGCGGGCCATGGTGAGAGGTCTCCCGGAGCAGGCAACGGACACGGAGACCGGAGATCCGGTCACTGCTCATCGTTCCTTCTGCGCCGCCCCGCGTCGTCGCCGCACAGTATGACCTTGTGCGCCCCCGCCCTTAGGGGTCCCCCGCACCCTGCGGCCGCACCGAGAACGCGTACACCGTCTCCGAGCGATAGCTCTCGCCGGGCAGCAGCGCCGTGCTGGGGAAGTCCGGACGGTTCGGGGAGTCCGGGAAGTGCTGGGTCTCCAGGGCGAGACCGGCCGCCGGGCCGTAGGGGACGCCCGACGTTCCGGTCAGGGTGCCGTCGAGGTGATCTGCGGTGTAGAGCTGGAGTCCGGGCTCGGTGGTGGCCAGCTCCAGAGCGCGGCCCGAGCGCGGGTCGTACAGCTCCGCGACCGTGCGCGGGGCCTCGCGGACCCCGCCGTCCAGCGCGAAGTTGTGGTCGTACGCGCCTGCCACCGCGCGCGCCGCCCGGAAGTCGAAGCGGGTGCCGGTGACGTCGGCGGGCGCGCCGGGCACCGGAATGCCGGTGCCGTCGACCGGCGTGTACCGGGAGGCCGCCAGCCGCAGCTCATGACCGGCGGCGCTGCCGCTGCCGTCCCCACCCAGATTGAGGTACGTGTGGTTGGTGAGGTTGACGACGGTCGGCGCGTCGGTCGTCGCGCGCGAGACGATACGCAGCGCGCCGGGGGAGAGGGTGTACGTCACGCGCACGTCCAGGGCGCCGGGGAAGCCCTCCTCGCCGTCCGGGCTGACCCGGTGCAGCTGCACACCACCGTCGACCTCCCGGGCGTCCCACACCACCCGGGAGAAGCCGCCCGGCCCGCCGTGCAGGCTGTGGCGCCCGTTGTTCGGCGTCAGCGCGCAGGTCCTGCCGTCGAGGACGAAGGACGCCCCGGCGATCCGGTTCGCGTACCGCCCGACCAGCGCACCGAAGTGCGACCCGCCGTGCGCGGCATACGACGCGAGGTCGGCGAAGCCCAGCGCCAGCTGCCCCCGCACCCCGTCCCGGTCCGGCGCCTCCACCGTCTGGACGATCCCGCCGTAGGTGAGGATGCGGACCCGTAGCCCTGCGGGGCCCGACTCCAGGGTCCAGCGGTCGACGCGGGCGCCGTCGTCCAGCGTGCCGAAGGGTTCCCTGCTGACCTGCGTCCTCATGCGCGTGAGCCTATGCCGACGGCCGGGCGGGCAGCGCCCGGGGACCGCGCGCAGGCGCTACGGCCGTGCCCGGGTGATCGTGCGGAACGCCATTGCGGCCAGCTGCTTCTGACCGTTGGTGCCCGGGTGGAACCAGTCCCAGGTGCTCAACTGGCGCCCCGTGAAGCGGTAGTCGAAGACCGACTGGTCGAAGCGGCACAGCGGATCCTTGCCGCACACCTCGGCGAGTGCGGAGTTGTAGGCCCTCACCTGCTCCTGCACCTTCGCCCGGCGGCCCTGCGCCGCCTTCGACAGATCGTCCGGATCGCGCAGCATGGACCCGCAGATGCCCAGCTTCCACACCTGTTTGCCGAGCGGGTTCTTGCGCCCCTCGGACCACAGCCGCAGCAGATCAGGGACCGCCGCGACATACACCTGGGTGTGCGGCAGCGCGCGCCGCAGATACCTCATGGACCGCGCGAAGTCGGCCCGGAAGGCGGCCTTCGGGGTCATCGCCGCGACATCGCGCCGGCAGGCGTCATTGGCGCCGATGAGGACCGTGACCAGCTCGGGCCTGTGGTCGACGGCCTTGGTGAACTGGTCCGGCAGATCGCTCATCAGCGCACCGGTCCTGGCGAAGTTCCAGCTGTGTGTGGCGGGGTGTTTGACCAGCCGTCGGGTGAGGCTGCCGACCTTGGGATCGGTGCCGGTGGCCCAGGAGACCCGGGGGCAGTCGGAGAGCAACGTACAGGCGTCGAAGCCGACGGTGATCGAGTCGCCGAGTGCCGCGATCGAGTGGGGGTCGGTGCGCCAGACGGGCGCCGGCTTGGCGTGCCGCTTGCCCGGGTGCCCGCCGGAGCTACAGGAGGTGAGCGCGATCACCAGCGCGGACGCGACGGCGACGGTGCGTGAGGATCGGAGGCGGAAGCGGCGGTGCCGGGGGCGAAAGGGCCGATCGATCTGCGCCATCCCCTGTCCCCTCCGGCGTGCGAGTGATATCTCTTCGGGTACCGACGGTACGTCACCCCCTCGACCGGCACCGCGCGGTAGCTTTGCCCCGTGCCTGCCGGGCGGTGACCCAAAGTGGCCAGTGCAGTCGGCACAGACAAATTACATCACGTCATTTCCTGTCCCTTTTGCGGCAAATTCCGCCCAATGGTGTTTACTGTAGGTCACCAGCATGCTGGTGCCGAAGTGACCACTGGGGCAGAATGACAACTGTCCCGGCCGCAACCGGAACGGGCACGAGGCCGCTGGGGAAGGCGAACCTCGAACCGCACTGGAGGTCCCGGTGACGACACGTGGAGTTCTGTACGTCCACTCCGCTCCGCGCGCGCTGTGCCCGCATGTCGAATGGGCCGTGGCGGGCGTCCTCGGTGTGCGCGTCAATCTCGACTGGATCCGCCAGCCGGCGTCCCCGGGCACCTGGAGAGCAGAGTTCTCGTGGCAGGGGGAGGCCGGGACGGCCTCCAAGCTGGCCTCCGCACTGCGCGGCTGGCATCTGCTGCGCTTCGAAGTGACCGCGGAACCCTGCTCCACCGCCGAGGGCGAGCGCTACAGCTCCACCCCCGAACTGGGCATCTTCCACGCCGTCACGGGCATCCACGGCGACATCCTCATCCCCGAGGACCGGCTGCGCGCCGCGGTCGCCCGCTCGGCGCGCGGCGAGACCGAGCTGGCCGCCGAGGTCGACAAGCTCCTCGGCAAGCCCTGGGACGACGAGCTGGAGCCGTTCCGGTACGCGGGCGAGGGCGCCCCGGTCCGCTGGCTCCACCAGGTCGTCTAGGCCCCCGGGGCCCCGACACGCGGCAGTGGCTGCCCTGGAGTCCGCTCCACCGCCTAGCGTGCCGTCATGGCCGACAACCACTCTTCCGACGCCCTTTCCGTAGCGGTGCTCGGCACCGGAATCATGGGGGCCGCGATGGCCCGCAACCTCGCCGGGGCGGGCCTCGACGTGCGTGCCTGGAACCGCACGCGTGCCAAGGCCGAGCCGCTGGCCGCCGACGGGATCCGCGTCACCGGCACTCCCGCCGAGGCGGTGGAAGGCGCCGATGTGGTCCTCACGATGCTGCTCGACGGCGAGGCCGTCCGCCAGGCGATCGGGCAGGCCGCCACCGCGCTGCCGGCCGGTGCCCTGTGGCTCCAGACGAGCACGGTGGGGACCGAAGCGCTGCCGTCGCTCGCCCGGTTCGCCGACGAGCACCACCTGCGGTTCGTGGACGCCCCCGTGCTCGGCACCAAGGCGCCCGCGGAGAAGGGGGAGTTGACGGTCCTGGCAGCGGGCCCGCAGGACGTACGGGAGCGCGCCGGGCGGGTTTTCGACTGCGTCGGTAGCCGGACCCTGTGGATCGGTGAGGACGCCGCGAGCGGGGCGGCCAGCCGTCTCAAGCTCGTCGTCAACAACTGGGTGCTGACGGTCATCAGCGGTACGGGTGAGTCCGTCGCGCTCGCCGAGGCGCTCGGTGTGGACCCCCGCGACTTCCTCGACGCGGTTGCCGGCGGGGCGCTCGACCTGCCGTATCTCCGGCTGAAAACCGAGCTGATCCTGTCCGAGAACTACCCCGCGAGCTTCACGGTGTCCGCGGCCCGCAAGGACGCCCGGCTCATCCTGGAGGCCGCCCGGGACACCGGAGTGCGGATGGATCTGGCGACGGCGGCCGCGGAACGCCTCCGCCGGGCCGAGCAGCAGGGCCACGGCCAAGAGGACGCGACCGCCGCGTACTTCGCCAGCTTCGACGGCTGAGACATGCACAGGACCCGCCCCGGTGACTATCACCGGGGCGGGCCCTGACGGTGCGTGTCAGACCGTCCGGAAGGCCAGCACCACGTTGTGGCCGCCGAAGCCGAACGAGTCGTTCAGGGCCGCGATGCGGCCCTCGGCGGGCAGCTTGCGGGGCTCGCCGCGGACGATGTCCGCATCGACCTCCGGGTCGAGCTCGTCGACGTTGATCGTCGGCGGTGCCACCCGGTGGTACAGCGCCAGGATCGCGGCGACCGTCTCGACACCGCCGGCGCCGCCCAGGAGGTGGCCCGTCATCGACTTCGTGGCGGAGACCGCCATGTGGTCGGTGTCGTCGCCGAAGACCTTGCGCAGTGCCTTCAGTTCGGCCAGGTCGCCCTGCGGCGTGGAGGTGGCGTGCGCGTTCACGTGCACGATCTCCGCCGGGTCGAGGTCGTTGGAGTCCAGGAGGTTCTGGAGTGCGTGTGCAATGCCGTTGCCGGACGGCTCGGGCTGCACGATGTCGTGGCTGTCGGCGGAGATGCCCTGGCCGACGGCCTCGGCGTAGACCCGGGCGCCGCGCTTGGCGGCGTGCTCGGCCGACTCCAGGACGATCACGCCGGCGCCCTCACCCATGACGAAACCGTTGCGCGCGGTGTCGAAGGGACGGGAGGCGCCCTCGGGGTCGTCGTTGGACTTCGACATCGCCATCATGTTGCCGAAGGCGGCGATCGGCAGCGGGTGGATGGCCGCCTCCGTACCGCCCGCGATGACGATGTCGGCGCGGCCCGTACGGATCATCTCGATGGCGTAGCCGATCGCCTCGGAGCCGGACGCACAGGCGCTGACCGGGGTGTGCACACCGGCGCGGGCGTTCACATCCAGGCCGACGTTGGCGGACGGGCCGTTGGGCATCAGCATCGGCACGGTGTGCGGGGAGACGCGGCGGACGCCCTTCTCCTTGAGCACGTCGTACTGGCCGAGCAGGGTGGTCACGCCGCCGATGCCGGAGGCAATGACGGCGCCGAGCCGGTCGGGGTCCACCGAGGTGTCCTCACCGGCCTTGGCGGTGAAACCGGCGTCCGCCCAGGCCTCGCGGGCCGCGATCAGCGCGAGCTGCGCCGAGCGGTCCAGCTTGCGGGCCTGCGCCCGGGGGAGGACCTCCGCCGGGTCCACGGCCGCCTGTGCGGCGATCCGGACGGGAAGCTCGGCCGCCCAGTCCTGGTCGAGCGTGCCGACACCGGAACGTCCGGCGAGCATTGCCTCCCAGGACGAAGCGCTGTCGCCACCCAGCGGTGTGGTTGCGCCGATACCGGTGACGACCACGGTGCGATTGGTCGCGTTCACGGGAATTCTTACTCCACGGGTAGAGGGGTCTGAATCGACGGCGCCACCGCGGGGTGGCGACATGCGCAAGGGCTGGATCAGCCCTGGTGCTTCAGGATGTACTCGGTCGCGTCGCCGACCGTCTTGAGGTTCTTGACGTCGTCGTCCGGGATCTTCACGTCGAAGCGCTCTTCGGCGGCGACGACGACCTCGACCATGGACAGCGAGTCAACGTCCAGGTCGTCGGTGAAGGACTTGTCCACCTGGACGTCCTCGGTGGGGATCCCGGCGATCTCGTTCACGATCTCGGCGAGACCGGCGACGATCTCTTCCTGAGTGGCGGCCATGATGGCGCTCCTTCGGTCATTTTATGGGGAAACTGCGTTACTTGCGGTGAAGATCCGTGCGACGGCCGACACATCCGAGGACGTACGGCGCTGCGCAGATCTTGCCTAGGGGAGGGTAACGACCGTCGCGGCGTAGACGAGACCCGCCCCGAAGCCGATGACCAGCGCGGTGTCGCCGCTCTTGGCCTGTCCGGTCGCCAACAGTCGCTCCATGGCGAGCGGAATGGAGGCGGCCGAGGTGTTGCCGGTGGTCTCCACGTCGCGGGCGACCGTCACGCTCTCCGGCAGCTTCAGAGTCTTCACCATCGAGTCGATGATCCGCATGTTGGCCTGGTGCGGGATGAAGACGTCCAGGTCGTCCGGGCTGACTCCGGCCGCGTCCAGCGCCTGCTGGGCGACCTTCGCCATCTCGAACACCGCCCACCGGAAGACCGCCTGGCCCTCCTGCGTGATGGCGGGGTAACGGATCTCCTCCGGAGCGGGGCGGCCCTCAGGGGCATCCCCTCCGGGGAGCGGGTGGGAGCGGTAGACGTCCCAGCCGAGGGTCTGTTTGATCGTCTCGGACTTGTCGCCCTCCGAGCCCCAGACGGTCGGGCCGATCTCGGGCTCCGTGGCGGGTCCGACGATGACCGCGCCGGCACCGTCACCGAAGAGGAAGGCCGTCGCGCGGTCCTCCAGGTCGGTCAGGTCCGAGAGTCGCTCGACGCCCAGGACCAGCACATACTCCGCCGAGCCCTCGGTCACCAGGCCCTTGGCCAGGGTCAGGCCGTAGCCGAAGCCCGCGCAGCCCGCCGAGATGTCGAACGCGGCCGGCTTGCCGGCACCGATGCGGTGCGCGATCTCGGTCGCGATCGCCGGGGTCTGCTTGAAGTGCGAAACGGTGGAGACGATCACGGCGCCGATCTGCTCGGGCGTGATCCCGGCGTCGGCGATGGCCTTGCCGGACGCCTCGACCGACATGGTCGCGACGGTCTCCTCGGGGCCCGCCCAGTGGCGGGTCGCGATACCGGACCGCGAGCGGATCCACTCGTCGGACGAGTCGATGTGCTTGAGGATCTCCTCGTTGGGCACGACCCGGGTCGGGCGGTAGCCGCCGACGCCCATGATCCGCGCGTACGGGGCGCCCTTCGAGGGCTTGATCTTCGAGGTCATGCGCTTCGGACTCCTATTCGGCCGGTGCAGATTGCTCGGCGATCAGCGTGCGGGCCGCGTCGAGGTCGTCGGGCGTCTTGAGGGCGAGGGTCCGCACGCCGGGCAGCGCGCGCTTGGCCAGGCCGGTGAGCGTGCCACCGGGAGCCGCCTCGATGAGCGCGGTGACCCCGAGCTCCTTGAAGGTCTCCATGCACAGGTCCCAGCGCACGGGGTTGGCCACTTGGCCCACCAGCCGCTGCACCAGTTCCCGGCCGTCGGAGACCAGCTGCCCGTCCTTGTTGGAGACGTAGCGGGTGTGCGGATCGGCGACCGACAGCTCGGTGGTCGCGGATTCCAGGGCGGAGACGGCGGGGGCCATGTGGTGAGTATGGAACGCGCCGGCCACCTTCAGCGGTACGACCCGGCGAGTGCCCTCCGGCTTGTTCTCGACCAGCGCGGCGATCTGCCCGGCGGTGCCCGCGGCGACGATCTGGCCGGCGCCGTTCACATTCGCCGGGGTCAGGCCCAGCTGCTCCAGATGCGGGATGACGACGGCCTCGTCGCCGCCCAGCAGCGCGGCCATACCGGTCTCGGTGACGGCGGCCGCCTCGGCCATCGCCTGGCCGCGCCGGCGCACCAGCCGCATCGCGGCTTCGTCGGAGACCGTGCCGGTCAGCGCGGCGGCGGCCAGCTCACCGACGCTGTGGCCGGCGGCCGCGCCGACCTGCGCGGCAACGTCGTCGGCCGTCGCGAACAGCTGCCGGGCGGAGATCAGGGCGGAGGCCACCAGCAGCGGCTGCGCCACCGCGGTGTCGCGGATCTCCTCCTCGTTCGCCTTGGTGCCGTAGTGGACCAGGTCCAGGTCGATGGCGTCCGACCAGGCACGGAGCTGGTCCTCGACACCGGGGAGGTCGAGCCAGGGAGTCAGGAAGCCGGGCGTCTGAGCGCCTTGGCCGGGAGCGACGAGTACGAGCACCCTCACACTCTCTCTTGTGGGTGGTTCCGCCCGCCCGTGGGGACAGGGACGAAGAACCATCGGGGGAATTGTTGGTGTCCGACAAAAGTCTAGGGTTGCGCCTCACCGTCAGCCAGACGCCCCAGAATCAAAGCGATACGGAGGGTGAACGCCGAGCGCACATCGGAGGGTGACCAGCCGGTGACGTCCGTCACACGTCGCAGCCGATAGCGCACGGTGTTGGGGTGCACGAACAGCATCCGGGCGGCGCCCTCCAGACTGCTCGCCTGTTCCAGGTAAACGCTCAGCGTCTCCAGAAGTGCCGACCCGGCTTCCTCCAGCGGTCTGTAGATCTCCTCCACCAGCTGCTCGCGGGCGACCGGGTCAGAGGCCATCGCGCGCTCCGGAAGCAGGTCGTCCGCGAGCACCGGCCGCGGGGCGTCCGGCCAGGCGGCACACGCCCGCAGCCCGGCGGCCGCGGCCTGGGCCGAGCGGGTCGCGGCCAGCAGATCGGAGACCACCGGGCCGGCCACCACGGCACCGGCGGCATACGGGCCGATCAGCGCCTTGGCGGCCTTCAGCGGATTGTCCGAGCCGCCCGCGATCACCACCAGGCGGGATCCCAGCACACCGGTCAGCACCTGGAGCTTGGCGTGCCGGGCGGCCCGCCGGATCGCCTCCACGGTCAGTTCGCTGTCCCCGTCCGGGGCGGTGCCCAGCACCACACACACATGCTCGGGGGAGTTCCATCCCAGCGCCGCCGCACGGGAGACCGCGCCCTCGTCGGCCTCGCCCGACAGCACCGCGTTGACCACCAGCGACTCCAGCCGGGCGTCCCACGCGCCGCGGGCCTCGGCGGCCTGGGCGTAGACCTGGGCGGTGGCGAAGGCGATCTCCCGGGCGTAGACCAGCAGCGCCTCGCGCAGCACGGACTCGTCGCCCGGGGCCGCGACCTCGTCGATCGCGGACTCCATGACCTCGATGGTCGTGCGGACCATCTCCACGGTCTGCCGCAGCGTGATCGCCCGGGTCAGCTCGCGCGGCGCCGTGCCGAAGACATCGGTACTGATCGCCTGCGGGGTCTCCGGGTGCCGGAACCATTCGGTGAAGGCGGCGATACCGGCCTGGGCCACCAGGCCGATCCAGGAGCGGTTCTCCGGGGGCATCGCGCGGTACCACGGCAGCGTGGCGTCCATGCGGGCGATGGCCGCGGCCGCCAGTTTGCCGGAGGAATTCTCCAGGCGCCGGAGGGTGGCGGAGTGCGGGTGCGCGTCGCGCGATGCGGGTTCAGACACGGGACAAGCCTGCACTATCGGGGCGGGGAGGTGAGGGGGCGGGGCTACGGTGGCCCCATGATTCAGGTGCGTAGGGGCCATGAACGGTATCCGGGCGGGGACGCGGAGGCCGGGATCGAGTCGCTGCACGCGTTTTCCTTCGGGCCTCATTTCGAGCCGGAAAATCTGCGCTTCGGCGCGCTGATCGCCTGCAACGAGGAGCGGCTGACGGCCGGCGCCGGCTTCGACGAGCATCCGCACCGCGACACGGAGATCGTGACCTGGGTGGTCGAGGGTGAGCTGACCCACCGCGACTCGGCCGGCCACGAGACCACCGTACGCCCCGGTGATCTCCAGCGGCTCAGCTCGGCCGGTGGCGTACGGCACGTGGAGCGCAACGACGGGGCGCAGCCGCTGCGCTTCGTCCAGATGTGGCTGGCGCCGCTCGAATACGGCGGGGAGCCGTCGTACGAGGTGGTGCGCGGTATCGCCGACGGCACCCCGTATGCGGTCGCACGGGCCGGCGCCCTGCTGCATCTGCGCCGCCTCGCCGAGGACGAGCGCACCGCGGTCCCGGATGCCGCACGGGCATATGTGCACGTGGTGCGCGGCGCCGTACGGATCGGTGCGGAGCGCCTGGAGGCCGGTGACGCGGCGCGGATCACCGACGGGGTGGGGCTGGAGCTGAAGGGGCTGACGGCGGCGGAGTGCCTGGTGTGGGAGATGGGGGCGGAGTCGGCGTACGTGTGAGAGCAGGGCCGAGGGACGGGTGAGAAGGGCCGCGGGCCCGGAGCCGCCGGTACCGTTCCGGGCCGTACGGCGTCGTCAGGCGCGCTGTGCCAGCTCGGCCAGCACCGCGTCGGTCAGCTGCGGCCAGGCCTCGACGGCCCACGGCCCGAAGGCCCGGTCGGCCAGCGCCACACACGCCGCGCGCGCGTCCGGGTCCACCCACAGGAACGTTCCGGACTGGCCGAAATGCCCGAACGTACGGGGCGAGGACGCGCTGCCCGTCCAGTGTGGAGACTTGCCGTCGCGGATCTCGAAGCCCAGCCCCCAGTCGTTGGGCTTCTGGTGGCCGTAGCCGGGCAGCACACCCGTCAGGCCGGGGAAGGCCACCTCGGTCGCCGCCGCGAGCGTCTGCGGCGCGAGCAGCCGCGGCGCCTGGAGCTCCGCGGCGAAACGGGCCAGGTCGGCGACGGTGGAGATGCCGTCCTTGGCGGGGGAGCCGGGAAGTTCCGTCGCGGTCATCCCGAGCGGTGCGAGCACCGCCTCGTGCAGATACTGCGGGAAGGGGATGTCGGTGGCCTTGGCTATGTGATCGCCCAGCGCCTCGAAACCGGTGTTGGAGTAGAGCCTGCGGGTGCCCGGCTCGGCCATCGTGCGCTGCTCGTCGAAGGCCAGCCCCGAGGTGTGGGCGAGGAGATGACGGACCGTGGACCCCTCGGGTCCGGCCGGCTCGTCCAGCTCGATGGCGCCCTCCTCGACGGCCAGCAGGGCGGCGTACGCGGCCAGCGGCTTGGTCACGGACGCCAGCGGGAAACGGTGCTCCAGGGGGCCGTAGAATCCGGCCACCGACCCATCGGCTCGTACGACGGCGGCCGCAGCGGTGGGCACCGGCCAGTTCTCGATCATCCGCAGGCTCTGCATGCCCACGAGCCTAAAGGCTGTCCGGCCCCGGCCCACGGACAGGCCCGCGCTCCCCAATTTCCGGTCAAGTCTGCCCGTGATCCGCACTTGCCTGGAGTGCACTCGAAGTCTCTAGCGTTGAGGACGTCGAGAGGCATCCGGCGAAAGCCGGGAGACATCCGGCGATACAGGGGAGACGGGGCATGACGGTAACGCAGAGCGAACGGGTCACGAGCGGGGCCGCGGCCGGGAGGCTGCCGGCGAGGCCGCGCGACTGCGGCCCCACGCTCGGGCACCCGCGGCCCGCCGGCCGGGACCAGTACACGATCAGCGAGGTGGCGGACCACACCGGGCTCAGCGCACACACCCTGCGCTGGTACGAGCGCATCGGCCTGATGCCGCACGTGGACCGCACCCACACCGGCCAGCGGCGCTTCACCAACCGCGATCTGGACTGGCTGGGCCTGGTGACCAAGCTGCGGCTGACCGGCATGCCGGTCGCGGACATGGTCCGCTACGCCGAGCTGGTGCGGGCCGGGGAGTGCACCTTCGCCGAGCGGGAGCAGCTGCTGACCGCGCATCGCGAGGACGTACGGCAGCGGATAGCCGAGCTCCGGAGCACGCTGGACGTACTCGACTACAAGATCGACATCTATGCCGACGCCCGTAGGGCGTCCGAGAGGTTCTGAGATCTCCATGGGTAGCAACAAGATCGAGACGGTCGAGCTGGGCACCGGCGGACCGCGGGTCGGGGTGCAGGGCCTCGGCTGCATGGGCATGAGCTTCGCCTACGGCCCGACGGACGCCGACGAGGCGCGGGCCACGCTGGAGCGGGCCCTGGAGCTGGGCGTGACGCTCTTCGACACCGCCGACATGTACGGAAGGGGGGAGAACGAGAAGTTCATCGCCCCGTTCATCCAGGCGCACCGCGACGAGGTCGTGGTGGCCACCAAGTTCGCGATATCCCCCGACCCGGACCACCCGGACGACCCGTACAAGCGCGTCATCCGCAATGACCGGCCGTACATCCGCCAGGCCGTCGAGGGCAGCCTGAAGCGCCTGGGCGTCGACGAGATCGACCTGTACTACATGCACCGGCGTGAGGTGAATGTCCCCCTGGAGGAATCGGTCGGCGCCATGGCCGAGCTGGTGGCCGAGGGCAAGGTCAAGCACCTGGGGCTGAGCGAGGTGACCGGCTCCGAGCTGCGCGCGGCGCAGGCCGTGCACCCGATCGCGGCGCTCCAGTCCGAGTGGTCGCTGTTCAGCCGGGACATCGAGGACGGCGTGGTGCAGACCGCGGCCGAGCTCGGCGTCGGCCTCGTCCCGTATTCGCCGCTCGGCCGGGGCTTTTTGACCGGTGCGTTCGTGAGCGCCGACAAGGAGCTGACGAAGGATGACTTCCGGCGGACCCAGCCCCGCTTCACCGGCGACAACGCGACCGCCAACGCCGCGCTGCTGGAGCCCGTCCGCACGGTCGCCGACGCCCATGGCGCGACCCTCGGCCAGATCGCGCTGGCCTGGTTGCAGCACCAGGCCGGGGCCCGCGGCCTGGCCGTCGTACCGATCCCCGGCACCCGTAAGCGCAGCCGCGTCGAGGAGAACACCGGGGCGGGCCGGATCGCGCTGACCGAGCAGGACCTGGCGCTGCTGGAGCCGATCGCCGGCCAGGTCGCGGGGGCGCGGTACGCGGACATGACGCTCACCTCGGCGGGACGGGAGTAACACCTCGCGTACGGGGCGGGGCAGGGTTTCCGCCCCGCCCCGCCCCGCTTCTCCGTGGCCCGCCCGGCCGCCTCGGGGGATTCCGCGGTGGGCGGCCGTGCCGCACGGCCGCCCACCGCGGTCCCGTCGGGTACTCACGCCAGCCTCAGCGCGAAGACCGCGAACCCGGCGGCCAGGAGCGCCGCGGCAGCCCGGCGGGCCCCGGTGACACCGGTCCAGGGGGTCTCGAAGCGGCGGGTGGTGCGGCCGATGAGGAGCAGTGCCGCGGCGAAGACCGGCAGCCAGGCGAGCCGGGCGAGGAGCCAGCCGAGGCCGGCGGGCGGCGCGGTCAGTCCGGGGACCTCGCCCAGGAAGGACGCGGGCACGGCCGCCGAGAGCATCGCCGTCTGGTGCCAGCACAGGACCGTCATCGCGGAGAGGTTGACGACCGTGACCGGTGCCCACAGGGCGGGCCGCCGCAGCAGTCGGCCGAGGCGGTCACGGAGCAGGACGGCGGCGCCGGACTGGGCGGCGGCCAGCGCCAGGACCAGCAGCGACGGTGGGTGGGAGTTCGTCCGGTCCTGTCCGGGGACACCGACCATGCTCGCCGGGTAGTGGAAGAACAGCAGCAGCGCGGCGAACAGCGCGGCACCGCCGAGCAGCAGTGACCAGGCCGCGCGCCTGCCGAGCCGCCGCTCGCCCCAGGAGGCCCCGAGCTGATACGCGAACAGCCAGCCGGGCAGGAGGTTGAGCAGACTCAGCCAGGACGGCACGGCGTCGGCGAACGGCCCGTAGCGCAGGAAGTCCACGACGGCCACGGCTGCCGCCAGCGGTGCCGCGGCCCAGGCGCCCGTCCGCCGGGCGGCACGCACGCAGTACGGCGTCAGCGCGGTGACCGCCGCGTACACACCGACGAACCACAGCGGCTGGATCACCAGCGTCGCCCCGGTCCGCAGCGTCGCCTCCGGCACCCCCAGGCCGTACAGGACCGGGAGCAGCACCGCCCAGACGGCCGTCACCCCGAGCACCGGGCGGCCCAGCCGGACGATCCGGCCGCGCAGCCAGGTCCCGGTGGGCTCACCCCGCTCGGTGGCGCGCCGCAGGGACAGCACCGACGCATGGCCGCCGACCAGGAAGAAGATGCCCAGCATCTGCAACACCCAACTGGCGGGCGAGAGAGCGCCGAAGGCCGTCAGCAGGCTGGTGTTGTGCAGCCCGCCGTCGGCGTGGCGGGTGAAGCCCTCGATCAGCCAGTGGCCGACGGGCACGGCGAGCAGCGCCAGCGCGCGCAGGCCGTCGAGGGCGCGGTCGCGGTCCGCGGGCGTGCGGTCCTCGATCGTGCGGACCGTCGTGTGGACGGCGCCTCTGAGGCGCGCGAGGAAAGCGGTGTCCATGAGGCGTCCTTGAGTCCTTGGACCGGTGGGGTGAGGTGCGGTGCAGGGGCCGGAAAAGGAGCGGTCTCCCGGGGCGGCCGGGGTGCGTCGGCGGCCGGCGCAGGGGCGCGTCGGTGTCAGTGCACGGCGCCGTAACGGCCCAGCACGATGGCGCTGAAGTTGCGGAGGGAGTCCGTACCGGGGGCGAGATAGCCGGTGTGGCCCACGGCCTGCTCGGCGGGGACCCGGCTGGCGCCGAAGGCGGGGTCGGTGGGATCCGCGCCGTGGCCCAGGCCCAGCAGTTCGACGTTCGGGATGTCGCCGATCCAGTCGGAGGCGTCCCGTGCCGCCCAGACCCGGGCCGACGTGTGCAGCTCCGCCACGTTGTCCCGGCGGATACCGGGGGAGCCGAAGACGACCAGGTCGGCGAGGGCGCCGTCGTCCAGCTGCGGTACGGCCAGCCCGCAGACCACCGAGCCGTAGCTGTGGCACAGCACGGCCGGTGCGGGCGCGCCGACGGCGGCCAGGCCGGACAGGAAGCGGGCCAGCCGCGGCGCTCCGGCGTCGGCGAGCCGGCCGGTGGTGGCGTCCGGACCGAGGCCGACCGGCGTGGTGTATCCCGCCCAGGCGATGACCGCGGTACGGGCCCGGGGCGCGTCGGTGCCCAGCCGGGTCCGCAGCGACCTGGCCATGCCGGCCGGAGTGCCGTAGGGGTCCCTGGCACGGTCGAAGGAGGAGAGGTCGATGTCCGAGCCCGGCACGATCACGGCGGTGCGTTCGGCGGCGGCCAAGTCGCCGTACACCTCGGCCACTTGGCCGCGGCCGCGGGGGTCGAAGGCGAGGATCCGGCGGCCGGGTGAGAGCAGGGAGGCGCAGCGGGCGGCCGCCTCCCTGGCCCGCCGGTGGTCCTGGAGAGTGCCGGCCGGATCGGTGGCGCGGGCGAGCCGGCGGTCCCGTTCCGCCTTCAGCGCACGGGAGTTTGCCGCGTACCGCAGAGCGGGGGGCGCACCGTCGAGATTGCCGACGGTGAGCGGGTGCCGGGCCACCAGCGCCTGGCGCTGCCCGTCCGTCAGCGCGGCGAAGAAGCGGGCGACATCGGCGGGCCGGGCGCTCGCCGGGTCCGGCAGCCGGACGCCGAGGGAACGGTCGGCGCGCCAGGCGGCGGCACCGGGCGCCGGGCCCGTGACGGCACTCTGCGCGGTGCCGACCGCCCAGCCGCCGGTGGCG
Source organism: Streptomyces decoyicus (assembly GCF_019880305.1). Taxonomy (NCBI): domain Bacteria; kingdom Bacillati; phylum Actinomycetota; class Actinomycetes; order Kitasatosporales; family Streptomycetaceae; genus Streptomyces; species Streptomyces decoyicus. The sequence continues at coordinate 2,645,104 of NZ_CP082301.1, read as the reverse complement.
GCGACCACGGCCGCCGCGAGCGCGGCGCCGATGAATGTACGCCGACCGCGTCGAGCGGCGGTTCGCAGCCTGGACATGGTGGGGTTCCCCTCCCGTTGGTGTGGCGGAGGGAAACGTAGGAAGAGGGCGTATGACGCGACGTCACACCGGGGAGCCAACTGCCGGGTGATACCGGGGTACGGGGGGAGCGGCCTCCCTCGTCCTCAAGGAGGAGCGGTGCGCAGGGGGCCGTCAGGGGCGCCACCGCGCGCGTTACCGCTCCTGCCGCGCCCGTTGCCGCTCCTACCGCTCCCCGGGCGACACCAGCCCCGACTCGTACGCGAAGATCACGGCCTGCGCACGGTCCCGCAGCGCCAACTTGGCGAGCATCCGGCTGACATGGGTCTTCACGGTCTGCTCGGCGACGATCAGCGCATCGGCGATCTCCTGGTTGGACAGACCGCGGGCGATCAGCTCCAGGACCTCCGTCTCGCGCGGGGTGAGCCCCTTCAGCCGGAGCGCGTCCCGGCCCTTGCGGGGCGCCGGCCGCCGGCGGGCGAAGTCGGCTATCAGCCGCCGCGTCACGGACGGCGCGAGCAGCGCCTCCCCGGCCGCCACGACCCGGACCGCGGAGATCAGATCGCCCGGCGGTGCATCCTTGAGCAGGAACCCGGACGCCCCCGCGCGCAGCGCCTCGTAGACGTAGTCGTCCACATCGAAGGTGGTCAGCATCAGCACCTTCGGACGGTGCAGCACACCGGGAGGCGGGTCGAGCAGCCGCCGGGCCGCCTCCAGGCCGTCCATCTCCGGCATCCGGACATCCATCAGCACCACATCGGGGTGCGTCCGACGGCTCAGCTCCACACCCTGCACACCGTCCGGCGCATCGCCCACCACCTCGAAATCGCTCTGGGCGGCGAGGAGTGCGGCGAAGCCCGCGCGCACCATGGCCTGGTCGTCGACGATGATCACGCGCGTGGTCATACGGAGCCGGAGTCCTTCGGTGAAAGGGAAGCCGCCGGGGCGGGCGGCGGGGAGAGGGGGAGCTGCGCGGCGACCCGGAAGCCGCCGTCGGGGAGCGGCCCGGTGTCGAGCGACCCGTCCACCAGCCGCACCCGCTCGCGCATACCGATGAGGCCATGGCCGGTGCCGGTGGTCTCCAGCGGCGCGGACGGTGCGGGCGGCGGCGAGTTGACGACCAGCACGGTCAGCCGTGCGCCGTCCGCCGCCGTCGTCACCGACACCCGGGTCCGGGCGCCCGGGGCATGCCGCACGACATTGGCCAGCGCCTCCTGCACGATGCGGTACGCCGACAGATCCACCGCAGGTTCGAGCGGTACGCGGTCCTCGGGCAGCGACAACTCCACCGGTACACCCGCCCGTACGGTCCCCTCGACCAGCTTCGGCAGCATGCCGATACCGGGCTGCGGCGCCTTCTCCGGGCCGCCGTGCCGCTCCGTCTCCTCGCTGCGCAGCACCCCGAGCAGCCGGCGCATCTCCGCCAGCGACTCGCGGGCGGTCGCCGCGAGCGACCCGAACTCCTCCTCGGCCTCCCGGGGGAGCCCGCTGAGGCGGTACGGGGCGCTGTCCGCCTGGACCGTGATCACCGACATGTGGTGGGCGACGACATCGTGCAGCTCACGGGCGATGCGGGTGCGCTCCTCCAGCAGCGTGCGACGGGCCCGCTCGGCCTCGCTGATGGTCTCCTGCTCGATCAACTTCCGCTGGGCGTCGCCCCGTTCCCGCAGCGTGGCGCCCATCATCAGCACCACACCGGTGAGGACGAACAGCAGCACCCAGGTGCCGTTGCTCCGGTCCGGTGCCCTCGGTTCGAAGAGGATGCCCGCCACGCCGGTCGTCAGCCAGACGGCGATCAGGGTGCGGCTGCGCTCGCGCAGCGACAGCGCCACCATCAGCGCGAGATAACCGACGATCACCATGGGCGGCCAGGGCCAGGCGCGGCCCGCGACGCCGTCCGCGCCGGTGAGCGCCAGGGCACAGAGGATGTCCGCCGTGAAGATCACCCACCAGGCCTGGAGCGGCCGGGTCACCGCGAGCAGCAGCGGCGCGGTCTGCGCCGTGGCCAGCGCACCGGCGAGTCCGCCGTCCAAGCCGTAGTCGTGGCTGAGGATGGTGATCGTCGTCGGCAGCAGGGACACCGCGAACCCGAACGCGACGACATACGGCAGCCGGCGCAGCCAGGGATTCTGGACGCTGCCGAACAGCGGGGTGCCGGGCTCGGTCGGGGTGCCGAGTTCGACGACGAGGACGTGCAGTGCCTGCCGTGCGGCGCGCAGCACCCGCTGACGGGTCGGCTCGTGCGCTGGGGTGGGAGAGGGTCCGCTCATCGCGCCCTCCATCTAAGCGGAGCCCGGCGGCCACGGCGTCATACCAGGGTCCGGGCTTCCACCCCCTACCACGGTATGAGTCCCCCGTCCGGTCCCCGGCTCCGGCACGGCCCCGCAACGCTTCCCCGGAAACTCCGGGAACCGAGCCGCCATGCTCCGTGAGGTGCCCTAGGGGTGTTGTCCGGACAGGCCCTAGAGCTCCGCCAGCAGCTCGGCCTTCTTCGTGCTGAACTCGTCGTCGGTCAGCAGGCCGGCCCCGTGCAGCTCACCGAGGTGCCGTATCCGGTCCGCGATATCGGCGGGATCCCGGCGCGCGTCCCCGGTCCGGCGGCGCGGCTCGCCCTCCGGCGTGTCCTGTTCCGCTTCGGCGGCACGTACGGCCTGGAGCACCGCGGCCGCGAACGGCAGCGACTCATGTACGAGGCCGTAGCCCAGGCCGAAGACTACCGCGGCCGGATCCTGGTCCGGCTCACCCGTTCCCGGCTCGTGGGCGCCGCGCTCCAGCAGGCGCAGATAGCCGTTGAGGATCTCCGGCGACCGCCACTCGACCCCGGCCAGTTCGCCGACCGTGAAGCTCTGGTCGCCGCACTTCCACTTCGCCGAGGACGCACCCGTCCAGAACCACCGGAAGGCGACCGAACGCCCGTCGAAGGACGCCTTGCCGTCGTACGCCTTGAAGTGCAGCGGGGGCTCCGGCGCGGCCACCAGATGGCGGTCGGCGGGCTCCTTCGCGTCGGGGCCGAGGACCGTGCGCAGCTCATCGGCGTAGTACTCGGCCAGCGTCTCGCGCTCGGCCGGCAGCACCAGCCGGTACGGGTCGGAGTCCTCCTTGAGCTGCCCGTTCGCCGCTTCCATCAAAGGATCGGCGCCGTGCCGGGGCACGGCGTGCAGCACCACCGTGCCGCGTCTGCCCCCGGTCACCTCGACGGAGCTCAGCGCCTCGTACGGAATGCGTCGCTCGCCGAGCGCCTGGAACAGCTTCGGCTTACGGATCCCCCGTTCGAAGCGGATGAGTACGGAGTCCGTGTCGAACTCCCAGACGGCATGAAAACCGGCCAGCACATCACCCATGCGGCTCATCGTATGCGGGCGGTTGCCCGCCCGTCCCCCTTCCGGAAAGCTCGGGGTCGTCTGCCGGAGCCGCGCGCCTCGCACCGGCCACCCGCCTCGTCCCTTGCCTCGTGGACGTCCCGGATGCCGGGGACGGTTCCCGCGGGCACGGCCCGTCCCCGGGCGCCGGGCCGTGCCCGCGGCCGCCGGTCGTCGGGCCTTGCGGCCTCAGAGCAGGTCCGAGCTGCAGCGCGGGTCGGCGGAGGCGCAGGCGACCGTGCCGGTCGCGCCGACCCCGAGCAGGGCGAAGTTGCGCAGGCTGCCGGTGCCCGGCGCGAAGTAGCCGGCGTGCCCGACGGCGCCGTCGGCCGACAGGATCCGGGAGCCGAAGGACGGGTCGACCGGGTCGGCGCCGTGGCCGAGACCGCCGACCTCCAGGTAGGGCACGTCCTGGATCCAGTCGTCGGAGTCCCGCATGGCCCAGATGCGGGCGTGGGTGCCCAGTCCGGCGCGGCTCCCGGCCCGCATGCCGGGGCTGCCGGCCACCGCGATGTCCTCGACGTTGGACGGCAGGTCACGGGCCGCGACGCCGCACACCACGGACCCGTAGCTGTGGCAGAACAGCGAGACGGTGTCGGAGGAGGGCAGCGAGTCCACCAGGGCGCGCAGCCGGACCGCCCCGGCCTCGGCGAGCTGCCCGGTGGCGGCCTCGACGCCCATACCGGCCGGTGAGGTGTAGTCGGCCCAGGCGATCACCGCGGTACGGGTGCCGGGCCGGGCCTCGCGCTCGGCGCCGTAGAGGGACTGCGCCATGCCGACGGGGGCGGTGTTCGCCCGCGCGGTGCGCTCGAAGGTGGAGAGATTGGTGTCCACACCGGGCACCACGACCGAGACCCGGTCCGCCGCCGGGAGATTGCCGAAGACCTCGGCGGCCCGGCCGCCGCCGGCCGGATCAAAGGCCAGGATCTGCCGGCCGGAACTCATCATCGACTCGAAACGGTGCATCAGCCGGCCCGCTTCCTGACGACCGACGGGAGTGAGCCGGTGGTCGCCCGTCCGCTGTTTCTCGATGCGGCGGGCGTCGTCGATCGCCATCCGGTTGGCGCGGTAGCGCAGCTTCACGGGGGCGCCGTTCATATTGCCCACGACCAGCGGATAGCGGTCGGCGAGCTGCCGCTTCTCGGCCCGGCCGAGCGTGCCGAAGAAGGCCCGCAGCGCGGCCGGCGAACCGTTGGCGTCGGGCAGCGGGCGGCCGTGGAAGGTGGCGTGCTGCCAGGCGGTCTTGGCGGTGGCCAGCGGGTTGGCGTCTCCCTTGGTACCTCTCACGGCAGTCCAGCCGGTCGTGGCAAGCATCACGAACACCACCGCCAGGGCGAGCGCGGCCCGCCAGGGGGAGGACTGGAGGAAGCTGGAGGAAGGGCCGAGGGCCGGGAAGGAAGTCACCGCGAGCCACCCTAGGAGACGCGGCAGGCTGCTCGCTGTGACCGTGAGTGAGATCACGTTCCACAGTGGGTATTTCGACCAAACCGGACACTTGTCGGTCGTTTCCGGTGCTCAGCCGTGCATAGGTGGCCTCATGGGGCAACGGAAATGATCGCGTAGCGGTGGATTTCCGTTACGGAGAGTGGGGGTCGTCGGCACGGCCCGGCTCTCGGGCGGGCCGGCCGGCTGGCCGCCCACCGGGCCGTCAGCGGTGTCCTCGCCCCGTCCGCCAGTCGTCGTCCATCGCCGGCCCGAGGTGGTCCAGATAGGACTGGGTGAGCTCGCGGATGGACGCCACGCTGCAGTCCTGCCCCTCGCCCCACACCTTGCCCGCCACCCGCATCACCCCGCTGAACGCGGCGACCAGCACCCGCGGCCGCGGATCGGCATCCACGTCCAGCCCCTCGCGCCCGGCGATCAGCCGCGCTATCTGCTCCTCCAGCTCGGAGGAGCGCCGCAGATGTGCGGCGACCAGCGCGGGCGTCGACTCGATCATCTGGAACGAGCGCATGTGCAGCTCCACCGGGATCACCGACTCGATCGCGCTGCCGATGTCGTCCCAGGCCACCATCACGGCGCTGCGCAGAGCGGTGAGCGGTGCCTCCGCCGCGGGCCGCGCGCGCAGCTCGTCGAGGAAGCGGGCCTCGACCATTTCCTGGACGGCGAAGGCGACGTCCTCCTTGTTGGCGAAGTAGCGGAAGTACGTCCGCTGGGAGACATCCACCGTCTCCGCGATCTCGTCGATCGTCGTCGCCTCGTAGCCCTGCTCCGTGAACAGTTCGAGCGCCGCGCGGATCAGCGCGTCGCGGGTGCGCTGCTTCTTGCGTTCTCGCAGGCCCGTCGGTGCCGTATGCGGCGTCGGGGTCGCCATCCTGAGCCGCCTCTCCGTGGTGTTCTCGCTGCTCAGGTTACCTGTGAGCGAGATGACAGTTACCGACTCATGAATTGCTTTGTCAACTGTCAGTGGCTGACATTAGCCTCGTCGTATGAGTTCTCAGACCCCGGTTGCCGTCGCTGCGCCGGACCTTCCCGCACCGGAGCCCCCGAAGGGGCTGCGCGGCCATCCGTGGCTGACCCTGTTCTCCGTCGCCATCGGCGTCATGATGGTCGCCCTGGACGGCACGATCGTCGCCATCGCCAACCCCGCCATCAAGGAAGATCTCGGCGCCTCGCTCGCCGACGTGCAGTGGATCACCAACGGCTACATGCTCGCGCTGGCCGTCTCCCTGATCACGGCGGGCAAGCTCGGTGACCGCTTCGGCCACCGCCAGACCTTTCTCATCGGCATCCTCGGCTTCGCCGCCGCGTCCGGCGCGATCGGGTTCTCCCACGAGGTCTCGCTGGTCATCGCCTTCCGCGTGCTGCAAGGCCTGTTCGGCGCGCTGCTGATGCCCGCCGCGCTGGGCCTGCTGCGCGCCACCTTCCCGGCCGAGAAGCTCAACATGGCCATCGGCATCTGGGGCATGGTCATCGGCGCCTCCACCGCCGGCGGCCCGATAGTCGGCGGACTGCTGGTCGAGCGGGTCAACTGGCAGTCCGTGTTCTTCATCAACGTCCCGGTCGGCGTGCTGGCCCTGGTCCTCGGCCTGGTGATCCTCAAGGACCACCGCGCGGAGAACGCCCCGCGCTCGTTCGACATCCCGGGCATCGTGCTGCTCTCCGGAGCGATGTTCTGCCTCATCTGGCCGCTGATCAAGGCGTCGGAATGGGGCTGGGGCGACATGAAGACCTGGGGCTTCCTGATCGGCGCGGTGGTCCTCTTCGCGCTGTTCGCCGTACTGGAGAGCAAGGTCCGCGAACCGCTCATCCCGCTACGGATGTTCCGCTCCCTGCCGCTGACCGCCGGCACGGTCCTGATGGTGCTGATGGCCTTCGCCTTCATGGGTGGCCTGTTCTTCGTGACGTTCTACCTCCAGAACGTCCACGGGATGACCCCCGTCGACAGCGGTCTGCACCTCCTTCCGCTCACCGGCATGATGATCGTCGGCTCGCCGCTGGCCGGCGCCCTGATCACCAAGTTCGGCCCGCGCATCCCGCTGGTCGGCGGCATGGTCCTCACCGCCGTCGCCATGTACGGCATGTCGGGCCTCGACACCCACAGCAGCACCGGCCCGATGTCCCTCTGGTTCGCGCTGCTCGGCCTCGGCCTCGCGCCCGTCATGGTCGGCGCCACCGAGGTCATCGTCGGCAACGCCCCGCTGGAGCTCTCCGGCGTCGCCGGCGGTCTCCAGCAGGCCGCGATGCAGGTCGGCGGCAGCCTCGGTACGGCCGTGCTCGGCGCGGTGATGGCCTCCCGTGTCGACAACGACCTCCCGGGCAACTGGAAGTCGGCCGGCCTCCCGCCGGTCCCGCCCGCGAAGATGTCCCAGGCGGCCGACGCCGTCTCGGCCGGTATCGCGCCGGTTCCGAAGGGCACCCCGCCGGAGTTCGCCCAGAAGATCACGTCCGTCGCCCACGACACCTTCGTGTCCGGCATGGGCCTGGCCTTCACGGTCGCCTGCGGCGTGGCGGTCGTCGCCGCCGTCGTCGCCGTCTTCACCAAGCGTGGCGCGAACGCCGAGGCGGGCGCCGGCGTCGGCCATATCTGACCGGCGTCGGCCACATCCGGCCGGCGATCCGGCCGTACGGCAGCACATGAACCGCGGCGGGTACCCGCCGCGGGGCGTGGCACGGCCCGCGGCGCGAGGCACGACCGGCAGGCCCCACTGAGCGGCGCCCGGAGCCCGGCGCGCGGCAGGCACGAGGCCTTTTCCTCGTCCGGCCGCGCGCCGTCGCGTGCTGCCGTCAGCACCGGACGTCAACCGGCCGTCCCGGACCGCTCCCGGCCCCTCCCGCCGTGCGCCCCGCGGCAGTTGGCCGCCGCCGGAGCGCCGCATCCCTCATCCGGATGAGCCCTCGCGGGAACCTGACCGGGCACCGGCCACTCCAGGGGCGGCGCGCACCCTCCCGAACCCCGGCAGGCCAGGGGATGAACGGTTTCCGCAGCCGTCCCGTCGCGCCGTCACCCCGTCAACGCCGTGCACCGGCGTCCCGCTCCGAGCCGTTGCGCGTATCCACATACCTGATCCGGGTGGCAGCCCCGCCACGGCCTTGGCAACCGCGCCGCGCCCTCGCGAAGCTCGATACGCAGCACCCGCCGCGGGCAGACCGCCCGCCGCGGGACGCCATCGTCGTACTTCACGGGGGAGAGATTCCTATGCGTCTGCGTCTGCGTACGTCCCACACCACCGCGCTCCTCACCGGCCTCGCCGCGCTCACCGCGGCCCTCGCCGTCCCGCCCGCCCTCGGCACCCCCGCCGCACACGCGGCCGGCGGCGGCCGCACCGCCGCCGCCTCGGGCGACTGCGCGGCAGGACAGCTGTGCCTCTGGCCGAAGGCCGACTTCGGCGGCGAGCGACGCACCTACGAGCTGTCCGACACCGACATCGAGAGCTGTGTGCCGCTGCCCGGGAACACCAGCGCCGCCGCGCTCGCCAACCGCACGGGCCGCCCGGTCACCACCTACCAGAGCGCGGAATGCGCCGAGACCGCCGAGTTCGACACCTACCCGGGCGGCGGCAGCTGGGTGCCCCGGTCGCCCTATCAGGTACGGGCGTTCAAGGTGTGGGAGCGCTGAGCCGGCTGCCCGCCGGCCGCCCGGTACGCACCCTCCGGTCCCACCGCACACCGCCGCGCCCCCCGACCGGCGAAGAACGCTGGTCGGGGGGCGCGGCGGAAGGGGTGCGGCGGACGGCCGCGGAGAGATCAGGCGTCGCCGCCGGCCTCTCCGGCTTCGGCGGCCGAGACGTCCAGGAGCTGGTAGCGGTCGATCGCCTGCTTCAGCAGCGACCGGTCGACCTTGCCCTCCTTGGCGAGCTCGGTGAGCACGCTCAGGACGATGGACTGCGTGTCGATGTGGAAGAACCGACGGGCCGCACCACGGGTGTCCGCGAAGCCGAAGCCGTCGGCGCCCAGCGACTGGTACGTGCCGGGAACCCAGCGCGCGATCTGGTCCGGCACGGACCGCATCCAGTCCGAGACCGCGACCTTCGGGCCCTCGGCGTCCTGGAGCTTCTGCGTCACATACGGGACGCGCTGCTCCTCCTCCGGGTGCAGAAGGTTGTGCTCCTCGACCTCCACCGCGTCGCGGCGCAGCTCGTTCCAGGACGTCGCCGACCAGACATCGGCCTTGACGTTCCACTCGTCCGCGAGGATCTGCTGGGCCTCGACGGCCCACGGCACCGCGACACCGGAGGCGAGGATCTGGGCCGCGTGCTCGCCCTTCTCACCGGTCTTGATGCGGTGCAGACCCTTGAGGATGCCCTCGACATCGGCGTCCGCCGGCTCCGCCGGGTGCTGGATCGGCTCGTTGTAGACGGTCAGGTAGTAGAAGATGTCCTCGGCGTTCTCGCCGTACATCCGCCGCAGACCGTCCTTGACGATGTGCGCGATCTCGTAGCCGTAGGCCGGGTCGTAGGCGACACAGGCCGGGTTGGTCGAGGCCAGCAGCTGGGAGTGGCCGTCGGCGTGCTGGAGACCCTCACCGGTCAGCGTCGTACGGCCGGCGGTCGCGCCGAGCACGAAGCCGCGCGCGAGCTGGTCGGCCATCTGCCAGAACTGGTCACCGGTGCGCTGGAACCCGAACATCGAGTAGAAGACATAGACCGGGATCAGCGGCTCGCCGTGCGTCGCATAGGCCGAGCCCGCCGCGATCAGCGAAGCGGTGCAGCCCGCCTCGGTGATGCCGTCGTGCAGCATCTGGCCGGTCGGCGACTCCTTGTACGCCAGGAGCAGTTCGCGGTCGACCGACTCGTACTGCTGGCCCAGCGGGTTGTAGATCTTGGCCGACGGGAAGAAGGCGTCCATACCGAAGGTGCGGTACTCGTCGGGCGCGATCGGCACGAAGCGCTTGCCGATCTCCTTGTCCCGCATGAGGTCCTTCAGGACACGGACGAACGCCATGGTCGTGGCGATCTTCTGCTGCCCCGAGCCCTTCTTGGCACCCGCGTACGCCTTGTCGTCCGGCAGCTGGAGCGGCTTGGCGCGCACGACACGGGTGGGCACATAGCCCCCCAGTCCCTTGCGGCGGTCGTGCATGTACTGGATCTCTTCGGAGTCGCGGCCCGGGTGGTAGTACGGCGGCAGGCCGTCCTCCAGGTCCTTGTCCGGGATCGGCAGGTGCAGCCGGTCACGGAAGCCCTTGAGGTCCGCGACCGTCAGCTTCTTCATCTGGTGGGTCGCGTTGCGGCCCTCGAAGTTCGGGCCGAGCGTCCAGCCCTTGACGGTCTGCGCGAGGATCACCGTCGGCTGGCCCTTGTGGGCCTTGGCCGCCGCATACGCCGCGTAGATCTTCTTGTGGTCGTGACCGCCACGGCCCAGGTGCAGGATCTGGTCGTCGGTCATGTTCTCGACCATCGCGCGCAGCCGCTGGTCGTCGCCGAAGAAGTGGTCACGGATGTACGCACCGGTCTCGGTGGCGTACGTCTGGAACTGACCGTCGGGCGTGCTGTTGAGCTTGTTGACCAGGATGCCGTCGCGGTCCTGCGCGAGCAGCGGGTCCCAGCTGCGGTCCCACACCAGCTTGATGACGTTCCAGCCGGCGCCGCGGAACTGCGACTCCAGCTCCTGCATGATCTTGCCGTTGCCGCGGACCGGGCCGTCCAGACGCTGGAGGTTGCAGTTCACGACGAAGGTCAGGTTGTCCAGGCCCTCACGGGCGGCGATGGACAGCTGGCCGAGCGACTCGGGCTCGTCCATCTCGCCGTCGCCGAGATAGGCCCATACGTGCGACTTGGAGGTGTCGGCGATCCCGCGCGCCTCCATGTAGCGGTTCATCCGCGCCTGGTAGATCGCGCCGAGCGGGCCGAGGCCCATCGAGACGGTCGGGAACTCCCAGAAGTCCGGCATCAGCCGCGGGTGCGGGTAGCTGGACAGTCCGTTGGGAGCCTTGGACTTCTCCTGGCGGAAGGCGTCGAGCTGCGGCTCGGTCAGCCGGTCCAGGAGGAACGCGCGGGCGTAGACACCGGGCGAGGCATGGCCCTGGAAGAAGATCTGGTCGCCGCCGTCACCCTCGTCCTTGCCCCGGAAGAAGTGGTTGAAGCCCACGTCGTAGAGGGAGGCGGAGGAGGCGAAGGTGGCGATGTGGCCGCCGACGCCGATGCCCGGACGCTGGGCGCGCGAGACCATCACGGCGGCGTTCCAGCGGGTCGCGTTCAGGACCTTGCGCTCGATCTCCTCGTTGCCCGGGAAGAACGGCTCGTCCTTGGTCGCGATGGTGTTGACGTAGTCCGTGCTGCGCATCTCGGGCACGGCCACACGCTTCTCGCGCGCACGCTCGATCAGGCGGAGCATGAGGTAGCGGGCACGTTCCCGGCCCCGCTCGTCGACGGCTGCGTCGAGCGAGTCGAGCCATTCCTGGGTCTCTTCGGGATCGAAGTCCGGGACCTGGCTGGGAAGGCCGCCAATGATGATCGGGTTTCGATCGGATCCGGAAGCCACGCTGTTCCTTCGTGTTCGGTTCGTGTCGTGCTTCGCAAACTATTGATGCTGCACACGGGACGAATGCTGTCGCTGCCTTGGTGTCGCGCCGTCTTCCATCGTGTACCGAGCCACAGGGATACGTCACCTCTACTGATGGGTAACCCATCCGTAGAGAGATGGCGCTGAAAAGGCCGATTTCTCGGGTCGGCCAAATCGCAACCATACGCCCATGTCGAAAGTGCTTCGCGTACGGACGTGCGGCACCCGAAATGAGGTCCGGAACCGGCCGCCGCCCCCCGAAGGGACCAGTCCGGCGCGAGTACCCGATAAACTTCACAGAAAGCTGTGGTGTGAATCACTTCAGCCTGGCCTGCTGGGGTCGTGCTTGCGGCGAGACGCCTCCAAACGTCACCGTTTCGGCGGTCTGAACCGCCGGGTACTTGCGCGATCCGCCCGGCCCGTGTGGACTACGCCCAATGCTCCGCGCACGCGCGGGGTCCCCGAGCATTTCCGAAACATGACAGGAGGCAATCCGTGAGCGCGACCGCGGACCACGCGGAGGAGCGGACCAACCCTGCCGCCAGGCTGGGGTTCGAGCCCGGACAGGTGGTCCAGGAGATCGGATACGACGACGACGTCGATCAGGATCTCCGCGAAGGCATTGAGACCGTGATCGGCCAGGATCTCGTCGACGAGGACTACGACGACGTGTGTGACGTCGTTCTGCTGTGGTTCCGCGACGAGGACGGCGACCTCACGGACGCGCTGGTGGACGCCATCGGGCTGATCGACGAGGGCGGGCAGATCTGGCTGCTGACCCCGAAGACCGGCCGCGACGGCTACGTCGAGCCGAGCGACATCAATGAGGCCGCGCAGACCGCGGGTCTGTCCCAGACCAAGAGCATCAACGCGGGCAAGGACTGGGCCGGCAGCCGACTGGTCACCCCAAAGGCCGGCAAGCGCTGAGCCGTACCGTCCCCAACTTTCGCCACCGAGCCCCCTCCGCCCTGTTCCGGAGGGGGCTCGGCCCTGTTCAGGACAGGTTCCCCGGACGTGCAGCCCGGCGCGTAGGGTTGGTCGCGTCCTGTTGCGAGTGAGCGGAAGGGAAGCACCCCATGGCGATCGAGGTCGGCACGAAGGCTCCGGATTTCGAGCTGAAGAACCAGCACGGCGAGCTGGTCAAGCTCTCCGACTTCCGCGGCGAGAAGGCCGTCGTCCTCCTCTTCTACCCCTTCGCCTTCACCGGTGTCTGCACCGGCGAGCTCTGCGCGCTCCGTGACGAGCTGCCGAAGTTCGTCAACGACGACGTCCAGCTGCTGGCCGTCTCCAACGACTCCCCGTTCTCGCTGCGCGTCTTCGCCGAGCAGGAGGGCCTGGAGTACCCGCTGCTGTCGGACTTCTGGCCGCACGGCGAGGCCTCGCGGGCGTACGGCGTCTTCGACGAGGAGAAGGGCTGCGCGGTGCGCGGCACGTTCATCATCGACAAGGAGGGCGTGGTGCGCTGGACGGTCGTCAACGGCCTGCCCGACGCCCGCGACCTGAACGAGTACGCCAAGGCGCTCGACACCCTCTGACACGGCCGCGCCCCCAGGCACCACCGCGCCCCCCTGGCCGACATCCGCACCGATCCAGGTGCGATACCTGCGATCGGCGGGAACCGGTCACTAGGATCAATTCGTTGATCCGATGCCATGCACGATGGGGGCGCAAATCTTTACGTACCCCTCGAATCTATGGGAGGACTCGTGGGAGTCAGCCTCAGCAAGGGCGGCAACGTCTCGCTGACGAAGGAAGCCCCCAATCTGACCGCCGTCATCGTCGGTCTGGGCTGGGATGCGCGTACGACCACCGGTACGGACTTCGACCTGGACGCCAGCGCCCTGCTGGCGAACGACCAGGGCAAGGTGGCCAACGACCAGAACTTCGTGTTCTTCAACAACCTGAAGAGCCCGGACGGTTCGGTCGAGCACACCGGTGACAACATCACCGGTGAGGGTGAAGGCGACGACGAGCAGATCAAGGTGAATCTGGCCGCGGTTCCGGCCGATGTCTCCAAGATCGTTTTCCCGGTGTCGATCTACGACGCCGAGACCCGCCAGCAGAGCTTCGGCCAGGTCCGTAACGCCTTCATCCGCGTGGTCAACCAGGCCGACAACAACGAGCTGGCCCGCTACGACCTGAGCGAGGACGCCTCGACCGAGACCGCCATGGTCTTCGGCGAGCTGTACCGCAACGGCGCCGAGTGGAAGTTCCGGGCCATCGGCCAGGGCTATGCCTCGGGCCTGCGCGGCATCGCGCAGGACTTCGGCGTCAACGTCTGACCGACGGATTCGCCATCTGATCGTCGACGTCCGGACCGGGCAGCGATGCCGCAGCCGCTGCCCGGCCAAGAGTGACCGCGTCCGGCGCCGTACGCCCCTGCCCGGGGAGTGCGGCGCCGGACGCGCTCGAAGGGTTACGGGCCACGCCGGGCACGGCCCGCACCGACACCGGGGAGGAAGCGAACGATGAGTGTCACGCTTGCCAAGGGGGGCAATGTCTCCCTTTCCAAGGCCGCTCCGAATCTCACACAGATCATGGTCGGCCTCGGCTGGGACGCGCGGTCCACGACCGGCGCACCGTTCGATCTCGACGCCAGCGCGCTGCTGTGCCAGTCGGGGCGGGTGCTGGGGGACGAGTACTTCGTCTTCTACAACAACCTCAAGAGCCCCGAGGGCTCCGTCGAGCACACCGGGGACAATCTCACGGGTGAGGGCGAGGGCGACGACGAGTCGGTCCTGGTGGATCTCTCGCAGGTGCCCGAGCAGGTCGACAAGATCGTCTTTCCGGTCTCGATCCATGAGGCCGATGCGCGCGGCCAGAGCTTCGGCCAGGTCAGCAATGCCTTTATCCGCATCGTCAATCAGGCCGACGGCTGTGAACTCGCCCGCTACGACCTCAGCGAGGACGCCTCCGGCGAAACCGCGATGATCTTCGGCGAGGTGTACCGCTACAACGGCGAATGGAAGTTCCGGGCAGTAGGACAGGGGTACGCGTCAGGCCTGCGGGGCATCGCTCTAGACTTCGGGGTCAACGTTTCGTAAAGCGCCGCGCGCTGTGCGCGGAGGACCCCATACAGCGAGGGATTGGGTAGGCAGTGCTCCTGAAAACCTTTGGCTGGTCGTTCGCCATCACGGTGGCCGGCCTCGCCTTGGCGGGCGTGCTCTGGGGGTGGCAAGGGCTCGCGATTGTCGGGATCCTGTCCATCCTGGAGGTCTCGCTCTCGTTCGACAACGCCGTCATCAACGCAGGCATCCTGCGCAAGATGAACGCCTTCTGGCAGAAGATCTTCCTCACCGTCGGCATCCTCATCGCGGTGTTCGGCATGCGGGTAGTGTTCCCGGTCGTCATTGTCGCGATCACCGCGAAGCTGGGGCCGATCGAGGCGGTCAACCTCGCCATCCACGACAAGGCGCAGTACGAGGAACTCGTCACCAGCGCCCACCCCGCCATCGCGGCCTTCGGCGGGGTCTTCCTGCTGATGATCTTCCTCGACTTCATATTCGAGGAGCGCGACTACAAGTGGCTGTCGTGGATCGAGAAGCCCATGGCCAAGTTGGGCAAGCTCGACACGCTGTCGGTGATCATCACGCTGGTCGTCCTGCTGGTGAGCGCGATGACGGTGGCCACCGACGCCGCGCACGGCGCCGGTGACAAGAGCGCCACGGTCCTGCTGTCCGGGGTCGCGGGCCTCATCACGTACCTCGTCGTCGCCGGCGTCTCCGGCTACTTCGAGGACAAGCTTGAGGACGAGGACGAGGAGAGCGAGGAGCCCGCGGCGGCTCCCGCGAAGAAGGGCAACGGCGCGGTCGTGGGCCTGGCCGGCAGGGCCGCGTTCTTCATGTTCCTCTACCTCGAGGTCATCGACGCGTCCTTCTCCTTCGACGGCGTCATCAGTGCCTTCGCCATCACCAACGACATCTTCGAGATGGCGCTGGGTCTGGGCATCGGCGCGATGTACATCCGTTCGCTGACGGTCTTCCTGGTCCGCAAGGGGACCCTGGACGACTACGTCTACCTCGAGCACGGCGCGCACTACGCGATCGGCGCGCTGGCCGTCATCCTGCTCGTCACGATCAAGTACGAGATCCCCGAGGTCGTCACCGGCCTGGTGGGCGTCGCGCTGATCGGCCTCTCCTTCGCTTCGTCGGTGATCCGGAACCGGCGCGAGGGCAAGCCGGGAGATTCCTCGGGAGCGCAGTCGGAAGTCGCCAGCGGAGTGTGACGCGACGCTGATTGAGGAACGCTCTCTGCGGGGCGGCTCTGAGGTGCAGACCTCGGGCCGCCCCGCAGTGATGTGGGGTCTAGCAATGGGGTGGGCAACGTGTCGTTCCTGGGGAACCTGTGGCGTGGTGGTACGTCGAAGTTCGACTTCGACAGCGGCGGGGCGTCATATGTCGTCGAGCTGACGAAGCGGAATCCGGCGGTCTCGCTGACCAAGCAGGGGGCGGCGACCGGACATCTGCGGGTCAATCTGCACTGGCAGATGCGGACGTCGGACCTGCATGAGCGGAGCGGGCCGGGCAGGGGCGGTCTGCTGCGGCATCCGAGCAAGCTGTTCAAACCCGAGGTGGTGCAGGCGCAGGGTCCTGCCGTGGTCAACGTCGACCTGGACCTGGCCTGTCTGTACGAGCTCAAGGACGGCACCAGGGGCGTGGTGCAGCCGCTGGGCAACTTTCTGGGCGACCTCAACGGGCCGCCCTTCGTCAAGCTCAGCGGTGATGACCGCTTCGGTTCGGGCTCCGGCGAGACGCTCTACATCAACCTGGACCACCGCGATGAGATCAAGCGGCTGCTGATCTTCGTCTACATCTACGACGGCACGCCGGCGTTCGACCGTACGCATGCGGTCGTGACGCTCTATCCGAGCAGCGGACCACGGGTGGAGCTCAAGCTGAACGAGCGGGCGCCGCAGGCCCGCTCCTGCGCCGTCTTCATGCTCGAGAACGTCAAGGGCGAGCTGATGGTGCGCCGCGAGGTGAAGTACGTCTACGGCTTCCAGGCGGAGCTCGACCGGCTGTACGGATGGGGGCTCCAGTGGGGACGGGGCTACAAGACCACCGCGTGAGCGGCGCGTGCGGCGGTCCGCCGGTGCCGCGGACCGCTTCTGCCGCGTCCCGCCCGTACCGCGTTCCGCCCGCCCTGTGCCCGCGCCGTGGGGGAACCCGGCCGGGTACCCCTAACGGCGCTGGAACTGCGGACCCTGGGGCGGCAGGACGAAGGACGGGTCCGGCACGAAGGGCTGCTGCAACGGGTAGCCGTACGTCGAGGCCGGGTGCGGCTGCTGTTGCTGCGGCGGAACGCCGTACGGGGCCTGCGGCGGCTGCTGGGGCTGGTACTGGGGCGGCGGCCCCGGGTAGCCGTAGGCGGGCTGGGCCGGGGGCTGGGCGGGCGGTGGCGGAACGTTCTGCGGGTAGCCGTAGCCGCCGCCCGTGGGCGCCGGCGCCGCCGGGGACGCCGTGGTGGACGACGGCAGCGGGGCGGACGAGAACGGCTCCGGCATGGCATCCGGCACATGCTGGGTGACCGCTTCCGGATCCGACGCCAGAGGTGTCTGCGGGTCCGCCGCGGACGGGGGGCTCGATGCCTCTTCGGGCCAGGTGCTGGGCGGCGGGGTGGCGGCGGACGCGGGCGGGCTGCTCGCCTCCGCCGGGGCGGCGGAAGGGCCTGGTTCGTTCCGGGGAGCCGGGTCGACGGGCGCCGCGGGCTCCGAGCCGGGGGGCGCCGACACCGGTGCCTCCGAGGACGGCGGACCGTCGGCGGCCGCTTCGTTCTCGTCCACCGAGATCCCGAACTCGGTCGCCAGACCGACCAGGCCGCTCTCGTACCCCTGCCCCAGGGCGCGGAACTTCCAGCCCTCGGCGCGACGGTACAACTCACCGCAGATCAGGGCCGTCTCATCGCCCGTCTCGGGCACCACGTCGAAGACCGCGAGCGGCTCGCCGTCGCTCGCCGCCGCGTCGTACAGCAGGACCCGCAGATCCGTGACGCCCGCGAACGCGCCACCGTCCGACGACGCGGCCAGCACCACCCGGTCCACCGACGCGTCCAGCGCCGTCAGATCCGCCTCGATGGTGTCGGCCAGACTGTCCGCGACCCGGGTCTTGGGCAGATGCCGCACCATTCCGCTGGGGTGCCTCGGTTGGTTGTAGAAGACGAAGTCCTCATCGGATCGCACGCGTCCCTCCGGCCCCACCAGCAGAGCCGAGGCGTCGACATCAGGGACACCGGCGCCGGGCGTCCAGCGCAGGACGGCCCGAACAGCCGTGGCGTCGAGGGGTACGTTCGACCCTTTCAGCATCGCGTGCGTCATGCGGCAATCCTGCCTTCCCTGAGGTCGCAGCGACAACGCGGGGGGCCACGAGCCGTGCCGGGGGCGCGAGGGCGGATACCTGGGTGCCTCGTGGGGGTTACGTGATTTTCACTCACGCGGGAACTAACCACGCCCCCACGCACGTACGATTACCGGCTGGATCCAGACAGCGAGACGCAGCGGGGGTGCCCGGGTCCCGCATGTAGACGGGGAGTTATATGCGTCATTTTGGGCATCTTCCGCCCGACATCCGGAAGGCACTGTTCCACCAGGAGCCGGTGGAGTTCACCGCCGACTCCCCGGCCCGCACGCTCGCGGTCGCCCTGGGTGCCACGCTCTACAGCCCTGCCACCCGCCCGCGACTCGCCGCCGATGTCCTCAAGCAGGCCGGGCTTGGCGTGAAGTCCATGGTGCTGTGTCTGGAAGACTCCATAAGCGACGGGGACGTGGAGGCCGGCGAGGAGAACCTCGTGCGGCAGCTCGGCCTTCTCGACGAGGCGGCCACCGCGGGCACGGACCTTCCGCTGCTGTTCATCCGCGTCCGCACGCCCGGTCAAATACCGGATCTGGTGCGCCGGATGGGCGCTGCCGTCCACAGACTGTCCGGATTTGTACTTCCGAAATTCACCGAGGAGCGTGGCGGCCCCTTCCTGGAGGCACTGACCACGGCCGAGTCCGACTGCGCCCGACGGCTGTATGCGATGCCGGTGCTGGAGTCCCCGCAGCTGCTGCATCTGGAGAGCCGGGCCGAGACCCTCCGGGGCATCGCCGCGACCGTGGACAAGTACCGGGACCGGGTGCTGGCACTGAGGCTCGGCGTCACGGACTTCTGCTCCGCCTACGGACTGCGCCGAGCCCCCGACATGACGGCGTACGACGTCCAGATCGTCGCCTCGGTGATCTCCGACGTGGTGAATGTGCTGGGGCGGGCGGACGGCACGGGCTTCACGGTCACCGGACCGGTGTGGGAGTACTTCCGGCTGCAAGAGCGGATGTTCAAGCCGCAGCTGCGACGCAGCCCGTTCCTCGGACGCGCCGAGGAGCTGCGTACGGCGCTGATCGAGCACGACATGGACGGTCTGCTGCGCGAGATCGAACTCGACCGTGCGAACGGTCTCCAGGGCAAGACCTGCATCCATCCCTCGCATGTCGCGCCGGTGCATGCCCTCTCCGTCGTCAGCCATGAGGAGTTCAGCGACGCGGTCGACATCCTGCGGCCCGAACGTGGCGACGGCGGGGTTCTGCGCTCCGCCTATACGAACAAGATGAACGAGGTGAAGCCGCACCGGGCCTGGGCCGAGCGGACCTTGCTGCGCGCCGAGGCGTTCGGGGTCGCCCGGGAGGGCATCGGGTTCGTGGAGCTGCTGACGGCGAGCCTGCCGCAGACGTGAAATGCGGTGAATGACATGAACGCTACGACGGAGGAGACGGAACGCGTGGTCTGGACGGGAGAATGGGTCGCCGGTCGGCTCGGAGTCTCGCTGAGCGGCGGGGACGAGCTGTCGGAACTGCTGGGACTTGCGCTGCGGCGCAACCCCAAGCGGGCCCATCTGCTCGTGTCGAACGTGCTCGGCAAGCACGTGCCACAGCGACCGGGTGTGGTCCATGGCGCCGGCTACGGGCTGGGGCTTCGGGTGCGGAAGCTGCTGGGCGACGAGGCCGCGGCCCGCTCCGTCGTCCTGGGCTACGCCGAGACCGCCACCGGCCTGGGGCATTCGGTGGCCGACGGCTTGGCGCTCGCGCCCTATCTGCACTCCACCCGCCGGCCCGTGGCGGGCGTGGCGCAGGTGGGCGGGTTCGAAGAGGAGCACAGCCACGCCACCTCGCATCTGTTGCTCCCCGAGGACCGCGAACTCCTCGCCGGGGACGGCCCGTTGGTGCTCGTCGACGACGAGTTCTCCACCGGCCGGACGGTCCTGAACACGATCAAGGCGCTGCATGCGCGCTTCCCCCGCGAGCGGTACGTGGTCGTCGCCCTCGTCGATATGCGCTCCGACGCGGACCGCAGCCGTCTGGAGAAGTTCGCCGCGGAACTGGGCGCCCGCGTCGACCTCGTGGCCCTGGCCGCCGGCGGTGTACGCCTGCCCGCGGACGTCCTCACCCGCGGCCAGGAACTCGTCGCCGCGCAGGAGGCCCTTGCGGCGCAGGCCCCGGCGCCTGCCACGGGGAGCACGTCAGGGAGTACGTCCGAGGGCGCGGGCCCCGTGTCCGCCGGTTCCGCATCTGCTGGGTCCGAACCCGCTGATGCCGAGTCCGGTCCGGCGGGTGCTGCGCCGGCGGCCGGCGGCCGTGGTGCGGATGTCGTACGGGTGGACCTCGGCTGGCCCGCCGGGCTGCCGGACGGCGGGCGGCACGGTTTCACACCGGCGCACCGCGAACGGCTGGAGGCCGCACTTCCGGGCATGGCGATCCGGATCGCCCAACAGCTGGACGGCGCCCGCCGCATCCTCGTCCTCGGCAACGAGGAGTTGATGTACGCGCCGCTGCGGATAGCCGAGGCCCTGGACGCTCTCATGACCGGGAAGGAGCGCGGCGCCACCTCGACGACGGACGACGGCACCGGCGCGGGGCACGGCGCCCTCGTGCCACGCCCCGGTCGGCTGTCCGCCCCGGCCGGGGGCACGGGCATCTTCTTCTCCACCACCACCCGGTCGCCGGTGCTCGCCGTCGATGACCCGGGTTACGCGATACGGACCCGGCTCTCCTTCCCCGCCCACGACGAGCCGGCCGACGGACCGGGGGAGCGGTACGCCTACAACGTCGCGGCCGGCACCGACCCGGAGCGCCGCTTCGACGCCATCGTGGCCGTCGTGGACTCGCACGGCGACCTCCCGGAGCTGCACGCCGCCGACGGTCTGCTGGACCGGCTCGCCGCACACACCGACCGGCTGCTGCTCGCGGTCGTCCCCTCGTACGCCCCGCAACCACAGGCCGGATCCATGCCCCTCCCCGAGCCGCTGCGCGGCCCCGCCTTCTCCTCCTACACCGCCGACGAGGTCGGCTGGCTGCTCCAGGACCTTTCCGACGTCACGCTGGAAGCGCCGACCGAGGAACGCGAGGAGGCGATTCAGCGCGGTGGTGCCCACTACGCGGAGTCGCTGCCCGTCGAATACCAGCCGAACGAGCAGTACCAGGCGCTGTTCCACAGCGCGCTGCGGACCTCCGCGAGCCGGATCGCGCGGGCCGTCGGGACCGTCACCGAGACGGTGCTCGCGGAACGCAGCCCGCGCCCCGTGCTGGTGTCGCTGGCGCGGGCCGGAACACCCGTCGGGGTGCTGATGCGCCGCTGGGCGCTGCACGCCCACGGCGTGGAGGTCCCGCACTACGCGGTCTCGATCGTCCGTGGCCGGGGCATCGACACCACCGCGCTGCGCTGGCTGGCCGCCCATCACGACCCGGCGGATGTCGTCTTCGTGGACGGCTGGACCGGCAAGGGGGCCATCACCCGCGAACTCGCCCAGGCCCTGGAGGACTTCCCGGGCTTCGACCCGCGGATCGCCGTGCTGGCCGACCCCGGCGGCTGTGTCGACACCTATGGCACCCGGGACGACTTCCTCATCCCGTCCGCCTGCCTCAACTCCACTGTCTCCGGCCTCATATCCCGCACCGTCCTGCGCGACGACCTCGTGGGACCGGACGACTTCCACGGCGCGAAGTTCTACCGCGACCTGGCCGCGACCGATGTGTCGCGCGCGTTCCTGGACGCGGTCAGCGCCCGTTTCGACGACGTGGCCGCGGAAGTCGCCGCGGAGGTGAAGGAGCTGGCCGCCGCCGACCGGGCTCCCACCTGGGAGGGCTGGGCGGCCGTCGAGCGGATCAGCGAGGAGTACGGCATCCACGACGTCAATCTCGTGAAGCCCGGGGTCGGCGAGACCACGCGCGTACTGCTGCGCCGGGTCCCCTGGAAGATCCTGGCCCGGCAGGGGGCCGGGGCCGACCTCGATCATGTGCGCCTCCTGGCGGAACAACGGGGCGTGCCCGTCGAAGAGGTCGACGAACTGCCCTATACCTGTGTCGGGCTGATCCACCCCCGCTTCACCCGCGGAGCCACGGGTGCCGACGGCAAGGCGGTGACCTCCTGATGAGCGCCCTCGTCGCCAGCGACCTCGACCGCACCCTGATCTATTCGGCCGCCGCGCTGGGTCTCGCCATGCCCGATGCCGAGGCCCCCCGGCTCCTGTGTGTCGAGACATACGAGCGCAAGCCACTGTCCTATATGACGGAGACGGCCGCCGGGCTGCTCGCCGAACTGGCCGGCAGCACCACCTTCGTGCCGGCCACCACCCGCACCCGGGAGCAGTACGGCCGCATTCATCTCCCCGGACCGGCACCGGAGTTCGCCATCTGCGCCAACGGCGGCCATCTGCTCGTACGGGGCGAGTCGGATCCGGACTGGCAGCGCACCGTCGCCGCGCGGCTGGCCTCGCAGTGCGCCCCTCTGGACGAGATCCGCGCGCACCTCGTCCGCACCGCCGACCCGGCCTGGCTCCTCAAGGAGCGCATCGCCGAGGACCTCTTCGCCTATCTGGTCGTGGAGCGGCCGCTGCTGCCCGACACCTGGGTGAAGGACCTCGCCGGCTGGGCGGACGAACGCGGTTGGACCGTGTCCCTGCAAGGCCGCAAGATCTATGCCGTGCCGCGGCCGTTGACCAAGAGCGCGGCCGTGGCGGAGGTGGCGCGCCGTACCGGGGCGTCCGAGATCCTCGCGGCCGGGGACTCTCTTCTCGACGCGGATCTGCTGCTGGCCGCGGACCGCGGATGGCGGCCCGGCCACGGCGAGCTGGCGGACTCCGGCTGGCACGCCCCTCATGTCACGGCGCTCGACGAGCGGGGTGTCGCGGCGGGCGAGGAGATCGTGCGGGCCTTCCTCCGCGGCGCCGCATCCCCGGGCCACGCCGGCTGACCCGGGCGGCCGCAGAGACCGCCACCGCCGTCGCGGCCGCCCCAAGGCCACCCTCGAACGCACCTCCACGAGCGAGGGTCGGCACGCAGGCGGAGCGGGCGAATAGCGGCCGGTGGAGGTGGGGCTCGGGTTAGTCTCGCGAGGCGGTCGGCTGCATCGTCCGGTGATCGGCCGAGACCGCAATCCTTGATCAAGAGGAGAGCCCGTGGCTGAGTCCAAGAGCACGCCGATCACGGCGGAGATGTACGACTACATCCTCGCCCACAACCCACCGTTGGACGCCGTACAGCGGGACATCGTGGAGATCACCCGCCAACAGTTTCCCGAGGCGGCGGGGATGCAGTCGGCGGAGGAGCAGGGGCCGCTGCTGGCGTTCCTGGTGCGGCTGATCGGGGCCCGGCATGTCGTCGAGGTGGGGACCTTCACCGGGTTCTCGGCGCTGTCCATGGCTCAGGCGCTGCCCGCGGACGGCACGCTGATCGCCTGCGATGTGTCCGAGGAGTGGACGGCGTACGGCCGGGAGGCATGGGCGAAGGCCGGTGTCGGGGACCGTATTCAGCTGCGGATCGCGCCCGCGCTGGAGACGCTGCGGGCGATGCCGGCCAGCCCCCACATCGATCTCGCCTATCTCGACGCGGACAAGGGCGGCTACATCGCCTACTGGGAAGAGCTGGTGCCCCGGCTGCGGCCGGGGGGCCTGATCGTGGCGGACAACGTGCTGTACCACGGGGAGGTTGCCGACCCGGCGGCAACCGGGTCGGCCCTGGCGATCAGGGCGTTCAACGACCACGTCGTGGAGGACGACCGTATGGAGGCGGTGATCCTCACGGTGGCGGACGGCGTGACGCTGGCGCGCAAGCGGTAGCGAGCCGAGGCCTCAGGAGCATGGCAACGGGGCACGGCCTCAGACCGCGGCCCCGGCCCTGCCCCGGACATGGCGGGGCCCGCTCCGCAGTGCTCCGCCGGGACGTGTCACGGCCGGGCCCCGGGACGCGCCTCGGCCTCAGCCGCAGCAACCGCCTCCGCAGCAGCCACCGCCCCCGCCCTTCGGGGCAGGAGCGGTTGCGGAGCCGCCGACGGCGACCGTGGAGAGGAGCTTCACGGTGTCCTCGTGGCCCTGGGGGCAGACGGCCGGGGCGGAGGACTCGGCCATCGGCCGGTTCAGCTCGAAGGTGGAGCCGCAGGGGCGGCACCGGTATTCGTAACGGGGCATGGGCACAGGTTAGCCGTGGCGCTCCTCAGCGGACGACGGTGCCGGGCGGCGCGCCCAGCATGCCCAGCTCCGAACGGGTCGGCGCGCCTTCCCAGTCGCCGCGGGACGCGACCGCGAACGCTCCGGTGGTGACGGCGCGCTCCAGGCAACCGGCCGGCTCCTCGTCGTCCAGCAGGGCCGACAGATAGCCCGCCACGAAGGCGTCGCCGGCACCCACGGCATCCACGGCCCGTACCGCCTTGGCGGGCTGGTGCAGGGATCCGCCGTGGGTGAAGGCCGTCGCCCCGTCCGCGCCGAGCTTGACCACGACCTCGCCGACCCCCAGATCCAGCAGGAGCTTGGCCTGCGACGCAAGGGTGGCGGCGGTGTCGTGGGTGGCTCCTTGGGGCGTCCTCTCGGCTTCCTGCGCCCTCTCGGGCCCCTGTACGCCCTCGGCCCCCTGTGCCCCCTCGACTCCCTGGGGCCCGCCCGGCGACCCTGCCCCGCCCGGCGCCCCTGCCGATCCGGCCTCACCCGGCGCCCCTGCCTCACCCGGTGGCCCCTCCCCACCTGCCCCTTCCGGCAGGCAGAGCGGCAGCTCGTCATCGGAGGCGATCAAGACATCCACGTAGGGAATCCACTCGCGCAGGATCCCGGCGGCCTGCTCGGCGGTCCAGAGCCGAGCGCGGAAATTGACATCGAGGCAGACCAACGAGCCGTGGTCCTTGGCGAGTTGGAGGGAGTGCCGGGCCGCCGAGTGGGCCGTGGGGCTCAGGGCCGGGGTGATGCCCGTCAGGTGCAGCACGCGGGGCGGGGCGGCGGAGAAGGCGCGCTCGACCACGCCTGCCGTGAGCCGTGAGCCGGCCGATCCCGCACGGTAGTAGTGCACCCGGGTGACCTCGGGCAGCCGCGGCTCGAAGAGGAGCAGCCCGGTCGGGGCACCGGGATCGGTCGAGGCGCCGGACACCTCGATGCCCTCGGCGCGCAGCGTACGCAGTACCAGTTCCCCGGCCTCGTCCTCGCCGACCGCGCCCGCCCATCGGACGTCGTGCCCGAGCCGGGCCAGGCCGATCGCGACATTGCTTTCCGCTCCGGCGATGGAGACATGCATCGTGCCGCCGAGCTTCAGCGGTCCGCTGCCGCGGAGCGCGACCATGGTCTCGCCGAAGGTGAGGACGTCCGGGCGCCCCGGTTGCCGGGGCACCCGTGGACGGCCCGAGGTGGCCGCGGGCCGGGGAACTGCGCCCCCTCGCTGCGCGTCCTCCCCGCCGCCGGAATTCGGCTGTCCCGTCATCGTGCGCACACCGCCCTGAACTCCGCCGCGCGCTTGCGCAGCCCGTCCAGATCGCCGCCGTCCGCCGCGTCCCCGATCAGCGGCGAGCCGACTCCCACCGCGACCGCCCCGGCGGCGAAGTACGCCTGTGCGGCGGCCGCGTCCACGCCACCGACCGGCACGAACGGCAGCTCGGGGAAGGGAGCGCGCAGCGCCCGCAGATACGCGGGCCCGCCGACCGACGCCGGGAACAGCTTCAGGGCCGAGACACCCAGCGCATCGGCCGCGATCACCTCGGACGGCGTCATCACTCCGGCGAGCGTCGGCAGCCCCTGGCGTACGGACTCCTCCAGACCGGCCCCCAGACCGGGCGTGACGATGAGATTCGCCCCCGCTTCGGCGGCGCACCGGGCGTCGGACGCGGTCAGGACGGTGCCGGCGCCGAGCCAGGCCGCGTCGCCGAGCTCGGCGCGCGCCCGTCGGATCACGGTGAGGGCGTCGTGTCCGCTGAGCGAGATCTCGATCAGTGGCAGGCCCGCTTCCGCAAGCGCCATGACCGTACGGAAGGACGCCTCCGCATCCTTGCCCCGGATGATGGCGACCAGCCGCTCGGTCCGGAGCGCTGTGCTGAGGTCCATGGCGTTTCCTGCTTTCTCCTGCACCCCGCCGCGTGCGTACTGCGCGGCTGGGTCGTTCGGGCGCGCGGGTGACACCTTCGATTATTCCGGGCCGGAGGGACGGGCGGGTGGAGTGTGCAGCATGGGACAAGCCTGGAGCGTTGGGGTTGACCTGCGTGTTCGTCGCCGGTACCGGGTCGCGGGTGCCGGGCACCGGGGGGCGGGGTGACCCGCTACCGGAGTCACCGGTTCCCCATGACGGGGGACAGGTCTTCCCCTACGGGGACAGGTCTTCCCGCACGGGGGCCGGCCTTCCCCTACGGGAACACCTCACCATTCCGCGAACGCCCCGTCCTCATGGCGCCACACGGGGTTCCGCCATGCGTGGCCCCGCTCGTCCGCCGCCCGCACCGCTGCCTCGTCGACCTCCACGCCGAGCCCGGGACGGTCGGTCCGCAGGAGTGACCCGCCGTGGAAGCGGAACGGCTCCGGGTCCGCCACATAGTCCAGCAGCTCGGCGCCCTGGTTGTAGTGGATCCCGATGGACTGCTCCTGGATGAGGAAGTTCGGGGTGGTGAAGGCGACTTGGAGGCTGGCGGCCAGTGCGACCGGGCCGAGCGGGCAGTGCGGGGCGAGCTGCGCCCCGTACACCTCCGCGAGCGCGGCGATCCGACGCAGCTCGGAGATGCCGCCCGCATGCGAGATATCGGGCTGGAGGATCGCGACGCCGGCCTGGAGAGGAGCCAGGAACTCTCGCCGGGTGAAGAGACGTTCACCGAGTGCGATCGGGATGTTGGAGGCATTGACCAGATCAGGGAGGGCCTGCAGGTGATCGGAGAGGACCGGCTCCTCGACGAACAGCGGGGCGCAGTCGGCCAGCAGAGGGAGGAGCCTGCGGGCATTGGCGGGCGAGACCCGGCCGTGAAAATCGAGGCCGAAGTCCCGTTCGTCGCCGAGGACTTCGCGGGCGGTCTCGGCGCGCAGCAGGCATTCCCGTACCTCGGCGCGGGTCGCCACGGGCGTCATCCGCCCGCAGCCGTTCATCTTGACGGCGGTGAAGCCCGCCTCGAGCTGCGCGGTGACCGCGTCGCGGATGGCATGCGGTTCATCGCCGCCGACCCATGCATAAGCGCGGATACTCTCGCGGACCGGCCCGCCCAGCAGCTGATGGACCGGGACCCCGTGCCGCTTCCCCTTGATGTCCCACAGGGCCTGGTCCAAGCCGGCGACGGCGGACGACAGGACGGGCCCGCCGCGGTAGAAGCCGCCCTTGGTCATGACCTGCCAGTGGTCCTCGATGCGCGCCGGATCCTGGTCCAGGAGGTACTCGGACAGCACTTCCACGGCCGCCCTGACCGGCTCGGCCCGGCCCTCGACCACCGGCTCGCCCCAGCCGACGACGCCCTCATCGGTCTCCACCCGCACGAACATCCAGCGCGGCGGGGCGAGGAACGTCTCGATGCGGCTGATCTTCATGGACCGGTCCGTCCTTTCGGCGTGCGATGTGCGGCGTTCGGCGTGTGATGTGCGGCGTTCGGCAGGGCGCGCGAGATGCGTCCTGCCGTGTCCGGCCCGTGCGGCGCGTTGCGTCCGCCCGTGCGCGGTGTTCTGCCCACCGAGGGCATCGCGGTAACTGGTGCCGGGCTGCCGCCCACCGCCCCTACGGATGCTCCTGCGCCGACAGATCAAGCAGTTCGAGCATCGCCATATAGGCCCCGTCGACGTCCCGGTTGCGCACGGCCTCGACGACCGCGGCATGGACCGCATGCGGATGCTCGAACGCGCCGTCCGCGGTGAGCACCGCCCGGTCGCGCTGGACGAGTACCGGCACGATCACCCGGCGCATCTGCGCGTAGAAGCGATTGTTCGACGCGAGCAGCATCGCCGTGTGGAAGGACGCATCGGCGCGGATGAGCAGCACCGGATCGTTGTCGGTCGCGGCCATCGCGCTGAGGGCGGCGTCCAGTGCCGCCAGATCGTCGTCCGTACGGCGCTCCGCGGCGAGCGCGGCCGCCGCGGGCTCGATGGAACGGCGCAGTTCGAGCACATCGGCGAAGAAGTCGGACGAGACCCCGGCCGCGAGCTTCCAGCGCAGTACGTCCGAGTCCAGGAGGTTCCAGTCCTCGCGGGGGCGGACGAACGTGCCACGCTTCTTGTCCGTATCGAGGAGGCCCTTGGTGGTCAGCACCTTGACCGCCTCACGCAGTACGGTCTGGGTCACGTCCAGCTCCGCCCTCACCTCCGGCATGACGAGGCTGTCCCCCTCGCGGTAAGTGCCCTTCAAGATCCGCCTGGCGAGCGCTTCGACCGCCACGTTGTGGCCCCCGTGCCCCGTGGAGGAGTCGGCGTGCCCCGAACGGCTCATCATGTGCTCCCTGCTCCGCTCCTTGCTCCGCTCCCCGCGTTCGCTGACCGGCGTCCCGCCCGCGCCACGGTGCCGCCCGGCCACCACCTCGGCCGGCCCGGCCCACCCCGACCACTGTGGACGGCCGCTCCGCCGAACCGGCCGCATCCAGCGGTAGTCGCCGAGCCCGTCCACCGACGGTCACCCGTCCACCGACGGTCACCCATCGACCGCCCACCGACCGCCCCGCACCAGCCGTCAGGGCGTACCGAGCACCCCATTCCCACCTCGGTACGCCCTGACGTCTCCTCGCCCCGGCTCAGGACTTCTTGCCGCCGGTGCCGGTGCCGGTGCCTGTTGCGGTGCCCGTACCGGCACCGGATCCGGTACGGGATCTGCTCCCGCTGGTGCCGGCGCCGAGCGAACCGCGCCCGGCATGCGAGGCGCCCTGCATCCTGACCCGAGCGGCCTGCCGTGCGGCCGTCATGCCGGAGACGGGACGCAGCTGCCCGCGGTCGAACCGCTGCGCCTCCTCCGGGTGCCGGGCGCGCCAATACGGATTGTCGTGTGGAAGGCCGCCGCTGACCCGTCCATACATCCCGAAGACCAGCAGCATCAGCCCGACCACGAAGCTGAAGAGGACGTTCTGGAGCTGGAAGGCGAGGAAGTTCGCGTCGGTCTCCAGCAGCGCCAGGTTCACAAAGCCGCTCAGAAGGAAGAGGCAGCCGAACACGATGTTGAGGGTCGAGGCGAAGTTCCCGCCGAGCACCATGCCCGCGACGAGAATCGCTCCGAAGACGATCGAGAGCACGCTCAGGGCACCGTTGGTGTTCAGCCCGGCCACGGTGTCGCCGCCGGTGTCGAAGAACCCGATGTGGTGGGTCAGTCCGAGCACGCCGAATGCGACCAGGACCAGGCCCATCAGCCCCGCACCGATGCGGTAGACCTTGCTGAGCCGGTGGTCCACGGGCAGATGCTCATCGAGCCGTGTGTGGTGCGTTTTCACCCGGTGCAATGGGTTCGAGGGCCCGTGCAGGGTCTGGCCAGTAGCCCCTGTAGCCATCTCCGGCCTCCTTTGCGCAGGTGTGCCGCCTGGGCCGTGCTTCCCTCCAGGATCCGTCCACGTGGGACATCACGCCATCGCGCCCGGACACCGAGCAAGGCGGGCGGTCTACCGCGGGGCCCTCAGCCGTTGGCCCCGGCGCCGCCCCTGGCGTCGCGGATCTCCTGCACCACCCGGGCCGCGGTCTGCCGTACCGCCTCGGTCTCCGTCAGGAAATGCCACCAGTCCGGATGCCGTCCCTCCAGATCCGCCACGGCGCGGTCCAGCCGCGCCACCGCATCGTCCAGGGGCCCGGCATGCCGCGGATCGGGGGTGCTGCGTCCGGCCATCGCCAGCCGCTGCGCGTCCCGGATCGCGAAGCGCGTCCGCTCGATCTCCTTCTGCCGGTCGAACGACACCGCATCCAGCCGCTGCAACCGGTCACCGGCCGCCGACACCGCCTCGTCGGTGCCGTCCAGCAGCGCCCGTACGGTCGCCAGCAGGCTCGTGGCGTCCGCCCAGCGCTGCTCGTCACGCGCCTGCTGCGCCTCCCGCAGCTTGACCTCGGCCTGCTGCACGGACTGTGTGGCCCGTTCCGGTACCTGCTGAAGGTCCTGCCAGCATGCCGCGCTGTACCGCCGTCGCAGCTCGCTGAGGACCGGGTCGACCTTCCCGGCACGCGTCGTGATCGCCTGCGCCCGGGTCCGCAGCGACACCAGCCGCTTGTCGAGCTCCGCCGCCTTCCCCGGCAGCCGCTCGGCCTCGGTCCGTACGCCCTCGGCCTTGCGCAGCACATCGTCGGCGCGCCGGATCGTCTCCTGCACGCCGTGCTGCCCGGCACCCTGATTGAGCTTGGTCAGCTCGGGCCCGAGCGCCGCCAGCCGCGTCGCGAGATCATCGGCCCGCAGCCCCTGCGCACGGACCGTGTCCAGCGCATTGCTCGCCGCCAGCAGAGCCTGCCGCGCCCGCTCCACGGCCGGGGCCAGCCGCGCCAGCTGCGTCTCGGCGGTCTGCAACAGGGGGCCGAGCCCCTGCGCGAACCGTTCGAGCTCGCCCTTGACGCGATCCAGCTCCTCCTTGGCACGGGTCAGATCGGTGCGCGCCCGCGCCACCGCGGCGCCGTCCAGATCGTCACGGTCCAGGTCGTGGGAGTCGACCGCGGTGATGTACCGCTGACTCACCTCGTCGATCCGCCGGCCGAAGCCCTCGTAGTCCTCCGCCGCTTTCCGCGCGGAGGGCGAACTGTCGACCGCGGTGATCGTCTCTATGGAGATCCGCAGGTCACGGTGTGCGGTGTCCAGCTCGTAGAACGCCGCCGCCGCGGCATCCTTCGCGGCCTGCGCATCGGCCCGCTGGCTCTCCCCGCGCCCGAACCAGCGCCGGGTCCCGCCGCCCGCGAACGACATCGGCACCATCGCCAGCAACAAGGGCAACGGCAGCAACACGAGCCCCATCACATCCCGGAGCGGGCCCCCACGGCCGCGACGGCGTTCTCGCTGCTCATGCGGCTGCGTGTCTGTCGCCGTCACTTCCCTCTCCCGATCGGATCGCCCCAGAACCGAATGTCATTCTCCCACTCACCGGAAACGAACACACCGGCCGGTAAGTTCGCACTTCGAGCACTGGTTTGCAGTGCAGCCCAGGAGGCAAGGTAGTCTGTCGGCTCGGCCAGGGCGCATAGCTCAGCGGTAGAGCGCTGCTCTTACAAAGCAGATGTCGGCGGTTCAAATCCGTCTGTGCCCACCAGTCAAAAGACCCCCTATTGATCATCGTAGGGGGTCTTTGACATCTGGATTCGACATCAACGCCAGTGGTCACCCGGAGGCGGGCCGGCGCTTCAGAAGCCGGTCCATGTGGCTCACGGCCTCACGCTGCGTGTCCTGCACGACGTGCGTGTACGTGTTCATCGTGATGGCGATCTGACTGTGTCCCAAGATCTCCATGACCACCCGGGGAGCGACGCCGGCTGCGGTGAGCAGCGTGGCGCAGCCATGCCGGGCGTCATGCAGGCGGATCACACGAAGGTCCGCGTTCTTCGCTACGCGAGTGAATGATCGGTACAGATTCCGCGGCTCGATCGGCCGACCCGTGCGAGTCGTGAATACATATCCGGTCTCCGCCCAGCTCTCCCCGGCACGCTCCCGCATGCTTGCCTGCCTCATTCGCTGCCACCGGAGCGGGGCGAGGCATATGGCCGGCAGCGGAAGAGTCTGACGACGTCGACGGCCCTTGGGGGCATCGTCATACGCTTCGCCGCCAACCCGCTGCCGCTGTTTCCGCAACCGGATCTCCCGCTTATCAAGATCCACGTCCTTCCAGCGGAGACCGACGATCTCACCCCGGCGGAAGCCGAGCGCGATGGCGAGCACGAAGGCTGCATACAGCGGGTCGCGACGGGAGGCCGAGAGGAACGCCAACGTCTCGTCCAGCGACCAGGGCGAGAGATCGCGAGACTCCGGCGACGGCGGCTCGACGAGAGTGGCGACGTTCCGGGTGATCAGCTCTTCCCGGCAGGCCGCCATGAGCGCAGTGCGCAGTACCCGGTGAGACTCCTTGGCGGTGGCGGCCGACTTCTTCTGTTCCACCTGTCGCAGGAATCGCCGTACGTCGCCGACGCTGAGCGATTCGAGCCGCTTCGTGCCGAGCATTGGCACCAGGTAGAGCCGCACGTGGATCTCATACTTCGCGTACGTCGTGCGCTTGCGACGCGGCCTGATGATGTTCTCCAGCCAGTACGGCAGCCATTCGGCGAGCTTGGCCGAGCGGGTGGGGACGGGTACGCCACTGTCCACCTTGGCGAGGAGGTTGCGCCGCTTGGTGTCGCACTCGGCCCAGGTCTTGCCGTAGGCGAACTTGCGGGCGCGGGTGCCGTCGGGCTGGAGGACGTAGACAGCGGCTTGGTAGCGGCCGTCCTTGCGCTTGGTGATGGTGCCGGCCCCGTTGGGATTGCGCTTTCGCTGCGGTGTCATCAGGCGGCCTCCTCGATCCGGTCACGGATGTAGTCCTGCACCGCGTTTTCGGGGATACGGCGAGAGCGACCCTCAGTGATCGAGGTGAGGCGCTTTGAGCGGATCAGGTCGTAGACCTTCGAGCGCCCGAACTTGAGCCGTGCCATGACCTCAGGCACGGTAAGCAGCTGGCTGGTGGCGGTCGTCATGCCCAGTCGTCTCCTTCGGCTTCGAGTTCGGCGCGTGTTTGGCGTGCGGTGTCGCGGTTGGCTTGGATGTCGCGGGCAATGTTGGCGGCGAGCCAGGATTCGCCGGGGGTGTGGCCGTGGCCGGCGTAGGCCCAGTGGGCGAGGGTGAGCGTGGTGGCCTCCGGGTTGTCGTCGGGGTTGGGGAGGCCGAGGGCGGCGCGTTGTTGGGTGGCGCGGTAGTCGGCGCGGACGTGTCGGAGGGCGCCGAGGGTGGTGGAGTAGCGGCGGGATTTGGTGGAGAAGTGGCCGCGGAAGCCGAGCATGTGCGCCCACTGCCAGAGACGTCGGTCGGGGTAGAGCTCGTCGAGGTCCCAGCAGGCGCGGATGAGGCGTCGGGTGTGGTCGGGCAGGTCGGGGAGCTTGTCGAGTTCGGCGAGTTCTCCGATGCGGCGGTCGACGGTGCCGGTGGCTTCGGCGGCCTTGGTGGCGTATTTGGCGACGTAGGAGGCGACGGCCTGTTCGGTGAGGTCTTCGCCGTTGCCGAAGGCGCCGATGGGCTGGATGTCGAGCTGGGTGCCCCAGCGCAGGGTCCGGGCGGGCTGGTCCCCGGTGGGAGACAGGAGGACTTCTGCGCGGGCGGCGGCGGCTCGTAGGGCGTCGGTGAGTAGGTCGAGGGTGGCCCAGGGCGGGGGTTCGGTGTCGGGGCCGTCGGGTCCGTCGAAGCGGATGACGGCGTGGAAGTGGATGGCGCCGCGCTTTTGGTACTCGGCGACCTTGCCGTAGGAGACGCGGAGCCGCTCTTTGAGGGCGCGTTGGGTGATCCCGGCCCGCTTGGCCAGCTCGCGCGGCAGGTAGATCGTGACGTAGCGCCAGAGGTGACCGGCGTGGTTGTTCCACAGCACGGCGCCCGCGTAGTCGTAGGTGTCGGGGTTGAGAGCAGTTCCCAACTCGGGGGCGCCATCGGGGTGATGGATGCCGCAGCGGCAGCGACCGTTGGTGGGGCGGTTGTGGACGGGGCCGAAGGAGGGGGCTGTGAGGGTGGCGAAGACGCGGGGGTGGTCGCGGACGGTTTCGGGGGTGCCTTTGGCTTCGTCGCCGGTGAGGCCGGCGCGGATGAGGTGGTAGGTGTCGCCGGCGTAGGTCCAGGCGCAGGAGGGGCAGCGGGAGGCGCGGCGGTTGCCGCAGGCGATGGGGAGCCGACCGCCGGGTTCCGCGTCGGTGGAGTAGGTGTGCAGGACGGTGCTGGTGGTCGGGTCGAGGGTCTTGGTGGAGCCGGTGAGGTGGATGGGGTCGGAGCAGCCGCCGGTGCGGCGGATCTGGTCTTGCCAGCGGTCGAAGCCGGGGTCCCCGGCCACCCGGAGCAGGTCGCCCAGGGTGGTCGGGTCCAGGCCCGCCAGGGTGGCGGGGTCGGTCACGCGGCCACCTCCACGTCGGTGGTGGTGAGGAAGTGCCTGGCGATGTGGTGGGTGTAGGCCGGGGGGATGGCTTCGCGCAGGCCGTCGCGGGTGGCCCAGGGCATGCCCATCACTTCGCGGGCGAGGGGGACGTTGGAGAAGTTGCCGACGATGTGCATGAACTCGCCGTCATGTACTGGGCGGCCCATCTTGGCGTTGGGTGCGAGGTGCCGGGGGTGGTGACGGTGGGGGAGAGGGAAGGATGTTTCGAAGAGCCGGTGGCGGTAGGTGCGCAGGCCGAACATGGCGCCGCACAGTTCCACCGGGTCGAGGAGCGGGGCGCCGGGGACGTTCTCGATCGCATACGGGCGTCCGGTCTTGTGGAGGAGTTCGCGGACCGGGGCGATCAGGTCGGGGTGTGCACGGGACTGGATCTGCTGGCAGCGGGTGTACCGCTGGCAGGGCATGGAGGCGTGGATCAGGTCGAACTCCGTGCCGTGCTGGGCGAGATAGTCCAGGGCGTCAGCCTGGATGAAGGTGAAGGGGTAGCGGGGCTGGGGTGTGACGTCGATGCCGGTGACGTCGAATCCGGCCTGGTGGTAGCCCATGCTGGCGCCGCCCTGGCAGCAGAAGAGGTCCAGGACACGCAGGCCGTTGCGCGGGGTGTTGGCCATCATCACTGGCCCTTCCGTCCGGTGCATGCGGCACGGTGGTCAGTCCAGCCGGTGACCAGGTCGCGCACGTCCTCGTCGCCCTTGGCCTGTTGGGTTTCGCCACAGCGGCAGGCGTAGGAGCCGTTCGCGGGGGCGTACACGGAGTACTTGGAGACGTGGAGGCCGGGGGTGTCGGGGGTTGATGTCAGGTCGGCCATGGCGGTCACCGCCCGAGCGACGCGGCGAGGCGACGGCCGGCCAGAACGCCGGTGCCCTTGCACGCGCGGCAGGTGACGGAGGTGGTCTTGCGGGAGCCTTCGGGGGTGCGCTGGCCGGTGGTGATCGCGACTGTGGGGAAGCCGTCGCAGTCGGAGCAGCGGCGCGTGCGGGCGGTGTTGTCGGGCATGATGAGAGTCCCTTTCGGGTCGATGGATCTGGAAGGGGTGCAGGCGCCCGGGGCGGCGGAAGTTTGGCGACCGAGGCCGCCCCGGGGCCGTTCAGCGGTGGCTGTTGAAGTCCTTGAGAAGCAGCCGCAGGACCACGGCGCACACGGCGACCGAGACGCCGGTGATGGCGACCGCGAGGAGCATCGAGACCAGCACGGAGCCGACCACGAGGACGACGGCCGTGCCGCCGACAGCGACGGTGAGCAGGCCGCCCGGGGTGAGCTGTACCGCGGGGCGGGCCGACGGCATGGGCAGCGGAGACGCGGCGGCAGGAGTGGCCGGTGTAGTGTTGTCGGCCGTCGGCGCGAGCGGCGAGACCGGGCTCGTGGTCGGGGCCGGGGCTGTGTCCGGGACCGGGTATTTCGGTGTGAACATCTCGGGTCCTTTCGGTCAGGGGTTGCAGCGGTGGGTGCGGGCGGCGAGTTCGGCGGCGGAGCGGTCGTTGTAGTCGGCGGAGAAGCCGCAGCCGGGGGCGGTGCAGGCGGCGGTGTGCTTGGTGCGTCCGCGTCCGTCGTGGTGGCTGCCGACCTGGACGAGGCCGATGCGGATCACGTCGTAGAAGCGGTTCGGCCGGGCCATGTGGTCCTTCTTTCAGGCGAGTTGGGCTGTGATGGCGTTGGCGAGGGGCACCGGGACTCCGAGGCGGGTGCGCAGGGTTTCGGCGTCGATCGCGGAGCCGGTGGTGGAGCGGTAGGTGTCAGCGACCTTGCGGGCGTGATCGAGCAGTGCCGGCGGAAACGTCGGCAGTGGCAAGGCAGTGGGCTCCGGTGCGGGGGCCGGTACCGGAGCGGCAGGCAGTTCGTGGAGTTCGTCGTCGGCGTCAGGCTTCACGTCGTGCGCAGGATCCAGCTCGGCCGAAGGCGCCTCCCGGGCGCGGTCCACCGTGATCGGGTCGGCGGGGGCGGGTTCGGCTTTCTCCTCGGTCTCCGTCCGCGGGGCTGTGGGGGTGTGGGCGAGGAGTGTGCCGCCGAGGAAGGCGAGGGCGGGCCATCCGGCGACGAGGATGCGCAGCCAGGCCGGTACAGCGCCCAGGTCGAGGAGTCCGGCGGTGGCGATGTTCGCGCCGAGGGACGCGGCCAGGGCGATGACAAACCAGGTCCAGGCGGCGCGGGCCGCACGGTCGTTGGCCCGCAGCGTTCGCAGTCGGCGCCAGGCAGCGACGAAGAGCAAATCGACGCTGATGGGGTAGGCCCAGGCCTTCCAACCGTGCTGGCCGGCCGCTTCGGCGATGTCGTGCAGGTGGGCGAAGGACAGGGCACCGGCGATCACGGCCTGAATGAGCACGGCGTCGAGGCGGAGCTTGGGGCGCATCGCGGTTCCTCCTTCCAGGTTGGGCCGGGCCGGGCGGGGCTCTTACGTCCGACGCCCGGCACGCGGCGGTTCAGGCGGGGGCTTCGCCGGAGCCCCAGCAGGTCAGGCACAGCGCCTCCTGCTTGTGCTGGCTGTCGTGCTTCTTGCGGGCACCGACCTGGAAGGTTTCGGAGGTCTGGCCTGCGTCCTTGCAGTCCGGGCACCGCACCGGCTTGGTGGCCTTGCGGGTCGCGGGCTTCTTGGTCGCCATGGCGGTCAGCTCTCGTCGCCGGGGTAGCCGTGGCCGGTGGGCGGGTAGTCCTTCGGGCTGGTGGTGACGCAGCCGTTCAGCACGGCCGAGCCGAAGTCGGAGTCGGCGTCGTCGCGCTGGCAGTAGGCCTGCGCGGAGTTCTGGAGTTGGCCGGTCAGTCGGCGGTCCTGGGCAGAGTCGCTGTTGCTGCGGCGGTCACGTGCCATTGCTGTTCTCCTTCGTCGAGGCCCGTTTTGGGCATGGCGGTGCTAGGGACTTGGCGCGAGACGGTCACGCCGGCCGTGTGGTGCGGGGGTGTTAGTCGGTAACGGGCCGGGGCTTGATCAGCGACGGCACATCGTCAGTCGTCGGCTCGGCGAGAACAGCCGGCCGGAACGGGGTCAAAGCGGGCAGGTCCGGAGCGAGGTGGGCGTACTCGCGGCAGACGGCCGCCGCCTCAGCGGGCGAAGTTTCCGGGGTGCGGATGCGCGACCAGCCGCCGGAGGCGTCACCGGCCACCGCGACGCCGGGTCGGTCGGGCGCAATCGTGGTGACGGCGAACACCGCCTCCGGTGCCACGTCACCGAGGCCCATCTCTGCGGTCTGCTTGTCGTTGACCCGGTGGATGACACGGCCGGTGAGCTGGGCGCGGAGCATCGTGGCGCCCTTGCCGAGTTCGGAGCCGAAGCGCTGCCCGCAGATCTCCAGGTAGATCCCGATTGCACGGGCCATCTGCCCCAGGCGAACCATCTGCATGACCATCCGGTCCCGGCGTTCCTCGTCTTTCTTCGCGGCGGTCAAGAACAACTCCGCCACCTCGTCAACGAGGACCACCAGCGGCACCGGCCGCACCTTCTCCGGCAGGTCCCACAGGTCGGAGACCCCATGAGCACTGAGCAGATCGAAGCGCGATTCCATCTCCGCAACCAGCACATTCAGCAGCTCGGAGGCCATCTCCGGCGTGGTCGCCAGAGCCGAGAGCCGGGGTGCGTAGGGGCGTTGTTCCACCCCGCGCTTGCAGTCGATACCGACCAGTCCCACCGGCAGCTTGGCCAGACCGGCGATCAGGTTGCGCTGGTACATCGACTTGCCCGACTGGTTCGCGCCCAGCGTCAGCGCGTGCGGCACCTTGCGGTAGTCGCGCACGAACGCGGTCCCGTCATCGCGCAGGGCCACCGGCACCACCATCGACTGCGCTTTGAAGCGGCGCGGCATCCGCACCCGCTTGAGCACGTCATAGCCGGTCATTCGCAGCTCCACCACACCCGGCTTGCTCTCCACCACGTTGATCGAGTGGACGCCCCAGGCGTGCCGTAGCCGCTCGGAGGCCGCTGCCACATCCGTCGGTTCGAGGCCGGCCGGGAGCCGGAGCGAGACCCGTAGCCCGGTCGAAGTGCCCCGGACGCGGCGGACCTTGGGCGGGACGGGCTGGACTTCCCGGCGGGCGACATTGCGGACCACGAACGCCCGCAGACCGGACGGCCGCACCGTCAGCCCGCACACGTCCATCGTGGCCCCGTACGTCACCGTGAACCGGCCCCACGTGATCGGCAGACCCACCAGCGACCAGTACACGCGCGGGGCGCGAACCTTCGCGTAGCCGAGGCGCCTGCGCCTGCTAAGGCGCCGGTCGCTTCGAGCACCGTGGTCAGGTCCGACATGATCAGACCCCGGGCGTGATGGCGACGGCGCGGAACGAAATGCCGTGGCGCTTCTGGCCGTTGAACTCGTTCTCCCAGTCCCGAGCCTTCAGCCCCACCACCGAGATCGGAGTACCCGGGTTCAGATTCTCCGGGACACCCGTCTCGGGAATCGCTACCTGGTACAGGTTCCCCTCTCCCTCATCGGAGATGAGCAGGCCCACCGTCATCATCTTGGCGCCGGTCTCACGGTCCACCGCGATCTCGCCCGTCTGCTTGTTCACGAGCTTCGGAGTCGGCGCGGTCGCGACGAACACGACAGCGGTCGAAGTGTCGATCTTGAACGAAGGCATGGAGCTCTCCTTGAGTTCGGGCCGCCACTTGCGGCTACATCTCTAGAGAACTAGAGATCTCTAGAGATGTCAACGCCTTCGTTTCGGGTGCGTGCATGCCCGGCAGGCGGGGCACCCGGCCGGGACGGTGACTCCACTTGCAACTAAGCTGTCTAGAGAAGCGGAAGGAGGGTGGAATTCATGGCCAACCAGGGCAAAAGCCGCCAGCCGAAATACCAGCGCATTGCGGACGCGCTGAAGTCAGCGATCGAGGCAGGCGAGTACAGGCCTGGGGACCGGTTGCCGGGCGAGAACGACCTCATGGCCACGTACGAGGTGGCCCGCATGACAGCTCGGCAGGCCATCGGCGTACTGCAGAGTGAAGGACTGGCCGAGGCGCGGAAGGGTGCCGGAGTCTTCGTCCGGGACTTCCGGCCGTTGCGACGTCAGGGCATCAAGCGCCTGTCTCAGGAGCAGTGGGGCAACGGGCGCTCCATCTGGGCCGCAGACATCGGTGACCGGACGCTCGAAGTAGACCAGGTGGCGGTCACCGAGCAGGCCGCGGTGGAGCGGATTGCCCACGTCCTGGGCCTTCAGGTTGGCGACGCGGTGTGCGTGCGTAGCCGACGATTTGTCTTGGATGGCAAGCCGGTTTTGCTTGCCACCAGCTACCTGCCGGCGGATCTCGTGGCGGGCTCAGCTATCACCCAGAAGGACACGGGCCCAGGTGGCACCTACGCCCGGCTCGGCGAGCTGGGACACAAGCCTGTGCACTTCCGTGAAGAGATCCGTTCTCGGATGCCTTCGCAGGAAGAGGCCGACAAACTCCAGCTCACGATGGGTACTCCCGTCATCCTTGTGTGCCGGACTGCCTTCGCCGATGGCGGTAATGCTGTCGAAGTGAATGAGATGACACTCGACTCGGCTTCCTACGTGCTGGAGTACGCCTTCGACGCATGAGGGCGGCTATTCGCTTGCCCACGTTCTCGCATCACGAGCGACTTCGTAGATGCGCGCTACCTGGTCGGCAGAGAGCGCGGGCGACATGCCCGCCAGGCGGCGTGAGAGGTCTACCGCTTCGATCACGAGGACGGGCGGGGCTGCATTCTTGACAGTCAGCTTCGTAGCGTGCACCACGGCGATCACTGGCCGTACCGTCACCGAGAACCCGCAAGGACGGGACAGCACCCGTGCTATCCGCTGCGCTTCATGCTGACTGATTGCGATGTGCCGCGTGGGAGCCCGGTTGACCGTGAGGGCTCTATCGCCGTACCAAACCTCCTTGCCCTTATGGCGTTTGGAGTTGATCGCGAAGACACCTGCCGGCCCCACCGCAAGATGGTCGATGTCCGAGCCACTCGGCCACTGCACGGCGTGCAGCACTTTCCATTGGTTGCCTAACCTGGCCAACCGCCGTCCCGTGAAGCGCTCCCCGACGAGTCCGCTCGCCCAGTTCCTCACATCCCGATTTCGTGACCAGCGAGCGAAGAGCCGCCTTGCGGTGTTGGGTTCTAGCTCGACGAGCTTCTTCAACACGGCATCCCCGGGGCGGTTCTGGGCTAAGTCCGCAGATCGCTCAATCACGGCAGGGCCTCCATCAGCGCTGACGAGCATGCGGCAGTGCATGCCCACTGGATCGAGCAAAGCACCTTGGGGGAGAGCTGTTACAGGTTTCTCTACCTCATCAAGGCACCCGGCTGCGCTCCGCTCCGCCGGGCGCGCTTCCCGGCTCTGGCTGCGCCCGCGCTCCTGCCTTCGGCCCGCTCGGCGCTGCCGCCGCCGACGCGCGCCCGCAGTGGATAGGCCGAAGGGCATGAGTCGAGACCGATCCGCGGGCCAAGGACATGCCTCCGGCGGGGGCGCTCAGACTCCGGGATGGGAGGGGCGCCGTTCGCGGGTGCCGGCGGATTAGTGGTGAGCGTTGTGGGCTCCCATCCCGACCACCTTCGACCCAGGCAGAGCCGAGCAGTCGCGGCCCAGGGCGTCAAGGTCGTTCGTACAGTGGCGCGCTCCACCTTGACGCCCTGAACCACGACCGCTCCACGGTGTGTGGGTCGAAGGCGGACGGGATGGGAGCTGGCGTGAGTGCTGGGTTCGGGTGTGGGGTGCCGGAGAGCGCCAACACTGATCGATGCAGCATCCCGGCTACGCCACCATGCGCTCCACTACCCACTCGTGGAGATCATCAACTAGCTCCTTGTAAGAGCTGATATTGGCGAGACTCCCTGCGTAGCTTTTCCCATGAGCAGTGTCGTTCCTGATCTTGATCAGATTTCCAAGAGAGCTGCGATTGTTACCCTTTTCAAGCAGTTCATCCAGCTCGCCCGTCCACTTATCTCCAAATCTCGCTATCAGCTTCTCTAGCGCGCCTGGATTCAGGTTCGGTGCATTTCTGAACCACGAAAGCGTGAATTCTTTAGCTGCGCCACTTGCGGATCCTGCTACGTAAGCACAGATAGCCTGATGCAGCAACTGTTCTAGGTACCCAGAAAGCCGCACGCACATATAGAGGTGGAGATCCTGCTGCACTGAGAGCGGCACGTCCAGAATTGACGTTTTGTAGCGGTCGTAAGCAGAATCAAGTGAGGACTTCATTCTGTGAATTTCGACCCGCGCGACTGGCTTATTATTTGCCATTCATCACTCCGAGAATGCGCGCAGGGTGGAATCTAGCCGTTTCCGTACACTCGTCCTGTGAGATGTACTTTTCTGAGTGCTCTCCAGATAATCTTCATCATGCTCAAGCTTCCGAAGCGCCGAGCTTACTGTTCCCGCGCTGATACCGGGGTTGGCTCGAATCGCCAGAGTCAGACCAGTCAGGATCGAATCTGCGCGCGCGGCGTTGATAACCCTGTTGCGCTTCAGGGCGTCTTTGCCCTCAGCCGCAATCAGCAGCTTGCACGCTGATCCGAACTCGGACTGCTCGCGCTCCTGGTCTTCCTCTGGCATTTCTTCATGGGCTGCCAGGAAGCCGGACATAAAGCTTGCCATAGGTGGGGTGTATTTTGCGGACCCCTCGATCCCGCCGGATTGCATCTCTTCAGCTACTTTTTTAAGTGACAGGTACCGAAGGATTAGCTCTTGGTCCCGCAGATCGCGATGCCTGGGCCCGAAAAGTTGCCGCCAGCTCGGATCTCGATTCAAGTTGCGAACAAGCTGCGTGGCAGCACCTGGGAAGATGGCGACCCTAATTTGCTGATCTTTCAGCTGGGTTCCACCACTATTGATTCGCTCGAACAGGGTGTAGATCGCGAGCTTGCCCGAGTCTCCGACAGGCAGCGTCACGGTTGCCTGGATTAGTGCATTGTTAAGAACTCGCTGATCTGCCGCTTCTAGTGAATTGTAACTTCTTCCCTTAAAGGGTTCAGCTGCATATTCAAGCGTGAACTCGCGCGTGCCACCCCCAGCCTTTTCGACCTCTCCTTTGTAGAACGCCTTCAGGGTGGTCAGTCGCTGCTGGCCATCGAGCACGAGGTATTGGCGACTTTTCAGTTCGACTAGAAATATCCCTGGAACCGGGTATCCGAGTAGGATTGATTCGATGAACCTATCCATCTGGCGCTTCTTCCAGACGAAATCGCGCTGGAAGCCTGCGTATCCAGTTCCCTTATTTTCTGGTTCTTCCGGGTCAAACCTCGGAACGATGAGCTCCTTGCGTTCAAATCTACGCAC
The DNA here is from genome assembly GCF_019880305.1 of Streptomyces decoyicus. Lineage (NCBI taxonomy): Bacteria > Bacillati > Actinomycetota > Actinomycetes > Kitasatosporales > Streptomycetaceae > Streptomyces > Streptomyces decoyicus. Next base: position 2,603,250 of record NZ_CP082301.1, on the reverse strand, counting down.
CAGGCCCTCTACGTCGAAATCAACTCCGAAGTACCTTAGCGACTCTTCCGCCGAGGGAGGGCCAAGAACCACCTCATCTTCATCTTCTTCTGGATCGAATACCTCGGTTTCATCCAAGCTTGCGTCTTGAACTTGAATCTCTTTCGCTTCCATGGTTTAGCTCTCTTTCTGAGTGTGAGTGTGGCGTATCATCGGCCTGGCAGCCGGTCTCTATCCCTCAAGCGTTTAGGCTGCTGTGGAAAGTTTCAGGTCCAGGCGGGCTTGGGCGTTTCTCAGTATTACGAACGTGGGGGGTGTGCATGGCGTGAGCAAAATTCTCAAGCTGTTTCAGCGCGGGGCGTACGCTGTCGTTGATCCGGTCGTCGAGGAGGGGAGCGCGCTGCGCAGCCGTGGCTTCGGACCAGCCGGCACGCTCTACCGCCCACATCAGTAGGGCAGGCTTCACTCGCACGCGAACAGTCACCTGCTTACCTCTCCTCGGTGCTAGCTCCAGTCTTCCCTTGCAATCCGCCCTCCACTGCCAGTAATGGAGAGGTTACTGATGTTGCTCCCTTCTTCCTAGATGCTGTCGGCGCATCGCGGCAGAAGGTTGCCAGGGGCTCGCGTGTGGACGCGATCGTCCCCATGGGCCCAGCGAGTCGCAGCAGGCATGCTGGACCGCCCTGAGGCCGTGACAGGAGGGTCGGCAGCGACCGACAACACTCACTGGCGGCCGGGGCCGGGGTTCTGCTGAAAGCCGAGGGGAGCTGTCAGTGCTCGGCCCTACGATCCTCCTATGCGAAGAGGAGCAATCACGCGAGAGTCCGTGCTCAAGGTGCTGGCGGAGCATGACGAGTTCGGGCGTGAAGCCTTCCTGTCGAAGTATGGCTTCGGGGAGGCGCGGTCCTATGTCCTGGTTCACGAGGGCCAGGAGTACGACTCCAAGGCCGTTGCCGGGGTGGCCCACAGGTGGGATCAGGGACGTGCCCTGACGCCGGACGACTTCAGCGGGGGCAAGGATCATGCCGCGGCGTGGCTCAAGCGAGTGGGCTTCCAGGTCAAGGCCGTGAAGAACCCGGACTGGGCTCGCGACGAGATCATCCTTGCCTGCCACCTCGTGATGGAGAACGGCTGGAAGGGGTTGGACGCCCAGGACGACCGGGTGGTGGAGCTGTCTGCCCTGCTCCAACTGCTGCCCATCCATGCAGAAGCGGACCGCAACGAGAAGTTTCGCAACTCCAACGGCGTTGCTCGCAAGACGTTCGACATTGCCACTCGGCACCCGGAGTACCAAGGGAAGCCCACCAACGGCGGCGCGCTGGATGTCGCGGTGCTGCACGAGTTTCTTGCCCGACCGGAAGAGATGACCGAGGCCGCCCGGCTCATCCGTCAGGGCATCGCGACCGGCGAACTACTGTCGTTCGCGCCGACTGAGGGCGAGGAGTTCGGCGACGACTTCAGTGCGCCCGAGGGTCGACTGCTCATGCGCCGACACAGGGCGCGTGAACGGAACAAGAGCCTGCGCAAGAAGAAGATCGCTTCTGTTCTTCGGCGTGGCGTACAGCTCGCCTGTGAGGCGTGCGGCTTCGACTTCGAGAAGATCTACGGGGACCGCGGCGCCGGGTACATCGAGTGCCATCACGTCCTTCCACTCCACGTAGCGGGAGAGGGGCGGACAAAGCTCAGCGATCTCGCTCTCATCTGCGCCAACTGCCACCGCATGATCCACCGGCATGCGCCATGGCCGACCCCTGCGGAGCTTCGAGCCTCGATAGAGCAGAAGCATGCAGACGACAGGCGCGCCGCGGCGGCTCTGACGCGGCCGCGCAGGGCAGCCGACGAGCGGGTGCCGAACCCGTGAGCTGACATCCACTGCCGACATCAACGTCGGCGCACAATGGCAGCCGCGGAGAACCCTGGACGGCAGCTGTGGCCGGTCCCGTCAGGGTGCTTGACCACCTCCGGCCGAACTTACAAAGCAGATGTCGCAGGTTCAAATCCTGCTGTGCCCACTCACCACGCTAATGACAAAGGCCCAGGTCATCCGGCAGGAACTCGGATCCCTGGGCCTTGATCATTTATCGGCGCGGCGGAATGCGGCCGAGGTGGCCGGTCGCGCCACTCGCCGGCCCTTTTCTCGCAGTGGTTCTCAAAGTGCCCCTGAAGTGGCTATAGCCACTCACCGGACAGCAGCCTCGGCCACTCGACGCTCACCCCCCTCACGTGCCCCTTGCATGTCCCTCGCGTATCCCTCACGCGGCCGCTCGTCGACGATCACCGCTCGCTACCCGAGCGGATACCCCTGCTCGAATGCCCAGCGGTGGGGCGGATAGGTCGCCTCCACGAACTCCAGAGGATGATCCTGGAGGTCGTAGACGAGGTGGTGCACGATCAGCACTGCCGAGCCCGGCTCCAGCTCCAGGCCGGAGGCCTCGTTCTCGGTGGCGGGGCGAGCGCACATCCGGTCCTCGGCGTAGGTTCCCTGACGTCCCGTCATGTGCTCGACGTACCTCAGCGGCCCGTCCGGGATGCCGTCGGGACCCAGGAGCTTCGGCGCACGGTCGCCCACGTCAGGAGCGAACCAGGAGGTGGAGAGGGCGATCGGCCCGCAACCGTTCCTGGTGACCCATTGGCGGTGTACCGCGTGGGCGCCGGCCGGCAGGTTCAGCGCTTTCGTCACGTGATCCGGGGCTGCCGAGCGGCCTGCCGACGTCATCACCGCGTGCTCGCCCGGCGGGGAGATCCTCGCGGGCTGCTTGGGGCGGCCGTGCAGGTCATGGGCGCGGCGATGGGCCGCCGGGCCCCGCACATAGGTGCCCGACCCCTGCCGCTTCTCGACCAGCCCCTGGTGCCTCAAGGTCTCCAGCGAACGCGCGGCGGTCGGTCGCGACACCGCCCAGTCCGCTGCCAGTTGGCGCTCCGACGGCACTTCGCCGCCGGGCCGCAAGTCGCCCCGCAGGATCTGATCGCGGAGGTGGTGTGCGATCTGCAGGTACTTGGGCCGGGTCTCCTCGATCTTCGGCATCCGTTCCATTCCCCCCCTGACGTAAGTGGCTATGGCCACTAGCCACTATAGAGTGAGTGGCCAGTACGGCAGCCCGTACGCTGACGCACGTGGCGCGCTTGATCGTGGCAGCAGGAGGAGGCGGTGACGCCGTCGCCGCTGCGATGCTGGATGCGGCCCTCTACGGGGGCGAGACTCCGGCGGTGGTGCTCACCTACGCATGGGACCGCCTCTTGGTCGACCCCGTTCCGGGTCCCCGGGGCCCGGCCAACTTCACCGGCCTTCGCCCCCTCACCCGAAGCGTGCGGGCCGTTCCCGCCGACGCCGCCCCGATCGCTCCCGCGGGCTCCACCCTTCCCCGGCTGGCCGCGGAGCTCCCGCAGACCTTCGCGCTCATCGACCCGCACCATGGTGCCGAGGGCATCATTCGCCAGCTCGAAGAGCTCGTCCAGCACCTGGAACCGGACACCGTGGACCTCCTGGACGTGGGCGGCGACATCCTCGCGCACGGCGACGAGTCCACCCTCCGCAGCCCTCTTGCCGACGCACTCACTCTCGCTGCGTGCTGCGAACTCAACTTTCCGGTTCGGCTCCTGGTCGCCGGCCCCGGCCTGGACGGTGAGCTCGCCCCCGACGCCCTGCGCGACCGCCTGGGCCCCGTGGCCCTGACCTTCACCGCCGAGCACGTCCAGCCGGTCGGCCCGGTACTGGAGTGGCACCCTTCCGAGGCCACGGCCATGCTGGCCGCCACGGCACGGGGCGCCCGCGGTGTGTGCGAGGTGAGAGACGCCGGGCTCCCGATCCCGCTCACCGACGAGGGCCCCACCGTGTACGAGGCCGACCTCGACGCGGCCCTCGACCGCAATCAGCTCGCCGGTGCCATCCTCGCAACGGAGAACCTGCACGAGGTCGAGCAGCGGAGCCGCGAGATCTGCGGCTTCTCCGAAATCGACTACGAGCGCGAAAAGGCCGGCCGGTTCGGCAGCCGGCCCGCCCGGCAGCTCGATCCGGAAGCCGTGGGCCGCCGGCTCGACGAATTCGAGGCCGAGGCCCGGGGCCGCGGCATCACACACACCACGTTCCGCCGGCTCACCGAGGCGTTCGGCCTCAGCGGCAACCAGCGCCAGGACCTCAGGTCCCTCCTGCTCAGCACCCGTCCGGAGCAATATCGGGCCCCGCTCTGGCACATCCCGTCCGGAGCCTGAGGCACCGGAGGCGCACCCCCCTACACCTCGATTTCCGCGAGTTGCCGGACCAGGAGGTCGGCGAATGCGCTGACCACCGCCGGGAGTTGGCGGCCCGCCATGGCTTGGATCTGGATGGTGCGCAGGTGCATTTCCGGGTTGAGGAGGGTGATGGCTTTCAGGCCTTCGATGCGCAGGCGTTCATGCACGCTGATGTGGCCGATCAGGGAGACGGCGTTCGTCTCTTTGACGAAGGTCGACAGGGCGCTGGAACTCGAGCTGACCAGCAGGGGTTCGAAGGTGATTCCCTCGATGGAGCAGCAGAGGTCGAAGAGGCGCCGGTTCGTGGTGCCTACTTCGGTGAGTGCGACCGGGTAGGGGAGGAGGTCGCGGAGGTGGATTTCGTCGCGCTGGGCCAGTGGGTGATCTGATCTGACCATGGCCTGGATCGGGGCCCGCTGGGCGTGCACGACACGGACGTCGGGTGCGGGGGCGAGGCTGAAGGTGACGGCCAGGTCGACCGACCCGTCCTGGACCATTTGGGTGGCCAACGAGGGGTTCACCACGGGCAGTTGGAAAGTGGTGCCGGGATTTTCCTTGCGGAAGTCGGCCATGGCGTGCGGGAGGAATTCCTGTGCGGCGCCCTGTGAACTCGCCACACGGACGACACTTCCCAGCCGGCCGCGACCGCGGATATCCGCGAGCACCTGATCGGTTTCCAGTGCGGCGCGGCGCGCATAGGCGGCAAGGAGGGCACCGGCCTCACTGGGCACCATTCCGCGTGGTCGGCGCTCGAAGAGCGGGACGCCGATTTCCTGCTCGAGTTTGCCGATCTGCCGGCTGATGGCCGAGCCGGCGACCAGCAGCCGCCTGGACGCCTCGTTGACCGAGCCGGTGCGGACCACCTCGAGGAAGTACTCAAGAGCCGGACTGTTCAGCATGGCGCCAGCTTATGGAGCTATTGCATTTCGGGCAATGGTTTGTTCTGTAAATTGCGATTGTGCGAATGGTCGGGCGGTGCCTACCGTCGTCCTATGCCCTGCGGGCTCACCGGCCGGGCGGACCACACGGCGAACGGACGCCCCTCCTCTCCTTACGGCGGCTTCGTCGATCAGCGGTCGGCCCAGGGCCCCCACAGCCACCCAGGTGTGCATCTTCCCCGCAGGCAGTCGAGTCAGGGGAAAACGATGAATGCGACAGCCCCCAGCGGATTCACCGGCACGCCCGCGATGCCGTACCGGGACGCGGAATTTCTCTGTCCGCTGCCGCATATCCCGGAGGCTGTCGGCTTTGTGCGCCGGCGTGCGCAGACGGTCCTGACCGGCTGGAATCTGCCTCCCGCCACCATTGAGGACGCGGTTTTGGTGATCTCGGAACTGGTCACCAATGCGGTCAGTCATGCCCTTCCCCCGGCTGTCCTGCAACTGTCGCGGACGGGTGCCGACGGGCCCCGTGCGCTGCGTATCGAGGTCACCGATGCGGGCCCCGCGGCGGGTGCCCGGCGACCGGCCGACGGTGGGCAGCCGGAGGAGCACGGGCGGGGGAGCGGCATCGTCACCGCCCTGTCCGTCCGGCACGGCATCCGTGCCCACCGCGGCTGGATCACGCGATGGGCGGATCTCCCGGCGGCGTGAGAGCGTTCCCCGCCGCGTTGCCGTCTGGGCAATCAGGTGTTCTAGAAGTTGCGATTGTGTGAACACCCCGGTGGCTCTAGCGTCATCGCTCAGCGAGTTCACGAGTCCCCGTCCTCCGCTTCGGACTCACCCATCGGCGGTACCACCCTGCGCGACAGTTCGCCCTGCTCGATTCGAGGGAGTAACACTCATGACGACCGCTAGAGAGACAGGTCAGATGATTGCCGAAAAGCCCCGGGGCAAGAATCGGGCGAGGCGTGCCGTACTCGCGGCAACAGCCGGAAACACGCTCGAATGGTACGACCTGACCTCGTACGGATTCTTCGCGGTGTCGATCTCCAAAGCGTTCTTCCCGGCCGGCGACCCGGCCGTTTCCCTGATGCTCGCCTTCGGCACGTTCGGGGTGTCGTATCTGGTCAGGCCATTGGGCGCACTCGTCCTGGGGACTTATGCGGACCGCACCGGACGCAAGGCCTCGCTGCTGCTGACGATTCGGCTCATGATGATCGGCACCTTGCTGATCGCCGTGATGCCCACCTACGAATCCATCGGCATGGCCGCACCGGTCCTCATTCTGGTGGCCCGCCTGCTGCAGGGATTCTCGGCGGGCGGCGAATTCGGCAGTGCAACCGCGTTCCTGGCCGAACAGGCGCCGGAGCGGCGCGGTTTCATGGCGAGCTGGCAGTTTGCCTCGCAGGGCCTGGCGACCTTGCTGGCCGCGACCTTCGGCACCGTACTGAGCCTGACGCTGTCCGGATCGCAGTTGGATTCCTGGGGCTGGCGTATTCCCTTCCTGATCGGCCTGCTCATCGGCCCGGTGGGGTATGTGATTCGCCGCCAGGTACCGGAGACTCCTGAATTCGTCGATGCCGCCGAGGCGGGAGAAGTCGCGACGACGCCGGTCCGGCAAGTGCTCCGGGATCAGAAGCTGCGGGTGCTCCTCATGGTCGGCGCCCTGGTGATGTCCACCGCCGTGACCTACGTGATCGTCTATATGCCGACCTACGCACACGAGGTCCTCGGTCTGCCGCCCTCCGCCGGCTTCATCGGGGCGGCGGTGTCCGGTGTGGCGCTGACGACCGTGACGCCCCTGATCGGTCACCTCTCGGACCGGGTCGGCCGGGTCAAGATCATGCTCCTTGCCGGGATCGCGATGGTGCTCAGCATCTACCCCCTGTTCCTGCTGCTGTCGGGGAGCCCGTCGCTGCTGGTCATGGGCGTGGTGATGTTCATCCTCGGCGTGTTGAAGGCCTGCTACTTCGGTGCGCTGCCCGCGTTGATGTCCGAGGCCTTCCCGACCGCGACCCGCAGCACCGGTCTGTCCCTGAGCTACAACATCGGTGTGATGTCCTTCGGCGGCTTCGCTCCCGTGATCATCACCTGGATGATCGGCGCGACCGGCAGCCACCTCTCGCCGAGCTTCTACATCATGGTGGCCGGCGCCCTGAGCATCGCCTCCCTGCTGGCGAGCCGGCGCTTCCTCGCCCTGCGCTGATGCAACAGCCGGGTGCCGCGGCCCCCGTATCCGACGAGGCAGCCGGCACCCGTGCCCGACGAGGCAGCCGGCCCCCGCGCCCCGTGACGGGCGAAGCGCGCGGACCCGCACCCGGTCCCCGACGAACCCACCCGTGACGGCCCCGACCCCGAGGGCGCCCCACGCCCGACGATCCCACGAAGGAAGAGGCCCCCATGACGGACGCTTCCCCGGTCCGCGCCCAACTCCCCGGCACTCCGCGTTCCCTTGTGGACGCGTGCCAGGACGAGCTGATCGCCGGACTGATGGACTACGTCAGCCAGCCCAGTGTGAGCGCGACCGGCGAAGGGTTTCCCGCCGCGACCGACCGCGCGCTCGAAGAGGTCAAGCGGGCCGGGCTGACACCGACCGTGCTCGTCGGCGACGGCCGGCCGCTGGTCGTCGGCCACCGCGCCGGGCCGGCCGGAGCACCGCATGTGCTGATCTACGGCCACTACGACGTCCAGCCGACCGGCCCACGCGAGTTGTGGGATTCCGACCCCTTCGCCCCGGTCGTACGCGACGGGCGGATCTGGGGGCGCGGCACCGGTGACAACAAGGGGCAGCATTACGCGCACCTTCAGGCGCTGCGCCTGTTCGACGAGCATGTCGGCGCGCTGCCCTGCTCGGTCACGGTGGTGCTCGACGGGGAGGAGGAGATCGGCAGCCCCTCTCTGGCGGGCCTCCTGCGCGCGCACCCCGAGCGGTTCGACTGCGATCTCGTCGTCTGGAGCGACCGTTCGGTGCACGAGTCCGGTGAATGGTGCGTCTCGCACGGGGTGCGCGGCATGCTCCGTCTCCGGCTCCGGGCGACCGGCGCCGGCCGCCCCCTGCACTCCGGCAACTTCGGCAATGTCGCGCCCAATCCGGCATGGCAGCTGGTCCAGGCGCTGGCCTGTCTGAAGGACGCCGGCGGCCGGGTCCTCGTCGAGGGGTTCGAGGACGGGCGTGAACCGCTGTCCGACACCGACCGTGCCGCGTTCACCGCGCTTCCGCTCGATCTGCCGCAGGTCCTCGGGGACATCGGGCTGACCGAGATGGACCCCGCCTTCAACGGGCTGTCCTTCTATGAGCGGCTGGCCGACCGCCCCACGCTGACGATCAACGGGATCACCACGGGTGACGTGAACCGGACCATCATCCCCGACACCGCCGAGGCGGGCGTCGACATCCGGCTGACGGCGGGCCAGGATCCGCAGGCCGTCTTCGAGCGCGTGGCCGCACACCTGCGAACCCACGCCCCCGAGGTGACGGTCACCAAGGCCGGTGGCGTACCGGCCTCCCGGACCCCGATCGACAATCCGTACACGCCCAGGGTGGCGCGTGCCATCTCCCGGGTCACCGGGCGCGATCCCCTGCTGATCCCCGCGTACGGCGGCACCCTTCCCGACTGGATCTTCACCGGGATCCTCGGCGTGCCGAGCATCGGTCTGCCGCTGGCCAACGCCGACCAGGCCAACCACGCGCCCAACGAGAACCTGCGCGTCGACTACTTCCTCGACGCCACCGCCATCTGCATGGAGCTGCTGCTCGAACTGGGCGACTGACCTTCCGGACCCCCGGCGACACCACAGGAACAGAGGCGTGACACCGCAATGCGCACCACACCACACCCCCCGCCCTGGCTCGTCCACGACGGCGTACTGACCGGTCTGAAGATCCTCGATCTCTCCCGCATCCTGTCCGGGCCGTTCTGCAGCATGATGCTGGCCGATCTGGGCGCCGATGTGATCAAGGTCGAGGACACCGTCTCCGGCGACGACACCCGCGCCTGGGGTCCCCCCTTCCAGGGCGAGGACGCGGCGTACTTCCACAGCGTCAACCGCAACAAGCGTGGCATCGCCGTCGACCTCAAGGACCCCGACTGCCTGCGCCTGATACAGGAGCTGGCCGGTACCGCCGATGTGGTCGTGGAGAACTTCCGGCCCGGCACAGCGGCCCGCCTCGGCCTGGGCTACGAGGACGTCCGCGTCCGCAACCCCGCTGTCGTGTACGCGTCCATCAGCGGTTACGGGCAGACCGGTCCGTACCGGAGCGAGCCGGGCTACGACGCGATCGCGCAGTCGGTCAGCGGCGTGATGAGCGTGACCGGGGAACCCGCGGGCCCGCCCGTGCGGTTCGGGGTGTCCCCGGCCGACCTCGCCGCCGGGATGTGGGCCGCCATCGGCATCCTCGCGGCGCTGCGCAACCGCGAGCACACCGGCAGCGGCGAGTGGGTCGATGTCTCGCTGCTGGACGGGCAGGTGGCCTGGCTGAGCTATGTCGCCGGCGGGTACTTCGCCTCCGGCAACGTCCCGCAGCGCTACGGCTCGGCGCATCCGACGATCGTGCCCTACCAGGCGTTCCCCACCGCAGACGGCCACCTCATGGTCGCCGCCGGCAATGACGGCCTGTGGCGCCGCTTCGCCACCGCGATCGGGCTCGCCGCGCTGGCCGACGATCCACGGTTCGCGACCAACCCCGACCGGGTCCGCCGTCGCGAGGAACTGCTCCCGCTCATCGAACGGGCGCTGAGCGCACGCGGTGCCCAGGAGTGGGCCGTGCTTCTCACCGAGGCGCAGGTGCCGGTCGGACCGATCAACACCGTCGACCAGGCGCTGCGGCACCCGCAGGTCATCGCGCGCGAGATGGTCACCGAAGTCGAGCACGCCGACGCCGGCACCCTGCGCACCGTCGCCTCCCCCATCAAGCTGGCGGGCAATCCGGCGGCCGTGCGCACCCCGCCGCCCCGGCACGGGGAGCACACCGCGCAGGTCCTGACCGGCCTCGGCGTCGGCCCACGGCAGTTGGCCGCTCTCCGCGCGCGAAAGGCCGCGAAGTGACCTCCCGCCCCGCTCCCGAACCCGCCATCGCCACGTCCTGGTCCGGCGCCGTCGCCGAGATCCGTATCGGTGACGGCAGCCGGCGCAACGCCCTTCCCGGCCGGGCCTGGGCGCAACTGGCCCGCCAGGTCGGAGAGCTGGGAGAGGGCCCGTCGCTGCGGGTGCTGGTGATCCGTGGGCACGGCGACACGTTCTGCGCCGGCTCGAACATGACCGACTGGGTGGATGCGGATTCCGGATACGTCGAGGAGTCCTTCGCCCATATGGAAGCGGCGTTCAGCGCGATCGAGGACTGCCCCGTTCCGGTGATCGCCGAGATCCGCGGTGTCGCCGCGGGCGCGGGCTGCCAACTCGCTCTCGCCTGCGATCTGCGGTTGATGGCGGACAGTGCACGCATCGGGATGCCGATCGCCCGGCTCGGCATCCTCGCCAGTCCGGCCTTCGCGGCACGCATGGTCGCGCTGGCCGGACCTGCCGTGGCGCGGGAGTTGCTCTACACCGGCCGACTGGTCGACGCCCGTACCGCGGTGGGCCTCGGGCTCGCGGACGACAGCGTGCCCGAGGAGCACCTCGCCGCCCGCACCTCCGGACTCGCCGCCTCCATCGCCGAGCAGCCACCCGCGGCGATCCGGGCCGCCAAGCTGGCGGTGGCCGCGGCGCTGGCGCCGCAGCGGGAGGCGGCCGCCGCCAATCCGCGGCCGGCGGTGGCACGGTCCGACTTCGACCGGGCGATCGCCGCGTTCCTCGGGCCGCGGTCGGCAGCCGCAGCGGTCCCGCCCGCCGCACCCTGACCGGTGCCGGGCCGGGCGGGCGGGGAGCACGGCGGGGAGCACGGCGGGGCGGGGCGGACGGGGCGATGTGCTCCCGGGACCGGTATTACGCGCTGTTGTTCGTCGTGGGGTCGCTGTGTAGGGTCGGGACGTGACTTGAAGTTTCAAGTAATTATCCGCGGCGCCTCGCGGACCCGTCCCCGACATGCGAAAGAGCGCTCCCCATGACATCCCCCCTCGGCACTCTCCAGTCCGCCCGCCTCGGCACCCCTGCGCGCCACGCCCCCTCGCCGCACGGCTACGACACCGGGCTGTTCCTGCTGCGGATCGCGCTCGGCCTGACCATGGCGGTCCACGGTGCCCAGAAGCTGTTCGGCTGGTTCGGAGGTCCGGGTCTGGACGGGACCGCGCAGTTCTTCACGATGAGCGGCTATCCGTCGGGCAGGACGATGGCCGTCGTCGCCGGGCTGAGCGAGACGCTCGGCGGGCTCGGGCTGGTGGCCGGGCTGCTCACGCCGCTCGCCGCGGCAGCGGTCGTCGGCACGATGATCAATGCTCTCGCCGTGAAGTGGGGCGGGGGCTTCTTCGCGCCCAAGGGCGTGGAGTACGAGCTGCTGCTGACCGCCGGTGCGGCGGCACTGGCGCTGACCGGGCCCGGCCGCTACGCCATCGACCGCGTCCTGCCGGGCCTGCGCGCCCATCGGGCGCGCTACGGCGTGGCCGCGCTGGTGCTGGGCGTGGTGCTGGCAGGCGTGGTGCTGCTGGTCCGGAAGTGAACCATCCCCCGGACCTCGGTCCTCGGGCCGGAAACCCTCCGGGAACCGGCCCGGGGATTCCGGGCAGGGACGGGGCGGGCGGGGTAGAGCAGAGTGGGGAGGGCGCAGCGGCCCCTGGCCGTACCGCTGCGGCAGAAACGGAGAGCAGGCTCCATGTCCGTACGACGTCTCAACCACGCGGTGCTCTACGTCCGCGATGTGGCGCGGTCGGTCGCCTTCTACACCGACGCCCTCGGGCTCACGGTGGGGATCGAGGTTCCGGGACGGGCCGCGTTCCTCCGCGCTCCCGGCTCGCTCAACGATCATGACCTGGCGCTGTTCGCAGTGGGTCCGGACGCACCGGGGCCCGAGGCCGGGCGGGTCGGGCTCTACCACCTGGCCTGGGAGATCGGCACGCTCGGCGAACTCGTCGCGGCACATGCGCGGCTCGTCGAGCGGGGCGCACTGGTGGGGTCGAGTGATCACCTCGTCGCCAAGTCGCTGTACGCCAAGGACCCGGACGGCAACGAGTTCGAGGTGATGTGGCGGGTCCCGCGGGAGGACTGGCCGGGCCCGGACCAGCCGGACCGGCTGCTGCCCCTCGACCTGGCGGCTGCGCTGGAGCGCTGGGGGCCGGATCTGATGACGGGGGCGGCGGCCGGTTCGGCCACGTGAGCGGACAGCCGCGCCCCGGCGGCGGTACGGGCGGCGGCTGCGTACGGGGCTGCCGGGGCTAGGGGGCGTCTCCCCCTAGCGCCTCAGGAGCCCGGTGCGGCCTGTTCCGCCGGCTCCGCCTGTGTCGTCGGCTCCGTTCGCTCCGCCCAGCGCTTCTCGACGCCGGCCAGTCGCCAGTACGCCAGCGCCGCGGCCCACACCACCACGAACAGGCCGACGATGAGGAAGCCGACATTGTCGAGGTCGAGGCCGGAAATCCAGCCGGTGAGCGGGTCGTTGAGGGCGAGCTTGTCGTGCAGCACGGTCACCAGCTCGATCGTGCCGATGAAGAAGGCGACGGCGATCGACAGTCCGGTGATGGTGAGGTTGTAGTAGACCTTGCGCACCGGGTTGGAGAACGCCCACTGGTAGGCGAAGTTCATGAAGGTGCCGTCGAGGGTGTCGAACAGGCTCATCCCGGCGGCGAAGAGCAGCGGCAGACACAGCACGGCGTACCAGGGCAGGCCGGCCGCGGCGCCGCTGCCCGCCATCACCATCAGGGTCACCTCGGTCGCGGTGTCGAAGCCGAGCCCGAAGAGGAAACCGAGCGGGAACATCTGGCCCGGACGGGAGATCGAGCGGGTGAAGCGCCCCAGGAAGCGGTTCATGAAGCCGCGTGCGTCGAGGCGCTGTTCCAGCTCGGCCTCGTCGTAGTGGCCGTTGCGCATACCGCGGAAGACCCGCCAGACCCCGGCCAGCGCGATGAGGTTCAGGGCGGCGATGAGGTAGAGGAACGTCCCCGAGATCGTGGTGCCGATGGTGCCCAGGATCTGGTGCGTACGGGATTCGTCGTTGAGCAGAGTGCCCGCGAGCTGGGCGCCGCCCGCCACCAGGGCCGCCATCGCGACGACGACACTGGAGTGGCCGAGGGCGAACCAGAAGCCGACCGACACCGGCCGCTTTCCGTCGGCCATCAGCTTGCGGGTGGTGTTGTCGATCGCGGCGATGTGGTCGGCATCGAAGGCGTGCCGCATGCCGAGGGTGTAGGCGGTGATGCCGAGTCCCACACCGAAGACCTGGCTGCCCACGGCGTAGTGATGGGGGACCACGAGCAGGAAGAGCACGCCGAAGGCGACGACGTGCAGACCGGCTATGACGGCCATCAGGCCCGCGGTGCGGACGGTGTCCTGCCGGCGCCAGCGGAAAGCGGCGGAGGCAGGGGTGTTGCGGGTATCGGTGGACAGGGCCATCCGGCGGTCACGCTCCAGCACCTCGTGGATCAGTTCGTGAGATGCCGTGGCCGGTCTCCTGGCTTGCGGGTACCACCCTGCTCCTTGAGAGCTTGGGGGAGGGTGTATGCGTCCGCCCCCCCGCCTTCCCGGCCGCGGGCTGCGGTCAGTGGCGCCACAGGCGCGCCGTGCGCCGGTGGAAGGGGTGAAGACTCCCCGATCACAGTGGCGAGGGCCGCTCCGGACTGGGACCACAAGGTCCGTCACCGGTCTTCCCGAACACCACGGCCCGGTCACTCTAACTGCCGCCCGGGAGGTGCGAGGTTCGCGGGGCCGGGCCGGGCCGTGGGCGGAAGGGGAGTGGTGGTCGCGGGGCGTCAGTACTCCAGGGCCGAGAGGAAGGCATGGAGTTCGTGGTCGAAGAGCGCGGTGTTCTCCAGATTGACCATGTGGGCCGCGCCCGGTATCCGGACTCTTCGGGCGCCGGGGACGGTCAGCGCTATCGCATGGGCGTTGGCGGAGATGTCGCTGCTGTCGAGGTCACCGTCGAACACGACCGTCGGCACCCGGATCTCGCCGAGGCGGTCGGCGGCGCCGACCTCGAGGGGCATACCGGCGCCCACTCCATCGGCATGCACCTCCACATTGGCCTCGGCGGAGGCACGCATCCGCTCACGGAATCCCGGGTGCACCGCGGACGGTTCGCGATGCGGTCCGTCCACCCACATCCGCAGGAAGTGCTCGACATAGCGTTCCGCACCGTCGGGGGCGCCGATCGCCGCCACCTGCGCCTTGATGTGCTCCAGGATGAAGGGGTCGGAGAAGGCGCGGCCGCTGATCCCGGGGGAGGCGAGCGCGAGGGCCGTCACCCGGTCCGGGTGGGCTATGGCGGTGTCGAGCGCGACCCGCGCACCGTGGGAGAGGCCGACGAGGACGGCGCCGGGGACATCGAGCGCGTCGAGCAGGGCGCACAGGTCGTCGTGGTTGGCGTAGTCCCCGGTCACGGTGGAGGAGAGGCCGTGGCCGCGGAAGTCGTAACGGATCGCGCGCAGGCCGGAGTTCACCAGCCAGGCGAACTGCTCGTCCCACATGTGCTGGTCGAGCATGCCGCCGTGGAGCAGCACCACCGCGGGGCCCGAGCCGGCCGTCTCATAGAACAGCTCGCCGTCGTCGATCGGCACGATGCCGTTGTCGATCTCGGACCAGGCGGTGATTCCTCGGGTCATCTTGCGGGCCGTCCTTTGTGTGCCTGATGCGGTGAAGCGGGCGTGATGCCATTGTCGTCGCTATTGCCGCGACTGCCGTGACTGTCGCTTTCCTCCGGCGCCTTGCGTGGGCCGTTCGCCAGGTGCCGGAATTCCTCGCCGAGCCGGTCCAGTACATGGAGTGCGGTACGAACGTCCCCGGCGGGCAGATCGGCCAGTCGCTGCCGCAGCTCCGACGCCTCGAACGCCTGGATGCCGCCTATCGCCGCCGTGCCTTCGGTGGTGAGCCGGATCAGGGAGGAGCGGCGGTGTGCGGGGTTCGGGGCCGTCACGACCAGGCCCAGTTCAGCGGCGTGATTCACCCAGCGCTGCACCGGCTGCCGGTCGAGCCCCATGGCGCGCGCCAACTGCGGGACGGTCTGCGGGCCTTCGCTGCGCAGCACGTCCAGCAGGGCGTGTTCGCCGGCCGTCATGCCCGTGCCCGCCAGCTCGTGTTCCACCGCGCGGACGACCGTGCGGTGCAGTGGCCACAGGCGTCGGATGACGCCGTACAGCAGGTCTTCGGCGGGCGTCGGATCCCCGCCGCCGGCCCGCCCCGCATCGCTCGCGACGACACTCACGGCATCCCCCTCGGCATCCTTCTCGACCTCCCCCTCAGTGACACTCATGATGTCATGATGACATCGCTGATGTCGTTTGGGAAGAGGGTTGCCGCGGAAAGGAGTTGATGAGGCGGCGGGCATGACGGGGCCTGCGCGGCCGGTGGACGAGAAAGGTGGACGGCCCATGAAGGTCGGTCTGTTGCGTGCGGTCGGGGTGGCCACGGCCGTGTACGGGGTGGCGGTGGGGGTGGTGCCCGATCTGCTGGCGCGGCCCTCGGGGCTGGTCGACGCCGAGGGGCGGACCGAGCCGGCGACCCGGACCTCGCTGCGTCCGCTGGCCTGGCGGGATGCGGTGAGCGGGCTGGCGCTGGCGCTGGCTCCGGAAGGCCAGGCGCTGCGCACCGCCGCGTATGTGCGGATGGCGGCGGACTTCGGGGACGCCGTACTGCTCGGCGCGACGCTGCCGGGCCGCGACCGCAAGCTGAAGGCGGTCGCGGTGTCCGTGGGATGGGGCGCGCTGTCGGCGGCCGGGCTGCTCGCCGGCCGACAGCGGCGGGGGCGCGGGGTTATGCGCTCGGTGGAGGCGGGGCCTCTTCGGGTGCGAAGGTGATGACGAGGTCGGCCCGGTCGCGAGTGGCCGCCACGACACGGGCGTTGGCCTCGTCCGAGGTGTGCACGAACCGCTCGGCGTCGGCGCGCGGACGTCCGAAGCGCTCATGCCGGTCGACCAGCCGCCGGATCCGCTCCGGGGTGTCCAGCTCCACGTACCAGACCTCGTCGAGCAGCGCCCGGACCCGCGGCCACGGGGCGGATTCGAGGAGGAGGTAGTTGCCCTCGGTGACGATGAGCGGAATGTGGGGTGCCACGGGAATGCTGCCGGCGACCGGCTCCTCGATACGGCGGTCGAAGGCCGGGGCGTAGACGGCGGTGTCCGGCTCCGGGGAGCGCAGGCGCGCCAGCAGTGCCGCATAGCCGGCCGGGTCGAAGGTGTCCGGCGCGCCCTTGCGGTCCGTACGGCCCAGCCGGCGCAACTCCGCCTCGGCGAGATGGAAGCCGTCCATCGGTACGAGCGCCGCCTGCCCGGCCAGCTCCGCCACGAGGTGGGCGGCGAGGGTGGACTTGCCGGCGCCGGGCGGGCCGGTGATGCCGAGCAGCCGGCGCCGGCCGGGAGTCGCGGAGGCGGCGAGCCGGCGGGCGCGGGAGAGGAGGTGCCGGGAATCCATGGTGCGTCCATCGTGCCTGAGGGGCGGGGCGCCGGCCGGACGCGCCCCCGCCGGTGGCCGGGCCGGTGACAGCCCGGGATGCTCAGTGGCTCGGCGACACGGGAGGGGCGGCCCCGAGGAGCGCGCCCTCAGGGGGATGGTCCTCGGGGCCGGCCGGGCGGAGCATGCCCTACCGGGGGCCGGACGCACCCCGGTTCACGAGGCCCAGCCGCCACAGGGAGGTGACCTCAGCCGCGCGGGCCACATGGAGCGGGTCGGAGGCGTCGCGGGCGCGTGGATGGCGCGGGGTGATGTCGAGCCGGCCCAGGACCGTGAGGCCGGCCTCGGCGAAGGCGCCGAGGAGTTCGGCGTGCGGGCGCAGGCCGAGGTGTTCGGCCAGGTCGGAGAGGATCAGCCAGCCCTCGCCGTCCGGGGTCAGATGGTCCGCGAGGCCGCTCAGGAAGCCGTGCAGCATCCGGTTGCCCGGGTCGTACACCGCGTGCTCCACGGGGGAGGTCGGTTTCGCGGGCACCCACGGAGGGTTGCAGACGATCAGCGGGGCACGGCCGGCCGGGAACAGGTCGGCCTCGACCACCTCCACCTGACCGGCGACGCCCAGGCGTTCGGTGTTCTCGCGGGCACAGGCCAGCGCACGCGGATCCTGGTCGGTGGCCACGACCCTGCGCACACCGCGCCGGGCGAGCACCGAGGCCAGTACGCCGGTGCCGGTGCCGATGTCGAACGCCAGCTCGTCGTGGGGCAGCGGCGCCTCGGCCACCAGGTCGACATACTCGCCGCGGGCCGGGGAGAAGACGCCGTAATGCGGATGGATACGGTCGCCGCCGAGCGCCGGGATCTCGACGCCCTTCTTGCGCCATTCGTTGGCGCCGATGAGCGCGAGGAGTTCGCGCAGCGAGACGAGGGAGGCGGTCGGGTCCGGGCCCTCGGTGCCGTCGGCGGCTTCCGTGGCGGCGGGCTCGCCGGGGCCGTACACCCTGGCGCAGGCCTCGCGGACATCGGGGGCGCGGTGCAGCGGGACGGCGAGAGTCGCATCGAGCGGAACCAGCAGCATGCCCAGGATGCGGGCGCGGTGATTCTGGGCGGCGCGGTGCACATGGAACGCCTGGGTGACATCGGCGGGCGGCGCCTTGCGGGGGCGGCGGTCGATGCGGCGGGCCAGCGCCGTCAGCAACTGGCGGGCGTTGTGGAAGTCGCCGCGCCACAGCAGCGCGGTGCCCTCGCAGGCGAGTTTGTAGGCGTCATCGGCCTTCGTCCGGTCGTCCGCGATGACGATGCGGCGGGGTGGCGGGGCGCCGTTCTCGGAACGCCAACGGGCGGAACGGGGCTCGTCGGCCTCGGTCCATTCGACGACCGGCGGTTGGTTCACCGAAATGTGCCTCGCGTGTTGGTTCGGGCCCGTCCCAAGGGTGCCGCGGCGCGGCGCCGGTCCGGCGCCGGGGGCGCGGTGAGGCGCTCGCAGGAGGCGGTGGGCGGGGTGGTGTGACGGTTGACTTTACTCCGGATCGGGATCGTCCCCGGCCCGTACCGTCGGCAGCGCGGGCCGGACCAGGCCAGGTCAGGTCGGCGCAGGCCGGACCCGCGCAGCGCGGCGCCGGGGGCCTGGAGGGCCGGAAGCCCGGCAGGGCGGAGCCGGCGTCAGGCGATGCCGAACGCCGCGGCGTAGCGCACCGTGCCGCGCGGGGGCTGGGAACCGTCCAGGGACAGCGCCATGAAGGCCTCGTCCGGCCAGGGCTGCGGGGGCAGGATGCCGAACCGGTCGGCGGCCGGCGCGAAGCCGAAGCGTGGGTAGTACGGCGGATGCCCGAGCACGATCGCGGTCCGCTCGCCGGCGGCCCGCGCGGCCTCCAGGAGCCCCCGGATCACCGCACTGCCGGCACCGCACTTCTGATACCCGGGGACTACCGCGCACGGGGCGAGCGCAACGGCCGGGACCGTGCCGACATGACAGCGCGTCAGCAGGGCATGGGCGGCGGGTGTGCCGTCCGGTGCCTCGGCGACGTAGGACAGGCCCGGCAGCCAGGCCGCGGGGTCACGGCGCAGGGCATCGACGAGGTCCGCCTCGCCGGCCGTCTCGAAGGCGGCGAGGTTGATCCGGCGGACGGCCGGCACGTCCTCGGCGGTTTCGGGGCGGGGGCGCCAGGCAGAGGGGACCGGGACTCGGGGGGTGCTGTCGCCGGTGGCGGGCGGGCCGTTGCTTTCGTGGGTGCCGCTCATGTGCTTCATCGTCGCACCGGGCTCCGACAACCGGCCAAGGGTTTCCGCCCCGCCGTGCGGGGCGGCGGTCCGGGGCCGTTCCGCACGGCGGTCTCGCATCCGGACGGTCGGGCGGGCTCCGTTCCCCGGCCGTCAGTGCGCCGTGCTGCGGTCCGGGCGGCGCATCAGGAAGGCGGCGGCCGACCCTGCGGCGAAGAGGGCGACGACGGAGAGGGCGGTACCCACCCAGGAGGTGCCGAGCCAGTGCCCGCCGAAGTAGCCGAGGCTCACGCTGTAGGCGGCCCAGGCAAGACCCGCCAGCGCCGACCACGGGAGGAACTCGCGGACCGTGCGGTGCGCGACGCCGGCGCCCAGGCTGACCACGGAGCGCCCGGCAGGTGCGAAGCGGGCGAGTACGACGATGCCGCCGCCGCCTCGCGTCAGCGCCGCGCCGAGCCGTTCCTGCGCCGCCGTCAGACGACGGGAGCGGCCGATGGCGCGGTCGAAGCGGTCGCCGCCGCGCCAGGCGAGCCGGTAGGCGACCATGTCGCCGAGCACCGAGGCGGTGGCCGCGCACAGCATCAGGGAGAACATCTCGGCCAGGTGGGCGCCGGTGTGGACGGAGGCGACGCCGCCGACCGCGTCCGCCGCGGTGCCGGCGCCGGCGGCAGTGGTGGCCGCGGTGATCACCAGGACCCCGCTGGGCAGGATCGGGACGAACACGTCGAGAACGATCGAGAGACTGACGATCACATACACCCAGGGGGTGCCGCGAAGGGACCCCAGGCTCTCCAGCAACGTCCTACTCCCGGTACGGAACCCCGCCGCGACGTCGCTCGGTGCGGCAGGGGCGGCCCTACAGCCATACAGCGTACGCCTGGCCTTTGCGGGCGGGAGGCCGGGGGCGGAATGCGAGGGAATGCGAGGAATGCGGGGCCAATGCGGGGGAGCCGGTATCGCGTCGGGATTCCCCGCGGACGCCGCACGGCCCGTACGGCGGCGCTGCCGTGAGGGCCGTGCGGGGGCGGGCCGGGGAGTGCCGGGCCCGCCGGGGGTGGTGCGTCAGGCGGCGGAAGGCTCCTGGTGAGCGGTGGGAGCCTGCGTCTGCTCGGGCTCGCCGAAGAAGACCCGGTCGAGGGCCCACGAGCCGGGGCCGATGAAGAAGATGAGCAGGAAGGCCCAGCAGAACATCGCGGACGCCTCGCCGCCGTTCTGTATCGGCCACAGCGCCGAGCCCTGGTGGGCGGAGAAGTACGCGTACGCCATCGAGCCGGAGCTGATGAACGCCGCGGGGCGGGTGCCCAGGCCGAGCATCACGAGGATGCCGCCGGCCAGCTGGATCACCGCGGCGTACCAGCCCGGCCAGGCGCCGGTGGGGACGGTGCCGCCCTGGCCCATGGCGCCGCCGAGGACGCCGAAGAGCGAGGACGCTCCGTGGGAGGCGAAGAGCAGTCCGACGACGACGCGGAAGAGCGCGAGCGCGTGCGGGGCCGATCTCTGGGCGAAGGACGTCAGAGGTGCGGACATGTGGGGACTCCTACGGCTTCTGGGGACGAGGTAACCGTTGGAGGCGAAGGTTAGGGGAACCTAATCAATACTTGCAAGTTCAACCTCTGGCCAAAAAGGACCTTTGGCTCGAAGTGGCCGGGCCGGCGTCCGGAACCGCGCCCGCGCCCGCACTTCCACCGGCACTTCCACCCGAGCCCGCACCCGTCACCGTGGCCCGTAGCGCCGCCCGCGCCACCGCGTCCGTATCGGCCAGGGTGACCGACCCCACCCCGGGGCGCGCCCCCGCTGCCGTCACCCAGTGCACGCCCTCCGTCGGCACCCCGACCGCGAACCGCCGCGGATGGAGCCCGCCGTCGGCCTCGACCAAGTGGTACGGGCTCGCCGACACATCGATCCCGCCCGTCTCGTAGCCGTCCGCGCTGTGCGGCCGGCACCCGCCGTCGGCCAGCAGCCGGGCCAGCAGCGCGTCCGCGGTGCGCCGGAGGTCCGGTTCCGGCAGCCGCGCCTCGATCAGTGCCGTCGCCGTCACCTCCGACCCCGGAACGTCCGGTGAGTGCGCCGTGAAACCGGGCCCGTTGCCGTCGGCGGTGCCGAGCCGGACCGTCATCCGGGGACCGACCACCTCCAGCACCCCCGCCTCGATCAGCGCGGTCATCTCCTCGATCCGGCGCCGCGGCGGACCGATGGACAAGAAGGCGTTGAGCGGGGTGTACCAGCGGTCCAGGTGGTCGCGGCGGGAAACGCCGGCCAGCCCGCCGTGGTCGACGATCTGCCGCAGCTCGTTGCGCAGATCGCGCAGCACGTCGAGGGCCGCCTTGAGCGGCCCGGAGACATTGTCCTGCCGGGCGTGTGCGACGTCCTCGCGCAGATGCTCCAGCAGCCACGCGCGGAAGGCCGGGCGGCCGGCGAACGACCGCTCCACGTGCGGCCGGGCGACCCGGTCCCAGTCCCAGCGGTCGGCCGGCGCGATCCCGGAGGCGTCCAGGGCCGCGGCCTCGTCGGTGCCGCGGTGCGCGCTGCCCAGGAAACGCTCCCGGAAGCGGTGGCGCGCCGCACCGTCCGCACCGCGCCGCACCAGCAGCGCCTCGTAGTAGACCGCCTCCACCTCCTTGGCCACCAGGGGCCAGACCTCGGTCAGGAAGTCGGGCAGATCGCCGGAGTCCGCGCGCTTGCGGAAGGCCGCTATCACGTCCGGTGTGAGCAGCAGCGGCAGATGACGGCCGTGCGCGCCCTTCGCGTTGTCGCCGCGCGCGTGGTACGGGATGCCGCGCCGGGAGCCCGCGAACAGCCGGGGTTCGCGCCCGGACGGCCGATAGCTCAGCGACCCGTCGTCACCGCGGACGAAGCGGCCGCCGCGGGCCGTCGTCAGCAGCGCCATGTGGTCGAAGAAGTTGAGGCCGAGACCCCGCAGCAGCACCGGGCGGCCCGGCGCCAGCGCCTCCAGGGCGGCGGAGAGGTCGGCGGGGTTGGCGGGCGGCAGATAGCGCAGGCCGTGCCCGGCGGCGTAGTCGGCCAGGCGTCGTTGCTCCGGGTCCGCAACGGCCGGCAGATGCCCCTGTGCGAGGACCACCGCCCCCAGGCCGTCCAGCGTCCGGCCGTCGTCGAGGGTCAGCGACTGCGAGCCGTCGGGCCCCTCGGCCAGTCGCACGGCACACGCCCGGTGCGCCACGACCGTCACCTCCTCGGGAGCGGTACGGACCGTGTGGCGGAAGACCCACTCCAGATAGCGGCCGTACAGCGCACGCCCCGGATAGTCGTCCGGGCCGACCTCGCACCCTTCCCACGCGTACAAGCTCGGTCCGCTACGTATCGGTCCTGCGCACTCGACACTGTCGTCGGTGAACAGCGTGACCTGCGACGCCACGGTGTTCATCAGCAGCTCGGGCGGCTGGGCGGTACGCCACACCTGGCCGGCGCCGGGCGGCGCGGGATCGATGACATGGACGGTGAGACGGGCGCCCGGGGCCAGTTCGGCGGCCGAGGCACAGATCCGCTCCAGAACGCTCGTCCCGCGCGGCCCCGCGCCGACGATGGCGAGGGCGGGCCGGGTCCGGCGGTCGGCGGGATGGTCGGCTGCCAAGAGGGGCTCTCCCTGGGGCGGTGGACGGCCGGCGCGCGGGCGCGGCCGCCCGAGAGTGCGGGTGACGGGCGAAGGTGGGCCCCATCATCACCGTCAGATCCGCCGACGCGGCACCGGGGGTGGGCAAAAACACGTCGGATCCGCGGGGCAGTTGCCCGGCGCCCGGCGCCTCACCGGTCGCTCAGCGGCCCGGGAGCGGCCGCATCATCCGGACTTGGCGCGTTCGGTACCCGGTGCAGGGCCGCCCGTACCACCCGATTTCCCGGCAACTCGCGCATCGGACAACGCCGCCCGCCAGACCGTGACGAGCCGGACGCCGCCGCTCTTCTCCCGGCGGGCCTGGTCCAGGGCGAGGCGCGCCGTACGGCCCGCCAGCGTCAGCGTCATCAACTGGTTGCCGAACCACGGGCCGCCCGTACGCCGCCACTTCACCGCCGGCCGGGTCAGCCGCCCGTGCCGGGCCAGCAGCTTCCCCAGCCAGCGGCCCGACCGGCTCCAGCCGAAGCGGAAACCGGCCTGCAGCGAGCCGGGAATGCTGTTGTGGACGGGGGAGCAGGTCAGCTGGAGCACCCGGCTCGCGGGGTGCGGTCCTGCGCCGCGCCAGTGCGGCTCCGCCACGTAGGCGTGGTGCACATCCCCGGACAGCACACAGACCGTCGCCGGGGCCTCCGCGCCGGAACCGGCCTCGGCGATCAGTTCGGTGAGCGCGGCGAACGAACCGGGGAAGGCCGCCCAGTGCTCCAAGTCGGCGCGCTGGCGCAGGAATTCGCCCCGACGGGCCCAGCGGGGGCCGCGCTCGCCGGCGCACAGCGCGGCGTTCCAGCCCTCCGCGGCATGGATGAGGTGCGGCAGCAGCCAGGGCAGCGAACTGCCGAGCAGCAGGTGGTCGTAGCTGCCGCGCCCCTCCAGCACGGCCTGCCGCAGCCATTCGCCCTCGGTCTTGTCGAGCATCGCGCGGTTGCTCTCGTCCAGCACGCGGGTCGCCCTGGTGTCGATCATGACCAGACGGACCCGGCCGAACTCGCGGCGGTAGCTCCAGCGCGCGCAGGCCGGATCGGTATCCGCGTCGGCCGCGAACGCCCGCACCAGGTCCGTCCCGTCCGGCACCGCCCGCACCCGCGCGTACAGCTCGTCGGCGGCCAGCTCAGCGGGCGAGAGATTGCCCAGATGCTGGTACACCCAGTACGACATCAGGCCGCCGAGTATCCGCTCGCGCCACCACGGGGTCGCCCGCATCCGGGCCAGCCAGGCCGCCGAGGTGTTCCAGTCGTCGATCACATCGTGATCGTCGAAGATCATGCAGCTGGGGACCGTGGACAGCAGCCAGCGGACCTCGGGGTCGAGCCAGGACTCGTCGTAGAGGTGGGTGTACTCCTCGTAGTCGGCGACCTGTTTCCCGGGCGGCTCGCCGATGTCGCGGCGGGCGGCCAGCACCTGGGCGGTCGCGTCGGAGGTCTGGTCGGCGTAGACCTGGTCGCCCAGCAGGAGCAGCACGTCGGGGCGCTGCCGGCCGGAATCGGCGGCCAGTGTGGCGGCGAGGGTGTCCAGGGCGTCCGGGCCGACCGGGTCGTGCGCCGCGTTCGAGGGGGTCGCCGACCAGCGGCAGGAACCGAAGGCGAAACGCAGCGGCTCGTCGGCGGAGGCGGGGAGGGTACGGATCGTGCTCGCGGGGAAGCGGCTGCCGGGCGGCGGCCAGACCATCTCCCCGCTACCGCCGGGAGGGGCTTCCGGCTCGTCGAGCAGGACCTGGTAGGGCGTCTCGCTGCCGGGCGCCAGACCGGTCACCGCGACCAGCGCGTAGTGGTGCCCGGCCACCTGCCAGGTGCGTTCCGTGCCGACCGACCCGTCGTCGCAGCGGATCCGCACCACGCACGGCTCGTCGGTCTCCACCCACACCGTCGCGCTCTGCGCGTCGACGTAGCGCAGCAGCGGCCCCAAGCGCAGTCCGGCCATCGTGCCTCCCCACTTGTCGTGGTCAGAGGATAGGAGCACAACGGGCACGGTGGGGGACCGGGGCGGCGGCGCGCCCGCCGGCCGGTGGTTTCCGGTCGGCGGGCGCGCAGGGCCGGCAGCGCCGGGGAGTGCGGCTCAGCAGCCGTCGAGGATCTTCTTCAGCGCGGCCTTCTCCGCGGAGTCCGCGGTCATGCCGTACTCATGCTTCACCCAGACCCACATCCGGGCGTACTCGCAGTGGTACGAGGTCTTCGGCGGGAGCCACTTCGCCGGGTCCTTGTCGCCCTTTTCCTGGTTGAGGTTGTCGGTGACGGCGATCAGCTGGGAGTGGGTGAGATCGTTCGCCAGCTCCTTGCGGCGCTCGGTGGTCCACTGCGCGGCGCCGGACTTCCAGGCCTCGGACAGCGGTACGACATGGTCGATGTCGAGGTCGGCCGCGTTGGTCCAGGTGGCGTCGTCGTAGGCCGAGACCCACTTGCCGCTCTTCGCCGCACAGCTGTCGTCCTGCTGCACGTCCGTGCCGTCCCGCTTGAGCACCACCTCGCGGGTGTTGCAGTTCTTGCCCTGCTCGATCCAGTGCGGGAACTTGTCACGGCTGTAGCCGTCCTGGGGGCCCTCGGCCTGTTCCTTGATGTCGGCGAGGTACGTCCGTGCGGTGGCCGCGTCCGGCGGGCTGGGCGGTGCTGCCTGGGCGGTCTGTCCGCTGAGTGCCAGCGTGCAGACCAGTGCCGCGGCCGATCCGGCGGCGAGCGAAACTCGACGCGCGTAGACCTTTTTCATCGAAACTCCCGGAATGTGGGGGGAAGTTGCCGTGCGGTGCCGACCCATGGTGGCGATGTGGGGTTTCCACAGGATGGGCACCAGGTAACAGAGTGGCGACATGCCCACGTCAGTTCAAGGGGAGCTGACGGGGCACCACAAATGCATCACGGCACTCCGGTTGAGTCGCCCCCGCGCACGCGCCCCTGCCGCCGCCTACAGTGAGCGCGTGCTGCTGCCGGTCAACGCCACCCTCGGGGTCGTTCTCGCCGTCCTGCTGGCCGCCGCCGTGGCCCTTGCCGCCGTGGCGCGCCTCGGTCACGCCCGGGCCATCGCCGTCGCCGGACTGCGCGCGGCCGCCCAACTCGCCGCCGTCTCCTACCTCATCGGCTGGGTGGTGCACGCCCTCCCCTGGCTGCTGTGTTTCCTCGCGCTGATGTTCGCGGTGGCCGTATGGACCGCCGGCCGCCGGATCACCCGGAACCGCACCTGGTGGTGGGCCGCTGCGCCGATCGCCGCCGGGGTCGTCCCGGTCGTCGTTCTGCTGCTGCTCACCGGCCTGGTGCCGCCGCGCGGGCTGACCCTCATCCCCGTCGCGGGCATCCTGATCGGCGGCGCACTGACCGCCACCGTCCTGGGCGGGCGACGGGCGCTGGACGAGCTGGAGACCCGGCGCGGCGAGTTCGAGGCGGGCCTGGCGCTGGGGCTGCCGGACCGCGACGCGCGGATGGAGGTCGCCCGCCCGGCCGCCTCGGACGCCCTGCTGCCGGGGCTCGACCAGACCCGGACCGTGGGGTTGGTCACACTGCCCGGCGCATTCGTCGGGATGCTGCTGGGCGGCGCGTCCCCCGTACAGGCGGGTGCGGTGCAGTTGTTCGTGCTGGTCGCCCTGCTGGCGGTGCAGGCGGCGGCCTGTGCGACGGTGCTGGAACTGGTCGCGCGCGGACGGCTGCACCGCGTACCCTTGACGGCAGCAGAAGGGGAGTAGCTCTCTGCCGGACCGTCGACATACTGCCCTCCCGTCGCCCGACCACCACCCTGGTGGAGCGCGTTCCGCGCGCTGACGACGTGGAGAGCCGGCGCCCGGAGCCCGGTACGGACACGTACCGCGCCAGCGAGACCTTCGGCCGCAGTGTTTGACGCTGCCGTGCCGAAGCGACCCCTTTCCCGGGCCCCTTTGGTGCGGCCCGACCGATCGAGGTATGCCACCCCGTGTTCAGCCTTACCGTCGCCGCCGTCGTCTTCGGCGTCGTCTTCCTCGCCGAGCTGCCCGACAAGACCGCCCTGGCGGGTCTGGTGCTCGGCACCCGCTACCGCGCTTCGTACGTCTTCGTCGGCGTCGCCGCGGCCTTCCTCGTGCATGTGGCGCTCGCCATCGCCGCCGGCAGCGTGCTGACGCTGCTGCCGCACCGCCTGGTGCAGGGTGTGGTCGGCGTCCTCTTCCTGGCCGGCGCCGCCGTGCTGCTGTTCCGGAAGGGCGACGACGAGGAAGAAGTGAAGAAGCCCGCCGACCAGAGCTTCTGGAAGGTCTCCGGGGCGGGCTTCATGATGATCCTGGTCGCCGAGTTCGGTGATCTGACCCAGATCATGACCGCCAACCTCGCGGCCCGTTACGACGACCCGCTCTCGGTCGGTGTCGGTGCCGTCCTGGCCCTGTGGGCGGTGGCGGGCCTGGGCATCCTGGGCGGCCGTACGCTCATGAAGTATGTGCCGCTGGGGCTGATCACGAAGATCGCGGCGGGTGTGATGCTGCTGCTGGCGGGCTTCAGCCTGTACGAGGCGATCGCCGGCTGAGGCGTTTGCAGGACCCGTCGGGCGAGGGGGCCGGGGGCGCTTCGCCCGCCCCTCGCCGCCCGCCGGGTACGGGCTCTCAGCCCGTGATGTGCACAGCGATCATGCCGTCCGGCAGCGCCTCGACACGGATGCCGGTGAGGTCGCGTACCTGCGCGGTGGGCGCGAACGCGGCGGCCCGGTCACCGACGCCGACCACGCGCATCCCGGCCGCCCGGCCCGCCTCGATGCCCGCCTGGGAGTCCTCGAACACCAGGCAGTCCTCGGGGGCGTACCCCAGCTCGGCGGCGCCCTTGAGGAAGCCCTCGGGATCGGGCTTGCTGGCGCTCACGCTCTCCGCAGTGATCCGCACGGCCGGCATGGGCAGCCCGGCCGCGCCCATCCGGGCGTCGGAGAGCGGGATGTCGGCGGAGGTCACCAGGGCGTGCGGGAGCGTGGCGAGAGCGGCCATGAAGGCAGGCGCGCCGGGGACCGGCACCACGCCGTCCGTGTCGGCGGTCTCCTGCGCCAGCATCCGGCGGTTGTCCGCCATGTTGAGCTCCCTCGGGCGGTCCGGGAGCAGTGCGGCCATGGTGGCCCAGCCCTGCCGGCCGTGGACGACCTTGAGGACCTCGTCCGCGTCCAGCTCCTGCTCGGCCGCCCAGCGGCGCCAGCAGCGCTCGACGACGGCCTCGGAGTTCACGATCGTGCTGTCCATGTCCAGCAGCAGGGCGCGGGCGGTGAGCGTGGTGGTGGCCGTCATCGGCGGGCTCCTGAGCGCTACGGGCATACGGACGGTGCGGCCGCATGCGGACGGGGCGGATCGCGCGGGGGAAAACAACGTGGCCCCGCCCGCCGGTCAGGGAGAACGAGCGGGGCCACTTTGTTTCTTCACGATACAAAACGGATCCGGGTCCCGACAACCGGGCCTGGTCAGCGCGGCGCCACGGGCTGTCCGGCCCCGGCCCGCCGGGCAGCCCCTACGGCTCGTGGGTGCGGGACTCCAGGGACGCCCTGGTCCGCGCGCCGTAGACGCCGTCGGGGTCGCCCGTCACCCCGTAAGCCTGCTGGTAGCGGGATACGGCGGCCCGTACCTCCGTGCCGTAGTGGCCGTCGTCCGGGCCTGTATAGACGGCCAGTTGGCGCAGCCGTCCCTGTAACTCCGCCACCTCCGGGCCGTCGGCTCCCTCGCGCAGCACGATCGGCCCCGTGGGCGGGGCGCTGGGGCCGTGGCTGCCGGGGGAGTCCGTGACGCTGCCGGAGGCCCGGGTGGGAGCGGGGGGAGGGGGGCTCGTGGTGCGGTAGCGCTGCACGGTGGCCGTGGGGGAGTGCAAGCCGGTCGCGTCCGGTGACGGTGAGCGGGTCGCGGAGCGGGAGGGAGCGGCGGCGCTCCGGGTGGGGGCGGCCGCGCCGTCGGTGGGAAACCCGGCGCTGGGGGAGACGGTGCCGCGGTCGGGCGGCGCCGCCCGGTCGTGGGTGCCGCCGGACAGCGCATCGGTGGTGATCAGGACCGCGGCGGCGGCCACCGCGGCTCCGGCGGCCGCCAGTACGGCCGGTAACGCGCGCGGACGGCGACGGGGCCGGAGCAAGGGGCCGGCGGACTCCTCCCCCTCCGACGCGCGGAACGTCCGGGAGGCCGGGCCGGGGCGGCGGCGCGCACGGGGCAGCGGGGGCGGCCCGGAGCCGGAGCCGGAGCCGGAGCCGGAGCTGAAGTCGGCGGAGGCGGTAGAGGCGGACGGCGGGGCCGCGGTGTCCGACGGGGCGGACAAGGGGAGCGGTCCGGTGGCGGAATCGCGGGCGGGGGAGGGGGTGTCCGCGGGTGAGGGTGCGTCGGCTCGGTGCACGGCCGCGTCCACCCCGGGTAAGTCCTCCAGCCGGTCACCCCCGCTGAGGGAGGGCCAGCCCCTCCCGTCGTCGTACGCGGTGCCGCCCGGACCGTCGTCGTACGTGGTGCCGCCCGAGTCGCCGTCCTCGGCGTCGTCCTCGTCCTCGTCCGGCAGTGACACGTACGGCCGAATGCGCAGCGGGTCAAAGTCCTCCGCGTCGACCGCCGCACACAGGCAGGTGGGGTGACCGCCGCCGCGTACGGGGGCGGAGCAGTGCGGGCATGTCCGTGCCGTCACGAGCGGTCCCCTCCCTGGAGGCCTCGAACCGGCAGCGATTATCCAGAGGCCGCACCCGTTCGCGCAGGCACTCGAACACATCCGTACGGCAGGCCCCGGGTGTCCCCTGAACGGCCCCGGATACCGGACGCCGTTCGGCGGGCCATATCCGGCCGAACCGCCCAGGATGGAAGAAGCCCGAACGGCGGTCCACCACGGAAAGGGCGGCCTGGCGGAACACAGAGGGAGAGCTCATGGCGCAGGACACCAGCGCTCCTGCCGTCCCTGGCGAGGACCGGTCCCGGCGGACGGTCCTCGTCGCGATCGGCGCGCTGTTGCTCGGCCTGCTCCTCGCGGCGCTCGACCAGACCATCGTTGCCACCGCACTGCCCACGATCGTCAGCGAGCTCGGCGGCCTGGACCACCTCTCCTGGGTGGTCACCGCCTACCTCCTGGCCGCGACGGCCGCGACGCCCCTGTGGGGCAAGCTCGGTGACCAGTACGGCCGCAAGAAGCTGTTCCAGACCGCCATCGTGATCTTCCTGATCGGCTCGGTGCTGTGCGGTGTCGCGCAGAACATGGGGGAGCTCATCGCCTTCCGGGCCCTCCAGGGGCTGGGCGGCGGCGGTCTGATCGTGCTGTCGATCGCGATCGTCGGCGATATCGTGCCGCCCCGCGAACGCGGGAAGTACCAGGGGCTGTTCGGTGGCGTCTTCGGCGGTGCGAGCGTCCTCGGCCCGCTGCTCGGCGGGCTGTTCGTGGACCACCTCAGCTGGCGCTGGGTGTTCTACATCAACATCCCCGTCGGCATCGTCGCGCTCGCCGTCATCGCCGCCGTGCTGCACATTCCGCGCCGCCGCACCCGGCACCGGATCGACTACCTGGGCACCGCCTTGATCGCCGCGGTCGCCGCCTGCTTCGTCCTGATGACCTCGCTCGGCGGCGTCAGCTACCCCTGGGGCTCCTGGCAGATCGTGGGATGCGGTGTGCTCGGCGTCGTGCTGCTGGGCGCGTTCCTCGCCGTCGAGAGCCGGGCCGCCGAACCCGTCCTGCCGCTGCGCCTGTTCCGGAGCCGCAGCTTCACACTGACCTCCGTCATCGGCTTCATCGTCGGCTTCGCGATGTTCGGATCGATGACGTACCTGCCGACGTTCCTACAGGTCGTGCAGGGGGTTTCCCCGACCCTGTCCGGGGTCCACATGCTGCCCATGGTGGCCGGCATGCTGCTGGCCTCCACGGGCTCCGGGCAGATCGTCAGCCGCACCGGCCACTACAAGGCCTTCCCGATCGCCGGCACCGGCGTCGTGGCCCTCGGCCTGCTGCTTCTGCACCAGCTCGACCGGTCCAGCAGCTTCGCCGAGATGAGCGCCTACTTCTTCGTCTTCGGCTTCGGACTCGGCCTGGTCATGCAGGTGCTGGTGCTCATCGCGCAGAACTCCGTCGCCTACCAGGACCTGGGTGTCGCCACCTCCGGCGCCACGTTCTTCCGCTCCATCGGCGGCTCGTTCGGCGTGTCCATCTTCGGCACGATCTTCACCAACCACCTCCGTCCGCGGATCGCCGAGGCGCTCTCCGGGGCGCAACTGCCACCGGGCATCGCCCCGTCCACGATCGCCGAGGACCCGCGGACCGTCGCCCGGCTGCCGGCCGGGCAGGCGGCCGGGGTCCTCGACGCCTACGCGGTCTCGATCACCGATGTCTTCCTCTACGCCGTCCCGGTCGTCCTGATCGCGTTCGCCCTGGCCTGGTTCCTCAGGGAGGAGCCACTGCGCAGCAGCGTCACCGCCCCCGACACCAGCGAGGTGCTCTCCTCCAACCCCGTCGAACGGTCCTCGCGCGACGAATGCGCCCGCGCGCTGTCCAAACTCGGCAGCAGGGAAGGCCGTAAGCACATCTACGAGAAGATCACCGCACGGGCCGGACTGGACCTCAGACCGGCCGCCGGCTGGCTGATCCTGCGCATCCACCGCCACCGCGCGGTGGAACCGGCGCTGCTCGCCGAACGCAGCACGGTGCCGCTCGGCGTGATCGCCGAGAGCATCCGCCAGATCGAGGAACGCGGACTCGCCACCCGTGACGGGCTGCTGCTGCGGCTCACCGACCGCGGCCGGGAGACCGCCGACCGGCTCGCGGCGGCCCGCCAGCAGTCGCTCGCGGAGATGCTGGGCGACTGGTGGACCGGGGACCGGCCCACCGACCTCACCGAACTCGTCCGGGAGCTGACGGCGGAACTGTGCGGCTCGGACGCGGAGGAGCCGCACAACGGCGACGCCCGCCGGCAGTTGCCGCGCACCCATCCGCCAGCGCCACAGCCGCCGGATCTGGCGAAGTGAGTGTGGTGGTGAGGGCCGCGGTGGTGATGACCGAGGTGGTGATGAGGGCCGCGGTGGTGATGACCGAGGTGGTGAGCTGACCACGGTCGTGAGCTGACCACGGTCGTGAGCTGACCACGGTCGTGAACTGACCACGGTCGTGAACTGCATACGCCCGGTGGGCAGATGCCGGGCCGGTCAGCCGGTCAACGGGCCCTTGTCCGCGTCCAGCCGCTTCTCGAAGTAGATCTCCGCGTAAGGGTCTTCGTGGTACGGGTCGATCTCCGTGAAGCCGTGCCGCCGGTAGAGCGCGACGGCCTCCACCAGATCCAGCCGGGTGTCGAGCCGGACCCGTTCGGCGCCCAGCTGTGCCGCGGCCCGCTCGGCGGCCGTGAGCAGCGCGCCCGCACCGCCCCGGCCGCGCCGGCCGGCCCGTACGTACATCTGCTTGAGCTCCGCGGTCCGTGCGTCCAGTAGCCGCACCCCGACACAGCCCGCCACCACCTCGCCGTGGCGGGCCACCAGCAGCACGCCGTTCGGCGGCGTCAGATCGGCGCTGGGGTACTCCGCCACCCCCTCGTCGATCTCCTCCGGTGTCGAGCGGCGGCCCTCGTGCAGCGTGAAGTAGCGGTCGGCCACCTCGGTGTAGTACTCGCGCAGCAGCGCTTCGGCGTCCGGCGAGCCGACCGGCTCGGCGGCGACGGTCCAGGGGAGACGGAGGGTGGCGGCATCACTCATGGCGTCATTGTCGCGGCCGGGGTGGCGCGCGGCGCAACGGATTTGAGTGACGCCGCCGAGGGTGGTCAGCCCTGCTTCGGCCCGGCCTGCTGCACCACCTCGAAGGACCACAGGGTGGAACCAGAGGCGGCGGGCTTGGGACGCTCGCCGCCCTCGGCGGCGCCGCCCTGCTGGTGCGCGGCCTTCATCGGGCCCTCCATCCACGCCTGGAACGACTCCTCGTCCCGCCACCGGGTGTAGACGAGGTACTGGTCGGTGCCCTCCACGGGGCGCAGCAGCTCGAACCACTCGAAGCCGTCCGAGGAGTCCACCGTGCCGGCACGGGACGCGAAGCGCTTCTCCAGGACCTCACGCTGCTCGGCGGGCACGGACAGTACATTGATCTTCACGATGCTCATACCGCCCATCGTGCCGCATGGTGCGAAAGGGGCGCGGGCCAGGGCCGGACGGCACGGCCGCTCAGCCGTGCAGCTTCAGCCCCTTGGTGATTTTGTCGACGATGCCGCGCGGTCCGTATACGGCGAGTCCCACCAGATCGAGGCCGTCGGCGGTCACCGCCCGCACCGCCGCCCGGTTGTCGTCGTCGTTCCCCGTCGTGAACATGTCGGCGGTGTACAGCGCGGTCGGCACGGCACGGCTGAGCGCACGGGCGTGCGTACGGGTCAGCGCCCCGGCACCGGCGGTGTAGCACAGCACCGGCTCCCGGAACAGCGCCAGATAGTCGTGTCCGCAGGCGTCCTCGTAGCGCTTGCCCATGATGTCGCCGGAGGCGTGTGCGATGCCGCTCGCGAGGAAGGCGGTGACGTTCAGCTTCTGCCAGACGGCGAGGTCGTCCCGGACGATCACGGCGATCTTGGTGTCGAAGCGGGGCGCGGCCGGGGCCGTGCAGGGGGGTGCGGTCGGTGCGGTCGGTGCAGTCGGTGCAGTTGGTGCAGTCGTCATAAGGGGAGTCTCGTCCGGCATCCGGACTGCCGTATTGAACGCTGGTGCGGCGCGGCAGACTGGGGTGATGAGCAGGCAGCAGGACGGGGACTGGGCGCGGTACTGGCGCGATCCGGACCGGCCCCTGGAGGCGATGCACGCGCACTTCGTCCGGCATGTCTTCCACCCGCACAGCCATGACGCCTATTCGTTCGCCGTGACGGAGACCGGCGCCCAGCGCTTCACCTGCCGCGGTGCGGGCCACACCAGCGCCGCCGGCATGGTGATGGCGTTCAACCCGGACGACCCGCACGACGGGGAGTCCGCCGTCGAACTCGGCTTCACCTACCGGATCATGCACATCGGCCCGGACGTCGTACGCGCCGTGCTCGACGATGTGACCGACGGCCGGGGCGCCATGCCGCTGTTCGACCGCCCGGTGGTCGACGATCCGGTGCTGGCCCGCGCCCTGCGCAGACTGCATCCGGCGCTCGTCGGCGGGGCGGATCCTCTCGTACGGGAGGAGCGGCTCACCGCGGCCGTCGAAGCCATGGTGCGGCGCAATGCGTCCCGCGGCGTCGCGAGTGCCGGGCTGCGCGAACTGCCCGTGGGCGCACAGGCCGGGGCGGCCCGCCGGGTGCGCGATCTGCTCAGGGCGGCCTACGACCAGCCGCTGACCGCCCAGGAACTCGCCGATGCCGCGGGGTGCAGCCGCTTCGCGCTCTACCGGGCGTTCCGGGCCGAGTACGGCATGGCGCCCAGCGACTTCCAGCGGCTGCTGAGGCTGCGCCGCGCCCGCGCCCTCCTCGTCGACGGCCGTGCCACGTCCGAAGCCGCCACCGAGGCGGGCTTCGCCGACCAGGCGCACTTCCACCGCTGGTTCGTGCGCTGCTTCGGCGTCACACCGGGGGCGTTCCGCCGGGCCGGTGCGCGGGTCTGACACGGGCGCGTCCGGCCCGGTCCGCGCCGCGTGTCTCCCTCTGGCCCTCCGCGGTGCCACCCTCCCCGGTGCCACCCTCTGCTACGGCAGCGTGCTACGACAGCCTGCTACGGCAGCGCGTTTACCGGGCTGGCGGCTGAGGGGGCGACGCCGGCGGGTACGGACCGGGGGCGCTGGACTGCTGCTGGTAGGGGCCCGGCGGGTGGAAACCCGGTGCGCCGGGCTGCTGTTGGTAGGGACCGCGCGGCTGCGGCACAAATCCGCCGGGGCCGCCGTAGCCACCGGAATTCCCCGGGGGCGGGCCCTGACGGCGGTTCTTCTTCGCGACCAGCAGGAGCACCACCAGGATGACGACGAGAACGACCACCGCACCGGCAACGATGCCGAGGGCTCGGTGTACCCCGTCTCGAAGGACATGTTCACCACCTTCGCGCCGTGGTCCACGGCGTACCTCAGCGGTTTGGCGTAGGAATCGTCTCTTCGTGCCCGCTGAACTCTGCCTCCTCGTCCTCGTCCGGGAAGTCCATGCCCACGGGAAGGATCTTGGCGTCGGGGCCAGGTCCTTCACGCCCCGGGGCCCCCGGGACCATGCCCGTGCCCGGCGATGAGCGAAGCCATGGCGGTGCCGTGTTGCCGTCTGCCGTCCGCCTGTTTGTCAGGCGCACCTCATGCGCGTCACGTCATGTCAGCAGGCCGACAGCGCAAGGCCACTGGCCGGATACCGCAGCGCCCCAGGCGCGGGACGGCCGGTGTCGCCATGAGGTCCGGGGACGCGCTACCCGTGAGCACGTACGCCGGCCCCGTCACCCCAGCGGCGGCGGCACCCGCCCCGCAGCAGGCCGCGGGGCGCCAGGGGACCGGCGTCCGCGCAGCCCGATCAGCAGCGCGGCAGCCGCGAGCAGCAGCACCTGGAGTCCGCCGGCCGCGAGTAGCCAGGCCGGGACACCGCCCACCACCAGCAGCGCATCCGTGTAAGTGATCCGCTGGTACGGGGTGTCCCCGGCGGTGCGGAGGAGTTCGTGGTCGCCGGTGATGCGATGGGGCTGCGGGAAACGCTGGTCGATGGCGGTCAGGAACGTCCGGCGCGGGCCGCTGAGGTCACGCAGCGCCCCCTCGGGTGTGATCCGTCCCGCGAAGAAGACCTCCGGCCTCGTCCCGCCGATGGCGCTGCGCGGCTCCATCCGATGGGGTGCGAGCACGTAAAGACCCAGCGACTGCGGTGTCTTGGCGAGGCGGGAGAGCCGCATGGGGTAGATGAGCTGGTCGCTGGCGAAGGACAGCCGCAACGGTTCGAGGGCCCCCGACAGCGGGCGGTGGGCTTCGGCCGGGGCGAGCCGGATGGCCACGTACTCCCATCGCTGCTGCACATACGGGCGCAGTGCGCTAGCAAGGGAGGCGGGGAGCTGGAAACCATGGGATTTGAGCCAGTTGCGCAACGCCGCCGGGTCGGTGGCGGTCAGCCGGGCGACGTCGAAGGGCCCCAGGCGCTCACGGCCGACCACGCCGACTCCCGGGCCACGGGCGCCGGGAGGGGGCGCCGCGGCGCCGTCGTACGTCCCCCCGAACGGCCAGTCGCCGCTGCGCGGCCAGAAGTAGTGGCGCTCCTCGACGACCGGTGCGGTCAGAGTGGTGAGCCGGTCGAACAGCTCGCGGTCGCCGAGCCGCACCGTGGCCCGGTGCGGGACCGGCATGATCCACGCGACGTCCGGCGCCGTGCCGTCCACCGTCAGGCTCATGACGATCTGCTCGGACTTCCCGTCCCAGTGCACCACCGAGGTCTCGCGGTTCACCGCCATGGTCGTCTTCGGGTCGTGCACCATGGCACCGCAACCACAGGCGTACGCCGGCCTGGCCAGCGACACCAGCTGCACGGCCAGCAGCATCAGCACCACCAGCAGCGCCCGGCGCCGCCCCGTAGTGGCACGCACCGCGGCAGCCGCGTCCGTCCCCCTGCCCCTCATTCGTCCCCCGATCAGCACTCGCCGCTCCACGTGGCCGGCAGCGACACAGACGGCGACGGCGGTACGGCTGGTTCCGCCCGGCCGTGACCCCCCTGAACTCCGCGCCGTGCCAGGGAAGAACGCCGAGGGCCCGGCCGGAAATATCCGGCCGGGCCCTCGTGTGCCCAAGGGAGTGCTGCGCGTCAGGCAGCCGAGTCGGCCGTGGCCGGACGGCGGGCCGCACTGCGGATCTCGCGCGCCTCCGCCTCGGTCTCGACGGCCGGCGGGGAGCCGGGCAGCGGCTTGCGGGCGCTCTCCGACATCAGCAGGACGGCGATGCCGCCGATCACGGCCGCCGCCATCATGTAGTAGGCGGGCATCATCTTGTTGCCGGTCGCGCCGATCAGGGCCGTGACCACCAGCGGCGTCGTACCGCCGAAGAGCGACACGGAGACGTTGAAGCCGATCGACAGGGAGCCGTAGCGGACCTTGGTCGGGAACAGCGCGGGCAGCGTGGACGGCATCGACGAGGTGAAGGTGACCAGCAGCAGTCCGAGCGCGGCCATGCCGAGCGCGATGGCCACCAGCGACCCCTGCCGGATCAGCAGCAGGGCGGGGACGGAGAGCACCAGGAAGCCGAGGCAGCCCGCGGCGATGACCGGGCGGCGGCCGAAGCGGTCGGTGAGCCGGCCCGCGAACGGCTGGACGCCCATCATCAGGACCATCACCGCCAGCACGACCAGCAGCCCGTGCGTCTCGTCGTACTTCAGCTCCGAGGTCAGATAGCTCGGCATGTACGACAGCAGCATGTAGTCGGTGACGTTGAAGACCAGGACCAGTCCGACGCACAGCAGCAGCGACCGCCACTGACCGAAGATCATCTCGCGGACGCCGATCCGCTTCTCGACCTCGCGGCGCGCCTTCTCCTTCGTCCGCGCCTCCTTCTCCAACTGGGCGAAGGCCGGGGTCTCTTCGAGCCGCATCCGCAGGTAGAGGCCGATGATGCCCATCGGTCCGGCGATCAGGAACGGGATGCGCCAGCCCCAGGAGTTCAGGTCCTCGGTGGACAGCAGCGCGGTCATCAGCGTGACCAGGCCGGCGCCGCCGACGTAACCGGCCAGGGTGCCGAACTCCAGCCAGCTGCCGAGGAATCCGCGCTTCTTGTCGGGCGCGTACTCGGCGATGAAGGTGGAGGCGCCGCCGTATTCGCCACCGGTGGAGAAGCCCTGTACCAGGCGGGCGGCGAGCAGCAGGATGGGCGCCCCGACGCCGATGGAGGCGTAGGACGGGATCAGGCCGATGGCGAAGGTGCCCGCCGCCATCATGATCATGGTGATCGCGAGGATCTTCTGCCGGCCGATCCGGTCACCGAGCGGCCCGAACACCATGCCGCCGATGGGGCGTACCAGGAACGCCGCCGCGAACGCTCCGAACGTCGACAGCAACTGCGCGGTCGGATTCCCGGACGGGAAGAAGACATGTCCGAGGGTGACCGCGATGTAGCTGTACACGCCGAAGTCGAACCACTCCATCGCATTGCCGAGCGCGGCCGCCGACACGGCGCGTTTGACCATCGCGGGGTCGACGACGGTCACCTCGCCCGATGTCTCGTATGCCGGATCCGCCTTCCGGTCCTCCTGGGGACCGGGTGCGGTATCGGCACGGCTGCCGACGGGATGACGGGGCCCGGGTGCGACGGGGGAATGCGTCGGCACGTGTTCGCTCGCCTGCGCTCTCTTTGGACGACAACATGACTTCGCCCGCCATGGGGTGGCGGGCCGCGGCCCGCCATGCGGCGGCGGGCAAAGGTCGACCATAGGGGCAGACCGGATCATCACGGACAGTGCGCGGTCGACCGCGCAGGTGGCCGTATACCCGCTCCTTGCAGGGGAAACGCCCTTTCGCGAAGCAATCCACGGCACTTATGTCTGTGATCCATATCGCGGTGATCCGCTGCAACCGTCGGACGATTGTGAGGTGTGTCACGGGGCCTGGGTGCTGGGGGCGCCGTGGGGCGGCCCGGAGGCGGGAGCGCCGCGGCAGGGCGCGGCCCGGGACGCGAAACGGCGCGGCGGCACAATCCTGACCGCCGCGCCGATGTGGATCGTCGCGTTCCCTCAAGGATCAGCCATGGCCGCCCGCCCCGCCACTCGGGGCGGGCGCGCGGGGCGGGGCCCGGCCGGGCCGTGGGGGCATCAGCCGACCGGGCTCGCGACCCTCCGCCGCCTCACGGCATCCACGCCTCGTACGACATCACCTCCCCCGACTTGATCTTGAACTCCGGCTCGTCCTTGGCGAAGGTCACCTCCAGCCCCAGGAGTTCGCCGGTGCGCGGATCGAAGATCACCATCTGGCGGGTGGAGTTCGTGGCGCCGTCGGGGCCGTCGTACACATAGGCCTGCCCGCGCCGGCCCAGCCGGTCGGTGACCACGCCCGCCTGCCGCAGTCCGCCCGCATCGGCCAGCATCCGGACGACGGCGGCCGTCTCCCGCGGGCCCGGGGTCCACTCCTGGCGGAAGGAGGAGAGCGCCGACAGGAGCTGCGGGGTCGTGCGGGTGCCGCCCGGCCCGCCGTACAGCCACGACAGCTGTTCGCGCAGCGCCGCGGGGTCGGTCGACGGCCTCGTACGGGAGGCGAGGCCGCTGTGCTGGGCTTCCGAGCCCGCCGGATAGGTCTTCCGGTGCAGGACCTTCCCGTCACTGACGGTCTGCCAGTGCCCGTCGTTGTCGTGGATCACCGGGCGGCCCGGATGCCGCGGGTCGGTGGCCACGACCAGCTCCGAGCCGCTGCCGTCGTCGTTCCAGTGGGTGATGCGTTCCTCGGGCACGGTGACGGGCGGCGCGGCGTCCGGGCCCGACTCCATGCTCATGTACCAGCTCTGGAGATGGCTGCCCCGGAGCGGGCCGTCCGCGGCACCGGCCGTGCGCGCCCTGGCCTCCGCCCTGCGGGCGAGGACGTCCAGCGAGACGGACGGCGCATCGGCGTGCAGCGGGAGGGCCACGGGCGCGGCGACGGCGGGGCTGCTGCCGGCGCCGGAAAAGGTGAGCGCCAAAGCGGCGGCGCCGGCCAGCGACGCGGCGGTCAGGCCCATCACCAGACGGCGCCGGCGCACCGGACGCGGACGGCTGACGGGGACGGCGTCGGACGTCAACGCCTCCAGACGGGCCTCGGCCCGCGCGGTCAGCGGACGGTCGCGCCAGGGCCCCTCGTCGGCGGAGACGGGGTCGGCCTGCCGCAGCAGCTCCAGTTCCTCAGTCATGGCGGCGGCCTCCCGCTCGGGTCGGTACGGGGTGGGGGAAAGCTCGGGGCGGATCGGACTGCGGCGGGTGCGCATCGGGTGGCCGGATATCGCCGCGCGGCCGCATCCGCTCGATCTGCGTACGGAGCCGGCCGCGCGCCCGGTGCAGCCGCATGGCCGCCGCGCTCCGACCGCACCCGAGGGTCACCGCCAGCTCCTCGATGGTGAGTTCCTCCCAGGCCGTCAGCCGCAGCACCTCCTGGTCGGCGGGGGAGAGCCGGGCCAAAGCGTCGTGCACCCAGGAGCCGGGCGGCTCCGCGTCCGGGCTGTCCACGGACTGCCGCTGCTGCGCCGCCTCGTGATTGCCGAGCCGGTGCAGCAGCCGCCGGTAGCGGCCCAGCCCCCGCACCGTATTGGCCAGACAGTTCCGTGCCACCCCGTACAGCCAGGGCAGCGGCGCGTCGGGGAGCTCGGTGCGGCGTCTCCAGGCTATGGAGAAGACCTCCGCCACCACTTCCTCGACCTCGTGGGCCTGCCCGTCCAGCCGCCGCGCCACAAAGCGGCTGACCGCCCAGTAGTGCGCGCGATAGGCCTCGGCGAAGGCGTCGTCCGTGCTCATGAACCGTTGGTGTCCGGCATGGCCCCGATCTTCACACCCTGCCGGGGTGAGACTTGCCACCGGTTGGCAGGGCCTGTTTTCCCTCGCCGGCGGTGACGTTCGTGGCGGCTCCGGACACCTACCGGGCATGACGTTTCCCGTGAAGTGGCTGACGACCACCGACCACAAGACGATCGGCACGCTCTACCTGGTCACCGCGTTCGCCTTCTTCTGCCTCGGCGGAGTGATGGCCCTGCTGATGCGCGCCGAACTGGCCCGCCCCGGCCACCAGATCATGTCGAACGAGCAGTTCAACCAGGCGTTCACGATGCACGGCACGATCATGCTGCTGATGTTCGCGACGCCGCTGTTCGCCGGTTTCGCGAACTGGATCATGCCGTTGCAGATCGGCGCGCCCGACGTGGCCTTTCCCCGGCTGAACATGTTCGCCTACTGGCTCTATCTCTTCGGTTCGCTGATTGCGGTGGGCGGGTTTCTGACGCCTCAAGGGGCGGCGGACTTCGGCTGGTTCGCGTATGCGCCGCTCTCCGATTCCGTGCGTTCCCCCGGTATCGGTGCCGATATGTGGATCATGGGTCTGGCCTTCTCGGGTTTCGGCACGATCCTCGGTTCGGTCAACTTCATCACGACGATCATCTGCATGCGGGCGCCCGGCATGACGATGTTCCGGATGCCGATCTTCACCTGGAACGTGCTGCTGACCGGTGTGCTGGTGCTGCTGGCCTTCCCGGTGCTGGCGGCGGCGCTGTTCGCGCTGGAGGCGGACCGTAAATTCGGTGCGCATGTCTTCGATGCGGCAAATGGCGGGGCGTTGCTCTGGCAGCATCTCTTCTGGTTCTTCGGCCATCCAGAGGTGTACATCATCGCGCTGCCGTTCTTCGGCATCATTTCCGAGGTCATTCCGGTGTTCTCCCGGAAGCCGATGTTCGGTTACATCGGTCTGATTGCGGCGACGATTTCGATTGCCGGTCTTTCGGTCACGGTGTGGGCGCACCACATGTATGTGACGGGCGGCGTGCTGTTGCCGTTCTTCTCGTTCATGACGTTCCTGATCGCGGTGCCGACCGGTGTGAAGTTCTTCAACTGGATCGGCACGATGTGGAAGGGCTCGCTGTCCTTCGAGACGCCGATGCTGTGGACGATCGGGTTCCTGATCACCTTCACGTTCGGTGGTCTGACCGGTGTCATCCTGGCCTCGCCGCCGATGGACTTCCATGTGTCCGACTCGTACTTCGTCGTGGCGCACTTCCACTACGTGGTCTTCGGCACGGTCGTCTTCGCGATGTTCGCCGGCTTCCACTTCTGGTGGCCGAAGTTCACCGGCAAGATGCTGGACGAGCGGCTCGGCAAGATCACTTTCTGGACGCTGTTCGTGGGCTTCCACGGCACCTTCCTCGTCCAGCACTGGCTGGGCGCCGAAGGTATGATCCGCCGCATTCCCGACTACCTCGCGGCCGACGGCTTCACCGCCCTGAACACCATCTCCAGCATCTTCTCCTTCCTCCTCGGGCTCTCCCTCCTGCCGTTCTTCTACAACGTCTGGAAGACGGCGAAGTACGGCGAGAAGATCGAGGTCGACGACCCGTGGGGCTACGGCCGCTCGCTGGAGTGGGCGACGTCCTGCCCGCCGCCGCGGCACAACTTCCGCACCCTGCCGCGTATTCGCTCCGAATCCCCGGCGTTCGACCTGCACCACCCGGAGATCGCCCGCGGAATCGAGGCCCCGGCGAATACCGAGGACGCGTCGGCCACCGGAATCGGAGCGCGCACATGAGCGAGGGCAGGCGCCGCGGCGAAGGAATGCGGAGGGGTAAGGGGATGGGGACGGCCGGGGAAATGCGGAGGGGCGGGGAAATCGGAACCGATACAAGAAGGGGGAGGAGTACCGACATGTGGATGGACCAGGACCAGGACCAGGACCACGACCATGACCAGGCCATCAACGAGATCGAGGGATTTCTCCTCTGGGAGGCGGAGAAGGACCGGGCCCGCACCCGCGCACAGGCCTTCTGTGCCGGTCTGCCCTGGCTCACCCATTCCCAGCGGCGGGACGTGGAGCTGCGCTACTGCCAGGACCAGCGTGACGCCTCGCGGGCCTATCTGGAGCGCATCGCGGTCCGCAGCGCCACTCTGCGGACCGAATACGAAGGCGTCTACCGGGCCCTGCGGCGACGGCTGGTCACCGGACTCCTGAGCGGCTCGGTGGCCGTTGCCGTGCTGCTGGCCATGGCGGCCATCGGCCTGACCGCGCGCTGAAGGCCAACGGCCCACCACGGGACGGGGAACGGGTGACGCCCGCGCGCGGCGGCCGTCACCCGTGGCGGGGCCACCGCTCAGCCGGTGACGGTGATCTGGGACGCGGGGTCGGTGGTGTCGCTGACCTGGTACGCGGCGTTGAACGTCGAGCTGGTCGAGCTGGTCGGGCAGCCGAAACCGCCTGTCACCTTCACCGGGACCGACGCGTTGGCGAAGGCGAGCGTGGACGGCGCGCCGTTGGTCCAGGTGCCGTTCACCGTCGCCGCCGAGGTGGGCGCCGCGGTCACCGTGCAGGACGCAAGACCGCTGGTCTTGAGCACGAACCCGCCGACGGGGATGGTCAGTCCGGCGGTCACCGGCGCCCCGTTCTGCATGGCCACGCCCCAGGTACCGCTCGTGGTGACGGTCGCGCTGACACCGGGCATGCTCGTCGTACAGGAGCCGTAGGTCGCCGGGGTGGTGGAACTGCTCACCGGGCCGTCCGGGTTGTGGTTGCCGGGCGCGTCGGGGACCTGCCCGCTGGAGGACGAGGTCGCACATGTCACGGTCACCGAACCGGCCTTGAAGGTGGCCTTGCCGCTGAGCGCGGCGGTGAAGCCGTGACCAGCGGGGCTCACGGTCGTGGCCGCCGCCGCGGCGGACGGCGTCCCGGCGGGCTGTGCCGTCGCCGCGGTCGTCATGGCGAGCGACAGGCCGAGGGCCGTGACGATCCCGGTGCCGGCGGTGAGTAAGGCGCGCTGACGGGGCGTACGCCGGGCGGGCTGCGTCATCGTCATCGTGGGTCTCCTTATGAGGGGTGGTGCCGGAGGAGTGGTGCGGCGGGTGGTGCGGGCAGCGCTCGGTCCCGTACGCGGACGAGGGTGTGGGGGTACGCGTACGGGCGGCGCCGCGCGACGGGCGGCAGGGACTACGGCCCGCCGGCTACGGCTCGCTGGGTGCGGGTGCGGGTGCGGGTGCGGGTGCGGGTGCGGGTGCGGGTGCGGGTGCGCCGGGCTCGGCGGCGGCCTCGGGTGTGGCTGCGGTTTCGGGTTCCGCGGGCACGACCGGCTGCCAGGCAAAGATCATCGAGCCGCCGAGAATCCCGATGACGGTGCCGATCAGAAAGCCGCCGAGGTTGGACATCACCAGCGCGGCCGCCGCGCACAGCACGGTGAGCACA
The DNA here is from genome assembly GCF_019880305.1 of Streptomyces decoyicus. Classification (NCBI taxonomy): domain Bacteria; kingdom Bacillati; phylum Actinomycetota; class Actinomycetes; order Kitasatosporales; family Streptomycetaceae; genus Streptomyces; species Streptomyces decoyicus. The sequence goes on along the minus strand of NZ_CP082301.1, from coordinate 2,560,187 downwards.
CCGGCGAGGCCCCGGTAGTGCGGCGCGAACCACGCCGAGAGCCCCATCACGATCATCACCAGCCCCATCAGCACCGACGGGATACCGGCGATGCCCTGCTGCAGCATGATCTTCAGCGGCGCCAGGGGGATGGCGCAGATCTCGGCGCCGGCGATGACGGCCGCCAGACCGCCCCAGAAGGGCCGCCCCCGCCGCCAGCGCCGCCAGGTCAGAAGCATTCCTTCTTGCCCTTGGAGATCTTCATGCTCAGGCCGGACAGTTTGAAGGTTCCCGCGTTGGTCGCCCAGGCGGTCTGCCGGAGATTGCTGATGTTGACGTCATCGGCCTGCTGGGCGAAGAGGTCCTGCATGCCCTGGGCGGTGTCCGGGCCCTTGTCGAGGGTGGAGGCGTCCCGGCCGATCTCGATGTTGTGGAAGGACGCATTGCCGGAGAGCTGGGTGGCGTCCACGAAAAGATCACTCGCCTCGACGGGCTTGCTGCCCGTTCCGGCGCTGAGGTTGAGCGAGATGTCGCCGATGACCGGCAGGTGGGTGACGACCGACTGGCACAGATGGTCCAGCTGGGCCGTCTTGATGGCGGTGACGGCGACCGGCAGGAGATCTCCCCTGGCGTTCGCGTCCACACCGCCGTACTGGGCGAATCCCTTGCCCGTGAGGCTGTCCGCGGAGACCTTGAACTGCTGTCCCGAGACGGCGAATGATGCCGCCAGCGCCCCGTTGGCCAGGGCGATGCCCAGGGCCGCGGTGCCGGCGAGAGCCGGGACGGACAGCACGGCGAACTTCCGCCAGCTGATGCGTCCCGTGACAGGTCTGCCGTGTGCGTCCTTCATAACGGTATGTCCCCTTCGAAGAGCGGTGGAGCGCACTGCCGAAACGTGTGGGGGAGTGCTGATGCGCAGGGTGCGCGTGGCACTGAAGACGCGCGGGGGAGCCGCCGTGTGCATACATGGGGGAGAACGTGCGGCTCGGGGGTGCGCGCCGCCGAGCTGTGCGCGAAAATGCCGAACTGCCGATTGTTACTGGCGAGTTGAATGTAAGTCTGCCCATGACAACTGGCAAGGTTGGCGGCGGAACCGTTTTCGGACATACCGCTGGTCCGGCTTTCGCCGCGCGTTGCTCGCCGTGCGGTCGCTCGCGGTTCGCTGCTCGCCGTGCGGCCGCTCGCCGCTCGCCGTGCCCCACGCGACGGCCCGGCCGCCCGGCTGTCCGGCCGGTCAACCGTAGTGAACCTGTAGCTCCTTGACGCCGTTGAGCCAGGCCGAGCGGAGCCGGCGCGGATCGCCCGCCAGGGAGATGCCGGGCGTCACCTCCGCCAGCGCGTTGAAGATCAGGTTGATCTCCAGGACGGCAAGGGACTTACCGAGGCAGAAGTGCGGTCCGCCGCCGCCGAACCCCAGGTGGGGGTTGGGGTCGCGGGTGATGTCGAAGACCTCGGGGCGGTCGAAGACCTCCGGGTCGTTGTTGGCAGAGGAGTAGAAGATCCCCACCCGCTGGCCCTTCTTGATCTTCGCACCGCCCAGTTCGGTGTCCTGGGTGGCGGTGCGCTGGAAGGAGACCACGGGCGTCGCCCACCGCACGATCTCCTCGGCCGCCGTCCCGGGGCGCTCGCGCTTGTAGAGCTCCCACTGGTCGGGGTGGGTGAGGAAGGCGTGCATCCCGTGGGTGATGGCGTTGCGCGTGGTCTCGTTGCCGGCCACCGCCAGCAGCAGCACGAAGAAGCCGAACTCGTCGGAGCCGAGATTGCCCTCGTGCTCCGCCGCCACCAGCTGGCTGACGATGTCCTTGGCCGGGCATTGCTTGCGTGCCGCGGCGAGGTTCATCGCGTACGAGATCAGCTCCATGGCGGCGTTGACGCCGACCTCTTCGGTGATCGCCAGTTCCGGATCGTCGTAGGCGACCATCTTGTTGGACCAGTCGAAGATCCGGGCCCGGTCGTCCTGGGGGATGCCGATGAGCTCCGCGATGGCCTGGAGGGGAAGTTCGCAGGCGACATCGGTGACGAAGTCCCCGGAGTCCTTCCGGCGGGCCTCGGCGACGATCTGCGCCGCCCGGTCGCGCAGCGCGTCCTCCAGGGCGCGGATCGAGCGCGGGGTGAAGCCGCGCTGCACGATCTGGCGGACCCTGGTGTGCTCGGGCGGGTCCATGTTCAGCATGATCAGTTTCTGTACGTCGATCTGGTCGCGGGTCATGGAGGCGTTGAAGCGGATGATCGAGGTGTTGAGGTTCGCGGAGAAGATGTCCGGTTTGGTGGACACCTCCTTGACGTCCTGATGGCGGGTGACTACCCAGTAGCCGTCGTCGCCGAAGCCGGCAATGCCGTGCGGCTGGGCGTTCCACCACACGGGCGCGGTCTGCCGCAGCTGCGCGAACTCGGGGAGCGGAACGCGGGACTGGTAGACGTCGGGGTCGGTGAAGTCGAACCCTTCGGGCAACGCGGGGCATGGCATCGGCGACTCCTGGTCCCTCGTCTGACGGCTCATCAGGTATGGGTCGCGGTGAAGGTAGTAACGAGTTCTACAAGAGGCAAGGGGTGTGGCGACTCCCGTTGCGGACAAGGGTGTTGCACGCCCCTTGCGCCCCGGGGAGCGGCTCATAAGACTGTTTGTAGAACTAGAACGCGTACTAGTTCTTCTTCCGTGGGTGCCGGGACGCCCGCGGACGTGAGGAGAGGACGAGTCAGTCATGGCCGCGGAACCCGTCATCGTCGAAGCAGTACGCACCCCCATCGGCAAGCGCGGAGGCGCGCTCGCCAATCTGCACCCCGCCTACCTCCTGGGCGAGACCTACCGCGAGCTCCTCGCCCGTACCGGCATCCAGCCCGACTGCATCGAACAGATCGTCGGCGGCACCGTCACCCACGCCGGTGAGCAGTCCATGAACCCCGCACGCAACGCCTGGCTGGCGATGGGTCTGCCGTACGAGACCGCCGCGACCACCGTGGACTGCCAGTGCGGCTCCTCCCAGCAGGCCAATCACCTGCTGGCCAACATGATCGCGGGCGGTGTCATCGACATCGGCATCGGGTGCGGCGTCGAGGCGATGTCCCGGGTGCCGCTCGGCAGCGGCTCCAAGCACGGCCCCGGCAAGCCCTGGCCCGACGAGTGGAACGTCGACCTGCCCAACCAGTTCGAAGCGGCCGAACGCATCGCCCGCAACCGGGGGCTGACCCGCGAGAACGTCGACTCGCTCGGCCTGATCTCACAGGAGCGGGCGGCCACCGCCTGGGCCGAGGAACGCTTCAAACGGGAGACCTTCGCCGTCCAGGTCCCCACCACCGAGGACGAACAGGCCGCGGGCCAGGGCATGTGGCGGCTGGTCGACCACGACGAAGGGCTGCGCGACACCAGCATGGAGGCGCTGGGCGGCCTCAAGCCCGTGATGCCGACCGCCGTCCACACGGCGGGCAACTCCTCGCAGATCTCCGACGGCGCGGCCGCGGTGATGTGGGCCTCCAAGCGCATGGCACGCGCCCTCAAACTCAAGCCGCGGGCCCGCATCGTGGCCCAGGCGCTGGTCGGCTCCGATCCGCACTTCCACCTGGACGGTCCCATCGACGCCACCCGCGCCGTGCTCGGCAAGGCCGGGATGTCCCTCAAGGACATCGATCTCGTCGAGATCAACGAAGCCTTCGCCGCCGTCGTCCTCTCCTGGGCGCAGGTCTTCGAGCAGGACCTGGAGAAGGTGAATGTGAACGGCGGCGCGATCGCCCTGGGTCATCCGGTCGGCGCCACCGGAGCCCGGCTGATCACCACCGCACTCCATGAACTCGAACGCAGGGACAAGGAATTCGCCCTGATCACCATGTGCGCGGGCGGGGCACTGGCAACGGGGACGATCATCCAGCGGCTGTAGCGGCTGTAGCGGCTGTAGCGGCTGTAGCGGCTGTAGCGGCTGTGGCGGCCGTGGCCACGGGCATCATGGCCCGGTCACGGGGCGGCGGCCCCTCGGGGCGGACCGGGAGTGAAGGAGACGGGGGCGTCGAAGGCCGCGCGGCGGGTGGCGCGGCGCAGGGCCTTGAGGACGGTGCCGCCCAGCGTGCAGGTGAGGACCACGGTGACCAGGGCCCGGGGGAGGTCCCAGCCGAGGGAGGTGGCGAGGCAGTAGGCGAGATAGCGGGCGAGGTTCTGGTCGAGCGGGTCGCCGGGGACGAAGGAGACCCCCGAGGCCATGCCGGCGATATAGGGCCAGCCCTGGAGGTTCATGATCAGACCGTAGAGGACGGCGGAGACGGCTCCATAGGCGGCGAGCACGGCCAGTTCACCGCGGCCGCGCAGCCGGTCGGGCCCCGGCAGCAGGCCGGCGCCCATCGACACCCACCCCATCGTCAGCATCTGGAACGGCATCCAGGGGCCGACCCCGCCGGTCAGCAGCGCGGACGCGAACATCGCCACGGAACCGAGCACGAACCCGAAGCCGGGGCCGAGCACGCGTCCCGACAACACCATCAGGAAGAACATCGGCTCGATACCGGCCGTCCCCGCGCCCAGCGGGCGCATCGCGGCCCCGGCCGCGGCCAGCACACCGAGCATGGCGATGGCCTTGGCGTCCAGGCCGGTGTCGGCGATGGTCGCCACGACGACGGCGAGCAGCATCGGCAGCAGCGCGGCGAACAGCCAGGGTGCGTCCTTGGAATGGGCGAGTCCGGAGGCGGAGTCGGCCAGCAACGGCCACCCGAAGGCCATCACACCGATGGCGGAGATGACAACCAGGGCGGCGACGGAGCGGGGACCGAGCCGTACGGCACGGACCTGGCGGCCGGGGCCGGCACCGGAGCCGGTGCGGGGCCCGTCGCCGTCCGTCCGGTGCGGGTGCGCGGTCATGCGGTGGCCTCCAGGGCGTCGGCCACCTGGGGAACGGTCAGCCAGGGCAGCGGCGCCAGGACCTTGGCGACCTGCGGGGCGAAGGAGGGGGAGGACACCACGACCTCCTCGGTGGGACCGTCGGCGACGATCTCGCCGTCGGCGAGGATGACGACACGATGGGCCAGTTCGGCGGCGAGTTCCACGTCATGGGTGGCCAGGATGATGGCGTGGCCCTCGGCGGCCAGTGTGCGCAGCACCTCGATCAGACGGGCCTTGGCGGCGTAGTCCAGGCCGCGGGTGGGCTCGTCGAGGAGAAGCAGCGGAGGACGGGCGGTCAGCACGACCGCGAGGGCGAGGGCGAGCCGTTGGCCCTCGGACAGGTCGCGGGGATGAACGGAGTCCGGGACATCCGGCAGCAGTTGCGTCACCAGGGCCCGGCAGCTGCCGGCGGCGGCGCCCGCGTCCTGGTCGGCCGCGGCGCATTCCGCGGCGACGGTGTCCGCGTACAGGAGGTCACGAGGTTCCTGGGGGACCAGGCCGACATGCCGCAGGAGGGTGCGGGGGCTGGTGCGGTGCGGTGTGGCGGCGCCGACCCGCACGGTGCCGGAGTCCGGTGGGTGCATGCCGACGAGGGTGGCCAGGAGGGTGGACTTCCCCGCACCGTTACGCCCCATCAGGGCAAGGGTCTCGCCGCGCCGCACGGTGAGATCCACCTGGTGCAGCGCCTCGATCCGCCCGCGGCGGACACTGAGCCCGGAGACGGCCGCGGCCATCTCGGCCGGGGAGCCTGCGACAGCAGGTGCCGGCGCCGTCAAAGCGTCCCCCCCGCCCCCACTCCCACCGAGCCCCGGCGCCTTGGGCCTGACCCCCGTCAGCCGTTCGCGCAGGGGTGCGGCCTTGCGGCGGGCATCGCGTACGGAGAGGGGGAGGGGGGACCACTGGGCGAGGCGGCCGAGGGCCACCACCGGGGGGTGGACGGGGGAGACGGCCATGATGTCGGCCGGGGTGCCCATGACGGGGGGCGCGCCGGGAGCGGGGAGCAGGATGACGTGGTCGGCGTATTGGACCACGCGCTCCAGGCGGTGTTCGGCCAGGAGCACCGTGGTGCCGAGGTCGTGGACCAGGCGCTGGAGTACGGAGAGGACCTCTTCGGCGGCGGCGGGGTCGAGTGCCGAGGTCGGCTCGTCGAGGACCAGGACCTTGGGGTGGGTGGTGAGGACCGACCCGATCGCCACCCGCTGCCGCTGGCCGCCCGAGAGGGTGGTGAGGGCGCGGCCGCGCAGGTCGGCCAGGCCCAGCAGGTCCAGGGTTTCCTCGACGCGGCGGCGCATCACGTCGGGGGCCAGGCCCAGCGACTCCATGCCGTAGGCGAGTTCGTCCTCGACGGTGTCGGTGACGAAGTGGGCCAGCGGGTCCTGGCCCACGGTGCCGACGACATCGGCCAGTTCGCGCGGCTTGTGGGTGCGGGTGTCCCGGCCGTCGACGGTGACCCGGCCGTGCAGGGTGCCGCCGGTGAAGTGCGGGACCAGGCCGCAGACGGCGTTCAGGACGGTGGACTTGCCGACGCCGGAGGGGCCGACCAAGAGGCACAGTTCGCCCTCGGGGACGGTCAGGTCGATGTCCTGGACGGCGGGCGCCGCGGCGTCGCCGTAGGTGACCGAGACCTGCTCGAACCGGATCACTGGGTGGGCTCCTTCATGCGCGGATCGACATCGTGGGCACGGCCACGGGACGCGGCCCGGTCCGCCCGGTCCGCCCGGTCGGCTCGGCCCGCACGGTCCGCACGGTCCGCGCCCGGCGGGAGCGGGGCGACGAACGCGGGCAGCAGCCCCACGAGCACGGAGACGGCCGGCCAGAGCGGGAGGACGGGGGCGGTGAGCGGGACGGCGGGCGGGTGGAGGGCGGCGGGCGCATAGTCGTTCGCCCAGATCATCAGGGCGGCGACGGCGATGCCGGAGCCCGCGACCAGCCAGGCGCGGACACCCCACCGGTCGGGCCGGTAGCGGCTGCGCACCGACCGGCGGCCGCCGAGCCACAGTCCGGCGAGCGCCGCCGCCAGCCCGGCGAGCAGCAGCGGCAGCCCGTAGCCGCCCCCGGTGTCGCCCAGCAGCCCGTACGTACCCGCGCAGATGCCGAGCAGCCCGCCGAGGGTGAGGACGGAGGTGAGGTGCCGTACGCCCGGCGGTACCTCGGCGCTACGGCCGTAGCCGCGCGCGTCCATGGCCGCTGCCAGCGCCACCGAGCGCTCCAGCGCGCCCTCCAGCACGGGCAGTCCGACCTGGAGGAGCGCCTTGACACCACGGTCGGGGCGGCCGCGCAGCCGCCGGGCGGCGCGCAGCCGCTGGACGTCGGCGACCAGGTTCGGTGCGAAGGTCATCGCGACGACGACCGCGACGCCCGCCTCGTAGAGCGCACCCGGCAGGGACTTCAGCAGCCGGGCAGGGTTGGCGAGCGCGTTGGCGGCGCCCACGCAGATGAGGAGGGTGGCCAGTTTCAGCCCGTCGTACAGCGCGAAGACCATGCCCTCCGCGGTGACCCGGCCGCCGATCCGGACGCCCTTCGCCCAGTCCGGCAGCGGTACTTCGGGCAGCGTGACAAGGGTGTGGGTACCGGGAATCGGCGAGCCGAGGAAGAAGGCGAAGGCCAGCCGGATGGCGATCACGACCAGGCCGAGCTTGACGAACGCGCCGTACGAACGCGCCCACGGCGCCTCCGTACGGCGGGCCGCGACGACATTTCCGGCCACACCCACCAGCAGCCCCAGCAGCAACGGATCGGTGGTGCGGGAGGCCGCGGTGGCCAGACCGAGCGCCCACAGCCACCAGGCGCCGGCGTGCAGCGCGGTGGTACGGGTCGCCTGCGGGGCGCTCATCCGCGTCGGCGGCGCGCCTGCCACACGGCCGCTGCGCCCAGTACGACGACGGCCGCGACACCGCCGACCAGCCCGGCGGACGGGCCGCCGTCACCCCCGCCGGTCGCGTCACCCCCGCCGGTCGCGTCGCCCTCGTCCGCCGCCGCGCCCGGAGACGGCGAAGCGGAGGACGCGGGCTCCTTCGCGCCCTTCACCTGGTCCGCGCACCCCGACTTCGGATAGCCGGCGATGGCGCACAGCAAGGCGTTGGAGTCATAGCGCAGCGGCCGGGCGACCGCCGCCAGCGCCTCCCCCGCCGAGGCGTCCTCGGCCACCTGGGCGCACGCCGTCCTGGCCTTCGGCGGCTGCTCGCCGCCGGGCGCGTCCGCCGCCGTGCCGAAGTCGATGGCGATGCCGATCCGCTTGCGGCCGTCCTTGGCGGGCGTGTCGTGGCAGATCGCGTCGAAACCGGCGGCCGCGCGGGGCTTGCCGGCCGCGGCGGAGTCGGCGCTGACGGCGAAGCGGAAGCCCTCCACCGCGCCGTCGGCCGGCCGCACGGTGGCGGGCCCCTCGGTGGCGTACGCCCAGGAGCTGCCCTTCCCGTCCCAGAAGGACCAGTAGCGGTACTCCTGCGCCTGGGCGGGCCCGGCGGCCAGACCGGTGACCGCACCGGCCAGCAGCACGGCTCCGGCGATCTGGGTACGCCGCATCAGAGCCGGCTCTTCTTACGGCTGCTGAGCAGGAAGCCGATGCCGGCGCCGATGGCGAGGCCGATGCCGATGACCCACACCACGCCCAGGCCGCCGCCGTCCTTGGAGCCGTCGGCGTCCTTGGTGTCCTGCTTCGCCGCGGCGGCCGGCTCGGGGCCGGTGGCGTTGAGCGCGGCCACCAGGTCGGTGCCGCCGAAGGAACGCGGGTCGGTGCCGGTGGCGTGCGCGACCAGCACCAGCTGGGCGTACGCGGCGGGGCCGCTCTGCTTCGCCCAGTCCGCCGAGTTCTTCTCCAGCCACTTCAGCGGCTTCGCGGCCGCGGCGCCGTGTGCGCCGGCCGCCAGCGCCACCACGGCGTCGGCGGTGTTGCCGACGTCGGGCTGCTCCTTCGCGCCCGGCATCGCGGAGAGCAGCTGCTGTCCGTTCTTGTCGAGCTGTGCGACGAGGTAGCCGTCGCCGGCCTCGGCAGCCTGTGCCGGGTCGTCGGCGCCCGCCTTCTTGTCCCCCTTGCCTTCCTTGTCCCCGTCCTTGCAGTTCAGCGGCTTGACCGGGGTGTCCGCGCCCTTGCCGGCCGGCTCGACGACGAAGCCTTTGCCGCGCGCTCCGGTCGCCGCGGCCGCGGTGGCGTCGGCGTTCGGGGCCGCTCCCTTGAGCTGGAAGGCGAACGCGCCGCGCCCGTCCCCCTTCGCCGCACAGCCGAGCTGGAAGGTGAGCAGCCCGTCGTAGGGGGTCTTGCCGCCCTTCTTCGACGTCACGGACTGCGGCTTCTCGCCCGCCGCCGCGAGCGCGCCGATGACCACGGAGGTGGAGTTGGCATCGCTGGCCGAGCCGGCCGTCGAGCTCCAGCCGCCGTCGTCGTTCTGCACCGACTTCAGCCAGCTCACGGCCTTCTTCACGGCGTCGCCGTGCCCGCCCAGTGCGGCCAGCGCCTGCACCGCGGCGGCCGTCGGGTTGGTGTCCCGCAGGGTCTTGGCGTCGCAGGGCTTGCCCGGTTCGGCGCGGAAGGCGGTGAACGAGCCGTCGGCGCACTGCTGACCGGCCAGCCACTTCACGGCGGACGCCGCGGGGCGCACGCCCACGGTGTCCTGGGCCAGCAGCGCGAGCGACTGCCGCCAGACCCCGTCGTACTGCGGGTCCTTGGAGCCGTACAGCCCCTCGGGCAGCTTCTTGGGCGACATGGACGGGGAGTCGGCGGAGTCGGCGTATGCGACGGGGGCAGCGGCCGCGCCCAGCACCAGCACGGCCGCCAGCGCCGTGGCGGCGCGGCGCGCCAGGAAGGCGACGGAAGGCGTCAAAGGGGCCTGGTGAGCCATGGAAGCCATGGGGGCCATCGGGTCGGTGCCTCTCGGGTCGGGTCGCGGCGGATGCTACGCAGCCGCGCTCGGCCGGCCACCCGCGCGCCGATCCATGGATCGGGCACGGTGGCACCGGGCTCAGCTCCGTATACCTCGACGGTGCCGCGCACCGGCCGTCCGCACGGGCGGCGGCTTCGGTGGCGGGAGCCTTGGTCGTGCCCGGTCGGGTGCTCCGGCTCGTACGGCCGTCCACGCCGGGCCAGGGGCGCGGTGCGCAGGGGCCGTCCTCACGGTTGCGGGTCAGCGCCGGATTTCCACCGGCTTCCCCCGATCGGGTACGGATGAAGTTGTCCCGCACACCTTAACCGGCGCCCGGCAGGGCACTCGCTCGCACGTACGAGCCGGCACCGCGCCGGTTCGGAAACCAGCCGCGCACGGGAACGAACCAGCGCTGCCCCGCCCCCAGGGCATGACCGAACCCCGCACCCCCGCCCTCACACCGCCTGGTACCGCACCGGATCCGACCCGGGCACCCGCTCCGCCTGCCCCTGCTTCACCAGACGGCGCAGATGGGCCTCCGCCTCCGAGACGGCGATAGTGCGGGAGGCGTAGGGGATCTGGTCCCAGGGGCGGTTCCACTCCATGGCCATGGCGAGCTGCCAGGGAGTGCGGGGCTCGCGGAGCAGCGCCCGCAGCTGGGAGAGCCGTGCTTCGTGGTGGGCGAGGAGCTCGCGGACACGTCCGCCGGCGTCGGTGAAGGCGTGCTGGTGGGCGGGCAGCACCTCGGCGGGGGCGAGCCGGCCGACGCGCGCGAGGGAGTCGAGGTAGTCGCCCAGGGGGTCGGTGGCACTCCCCGGGCTTGCACCTTCTCGCCCGCTCTCGGCGCCGTAGGGGGAACCCCCGTCGCCCTCCGGGTCCTCGTACAGGCCGATGTGCGGGGTGATGCCGGGGAGGAGATGGTCGCCGGAGAAGAGCCGGCCGAATCCGCGGGGCCCGCCCAAGGGGTGCTCCTCCTCCAGATGGAGGCACACATGCCCCGGGGTGTGCCCGGGTGTCCAGAGGGCGCGCACCCGGCGCCCCGGCAGACCGAGCAGCTCGCCGGGGCCGATGTCGCGGTCCGGCAGTGCGGCCCCCTGTCCGGGCAGCTTCCGGCCGCGCCCCTCGGCGCGCGCCTTCCGCAGTGGTGCCAGATGTCCGTCCGGTGCGCCCGCCGCCGCGAGCCGGGCGGTCAGACGGTCGAGCCACCGGCCGGGATCGGCTTCGCGGGTGCGGCGGACCACGGCGGTGTCCGCGGCGTGCATCGCGATCCAGGCGCCGGAGGCCTCCCGCACCTTGGCCGAGAGTCCGTGGTGGTCGGGGTGATGGTGCGTGATCAGGACGCCGTGGAGATCGGCGAGGGCGAAGCCGCAGGCGCCGATGCCGGCGACGAGGGTGTCCCAGGAGTCCGGGTCGTCCCAGCCGGTGTCGATGAGCACCGGCCCGCGGTCGGTCTCCAGGAGGTGGACGAGGGTGTGGCCGAGCGGGTTGTCCGGGATGGGGACGGCGATGCTCCACACCCCGCCCTTGTGGTCGGTCACCTGCGTCGTCATCCCGGTCCCCTCTCGGTGTGGCATACACCTGGTACCCGGCCCTCACTATAACTAGAACTGGTTTCATTGCGGCTCGAAGTACCCCTTCGCCTCTGGGGAGTTGGGATTCGGCCTGCGTCGTGGACTCCTCCAACTGGAACTGGTATCAGTTCTGCTGAGTGCGTGATCCTGATGCCACGTCAGGAACCGTCCCGGGGCCGACTCGTCGGGGAGCCCCAGGAACCGTCAGGGATCGCCGAACAGGCGGCCAACCCGCAGGAGGCGGCAGCGATGAGCGACCTCGTCGAGCACGGAAAGCTCTACATAGGCGGTGGGTGGGTCGATCCGGCCGGCCGGGACACGATCGAGGTCGTCTCGCCCCACACCGAGCAGGTCATCGGCCGGGTGCCGCACGCCTCGCGCGCCGATGTCGACCGCGCGGTGGCCGCGGCCCGTACGTCCTTCGACTCCGGGGTGTGGGCGAACGCCCCGTTGGCGGACCGGATCGCGGTGGTGACCCGTATCAAGGACGCCTTCGCCGCCCGCAGCGAGGAGATCGCCAAGGTCATCAGCTCCGAGAACGGCACGCCCTTCACCTCGGGCCTCATGGTGCAGTCGCTGGCCGCGATGCTGGTGTGGGACGCGGCGCTGACGGTGGCCCGTGACTTCCCCTTCGAGGAGCGGCGGAACGGGGTGCTGGGTCCGCTGCTGGTGCGGCGGGAGCCGGCCGGGGTGGTCGCGGCCGTGGTGCCGTGGAACGTCCCGCAGTTCACCGCCGCCGCCAAGCTCGCACCGGCGCTGCTGGCCGGCTGCTCGGTGGTGCTGAAGGTGTCCCCGGAGACCCCGTTGGACGCGTACCTCCTCGCGGAGATCGCGACGGAGGCCGGGCTGCCGGAGGGCGTGCTGTCGATCCTGCCCGCGGACCGTGAGGTGAGCGAGTACCTGGTCGGGCACCCCGGCGTGGACAAGGTGTCGTTCACCGGCTCCGTGGCGGCGGGCAAGCGGGTCATGGAGGTCGCGGCCCGCAATCTCAGCCGGGTCACGCTGGAGCTGGGCGGGAAGTCCGCGGCGGTGATCCTGCCGGACGCGGATCTGGACGCGGCGGTGGCCGGCATCGTGCCGTTCGCCTGGATGATCAACGGTCAGGCCTGTGTGGCCCAGACGCGGATCCTCGCCCCGCGCAGCCACTACGACGAGATCGCCGAACGGTTCACCGCGGCGGCGTCCGCGCTCACCGTCGGCGACCCGCTGGATCCGGCCACCGAACTCGGCCCGCTGGTCGCCCGCCGCCAGCAGCAGCGCTCACTGGACTACATCGAACTCGGCCGCAAGGAAGGCGCCAAGCTCCTCACCGGCGGCGGCCGGCCCCCGGGGCAGCCGACGGGCTGGTACGTGGAGCCGACCCTCTTCGGCGAGGTCGCCAACTCCATGCGGATCGCCCGCGAGGAGATCTTCGGCCCGGTCATCTGCCTGCTGCCGTACGACGACGAGGCGGAGGCGGTACGGATCGCCAACGACTCCGACTACGGGCTCTCCGGGTCGGTGTGGACCGCCGATGTCGACCACGGCATCGCCCTCGCACGGCAGGTGCGCACCGGTACGTACTCGGTGAACACCTTCAGCCTCGACATGCTCGGCCCGTTCGGCGGCTACAAGAACTCCGGCATCGGGCGGGAGTTCGGGCCCGAGGGCTTCGGCGAATACCTGGAGCACAAGATGATCCATCTGCCGGCGGGTGCCTGATGGGGGACCGCTGGCAGGTGGAGGTGGACCGGGGCGTCTGCATCGGCTCGGGGATGTGCGTCGCGGCGGCGCCGGACGGCTTCCGGCTGGACACGGCCCGGCAGTCGCACCCGGCGGCGCCGGAGACGGACGCCGACGAGAGCGTGCTGGCCGCGGCCGAGGGGTGCCCCGTCGAGGCGATCACCCTCACCGTGGCCGGCAGCGGCGAGGCGGTCTTCCCGCCGGAGGAGTGAGCGGCCGGGGGCGGGGCGGGGAGGCCCGTAGGGGGTGTGGGGGGTGGTCCCGTAGGGGGTCGGCGGACCCCTTGCGGGCCAACTACCCCTGGCGGGGGCGGGGTTAACGTTGGCGGTCCGGTGAGGTCGGGGTTAACTCTCGGTCCGGCGGGGGCGGGGTCACGTTCGCGGTCCGGCGGGGGCGGGGTTAACGCTCGCGGTCCGGTGAGGTGAGGTCGATCAGCCGGCAGACCGTCTCGATGTCTATCTTCACCTGGGCGATCGAGGCGCGCCCCGACAGCCAGGTGATCAGTGCCGAGTGCCAGGTGTGCTCGATGACCCGGACCGCGGAGAGCTGTTCGGGGGTGGCGGGGCCGTCCAGTCCCATCGCGTCGAGGATGATCGCGGTGGTCAGCCGGGAGACGGTGTCGACCTCGGGGCTGACGGAGCGGTCGGCGAAGGTCAGTGCGCGCACCATCGCGTCCGCGAGATGCGGCTCGCGCTGGAGTGCGCGGAACGCCCGCATCAGGGTCTGGGCGACCCGTGCGCCCGGGTCCTGCTCCGACGGCGGACGCTTGCGCAGCGTCTCGTGCATGTGCTGGAGCTGGTCCTGCATGGTGGCGACCAGCAGATGCACCTTGGAGGGGAAGTAGCGGTAGAGGGTGCCCAGTGCGACGCCCGAGGACTCGGCGACCTCGCGCATCTGCACGGCGTCGAAGCCACCGCGGGACGCCAGCTTGGCGCTGGTGTGCAGGATACGGCGGCGCCGGGCCTCCTGACGCTCGGTCAGGGGAGGACTCGCGGGAAGCGTCGGCCTGGCCGCCTTGGATTCCGTAGTCATATTTCCCATTCCGTGGCATTCCGTCCGCGATGCGGCGAGTGCCGGTGGTGTGATCGGCACAGCATGGCAGGGGGGCGGGTGGTGGCGCGAATCACCTGGTGCGGCTCTTTTCGCATCGTTCTCGGCCGGTAGATTCGAAGCTCGGTGAACTGATGAGTAGCCAATCAGTTCTGAAACTTGTTCTAGATTACCGCCAGCGGTTACGCTCCGGCGAAAGTCCAGTGAGAAGGGGGCCGAGCGTGACCGCAGAGGCCGTCCAGGCAGCCGCGCCTCGCCCCGCAGAGGCCCCCTCGGCCTCCGCCCCGTCGAACGGCGAGCGTCCCCTGCGCATCGCGATGCTCACGTATAAGGGGAACCCGTTCTGCGGCGGTCAGGGCGTCTATGTACGCCACCTCTCGCGCGAACTGGCCCGTCTCGGCCACACCGTCGAGGTCATCGGCGCCCAGCCCTACCCCGTCCTCGACGACGGGGTGACCCTGACCGAGCTGCCCAGTCTGGACCTCTACCGGCAGCCGGACCCGTTCCGTACGCCGAAGCGCGGCGAGTACCGCGACTGGATCGACGCCCTCGAGGTCGGCACGATGTGGACCGGCGGCTTCCCCGAGCCGCTCACCTTCTCCCTGCGGGCCCGGCGCCATCTCGCCGCCCGCCGTGGCCAGTTCGATGTCGTCCACGACAACCAGACCCTCGGCTACGGCCTGCTCGGCGGCCCCGGCGCGCTCGGCGCCCCGCTGGTCACCACCGTCCACCACCCCATCACCGTCGACCGCCGGCTCGACCTGGAAGCCGCCGACGGCTGGAGGCGCCGCGCCTCCGTCCGCCGCTGGTACGGCTTCACGCGTATGCAAAAGCGCGTCGCCCGGCGGCTGCCGTCCGTGCTGACCGTCTCCGGCTCCTCCCGCCAGGAGATCGTCGACGACCTCGGGGTGTCCGCCGGCCGGATCCATGTGGTGCATATCGGCGCCGACACCGACCTGTTCGCGCCAGATGCGTCGGTGCCCGAGGTGCCGGGGCGGATCGTCACCACCTCCAGCGCGGACGTGCCGCTCAAGGGCCTGATCCACCTGGTCGAGGCGCTCGCCAAGGTGCGCACCGAGAACCCCGACGCGCATCTGGTGGTCGTCGGCAAGCGCGCCGACGACGGGCCGGTCGCCGCCGCCATCGAGCGGCTCGGGCTGTCCGGCGCGATCGAATTCGTCAAGGGCATCACCGACGGCGAACTCGTCGATCTGGTCCGCAGTGCCCAGATCGCCTGTGTCCCCTCCCTCTACGAGGGCTTCTCGCTGCCCGCGGCCGAAGCGATGGCCACCGGCACCCCGTTGCTGGCGACCACCGGCGGCGCCATCCCCGAGGTCGCCGGGCCGGACGGCGAGACCTGTCTCGCGGTGCCGCCGGGTGATGCCGACGCACTGGCGGGCGGGCTGCTCCGCCTCCTGGGCGACGAGACGCTGCGCCGCCGGCTCGGCGCGGCCGGCCGGGAACGGGTGCTGTCCCGCTTCACGTGGCGCCAGGCCGCCCTCGGCACCGCCGAGCGCTACCGCGAGGCCATCGCCCTCCAGGGCGGCCGGGCCGCCACCAGAACCTCCCTGCGGGCCGCGTCCGCAGGGGCCGCCGGCGCCGCGCCCGCCCCGAGCCCCGCCGGACACGTCTAGCGGCCCGCCCGGCCCTCCTCCTTCTTGCAGCCACCACCGCCACCAACCGCCGGACGAAAGCAGAACGCCGTGCTGACCGTCGACTTTTCCCGTTTCCCGCTCGCTCCGGGCGATCGTGTACTCGATCTGGGGTGCGGCGCCGGCCGGCATGCCTTCGAGTGCTACCGGCGCGGCGCGCAGGTCGTCGCCCTCGACCAGAACGGCGAGGAGATCCGCGAGGTCGCCAAGTGGTTCGCCGCGATGGAGGAGGCGGGCGAGGCCCCGGCGGGCGCCTCCGCCACCGCCATGGAGGGCGACGCGCTGAACCTGCCGTTCCCCGACGACAGCTTCGACGTCGTGATCATCTCCGAGGTCATGGAGCACATCCCCGACGACAAGGGGGTGCTGGCCGAGATGGTCCGGGTGCTGCGCCCCGGCGGCCGGATCGCCGTCACCGTCCCGCGCTACGGCCCCGAGAAGGTCTGCTGGACGCTCAGCGACGCCTACCACGAGGTCGAGGGCGGCCACATCCGCATCTACCGCGGTGACGAGCTGCTCGGCAAGATGCGGGAGGCCGGCCTGGAGCCGTACGGCACCCACCATGCGCACGGGCTGCACAGCCCCTACTGGTGGCTCAAGTGCGCCTTCGGGGTGGACAACGACAAGGCGCTGCCGGTGCAGGCGTACCACAAGCTGCTGGTCTGGGACATCATGAAGAAGCCGCTGGCCACCCGGCTCGCCGAGCGGGCGCTCAACCCCGTCATCGGCAAGAGCTTCGTCGTCTACGCCACCAAGCCGCATCTGCCCGAGACGGCGGCCGCCACCGGTGCGGACGAGTCGGCCGGCGAGGCCACCGCCGGTCCCGCCGACGAGACCGCCGCCGCTCCCGCCACGAAGGCCACGAAGGCCACGAAGCCGGCGGCCAAGTCCTCCGCGCCGCGCCGGAAGTCCGCGCAGGGCGCCACGTCCGGCGCCACGTCCGGCGCCAAGTCCGGCCCCACGTCGGGAACCGCATCGGGCACCAAGGCTCCGGCCGAGCCCGCCTCCAAGTCGTCCGCCAAGTCTTCCGCCAAGACCTCCGCCGGGGCCGCCAAGTGACAAGTCCCGGGCGTACCGAACGGCTCGTCCTGCCGGGGGTGCTCACCGCCGAACAGGCGGCCCGCACGGTGGCCGGCATCCTCGCGACCCAGCGGTCGGACGGCGCGATCCCCTGGTTCCGCGGCCACCACCTCGACCCGTGGGACCACACCGAGGCCGCCATGGCCCTGGACGCGGCCGGCGAACACGAGCGTGCCGAGGCCGCGTACGACTGGCTGGTACGGCATCAGAACCCGGACGGGTCCTGGTACGCGGCCTACGCCGACGGTGACGCCACGGCGCCCACCGACCGCGGCCGGGAGACCAACTTCTGTGCCTACATCGCGGTCGGCGTCTGGCACCACTACCTGTCCACCGGCGACGAGACCTTCCTCGACCGCATGTGGCCCGCGGTCCACTCGGCGGTCGAATACGTCCTGGAGCTCCAGCAGCCCGGCGGCGAGATCGGCTGGAAGCGTGAGGACGACGGCACGCCCGTCAACGAGGCGCTGCTGACCGGCTCGTCGTCCATCTACCAGGCGCTGCGCTGTGCGCTCGCCCTCGCCGAACAGCGCGAGGAGCCGCAGCCCGACTGGGAGCTGGCGGTCGGCAGCCTCGGCCATGCGATACGCAGCCACCCCGAGCGGTTCCTCGACAAGGCCCGCTACTCCATGGACTGGTACTACCCGATCCTGGGCGGCGCGGTCCGCGGCGCCGAGGCCAGGGCACGTATCGACGCGGAGTGGGAGCATTTCGTCGTGCCCGGCCTGGGCGTGCGCTGTGTGCTGCCGAACCCCTGGGTCACCGGCGGCGAGAGCGCGGAACTGGCGCTCGCGCTGTGGGCGATGGGGGAGTCCGAACGGGCCGTGCAGATCCTCAAGTGGATGCAGCACCTCCGCGCCGAGGACGGCATGTACTGGACCGGCTACGTCTTCGACGACGACGCGATCTGGCCCCGCGAACTCACCTCCTGGACAGCCGGTTCGCTTCTGCTCGCGGTGGCCGCCCTGGGCGGCGACGAGGCCACCACCTCGGTCTTCGGAGGCGAGCGGCTGCCGGAGGGACTCGCTCCGGACTGCTGCCGGTAGGAGGACCGGCGGGAGGCCGGCGGGGGCGCGCCAAAAGGGGAGGACGGGCCGAGGAGGGGCGCACTACTGTGCGACGCATGACTCTCCAAGGCTCCCTCACCCACGAGGAATACTGCGCTCAGCTCCTCGCCGAGACCGGCAGGCTCCGGGAGATCGTGCGGACAGCCGACCTCTCGGCGACCGTGCCGACCTGCCCCGACTGGACGCTGGCCGATCTCGCCCGGCATGTCGGGGGTGCGCACCGCTGGGTCGGCGCGATCGTCGCCACCCGCGCTGCGAAGAGCGTCGACCCCGCGGACGTCCCCGAGGGCGCCGGGCCCGAGGGCGAGGACGCGGCGGCGCTGGACGCCTGGCTGGCGGCGGGCGTCGAGCAGACCGTGGCCGCGCTGCGGGAGGCCGGCCCCGATACGGAGGTCTGGAGCTGGACGTCGGAGCAGAACACGGGGTTCTGGGCCCGCCGGATGACCCATGAGACGGTCGTCCACCGGGCGGATGCGGCGCTCACCGCCCGTGTCCCCTTCGACGTCCCCGCCCCGGTCGCAGCGGACTGCCTGGAAGAGTGGCTTCAGATCGGTGAACTGCCGATGGTGGCGGCCCGCTTCGCCGAGCGCGGGGCCGGACTGCTCGGCCCCGGCCGGACGATTCACGTCCACGCCACCGACGCCCCGCCCGGCGTGGATGCCGAGTGGCTGCTCGACCTCACGGGGGAGGCGCCCACCCACCGCCGCACCCATGAGAAGGCGGCGGCCGCGCTGCGCGGCCCCCTCGCCGATGTGCTCCAGGTCCTCTACCGCCGGTTGCCCGCCGACAGCGACCGGGTCGAGGTGCTGGGCGAGCGCGCCCTGCTCGACCAGTGGCTGACGTACGCGTCCTTCGGGTGAGCGGCACGGCCGCGGTCAGGAGTTGAGCTCGGCCAATACCCGTAGCGTGTGCGGGTCCGGGGCGGTGATCAGCAGATCGGTGACCGGTCCGGTGCGCCACAACTCCAGGCGTTCGGCGATCCGTTGGCGCGGGCCGACCAGGGAGATCTCGTCGGCGAAGGCGTCCGGTACGGCGAGTACGGCCTCTTCCTTGCGGCCTTCGAGGAAGAGCTGCTGTACCCGCCGGGCCTCCTCCTCGAAGCCCATCCGTGCCATCAGATCGGCGTGGAAGTTCCTGGCGGCGTGCCCCATCCCGCCGATGTAGAAGCCGAGCATCGCCTTGACCGGCAGCAGCCCCTCGGCGACGTCGTCGCAGACCAGGGCGCGTGCCATGGGGGCGATGAGGAAGCCGTCCGGGGCATCCGCCAGCGAGGCCCGGTAGACGTCGGTGCGCTGCGGTGACCAGTACAGCGGCAGCCAGCCGTCCGCGATCCGGGTGGTCTGGGCGATGTTCTTGGGGCCCTCGGCGCCCAGGAGGAGCGGGATGTCCGCGCGCAGCGGGTGGGTGATGGGCTTGAGGGGTTTGCCGAGGCCGGTGCCGTCCGGGCCGCGGTAGGGGTGCGGATGGAAGAGCCCGTCCGAGGCCACCGGCCCCTCCCGGCGCAGGACTTGGCGGATCACGTCCACGTATTCGCGGGTGGCGGTCAGCGGGCTCTTGGGGAACGGCCGCCCGTACCACCCCTCGACGACCTGCGGTCCGGACAGCCCCAGCCCCAGCAGCAGCCGGCCGCCGGAGAGATGGTCGAGGGTGAGGGCGTGCATCGCGGTGGCGGTGGGGGTGCGGGCCGCCATCTGCGCGATGCCGGTGCCCAGTTTGATGCGGGAGGTGTGGGCGGCGATCCAGGTGAGTGCGGTGAAGGCGTCCGAGCCCCAGGCCTCCGCGGTCCACACCGAGTCGTAGCCCAGCCGCTCGGCCTCGCGGGCGAGTTCGAGGTGCCGGGGGTCCGGGCCGCGGCCCCAGTAGCCCAGTGCCAGACCGAGTCGCATACCGATCGCCTCTCTTCGACGGGCGGTGGCCGGGTGGTGCCGCAACGCCGGCGTCACCGCCGGAGTTGATCCTGACGGCGCGTCAGGATTGCTGGTGCCCGCGCACTGTACGGCCCGGCCGCGGGCAGCGCAACGGCCCCCCGCCCGTGAGGGCGAGGGGCCGCGAAAAGGACCGTTGTGCGTCCGGGAGTCAGCCGCGCTGGATGCCGGTGGTGTCCTGCAGGACACCGCGACGGCCGTCCTGGGTCTGGGCGATCAGGGCCTGGCCGCGCTGCTCCACCGCGAGGTACCAGGTGCCGGGCGCCAGTTCGGCGATCGGCGCCGGCGAGCCGTCCTCGCCGTACAGCGGGCGCGCGACGGGGACCGCGAACCAGAACGGCGCGAAGTCCGTGGCGGAGCCGGCCGCGGGGGTGGCTCCCGCGGGGGCGGCCGCCGCCTGGCCGCCGGCCGTGGCGTCGGCCGGTGCCTGCTGGCCGTAGGGCTGGCCGGGCTGGGGCTGCTGCTGGCCGCCCGGGTAGCCGTAGCCGTGGCCCGCCTGCTGCTGGGCGCCGGGGTAGCCGTAACCCGGGTTGGGGCCCGCCCCGTAGGGGGTGGCGGCCTGCGGCTTCGGGGCGCCGACCAGGGCGACCTTGAGGGCCGGGACGAGCGGCGTGGCGACGGCGCCACCGGCCAGGGCCAGGGCGGCGATCAGGCCGATGATCAGGCCGGCGCCGGCGCTGGGGGCGGAGATGATGGTCCAGAGCGCCGTCCAGGCCGCGAAGATGGTGAGGGCGACACCGAACTGGGCGAGGTCGAGACCGGCGACCTTGCGCGGCTGCTGCTGCGGCAGCGCACGGCTGACGATGATGATCGCCGCGCCGATCACCCCGGCCAGGTACACGCTCATGAGGGTGTTCAGCGACTCCCAGGCGTTGATGCTGGAGTAGTCCTGGGCTTCGCAGTACTTGGCGAGCGCGCCGGAGCAGTCCGGGCCGCCGGTGAGAGCGAGGAACGAGGCGATGAACAGCAACACCGCTGCTCCGATCACCACGCCGTCACCTCGAGTGAGGGAGCGGATGTTCACGTAAGGGTCCTTTGTCGGTTTCGTGGGTCCGGTCGTCGCTGTCGCGGTGCGCGCAGTGCGAGGCACGGCGGTGGCCACCCATCGTAAAGGGGAACCTGTCGCCGAATCCTGCGGGCCGTCCTGTTCGTTTCCCCGCGCTATCGACGCGACGTATCGGGACCGGTATCGGGTGGGTTTCGGAAGCCGTTGGCGGCAGCCCGGTCAGTGCGTCAAGAAGTCCGTAATGCCCTCGGTGATCCCGCGGGCCGCTTTTTGCCGCCACCGGGGGTCGGTCAATTGCGCGGCGTCCTTCGGGTCGCGCATATTGCCGCACTCGATGAACACCTTCGGCACCGTGGAGAGGTTGAGGCCGCCGAGATCGGAGCGCACGTCGAGCCCGGTGCCCCGGCCGATGTAGTTGGACGGTGCGCTTCCGGTGGCCGCGCGGAACCGGCCGGCCAGACGCTTCCCCAGTTGCTTCGAGGGCGCGACGATCGCGGCGGTGTCGGCCGGGCCGTCCGTCACGCGCGCGGGCAGGATGACGTGGAAGCCGCGGTCGCCGGCGCCCGAGCCATCGGCGTGGAGGGACAGTGCGGCATCGGCATGCGCCTTGTTCCCGATGGCGGCGCGCTCGTCCACGCACGGCCCGTACGGGCGGTCGCCGTTCTGGGTGAACACGACCTCGGCGCCCGCGTCCTGGAGGAGCGTGCGGGCGCGGCGGGCGACGTCCAGGGTGAACGAGGCCTCGGCGTAACCGTCGTTGGTGGAGGTGCCCGTGGTGTCGCACTCCTTGCGGTCGTTGCCTATGTCCACCTGGCGGGCGATCTCCTGGCCATGGTCGCGGTTGTGCGGGTTGTGTCCGGGGTCGATCACCACGACCTTGCCCTTGAGGCTGCCGTGCGGACCGCCCTTGCCGGAGTCACCGCCGGAGCCATGGCCGTGGGAGCCCCGGCCGCTGTCCTTGCCGGCCGGGCCGTGGCTGTTCTCCGCCGACCGGCTCGGAGCGGGCTGCCCGGCCCTCGGCGGCCCGCCGCCGTCGCCCGACGACCGCCAGACCAGCCAGCCTCCCAGGCCGACCACCACGGCGGCCGCTATGACGAGGAGGGTGCCGCGCAGGCGGCGGTGCGGGGGGAGAGTACTGCCGTTCGACACGTCGGCGATCGTAGCCCGCTCAGATACCGGCCCCGGTGCGCCGCAGTACGCGCAGCGACCCGTGGGCGGAGATCTCGGTGAAGGCGCCGGACTCCAGGGCCCTGCGGTAGATGCGGTACGGGGCCTGGCCTGTCCACTCGTCGACCGGGTCCGGGAACACGTCGTGGATCACCAGCAGGCCGCCGGGCGCGAGGTGCGGGGCCCAGCCTTCGTAGTCGGCGGTGGCGTGTTCGTCGGTGTGCCCGCCGTCGATGAAGACCAGGCCCACCGGCGTCTGCCAGATCGCCGCGACCTGCGGGGACCGGCCCACCAGGGCGATCACGTGCTCCTCCAGGCCCGCCGCGTGCAGGGTGCGGCGGAAGGCGGGCAGGGTGTCCATCCGGCCGACCTCGGGGTCCACGACGGTCGGATCGTGGTACTCCCAGCCGGGCTGCTGCTCCTCGCTGCCCCGGTGGTGGTCGACGGTGACGGCCATGACCCCGGCGGCACGTGCGGCGTCCGCGAGCAGGATCGTGGACCGGCCGCAGTAGGTGCCGACCTCCACCAGCGGCAGCCCGAGTGCCGCCGCCGTCGCCGCCGCCGCGTACAGCGCGAGGCCCTCGTCCACGGGCATGAAGCCCTTCGCCGCCTCGAACGCGGCGAGGATCTCCGGCTGCGGGGCGGTCGGAGCCGTGGGAGCGGGCATGGGCTTCCTCCTGTGGTGCGGTCAGGGCCTCATCGTGCCGTACGGAGTGGGGCGGCCGGTGTGCGGGTCCGCCTCTCCCGGGCATTCGGATATCGGAACGGGGTTCCTTTCTCCGTGCGTCGGGGAAGCCGGCTCTTCCGGTCGGTTCCGGCCGGGTTCCCGCCGGTTTCCGGTCTGTTCCCGACGTTTTTATCGCCGGTCGTTTCCCTGATGCCCGAAAGCGACAATTCGCGGCGGGGGAGGGGGTGGGGAGGGAATGGCGGCTCGCGGTGGTGTGCGGCGCCTAGCACCGGAATTCACCGGACCGTTTCCGGTTCGCATCCGAAACGTTCCCTGGGGAGTCCCGGACGGTTCGGAACGGGCCAGGGCGGGCCCGGACGGTCCGGGCGGTCCGGACGACCCGGGCGGTCCGGGCGGTCCGGGCGGTCCGGACCGTCCCTGGCGGCGGCGGGCCGTCGCCTGCCGGGGCGTCGGAGGGGTGGAGCGCGCGCTCCGGGCTCCGCGCGCTCGGGGCTCCGCGTTCCGCGCTCGGGGCTCCGCCTGCCGTGCTCCCCGCGCTCCGGGGTGCCCGGCCCCACCCCGCCCCGACTCCGACCTTCCGTGACCTTCCGTCATAATGAAACGTGTTCTAGTCTGCCCCGCATGGGCATCGGAATCACACCGGAGCAACGTGACCTGGCCGAGGCAGTGGGCGGGTGGGCCGCCCGTGCCGTGCCGCCCGACGAGGTGCGCAAGCTGCTCGACACCGCGCACGGGCAGCAGGGGCGGCCACCGTACTGGGAGCAGCTCGCCGCGCAGGGCCTGCTCGGGCTCCATCTGCCCGAGGCCGACGGCGGCGGTGGCGGTGAACTGCTCGACCTCGCCGTAGTCCTGGAGGAACTGGGCCGTATCCCGCTCCCCGGCCCGTATCTGCCGACCACCCTCGCCGCCGAACTGCTGCACCGCGGCGGCGCCCACCGGCCCCTCGTACGGGCCCTGGCCGGCGGGGAGCTCATCGCCGCCGTCGCCCTCGGCCCCGGCTCCCTCACCGCCACCGCGCACGCCGACGGTTACGTCCTGGACGGCGCCGCGCCCCCGGTTCTGGCGGGCGCCGACGCGGATCTGATCGTGCTGGCCGCGCGGACCTCCACGGACACCCTCTGGCTCGCCGTCGACGCCGGGACCCTGTCCGTACGCGCCCAGGAGAGCGCCGATCCGACCCGGCCGACCGCCGAGGTGAGCGCGGAAGGGGTGCCGGTGCCCGGCGAGCGGCTGCTGGCCGTCGACAGCGACCTCGTCCGGGACGTCGCCGGGGTGCTGTTCGCCGCCGAGAGCTGCGGGACGGCCGCCCGGTCGCTGGGCACCGCCGCGGAACACGCCAAGGTGCGCGAGCAGTTCGGCCGTCCCATCGGCCAGTTCCAGGCGGTCAAACACCTCTGCGCCGACATGCTGGTCCGCTGCGAGCAGGCCCGCGCCCTGGTCTGGGACGCGGCCCGCGCGCTGCACGAGCCGCCCGAGGTCCGCGGACTGGTCGCGGCGCTGGCCACCGGGACCGCCCTGGACGCCGCCTTCAGCTGTGCCAAGGACTGCATCCAGGTTCTCGGCGGCATCGGCTTCACCTGGGAACACGACGCCCATCTCCATCTGCGGCGGGCGACCGTGGCCCGTCAGCTGCTCGGCAGCGGTGACACCCACCGGCTGTGCGCCGCCCGTTACGCCGCCGACGGTGCCCGGCGCGCACTGCACCTGGAGCTCCCCGCCGAAGCGGCGGAGCACCGGGCCGCCGCCCGCACGGTCATCGACGGGGTCCGCGGCCTCGACCCCGCGGCCGTACGGCGCGAACTCGCCCCCACCGGCTATGCCGCGCCACACCTCCCCCGGCCCTACGGACTGGGCGCCGGCCCCGTACAGCAGCTCGCGATCCAGCAGGAGTTGGCCGCCGCCGGGGTTCGGATCAGCGATCTGGGCATCGCCACCTGGGTGGTCCCCTCGCTGATCGCCCACGGCACCCAGGAGCAGCAGGAGCGCTATCTGCTGCCGTCGCTGCGCGGCGATCTGCTGTGGTGCCAGCTGTTCTCCGAGCCCGAGGCCGGTTCGGACCTGGCCTCCCTGCGGACCCGCGCCGAGCGGGTGGACGGCGGCTGGCGGATCAACGGCCAGAAGGTGTGGACCTCGGCGGCGCAGTGGTCGAGCCACGGCATCCTGCTCGCCCGCACCGACCCCGACGCGCCCAAGCGCAAGGGCCTGACCTTCTTCCTCGTCGACATGAAGACGCCCGGCATCGGCATCCGCCCGCTGAAGGAGATCACCGGCGACGCCCTGTTCAACGAGGTCTACTTCGACGACGTGCTGCTGCCCGCCGGCGCGGTGGTCGGCGAGGTCGACGACGGCTGGAAGGTGGCCCGCACCACGCTCGACAACGAACGCGTCCACATGGCCGACCAGTTGACCTTCGACACCGGGTTGGAGGCGCTGCTCGGCCGCGCCGCCGCGCTGGACGCGTCGGTGCGGGCGAAGGCGGGCGCGCTGGCCGCCGAGGCGCACGCCCTGGGCTGTATCTCCCTGCCCACCACCCTCCAGCAGGTCTCCGGGCTGGAGCCGGGAGCCGGCGCCAGCATCCGCAAGCTGGTGCAGACCCCGCACCAGCAGAAGGTCGCCGAGCTGGCGCTGGAACTGCTCGGCCCTGAGGGGGCGGTGCGCGAAGGGGCCGGTGAACGGGCGCTGCACGGCTTCTTGATGTCGCGCTGTCTGACCATCGCCGGCGGCACCACCCAGGTGCAGCTGAACGTCGTCGCGGAGCGGCTGCTCGGCCTGCCCCGGGACCCGGAGCCCCGCCCCCTGATCTGACTCCCCGGTCCGACTCCCCGATCCGACTCCCCGGGCCCGACTCCCTGATCTGAGTCCCTGATCTGAGTCCCCGATCTGGGTCCCCGGATTCGGCCACTTCCAGGAGGATGTGTATGGCTCGCAAGGCGTACGTCGTCGGCGTCGGCATGACGAAGTTCGAGAAGCCCGAGACCCGCGAGTGGCAGTACTGGGACATGGCGAAGGAGGCGGGCGGCAAGGCGCTCGCGGATGCCGGGATCGGCTACGAGGCGGTCGAGCAGCTGCCGGTCGGCTTCTGCTACCAGGCCTCGACGGCCGGTCAGCGTGCCGCGTACGAACTGGGCCTGACCGGCATCCCCGTCTACAACGTCAACAACAACTGCGCGACCGCCTCGACCGCGCTGATGATGGCGCGCCAGTTCGTCGAGGCCGGGATCAACGACTGCGTCCTGGCGCTCGGCTTCGAGAAGATGAAGCGGGGTGCGCTGGGCGGGGGCGCGGACAGTGGGGATTTCCAGACCTCCCCGGTGGCCCGCCACTACGGGGTGATGGCTGCCGCCCACGGGTTCGAGATGACCCCGCCCACCGCCCAGATCTTCGGCAACGCGGCCCGCGAGCACATGGAGCGCTACGGCACCACCGCCGAACAGCTCGCCGCGGTCGGCGCCAAGAACCACCGGCACTCGGCCCACAACCCGAACGCCCAGTTCCAGGACGTCTACACGGTCGAGGAGGTCCTCGCCGCCAAGACCATCCACCGGCCGCTGACCAGGTTGCAGTGTTCACCGACGTCCGACGGCGCGGCCGCGGCCGTGGTCGCCTCCGAGCGGTTCGTCCGCGAACACGGCTTGGCCGACCGGGCGGTGGAGATCGCCGCCCAGGCCATGACCACCGACACCGAGGAGAGTTTCGCCTCCGGCTCCTGTATCGATGTCGTCGGCAAGCCGATGACGCGGGCGGCGGCCCGGCAGGTGTTCGCGGCCGGCGGCATCGGCATCGAGGACGTGGACGTCATCGAGCTGCACGACTGCTTTTCGGTCAATGAGCTGCTGACGTACGAGGCGCTGGGCATGTGCGCGGACGGGGAGTCGGGGAAGCTGGTCGCCGACGGCGCCACGACCTACGGCGGCCGCTGGGTGGTCAACCCGTCCGGCGGGCTGATCTCCAAGGGGCATCCGCTGGGCGCGACGGGGCTGGCACAGACCGCCGAGCTGGTCTGGCAGCTCCGCGGCACGGCGGGCGAGCGGCAGGTCCCCGGCGCCCGGGTGGGCCTGGCCCACAACATCGGGCTGGGCGGGGCCGCGGTGGTGACGCTGCTGCGCAGGTGAGGAGCGCGGTGCCGGTGAGGGGCGCGGTGCCGGTGACGTTGCTGTGCCGGTGAGGGGCGCGGTGCCGGTGACGTTGCTGCGCAGGTGAGGAGCGCCGGGCCGGGGAGGAGTGCTGCGCAGGGGAGGTGGATCGCCAGGTCGGAAGTGATCGCGCCGCGCAGAGCGGATTGCCAGGCTGGGGGTGATCGCCGCTCAGGGGTGGATCGCCAGGCCGGGGCATCGGCTGCGCCGGCGATGCGGACCGCCGCGGTAACCACGCTGATTTTGTGGGTAGTTGGTCTGCTGGGGGCCCAGCCACCCCCTACGGGCCCGCCACCCCCGCCCCGTACGGGCCCAGCCCCGAAGCCTTTGCCAGCCCCGAAGCCTTTGCCCCGCCCCCGCTGCCCCCGCCCCCGCCGCCTCCCTCCTCCGTCTGCCCCTCTGCCCCTTCGCGTGCCCTTCTGCCTCCCCCCTCCTCTCCGTCTTACGACCTAGGTCTCCTGTCAGGTGGCATGTGCACCGATATACCGATGCGGGATTCAAGCGGCGAATGCGAGCATGGACGGCATGCCGCCGATAGCCGCCTCCGCCACCGTGCCCGACACCACGCGACGGACGGCCGCACCGGCCGGGCTGGTGATGCTGTTGGTGTGCGCCGGGCAGTTCCTGGTCGTCCTGGACGTCTCCGTCGTGAATGTGGCACTGCCCGCCATGCGGACCGGGCTGGGCCTGAGCGAACTGGGCCTCCAGTGGATCGTCAACGCGTATGTGATCACCTTCGCCGGGTTCATGCTGCTCGGTGGCCGGGCCGCGGACCTCTTCGGCCGTAAGCGGATCTTCGTCCTCGGGCTGGCGCTGTTCACCGTCGCGAGCCTGGGCGGTGCGCTGGCCCAGCAGCCCTGGCAGCTGATCGCGGCCCGGACGATCCAGGGCGTCGGCGCCGCCGTGCTCTCGCCGGCCACCCTGACCATCCTGACCACATCGTTTCCGACCGGCCCGGCCCGTACGCGCGCCATCGCCACCTGGACGGCGGTGGGTGCCGGCGGTGGCGCGGTGGGCGGTCTGGTCGGCGGGGTGCTCACCGAGTATCTGTCCTGGCGCTGGGTGCTGTTGATCAATGTGCCGGTCGGGGCCCTGGTGCTGGCCGGCGCGGTGCTGTGGCTCACCGAGAGCCGGCAGGGCGCCGGGCGGCGGCTCGATGTGCCCGGCGCGGTGCTGGTGACCGGCGGGCTCGCACTGGTGGCTTACGGGATCGTGCAGACCGAGACGGACGGCTGGAGGTCGGCGTCCGCGCTGCTGCCGCTGGCGGCCGGGCTGGTCGTGATCGCGGCCTTCCTCGCCGTCGAGGCGCGCGCCAAGGCCCCGCTGATGCCGCTGGGTCTCTTCCGGCTGCGCTCGGTCCACTCGGCGAACGGGGCGATGGTGCTGGCCGGCGCCGCGATGTTCTCCATGTGGTATTTCCTGTCGCTCTATGTGCAGAACGTGCTGGGCTACCGGCCCCTCGAGGCCGGGCTCTCCTTCATCCCGCACTCGCTCTCCATCGTCCTCGGCTCCAAGATCGCACCGCGGCTGATGAACCGGCTGGGCGCCAAGACCCTGGCCATCGCCGGTGCGGTGATCTCCGCGTCCGGTATGGCGTGGCAGGGCACGATGGACGTCGACGGCACCTACCTCGGCACCATCCTCGGGCCGGGCATCCTGATGGCGCTGGGCGCGGGCCTGACCGCGACCCCGATCGCGGCGATCGCCACCTCCGGTGCCGACCCCGCCGACCAGGGGCTGGTCTCCGGCCTGATCAACACCTCCCGTCAAATGGGCGGCGCGCTGGGCCTGTCGGTCCTGTCGACCGTCGCCGCATCCCGTATCGAGGCAGGCCACGGCCCGAAGGCCCTGGCGGACGGTTACGGTCTGGCCTTCCAGGTCGGCGCGATGATCCTGCTGGGCAGCATCCTGCTGATGGTCATCGCACTGCCGCGACGACGGGCGGATGCCGCCCACGGCTGAGGCGGCAACAGGTCGTGCGGGCCCGCTCCTTCCCGCTAGAGCCAGCCGTTGCGCCGCGCCGCCCGCACCGCCTCCATGCGGTTGCGGGTACCGGTCTTGCCGATCGACGCGGAGAGGTAGTTGCGGACGGTGGCCTGGGAGAGGTGGAGTTTGCCGGCGATGTCCGCGACCGTGGCGCCGTCCACGGCAGCGGTGAGGACGTCGCGCTCGCGCTGGGTCAGGGGATTGGGGCCGGCGCTCAGCGCGGCCGCGGCGAGGCCGGGGTCGATGACCCGCTCGCCGGCGAGCACCCGGCGGATCGCCGCCGCGAGCTCCTCCACCGGACCGTCCTTCACCAGGAAGCCGGACGCCCCGGCCTCCATGGCGCGGCGCAGATAGCCGGGCCGGCCGAAGGTCGTCACGATCAGCACCTTGCACGACGGCAGCTGTTGGCGCAGATCGGCCGCGGCGTCCAGGCCGCTGCGGCCGGGGAGTTCGATGTCCAGGAGGGCGATGTCGGGGCGGGCGTCCAGGGCGGCGGCGACGATCTGATCGCCCGCCGCGACCTGGGCCACGACCTGCATGTCCTCTTCCAGGTCGAGCAGCAGCGCCAGCGCGCCCCGCATCATTCCCTGGTCCTCCGCCAGCAGGACCTTGATCACCTGTTCAACTCCTCCACGTCCACCATATCGCCCGTGCCGACCGGTAGTTCGGCCGTGACACGGAAGCCGCGCCGGCCGTCCGGGCCGCTGCGCAGGGTGCCGCCCGCCGCGGCCAGCCGCTCGGTCAGCCCCTTCAGCCCGGTGCCGCCCACCGGTCCCGAACGGCCGGACGGTGCCGAAGCGTCCGCAGCGTCGGCGTCGAACGGACGGTCCGGTCCGCTCGTACCGTCCGCGCCGTTCGCCTCGTCCGCGCCGTTCGCCTCGTCCGGGCCACTCACCCCGTCCGGGCCACTCACACCCGCCGAGCCCCGCGCGCCCTCTCCCGCCAGGCCGCCGCCGGGGGCACCGCCGTGTCCGGGGGCGCGGTCGCGAAGCCAGGGCAGGCCCGGTGCCGTGGCAACACCGGAGCTCAGGGGACCACGGCCGTCGTCCGTGATCGTCAGCCGTACCCGTTCGTCGTCGGCGTGGACGTCGATCTCGCAGCGGGTGGCGCCGCTGTGCCGTACGGCATTGGTGACGCCCTCACGGACCACCCAGCCCAGCAGTGCGCCGGCCTGCGGGGGCAGCGGCGGACCGGCCTGCCGTACGACGGGCTCGATACCGGCGGCCTCCAGCACCGAACGGGCCCGGTCCAGCTCGGTGGTCAGACTGCCCTCGCGATAGCCCGTGACCGCCTCGCGGATCTCGGTCAGCGCCTGCCGGCCGACCGCCTCGATATCGGCGGCCTGGGCGAGTGCCGCGTCCAGATTGCGCGGGGCCAGCCGGCGGACCGCCTCGGCCTTGACCACCACCACGGACAGGGTGTGCCCCAGCAGGTCGTGCAGATCGCGGGAGAAGCGCAGCCGCTCCTTCTCGACGGCGCTGCGGGCCAGCTCCTGGCGGGTGGTGTTCAGCTCCTGGATGGTGTCGAACAGGCTCAGGACCGTGGCCGTCACCATGCCGGACAGGAACGTGCCGTACCCGATGCCGAACGAGCCCCAGGGGCGGTCGTCGTGCACGCCGGCCAGATACCCGGCCGTACCGCTGAGCGTGATCAGCCAGAGGGCGAGCTTCTTGCCGCGCAGGGCACGCACCGTGCCGGAGGCCAGTGACAGCAGCGGGAAGAACAGGAACCAGTTGCCGCCGAACCCGAGGGCGATGGTGAAGGTGACGGCGGTGAGCAGACCCAGGGCGTACAGCGGATGGCGGGAGTCGCGCAGCCGTGGGTTGAAGGAGGACCAGACGACGGTGATGTAGAGGGAGTTGAAGGCGAGCAGTCCCAGGCCGGCCAGCCAGGGGTTGCCGGTCTTGCCCTGGATGATGTTGGAGAAGGCGCCCAGGCCCATCAGCAGCCAGGGCAGGAAGGCGTACTTGCCCGGCCCCTGGTCGGTCTTCCTGCCCGGCCACCTCGGCCGGCACGCGCTGTCGCCGGCGACCTCCGCGCCGCCGGGACCGCCTTCGCCGGCGACCCGCTGTTTTCTGTGCTGCACTGTCGCTTCCCTGGTCTGCACCATCGTCGATCACACCGTTCGTGCGGCCCGACGGTACGCGTACACCGCGTAACCGCCGAAGAGTGCCAGCCAGGCGGCCAGTATCGCTACTGTGCCCAGCCCCGGTGCGCCGCCCTGGGTGACGCTCTGACCGAGCTCGGCGAAGCGGTTGCCGGGCGTCCATGGGGACAGCGAGCGCAGCCAGCCGGGGAACAGCTCGGCAGGGAACCACAGACCGCCGATGATCGACAGCAGCAGCATGCAGCCCGTGTTGACCACTCCCGTGGACTGGGCGGAGAGGCGGTAGCCGTTGCCGAGGCCGAGCAGGGTGAAGGGGGCGGTACCGATCCACAGCAGCCCGGCCAGCGCGGCCCACTGCCAGGCCGGCATCCGGACGTCGTTGACCAGGGCGCCCACCAGCAGCACCGAGGCGATGGCCGGCAGCACCGTCACCGAGCCGGTCAGCCCGCGGCCGACCACCACCCGCACGGGGCTCAGCGGGGTGATGCGCAGCTGCCGCAGCCATCCCAGCTGCTTGTCCTCGGCGACGCCCGTGCCGGTGCCGATCGCCGCGCCCAGCGCGCCGTAGGCGGCCATGCCGACCATCGAGGCGGTCTTCCACTCCATGCCGGCGCCGCCGGGGCCCGCGCCGATATTCGTCATCAGCACATACATCAGCACCGGCATCCCGATACCGAAGATGACAAAGCCCTTGTCGCGCAGGGTGCGGCGCACTTCGAGACGGATGTAGTCGAGCATCACGCGAGCTCCTTCGCGGGCCGGGTGCCGGCGGCGTCATACGCCGGAGGACGGGGGGCGGCTGCACCGGAGGTGAGCGCGAGGAAGGCGTCCTCCAGGCCGGCGGGGGTGACCTGCAGGGCCCGGACGAGCTCGAGCCCGGCCAGTGCCACGACCGTTGCGTCGGAGTCCGTCGTCCGCAGCAGCGCGCGGTCGCCGCGCACTTCCACGGCGCTCACGCCGGGCAGTCCGGGCAGCGGCCCGGTCGCCGCGCCCGCGAGGTCGAAGGAGACCAGCGAGCC
Organism: Streptomyces decoyicus; assembly: GCF_019880305.1. Taxonomy (NCBI): domain Bacteria; kingdom Bacillati; phylum Actinomycetota; class Actinomycetes; order Kitasatosporales; family Streptomycetaceae; genus Streptomyces; species Streptomyces decoyicus. The sequence goes on along the minus strand of NZ_CP082301.1, from coordinate 2,528,318 downwards.
GCCGGCCCGCCGCTTGATCGCCTCGCCGCTGCCGTCGGCGACCACCCGGCCGCCGTCTATGACCACGATCCGGTCGGCGTGGTCGTCCGCCTCCTCCAGATAGTGGGTGGAGAACACGATCGTGTTGCCGCGGCGGGCATAGGCCCGCATCGAGCGCCAGAAGGCGCGGCGCGCCTCGACGTCCAGCGCCGCGGTCGGCTCGTCGAGCACCAGCAGCTCGGGGTTTCCGGCCAGCGCCACCGCGAAGCGGACCCGCTGGGCCTGCCCGCCGGACAGCCGGTCCACCCGCCGCCCGCCGAACTCCCCGAGGCCCGCCAGCTCCAAGGCCTCGGTGACGTCCATGGGTCGGGGGTACGTGGCCGCGACGAAGGTGATCAGTTCGCGGACGGTGACCCGCGGGATGGCCTTGCCGTCCTGGAGCATGGCGCCCACCCTCCCCGCCCGCACCGCGGTCTCCGGCGTCCCGCCGAACAGCAGCACCGTCCCCGAACTGGGCGGCAGCAGGCCCAGCAGCATGTTGAGGGTGGTGGACTTTCCCGCGCCGTTGCGCCCGAGCAGGGCCACCGTCTCACCCGCCGCGATCTCCAGCTCCAGCCCGTCCACGGCCCGCACCGCGCCGTAACTCCGCGTCAGCCCGGAGAACGCCACCGCCGCGGCTCCGCCCGCCGTGTGTGCCGTGCCACCCGGCCTTGTCGCCCGTGCCATGCCCACCCCCGCCTCTCGTCCGATGCCTATGACGTTACGGAGAGTTGCCGAGCGGCGGCAGATGCGAATGTGTGTGATCTGCCCTGACAAATGTCATGGGCGGGCATGAGGAATGTCATGAGCTGCGGTCCGCGTCGAGGGGCCCGCGTGCTCGGTGTCAGAGGTCCGTGCCCGGCGGCACGTCACCTGCTGCCGCGGAACGGCCCGGTCCGGAGCCCGCATCGGCCCCGGAGCGGCCCCACGGCGGACCCGCAGCGGCCCCACGGCGGCCCCACGGCGGACCCGCAGCGGCCCCACGGCGGACCCGCATCGGAAGGCGTCCCGGACCCCCCGCCGAAACCCTCCCCGGAACCCCATCGAGACGCGTATCTGACAAAGCGTCAGAGGTCTTCCGGGTGCCGGACGGATCAGCTATACATGAGAGCCATCGGCTAGAACGCGTTCTAGAAGTGCGACATGTGTGCTGTCGGAGCGCGGCCGCGCCGACCAGATACGACCCCGGCACGGTCGACGGTGCGGACGGCCGGGCCGGGGTCTTCACATCGTGGTGAAGGAGCAAGCAGCCCCATGCCCATCGACGCCGCCAAGGCCACCTCCGCCGAGCCGCGGACCACCGAACTCGCCTGGGACCACAAGGACGTCCAGCTCTACCACCTCGGCATCGGCGCCGGCGCGGCCACGCCGGAGAAACCCCACCCGGCCACCGACCCGCACGAACTGCGCTACACCCTGGAGAGTGCACTGCACGTCCTGCCCGGCTTCGCCACCGTCGCGGGCGGCGGGATGGCCCTCGCCGGCGGACTCTCCGCCCCGGGCATCGAGGTCGACCTCGCCGCGGTCCTGCACGGCGGCCAGACCGTCACCGTGCACCGCCCCCTCCCGGTGAGCGGCCGCGCCACCCAGACCTCGTCCGTCCCCGCCGTGTACGACAAGGGCAAGGCCGCCGTCATCGTGCTGCGCTCCGAAGTCGCCGACGACGACGGACCCCTGTGGACCTGCGACACCCAGATCTTCGTCCGCGGCGAGGGCGGCTTCGGCGGCGACCGCGGCCCCTCCGCCCGCCTCGAACTCCCCGACCGCGCCCCCGATCTGAGCACCGAACGCCACATCCGCGAGGACCAGGCGCTGCTCTACCGCCTCTCCGGCGACTGGAACCCGCTGCATGCCGACCCCGAGTTCGCCAAGCTCGCGGGGTTCGACCGGCCGATTCTGCACGGGCTGTGCACCTACGGGGTCACGCTCAAGGCCGTCGTCGACACGTTGCTCGGCGGCGATGTCGCCCGTGTGCGGTCGTACACGACCCGGTTCGCCGGGGTGGTCTTCCCGGGGGAGACGCTGCGGATCCGGCTGTGGCGGGAGCCCGGCCGGGTCCAGGTGTCGGTCACCGCCGCCGACCGGGACGAGGCGCCGGTGCTGGCGGACACCGTAGTGGAGCACAGCTAGGGGGTGCCTCCCCTTGGGACCGATCCCCTAGACAGCCTTGCCGGTCCGGGCGGGGGCCGGCGTGTCGTCCGTACGAGAGGAGCCGTGACATGCGCGCAGCCGTACAGCACGAGACAGGTCAGGACAAGCTCGAAGTCGTCGACGACATCGAGGCGGTGGGGTTTGGACCCGGCAAGGTCAGGATCCGGATCCGGGCGACCGGACTGTGCCACTCCGATCTCTCGGCGATGAACGGGGTGCTCCCGCAGCCCGCCCCCTTCGTCCCCGGGCACGAGGGCGCGGGGGAGATCCTCGACGTCGGCGACGGCGTCACCGGGCTCGCCCAGGGCGACCGCGTCCTGATGTGCTGGCTGCCCGCCTGCGGCAGCTGCCCGTCCTGCAAGCGCGGCCAGACCCATCTGTGTCTGGCCGGCTTCATGAACGCCGGCACGCCCAACTTCCGGCGCCCCGGCGGGGATGTCTTCGGCTTCGCCGGCACCGGCACCTTCACCGAGGAGGTCGTGGTCGCCGCGAACTGCGCGGTCCCGATCCCGGACGACGTCCCCTACGAGATCGCCGCGCTCATCGGCTGCGGAGTCACCACCGGACTCGGCGCGGCGCTCAACACGGCCAAGGTGGAGGCGGCGTCCTCGGTGGCGGTGATCGGCTGCGGCGGCGTCGGCATCTCCACGATCCAGGGGGCGAAGGCCTGCGGCGCGGCCCAGATCGTCGCCGTCGACCCGGTGCCCGCCCGGCGGGAGGCCGCGCTGCGCTTCGGGGCGACCGAAGCCGTCGCCCCGGAGGAGTTCGCCGACGCCAAGACCCGGATCACCGCGGGGGAGGGCTTCGACTATGTCTTCGAGGTGGTCGGCAAGTCCGCCACCGCCCGTACCGCCTACGAGATGACCCGGCGCGGCGGCACGTTGTGCGTGGTCGGTGCGGGCGCCATGGACGACACCTTCCAGGTCAATATGTTCGAGTTGTTCTTCGACGAGAAGCGGATCCTGCCGTCCCTGTACGGCGGCGCGGACGTGCTGCGCTCCTACGAGCGGGCCATCGCCCTGTGGCGGGCCGGCCGGATCGACCTCGAAGGCCTGATCACCCATCGCGTCCGGCTCGCCGAGATCAATGACGCGCTCGACCAGATGCGCTCCGGCACCTCACTGCGCACCTGCATAGAGATCTGACGTGCTCCCGGACGACTGGAGAGGACAGGAATGGCACAGCCACTGGAGGGCCTGACCGCGATCGTCACCGGTGCCGGGCGCGGCCTGGGCCGCGCCGAAGCCCTTGAACTCGCCCGCCTCGGCGCATCCGTCGTGGTCAACGACTACGGGCAGCCGGGCCGCGACGGCTCGGGCGAGGCCTCCGCGGCACCCGCCGAGGAGGTCGCCGCCGAGATCCGCGCGACGGGCGGCCGGGCCGTCGCCCACCTCGGCGACGTCGCCGACCACGAACACGCCCGTGCACTGGTGCAGCTGGCGGTCGAGACGTACGGAAGGCTCGACATCCTGGTCAACAACGCGGGCATCCTGCGCGACCGGATGGTGTTCTCGATGACCGAGGACGAATGGGACTCGGTGATCCGTGTGCACCTCAAGGGTCACTTCAATACCACCCACTTCGCCTCGGCCCACTGGCGCGAGCGCTCCAAGGCGGCCGGCGGTCCCGTCCACGGCCGCATCATCAACACCTCCTCCGAGGCGTTCCTCGCGGGCTCGGCGGGCCAGCCCAACTACGCCGCGGCAAAGGGCGGCATCGTCGGCCTGACCACCTCCACGGCGCTGGCGCTGGGCAAATACGGCGTGACCGCCAATGTGATCTGTCCGCGCGCCCGCACCCGTATGACCGAGGACGTCTTCGCCGGCCTTCCCGCTCATCAGGAGGGCCGGGAGCCCGGGGGCGGCGGGCTGGACGTGCTCGCGCCCGAACATGTCGCCCCGCTCGTCGGCTATCTCGCCTCGCCGGCCGCGGCCCGGGTCAACGGCCAGCTGCTGGTCGTGCACGGGGGCATGGTCGCGATCGCCGAACGCCCGCGGATCGCCGCCAAGTTCGACACCACGAAGGACCTCTTCAGCTTCGAGGAGCTGGACGAGCTGCTGACGCCGTACTACGCGCAGCGCCCGCCGGACGAGACCTTCGCGGCGGCCGAGGTGCTGGCGCTCAAGCACGGCTGACGGTTCCCCGGGCCCACCATGCACACACGGCCGTGGCCGCCGCCCGCGAATGATGCGGTGCGGTGGCCACGGCCGTGCGTGCGGCCGGCGGTCAGGATCCGCCGGACCGGCCTTACGCGTCCTGGCGCTGCTTTTCCCGGCGGTGCCGGCCATGGGCGGCGGAGTCGGACTCCTCGGCGGCGGCCGGGCCACGGTGCTTGCCGGAGCGTGCGGCCTCGGCGGCCTGGGCGGATGCCTCCTGGGGGCGCGCCTGGGTCGTGTCGGTACGGGCTTCGGACATGAAAAGAGTCACTCCGTCAGTTTGCTTACAGCTGTACGCGTCGGGACCTCGCCCGACGACCGCCAAGGCTGACCCGAGCGGCACTGTCGGTGGCCGGTCAACCGGCTGCGTAGCCCCCGCCCGAAATTCTAACGGGGCCGGAAATCACGCTCCACCGGGTCTACCGGGCCGCCTGAGGTGCCTGTTGCAGGGGTACTGGCCTGCGCATTCCGAGATGCGCGGGAACGTGCCGCGGTTCCGCGCCCGCGGCCTGCGGTTGTGCAGATGCTGTGGAGCGGTTGTCAGCATCCCCTGCATCCAGGACAATCCCCCCGCCGCTTCCGGCAGCCGCCCCGGACGGCGGCCCCTGCATGGGCTGCACCGGCTGCATGGACTGCACCGGCTGCACCGACCCCAGAGGCTGCCCTTGCCCCACCGGCCCCGCCGCTTCCACCGGCCCCGCCGCTTCCACCGGCCCCGCCGCTTCCACCGGCCCCGGTGTATCCATCAACCACGGCGTCTCCACCGGCCCCGGCGTCTCCACCCACCGCACCCCCCGCACCGGCCGCACCGGCTCCACACACTCAACCGGCCCCAGCGGTACAGCCATCCGCGCCACCCCGCACGGCTCCGCCTCCGTGGCGTACGGCAGCAGCAGTTCGCCGCCGGCCGTCCACAGTCCGGCCCCGGCCAGCCACCCCTCCGGCGCCGGGAAGTGCCGCAACTGCCGCTCCGAGGGCCGCCAGATGCCCAGCCACGTACCGTTCGCCGCCTCCCTGCGGAACGCCACCGCGCAGCTCTCCGGCGCCAGCATCTGCCCCGGCTGCACCGCGAACGGGGTGAGAGTTCCCTCCGCGGGCCGCAGGCACTCCGGGAAGCGCACCGGCCGGCTGCTGCCCAATACGCCCCAGCCCAGCCGGTCGTGCCCCGGTGCGTCGGACCGTACGAGCAGCAGCCCGCTGTCCGGATCGGCGAGCAGCAGCCGGTCGTTGCTCTCGTCGGTGATCTGCAGCAGCAGGCCGGTCTCGCCGCCCCGCTCCAGATCGACCACCACGGTCTTCGTCCGGCCGTCCAGCTCCCGGTCCAGCGCCAGCAGCCGGCCGCTCCGGTCCAGCCAGACGCCGCCCGTGCAGCGTCCCGGGATCCGGGTGACCCGCTCGGGGCCGTCCGCGCCGCCGTGCAGCAGCCACAGCGTGGTCGTCCGCGCCTCGGGTGCCAGGGCGTAGCCGAGTGTCCCGCCGGGGGCGGGTGGCAGCAGGGTCAGTTCGGGGGCCGGTACGGCGCCCAGCAGGAGCTCGCCGGTGCCGGGGCCCGCCGGATAGAGCAGGGAGACGGCGAAGCGGTCGGCGACCCGGCGCAGGATCAGCACCCGTCCGTCCGTGAGCGGCAGCAGCGCGCTGTCCGGCTCCTCGGGCTGGGTGCCCTGCAGCGGCACGGCGTACGGCTCGGGGCCGCTCAGCGTCCAGCGCTCCGGAAACCAGCTCCCGGCGGCGTCGTCGTGACGGGCGAGCCGGGCGGCGTACGAGCCGTCGGCGGCGATCGTCAGCGCCGCGCGGTGCGGGCTGTCCGACGCCGTGGCGGCCTCAGTGGCACAGATCGTCATCGGGTGGTCACCTCCAGTCGGCAACCGAAGGTAGTTTTCGCACGTCCGGCCGATCGCCGGGAGTTGCCACACTTCACGCATAAGGGTGGCAGTTGTCCGGTTCGCCGGTGCCCGACGGGGCGATTGTGCTTCAGGTTTCAAGCAAGGGAGCGGCGGACGAGGGGGAGGGGGCGGGGGAGAGGACCCGAGGGCCCGGCGCCAAGTCACCGCTGGCAGGTAACCTTCCACCCGTGCCCGTACTGTCTGAAGTCCTCACCGCGCTCGACGCCCTCTGGCCCCCCGAGCGGGCCGAAGGGTGGGACGCCGTCGGCACGGTCTGCGGAGATCCCGACGCCGAGGTGCGCCGGGTGCTGTTCGCCGTCGACCCGGTCCAGGAGATCGTCGACGAGGCGGTGCAGCTCGGCGCCGACCTCCTCGTCACCCACCACCCGCTCTATCTGCGGGGTACGACGACGGTCGCGGCCTCGACCTTCAAGGGCAAGGTCGTCCACACCCTCATCAAGCACGACATCGCCCTGCACGTCGCGCACACCAACGCCGACACCGCCGACCCCGGTGTCTCCGACGCCCTGGCCGGCGCCCTGGACCTGCGCATCGTCGGTCCGTTGGTCCCGGACCCGAGCAATCCGGCAGGCCGCCGCGGCCTGGGCCGGATCTGCGAGCTGACGCATCCGATGACCCTCGCCGACCTCGCGTCGTACGTCGCAGGCCGGCTGCCCGCCACCGCGCAGGGCATCCGGGCGGCCGGCGACCCGGACCGCGAGATCCGGACCATCGCCGTCTCCGGCGGCTCCGGTGACAGCCTCTTCGATGACGTACGGGCGGCAGGTGTGGACGCCTTCCTCACCGCCGACCTGCGCCACCACCCGGCCTCCGAGGCCACACAGGACGCACGGAACAGCCCTCCGGCGCTGCTCGACGCCGCCCACTGGGCCACCGAATGGCCGTGGTGCGAGCAGGCCGCGGCCCAGCTCGACGCGGTCTCCGACCGGCACGACTGGGGACTGCGCACGCATGTCTCCCGTACGGTCACCGACCCCTGGACCGCCCACGCGGCCTCCACCCCCGTCTTCGCCCCGACCCACACCACAGGAGCCCCACGCTGAACGCCGCGCCCGCCGACCAGATCCGCCTTCTGGACATCCAGGCCCTGGATGTCCGGCTCACCCAGCTCGCCCACCGCCGCAACAACCTGCCCGAGCTGGCCGAGCTGCAGACCCTGGAGGCCGACCTCATCCAGCAGCGCGACCTGCTCGTCGCCGCGCAGACCGAGGAGAGCGACACCAGCCGCGAGCAGACCAAGGCCGAGCAGGACGTGGACCAGGTGCGCCAGCGCGCCGCCCGCGACCAGAAGCGCCTGGACTCCGGCGCCGTCACCTCCCCCAAGGACCTGGAGAACCTCCAGCGCGAACTGACCTCGCTGGCCAAGCGCCAGGGCGACCTGGAGGACGTCGTCCTGGAGGTCATGGAGCGTCGCGAGAGCGCCCAGGAGCGGGTCACCGAGCTCACCGGCCGGGTCGAGGCAATCCAGGCCAAGGTCGACGACGCCGCCACCCGCCGGGACGCCGCCTACGCCGAGATCGACGCCGAGCGCGCCACGGTCACCAAGGAGCGCGAGCTGACCGTCGCCGACATCCCGGCCGATCTGCTCAAGCTCTACGACAAGATCCGCGCGAAGGAGGGCGGCGTCGGCGCTGCCCGTCTCTTCCAGCGCCGCTGCGAGGGCTGCCGGCTGGAGCTGAACATCACCGAGGTCAACGATGTGCGGGCGGCCGCCGCCGACGCCGTGCTGCGCTGCGAGAACTGCAGCCGCATCCTGGTCCGTACGCCCGACTCGGGCTTGTAGGCCGTGTCGCGCACGCTGATCGTCGAGGCGGACGGCGGGTCCCGGGGCAACCCGGGGCCGGCCGGCTACGGCGCGGTCGTCCTCGACCCGGAGACGGGCGAGGCGCTGGCCGAGGCCGCCGAGTTCATCGGTACCGCCACCAACAACGTCGCCGAGTACAAGGGCCTGGTGGCCGGTCTGCGGGCGGCGCATGCGCTCGACCCGCAGGCCCGTATCCGGGTGCGGATGGACTCCAAGCTCGTCGTCGAGCAGATGTCGGGCCGCTGGAAGATCAAGCACCCGGACATGAAGCCGCTGGCCACCGAGGCCGGCTCGGTCTTCCCGTCCGGCCAGGTCACCTACGAGTGGATCCCCCGCGCGCAGAACAAGCACGCCGACCGGCTCGCCAACGAGGCGATGGACGCCGGGAAGATCGGCAGGCAGTGGGAGCCGCGCGACTCCAGGGCGGCGCTCGCCACCGCCGCGGTGCCCGCCCGCAGCGCCGCCGCACAGGCCGCCGACGAGGCCGCGGACACGGCGGAGGAGACCGTGTCCGCGAGCGCCCCGTCGGTCGGCTGGGGCCCCGATGTCGGCCCGCCCTCGACCTTCGTCCTGCTGCGGCACGGCGAGACCCCCCTGACGCCGGAGAAGCGCTTCTCCGGCAGCGGCGGCACCGACCCCGCACTCTCCGCCGCCGGGCGCCGGCAAGCCGAGGCGACCGCCGCCGGCCTCGCCGCCCGCGGCACGATCCAGGCCATCGTCAGCTCACCGCTGCGGCGCTGCCGGGAGACCGCAGGGGCGGTCGCGGACCGGCTCGGTCTGGAGGTCCGTATCGAGGAGGGCCTGCGCGAGACCGACTTCGGGGCGTGGGAGGGACTGACCTTCGCCGAGGTGCAGGAGCGTTACCCGGACGACCTCGACGCCTGGCTCGGCTCCGCCAAGGTGGCGCCCACCGGAGGCGGCGAGTCCTTCGCGACGGTCGCCCGCCGCGTCGCCGTCGCCCGCGACAAGCTCCTCGCCCGGTACGCGGGCAAGACCGTCCTGCTGGTCACGCACGTCACCCCGGTCAAGACGCTGGTCCGGCTGGCGCTGGGCGCCCCGCCGGAGTCGCTGTTCCGGATGGAGCTGTCCGCGGCGTCGCTCTCCGTCGTCGCGTACTACTCCGACGGCAACGCCTCGCTGCGACTGCTGAACGACACCTCGCATCTGCGATAGCGCCCCTCGTCGCGGCGTCACGAGCGGGCGCCTTCGGGAGCGCAGTACGCCAGGCAGGTACGGGAAAGGGCCCGGCACACCGACCACCGGAGTGCCGGGCCCTTCCCGTGCGCGCGTCCGGCCCTCAGGCCGCCAGTGCCGCCGCCTCCCGGGCGAGCCGGCGCACCCGGTCCCAGTCCTTCGCGGCCAGCGCCTCGTCCGGCAGCATCCAGGTGCCGCCGACGCAGCCGACGTTCGGCAGCGCCAGATAGGACGGCGCCGAGGCCAGGCCGATGCCGCCGGTCGGGCAGAAGCGGGCCTGCGGCAGCGGCGCGGCCAGCGACTTGAGGTAGGCGGTGCCGCCCGCCGCCTCGGCCGGGAAGAACTTCATCTCGGTGATGCCCTCCTCCAGCAGGGTCACCACCTCCGAGGCCGTCGAGACGCCCGGCAGGAACGGCACACCGGAGTCCTTCATCGCACCCAGCAGCCGCGGTGACCAGCCCGGACTCACCAGGAAGCGGGAGCCGGCCGTCAGGGCCGCCTCGACCTGGCCGGGGGTGAGCAGGGTGCCCGCGCCGATCACCGCCTCGGGGACCTCGTCGGTGACGGCCCGGATCGCGTCCAGCGCGGCGGGCGTCCGCAGGGTCACCTCGATCGCGGGCAGCCCGCCCGCGACGAGCGCACGGGCGAGCGGTACGGCGTCGGCCGCCTCGTGCAGCACGACGACGGGAATGACGGGGGCGAGCCCGAGTACCGAGGAGGTGGGAGAAGGCGAGGGCTTGGACGGGGGTCCCGCCTGCTCATCGGGGTCCCCCCGCTCAGGTGAAGCCGGGAGCGGGGGAGGAGTGGAGGGATCGGGGGAGGAGGCGGCGCGAGTCACGCCGCCCATAGTGCGCCCACTCGCCCACCCTCCGCAACGAACGTTGCGCATGCTGCAACATCAGCCCTGCGGGTGCGCCCTACAGCTCCGTCACGATCACATCGACGGCCCACGCCTTGCCGTCCTTCGCAGGAGGCTCCGCCTCCACCGCATAGCCCAGCCCCCGCAGCGCCTCCACCAGCTCCGCGGGACCCGCCGGCTCCAGCCCCGCCGTCAGCAGCTCCCGCACCAGCCGCCCCTTGGTCGCCTTGTTGAAGTGGCTGACCACCGTCCGCTTCTCCACCCCGGCCACGGTCTTCGACTGGAGCACCCGCACCGTCGCGGTACGCCCGGCCACCTCGCCCTTGGGCTTCCAGGCCGTCGCATACGCCGCCGACCGCAGATCCAGCACCAGTCCCTCTCCGGCGACCGCGGGCATCACCTCCGCCATCGGCGCCCGCCAGTAAGCACCCAGCGCACCGAGCCCCGGCAGCTTCACGCCCATCGAGCAGCGGTAGGAGGGAATGCGGTCGCCGATCCGTACGGCGCCCCACAGCCCCGAGAACACCAGCAGCGACCGCTCGGCCCGCTTCCGCGCCGCCGCGTCCAGAGAGGCCAGGCCGAGCGCGTCATAGAGCACCCCGGTGTAGATCTCCCCGGCCGGCCGCGTCCCGGCCGTCCGCAGCCCCGCGTTCTTGGCGATCTCGCCCTTGAGGCCCTCGCTGAGCCCGAGCACCTCCTGGGCCTTGGTCTCGTCCGCCGCGCACAGCTCGACCAGCTCCTCCAGCACCGCCGCACGCGAGGCGGCCAGCCCCGGCAGCGACAGCGCACCGGCGTCCAGCGGCGCCCCGGCCGCTCCCGTGGCCTTCCCTTCGGACGGCGGCAACAGCACGAGCACGGTGTTTCTCCTTCACGGCGGTACGGGCGGGGATGCGGCCCCGGGAAAGCGTATGGCCTGCGACGGGCGGACGGAGAACCCGCGAGCCGCCCCGTGCGGCCCGGGGCCGCCGCCCGCACGCCGCGCCGGGAACGGCCGCCCGCCATACGCTCGACTTCATGCCCCGTCTCCATATGCATGTGACCGACGCAGCCGAGGCCCCGCTGCGCGTCGCGCTGCGTGAGCTGCGCGGGAAGCTGGAAATCCCGGACCACTTCCCGCCCACGGCACAGGCCGAGGCGGACAGCGCAGCCCGCGCCCCGCGGATCCTGGCGGCCGACGGCGCGGTGGCGACCGAGCACACCCTGGAGGACGCCACCGAGCTCCCCCTCTTCACCCTCGACCCGCCCGGCTCCCTCGACCTCGACCAGGCCATGTTCCTGTCCCGGCGCCCCGGCGGGGGCTACCGCGTCCACTACGCCATCGCCGATGTCGCCTCCTTCGTGACACCCGGCGGCGCCCTGGACGCCGAGGCGCACCACCGCGTGACGACCCTCTACTTCCCCGACGAGCGGGTGCCGCTGCATCCGCATGTGCTGAGCGAGGGAGCCGCCAGCCTGCTGCCCGACCGGGACCGCCCGGCTGTCCTGTGGCAGCTCGACCTGGACGCGGACGGGGCCCTGGCCGCCGCCTCCGTACGCCGCGCCCTGGTCCGCTCCCGTGCCAAGCTGGACTACGCCGGAGTCCAGCGGATCCTCGACGACGGGACGGCCGAGGAACCGCTCGCCCTGCTCCGCGAGATCGGGCTGCTGCGGGAGAAGCTGGAGGTCGACCGGGGCGCGATCTCCCTGAACGTCCCCGAGCAGGAGATCGTCGAGCGGGACGGGTGCTACACCCTCGAATACCGCGCCCCGCTCCCGGCCTACGGCTGGAACGCGCAGATCTCCCTGCTCACCGGCATGGCCGCGGCCGAGCTGATGCTCGCCTCCGGCACCGGCATCCTCCGTACGCTGCCCACCGCCCCTGACGGCTCGGTCGCCCGGCTCCGGCTGACCGCCCGCGCCCTCGGTGTCGACTGGCCCCACCACACCTCGTACGCGGCGCTGATCCGCACGCTCGACCCGCGGCGTCCCGCCCACGCCGCGTTCCTCCAGGAGTGCACCGCCCTGCTGCGCGGCGCCGGCTACACCGTCTTCGACGGCACCGCGCCCCAGGCCTCCGAGGCGGTGCACGCCGCGGTGGCCGCCCCGTACGCGCATGCCACCGCGCCGCTGCGGCGGCTGGCCGACCGCTACACCTCCGAGCTGTGCCTGGCCGCCTCGGCCGGCCTCGAACCGGCCGAGTGGGTGCGCAGTGCGCTGCCCGCCCTGCCCCGTGAGATGGAGACCGGCACCCAGCGCGCCAACCTGGTGGAGCGGTCCTGTGTCGACCTCGTCGAGGCGGCGCTGCTGCGGGACCGGGTCGGCGAGGTCTTCGAGGCGCTGGTCGTCGAGATCGAGGAGAAGGACCCCACCCACGGCACCGTCCACCTCTACGACCCGGCCGTCATCGGGACCGTCGAAGCCGCCCCGGAAGGCCCCGCGCTGCCCCTCGGCCGCCGCATCCCGGTCCGCCTCGCCGAAGCCGAACCGGGCCGCCACCCGGTCCGCTTCACCCCTGCCTGACCGCGGCCCCGCCCGTCTCCGGCGATGTGTCCCGGCCCTTCTCCGTCGCCGCGCCGCCGCCCGCCTCCGTCAGCCGGGCCCGCAGGGCCGCCACCGCCGCCCGCGCGTCGTCGGCATGGAACCGCACCGTCCGCACTGTCTCCCGCTGCCCCAACAGCCGGACGGCCACGACCGGTTCGGACAGCTCGACGGTGACCGAGGTCTGGCCGCCGACCCTCAGCTCCGCCACCTCGTCACCGTCCTTCTCCGGCGCCGTGGTGAACCGGAGGTCGTAGCGGACGGCAGCGATCCGCTCCAGCGGTATCCGTATCTCCCGGCGCGCACCGTCCCGCAGCCACAGCGTGTCCGCCGTCAGGACATGCGGCCGGGTGACCGCCGCGGCCTGGAACCCCAGGATCGTCAGCACCGTGTAGACGTCGACGACCAGCATCACCGCGTGCACCCCCGGAAGACCGGCGAGCAGCACGCTGACCCCGACCGTCTCCACCACACACACGAACGTGAGCCCGTACACGAGCGCCGCCTGGGCCGCCGCATACCCCAGGGCCAGGTCGCCCGGCGCCACGCCGATCCGCTGCCGCGCCACCCACCGTCCCAGGCTGATCTGCCACCGCGCCTCATGGGCGGCCAGCCGGCGCAGTGCTGTCCCCCGGCTCACCCCACACGCTCCGTGAGCAGCTGGATCGCCCTGCGTACGGCCTGGGCCTGCGCGGGCGTGAACTGCGCGTAGTAGGCCGCCATGAAGCCGCCGTCCGCCTCCGCGCCCGCCCCGGCCGCCCGCTCCCAGTGCTCCCGGCCGAGCGCGGCGATCACCGCGTCCGGAATGCAGTCGGCGAGTGCCTGCGCGGCCTGTTCCACCCGCGGATCATCCGTCTCCGCCTCCGCCAGCGCATCGAGCAGCCCGTACACCTCGTACGTCCGGTCCATCGCCCCCGGTGCCGCGGTCATCTCCGCGAGCAGCTCCACCATCCGCTTGTTCCCTCCCTCGCCACCCGTCGATTCGAGCAGCGCCAGCACCTCCCGCTCCTTCGCCGCCATCGCGGGCTCCGGACCGGAGCGCGCGGCCGAGGTGCGGGCCATCTGCGCGAAGAGCGCCGCCAGTTCGTCCGACACGGGGCCCTCGGCGGGCAGCCCGCCGTGCTCGTCCGCCTGCCGCCGCACCGCCGCCAGCCGGCTCCGCCGGGCCCGGATCTCCTCCTCCTGGCGGGCCAGATCCGCGTCCAGTTCGGCCAGCACCTCGCGCAGCTCGCGCCCGGCGTCGTCGGCGAGGACGTCCCGCACCTCGTCCAGCCCGAGCCCCAGCTCCGTCAGCCGGCGCACCCGCGCGAGCGTGACCGCGTCCCGCAGCCCGTATTCCCGGTAGCCGTTGGCGCGGCGTTCCGGCTCGGGCAGCAGTCCGAGGTGGTGGTAGTGGCGTACGGCACGGGTGCTGACGCCGATCAGGCCTGCGAGCTCACCGATTCTCATGTGCCCAGTACAAACGTTGCCGCTGCGACAAGGTCAAGGGCGAATCCGGGGGAGCGCCGGAAAGAGCTTCGGGAGGGAACCGGGGGCAGCCCGGCGAGGGGCGGTGCCCCCTACGGGTAGCATGGTCGGCACGGCGGACGAGCCGGCCGGACGGCCGCGTGGGGATCTACGGTCCCCCCGAGGAACGTCCGGGCTCCACAGGGCAAGGTGGTGGGTAACGCCCACCCGGGGTGACCCGCGGGACAGTGCCACAGAAAACAGACCGCCCGGACCGCAAGGACCGGGTAAGGGTGAAACGGTGGTGTAAGAGACCACCAGCCTCCGAGGTGACTCGGAGGGCTAGGTAAACCCCACCTGGAGCAAGGTCAAGAGGAGACATCGGCTGATGTCTCTGCGCGGACGACTGAGGGCTGCCCGCCCGAGTCCGCGGGTAGACCGCACGAGGCTGCCGGCAACGGCAGCCCTAGATGGATGGCCGTCTCCCCTCGGCCCGCAAGGACCGGGGGCGACAGAACCCGGCGTACAGGCCGACTCGTCCGCCGCCACCACGGCCCTGAACAGGAAAACTCCCTGGGCAGGGCCGTCGGCACGTCCTGACGGCTGCCACCGTCGATACCGCGAGCCAGGGGGCTCTCCGCCGCCCCGTCAGGCCCCGTGAGCGGCCGGCTGCCACTCCGCCTACGGTCCCACCGTGCGCAACGCACGGGCATCCGGGAGGAGCCCGCGTCGAGTACCTGCAAGTTCACGCGAGTTCACGCGAGTGCACGCGAGTGACGAGGACAGGGTGAAGGCCACGTGGTCCATGTCGCCCACGAAGAGGCCGGCGTGCGTCGCCTCGTGGGCGAGGCCGCCGTGTCGCGTGGTCGATGACGCCCCGAAGAAGAATGTGGTGCCGGGCTCTCCCCTGTGGAGCCCGGCACCACCGCTGGGAGGGACGGCAGTTGCGGTGCCGTCGACCGGGTGCGGTGACGTATGCGGTGTCAGCGGGCCGTGGCGGGCCACGACATGAAGGGCACTCCTGTGACTCATGAACGACTCGTGCTCGGGTGCAGTCGGCACGAGACCGGTGCGATCGGCCCCGCGCAGACGTGAACGCCCCGTCGCGCGGCGCCACCGTCCTGGCGAGGATCCTTCAACCAAACCACCGTTGTCAACAATCGTTTAATCCAGGAGCGTCAGCGACGGTTATCCGGGGCGCCGGTAGACTGCTCTGACACAATTGTTGTGACGCTCATGGCGTAACGTACTTGCGACCGTTAACCTCGGAGCGGCGGCGAGTGCGCGGCCGCCCGCCTGTCTACCGACCAGGAGTCCACCCATCGCCATGGATGCCTCAGACGCGCACCCGGCGGATGGTCTCCAAGCCGTCGTGGCATCGATCGACGAGCTTCTGAGGGACCTGGACCTCGGACGCGACGTCATCGACCTGGACCACATCTCGCACCGGACGGGCATCGCGGTCCCTCGCGTACAGGCGTTGCTCGATCACGATGGCAACGAGTCCGAGAGCGTGCAGGACTCCTTCCAGGAGCGCCTGGTCTTCCTGCGGGAGACCCGCCGCAAGCCCGACGGGAAGATGTACACCCTCGACGAGATCGGCGCGGGGGCCGGTATCTCCCACGGTCAGGTCGGCTACCTCCTGAACGGAAAGCGCAAGAGCCCCGGACTGGACGTCACCCGGAAGCTGGAGAAGTTCTTCGACGTGGAGCCCGGCTTCTTCACCGCCACCGAACGTCAGGCGCTCTACCGGGCGTTGCAGTCGACGCACGAGCAACTGACCCATCTCGCGCTGCTCAGGGGCAAGGGGATCAACCGGCTGGCGATGCGGAGCGGCACCAGCGGCGACAGCAAGATCGACCGGGAACTCCGGGAGGCGCTTTCCGAGGCGCTGAGCCAGCCGGAGCGCGAGGATCCCGAAGTGCGGGAGCTCACGGACAGAATGCGCTCCCTGCCGTCCAAGAGCAGAAGACGGGTCTTTCCGCTGATCCAGGGGCTGTTGGGCCTGGCGCGGCCCGAGAGCGACGACCGTCCGCCCCCCGGCCGGCGCGGCAACTGAACGGGCCGGGAAATCCTGCCGTCGGCCCCGGACCTTCCCGCCCGTTCCCGGCGAGGTGCCCGCTACCGCTGCCGACGCGCTGCCACGTATTCCCGGACGAGAATCCGCAGCGCCGCATCCACACTCGGCCGGGCGGACCCCTGGAGCAGCGCGGTGCCCTTCCTTGCCGCGGCTCGCAGCGTGAGGCCCTGGATGCCGATCAGAGCGCGCACGAACGGCCGGCTGTGAGCCTGCACCAGATCCACGAGCCCGTACGAGGCTGCCAGCCCTGAACGGGCCTGCTGGGCCTGGTCACGGAGGAGTGCCCGGAACCCGTCGGGGGCGCCGTCGTTGTTGCTCAAGTCGCTGCGGGTCAGGCCACACCGGGCGAGGTGCTCTTCCGGGATGCCGAGGCGCCCGTTGCTCAGGTCTTCGGCGACATCGTTCAGGAAGTCGAGGCGCTGACTCGCCTCGATGAAGGTCCGGCAGCCGGCCACGTACTTCTCCGCGGGCGCTCCGCCGAGCAGGCAGGCGATGAGCAGGAACGCGGGCAGCGAATAGCCGTCGACGTAGTGCTGGAAGTCGCTCTCCGACGCAAAACCTTCCGTCCGCACCTCCAGGGGCGCGCCGGCGAGGAAGTCTTCGACGTGCTGCCGGAGTTGCGGCTGCCGGGCGATGGTGTCGACGAGTGTCCGCAGGACGGGCTGGTCGGCTTTGCCGCTCTCCAGGGCGGCGTGCACCTGGCGTTCCCAGTCGCCGAGCGCCGCGATCCGCGTATCGACCGGCCCTTGGTCGATGAGGTTGTCGCTGTGGTGCATGAACGCGGTCGCGGCGATGATGTCGGGCACGAGCCGTGCGGGGAGCAGCAGGCGCACGGCTGTGTACTCGGGGCGGGCGTACCGTGCCACCAGCCGGCGCTGCTCGTCGTAGTCGCGACGCAGTGCGGGGTCCGTGATCTCTGCCTGGTCGAGAGCCTTCGGCCATGTGGCCATCGTGGTGCTCCCCTCCTTCTTGACGGTCCAGCCTTACCTTAGGGGGTGTCACCCCCTGGGTACCCGCGCCCGAGGGCCCGGTCCGTCCCGGCATCGCCGCACCGGACCAGGGCCGGTGCGACGCGGGGCCTCAGCGAGTGGACAGCACCCGTGCCGCTCTGGCCAGCAGACGAGGGTGGGTCAGCGTTTTCGGGTGCCGGCGCATGTGTACGACGTCCATGAATGCCTGGTTGACGCGGGAGTCGATGACGGAGGCTTCCATGATCTTGTCGCCGGCCCAGCGGACGAGCCGGTAGCCACGGGGGTAAGGGCCCGTCACATGCGGCTGGGCGAGGTCCGCGGTCGCCGACACCTGCCAGGCCGCCTCGACCACCACACCGGCTCGGCGGAAGTACTCCCAGGCCGGCTCGTGCGGAGCGGCCCCGGCGCGCAGAGAGGCGGCGAGGCACGAGGCCTGGAGGGCGGCGAGTGTCAGGCCCTGCCCGTAGATCGGGTTCACCGAGGCGACGGAGTCTCCCACCGCCACCAGCCCCCCGGGGAACCGGCTCAGCCGGGTGAAGTCGCGGCGTCGGCTCTCCTGGAAGTGGAAGGTCCGGACGTCGCCGTCCAGGGCGCAGCGGTCTGCTATCTCGCGCAACGGGCCGACACAGCGCCGCATCCGGGTCAGGAACTCGCCCGGATCGCGCCCCGGGCGGTGGCCGGTGTAGCCGGCCAGTACCACCATCCAGCGGTTGTCCTCCACCGCGACCATCGCGCCTGGTTCGCTGAGCGTGGGCTGGTACCCGCTGGCGGGCCCCGGGGACGCGTGGGCGACGACCGTGTCGGGGAGTTCGTCACCGCGCCGGAAGTCGGCGGTGGCGTAGCCGAGGTCGATCCTCATCCGGTCCAGCGGGGCATGGTCCCACCCGCCGCCCAGCAGCCAGGTGCCCAGGCGGCTGGAGCGCCCCATGGCGTCGACCACCAGGTCCGCGTCCAGTTCGCTCTCGTGGCCGGCATGGGCCGAGGTGTCCTCAGCCGTCGAGTAACGCACGCCCCGGACCCGGCCGGCGCCGAACAGGAGGCCACGGGCCCGCCCCGGCAGGACGTGGACGTTCGGCAGGGCCGCCACCCGCCGGCGGACGTGGCTTTCGATGAACGGCCGAGTGGCGCCCAGCATCCGGATGTCGGCCACGGGCGCCTTGAGCGCTCCGTCCACGTAGAACTGCACCTCGGGGCCGGTCCCCAGGCGTGCCCCGCCGGCGACGAGTTCGCCGGTGATGCCCGGGAACCAGCGCTCGAGTTGGGTGTGTCCCATGGACAGCAGCGCATGCAGTTGCTGTCGCTGCGGAGCGCCGCGGCCCGTGCCGTCTTCCCCCGTGGCGTCCGCGTCGAGAACGACGACGTCGTCGGCGTGGTCGCCCAGAACGCGAGCGGCGAACAGCCCCGCAATGCTCCCGCCCAGGACAACAGCGCGTCTCACAAGATCCCCCAGTTGACTCGGTGATTCCCCGCGCTCAAGGGCGCCGGGCCTGGTCCGGGCACCGGCGCCGGCACGGGGCGGGCCCATTCTGCCGTAGCCGTCCGGCGGGGGCGGCGGCACCGGGTTCCGTCCGAACTCCGCGCTCCGGCCGGCTACTTCCGCTCGGCCACCTCGGTGCGGGAACGCTGTTCCTGCACGTCCTGAAGTGCCGTGGCGACCAGTGGGGCCGTGAGCGCCTGGGCGACGCGCAGCAGCCGTTGGCGTTCGCCGGAGGCAGGGGTGTCCTCGCCCGGCAGGGCCACCTGCGGGCCCGCGGGCGCCTGGGGGTGACCGGTGCTGTGCAGCGCCGCCGCACGCCGGGCGGCTTGCAGGCGCTGTGCCGCGTCCCGCAGGGCAGCGGCCGTGGCGGCCGCCTGGAGTTCCTGATCCGTGAGGCGCCGGGCGTCACCGGCGCCCTGGGACGTGCCCTGCTCGTGCAGGGCGTACACCGCGGCCGCGGGCAGCGGCGACAGCCAGGGCCGTAGCGCTCGCATCCCGTCGAGAATCTCGATCACGCGGCGGTGCAGGTTGAATCCCACGTTCCATGCCAGGCGATGGCTCCGTGCGCTGTCCACGCTGAACGCGAGGTCTTCGTCGACTCCTTCGACGACGAGGTCCCACAACGGCTGCAAGGCCTTGATGTCACGACGTTCGCGCAGCCATGCGCCCACAGCGGCTCCCGAGAGGCCGTAGCTGGTGATCAGGGCGCCGATCGAGCCGAAGGTGGAGCCGAGCACCCCCACCGCGTCCAGGGCGTGGTTGCCGAGGGCGGCCAGAATGATCGCCGGGACCGAGCACACCACATAGCCGAAGACGAACAGCATGGCGGTGCCGAAGGAGCGCAGCGCATGCTGGAACCGGGGGTCCTCGAACTTCAGCTTGCGGCACTGCCGGTAGGTGCTCAGGGTTCCGCAGGCCAGCGTGGTGAGGAAGACCCCCAGGAACACCTGGATCAGCGGGTCGCCCGCGAAGTTCGTGTTGAATTCGAGGGGGTCCGTCGGCCCCGACAGGTCGGCGGAGCAGAACGTGACGACCATGACGGCCGGTGCCACCAGGTACGTCGCGGACCACGTCGTGACCTTGCGGCGCAGCACCGCCGGGCTCTCGCGCAGCCGGGGGTCCCACAGCATCGTGAGCAGGTGGAGAAGCGAGAAGCAGCTCAGGATGCCGATGTATACGGGAAGGGTGGCGAAGCTGGGGCTGCCGGTGAGGTCCCCCAGCATCCGGTACCCCGCCGGAGCGGCCATCGCGAACACCAGGCCGGACGCCACGAAGTTCACGGTGATCAAGGACAGGGTGGGTGTGGGGTCGCGCAGAAGTGCCAGGCACTTCCAGCCGGCGATCACGAAGTCGATGATCGCGATGGCCAGGTAGACGAAGTTCGAGGTGCTCTCAGACACCAGACCTCCTGTGGGAGAGAGCCGATGAGAGAAACCCGTTGTTGCTCTGGTCGCGCCGCAGCTCCAGGTGGCGTTGGAGCATCACGGTGGCGAAGGCCTCGGCCCGTCGCTCATGAGCGCTGTCGTAGTGCGACCGGTTCAGGATCTGGAGCACCGGCCCCGCCTTGAGACCGGGAAGGAGTTGCCGCACGGTTTCCTCGGTCATGGGCTGGTCGGAGGAGCCGCTGTCGGTCGGGTGCTCCTCCCACAGGTGGAACAGCTCGTGGAGGCTGGCGTGGAGGCGGGTCAGCTCGTTCGCGGTGGAGTCCACCACGATGAAGTCACGGTCCTTGCCCCGGGCGCAGAAGCCGGACACCTGCTGAGGCAGCGGCACCTCGGTGATCGTGATCGGCTTGTTGCGCCGCACGGCCACCGCGTCGACGAGGCCCTGCATGTCCCGTACGCCGGAGAGCCCGAGATCGCGGTGGACGAGACGGGTCACGGACCAGGTGGCGAAGAAGACCGCCGACTGCTCGCGGAGCGAGGTCCACGGGGAGCTGGGAGCCCGGCGACGAGCGGGCTGCGGCAGCTCTGCTTGCTGCGCTGAACCATTGCGGCGGGGCCACCACATGAACGGATACTCCTACGGCTGTTGCTGCGCGCGGGGCGAGGACAAAACGGTACGGGGCCCGGAACGGCGTCGAGCTCGGTGGGTGTCGGGTGGTCGGTATGCCATGGCACGGCCGGCCTCCCCGGCCGGCACTGCCGCCGGCCTGCCGCCTCGCCGGCGACGAGGGCCGGTGACGAGAACTGGGCGCGCCACGGCCCCTCCTCTGATCGGGCGTCGTGCAGGTGCGTACCACCTCAGCCGCAGTGACTGTAAGGCTACAGAGGGATACCGTGCGGAATGTTCCTTGCGGGCCGGGAAAGAGGAAGCCCCTCGCAAGCCAAAGATGGTGCCGACTCGCACAAGGCCCTTCCTCCTCGCCGAGGGCCTTGGGGATGTCCGTTGGCCGCCGAAACGCCCGGATCACCCCGCAATTCGCTGCATGTCAAGCGCATTTCGCCTCGCGCGAGTGTAGTGCAGCTCTCCTGTTCCTCCGTGATGGAAAAGTTACCCGGCGGTTGGGTGAGTTTGCCGTGGTCAGAGCGGTGCGTCGGCCGAGCGCGCACCGGCCGGACCGTCCGCCGCCGTCGCCGTGCCCGCTCCGCGCCGTTCACGCCGTGGCGCCGCCACGGATACCCGCGGACAATGGGAGGAGGGAACGGCGGCCGACCGTCGGCGGGACGGCTGCTGCCGCGGTAGTGCTTCGGGGGATGCTCCGAGGGCGGTGTGATGCTCGTCGACTGGGATGCGCCGATCACGATGGACGACGGGGTCGAGCTCCGCGCCGACGTCTTCCTGCCGGACGACGGCGAGACCCATCCCGTGATCATGAGTCTGGGGCCGTACGCCAAGGGGCTTGCCTTTCAAGAGGGGTTCGCCCCCATGTGGCGCACTCTGGAGGCCGAGCACCCGGATGCGGTCGCAGGGTCCTCGAACCGCTACCAGAACTGGGAAACGGCCGATCCGGAGAAGTGGGTGCCCGACGGCTACGTCGTGATCCGGGTGGACTCGCGCGGCGCCGGACGGTCGCCCGGATACCTGGACATCTTTTCGCCGCGCGAGACGCAGGACTACTACGCATGCATCGAGTGGGCGGCGGCCCAGCCCTGGAGCAACGGCAAGGTGGGGCTGCTCGGCATCTCGTACTACGCGGTCAACCAGTGGCAGGTCGCGGCGCTGCGGCCGCCGCACCTCGCCGCCATCTGCCCCTGGGAGGGGGCCACCGACTTCTACCGTGAACTCACCCATCACGGCGGGATCCTGCACGTCTTCCTCCCGCAGTGGTATCCGGTCCAGGTCGCCTCGATGCAGCACGGTGCCGCCGACAGCCCGCGGCACCGGGTCACGGGGGTCCCGGTCACCGGCCCGGGGGTCCTGAGCGAGGAGGAGCGGGCCAAGAACGCCGCCGACACCGTCGCCGCGTTGCACGACCATGCGCTGCTCGACGCGTACTACCGGGAGCGGAGCGCGGACCTGGCGCGGATCACCGTCCCCGTGCTGTCCGCGGCCAACTGGGCGCATCATCTGCACACCCGGGGCGGGTTCGAGGGGTATGCGGGCGTCGCGAGCGAGCAGAAGTGGCTGGAAGTGCACGGGCTTCAGCACTGGGTGGAGTTCTACACGGACTACGGGGTCGCGCTCCAGAAGCGCTTCTTCGGGCACTTCCTCAAGGGGCAGGACACCGGCTGGGACAAGCAGCCGCCGGTCTTCCTCAATGTGCGGCACGCCGACGGAAGCTTCGAGCAACGCGCCGAGCAGGAGTGGCCGTTGGCGCGGACGCAGTGGACGGCGTTCCACCTCGAACTCGACCGTCGCGCGCTCGCGCCGGCGGCGGACCCCGGTGAGCGGAGCGCCGATTTCGAGGCGCTCGGGGACGGTCTGACCTTCTGGACGGAGCCGCTGGCCGAGGAGCTGGAGCTGACCGGGCCCGCGTCCGCGTCGCTGCGGGTGGCCTCGTCGACCACGGACGCCGATCTCTTCCTCACCCTCCGGGTGCAGGACCCCGACGGCCGTGATGTCACCTTCGTCAGCGCGATGGACCCGCACGGGGCGGTCGGACTGGGCTGGCTGCGGGCCTCGCTCCGCAAGCTCGACCCCGCGCGCAGCGAGCCGTACCGGCCCTGGCACACCTTCGACGAGCGGCAGCCGCTCACCCCCGGCGAACCCGTCGATCTGGAGATCGAGATCTGGCCGACGTCGGTGGTCGTCCCGGCGGGCCACCGCCTCGGCGTATCGGTGCTGGGCCGGGACTTCGAGTTCCCGGGCGCGGGGCCGTGGCCGTCGGCGTTCGGGGTGGCCATGCGGGGCAACGGCGCCTTCGTCCACACCGATCCCGAGGACCGGGGCTCGGACGTCTACGCGGGCCGGACGACGCTGCTCAGCGGCGGGGAGCACCCGTCCTTCCTGCTGCTGCCGGTCGTGCCGGCCGGTGCGGGGCAGGCGGGTTCCGGCTGAGGGCATGCCCGAGGGGCCGCACGGATGGCACCGTACGGCCCCCGGGGAGCGGGTCAGGACGACTGGGCCGTGGTGTAGAGGTTCTTGGCGTCGTCGCCGAAGTACGGGCCGAACATGGTGTTGGGCCAGAACTGGTAGCCGAAGCTGTTCACCGAGGACTGGAGGCCGGTGCCGGTCTTCTCGTCGAACGTGGTGAACCAGGGGCCGCCGCTGGAGCCGCCGGTCATGTTGCAGGCCAGACCGTGGTCGGTGGAGAACAGCGGGTCCTTGATGGTGGTGCCGCTGCAGTAGATCAGCTTGCTGCCGTCGTACGGGGCGGCCGCGGGGAAGCCGAAGGCGTACATCGCCTTGCTGTAGCCCGAGTTGAAGGACAGGCCCTGGCCGCCGACGACATCGGTGAGCTTCTTGCCGTCGAGCGGGGCGACCACCGCCGCGCCGACGTCGTAGTTGATGTCCTCACTCGCCGTCCACTGGGGAGTGGAGAGCGTCTTGGCCGCCGGCCACTTGCCGTACGGGGCCTCGCCGTCGTGATAGCCGGGGACGAAGACCCAGTTGGTGTGCCAGGCGCCGCCCAGCTTCACACAGTGCCCCGCGGTGATCACGGTGCTCTTGTTGCTGCTGGTCACCGCGTCGCCGGAGCAGGAGGCGGTGCGGCCCTGGTAGGTGAAGAACACCCGTCCTGTGGTCTTGGTGACCGCGCCGCCGCCGGTCCAGGGCCCGCCGGCCTGGGGGAGGGTGCCGGGGAGCAACGAGGCGGCGGGCACCGTCGGGAGCTGCGGGAGGGTGGGGGCCACCTTGAGCGGGGCGCTGCGCGGGACCGCGGTGGTGTTCGCCTTCTTCGCGGGTGCGGCGAGGTCCGGGGGAGCGGCGGCGCGCATCCGGTCCGCGGTCCAGAAGGCGCCGGAGGTGGTCTGCGGGGTGGGGGAGTGGTGGGAGTGCTGCGGGGTGGCGGCGCCGGCCGAGCCGGTGGGGAGCAGCAGGGCGAGCAGCGTACCGGCGGCCGTCAGAGTGCCGAGGGCGACCCGGGACCTGCGCACGGGGTGCGGCGCGGATATGCCGTGAACTGCCGGTATGCCACGAACGGTTCGTCTCACGCGTGACTCCTTCTGCGGGGCCGCGCACGGCAGGGCGCACGCGGTCGCGGGGGAACGGGGCCGCGCGCGGGCGGCCCCGGCAGACGAGTGGTGCGGATCCGAGGTAAGGGTGCCACCGGAAGCGGCAGGAGGGCAGGGGTCGTACGGGGATTCGATGTCCGGGCCGGGCGCCGGGTCACCCTCGTCCGGTGAGTGCCGCCGTCCGGCCCGGTGCGGTTTCAACCGCGCCCGATGTAGGGCATGTTGGTCGCCATCACCGTCGCGAACTGCACATTGGCGGCCAGCGGCAGCCCCGCCATGTGGACCACCGTGCGGGCGACGTCCGCCGCGTCCATCACGGGCTCCACCGCCAGTTGGCCGTTCGCCTGGAGAATGCCGGTCTGCATCCGGCCGGTCATCTCGGTCGCCGCATTGCCGATGTCGATCTGGCCGCAGGCGATGCCGTACGGGCGGCCGTCCAGGGAGAGCGACTTGGTCAGTCCGGTCATCGCGTGCTTGGTGGCGGTGTACGCGACGGAGTGCGGGCGCGGGGCGTGCGCGGAGACCGAGCCGTTGTTGATGATGCGTCCGCCCTGGGGGTCCTGGTTCTGCATGGCGCGGAACGCGGCCTGGGCGCAGAGGAAGGAGCCGGTGAGGTTGACGTCGACGACCGTGCGCCAGTCGTCGTACGTCAGCTCCTCAAGCGGCGCCGCCCGGCCGAACGTGCCCGCGTTGTTGAAGAGCAGATCGACCCGGCCGAACCGTTCGCGGACGGTGGCGAAGAGGGCGTCGACCTCGTCGGGGCGGGTGACATCGGTCGGCACCGTCAGGATCGCGGGGCCGTCGGCGTCCACCGGGCCCGCCAGCCGGGAGGTCTCCGTCAGGGCCTCGGCGCGCCGCCCGGCAAGGGCCACCGTCCAGCCGTCGGCGACCAGCGCATGGGCGACCGCCCGCCCGATGCCGGAGCCTGCGCCGGTGACCACGGCCACCTTCCGGGGCGGCGTACCGCCCTGCCGTGCCTCCTGTGCCGCCGGTGCCGTCTGCGCGCTCTGCCCGCCCCGGGAGGTGGGCGCCGGCAGTGTGGGCCGCGCCGCGGTCGCCGTGCCGCCCACCTGCCCGGCCCGCGCCACCGGTGTCGTCCGCGCTGCCCGTCCCGCTGTGTTCTCTGCCATGGCGGCAGCGTAAACGGCGTACGGGGAGCGGACCGGCCGCAGCCGCCGCGACTCAGCCCGTGGTGTGGAAGCGCCGGAGGACCGCCGCCTTCGTGGCGGTGAACTCCTCCTCGGTGAGGATGCCCTCGCGGCGCAGCCCGCCCAGTTCGCGCAGCCGGCGCAGCAGCGCGTCATGGTCGTCGGCAGCGGCGGTGCTTCCGGTGCCCGCCGGCTGCGGGGACGCCTCGGGGGCGGGCGGGGCGAGCGCCGCCGAGGCGGGGGTGCCCGCCGTGAGGGTCTTGTCGGGGCCGGCCGAGGGATGCGGCAGCCGTGCCGCGACGGCGGCCGCCAGCAGCGCGGTCGTGCCGCTCTCCTTCTTGAAGCCCCACAGCTCGATGGAGTTGGGGTCGTTCTCCGGTGCGAACCGCTCGGTCGTGCCGTGCGTCCGGAAGCGGAGATAGCCGGACTCCAGCCCGGCGGCGGCCCGCCACTCCACCGCTTCCAGGTCGGCCAGCGCAAAGTCCCTGGGGCCCCAGTGGCGCTTGGTCTCGCTGGTGTTCCAGCGCCATTCGAGATGCACCCGCTCCCCGTCGAAGGAGGCGATGCCGTCCACCCCGGCGGCCGACAGCGGGACGGACGGGCCGGGCAGCAGATAGCGGTCGGCGGGCCCGTCCGGTATCTGCTCCAGCATCAGGGCCTGCCGCACCGCGTCCACGAAGTACTCCGCGACATCGACCCGGGCGGCGTCCACGGCCATCTGGTACGGGTTCGCCTCGTCCGGCAGGCCGCCGCCGGTGACCTGGAGCAGCGGATCCGCGCCGTCTCGCAGCCGCAGTCGCAGCCGGCCGCCCTTGCGGGCCGGTTCGTAGGCGATCCCGGCCATCGCGGCCAGCGGCACCGTGAACTCCCCCAGATCCTGGCGCAGTTTGTGCACCCCGCGTTCACGCCCCGGAACGATGCGTACAACCTCGTCGTCGAAGGTCCAGGTGCCGTCGCGCCCCATCAGTTCAGCCATGCCCCGAATCCTACGGAGGCACCTGGGGTGCCGCGATTGTCCGGCAGCGTCCGGTGCGGGCCCAGTCCTCATCCACCTGTCATGCATGTGTCGTGCACGGGACAGCGCCACGCCGTCCCGCGCCCCTCCAATCGCTGGGGACAACCACCGCCAGGGGAGGGCCAGATGACGCATCACGCACCGCACGAGCAGGAGATCCGGGCCGCTGCCGCGCACTTCGGCCGCCGTCGCTTTCTCACCGCCACCGGGGCCGCCGCCGCGCTCGCCTTCGCGACCAACCTTCCGGCCGCGGGCGCCGCGTACGCCGCCGAGGCCGATGCGCGGAAGATCACCGAGAACCCCTTCACGCTGGGCGTCGCCTCCGGGGACCCGCAGCCCGGCTCCGTTGTGCTGTGGACCCGGCTCGCCCCGCGTCCGTTCGAGCCCGGATCGGGGATGCCGAACGCCCGCGTCACGGTCCGCTGGGAAGTCGCCTACGACGAGCACTTCAAGCGGCTGGCCGGCCAGGGCCGTGCCGACGCGCACCCGGAGTTCAACCACTCCGTGCACATCGAACCCACCGGCCTCGCGCCCGACCGCGTCTACTACTACCGCTTCCGCGCCGGCAGCTGGATCAGCCCGGTCGGCCGCACTCGCACCGCGCCCGCCCGCAGCGCCCGGATCTCCGCCCTGAAGCTCGCCGCGGTCTCCTGCCAGGCCTACCACGACGGCTACTTCACGGCCTACGAGCACCTGGCCGAGGAGGACCTCGACGTCGTCTTCCACCTCGGCGACTACCTCTACGAGTACCCCGTCAGCGCGGCCGGCGGGGCCCGCAACTACACCGACCGCAAGCTGCCCGCGGTCTTCAACCGTGAGACGGTCACGCTGGAGGACTACCGGCTGCGCTACGCCCTCTACAAGTCCGACCCGGACCTCCAGGCCGCGCACGCCGCGCACCCCTTCATCGTCACCTGGGACGACCACGAGGTGGAGAACAACTACGCCTCCGACATCAGCGAGGACCACCTCCCGCCCGCCGAGTTCCTCGTCCGCCGCGCCGCCGCCTACCGGGCGTACTGGGAGAACCAGCCGCTGCGCCGCCCGCAGCGGCCCCAGGGCGCCGACGCCCGGCTCTACCGCCGCCTCCAGTACGGGCAGCTCGCCCAGTTCGACATCCTCGACACCCGCCAGTACCGCTCCGACCAGGCCTACGGCGACGGCTGGCACGCCCCGGGCCCGCAGTCCCTGGACCCCGGGCGCACCCTGACCGGCGCCGCGCAGGAGCGGTGGCTGATCGACGGCTGGCGGCAGTCCTCCGCACGCTGGAACGTGCTGCCGCAGCAGGTCACCTTCTCCGAGCGGCGCAATGCCACCGGCGCCGGCTACCAGCTCAGCATGGACGCCTGGGACGGCTACGCGGCCTCCCGTGACCGGGTCCTGGCGGGCGCGGAGTCGGCGGGCGTGGACAACCTCGTCGTCCTCACCGGCGATGTGCACGTCCACTACGCCTTCGACATCAAGAAGGACTTCCAGGACCCCGGTTCGCGCACCGCCGGGGTCGAGTTCGTCACCACCTCGATCGCCAGCGGCGAGGACGGCGCGGACAAGCCCGCCAATTGGGCCACGTACCTGGCCGCCAACCCGCACCTGAAGTTCTACAACGGCCGGCGCGGCTACCTCACCGTCGCCCTGGACCAGGACACCGCCCGCGCCGACTACCGCACGGTGTCCGCCGTCACCACCCCCGGGGCGCCGGTCCGCACCGCCGCCTCCTTCGTCACCGAAGCGGGCGATCCGGGGCTCAAGCCCGCCTGAACGGGGCGTCCGCACCGGGGCCCCGGGACGTCCGTCCCAGGCCCCCGGGGTGTCCGTCCTCATCTGACGACGTCTTACGGGCTGCCGGGCCCGTCCCGGTGCGTCGGCGCGGCGGGATGCGTCCCGTACAGGCGCAGGAAGGTGTCCACGCCGCTCGTCACGATGCCGGCCGTCTCGGACTCCGGCATCGGAAGGGCGCCGTAGAACGTCCGCTGGTTGACGTCCGTGATCGTCAGCAGATTGAAGTGGTTCGCGGCGCTGTCGGCGTCGTCGAACGCGAGCAGGCCCCGGTCGGCGATGCGCTGGAGATACGGCGCGAGCCGGAGGTGGCCGGACAGCGGTCCGGCCTCCTTCCAGTCCTCCAGCAGTGCGGGCGGAATCCGCGTGACCTCCGCCTCGATCGTCCGGACCAGTGCGAAGTGGTCCGGGAATTCCGTCACCGCGGCCGCCCGCTCCATGGCGAAGGCGACGAGATCGTCCCGCAGGTTCACGATCTTCCGCAGGTGCCGTTCCATGATCTCCGCGATGGCCTCGGTCACCTGGTGCGCGCCCTCCAGGGCCACCGAGTGGAACAGGTGCTCCTTGTCGGTGAAGTGGTTGTAGATCGTCCGCTTGGAGACACCGGCCTCGACGGCGATGGCGTCGACGCCGGCGCGGGAGTAGCCCTCGCGCCCGAAGACCACGCGGGCCGCCTGCGCGATCGCCCTGCGCTTCTCCGGCATCCCGCGCCGCTCTCCCGGTTTCCCGTCCCGCACGTGCTGCTTCACTCTCTCCCTTTCCGCCGCGGTGGGGGCCTGGGCACGGCGCCAGGACTGCGCGTCCTCGGTTCCGGACCCCGGCTCAAACTTACACTATGCGGTTTACTGGCTACACTGCACGGTGTAGTTTCATGTGTCATCCGGCCAGGCGCACACGCCCTGGCACGCCAAAGGAGGCACCGATGACACATGCGGCCGGCCACGACACGTTCACCGCCCCGGACTCTCCGGACCCCGAGCGCAGTTCACCGCCCCCGGGCGGCACGGCCCCGGCCCCGCCCCGTGCGCGCCGGCATCCCTACGAGGTGCCCGCGCTCTTACTCGGCCTGCTGGCCACGCCCGCCGCCCTGAGCGCCAACAGCGCCACGACGACGCTCCCGGACATCGGCGCGGACCTCGGCGTGTCGGTGAGCTCGGCGACGTGGATCGCCACCACCTTCGGCCTGCTGATGGCCGTGTGCACCCCGCTGATGGCCGCGCTGCTCAAGCGCCGCGGGGTACGAACCGTCGTCCTGGCCTGCGCCGCCCTCGTGGCCGCCGGCACCCTCCTGGTCATCGTGGCCGAGTCGATGCCACTGCTGATACTCGGCCGCGGCGCCCAGGCCATCGGCGGAAGCGGACTGGTCACCACGGCCATCAACCTCGCGGGCACCCCTCGCCGCATGGGCGTGGTGACCGCCGGCAGCGGCATCCTCGGCGCCCTCGGCCCCCTCGCGGGCTCCCTGCTCACCCAGTACGTGTCCTGGCACGCGGCGCTGTCGCTGTCCGCCCTCGCCCTGCTGGCCGCGCCCGGCGTCATGCGCACCGCGCCTGCGCTCCCCGCGGAGGGCTCGCGCACCCCCTTCGACGCCATCGGCGCCGTCGTCCTGATGGCACTGGTCAGCGCGCTGGTGTTCATCCCCCGCTTCCCGCTCCCGGCGCTCGTCTGCGCCGCGGTCATCGCCGCGGTTCTGGTGGTGCGCGTGCGCACCCGCCCGGACGGCTTCGTCCCCGTGGCGGTCCTGCGCACGCCGGTCTTCCTGATCGCGAGCGCCGTCGTGTGCGCCCTGTCGACCTCGTACTTCTCGCTGCTCTACATCGTTCCCCGGGCCCTGAAGGACAGCGAGGGCTGGGACGCCGGCCTCGTCGGCACGGGAACCCTCGTCGCGCTGCTGATCGGCTCGGCCGCGTCCTGGCTCCTGGCGGCGTTCTCGACGCGCATGAGCCGCGCCGCGGTCCTCGCCGTCCTCCTCGTCCTCGGCGTACTCGCCCCCGTCACGGCGGCCGTCGCGCCCTGGGCGGCGCTGATGCTGGTCGCGTCCGGCGTGTCGGTCTTCGTCAGCTCCTCGGGACAGGCGACGCTCTCGGTGTACGCCGCCGACTCCGTCCCCGCCGGCCAACGCCCCACCGCCATCGGCCTGTTCACCCTCTGCTACCAACTCGGCGGCGCCTTCGGCCCGGCCCTGGCCGCCCTCCTCGTCATCTGACGGCACCCACCCCACTGAAGATCGCCGGCCGGTGGGCGGAGACTCCGCCCACCGGCCGGCGATCGTTGACGTGCGGTCAGCCTTCCAGCCGCACGGGCGCTTCCCCGGCCGCGGACGCGAGGAGCGCCTCGATGACGCGGGCCTGCTCCACGGCGTCCGTGCGGCCGTACGGGAAGGGGGTGCCGTGCGCGATCGCCGTCGACAGCGCGTCGAGCTGGATGCGGGAGACCGCGTACTGCTCACCGCAGCGGTAGGCGCCCTCCGGGTCCACGTCCAGGTACTCGCTGACCGGGTCCAGGTGCGGCGGCGGGCCCTGCCGCTGCACCTCCAGGCGCGTGATGTCGCGGCAGAACCACGGGTCCTGGAAGACCAGGCGCCCGGTGGTGCCGACGACCTCCAGGGCGTCGCCCCGGCACACCTCCTGGCCCACCTCGAACTGGGCCAGCACGTCGCCCGGCATCCGCAGCGTGGCCGCGAAGTTGTGGTCGCAGGCGCCCTCCCGGCGGGCCTCCTCGGCGTAGACCCGCTCGGGCGTCCCGCCGAACAGCCGGATCGCGGTCAGGGCGAAAGAGCCCAGGTCCAGCAGGCCGCCGCCGCCGCGCTCGGGGAAGCGGCGGAAGTAGTTCGCCGGCAGACCGGCGGTGCAGGCGGCGTAGATATAGCGCAGCTCGCCGATGCGGCCCTCGTCCACGAGCTTCTTGGCCAGCAGGAACTGCGGGTGGTGACGGGGCATCACGCCCTCGATGCACTGCCGGCCCGCAGCCTCGGCCGTGTCGAAGACCCACTCGGTGTCGGCGGCGGTGAGCGCGAACGGCTTCTCCACCAGCACGTGCTTGCCGGCCTGAAGCGCCCTGACCGCCCACTCGGCGTGGTCGACCGGGTCCAGGGCGACGAAGACGGCCTCCACCTCGTCGTCCTTCAGCAGCTCCTCGTAGCTGCCGTAGGACCGGGCGATGGCGTGGGTCTCTGCGTAGGCGCGGGCCGTCGGCTCGTCGTCGTGCGCGACGGCGACGAACTCGGTCGTGGTGGAGGCCGCCTTGGCCTTCATCGCGACGTCCGCGTAGCCGCTGGTGACCAGCAGCCCCCAGTTCACCTTTCTCATGTGCGTGGTCCTTTCCGGGCCCGTGGGCCCGTGTATGCCGGGGTTCAGGCCCCGGGGAGCCAGTCGATGCCGTCCCAGAAGCGGAGCCGGCGGAGTGTGGAGGTGTCGCCGATCCGCGCGATCGGTGGCCCGCCGAGGATCAGGGTGCTGGGGCGGCCGGGGGTGAACTCGGGCCAGTGGGGGACGTGCGGGCTGCCGGGCGTCCCGCAGCGGGCGAAGGACGCCACGAGGTCGACGAAGGCGTCCGAGACCCGCCGCTCCAGCGGGCCGTCGCCGAACTGGCCGACGAGGGTGGGGTGGGCGTGCGTGCCGAAGAGGAACTTCGACGTGGCATCGTGCGGGGTGCCGAAGTGCGGCGGGCGCACCGGGTGGGCGAACTCCATGACGTACTGGGGCGTTCGGCCCTCGGCGGCGTGCCGCTCGGCCAGCCGCACGATCTGGTGGCGCAACAGCGCGTCGCCCCACACCTCGGTCCACAGCGAGAGCGGGTCCCCGGGCAGCCCCTCGACGGCCGCGGCCGCCCGGTACGCCTCCACGCACGCGGCCACCTCCTCGTCGGGTACGTGCGCGGTGCACTTGAGCAGTACGTCCCGGACGGCGGCGCGCAGCTCGTGGTCGTTGGCGGGCGCGGGCGGGGCCGGCGGGAAGGAGAGGCTGTGGGGGTCGGTGAAGAAGGAGCCCTCGGTGCGGCAGTGCACGGACATGACGGGTACCGGCGGCAGCGGCGGGTCCCCGGCGGCCACGGTGCGCCCGTCCACGACCGGCCCGCGGTACTCCCGGCCGCTGGCCAGGAGGCGTTGCTCGGGAGGCCCGCCGAACAGCCCCAGCCACGCCGTCTGGAGCTCCTCGGCGGGCACGTACCGCAGCCCGGCGACGGTGGTGCCGGACCCGGCGGCGAGTTCCTCGTACGCGGTCCTGGCGTCGTCGGTGGTCAGGCTCAGGGCAGGGGCCCACGGCAGGGCCGCGCTGACGGCGACGAGCCGCTTGACGATGCCCTCGGTGCGCGCGGAACCCGCCAGCAGGCGGGCGGAGACGGCGCCGGCCGAGGTGCCGCACAGCGTGACCGCGCCGGGGTCGCCGCCGAAGGCCTCGGCGTTGTCCCGGACCCAGTGCAGCAGGGCCGTCTGGTCCTGCAGCCCCCAGTTGGCGCAGTCCCCGGTCCGCGGGTCGGTGAGATCCTCGTGCAGCCCCCAGCCGAAGGCCCCGAGACGGTAGTTGAAGGTGACGACGACGAGATCGCCCCGGGCGGCGGGTTTGGCCCCGTCATAGGCCGGGGCGTCGGCGGCGCCGACCTGGAAGCCGCCGCCGTGGATGTACACCAGCACCGGGCGGCGGCCCCCCGGGCCCGGGGTCCACACGTTCGCGTACAACGCGTCCTCGCTGCCGCCGGGTGGCCGCGGCTGGAGGAAGGGCGGGGAGAAGGCCGTGGCGTCCCGCACCCCCGTCCAGGGCCGTACGGGCCGGGGCGAGGAGAAGCGGAGGGGGCCGACGGGCGGCCGGGCGTAGGGCACGCCCCGGAACACGTACAGCGTCCGCCCGTCGTACTCCTCCTCCGTGCCCCGCAGGCACCCGGCGCGGGTGCGTACCGCGGGCGCCGGGCGGGAGGGCCGGGGCGTGACAGGAGAGGTGGCGCCGGTCGTCATCGGGCCGGCGCCCCGTCTCCGGCGGGCGCGCCGTCGTCAGCGGGTGCGCCGCCCCCGGCGGCCGCTCCTTCGTCGAGCAGCAGGGAGCGGGCCTGTGCGAAGAGGTCGTACTGCTGGAGGGCGTCCGTGCCGAAGGGCACCAGCACGACGGTCCCGGCGCCCGCGTCCGCGTACTCCCGCAGGCGCTCCGCCACTTGCTGCGGGCTGCCCCCGAGGGCGACCGCGGCGGCCTGTTCGCGGTCGATCCCGTATGCCGTGGCGAGGTAGTCGGCGATCTTCGCGGCGGGGTTCGTGCCGGGGCGCTCGGACACCCTGGTGAAGACCAGGATGCCGGTGCGCGGGGCGGGGACGCCGCGTTCGGCGGCCAGGTCCGCCAACCGCGCCGCGCCGACGGCCAGTTGCCCCGGCGTCTTCATCGCCGCCAGCCAGCCCCGGCCGTGGGCCACGGTGCGCCGCAGCGCCGCCTCGGCTCCGCCGCCGATCCAGACCTCGGGCATCGGAACGCGGGGCGTCAGCGTGACCCGGGCGCCCTGCGGTGCGTCGGTCACGGTGGTGGGCTGCCCGGCCAGCAGGCCCGGCAGCGCCTGGAGGAACCGGTCGGTGCGCCGGCCGCGCTCCTTCGGCGGGACCCCGGCCACCGTCCATTCCTCTCCTGCTCCCGACCCCACGCCCACGCCCAGCAGGACGCGGCCGCCGGAGAGGTGCTGCAAGGTGCCGATCTGCTTGGCGGCCCAGGCCTGCGGCCGCAGGGCAGGCAGCAGCACGCCGTAGCCCACCCGGATCCGCCGGGTGGCGGCCGCGGCGGTGGCCAGCACCAGCGAGCTGTCCAGGACGGGGAAGCCGGCGGACAGGTGGTCGCCGGTCCACACCGACTCCAGGCCCACCTCCTCGGCGTGCCGGGCCACCCGCGCGAGGTCGATGTCGTCCCCGTAACCCCGGTCGGAGTTGACCGGGAGCTGGGCACCTATGTGGATCCTCACGAAGCCTCACCGGCCCCGGTGGAGTGCGACGCCCAGTTCCTGCTCCAGGCGGTCCAGGTCCTTCTCGTGGCCGTGGGCGGCGATGTGGCCGTCCGGACGCACGAGGTGGTACCCGGGGCGGTGGCAGCCGGTGGCGGTCGCCGCGTCCCGCCGGGACATCGAGACGACACGCACCCGCTGCCGCAGCGCCGCGATGTGCTCGACCTGGGTGATCCATGCGGTGTCGTGCGCGGGCTCGCTGACGGCGATGGTCCAGGCGAGCGGGTCGGTGCCTGGGCCCGAAACGCCGTACGCGAGCGCCGGTTTGCGGGGGAGGAGGCCACCCGGCCGCACGCCGGCGGGGAGTTTGCCGAGAGCCCGGCAGGGGGCCAGGCCCGACGGCCACTGCGCGGCGCGCTGAGGGGTGTACGACTGGCGGCGCCCGGCCAGGACGGGGGCGTAGAAGCGGGCCGCCCCGCCGGTGCGCTCGGCGAGCCGGAAGCCGGCGTCGCGGGCCCACACCTTGGCCCGGCCGCTGACCATCCAGGCCCGGGTGTGCAGGTCGGTGTCGCGCACGGTGCGCTGGGTGGCCTCGGCGCGCTCCAGCCCGTACGTGGCCAGCAGCGAGGACGGTGACACGCCCTTGATCACCGAGGCCAGCTTCCAGCCGAGGTTGTTCGCGTCCTGAAGGCCGTTGTTCATGCCCTGCCCGCCGGCCGGGCTGTGCACGTGGGCGGCGTCGCCGATGAGGAACACCCGGCCCAGCTGGAATTCGGAGGCCAGCCGGGCGTGCACACGGAAGACCGTGGTCCACACCGGCTCGGTGATGCGGATGCCGCGCGGGCCGCGCTCGTCCACGATCTCCTGCATCATCTCGACGCCCGCCGAGCTCGAACCGCGCGGCAGCACCGACAAGAAGCGGAAGACGCCGTTCGGCTGCGGCACCACCGCCAGCGTGCCGCCGGCCCCCTGGTAGTAGAGGATCTCCTCGGGCGACAGGTCGCCCTCCGCCTTGGCGTCGACCAGCGCGAACTCCAGCCCGTAGGTGGATCCTTGGAAGCCGATGCCCAGCTGGCCGCGCACCGCGCTGCCCGCCCCGTCGGCGCCGACGACGAACGGTGCGAAGGCCCGCTCGACCACGCCGTCCGCCGTCTCCAGGACGGCGGTCACGCCGGATGTGGCCCCGATCCTGCCGGAGTAGTCGACGCCCTCCAGGGCCAGCAGGCGGATGCCGCGCTCCACCTTGCCGCCCAGGGACTCCACCTTCTCGGTGAGGAGGCGCTCGGTCTCGTACTGCGGCAGCACACGCGGGGCGTACTCGGCGGGCAGACGGAACGAGGCGAGGTGGTTGCGGTCCGAGAAGTAGCTCAGCGTGCGCACCGTGCCCGACACGCCGAGCACCTCGTCCCGCAGCCCCCGGTCCTCCAGGATGTCGAAGGCCCGCGGATAGATCGACAGCGCCCTGGGGACCCGCGTCGGCTCGGGCAGCGCGTCGATGATCCGGACACGGACCCCGCGGTCGAGCAGCTCGCAGGCGAGGAGCAGACCGGACGGCCCCGCTCCGACGACAAGTACATCGAAAACATCGGATTGTGTGCTGCTCTTCATCGCCTTCAACTTTCTGGATTCTCGTCGCGAACGGCGGTCGCCGGGCGGGGTGTGGGCGAGGACTCGACGGGCTCGCGGGCGCCGGTCAGGAAGCGGTGCCCGCCGGCATCGGGGGCAGCTCGGGCAGCTGGTCCAGCTCGATGCCGAACCACCGCTTGATGGCCGCGGGGAACGCTTCGTCGTCGAGCACCTCCTTGATCCGCTCGCCGTGCTCGTAGCGGGTCAGCGTGCGATCCAGCAGGGAGGCGCGGCCCTCCGGCCGGACGAGCGAGGCCCAGATGGTGCCGCCGGTGACCGGCGAGTCCGGGCAGGTGCAGAACCACCACATCGTCGGAACGAAGTCGCTGAGGTCGCGCACCCGGGTCTCCAGCCGGACCCGGTGGACCCCGTCGTGGACGAGCTCCACGTCGCCGTCGGGTGTGTCGACGATGCGGTACTCGCCGTTCTCGTCCTTCTGCGGCCCGCGCTCGGCGAACCGCAGCGGACGCCAACTCGCCCAGCGGAAGCCGACATCGACGAGCCAGAACTCGCCGTCGAGCTCCACCCGCAGCAGCATGTGCCCGAAGAAGGCGCCCAGCAGCGCCTCCTTGCCGTTGTGCAGGCTGCGCCCCGCCAGCAGGCTCACCCGGTAGCCGAGTGCCGTCAGCAGCGCGGCGAACGCGGTGTTGAGCTCGTAGCAGCCGCCTCCCCGGCGCCGGTCGACGATCTTCTCCACCGCGCCCTCGCCGATCCTGACCGGCAAGCCGAGGTTGAAGTCGAACGTCTCGAAGGGGACGGACCTCAAGTGCCGTTCCTGTAAGTACGCCAGGGTCTCCAGGTCTGCCTTCTCGGGGCGCTCGGCCCCGATCCGCTCCAGGTAGGCATCCACGTTGACTGCGGTCATCTCCCGCTGCTCCCTACTCTGCTTCCGCTGCTCTCGCGCTTCTGGGGCGCTCTTCTGCGCTTTCTCGCGCTGCCAAGTCCGGGCCGTCCGCGGCGTTTTCACCGGCCGGCCGGTGCCGCCGCGGGCTCGTGCCCCTGGGCGGCCGGGGCTCACCAGTCGATCAGGGCGAACCCGAAGGTGAATCCGCCTCCGAAGGCGGTGAGGAGGACCTTTTCGCCCTCCCGCAGGGCCCCCGCCCGCGCCGCGTCGTCCAGCGTGACCGGGATCGACGCCGCGCCGGTGTTCCCGTAAAGGGCGACCGTGGTGTGCATACGGGCCCGGGGGAAGGCCAGGTCCTGTTCCAGGGTCCGCAGCATCATGCCGTTCCCCTGGTGCGGAACGATGTGCGCGACGTCCTCCTTGGACACGCCGGCCTCGTCGAGGAAGTCGGACAGCAGGCCCGGCAACTTCGTGCGGACGATGTCCACGACACCGCGGCCGTCCATGGCGAAGTAGTGCAGCCTGTCGTCCACGGTGGCGTGCGAGGTGCCCAGCCGGGTGCCGCCTGCCGGGACCTTCACCAGGTCCAGGCCCTCGCTGAAGTTCAGCAGCCGGGTGGCCAGCACCCGCCCCGGGCCATGGGTCGGTCCGACGACGACGGCCCCCGCCCCGTCGCCGAGGAGCACACGGGTCCGGCGGTCGGTGGGGTCGGTGTACCGGCTGTACATGTCGGCGCCGATGACGAGCGCGTAGCCGCCGTCGGCGGCCGCCACGCGGTGAGCCATGGCGAGCGCGTAGGTGAAGCCGCTGCACACGGCGTTGAGGTCGAAGGCGGCCGCGGTGGGGGGAGCGTCGAGGTGGTGCGCCACGTGCGCCGCCGTGGCCGGCTGCGGGGAGTCGGGAGTGGACGTCGCGACGATGATCTGCGAGAGCTGCGCGGCGCTCACGCCCGCCGCCTCCAGCGCTTTGCGTGCCGCCATGACCGCCATGTCGGAGGTCGCCTCGTCGTCCTTCGCGAAGCGCCGCTCGCGGATGCCCGTCTTGCGAGTGATCCACTCGTCGTCCACGCCGGCCGGCGCGCCGATCTCGTCGTTGCTCACCACGTAGGAGGGCAGGTAGGAACCGGTGCCCAGGATTGCCGTGGCCGCCGTACTCGGACCTGCCTGTCGGTAGGAGATATCGCTCATGTTCGGCTCCTTGGTTCTGCGGGCCAGTGGGGGACAGCTCGCCGGCGTTCCGAGGCGGCTGTGAATGCCGTGCCGCACTGTGGCGGCTGCACGCGGTGCACGGGATATTGCGGGGAAGGCGGTGATCAGGCCTGGTCGAGGACGCGCGCGACGGTCTCCTGGTCGAAGTTGACGGCGCTGCACCAGCCGCCGATGGCCAGCTCGAACCAGAAGTGGCTGACGATCACGCCCTTGGGGTTCTCGCCCTCGACGACCTCGTCGCCCTCGGTCCAGCCCACGGCGTCGTAGCCGGTGGTGCCGTCGGGGAGGAGGAGCCGCTGGACGGGGCTGTCCAGGGAGGGGCCGGAGCGGACGTTGGAGTCGCGCCAGATGGGGCCGAGGGAGAAGGTCTTGGCGGTGGGCATGGAGTGCTCCGTCGTGGTCGTGGGTGGGGTGGCCGTGGTGTCCGGCGGGTTACAGGGCCGCCGGGGCCGGGGCCGGGGTCAGGGTGAGGACCTGGCCGAGCATGGCGAGCATGCGCTCGCGGTGGCTCGGATCGGCCAACAGGCCGTCCGGCAGCAGGGAGTTGGAGTGCGGGACGACGACGCCCAGCGGGGTGGGCCAGGCGCGCAGCGCGTGGCCGATCGTGCGCAGCGTGGCCAGGGTGGAGGCGTTGCCCTGGGTACCGGCGCCGACCGCGACGCAGCCGACGGTCCGGCCGTCCAGGAAGGGCCGGGGACCGTCCAGGTCGTTGGCGTAGTCCAAGGCGTTCTTCAGGAGGCCGGAGACCGTGCCGTGGTAGGTGGGGGAGATCAGGACGACGCCGTCGGCGCGGCCGAGTTCGTCGAGGAAGTCCCGCAGGCCCGGGTGGGTTCCGGAGAGACCGGGGCGGTAGAACGGGAAGTCGATCTCCCCGCCGGTGAAGGTCCGGGTGGTGGCTCCTCTTTCCTGGAGTTGCTCGGCGCACCAGAGGGCGACGCGGTCCGACGTGGAACCGACGCGGAGTGAACCGCTGATCAGCACGGTGTGTGGGGTGGGCACTGGTCCGGCGACCTTCCTTGAGGTGTGGGTTACGGGTCTTATTGCGCGGCGGACAGGGGGGAGTCGGCGGCGGCCAGGCGGATGTCCTCGGGGGTCCAGGCGACGATGCCGGGGGTCGCCTCGTCCTTGCGGCCGTGGGATTTCATGAAGTCGTTGCGTGCGCGCTCCTGGGCCTGGCTGGCGCCCTGGTCGAGCGAGCCCTGGCGGCGCGAGTGGAGCACGACCGCGGAGACGCGCCCGATGCGCTCGCGCTCGTACGCCTTCAGGGCGGTGGCCACCTCGTCCGCGCCCGGGTGGGCGCGCAGGGCGGCGGCCAGGACCACCGC
This sequence comes from Streptomyces decoyicus, assembly GCF_019880305.1. Lineage (NCBI taxonomy): Bacteria > Bacillati > Actinomycetota > Actinomycetes > Kitasatosporales > Streptomycetaceae > Streptomyces > Streptomyces decoyicus. Next base: position 2,489,334 of record NZ_CP082301.1, on the reverse strand, counting down.
GTCCTCCAGCGCCGTGTTCGCGCCCTGGCCCAGGGCCGGGACCATCGGGTGGGCGGCGTCGCCGAGCAGGGCGACGCGGCCGTCCGCCCAGTACGGGGCCGGGTCGCGGTCGTGGATGTCGGTGACGGCGACGTCGTCCGGGTCGGCCTCGCGGATCAGGCCGGCGACGGGGGCGTGCCAGTCGGCGAGCCGTTCCAGGAGCGTGCGCAGCGCCGTCTCACGGCCCATCGCGGGCCATTGCCCGGCCTCGGCGGTGATCTTTGCGGCCCAGTACATGGTGTCGTTGCCGACCGGGGCGGCGAAGAGCTGGATGCCGCGGCCGTTGGCGACGAACGGCTGGGGGCAGAGCGCGGAGCCGGTCGTACGGCCGCGCACGGAGGTGTAGCCGCGGTACTGCGGCGGGCCGTCGCCCAGCATGCGCTGCCGCAGGGCGGACTTGATGCCGTCGGCCGCAATGAGGAGGTCGGCGGTGCGGGTGGTCCCGTCCGACAGGCGCACGCTCACGGACGCGTCGTCCGCGGTGTAGTCCTCGACCGTGGTGTTCAGCAGTACCGTCGCGCCGGCGGCGGCCGCCTCGTCGAAGAGCGCGTTCTGGAGGGCGGTGCGCAGGATGGGGATCTGGGGTGCGCCGAGTCGCGTGCCCGCCTGGCCGATCGGCTCCTTGGAGAGCACGGCGCCGGTGGAGTCCATCAGCAGCCGCACCGCGTCGTCCGGGGTGACCCAGCCGTCGGTGCGGATGCGCTCGCCGAGGCGGGCGCTGAGGGCCCCGGCCGCCCGCACGCCGTTCGCGTACAGCATCAGGCCGGAGCCGACGTCGTTGATGCTCGGGGTGCGCTCGATGACCGTGACCTCGGTTCCGGCGCCGGCCAGGGCGGCCGCGGCGGCGAGCCCGCCGATGCCGCCGCCCGCGACGACGGCGCTGCGCTTGGGGGACATGTGTGTGCTCCTTGCGGATGGGGGGAGTGGAGATCAGGGGTCCGTGCGGGTCCGGCGCGGGGCCGCGGTCAGCGGGGCTCGGTGGCGGACAGGCGGCGCCCGTCGTAGGAGCCGAAGGTCTGCGTCGCGGCGTCCCAGACGACCTGTCCGGCGCGCAGGGTGCGCTCGACACGGCCGGTCATGGTCCAGCCCTCGTACGCCGACCAGCCGCACTTGGCCCGTACGTCGTGGGCGGAGAGCATCCACGTGACGTCGGGATCGAAGAGGACCAGGTCCGCGTCGGCGCCCGGTTCCAGGCGGCCCTTGCCCGGCAGGCCGAACAGGTCGGCGGGGCCGCTGCCCAGGTACCGGACGAGGCGGGCGGCGGCGGTGTCCGGGTCCTCCTCGGGCCGGCGGCGCCGCATGCCCGTCCACACCGCGACGGCCAGCTCCTGCACGCCGGGCAGGCCGGGCGGGGAGGCCTGGACCGTGCGGGTCTTCTCCTCGACGGTGTGCGGGGCGTGGTCGGAGCCGATCGTCGCCGGCTGGCCCGCGTACACCGCCTCCCACAGCCGGTCCTGGTCCGCCTGCCCGCGGATGGAGGGCGACAGGCGGGTGCGGGCGCCGAGCCGCTGGGTGTCCTTGTCGGTGAACGACAGGTGGTGGCCGGTGACTTCGAAGGTGACCGGCAGCCCGGCGGCCTGGGCCGCGCACACCAGGTCGGCCTCCTCCGCGCTGGACAGATGGAGGATGTGGGCCTTGGTGCCGTGCCGGCGCACCAGCTCGATGACCTTGGCCACCGCGGCGATGCCGCCGCTGCGCGGCCTGCGGGCCTCGTACTCGCGGTAGCTGCCGGGTTCGCCCCACCATTCGTCGAGGAGGGAGAACAGCTCGCCGTCCTCGGCGTGCAGCACCAGCTGTACCCCGCCCTCGGCGGCTGCCGCGAACGCCTCCTCCAGCACGGCCGGGTCGCGCACGACGGTCGGCGCGGTGTGGTGTCCGGCCATGAAGAGCTTGGCGCTGGTGGCGACCGAACGGTCCAGGCCGGCCAGCAGTTTCGGGTCCTGGGGGTCCACGCCGATGTGGAAGGCGTGGTCGGCCAACGAGTGGCCCTTGACCATGTCGGCCTTGTCGGCCATGGCCTGCGGGGTCAGCGTCGGAGGCAGGGTGTTGGGCATGTCCATCACCGTGGTGAAGCCGCCGGCGACCGCGGCCCGGCTGCCGTGCTCCCAGTCCTCCTTGTGCGTCAGGCCGGGGGTGCGGAAGTGGACGTGGGTGTCGATGAGGCCCGGCAGGACATAGTGGTCGCCGGCGTCCATGCGGGGCACGGACGGGGCGGCGGTGTCCTCGTCGGTGAGGGCGGTGATGCGTCCGCCGGAGACCAGGACGTGGCCCGCGCGGACCCCGTGCGGGGTCACCAGCCTGCGTGCCGAGACCACCAGATCCGGGTCGGGCAGGGGGGCGTTCAGCTCCGCCATGTCAGGGCCACCAGCTCTCGGGCGAGGTCGTTCGTCGGTCCCATCAGCGCCACCGCGCGGGCATCGGCCAGCAGCAGGTTCAGCCGCGAGCTGGTCACATAGCCGGCCGAACCGAGCATGCGGGCCACGTCGAGGCAGATCTCCTCGGCCGCCGTGGACGCGTAGAGCTTGCTGTGCAGGGTGGTCATGCCGGGGTCGGACGAGGTGCGGGCGCCGGCCCGTTCGACGAGGGCGCGCGCCGACTCCAGGCGGGTCGCCAGGTCGACCAGGCGGTGGCGGACCGTCGGACGCTCGGTCAGTCCACGCCGCTCGGCGTGGTCGACGGCGAGGTCGAAGGCGGCCCGGGAGGCGCCGATGGCCACCGCGCCCAGTGTCGCGCCCGAGTCGCGGACCCCGGCGATGATCTCGGTCGCCCGGCCCTCGGGGCCCAGCCGGTTCTCGTCGGGCACCACGCACCGCTCCATCGACACGAAGCCGGTGGCCGAGCCGCGCATTCCGGCCAGGTCCAGGCTCAGGTCCGGCACCAGGCCCGGGGTGTCGGCGGTGACCAGGAAGAAGGTCTGCCCGGCCGCCCCGTACGCGCGGCGCGGCTCCTGGTCGGGCTGTTCGGTCTGGACGAGGACGAGGTAGAGGTCGGCTATGGAGGCGCCGGTGGTGAAGGACTTGGCGCCGTTGAGCTCCCAGCCGCCCTCGGTGCGGCGGGTGCCGGTGCTGCTGAGGTTCTGCTTCGCCGCGCCCGCGCCGGTCTCGCTCCAGGCCGATGCGGCCAGGTGGGTGCCGTCCGCCAGCAGCGGCAGCAGGTCCGACTTCTGCTGCTCGGTGCCCCATTCGGCGATGCGGCTGCTGACCGCGAAGTGCTGGAAGGCGATGATGGCCACCGACGGGTTGACGGTCGCCAGCTCCTCGACGACGCGGTTGACCTCGCGGGCGTCGCCGCCGGCGCCGCCGTACTCGGCCGGGACGGCCGTGGCCGTCAGGCCCGACTTGCGGAAGTCGGTGAGGACCTCGTGGTCGGGCTCACCGGTCAGCGCGGTCCGCTCCGCCGACTCGCGCAGCTTCGCCCGCAGGTCCGGGGTGAGCTGTGGCCTCACGCGGAGGCCGCTGATAGTGCCAGGCATTGGGCAATCTCCTCGAATTGCAGATGGGCGAGCGGTTCGAGCACGAAGGAGCCCTGGTGGGTGACGTGCTTGCGCCCGACCCCGACCCAGGTGAGCGCGGGCTGTCCGCCGATGTCGTGTGTGGCCGCGGTGACCGCGGTCCGGCCGCCGGGGGTGGTGATGCCCAGCGGCCCGTCGCTGCGGCCCGCCTCCTGGGCGATCCGCCAGGGGACGGTGCCGGGGATGCGGGCCGCGGCTCCCAGACAGACCGCCCCGGTCAGGGCGATCGTCGGGTGCCAGCCGGGCACCGAGATCGCGCGGGCCGCGATGCGGCCGGACGCCTCCGGGAGGGTCGCCGCGATCTTGGGGAAGGCGCCGTCCGGGGACCAGCCGAGCCGGCCGGCCGCGGCCACGCGCAGCCGCGCCATCTGCTCGAACAGCGCGTCCCCGGCGGCGAACAGCTCGGTGTGGTCCCGTATCCCCAGGTCCCGCGCGTCGACGAAGACGTAGGGATTGCCGGTGGAGACCAGCGAGACGGTGCGCAAGACGCCGTCCGCCTCCAGCTCGGTGCGCGGCTCTCCGGTCAGCAGGAGCTCCGGCAGCGGTACGCCGACGGGCTGGACGAAGTAGACGGTGAACCGCACCTCGTTGAGCCCGGTCTCCTCCATCTCGCACACCACGCTGTCGCCGTTGTTCAGGACGTTGACCCTCACCCGGCCGCCCGCCGTCAGCGCCGGCAGCATCCCGGCCCGCTCGGCCGAGACGACGGCGGAGAGGATCGAATGCCCGCACGAGCCGCGGAAGTCGAAGCGGTCGGGCCCGTCGGGCAGCGCCTGGACGAACCGGTAGTCGAGGTCGAACAGCGGGTGTGCGGACGGCCGCACCAGCGCGATCTTCAGGACGTGGGAGCCGCCGGCCTCGGTGAGGTAGCGCCGCATCTCGGTCAGCTCCCGGCGCAGCGTTTCCTCGTCCGCCGACAGCCGGCGTGCGTCGAGCACGACCGTCGGGCACGGGCTCCCCGTCGCGTACGCGAGATGTCCGATCACGCGGCAACCGCCGCGGGTTCGGGCCGGCTCGCCGGCCTGCGGAACAGCTCGCGCCACACCTCGTGCACCAGCAGCGCCCACAGGGTCAGGGAGGTGGTGTCGTCGGGCCTTTCGGCCTGTGCGGCGAAGAGCGCGTCGAGGGCGGCCGGGTCGAGCTGGCCGCCGTCCTTCAGCCGCGGGGCGGCGAGCATGTCCCGGGCGTACTCCCACAGGCGGGTGCCGGGCGCCAGCATGGCCGTGATGGGCAGGGTGAAGGGCTGCTTGGGGCGGTGGAGCACGGTGTCGGGCACGAGCCCGGAGGCGGCCGCGTACAGCGTCCGCTTCACGCCCCCGCCCTGGATGCGCAGCGCGTCGGGCAGCGCCCGGCCCGGGGCGATGATGCTGCGCTGGCAGAACGGCAGGCGGGCCTCGACGGAGCTTGCCATGCTCAGGTGGTCCACCCGGCGCAGGTGGTAGGCGGGCAGCCGGTGACCGAGCTCGAACGCGCTGATCCGCTCCAGGACCGTGCCCTCGCCCTCGCGCAGCCGCTCCAGGGCGTCGGCGGGGACCGGCGGCACGTCCTGGACGAACGCGCGGTAGGCGTCGGTGTAGAGGGAGTGGCGGCGGTGGGCGGGGAGGACGCCCAGCGCGTCCAGGTAGTCGCCGTACCACGCCCGGCCGGAGCCGGCGGCCTCGGCGGCCGCGCGCATCCGTCCGTAGCCGCCGAAGACCTCGTCGGCGGCGTCGCCGGTCAGTGCGACCTTGAAGCCCGCGTCGCGGACGGCGGCGAAGAGCGCGTAGGTGCTCAGGGTGATGGGGTCCGCGTTCGGCTGGCCCAGGTGCCAGACGGTGTCCTCCAGCAGGTCGGGGAAGCCGGCCGGGTCGATCTCGACCTGGTGGTGCGTGGTGCCCGCGCGCTCGGCCGCCTGGCGGGCGAAGTGCCGTTCGTCGAAGGGCCAGTCGCCGCGGTAGGCGATGTTGAAGGAGTGCACCGGCCCCCGCTCGGCGGCCAGGGAGGTCACCAGGCTGGAGTCGAGGCCGCCGGAGGTGATGACGGCGACCGGCACGTCGGCGACGAGCAGCCGGCCGACCTCCTCGCGCAGGCGTTCGCGCACCAGGGCGCCGGCCTGCTCGACGCCGGTGAAGCCGTGGTCCTCGGGCTTGTGGGGGCGGTGCACGGTGCGCGGGGTCTCGCCGAGCTCGCAGGTCATGGTGGTGGACGGGGGCAGGACCCGGACGCCGTCGAAGAGGGTCTGCTCGCCGAAGGGGGTCTTGGTGGCGAGGTAGGCGTCGAGCCCGGCGTCCCAGATGCCGTCGGACATGCCGCCGAAGCCGAGCAGGGCCGGCAGCTCGGAGGAGAAGTGCAGCGAGCGGGCGGCCGCGTCCCAGCGGTAGTACAGCGGCTTCATGCCGACGTGGTCGGTGGCCAGCAGCAGCCGGGGCCGCTCGCCGCGCAGGTCCACGACGGCGAGGGTGTACATGCCGTCTAGGTGGTCGGCGAAGCCGGCGCCGTACTCGGCGTACAGGGCCGGGACGACGCCGCCGTCACAGCGGTCGGGGAAGGTGTGGCCCAGCCCCCGCAGGCGGGTGCGGAGTTCGTCGTGGTTGTAGATCTCGCCGTTGAAGACGACCCTGATGCGGCCGCCGTCGATCTCGTACGGCTGCTGCCCGCCGTCCAGGTCGACGATGGCGAGGCGGTTGTTGCCGATGCCCCAGCCGGCACCCCGGGTCGAACCGCTGGCGTCCGGGCCTCCGTGCCGCTGCAGCGCGGAGGCTGTCCTCAGGTCGTTGGGGGAGGCTGTCGCGTTGAAGTAGCCGAAGATACGGCACATATGAGCTATCCGTTCCGGTGGCAAACGTGGGTGTTACTCGGCCGACAGCGACAGATACCGTTCGCCGGTGTCGGGGAAGACGGTGACGATCGTCGAGCCCGTCCAGCGCTCCCGCCGGGCCAGCAGGCGGGAGGCGTACGCGGCGGCGCCCGAGGAGATGCCGGCCAGCAGGCCGGTGGCGCGGTTGACCTCGCGGGTGGTGTCGGCGGCGGCTTCGTCCGGGACGGCGATGGCCTCGTCGATCAGGTCCAGGTCCATGATTTCGGAGACGTAGCCGGCGCCGATGCCGGGAATGCCGTGCGGCCCCGGCTCGCCGCCGTTGAGGACCGCGGCACGGGCCGGCTCGACCGCCACCACGTGCACGTCCCGGCGTTCCTTGAGGTAGCGGGCCACGCCGGTGAGCGTGCCGCCGGTGCCCACGCCGCACACCAGCACGTCGACCTGCCCGCCGGTGGCCTCCCAGATCTCGGGCCCCGTCGTCTCGTAGTGCGCGCGGGAGTTGGCCGGGTTCTCGTCCTGGTGGGCGAGCCAGGAGCCGGGGGTGTTGCGCTGGAGTTCCTCGGCGCGGCGCCAGGCGGCGGGCAGCCCGTCCTCATGCGGGACGAGGACCACCTCGGCGCCGAACTCCCGCAGGATCTGGCGGCGTTCCTCGGTGGCATTGTCCGGCATCAGGATGATGCAGCGGTGGCCGCGCCGGGCGCTCAGCGCCGCCAGGGAGATGCCGGTGCTGCCGGAGGAGCATTCGATGACCGTGCCGCCCCGGGCGGGCAGTGCCCCGGAGGCCTCCGCCTGGCGCATCATGTACAGCGCCGGGCGGTCCTTGACGTTCAGCAGCGGGTTGAACATCTCCAGTTTGGCCAGCAGCCGGACGGAGTCCGGGAGGTGCGGAAGCCGGACCTCCATGAGCGGAGTGTTGCCGACCAGCTCTTCCATCGACCGGACGATCCGGCCGGCGGCGGGGGTGACGGGGGCAGTCGCTGTTTTCAAAGGTCCCACTTTCGTCGAATTCCTCGCGTGCGTCGCGTCGTGCCCGCGTCGAGGGCGGCCGGGCCCCGGGAGGCCGGGCTGGGGGAGGGGTGTCTCCCGGGGCCGGCGGGGCAGCCGTGCCGCTCAGGCGGGGACGGCTGCGCCCCGTGCGGCGCCGAGGTGGTCGGCCGCGATCTGCTGGAGGTGGGTGATGTCGCTGGAGACCGTGGCGAAGGTGAAGTTCTCGCCCAGCCGCTCGGCCGCGGCGTCACCGGTCAGGCAGTGGATGCCGCAGGCGATGCCCGCACGCTCGGCCGCCGCGGTCACCCGCCGCAGCGCGGCCTCCAGGTCCTCCGACACGTCCGGGTCCCCGAAGTAGCGGGCGCCCAGGGCCACGGACAGGTCGGCGGGGCCGACGTAGACCGCGTCCAGCTCCGGCGTGGCGCAGATCGCCTCCAGGTTCTCCAGCGCGGCGGCCGTCTCGATCATCACGATGCAGGCGACGGCCTCGTCGACCTCGTCCGGCACCGATCCCAGCCGCACCTCGCCGCGGACCGGGCCGCCCAGGCTGCGGGTGCCCTTGGGCTGGTGGCGGCAGGCGCGGGCGGCTACGGCGGCCTCCTCGGCGGTGTCGACCATCGGGACGATCACGCCCCGGGCCCCGGTGTCCAGGGCCATGCCGATGGCGATCGGGTCGCCGGAGGGGACGCGCAGGACGCCGGCGGAGCGCTGCCGGGAGTCCACCGCCATCAGCGCCGACTGCCGGCCCGCCTGGTGCAGGATGCCGTGCTGGCCGTCGATGCCGATGTAGTCGTAGCCCAGGCCCGCGATGCGCTCGGTGCCCGTGGGGTTGTCGCAGGCGATCCAGTAGCCGACCATCCGCTCCCGGCGGCGCAGCCGCGCGGCGAACGCGGCAGGGTCCCGGTGCTGTTGGCCCGTTCCGGGTGCGGCGGCGGTCACTCGCCCTCCTCGATGACGTAGCTGGACTTGCCGTCCAGGCCGACCGGCACGTCGCCGGTGATGGAGACGCGGTGCAGGACGCGCTTGTGGTGGTCGTAGTCGTCCACGCCGTAGTGCTGGGTGCTGCGGTTGTCGAAGATCAGGACGTCGCCGGGACGCCAGGTCCAGCGCGCGGTGTTCTCCGGGCGGCGCACGTAGGCCTGTAGGACGTCGATGAGGGGACGGGACTCGCGCAGTTCCATGCCGACCAGGCGCTGGGCGAAGCCGCCCAGGAGGAGGCTGGGCTCACCGGACTCGGGGTGGACGCGCACGACCGGGTGCGCGGTCTCGAACCGTTCGGCCAGGAATGCCTTGCGCACCTGCCGGCCGCGCTCGGTGCCCAGGCGGGGCTGCTCGGCGTGGTTGGTGTGCACCGCCCACAGCTTGTCGGCGATCTCCCGCAGCTCGGCCGGGAGGTCCTTGTAGCCGGCGGCGCCGTTGGCGACCAGCGTGTCACCGCCATACGGGGGCAGGGTGACACTGCGCAGGGTGGTGCCCAGGGACGGGGCCCGGGTGAAGCTGATGTCGACGTGCCAGTGGTTGGCGCGCTGGTCCTCGCCGTCGATCGGGATGACCTGAGGGGCGCCGTCGACCGTGCGCATCATCGGGTGCGTCTGCGTCAGCGGTCCGAAGCGGCCGGCGAAGGCCAACTGGTCCTCGTCGCTGATGTCCTGGTCGCGGAAGAAGAGCACCTTGTGCTGGAGAAAGGCCTCGTGGATCTGGGACCACACCGAGTCCGACAGCTCGCTGCTCAGGTCGACGCCGAGCACCTCCGCGCCGATTCTGCCGCCGACCTTGCGTATATCGAAGTGGGACACCGTGCATTCCTTTCATGGCACGCCGGGCCAAAGGCATCGCGCGCCATTCGGAGGTGGGGGGTCTCATCCGCGGGAGGTTCGAGAGGGATTTCTTTTCGCGCCCACGGTCGCGGAAGTCCGGGGTATGCGTGCACTGCCTCGCTGGAGCGCGGACCGGCAGGCCGCTCAGACGGATGGAAGCCAAGCACGGGCGGTTCGGCCGTGACAAGGAGGTCCGGCCACGGCCGCGGCGACTTCAGGAACTTGCCATATCTGTCGCAGTAGTTCGGCAACTCGCCGAAGTCGCAGGCACCCTGGAGCCTGTTGTTGTTCGGGAAGAGCCCGGCGTGATTGGCTCCGCGAGTCAGTGCGGAGCCCGCTATGGAAGGGTTGATGAAATGGCCAGGATTGCCCTGATCTCCGGCAGTCTGCGCGCGGAGTCCTCGAACTCCGCGGTAGTCGCCACGATCGGGAAGGTCATCGAGGGGCGGGCCGGCGGCCACGAGGCCACCATCGTGCCGGTGCGCGACTTCCCGCCGTTCGACGAGGACGTGGAACGTGCGGGCCACTCCGCGCCTCTGGCGGCCGCCCGCGGCCAGGTGGCCGGTGCCGACGCCCTGATCGTCTGCTCCCCCGCCTACAACGGCTACCCCTCGGGCGTGCTGAAGAACGCGCTGGACTGGCTCTCCCGCCCCGGTGGCGAGAGCCCGCTGACCAACCTGCCGACGGCGGTCCTGAGCGCCTCCCCGGGCCAGGCCGGCGGTGCGAACGTGCAGCCGCACGTGCGCCGGATTCTCGCCAACTGCGGTGCCGCCGCCGTGGAGTGCGACGAGGTCGCCGTGGGCGACGCGATCAACTTGCGCACGCCCGAGGGCCTCATCGAGGACCCCGCCGTCGTGAGCGAGCTGGAGAAGCTGGTCGACGCGGTGCTCGCGGCGGTGGCGGCGCGCTGACGCCGGCCCGCTGAACTGCCGCCGCGCGCCGCCACGCAGTCAAGAGGAGGTCCGGCGAGCCCCCCGCTCGCCGGGTGCGTGTCCCAAGTTGCGCTGCCTGCCGGCGAATTCGTCGGAGGCGGGCGGCGGTATATACGTCCCGGTGCCCCCTGCTCTGCTTCCACCGCGTCGTGGGGGCTGCCCCTGGGGCAGGCGGGCACCGGGATGCCCCTCGCGGGGCCGGTGCACCGTCCCGCTGGTCTGCGGGCTGCTGCTGACGACGGTCCTTCACACCGGGGGCGGCTGGCACCCAGCCCTCCTCCGGTGCCCTGTCCACCGACGCGGCCCCCGACTCCTGCGCGGCCGCCGGCCGGCGGTTCACTGCATGCCCGGCAGCCACGGCGCGGGCGACGGGGACGCACCACATGTCACGGCCACCGTGGCAGGAGGAGTTGAAGCCATGCACACTGTCCCCGGACTGCTGCGCCAGATGCGCGAGGACCTCGACGTGGTCATCGAGCGCGACCCGTCCATCAGCACCCGCCGGGAGGGCGTCCTGCACCCCGCGCTGCCCGCCCTGTGGGCCCACCGCGTCGCCCACCGCATGCACCGCCGCGGCCGCCGCATGAGCGCCCGGGTCATCGCCTACTTCGCCCGCCGCCACACCGGCGTGGAGATTCACCCAGGCGCGCGGATCGGCCGCCGGGTCTTCATCGACCACGGCTCGTCGGTCGTCATCGGCGAGACGGCGGTGGTCGGCGACGACGTGACCATCTTCCACCAGGTCACGCTCGGCGCAGTCGGCTGGTGGAACGACAACCACCGCGCCCCGGGCGAGCGGCGGCACCCCATCGTCGGCAACGGCGTCGTCCTGGGGGCCAACGCGACGGTGCTGGGGCCGGTGACCCTCGGCGACGGCGTGCTGGTCGGCTCGATGGCCACGGTGACCCAGGACATCCCGCCCGGCGGCCGGGTCTACGCGCCCGCGTCCGTGGTCAAGAGGGCGAGCGGCTCCGCCGGCCCGGCCAACGACCCCGTACGGCTCCTCGCCTCGGCCGGCTCGTGGTGATTCCCCCGCCCCGCTGAGCCGCGCCCGCCGAGGCGAGGCCGCCGCCCCCACCTCGCCTCACCCCCCGCGCCCGGCCCCCCGGCCGGGCGCGGGGGCCCGCCCCGCCATCCTTCCCGCCTCTTTCGTCACGCAGTACGCGTACATCTGACAGGAGTTCACTCATGGTTGCCCGTACCGCCGAGCGCCGGATCGCGGACGGTCTTGAGGACTTGATCGGCAATACGCCCCTGGTGCGGCTGCAGTTGGAGGGCGCCCACCCTGGCGTGGAGGTGCTGGCCAAGGTGGAGTCGGCCAACCCCTTCTCCAGCAGCAAGGACCGCTCGGCCCTGCACATGCTGCGGGGTGCGGAGGCGCGCGGCGAACTCGCCCCCGGGGGCACGGTCATGGAGGCGACCTCCGGCAACACCGGCGTTGCGCTGGCCGCCCTCGCCGCCGCCCGCGGCTACCGCTGTGTCATCGTCCTGCCCGACAGCGCCATGCCCGAGCGGATCGGGCTGCTGCGCGCGCTGGGCACCGAGGTCGTGCAGACGCCCAGCAAGGACGGCTTCCAGGGCGCCATCGCCAAGGCCGAGGAGATCAACGCCCGTACGCCCGGCTCGTGGTACGCCCGCCAGCACGAGAACGACGACAACGTGCTGGCCCACTACGAGACGACAGGCCCGGAGATCTGGGCCGACACCGCCGGGGCGGTCGACGTCCTGGTCGTCGGCGTCGGCACCGGCGCCACCCTCACCGGCGCCGCCCGCTACCTCAAGGAGCACAACCCCGCCCTGAAGGTGGTGGCCGTCGAGCCGGAGTCCTCGCCCGTCCTCTCCCGCGGCTACGGCGGGCTGCACCGCATCCCCGGCCTGAACGGCGGCTTCGTCGCCTCCACCACCGACCGCACGCTCATCGACCACGTCTTCACCTGCACCGACGAGGACGCCATGGAGGCCGCCAAGTCCCTGGCCGCCCGGCAGGGCCTGTTCGTCGGGGTCTCCTCGGGCGCCGCGGTCCACGGCGCCGCCCGGCTGGCCCGCATGCCCAAGTACGCGGGACAGACGATCGTGACCGTCCTGCCCGACACCGGTGAGCGCTACGTCAGCCTCTGGAACGAGGAGGCCACCCCGTGAGCTCCCTCGGCCGTCCCTTTTGACCGCCCTGCGAACGCGGGTACCGGCGAAGGCCGTTCCGGACATAACATAGAGGTCGTTCTTTTTGCACTATTCAGAGATCGAGGACGGGCACGTGACACGCCAAAGGCAGGAACGGGCAGTCCGGACACGCGAAGCGCTCGTCCAGGCAGCTGCCGAGACTTTCGACGAGTGCGGCTTCTCCGGCGCGGGTATCAACAGGATCCTCGAACGCGCCGGAGTCACGCCGGGGGCCCTGTACTTCCACTTCAAATCGAAGGAGGACCTGGCCAGGGCGGTCATCCTGGAGCAGGCGGCCGGGCTGCACCTGCCCGAAGAGCCGAGCGGCCTACAGCAGTTGGTGAACCTGACTCTGTACCTCGCCGGACAAATGCAGCGCAACGTGCGCTTCAGGGCCGGCGTGCGGCTGGCGGTCGATCAAACCGAAGGCGGTGTCCAGGACTTCACGGTGTACGAGTGGTGGGCCGAGAAGTTCCGGCAGGAGCTGCTCGCCGCCCGCGCCGGGGGCGAACTGCTGGAGGGTGTCGACGAGGCGGAGTGCGCACGGGTCCTGGTGGCGGCCTACACCGGGACCCAGCTGATGTCCCAGCTCTCCACCGGCCGGGCGGACCTTCCCCAGCAGATCGTCGCGATGTGGCGTTACCTGCTGCCCGGCATTGCCGATCCGCGGGCGGTCTCCGGGGTGACGGTCGATGCCGCTGCCGGCGCGGACGCATGAGGGCGTGGCGGGTAGCGCTCACCGGCGCCACGGGCTTCATCGGGTCGGCGGTCCTGCGGACGCTGCTCGAAACCCCCCGGGCGGGCAGGGACATCACGGTGCGGGCGCTGGCCCGCACACCACCCGCGGGCTCAGCCGTACCGGGCCTGGACTGGGTCCTCGGAGACCTGACCGCCGCGGGGTCCTTACGCGGGCTGGTGGCCGGGGCGGACGTACTGATCCACCTGGCGTCGTTCATCGGCGGCGACGAGTCCCGCTGCACACAGGTCAATGTCCACGGCTGCGCGGCCCTCATGGCCGAGGCGCGGCGCGCCGGGGTGAAACGGATCATCCATCTGTCCACGGCGGCGGTGTACGGGATGGGTCCGCACCGTGGGATCGGCGTGAACGAGGTGGCGCCCGCACCGGTTTCGCCGTCCAGCAGGACCCGGCTGGAAGGCGAAGGAAAGGCGCTGGCCGCTGGTGGGACCGTGCTGCGGCCGGGCCTGGTTCTGGGGCGCGGCGACCGGTGGGTGGTTCCCGCCTACGCGGAACTGCTGGAGAGGGTTCCGGCGCGCTGGGACGGTGGACGCGGCCTGCTGTCGCTCGTGGACGTCGGTGACCTGGCGCGGTTGATCACGTCCCTGGCGTGTCTGGCGGAGCCGCCCCGCGGAATCTTTCACGCCGGCCATCCGGTTCCGGTCAGCAACGGCGAGCTGCTGGCGGCGCTGGCCGCATGCAAGGTACTGCCGCCGGCCGGCAGCGAAAGCTGGCCCTGGCAGACCTGCCTCGAACAGCTGCGAAAGCGTCCGGGCAAGATGAATGAGCGCCAGTTCTCGCTGCTCGCACGCGATCACTGGTATCGCAGCGAGGCGGTCTGGGAGGCGGCCGGATGTCCTGCGGGCCCCGGAGCGCTCGCCCGTCTCGGGGAAGCCGCGGAATGGTACCGGGCTCACCTGGCCGCGTTGCCCGCCCGGTGAGGCCGCAGGGCGGGCCGGCCGTCCAGCCGGCCGCCCGGCCCGCCCCCGAAGTGCACGATGATGCGCCGACCACAGAGTTCAGCGAGGTCGGTGGGGCCCCGTGGTGCCGGAGCCCGCAGGCGCCATCAGGCCTGCACGGTGTGCTCGGCCGTGGTCATGGCCGAGAACACCTCCCGGCCGGACTGACGGGCGACCACCTTTACCGCGAGGCGGCCCATCAGCTCGTTGCTGATCGCAGAGGTCTCGATCCAGCACGGGGCGTCGAGTTCCGCATAGAGCGAGAAGATGCAGTTCATTCCTGTGAGGACCACCTCATGCGGGTGGGCGACAGCGTGCGTCGCCTGGCGTGCGGCCTCCAGCAGAAGCATGCCCGGGGCGTGGTCGACCGGGTGGTCGAAGAGGACCGGGTGGGCCGGGTCGACGCGCAGTTGGGACGTATGCGCCGAGTTGGTCGGCGAGAGGACGACATCTCGGAACCGGCTGCGCTGTACTTGCTTCGGGGCCATCGGCGGGGCCAGCGGAATGGTCCGCGACATCGCGGCCTCGAGGTCGGCGTACTCGCCTCGCAGGCGCTGGTAGACGGCCGGGGGCTGGTTGGTGAAGCGCGTGTGTGCCACCCCCATGCATGCGCCGTCGCGGATCAGGCGCACCTGCATCGTCATCGCGGCAAGCCTGCTGCCGCGTCGTCGTACATCGGAGCAGGAGATGTCCAGCTCGATGGGGGCCGGTCCTTCCCCGGCGGACAGCGCGTCGCCGTGGAGCGTGCAGGCGAAGTGCTCCCATATCTGACGGTGCCCCAGGGGCACACCGTAAGCGCCATGGCACAGTAACGGGATCGCCTGGCGCACCGACTCGGCAGCTAAGAGGGGGTCGTGGGCCCCCGCCACCGGTACGTAGAAACTGTGCTGCTCCGGCCATGATGCCGTGACGGCGAAGTGGTCGTCGGCTTGTTGACGCCAGCCGGTGAGCAGCACTTCGTCGGGTGCTGTCTTGTGCACCAGTTCCTGGGGCACCCGACTGAACAGAGTGGTGCCGGATGCAGTGCCATGGCGTGCGGAATGGAACATGCCCTTGCTTCCCCCTTAGGCAGATCACACGCGGCGCGCCCCCGTCCCCCGTGGGCGGGTGACCTGATCGCCGCGCAAATAACATAGAGGGTGTTCTTTTTGTTTGTCGAGGAGATTGCGGCACCGTCCATGGCGGATCCGCAGTACAGACCCGTCCGGACTCGCCTGGAGCGCCGGACGGCACGAGGCGCCCCACCGTCCGCGATCCGAGACGGACACGGGTTGAGGGGCTGATCCGGCCGGTGCCGCCTGCCGTCGTCGACCCTGACGGGACCTCAGGGTCCTCAGGGGTCTGAGGGCTGTGGAGTTCAGGCGGAACGCAGGCCGGACGCGTGGACGTACGGGGCCAGGAGCGCCGAACCGGCGAGCCGGCGGTAGGCGTACGCGGCAGAGATCAGCGTCATGTGGTGGTGCCAGCCGGGGAAGGAGCGGCCTTCGAAGTCGAGGAGGCCGAAGTGGGTCTCGAGATCGTGCAGGGTGGCGGCCGTCGCGGTCGGCAGGCCGGTGAGGGCGAGCAGTTCGTCCATGCGCCGGTTCGCCATGTTGGTGACCCACATACGGGAGAGCCGTCCCCCGGCGGGCCGCCATTCGGTGAAGACCCGGTAGGCGGGCCGGTGGTCCGCCGCGCCGGGCCGGGTCTGCGGCAGCTGGGCCAGGCCGCTCAGAATCCTCACGAGCCGGGGTGCTCCGTCGTGGGTGCTCACGGTGGCGGTGTGCGGGTGGCGGCGGCCGCTGAGAGTGAGCAGCCGACGGACGCCGAGCGGGGAGGCCGGTCCCGGTCCGCCCGGCTGCCGGCCTGTGAAGTGGGCGCAGGGCAGGACGGGGAGGGAGCCGGGCACCGCGATGACGAAGTCCTGCCCGCGCCGGCTGAGCCCGTCCATCAGCGCCGCCGCGTCCGTGCCTTCACTCATGTCCGCCACCAGCGGCGGCAGAGCCGTACGTGTGCGTGAAGCCAGTGCATCGGCCAGGTCCAGAATGTGCGACCACACCTGACGGCCGTGGGCGGCGGTGTCCGGGATCCGGGCGCGCAGGCGCCGCTGCGGATCCTGGCACCACTGGTCGGGAAGCAGCAGACGCCAGTCGACCGGTAGCCCCGTTCCGCCGGTCGACAGGAATGCCCCGATGCCCACCTGGCAGTTGAGGGTGCGCCCGGACTCCGGCACGAATCTGCGGTGCACGCCGACGGAGTGCTCGCCACGCTTGGGCAGGACCGCCAGACCGATCGTCCATGCACTGGCCTGTGCTCGTTGTTCGATCCACCGCAGAAGTTCCTGACGGGCGGGTTCCCAGTCCCAGGGGCTGGCGTTGATGAACTGGTGCAGCGACTGCGAGGCCGTGGGCGAGGCGGAGACGGTGGCGGCCAGCCGGCGCACCGACTTCTTGCCCGGTGTGCTCAACAGCCCCTGGATGCAGGCGAGGGCCCAGCGCCGCTGATCGGCTCGCGGCAGGTGCCCGAAGAGTTCCTCGACGAATGTGGCGGCGGGTACCTGGCCGTGAGGCGCCGGCAGTTGACCCGAAGCGTACGCAGCCATCGTGTGCATTCCCTCCCTGGTGCTGGCCGGCGGCACGACCGGACCATCGCAAGACCCAGAAAAGAATAGAGAACAATCTCTTTGTTTTCACCTCCCGGGCAGCGGCCACTCCTACTTCGGCAGGTCATATGCGCTCACCGCGGCTGACCAAACGTGACATAACACTTCGTCAAGTCGGTGTTGTCACCTGGCCACAGAGCGTGCACGCTGTCCGTCTCACCAGCTGGCATGACCGAAGGAGAGCTGTTTTGGTGAATGCGCGACGCGTGCGCCGGCCCGCCCCGCCGTTCGCAGTGGCCACCGCATGTGACCCCACTGCGGCGCAGGCGGCCGACCGCCCGACGAACGGCGTTCCGCACCCCGGAGCGCAGCCGTGGTGAGGCAGGAGCGGGCGGCCCGCACGCGCGCTGCTCTGGTGCGGGCCGCAGCCGAGGAGATCGACCGCAGTGGCTACGACGGCACCTCGCTGAACAGGGTGGTCAACGCGGCCGGCATCTCCATGGGCGCGCTGACCTTTCACTTCTCCACCAAGGGCGAACTCGCCGACGAGGTCCAGTCGCAGGGGTCCCGCGCCGCCCGCACCGTGGCGGACCACGCCACGGGGGGATCCGGGCCCGCCCTGCACGCCGTGATCGACCTGACCCTCGGCCTCGCCCGGCTACTGGAAGAAGACCCCGTCGTCCGGTCGGCGGCACGGCTCGCCCGCGAACGGCCGGACAGTCCCGCGTGGTCATCCGCCTGGCTGCCGGCCGTCCACAGTCTGCTCGCACAGGCCCAACGGGACGGCCAGCTCCACCCGGCCGCCCTGCCCGAGACCATCGCCGCACTCGTCGTCCATCTGGTCGCCGGCACCGAGACCTACGTCCGGGCACGGCCGGCCGTCGCCGAGACAGCGCGGGTCAGCACCGTCGTACAACTGGGCAAGATCTGGCAGCTCGCCCTGACCGGCATCAGCCCACACGAGCCACCCGACGAGCCGCCCGCACCTCACAGCCGGTCTTGACCGGTCCGTCCTGGGGCTGCGGGACGTCGGTCCCAGGCCCCCCGGGACGTCCGTCCTAGGTCCAAGGGACCGGGCCGGAAACGGCCGGGAGCCGTCCCGTGCATGACACCATGGTGCAGCCCTCGATGACCCATGGAGACACCTATGACGGAGCCCGGCGCGGCCGATCCCAAGGACCTTCCCGCGATAGCCGAGCGGGGCGCAGCAGCAGAACCGGCCGCACCGGCCGCACGTGCCGCGTCCCGCCGCACCGGACTCCTCGTCACCCTCGTCCTCGGCGGCCTCACGGCGGTCCCGCCGCTCTCCATGGACATGTATCTGCCGGCCCTGCCGCAGGTCACCGCCGCCCTGCACAGCCCGGCCGCCACCGTCCAGCTCACCCTCACCACCTGCCTGGCGGGCATGGCGCTGGGCCAGATGATCGTCGGCCCGATGAGCGACAAGTGGGGGCGCCGCCGCCCGCTGCTGGCCGGCATGGTGATCTACATCCTGGCGACCGCCCTGTGCGCGGTCGCCCCCACCACCGAACTCCTCATCGCCTTCCGCCTGTTGCAGGGCCTGGCGGGCGCGGCCGGCATCGTCATCGCGCGGGCGGTGGTGCGCGATCTGTACGACGGCGTGGCGATGGCCCGGTTCTTCTCCACCCTGATGCTGATCTCCGGAACGGCGCCGGTCGTCGCCCCGCTCATCGGCGGCCAGATCCTCCGGATCACCGACTGGCGCGGGGTGTTCGTCGTCCTGACCGCCGTCGGGGTGGCGCTCACCCTCCTGGTGTGGCGCAGGCTCGACGAGACCCTGCCGCCCGAGGGCCGGCACTCCGGCGGCCTCGGCCAGACCCTGCGTACCATGCGCGATCTGCTCGCCGACCGGGCCTTCTCCGGCTACCTCCTCGTCGGCGCCTTCGCCTTCGCCGCCCTCTTCGCCTACATCTCGGCCTCGCCGTTCGTGATCCAGGAGATCTACGGCGCCTCCCCGCAGACCTTCAGCCTGCTCTTCGGCATCAACTCCGTCGGCCTGGTGTGTGTCGGCCAGTTCAACGGCAAGGTCCTGGTCGGCCGGGTCGGTCTCGACAAGGTGCTCGGCACCGGACTGGCCGTGATCGCGCTCGCCGCGGCCGGTCTGCTCCTGATGTCCTCCGGCGTCTTCGGCCGGGTCGGCCTGGTCCCGGTGGCCGCCGGCCTCTTCGTCCTCATGGCCGCGATGGGCCTGGTCATGCCGAGCACCAACACCCTGGCGCTGCTGCGCACCCGGCACGCGGCCGGCTCCGCCTCCGCGCTGCTGGGCACCTCGACCTTCCTGCTCGGCTCGGTGGCCTCCCCGCTGGTGGGCATCGCGGGCGAGCGGACGGCCCTGCCGATGGCCCTTGTACAACTCTCCTGCGCCATATTGGCGCTCGTGAGCTTCCTGGGGATGTGCCGCCCGTGGCAGCGTAGGGGGGAGGACAACGGGAGCACGGCGGGCGAGAGGACCAGGCTCTGAACGCACCGAGACTCACCTATGGCACGCCGGCCCGGGCGGGGCTGGATCCCGCGTGCATGGAACGGCTGGTCCGCGGCGTGCGGGCGCTGCCCGAGGGCCGGCCGCCCTGGGCGCCCGGAGCCGTCGTCCTGGCCGGCCGGGGCCCGGTCGTCGCCGCCGAGGCCGCCGCGGGCTGGGCGCTGCGCTTCCGGGCCTACGACCCCGGACTGGACCGCGGCCTCGACCTGCCCCGCGATCTGTGGGAGCCGATGCGGGTCGGCACCGTCTTCGACCTCGCCTCGCTCAGCAAGCTCTTCACGGCCATCGCCGCCGTCCAGCAGATGGAACGCGGCCGACTGGCCCTCGACGACGAGGTCCGGGCCGACCTGCCCGCCTTCGCCCGCGGCATCACCGTACGGCAGCTGCTCACCCACACCTCCGGGCTCGCCCCCGAGCTGCCGTTCCACGACCACCGGGACCGCAGCGACCAACTGGCGCTCCTGTGGGCGGAGGCGGCGGCCCCGTCCGGCAGGCCCGGCGCCGGGCACCTCTACTCCGACCTCAACCTCATCGCCCTCCAGCTGATCCTGGAGCGGCGCACCGGGCAGCGGCTGGACGCCTTGATCCGCGACGGCATCACCGGCCCGCTGGGCATGTCCAGCACCTCCTACGGCCCGCTGGCGCCGCAGGGCGTGGCGGCGACGGAGGACCAGCGGCGGCCCTGGGCCAAGGCGGACCGCGGCATGGTCCGCGGTGAGGTGCACGACGAGAACGCCTGGGCGCTGGGCGGGGTGGCCGGTCATGCGGGCCTCTTCTCCACCGCCCAGGACCTCGCCGTGCTGTGCCGCACGCTGCTCAACGGCGGCGCGTACGGCCGTGCCCGGATCCTCGGCGCCGACGCGGTCGCCGCGCTGCTCGATCCGCCCGGCCTCGGCTTCGGCGTCGACCAGCCCTACTTCATGGGTGAGTTGGCGGGCCGCGGCGCGGCCGGGCACACCGGCTTCACCGGCACCAGCCTGGTCCTCGACCGCGCCACCGACACCTTCCTCGTCCTCCTCGCCAACACCGTCCACCCCCGTCGCCGCAACAGCGGCAGCGCTCCCCGGGCCGCGGCCGCCACCCGGCTGGCCCGTGCGGCGTCCCGCGCCACCTGACCAGGCAGGGCACCCCCGCGGGGCCCGTAGAATTTCGGTCATGCACGAGGAACTGCGCGCCGCGCTGGCGGGCCTGCTCGACGGCCTGCCGCCCAAACAGGCCGCGCAGGCCGTGGAGCGGCTGATCGCCAACTACCGGGGCCGTACGCCCACCGACGCCCCGGTGCTGCGGGACCGCGCCGATGTCGCCGCGTACGCCGCCTACCGGATGCCCGCCACCTTCGAGGCGGTACGGGCCGCGCTGACCGCGTTCGCCGCCCGGGTCCCGGACTGGTCCCCGGCCACCCATGTGGACATCGGTGGCGGCACCGGCGCCGCCACCTGGGCCACCGCCGCCACCTGGGAAGGCCACCGCAGCACCGTCCTGGACTGGGCGCAGCCCGCCCTCGACCTCGGCCGGGAGCTGGCCGCCAAGACCCTGCCCGACACCGAATGGCGGCGGCAGACCATCGGCGAGGGCTTGACGATCCCCGCCGGCACGGACTTGGTCACCGTCTCCTACGTCCTGGGGGAACTCCGTCCCGAGGACCGCCGCGCCGTCGTCGCGGCGGCGGCCACCGCGGCCGAGGCCGTCGTCCTGATCGAACCCGGCACCCCCGAGGGCTACCTCCGCATCCGCGAGGCCCGCACCCAGCTCACGGAAGCCGGTCTGCGCATCGTCGCCCCCTGCCCGCACAGCGACACCTGCCCCATCGTCCCGGGTCAGGACTGGTGCCACTTCGCCGCCCGGGTCAACCGTTCCTCCCTCCACCGCCAGGTCAAGGGCGGCTCCCTCCCGTACGAGGACGAGAAGTTCAGCTACGTCGCGGCCACCACCCTCGACGCCACCCCCGCCCCCGCCCGCATCGTCCGCAAACCCCAACTCCGCAAGGGCCAGGTCCTCCTGGACCTGTGCACGACACAGGACGGCCTGCAGCGCACCACGGTGACCAAGCGGCACGGCACCCACTACCGCGAGGCCCGCGACGCCTCCTGGGGCGACGACTGGTCCTGACCTGGGGCTGCGGTGACGCCGCACCCGACCATGTGGGATTCACCCCAAACGCAGCTCCGCCGTCACACACTTCACGCTCCCCCCGCCCTTCAGCAGCTCGGTCAGATCCATCCCGATCGGCTCGTACCCCCGTTCCCGCAGCGGTGCGAAGAGCCCCACCGCCGCCTGGGGCAGCAGCACGTGCAGGCCGTCGGAGACCGCGTTCAGCCCAAAGGCCGCCGCGTCGGCCGCGCCGGCGATCAGCGCGTCGGGGAACAGCCGGGCCAGCACGGCGCGGCTCCCGGCGGAGAACGCGCCGGGGTAGTACATGACCTCCGCCGCGCCTGCGCCCGGCTCGCCGCTGCCGGCGTCGAGCACGCACAGCGCCGTATCGAGGTGGTAGTAGCGCGGGTCGACCAGATCGAGGCCGATCACCGGGCGGGCGAAGTATTCCTGGGCCTCCGCATGGGAGAGCGGACTGCTGCGGAAGCCGCGGCCGGCCAGCAGCCAGGAGGCGGTGACGGCGAAATCCCCCTCGCCCTCGTTGACGTTCTGCGGTGTGCGTACGTCGGCGAAGCCGTGCTCGCGGTACCACCGGGCGTGCACCGCGGCCTCTCCGTGCCGCTCGGCGAAGGCGAACCGGGCGCCGAGCACCCGCCCGTCCACGACGGTGGCGCCGTTGGCGGCGAAGACCATGTCGGGGAATCCGGGGTGCGGCGCCAGCTCCTCGACGGTGTGGCCGAGCGCGCGGTAGCGGTCGCGCAGATCCTCCCACTGGGCCTGCGCGAGGGCGAGATCGACGGGCTTGTCGGGGTTCATCCAGGGGTTGATGGAGTAGCTGACCCGGAAGTGCGCCGGCGGGCACATCAGGTAGCGGCGGGGGGTGGCGCTGCGCCGGGGGATACGCAAGGAAGGCTCCTCACGGTGGTGGCACTCAGGGCGGGTACGGGATCCCGTACGCGCTCCCAAATCGTCCACCGCGAAGAGCCCCGGTGCCCCGGGCCGTGCACCGTTCGGGTGGCCCGCTCCCTACTCCTCTTTCGCCCGCTCCTGGAACTTGCGCAGCAGCTCACGGCGCCGGTCCTGGGCATCGGTCCGGCCCCGGCCGCCGCGGTCCGCGGTCCCGCCGCGCAGTGCGCCGCGCGAGAGCTTGTTGCGCGTTCCGCCGACCCCCAGCATCCCGCCGGCATTGCCCTTGCTCATGGGAATCCCCTTCCTTCTCGGCGATCGAGACGAAGCGTCTCGCTCGGGATCCACTATGGGCGAGACGATGCGTCTCGTCAAGACGATACGTCTCGCCTTCTTCTCGCTAGACTCCGCGGTATGGCCAACAAAGCAGCCCCCGACTCCACCCGCCGCAGCGAACGCTCCCGCCGGGCGATCTTCGATGCCGCCCTCGCGCTCGTCGGCGAGGTCGGCTACGAGAAGCTCACGATCGAAGGCATCGCCTCCCGGGCCGGGGTCGGCAAGCAGACGATCTACCGCTGGTGGCCCTCCAAGGCCGCCGTCCTGCTGGATGCGTTCACCGTCGACGCCGACGAGGACTACGCGGCGGGCCTCCCGGACACCGGGGATCTGGCCGCGGACCTGAAGTTCGTGCTGCGGGCGACCGCCGATGAATTCAACGACCCGGCCTTCCAGGCGCCCTACCGCGCCCTCGCGGTGGCCGGCGCGAACGACGAGGAGGTCTCCCGCACCTTCGTCGCCCGGCTGCTGGAGCCCGGCATCCGTGTCTATACCGAGCGGCTGCGGGCGGCGCAGGAGGCGGGTGAGGTGGCCGAGGACATCGATGTGCGGATCGCTGCCGAGATGGTGCTGAGTCCCTTCTCACAGCGCTGGCTGATGCGCACCGGCGAATTGACCTACGACTTCGTGGACACCCTTGTCGACCAGGCACTGCGCGGTCTGCGGCCGCGCGGCTGAGCGCACCGGGCGGCCGGGCGGCAGCGGCGGCATCTTGTCGTCCATGACCTGAATTGCCGGTATTGGCCCCCTCTTCGTTCACCCCGGATCTCCACACCGGTCACCCGAGGAGCAGGATGGTGGCAGCATTGATCCCAGACCACCGCTCGAAGTGAGGGGATAGATGGAACGCAAGAGCAGGTTCTCCCAGTGGCTGCGCCGGCCGAAGAGCGGATCGGACGGCGGCGATACGGACACGGGATCAGCGGCTGCGCGCAGCCGCGAGGACCTGCTGCTGGCGGCGGTCGACGCCGGCTTCCCCGTGGCCCCGGCCGCGCACCCCTCCGGCTACGGCTGTTCCTGTGAACGCATCGGCTGTCCCACTCCCGGCCGGCACCCCATCTCCTTCGGCTGGCAGACCGTCGCCACCACCGACCGCGACAAGGTCGCCGCCTGGGTCCGCACCCTGCCGCAGGCCAACTTCATCACCGCCACCGGCATCAGCCACGACGTGCTGGACGTACCCGTCGAGGCGGGCCGCAGCGCCCTGGGGCGGCTGGACGCGGCGGGCATCGAGGTCGGGCCGATCACCCTCAGCGGCTCCGGTTTCCGCGACGGCCGGATGCTCTTCTTCACCGCCACCCGCGGCACCCCGGACGACGAGGACGAGTGGTGGCCCTGCGAGCTGGACTGCCACCCCGAGACCATGGACGAGCACCCGGGGCTGCGCTGGCACTGCCGCGGCAGCTATGTGCTGCTGCCGCCCTCGACGCTGCCCGGCGAGCAGCCTGCGGTGACCTGGCTGCGCGGCCCCGAGCTGACGCCGCCCGACCCGCTGACGCTGCTGGAGTCGCTCACCGACGCCTGCGCGGAGTTCAACAGCCGCGAGCCCTACCACCACGAAGCGACGGCCTGGCCGATCGGCCGCTGAGCGGGCCCGGCCACCCGCCGCCCCTCCCACGCGTACGCCGAAGGGCCGCCGGGTTCACCCCGACGGCCCTTTCGCACACGAGCGGTTTCCCGGCCGGCTACAGCGGCTTCACCGAGGTCTTCGCCTCGATCCGGTTCAGGACCGTGACCTTCCCCCCGGCGCTCTTGGCCGGCACCGTGACCGCCTGGCCGGAGACGGTGGTGAACGCCATCCGGTTGGTCTTCTTCGGCGGCCCGTCCAGCAGGCCTCGCAGACCCCCGGTCACCGTGATCGTCCCTCCGGCGAACACCGTCTTCTGCTGGTGGTAGACGGTCGAGAAGAACACCAGCGCACCGCCGTCCTTCGTCCGCAGTGCCACCGGCGGATAGCCCGCGGCGGTGTCCTCCCACATGATGCGCTGGCCGGGCCGGTTGGCGTCCTTGGCCCGCCGGGCCCGCCAGCCGTCGGTCTCCGGGCCGGAGGCGAAGGTGCTGCCCTTGCCGGTGTTGAGGTAGTCCGCATAGGTACGGCTGAGCTTGCCCGGATCGACCGCCAGACCGGACTTCGCGCCGGCGGGCACCGCCTCCGCGTAGCCCTTCTCGTCCGTCTCCAGCTCCGGCGCCTTGTTGCCCGCGAACGTCGCCAGATACACCGCGCGCCACTGCTCGTCGATGCCGTTGCGGCTGAACACCAGGAACCAGCGGGTGTTCTGGCCACGGGCGTTCTTGCGGTTGCTGGCCGCGTCCGCGATGAAGTACTTCGGCCAGCCCGCCTGCTTGGGCACGGTGAAGTGCGGATCCGTGAACGCCAGTGCCGTGAAGTTCGGATTGCCCTGCGGCCGGAGGGCGTGTGCCGCCTTTATCCCGGCCTGGTCGATGGCGAGCAGCGCTCCCCCCTCGAAGGAGGGGTTCAGCGCCGGATCGAGCTGCCGGTTGACCTTGTTGAAGGTCTCGGTGAAGTGGGTGAGCGCCTTGGTGCCCTCAGCCTTCGACACCGCCGGCAGCATCTCCCTCTCGCCGTGCACCGTCATGCAGCCGCTCAATATCACCAGCGCCGCCGCTGCCGACGTCAGTGTTGCGGGCACCCGGAACGGCGACCTGCGTGTCATGGGGCTCGGGCTCCTTCGGGGCGACCGGGGCGGACTGGGCGGCCGCCGGGGTGGCACGATTCGGCGCAACCCTACCGGGGGCGAAGAACAACGTGAGCGTGGGGACCAGATACAGAGCCCACACCGTGACCTGAAGGACGGTCGGGTCCGGCTGGAAGTTGAAGATGCCCTTCAGCAGGGTGCCGTACCAGCTGTCGACCGGGATCTGCGCGCTGATGTCGAACGCCTGCGTGGTCAGCCCCGGCAGGATGTCCGCCTCCTGGAGATCGTGGAAGCCGTACGCCAGCACGCCCGCCGCGACCACGACCAGCATGCCGCCGGTCCAGGTGAAGAACTTCGCCAGGTTGATCCGCACCGCACCGCGGTAGAACAGCCAGCCCAGCGCTACGGCCGTCAGCAGGCCCAGCAGCGCCCCGACCAGCGGCCGTACACCGTCGTGGGCGGACTGCGCGGCGGTCCAGATGAACAGCGCGGTCTCCAGGCCTTCGCGGCCCACCGACAGGAACGCGGTGACCACCAGCGCCATGGTGCCCATCTGGAGCGCCGCGTCCAGCTTGCCGTGCAGCTCCTTCTTCAGATGCCGCGCGGTACGCCGCATCCAGAAGACCATCCACGTCACCAGGCAGACCGCAATGATCGACAGTGACCCGCCGAGCGCTTCCTGGGCCTTGAACGTCAGGGTCTGCGACCCGAACTGAAGCGCCGCACCGAACGCGAGCGACAGCACCACGGCGATCGTGATACCGGTCCAGACCGGGCGCAGCGCCTCCCGCCGCCCGGTCTTGACCAGATAGGCGATGAGAATGCAGACGACGAGGCTGGCTTCCAGGCCCTCGCGCAGACCGATCAGGTAGTTGCCGAACACGTCGGTTCCTTCCCTTCCTTCATGAAGTCGATGCCCCGCCTTCCGGCGCCGACGATGTCAGGCGAACAGCTCCCGGCCCCACCAGTCGTCCGCGTTCCGGACGCCCGGCGGCACCGCGAAGACCGCTGAACCCACGTGCTGGATGTACTCGTTGAGCGCGTCGTCGGCCGCCAGCCGCTTCTGGAGCGGGACGAAGCCCTGGCGGACGTCCCGCTGGTAGGCGAGGAAGAACAGCCCCGCGTCCAGCCGCCCCAGACCGTCCGTACCGTCGGTGAAGGAGTAGCCGCGGCGCAGGATCCGCACCCCGCCGTTGGAGTCGGGGTGCGCGAGGCGGACATGCGCGGTCGGCAGCATCGACTTCAGATGCGGGGTGTCCCGCTCGTGCTTCTTGCCGACCGGTGCGCCCTCGCCCTTGTTCCGGCCGAAGATGTCCTCCTGCTCCTGGAGCGAGGTGCGGTCCCAGGTCTCGATGTGCATCCGGATCCGGCGCGCGACGAGGTAGGAGCCGCCGGCCATCCAGCCGGCCTTGTCCTTCGCGTCCCCGTCGGTGACCCAGACGTGCTTGTCGAGCGCGGCGGTGTCGGTGCCCGCGAGGTTGTGGGTGCCGTCCTTGAAGCCGAACATGTTGCGCGGGGTCTGGGCGTCCGGCGTCGTCGAGGACGTCTTGCCGAAGCCCAGCTGCGACCAGCGGATCGCGACCTTGCCGAAGCCGATCCGCGCCAGGTTGCGGATCGCGTGCACCGCCACCTGCGGGTCGTCCGCACACGCCTGGACGCACAGATCGCCGCCGCTGCGGGTCTTGTCGAGGTTGTCGCCGGGGAACTGCGGCAGGTCGATCAGGGCGTCGGGCCGCCGGGCCTTGATGCCGAACCGGTCCTTGCCGTCCTTCTCGAACAGCGTCGGGCCGATGCCGAAGGTCAGGGTGAGCCGGGACGGCGGCAGACCGAGCGCCTCGCCGGTGTCGTCCGGCGGGGCCTCCGCGAGCCCGCCGACCGCACCGTCGCCGACGGCGTCGCCGGCCGTCATCCGCGCCGCCGCCTTCGTCCACTCCTTGAGCAGCGCGATCAGTTCGGCGCGGTCATCGGTGGTGACGTCGAACGAGGCGAAGTGCAGCCGGTCCTGGACGGCGGTGGCGATACCCGCCTGGTGCCTGCCGTGGAAGGGGACCGCGGAGCGCGAGGTCGCGTCCGCGCCGGCCGGCTGGGCGTCGCCGCCGGTGCGCAGCGCCGCCGCCGTACCGCCGGCCGCGACCGCGCCCAGGGCCAGCCCCGCGCCTCCCCAGCCGAGCAGCGAACGCCGGGACGGGGCGTGCCCGTCGGCGGTCTGCGCGGCCTTGGTGTCCTCGGTTGTCGTGCCGTCGTCCTGCGTCATCACGATCCCTTGCCTGGCGGCGGACTACTTGGTGGTGGCCACGGCGGCGGCCAGCTTGGACAGCGGCTCGGCCAGCGCGTTGACGCCGTCGGAGAGCTCCTTGCGCTCGTCCTTGCCGACCGTGTCGTAGGAGGCGAAGCCGTCGGCGGACTTGCTGTCGCGGTGGTCGTCGAGCAGCGAATCGATTGCCTTGAACTGCTTGTCCAGCTCCTTGGCGAGCGCCGGCTCGTTCTTGGCGACGACCGGCTTCAGTAGCTCGTACGCCGTCTCGGCACCCTCGACATTGGCCTGGAAGTCGACCAGGTCGGTGTGGCTGTAGCGCTCTTCCTCACCGGTGACCTTGCCGGTGGCCACCTCGTCGAGCAGCTCCTTGGCGCCGTTGGCCATGCTGGTCGGGGTGATCTCGGCCTTGCCGACCCGCTTCTGCCAGTCCTTCAGGTCGGTGATCAGCCGGTCGGCGAGCTTCTTGTCGTCCCCGGAGATCTTCTTCTCCTCCCACAGGGACTTCTCCAGCTTGTGCCAGCCGGTCCACTTCTGGCCCTTCTCCAGGCCGTCGGCGCGCACATCGACCTTGGGGTCGATGTCACCGAACGACTCGGCGACCGGCTCGGTGCGCTCCCAGCCCACCCGGGAGAGGGCGTAGGCCTTCTTCGCGGCCTCCACATCGCCGCTCTTGACCGCGTCGGCGAACTTCTGTGCCGCCGGGAGGGTCTGGTCGGCCTGCTCCTGGACGTAGGTGCGGTACGCGGCAACGGCGGCATCCAGCTTGGGGTCGCGCTTGGCGGTCGCGCCCTTGCCGCCGGCGGTCACCTTCTGGCGGATGCCCTTGCCCTTCATACCGGGCTTGCAGGCGACCTCGTACGAACCGGCCTTGATCTCCGCGGTGATCTCCGCGCTGGTGCCGGGACCGATGTTCTCCCGCTCGGTCACGATCCGGTCGCCGGGTGCGTAGACATACACCTCGGTGACCTTGGAGCCCTTGTTCTGCACCGCGAACCGGACGTGTCCGGCGGGGAACTCCTTGGCGGAGAGCTCACAGCTGGAGTCGGTCGCGGTCACCTCGATCGCACCCTTTCCGCCGCCTCCCTTGCCGTCGTTCTTCGCGGCGCAGCCGGCGACGGCGGTGACAGCCGTGGCCGCGGCGAGGGCGGCGACGGCGGAGGAGCGAAGGGCTCGCATACGGGGCTCCAGGCGGGCTCGGATGTACGGGGATGACGTACCGGAACGATAGACAGTCACTTTGGCAGCCACTAAGGCGGCCCTAACTTATCTGAGGCTTACCTAGTTTTTCCCGCTCCGTCCAGTGATCCCGCTCTCATGGACAACGGCTTGATCACGGATTGACACGTGCCCGGTCACGGAAGCGTCATGCGTCGGTCAAAGTAAGGGTCATGTGATGCGACGGGTCATGACCAGCGAATACACGGTCCGTGGAGGCCCGTTCGCCGCCCCGGGTCACCGGCCTTGCGGTTCACTGTCCGGATGACCGAACTTGATGTGCTCCGGGTGTTCTGCGGCCCGGACGGGGCCGGGGGCAATGCGCTGGGCGTCGTCCGCGACGGGGCGGCCCTCCCCGACGCCGCCGAGCGGACCGCGCTCGCGGCCGAACTCGGCTTCAGCGAGACCGTGTTCCTCGACGACGTCGCCCGCGGCGCCGTGGACATCCACACCCCGAGCGGCCGGCTCCCGTTCGCCGGGCACCCGTTGGTCGGTCTGGCCTGGCTGCTGCGGAGCCTGGGGCGGCCGCCGCGCACCCTGCGCCCCGCGGCCGGTGAGGTCGCGGTCCGCTTCGAGGGGGACATCACCTGGGTGCGCGGGCGCCCGGAGTGGGTGACCGCCCGCACGACCCGGCACCATGCCTCGGCCGCCGAGGTCGACGCACTGCCCGCGCCGCCGCCGGGGGAGGGCTGGCTCTACGCCTGGGCCTGGCAGGACGAGGCCGCGGGCGTGGTCCGGGCGCGGGCCTTCCCGCGGCGTGGCGACAGCGTCGTCGAGGACGAGGCGACCGGCGCCGCCGCGATGCTGCTGACCCATGAGCGGGGACGCCCGCTCGACATCCGGCAGGGCGCCGGCTCGCGGATCCTCACCCGGACGTATCCGGACGGCACCATCGCCATCGGCGGACGGGTCCGCCCCGCTACCCCGTAGTCGTAGGGCTCGGGGCGGGCGGGGGGCGGCGGCAAGGGGGCGGGCAGGTGCGGCAGGCGACAGGAGCCGGAGAGCCGGCTTCTACGCGCTCAGCGGGAACTCCTCGCCCAACTCCCGGAAGACCGCGCTGTTCAGCCGGAACGCACGCTTGCACTCGTCGACCACCCGCTGCTTTTCCAGGTCGTCCACCGGCAGGGCGTCCAGCAGCGCCCGGTACTCGCGCTTGAAGGCGGCCGGGTTGGCGATGTCCTCGAAGACGTAGAAGCGGACCCCGTCGCCCTTGCGGGCGAAGCCCCAGGTCTTCTCGGCGGTGCCGCGGATGATCTGGCCGCCGGAGAGGTCGCCGAGATAGCGCGTGTAGTGGTGGGCGACGAAGCCGGCCGGCCAGTCGCGGGCGCAGGCCGCCACCCGGTCGGCATAGGCGGCGGTGGCCGGGAGCGGCTCCAGGCCGCTGCGCCAGGACGGCCCGCCGAGATGGGTGAGGTCGCGCTCCAGCGCGGCGGTGCGGGCCAGCTCGGGGCGGATGAAGGGGCCCGCGACGGGGTCGGCGGCGAGCGGCCCGGAGGCGTCCTCCAGCGCGCGGTAGACGAACCACAGCTGCTCGGTGTAGCGCCGGTAGGCCGGGATGCCGAGCCTGCCGCCGAGGAGGTCGCTCATGAAGGAGGAGTTCTCGGCCTCCACGTGCTGCTCGTGGGAGGCGGTGCGGATGACCGCGGAGAAGGGGGTGGACGGGGCGGACGGGGTCGGGCTGGACGCTTCCAAGGCGGACCTCCGGGGACCGAGGGGCGCGGACGGGAACAGAAGCCGGCTCCGCCGAGCCGCTGGCACTGGGTTCACCTAACTACTTAGGCTTACCTAAGTCAACCCCGTTCCCGACGTCCTGTCGGTAACGAGCCTACCCCTGTTCCCGACGCCCTGTCGGTAAAAGGTTCCCACTCTCGCTCTCGCCCCCGCTCCCGCTCCCGTCAGGGCAGCGTGAGGATCTCCGCCCCCGTGTCCGTGACCACCAAGGTGTGCTCGAACTGCGCGGTCCGCTTGCGGTCCTTGGTCACCACCGTCCAGCCGTCGTCCCACATGTCGTAGTCGTAGGACCCCAGCGTCAGCATCGGCTCGATCGTGAAGGTCATGCCGGGCTTGATGTCGGTGGTGTGGTGCGGGCTGTCATAGTGCGGAACGATCAGACCGGAGTGGAAGGAGGAGTTGATGCCGTGACCGGTGAAGTCACGGACCACTCCGTAGCCGAAGCGCTTGGCGTAGGACTCGATGACCCGGCCGATGATGTTGATCTGGCGGCCCGGCTTGACGGCCTTGATCGCGCGGTTGAGCGCCTCACGGGTGCGCTCGACGAGCAGCGTGGACTCCTCGTCCACCTCGCCGCACAGGTAGGTGGCGTTGTTGTCGCCGTGCACGCCGTTGATGTACGCGGTGACGTCCAGGTTCACGATGTCGCCGTCCTTGAGGACGGTCGAGTCCGGGATGCCGTGGCAGATGACCTCGTTGAGCGAGGAGCACAGGGACTTGGGGAAACCGCGGTAGCCGAGCGTGGACGGATAGGCGCCGTGGTCGCACATGAACTCATGGGCGACCCGGTCCAGTTCATCGGTCGTCACGCCCGGCGCGATCAGCTTGGCGGCCTCCGCCATCGCCTGGGCGGCGATCCGGCCGGCGATCCGCATCCGCTCGATCGTTTCGGCGTCCTGCACCTCGGGCCCCGTGTAAGGGGTGGGCGCGTCCTTCCCGACGTACTCGGGGCGCGGGATCGAGGCAGGGACGGGGCGGGTGGGGGAGATCTTCCCCGGGACAAGAAGCGACTGGCCAGACATGCCAGCGAGTGTATCCGCGGGCCGTCGGGCAGGATGGTGGCACAGAAGCATCCACAGGAGGCGGCAATGGCGCTGTTCAAGAGGCGTACGGTCGGCAAGCCCGGCGAGTGGTTCTACTGCCTCGAGCACCGGACGGTCGAGGAGGGGCCCCAGTGCCGGGCCGCCGACCGCCTCGGCCCGTACGACACCCGCGAGGAGGCCTCCCACGCCATGGAGACCGCCCAGGAGCGGAATCTGGAGTGGGAGACCGACCCCAAGTGGCACGACGACCCGCAGAAGGGCAAGAGCGGCGGGGCGGACGCCTAGGGGGTACCTCCCCCTAGGGCGGCGGGGCGGAAGGCCAGGGCTTGCGGGACGGACGTCCGGGGCGGCGGGCCCGGTAGGCGTCCCCGCCGCGTCCCTGGCCTCACGCCGTCGCCGGGTCCGCGTTTGGGGTCTGCGCGGCCGGACCGGCACCCTCGACGCCGCGCGCACCCTCGCCGTCCGGTGGCCCGGCAACGGCGGCCCGGCGCTCCCGCATCCGCCGGGCATGCTCATCGGTCCTGGCGTCGTACGCCATCAGCTTCGGCAGCCCGAGCGCCAGCAGCCCGACCCCCGCGAAGCACAGCAGCCCGCCCCACGACACCGACGCCCGTACGCTCGTCAGCGCCGCCATGCCGCCGATCCGGACCTGGCCCAGCTGCGGGCCCGCCGAGTACGAGAGCAGCTCGATACCTGCCAGCCGGCCGCGCAGTTCGTCGGGGATGGTCTGGTTCCACATCGCCGAGCGGAAGATGCCGCTGACCATGTCGCAGGCACCGGCCACGGTCAGCAGGAGCAGCACCAGCCAGACGTTGCGCAGCTGCCCGGCCGCCGCCATCGCCAGCCCCCAGCTCGCGGCGGCCAGCGCGATCGCGCGGCCCTGCCGGTGGATCCGTGAGGTCCAGCCGCTGGTCAGGCTCACCAGGAGGGAGCCGGCCGGCAGCGCCGCGTACATCAACCCCAGGGCCCAGGGGGCGTCGAGATCGTCGGCGAGGAACGGGAAGATCGCCAGCGGGAAGGCGAAGAGCATCGCGAGGACGTCGATGGCGTAGGTGCCGAGCAGCTCCTTGCGGCTCCAGGCGTAGCGCGCGCCCTCGGCGATCCCGCGCAGCGACGGTTTCTCGGCGTCGTGCGAGGCGGGCGACGGCGCCAGCTTCAGGGCGAGCAGCACCGAGAGCACGAAGGTGACCGCGTCGATGGCGTACGCCCAGCGCAGCCCGGCAAGGGCCAGCAGCCCGCCGGCCAGCGCGGGCCCGGCGATCGCGCCGATCTGCCAGCGCAGCGCGTTCAGGGCGGCGGCCGCGGCGAGCTGCTCGTGCGGGACGATCCGCGGCACGATCGCGTCCAGGGCCGGCCGTTGCAGACCGGTCAGCGCGCTGGTCGCCGCCGCGGCCGCATACAGCGGCCACACCACCGGGTGCGGCAGCAGGCTGTTGAGCAGCAGGAGCACGGAGACCAGGCCCAGCGCGGCCTCGGTCCACAGGACCAGCCGACGGCGGTCGAAGGAGTCCGCGAGTGCCCCGCCGTAGAGACCGAAGACGATCAGCGGGACCAGCTCCACCGCGCCCAGGGCCCCGACCGCGAGCGTGGAGCCGGTCAGCTCCTTCAGCTGGAGCGGCAGGGCCACGAAGGACAGCGAGCTGCCGAAGACCGTGACCGCACCCGCGCACCACAGCAGCCGGAAGTCGCGCGAGCAGCGCCAGGGGGCCAGATCCGGCAGCAGCGCGGAGAGGCGTCGGCGTGCGCGAGGCGCAGGGGGCGAACCGGATGAGCCAGGTGAGTCAGGTGAACCAGATGAATCGGGTGAACCAGGTGAAGGGGATGCGGGGGGAGGAAGCGGGCCGTCCGAAGTCACGGTGCACCATCGTGCGCGCGGACGCGGGGCGGCGCAAAGGGTTTTCACCGGCCTGCGGGGCGGGCCTCGCGGGCTACCAGCGAGGCGGCGGCGGGGCGGTCAGTCCGTCGGCGAGGCGGGCCAGCCGGTCGCGGAAGCGGCGGTGACCTCGGGGCGCGGGCAGGCTGTTCTCCCCGGCGGCCGCGCTCACCAGATGCTGGACCGTGTCGAGGTCGAGGTCCGCGGGCGGCTCGTCCGCACCGTCGGGCACGGCCGGGGGCGCGGCGAGGGCGTCATGGGCCAGGGCGTGCAGATCGCGGTCGCCGCCGTCCAGGGCGAGCACCGTCGCGCCGTTGCGGCGGGCGTCGTGCACCCGCTCCAGCAGCCCGGCGCCCGGCTGCTCCGGCGTGACGACCAGCAGGGTCTCGCCGCGCCCGGCCGCCGCCAACCGGCCGAGCCCCACCGCCAGATGGGGCGGCGCTCCGCCGGGGACACGATGGCGCACCAGGGTCGGCGACAGCTCGGGCAGGCCCGACCAGGCGGCCTCGTCGTCGAGATGGGCGGCCAGATGCCAGGGCTCGTACGCGGCGCTGCCGACCAGCAACAGCCCCCCGCCGTGCGGGGCGACGGCACCGCGCAGCGTCCCCGCGAAGCGGCGGGTGGCCTGCACCCACTCGGTCCCGGCGAGCACCTCACGCAGCAGGGCGACCCGTACGGCATCCATGGCCCGGCATCCTGCCCCAGGGCGGCACCTTCCGGTTGCCGTTTCAACGAGCGTCACCCGTACGGGAGGTGGGGCGGACGGCCGGGACGGTAGGCGCGCGCCGCCCGGCCCGTTGCCGTCCCGGCCGGCCCGCCGGGGTCTCTACCGGACGGGCGGCAGGCCGGCGGCGGAGAGCCGACGTCCAACCTCTGCCACGGCCTCTTCGCTCAGCGGGCGCTGTGGGAAGGCGGTGGTGCCCCCGTCGATCACGCCGAGGAGATGGAGCGCCGCCTTGAACGCGCCCAGTGCGGAGGAGCTGCGGCCCATCTCGGCCTCGGGGCCGGCGTCGACCATGGCGAACAGGGCGGCCAGACGCTCCTGTTCGGCGGCCGCCCGCTCCCAGTCGCCGGACCGGGCGGCGTCGTAGAGGCGTACGTAGGCCGCCGGGTCGACGTTGCCGATGCCGGGGACGACGCCGTCGGCGCCGGCCAGCAGGGCGGCGTCCACGGTCAGTTCGGAGCCGGTGAGGACCGCGAAACCGGGGGCGG
Source organism: Streptomyces decoyicus (assembly GCF_019880305.1). Classification (NCBI taxonomy): domain Bacteria; kingdom Bacillati; phylum Actinomycetota; class Actinomycetes; order Kitasatosporales; family Streptomycetaceae; genus Streptomyces; species Streptomyces decoyicus. The sequence continues at coordinate 2,454,994 of NZ_CP082301.1, read as the reverse complement.
GGCCGGTGTGCCGGGCGGTGCGGCCGCCGAGTTCGACGATCAGACGGCGCAGCGAGCCCTCGTCGCCGCTGCTGTCCTTGAGGCCGGCGAGGGTGCCGTCCTCGGCCAGCTCCCGCACCAGTGACGGGGGCAGCTTGCTGTGCACGGCGACGGGGATGTCGTAGGCGAACAGCGGGAGGTCCACGGCCGTGCGGAGGTGACGGAAGTGCGCGGCGATCTCCCGGGGATGGGTGCGGGTGTAGAAGGGCGCCGTGGCGACCAGGGCGTCGACGCCGAGGGCGGCGGCGGTCCGGGCGTGGTCGAGCACCCGGGGCGTGGTGGTGTCGATGACGCCGGCGAGCACCGGGACCCTGCCGTCGGCGGCCTTGAGGACGGCTTCCAGTGCGGTGCCGCGCTGGGCGTCGGTGAGGTAGGCGACCTCGCTGGTGGAGCCGAGGGCGAACAGCCCGTGTACCCCGCCGTCGATGAGGTGGTTCACCAGGCGGGCCAGCGAGGCGGTGTCGATCTCGCCGCGCGGGCCGAGGGGGGTGCAGACCGGTGGGATGACGCCGTGCAGGGGTGCGGGCAGTGCCATGGGGGCTCCGGGGGGCTCCGAGTCAGACATAGGACATGGGATGTCCTATGTCGAGCACAATAGACCTGTTCACAGGCGGTCGGTCAAGGATCCGCGGCCCCGGCAGGGGCGGTGGCGGACGGGCCGGCGGCACGGCAGGCGTGGGAGCGGGAGAGGGAGATTCCATGGCGCGAGGGACGATGGCCGAGGATGTGCAGGCGCAGATCAAGCAGTTGATCCTCCAGCGCGAACTGACGCCGGGCGATCCGCTGCCCACCGAGGCCGAACTGGTCGGCCTGCTCGACGTCAGCCGCAACTCGGTGCGCGAGGCGCTCAAGGCGCTTCAGGCCATGCGCATCGTGGAGATCCGGCACGGCTTCGGCACCTACGTCGGCCCCCTCACCCTGGAGCCGTTCGTCGAGGGCGTCGCCTTCCGTGCCGCGGTCCGCCACCACCAGGGCGAGTCGAGCCTGTACGAGCTGATGGAGGTCCGCGAGGCGCTGGAGGCGGGCCTGATCGGCACCGTCGCCCGCAACCTGCCCGCCGAGGACCTCGCCGTCCTCAAGGGGTTGGTGCAGCGGATGGCGGAGGAGGCGCGCGGCGGGCAGGTGCTGAGCGACACCGACCGGGCCTTCCATCTCGCCCTGTACCGCTCGATGGGCAATCATCTGCTGAGCGAGGTGCTGGACGCATTCTGGGCGGCGCTGCGCCGGGTGCGCGAGGACCTCTCCGACGACGGCCCCGATCCCGACGTGACGTACCGTCAGCACAAGGAGATCGTGGACGCGTTGGAGGCGGGCGACGGCGACCGCGCCGTGGAGGCGATACACCGGCACTTCGACGGCATCCGGCGCCGGCTGACCGAGTAGCGGCGGCAGCGCGGCTGACCGAGCAGTGACGAAAGTGCGGCGGGCCGAGTGGTGGCGGAAGCGCGGCTGACCGGGTAACGACGGAAGTGCGGCGGGCCGAGTGGCGGCGCAAGCGTGCCTGACGGGCGCCCTCATGGGCGCCGCCACGCCCGTTCACCGGGATTTCACTCTGAGTCGACGGTGCCTTTGCCCACACGGAAAGGTGCCATGTGCGGTGCCTTGACGGTCAGTTGGGCACTCCCTATGGTCGCCGCAGGACAAGGGACGTCCTACGTCCTTGCCCGTTGGGGGTGACCCATGGCGTACGAGAGCTCAGTGCCGTACCGGGCCGGGACCGAAAAGGACGCCGGCCCCGGTCCCGCGCAGCCGGCCGCCCGCGCCCCGCTGTCCCGCCGCACCGGCCGCGGCCGCGGCAGCGGCCCGGCCCCGCGGAACGCGCCCGCCCCCGCCAGGCTCCCGGCCGCCTGCTCCGGCCCCGTATGCCTCGACCGCGGGAGCGTCGGACCGCTCCACGGGAAGGGCGGCTTCAGCGCGTACTCGACGATCACCTTCCGCCGCATCCCCGTGGAGGAGCCGGTATGACGAGCAACACCGTGCACCGCAGAACGGTCCTGGGCGGGGCGGCCGCCCTCGCCGCCGGCTTCGCGCTCGCCGGCTGCGGCGACAGCGGGGACGGCGACGGCAACGCGCCCCGGGAGCGCAAGAAGGGGCAGAAGATCCAGCTGACCTTCTGGTCCTGGGTGCCGGGCATCGACAAGCCCGTCGACCTGTGGAACCGCAAGAATCCCGAGGTGCAGGTCAAGGTCGAGAAGGTATCGGCCGTCAACGGCCAGCAGTACGCGAAGATGCACGCCGCCATCAAGGCCGGCAACCCGCCCGACCTGGGCCAGATCGAATTCCCCGTCGTCCCCGGCTTCCTGCTCGACAACGGGCTGCTCGATCTCGCCCCGCTCGGCGCCGCCCGCCACAGGAACAAGTTCTTCGGCTGGCAGTGGCAGCAGTCCGTCTTCGGCAAGGGCGTCTACGCCATCCCGCAGGCCTCCGGGCCGATGGGGCTGTTCCTCCGCCAGGACCTCTTCGACAAGTGGGAGGTGCGGACGCCGCGGACCTGGGACGAGTACGAGACCGCCGCCAAGGCCGTCCGCAAGAAGGGCGCCTGGATCGAGACCTTCGCCCCCACCAACGGAAACCGCTTCTCCGGCCTCGCCTGGCAGGCCGGCGCCAAGTGGTACGGGACGCACGGCGACACCTGGATCGTGCACATCGACGACGAACCCACCCGCAGGGTCGCCGATTACTGGGAATCCCTCGTCAGGCAGAAGCTGGTCAAGACCATCCCGGACCGGCAGAACGCCTGGTACAAGGATCTCCAGACCGGTGCCATCCCGTCCTGGGTGGGCGCGAGTTGGGGCGATGCCCTACTGGTCGGCAACGCGCCGGACACCAAGGGGAAGTGGCGGGCCGCGCCGCTGCCGCAGTGGAAGGCGGGCGAGCAGGCCTTCGCCAACTGGGGCGGCTCGACCACCGCCGTCTTCGCCGGGGCGAGCTACCCCAAGGACGCCCTGGACTTCGCCGTCTGGCTCAACACCGACCCCGAGCCGATCGCGCTGCTGATCGACGGCGGCTACGGCTTCCCCAGCGCCAAGAAGGGCTATGCCACCACCGACCTCGATGTCGACAAGGACTTCTTCGGCGGCCAGGCGTACAGCAAGGTCTTCGCGGACGCCGGAGCGCATGTGGACACCAGCTGGCGGTGGGGACCCGGCGTGGACACCCTCTACCAGCGGCTCGGCGACGCCTTCACCGATGCGCTCGCCGACGGCAGCTCCTTCCGCTCCGTCCTCACGAAGGTGCAGCGCCAGACCCTCGCCGACCTCAAGGACAAGGGCCTGAAGGCGGAGAGCGGCGGGTGAGCCGGGACACGCTGAGCCGGCCGGAGCCGGCCGTACGGAAACGGGCGCGCAAGGACACCGGCAGCCGCCCGCGCCGCGCCTCCCGCACCGAGGCCCGCAACGCCCGCGCCGCGGCAGGGTTCGTCCTGCCCTTCCTCGCCCTCTTCGGCCTCTGCTTCATCGCCCCGATCGGCTACGCCCTCTACCAGAGCCTCCAGAAGACCGAACGCGCCGGACCGCTCGGCCTCGGCGGCAGGGAACAGGAGACCTTCGCCGGCCTCGCCAACTACGCCCATGCGCTCGCCGACGACCGGTTCCTGACCGGCTTCGGCCGGGTGCTGCTCTTCGGCGCCGTCCAGATCCCGCTGATGATCGTGCTGGCCACCGCCCTTGCGCTGCTGCTGGAGAGCGCGAGCGCCCGCGGGGTCGCCTTCTTCCGCAGCGCCTTCTTCCTGCCGTACGGCGTGCCCGGAGTGATCGCCTCGATCCTGTGGGGGTTCCTGTACGTCCCGGGCATCAGCCCGCTGGTGAAGACCGCCGATTTTGTGGGCTGGGACGTCGACTTCCTCTCCCGCGGCACCGTCCTGTGGTCCATCGCCAACATCGTCACCTGGCAGTTCACCGGCTACAACATGCTGGTGCTGATCGCCCAGCTCAAGGCCGTACCGGGGGAGCTGTACGAGGCGGCGCGGATCGACGGGGCGGGCGCCTGGCAGGTCGCCCGGCACATCAAGCTCCCGCTGATCCGGCCGGCGCTCGTGCTCACCACCGTCTTCAGCATCATCGGCACTCTCCAGCTGTTCGCCGAACCCATGGTGCTGCGCCCGCTGGCCTCCTCCATCGACTCCGGCTTCACGCCCAACCTGCACGCCTACAGCGAGGCGTTCGTCGGCAACAACCAGCATGTGGCGGCGGCCGAGGCGGTGCTGCTGGCGGTGGTGGCGTGCGTGCTGTCGTTCGGCTTCCTGCGGCTGGCCGGCGGGCGCGCCAAGGGGCACAGATGACCCGGCCCCCGGTCCGCCACCGGATCATCACCGCCTCGCTGCTGACCGTCGCCGCGCTCTACTTCCTGGTGCCCGTCTACTGGCTGGTGGTCTCCGCCACCAAGAACAGCGCCGACCTCTTCGGCACGTTCGGCTTCTGGTTCTCCGACCATCCGCACCCCGTCGACCACCTCGTCGCCGTCCTCACCTACGACCACGGCGTCTACGCCCGCTGGTTCGCCAACTCCCTCTTCTACGCCGGGGCCGGCGCGGTCTGCGCCACCCTGCTGTCCGCATCGGCCGGCTATGCGCTGGCCAAATTCCCGTTCCGCGGCCGGGAGGCGGTCTTCAACGTGGTGCTCGCCGGGGTGCTGATCCCCGGCACCGCGCTGGCCCTGCCGCTCTACTTCCTCTTCAGCGCGATGGGTCTGTCCAACACCTACTGGGCGGTGCTGATCCCCAGCGTGGTCAGCCCGTTCGGCGTCTATCTGTGCCGGATCTACGCGGCGGCCGCGGTCCCGGACTCGCTGCTGGAGGCGGCCCGGATCGACGGTGCGGGCGAGGCCAGGATCTTCGGCGGGCTCGGGCTGCGGCTGATGACCCCGGCGCTGGTGACGGTCTTCCTGTTCCAGTTCGTGCACATCTGGAACAACTACTTCCTGCCGCTGGTGATGCTCTCGGACTCCGACCTCTATCCGATCCAGCTGGGCCTGACCTCCTGGACCGGCTACGCCGACCGCCAACCGGTGCTCTACCAGTACACGGTGGGCGGCGCCTTTCTGTCCGTGGTGCCGCTGATGGTGCTGATGACGGTGCTCCAGCGCTACTGGCGCACAGGCCTGACCGAGGGCAGTGTGAAGGCGTGACGGTCCGCGGTCACGGCATGACCGGTTCGTCCGTGACCGGATGACGGGTGTGTGCACACGTACGACGGGATCGTCGTGACGGCAGGACCGGATCACTGTGGAGGGACTGGCCGGCTCGCCGTCCATGCGTGACAGGATCGCTGTCATGACTACTCCTGATGATGCCCGGTTCTCCCCGAACGCCGCGACCCGCGCGAAGGCCGCCCTCAAGCGCGACCCCTGGGACCTCCCGGACGTTTCCGGCCTGGTGGTCGGTGTCCTGGGCGGCACCGGAGACCAGGGCCGCGGACTGGCCTACCGGCTCGCCCGGGCCGGCCAGAAGGTGATCATCGGCTCCCGGGCCGCCGAGCGCGCACAGACCGCCGCCGGCGAACTCGGCCTGGGCATCGAGGGCGAGGAGAACGCCGTCTGCGCCCGGCGCAGCGATGTCGTGATCGTCGCCGTGCCGTGGGAGGGCCACGCCAAGACCCTCCAGGCGCTCCGCGAGGAGCTGGCCGGCAAGCTCGTCATCGACTGCGTCAACCCGCTCGGCTTCGACAAGAAGGGCGCCTACGCGCTCAAGCCGGAGGAGGGCAGTGCCGCCGAGCAGGCCGCGGCCCTGCTGCCCGAGGCCCGGGTCACCGCCGCCTTCCACCATCTGTCCGCGGTGCTGCTCCAGGACCCGGAGACCGAGCAGATCGACACCGATGTGATGGTTCTCGGCGAGTCCCGCGCCGACACCGACCTGGTGCAGGCGCTGGCCGCCCGCATCCCCGGCATGCGCGGTGTCTTCGCCGGCCGGCTGCGCAATGCCCACCAGGTCGAGTCGCTGGTCGCCAACCTGATCTCGGTCAACCGGCGCTACAAGGCGCACGCGGGGCTGCGCATCACCGACGTCTGAGCCGTCCGTCCGCGGCGCCGGTGGCGGTCGCCGACGGACCGATGACCGGCGCACACGGGGCATGGGGGACACTGGGGAGGACCGCACCACTCCCGACAGGAGCCGCTCCCATGCCCCTCTTGCCCCCGCCCGGCCCGGGCCGCCGGCTCGCTCTCATGGCCCTCGCCGTGTGTGTCCTCTCGGTCGCCGCGGCCGTCGTCGCGTTCGTCGCGGGCAGCTTCTTCGGCATCGTCTGGATCCTGCTGGCGGGCATCTCCAGCAACATGGCGTGGTTCTACATGCGCCGGGCGAAGGTGCAGCGGGCGCAGCAGGCCGGCTGAGCCCGGCCCGTCAGAAGAGGCCGCCGGTCTGCGGCAGCTGCGGCTCGCCCTGCCAGAAGCGGAAGAACTCGTGGCCGAGGTAGGTGTCGATCGCGGAGACGCCGAGCCCGCGCAGGACCGTGTTCACCAGCTCGAAGAACACCTGGTTGACCTCCGGGACCCACAGCAGCCCGAAGACCGCCAGCAGTCCGAACGGTGCGAACGGCTCCACCTGCCGCCGCAGCTTGTGCGACAGCCACGGCTCGATCACCCCGTAGCCGTCCAGGCCCGGCACCGGCACGAAATTCAGGATCGCGGCGGTCACCTGGAGCAGCGCCAGGAACGCCAGCGCGAAACGGAACGGAGCGGGCACGCCCGCCAGCCCGTTCAGCCAGAACGGCGCCGTGCAGACCGCCGCGAACACGATGTTGGTCAGCGGCCCGGCCGCCGAGATCAGGCTGTGCCGCCAGCGGCCCTGGATCCGGCCGCGTTCGATGAACACCGCGCCGCCCGGCAGCCCGATCCCGCCCATGATCACGAAGATCACCGGCAGCACGATGCTGAGCAGCGCATGGGTGCTTCAGCGGGTTCAGCGTCAGATAGCCCTTGGCCTCCACCGAGATGTCGCCGCTGTGCAGCGCGGTGCGGGCGTGTGCGTACTCGTGCATGCACAGCGACACCACCCAGCCGGACACCACGAACAAGAACACCGCGAAGCCGGTGTAGCCGGGGACCGCTCCGCTCCACACCGCCCATCCCGACCCCGCCATGACGGCGACGAGCGCGAGGAAGACCGGGCTGATGCGGCGGTCGGCGCGTCGGATTGCTGTGGTCATGGTGCGGGGCTCCCGGGGGGTCTGGTGAGGGGCAGCCCTGACCGTAACCGCGTCACGGCGGCCGGCGCATCGGTTCCGTGCCGACGGGCTCGCTCACGGAACCCTGCCCAGGACCCGTGACCGAAAACGACGCCCGGCGCCTGCGGAGTCCGGCCTTGAACGACAATGGGCCGGTGCGCTACGGAATTCTCGGCACCACCCAGGCCGACCGGGCCGACGGCACCCCCGTCGCGCTCGGCGGGCCACGCCTGCGCGCGCTGCTCGCCGCCCTCGCGCTGCGCCCCGGGCGGGCGCTGTCCCCGGACGTGCTGATCGCCGACATCTGGCACCTGGACCCGCCCGCCGACGCGGCCGGTGCGCTCCAGGCACTGGTCGGCCGGCTGCGCCGTGCCCTGGGGCATGCCGCGGTCGTCTCGGCCGACGGCGGCTACCGGCTGTGCGCCGAGCCCGACGCCGTCGACCTGCACCGTTTCGAACGGCTCGCGACCGAGGGCGGCCGGGCACTCGTCGCCGCTGACCCGTCGGGCGCCGCCGCCCTGCTGGACGAGGCCCTGGCGCTCTGGCGCGGCCCGGCCCTCGCCGATCTCCCCGACGCGGGCGTCGAGGCGGCCCGCGCCGAGAGCCGCCGGCTGGACGCCCAGCGCACCCGCCTCGCCGCCGACCTGGCCCTCGGCCGGGCCGAGGGCGCGCTGCCCACCCTCGTCGCGCTGTGCCGGGACCATCCGCTGGACGAGCCGCTCCAGGCGCTGCGGCTGCGTGCGCTGCGCGCCGCGGGCCGCACGGCGGAGGCACTGGCGGCCTACGAGGAGATACGCACCGGCCTCGCCGACCGCCTCGGCGCCGACCCGGGCCCGGAACTGCGCGCCCTGCACGCGGAGCTGCTGCGGCCGCCACCGGAGACGGCTCCGCCGCCTGCGCACCCGCCGTATGCACACCCGGCCCAGGGAGCCGCGGCCGCCGCCCCGTACGGCACCGGCACCTCGAATGGCGCGGGAGTCCCGTACGGCACCGGCACCTCGAATGGCGCGGGAGTCCCGTACGGCACCGGCACCCCGTACGGCACGGGTGACCCGTACGGCACGGGTGACCCGTACGGCACGGGAATGACCCACGCCCCCCACGCCCCCCACGCCCCCCACGCCCCCACCGGTACTCCCCACGGCGCCGGCCCCGCGCACCGGCCGGGCTCCGTCGCCGGCGCCGCCGCCCTCGCGGCCGTCCCGGCCCCCTTCCTCACCCCGGCCCACCCCCGCCCCGGCAACCTCCGTGCCCGGCTCACCTCCTTCGTCGGGCGGGACGCCGATCTGGCGGCGATCCGCACGGATCTGGCCCGGCACCGGCTGGTGACGCTGCTGGGCCCCGGCGGTGCCGGCAAGACCCGGCTGTCGCAGGAGGGCGCGGAGACCGCCGCGGCCGCGCTGCCGGACGCCTGGCCGCACGGTGTATGGCTGGCCGAGCTGGCGCCCGTGGACGATCCGCAGACCGTGCCCGAGGCGGTGCTGACCGCGCTCGGCGCCCGCGAGACCGTCGTCCGCGGCACCACAGCGGACGGCCTGCGGGCCGCCGCCGACCCGACCGCCCTGGACCCGCTCGGCCGGCTCGCCGAGCACTGCGCGGGACGCCGGATGCTGCTCGTCCTCGACAACTGTGAGCATGTGATCGGTGCCGCCGCCGAGCTCGCCGAACGGCTGCTGGCCGACTGCCCCGGTGTGACGGTGCTGGCCACCAGCCGGGAGCCGCTGGCCGTACCGGGCGAGGTGCTGCGGCCGGTCGAGCCGCTGCCCGACCCCGTCGCGCTGCGGCTGCTCGCCGACCGCGGGGCCGCCGCCCGCCCCGGCTTCCGTATCGACGCCGACGAGGAAACCGCGGCGGCCTGCACCGAGATCTGCCGCCGGCTGGACGGACTGCCGCTCGCCATCGAACTCGCCGCGGCCCGGCTGCGGTTGCTCTCGCCGCGGCAGCTCGCCGACCGGCTCGACGACCGCTTCCGGCTGCTGACCAGCGGCAGCCGTACGCTGCTGCCCCGCCAGCAGACGCTGCGCGCGGTCGTGGACTGGTCCTGGGACCTGACCGACGAGCCCGAGCGGGCGGTGCTGCGCCGGCTGTCCGTCTTCGCCGGCGGCTGCGATCTGGCCGCCGCGGAAGAGGTGTGCGCGGGCGACGGCGTCGACGGGCGCGAGGTGGCCGGGCTGCTCGGCTCGCTGATCGACAAATCACTGGTGGTGGCGGCCCCTGCGCCGGACACACAGATGCGCTACCGGCTGCTGGAGACGGTGGGGGAGTACGCCGGCGAGCGGCTGGACGAGGCGGGGGAGCGGGGCGGTGCCGAGCGCCGCCACCTCGTCGCCTACCGCGAACTGGCCCGCACCACCGACCCGTTGCTGCGCGGCCCCGGCCAGCGGGCGGGCATGGAGCGGCTGGAGCTGGAGCACGACAACCTGCGCACCGCGCTGCGCCGCGCCCTCGCCGCACGGGACGAGCACGAGGCGCTGTGCCTGGTGCTGTCCCTCCAGTGGTTCTGGTCGCTGCGCGACCACCGCAGCGACGCACGCCACTGGGCGACGGTGGTCGGCGCACTCGGCCCCAACCCCTTCGCCCCGCCTGCCGAACCGGCCCCCGACCTGCACGAGAGGCCCATCGACAACCCCCCGCCGATGGCTCCCGACCAGCTGCTGGAGGCCCGCCGCGAGGTCCGGCTGGTCGCGCTCTCCAGCAGGGACAGCGATTTCGAGGCGCTGCGCGATCCGGCGATGCAGGAGGAGCTGGCCGGGATGCTCACCGTCTACCGCACCGGCATGCCGCAGACCTGCAAGGTGCCCGGCGCGCTGTGGTACTACGCGGTGATGATCACCGGGCGGTTCGACGAGCTGGCCGTGTTCGTCGACAGCGCGGTGCAGGCCTGCCGCGACTTCGGCTACGAATGGGAGCTGGGCTACCTCCTCCAGCTCCGCTCGAAGATCCTCAACGACCGTCCCGGCGGGCTGGCGCAGGCGGCCCGCGATGCCGACGAAGCGCTGCGCACGTTCCTGCGGATCGGCGACGCCTGGGGCGCGGCCGAGGCGCTGTCGGGGCGCGGCGAAACCCATGAGAGGCGGGGTGCGTACGCGCTCGCGGCGCGCGACTACCGGGCGGCGACGGTGCACGCCGAGAAAGTGGGGGCGCACGGTCAGACCCTGCTGCTGCGCTGCCGCCTGGGTGCCGTGCTGATCGAGGACGGCCAGGAGGAGGCCGGCGAGCGGCTGCTGCGCGAGGTGCTGGCCGACGCCGCGAAGGGCAACTGCGGCCGCGACACCGAGCCGTTCGCCCGGCTGACCCTCGCGATGTGGCTGACGATGAAGGGGGCCCGCCAGGAGGCGCGGGCGGAACTGCAGGTGGTGCGCGAGATCTTCAGCCCGCGCGCCCCGGACCTGTTCACCGGGATACTGGAGATGTCGCTGATCTCGCTGGATCTGGACGAGGGGCACCGCGACGAGGAGCTGCTGACGAGGTTCCGGACGGCCATGGGCCGCATGCAGGACTCCCTCACGCAGATGATCGCGCCGGACCTGCCGGTGCTGCAACTCCTCACCGGTGCGCGGGTGTTGATGGGGGTGCGGGGCGAGTCCGCGGGGCGGGACGCGGCGCGCCTGGTGGGGGCGTACGACGCGCTGCGGGCGAACAGCCATGTCCCGCCGCGGGTCATCCGCGACGACCGGGCCCGTACCGAGGCGGCCGCGCGGGCGCTGCTGGGCGATACGGCCTATGCACAGGCGTACGCCGAAGGCGGTGGCCTCTCCATCGGAGAAGCCACCGCCCTCATCTGACGCGAGCCGGGCGAAGGGCCGTCCCGCAGAGAAGTCCCCTGCAGGACGCGCGTCAGGTCTTCTTGCGGAACTTCGCCACCGCGAGCGGCATGGTGACGGCCGTGATGGCGACCGCCCAGCCGAGCGTGACCAGCGTCGGGTGCGCCACGGCACCGTGGTGGTTGACCAGCGCGCGGGCCGCGTCCGCGAGGTTGGACAGCGGGTTGACCTTGGCGAAGCCCTCCAGCCAGCCGGGCATCGACGTCGGCGGCGCGAAGATCGACGAGCCGAACTGGAGCGGCATCAGCACCAGCATCGCCACGCCCTGCACCGCCTGCGGGGTCTTCATGGCAAGGCCCAGCAGGATGAAGATCCACATCATGGCGGCACAGAAGGCCATCGACAGCAGGATCGAGCCGAGGAACGCCAGTATGCTGCCCCGGACTTCCAGGCCCAGCAGAAAGCCCATGCCGAGCAGGATCGCGGTGGCGAGCAGCATCCGGCCGAGTTCGACGACGATCTTGGCTATCAGGACCGAGGACCGGGCGATGGGCATCGTCCGGAAGCGGTCCATGACGCCCTTGCGGAAGTCCTCGTTGACGCCCGTGCCCACCGCCATGGCGATGTTCACCGCCATGATCCCCATCATGCCGGGCACCAGATTCTGCAAATAATCCTGCTGATGGCCCTTGCCGGCGATGGCGCCGCCGAAGACATAGACGAACAGCAGGATGAAGATGATGGGCATCAGCAGGACGTCCATCATGGACTCCGGGTCCTGCTTGATCTGCAGGGCGTTGCGCCGCACCAGCGCGCCGATGTGCCGCAGATTGGCGCGGATGCCGATCCGGCCCTCATCGCCGTCGGCCTTCACCCGTGGCGCCGTCATCGTCGCGGCGCTCATGCTGAAACCTCGCTCCGCTCGGCCTCGCATGCGCGCGGCACGCACCTTTCGATGATTCGCTCGCTGCGCTCGCTCATGCCGATACCTCCACGTACTGCTGTTCCTTGTCGTCCTCGGATGCCTCGGCCTCGGAGGTCTTCTGGCCGGTGATGGCCAGGAACACCTCGTCCAGGCTGGGCAGATGGGTACTGATCCCGGCGAGCGCGATGCCCTCCCGGCCGAGCACGTTGACCACCGCGGTCAGCTGCTCGTCGCTGATGATCGGTACGTTGACCACACCCCCGTCGTGGTCAGCGGTGGCGCCCGCGATGCCGTCCAGACCGGCTCGGGCGATGGCGCCCGCCATCCGCTCCAGCTCGCCGGGGTCCGACGGCCGGATCTGGAGCGTGCGCCCGCCGACCTTGGCCTTGAGCTCGTCGACCCGCCCCTCGGCGATCACCCGGCCGCGGTCGATGACCGTCAGCTCGTTCGCCAACTGCTCGGCCTCTTCCATGTACTGGGTGGTCAGCAGCACGGTCGCGCCCTCGCGCACCATCCGCTGGACCTCTTCCCACACCTCGTTACGGGTGCGGGGGTCCAGGCCGGTGGTCGGCTCGTCCAGATAGAGGACGGCCGGCCGGCCGATCATCGAGGCGGCCAGGTCGAGCCGGCGGCGCATCCCGCCGGAGTACTTGGCCGCGGGCCGCTTGGCGGCCTCGGTCAGCGAGAACCGCTCCAGCATCTCGTCCGCGCGCCGGCGGGCGTCCTTGCGGGGCAGATCGAGCAGTCGCCCGATCATGTAGAGGTTCTCCCAGCCGGAGAGCTTTTCGTCGACCGAGGCGTACTGCCCGGTCAGGCCGATCGTGCGGCGCAGCGCGCGGGGCTGGCGCACCACATCGAAGCCGGCCACGAAGGCGCTGCCGGAGTCCGGCACAAGGAGGGTGGACAGGCACCGTACGAGGGTCGTCTTGCCGGCGCCGTTGGGGCCGAGCACGCCGAGCACCGTGCCTTCCTTCACGTCCAGGTCCACCCCGTCGACGGCCTTGACCGTGCCGAAGTGCTTGACCAGACCGCGCACCTCCACGGCGTTGCCGCCCTTGGTGGTTATCGTCTGTCGCGTCATGCCCCAAAGGTGCCAGCCGCCACCGACAGCGCACCGACAGTTCGCCGACAACGCGCTGCGCTTGGCTATTGGCCCACGTTTTTGGCTATCCCGCCGTGGTGGTTGCTCGCCGTTTGTCGCCCGCTGCGCGGTGCGCTCGCCGTTGCGCCTGCGGCGGGCGGGTCCGCTGCGCGGGCTGTCGGGTGCGGTGCCGCTCCTCCGGACTTCGTCCTGCGGCGCGTCCCCTCCCGTTGGGGGATGGGGGAAGGCCGGTGGGGTGGGCGTAGGTGGTCCGGTGCTGCTTGTGGATCATTTGGAAACGGCCACGTCGGTGGCCCGCCCCCACCCACGTTTCACCCATCCACTTACGGGAGGGGGCGGGCCGGAGGGGCGTGGTGTGTGGGGCTCTGCTTCCGAAGGCTCCAAGAAAGAGCAAAGGCGGAGCGTAAAGCGAAGCAGTCCACACACCAGGCCCCGGAGGTCCGTCACCGCACCCGCAGCCCCGCGCAGCGGACCCGCCCGCCGCAGGCGCAACGGCGAACAACCACGGCGGGAAAGCTAAAAACGTGGGCGGTTAGTGAAACGTGTGCTCCCCGGCAGGGAACGCGCCGCCGACGACGTCCTCGGCGAACGCCTTGGCCGCTCCGCCGAGCAGCTCGCGCAGTTCGAGGTACTTCTTGACGAACTTCGGTACCCGGCCCGCGGTCATTCCGGCCATGTCGGTCCAGACCAGGACCTGCGCGTCGCAGTCCAGCCCGGCGCCGATGCCGACGGTCGGGATGTGCAGCGAACGGGTGACCTCGGCGGCCAGTTCGGCGGGTACGGCCTCCAGGACGACCGCGAAAGCACCGGCGTCCTGCACCGCCTTGGCGTCCCGCAGCAGCTGCTGGGCCGCCTCCTCGCCGCGGCCCTGTACGGGGTAGCCGCCGTAGGCGTTGACCGACTGCGGGGTCAGCCCGACATGCGCCATCACCGGAATGCCGGACGAGACCAGCAGCTCCACCTGGTCGGCGGAGCGCTCACCGCCCTCCAGCTTGACCGCGCCCACTCCCGCTTCCTTGACCAGCCGGGTGGCGTTGCGCAGCGCCTGCACCGCGCCTTCCTGGTACGAGCCGAACGGCAGATCGCCGACCACGAGCGCGCGCTTGGTGCCCCGGACGACCGCCGCGGACAGCAGGGTGATCTCGTCCATGGTGACCGGCACGGTGGATTCGTAGCCGAGGTGACAGTTGCCCATCGAGTCACCGACGAGCAGAACGGGGATTCCGGCCTCGTCGAAGACGGAGGCGGTCATGGCGTCGTACGCGGTGAGCATCGGCCACTTCTCGCCGCGCTCCTTGGCGGCGGCGATGTCGCGGACGGTGATCCGCCGCGAGCTGGTGCCTCCGTACAGCGACTTGTCGACCGGCTTCTGGGCAGGCGAAAGCTGCGTCATGGTGACGGCTCCTGTTCGTCATCTCGAGGCACCCTGACGGTGTCCCCGGACTCCCCTCCATGCTGGCACGGCCCACGCACAAAGGAAAAGGGAGCGGGGCGGCCGGTCCTTCTGCCCAGGAGAACAAGACGCGTCCGTGCTACTTTTCGATACGGAACGGGCCCGTATCGAAATAGGCGTATGGTGTCGGCATGGCCACCTCCTCCAGCACCCCGGGCGCAGCGCCGGCCCGACAGATCCCGGAACGCATCCACCGCCGCCGCTGGGCGATCCTGTCCACCCTCATGCTCAGCCTGCTGATCGTGGTGCTGGACAACTCGATCCTCAATGTCGCCATGAAGACGATCGCGACCCCGGCTCCCACCGGCCTCGGTGCCACCCAGAGCGAGCTGGAGTGGGCGATCAACTCCTACACGCTGGTCTTCGCCGGTCTGCTGTTCACCGCGGGCCTGCTCGGTGACCGCCTCGGCCGCAAGAAGGTGCTGCTTCTGGGCCTGGCCGTCTTCGGCGCAGGATCGGTGTTCGCCGGTATCTCCCAGTCGCCCACGGAGCTGATCGTCTTCCGCGCCGTGATGGGTCTGGGCGGCGCCCTGGTCATGCCGGCCACCCTCGCCATCCTGATGAACGTCTTCGAGCGCGAGGAGCAGCCCAGGGCGATCGGCATCTGGGCCGGCGGGGTGGGTATCGCCATCGCGATCGGGCCGATCGCCGGCGGGCTGCTGCTCGACCACTTCTGGTGGGGCTCGGTCTTCATGATCAACGGGCCGATCGTGCTGATCGCGCTGGCCGCGATGCTGATCCTGGTACCCGACTCCAGGGACCCGCACCCCGGCCGGTTGGACCCGCTCGGGGTGCTGCTGTCCGTCGTCGGGCTGGTGCTGCTGGTCTACGGCATCATCAGGGGCGGTCAGCTCGCCGACTTCACCGGTCCGCAGGTGGTCGGCACGATCGTCGGCGGTCTGGCGGTGCTGATCGTCTTCGTGGTGCACCAGAAGCACAGCGACCATCCGTCGATCGACATCAGCTACTTCCGCAAGCCCGCCTTCTCGGCCGCCATCGCCGCCATCGCGCTGGTCTTCTTCGCGCTGATGGGCGTCTCGTTCTTCACCGTCTTCTACATCCAGAGCGTGCGCGGCTACACCCCGCTCCAGGCCGGGCTGCTGTTCCTGCCGCTGGCCGCCGCCCAGATGATCTTCGCGCCCCGGGCCCGGCTCGCCGTGGACCGCTACGGGGCCCGCGCGACGTGCACGTTCAACATGCTGGTGGTGGCCGTCACCATGCTGGGCATGCTGCTGCTGGGCACCGACACCCCGATCTGGGTCATGGAGGCGCTCTTCTTCCTCCAGGGCGCGGGCATGGCGCACATCATGCCGCCGGCCACCGTCGCGATCATGCAGTCGCTGCCGCTGGAGAAGGCCGGTTCCGGTTCGGCGCTCAACAACGTCTTCCGGCAGGTCGGCGGCACCCTCGGCGTCGCCGTCCTCGGCTCGCTGCTGTCGACGAGCTACCGCGACGGCATGCAGGACAAGCTCGACGCGCTGCCGGGCGTACCGGCCGCCGCCCGGCACGCGGCCGGTGAATCCATCGAGGCGACCCACGGCCTCGCGGACTCGATGGGACCGGCCGGCCGGTCGCTGACCGCCGCCGCCGACGACGCCTTCATCCACGCCATGCACATCACCGCGCTCGGCTCGGTCGTGGTCGCACTGATCGGGGCCGTGGTGGCCATGGCATTCCTGCCGGGCAAAATGGCACCGGCGCCGCAGGCCGCGGAGCCGCAGGACGAGCGGAAGGCGGGCGTGGAGCGATGAGCCGGGCGGCGGCGGACTCCGAGGTGGCGGCCGGGGAGCGACCCGGTCCGGCAGCCCCCGAGCGCCGTGGCCGGCCGCGCAGCGCAGCGGCCGACTCCGCCATCATCGAGGCCGTGCTGCGCCTGATCGAGGACGGTGTCTCCATAGGCGAGCTGTCCATGGAACGCATCGCCCGCGAGGCAGGCGTCGGCAAGGCCACGGTCTACCGCCGCTGGCCCGGCAAGAGCGCCCTGATGCTCGACGTCATGCGTTCCCTGGACGTCCCGAGCCCGCCGCTGGACGGCACCTCGGTACGCGACGACCTGGTCGCCCTGCTGGAGTTCCTGCGCCGCCGCGGACTCGCCAAGCGCAGCTCCGCACTGCTGCGCACCGTCGTCAGCCATGTCCAGGCGCAGCCCGAACTCTGGGCGGAGTACCACGAGACGGTCGTACGGGCACGCCACGAGGCGCTGCTCGGGGTGCTGCGGCGCGGTGTGGCGAACGGTGAGATCCGCACCGACCACGACCTGGAGACCATCGCCGACCTCTTCGTCGGCCCGATGCTGGCCCGCGCCATCCTCCACGAGTGGAAGGAACTCCCCGAGAGCCTCTCGGCGGACATCGTCGACATGGTCCTGGAGGGCGTACGGCCCGGGGCGGACGCGGCGGCGGGCTGAACTCCGCGGCTCTCCGGCGGCGTTGGGCGCGGCGGGACTCCCCGCGGGACGGCGCGCGCAGGCGCCACCGTATGACCGGATCATGCCCGTTCTGTCACAGCCGCTGTCATGAACCCCGTGGCCGGAACCCCGACCCGTCACCGCGCCGTCCTCACTTCTAAGAAAGCCCATTACGGGCCATCGCCTAGGGTCGATGACCACAGGTGAGGCGCAGCGGAGCAAGGTAGTGAGGACAGCTAAATGGCGCAGGCATACATGACGGAGCCGGGACAGGGGCACAACCCCGGACAGGCTGGTTCCCGGGCCGAACGCCTGCGGAACTGGTGGCGTCCCGAGGGCATGTGGCGGCGCGGCCTCGTGCTCGCGGTGCTCGCCGTCCTACTGGGCCTGGTCATGCTGCTGCACGCTCAGATCCCCAACGCCGTGGGGAACTTGGGCAGTCTGCTGGAGACCTTCCTGCCGTGGCTGGGGCTGGGCATCCCGGTGCTGTTCGTCGTCGCGGTGCTGCGCCGCTCGGCGACCGCGCTCGTCGCGCTGGTGCTGCCCGTCTTCGCCTGGGTCAGCCTCTTCGGCGGACAGATCACCGACAAGGCCGGCGGCGGCGGCAACCTCACGGTCGCCACGCACAACGTCAACGCCGACAACCCCGACCCGGCGGCCACCGCCAGGGACATCGTGGCCTCCGACGCCGACGTGGTGGCGCTGGAGGAGCTGGCCGGCGATGCCCTGCCCGTCTACCGGCAGGGACTGGCGAAGGCGTATCCGTACCACACGGTCGAGGGCACCGTCGGGCTGTGGAGCAAGCGCCCGCTGTCCGACACGAAGCCGGTGGACATCAAGATCGGCTGGACCCGCGCGCTGCGGGCCACCGTCACCGCCGCCGACGGCCAGAAGATCGCCGTCTATGTCGCGCATCTGCCGTCGGTACGGGTCAACGTCAAGGCGGGCTTCACCGCCAACCCGCGCGACGGCAGCGCCAAGGCGCTGGGCGAGGCGATCGCCGCCGACCCGGTGAAGAAGGTCGTGCTGCTCGGCGACCTCAACGGCACCATGAACGACCGCTCGCTGGCGCCGCTCACCTCCCAGATGCGCTCCGCCCAGGGCGCGGCGGGCGACGGCTTCGGCTTCAGCTGGCCGGCGGCGTTCCCGATGGCCCGGATCGACCAGATCATGATGAAGGGGATGGCCCCGGTCAAGGCCTGGGTGATGCCCTCGACCGGCAGTGACCATCTTCCGGTCGCGGCGTCGGTGAAGATCTGACCAGCGCCGACGCACTGCCGACGGTGATCTGACGCGGGCCGGTAACGCCCCGTTCCCACGCCGGAATACTGCGCCTGAGAGACTTTGTTCCGTAAGAGAACTTAAAGCTTACGGTCCGCGCGCTGCGTGCACGTCCGCACGCAACACCCTGGAAAGGTCTTTCATGCCCTTGGCTCTGCTCGCTCTGGCGATCTCGGCCTTCGGTATCGGCACCACGGAATTCGTGATGATGGGCCTGCTGCCCAACGTCGCGGACGATCTGGGCACCTCCGTGCCCACCGCCGGCTACCTCGTCTCCGCCTACGCCCTCGGCGTCGTCATCGGCGCCCCGCTCCTGACCGCCCTCGGCTCCCGGATGCCGCGCAAGCGGATGCTGGTCTGCCTGATGGCGGTCTTCACGGTCGGCAACCTCGCGTCCGCCCTCGCCCCCACGTTCGGCCTGCTGGTCGCGGGCCGGCTGCTCGCCGGGCTCCCGCACGGTGCGTTCTTCGGCGTGGGCGCGGTGGTCGCCGCCCGGCTGGTGCGCGAGGGCCGCCAGGCCCGCGCGGTCGCCACGATGTTCCTCGGCCTGACCATCGCCAACATCATCGGCGTCCCCGCCGCGACGCTCCTGGGCCAGCAGCTCGGCTGGCGCGCCACCTTCCTGATCGTGGCCGCCATCGGCCTGGTCGCGATGGCCTCCCTGGCCCGGCTGATCCCCCCGCTGCCGGCCGAGGAGCGCACCGGCCTGGGCCGGGAGCTGCGGGCGCTGGGCAACCGGCAGGTGCTGCTCGGCCTGCTCACCACCGTCTTCGGATTCGCCGGGATCTTCGCCGTCTACAGCTATCTGGCGTCGATGATGACCGAGGTCACCGGCTTCGCGGCGGGCTCGGTCCCGCTGGTCCTGGCCCTCTTCGGCATCGGGATGACCCTCGGCGCACTCGCCGCGGGCCCGCTCACCGACCGGGCCCTGCGCCCGACCCTGTACGGCTCGCTGGCCGCCCTGGCCCTCGTGCTGGCCGCCTTCCACTTCACCGCCCAGGTGAAATGGGCGGCGCTGGTGACGGTCGTCCTCATCGGCGCCGTCGGCTTCCTGACCACCACGCCCCTCCAGATGCTGGTCATGAACAAGGCCCAGCAGGCCCCGACCCTGGCCGCCGCCTCCAACCAGTCCGCCTTCAACCTCGCCAACGCCGGCGGCGCCTGGATCGGCGGCCTGGTGCTGGCGGCCGGCTGGGGCTGGACGTCCCCGACCCTGGCCGGCGCGGTCCTGGCCGCCCTCGGTCTGGCCGTCGCCGTCACGGCCGGCCTCCTGGACCGCGGCACCCACGACGCCTCGCGGATCGTGGCCCGCAGTGGCGGGGCGGACGCGGAGTCCACCACCGGCCCGGCGGTGCCGGCGGGGGACCGCACGGGCTGACCGTCCACGGCGGGCCCGGACGACCGGGCGGCCGGGGGCGATCGGGTGGCCTGCCGGCCGGACGCCGAGAAGGCGGGACGCCCAGGGCGAGAGGGCGTCGCCGGCCCTGCGGTGTCCCGCGTGGCAAGCGGCCCCGGCAGGCACTCCGCTCGCTCGACGCCCTTCAGAAGGCCTGGCGGACCGACCGTCAGGACCCCTCCCGCCAGTGGTTCGTGATCGGCAGTCGGCGGTCCTTGCCGAAGCCCTTTGCGGAGATCTTGGGGCCGGGCGGGTACTGGCGGCGCTTGTATTCGGCGTGGTCGACCATGCGCAGGACGCGCGTCACCAGCGCCTCGTCGAAGCCCTGGGCGGTGATGTCCCCCCAGCCGCGGTCCTGGTCGACATAGAGCTCCAGGATGCGGTCCAGGATGTCGTAGTCGGGCAGCGAGTCGGTGTCGACCTGGCCGGGGCGGAGTTCGGCGCTCGGGGGCTTGGTGAGGGTGTTCTCCGGGATGGGCGGGGTCTGGCCGCGGTCGGCGGCGGCCTGGTTGCGCCAGCGGGCGAGCCGGTAGACGACCGACTTGTACACGTCCTTGATCGGGCCGTAGCCGCCCACCGAATCGCCGTAGAGGGTCGAATAGCCGCAGGCCAGCTCGGACTTGTTGCCGGGGGCGAGGACCAGATGGCCCTCCTGGTTGGAGAGGGCCATCAAGGTGGTGCCCCGCAGCCGCGACTGGAGATTCTCCTCGGCCAGGCCGGTCAGGGGCAGCGCCGCCATGTAGGCGTCGAACATCGGGCCGATCGGCACCGTACGGAAGGACAGGCCCGTACGGCGCGCGAGTTCGGCGGCGTCGGTGAGCGAGTGCTCCGACGAATAGCGGGAGGGCATCGCCACGGCGTGGACGTGCTCCGCCCCCAGCGCATCGCAGGCGAGCGCGGCGACCAGCGCGGAGTCGATCCCGCCGGAGAGGCCGAGCACCACGCTCCGGAAGCCGTTCTTGGCGACATAGGCGCGCAGGCCGACGACCAGCGCGGTGTAGATCTCCTCCAGGTCCGTGAGGCGTTCGGCCACACCGCCGGGGCCCTCGGGAGGGTAGGGCGGCAGCGGGTCGGGGCTGAGAGTGAGGTGGTCGACGCGCAGCCCGTCGTCCAGGACGCCGGAGGGAGGCACGGGCGCCGCGGCCGGCAGGTCCAGGTCGACCAGCACACAGCCCTCCGCGAACTGCGGTGCCCGCGCGATCACGCTGCCGTCCTTGTCGACGACGACCGAGTCGCCGTCGAAGACCAGCTCGTCCTGGCCGCCGATCATCGCCAGATAGGCGGTGGTGCAGCCGGCCTCCTGGGCCCGCTTGCGGACCAGCTCCAGCCGGGTGTCGTCCTTGTCCCGCTCGTAGGGCGAGGCATTGACCGAGACCAGCAGTCCGGCGCCCGCGCTGCGTGTCGCCGGCACCCGGCCACCGTCCTGCCACAGGTCCTCGCAGATGGCGAGCGCGACATCCACCCCGTGCACCCGTACGACGGGCAGGGTGTCGCCGGGGACGAAGTAGCGGAACTCGTCGAAGACCCCGTAGTTGGGAAGGTGGTGCTTGGCGAAGCTCAGTGCGACCTCGCCCCGGTACAGCACGGCGGCGGCGTTCTGCGGGGCGCCCGCGGGGCGGCCGTAGCGCGGTTTGGCCTGCGCGCCGCGGTCGAGATAGCCGACGATCACCGGGAGGCCGCCCATGCCCTGATCGGCCAGCCGGCCGGCCAGGGCCCGCAGCGCGCCGCGGCTCGCCTCGACGAACGAGGGGCGCAGCGCGAGGTCCTCGACGGGGTATCCGGTCAGTGCCATCTCGGGGAACGCGACGAGGTGTGCGCCCTGGTCGGCGGCGTGCCGGGTCCAGCGCAGGATCGTCTCCGCGTTCTGGGCGAGATCGCCGACACAGGAATCGATCTGGTTGAGGGCGAGACGAAGTTGAGGCACTCCGCCAGTGTAATCGTCTTTCTGACGCAATGGGGGTCGGAGACGTGTCGGCGGCGCTTCGGGCGTGTGACGGACGGCCCGGGAGAGGTACGCGGGCCGCCCGCCGCACGCCCCCGGGCGCCTACTTCTTGCGGTAGCCGATGATCGTCATCATCCCCGACTCCGAGTGGTAGATGTTGTGGCAGTGGACCATCCACAGGCCGGGGTTGTCGGCTTGGAAATCGACCTCGACCCTGCGGCCGGGCAGCAGGATCGTGGTGTCCTTGCGGGGGCCGCCGTCCGGCAGCTCGAAGGTGTGGCCGTGCAGATGCATCGGGTGCCACATCCTGGTGTGGTTGCGGAAGATGATCCGGACCCGCTCACCGGCCTCGACGGGGTACCGCTGGTCGGGCGTGTACGGGCTCCCGTTGATCGCCCAGTCGTACTTCTCCATGGTGCCGGTGAGGGTCATCTTGAGGGTGCGGTCGGGGCGGCGCGACACGGACCGTACGGACTCGGCGGCGCGGAGCCGGTCCGCGGTCATGATCCTGCCGTACAGGTTCCTGGGCCGGGCGGACGGGCCGGGCGCCTCGCCGCTCCCGGTGCGCAGCAGGCCCAGCGCGGAGCGCCCCTTGCCCTCGGCGAGCACGGTGAGCGGGAAGACGCCGTCCCCGGCCGTGACCATGACGTCGTAGCGCTCGGCCATCCCGATGAGCAGCGCATCGGTCTCGGTGTGTTCGACGGGGAAGCCGTCGGTGTGCGTCACGGTCATCCGGTGGTCGCCGAGCGCGACGCGGTAGGCGGTCTCGCTGCCCGCGTTGATGAAGCGGATCCGGATGCGGTCACCGGGTCTGGCGCGGAAGGTCCGCGGGTCACGGGAGGTGCGGCCGTTGACGAGGTGGTACGGGTGGTCCACGTCCCCCGCGTCGTGGCCGAGCAGTCTGCTCCGGGCGCCTTTGAGGATCCGCGACGGGCCGTCGGCGGGGACGCCCCCGCCGTGCCTGGCGTGTGCGCCCCCGCCGCCCTTTGCGTCGTCGTGGGCCATCTCGGTCGCGCCATGGGCCATGGGCCCGCGGTCCACGCCCCCGTGGAGCTCCTTGAGCACCGATTCGGGAGTGCTGCCGTCCACCCCGTCGACCCAGTCGTCCAGCAGGACGATCCACTCGTCGTCGTAGGAGAGCGGCTCCCTCGGGTCGTCGACGATCAGCGGCGCGTACAGCCCGCGGTCCAGCTGGAGGCCGGAGTGCGGATGCACCCAGTGCGTGCCGGGGTTGGTGACCGCGAACAGGTAGTCGAACGCGGCGCCGGGCCTGATGGACCGCTGGGTCACGCCCGGTACGCCGTCCATGTCGTTGCGCACCGTCAGTCCGTGCCAGTGCAGCGTCGTGGACTGCGGCAGGTGGTTGGTGAGGGTCAGTGCGATCCGCTCGCCCGCGGTGACGCGCATCTCCCTGCCGGGCAGCTCATCGCCGAACGCCCAGGTATGGACCGTACGGCCGCCCAGGTCGAGCCGGCTCTCGGTGGCTTTCAGCGAGAAGCGGCGTACCGGGCCCGAGCCCCGTCTGCGCTCGGCCTCGGCGACCTCCGGACCGTCGGGGGACACATAGCCGGACGGGGTGTGGCCGCCGGAGTCGGGGGAGGGGGCCATGCCGTTCATGCCGTCCATGCCGGCGTGCGGGCCGGAGCCGGTGGTGCCGGTGGCGCAGGCGGACAGCAGGCCGCTGCCGGCGGCGGCGATGCCCGCACCGAGCAGGGCGCGGCGGGAGTGCGTACGCATGGGAGAAACACCTCGTGACGATGTCGGTGGTGATCTGGGGCGGGGGTGAGGGGCACTGCCGCGGACTCCGGTGGGCGTCGGCGGCGGGGGGCGCGCTCCTGCACGCGCAGCACCGACAGTCGGGCGAGGAGTTAGTGACGCGGCGGCGCGGATATCGGCCACAGGCCGCGCGGCGGACGGGCGCACAGCAGGCGGGCGTACAGCAGACGGGTGCGCGGCACACAGGCGTGCGGCAGACGGGTGCGCGGCACACGGGCGCGCAGGGCCGCGAGCAGGCCGGTCCCCCGGCGTCCGGTCAGTGCACCGGCGTCCCGGCGGGGCGTCAGGGCGAGCACGGAGAAGGCGCCGGGGCGGCCGTGCCCGGCCCTCGGGGGCCCGAACGTGGGCGGGGTGACGGCGCCGGCGGCCGGCGCGGTGAACAGCAGCAGGCCGCACCACATGGCGGCCTTGCCCTGTTCATGCATCGCGGACCTCTCGACGGAACGGCGAAGCGGCGGACGCGCGGGGAGGTCCGCCCAAAACGCACCCTACCCCCTAGGGGTATGGGTCCAGCGGTGGCCCGCCGGGCGGAGCGCCGTTGCACCGTTCGCCGCCGGGCCGGGAGTCTCCCGGACCGGCCGCTTGCGGTGCTGTGCGCCGGTATCACCGCTTAACTTTCCACCACCCGCCTACGCTTGACACTCCACGCCACCCGCGTGCCCGGGGTACGGCCCCGCCGCCTCCCGGCTCCCGGCGCGAGGAGCCGGCGCTCCGGACCGGGAAACGGAGCCGGAGAAGGAGAAGGAGACCGATGAGCCGCTTCCTCCGCGTCCCCCACCGCCTCCCCGCCCCCGGCAGGTTCCTGCGCATCGACGGGGTGCCGCTGCACGTCCTGGCCGAGGGCCGCGGCCCGGTCTGTGTCCTCAGCGGCGGTCTCGGCATGGCGTGGTTCGACTGGGACGCGGTCGCCGCACTGCTCGCCCCGTACCGCACCGTGGTGCGCTTCGACCGCCCCGGTCTCGGACTGAGTGCCCCGGCGCCCGAGCCGCCCACCCTCGCCGCCGAGGCCGGCCGGATCGCCCGGGTCCTGGAGGCCCTCGGCCATACCGGCCCGGCCACCGTCGTCGGCCACTCGCTCGCCGGATTCCACGCCGAGGCGTTCGCCCGGCTGCACCCGGACCGCTGCGCCGGGATCGTGCTGGCCGACAGCAGCATCGAGGACGACCCGCGGCCCCGGCTGCCGCGCGCGGTGCGTACCGCATGGGCGGGCACGGTGGCCGGGCTCGCGTGCGCCGCCGGGCTGCCGCGCGCCCTGGGCCCCGCCACCCGCCGGCTGATCGGCCACGCCTCGACCGTCGGCAGCCACCCGCCGCACCCCTGGGAGCAGGCCGGTTACCGCACCAGCCGGGTGCTGCGGGCCTGTGCGCTGGAGAACGCGAGCTACTCCTACCAGGCCGCGGAGCTCGCCGCGCTGCGCCGGGACCACCCGCTGCCCGGGGTGCCGGTGGCCGTCCTCGCGGCGTACGACGGCAGCGAGTCGGCGCGGCAGCTGCGCGCGCTGGAGCGGCAGCGGGGGCTCGCCGCGGAACTGGGCGGCCGGTTCGCGGTGGCCGCCCCGGCCGGCCATCTGGTGATGGCCGATGTGCCCGAGTCCGTGGCGGGGGCGGTGCTGGACCTGGCGGGGACGGGGAAGGAGACGGAGCGGGGCGCCGCGGTGCCGCCGGCCTAGGGAGTCTCCGCTCCAGGGCCTGATCCAAACGACAGGCCCTGGAGCGGACACTCCCTAACGGGCGAGAGAAGGGGGGGAAGGGCAGGGAAGGGGCCCTTCAATGCCGGGTCGAGGGGCGCTCGGGTCCGCTTCAAGACTGGGCCAAGCCCCCCGATTGCCTCTTTCCGCTGCGCTGGGCCCGCTCGCCGCGGGAAGGATGCCAGGTGACGGTTACGGGACGGCGGTTCTGATTCAGGCCAAGGGTGCGTAATGTGACGGTAACCCCCTCACGTGATACTGGTGTGCCACGTCGCGTGATCCGGCGCGTGTGGACAGGCCGATTGACCTGCAAGGATTGGTGACCCATGGACAAGCAGCAGGAGTTTGTGCTCCGCACGCTCGAGGAGCGCGACATCCGCTTCGTACGGCTGTGGTTCACCGACGTGCTCGGGTTCCTCAAGTCCGTGGCGGTGGCCCCCGCGGAGCTGGAGCAGGCCTTCGACGAGGGCATCGGCTTCGACGGCTCGGCCATCGAAGGGTTCGCCCGGGTGTACGAATCCGACATGATCGCCAAGCCGGATCCCGGCACGTTCCAGATCCTGCCCTGGCGCGCCGAGGCCCCCGGCACCGCCCGGATGTTCTGCGACATCCTGATGCCGGACGGCTCCCCCTCCTACGCCGACCCGCGCTATGTCCTCAAGCGCATCCTGGCCAAGACCTCCGACCTCGGGTTCACCTTCTACACCCACCCGGAGATCGAGTTCTTCCTGCTCAAGGACAAGCCCGTGGACGGCCAGCGGCCGACCCCCGGCGACTCCTCCGGCTACTTCGACCACACCCCGCAGAACGTCGGCATGGACTTCCGCCGGCAGGCGATCACGATGCTGGAGTCTATGGGCATCTCGGTGGAGTTCAGCCACCACGAGGGCGCCCCCGGCCAGCAGGAGATCGACCTGCGCTACGCCGACGCCCTGTCGACCGCCGACAACATCATGACGTTCCGGCTGGTCATGAAGCAGGTGGCGCTGGAGCAGGGCGTCCAGGCGACGTTCATGCCCAAGCCGTTCTCCGAGTACCCCGGCTCGGGCATGCACACCCACCTCTCCCTCTTCGAGGGCGACCGCAACGCCTTCCACGAGTCCGGCTCGGAGTACCAACTCTCCAAGGTCGGGCGCTCGTTCATCGCCGGTCTGCTGCGGCACGCGGGCGAGATCTCCGCCGTCACCAACCAGTGGGTCAACTCCTACAAGCGCATCTGGGGCGGCGCCAACCGCACCGCCGGCGCCGGCGGCGAGGCCCCCTCCTACATCTGCTGGGGCCACAACAACCGCTCCGCGCTGATCCGTGTCCCGATGTACAAGCCCGGCAAGATGGGCTCGACCCGGGTCGAGGTCCGCTCGATCGACTCCGGCGCCAACCCGTACCTGACGTACGCGGTGCTGCTCGCGGCCGGTCTCAAGGGCATCGAAGAGGGTTACGAGCTGCCGGCCGGCGCCGATGACGACGTCTGGGCGCTGTCCGACTCCGAGCGCCGGGCGATGGGCATCGAGCCGCTGCCGCAGAACCTCGGCGAGGCCATCGAGCTGATGGAGCGCAGCGAGCTGGTGGCCGAGACCCTCGGCGAGCACGTCTTCGACTTCTTCCTGCGCAACAAGAAGCAGGAGTGGGAGGAGTACAGGTCGGAGGTCACCGCCTTCGAGCTGCGCAAGATGCTGCCCGTGCTCTGAGCCACCGCGCCACCGAGAGGCTGCACCCATGGCACTACCCGCTCCGCAGGGACGGCGGAGCAGCACCTTCGCCCGGCTGCTGAGACACGGTTTCACCGACCCCTCAGCGGCCGGGGAGCTGCTCGACGCCCCCGAACTCGCCTCCGTACGCGATGACTCGGTGCTGCTCGAAGCGCTGGGCGCCACCGCGGACCCGGACCTTGCGCTGCACAGCCTGGTCCGGCTGGTGGAGGCGCAGGAACCGGACGAGCAGCAGGCGCTGCTGAGCACGATCGTGGCGGCGAAACCGCTGCGCGACCGGCTGCTGGGAGTGCTGGGCGCCTCCGAGGCCCTCGCCGACCACCTCGTCCGGCACCCGTACGACTGGCAGTCGCTGGTCACCTACGAGTCGGTCGATCTGCACCCCACCACCCCCGAGTTCGAGCTGGCACTCGCCGAGGGGATCTGGGGCGGCCAGAACGCCGAACGGCCGCGCGCCGATGCGCTGCGCACCGCCTACCGCCGCTCCCTGCTGGGCATCGCCGCCCGCGATGTGTGCGGCACGACCGATGTCGCCGAAGCCGCGGCCGAGCTGGCGGACCTGGCCACCGCCACGGTCCGGGCCGCCCTGGAGATCAGTTACGAAGAGGCGCCCGGCGACGCCGCGGTGTGCCGGCTGGCCGTCATCGGCATGGGCAAATGCGGTGGCCGCGAGCTGAACTACGTCTCCGACGTCGACGTCATCTTCGTCGCCGAGGCCAAGGAGGGTGTGGACGAGGCCAAGGCGCTCCAGGCCGCGACCCGGCTCGCCGCCCGCATGATGCGCCTGTGCTCGGACAACACCAGCGAAGGCACGATCTGGCCGGTGGACGCCAACCTGCGCCCCGAGGGCCGCAACGGCCCACTGGTGCGCACCCTCTCCAGCCACCTCGCCTACTACCAGCGCTGGGCCAAGACCTGGGAGTTCCAGGCGCTGCTCAAGGCCCGCCCGATGGCCGGTGACCTCCAGCTGGGGCAGGAGTACGTGGATGCGCTGGCGCCGATGGTGTGGGAGGTCGCCGAGCGGGAGAACTTCGTCGCCGATGTGCGCCAGATGCGCCGCCGGGTCGTCGAGAACATCCCCGCGTCCCAGGTCGAGCGGGAGCTCAAGCTCGGCCCCGGCGGCCTGCGCGACGTCGAATTCGCCGTCCAGCTGCTGCAACTGGTGCACGGCCGCAGCGATGCCACGCTGCGCAGCGCCACCACCCTCGACGCCCTCGCGGCACTGGCGGCCGGCGGCTACGTCGGACGCCAGGACGCCGCGGCCCTGGACGCCGCCTACCGCTTCCTGCGCACGCTGGAGCACCGTATCCAGCTCTTCCGGATGCGCCGTACGCACCTGATGCCGGAGGGCGAGGGCGAACAGCGGCGCCTGGCACGCTCGTTGGGCCTGCGCACCGAGCCGGTCGACACCCTCCGCAAGGAGTGGAAGTGGCACGCCAGGGAAGTGCGCCGGCTGCACGAGAAGCTCTTCTACCGTCCCCTGCTCGACGCCGTCGCCACCCTGGAGCCCGGCGAGACCCGGCTGTCCGCCCGGGCCGCCGGCCACCGTCTCGAAGCGCTCGGCTACGCCGACCCGGTGGCCGCGCTGCGGCATCTGGAGGCGCTGGCGTCCGGCGTGACCCGCAAGGCCGCCATCCAGCGGACGCTGCTGCCGGTGCTGCTGGCCTGGTTCGCGGACTCCGCCGACCCGGACGCCGGACTGCTCAACTTCCGCAAGGTGTCCGACGCCCTCGGCAAGACACCCTGGTATCTGCGGCTGCTGCGCGACGAGGGCGCGGCCGCCGAGAACCTCGCCCGGGTGCTGTCCGCCGGCCGGCTCGCCCCCGATCTGCTGCTGCGCGCCCCCGAGGCGGTCGCCCTGCTCGGCGCCCCCGACGGCCTGCAACCACGCGGCCGGGCCGCGCTGGAGCAGGAGGTGCTGGCCGCGGTCGGCCGCGCGGAGGGTGCCGAGGCGGCGGTCGCGGCGGCCCGCGGGGTGCGCCGCAGAGAGCTGTTCCGTACGGCCGCCGCGGACGTCATCGGCGCGTACGGCACGGAGTTCAGCCCGGCCGCCAACGATCACGGCCGCTCCGTCGACGCCGTAGGCTCCGCGGTCTCCGACCTCAACGCCGCCACCCTCGCCGGCGCACTGCGCGCCGCGGTCCGCGAGCACTGGGGAGACACCCTGCCCACCCGCTTCGCGGTGATCGGCATGGGCCGGTTCGGCGGCCACGAGCTGAACTACGGCTCGGACGCCGATGTCCTGTTCGTCCACGAGCCGCGCGAGGGCGCCGACGAGCAGGAGGCCGCCAAGGCCGCCCAGGCCGTCGCCAACGAGATGCGCCGGCTGCTCGAACTCCCCTCCTCCGACCCGCCGTTGCTCATCGACGCGGATCTGCGCCCGGAGGGCAGGTCGGGGTCGCTGGTGCGGACGCTCGCCTCGTACGCGGCCTACTACCGGCGCTGGTCGCTGGTGTGGGAGTCACAGGCCCTGCTGCGCGCCGAACCGGTCGCCGGCGACATCGAGCTGGGGCAGCGGTTCATCGAGCTGATCGACCCGCTGCGCTATCCGGCCGAGGGCCTGGGGGAGGACGCGGTCCGCGAGATCCGCAAGCTCAAGGCCCGGATGGAGGCCGAGCGGCTGCCCCGCGGCGCGGACCCGACCACGCACGCAAAGCTGGGGCGCGGCGGGCTGAGCGATGTCGAGTGGACGGTCCAGCTGCTCCAGATGCAGCACGGCTGGGAGGTCCCCGGCCTGCGCACCACCCGCACCCGCGAGGCGCTCGCCGCCGCGCACGCCGCCGAGCTGATCGGCACCGAGGACGCCCAGACCCTGGACGAGGCATGGGTACTGGCGGCACGGGTGCGCAACGCCGTGATGGTGGTGCGGGGCCGCCCCGGCGACACCTTCCCCGTCGACGGCCGGGAGCTTGCCGCGGTGGGCCGCTACCTCGGCTACGAGGAGGGCCACATCGGCGAGATGATCGACGACTACCGCCGGATCACGAGGCGGGCGCGCAGCGTGGTCGAGGAGCTGTTTTACGGGGCGTAGTCCCCGTACGTTTTTGTCTTTCCCGCCGTTCCGCTGCGCTTGGCCTCCGGCCCACGTTTTCGGATTTCCCGCCGTGGTCGGTTGCTCGCCGTTGCGCCTGCGGCGGGCTGGGTCCGCTGCGCGGGGCTGTCGGGTGCGGTGCCGCTCCTCCGGACTTCGTCCTGCGGCGCGTCCCCTCCCGTTGGTGGGTGGGGAAAGGCCGGGGAGGGGCCGGTAGGTGGTCCAGTGCGCCTTGCGTCTCGCACGTAAACCCGCGGGCCGAACGCCCGCCCCCACCCACGTTTCACCCATCCACTCACGGGAGGGGACGGGCCGGAGGGGCCTGGTGTGTGGACGTAAAGCGAAGCAGTCCACACACCAGGCCCCGGAGGTCCGTCACCGCACCCACAGCCCCGCGCAGCGGACCGGCCCGCCGCAGGCGCAACGGCGACAAACCACCACGGCGGGAAAGCCGACCACGTGGGGCACAAAGCAAAGCGCAGCGGAACGGCGGGAAAGCCGACCACGTGGGGCGCAAAGCAAAGCGCAGCGGACCGGCGGGAAAGCCGACTACGTGGGGCACAAAGCAAAGCGCAGCGGACCGGCGGGAAAGCCGACCACGTGGGGCGCAAAGCAAAGCGTGGGAAGGCTAGGCCACCGCAAGGCGCCGTGTCAGCCGATGCGGCAACGACCCGAACCACACGCTCGCCAGCGCGAAGCCGAAGCTCAGGCATACCACTCCGCCGAGTGCGTCCAGCCAGAAGTGGTTGGCGGTGGAGACGATGACCAGCAGGGTGAGGGCGGGGTAGAGCAGCCCGAGGACCTTGGCCCACAACGGCTTTGCCAGCAGGGCGATGGTGATGCCGCACCACAGCGACCAGCCGATGTGCATCGACGGCATCGCGGCGTACTGGTTGGACATCGAGGCGAGATTGCCGGACGCCATCGAGCCCCAGGTCCCGTGGGCGATCAGGGTGTCGACGAAGCCGCCGTCCGGCATCAGCCGCGGCGGGGCCAGGGGGTAGAAGTAATAGCCGATCAGGGCGATGGCGGTGGTGGCGAACAGGGCCATCCGCGCGGCGGCGTAGCGGCCCGGGTGCCAGCGGTAGAGCCAGACCAGCACGCCGATCGTCACGATGAAGTGCAGTGTCGCGTAGTAGTAGTTCATCGTCACGATCAGCCATGTCACGGAGTTCACCGCATGGTTGACGGTGTGCTCGACGGCGATGCCGAGCGAGTGCTCCGCCTGCCAGATCCAGTCGGCGTTCCGCAGGGCTTTGGCCTTCTGCTCGGGCACCGCGTTACGGATCACCGAGTAGGTCCAGTAGCTGACCGCGATCAGCAGGACTTCGAACCAGAGCCGGGGTGTGCGAGGAGCACGCAGACGGGCCAATCGCCTCTCGGGCGCCGGGTGGTCCGCGTGGTCCCCCCTGGGTGGCGGGGTGGTCGGCGGGCCGTCCAAAATCCTCGTATTCGCATCACCCATAGGCAGACAGTCTGCCAGAAAGGGGTGTGTCGCAGATCATTCTTCGGTCGGGTATTCGAGGCCTCGTATCGGCCTTGAGAGGGAGGAAGGACCCCCGTACTTCTGGGGGACACGGCCCTTAGGTGGCCCGCAGCGGCTTCGGGATCCTGGCCGGCTTCGGGGCCGAGGCGGTCGATCCGCGCACCACCAGCTCGGGGTGGAAGACGAACTCGCTGTGCGGGGCCGGGGTTCCGCCGATCTCCTCCAGCAGCGCACGCACCGCCGCCTGACCCATCGCCGTGACCGGCTGCCGGATCGTGGTCAACGGCGGGTCGGTGAAGGCGATGAGCGGGGAGTCGTCGAAGCCGACCACCGAGATCTCGCGCGGCACATCGAGCCCGCGCTGCCGGGCCGCGCGGATCGCGCCGAGCGCCATCATGTCGCTGGCGCAGACGATCGCCGTGGCGCCCCGCTCGATCAGTGCACCCGCCGCGGCCTGACCGCCCTCGAGTGTGTAGAGGGAGTGCTGGATGAAGGGCTCCGCCTCGGCGGGGCCGATCTGGAGCCGCTCCTGCATGGCGCGTACGAAGCCCTCGATCTTGCGCTGCACCGGCACGAAGCGCTTGGGGCCGAGCGCCAGCCCGATCCGCCGGTGGCCGAGCGCGCTGAGGTGGGTGACCGCCAGATCCACCGCGGCCCGGTCGTCGGGGGAGACGAAGGGTGCCTGCACCTTGCCGGAGAAGCCGTTGATGAGGACGAACGGCACGCCCTGGCCGCGCAGCTGCTCATAGCGCTGCATGTCGGCGGAGGTGTCGGCGTGCAGCCCGGAGACGAAAATGATGCCGGCCACCCCGCGGTCCACCAGCATCTCGGTCAGCTCGTCCTCCGTGGAGCCGCCCGGGGTCTGGGTCGCAAGGACGGGCGTGTAGCCCTGGCGGGTCAGCGCCTGCCCGATGACCTGGGCGAAGGCCGGGAAGATCGGGTTCTCCAGCTCCGGCGTGATCAGCCCGACGAGCCCCGCGCTGCGCTGTCGCAGCCGCACCGGGCGCTCGTAGCCCAGCACATCGAGGGCGGCAAGCACGGACTGGCGGGTGGTGGCGGAGACACCGGGCTTCCCGTTGAGAACCCGGCTGACGGTGGCCTCGCTGACACCCGCCTGCGCTGCGATATCGGCCAGCCGGGCGGTCATGGGTGGGACTGTACCGGTCTGCTGTCAGATTGCCCACCAGGTACAGCTGTCACCGGGGAGCCGGGCGGTGGCATCGTCGACGGTCACCGGGGCGCTGGACAACAGCGGCGTTCCGGGCGCGGGCAGCCCGACGTCGTGCCCCAGGGTGTTGACGGTGCACAGCAGGCCGGGGCGGGTGAAGGCGAGCACCCCGTCGGGCGCGGGAGCCCAGCTCATCGGGCCGTCGCCCAGCCCCGGCAGCCGGCGCCGTAGTTCCAGGGCGGTGCGGTAGAGCTCCAGGGTGGAGGCGGGGTCGCCGGTCTGGGCCGCGACGGTGAGGCCGCCCCAGTCGGCGGGCTGCGGCAGCCAGCTGCCGCCGGGCCCGAAGCCGTACGGGGGCAGCTCGCCGGACCAGGGGAGCGGTACCCGGCAGCCGTCGCGGAAGCCGTCCTGGCCGCCGGCCGTGGCGACACCGTCGGGGGCGGACTCGGTGTCCGTGCCGGGGCCGGCCGGGCCCGTCTCCCGGCCGCCGCGGAAGAACGCCGGGTCCTGACGGACCTCGTCGGGCAGGTCGGTGACCTCGGGCAGGCCCAGTTCCTCGCCCTGGTAGAGGTAGGCGGAGCCGGGCAGGGCCAGCATCAGGAGGGTGGCGGCGCGGGCGCGGGCGAGGCTGCCGCCGAGGCGGGTGGTGTGGCGTACGACGTCGTGGTTGGACAGCACCCAGGTGGTGGGGGCGCCGACCGAGGCGGTGGCGGCGAGCGAGGCGTCGATCACCGAGCGCAGCCCGTCGGCCTGCCAAGGGGCGTTCAGGAACTGGAAGTTGAAGGCCTGGTGGAGCTCGTCCGGGCGGACGTAGAGGGCGAGCCGCTCGGCGGTGGGCGCCCAGGCCTCGGCGACGCCGATCACCTGCTTGCCGCGGGCGTCGCCGTAGCCGTCCAGCAGCCGGCGCCAGGCGCGGTGGATGGCGTGCACCCCGTCCTGGTCGAAGAACGGCAGCACCTGGGCGCCGATCAGCTGGGCCTGGGCGCCGTGGCCGATGTCCGGCAGGCCGGGCGCCTTGATCATGCCGTGGGCGACATCGATCCGGAAGCCGTCCACCCCGAGGTCGAGCCAGAAGCGCATGATGGCCTCGAACTCGGTGTGCACCTCCGGGTTGTCCCAGTTCAGATCGGGCTGCTCGGGGGCGAAGAGGTGCAGATACCAGTCGCCCCGGTCGGTACGGGCCCAGGCCGGGCCGCCGAAGACCGACTCCCAGTCGTTGGGCGGGAGTTCGCCGCTCTCGCCCTTGCCGGGGCGGAAGATGTAGCGCTGCCGGGCGAGTGCGGGGTCCTGGAACCACGGGTGCCGGTCGGAGGTGTGGTTGGGGACGATGTCGACGATCACCCGCAGGCCCAGGTCATGGGCGGTGCGGATCAGGTCGTCGGCGTCCTGGAGGGTGCCGAAGAGCGGGTCGACGGCACGGTAGTCGGCGACGTCGTAGCCGCCGTCGGCCTGCGGTGAGGCATAGAACGGGGTGAGCCAGACGGCGTCCACCCCCAGGTCCTTGAGGTACGGCAGCCGCTCGCGGGCCCCGCGCAGATCGCCGATGCCGTCGCCGTCGCTGTCGGCGAAGGAGCGCACGTACACCTGGTAGATGACGGCGTCGCGCCACCACCCCGGACCTCGGCCCGTTCCGGGGGCCTGGGGGGCGGGGCTGGGGGAAGTGAGCTCCTGGGTCATCTGCCGTCCCTGTCGAGATCAAGAGGCGTCGGTGCCTTCACGGAATCAACGCTCGGACGGGCGCGGGGTGACGGTGACGAGGGCGTCCGGAGGGTCCCGTTCCAGCCATCTCGTTGCAATTCGTTCCCACAGTCTTGCAGAAAATTGCCGCAAGGTCTTTCGGTTTGTTTTCAGCGCTGTTACGTTCCTGACCGCCATCTGAGGCATTTCCCTAAGGAGTTCACATGCGGCGTGGCATACGGGGCGTAACGGCCACCGCGCTGGTAGCGGGCCTGGCACTGGCAGCGACGGCGTGCGGCGGAGGTGACAGCAGCGACGGCGCCGGCTCCGGGGGCGAACTGTCCGGAACCGTTACCTTCTGGGACACCTCCAACGACGCCGAGAAGGCGACGTACCGCAAGCTTGCCGAAGGTTTCCAGAAAGAGCACCCGAAGGTCCACGTCAAATATGTGAACGTGCCGTTCGGCGACGCCAACGCCAAGTTCAAGAACGCGGCCGGCGGCAACTCCGGAGCCCCCGACGTGATGCGTACCGAGGTCGCCTGGGTCGCCGACTTCGCCAACCTCGGCTACCTCGCACCCCTCGACGGCACCCCCGCCCTCGACAAGACGGACGACTACCTCCCGCAGGCCGTCGGCTCCACCAGATTCAAGGGCAAGACCTACGCCGCGCCGCAGGTCATCGACACCCTCGCCCTCTTCTACAACAAGAAGCTCCTCAAGGACGCCGGCGTCGAGGTGCCCAGGAACTTCGCCGAGCTGGCCACCGCCGCCAAGAAGATCAAGGCCAAGACCGGCGCCACCGCCCTCTATCTGCGCGGCGACGACCCCTACTGGTTCCTGCCCTACCTCTACGGCGAGGGCGGCAACATGGTCGACGCCCGCGACAAGGTCGTGGAGATCGACGACGGTGCCGGCGTCAAGGCGTTCAAGACCATCAAGAGCCTGGTCGACTCCAAGGCCGCGGTCACCGACGCCACCGACGGCCAGGAGAACCAGCTCAGGGCCCTCAAGGACGGCACGGTCGCGATGGCCGTCGACGGCCCCTGGGACATCGAGGGCGCCCGCGCCGGCAAGTCCTTCAAGGACAAGAAGAACCTCGGCGTCGCCCCCGTACCCGGCGGCAGCACCGCCCAGGGCTCCCCGCAGGGCGGCTGGAACCTCTCCGTCTACGCCGGCAGCAAGAACTTGCAGGCCTCCTATGCCTTCGTGAAGTACATGAGCTCGGCCAAGGTCCAGCAGCAGACCAACGAGAAGCTCAGCCTGCTGCCCACCCGCAAGTCCGTGTACGAGGTGCCGGCCGTCAAGAACAACGAGATGGTCAAGTTCTTCAAGCCCGCCGTCGACGGGGCCGTGCAGCGCCCCTGGATCGCCGAGGGCAACTCCCTCTTCGAGCCGATCAAGGTGCAGATGAACAAGGTGCTCACCGGCTCCGCCACGCCCGAGCAGGCCGCCAAGGCGACCGGCGACGCCTACCGGAAGCTGCTCAAGGACTACAAGTGACCTTTGCTGTACGGGTGCGCCGGGCGCTGGGCACCCACTGGTACGCATGGACGATGGTCGCCCCGGTGGTACTGGTCATCGGGGTGATCATCGGCTATCCGCTGGTGCGCGGCGTCTTCCTCTCCCTCACCGACGCCAATGAGGCGAACGTCGAGCGCAACATCGGCGTCAACCACCTCCCCGCCACCTACAAGTTCACCGGCCTGGACAACTACCGGGCCGTGCTCTCCGACAGCGTCTTCTGGGACCGCCTCGGCTGGACCGTCCTGTGGACCGTCGGCTGTGTCTCGCTGACCTTCCTCATCGGCCTCGCCCTGGCGAACATGCTCAACCGCACGCTGCGCGGCCGCACCTTCTACCGCCTAGCCCTGATCCTGCCGTGGGCCATCCCTGCCTTCATCTCGGTCTTCACCTGGCGGATGCTCTACAACGAGAAGAGCGGCATCCTCAACAAGCTGCTGGCCGGCGGCGGTATCGACGCGGTCCCGTGGCTCAACGACCCGACCTGGGCCAAGCTCTCGGTCATCGCCGTCAACGTCTGGCTGGGTGTGCCCTTCATGCTGGTCGCGCTGCTCGGCGGCCTTCAGTCCATACCCGGCGAGCTGTACGAGGCCGCCGAGATGGACGGCGCGGGGCCCTGGCAGCGGTTCCGCAACATCACCGTGCCCGGACTGCGCGCGGTCAGCAGCACGGTGATCCTGCTCTCCACCATCTGGACCTTCAACATGTTCCCGGTGATCTTCCTGCTGACCCGGGGCGGCCCCGGCGACGCCACCGAGATCCTGGTGACCTACGCCTACCGGCTCTCCTTCATCGACAGCCCCCGCAACTTCTCCGAGTCCGCGGCGTGGGGCGTACTGATCCTGGTCCTGCTCTCGGTCGTCGCGGTCGTCTACCGCCGGGCGCTGCGCAAGCAGGGAGAGGTGTGGTGACCATGACCCCCACGAGCACGAACCCCACTAGCACGACCCGCATAACGGGAACAGCGGAGACGAGCACGACGGGCACGAGCACGTCCCGTACGAGCACGCCCCGTAAACGCAACGAGCGGTCCCGCCCGGCGTCCCTGGGCCTGCACGCGGCCCTCGCCGTCGCCGCGGTCGTCGCCGTCTTCCCGCCCCTGTGGCTGCTGGTGACGTCCTTCAAACCCAAGAACGACGCCTTCTCCACCAGCATCGTCACCCACTTCACCCTCGCCAACTACACCCATGTCCTGGCCGACACCGAGTTCCTGACCTGGTTCAAGAACTCCGTGATCGTCGTCGGACTGACCACCGTCCTCGGTGTGTTCATCGCCGCCACCACCGGCTACGCCGTCAGCCGCTTCCGCTTCCCCGGTATGCGCCCGCTGATGTGGCTGCTGCTGATCACCCAGATGTTCCCGGTCGCGGTGCTGATCGTGCCGCTGTACAACCTGCTGGCGAGCCTCGGCCTGCTCAACCAGCCCGCGGGCCTGGTCATCACGTATCTGACCATCGCCGTCCCGTTCTGCGCCTGGATGATGAAGGGCTACTTCGACACCATCCCGGTGGAGATCGACGAATCGGGGCGGGTCGACGGCCTCAACCCCTTCGGCACCTTCTGGCGGCTGGTCCTGCCGCTCGCCAGACCGGGGCTGGCCGTCACCGGCTTCTACACCTTCGTCACCGCCTGGGCCGAGGTCGCCTACGCCTCCGCCTTCATGACCGGCGAGGAGAACCTGACGCTCGCGGGCGGCCTGCAGACCTTCGTCAACCAGTACACCAACGACTGGGGTTCGATGACCGCCGCCGCCGTGATCATCGCCGTGCCGGCCGCGCTCGTCTTCGCCTTCGCCCAGCGACACCTCGTAGCCGGACTGACCGCCGGCACCACCAAGGGTTGAGATGACTTCACAGCACCACAGCACTCCTGCCACCGACTGGTGGCGCGACGCGGTGATCTACCAGGTCTATCCGCGCAGCTTCGCCGACGGCAACGGCGACGGCATGGGGGACCTGGCAGGCATCCGCAGCCGGCTGCCGTACCTGCGCGACCTGGGCGTGGACGCCGTCTGGCTCAGCCCCTTCTACGCCTCGCCGCAGGCCGACGCCGGGTACGACGTCGCCGACTACCGGACCATCGACCCGATGTTCGGCACCCTGGACGACGCCGAGGCCGTCATCCGCGAGGCGCACCGGCTGGACCTGCGGATCATCGTCGACCTCGTCCCCAACCACTGCTCCGATCAGCACGAATGGTTCCGCCGCGCACTCGCCGAGGGCCCGGGTTCGGTACTGCGCGAGCGCTTCCACTTCCGCAAGGGCCGGGGCCAGAACGGTGAGGAGCCGCCCAACGACTGGGAGTCCCTCTTCGGCGGCCCCGCCTGGACCCGGGTCCCCGACGGCGAGTGGTACCTCCACCTCTTCGCCCCCGAACAGCCCGACTTCAACTGGGACCACCCCGCCGTCCAGGACGAGTTCCGCTCGATCCTGCGCTTCTGGCTGGACCTGGGCGTCGACGGCTTCCGGGTCGATGTGGCCCACGGTCTGGTCAAGGCGCCCGGCCTGCCCGACATGGGCCGGGGCGAGCAGCTGAAACTGCTCGGCAACCAGATCCTGCCGTTCTTCGACCAGGACGGCGTCCACGACATCTACCGCTCCTGGCGCACCGTCCTGGACGAGTACGACGGGGACCGGATCGCGGTCGCCGAGGCCTGGACCCCCAGCGCCGACCGCACCGCCCTCTACCTGCGCCCCGACGAACTCCACCAGGCCTTCAACTTCCATTACCTGAGCACGGGGTGGGACGCGGCCGCCCTCCGCGAGGCGGTCGACTCCTCCCTCGACGCCATGCGCCCGGTGTCGGCGCCCACCACCTGGGTGCTGTCCAACCACGACGTCGTACGCCACCGCACCCGCCTCGGCGGCGGCCCGGACCGCGCCCGCGCCGCCACCCTCCTGATGCTGGCGCTGCCCGGCTCGGCCTACGTCTACCAGGGCGAGGAGCTGGGCCTGCCCGAGGTCACCGACCTGCCCGACGAGGTCCGCCAGGACCCCTCCTTCTTCCGGGACGCCGGCCAGGAGGGCCTGCGCGACGGCTGCCGGGTCCCGCTCCCGTGGAGCGGCGACGCACCCCCGTACGGCTTCGGCGACGGCGGCAGCTGGCTGCCCCAGCCCGACGACTGGGCACCGCTCACCGTCGAGGCCCAGACCGGCGACCCCGCCTCCACCCTGGAGCTCTACCGCACCGCGCTGTCCCTGCGGCGCACCCACCCCGGCCTCGGCGCGGGCGACGCGGTCGAGTGGCTGGACGCACCCGACGGCGTCCTGGCCTTCCGCCGCCCCGGCGGCCTGGTCTGCACGGTCAACACGACCGAGGCCCCGGCCCGCCTGCCCACTCCCGGCCGGCTGCTGCTCGCCTCCCGCCAACTGGACACCTGCGCGGGGGACTTCACCCTTCCCGCCGATACCGCCGTCTGGTGGGAGGAGTGACCCTGACCGATCCCGGCGGTACCCCGGCCACCCCCCGGCTGTCCGACATCGCCGCCCAGGCGCTGGTCAGCGAGGCGACCGTCAGCCGGGTCCTGAACGGCAAGGCGGGCGTGGCGGCGAGCACCCGGCAGCGGGTGCTCGCCGCGCTCGACGTCCTCGGCTACGAGCGCCCGGTACGGCTGCGGCGGCGCAGCGCCGGGCTGGTCGGCCTGGTCATCCCCGAGCTGACCAACCCGATCTTCCCCGCCTTCGCCCAGATCATCGAGCAGTCACTGGCGGGCCACGGTTACACCCCCGTGCTCTGCACCCAGATGCCGGGCGGCGCCACCGAGGACGAACTCGTCGAACAGCTGGAGGAGCGCGGCGTCACCGGCATCGTCTTCCTCTCCGGCCTGCACGCCGACACCCGCGCCGACCCGTCCCGCTACGCCCGCCTGGCTTCGCGCGGCGTCCCCTTCGTCCTCATCAACGGCTACAACCCGCAGATCGACGCGCCGTTCGTCTCACCCGACGACGGCGCGGCGGCCCGGATGGCGGTGCGCCACCTGGCCGAGCTGGGGCACGAACGGATCGGGCTCGCCGTGGGCCCGGCCCGCTATGTGCCCTCCCGCCGCAAGGCCGAGGGCTTCGCGGCGGCGCTGGGGGAGTCGTTCGGCCTGTCGAGGGGGCAGGCCGAACGGCGCACCCGGCACACGCTGTTCAGCGTGGAAGGCGGCCATGCCGCAGCCGCCACACTGCTCGACGACGGCTGCACCGGCATCGTCTGCGGCAGCGACCTGATGGCACTCGGCGTCGTCCGCGCGGCCCGCCAGCGCGGCCTGGACGTCCCGGGTGACCTCTCGGTCGTCGGCTTCGACGACTCCCAGCTGATCGCCTTCACCGACCCGCCGCTGACCACGGTGCGGCAACCGGTGCAGGCGATGGCGACGGCGGCGGTGGGGGCGCTCATCGAGGAGATCCACGAACGCGCCCAGGGCCGGCAGACTCCGCCGCAGCGCACGGAGTTCGTCTTCCAGCCGGAGTTGGTGGTGCGGGGGTCCACGGGGTCGGTGCGACAGTGAGAGCGGGCCCCTCCGTCAGCGTCCGCCGATCCGCTGGTCGACCTGGTAGATGGCCTCCCACGGCACCTGCTGCCAGGGGCTTTCGCCGTTCGTGGGATCCAGCAGGCCTCGCACCGCGCTGACAGCGTCCTCCTGCGAGCCGGACCATTCGCCGCCCGCCGTGCGCATCCACAGCTCCCGCCCGGCCACGAAGTCCTCGGCGAACTGCTGCCAGGACCGGTAGGTGTGAGCCACGGGCGCCACCGCGCTGCCCGGCAACTGCCACGCACCGGGTTCGTCGGCGTACCCGGCGGCGAACCCCGCGCGGACGACCGAGACGTAGCGGCCGACGTCCCACGCGACCGGCGGACGCCCGAGCGCCGGGGTCATCTGGGTCCGGTGGCCCTCGGTTGCCAGCCATTGCAGTCGTCGGCCGGGACCGGTCGGCAAGGTGCTGGTCCGAGTCGGACCGGACCTCTGGAGGCCGGATTCCGAGGGGTTTCGTGGTGATAGGCGGCCGGTGCCCGGATCGCGGGACTACAGTCCTCGGTGACCGGCCGGTTACGGGCGGTGGGCTCGGGGTGAAGGGGCGTGGAGTGATCGAGCTGGCCAGTGTGATCAGGGATCTGCGGGAGGAGTTGGAGCAGGCCGTCGTCGCGGCGGAAGGTGCGGCGCTGCGCTTCGAGTTGGGGACGATCGAGCTGGAAGTGTCGGTCGCTCTGGAGCGAACCGGGCACGCCGGGGCGAAGGTACGGTTCTGGGTGGTGGAGTCCGGTGCGGACGCGACGGTGGGAGCCACCGCGACCCAGCGCATCACCCTGGCCCTGCAACCGACCCTCACACGGTCGGGCAACCGGGCCTACGTCTCCGGAATCACCGGCGATAACGAGCAATGAACCCCGTGGGCAGCAGGGCGGCCGAGCCGGACGGGCTCGACGCGGGGCGAGTGGTCCAGGTCCTCACCACACGGCGGGCGGGCCCGGGGCGGCGCGGGTCGGGCTACCAGGTGAGTGGGCACACGGTGCTCACCGCCGCGCATGTGGTGAGTGAGGCGGTCTCGGTACGGCTGCGCTTCTTCACCGAGGACGGTGGCACGACGGAGTTGCCCGCCGAGCCGGTCTGGGCGGACGAGGCGATGGATATCGCGGTGCTGGAGATCGCGTGGGACGCGAGCGCGGGCGACGCGAGCGCGGGCGGACCGGGCGGTGCCGGGGTCCCGCCGGTGCGGTTCGCCGCGATCACGCAGCCCGTGGAGTGCGAAGCGCTGGGTTTTCCGAGGTTCCGGCTGCGTCCCGATACGGCGTCGACGGACCGTGACGATCCCCCGTGGTACCGGGATTCTCACCACGCACGCGGCACGACCACACCGTTGTCGTACCTGCGCGCGGGCAGCCTGGAGATCTCCGTGGAGCCTCCCGAGTACGACCCCGAGCCGGGCCGTTCCCCTTGGGAGGGGATGTCGGGGGCGGCGGTGTGGAGCGGCGGGTATGTGATCGGGGTGGTCAGCGAGCATCACCGCTTCGACGGGCTCGGCAGGTTCGCGGCGAGCCAGGTGAAGCGCTGGTACCGCCTCGCTCCGGACCGGATCGGCGCACTCAGCGATCTGATCGGCCTGCCGGCCGATGCCGGCCGACTCACGCGGCTCCCGCTGCTGTCGCCTCCGCGGCCACCGGAAACGCCGGAGCCTGACGACGCGCCGGAGGTGCAGGAGTCGGCCGGGAAACTCGCCCGGGATGTGTACGAGCAATGGCGTCGCGAGGGGCAGTGGCAGCAGGTGGGGGACCCGTTCCCGCTCGCCGTGCGCTTCGGGTGCACCGGGCGCAATGTGTTCGATCACTGGGCCAATATCCGCCGGGCTCCGTTCGGGACGGTCTCAAAGCCGCTCCCGCTGGACGGC
Source organism: Streptomyces decoyicus (assembly GCF_019880305.1). NCBI lineage: Bacteria > Bacillati > Actinomycetota > Actinomycetes > Kitasatosporales > Streptomycetaceae > Streptomyces > Streptomyces decoyicus. The sequence goes on along the minus strand of NZ_CP082301.1, from coordinate 2,413,102 downwards.
CCTCTCGACCGGATCGTGGAGGTGTACGAGTCCGTTCCGTCCCGTCGGCTGGTGGTGCTGGGGGAGGCCGGGTCGGGCAAGACGGTCCTGACGCTGCGTTTCGTCCTCGACCGGCTGCGGGCCCGCGCCGCCGGCGACCGGGTGCCGGTGATCTTCGGACTGGGGTCATGGGATCCGGTCACCACCTCACTGGACGACTGGCTGTGCAGCCAATTGGTGCGCGACTACCCCTTCCTGGAAGCTCCCGCCGGGCACGGAGGGAACCTGGCCGGCCTCCTGCTCGACGAGGACCAGATCCTTCCTGTTCTCGACGGTTTCGACGAGATCGCAAGCGGCCTGCACGGTGCGGCGCTCCGCGCGCTCAACCGCACCACCATGCCGCTGCTGCTCACCAGCCGCCCCGCGGAGTACAGCCGGGCGGTGGAGGACAACGGTGTGCTCACCGGAGCCGCCGTCATCGAGCTGGCGGATCTCACCGTGGACGACTACGCCGAATACCTGCACCGGGGCAGCCGGCCGGTCAGAGACGGCGGCGAGGACACTACCGCGTGGGAACCGGTCCTGGCCCGGCTGCGCAACGAGCCGGACGGTCCGGGCGCGGCGAACGTCGCCGAGGTGCTCGCGACCCCGCTGATGGTCGCCCTGGCCCGCACTGTCTACAGAGGCACTCCCGGGCACCGGCCCTCAGATCTTCTGGACGTCAAGAAGTTCCCCTCCCCGGAAGCCCTCCAGGACCATCTCCTGGCCGCCTTCATCCCGGCCGTCTACGACCCCACGCCGACCGGCCGCGGCACCAGCCGTCGCCGTCGCCGGCACCCCGAACGCGTCCAGCGCTGGCTCGGCTACCTCGCCGCGCACCTGCACGAGCTCGACACCCGCGACCTCGCCTGGTGGGAACTGGGCACCACCATGCGCCTTTCGTCGCGCATGCTCGTGGTCGGGTTCCTGGCCGCACTGGCCTTCGGGGTGACGGCCGGGATCGGGAACGTGCCCGTGGACCTGGTCGCGACCGAGCACGGGCTCGGGTTCGCGCTCGGTCGGGGGCTCATCGTCGGGCTCCTGCACGGGCTCCTCGCCGGGCTGGTCTTCGGGTTCGTGTACGGCTTCGTGTCCGGGGGCGCGCCACGTGAGCCCTCGCGCGTACGCATACAGCTCTTCGGCGGGACCAGGCAGACCCGTGCCAGGTTCGTCCCCAGGTCCCTGCTGGGGCTCGGCTTCGGGGTCCTGGTCGCGCTTGCGCTGGTGCTCGTGGACAGGTGCGTGGTCGCGCCGCTGGGGTTCGACGACGGACTCGACGGCGGGCTCGTGGGCGCCATCCTGTTCCCGCTCGAACTCGGGCTCGGGGCCGGGCTCGTGCTCGGGATCATGGCCTGGCTGGAAGCTCCCGTCGAGATCAGATCTGCGGTCAGCGCCTCGGAATTGTTGAGCACGAACCGCAAGAACGTGGTCTTCCACATGCTCGTGTGGATGCTCGTGATCGGGCTCCCGGCCGGGCTCGGCTTCGGGCTCGTGCCCGGCCCGGTGGGCGGGCTCATGCCCGGGCCGGTCCGCGGGCTCCTGGCCGGGCTCGTGTTCGGGATCGAGGCGGCGTTCGGGGCCGGGCTCGGATACGGGCTGAGTTTCACCGCATGGGGCCAGTGGGTGGCCCTGGCGCGTATGTGGTTGCCGCTGACAGGCCGGCTGCCCTGGGCAGTGATCGCATTCCTGGACGACGCTCACCGGCGAGGTGTGTTGCGCCAGGCCGGCGCGGTCTACCAATTCCGCCACGCTCGGCTCCAAGACCACCTGACCCAGGTTTCCCAGCCGCACCACGCCTCTCGCCGATCGGGTTCGGCGGGCAGGGCGGAACCGGAACATACCGGGAACCGTCCGGGACCGGGAGGGCGTCTTGATTCCGGTAACACCCGCCAGTCGCGTACCGATGGGGCACACGGCGGAACAACTCACGGGGGTACCACATGGCTGCCAGGCGCAGGATGGGAAGGCCAAGGGTGAGGATCGCCCTTGGGGTGGTGACGGCATTAGGGACTGCCGTCGGAATCGTGGGAGTTTCCGGAGCCGGAACCGCGGCCGCACAACCGGCTTCTCGCACACTGAAATACACCTGCAAAGTCCCGGTGATCAAAAACCAGCCTCTCACGGTGAAGATCGACACGGATATCCCGGAGTCGGTCGCGGTCCGCGAAGCCAGCCGGAAATTCGCCATCGGTGCGCGGACGACAGTGGACGCGGGCCTCACGGCAAAGGTCCGCATGATCGGTGTGAAGACCGTCGAGGGCACGGTGGCCGCGGAGATCGGCGTCTCCGCGCCACAAGGTGACAGGCGCATCAGGGTTCCCCTCGGCATCACCAAGACCCGCATCCCGGCATCCGGTTCCTTTACCGTCGCGGCGACCGGCGCCGCGCCCGCTCTCACTTTCAGCCGTCCGGGCACTGCGCGGATCACCGCCGGCGACATCGCCCTGCACGTCGTCGGAAAGAAGGCGGGCGGCGGCGTTCTGGGCGCGGCCGACGTGCGGTGCAGGCTGAACGCCGGGCAGAAGAAAGTCGTGGGGTCGTTCGAGATCACGGGGCCGGGGAAGGCCGCCGACTCGACCACGTCCGGCACCTCGGCCACGTCCGGAACCTCTGGCACGTCCGGCAGTTCGACCACGTCCGGAACCTCTGGCACGTCCGGCACTTCGGGCGCGAACGCCAAGGGCACGACGGCCTCGGGCGCCACGCCCGAGCGGACCTCCTTCGCGACCCACGGTGGGGCGACGGATAACACCGCGACCACCGGCCAGGACACCAGTGACCTGGTTCTGCCGATCGTCGGCACCCTTGTCGCGGGCGCCGTCGCCTTCTGCCTCGGCGCGTGGCGGAAGAGCCGGCGCCGCGCCGCCGACGGCAGCTGAGGAGACCCCATTGCAGGATCCCGGCATCGGGATCCTGCCTGCTCCCCGCTTGCCCCCTTTTTCTGCCTGCCCCCGCGGACGCACGCCGAGGCCCCTGGCCCGCCGTCACCCGCGCGCGAGGTCCCTGGTTGGACGCCCCCCGCGCCGTCTTCGCCCGCAGCGGCGGGGGTTGGCCCCTCACCTGCCAGGCGTATGCCGAGGAATCACCTGCCAGGCGTATGCCGAGGAACTGCCTGCGAGGGGAGCCGTCAGCCGACGCCGGTCCGACCGTCCGGGCGCGTGGACCCGCAGGGCGGGCCTCCGGTCGGCCGGACCGGCTGCCAGGGAACGTAACACCCTTGCAATGTCTTGCGTAAGGTCTTGCAACAACCGATTCCGGCAGCTAGAACCGTCAGCAACACCGGCGTCGTCGCCCCCACCGACGCCGTTCAACGGCCTTCCGGGCACGGCGCGTTGCCGAGCAAGGTCACTCCACCCCCTCAGGAGGAACCATGCTCCACCGGATCAAAAACGCCGCGCGCAGACCCGCGGCTGCCGCCCTCGCCCTCGTGGCGGGTGCGGCGGCCTTCGTGATGCCGCAACAGCCCCAGCAGGCCCAGGCGGCACCCCCCGGCGCCAAGGACGTCACCGCGGTCCTCTTCGAGTGGCGCTACGAGTCGGTCGCCGCGGAGTGCCGCACGACCCTGGGGCCCGCCGGATACGGCTACGTCCAGGTGTCGCCACCCCAGGAGCACGTCCAGGGCGGGCAGTGGTGGACCTCGTACCAACCGGTCAGCTACAAGATCGCCGGGCGGCTCGGCGACCGTACGGCCTTTGCGGACATGGTCGCCGCCTGTCACGGCGCGGGGGTGAAGGTCGTCGCCGACGCCGTCATCAACCACATGACGTCCGGATCCGGCACGGGTACGGGCGGCTCCTCGTACACCAAGTACGACTACCCGGGCACCTACTCGGTCTTCGACTTCGACGACTGCACGGCCCAGGTCGGCAACTACGCCGACCGCTGGAACGTGCAGCACTGCGAACTCGTCGGCCTGGCCGACCTCGACACGGGCGAGCCGTACGTCCGTGGCCGGATCGCCGCCTACCTCAACGATCTGCTGTCCCTGGGCGTCGACGGCTTCCGCATCGACGCCGCCAAGCACATTCCGGCCGACGACCTCGCCGACATCAAGAGCCGGCTGAGCGATCCGCAGGCCTACTGGAAGCAGGAAGCCATTTACGGCGCGGGCGAGGCCGTCTCCCCTGACGAGTACCAGGGCACCGGTGACGTCCAGGAATTCCGCTATGCCCGTGACCTCAAGCGGGTGTTCAAGGACGAGAACCTCGCCTATCTGAAGAACTACGGCGAGGGCGGGGGCTATCTGCCGACCGCCGAGGCCGCCGTCTTCGTCGACAACCACGACACCGAGCGCGGCGGCGACACCCTCACCTACAAGGACGGCGCCGGCTACACCCTCGCCCACGTCTTCATGCTGGCCTGGCCCTACGGCTCACCGGATGTCCACTCCGGCTACGAATTCACCGACCGCGACGCCGGGCCGCCCAACGGGGGGAAGGTGAACGCCTGCTGGCAGGAGGGCTGGAAGTGCCAGCACAAGTGGCCCGAGACCGCGAGCATGGTCGCCTTCCGCAACGCCGTGCGCGGCGGAGCCGTCACCCACTGGTGGGACAACGGCGCCGACGCCATCGCCTTCGGCCGCGGCAGCAACGGCTTCGTGGTGATCAACCATGAGACCACCGCGCTCAGCCGCACCTTCCAGACCTCGCTGCCGGCCGGCGGCTACTGCGACGTGCAGAGCGGCCGGCCGGTGACGGTGGACGGCTCGGGCCGCTTCACCGCGACGCTGGGCCCGGACACCGCACTGGCCCTGCACACGGGGGCGCGCACGGGCTGCGCCTGAGCCGGTCCCGGCCGGACGCCACCCCGGCCGCCTCGCGACATCCGGGGCGTGCCCGTCTGCACGCCTCGTACCCCCCCTCACCCTCCCCACCACTCGTACGACCTCCGAAGGAGCCTCTTCGTGAACGGCCCCCTCCGCAACGGCCCACTCCGCCGTACCGTCGCCGCCGTGGCCATGGTCCTGTGCGCCGCCGCACTTCCCGCCGCAACCTCCGCGACCGCCGCCCCGGCGCCCACCCCGGCCGACGCCCGCGCCCAGTGGATCGACCGGGACACCGTCATCTGGAAGGGCGCCGAACGCACCGCCGCCCAGCTGGAGTTCGGGACGCACGGCAAGCGCATCCGGCTCACGCCCGGCACCCTGAGCCCGTCCGAACGCCTCGCCCATCCGCATCTGACGGGCTACCCGGCCTTCACCGTCGACCCCCGCGACCGCGGCCTGGCCCGCACCGCGCTGCGCGACAAGCTCCTCGCCACCCAGCGCAGGGCCGACGGGCAGCGCGCCCTCACCGGCGTCCAGATACCCGGCGTCCTGGACGACCTCTACGGCGCCCGCGCCCGGCACGCCGCACTCGGCCCTGTCTTCCACCACGGCCGCCCCACTCTCTCCGTCTGGGCGCCCACCGCCCGCACCGTCGCCCTCGAACTCGACGGCCGTACGGTCCCGATGCGACGCGAGGACGCCACCGGTATCTGGCGCGTCCAGGGCACCCGTGACTGGGCCGGAAAGCCGTACCGCTACCTGGTCACCGTCTGGGTGCCCACCGTCGGCAAGACCGTCACCAACAAGGTCACCGACCCCTACTCCACCGCCCTGACCGCGGGCTCGGCACGCAGCCTGGTCACCGACCTCGACGACCCGGAGCTCGCTCCGGCCGGCTGGTCACAGCTGACGAAGCCCGCCGCGGTGCCGCTGCGCCGCGCGCGCATCCAGGAGTTGCAGATCCGCGACTTCTCCGTCGAGGACCGCACCTCCCGCCACCCGGGGCAGTACCTCGCCCTCACCGACCGGCGCTCGGACGGAATGCGGCACCTGGCCTCCCTCGCCCGGTCCGGTACCTCGTACGTCCATCTGCTGCCCGCCTTCGACTTCGCCACCACGCCCGAACGACGCGCCGACCAGGAACGTCCCGGCTGCGACCTGGCCTCGTACGCCCCCGACTCCGACAGCCAGCAGGACTGTGTCGGCAAGTCGGCCGCCCACGACGCCTACAACTGGGGCTACGACCCGCTCCACTACACGGTCCCGGAAGGGGCCTACGCCTCCGACCCCGAGGGCCCGGCCCGCACCGTCGAGTTCCGCCGCATGGTCCAGGGCCTCAACGGTGCCGGACTGCGCACCGTCATGGACGTCGTCTACAACCACACCGCCGCGAGCGGCCAGGACCCGCACTCCGTCCTGGACCGCATCGTCCCCGGCTACTACCAGCGCCTCCTCGACGACGGCAGCGTCGCCACCTCCACCTGCTGCTCGGGCACCGCACCCGAACACACGATGATGGGCAAGCTCGTCGTCGACTCCGTCGTCACCTGGGCCAAGGAGTACAAGGTCGACGGCTTCCGCTTCGACCTCATGGGCCACCACCCCAAGGCCAACATCCTCGCCGTCCGCAAGGCGTTGGACGCGCTGACCCCGCGGAAGGACGGCGTGGACGGGAAATCCATCGTCCTCTACGGCGAGGGCTGGGACTTCGGCGAGGCCGCGAACGATGCCCGCTTCGTCCAGGCCACCCAGAAGAACATGGCCGGGACCGGCATCGCGACCTTCAGCGACCGGGCCCGTGACGCGGTACGCGGCGGCAGCCCCTTCGACGGCGACCCCGGCATCCAGGGCTTCGCCTCGGGCCTGTACACCGACCCCAACTCCTCCACCGGAAACGGGAGCCGCGCCGAACAGCGCGCCCGGCTCCTCCACTACCAGGACCTCATCAAGGTCGGCCTCACCGGCAACCTCGCCGACTACACCTTCACCGACACCACCGGCCGCCGCGTCAAGGGCTCCCAGCTCGACTACAACGGCGCCCCGGCCGGCTACGCCGCCGCTCCCGGTGACGCCCTCGCCTACGCCGACGCCCACGACAACGAGACGCTCTACGACGCCCTCGCCTACAAACTCCCCCAGCGCACCGGCGCCGCCGACCGCTCCCGCATGCAGGTGCTCGCCCTCGCCACCGCCGCCCTCTCGCAGGGCCCGGCACTCTCCCAGGCCGGCTCCGACCTCCTCCGGTCCAAGTCCCTGGACCGCAACTCCTTCGACAGCGGCGACTGGTTCAACGCCCTCCACTGGAACTGCGCCGACGGCAACGGCTTCGGCCGCGGACTGCCCCCGGCCGCCGACAACAAGGACAAGTGGCCCTACGCCAAGCCCCTGCTGGCCGACCCCGCCCTCCGCCCCGGCTGCGCCGCGATCAGCGACACCTCCGCCGCCTACCGCGATCTGCTCCGCATCCACGCCACCGAACCGGCCTTCGGCCTGGCCACCGCGGCCGCGGTACAAAAGGCGCTCTCGTTCCCCCTGTCGGGGAAGGCCGAGACACCGGGCGTGCTCACCATGCGCCTCGGGAACCTCGTGGTCGTCCTCAACGCCACCCCGCACCGCCAGGACCAGACCGTCCGCGACCTCGCGGGCGAGCGCTACGCCCTGCACCCCGTCCAGGCGCACGGCGCCGACCGGACCACTGCCACCGCGTCCTACGCACGGCCGTCGGGCACCTTCAGCGTCCCGGCCCGGACTGTCGCGGTCTACCGTCGAGGCTGAGCGGGGGCGGGGGACGGCACCCGTCACGGGGGTCCGCTGCACGCCCCTCGCCGCCAAGGGCTTCCACGGGGAGAAGCAGCTCGCCAAGGCCAAGAACACCGCTTGGCCGCACGCCCAGCAGATCACCGCCGGCCGCTACTCGGCCAACCAGCAGCGTGACGATCTGCTCGTGACCTGGGACGACGGCCGCGTCACGCTCCACCCCGACCTGGGCACCAACGGCGTGGCGGACAAGACGCAGAAGCTGCTCGCCAAAACGAGCACCTGCACGCACGCCAGCCAGGTCAGTGCCGGGGAGTGCACCGGCAAGAAGACCATGGACGCTGCCGGCACGCGCTGCTCCGGACCGGCGCAGCGCGTACCGGCAGCCGCACGGGCTTCCACCGCGACACCTTCGCCCCGCTCGCCGTTCTCGATCGTGACGACGGCGACCCGGGACGAGCGACTCATCCGTTCGGCGAGTCCGACGTCAGAGGGCCAGCCGCTTTTCGAGGAGGGTGACGGCGTACGGATTGCCGCCGTCGCCCTTCTTGGCACGCTGCTCACCGACGAAGGTGTAACCGGCACCCTCGTAGTACGTCCGCAGCCGCGGATTGGAGGAGACGCAGTCCAGCCGGGACCACGTCCGCCCTGCCGCGGTTATCCGCCGCTCGGCGTGCGTCAGCATCGCCCGCCCGGCCCCGGCCGGCGCCCCTTCGCGGTCCACCATCAACCGGTGTACATAGCCCGCCTCCGGCGGCTGCGGCCCCCACGCGGGCTCGTCCCGCCACCACAGTTCGAAGGCACCCACTGTCCGCCCGCCGGCCTCCGCGAACCACACTTCGCCCTCTTTGACCCGCAGCCGGAAGTGCTCCTCGTCCTTTCCGCCGGGCTTCCACTGGTCGATGCCGTTCTCCTGCATCCAACGGGCTGCGCTGTCGTACAGCGCAACCAGGGCCGGCAGATCGTCGCCCTCGGAGGCGAGCCGGAAGGTGATCTCGTTCATGGGGCGATTCTGTCTTCTTCCGACGTTTTTGGCTTTGCCGACCGTGGTTGTTGCTCACCGTTTGTCGCCCGCTGCGCGGTGCGCCCGCCGTTGCGCCTGCGCGGGCGGGGTCCGATGCGCGGGGCTGTGGGTGCGGTGACGGACCTCCGGGGCCGGTGTGTGGGACTGCTTCGCTTTACGCTCCGCTGCGCTCCGCCTTTGCTCTTTCTTGAAGCCTTCGGAAGCAAAGCCCCACACCCCGGCCCCTCCGGCCCGTCCCCTCCCGTGAGTGGATGAGTGAAGGTGAGGGGGGCGGGCGAGCGTCTCGGCCGCTGGTTTTCGTGCGCGACACAAGGTGCACCGGACCACCAACCGGCACCCCGACCAAGGTTTTTCCACCCCCAACGGGAGGGGACGGGCCGGAGGGGCAGGGTGTCCGGACGTAAAGCGAAGCAGTCCGGACACCCTGCCCCGGAGGTCCGTCACCGCACCCCGACAGCCCCGCGCAGCGGCAACGCCCGCCGCAGGCGCAACGGCGGGCGCACCGCGCAGCGGGCGACAAACGGCGAGAAACCCCCACGGCGGGAAAGCCAAAAACGTGGGAAAAACTAAGCGAAGCGGCCCACGCGAGAAGCCAGATCCGCGAACATCCCGTCCCTCGGGTCGTCGGCCAGGATCTGGCGGACGACCTGGGCCATCCGCTCGTCGTACGCGGCGCTCACCGTCGCCAGCGCCGCGAAGTCGTGCACCAGCTGCCGCTCCAGCTCCTTACGCGGGATCGGCCGCCCGTCCAGCCACAGCAGCGCGGTGGTCTCGGCCAGCGAGATCCAGGAGCGGACCACCAACTCCAGCCGGGGGGCGGGGTCGGGGATGCCGAGATGGGCGAGGATCTGCACGTAGGCGGCCTGCCGGACGCCGTCGATCATGGCGCTGGTGCGGGTCGAACCGATCGCCGGGCCGCCGCGCATCAGCGCCGAGAAGCCGGGGCCGTGTTCCTCGACGAAGTCGAAGAAGCGTTCCATGACCCGCAACAGCCGGGCGCCGAGCGGGCCTTCGTGCGGCTCCACGAACCGGGCCGTGAGCTCCTCGGCGGCCCGCCGCAGCGCGGCCTCGTACAGCTGCTGCTTGCCGGGGAAGTAGTGGTAGACCAGCGGGCGGGAAATGCCGGCCGCCTCGGCGACCTCGTCGATCGACACGTCCTCGGGGGAACGGTGGCTGAAGAGGTCGAGTGCGACGGCGATCAGCTGCTCACGCCGCTCCTCGACGCCCATCCTGCGGCGTGTCCCGGTGGTCATGCGAACCAGCCTAACGACCCGGGGCGCTCCATGGAATCGCAGGTGAAATCACAGATCGAGCACGAGTTGGCCGGGCCTCTACGGACGGACGAGGACGCGCACGAGGCCGCTCACGAGGCCGCGCACGAGGCCGCGCACGAGGCCGCGCACGAGGACGCTCACGAGGCCGCGTTCGGCGGGCAGGGAGCGGCGGTTACCGGGATGCAGGGTCAGCCCAGCCCCTTGATCCCCTTGCCGTTCGCCAGTTGTCCCTTCAGCTCCGCGCGGTCGCCCGCCTTCGCCGGGAGGGACAGCAGGCGGCCGGGGGTCTGGCCGTGCACGCCGCCGGTTGCGGTGATCGAGGTGACCTGGCTGCTGCCCGCCGCCAGCAGCCACCACTGGCCGGTGGTGGCCTTCCACAGCACCCCGGCCAGGGCGCGCGGCGCCCGGGGGCCGCAGGCCGTACCGCCCTCGGTGCGCGCCGCCACCGTGCCGGCCGCATACGGCCGGCCGTCCGGTGCCGGTGTCTGGATCTGTGCCATCGTCCGGCTGCCCGCACCGCGCCAGGTCTCGGCGCGGGTGCACAGCCAGGCCGCGTCGCCCGCGCCCCCGGGCAGCGGCTGGTGGGCGAACTCCCAGGCGTTCACGGCGCGGACGCCCAGCCCGCGCGCCGCGGGCAGCTGGCAGGCCGTGCGCGCCCAGGCCGTCCTGGCCCGCGGTGCGGCCACCTCGCCCGGCTTGCGTGGGGGGCCGTACGTCAGCCGGGCCGGGGTCAGTTCACCGAGATCGGTGAGCAGATGGCCGCCCATCCGCAGGGCCGGCCAGGTCGTGCACTTCTCCGCGGGCTGCGGAGTGGGCACCGCAGTGGTCATCCCGCTCGCCCCGATCGTCACCGGCCGGTCCGCCGCGTCCGGCTTGACCAGATCGGTCAGCCGCGCCGACTTCACCCAGGGGGCGGTCAGATACCGGATGTTGCCCTGTGTACGGCTCACGACCAGCGCGCTCGCCGAAGCGGCCGCCGCGCCGTCCGTGCGCGCGAAGTCCAGCGCCGCGCCCGTGCCGTCGCTCTGCCCCTCGCCGTCCGCCGCCTCCGCGTAGCGGATCACCCGCAGCCCGTCGTGGAGGAGCACCACCACGACATGGTCCACCACGCCGGCGAACAGCAGCTGGGCCGGGCCGGACGCCGGGCCGGCCGGGGTGCCGGGCGTCGCCGAGACCTGTACGCCGGCCCCGGGCCTGGCCCACACGGCCAGCGCCCGCCGCAGCAGCGCCTTGTCGTGGATCCGGTCGCCGCGGGCGGGCCAGGCGGAGAAGTCCTGCCGTGCGGCGTCCTTCCAGGCGGTCGCGGAGGTCACCGCGAGCTTTCCGGGGTCCAGGGCCGCCTCGGCCGCCGCGTTCTGCGCGTACGGCGGGGCGGCGGCGCCGTCCGGGCCCCAGCCTTCGCCCGGCAGCCCCAGCAGCGCCCCGCACACCAGCACCGCCACACCGGCCGTCAGCACCGCCCGGCCGTGCTGCCGCCGCCGGATCAGATCCGTCGGCCGGGCCTGGAGGGCGCACGGGTCGAACTCCGGCGACTCCAGCAGCGACCGGTCCCGGCTGCCGGCCGGTGTCGCGGCCCGCTCCGCCTCCTCCAGCGCCTCACGGGGATGCGCCACCCCGGCGGCTTCCAGCACCCGGCGGGTCTCGGGCGCGCTCAGCCGCTCCAGATCGCGCAGCACGAACGCCGCCCGGCCCGGCCCGGACAGCGCCGACAACGCCTGGTCCAGCGCCAGTTCGTCGGCGCCCCCGGAACGCGGGAAGAGCCGTAGCCCCCAGACCTGGGGGAGCGGGGGCGGCGGCACCGGCAGCCACCGGCGCGAGCGTCCCGCGGCCAGGGCGGCGCGCAGGACCCGCAGCCGTACGAAGGCATAGCCGGGGTCGATCGCCGCGTCCGTGCCGGCGCGCTGGGCGGGCAGTCCGAGGCCGCGGGTGGAGCTGCGCTGCCGCGGCAGGGTCCGCTGCACCACTCCGTGGGCGGCAAGCACCCGCCGGCTGCGGCCCTGGCCCGCCGGCAGGACGAGATAGGCCAGCCGGACCAGCCGGGGGTAGTGCTCGACCAGCGCCGCCTCGGCCTGCTCGACGTCGATGACGTCACCGATGTCCTCGAGGCTGCCGGGTGAGGTGCGGTCCGGACGCTGGGGTGTCGCTTGCTGCTGCTTCACGTTCGGTGAAACGAGTGATTCCTGTGATGGTCACCGGCCCTGACGGGCGCCCTGACGGGTGACCCGCACACGGCTGCGGCCACCGCGGTGCGCCGACCGCGGTGGCCGCCAGGGGGTGTCTCCCACGGAGACCGGGGAGGACGCGCCTCAGATCTGCCGGTCCGGCCGGCTCAGCGCTGTAGGTCGAACTCGCCGTCCCGCGCGCCGAGTACGAACGCCCGCCACTCCGCCTCGGTGTAGCGCAGTACCACATCGGGGTCCGTGGAGTTGCGCATGGCCACCGCGCCCCGCTCCAGGAAGGCGATCTCCACGGCCTCCTCGGCGTCGCCGGGGGCGCGCTGCCAGGTGGCGTCGGAGATGTCGAGGGCGTAGAGCCACTCCTTCTCAGCTGCGGCACTCATACCGTGATCCCCTCGCTCGTGGTCCGTTGCCGGTCAGCGTACGCGGCGCTCAGGCCGGGTTCCACCGGCGGAATTCCGCCGTACCGCGGTCCCCGGTCGCGGAGTTGGCGGCGGACTGGTGCAGACCGGCGTCCTGCCGGGCGGCGGCTGCGGGGACGGTCACGGTGGCGATTTCGCGCCAGGTCGCGCCGTCGTCGGTGGAGCAGGAGCCGGTGTACGTACCGCCGCCCGCGCCGTCCTTCCCGCGGGTCAGGCGGAGCAGGACGGGCGCGGTGATGCCGGTGATCCGCCGGTAGGTGTCCAGGGTGCCGTCGCCGTTGGCGTCGTAGGAGAGCACGACGCCGTTGGCGGGGGTGACGGACAGGTTGAGGAAGCCCAGGGCGTCCGGTGTGCCCGGGGCGGACGGCGGGGCGAGGCGGTTGCGGACGATGAGGCCGGCGCGGGCCCAGGGGCCGGTCGGGTCCTGGGAGGTGACCTCGACGGTGGCCGAGCCGCCGGCGGTGAGCGCGCCCGGCCGGTAGACCGCGCCGAACTCGGCGGTGGCCTTCCACAGGTCCGCGCCGCCGCCGTTGACGGCCAGCCGGTCGCCCAACTGGCCGAAAACCGCCGCATTGGTGGTGACGGTTCTGAGCTCGTCGTCCAGCGGCCCGGCCACGAACAGGGTGCCGTGCCGCGCCGCGCGGACCCGTGGCTCGCCCTTCGGGCCGTAGTCGGCGCTGAGGTCGTAGGGGAGCGGGTGCAGGGGGGCGTTGAGGGGGCCGGCGGGGGCGGTGACCTGCCAGCGGGCCCGGCCGGTGCCGCCGGGCGGGAGCGACGGCAGCGACACCGGGCCCGACGCGGTGGCGTCGATGCCGGTGAGCGCGAAGTCCACCCGGCCGGTCGCCCGCAGCCCGTTGACGTTGCGCAGCGCCGCGGTGACGGTGGCCCGGCCGCCCGGCGGCAGGGCGGACGGATCGGCGGTGACCGTGATGGTGCCCTGGTACGGGGCCTTGGCGAGGGTGTCGTGGACCCGCTGCGCGGTGCGGTACGCGTCGGTGGTCGGGCGCAGGGGATGGCCGGTGCGGGCGCGGGTCCAGGGCTCTTCCAGGGCGTACCAGTCGAAGGTCTTCGGCGGCCGGTCCGCGGCCAGCGCATCCGACAGTTCGTCCAAGTACGCCTGCCACTGCGGCAGATGGACCTCGCCGATCAGGCCGTGCCAGTCGCGGTTGGCGTAGTTGGCGAGCGAGCCGCCGTCGGCGGTGGCCCGGTCCGCCCAGGTGGTGATCAGCGCACGGGCGCTGTGTTCCAGCCGCGCCTCCTCCTCGGGGCCGGTCGCCATGGCCCTGGCATCCGCCAGCCACGGCCCGAGCAGGAACAGCCGGTGCGCGCCGGTGACCTCGTCGCTGAGCCGCATCAGTCGCAGCCACAGCCCGGACAGCGCACGGAAGGTCGCCCGGTCCTTGCGCCGGTAGGCCTCCTGGAGCTGCCCGATCAGCTGCCAGGACCGGTTGGCGAGGGCCTGCCGGGCGGCATCCGTCAGATCGTGGCGGTAGGCATCGCTGCCGCGCAGCGCCGGGCGGACCCTCAGCAGCGCGGCGAACGCGGTGTCGAACCCCGCCGGGTCGAAGGCCGGGGTGTGGGTGGCCCAGACCGTGCCGGAGCGGGCGGCGAGGCTGGGCCGGGCGGCGAAGACCGAGTCGTGCGGACGGCCGTCCTTGCTGGAGATCTCGTACGCGCTGGTGCGCAGCGCGGCGTACGCGGCGCGGGCCCCCTCGTCGCGGGCGCCGTAGCGGAGGTCGGCATAGCCGTCGAACCAGGCCGTGCGGTCCACCGGGCGCTCCCGCCAGGCCAGCTCGCTGAACAGCTCGAAGGCGGCCGGGTCGCGCTCGGCGGCCTCCGGCATGTACGCGGTCCCGGCGAGCTCGCTGCCCGGCTTGTCGCGCCAGGCGGTGAAGCGCTCGGCCCAGATGTGGGTCTTGGCGCCGATGGTGGTGCGGCCGCCGAAGTTGGGGATGGAGCCGAAGGCGTACGGCACCCCGCCCCAGTCCCGCTCCCGGTCGGTGACCGTGTCCAGGTCGCTGAGGCCGTCCACGATCAGCATCCGGTCGTGGTCGACGGCGTCCAGCAGATCGCGCCGGGGGTTCTCCTGCCAGCCCAGGATCACCCAGGTGGCATCGGGGCGGGCGGTGCGCAGCGCCTTCTCGACGGCGCGGGCGGCGTCCGGTACGGGGACGTCCCCGGGGTCGCCGCCCTCGTGCAGCAGGTCCATCTTGAAGTGGTCCGCAGGTCCCAGGAGTTGCTGCTGGTGGCGGTAGAAGGAGGCGGCGGCCGCGGCGAAGACGTCGGTGCGCGGATCGAGCCAGTCGGGGCGCTTGAGGCCGGACCAGGTGCCCTGCGGCACGGTGCGCGCCCCGGGGTTGCGGGCGGCGAAACCGTCCGGGACGGTGCCGAAGTAGCCGGGCAGGACGGGACGCATGCCCAGCGCACGCAGCCGGTCGGTGATCCTGCGGCCCAACTCCGCTCTCTTGTCGATCAGTTGGCGGCTGAGCGGGCCGTCGTAGCCGCTCATGTTCTGCAACAGCCACCACGGCTGGTGCGAAGGCGCCGGGAGCCAGCCGCGGGCCTCGGTGTCGGAGTAGCCGAAGTCGGTCAGCAGCCGGTGGTAGACGGCCTCGGAGCCCGGGGTGACCAGCACCTCGTTCACCCCGTGCAGCGCCAGCACGTCGATCATCCGCTCCCAGTGCGGCCAGTCCGCGTACGGGGCGGTGTAACCGTCGTGGGTGTCGTTGAGGGCGAAGCGGTGCGGCAGAGAGGTGGCCCGCTCCATCGGGGAGGCCGGGGCGGGCAGCCGGTCCGGCAGCGCCGTCTGGTCGCCGGCCCACGACAGATGGGCCCGGCAGGTGTATTTGAGGTACCAGTTCACGCCGGTCAGCAGCACCGCGGGGGTGGTCCCGGAGACCGTGATCCGGCCCGCCCGGCCCTGCACCCGGAAGCGGTCGGCGCCGCCGTCCGGGGCGAGCGGCACCAGCTGGAACTGATCGGCGTGCCGGGGCAGCAGCCGGGCCAGCGCCGCCTGCGCCGGTGCGGTGTCATACGCCCGTGCGGAGTCGTACGCCGGTGCCCGCTCCCGGCTCCGGGCGGAAGTCCCGGCGGGGGCGGCCCCGCCGAGCGCCGCTCCGGCGCCGATCGCTCCGGCGGTTCCCAACAGTGCGCGTCGTGACGGTCGGCTCACGTGTGCCCCCACGGCTCGGTGGTAACAACAGTCCCGTGCGGGGGCACGCTAACGGTCGGTCAGCCGCGGTCCAAGGGGGCCAGGGCCGTTGGCGTCCGTCAGCGCCCGTCGGCTGGGGGAGTCGGAAGGGCAGTAGGGGGCGTGCGCCCTCCGGGCGGCGGCGACCAGTGTTCTGCGGACCCTCACCCGTTCGCTCCCTGGGCTTCACGCGCCCGGCCGTCGGGCACGGGAACAGTCTCCCGCGTAGAGAAGGGCCAGGTCATCGGGTGAACGCCCCCTCCCCAGGGGGCACCCGCACCACTGCGGAGCAGTGCAACGGCTGCCCCGCGCGGCCCGCAGGCCCGCTGTCTCACCGCCCCGTCGACTCGCACAGCCTCCCCACTCCCCAGGAGGGCTCTCATGAGCATGGCATCGACCGCGTCCGCCGCCGTCCCCCACACCACTCCCGCCCCCGCACCGGCATCCGTACCCGCCCCCGCACCGGCACCAGCAACCGCACCAGCAACCGCCCTCACACCGGCAACCGCCCCCGCCGACCCCGGCTACACCGCGGAGATCGCCGGCACCCGCGAGCAGATCCGCGCCGCACAGCGGCTGCGTCACCAGGTCTTCGCCGAGGAGATGGGCGCGACCCTGCACTCCCCGCTGGCCGGCCACGACATCGACGCCGTCGACGAACTCGCCGACCACCTCGTCGTCACCCACACCGCCACCGGCGAAGTCGTCGGCACCTACCGGCTGCTGCCGCCCGGCCGCAGCCCGCGGCTGTACTCCGACGGCGAGTTCGACCTCGGCGCCCTGGCGGGGCTGCGCCCCTCCCTCATCGAGGCCGGCCGCTCCTGTGTGCACCCCGACCACCGCGGTGGCGCCGTCATGACCCGGATGTGGGCCGCGCTCGCCCGCTACACCCTGCTCTCCGGCCACCGCTACCTCGCCGGCTGCGCCTCCGTCCCGCTCGCCGACGGCGGCACCGCCGCCGCCCACGCCTGGGGGCTGGGCCGGACCCGCTACGCCGCACCGCCCGAGCTCCAGGTCACCCCGCACCACCCCTGGCACGCCACGCTCCCCGTCCCCGACCGCCCCGGCCTCGCCCAGCTGCCGCCGCTGCTCCGCGGCTATCTGCGCATCGGCGCGTTCATCTGCGGCGCGCCCGCCCACGACCCCGAGTTCGATGTCGCCGATTTCTTCGTCGTCCTGGACATGGAACGGCTGGGCGACCGCTACCGGCGCTACTTCCTGGGGGAGCGGTGAACGGTCCCTGGGACGTCTGGTCCGGCTGCACCCCGGACTGCGCCGCACACGCGCTGCCGCGCGTACCGGCGACCCGTATCGCCCGCCGCGGCGCCGCGTTCGCCCACACCGTGCGGCGGGCGCTGACGGACGGCGAGCGGATGGCCGACCCGGTACGGCTGCGGGCCCACGCCGGGGCGCTGCTGGAGGCGCTCGGCGTCCGCGTCGAGGGCGCGGCCTCCCTCACCGCGGGGGACGGCACCGGCACCCTCATCGTCCTCAACCACATCTCCTGGCTCGACATCCTCGCCCTGCTCGCCGTCGAACCGGTCACCCTGCTCGCCAAGCGCGAGGTCGGCGGCTGGCCGGTCGTCGGCGGCCTGGCCCGCAGGGCAGGTACGCACTTCATCGACCGTACGAGTCCCCGCCGGCTGCGGCACACCGTCCAGGAGGTGGCCGAACTGCTCGGCTCCGGGCGGTCGGTGGCGGTCTTCCCGCAGGCCACCACTTGGTGCACGGCCGACCAGGGCACCTTCCGCCGGGCCACCTTCCAGGCCGCCCTCGACGCGGGTGCGCCGGTCCGCCCGGTGACCCTCGGCTACACCCAGCAGGGGCTGCCCAGCACGGTGGCCGCGTTCTGTGGCGAGGACACCTTTGCCGCCTCGCTGCGCCGGGTGCTCGCCGCCCGTGAGCTGACCGTACGGGTCACCGCGCATCCGGTGCTGACGGCGGCGGACGGGCGCCTGGGCCGGCGGGAGTTGGCGGAGCGGGCGGCGCGCGCGGTGCTGGGCGGCCGGCCGGGAGCGGGGGCGGTGGTACGGCAGGCGCCCGCGCGGCCCGCACTCCTGCCCGCCGCGCCGCGGCCGGGCTCCTCCGTGCCGGATGCTCCTGTGCGGGACACCCCGGCCCATGTTTGAGCAGCTGGACCAGCTCACCGAGCCGCTCCAGGGCATGCTGGGCTCGCCCTGGCTGTGGCTGATCGTCCTGCTGGTGTCCGGCCTCGACGCGCTGCTGCCGTTCATGCCGAGCGAGACCACCGTGGTCCTGGTCGCCGTGCTCATCGGCCCCGACCTGCCGCTGCTCGCCCTGCTGGCGGGCGTCGCGGCGGCCGGGGCACTGGCCGGTGACTGCCTCGGTTATGCGGTGGGACGGTACGCGGGCCCGCGCGCGATCGCCCGGCTGCTGCGGGGCCGGCGCGGGCGGGCCCGGCACACCAGGGCCCGCGCGAGGATCGAACGGCATGCCGCGCTGCTCGTCATCGCCGGCCGCTTCCTGCCCGGCGGCCGGGTGGTCGCGGCGCTGTCCACCGGGAGCGTCCGGTTCCCGCTGCGCCGCTTCGTCCTGCTGGACGCGCTGGGCGCGGGCATCTGGGCGGTGTGCAGCGCCGCCCTCGGCGGTCTGGGCGGCGCGGCGCTCACCGATTCCCCGGCGAAGGCGATGCTGCCGGCTTCCGGAACCGGGGTGGTGGTGGCGTGCGGTGTGGGATATCTGCACCGGCGGGCGCCCCGGAGGACGGGGAACGGACCCGCCCCGGGGAGCGAGCGCTGTCCGGCCGGGCGGGGGAGCGGCTCCCCGCCCGGCCGCGGCCCCGCGAGGAGGGCCTCCGAGCCCCGGCCTCAGAGGCTCGGCACGTACTTGTAGCCGACCCGCCGCACCGTCACGATCGACGACCGGTGCGCGGCGCCCAACTTGCGGCGCAGCCGGGCGACATGGACATCGACCGTACGGCCGTCGCCGACGTGCCCGTAGCCCCACACCGTGGTCACCAGCTGGTCGCGGGTGTGCACCCGGTGCGGATGCGCCACCAGATGGGCCAGCAGCTCGAATTCGAGGTAGGTCAGGTCCAGCGGCCGGCCCTGGACCTGTGCGGTGCGCTGTTCGGGGTCGATCCGCACGATCTCGTCGCCGGTCGGCGCGCTCACCACGGGCCCGGCGGCCGGCGGCGCGGCCGCGACCTGCTCGGCGGGTACGAGGACGAGATAGCCGACCATCGGCGGCTGACCGGGCAGCGCGGGCAGGCTGTGCTGCGGTGCCGGAAGCCAGGTGGCGCCCGAGTTCAGCAGCTCGGACACCGACTGGACGCTGTGGTCCGGAGCGGCTCCGCCCGGGGCGGTGGCGGGCAACGGGTGGGCCTCGTCGGGTGCTACGGCGCGCAGGCGGTGACGGTGCGGGTGCGGGGCGGGCTGGGCGGGGAGGGGAGCCGTCGCGGAACCGGCGGTCAGGGTACGGACGTTCGTCATCAGGAGTCAGCTCTTTCGCGCAGAGGGGCGTCGGGGACGTCGTGCGCGCGGGCAGGGCGTGGAACGCCGGTCAGCGGCGTCGGTGAGGCGTGTGCGGGCCCGCGCTCAGTGCGCGCGGCAACACAGACGGTCGAATGCGTGCGCCTGCCGGGACGGCCAGAAGGGCTCGAGGTCGCTGCGACCCGTCGCGGTGTCTGTAAGGCTGGCCATGGCACCCATTCAACCAGACGGTCGGTGATCTGTCCCTCGGGTGGACGGCCCTTTGACGGGATTCCGCCGCGCCGCAGCCGCGCAGGTACCGGGACCGGGGGCGACCCGGTCCCGACTCCGCTTTTCCGTAGGGGAGTTGGCGAAAGCACGGCGGGCCGGGCGGGTGGCTGGAATCCGCTTCGCGGGGCATGTTCCCCTATGGGCGGCGCAATGCGGATATCTGCGAGATGCGCCGTTCGCGCCTGGACGCCCAGGATTCACGCCCGGGGTTCACGCCCCGCTTCCCCGCCCCCCGGTTCATGCCCCGCTTCCACGCCGCGGGTTCATGCCTGCTTCCACGCCCGGGTTCACGCCCGGATCTGGGAGTTCGCCTCCGCCCCCGCCCCCGCCCGCATCCCCGTGCCGACCCGCATCCCCGTCCCCAGCGCCACTCCGATCACGAGCGCTGCCAGATGCCCGACGTCGGTGAACGTCCGCCCGCGGCGCAGTACGGGGCGTACGCCCAGTGCCAGCAGACCGGCCGTCGCCGCGGCCCGCGCGCCGTGGTGCGGGACGGTCGCGGCGAGGGCGCCCACGGTGGCGTTGAAGCCGTAGCTCGCTCCGACGTCGATGGCCCGTGCGGTCGTGTCCGGCGGCTCCGCACCCGTTTCCTCGGTGGCGTGGGTGGGGGAGACCCGGGCGGAGGCCGCGGTGGCGGTGGCGGTGGGGGTGCCTGCCCGCGTCCGCCGCCGCAGGGCCCCGTAGACCAGCAGGCTGGCCCCCGCATGGCCGGCCGCGAACACCCCCGCCGCACGCCATACGCCCCATCGCGCCTCGGCCGTGCCGAGCGCGGCGAGCAGCGCGGCGCTGTACGCCACCGGCAGCGGATCCTCGACGAACACGGCGCTGGTGGCCAGCGTCTGCCACCGGCCGGCCCGCAGATTGTCGACGTTGGTGGAGTGCGTACGCAGCAGCTCCGTTCGCCGCCGGCCGGGCAGCTGCGCGGTGGCATACGCGCCGAGCTGCACGGCGCCGACATACAGCGACGCGGCCCAGGGAACGGCGGCCGGCAGGCCACGCGGTGCGGTGGTCCGCGGGACGCGCGGTACAGCGGTCGGCAGGCCACGCGACAGGGCTGTCGGCAGGCCACGTGACAGGGAGATCGGCAGGACGCGTGGTAGGGCACGCGACAGACGACCGGAAGCTTTCCTCCGCGATGCGGCGCCCGGCATCTCAGGCCCCCGTCCGCGGCAGTCTCTTGCGCCAGTCCAGCGGGGCGACCTCGATGACCCGGTCCGGATCGCCGTCCCACTGCGCCGGCAGGCCCGCCTCGGCGAACGCCGCCACCACCGCCCGTCCGACGCCGGCCCGGTCCTGCGCGGAGGCCTCCCCGGCGTCCGCGTAGGCGCCGTAGCGGACCGACAGGCCATGGCCCTGCACGGCCGACTCGGTGTCCTGGAAGTGGAAGAAGACGAAGCCCCGGTCTCCTTCGCCGCGTTCGGCCGCTATCTCGCCCAGCGCGCAGTTGCTGCAACAGCTGAAGTTCATCCGGGCGGTCAGGCCCCGGGCGTCCAGTGCTTCGAAGGCCTGCTCGACCCGGTCGGCGTCGGTCACCGCGGGCCACTCGGCCTGCTCGGCGAGCCGCTCCTCCCACAGGCCCCCGACGATCCGCCGCGCCTCCTCCAGCGAGACCGGGGGATCCTCCGGGCCGAAGGCGTCACAGACGCCCTGGGCGACCTCATGGAAGTCCCAGAAACCGGAACAAATGTCCTTACGGGCCCGCTCCTCGGCGGCCGCGCGGGTCTTCGGGTCCAGGCCGGGGGTCGAGTAGAGATCCGCCGGCTGCCAGTCGAGCGCCGTACGCCAGGCCGCGCCGCCGCGCGCCCAGTCCAGGAAGAGCCCGACGACCCGGTCGGTATCGTCGCTCTCCGCGCGGAAGTGCCGCTCCGGAGCGCCGTCGCGGTACTCGACCGAGAACGGCCCGTCGCCGTCCCGCCAGGTCTGCACGAACACCTGGCCCTGTTCGGGGAACCGCTCGACGACCACGAAATGGTCGTCGTCGGCGCCGATCCGCCGCAGCAGCCCGGCGAGTTCGGCTTCGTCCGGGCGTGCGCGGTCCGGCCCGGTCTCGGTCTTGACGCTGATCGCAAGCATGCCCCCAGCGTGCCAGCCGCCACTGACAAACGGCCCCTGAACTGCGCCCGCTTGCGCCTGCCTGTGCCCGGCGAGGGCCGTGCGGCACAGGCGAAGGG
This sequence comes from Streptomyces decoyicus, assembly GCF_019880305.1. Taxonomy (NCBI): domain Bacteria; kingdom Bacillati; phylum Actinomycetota; class Actinomycetes; order Kitasatosporales; family Streptomycetaceae; genus Streptomyces; species Streptomyces decoyicus. Next base: position 2,391,582 of record NZ_CP082301.1, on the reverse strand, counting down.
GCCGGACCACAGCGGTCCGGCCCCTTCGTCCGTCGTGCTGGAGACGTCAGATCTGCTCGCGCCGCGCCAGCTCCGTGCAGCAGGTGTCCACCATCAGCCGGGTGACCACATACGGGTCGACGTTGGCGTTCGGACGCCGGTCCTCGATGTAGCCCTTCTTCTCGACCTCGACCTGCCAGGGGATCCGCACCGAGGCGCCGCGGTCGGAGGCGCCGTAGGAGTACGCGTCCCAGGGGGCGGTCTCGTGCGCGCCGGTCAGCCGGTCCTCGATGCCGGTGCCGTACTGGCGGACGTGCTCCAGCGGCTTGTCGTCCTGGCCCAGCGCCTCACAGGCGGTGATGATCGCGTCGTAGCCCTCCCGCATCGCGCGGGTGGAGAAGTTGGTGTGCGCGCCCGCGCCGTTCCAGTCGCCCTTGGCCGGCTTGGCGTCCAGCGACGCGGTGACGCCGAACTCCTCCGCCACCCGGTGCAGCAGCCAGCGGGCCACCCACATGTGGTCCGAGACCTCCAGCGCGGGCAGCGCGCCCACCTGGAACTCCCACTGGCCGGGCATGACCTCGGCGTTGATGCCGGACAGGCCGAGGCCGGCCGCCAGGCACAGGTCGAGGTGCTTCTCGACGATCTCCCGGCCGAAGATCGCGTCGGCGCCCACACCGCAGTAGTAGTCGGCCTGGGGAGCCGGGTAGCCGCCGCCCTCGGGGAAGCCGAGCGGGCGGTCGCCCTTGAGGAAGGTGTACTCCTGCTCGATGCCGAAGATGGCTTCCTGGTCGGCGAACCGCTCCGCGACCGGACGCAGCAGCGCACGGGTGTTGGAGGGGTGCGGGGTGAGGTCGGTGTGCAGTACCTCGCACAGCACCAGCAGGTGGTCGCCGCCGCGGATCGGGTCCGGGCAGCTGAAGACCGGCTCCAGCACCAGGTCCGAGGCGTGGCCTTCGGCCTGGTTCGTGCTGGACCCGTCGAAGCCCCACCGGGGCAGCTTGCTGCCGTCGGTCAGAATCCTGGTCTTGGAGCGGAGCTTGGCGGTCGGCTGCGTGCCGTCGATCCAGATGTACTCGGCCTTGATGCTCACGGGGTCCTCTTCACGGGGGTGCGGGGTACGGTGCGGGCGTACCGCCGCACTCTCGCAACGCGCTATTTCTCGTCCGTTGCCCGTTTGTGAACCACAGGTTACCGAGCCGGACATCCCGGCGTTCCTAAGGTTTTCCACCCGAGTTGCCTGGGATTTCCGGTGTGGATGTGCCGGTCGTCACATCATTCCGATGTGGCGGAGGCATTAGGGGGACGCTTCTGCGGCACCGTACGACGTGCGTGCGCGGAGCGCCACCGGCCGGCCCCTCGGCCCTCGGCCCTCGGCCCTCGGCGCGGCCGGGGCGAAATCGGCGCCCCGGCCCGCACCCCGCGAGACACTGGCCCCATGACGACCCCGCGCATCGGACTTCTCGGCACCGGACCCTGGGCGCGGAGCGTCCACGCCCCCGCCCTCGCCGCGCACCCCGGCGTCGAGTTCACCGGCGTCTGGGGGCGCAGACCGGAGGCGGCCGCCGCGCTGGCCCAGGTCCACCGCACCCACCCGTACGAGACCCCCGACGAGCTGTTCGAGGCCTGCGACGCCGTCGCGATCGCCCTGCCGCCGTCCGTGCAGGCCCCGTTGGCGGTCCGCGCCGCCGAGGCCGGCTGCCATCTCCTCCTGGACAAGCCGGTGGCCACCTCCGTGGCCGAGGCGCGCGCCGTCGCCACGGCCGCCGACCGGGCGGGCATCGCCTCGGTGGTCTTCTTCACGGCGCGCTTCGGGGAGCAGGAGGGGGAGTGGATCGCCGCCCAGGCCGCGGTCGGTGGCTGGTTCACCGCGCATGCCGACTGGCTCGGCTCGGTCTTCGCCGACGACAGCTCCAGCCCGTACGCCGACTCGCCCTGGCGCCGCGAGAAGGGCGGCCTGTGGGACGTCGGCCCGCATGCGCTGTCGGTGCTGCTGCCGGTGCTCGGCGACGCGGAAGCGGTCACCGCGACCCGGGGCCCGGCCGACGCGGTGCTGCTGACGATGCGTCACGGCAGTGGCGCGGCCAGTTCGGCGACCGTCGGCCTGACCGCGCCCGCCGCGGCGGCGGGCGTCGAGGTCACCCTCCGCGGCACCGCGGGCGTCACCTCCCTGCCCCGCCGCCAGGACGGCCCCGACGTGGCCTACCGCCACGCCGTCGACGCCCTGCTCACCGCCGCCGAGACCGGACTGCCCAACGCCTGCGATATCCACTTCGGCCTCCGGGTCACCGAAATCCTGGCGGCGGCGGAGGAATCGCTCCCCTCTCTCATGCCTCACGGGTCATGACTTCATGGCGAAATTGGTCGTGGAGGGCATGAGCGAACGTCCGTAGCGTCATGGGCGTGACCCCTTCGTCACGCACCCGCCACCGGCCCGAAGGAACCCGCTGCCATGACGCCCACCACCGGCTTCACCAGCTATACCGACGCCCTCCTCGCCGCCCTCGCCCGTGACCCGTCCCGTACCGCGGTGACCGTGGACGGCGGCGAGGAAGTCACCGCAGGCGCCTTACATGCCACCGTCCACCGCATGGCGGCGGTGCTCGCCGGCCGGGGCATCGGCCGCGGCCGGACCGTCTGTCTCCTCGGCGGCAACCGCCCCGAGGTCCTCGCCGCCCGCTACGCCGCGGGGCTCCTCGGCGCCCGCGTGGTCTTCCTCTACGACGGCATGGCCGCCGAGACCCTGGCCCGGATCGCCACGAGCGCGGAGGCCGCCCTGCTCCTGGTCGACCCGGCCCTCCACGACACCGCACGGGCGCTGCTCCACCACACCCGGGGCCCGCTCCCCGAGGTCATGACCCTGGGGGAGGGGGCCCCCGGTCCGGGCGCCGACCTGCTCGCCGCCTGTGCCGCACTCCCCGCCACCCCCGAGGTGCAGAGCGCCGCCCGGCCCGAGGACGACTGGTGCATCCGGCACACCGGCGGCACGACCGGCATACCCAAGGGGGTCCGGATGGGGCACGCCCCGTATGCCGGGATGCTGATCCACCACCGCATGGAGGCCGCCGGCGAGCCGCCCCGCTTCCTGGCCTGCACACCGCTCGCCCACCTCGCGGGCATCTTGGCCGATGCCACGCTCGTGGCCGGCGGCACCGTCGTCCTGCACCGCGCCTTCGACCCCACCGCCGTACTCGCCGCCGTCGCCCGCCACCGCATCACCCACCTGTGGCTGCTGCCCCCGCTCCTCTACCGGCTCCTCGACGACCCCACCCTCCCCACCACCGACCTCAGCTCCCTCACCCGCATCTCCTACGGCGGCTGCGCGGCCTCACCGACACGGCTGGCGCAGGCCGCCGAGGTCTTCGGCCCGGTCCTGTTCGGGCTGTACGGCCAGGCCGAGGCGATGTCGATCACCGAGGCCCGTCCGGAGGACCATGTCCCGACCGGTCCCGGCGGGCGGATCACCGTGGGCCGCCCGCTGCCCGGCGTGACGCTCGCCGTCCGGGACGCGGACGGGCGGGAGCTGCCGACGGGGGAGCAGGGCGAGGTCCACGTACGCTCCGCGGGCGTGATGACCGGCTACTGGAAGCAGCCCGAGCTGACCGCGCAGGTGCTGCACGACGACGGCTGGCTGCGCACCGGCGATGTCGGCGTGCTGGACGAGGAGGGCCGGCTCTACCTCGTCGACCGGGTCAAGGACCTGATCATCGTCGTGGGCGGCCATGTCCACCCGGCGGAGGTCGAGGACCTGCTGCACACCCATCCGGCGGTCGCCCAGTGCGCCGTCTACGGGGTGCTCGGGGCGGACGACACCGAGGAGGTGCATGCCGCGGTCGTCGCCGCCCCGGGCCGCCGTGTGGACACCGCCGGCCTCCGCGCCTTCGTCACCGAGCACAAGGGTGCCCTGTACACCCCGGCCGCCGTCCACGTCCTCGACGCCATCCCCCTCACACCTGTCGGCAAACCGGACAAAAACCTGCTCCGCGCGACGACCGTGCCGGCCTGACGGCGGCCGCCGGGGAGACCGTCCCGGAGGCTGTCCCGACGGGCGCGCGTCGGCCCCTCCTCAAAGCCTCAAATCCCTCCTGGCCAGGGGCTTTTGTCAGTGGTGGCCAGTAGAATGGGAACCAGTCAGTGAGGGTTCATCCACGCTCCAGGAGGTCGCCGATGGCCGCTGCCACGCTCATGACGAAGCCGCCCCCGGCCCACCCGCTGCCCAAGAGGCCGCTGCCCGCCGGATGGCCGCGCGAACGGTACGAATCGCACAACCGCCGCCTGAAGGCCATGCGGCTGGCCATAGCCCTGCTCGACACCGGCGTCTACCGCCCCGAGCAGGCCCACAACCGCAAGATCCGCAGCACCGCGGCCGACATCGGGGTCCACACCCCCTCCGACACGACCTGCCGTCTGGTGCGCGCCCTCATCTACGACAACTGCTGACCACCGACCGGCACACAACAGGGCGGCCGGCCCCGGGACTTCCCCCGGGGCCGGCCGCCCCACGCCGTGCCCGCACCCTGCCGGAGTCGGCTCACCCACCCGAGCCGTCCCCGGTCCCCTCGGCGGCGTCCATGTCCGTCACCTCCGCCAACGCCTCCTCCAGCCACTGGACCCAGAACGTCTCCAGGCCGATCCCGGCCCGCAGCACGAGCCGCCGCAACCGGTCCTCCGGGCCGGCCGCGGCCCCGAAGTCGCGGCCCTCGATGTCCTGGTACTCCGCCAACTGCCCCCGGTGCTGCGTCAGATGCCGCCGCAGCTCCTCGTCGAGCCCGGCCCGTCCCACGACGGCCGAGGCCCGCATCCGCAGCAGCAGTGCGTCCCGGATGGGCTTGGAGTCCTGCTCGCCGGACGCCCAGCGGGTCAGCTCGGTCCGTCCCGCGGGCAGCACCTCGAACTCCTTCTTCTGCCCGCGGGAGGGCTGGTCGCTGGGCAGTGCCCGGATGAACCCGGCCTGCTCCAGCTTTCCCAGCTCGCGATAGATCTGCTGATGGGTGGCCGACCAGAAGTAGCCGATCGACCGGTCGAACCTTCGGGTCAGCGACAGCCCCGACGACGGCTTCTCCAGCAGGGCGGTGAGGATGGCGTGCGGGAGTGACATGCGGCAATCCTAGGCAGGCGGCAGCAGGTCACAGGGTCGCCGCCAGCTCCGTCCCCTGCTTGATGGCGCGCTTGGCGTCCAGCTCCGCGGCGACATCCGCACCGCCGATGAGGTGCACGGCGCGCCCCTCGGCCCGCAGCTCCTCGTACAGATCCCGGCGCGGCTCCTGCCCGGTGCACAGCACGACCGTGTCCACGGGGAGCGTGCCGGCCGCGCCGTCGACGGTGACATGCAGGCCCTCGTCGTCGATCCGGTCGTACGTCGCCCCCGCGACCGTCGTCACGCCCCGGTGCCGGAGCTCCGCACGGTGGATCCAGCCGGTCGTCTTGCCCAGCCCGGCGCCGACCTTCGACGTCTTGCGCTGGAGCAGATGCACCTGGCGCGGGGCCTCGGGGCGCTCGGGCGCCCGCAGTCCGCCGCGCTCGCCGTACGCCGTGTCGACGCCCCAGGAGCGGAAGTAGGTCTCCGGGTCCTGGCTCGCCGCGTCGCCGGCGTCGGTCAGGAACTCCGCGACATCGAAGCCGATGCCCCCGGCCCCCAGGATCGCCACCCGCTCGCCGACCGGCGCGCCGTCGCGCAGCACATCGAGGTAGCTGACGACGCTCGGGTGGTCGATGCCCTCGATCTCCGGGGTGCGCGGGGTGACCCCCGTGGCGACCACGATCTCGTCGTACGCACCGAGGTCCCCGGCCGTCACGGGCGTGTTCAGCCGGACCTCCACACCCTGCCGCGCGAGCTGCGTACGGAAGTAGCGCAGGGTCTCCTCGAACTCCTCCTTGCCCGGCACCCGCTTGGCGATGTTCAGCTGCCCGCCGACCTCGTCCGCGGCGTCGAACAGCGTGACCTCATGGCCGCGCTCGGCGGCGGACACGGCGCAGGCGAGCCCGGCGGGCCCGGCGCCGACCACCGCGAGGCGCTTGCGCCGGCGGGTGGGGGAGAGGACCAGCTCGGTCTCGTGGCACGCCCGCGGATTGACCAGACAGGACGTGATCTTCCCGCTGAAGGTGTGGTCGAGGCAGGCCTGGTTGCAGCCGATGCAGGTGTTGATCTCATCGGCCCGGCCGTCCTCCGCCTTGCTGACGAAGTCCGGGTCGGCGAGGAAGGGCCGGGCCAGCGACACCATGTCGGCGCGCCCGTCGGCGAGCAACTCCTCTGCCACCTCGGGGGTGTTGATGCGGTTGCTGGTCACCAGGGGGATGGTGACCGAGCCCATCAGCCGCTTCGTCACCCAGGTGTAGGCGCCGCGCGGCACCGAGGTCACGATGGTGGGGATACGGGCCTCGTGCCACCCGATACCGGTGTTGATGATCGTGGCGCCGGCCGCCTCGATCTCCTTGGCGAGCGTGACCACCTCCTCCAGGGTGGAACCGCCCGGAACGAGGTCCAGCATCGAGAGCCGGTAGATCAGGATGAAGTCGGTGCCGACCCGTTCCCGGGTGCGGCGGACGATCTCCAGCGGGAAGCGCACCCGGTTCTCGTACGAGCCGCCCCACCGGTCCGTGCGCCGGTTGGTCGCGCCGACGATGAACTCGTTGATCAAGTAGCCCTCGGAGCCCATGATCTCGACCCCGTCGTACCCGGCGGACTTGGCCAGCTCCGCCGCCCGCACATAGTCCTCGATGGTCTGCTCGACCTCGTCGTCGGTGAGTGCATGCGGCGGAAAGGGGCTGATGGGAGCCTGGAGGGCGCTCGGCGCGACCAGATCGGGGTGGTACGCGTACCGCCCGAAGTGCAGGATCTGCATCGCGATCCGGCCGCCCGCCGCATGCACCGCGTCGGTCACGGTCCGGTGCTGCGCCGCCTCCTCCTCGGTGGTGAGCTTGGCCCCGCCGTCGTACGGCCGTCCCGCCTCGTTCGGCGCGATACCGCCGGTCACCATCAGGCCGACGCCGCCCCGCGCACGGGCGGCGTAGAAGGCCGCCATCCGCGCGAACCCGTTCTCGGCCTCTTCCAGGCCGATGTGCATCGACCCCATGAGCACCCGGTTGGGAAGGGTCGTGAACCCGAGGTCGAGCGGGCTCATCAGGTGCGGGTACTGACTCATGGGGGCCTCCTGGCGCGGTGGTCGTGACAGCAGTTGTAGACCAGCCGAGGAGCCTTATGCAACAAGTTGCATAAAACAGTGACGCAGGCGACGCCGGCCCGCCCCGGGCGCCCTTTGCCTCCTCGCCCCGGGTGCCTTCCCCCTTGCCCCTTCACGGCGCGCAGCCGCCGCGTCGGCGCAGTGTGACGTATCACAGACAACACGGGAGCGCTGTGGGAACTTCAACTGTGCTACTCCTCAATGGAGTTGCCGACGAGCTGACGGTGCGGGCCGACGGCGCGCGGACCGCACGGATCGCCTGGTGGGGGCGGCCGGAGCGACGCCGCGGGCCGGCGGCGGGCATCCGGCTCGGGACGGTCTGTCCGCGTGGAGAGGATCGAATGTCCACTTTGCAAGCCATCGCGCTCGACCAGGTGGTCGACACCGCCCGGTACCCCCTGGCACAACTCGACAGTGCCGAGGGGCGGGCCGTGATGTCCCGTGCCCGGCGCGAACTCTCGGCTCTCGGCTGCACCGTGCTGCCGGACTTCATCCGGCCGTCGCTCCGCAAGGTGCTGGAGCAGGAGTGCGCGGCCTTCGCCCCCCAGGCGCACTTCGACGTCGAGACCGTCAACGTCTACAACATCGCGGTGGACCGGGCGCTGCCCGAGGGCCACCCCGGCCGCCGGACCTTCCAGCGGGGCAACGCGTTCGTCGCCCGCGACCGCATCCCCGCGGACTCCGTCATCAGCCGGCTGTACTCCCACACGGCGTTCCAGGACTTCATCGCCCGCTGCTTCGGACTGCCGCAGCTGCACGAGCTGGCGGACCCGCTCTCCGGGCTGGTCCTCAATGTCGTCGCGCCGGGCATGGAGCACCCCTGGCACTTCGACACCAACGAGTTCACGGTGAGCCTGCTCACCCGCCAGGCGCAGGACGGCGGCGTCTTCGAGTACTGCCCGAACATCCGGTCCGCCGAGGACGAGCACTTCGACGACGTCCACGACGTCCTGGACGGCCGGGGCGAGCGGCTGACCCGCCGCCTCCCCCTGCAACCCGGTGATCTGCAGCTGTTCAAGGGCCGCTATTCGCTGCACCGGGTGAGCCCGGTGCGCGGCGAGCTCGCGCGCCACTCCGCGATCTTCGCCTACAGCGAGCGCCCCGGCGTCATCGGGAGCGTGGCACGGACCCGGCAGCTCTTCGGCCGGGCGCTGCCCGAGCATCTGGCGGCCGAGGGCCGGGCCGTCCGGGGCGACCGGCTGCTGGACTAGCGAAGGGCGACGCGCCGTCGCCTTGACCGTCGCCCGCTCCGCGCTCCAGGAGGAGCGGGCACGGTGGGTGACGGCGCGAGTATGGACGAGTGACATCACAGGTCCCCACGACGCGAATCGAGAGAGCAGAATTGAATACCCGTCAGGAAAGGCCAGCAGCCATGACGACCTTCGCCCAAGAGGACAGCCTGCCGCGGGTGCCGCTGCCCACGCTGGAGGCCAGCTGTGAGCGGTTCCTCGCCTGGTGCGCGCCGCTGCTGACCGCCGACGAGCTGGCGGCGACCGAGGCGGAGGTGACCGCCTTCCTCCGGCCCGGCGGCCCCGGCCGGGCGCTGCACGCGGCGCTGGAGCAGTACGACGCCGCGCAGGGCGTGCACAGCTGGCTCGACACCTTCTGGCCGTACCGCTACCTGGGCCGCCGGGACCGGATCGCGCTCAACGCCAACTTCTTCTTCCTCTTCCAGGACACCGGCCCGGCGCAACCGGAACCGCAGTCGCAGGTGGAGCGGGCGGCCGGCCTCATCGCCGGGGCCGTCGACTACAAGCGGCAGCTCGATCAGGAGCTCATCCCGCCGGTGGTGCAGCGCGGCGCGCCCCAGTCGATGGTCCAGAACAAGTTCCTCTTCTCCGCCACCCGGATCCCCGGGGCGGAACAGGACACCGTCCGCAGTCCCTACACCGACGCCTGGCCGGGCCCGTCCCGCGCACGGCACATCGTGGTGTTCTTCCGCGGCAGCATGTTCCGGATGGACGTGCTCGGCGCGGACGGCGTCCCGCACAGCCTGGAAGACCTCGAAGCGGGGCTGCGCGCCGTACAGAAGGCCGGCGCCGAACCGGCCCCCGCCAACACCTCGGTGGGCCACCTCACCACCATGGCCCGCGCGCAGTGGGCCGCGGCCCGCGAGTCCCTGCTCGCCTGCCACCCCCGCAACGCGGACGCCCTGGACGACATCGAGACCGCCCTGTTCTGCGTCTGCCTGGAGGACTTCGCCCCCGCGGACATCCAGCAGGCCTGCGACGAGCTGCTCCACGGCGACCGCGGCAACCGCTGGTTCGACAAGGCCGTCTCCCTGATCGTCTTCGCGGACGGCCGGGCGGGCATCAACGTCGAGCACTGCGAGCTGGACGGCACCACCATCCTCAGCTTCACCGACGCCCTGCTCAGCACCCCTGCCGAGGAACACTCCCGCCGCTCGGGAGCCCGCTCCCAGGGGCTCCCTTCCGTGGAGCCGGTCGTCTTCGAGCTGGACGACACCCTCCGGTCCGAGGTGCGCTCCGCCGCCGAGGCGTTCGCGGCGTTCGGGGAGAGCACCGCGACCCGGACCGTCTCCTTCGACGACTTCGGCAGCAACACCGCCAAGGCGCTGGGCTCCTCGCCGGACGCCTTCGTCCAGCTCGCCTACCAGCTGGCGCACCAGCGCGCCAAGGGGCACCTGGGTGCGACATACGAGTCGATCGCCACCCGCCAGTGGCGGCACGGCCGGACCGAGGCCATGCGGGTGGTCACCCCGGAGATCCAGGAGTTCGTCGCCGCGATGGAGGACCCGGCGGCCGACGCGGACACCCGCCGGGCCGCCTTCCGGGCCGCCGCCGCGAAGCACGTCGCCCGCGCCAAGGAGTGCCAGGCCGGTGACGCGCCCGAGCAGCACCTGTGGGAGCTGGAGCTGATCCAGCGGCGCCGCGGGGCGGAACTCGGCGTGACCGAGCAGCCCGCCCTCTACCGGACACCGGGCTGGCTGACGATGCGCGACGACTACCTGAGCACCAGCTCCGCGCCGTCCGCGAACATCCAGTACTTCGGCTTCGGCTCCACCAGCAGCCGCTGTATCGGCGTCGCCTACGTCCTGCTGCCCGACCGCTTCCACCTCTACCTGAGCACACCGCTGGCGGTGGCCGACCAGATGCGGACCTTCGCCGACCGGCTCCGGGAGGCGGTGGCCGAACTGCGGGAGCTGCTGGCGCCGGGGCGGCCCGGGGCCTGACCGCGCCGCCTTTCCCACCCGGCACCGAACCGAAGGGCCGCCACCCGCACCGGGTGGCGGCCCTTCCGCGCCGACTACTTCAGCAGCCTGGACATCCGCCGGTCCGCGAGGATCTTGCCGCCGGTCTGGCAGGCGGGGCAGTAGTGCATCGACGAATCGCTGAAGGACACCTCCCGGATCGTGTCCCCGCACACCGGACAGGCCTCCCCCTTCCGCCCGTGCACCCGCAGCCCGCTCTTCTTCTCCGCCTTGAGGTTCCGGAGGTCGGTCCCACGGGCCCGTTCGACCGCCTCGCCCAGCGTCGTACCGATCGCCTCGTGGATCCGGGTCACCTCGTCCTCCGACAGCCTGGCGGCGAGCTTGAACGGCGACATCCGGGCCGCGTGCAGAATCTCGTCCGAGTAGGCGTTCCCGATCCCGGCGATCACGCTCTGGTCCCGCAGCACCCCCTTGATCTGCCGGCTTTCCCCCGCCAGCAGCCCCGCGAAGGCCTCGCGGGTGAACCCCTCGGAGAGCGGGTCGGGCCCGAGCCGCGCGATCCCCGGCACCTCCTCCACCTCCCGTACGACATACACCGCGAGGTGCTTCTGGGTCCCGGCCTCGGTCACATCGAACCCCGCGCCGTCGTCGGGTGTCCCGAGCCGCACCCGGAGCGCCAACGGCCCCTTGCCCGGCCGCGGCGGCGCCACCGCCAGCTTCTCGCTCCACCGCACCCACCCCGCCCTGGCCAGGTGGAGGACCAGATGCAGCTCCCCGGCCCGGAGATCGAGGAACTTGCCGTGCCGGGTCACCTCGTCGAACGTCCGGCCCTCCAACGCGGTGAGGGGCGGGTCGTACGTCTTGAGCGCGTGGACGGCGACCGGGTACACGCGCTCGACGGTCCGGCCGACGACATGCTCGTGCACGAACCTGGTGAGCGACTCGACCTCCGGCATTTCAGGCATACCGCCAGTTTGCCTCAGTCCTCGGCCACCGGCGGGCCGGCGGGCACCGGCCGTACCGTGCGCTGCGGCCGGCGCGGCCGGCGGAAATCGCTCCAGGATTGAGCACCTTTTCCGACTCCGGGGTCGGAATCGACGGGCGGGGTGCAAGCTGGGCTCGATATGGAAGCCGGATGCGTTCTCAGGGGCTTGCGGGCCGTGGTGTTCGCCACGGTCTGTGTGCTGCTGACGGCTCTTGGGCACGTGCTGTCGTCCGGTTCGCCGCTGCCCTGGTACGTCGTGATCGCGTCCGTCGTGGGGGCCTCCGCCGGTGTGTGGTGCTTCGCCCGGCGTGAGCGCGGACCGGTGGTGGTGGGCCTGCTCACCGCCGGTACCCAGGCGGTGCTGCACACGGCGTTCGCGCTGAGTCAGATGGCCCCGGAGCAGGCGGCCGGCCCGTGGTCCCTGGGCCGGCTGTGGTGGAAGGTCATGGCGTGCGAGGGGGCGGCACCGCTCCCGTCCGCCCGGTTCGGCGACGGACCGGTGCCTGACGCGATGCCCGGAATGCCGAGGTCGCTGCACGAGGGAATGCAGACCGGTGGGCACTCGATGCTCGTGGCGCACCTGGCGGTGGCTGCGCTGAGCGCCTGGTGGATGTGGGGCGGGGAGCAGGCCGCCTTCCGTGTGGCGCGGACCGTGTCCCTGTTCCTGTTCCGGCGGATCTTCGCCGTGCTGCGTCCCGTGCCGTTGCCAGTTCCGGAGGGCGCCCGGGTACCGCGGCAGAGGCCACGACGGGCCCTGCGCGAACTGCTGCTGGCGCATGTGGTGTCGCTGCGTGGTCCGCCTGAGGAGCCGGCTGTCTGCTGACAGCAGCTGACCTCGGGTTGCGGACGTCGTGCGGCGGGAGCCGCGGCGGCCGTGCCCGCATCCGGCCCTCCGGTCCGTCCGTACGCAACGGCGACCGGATCACGCGAAGGACTCCAGATGATGACACCTGTCCGGACGTGGGCATCCCCGGTGCCCACGGCCGATCTCGTGCCGGCCACCGGCTCCGCCACGCGCAGGAGCCATGACCCCCTCTCCTCCGGGCTCCGTGGTGAGCGGCGAGGGGAGGAATCACATGCGTGAGATCGACGATGCTCTGGTAACCCAGTGGGCCTTGGCGGCCCGCACAGGAGACGAAGAGGCGGTGGAGCTGTTCGTGCGGGGCACCCGGCGTCATGTGCTGCGCTACGTCACGCATTTGAGCCGCGATGCCCAGGCCGCGGACGACCTGGTGCAGGACACCTATCTGCGGGCGCTGCGCAGCCTGCCCGGGTTCGAAGGCCGGTCCTCGGCCCGCACCTGGCTGCTGACCATCGCCCGGCGCACCGTCGCCGACCGGATCCGCGCCAACCGGGCCGGGCCCCGCGTCGCCGGGCTCGCCGACTGGGAGACCGTGGCCGAGCAGACACAGTGCGAGACCGGCCCGGGGTTCGACGAAGGGGTTGCCCTGACCGATCTCCTCTCCGCCCTCGCGCCGTGCCGGCGGGAGGCGTTCGTGCTCACCCAGCTGGTCGGCCTTCCCTATGCGGAGGCGGCCGCTGTCGTCGGCTGTCCGGTGGGGACGGTCCGCTCCAGGGTGGCCAGGGCCCGGGAGGCGCTGATCGCGCTCCTCGGCGCCGCCGACGGGGACCCGGCGCACCGGGAGACCGCGGCGCGGGGGCTTGCGCCCCGTCCCGTGGTGTCCGGTTCCGTGGCATGACCCGTCACCGGTAGGGAGCGAGGCCGCGCGGCACGGCAACGCGCCGTGCCGCGTGCGGTGCCCCGTCGGCCTTACAGCTCCCGCGCCGGCCACCGCCGTTCACGGCCACCGCCGTTCACGGGCACCGCCGTTCACGGACACCGTCGTTCACGGGCACCGGCCGGCTCCGCCGCGGCGGGGGCCTGGCGCCGGACGGTGCCGCGGCAGCGGCTCCGCGGCCCGGGCCGCACAGGCTGCCGACCGCCTGGGCGTGGGCGCGCTGACCCGGCTTCACGAATGAGAACAAACGGCGATGGCCGCCACCCGCGTGGGGTGGCGGCCATCGCCACGGCTGATGCCGCTCAGAGCACGGTTTAGATGTCGAAGTAAAGCTCGAACTCGTGCGGGTGCGGGCGCAGCTGGATCGGGGCGATCTCGTTGGTGCGCTTGTAGTCGATCCAGGTCTCGATCAGGTCGGAGGTGAAGACACCGCCCTGCTGGAGGTACTCGTTGTCGGCCTCGAGGGCGTCGAGGACGGCCGGGAGGGAGGTCGGGACCTGGGGGACGCCCGCGTGCTCCTCGGGGGCGAGCTCGTAGAGGTCCTTGTCGATCGGCTCGGCCGGCTCGATCTTGTTCTTGACGCCGTCCAGGCCCGCGAGGAGGAGGGCGGAGAAGGCGAGGTACGGGTTCGAGGACGGGTCCGGCGCGCGGAACTCGACGCGCTTGGCCTTGGGGTTCGAGCCCGTGATCGGGATACGCATGGCCGCGGAGCGGTTGCGCTGCGAGTAGACCAGATTGACCGGGGCCTCGAAGCCGGGGACCAGGCGGTGGTAGGAGTTCACCGTCGGGTTGGTGAAGGCCAGCAGCGACGGGGCGTGCTTGAGGATGCCGCCGATGTAGTAGCGGGCGGTGTCCGAGAGACCCGCGTAGCCCTGCTCGTCGTAGAAGAGGGGGCTGCCGCCCTGCCACAGGGACTGGTGGACGTGCATGCCGGAGCCGTTGTCACCGAAGATCGGCTTGGGCATGAAGGTCGCTGTCTTGCCGTTGCGCCAGGCGACGTTCTTCACGATGTACTTGAAGAGCATCAGGTCGTCGGCGGCGGCGAGCAGCGTGTTGAACTTGTAGTTGATCTCCGCCTGGCCGGCCGTGCCGACCTCGTGGTGCTGGCGCTCGACCTGGAGGCCGGCCGCGTCCAGCTCCAGGGAGATCTCGGCGCGCAGGTCGGCGAAGTGGTCGACCGGCGGGGCCGGGAAGTAGCCGCCCTTGTAGCGGACCTTGTAGCCGCGGTTGTTCTCCTCCGACCCGGTGTTCCAGGCGCCGGCCTCGGAGTCGATGTGGTAGAAGGACTGGTTCGCACCGGTCTCGAAGCGCACGCTGTCGAAGACGTAGAACTCGGCCTCGGGGCCGAAGAACGCGGTGTCCGCGATGCCGGTGGAGGCGAGGTAGGCCTCGGCCTTCTTGGCGATGTTGCGCGGGTCACGGCTGTACTGCTCGCCGGTGATCGGGTCGTGGATGAAGAAGTTGATGTTGACGGTCTTGTCGCGGCGGAACGGGTCCACACGAGCCGTCGACAGGTCCGCGCGCAGCGCCATGTCGGACTCGTGGATGGCCTGGAAGCCGCGGATCGAGGAGCCGTCGAAAGCGAGCTCCTCGGTCGGGTCGAACGCCTTCGCCGGGATCGTGAAGTGCTGCATCACGCCGGGCAGGTCACAGAACCTGACGTCGACGAACTTCACGTCCTCGTCCGCGATGAACTTCTTGGCCTCGTCAGCGTTCTGGAACATCCAACTCCTCCTAGCCCGGTCACCGGTCGGCGGACGCGGGATTGCTACTCGGAACGCGACCATGTGCGGTGGCGCGTTGCCCGACCATAGGCAGGCGGGATTTCCCAAGCATGACCCATTTGTTTCGCCGAGGTTAACCGGCGCGCGGCCGCCTTTATCTCCCAGTGTGACCCACGAAAGGCCATTTTGACCCGGGTGGCGACCGCCCGCTCCGACGTCGCGCCGAGTCGTTCCGCCCCCTTTCCGACCACCCCCGGGCACGGCCGGGAATGGGGGCCGGCACCGTCCCGCACCGGACCTCGGCGCAGCGAATGTATGCGGTCGCAGTACCGTGGTCGGGTGGACAACAGGCAAGCAATCGGATCGTGGATCTCCGGACCCCGCGCGGCAGCCGAGGACATGGGTGTCGAGTTCGGGTACCGCGGGCAGCAGCTCGGGCTGCCGGAGACGGGGCCGGGCTCGATCGCACGCCCCGGGCGGCGCTTCGCCGCGCTCTTCGTCGACTGGGCGCTGTGCATGCTCATCGCCTTCGGGCTGCTCAGCGGCGGTAGGGCACAGTCGGCGAGCAACTGGGCGCTGGTGGTTTTCGCCGTGCTCAGCGTGCTGACGGTGGGCACGGTCGGTTTCACGCCGGGCAAGCGGCTGCTGGGCCTGCGGGTGGTCGCCGAGGGCGGTGGCCGGATTTCGCTGCCGCGGGTCGTGCTTCGCACGGTGCTGCTCGTCGTGGTCATTCCGGCCGTGGTGTGGGACCGGGACGGGCGGGGGCTGCACGATCGCCTCTCGCGCGCCGTACAGGTCCGCATCTGAGCCCGTACCCGAGCTTTCGGCCTCGTACCTGAGCGCTTGCGGCCTTCCTCGTGCCTGAGCTGCGGCCCTCGTGCCCGCGCCCCGTACCTGAGCCGTCGGCCTCGTAGCCGCACCTGCGGCCCCCGTACCTGAGCCGTAGGGCGCCCCGTACCCGAGCACATCGGGGCCGCTCACGGAACGCCCGTCGTGGGGCCGCTCACGACACGCCCCGTCGTGGGGCCACTCACGGAACGCCCCCTGAACGCCCCACCGTGGGCCGCATACGAAACGCCCCGGAGCCATCGGCCCCGGGGCGTCGTCATCCGGTCAGGTGTCGGGTCCGCCGGCCGGCGCAGGCGCGCGGCCGGCCCGCACGGTCAGCGCGTCTTGCCGCCGCCCTTGGGCATCCGCATGCCCTTGGGCATGGGGCCCTTCGGAACCGGCATGTTGCTCATCAGGTCGCCCAGCGCCTTGAGCCGGTCGTTGACGGCAGTCACCTGCGCGCCGGGCAGCACCCGCGGCAGCTTCAGCAGGGTCGTACGGAGCTTCTTCAGCGGCACCTGGCCCTCGCCGTCACCCACGATGATGTCGTGGACCGGGGCGTCGGCGACGGTGCGCGCCATCCGCTTCTTCTCGGCGGCCAGCAGGCCGCGGAGACGGTTCGGGTTGCCCTCGCCGACCAGCACGATGCCGGCCTTGCCGACGGCGCGGTGGACCACGTCCTGGCTGCGGTTCATGGCCACCGCGGGGGTGACCGTCCAGCCGCGGCCGACGTTGTCCAGCACGGCGGCCGCCGCACCGGGCTGGCCTTCCATCTGCCCGAAGGCAGCTCGCTCGGCGCGCCGTCCGAAGACGATCGCCATCGCGAGGAAGGCCAGGACGAAGCCCAGGATTCCCGCGTAGATGGGATGGCCGATCACGAAGCCGATGGCAAGGAGAACGCCGAATACGACGATGCCTACACCAGCGACGACTAGACCGACCTTGGAGTCGACCCGACGGGTCATCTTGTAGGTCTGGGCGATCTGCTTCAGCCGCCCGGAGTTCTCAGCGCCGGCAGCGCCGTCTGAGTTTGCCTTCCTCGCCATACAGCGAAGTTTACGTGGCGTGCGGGCGCCGGGTCGCCGCGGCCTCCAGTACGTACGCGGCCTCGTGGCGGTCCTTGGCGCGGCGGCGGTCCTCCAGGACCGATGTCCAGGCGTTACGGCGGGCGGTGCGCTGCCCGCCGCGCATCAGAACGGCCTCGACGGCACGCAGTGCACCGGTGACCGAAGGGATGGGGAGGGCGGGATTGGCACGGAGCGGCGCGGCCTGCATGG
Organism: Streptomyces decoyicus; assembly: GCF_019880305.1. Classification (NCBI taxonomy): domain Bacteria; kingdom Bacillati; phylum Actinomycetota; class Actinomycetes; order Kitasatosporales; family Streptomycetaceae; genus Streptomyces; species Streptomyces decoyicus. The sequence continues at coordinate 2,374,700 of NZ_CP082301.1, read as the reverse complement.
TGGGTGACTCCCTCTGATCTGTTCGGAGAAGCAGGAGTAGGTGCGGGAGCGGTGCGTGCATCCATCGTCACTGATAGGTGTTACCAACGGATGACCTGCCGGTCAAACACCGATGAAACGTTGACGCGGCCCCCACGCCCCCCGTCAGGGGGAGTGCGGGCCGCGTCCTCAAGCATGTGCCACGTTTCACAAGATGGCGCGCCGGGGAAATCAAACCGCCTGACTGGACGCCTCGACCTCGCGCCGCTCGACGGCCTGCTGGTAAAGGCGGCCGGCGCGGTAGGAGGAGCGGACCAGCGGGCCGGACATGACACCGGCGTAGCCGATCTCCTCGGCTTCTTCCTTCAGCTCCACGAACTCGTCGGGCTTGACCCACCGCTCGATGGGGTGGTGGCGCACGGAGGGGCGCAGGTACTGCGTGATCGTGATGAGCTCACAGCCCGCGTCGTGCAGGTCCTGGAGCGCCTGGCTGATCTCCTCGCGCTCCTCGCCCATGCCCAGGATGAGATTGGACTTGGTGACCAGACCGGCCTCGCGGGACTTGGAGATGACCTCCAGCGAGCGCTCGTAGCGGAAGCCGGGGCGGATGCGCTTGAAGATCCGCGGGACGGTCTCGACGTTGTGGGCCAGCACCTCGGGGCGGGAGGAGAAGACCTCGGCGAGCTGCTCGGGGACCGCGTTGAAGTCGGGGATCAGCAGCTCGACGCCGGTGTCGGGCATCGAGGCGTGGATCTGCCGGACGGTCTCGGCGTAGAGCCAGGCGCCGCCGTCCTCCAGGTCGTCGCGTGCGACACCGGTGATCGTGGCGTACTTCAGGCCCATGGTCTGCACGGACTCGGCGACCCGGCGCGGCTCGTCGCGGTCCAGCTCCTGCGGCTTGCCGGTGTCGATCTGGCAGAAGTCGCAGCGGCGGGTGCACTGGTCACCGCCGATGAGGAAGGTCGCCTCGCGGTCCTCCCAGCATTCGAAGATGTTGGGACAGCCCGCCTCCTGGCAGACCGTGTGCAGACCCTCGCTCTTGACCAGGCCCTGGAGGTGGTTGTACTCGGGACCCATTTTCGCCCGGGTCTTGATCCACTCGGGCTTGCGCTCGATGGGGGTCTGGCTGTTCCGGACCTCCAGGCGCAACATCTTGCGTCCGTCGGGTGCGACTGCGGACACGACCGGCTCCCTACGACTTCGTTTCTTCGGCGTACACCAGGGTACGCCCGTTGATTCGCACGTCTTGACGTGCGGGGCAACCCCGTATGGCGGGGTTGCATTCCCGGCGGTCTCCGGAAGGACCGGGCCGGCGGCCGGCCGGCCCGGGATGCCGGGGCCGGCCGGCCGTCCGGTCAGACCGCGCGGGGGAGCAGTTCGGCGCCCTCCAGGACGTCCCGCAGATGTTTCTCGACGACGGGCAGCACCTCGGCGATGGTGATCTCGCGGCCCAGCTCGCCCGCCAGCGAGGCGACGCCGGCGTCACGGATGCCGCACGGCACGATCTTGTCGAACGAGGTGTTGTCCGGATTCACGTTCAGCGCGAAACCGTGCATCGTGACGCCCTTGGCGACGCGGATGCCGATCGCGGCGAGCTTGCGGTCCTCGCGGCGCTGGCCGGCGTTGGACGGCGCGTACTCCGGGCCGTTCAGCCGCGGGTCGAACAGCTCGTCCGCCGTCCGCGGGTCGAAATCGAGGTTCAGCCCGCCCAGGGCCGCCCGCTGCTCGGCTGCGCTGACGGTGTCTCCCAGGATCCACACACCGCTGCGGCCCTCGACCCGGGTGCCCTCCACGCCGAACTCGGCGCAGACCCGGATCAGGGCCTCTTCGAGACGGCGGACATGGGCCACGACGTCAACCGGGCGCGGCAGCTTCTGGATGGGATAGCCCACCAGCTGGCCGGGCCCGTGCCAGGTGATCTTCCCGCCGCGGTCCACGTCGACGACCGGGGTCCCGTCCAGCGGGCGCTCGTCGTCGGTCGTACGGCGGCCCGCGGTGTAGACGGCCTGGTGCTCCAGCAGCAGACAGGTGTCGGGCAGCTCGTCGGCGAACCGGGCGGCGTGCACCCGGCGCTGCTCCTGCCATGCCGATTCGTAGTCCACGGCGTCGGCGCCGAAGCCCAGATGCACAAAGCGCAGCCCCTCGGGTGCGGGGGTCTCCCCCCGAGAGATCGCAGTCACGGCAGCTCCTCTTCGAACCTCTGTTGCACTTCGCTGCAACGTTGATGCCACTTCGCGCCCATGCCACTGTACGGCCGCCTCGTCCGGACCCCGCAGGCGGCCGGTGTCCCGCCCTCCCGTCCCTGCTCACACGATCGGATGAACGCGAGGGACAGGCCGGGAATGGCGGGCCGAAGGCCGTTACATTCACGCCGTTCCACAAGGGCGATGAGCATGCCGGACAGGGTCCGCCGAACCCGGCAGCGGCCCGGAAGGCAGGAGACCGGTAAAGCTGATGACGGAACGACCCCCGCACCACACGCCCAACCGCCAGCTCGCCGCGCTCATCGCCGAGGCGGGATTCTCCAATGCCGGGCTGGCCAGACGGGTTGATCAGCTCGGCATCGAGCACGGCCTCGACCTCCGTTACGACAAGACGTCGGTGACCCGCTGGCTGCGCGGCCAGCAGCCCAGGGGCACCACCCCCGCCCTGATCGCGGAGGTGTTCACCCGCCGGCTGGGACGCCGGCTGTCCGCCCAGGACCTCGGCCTGGACGCCTGTGCGCCGGTGTACGCCGGGCTGGAGTTCGCCGCGAGCCCCAGTGAGGCGGTGGACATCGTCAGCGGGCTGTGGCGCAAGGACTCCGGCAGCCACGCCGAGCTGCGCAAGATCGCCTTCACCCCGGCCGGACTCGTCGTGCCCAGCCGGGACTGGCTGATCGGGCGCGCGGACGAGCGTGTCGCCCGCGGCGAGACCCACGACGACGGGGCGGGCCGGGTGCCCGCACAGGGCCGGGTCACGGTGCCCAGGCAGCGCCGCAACGACCGGGTCGACCGTACGCAGGGCTCCCGGGTCACCTCCGGGGACATCGCGGCGCTGCGCTCGGTCGGCGAGCTGTTCCGGGCGCTGGACCACGCCTACGGCGGCGGCCACGCCCGTCAGGCCCTGGTGCGCTATCTGGAACACGAGGCCGAGCCGATGCTGCGCGGCAGCTACGGGGAAGCCACCGGCCGCCGGCTGTTCGCGGCCGCCGCCGATCTGACCCGGCTGGCGGGCTGGACCTCGTACGACATCGCGGCCCACGGCCTGGCCCAGCGGTACTTCGTCCAGGCCCTGCGGCTGGCCCAGGCCGCCGGGGACCGGGCGTACGGGTCCTACGTCCTGGTGACGATGAGCCGACAGGCCGTCTACCTGGGGCACGGCAGGGAGGCCGTGCAGCTGGCTCGGGTCGCCCAGCAGGGCATCGGCAGCAGCGCGCCGCCCGCCGTGCAGGCGCTGCTGCACTCCGCGGAGGCGCGCGGCCACGGCGTCCTGGGCGAGGTCCGGGCCTGCACGGCGGCGCTGGCCCGCGCCGAACGGGCGCTGGAGACCGTCCGCCCCGGCGACGACACCCCGTACTGGGCACGCTTCTTCGACGAGGCGCAGCTCGCCGACGAACTGGCGCACTGCCACCGCGATCTCCAGCAGTACCGCGCGGCCTCCCAGCACGCCGAACGCTCCCTCCAGCTGCGCGCGGCCGGCTTCGCCCGCAGCCGGCTCTTCTGCCGGGTGGTGCTGGCCACCGCACGGCTGGGCCTGGGCGAGCTGGAGCAGGCCTGCACCCTGGGCGCCGAGGCGGCGCTCCAGGCCTCCGAGATGCGCTCCGTACGCGCCCATGAGTACGTCAGGGAGTTCGAGCGCCGCCTGGAGCCGTACCGGGACGCGGCGGCGGTGCGGGGGTACCGGGAACGGGTCGCGGCGCTGGGGTGAGGCCGGGCCGGGCCGCCGGGCTCAGGCCGCCGTGGGCAGGGTGTCCGGTTCCGTCGTGAAGGCCGGCAGCCCGAAGTCCTGGAGGAGCGCGCGGGCGGCGCGGCGGCCCGAGTTCAGCGCGCCCTGGAGGGTGCTGGTGTCGCGGTGATCCCCGCACACATAGAGACCGGAGAGCACCCGCACCGTCCGCTCGGGATCGTGCGGGGCCGGCATCGCGGGTACCGCGTACGGGTCGTGATGGGCGGTCAGCAGCTGCCAGTCGTCGGTGTGCGCACCGTAGATCCGGTCGAGCTGCGGACGGACGGTCTTGTCGAGCACGGACAGCGGCAGCATCGCCGCGGCGCCGAGCACGGTCGTGGTGATCAGGGACCGGCCCGGCGGTGTACGGGACGGGTCGATGGCGCCGGCGGCGTAGGTGTAGGCGACGGGGCCGTCCGCCGGCAGGATCAGGGTCGTGTCGCGCGAGGGTGCGCCGCGGCCCGCGGAGGCCGTCGCCGCGGTGTGGTGCAGGACGGCGACCGGGTGGAAGGCGGGCACCCGCAGGCCCGGCAGCAGCTCGGCCGCATCGCGCGCCCCGGTGGCCACCAGCACCGCCCGACAGGGGATCTGTCCGTGCTCCGCGGTGCTGACGCCGGTGGTGGAGACGGCGGTGACCTGCACGGACGTCCGGACCGTGCCGGGCGGCAGCGCGGCGGCGAGCAGCTCGGGGACGGCCGCGGCGCCGCCGGCCGGAAGCCACAACCGCCCCTGCGCGTAGGCGCGGAGGGCCGCCGTCGCGCCCCGGCTGGAGCCGCGCAGCTGCGGATCGCACAGCAGCGCGGCCAGCAGGGGCCGCAGGAACGCGTCATGGCCGCGCGGCGGGAAGGCGGGGCGGCTCGCGAGGGCGTCGCGGATCGGCCGGTCGGCGGGCGGGGCGTGGGTGGCGGCGGACGGGGGAGCGGCGGGCTCGGCGCGGCGGTCCGTACGGCGGTCGATACGGCGGACGGTGCGGCGGTCCGGGGGCTGGTCGGTCCGCCGGTCGGTGAGGCGGACGGTCTGACGGTCCGTGCGACGGTCGCCGCGCGAGAGGGCTCGCGCGGCGGCGAGCGCACCCTTCGTGCTCCGGGGCGCGCTGATGCGCTGGGTCCGTTGGCCGTTGTGGACGCTCAGGCCGGGGGCGAACGGACGGAGCGTCAGGTCGCCGAGGCCCGGGGTGCGGTGCAGCTCGGCGGCGGAGACGGCCAGCGGCCGGCCGCAGCGGTCCAGCCGGAAGCCGTCGAGACGGTCGGTGACGGACCGGCCGCCGATCCGTGGTGCGGCCTCCAGGACGGTGACCGACACTCCAGCGCCGGTCAGATGGCGCGCGGCGGCGAGCCCGGCCGGACCGGCCCCCACGATGACGACGTCCACGGCCGATGCGGTGCGCAGCACATGACCCTCCCGAGGTCGGTCCCAACGGCGGCGCACCCGAGTCGTGCCGGTGCCGCCGTGAGGGATACCGAGATGGTGTGCGGGGACGGTAGGAAGACGGCGGACCGTTCGACAGGGGGCGTCCAGGGGGCGCGTCGAAACGCCCCTTGGCCAAAGCTTCCCGTGTGGCCCCGCGGCTATGCCGCCCGGAGCGCGGTGTGACGTGGGCGACTCCGCGGCCCGGAAGGCTACGCGGCCCGGACCGCCTCGATGATGCGGGGACGGTGGAACGCGAACCCGGTGTCCAGCAGCCGCTGCGGAATGATCCGCTGGCTGCCCAGCACGTCACCGGCGAACTCGCCCAGGGCGATCCGCAGGACCGGTGCCGGAACGGTGAACAGCGTCGGGCGGTTGAGGACACGGCCCATCACGGCGGTGACCTCGCGGTTGGTGACCGGTTCGGGGGCCGTGAGGTTGACCGGCCCGGCCAGGGCCTCGGTGTCGACGAGGTGGCGGAGGGCCCTGATGTGGTCCTCCAGGGAGATGAAGCTCCAGTACTGGCTGCCGTCGCCGAGCCGGCCGCCCAGGCCGAGCCGGAAGAGGGGGAAGAGCCGGCCCCAGGCGCCGCCCGCGCGCGCCACCACCAGGCCGGTGCGGGCGAAGACGGTACGGATGCCCGCGTCCAGGGCCGGCTGCGCGGCGTCCTCCCAGGCCACACAGAGCTCCGGCAGGAACCCGCGGCCGGCCGGCGCGCTCTCGTCCGTGCGCCGGTCGCCGGTGTCGCCGTAGTAGCCGATCGCGCTGCCGCACACGAAGACTCCCGGCGGGCTGTCCATGGAGGCGAGGGCGGAGGCGAGCGTCCGGGTGCCCAGGACCCGGCTGTCGTAGAGCTCCTGCTTGTAGGCAGCCGTCCAGCGGTGGTCGCCGACCCCGGCGCCGGCCAGATGGACGACCGCGTCGCAGCCGGCCAGCCCGGCCGTGTCGACCTCCTGGCGCTTGGGGTCCCAGCGCACCTCGTCGGCGGCCGTGGGCTCGCGCCGGACGAGCCGGACGACGTCGTGGCCGTCCGCGCGCAGGGACCGTACGAGCGCCGTGCCGATGAGTCCGGTCGAGCCGGTGATCGCGATCCGCATGGGGCCATACTGCCCGCAGTGACGGGCCGGCGGGGGCATCCGGGCCCCGCGAGCCCGCCATGATCCGTACGGCATGCCTTACGGCTTGAAACGGTCCCAGAGGGTCGGGAAGCGCTCCGTCAGGGCCTGGGCGTCGTCGAAGTCGAGATATGTGCCGAGCGGTTCGCGCGGCGCCGGGGGCAGGCCCAGGTCCGGCATCACCCCGCCGGTCAGCTGCTCGTACGCCTCGTCGGCCGCGTAGCCCAGCTCCTCGGCGTCGCCGTCCACCGCCTCGTCGAAGTCGTCCAGCAGCTCGGCGAGCTGGTCCGGGTCGTGCAGTGCGCCCTCGAAGACCTCCCGGCCCTGGCCGATCAGCCAGCAGCGGAAGTAGTCGAAGGCGTCGTCGCTGGCGCCGCCCAGCATCACGGAGGCCGCGGCCCACAGCTCCCAGGAGTACGCCCGGTTGTAACGGGCCTCGAAGTGGCGGGCGAAGTCCACGACGGCATCCGGATCGAGCCCGAGGAGCCGCTCGACCAGCGCGTCGGCCTGCTCTTCGGGGTCGCCCTCGGCGGCCTCGCGGGAACCGTCGATCAGTTCCCAGAACTCCGTCTCGTCCATCACCGCTCCAGCATCTGCCCTGCCGGCGCCCGTCGCATGCGGAGTCCCCCGGATGCGACGGGTCGTTATCCGGATCGGTGACGTGCGGTGCAACACGGTGACGGGATGTTCGGGTCGGGCTCGCTCACCCCGGGCGGTGCTCCTGTGACCGTCCCAAGAATCACTCGTTGGAAGCCGTGCAACGACCGAACGACGGCATATCCACCACTTCGCGAAGGGCTGTTCCAGGCCATGCCCATGGACGAACGCACCCGGGCCGAGGTCGAACGGGCCGAGGCGGCCATCGTCGAGCACTATCCACGGCTCGTCCGCCTCACCTACCTCGTCCTGCCCCCGTCGATGGGCCGCCACCGCCGGGTCCTGACCGCGCACCGACTGGTCCAGCGGGCGCTGCCGCGGACCCGGCTGCGCCGGCCGGACGGCGGACTGCCGGCGCAGCGCGGCCCGGCGGCCGAATCGGGCTACGACGAGGTGCGGCTGCGGGCCCTGCGGGCCGCGCTGGCGCACGAGGGAGGGCCGGGCCGGGGAGTGGCGGTCATGCCGCTGGTCTGGGGGCTGCGGCTCTTCCCGCGGGCCGGCGGAGCCGACGAACTCGCCCTGGACCAGGCGCTGTCCGTCGTGCCGGCGCCGGTACGGGCCGCCCTGGGGCTGTGGCATCTGGAAGGCCTGGACGAGGACGCCGCGCGCAGCGTGCTGTCGCGGGCCGGGGTCGAGGACCCGGACGTGGCGCAGCGGGCGGCGGCGCAGCTGGACCGCGAGACCGGGGCCGGGGCCGCGACGCTGCTGAACTCGGCGGAGTTCGACCCCTGCACGGTGCAGACCCGCCCGACGGACCTGCTGCGCCGCCGGCAGCGGGTGCGCGCGGTGGCCGCGCTGGCGGCCGTACTGGTGGTCGGCGCGGTGGCGGCCGGGGCGTTGCGCGGCGACGGGGAGCGGGTGCGGCCTCCGGAGACCACCGCGGAGCAGGCCCTGGACCCGGGCCGGCTGCTGCGCACCCCCAACGAGCAGTGGACGGACACCTCCCGGGTGGACTTCACCGCCTGGCCCGCCCGCGGCCGGCAGGCCGGTGACCGGGAGCTGCTGGCGCGGGCGCTGCGGGTCTGGGCGGCGCCGCCCGCCGGTGCCCGGATCACGGCGGCCGCCGGCGCCTCCACCCGGCCGCCGGACCATCCGCCGCAGCTGCTGTACGCCGGCCTGATCGACAACGTGCTGGTCGTGGTCCTCCACGACGGCGAGCGGCTGGTGCGCTACGCCGAGCCCGAAGACGCCACGCCCACACTGCACTTCGCGCGGGTCGACGGCGCGGACCTGACGACCGCCGCCGCGTTGGTGATCGGGCGCGGCAACGGCTGGATGCGCTATCTGCTCGCGCCGTGGATCTCCGATATCGCCACCCGCGACCTGCTGGCACCGGCCGCCCCCTTGCACGGGCTGCATGTCGCCCCGGACGGCGTCACCGACCGGATCCCGACACCGCCCGAGGGGGCTGCCGGCTGCGGGCGCTGGCCGGTGGCCCAGTTCCGGACCTCGACGCGGATCGGGGCGAGCGGCCAGATCCCTCTCTTCCTGGTGGCCGACCTCGACGACCTCGTCCCCGTCCACCTCACCTATCTGCCACCGCCGTCCGACGGCGCACCGGCCGCCGGGCCGGGTGAGGCGACCGGCGCTCCGGCGCTGGCGAGCTGGGCCCGTACGGCCTGCTCGCTCGGGTCGCTGCGGGGCGCGGGCGTACGGTCCGTCAACAACTGGGCCTTCGCCGGGCAGCGCCTCCCGGAGGGCGGCGGCAGCGCGACCTGGGTGTGCACTCGTGCCGACACCTGGCGCGGGCCCGGCAGCGTGACGCTGCGGTTCCTGCCGCCCGCCGCGCGCCCGGCCGACCCCGGGCAGCTCGCCGGACGGGCCGCCAACACCGCCGCCTGTAGCCGCTTCGGATCCCCTGTGGTGGGCGGCGTCCACTGGCAGGCGAAGTCCGGCAAGTGGTACCTGCTCGCGGCGGGCAGCCAGGGGGTCGGCGGCCTCGACGCCACCGGCGGTGTACGGGCCACCGGCGACGGGAGCACGCTTGCCGCGCCGGCCGGGCGGGATGCCCCGGCGGAGGTCGTCGGACGGCTGGCCGGCGGGGGGAGCGTGCACGCCCTCCGTCCGTAGGCGGGTACGCGCTCCGTTCGTGAGCGTGCAGGCACTCCGTCCGTAGAGATGGGCCGATCGCTGTTCGGCGCCCGATGAACCCGGACAGGAGATGTCGGGTTTCGCTGCCAGGGTCGCTGCGCAGGGATGCGAGACACCGGACAGCGAGGAGTGGCGTACGTGACGGAACAGCAGGAACTGACGGGACGGGTGGCGCTGGTCGCCGGGGCGACCCGGGGCGCCGGCCGGGCGATGGCGGTGGAGCTGGGGCGGGCCGGGGCCCTGGTGTATGTGACGGGGCGGACGACCCGGGAGCGGGTGAGCGAGGTCGGCCGGCCCACGGAGACGATCGAGCAGACCGCGGAGCTGGTGACCGCCGCGGGCGGCATCGGCATCGCCGTACCGACCGACCACCTGGACCCGGCACAGGTCAAGGCGCTGACCGAGCGCATCGACCGGGAGCAGGGACGGCTGGATGTGCTGGTCAACAGCGTGTGGGGCGGCGACCGGCTGCTGGAGTTCCACACCAAGCTGTGGGACCTCGATCTGGAGAACGGGCTGCGGATGTTCCGTCTCGGCATCGACACCCACGTCATCACCAGCCATTACGCACTGCCGCTGCTGATCAGGCGGCCCGGCGGTCTGCTCGTCGAGGTCACCGACGGCACCGACACCTTCAACCGCACCTACCGCGAGAACCTCTGCTTCGACCTCACCAAGAACGCCCCGCACCGCATCGCCTTCGGCCTCGCCGCCGAGCTGAAGGAGTACGGCGGCACGGCGGTCTCGCTCACCCCCGGCTTTCTGCGGTCCGAGGAGATGCTCGACCACTTCGGGGTGACGGAGGAGACCTGGCGCGACGCGGTGGCCCAGGAACCGCACTTCGCCATCGCCGAATCTCCGGCCCTGATCGGCCGCGGCGTCCGCGCGCTGGCCGCTGACCCGGACAAGGAGCGCTGGAGCGGGCAGTCGCTCTCCAGCGGGCAGCTGGCGAAGGAGTACGACTTCACCGACACGGACGGCTCGCGGCCCGACGCCTTCGGCTACTTCGAGGAGGTCGTCTTCGGCGGGAAGGACGCGGGCGCGGACGACTACCGGTGAGGGGTCTCCGGCACTGGTAGGAGGCGCCGGGCGGAGGCGCGGGCCGGACCGCACCTGTTCCCGCCCGCGCCCCGCCGCGGGCCGTTCACGGCCCCCGCCTACTCGTACAACGCGGCCATCCGGCGGGCGGCCGACGCCAAGCGCTCCCGCAGCTCGCCGGGCGCGAGTACCTCGCCCTCCGGGCCGAGCGCCAGCAGCTGCGCGCAGGCGACCTCCATGGACTCCACGGCCAGCGTCACCGTCAGCCGGCCGTGCTCGTCGGGGCCGCCCTCGGCCTGCGCCCGGTCGATCGCCTCGCGGGCCGCGGCGCGTTCGGTGGCGTACGGCAGCTGGAGGACGCCGCGCGGGGAGAGCCGCAGCACCACCTCCTCGCGCAGGATCGACCGGGCGAACTGGGCCGCGCGCTCCGCCCAGAAGGCCGGGAGGTCGAAGGAGTCGTCGCGGGTGAACCGCTCCCCGGCGTCCTCGGTGCCGGAGGTCCTGCCGCTCCCGGCGCGCGCCACGGCGGTGAACCGGTCGACCCGGTAGACGCGGTAGTCCCCCTGCGTGCGTGCCGCGAGATACCAGACCCCGGCCTTCAGCACGAGGCCGTACGGCTCCAACTCCCGCTCCACCTCGGTGTCCTTGCGGAGGTAGCGGGCGGTGATCCGGCGGTCGTCCCAGACCGCGTCGGCGATCTCGGGCAGCAGTGCGGGGGTCTCGGGCTCCTGGTACCAGGCGGGTGCGTCGAGATGAAAGCGCTGGGCGGCGCCCGCCGCCGCATCGCGCAGCTCGGGCAGCAGGGCGGCGGAGACCTTCAGCCGGGCGGCGGACGCGGCGTCCGCCAGGCCCATCTCGCGCAGGGCCAAGGGCACTCCGGACAGGAAGAGCGCTTCCGCCTCGCTGCGGCCCAGACCCGTGAGCCGGGTGCGGTAGCCGCCTATGAGGCGGTAGCCGCCGGCCCGGCCGCGGTCCGCGTACACGGGCACCCCGGCCTCGGAGAGGGAGAGGACGTCCCGGGCGACCGTACGCTCGGAGACCTCCAGCTCCCGCGCCAGCTCGGCGCCCGTCATCGACGGCCGCGCCTGGAGCAGCAACACCATCCTGATCAGCCGGGCAGCACGCATGCGTCCATCATGCCGGGGGCCACTGACACCGCCCGGGGCAGTGGGCGTTGCCGTCGTCGGGCCGGCGGCGGAAGAGACAGCCCGGCCCGGCCGTAGCCAGGGCGTGGTCGGCCGGACCGGTGGTGGGTTCCCGTGCGGAGGCCCCGGGCGCGGGAAGGTGGCCTCCGCACGGGAGTCGGGGGTGCCCCTGAGGGGCGGGGCGGCGTCCGGCGCGGGCCGGGCCGCCCCCAGGAGGTACGGGCCGTACGGCCCCCGCCTCACAGGCCGTAGCGTTCCCTGGCCTCCTTGACGGTCTCCGGCTTGACCTGGCCGCGGTGGGCGAGGGCGGCCAGCGCCTGGACGACCACCGACTGCGGGTCGACGCCGAAGTGCCGGCGGGCCGCCTCGCGGGTGTCGGACAGACCGAAGCCGTCGGTGCCGATGGAGGTCCAGTCCTGCTCGACCCACGGCGCGATCTGGTCGGGAACCGCCCGCATCCAGTCGCTGACCGCGATGACCGGGCCGGGGGCACCGGCCAGCGCACGGGTGACGTACGGGATCCGGTCCTCGCCCTCCAGCCGGGCGGCGTCGCACTCCAGGGCGTCCCGGCGCAGCTCCGTCCAGGACGGCGCGGACCACACGTCCGCCGCCACACCCCAGTCGGCGGCCAGCAGCTGCTGCGCCTCCAGGGCCCAGTGGATGGCGGTGCCGGAGGCCAGCAGCTGGAGCTGCGGGCTGTCGGCCTCGGGCTTGGTGCCCTCGTTGAAGCGGTACAGGCCCTTGAGGATGCCCTCTTCGACGCCCTCCGGCATGGCCGGCTGGACCTTGGTCTCGTTGTAGACCGTGAGGTAGTAGAAGACGTCCTCGGCGTCCGGGCCGTACATCCGGCGCAGGCCCTCCTTGACGATGACCGCGACCTCGTAGGCGAAGGCGGGGTCGTAGGAGAGCGCCGCCGGGTTGGTGGAGGCGATCAGGTGCGAGTGGCCGTCCGCGTGCTGGAGGCCCTCACCGGTCATCGTCGTCCGCCCGGCGGTCGCGCCGATGACGAAACCGCGGCCCAACTGGTCGGCCAGCGCCCAGAACTGGTCGGCGGTGCGCTGCCAGCCGAACATCGAGTAGAAGATGTAGAAGGGGATCATCGGCTCGCCGTGCGTCGCGTAGGACGTCGCGGCGGCGGTGAAGTCGGCCAGCGAACCGGCCTCGGTGATGCCCTCGTTGAGAATCTGGCCGTCCTTGGCCTCCTTGTACCAAAGGAGCTGGTCACGGTCGACCGGGTCGTACGTCGCGCCCTTGGGGGAGTAGAGGCCGGCGGTCGGGAAGAGCGACTCCATGCCGAAGGTACGGGCCTCGTCGGGGACGATCGGGACCCAGCGCTTGCCGGTCTCCTTGTCCCGCATCAGGTCCTTGATCAGCCGGACGAACGCCATGGTGGTGGCGATCTCCTGGCTGCCGGAGCCCTTCTTCAGGGCGTCGAAGGCCTTGTCGGCGGGCATCGGCAGCGGCTTGGCGACGACCTTGCGGGCCGGGGCCGGGCCGTCGAGCGCGGCGCGCCGCTCGCGCAGGTAGACCATCTCGGGGGAGTCCTCGGCCGGGCGCCAGTACGGCACCTGGTCGCCCTCCAGCGCGCTGTCCGGGATGGGGAGTTCGAGCACGTCACGCATGGTGCGGAACTCGTCCATGGTGAGCTTCTTCATCTGGTGGTTGGCGTTGCGGGACTCGAAGCCCGCGCCGAGGGTGTAGCCCTTGACGGTCTGCGCCAGGATGACGGTCGGCGCGCCCTTGTGCGTGACGGCGGCCTGGTAGGCGGCGTACACCTTGCGCGGCTCGTGACCGGCCCGGGAGGTCTGGAACAGCTCCAGCAGCTTGGCGTCGGTCAGGGTACGGGCGAGGGCCTGCAGCGACTCGTTCGCGCCGAAGAAGTGCTCGCGCAGGTAGGCGGCGTCGCGGGTGGCGTACGTCTGGAACTGCGCGTCGGGGGTCTCGCCGAGGCGGCGGATCAGCGCGCCGTCGGTGTCCAGGGCGAAGATCTCGTCCCAGGCCCGGCCCCACAGCGACTTGACGACGTTCCAGCCGGCCGCGCGGAACTGGGCCTCCAGCTCCTGCACGATCTTGAAGTTGGGGCGGACCGGGCCGTCCAGGCGCTGGAGGTTGCAGTTGATGACGAAGGTGAGGTTGTCCAGGCCCTCACGGCCGGCCAGCGCCAGTGCGGCGGTCGACTCGGGCTCGTCCATCTCGCCGTCGCCCAGGAACGCCCAGACGTGGGAGTTGGCGGTGTCCTTGATGCCGCGGTGCTCCAGGTAGCGGTTGAAGCGCGCCTGGTAGATCGCGGAGAGCGGGCCCAGGCCCATGGAGACGGTGGGGAACTCCCACAGCCAGGGCAGCCGCCGCGGGTGCGGGTAGGAGGGCAGGCCCTCGCCGCCGGCCTCCTGGCGGAAGTGGTCGAGGTGCTCCTCGGTGAGGCGGCCTTCGAGGAAGGCGCGGGCGTAGACGCCGGGGGAGGCGTGGCCCTGGATGTAGAGCTGGTCGCCGCTGCCGTCGCCCTCCTTGCCGCGGAAGAAGTGCTGGAAGCCGGTCTCGTAGAGCCAGGCGGCGGAGGCGAAGGTGGCGATGTGGCCGCCGAGGCCCAGCTTGGAGCCGCGGGTGACCATCGCGGCGGCGTTCCAGCGGTTCCAGGCGGTGATCCTGGCCTCCAGTGCCTCGTCGCCCGGGAAGGCGGGCTCGGCGGAGGTCGGGATGGTGTTGACGTACTCCGTCTCCAGGAGGGACGGCAGGGCGGTGCCTTCGGTGCGCGCGGTGTGCTCCAGCGCACGGCGCATCAGGTAGGCGGCGCGCTGGGGGCCCGCCGCCTCGGTGACGGCGTCGAGCGACTCGCGCCACTCGGCGGTCTCCTCGGGGTCGCGGTCCGGGAGCTGGTCGAGCTGGCTGTACGGCAGGCGCACGGTTTCGGGCATGGGTGGCCCCTTTCCGGACGGGAGGTAGCTCGGGGGTGCCGCCGTGTACGGGCCGCGTCCACAGGGTTGGACGGCGGCCTCGACGACACCCCCTACGAGTTCGGCAGGCAGGGTTGTCGCGCCCCGACGCAAGACGATACGCCTCTGATCGATGATCGATCAACGCTCCGCGAACGAATAACCGCAGGTCGGCACGGGGTGCCGCATTTTTGGGCACCGCGTGCCAGCCGAAAAGGGGGCCGTCGGCCCCGTCCGGGAGGGTCCGCCGGCCCCTCCCGGACGCCCTCTCAGACCCGGGGTGCGCAGCTCAGCACGTGTGACTTGAGCAAGGCACCGATCTTGGGGTCGCGCCGCCGGAAGGCGTCCACGATCTCCTGGTGGTCCTGGGCGTGCGAGCGCGGCTCCGGGCTGAACCAGCGGATCGACAGCGTCGTCCAGACCTCGATGCCCAGTGACTCCCAGGTGTGCAGCAGCACGGCGTTCCCGGCGGCCCGCACGATCTCCCGGTGGAAGGCTACCGTGTGCCGTACCTGCGCCTCCCCGTCACCGGCCAGATCCGCCTCGCGCAGCGCCGCCACCTCGCGCTCCAGCGCCACGGTGTCCTCGGACAGCCGCCCGGCGGCCAGTTCGGCGGCCACCTGCTCCAGCCCGGCCCGCACCGGATAGCTCTCCTTGAGGTCGTCCGCGGTCAGATTCCGTACCCGTACGCCCTTGTTCGGTGCCGACTCGATCAGCTGAAGCGACTCCAACTCGCGCAGCGCCTCCCGTACGGGTGTCTGGCTGACCTCCAGCTCCACCGCGATCCGCCGCTCCACGATCCGCTCGCCCGGCTGCCAGCGGCCGCTGACGATCCCCTCGAGGATGTGCTCGCGGATCTGCTCGCGCAGCGAATGGACGACGGGCGGGGTCATGAGGTGCTCCTTCAGAGCGGGTGGTGACGAGGGGGCCATTATCCGGGACGGACGGAAGCCCCCGGGCGGCAACGGGTATCGGGGACGCGCAAAGGGGCCGGCCCCGGCTCGTACGACGAACCGGGGCCGACCCCCTGCTGCACACCTACGGCGTGACTGCCGGACTCAGAGACCGATCTCGGTCTCGAACTCGGCGGCCTCCAGGATCTGCTTGACCGTGGTCAGGTAGCGGGCGGCGTCCGCGCCGTCCACCAGACGGTGGTCGTAGGAGAGCGCGAGGTAGGTCATGTCGCGCACCGCGATGGTCTCGCCGAGCTCCGGGTGGTTGATGACCACCGGGCGCTTGACGGTCGCACCGATGCCCAGGATGCCGACCTGGTTCGGGGGCACGATGACGGTGTCGAACAGGGCACCGCGCGAACCGGTGTTGCTGATGGTGAAGGTCGCACCGGACAGCTCGTCCGGCGTGATCTTGTTCGCGCGGACCTTGCCCGCCAGGTCCGCCGTCTTGCGGGCGATACCGGCGATGTTGAGGTCACCGGCGTCCTTGATGACCGGGGTCATCAGGCCCTTCTCCGCGTCCACCGCGATACCGACGTTCTCGGTGTCGAAGTAGGTGATGGTGCCCTCGTCCTCGTTGATCCGGGCGTTGACGACCGGGTGGGCCTTCAGCGCCTGGACAGCGGCCTTGACGAAGAACGGCATCGGCGAGAGCTTGACGCCCTCACGCTGCGCGAAGGCGTCCTTGGCCTTGTTGCGCATCCGCATGATCTTGGTGATGTCCACCTCGACCACGGAGGTCAGCTGCGCCTGGCCGTGCAGGGCCTTCATCATGTTGTCGCCGATGACCTTGCGCATCCGCGGCATCTTGACGGTCTGGCCGCGCAGCGGCGACACCTCGATGACCGGGGCCTTGGAGGCGGCGGCCGGGGCGGCGGCCGGAGCCGGCGCGGCCGCCTTGGCGGCCTCGGCGGCGGCGATGACGTCCTGCTTGCGGATGCGGCCACCGACACCGGTGCCCTTGACCGTGGACAGGTCGACGCCGTTCTCCGCGGCGAGCTTGCGCACCAGCGGGGTGACGTAGGCGCCGTCGCCCTCACCGGCGGCCGGAGCCGGGGCGGCCGGAGCCGGCTTGGGGGCCGGAGCCGGAGCGGGCGTCGGAGCCGGAGCGGCCGGAGCCGGAGCGGCGGGCGCCGGGGCAGCAGCGGCCGGGGCCGGAGCCGGGGCCGGAGCGGGCTCCGGAGCGGCGGCCGGGGCCGGAGCGGCCGGGGCGGGCGCGGCGGCCGGAGCGGCACCGGCCGCACCGATGACGGCGAGCTTGGCGCCGACCTCGGCGGTCTCGTCCTCACCGACGACGATCTCCAGCAGGGTGCCGGAAGCCGGCGCCGGGATCTCGGTGTCGACCTTGTCGGTGGAGACCTCCAGCAGCGGCTCGTCGGCCGAGACCTCCTCGCCGACCTCCTTCAGCCAGCGGGTGACGGTGCCCTCGGTGACGCTCTCGCCGAGCGCGGGGAGGACGACGTCGGTGCCCTCGGCGCCACCCGCGGGGGCGGCGGCCGGGGCGGGGGCCTCGGCGGCCGGAGCCGGGGAGGGCTCGGGCTGCGGCTCGGCCGCGGGTGCCTCGGCGGCGGCCGGGGCCGCCTCGGCCGCGGGCGCACCGCTGCCGTCGTCGATGAGGGCCAGCTCGGCGCCGACCTCCACGGTCTCGTCCTCGGCCACCTTGATGGCGGAGAGGATGCCGGCGGCCGGGGCCGGGATCTCGGTGTCGACCTTGTCGGTCGACACCTCGAGCAGCGGCTCGTCGGCCTCGACGCGCTCACCCTCGGCCTTGAGCCAGCGAGTGACGGTGCCCTCGGTGACGCTCTCGCCGAGCGCCGGCAGGGTTACGGAAACCGCCATGGTTTCAGTTGCTCCTTACGGTGGGTCTCCCAGCTCGAGCGAGGTCGAGATCCTGGGGAAGTGCGGATGTGGTCGCGCCCGGGACTGGGGTCAGTCGTGGGAGTGGAGAGGCTTGCCGGCCAGGGCCAGGTGGGCCTCACCGAGGGCCTCGTTCTGCGTCGGGTGCGCGTGTACGAGCTGCGCCACCTCGGCCGGCAGGGCCTCCCAGTTGTAGACCAGCTGGGCCTCACCGACCTGCTCGCCCATACGGTCACCGACCATGTGGACGCCGACCACGGCACCGTCCTTGACCTGGACGAGCTTGATCTCGCCCGTGGTCTTGAGGATCTTGCTCTTGCCGTTGCCCGCGAGGTTGTACTTGAGAGCGACGACCTTGTCGGCGCCGTACAGCTCCTTGGCCTTGGCCTCGGTGATACCCACCGAAGCGACCTCGGGGTGGCAGTACGTGACGCGCGGCACGCCGTCGTAGTCGATCGGCACGGTCTTCTCACCGGCCAGCCGCTCCGCCACCAGCATGCCCTCGGCGAAGCCGACGTGGGCGAGCTGGAGGGTGGGAACGAGGTCACCGACGGCCGAGATGGTCGGCACGTTGGTCTGCATGTACTCATCGACCAGGACGTAGCCGCGGTCCATCGCGACGCCCTGCTCCTCGTAGCCCAGGCCCGCCGAGACCGGCCCGCGGCCGATCGCGACCAGCAGCACCTCGGCCTCGAAGGTCTTGCCGTCGGCGAGGGTGACCTGCACGCCGTCGGCGGTGTACTCGGCCTTGTCGAAGAAGGTGCCGAGGTTGAACTTGATGCCACGCTTGCGGAAGGCCCGCTCCAGCAGCTTGGAGCTGTTCTCGTCCTCGACCGGGACGAGGTGCTTGAGGCCCTCGATGATGGTGACGTCGGTGCCGAAGGACTTCCACGCGGAGGCGAACTCGACGCCGATGACGCCGCCGCCCAGCACGATCGCGGACTTCGGCACGCGGTCCAGCGTCAGCGCGTGGTCCGAGGAGATGATGCGGTTGCCGTCGATCTCCAGGCCCGGCAGCGACTTCGGCACGGAGCCGGTCGCCAGCAGGACGTGGCGGCCCTGGACGCGCTGGCCGTTCACATCGACGGAGGTCGGGGAGGAGAGCCGGCCCTCGCCCTCGATGTACGTCACCTTGCGGGAGGCGATCAGGCCCTGCAGGCCCTTGTACAGGCCCGAGATGACCTCGTCCTTGTACTTGTGGACCGCCTCGATGTCGATGCCCTCGAAGGTGGCCTTGACACCGAACTGCTCGCTCTCGCGAGCCTGGTCGGCGATCTCACCGGCGTGCAGCAGAGCCTTGGTGGGGATGCAGCCGTTGTGCAGGCAGGTGCCGCCGACCTTGCCCTTCTCGATCAGGGCGACGTCCAGGCCCAGCTGCGCCCCGCGCAGGGCAGCGGCGTAACCACCGCTACCGCCTCCGAGGATCACTAGGTCGAAAACGGTGCTGGCGTCGTTCGCCACGTCACGTCCTCCATGCATGGGTACGCCGGAGCCGGTCTCCGATGACCGGGCGGCGGCTGTGGTTCGGCCGCTTTTACTTCGGCCCTGGGTAAGGGGGGCCCTGTCCTGCCGAGAACCCATCTTCGCACTTGTTCCACGAAGCCGGGACGGCGGGCCGGGCTCGGGGCGGACGATCAACCGCCCCATAGGGGTTACTGGCGCGTACTGGCGTACGGATTTCGTTGAGGGCGAACACGGGGTGCACACGCACCTACGGCCCCGGGCGGTATGCCCGGGGCCGTACGGATATAACGGGCAAGAGGGAGGAATCTCCCCGGGTTGACCGTCAGCCCAGGTCGCCCGCGGCGGTGCGCTCCGCCAGGCGTACCAGGGTGCGCACCGCGGATCCCGTGCCGCCCTTGGGGGTGTAGCCCCAGGGAGCGCCCTCGTGGAAGGCCGGGCCGGCGATGTCGAGGTGGGCCCACGTGATGCCCTCGCCGACGAACTCCTTGAGGAAGAGGCCGGCGACCAGGCCGCCGCCCATCCGCTCACCCATGTTGGCGATGTCGGCAACCGGGGAGTCCATGCCCTTGCGCAGCTCGGACGGCATCGGCATCGGCCAGGACTGCTCGCCGACCTCCTCCGCGATCTCGTGGACAGAGGTACGGAACGCGTCGTCGTTGGCCATGATCCCGAAGGTGCGGCTGCCCAGCGCCAGCACCATCGCACCGGTGAGGGTGGCGACGTCCACGATCGCGTCCGGGGTCTCCTCCGAGGCGCGGGTCAGCGCGTCGGCCAGCACCAGACGGCCCTCGGCGTCGGTGTTGAGCACCTCGACGGTCTTGCCGCTGTACATGGTCAGCACGTCGCCGGGGCGGGTGGCGGAGCCGGACGGCATGTTCTCGGCGAGCGCCAGCCAGCCGGTGACGTTCACCTCCAGGCCCAGCCTGGCGGCGGCCACGACGGCGGCGAAGACCGCGGCCGCGCCGCTCATGTCGCACTTCATGGTCTCGTTGTGGCCGGCCGGCTTGAGCGAGATGCCGCCCGAGTCGTAGGTGATGCCCTTGCCGACCAGCGCCAGGGTCTTGGTGGCCTTGGCGTGCGTGTGCGCGATCCGCACCAGCCGCGGCGGGGCCTCCGCGCCCTGGCCGACGCCCAGCAGGCCGCCGTAGCCGCCCTTCTTGAGCGCCTTCTCGTCCAGCACCTCGACCTTGAGGCCGAACTCCTTGGCCGCGGCCTGCGCCTCGGCCGCGAAGGCCTTCGGGTCGAGGTCGTTGGGGGGCATGTTGATCAGGTCGCGGGCGCGGTTGATCTCCGCGGCCAGCGCCTGGGAGCGCTCGGCGGCGGCCTTGAACTCCTTGTCGCGCGGCTTGGTACCGAGGAGTGCGACCTCCGCGAGCGGCGCCGACTTGGCGTCGTTCTTCTTGGCGCCCTTGGCGTTCTGCCCGTTGCCGTTGCTGCGGTAGGCGGTGAAGGAGTACGCGCCGAGCAGCGCGCCCTCGCTCACCGCGGCGGCCGCCTCGGCGTCCTCGACGGGCAGCGCGAAGCCGGCCTTCTTGCTGCCGGTCAGTGCGCGGGCGGCACTGCCCGCGGCGCGCCGCAGCGCCTCGTTGTCGTAGCCGTCGTCCTTGCCCGGCGCCTCGCCGAGGCCGACCGCCAGCACGACCGGCGCCTTGAGGCCGTCCGCGGCGGGCAGCTTGGTCACCTCGCCCTCGGCACCACTCGCGCCGAGGGTCTCCAGCACCGCGGCGAGCTTGCCGCCGAAGGCCTTGTCCACGGCCTCCGCGCCGGGGGCGACAACGACGCCCTTGGCGCCCTTGGCCACGCCGACGACGACGGCATCCGCGCGCACCGTTGCGGCGGAAGAAGTACTGAGGGTCAGTGCAGTCACGGTGATAAAGGTCCTGTTCCGTCCGGGGAATCCGTCTGCGCGCAGCGCGCTGCTGCGGCCGAGCCTACGCTCGGCGGCGCCGCAAGGCCCGTCCAATACCACACCGGCACATAACGGGGCCTCGGCAGTTGTCGGCGTTCCGCCTCAACTCGATTTCTTTGCAGGCGAGTTGGGCGGACGGAAGGGGAGCGCTCGGGCGCTATCCGAGACTCATCGCGACCAGCGCCGTGAGCCCGGCGCCCTCCGCGAGCGCGCCGAACACATCGCCGGTCACCCCGCCGAACCGCCGCCGGCAGTGCCGCAGCAGCAGTTCGCCCAGCCCGAGGCCGAGCAGCGCCGCGAGCCCGGCGTGCAGCGCGCCGTACGGGCCGAAGGCGGCGCCGGCGGCCGTGCATCCGGCGGCCACCAGCGCCGTGCACAGCAGCGCCGCCCGCACCGGGACGGTGCCCGCGACCGCCGCGCCAAGTCCCTCCGGGCGGGCGGCCGGCACCCCCGCGCGGGAGGCGAGGGTCAGGGCGCAGCGGGCGGTGACCGCCGCAACGACCGCCGCGACGGCGGCGGGTGCCCAGCCGTCCGCATACAGCTGGTCGAGCGCGGCCACCTGTGCCAGCAGGGCGAACAGCAGCGTGATGACCCCGAACGGGCCGATGTCGGACTGCTTCATGATGCGCAGCGCCGCCTCGGCGGGCTTGGCGCTGCCCAGGCCGTCGGCGGTGTCGGCGAGCCCGTCCAGATGCAGTCCGCGGGTGAGCACGGCGGGCACCACGGCGGTGGCGACCGCGGCGAGCAGCGGACCGCCGCCGAGCAGCAGCAGCGCCGCGCCGAGCGCGGCCGCACACAGCCCGACGACCAGTCCGGCCAGCGGCGCGCAGAGCATTCCGCCGCGCGCCGCCTCCCGGTCCCAGCGGGTGACGCGTACCGGCAGCACGGTCAGCGTCCCGAAGGCGAAGCGCAGGGCGTCGGAGGGGGCCGGGGGAGCGGGGGAGTCGGTCACCGCGGCAGGCTATCCGGGCGTCCCACGCGTTTGGCTGCCGGTCCTGGCCGCCGAAACAGGGCCTAATGGTGGTGAGGTGTCCTTACGCGACATACGGGAGCGTGCGGGATGGGCCACTGGTGGTACCGCAATATCGTCGAGCCGGGGAAGCTGCCGCTGCTGCTGGCCCTCGTCTCGTTCGTGCTGACGTTCCTCGTGACCCGGGCCGTCACCCGGCTCATCCGCGCGGGCAAGGGCCCCTTCCGCGACATCACTCCCGGCGGCGTCCACGTCCACCACGTCGTGCCCGGAGTGATCCTGATGGTCGTCGGGGGCTTCATCGCCATCGGGGGCGGCCGGAGCGGTTTCGGCGCGGGTGCCGCGGCGGTGCTCTTCGGCGTGGGTGTGGGCCTCGTCCTGGACGAGTTCGCGCTGGTCCTCCACCTCGACGACGTGTACTGGACCGAGGAGGGGACCAAGAGCGTCGAGATCGTCATCCTCACCGTCGCCCTGGTGGCCCTGATCCTGGCCGGCTTCCTGCCGTTCGGCGTCAATGACATCGGCCCGGGGGAGAGCACCGACCGCTTCACGGTCGTGCGGACCGTGGCCGTCAACTTCCTCTTCGCGCTCGTCGCGCTCACCAAGGGCAAGGGCCGGATCGCGGTCATCGGGGTCTTCGTGCCGTTCGTCGCGCTCTTCGGCGCGATCCGGCTGGCCCGGCCGAACTCGCCCTGGGCCAGACGCTTCTACCGCACACGCGCGAAGGCGCGGGCCCGTGCCCGGGTCCGCGCCTACCGTCACGACCGTCGCTGGTCGGCGCTGCGCCGCAAGGTCGAGCACGTCATCGGGGGTGCCCCCAGCCGCTGACGTGCCGGTCGCCGCGCGGCTTGCGCGGCCGCCACACCTCTCCCAGCGCACACACGGCCAGCACCGCCAGCACCGCCGCGACATGCTCCTTGCCCGCCAGGTTGTTCTTGATGGACACCACCTCGACGACCATCGCCACGGCGACGAGGGCACAGGTGAACCACGCGCGATAACGCCAGCACACGAACACCGCCAGCCCCACCACGGCCGCCGACGGCCCGGTGTCGATGACGTACTTGTCCGAGTCGGGCAGCCCGACGGGGCTCACCGGGCCGATCCAGATGCCGATCCGGGCGTACATGGTCCCGGCGAGCGTGGCGACGTAGGCGACCACCAGCGTCTGCCGCCAGCCCACACAGATCTCCGCGATCCCGAAGACCACCAGGATCTGCGCCAGCGCCCCCCACACCGGAAGGTCCAGCGCCGGTACGAACAGCGACAGCGGGGTGCGCAGCAGCGCCACCCACAGATGCTCATAGGCCTGTACGGAGCCGATGTTCTGGACCGTCCGATAGCCCCAGGCCTGGTTCTGCACGAACTGGAGCGCCAGGGTCAGACACACCGCGGTGAGTGTCAGCGGAATCGCCCGCAGCCTGTCCGTGACCAGCGAGGAGCGCACCGTCCGCAGGAGCGGGCCCCACTCGGCACGCGCGAAGCGACGCAGGGCGGGTGCCTCCCGCCGCCCCGGCGCGGATACCTCCCGCCGCCCTGGCACAGGCCCCTCCCGCCGCCCTGGCACAGGCCCCTCCCGCCGCCCCGGCACAGGTCCCTCCCGCCGCCCCGCCCCAGCAGAGCTCATCTCACGTTCTCCAGGTGCTTGCGGTTCAGCCACTTGGGCAGACCCGGCGCTTCCAGAAAGCCTTCCGCACGGCCGGCGGCGATTCCGATGCGCAGCAAATCGGTGCTCTTTTCGAAGAGCATGTACCGCGGTTCCCAGATCGGCCGGTATTTCGCATTGGCGCGATAGAGCGATTCGATCTGCCACCACCTGGAGAAGAAGCTGAGCAGCGAGCGCCACAGGCGCAGCACCGGGCCCGCGCCGAGTCGCGATCCACGTTCGAAGACGGAACGGAACATCGCGAAGTTGAGCGAGAGCTGAGTGATCTCCACCTCTTTCGCCCGCTGGATCAACTCCAGCACCATGAACTCCATCAGGCCGTTCTCGGAGTTCCGGTCCCGCCGCATCAGATCCAGCGAAAGGCCCTTCTCGCCCCAGGGAACGAAGCTGAGCAGCGCCCGCAGCTCGCCCTCCTCCCCGTCCGTCCCGCCGTCCCGGCATTCGAGCATCACGCAGCGCCCGTCCCCCGGGTCGCCGAGCCGGCCCAGCGCCATCGAGAAGCCGCGCTCGGTCTCCCCGTCGCGCCAGTCGTCGGCCAGCCGCAGCAGGTGCGCCATCTCCGGTGCCGGGATGTCCTCGTGGCGCCGGATGGTGACCGTGTAGCCGGCCCGCTTGATGCGGTTGTAGGCCTGCCGCACGGTGCGCATCGCCCGGCCGTCGAGGGTGAACTCCCCGGTGTCCACGATCGCTTCGTCGCCGAGCTCCAGGGCGTCCAGGCCGTGCCGGGCGTAGATCGTGCCGCCCTCCTCGCCGGCGCCCATCACCGCAGGGGCCCAGCCGTGCTCCCGTGCCTCGGCCAGCCACACCTCGATCGCCCCGGGCCAGGCCTCGGGGTCGCCCAGCGGATCGCCGGAGGCCAGCGACACCCCGCCCACCACGCGGTAGGTGACCGCCGCCTTGCCGCTGGGGGAGAAGAGCACGCTCTTGTCGCGGCGCAGCGCGAAGTAGCCCAGCGAATCGCGGTCGCCGTGCCGCGCCAGCAGGGCGCGCAGCCGCTCCTCGTCCTCCTCGGTGATCGGGTCGGTGCTGCGCACGGACCGGAACGCCGCCCACAGGACCGCGACCAGCAGCAGCGTGCTGAGCACGTTGATCGCCACATTGACCCAGTTCGGGGTGGCGATCTCCGGGAACGCACGGTCGTCGGCGGCCAGCGACACCAGCCGCATCAGGCCGTAGCGCCAGCGCTGCACGAATGTCGAGGAACCGTCCCCGGCGGTGTTGGTGACGGTCACCAGCAGCGCCGCCAGCAGCGAGGCGATCAGCAGACCGCCCGCCGCGACCGTCGCCGCCAGTTTCGGGTTCGCGCGGTCACCCTTAGCCGAGAACTCGCGCCGCCCGACCACCAGCGCGGCGGCGAACAGCACGGTCAATACCAGCGACACCCAGTTCTGCACATGTCCGCGGAACTCCGGGGCCGCCACCATCCCGAATCCGAAGAGCAGCGCCAGCAGCCCGGACAGCACCAGATTCAAAATCCAGGACGCCCGCTTGCGCCGCCGCAGGGTCACCGACAGGAAGAGCGAGAAGGCGCCGGAGGCGAACCCCGCCGTCAGCAGGTACGGAGTGAAGAATTCCGCGATGTTGTGCCGACGGATGTCATTGCCGAACGACACCCATACCGCGCTCAGCAAATTGATGAAGGTGACCGTGCGCAGATACCAGATGCCGAATGCGGCACCACGCTGTGACCACGTGCCGCGAGGGCGGTCTTCGTCCGGACTCAAGCGATGTCTCCCATAAAACGTGTAAAGCGTGATCTTATGGGGCGCCGCCGGTGGTCCGGTGCGGGCGTGAAGTGATGAGCGCCCGGCGGGCGCTCATCCGGTCGCTGCGTACGACGGCCGGCCGGGCCGGTGCCGGGTCAGTCGCGTACGGGCAGTTCTGCCGCCAGGGCCGCGGCCGCCTGCACCAATGGCAGGGCCAGCAGCGCCCCCGTCCCCTCTCCAGCAGTGACGCCGTGGTCGAGCAGAGGGTTGAGTGCGATCCGGTCCAGCGCCTTGGCCTGCGCCGGCTCCCCGCTCGCCTGCCCGGCCACCCACCAGTCCGGCGCCCGGAACGCCACCCGCTGCGCCACCAGCGCACAGGCCGCCGAGACCACCCCGTCCAGGATCACCGGCGTACGGCGCACCGCACTCTGGAGCAGGAAGCCGGTCATGGCGGTCAGGTCCGCGCCGCCGACCGTGGCCAGCAGCTCCAGCTGGTCGCCGAGCACCGGACGGGCCCGCCGCAGCGCGTCGCGGATCGCCGCGCACTTGCGCATCCAGGCCAGATCGTCGATCGGGGCCCCGCCCCGCCCGGTGACCACCGAGGCGTCCGTCCCGCACAGCGCGGCGATCAACGTGCTCGCCGCCGTCGTCCCGCCGACGCTCAGATCGCCCAGCACCACCAGGTCGGTCCCGGCGTCCGCCTCCTCGTCCGCGACGGCCATCCCGGCCCGGAACGCCGCCTCGGCCTCCTCGGCCGTCAGCGCGTCCTCGATGTCGATCCGTCCTGAACCGCGCCGCACCCGGTGCCGGGTGACGTCCTCCGGCAGCTCCTCCGGGTCGCAGTCCACGGACAGATCCACCACCCGCAGCTGCGCCCCGGCGCCACGGGCCAGCACCGCGGCCGGGCTCGACCCGTCCAGCACGGCCCGTACGAGATCCCTGGTGCCGCCGGCCGGCCGGGCCGACACCCCCAGCTCCGCCACCCCGTGATCGCCCGCGAACAGCAGCACCCGCGGGCGTCCGACGGGCCGTACCGGGACCTGCTGCTGCGCGGCGGCCAACCACTCGCCCAGCTCGTCGAGGCGGCCGAGCGCACCCGGCGGCACGGCCAGCCGTGCCCGCCGCTCCTCGGCGTCACGGCGCACACCGCCGTCGGGGCGCTCGATCAGGTGGGCGAAGTCATCGAGGTTCAGGGCGCTCATTGGGCGCAGATTACCGTCAACTCACGGCTGACGAGGCGCCCCGGGGGAACCGGCCGGCGCGAAGCGCACCTCGCACACCAGCGGCGTCAGCGCGCCCAGCACCGGTACGCGGCGCACCGGCCACAGGAGCCGGGCCGGCAGACCGCCCGGCGCCGTCCGCTGCGGCGACGCCGGCGGCGGGCCGACTTCGCGGACCGCGACGATGCCCGGGTGCGCACCGGCCACCCGCGGCAGTTGGGCACGGTCCAGCGCCCAGCGCACCGGCGCCGGCCACCGGCCGCCGGCCCCACCGGCCCACCGGGCCCGCGCGGTCGCCCGCCGTGGCGGTGCGTCAAAGACCAGCGCACCACCGGGAAACCGCTCCGCACAGGCCGCCAGCAGCGCGCGGACCGCGGGCGGCGGCAGCCGCATCAGCACCCCCGGCGCCGTCACGATGACCCCGCGCCCCGGCTCCCGTACCGCGTCCAGCCAGCCGTGATCGGTCACCGCGCGGGCGACGGTACGCCGCCGGGCGCTGTCCGGCAGCAGTATCCGGCGCACCGCGGCGGTCTCCGGCGGCACCACCGTCAGCCAGTTCAGCCGCCCGTTGTCCAGCCGCCAGAAACCGGTCCCGAGCCCCTCGCCGAGCGCGACCACCGTCGCCTCCGGACGCCGCTCCAGATAGGCGCGTACGGCCGCGTCGAAACGCCGCCCGCGCGCGCCCGGCTCCCGGGCGGGCCCGGCTTCCCACCCGGCCGGCGTTTCGGATTCGGTCCGCTCGGATTCGGTCACGGGTCAAGAGCACCCGGTGCCGCGCCGCCGGGCAAGCGGACACGGGCCCCACCGGGCCTCCGTCATCCACGCAGCGCAGCGGACACGGGCCCCACCGGGCCTCCGTCATCCACGCAGCGCAGCGGACACGGGCCCCAGCGGGCCTCCGTCATCCACGCAGCGCAGCGGACACGGGCCCCAGCGGGCCTCCGTCATCCACGCAGCGCAGCGGACACGGGCCCCAGCGGGCCTCCGTCATCCACGCAGCGCAGCGGTCACGGGCCCCAGCGGGCCTCCGTCATCCACGCAGCGCAAGCGCCTGGCCCGCGACGACCAGCAGCAGCTGCTCGCACTCCGCGCCGAACGCCGCGTTCAGCCGCCCCAGTTCGTCACGGAACCGGCGGCCCGCCGCAGTCGCGGGGACGACGCCGGATCCGACCTCGTTGCTCACCGCCACCACGGTCCGGGGCGTGTGGCGCACCGCCGCCACCAGCGCATCGGTCCGCTCCCGCAGCGCCCGCCGGCCACCGGCCTCCCAGGTCGCGTCGTCCCACGCCCCGACCTCGTCCATGACATGCGTCAGCCACAGCGCCAGACAGTCGATGAGCAGCGGCGATGTCTCGCCCGCCCGGCCGGCGCCGGGCCCCTCGGCGTCGAGGCCCGGCCCCCCGGCTTCCGTGCCCCGCGCCTCGGCGTCCGCACCCGGCCTCCCGGCGTCCGCACCCGGCCTCCCGGCGTCCGCACCCGGCCTCCCGGCCTCCAGGAGCGGCACCAGATCGCAGGTCTCGACCGTGCGCCAGCTGCCGGGGCGCCGCTCACGGTGCAGCGAGACCCGCTGCGCCCAGTCCTGGTCGCCGTCCCGGGTCCCCCCGGTGGCCACGTACACCACGTCGGGAAAGGCCGCGAGCCGCCGCTCCGCCTCCACCGACTTCCCGCTGCGCGCCCCGCCCAGCACCAGCGTCCGCCGCGGCAGATCCGGCACCGCATGGAACTCGCCGACCACCAGCGTGCTGCCGTCGGGCACCGCACGGGCTCCCACCGCCGCCAGCCGGCGGTGCAGCTCGGGCCCCGGCGGCACGTCGTGGTCGATGTGCACCGCGACCACATCCGTCGCCGCGTCGGCCGCCCCGCTCGCCCGCAGCTTCGCCAGCGCATCGGGCCGCTCCAGTACGTCGAGCAGCACCAGGTCGTAGGGGCCGGTGCCGCCCCCGCCGCCCGCCGTGCGGCCGTTCCCGTTGACCGGCCCGGCCGGGGCCGCGCCCGGCGGCAGATACAGCAGCCGCTCGCCCGTGGCGCCGGAGATCTCGTAGCCGGTACCCGGGATGTCCACCGCGACCGCCCGCACCCGGTGTCCGTCGAGCAGCGCCAGCTCCCGCCCGTCCGCGACCCGGCCCGGCTGCGGCAGCCCGGCAGGCACCTCCATCACCGGACCGTCGTGCGGATGCGAGAGCAGCACCTGGCGGACACCCGTCAGCGACTGCCCGGCGCGGGCGGCCGCGAAAGCCGGTCCGGGCGTCAGATCGATCATCAGCGCACCGTCGACGAGCAGCGCGGTCGCCGCCCGCGCCTCGTCGCCGACGGCGGTCGCGCAGGCGGCACACGGGCAGCCGGGCCGCGGCAGCCCCTGAGGGGCGCCGGTGCCGAGGAGAGTCACATCCACACCGCCGAGTTTCTCGCGTCCGCGTCCGGCGGGCGCGGCGGGGGCGGACTCGACACGGCCGTTAGGCTGCCGATCAGCACGGAAGCACGGCACGGCGGAGTGCGTCAGGACGCGCTCCGCGGTGGCACAGATTCGTACTCGGTGGGATCCAGGAGGCGCACATGGCGTGGACGTGGCGGTTCGAGAAGGCCGACGGTTCGGAGACGGCGCCGGCCGTGCAACCGGAGGAGTTCACCACCCAGGGCGACGCGGAGTCCTGGATCGGCGAGGAGTGGAAGGCCCTCCTCGAGGGCGGCGTCGACCAGGTGAGGCTCTTCGAGGACGGCACCGAAATCTACCCGGGCCCCATGAGCCTGCACGCGGACGCGGAGGCCTGAGCCGGGGCTGACCAGCCCGGGGCCGAGCCCTGACGACTGCTGGGCCGGGTCCGTACGGACCCGGCCCAGCAGTCAAAAACTTCATCCCGCCGCGACGGCGCGCCACCACAACGGCGAGGTCCGGGGGCACCTCCCAGCGTTGGCCGGGGGAGGCATCGGGAACGACCCCGGCCCCCACGCACGACTACGGCTTTTCGCCCCGCTTCACCTGCGGCTTCGGCAGTCGCAGCCGCCGCATCTGCAACGTGCGCATGACCGCGTACGGCTTCACGCCCTTGAGGTTCTCGTTCGGGAAGCGCTCCTGGAGCAGCTTGCCCAGACGGACCCAGATCAGGGCGGAGTCGATCACGATCAGCACGATGATCACGAGCCACAGCAGCAGCGCGATGCTCTGGATCGACGGCACCCGGATCATGGTGAGCACCAGGATCACCACGGCCATCGGCAGGAAGAACTCGGCGACGGCCCAGCGGGAGTCGACGTAGTCGCGCGCGAACCGGCGCACCGGTCCCTTGTCGCGCACCGGCAGATACCGCTCGTCACCGCTGGCCATGGCCTCGCGCTGGCGGGCCATGTCGGCGCGGCGGGCCTCACGCTGGGCCTTCGTCGCGTCCTTGCGGTTGGCCGGCGTATGCGCACGGGAGCGGCGCTGCGACTGGGAATCGCTGCGTTTGGGCGTCGGGCGGCCCTTGGGGGCCTGCGGATCGCGGGGCTGCTGGGGCTGGTCCGCGGTCACCTTGGCGGTCGCGGCCTGCTCATCCTTCGAACGGCTTCGGAACACAAGGCCCAAGGGTACGTGCTCGCCGCGGCTGAACCATGGTCCGACGGGGCACGATCCGGCAACGGCACCCGCGGAGCCTGCGCCCGGCCGTGCCGGAACCCCTGTCCTACCGGCACAGAGCAGACATCGTGTGGCTTGTCCGGACTCTCCCTACTCCTTGCGCGGGAGACGACGCCGCCGCGATCGTCCTGGAGGAGGAGCGCATCCGGGCGCGAACAGTGCGGTAATGGAACCAGGGCCCGTACTGTGGGGTCTGTAGATGTGCTGGAGCCTAAGCCCGAGGTGACTCGGTCAGAAGGGGGCGCGCGAGGCCCATGAGCGATGGTGTCATGAAGCGGATGGGGATGATCTTCCGCGCGAAGGCCAACAAGGCCCTGGACCGGGCCGAAGACCCGCGCGAAACCCTCGACTACTCGTACCAGAAGCAGCTGGAGCTGCTTCAGAAGGTACGCCGCGGCGTCGCCGACGTGGCGACCTCCCGCAAGCGCCTGGAGCTTCAGCTCAACCAGCTCCAGGGCCAGTCCGCCAAGCTGGAGGACCAGGGCCGCAAGGCGCTCGCGCTCGGCCGCGAGGACCTGGCCCGCGAGGCGCTGAGCCGGCGCAGTGCGCTGCAGCAGCAGGTCACGGACCTGGAGACGCAGCACCAGACGCTCCAGGGCGAGGAGGAGAAGCTCACGCTGGCCGCGCAGCGGCTGCAGGCCAAGGTCGACGCCTTCCGTACGAAGAAGGAAACGATCAAGGCCACGTACACGGCCGCCCAGGCACAGACCCGGATCGGCGAGGCCTTCTCCGGCATCTCCGAGGAGATGGGCGACGTCGGCATGGCCATCCAGCGTGCGGAGGACAAGACCGCACAGCTCCAGGCCAGGGCCGGTGCGCTCGACGAGCTGATGGCCTCCGGCGCGCTGGACGACCCGACCGGCATGGCCAAGGACGACATCACGGCCGAGCTGGACCGCCTCTCCGGCGGCAGCGATGTCGAACTGGAGCTACAGCGGATGAAGGCCGAGCTCGCGGGAGGCTCGTCCGGCCAGCAGGCGATCGAGGGCGGTCAGAACGGCGCGGGGCAGTCCGCCCCGCAGCAGGACCGGCCGCGTTTCGACAAGCAGTGACGGCCGGCGGCGGATAGCCTCGCAGAGATCGTCGGACCGGACCAAGGGAGACCGTCGTGATCGTACGGATCATGGGGGAGGGCCAGGTGAAGCTGGACGATGCCCACTTCGCCGAGCTCAACAAGCTGGACGATGAGCTGCTCGCCGAGATGGAGAGCAACGACGAAGCAGGCTTCCAGCGCACTCTCGGTGCCCTGCTGGACGCGGTGCGCCGGCTCGGCACGCCGCTCCCCGACGACGCCCTCGAACCCTCCGAACTCATCCTGCCGTCCCCGGACGCCTCGCTCGACGAGGTCCGGGAGATGCTCAGCGACGACGGCCTCATCCCGGGCTGAGTCCTGGGCCGCTCCCGGCCCGACCGCTCCACTCCAGCGCACAGCGCCCCGGCCCCTCGGTGGACCGGGGCGCTACCGTTTGCTCTTGTGAGCCTCCTCGACCCCCGCCCGGACGCACCCCGTGTCGGCCGCTTCCAGTGGCACCGGACGCATCCGCTCGCCTTCGACGCCGCCCTGGCCGTGGCCGTCTTCGCGTGCATCCTGTGCGGTGCGGTGGCCGACCCGCACGGTCCGCACGGCCCGCGGTTCGCCGGCCACCACCTGACCGCCACGACCGTGGTGCTCGCCGCGCTGGCCTGCGCCGCACTGGTCCTGCGCCGCCGGCTGCCCCGTACGGTCCTGGCCGTCACCGGCTCGCTCACCATCGTCGAGCTGCTCGCCCGCTCCAGCGATCCGCGGGCCCCCGTGGCCGCCTCCGCCGTGATAGCGCTCTACAGCCTGGCCTCGCGCACCGACCGGCCCACGACCGGGCGGGTCGGCGCCCTGACCGTGGTCGTCCTGACCGCCGCGGCGATGCTCTACGGGCCCCGCCCCTGGTACGCGCAGGAGAACATCGCCATCTTCGCCTGGACGGGCATGGCCGCGGCCGCCGGCGACGCGGTCCGCAGCCGACGCGCCTTCGTCAGCGCCATCCGGGAGCGCGCCGAACGCGCCGAGCGCACCCGCGAGGAGGAGGCCCGGCGCCGGGTCGCCGAGGAGCGCCTGCGGATCGCCCGTGAGCTGCACGATGTCGTCGCCCATCACATCGCCCTGGTCAACGTCCAGGCGGGCGTCGCCTCGCACGTCATGGACAACCGTCCCGACCAGGCGAAGCAGGCGCTGGCGCACGTCCGTGAGGCGTCCCGCTCGGCGCTGGAGGAACTCCGCGCCACCGTCGGCCTGTTGCGGCAGTCCGACGATCCCAAGGCGCCGACCGAGCCGGCTCCGGGACTCGGTGTCCTCGACCAGCTCGTCGACGGGTTCGTCCGGGCCGGCATCCCGGTCGACCTGGAGGTCCCGCACTCGCCCCGGCCGCTGCCCGCCTCCGTCGACCTCACCGCCTACCGCGTGGTCCAGGAGGCGCTGACCAATGTCCACAAGCACGCCGGTGAGGGGGCCCGCGCCACGGTGCGGATCGTCCACGGCGACACCGCGCTGACCGTGACCGTCCTGGACGACGGCGCGGGCCGGGCCGGCATCCCGCGGCAGAAGGGCGGCGACCGGCCGCCCGTGGGGCCCGGCGGGCCCGGTGAGCCGGAGGACAGCGGCGGTGGCCACGGCCTGATCGGGATGCGCGAGCGGGTCTTCGCCCTGCGCGGCACGGTCGTGACAGGACCGCGGGCGGCCGGCGGCTTCCAGGTCCGGGTCACCCTTCCGCTTCAGGCCGTCCGGACGGGGGAGTCGGTATGACGATCAAGGTGCTGCTCGCCGACGACCAGGCGCTGCTGCGCAGCGCGTTCCGGGTGCTGGTCGACTCCGAGCCGGACATGCGGGTGGTGGGGGAGGCCTCCGACGGCGCCCAGGCGTACGAACTGACCCGGGCCCAGCGCCCCGATGTCGTCCTGATGGACATCCGGATGCCCGGGGTGGACGGCCTGGCGGCCACCCGCATGATCAGCGAGGACCCGGAGCTCACCGACGTCCGGGTGGTCATCCTGACCACCTTCGAGGTCGACGACTATGTGGTGCAGTCGCTGCGGAACGGCGCCAGCGGCTTCCTCGGCAAGGGCGCCGAACCGGACGAGATGCTGAACGCGATCCGGATCGCGGCGGCCGGGGAGGCGCTGCTCTCGCCCGTCGCGACCAAGGGCCTGATCGCGAAGTTCCTCGCGCAGGGCGGCAGTTCCGGGGACGGCGGACCCGGCGGCCGGGGTGCCGAACGGCTGGCGACGCTGACCGGCCGCGAGCGCGAGGTGCTGACCCTGGTGGCCGGCGGGCTGTCCAACGACGAGATCGGCGAGCAGCTCGCGGTCAGCCCGCTCACCGTCAAGACGCATGTGAACCGCGCGATGGCCAAGCTGGGCGCCCGGGACCGCTCCCAGCTGGTGGTCATCGCCTACGAGTCGGGACTCGTACGCCCACGGGTGCAGTGAGGGGGGAGCCTGCCGTACTCCCAACGCGGTACGGGCACCGGCCGGAAACCGACCTGCGAGCGAGGAAATCCGGTCAGGGCATGGCGGAAGGTGTATGTGGGCCCGTGAAAGGCCCCGCCGTCCGTTTCAGAACAGAAGAGAGACCCCACCCATGTCCTGGCTGTCCCGACTCAGCCTCGTACAACGGGGCCTGATAGCGCTGATGTCGATCGTGGCGATCGCCTTCGGCGCCATCGCGATCCCACAGCTCAAGCAGCAGCTCCTGCCGTCCATCGAACTCCCGATGGTGTCCGTGCTGGCGCCGTACCAGGGCGCCTCCCCCGATGTCGTCGAGAAGCAGGTGATCGAGCCGCTCGAGGACGGTGTCCAGGCGGTCGACGGCATCAAGAGCGTCACCTCGACGTCGAGCGAGGGCTCGGGCGTCATCATGGCGCAGTTCGACTACGGCAACGACTCCGAGCGCCTGGTCGCCGATGTCCAGCAGGCCGTGAACCGCGCCCGCGCGAAGCTGCCCAAGGACGTCGACCCGCAGGTGGTGGCCGGCTCGACGGACGACATCCCCACCGTCGTCCTCGCCGTCTCCTCCCGGGACAAGGACCAGCAGACGCTCGCCGACCAGCTCAAGCGCAGCGTCGTCCCGGACCTGAAGAACATCGACGGCGTCAGCCAGGTCACGGTGGACGGCGTCCAGGACCGGATCGTCGCGGTCACCCCCGACGAGAAGAAGCTCGCCGCCGCCGGGCTGAACTCCCAGGCGCTCGGCCAGGCGCTGGAGGCCGGCGGGACGTCGGTGCCCGCCGGGTCGTTCGCCGAGGGCGGGCAGAGCAAGACCGTCCAGGTCGGCGCGGGCTTCACGTCCGTCAAGCAGATCAGGGACCTGACGATCGCGCCGTCCCCGGCAGCCGGTGACGCCGCCGCGGGCGCCGGCCGGCCGGCCGAGCCGGTCCGCCTCGGCGACGTCGCCACCGTCAAGGAGCAGTCGGCCACCCCGACCTCGATCACCCGCACCGACGGCAGGCCCAGCCTCGCCGTCATGGTGACGATGGACCAGGACGGCAGCGCGGTCGCGATATCCGACGCGGTCAAGGACAAGCTCACGAAGATCCGTCAGGACCTGGGCAAGGGCACCGAGGTCACGGTCGCCTCCGACCAGGGCCCGGCGGTCTCCAAGTCGATCGAGTCGCTGACCACCGAGGGCCTGCTCGGTCTCGCCATGGCGGTCATCGTCATCCTCGTCTTCCTGCTCAGCCTGCGCTCGACGCTGGTCACCGCGGTCTCCATCCCGCTCTCGGTGGTCATCACGCTGATCGTGCTGTGGACCGGGGACCTCTCCCTGAACATGCTCACCCTCGGCGCGCTGACCATCGCGATCGGCCGCGTCGTCGACGACTCCATCGTCGTCCTGGAGAACATCAAGCGGCACCTGGGCTACGGCGAGGAGCGCCGCGAGGCCATCCTCTCCGCCGTCAAGGAGGTCTCCGGAGCGATCACCTCCTCCACCCTCACCACGGTCGCGGTCTTCCTGCCGATCGGCGTGGTCGGCGGCATGGTCGGTGCGCTCTTCGGCTCCTTCTCGCTGACGGTGACCGTCGCCCTGCTCTCCTCCCTGATCGTCTCCCTGACGGTCGTACCGGTCCTCTCGTTCTGGTTCCTGCGCGCCCCGGAGATCCCCGAGGGCACGACCCAGGACGACCTGCGCCGCGAGGCCGAGGAGAAGGAGGCCAAGAGCCCGCTGCAGCGCCTCTACGTCCCCGTCCTGCGGTTCGCGACCCGCCGCCGGATCACCAGCCTGGTCATCGCCGTCGTCATCCTCCTCGGTACCTTCGGCATGGGCCCGCTCCTGAAGACCAACTTCTTCGACCAGGGCGACCAGGACACCCTCACCGTCAAGCAGGAGCTCGAGCCCGGCACCAGCCTGGACGCGGCCGACAAGCAGGCCAAGAAGGTCGAGAAGCTGCTCGCGGCCAACGACGACCTCGCCGACTACCAGGTCACCGTCGGCTCCTCCGGCTTCATGGCCGCCTTCGGCGGCGGCACCGGCGCCAACCAGGCCTCCTACCAGCTCAAGCTGAAGGACGCCGCGGACTCCGGCAAGGTCAGCGACGACCTGCGGGCCGGTCTCGACAAGCTCGGCCCGTCCATCGGCGACACCACCGTCACCGCGGGCGGCGGCTTCGGCAACCAGGACCTGAGCGTGGTCGTCAAGGCCGCCGACGGCGACGTCCTGAAGAAGGCCAGTGAGCAGGTCCGCAAGACCGTCGCCGGTCTCGACGACGTCACCGACGTCCAGAGCGACCTCGCCCAGAGCGTGCCGCGGATCTCCGTGAAGCCCAACGAGAAGGCGGCCGCGGCCGGTTACAACCAGACCACCCTCGGCGGTGCGGTCACCCAGGCGGTCCGCGGCACCACCAGCGGCAAGGCCGTCCTGGACGACACCGAGCGCGACATCGTGATCAAGTCGGCCCACCCGGCGACCACCGTGGCCGAGTTGAAGAAGCTGGCCATCCCGACCCCGGCCGGACCCGCCGAGCTCGGCACGCTCGCCACCGTGCGGACCGTCCCCGGCCCGGTCCAGATGACCCGGATCGACGGGGCCCGTTCGGCGACCATCACCGCCAAGCCGACCGGCGACAACACCGGCGCGGTCAGTGCCACGCTCCAGAGCAAGATCAACGCGCTGAAGCTGCCGGACGGTGCCACCGCGGAGATCGGCGGCGTCTCCCAGGACCAGACCGACGCGTTCTCCTCGCTCGGCCTGGCGATGCTGGCGGCCATCGCCATCGTCTTCATGCTGCTGGTCGCCACCTTCCGCTCGCTGATCCAGCCGCTGATCCTCCTCGTCTCGATCCCCTTCGCGGCGACCGGTGCGATCGGCCTGCTGGTCGCCACCGGCACCCCGCTGGGCGTCCCGGCGATGATCGGCATGCTGATGCTGATCGGCATCGTGGTCACCAACGCCATCGTGCTGATCGACCTGATCAACCAGTACCGGGCGCAGGGCCACGGCGTCGTGGAGGCGGTCATCGAGGGCGGCCGCCACCGCCTCCGCCCGATCCTCATGACCGCCCTGGCCACGATCATGGCGCTGCTCCCGATGGCGCTGTCCATCACGGGCGACGGCGGCTTCATCTCCCAGCCGCTCGCCGTGGTCGTGATCGGCGGTCTGATCACCTCCACCCTGCTCACCCTCCTCCTCGTCCCGACGCTCTACGCGATGATCGAGCTCCGCAAGGAGCGCCGGGCGAAGAAGAAGGCCGCCAAGAAGGCCGGAAAGGGCGGCCCGCAGGCGGAGGAGACCGACCGCGCCGCCCCGGAGCCGGCGGGCGTCTGACGCCGGTGACGGGACACCGCAGAAACACAGAAGCAACGAGGTAGCGCAGAAACGATGCCCCCGCAGGCCGGTGCTTGCGGGGGCATCGTGCTGGGCATCCCCGTCACGGGGCCCGACCGCCCCACCACCGGCGAAGGGGGATGTCCATGGGAAAGCACGGGGACGGCAAGGGCGGCGAGGAGGGCGACAAGCAGCAGAGCCCGAAGGAGTCCGACGGCCGGTGGACCAAGCCGGTGACCCAGCCGCCGAAGAAGTAGGGGAGGCCGCCATGTCCTCACCGGGCCGGCTGGTGGAAATCCTGCGCAACAAGGGCGCGTTGGCGCCGGAATGGGCCCCGGCCGTCGCCGCGGTCGACCGCGCGCACTTCGTCCCGGACACCTTCGAGGTGGCCGACCGCACGGTCTCCCGCTCCGCGGACGAGGCGGAGTGGCGCCGGATGGTCTATGCCGATCTGCCGCTCATCACCCAGCACAACGACGGGCGGCGCGCGGCGGGCGAGGTCGCCGTTCCCACCTGCTCGACGTCCATGCCCTCCCTCATGCTGGCGATGGCCGCGGTCGTCCGGGACGGCGACGCCGTATTGGAGATCGGCACGGGCACCGGCTATCACGCCGCCTGGCTCGCGCACCGGCTCGGCGAGGACCGTACGACCACGATCGAGACCGACAAGGCCTTGCACGACATCGCCCGGGACAACCTGGCGCGGGCGGGCCTGCATCCGCACATGGAGTGCGGCGACGGCCTGGCGGGCGTCCCCGGGCGGGCCCGCTTCGACCGCACCATCGCCACGTGCACGGTCCGCGACATCCCCTACGCCTGGGTGGAGCAGACCGCCCCGGGCGGCACGATCCTCACCCCGTGGGGCTCGTCGTTCCACTCCTACTCGTTCGCGACCCTGACCGTCCGCGACGGGCGGGCCACCGGCCGCTTCTCCGGCCGACCGGCCTTCATGTGGGCCCGTCAGCAGCGCCGCTCCTACGGCCGCATCCGGGACTGGTACCACGGCGAGGAGGGCGAGCGCGGTACGACCACGCTCGATCCGCGGGTGCTGGAGGAGGATCTGCACGCCCGCTTCGCCGTGGGACTGCGGGTGCGGGACGCCTGGCCGCTGCTGTGCCCCGCCGACGACGGCAGCGACGAAGCCACGTACTGGCTCTTCGACGACGCCCGCAGCTCCTGGGCCACCGTCGAGTACGTCCCCGGCCGTGCGGTGTACGAGACCGAACAGCACGGCCCGCGCCGCCTGTGGGACGAGGTGGAGTGCGCCTACCGCGCCTGGACCGGGCAGGGCAGCCCCTCGCGGGACCGCTACCGCATCACGGTCACGGCCCAGGGTCAGTCCGTGTCGCTGTGACCGCCGCCCGGTGCACGCGTTCGGGGGCGCATCTCTCGCCGATCGCCGGGCGCGATGGTTACGTGGCCTGTGGTGCTGAACCGACGAAAGGTGAGCGAGCGTGCCGTCCTCCCTGGTCCGCAAGGCCGCCCCCGTAACCGCCGCCGGGCTCGCCTGTGCGCTGGCCCTCGCGGCCGCTCCGCCCGCCGCGGCCGGACCTGCCGCCGCCCTGCCCACCGTCGGCGTCCGGGTAGGCGTCACGGGCGGGGCCTACACCGGCAGCGTGGGGATCGTCCGGACGTCCGCCCGCACGGTCTTCGGCGGCTACTACTGCGCGGCCAACGGCACCGACCCCACACCGCTCACCGCCCTGGTCGACGCCCAGGAGCAATACGGCCTCGGCGGGGTGCGGGCGTACTGGGACGCCGCCAAGAAGGACTTCGTCGTCACCGACATCCATGGTGATGTCGCGGACGGCAAGAAGAAGTGGAACGCGTACGTGAACGAGAAGAAGATCACGACCGGGCCCTGCGGGACGGCGATCAAGGACACCGACAAGGTCCGCTGGACCCTGGAGGCCTGACCGGCCGCCGCACCCGCTCCGGGGCGGCCGTCGCACTCTCTCCGGGCGGGGCTGGGCGGCCGTCGCGCGTCACGCTGCCGGCCGCCACGGCCCGCGGGGCCTACGGCAGCGCCAGCATCCGCTCCAGCGCCAGCTTCGCGAAGCTCTCGGTCTCCTTGTCGACCTCGATGCGGTTGACGACCTTGCCGGCGGCGAGGGACTCCAGCGTCCACACGAGGTGGGGGAGGTCGATGCGGTTCATCGTCGAGCAGAAGCAGACCGTCTTGTCGAGGAAGACGATCTCCTTGTCCTCCTCGGCGAAGCGGTTGGCCAGCCGGCGGACCAGGTTCAGTTCGGTGCCGATGGCCCACTTCGAGCCGCGGGGGGCGGCCTCCAGCGCCTTGATGATGTACTCCGTCGAGCCGACGTAGTCCGCGGCCGCCACGACTTCGTGCTTGCACTCGGGGTGGACGAGGACATTGACGTCCGGAATGCGCTTCCGCACATCCTCCACCGACTCCAGCGAGAAGCGGCCGTGCACCGAGCAGTGGCCGCGCCACAGGATCATCTTGGCGGCCCGCAGCTCCTCGGCGGTCAGGCCGCCGTTGGGCTTGTGCGGGTTGTAGACCACACAGTCGTCCAGGGACAGGCCCATGTCGCGGACGGCGGTGTTGCGGCCCAGGTGCTGGTCGGGCAGGAAGAGGACCTTCGTCGAGTCGGCCTCCCCTTGCTCGAAGGCCCAGTCCAGCGCGCGCTTGGCGTTGGAGGACGTACAGATCGTGCCGCCGTGCTTGCCGGTGAAGGCCTTGATGTCGGCGGAGGAGTTCATGTACGAGACCGGCACGACCTGCTCGGCTATGCCGGCCTCGGTGAGGACGTCCCAGCACTCGGCGACCTGCTCGGCGGTGGCCATATCGGCCATCGAGCAGCCTGCGGCCAGGTCGGGGAGGATGACCTGCTGGTCGTCGCCGGTGAGGATGTCCGCGGACTCCGCCATGAAGTGCACACCGCAGAAGACGATGTACTCGGCGTCCGGCCGGGCGGCGGCGTCCCGCGCGAGCTTGAAGGAGTCGCCCGTCACATCGGCGAACTCGATGACCTCGTCGCGCTGGTAGTGGTGCCCGAGGACGAAGACCTTGTCCCCGAGCTCCGCCTTGGCCGCGCGGGCGCGCTCGACGAGGTCGGGGTCCGACGGCGTCGGCAGATCGCCGGGGCACTCCACACCGCGCTCGCTCTTCGGGTCGGCCTCACGGCCGAGGAGCAGCAGGGCCAGCGGGGTCGGCTGGACGTCCAGGGGCTGGGCGGTGGTCACAACACGCACCCTCTCTTCTTCGATGAGTGCGACGGGGCCGCACCAGGGGAGCCGGCTTGCACCGGGAGCCTTTTCGTCTATTTGACGCTATCTATCATAGCCGCTTCACGTCACTTTGACGATGGCCATCGTGTCGATGTGACGCATCCGTACCGCCGTGTGCGGTCGGCCACCTGTTCCCGGCGGCCGGTGTGCGAGCATGAGGAGAGAACGATGCGAGAGGCCGCCACCGGCGGTGTCCGAAAAGGCCTCTCGACGAATTGCGCCCAGCCGGAATTAATCCGGGACGTCCCCGGTTGCAGCTGGTTGCAACCGATGACAAGCGGTCCGTACAACCCGGGAGAGATCTAGATGAGCGTTCAGGACGAGACCACCGTCAGCGACGGCATCATCCTGTCCGACGCGGCCGCGTCGAAGGTCAAGAGCCTTCTGGAGCAGGAAGGCCGGGACGACCTCGCGCTGCGGGTGGCCGTTCAGCCCGGCGGCTGCTCCGGACTGCGCTACCAGCTCTTCTTCGACGAGCGTTCGCTCGACGGCGATGTCGTCAAGGACTTCGACGGCGTCAAGGTCGTCACCGACCGGATGAGCGCCCCCTACCTGGGCGGTGCCTCCATCGACTTCGTGGACACCATCGAGAAGCAGGGCTTCACGATCGACAACCCGAACGCCTCCGGCTCCTGCGCCTGCGGCGACTCCTTCAGCTAAGGAGACGGGCAGTACGTACGAAGGGCGGCGCCCCCCCCCGAGTGGGGGAGCGCCGCCCTTCGTTTTCCCGTCTCCGTGCGGCCCGCCGCGGTGGTCTCCGCCGCCGGCGGGCCCACGGCGTCCGCTCACCGCTTCGGCACGGACTCACCGCTCGACACATCGACCACCTTCCGGCCGTCCAGCGGCTTCTGGAGCGTCACGGTCTTGGTGAACTCCTTGGCGATCTTCACGCAGACCTGGCCCGGCTTCTTGTCCTTGCCGACGACCTTGGTCTTCACGGTCGAGCCGGACTCCTCGGCGCTCACCGAGTAGACGCTGCACACCCCGCCCCAGAAGTGCACCGTCAGCTTCTTGCCGCCGTCGCTCACGGCGTACGACTCCAGGGACATCGCCCCGGGCTTCCCGGACGGCTTCCCGGACGGCTTCTGCGGGCTCTGCGACGTGCCGCCGCCGTCCCGGTGGGCCAGGTACTTCGGGTTCACCGCCGGGTGCGCGACCGTCGAGGCGGCGTCCGGGCCGCTCCCGGCGCCCGGCTGGCGCACCGTGTAGAGCCACGACGGCACCAGCGCCTGGCTGCCGTCCACGTACTGCACCGAGAGCCCGAAGACCGCACCGGTCACCTCGGCCGGCTGCTGCGCCTTCGTCGGCGCCGGCTCGCACGGCGCGATCCCGTCGCCCTTGCCGCTCTTGCCGTCCTTGCCGGCGGGCGTCGAGGGGCAGCCGGCCGGCGTGCGGCCGTCGCCCGAATTCAGCCGGTCCAGCGTCTTGCCGGCGCTCAGCACCGGATAGTCCGCACCCTTGACCGGGTTCGCCAACTGCCCGCTGCCGCCCACCACTTGACCGTCCGAGCCGACCTGTATATCGCTCTGCCAGCCGTACGTCGGCAGCCCGCCGAGCACCGGATTCGCGCTGACGATGCGCACCGCACCGGACAGCCCGCCCGCGTCGAGCCTGGCGTTCTCCTGGCCGAGCGCCTTCAGCACCGGCCGCACCGCCTGCTCGGCCTTCTTCGGCGAGACCGCGCCCTTGCCGCTGCTGTCGTCCTCGGTCGTGACGTCCCCGCCGCCGCGGTACGACGGACAGCCGGGCCGGCCGGACGGCGCGGCGCCGTCGCCCTTGTCCTGGCCCCTCCCGCCCTTCGGGGAGGCGGGCAGCGCACAGTTCGTGCCGCCCGGGGTGCCGTACTGCGAGTACGTCCAGGCGCCCGAGCCGGACTTCTTCACCTCCAGGACGGGGCTACGGGCATCCCGCGTCAGCCCGCCGACCTTCCAGGACGCGCCCTCCGAGCGGACCTTTCCGGACACATCCAGTGCCTTCGCCAGTCGTTCCACCGACTCGCGGCTGATCTCGCCCTTGGGGCGGTATACCGGCGCGGACGCCGGGCCGCCGGGAAGCTTCTTCACCGCGCGGTACTTCGCACCCTGGGGGTTGGGCTCACCGGCGGCGATCGAACCGCCGCCGGCGTATCCGTCGAGTGCCAGCGGCGGCGGGTCGCCCGCGGCCGCGGAGCCCGCGCCGGAGCCCTCGCCGCTGGAAGCGGACGAAGCCCAGTACGCCGCGCCGCCCCCGGCGAGAAGTACCGCCGCGGCCATCGAGGCGACCACCACTGGGGTGCGCCGCCTGCGCTCCTGGGGGTTCGGGGTGTCGGTGGTGTCCTCGGTGTTCACCGCATCGCTCCTTCGCTCCGCTGAACATCTGACGTGCCATCCTCCGTGAGGGGACGTCGATGAGACGGAGCGGGGGCGTATACGGTTCCGGCCGGCCGGCCGGTCAGTCGCCGTACTCGGACATTCCGTCCACGAGTGCGGCCGAAGCGGAGGGGACCTCGACGCCGTGCAGATCGGCGGCGCGCCCCGGCGGCGGCGCGGAGCGCCGTCCGCCCTTCCAGCGACCGGCCATCCGTGCACAGTCGCCGCGCAGCTCGTCGAGCGATTCGGGGTCCGGCGCAGAGGGCGATCCGCCCTTGCGCGGTGTGACGGCTTTCACAGGCTTGGTCATAGGGGCACCGTACGCAGCCATGTACCGAGGAGAAAGGCCTACTATTGGGTAGTTTCAGCCATTCCAAGTGTCCGGGATGACCGGGTGGCGCGCGACCCCGGCGGGTAGCGTTGCTCCACGTCCGCCCGCCCCTACGCCTTCCGCAGGAGCAGACCCGTCGTGCGTATCGCAGTCACCGGCTCCATCGCCACCGACCACCTGATGACCTTCCCCGGCCGTTTCGCCGATCAGTTGGTCGCCGACCAACTGCATACGGTCTCCCTCTCCTTCCTGGTGGACCAGCTCGACGTCCGCCGCGGCGGCGTCGCCGCCAACATCTGCTTCGGCATGGGCCAGCTCGGCACCGCGCCGATCCTGGTCGGTGCCGCCGGCAACGACTTCGAGGAGTACCGCGCCTGGCTCGACCGCCACGGCGTCGACACCCGCTCCGTCCGCATCTCCGAGGTCCTGCACACCGCGCGCTTCGTGTGCACCACCGACGCCGACCACAACCAGATCGGCTCCTTCTACACCGGTGCGATGAGCGAGGCCCGGCTGATCGAGCTCCAGCATGTCTCCGCGCGCGTCGGCGGCCTGGACCTCGTGCTGATCGGCGCGGACGACCCCGAGGCGATGATCCGGCACACCGAGGAGTGCCGCAGCCGCAATATCCCGTTCGGCGCCGACTTCTCCCAGCAGATCGCCCGGATGGACGGCGACGCCATCCGCACCCTCCTGGAGGACGCGGCCTACCTCTTCTCCAACGAGTACGAGAAGGGCCTGATCGAGTCCAAGACCGGCTGGACCGGCGACGAGATCCTCGCCAAGGTCGGCACCCGCGTCACCACCCTCGGCGCCAACGGCGTCCGCATCGAGCGGGTCGGCGAGCCGGCCATCGAGGTCGGCGTCCCGGAGGAGAACGCCAAGGCCGACCCGACCGGCGTCGGCGACGCCTTCCGCGCGGGCTTCCTGTCCGGTCTGGCCTGGGGCGTCGGCCTGGAGCGTGCCGCGCAGGTCGGCTGCATGCTGGCGACGCTGGTCATCGAGACCGTCGGCACCCAGGAGTACGAGCTGCGCCGCAGCCACTTCATGGACCGCTTCACCAAGGCCTACGGCCACGAGGCCGCCGCCGAGGTCCAGCAGCACCTGGCCTGACCGGCCCCGTCAGGCGCGGCGCCGCACGACATATGCGGCGCCGCGTTCGGCCGCCCGCTCGCCCGCGTACTCCTGGCCGCGCATGGTGCACCAGGCCGGAATGTCCTGCCGGGCCGCCTCGTCGTCGGAGAGCACCGTCACGGTCCCGCCGACCGGCACCTCGCCGATGACCTTCGCCAGCTCGATGACCGGGATCGGGCAGCGCTTGCCGAGCGAGTCGACGACCAGGCTGCCGGAATCGTCCCCGGGTCCGGCGGGTCCGGCGGGTCCGGCGGCGGGCTCCGCGGTCTCCGCGGACGCCGGCACCCGAGCGGCGTGCCCCGCCCCGCCGGCCGTCGCCCGCGCGGCCCCGGCCTCCGCCGCCGGGACGCCCAGCCGCTCCCGCACCGAGCGCACCACCTGTGGCAGCACCTCAAGGAAGCGCTCCACCTCCGCCTCGGCCGTGCCGTACGGCAGCGAGATCCGCACATTCCCCTCGGACAGCACACCCATCGCGCGCAGCACATGGCTCGGCGTCAGGGTGCTGGACGTGCACGACGATCCGGACGACACCGAGAAGCCCGCCCGGTCGAGCTCGTGCAGCAGCGCCTCCCCGTCGACATAGAGACAGGAGAAGGTGACGAGATGGGGGAGGCGGTGCACCGGGT
Source organism: Streptomyces decoyicus (assembly GCF_019880305.1). NCBI lineage: Bacteria > Bacillati > Actinomycetota > Actinomycetes > Kitasatosporales > Streptomycetaceae > Streptomyces > Streptomyces decoyicus. The sequence continues at coordinate 2,330,575 of NZ_CP082301.1, read as the reverse complement.
CGCCGACCACCTCCACGTCCGGGACCAGCTGCGGCACCCGCTCCCGGATCCGGTCCACCAGCCGCCGCAGCCGCGCCGCTTCGTCCCCGGTCCCCGCTCCGGCCCGCAGCGCGCGCAGGGAGGCCGCGGCGGCCACCACCGCCGGGATGTTCTCGAACCCCGCACTACGGCCCGACTCCCGCTCGTCCTGCGGCCCCTGAGGTGCGAACCGGGTCCCCTTGCGGACCACGAGCAGCCCCACACCGGGCGGGCCGCCCCACTTGTGGGCGCTCGCCGCCAGCAGCGACCAGGCGCCGGGCACCGGCCCCCACGGCAGCGACTGCGCGGCATCCACCAGGAGGGGTACGTCGGCCTCCCGGCAGAGCGCGGCCACCTCTTCGACCGGCTGTTCGGTTCCCACCTCGTGATTGGCGGACTGGAGGCAGACCAGGGCGGTGTCCGGGCCGAGCGCGCCGCCGACCTCGCCGGCCGCCACCCGGCCCGTACGGTCCACCGCCAGCTCCCCGCGGGTGCCGCCGGCCGCCTCGTGGACCTCGGCGGCATGCAGGACGGAGGAGTGCTCGACGGCGGAGTGCAGCAGCCGGCGGCCGACACGCCGACGGGCCGCCAGCGCGCCGGAAACTCCCGCGTGCACGGCCTGCGTCCCCGAAGGGGTGAAAACCAATTCGTCCGGGCGGCAGCCCACGGCCTCGGCCGCCGCCTCCCGCGCGGCGTCCAGCAGCAGCCGGGCGCGCCGTCCCTCCCGGTAGAGGCGGGCCGGGTCGGCCCAGCCTTCGTCGAGCGAGGCGAGCAGGGCCTCGCGGGCGACGGGGTGCAGCGGGGCGGCGGACGCCGCGTCGAAATAGGACATGTACAAGACGTTAGTCCCCGGGCCGATCCGGCGAGGCGCCCTCCTCGCGGTGCGGTGGCACGGGGCTCCGGGGCGCCGGTGCCCGGTCGGGCGGGGCCGCCGGGCGCAACCCCGCGGAGCGTCGTGGAAGCATTGCAGGGCACGGCGTCAGATGCCTGGTGGAAGCGGGTATTCGGGGGTCCGGGGGGCGTCTCCCGTAGGCCTTGGCCACCCCTTAGGGGTGCGTCGCGGCGCGTTGGGCACCCTCCCCGCGCGACCCCAAATAGCGTCCAGTAGGGTTTGGTCCGCATAAACATCCAAACCCCTGCCCGTGACAGGGCCGGCGACCGACCAGCGAGACGGCCGCAGCCGGTCTCGCGGGCGAGACTCTCGGGAAGGCGCTACGTGAGTCCCAACGGCTCCGACCGCTCGTCGCGGCGCCCGATGCGGCGGAAGCTGCCGCAGGTGCTTGCTGCGGGCCTGGTCCTGGCGACCGCTACTGGTTGCACATATAAGGACTTCCCCCGCCTCGGCATGCCAACGCCCGTCACCGACGAGGCGCCGCGGATCCTCTCTCTTTGGCAGGGCTCCTGGGCCGCCGCCCTCGCAACGGGCGTGCTGGTCTGGGGCCTGATCATCTGGAGCGTGATCTTCCACCGCCGCAGCAGGACCAAGGTGGAGGTCCCCGCGCAGACGCGGTACAACATGCCGATCGAGGCGTTGTACACGATCGTCCCGTTCATCATCATCGCGGTGCTTTTCTACTTCACCGCGCGTGATGAGAGCGCAATTCTCAAGACTTCCAAGAAGCCGGACCACATCGTCAATGTGGTGGGCTTCCAGTGGAGCTGGGCGTTCAACTACCTGGAGGACGTGGACGGCGACAAGGCGTCCTCGAACATCAACTCCAGCGCACTGAACGCGATCCCGCCCAAGTGGAAGAAGGGCGCTCCGGCCGGTGCCGACGGCGTCTACGACGTGGGCACCCCCGGCGAGCGCAACCCGCAGACCGGTAACCCGGGCCCGACGCTGTGGCTGCCCAAGGGCGAGACGGTTCAGTTCGTGCTGACCTCGCGTGACGTCATCCACTCCTTCTGGGTGGTGCCCTTCCTGATGAAGCAGGACGTCATCCCGGGCCACACCAACGTCTTCGAGGTGACCCCCAACAAGGAGGGCACCTTCATGGGCAAGTGCGCCGAGCTCTGTGGTGTCGACCACTCCCGGATGCTCTTCAACGTCAAGGTCGTCTCCCCTGAGCGGTACCGGGAGCACCTGAAGGACCTGGCGAAGAAGGGCCAGACCGGATACCTGCCGTCGGGCATCAAGCAGACGGATCACGCCAGGAATGCGGAGACCAAGAACCAGTGAGCATCCTCAACGAACCTCAGGGTGCCGCCGCCGATACGGCTCCGGCAGCACCGCCCGTACGCAAGAAGCAACCCGGCATCGCTGCGGTGAAGTGGCTGACGACCACCGACCACAAGACCATCGGCACGATGTACCTGGTCACGTCGTTCGCGTTCTTCTGCGTCGGCGGACTGATGGCGCTGCTCATGCGCGCCGAGCTCGCCCGTCCCGGCACGCAGCTGATGTCGAACGAGCAGTTCAACCAGGCGTTCACGATGCACGGCACGATCATGCTGCTGATGTTCGCGACGCCGCTGTTCGCCGGTTTCGCGAACTGGATCATGCCGCTGCAGATCGGCGCGCCCGACGTGGCGTTCCCGCGGCTGAACATGTTCGCCTACTGGCTGTACCTCTTCGGCTCGCTGATCGCGGTGGCCGGCTTCCTCACCCCGCAGGGTGCGGCGGACTTCGGCTGGTTCGCGTACTCGCCGCTCTCGGACGCGGTGCGTTCGCCGGGCGTCGGTGCCGATATGTGGATCATGGGTCTGGCCTTCTCGGGTTTCGGCACGATCCTCGGTTCGGTCAACTTCATCACGACGATCATCTGCATGCGGGCGCCCGGCATGACGATGTTCCGGATGCCGATCTTCACCTGGAACGTGCTGCTGACCGGTGTGCTGGTGCTGCTGGCCTTCCCGGTGCTGGCGGCGGCGCTGTTCGCGCTGGAGGCGGACCGTAAATTCGGTGCGCATGTCTTCGATGCGGCAAATGGCGGGGCGTTGCTCTGGCAGCATCTCTTCTGGTTCTTCGGCCATCCAGAGGTGTACATCATCGCGCTGCCGTTCTTCGGCATCATTTCCGAGGTCATTCCGGTGTTCTCCCGGAAGCCGATGTTCGGTTACATCGGTCTGATTGCGGCGACGATTTCGATTGCCGGTCTTTCGGTCACGGTGTGGGCGCACCACATGTATGTGACGGGCGGCGTGCTGTTGCCGTTCTTCTCGTTCATGACGTTCCTGATCGCGGTGCCGACCGGTGTGAAGTTCTTCAACTGGATCGGCACGATGTGGAAGGGCTCGCTGTCCTTCGAGACGCCGATGCTGTGGACGATCGGGTTCCTGATCACCTTCACGTTCGGTGGTCTGACCGGTGTCATCCTGGCCTCGCCGCCGATGGACTTCCATGTGTCCGACTCGTACTTCGTCGTGGCGCACTTCCATTACGTGGTCTTCGGCACGGTCGTCTTCGCGATGTTCGCCGGCTTCCACTTCTGGTGGCCGAAGTTCACCGGCAAGATGCTGGACGAGCGGCTCGGCAAGATCACTTTCTGGACGCTGTTCGTGGGCTTCCACGGCACCTTCCTCGTCCAGCACTGGCTGGGCGCCGAGGGCATGCCGCGGCGTTACGCGGACTACCTCGCGGCCGACGGCTTCACGACGCTGAACACCATCTCGACGATCAGCTCGTTCCTGCTGGGCCTGTCGATCCTGCCCTTCATGTACAACGTCTGGAAGACGGCGAAGTACGGCGAGAAGATCGAGGTCGACGACCCGTGGGGCTACGGCCGCTCGCTGGAGTGGGCGACGTCCTGCCCGCCGCCGCGGCACAACTTCCTCACCCTGCCGCGTATTCGCTCCGAATCCCCGGCGTTCGACCTGCACCACCCGGAGATCGCAGCCCTCGATGCGCTGCACAACGGCCGCGGCTCCGAGGATGACAAGGCCCTCGCCGGCGGCAAGGAGGCGGGCAAGTGAAGATCCAGGGCAAGATGTTCATCTGGCTCTCCGTCTTCGTCCTCGCCATGGCGATCGTCTATGGCGTCTGGTCGAAGGAGCCGGCGGGTACCACCGCACTGTTCCTCGCCTTCGGCCTGTGCATCATGGTCGGCTACTACCTGGCCTTCACGGCCCGGCGGGTCGACGCGGGTGCGCAGGACAACGAGAACGCCGAGGTCTCGGACGACGCCGGTGAGCTGGGCTTCTTCAGCCCGCACAGCTGGCAGCCGCTGTCCCTGGCCGTCGGTGGCGCGCTCGCCTTCCTGGGCGTCGTCTTCGGCTGGTGGCTGCTGTACTTCTCCCTCCCGGTGATCCTCGTCGGCCTCTTCGGCTGGGTCTTCGAGTACTACCGCGGCGAGAACCGCACGCAGTAACCACGGCGCATGTGCCTACGGCGGGCCCGGACACCTCAACAGGTGTCCGGGCCCGTCTCGTTTGGCGGCCGGGGGCAGACCCGTTTGCAGTCCTCCAGCGCGCTGAGACAGGTGATTCTTCATATTTTTGGGGCATGAGTCACAGACCTCGAACCCGGACGGTGCTGAGCTGCGGCCTCCTGCTCGTGCCCCTTGCGGTGAGCGCCACCGCGTGCGGGGGCTCGGATTCGGAAGCGCTCTCCGCCAATCCCTACGACGCGGCCGACCAGATCTCGGCCAACACCCCCGACGGCAACAAGAAAGCGGACCCCGACAAGCCGCTGGAGGTCTCCGTCAAGGGTGACGAGGCGCGGATCACGGACGTGACCGCCACCGACACCACCGGGCGCGCCGTCCGCGGCGAGCTGAGCGCCGACGGCAGGCACTGGCGCACCACGTCGCCCCTGGCCGCCGGCAGCCGCTACACGGTGCGGGTGAGCACCGAGGAGGAGGACGGCTCGCCCGGCCGTAAGACGCTCGTGGTCAACACCCGCGGCGCAGACGGGCAGTTGACCGCCACCTTCGGCCCGAAGGAGGGCGAGTACGGCGTCGGCCAGCCGGTCACCGCCGAGCTGAGCCAGCCGATCAAGGACCAGAAGGCCCGGTCGGTCGTCGAGAGCGCCCTGAAGGTCGACTCCATGCCGCGGGTCCAGGGCTCCTGGCACTGGGTGGACGACAAGAAGCTGCACTTCCGCCCGAAGGAGTACTGGCCCGCCCACGCCACCATCTCCGTGCACAGCAACCTGGCGGGTCTGAAGGTCGCCAAGGGGCTCTACGGAGGCCCGTCCAAACCGGTGAAGCTCACCACCGGCGACCGGGTGGAGGCCGTCACCGACGCGGCAACGCACCAGATGACGGTGCTGCGCAACGGTGAGTCGATCAACACCATCCCCGTGACCACCGGCAAGCCCGGCTTCTCCACCCGCAACGGCGTCAAGGTCGTCCTCGGCAAGGAGAGCTTCGTACGGATGCGCAGCTCGACGGTCGGCATCGCCGCCGGGAGCGGAGACTCCTACGATCTGCCGGTCTACTGGGCCACCCGGGTGACCTGGAGCGGTGAGTACGTCCACGCCGCACCCTGGTCCGTCGGATCGCAGGGCGCGGCGAACGTCAGCCACGGCTGTACGGGCATGTCGACGAGCAACGCCCAGTGGTTCTTCAACACCGTGCGGGTCGGCGACATCGTCAAGGTCGTCAACAGCGGCGGCGACACCATGACGCCGTTCGACAACGGCTTCGGCGACTGGAACATGCCGTGGCAGGAATGGCGCGACGGCAGCGCGCTGAAGAGCAAGGCCTCCAGCACCACAGGAGCGGCCGAGCGCGCCCAGAACCCCGCCGACGACGCCAGACTGCGCCCGAAATTCTGAGCGCCGCCCAGCGGGCCGCTCAGGCCTGTACGAGGTGCCTGCGGCGCAGCAGGCCGGCCAGGGCGTCGGCGAAGGCCACCGGGTCCAGCGGATGCGTCACCGCGGCGTCCGCACGGCTCCAGGTCGCCAGCCAGGCGTCCTGGGGACGGCCGATCAGCAGCAGCACCGGCGGGCACCGGAAGATCTCGTCCTTGATCTGCCGGCAGACACCCATCCCGCCCGCGGGCGCCGTCTCGCCGTCCAGCACGCAGACGTCGATGCCGCCCTGCTCCAGGGCGGTGAGGACGGCCGGCGCGGTGGCGCACTCCAGGATCTCGATCTGCGGGGCATCGGCGGCGGGGCGCCGTCCGGCCGCCAGCCGGACCTGCTCGCGGGTGTTGGCGTTGTCGCTGTAGACCAGCACCGTGGCAGTCGCCTGCATCGTTCCTCCACGCTTCGTAGCGGCACAGCATCGGGTGGGGCGGATGCTACTCCCGCGGCGGGTGTCCGCAGGAGGGGTTGGCCGGAACCAAGATCTGCCCGACGGGCCGTCAGGGCGGGCGCCGGGGGCCCGGCGGTCGGCGGCGCGCCCGGTGCGTCCCTCCTTCGAGCGACCGCCGAAATGGCCCGTACGAGCAGGGCATACGCCCTTGACACACCGAACGGCACCCCCCGGAGTGAGGGCGGGATAAGCGACCGACATAATGTCGGTCGTGGCGACAGCAACGACAGTAGAAACCGGGCACGCGCACCCGTCGGTCAATCGGCCGAACCTCACCAGCGTCGGAACCATCATCTGGCTGAGTTCCGAGCTGATGTTCTTCGCGGCCCTCTTCGCGATGTACTTCACCCTTCGTTCGGTGACCGGATCCGAGTATTGGAAGGAATCCGCCAGTGCGCTGAATCTTCCGTTCTCAGCGACCAACACCACGATCCTGGTGCTCAGCTCTCTGACCTGCCAGCTCGGCGTTTTCGCAGCCGAGCGTGGCGATGTCAAGAAGCTCCGGGCCTGGTTCGTGGTCACCTTCATCATGGGTGCGATCTTCATCGGCGGTCAGGTCTTCGAGTACACGGAGCTGGTCAAGCACGAGGGCCTGTCGCTCTCGTCCGGCCCGTACGGCTCGGTGTTCTACCTGACCACCGGCTTCCACGGACTGCATGTGACGGGCGGTCTGATCGCCTTCCTGCTGGTCCTGGGCAGGACGTACGCGGCCAAGAGGTTCACCCACACGCAGGCCACCGCGGCCATCGTCGTGTCCTACTACTGGCACTTCGTCGATGTCGTCTGGATCGGCCTCTTCGCCACGATCTACCTGATCAAGTAGTCCGGGCCCGTACCGGCTCGCATCAGACAGACATATCCAAAGCATCGACGCAGAAGATCCTGACACCGGGGTAATCCGTGAAAAAGCTCTCCGCACGACGGCGCCATCCGCTGGCGGCGCTCGTCGTCCTACTCTTCGCGCTGGCGGTCACTGGGGGGCTGTACGCCGCGTTCGCGCCGGCGGACAAGGCTCAGGCCGATGACACCGCCCAGTCTCTTGCCGTCAAGGAGGGCAAGAAGCTCTTCGCCGTGGGCTGCGCCAGCTGCCACGGCACCGGCGGTCAGGGCACCTCCGACGGCCCGAGCCTGGTCGGCGTCGGCGCCGCAGCCGTGGACTTCCAGGTGGGCACCGGCCGTATGCCGGCCCAGCAGCCCGGCGCCCAGGTGCCGCGGAAGAAGAACATCTACACCAACGCCCAGATCGACCAGCTCGCGGCCTACGTCGCGTCGCTGGGCCCCGGCCCGAGCGTGCCGTCCAAGGAGCAGTACAGCCCCGAAGGCGCCAACATCGGCAAGGGCGGCGAGCTGTTCCGCACCAACTGCGCGCAGTGCCACAACTTCACCGGTAAGGGCGGCGCCCTGACCGACGGCAAGTTCGCACCGACGCTCGAGGGCGTGGACCCGAAGCACATCTACGAGGCCATGGAAACCGGCCCGCAGAACATGCCCTCCTTCGGTGACGGCTCGCTGTCGAAGGAGAACAAGAAGGACATCATCGCGTACCTCGGCGCCGTCAACGGCGATGAATCCGAGAGCCCCGGCGGCCTCGACCTCGGTGGTCTCGGTCCGGTCAGTGAGGGTCTCTTCGGCTACATCTTCGGCCTGGGCGCGCTGATCGCGGTCGCCATCTGGGTCGCAGCCCGGACTACGAAGGCCAAGAAGTCATGAGCGAGACTGGACGACACGAAGACGTGCCAGAAGAAACCCTTCCCAGTGAGCGGGAGACGGCTCACGAAGGCGCGGTGGCCACGGCGGAGAACCCGTTCGCGGACCCGGGCCTGCCGCCCCACGAGCACCGTGCCCAGGACATCGACGAGCAGGCCGCCCGGCGCTCCGAGCGCACCGTGGCCTTCCTCTTCCTGGTGTCGATGGTGGCCACGGTCGGCTTCATCGCCTCGTACGTGGCGATCCCGATCGACAAGATCGTCTACATCTGGCCGATCGGACACATCAGCGCGCTGAACTTCGCGCTCGGTCTGACGCTCGGCGCGGCGCTCTTCTGCATCGGCGCCGGTGCGGTCCACTGGGCCCGCACGCTGATGTCGGACGAGGAGGTCGCCGACGAGCGCCACCCGATCGAGGCTTCGCCCGAGGTCAAGGCCAAGGTCATGGCGGACTTCGCAGAGGGTGCGAAGGAGTCGCAGTTCGGCCGCCGCAAGCTGATCCGCAACACGATGTTCGGTGCGCTGGCCCTGGTGCCGCTCTCCGGCGTCGTCCTGCTGCGCGACCTCGGGCCGCTGCCCGGGAACAAGCTGCGCACCACGGGCTGGAAGAAGGGCGTCCGCCTGGTCAACCAGGCGACCAACCTCCCGCTGCGTCCCGAGGACATCGCGGTCGGCTCCCTGACGTTCGCCATGCCCGAGGGCCTGGAGGAGGACGACGAGGAGTTCGCCGAGAAGATCGCCAAGGACGCCCTGATGATCGTGCGGATTCAGCCGCAGAACATCAAGGACAAGCACGAACTCTCCTGGTCGCACGAGGGCATCGTGGCGTACTCGAAGATCTGCACCCACGTGGGTTGCCCGATCAGCCTGTACGAGCAGCAGACGCACCACGTGCTCTGCCCCTGCCACCAGTCGACGTTCGACCTCTCTGACGGCGGTCGGGTGATCTTCGGTCCCGCCGGACACGCCCTGCCGCAGCTGCACATCACAGAGAAGGACGGCTTCCTGGAGGCCGCAAGCGGCTTCGAGGAGCCCGTCGGCCCGAGCTTCTGGGAGCGCGGATGAGTAACGAGACAACCGCGACCACCACACGTCGTGGCCAGGCGCCACGGGGCGAGCGGATCGCGGACTGGGCGGACGGCCGGCTGGGCATCTACAGCCTCGCCAAGTCCAACATGCGCAAGATCTTCCCGGACCACTGGTCCTTCATGCTCGGTGAGGTCGCGCTCTACAGCTTCATCATCATCATCCTGACCGGTGTCTATCTGACGCTGTTCTTCCACCCGAGCATGGCCGAGGTGACCTATCACGGTTCCTATGTGCCCATGCAGGGGATCCGGATGACGCAGGCCTTCGAGTCGACGCTGGACATCAGCTTCGACGTGCGGGGCGGGCTGCTTATAAGGCAGATCCACCACTGGGCCGCGCTGGTGTTCCTGGCCGCGATGATGGTCCACATGATGCGGGTGTTCTTCACCGGCGCCTTCCGCAAGCCGCGCGAGGTCAACTGGCTGTTCGGCTTCCTGCTGTTCGTGCTGGGCATGTTCACCGGCTTCACCGGCTACTCGCTCCCCGACGACCTGCTCTCCGGCACCGGCGTGCGGTTCATCGAGGGCGTCATCCTGGCGATGCCGCTGGTCGGTTCGTACCTGCAGTTCTTCATCTTCGGCGGGGAGTTCCCGGGGCACGACATCATCCCGAGGTTCTTCACGGTGCACGTCCTGCTGCTGCCGGGCATCATGCTCGGCCTGCTGGTGGCGCACCTGATCCTGGTCTTCTACCACAAGCACACCCAGTTCCCGGGTGCCGGCAAGACCAACAACAACGTCGTGGGCATGCCGCTGCTGCCGGTCTACATGGCCAAGGCCGGAGGCTTCTTCTTCCTGGTCTTCGGTGTGATCGCCGCGATCGCCGCGATCGCCAGCATCAACCCGGTGTGGGCGATCGGCCCCTACCGGCCCGACCAGGTCTCCACCGGCGCCCAGCCCGACTGGTACATGGGCTTCGCCGAGGGTCTGGTGCGTGTCATGCCGGGCTGGGAGTGGAACTTCTGGGGCCACACCGTCAACTTCGGCGTGCTGATCCCGATCATCATCTTCCCGCTGGTCCTGGTCGCGATCGCGGTCTACCCGTTCGTCGAGTCCTGGGTCAAGGGCGACAAGCGCGAGCACCACATCCTGGACCGCCCGCGCAACGTCCCGACCCGTACCGGCTTCGGTGTGGCCTGGCTGATCGCGTACTTCGTGATGCTGATCGGTGGCGGCAACGACCTGTGGGCGACGCACTTCCACCTGTCGATCAACTCGATCACCTGGTTCGTCCGGATCGCGTTCTTCGTCGGGCCGGTGCTGGGCTTCATCGCCACCAAGCGGATCTGCCTGGGCCTGCAGCGTCGCGACAAGGACAAGGTGCTGCACGGACGCGAGTCCGGCATCATCAAGCGCCTGCCGCACGGTGAGTTCATCGAGGTCCACGAGCCGCTCGACCAGGAGCAGCTGCACGTGCTCACGCAGCACGAGCAGCCCGCGCCGCTCGAGCTCGGCCCGGAGGTCGACGAGAACGGTGTGGCACGCAAGGTGTCGCGCTCGCAGAAGCTCCGCGCCAAGCTCTCGAAGAGCTACTACGGCGAGGACAGCGTCATCGCCAAGCCCACGGTGGAGGAGTACAAGGAGATCACCAGCGGCCACGGCCACCACTGATCACCTCGGCGCCTCGTAGCGCACCGTAGGAAGTACGCCACCCAGAGGGCCCCGTTCGATCACCGGACGGGGCCCTCCGGCATACAGGGCGGCTCGATAGGGTGACGGCATAAGCAGGAGACAAACCAGGAGTGTGGACCATGAACGTTGTGACCCCGGTTGGCGGCGACAGCGTGGCGGCCCACACCTGGCCGGCCCTGCTCAACGCCCTGCTCGACGGCCGGGACCTCGCCGCGGACGACACCGCATGGGCGATGGACAAGATCATGCGTGGCGAGGCCAGCGACGCCCAGATCGCCGGTTTCGTGGTGGCGCTGCGGGCCAAGGGCGAGACCGTCGCCGAGATCTCCGGCCTGGTGCGCACCATGTACGCCCACGCCCGGCTGATCGAGGTGCCGGGCCCCAGCGTCGACATCGTCGGCACCGGCGGCGACGGCGCCAAGACCGTCAACATCTCCACGATGTCCTCGATCGTCGTGGCCGGCACCGGCGCCAAGGTCGTCAAGCACGGCAACCGCGCGGCGTCCTCGGCCAGCGGTGCCTCCGACGTGCTGGAGAAGCTCGGCGTCAATCTCGACCTCACCCCGCAGCGGGTCGTCGAGGTGGCCGAGGAAGCGGGCATCACCTTCTGTTTCGCGGTGAAGTTCCACCCGTCGCTGCGGCATGTCGCCAACGCCCGGGGTCAGCTCGGCATCCGTACGACGTTCAATGTGCTGGGCCCGCTGACCAACCCCGCGAAGGTCCGCGCCCAGGCGACCGGAGTCGCGGACGCCCGGATGGCGCCGATCCTGGCCGGGGTGCTGGCCGAGCGCGGCTCGTCGGCGCTGGTCTTCCGCGGCGACGACGGCCTGGACGAGCTGACCACGACCGCGACCTCCCGGGTCTGGATCGTCCGGGACGGCACGGTGCGCGAGGAGGCCTTCGACCCGCGGGACGTGGGGATCGAGCTGGTGCCGGTGGAGGCGCTGCGCGGCGCGGACGCCTCGTACAACGCGGAGGTGGCCCGCCGGCTGCTGGACGGGGAGACCGGTCCGGTGCGTGACGCGGTGCTGCTGAACTCCGCGGCGGCGCTGGTCGCGCTGGAGCCGTCCGACGCCCCGCTGGCCGTACAGATCCGGGCCGGTATCGACAAGGCCGCCGCCTCGATCGACTCCGGAGCGGCCCGGCAGGCGCTGGAGCGCTGGGTGGCCGCCAGCAACGCATGAGCGCGCGGTGACGCAGAGTGTGACGCAAGCCCCGGTCCGGTATGCGGACCGGGGCTTGCGTGATGTTGCCCGTGTGGCATGATTCTGCGCAGGTCACGAGTGACAGCGATGCAGGCCCCGGCCCGCTGTCCGGCAACCCTCCTTCCGTGGCGGGGTGCCCCGGGTGATGACCAGGCCGTAGGCAGCGAGGTCTGCGGCAAGCGCGGATCCCTCGCCAGGGATCCTGGTCCTCGAGGGAGAACTTCCGTGAATCAGCGAATGCGATAGGGCTCGACGGCCCCTTTTCCGCATCCCTTTTTCTTTCCCGTTGCGGCGCCGTGCGGTGCGCTCCTCGCGCCCCCGCCCGCAGCGAATTCGCTTACCTCTTACGGGAGTTCGCCATGTCTGTTTCCGCCGTTGCCGCCGACCGTTCCGTCTGTGCCCCGCTGCCGGTTCTCGGCCGGGACGTCCGGGTCCCGCTCGTGACCGGCGGCGAGGTCGACTACGCCGCGCTGGACTACGCCGCCAGCGCCCCCGCGCTCCAGCGGGTCTGGGACGACGTCGCGGCCTACGCTCCGTACTACGGCAGCGTGCACCGCGGCGCCGGGTACCTCTCGCAGCTGTCCACCGACCTCTTCGAGAACAGCCGCCGGACGATCGCGGAGTTCCTGGGCTGCGGGATCGAGGGGGGCCTGGGCGGAGCCCAGTCCGGCAAGGGCGGTGGTGGGCGACGGGAGGGCGACCAGGTCGTCTTCACCCGCTCGACCACCGACTCGCTGAACCTGCTCGCCGCCGTACTCCCGCAGGACACCCGGGTGTTCGTCTTCGAGACCGAGCATCACGCCTCGCTGCTGCCGTGGGAGCAGCGCGCGGACGTCGCCGTGACGTACCTCGACGCGCCGCGCACCCCGCAGCAGGCGGTGGACATCCTGGAGAAGGCGCTGGCCGAGCGCGAGCCGTACGGCCCGGCGCTGGTGTGCGTGACCGGTGCGTCGAATGTGACCGGTGAGCTGTGGCCGGTACGGGAGCTGGCGGCCGCCGCGCATGCGCACGGCGCGCGGATCGTGCTGGACGCGGCGCAGCTCGTCCCGCACCACCCCGTGGACATCGCCGAACTGGACGTCGACTGGGTCGCCTTCTCCGGGCACAAGCTGTACGCGCCGTTCGGCGCCGGCGTGCTGGCCGGCCGCGCGGACTGGCTCCAGGACGCCGCACCGTACCTGGCCGGCGGCGGCGCCAGCCGCAAGGTCTCCCGGCGGACGGACGGCGGCGTGGACGTCGAGTGGCACACCACCGCCGCGCGGCACGAGGCCGGTTCGCCGAACGTCATCGGCGCCTACGCGATCGCCTCGGCCTGCCGGGCGCTGACCGAGGCCGGTTTCGAGGGTCTGGTGGCCCGCGAGCAGGAGCTGATCAACCGGGTTCGGGAGGGCCTGGCCGAGGTGCCCGAGGTGAACGTGCTCTCGCTCTTCGGCGAGGACGCCGCGCGGGTGGGGGTCCTCTCCTTCGTCGTCGAGGGCTGGAACAGCTCGCACTTCGCCGCGGCGCTCTCGGCGGAGTACGGCATCGGAGTCCGCGACGGCCTGTTCTGCGCACACCCCCTCGTACGGACCCTGCTGGGCAGCGAGCCGCAGGAGCCGGGCGAGTGCGGGGCGCCGGACTCGGCACCCGGCGAGCGCTCGCTGAACGCCATCCGCGTCAGTTTCGGCGCCGGCACCCCCGACGAGCACGTCGAGCGGTTCCTCCGCGCCGTCAAGGAACTGGTGACGGACGGCGCACGCTGGAACTACCGCACGGAGGACGGGCGTTGTGTGCCCGCGGTGTGAGGCCCACGTTTTTGGCTGTCCCGCCGTGTTGGTTTCGCCGCCGTTTGTCGCCCGCTGCGCGGTGCGCTCGCCGTTGCGCCTGCGGCGGGCGGGTGGGTGTCGGGTGCGGTGACGGGCCGGAGGGGCCGGTGTGTGGGACTGCTTCGCTTTACGTCCCACACACCGGCCCCTCCGGCCCGTCCCCTCCCGTGGGTGGAGTAAGTGAAGGTGGGTGGGGGCGGGCGTCTCGGCCGCTGATTTCTGTGCGAGACACAAGGTGCACGTGACCACCAACCGGCACCACGGCCAAGGTTTTTCCACCCCCCAACGGGAGGGGACGGGCCGGAGCGGGTGGGGTGCCGGACGTAAAGCGAAGCAGTCCGGCACCCCACCCGCGGAGGCCCGTCACCGCACCCCGACAGCCCCGCGCAGCGGACCCAGCCCGCCGCAGGCGCAACGGCGAGACGAACCACGGCGGGACAGCCGACAACGTGGGCCGCAAAGCAAAGCGCAGCGGAACGGCGGGAAAGCCAAAAACGTGGGAAGGAAAGGGCTACGCGTCGAGCCCAATCGCAAAGGCAGCCTCAAGGTCGTGCTGCGAGTAGGTGCGGAAGGCGATGTGCGTCTCCGTGGCGGCGACGCCGGGGACCTTGCTGATCCGGCCGGGGATGACATCCGCGAGGTCGTCGTGGGCGGCGACCCGCACCATCGCGATCAGGTCGTGGGCACCGGTGACCGAGTAGACCTCGCTGACCCCTTCCAGCGCGGCGATCTTCTCGGCGATCTCCGGGATCTGGTCCACGTTGGTCTTGATGAGCACGATCGACGTGATCACGGCTGGCTCTCTCCCTCGGTCGCCCGGACATCCCCCCTGGTGGCCCCCACACTATCCCTCCCGTAGCGGGCCCATGCGTAGAGGAACCCGAGCGCGAAGCCGACGACATGGGCGAGGTAGGCGACGCCGGGACCGCGGGGATCGTCCTGCGCGGCCTGCCACTGGAGGAAGAACCAGAAGAGCAGCACGATCCAGGCGGGGAAGCGCAGCGGCAGGAAGAACAGGAACGGGAAGATGCTGGTGACCCGGGCCGTGGGGAACAGGAAGAGGAAGGCGCCCAGTACGCCGGAGATCGAGCCGGAGGCGCCCACCAGCGTCTGGCCCGAAGCGGCGTGGGCGGCCGCGTAGCCGAGCAGCGCCAGGTAGCCGATGATGAGGTAGAAGGCGGCGAACGGCAGCCGGCCCATGCGCGCCTCGGTCATTGCGCCGAAGACGTACAGAAACAGCATGTTGCCGAGCAGGTGCAGCCAGCTGCCGTGCACGAACAACGCGGTGAGCGGGGTGATCAGCGCCCGTAACGAACCGCTCCACAGATCCAGCGGGATCACGCCCCACCGCTCGAAATATGCGGTCTGGGCCTTCAGCAGGGCACCGCCGCTGCCGTATATCCGGTTCAGGCCGGAGGCGGGGCCGAGCACGAAGACCGCACAGCACAGGCCGATCAGCACATTCGTCACCCGCGAGAACACCGCGGCCAGCGACCGGGCGCGGCGCGGAGGGCGGGGGAGGAGACCGGACGAGCGGGGAGAACGGGGTGAGGGGGCCGGCACCGTCATGAGGTGATCATGGCCCAATGCGGGCAATCGGGACAGAGTGCCTCGCCGCGTCCCGGCACCTGGGCGGGCCCGCACCGGCCCCCCGTCAGGCCGTAGGGTTACAGGCAGTACTTTGCGTACTTCCGCGATCCGACGGCGCACCGCGTGAACCGCGCAGCAGCACGAGACGATGAGCACGAAAGAGGACGACACGATGGCTGTTCCCCTGCCGACGGACGGAACCCGGTGGCGCTGCACGCTGTGCGGCAACCTCACGCGTTTCGATGTGACCCGCCGGTCCAAGGTCGTGGAGTACGTCCACCTGGACCTCGCCGGGGCGCCGACGGTCGAGGAGCGCGAGGTCCTCAGTGAGAGCATCGAGTCCGTGCGCTGCCGCTGGTGCAACGCGGTCGACCAGATCGAGCTGGTGGACCGTCCGGGCGCGAACGCCTGAGATCGGAGCGATGCAGCCGTGGTGGACCGTCCAGAAGGGGAGCCGGGGGCCCAGCGTGACGACGCACCCGAGGGTGCGGCCGACGAAGTGCTCGACCGTCCGCTGCCCGAGGGCGTGCGGCGCCGCGTCGTGGCGCTCACCGCGGAGTCGTTCGGCGCGCTGACCCTCGCCGAACTCCCGCCCCCGCTGCGGCAGTACGCCCGGTTCACCCCGACTCGTCGGGCCAAGTTCGCCGGAAATGCGATGGCCGCGGCGCTGGAGAGCGATGCGGTCTTCCGGCAGCGGATCGCCGGCAAGCTGCGCGAGGCGCAGTCCGAGCTCGCCGAGGCCCTGGAGCACGGCACCCCGCCCGCGGCCGCCGATCCGCTCGATGTCGCGGCGGCCGCCTATGTGCTGCGCCCCGAAGGGTGGGTCAAACTCGTCGCGGCGGCCGGTGAGGAGGCGCAGCGGGCGCGTGCCGAGCGGGCCGGCGAGGAGGCCGAGCGGGAGCTGGCCAGGCTGCGCGAGGAGCTGGCGCAGGCGCGCGGCGAAGCCCGTACGGAGGCCGACCGGATCCGGGGGGACCTGGACGCCCTCCGCAAGGAGAACGAATCACTGCGGCGCAAGCTGCGCAGCGCGCTGAGTGACGTCAAGCGCGGTGAGGCCGCGGTGCGCAAGGCCGAGGCCGCCATGGCGGACGTACGGGACCGGTCGGCCACGGAGAAGACCGCAGCGGACAGCGAAGTGCGCCGGCTCAAGGCCCGGATCGCCGAGGCCGAGGCGGCGCTGGAGGCCAGCCGGCGCTCCGCCCGCGAGGGCCGCAGCGTCGAGGACATGCGGCTGCGGCTGCTGCTGGACACGGTCCTGGACGCGGCACAGGGGCTGCGCCGCGAGCTGGCGCTGCCGCCCGCGAGCGTCCACCCGGCGGACACCGTCGAGGCGGTCGCGCCGGGCCGGATGACACCCAAGGACATTGCGGCGCGGGCACTGTCGGAGATGGACCCGGCGCTGCTCGACCAGCTTCTGGCGCTGCCGCAGGCGCATTTGGTGGTGGATGGCTACAACGTCACCAAAACCGGCTATCCGACCATGCCGCTCGACAAGCAGCGGCTGCGGCTGCTGGGCGGTCTCGCGGTGCTGGCGGCGCAGACCGGTGCGGAGATGACCTGTGTCTTCGACGGGGCGGAGCTGGCGGCGCCGGTGCTGCTCGCGCCGCCGCGCGGAGTCCGGGTCCTCTTCAGCAAACCGGGCGTAACGGCCGATGAGTTGATTCGTCAGCTGGTACGGGCCGAACCGCCCGGCCGCCCGGTCGTCGTGGTCTCCACGGACCGGGAAGTGGCCGACGGTGTGGCGAAGGCCGGGGCGCGGCCGGTCGCATCGGCCTTGCTCCTCAAACGACTTGCCCGGACCTGACGCACTGCCCGCCGGGAGCCGCCGCCACACCCAAAATCGCCGGCGATTCGTCTCTGAGCGTCAAGTGGCGCTCACTGCCTGTGTGATGTTGGTAAAGGATGGGACTCGTGGCGCAGATTTTTCCCCTGAGGATTTGAAGCGATCACAGCTCGGTTACTAAGGTCAGCCCCGAACCTTCATGAATCTGATCATCCAACCGGGATGAACGGTGAAGGAACCGCCGAGTCCGCGGCGTTCACGCGGAGCCGGGGTCTCACCCCCCACTTCCCGGTAGGCGGCTGGAGGAAGAAGGAGCTCGCCCCCGTGGCGTCCCACCGTCGACCCAAGCAGCCGAGCCGTACCCGCGTGACCGTGCTCACCGCCACCGCCGCGGCGGCCGTCGCCCTCTCGTCCCAGGCCGCCCAGGCCGACCCCCACCAGTCGAAGAAGGACGTCAAGTCCGAGGTCGACAAGCTCTACGGGGAGGCCGAGCAGGCCACCGAGAAGTACAACGGGGTGAAGGAGCAGCAGGAGAAGCTCCAGAAGGAGGTCGACGACCTCCAGGACAAGGTCGCCCGCGGGCAGGGTGACCTCAACCAGCTCCGCAAGGGCCTCGGCGCCGTCGCCTCCGGCCAGTACCGCAGCGGCAGCATCGACCCCTCGGTCCAGCTGTTCCTCTCCGGTGACCCGGACACCTACCTCGAAAAGGCCGCCACGCTCGACCAGTTGAGCGGCAAGCAGGCCGACCAGCTGAAGACCATCGCGGACAAGCAGCGCCGGCTCGCCCAGGAGCGCGAAGAGGCCGCGAGCAAGATCAAGGACCTCTCCGAGACCCGTAAGGCGCTCGGTGACAAGAAGGACGAGATCAAGGACAAGCTGGGCAAGGCCCAGGAGCTCCTCAACACCCTGACGGCCAAGGAGCGGGCGGCCATGCAGGCCGAGGAGAACCGCGCCAACCGCAGCAACGACCGGGTCAACCTCGGTGATGACGTCCCGGCGTCGCAGCGCGGTGCGGCCGCCCTGGCCGCCGCCCAGGGCAAGATAGGTTCCCCGTACGTCTGGGGCGCCACCGGCCCGTCGTCCTTCGACTGCTCGGGTCTGACGTCGTGGGCCTACCAGCAGGCCGGCCAGTCCCTGCCGCGTACCTCGCAGGCGCAGGCCAACGCCGGTACCCGGATCAGCTCGCAGAGCGCCCTCAAGCCCGGCGATCTGGTGCTGTTCTACAGCGACCTGCACCACATCGGCCTCTACGCCGGCAACGGCCAGGTGCTGCACGCGCCGAAGCCCGGCGCCGCCGTGCGCTACGAGCCCATGAGCAACATGGAGTTCGCGTTCGGCGTGCGGGTCTGAAAAGCCTCACAACGCTCTCAACCTGCCGCCCGAACGGGCGAATTGTGGCCTCGGCCGCTGACTTCCCGCCCCGCCGGTGACCTGCACAGTCACCGGCGGGGCGGCTTTTTGCGTACGAAAAGGCCGCTTTGGTCGGATCGTACCGGCGCCGTTACTGTCTGCCCTCGCAGCGTCCGGTTCACCGACCGCCCTCCCGGGGCGGCAGGGGCGTCCCCCAAGCTCTCGGCTGCGCTCGAACAGGGGGGATCCCCATCGGAAGGAGTTTGGCTCTCGTGGTGTCCCACCGCCGTACCTCGCAGCACGGCCAGACCACTCTCGCCGGGGTCACCGTGGTGTCGGCCGCCCTGGCGACCGCCGCCGCCGCGCTGTCGGCACCGCAGGCCTCCGCCGACCCCACCGCCCCCGCCGGCCGCGATACGGCGACCGCGCGGGTCGACCACCTCTACGAGCAGGCGGAGCGGGCCACCGAGAAGTTCAACGGCGCGGACGCACGCACCAAGAAGCTGCGCAAACAGGTGGCGGTCCTCCAGGACCGCACCGCCCGCACCCAGGAGCGGGTCAACCGGATGCGCGGCAGGCTGGGCGCTCTGGCCGCCGCCCAGTACCGGGCCGGCGGGATGGACCCCACCGTCCGGCTGATGCTCTCCGAAGGGCCCGACACCTACCTGGAGAAGGCCTCCGCCCTCGACCGGCTGGGCAACAGCCAGGCGCGCGAGCTGCACGGCCTGCGGGCAGCGCAGCGCTCCCTGGAGCAGCAGCGCAGGGAGGCCACCAGGAAGCTGGCGGAGCTGGAGGCCGGCCGCAAGGAGGTCGCGCGTCACAAGAAGGACGTCCAGCACAAGCTGGCCACCGCGCGGCGGCTGCTGAACGCGCTCCCCAGGGACACCAGGGAGGCCTACGCCAGGGCCTCCAGGAGCGACGGGCGCCATGAGGCGGTCCCGGACCTGCGGGGAGCCGCACCGGCCTCCGGGCGTGCCGCCGCGGCCGTCGCCGCGGTGCGCGCCGCGGTCGGCTCCCCGTACGCCTGGGGAGGCAACGGACCCTCGGCCTTCGACTGCTCCGGACTCACCCAATGGGCCTACGGCCGGGCCGGCGTCTCCCTCCCGCGTACCTCGCAGGCGCAGCGCGGCGCCGGGCGGCAGGTGTCACTGGGCCAGGCGCAGCCCGGTGACCTGGTCGTCTACCGCTCGGACGCCAGCCACGTCGGGATGTACGTCGGCAACGGCCAAGTGGTCCACGCGCCCTATCCCGGCGCCCGGGTCCGCTACGACCCCGTCGGGATGATGCCGATCTCGTCCATCACCAGGCCCTGAAGCCGGTCGCAGCGTTTTTGCCCCGGCCGGGCCGGATCTACGATCGTCCGCATGTCACACCAGTGGGCGAGAAGGCGGCCGTCGCGGGCCGCGGCGGCGGGCTGTGCCGCCCTGCTCCTCGCCCTGCTCGCCCCGGTGGCCGGCTGTGCGCCCGAGACCTCCACACCGGCCCGCTTCCCGGACGTCCAGCGGATGCTCGACACCCGTGCGCAGGCCGTCCAGCGGCGGGACGCGGCGGGCTTCCTCGCCTCCGTCGACCCGCGGGCCACCGGCTACCGGGACCGTCAGCGCGCGATGTTCGCCCATCTGGCAGGCGTGCCGCTGGCCGACTGGCACTACGACCTCGACTCGACCGGGGCCTTCCCGCTCCGGGCCGGAGAATCCGACGTGCGGCTGGCCGCCAAGGTACGGCTGCGCTACCGCCTCAAGGGCTACGACAGCTCGCCGGTGCACGCTGTCCAGTACCTCACCCTGACCCGGCGCGACGGCCGCTGGCTGATCTCCGCCGACACCGATGGCACGGCGGCGGGCAAGAGCGGCACCCGCCAGCTGTGGGACCAGGGCCCGGTGCGACTGGTCCGCGGCCGGCACAGCCTGGTCCTCGGCGGGCCCGCGCATCTGGCCCGGCTGAAGGACCTCGCGCGCCGGGTCGACCGGGCGGTGCCCGCGGTCTCCGACGCCTGGAAGGGGAAGTGGTCCCGGAAGGTCGTGGTGGAGGCGCCGGACTCGGTCGAGCGGATGGCGCAGCTGATGGGCAGCGACGACGCGTCCGGCTATGCGGGGATCGCGGCGGTCACCACCGGTGAGGCGGGCGTCGCGACGGCCACGCCCGCGGACCGCGTGATCATCAACCCCGACGCCTACGAGGAACTCAACGACCTGGGCCGCAGGGTGGTGCTCACCCACGAGACCGCGCATGTCGCCACCCGCACGGCCACCACGGTGGCCACGCCGCTGTGGCTCTCGGAGGGCTTCGCCGACTGGGTCGCCTACCGGGGCAGCCACCGCAAGCCTGTCACCATCGCCCCCGAACTCACGCGCGCGCTCGCCCGGGGCAGGGTCCCTGTCCGTCTGCCGACCGACGAGGACTTCGGCTTCAAGGCCGGCGCGAGCCGGCTGGCCAAGGCCTACGAGGGAAGCTGGCTGGCCTGCCGGATGATCGCCGGCAAGTACGGCGAGGCCAAGCTGATCGCCTTCTACCGCGCGGCGGGCAAGAGCGCGATACGTGCCTCGTCGGGGAGCGCGGGGGCGCCGATGGAGGCGGCCACGGCCGCTGCCGCCGGCTCCCGCCCGGCCTCAGGGGCCGTCGGCGACGGGCACCGCAGGCCGGCCCGCGCCGACCGGACGGACGGCGCCCTGCGCTCCCAACTGGGCATCAACCTCGCGGAGTTCACCCGGCAGTGGCGGGCCTATGTGAAGGCCCAGCTGCGGCGGTGAGCGGGGGCGGGCGCTCGCCGGGCCGGCCGGCCGCGCGGGTACCGCTGTCGGTCGTCCCGTGCGGGGGCGAGCTGTGGCAGTGCGCCTGGCAGTGCGCCACGGCGGCTCACCGGCCCGATGCCGCCGGCCCGTCCGCCGGTGCCTGCGAGGTGTGACGCGTGAGCCGCCCGGTGGCGGCGGTGGTCTCGCCGACCGGCCGGCGCGCGCTCACCACGCCGACGGGCTCCGTACGGCCGTGCCCGCTGCCGCGCGTCGCGACCCACAGCCGGCGGCAGGCGATCAGCGATGCGGCCACCAGCAGCCCGTTGCGCACGACCAGCAGCGCGACGCCCCGCGGAGCGCTCGCCACGACGTCCGCGAACCAGACGGGGAACTCCAGCAGCGTGACCCCGGTGGCCAGCAGCACCAGCACCGCCGGCAGCGCCTGCCGGCTGGCCCGTACGGTCACACACACGGCGGCGAGCCCCACCAGCCAGAGCATGTACTGCGGGCTGATGACACGGCTGGTCGTCGTGAACAGCAGGGTGGCGGTGAAGGCGGCATCGCACAGCGTCCCGGGGCCGGACTCCCGGGCGCGCACCCGCCACAGGAACAGCCAGCCCACGGCGGCGAGGCTCAGGGTGAGCGCCAGGGTGCTGACGAACGGAACGCCCGGCCCGAGGAACTCCAGCGAGCCGTAGTGCAGCAGCACCTGTCCGTCCCACCCGTACTGGCGGGCCACATGGAAGACCAGCGCGCCGAGCGACTCGACCTCCGTACCGCGGTCGCGCTGGAAGGTGAGGAAGGCCCACGCGCCCGGTGCCGCGGCCGCGGAGAGCAGGGCCAGCCCGGCCGCGGTGCCGGCCGCGCTCCACCACAGGGTGCGCGCCCGGCGGCCGCGCACCGCCGCCCCCGTCAGCAGCAGTACGGGCCAGACCTTCAGCAGCGCACCGAAGGCGACCAGCGCGCCCGCCACCCGCGGCCGGCGAGCGGCTGCGAACAGCGCGGCGGCGGCCACGGCGACGACCATCAGGTCGTAGCGGGCGTACGCGGTCGGGCCCAGCAGCGCGACGCCCGCGATCCACACCCAGGCCCCCGCCGGGCGATGGCCCGCCCGCCGACCGGCCCGCAGGAACAGCGCCAGCGCCGCCGCGTCCGTGACCAGGATCAGGGTGAAGAACGCCGGGGCGTAGTCCAGGAACGGCAGCAGGCCGGGGGAGAGGATCGCGAGCGCGGCGGCGGGCGGGTACTGCCAGGTCACATCGGCCAGCGGGAAGGTGCCGGTCTTCAGGATCCCGGACCAGCCCTGGTAGATCACCGAGACATCGGTGGTGACATCCGGCCCCGGCAGCACCAGCACCCTCAGGACGCACAGCAGGACCACGGCCCGGGTCACGGCCCATACCGCGACCGGGAGCCACACCCCGCGTGCTCTGCCGACGCCGCTCATCGTCACCTCGTCGTCCTCCTCGGCCGTTGCCCGACGGCGCCGGGTGCGGCCCGCCGGACACTGTGCCCTGCACACCGCTCCCCGCTCGTGCTGCCCGCACGGCGCCGGTGGCGGCTGGTCACGACCGTAGACGAGGGCCGGACCGGCAGGGCGGGCCGCCCCGCCGGGCCCGCCGACCGGTACTGTCGGGCCCGAACCGCCGAGACCGACCGCCGAGAGACCATCGTGCACAAGACCTTGATCGTCACGAACGACTTCCCGCCCCGGCCCGGCGGCATCCAGGCCTTCCTGCACAGCATGGCGCTGCGCCTGGACCCCTCCCAGGTCGTCGTCTACGCCTCGACCTGGAAGCGCGGTGCGGAAGGTCTCGCGGCCACCGCCGCCTTCGACGCCGAGCAGCCGTTCCCGGTGGTACGGGACCGTACGACGATGCTGCTGCCCACCCCGAGGGTGACCCGGCGGGCCACCGGGCTGCTGCGCGAACACGGCTGCTCCTCCGTATGGTTCGGCGCGGCGGCGCCGCTCGGGCTGATGGCGCCCGCGCTCCGCTCGGCCGGTGCGCGCCGCATCGTGGCGACCACGCACGGCCACGAGGCGGGCTGGGCCCAGCTGCCGGCCGCCCGCGGGCTGCTGCGCCGGATCGGCGAAGGCACCGACACGCTCACCTACCTCGGGGAGTACACCCGCTCGCGGATCGCCGGTGCGCTCACCCCGGAAGCCGCCGGGCGGATGGTCCAACTCCCGCCCGGGGTGGACGAGAAGACCTTCCATCCCGGTTCGGGGGGCGACGCCGTACGGGCCGCGCTCGGGCTCACCGGCCGGCCGGTGGTGGTGTGTGTCTCGCGGCTCGTGCCGCGCAAGGGCCAGGACACCCTGATCGAGGCGATGCCGGCCATTGTGGCCGCGGTGCCCGACGCCGTCCTGCTGATCGTCGGCGGCGGCCCGTACGAGAAGGAGCTGCACGCGCTGGCCCTGGCGAAGGGCGTCGGGGACTCGGTGCGCTTCACCGGCGCGGTCCCGTGGGAGGAGCTGCCGGCCCACTTCGGCGCCGGCGATGTCTTTGCGATGCCCTGCCGCACCCGCCGCGGCGGACTCGACGTCGAGGGCCTCGGCATCGTCTACCTGGAGGCCTCCGCCACCGGGCTCCCCGTGGTGGCGGGCGATTCGGGCGGCGCTCCCGACGCCGTCCTGGACGGCGAGACGGGCTGGGTCGTCCCCGGCGGCTTCCCGGCCCCCACCGCCGACCGCATCATCACCCTGCTCCGGGACCCCGCTCTGCGCCGCACCATGGGCGCACGCGGCCGCGCCTGGGTCGAGGAGAAGTGGCGCTGGGACCTGCTGGCGGAACGGCTGAAGGAACTGCTGTAGGGCTGCCGCGTTCTGCGTTCTGCGTTCTGCGTTCCGCGTTGCGCGTTGCGCGTTCCGGCGAACGAAAATCCGCCGCCGTGGCGAGCAGCCACGACGGCGGATTCGGCGGTACCGGACCGGCCTCGGCCCCAGCGCGGGCCGGACACCCCATCTACCCGCGGTAGATCGCCTCGATCTCCTCCGCGAAGTCCTTCGCCACCACGTTCCGCTTGAGCTTCAGCGACGGCGTGACATGGCCCGACTCCTCGGTGAACTGGGTCGGCAGAACACGGAACTTGCGTACCGACTCGGCCTTGGAGACCGCCGCGTTGCCGTCGTCGACGGCGCGCTGGACGGCGGCCAGCAGCTCCGGGTCCTCGGCGATCTGGGACGGCGTCACATCGGCGGGGTGGCCGTGCTCCTCGGCCCAGCGGGGCAGGAACTCCTCGTCGAGCGTGACCAGCGCGCCGATGAACGGCCGGCCGTCGCCGACGACCATGCACTCGGCGATCAGGGCGTGCGCCCGGATACGGTCCTCGATCACGGCCGGGGCGACGTTCTTGCCGCCCGCGGTGACCAGTATTTCCTTCTTGCGGCCGGTGATGGCGAGGTAGCCGTCCTCGTCGAGGGTGCCGAGGTCGCCGGTGTGGAACCAGCCGTCGGACAGCGCCTCCTTGGTGGCCGACGGGTTGTTCCAGTACTCGGTGAACAGGTGCTCGCCGTGCAGCAGCACCTCGCCGTCGTCGGCGATCCGCACGACCGAACCGGGCAGCGGCTGTCCGACGCTGCCGATCTTCTGCCGGTCCCAGGGGTTGAAGGCGGTCGCCGCACAGGACTCCGTCAGGCCGTAGCCCTCCAGGACGGTGAAGCCGATGCCGCGGTAGAAGTGGCCGAGGCGCTCACCGAGCGGGGCGCCGCCGGAGATGGCGTGGGTGGCGCGGCCGCCTAGGACGGCGCGCAGCCTGCCGTAGACCAGCCGGTCGAAGACCTTGTACTTCACCTTCAGGCCGAGGGACGGGCCCTCCGGGGTGTCCAGCGCGCGGCTGTAGGCGATCGCGATGTCCGCCGCCTTGTCGAAGATCTTGCCCTTGCCGTCGGCCTGCGCCTTCGCCCGCGCCGAGTTGTAGACCTTCTCGAAGACCCGGGGCACGCCCAGGACCAGCTTCGGCCGGAAGGAGGCGAGGTCGTCGGTGAGGTTCTTGATGTCGGGGGCGTGGCCCAGCTTGATGGGCGCCATCACCGCGGCGACCTGCACCAGCCGGCCGAAGACATGCGCGATGGGGAGGAAGAGGAGCACCGAGGACTCGCCGGTACGGAACAGCGGGCGCAGCCGCTCGACGATGTTGCCGCACTCCGCGAAGAAGCTGCGGTGGCTGAGCACACAGCCCTTGGGGCGGCCGGTGGTGCCGGAGGTGTAGACGATGGTGGCGGGCGAGTCCGCGTCGGCGAGCGCGCTGCGCGCATCCACCTCGGCGTCGGAGATGTCGGCGCCGGCCGCCCGCAGCCGGGCGATGGCGTCCCGCTCGATCTGCCAGATGTTCTCCAGGCCCGGCAGCCGGTCGCGGACCGACTCGACGGTCGCCTCGTGCGTGGGCGACTCCACCAGGCAGGCCACCGCGCCGGAGTCGCCGAGGATCCACTGGATCTGCTCGGCGGAACTGGTCTCGTACACGGGGACGGTGATGGCGCCGGCGCTCCAGATGGCGAAGTCCAGCAGCGTCCACTCGTAGCGCGTGCGCGACATCAGGCCGACCCGGTCACCGGGCTGCACCCCGGAGGCGATCAGACCTTTGGCGGCGGCGCGGACCTCGGCGAGGAAGGCGGCGGCGGTGACGTCCTGCCACGCGCCGTTCACCTTGCGTCCCATGACGGCAACATCCGGGTGCTGCGCGGCATTTCGACGGATAAGGTCCGTCAGATTGCCGTCCGCGGGGACCTCGTACAGGGCCGGAAGGCTGAACTCGCGCAAGACTGCTGCTCCTCAAAAGCGCCGGCGCCACGACGCTGTGTGTACACCGGCGGCGGTCCACGATCATGCAGGGGGGATTGGACTGCCCGGACGTTACCCATGGGTATTGCTTTTGGGATAGGGGGGAAAGGCCAGATGTTTGATGCGTCACACGCTGCGGGACACGCCATGGGGACTGTCCCGCGCAGACTAGACCAGCGGGTAGGTGACCCGAAAGTAACCCCAGGTCCGCCTACCCCTCCCCGCGCCCGCCCGCGCGATCTAGGGTGACGCCATGCGTGTGCATGTGGTCAGTGACGTACACGGCAACAGCCGGGACCTCGCGGCGGCCGGAACCGGCGCCGACGCCCTGCTCTGCCTCGGTGACCTGGTCCTCTTCCTCGATTACGCCGACCATTCGCGCGGCATCTTCCCCGACCTCTTCGGCGTCGAGAACGCCGACGCGCTGGTCGAACTGCGCACCGCTCGCCGCTTCGAGGAGGCCCGCGAACTGGGCCGCCGGCTGTGGGCCGGGCTCGACCGTTCGGGCGTGAGCCGTGAGTCGGTCATCGAGCGCGCGGTCCGCAAGCAGTACGCCGAACTCTTCGCGGCCTTCCCCACACCCACGTACGCCACCTACGGCAACGTCGACATCCCGCGCCTGTGGCCCGAGTTCACCGGACCGGGCACCACCGTCCTGGACGGGCAGCGGGTGGAGATCGGCGGCCGGGTCTTCGGGTTCGTCGGCGGCGGCCTGACCACACCCATGAGCACGCCGTACGAGATCAGCGACGAGGAGTACGCCGCCAAGGTCGAGGCGGTCGGCGAGGTGGACGTGCTGTGCACCCACATCCCGCCCGACGTCCCCGAGCTCTGCTACGACACCGTCGCCCGCCGCTTCGAGCGCGGCAGCGCGGCCCTGCTGCACGCCATCCGCACCACCCGGCCGCGCTACGCCCTCTTCGGCCACGTGCACCAGCCGCTCGCCCGCCGGGTCCGGATCGACGGCACGGAATGCATCAATGTCGGCCATTTCAATGCGACCGGGACGCCCTACGTCATGGAGTGGTGAGCCCGGACGCCTCAGGTCGCGGGCCCGGCGGTGAGCGGCCGGCCGCCGCCCCGCCCCGTCGTGCCGGGCCTGCTGGTGTCCGCCCGCCGTTGCCCGCGCGGTAGCCTTCAGCAGCAGAGACACCGCGTAAATTGGGGTCTCCCCGGCTCGAGAAGAGCGGAGAGCCGGGGAGGAGTCGGCGGACCGGCATGAAGCGGCATGGAGGAGTCACGGCGATGGCCGAACACACCAGCTCGAGCATCACGATCGAGGCGGCACCCGCCGAAGTGATGGGAGTGATCGCCGACTTTGACCGCTATCCGGAATGGACCGGCGAGGTCAAAGAGGCAGAGGTGCTGGCCAAGGACGACCGTGGCCGCGCCGAGCAGGTGCGCCTGCTGCTGGACGCCGGGGCGATCAAGGACGACCACACCCTCGCCTACACCTGGACCGGCGAGAACGAGGTCAGCTGGTCCCTGGTCAAGTCCCAGATGCTGCGCGCGCTCGACGGCTCCTACCGTCTCGCGGCGCTGGGCGGGGGCGCCCGCACCGAGGTGACGTACCAGCTCACCGTCGACGTCAAGATCCCGATGCTCGGCATGATCAAGCGCAAGGCCGAGAAGGTCATCATCGACCGTGCGCTGGCCGGGCTGAAGAAGCGCGTGGAGAGCGGCCCCGCCGACCAGGCCGCCGGGCCCGCCGACGCGGCCGAGTCCACCGACGAGGCCAAGAAGCTCTGAGCGTGCGCATCGTCCTCGTCACGGGCCCCGGCGGCGCGGGCCGCACCACGCTCGCCGCCGCGACCGCCCTGGCCGGCGCGCGCCGGGGCGCGCGGGCACTCCTGCTCACCACCGAGAGCAGCGCTCCGGAAACGGTGCTGGGCACCGCCCTCGGCGCCGACGCACCCACCCCGATAGCGCCGGGCCTGCACGCCCTGCGCATCGACCCCGGCGACCGCTTCCGCCAGGAATTCCTCGCCTTCCAGGAGCGGGCCGGCGCGGCCCTCGACCTGCTCGGCGCCAGCCCCCTCGACGAGGACGAACTCACCGAACTCCCCGGCTCCGAGGACTTCGCGCTGCTGCACGCGCTGCGCGCCGAACACGCCTCGGGCGCCTGGGACATGGTCGTCGTCGACATGCCCTCCGCCGCCGAAGCGATCCGGCTGCTCGCCCTGCCCGCCCAGGTGCGCCGCTATCTGCGCCGTCTGCTGCCGCCCGAGCGCCAGGCGGCCCGCGCGCTGCGCCCGGTGCTCGCCCAGCTCGCCGGCGTCCCGATGCCGGCCCAGAAGCTCTACGACGCCGCCGAGCGCTGGGAGAGCGAGCTCGCCGCCGTCCAGCGGGCGATCGACGACCCCGGCACCTCCGTACGCCTGGTCACCGACGCCGGCCCGGTCGCCGCCGCCAACCTGCGCACCATCCGTGCCGGACTCGCGCTGCACGGCCGGCGCACCGACGGCGTGGTCGTCAACCGGCTGCTGCCCACCGGCTCGTCCGACCCGTTCCTCGCCGCGCTCTCCGGCAGTCAGCAGACCGCCCTCAAGGCGCTGCGCGAGGAGTTCCCCGACCTCCCCGTCCACGAGGTGGCGCACCTGGGCCGCGACCCGCAGGGCGTCGACGAGCTCGACGAGCTGATCGGCGGGCCGGCCGGCGAGATCGGCGCGGACGGACCCGCCGACGGGGACCGCCCCGACCCCTGGACCGTCGAGGACCGGCTGGCCACCGACGGCATCCTCGTCTGGCGGGTGCCGCTGCCCGGCGCCGAACGCAAGGGCCTCGGCCTGGTGCGGCGCGGTGACGAGATCGTGGTCACCGTCGGCCGCTTCCGGCGGATCCGTACGCTCCCCTCCGCGCTGCGCCGCTGCACCGTCTCCGGCGCCGGACTGCGCGACGGCGCCCTGGAGATCCGCTTCACGCCCGATCCTGACCTGTGGCCCAAGAGCGACTGAACGCGGCACCACCGTTCGGGTACCGTCGAAGGTGGGCTGTGTCCCGACGTGTCCGTCCCGCACCCTTCGCCGTACCGCCTCGCCGCAGGAGTCACGGAGTTCCTCATGAGTGATGCCACCGAGCGCCCCGCCGACCGCAGGGCCGAGCCCGATGCCGACGCCTGGGCGGCTGCCTGCGCCGAGGATCTCGCGGCCGAGAAGGCCCGGCACCGTGCCGCCCACGGCCCGCAGCCGGGCAGCGCGACGGAGGAGCTGCGCAAGCTCGCCGAGGCGGTGACCGACAAGCTCGCCGGTATCCAGCTGCCCGGCGCGCTGGGCGGCATCGCCGCGCAGGGTGCCGTCAGCCAGCTGTTCAAGCAGGCCAAGGCCGCCGTCGAGCCGGTCATCGAGCGCAACCCCGACCTCTTCGACCACCTCGCCGCGGCCGGCTCCGAGCTGCTCGCCGCCTACCGCTCCGCCGTCGAGAGCAGCGAGCGCCGCTGGACCCGCGACGACCTCGACGAGGAGCCCGACGGCCGCCGCGGTGACGATCCGCGCGACGACGACGGCCCGACCGGCACCGAGCGGATCGATCTCGACTGACCCCTCAGGGCCTCGCCACCCAGGGGAAGCCGCCCAGGTCCACCACCTGAAGAGCACGGGCGGCACCCCCACCTCCGGTACGGTGGGACCTGGCGGGGTTCGAGCGAAAAACTGAGGGACACATGGGACTCACCATCGGCGTCGACATCGGCGGCACGAAGATCGCGGCCGGCGTGGTCGACGAAGAGGGCTCGATCCTTGAGACGTGCCAGGTTCCGACCCCGCATGCCACCGAGGCGCTGACCGAGGCCATCGCGGACGCGGTGCGGACCGTCGGGGCCGGGCATCACGTCGAGGCCGTCGGCATCGGTGCCGCCGGCTATGTCGACGAGAAGCGGGCCACGGTCCTGTTCGCCCCGAACATCGACTGGCGCCACGAACCGCTCAAGGACAAGGTCGAGCAGCGCGTCGGCCTCCCCGTGGTGGTCGAGAACGACGCCAACGCCGCGGCCTGGGGCGAGTACAAGTTCGGCGCCGGCCAGGGCCACAGCGACGTCATCTGCATCACCCTCGGCACGGGCCTGGGCGGCGGCATCATCATCGGCAACAAGCTGCGCCGCGGACGCTTCGGCGTCGCCGCCGAATTCGGCCACATCCGGGTCGTGCCCGACGGCCTGCTGTGCGGCTGCGGCAGCCAGGGCTGCTGGGAGCAGTACGCCTCCGGCCGCGCCCTGCTGCGCTACGCCCGCCAGCGTGCCTTCGCCACCCCCGAGAACGCCGAGATCCTGCTGGCGCTCGGCGACGGGACCTCCGAGGGTATCGAGGGCCGGCACGTCAGCGAGGCCGCCCGCCAGGGCGACCCGGTCGCCATCGACTCGTTCCGCGAGCTGGCCCGTTGGGCCGGTGCCGGTCTCGCCGACCTGGCCTCGCTCTTCGACCCGTCGGCCTTCATCGTCGGCGGCGGCGTCTCGGACGAGGGCGAACTGGTCCTGGACCCGATCCGCAAGTCCTTCCGCCGCTGGCTGGTCGGCAACCAGTGGCGGCCGCACGCCCAGGTGCTCGCCGCCCAGCTCGGCGGCAAGGCCGGTCTGGTCGGTGCGGCCGACCTGGCCCGCCAGGGCTGAGCGGCCGGGCGCCCTGCCACGCCCGCTCTTTCGCAGGACACCGTCCGTCGCGTCCCTCCGGGGATGCGGCGGACGGTGCTCTATCTTGGCCCGCGTGACGATCCCGGTGAGAGGACCCGCCGCCTTGATCCCGCTTCCCGACTCCCGTACCGAGCCCGACGGTACGGCCGTGATCCGCGTGCTCAGCTACAACATCCGCTCGATGCGCGACGACCGGACGGCGCTGGCCAGGGTCATCCGGGCCTGTGCCCCCGATCTCGTGCTGATCCAGGAGGCGCCGCGGTTCTTCCGCTGGCGCAAGGCCGCCGAGCGGCTGGCCCGCGCGGCCGGTCTGGTGTACGTCACCGGTGGGGGCACGGCCGCGGGCCCGATGATCCTGTCCACCCTGCGCGCCCATGTGGAGCACACCCAGGACGTGCTGCTGCCCCGCACCCCCGGACTGCACCAGCGCGGGTTCGCCACCGCCGTGGTCCGCATCGGCGGGGTCCGGCTCGGGGTGCTCAGCTGCCATCTCAGCCTCGCCGCCCGGGAGCGGGACGAGCAGGCCGGGCTGCTGCTGGAGCGGCTGGCCGCCATGGACGTGCCGTACGCCGTTGCCGGGGGTGACCTCAACGAGCGGCCGCAGGACCGTAGCTTCCGGCGGCTGGCGTCCTCGCTGACCGATGCCTGGGCGGCCGAGCCGTGGGGCGGGGAGCTCACCTCCACGCCCCGGGACCCGCATCAGCGGATCGACGCGATCTTCGCCACGAAGGGCGTGGAGGTCCTCGGCTGCGGTGTGCCGCACGGGCTGCCGGGGGTACGGGAGAGCGACCTCACGGCCGCGACGGATCATCTGCCGGTGCTGGCCGCACTGCGGCTGCCGGCCACGGGCTGATTCACACCACCGCGCCGCTGCCCGGCAGGTCGTCGTCGTCCTCGTCGTCCTTCTTCATCCGGGCCACCAGGGTGGCGAAACCGCCGAGGAAGCCGCCGATGCCCAGGACCGTGATCCACCACGTCACCGGCTGTTGCAGCAGCATCATGGCCACCAGCAGCATCGGACCGCCGATCACCGCGAGCCAGGCGAACTTGGTGGTGACATCGGCCTCCGGCAGCGGAGGCGGCTCGGGCGGGGTGAAGTGGCCCTCGTCGGT
Organism: Streptomyces decoyicus; assembly: GCF_019880305.1. NCBI lineage: Bacteria > Bacillati > Actinomycetota > Actinomycetes > Kitasatosporales > Streptomycetaceae > Streptomyces > Streptomyces decoyicus. Next base: position 2,298,952 of record NZ_CP082301.1, on the reverse strand, counting down.
CTCGTCGAAGTCGTCGTCGGACGCCTCCGCGGCGGTCCAGTTGCGGGGGCCGACGCCCGGCGCGAAGACGACGAAGCTGCCCGGACGGGCGGGCTCCTCCTTGCCGTCCCCGGCCTTGTGGTCCCCGGCCTTGCTGTCGCCCGCCTTGTTGTCTCCCGCCTTGCTGTCGCCGTCCTTGCTGTCCCCGGCCTCGTCCTGCTCGGTGTCCTTCGTGCCGTCGCCTCCGGCCGGTTCGTCCTTGCCGGCGCCGTCTCCCGCGGCGAACGACGGCTGGTCGCCGTAGCCCGCCACGATCTCGGCCCAGGCGGCCTCTTCGTCCAGCGGGTCCCGGGGGTCGCGGGGGCTACGCTCCGGCACTGGCCGCCGTCCCCTCCGGAGTCGCGTCCGCCCCCGCACGGGGGGCGAGCCGGGTGATGAAGTGGAAGGTGTCCTGGCAGATGCGCTCCGCGTCGTGGTCGAGCGTGGCGACGTGGTAGCTGCGCTCCAGCAGCGTCTGGCGGACGTCCGTCGAGGAGACCCGGCTCAGGATGCGCTCGGAGTCCACCGGCGGTACGACATGGTCCTGCGGGCTGGTCATCACCAGCAACGGCTGGGTGACACCGGGGAGTTCGGAGTCGACCTGCTGGAAGAAGCGGCGCACCGAATACGCGGCGTGCAGCGGCACCCGGTCGTAGCCGACCTCCTCGGAACCGGGCTTGGCGATATCGCTCACCAGCCCCTTGGTCGTCCGGACGAGATGACGCAGCACCGGCAGCAGCGGCCCGGCGGCGTCGTGCACCTTGTTGGCGGGGTTGACCACGGCCACCCCGCTGATGGCGTCGCCGTGCTTGGCGGCCAGCCGCAGGGCCAGTGCGCCGCCCATCGACAGGCCGCAGACGAAGACCGAGGTGCAGCGCTCGGTCAGCGCCCGCAGCTCGCGGTCGACCTCGGCGTACCAGTCCTGCCAGGTCGTGATCTGCAGGTCCTGCCAGCGGGTGCCGTGACCGGGCAGCAGCGGCAGACTGACCGTGAGCCCTCGGTCGGCCAGGTATTCGGCCCAGGGGCGTACGGACTGGGGGGAGCCCGTGAAGCCGTGGCACACAAGGACGCCGACCTCTCCGCCGTCACGGCGGAACGGCTCGGCTCCGGGAAGGAGCGGCACCGGGGGACTCCGATCGATGAGGGGGCCTGGCGAGTTACCTCAGGGTACGCAAAGTGACGGCGGGCGGATAGGTCCGGCGACCGCCGCGGCGCGAGTGCGTCACCGCGGCAGGTTAAGGTCTTTGCGTCACACACAGGAGGCAGTCGGTTGATCTACGGCGCAATGAAGTTTTCCATCGGCGGGTCGCTGAAGCTTGCCTTCAGGCCCTGGGTGGAAGGCATCGAGAACATTCCCGCCGAGGGCCCGGCGATCCTCGCGAGCAACCATCTCTCCTTCTCGGACTCCTTCTTCCTGCCCGCGGTACTGGACCGGAAGATCACCTTCATCGCGAAGTCCGAGTACTTCACCTCGCCCGGTGTGAAGGGCAGGCTGACCGCCGCTTTCTTCAAGGGCGTGGGCCAGCTGCCGGTGGACCGCTCGGGCGGCCGGGGCGCGGGCGAGGCGGCGATCAAGAGCGGCATCGAGGTGCTGGAGCGCGGTGAGCTGTTCGGCATCTACCCGGAGGGCACCCGCTCCCCGGACGGCCGGCTCTACCGCGGAAAGCCGGGCGGTCTGGCGCGGGTGGCGCTGGCCACCGGGGCGCCGGTCATCCCCGTGGCGATGATCGACACCGAGAAGGTGCAGCCTCCGGGCAAGATCGTGCCGAAGATGATCCGGCCGGGCATCCGCATCGGCACGCCACTGGACTTCACCCGCTATCAGGGCATGGAGGGCGACCGCTTCATCCTGCGGTCGGTCACCGACGAGGTCATGTACGAGATCATGAAGCTGTCCGGCCAGGAGTACGTCGACATCTACGCGACCGCGGCCAAGCGGCAGCTGGCCGATGCCGCGAAGGCCGAGACGGCACAGGCCGAGGCGAAGAAGAAGGCCGAGGCGGAGCGGGCCAGGAAGGCCGCCGCCGAATAGACGGGCAGGGCCGACACCGGGCGTGAACGCGCCCGGCGAGGGGGACGGCAATGACGGATACGGACACGGATACGGCTATACCGACGGTGAGCGGCGCCATGGCCGCCAGACGCCATGGCAAGCGCCCGCCGAAGGTGCTGCGGATGTCGGTCGAACTCCCGCTGTGGCGCGCACTCACCGGCTACCGGATCCTCACCCTCGTCTACACCCTGTGCCTGGTCGCGCTCTCCTACCGGCACTACGACCATCCGCTGGGCGCCGCCGCCTACATGGGCGTGCTCACCGTCTGGATGGTGCTGACCTGGCGCTGTACGACCTCGGCGGAGCGCTGCACCCGGCAGTTCCTGGTCGCCGACCTCGGCTTCGCGATCGGCGGCATCCTGCTCACGCTCGTGGTCGACAGCCACGCCCGCATCATGGACGGCGGGCCGACGCTGCCGTCCATCTGGACGGCGGGTGCCGTCCTCGGTTTCGCGATCAAGGGCGGCTGGCGCTGGGCCGCGGTGGCCTCCGCCATCGTGGCGGTGGCCAATCTCGTCGAGCGCCAGGAGCTGGCCCGCGACACCATCCACAACGTGGTGCTGGTGTGGGTGGCCAGCGTCGGCCTCGGCTATGTCGTCGAGGTGGCCCGTTCCAGTGAGCGCACCCTCGCCCGAGCCCTGCAGATCGAGGCCGCCACCCGGGAACGGGAACGGCTGGCCCGCGACATCCACGACAGCGTGCTCCAGGTGCTGGCGATGGTGCAGCGGCGCGGCGCCGAGATCGGCGGCGAGGCGACCGAACTCGGCCGGATGGCCGGTGAACAGGAGGTCGCGCTGCGGACCCTGGTCGCCGGCGGTCTGGTGTCGCCGCCCGGGATCCGGTTCGGCGGGGCGGCGTCCGCGGTGCCGCACCCGGCGGGCGAGGGCGGACGCGAGGGCACCCTGGCGCCCGCCGGGGCCGCTTCGGCGTCGGCCGGCGAGCCGTGCGATGTCCGGGCGCTGCTCGCGCCGTACGCGGGGGCCGGCGTCACCTTCTCCGAGCCCGGCGCCCCGGTCGCGCTGCCGGCCGCCGCGGCGGCCGAACTCGCGGCCGCTGTCAGTGCCGCGTTGGACAATGTACGGGTGCATGCGGGGGCCGAGGCCCACGCATGGATCCTGGTGGAGGACGAACCGCATGCGGTGATCGTGACGGTCCGCGACGACGGCCCCGGCATTCCCGAGGGCCGGCTCGCGGACGCCGAGCGCGAGGGCCGTCTGGGGGTGGCCCTGTCGATCCGCGGGCGGCTGCGGGATCTGGGCGGCAGCGCGGAGTGGGTCTCGGTCCCCGGCCAGGGCACGGAAGTGGAGTTGACGGTTCCCAAGGGCGGCGCGCCCGGGGGTGGCAAGCGGGGGAAGGCCGGAGCGTGAACGAGCAGGGGCTGAAGGTCATGGTGGTCGACGACCACCCGATGTGGCGGGACGCGGTCGCGCGGGATCTGGCGGAGGCCGGGTGCGAGGTGGTGGCGACGGCCGGCGACGGCCTCCAGGCGGTGCGCAGGGCGCAGGCCGCGGGGCCCGATGTGCTGGTCCTGGACCTCAATCTGCCGGGGCTGCCCGGCGTGGCGGTGTGCAAGGAGCTGGTCGGCGCCAATCCGGCGCTGCGGGTGCTGGTGCTGTCCGCGAGCGGTGAGCACGCCGATGTCCTGGAGGCGGTCAAGTCCGGGGCGACCGGCTATCTGCTGAAGTCGGCGAGCACCGAGGAGCTGCTGGACGCGGTGCGGCGCACGGCCGCCGGCGATGCGGTGTTCACACCGGGCCTGGCCGGTCTGGTGCTCGGCGAGTACCGCAGGCTGGCCACCGAGCCGGCCCCGGCGACGCCGGACGAGCCGGGCGCACCGCAGTTGACGGACCGGGAGACCGAGGTGCTGCGCCTGGTCGCCAAGGGACTCTCGTACAAGCAGATCGCCGAACGGCTGGTCATCTCGCACCGCACGGTGCAGAACCACGTCCAGAACACCCTCGGCAAGCTCCAGTTGCACAACCGCGTGGAGCTGGTGCGCTATGCGATAGAGCGCGGCCTCGACGAGGCGTGAGCGGCGCGGTCACCGGCCGGGCCGGCCATGACCCGGCCGGAGCCGCTCGTACGGGTGAACGGCCCGGATCAACTCCCCGTTAAATCACCGACATCACCCTTTGTCCCATCCCTGAGTGACCCAGATCACCATTAGCGTGGCCGGGGTCGGCTCACACACGGCCGTGCGCGGCCACTGACGGGATGTAGGTGAAGCAGCGATGCGGGTCGGAGTACTGACCGGCGGCGGCGACTGCCCGGGTCTGAACGCAGTGATCAGAGGCATTGTCCGCAAGGGCACCCAGGAGTACGGATACGAATTCGTCGGCTTCCGGGACGGCTGGCGCGGGCCGTTGGACGGCGACACGGTGCCGCTGGACATCCCGGCGGTACGCGGCATTCTGCCCCGTGGCGGCACGATCCTCGGCTCCTCGCGGACCAACCCCTTCAAGGAGGACGACGGCGTCCGCAGGATCAAGGAGACGCTCGCCAAGGAGGAGGTCGAAGCACTGATCGCGATCGGCGGCGAGGACACCCTCGGCGTCGCCGCCCGGCTCTCCGGCGAACACGCGATCCCCTGTGTCGGCGTCCCCAAGACCATCGACAACGATCTGTCGGCCACGGACTACACCTTCGGCTTCGACACCGCCGTCGGCGTCGCCACCGAAGCCATCGACCGGCTGCACACCACCGCCGAGTCCCATATGCGGGTGCTGGTCGTCGAGGTGATGGGCCGGCACGCCGGCTGGATCGCCCTGCACTCCGGCCTCGCCGGCGGGGCGAACGTCATCCTCATCCCGGAGCAGCGCTTCGACATCGAGCAGGTCTGCCGGTGGATCGACTCCCGCTTCAAGGTCCGCTACGCCCCGATCGTGGTCGTCGCCGAGGGCGCCATGCCCAAGGACGGCCAGATGGTGCTCAAGGACAGCTCCACCGACTCCTTCGGGCATGTCCGGCTGTCCGGGGTGGGGGAGTGGCTGGCCAAGGAGATCGAGGCACGTACGGGCAAGGAGGCGCGTACGACGGTCCTCGGGCACACCCAGCGCGGCGGTACGCCCAGCGCCTTCGACCGCTGGCTCGCCACCCGCTTCGGGCTGCACGCCATCGACGCGGTGCGCGACGGCGACTTCGGCAAGATGGTCGCGCTGCGCGGCACGGACATCGTCCGGGTGCCGATCGCGGAGGCGACCGCGAAGCTCAAGACCGTCGATCCGGCGCTCTATGCCGAGGTCGGGGTGTTCTTCGGCTGAGCGGCGCCGCCGCCCCCTCTTCCCGTACCCCGTAGTCCTCCCGCCGGCCGTCGTGCACTCCGGGCGGCATCACCGGGCGATGGGCCGTATATTCGCCCTACACGGCATATCCGGCCTATCGCCCATAGGCGGGAGAACGGAACCGGCGGGAGAACCCGGGAGAGCTCGTGGAGATCGTCGCCTTCGGTGTACAGGCGGATGAGCAGCCGTTCCTGGACAAGGCCTTCGCCGGCCGTCACCAGGTCCGCAGCCTGGATGTCTTCCTCAACCGCGACACCGCCCCCATCGCGCGCGGCTACGAGATCGTCAGCTCCAGCGTCAACGCCGATCTGGGCGCGGACGTCCTGCAGACCCTCGCGGCCGGCGGGACGAAGATGATCGCCCAGCGCTCCACGGGCTTCAACAACATCGATCTGGAGGCCGCGGCCGACCTCGGGATGAGCATCGGCCGGGTCTCCTTCTACTCCCCCCACGCGGTCGCCGAATTCGCCTGGACCCTCGCGCTGGCCGTCAACCGGCGGATCGTCCGGGCCACGAACCGCACCCGTAACTTCGACTTCCGGCTGGACGGCCTGATGGGCCGCGATCTGCGCGGGCGGACGGCGGGGGTGGTCGGCACCGGCAAGATCGGCGAGGCCTTCACCCGGATCGCCCATGGCTTCGGGATGAACCTGCTGGGCTGGGACCTCGCCGAGAACCCGCGCTGCATCGAGCTGGGCATGAAATACGTCCCCCGGGAGCGGCTGTTCGCCGAGGCGGATCTGATCACCCTCCATGTCCCGCTGGTTGCGGACACCCGGCGGCTCGTCGACGCCGCCGCGCTGGCCGCGATGAAGGACGACGCGATCCTCGTCAACTCCAGCCGCGGCGGGCTCGTCGACACCGCGGCCCTCGTCGAGACGCTCAAGGCCGGCCGGCTCACCGGCGTCGGGCTGGACGTCTATGAGGAGGAGGCCAAATTCTTCTTCTTCGACAAGTCCCTGGACATCATCGACGACGACACCCTCGCCCGCCTGATGACCTTCGGGAACGTGCTGGTCACCTCGCACCAGGCGTACTTCACCGAGGAGGCGGTGGGCCAGATCGTCGAGGCCACCGTGGCCAATGTCGAGGACTACCTGGCCCACCGCACCAACGAGAACATGCTGGTCACACGAGGACAGCTGCCAACAGCTGGGCGGTGACCGAGGCGCCGTCCAGGCTCAGCACCGACTCGGGGTGGAACTGCACGCCCGCAAAGCCCGGACCGCGCAGCGCATGCACCTCTCCGGTGTCCGCGTCCCGGCTCAACTCGACGCGGTGCATGGCGAGTTCGGTCGCCGTGGTGTCGTCACAGCGGGCCGTGAAGGTGTTGTAGAAGCCGACCGTCTCCTGGTGCCCGAAGAAGTCGATCCGCTCCTGCGCGCCCTGGTAGGGCACCTCCTTGCGGACGATCTCCAGCCCCAGCTCCGCGGCGAGCAGTTCATGGCCGAGGCACACCCCCAGCAGGCCGTCGCGGTGCCCGGCGACCAGCTCGGCGGTCAGCGACCGCAGAAAGCGCATCTTGGGGTCGGCGGCGTCCGACGGGTCGCCCGGTCCCGGGCCCAGCACGATCGGGCCCCGGTGCGCGCGGGCGGCCTCGCGCAGCCCCGGCTCGTCGAAACGGCGCACGGTGACGGTCAGCCCCGAGGTGCGCAGCAGATGCGCCAGCATCGCGGTGAAGGTGTCCTCCGCGTCGACGACCAGCGCATGCCCGCTCAGCTCGGCGGTCGGCGCGGTGGTCTGCATCCGCAGCCAGAACGGCGCCAGGTCGGCGCGGCGGGCATCCAGCGCGGCCTGCACCCGGGGGTCGTCGGCCAGCCGCCGCCCCCGGTCCCCGGCCGCCGGACGCGCGGGCGCCGGCCGTACTCCCAGCGCGCTCAGCACACCCGCGGCCTTGGCGTGCGTCTCGGCGACCTCGCTGTGCGGGTCGGAGGCGCGGACGAGGGTGGCGCCCACCGGCACCCGCAGCCGGCCGTCGGCGGCAATATCGGCGGTACGGATCAGGATCGGTGAGTCCAGCGTCTGGGCGCCGCCCGCATCCCGGCCGATCAGCGCCAGCGCCCCCGCGTAGTAGCCACGGCCCCGCCCGTCGGGGCCCACCGGCTCGTACCGCTCGATCACCCGGCAGGCGTTCTGCACCGGCGACCCGGTGACCGTCGCCGCGAACATCGTCTCCTTGAGCACCTCGCGCACATCGAGGGTGGACCGGCCGCGCAGCTCGTACTCGGTGTGCGCGAGATGCGCCATCTCCTTGAGCCGGGGCCCGATCACCACCCCGCCCTTGTCGCCGACGGTGCACATCATCTTCAGCTCCTCGTCCACCACCATCGACAGCTCCTCGACCTCCTTGCGGTCGCCGAGGAACGCCAGCAGGCTCTCGGGGGTGGGGCCGCCCTCCGGGTAGCGGTAGGTGCCGCTGATCGGGTTCATCACGACCGTGCCGGCCGCTCGCCCGCCGTCCTCGGACGCCGCCGCCTCGCCTCCGCCCCGCCCGCCGGTCATCCGGACATGCACCTCGGGGCTGGCGCCGACCAGGGTGCGCACCCCGGGGCGGTGCACCACGTACGTCCAGTACGCCCCGCGCTCACCGGACAGCAGCCGCCGGAACAGCGCCAGCGCGTCGGCCGCCGAGAAGTCCGCGATCGTGCCCTCGAACGTCCTGCGGACCACGAAGTTCGCGCCCTCGCCGGTGCCGATCTCGTCCCGTACCACCCGCCCGACGATCTCGGCGTAGGCGTCGTCGTCCACGTCGAACGCCCCGTCCGTCACCTGTACGTCGTGTCCGGGCAGCGCCGCCAGCACCTCGTCCAGGGGCAGCTCGGCACTCTCGCGGGGGCGCAGCACGGCCAGCGGTGTGCCGTCGTCATGGGCCCGGAAGCCGCGCTCGCGGATCTGCCGGAACGGGATCAGCGCGAGCGCATCGGTCACCGGCGCGTCCGGCACCCCTTCGCCCAGCGGGATGTCGGCCAGCCGCCCGACCTCGTCGACCTCACCGATCAGCACCTCGACGGTGGGGGCACCTCCCGCTCGAGCGAAGCCGAGAGTGGGGGAGGCCGCCTCCCGCCCGGGGGAGCGGCGGTGCAGCAGCGCGAAGGGCGGGCAGGCGGGGTCGAGCAGCCGCTGGACGAGTGCGGCGGCGTCGGTGCGGGCTGGGGGCTCGCGGTGCATGACGGGGTTCCTTCCGGACAGAGGAGGAACGGCCGCCGGAAAGGCTGAAGGCCGCCCCTCGGGCGGCCTTCGCGAAGTGGGTGATGTGCGCGCGAATCAGTGGGCCGCCGGATGAGCGGTCCACCACCAGTTCCTGTTCATGGCCGGTTGCGTGCACATGGGGGGCACCCTACCGGACCGTCCGAGTGCAGTGCGTCTCAAAGTCCGGATGCCCGGACGGACAGCCTCGGCGGACCCCGTAATGTGGGGCTTGTGACCGTGAACGCTGAAACCCACGCCGGTGGCCACACCTGGCGAGACCTGCCCGCGGCGCAGCAGCCTGACTGGCCGGACCAAGAGGCTCTGCGCGATGTGATCGCGGAGCTCGAGTCCTATCCGCCGCTCGTCTTCGCGGGCGAGTGCGACCAGCTGCGCGAGCGCCTGGGAGCAGTCGCCCGTGGTGAGGCGTTCCTGCTGCAGGGCGGCGACTGCGCGGAGGCCTTCGACGCCGTATCCGCCGAGCACATCCGCAACAAGCTCAAGACGCTCCTCCAGATGGGTGCCGTCCTGACCTACGCCGGGTCCGTTCCGGTGGTCAAGGTCGGCCGGATCGCCGGCCAGTACAGCAAGCCGCGCTCCAAGCCCACCGAGACCCGCGACGGGGTGACGCTGCCGACCTACCGCGGCGACTCCGTCAACGGCTTCGAGTTCACCGAGGCGGCCCGCATCCCGGACCCCGAGCGGCTCAAGCGGATGTACCACGCCTCCGCGGCGACCCTGAACCTCGTGCGCGCCTTCACCACCGGCGGCTACGCCGACCTGCGGCAGGTGCACGCCTGGAACCAGGACTTCGTGAAGTCCTCGCCCTCCGGACAGCGCTACGAGGCGCTGGCCCGCGAGATCGACCGCGCGATGAACTTCATGAATGCCTGCGGGGTGGACCCGGAGGAGTTCCGCACCGTCGAGTTCTACGCCTCCCACGAGGCGCTGGTCCTCGACTACGAGTCCTCGCTGACCCGGGTCGACTCGCGCACCGGCAACCTCTACGACGTCTCCGGCCACATGGTCTGGATCGGCGAGCGCACCCGTCAGCTGGACGGCGCGCACATCGAGTTCGCCTCGCGCATCCGCAACCCCATCGGCGTCAAGCTCGGCCCGACGACCACGCCCGAGGACGCCCTGACGCTCATCGAGCGGCTCGACCCGGAGCGTGAGCCGGGCCGGCTGACCTTCATCACCCGCATGGGAGCGGACAAGGTCCGCGACAAGCTCCCCGAGCTGGTCGAGAAGGTCACCGCCTCCGGCGCGCAGGTCGCCTGGATCTGCGACCCGATGCACGGCAACACCTTCGAGGCGGCCTCCGGTCACAAGACCCGGCGCTTCGACGATGTGCTGGACGAGGTCAAGGGCTTCTTCGAGGTCCACAAGAGCCTCGGTACGCACCCGGGCGGTATCCACGTCGAGCTGACCGGTGACGATGTCACCGAGTGCGTGGGCGGCGGCGACGAGATCTTCGTCGACGACCTCCACCAGCGCTACGAGACCGCCTGCGACCCGCGGCTCAACCGCAGCCAGTCGCTGGACCTGGCCTTCCTGGTGGCGGAGATGTACCGCGATCAGTGAGTCGGTCGGCCGCTGACCTGCACTGACGGGCCGGGGCAAGACAAGAGTGGGGCGCGGATCCTGTGATCCGCGCCCCACTGCGTTGTGCAGCCCCTGCCGGGCCAGGTAAGGTAAGGGTTACCTCACTCAAGATCAGCCGGATCTGAGGTGGCCGCCACGGAGGTGAAACCGCGTGTACGTCTGCTCCTGCTTCGGGATCACCGAGCAGCAGGTCCGTGACCACGCGGATACCGGTGCCTGCACCCCCCGCCAGATCGCCTCGGCCTGCAAGGCCGGTACCGACTGCGGCGGCTGTGTGCGCCGCATCCAGGCGCTGCTCGGCCGGAGCGCGTGCCCCCGCCGGGAGCTCATCGACGGTGGCGCGCCCGAGCCGCTGGGCGTGGAGGCGGACGCAGTGGAGCCCGCGGCGCTTTCGGAGGCCGCGTAGCCCTCAGGGGCGACGGGGGTCTCCCGCTGCCGGTCAGGGCATGGCGGAGGCTGGACATCCGACCGCTCGCTCAGCTCGGCTGCTCGATGACCTGGGCGATGTAGAGCGCCTCGCCGAGCTTCTCCACCAGCTCCAGCTGGGTGTCGAGATAGTCGATGTGCTCTTCCTCGTCCGCGAGAATGTCCTCGAAGATATTCGCCGAGGTGATGTCACCCTTGGTGCGCATGACCTCGATACCGCGCTTGAGCCGGTCGATTGCCTCGACCTCGACCTGCCGGTCGGCCTGGAACATCTCCGTGACGGTCTGGCCGATCCGCACATGGAACAGCCGCTGGTAATTCGGCAGACCTTCAAGGAAGAGAATCCGGTCGGTCAGGATCTCCGCGTGCTTCATCTCGTCGAAGGACTCTGAGCGGGTGTACTTCGCGAGCTTCGTCCAGCCGAAGTTCTCCTGCATCTTGGCGTGCAGGAAGTACTGGTTGATCGCGGTGAGCTCGGCGGTCAGCTGCTCATTGAGGAATTCGATGACCTCGGGGTCGCCCTGCATGGCTGCGGGCTCCTTCCACGCGAGAAACTGGGCAGGTGCCGCGCATCCTCGCACCGCTGTGACCAGGGCGTCCAGTAAGTGCACGCTTAGTGCGAGTTGCCCGAATCCCTCCCTCCCTGGTCATCGGCACCCCTCCCGGTCTGACAACATGGAGGGCATGGGTCAGCCGGAAAGCCGCGAAGAGGAGCCTCCTCAGCTGCCTCCGGGCCAGCGGCTACAGCGGGGCTGGCCGGTGACGCATTACGGGCCGGTGCCGAAGTTCCGCGCCGAACGCTGGGAGTTCCGGGCTTTTGGTGCCACCGCCGACGGCGCCAAGCACTGCTGGTCGCACGAGGAATTCACGGCGCTGCCGTACACCACGGTCGTCGCCGATATGCACTGCGTGACGAAATTCAGCATGCTGGGAGCCGAATGGGGCGGGGTGAGTACCCGGACGATCCTGGAACTGGCGCCGCCGGCACCCGATGTCACCCATGTCATGGTGTGGGCCGAGTACGGCTTCAGTTCGAATGTGCGAATCGAGGATTTCGCCGCGGAGAAGTGCCTCTTCGCCACCCATCGCTCGGGTGAGCTGCTCACCGCGGAGCATGGATTCCCGGTGCGCCTGATCGTTCCGCATCTGTATGCCTGGAAGGGCCCCAAATGGGTCCGCGGCATCGAATACATGCGGGCCGACCGCCGCGGCTTCTGGGAGGAGCGCGGCTACCACAACCTCGGCGACCCGTGGCGCGAGCAGCGCTACTCGTACCAGGAAGAGCCCGGGGACGGCCCCGAGCTCTGATCCCGTATGCTCCCGGGGCTCAGTGCGCGCGCAGCTCCTTGAGCCGGACCACGTCCGCCGCATGCCCTTCCTTGCCGCCCGGGGTCTCGACGACCAGCGGCACTCCGGCCGTCGCCGGATGACGGAACAGCTCGCCGAAGGGCTCCGCACCGATGTGACCCGCACCGATGTTCTCGTGCCTGTCCTTGTGGGCGCCGGCCACGTCCTTGGAGTCATTGGCGTGGATCAGCTTCAGCCGGCCCTCGCCGGCGACCTCCACCAGCTCGTCCAGCAGCGCCTTCGTCCCGCCCGGCGCCGCCATGTCGTGCCCGGCCGCGAACGCATGACAGGTGTCGAGGCAGATCCCCAGCTTGGGGTGCCGGTCCAGTGCGTCGAAGTACGGACCGAGATCCTCGGCCAGCGCACACAGTGACGCCCCCTGCCCGGCCGTCGGCTCCAGCAGAAGCCAGGGGTCGTCCGGGTGCGTCAGCTCGTCGAGCAAGGGCCGCATCCGCTCCCTGACCTGCGCCATGGCCGTGGCACGCGGCCGCCCGCCGGTCGCCGAGCCGGTGTGGACGACCACCCCGAGCGCGCCGATCTCCCGGCCGCGGCGCAGCGAATGGCGCAGCGAGTCCACGGATCGGTCGACGGTCGCCTCGGTGTGCGAGCCGAAGTTGATCAGATAGGGCGCATGGACATACGCCGGGATCCCGTGCTGGGCACAGGCGGCCCGGAACGCCTCGTCCTGTGCGGGGTTGCCGGGCAGCGTGGCCCAGCCGCGCGGATTGGCCACGAAGACCTGAACGACCTCGTCGCCCATCTCGTGGGCGTAGGGAATGCCGACCTTCGCCAGGCCGCCGGCCACCGGCACATGGCCGCCGACCGGGTTACGTGCACGGGCGCGCTGCTCGGCGCCCTCGGGGGAGGTACTCACCCCCCAGGGTGCCAGGTGCCCCACGCCCGCCGGACGGCAGCCGGGGGCACCGCCGGCGGGCCCTACAGGGCGCCCTTGAGCTTGATGGTGATCGTGCCGCCCTTGGGCGCCTTCTTGCCGGGGTCGACGGACTGGGATTCGACGGTGTCCTGCGGGAACAGGAACGGCTTGTCCACCTCGACCTGGAAGCCCAGGTCCGTCAGCTGCTTCTTGGCGTCATCGACGTTCTTGCCGGTGACATCCGGGACGGGGATCATCTCCGGGCCCTTGGAGAGCGTGAGGGTGACCGTCTCGCCCTTGCCGAGCTTGCCGCCCTCATCCGGGTTCTGCCGGGCGACGGTGCCCTTGTCCTGGGTGGAGAAGACCGGCTGGTCGGCGAAGCGCACCTGGAAACCGGCCGCGCGCAGCGTGGACACCGCGTCGGTGCGGTCGCTGCCGAGCACTCCGGGCACATCGATCGAGGTGCCGCGGCTGATGGTCAGCCCCACCGCCGTATCGGGCCGCCGCTTGGTGCCGGCGGGCGGGTCCGTACGGATCACCGAGCCCTTGGCGACCTCGTCGTTGAAAGCGCGGGTCACGGTGCCCGGGACCAGCCCGCGGTCGCGCAGCTTGCGCTTGGCGTCCGCGACCGGGGTGCCGGACAGATCCGGGATGGTGACGATCTCCGGGCCGCGGGAGATGGTGAGGGTGACGGTGCCCGTGCCACGGATCTGCTTGCCGTTCGCGGGATCCGTCTTCATGACATGGCCGCGCTCGACGTTCGAGCTGAAGCCGCGCACCACCTTCACCCCCAGACCGTCGTCCCGCAGGGTCTTCGCGGCCTTGGCCTGTGTCATGTCCAGCACCGCGGGGACGGTGGTGAACTGGCCGAAGTTGATGTACCAGACGCCCGCACCCGCCCCGAGGACCAGCAGGACGGCCGCGATGAGGGTGGCGAGCCGCCGCCTCTGGAGCAGTCCGCCACGGGGCGCGGCGGCGGGCTCCGGCCGCAGCCGTGTGGTCTGCTCGTCCGACGGCACCTCCAGCCGGCTGGTGCGGTTCAGCTCCGCTTCGCCGGTGCGGGGTATCACGTCCGTACGCTCCGAGCCGTCGCCCGCCCCGGCGCCGCCCGCGGGCAGTTCCTTGGCCTCCGGCGGCACGATGTCCAGCTGTGCGTCGGTCAGCTGCGCCCGGGCCTCCTGCGCCCGGGACAGCAGCGCCACCGCGTCCTCCGGACGCTGCTGCGGATCGCGTGCGCAGGCCAGCGCGATCAGCTCGTCCAGCTGCGGCGCGAGACCGGGCACCAGCCCCGACGGCGGCAGCACGTCCTCGTGCAGATGCTGGTAGAGGATCTGCGCCACGGTGCCGCCGGTGTGCGGTTTGCCGCCGGTCAGCATCTCGTAGAGCACCACACCGCAGGCGTAGACATCGACCCGGGCGTCCGCGGTGCCGTGCTCCAGCTGCTCGGGGGCGAGGTAGGAGACCGTGCCCAGGACGGAGCCCGTCGAGGCGGTGGTGTTGGTGTCCACCGCGCGCACCAGCCCGAAGTCGGCGACCTTGACCCGGCCGTCGTCCCCGATCAGGACGTTCTCCGGCTTCATGTCGCGGTGCACCAGGCCCGCGCGGTGCGCGGCCCCCAGAGCGGCCAGGATCGGCTCCAGGATGTCCAGCGCGGCCCGGGGCTGGAGGGCGCCCCGCTCGCGCAGCACATCGCGCAGCGTGCAGCCGGCGACGTACTCCATCGCCAGATAGACGTACGTACCGTCGGTGCCCTGGTCGAAGACGCCCACCACATTCGGATGCGACAGCCGCGCGACCGACTTCGCCTCACGGATGAAGCGGTCGACGAACGCCCCGTCCGTGGCGAGGCCCGGGTGCATCACCTTCAGCGCGAGCACGCGGTCGAGCCGGGTGTCCATGGCCTGGTAGACCGTGGCCATACCGCCTGCGGCGATGCGCGCCTGGACGCGGTAGCGGCCGTCGAGCAGCTGGCCCACGAGCGGGTCCTGAAGGGTCGTATCCACGGCAGACGAGTCTACGGGGCGCTGCGCCGTGGCTTGCCCGCCCGCCGCAGGCGCAACGGCGACAAACCACCACGGCGGGAAAGCCAAAAACGTGGGAAGGCTCTCAGATCTCAGAACGCGGGGCGTTCCGGATCCAGTTCGGCCACGCCCTCGGTGGGGGAGGACGCAAGCGCGAAGTGGCGGCGCGGGATACGGCCCGCGCGGTGTGCCAGGCGGCCTGCCGTGACCGCGTGCCGCATGGCCTCGGCCATCAGCTCCGGTTCCTGTGCACGGGTGACCGCGGACGCCAGCATCACCGCCGCGCAGCCCAGTTCCATGGCCAGCGAGACGTCCGAGGCGGTGCCTGCGCCCGCGTCGAGGATGACCGGGACTCCGGCCCGCTCGGTGATCAGCTGGAAGTTGTGCGGGTTGCGGATGCCCAGCCCGGAGCCGATCGGGGAGCCCAGCGGCATGATCGCGGCGCAGCCCACGTCCTCCAGCTTGCGGGCCAGCACCGGGTCGTCGTTCGTATAGGGCAGCACGGTGAAACCGTCGTCCACCAGGGTCTCGGCGGCATCGAGCAGCTCGATCGGGTCGGGCAGCAGGGTGCGCTCGTCGGCGACGACCTCGAGCTTGACCCAGTCCGTGCCGAGCGCTTCCCGGGCGAGCCGGGCGGTGAGCACCGCCTCGCCCGCGGTGAAGCAGCCCGCGGTGTTCGGCAGCACCTTGATCTTGTGCCGTTCCAGTACGGACAGCACTGAGCCCTGCACGGTCGGATCCAGCCGCCGCATGGCGACCGTGGTCAGCTCCGTACCGGAGGCGAGCAGCGCCCGCTCCAGGACGTCGAGGCTGGGCGCGCCACCGGTCCCCATGATCAGACGGGACGCGAAGGTGGTGCCGGCGAGGGTGAGGGTGTCGGAGCCCGCGGCGAAGGCGTGGTCGGATGCGGCGGGGGTCGTCCCCCGGAGGGTTGCGGTGTCGGCCATGTCTGCGGGTCAGCCTCCCTGGACCGCGGTGAGCACCTCGACGCGGTCGCCGTCGCCGAGCGGGGTGGTGGGCCACTGGGTGCGCGGCACCACGATTTCGTTGACCGCCGCGGCCACCCCGGCGGGCGCCTTGGACAGGGTCGCGACGAGCCGGTCGAGGGTGAGCCCGCCGGGGACCTCGCGGGCCTCGCCGTTGACGGACACCGAGACGGTAGGGGTAGGGGTGGCGGCGTTCATACGGCCTGCTCCTCTGGGGCACGGGTGCGCTCGGGCCCCGGGACGGTGGGGGTGAAGCGGGCGGGGGAGAAGGGGCGGGCCTCTTCGGGGAGGAGGCCGGTGGCCAGCACCTCGGCCATCGCGTCACCGGTGACCGGCGTCAGCAGCACGCCGTTGCGGAAGTGGCCGGTGGCCAGATGGAAGCCGGGCAGCGCGGTCGGCCCGAGCATGGGGGCGTTGTCGGGGGAGCCGGGGCGCAGCCCGGCGCAGGTCTCGACGAGCGGCAGCTCGGTGATGCCCGGGACCAGCTCGTGCGCGTCCCGCAGCAGCTCGTAGACCCCGCCCGCGGTCACGGTGGTGTCCCAGCCCAGCTCCTCGCTGGTGGCGCCGACGACCAGTTCGCCGTTCTCCCGCGGGACCAGGTAGAGGGGGCCGCCGCGTACGACGGCCCGTACGGTGCGCGAGAGGAAGGCCGGGCTGCCCGCGGGCATGTCCGGCATCCGGAGCCGCAGCACCTGGCCCTTGACCGGCCGTACCTTCGGCAGCACCTCGTCGGGCACGCCGGCGAGCCGGCCGCTGTGGCTGCCCGCGGCCAGGACGACCTGACCGGCCGGGACCCGTGTGCCGTCGGCGAGTTCGGCGCCGGAGGCGCGGCCGCCGTCGACCGTCAGCCGCACGGCCGCGCTCCGGTGGAAGACCACCCCCGAGCGCTCACAGGCGGCCAGCAGGGCGCTCGCCAGCCGGCGCGGATCGACCTGGTGGTCGCCGTCCACCCGCAGGCCGCCGCGCACCCCGGGGGCCAGCATCGGCTCCAGGCGGCGGCACTCACGACCCGTGAGCCACTGTGATTCCAGTCCGGAGCGGATCTGGAGGGTGAGCAGTTCGCGCAGGTGGGCGCGGTCGTCGGCGTCCAGCGCGACGGCCAGCGTGCCGCAGCGCCGGTAGCCGATCCGCTGCCCGGCGGCCTCCTCCAGCTCCTCGGTGAACCCGGGGTAGCGCCGCGCGGAGGCGAGGTTGAGGCCCAGCAGGGTCTGCTCGCCGTAGTGGAGCTCGGTGACCGCGGCCAGCATCCCGGCCGCGACCCGCGCCGCACCGCCTCCGGGCGCGGGGTCGGCCACCGCGGCACTCAGCCCGCGGACGGCCGCCCGCCAGGCGGTGACCAGGCCGATGATGCCGCCGCCGATGACGAGCACATCAGGGCTTTGCGGGGTGGGATCCGCTCGTGTGGCAGATACCTGCATGGGTGTCCAGCCCCTCCCTTCGCCGGCATGACCCGGATCAGGTTCGTACGGTCGGAGGCCGGCCAGCCTCCCTCTCAGCCCGGTGCGTCCGGGCTCCCGCGAGTGCGTGTATCGCTCACCCTAATACGGTGCCGCGACGCGCCGTAAGGCAGCGCCCGGCCGCCGGTGGGCGGCGCCCCGGGCCGAGCCGACCGTGACGCTGTGTCAGAGATCTCGTTGCGCGCTGCTGCGAGCGGCGTCACACACCGTCCTAGAGTGATCGGGTGAGCGAGCAGAGCAAGTCCTCCCAGGCCCCTGACCGCACGCCGCACGTGGTGATCGCCGGCGCGGGAATCGCGGGTGTGCAGACCGCGGTCGCCCTGCGCGAACAGGGCTGGCGCGGCGCGATCACGCTCCTCGGCGACGAGCCCCACCAGCCCTACGACCGTCCGCCGCTGTCCAAGGCGGTGCTGCTGGGCAAGGCCGAGGGCTCCACCTTCGACATCGACTTCGCCGGGCTCGGCATCGAACTCCACCTCAGCCGCCCGGTCACCGCCCTGGTGCCGGACGCCCACGTGATCGAGACGGCCGACGGCCCGGTCCCCTACGACTACGCGGTCATCGCGACCGGCGCCGACCCGATCGTGCTGCCCGGCAGCGAGGGCCTGCCCGGTATCCATCTGCTGCGCACCCTGGACGACGCCGAGCGACTGCGGCCGGTGCTCGCCGCCCAGCACGAGATCGTGGTGGTCGGCGCCGGCTGGATCGGTGCCGAGTTCGCGACCGCGGCGCGCGAGGCGGGCTGCGCGGTCACCGTCGTCGAGGCCGCCGACCGCCCGCTGGCCGGTGCGCTGCCCGCCGAGGTCGCCGCCCACATGACCGGCTGGTACGCGGACGCCGGAGCCGAGCTGCGCACCAACGCGCGGGTCGCGTCCGTCACGGCGGGCGTGGTCACCCTCGCGGACGGCACGACGCTGCCCGCCGACGCGGTGGTCATCGGGATCGGGGCCCGGCCCGCGACCGGCTGGCTGGCCGGCTCGGGCATCGAGGTCTCGCCGCAGGACGGCTCCGTACTGGCCGACGAGCAGCTGCGCACCTCCGTGGCCGATGTCTACGCGGTCGGCGACTGCGCCTCCTTCCCGTCGGCCCGCTACGACACCCGTCTGCTGATCCACCACTGGGACAACGCCCTCCAGGGCCCCCGTACGGTCGCCGAGAACATCGCCCGCGGCGAGGCGGAAGGGGTGGCCTACGACCCCGTGCCGTACTTCTGGTCGGAGCAGTTCGGGCGGTTCGTGCAGTACGCGGGCCATCACGGGGACGCCGACGAGCTGGTCTGGCGCGGCGATCCGACCGGGGCCGCCTGGTCGGTGATCTGGCTGCGGGACGGGCGGCTCGTCGCGCTGCTGGCCGTGGGGCGGCCGCGGGATCTGGCCCAGGGACGCAAGCTGATCGAGCGGGGTGTGGCGCTGGACCGGGCGCGGGCCGCGAACGCGTCGCTGCCGCTGAAGGCCGCTGCGCTGTAGCCGGGGGCGGGTCCGCGCCGGTAACCGGGGCGGTCCGTGCCCGTCGGTCGCCCGGGGGCCTGCCGTCACCCTCCGGTGTGCAGGAAGCCCCTGATGGCGATCCCGGCTACCGGCTGTCAGTGCGAGGTGGCAGGCTTGTCCTGTGACCGAGATTGACGCAAACATCGATGGACTCGTCCCCGCCTGGCTCACCCTCCCCGACATCGCCGAACAGCTCGGTGTCGAGGTGACGCGTGTGCGGCAGCTGGTCAAGGAGGGCCAGCTGATCGCGGTGCGCCGCGGCGAGAACAGGGCGCTGCATGTGCCCGCCGATTTCATCCAGGACGACAAGGTGGTCAAGGGCCTCGTCGGTACCCTCACCCTCCTCAAGGACGACGGCTTCACCGACGAGGAAATGCTGGAGTGGCTGTTCACCCCGGATGAGAGCCTGCCCGGCACGCCCGCCCAGGCGCTGCGCGAGAATCGCGGCACGGAGGTGAAGCGCCGGGCCCAGGCGCTCGCCGTCTGAGACCTCCGGCGCGGCCCGCTCCCAGCAGGCGGCCGCACCAGCATCCGTAACCGCATCCGCGGGGCGTACGGACCGGAAGGCCCGGCCCGTACGCCCCCGACCTGGGGGGAAGCCGCCCGATGACCACCGCACGCCCGGCCCTGTCCGACGCCCGGCTCTACCTCTGCACGGACGCCCGTCGGCGGCAGGGCGACCTCCCGCAGTTCCTGGACGCGGTGCTCGCCTCGGGTGTGGACATCGTCCAGCTGCGGGACAAGGGAATGGAGGCCGGCGAGGAGCTCCGGCATCTGGAGGTCTTCGCGGACGCCTGCCGGCGGCACGGCAAGCTGCTCGCGGTCAACGACCGGGCGGATGTCGCCCATGCGGCGGGCAGCGACGTGCTGCATCTCGGGCAGGGCGATCTGCCGGTCCCGGCCGCCCGCGCCCTCCTGGGCCCGGACGTCCTCATAGGCCGCTCCACCCATGCCGAGGCCGAGGTGGACGCCGCGCTCACCGAGCCCGGCGTGGACTACTTCTGCACGGGCCCGTGCTGGCCGACACCCACCAAGCCGGGCCGCCACGCCCCCGGCCTCGACCTGGTCCGCTACACCGCGGCCCGCGCCCCCGAGCGCCCCTGGTTCGCGATCGGCGGGATCGACGCCGGGAATCTGGACGAGGTGCTGGAGGCGGGCGCCCGTCGGGTCGTCGTGGTCCGCGCGATCACGGAAGCGGACGACCCGGGAGCGGCGGCCGCCGCCCTGGCGAAGCGCATCCGGACCTGGGACGCCTCGGACGTGTCCGCGCCGTCCCGTCCGGCCCGCGGGGACGGGTGACGAGGATCACTTCGCGCGGTTTCGGGCGGGCGGTCTCCTGACGTCCGGGCGACCGGAAAATGTCCACCCAGTGGACATCAACCCGACCAACCAGGCATTACGCCGGACCCGGTTGGTGTGTGCCCGGCCGGTGGTTAACCTGCCGGTATGGCCCTAGGTACAGCTTCCACCAGGACTGATCGCGCCCGTACGGTGCGCGACCTGCTTGCTTCCGGTAAGCAGTCGTATTCGTTCGAGTTCGCCGCCCCCAAGACGGAGAAGGGCGAGCGGACCCTGTGGAACGCCATTCGCCGCATCGAGGCCGTCTCGCCGACGTTCGTCTCCGTGACGTACGGCGCCGGCGGCACCTCCCGTGACGGCACGGTGCGCGCCACCGAGCGCATCGCCACCGACACCACCCTGACCCCGGTGGCGCACCTGACCGCGGTCAATCACTCCACGGCTGACCTGCGCAACATCATCGGCCAGTACGCCGACGCCGGGATCCGCAACATGCTCGCGCTGCGCGGCGATCCGCCCGGCGACCCGATGGGCGA
This sequence comes from Streptomyces decoyicus, assembly GCF_019880305.1. Classification (NCBI taxonomy): domain Bacteria; kingdom Bacillati; phylum Actinomycetota; class Actinomycetes; order Kitasatosporales; family Streptomycetaceae; genus Streptomyces; species Streptomyces decoyicus. Next base: position 2,278,376 of record NZ_CP082301.1, on the reverse strand, counting down.
GTGGGTCAAGCACCCCGACGGCGTCGGCTACGCGGCCGACCTGGTCCGGCTGATCAAGGAGTCCGGCGACTTCTGCGTCGGCGTCGCGGCCTTCCCCGAGATGCATCCGCGCTCGAGGGACTGGGACACGGACGTGGCGCACTTCGTCGACAAGTGCCGAGCCGGCGCGGACTTCGCCATCACCCAGATGTTCTTCTACCCCGAGGACTACTTCCGGCTGCGGGACCGCGTTTCGTCGGCGGGTTGCTCGACGCCGATCATTCCGGAGATCATGCCGGTCACGAACGTGCGCCAGATCGAGCGGTTCGCTCAGCTCAGCAACGCGGCCTTCCCGCCCGAGCTGGCCGAGCGCATCCTCGCCGTCAAGGACGACCCGGCGGCGGTACGCTCCATTGGTATCGAGTACGCAACGGAACTGTGCGCACGCTTGATGGCCGAGGATGTTCCCGGGTTGCACTTCATTACCCTGAACCACTCCACGGCGACCCTGGAAATCTACGAGAATCTGGGGCTGCACCAGCAGTCCTGATCACGGTTGCCGGCGAGCGGCGGAAGAGGGGCGTATATGGGCTGGACGGTCCTCTACATCGCGTTCGGCCTGGTCGCTCTGTGGCTGTTGGGTGAGGTCCTGCTCCAGAACAAGGCGCGGCTGCGCTGGCGGCTGCTGGCCTTCACCGGTTTCCTCGGCGTGGTCATCGGCGTCATCATCCCGTCAATAGTCGTGATCGGGCTGGGACTTGTCGCCTTCGCCATCGGGCAGACGAATGTGACGCTCTCCTTCCGCCGCGGCTTCACCACCGGCTGGGCGCTGGGCGGCAAGCCCGGGGCGTCCGGCGACAGCGGCCGGCGCCGCCGGGCCCGCCAGGCCGGTCCGGCCCCCGCCGAACCGACGCTGGAGGTCTCCGGTCTGGAGGCGGTGGCGCCCGCCGCCCGCCCCGGCCGGTTCGACGACGGGGGCCCGGACACCTTCGAGAGCACCGGCGGCTTCCGCAGCGTGGACACCTCTGCGGGACAGGGCTCCTACGGCGGTCCCGGCTCCGCTGCGGGGCAGGACGCCTTCGCCGCCCAGGACACCTTTGTGGCGGGGCGGGACGCTTTTGCCGCGCAGGACACCTTTGTCGCGGGGCAGGAAGCCTTTGCCGCGCAGGAGACCGTCGTCGGGCAGGGCTTCTACGACTACAACGGCGGCGACGGCTACCGCGCCCAGGATCCGTACCAGGACCAGCAGCAGGACCAAAGTGCCTACGCCACACAGGCGTTCGCCGTCCCGGACGAATTCGGGCGCCCCGACAACGCCGCCGTCTACGCTCCGCAGCCGATGCCGGAGGAGACCGGCCAGTACGGCGTCTACAGCCCCGACGCCCGCGCCCAGCAGCCCGGCTACGGCGGCTACGACGCCTACAACGGCGCGGTCGGCAACGGCAACGGTGACGGCAACGGCTATGCGTACGGCGGCGGTTACGACCAGACCGGAGCCGTCCAGGACGCCTACGCCGACCCCTACGCGGACCCCTATGCCGACCCCTATGCCGACCCCTACGCGGCGTACGGCGACGGCCAGGGCCAGCAGGCGCCCTACGCCGATCCGTACGTCGGCGGCCAGCAGTACTCCGCGTCCTACGACCCCTACCAGCAGGCCGACCCCTACGCCCAGCAGCCCTACGCCGCGCAGCAGTACGACGCCCAGGGACAGCCGCTCGGCCAGGGCTACGGCGAGACACCGCCCGGCGGCGTCTGGGTCCCCCAGCAGCGCGACGGCGAACTGCCGCCCGAGCAGCCCTACCCGCCCTACCAGCAGCCCGGGTACGACGGGCAGCAGTACCGCTACTGAGCCGGCGGCCGGGGAAGGGGCCGGGGCCACGGCCGCGCATCCCGCGTCGGCCCTCTCCCGCCGCTGTGCCTCCCGCAGCGCCCCTCACGCCCTCGCCCGGCGGCGCCCGCTACGCGCTCATGTGGAGCCGTGCCAGTCGTCGCCGTTCACGATCAGGCCGGCGACGATCGCGCCGGACATCCCGGCGTGCGCCGGCCCGCCGCCCGGGTGCGACCAGCCACCGACCGCGTAGAGCCCCGGTATCCGGGTGCGGTTGCCGGGTCGCAGAAAGCGGCCTTCCCGGCCCGCCAGCGCCGGTCCCGGCACCCCTGCGTCATCGGCGGGCGGCAGCACCTCCCGCCACAGCACCCGCTCCCGCAGCCCGGGAACCGCGGCCTCGGCGATCTCGGTCATCCGCTCCGCACCGGCCGCCACGGCCTCGCCGTCGTGCCAGTCGACCGGGCCGTGCGGCGCCACCGTCGCCGTCAGGGTCACGGCCTCATGGGCGTCGTCCGGCCGGGAAGCAGGGTCGTCCGGGCGCAGCACCGTCACCGTGGGCCGGTCACAGGGGGTCCGCAGCCCGGGGCCGTCCCCGAACACGCCCGCCAGCTCCGCCGTGCGGTCCGCGGCATGGACGACCGTCCGGTGCACGGCGTCCTCGGGGCGCGCACCGCGCAGCGCGAGGCAGACCGTGAGCCGCGCGGTGGCGCGGTCATCCGGTCCCGGGCGGACATCGTCCGCACCCCACGGCTCCCGTCCCCGGCAGAGCTCCACAAGCTGCACCGGATCGACGCCCGCCACCACGAACTCCGCCTCGGACACCCGGCCGTCGGCCAGCTCGACGCCCGACGCCCGGCCGTCCTTCTCCACGATCCCGGTCACCGCCGCACCGAAGCTGAACTCCACCTTGCGCGCCAGACAGCGTTCGTACAGCGCATCGGCCAGCGCCCGCATACCGCCGCGCGGATACCAACTCCCGAAGGTCTGCTCCATGTACGGCAGCACGACGGCGCTCGCCGGGGCGCTGCGCGGGTCGAAGCCGTACGCCAGCGCATGGCTCTCCAGCAGCGCGATCAGCCGGGGGTCCGTCAGCTCACGGCGGGCCACCTCGGCGAGGGTGGCGGTCGTGGGGCCCTTGCCCCGGCCGAACAGCCCGCGCCTGCGCACCGCCGGATACGGATCGCGCCCCAGCACCCGCCAGTCCTGCCACAGCGGCTCCTCCAGGAGCGGCCGGCGGGTGGCGTCCCAGGCCTCGCGGGCGCGGCCCACCAGCGCGCTCCAGCGCTCCCCGGAACCCGCGCCCAGCGCCTCGTCCAGGGCCGTCAGCACCCCGGCCCGCGAGGCGTTCGGCAGCGATACGGCCGTGCCGTCGGGGAAGACATGCCGGCTCGCGGGGTCGACCTGGGACAGCTCGATGCAGCTCTCCAGCGGCTCCCGGCCGGTCTTGAGGAACAGATCGCGGTAGACGGCCGGCAGATGCAGCAGGCCGGGGCCCGTATCGAAGGCGAAGCCGCCCCGCTCCCACCGCCGCACCGCGCCGCCATGCGTCGCGCCGCGCTCGAACACCGCCACCCGGTGGCCCGCGACGGCCAGCCGGGCAGCGGCCGCCATCGCGCCCATCCCGGCGCCGATCACCGCAATCCGTGCCATGCCTGCGACTTTATCCGGCCCCACCGACAACGCCCGCACGGCCGGGTTCCCGGCCCGGCAGCACCGGCGCCGCCACCCCCAGAAGCACCCCGTCAGGCCACCGGTGGCAGCACATCCCCTGCCGTGGCCGTCCGCTTCTCCGCGCGCCGCTGCCGACGGCGCCGGAGGTACCGGCGGATCCGCGACCACAGGAAGACCACCACCGCGATCCCCGCGGCCAGCAGTGCCGCCGCGATGACCGCAGCCGCCACCGGGTGGAACACGGCGAAGGCGATGAGCGCGGCGACGCCCAGATCCTCGGCGAGGCTCAGCACGATGTTGCTGGCCGGCTCCGGGGAGGTGTTGACCGCGATCCGCGTACCGGCCTTGACCAGGTGGCTCAGCAGCGCCGTGGAGCCGCCGACCGCGCCCGCCGCCAACTCGGGCAGCGAACCGTTGTGGCCGGCCAGCAGCGCCGCCACGACGGCGCCGGCGACCGGCCGGATCACCGTGTGCACGGTGTCCCAGACCGAGTCCACGTACGGGACCTTGTCGGCGACGGCCTCGCACAGGAAGAGCACCCCGGCCACGATCAGCACATCGGGGCGCTGCAACGCCGCGGGCACCTCATCCGTGACACCGGTCGCGCCGAGCAGGCCGAAGAGCAGGACGACGGCGTAGGCGTTGATCCCGCTCGCCCAGCCACTGGTGAACACCAAGGGAAGTACGGACACGGCGGAAAGCGTAGGCCCTGGCTGGGGGCCGGTGCTCAGGTTTGAGTATCCGTACTCAGTCACCGAGATGAGTAGGTACGCGGATGGGCCGACGCCCGCCCGGAAGGAAGAGTAGGGGCCACGGAAGGGAAGCGGCGCCGCACCGCCGACACGGGGCGGCGGAGCGGCGCGGCTCCCGGACGTGACGGGGGAACACGGGGGACGCACGGGGGATACGGGGGAGTACGGGGGAAGCGCTGTCCTGGTCGGATCGATGGGGGAACGATCCGTGCCAGGGCAGCGCACCCTTTTGTGCGTGCCCGCGGGGGAAAACGGTGCGCGTCGCACCTGACCAATACGGCGCGCACCGGCCTCCCTCCGGGGAGCGTCCTCCCGGAGCTACGACGGCCGGCCGCTGACCCGCCCCTGGAGCAGCCGCGACAGCGCCGCGTGGACATCGTCGATCGACCGGTCCGGCTGGTAGGACTGCCAGTCCAGGGCGGCCACCAGGACCATTCCGAACAGCGCCGAGGCGGTCAGCGGGATGTCGATCTCCTCGCTCAGCTCGCCCTCCGCCACCGCCTCGCGCAGCACGTCCTCCACCACCGTGATGGCCCGCTCGCGCACCACCATCAGCGTCGACTGCCAGGCACGGTTGGTGCGCCACAGCTCGGCGACGTAGAGCTGGGTGAGCGCCGGGTAACGGGAGATGAAGTCCAGCCCGGCCCGGATCATCGCGTCCAGCGCGTCGATCCTGCGGCCGCCCCGTCCGATGACCTCCTCGGCGGCCGCCTGCAAGGAGGTCGCCAGCATCTCGATGCCGTGCCGCAGCAGCTCTTCGAAGAGAACGTTCTTGCTCGCGAAGTTGTAGTAGACGGTGCCCTTCGCGACGCCTGCCCGCTCGGCGATCTCGTCCACCGTGGTGGAGGAGAAGCCCTGTTCGGCGATGAGCGTGACCGCGGCCTCGAAGAGCTTGCGCCGGGTGGCGTCGCGGCGTGTGTTGGAGCTGTCCATGGGGGCGATTGTGCCGGTCCCCGGCGATCGATGCGCGGCGCGGTGGGGGTTGCCCCGGACGGAGTCCGGGGGAGTCTCCGGCAGGGCGGTGGTGGGCTGGGGGCACCTCCCAGCGGTAGCTGGGGGAGGGTGCGCGCTCACAGGCTCAGCTCCGGATGAAGGTCCTTCATCCGCACCACCTGGCGGCCGCGCGCCGTCAGGGACGTCAGCGCGAGCGCCACCGCCGTGAACGCCAGCAGCACCACACTGCCCTGCCATACGGGCGCGAGTTCCCCGCCCGTGATGAGCCGGCGCAGCCCCTCCACGATGTAACTCATCGGCAGGTAGGGGTGGATGGCGGCGAAGAACCCCGGGCTGGTCTGCACCGGGTAGGTGCCGCCGGCCGAGGTCAGCTGGAGCATCAGCAGCGCCAGCACCAGGATCCGGCCGGCCGGGCCGAACTGCGCGTTCAGCCATTGCACGATCGCCGAGAAACACGCCGTGACCAGGACGAGGAAGCCGACCGTGCCGGCCGCCCGGACCATCTCCAGGCCGATCGCGAAGTGCAATACGGACATCAGGGCCGCGGTCTGCAGCACCCCCACACCGAACACCGGCAGCCACCCGGAGACCGCCACCCGCCAGGAGGACGCACCCATCGCCAGTGCCCGCCGGTTGAGCGGCTGGATCAGCATGTACGCCACCATCGCGCCGACCCACAGGGACAGCGGGATGAAGTACGGGGCGAAGCCGGTGCCGTAGTTCGGCGCCTTGTGGGCGGCGGACGAGGCCAGCTGCACCGGGTCGGACATGACCTGGGTGCGCGCGTCGCGGGCCTTCTTGCCGTAGTCGGGGATCTGCTTCGCCCCGTCGTGCAGTCCGCCGGCCAGCTTCTGCGAGCCGTCGGAGAGCTTGAACATGCCGCCGTCCAGCGTCTGCGCGCCGTCCTTGAGCCTGCCCACACCGGAGTCGAGGTCGCCCATACCGGCTGCCGCGCGGCCCGTACCGTCGTGCAGCGCATGCGTGCCGTCGTTGAGCTTGTCCGCACCGGCCGCCAGCCGGGCATTGCCCGCGGCCAGCTTGCGCGCCCCCGCGGACACCTTGTGCGCGCCGTCGTTGAGACCGTTGATCTTCTTGACGGCGGCGTCCATGTCGGCGCCCAGGGTCGGCCCGCGCTCGGCCAGCTCGCCCGCCAGCGAGTGCAGCGTGTCCAGGTCCCGTCCCAGTTGGTCGAGGTTCTTCTGGTCGTGGACGTAGCCGCTGACCTCCTCGGCCTTGTCCGCGGCGGTGGCCGCCTGCTCCTTGAGCTGCTTCAGCTCCGCGCAGGAGGCGTCGAGTTCCACCGCGCTCCCACAGCGCAGCCGGTAGTAGGCGGCCAGATGGTCGGACATCCCCCGGGAGAGTTCGGCCCCCGTGGACGCCGCGGCGGGGAGCTTGTCGAGGTGGTCACTGACCGCCTGCGAACCGTCGGCGACGAGCTGTGCCGCCTCGCCGATCTCCTTGCCGTGCGCCCGGATGAAGGGCCCCACCTTGCCGACGACTCCGTTGACCGTGTCCGCCAGCTGCTGGGTTCCCTGCGCCACCTGCCCGGAACCGTCGGCCAGTTGGCGCGAGCCATGTGCCGCCGTACCGGCTCCCCTGGCGAGGTCGGAGCTGCCTTGGGAGAGCCGCCCCGCGCCCGCGTCGAGATCGCCCAGGCCCGTCACCAGCTTGCCGCTGCCGTCCTTGGCGGTGCCCAGACCGTCGGCCAGTTTGCCCGCGCCGTCCTTCGCCTGCCCGATACCGTCGTTGAGCTGGTCGGCGCCGTCCGCGGCCTGCTCGGTCCTGCCGTGCAGCGTCGAGAACGAGACGAAGATCTTGTCCAGGAAGGTCCGCGACGACTTCGTGGAGGCCGCGGAGCGCACCTCGGAGAACACCGTCCGGGAGATCTGCCCGACGATGTAGTTGTTCGCGTCGTTCGTCCGCACCTTGAGGGCGCCGGTCTCCGGGTGGTCCCCGGAGCTGGAGGCGATCCGCCGGCTGAAGTCCTTCGGGATGGACAGCGAGAGGTAGTACGAGCCGTCCTCGACGCCCTTGGCGGCCTTCTCGGCGTCCACGGGCTGCCAGTCGAAGGTGTGGCTGTCGCGCAGCCCGGAGACGATGCTGCCGCCGGCCGCGAGGTGCTTCCCGCCGACGGTCGCGCCGGTGTCCTCGTTGACCAGCGCGACCGGGATCTTGTCCAGCCGCCCGTACGGGTCCCAGAAGGACCACAGGTACAGCGCGCCGTACAGCAGCGGCAGCAGCAGAAGTGCGGCCAGCGCGGCGCGCGGCAGCTTCCCCCGCCCGAACCGCTTCAGCTCAAGAGCGGCCAGCTTCGGCGAGCGCATCGGCCGCCCCCTCCTCGTCGTCGGTCCCGTCCTGCTCGTCGTGCTCGCTGTCCGCGGGGTCTTCGCCGGCCTTGCTGTTTGCGGGGTCGTCGCTGGCGTTGCCGGCCGCGGGGCCCCCGCCGGCCGCGCTGTCCGCGCCGGCCGTGGGACTCTCGCTGTCCCCGTCGTCCCTGCTGTTCCCGCTGTTCCCGTCGGTCGTGCCGGCCGCGGTGTCCGTGGTGCCCGTGGTGGCGGGGGAGTCGCCGGGCGCGCTCTTAGGGGCGTCCGCCTCCCGACGGCCACCGGTACGCACCAGCACCACGCCCTCGCCGTCCTGCGGCGGCTCGCTGCACACCGCGAGCACGGTGGTGCCGGCCGCCGCCAGGGCGCGCAGCATCGCCCAGGCCCCGGCGCGCTCGTCGTCGGACAGCTTCAGATCGGTGTCGTCGACGGCCAGCAGCCGGGGGCCGCCGATCAGCGCGAGCGCCACGGAAAGCCGCAGCGCCTCCAGCCGTTCCAGGTCGCGGACGGACGTGCGGATCCCCTTGGGCAGCGACTCCAGGTCGAGGCCGCCCGCCGTGAGCGCGGCATCCACCAGGGCGCGGGCCTCGGCCCGGCGCTCGCGCCGCGGCCGCAGCAGCGCACGCAGCGAACCGCCGAACCGGCCCTGTAGCAGGGCACGTTCACGCAGATGCTCGCCCACGGTGAGGGCGGGATCGAGCTCGGCGACCCCCGGCACATGGGCGAGCGCGGTGACGGAACGGACCGCGGCCCTCTTCTTCGGCAGTGGCAGTCCGCCGACCTCGGCGGTGCCCGCGGCGGACTTCATCCGGCCGGTGAGCGCGAGCAGCAGACACGTACGGCCCGAGCCCGAAGGGCCCTGTACGGCGATCAGCGAGCCGGGCCCGGCGCTGAGGTCGATGTTCCGGAATGCCCACCCGCGGGGGCCCTTGACCCCGAATCCCGCGGCCGTGACCGCCGCCCCGTGCGGGGTGCTGTCCACGATCCCTCCTTGAACTGACTGGTCAGTGCAAAAAGTATGCGGTATCCCACCCCCCATTCCGCAAGGGGGTGTTGGGAGCCCATCCGGCGAATCCGCCTGAGGGTGCGTCCCCTTTTCGACGAAAGTGCAGGTCAGTGCCGATTGTCAGTGGTGTACGTCACGATGGGGTCATACGGTCCCGAATCGGCATTCGGTCCCGAACCAGCATGCGACGACAGGAGGTTCGTCATGGCAGCTCGTCCCGGTGGGGGCAGCTCCGCTGCGTACGGTCCCCCGAGCGATGTCCACCCCGTCCTGCGACGGGCGGCCGCACCACCCGCCGCCCTCGCCCTGCTCGCCCAGGCCCAGCAGGGCCTCGACGAAGCACAGACCCTGGAAACCCCCAACGAACAGTTCGCCACGGCACATCTGGCCGCGCTGCGCACCGCCGCCGCCGTCCTCGCCGTGCGCGGCCGTCCGGAGGCCACCGTGCGCCGTAGGCAGCGTATCCGCAGCGCCTGGGAGGTCCTCCCCGAGGTCGCGCCCGAACTCGCCGAGTGGAGCGCCCTGTTCGCCGCCGGCGCCGCCCGCCGGGCCAAGGCCGAAGCCGGCATAGCCGGCGCGGCCTGCCGCAGGGACGCCGACGACCTTCTGCGCGACGCCGCCATGTTCCTGCGCCTGGTGGAGCGGATGCTGCTCCTCCAGCCGTCGTTGCCGCCACAGCGGGCGGGATAAGGAGCAGCGGGAGAGCGGGAGAACGAGGCGCCGGGGGGTGGTTCGGGGAACGGGGAGCGGGGGTGGGGGTGGGGCGGGGGGCCCCGGGGGGAGGGGAGGGGGAGGGGAAGAAGAAGCGGCGTCCTATACCTGGCCACCTCGGCCGTCCCCACCTGCCACCCTCACCCGCCCCTGCTCCCTCCGGGACCGGGCCCGGGGCAGCCCAGCGTCCCCGCCCTGCCCCGGGGCCCCGTCCCCGCACGGCGCCCGCCCTCCCCGCCCCTGTCTCGGGCTCCGCCCTGCCCGCGGACTTCCGCCCCGTAGCGCCCCACCCCGCTACCGCACCGCATCCCGTGCCGCCGCCGCGTAGCGCTCCACCCCGCTACCGCACTGGATCCCGTCCCGGCTGCCGCGCCGCCGCCCTGTAGCGCCTCACCCCGCTACCGCACCGCATCCCGTGCCGCCGCCGCGTAGCGCTCCACCCCGCTACCGCACTGGATCCCGTCCCGGCTGCCGCGCCGCCGCCCTGTAGCGCCTCACCCCGCCACCGCACCGCATCCCGTCCCGCCGCCCCGTAGCGCCCCACCCCGCCACCGCTCGGCGTCCCGTCCCGGCTGCCGTCCCGCCGCCCCGTAGCGCCTCGCCCCCCGTCGCCCCCGCCCCCGTCGCCCCCGTCTGCCGCCCGCCTGCCCGCGCCGCCGGCCCCCGGGGCGGCTCCGCAGGCGGCGGACGGCGCGGGACGGAATAGGGTGGTGGACGCCTAGACGTTCATGCCCCCGCCGAGGAGCCACCCGCCGTGTCTGACCCGCTGCGCCCGCGCGCATCCCTTCGTACCGCCGTGGTCTGGGACGTCCTCAAGGACGCCCTGGAGCGCCGGGTCAAGGCCGCCGGCCGCGACACCCTGGACGTCCTCGACACCGGCGGCGGCACCGGCAACTTCGCCGTGCCGGTCGCCCGCCTCGGCCATCGCGTCACGGTCGTCGACCCCAGCCCCAACGCCCTCTTCGCCTTGGAGCGTCGCGCCGCGGAGGCGGGCGTCGCCGACCGGGTACGCGCGGTCCAGGGCGACGCCCACGGCCTGTTCGACGTCGTCGAGCGCGGCGGCTACGACACCGTGCTCTGCCACGGCGTCCTGGAGTACGTCGACGACCCGGCCGAGGGCGTCCGCAACGCCGTCGAGGCGCTGCGCCCGGCCGGCACCCTCAGCCTGCTCGCGGCCGGTCTGGGCGGCGCCGTCCTCGCCCGCGCCCTCGCGGGCCACTTCACCGAGGCCCACCACGCCCTCACGGACCCGGCCGGGCGCTGGGGCGAGGGCGACCCGATGCCGCGCCGGTTCACCGCCGACCAGCTCGCGGAGCTGGTGTCCGCCACCGGACTGCAGGTCGGCGCGGTGCACGGCGTACGGGTCTTCGCCGACCTCGTCCCCGGTGTGCTGGTCGACACCGAGCCGGGCGCCATGGAAGCCCTGCTGAAGCTCGAGGCGGCCGCCGCGGAACAGCCCGCCTTCCACTCCGTGGCCACTCAGCTGCATGTCCTCGCCGAGCGCGACTGACCCACGCGGCACACCCGGCTACCGCGTGCAGTCGGCCACAGACCACCCGATCAGCCCCTTCGCCCCGTATGATCGGGGTACGACGTTCCGGCATGGCGGACAGGCGGGTGGGGAATGCAGGCAACATCACCACCGGTCGCCGTGGCGGCCCGGACAGTGAATTGGCGTCGAGGGGCGGGTTTCACGGGGACGATTCCCTGCCTATCCTGAAAGGGTCGCACCCCGGTCGCCCCCCGCGACCGACGAGTAGGAGGACTCCGTGCCGCTCTCGGAGCACGAGCAGCGCATGCTCGAGCAAATGGAGCGAGCGCTGTACGCCGAAGATCCCAAGTTCGCGACAGCGCTTGAGGGAAGCGGGCTGCGTACGTACACCCGGCGACGGGTCTACCAAGCGGTCGCGGGCTTCCTGGTGGGTATCGCCCTGCTCATGGCCGGCATGGTCGCGCAGCAGATCTGGATCAGCGTGGTGGGTTTTCTCGTCATGCTCGGCTGCGCGGTGCTGGCGGTCACCGGCTGGCGCAAGGCTCCCAAGCCCGGTGAGCAGCAGTCCGGTGCGGGTTCCGGAGGTGGCGTAGGTGCTCCGGCACGCCGCCAGGCAAGGCAGCGCCGCTCGATGATGAACCGCATCGAGGACCGCTGGCAGCGCCGCAGGGACGAGCAGCAGGGGCACTGAGCCGACGCAGCGACGGGGCGCGCGGGACTGCTTCCGGCGGATCCGCCGAGCCCCGGCCCCCGTCGGCCCGGCGCGTCAGTGCAGCAGTTACTCCAGCCGTTTCGGATTCCCAGCCGTTCTCCAGCTGTCTTGGAGCTGCATTTCCGGCACTTCTTCGGGCTGTGCGCTGACCGCTCCACCCCGTACTTCCTCTCGACCCCGTACTTTCCGCTCCGCCCCGTGCTTTCTCTCCACTCCGTACTGTCCTCTCCACTCTGCTGCCAACTCTGCGCGGCTCGCCGACCGGTGGGCCGTCGGTTCTCCGACGGCACGGTGATCCGGCGCTCCGGCGCGCGCCGGCTTTCGCCGTGGGCACCGGAATCTCCGTGCTGTGGCCGCCCGACAGGACCGGGCGGCCACAGCATGCTCTGCTGCCTGATGCCCGGTGGTCAGGCCCGCTGCCGGCCCGGCCGGAGGGCGGCCGCTGCGCGCCGTACGGACGCCACCGGGCGGCTGTTGCGGCACCGGAGCAGCAGGGCCCTCCAGCGGGCGGACCAGGCCCAGAGGAGGCGGGCCGCGGAGCGCGGGGCGAGCCGGGCGCGCAACCGCAGACGACGGGTCGCGCCGGTCTGGAGCCCGGCGTGCACCTGTTGCACATCCCGGGTGAGCCCGGACACCGGCTGGGGTTGCGGTGCGTACAGAACCTGCTCGACCGCCGCCGCAACTCGGTGGGCGGCCGCGGCGGGCTCCGGTTGCAGTTCTCCGATGTCACTGATCCGAGCGGCCGCCTTGCGCGGGGTCAGCGACTCGTCCGGCACGATGCCGAAGTCCCAGGCGGTGTCCAGCAGCTCTCTCCAGGCGGCGAGGACGCCCGCCGCGAAGTCCCCGTCCGGGCCGCCGCCCGCCAGCCGTCTGGAGCGCGTACGCACACGCCACAGCAAGGGGGCCGTGGGCAGCAGCAGGACGAGCAGGGCGGCCAGTGCCAGTCCGGCGATCGCCCAGGGGGACGAGCCGCTCTCCGGCGGGTGGGTGCCGGACTCCGCGGGCAGCGCGACGCATCCCGTGCCGGAGCCCGACCGCTGCTCGTCGGGGCCGCACGAGGGGGCCGTGGAGGGGCCCTCCGAGGGGGCCTCGGACCGGGACGGTGCGGGGTCGGGGCTGCCGGGGTCGGCCGTGCCCGGGGTGTCGGGGTATGCGTAGTCAGGGATACTGCCCCGGCTCGGGGTCGGCTCGAAGCGGGTCCAGCCGATGCCCTGGAAGTACAGCTCGGGCCAGGCGTGCGCGTCCTTGAGACCGACCGAGGTCGTGCCGTCGGGCTGCTTGGTGCCGGGAGTGAAACCGACCGCGACCCGGGCCGGGATGCCCAGCGTCCGGGCCATCGCCGCCATGGAGAAGGAGAAGTGGACGCAGAAGCCCTCCTTCTGCCGCAGGAACCGGGCAATGGCCTCGGAACCGCTGCCCGCCCGGACGTCGGTGTTGTAGGAGAAGCCGCCGTTGACCGCGAACCAGTCCTGGAGTCTGACGGCCTTGGCGTAGGCGGTCGGTGCGCCGCGGGTGACCCGGCGCGCGGTGCTCCGTACGACCGGCGGCAGCGAGCCCGGGACCTTGGTGTACTCGCGGAGCAGGCGGGCGGACGGGGCCGGGGCGGCGGCCAGCTGCTGGGAGGTGGGCCGCACTTGCAGGCTCTCGACCTGGTACTGCAGGCCGTGGGTGTTCTGCCCGCGGTCCCCGACGAGCGTGCGGCCCTGGGGCTCGAAGCGCCAGCGCCCGGAGATGTCCACCTTGGACGCCGGGTAGGGCAGCGGCAGCCAGTTCTGGGCGTACCACTCGGCCGTCGAGATGGAGGTGTTGATCCGGTTGAGGCTGACCGCGGGGCTGAGGCCGGCCGGTCGCGGAAGCTCCTCGGGGACGTCCGTGACCGTACGCTCGGACGGCTTCCAGGTCGTGCCGTCGAACTGGTCGAGGGCGACGATCCGCAGATACAGATCGCGGGTGTCGGAGGCGGTCGTGCGGTAGTTGAGGACTTCCTTGTCCTCGGGCTGGTTGAGGCTGTCCTGCAAGGACACCAGCGGGTTCACCGCGGAGATCGTGCCGCCACCGCCACCGGGGCCCGTGCCGCTGCCGGAGCCCCCCAGCAACCCGGCGTCGAAGGAGGGCAGCACGGCGGGCACCACCACGGCGATCCCGAGCGCCACCGCCCCGATCCTGCGGCCCGCACGGACCGGGGCGGACGCCTGCCCGTCTGCGCCGGAGGCGAACCCCCGCCCGCGGTCCGGCCGGTCCGCTCCGGCACCCGGCCCGCCGAACACCCGGCCCCACTGGGAGAGCCGGTCGCGGCCCTCGGCCAGCAGGAGCAGCAGATAGCCGGCCGCCGCAACCAGGAACAGCAGCCAGCCCGCGCCACCCTTCGACAGTCCCGCGGCCACCGAATAGAGCGCGAGCAGCGGCAGCCCGGCGGGCGCGGCGCTGCGGTACGTGACCGCGAGCGCGTCCACGACCAGGCCGATCAGCAGCACGCCGGCGATCAGCAGCAGCCGGATGCCGGGGGTGACGGGGGCGGGGATGGCGTACCGGCCGACGTCCTGCATGCCGTGGCGCAGCAGCCGGCCGAATTCCGCGAGGGCGTCCGGGCCCGGCAGCAGTCCGAGGATCGCCTCCTGCCGGGCGAACAGCAGGGTCATCAGCAGCACGGCGGACAGGGCCTGTGCGGCGATGGTCAGCGGTCCGGCGAGGGGCACCCGGCGGGCGGCCGCGCCCACGCCGGTCATGAGGCCCAGCAGGATCGCCGCCTCGAACATCCAGCTGATCGGATCCACCAGCGGCAGCAGTGCGCCCGCGGCGCACAGGGTGGCCACCGCCGCGCACAGCGCCAGCCGCGCCCGCCCGCTCATGCTCGTGCCTCGCTTCGCTCGGGACCCGGGCACCGCCCGCACCGTCCGCCGACCCGGCCGCGGGGCCGTGGCGCACCCGCCCGCCCGTCCCTCGCCGGCCGGCCGTCCGTAACCCGTCCGATGTTCACGCCCCCGTTCATGACCAGCCCCTGGCCGCCGTCTCCGGCGCGCCCGTCTCCGCCGACCGCTGCGGCTCGGCTGCGGCACGGTCCGCGGCTGCACGCCACAGATCGGCAAGCGCCTCGCCGGGCGTCACCGGGAGCGCGGTCCAGCCCGCCCTGCGCAGCAGCCGCAGCCGTTCGGCCACCGGGACCTGGCCGCCGGAGAATCTGATGCCGCCGGGGCCTCGCATCCAGGCGTCGCCGTCCAGGACGAAGGCGACGGCGGCGCTGCTGCGCTGCCGCATCCGCCCGGCGACCGCCGCCACTTCCTCGTCCAGATCGCCGAAGAAGGCGATCAGCAGTCCTTCGTTGCCGCCGCGCACGAGGTCGTACGCCGCCGACAGCCCCTCCTCCTCGGAGTGGTCCACCACGGCGAGGGTGTCCAGCAGCAGGCCCACGGCTTCGGCGGATTCGGCGCCGCCCGCGAAGCTGCCGGCGCTGTCGGGGCCCGGTACCGAGGTGCCGGTGTCGGTCAGCAGCCGTACCGAGAAGCCGCGCTCCAGCAGATGCACCGCGGTCGAGGCGGCGCCGGCCACCGCCCACTCGAAGGCCGAGTCGGGGCCCGCTCCCGGGTAGGCGATCCCGCGGGTGTCGAGCAGGACCGTGCAGCGCGCCTTCTGCGGCTGCTCCTCCCTGCGGACCATCAGTTCGCCGTAGCGCGCGGTGGACCGCCAGTGGACCCGGCGCAGATCGTCGCCGTGCCGGTACTCGCGCGGAATGAGATCGTCCTCGCCGGCCAGCGCCAGCGAGCGCTGCCGTCCGTCGCCGTACCCGGCGGCCTCGCCGGCCAGCCGCACCGGCGGCAGCGGTTCGACCCGCGGCACCACCGTCAGCGTGTCGACGGAGCTGAACGAACGGGTCAGTTCGCACATCCCGAACGGGTCGGAGAGCCGCAGTTGCAGCGGCCCCAGCGGATAGCGTCCGCGCAGGTCGGAGCGGACGCGGTAGGAGACCTCGCGGCGGCCGCCGGCCTCCACCCGGTCCAGGACGAAGCGCGGCCGGGGCCCGAGGACGTACGGCACCCGGTCCTGGAGCATCAGCACGCCCGTCGGCAGCCGGGAGATGTTCTCCATCCGCAGCCGGACCCGGGCCTCGGAGGCCGCGGGCACCCGGGCGGGGGAGAGCGTACGGCTGCCCGCGACGCGGTAGCGGGTGCGCTCCAGGACCAGGACACACACCAGCGGGAGGGCGGCGAGCAGCAGGCCGACCCGCAGCAGATCCGCCTGCCCCAGGAGGTAGGAGCACACCACGGCGGCCAGCCCGGCCGCCAGGAACGATCGGCCCCGTGTCGTCAGCCCCCCGAGGGCCGCCCGCAGTCCGCCCCGCTCCGGCGTCCCCTCGTCTCCCCCCTCGGACATCACAACCCCCGTACGCCGGGCGGCTGCTGGCCGGGATGCCGCCATGCCTGTGCGGACGGGTCGGGGACCGGGACGCGCCGGAGGATCTCCTGCACGATCTGTTCGGCCGTACGGCGGTTCAACTGGGCCTGGGCGGTGGGCAGCAGCCGGTGCGCGAGCACCGGCACCGCCAGCGACTGGACATCGTCCGGGAGGGCATACTCCCGTCCCAGGAGCGCGGCCGACGCCTTGGCGGCGCGCAGCAGATGCAGGGTCGCCCGCGGTGAGGCACCGAGCCGCAGTTCGGGATGGCTGCGGGTGGCCGCCACCAGGTCCACGGTGTACCTGCGCACCGTTTCGGCGACATGGACCGTACGCACCGCGTCGATCAGCTTCAGGATCTCGTGGGCGTGCGCGACCGGCTGGAGGTCGTCGAGCGGGGAGGCGCCGCCGTGCACATCCAGCATCTGAAGCTCGGCCGCCGGGCTGGGGTAGCCGATCGACACCCGGGCCATGAAACGGTCCCGCTGTGCCTCGGGGAGGGGGTACGTGCCCTCCATCTCGACCGGGTTCTGGGTGGCGACCACCATGAACGGGCTGGGCAGCTCGTAGGTCTGCCCGTCCATCGTGACCTGGCGCTCCTCCATGGACTCCAGGAGCGCCGACTGGGTCTTGGGGGAGGCGCGGTTGATCTCGTCGCCGATCACGATCTGGGAGAAGATCGCGCCGGGCTTGAACTCGAAGTCCCGCTGCTGCTGGTCGAAGATGCTGACGCCCGTGATGTCGGAGGGCAGCAGGTCGGGCGTGAACTGGATGCGCCGCACCGAGCAGTCGACCGAGCGGGCGAGCGCCTTGGCGAGCATGGTCTTGCCGACGCCGGGCACATCCTCGATCAGCAGATGTCCCTCCGCCAGCAGCACGGTCAGCGCGAGCCGTACGACCTCCGGCTTGCCCTCGATCACGCTCTCCACCGACCGGTGAACACGCTCCGCGGTGGTGGTCAGATCGCTGAGGCTCGCTCGTTCGTCATACGTCGTCACTCGGCCCTCCTCGGCCCCGTACTACGGGCCGATGCCCCTCTGCGGACCCGGCCCACCCCGAAAGTGTGCGCCGCACCCGATCACCGCCAGGACGACGTCACCCCCGCATTCTTGCCGCCCGTGCGGCTTCGCGTCATGACCTGTGGATAACTCACAAGGATAAGTCCCGGCCTTCCCGGCGAAACCGACTTTCCGGGCCGGTCCGCACGTCCGCCCGGACCGGCCCGGTTGCCTCAGGTCCGCGGGTCGATCTCCCGCAGCAGCCCCGTGGTGACGTCGAAGACGAAGCCGCGGACATCGTCGGTGTGCGGGAGGAAGGGCGAGGTGCGCACCCGCTGCATGGACTGCCGTACGTCCTCGTCGAGGTCCTTGAACGCCTCGACCGCCCAGGTGGGACGCTGCCCGACCTCGGCGGCCAGTTCGTGGCGGAAGTCCTCGGTCAGGCTGAGCAGACCGCAGCCGGTGTGGTGGATGAGGACGACGGAGCGGGTGCCGAGCGCGCGCTGGCTGATGGTCAGGGACCGGATGATGTCGTCGGTGACCACACCACCGGCGTTGCGGATGGTGTGGCAGTCGCCGAGTTCGAGGCCGAGCGCGTCGTGCAGGTCGAGCCGGGCGTCCATACAGGCCACGACGGCGACCTTGAGGACGGGACGGGCGTCCATCCCGGGGTCGGTGAAGGCATCGGCGTAGCGCCGGTTCGCCTCGACGAGACGGTCGGTGACGGTGCCACCGGCACGGTCGGCGGCGCCGTCGGCGGACGGGGGCAGCGGCTGCGATGCAGGTATAGGCATGGATTCACGGTAATCGGCATCGGCCGTTTCGGCTGCGGGAGAGGTCGGGCATAGGGGTCAACGTCACTCGTTGTGAGGTAATCCACAGGGCCGTCCGTGTCGCCGCCGTCCGGGTGAGAAGCCCGTGGGAAAGGCGGCGCGAAAGCCGTCGCAGGACGCGCGGAACCGGTTGATTGACCGGGGCACCCGGTGGACTAAAGTGGCGCGAAGTGGGAGGCGTGACGCTCTCCTTGGATACCGGATTCCTCGCGTGCGCGCGTCGTACGTACGGCTCGGCCTCCTCCCGCTCCCATGGTCTTCCGACGTCACTTCCCCGTCGCCGGAGGGCCACTTCCCCTTCAGAGCGGGCGGGGACCAAGCGGTACGTGCGGCATCCCCCAGCCAGCGGCCGGGGACCCACCTGCCGCCCAGCCCATCGGAAGGCACATGAGCGAGCGTAGCGAGCGATTCAGGAAGCGGTGCGCGCGTGGCGCCGGCAGGCGGGCCGAGCGCAGCGGGGCCGTCGCATGACCAACAACACTCGCCACGTACCCGTCATGCTCCAGCGGTGTCTGGACATGCTCGCCCCCGCTCTCGCCGAGCCGGGCGCGGTCGTCGTCGACTGCACGCTCGGCCTCGGAGGGCACAGCGAGGCACTCCTCTCCACCTTCCCGGCGGCCCGGCTCATCGCCCTCGACCGTGACCCGTCCGCCCTGAAGCTCGCGGGCGAACGGCTCGCCCCGTACGGCGACCGCGCCACCCTGGTGCACGCCGTCTACGACGAGCTCCCCGAGGTCCTCGACCGGCTCGGGACCCCGCGCGTCCAGGGCGTCCTGTTCGACCTCGGCGTCTCCTCCATGCAGCTGGACGAGGCCGACCGCGGCTTCGCGTACGCGCAGGACGCCCCGCTGGACATGAGGATGGACCAGACGACCGGCATCAGCGCCGCGGACGTCCTCAATACCTACGCGCCCGGTGAGCTGGTCCGGATCCTGCGCTCCTACGGTGAGGAGAAGCAGGCCAAGCGGATCGTCGAGGCCGTCGTACGCGAGCGCGCCAAGGAACCGTTCACCAACAGCGCACGGCTGGTCGAGCTGATCCGTGACGCGCTGCCGCAGGCCGCCAAGCGCACCGGCGGCAACCCCGCCAAGCGCACGTTCCAGGCCCTGCGCATTGAGGTCAACGGTGAGCTGGCGAGCGTCGAGCGCGCCGTTCCGGCCGCCGTGAAGGCCCTCGCGGTGGGCGGCCGGATCGCCGTGCTCTCCTACCAGTCGCTGGAGGACCGCCTGGTCAAGCAGGTCTTCGCGGCAGGAGCGGCCAATACGGCGCCGGCCGGGCTGCCGGTCGTCCCCGAGCGCTACCAGCCCCGGCTCAAGCTGCTGACCCGCGGCGCCGAACTCCCCACGGAGGAGGAGGTCGCCGAGAACCGCCGCGCCGCCCCCGCCCGGCTGCGCGGCGCGGAGCGCATCCGCGAGAACGTCGAGGACACCGCGTGAGAGGCCAGGGGAGGCCGCGCGGCAGGCAGAAACGCCTTGCCGCGCTGCTCCCCTCCGGCGCCGGCGGCACCGCGGCGCGCACCCCCTTCGTGCTCCTCATCGTCGTCCTGCTCGGTTCCGGCCTGATCACCCTGCTGCTGCTCAACTCCGCCCTCAACCAAGGCTCGTTCGAACTCAGCAAGCTGGAGAAGAAGACCGACGAGCTGACGGACGAGCAGCAGGCGCTGCAACAGGACGTGGACGCGTACTCCGCCCCGGGCGCGCTGGAGCGGCGGGCCCGCCGGCTGGGGATGGTGCCCGGCGGCAGCCCGGCGTTCCTGCTCCCGGACGGCACGGTCCGCGGCCGGACCAGCGCGGCCACGTCGGAGGGGGCGCCGCTGAGCACCTCCGCCGAGCCGTCGCTCCTGGGCGCGACCGGCCGCACCGCCCCGTCCGCCCCGCCCCGCCCGCAGGCGCCGCCGGTCGAGCCGCCGGCCGTCCGGCAGCCGGTGCCGGCCGCTGCCGGCGCGCCGGGCCCGGACAGCGCGGCGCCGGCACCCGGCGCCCTCGCCCCACCGCCGTCGGCCGCCCCGGTCTCCCTGGTCGCGTCCGGCAGCGACGCTTCCCCTGCTCCCGCACCCGCGCCCGGCGCCGCGGCCGCCCTCTCCCCGACGACCTCCGGCAGGTGATCGCGGCATGACCGAGCCCAGGGACCCTCGCCGGGTGCCGCGCCCTGCCCAGCGCGGCGGCCAGGCCGGCAGCCGCGCCGGCCGCCCGCCCGCCAAGCGCCCCGCGCCCCGGCCGGGCCCCAAGCCCCAGGCCCGCCGCCCCGCCGCCCGCCCCCGCTCCGGGGGACCGCAGGCGCTCCGCCTCGGCAGCCCGCGCCCCCGGCTGCGGCTGGTCTCCCTGGGGCTGACGCTGATCATGCTCGTCTTCGTCGTACGGCTCTTCCAGGTGCAGGCCGTGGACGCCGGGGCCTTCGCCGCCAAGGCCAACGAGAACCGCTATGTACCGGTCAAGCTGGCCGCCGAGCGCGGCGCGATCACCGACCGCAACGGCGTGGACCTCGCCACCACCGTCGACGCGTACGACATCACCGCCGACCCGAGCCTGCTGGCGCCCGCCAAGACCAGGATCGACGACGCTCCGCGGCGGGCCGCCGCGCTGCTCGCCCCGGTCCTCGGCGAGGACAAGGCCACCCTCACCGAGAAGCTCGACCAGCCCAAGGCGCGCTACGTCCTGCTCGCCCGGCAGCGGACCCCGCAGGTCTGGAAGCGGATCAAGGACCTGCGCAAGACCCTCGACGACCGGGCGGCCGCCGCCCCCAAGAGCGCGCCCCGCCCCAACGTCCTGGTCGGCATCTTCGCCGACAAGCACAGCAAGCGCCTCTACCCGAACCAGGACCTCGCCTCCGGCGTCCTCGGCTTCGTCAACGGCGCGGGGAAGGGCGGCGGCGGCCTGGAGGCGCTCTTGAACAAGCAGCTGGCGGGCAAGGACGGCAAGCTCGTCTACGCCCAGTCCGGCGGCCGCCGGGTACCCACCGCCGACACCCAGGAACACCCCGCCGTCCCCGGCAGCAAGGTCGAGCTGACCCTCGACCGCGACATCCAGTGGGCCGCTCAGCAGGCCATCACCAAGCAGGTCGCCAAGTCCGGGGCCGACCGCGGCTACGTCGTCGTCCAGGACACCCGCACCGGGGAGATCCTGGCGCTCGCCAACGCGCCCGGGTTCGACCCCAATGAGGTCTCGAAGGCCGATCCGGAGGCGCTGGGCAACGCCGCGCTGTCCGACGCCTTCGAGCCGGGGTCCACCAGCAAGCTGATGTCGCTGGCCGCCGTCCTGGAGGAAGGCGTAGCCACGTCGTCCACCCACGTCACCGTCCCCAACCGGCTGCACCGCGGCGACCGGCTGTTCGCGGACGACGTCGACCACGAGACCTGGCACCTCACGCTCAACGGCGTGCTCGCCAAGTCCAGCAACATCGGCACGATCCTCGCCGCCGGCCAGCTCGGCAAGACCCAGCCCGAGGCCAACCAGGTCCTCTACTCGTATCTGCGCAAATTCGGCATCGGGAATCCCACGGGGCTCGGCTTCCCGGGGGAGACCGACGGCATCCTGGCCAAGCCGCAGGACTGGAACACCTCGCAGCAGTTCACCATCCCGTTCGGCCAGGGGCTCTCCCTCAACGCCGTACAGGCCGCCTCCGTCTACTCCACGATCGCCAACGGCGGCGAGCGCATCGCCCCCTCGCTGGTCCGTGGCAGCACCGGGCCCGACGGCCACTACCGACCGGCGCCCAAGCCCGACAGGAACCGCGTGGTCAGCAGCAGGACCGCGACCACGCTCGCCACCATGCTCGAATCGGTGGTCGACGACGAGGAAGGCACCGGAGCCAAGGCGAAGATCGACGGATACCGCGTCGGCGGCAAGACCGGCACGTCCAACCGGGTGGACCCCAAAACCGGCCGGTACCACGGCTACACCGCGTCCTTCGCCGGCTTCGCGCCCGCCGACAAGCCCCGCATCACGGTCTACTGCGCCGTGCAGAACCCCACTACGGGCAGCTACTTCGGCGGGCAGGTCTGTGGCCCGATCTACCAGCAGGTCATGGCCTTCGCGCTGAAAACCCTCCAGGTCCCGCCGACCGGCGCCAAACCCCCGCGGCTGCCGGTCACCTTCACGCCAGGCCAATGAAATCGAGGCAATTCCGCCGTGACGACCATCACTCCCGACGGCACCCCCGACGGCACCCCCACTCCGGGAAACTGCTCCCCCCCGCGGCCCTCGCTTCGCCCCGGGCCGGTTGTGCCCGGTACGCTCACCGCCGTGTCACACGCTGATCAGTCCCCGAAAGCCCAGCACGCCGAGAAGGGCGGGCCCGGCACATATCCGGGAGCCCCGCGCCCTGAAACGGTCCGCCCCACCCCCCTGGCGGACCTGGCCGAGCAGCTGGGAAGTCCGGCCCCGGACGCCGCCCATGCCGATGCCATGGTCACCGGCATCACCCATGACTCCCGTGCGGTCCGTCCCGGTGATGTCTATGCCGCGCTGCCCGGCGCCCGTCTGCACGGCGCCGACTTCGTCGCCCAGGCCGCCGACCTCGGCGCCTCGGCGATCCTGACCGACCCGTCGGGCGCCGAGCGCGCCGTGGCGACCGGCCTGCCGGTCCTGGTCGTGGAGAACCCGCGCGCCCGGATGGGCGCCCTGGCCGTCTCGATCTACGGAGCGCCGGGCGAGGACCTCCTCCAGATCGGCATCACCGGCACCTCCGGCAAGACCACCACCGCCTACCTCATCGAGGGCGGGCTGCGGGCGGCTGCCGCGAAGCGCCCCGACGGGGGACTGACCGGTCTGATCGGCACCGTCGAGACCCGCATCGGCGACGAGCGCATCAAGTCCGAGCGCACCACCCCCGAGGCCACCGACCTCCAGGCGCTGTTCGCCGTGATGCGCGAGCGCGGCGTCCGCGCCCTCGCCATGGAGGTCTCCAGCCACGCACTGGTCCTCGGCCGGGTCGACGGCTGCGTCTTCGACGTCGCGATCTTCAACAACCTCAGCCCGGAGCACATGGAGTTCCACTCCGGCATGGAGGACTACTTCCAGGCCAAGGCCCAGCTGTTCACCAAGGCCCGCAGCCGGGCCGGCGTCGTCAACCTCGACGACGAGTACGGCAAGCGGCTGGCCGAGGGCGAGTCCGAGGTCCCGGTCACCACCTTCTCCGCGGAGGGCCACCCGGACGCCGACTGGCGGGCGTCCGACGTCGAGGTCGGCAGGCTCGGCTCGACCTTCACCGTGCACGGCCCGGACGGCCGGACCCTGCGCGCCGCCTCGCCGATCGCCGGCCCGTTCAACGTCGCCAACTCGCTCGCCGCGATCGTCTCGCTGGTCGTCGCCGGCATCGACCCGCAGACCGCGGCCGACGGTGTCGCAGCGGTGCCCGGCGTCCCCGGCCGCCTGGAGCGCATCGACGCCGGCCAGCCCTACCTGGCGGTCGTCGACTACGCCCACAAGACCGACGCCGTCGAATCGGTTCTGCGCGCGCTGCGCAAGGTCACCGACGGCAAGCTGCACGCCGTCCTCGGCTGCGGCGGCGACCGCGACCCGCACAAGCGCCTCCCCATGGGTGCCGCGGTGGCCCGGCTCGCCGACACGGCCATCCTGACCTCCGACAACCCCCGCAACGAGGACCCGCTCTCGATCCTCGCCACCATGCTCGCGGGTGCCGCGGAAGTCCCCATCCATGAACGCGGCACGGTGCTGGTCGAAGAAGAGCGGGCCGTCGCCATCGCCGCCGCCGTCGCCCGCGCCGAGCCGGGCGACACCGTGATCGTCGCGGGCAAGGGCCACGAGCAGGGCCAGGACATCGCCGGAGTGGTACGCCCCTTCGACGACCGCCAGGTGCTGCGCGATGCCATCGAGGACTCGCTGAAGTCACAGCAGTCGCAGCAGTCACCGCAGCCGAACCACCAGGGATGACACACCGCCATGCGCGCACAACCCTTGCACCGTCACCGCCCGCCCCTCACCGGGGGTGACCTGTGATCTCCCTGTCCCTCGCCGAGATCGCGAGCATCGTCGGCGGCCGGCAGCACGACATACCGGACGACGGCCGCCGGGTGACCGGACCGGTCGTGGCGGACTCCCGCGCGGTGCGCCCCGGCGCCCTGTTCGTGGCCTTCGCCGGTGAACGTGCCGACGGCCACGACTTCGCGTCCGGCGCCGTCGAGGCAGGCGCGGTCGCCGTACTGGCCGCCCGCCCCATCGGCGTCCCCGCGATCGTCGTCGACGACGTGATCGCCGCGCTCGGCGCGCTCGCCCGCGCCGTCGTCGGACGTCTGGGCACCACCGTCGTCGGTCTCACCGGCTCGGCCGGCAAGACCAGCACCAAGGACCTGATCGCCCAGCTGTTGCAGCGCAAAGGCCCGACGGTCTGGCCGGAGGGCAACCTCAACAACGAGATCGGGCTGCCGCTGACCGCGCTGCGCGCCGACGAAACCACCCGCCATCTCGTCCTGGAGATGGGTGCCCGCGGCGTCGGCCACATCCGCTACCTCGCCGGGCTGACCCCGCCGAGCATCGGTGTGGTGCTGAACGTCGGCAGCGCGCACATCGGAGAGTTCGGCGGCCGCGAGCAGATCGCCCTGGCAAAGGGCGAACTCATCGAGGAGTTGCCCCCGGCCGAGGACGGCGGGGTGGCGGTGCTCAACGCCGACGACCCGTACGTGCGCGCCATGGTTCCCCGCACAAAGGCCCGCACACTGCTGTTCGGTGAGGCCGAGGACGCCGCCGTACGTGCCGAGAATGTCCGGCTCACGGAGCTGGGACAGCCTGCCTTCACGCTTCACACACCCTCCGGGTGCAGTGATGTGACCATGCGGCTGTACGGTGAGCACCACGTGTCGAACGCGCTCGCCGCGGCCGCCGTCGCCCATGAGTTGGGCATGCCCGCAGACGAGATCGCCACCGCGCTCTCCGAAGCCGGCACGCTCTCCCGCTGGCGTATGGAGGTCACCGAGCGCGCGGACGGCGTGAGGGTCGTCAACGACGCCTACAACGCGAACCCCGAGTCCATGCGAGCGGCGCTGCGAGCGCTGGTCGCCATGGGCGCAGCCGCCAAGGCGGAGGGCGGTCGTACGTGGGCGGTGCTCGGTGAGATGGCCGAGCTCGGCGAGGAGTCGCTCGCCGAACACGACGCGGTCGGGCGGCTGGTCGTCCGGCTCAACGTCAGCAAGCTCGTGGCAGTCGGCGGCAGGGAAGCGGCCTGGCTCGACATGGGCGCCAAGAACGAGGGTTCGTGGGGTGAGGAGTCGGTGCACGTGTCCGACGCGCGGGCGGCGGTCGACCTGTTGCGCAGCGAGCTGCAACCGGGAGACGTCGTGCTGGTGAAGGCGTCCAGGTCGGTGGGGCTGGAGCGGGTTGCCGCAGCATTGCTGGACGACGCGGGCCTCCAGGGCGGAGCCGCGTCCCGATGAACTCGATGAAGCAGATCCTCTTCTCCGGAATGATCGGGCTCTTCCTGACCTTGATCGGCACTCCGGTGCTGATCAAGCTGCTGGCCAAAAAGGGATACGGGCAGTTCATCCGTGATGACGGCCCGCGTGATCACCACAGCAAGCGCGGTACGCCCACCATGGGTGGTATCGCCTTCATCCTGGCCACGATCATCGCCTATGTGCTGACCAAGGTCATCACGAGCAGCGACCCCACCTTCTCCGGTGTGCTGGTGCTGTTCCTGATGGCGGGCATGGGCCTGGTCGGCTTCCTCGACGACTACATCAAGATCGTCAAGCAGCGTTCGCTGGGCCTGCGGGCCAAGGCCAAGATGGCCGGCCAGCTGATCGTCGGTATCGCCTTCGCGGTGCTGTCGCTCCAGTTCGCCGACCTGCGAGGACAGACCCCGGCCTCCGACCGGCTCTCCTTCACCCAGGACTTCGGCTGGCAGATCGGCCCGGTGATCTTTGTGATCTGGGCGCTGTTCATGATCCTGGCGATGTCCAACGGCGTGAACCTCACCGACGGCCTCGACGGCCTGGCCACCGGCGCCTCGGTGATGGTCTTCGGCGCGTACACGTTCATCGGCATCTGGCAGCACCAGGAGTCGTGCGCCAACCAGATCACCGCGGGACCGGGCTGTTACGAGGTCCGCGATCCACTCGACCTCGCCGTCGTCGCCTCGGCACTGATGGGCGCCTGCTTCGGCTTCCTGTGGTGGAACACCTCGCCCGCCAAGATCTTCATGGGGGACACCGGTTCGCTGGCCCTGGGCGGCGCGCTGGCCGGTCTGGCCATCTGCTCCCGTACGGAGCTGCTGCTGGCCATCCTCGGCGGTCTCTTCGTCCTGATCACCATGTCCGTGGTCATCCAGGTCGGCTCGTTCCGGCTCACCGGTAAGCGGGTCTTCCGGATGGCGCCACTCCAGCACCACTTCGAACTCAAGGGGTGGTCGGAAGTCCTTGTGGTGGTCAGATTCTGGATCATCCAGGGCATGTGCGTGATCGTCGGACTCGGCATCTTCTACGGCGGCTGGCAGGCGGCCAAGTGACCACCCCGAGCCCGGCGGACTTCGCCGGTCAGCACATCACCGTCGCCGGCCTGGGCGTGAGCGGCATCAGTGCCGCTCGCGCGCTGGCCGGCCTCGGCGCCCACGTCACCGTCGTGGACGGCGGCGACAGCGAGAAGCAGCAGGCCGCCGCGCGTGAGCTGGAAGCGGAAGGGATCACCGTCCGCCTCGGCGACGGCGCGACCCTTCCCGCGGGCACGGACCTCGTCGTCACCTCGCCCGGCTGGAAGCCGGACAGCCCGCTGTTCGCGGCGGCCGCCGCGGCCGGGGTGGACGTGGTCGGCGATGTCGAGATCGCCTGGCGGCTGCGGGAAGCCCCCTCGGGACAACCGGCAGCCGCCTGGCTCGGGGTCACCGGCACCAACGGCAAGACCACCACGGTGCGGATGCTGGCCTCGATCCTGGCCGCCGAAGGGCTGCACACCACGGCCGTCGGCAACATCGGCACCCCGATCATCGATGTCGTCCTCGGCCAGGGCAAGGACGGCGAGCGCCCCTACGACGTGCTCGCCGTCGAGCTCTCCAGCTACCAGCTGCACTGGGCGCCCTCGCTGCGCGCCCACTCCGCCGCGGTCCTCAACCTCGCCCCCGACCACCTCGACTGGCACGGCTCCATGCAGGCGTACGCCGCCGACAAGGGCCGGATCTACGAGGGCAACACCGTCGCCTGCGTCTACAACGTGGCCGACAAGGCGACCGAGGACCTGGTGCGGGCGGCCGACGTCGAAGAGGGCTGCCGCGCCATCGGCTTCACCCTCGGGACGCCCGGCCCCTCCCAACTCGGCGTCGTCGAGGGCATCCTCGTCGACCGTGCCTTCGTGGAGAACCGCCAGCAGCAGGCCCAGGAGCTCGCCGAGGTCTCCGACATCGCGCCCGGCTCCGGGACCCCCGCCCCGCACAACATCGCCAACGCCCTCGCGGCGGCGGCGCTGGCCCGTGCCTTCGGGGTCCGTCCCGCCGCCGTACGCGACGGACTGCGTGCCTTCCACCCGGAGGCCCACCGCATCCAGCACATCGCGGACCTCGGGGGCGTCACCTACATCGACGACTCCAAGGCCACCAACACCCACGCCGCCGAGGCGTCGTTGGCGGCGTACGAGCACATCGTGTGGATCGCCGGCGGACTCGCCAAGGGCGCGACCTTCGACGAGCTGGTGCAGAAGTCGGCGGCCCGGCTGCGCGGTGTGGTGCTGATCGGTGCCGATCGGGCGCTGATTCGCGAAGCCCTGGCGCGACACGCCCCCGATGTCCCGGTGGTCGACCTCGACCGGACCGACACTGGGGCGATGCCTGAGGCGGTCCGGGAAGCGACCCGCCTGGCCGAGCCCGGCGACACCGTCCTGCTGGCTCCGGCCTGTGCCTCGATGGACATGTTCGTCAATTACAACAAGCGGGGCGAGGCCTTCGCCGACGCGGTCGGTGAGCTGACCGCACGGGATCACTAGACCGTTTCTCCCCGCTGTCGTCGTCAGCCGGCGGCGAGCGTACCTGTGGAGGGGACGAGGATGACGGCCCGATCGGCGAAGGCGGCCCCGGCGCGTCCGCGTCGGCCGTCCACGGGGCGAGGGTCGGGCGGGGGCCGCACACCGGTCGGCCCCCGGGGGCTCCACACCCGGCTGAAACGGGCCTGGGACCGCCCGCTGACCGCGTACTACCTGATCCTCGGCGGCAGCCTGCTGATCACCGTCCTGGGGCTGGTGATGGTCTACTCGGCGTCCCAGATCAAGGCGCTCCAGTCCGGTCTGGCCCCGACGTACTTCTTCCGCAAGCAACTGCTCGCCGCCGTCCTCGGCGGCGGGCTGCTGCTGGCCGCCTCCCGGATGACGGTGCGGCTGCACCGCGGGCTGGCCTATCCGCTGCTCGCCGCCTCGGTGTTCCTGATGTGCCTGGTGCAGATTCCGGGCATAGGGGTCGCGGTCAACGGCAACCAGAACTGGATCAACCTCGGCGGCCCCTTCCAGATGCAGCCGAGCGAGGTCGCCAAGCTCGCGCTGGTGCTGTGGGGCGCCGATCTGCTGGCCCGCAAACAGGACAAACGGCTGCTGGTGCAGTGGAAGCACCTGCTGGTGCCGCTGATCCCGGTGGCGTTCCTGCTGCTCGGGCTGATCATGCTCGGCGGCGACATGGGCACCGCGATCATTCTCACGGCGATCCTCTTCGGGCTGCTGTGGCTGGCGGGTGCGCCGACCCGGCTGTTCGTCGGGGTGCTGGGCAGCGCCGCGCTGATCGGGGCGCTGCTGATCAAGACCAGCGCGAACCGGATGTCCCGGCTGGCCTGCATCGGTGCGACCGATCCGGGCCCCGGCGACCAGTGCTGGCAGGCCGTGCACGGCATCTATGCTCTGGCGTCCGGCGGATTCTTCGGTTCCGGCCTCGGTGCGAGTATGGAAAAATGGGGAGAACTCCCTGAACCGCACACCGACTTCATCTTCGCCATCACCGGGGAGGAACTGGGTCTGGCGGGGACGCTGTCGGTGCTCGCCCTCTTCGCGGCTCTAGGCTATGCGGGTATCCGCGTGGCCGGACGCACGGAGGACCCCTTCGTACGGTACGCCGCGGGAGGTGTGACCACCTGGATCACGGCCCAGGCCGTGATCAACATCGGTGCGGTGCTCGGCCTGTTGCCGATCGCCGGTGTCCCGCTCCCGCTGTTCTCCTACGGAGGCTCCGCCCTGCTGCCGACGATGTTCGCCATCGGGCTGCTGATCGCCTTCGCGCGTGACGAGCCCGCTGCACGGGCGGCGTTGGCGGCGTTGGCCACGCGGAAGCCGGTTTTCGGAAGAAAACCGGCTGGGGTGAGATGGAAGACGATGAGACGGCGCGTCAAGAAGCGGCCGTCCGGAGAGCGGTGAATTTCGGTGCATGTCGTACTCGCCGGTGGGGGGACCGCCGGCCACATCGAGCCCGCGCTCGCCCTCGCGGACGCACTGCGGAGGCAGGACCCCACCGTGGGGATCACGGCACTCGGTACGGAGAAGGGCCTGGAGACCCGCCTCGTCCCGGAACGCGGCTATGAGCTGGGCCTCATCCCGGCCGTCCCGCTGCCGCGCAAGCCCACACCCGAACTGATCACCGTCCCCGGGCGGCTGCGCGGCACGATCAAGGCCGCCGAGCAGATCCTGGAGCGCACGAAGGCGGACTGCGTCGTCGGCTTCGGCGGCTATGTGGCGCTGCCCGGCTACCTGGCCGCCAAGCGCCTCGGGGTGCCGATCATCGTCCACGAGGCCAATGCCCGGCCCGGCCTGGCCAACAAGATCGGCTCGCGGTACGCCAAGTTCGTCGCCGTCAGCACCCCCGACAGCAAGCTGCGCGGTGCCCGCTATGTCGGCATCCCGCTGCGCCGCACCATCGCCACCCTGGACCGTGCCGCGGTCCGCCCCGAGGCGCGGGCCGCCTTCGGTCTCGACCCCAACCTCCCGACCCTGCTGGTGTCCGGTGGTTCCCAGGGCGCCCGCCGGCTGAACGAGGTCATTCAGGCCGCCGTGCCGGTCCTCCAGCGCGCCGGCATCCAGGTGCTGCACGCGGTCGGTCCGAAGAACGAACTGCCGCATGTGGACAACATGCCCGGGATGCCCCCCTATGTCCCGGTACCGTACGTGGACCGGATGGATCTCGCGTACGCCGCGGCCGACATGATGCTCTGCCGCGCGGGCGCAATGACCGTCGCCGAGTTGTCCGCTGTCGGGCTCCCGGCCGCGTTCGTCCCGCTGCCCATCGGCAACGGCGAGCAGCGGCTCAACGCCCAGCCGCTGGTCAACGCGGGCGGGGGCCTGCTGGTCGATGACGCCCAGCTGACCCCGGACTGGGTGCAGAACAGCGTGCTCCCGGTCCTGGCCGATCCGCACCGGCTGTACGAGATGTCCCGCGCGGCCTCCGAGTTCGGCCGCAGGGACGCCGACGAGCTGCTGGTCGGCATGGTGTACGAGGCGATCGCACAGCGCAACAAGTAGCGCACGAGAGAAGGCAGGGAGCGTGGCCGGACCGACAACCGCCCGCCGCGGCGAGAAGAAGTCACTGTCCGGCCCGCCCTCCGCCGCGCCGCCCGGCGGCCCGCGGCTCCGGTGGGTGCGCCTTCCCCTTCGCGCGCCGGGCCGCCGCAGTCTGATCATCATCACGGTCGTCGCGGTGCTGCTCGGCGCGTTCGGCGCCTGGGCCCTCTACGCCTCGAACTGGCTCCGGCTGGAACGCGTCAAGGCCACCGGCACCAAGGTTCTGACGCCGCATGAGGTCACCGCCGCGGCGCACGCCCCGATGAACGAGCCGCTGGTATCGGTGGATACGGACGCCCTGGCGCGCCGGCTGCGCGCGCGGCTGCCGCGCATCAAGACCGTGGACGTCGAGCGGTCCTGGCCGCACACGATCGGTCTGAAGGTGATCGAAAGGGAGCCGGAACTGGTGATGCGAACGGGCGGAAAGTTCACCGAAGTGGACACCGAAGGCGTCCGGTTCGCCACCGTCGCCACGGCCCCCAAGGGCGTTCCGCTTCTGGAAATGGCCGTATCCGACTCCCCGAGTCTGCATCGTTTCGGAATCGACCGGTTGCGACGTGCGGCGGTCGAGGTGACCCAGGATCTGCCGGCGGCCGTGCGCAAGGACGTACGCAAGGTCCGTGTACGGTCCTACGACGCCATCACCCTCGAACTGGCCGGCGGCCGCTCGGTCGCCTGGGGCAGTCGCGAAGGGGGCGCCGAAAAGGCGAAGGTGCTGACCGCGCTGCTGAAAGCGGCACATGCCGGGCGTCACTTCGACGTGTCGGTGCCCAGCGCCCCTGCGGTGTCCGGGAGTTGACGTGCCGAGTCGCAGGCCAGCACCCTGGATGGCTACGACTATGGGTGATCACATAGGGTGAAAAGAAAAACGGGAGGTTCGGCGTGTTCGTTGAACGGGCGCGCCTTGTCGACTTAGTGTCTCGTTCCAAAGGGACTATGGAACCAAGGAACACAGGCACAGGTAACCCTAAACTTCAACGTTAGGGTTCGGGTCGGCGATACGAACCGTCCCATCGGCATCAGTCGGCGTCCACACGCACGTGCGGCGACGACACGTAACTCGAGGCGAGAGGCCTTCGACGTGGCAGCACCGCAGAACTACCTCGCAGTCATCAAGGTCGTCGGCATCGGCGGCGGTGGCGTGAACGCCATCAACCGGATGATCGAGGTCGGGCTCAAGGGCGTCGAGTTCATCGCGATCAACACCGATGCGCAGGCGCTGCTGATGAGCGACGCCGACGTCAAGCTCGACGTCGGCCGCGAAATGACACGCGGACTCGGCGCCGGCGCCAACCCGGATGTGGGTCGGAAGGCGGCCGAGGACCACCGCGAGGAGATCGAGGAGGTCCTCAAGGGGGCCGACATGGTCTTCGTGACCGCGGGTGAGGGCGGCGGCACCGGCACCGGCGGCGCGCCCGTCGTCGCCAACATCGCCCGCTCGCTGGGCGCCCTGACGATCGGTGTGGTCACCCGGCCGTTCACCTTCGAGGGCCGCCGTCGCGCCAACCAGGCCGAGGACGGCATCGCCCAGCTGCGCGAAGAGGTCGACACCCTCATCGTGATTCCCAACGACCGGCTGCTGTCCATCTCGGACCGTCAGGTGAGCGTGCTCGACGCGTTCAAGTCCGCGGACCAGGTGCTGCTGTCGGGTGTGCAGGGCATCACCGATCTGATCACCACCCCGGGCCTGATCAACCTCGACTTCGCCGACGTCAAGTCCGTGATGTCGGAGGCCGGTTCCGCGCTCATGGGCATCGGCTCCGCACGGGGCGACGACCGCGCGGTGGCCGCCGCGGAGATGGCGATCTCCTCGCCGCTCCTGGAGGCCTCCATCGACGGCGCCCGAGGGGTGCTGCTCTCCATCTCCGGTGGTTCCGACCTCGGTCTCTTCGAGATCAACGAGGCCGCCCAGCTGGTCAGCGAGGCCGCACACCCGGAAGCCAACATCATCTTCGGCGCGGTCATCGACGACGCGCTGGGCGACGAGGTCCGGGTGACGGTGATCGCCGCGGGCTTCGACGGCGGTCAGCCGCCGGCCCGCCGTGATGCGCAGTCCGCACTGTCGTCGCAGAAGCGCGAGGAGCCCGCCCCGGCCCCGAGCCGTCCGGCCACTCCGCCGGAGCCGCGTTCGTCGTCCTTCGGCGGACTGGGTTCGGTGCCCGTACGGGACGAGGAGCCGGCCCCGGCCGAATCCTCCGCTCTGGGCGAGGTTTCCTCGCCCCCGGCGAGCGCCCCGCAGGTTCCTCCGGCCCGTCCGTACTCGGACTCCGCGGCCGAGGAACTGGACGTCCCCGACTTCCTGAAGTGACCGAAGCACCGAAGTGATAGGGCAACAGCACCACGAGAGCGGCGCGCATTTCGCCTTCACCGACAGGTGGGGCGGGGTGAGCGCCGCTCCGTATGATCAGCTCAATCTGGGCGGTGCGGTCGGCGACGACCCGCAGGCCGTCCGCGCCAACCGTGCCCGTGCCGCCGCGGAACTCGGCCTCGACCCGGCCGCGGTGGTCTGGATGAACCAGGTGCACGGCCGGGACGTCGCGGTGGTCGACGGGCCCTGGTACGGCGACGACATTCCCGGTGTGGACGCGGTGGTCACGGACCGCCGGGGCCTGGCGCTGGCCGTTCTGACCGCCGACTGCACCCCGGTCCTGCTGGCCGATCCGGTCGCCGGGGTGGCGGGGGCGGCGCACGCAGGCCGGCCCGGTCTGGTCGCCGGGGTCGCCCCGGCGGTCGTCGAGGCGATGGTGAAGCGGGGCGCGGTGCCGGCGCGGATCGTCGCGTACACCGGACCGGCGATCTGCGGGCGGTGTTACGAGGTGCCCGAGGCGATGCGTTCCGATGTCGCCGCGGTGGTGCCCGAGGCCCGTGCGACGACCAGCTGGGGCACTCCTGCGGTGGACGTCACCGCGGGGGTACGGGCCCAACTCGCCGCGGCGGGCGTGCCGGTGCGTGAGGATCCCCACATCTGCACCCTCGAATCCGCCGACCACTTCTCTTACCGGCGCGACCGTACGACGGGACGGCTCGCGAGCTATGTATGGCTCGGGGACACCCCCGGCCCGCGGCTGGGGGAGGCCGAGTGACGGACGACCGCAAGACGCAACTGGCACAGAACCTGGCACAGGTGGAGGAACGTATCTCCGCCGCATGCGCCAGGGCCGGCCGGCCGCGTGACGAGGTGACCCTGATCGTGGTCACCAAGACCTACCCCGCGAGCGATGTCCGGCTGCTCGCGGAGCTGGGGGTGCGGCAGGTCGCGGAGAACCGCGATCAGGAGGCGGCACCCAAGGCCGCTGAATGTGCTGATTTGCCCCTTACTTGGCACTTCGTTGGTCAGCTCCAGACGAACAAGGTGCGGTCTGTGGCCGGTTATGCCGGAATTATTCAGTCCGTCGACCGGGCCCGACTCGTCACCGCGCTCTCCAAGGAGGCGGCGCGTGCCGAGCGTGAACTGGGCTGTCTGATCCAGGTGGCGCTCGATGCGGAGTCGGGGG
Source organism: Streptomyces decoyicus (assembly GCF_019880305.1). Classification (NCBI taxonomy): domain Bacteria; kingdom Bacillati; phylum Actinomycetota; class Actinomycetes; order Kitasatosporales; family Streptomycetaceae; genus Streptomyces; species Streptomyces decoyicus. The sequence continues at coordinate 2,244,766 of NZ_CP082301.1, read as the reverse complement.
AGCGGGGTGAGCGCGGCGGGGTGGCGCCCGACGGTGTCGAGGCGCTCGCCGAGGTGATCGCCGGGGCCCAAGGTCTGCGGCTCGACGGTGTGATGACCGTTGCGCCGCTGGCCGGGCCGTACGCCGGGCGTGAACTCGCCGCTTTCGAACGGCTCATGGAAATCTCATCCGACCTGCGCGTCGCTCATCCTGCTGCCAACATGGTGTCAGCAGGCATGAGCGCGGACCTCGAAGACGCCGTGGCGGCCGGGGCGACACATGTGCGCGTCGGCACTGCGGTACTCGGAGTCAGACCACGGCTCCGGTAACGTCGCCAAGCAAGTCGGACCACAGCACAAAATATGGTCATTCCCGCAAAAAGCGGGCAGGCCGAGTGGATCCAAGGCCCCTGGTGACGGAGCCGATCCACCACAGAGCGGAGGACGCAGAGAATGGCCGGCGCGATGCGCAAGATGGCGGTCTACCTCGGCCTCGTGGAGGACGATGGGTACGACGGCCGGGGGTTCGACCCCGATGACGAGTTCGAACCCGAGCTTGACCCGGAACCCGATCGGGGACGGCGGCAACAGCACCAAGTGCAGGCCGAAACGCACCCGGAACGGGAGGAACCCGTCCGTGCCGTGACGCCTCCGGCGCAACGTGAACCGGCCCCGCTCGCCGCGGAAAGCGGACGACCCGCGCGAATCGCCCCCGTGGCATCCATCACACCCGAACGCCCAAATCTGGAGAAGAACGCACCGGTGATCATGCCCAAGGTTGTGTCCGAGCGGGAGCCCTACCGCATCACCACACTCCACCCCCGGACCTACAACGAAGCCCGTACCATCGGGGAACACTTCCGTGAGGGCACTCCGGTGATCATGAATCTGACGGAGATGGATGACACCGATGCGAAGCGACTTGTCGACTTTGCGGCCGGTTTGGTGTTTGGTCTTCACGGCAGTATCGAGCGGGTGACGCAGAAGGTGTTCCTGTTGTCTCCTGCTAACGTCGATGTCACGGCGGAGGACAAGGCCCGTATCGCAGAGGGTGGGTTCTTCAACCAGAGCTGAGACGCAACACCGGGCACACCGAGGCCGTAAGGCCAACACAGGAGCAAGGCAAGGGGAGAGGGACGCGCGAGATGAGTGTTTTTGGTCAGGTGATCTACATCGCGCTGTACTGCTTCCTGATCGTGTTGATCTTCCGGCTGGTGATGGACTATGTCTTCCAGTTCGCCCGTTCATGGCAACCCGGCAAGGCGATGGTGGTCGTTCTTGAGGCCGCCTACACTGTCACTGATCCGCCACTCAAGCTTCTGCGGCGGGTCATCCCGCCGCTGCGTCTCGGGGGCGTGGCGCTCGACCTGTCCTTCTTCGTATTGATGATCATCGTGTACATCCTGATCACCGTCGTGAGGTCGGTGTTGTTGGTGTGAACGATACGGTCTTGCCGATTGCCGACGACTACGTTGAGGTGAAGTAGAGATGCCGTTGACCCCCGAGGACGTGCGGAACAAGCAGTTCACGACCGTCCGCCTCCGAGAAGGCTATGACGAGGACGAGGTCGATGCCTTCCTCGATGAGGTCGAAGCCGAACTGACCCGGCTCCTGCGGGAGAACGAGGACCTTCGCGCCAAGCTGGCCGCTGCCACCCGCGCCGCCGCGCAGAACCAGCAGCAGCAGGGTCTGCGCAAGGGACCGGACCAGCAGCAGGAGCAGCAGCAGCGGCCCGGGTCTCCGGTGCCCGCCGCCATATCCGGTCCGCAGCCGGTGCCGCCGCAGCAGCAGGGGATGGGTGGCCCGCCCCAACTGCCCGGTGGTGCACCGCAGCTGCCTCCTGGTCCCGGTGGCCACGGCCCCGGTCCGCAGGGCCCGCACGGCCCCGGTCCGATGGGCCCCGGCGGTCCGATGGGTGGCCCGATGGGCGGCCCCGGCGGACCGCAGCAGCTGCCCCAGGGCGGCCAGCAGGGTGGTCCCGGTGGTGACAGCGCCGCGCGCGTGCTGTCGCTGGCACAGCAGACCGCCGACCAGGCGATCGCGGAGGCCCGTTCCGAGGCCAACAAGATCGTCGGCGAGGCGCGCAGCCGTGCCGAGGGCCTGGAGCGGGACGCCCGCGCCAAGGCCGATGCGCTGGAGCGGGACGCGCAGGAGAAGCACCGCGTGGCAATGGGCTCGCTGGAGTCGGCCCGCGCGACGCTGGAGCGCAAGGTCGAGGACCTGCGCGGCTTCGAGCGCGAGTACCGCACGCGGCTGAAGTCCTACCTGGAGAGCCAGCTGCGCCAGCTGGAGAACCAGGCCGACGACTCGCTGGCCCCGCCGCGGACCCCGGCGACCGCTTCGCTGCCGCCGTCCCCGTCGATGGCGTCGGCCGGTGCCGGCACCATGGGCGGCAACCACACCATGGGTGGCGGCCAGCAGATGGGCGGCAACCACTCCATGGCCGGTCAGTCCAACGGTGGTCCGTCCTACGGCGGCCAGCAGCAGATGTCGCCGGCGATGACCCAGCCGATGGCTCCGGTGCGGCCGCAGAGCCCGCAGCCGATGCAGCAGACGCCGTCGCCGATGCGCGGCTTCCTCATCGACGAGGACGACAACTGACGTCCGCGTAGCGCGCACAGTCGGCAATCAGGGCCGGGCCCCGAGGGAACATTCCTTCGGGGCCCGGCCCTTTTGTGTGTACTTGTGCGCCCCGTCCGGGTACCTCCGCGGAAACGACGGAGCCCCCCGGCGCGGGCTGCGCCGGGGGGCTCCGTACGCCGTGGTGACCGCGGGGGCGGTTACGCCTTGCGCAGCTGGAACGTCAGGGCCAGGCTCTCGTCGGTGAACGCCGTGCCGTAGGACCCGTCCGCCTCGCCGGGGGTGAATTCCTCGGCGAGCACCTCGTCGGAGATCAGGCCGGCGTGGTCGGTCAGCGCCGTGCGCACCTCCTCGTCGGTGGACTGCCAGCGCAGCGCGATCCGGTCGGCGACGTCCAGGCCGCTGTTCTTACGGGCCTCCTGGATCAGCCGGATCGCGTCGCGGGCCAGGCCCGCCCGGCGCAGCTCCGGGGTGATCTCCAGGTCGAGGGCGACCGTGGCACCGGAGTCGGAGGCCACCGACCAGCCCTCGCGCGGGGTCTCGGTGATGATGACCTCGTCGGGGGCGAGCGAGACGGTCTCCCCGTCGACCTCGACGCTCGCCGTGCCCTCGCGCAGGGCGAGGGAGAGGGCCGCGGCGTCCGCGGCGGCGACGGCCTTGGCGACCGCCTGGACGCCCTTGCCGAACCGCTTGCCCAGCGCTCGGAAGTTCGCCTTGGCGGTGGTGTCGACCAGGGAGCCGCCCACCTCCGAGAGCGAGGCCAGCGAGCTGACGTTGAGCTCCTCGGCGATCTGGGCCCGCAGGTCCTCGGACAGGCCCGCGAAGCCATGGGCCGCGACCAGTGCGCGGGACAGCGGCTGGCGGGTCTTCACCCCCGACTCGGCGCGGGTGGCGCGGCCCAGCTCGACCAGCCGGCGCACCAGCTGCATCTGGCCGGACAGCGCCGGGTCGATGAGCGCGCGGTCGGCGACCGGCCAGCTGGTGAGGTGCACCGACGCCGGCGCCTCCGGGGTGACCGGGACGACCAGGTCCTGCCAGACCCGCTCGGTGATGAACGGGGTGAGGGGCGCCATGAGGCGGGTGACGGTCTCGATGACCTCGTGGAGCGTGCGGAGCGCGGCCGCGTCGCCCTGCCAGAAGCGGCGGCGGGAGCGGCGGACGTACCAGTTGGAGAGGTCGTCGACGAAGGAGGAGAGGAGCTTGCCGGCGCGCTGGGTGTCGAAGGACTCCAGCGACTCGGTGACCTGCTCGACCAGGGTGTTCAGCTCGCCGAGCAGCCAGCGGTCCAGCAGCGGGCGGCCGGCCGGGGCCGGGTCGGCCGCGGAGGGCGCCCAGCCGGACGTACGGGCGTACAGCGCCTGGAAGGCGACGGTGTTCCAGTACGTCAGCAGCGTCTTGCGGACGACTTCCTGGATGGTGCTGTGGCCCACCCGGCGGGCGGCCCACGGCGAGCCGCCGGCGGCCATGAACCAGCGGACCGCGTCGGCGCCGTGCTGGTCCATCAACGGGATCGGCTGGAGGATGTTGCCCAGGTGTTTGGACATCTTCCGGCCGTCCTCGGCGAGGATGTGACCGAGGCAGACCACGTTTTCGTACGAGGACTTGTCGAAGACGAGCGTGCCGACGGCCATCAGCGTGTAGAACCAGCCACGGGTCTGGTCGATGGCCTCGGAGATGAACTGCGCCGGATAGCGCTTCTCGAACAGCTCCTTGTTGCGGTAGGGGTAGCCCCACTGAGCGAACGGCATCGAGCCCGAGTCGTACCAGGCGTCGATGACCTCCGGGACGCGGGTCGCGGTGCCCTGGCACGTCGGGCAGGCGAAGGTGATCTCGTCGATGAACGGGCGGTGCGGGTCCAGGCCGGACTGGTCGGTGCCGGTCAGCTCGGTCAGCTCGGTGAGCGAGCCGACGCAGGTGAGGTGGTTCTCCTCGCAGCGCCAGATGGGCAGCGGGGTGCCCCAGTAGCGGTTGCGGGACAGCGCCCAGTCGATGTTGTTGTTGAGCCAGTCGCCGAAGCGGCCGTGCTTGACCGACTCGGGGAACCAGTTGGTGCTCTCGTTCTCCCGCAGCAGGGCGTCCTTGACGGCGGTGGTGCGGATGTACCACGAGGGCTGTGCGTAGTAGAGCAGCGCGGTGTGGCAGCGCCAGCAGTGCGGGTAGCTGTGCTCGTACGCGAGGTGGCGGAAGAGCAGACCGCGGGCGTCGAGGTCGGCGACCAGCGCCTCGTCGGCCTTCTTGAAGAACTGACCGCCGACCAGGGCGAGTTCTTCCTCGAAGGTGCCGTCCGCGCGGACCGGGTTGATCACCGGCAGGTCGTACGCCTTGCAGGTCCTGAGGTCGTCCTCACCGAAGGCCGGGGCCTGGTGGACGAGGCCGGTGCCGTCGTCGGTGGTGACGTACTCGGCGTTGACGACGATGTTGGCGCCCTCCAGCTCCACGAGGGAGAACGGGCGCTGATAGGCCCAGCGCTCCATCTCGCGGCCGGTGAAGGACTCGCCGGTGGCGCTCCAGCCCTCGCCGAGGGCCTTCTCCAGCAGCGGCTCGGCGACGACCAGCTGCTCGCTGCCGTCGGTGGCGACGACATAGGTGACGTCGGGGTGCGCGGCGACGGCGGTGTTGGAGACCAGGGTCCAGGGGGTGGTCGTCCAGATCAGCAGCGAGGCCCGGCCGGCCAGCGGGCCGGACGTCAGCGGGAGGCGGACGAAGACCGAGGGGTCGACGACGTTCTCGTAGCCCTGGGCCAGCTCGTGGTCCGACAGGCCGGTGCCGCAGCGCGGGCACCAGGGGGCGACGCGGTGGTCCTGGACCAGCAGGCCCTTGTTGAAGATCTCCTTCAGCGACCACCACACCGACTCGATGTAGTCGGGGTCCATCGTGCGGTACGGGGCGTCCAGATCGGTCCAGTAGCCCATACGGGTCGTGAGCTCGGCGAAGGCGTCGGTGTGGCGGGTCACCGACTCGCGGCACTTGGCGTTGAACTCGGCGATGCCGTACGCCTCGATGTCCTTCTTGCCGTTGAAGCCCAGCTCCTTCTCCACGGCCAGCTCGACCGGGAGGCCGTGGCAGTCCCAGCCGGCCTTGCGGTCGACGTGGTAGCCCTGCATCGTGCGGAACCGGGGGAAGACGTCCTTGAAGACGCGCGCCTCGATGTGGTGCGCGCCGGGCATGCCGTTGGCGGTCGGGGGGCCCTCGTAGAAGACCCACTCGGGCCGCCCCTCGGACTGCTGGAGGGTGCGGGCGAAGATCTTCTGTTCCTGCCAGAACTCGAGCACGGCATGCTCGAGGGCGGGGAGGTCTACCTGGGCGGGTACCTGGCGGTACTGGGGCTGCGGACTCATCGGGGGCTTCCTCCGGCGGACACCTGCTGCGTTCTCCGTCCGGAGGGACGAGAGCTGGGCTCCCGCGGTACCACCCTCCTTGGCGGTGCCACTGCACCGCCCCCTCATTGGGGTCGCGCTGCCGGTTCTACTCGCCTTGGGCGGCCCGAGGCCCGTGGGCGGAGCCCACTGTCCAAAGCTTTCTTCCGGCGGCTCCGGGGTGATCTTCGCGTCGTGCACGCCCCCGGGCTTCCACCGTCCCCGGGTCGCTGCTGGCTGCGTACGGCGCTACTCGTCCCGTCAATGCCTCTCGCTCGGCCCAGTGTACGGGGCCGAGCCGACACCGGCCGACCGGATTTACGGCAGCCGGGGGGCGGGCCGCGCCACCGGCGCCGTACGGGGGTGCCCCGCTCTCCCGCCGCGCCGTGTTCCGGCCCTCGCCGTGCCACGTCCCGGCCCCTCGCCGCGCCGCGTCGGGGCGCGCGCCGTGACCCGAATGGCGAGCGGGCGGGTGCCGTGCCGACCGGCGGATTACCGGCCGGGGAGCGGGGCACAACCGAGACAGACCGGGCGTCCCGGGCCGGGTGGTGGGGCCGGGAGGGCGGTGCGTCCCGTTGCCGCGTGGCGTGTGGCGATTTATCGTTCCCGTCACGATTCGCGAACAAAGTCACATAGGTGAAGGGGTCGCGGCCATGGTGGCGAAAAAGACCGCCGCGGAGAAGAGCACGACGCCTGCCGACGAGGCCGTCGCGAAGAAGCCTGCATCGAAGAAGGCGGCTCCGAAGAAGGCCGCGGCCAAGAAGACGGCGGCCGGCACGACCACGCCGGTGAAGACCACGGCGAAAAAGGCGGCTCCGAAGAAGGCGGCCGCGAAGAAGACCGCGAAGAAGACCGGGAAGAAGACCGCGAAGAAGACCGCGAAGAAGACCGCGAAGAAGGCTCCGGCCACGACGGCCGCGGTGCCCGCGAAGAAGACGGGAGCCAAGACGGTGGCGGCGAAAAAGACTGCGGCCGCAACGGCCAAGGCACACGGCGACGACTCCGCGTTGCCCATGGCCCGGGTGGCCGCGGCGCCGGGAGAGCTCGCCGTACGGCCGGGCGAGGACCCCTGGACGCCCGGGGAGGTCGCCGCGGCGCGGACCGAACTGATGGAGGAGACGGCCCGGCTGCGGCTGGAGATCGTCTCGGCCGAGGACGCCATCGCCGGGCTGATGCGCGACTCCGGCGACGGAGCGGGCGACGACGAGGCCGACACCGGCACCAAGAACATCACCCGCGAACACGAGCTGTCGCTCGCCTCCAACGCCCGCGAGATGCTCCACCAGACCGAGCGCGCCCTCGGCCGGCTGGACGCGGGCACCTACGGGCTGTGCGAGAACTGCGGCAACCCCATCGGCAAGGCGCGGATGCAGGCCTTCCCGCGCGCGACGCTGTGCGTGGAGTGCAAGCAGAAACAGGAGCGCCGCTGAGGCGGCCGGTACCAGGGCCTGTCTTCAAAGTCCCGCCTGCCTCGCGACGCCTGGCACGCACTCCCCCGCGCCTGAACGGCGCGGGGGGACCCCCATCCGCGTTGTCGGGATCATCCCGGTACACCCAGTACCGGGACGACCCTCAGCCTTGCGATCGCACGCACCAGACGCCGCGAGGCCCGCCCTGCGGGCGAACGACGGGACTTTGAAGACAGGCCCTGTCGCGGGCCGCACCCGTACCGCCCGCGTCCGTACGCGTGTGCCGTACTCTCGTGGTTCAGCCGGGCACGGCCCGGCCGTGTACACAACGGGCTGAGGGACTCACACGTGGCAGAGGCGGAACGCATCACCGGTACGCCGGAACCCGAGCCGGGTACCGGAGCGGATCCCACGACGGGCTCCGAGGGGGGAGGTCCGGTGGAGCCGGAACCGGGCGGCCGCGGCAAGCGGCGGATCGGCGCGCTGCTGCTGGTCGCGCTCGTCGTCTACCTGCTCGACCTGGGCAGCAAGCTGCTGGTGGTCGCGAAGCTGGAGCACCACGAGCCCATCGAGGTCATCGGGACGCTGCTCCAGTTCACCGTCATCCGTAACCGCGGGGCCGCGTTCAGCATGGGCGAGGCGCTGACGATCTTCCTCACCATCATCGCGGCGGTCGTGATCCTGGTGATCGTCCGGATCGCCCGCAAGCTCTACAGCCTGCCCTGGGCGATCGCGCTGGGGCTGCTGCTCGGCGGCGCCTTCGGCAACCTCACCGACCGGCTGTTCCGCTCGCCGGGGGTCTTCGAGGGCGCGGTGGTCGACTTCATCGCCCCGGCGCACTTCGCGGTCTTCAACCTCGCGGACTCCGGGATCGTCTGCGGCGGCATCCTCATCGTGATCCTTTCCTTCCGCGGACTGGACCCCGACGGGACCGTCCACAAGGACTGACCGGGGCCCGGAAGGGCCTGGGCCGTCCGGGTCCCGGCCGCCGGGCAGGGCACCGCGGTGGGACTGCCATACTCGTGGGGTGAGCACCATTCCCGAGATCCGCACCCTGCCCGTACCGGACGGCCTGGAGGGCGAGCGCGTCGACGCTGCGCTGGCCCGGATGTTCGGCTTCTCCCGTACGAAGGCGGCCGAACTCGCCGCCGCCGGCAAGGTCCGGGTCGACGGTTCCGAGGTGATGAAGTCCGAGCGGGTGAGCGGCGGCGCCTGGCTGGAAGTCGAGATGCCCCAGGCCGCGCCGCCCGTGGAGATCATCGCGGAGCCCGTCGAGGGCATGGAGATCGTGCATGACGACGACGACATCGTCGTGATCGTCAAGCCGGTCGGCGTCGCCGCGCACCCCAGCCCCGGCTGGACGGGAACGACCGTCATCGGTGGCCTGGCCGCGGCCGGTTACCGCATCTCCACCTCCGGTGCCGCCGAGCGCCAGGGCATCGTGCACCGCCTCGACGTCGGCACCTCGGGCCTGATGGTGGTCGCCAAGTCCGAGCGCGCCTACACCCTGCTCAAGCAGCAGTTCCGCGAGCGCACGGTCGACAAGCGCTACCACGCCCTGGTCCAGGGCCACCCGGACCCGATGAGCGGCACTATCGACGCCCCCATCGGCCGGCACCCGCAGCACGACTACAAGTGGGCGGTGACGGCCGAGGGCAAGGCGTCCGTCACGCACTACGACCTCATCGAGGCGTTCCGCGCGGCCAGCCTGCTCGACATCAAGCTGGAGACCGGCCGCACCCACCAGATCCGGGTGCACATGGCCGCGCACCGCCACCCCTGCGTCGGCGACCTGACCTACGGCGCCGACCCCACCCTCGGCAAGCGCCTCGGCCTCACCCGGCAGTGGCTGCACGCCATGCGGCTGGGCTTCGAGCACCCCTCCGACGGCCGCTGGGTCGAGTTCGAGAGCGCCTACCCGGACGATCTCCAGAAGGCCCTGGACACCGTCCGGGACGAGAGCAACTGACGCGACGGGCATCCTGCGGGAGCCGACACGGCGGGCAACCGCGGGTGCCGTGGCACGCTGGGGTCGGCAAGTGATCGATTCCGACCCCGGAGCGTAGCCACCGTGGACCAGCTGGCTCTGATGTTCGTCCTCCTGCTCGGAGCCGTGGTCATGGTTCCGGTCGGCGACCGGCTGGGACTCCCTTCACCGGTGCTGATGACCCTGGTCGGTGGCGTCCTGGCGCTGCTGCCGTTCGTGCCCAACGTCGAGGTACCGCCCGAGTTCATCCTGCCGGTGGTGCTGCCGCCGCTGCTCTACGCGGCCGTGCAGCGCACCTCCTGGCGGCAGTTCACCGCCAACCTCCGGCCGATCTTCCTGCTCGCGGTGGCACTGGTCTTCGCCACCACCGCCGCGGTCGCCGCCGTCGCCCAGGCGGTGGTGCCCGGTATGCCGGTGGCCGCCGCGGTGGTGCTCGGTGCGCTGGTCGCCCCGCCCGACCCGGTGGCCGCGACCGCCGTCGCCGGCAAGCTCGGGCTGCCCCGCCGGATGGTCTCGATCCTGGAGGGCGAGGGGCTGTTCAACGATGTCACCGCCATCGTGCTCTACCACGTCGCGCTCACCGCGGCGGTCACCGGAACCTTCTCGGTGCCCGCCGCGGTCGGCTCGCTGGTGCTCTCCGCGGTCGTCGCCATAGCGGTCGGCCTGGGGCTCGGCTGGCTCACCAACAAGCTGATGGGGCTGCTCGGCGACCCGACGCTCCAGATCGGTCTGACGCTGCTGGTGCCGTTCGTCGCGTACGTCCTGGCCGAGGAGTTCCGGGGCTCCGGGGTGCTCGCGGTGCTGACCTGCGCGCTTTTCCTGGCCGAGTACGCGGTCGACCCGGACGATGTGATGGGCCGGCTGGCCGGCTACACCTTCTGGGAGGTCGTCGACACCCTCGTCACCGGGGTCGCCTTCGGGCTGATCGGCCTGGAGCTGCACAACATCTTCGGGGCGGCCTCCCACCGTTGGGGCCAGTTGCTCGGGGCCGGCGCCGCCGTCGTCGGGGTGGTCGTCGGCGTCCGGCTGCTGTGGCTGCTGCCCGCCGCCTGGCTGGCCAAGCGGATGCACAAGCGCCGCGACTACGACGAGGAGATCCCGATGAGCTGGCGGGAGACGCTCATCATGTGGTGGTCGGGGATGCGCGGGGTGGCCTCGGTGGCGCTGGCGCTGGCCATCCCGTACAGCATCGACGGCGGCGGTGAGTTCCCGGTCCGCGACGAGATCCTCTTCATCGCCTTCGCGGTGGTGCTGAGCACCCTCCTCATCCAGGGCCTCACCCTGCCCTGGCTGGTGCGCAGGCTGCGGGTACGGGCCGACACCGATGTCGTCGACGCGCTGGAGCGGGAGCTGGCGATCCGGGTGATCAAGGCGTCCAAGCGGCGGCTGAAGGAGATCCTGGAGGTCGAGGAGCTGCCTGACGAGGTCACCGACCAGCTGGCGCGCCGTGCGCACGACATCGGGGCCCGTATCGCGCCGGACATCGTCGACGACGAGCGGCGCGAGCTCTTCGAGAAGCGCATCACCCGGTTGAAGAAGGTGCAGCGCATCCAGGGGGAGATGCTCTCGGCCGCCCGGCACGAGGTACTGGCGGCGCGCAGTGAACCGGGCGCCGACCCGGAGATCGTCGACCGGGTGCTGCGGCATCTGGACATGCGCAGCCTGCGGGGCGCGCCGTGAGGACGTTGCGGGAGAGCGGGGCCGGTGGGGGTGGTGGAGCCGGTGGGGCCGGTGGGGCTCAGCCCCGCGCGGCCTCCGGGCCCGGCTCCCGGCCCCGGTCGGGCAGGGGGGTGCCCGTGGGCGCCGGCGAGGTGCTGATCCGCGGCAGCGCGTAGGCGTGCTCGGCCTGCAGCCACTCCAGCATCCGCTCACGGACCTCGCAGCGCACCGTCCAGAGGGTGTCCGCGTCCCGGGCGGTGGCCAGCGCACGCACCACGATCGTGGACGGTGTGGTGTCGGTGACCACCAGGCTCCAGGACCTGCCGTCCCACTCGGGGCACTCCTGGAGGATTTCCAGCAGCCGCTGGCGCATCTTCTCGACCGGCGCGCCGTGGTCGAGGTGGAAGAACACCGTGCCGGTCATCTGGGCACCGCCGCGCGACCAGTTCTCGAACGGCTTGCCGGTGAAGTACGACACCGGCATGGTGATCCGGCGCTCGTCCCAGGTCCGTACGGTCAGGAAGGTCAGCGTGATCTCCTCGACAGTGCCCCACTCGCCGTCCACGACGACGGTGTCCCCGATCCGCACCATGTCGCCGAACGCGATCTGGAGCCCCGCGAAGAGGTTGCCGAGCGTGGACTGGGCGGCGATACCGGCGACGATGCCCAGCAGTCCGGCCGACGCCAGCATGGACGTGCCGACCGCCCGCATCTCCGGGAACGTCAGCAGCATCGAGGCGGCCGCGACGACGATCACCACGGCCGTCACCACCCGCTGGATCAGCGTCACCTGGGTCCGTACCCGCCGCACCCGCGCCGCGTCCCGGCCGCTCGCCGCATAGCGCGAGTACGACGACTCGACGATCGCCGCCGCGGCCCGGATGACCAGCCAGGCGGCGGCCGCGATCAGGACCAGGGTCAGCGCCTGGCCGATGCCCGCCGCGTGTTTGTCGGCGGACTTGAGCCCCGCCTGCCCGAACGAGCCGCGCAAGAGGGCCGCGCAGAGCGCCACTTGCAGCGGTATCCGGCAGCGGCGCAGCAGCCCCCACAGGGGTGTCTCCGGATGGGCGGCATCGATCCGGCGCAGTGCCCGGTCGGTGAGCCAGACCAGGATGAGCGTGAGCAGGACCGCGCCGCCGATGACGACGACCGGACGCAGGACGTCCTCCAATGACACGAGACTCCTCCTCCATGGGGTGCGAGGGGCTGTGGTGTGCTGGTACCCGGTCCCCGTGACCGTAACTGGCACGATGGGGGGGAGATCGATCCAACCCCAGGGAAGTGATGTCAGTGCCGGCCTCCACCGAGTCCTCGACCAGCGGACTTTCGACGATTGTCCTGATTCATTCGGTGTGCGGGCTGCGTCCCGCGGTGCACGCGGCGGCGGACCGGCTGCGCGCCGCGGGGCATGAGGTGATCGTCCCCGATCTGTTCGACGGCCGGACCGCCGACTCGGTCCCGGACGGCATTCTCATCAAGGACGAGATCGGCAAGGAGGAGCTGCTCAAGCGCGCCATCACGGCCGTGGCGCCCTACTCCGACCGCGGACTGGTCTACGCCGGCTTCTCCTTCGGCGGCTCGGTCGCCCAGAACCTCGCGCTGGGCGACGAGCGGACCCGCGGGCTGCTTCTGCTGCACGGCACCTCGGACATCGCGGACGGTACCGTCGCCGACGACCTGCCGGTGCAGCTGCATGTCGCCGACCCGGACCCGTACGAGCCGCACGACTGGCTGAACGCCTGGTATCTCCAGATGCGCCGGGCCGGCGCGGACGTAGAGGTCTTCCGCTACGCCGGCGCCGGCCACCTCTTCACCGATCCCGATCTCCCCGACTACGACGTGGAGGCGGCGGAGAGCGCCTGGAAGGTGGCCCTGGGCTTCCTCGCCGAGCTGTGAAAGCAGGCCGGGCCCCGGCCGGCATGCCCTAGATGAGCGGCTGGTCCGCCCGCTCCACCTGCTGGCTGCCGGTCCGGGTCAGGTACGAGCGCAGCAGGGTGCTGGTGGCCTGCGGGTCGGTTTTGTCGGAGATGGCGAAATAGTCCATCTGCGTCCGCTCGGCGGTGACGTCCAGCACCCCGTAGCCGTGCGAGTCCATGTCCAGCCACTTCACGTGCCGGTTGGCGGCCTTGATGGCGGCGACCCCGGCCATCGAGACCGTGTGCGGGGCGACGTGCAGGAAGTCGTCCACGTTGTCGGAGGTGACGGAGGTGACCACGAACTCCGTCGCCACCGCGCGGTCGGCGGGGTAGGTCGCGGCCTGGAGCGGCACCTCGTTGGCCCAGGCCATGTGGATGTCGCCGGTCAGGAACACGGTGTTGTCGATACCGCGGTCGCTGAGGTGGCCGAGCAGCTCGCGCCGGTCGTCGGTGTAGCCGTCCCACTGGTCGGTGTTGATCGCCAGGCCCTCCTTGGGTATCCCGAGGATCTCGGCGAGCGGTCCGAGCAGCTTCGCGGGGACGGCGCCGAAGGCGACCTGCGAGATCATCACCGAGGTGCCGACCAGCCGCCAGGCGGTGTCCGAGCGTTCGAGTCCGGACTTGAGCCAGTCCAGCTGGGCCCGCCCGGTGATCGTGCGGCCCGGGTCGTCGACGTCCCCGCTGCCCGGCTTGGCCTGTGCGTCGCGGAACGACCGCAGATCCAGCAGATGCAGGTCGGCGAGGGTGCCGAAGCGCAGCCTGCGGTAGGTGGTGCCGGCGATCGAGGGGCGCACCGGCATCCACTCGAAGTAGGCCTGCTTCGCGGCGGCCATCCGCGCGGACCAGGGGCCCTCGGTGTCCGCGGTGTGGTTCACCGCGCCGCCCTTCCAGGCGTTGTCGGCGAACTCGTGGTCGTCCCAGATGGCGATGACCGGGTGCATGGCGTGCATGGCCATCGCGTCCGGGTCGGTCTTGTGGGCGCCGTGCCGCATGCGGTAGTCGGCGAGCGTCAGCAGCTCGTGGGCGGGGGTGTGCGGGCGGACGACGTACTTGAACTCCGGGTATTCGCCGGACTTGTACTCGTAGAGGTAGTCGCCGACATGCAGCACCGCGTCCAGCTCGGTGCGGGCGGCCAGATGACGGTAGGGAGAGAAGTAGCCGGACTCCCAGTTGGCGCAGGAGACCACGCCGAAACGGACATTGCCGGCCGCGATGTCGTGGGCGGGGGCGGTGCGGGTCCGGCCGACGGGGGAGTGCTGCCCGTCCACGGTGAAGCGGTAGTAGTAGTGGGTGGCCGGGTGCAGGCCGCGGACGTCCGCCTTGACGGTGTGGTCGGCGGCGGCGGAGGTGGTCAGGGTCCCCCGTGCGACGACGGACGTGAAGCCCTTGTCGCTCGCCACCTGCCAGCTCACCTTGGTGGCCGGCCCCTGGCCGGAGCCCGGGGTCGCCGCCTCGGTCGGCGTGACCCGGGTCCACAGCAGGACGCCGTCGGGGAGCGGGTCACCGGAGGCGATCCCGTGCTGGAAGAACGAGCCCTGGGCCGCGGCCTCTTGGGCGTGCGCGGTGGCGGCGCCGGCGAACGGCAGAAGAGCGGCGGTGGCGGCTACGGCCGTGACGGCAGTGCGGCGCGAGATCTGGTCATGATCGGTCACGGCCGATCACCTTACTGGCCGGTAATCGAACCCGGGAGGGCGAATCCCGAAAACCCGAGAATTCGCCCGCCCGTTGTCCGAAAGGCACTCAGTTCGCGCCCGTGGGGTCCTTTTCGCCCTCGCGGATGCCCTTCCCGCCGCCTTCGCCCTTGCTGCCGTCCTTGCCCTGGTCCGCGGAGCCCTTCGCCGGGCCGAACTCCTTGTCGATCATCTTCTTGAAGTTGGCCTGCGCGAGCTGGTTGTACTGCGCCTGCGTCATCTGCTGCTGCGGCACCTGGGGCATCACCAGCGCCTTGTCGCCGTGCATGAAGCTGGGCGTGCGCTTGATGCCCTTACGGCCGAAGAGCGCGGTCATGTCCATCGCCCAGCGGTCGTAGGTGCCCTTCTTGACCGCCGTGGCGAACGCCTTGTCGTTCTTCAGCTCCGGCACGTCGGCGGCGACCTTGAGGAGTTCGGAGTCCTTGCCGTAGACGTCCTCGCGCTCGTCGGGGTGGTGCTTGGCCGAGTACAGCGCCGCCTTGTACTTCAAGAAGGCTTCCGGACTGACGTTCAGCGCCGCGCCGAGCGCGCTCAGCGCGTTCTTCGAGCCCTCGCCGCCGCCCACGCCGTCGATGAAGGTGTACATCGTGAAGCGGACCCGGTAGCGGCCGTCCTCGATGTCCTTGAGCAGGGCCTCGCCGCTGCTCTGCTCGAAGGCCGCACACGCCGGGCAGCGGACGTCCTCGAAGACCTCCAGGGTCTGCTTGGCGTTCTTGTCGCCTATGAGGATCTCGGTGCCGTTCTTGCCCTGGGTGTGCGCGGGCGTGACGAGCTTGGCTTCCTTGGCGGCCTCCCAGCCCTTGGGCTCGTTGGCCTTCATCACGGCGTAGCCGATGCCGCCGGCCAGGGCCAGGACGCCGATCACCGCGCCCGCCGCGGTCAGTTGGCGGCGCAGCTTCTCCTTCTTCTTCTGGCGTTCCCGCTCTGCCCGGATGCGTTCGCGGGCCGCGGTCTTGTTGGCCTGGTTGTTGCGGTTGCTCATGGGTGGTGCCGTCCCCTCGAGGGTGTTGCTGGCTTCTGCGGGCTGGTCAGGCGGCGGCCGGACGGGGCGGGCCGCGGCGCAGTACGCAGTGCAGGAGGAGGGGGAGCGGGCGGGCCGGCGCCGTCGGGTGCAGCGGGCGGATCCGCCGGCGGGGCGGGGTGAGTGCGGCGGCGGCCACCGCGACCGCGGTGAGCAGGGGGCGGAACGCGCCGGCCGCGGCGGCGCGCAGCAGGGCGTCCAGGGCGGCATCGCCGCGGTGCAGCCAGCCGGCGGCGAGCAGGCCGACCACGACATGGGCGGCGAGCAGCAGCCAGGGGGCCGCCGCCGGAACGGCCGGCGGCAGCGGCGAGCCCGGGTGCGCGGCCATCCGGGCCAGCGGGGTGCCCAACTCGCCGCCCCGGCACAGCAGATCGACGCCGACCGAGCGCAGCGGGCCGGTGACCGGGCCGCCGGCCGCCCCGTAACAGGTGTGCTGTCCGACGGTGAAAACGGTGTCGGCGGCCAGCTCCAGCGGTACCAGGAGCGCGGCGACCGAGCCGTAGCCACGCTCCCGCCCGGTCAGTGCGTAGGCCGCGGCGAAGACACCGGCGAAGACCGCGACGACCGGCGCGGGCGGCAACGGGGCGTGGGAGAGCAGCACATGGGAGGCCGCGGACAGGGTGGTGCACAGCACGGTGAACAACACCGCCCGCACCGCCCGGAGCTGGACCCCCGGCGCGGCCGCCGGCCGGGTCCGGGGGCGTACTCCCGTCGCCTGCATGCCGGGAGTCTGCCATGTGCACGGCACCACCGGGTCAAGATTTGGCATCGGCCGACGTGCACGGAGCACGCCGGCCGAGAAACACCGGAGGCGGACCGGCCGGGGAGCCGGCCGCTACGTCACTTCTTCAGCGCCTTGTCCACCTGGGAGTTGAAGGCGGCCACGCTGGACGGTGCCGCCTTGCCCTGCGGGGTGTCCGTGCCCAGCACCGTGCCGTTGAGCTTGATCGTCGGGGTGCTCTTGACGTCCTTGACGGAGTCGAAGGCCTTGGACACCTCCAGCCCCCACCGGTCGTACGTGCCGTCCTTGACGGCCTTCTGGAAGGCGGCGTTGCCCTTGAGCGCCGGGATGGTGTCGGCGACCTTGATGAGGTAGCTGTCGTCGGCGAACTTGTCAGGACCGGTCTCGTCCGGGTGGAACTCCTTCGAGTACAGCGCGTACTTGTACTTCAGGAAGGCGTCCGGGCTGACGTTGAGGGAGGCGCCCAGCGCGCTCAGCGCGTTCTTGGAGCCGGTGCCCTGGAGGTTGTTGTCGAGGAACGTGCCCAGGTGGTACGAGGCCTTGTACTTGCCGTCCTTGATGTCCTTCTCGACGGTGGCGCCGGCGGTCTGCTCGAAGGCGGCGCAGCCGGGGCAGCGCGGGTCCTCGAACAGCTCCAGGGTGTTCTTGGCGTCCGGCTTGCCCACGACGATGGTGGTGCCCTTGCTGCCGGAGGTGTTGGCGGGCTTGACGAGCTTGGCCTTCGCGGCCTTCGCCCACGCCTGGCTGCCGCCCGCGCTCTCGGCGGCGTTGCTCTTGCCGCCGCCCGCATTGGCGACCGCGAACCCGATGCCGCCGGCCACCGCCAGCACGCCGACGACCGCGCCGCCGACGATCAGCTGCCGGCGCAGCCGCTCCTTCTTCGCCTGCCGCTCACGCTCGGCGCGCAGCCGCTCACGGGCTGCCTGCTTGTTGGCCTGGCTGTTGCGATTGCTCATGACTGTGGTGCTCCGTGTGATCCGTGGACGGGGGATGCCTGGGTGCGGTGCTGTCCGAGGGGCGCGCACAGGGCGCGGCCGGTCTCAGGCAGCGAGCGCGCAGGGCGGTCCACGGCGGACGACGCTGTGCACGAGCAGCGGGACGGCGCGGGCGGGCCCGACGGATCGGGCGTAGGCGGGCGCGGGCCGGCGGGGGGCGGCCGGGGCGCCGGTCACCGTGACAGCGACCAGCAACGGACGGAAGGCGCAGCCGGCCACCGCGCCGAGCAGCTGCGCCAGCGCCGCCTCGCCGCGGCGCAGCCAGGCCGCCGCCAGCAGGCCCACACCGACGTGCGCCCCCAGCAGTAGCCAGGCGGCGCCCGGGTCGACGTCCGCGAGCAGCGCCGCCGCGCCACCGTGCTCGTCGCCGGTCATCCTGGCCAGCGGTGTCCCCAGGGGAGCCCCACCGCAGAGCACGCCGAAGCCGACGGAGCGCAGCGGACCCGCCACCGGGCCGCCCGCCTCGCCGTAACAGACGTGCTGACCGGCGGTGAACACCGTGTCGGCGGCCAGCTCAAGCGGGATCAGCAGGGCGGCGATCCGCCCGAAGCCGCGCTCGCGCCCCGCCAGCGCGTACGCGATGACGAAGACGGCGGTGGTGATGGCCGCCACCGTGGTCAGCGGCAAGGGGGCCCGGGAGAGCAGTACGTGCGACGTGGCGGAGAGCGCCACGACGAGCGCCGTGAAGAGCGCCGCGCGCACGGCTCTGAGCTGGGTCCCGGATATGTCCATCGAGGAGGAGTGTGCCATGGGTTCCTGTAGGCGGCCCCTAAAGGGTCCCTTTGAGTTCCCTGTCAAGGCCCCTGCCCAGGCCCGCAAGGGGCGGCGGACGCCCCGACGAGCTGGACGTGCGGTCGCCACCCGTAGACGGCGGTGGTTGATCGTGGCCCGGACAGCGGCGGGGAGCCGGTTGCGGGCCTGCTACAGCAGAGCGGAAGCCGTGCAAAAGCGTATCTGGCGGGAGATCTTCCAGTCCGCCTTGAAGTTGCCGGCCTGGCTATGAACTCGTAACGGGATCATGAATTGGTCTTCTTCACGCGACGCCGGCAGATGAGGCTGCGGCCCACGAGAGGAAGGCGTCGTGGAGTTTGAGGCGTCGCCCCCAGCTCACGGCGAGACGTTTCAACTGCCGCAGACCAGGGCGAGGTCTGCGTGACGTCGCCGATGTTCGCTGCGGTGGTGATGAGATGGAGCTGGGTCACCGTTGCCATCGCAGATCAGGTGGTGTTTGCTGCCCGACTTCCCTCGGCCGACCGGCGACGGACCGGTCGCGGCTCCCTCCTTTTTCGCACAGTTGAGGGAGCCGCCCATGCAGCGCGCGTTCGGTCCAGTTCGCCGGCCACGTTCAGCTTCGCGAGCACGATGCCCGTGCAGCCGGCCTTAGCCTGCTGCCTGCTGCCTGCTGCCGGCGGTCCAGGTGGCACCAGAAGGACCACCCGGAGCCGCACTCCAACGCGGAAGTCACCAACATCTGCGATCGGGCGGCGACGCACTCCCCGAACCTCGGCTGATCGGTATCCACTCCGCCTCGACGAGCCGAAGTCCAATTCGGGAGCCGTGGAAACCGAAACCCACCTGGCGCTTCAGTGAAGCAGTCGCAGTTCCTCCGGAACAAGGCAAAAGGGCGACCAGATATCCGGCGAACCGTTACGCGAGACCGAAATTAGCAGATCTTGACCGACCCGGACTCCTTGGTCAAGTCCTGTGAGTAAATCCACCCCGTGGAGTCGTCCGATGTGCGCCCGTACACCCAGAGGTTTCCGTGCTTGTTGTAGACGCCGCACCATGCATAAAAGGTTGTGCCGCGTGCCACAGACCTGATCTGCCTGCACGACGCGGACGGACCATTGAGCATGTCCCCTACCACGACCTTATGTACGGCGTCAGAGTTGTTGTGTCCGACGCTCCCGCATCCGTAGCCGGCGGCGCTGGCCGGCGTTGCCCCGCCTATCGTGAAGCCCCCCAGTGCTGCTGTGGTGGCGGCAATCGACACAAGTGCCTTCTTGAGTTTCATCTTTCCTCCCCTATTCCTTCGCTTATCGGAACGGGGGGATGCTACCCCATTCTGCGGGTGCTGGCGAAGGATTTAATGGAATATCCGGTTCCATTTGGAGTGATGGTTGTGCCCCTGAGATACATTCAAAGGACCGCCGTGTTCGGTGACGGTGCAGCTGTGTTTTTTCGGTATTGCGGCTATCGCCGATCCGTGATATCGATTCGCCAATAGAGCCCTGTCGCTGTTTGAGCCGACGGTTTTCCGCAATGTTCGCCGTGCGGCTGTCCAGTCGCCTGATGGCACACGGGCTGCCGCTGCTGAGAGTTCGCTTCGGAGCGGCGTCCTGGGGGTGCCGAGGTCTTGCCGTGATGACCCGGCGGTGCCGGTGAGATCGGCGAGGCGTCGCAAGGAGCGCCGAGCCATGCGCCGGCGGGTGACGAAGGTGAGGGCAGGTGAGGTGCAGCGCGGTGAGCGGGGCCGCGCTGCACTGTCCTGAGCCACTGGTGTGCCGTCCCACGTGGCAGTCCGTGCAGGTCAGCAGGTAACCGGCGGCTACCGAACGTGTCCGGGCGACGCTGCCTGGCGGCGCATAGTGACGGAGCGGCTCACCGTAGCCCTGAAATCCGCCCGTTCCGGAACAGGTCCACGAAGATCTGGTGGTCGGCGCGGGCGCGGGCGCCGTAGGAGTGCGCGAAGTCCACCAGCAGCGACGCGAAGCCGTCCTCGTCGGCCGCGATGGCCGCGTCGATGGCCCGCTCCGTCGAGAACGGCACCAGCGAGTGGCCGCTCTCGTCGTCGGCGGCGGCATGCATGGTCGCGGTGGCCCGGCCCAGGTCGGCCACCACCGCGGCGATCTCCTCCGGGTCGTCGATGTCCGACCAGTCCAGGTCGACCGCGTACGGCGAGATCTCGGCGACCAGCTGGCCCGCGCCGTCGAGTTCGGTCCAGCCCAGCCACGGGTCGGCGTGGTCCTGCAGGGCGCGCTGGGAGATCACCGTGCGGTGGCCCTCGTGCTGGAAGTAGCCGCGGATCCCGGGGTCGGTGATGTGCCGGGAGACGGCCGGGGTCTGCGCCTGCTTCATGTAGATCACGACATCGTTCTCCAGGGCGTCGCTGTTGCCCTCCAGAAGGATGTTGTACGACGGCAGGCCGGCCGAGCCGATGCCGATGCCGCGGCGGCCGACCACGTCCTTGACGCGGTAGGAGTCCGGGCGGTCCAGGCTCGACTCCGGCAGTGTCTCCAGATAGCCGTCGAAGGCGGCGAGGACCTTGTAGCGGGTCGCCGCGTCCAGCTCGACGCTGCCGCCGCCCGCCGCGAAGCGGCGCTCGAAGTCGCGGATCTCCGTCATCGAGTCCAGCAGCCCGAACCGGGTCAGCGAGCGGGCCATACGCAGCGCGCCCAGCAGCGGGCCCTCGGCGGTGTCGAGCGTGAAGGGCGGCAGCTCGTCCCGGTCGGAGCTCTTCGAGCCGGAGGCCAGCGCGTGGATGCGCTCCCGGTAGGCGGCGGCGTAGGTGCGCACCAGGTCGGTGATCTGTTTGTCGCTGAGCGCCTTGGCGTAGCCGATCAGCGCGACCGAGGCGGCGAACCGCTTGAGGTCCCAGGTGAACGGGCCGACGTACGCCTCGTCGAAGTCGTTGACGTTGAAGATCAGCCGGCCCGTGGAGTCCATGTACGTGCCGAAGTTCTCGGCGTGCAGATCGCCGTGGATCCACACCCGCCCGGTCCGCTCGTCCAGATACGGGCCGCTGTCCTTGCCGCCGTCCTCCTGCTCGGCCTCCAGGTCCCGGTAGAACAGACAGGCCGTGCCCCGGTAGAAGGCGAAGGCGGAGGCGGCCATCTTCCGGAACTTCACACGGAAGGCCGCGGGGTCGGCGGCGAGCAGCTCCCCGAAGGCGGTGTCGAAAACGGCGAGGATCTCCTCGCCGCGCTGCTCGGCGTCCTGCGCCGGGGCGTGCTGGGACGGCATCGCTGGGTGCCTCCTGAGGTGCGGAAGGGGGTACGGAGAGCCGTGGCGGAGCCCGTCGCGGTTCTGCCACTGACAACGCGCGAGGCTACTCGTCGGTGCCCGGCGATTGTCAGTCAGGAGTCGTAGACTTCGAGACCGTCTCACCCATCCGTCGCCGGCCGTCCATCCGTCGGCCGGTCACCGTCCCTCGCCGAGGCGCTTTGCGCCGCTTTGTTCTCTTGGAGGTCCTCCGCCGTGGCAGCCTCGTCCAGGCCCCCCTTCACGCACCTGCATGTCCACACCCAGTACTCACTGCTGGACGGTGCGGCGCGGCTGTCGGACATGTTCAAGGCGTGCAACGAGATGGACATGACGCATATCGCCATGTCCGACCACGGCAACCTCCACGGCGCGTACGACTTCTTCCACTCGGCGAAGAAGGCCGGGGTGACGCCGATCATCGGCATCGAGGCGTATGTGGCGCCGGAGTCGCGGCGCAACAAGCGCAAGGTCCAGTGGGGCCAGCCGCACCAGAAGCGCGATGACGTCTCCGGTTCCGGTGGTTATACGCACAAAACGATCTGGGCGGCGAACAAGACCGGTCTGCACAACCTCTTCCGGCTGTCCTCGGACGCCTATGCCGAGGGCTGGCTGACGAAGTGGCCGCGGATGGACAAGGAGACCATCTCCCAGTGGTCCGAGGGTCTGATCGCCTCGACCGGCTGCCCCTCCGGTGAGCTCCAGACCCGGCTGCGCCTCGGCCAGTTCGACGAGGCGCTGAAGTCCGCGTCCGAGTACCAGGACATCTTCGGCAAGGACCGGTATTTCCTGGAGCTGATGGACCACGGCATCGAGATCGAGCGCCGGGTCCGCGACGGCCTGCTGGAGATCGGCAAGAAGCTCGGCATCCCGCCGCTGGTCACCAACGACTCGCACTACACCTACGCCCACGAGTCCACGGCGCACGACGCGCTGCTGTGCATCCAGACCGGCAAGAACCTCTCCGACCCGGACCGCTTCCGCTTCGACGGCACCGGCTACTACCTCAAGTCCACGGACGAGATGTACGCCATCGACTCCTCGGACGCCTGGCAGGAGGGCTGCGCCAACACCTTCCTGGTGGCCGAGCAGATCAACACCGACGGGATGTTCGAGAAGCGCGACCTGATGCCGAAGTTCGACATCCCGGAGGGCTTCACGGAGGTCACCTGGTTCCAGGAGGAGGTCCGGGTCGGCATGCAGCGCCGCTACCCGGGCGGTGTCCCCGAGGACCGGCAGAAGCAGGCCGAGTACGAGATGGACATCATCATCCAGATGGGGTTCCCCGGCTACTTCCTCGTGGTCGCCGACTTCATCATGTGGGCCAAGAACAACGGCATCGCGGTCGGCCCCGGCCGTGGTTCCGCGGCCGGTTCGATCGTGGCGTACGCCATGGGCATCACCGACCTCGACCCGATCACGCACGGGCTGATCTTCGAGCGGTTCCTCAACCCCGAGCGCGTCTCCATGCCCGATGTCGACATCGACTTCGACGAGCGCAGGCGCGTCGAAGTGATCCGGTATGTCACGGAGAAGTACGGCGCCGACAAGGTCGCCATGATCGGCACGTACGGCAAGATCAAGGCGAAGAACGCCATCAAGGACTCCGCGCGTGTCCTGGGCTACCCGTACGCGATGGGTGACCGCCTCACCAAGGCCATGCCCGCCGACGTCCTCGGCAAGGGCATCGACCTCTCCGGCATCACCGACCCCAAGCACCCGCGCTACAGCGAGGCCGGCGAGATCCGGGGGATGTACGAGAACGAACCGGACGTGAAGAAGGTCATCGACACCGCCAAGGGCGTCGAGGGCCTGGTCCGGCAGATGGGTGTGCACGCGGCCGGCGTGATCATGTCCAGCGAGCCCATCGTCGACCACGCCCCGGTCTGGGTCAGGCACACCGACAACGTCACCATCACGCAGTGGGACTACCCCCAGTGCGAGTCGCTCGGCCTGCTGAAGATGGACTTCCTGGGCCTGCGCAACCTCACCATCATGGACGACGCCGTCAAGATGGTGAAGAAGAACAAGGGCGTCGAGCTGGAGATGCTCTCCGTGCCGCTGGACGACCCCAAGACGTACGAGATGCTCTGCCGCGGTGACACGCTCGGCGTCTTCCAGTTCGACGGCGGCCCGATGCGTTCGCTGCTGCGGCTGATGAAGCCCGACAACTTCGAGGACATTTCCGCCGTCTCGGCCCTGTACCGACCGGGCCCGATGGGCATGGACTCGCACACCAACTACGCGCTGCGCAAGAACGGCCTCCAGGAGATCACCCCGATCCACCCGGAGCTGGAGGAGCCCCTCAAGGAGGTCCTCGGCCTCACCTACGGCCTGATCGTCTACCAGGAGCAGGTGCAGAAGGCCGCCCAGATCATCGCCGGGTACTCCCTCGGCGAGGCCGACATCCTCCGCCGCGTGATGGGCAAGAAGAAGCCCGAGGAGCTGGCGAAGAACTTCGTCCTCTTCCAGGAGGGCGCGCGGAAGAACGGCTTCTCCGACCAGGCCATCCAGGCGCTGTGGGACGTCCTGGTCCCGTTCGCCGGCTACGCCTTCAACAAGGCGCACTCCTCCGCGTACGGCCTGGTCACCTACTGGACCGCCTACCTCAAGGCCAATTACCCGGCCGAGTACATGTCCGCGCTGCTGACCTCGGTGCGCGACGACAAGGACAAGTCGGCGGTCTACCTGAACGAGTGCCGGCGCATGGGCATCAAGGTGCTGCCGCCGAACGTCAACGAGTCCGAGGCCAACTTCGCCGCCCAGGGCGACGATGTGATCCTCTTCGGCCTCACCGCGGTCCGCAACGTCGGCCAGAACGTCGTCGATTCGATCATCCGGTGCCGCAAGGCGAAGGGGAAGTACCTCTCCTTCCCCGACTACCTCGACAAGGTCGACGCGGTCGTCTGCAACAAGCGCACCACCGAATCACTGATCAAGGCCGGCGCCTTCGACGAGATGGGCCACACCCGCAAGGGCCTGACGGCCCACTACGAACCGATGATCGACAACGTCGTCCAGGTCAAGCGCAAGGAGGCCGAGGGGCAGTTCGACCTCTTCGGCGGCATGGGCGACACCAGCGCCGACGAGGGCCCCGGCTTCGGGCTGGACGTGGAGTTCTCGGACATCGAGTGGGACAAGACCTACCTCCTCGCCCAGGAGCGCGAGATGCTCGGTCTCTACGTCTCCGACCACCCGCTCTTCGGCCTGGAGCATGTGCTGTCCGACAAGGCGGACGCCGCCATCGCCCAGCTGACCGGCGGCGACTACTCGGACGGGTCGATCGTCACCATCGGCGGCATCATCTCCGGTCTCCAGCGCAAGATGACCAAGCAGGGCAACGCCTGGGCCATCGCCACGGTCGAGGACCTGGCCGGCTCCATCGACTGCATGTTCTTCCCGGCGACCTACCAGCTGGTGTCCACCCAACTCGTCGAGGACACCGTGGTGTTCGTCAAGGGCCGGCTCGACAAGCGGGAGGACATCCCGCGGCTGGTCGCCATGGAGATGATGGTCCCCGACCTCTCGGAGGCCGGCACCAACGCCCCCGTGACGATCACCATTCCGACCGTCAAGGTCACCCCGCCGATGGTCGAGAAGCTCGGTGAGGTGCTCAGCAGCCACCGCGGCTCCACGGAGGTGCGGATCAAGCTCCAAGGGGCGCGCAAGACGACCGTGCTCCGGCTGGACCGGCACCGGGTCACGCCCGACCCGTCGCTGTTCGGCGATCTGAAGGTGCTGCTCGGCCCGTCCTGCCTGGCGGGCTGATCCGCCGGCCCCGGCCGTTCCAACCCCGAGGGGCGCGCCCGTAGCGGACGCGCCCCTCAACCTCTGTACGGCGTGGATCAGTTGTGACCGAAGCGCCGCTGGTGCTTACGTGCAACATCGGCCGGGCTGCCCTGCGCCTGCGACCGCGACTGGGACTGTGCCTCCAGGCTCGCCTTCTGGGCCTCCTGCTGGCCGCGCTCGGCCGCGGATGCCGTCTTCTGCTGCTGACTTCGGTCCTGCTTCTTGTCCTTGGCCATGATCGTGCCTCCTGAGGGGGAATGGGGATCGGGGCCGGAACCAGACTTACATGACGGACAGACGCCTGCATTTCGGGCAATTACCCTGCGTTATATGGTTGATCACACGCTGTACTCAAGATCCCCGCCGAATCCGCCACGCCGATGATCGAGTTCGGGCAGATAACGCCCGTAGGGTCGGGCAGACTCGAAGGACAACCGAAGAAAACTCGTGCCACGGGCCGAGCCGGGGGGCGACCGGACATCAGCACCTCAGGGAAGAGGGTGGATCGTGGATCGCTGTGTCGTCCTGGTGGACGCCGGGTATTTGCTCGGCGCCGCGGCGAGCCTGCTCGCCGGAGAGCCCGCCCGTTCCCGGATCACGGTGGATCACGCCGCCCTCATCCAGGGCCTGCGCCAGCGCGCCGAGGCGGACACCGAACGCCCGCTGCTGCGGATCTACTGGTTCGACGGCGCACCCGACCGCGTCCCGCAACCCGAACACCGGCGGCTGCGTGTGATGCCCCGCGTCACCGTCCGGCTCGGCGCCCTGACCCGCAGCGACGGGCGCTGGGCACAGAAGGGCGTGGACGCCGCGATGCACGCCGAGCTGACCGAGCTCGCACGGAACCGCGCCTGCTCCGACATCGTCCTGGTCACCGGCGACGGCGACCTGCTGCCCGGCCTGATGTCGGCGAAGGAGCACGGCGTCGCCGTCCACCTGTGGGCCGTCCAGGCCGCGGACGGCGACTACAACCAGTCCGAGGACCTGGTCGCCGAGGCCGACGAGCGACGGGTGCTGGACCGGACCTGGATCACCCGCGCGGTACGCGCCAAGGAACTCGGCGGTCCCTGCGCCCCGCCGCCCGTACCCCGCCCCGAGATCGCCGCGATCCTCTCCGCCCCGCTGCCGGAGTCCGCCGTCGCGGCCGCGGCCGCCGCGGCGGCCGCCGCATCCGGCCCGGAAGCCGCCGAGCACACCCATGACCACAACGGCGCCAACGGCGTCTCCCGGCCGCCGGCCGGCACCGAGGGCGCACCGGCCGCCGGCGACGAGCCCGGCGCCGCCGGTTCCAAGGTCGTGCCCACCCCCAAGGACCTGGCCGGTCTCGGCCGGGCGCACGTCGCGGGCCAGGGGCCTGGCGGCGCCGGCAGCGGCGCCCCGCAGGCGCCCGCGACCGGTGCCACCCTGCGCTGGTCGTCCGACAAGGGCTGGGTCGAGCGCGGCGGCCCGGTCGGCGAACCCTCCGAGACCGCGGCGCTGCCCACCCTCGCCCAGCTCACCAGCGCCGAGCAGCGCTGGGCGGACCGCGAGGAGGACATCACCGCCGTCAGCGGCGACCCCTTCGAGGTCGGCCAGGTCTTCGCCCGCCGCTGGACCGACCGGCTCTCCGACACCGCGCACCTCCAGCAGCTGTCGACGGAGTACCCCCGCATCCCGCACCGCATCGACGGTGAACTGCTGCGCTACGCGGCCCGGTTCGGGCTGCTCGCCCACAAGGACGACCAGATCGACGAGCACGACCGCTACGCGATCCGGGCCGGTTTCTGGCGCGAGGTCGATCTGCGGACGGCCGCCGAGCACGCTCCGGCCGGGGACTGACCGGCCCGGCCGCCCCGCGCCCCGTCCCGCCCGCCGGTGCCCCGCGGCCCGGAGGCGGGCCGGGGACGCGTACCCTCATAGCTCGTGAGGACGGGCGCAAAACAGGTGGAGCGCGGCGTGCCGGTGTGTGCCGTACAGGACCTGGTCAAGACGTACCCCGCGCTGCGCGGGCGCCGCGGGGCGGCACGGGCGGCCGCCGTACGCGCCAACGACGGCATCACCCTGGATGTGCACCGCGGAGAGATCTTCGGGCTGCTCGGGCCCAACGGCGCCGGCAAGTCCACGCTGGTCCGCCAGCTGACCGGACTGCTGCGCCCGGACTCCGGCAGCGTCCGCGTGCTCGGCCACGACCTGGTGCGCCACCCGGAGCGGGCCGCCCGGCTGCTCGGCTACCTGGGCCAGGAGTCCACCGCCCTGGACGAGATGACGGTCGCGCTGGCCGTGGAGACCACCGGACGGCTGCGCGGCCTCGGTGCCCGCGAGGCGCGCGCCGAGCGGGACGCGGTGATCGGCGAGCTGGGGCTCGGGGACATCACGGGGCGGCCGCTGAAGAAGCTGTCCGGCGGGCAGCGGCGGCTGGCCTGTCTGGCCACCGCGCTGATCGGCGAGCGGCCGCTGCTGGTGCTGGACGAGCCGACCACCGGTATGGACCCGGTCGCGCGCCGTGCCGTGTGGGCCGCGGTGGACCGGCGCCGGGCCGAGCGCGGCGCCACGGTGGTGCTGGTGACGCATAACGTGCTGGAGGCCGAGAGCGTGCTCGACCGGGTCGCGGTCATCGACCGGGGCCGGGTCATCGCCTGCGACACGCCCGGCGGGCTGAAGGAAATGGTGAGCGAGGAGGTCCGGCTGGAGCTGGTGTGGCGCGACCGCCCGCCGCTGGAGGTGCCGGAGGTCGCCGCCCTCGAAGCCGACGCGCACACCTCCGGCCGCCGCTGGACCCTCCGGCTCCCCGCCGACCGGGCCCGCTCCGCGGTCGCCGCGGTCACCGCGGGCCCCGCCTTCGCGGCCCTGGACGACTTCACGCTGGCCACGCCCAGCCTGGAGGATGTGTACCTGGCCCTGGGCGGCCGGTCGGAGGGACTGGTCAAGGCGTGAACGGGCGCCGGTACGGCGGACGTATGAAGGACCACGGGGGCAGCGAGGAAGGCTTGGTGACAGCGTGAGTGTGGTTCCCGCGCAGGCGGTGGCCGGGGTGGCCCCGGACGCCGGGGCAGGGCCCGAGGAGGCCGCCCCGCTGGCGCCGCGCGCCCGTCTGGTGCCCGCCCTGGGCGCCGTCTACCGCGCCCAGCTCTCCCGGGCCCGGGTCGCCCGGATCCCGTTGCTGTTCGTCGCCACCTTCCAGTCCGTCGGGATCATGGTCCTGCTGCGCGGGGTGGTCGACGGCGGCGAGGCGGCCCGTTCCGTGGTGTCCGGCTCCAGCGTGCTGGTCGTCGCCTTCGTGGCGCTCAATCTCCTCGCCCAGTACTTCGGACAGCTGAGGGCCGGCGGCGGGCTCGACCACTACGCGACGCTGCCGGTGCCGCCGGCCGCCGTGGTGCTCGGCGCGGCCGCCGCGTACGCCTCGTTCACCGTGCCCGGGACGGTGGTCACCGCGGTCACCGGCTGTGTGCTCTTCCAGCTGCCGATGGCCCATCTGTGGGTGCTGGCCGCCGTGCTCCCGCTCGCCGGGGCGGCGCTGGCCGGCCTCGGCGCGGCCCTTGGCCTGCTCGCCCCGCGTCCCGAACTCGCCACGCTCTGCGGCCAGTTGGGCATGTCGGCGGCGCTGCTGCTGGGAGTGCTGCCGGCCGAACGGATGCCGTCGGTGATCGGCTGGGCCCGCGATCTGCTGCCCTCGACCTACGGGGTGGAGGCACTGGCGCGCAGCTTCGACCCCCATCCCGACTGGGTCGCGGTCGGCGCCGACCTGGGCGTCTGCGCGGCCGTCGGAGTGCTCTCGCTGGCGGTCGCCACCTGGGCCTACCGCCGGGCGGCGACCCGATGACGGATTCCACCACACCGAACGGCCGTCCTGCTTCGGGTCACACCAGCCCCACCTGGCACGATGACGGGGTGATCGCACCGCTGACGCCACCCGACAACCAACCGCCCGAAGAGCCGCAGCACCCCGAGGCCGCGCCCGTCGCCGACCTCGGCGGCCTCGGCGGCCCCGAGCTGGCCCGCGAGCTGCGCGAGGGCGCGCTGATCGCGCTCGTGGTCGCGGTGAGCGGCGTGCTGCTCGGCGTGCTGTGGAACTGGCTCGCGCCGCATACCCCGCTGATCTCGGACACCCGCAACGTCTACCTCAAGAACACCGAGGGCGAGGAGGCGATCGGCGCGGACGGCACCTTCGTCCTGCTGTCCCTCGGATTCGGTGTGCTCACCGCCGCCGCAGTCTTCCTCTTCCGCCGCCGGGGCGGGATTCCGCTGGTCGTGGCGCTGGTCGTGGGCGGGCTGCTCGGTGCGGTGCTGGGCTGGGTGACGGGTATGTGGCTGGGCCCCACGCCGGACGTGGCCGCGCACGCCAAGCAGGTCGGCCCCGGTGTGACCTTCAACGGCCCGCTGCGGCTCCAGGCCAAGGGCGCGCTGCTGGCCTGGCCGATCGCCGCGATGCTCACCCAGCTGGCGCTGACCGGGCTGTTCGGGCCGCGTGACCCGGAGCCGGAGCCACCGCACTGGCCCGGCGACCCCCACGCCCAGCAGCCGCCCGCCACGGACTGACCGGCGTGTATCTCCGGGGCGGCCGGTCCACCGGCCGTCCCGCGGTGCGTTCAGCCGCGGGCGATCGGCGCGAGGTGCGCGCCCGTGAGGGCCACCAGGTCCTCCGGCGACAGCTCGACCTCCAGCCCCCGCCGCCCCGCCGAGACACAGACCGTCGGCCGGCCCTCGGCCGAGGCGTCCACGACCGTGCGCAGCCGCTTGCGCTGCCCCAGCGGCGAGATCCCGCCCCGGACGTAGCCCGTGCTGCGCTCGGCCGCGGCCGGGTCGGCCATCGTGGCCCGCTTGCCGCCCACCGCGGCCGCCAGCGCCTTGAGGTCCAAGGACCCCGACACCGGGACGACGGCGACCGTCAGGGTGCCGTCGACGTCCGCCAGCAGTGTCTTGAACACCTGGTCCGGCGCGACACCGAGGGCCTCGGCGGCCTCCTCGCCGTACGACGGTGCGGCCGGGTCGTGCTCGTAGGAGTGTGTGGTGAAGGGGACGCCGGCCGCGGTGAGGGCGACCGTCGCCGGGGTGCCGCCGGACTTCTTGGACTTCTTCGCCACCGTCTTCGTGCCTCGCGTCAGTGGGGCCGGTCGTGGGGGCCGGGCGGTTCAGTTGGGGCTGGTCGGCTGCCGGGTCAGATCCACGGCCGGCAGCGACGGGAGCTTACCGAGCAGCGCCGATTCCTGGCGAAGCAGTTTCAGCTCCTGCCCGAGCCGGGACGCGGTGTCCGGCGCCTCCAGCAGCCGCTGCTTGGCGGGGACGTCCAGCACGGCCGCCGCGGCGACGAGGTACGAGAGCACCGAAGGGTCGGCCGGCAGGTCCTGCCCGCTCGACAGGGTCCGCTCGTTCGCCCAGGCCAGCCGCTTCTGGTACGTACGGAAGGCCCGGACGACGCCCGAGGCGAGCGCGCCCGCGCCCTCTCCCTCGCCGTCCTCCAGCTCCTCGAGCTCGCCGGTCAGATACGGGCCCGAGGCGTCCACGGACAGCAGCCGGAAGCGGGTGGTGCCGGTGGCGAGGACCTCGTAGCCGGTGTCGTCGTCGGAGGACTTCTCCCGGATGGTCGCCGCGTCGGCGATGCAGCCCACGGCGTGGAACGCCCGCATCGGATCGTCACCGAAGCCCGCCGCGGGACCTTCCGCGGCCGGCAGGGTGGCGTCCGGCATGCCCTGTGCGGTGGCGGCGACCTCCCGGCCGTCCCGGATCGCGATCACCGCGAAGCGCCGGTCGTCCTCGGGCACCGCGCTCAGATCGCGCATCATCGCCCGGTACCGCGCTTCGAAGACGTTCAGCGGGAGCACGAGTCCCGGGAACAACACCGAGTTCAGCGGGAAGAGCGGTAGGCGCACGGAGGTCACAGCCCGTAAGCCTAGAGCCTGTGGCGGCCGGGGCCACCACCCGTACCCCCGCTATTGCCGTCGCAGCAGCCGGGACGCGCCGGCCGCGACCGTCGTGGCGAGCACCCAGCCCGCCAGGATCAGGATGGCGGCCGCCCACTGCGCACCGCCGCCCGGCTTCCAGGCGGCGCCCTGATTGAGGTCGATCACCGGCAGCAGCAGGTCCAGGGAGTAGAGATACGCATTCCAGGGCGGCGCCTCGCCCGGCTTCAGCGGCGGCGGCGGGGACACCGAGAAGTAGATCGTCCCGATCGCCCACAGGATGCCCATCCACACCGCGGCCCGCCCCGGGCGGTAGCCGTAGGCCACCGTCCAGTCCTGAAGGAATCCCCAGGCCTTGGCCGCCAGCGGCAGTGTCTCGCGCCGCCGCCGCTGCTTGGCCAGCAGCACCTCGCGGGCATCGGAGTCCTCACCGGTGGTGCGCAGCGAGGTGGCGAGCATCTCGTACGGCTCGGGCGCGTACTCGGGGGTCGCCGCGGCCACCCACTGAAGCCGCAGCGAGAGCGGGAAGTGGCCGCGCGGGATCAGCGTCTCGTAGGCGAAGCCGGCCATCCACAGCCCGCCGAGCCCCGGCCAGCTCGCCGACTTGTCGACGAGATTGACGACCCGGGCGCCGGAGAGGATCACCCGGCCGCGCTGCGGCCGCTCGCCGAGGAACCGCAGCTCGGGCGTCTGGATACGGCGCAGCGACAGCTCCTGGTCGGACTCCATGATGAACCGGGCGTGCTCGAAGTCGACCGCGTCGCCGAACCGCCCGTCGTCGAGCCGCATCCCGCCCTCGCACTCGAAGCGCTGCATACGCGTGCCGCGCGAGGGGGTGTGCGCGACGCCGTACGGGGGAGTGGCGCTGCTGGAGAACGGGGAGTTGGCCAGGCCCGCGGCGGTCAGATAGAGGGTGCGCTCGACGGTGAGCTGCGGGGCGTTCAGCGCCCGGCGGCCGAACGGATTGCTCAGCCGGCTGCCGCGCAGGCTCAGCGACACGCCGATGGTGGCGCCGCGCAGCGACAGCTCGCCGTAGGACTCCATCATCTCGGCCTGGAGATCCTGGGCGACGGTCATCCCGTCCGCCATGATCGACCGGCCTTGGCGGTCCTTGTGCACCACGGTCTGATTGAGCATCAGGTCCGTGCCGATGTGCGCGTCGGTGAGCCGGATGCCGGAGTGCACCACACAGCGCGGCAGATGGAGATCGCCCTCGGTGTGCAGCCGGGCCGCCTCCACCCGGGGTATCGCACAGTTCACCAGCCGCAGCGTGGTGAACCGGCTCTCCGGCAGCACCACCTCGGCCTCGAAGCGGCAGTCCCGCAGTTCGACGAATGGCTTGATCGTGCCGCCCGCAACGTCGAGAGTGTCCGTGATGTACGCACCGGTGATCTTGAGCGCGGAGACCCGGCCGGGCTGCGGGGGCGGCCCGTCGAGCAGCAGCAGCGCCACGACCCGGGCCCGCACCCGGCGCTCCGGGCCCCACAGATGCTGCCCGTGCGGATCGTCGCGGGCCGGATCGCCGATGTGCAGATCGCAGGTGCTGCCGTTGCGGAAGGCCTGCCACATGCTCCATTCCGCCGATGTCAGCTGAAGGTCGGCGGGCGCGTCGCCGTCCCCGGGCTCGGTCACTGTGGATCCCCCTTGCTCTCCCGTGGTGTGTCGCAACCTGTTCGGACGCATTTCATGCACGGGTCGTGATGCGTCCCACAGGTGTCCCCGTACGCCGTCACGTGGCCCTTGCCCGCCCCGTGACTGCTTGAACACGCGTGGTCAGGGCCAACTCCGGTCAACTTCCGGCGGCCTGGTGACGGCGTGTCCGGAGCGTGTGCCGCTGTGTATCACTGAGTGATACGGCCGCTCGGGCCCAGGAGCGGGTCTGAGACACTGGGAGGGTGATCTCCCGAATCGATCTGCGCGGTGACGCCCTCCCCGAGGGCGGCGCCCTGCGCGACCTGCTGCCCCGTGCCGAGTTCGACGTGGAAGCCGCCCTGGAGAAGGTGCGGCCGATCTGCGAGGACGTACGCCATCGCGGCACCGCGGCGCTGATCGATTACGCGCGGCGGTTCGACGGCGTCGAGATCGAGCGCGTACGGGTGCCCGCCGAGGCCTTGCAGAGCGCGCTCGCGGAGCTGGACCCAGCCGTCCGGGCCGCCCTGGAGGAGTCCATCCGGCGCGCCCGGATCGTCCACCGCGAACAGCGCCGCACCGACGTCACGACCAAGGTCGTCCCCGGCGGCACGGTCACCGAACGCTGGGTGCCCGTCGAGCGGGTGGGCCTCTATGTCCCCGGCGGCCTGGCGGTCTACCCGTCCTCCGTCGTCATGAACGTCGTCCCGGCGCAGGAAGCCGGTGTCACGGGCAT
The DNA here is from genome assembly GCF_019880305.1 of Streptomyces decoyicus. NCBI lineage: Bacteria > Bacillati > Actinomycetota > Actinomycetes > Kitasatosporales > Streptomycetaceae > Streptomyces > Streptomyces decoyicus. The sequence continues at coordinate 2,211,421 of NZ_CP082301.1, read as the reverse complement.
CGCCGTCACCTCCCCGCCGCAGAAGGAGTTCGGCGGCCGGCCGCACCCGACGATCCTCGCCGCCTGCGCCCTGCTCGGCGTCGACGAGGTCTACGCCGCCGGCGGTGCCCAGGCCATCGCGATGTTCGCCTACGGCACCGAGGAGTGCCTGCCGGTCAACCTCGTCACGGGCCCCGGCAACATCTACGTCGCCTCCGCCAAGCGCCTGCTCAAGGGCCGTATCGGCATCGACGCCGAGGCCGGACCGACCGAGATCGCGGTGCTGGCGGACGCCACCGCCGACCCCGAGCACGTCGCCGCCGACCTGATCAGCCAGGCCGAGCACGACACCCTCGCCGCCGCCGTCCTGGTCACCGACTCCACCGAGCTCGCCGACGCCGTCGAGGACGCGCTCAAGCGGCAGGTGGCGGCCACCAAGCACATCGAGCGGATCACCGAGGCGCTGGCCGGACAGCAGTCCGCCGTCGTTCTCGTCGACGGCATCGACGAGGGCCTCAAGGTCGTGGACGCCTACGGCGCCGAACACCTCGAGATCCAGACCGCCGACGCCTCCGCCGTCGCCGCCCGGGTCCGCAACGCCGGCGCGGTCTTCGTCGGCGCCTACGCCCCGGTGTCCCTCGGCGACTACTGCGCCGGCTCCAACCACGTCCTGCCCACCGGCGGCTGCGCCTGCCACTCCTCGGGCCTTTCCGTGCAGTCCTTCCTGCGCGGCATCCATGTCGTGGACTACTCCCGCGATGCACTGGCGGAGGTCGCCCACCATGTGGTGACCCTCGCCGAGGCCGAGGACCTCCCGGCCCACGGCGCCGCGCTGAAGGCCAGGTTCGAATGGAAGGTCCCGCAGAGCAAGTGAGCAGGCACGTGACCCGTATTGACGATCTCCCCATCCGGGACGAGCTGCGCGGCAAGTCCCCCTACGGCGCACCGCAGCTGGACGTCCCGGTGCGCCTGAACACCAACGAGAACCCCTACCCGCTGCCCGAGCCGCTGGTCCGGCGGATCGCCGAGCGGGTGACCGAGGCCGCCCGGCAGCTCAACCGCTACCCCGACCGGGACGCGGTCGAGCTGCGCACCGAGCTGGCCCGCTACCTCACCCGCACCGCAGGACACGAGGTCGCCGCCACCCAGGTCTGGGCCGCCAACGGCTCCAACGAGGTCATCCAGCAGCTGCTCCAGACCTTCGGCGGACCCGGCCGCAGCGCCATCGGCTTCGAGCCCTCGTACTCGATGCACGGGCTGATCTCCCGCGGCACGGGCACCGGCTGGATCTCCGGCCCGCGCAACGACGACTTCACCATCGACGTCGAGGCGGCGAAGCGGACCATCGCCGAGCAGCGGCCCGACGTGGTCTTCATCTGCTCGCCGAACAACCCCACCGGCACCGCCGTCGGCGAAGCGACGGTGCTCGCGCTGTACGAAGCGGCGCAGGCGGCCCGTGCCGACGGTGCCGGCGCCCTGGTCGTGGTCGACGAGGCCTACGGCGAGTTCAGCCACCACCCCTCGCTGCTGCCGCTGATCGAGGGCCGGCCGAATCTGGTCGTCTCCCGCACCATGTCCAAGGCCTTCGGTGCCGCCGGCCTGCGGCTGGGCTACCTCGCCGCCGACCCCGCCGTGGTCGACGCGGTGCAGCTGGTCCGGCTCCCGTATCACCTCTCGTCCGTCACCCAGGCCACCGCGCTCGCCGCGCTGGAGCACACCGACACGCTTTTGAAGTACGTCGAGCAGCTCAAGACCGAGCGGGACCGCCTGGTCACCGAGCTGCGGGCGACCGGCTGCCAGGTCGTCGCCTCCGACGCCAACTTCGTGCAGTTCGGCCTCTTCGACGATGCGCACGCCACCTGGCAGGCGATCCTCGACCACGGCGTGCTGGTCCGTGACAACGGCGTACCGGGCTGGCTGCGGGTCACCGCCGGCACCCCGGCCGAGAACGACGCGTTCCTCGACGCGGTTCGCGCAGTACTGAAGGAGAGCAAGCGATGACCCGCGTAGGACGCGTGGAGCGCACGACCAAGGAAACGTCCGTGCTCGTCGAGATCGACCTCGACGGCAGGGGCGAGGTGGAGGTCTCGACCGGTGTCGGCTTCTACGACCACATGCTCGACCAGCTCGGCCGGCACGGTCTGTTCGACCTGAAGGTCAAGACCGACGGCGACCTGCACATCGACACCCACCACACCATCGAGGACACCGCGCTCGCGCTGGGCGCCGCCTTCAAGCAGGCCCTCGGCGACAAGTCCGGGATCTACCGCTTCGGCAACTGCACCGTCCCGCTGGACGAGTCGCTCGCCCAGGTGACCGTCGACCTCTCCGGCCGCCCCTACCTGGTGCACACCGAGCCGGAGAACATGGCGCCGATGATCGGCTCCTACGACACCACGATGACCCGGCACATCTTCGAGTCGTTCGTCGCCCAGGCCCAGATAGCGCTGCACATCCACGTCCCGTACGGCCGCAACGCCCACCACATCGTGGAGTGCCAGTTCAAGGCGCTGGCCCGCGCCCTGCGCTACGCCAGCGAGCGCGACCCCCGCGCGGCCGGGATCATCCCTTCCACCAAGGGAGCCCTGTAGCCCTGTGAGCGACGCACGCGCGGCCGCCGGGCCGCAGACGACCACGATGCCCGCACCTCAGCGCCGCGCGGGCGGAGATGGGGGTGCCCCCGGACGGAGTCTGGGGGAGAACCGGAGGATGCAGTGAACGGCCTTTCCACCGTCTTCATCCTGCTCGGGCTCTTCCTTCTCGGCGGTGTCTACTCGTTCTGGAAGCAGCAGCTGCCCAAGGGCCTGATCGTGTTGCTGTCCCTCGGTTCGGCGCTGTGTCTGGTCGCCGGCGTACTGCGGCTGGAGGTATGGAATTGACCGCCCCGGCATCCCGCAAGAAGGTCGTCGTCTTCGACTACGGCTTCGGGAACGTCCGCTCCGCCGAGCGTGCCCTGGCGCACGTCGGCGCCGATGTGGAGATCACCCGTGACTTCGACCGGGCGATGAACGCCGACGGGCTGCTGGTCCCCGGCGTCGGCGCGTTCGCCGCCTGCATGGCCGGGCTCAAGGAGGCCCGCGGCGAGTGGCTCATCGGCCGCCGGCTGTCCGGCGGACGCCCCGTCATGGGCATCTGCGTCGGTATGCAGGTCCTCTTCGGCCGCGGCATCGAGCACGGCGTCGAGACCGAGGGCCTCGACGAGTGGCCCGGCACGGTCGGCCCGCTCAAGGCCGAGGTCGTCCCGCACATGGGCTGGAACACCGTCGACGCCCCCGAGGGCTCGCGGCTCTTCGCCGGACAGCCCGCCGACGCCCGCTACTACTTCGTGCACTCCTACGCGGTGCACGACTGGGAGCTGGAGGTCGGCAACCCGCACATCGCCGCGCCGAAGGTCACCTGGGCCACGCACGGCGAGCGGTTCGTGGCCGCGGTCGAGAACGGCCCGCTGTGGGCCACCCAGTTCCACCCCGAGAAGTCCGGCGACGCCGGTGCCCAGCTCCTGACCAATTGGATCGAGACCCTGTAATGCCGAACGCATCGAAGCTCGAACTCCTCCCCGCCGTCGATGTCCGCGACGGCCAGGCCGTCCGCCTCGTGCACGGCGAGTCCGGCTCCGAGACCTCCTACGGCGACCCGCTGGAGGCGGCCCTCGCCTGGCAGCGGGCCGGCGCCGAATGGCTGCACCTCGTCGACCTCGACGCGGCGTTCGGCACCGGTGACAACCGGGCGCAGATCGCCGAGGTCGCCCGGTCCATGGACATCAAGGTCGAGCTGTCCGGCGGTATCCGCGACGACGACACGCTCGCCGCGGCCCTGGCCACCGGCTGCCGCCGGGTCAACCTCGGCACCGCCGCGCTGGAGACCCCCGAGTGGGTCGCCAAGGTCATCGCCGAGCACGGCGACAAGATCGCGGTCGGCCTGGACGTGCGCGGTACGACGCTGCGCGGCCGCGGCTGGACCCGCGACGGCGGCGACCTCTACGAGACGCTGGCCCGCCTCGACGCCGAGGGCTGCGCCCGCTACGTCGTCACCGACATCAACAAGGACGGCACCCTCCAGGGCCCCAACGTCGAGCTGCTCAAGAACGTCTGCGCGGCCACCGACCGGCCCGTCATCGCCTCCGGCGGTGTCTCCTCGCTCGACGACCTGCGGGTGCTGGCCACGCTGGTTCCGGAAGGTGTCGAGGGCGCGATCGTCGGCAAGGCGCTCTATGCGAAGGCGTTCACCCTCGAAGAGGCGCTGGCAGCAGTGTCGTAACGGCGAACGGAAGGCCGCATGATGACCATCGAGCGCGTACGGACCGACAGTCCCTGGGAAGAGAAGATCGGCTTCGCACGCGCCGTGGCGGCCGGCGACCGCGTCCTGGTCGCCGGCACGATGCCACTGGTCGACGGCGTCCTTCAGGGTGAGGGCGACCCCTACGTACAGACCAAGGCCGCCTTCACCAACGCGCTGGCGGCGCTGCGGCCCTTCGGCCTCGGCGCCGAAGCGGTCCTGCGCACCCGTATGTACCTCACCCACCTGCGCGATGTGGATGCGGCCGGCCGCGCCCACCGGGAGCTGTTCGAGGCCGCGCCGCCCGCCTCGACCCTCGTCGTGGTATCCGGCTTCGTCGACTCCCGCGTCCTGGTGGAAGTGGAAATCGAAGCATTCCGAGACGTGAGCCTCCCGGGGCGCGACCCCGGCACCCCCGAAGGAGCCTGAACCGACATGACCCTGGCGGTCCGAGTCATCCCTTGCCTGGACGTCGACAACGGCCGGGTCGTCAAGGGCGTCAACTTCAAGAACCTGCGGGACGCCGGCGACCCCGTCGAGATGGCGAAGATCTACGGTGAGGAGGGCGCCGACGAGCTGACCTTCCTCGACATCAGCGCCTCCTCCGGCAACCGCGAGACCACCTACGACGTGGTCCGCCGCACCGCCGAACAGGTCTTCATCCCCCTCACGGTCGGCGGTGGCGTCCGCACCCCCGAGGACGTCGACAAGCTGCTGCGGGCCGGCGCGGACAAGGTCGGCGTCAACACCGCCGCCATCGCCCGCCCCGACGTGATCCGCGAGATCGCCGAACGCTTCGGCAGCCAGGTCCTGGTCCTCTCGGTCGACGCCCGCCGCACCGACGCCGGGACCCCGTCCGGATACGAGGTCACCACCCACGGCGGCCGCCGTGGCACGGGCATCGACGCCGTGGAATGGGCCCACCGCGCCGCCGAACTGGGCGCCGGGGAGATCCTCCTCAACTCCATGGACGCCGACGGCACCAAGGACGGCTACGACGTCGAGATGATCGAGGCCGTCCGCAAGCACGTCACCGTCCCGGTGATCGCCTCCGGCGGGGCCGGCAAGCTGGACCACTTCGCCCCGGCCGTCGACGCCGGCGCCGACGCGGTCCTGGCCGCCTCCGTCTTCCACTTCGGCGATCTGCGCATCGGCCAGGTCAAGGAAACCCTCCGGGGGGCGGGGCACCCGGTGCGCTGACGCCCTCGCGCCCTCGGGGGGTGTCTCCCCGGTCTCCGCAGGCTGATCCACGGAGACCGGGCCGGCAGCCCTTAGGCTCGCCCCATGAGCCGTGTCAACGATGTGGGTGGCCAGTCCGGGTTCGGCGCTCTGGAGATCGAGGCGGACGAGCCGCCGTTCCATGCCGACTGGGAGGCGCGGGTGTTCGCGCTGAACTCCGCGTTGGTGCGGAACGGGGTCTACCGGCTCGACGAGTTCCGGGACGCCGTCGAGCGGATGGCCCCGCAGGAGTATCTGGCGGCGTCGTACTACGAACGGTGGCTGCACGCGATCGAGACGCTGCTGGCCGAACGGGGGCTGCTCGGTGAGGGCTGAGTTCCGGGCGGGGGAGCGGGTACGGGTACGCACCGTCGATCCGGTGGGGCATACGCGGGTGCCGCGGTATGTGCGCGGACAGGTGGGGCGGATCGTCGAGTGCCAGGGGCGCTGGGCGCTCGCGGACGAGAGCGCGGCGGGGGTCGCCGAGCCGCGGGTGGAGCCCGTCTACACCGTGGCCTTCGCGGCGGGCGATCTGTGGGGCGAGGGCGGTCACGAGGTGACGGTCGACCTCTGGGAGTCGTACATCGAGCGGGTGCGGAAGGACGGGGCATGAGCGGCGAGCACACGAGTGTGCCGGTGGCGGCGCGGGTCAGGCGGCTGGAGGAGCGGCTGATCGAGGCCGGAGTGGTCGGCGAGGAGCAGCTGGACCAGGCGCTCGCCACGATGCTGAAGGGGGCCTCGCCGGTCAACGGGGCGCGGATCGTGGCGCGGGCCTGGACCGACGAGGGGTTCCGGCGGCGGCTGCTGGCCGATGCGAATGCGGCGCTGCCCGAGGTGGGGCTCTCGATGGCGGGCGGTATCCAGGAGCAGCGGCTCAAGGTCGTCGAGAACACCGCCACGACGCACCACGTCCTCGTGTGCACGCTGTGCTCCTGCTATCCGATCGGGCTGCTGGGGCCGTCGCCGTCCTGGTACAAGAGCGAGGCCTACCGCTCGCGGGTGGTGCGCGAACCGCGGGCCGTGCTGGCCGAGTTCGGGCTGGAGCTGCCGGACGGCACCGCGATCACGGTGTGGGACTCCAGTGCGGAGAGCCGCTATATGGTCCTGCCCCGGCGGCCCGAGGGCACCGCGGGGAGGAGCGAGGCGGAGCTGGCCGCGCTCGTCACCCGGGAAGGGCTCATCGGAACCGCCGCGGTCTGACCCGGCGTTCCTGCCGTCTCGGCGATGTTTCCGCCTCGGCGTCCCTCCCGTCTCAGCGCCCCTTCCGTGCCGCCCGGACGAACTCACGGTTCATCGTGGAGATGCTGAACAGCGGAATCCCCTTGGGGCAGGCCGTCGCGCACTCCCCCGTGTTCGTGCACCCGCCGAACCCCTCCGCGTCCATCTGTCCCATCATGTCCAGGACGCGGCTCTCCCGCTCCGGGGCGCCCTGGGGAAGGGAGTTGAGGTGGACGACCTTGGCTGCGGTGAAGAGCATCGCCGAGCCGTTGGGGCAGGCCGCCACGCAGGCGCCGCAACCGATGCACTCGGCGTGTTCGAAGGCGGCGTCGGCGGCCGGCTTGGGCACGGCGGTGGCGTGCGCCTCGGGGGCGGCGCCGGTGGGGGCGCTGATGTAGCCGCCGGACTGGATGATGCGGTCGAAGGCGGAGCGGTCGACGACGAGGTCCTTGACGACGGGGAAGGCGGCGGCGCGCCAGGGCTCGATGTCGAGGGTGTCGCCGTCCCGGAAGGACCGCATGTGCAGCTGGCAGGTGGTGGTGCGCTCGGGGCCGTGCGCCTCGCCGTTGATGACGAGCGAACAGGCGCCGCAGATGCCCTCGCGGCAGTCGTGGTCGAAGGCGACCGGATCGTCGCCGCCCAGGAGGAGTTCCTCGTTGAGGGTGTCGAGCATCTCCAGGAACGACATGTCCTGCGAGATGCCGTCCACCTCGTACGTGGACAGGGCGCCGGGGGCGTCGGCGTTCTTCTGGCGCCAGATGCGCAGGGTGAGCTTCATGCGTAGCTCCGCTGGGTGGGGTGGACGTACTCGAAGACCAGGTCTTCCTTGTGCAGGGTGGGGGCCGCGCCGGTGCCGGTGAACTCCCAGGCGGCCGCGTAGGAGAACGCGTCGTCCCGGCGGGCCGCCTCGCCGTCCGGGGTCTGCGACTCCACGCGGAAGTGGCCGCCGCAGGACTCGGCGCGGTGCAGTGCGTCGAGGCACATCAGCTCGGCGAGCTCCAGGTAGTCGACGACGCGGTTGGCCTTCTCCAGGGACTGGTTGAACTCCGCACCGGTGCCGGGCACCTTGATGCGGCGCCAGAACTCGTCGCGGATCTGCGGAATCCGGTCGAGGGCCTTGCGCAGCCCCGCCTCGGTGCGGGCCATCCCGCAGTACTCCCACATGAGTGCGCCGATCTCGCGGTGGAAGGAGTCGGGGGTGCGATCTCCGTCGACGGCCAGCAGCAGGTTCAGCCGGTCCTCGGTCTCGGCCAGCGCTTCCTCTACGACGGGGTGCTCGGCCGTGAGCGTGTCGTGATGCGGATGGCGGGCCAGGTAGTCGTTGATGGTCGACGGGAGGACGAAGTAGCCGTCGGCGAGGCCCTGCATCAGGGCGGAGGCGCCGAGGCGGTTGGCGCCGTGGTCGGAGAAGTTGGCCTCACCGATGGCGAACAGGCCCGGGACGGTGGTCCGGAGGTCGTAGTCGACCCACAGGCCGCCCATCGTGTAGTGCACGGCGGGGTAGATCCGCATCGGCGCCTCGTACGGGTTCTCCGCGGTGATCCGCGCGTACATGTCGAAGAGGTTGCCGTACTTCTCCTCGACCGCGGCCCTGCCCATCCGGGCGACGGCGTCGGCGAAGTCGAGGTACACGCCCTGGCCGCCGGGGCCGACGCCGCGGCCCTCGTCGCAGACGTTCTTGGCGGCGCGGGAGGCGATGTCGCGGGGGACCAGATTGCCGAAGGACGGGTAGAGGCGCTCCAGGTAGTAGTCGCGCTCGTCCTCGGGTATCTGGGCGGGCGGGCGGGTATCGCCCTTGGCCTTCGGGACCCAGATCCGGCCGTCGTTGCGCAGCGACTCGCTCATCAGCGTCAGCTTCGACTGGTGGTCGCCGGTGCGCGGGATGCAGGTGGGGTGGATCTGGGTGAAGCAGGGGTTGGCGAAGTACGCGCCGCGCCGGTGGGCCCGCCAGACGGCGGTGGCGTTGGAGTTCATGGCGTTCGTCGACAGATAGAAGACGTTGCCGTAGCCGCCGGACGCCAGCACCACCGCGTCCGCGAGGTGGCTCTCGATCCGGCCGGTGACCAGATCGCGGGCGACGATGCCGCGGGCCCGGCCGTCGACGACGATCAGATCGAGCATCTCGGTACGGGCGTGCAGCCGTACGCTGCCGGCCGCGATCTGCCGGGAGAGCGCCTGGTAGGCACCGAGCAGCAGCTGCTGCCCCGTCTGGCCGCGGGCGTAGAACGTACGGGAGACCTGGACGCCGCCGAAGGAGCGGGTGTCGAGCAGGCCGCCGTACTCGCGGGCGAACGGCACGCCCTGGGCCACGCACTGGTCGATGATCTCGACGGAGATCTGCGCCAGCCGGTGCACATTGGACTCCCGGGCGCGGAAGTCGCCGCCCTTGACGGTGTCGTAGAAGAGCCGGTGGATGGAGTCGCCGTCGTTGCGGTAGTTCTTGGCGGCGTTGATCCCGCCCTGGGCGGCGATGGAGTGGGCGCGGCGTGGGGAGTCCTGGTAGCAGAACTGCTCTACGTGGTAGCCCTGTTCGGCGAGGGTGGCACCGGCCGCGCCGCCCGCGAGCCCGGTCCCCACGACGATGACGGTGTGCTTGCGGCGGTTGGCCGGGTTGACGAGCCCGGCCTCGAAACGGCGGCGGTCCCAGCGCTCGGCGATCGGCCCGTCGGGGGCCGCCGCGTCGGCGATCGGCGCACCGGCCGTGTAGTCGGCGTAGCTGCCGTACGGCGTCCTGTCGGTCGAAGTCATGTCAGTTCACTACTCCGGTCAGCACGGAGACGGGGACGGCGATGAAGCCCAGGGTCAGGGCGGCGGCGAGGGTGTTCGCCAGGGTCTTGAGGGTCCGGTCGCGGCCGGGCCGGCCCGCTCCCAGCGTCTGCGCGGCGCTCCAGAAGCCGTGCCGGATGTGCAGGCCGAGGGCGAGCATCGCCACGAGGTAGACGGTGTTGCCGTACCAGGTGGAGAAGGTCGCCACCACGTTCGCGTAGGGGTGGCCGGCCTCGGCGCGCGGATTCACCGTCAGCGTCGTCAGGTCCAGGATGTGCCACACGATGAACAGGCCGAGGATGACACCGCCCCAGCGCATCGTCCGGGTCGCGTAGCCGGCGCGGGGCCTCGGCCGGGGGCGGTGGCCGGGCGACGGGCGGGCATAGCGGGTGGGCCGGGCGGCGATGTCCCGCCGGCTGAGCTGGTAGGCGGCCACCGCATGCACCACCACCGCGGCGAGGAGCACCACCCGTGCGATCCACAGGAACCACTCGTGGTGCAGGAACGGCTCGCCGATGGTGCGCAGCCAGGCGGCGTAGGCGTCGAAGTCCGCCGCCCCGAAGAAGATCTTGAGATTGCCCAGCATATGGACGACCAGATACAGCAGCATCACGATGCCGCTGACGGCCATCGCCGTCTTCTTTCCGACGGTCGAGCGCCACAGGAGGCCCGCGAAGGACGGCCGTCGGTCCGTCCGTGTGTCCAGTGCCATGGGTCCCGACGGTAAGGACCGTGCCTCCCATCAGTCCAAGACATGGTCCGGCTCATCTCCATAGGCAGGGCCTATCACCACCGCTTAGCATTCCTGTTATGCAGTTGCAGCAGCTCCGCTACTTCACCGCCGTGGCCGACACCCGGCACTTCACCCGCGCCGCCGAGCGCGAACATGTCGCCCAGCCCTCCCTCTCCCAGCAGATCCGGTCGCTGGAACGCGAGTTGGGCGCGGAGCTGTTCCACCGCGCCCGAGGCCACATCACCCTCACCGACGCCGGGGAGACCCTGCTGCCGCTCGCCCGGCGCATCCTCGCCGATGCCGAGACCGCCCGCCGCGAGGTCCAGGAGGTCGCCCGGCTGCGCCGCGGCCGGCTGCGTCTCGGCGCCCCGCCCAGCCTCTGCGCCAGCCTCGTCCCCGACGTCCTGCGGGCCTTCCACACCACGTATCCGGGCGTGGAGCTGATCGTCACCGAGGACGGCTCGCAGGACCTCGTCCGGGCGCTGGCCGACGGGGCGCTGGACCTGGCGCTGATCATCACCCCGCTCCCGGTCCAGGCCCCCGCCCTGGTCACCTCCGACCTGCTGCGCGAGGAACTCGTCGTGGTCTCCGCCCCCGACCGCCCCGCCCCCGTCGGCCGGCGCACCCGCATCCGGGTCGAGGACCTCCGAGGCCGGCCGCTGGCCATGTTCCGCCGCGGCTACGACCTGCGGGAATTCACCACCGCGGCATGCCGCGCGGCCGGCTTCGAGCCCACCTTCACCGTCGAGGGCGGCGAGATGGACGCGGTCCTCGGCTTCGTCCGGGCCGGGCTGGGCATCGCCGTGGTCCCCAGCATGGTCGCCGAACGCTCCGGCCTGCGCGTCACCCGTTTCTCGACACCCGGGATGCACCGTGTGGTGTCCGTCGCCCACCGGGGCGACGTCTCCCCGCCGCGCGCCGCCCGGGAGCTGGAGCGCATCCTGATGGACCACCTGGAGCCGGGCGGGCCCTGAGCGGATACGGCCCGGCAGACGGAGGAGAGCGGCCGATCAGGGGCGCGGCCCCGTGGCAGGGGGCCACGGCCGGTCGTAGGCTGGCCGCATGTCGACCCATGCGAAGCGTGAACGGCTCCTACTCGCCGACCTGTTGGAGAGCGCCGGCCCCGAGGCGCCGACGCTGTGTGAGGACTGGACCGCACGGGAGCTGGCCGCGCATGTGGTGGTGCGCGAGCGGCGCGCCGACGCGGCCGGCGGGATCCTCGTCAAGCCGCTGGCCGCACGGCTGGAGCGGGTGCAGAAGGAGTTCGCCGGCCGGCCGTACGAGGAGCTGATCCGGCTGATCCGGACCGGCCCGCCGCGGATGTCGCCGTTCGCGCTGAAGCAGGTCGACGAGGCGTCCAACACCGTCGAGTTCTACGTCCACGCCGAGGACGTACGGCGCGCCCAGCCGGACTGGGCCCCGCGCGCGCTGGACCCCGTGTTCGCGGACGCCCTGTGGTCCAGGATCGAGAAGATGGCCCGGGTGCTGGGCCGTAAGGCGCCGGTGGGCCTGGTGCTGCGGCGGCCGGACGGGCGGACGGCGGTGGCCCACCGCGGCACCCCGGTGGTCACGGTCGTCGGCGAGCCGGGCGAGCTGACGATGTTCGCCTTCGGCCGGCAGGAGGCCGCCGATGTGGAGCTGGACGGCGACAAGGACGCGATCGAGAGGCTGATGGCGGCGAAGCTGGGGGTGTGAGCCCGCTCCGCCCTTCGCCTTACAAGTGGAACACCACCACCACGACCACCACGGCCACCACCACCGCCGCCACGAACACCGCCGCCAGCACCCGCGCCGCGACCCGCGCGGCGCGGTCCGGGTCCGGCGGCGGTGGCACGGGCGGCTGCTGATGATGCATGGGTGCAGGATGCCGCACGGCACAATGGAGACCATGAGCAGCCGCGCCGCCACTCCGGACACCACCCCCGCCCTGGACCCCGCCATCGCCGCCCGCCTCAAGCGCGGCGCCGACGGCCTGGTCCCGGCCATCGCCCAGCAGTACGACACCGGCGAGGTGCTGATGCTCGGCTGGATGGACGACGAGGCCCTGCACCGCACCCTCACCACCGGCCGCTGCACGTACTGGTCCCGCAGCCGCCAGGAGTACTGGGTCAAGGGCGACACCTCCGGCCACGTCCAGCACGTCAAGTCGGTGGCCCTGGACTGTGACGCCGACACCCTCCTGGTCCGGGTCGACCAGGTCGGCGCCGCCTGCCACACCGGCGACCGCACCTGCTTCGATGCGGATGTGCTGGCCACCGAGGCTCCCCAGGACCAGTAGGCTCCGCTGCCATGACCACGGGAACCACCGGCACCGCCACTCCGGACCTCGACACCTTCCGCACCCTCGCCAAGGACCGGCGGGTCATCCCCGTCACCCGGCGCCTGCTCGCGGACGGCGACACACCGGTCGGGCTCTACCGCAAACTCGCAGCCGAACGCCCCGGCACCTTCCTCCTGGAGTCCGCCGAGAACGGCCGGACGTGGTCGCGCTACTCCTTCATCGGCGTCCGCAGCGCCGCCACCCTCACCACCCGCGACGGGCAGGCGCACTGGCTCGGCACCCCGCCCGTCGGCATGCCCACCGGCGGCGACCCGCTCGCCGCGCTGCGCGCCACCGTCGAGGCGCTGCACACTCCCCGGGACCTGATCGAGGGCGAGGGGCTGCCGCCGTTCACCGGCGGCATGGTCGGCTACCTGGGCTACGACATCGTGCGCCGCCTGGAGAAGGTCGGCGAGCAGACCGAGGACGACCTCCGGCTGCCCGAGCTCACCATGCTGCTCACCTCCGACCTCGCCGTCCTCGACCACTGGAACGGCACGGTCCTGCTGATCGCCAACGCGATCAACCACAACGACCTCGACACCGGCATCGACGAGGCCTACGCGGACGCGGTGGCCCGCCTGGACACCATGGCCGACGACCTCGCCCGGCCCGCGGCCGCCAGTGCCGCCGCGCTGCCGCCCTCCGAGGTCCCGCCGTACACCGTCAAATGGGGCGGCAGCGCCTACCAGGACGCCGTCGTCGACATCAAGGAGCGCATCCGGGCCGGCGAGGCGTTCCAGGTCGTGCCCTCCCAGCGCTTCGAGACCCCGTGCACGGCGAGCGCGCTGGACGTCTACCGGGTGCTGCGGGCCACCAACCCGAGCCCGTACATGTACCTCTTCCGCTTCGAGGGGGGCAACGGGCCGGAAGGCGGCGCCTTCGACGTCGTCGGCTCCAGCCCGGAGGCGCTCGTGAAGGTCGAGGGCGGCCGGGCCATGGTCCACCCCATCGCCGGCACCCGCCCGCGCGGCGCCTCCGTCCAGGAGGACCAGGCCCTGGCCGACGAGCTGATGGCCGACCCCAAGGAGCGCGCCGAACATCTGATGCTGGTCGACCTGGGCCGCAACGACCTGGGCCGGGTCTGCGAACCGGGCAGCGTCGAGGTCGTCGACTTCATGTCCGTCGAGCGCTACAGCCACGTGATGCACATCGTCTCGACGGTCACCGGCCAGGTGGCCGAGGGCCGTACCGCCTTCGACGTGCTCACCGCCTGCTTCCCCGCGGGCACGCTCTCCGGCGCCCCCAAGCCGCGCGCCCTCCAGATCATCGAGGAGCTGGAGCCGACCCGGCGCGGTCTGTACGGCGGCTGTGTGGGCTACCTCGACTTCGCCGGCGACTCCGACACCGCCATCGCGATCCGCACGGCCCTGCTCCGGAACGGCACCGCCTACGTCCAGGCGGGCGCCGGGGTGGTCGCCGACTCCGACCCGGTGGCCGAGGACACCGAGTGCCGCAACAAGGCGGCCGCGGTGCTGCGCGCCGTCAACACCGCGAACCACCTGGGCAGGTAGCCCCTCCCCACCCCGCGCGCCGGTCCCCGGCGGCCGGTGCGCGATAGTGGTACGCGTGACTGCCGTACCCCAGACCCCTGCCGAGACCGAGCCCTCGGTCGAGTCCGTGCCCCCGCCGGCCGGGCCCGCGCCCGGCGCGAAACGCAGTCTCGCCCTGGCGCTGCTGGCCGGCGCGGCCGGTGCCGCCCTGGCACTGCTGGCCTCCGGCCGCACCTGGGCCGAGGGCACCGCGGTGCTGGCCCAGGGCGAGCTGCCGCGCAGCGTGACCGGCGCGGATGTGACCGGTGTGCCCGGTGCCCTGGCCGTCGTCGGCCTGGCCGCGCTGGTCGCCGTCTTCGCGGTGCGCCGGGCCGGCCGGCTCGCGGTCGCCGGTCTGCTCACGCTCAGCGGGGCGGGCATCGTCGCCGCCGCGGTGCGGGGCAACTCCGACACCTCGGCGCTGCGCGAGAAGGCGGCCACCGCGGTCGGCCTGACCGGAGCCGATGTGCATCACGTCACGCACACCGGCTGGCCGTGGGTGGCCGCGGCCGGCGGTCTGCTGCTGCTGATCGCCGGTCTGCTGGCGCTGGTCCACGGGCGCCACTGGCCTGCAATGTCGGGCCGGTACGAGCGCACGCCCGGCGGCGCCCGCGGCCCGCGGCGTGCTCCGCCCGCACCGGACCTGGACCGCCCGGAGGAGATCTGGAAGTCCCTGGACCGCGGTGAGGACCCCACCCGGTAACGGTGCTCCGCCCGGCATCGGTGACAATGGCCGACGAGGATCATCGCGCCCGGACCCGGCGCGGACAGAGCATCGAGGAGCATTCATGTCGAGCAGTGGCCACGGACACACCCCCGCCGCCTGGACCGGCGTCATCATCTCGTTCATCGGCTTCTGCGTCGCCGGAGCCTTCATCGTGCTGGCGAATGTGCCCGGCTTCTGGGCCGGGATGGCGCTGATCGGCCTCGGTGCCGTCGTGGGCGGTCTGATGCGCGTGGCCGGTCTGGGCTCGGAGCCCAAGCGCGCGGCCAAGCCGCGTCCCCAGGCGCAGGCACAGCCGCAGGAGGGCTGAGCTCCCGCTCCCCGTGGCGCCGTGCTCCGGCGCCACCCTCGTGGCACCCCTCGAAGGCGCTGCTTCCCGGCCCGTACGCACCCGTGGTGCCGTACCCGCCGTCCGTGCCCGTTCCGTACGGCGGCCGAGAAGCTGCGCCTTTGCGCGTGCGGCCGCACAATCGGCACGTGAGCGAACCCGTGGCGCGGCCCCGGCCCGAAGCCCCACTCCACGGCGGCCTGCCGCGCCGCCTCGCGGCACCCCTGGGCGTCCTGGCCGCCGCCATCGCCGCCTTCGGCCGGCTCGGTGCCGTCGACCCGAACGAGCCCGGCCACTACCCGGTGTGCCCGCTGCTGCACCTCACGGGCCTCTTCTGCCCGGCCTGCGGCGGGCTGCGCAGCGCCCATGCCGTCGCCCACGGCGATCTCGCCGCGGCGCTGGGCGCCAATGCCCTCGCCGTGGCCGGATACGCCGCCTGTGCGGTCTTCTGGGCGGTCTGGGTGAGCCGTGCGGTACGCGGCCGCCGGACGGCGGGCCCGCGGCCGCGAGCCGTCCACTGGTGGGCGCTGGGCGGCCTGCTGCTCGTCTTCACCGTCGTACGCAATCTCCCCTTCGGCAGCGGTCTGGCACCGTGAGGCGCCGGCTGTCCGGTTCGGCTGCGCGGCCCCGCACGCGACCCGAAGATGTCCAGGTCGTGGGACCGCGGTCCACCGGATGTGAGACCTGCCTCCTATGGCGGATACCATCGGAGTGCCGGATGGGACAGCTTGTCCCACAGGCCACTGTCCACCTCCACCGCTCAAGAAGGAGGCCGCTCGCGTGAGTGTGCTCGACGAGATCATCGACGGCGTCCGTGCCGACCTCGCAGAGCGGCAGGCGCGCGTCGGCCTCGACGAGCTCAAGGAGCGGGCCCAGAAGGCGCGTCCCGCCAAGGACGGCGTCGCGGCGCTGAAGGGCGAGAGCGTCACGGTGATCTGCGAGGTCAAGCGCTCCAGCCCCTCCAAGGGCGCGCTCGCCGCGATCGCCGACCCGGCCGGTCTGGCCGCCGATTACGAGGCGGGCGGCGCGGCGGTCATCTCCGTCCTGACCGAGCAGCGCAAGTTCGGCGGTTCGCTGGCCGACCTGGAGGCCGTCCGCGCCAAGGTCGACATCCCGGTCCTGCGCAAGGACTTCATCGTCACCGCCTACCAGCTGTGGGAGGCCCGTGCCTACGGCGCCGACCTCGCGCTGCTGATCGTCTCCGCGCTGGAGCAGGAGGCCCTGGTCTCGCTGATCGAGCGGGCCGAGTCGATCGGGCTGACGCCGCTGGTCGAGGTGCACGACGAGGAAGAGGTCGCCCGCGCGGTGGACGCCGGCGCCAAGATCATCGGCGTCAACGCCCGCAACCTGAAGACCCTCGAGGTCGACCGCGGCAACTTCGCCCGGATCGCCCCCGAGATCCCCGACCACATCGTCAAGATCGCCGAGTCCGGTGTCCGCGGGCCGCACGACCTGATCGCGTACGCCAACGACGGCGCGGACGCGGTGCTGGTCGGCGAGTCGCTGGTGACCGGCAAGGACCCCAGGACCGCGGTCGCCGACCTGGTCGCCGCGGGCTCCCACCCCGCGATCCGGCACGGCCGGTCCTGAGCGGCCGGGGACGGCACACACCGACATGACCGCCACCGCCGCAGGCATCCGCTGCCAGGCCCGGGTTCCGCACCCGGGCCCGGTCGGCGTGCGCGCCGCGACGGGGTCCGCCCGTGTCCCCCGCCCGGCGCTCGGCCGGGGATTCCCGCCCGTCGCCCGGCGCCGCGCGGAGCCGACGAAGCGCTGCGCGCTGCCGCCATGGCACCGCGGCTGCCGGGCGCCCGCACGGCGGGTCCACGGGCGCAGGGTCAGGTATCACATCGGGTCCGAGCCGGGACAGATCAACGGCATGCGATGGCGACCGGGGTCCGCGCGCTGACGCGTCGGCCCCGTACCGGCGCCGGGTTGCCAGGGGGCACGGCGGTCGTCTGACCGCCTGCTCGCCCCCCCACCCCCGAACCCACCCCCGCCCCCTCCCCCGAAGGGGGAGAGGGGGAGGGGGCGGGGGAGCGCTGCGGCAGCGTCCCGTGACGTCGGCCCACCCCTCCGCGGAACCCCCGCTCGCGGCCCCGCGGCGGCAGCGGCTCGTCGCGGTGGCAGTGATCCCTCCGTGCGCGCGCATACCGTGATGCTCGTATCCCGAATCTCGACATATCGCTGACATAACCGGACTTCCGGGGCGGCTGCCCCGGCAGAGGAGTGCGTCTGATGTCCTCCGATTTCTTCCTTCCCGACCCCGAGGGACGGGTGCCCAGCGCCGAGGGCTACTTCGGTGCCTACGGCGGCAAGTTCATCCCCGAGGCGCTGGTCGCCGCGGTCGACGAGGTCGCCGCCGAGTACGAGAAGGCCAAGGCGGACGCCGCGTTCGCGGCCGAGCTCAACGACCTGATGGTCAACTACACCGGGCGCCCCAGCGCGCTCACCGAGGTGCCGCGGTTCGCCGAACACGCCGGCGGGGCCCGGGTGTTCCTCAAGCGCGAGGACCTCAACCACACCGGCTCGCACAAGATCAACAACGTGCTGGGCCAGGCACTGCTCACCAAGCGGATGGGCAAGACGCGGGTCATCGCCGAGACCGGCGCCGGCCAGCACGGCGTCGCCACCGCCACCGCCTGCGCCCTCTTCGGCCTCGACTGCACCATCTACATGGGCGAGATCGACACCCAGCGCCAGGCCCTCAACGTCGCCCGGATGCGGATGCTCGGCGCCGAGGTCATCGCCGTGAAGTCCGGCAGCCGCACCCTCAAGGACGCCATCAACGAGGCGTTCCGCGACTGGGTCGCCAACGTCGACCGCACCCACTACCTGTTCGGGACCGTCGCGGGACCGCACCCGTTCCCCGCGATGGTCCGCGACTTCCACCGCGTCATCGGCGTGGAGGCGCGCCGCCAGATCCTGGAGCGTGCGGGCCGCCTGCCCGATGCCGCCGTCGCCTGTGTCGGCGGCGGCTCCAACGCCATCGGGCTCTTCCACGCCTTCATCCCGGACGCGGGCGTACGGCTCGTCGGCTGCGAGCCCGCGGGCCACGGCATCGCGACCGGAGAGCACGCCGCCACCCTGAGCGCCGGTGAGCCGGGCATCCTGCACGGGTCCAGGAGTTACGTCCTCCAGGACGAGGAGGGCCAGATCACCGAGCCCTACTCCATCTCGGCCGGTCTCGACTACCCGGGCATCGGGCCCGAGCACGCCTTCCTCAAGGACAGCGGCCGCGGTGAGTACCGCGCCGTCACCGACGACGCCGCGATGCAGGCGCTGCGCCTGCTCTCGCAGAGCGAGGGCATCATCCCCGCCATCGAGAGCGCCCACGCCCTGGCCGGCGCCCTGGACCTCGGCAAGGAGCTCGGCACGGACGGGCTGATCGTGGTCAACCTGTCCGGGCGCGGCGACAAGGACATGGACACCGCCGCCCGTTACTTCGACCTGTACGACACGGACGCCGCCGTCGAGGCGGACACCGACACCGCGGACGCGGAGATCGAGGGGGACGTCAAGTGAGCGGGAACATCAAGCTGTTGAGTGACACCCTCGCCGCCGCGAGGGCCGAGGGCCGGTCCGCTCTCATCGCCTATCTGCCGGCCGGGTTCCCGACCGTCGACGGTGGTATCGAGGCGGCCAAGGCCGTCTTCGAGGGCGGCGCGGACGTCGTGGAGATCGGGCTCCCGCACAGCGACCCCGTCCTCGACGGACCCGTCATCCAGACCGCCGACGACATCGCCCTGCGCGGGGGCGTGAAGATCGCGGACGTCATGCGGACCGTCCGCGAGGCGCACGAGGCCACCGGCAAGCCCGTCCTCGTCATGACGTACTGGAACCCCATCGACCGCTACGGCATCGAGCGCTTCACCGCCGAGCTCGCCGAGGCGGGCGGCGCGGGCTGCATCCTGCCCGACCTTCCCGTCCAGGAGTCCGCGACCTGGCGGGAGCACGCCGACAAGCACGGCCTCGCCACCGTCTTCGTCGTCGCCCCCAGCAGCAAGGACGCACGGCTCGGCGAGATCACGGCGGCGGGCTCCGGCTTCGTGTACGCCGCCTCGCTGATGGGCGTCACGGGCACCCGCGAGTCGGTGGGCGAGCAGGCGCAGGACCTCGTGCGGCGCACCAAGGCGACCACCGGCCTGCCGGTCTGCGTCGGCCTCGGCGTCTCCAACGCCGAACAGGCCGCCGAGGTGGCCCAGTTCGCGGACGGTGTGATCGTCGGCTCGGCGTTCGTCAAGCGGATGCTGACCGCGGACGGCGACCTGGCGGCCGGCCTCGCCGGGATCCGCGCCCTGGCGGGCGAGCTGGCCGAGGGCGTACGCAAGCGGGCGTAGGGAGCGTCTCCCCCTGGAGGCACTGCGCGCGGCCGGACCTGGCAGGTACCCAGGTCCGGTCGCTGTCCCTCGATAGGGCGAACATCGGTGCGGAGGAGTGCGGCGGCACCCCTCCGCTTCGTTGTCCAGGGGCGTGAGCCAGAAGAATCATGAGGGTAAGAGAACCGCCCGCGAGCGGCTACAGGAACAGCGGGAAAAGGAGAGGGTGCGGGCCCGGCGGGGCCGACAGGCCGTCGTCGCCGGATCGGTGGTGGTGGTGCTGGCGATCGCCGGCGGCATCGCCGTCTGGGTGACCTCGGCCAACAGCGGCGGTACCAGCTCCGACAACGAGACGGCCCGCCCCAAGCAGGCCAGCGGCGGCAGCCGGCCAGCCATCCCCGTCGGCGCACCCCACGCCCCTTCCACACTCACGGTGTGGGAGGACTTCCGCTGTCCCGCCTGCCAGCAGTTCGAGACCGGCTTCCGCCCGGCCATCCACGAGCTGGAGGACTCCGGCCGGCTCAAGAGCGAGTACCACCTCGTGACGATCATCGACGGGAACGCCGGCGGCAAGGGTTCCCTCAATGCCGCCAACGCCGCCATGTGCGCCCAGGACGCGGGGAAGTTCCGCGCGTACCACGACGTCCTCTACTCCCACCAGCCGCCCGAGGAGCAGGACAAGTTCGCCGACAAGAAATACCTCCTCCAACTGGCCGGCAAGGTCAAGGGGCTGGTGACGCCCGCCTTCACCACCTGCGTCAACGACGGCAGGTACGACGCCTTCGTGCAGAAGTCCACCGACGCCTTCGCCAAGACCGGATACCGCGGCACCCCGACCGTCCTGCTCAACGGCAAGGACCTCTCGAAGGAGAAGGGCGGCCGGTTCACCCCCGCGGACCTGAAGAAGATGGTGCAGGACGCCAACAAGGGCAAGCAGCCGGGGAAGAGCTCCTCACCGCACCCGGGCGCCGCACCGCACATGAGCACCTCGCCCCAGGGCAAGCAGGCCGGACGGAGCGCCTCGCCCCGGGCACAGCACCCCGCAACGAGCGTCACGCCGGGCCACTAGGCCCTGTCGTAGGCCTCCGGCGCGAGGAGCGCCGCGGCCCTGCCGGACACGCAGCGTCATGGCGTGCTCGCTGGGTCGTTACGCAGCCGTTGCCGGGTGGGTTGTCGTCGACCCCGCCCGGCGCGGTAGCGTCGTCCCTGCCATGGACCTCGCATTCATTCCCAGCCCGTCGGTCGGCGTCGTACATCTCGGCCCGATTCCGCTGCGCGGCTACGCGTTCTGCATCATCATCGGCGTCTTCGTCGGCGTCTGGCTCGGCAACAAGCGCTGGGTGCAGCGCGGGGGCCGCTCCGGCACCGTTGCCGACATCGCCGTGTGGGCCGTGCCCTTCGGGCTGGTCGGCGGCCGCCTCTACCACGTCATCACGACGTACGAGCCCTACTTCGGCCCGAACGGCCACCCCCTCGACGCCTTCAAGGTGTGGGAGGGCGGCCTCGGCATCTGGGGCGCGGTCGCGCTGGGCGCCGTGGGCGCCTGGATCGGCTGCCGCCGGCGCGGTATCCCGCTCCCCGCGTACGCCGACGCGCTCGCGCCCGGGTTGGCGCTCGGGCAGGCGATCGGCCGCTGGGGCAACTGGTTCAACCAGGAGCTGTACGGCAAGCCGACCGATGTCCCGTGGGCGCTGAAGATCAGCTCCGACCCGGCCATCGGTCGGATCGGCGGCACCTACCACCCGACCTTCCTCTACGAGTGCCTGTGGTGCATTGGTGTCGCCGCGCTGGTGATGTGGGCCGACAAGCGCTTCCGGCTCGGTCACGGGCGGGCCTTCGCGCTGTATGTCGCCGCCTACTGCGCGGGCCGCGCGTGGATCGAGTACATGCGGGTCGACGAGGCGCACCACATCCTGGGCCTGCGGCTGAACGTCTGGACCGCGCTGATCGTCCTCGTCCTCGCCGTCGCCTACTTCGTGGTCTCCGCCAAGAGGGCGCCGGGACGGGAAGCGGTCGTCGAGCCGGGGGCGCAGCTCGCCGAGGGGGCGGACGGCGCAGCGGCCGGGGACGACGACGATGCCAGGGCCTCGGTCGAGAAGCCGTCGTCGAAGGCGGCTCCCGGGGACGACCGGGAGACGGACCCGAAGGCGGGCGCCGACAGGGCCGACGGGGCCTCCGCGTCCACGACGGACGAGCCCGGCGACGAGAAGGCCGAGGACGCGGCGGACGCCCCCGCCGCGGATGCCGCCAAGCCCGCCGGGAGCGGCAGCACCAAGAAGTCCTGAGGCGGCCACCGGCTGCCGACCGCGCCGGGCGGACCCGATACGTCGGATCCGCCCGGCGCGGTGCTGTTGTGGCCCGGCGCCGCACGGTCAGCGTCGGCGCTCGGCCAGCTCCAGCACCCGCCGGGCCCCCGCGACCACCGCCGCGTCCACGAACCGGCCGTCCGGCAGCGCCAGCGCCCCGCCGCCCTCCGCCGCGGCCGCCCGGACCGTCTCCCGTGCCGCCGCGATCTCCTCCGCCGTGGGGAGGAACGCCGTTTCGATGACCGGAAGCTGGCGCGGGTGGAGCGCTGCCCGGCCCAGGAACCCCAGGGCGCTGCCCTGGGCACAGGACCGGGCCAGGCCGTCCAGGTCGTGGACGTCCGGATAGACCGACTGGGGCGGCGGGGCCAGCCCGGCCGCGCGGGCGGCGACCACGGTGCGGCCGCGGGGCCAGGCCAGCCCCGTGTCGTCCCGCACCCCCAGCTCCCCGCACAGATCGGCCTCGCCGAGCGCGATCCCGCGGAGCGCCGGATGCGCGGTGGCGATGGCGAAGGCGTGCTCGATGCCCAGCGCGGATTCGAGCAGGGCGAACAGGGCCGGGGTGGCGGGGAGGGCGCTCGGGGTGGGGGCGGCCGCGGGGGCGAGGGTGGCGGTGGTGCTTCCCGGGGCCGTACGGGCGGGGGTGAAGTGACCCGCGAGGGCGCGTCCGGCCGGTCGTACGGCCCCCTCCGCGGCGTAGGGGGGAGGCCCGGGAACGGGCTCCGCGGCGGTCGTCGCCCAGCCGGCGGCGCGGTGCACATCCGCCGGGCCCTGCACCTTGGGCAGCCGCAGACCGGCCAGGCCCGGCAGCGTGGCCAGTGTGCGGATCTCGGTCTCGGCGAGCGGGCCGTCCAGCGCATTGACGCGGACATGGACCGGGCAGGGGCCCGGGGCCGGGGCGCTCAGCAGCTCGGCGGTGGCACGCAGTGCGTACTCCTTGCGGTCCGGGGCGACCGCGTCCTCCAGGTCGACCACGACCACATCGGCCCCGCAGGCGAGCGCCTTGGCCACCACCTCCGGGCGGTCTCCGGGCGCATACAGCCAGGTCAGCGGCGTGGGGACGGTCGTCTGCCGAGGCGGCGGGGAGGCCGGCCTCACAGCGCACCCGCCGCACGCAACCCGTCGATCTCGGGGCCGGTCAGCCCGAGGGCGGCCAGCACCTCGTCGGTGTCCGCGCCGTGCGGGCGGCCCGCCCACCGGATGGCGCCCGGCGTTTCGGAGAGCCGGAAGAGGACGTTCTGCATCCGGAGGGGGCCGAGCTCGTCGTCCGGGACCTCGGTGATCGAGCCCAGTGCCTGGTACTGCGGATCCGCCATCACCTCGCGGATGTCGTAGATGGGCGCCACCGCCGCCTCGGCCTTCTCGAAGGCGGCCATCACCTCGGCCCGGTCGTGCCGGGCGATCCAGTCGGCGACCGCCGTATCGAGCTCATCGGCGTGCCGGGCCCGTCCCGCGCCGGTCGCGAACCAGGGCTCGTCGATCACCTCGGGCCGCCCGACCAGCCGCATCACCCGCTCGGCGACCGACTCGGCCGAGGCGGAGACCGCCACCCACGAGCCGTCGGCGGTGCGGTAGGTGTTGCGCGGCGCGACGTTGGCGGAGCGGTTGCCGGTCCGCGGCTGGACATGGCCGAGCTGGTCGTACCAGAGCGGCTGCGGGCCGAGGACGGTCAGCATCGGTTCGATCAGCGCCAGGTCGATGACCTGGCCGCGGCCGGTGGCCGCCCGCCCGTGCAGCGCGGCCATCACGGCGTACGACGTGGCCATCGCGGCGATCGCGTCGGCGAGTCCGAACGGCGGCAGGGTCGGCGGCCCGTCCGGCTCACCGGTGATCGCGGCGAAGCCGCTCATGGCCTCGGCGAGCGTGCCGAACCCGGGGCGGCGGGCGTAGGGGCCGAACTGGCCGAAGCCGGTGACCCGGGCCAGCACCAGACGCGGGTTGGCGGCGGACAGCTCGTCCCAGCCCAGCCCCCATCGCTCCAGGGTCCCGGGCCGGAAGTTCTCGATGACGACATCCGCCCCGGCGGCCAGCCGCAGCAGGACGTCCCGGCCCTCCGGGTGGGACAGGTCGAGTGTGAGGGTCTTCTTGTTGCGGCCCAGCAGCTTCCACCACAGTCCGATGCCGTTCTTGGCGGGCCCGTGGCCGCGCGACGGGTCGGGCCGGTGCGGATGCTCGACCTTGATCACCTCGGCGCCGTAGTCCCCCAGCAGGGTGGCGGCTAGCGGACCGGCGAACAGCGTGGCGAGATCGAGCACCCGCAGCCCGGCGAGCGGACCGGAGGAGGCGGGCTCCGGGGCGGTGCGCTCGCCGGCGGCGGGCCCGGTCGTCGCGGACAGGGACGGGTCGGTCATGGTGCGGGTGCCTCCGGTCGGTGGGGCGGGGGACAGGGCGCGGACAGTGCGGCGGTACGGGCCGCGAGGGCGTCGAAGCCGATGCCGTCCAGCCCGCCGACGCTCGTGGCGAGCCGGTTGCGCAGCGGTGCCGTCCAGCGGGCGGGCAGCGCCTCGGGCGATCCGGCGAGCAGTCCGGCCAGCGAACCGGCCGTGGCGCCGTTGGAGTCGGTGTCCCAGCCTCCGGACACCGCACGGCAGATGGAGCCGGTGAAGTCGCCGTCGGCGTGGGTGAGCGCGGCGGCCAGCAGCGCGGCGTTCGGTACGGCGTGCACCCAGTGGTGGTGCCCGTAGGCGGTGTGCAGCCGGTCGACGACGGTCGCGAAGCCGGCCGGCGTACCGGTGGGTTCGTCGTGTGCCGCGGCGATTCCGCAGCGGACGGCCCGCGCGAGGCGGGAGCGCGCGGGGACCACGGCCAGCCCGGCCCGCAGCGCGCCGTGCACGTCGGCGCCGGGGGCGGCCGCCACCGCGAGCGCGGCGGCGGTGAACATCGCGCCGTACACACCGTTCGCGGTATGGCTGAGCGTGGCGTCCCGCCAGGCCTCGGCCGCGGCGGCCGCCGGGTCGCCGGGGTGCGTCCAGCCGAAGATGTCGGCGCGGATCTGCGCGCCGATCCACTCCCGGAACGGGTTGCGGTGCCGCGCGGTGTGCGGCGGCTCGATGCCGTCCAGGAGATTGCGGTACGCGAGGCGCTCGGCGGTGAAGATACGGCCGGCCGGCAGTTCGTCCAGCCACAGCCGCGCCACATCGGCGGTGGTGAAGCCGTGTCCGTGCCGTTCGAGGAGCAGCAGACCGAGCAGCGGGTAGTTGAGGTCGTCGTCCTCCGGCATGCCGTCGATGTTCTCGGCGAGCGAGGTGGCGCGGCTGCGGCGGTTCCACGGGTGGCGCGCGGCCACCGCCGGATCGAGACCCCGCTCGGTGAAGTACGCGGCCAGCGGCCAGTTACCGGTCGAGCGGGCGAGTGCCCGTACCCCGCTGAGCGGCAGCTTCTCGACGGGCTTGCCGAGCAGGCAGCCGGCCGCCCGCCCGAGCCAGGCGGCCTCCAGCCGGGCGGCCGGCACACCGTCGCGCGACTGCTGCTGCGGCTGCGGCCGCGGCCCGCCGCCCGTGGCCGGCGCTTCCCACCCCGCCCGGATCGCCGCCAGGGCGGTGGGCTCGTCCGCCTCCGACGGGCAGGGCAGCAGCGCGAGTTCATCGAGCAGCGTCCCGGCGAGTGTCCGCAGCGCCGGATCCGCCGGGCCGGGGGAGGCGCCCGCCCGGCCGGGTGCCGTCCGGCCGCCCGCCGCGCGCCACCGCCGCGCGATCCCGGCGGCGTCCCGGCCGTCCTCCGCCGCCTGCCGCAGCTCGTGACCGATCAGGTCCTCGGGCTGCACCCAGGTCACCCGGAGCGGCGGCGCGCAGGCGGTCCTGGCGACGGCCCCCGTGGTCGTCACCGCTCGCCCGCCTCCGTCATCGCCGGGATGGCCGAGATCGCGGTGAAGGCCTGTTCGTGGGTGCGGGCGCGGGCCCGGTCGCGGGTGAAGATCTCGCGGGCGACGGTGGCCAGCGCGGCCCCGGGCGCATGGAGATCGAGGCGGCTGGCGCGGGCGACCTCCGAGCTCCACTCGGCCGGCACCGCGGACGCGCCGCGCAGGGCGCCGACCAGCGCGCCGCTCATCGTGGCGATCGAGTCGCAGTCGCGGCCGTAGTTGACCGAGCCGAGGACCGTGGCCCGGTAGTTGCCGCCACCGATCAGCAACATGCCCAGCGCGATGGGGAGTTCCTCGACGGCGTGCAGCCGGGAGGGGCGCCGGGCGCCGAGCGACGGGTTGCGGTAGTCGGGGCCCACGGTGTCGAAGGGAGCGATGGCCGCGCGCAGCGGCACCAGCGCCGACTCGGGGTCGGTGAGCGACGACGCGGCCTCGCAGACCGCCTCGATCGCGGCGCGGGTGCCGTCCTTGGCCAGCCGCAGCGCCTGTACGACGACGGAGGACACCGTGGCGTCGGGCGTGAACGCGGCGGCCACGGCTGCGGCGAACACCCCCGCCGCCTCCCGCCCGTACGAGGACTGATGCGTGCCGGAGATGTCCAGCGCCTCGGCGTACGCCCGGTCCGGGTTGCCGGCGTTGACGATGCCGACCGGTGCCATGTACATCGCCGCACCACAGTTGACGATGTTTCCGACGCCCGCCTCGCGCGGGTCCGCATGCCCGTAGTGCAGCCGCGCCACGATCCACTTCTCGGCGAGGAAGATCCGCTGCAACGGCAGCGCCTCGGTCTCCAGCTCCGGGATCCAGCGCGGGGTGCCGATCAGGTCCGGTACGAGGTGGTCGGCGATGTCATAGGCGTCGAGGTGGTCGCGCACCGTCTCGTAGACCCGCACCAGCGCATGCGTCATCAAGGTGTCGTCGGTGACGTGGCCGTCGCCCTTGTGGTACGGCGCGATCGGGCGGGCGGTGCGCCAGTCGTCGTGGAACGGTCCGACGATGCCCCCGACCCGGCCGCCGTGCCGCTTGACGATCTCCTCCGGCGACCAGCCCTCGACCGGCCCGCCGAGCGCGTCGCCGACGGCGGCGCCGACCAGGCAGCCGGCCGCCCGGTCCTCCAGGGACGGCGGGACGGGAAGGACGGGGGGCACCGGACCCGTCGGCGACGGCTTCGCGACCGGGGTGACGGTGACGGCCGGCAGGACCTGGGTGGCCGGGGCGGCGGAGGCGTGCGCCGGGTCCGGTGCCGCGGCCGGTGTCTGCTCGCTTGCGTAGGTCATGTGCGGGGGAGTCCTTCCACGGTGGGGGAGGGGCAGGGGGCCAGAAGGGCGCCGGAGACGGCTTCGGGGACGGCCGGAGTGACGGCCGCTCCCGCGGCTTCTGGGGCGGTCAGCTCCGTGAGGGCGAGCAGCCCGGCCAGCTCGACGAGGTCCGTGCCGGCCAGCCGAGGCAGCGCGCAGCCGGACAGCACCCGGCAGGCGTCGCGCCAGGTGCGGGGCAGGGCGCGGGCGCCGCCGAGCGCTCCGGTCAGCGCCCCGGCCAGGGCCGGCGCGGAGTCGGCGACCCGGGAGAGGCAGGCGGCGGCCGGTACCGCCTCGGCGACCTGCCCGTCCGTGGCCAGCGCGAGCGCCAGTGCCACCGGAACGGTCTCGGCCGCGGCGATGCCATAGCTGTAGACGTGGTCGACGATCTCGTGCTCCAGCACGGGCACCAGGGCGAAGGCGGTACCGGGGCGGCCGTGGCCGTCCGTGGCGAAGGCCTGCGCGAGACGGACCGCATGCAGGGCGTTGCGGCGGATCTCGGTCCCCTCGGGGAGCTGGGCCAGCGCCGCGTCCACACAGCCGACGGCCGCCGTGCCGCCGAGCGCGGCCGCGACCGCGGCGGCCATCGCACGGGCACCGTGCACCCCGTCGCCGTCCTGGGTGTAGCGCGCGTCGTACTCGGCCAGGTCGGCCGCCGCGGACGGCTCGCCCGGGTGCACCACGGCCAGTACGGCGGCGCGTACGCAGGCCGCGTCGTCGAAGAAGTGCGGGTTGTCGTGGCCGGTGGCCGGCGGCCGCAGCCCGGCGGCGAGATTGCCCAGCCCGGCCCGCACGGAGATCCGGGCGCGCAGTGGCAGCACCGCGGACTCCACCTCGGGCGCCCGTTCGGCGGCCGCGGCGACCTCGCAGGCCAGCGCGTTCCAGGCCAGATCGATCGCGGCGCGCATCCGGCGGTCCCGGCCCAGGTCGCTGAGCAGCGCACCGGCCGCCGTGAGCACCGATCCGGCGGTGAAGGCCGCCCATTCGGCGTCGTCGGAGGGACCCAGCCGCAGCGGCTCGGGCGGCTGGTTGAGGGCGATCGGCACGGGCAGCGTCGTGGTCGCGTTCTGCTCCGCGAAGGTGTCCAGCTCACGGGTCAGCCGCCGGGTCCACTCCGGCATCCGTGCCGCCCGGTGCCGGGCCGCGGGCCACCCGGCGGCGTCGCCCGCGGCCAGCCCGAGCAGCAGCCCCTCGATACGGCTCCGGGCGCCCGTGGTGTCCCGGGGGCCGTCCACGGCGGGGGCGGCGGCCTCCCGCACGGTGCGCCCGTCGTTCATCCGGCCCCCACCCCGGCCTCGACACCGGTGCCGATCCCGATGCCCGTTCCCGGCCCTGGCCCCGCCCCGGCGCAGGCCCCCTGGGGCGTCAGCAGATCCGCGATGTCCAGGACGTGGTAGCCCGCCATCGACGGCAGACAGCTGCCCCGCGCCGGGCCGATGGCGCCCGCCCAGGCCTCGGGGATCGCGGCGGCGCCGCAGAGCGCACCGGCCAGCGCACCGGCGACGGCCGCCGTGGTGTCGGCGTCGCGCCCCATGTTGACCGCGGTCAGCACCGAGGCGGAGAAGTCACCGCGGGCCGCCGCGAACGCGCCGAAGGCCAGGCCGACGGCCTCCGGCGCCAGATCCGTCCAGGGGTAGCCGCCGACCACCACGGCGGAGCGCACCGCCCGCTCGGTGCCGAGCTGGGTGATGCCCGGGTCGTAGCGGGAGCGCTGGGCGGCGCCGACCGCCCGGCGCAGGGAGCGGGCGGTCCAGGAGTCCTCCGGTACGACGGACAGCGCGGCGGCGATCACCGCGTCGGTGTCGGGCGCCCACCCTGGAGCGATGGGGGCGCCCCCGGCCGAACGGAGTGGAGACTGCGGGAGAAGCGGGGACTGGGGGACTGCCGAAGGTCCGTGGGGGAGGGCGACCATGGCGGCGGCGACCCCGGCGGCCACCGCCCGGCCCCCGTAGATCCCCTCGCCGTCGTGACTGACCGTGCCGTCGATGGCCACCAGCCGGGCCGCCTCGGCGGGCCGCCCGGCGGCGAACACCCCGAACGGCGCGGCGCGCATCGCCAGCCCGTCGCTCCAGGCGTGCCGGTGCTGGGCGGAGATGGGGGCGGCCAGGCCCCGGCGCAGGTTCTCCAGGGTGCCGCGCTCGCTGAAGCCCGCGCCGCGGAACGGCCCCTCGTCGCGGTCGGCGATCCACTGGTGCCAGGCGGCCTCGACGTGGGCGACGGTCAGCGCCGAGCCGTGCGCGGCGAGCAGCAGCCCCGAGAAGATGGCGTACTCGGTGTCGTCGGTGCCGGCCGGGTCGTCCTCGACGTACCCCTCGATGCGGCCCCAGCGGCGGCGGATCTGCGAGGGCTTCATGTTCTCCGCCGGGGCGCCGAGCGCGTCACCGACGGCGAGCCCGAGCATCGCGCCGCGGGCCCGGTCGCGCACCGAGCCGCCCGCGGTGGGCACGGCCGGGTCCGCGGGCGGGAGGTGCGCTGCGCTCATGGTGCGTGCCGTTCTGTCGTACGGGCCGGACCGCCGCCCGGGACCGCGGGGCGCCGGCCGGTTGCGGGCCGCTGGGCTGTATCCGTGCCACGCGACGGCCCGGCTCTCCTGTCCCGGGCGGCAGGGTCACCCGGTCGACTCCCTGGGACGGCACCCGGACGGACCGTCCGAGGGGCCCCGAAAGGGGGTGTGACCCGGATCTCATCACCACTCGCGCGGAAAAGCCGCAGGTCAGCGCGGTAAGTTCGGCCTTCCTTGCTAGCGGCGGAGGGTAATGGGCGCATAGCTTCGAGGTGTTGGAGGGGGAAGTGCCGCCATCGGCCCACACCTCGATGCAGGGAGTAGGTACCGATATGTCCGTCATGGAGATCATGGATGCGGCGGCGCCGACGCATGTGGCCCACCGCGACAACCACACCCACCGCGATGTGAACGGCGGCTGGCTGCGCCCCGCCGTCTTCGGCGCGATGGACGGGCTGGTCTCGAACCTCGCCCTGATGACGGGTGTCGCCGGCGGTGCGCTGTCGCAGCAGACGATCATCATCACCGGCCTCGCGGGCCTGGCCGCCGGCGCGTTCTCGATGGCCGCGGGGGAGTACACCTCGGTCGCCTCGCAGCGTGAGCTGGTGCAGGCCGAGCTGGATGTCGAGCGGTCCGAGCTGCGCCAGCACCCGGCCGACGAGCTGGACGAGCTGGCCGCCCTCTATGTGTCGCGCGGGGTCGAGCCGGTGCTCGCCCGGCGGGTCGCGGAGCAGCTGTCCCGGGACCCCGAGCAGGCCCTGGAGATCCATGCCCGCGAGGAGTTGGGCATCGACCCGTCCGACCTTCCTTCGCCCACCGTGGCCGCGCTCTCCTCCTTCGGATCCTTTGCGCTGGGCGCGCTGCTGCCTGTCCTTCCTTATCTGCTGGGGGCGTCCGCCATCTGGCCCGCGGTGCTGCTCGCGCTGGTCGGACTGTTTGCCTGCGGGGCGGTCGTGGCGCGGGTGACGGGACGTTCCTGGTGGTTCAGCGGACTGCGCCAGCTGGCCCTCGGCGGTGCCGCGGCGGGTGTGACGTACGTCCTGGGAGCACTGTTCGGAACCGTCGTAGGGTGACGTGTCATACGGGTGACTGCATAATTACCGCGTTACTCGGCGGTTTCGGTTCGTTGACGACCGGGCATAAGGCCCAGGCGTCGCGGGCAATGTCGCTCGGCGAACGCCGCCTTGTGGGACGGCCCAGATTCCGTCCGCGTACTGACTCACCGCATGCGCGGTGTCCGCATGTTGGAAGCCCCTTTTCGCTTTTCGAGAAGGGAGCGATCCTGTAACCTGCACGAAATTTCGCGGAGGGCCAACGTCGTCCCTCGGCAATGCCTATGCCACGACGACGTTGGGAGAGCCGATGCGTTCTGCGTCCACGCACTCCGCGACCACCAGCAGCGCCAGCGCCGCCGCCTGGTCGCCCATGGACGGCCGCCCCGCCCAGCAGGGGATGTACGACCCCCGCAATGAGCACGACGCCTGTGGCGTCGGCTTTGTGGCCACCCTCACCGGCGAGGCCAGCCACGCACTGGTCGAGCAGGCGCTGACCGTCCTGACGAATCTGGAGCACCGCGGTGCCACCGGCTCCGAGCCCGACTCGGGTGACGGCGCCGGCATCCTGCTCCAGGTGCCGGACGCGTTCCTTCGCGAGAACGTCACCTTCGAGCTCCCCGACGCCGGCGCCTACGCCGTCGGCATCGCCTTCCTGCCGTCCGATGCCCAGGAAGCGGCCGACGCCGTCTCACGCATCGAGACGATCGCAGGCGAAGAAGGCCTGGACGTCATCGGCTGGCGGGTGGTCCCGGTCGCCCCGCAGCTGCTGGGCAACGGTGCCCGCGCCACCATGCCCGCCTTCTCCCAGATCTTTGTGGGCGACGGGCAGAGCACCGGTCTGGCGCTGGACCGCAAGGCCTTCGCGCTGCGCAAGCGCGCCGAGCGCGAGGCCGGGGTCTACTTCCCCTCGCTGTCCGCCCGGACGATTGTCTACAAGGGCATGCTGACCACCGGCCAGCTGGAGCCCTTCTTCCCTGACTTGTCCGACCGCCGCTTCGCCACCGCCATCGCGCTGGTCCACTCGCGGTTCTCCACCAACACCTTCCCCAGCTGGCCGCTCGCCCACCCGTACCGCTTCGTCGCGCACAACGGCGAGATCAACACGGTCAAGGGCAACCGCAACTGGATGCGGGCCCGTGAGTCGCAGCTGGCCTCGAAGCTCTTCGGTGCGGACAACGCCGAGCAGCTGGACCGGCTGTTCCCGGTCTGCACGCCGGACGCCTCCGACTCCGCCTCCTTCGACGAGGTCCTGGAGCTGCTCCACCTCGGCGGCCGCTCGCTGCCGCACTCCGTGCTGATGATGGTCCCCGAGGCGTGGGAGAACTCCCCCTCCATGGACCCGGCCCGACGCGCCTTCTACCAGTACCACTCCACGATGATGGAGCCCTGGGACGGCCCGGCCTGTGTCACCTTCACCGACGGCACCCAGGTCGGCGCGGTCCTCGACCGCAACGGTCTGCGCCCCGGCCGCTACTGGGTCACCGACGACGGCCTGGTCGTGCTCTCCTCCGAGGTCGGCGTCCTGGACATCGACCCCGCCAAGGTCGTCCGCAAGGGCCGCCTCCAGCCCGGCCGGATGTTCCTCGTGGACACCGCCGAGCACCGCATCATCGAGGACGACGAGATCAAGGCGCAGCTCGCCGCCGAGCAGCCCTACCAGGAATGGCTGGACTCCGGTCTGATCGAGCTCGCGGACCTGCCCGAGCGTGAGCACATCGTGCACACCCACGCCTCGGTCACCCGCCGCCAACAGACCTTCGGCTACACCGAGGAAGAGCTGCGCGTCATCCTCGCGCCGATGGCCAAGGCCGGCGCCGAGCCCATCGGCTCGATGGGCACCGACTCGCCGATCGCCGCGCTCTCCGAGCGTCCCCGGCTGCTCTTCGACTACTTCACCCAGCTCTTCGCGCAGGTCACCAACCCGCCGCTGGACGCCATCCGCGAGGAGCTCGTCACCTCGCTGATCTCCTCCCTCGGCCCCCAGGGCAACCTCCTGGAGCCGAGCGCGTCCTCCTGCCGCAGCGTGACCCTGCCGTTCCCGGTCATCGACAACGACGAGCTGGCCAAGCTCGTGCACATCAACGCCGACGGCGACATGCCCGGCATGAAGGCCGTCACCCTCTCCGGCCTCTACCGGGTCTCCGGCGGCGGCGAGTCGCTGGCCGCCCGGATCGAGGAGATCTGCGCCGAGGCCGACGCCGCCATCGACGACGGCGCCCGGCTGATCGTGCTCTCCGACCGCCACTCCGACGCCGAGCACGCGCCGATCCCGTCGCTGCTGCTCACCGCCGCGGTCCACCACCACCTCATCGGCACCAAGGAGCGCACCCAGGTGGGTCTGCTCGTCGAGGCCGGCGATGTGCGCGAGGTGCACCACGTCGCGCTGCTCATCGGCTTCGGTGCCGCGGCGGTCAACCCGTACCTGGCCATGGAGTCGGTCGAGGACCTGGTCCGCGCCGGCACCTTCCTGCCCGGTGTCGAGGCCGAGACCGCCATCAAGAACCTCATCAAGGCGCTCGGCAAGGGCGTCCTGAAGGTCATGTCCAAGATGGGCATCTCGACCGTCGCCTCCTACCGGGGCGCGCAGGTCTTCGAGGCCGTCGGCCTGGACGAGGCGTTCGTCGAGAAGTACTTCCACGGCACCGCCACCAAGATCGGCGGCGCGGGCCTGGACGTCATCGCCAAGGAGGTCGCGGCGCGGCACGCCAAGGCCTACCCGGTCTCCGGCATCGCCGCCACGCACCGTGCGCTGGACATCGGCGGCGAGTACCAGTGGCGCCGCGAGGGCGAGCCGCACCTCTTCGACCCGGACACCGTCTTCCGGCTCCAGCACTCCACCCGCTCGCGCCGCTACGACATCTTCAAGCAGTACACCGAGCGGGTGAACGAGCAGTCCGAGCGGCTGATGACGCTGCGCGGCCTGTTCTCCTTCGCCTCCGAGCGCTCCTCGATCCCGATCGAGGAGGTCGAGCCGGCGTCCGAGATCGTCAAGCGCTTCTCCACCGGCGCCATGTCGTACGGCTCCATCTCGCAGGAGGCGCACGAGACCCTCGCCATCGCCATGAACCAGCTGGGCGGCAAGTCCAACACCGGTGAGGGCGGCGAGGACCCCGACCGTCTCTACGACCCGGCGCGCCGCTCGTCCATCAAGCAGGTCGCCTCCGGCCGCTTCGGTGTGACGTCCGAGTACCTGGTCAACTCCGACGACATCCAGATCAAGATGGCCCAGGGCGCCAAGCCCGGCGAGGGCGGCCAGCTGCCCGGCCACAAGGTCTACCCGTGGGTCGCCAAGACCCGGCACTCCACCCCGGGCGTCGGACTGATCTCCCCGCCGCCGCACCACGACATCTACTCCATCGAGGACCTGGCTCAGCTGATCCACGACCTCAAGAACGCCAACCCGCAGGCCCGCATCCACGTGAAGCTGGTCTCCGAGGTCGGCGTCGGCACGGTCGCCGCGGGTGTCTCCAAGGCGCACGCGGACGTGGTCCTTATCTCCGGCCACGACGGCGGTACGGGTGCCTCCCCGCTCACCTCGCTCAAGCACGCGGGCGGCCCCTGGGAGCTCGGCCTGGCCGAGACCCAGCAGACGCTGCTGCTCAACGGCCTGCGCGACCGGATCGTGGTGCAGACCGACGGTCAGCTCAAGACCGGCCGCGATGTCGTCATCGCCGCCCTGCTGGGCGCCGAGGAGTACGGCTTCGCGACCGCACCGCTGGTCGTCTCCGGCTGCATCATGATGCGGGTGTGCCACCTGGACACCTGCCCGGTCGGCATCGCCACCCAGAACCCGGCGCTGCGCGAGCGGTTCAGCGGCAAGGCCGAGTACATCGTCAACTTCTTCCAGTTCATCGCCGAAGAGGTCCGGGAGATCCTCGCCGAGCTGGGTTTCCGCAGCCTCGACGAGGCCATCGGCCACGCCGAGCTGCTGAACACCTCCCGCGCGGTGAAGCACTGGAAGGCGCAGGGCCTGGACCTGGCCCCGCTGCTGCACGTCCCCGAGCTGGCCGACGGCGCCGTCCGCCACCAGGTCATCGAGCAGGACCACGGCCTGGAGAAGGCGCTCGACAACGAGCTGATCAAGCTCGCCGCCGACGCGCTGGCCGCGGACACCGCCGAGGCCGCCCAGCCGGTCCGGGCACAGATCGCGATCCGGAACATCAACCGGACCGTCGGCACGATGCTCGGCCACGAGGTCACCAAGAAGTTCGGTGGCGCCGGGCTGCCCGACGACACCATCGACATCACCTTCACCGGCTCGGCCGGCCAGTCCTTCGGCGCGTTCCTGCCGCGCGGCGTCACACTGCGCCTGGAGGGCGACGCCAACGACTACGTCGGCAAGGGCCTGTCGGGCGGCCGGGTCATCGTCCGCCCGGACCGCGGCGCGGACCACCTCGCCGAGTACTCCACCATCGCCGGCAACACCCTCGCCTACGGCGCCACCGGCGGCGAGCTGTTCCTGCGCGGCCGGGTCGGCGAACGCTTCTGCGTCCGCAATTCCGGTGCCACGGTGGTTTCCGAGGGCGTCGGCGACCACGGATGCGAGTACATGACCGGCGGCAACGCGGTCGTGCTGGGCGAGACGGGCCGCAACTTCGCGGCCGGTATGTCCGGCGGCTTCGCCTACGTCATCGACCTCGACAAGGCCAACGTCAACAAGGAGCTCGTCGACGCGGTGAACGCGCTGGACGACGCCGACAAGCAGTGGCTGCACGACGTCGTGCGCCGCCACCAGGAGGAGACCGGCTCCACCGTCGCCGCCAAGCTCCTCGCCGACTGGGATGCCGCAGCCGCGCGCTTCAGCAAGGTCATCCCGCCCACGTACCAGGCAGTGCTCGTCGCCAAGGACGCCGCTGAGCAGGCCGGACTCTCCGAGTCCGAGACCCACGAGAAGATGATGGAGGCGGCGACCAATGGCTGACCCCAAGGGCTTCCTGAACCACGAGCGCGAGATCGCCAAGACCCGCCCCGTCGAGGAGCGCGTCAAGGACTGGAACGAGGTCTACCAGCCCGGCTCCCTGCTGCCGATCATCAGCAAGCAGGCGTCGCGCTGCATGGACTGCGGTATCCCGTTCTGCCACAACGGCTGCCCGCTCGGAAACCTCATCCCCGAGTGGAACGACTACGCGTACCGCGAGGACTGGACCGAGGCCAGCGAGCGGCTGCACGCGACCAACAACTTCCCGGAGTTCACCGGTCGCCTCTGCCCCGCGCCCTGTGAGGCCGCCTGTGTGCTGGGCATCAACCAGCCGCCGGTGACCATCAAGAACGTCGAGGTCTCCATCATCGACAAGGCGTGGGACAACGGGGACGTCACCCCGCAGCCGCCCGAGCGCCTCTCCGGCAAGACCGTCGCCGTCATCGGCTCGGGCCCGGCGGGACTCGCCGCCGCCCAGCAGCTGACCCGGGCCGGCCACACCGTCGCCGTCTACGAGCGCGCGGACCGTATCGGCGGCCTCCTCCGCTACGGCATCCCCGAGTTCAAGATGGAGAAGCGCCACATCAACCGCCGCATCGAGCAGATGCGCGCGGAGGGCACCAAGTTCCGTACGGAGGTGGAGATCGGCCGGGACCTCGACGCCAAGAAGCTGCGCAAGCGCTACGACGCCGTGGTCATCGCCGCCGGCGCCACCACCTCCCGCGATCTGCCGGTGCCCGGCCGCGAGCTGAACGGCATCCACTTCGCGATGGAGTACCTCCCGCTCGCCAACAAGGTGCAGGAGGGGGACCTGACGGTCGCCCCGATCAGCGCCGAGGGCAAGCACGTGGTCGTCATCGGCGGCGGCGACACCGGCGCGGACTGCGTCGGCACCGCCCACCGCCAGGGCGCGGCCTCCGTCACCCAGCTGGAGATCATGGGCAAGCCGGGCGACGAGCGGAACCCCAACCAGCCCTGGCCGACCTTCCCGATGCTCTACAAGGTCACCTCCGCGCACGAGGAGGGCGGTGAGCGGCTCTACTCCGTCTCCACCACCCACTTCGAGGGCGACGAGGACGGCAATGTCCAGTACCTGCACCTGACCGAGGTGGAGTTCAAGGACGGCCGCCCGGAGCCGAAGCCCGGCACCGAGCGGAAGATCCCGGCCCAGCTGGTCACCCTCGCCATGGGCTTCACCGGCACCGACCGGGAGAACGGCCTGGTCGAGCAGTTCGGCCTGGAGCTCGACGAGCGCGGCAACGTCGCCCGCGACGCGGACTTCGCCACCAACGTCCCCGGCGTGTATGTCGCCGGTGACGCCGGCCGCGGCCAGTCGCTGATCGTGTGGGCCATCGCCGAGGGCCGTTCCGCGGCCAAGGGCGTGGACCGCTTCCTGACCGGAGCCAGCGCCCTGCCGGCTCCCATCAAGCCGACGGATCGCGCACTGACCGTGTGACCGTCCCCTGATGTCCCGTACAACGTCGTACGGAACAGCCGCGGCGCCTGTCCCCCTCCCCCGACCGGGAGGGCAGGCGCCGCGGATTTTTGCCGTGCAGCGCTCCACCGGAGCGTCCTCGGCGTCCTACGAGCCGCCGCTTCCCGCGGGGTAGCGCCGCCCCAACTGCCGTGCCATCTCCCGGGCGGGCGCCGGTACGGCCTGCGGCGGGGGAGTGCCCGACGGCCGGAAATCGTGCACCGGCGGAAGCCAGGCCCCCAGGTCGATCCGCCGGTCGCTCAGCGGCAGCACCCACCGCGGATCGGCATGCACCCGCAGCACCTGTGCCTCGATCTGCGTCCACGCCCCGTCCGTGACCGTCCGCTCCCCGAGCCGGCGCGCCTCCAACTGCACCGGACAGTGCACCAGTCGGGGCGGCCGCACCAGTTCGGACGGCTCCGTCCACGGCGCCTCCGTGGAGCCGGGCATGGCACTCGTCCCCTCCTCGGCCCCCGTCCCGTCCGGCGGCAGATTGAAGACCACGTCCGGGCGTACCGCGAGATTCTGCGCGGTGCGGCCGCGGGCCGGCAGCCAGAGGCTGACGACCGGTCCGAGCTCCCACCGGATGCGCAGCTCGACCAGCACGAAGGTGCCGTCGTCGTTCTCCGTGGACAGCAGCGCCGGGGTGACCGAACTGCTCTTCTCCAGCGCGCCTTTCATGGACCCGAGGATAGAAGCCGGTTGATTCGGTGCTCACCGAAATGTTATCAGAGGTTACTCTGTGTACATGAAACGATGGGACGCCGATCAGGAAAGCGTCGCGGAGACCCCCGATCTTGCCGCCCTCGCGGCGCTGCTCGCGGACCGTACCCGTGCCGCCATCTGCATGGCCCTGCTCGACGGCGGCAGCTGGACCGCCGGCGAACTGGCCGAATTCGCCGCGGTGGCGCCGTCCACCACCACCGAGCACCTCAACCTGCTGGTCTCCGGGGGCCTGCTCGCCGAGGAGCGCCGGGGGCGGCGGCGCTACGTACGCCTGGCCGGACCGGAGACCGCGGAAACCCTGGAGAACCTCGCCGGCCTGGCCCCCTACCGCCGGGTCCCGGTCCGCTCCCTGGCCGAGGCCCATCACCGCAGAGCCCTGCACCACGCCCGCACGTGCTACGACCACATCGCCGGTGCGCTCGGCGTGGCCATCGCCGAGGCGATGACCGAACGCGGCTTGCTGGGACGGGATTACGGCCTGGTGCTGACCGGCGCCGGCGCCACCTGGCTGACCGCCCTCGGCATCCCCGACACCGACCCCTCGGCCGCCCACCGGGCCCATGTCCGCACCTGCCTGGACTGGACGGTGCGCCGCCGGCATCTCTCCGGCGCGGTCGGCGCCGCCCTCTACCGCCACGCCCTGGAACACGGCTGGATCGTCAAGGCCGTTGCGACCCGCATCCTCACCGTCACCGCGGCGGGCCGCACGGCCTTCCGCGCCCAGCTCGGCCTGCCCGACGACGCGCTCTTCCCCTCCCTCGCCCTCTCCGCTCCCCGCTCCTGACCGGTCCGGGCGCTCAGTGCTCGCCGACCTGGCCGATCCGGTCGTCGCCGAGCTTGCGCTGGGTGTCCTGGAGCAGGATCCGCAGCAGGCCGGCGAGCTGCTCCTGCTGCCCGGGGGTCAGGCCGTCGATCAACTCGGCCTCACGGCGCAGCACTTGGTCGACGGTGGACTCGATCAGCTCATGGCCGGCCGGGGTCAGTTCGACCAGGACCGTCCGCGGGCGGCCCTCGCCGGGCCGCCGGGCGACCAGCCCCTCGCGCTCGGCGCGGGCCACCCGCTGGGAGACCGCGCCCGCGGTGATCAGGGAGCGCTGGCCGAGCTCACGGGTGGTCAGGGTGTAGGGCTCGCCGCTGCGGCGCAGCACGCTGAGCAGGTCGAGGGTGGCCGGGTCCATCCCGGCACGGGCCAGCACCCGGCGCCGGTCGTCGCCGAGCAGCTTCGCCAGCTGCCAGATCGGCGTCACGATGCCGATCGAGGAGACCGGTGTGCCGGGGCGCTCACGCTCCCAGGCGGCGGCGATCTCCTCGACGGGGTACGGGGAGGCGCGGACCGTCGGCCGGCCGCGGTCGTCCTTCGCCTCGAATTCTCTTGCCACGGGGCCTCCCGGCGATGTTATGTTCAGCTCTAAATTTAGACCTGAACGTGATGGACGGAGTTCAGCATATGTCACGCACCATCCTGATCACCGGCGGTGGAACCGGCATCGGACGCGCCGTTGCCCACCACTTCGCGGACGCCGGTGACGACGTCCTCGTCACCGGCCGGCGCCCCGGGCCGCTGGAGGAGACCGCGGCCGGCCGCCGCACCGTCCGCCCGCTGGTGTGCGACCACACCGACCCCCGGGCGCTCACCGCGCTGCTCACCGAACTCCCCGAACGGATCGACGTCCTGGTCAACAACGCCGGCGGCAACACCGACCTGGACGCGGACGGAGCCGACGACCTGGCGGCCTACGCCCGGAACTTCCGCGCCAACCTCGACGCCAACCTGCTCAGCGCCGCGCTGACCACCAAGGCGCTGGACGGCCGGCTCGCGCCCGGCGGCGCGGTCGTCCACATCGGATCGATCGCCGCCGACCAGGGGGCCGGCGCCTACGGAGCGGCCAAGGCCGGGCTCGCCTCCTGGAACGTCGAGCTGTCCCGGACCCTCGGCCCCCGCGACATCACGGCCAACGTCGTCTCGCCCGGCTATGTCGCCGACACCGATTTCTTCCGCGACCAGCTCACCGACGAGCGTCGCGACCGCCTGGTGGCCGCCTCGGCGGTGGGCCGCCCGGGGTCCCCGGACGACATCGCGGGGACCGTTGCCTTCCTGGCGTCACCGGCGGCCCGGCACCTCACCGGCCAGGTACTGAACGTCAACGGCGGTACCCGCACCACCCGTTGACACCCGCCGGGCCGCCGCACCCCCGGATCGCGGCGGGCGGGTCAGGAGCCGCCGTCCTCCGCGAGCCGGGCCGGGAATCCGCCGGTCGCCACCGGCCCCCAGCGCAGCGGCGTCACCCGGATCAGCGACTTGCCCTGCTTGCGCATCGCCTCCCGGTACTCGTCCCAGTCCGGGTGCTCCCCGGCGATGTTGCGGTAGTACTCGACGAGCGGCTCGATCGAATCCGGGGCGTCGACGACCTCGGCCTCGCCGTCGATCTGCACCCACGGGCCGTTCCATTCGTCGGACAGCACGATGACGCTGACCGACGAGACCCGGCGGGCGTTACGGACCTTGGCGCGCTCCGGATACGTCGACATGACCAGCCGCCCGGAGTCGTCCACCCCGCAGGTCAGCGGCGAGCCCTGCGGGGTGCCGTCGCTGCGGCGGGTGAGCAGGATCGCACGGTGACGGGGGCGGACGAACTCCAGCAGCTCGGGCAGCTCGACACGGGTGTTGCGGGCGATGGAAGGGCTCATACGGCGAGCCTAGGCGGTGTCTCCCCGATCTTTGCGGAGCAGCCCGCGATGCCAGGCGTCGCAGGCCCACGGAGACCAGACGCCGGCCCGCGCCTCAGCCCTTGAGGAGCTGCTTGCCGGTCGCCGCGTCCACGACCTTGCGGCCGTCCAGCGCGCTCTTGAGGTGCACCGTCACCTTGTCGGTGGCCAGCTGCTGGGTGCACATCCCCTTGGAGCTCTTCCTCTTGCCCCAGCCGGTGATCACCACCAGGTCCTTCGACTCATGGCTGCGCGCACCGAAGCGCACATCGCAGGCGCTGTGCCCGACGGTGACCGTGATCTCCCGTGCGTCCCTCTTCTCGGGTCGCTGGGCGGCGACCAGCGGCAGCAGCGCCTGTTGGCGGCCGTGGACCGGGGAGACCTTCGGCCAGTCCCGCACAATCTGATCCGCGCGCCGCTCGAACGCATCCTGCTTCTTCGGCGGTGCCGCGGGGGTCACCTTCTGCTGGTCCTGGCCACAGCCGGACAGTGCGACGGCGCCGGCCGACGTCAGCGCGAGCAGGGCGGTGAGGGTACGGGTGCGGGAGAGGTGGGATCCTCGCATGACATGCCTCCTTGTGTCACCGATGGGACGTGCCAGGCGCAAGACAGGTTCCGGCCGCTTTCCGTCGAAGTCCGCGGGGCGGGGGAGAGGTCCCTTCGACCGGTCCGCCCACGGCATAACCCGGTCCGCCCAGGGCGTAACGGCGGCGGAACCGGGCCGCCCGCCCGTTAGCGTCCGGACCATGGACGCACTCACCGAAGTCACCCCCACCGTCTGGCAACTCCCCTTCACCGTCGGGCATGTGTATCTCGTCGCCCTGCCCGACGACGGTTACGCGGCGGTCGACACCGGCATCCCCGGCTCGGCCCCCGCCATCCTCGACGCGCTCGCCCGGCTCGGCGCCCGTCCCGGGCAGCTGCGGCAGATCGTGCTCACCCACTACCACCTGGACCACATGGGCTCCGCCGCCGACCTGGCCGCCGCCACCGGGGCCCGGGTCCTGGCCGGCGCCCTGGACGTCCCGTACATCCGCGGCACCGCCCCCGAACCCACGCCGGCGTTCACCCCCATGGAACGGTCGCTGCACGAAGGGGTCATGGCGGACCTGGCGGCCGCCGAAGTCCCGCCGCTGCGCCACACCGAGGTCGATGTCGCCCTGCACGACGGGGACACCCTCGACGGCTGGGGGGAACCGGTACGGGTGCTGCACGTCCCGGGCCACACACCGGGCGGGATCGCCCTGCACCTGCCCGCGAGCCGGCTGCTCTTCCCCGGCGACATCATCGGCACCGACCCCGACGGCCGCCGCGCCGTCCTCGGCCCGGGCAACGTCGCACGTGAGGAGGCCGTCGCGTCCTTCCGCCGGCTCGCCGCCCTCGATGACGTCGACACGGTGTGCGTCCCGCACGGCGTACCCCTGCGCACCGGCGCACGGGCCGTACTGGCCGCGGCCACGCCGGAGAAGGACTGGCTCTGAGGGGCGGGGCCGAGCGGGGCGCACAGGAACCGGACCGGCCTGGGCGTACA
Organism: Streptomyces decoyicus; assembly: GCF_019880305.1. Classification (NCBI taxonomy): domain Bacteria; kingdom Bacillati; phylum Actinomycetota; class Actinomycetes; order Kitasatosporales; family Streptomycetaceae; genus Streptomyces; species Streptomyces decoyicus. The sequence continues at coordinate 2,169,636 of NZ_CP082301.1, read as the reverse complement.
GGGGCCCGGCGGTGCCGTGCCCCGCGCAGGACGAGGCGCCCGTCGGACCGGAAGAGGGGCGCCCGCCCGATAGGACGAGGAGCGCCCGCCCGATAGACGAGACCCGCCCGCCGGGCAGGCAACAGGAGGACGCCCTGCGCGAGGGGCGGCCCGTGAGGGCCGCGGTCAGCCCTCAGCCCGAATCGCGGGCCTCGACACGGAAGGTGCCCAGCCGGTGGGTCACGGGCGCGGTGGCGGGGTCCCGGATCAGGGCGGCGACCAGGCGGGCGATCTGCTCCGGGGGTGTGATCTCGGCGCGGACGCTGGTCAGCCGGGGGCGCAGCAGCCGGGCCAGCAGCAGATCGTCGGCGCCGATCACCGCGAGCCGGTCCGGGCCGTCGGCGCCGATGGTGTGCCCGGCGTCCTGGAGGGCGCGCATCAGCAGCATGGCGTACTCGTCGTTGTAGGCGAACACCGCGTCCAGGCCCAGTTGCGGCCAGGCCGCGGCCAGCGCCGCCGCGGACTCCTCGGTGCGCGCGAGGCCGAGCGGGCGCACCTCGGCGCCGGGGTGACCGGCGGCCGCGGCCCGTACGCCCGCCAGGCGGGGTTCCGCCCAGTCCGCCAGACCCGGCTCGGCCGGCCGCACCACACCGATCCGGCGGCGGGCGCGGGCCAGGAGGTGCTCACCGGCCCGGAGTCCGGCCTCGCGCTGGTCGAGGAGGAGGCAGTGGGCACCGGGCGGCGCCGACGGGCCGTGGGTGAGGACCGCGGCGGTGCCCGACCGGTGCAGCAGCTCGACGGCGGGCGCGTCCAACGGCGGGCCGTGCAGGGTCAGTACGGCGGCGGGCCGCAGTTCGGCCCAGGCGCGGGCGGCCGCCATGGGGGAGCCGGCGGGCGCGCCGTGCAGTACGCCGGTGTAGCCGAGGCGGTGCAGCGCGGTCTGGAAACCGGCGAGGAAGTGGGTGAAGAGGGGGCCGAAGACCGGGGCCGTGTCGGCGGGAGCGGCCAGCAGCACGATGCTGCCGCGGCCCGAGCGCAGGGTGCGGGCGGCGGCGTGCGGCACATACCCCAGCTCCTCGGCGGCCGCCCGCACCCTGGCCTGGGTACGGGCGCCGACCCGTCCGGCGGCCTGCCCGTTCAGGACGTAGGAGACCGTGGCGCGCGAGACCCCGGCGCGGCGGGCAACGGCCGCACTCGTAGGGGGAGTTGGGGTGGCCCGTGAGCCGGTTCGGTCGGTCATGCTGCTGGGCATCCTCGCACAGGGGATTGGTACGGCGGGTCGGGGCGGGGCGCACCCGCCGCGACTGCTGACACGTGTAATCTCGCGCGGGTGCGGGCCCGGCCCGGGGAACACGGACCGGGGACCAGCGGCAGGCGGAGAGCGCGGGCACCGGAGAGCGCGGGCACCGAAGAGAGGCACGGGCATGCAGCTGCACACCCATGAATGGGGCACCGGCGAACGGACCGCGGTGCTGGTCCACGGGCTGATGTCCGATCACCGCACCTGGCACCGCGTGGGTCCGGCGCTCGCCGGCCGGGGTTACCGGGTCATCGCCGTCGACCTGCGCGGCCACGGCCGCAGCCCGCGCGGCGTCTACGGCACCGAGCTGTACGCCGAGGACCTCGTGGAGACCCTGCCCGCCGCCCCCGAGGTCGTCATCGGGCATTCCCTGGGCGGCCTGGCGCTGTCCCTGGCGGTGGAGCGGCTCCAGCCGCGGCGGGCGGTCTACAGCGATCCGGCGTGGGCGTTCCCGCAGTTCCAGGAGCCCGTCGACCCGGCCCTGTTCGTCGCGTTCAAGCGGGCCGACCGGGCGATGCTCCAGACCTTCAATCAACGCTGGAGCGACGTCGATCTCGATATCGAGCTGGCCACGATCGCGGACTGGGACACCGCCACCGCCCTCGCGCTGTCCGCCGTGCACCGCCAGGACCATGTGCCCGAGAAGCCGGTCGTCCCGTCGCTGGTGCAGTTCGCGGGGGAGGGGTTCCTCTTCTCCGAGCAGGCCGCGGCCGAGCTGACCGGCCGCGGCTTCGAGGTCCGTACGGTGCACGGCGTCGGACACACCATCCACCGCGACGACTTCGACGGCTTCATGGCGAGCCTGGAGGGCTGGGTCTAGGGCCGGCCCCGCCCGTCCCCTGGAGATCATCCAGGGGCCGGCCGCCGCCCCGTCACGTATCGCAGTCCAGCAGCGTCTTGCACAGCCCGCAGCGTGCCTGCAGCCGGCCGCGGACCGGGACACGGATCCGCTGGTGGCAGGCGGGGCAGGAGAAAGACACCCGCAAGGGCGGCGGGCCCTCGAAGGCATAGTCGGCGGTGGCGGACGGCCGGCCGGCGCGCCGCGGATCCTGCGCCGCCCGGCGGTCCTTGGCGTAGCGCAGCCGGGCGGCCCAGCCGGCGGCGGCGAGCGGTGGCCGGCGCGCGTCCTGGCGGGCCCGCGCCGCGCCCGCCGTGTACGCGTCGTACGCCTGCGGGCTGGTGAACCACGGCGCCGGGTCCTCGCCGAAGAACTCGGCCCGCTTGGCGAGGACATAGCCGAACTCCTCCGGCGTCAGATAGCCCAGCTTCTGCGAGAACGGGCCGTGCTCGCGGTAGGCGTCCAGCAGCAGCCAGCCCGCGCCGAGGTACGCCGCGGCGGTGTCGGTGAGGATCTCGTTGTCGCGGGTGCCGGGGAACGACAGGTCCAGACGGTGCAAGTAGACATGCATCACCTCATGGGCCAGCGCGGCGCCGATGTCCGTGCGGTGCTTCTTGAAGCGGTCGTTGAGCTCGATGAAGTACTCGGGTCCCGCGGTGAGTTCGACATACGCGGCGTGTTCCATCTCGCGGAAGGTGATCACCACCCGGGCGTCCGGCAGATGCAGTTGCCGCACCATCGCGCGGGCGACCCGCTGTGCCCCCAGATGCAGATCCTCGGTCTCGTCGAAGGCCACATCGACGGGCAGCACGCTGGTGGCGAAGGTGCTCACCGTGTCGTACGACAGGCGTTCGAACAGCGCATGGACGGCCGCACGCACCGTGTCGAGATGGGGGTATCCGTGCTCGATCTCACTGCCGCCCGTGGTCACCCGGCCACTGTACGGGGGGCCGGGAAGGTCCGGTATGGGCCGTACGGGGCCTGTGGGGCAGGGGAGTTGGCTGGATGCGCACCCTTGTCACCCCGATCGGGCACTCCACATAATCACAGGGCGCTCTACGGACTCATCCCCCACTGGGTCCGGACGCCTTGCGGCGTGCTGCCCTCCTTCCACGCACCTTCTGCGGCGGCCACGTCCGGCTCCGGTGTTGGCATGGGCTCGTCAGCGACGGCAACCCCCCACGAAAGGAAGCCCGTTGCGCAGCTACCGGAAGCACCTCACGAGAACCACTGCCGCCGGCGCCATCGCCCTGGCCGCCTTCAGCCTCCAGCCCGGTTCGGCCACGGCCGCCCCCTCTCCGGGCCCGTCCGGCTCCGTCCACACCAAGGTCGTCGGCGGCACCAAGGCCGACCAGGGTGAATTCCCCTTCATGGTCCGGCTGTCGATGGGCTGTGGTGGCGCGCTCTACGCCAAGGACATCGTGCTCACCGCGGCGCACTGCGTCGACGGCAGCGGCGACAACACCTCCATCACGGCCACCGCGGGCGTGGTCGACCTGGAGGACTCCGCCGCCGTCAAGGTCAACTCCACCAAGGTCCTTCAGGCCCCCGGCTACAACGGCAAGGGCAAGGACTGGGCGCTGATCAAGCTCGCCAAGCCGATAGACCAGCCCACGCTGAAGATCGCCGAGGACGACAAGCTCAACAACGGCGACTTCACCATCGCCGGCTGGGGCGCCGACAAGGAAGGCGGCAGCCAGCAGCGCTACCTCCTCAAGGCGACCGTCCCGTTCATCGACGACGCCACCTGCCAGAAGGCCTACGGCGACCAGTTGACGCCCGGCGACGAGATCTGCGCCGGCAAGCTGGACACCGGCGGCATCGACACCTGCCAGGGTGACTCCGGCGGCCCGATGTTCCGCAAGGACGACGCCGGGCAGTGGCTCCAGGTCGGCATCGTCTCCTGGGGCGAGGGCTGCGCGCGGCCCGGCAAGCCCGGTGTCTACAGCGAGGTGAGCGCCTTCGCCGCGAACATCAAGAAGGCCGCGGGCGAACTGGGCTGACGCAGCACGCACGCGAGGACGAAGGGCCCGGGGAGCCGCTCCCCGGGCCCTTCGCCGGGCCGGAGGTCCCGGACCTTGGTCCCGTCGCCGTACGGCCGTTGGTCCCACCGCCCCGGGACCAAGCTCGTGCTTCCGGCCGGGCCTTGTGCCGTCATGGATGACCGGACGGCCTATGGGCGGCGCCGCGACGGCTCCCTAGCGTGAACGGCATGACCACCGAGCCCCGTACCCGCCCCCCGGCACGCGACCGCGACCGCCGTGCGACGGTCCTCGCCGCCCTGCTCCTCGCCGCCTCCGCCGCGACCCTCGCCTATGTGCTGCTCGGCGGTCACCACGATGCCGTCGAGCTGCCGGCCGACGCCCCCTCGAACGCGGCCCGGGGCTGATCCGTACGCACCCCGGCGCCGGTCCGGCACGCCGCCCCCCGGCCCCGGTTGCGGTCCGCGCGCACCGCCGTTCGGATGGACGGAGCGGGCCCGCGACTCCGAGGGCGCCGAGGAGGAACGACATGCCGATCAGTGTGGTGATCGCAGACGACCAGGAAGTGGTCAGGATGGGCTTCCGGATGGTCCTGGAGAGCCAGGACGACATCCAGGTCCTCGCCGATGTCACCGACGGCGAGGCCGCCCTCGCGGCCGTCGAACGGCTGCGCCCCGATGTGCTGCTGCTGGACATCCGGATGCCCAGGACCGACGGGCTGGAGGTCACCCGCAGGCTGACCGAGCGCGCCGCCGCCCGCCCCGAGCACCGGCACACCCCCCGGATCGTCATCGTGACCACCTTCGACCTGGACGAATACGTGCACACCGCGCTGCGCGGCGGCGCCTCGGGCTTCCTGCTCAAGGACGCCAGCCCCGCGCTGCTGGTGGAAGCCGTACGGGCCGCCGCCGCCGGCGAGGCACTGCTCTCGCCCGCGATCACCGCCCGGCTGCTGCGCGACATGGTGCCCGCCGCCGGCCGGGGACGGACCGCCCGCATCCCCTCCGAGCCGCTCACCGGCCGCGAACGGGACGTCGTCCGCGCGCTGGCCGGCGGCCGGACCAACGCCGAGATCGCCGGCGCCCTCTACCTGTCGCTGTCCACGGTCAAATCCCATCTGGCGAACGTGCAGACCAAGCTGGACGCCCGCAACCGGGTCGAGATCGCCTTCTGGGCCTGGCAGAGCGGTCTGTCCTCCGGCAGCTCGTGAGCACCCGGCGAAGGCACCCGAAGGCGGCGCGACCCGGGCGGCGGCCGGAGCACGCCCGCCCGGCCGCGCGCAGGAGCCCGCCCGGGGGATGGGCCAGGACCCATCCGCGGGAAGCCGTCGTCGCCAGAGCCGTTCTGGCGGTCGTGCTGCTGCTCCTCGTCGGATTCGAAACCATGGAACTGGCCGGCCGGCCCACCCTCCCGCAGGCGGTCGTGGTGGCCGCCGGCGTCGTGGTCTGTCTGTGCGCGGTGCCCTCCGTCCGGATCCCGCTGACCGTACGGGCCAAGACCGCGGCCGCGGTCTCCCTCACCGGGTCGGCGGTGCTGGTCGCCGGGCAGCACGCGCCGCAGGTGTGGGGCCTGGGCGAGGGCATCGCCCTGCTCGTGCTGCTCACCGCCGTGATCCGCCGCGCGCCCGGCCGCACCGCCGCCGTCCTCGGCCCGGCGCTGGGACTGGCCTGCGCTCTCGCCCCGATGCGGGACGTCCGGCCGGGCCTGTTCACGGTCGTCTCCGCCGTGCTCACCGTGGTCGTCGCCGCGTACTCGACGATCCTGCGCCGGCAGGACGCCCGGCGACTGCGCGATCTCGCGGCGGTACGGGCCGCCGAGCGCCTGGAGCTGGCGCGGGAGCTGCACGACCTGGTCGCCCACCATGTCACCGGGATCGTCGTCCAGGCCCGCGCCGCCCGTTTCACCGCCCTCGAAGGCCGGCAGGCCGGCGCCACCCTCGAACGGATCGAGGTCTCCGGCAGCGAGGCGCTGGGCGCGATGCGGCGGCTGGTGCGGGTGCTGCGCGAGGACGGGGCGCCGCCCCACCCGGTCGCCGGGCTCGCCGACGTCCGCGCCCTGACCGAGGCGTTCGCCCGCACCGGCCCGCCGGTCGTCCTCTCCCTCGACAGGGACCTGGCGCAGGCGCTGCCCGCCGAGGTGGCCGCGGCCGTCTACCGCATCGTGCGCGAGGCGCTGACCAACGTCCGCAAGCACGCCGCGGACGCCACGGCGATACGGATCGGACTGCGGCCCGTGCCCTGCGGGGCGGAGCTGCGTATCGCCAACGACGGCGGCAGCCCGGCCCGCCTGTGCGAACAGGCCCGCGGCGGCGGCTTCGGCCTGGCCGGGCTCACCGAACGGGCCGAGGCGATGGGCGGACGGCTCGCCGCGGGCCCCGCGGCGGAGGGCGGCTGGGAGCTCACCGCCGTACTGCCCCTCGACGGCAGGGCGACGGCCTGACGCCACCCGGCCGCACCGCCCGCCGCCACCCGCCCACCGGCCCCACATCTGTCCAACACCTGCCCCTCCTTTGTCCATAGGCGCACGCCCCGCACGCGCAGCACGCTGTCCGCCGACAGGCAGTGCAGGCACGAAGGAGGACAGCGCGCGTGAACGAACAGACAGGCGCCCCGCGCGGGCCCAGCCGCAGAACGGTCGTCGCCGCCACCGCGCTCGCCGGGGCCGCCTGTGCCCTCCCGCTCGGCGCGCACCCCGCCACGGCCGCACCGCGCGCCGGCGAGGCGGTGCTCCGGTCCGGCGCGCTGGAGGTCCGCGTCGACACCGCCTTCCCGCGCATCGTCTCCTACACCGACCGCTGCACCGGCGCCGTCCTGTACGGCCAGGACACCCCGGTCACCCAGGTCCTCATCGACGGCACCGCCCGCACCCCCCACGTCACCCACCGGGCCCGCGCCGACCGTGCCACCTACACCCTCGGCTTCGACGGCGGCACCAGGATCACCGTCGAGATCGCCGTCCACGGCCGGCAGACCACCTGGCGGGTCACCGCCCTCACCGACACCCCGGCACTGCGCGTCGGCACCCTGGAGATCCCCGGCCTCGCCCTGCTGAGCGTCCGCAGCGACCAGCCCGGCGCCGCCCTGCTGGCCGCCCGGATCGAACTGGACAAGGACAAGAGCGGCGACACCCTGGTGCAGGTCACCGACGACACCCCCGTCGAGGCCTCGCCCACCGGCTGCGCCTACGCCGTCGTCGCCACCGACGAGCTGGCCGGCGCCGTCGAGACCAACACCTGCTACGACAAGCCCGCCGGAGCCACCACCTGGGAGAACGGCCGGCTCTGGCGGCAGACCGCCCGGGGCGACGGCTTCGTCACGGCGCGGCTGTCCTGCGGCCAGTGGACCCACCGGGCCGCCGGAGCGCCAGTGGACGCCACCGACCCGCTGCCGTACGCGACCGTCCTCGTCACCGGCGACCGCAACGGCGACGGGAAGACCGACTGGCAGGACGCCGCCATCGCGCTGCGCGACATCATGGTCATGCCGCTGGGCGCCGACGAACAGCATCTGCGGGTCGTCCCGCACATCCCGTTCAACTTCGCCAGCCAGGCCACCAACCCGTTCCTCGCCACCCTCGACCACATCAAGCGGATCGCCCTGGCCACCGACGGGCTGCGGCAGTTCACCCTCCTCAAGGGCTACCAGTCCGAAGGCCACGACTCCGCACACCCCGACTACGGCGGCAACTACAACACCCGGGCCGGCGGCCTGACCGGCCTCAACGCCCTGCTCCGCGCCGGCAGGAAGTGGCACAGCGACTTCGCGGTGCACGTCAACGCCACCGAGTCCTACCCCGTCGCCCACGCCTTCTCCGAAAAGCTCGTCGACAAGGACGACAAGCAGTGGGACTGGCTCGACCAGTCCTACCGCATCGACGCCCGCCGCGATCTGCTCTCCGGCGACATCGCCCGGCGCTTCGCGCAGCTGCGCAAGGAGACCGACCCCGCGCTGAACACCCTCTACCTCGACGTCTTCCGCGAGTCCGGCTGGAACTCCGACCGCCTCCAGCGCCACCTGCGCGACCAGGGCTGGCAGATCACCACCGAATGGGGCCACGGCCTGGAGCGCTCCGCCCTGTGGTCGCACTGGGCGAACGAGACCGACTACGGCCCCGACACCTCCCGCGGCATCAACTCCCGGCTCATCCGCTTCCTGCGCAACCACCACAAGGACGTCTTCGCCGACAAATGGCCCACTCTGCTCGGCAACGCCCGGATGGGCAACTTCGAGGGCTGGGTCGGCAAGACCGACTGGAACGCGTTCCACACGATCATCTGGACCGACGCCCTGCCCGCCAAATACCTCCAGGCGTACCCGATCAGGACCTGGGGCGCGCACGAGATCACCTTCGAGGGGCCCACCAGGACGGTCGTCAGCGACGCAGGCTCCGCTTCCGGCGACCCGTCCCGGAGCGGCGGTGGAACGCGGCCGAGCGGCACCCGCAGGATCACCACCGACGGCCGGCTGGTCTACGACGGCGGTACCTACCTGCTCCCCTGGGAGCCCCGCCGGGCCACCGACCCCGACAAGCTCTACCACTACAACCCCCGTGGCGGTACCACCGGTTGGGCCCTGCCCCGCGGCTGGTCGGGCAGTCGATCCGTCTACGCCTACCGGCTCACCGACCAGGGCCGCACCCAGGAGACCCGCGTCCCCGTCAGCGGCGGCAGCATCACCCTCAGCGCCGAGCCCGGCGTGGCCTACGTCCTCTACCGCACCAAGGCCCCGGCCCAGGGCGACCCCGACTGGGGCGAGGGCACCCCGCTGACCGACCCCGGCTTCCACTCCGGGAACCTGGCCGGCCGGCAGGTCACCGGCCCGGCCTCCGTCCGGCTCAGCAAGCGGGGCGACTACGAACTGGTCATCGGCGCGGGCGGCGCCGCCACCGTCGCCCAGAAACTCGCCCGCCTCGCCCCCGGCCACTACGCCGCCTCGGTACAGGTCGAGGTCGGCGCCACGGCGGGCGAACGGCGCCGGGCCGCCCTGGAGATCCGTACCGCCGACGGCGTCACCGCCGCCAACTGGACCGACACCTCCACCGCCGTCAACTACGTCGCCGCCGACCGGAAGTCCGGCACCCGCTTCCAGCGCCTCTTCACCCACTTCACCGTCCCGGAAGGCGGCGGCCCGGTCACCCTCGCCCTCACCGCGGCGGCCGGCCGGGCCCGGATCGGCTTCGACAACCTCCGCGTCGTACCCGCCGAGCCCATCACCAAGAAGGGCACCCTGGCCTACGAGGACTTCGAGCACGTGCCGCAGGGCTGGGGCGTCTTCGTCAAGGGCGACGCGGGCGGCAGCACGGACCCCCGCACCCATATCGCCCAGCGGCACGCCCCCTTCACCCAGCGCGGCTGGAACGGCAAGGCGGTCGACGACGTCCTCGACGGCGGCCAGTCGCTCAAATCACGCGGCGAGAACAGCGGTCTGGTCTACCGCACGGTCCCGCACACCGTCCGCTTCACCGCGGGCCGCCGCTACCGGGTCACCTTCCGCTACGCCAACGAGAAGGCCGGCCAGTACGCCTGGGTCACCGCCGTCGACGCACCCGCGCCCCGCGAACTGACCCGCACCCCGCTGCCCGTCGCCGGCCGGCCCGCCACCCACACCTACGAGTTCACCGCCCCCGCCGCCGGCGAGGCCTGGGTGGGACTGCGCAAGGTGGGCGACGACGGCACGGCGGAGTTCGTCCTGGACACCTTCGAGGTCCGCGAGGTGTGACCCGCCGTGGGGCGGGCGCCCGCCCCCACGGACCTCTCAGCGCCCCGCCGCGCAGGGATACAGACCGGGCGCCCCCGCCTCTTCCCCCACGGTGGCCGGGGCGCCCTCCCACTCCCACCACAGCAGCTCGTTGGCGCCCTCGCGCAGCACCGGACCCGGCACGTACAGGGTGCGCTGCGGCCCCAGCTCCCAGTAGCGCCCCAGACAGAAGCCGTTGACCCAGACGACACCGTGGCTCCAGCCCGGCAGCGCAAGATCGGCATCACCGGGCCGTCCGGCCACCGTCAGCGTCCCCCGGTACAGCCCCGCGGCCCCGCCCGCCCCCTCCACCGCCCGGAACGGAACCTTCGCCAGCGCCCCGGGCTCCTCCACCGCGTCCAGCCGCAGCCCCCGCGACCGTACGCCGTGCAGATACTGCCGCTCGTGCAGCAGCCCGCCCACGATCCCCTTGGACTCGCCGAGCCGCGGACCGTAGTTCACCCGCCCCAGCGACGCCACCCACAACTCCACCGACGCGGGCCCGGCCACCTCCCCGAGCACCGCGTCCTCGGCGTCCACCACGGGCCCGCGCACCCCGTCGACCCACACCACCGCCCGGTCCCGCAGCCCGGTCACCCGCAGCGGACAGCCCTCCCGCGGCCCCGGCACCGCCACCCGGTAGCGCACCACGCCCCGGTCCACGCCCAGCTCCTCGAACGTCGCCGGAGTGCCCCCCTCGACCTCCGCACCCCCCAGCGCCTCCATCACGTCCTCCGCAGGCGCCCACTCCTCGACCACCGCACGCACCGGTGACGGCAGCACCCGCAGTGGCTCCGGCACCCGGGGCAGCGGCCCGTCCGCCCACTCGGCGAGCACCTCCCGGAACCGCCAGAACTTCTCCGTGGGACGCCCGCGTTCATCGACCGGCGCCCCGTAGTCGTACGAGGTGACCGTCGACCGCAGCGCCCCGTCATGCAGCTCGCCGGCCCGGTTCGCCCCCGCCCACCCGCCGAAATTCGTCCCGCCGTGCGCCATGTAGATATTGACCGACGCACCGCACTCCAGAATCTCGCGCAGCGCCGCCGCGGCATCCTCCGGAGCGCGCGGCACCTGAGCCTGCCCCCAGTGCGCGAACCACCCGCACCAGAACTCCATGCACATCAGCGGCCCGTGCGCCTGATGACGCCGCAGCGCCGCCAGCGCCGGTCCGGCCCCGGAACCGAAGTTGACGGTGGCCAGCGTCCCAGGCACCGCGCCACCGCTCAGCATGTGTCCCTCGGGCCCGTCCGAGGTGAACAGCGGCACCCGCACCCCCAGCTCACGCAGCCGCTCCACGAGGTGCGCCAGATAGACCCCGTCGCTCCCGTACGAGCCGTACTCGTTCTCCGCCTGCACCATGATCACCGGCCCGCCGCCCGGACCCCCGGGCCCGGACGACGCTGTGCACTGGCGCGCCACGACCTGCGGCAGCAGCCGCGCGAACCAGGCGTCCACGGCCCGCAGATACGCCGCATCCCGGGTCCGCACCCGCCGCCCCAGCGGCCCGGTCAGCCACTGCGGCAACCCGCCGTTCTCCCACTCCGCGCAGATGTACGGCCCCGGCCGGACGATGGCCCACAGCCCCGCCGCCTGCACCGCGTCGAGGAACCGCCCCAGCGCCTCCGGGTCCTTGAACTCACCGGGCCGCGGCTCGTGCAGATTCCACGGCACATAGGTCTCCACGCAGTTCAGGCCCATCGCCCGCAGCATCGCCAGCCGGTGGTCCCACTGCGCCTCGTGCACCCGGAAGTAGTGCAACGCCCCGGACAGCAGCCGCACCGGCCGCCCGTCCAGCACGAAGTCCCGCTCGCCCACCTCGAACTGCGTCACGTCAGCCGCCCTTGCGTCGTCTCCCGTGCGCCACCGGCCGGGCGCTCACGGTCACCGGTCACCCTCGCCCTCTGGCGGTGTGACGGTCCATGGACAAAGATCGAGTGTGTTTGGACGGTTCGGCGGTTCGACGGCTCAACGGTCCGCCGGTCCGACGGAGCGGTACGCAGAGGTACGGAGCGACGGGAGGCCCGGGCGTGTACCACACCTGGATGCGCTACTTCACCCCGAGCCCGGTCCACCACCGGCTCGGCCTGGTGTGCCTGGGCGTCGGACTCCAGCACGGCACCCTGCCCACGGTCGGCCCGCGCACCCTCGACCACCATGTCGCCATCGTCATCAGCGCCGGCCGCGGCTGGTTCGCCGCCCCCGACGGCCGGCGGCACCCGGTGAGGGCCCCCGCCCTGCTGTGGATCATGCCGGGAGTGCCGCACCACTACGGGGCCGACCCGGAGACCGGCTGGGACGAGAGCTTCGTCGACTTCACCGGCCCCGCCACCACGACCTACACCGAACTCGGCTACATCGAGCCCGACCGTCCGCTCGTCCCGCTCGCGGACACCGGCCCGGCGCGGGTGGCCGTGGGGCGTATCGCCCGCGCGGCGCGCCGCGGCAACCCCCTCCTGGAGGTGGAGACCTCCGCCGCGGTCCACGAACTCCTCGTCGTACTGCGCCGGGCACGGGCCGATACCGACGCCGACGGCGACCCCGTCCTCCAGGCGCTGGCCCGCGACGCGTTCCTGCCGCTCTCGGTCGCCGAGCACGCCGCCCGGCACGGTATGACACCCGCGGAACTCCGCACCGCCGTACGGCGCGGCGCCGGCTGCAGCCCCAAGGACTACCTGCTGGGGATACGCCTGGGCCGGGCCAAGGAACTCCTCGTGGGAACCGAACTCCCGGTGGCGGCGGTGGCCCGCCGGGTCGGCTACGACGACCCGGCGTACTTCAGCCGCCTGTTCACCCGCCGGGTCGGCACCGCTCCCGTGCGCTTCCGCGACCGCCAGGTCCGCAGCGTGCCCGGCGGCTGGTCCACGCAGATCCCGGATCCGAACGACCCGCCGCTGGTCAGCGGGGGGAACGGCTGACGCGCCCGCCGGCGTACCTCAGGCGGCCGCTGTCGTCCGCGGTGCCGCCGGCCGCTGTCCCACCGCCCCCGCCGCACCCCCACCTCCCACAGGACACCCGCCCCACCAAGAAGCCCCCACGGCCTCGGAGCCCCGGCTGTCCCAACCCCCGTGCACCACCCGCCGGCGGTACGGCAGCATGAACGCATGCCCGCACTACAGCGCGACGAGGCGCAGACCCGAGCCCGACTCCTCGACGTCCACCGTTACGACATCGCACTCGACCTCACCCAGGGCGAGGACCGGTTCGGCTCCCGTACGGTCATCCACTTCACCGCGCGCACGGACGGCGACACCTTCGTCGAGCTCCGGCCCGCCGAGCTGCACTCCGTCACCCTCGACGGCCACCCGCTCGACCCCGCGGCCCTGGACGACAACCGCCTCCCGCTCACCGGCCTGGCCCCCGGCGCCCACGAACTGCGCCTGGACGCCACCATGCGCTACTCCCGCACCGGCGAGGGCATGCACCGCTTCACCGACCCCGCCGACGGTGAGAGCTACGTCTACACCCAGTTGTTCCTGGACGACGTCCAGCGCGTCTTCGCCGCCTTCGACCAGCCCGACCTCAAGGCCGTCTTCGCCCTCACCGTCACCGCCCCCACCGACTGGTCCGTCCTCGGCAACGGCCTCGCCACCCAGCGCGACCCCGGCCACTGGACCCTCGCCCCCACCCCCCTCATCAGCAGCTACCTCGTCGCCGTCGCCGCCGGTCCCTGGCACTCCGTACGCACCGAACACGCCGGACTGCCCTTCGGGATCCACTGCCGCCGCTCCCTCGCCCCGCACCTCGACGCCGACGCCGACGAGATCCTCGACCTCACCCGCCGCTGCTTCGACCGCTACCACCAGATCTTCGAAGAGCCCTACCCCTTCGACTCCTACGACCAGGCCTTCGTCCCCGAGTTCAACGCCGGCGCCATGGAGAACCCCGGCCTGGTCACCTTCCGCGACGCATACGTCTTCCGCTCCGCCGTCACCGACACCGAACGCCAGACCCGCGGCGTGACCATCGCCCACGAAATGGCCCACATGTGGTTCGGCGACCTCGTCACCCTCCAGTGGTGGGACGACATCTGGCTCAACGAGTCCTTCGCCGAATACATGGGCTACCAGGTCCTGGCCGAAGCCACGCGCTTCACCGACACCTGGACCGACTTCGCCGTCGCCCGCAAGGGCTGGGGCTACGACGCCGACCAGCGCCCCTCCACCCACCCCGTCGCCCCCGCCCCCGAGGACGTCCCCGACACCGCCTCCGCACTCCTCAACTTCGACGGCATCTCCTACGCCAAGGGCGCCTCCGCACTGCGCCAACTCGTCGCCTGGATGGGGGAGAAGGACTTCCTCGCCGGCATCAACGACCACTTCGCCCGGCACCGCTTCTCCAACGCCACCCTCGCCGACTTCATCGACTCGCTCGCCCGCGCCACCGACCGCGACGTCCACGCCTGGGCCGAACGCTGGCTGCGCACCACCGGAGTCGACACCCTCACCCCCGTCGTGCGGGAAGCCGCGGACGGCAACTGGAGCGTGTCCGTCGAGCAGACCGGAAGCCCGGACGGCACCCGCCCGCACCGGCTCACCATCGGCCGCTACGACCACGACCGCACCACCACCGGCCGCCTCGTCCCGCGCGAGCCGCTGACCTGGGACGTCCCCGACGACGGCGCCCGCTCCGCCACGGGCGGCCGCCCCGCCCTGCTCCTCCTCAACGACCAGGACCTCACCTACGCCAAGGTCCGCCTCGACCCCGTCTCCTGGGACACCGCCCTCGGCGCACTGTCCGGGCTCCCCGACCCGCTGACCCGCGCCGTCGTGTGGAACGCCGCCCGCGACATGGTCCGCGACGGCGAACTCGCCCCCACCGCCTACCTCGACGCCGCCCGCGCCCACCTCCCGTACGAAACCGACCTCGCCCTCGTCCAAGGCGTCCTCGCCTTCGCCCGCACCCAGATCGCCGACCGCTACCTCCCTCGCACCCAACGCCACACCGCCCTCGCCACCCTCACCGCCCTCAGCCGCGACATACTCCGCCGCACCGAAGGCCCCGAACACGGCTCCGAAGCCGGACTGCGGCTCACCGCCGTCCGCGCCTTCATCGACAGCGCCACCACCCCCGAAGGCATCCAGGACTGGCTCGACGACGGCAGCGTCCCCGGCGGCCCCCGCCTCGACCCCGAACTGCGCTGGCGCATCCTCGGCCGGCTCGCCACCCTCGGCGCCGCACCCCTCGACGAACTCCGCGCCGCCATCGACGCCGAACTCGCCCGCGACCCCAGTGCCACCGGCCGCGAGGGCGCCGCCCGCTGCCACGCCGCGCTCCCCGACCCGGCCGCCAAACAAGCCGCCTGGGACGCCCTGTTCACCACCGGCGGCCCGGCCGCGCTCTCCAACTACCTCTTCACCGCCACCGCCGGCGGCTTCTGGGCACCCGAACAGCTCGACCTGCTCCGCCCCTACGTCGCCCGCTACTTCACCGACGTCCCCGCCCTCGCCGCCGCCCGCGGCCCCGCCCTCGCCGAAGCAGCCGGCCGCCACGCCTTCCCCGCCCCCTTCGTCGAGGACCACACCCTCCACCTCGGCGAGGCCTGCCTCACCGACGGCAACCCGACCCCCGCCCTGCGCCGCAAACTCATCGACCAGCTCGATGACCTGCGCAGGGCGGTGAAGGTACGCGCCGCGGCGGAGAACGCCTGAGGGGTGTCCGCGACGTCCCGCCCGGTGCGCGGGCGGGACGCAGCGGATCCGCCCCGGCCCACGCAGCGGGTGCCGCCGGACCGGCAGGGCGACGGCACCCGAACACCTGCGGTACACCCGTACCACTTACGGGTGGTATGACCACGACCAGTGGATACGCAGCGTGCAGGGAAAGTAACTTAGGGCTGCCTAAGGGCTCGTTTGCCTGAGCCCGACGCCCCCAACTCCCCTGACAGAAGAGCACATTGATGACTGTGCCCCCTGCCGGCACCGCCCTCGCAGGCGGCACCAACGGCCCCCGCGCGCTCCGCCCCCTCCTCGACACCGTCCTCGACGCCCTCACCACCGGCGCCGAGGACCGCGCCGGCCCCCTCCCGCCCGGCGGCCCCGACACCGTCACCCGTGCCGTACGCGACGCCTGCCACCCCGTCTTCCCCGACCACGGCACCGGCCCGCACGCCGCCCTGCGCACCCTCGTCCACACCCTCGCCGCCGGCGCCGCCGACCCCGCCGACCCCCACTGCGCCGCCCATCTGCACTGCCCGCCGCTCGCCCTCGCCACCGCGGCGGACCTCGCCGCCTGCGCCCTCAACCCCTCCATGGACTCCTGGGACCAGGCCCCCGCCGCCTCCGTACTGGAGGCCCTCACCAGCCGCGCACTCGCCGCCCTGGTCTACCCCCAGGCCACCGACCCCGACGCGCTGATCACCACCGGCGGCACCGAATCCAACCAGCTCGCCCTGCTCCTCGCCCGCGAAGCCGCCGCCCCCGCCGGCACCGCGACCGACCCGCACCGGCCCGCCCGCCCCCTCCAGATCGTCTGCGGCGCCAACGCCCACCACAGCATCCCCCGCTCCGCCTGGCTCCTCGGCCTCCCCCAACCCCTCACCCTCCCCACCCCCGACGGCATCCTCACTCCCGACACCGTCCACACCTGCCTCGCCAACCTCGCCGGACGCGCCGGGCCCGTCCTCCTCACCGCCACCGCAGGCACCACCGACTCCGGCGCCATCGACCCCCTCGCCGACCTCGCCGACGTCGCCGCCCAGCACGGCGCCCGCTTCCACATCGACGCCGCCTACGGCGGGGCCCTCCTCTTCAGCGACACCCACCGCAGCGCACTCCACGGCCTCGCCCGCGCCCACACCGTCGGCCTCGACCTGCACAAACTCGGCTGGCAACCCGTCGCCGCCGGCCTCCTCGCAGTCCCCGGCCCCGCCACCCTGGCCCCCCTCGCCCACCAGGCCGACTACCTCAACGCCGACGACGACACCGAAGCCGGCCTCCCCGACCTGCTCAGCCGCTCACTGCGTACCACCCGCCGCCCCGACATCCTCAAAATCGCCGTCACCCTCAAGGCCCTCGGCCGCCACGGCCTCGGCGAACTCGTCGACCACACCCTCGCCGCCGCCCAGACCCTCGCCGACCTCATCGAGGCCCACCCCCGCTACGAGCTCCACTCCCGCCCCGCGCTCAGCACCGTCCTCTTCCGCCCCACCGGCGCCGACGACACCACCCTCGCCACCATCCGCCGCACCCTCCTCACCGACGGACAGGCCGTCCTCGGCCGCGCCACCACCCCCACCGGCCTCTGGCTCAAAGCCACGCTCCTCAACCCCCACACCCAACCCGGAGACCTGACCACCCTCCTCAAACTCGTGGAAGGCCACACCCCCAGATGAGCAGCACTCCCGAAGCGCCCCTCACCACCGACACCACGAGCCCCGACGCACCCCTCGACCTCGCCGGCATCGGCATCGGCCCCTTCAACCTCTCCCTCGCCGCCCTCGCCCACCCCGTCACCCCCCTGCGCACCGCCTTCTACGACCAGCGCCCCGCCTTCCAGTGGCACCCCGGCCTCCTCATCGACGGCGCCACCCTCCAGGTCCCCTTCCTCGCCGACCTCGTCACCCTCGCCGACCCCGCCAGCCCCTGGACCTTCCTCAACTACCTCAAGACGCGCGAACGCCTCTTCCCCTTCTACTTCGCCGAGCGCTTCCACATCCACCGCGCCGAATACGACTCCTACTGCCGCTGGGTCAGCGAAAACCTCCCCAGCCTCCACTTCGGCCACCAGATCGACGCCGTCCGCTGGAACCCCGAACACGAAGTCTTCGAAGTCGACTACACCCAGCTCGACCCCGAAGGCGAAGCCGAAGCCCTCGGCCGCACCTACGCCCGCAACCTCGTCCTCGGCATCGGCACCACTCCCCACATCCCCGTCCCGCTCCGCCCCCTCGCCGAAGCCCCCGCCGTCCCCGTCATCCACTCCGCCGACTACCTCGACCACCGCGAAAGCCTGCTCGGCGCCGACCACCTCACCGTCATCGGAGCCGGCCAGTCAGGCGCCGAAATCTTCCTCGACCAGCTCCGCGCCCGCCCCGCAGGACGCGAAGGCCTCCACTGGCTCGCCCGCACCCCCGCCTTCGCGCCCATGGAATACAGCAAACTCGGCCTCGAACACTTCACCCCCGACTACACCCGCTACTTCCACGCCCTCCCCGAACGCGTCCGCGACGACCTCCTCCCCGCCCAATGGCAGCTCCACAAAGGCATCGACCACGACACCCTCGGCGCCATCCACGACGAGCTCTACCGCCGCACCCTCGACGGCGGCTGGCCCGACGCCACCCTCACCCCAGGAGTCTTCGTCCGCACCGCAGGCCGCGTCGGCACCACGAAGGTCGAACTCCACCTCGACCACACCCAGCAAGGCACCCGCTCCCGCCTCACCACCGACGCCGTCATCCTCGCCACCGGCTACCGCGAACGCCGCATCGACACCCTGCTCGCCGCCATCGACCCCTACCTGCGCCGCGACTCCGGCGCACGCCCCCGCATCGACGCACAGCACCGCCTCGTCCTCGACCCCGCCGTCACCGGCTCGGTCTACGTCCAGAACGCCGAAACCCACACCCACGGCGTAGGCACCCCCGACCTCGGCCTCGCCGCCTGGCGCAGCGCCACCATCCTCAACTCCCTCACCGACAACACCCCCTACCCCCTCCCCACCCGCACCGCCTTCACCACCTTCGGCCTCCCCCACCCGTCGACGGGACGCACCGGCATGGTCCCCCGCCAGGGCTCCACCCTCGTCCCCCGCCGCTGACCCGCACCGCGCGCCCCGCAGCCACGACCACTTCGCGCGGAGGCGCCGCACCCCGGGGCCCGGGGGAGCCGCGGACCCACGAGGGACCAAGGCCACCCCCGGCGGCACCCCCCGCCGCCCCTCATGACCGGCCGGACTCAGAACACCGGCACCCCGTCCCGCGTCAACTTCCAGTCCACCGAAGCAAACTGCGCAGGATCGATCTGCCCGCTCTCCTGCACCCACCCGATGATCAGATTGCGGATCTCGTCCGACGTCGACCACACCTGCTCCGCAGCCGCCACATGCGGGAAATTACCGCCACCACTCGCCCGGTAATTGTTCACCGCCAGCACGAACCGCGCCGCATCATCCAGCGGCTTCCCGTCGAACATCAGCTTCCCGATCCGCCGCCCCGCCGGCTTCGCGATATCGATCTCGTACGAGACACCGCTCACCACGTCATAGTTGTAATCCGGCGTACCCTCCGCGTTCGTGACCTTCGACGGATCCACCGGACCGCCACCCGCCGCCGTCTGCACGTAATACCGCGCCGAGAACTCCAAATACGCCCGCACCTGCACACCCGTCAACACCCGTGCCTCCAGCGTGTTGTCAAACGGATACAGCGCCGCCATCGACCGGATCGTCACATCCCCCTCCGGCACCTTCGCGGTACGCGAGAAGCACGACGCCTGCGACAACACCGGAAGCGACGCATACGCCGACCCCGCAAGCGCCTTGCGCACCACCTCCGCCTGCACGAACGCAATGAAGTCCAAAATCGGCGTGTCCTTCACCGGAGCCTCGGCCGCCGTCATCTCCGCCTTCGACCGGCCGATCACCCGGTTCACATACGCCACGACCTTCCGGTGCTCCGCCCGCAGCAGACGCGTGATCCGCGCATCCTCCGCCACCGCATTCGAATTCAAGACCCGCGAACCGACCGACCCCACCTCCCAACGGCCCCGACGCCACTCCACCACCACATCGAAAAGCGTCAGCCGCTGTCCCCACTTCAACGGCTCCGACAACACCACCTCCCGGCCCGACTTCTTGTTCACCACCCGCCGCTCGGGAACCTCCACATGCGCATGCCCCACCAAAATCGCATCGATCCCCGGCACCTGCTCCGCAACCAACGCCGCCGCATTCTCCACATACGGCAACTGATCCCCGTACGACGACGTACCGCTCATCCCGGAATGCGCCGCCACGAACACCACATCCGCGCCCATCGACCGCAGCTTCGGCACCCACTTCGCCGCCTGCTCCACCAGCCCCGGAAACGCCAGCTTCCCCTGCACATGAGCCTTGTCCCAGATCGCGATACCGGGATTCGTCAAACCCAGTACCGCCACCGTCACCTCCCGCCCGCGCGGTGACCGCAAACGCTTCAGCACATACGGCCGAAACGCCGGCCGCAGCGACTTCGCATCCACCGCATTCGCCCCCAGCAGCGGAAAATCACAGCTCTCCTCGAACTTCCGCAGCACCGGAATGCCGTAATTGAACTCGTGATTCCCAAGCGCCGCGGCGTCATAGCCGATCGCATTCATCGCCCGCGCCATCGGATGCACCGGCCCGTTCGGACCCGTAATCGGATCCACCTTGGCGTAGTAATACGCCAACTGCGTCCCCTGAATCGTGTCACCCGCATCGATCAGCAGCGTGTTGCGCCGGCCCTTCTCCCGGCGCACCCCGTCCACCAGCGTCGAAATCTTCGCCAGGCCCACGTCGTTGTGCGCCGCATCGTCGAACTCCGCGTCCGTGGCGTAGTCCCAGTTGAAGACACTGCCGTGCAGATCCGTCGTGCCCATGACCGTGAAGGCGTACCGCTCGCGCCGGTGACCGTGCCGCCCCGGGCCCCGCGCCGCCACGGCCTGGGCCGCAGGCACTCCCGCAGCACCCGAAAGCGCCACCCCGGCCCCCGTCACCACGGAACGCCCCAAGAACTTCCTACGGTCGAGCGACATGCCAACTCCCTTGGATGAACGCCAACAAACGCGGATGAGCGCCGCCACACAGAAGGACAACGCGCGTAGATTCTGGCGCAGCCAACCCCCACGCGACACCCCTCACCAGTTCCCCCCCCGGATGCCCCACCCGCACCCGCCCCGATATGCGACCCTGCACCACCCGCACCCGCACCCGCACCCGCACCCGCACACCGCCGACCCACCGCACCGCACCCCGACCCCCAAACCCGGGAGCCCCCATGAGCAACCCCACCGACGACACCCCCACCCCCGCCGTCCCCACCACCGGCACCACCCCGACCGCCCTCCCGTACGGCACCCCCGACACCCCCCGCCTCGCCGTACGCGGCGAAGCCCGCCTCGAAGTCGACCCCGAAATCGCCCGCATCGCCGTCACCATCAGCGCCCGCGGCACCGACCGCACCGCCGCCCTCACCGACCTCACCCGCCGCAACGAACAAGCCCTCACCCTCATCAAGAGCTACGGCGACGCCCTCGAAAAACTCGAAACCGGCACCTTCAGCCTCACCCCCCAGCTCACCGAAAAAGGCCGCCACGAACGCATCCGCGCCTACCACGGACGCGTCACCCACACCGCCACCCTCAACGACTTCACCACCCTCGGCGAACTCACCACCCGCCTCGCCGACCTCGACCTCACCCGCGTCGACGGCCCCTGGTGGGCCCTGCGCCCCGACTCACCCGCCCACCGCGACGCCCGCACCCAAGCCGTCCGCGAAGCCGTCCAGCGCGCCCGCGAATACGCCGAAGCCCTCGGCGCCCGCCTCGACGCCCTCCTGGAAATCGCCGACCTCGGCGCCGAGAACACCGCCCCCATGGCAGCCCCCGCCATGGCCTCCCACCGCGGATACGGCGGCGCCCCCGTCCAGGAATCCGCCCCCGCCCTCGATCTCGAACCCCAACGCCAAGCCGTCTACGCCAATGTCAACGCACGCTTTACGATGACCCGTCCCGCACTCTGAGACCACCGCGCGCAAGGATGAAATTCCGCTCATCAGAGCGCCTCCGTGCGCATTCCATTACTTGTCAACAGCCTTTCATCAAGCGCTCGTTGAGCAGTCACTTTCTTACACTTCCCTACCGCCCGGTAAGTCATAGAGTCGAAACATGCGCCGAGCAAAGATTGTCTGCACACTGGGACCCGCCACCGACTCGTACGAGCAGATCAAAGCCCTCGTCGACGCCGGAATGGACCTTGCCCGCTTCAACCTCAGCCACGGCACCTACGCCGACCACGAGGCACGATTCGACCGGGTCCGCAAAGCATCCGAAGAAACCCGCCGCAGCGTCGGCATCCTCGCCGACCTTCAAGGCCCGAAGATCCGACTCGGCCGATTCCGCGAAGGCCCTGTACTTCTCGAACGCGACGACGAGTTCACCATCACCGTGGAACCCGCCGTAGAAGGCGACCGCCAGATCTGCGGCACCACCTACAACGGCCTCGCCGCCGACGTCACCACCGGCGAACGCATCCTCGTCGACGACGGAAAAGTCACCCTCGAAGTCACCGGCGTCGACGGACCCCGCGTCCGCACCAAGGTCATCGAAGGCGGCATGGTCTCCGACCGCAAAGGCCTCAACCTCCCCGGTGTCGCCGTCTCCGTCCCCGCCCTCTCCGAAAAGGACCAGGACGACCTCCGCTGGGCCCTGCGCTACGGCGCCGACCTCATCGCCCTCTCCTTCGTCCGCAGCGGCCGCGACATCGAAGACGTCCACCGCATCATGCGTGAAGAAGACCGCTTCCTCCCCGTCATCGCCAAGGTCGAAAAGCCCCAGGCCGTCGACAACATCGACGACATCGTCGCCGCCTTCGACGGCATCATGGTCGCCCGCGGCGACCTCGGCGTCGAAATGCCCCTCGAAACGGTCCCGATCGTCCAGAAGCGCGCCATCAAGCTGGCCAAGCGCAACGCCAAACCGGTCATCGTCGCCACCCAGATGCTCGACTCGATGATCGACAACTCCCGCCCCACCCGCGCCGAAGCCTCCGACGTCGCCAACGCCGTCATCGACGGCACCGACGCCGTCATGCTCTCCGGTGAGACCAGCGTCGGCAAATACCCGACCGAGACCGTCAAGACGATGAGCCGCATCGTCGAGGCCGCCGAGGAAGACCTCCTCGCCAAGGGCCTCCCGCCGCTCACCGAGGCCAACAAGCCCCGCACCCAGGGCGGCGCCGTCGCCCGCGCCGCCGCCGACATGGGCGACTTCCTCGGCGCCAAGTTCCTCGTCGCCTTCACCCAGTCCGGCGACACCGTCCGCCGCCTCTCCCGCTACCGCTCGCCCATCCCGCTCCTGGCCTTCACCCCCGACCCGGCCACCCGCTCCCAGCTCAACGTCAGCTGGGGCGTGGAAACCTTCCTCGGCCCGACCGTCAACTCCACCGACGAGATGGTCGCCCAGGTCGACGAGCAGCTCCTCAAGATCGGCCGCTGCCAGAAGGGCGACGTCGTCATCATCACCGCCGGCTCCCCGCCCGGCGTCCCCGGCTCCACCAACCTCGTCCGCGTCCACCACATCGGCGAGGACGACTCCCCGAAGTAGCCCCACCCGCACCGCGATTCCGCTGGGCCGAGGTACCTGACTGCCGTCCCTGTCAGTACTTCGGCCCGATGTGTCGGTCCATGAGGGCGACGGAGCTTTTGCGGGCCACGGAGATGTTGAACGGGTCGCTGCCGCGGGCAAGGACGGTCCACTCGACGCCGACCTTCGTGAGGGTGTCCGAGAAGAGCCGCCGGATGTCATCGGACTTGTTGGTGAAGAAGTACCGCGGATACTCGTACCGCTTGCGCTCACCGCCCACCATCCTGGTCGTCCAGTTGGTGATGCGGCAGCCGTCGGAGTGGATGAGTCCGCGGATGAACTCCCAGGGATAGTCGTCCACGATCCGCTGCTGCCAGGGTTCCAGCACAATCGGCCGGTCGTGCTTCTTTCCGGGACCGTGCTGGGGAAACAGGCACCATAAGTGCTTCGAGTAGACCTTCACGTTGTGGCAGCCGGTCCGTCGGACCCGGCACACGGAGTTGTCGGGGAAGACCGCTCGCATCGCGGCTTCGCAGGCGTCCATGAGACCCGGCCAGACGTCGCCGCACGCGATCATGAGGCTCGGCACCCGATGTGTGGAGTACTGGATGATGTGGCCGTCGCCGAGGTAGAGGGCCAGGAGGTAGGAGTACGCCAGCTCGTCGAGTTCGCGTCCGTCGCACCGCGGGCATTTCGGGTTGTGGGCACCTGGGCACTCTCCGCGTCGCGCGCGGTCCATGTGCAGCCAATAGCCGACGGTGCCGAGGGGGAGGCCCAACGCGCGGGCCACGTCCGCGTTCCTTGCTCCCGCGCGGAGCTGGGCGATTGCGTTGCGGCGCACATCTGTGCCGTGGAAGTTCATGACATCACTGTGCGTGACGCTTCATGAGTGTGGGGCGAAAATTCGTGCGAACCACGCGAAGGTGGAGTTCCGCTTGTTCAAGGGTGCCCGGTGTGGGATTCGAACCCACATGCCCAAGGGCACGGCTGTTTGAGAGCCGCGTGTCTGACCAGTTCCACCAACCGGGCCGGTTGCGAGAGACACCCTACCGTGTGCATCACTATGGCCGCCTCTAGGTAGGCTGCAATGGCACCACCTGCCTGGAATGAGGAGTCCCGTGAGCGCCGCCGAGCCCGAGCAGCCCGTCGCCGATGACGATCAGTCGCACGTCCCGCCGCTGACCACGCGCGTCGTGATCGCCGAGGACGAGGCCCTCATCCGTCTCGACCTCAAAGAGATGCTGGAGGAAGAGGGCTACACCGTCGTCGGCGAGGCCGGGGACGGGCAGACCGCCGTGGAGCTGGCCCGGGAGCACCGTCCCGATCTGGTGATCCTGGATGTGAAGATGCCGGTGCTGGACGGCATCTCGGCGGCCGAGAAGATCGCCGAGGAGAGCATCGCGCCGGTGCTGATGCTGACCGCGTTCTCGCAGCGTGAGCTGGTGGAGCGGGCCCGGGACGCGGGTGCGATGGCGTATCTGGTGAAGCCGTTCTCGAAGACCGATGTGGTTCCGGCGATCGAGATGGCGGTGAGCCGGTTCACCGAGCTGAGGACGCTGGAGCAGGAGGTCGCGGACCTCACGCAGCGGCTGGAGACCCGGAAGCTGGTGGACCGGGCGAAGAGCATTCTCCAGACGCAGTACGGGCTGACGGAGCCGGCTGCGTTCCGGTGGATCCAGAAGACGTCGATGGACCGCCGGCTGTCGATGCAGCAGGTTGCCGAGGCGGTCATCGAGGACGCCGAGGAGAAGAAGCAGCAGAAGGACCAGTAGCCGGCAGCAGCCTGGCTCGTCCTGAGCGTGCGAGCGGCCCCGTACCGATCTTCATCGGTGCGGGGCCGCTCGCGTCGGTGCGGGTGCGGGTCAGTCCTCACCGAGGTAGGCCTTGCGGACGGATTCGTCGTGGAGGAGGGAGGGGCCGCTGCCGGAGAGGACGATGCGGCCGATTTCCATGACGTGTCCTTGGTCGGCGAGGGAGAGCGCGGCCTGGGCGTTCTGTTCGACGAGGAGGATGGTGGTGCCTTGGGAGCGGAGTTCGCGGATGGTTTCCATGATCTTCTGCATCATGATCGGGGAGAGGCCCATGGAGGGCTCGTCGAGCATGAGGAGTTTGGGGCGGGACATCAGGGCACGGCCCATGGCGAGCATTTGCTGTTCGCCGCCGGAGAGGGTGCCGGAGGCTTGTTTGCTGCGTTCGCCGAGGATCGGGAAGAGTTCGTAGACGCGTTGGATGTCTTTCTCGATGCCGTCGGCGTCTTTGCGGAGGAAGGCGCCGAGCTTGAGGTTTTCGGCGAGGGTGAGGCGGGGGAAGAGACGGCGGCCTTCGGGGGAGTGGGCGAGGCCGCGCTCGACGATCTTGTGGGCGGGGACGCCGTTGAGGGGTTCGCCGTCGAAGGTGATCTTGCCGGCGAGGGGTTTGAGGAGGCCGGAGAGGGTGCGCAGGGTGGTGGTTTTGCCCGCGCCGTTGGTGCCGATGAGGGTGACGGCCTGGCCGGCTTCGACGGAGAACGAGATGCCTTTGACGGCTTCGATCTTGCCGTAGGCGACGCGTAGGTCCTCGACTTCGAGCAGTGCGGTCATGGGGTGTCTCCGGTCTGTCCCTGGGCCGGCTCGTCCGGCGGGGCGGCCCCGTCTGCCGCGTCGGGTTCTCCTGCCGCGTCGGGGGTGGTGGCTGCTTTCGGGGTGGGGGCCGTGTCCGTCGGGGTCGCCGTGTCTGTGGGGGGCGCCGTGTCCGTGGGGTCGTCCGGGGCCGGCATGCCGTCGACCGGTGTGCCGAGGTAGGCGGCGATGACGCGTTCGTCGGCCTGGACGATTTCCGCGGTGCCTTCGACGAGCTTTTGTCCTTGGACGAGGACGGCGACGCGGTCGCAGAGGTTGAAGATGAAGCGCATGTCGTGCTCGATGACGAGGACGGCGGTGCCTTGTGCGCGGATGGCGAGGACGAGGTCCTGGGTGGCGCGGGTTTCCTGGGGGTTCATGCCGGCGGTGGGTTCGTCCAGCAGCAGCAGACCGGGTTCGCTGGCGAGGGCGCGGGCGATTTCGAGCTTGCGCTGTTCGCCGTAGGGGAGGTTGCGGGCGAGGTGGTCGCGTTTGTGGGC
This sequence comes from Streptomyces decoyicus, assembly GCF_019880305.1. Classification (NCBI taxonomy): domain Bacteria; kingdom Bacillati; phylum Actinomycetota; class Actinomycetes; order Kitasatosporales; family Streptomycetaceae; genus Streptomyces; species Streptomyces decoyicus. The sequence goes on along the minus strand of NZ_CP082301.1, from coordinate 2,143,446 downwards.
GAGGCCGGTGAATTCGAGGAGTTCCATGGCGCGTTGTTCGCTGCCGAGTTCGGCCTTCTTGAAGCCGGGGCCTCGGAGCAGTGCGGACCAGAGACCTTCCTTGGTGCGCGTGTGCCGTCCGACGAGGACGTTTTCGAGGACGGTCATGTTGGCGAAGAGGCGGATGTTCTGGAAGGTGCGGGCGACGCCGGCTTGGGTGACGAGGTGGGGTTTGCGGGAGAGCCGGGTGCCTCGGTAGCTGACGGTGCCTTCGGTGGGCACGTACAGGCCGGTGAGGCAGTTGAAGAAGGTGGTTTTGCCGGCGCCGTTGGGGCCGATGAGGCCGACGATTTCGCCGGTGCCGACGGTGAGGCTGACGCCGCGGACGGCGGTGAGTCCGCCGAAGCGCATGGTGACGCCGTCGGCTCGCAGGACGGTGTCGGTGTCGGTGGCGGGTGCGAGGCTGGGTGATGTGGTCATGGTCGTCACGCCTTTGCCTGGGTGGCGCCGAGGGTGGCGTCTGCGTCGGGGAGGCGCTGGTCGGGCACGTCGAGTTGGCCGGTTTCGTGGAATTCGAGCTGCTTCCTGCGGTCGGGGATGAGGCCTTCGGGGCGGAAGCGCATGAGGAGGACGAGGGCGATGCCGAAGAGGAGGAGTTGGTAGTCCTGGAGGAAGTCGAGTTTGGCGGGGATGAGGAAGAGGAGGGCGGCGCCGACGAGGGGGCCGCTGAGGGTTCCCATGCCGCCGAGGATGACGGCGGCGAGGAGGAAGGCGGAGTTGGGGGGCTGGGGCCCGGCGAACTGGAATTGTTCGGGGGTGGCCGTGGTGACGACGTGGGCGTGGACGGTGCCCGCGAGTCCGGCGAGGGATGCGCCGAGGGCGAAGGCCAGGAGGCGGAGGCGGAAGCTGTTGATGCCCATGGCGATCGCGGCGGTTTCGTCCTCGCGGATGGCGATCCAGGCGCGGCCGATGCGGGAGGCGGCGGCGCGCCGGAAGACGAGGACGACGAAGGCCGTCACGAGGATCATCAGCAGGTAGTAGTTGCCGTAGGTGGCGACGGGGATGCCGAGGATGTCGTGGGGTTCGCCGAAGTTGAAGCCGAAGATTTCGAGGTTGGGGATGTTGGGGATGCCCATGGCGCCGTTGGTGACGTCGGGGCCGGTGGTGCCGTTGAGGTTGAGCATGGCGATGCGGAAGATCTCACCGAAGCCGAGGGTGACGATGGCGAGGTAGTCGCCGCGCAGGCGGAGGGTGGGGGCGCCGATGAGGACGCCGAAGACGAGGGAGGCGGCGGCGCCGGTGAGGAGGGCCGCCCAGAAGGGGAAGTGGAAGCCGAGGGCGGATTCGGGGGAGCCGGAGACGAGCGCGGCGGCGTAGGCGCCGACGCCGAGGAAGGCGACGTATCCGAGGTCGAGGAGGCCGGCGAGGCCGACGACGACGTTGAGGCCCAGGGCGACGGTCGCGAAGATCAGGATGTTGGCCCCGATGATCGTGTACTGGTCGGTGTCCTGGGTGAAGGGGAAGCAGGCGGCGGCGATGAAGGCCGCGCCGAGGGCCACGCCGCGGTGGGTGTGGGTGAGTGCGGTCAGGCGCGCGATGAGTCCGGCCCGGTTGAGGGCGGGGAGGGCGAGCACCATGAAGATCAGGTAGCCGACGAAGGGGGCGCCGTCGTCGGTGTCGATGCCGTAGGTGAAGGCGAGGAGCCCGGCGGCGAAGGCGGCGGCGATGATCAGGATCTCGGCCCAGGAGGGGAGTCCGCGGGTGCGGCGCCGTAGGGGGCTGGCGGCGAGGGTGGCGGTGAAGCGCTGCCAGGGGCTCGCGGGTGGCTGGTCCGCGGTCTGGTCGGGGGGCAGCGCGAGGGCGCCGGCGAGGGTGAGCAGGGAGGTGACGGCCGCGACGGCGCCGCCCGGTTCGAGGTTGATCAGGCCGTTGAGGTGGACGGCGATGGCGATGAGCGTGAACCAGGTGGCGGCGAAGGTGGCGAGGGCCGCGAGCAGGGTGGGGGCGTTGCGCCCTGCGGGGATGAGCCATTGCAGGCCGCGGACGCCGAGGGACGCGGTGGCGAAGAGCAGGGTGAGGAGGCCGCCGACGAGGGTGACGATCTGGAGCCCGGCGGGGGAGAAGTAGTAGGTCAGGTCGCCGGGGAAGTCGCTGCTCCAGGTCCAGGCGAGGCCGGTGGTGGCAGCGGTGGCGAGGGCACCTGCGGCGGTGATGAGGCGCGCGGTGCGCTCGGGGAGTGGGATCAGGCCGCGGGCCGGGGTGGTGGTGGTCTTCGTGGTCATCGGTATCACGCCCGATCCGCGACGCGTTCGCCCAGGAGGCCTTGTGGTCTCAACAGGAGTACGAGGATGAGGAGGACGAAGGCCCAGACGTCCTTCCAGGCTCCGCCGCCGAATTGCTCCATGCCGGGTATTTCCTCGATGTAGGCGGTGGCGAGGGCTTCGGCGATGCCGAGGACGACGCCGCCGAGCATGGCGCCGTAGATGTTGCCGATGCCGCCGAGCACGGCCGCGGTGAAGGCCTTGAGGCCCATGATGAAGCCCATGCGGAACTGGACCTCGCCGGTGCGCAGTCCGTAGGCGACGGCGGCGACGCCGGCGAAGGCGGCGCCGATGGCGAAGGCGAGGACGATGATGCGGTCGGTGTTGATGCCCATGAGCTTGGCGGTGTCGGGGTCCTGCGCGGTGGCCTGCATGGCGCGGCCGCTGCGGGTTTTGGCGACGAAGAAGCCGAGGGCGATCATGCAGGCGGGGGCGGCGAGGAGGACGAAGAGGTCGCCGCGTTGGACGGTGGCGCCCAGGATGTCGAAGGCGGGGCCCTTGAACTGGGGGAAGACGCGGGCCTGTTTGCCGTCGGGGTACCACTTCCAGATGGCTTGCTGGAGGGCGATGGACAGGCCGATGGCGGTGATGAGGGGGGCGAGGCGGGGGGCGCCGCGCAGCGGTCGGTAGGCGAATCGTTCGGCTGCGATGCCGACGAGGACGGATACGGCGATGCCGCCCAGGAGCATGACCGGCAGGGCGAGGGCGAGTGAGGTGCCGGCGGGCAGAGCGAGGAAGACGCTGAGCGCTCCGAAGCCGCCGACCATGAATATCTCGCCGTGGGCGAAGTTGATGAGCTGGACAATTCCGTAGACCATCGTGTAGCCGATCGCGATGAGTCCGTACATCGCGCCGAGGATGAGTCCGTTGGCCAGCTGTTGCGGCAGTTCGCTCACCGCAGGGCCTCCGTTGCGTGGGAGTGAGGTTCCCGGGCCGGGGGGAGTGAGGGATCCGGGCCGGGTGGGAGTGAGGTCCCCGGGCCGGGGGGAGTGAGGGATCCGGGCCGGGTGGGGCTGGGGAGAGTCCGGGGTGCCCCGGTGTGCCACGGGCCGCGCCAGGGTCGTTCGTATGTCCTGGCGCGGCCCGGGGTGAAGTGGTGTGGTGCGGTCGGTCAGCTCTTGTCGAACTTCTTGAATTCGGCGCTGAAGCGGGAGGCCCAGGCGCCCTTTTCGACCTGGTATGCGGTGATCATCGTGTTGGTGGTGTCGCCGTATTTGTCGAAGGCGATGGGGCCGGTGACGCCGTCGAAGGTGACCTTGTTCATGGCGTCGACGACCTTCTTGCGGGCGTCGTCGGGGAGCTTGCCGTCGTTGGCCTCGACGACCTTCTTGACGGCCTGGATGATGGCCCAGGTCGAGTCGTAGGTGGACCCGCCGTAGGCCTCGTAGGACTCCTTGAAGCCGGCTGCCTTGTAGTCGGCGATGAACTTCTTGGCGGAGGGGAGTTCCTCGACGGGCTTGCCGACGGAGGAGGCGTAGTCGCCCTGTGCCTTCTTGTTGAGCTTGATGTAGTCGCCGCTGTACATGCCGTCGCCGCCCATGAGGGGGACGGTGACGCCACCGTCCTTGAGCTGCTGGCTGAGCGGGCCGGAGGCGGGGTATTCGCCGCCGTAGAAGACCAGGTCGGGCTTGGCGGACTTGACCTTGGAGACGACGGCCTTGAAGTCACGGTCGTCGGGGCTGACGTGCTCGGTGCCGGCGATCTTGCCGCCGAGCTTGCTGAACTGGTCCTTGAAGGAGGACGCGAGGCCGACGCCGTAGGTCTTCTGGTCGTCGATGACGTAGGCCTTCTTGACCTTCATCTTCTCCCACGCGTACTGGCCGTCGAAGGCGCCTTGCACTTCGTCGGTGGTGGCGGTGCGGAAGTAGGTGGGGAAGGGGCGTACGCGCTTGTTCTGCTTCCAGTCCTTGCCCTGGGTCAGGTCGGGAGTGGTGTTCGCCGGGGAGATCAGCGTGAGGTTGTTCTGTTTGGAGACCTGCTGCATGGACTGGGCGACGCCGGAGTTGAGGGGTCCGACGATGCCGAGGACGTCCTTGTCGCCGGCGAGCTTGGTGGCGTTCTGCTGGCCGACGTTGGGCAGGGCCTTGTCGTCGAGGGCTTCGAGTTTGAAGGTGACGCCCTTGACCTCGCCGGCTTTGTTGGCGTTGTCGATGGCGAGCTGGGCGGAGTTGCGGATGCCCAGGCCCAGGGCGGAGAGCTCGCCGGTGGTGGGGGCGTCGAGGCCGATGACGACGGTGGACTTTCCTTCGCCGCTCTTGTTGTCGTCGCCGCGCGAGCCGCACGCGGAGAGCGTGAGGGCGCCGGTGGTGACTGCGGTGGTGAGGATGAGCAAGGAACGGTGACGCACGATCAGTCCTTTCCCTGGCGCGGCCACGACTGTCGCATGGCCGTTTCGCTCGCCGGGCTGTACGGGCCGCACAGGGTCCGTGCTTGCAGCGCGCCCGGCGGCGCGGTGACTGGCGGTGACTCTAGAGCGGTGTTCGTCGGACCGGCAGAGGCGCTGACCAGGATGTGACGCTCTTGTTATGACCTTCGATGAGCGTTATGCCGTTATGGTCCTTACACCGGAGGGCGAACACGGTGCGGAGGGCGAACTCGCACTTCCACGGGGGGATGAGGCGTGTGGTGACCGTGCGGGCGTCCGGATAGCGGATGCGGTGGGCGCGGCGGCGCCGGGTTCCTTGGGGGGTATGGGCAGTGCGGCCGGTGGCGCAGGGCGTCCGTGTTACGCAGCGTTACGGGAATGCGTACGGCCCCGCTCCCGTGCGCCGGGTGCGGGGCCGTTTTCGGCGGGCGGCAAAGGCGCCGGCCGGGGTGGGTCAGCTGCGGTAGGCGTCGGCGTCCGTCTCGCGCAGCATGCAGGTCAGGCGGGCGGTGCAGACCCGCTTGCCGTCCTCGTCGGTGATGACGATTTCGTAGGTGGCGGTGGAACGGCCGCGGTGTACGGGGGTGGCGACGCCGGTGACCAGTCCGGAGCGGGCGCCGCGGTGGTGGGTGCAGTTGAGGTCGACGCCGACGGCGATTTTGGTGGGGCCGCCGTGCAGCATGGAGCCGACGGAGCCGAGGGTTTCGGCGAGGACGGCGGAGGCGCCGCCGTGCAGGAGTCCGTAGGGCTGGGTGTTGCCCTCGACGGGCATGGTGCCGACGACGCGCTCGGGGGCCGCCTCGGTGACCTGCACGCTCATCCGCTCGCCGAGGTGCCCGGCGGAGAAGAGCGCGGGCAGGTCGAGCCCCAGGCCGGCCCACTGGTCGAGGATCTCCTGCGGAAACTTGGTCGTGCTGTGCTCACCCATGCCTACGGCTCCGTTCGCTCGCCCGTGATCGTCGTCGATCCGTGCCTGTTCCTATCAGGCCCCTGAGCAAGCGCTCAGCGCGGGGTTGTTGTTCCCGTCTCCGGCCCGGTGGCGGTCAGTCCTCGCGGGGGCTCTCCAGGCGGATCACGACCGACTTGGCGGCCGGGGTGTTGCTGGTGTCGGCGGTGTGGTCGAGCGGGATCAGGACATTGGTCTCGGGGTAGTAGGCGGCCGCGCAGCCGCGGGCCGTCGGGTAGTGCACGACGCGGAAGCCGGCCGCGCGCCGCTCGCTGCCGTCGGTCCATTCGCTGACCAGGTCGGTGTACGCCCCGTCGGCCAGGCCCCGTTCGCGGGCGTCGTCGGGGTGGACGAGGACGACGCGGCGGCCGTTCTTGATGCCGCGGTAACGGTCGTCGAGGCCGTAGATGGTGGTGTTGTACTGGTCGTGGGAGCGCAGCGTCTGGAGCAGCAGCCGCCCTTCGGGGACGGCGGGGTATTCGACGGGCGCGGCGGTGAAGTTGGCCTTCCCGGTGGCGGTGGGGAAGCTGCGGCTGTCCCGGGGCGCGTGCGGGAGGGCGAAGCCTCCGGGGCGGGCGACCTTGGTGTTGAAGTCCTCGAAGCCCGGGATGACATGGGAGATACGGTCGCGGATCGCCGCGTAGTCCTTCTCGAACTCCTCCCAGGGGGTGCGGCTGCCGGTGCCCAGGACGCGGCGGGCCAGGCGGGCGACGATGGCCGTCTCGGACAGCAGCTGGGGGCTCGCGGGTGCCAGGCGGCCGCGGGAGGCGTGCACCATGCCCATGGAGTCCTCGACGGTCACGAACTGCTCGCCGCCGGCTTGCAGATCGCGTTCCGTACGGCCCAGGGTCGGCAGGATCAGCGCACGGGCGCCGGTGATCGCGTGCGAGCGGTTGAGCTTGGTGGAGACGTGGACGGTCAGCCGGGCGCGGCGCATGGCGGCCTCGGTGACGTCGGTGTCCGGGGTGGCGGAGACGAAGTTGCCGCCCATCGCGAAGAACACCTTGGCCTGCCCGTCGCGCAGGGCGCGGATGGCGCGGACGACGTCGAGCCCGTGCTCCCGGGGCGGGGCGAAGCCGAACTCCTTCTCCAGGGCGTCGAGGAAGGCGGGCGCGGGCCGCTCGAAGATGCCCATGGTGCGGTCGCCCTGGACGTTGCTGTGGCCGCGTACGGGGCAGACTCCGGCGCCGGGGCGGCCGATGTTGCCGCGCAGCAGGAGGAAGTTGACGACTTCCTGGATGGTGGGGACGGAGTGCTTGTGCTGGGTCAGGCCCATCGCCCAGCACACGATGGTGCGGCGCGAGTCGAGGACCATGGCCAGGGCGCGGTCGATCTCCTCGCGGGTCAGGCCGGTGGCGCGCAGCGTCTCGTCCCAGTCGTCGTCGGCGCGGGCGGTGCGCGCGAACTCCTCGAAGCCGTGGGTGTGGGTGCGGATGAAGTCCTCGTCGAGGGCTCCGTCGGTGTCGAGGACGAGGCGGTTGAGGGCGCGGAAGAGTGCCTGGTCGCCGCCGAGGCGGACCTGGAGGAAGAGGTCGGTGAGCGCGGTGCCGCCGCCGGCCAGGCCGCGCGGGGTCTGCGGGTTCTTGAAGCGTTCCAGGCCGGCTTCGGGCAGCGGATTGATCGAGATGATCTTCGTGCCGCCGGATTTGGCCTTCTCCAGGGCGGTGAGCATCCGCGGGTGGTTGGTGCCGGGGTTCTGCCCGGCGACGATGATCAGGTCGGCCTTGTAGAGGTCCTCCAGCAGGACGCTGCCCTTGCCGATGCCGATGGTCTCCGTCAGTGCGGAGCCCGACGACTCATGGCACATGTTGGAGCAGTCGGGGAGGTTGTTGGTGCCGAATTCGCGGGCGAAGAGCTGGTAGAGGAAGGCGGCCTCGTTGCTGGTGCGGCCGGAGGTGTAGAAGACGGCCTCGTCGGGGGAGCCGAGGGCGGTCAGCTCCGCGCCGATGAGGTCGAAGGCCCGCTCCCAGGTCACCGGCTCGTAGTGGTCGGCGCCCTCGGCGAGGTACATGGGGTGGGTGAGGCGGCCCTGCTGGCCGAGCCAGTAGCCGCTGCGGGTCGCGAGGTCCGCGACGGAGTGGGCGGCGAAGAAGTCCGGGGTGACGCGGCGCAGGGTGGCCTCTTCGGCGACGGCCTTGGCGCCGTTCTCGCAGAATTCGGCGGTGTGCGGCTTGTCGGGCTCGGGCCAGGCGCAGCCGGGGCAGTCGAAGCCGTCGCGCTGGTTGACGCGCAGGAGGGTGAGGGCGGTACGGCGGATGCCCATCTGCTGCTGGGAGATGCGCAGGGCGTGGGTGATGGCGGGCAGGCCGACGGCCGAGTGCTGGGGTTCGCCGACCTCGGGCGCGTCCTGGACCGGGTCCGATGCGGGCGGCTTGCCTGCCATGGCGCTCTCCCTTGAGCCGTGAGCTGGTGCTCGCTCCGCCGGGCGCGGCGGATCGTTGCCGTACACATCTGATCCTGTCACGGACACGTGGGGTGGTGTAGGGGCGAGGGCGGGGGAGCGGCTCGGGAGGGGGCGGCGGGGTGCACGGCGTGGTCCGGGGCGGTGTGCGGCGGGGCGGAGCGGGCTTTCGGCGGGGGCGGGGGCCGCGGGCGGCGAGGGGAGCGGCGGCCGCCGCGGCGGGGATTGTCAGTGGGGCGTGGCAGGATCGGGGGCGTGGCAGCAAAGGCAGCGAAGAAGAGCGAAGCGACCGGCACCGAGGCGGCGGCGGGCGGCCGTCCCCGACTGCTCCTGATGGACGGGCATTCCATGGCATACCGGGCGTTCTTCGCCCTGCCCGTGGAGAATTTCACGACCGTCACGGGACAACCGACCAATGCGATCTACGGCTTCGCGTCGATGCTCGCGAACACCCTGCGCGACGAGGCGCCCACGCATTTCGCGGTGGCCTTCGACGTCTCGCGCAAGACCTGGCGGTCCGAGGAGTTCGCCGACTACAAGGCGAACCGTTCCAAGACGCCCGACGAGTTCAAGGGCCAGGTCGAGCTGATCGGCGAGCTGCTCGACGCGATGAACGTCAAGCGGTTCGCGGTCGAGGGCTTCGAGGCCGACGACGTCATCGCCACACTCACGGAGCAGGCCACCGCGCAGGGCTTCGAGGTCTCGATCGTCACGGGCGACCGCGACTCCTTCCAGCTGGTCTCCGACGACGTCACGGTCCTCTACCCCACCAAGGGCGTCTCCGAGCTGACGCGCTTCACCCCGGAGAAGGTCTTCGAGAAGTATGGCCTGACCCCCGCCCAGTACCCGGACTTCGCCGCGCTGCGCGGCGACCCGTCCGACAACCTCCCCGGCATCCCGGGTGTCGGCGAGAAGACCGCCACGAAGTGGATCAACCAGTTCGGCTCGTTCGCGGAGTTGGTGGAGCGCGCCGAGGAGGTCAAGGGCAAGGCGGGCGCCAACCTCCGCGAGCATCTGGACGCCGTCAAGCTCAACCGCCGGCTCACGGAGATGGTGCGCGATGTCGAGCTGTCGTGCGGCCCGGCGGAGCTGACCCGCGAGGCCTACGACCGCGAGGCGCTGACGGTCTTCCTCAATGCCCTGGAGATCCGCAACCAGGGCCTGCGCGACCGGCTGCACGCCGTGGACCCCGGCTCGGCCGACGCCGCCGAGGAGAGTGCCCCGGCGCCCGGCGTCGAGGTGGACGGCACGGTCATCGACACCGGCGAACTCGCTCCGTGGCTGGCCGAACACGCCACGGGGCCGCTGGGCGTGGCCACGGTCGATGTGTGGACGCTGGGCAGCGGCAGCGTCGCCGAGGTGGCGCTGGCCGCCCCCGACGGCCCGGCCGCCTGGTTCGACCCGTCCCAGCTCGACGAGGCCGACGAGCGGGCCTTCGCCGCCTGGAGCGCCGACCCCGCCCGTCCCAAGGTGATGCACAACGCCAAGGGCCTGATGCGGGTCTTCGGCGAGCACGGCTGGACCATCGACGGCGTCACTATGGACACCGCCCTGGCCGCCTACCTGGTCAAGCCCGGCCGCCGCTCCTTCGCCCTGGACGCGCTGTCGCTCGAATACCTGGGGCGTGACCTCGCCCCCGCCGCGGCCGGCGACGGACAGCTCGCGTTCGGCGCGGACGAGCAGGCCGAGGCGGACGCCCTGATGGGACAGGCCCGTACGGTCCTCGACCTCGGGACGGCGTTCGAGACGAAGCTGGCGGAGGTCGGCGCGGCCGAGCTGCTGCGCAATGTGGAGCTGCCGACCAGCGAGCTGCTGGCCCGGATGGAGCGGGCCGGTATCGCCGCGGACCGGGGCTGGCTGGAGCGGATGGAGCAGCAGTTCGCGGGCGCCGTGCAGCAGGCCGTCAAGGAGGCGCATGCCGCCGCGGGCCATGAGTTCAACCTCGGCTCGCCCAAGCAGCTTCAGGAGGTCCTCTTCGGCGAGCTGGGCCTGCCCAAGACCAAGAAGACCAAGACGGGCTACACCACCGACGCCGATGCCCTCGCCTGGCTGGCGGCGCAGACCGACAACGAGCTCCCGGTGATCATGCTCAGGCACCGTGAGCAGGCCAAGCTGCGCACGACCGTCGAGGGCCTGATCAAGACCATCGGCGCCGACGGCCGGATCCACACCACCTTCAACCAGACCGTCGCGGCCACCGGCCGGCTGTCCTCCACGGACCCCAACCTCCAGAACATCCCGGTGCGTACGGACGAGGGCCGGGCGATCCGCCGCGGCTTCGTCGTCGGCGAGGGCTTCGAGTCGCTGCTGACGGCCGACTACAGCCAGATCGAACTGCGGGTGATGGCGCACCTCTCCGAGGACGAGGGCCTGATCGAGGCGTTCACCTCCGGCGAGGACCTGCACACCACCGTCGCCTCCCATGTCTTCTCGGTCGACAAGAGCAAGGTCGACCCGGAGATGCGCCGCAAGATCAAGGCGATGTCCTACGGCCTGGCGTACGGCCTGTCGGCCTTCGGCCTCTCCCAGCAGCTGGGCATCCAGCCGGACGAGGCCCGTAAGCTGATGGACAACTTCTTCGAGCGGTTCGGCGGGGTGCGCGACTACCTCCAGCGGGCGGTGGAGGAGGCCCGGGCCACCGGCTACACGGAGACCATGCTCGGCCGCCGCCGCTACCTCCCCGACCTCAACAGCGACAACCGCCAGCGCCGCGAAATGGCCGAGCGGATGGCGCTGAACGCCCCGATCCAGGGCACCGCCGCCGATATCGTCAAGATCGCGATGCTGCGGGTCGACGCGGCACTGCGGGCCGCCGGGCTGGAGTCCCGGATGCTGCTCCAGGTCCATGACGAAATCGTCGTCGAGGTCGCCCCCGGCGAGCGCAAGAAGGTCGAGGAACTGGTCCGCAAGGAGATGGCCGCAGCGGTCGAACTGAGCGCCCCGCTGGACGTCTCGGTCGGCTCCGGCAAGGACTGGGAGTCGGCGGCGCACTGAGCCGGGAAGCGGGCCGGTGACGGCGCGGGCGCCCCGCGCCGCCCCCGGCCACGCAGCCCGGCCGCAACCCGGCCCGCACCGCACCCAGTCGCGGCCGGTTCCGGCCTGCTCGACGGTGGCCCGGAAGCGGTCGTCGTCCGACGCGGCATGGATCTTGTTCACCTCGAAAGCGCTCTGCTTTGATCACTCCGTGATACGTCGTGTGGTCCGAGCCCTGGGCACCTGTGTCTCCCGCAGCCCGGTCACGGCCGGCTATGCCGGACTGCTGTTGTCGACCCATCTGTGGTGCACCGCGGTGCTGTCCACCGCGGAGGCACAGCGTGTGCTGCTCGGCGTCAGTACGAATCTGGACAACCTGCAGGACCGTCCGGTCCGTGTACTGGCGGGCAGCATGCTGTTCTTCGACGGCACGCTGACCGAGATCACCTCAGATGCCTTCGCCGGCACGCTGATCACACTCGGTCTCGGCGTCATCGTGTGCCTGGCATGGCTGGAGCGACGGTACGGAGCGGGGCGTGCCTACGCCCTCTTCGTCCTGGGCCATCTCGCCGCCACGCTGCTGACCGTGCCGTTGATCCACGTGGCCCTCGCCCATGGCTGGTATCCGGACAGCGTCCGGCACGCCACCGACTTCGGCATCAGTTACGGGGCCGAGACGGTGCTTGCGACGGGGGCGCTCCTGCTGCGCCGGGCGCGGTGGTTCGCGGCGGCCGGTGTCGTCGCCTGGCCGGTGCTCGGCGGCGACTGGAGCGGGGAACTGCCCGACTTCACCACCGTCGGACATCTGCTGGCGGCCGCCCTCGGCTTCGTCTGCGGAGCCTGCCTGCTGCGGGCCGCCCGGCGCGCCGCCCCGGCCCCGGCCCCGGTGCCGCAGCCCGGCCCGGCTTTGGTCGAGTAGCCCGACGAGTGGGGAGGGCGCGGGTACCCAACAGGCGCCCCGGGCGCCGTCACTCGGCGCCGGGCGACGTGCTCCGTGACGCGGCCGCAGCGCCCGACGGCGACACCGCCGGGGGTGCGGTCCGCGTCATGGGCGCCGGCAGTCGGCCCATGGCGTCGGCTGCCCGGGTGCGGCGGTGCAGCAGTCGTACGGCCACCGCGTAGAGCGGCAGCCCGAGGGTGAGGCCGGCCCCGGTGCCGAAGAGCACGGTCGGGAGGTAGTCGAGCCAGGCCGCCGTGGGACCGTAGACGGCGCGCGCCCGCAGGACACGGTGCACGGCACCGGTCGCCACGCACAGCGCGAGCGGGGCGGTCAGCAGCAGCCGCACCTGTACGGTCAGCACCGGTACCGCGACCGGCGCGGACGCCCCGGCCGCCGTGGGAGCGCCGGTGCCGCCGCGCCCCCGTAGGACCTGCCACACAAACGCGCCCATCGCCGCCAGTGCGAGCGCCGAGGTGCCGTACTGCACGTAGGTGTAGACCGGCAGGCCGCCCACCACCCGGTCGAGACCGGGAACCAGCCGGGTGCCCCAGCGGCCCGGGTGGGTGAAGGCGTCCCAGACCACGTGGGTCGCCGCCCCGAGCACCGCCGAGACCAGGAACCAGCCCACCAGGGCGATGAGTTCGCGAGGTCCCCGGGGCCGCCAGGGCCGGCCGCGGACGAAGGTGTGGACCGGGCCTCGCCATGCCCGGGGCAGCAGCGCGGTCAACGGCTCGCGCACCAGCAGCCAGCCGCCCACGAGCGCCACGGTGACCAGCACATCCACCGTCAGCACACCGGACAGCGAGTGCGTGACCTCGCCGAAGGCCATGCCGCCCGGAACCAGGCTGTCCGCGTAGTACGTCATGTCCGGTGCGAACGACCCTGCCACGAGCGCCGAAGCGACCAACGGACCGCGTGCCGCGCCAGTGCGGCGGATGGCCGGCAGCACGGCGGCGGCATGACTGAGTGTGAACGGCATGGCGCCTCTCCTCGATCGATTCGGATCATTATGTGTCCGATGGGGTGGTAGATGCCGGGCCCGAGTTGTCGTAGTGTCGCCTGAGTTGGAGCGCTGGGGAGCGCGATACCGCGTCAGGAGCGCGGTAGGGCAACGCGGAGGGGACCACGTATGGCAGCCACAATCCGAAGGCGGCTCCAAAGGGGAGCGGCCTCGACAGCCGTGGCGGCCCTGGTGCTCGCCGCCCTGACCGCCTCTCAGGCGCCGGCCGCCACCGAGGCCGCGGCCGCCAGGAAACAGAAACCGGCCCCACCCGCCGACACCCCCATCGACGGCGGTTCGGCGTACTTCACCGACCGGCCGCCCCTTCACAGGCCGGCACCGCCCCGCGAGGCGCACGGCACCGGCCAGGGCACCGCCCTCGGCACCGGCCCCGCCGAGGCCGGCCTGCCCGCCACCGTCCTGGCCGCGTACAAGAAGGCGGCCTCCGCGATCGACGCGTCCGATCCGGGCTGCCGGCTGCCCTGGCAACTGCTCGCCGGCATCGGCAAGGTCGAGTCCGGACAGGCGCGCGGCGGCGCGGTCGATGCCGAGGGCACCACCCTCCAGCCGATCCTCGGCCCGCAGCTCAACGGCCACGGCTTCGCCCGGATCACCGACACCGACGGCGGCCGCTACGACGGCGACCTCACCCACGACCGTGCCGTGGGCCCGATGCAGTTCATCCCCTCCACCTGGTCCAACGGCGGCCTCGACGGCACCGGTTGGGGCGCCGACGGCAACGGCGACGGCAAGAAGGACCCCAACAACGTCTTCGACGCCGCGCTCGCCGCGGGCCGCTACCTCTGCGCCGGCGACCGCGACCTGTCGGTCCAGGGCGACCTGGACCGGGCGATCCTCGGCTACAACCACTCCGAGGACTACCTGCGGACGGTGCTGTCCTGGTACACGTTCTACCGCCACGGCACCCACGAGGTTCCGGACGGCCGGGGCGTCCTGCCCGTCCACCGGGGCGGCACCGGAAAGTCCGGCGGCGACAGCACCGGCCGCACCGGCAGCGGTGCGTACCAGGACCACGGCTCCGGCACACCGGGCAGGAAGCCGGGCAAGGGCGGATCCGGCAAGCCCGGCAAGCCCGGCAAGGGACAGCACAACCACCCCGGCAAGCCCGGCGGTTCGGGCACCGGTGACACGCCGGGCGGCACGGGTACGCCCAAGCCGGAGCCCACCCCCCAGACGCCCACCGGGCCCGCTCGGCTCACCGCTCTCGAGCGGGTCGGCGACAAGGACCTGAGCGCCACCGCGGGCACCGAGTTCGCCGCGTCGCCGCGGGTACGCGCCAAGGACGCCGCGGGCAAGGCCGTCGCCGGCGCCCCCGTCCGCTTCGCCCTCCCCACGACCACCGGCGCCCGCTTCCCCGGTGACGCCACCGCCGTCACCGTCACCACGGACAAGGACGGCCTCGCCACCGCGCCCACGCTGCGCGCGGGCGACAAGGCCGGTGCCTTCACCATCCGGGCCACCGCCGTGGGCCGCACCGCCCCCGCCGTCGCCTTCGGCGCGACCGTCAAGGCCAAGCCGGCCCCGAAGGCCGACAAGCTCGCCCGCACCTCGGACAAGGAGCTGACGGCGACCGCCGGCCAGGCCTTCGCCGAGGACGCCGTCGAGGTCGAGGCGACCTACCAGGGCAAGATCGCGGCGGGTGCGGCGGTCACCGCGACCATGGTCACCGACGACCCGAAGAAGCCCGTGGAGAACGACAAGGGCCCCTACTTCAAGGACCCCGAGGCCACCGGCGGCGACAAGGACAAGCCGGTCCGCACGCTCACCGGCCTCACCACGGACGCCAACGGCCTGCTCAAACTCCCGAAGATCTACACGGACAGGCACGCGGGCACGTTCCTGCTGCGGCTGACCACGGCCGACGGCGCCGTACTCACCGTCAAGCTGAAGGTCGCCGCCCCGGCCGGTTCCTGACCCCACCACCCGGGCCGTCACTTCGGCCTGCCGGCCACTTCGGCCGGCCCGTCACCTCGGCCGGTCCGTCACCGCGCCACCCGCCCCGGCCGTCCGGCCGCGGGGCCGGGTGACCAGCCGGGCCGGCCCCGCACCGGCCCGTCACCGCCGTCCTGCCCACCGTCCAGGGCAGGACGGCGGTGCAACGTGTTCTCATCTCAGCCGCCCGTTGCTACGGTGCCCCCGCCCTGACGCCGTCGGGGGATCCGGGGGTCCCCCGGACAGGCACAGCAGCTCTCCGGGAGGCGGCCATGCGCGCCCTGACAGCAGCCGCGGTCGGACTGGCCGCGGCACTCGCCCTCGTCCTCACCCTCACCGCGACCGGCGCGCCCGGCAGCACGACCTCGCCCAAGCCGCTGCTGACCACCGTCCCCAAGCACCCCTGAGGGAGGGACGCCACCACCATGCCCCGCCCCGTGCCCACCCGGGGGACGACCCCCGGGCCCCCGGCCGACACCGGCACCGCAGCCCCCGGCCTGCGCCGCGAAGCGCGAGGGATGCGCCGCACGGCAAGCCTGGTGCTGCTCGCCTGCGCGGTCTTCTTCACCGCCCTGTCCCCGCTGATGCGGTGGTACGCCTTTCCGCGGCTCGCCAAGATCCCGCCCGGCCAGTACCAGGACATGGTCCTGGAGGCCAAGCCCGCCACCCTCCTCAACTACGGGACGATGAAAGCCGAACGCGTCCCCAAGGTCACCATCGTGCAGACCCTCAAGGGCAATGTCGCCGCCTCCGACCGCATCGAGCAGTCCGCGGGCCGCGACGTCGTCGTCTGGGACACGCTGTCCTACGTCGTCGGCCCCGACGGCAAAATGGTCTCCGCGATCCCCGAGCGCTACCTCTTCGACGCACACTCCCAGGAACCCGTGCACGCCACCGGAGAGATGGTCGACGGAGACCCGGTGCGCCGCGAGGGCATCGAGTACAAGTGGCCGTTCCTCACCGAGCGGCGCGACTACGCCTATTTCGACGCCCAGACCCGCACCTCGGCCCCCATCCACTACAAGGGGACCCGCACCTTCCGCGGCCTGGAGGTCTACTACTTCGAGCAGACCATCCCCTGGACCAAGGTCGCCCTCCCCAAGAAAATGCCGGTCAAGGGCATCACCCCCGAGTCCGTCGAGAGGATGGGCACCACCCGCTGGTACACCACCAAGCGGATGTTCTGGGTGGAGCCGGTCACCGGCGCGCCCGTCAACGGCCAGGAGATCCACAAGGAAGAGCTGCGCGGCGGCGATCTGCTGCCCGGCGGCGGCAAGGTCACCGCGTTCGCCGGCCATGTGAAGATGCGCGACGACTACATCGACTCCACCGTCTCCCTGGTGACGTCCCAGCGCACCCTCGTCCTCCTGCTCACCAGCTACCTGCCCTGGGGGTTCCTGCTCCTCGGCGGTGCGTTGCTGGCCCTGAGCCTGCATCTGGAGGCGCGCGGCCGGCGCCCCCGTGCCGCACCCGCCCGGCATCCCGCAGCCGCCCCGCCGTCGTCCGGCGACGGCGTTGTCAGTGCCGGCCCGTAACGTGAACACATGACGT
The DNA here is from genome assembly GCF_019880305.1 of Streptomyces decoyicus. NCBI lineage: Bacteria > Bacillati > Actinomycetota > Actinomycetes > Kitasatosporales > Streptomycetaceae > Streptomyces > Streptomyces decoyicus. The sequence continues at coordinate 2,127,017 of NZ_CP082301.1, read as the reverse complement.
CAGCGAGGCGCTCCCGACCCCCTCCCGACACCTCCCGACCCCCTCCCGCCCCGGGCTCAGCCCCGTTTGAGCCGCGCCGACGTGTGCCGGGTCGGCTCGGCCGCCGAAGGGTCCTCCGGCCAGGGATGCTTGGGATAGCGACCGCGCAACTCCGCACGTACGGACCGGTATCCGTCCCGCCAGAACGAGGCGAGATCGGCCGTGACGGCCGCCGGACGCCCCGCGGGGGACAACAGATGCACCAGCACGGGCACCCGCCCGCCGGCCACCCGCGGCGACTCCTGAAGCCCGAACAACTCCTGGAGCTTGACGGCCAGCACGGGCTGCTCACCGCCGTAGTCCACCCGCACCCGCGAACCACTCGGCACCCCGATACGCTCCGGCGCCAGCTCATCAAAACGAGCCGCGTCGCCGCTCGCCCACGGCAGCAGCCGGCCCAGCGCCTGCCCCGCGTCGACCCGCGCCAGATCGGCCCGCCGCCGCGCCCGCCCGAGCTCCACCCCCAGCCACTCCTCGACCCGCTCCAGCAGCGCCGCATCCGAGACATCGGGCCACGGCGCGCCCAACTCCCGGTGCAGAAAGGCCATCCGCTGCCGCAACGACGTCGCGGCGGCCGACCACCGCAGCAGCCCGAACCCCTCCCGCCGCAGCCCCGACACCACCGCGTCCCGCAGCAGCCCGGGGTCGGGCGCGGACAGCGGCCGGGCCGCCAGCTCGATCGCCCCCAGCCGTGTCACGCTCCTGGCCACCACATCCCCGTCCGACCAGCGCACCTCTTCACCCGACGAGTACAACGCCCGTGCCGCGGCACACGCCGTCTCCTCGTCGATCACCGCCGCGAGCCGCACCCGCGCGGACACCGCCGCCACCGGCCGGTCCGCCACCGCAACCGCCAGCCACCCCGCATCCCGCAGCCTCGACCCGCCACCGTCGCCCGCGGAGCCCGCGCGATGCCCCCACCCGGCCTGCGCCCCCGTGCCCGCCCCGGCCACATCGGCCCCGGTCCCGGACGCCATGAGGAAACTCCCGGCCCCCCGGGCTCGCGCCACCCGTTCCGGGAACGCCAACGCGGCAATGAGACCGGCGACCGCATCCTCGGAGGCGGCTGCCGCGCCGCCCCCGCCTCCGGTACGGCCGCCGCCCGCGTCCGCACCCGCGTCCGCCGCGGAGCCGCCACGGCCGCCCGCACCCGACCCGGCCGACGGCTCCCCGGCCGCCGACGCCAAGCGCCGCGCCTCCTGACGCCACCTCGCCGCGTACGCATCGCCACCCCGACGCGCCGTGCGCCACGCCGCCGCCAGATCATCCCCGTACGCCCGCGGCGGCTCCTCGCTCAACAGGGCGACCACCTCCGCGGCGCGCCGCACACCGACCTCGGGCGCGCCGTCCAGCAGGGCGCGCGCCAGCCGGGGATGCAGCCCGATCCGCGCCATCCGCCCGCCCCGCCCCGTCGCCCGGCCGGCCCCGTCCACCGCGCCGATCGCCGTCAGCACCTCCCGTGCCGCGGCCAGCGCACCGGCAGGCGGCGCGTCGAGCAGGGCGAGCCCGCCGGCCGTCGGATCGCCCCAGCAGGCCGACTGCAACGCGAACGCCGTCAGATCGGCCACCTTGATCTCCGGATCGGGGAAGGCCGGCAGCCGCCCGTCCTCACCCTCCGACCAGCAGCGGTACACCACTCCCGGCGCCTCGCGCCCCGCCCGGCCGGCGCGCTGACGGCCCGCCGCCCGGGAGGCCCGCACCGTCGTGAGCGCGCTGAGCCCGCGCGCGTGATCCGTCCGCGGCACCCGCGCCAGTCCGCTGTCCACCACCACCCGCACACCCGGCACGGTCAGGCTGGACTCCGCCACCGACGTCGCCAGCACGACTCTGCGGACGCCGCTCCCGCCCGCCAGCACCGCGTCCTGCACCTCGGCCGGCGCCCGCCCGTGCACCTGGAGCACCTCGGCATCCACCCCCGCCAGCTCCCCGGCGACCCGCCCGATCTCCCCGACACCGGGGAGGAAACACAGCACATCACCCGTCTGCTCGCGCAATGCCCGCCGTACCACTGCCGCCACATGCGCCAGCAGCGCCGGATCGACCCGCATGCCGTGCGCCGGCCGCACCGGCCGCTCCGGCGGGGCCCACACGACCCCCACGGGATGCGACACACCCGCCGCCTCGACCACCGGCGCCGCGCCCTCCGGGCCGCCCAGCAGCCGCGCCCATCCCTCGGCGTCCGTCGTCGCCGACGCCGCCACCAGCCGCAGCTCGGGCCGCAGCGTCTCCCGTACATCCAGCAGGAACGCCGCGGAGGTATCGGCGTCCAGATGCCGCTCATGGCACTCGTCGAGCACCACCACATCGACGCCCGCCAGCTCCGGATCGCGCTGGAGCCGCTGAAGCAACACGCCGGTGGTCACGACTTCCACGGTGGTACGCGGCCCGGCCCGGCGCTCACCCCGCACCGTGAACCCGACCTGCTCCCCGACCCGCTCGCCCAGCAGCCAGGCCATCCGCCGCGCGGCCGCACGGGCCGCGATCCGCCGCGGCTCGGCGACCAGCACCCGCCGCACCGGCCCCTCACCGCACAGACCGGCCAGGTCCAGCGGCACCAGCGTCGTCTTGCCGGTGCCCGGCGGGGCGCACAGCACCGCCGTGCCGGGCCCGTCGAGGGCGGCACGCAACGCGGGCAGCGCGGTACGGACGGGCAACTGGTCAAGGGCGTCACGGCGGATCACGCCCCCAGTCTGCCGCCCCGGCCTGACCCATCGGCCGGCTGCCCTGGTTGAGGCCATCCGGCTGCTGCCCCGGTCGGTCACCGCAGGCCCGCGGGCCTGGGGCCGCCACTCGCGGTCGACGGGCTCCGGCCGTCGTCGCAGGCCCGCTTGGCTCGGGCCGTTATCGCCGGTCCGCCGGTCCGCCGGTCCGCCGGCCTGTGGTCGTCAGCGTTCCGAGCCGTCATCACCGCTATGGCCTACCGGCTACCGGCTACCGCCTACCGGCCCAGCCGGTGCGCCGGGCACGGTCGCCCCGCCCGGTCGCTGGCTGCGTCCGGCACCCCGTGGCCGTGCCTTGGCCTTCGCCCCTAAGCCTCCGTCGAGCACACGAAGATCGCCGTCCCCGGGATCAGATGCCCGCGCAGCGGAGACCAGCCGCCCCACTCCTGGGTGTTCCACCGGGGCCATTCCGGCTCGACGAGATCCTCCAGCCGGAACCCCGCGGCCACCACATCCCGCACCCGGTCGCCCAGCGTCCGGTGGTGCTCGACGTAAACGGCCCGGCCGGACTCGTCCTGCTCGACATACGGCGTGCGGTCGAAGTAGGAGGCCCCCACCGACAGCCCCTCGGGCCCCGGCTCGTCCGGGAAGGCCCAGCGGATCGGGTGGGAGACGGAGAAGACGAACCGGCCGCCCGGCCGCAGCACCCGGCGCACCTCGCGCAGCACCCGTACCGGATCGGCGACGAACGGCAGCGCGCCGTACGCGGAGCAGGCGAGGTCGAAGCTGCCGTCGCGGAACGGCAGCGCCCCGGCGTCCGCCTCCACCAGTTCGGTGGCGTCGTCCGCCGCGCCCTCGGAAATCCGAAGAGCGTGCTGTAGCTGCCGGTGGGAGAGGTCCAGCGCCACCGGCAGCGCGCCCTGCGCCGCCAGCCAGCGGGAACACTGCGCCGCACCGGCCCCGATCTCCAGGACCCGCCGGCCCTTCAGCTCGGCGGCAGGCCCGAGCAGCGCGGCATCCGCCTCGTCCAGTCCCTCGGGCCCCCAGATGAACCGGTCGTCCCCGAGGAACGCGCCGTGCTCGCTCTGATACTCGTCCGCGTTGCGGTCCCACCAGCCCCGGCTTGCCCGGCTGCTTTCGGTGTCCGAGGCGTCACGGCGGGTCGCCTCCGGCTCGTGCTCTTGGTTCATGGCGCCCGTCGTCGTAGTGTTCGCTCTGCTTGTAGCTGCAGGGACTGTGAGGCCGTTCGACCTCGCGGAACATCGCGTGTGCCGGTTATGGGGCGTTCTGCCCCGGGTGTGCGCGTTCGCGCATTGACCGGGTCCGGCTGCCCCCGTATGCTACAAGTTGCGCTGCGGGCTTGCGCGCCTCAGACGGAGCAGGCCGCGCTCGCATCTGTATGTATGTCCCCTCGGTTTTGAGGCGATTCGGGTCGTTCCGGATGCTCCGGCATCTGTGGGCTTCCGGCGAAAACGTCTTTGACACTGTCCGGCTTATGCAGAGGCGATACGGGCTCTCGGCGTAGCAGTACCTACGACTTCAATGTCCGCACCGGAGCCTTTACCCACATGACGAGCAGCACCGAGACCACCGCCACCACCCCGCAGGTTGCGGTCAACGACATCGGTAACGAGGAAGCCTTCCTCGCCGCGATCGACGAGACGATCAAGTACTTCAACGACGGCGACATCGTCGACGGCGTCATCGTGAAGGTCGACCGGGACGAGGTCCTGCTCGACATCGGTTACAAGACCGAAGGCGTTATCCCGAGCCGCGAGCTCTCGATCAAGCACGACGTCGACCCCAACGAGGTCGTTGCCGTCGGCGACGAGATCGAGGCCCTGGTCCTCCAGAAGGAGGACAAGGAAGGCCGCCTGATCCTCTCGAAGAAGCGCGCCCAGTACGAGCGCGCCTGGGGCACCATCGAGAAGATCAAGGAAGAGGACGGGATCGTCACCGGTACCGTCATCGAGGTCGTCAAGGGTGGTCTCATCCTCGACATCGGCCTCCGTGGCTTCCTCCCGGCCTCCCTGGTCGAGATGCGCCGCGTCCGCGACCTTCAGCCCTACGTGGGCAAGGAGCTCGAGGCCAAGATCATCGAGCTGGACAAGAACCGCAACAACGTGGTCCTGTCCCGCCGTGCCTGGCTGGAGCAGACCCAGAGCGAGGTCCGCCAGACGTTCCTCACCACCCTCCAGAAGGGTCAGGTGCGCTCCGGCGTCGTTTCCTCCATCGTCAACTTCGGTGCCTTCGTGGACCTGGGCGGCGTCGACGGTCTCGTCCACGTCTCCGAGCTGTCCTGGAAGCACATCGACCACCCGTCCGAGGTTGTCGAGGTCGGCCAGGAGGTCACGGTCGAGGTCCTGGACGTCGACATGGACCGCGAGCGCGTGTCCCTGTCGCTCAAGGCGACCCAGGAAGACCCGTGGCAGCAGTTCGCCCGGACCCACCAGATCGGTCAGGTCGTCCCGGGTAAGGTCACCAAGCTCGTTCCCTTCGGTGCGTTCGTGCGCGTCGACGAGGGCATCGAGGGCCTGGTCCACATCTCCGAGCTGGCCGAGCGCCACGTCGAGATCCCGGAGCAGGTTGTCCAGGTCAACGACGAGATCTTCGTCAAGGTCATCGACATCGACCTCGAGCGTCGCCGGATCTCGCTGTCGCTGAAGCAGGCCAACGAGTCCTTCGGCGCCGACCCGTCGGCCGTCGAGTTCGACCCGACCCTGTACGGCATGGCCGCGTCCTACGACGACCAGGGCAACTACATCTACCCCGAGGGCTTCGACCCCGAGACCAACGACTGGCTCGAGGGCTACGAGACCCAGCGCGAGGCGTGGGAGAACCAGTACGCCGAGGCGCAGCAGCGCTTCGAGCAGCACCAGGCTCAGGTCATCAAGTCCCGCGAGGCCGACGAGCAGGCTGCGGCCGAGGGCGCTGCGGCGCCGGCGGCTGCGACCGGCGGCAACGCCGGTGGTGGCACCACCGGTGGCGGCGGCTCGTACTCCTCGGAGTCGGCGGACAACTCCGGCGCCCTGGCGTCGGACGAGGCCCTCGCCGCGCTCCGCGAGAAGCTGGCCGGCGGCCAGAGCTGAGCTCTTGCCGATAGGCACTAGCCGATAGACGAAGGCCCGTTCCCCTCAGGGGGAGCGGGCCTTCGTCGTGTTCGGGGCCCTCCTCGTGTTCGGGGCCTGCGTCGTGGTCGGGGATTCCGGAGGCCGGTTCAGCCCGTGGGGATTCCTGGAATGGGCGAGGGTGAGGGCGAGGGCGCGGGTGAGGCGCGGCCGCCGGTGACAGGGTGGTTGCCCGTGATGGTGACCCAGGAGGCGCCGACGTGGCGCCGGTCGGCCCGCCGCCGTCGAACGTGTTGCCGAGGCTCTGCGCCCGGTCGCTCGTGTTCGTTGGTTCCGTTGGTGCCGTCGATGCCTGCCCACGGACACCGCTGACCCATACCCCTGCCGTTATTGCCGGTGTCGTGGACGGCGGGGTTCCGGGGGTTTGATGAGGCATTCCTTGCTGGGTTCGCGGAAGCCCACGCACTCCATGGCAGCGGTTGTGCAGTTGCCGCTGTGGGTGACGTCGGTGAGCCGGAATGGCGCCGCCGGGTTCGCGCCGCCGAGGGCGTCCTTGAGCCGTGCGGCTGTGGAGATGCCGACGACTGGGTTGGTGGTGGGGAGGGGGTGCGCCGAACTGGGGTAGGTGAAATCGCCTTGTGCGTAGGGGAGTTCCGGTTCTTGGCTTGGGCTAGGTGTGGCGAGGCGGGGCGGGCCCGTGGGGGCGTTCGGCGGCGTTGGCATGGCGTCCGGCGGGGGTTGGCTGCGCCTGGTGGGGCGTCGGGCTGATGCCGTGTGGCGGCGGGGCATGTGCGATGTGAGGTGGGGCCGTATGCGGTGGCGGGAATGCCCGCGCCGGATTGTGCGTTGCCGCTGATGAGAACGAGGAGGAGCAGTCACTGTGTTGGATCCCCAGGGTTTGTACGAATGGGAGCCGAGCGGGCTCGCGGAGGTGGAGGCGATTGCCTCCAGGGACTCCGCCGGACTGGTGCTGCTGTACCACTTCGACGGGTACATCGACGCCGGCGAGACGGGCGACCAGATCGTTGAACGGCTGTTGGACGGCCTGCCGAATGAAGTCGTCGCCCGCTTCGACCACGACCGCCTCGTCGACTACCGCGCCCGCCGCCCGCTGCTCACCTTCGAGCGCAGCCGATGGACCGCCTATGAGACCCCGCGCATCGAGCTGCGGCTCGTACGGGACACCACCGACGCGCCGTTCCTGCTGCTGTCCGGACCCGAACCGGACGTCGAATGGGAACGCTTCGCGGGCGCGGTGAAGGAGATCGTGGAGCGCCTCGGCGTACGTCTCTCGGTGAACTTCCACGGCATCCCCATGGGTGTCCCGCACACCCGCCCCGTAGGCATCACCCCGCACGGCAACCGCACCGACCTGATGCCTGGGCACGGCGGCTTCTTCGATGAGGCACAGGTGCCCGGCAGCGCGGAGGCGCTGATCGAGTTCCGGCTGGCGGAGGCGGGACACGACGTCCTGGGTGTGGCCGCGCACGTGCCGCACTACATCGCCAGGTCCGCGTATCCGGACGCCGCGCTGACAGCCCTGGAGGCTGTGACAGCCGCGACCGGGCTGGTGCTGCCCGGCGCCGCGCATTCGCTGCGTACGGAGGCGCTGCGGACGCAGGAGGAGATCGAGCGGCAGATCTCGGAGGGCGATGAGGAGCTCGTCGCGCTGGTCAGCGGGCTGGAGCATCAGTACGACGCGGTGGCCGGGGCGGAGAGCCGGGGGAACCTCGTGGCCGAGCCCGTGGAACTGCCGTCAGCCGACGAGATCGGCAGGGAGTTCGAGCGCTTCCTGGCGGAGCGGGAGGGCGACGGCGGCGCGGGCGGAGCCTGAGCCGGGCTGTCGCCTCCTGAACTCCTGCCGTCCGGGCGCACCGTATAGCGTGGGCCCATGGTGAAGGTGGGGCTGACCGGCGGAATCGGCGCGGGCAAGAGTGAGGTCTCGCGATTGCTGGCGTCGTACGGCGCGGTGATCGTGGACGCGGACAAGATCGCACGCGAGGTTGTCGAGCCGGGCACGCCCGGACTGGCGGCAGTGGTCGCGGAGTTCGGGGACGGCGTACTCACGCCGGACGGCACCCTGGACCGTCCGAAGCTGGGCGGGATCGTGTTCTCCGACCCCGAGAAGCTGAAGGCATTGAACGCGATCGTGCACCCGCTGGTGGGAGCGCGCTCCGCCGAACTCGAAGCCTCGGCGGGGCCGGAGGCGGTGGTGGTGCACGATGTGCCGCTGCTGACGGAGAACGGCCTGGCGCCGCTGTACGACCTGGTGGTCGTGGTCGACGCCGCAGCGGGAACTCAGTTGGACCGCTCGGTGCGGCTGCGCGGCATGGCGGAGGACGAGGTGAAGTCCCGGATGGCGGCCCAGGCGACCCGCGAACAGCGGTTGGCGGTCGCGGATCTCGTCATCGACAACGACGGGCCGCTGGAGGCGCTGGAACCCCAGGTCCGCGCAGTATGGGAGCGGCTGCGGAGCGCCTGAGGCCGGACGGTACCCTCGCCGCCATGACTGCTGCTTCCGATCTTGACGCCAACAACTCCGCCACCGAGCCCGCCACCACTGCGGAGCCCGGCTCCGGGGCCGGCTCCCTTGGCGAGGGCACCTCTGCCGACGACTCCGCGCCCGCCTCGTTCGTGGTCAATATCCCCGGCATCGCGGACGCCGATCTGGAGCCGGAGGCGCTGGATCCTGCCCAGATCGTCTCCGGTGAGCCGGTGGTGACGGGCAAGGTGCTGTGGGAGTCCCCCGACGGGCGGCAGATCCGGGGCATCTGGCAGATCACGCCGGGTGTGGTGACGGACACCGAGGCCAACGAGCTCTTCGTGGTCGTCAGCGGGCGCGCCACCATCGAGGTCGAGGGCGGCTCGGTGCTGGAGGTGGGCCCCGGCGACGCCTGCGTCCTGCGCGAGGGCGACCACACGCAGTGGACCGTGCACGAGACGTTGCGTAAGGCGTACCACATCAGCCTTTAGTGGGGGCGGGGGTGTGGGCGGTGGGGCAGTGGTGGTCGGCAGGGGGGCGGCGTATTGGCGCTGGCCGCTTTCCCTGGGGCCCCGCCCCTCCCCCCCCCCGGGCCCCCGCCCCCACCCCACCCCCTCCGCCGGTCGTTGCTGCGGTCCCTCGGCACGGCACGGCACGGCACGGCTCGGCTCGGCCCGCGTCCCGTCGGCCCGGCCCGCGTCCCGCCTGTGCCTGTGCTCTCCTCCCGCCCAGCCCGGCGTGGCTTTCGTGCGGAGGTCACGGAGGCCGGCGGAGCCGGTTGATGCCGTGCCGGCCGGGGAATGCCGCGACCGACGGGATTGTTGTCCGGCAGGCGACGCCGTACCGTCCGTGGTTGACGGACGCCCCCGACGGCGACGGAGAGGAGCAGACCGTGCCCGAGAGCAGCCCCGAGACGCATGTCATCGATTTCCGCGCCGCGGAGCAGCTGTTGGCGGCCCGTGACCCCCGTGGGGCGATCCGGTTGCTGGACTCGGTCATCACCGCGCACCCCGAGAACACCGCAGCCCGACTGCTGCGCGCCCGTGCCTTCTTCCTCGCCGCTCAACTACGGCCTGCGGAGCTGGAGTTCCAGATCGTGCTGGAACGCGAGCCGGACAACGCCTTCGCGCACTTCGCACTCGGCCGCACCCTGGAGCGTGCCGGCCGCTCCGAGGAGGCACTGCGCCATTTCCGACTCGCAGCGGCCCTCGAACCGCGCCCGGAGTTCATCGAAGCGGCACGCTTCGCGCCCGGCATGGGCAACGGCGATCGCGACCCCGGCAGCCCGGACCGCGATCCGGAGTAGCCGCGCCGACCGTGCTGGTCGGGTGTCGGCCCCCCTGCCGCCGGAGGCGATGTGCCCATCGTCGCGCTACAGCATTTACCGTCTCGCTACGGCCGCTACGGCCGCTACGGCCTCTTCGGCCTGGTATTCCGTCGCCGACCGGTGCCGTTCCGTATGCCGAACGAGTCGTTCCGGCCTCGGTCCGGGGCGTAGGGCGGTATGTCCTTGCCCGGCTGGTAGTGCGGTCCCTGGCGGATATGGCGGATCACCATCGCCAGGTCCGTGGCCGCCACCATCGCCAGTGCGGCACATGCTGCCGCCCATTCCGGCCGCCCGGCATTGGCGAAGGCCACGGCTCCGGCGATCGCCCACAGCAACCCCCACAGCGCCAGCCCGCGACGGATCTTCAGCGGGCTGCGTGCCTGAAGGGGCTCATTTCCCGTACGCATCGGCACCCATCTCCCACCTCCAGGATCCTCCCGATCGGCGCGCCAGTCATCTGTCCCTGACACCTCTTTCCGTGGTGGAAGCTCTTCTTTCCGGTGCGTGCTCCATGGGATTCCTCTCGCTGGGGTGCGCGTCGGGGAGCGGGTCGCCGGCGGGGTGGCTGTTGATCCAGGACAGCCCGCCGATATCGAGCAGCGACCGGGCGCGGGTCACGGCGACATAGGCCAAGCGCGCCTCGTCGATGTCGATCGGGCCGGGCAGCGGGGCTCCGTCGTCCCCGGCCTCGTCGAGATCATCGGGGCCCGTGAAATCGTCCGCGATACGCACGCTCGCCCACTCCCGCCCCTTGGCCCGATGGACCGTGGACACCGTCACGTCGGCGGAGTCCTCGGGGGACAACTGATCCAGGGCGCGCAGTAACGCCTCCGTGCCGTGCTCGTCGACGAGTTCCACCAGGGGCAGCAGGTCCCGTCCGGCCGGATCGAACTCCGCGTACTCGCGCAGTTCGCCCCAGGTCTCGAAGAGCATCAGCTCGGGGTGGGCGGTGCGGCGCCCGGCCTCGAGGTCGTGTGCGGCGCGGGCGAGAGCGCTCAGTGCCTCGCCGCCGCCCGCGAGGGCTACCCGGCGGTCCGCCTCCAGCTGTCGTATCACCTCCACCATCGCTCCCACATTTGTCCGGCACAGGATCGCCTCCGGCGCGCGGACGGCGCGTAACTCCGTGTGCTGAAAGGGCGAACCTGTGAGCCGGATCGGGGCACCGACGATGGTGAGCCAGCGGTTGGCTTCGGCCGCAAGCACAGGGCCGAAGCGGAACGAGCGGGAGAGGCTGAGCTGTCTGCCGTCGAATCCGGTCATCACGTCGCGCGCGCCGCGCCAGCCGTAGATGGCCTGAGCGGAGTCTCCGACCAGCACCAGTTGGGCGTGGTCGCGTTGTGCGGTGAAGACCTGCTCGACCACGGGGTTGGTGTCCTGTGCCTCGTCCAGGAGCAGGAAGTCCGCCGGGATGACGGGCTCGCGCAGTGCCCACATCTTGAGGTAGTGGTCGTGCTCGAAGCGGACGATGCCGCGGTCCGGATGTTGCAGGTCGGCCCAGGCCTTGCGGGCATAGGGCAGGACCAGCTCGGTGAGTTGTGCGTGCAGCGGCTCGGATTCGGCGCCGCGGAGGGGCGGGACGTGGTGCGGCCCGATGTCTCTGTCCGCCGACTGGCAGAAGCGGGTGACCGTGCGCAGGACCGTGTACGAGAGTGCCTTGTGGGTGACCGTTCGGGCGCCGGCCCGCACGGTCATGTCCTCGTCGATGCCCAGGGCCGCGCCCGTGCGCCATCCCGCTTGCCGAGGGGCTTTCATCCGCGCCTGGTAGCGCCTGCCCACGGCGGTGTAGGCAAGGGCATGAGCCGTCCCGCAGGCGACCTCGGCGGGGAAGGTCCGTGCGGCATGGCGCGCTACCGCTCTGTTGAAGGCGATGTAGCGACCTGACCGGCCCTGGCGCCGAGCGGTGCGGGCGAGCATCGCGAGGGTGGTCGTCTTGCCGGTCCCGGCGCCGGCCTGGATCACCAGATGCGAGCCGGTCGGGAAGGCCGCCGCCGCGGCGGACTGTTCGGGTGTGGGGAGGTGCATGAGCGCTCCTCAGCGATGCCGATTGATTACCGAGAGTGATGACGTCACTCACCGTAGCGGATTTTGAGCTGAGGGCAAGAGGGAAGTGTGCGGCCTGTGGATAACTCGGGGTGGTGCGCGGAAGGCCTGGTCAGGGCGCATTGTCAGTGCCGTCTGCTTCCATCGGTCTCGCGTGGCCGGGTGCCGCGCGGCGGAGTCGGGGTCGGCGGGCAGTGCGTCGCCTTTCGCGTCATGCGGTGGGAGGAGCGTGCGCGGGCCGCGGGACGGTTCGGTCCACGCGTGCGCGTCAAGCAATGCGTCGCCCAGTGCCGGAAGGGAGGTGCGGAGGCAGGGGCGGATGCGGAAGGCGTGCCGGGTACGTCCGTAGACTCGCAGGTCGGGGTGTAGGAAACCGGGATCGGACCGGGCGCGGCAGCCGTTGCGGCCGTGGCAGGCATTGCGGGCGCTGCGGGCGCTGTGGGTGTTGCGTCCGGGCGTAACGGCCGAGCCGTAATGGCCAAGACTTACCGACCGAGCATCTATGGCCAAGATCGACGACCGAGAATTGACGAGCAAGTAAGGGATGGCATGACGAGGCGGTGGGAGGCGGCGGCAGGGGAGTCCCGGCCGTGGGGCGGCCCGTCCACGCCCACGGCCGGGTCCGGGGGCGTGGGGAAGGACGGTGGAAGCGGCGCTGCCCTGGGGCGATGTGCCGCGGTCTTCCTGCCCGGACAGCCGCCGCGCGCCGGGAAGATCGCCCTGTGGCGGCCCGATGGCGGTGCGCTCCCGGACGCCGAAACCGGGGGAAGGCATGATGCGACGGCGCCGGGCATCGGCGGGGCTGCCGAGCAGGGCCAGCTGACGGTCGCCCGCCGTCATGGGAACGGCGCCCGCAGCCGCACGGTCCCCGCGCTGCTGCTCCCGCTGGCCGAGGCCGTCCCGTTGCTGGTCCGTGCCCGGCACGATCCGGCCGCCCACCCGGCCGCCGCCTGCTGGGGCGCGGCCACCCTGCATGCGCTGCATCTCGCCGCGCGCGGCAGACTGCTCCCCGGGCTGACCGCCGAGGACACCGACGCCTGGCGCGCCGGCCCGCTGGACCCCGACGACATCGCGCACCTCCGGGCCATCGCGGCCGCCATGCCCGCCGACGCCCATGCAGTGCCGATCCCCGGCAGCCGCCCGCTCCAGGTGCACGACCCCGCGGCCCTGGTGCGGCTCTATGTGGATGCGATCGCCGACACGCTGCCGCGCACGCCTGCCGCAGCTCTGGTGGCCGGCGCCCCGTTCGCCGCGAACGCGCCGCACCGCCTTCCCGGCGCCCGGGAATGGGCGGCCGAGCTCGCGGCCGGCGTCGACGCGGGTGTACGTCTCTCCCTGCGTCTCGATCTCGCCGCGCACAAGCTCTTCGACAGGGGTGAGGAGAGCGGGGCGGGCGGTACCGAGGAGCGCAGTGCGGCGGCTGCGGTCCTCCAGGTGCACAGCCTCACCGACCCCACCCTGGTCGCCGACGCCCGCGGACTGTGGGAGGGCGAAGGCCCCGACCACTTCGGACCGCGCTCCCGTATCGACACCCTCCTCGCCCTGCGCCGCGCCGCCCGCGTCTGGGCGCCGCTCACCCGCCTCCTGGAGCAGCCCGTCCCCGACGTACTGGCGCTCAGCGAGGACGAGTTGTACGAGCTGCTGGGGGAGGCAGCGCCACGCCTGGGCGCCGCGGGAGTGACCGTCCACTGGCCCAGGGAACTGACCCGCGGTCTGACCGCGGCGGCGGTGCTGCGCCCGGCGCCGGGCTCGTCAGCGGACGGCTTCGGCTTCTTCGACACCCGTGAACTGCTGGATTTCCGCTGGCAGGTGGCCATGGACGGGGTGCCGTTGAGCGAGGCGGAGATGGACGCCCTCGCCGAGGCGCACCGCCCCGTCGTCCGACTGCGCGACCAGTGGGTCCTGGTTGACCCCGGGCTCGTCCGCAAGGCCAGAAAGCGCGAACTGGGGTACCTGGAGCCGGCCGATGCCCTCGCCGCGACGCTCAACGGCACCACGGAGGTGGACGGCGAGGAGGTCGAGGTGGTGCCGCTGGGGGCTCTCGCCGCGCTGCGCGGCCGTCTCACCACCGAGGCGCGTCCCTTGCCCCAGCCGCCCGGACTGCGGGCCACCCTCCGCGACTACCAACTACGGGGCATGGCCTGGCTCGACACCATGACCTCCCTGGGCCTCGGCGGCTGCCTCGCCGACGACATGGGCCTGGGCAAGACCATCACGGTCATCGCGCTGCATCTGCACCGACAGCCCGCGGAACCGGTGCTCGTGGTCTGCCCGGCGTCCCTCCTCGGCAACTGGCAGCGCGAGATCGAGCGCTTCGCCCCCGGCACGCCCGTACGCCGCTTCCACGGCGCCGGCCGCAGCCTCGACGGCCTGGCGGGCGGTTTCGTGCTGACGACGTACGGGACGATGCGCAGCAGCGCCGCCCAACTCGCCGGGCGGGCCTGGGCCTGGATCGTCGCCGATGAGGCCCAGCACGTGAAGAACCCGCGCTCCTCGACGGCCAAGGCGCTGCGCAGCATCGAGGCCCCCGCCCGGATCGCTCTCACCGGCACTCCCGTGGAGAACAACCTCTCCGAGTTGTGGGCGCTCCTCGACTGGACGACCCCCGGGCTCCTCGGCTCCCTCAAAACGTTCCGTGCGCTGCACGCCCGTGAGGTCGAAGGTGGTGAGGACCCGCGGGCGGCCGAGCGGCTGGCCAGGCTGGTGCGCCCGTTCATCCTGCGCCGGAAGAAGTCCGACCCCGGGATCGCCCCCGAACTCCCGCCCAAGACCGAGACGGACCACCCGGTGGCGCTCGGGCGCGAACAGGCCGCGCTGTATCAGGCCGTCGTCCGCGAGACCCTCTCCCGGATCGAGACCTCCGAGGGCATCGCGCGCCGCGGCCTGGTCATGAAGCTGCTCACCGCCCTCAAGCAGATCTGCAACCATCCCGCGCAGTACCTCAAGGAGGCCGCCCCCGGTCTCGCCGCCCGCTCCGGGAAGCTCGAACTCCTCGACGAACTCCTGGACACCATCCTCGCCGAGGGCGGCGCCACCTTGATCTTCACCCAGTACGTGGGCATGGCGCGGCTGCTCGAAGGCCATCTGACCAACCGCGGCATCCCGGTACAGCTCCTCCACGGCGGTACCCCCGTCGCCGAACGGGAGAGGATGGTCGACCGCTTCCAGTCGGGCCACGCCCCGGTCTTCCTGCTGTCCCTGAAGGCGGCGGGCACCGGACTGAACCTGACCCGCGCGGGCCATGTGATCCACTACGACCGCTGGTGGAATCCGGCGGTGGAGGAGCAGGCCACCGACCGTGCGTACCGCATCGGCCAGACCCAGCCCGTCCAGGTCCACCGGCTGATCGCCGAGGGGACGGTCGAGGACAACATCGCCCAACTCCTCAGCGCCAAAAGGGCGCTCGCCGACGCTGTGCTCTCCGGCGGCGAGACCGCGCTCACCGAGCTGTCCGATGCCGAACTGGCCGACCTCGTCTCCCTCCGGAGGCCCGGATGACCCCTCGCCCCACCACCGGGCGCCCCACCACCGGGCGCCCCACCACCGGGCGCCCCACCACCGGGCGCCCCACCACCGGGCGCCCCACCACCGGGCGCGCCGCCGCCGCGGACCGGCTGGCCCGCGCAGACCGCTCGCGCACCTTCCCGCCCCTGCCGGCCCGGCCCGGCGCCCGCGGGCTGTTCGCCGAATCCTGGTGGGGCAGCGCCTGGCTGGACGCGCTGGAGACCACGGCCCTCGACAGCGCCCGGCTCGCCCGCGGCCGGACCTACGCCCGCGACGGCCATGTCGACACCATCAACGTCACCCCGGGCCGCATCGTCGCCACCGTACGCGGCAGCAGGCCCCGCCCCTACAGTGCGGAAATCCGCCTCAGGACCCTCACCGACCAGGAGTGGGACGGCCTCCTGGACTCCATCGCCGCGGACCCCGGCCGGCTCACCGCCCTGCTGGCCAAGAAACTGCCCCAGGCCCTGGCCGAGGGCGAGGTGCGCCTCCTCCCGGGGCCGGGCGACCTCGTCCCCCGGTGCTCGTGCCCCGACCACGGCAGGCCCTGCAAACACGCTGCCGCCCTCTGCTTCCAGGTGGCCCGCCTCCTGGACGCGGACCCGTTCGTCCTGCTGCTGATGCGTGGCCGCGGCGAACGCGAACTCCTCGACGACCTCTCCCGCCGCAACACCGCCCACACCGCCCGCGAAACCCACGCCCATACCCACGCTCACTCCCACGCCCCCGCGACCACCCGGCCGCCCCGGCACCGTCGCGGCATCGAGGCCGGGGGAGAGACCCGCGACGCCGTTACCGCGCCAAGCGCCCCGGTGACGCCCGGAGTTGCCCCCGGGGAGCCCGAGACGCCGGGCGCCCCGCCGGTGGGCGGTGTCCTGGCCAAGGCGGCGCTTGCCGACCGACCCCGCCCGCCGCTCCCGCCCCCGCTGCCGGCGCCGGCCCGCCCCGGCCACCCGCCGGCCCTGCCGGACGGCGACACCCTCCCCTTCGACCCCGCCGCCCTCGAATTCCTGGCAGCCGATGCCGCGGCCCGCGCCCACGCCTGCGTCTCCGCCACCGCATCCCCGGGCCACGGCGGAGGGCGCCCGCCCGTCCACAGCCCGTTCCCCGCGCTGCCCCCGTGGGAGGACGCCATCCGCCTGGCCGCCACCGCCCACCCCACCGCCGGCCTGACCTCCGCCACCCGGGCCCTCTACCGCGACCTCGCCGCGGCGACCGGCCGTACGACCACGGACGTGGCCCGCTCCGTCGCCGCCTGGCGGCAGGGCGGCCCCGAGGGCCTCGCCCTCCTCGCTACCCCCTGGGACCCTCCGGCCGGCGACTTCGACCGGGCCCGCAGCGCCCTCCTCGCCGCCGACCTCCCGGCCCTGCGCCCGCGCCACAACCACCTCACCGACACGGACCGCGGCATCCAGCTCCGCTTCGGCCACGACAACCGCTGGTACCCGTACGAATCCGAGCCCGGCACCGAGGACTGGTGGCCCACCGGCCCCGCGGACCCCGACCCCGTAGGCGCCCTCACCACCCTGCTCGCGCGATGACTAACCTCAACGCCGTGGAAGGTCTCGACGCACTCACCCGGTCCCTCGCCCGGCGCACCCCCGAACAGCTCGCCGCGCTCCTCACCCGGCATGCCGAGCCGCTCGCCCGCCGCCCCGCACCCACCGAACTACGCGGCCTGGCACAGGCGTTGTGGTCCTACGAAACCCTCCACCACGTGGTGCTGCACCTCGACCACCCCCGGATCCAGGTGCTCGCCGCCACCGCCCGTATCAGCCAGGAGCGCGCCGGGCGGGACGCCCCCGGCCCGGCCGCCCCCGCCCCCGGCGCCGACTACCAGTCCCTGATGGCGCACCGGCTGTCCTTCGCGCATCTGGCCACCGAACCCGTCGAGCCCGAGGACGTCTTCGGCGCCCTCGGAGCCACCTCGCCCGGACCCGCGCGCGCCGCCGCGGAAACCGCGCTGCACCACCTCTACGACGACGGACTCGCCGCGCCGGCCGAGGACGGCACGGTCGTCGTACCGCCGCGCGCCCCGCAACTCCTGGCCGCCCACGACCTCGGCCCGTTCCTCGCGGACGCCCCGCGGCCCGCCCCGGACGACACCGCCGCCCCTGCGACGCCTGCCGCCGCCCTCCCCCCGACGACCTCGCCGCACGACGAATCACGGGCCGCCGCGGCCACCCTCGCCGCCACCGTCGACCGCCTGCTGGCCGCCCTGGCGACGCAGCCCGCCGCGCTGCGCAAGTCGGGCGGGCTGGCCGTACGGGAGATCAAACGGCTGGCCAAGGCGGCAGGCGCCACCGAACCGCACACCCGCCTCCTCCTCGACCTCACGCTCGCCGCCGACCTGATCGCGCTGACCCGCAGCCCGTCCGGCATCACCGCGCTGCCCACCGGCGCCTACGACGACTGGCTCGGCCGCCCGCCCGGCGCACGCCTCGCCCCGCTCCTGGCCGCCTGGTCAGGGCTGTGGGACATCCCCACCCACACCCCGTTCGGTGAGACCCCGACCGCCCTGGTCCGCGGACACGACCGGCACGCACCCGCCCTCCGGCACGCCCTCCTCGCCGCCCTGGACACCGTCTCCCTCGGCGCGGGAGCCCCCCTCCCGCCGCTGCCGTTCACGGAACCCCCGGAGCCGGAGGCGGGCACTGGCACCCCGTGGAAGGACCTCCTCCGGGCAGCGGACTGGCACCGCCCCCTCGCCGTCACCCACCAGCCGATGGCCGGGGAACGTGCCGCCCACACCCTCCACGAAGCCACCTGCCTGGGGCTGGTCGCCCACGGCACCCTCACCCCCCTCGGCCGGGCGCTGCTCGCCGACCCGCGCTCCCTCGACGAGCCGCTCGCCGATCTGCTCCCGCCGCTCCTCGAACAGGCCCACTTCCAGGCCGATCTGACCGCCGTCGTCCCCGGCCGCCCCGCCGCCGCGCTCGACGCTCTGCTCGCCTCCGCGGCCGACCGCGAATCCGAGGGCCACGCCGTGACCTGGCGCTTCACCCACCGCTCCGTACGCCGCGCGCTGGACGCCGGCCACAGCGCCGAGACCCTCCGCGAGGACCTCACCCGCGCCTCGGCGACCGGCACCCTGCCCCAGCCGCTCGGCTACCTCCTCCAGGACGCCGCCCGCTCCCACGGCCGGATGCGCGTCCTGTCCGCCGCCTGCTGCATCCGCTCCGACGACGAAGCCCTGGTCGAAGAGCTTGCCGCGCACCGTGCCCTGCGCGACCTCGGACTGCGCGCCATCGCCCCGACCGTCCTGGTCAGCAGCCGCCCGCCGGCCGCCACCCTGGACGCGCTGCGCGCTGCGGGCTACGCCCCGGCCCTGGAATCCGACACCGGCACCACGACCGTCGAACGCCTCCCCGCGCACCGCGCCAAGGTGCCCGCCCCCACCCGCAACCCCCACGCACCACTGGACCTCGCCCACCGCCTCCTGGGGCTCCCGGCGGAACCCCGGGAGGCTCAGACGGCAGGTGAGAGATGACCCGGTGACCGGCCCGCACTGCGGGCCGCACCACGGGCCGCAGTGCGGGGGCGGGCTACTCGTACTCCGTGCCGCCCTTGCGCGTCAGATACGCGCCGCTGACCACCTTGGCGATGGCCCGCCCGCCCAGCTCCGCGCTGTAGCGGTCCCGGAGCGGACGGACGACCACCCCCTCCCGGGGGTGCACCGCACGCCCCGACAGGGTTTCGCGGCCCTCGGCCAGCTCCATCACCAGCCCCGCCTCATACGGGCCGCTGTACAGCGTCGGCACCACCGGAAGCCGGCCGTCCAGCACCGCCGTCAGCTCCTGCGGATCCAGCCACCGCAGCTGTCCGCCGATGTCCACGGCGATATCGAACACCGCGTACGCCGGCTCGCCGCGCCGGCTGTCCGCGCCGTAGCCGAGATCCTGCACGCCGTCGCCGTACACCTCGCCGTACACACCGATCCGCGACGCCCCCAGCTCCCCGGCGATCTTCGCCGCGACCTGTGGAACGTCATGGCCGCGCACCGCCCGCCAGTACAGGTTCTTAGGGTCCTCGACCAGCGCGAGCCGCTGGGCACCGAGCCCCTTGGAGGTCACCTGAACGTGCTCGTCCCGGGCGTCGAAGGTCAGACAGCACGCAGTGCCGTGCACCTTCTCCGTGACCGCCACCGGCTCGCCCTCGGCGAACGCCGCCGGATACCGCTTCAGGTTCTCGATATCGATCCACGGCAGAAGACCGGGCGCCGCTTCGACCTCCCCGCTCATCGAAACCGGCACCGGCGGCACCCACTTCACGACGCCCAGCTCCGCCGCGAGGTCGGCGCCGTCCGCGTGCGCCCGCACCAGAGCCTCGTCGTTCAGCGACTTCGGGCGGCAGACGATGCCCTGCGACAGCTCGCCACGCAGCCGGATCGCCTTGACACGGTTGGCCGCGGACCCGGCCAGCTTCCCCGTCAGCCCCAGTTCGGCCACCAACTCCTCGGGGAGGACGGCCTGTTCCGGTATGTACACGGCGAGGTCGCCGGTGCGGTAGACGCCCCTGGCGACCACCGCGCGATACAGACCGACCTGCGCGAGTTCCAACGCATCGGCATTCGGATGCTCATGAACCGTCAGTTCCTCGACCGTGACGCGCAGCGTCGACATCCCATTCCCCGTTCTGCACCAGCAGTCAGGCGCCGCCGACGCGGCCGCCCCGCCACCACTGTGAGCGAGGCCGGGCCGCCCGGCGACCGAATTTCACCTGGGACGGGGGCCGGGGCCGGCGGCCGTGACCTCAGTCGTCGGCCGGTTTCCGCCTGCCGGTCCCGCCGATGCGACGCAGTGCCGTCGGGCCGAAGCCGAGGGGGCGCGGGAGGCGCCGGGGGGTGGGTTCGGAGCCGGTGCGCGGGGGCGGGGCCGAGGGCTGTCCCGGAACGGGCGGCGCGGCCGAGAGCGTGGCGGCAGGTGTCGCCGGGAGGGCGGCGGCACCGGTCGCTGCCGGGGAGCGCGGACCGGCGGCCGACGACGTACCGGTCGTGGCCGGCACAGGTGCCGGGGCCGTCTCCGGCGCGGCCGGTCCGCCCGGTGTGCCACTTGCCGCCGGGCGGAGCCGGGCCGTACCCCGGAGCCGGCCGAGCGCCGCGGAGAGCCGCAGGGCCGGGGCTTTCGGAGCGGAGGGCGTCACCACGTCGAGGTAGCCGCGGCTGACGACGGGCCGGCCCGCGGTGGGGGAGTGGAGCCCCGTGCCGGCGGCCAGCGACCACGGTTCCTGCACGAGGCGCCCGATGGCCTGCTGCACCTTGCGGGCGAGGGCCGGATCCTCCAACCCGTGCCGCCGCAGCGCCCCGCGCAGCGCGGCGGCACCATGGGCGGCGAGGGACAGGCCCTGACCGCAATCGGGGGCGAGCGAGGCGACGGCACCGCCGAGGACGACGAATCCCGTAGGCCAGGACGGCAGTTGCTCATAGCGCCGACACCGGCTGGTCGTGTCGCGGGACAGCCGTACCTCGCTCAGCGGCTCGGCGTCGGTGACGAGGTCGCCGATGACGGCGTTGCCCGTGCGACGGGCGAACGGCACGAACCGGCCCGCGTGTTCGGAGGGCCGGTCGTCCCCGGCGCCGGTGAGCGTGACCAGCCAGCGTCCGCCCTCGATCGGGACCAGCGTCGCCGTCTTCCCGGGGACCGGGCGCCGCGCCGCGAAGGGGCCGGGAACCGGACCGGTGAACGCCGAACGGGTGGTGAGTACCGGGACGTCCATGCCGAACGGGGCACGGAAGATACGGGTCGCCGAGACGATCCCGGAGTCCGAGACGTCTTCGTGCACGGTGGGCAGTCCCAGTGCGGCCAGCCGGTCCTGGGTGGTGGAGTGCCGCCCGGTGGCGTCGACGACGAGGTCGGCATCCAGACGGTAGGCGGCGCCGGTGGTGGTGTCGCGGACGCGCACCCCGGTGATGTGTTCCGCGGTCCCGGTCAGCTCGGCCGCTTCGGTTCCGTCGAGGACACTCACCCCGGGAAGGTCCGGTACCTGCCGGCGGATGACCCGGTCGAGCAGATCGCGGGAGCAGGCGATCAGACACTCCGCGCGTGCCCGTCGCCCTGACCAGCCCTTCGAGGAACGGCCGGTGGGCTCCGCCGGTTGCGGCACCCGGCGGGCGCCCTCGGCCAGCCAGCGGTCGACGCTCCCGGGCAGCAGGGCATCGACCAGCCGGGCGCCGCCCGCCGTCAGCAGATGGGCGTGCCGCGCCTGCGGGAGGTCCGTGGGGCGGGCGGGGGTCCGCGGCAGCCGTTCCCGCTCGACGACGATGACGTCGGCGTGTTCGGACAGTGTCGCGGCGGCGAGCATGCCCGTGAAGCCGCCGCCGAGCACCACGGCGAGGTAGGGATGGGTGAACTGGAGCCCGTCGCTGCTCGTCGTGCTCGACCCGGTCATGGGCAGTCCCTCTCTCGGCGGCGGAGCACGGATCCCCGACGGGCGCGGGACACGTCCAGAAAGGGCGGTGCCGCATAGGGCCGGGAACGCCGGCGTGCGGCGGCGATGACGGCGCCGGTGGCGGCCGTGAGCGAAGCCGTCACCGAAGCCGTGAACGAAGCCGTCAACGAGGACGGCAGGGACGCGGTAGCGGTCCGCAGCATGCGCAGAAGCGCCGGCGGAAGCGGTTGCGCGCGTTGTGGGTCCCGGCAGGCCGACGCGAACGCCGGCCTGCCGCCCCCCGATTTCCCCATCATGATTCCCCCTCAGGCCGTGCCCGCCTTGCCCTGCGCACCACCACGTCCTCCTCCGCCACCCGCCCGTATCACCGGGTGGGGCGGGCGAGCGCAACTGCCTCGCAAAAAGCGCTCTGCCCCGGGGGACGCAGCCGTCACAACTGGTCAACGGCGGACACATTTCGGGATCGTAGGCGGCGGCGATCACATCCGACAGCCGGGTTTGAGCGAGAGACGCATGGTAGCCACCCCGGGGATACCGATGGGTAGATCTGCTCCAAAACGGCGTAATCGGTGGAAAACCCTGCTGAGCTTTCTCGCGACGTGAGAAAGCAGCCCGGAAATTCTCGTGACGAGAGGGTCGGCGGGGCGGGAAGCGCCGCAGGGTTGGCGCGAAATAGCCGGGCAACCGCGGGCAGATGACCGACGTGCCTACCCTGTGCGGGCACCGCACCGGAGAACCTGAGGGAGAGTCGTGCGCGCGATTGTGATGCGAGAATTCGGCGGCCCGGACGTGCTGCGGCTCGAGGACGTCCCCGAGCCCGCGCCCCGCGGCGGCCACTCGCTGGTCGAGGTGGCCCTGGCCGGTATCAACTACGCGGACGTGCACGCACGGGGGGACTCCTACCTCGCGCCCGTCGAGCTGCCGTACGTACCCGGGAACGAGGTCGTGGGGACGGTCGACGGCGGACGGCGCGTCGTCGGGCTGTGCCGCGGCGGCGGATACGCGGAGCGGACGCTGCTGCACCGCCGCGTCACCTGGGGCGTTCCCGACGCCATCAGCGACGAACAGGCCGTCGCGCTCGCGCTCCAGGGCAACAGCGCCTGGCACCTGCTGTTCACCTCGCTGCGCCTCACCGCGGGAGAGACCGTCGTCGTGCCGGCCGCGGCGGGGGGCGTCGGTTCGCTGGCCGTCCAGCTCGCCGCACGCGCCGGAGCCAAGGTCATCGGCCTCGCGGGCTCCCCGGAAAAGCGCAAGCTGGCCGAGGAGTTCGGCGCCCACGCGGTGGTCGACTCGACCGCCGGGGATCTGACCGAGCGCATCCTGGAAGCGGCCGGCGGCCCGGTCGAGGCGGCGCTGGAGATGACCGGGGGTGTCACCTTCGAGCAGACCCTCGCCGCCGTCGCGCCGCGCGGCCGGCTCGCCGTCTACGGGTTCGCCGGGGGCGAGCTGGCGAGCGTGCCGACCCGGACGCTGATGGAGCGGAGCATCACCGTCTCGGGCTTCTGGCTGCCGCAGCTCTACGCGGACCGTACGGCGCTGCCGACCTCCATGCGGGCGCTGTTCGAAGCGGTCGCCGACGGCACCCTCAAGCCGCTGACCGGCGCGGTGTACCCGCTCGGCGAGGCGGCACGGGCGCACCACGATCTGGCCGCACGCACCCAGGCCGGGAAACTGGCCCTCGACGCCGCCCGATAATTCCGGTAGCCCGGGAAGCCGGACGGGCACAACGGCTGCGGGAGCACGCCCCGCCGGCCGCCGGGAACCGCGGGCGCCGGCTCGCAGCGCAACTGCCGTGCGCCTTCGGGCGCGGACCACTGCCAGGGGAGACAGCACATGGGCAACAGCACCGCAGCCACGGGAGCACCGGCCTC
The DNA here is from genome assembly GCF_019880305.1 of Streptomyces decoyicus. NCBI lineage: Bacteria > Bacillati > Actinomycetota > Actinomycetes > Kitasatosporales > Streptomycetaceae > Streptomyces > Streptomyces decoyicus. The sequence goes on along the minus strand of NZ_CP082301.1, from coordinate 2,103,639 downwards.
GTCCGCCGAGCCCGCCACCGGCGTGGCGTCGGGTACCGCGGGCACCAAGAAGGCGCGCCAGGCACCCAAGGGCGCGTCGTCCACGGGCTCCCGGGCGTCGGGATCCGGCCATGCCGAGCGGGTCTTCCTCGTCCAGACGGCCTTCGCCGAGCTGGGGGGATCCGCCCATGGGCCCGGTGAGATCGCCGAGTTCACCGGCCTGGACGACTCCGTGGTCTACCGCATCCTCCAGTCCGGCATCTACCAGCGGATCTTCGAGCGGGTGGACCGCGGCCTCTACCGGCTGCGGACCTCGGCCGCCCAGCTCGCCTTCACCGCGCTCGACCACCGCCTCGACGGCGCCACCTCGCAGACGGTGCTCCGCGAACTGCGGATGGCCACCGACGGCGGCCTGGCGTTCCTCTACATGGTGGCGCCCTTCTCCGGCGCGCAACGGCAGTGCGTCGACATGGCCGTCGGCGACTCCGACCTCGCGGAGCTCGGAATGACGCCGCGCGATGTGCTGTCCGTGACGCGGTCGCTGCGCACCGGCGCCTCCGGGCGGACGATCCTCGCCTACCTGCCGGAGGTGCTCCAGCAGCGGGTGCTGGCCGAGCCCGTACCCGACCAGGCGGGGCCCGGCGTCTACCGGGACAACGATGCGCTGGTGGCGTCGCTCGCGGAGGTACGCGACCTCGGCCATGCGCTCGGCTACGAGGAGTGCATGGCCGGCTGGAACTCCTGCGCGGCACCGATCATGTGGGACGGCTCCATCATGGGAGCCGTGCTGCTCCTCCAGCTCAAGTCCGTGATGCCGGTGGCCCCCTACGGCGTCATCGAGGCGACGAAGGAGGCGGCGGCCGAGCTCAGCCGCTACGGAGCGGCCCGGCCGTCCGCGGACCAGGCCTGAACCGCGGCGCCCGGCCGCCCGCCCTGTCATGACCGGCCCGCCTCTCCCGTGGGGCACAGGCGGCCGCACGGACAGCTACCGGCAGAATGGGCGGGGTGCGGCTCGAAGCGATCACCTGGGAACGGCTCACCGACGCGCTCGCCGGGCGCATCGCCACGATGACGGCGAAGGACGGGAGCCCCTGGCTGCGCGTGGCCCTCGACGGGGCTCCCGCCGCCGCGCCCGGCGAGCTGGCCGGCCGGCTCGCCGAGGCCCTGCGGATCCGGGGGCGGGCGGTCCACGAGGCCGGCACCTTCGGCTTTCTGCGCCCCGCCTCGCTGCGGCTCGAATACGGCCGCGAGGACGCCGACGCCTACCACGACGAGTGGTTCGACCGGCAGGCCCTGTGGCGCGAGGTGTTCCAGCCGCTCGACCCGGGCGGTACCGGGCGGGTGCTCCCGGACCTGTGGGACCCCGTGGCGGACCGGGCGACGCGCAGTGCGTACGTGGAGCTGCCGCCGGGCGGCGTCCTGCTGCTGTACGGCCCCCTGCTGCTCGGTCACTGGTTTCCCTTCGATCTCTCCGTGCATCTGAAGCTGTCGCCGGCCGCGCTCGCCCGCCGCACCCCGCAGGACGAGCAATGGACGCTGCCCGCGTTCGCGCGCTACGAGGCCGAGACCCGGCCCGAGGAGGCGGCGGATGTGGTCGTACGGGCCGACGATCCCCGCCGGCCGGCCTGGAGCGGCCCGGCCTGAGCACCCAACGTGGCTTGAGCACCCAACGCGGCCTGAGCGCCCGGCCTCAGACGAGCTGCCGGATCTCGCCCCGGACGCGGTAGAAGCCACCGGATGCCGCCGAGAGCTCATCGACGACATACCGCGCCCCGGGCCGGCGTATATGGCGCGGGAACTGCACGTTCCAGGACGGTTCATAGCCGTCGGAGACGACATGGACCCGCAGCCGGCCGCTCTCCTGCACGCACTCCACCACGACCCCCGAGGCGGCCGACGTCACCGTCCGCACCGTGGCCGACGGGGTGTACGTGGGCAGCGCGGCGGCCGACTTCACATCCCTGGCGACCGGCACCGTGCCCGACCTGGCGGCGGCCACGGCCGCGTCGCTCGCATCCACACACACCAGCGATCCGTCGGTGGTGACCATGTACAGCTTCCCGTCCAGATATTGCATGGACAGCGCCGATCCGCCGCCGGTGCCCAGCTTCCACAGGCGGGTGCCGTCGGCGGCGAAGCAGTACACCGAGGAGGCCGAGTCACCGGCGAAGACATAGCGGCCGCCGGGGGCCGTGGCACAGGAGTAAACGACCGTGTCGCACTGGTACGTGGCCTCCAGCGCGCCGCTGTCCTTCGTCAGCCGCTGGACGACGCGCCGGTCGGTGCCGGCGTACACGGAGTGGTCCTCCTGCCAGCCGAACAGCACCGCACCCGTGGTCGGGGTGTGCCACAACTCGCCGCTGCCGTCGGCGGAGTAGGCCGTCACGCCGCGGCGATGACCGTGGTAGACGGCGCGTTCGTCCCGCCGCACCATCCAGGCGTGCTCGCCCGCACTGCGCCGCGACCACTGGTACTCGTCCTCGTGGTCGATCACCGTCAGCCCGCCGTTGCGGTCGGCGACGTTGAGGATGCCTTCGCGGATGTCCAGCCAGAAGATGTCGACGTCGGGGGCGATGCCGTAGGCGGCGAAGGGGAGCTTCGAGGAGAGGTCGTAGACCGTGCCGTCGTCGCAGCCCGCGTAAATCCAGAAGTCGTCCGCCACCAGGCACTTGACGCCGTCGGGGAGCTGATAGCGCGCCAGCACCTCGCCGTCATGGCCGAGGGTGTGGACATCGCCGTTCTGGTTGCCCACCCAGCAGCGGTCCTCCGCGATGTGGATGCCGAAGGCGGCGGCGCCCGTACGGAAGCGCCACAGCACCGGTGCCACCGCACGCGCCGTCGACGGTGCGGAGGCGACCTGGCGCCGCGTCACCGGCCGGGCCGTGCGCTGTCCCGGGACCGCCGGCGCATAGCCCTTGCGGACCTTCTCGCCGATCTTCCGGGCGGCCGCGGCCTGCGCCTTCTCCCGTGTCGGGAACGCCGAGGTCTGCTGACGGCCGTCCGCCCCGATGCGTCCGTAGCGCACCGAGACGACCGTGTCCTGCACCGTCACCTCGTAGAACTTGTGGGCGCCGCCGCCCTCTTGCGACAGCTCCAGATACGTCGTGGCCTCGGACATGGCGATCCCCTCCCCCGGGCGGCCCCCACGGCCGTCCCCCGCTGGAAAAAACCGTACGGCCGACCACTGACAATCGAGCCGGGGCCGCCGGGCACGGACCGCTGGTGACCGCGCCGGGGACGGAAGTTAGCGTGAGCCCGTGACCACTTCATTCAACGCATCCGACGAGTCCGCCGCGCTGCCCGGCAGCCAGGGGCCCACCGCGACCGTGGAGGCCAGGCCGCGCTCCGTCGGCACCGTCAAGATGTCCTATGCGCCCGACCCCGACGGCGACCCGGACCCCGGCGAGATCGTGTGGACCTGGGTGCCCTACGAGGAGAACGACGGCCGGGGCAAGGACCGCCCCGTGCTGGTCGTCGCCCGCGAGACCGGCGGAACGCTGCTGGCCGTGCAGCTGTCGAGCAAGCGGCACAGCAACGATCGGGAATGGGTGCCGCTCGGGACCGGCCCGTGGGACCGCGCGGGGCGCGATTCATGGGTGGCCGTGGACCGGGTGCTGAGGGTGCACCCGGCCGGGATGCGGCGCGAGGCCTGCGCGCTGGACCGGGGCCGCTTCAACCTGGTGGTCAACCGGCTGCGCGAGCGCTACGGCTGGCGCTGACGGGAGCCGCGCCGGGACGTCAGGCGTCCGCCAGGCCCAGGAGCTTGGTGACGGTGTTCCAGTTACGGGCGGTCGCCGTCACCCCGAGCGGGGCGCGGCTCACCGCAGCGGCCAGCTTGGAGCGGCCCATTCCGTCGGGGCACCACAGATAGAGTTCGCGCCCGATCAGCCGGTACTGGTCGGGCGCGAACGCGTCCAGGTCGAGTGCGTCCAGCCGGGAAGTGTCGGCCGGCACCGCCGACAGGAATGTGACATGCAGGCTCTTGGGCTCCGGTACGGCCTGCGGAAACGGGTTCGCGGCGACGGCGGCCGCCAGCTCGTCGCGGGTCCGGACCACGACCGGAACCGTCAGGCCGAGGTCGGCGGCGATCCGCTCGTGCAGGACCCGGGCCGTCTCCTGCGGCGGCGTGCCCGGGTCGGCGAAGACGATATTGCCGGTCTGGAGCAGGACCGAGACGTCCTCGAAGCCCAGGGACTCGGCCAGCTCACGCTGCTTCGCCTTGGGGAAGGAGTTGTGGCCGCCGACATTGATGCCGCGGAGCAGAGCGATCTGACGGGTCATGGCGCTGCCATTCGTAGGGGCCGGTCTCGGCGGGGCGGACGACGGGAGGAGCCGACGGGAGGAGCCGACGGGAGGAGCCGACGGGAGGAGTCGGCGCAGGAGTCAGAAGAGCGGAGCGGGCAGGACACCTTCGAGGGCGAGCAGCAGACGCTTGGTCTCCAGTCCGCCGCCGAAGCCGCCGATGCCGCCGTCACTGGCCACGACACGGTGGCAGGGGACGATGACCGGCAGCGGATTGGAGCCCATCGCGGCGCCCACCGCACGGGCGGCTCCCGGCTCCCCGACCCGGTCGGCGAGGTCCTGGTAGCCGACGACGCTGCCGTAGGGAACGCCGTCGGCCAGGGCATGCAGGACCCGCGCGGGGAAGCCGGAGGACAGCGACCAGTCCAGGGGGACGGTGAAGGAGAGCAGCTCCCCGGCGAAATAGGCGGTGAGCTCGGCGGTGGCCGTCTCCAGATGAGGGACCGACGCGAGCGGCGCCCCGCCGAAGAACTGCTCCAGACGGGTCAGCTCACGGCGGGCCGTCCGCTCGTCGGCATGGAAGGCGACCCGTACCAGGCCCTCCCGGGTCGCGGCGAGCAGCAGCGGACCGATGGGGGTCTCCAGGCGCTTCCAGGCCCAGTCGCGCCGGGCCGCCGCCTCCGGTGTGGCGTCCGGGGGTGCCGCCGGCCGGGAAACCTGCTCGGAATTCGTCACCTGATCAGGGTAGGACGCACCACTGACAAGGCGACGGGGAACGGACCGGCGGGGGTCGCCGGCACCCGTTCCCCGTCGGACCGGGCACTCAGTCGTCGCTGTCCTCCAGCGCGTCACGCACCACGTCGGGCTTGTTGGTGATGATGCCGTCCACGCCCAGACCGGCTACCTTCACCGCGGTCGCCGGGTCGTCGACGGTCCAGGTGTACAGGTCCAGCGGCCGGCGGTGCGGACCCCTCAGACCGTGCACGGCGGCGACGTACTCCGGGGTGACCGCCGTGTGGACGGGGTTGATCTGGTCGCAGTATTTCGCGAACTTCGGGAGGTCGGCGACGGACGGGTTGCCGAGGAAGCCCGTCTTGATGTCCGGCCGCAGTTTGTGCACGGTCTTGATCGCGTCGGCGTTGAAGCTCTGGATGATCAGACGGCGCTTGACGTGCTTCTTGTCCAGCCAGCCCGCGCGGCGCAGCTCCGTGAGGGTCTGCAGCTCGATACCGGGGTAGAGCTCCGGAGACTTGACCTCCATCAGCAGACTCTGGTCGTTGTTCTCGACCTCGTCCATGTAGTCGTCGAGGGTCGGCACCCGCTCCCCGCGGAACTTCGGTCCGAACCAGCTGCCCGCGTCCAGTTTCTCGATCTCGTTGAGCGTGAAGTCCGATACGTTCCACGGAGCGCGGCCGGGGAAGACCTGCTCCACGTCGGTCGTCCGGGCGAGCGAGTTGTCATGGAGGATGACCAGCTCGCCGTCCTTGGTGCGCTGGACGTCGTTCTCGACCCACTCGAAGCCGAGCCGTTCGGCCGCGTCGATCGAGGCGAGGGTGTTCTCGGGCGCGTACGACGAGGCGCCGCGGTGGGCGACCGTCACCGGAGTGTGCCGGTCCGGTGCGGCCTGGGCGACGGTAGTGGAGAGGACGAGCGCGGACAGACCCATGAGCGCACCGGCGACAACGGTGGCGACGGGGCGAATACGCATACGGGCTCCTCATGACGTCGTGGACGTGAGCTGACGTGAAGTGACGTGAACCGGGTCGGACGGACAGAGGCTCGCAGCCGGGCCGTAGCAGGAGGCAGTCGTGTGATGGCCGGGCGCTGAACGAGAAGTGACCGGTATTCCGTTGTGGAGCGACACGTAGTTGCAGGATGCCCGGATTAGCCGTGCCACAGACGTACGCTCCGCCGCCGTCCAACTTGCCGGAGCCACGGCATCCGCGCATCTTGGCCGATGATGCGTCACCCCTCGTGCTTCTGACCGGTTTTGGCCGGGCATCCCGCAAGGGCGGGCCGCCGCGGCCGACTTCGCGCGAGCACGCCGCACTCACGGACCCGGATCCGGACGGGGAGCCGGACAGCCATCCCGGTACTCGACGGCCACGGCCTGCCGCTCGCGCGCGAGGGCCACGGCCCGCGGCGTCCCATACTTCCCGCCGCCCTGCCGATCGGCCGTCGCCCGCCGCCCGCCGCCCCGCGCTCCGGCCCCCCGCCGCGGCTCGCCCTCCCCATCGCCCGCCCTCCCCGCCGTCCCGCGGCCCGCCGGGCACCAGCAGACAGCGCCGAAAACGACGAAACCGCAGGTCGGAGCGCTGGTCGTGCCGGTTGTCAGTGCCGAGTCGTACGGTTGATGCCATGCGGCCCGTATCAAACATCGAACGCACGGTGGCGCCCTTCGAGGTCGTCAGCCCCTACCAGCCCAATGGCGACCAGCCGGCGGCCATCGCCGAACTCGAGCGGCGTATCCGCGGGGGTGAAAAGGATGTGGTCCTGCTCGGGGCGACCGGCACCGGCAAGTCGGCGACCACCGCGTGGATGATCGAGAAGCTGCAGCGCCCGACGCTCGTCATGGCGCCCAACAAGACCCTCGCGGCCCAGCTCGCCAACGAATTCCGTGAGCTGCTGCCGAACAACGCCGTCGAATACTTCGTCTCCTACTACGACTACTACCAGCCCGAGGCGTACGTCCCGCAGTCCGATACGTACATCGAGAAGGACTCCTCCATCAACGAGGAGGTCGAACGCCTGCGCCACTCCGCGACGAACTCCCTGCTCACCCGGCGTGACGTCGTCGTGGTCGCCTCGGTGTCCTGCATCTACGGCCTGGGTACGCCGCAGGAGTACGTCGACCGCATGGTGCCGCTGAAGGTCGGTGACGAGATCGACCGCGACCAGCTGCTGCGCCGCTTCGTCGACATCCAGTACACCCGCAACGACGTGGCCTTCACCCGTGGCACCTTCCGGGTGCGCGGCGACACCATCGAGATCTTCCCGGTCTACGAAGAGCTGGCCGTGCGGATCGAGATGTTCGGGGACGAGATCGAGGCGCTCTCCACCCTCCACCCCCTCACCGGCGAGGTCATCAGCGACGACGAGCAGCTGTACATCTTCCCGGCCAGCCACTACATCGCGGGCCCGGAGCGGATGGAGAAGGCCATTGCCGGGATCGAGGCCGAGCTGGCCGACAGCCTCGCCACGATGGAGAAGCAGGGCAAGCACCTGGAGGCCCAGCGGCTGCGGATGCGCACCACCTACGACATCGAGATGATGCGCCAGATCGGCTCCTGCTCGGGCATCGAGAACTACTCGATGCACATGGACGACCGTGAGCCCGGCTCCGCGCCCAACACTCTCCTCGACTACTTCCCGGACGACTTCCTCCTGGTCATCGACGAGTCGCATGTCACCGTCCCGCAGATCGGCGCCATGTACGAGGGCGACGCCTCGCGGAAACGGACCCTCGTCGAGCACGGCTTCCGGCTGCCCTCCGCCATGGACAACCGGCCGCTGAAGTGGGAAGAGTTCCTGGGGCGCATCGGCCAGACCGTCTATCTGTCCGCGACCCCCGGGAAGTACGAGCTCTCCCGGGGCGACGGCTTCGTGGAGCAGATCATCCGCCCGACCGGCCTGGTCGACCCGGAAGTGGTGGTCAAGCCCACCGACGGGCAGATCGACGACCTGGTGCACGAGATCCGTACCCGCACGGAGAAGAACGAGCGCATCCTCGTCACCACCCTCACCAAGAAGATGGCCGAGGACCTCACGGACTACTTCCTCGAGCTCGGGATCCAGGTCCGCTATCTGCACAGCGACGTGGACACCCTGCGGCGGGTGGAGCTGCTGCGTGAGCTGCGATCGGGTGAGTACGACGTCCTGGTGGGCATCAACCTGCTGCGGGAGGGCCTCGACCTCCCCGAGGTCTCCCTGGTGGCCATTCTGGACGCCGACAAGGAGGGCTTCCTGCGGTCCGGTTCGGCGCTCATCCAGACCATCGGGCGTGCGGCGCGCAACGTCTCCGGACAGGTCCACATGTACGCCGACAAGGTCACCCCGGCGATGGAGAAGGCCATCGACGAGACCAACCGCCGCCGGGAGAAGCAACTGGCGTACAACAAGGAGAACGGCATCGACCCGCAGCCGCTCCGCAAGAAGATCGGCGACATCGTCGCCACCATCGCCCGCGAGACGATCGACACCCAGGAACTGCTGGGCACGGGATACCGCAAGGGCTCCGACGCCAAGGAGGCCCAGGGGACGGCGCCGGTCCCGGCGCTCGGCGGGAAGGCCGCGAAGGGCAAGGGCGGCAAGGCGGCCGCGACGCTGACGGACCGTCCCGCCGCCGAACTGGCCGAGCTCATCGAGGAGATGACGGAGCGGATGCGGGCCGCCGCGGCCGAGCTCCAGTTCGAGGTCGCCGCCCGGCTGCGCGACGAGGTCGGCGAACTGAAGAAGGAGCTGAGGCAAATGAGGGAGGCCGGGGTGAAGTAAGGGGGAACGGTGTGAACTGAGGGGGAGTACCGGTGCCGTGCGCGGCCGTCCGCCGGGCGGGGCGCCCCCGCCCCGTTACGGCATCGCTGCACGTGAGCGGGGTCTGTGCAGGGGTGCCCGGTGTGTTGCAGAAGCGCCACAAAACGCGGGTCCGGCGCGCCCCGGGCCCGCCGTCGTGCGTAGGGTCGAAGGGGCCGCCGGAAAGCTGGGCGGGGACAGTACAGAGAGGGGACGGCGCGTGTCGGTCAATTTGTCCAAGGGGCAGGGCATCAGCCTGCAGAAGTCCGACGGAGGAAACCTGACGTCGGTGCGGATGGGGCTGGGGTGGCGCTCGGCGCCGCGCCGGGGCCTGTTCGGGAGGCGGACCAGCGAGATCGACCTCGACGCCTCGGCGGTGCTGTTCGCCGACAAGAAGCCCATAGATGTCGTCTTCTTCCAGCACCTCGTCAGCGACGACGGCGCGGTCCGGCACACCGGCGACAACCTGGTCGGCGGCGCGGGCCAGGGCGGTGACGACGAGGCGATCCTGGTCGACCTGGCGCGGGTGCCGGTGCACATCGACCAGATCGGGTTCACCGTCAACTCCTTCACCGGGCAGACCTTCGCCGAGGTGCAGGACGCCTTCTGCCGCCTGGTGGACGAGGCCACGGGCCAGGAGCTGGCCCGCTACACCCTCACGGGCGGCGGCAACTACACCGCCCAGGTCATGTCCAAGGTGCACCGCGTGGGCAACGGCTGGCAGATGACCGCCATCGGCGAGCCCTCCGTCGGCCGCACGTTCCAGGACCTCGTGCCGGCGATCCTGCCGCACCTGTAACCACCACCGCGGCAGCGCGTACCGGGCCGCGCCGCCGCCGCCGCTCCGGGCCCGCGCCCGGGGTCGGCCCGGGACGCCACGATCACCAGGGGGAACAACGATGACGGCCGAGCTGGTCCGGGGGCAGAACCATCCACTGGACCGGGCACGGGTGGAGATCCGGGTGACGGCGGGCTCTCCCGTCGTGGCCGGGGCCACCCTCGGCGACGAGCAGGGCCGGCTCGCCGGCGCCGAGTCGGTGGCCCACCCGGGCGCGCCCCGGCGCCCCGGCATCGAGGTCCCCCGCCAGGCGGCCGCCGAGCACCGCATCGCGGTCGACCTCGACGCACTGTCCGGCGACGTCCACCGGGTCAGCGTGCTGCTGGCGCTGCCCCGCGGGACCGGCGCGCTGAGCACCTTCGGGTCGGCCGCGGCGCCTGCCGTCACGGTCACCGGCCTCGACGGCACCGGCATCGCCCGCTACACCGTCACCGGCCTGGGCGCCGAGTCCGCCGTCGTCGCCGTCGAGCTCTACCGCAGGCAGGGCGTGTGGAAGGTGCGCGCCGTGGGCCAGGGCTACGCCGACGGCCTCACGGCGATGCTGCACGATCAGGGCCTGCCGCAGGCGGCGGAGCTGGGCGCGGAGATCGAGGAAGCGATCAGCCGGGGCCAGGACCGCGCCGTCCAGGCGCCCGCCGTGGCGGCGGGCCGGTCCGAACGGGCCGGGGCCGGCCCCGCCGCCGCGGACCGGCCGTCCCCCGCGCACCCTCCCGCATCTGACGGTCCGCCATCCGGGCCGGGAGCCGCACCAGGAACCGGAGCGAAGGCCGCAGCCGCAGCCAAGCCCGGAGACGTATCGCCCGCCCCCGTGGGCGCCGGCCCCATCGACTACCGGCACCCGCAGCGCCGCAGCACCCCTCCGCCGGCCGCCCAGGCGCCGGCCGCCCCCGCTCCGGCCCCCGCGACCCCGGCGGGCGCCTCCGCACCGGCCGGGACCCCCGCGCCGCCGGACGGGCCTTCGCAGCCCGTGGCCGGTGACGCCGCCGGCTGGAGCATGGAGGAGCGGCTCTACAACCAGGTCTGGGGCATGTTCGAGGACCTGGCCCGCTCGGTCGCGGCCTACCGCAGTGCCTCCGGCTTCGCGGAGTCCCGCCTGGAGCAGGAGCTCGACCAGGCCCTGTCCGACCCGCGCAACCGCCTCGGGACGGCCGCCGACGCCGCCCGCGCCACCGCCCGTGACAAGCACGCCGCCCTCGTCGCCCAGGCCCGCGCCGCCCTCGACCGTGACCTCGCTCAGCTCGCGGCCGAGTCGGCGGTCGTGGAGCCCGCGCTGCCGCCCGCCTTCGCCCGCTGGGACAACCCCGTCTGGCAGGGCTACCAAGCCCCGCTGGAGCGCCCGATGGCGCTGCGCCTGGGCGATCTGCATCTTCCGGAGGTCCTGGACCTGCGCATTCCCATGCTCGTACGCCTCCCCCTGGAGCGCGGGCTGTGGATCGACAGCGGGCCCGATGCCTACGCCGGGAGCGCCGGCCCCGATCCCGACCGCGACATCGCCCGGCGGGAGCTGGGCAGCGCGCTCACGGACGGCCCGCCCGACGAGGCCGGGCTGCGCCGCCTGGCGATCGAGACGGCCGTCGCGATCGCCGCCCGGATGCTCGCCATCCACCCCGCGGGTGATTTCGCGGTCCAGGTCATCGACCCGGGCGGCACCGCGGCGCCCGCGCTCGCGCCGCTGGTGGAGAGCGGTGCGCTGCCCGCCGCCCCGGTGTCCGGCGCCCAGGGCGTGGCGGCGGTGCTGGAGGCGCTGACGCGCCGGGTGGACCTCGTCCAGATGGCCGTGCGCCATCGCGCCGGGGATGCACTCCCGCCGGATCTCGACACCGCCGAGCAGCTGCTGATCGTGCATGACTTCCCGCACGGCTTCGACGACCGCGCCCTCACCCAGCTCCGCTATCTGGCCGACGAGGGGCCGGCGGTCGGGGTGCATCTGCTGATGGTCGCCGACCGTGCCCAGTCCCGGGAGTACGGCCCGGTCCTGGACCCGCTGTGGCGCTCCCTGCTGCGGATCACGCCGGTGCCCGATGCCCACCTCGCCGACCCCTGGGTCGGCCATGCCTGGACGTACGAGCCCTTGCTCGCCCCGAAGGGCAGTCAGGTGGTGCGCCAGGTACTGGGCCGGGTTGCGGCCGCCCGTCGGGCATCCTGACCAGGCATTTTACCTTTTCCTTTACTATTCATTGGGCTTCCTTTACGCTTCTTTGTGCGGAGGGGAGTATTCCCCAACGACGTACCCGTCATCACGGATTGCGAGTGTGACGAGATCCCGGGGCGTCGGTCCCGTTCCTCCATTGGGCGGAACGGGGCGGAAGAGACCTCCGGCAGCGACGACGCTGTAAGTGCCGTACGACTCTGCCGGAGGAGCAGTGGACGTTTCCCTGATGCTGTGGGTCCTGACCATCCTTGGTCTGTGCGCCCTGATCGCCGCCGATTTCTTCATCGGCGGACGCAAACCACACGAGGTCTCCCTCAAGGAGGCCGGAATCTGGACCGGTGTCTGGATCGCGCTCGCCGCGCTCTTCGGCCTCGGACTGCTGCTGTTCGCCGGCACCGCGCCGGCCGGTGAATTCTTCGCGGGATTCATCACCGAGAAGTCCCTGAGCGTCGACAACCTCTTCGTCTTCGTGCTGATCATGGCGAAGTTCGCGGTCCCGACGATCTACCAGCAGCGGGTGCTGATGGTGGGTGTGCTGATCGCGCTGGTGCTGCGGGCCGGCTTCATCGCCGCGGGCGCCGCGATCATCGCCAACTTCTCCTGGGTGTTCTACCTCTTCGGCGCGTTCCTCATCTGGACCGCGTGGAAGCTCATCCAGGACGCGCGCGCCGGGGCCGAGGACGAGGAGTACGAGGAGAACCGCTTCCTGAAGGTCGTCGAGAAGCGCTTCCCGTCGACCGACAAGTACCACGGGACCAAGCTGTTCATCGTCGAGAACGGCAAGCGGCTGATGACGCCGATGCTGATCGTCATGCTGGCGATCGGCACCACCGACGTCCTCTTCGCGCTGGACTCCATCCCGGCGATCTTCGGCCTCACCCAGGACCCGTACATCGTCTTCACCGCCAACGCCTTCGCCCTGATGGGCCTGCGGCAGCTGTACTTCCTGATCGGCGGACTGCTCAAGAAGCTGGTCCACCTCTCGTACGGACTGTCGATCATCCTGGGCTTCATCGGCGTGAAGCTGGTACTGCACGCCCTGCACGAGTCGGGGGTGGCCGTCCCGGAGATCAGCATTCCGGTCTCGCTGGGCGTCATCTGCGCCGTGCTGGTCGTCACCACGATCACCAGCCTGCGCGCCTCGAAGAAGCAGGCCGCGGCAGAGGCGTCGGCCAAGGAACACATCGACGTCTGAGGCCAATGCCCACGGCCCGTGGCACAAGAACCGACGGCGCCCGGTCCTGCTCCCTTCCGGAGCGGGACCGGGCGCCGTCGCGCGATCCGCGGCCTGTGGCGCCGCCCTCCTGCCCTACCAGCCGCGCTCGTGCCACTGCGCGAGGTGCGGCCGCTCCGCGCCGAGGGTGGTGTCGCTGCCGTGGCCCGGGTAGACCCAGGTCTCGTCGGGCAGTGCGCCGAAGAGCTTGCGCTCCACATCGTCGATCAGGCGGGTGAAGTTCTCGGCGCTGCCGAAGGTGTTGCCGACACCGCCGGGGAACAGGCAGTCCCCGGTGAAGAGATGAGGGGCGCCGTGCGGGTCGTCGTAGACCAGCGCGATGCTGCCCGGCGTATGTCCCACCAGATGGCGCGCGGTCAGCTCGACGCGGCCGACCGTGAGGGTGTCGCCGTCCTCGAGCAGCACGTCCGTGGGGACGGGGATGCCCTCGGCGTCGTAGCGCCCCGCACAGGTCCGCGCGCCCGTCGCATCGACGACCTCGCGCAGCGCGCCCCAGTGGTCGCCGTGCCGGTGCGTGGTGACCACGGAGGCGATGCCGCTGTCGCCGATCAGCGCGAGAAGCGTGTGCGGTTCGGCGGCCGCGTCGATCAGCAGTTGCTCATCGGTCGCCCGGCACCGCAGCACATAGGCGTTGTTGTCCATCGGACCGACCGCGACCTTCGAGATCATCAGGTCGGTCAGCTCGTGCACGTCGGCCGGTCCGCCGACCTTCACTGCTCCGCTGTAGCCCATGGGACCACTCTAGGACCTGTCTTCAAAGTCCCGTCTGCCTCGCGGCGCCTGGCACGCACTCCCCCACGCCTGAACGGCGCGGGGGGACCCCCATCCGCGTTGTCGGGGTCGTCCCGGTACACCCAGTACCGGGGCGACCCTCCTGTATTGATCACGAGCGTTGTTAACAGTCGCCAGGCTTGATCAATGGCGAAGACCTCCGGTGTGGTGGAGGTGTCTAGGCTTCACCACACAACGGAGGTCTTCGTGTCCCACCGTAATGCCCGGCTCACGGTTCACGGCAGGAGGCTGCTGGTCGACCGTGTTCGGTCCGGTCGGCCCGTGGCTCATGTGGCAGCCGAGATGGGAGTCTCACGCACCACAGCTCACAAGTGGGTCCGGCGGTTCGTGGCGGAAGGCGATGTGGGGCTACGCGACCGCGCCAGCTGTCCGCACAGCACCCCGCACCGCACCTCGGCAGCAGACGAGGCACGCGTGTGCCACCTACGCACAAGCCGCAAGCTCGGACCGGCCCGCATCGGGCCGATTCTGGGAATGCCCGCCTCCACCGTGCACCGCGTCCTGACCCGCCACGGTCTGAGCCGCCTGGCCTTCATCGACCGGCCCACCGGGCAGGTCATCCGCCGATTCGAACGTGACCGCCCCGGCGAACTGGTCCACGTCGACGTGAAGAAATTCGGCCGGATCCCCGACGGTGGTGGCCACAAGGTCCTCGGCCGCCAAGCCGGCCGTGTCACCCGCAGCAGCATGGGCTTCGACTACGTCCCCTCCGCCGTCGACGACCACACCCGCCTCGCCTACAGCGAGGTCCATGGCGACGAGAATGCCACCACCTGCGCGGCCTTCCTCGACAGGGCCGCAGCGTTCTTCAAGACCGCGGGCATCGACCGCATCGAACGTGTCCTGACCGATAACGCCTGGCCCTACCGCAAGAGCTTTGCCTGGCGCGAGGCTCTGGCCCGTCCCGGCGCGACAGGCAAGCTCACACGTGCCTACCGGCCACAGACCAATGGCAAGGTCGAACGCTTCCATCGCACCCTGGCCGACGAGTGGGCTTACACCCGGCCCTACACCAGCAACGACGAACGCACAGCAGCCCTGCCAGGCTTTCTTCACACCTACAACCACCACCGCTGCCACACCGCACTCGCAGGCCAGCCACCCATCACCCGCGTGAACAACCCTGCGGGTCAATACACCTAGAGCGGCGGCACCGCGGGCAGGACGGAGCCATGGCTGTCGAGTTTGCGGCCGTCGCCGCGTCCGGTGAGCCAGCCCACCAGCGCGGTCGCGGAGCCCGTCACCACCACGGGCGCGGCCTCGGCGCCCGATCCGGGGGCGAGGCGGCCGGTGCGCCACCGGCGGCCGTCGGCGGCCCGCAGTTCCAGCGCGGGCAGATCCGGGTGCCCGGCGAACTTGATCGTGGCCAGGAAGGCCAGTTCGCGGTCGACGAAGGCGGGTGACAGCTGGTCGACGGTGTGGCCCACGCCGAGGTCGACATGGTGCAGTTCGAGTTCCGCCAGCCGGCGCAGGGGCAGCCGGTCCGCCCGTTCGATGACGTCGTTGCGCATCTCGACCTCGTACGCCCGGCGGGCCTTGGGCAGCGCGTCCATCGCCGCGTCGAACCGGGCGGCGGTCTCCTTGAGATCCTCCAGATGCGCCGCCAGCGGCCGGTCGGCACCCCGCTCGATATCGGCCTGACGGGCCTCGGGACTGGCGTACATCGGCGTCCGCACCCCCGTACGCGCCCAGGTGAGGAGGTTGCCCAGCGCGTCGGCGTTGCGTGCCAGATGGGCGAGGACATGGCCGCGGGTCCAGTCGGGGAGCAGCGACGGCTCGCCGATCGCCGCGTCGTCGAGCTTGCTCACCGCGACGAGGAGCCGGTCGGTGGCCTCACGGACGGCTGCCACATCGCGCGGGAAGTCAGGCGGGGTGAGGGTCATGGTCCGACGCTAGCGCCGCCGGGGCGGGTTCGGGAGTGGGCCGGAGCCGATCGGGGCGTACGCGGGCGGCGCGGGCGGCGCGCGGCAGCCGGAAGGGCCGCCGGTCCGCGCCGCCCGCGGTGGTCAGGCCGCCGCCGCGTCGGGCGTCCCGAACCAGCGCCGGAGCGCGGCGGCCAGCTCGTCCGGCGCGTCCGGGCCGCCGGGGGAGTCCGCCGCCCAGGCGGTGGCGCCGTCCGGCCGCACCAGGAGGCCGGCCAGGCCGGGCCGCTCCGGGCAGCCCGCCGTGAGCATCCGCAGCCGGCCGCCGTATCCCGTGGCACGCTTGCGCACCTCACCGTCATCGGCGAGATCGAGCAACAGCCCCTGCCCGCCGTGGAGATGCTCGGCGAGCCGGGAGCCGTCGGAGAGCACCAGGTCGGGTGCGCTGCGACCGGTCAGCGGATGGCTGCCGGGCAGGTCGTAGCGCTGCCCGGCACCGGAGATCTTCTTGGCGAAGAAGGTGGTGGCGTCGACCGTCCCGGTCAGTTCGGCGATCACCTCACGCAGTGCCCGGGTATGCGACTCCGGCCGCATCAGCGCCACTTGGGCCCGGGTCCACTCCAGTACCCATGCGCCCAGGGGGTGCCGCTCGGCCGTGTACGTGTCGAGCAGCCCCTCGGGAGCCCGGCCGCGCACCGTGGCGGCCAGCTTCCAGCCGAGGTTCATCGCGTCGCCGATGCCGAGGTTCAGCCCCTGGCCCCCGAACGGCGAGTGGACGTGCGCCGCGTCACCGGCGAGCAGCACCCGCCCCGCGCGGTAGTCGGGCACCTGGCGCGCATTGTCCGTGAACCGGGTCGCCGAGAGCACCTTGTGGATCCTGATGTCCGCCACCCCGGACACCTTCCGCAGGGAGGTCTCCAACTCCTCGGCGGTGACGGGGGCTTCACGCTCCGCGGGCGGCCCGTCGAACTCCACGGTGAGGATCCGGCCGGGCAGGGGGCCGTGGGCATAGGTCCCGGTTCGGGTCCAGTGCCAGCCGGCGCCCAGGGCTTCTGCGCCGGTCATCTCCACGAGGGCCTGATGACCGGTGATCCCGGGAGCCGTGCCGGGGAAGGGGAAACCGGCGAGCCGGCGGACCGTGCTGCGGCCGCCGTCGCAGCCGACCAGCCAGCCGGTGCGCAGCGGCCCCTCCGAGGTGTGGACGTGCACCCCGTCCTCGCCGGCGTCGAAGCCGGTCAGGCTCACCCCGCGGCGCAGGTCGACGCCCAACTCGGCGGCGCGGGCGCCGAGCAGCCGTTCCAGGGCCTCCTGCGGAACGAGCCCGACCTCGGCGGCGGGCCCGGGGCCGTCGAAGTCCGGGTCGGACTCGTCCAGCAGATCGCCGCGCAGCATGATGCCGGCGAAGTGCCCGGCGAACTTCGGCGGTTGCTTCACCCCGGTGGCTCCGGCGGCCTGGCGCTGCCGCAGGAACGCACTGAACCTCTCGAAGGCGGCGCGCTGTGCCTCCGCCAGGCCGGGCAGCATTCCGCGCCGGTAGAAGGCCTCCGCGGTGGGGGAGTTGATCGCCCCTGCCTTGATCGTCGTATCCACTTCGGCCAGCCGCTCCAGGACGACGACCGACACCTGGGCCAGGGCGAGTTCGCAGGCGAGCATCAGCCCCACCGGGCCGCCCCCTGCCACTACTACGTCTGCGTCATGATTCATGGACGTAAGTGTAGTGACTATAAATTTGTTGTGGCTAAAAATTGTCCTAGGATTCCGGCCATGACGGATCAGGAGCGGCGCGGTGGCGGACCGGCGGCGGAGGGCGCGACGGACAGCCCGACGGGCGGTGGGCGGATCGGTGGCCGGCCGGCGGAGACCGGTTTCGCCGAGGAGGACGGGCGGCTGACGCTGCGCGAGCGCAAGAAGCTGCGCACCCGGCAGCGGATCTCCGGCGAGGCCACGCTGCTGTTCATCCGGCGGGGCTTCGACAACGTCACGGTCGCCGAGGTGGCCCGTGCCGCCGAGGTGTCCACGATGACGGTGTTCAACTACTTCCCGCGCAAGGAGGACCTCTTCCTCGACCGGATCCCCGAGGGCCGGGAGCTGCTCACCCGCACCGTCCGCGAGCGCGGCGCGGACGAGTCGCCGCTCGCCGCGCTGCGCCGGCTCACCCTCGGCCTGCTGGCGGAGCGGCATCCGCTGGCCGGCGTGGGGGAGGGGTTCGAGCACTTCTGGCGCACGGTGCTGGACTCGCCGGCGCTGCGGGCGCGGGGGCGCGAGGCGGTCGAGGAGATGGAGGACGCACTCGCCGTGCTGCTGGCCGAGGCCGTGGGCGGCGACGCGGGGCGCCCCGGCCGTGACGTCCGGCTGGCCGCGGCGCTGATCATCGCGGGGATCCGGGCGGCGTATGCCGGAGCGGCGGCCCGGCAGCTCGGGGGTGACCCGGTGGACGACGTGGCCGTTGAGCAGGCGGAGGTGCTGCGGCGCACGTTCGATGCGCTGGAGCGGGCGCTGCCCGGATTTGCCTGACGGGAGAGTTCCCGCAGCGTACGGACGTGTGGCGGGTGCGGGAAGATTGTGGGGCCGCCACACGTTCGGGTGAAGAGGGCTTGCGAGTCCGGTAAATCGAATGCGCGTGCTATAGGCTCGTGTGTGGCATCCCAAAGACAGTGCCGCGGAGGTCCCCATACCCTGGGGCGGGGGCTCCGCTCCGCCCCGCCGCCTCTGCTCACCCACCGCGCGGCGGACGTGGAGCCGCGGCCCCCACCCCCTTCCAAGAAAGGTGCCGACCGGCGTGGCCGACCGTCTCATCGTCCGTGGCGCTCGCGAGCACAACCTCAAGAACGTCTCGCTCGACCTCCCCCGCGACTCCCTCATCGTCTTCACGGGGCTCTCCGGGTCGGGCAAGTCCTCGCTCGCCTTCGACACGATCTTCGCCGAGGGGCAGCGGCGCTATGTCGAGTCGCTCTCCTCCTATGCCCGGCAGTTCCTCGGGCAGATGGACAAGCCCGATGTGGACTTCATCGAGGGCCTGTCCCCCGCGGTATCGATCGACCAGAAGTCGACGTCGCGCAACCCGCGCTCGACGGTCGGCACGATCACCGAGGTCTACGACTACCTCCGCCTGCTCTTCGCCCGTATCGGCAAGCCGCACTGTCCCGAGTGCGGGCGTCCGATCGCCCGGCAGTCGCCGCAGGCCATCGTCGACAAGGTGCTCGATCTCCCCGAGGGCAGCCGCTTCCAGGTGCTCTCCCCGCTGGTGCGCGAGCGCAAGGGCGAGTTCGCCGACCTCTTCTCCGACCTCCAGACCAAGGGCTACAGCCGGGCGCGGGTCGACGGGGAGACGATCCAGCTCTCCGAGCCGCCGAAGCTGAAGAAGCAGGAGAAGCACACCATCGAGGTGGTCGTCGACCGCCTCACGGTCAAGGAGTCCGCCAAGCGCCGGCTGACCGACTCCGTCGAGACCGCCCTCGGGCTCTCCGGTGGCATGGTCATCCTCGACTTCGTCGACCTGGACGCGGACGACCCGCAGCGCGAGCGGATGTATTCGGAGCATCTGTACTGCGCCTACGACGATCTCTCCTTCGAGGAGCTGGAGCCGCGCTCCTTCTCCTTCAACTCGCCCTTCGGCGCCTGCCCGGACTGCACCGGCATCGGCACGCGCATGGAGGTCGACCCCGAGCTGATCATCCCCGACGAGGACCGTTCCCTCGACGAGGGAGCGATCCACCCCTGGTCGCACGGCCACACCAAGGAGTACTTCGGCCGCTTGGTCGGCGCGCTGGCGGACGCCCTCGGATTCCGTACGGACATCCCCTGGGCGGGGCTGCCGGCCCGCGCCAAGAAGGCCCTGCTGAACGGCCACAAGACCCAGATCGAGGTGCGCTACCGCAACCGGTACGGCCGCCAGCGGGCCTACACCACCCCCTTCGAGGGCGCGGTGCCGTTCGTCAAGCGGCGGCACTCCGAGGCGGAGAGCGACAGCAGCCGGGAGCGCTTCGAGGGCTATATGCGCGAGGTGCCCTGCCCGACCTGTGAGGGCACCCGGCTCAAGCCGATCGTGCTCGCCGTCACGGTCCAGCAGAAGTCGATCGCCGAGGTCGCGGGCATGTCGATCAGCGACTGTGCCGACTTCCTGCGGGAGATGACGCTCGACGCGCGCGAGAAGAAGATCGCCGAGCGGGTCCTCAAGGAGGTCAACGAGCGGCTGAAGTTCCTGGTCGACGTCGGCCTGGACTACCTCTCGCTGAACCGCGCGGCCGGCACCCTCTCCGGCGGTGAGGCCCAGCGCATCCGCCTCGCCACCCAGATCGGCTCCGGCCTGGTGGGCGTGCTCTACGTCCTCGACGAGCCGTCCATCGGTCTGCACCAGCGCGACAACCACCGGCTCATCGAGACCCTGGTGCGGCTGCGCGACATGGGCAACACCCTGATCGTCGTGGAGCACGACGAGGACACCATCAAGGTCGCGGACTGGGTCGTGGACATCGGCCCGGGCGCCGGCGAGCACGGCGGCAAGGTCGTGCACAGCGGCCCGATGAAGCAGCTGCTGACCAACAAGGAGTCGATCACCGGTCAGTATCTGGCCGGCAAGAAGGCCATCGCGACGCCGGACATCCGGCGGCCCGCCGACCCGGCGCGGCAGCTGACGGTCCATGGCGCGAAGGAGAACAACCTCCGCGACATCGACGTCTCCTTCCCGCTCGGCGTGTTCACCGCCGTCACCGGCGTCTCAGGATCCGGCAAGTCGACGCTGGTCAACGACATCCTCTACACCCACCTGGCGCGCGAGCTGAACGGCGCCAAGTCGGTGCCGGGCCGGCACACCCGGGTCGCCGGCGACGATCTGGTGGACAAGGTCGTGCATGTCGACCAGTCGCCGATCGGCCGCACCCCGCGCTCCAACCCGGCCACCTACACCGGCGTCTTCGATCATGTCCGCAGGCTCTTCGCGGAGACGATGGAGGCCAAGGTCCGCGGCTATCTGCCGGGACGCTTCTCCTTCAACGTCAAGGGCGGCCGCTGCGAGAACTGCTCCGGCGACGGCACGATCAAGATCGAGATGAACTTCCTGCCGGATGTGTATGTGCCGTGCGAGGTCTGCCACGGTGCGCGCTACAACCGGGAGACGCTGGAGGTCCACTACAAGGGCAAGTCCATCGCCGAGGTGCTGGACATGCCCATCGAGGAGGCCCTGAGCTTCTTCGAGGCGGTGCCGACCATCGCCCGGCATCTCAAGACGCTCAACGAGGTCGGTCTCGGCTATGTCCGGCTCGGACAGTCCGCGCCGACGCTCTCCGGCGGTGAGGCGCAGCGCGTCAAGCTGGCCAGCGAGCTCCAGAAGCGCTCGACCGGCAGCACGGTCTACGTTCTCGACGAGCCGACCACCGGTCTGCACTTCGACGACATCAGCAAGCTGATCAACGTGCTGTCCGGCCTGGTCGACAAGGGCAACACAGTGATCGTCATCGAGCACAACCTCGATGTGATCAAGACGGCGGACTGGGTCGTCGACATGGGCCCCGAAGGCGGCAACGGCGGCGGCCTGGTCGTCGCCGAGGGCACGCCGGAGGATGTCGCGTCCCTCCCGGCCAGCCACACCGGCAAGTTCCTGCGGGAGATCCTCGGCGACCGCGTCAGCGATGCCGCGCCGGCGGCGACGTCCGTGAGGAAGCCGGCGGCCAAGAAGACCGCTGCGAAGAAGACGGCGGCGAAGAAGACGGCTGCCAAGAAGACCGTGGCGAAGAAGACGACGGCGCGGACCCGCCAGGCCTCCTGACCCGGCGGACCGTTCCCGGACGGGCCGTCACCGCTCCCCGCATCACGGGGGCGGTGGCGGCCTGTCGTGCGTACGGGGGGAGCGGAACCGTGGCACGGGCGGTCGCCGAAGCCCGCGGCCCCTGCCCGCCCCGCTCCTACGCCGCCAGCTCCGTGGCGAACGGCGGTTCCGCGCCCGCGCGGGAGCAGGTGACGGCGGCCGCGCGGGCGGCGAAGCGCAGGATGTCGCGCCAGTCGTCATCGCCGAGGCCGGCGACGGCGGCGTAGGAGAGTGCGTCGTGGGCGTCCAGGCGGTGCAGGAGTGCGGCGTTGACCGTGTCGCCGGCGCCGATGGTGTCGACGACGGTGACCCGCTCACCGGGGACCGTCAGCTCGGTGCCGCCCCGCGTCAGCACCGTCAGACCATCCCCGCCACGGGTGAGGACGATCGCCGCGGGCCCCGCGCCCAGCCACTCCTTCGCCGCCGCGGTGACCGCCTCCCAGCCGCCGCCCGGCGCGGCGCCGGACCCGGCCAGCCACAGGGCGTCCTCCTCCGACAGCTTCAGCAGGGCCAGGTCGGGGAGCCAGGAACGGAAGCGGGCCCGGTAGGCGGCCGGGTCCGGGATCAGACCGGGCCGGATGTTGGGGTCGAGCGCGGTGAAGACACCGCGCCCGGCCTCGCGGCGCAGCAGGGACTCGTACGCACTCGCCCCCGGTTCCAGCACGAGCGAGCAGGTGCCCAGGGAGAGCGCGCGGGCCGCGGCGGGCAGCGCGGGCGGCAGGGTGAAGAGCCGGTCGGCGGTGCCGTCGGCGTAGAAGCCGTAGCCCGCCGACCCGTCGGGGCTGATGTCCGCCACGGCGAGCGTGGTCGGCTCACCGCCGCGCTGCACCAAAGAGGTGTCCACACCACCGCCGCGCAGCCCCTGGAGCAGCGCTTCGCCGAAGGCGTCGGTCGAGATCCGCGAGCAGAACGCGGCAGGCGAGCCCAGCCGTCCCAGCGCGACCGCGGTGTTGTACGGACCGCCGCCGCGCCGCGGCAGCAGCGCCGGCAGCCGGGCGTCCGACGCGGGGGTACCTCCGGTGCCCGGCACGGACGGGGGAGTGGCCTGCGGGCTGGGGACGAGGTCGATCAGTGCCTCGCCGGCGACGACGATCACGGGGTGGGGTTCCTTTCCTGGGCGGCCGGGGGCGTGGCCGGGGCGGGGTCGGCGCAGCCGCACGACGTACGGTGCACAAACGTGCAGGGGAGGCGGACGGTGCGTGGAGGCCGGTCCGGCTCCGCCAGGCGTTCCAGCAGCAGCCGGACCGCCGCCGCCCCGATGTCCTTGCTGGGCTGGGCGATGGCGGTCAGCCGGGGTGTGAACAGATCGGCCCACGAAAAGTCGTCGAAGCAGGCCAGCGCGATATCGCGGGGCACCTCCAGGCCCAGCTCGCGCAGCGCCCGGAGCGCGCCGATGGTCATCGCGTTGTTGGCGGTGATGACCGCGGTGGGCGGCCGCGGCACGGCCAGCAGACGGCGGGTGGCGTCCTGGGCGCCCTGTGCCTCGGAGTTGCCGCCGGCGAGGAGTTCGGGCGCGAAGGGCAGACCGCAGGCGCGCAGCCCCTCGCGGTAGCCCTCGACCCGCTCGGTGGTCGTGCTCAGCCCGGGCAGACCGGCCACCAGGCCGATCCGGGTGTGCCCCGAGCCGGCCAGATGCCCGACCAGTTGGCGCACCGGACCGGTGCTCTCGGCGCACACCTGGTCATGGTCGTCGCCGACCAGCCGGTCCAGGAAGACGGTGGGCACCTCTCGGCGGGCCAGGTACTCCACCATCTCGGAGGGTTCCGCGGACGGCGCCACGATCATGCCGTCCACGCGTCGTTCGTGCAGCAGCTGGACGACCTTGCGCTCGTGCTGCGGATCGTCGTGCGGATCGGTGAGCAGCAGGCTGTAGCCGGCCTCCAGGGCGCCCGCCTCGACGCCCTGGAGGATCTCGGTGAAGTACGGGTTGCTGATCGCCGAGACCGCCAGGCCGATCGAGCGGGTGCGGGAGGTGACCAGGGAGCGGGCCAGGGTGTTGTGCGTGTAGCCGAGGTCCTCGATGGCGCCGAGCACCGCGGCGCGGGTGTCGGGGCGGACCGGACGGGTCTCGTTCAGCACATGCGAGACCGTGGCGACGGAGACCCCCGCACGCCGCGCCACATCCGTCATCGTCGTCATCCGGCTCTTCCTCCCCGAGCGTGCGGCACCACGTCGGCGCCGCGGCCTCCCACGGCCTCGTCCCGCGAAGTCCACCACATTACGAGCACCCCACCGAAAACGTAAACGCTTGCGTAAGCGTTTACGCCCACGCTACCTTCCCGGCATCGCAATCCCGCACGACGTCGTGAGGAGGCGCCGATGCGCGCTCTCGTGGTCACCGCACCGGGCAAGGCGGGCAGCACCGCTGTCACCGAACTGCCCGACCCCGTCCCGGAGCCCGATGAGGTGGTCGTGCGCGTCACGTCCTGCGGGCTGTGCGGCACCGATATGCACCTCCTCGGCGGCGAGCTGCCCGCCGCGGCCTATCCGCTGGTCCCCGGGCACGAGCTGACCGGCGAGATCGTGGCGGTGGGCGCGGCGGTGACCGGCCGGGCGGTCGGGGAGCGGGTCGCCGTCGACCCCAACATGCCGTGCGGCGCCTGCCACTGCTGCCGGATCGGCCGCGGCAATCTCTGCGAGGACTACACCGCGATCGGCGTCACCCGCGCCGGCGGCTTCGCCGAGCTGGTCGCCGTCCCCGCACGATGCTGTTACGTCCTGCCCGACAGCCTCTCGGAGGCCGCGGCGGGACTCGTCGAGCCGCTGTCCTGTGCGGTGCACGGGCTCAACCGGCTGCCGCGCCGGCCCGGCGAGCACTATCTGATCTACGGCGCCGGCACCATGGGCCTGCTGATGGCCGCCCTCGTACGGACCGCGGGCGCGGCCTCGGTGTCCGTCGTCGACCTCAACGAGGACCGGCTGGCGTTCGCCGGGTCCTTCGGCGTCGACGCGGCCGTGACCAGCGCCGACAAGCTCGGCCGTACGCCCGGCTTCGAGGTCGTGGTCGATGCGACCGGTGCCGTGGCGGCCATCGAGGACGGGCTGGGCCGGGTGCGCCGCGGCGGGACGTTCCTCCAGTTCGGCGTCGCCGACCCGGCGCGCGCCGCGTCCTTCTCGCCGTACCGCGTCTACCACCACGAGATCGACATCATCGGCTCGATGGCGGTGCACCACAGCTTCCAGCCCGCCATCGACGTGCTGGCCGGCGGCCTCGGCGGAGCCCCCGTCGACTCGCTGGTCAGCGACGTCTATGGTCTGGACGAGTTCGACGAGGCGGTCGCCCGGTTCCGGGCGGGCACCGGCCGCAAGATCCATATCGCCCCGCAGAAGGGCTGAGCGCCGTGCCCGCACGCATCAAGAACGCGCTGATCTGGGTCTTCGGGGCCCTGGGCGGCATCCTGTGGGGCTATGACACCGGGGTCATCTCCGGCGCCATGCTCTTCATCAAGAACGACATCGCCCTCACCCCGCTCCTGGAGGGCCTGGTCGTCTCGGGCCTCCTGGTGGGCGCCATGCTCGGCGCGGGTCTCTCGGGGCGGCTGAGCGACTCCTGGGGGCGACGCCGGCTGATTCTCGCGGCGTCCGGGGTCTTCATCCTCGGCACGCTGGGTGCCTCCTTCGCCTTCGACCCCGCCTCGCTGATCCTCTTCCGGTTCGTGATCGGCATCGGCGTCGGCATCGCCTCCGTCGTCGTCCCGCTCTACCTCACCGAACTCGCCCCCAAGCAGCTGCGCGGCGGGCTGACATCCCTGATGCAACTGCTGGTCACGGTCGGCATCTTCGTCGCGTACGTCACCGACTATCTGCTGGCCGACGCCGAGGCCTGGCGCTGGATGATCGGCCTCGGCGTGGTCCCGGCCGCCATCCTGGCGCTGGGCATCATCACCCAGCCGGAGAGCCCGCGCTGGCTGGTGGGCAAGGGCCGCACCGACGAGGCCCGTACGGTGCTGACCCGGCTGCGTGGCGACGCCGGGGCGGCGGGGAAGGAGCTGGCGGAGATCGAGCGGGCCGAGCGCACCGAGCGGGAGCGGAGCGAGCCGCTGACCCTGCGCCGACTGCTGTCGCCGCGGCTGCGTCCGGTGTTCGTCGCGGGGATGCTGCTGGTCCTCTTCCAGAACTTCGTCGGCATCAACACGATCATCTACTACGCGCCGACCCTGCTCACCGACATCGGCTTCGGCTCGGGCGGCGCGATCCTCGCGAACGTCGGGATCGGCCTGCTCAACATGCTGATGACGCTTCCGGCGATGCGGCTCATCGACCGCAAGGGACGCAAGCCGCTGCTGCTGTTCGGTGCGCTGGGCATGTGCGCGGCGATGGTGCTGCTGGCCGTCACCAACCTCTCCGGGCTCGGCTACGGCGCGCTGCTGTCCGTGCTCACCCTCCTGGGGATCGCGCTCTACATCGCGTCCTTCGCGATCTCCTGGGGGCCGGTGCAGTGGGTGATGCTGCCCGAGCTGTTCCCGATGCGGATCAGGGCGGCCGCGGTCAGCCTGTGTGTGCTCTTCAACTGGCTGTTCAACATGATCGTCGCGCTGGTCTTCCCGTCGCTGCTGCACGCCTGGGGCGCCGGCATCAACTTCCTGTTCTTCGCCGGTACGACCCTGCTGGCGTTCCTCTTCGTGCAGCGGCTGCTGCCGGAGACCAAGGGCCGGAGCCTGGAGGAGATCGAGCAGGACCTGCTGCGGGGGCGTCCGGCCCGGCCGGAAGCGGAAGGATCTGTGCCGGTATCGTCGGGATCCGCCAGCCACTGACGCCGTCACCTCCGGAGCAGCCATGAGCCAGTCCCCCGCCCGCCGCACCGTGCTGCGGGGGGCCGCGCTCGCCGGCGCCGCCGGCTTCGGTCTGGCGGCCTGCTCGCCGGGGGACTCGGGCGCGAACGCCTCGGCGGTGCCCTCCGAGCCGGTCGAACTCGGGGCCGCCGCCGAGGTACCGGTCGGCGGCGCCAAGCTCTACCGCGAGGACCGGCTCGTGGTGTCGCAGCCCGCCAAGGGCACCTTCAAATGCTTCAGCGCCAAGTGCACCCACGCCGGCTGCATCCTGGCCGAGGTCGAGAAGGAAGAGGGCAACTGCCCCTGCCACGGCAGCCGCTTCGACGTCACCACCGGCAAGGTCCTCCAGGGGCCGGCGACCGAGCCGCTGCCCGAGGTCCCGGTCAAGGCCGAGGGCGGCAAGCTGATCGCTGGCTGAGACGCCGGACCGGCAGGCGCTGCCGGGCCTCACCCCCAGTCCCAGGCGATGCCCAGGATCCCGGGCCGTACGCCCTGCTCGACGAGGTGCACGGCGTGGTGCCGCCCGCTGAGGGTGAGCTCCTGCCGGCCGCTGCGCGGGGCGCCCGCCGAGGTCTGGGCGAAACGGCAGCAGCGCACCGGCAGCGCCGCCTCGTCGAAGCGCACCTGGAGGACGTACTGGCCGCCGGCGAAGCTGAAGCCGCGCAGGTACTCCGTGCTCGGACCGCCGCTGCCGTCCTCGAAGGCGTAGCCGAAGACATGGGTGTCGCCGGCCCGCAGCCGGGCGTCGAAGAGCAGCTCGGCGACCACCATCCCGGCCTCGGCGTGCCCGCGCACCCGGCCCAGCCGGCAGTTCTCCGCGGCCCGCACCCGCACCCGGGACGGATCGCAGCCCGGGTCGCCGCGGTGGATGGCGACATAGCGGTCCACACCGTCCCGGTGCGCCCGGACCACCTGGAGCGATTCGCGGGCGAGGAGCCGGCGCTCGGGCCCGATGCGGACCCGCTCGTGATGGCCCACGGTGTGCAGCCCGCCGTCCGCGGGGGCCTCCAGCTCGGCGAACAGCTGCCGCAGCGCGGTGGCGGGCGCCATCAGCGAGCGGTACGAGCGGGCGGCCGGCCGCTCGGCCTCGGGGGTGCGGCCCTCCGGCACCAGCAGCCGGTGCAGTGAGTACGCGGGCAGTTCGAGGACCTCTTCCAGGGCGCGCACCGCCCGCAGCGACTCGGGGCGCTGCGGCCGCCGGGCGCCCTGCTGCCAGTAGCTCAGGCTGGTCACCCCGATGGTGATGCCACGCTGGGCGAGCTTGTGCTGGACGCGGGTGAGGGCGAGGCCCCGTTCGGTGAGCGCGGAGCGCAGTGCGAGATGGAAGGGACCGGTCCGCAGCAGCTGGGCCAAGTCCGGCGACTGGGGGGTGTTTTGTGCCATTGCTTCATTCCTCCGGCGCGCGGGTGAACGTTCACAACCGGATCGCACGCTGCACGCTCTGCCTGCCTGTTCACCGCAGTACGCCGGGCACCGGCCGTTCACATCGGGGCCTGTCCGTCCACACCCCCATGTCATCCCGCATTGAAGCGTGTTGACCTTCCTGCGACAACACTTGATGCTCCTCAGCAGCATCCGGATGCGCTCCTCTCCCCCTCACCCCCCTCAGTTCGGGAGGAACGCCATGACTCGTGCACCCCACGCACGCCGTTCCCGCCGCAGACGGCTGTCGGCCGCCGCGCTCACCGCCGCCGCACTCACCCTGCTCACCGGGACGACCGCCGCCTCGGCAGCGCCCCTCGCGCCCCCGGCGCACGCTGCCACCACCGCGGAGCAGGCCGCCGCCCCGCGCACCGCCAACCGCCTCGGCGTCTCCATGCAGGCCCAGGAGCAGACCAACTGGTGCTGGGCAGGATCCGGCAACACCATCGCGGCCTGGTACGGCAGGAACTACAGCCAGAACCAGTTCTGCAACGCCGCCTTCCAGCGCCAGCAGGGCACGGCCTGCCCCAACGACCAGGCCACCCTCGGCAATGTGCAGAACGCGTTCGCCTGGATGGGCCTCAACTCCGGTTCCTACGTGAGCGGTTGGCTCCGCTACGACACCGTGCGGAGCGAGATCGACGCCAACCGGCCCATCGAGACCCGCATCCAGTGGTCCTCCGGCGGTGGCCACATGCATGTGATTTACGGATATGACACGGATCGCCATTGGGTTTACTGGGGTGATCCATGGGCGACCAACAATCGCTACAACTGGGGCGATTTCGACTACTACGTGAACGGCAGCTCCTTCGCCTGGACACACTCCCTGTACCGGATAGGAGCCTGAGGACATGACGAAGCGCACCGCCGTCCGCACCGCCCTCCGCGCCGTCGCCACCGGCACGTTCGCCACCGCTCTCCTCGGCCTCGCCCCGCACTCCGCAACGGCCGCACCGGTGCCCACGCCCCTGACCCCGGGCCGGGCGAGCGTCACGGCCGCGCACGCGGCGGCCACCAGCCCCACGACCCTCGACACCCTCGCCCGCTTCTTCGCGGCCGACCGGAAGCGCAGCGGCGCACGCGCCGTGGCACCCGGCACCGCGCAGGCCGTGGTGCACATCGAGGGCGGCACGGTCCCCGTCTACGTCCTGTCACCGGACTTCGTCCGCGGCCGGGACGGGGCGCCCGTCGCCCGCCCTGAGTTCCTCGCCAGCAAAGCCGTCGCCGGTGACGGCCGCACGGCCTCGGTGTGGACCGCGCGGCGGGGTGACACCTGGAAGGTCGTCAACATCGCCGGCGGCGACGACGAGACCCGCTATACCGCGGCCGGGGCCGCACGGGCGAAGGGCGGCACGGTCTTCCAGGAGCCGCAGACCGACGCCTGGTATGTGCAGCACGGTGACCGGATCGAACCGCTGGACGCCGACGCCCGCAAGGCCGTCGGTGCGCACGGCACCACCGTCGCCGCCTACCGGAAGCGGGTGGCGCAGGCCTACGGGGACAAGCTCCCCGGCTCCGCGTACGACAAGCGGGGCGAGGCCGGCGGCTACGGGAAGGCGGCGGCCGACGCCGGGGGACCCCCTGCCCGGCGCCCCGTCGCGGCGGGCGCCCTCGCGGACGACAGCCTGCCGGTGACCGCTGCCACGACGCTCGCGGGCGCCGCCGCCCTGCTCGCCCTGGGGCTGTCCGTCTCGGCGGCGCTGCGCAGGCGGCACGGCGGCTGACCCGGTCCGCCTGCCCGTCGGATGCCGTCCGTGCGGCGGGCAGGCCGTCCCCCGCCCCCTCCCCCTCCTCCCCCTTCGGGGGGAGGGGGCGGGGGTGGGTTCGGGGGTGGGGGGAGTCGTCGGGGAGGCGCGACGCCCCGGTGCCCCGGCCCCGACGGCTCACACCCCCCGCCCGCCGGGGCCGGCGGCCCCACCCGCCGCGTCGGAGGCGCTCAGCACCTCCCGGAACCGGCACACCGCCTCCAGGACATCCGCAAAGCGGGTCGACAGCGGCCCGGGGGAGAGGCGCACCCGGTCCGGGGGAAGGTGGTCCACGAACAGGCCCGCCCCGGCGAGCGCCGCCACCAGCTCCCCGGCCCGCGGATGCCGGTAGGTGACGTGGGCGCCACGCCGCTCCGGGTCGGCGGGCCCGGCGGGACGCAGCCCGTACGGCTCCAGCACGGCCCCGGCCAGCTCCGTCAGGAACCCGGTCAGCGCCCGGCTCTTGGCCCGTACCGCGGCCATCCCCGCCTCGGCCAGCAGATCCAGCGCGGGCTCCGCGGCGGCCAGCGACAGCGCGGGCGGGATGCCGGTCAAGAAGCGCCGGACGGTCGGATCGGGGTCGTACCGCGAGGACCCGGTGAGCTGTTCGCGATGCCCGTACCAGCCGTGCACCGGCTGCACGGCATACGGCTGAAGATCCCGCCGTACGTACAGCAGCGCCGGGCAGCCGGGCCCCGCCATCAGATGCTTGTACGTCGCGGCGACCGCCATATCGGCCCCGGTGGCGGCCAGTTGGAGGTCCACCGCGCCCACCGCATGGCTGAGGTCCCACAGCACCAGCGCCCCTTGGGCGTGCGCGATCTCGTGCACCTCGGCCATGTCGAGCAGCGCCCCGGAGCGGTGCGAGACCAGCGACAGCACGACCACCGCGACGTCCTCGTCCACCGCCGCCCGCAGCGTCTCCATGTCGAGCCCGGTCTCCGGGTGGGTGTGCACGGTGCGCAGCGCCCGCTCGTGCTCGGCGGCGACCCCGGCCACGACATAGCGGTCGGTGGGGGAGTTGTCGTCGTCCACCAGCACCGTCCGTCGCCCGCGGCGTGCGTCCAGTGCGGCGACCGTGAGCTTGTAGAGGTTGACGCTGGTGCAGTCGGCGGCCACCACCTCGCCCGGCCGGGCGCCGAGCACGGTCCCCGCCATCCGGTCGCCGATCCGCTGCGGCAGGGCCCGCCACTGCGTACGGCCCTGCGCGAGCCGGCCGCCCCAGTCGTCGCGCACCACCCGGTCCAGCAGCTCCGGGGTGGCGGCGGGCAGCCGGCCCAGCGAGCTGCTGTCGAGGAACAGCCGGCCGTCCGGTACCGGGGCGAAACGGCCGAGGAACGGCGCCAGCGGGTCCCGTGCGTCCAGCCGCCGCGCCCGTCGGGCGGCCTTGCGCAGGGCGGCCTGCCCGCCCTCCGGGGCCGTCACGGCAGCTCCCGGCAGGTCACCGGCCCGGAGGGGAGCGGTGGACGTCGGTCCGGCGCGGCGGGGCCGGCCCCAGGGTGGTACCGGTGCCCGGCCCGCAGCCGGTGATCCGCGCACCGGGCGCGCGCTCTCCCGGCCGGCGCGGGGACGCGTTCTGAAGTCACGCGGACAGCGTTGCCGAGCCGCGCCGCACACGGCACTCACTTCCGCGTCATTCCGGCGGGCGCCCACAAGATCGACTATCGGAATTGACGGTATTTGCGCCCCGCCTGCGCGCCGGCGGGCGCCCCATCCCGGTGGTCCGTGCCGCCCATTGACGGCCTGTCACGTCGTTGACGTGCCGTCCCGGCGGGGCCTGGCCGGAAGCTCTCCTGCTGCGGGATTTCTTCCACGGGACTGCGCCGGTCTGCTGCCTCGCGCCTCGTTGCACAGCCGGCCACAGCCGCCCGCAGTCGTCAGTAGGCAGGGGACCGCAGCGCGTGCCGGCCGTCCCGGGGGAGCCGGGCCACGAGGAGCGTCACCCCGCTTCCGGCGCCCCGGCCCGGGCGCCGTCTCCCGCGTCCTGGCCGCCGGGCCCCGCGGACCGGCGCCGCGGGCCGCGGGGCGGGGGTGGTCCGGGCACGGTGATTGTCGGTCGCGGTCAGTAGGGTGGTGTGCATGGCAGACCCCAGCAGCTATCGACCCAAGCCGGGACAGATCCCCGACTCGCCGGGGGTCTATAAGTTCCGCGACGAACACGGCCGGGTCATCTACGTCGGCAAGGCCAAGAGCCTGCGCCAGCGCCTGGCCAACTACTTCCAGGACCTGGCCGGCCTCCATCCGCGGACGCGCACGATGGTCACCACCGCCGCCTCCGTGGAGTGGACCGTCGTCTCCACCGAGGTCGAGGCGCTCCAGCTCGAATACAGCTGGATCAAGGAGTTCGACCCGCGCTTCAACGTCAAGTACCGCGACGACAAGAGCTATCCGTACCTCGCGGTGACCCTCAACGAGGAGTTCCCCCGCGTCCAGGTCATGCGCGGCGCCAAGAAGAAGGGCGTGCGCTACTTCGGTCCGTACGGCCACGCCTGGGCCATCCGCGAGACCGTCGACCTGATGCTGCGCGTCTTCCCGGTACGGACGTGCTCCGCCGGTGTCTTCAAGCGCTCCGCCCAGATCGGCCGCCCCTGTCTGCTCGGCTACATCGGCAAGTGCTCGGCGCCCTGTGTCGGGCGGATCTCCCCCGAGGAGCACCACGAACTCGCCGAGGAATTCTGCGACTTCATGGCCGGCCGCACCGGCGCCTACATCCGCCGTCTGGAGCGCGGGATGCAGGAGGCCGCCGAGGAGATGGAGTACGAACGCGCCGCCCGGCTGCGGGACGACATAGGGGCGCTCAAGCGGGCCATGGAGAAGAGCGCGGTGGTGCTGGCCGACGCCACCGACGCCGATCTGATCGCGGTCGCCGAGGACGAACTCGAAGCCGCCGTCCAGATCTTCCACGTCCGCGGCGGCCGGGTGCGCGGCCAGCGCGGCTGGGTGACGGACAAGGTCGAGGCGGTCACGACCAGCGGTCTCGTCGAGCACGCCCTCCAGCAGCTGTACGGCGAGGAGCGGGGCGACGCCGTCCCCAAGGAGGTCCTGGTCCCGGCGCTGCCCGAGCCCGTCGAGCCGATCGCCCAGTGGCTCTCCCAGCGCCGCGGCTCCCAGGTCTCGCTGCGCATCCCGCAGCGCGGCGACAAGAAGGACCTGATGGCCACGGTCGGCCGCAACGCCCAGCAGGCGCTGGGCCTGCACAAGACCAAGCGCGCCTCCGACCTGACCACCCGCTCCCGCGCCCTGGAGGAGATCGCCGGGGCCCTCGGCCTGGACGCGGTGCCGTTGCGCATCGAGTGCTTCGACATCTCCCACCTCCAGGGCGATGACGTCGTCGCCTCGATGGTGGTGTTCGAGGACGGTCTCGCCCGGAAGAGCGAATACCGCCGCTTCCAGATCAAGAGCTTCCAGGGCCAGGACGATGTCCGGTCCATGCACGAGGTCATCGGCCGCCGCTTCAAGCGCTATCTCCAGGAGAAGCAGAAGTCCGGCGAGTGGACGGAGGAGCCGGCCGACGACGCCCGCGTGGACGACAACGGCACCACGGCCGCCACCGTCCCCGCGGGCACGGACGACCTGGAGCCGGACCCGATGGCCGGCCGCCCGACCGACGAGGACGGCCGCCCCAAGCGCTTCGCCTACCCGCCCCAGCTCGTGGTCGTCGACGGCGGCGCACCGCAGGTCGCGGCCGCCCGCCGGGCCCTGGACGAGCTCGGTATCGACGATGTCGCCGTCTGCGGCCTGGCCAAGCGCCTCGAAGAGGTCTGGCTCCCGGAGGAGGACGACCCGGTCGTGCTGCCGCGCAGCAGCGAGGGCCTCTACCTCCTCCAGCGCGTCCGCGACGAGGCGCACCGCTTCGCCATCGCCTACCAGCGCAGCAAGCGCACCAAGCGGCTGAAGTCCTCGCCGCTCGACGCCGTCGCCGGGCTGGGCGCCACCCGCCGCCAGGCACTGCTCAAGCACTTCGGCTCGTTGAAGAAGCTGCGGGCCGCGACGGTCGACGAAATCTGCGAGGTCCCGGGCGTCGGCCGCAAGACCGCGGAGACGGTCGCCGCGGCCCTGGCCGGGGCGGCACCGTCCGCCCCCGCGGTGAACACCGCCACAGGAGAGATCATTGAGGATGACGGGGTCCCACCGGCCGCGTTGTCGGCAGAACGGGGGCAGGAACGATGAGTACACCGCATGAAGCGCAGGAAACCGAGAGAGACGGTGCACAGGTGAGTACGGGCACGACCGACAACGGCGAGAGCGCCGCGATCCCCGAGTTGGTGATCATCTCCGGGATGTCCGGCGCGGGCCGCAGCACCGCCGCGAAGTGCCTGGAGGACCTCGGCTGGTTCGTCGTCGACAACATCCCGCCCGAGCTGATCGCGCCGATGGTCGAGCTGGGCGCCCGCTCGCAGGGCAATGTCGCCCGGATCGCGGTCGTCGTCGACGTCCGCGGCCGCCGTTTCTTCGCCAACCTCAAGGAATCGCTGGCCACCCTGGACGCGCAGAACGTCAAGCGCCGCATCGTCTTCCTGGAGTCCTCCGACGAGGCCCTGGTGCGCCGCTTCGAGTCCGTGCGCCGCCCGCACCCCCTCCAGGGCGACGGCCGGATCGTCGACGGCATCGCCGCCGAACGCGATCTGCTGCGCGAGCTGCGCGGCGACGCCGACCTGGTCATCGACACCTCCAGCCTCAACGTCCACGAACTGCGCGCCAAGATGGACGCCCAGTTCGCCGGCGAAGAGGTACCCGAGCTGCGCGCCACGGTCATGTCCTTCGGCTTCAAGTACGGCCTGCCGGTCGACGCCGACATGGTCATCGACTGCCGCTTCATCCCCAACCCGCACTGGGTCCCCGAGCTGCGCCCCTTCACGGGTCTCAACGACGAGGTCTCCAGTTACGTCTTCAGCCAGCCCGGCTCCAAGGAGTTCCTGGACGGCTATGCCGAGCTGCTGCGGATCGTCGCCGAGGGCTACCGCCGTGAGGGCAAGCGCTATGTGACCATCGCCGTGGGCTGTACGGGCGGCAAGCACCGCAGCGTCGCGATGTCCGAGAAGCTGGCCCGGCGCCTGGTCGCCGAAGGAGTGGAAACCGTCGTCGTCCACCGGGACATGGGGCGCGAGTGAGCGCGCGCGCACCACGGCTGCGCCGGGTCCGGCGACTCGTCCCCAGCGGCCGTATGACGAAGGGGGCCACCCCCAAGGTGGTGGCCCTGGGCGGGGGCATGGGCCTGTCCGCCTCACTGACCGCACTGCGCCGCATCACCGGTGACCTGACCGCCGTGGTCACGGTCGCCGACGACGGCGGCTCCAGCGGCCGCCTCCGCGACGAGCTGAGCGTCCTGCCGCCCGGCGATCTGCGCAAGGCGCTGGCCGCGCTGTGCGGCGACGACGACTGGGGCCAGACCTGGTCCCGGGTGATCCAGCACCGCTTCCAGAGCGAGGGCGAGCTGCACGACCACGCGGTCGGCAATCTGCTGATCGTCGCGCTGTGGGAGCAGCTCGGCGACCACGTCCAGGCACTCGACCTGGTCGGCAAGCTGCTCGGCGCGCACGGCCGGGTGCTGCCCATGTCGGCGGTGCCCCTGGAACTCCAGGCCCAGGTCAAGGGCCATGAACCGGACCGGCCGGACGCGATCACCACGGTCCGCGGCCAGGCCACCGTCGCGCTCACCCGCGGCGAGGTGCAGTCCGTCCATGTGGTGCCGGAGGAGCCGCCGGCCGTCCCCGAGGCGGTCGCCGCGGTGCGCGACGCCGACTGGGTGGTGCTCGGCCCGGGCTCCTGGTTCTCCTCCGTGATCCCGCATCTTCTGGTGCCGGAGCTGCGCGAGGCGCTGGAGGAGACCAAGGCCCGAAAAGTCCTTTCGCTCAACCTTGCGCCCCAACCGGGCGAAACCGATGGCTTCTCCCCGCAGCGTCATTTGGAGGTTTTGGCCCGACACGCCCCTAAACTCGCCTTCGACGTGGTGCTGGCCGACAAGGCCGCCGTGCCCGACATCGAAGGCCTGACGGTTGCCGCCAAGCAGCTGGTCGGCAGCGAGGTCGAGCTGGCGGCGGTCGCCGCACAAGGAGACGACACCCGGTCCAGCACCGGGCAAGCCCCCGACCGGCACGACCCGGAGCTGCTGGCAGCCGCGTACGACCGTATTTTTCGGATGCATGGAAGGATCGGCCCATGGCGATGACGGCAGCGGTGAAGGATGAAATCTCCCGGCTCCCCGTCACCCGGACCTGCTGCCGGAAGTCGGAGGTCTCGTCGATCCTGCGGTTCGCGGGGGGTCTGCATCTGGTCAGCGGGCGCATCGTGATCGAGGCGGAGCTGGACACGGGCATCGCGGCCCGGCGGCTGCGCAAGGACATCCTGGAGATCTTCGGGCACAGCTCCGACCTGGTGGTGATGGCCCCCGGCGGCCTGCGGCGCGGCAGCCGCTACGTCGTACGGGTCGTGGCCGGCGGCGACCAGCTGGCGCGCCAGACCGGCCTGGTGGACGGCCGCGGCCGCCCCATCCGCGGCCTGCCCCCGCAGGTGGTCTCCGGCGCGACCTGCGACGCCGAGGCGGCCTGGCGCGGGGCCTTCCTGGCCCATGGCTCACTGACCGAACCCGGCCGCTCCTCGTCGCTGGAGGTCACCTGCCCCGGGCCCGAGGCGGCGCTCGCGCTGGTCGGCGCGGCACGCCGGCTCGGCATCGGCGCGAAGGCCCGTGAGGTGCGCGGCGTGGACCGTGTCGTCGTCCGGGACGGTGACGCGATCGGCGCGCTGCTGACGCGGCTCGGCGCCCATGAGTCGGTGCTGGCGTGGGAGGAGCGGCGGATGCGCCGCGAGGTCCGCGCCACCGCCAACCGCCTCGCCAACTTCGACGACGCCAACCTCCGCCGCTCGGCACGGGCCGCGGTCGCCGCGGGCGCCCGGGTCCAGCGGGCCCTGGAGATCCTGGGCGAGGAGGTCCCCGAGCACCTCGCGGCGGCCGGCCGTCTGCGCATGGAGCACAAGCAGGCGTCCCTGGAGGAGCTGGGCGCCCTCGCCGACCCGCCGCTGACCAAGGACGCCGTCGCCGGCCGGATCCGCCGGCTGCTGGCGATGGCCGACAAGCGCGCCCAGGACCTCGGCATCCCCGGCACCGAGTCCAACCTCACCGAGGAACTCGCCGAGGGCATGGTCGGCTGAACGGGAGCCGGTCCTTCGCCGTATTTGCGCCCCCGGCGCCCGCACTGGGCACCGGGGGCGCCGCTCTTCCAGAACGTGGTGGCGGGGGCGCGTACGGACGGGCGTCAGAGGGGCTGAAGGGCGCTCACTTGAGCACCTTTGGACGCCGATGTCAATGTCACGTACGTCTCTTACAGGGGGTAGGGTCGGAGGCGGTCGGGGACATCCCATACAGCTCGCCGGTAACTGCGCCGGCGTACCAACGAGGAGATCGGTTCGTGACGATCCGCGTAGGCATCAACGGATTCGGCCGCATTGGTCGTAACTACTTCCGCGCGCTCCTGGAGCAGGGTGCGGACATCGAGATCGTCGGTGTCAACGACCTGACCGACAACGCCACCCTGGTCCACCTGCTGAAGTACGACACCATTCTGGGTCGCCTCAAGCAGGACGTCAGCCACACCGACGACACCATCACGGTCGGCAACCAGACCTTCAAGACGATGGCCGAGCGCGACCCGGCGAAGCTCCCCTGGGCCGAGCTCGGCGCCGACATCGTCATCGAGTCGACCGGCATCTTCACCAAGAAGGCCGACGCCGAGAAGCACCTCGCGGCCGGCGCCAAGAAGGTCCTGATCTCCGCGCCCGCCAAGGACGAGGACATCACGATCGTGATGGGCGTCAACAACGACAAGTACGACGCGGCCAAGCACCACATCATCTCCAACGCCTCCTGCACCACCAACTGTGTGGCGCCGATGGCGAAGGTTCTCGACGAGAACTTCGGCATCGTCAAGGGCATGATGACCACGGTCCACGCGTACACCAACGACCAGCGCATCCTGGACTTCCCGCACAGCGACCTGCGCCGCGCCCGCGCCGCCGCGGAGAACATCATCCCGACCTCGACGGGTGCCGCCAAGGCCACCGCCCTGGTCCTCCCGCAGCTCAAGGGCAAGCTGGACGGCATCGCGATGCGCGTGCCCGTCCCCACCGGCTCGGTCACCGACCTGGTCCTGGAGCTCGACCGCGAGGTCACCAAGGACGAGATCAACACCGCCTTCCAGAAGGCCGCCGAGGGTCAGCTCAAGGGCATCCTCGAGTACACCGAGGACCCGATCGTCTCCTCGGACATCGTGAACTTCCCGGCCTCCTGCACCTTCGACTCCCAGCTGACCATGTCGCAGGGCAAGCAGGTCAAGGTCGTCGGCTGGTACGACAACGAGTGGGGCTACTCCAACCGCCTGGTGGACCTGACCACCTTCGTCGGCGGCCAGCTCTGATCTCTGGTTGACACCGGAGACACCGAGATGTGGGGACGGGGCTCGTGCGACGCGATGAGGCGTCGTACGGGCCCCGTTCCGCGACCGACCGACCCATGTGATGGAGTCACTCCTCATGAAGACGATCGACGACCTCCAGGTAGCCGGTAAGCGGGTCTTCGTCCGCGCCGACCTG
Source organism: Streptomyces decoyicus (assembly GCF_019880305.1). Classification (NCBI taxonomy): domain Bacteria; kingdom Bacillati; phylum Actinomycetota; class Actinomycetes; order Kitasatosporales; family Streptomycetaceae; genus Streptomyces; species Streptomyces decoyicus. Next base: position 2,065,700 of record NZ_CP082301.1, on the reverse strand, counting down.
AACGTGCCGCTGGACGGCACCACCATCACCGACGACGGCCGGATCCGCGCCGTCGCCCCGACGATCGCCAAGCTCGTCGAGCGCGGCGCCAAGGTGATCGTCGCCTCCCACCTGGGCCGCCCCAAGGGCGCCCCGGACCCGGCCTTCTCGCTGGCCCCCGCGGCCGAGCGGCTGGGTGAAATCCTCGGCCAGGCCGTGGCGTTCGCGACCGACACGGTCGGCGAGTCCGCCCGCTCGGTGACCGCGGGCCTGGCCGACGGCCAGGTGGCCGTGCTGGAGAACCTTCGCTTCAACCCGGGCGAGACCAGCAAGGACGACGCCGAGCGCGGTGCCTTCGCCGACCAGCTCGCCGCCCTCGCGGACCTCTACGTGGGCGACGGCTTCGGTGCCGTGCACCGCAAGCACGCCTCCGTGTACGACCTGCCCGCGCGCCTTCCGCACGCCGCCGGTGATCTGATCGCCACCGAGGTCCGGGTCCTGAAGAAGCTCACCGAGGACGTCAAGCGCCCGTACGTCGTCGCGCTCGGCGGTGCCAAGGTCTCCGACAAGCTGGCCGTCATCGACCAGCTGCTGGAGAAGGCCGACCGCATCCTGGTCGGCGGCGGTATGGCGTACACCTTCCTCAAGGCCAAGGGCCACGAGGTCGGTATCTCGCTGCTCCAGGAGGACCAGGTCCCGGCCTGCCAGGAGTACCTGGCACGGGCCGAGAAGCGCGGCGTGGAGTTCGTGCTCCCCGTCGACGTACTGGTCTCCGCCGAGTTCCCGGACCTGAAGACCAAGGCCCCGGCGAACCCCGGGACCGTCGCCGCGGATGCCATCCCGGCCGACAAGGAGGGCCTGGACATCGGCCCGAAGACCCGCGAGCTCTACGCCGCGAAGGTCGCCGACGCGGGCACCGTCTTCTGGAACGGCCCGATGGGTGTCTTCGAGCACCCCGACTACGCCGGCGGCACCAAGGCCGTCGCCCAGGCGCTGCTGGACTCGCCCGCCTTCACCGTCGTCGGCGGCGGTGACTCGGCCGCCGCCGTGCGTCTGCTGGGCTTCGACGAGAATGCATTCGGCCACATCTCGACCGGCGGCGGCGCCAGCCTCGAATACCTCGAGGGCAAGACGCTCCCCGGCCTCGCCGCACTGGAGGACTGAACAACGTGACCGCTCTGAACAACGGCCGTACCCCGCTGATGGCGGGCAACTGGAAGATGAACCTCAACCACCTCGAGGCCATCGCGCACGTCCAGAAGCTCGCCTTCGCCCTTGCCGACAAGGACTTCGACGCCGTAGAGGTCGCGGTCCTGCCGCCCTTCACCGACCTGCGGTCGGTGCAGACGCTGGTCGACGGCGACAAGCTCAAGATCAAGTACGGCGCCCAGGACATCTCCGCGCACGACTCCGGTGCCTACACCGGTGAGATCTCCGGCGCGATGCTCGCCAAGCTCAAGTGCGCGTACGTGGCCGTCGGCCACAGCGAGCGCCGCCAGTACCACGGCGAGAACGAAGAGATCTGCAACGCCAAGGTCAAGGCCGCGTTCAAGCACGGCCTCACCCCGATCCTGTGCGTCGGCGAGGGCCTGGACGTCCGCAAGGCCGGCAAGCAGGTCGCGCACACCCTCGCCCAGGTCGACGGCGGTCTGGCGGACGTGCCGGCCGAGCAGGCCGAGACCATCGTGATCGCCTACGAGCCGGTGTGGGCCATCGGCACCGGCGAGGTCGCCACCCCCGAGGACGCGCAGGAGGTCTGCGGTGCCATCCGCGGCCGCCTCGCCGAGCTCTACAGCCAGGAGCTGGCCGACAAGGTCCGCATCCAGTACGGCGGCTCGGTCAAGTCCGGCAATGTCGCCGCGATCATGGCCCAGCCCGACGTCGACGGCGCGCTGATCGGTGGCGCGGCCCTCGACTCGGAAGAGTTTGTGAAGATCGTCCGCTTCCGCGACCAGTAGCAGCTATGACGAGGGGGAGCCCTCGTCGTACCCTGTCGGGGCCGGGACCGGTGCAGCAGCGCCGCCCCCGGCCCCGCAGCGTTTGTTGCGGATATCGTGATCCATACGTCCGTCCGTCAGTCCTAGAGAGTTGGTCCAGCCGTGGTCATCGGGTTCTCGATCGCCCTCATCGTCTTCAGCCTGCTGCTGATGATGCTGGTGCTCATGCACAAGGGGAAGGGCGGCGGCCTGTCCGACATGTTCGGCGGCGGTATGCAGTCCTCGGTCGGTGGCTCCTCGGTCGCCGAGCGCAACCTCGACCGCATCACCATCGTGATCGGCCTGTTGTGGTTCGCCTGCATTGTCGTGCTCGGCATCCTGATGAAGCTCGGCAGCTGACACAGCGTCGGAGGGGCGGCTTATCATCAGGGTGGCGTCCTCGGACGGGTAACTCCAGCCACTGGACGCGCGTTGGGCCTTACGTAGACTGGGGCGTTCCGCAGCGCAGCTGCTGCGAGAGGCTGTGCAGCACCATTACGCAGGGAGTTACGACCGTGGCAAGTGGCAACGCGATCCGAGGAAGTCGGGTCGGGGCGGGGCCGATGGGGGAGGCCGAGCGCGGCGAGTCCGCGCCGCGCATCCGCATCTCCTTCTGGTGCTCCAACGGGCACGAGACGCAGCCCAGCTTCGCCGGCGATGCGCAGGTTCCCGACACCTGGGACTGCCCGCGCTGTGGTTTCCCGGCAGGCAAGGACCGGGACAGCCCGCCGGACCCGCCGCGCACCGAGCCGTACAAGACCCACCTCGCCTACGTCCGGGAGCGCCGCAGCGACGCCGACGGTGAGGCGATCCTCGCGGAGGCGCTCGCCAAGCTCCGCGGCGAGATCTGACGGACCAGCACACACACCGGCCGGCCCGGCCGGAGGGACACACTGCCCTCCGGCCGGGCCGGCCGCGTAGGTGCGCCGCCGATACCTGTTCTTCAGGCCCCCGACAGCGTCCCGTCCGTCAGCGGCCAGATACCTCGTACCGCGCGCTGATCAATTAGGTTGGGAGATGGCGGGGCCGGTACGAGATGAAGAAGGCTGATGTCCGAGATGAACGCAGAAGGCCGCAGCAGGCTCGATCAGATGCCTGAGTGGACCGCGCTGAGCAAGCACCGGGAGCAGCTGGCGCAGGTGCATCTGCGCGAGCTCTTCGAGCGGGACCCGGCGCGCGCCGAGCGCTACACCCTCCAGGTCGGTGATCTGCACCTGGACTACTCCAAGCACCTGGTCACCGACGAGACGCTGGAGTTGCTGCGCGACCTGGCCGCGGCGACCGGGGTGGCGGAGCTGCGGGACGCGATGTTCCGCGGGGAGAAGATCAACGTCACCGAGCAGCGCTCCGTGCTGCACGTCGCGCTGCGCGCCCCCGCCTCCGAGGTCATCAAGAGCGACGGCGAGAACGTCGTCCCCGGCGTGCACCACGTCCTGACGAGGATGGGCACCTTCTGCGACCGGATCCGCTCCGGCGACTGGAAGGGCCACACCGGCAAGCGCATCAAGACCGTCGTCAACATCGGTATCGGCGGCTCGGACCTGGGTCCGGCGATGGCCTACGAGGCGTTGCGCGCCTACACCCACCGGGACATGCAGTTCCGCTTCGTCTCCAATGTGGACGGTGCCGATCTGCACGAGGCGGTACGCGATCTGGACCCGGCCGAGACGCTGTTCATCGTCGCCTCGAAGACCTTCACCACCATCGAGACGCTCACCAATGCCACCTCGGCCCGCGACTGGCTGCTGACCGGTCTGGGCGCCGGGACCGAAGCTGTCGCCAAGCACTTCGTGGCGGTGTCGACCAACGCCGGGAAGGTGGCGGAGTTCGGCATCGACACGGACAACATGTTCGAGTTCTGGGACTGGGTCGGCGGCCGTTACTCCTATGACTCCGCCATCGGCCTGTCGCTGATGGTGGCGATCGGCCCGGAGCGCTTCCGCGAGATGCTGGCCGGCTTCCACCTCGTCGACGAGCACTTCCGCAGCGCCCCGCCGCAGGAGAACGCCCCGCTGCTGCTGGGACTGCTCGGCATCTGGTACGGCAACTTCTGGGACGCCCAGTCGCATGCCGTGCTGCCCTACAGCCACTACTTCTCCAAGTTCACCGCCTACCTCCAGCAGCTGGACATGGAGTCCAACGGCAAGTCGGTGGACCGCGAGGGCAACCGGGTCAACTGGCAGACCGGCCCCGTCGTCTGGGGCACTCCCGGCACGAACGGCCAGCATGCGTACTACCAGTTGCTCCACCAGGGCACGAAGATGATCCCGGCGGACTTCATCGGCTTCGCCCGGCCGGTCGCCGATCTGCAGCCGGGCCTGGTGGCCCAGCACGACCTGCTGATGGCCAATCTGTTCGCACAGGGCCAGGCGCTGGCGTTCGGCAAGACGCCCGATGAGGTGCGCGCCGAGGGTGTGGCCGAGGAACTGGTGCCGCACAAGACGTTCCCGGGCAACCGCCCCAACACCACCATCCTGGCCAAGGAGCTCAGCCCGTCCGTGCTGGGCCAGTTGGTCGCGCTGTACGAGCACAAGGTGTTCGTCCAGGGCGCGGTGTGGAACATCGACTCCTTCGACCAGTGGGGCGTGGAGCTGGGCAAGGTCCTCGCCAAGCGCGTCGAACCGGCCCTGACGGAGGGCGCCGAGGTGCCGGGCCTCGACGCCTCCACGTCCGGCCTGGTCGCCACGTACCGGGAGCTGCGCGGGCGTTGATCCCCCGGATCGCCGCAGGACGACCGCGGTGACGCCGAAGGCCCCGCACCCTTGAGGGTGCGGGGCCTTCGGCTTGGCTCGGTGCGGCGGTCAGGCCGACGCCGGCGGGTAGAGGCCGCGCGGCAGCTGGGCCGCCGCCGCCTCGTCCAGCAGCCACAGGGTCCGGCTGCGGCCCCGTGCGCCGGCCGCCGGGGCCTGGACCTCTCCGGCGCCGGAGAGGGCCATGGCCGCGGCGTTGGCCTTGTCCTCGCCGGCCGCCAGCAGCCACACCTCCCGTGCCGCGCGGATCGCGGGCAGGGTCAGCGAGGTGCGGGTGGGCGGCGGCTTCGGTGCGCCGTGCACCCCGACCACCGTCCGCTCCTGCTCGTAGACGGCAGGCAGCTCGGGGAAGAGCGAGGCGACATGGGTGTCCGGGCCGACGCCCACCAGCAGCACGTCGAACGACGGCACCGGGCCGTGGTCCTCGGGTCCCGCGGCGGCGGCGAGTTCGGCCGCGTACGCCTCGGCGGCGGCATCGGCGTCATTGCCGTACGGGCCGTCCGACGGGGGCATGGGGTGCACCCGGGCCGGGTCCAGCGGGACGCTGTCCAGCAGCACCTCCCTGGCCTGGGTGTAGTTGCGCTCCGGATCGCTCTCCGGCAGGAACCGCTCGTCGCCCCACCACAGGTCGAGCCGCGACCAGTCCACCGCGTCCCGGGCGGGTGCCTCGGCGAGGGCCGCGAGCAGCCCGTTGCCGTTGCGCCCGCCCGTCAGGACCACGGAGGCGAAGCCGCGGGCGGCCTGGGCGTCCACGACCTTCGTGATCAGCCGGGCCGCCGCGGCCTTGGCCATCAGCTCCTTGTCGCGGTGGACGACCACCTGCGGAGCGCTCACTTGCCGGCCGCCTTCTTTGCGGGCTTCTTCGCCGCAGGCTTCTCCGCGGCGCTCTCGCCGGCCGCCGGCTCGCCGGAGCCCGGGTTCCCGGAGCCCGGGTTCCCGCTCTTGCCGTCACCGATCCGCTCCACGCCGTACTTCAACGACTGGGCGTAGATCTCGTCCGGGTCGAGCCGGCGCAGCTCCTCGGCGAGCAGCTCGGCGGTGTCCCGCCGCTTGAGCGCCACCGCACGGTCCGGCTGGGCCGGCATCGAGAGCGTGGCCAGCGAACCGTCCGGACGGTCCAGCACGATCGCGCCGTTGCCGGACTCCATCCGCGCGGCCGTCAGACCGGGGCCGTCGGAGACCTTGCGGGTGACCGGGATCTTCAGCCTGTCGGCCAGCCACATGGCCAGCAGCTCGCAGCTGGGGTTGAACTCCTCGCCGGTCACCTCGGCCGAGGTGACCGTGCACGGGGCCTGGTCGAGCGCCGCCGCCAGCATCGAGCGCCAGGGCGTGATGCGGGCCCAGGACAGGTCCGTGTCGCCCGGCGTGTAGGTGTCGGCGCGCGCGGACAGCTCCTGGATGGGCTGCTCGGCGGCGTAGGCATCGGTGACCCGGCGCTGGGCCAGCGCGCCCAGCGGATCCTTGGCCGGGTCCAGCGGGGCGTTCACCGCCCACCAGACCACGACCGGGGCGTCCGGCAGCAGCAGCGGCAGCACCACCGACTGGGCGTGGTCGATCACGTCCCCGTACAGCCGGAGTATGACCGTCTCGCCGGTGCCGGCTTCCGTGCCGAGCCGCACCTCGGCGTCGAGGCGGGCCTTGGCGCGGTCGCGCGGCGACCGGCTGACCCGCTTGATGACGACGAGCGTGCGCGAGGGGTGCTCACGGGACGCGTCGTTGGCCGCCCGCAGCGCGTCGTAGGCGTTCTCCTCGTCGGTGACGATGACGAGGGTGAGCACCATGCCGATGGCAGGGGTGCCGATGGCGCGGCGGCCCTGGACCAGTGCCTTGTTGATCTTGCTGGACGTGGTTTCCGTCAAATCGATCTTCATGGCCGACGCCAGCTCCGTCCGTCTCGTGCGAGCATTTCGTCCGCCTCGGTGGGGCCCCACGTGCCCGCCGGGTACTGCGCGGGCCTGCCGTGCTTGTCCCAGTACTCCTCGATCGGGTCGAGGATCCGCCAGGACTGCTCCACCTCCTCCACGCGCGGGAAGAGGTTGGCGTCGCCGAGCAGCACATCGAGGATCAGCCGCTCGTAGGCCTCGGGGCTGGACTCCGTGAAGGACTCGCCGTAGGCGAAGTCCATCGACACGTCCCGCACCTCCATGGAGGTGCCCGGCACCTTGGAGCCGAACCTGACGGTCACGCCCTCGTCCGGCTGCACCCGGATGACCAGGGCGTTCTGCCCCAGTTCCTCGGTGGCGGTGCGGTCGAAGGGGGAGTGCGGGGCACGCTGGAAGATCACCGCGATCTCGGTGACGCGGCGGCCGAGGCGCTTGCCGGTGCGCAGGTAGAACGGGACGCCCGCCCAGCGGCGGTTGTCGATCGACAGCTTGATCGCGGCGTAGGTGTCGGTCTTCGACTTGGGGTCGATGCCGTCTTCCTGGAGGTAGCCGACGGCCTTCTCGCCGCCCTGCCAGCCCTCCGTGTACTGCGCGCGGACCGTCTCCCTGCCGAGGTCCTTGGGCAGCCGGACCGCGCCCAGCACCTTGGTCTTCTCCGCGACCAGCGAATCCGCCTCGAAGGAGGAGGGCTCCTCCATCGTGGTCAGCGCGAGCAGCTGGAGGAGGTGGTTCTGGATGACGTCACGGGCGGCGCCGATGCCGTCGTAGTAGCCGGCCCGGCCGCCGATGCCGATGTCCTCGGCCATCGTGATCTGGACATGGTCGACATAGCTGCGGTTCCACAGCGGCTCGAACATCGTGTTGGCGAAGCGCAGCGCCAGGATGTTCTGGACCGTCTCCTTGCCCAGGTAGTGGTCGATCCGGAAGACCTCGTGGGGCGGGAAGACCTCGTGGACGATCCGGTTGAGCTCCTTGGCGCTCTCCAGGTTGTGCCCGAACGGCTTCTCGATGACCGCGCGCCGCCAGGAGCCCTCCTTCTGGTCGGCCAGCCCGTGCTTCTTCAGCTGCTGGACGACCTGGGGGAAGAACTTCGGCGGTACGGACAGGTAGAAGGCGAAGTTGCCGTTGGTGCCCTGGGCCTTGTCGAGCTCGTTTATCGTCTCCTTGAGCGTCTCGAAGGCCTCGTCGTCGTCGAAGTTGCCCTGGACGAAGCGGCAGCCCTGGACGAGCTGCTGCCAGACCTCCTCGCGGAACGGCGTACGCGAGTGTTCCTTGACAGCCGTGTACACCTCCTGCGCGAAGTCCTCGTGCTCCCACTCCCGGCGGGCGAACCCGACGAGTGAGAAACCCGGCGGAAGCAGACCGCGGTTGGCCAGGTCGTAGACGGCAGGCATCAGCTTTTTACGGGACAAATCGCCCGTGACGCCAAAGATCACCAGGCCCGACGGCCCCGCGATACGCGGGAGCCGTCGGTCCAGGGCGTCACGAAGCGGGTTGGCTCCGTGTGCATCAGACAAGGGAGATCAGCCCTCCGAGGGAGCGAGGCGCTCGAGCTCCGCCTCCGTGGACTTGAGCAGGTCGTTCCAGGACGCCTCGAACTTCTCCACGCCCTCGTCCTCCAGGACCTTCACGACATCGTCGTACGAGATCCCGAGCTTTCCGATCGCCTCCAGGTCGGCCCTGGCGGCGTCGTACGTGCCGCGAACGGTGTCACCGGTGATCGCGCCGTGGTCGGCGGCGGCCTCCAGGGTGGCCTCCGGCATGGTGTTGACCGTGCCAGGGGCGACCAGCTCGTCCACGTACAGCGTGTCCTTGAAGGCCGGGTCCTTGACACCGGTCGAGGCCCACAGCGGACGCTGCTTGTTGGCGCCGGCCTTGTCGAGGGCGGCCCAGCGGTCCGAGGAGAAGACCTCCTCGTACGCCTCGTAGGCCAGCCGGGCGTTGGCCAGCGCGGCCTTGCCCTTGAGGGCCTTGGCCTCGTCCGTGCCCAGCTTCTCCAGGCGCTTGTCGATCTCGGTGTCCACACGGGACACGAAGAACGACGCCACCGAACGGATCAGGGACAGGTCCAGGCCCGCGGCCTTGGCCTTCTCCAGGCCCGCCAGGTAGGCGTCCATGACCTCGCGGTAGCGCTCCAGCGAGAAGATCAGCGTGACGTTGACGCTGATGCCGAGGCCGATGACCTCGGTGATCGCCGGGAGGCCCGCCTTGGTGGCCGGGATCTTGATCAGCGTGTTCGGGCGGTCCACCAGCCACGCCAGCTGCTTGGCCTCGGCGATGGTCGGGGTGGTGTGGTGCGCCAGGCGCGGGTCCACCTCGATCGAGACCCGGCCGTCCTGGCCGCCGGTGGCGTCGAAGACGGGCCGCAGGATGTCGGCGGCGTCGCGGACGTCCGCCGTCGTGATCATGCGGATGGCTTCCTCGACGGTGACCTTACGGGCGGCGAGGTCGGCGAGCTGCTGCTCGTAGCCGTCACCCGCGGAGATCGCCTTCTGGAAGATCGACGGGTTCGTCGTGACACCGACGACGTGCTGCTGGTCGATCAGCTCGGCGAGGTTGCCGGACGTGATGCGCTTGCGCGACAGGTCGTCCAGCCAGATCGCGACGCCTTCGTCGGAGAGGCGCTTGAGTGCGTCTGTCATGGGTTCTGCATCTCCTACTTGTCGTGTACGGGCGTCAGCGCGCGGCGGCTTCGATCGATTCCCGGGCGGCGGAGGCGACCGCGTCGGCGGTGAAGCCGAACTCGCGGAACAGCACCTTGGCGTCGGCCGAGGCACCGAAGTGCTCCAGGGACACGATGCGCCCGGCGTCACCGACGAAGCGGTGCCAGGTCAGACCGATGCCGGCTTCGACGGCGACACGGGCCTTGACGGACGGGGGGAGCACGCTGTCGCGGTAGGCCTGGTCCTGCTGCTCGAACCACTCGACGCACGGCATCGACACCACGCGGGTGGGAACGCCCTCGGCCTGAAGCTGCTCGCGCGCCTCGACGGCGAGCTGGAGCTCGGAACCGGTGCCGATCAGCACGACCTGCGGCGTGGTGCTCTTGCCGTCGGCCCCTTCGGCGTCGAACCGGATGTAGGCGCCCTTGGCGGTGGCCTCGTCGGCCGGGTACGTCGGCACGCCCTGACGGGTCAGCGCGAGGCCGTGCGGGGCCCCCACGCCGTACTCCTTGGTCCAGCGCTTGAGGATCTCGCGCCAGGCGATGGCGGTCTCGTTGGCGTCGGCCGGGCGCACGATGTTCAGGTTCGGGATGGCGCGCAGCGAGGCGAGGTGCTCGACCGGCTGGTGGGTCGGGCCGTCCTCGCCCAGGCCGATGGAGTCGTGCGTCCACACGTACGTCACCGGCAGGTGCATCAGCGCGGACAGCCGGACGGCGTTGCGCATGTAGTCGGAGAACACCAGGAAGGTGCCGCCGTAGACACGGGTGTTGCCGTGCAGCGTGATGCCGTTCATCTCCGCGGCCATGGAGTGCTCACGGATACCGAAGTGGATCGTGCGGCCGTACGGGTTCGCGCCCGGCAGGGGGTTGCCCTCGGGCAGGAACGACGAGGTCTTGTCGATCGTGGTGTTGTTCGAGCCCGCCAGGTCGGCGGAGCCGCCCCACAGCTCGGGGATGACCGCACCGAGCGCGTGCAGCACCTTGCCGGACGCGGCGCGGGTGGCCACGGCCTTGCCGGTCTCGAACGACGGGAGGTGGTCCTCCCAGCCCTCGGGCAGCTCGCCCGCGGCGATCCGGTCGAACTCCGCGGCGTGCTCGGGGCGGGTCGAGCGCCAGTCGGCGAACCCCTTCTCCCACTCCTTCTTGAGGTCACGGCCGTGGTCGAGGGCGGCGCGGGTGTGCGCGAGCACCTCTTCGGGGACCTCGAAGGACTTCTCCGGGTCGAAGCCCAGGACGCGCTTGGTGGCCGCGACCTCCTCCTCGCCCAGCGCCGAGCCGTGCGCGGCCTCGGTGTTCTGGGCGTTGGGGGCCGGCCAGGCGATGATCGAGCGCATCGCGATGAATGAGGGGCGCCCGGTCTCGGCCTTGGCCGCCTCGATGGCGCGGTACAGCGCCGCGGGGTCCAGGTCGCCGTTCGCCTTCGGGGCCACCCGCTGCACGTGCCAGCCGTAGGCCTCGTAGCGCTTGCAGGTGTCCTCCGAGACCGCGGTCTCGGTGTCGCCCTCGATCGAGATGTGGTTGTCGTCCCACAGCATGACGAGGTTGCCGAGCTTCTGGTGGCCCGCGAGCGAGGAGGCCTCGGCGGAGATGCCCTCCTGGAGGCAGCCGTCGCCGGCGATGGCGTAGATGGTGTGGTCGAAGGGCGAGGTGCCCTCGGGCGCGTCCGGGTCGAACAGGCCGCGCTCGTAACGGGCGGCCATCGCCATGCCCACCGCGTTGGCGACACCCTGGCCCAGCGGGCCGGTGGTGGTCTCCACGCCGGTGGTGTGGCCGTACTCGGGGTGGCCCGGGGTCTTCGAGTCCCAGGTGCGGAACGCCTTCAGGTCGTCCAGCTCCAGGCCGTAACCGGCGAGGTAGAGCTGGATGTAGAGGGTCAGGCTGGAGTGGCCCGCGGAGAGGACGAACCGGTCGCGGCCGGTCCAGTTCGCGTCCGCCGGGTCGTGCCGCATCAGCTTCTGGAAGAGAAGGTAGGCGGCCGGCGCCAGGCTCATGGCCGTACCGGGATGGCCGTTACCGACCTTCTGCACGGAATCCATGGCCAGGACACGGACGGTGTCCACTGCCCGCTGATCCAGTTCGGTCCACTCGAGATCTGTGGTGGTCGGCTTGGTGCTCACCCTGAGTCAGGGCTCCTCTCCACATGTCGAATGCCGCGGACGGTATGTCCGCCAGGCGGTGTCGAGCCTACCCCCGCAAGGGCGTGCGTCTTTTCGACGCTCAGTCGGCGATTTCGGCGCTCAGTCGGTGGGCGCAGGCCATGGCGTCTCGCCGCTTCGGGCGCTCAAATCAGGACTTGAGGCATTCCCGGTCCCGAGGTGAGGCCCTACGAACCAGACTGCCGGGCGGCGGCCCCCTTCGCCTCCCGAACGCCGGGCGGATGTCCGGGGGAAGATGACCTCACCGGCCCACGGCCGGGCGCCCAACACGACCCCACCCCCGCGAAGATCGCTGTATGGCCAACGTCTAAAGTGGCGTGGTACGCGCAAGCCCTTTACCGCGTCTTCACTGCCGGAAGGGCTTGCATGCCTTATCTCTTCCGCGGCAGAGGCCGCCGATGTTACTTCCAGGGGTGTGCGTGACGGCCGTCGAATCCCGACCTGCGGGTGGGGGCACCGCCCACGCCGTCAAGGCTGTGGGGGAGTGCTCTCAGGTCCCCCGGAATCCCGGTGAGCGGCCGTTCGTGGCCCGCGTCAAGGCGTTCGTGGCACTGACCAAGCCACGGGTCATCGAGCTGCTGCTGATGACCACGGTGCCGGTGATGTTCCTGGCGGCCAAGGGTGTGCCCGACCTGTGGCTGGTGCTGGCGACCTGCGTCGGCGGCTATCTCTCCGCCGGCGGTGCCGCCGCCTTCAACATGTACATCGACCGTGACATCGACGCGCTGATGGACCGGACGTCCCAGCGGCCCCTGATCACCGGCATGGTGAGCCCCCGCGAGTGCCTGGTCTTCGCGACCGCCCTCGCGGTCGGCTCCACGGCCTGGTTCTGGTTCCTCGTCAACCCGCTGTCGGCGATGCTGTCGCTCGGTGCGCTGCTTTTCTACGTCGTCGTTTACACGATGATCCTCAAGCGCCGCACCAGCCAGAACATCGTCTGGGGCGGGATCGCGGGCTGTATGCCGGTCTTCATCGGCTGGTCCGCGGTGACGAACTCGGTCTCCTGGGCCGCGCTGGTCCTCTTCCTCGTCATCTTCTTCTGGACGCCGCCGCACTACTGGCCGCTGTCGATGAAGGTCAAGGACGACTATGCGCGCGTCGGTGTGCCGATGCTGCCGGCGGTCGTGGGCAACAAGGTCGTCGCGCGGCAGATCGTCGCCTACAGCTGGGTGATGGTGGCCGTGTCGCTGCTGCTCCAGCCGCTGGGCTACACCGGCTGGTTCTACACCGTCGTCGCGGTCGCCTGCGGCGCCCTCTGGCTCAAGGAGGCGCACGGTCTGCAGGCCCGCGCCAAGGCCGGGATCACGGGCGCCAAGCTCAAGGAGATGCGGCTGTTCCACTGGTCCATCACCTATGTCTCGCTGCTGTTCGTCGCCGTCGCCGTGGATCCCTTCCTTCACTGATTACCGATGGGTAGCATGCTGTTCATGGCAGACACCCAGCAGGCAGACGAGCAGACGGAGACGGCGGCCGGGGCGCGCACCGACAAGCGGGCCGGCAAGCGCGCGGACAAGCTCGCCAAGCAGATCCGTGCCTTCGCCGCCACCCACGGCGGCAGCGCCGAAGGCCAGCTCGCACACATCGGCCGCGGCCGCACCCGGATCGCGCTCGTCGGGGCCGACGGCGAGTGGGGCAACCTCGTCGCGGACACCTTCGGCTCCGCCAAGGACGCCGCCGACAAGGCCGGCATCACGCTCCACGACGACTTCGACGGCGACCTCGCCGCCAAGGTCCGTACGGGCCGCTACGAGTGGTCCCGGATGGCAGGCATTCAGGTGGGCGGCCCGTCCAACAGCTGACGGTGCGGTGCCGGGCGCCGTGCGCCGGGGCGCACGCCGGAAGCGGAGCCCGATACCTCACCACCTCCTCGCCCGTTAAGCCCACCAGGCGCGGCGCTCCGGCCGCGCTCGGCGGGCTCTCGGCGAGGAGGGGCGGATGGACGGACTTCCACCGCTCATCGATCAGTACAGCCATGGTGCGGTGCACGGCGAGCTCGGCCTCGGCTCCTTCGAGACCCACCTCGCCGCCGCGGCCGGCGCACACGGCCCGGCCCCCGCCGGCACCAGCTACTTCGACAGCTTCACCGGCCTTGCGATACGCCGCTGGTGCCCCCCGCTGCTGGGCCTGGACCCGCACTGCCCGCCCGCCCGCTACCTGGCCCGCCGGCGCGAGGTCGGCGCCTACCGGGCCGGACGTCTGCTGCTGCGCGGCTCCGGCATCGGCACGTTCCTGCTGGAGGCCGGCACCCCCAGCGAGCTGACCTCGGCCACCGAACTCGCCGCCGCCGCCGAGGCCGGCGCCCACGAGGTCGTACGGCTCGAACCGCTCGCCGAGCAGGTCGCCGACACCTCCGGCAGCGTCGACTCCTTCCTCGGCTACACCGCCGAGGCCCTGTACGCCGCGGCCCAGCACGCCACCGCCTTCGCCTCCGGCGCCACCTACTGCGACGGGCACGCCCCCGAGGCCGGCGAGGTACGGCGCGCCGCGGACCGCTGGCTGCGCGGCCGCCGGCCCGGCGAGCGGCTGGGCGAGCCCGCGCTCGTACGGCATCTGCTGTGGAGTGCGGTGGCGACCGGTCTTCCGGTGCAGCTGCACTGCCCCGACCCGGGGCCGCTGGCGGGCTTTCTGCGTGCCACGACCGGTATCGGCTCGGATCTCGTCCTGCTGCCACGGGCGCCGCACCACCGGCGGGCGGCGCAGCTCGCCGCGGTGCACGCCCATGTGTACGCGGACGCCGGGCCCTGCCCCCAGGAGACGCTCGGTCAGGCGCCGTTCGGCAAGCTGCTGTTCTCCTCGGGCGCCCGCGGGCTGCCCGAGCTGTATGTGACCGGCGCCCGGTGCTTTCTGCGTGCCATGGGCCGCCTCGTACGGGAGTGGACCGACGAGGGGCTGTGCGGCACCGAGGACGGGCGGCGGATCACCGAGATGGTCGGGTCGGGGACCGCGCGCCGGGTCTACCGGCTGAGCGCGGAGGCCGGCTGAGGTTCGGCGGCCTCCTGCTCGCCGGAGAGGGCGGACCCGCTGGAGTCGTCCTCCTGGAGCGGACCGCGGTCGCGCAGCGACAGGCAGACCCGCAGCACGCAGATCCACACCAGGGCCGAACCCAGCATGTGGAGCCCGATGACGATCTCGGGCAGGCCCATGAAGTACTGGATGTAGCCGATGACGCCCTGGAGCGCGATACAGGCGAACAGCTCCAGGAGCATCCGGCGCGGGGCGGCCGGCGCCTTGACGGCGCGCAGCGTGAACCACAGGGCGACCGACAGGCCGACGACGATGTAGACGAAGTCGACGTGGAGCTGGGTGACCTCCTGCCAGTCCAGCGGGATGCGGTGGACCTTCTTGGCGTCGCCCGCGTGCGGGCCGGTGCCCGTGACGACCGTGCCGATGACGGTGAGCGAGCCGGTCGCGGCCACCAGCAGCCCGGCCAGCTGCCGCGCCGGACGGGGGACCAGGTCGCGCGGCTCCTCGTCGCCCTCGCTCGCCCGCTTCCAGCTCAGTACGGCGACCGTGAGCAGCGCCGTGGCCGCAAGGAAGTGCGAGCTGACGATGTACGGGTTCAGGCCGGTGAGGACTGTGATGCCGCCGATGACGGCGTTGCTCATGACCAGCCAGAACTGCGCCCAGCCGAGCCGGGTGAGCGAGCGGCGCCGGGGGTGACGGGCGCGGGCGGCGATGATGAACAGGCCGACCACCGCGCACAGCACATACGTCAGCATGCGGTTGCCGAACTCGATGAGCCCGTTGATGCCCATCGCGGCGGTCGGAGTCAGGCTGTCCGGCGTGCACTTGGGCCAGGTCGAGCAGCCCAGCCCGGACTGGCTGAGCCGGACCGCGCCACCCGTGACGACGATGATCACGGCCATGACGACGGTGGCCAGCGCGGCCCGGCGCACAAAGGCCGCGGACGGCTGCCAGCGGCGGGCGATCAGCTCAAGGGGATTCAGCGTGTTCGGCACGGGAGACATCGTAGGCCGCGCCTTGTGCAAACTTTCACGAGGGGTGCGCAACGCACCGGACCCGCCCGGAGCCACTCCGCACCACGGCCGTCCGGCGGCTCACTCCCAGCGGAAGAAGCGGGCCGCCGTGCCCAGACCCAGCACCGACCAGCCGGCCAGGATGCCCAGGTCCCGCCAGGGGACGCCGGCGCCGTGCTGGAGGACGTCGCGCAGCCCGTCGGACAGCGCCGCGATCGGCAGCAGCCCGAGGACGCTCTGGGCGGCCTCCGGGAACTTGTCCAGCGGGACGATCACGCCACCGCCGACCAGCAGCAGCAGGAACACCAGGTTGGCCGCCGCGAGGGTGGCCTCGGCCTTGAGCGTGCCGGCCATCAGCAGGCCCAGGCCCGAGAAGGCGGCGGTGCCCAGCAGGAGCAGCAGCACCACCGAGAGCGGGTTGCCGTGCGGGGACCAGCCCAGCGCCAGGGCCACGGCCGTCAGCAGCGCGATCTGGAGGACCTCGGTGACCAGCACCGCGCAGGTCTTGGCGGTCATCAGCCCCCAGCGCGGCAGCGGTGAGACGGCGAGCCGCTTCAGCACGCCGTAGCGCCGCTCGAAGCCGGTCGCGATGGCCTGGCCGGTGAAGGCGGTCGACATCACGGCGAGCGCCAGGATGCCGGGCGCCAGGAAGTCGACGGAGCTGCCCGCACCGCCGGCCGTAGCGGTGGGCACCGCGACGATGTCGACGGCGGAGAACAGCACCAGCAGCAGCGTCGGGATGATGACGGTGAGCAGCAGCTGCTCACCGTTGCGCAGCAGCATCCTGGTCTCCAGGGCCGCCTGCGCGCGGATCATCCGGGGCAGCGGGGCCGCGCCGGGCCGCGGGGTGAACGTGCCGGTGACGCCGCCGGCCTCGGTGGTGGTCATGCGCGCAGCTCCTTGCCGGTGAGCTCCAGGCTGTGCCTTCCCGGGGGGCGACCCCCGGACCCCCGGCCGACGGTGGCGTGGTCGTGGTTCATGCGCGCAGCTCCTTGCCGGTGAGCTCCAGGCTGTGCCTTCCCGGGGGGCGACCCCCGGACCCCCGGCCGACGGTGGCGTGGTCGTGGTTCATGCGCGCAGCTCCTTGCCGGTGAGCTCCAGGAAGACGTCCTCCAGGGTGTGGCGTTCGACGGCTATCGCGTCGGGCATCACGCCGTTCTGGGCGCACCAGGAGGCGACGGTGGCCAGCAGCTGCGGGTTGACCTTGCCGTGCACGCGGTAGACGCCGGCGGAAGGCTCCGTGGCGGCGCTGTCGGCGGGCAGCGCCTTGAGGAGCGAGGCGATGTCGAGGCCGGGACGGCCGGTGAAGCGCAGGCTGTTCTCCGCGCCGCCGCGGCACAGCTCGTCCGGGCTGCCCTGGGCGATCACCCGGCCGCCGTCGATGATCGCGACATGGTCGGCGAGCTGCTCGGCCTCGTCCATGAAGTGGGTGGTCAGTACGGTGCTGACGCCGTCGGCGCGCAGTTCCCGTACGAGGTCCCAGGTGGCGTGCCGGGCCTGCGGGTCGAGGCCGGCCGTCGGCTCGTCAAGGAAGACCAGTTCGGGGCGGCCGACCACGGCCATCGCCAGCGCGAGGCGCTGCTGCTGGCCGCCGGACAGCCGCCGGTAGGGCGTCCGGCCGCAGCTGCCCAGACCGAGCCGGTCGATGAGCAGGCCGACGTCGAGGGGGTGGGCGTGAAGGGTGGCGGTGTGCCGCAGCATCTCTTCCGCCTTGGCGCCCGGGTAGACGCCGCCGGACTGGAGCATCACGCCGATACGCGGCCGCAGCGCCGCGGCGTCGGCGACCGGGTCCAGGCCCAGGACGCGGATCCGGCCGGCGTCCGGGCGGCGGTAGCCCTCGCAGATCTCGACGGTGGTGGTCTTGCCGGCGCCGTTGGGGCCGAGCACGGCGGTCACCGCGCCGCGTGCGACGGTCAGGTCGAGGCCGTCCACGGCGGTCTTGGTCCCGTATCGCTTGACCAGGCCGTCGACCTCGACGGCAGGCTCTCGTCCGGGGGTCCGGGGGGCGCCCCCCGGGGAGGTGCTGCGCATGGCGGGCAGTCTACGGAGAGTGGCGGGGAGTCCTTCAACGGGGGCGTCGGTGCTTTTCCGCGCCCGGGTACGCAATCCGGCGGTGTGCGGCCCTACCAATTCCGCCGCTCCTCGCGCCCCGGTGCGCCCCCACCGGGCGGGGCCGTCCCGTCGCAGGTGGGCGGCGCTTCCAGGGGCTCGGAAGGTACTTGAAATTAGGGCAGCCTAAGTGATAGAGGCCACCCGTCCGTGATCCGGACGAGGCTTGTCTCGCTTTGACGAATTACGCAACAATGGCGTTGTGAAATACGCGAGCGAGGAACAGGAAGGGCCCGAGGTCGAGCAGACCGCCGGGCCGGCCGCCTCCGCGCCCGAGCAGACCGAGCGGCGCGGGACGGGCGTCGCGCCTGCCCCGGCGCCGCACGACGAACAGCAGGGCACCCGCAACAGGGTCGCCCGCTCCATTCTCGACCATGGTCCGTCCACCGCCGCCGAGCTGGCCCTGAGGCTGGAGCTGACCCAGGCGGCCGTCCGCCGGCATCTGGACGCGCTGGCCGCCGAGGGCGTCGTCGAGCCCCGCGAGAAGCGGGTCTACGGCGCGCGGGGCCGCGGCCGCCCGGCCAAGGCCTTCGCCCTCACCGACTGCGGGCGCGATGCCTTCGACCAGGCCTACGACCAGCTCGCCTCCGACGCGCTGCGCTGGATCGCGCAGAGCGCCGGCGGTGGGGAGAAGGGCGAGGCCGCCGTCGCCGCGTTCGCCCGCGCACGGCTCGCCGCCCAGGCCGAGGGCTACCGCAAGGCGGTCGAGTCCGCCGATCCGGAGGCCCGTACCGAGGCCCTGGCGAAGGCGTTGACCGCCGACGGGTACGCTGCTACGGCGCGCAGCGCCCCCAATCCCCAGCTCGGTGAACAGCTCTGCCAGCACCACTGCCCGGTTGCCCATGTCGCCGAGCAGTACCCGCAGCTGTGCGAGGCGGAGACCGAGGTCTTCTCCCGATTGCTCGGGACCCACGTACAGCGGCTTGCCACCATCGCCCACGGCGACGGGGTGTGCACGACCTTCATCCCGAAGGCCAGTGCCGGCAAGGCCGCTCACAGCACCGCACGCACCAGCAAGACCACCACAGCATCTGCAAGCACGGCCGGGAGGAACCCCGCATGACGCTCCCTACGGAGACTGCTCACCCTGAGCTCGAGGGCCTGGGCAAGTACGAATACGGCTGGGCCGACTCCGACGTGGCCGGCGCCTCCGCCAAGCGCGGTCTTTCCGAGGCCGTCGTCCGCGACATCTCGGCGAAGAAGAGCGAGCCGGAGTGGATGCTCAAGCTCCGCCTCAAGGGCCTGAAGCTGTTCGACAAGAAGCCCATGCCGAACTGGGGCTCGGACCTGTCGGGCATCGACTTCGACAACATCAAGTACTTCGTCCGCTCCACCGAGCAGCAGGCCGCCTCCTGGGAGGACCTGCCCGAGGACATCAAGAACACCTACGACAAGCTCGGCATCCCCGAGGCGGAGAAGCAGCGCCTGGTCGCCGGTGTCGCCGCGCAGTACGAGTCCGAGGTCGTCTACCACCAGATCCGTGAGGACCTGGAGGAGCAGGGCGTCCTGTTCCTGGACACCGACACCGCGCTCAAGGAGCACCCGGAGCTCTTCCAGGAGTACTTCGGCACGGTCATCCCGGTCGGCGACAACAAGTTCGCGTCGCTGAACACCGCGGTGTGGTCCGGCGGCTCGTTCATCTACGTCCCCAAGGGTGTCCACGTGGACATCCCGCTGCAGGCCTACTTCCGGATCAACACGGAGAACATGGGCCAGTTCGAGCGGACGCTGATCATCGTCGACGAGGACGCCTACGTCCACTACGTCGAGGGCTGCACGGCGCCGATCTACAAGTCGGACTCGCTGCACTCCGCGGTCGTCGAGATCATCGTGAAGAAGGGCGGCCGCTGCCGCTACACGACCATCCAGAACTGGTCGAACAACGTCTACAACCTGGTCACCAAGCGCGCCGTCGCCTACGAGGGCGCGACCATGGAGTGGGTCGACGGCAACCTCGGCTCCAAGGTGACCATGAAGTACCCGGCGGTCTACCTGATGGGCGAGCACGCCAAGGGCGAGACCCTGTCCATCGCCTTCGCGGGCGAGGGCCAGCACCAGGACGCCGGCTCCAAGATGGTCCACATGGCGCCGAACACCTCCTCCAACATCGTCTCCAAGTCGGTGGCACGAGGCGGCGGCCGCACCTCCTACCGAGGCCTGGTCGAGATCGGCGAGGGCGCCGCGGGCTCCAAGTCCAACGTGCTGTGTGACGCCCTGCTGGTGGACACCATCTCCCGCTCGGACACCTACCCCTACGTCGACGTCCGCGAGGACGACGTCTCCATGGGCCACGAGGCGACCGTCTCCAAGGTCAGCGAGGACCAGCTCTTCTACCTGATGGCACGCGGCCTGACGGAGTTCGAGGCCATGGCGATGATCGTGCGCGGCTTCGTCGAGCCGATCGCCCGTGAGCTGCCCATGGAGTACGCGCTGGAGCTGAACCGGCTGATCGAGCTGCAGATGGAAGGCTCGGTCGGCTGACCCCCGGCCCCACGCAGCGACCGACTCCCTGATTGCAGAAAGCGAGCACGACGACAGCCATGGCTGAGGCTCAGAACATCCCGGCGGGTTCCACGACCACCGGCTCCATCGCGGTGGCCGCGGAGTCCACCGTCGCCACCCGGATGAGCGCCCCGCCGTCCTATGACGTGGCGGACTTCCCGGTGCCGCACGGCCGCGAGGAGGAGTGGCGTTTCACCCCCCTCGCGCGTCTGAAGGGCCTGCACGACGGCAGCGCCGTGGCCGGCGGTCCCGACCTGAAGATCGACATCACCGCTCCCGAGGGTGTCACCCACGAGCTCGTCGACCGCACCGACCCGCGGGTCGGCAAGGCCGGCAAGCCCGTGGACCGGGTCGCCGCCCAGGCGTACAGCTCCTTCGAGAAGGCCTCGGTGGTCACGGTCCCCAAGGAGACCGTGCTCACCGAGCCCATCCGGATCGCCGTCCACGGTGACGGCGGCACGGCCTTCGGCCACCAGGTCATCGAGCTGGGCGCCTTCGCCGAGGCGGTCGTCGTCATCGACCACACCGGTGACGCGGTGCTCGCCGCCAACGTCGACTACCTCCTCGGTGACGGCGCCAAGCTGACCGTCGTCTCCGTCCAGGACTGGAATGACCAGGCCGTGCACGTCGGGCAGCACAACGCCCTCGTCGGCCGGGACGCGAGCTTCAAGTCCGTGGTCGTCACCTTCGGCGGCGACCTCGTCCGGCTGCACCCGCGCATCACGTACGCGGGACCCGGCGGCGAGGCCGAGCTCTACGGTCTGTACTTCACCGAAGAGGGCCAGCACCAGGAGCACCGCCTCATGGTCGACCACGAGGCGCCCAACTGCCGCTCCCACGTCACGTACAAGGGCGCGCTCCAGGGCCAGGACGCGCACGCGGTCTGGATCGGCGATGTCCTCATCCAGGCGTCCGCGACCGGCACGGACACCTACGAGCTCAACCGCAACCTCGTCCTCACCGACGGCGCGCGGGTGGACTCGGTGCCCAACCTCGAGATCGAGACCGGCGAGATCGTCGGCGCCGGCCACGCCTCGGCCACCGGCCGCTTCGACGACGAGCAGCTGTTCTACCTGATGGCCCGCGGCATCCCGGCCGACGAGGCCCGCCGACTGGTCGTCCGCGGCTTCTTCGCCGAGCTGGTCCAGCAGATCGGTCTCCCGGACGTCGAAGAGCGTCTGATGAGCAAGATCGAGGCCGAGCTGGAAGCGTCCGCGGCATGACGTACGTACGCGCAGCGGCGCTCAGCGAGCTGGAAGAGGACACCCCCAAGCGGGTGGAGCTCGACGGCACGCCCGTCTCGCTGGTCCGCACCGAGGGCGAGGTGTTCGCGATCAACGACATCTGCTCGCACGCGAACGTCTCCCTCTCGGAGGGCGAGGTCGAGGACTGCTCGATCGAGTGCTGGCTGCACGGTTCGAGCTTCGACCTGCGCACCGGCAAGCCGAGCGGCCTTCCCGCGACGCGCCCCGTCCCCGTATACCCCGTAAAGATCGAAGGGGACGACGTGCTCGTCTCCGTCACCCAGGAGTCCTGAGTTCCCCATGGCAACGCTTGAGATCCACGACCTGCACGTCTCCGTCGAGGCCGAGAACGGCCCGCGCGAGATCCTGAAGGGCGTCGACCTGACTGTGAAGCAGGGCGAGACGCACGCCATCATGGGCCCCAACGGCTCCGGCAAGTCGACCCTCGCCTACTCGCTCGCGGGTCACCCCAAGTACACGATCACCGGCGGCACCGTCACCCTCGACGGCGAGGACGTCCTGGAGATGTCCGTCGACGAGCGCGCCCGGGCCGGCGTCTTCCTCGCCATGCAGTACCCGGTCGAGGTGCCCGGCGTCTCGGTCTCCAACTTCCTGCGCACCTCCGCGACCGCGATCCGCGGCGAGGCCCCCAAGCTGCGGCTGTGGGTCAAGGAGGTCAAGGAGGCCATGGAGCGGCTGTCCATGGACCCCGCCTTCGCCGAGCGCAACGTCAACGAGGGCTTCTCCGGCGGTGAGAAGAAGCGCCACGAGATCCTCCAGCTGGAGCTGCTCAAGCCGGCCATCGCGATCCTCGACGAGACCGACTCCGGCCTGGACGTCGACGCGCTGCGCACCGTCTCCGAGGGCGTCAACCGCGTCCGCGAGACCGGCGAGGTCGGCACCCTGCTGATCACCCACTACACGCGGATCCTGCGCTACATCAAGCCCGACCGCGTGCATGTCTTCGCGAACGGCCGGATCGCCGAGTCCGGCGGCGCCGAGCTCGCCGACAAGCTCGAGGCCGAGGGCTACGAGGAGTACACGAAGGGTGGCGCAAGCCTGTGAGCGACGCACGCGAGGCCACCGGCCTGCGGACGACCTGCTCCCCGCAGGTGCGCCTCGTGGGCGGAGAAGCGAACGAAAGGGCACGAGCGTGACACAGATGCCGGGCCTCCTCGACACAGAGGCGATCCGTAAGGACTTCCCCCTCCTGGATCGCGTGGTCCACGACGGGAAGAAGATCGTTTACCTGGACAACGCGGCGACTTCGCAGAAGCCCCGCCAGGTGCTCGACGCGCTGAACGAGTACTACGAGCGGCACAACGCCAACGTTCACCGCGGCGTGCATGTGCTCGCCGAGGAGGCCACGGCGCTGTACGAAGGCGCCCGCGACAAGGTGGCCGCCTTCATCAACGCGCCGAGCCGCGACGAGGTGATCTTCACCAAGAACGCCTCGGAGTCGCTCAACCTCGTGGCCAACATGCTGGGCTGGGCCGATGAGCCCTACCGCGTGGACCGCGAGACCGAGATCGTCATCACGGAGATGGAGCACCACTCCAACATCGTCCCGTGGCAGCTGCTCTCGCAGCGCACCGGCGCGAAGCTGAAGTGGTTCGGCATCACCGACGACGGCCGGCTCGACCTGTCCAACATCGACGAGGTCATCACGGAGCAGACGAAGATCGTCTCCTTCACGCTGGTCTCCAACATCATGGGCACGATCAACCCGGTCGAGACGATCATCCGCCGCGCCCAGGAGGTCGGCGCACTGGTCTGCATCGACGCCTCGCAGGCCGCCCCGCACATGGTGCTGGACGTGCAGGCGCTCCAGGCCGACTTCGTGGCCTTCACCGGCCACAAGATGTGCGGCCCGACCGGCATCGGTGTGCTGTGGGGCCGCCAGGAGCTGCTGGAGGACCTCCCGCCGTTCCTCGGTGGCGGCGAGATGATCGAGACCGTCTCGATGCACTCCTCGACCTATGCGCCCGCGCCGCACAAGTTCGAGGCCGGTACGCCCCCGATCGCCCAGGCCGTCGGCCTCGGTGCGGCCGTGGACTACCTCGCCTCGATCGGCATGGACAACATCGCCGCGCATGAGCACGCGATCACCGAGTACGCCGTCAAGCGGCTGCTGGAGGTCCCCGACCTGCGCATCATCGGCCCGAGCACGGCCGAGGACCGCGGGGCGACGCTCTCCTTCACGCTCGGCGACATCCATCCGCACGACGTCGGTCAGGTGCTGGACGAGCAGGGCATCGCGGTCCGCGTGGGTCACCACTGCGCACGGCCGGTCTGCCTGCGCTACGGAATTCCTGCGACCACGCGAGCGTCGTTCTATCTGTACTCCACCCCCGCCGAGGTCGACACCTTGGTCGAGGGCCTGGAGCACGTCCGCAACTTCTTCGGTTAAACAGACACAGCCGGTTACCAAGCACAGCGGATGAGGACGAGGACTGACTGAGCCGTGAAGCTGGATTCCATGTACCAGGACGTCATCCTGGACCACTACAAGCACCCGCACGGGCGCGGTCTTCGGGACGGCGACGCCGAGGTGCACCATGTCAACCCCACGTGCGGTGACGAGATCACGCTGCGCGTGCGGCTCGACGGCGCGACGATTGAGGATGTGTCCTACGAGGGCCAGGGCTGCTCCATCAGCCAGGCCAGTGCGTCGGTGCTCAACGACCTCCTCGTCGGCAAGGAGCTCGGTGAGGCGCAGAAGATCCAGGAGACGTTCCTGGAGCTGATGCAGTCCAAGGGCCAGATCGAGCCGGATGACGCCATGGAGGAGGTGCTGGAGGACGCGGTGGCGTTCGCCGGTGTCTCGAAGTACCCCGCGCGAGTGAAGTGCGCGCTGCTCAGCTGGATGGCCTGGAAGGACGCCACGGCCAAGGCCCTCTCCGAGGAGGCGAAGACCGCATGACCGACACCCCGACCACCACCAAGCCGGCTTCCGAGGAGGAGGTCCGCGAGGCGCTCTACGACGTCGTCGACCCCGAGCTGGGCATCGATGTCGTCAACCTGGGGCTGATCTACGGCGTCCACGTCGATGACGCCAACATCGCCACCATCGACATGACGCTGACCTCCGCGGCCTGCCCGCTGACCGACGTCATCGAGGACCAGGCGAAGTCCGCCACGGACGGCATCGTCAACGAACTGAAGATCAACTGGGTCTGGATGCCCCCGTGGGGCCCGGACAAGATCACCGACGACGGCCGCGAGCAGCTGCGCGCGCTGGGCTTCAACGTCTGAGACGTCGCCGCCCGAAAGACCCGCCGATACGGCCGTGCCCACCGGACATCCCGGAGGGCACGGCCGTATCGCTGTGCCAGGGCCCGGTCGGGGCCCGCGGTGGCACGGACCGGGGAAAGTTATGTACGGCCGTACGCAACGTTGTGTACGCTCGTACACATGGCCTATGTGATGCTCGCCTTCGCGATCCTCTCCGAGATCCTCGCGACCACCGCGATGAAGTACAGCGACGGCTTCAGCAGGCTGTGGCCGTCCCTGGCCACCGCGCTGGGTTATCTGCTCGCCTTTGCCCTGCTCGCCCAGACACTCAAATCGATAAGCGTCGGCACCGCGTACGCCATCTGGTCCGGCGCAGGAACGGCGGTGATCGCCATGATCGGGATGGTCTTCCTGGGGGAGAGCGCCAGTGCGCTGAAGCTTCTCGGGGTGCTGCTGGTCATCGCCGGGGTCGTGGTGCTGAACCTGGACGGGGCGCACTGATGGCCCGGCGCTACGATCCGGACCGGCGGCAGCGGATCATCGATGCGGCGATCGCCGTGGTCGGTGAGCGCGGGATCGCCGGGCTCAGCCACCGCGCCGTGGCCGCCGCGGCGGATGTGCCGCTCGGCTCGACCACCTACCACTTCGCGACCCTGGACGAGCTGCTGGTCGCCGCGTTGCGGCAGTCCAACGTCGTGTGCCTGGACGACTTCGCACGCTGGGTCGACGGCATCGACTCGGCGGCACCGCTCGCCGAGGAGGTCGCGAGGCTGGTCGAGGACACGCTGACCGGTGACCGCAGGCGGATGGAGCTGGAGTACGAGCTGTATCTGGCGGCGCTGCGGCACGAGGCGGTCCGGCCGATCGCCGCCGAATGCCTGGACGAGATGGTGCGGCTGCTCGGACAGCGGATCGGCGATCTGCACACGGCGCGGACGGTGGTGGCCCTCACCGACGGGCTGGTGCTGCAACATCTGCTGACCGGGCAGCCCTTCGACCCCGAGGCGGTGCGGGCCGGGCTGGCCGGGGTGCTGGGCTGAGCCCCCCGGGCAGTGGGCCGCCTTCCAGGCCCGGCGGGCGGGGTGGAGCGACGGTGCGGACCGGCCCGCTCGTTGAGACCGGTTCGCCTCGGCGGGCGCCCTCCGGTTAGGTTTCGGACATGACCGATGCTGCTGTTTCCGCTTCCCGTACCACCGGCGCCGTCGCCGCCGGGCTTGCCACCGTCACCTCCGACGGCACCGTTCTCGACACCTGGTTCCCGGCGCCCGAGCTGGTCGCTGTGACTGCCGAGGGCCCCGGCCCGGCCGGCACCGAGCGCCTCGACGACGAGCGCGCCACCGAACTGCTGGGCGCCGCCGTGCTCAAGGCGATCGGTCCCGACCCGGTCCGTGATGTCGAGGTCGTCGCCGTGCGTACGGTCATCGCCTCCCTCGACGACAAGCCGCTGGACGCGCACGACGCCTACCTGCGTCTCCACCTGCTCAGCCACCGGCTGGTCAAGCCGCACGGGCAGAACCTGGAGGGCCTCTTCGGCCTGCTGGCCAACGTCGCCTGGACCTCGCTGGGCCCGGTGGCCGTCGACCAGGTGGAGACGGTGCGGCTGAACGCCCGCGCCGAGGGGCTGCACCTGATGGTCACCAGCATCGACAAGTTCCCGCGGATGACCGACTATGCCGCGCCCACCGGGGTGCGGATCGCGGACGCCGACCGGGTGCGCCTGGGCGCGCACCTCGCGGCCGGTACCACCGTCATGCACGAGGGCTTCGTCAACTTCAACGCCGGGACGCTGGGCACCTCCATGGTCGAGGGCCGGATCAGCGCGGGCGTGGTCATCGGCGACGGCTCCGACATCGGCGGCGGCGCCTCCACCATGGGCACCCTCTCCGGCGGCGGCAAGCAGATCATCTCGATCGGCGAGCGCTGCCTGCTGGGCGCCGAGTCGGGCATCGGGATCGCGCTCGGCGACGAATGTGTCGTCGAGGCGGGGCTGTACGTCACCGCCGGCACCCGCGTCACACTGCCCGACGGCCAGATCATCAAGGCCCTGGAGCTCTCCGGCGCGGACAACATCCTCTTCCGCCGCAACTCCACCACCGGCACCGTCGAGGCCCGTCCGAACAAGGCGACCTGGGGCGGCCTCAACGAGGTGCTGCACAGCCACAACTGAGCGCACAGCCGTCACCGGGCGCACAGCGGCAAGGGAGCGCACCGGCACGGCCGGCCGTGCACAACTGACCGTGCGCGGCTGAGTGTTCACGGCGGCGTCAGCGGCCCGGCGGGAGAACCGCCGGGCCGCTGCCTTTTCCGCTTCCGCGCAGCCCCTGTCCCCGGCCCTGCAGGACGCCGATAGGCTTTGCGCTATGCGTGATCTTGTAGCGGGGATGCGGTATCTGGGCAAGGGGCAGCGCTGGGTCGCCCAGCACGGCCGGTGGTGGGGATTCGGGCTGATTCCGGCGCTGATCGCGCTGGTGCTGTACGCCGGGGTGCTCACCGTGCTCGCCCTCTGGTCCGGCGATATCGCCGCCTGGGCGACGCCGTTCGCCGACGGCTGGGGCTCGCCGTGGCAGGGGCTGCTGCGCGGGGTGTTCGTGGGGCTGCTGTTCGCCGGCGGACTGATGCTGTCGGTGCTGACGTTCACCGCCGTCACCCTGCTGATCGGCGACCCCTTCTACGAGTCGCTGTCGGAGAAGGTCGAGGAGTCCGAGGGGTACTGCCCGCCGTCCCCGGACCGCCCGCTGTGGCAGGAGATCTGGATCGCCCTGCGGGACAGCTTCCATGTGCTGCTGCGGGCCGCCGGTTTCGGGATCCTGCTGTTCGTCCTCGGGTTCGTGCCGTTCCTCGGCCAGACCGTGATTCCCGCCCTCGGCTTCTGTGTCTCCGGCTTCTTCCTCACCGTCGAGCTGACCTCGGTGGCCATGCAGCGCCGGGACATTCCGGTGCGCGAGCGGCTGCGACTGCTGCGGGGCCGCAAGGCGCTCGCGATCGGCTTCGGCACCCCGGTCGTGCTGCTGTTCCTGATCCCGTTCGTCGCGGTGGCGCTGATGCCGGGCGCGGTGGCCGGCGCGACGCTGCTGGTACGGGACCTGGTGGACGAGGAGGAGCCGCCGGCGCCGGACCAGGGCGCGGGCCCGGCCGGGCAGGACCGGGCCGGGGCGCCGTACGGGCAGCCGGGCGGCCTCGGGCCGGCGCCCGGCCCGTTCCCCGCTAGCCAGGGACAGCCGCAGGCACCGCGGTACCCACATCCGCCGTCCGGTCCAGGGTCGCCCGCAGCGCGTCCGCCAGCCGGCTGGTGAGCTGGGCGTCCGCCGCCAGCAGCGGGCCGCGGACCGGTCCCGCGGGCAGGCCGAGGTGGTTCAGCAGCGCCTTCGCGGTGACCGTGCCGGGGTGCTCGCCGCCGGTCACCGCCTCGATGAGCGGGAGCAGCGCGAGCTGACGCCGGGCCGCCTCGGCCGTGTCGCCGGCGTCGAAGGCGTCCAGCACGGCACATACCGCCCGCGGCGCGGCATTGGCGGCGGTGCTGACACAGCCGCTGCCGCCGAGCGCGCGGAGCGGGAGGATCTGCTCGTCGCAGCCCGCGTAGTAGGCCAGGCCCGTCGATGCCAGGATCTTCGCCGACTTCAGCGGGTCGTAGGCGCAGTCCTTGACCCCCGCGATCCGTGGATGGGCGGCCAGTCGCAGCAGCGTCCCGGCGGTCAGTGCGGTGCCGGTGCGGCCCGGGATGTCGTAGAGCATCACCGGCAGTCCGGTGGCGTCCGCGACCGTCCGCAGATGGTGGGCGGCGGCCTCCTGGGTGGGCCGCGAATAGTAGGGCGTGACCACCAACAGGCCGTGGGCGCCCGCCCGTTCGGCGCTGCGGGCCAGCGCGACGGAGTGCCGGGTGTCGCTGGTACCGACCCCCGCGGTGATTCGTGCCCGGTCGCCGACGGCCTCGACCACGGCCCGCACCAGGGCTTCCTTCTCGGCGTCCGAGGTGGTCGGGGACTCCCCGGTGGTGCCGCTCAGCACCAGTGCGTCGCAGCCGCCGTCGTCGACGAGGTGGGTGGCGAGCCGCTGCGCGCCGTCGGTGTCGAGCTCTCCGTCGGCGGTGAACGGGGTGATCATGGCGGTTGCGGTACGGCCGAAGGGTGGTGCGGCCACCGGGGGTGCCAGGGGGGTGGTCATGGTCTCCATGCCAGGAGTCTGAGGGCGCCTCATATTTCACGTCCACTTAGTTGTGCTGGCTGATTTGTTAAGCAGCGCTACGTCCAGCGCGTGACCGGAACGTGAAGCGGCCGCCGCGCCTTCCGGTGCGACGGCCGCTCGGGCATCACAGGCCCATCACGCGCCAGTCAGGCCATTCCGCGAACGCTTCAGGTCCTGGGTCCGCTCGGCGGCGGACTCCTCCGACGACTTCGGCTTCCGCTGGTCGGTGCGCCGCTCGGCGGCACGGTCCTTGTTGCCCGACTTACGGTTCTGGGACTTCGGCATGATGACTCCCTATGTCTCGCCGAATGTTTCTTACCCTCCCAGTACCGCACCCCCTGCGGCAGTTGGCCCCCTGGCATGGGCCGGACGAGTGACGGGCGCGTCACACGCGGTGACGCGCCGCGGGGGCTACGGCTTGATGCGCAGCACCTGCGGATCGTGGTCGCTGGCCTGGTCCGCGTACTCGGCGTTGATGTGCACGATGTCGTAGTCGGCCCGGGTCAGCCGGCGGCTGGTGAGCATGTGGTCCAGCACCTGCGAGTTGCCGTTGTAGACATAGCCGTAGCGCTCCGCGGCGGGCAGCCGGCCGACCTGGTCGGTGAGCACACCCCCGGCGGTGAGGCTCTTCAACGCCGGTGAGAACTGGTAGTCGTTGAGGTCGCCGGCCACCACCACATCGGCCTTCGGGTCCTTCGCCAGCAGATCCTTGACGAAAGCGTTCACCAGCCGGGCCTGGGCGGTGCGCTGGGTCTCCGAGCTCCGGGCCGGTGGCTGGAAACGGCTGTCCAGGCCCTGGTCGCCGCCCTTGGAGTTGAAGTGGTTGGCGATCACGAACACCCGGCTGCCCGGACGGCTCTTGAGGGAGAACTGCCCGACGAGGGGCTTGCGGCTGGCCTTCCACGCCGGGTCGGCGGGCGCGATCCGGCCGGGGGACGCGGACAGGGTGGCCTTGCCGTGGTCGGCGACCACCTGCACCGGGGTGGTGGCGTCGCCGCCCTTGATGTCCGTGAACGACACCCGCTCGGGGTTGAACAGGAACGCCACGCGGATATTGCCGCCGGGCTGACCGCCGTCCTGGTCGTTGACCGGGTCGATCTGCCGCCACTCGTACGCCGGGCCGCCGGCCGCCTTGATGGCGTCGGTGAGCTTGGTGAGGGTGGCTCCGGCGGTGACCACGCCGTTGTCGGTGGCGCCGTTGTCGTCCTGGACCTCCTCCAGCGCGACGACGTCGGGGGAGGACAGGTTGTGCACCAGCGCCTTCGCCAGCCGGTCGAACTTGGCCTGCGGGGTGGTGGGGGCCAGGTTCTCGACGTTGTAGGTGGCCACGGCCAGCTCGTCGGACTTCTGCTTGCGGGTGGTCTCCGGCGCGGGGCCGTGGTCGGTGAGTGTGCCCAGCTCGGTGGCCTGGAGCGAGTAGCCGCCGAAGCTGTCGTAGTCCAGCGGGCCGGCGGTGGTGCCGGTCAGCTTGTCGCCGACGTCGGCCACCGGGAAGGGCCGCTCGGAGAAGGGGATCAGCGACGTCACCTTGACCCGGCCGCCGTTGGGGTCCGCGTACGAGCGGTAGAGCGTGCCGCCGCGGGCCGTGCGCTGGTGGCGGGGCTCGGCGGTCGCCCACAGCTCGTGGTGGGTGTTGGTCGCGCCGACGACCGGGGCGTCCGACACCGAGACGCGCATGCCCTCCAGCGACTCGTAGCGGTCCAGCGCGTACGAGCCGGGGCGCAGCTTGAGGGACTCGATGCTCTTGCCGCCCGCGGCGGGGGCGTACCGGTTCGGCACCGAGGACGGGGTGAGTTTGAAGGCGGCCGGCACCGGGGCGCCGGAGGAGTGCACCGTCCAGGTGGCGCCGGTGATCTCGGTGACGGACTGCAGACCGGCGTCCTTGCCGCCGGGGTAGTACTCGCTGATCGTGCCGGAGAAGGTGAGCGCATCGCCGACGGCGACCTTCGGCGTCTCCTTGCCGGTGAAGACGAAGACCGCCTCGCTGGTGGCCGGGTCGTCGTCCGGGCGCGGGTCCTGCACCCAGAAGCCGCGCGCCGAGCCGAACGACCGGACCGCGGTGACCGTGCCGGACACCTCGCCGACCTGCTGTCCGGCCAGCGGGGATATTCGGGTGCTGCCCTGGATGTCGTGGATCCGGGCGCCGGCCGCGGAGGCGGACTGGGTTGCGGTGAGCAGTCCGCCGGCCAGGGCGGCGCAGGCCACCGCGCTGACGGTGACCGGTCTGCGGAGCGAACGACGGGACGGCATGCATGCCTCCGAGGGTGATGGGGGGTGGCTGGAATGTGCGTGCGGGAGCCGGACCGGCGCGCTACGCGCGTCGATCTGCGTCAATCTCTTGTGCACGCACGGGAGTTGTCAAGCTTCTCCGGGCGACCGGGAGGGGGTGCGGGGGTGAAGCGTCCGGGTTACGGGGAATTCCGTCTACGCTTGGGCGGCGCAATGAGCCCGTAGTCCGTCCGAGGAGCTGAGCAGCCGATGTCCGCAGACCGCCCCACCCTGCCGCCGGTGCGGCTGCACTCCGAAGCGGAACTGGCCCGCGAGGCGCTGAGCGCCCCCCTGCTGGCACGGGCCGCGAAGCTCGCCCGCTGGGCCGAGCGGGGCGTTCCGGTCGGCGTCGGCGGCGAGATCCTCGAAGAGCCGCTGGCCGCCGCCACCGAGCACCTCGGCCTGGCCGGCGACGAGGACGGCCCCGCTTACACCGCCGAGGCCTGGCAGCTGGCGGTGGACACCGGACTCGTGGAGATCGAGGAGATCACCGACGGCGAGGACGGCGCCGACCTCCCCGACGACGCCGCGGCCGGCACCGCCACCCCCGGCGACGAGCTGGGCCTGCTCACCTCCGGCAGCCCGCAGGACATCCTCGACATCTGGCTCGGCGGCATGGAGACCGTGCTCGCCGACGCGGCCGCCCCCGATCTCGCCGACCTCGCCGACCAGCTCACCGAGGGCGGCGAACTGGACCTGGACGCGATCGACTGGAACCCGGAGGAGGAGGCCGAGCTGCTCGACGGCATCCTCGGCAACCTCTATCTGCTCACGGCCCTGAACGAAGGCCCCGACCAGCAGGTTCCGCTGCCCGCGCTGGCCGCCTCCATGATCGTCCCGGACGATATGGACGAGCCCACCGACGACATCCTCGAAGAGGTCTCCGAGGCGATGATGCGCCTGGACGACCAGTTCCGGGTGCTGGAGCCGATCGGTCTGGTCGCCTACCAGCCCGTCGACGAGGCGCTCATCGAGGAGCTGGACGAGGACGGCGAGACGGTCCTCTCCCCAGGTTCTTCCGGGGAGCCCACCACCGAGCCGCTCACCGACGAGGACGTCTCCCGCTACGGCCTGGTCCGCCTCACCCCGCTCGGCGTCTACGCCGTACGCGCCCGGATGCTGGACGCCGGGGTGCACGCCCCGGCGGTCGGCGACCTCACCGACAAGGACGCCGATGTCCTCCTGGACGCGCTGCCCGACTACCCCGAGGCGCTCGCCCAGGCCGAGTCCGAGCTGTGGCTCACCGCCCGTACGCCCCTGGACGCCGCCCGGGACCTGCTCACGGCCGCCCGCGGTGACGACGAGCGCGCCCCGCGGCGCCGGCTCGCCGCCCAGCAGACCCTCTCGCTGGTCTCGCCGGACGCCGAGGCCGCGCTGCGCGACGTGCTCGACGACCGGCAGCTCGGCGGCCTGGCCCGGGTCTGGCTCGCCGAGCGCGCGCTGCCCGGGATCCCCGAGCCGTCCCAGGAGATGATCTTCTGGCTGACGGTGGACACCATCGCGGCGCAGCTGGACAGCGCCGACGAGGACGCCGCGGGCGAGCTGCGCGACCTGGTGCAGGGCCTGACCGACCAGCACAGCGGCTTCTTCGACACGGCCTGGCGGGTGGACCACCCGGCCACCGCCGACGTCCTGGAGGCCATGGGCCGGCTGCACCCGGACAAGAAGGCCGCCAAGGAGGCCCGCAAGGCCGCGTTCAAGGCGCGCTCGCGGCAGTCCGGCTGACGGAACACCGGGCACGGCCGGGGCGGATCACCTACGCCCGGGGCCGGTCCGGCGGATCAGGACCCGACCCGGTCCCGGTCCGCCGGGCCGGCCCCAACTGCTTCCTGGATGTCGCGCCGCGTTCAACTGGAGTTCGACGACGCACGAGAGCGTGTGCGACGCAGGCACAGGGGAGAAGAAACCGGCCCTCCAGGAGATGACCATGCCGCTCACCCGCAGAGACTTCGCCAAGCGTTCCGCCCTCGCCGGCGCGGGCGTCACGCTGGCCGGCAGCGTCGGGGTGCTGGCCACCGCGCCCGGAGCCCTCGCCGAGGAGGCGCCGGACGCCGGCCGGGACGGTGCGGCGGACGGCCACGGCATCGGCTACGGCCCGCTGGTCCCGGACCCGGACGGCATCCTCGCGCTGC
The DNA here is from genome assembly GCF_019880305.1 of Streptomyces decoyicus. Classification (NCBI taxonomy): domain Bacteria; kingdom Bacillati; phylum Actinomycetota; class Actinomycetes; order Kitasatosporales; family Streptomycetaceae; genus Streptomyces; species Streptomyces decoyicus. The sequence continues at coordinate 2,032,646 of NZ_CP082301.1, read as the reverse complement.
CCGCAGGGTTCTCGTACAAGATCATCACCCGGACCGGGGTCACCACGCTCGACAGCGGTGAGTCCACCCCCTCCAACCACGACGGCACCGGCACCTTCGAGGGCCACCGCGGCACCACCCTCCTCGTCAACAACCACGAGCTGAAGGGCCCGCGCGCCGACTGGCCGCACCCGGTGCCGCTGGCCGAGGGGCTCGTCTACGACCCGGCGGCGGCCGGCGGCTGCACCGTCGTCGAGGTCGCCAAGGACGGCACCCCGGTCGGTGAGCGGGTCGGTATCGCCGGTACGTCCACCAACTGCGCGGGCGGCACCACCCCGTGGGGCACCTGGCTCACCTGCGAGGAGAACGAGGACAAGGCCGGCCAGCACGGCATGACCAAGGACCACGGTTATGCCTTCGAGGTCGACCCGCACGACCTGCGGGCCGGCCGCGACCCCAAGCCCGTCAAGGCGCTGGGGCGCTACGCCCACGAGGCGGTGGTCGTCGACCCCAAGCGCGGCCACCTCTTCCTGACCGAGGACGCCGACACCCCCAACGGCCTGTTCTACCGCTGGACCCCGCCGCACGGATTCCGGCACGGCCGCGGGCAGCTGCGCACGCTGGCCGATGACGCGGGCGTGCTCGAGGCCTTCAAGTGCTTCGACTCCGGCGGCCGGTTCGTCGACGACCTCTCGCGCGCCACCAAGGCCGGCACCGTCTACGGCGTCGACTGGGTCGAGGTCCCCGACCGCGACGCCCGCAAGGTCTCGGTGCGCAAGCAGTTCAAGGACGGTCAAGTCACCCGCGCCCGCAAGCTGGAGGGCCTGTGGTGGGCGGACGGCGGCGCGTACGTCGTGTCCTCGTACGCCCGGGACGAGAGCCCGGTCCAGCACGACGGGCAGGTCTGGTTCTACGACCCGCGGCGGCGGACCCTGACCCTGAAGGTGCTGCTGGGCGTCAACCAGGACCCGTCGAAGGACGGTGCGCTGGACGGCCCCGACAACATCACCGTCTCGCCCTACGGCGGACTGATCATCGCCGAGGACGGCGAGGGCGTACAGCACCTCTTCGGGGCCACCGACGACGGACGGACCTACCCGGTCGCCCGCAACGAGCTCAACATCGGCACCGCGGACGAGCCGGAGTTCAGCGAGTTCACCGGGCCGGTGTTCTCCCCGGACGGGCGGACGCTGTTCGCCAACATCCAGGAGCCCGGCATCATGCTGGCCATCACCGGACCCTGGAAGCGGCAGCGCCGTCAGAAGTAGCCGCCAGATATAGCCGTCAGATGTAGACGTCGGAAGTAGCCGTACCCCGGCGGCGGGGCGGGTGCCTCAGCCCGCTCCTGCCGTCAGCAGGTAGTAGTCCAGCAGCCCGGTCTCATATGCCGTCAGATAGCGGCGCGGCCAGTCGTCGCGGAGGTCCGGCTGCTGGGCCATGTAGCGGTCGTAGTACTCCCAGACCCCGTCGCCGACCGACTGCACCCGGACCTCGCGCAGACCCGCCGCGGTCAGCGTCCCGGCGACCTCGTCCACCACATGCGGGACGTCCAGGCCGTCGGCGTACGGGGGCAGCAGCGCGGGCAGCTCCCGGGCGGCCGACCGCGTGCGGGCGAAGAAGGTCGTCAGCGCCAGCCGGCCGCCGGGGCGCAGCACCCGCGCCGCCTCCCGGGCGAAACCGGCCAGATCGCGGAAGTGCTGCGCCGCCTCGACGGAGAAGAGGCAGTCGACACCGCCGTCGGGGAGCGGGATGCGCTGGGCCGCGCCCTGGACGAACTCCAGCCGCCCGGAGCTCTTCTCCGATGCGGTGAGCAGCGCCGCGTTCGCCTCCCGGGCACGGGCGATCTGGTCGGGGTGCGCATCCAGCCCGATGACCGTCCCCAGGCCGAATTCCCGCAGCGCCAGCGCACAGCCCAGCCCGCGCCCGCAGCCGACGTCCAGGGCGGTGCGGCCCTGCGGCCGGTCGAAGGTGCCGAGCACCAGACGGTAGAGATCCTCTTCGCTGCGCACCCGGTCGGACTCGGTCAGCAGCCGGTCCGCGGGGCCGGGCAGGCCCGACCAGTAGCCGAAATTGATGAAGCCGCCGGCGAAGGCGGGGACGGTGCTGAGGTCGAGCTCGCCGTAGATCCTCACCACCCGGTCGGGGAGGTCCGGGGGCGCTGGGCCGTCCGGGGGGTCCGCGGGGCCGGCCGGCGGCGGCTGCTGCGTCATCGAACGCTCCTCGTGCGTGCCGTGGGGGATGCGCCGCGACGGGCTGGGCCGTGCCGGGGCGGGGCTGAAGGGCGTGGCGGAGAGGGGGAACGGCGGGGGCGGGCGGACGGGGGAGGAGAGGCAGTGGAGCTCGACGGATACGGACGACACAATTTTCGGTCCTGGACCGTTCCCGCACCAGGGCAGGCCGTCCGGCGGGGCGGCGCTGCGGGACACCGTGGACCTGAGGCGGCGGTGGGACGATCCGTGGGTGGGGGCCCGTCGCCGCGCGGCCACGGCCCGCCCCTGACGGGCCCGAGGGGCCGTCAGGGACGCGGGCGTCAGTGGCTCACAGGGCCTTTGCGGCCGGTTTGACCATGCCGCGTACCGTGCGGGAGTCGACGAACTCGCCGAGCGCGGTCATTTCCCACTCGCCGGAGAACTGGCGGATGAGCTTGGCCATCATCACGCCCGTGCGCGGCTCCGCGTGGGTGAGGTCGAAGCGGACCAGCTCCTCGCCGCTCTGGGCGTCCAGCAGGCGGCAGTACGCCTTGGCGACGTCGGAGAACTTCTGGCCGGTGAAGGAGTTCACGACGAAGACCAGGCCCGTCACCTCCGGGGGCAGCCCGCCGAGGTGGACGGTGATCGCCTCGTCGTCGCCGGCGCCCTCGCCGGTGAGGTTGTCGCCGGAGTGCTGGATCGCGCCGCCCAGGATCGTCAGCTTGCCGAAGAAGCAGTTGTCGACCTTCTTGCGGTCCGGGCCGTAGGCGATGACCGAGGCGTCCAGGTCGATGCTCTTGCCGCGGAAGGCGGGCTCCCAGCCGAGGCCCATCTTGACCGAGCTGAGCAGCGGAGCGCCGCCCTTGACCAGCGAGACGGTCTGGTTCTTCTGGAGGCTGACACGGCCCTTGTCGAGGTTGATCTTGCCGGAACCGGGGGCCGGGGCGGCGGCCGCGGCCGGTGCGGCCGGTGCTGGCGGCGCGGCGACCGGGGCCGGTGCGCCGGCGGGCGGTCCCCACTGGCCGGCGGGGGCCGGGGGAGCCTGCGGGGCCGGGGGAGCGGGGGGTGCCTGCGGGGCCGGGGGAGCGGGGGGTGCCTGCGGGGCGGCGGCGGGGGCGGCCGGCTCCTCCACGCTGACGCCGAAGTCGGTGGCGATCCCCGCCAGGCCGTTGGCGTAGCCCTGGCCGACCGCGCGGACCTTCCAGGCGCCGTTGCGGCGGTAGATCTCGACGACCACCAGCGCGGTCTCGGTGCCGAGCTGCGGCGGGGTGAAGGTGGCGATGACGCTGCCGTCGTCGGCGTTACGGACCGTGCCGGTCGGTTCCGTGCCGGCGAAGGTCGCGCCGGGGGCGTCCGGACTCGCGGTGACCACGATCTTCTCGATGCCGTCGGGGACCGCGGCGGTGTCCACCGTGATGGTGTCGCCACCTCCTCCGGCCGCCGCGGAGTGCGTCACGCCCGGTCCGCTGGGCTGGTTGTAGAACACGAAGTCGTCGTCGGAGCGCACTTTGCCGTTGGCGGCGAGCAGCAGGCCCGATACGTCCAGCCGCACGGGGGCGGTGACGTCCACCGCCACCCGCACGGCGCTGAGCGGGAGGTTCGAGCCAGGAGTCATAGCGGTCATGCCGGGCTCAACGATCGGCTCGCCTTTGCGGTTCCATTACCTGTGGCCTCTTGGCCGCCCGGCCCGGTCACCGGCGTTCGCGGGAGTTGCCGAAGAGCAGCCGGTAGGCGATCAGCAGGACCAGGGCGCCGGCGATGGAGGCGACCCACATGGAGGGTTCGCCGAAGTCCTTCGGGATCGGGCGGTGCAGGATTTTGGTGGAGAGCCAGCCGCCGATGAAGGACCCCACGATGCCGATCAGGGTCGTGCCGACGATGCCGCCCGGGTCCCGTCCCGGCAGCAGGACCTTCGCGATGATGCCCGCGATCAGCCCGAGTACGAGCCAGCTGACGATGCCCATGATGCGTTCCTCGTTCCTGCGCGGTAGGTGGGTACACAGAGCAGGACGCCGGCCGGGCGGCGGGGGTTCCGCGGCGTGGCGGGAGCCACGCCCCTTACGGCCGCGGGGGCAGCCACCAGGGCGGTCCCGTCAGTGCGGCCACCGGGGCGGGTCGGTGCAGAAGGCGCCGCCGAGATGCTCGTGTTCGGGGTTGCCGGGGTCCAGTGCGCCCTGCGCGGCGAGCAGCGCTGCCGCATACGGCTCGGAGTCGTCCTGAGGCTCGTACCCCAGGGCGCGGGCGGTCGACAGGTCCCACCACAGGCGGGTGTTGGCGGAGGAGCCGTAGACGACGGTGTGGCCTACGTCCGGCGCGGTGAGCGCGGCGTGCAGCAGCCGTGCGCAGTCGGCCGGGCTCAGCCAGATGGACAGCATCCGGACCGAGGCCGGCTCGGGGAAGCAGGAGCCGATGCGGACCGAGACGGTCTCGATGCCGTGCAGATCCCAGTACAGCGAGGCGAGATCCTCGCCGAACCCCTTGGACAGCCCGTAGTAGGTGTCGGGACGGCGGGGTGTGCCGACGGGGATGGCGCCGGAGCCGTCCGGGGGACGCGGGGTGAAGCCGACGGCGTGGTTGGAGGAGGCGAAGACGACCCGGCGGACGCCTGCCTCGCGCGCCGCCTCGTACAGGTGGTACGTGCCCTCGATGTTGGCGCGCAGGATCTGCGCGAAGTCGGCCTCCAGGGAGATACCGGCGAGATGGATGATCGCATCGACCCCGCGCACCGCCGCGCGCAGCGCCTCCGTGTCGGCCAGCTCGGCGGTGATCGCGTCCGGTTCGCCCGCCGTGGTGTCGACGGGTCGCTGGTCGAAGAGGCGCAGCCGGTACCCGTAGGGCGGCAGCAGTTCGCGCATCAGGGTGCCGAGTCCGCCGGCGGCGCCGGTGAGCAGGACGGTGCGGGGTGCGGTCATGGGCGGTTACTCCTCCGGCTGAACTCCAAGGCTGTATGCGCGGAGCATTCATATGTGTGGACACGCGAGAGAGACGGATCTTGGCCGGTCAAGGCGCTTGACGGGCCCGGTAAATCCGCTTGCGGCACGGCAGTTGTGGACCCTTGACCGGTCCAGGACGGCTACTCTAGCGTGGCCATGTTCAGAAACGTGGACGCTGATCAGAGACATGCACATGCATGCCAGGGAGAGCCCGTGACCCCAGAATCTCCGCTCGCCGACCGCCTCGATGGACTGCTGTTCTTCCCCGTGACTGCGTTCGCGCCGGACGGCACCCTGGACCTGGCGGCCTTCCGCGCCCATGTACGCGCCGGCATCGACGCGGGCGCGGCCGCCGTCTTCGCCTGCTGCGGCACCGGCGAATTCCATGCGCTCACCCCCGAGGAGTTCACCGACTGCGTCGCGGCCGCGGTCGAGGAGGCCGATGGCCGGGTGCCGGTCGTCGCCGGTGCGGGCTACGGCACCGCGCTCGCCGCCCGGTTCGCCCGTCTCGCCCACGACGCGGGCGCCGACGGCCTGCTCGCCCTGCCGCCCTACCTCGTCGTCGCCGACCAGCAGGGACTGCTGCGGCACTACACCGAACTCGCCGCCGCCTCCCCGCTCCCCGTCATCGTCTACCAGCGTGACAACGCCGTCTTCACACCGGCCACCGTCGCCGCCCTGGCCCGGACCGAGGGCATCATCGGCCTCAAGGACGGCGTGGGCGACCTGGATCTGCTCCAGCGCATCATCAGCACCGTCCGCACCGAGTCCCCCGACGAGGACTTCCTCTACTTCAACGGGCTGCCCACCGCCGAACTCACCGGCCCCGCCTACCTGGGCCTGGGCGTCCGCCTCTACTCCTCCGCCGTCTTCGCCTTCGCCCCCGAGATCGCCCTCGCCTTCCACCGGGCGCTGAGCCGCGGCGACGACCACACCGTCCAGCGGCTGACGGACGGCTTCTACCGGCCGCTGGTCGAACTGCGCAACCAGGGCCGCGGCTATGCCGTTTCGCTGGTCAAGGCGGGCGTACGGCTGCGCGGCCTGGAGGTCGGCGAGGTCCGGCCGCCGCTCAGTGAACCGGCCCCCGCGCACGTCGAGGAGCTGGCCGGGCTGATCGAACAGGGCCTGGCTCTGGTCGCGGACGGGCCGGGGACCGGCGTCTGATGCGCACCGCCGCGTTCCTCTACCCCTGGGACGTGGTCGGCGACCCGGCCGCCGCGGACCGCCTCGCCGGCCTCGGCATCCAGCAGGTCACCCTGGCCTCCGCCTATCACTCCACCCGCGCCCTCACCCCGCGCCACCCCCGCCACCGCATCGTCACCGCCCGGCACGCCGCCGTCCTGTATCCACCGGACCCCGCCCGCTGGGCCGGCCGGGCGCTGCGCCCCGCCACCCAGGACTGGACGGCCGGACCGGACCCGTTCGGCGCGGCCGCGCGGGCGCTGGCCGGCGCCGGTCTGGAGGTGCACACCTGGGTCGTCCTGGCGCACAACTCCCACCTGGGCGCGGAGCATCCGGACGCCGTCGTACACAACGCCTACGACGACCCGTACCCGTGGGCGCCGTGCATCGCCCGGCCCGAGGTGCGCGAGTACCTCGTCGACCTGGCGGCCGAGGCGGCCGTACGGCCCGGCGCTCTGGGCACCGAGCTGGAGTCCTGCGGCTGGTACGGACTGGCCCATCTGCACGCCCACGACAAGACCGGCGGAGTGCCGCTGACCGGCGCCGCGCAGTATCTGATGTCGGTGTGCTTCTGCACGGTGTGCGCCGCGGGGTACGCCCGACTGGGCATGCCCGCACAGGAGGTACGGGCCGCCGTGGTGCGGGCCCTGGAGCCGCAGTGGTCCGCCGGCCGGGCCGGAACGGGGGGCCGGGAGGGGCAGGGGGGCCGGGAGGGGGAGTGGGCCGCGGTCGAGGAGCTGCTCGGCGCGGAGCTCGCGGGGCTGCTGCGCAGCTGGCGGGACGGGGCCGCCCGAACGTTGCAGCGCGCGGCGGTCCGTGCGGTACGGGACGCCGCGGAGGGCAGGTTCCGGGTGCTGCTGCACGCCGACCCCGCCGCACACCGCTGTGGCGCCAACGTCGGTGTCGACCCGGCGGACGTACTGGCGCACGCCGACGGAGTGGTGCTGCCGTGCACCGGCGACGCCGCCGCCCGCGCGGACGTACTCGGCCCGTTCGCCGACCGCCGGGCTGGGGGTGCCGACCGCCGGGGCGGGGTTGCCGACCGCCGGGCGGGGGGCTCCGTGACGGCCGGGGGCGCGGGCGCGGTGACGGCCGGGGCCTCCGTGACGGCTGGGGGCGCCGCGACCGCTGGGGCCTCCACGACCGCCGGGGCCTCCGTGACGGCCGGGGGCTCCCCGACGGCCGGGGCCTCCGTGACGGCTGGGGGCGCCGCGACGGCCGAGGGCGCCGCGACCGCCGGGACCTCCGCCTCGACGATCGCTGCCAATTTCACCGTGGTGTCCGGCCTGGGCGGCAGCCCCGGCACCCTCGCCGCCGACGCCGCGCACGCCGCCGCGCTGGGCGCGACGGAACTGCGGCTCTACCACGCGGGCCTGGCGAGCGACCGCGATCTGGCGGCCGTAGGGGACGCGCTGCGCGAGATCGGGGACAACTCCGGGAAGCGGACCGCCTGCTGACCCGCCCCGACGGGCAGACCGGAACCCGGGGGCCCGGCGGCCCCGTACGGGTCACCCCGTACGGGACCGCCCCGTGTACGGAACCGCCCCGGCGCTCCCCGGCGCTCCCCGGCGCTCACCCCGGCCGGACGAACCCGCACTCGTACGCGGCGATCACCGCCTGGGTACGGTCCCGCACCCCGAGCTTGGCCAGCACCCCCGCCACATGCGTCTTGACCGTGGCCGGACCCACCCCCAGCCGCTCCGCGATCTCGGCGTTGGTCAGCCCGGCCGTCATCAGCCGCAGTACCGCACGCTCCCGTTCGGACAGCCGGGCCCGCAGGCTCCGGGCCGCGTCCGCCGCGGCCCGCTCCCCGGCGTGCCGGGCGGCCAGCCGGCGCACCGCCGCCGGGAACAGCAGCGAGTCGCTGCGCGCCACCAGTCGTACGGCCTGGATCAGGTCCTCCGCGCCGGACCGCTTGAGCAGGAACCCGCTGGCGCCGGCCCGCAGCGCGTCATAGACGTAGGCATCGTTCTCGAAGGTCGTCACCACGATGATGCGCGGCGGCTCGTCCATCCCGGCGAGCACCTGCTCGGTCGCGCGGATCCCGTCGATCTCCGGCATCCGGACGTCCATCAGCACGATGTCCGGGCGCAGTTCACGGATCAGCGGCACCGCCTCGGCCCCGGTCGACGCCTCGCCGACGACCTCCATGTCCGCCTCGGCGCCCAGGATCACGCGCAGCGCGGTGCGTACCATCCGTTCGTCGTCGGCGAGCACGATGCGCAGGGAGCGCGGGGCCTCCCCGTCGTGGGTCCGGTGCTCGTCGTCCTGCTTCGTGGTCATGCCCCCGCTCACCCGGTCTCCGCTCACCCGGTCTCCGCTCACCCTGTCCCCGCTCACCCTGCCCCCGTTCACCCGGTCTCGGGTCACCCTGTCACCTGTCACCCTGTCCCGGGTTTCCGTCCTGTGCCACCCGTCGCCGCGCTCATCGCCGCGCTCATCGCCGTGCTCATCGCCGCGCTCTCCGCCGCGCTCATCGCAGTGCTCGTCGCCCCCCTCATCGCGCCGTCGTTCCCCCGGGCGGCAACCGGACCGTCAGCCGCCACACGCCGTCATCGGCCGCGGCCGTCGCCTCGCCGCCCAGCAGCCGTGCCCGTTCGGCGATCCCCCGCAGCCCGCGGCCCCCGCCCGAACGGGCCGCCGCCGCGGGGGAGCCGCCCGCCGTACCGGTCACCGGATTCTCCAGCCGGATCGTCAACTCCCCTTCTTCCACCTGGAGATGGAGCCGGACCGGCACCGGCCCGGCATGCCGCAGGGCGTTGCTGAGGCCTTCCTGCACGATCCGGTAGGCCTCCCGCGAGACCACCGGCGCCAGCGTCGCGCACGGCCCCTCGACCGTCGCCTCCACCGCCACGCCCGCCGCCCGGGTCCGGCCGAGCAGGGCCTCCAGGCCGTCCAGGGTCGGTGCGGGCGCGGCCGGATCGGCGCCGTCCTCCTCGCGCAACAGGCCCAGTACGGTGTCCAGTTCGGCGACCGCCTCGCGGGTGGTCTCCTCGATGGCGGCGAGTGCCTGGCGGGCGAACTCCGGGTCCGCGTCCAGGACCCGGCGGGCCGCGCTCGCCTGGAGGGTGACCGCGCTCAGCGCATGTCCGACGGCATCGTGCAGTTCGCGGGCCAGGCGGTTGCGGGACGCCAGATCGGCCGCCCGGCGTTCGGCGGCGGCCAGCCGGTCGGCGGGTGTCGGCCCCAGCAGCACCGGGGCCCAGCGGCCCAGCAGGGCACCGGCCCCCCAGGCGGTGCCGGTCACCAGGGCCAGCAGCGCGAGCCCGGCGAGCGGCCCCAGTACGCCGTGGAAGGCGTTCGGCCACCCCGGCGCGGTGTGCCGCAACGAGTCGGAGAACGGCAGCAACAGCAGCAGGACCGCGGCCGGCGGCGCGGACAGCGTCATCCCGCTGACGATCCCCCCGGCCAGCAGGTGCGCCACGAACCACAGTGCCGTACGCCGCCGGGCCGCCCACGAGACGGCGGGTCCCTCGGCCAGCCGCTCCGCGGGCACTCCGCACAGCGACCGCACGGCGGCCACCTCCAGCGGCCGCAGCAGCGGGAAGAGCAGTGCGGCCAGGGCGGCCGGTGGCAGCGCACAGCCGAACGCGACGAACTGCCAGCCCACTTGGCGCAGCGGATCGGCACCGTCCGCGAAGAACGGGAGAGCCACCGATGCCAGCAGGAAGAACGGCATCAACAGCGCGCCGCCCAGCACCAGATGGACCCAGCGCCGGCCCGTCAGTCGCACCTGACGGCCTCGCGTTCGGCGAAGAATTCGGCGAAGAAATGCGCCCCGGCCCCGGCCCCGGTCCCGGCCGCGACCACCATCGTCCCGACGATCATCTGGGCAGCGTAAGTGAGGCTCATCAGCGGTGTGGGCAGCTTCGGGTCGGTTGCGGTTGCGGTTGCGGTTGCGGTGGCGGTCAGTGTGGCGGGAGGGCCGGTCTGCTGGCTCATGGCGGCCAGCCTTCCGGCGGCCGTCCCTGCGCGCCTCGGCCCCGGCGACGATCCCCCTCCGCCGTACGGGGGAGGGGACGCTCAGCCGGACCGACGGGGGGACACTCAGCCGGACCGGCGGAGGTGTCTCACAGTCGCCGGGTGGCCAGCGTCAGCCGGTCGCGGGCGTCGAAGAGGGTGTCCTTGATCATCTGCTCATGGGCCGGGGTCAGCCGGGCCACCGGCACCGAGCAGCTGATCGCGTCCCGTGCCGGGGTGCGATAAGGGATCGCGACGCCGAAGCAGCGCAGGCCCAGGGTGTTCTCCTCGCGGTCGACCGCATAACCCTGCTCGCGCACCGCATGCAGCTCCTCGATGAGCTGCTCGCGGTCGGTGAGGGTGTGCTCGGTCAGCTGCGTGAGGGTCGGCGGCAGCATCGCCCGCACCTGGTCGTCGGTGTACGTGGCGAGCAGCGCCTTGCCCAGCGAGGTGGAGTGCGCGGGCAGCCGCCGGCCGACGCGGGTGAAGGGCCGCAGATAGTGCTGCGACTGGCGGGTGGCGAGGTAGACGACGTTGGTGCCGTCCAGACGGGCGAGGTGGATGGTCTCGGTGGTGTCGTCGGAGAGCCGGTCCAGCGTCGGCCGGGCCGCGGCCACCACCTCGTCGCCGTCGATGTAGGACGTGCCGACCAGGAGCGCGCGGACGCCGATACCGTAGCGGGTGCCCGTGGCGTCGGTCTCGACCCAGCCCAGGTCGACCAGGGTGCGCAGCAGCATGTAGAGGCTGGATTTCGGGTAGCCGACCGCTTCCTGGACGGAGGCCAGACTGTGCATACCGGGACGGCCCGCGAAGTACTCGAGCAATTCCACCGTCCGCACCGCGGACTTGACCTGAGATCCACCGGTCTCGGCAGCTGACATCGCCCTTGACCCCTCTGTTCGGACAGCCATAGAGTCCCAGTTGTTCACTATCTGGGACAACGTTCAGCATATCGAACGCGCTCCGAGGTGCGGCAGGACTCGGAACGACCCGGCAGGCATCGCCCGGAAGGAATGCACGGTGGCAGCAGCACCAGTCTGGAGTGTCGACCCCCGAACCGGGAAGCAGCGGGAACAGGTTGCGGTGGAGGCCACAGCCGACGAGGTGGACACCGTGGTCCGCGCGGCACACGCCGCCCGCGGCACGCTCGCCGACCGTGCCGTACGCACCGCCCTGTTGCGCCGCGCCGCCGATCTGCTCGACGAGGCGGGCGAGGCGGTCATCGAGGCCGCCGACGCCGAGACCGCGCTCGGTCCCGGCCGGCTCACCGGCGAACTCGGCCGCACCACCTACCAGTTGCGGGCCTTCGCCGACCTCGTGCAGGAGGGCGCGTTCCTCGACGTGCGGATCGACCACGCCGACCCCGGCCTCGCTCCGCCCCGCCCCGACCTGCGCCGTTACAAGATCCCGCTGGGCCCCGTCGCGGTCTACTCCGCCAGCAACTTCCCGCTCGCCTTCTCGGTGCCGGGCGGCGACACCGCCAGCGCCCTCGCGGCCGGCTGCCCCGTCGTGGTCAAGGCACACCCGGACCACCCGGCCACCTCCGAGCTGTGCGCCGCACTGCTGCGTCGTGCCGCCGCCGAGGTCGGCCTGCCGGAGGGCGTGCTGAGCCTGGTCCACGGCTTCCAGGCCGGTATCGACCTGGTGCGCCACCCACTGATCACCGCGGCCGGGTTCACCGGCTCGGTGCGCGGCGGCCGCGCCCTGTACGACGCGGCCGCGGCCCGCCCGCACCCCATCCCCTTCCACGGCGAGCTGGGCAGCCTCAACCCCGTCGTGGTCACCGAGGCCGCGGCCGGGGAGCGCGCCGAGCAGATCGGCGCCGGACTGGGCGGTGCGATGACGCTCGGCGTCGGCCAGTTCTGCGTCAAGCCGGGCCTGGTCCTGGCGCCCGCGGGCGCCGGCGGCGACCGGCTGCTGAAGTCGCTGACCGACGCGGTCAGCGACACCGAGGCCGGGGTGCTGCTCGACCACCGGATGCGGGAGGCGTTCCTCGACGGGGTCCGTACCCGCGCCGCCCTCCCCGACGTCGAGGCGCCGGTGACGCCGGGCGCGGGCAGCGAGCACACCGTCAGCGCCGGCTTCCTCGCCGTCCCCGCCGCCCGCCTCGCCGCCGAAGGGCCGCACGACCTCCTGCTGGAGGAGTGCTTCGGCCCGGTCACCGTCGTCGCCCGCTACACCGACGAGGCCGAGATCGGCGCCGTCCTCGCCCGGCTGCCCGGCAACCTCTCCGCGACCCTGCACCTCGGTGCCGCGGAGGGCGCCGGTACCGACGAGGACGGCCGAGGCGCCCGGCTGCTGGCCGAGGTCACCCCGCTCGCCGGACGGGTGGTCGTCAACGGCTGGCCGACCGGTGTCGCGGTCGCCCCCGCCCAGCACCACGGCGGCCCCTACCCGGCCACGACGTCCACCTCCACCTCCGTCGGCGGCACCGCCGTCGAACGCTGGCTGCGCCCGGTCGCCTACCAGGACACCCCGCCCGCGCTGCTGCCGCCCGAGCTGCGCGAGGACAACCCGCTCGGCCTGCCACGCCGGGTCGACGGCCGGCCCGAGGGCGCCTAGCACCTGTGCACCCCACCACCCACGACGCCGCCGTCCAGGTCCGTGCGGCAACCCGCGCGGACCTGGCGGCGATCGCCGCCCTGCACACCGGCGCCCGTGCCGCCTCGCACCGTGCGCGGTTCCCGGACACGCCCTTCGACGTCCCGGCCGAGCACGCCCGCGAGCACGAGGCCTGGTCGCGCGTCCTGGAGCGGGACGACACCCCCGCGCTCTGCGCCGCACGGCACGGCACGGTCGTCGGCGCGGCCTCGTACCGGAGCCGTGCCGGGCACCGCCGGCCGGCCGTCACGCTCCACCAGCTCCATGTCGACCCCCACCACTGGGGCACCGGCATCGGCAGCGCCCTGCACACCGCCTGTCTGCGGGCCTGGCGCACGGCCGGTTTCTCCCGGGCGGTCCTCGACGTCCGCTGGCACAACCACCGCGCCCGTGCCTTCTACGACGCCCTGGGCTGGCGCCCCGACCCGGAACGCCGTCCCGCCCCCGACGCCACCCACCTCACCCTGACGCTGGACCTGGCGGCGGCTGAGGCGCCGCCGGCTCCCTGCGGGCGATGAGCTGAAGCCGCTCCGCGGTCCGCCCGTCCAGCGTGCCCACCACACCGACCCGTTCCTTTTGCACCGAGAAGCCCGCCTCCCGCAGCAGCCCCCGCAGCCGCTCCGGCGGATGGTGCCGGAACACCCCGCCATCGGGCGTCTCGAACACCCCGTACGTCCCGTAGCGCTCCGCGAACCGCGCATACCGCTCGCGGTTGAGCGCATCGTTCTGCAACGGCACATCGCTCAGATACAGCACCCCGCCGGGCCGCACCAGCCGGCCCAGCTCCCCGACGATCGCCGTCTGGTCCGCGTCCCCGGGAACGCAGGTGAGCACCGCGAACAACAGCGCCGCGTCGAAGGCGCCGTCCTCGAACGGCAGCGGCAACCCGGGGCACCGCATCAGCTCCAGCCCCGGATGCTCCCGCCGCCCCCGCGCGATCAGCGCCGCCGAGACATCCACCCCGCGCACCGCGCCGTACCCGAGCCCGGCCAGCTCGGCGGTCAGCCGCCCGTAGCCGCAGCCGTAGTCCAGAACCCGCGCGCCCCGCGGTACGTAGGCATCCAGCAGCGCCGGATCGAGTGGATGGGTGAAGGTCTTGGCGGACCCGGTCGTCTCCCAGAAGCCGAGAAATCCCTGTGACGAGGTCATGCCCGGACCGTACCCACCGGACAGCCCGCCATCCTGAGTTGCCGGGTCACTCGGGCGGGGTGCTGTACTGGGCCAGGGCGGGGCCAGGGAGAGGCGGAGCACATGGCCGGACGCAATGCGGGGGCACCCGGGGGCGCGGCCGGCGCAGCGGTCTCCCTTTCGCTGCCAGAGCTGCAACCCACCCCGGTGGCCGCGGTGCTCCCGGCCCCGGCTGAGGGGAAGCGGCGCATCGGCACGCTCCTCGTCCGTGGCGTTCGAGGGGAATAGCCCGCCGTCACCCGAGGTTGCACCGGGACACCTTCACGACGAGGAAAGTCAGCTCATGCGCGTCGAAATCTGGTCCGACATCGCCTGCCCCTGGTGCTACATCGGCAAGGCCCGCTTCGAGGCCGGGCTCGCCGCCTTCGCGCACCGCGACGGTGTCGAGGTGGTGCACCGCTCCTTCGAGCTGGACCCGAAGGCGCCGGCCGCCACCGACATCCCGGTGCTCGACATGCTCGCCACGAAGTACGGGGTGAGCCGCGAGCAGGCCGAGGCGATGGAGGCCAGGGTGGCCGATGCGGCGGCGGGGGAGGGGCTGGACTACCGCTCCGACCGGATCCACGGCAACACCTTCGACCTGCACCGGCTGCTGCACGCCGCGCGGGCGCACGGCGTCCAGGACGCCCTGCTCGACGCCTTCTACCGTGCCAACTTCGCCGAGGCCAGGACGCTCGGCGACCCCGCCGTGCTCCGCGGGACCGCCGTCGGCGCGGGGCTGCCCGCCGAGGAGGCCGACCGGGTGCTCGCCGACCCTGAGGCGTACGCACAGGAGGTGCGCGCCGACGAGCGCGAGGCCGCGGAGCTGGGCGCCACCGGTGTGCCGTTCTTCGTCATCGACCGCCGCTACGGCATCTCCGGCGGCCAGCCCGCCGAGGTCTTCCGGCAGGCCCTGGAGCGCGCGCACGCCGACGGTGTGGTGCCGATCCCGGCGGCCGGCGAGGCCGCGGTGTGCGGGGACGACGGCTGCGCCGTGCCCGGGAAGTGAGCCCGGGCCGGCCCTGCCGGCACCCCACGTGACCTGCGCCGATAAGGAACGATTGCGGCCCGGCCCAGCAGATTCGCCATGGACGCGGGGCCGGTCGCCGAGCACAGTGGGGGCATGTATCGACGTGAGCCACTCGGCGGGGCCGAATTCGCGCCCGAGACGACCTATCTGAACTCCGCCTCCAGCGGACTCCTTCCACGGCGCAGCGCCGACGCCCTGCGCGCGGCCATCGAGGAGTCCGCCTCCCACGGCACGATGGGCCGCGACTACCTCGCTGCCGCCACGGCCTCCCGTGCCGCCTTCGCCCGGCTGCTGGACGTCCCCGCCGAACGGGTCGCCGTCGGCAGCTCGGTCGCGGTGCAGTCCGCTTTCGTCGCCGCCTCGCTCCCGGCGGGCGCCGAAGTGCTCGCTCCTGAGGGCGACTTCAGCTCCCTGGTCAATCCGCTCGCCGCCCACCCGGGGATCAAGCTGCGCACCGTGCCGCTGGAGGCGCTCGCCGATGCGGTGCGCCCCGGCACCGCGCTGGTCGCCTTCAGCGCCGTGCAGTCACTGGACGGCCGGATCGCCGATATGGCGGCGGTCCGCGAGGCCGCGGCGGCCCACGGGGCGCGCACCTACCTCGACATCACCCAGGCCGCCGGCTGGCTGCCGCTGCGCGCCGCCGACTTCGACTTCGTCGTCGCCGGGGCCTTCAAGTGGCTGCTGTGCCCGCGCGGGACGACCTTCATGGCCTTCGGCGGGGAGTACGGGCGGGGCGAGGAGTGGCCGGCCGCACTCCATGCGGGCTGGGTCGCCGGGGAGGACATCGGCGAGTCCAACTACGGGCTGATCCAGCCGGCGGCCACCGCCCGCCGCTTCGACGAACCACACGCCCACTACTCCTACGTGGGCGCCGAGCAGTCCCTCGGCCTCCTCGGGGAGCTGGGCGTGGAGACCGTCCACGCCCACAACACCGCGCTCGCCGACCACTATCGCGCGGGGCTGGCCGAGCGCGGTCTGACACCCCGCCCCGCGCCCGGCTCGGCGATCGTCTCCACCCCCGGGGTCGCGGACGCGGAGCACCGGCTGACCGAGGCGGGCGTGCGGATCTCGGTGCGCGGCGGGCTGCTCCGCGCGGCCTTCCACCTCTACAACTCGACGGACGACGTGGACCGGCTGCTGGACCTGCTGGGCTAGGGCCTGTCGAATACCGGGCGGAGGCGGGGAATGCGGGGCGGGGCGCGGGGCGTCGAGGCAACTGATGTAATGGGCAACGACCATTTCCCGAGATGTAGTTGAGAGGCCCTCAGTGACCACCGCGTTCGACCCCGTAGACCTCGCCGGTACCCCGCTCGCCAACCGCATCGTCATGGCCCCCATGACGCGCAACCGGGCAACCGAGGGCGGCGGGGTGCCGACCGACTCGATGGTCACGTACTACACCCAGCGCGCCTCGGCCGGGCTGATCATCACCGAGGCCAGCCAGACCTGCGTGGTGGGCCAGGGCTACCCCTTCACCCCCGGCCTGCACACGTCCGAGCAGATCGCGGGCTGGCGCCGGGTGACCGACGCGGTGCACGCCGCCGGTGGCCGGATCTTCGCGCAGCTGTGGCACGGCGGCCGGATCGGCCACCCGGTGCTGCTGCCGGACGGGCTGATACCGGTCGGCCCGTCCCCGGTGGCCGCGGCCTGCCAGGTCTTCACCGAGGACGGCATGGCGGACTGCGTCACCCCGCACGAGCTCACCGACGCCGAAATCCGCACGACCGTGGCGGAGTTCGCGGCCGCCGCCCGCAACGCCGTCGAGGCGGGCTTCGACGGGGTGGAGATCCACGGCGCCAACGGCTACCTCGTCCACCAGTTCCTGGCCCCCAACAGCAATCTGCGCACCGACGACTGGGGCGGCTCGACCGAGGGCCGGATCCGGTTCGCGGTCGAGGTCACCCGGGCGGTGGCCGACGCGGTCGGCGCGCACCGCACCGGCCTGCGGCTCTCCCCGGGCAACCCCTTCAACGGCATCGAGGAGCCCGCCCCCGAGCCGCTCTACACCGCGCTGCTCCAGGCCGTCGAACCCATCGGGCTTGCCTACCTGCACTTGTGCGACGTCCCCGACCACGAGCTGATCGCCCGGCTGCGGGGGCACTTCACCGGCACCTTCCTGCTCAATCCGGCCGACGGCGGGCGCCCCGCCGGCCTTGAGGACCTGCCGCTGATCGAGGACGGTACGGCCGATCTGCTGGCCTTCGGCCGGCAGTTCCTCGCCAACCCCGACCTGCCCCGGCGGCTCGCGCGCGGCGGCCCCTTCAACACCCCGGACCGGGCGGGCTTCTACGGCGGCGACGACACCGGCTACCTCGACTACCCGGCGCTGGACGCCTGAGGAACCACCGGCCGGAGGGGCGGGGCGGCCCGTACGAGCGACCCGCCCGTCCAGCCGCCCGCCCGTCCGGCCGCCGGTCACACCACAGCGCGGCCGCCGCACAGACCCTGCTGTGCGGCAGCCGCGCCACCCGTGCTTCGCCGTGACTACTTCACCGGCGTGAAGTCCCGGGCTCCGATGTACTCCGGGCGCCGGACCGGCGCCGCGAACGGCTCCACCGCTTCGTTGTCCACGCTGTTGAAGACGATGAAGACATTGCTGCGCGGGTACGGCGTGATGTTGTCACCCGAACCGTGCATCGCATTGCAGTCGAACCAGGTCGCCGAGCCGGCCTGGCCGGTGAAGAGCCGGATGCTGTGCTTGTCCGCCATCTTCGTCAGCACCTCGTCCGACGGGATGCCCGCGTCCTGCATCTGGAGCGACCGCTTGTAGTTGTCCTTCGGCGTCGCGCCCTCACAGCCCACGAAGTGCTGGTGCGAGCCGGGCATGATCATCAAGCCGCCGTTGGTGTCGTAGTTCTGCGTCAGCGCGATCGAGACCGACACGGTGCGCATGTTCGGCAGACCGTCCTCGGCGTGCCAGGTCTCGAAGTCCGAGTGCCAGTAGAAGCCAGAGGCACCGAACCCGGGCTTCACATTGATCCGCGACTGGTGGACATAGACGTCCGAGCCGAGGATCTGCCGGGCACGCCCGACCACACGCGGGTCGGCGACCAGCTTGGCGAACACCTCGCTGATCTTGTGCACCTCGAACACCGTCCGTACGTCCTGCGACTTCGGCTCGACGATGGAGCGCGGGTCGGCGCGCATCGTCGGGTCGAGGACGAGACGGTCCAGTTCGGCGCGGTACACCGCGACTTCTTCCGCCGTGAGCAGTTCCCCGATGGCGAAAAAGCCGTCGCGTTCGAAGTCGCTCAGCTCGGACGGCGCGAACGGGCCGGCCGTTCCGGGCTGCGACCACACCACCGGGTCCTTCCGCGGGGTGATGACCTCAGCGGTCCCACGGGTCGGGTACAGGTCGGCGGTGCGCTCGGGTGCGGTGGTCATGGTGTTGCCTTCCTCTCCTCTCGTACGGGCTCTTACTTTCGTGCGTGTGGGCGTGCCTTCCTCAGCTGCCGGACGGGGGAGGCGGGCGATGCCGACGCCTCAGACCGTCTCGGGCTCCGACTCGGGCTCGGTGAGCAGCGGGTAGACCCCGTTCTCGTCGTGGTCCTCGCGGCCGGTGACCGGCGGGTTGAAGACGCAGACGCAGCGGAAGTCCTTCTTGATCCGCATGGTGTGCTTCTCGTGCCCGTCGAGGAGGTACATCGTGCCCGGCGTGATGAGGTGCTTCTCGCCGTTCTCGTCGTTCGTGAGCTCGGCCTCGCCCTCTACGCAGAGTACGGCTTCGATGTGGTTCGCGTACCACATCGACGTCTCCGTACCGGCGTACAGGGTGGTCTCGTGCAGCGAGAAGCCGACGCGCTCCTTGGCGAGCACGATGCGCTTGCTCTCCCAGGTGCCGGACTTGGCCTTGACGTGGCGGTCGGTGCCTTCGATGTCCTTGAAGGATCGGACGATCACGGTGACTCGGTGCCTTTCTGTGGAACGGTAAGGAGCTCTGGAGTGGTCAGGCGCAGTCGCGGACCGCGCGGGCGAGGACGCGCAGGCCCTCGTCCAGCTCCTCGGGTGTGGTCGTCAGTGCGGGCAGCAGCTTGACGACCTCGCTTTCCGGGCCGGAGGTCTCGATCAGCAGACCCAGCTCGTAGGCGCGCTTGGCGATCTTGTTGGCCAGCGGCTTGTCGATGCACTCCAGGCCCCACACCAGACCGCGGCCGCGGTACTCGGCGATGGCCTGCGGGTGCTCCTCGACGATGGCCTTCAGGTGTGCTTCGACGATCTCACCGCGGGCGAGAGTCTGCTTCTCCATCTGGCCGTCGGCCCAGTAGGTGTCCAGCGCGGCGGCGGCGGTGACGAACGCCGGGTTGTTGCCGCGGAAGGTGCCGTTGTGCTCGCCCGGCTCCCAGATGTCCAGCTCAGGCTTGAACAGGGTGAGCGCGAGCGGCAGGCCGTAGCCGCTGATGGACTTCGAGACGGTGACGATGTCCGGCACGATGCCCGCCTCCTCGAAGGAGAAGAAGGCACCCGTACGGCCGCAACCCATCTGGATGTCGTCGACGATGAGCAGCATGTCCCAGCGCTCGCACAGGTCGGCGAGCGCGCGCAGCCACTCGGGACGGGCGACGTTGATGCCGCCCTCGCCCTGGACCGTTTCGACGATCACGGCGGCGGGGGTGTTGAGGCCGGAGCCCTGGTCCTCCAGCAGCCGCTCGAACCACAGGAAGTCCGGGTAGGTGCCCTCGAGGTAGTTGTCGAACGGCATCGGGGTGCCGTGCACCAGCGGGATACCGGCACCGGCCCGCTTCATGGAGTTACCGGTGACGGCGAGCGCGCCCAGCGACATGCCGTGGAAGGCGTTGGTGAAGGACACGATCGACTCGCGGCCCTTGACCTTACGGGCCAGCTTGAGCGCGGCCTCGACCGAGTTGGCGCCCGTCGGGCCCGGGAACATGACCTTGTAGGGCAGGTCACGCGGCCGCAGGATGATGTTCTGGAACGACTCCAGGAACGCCCGCTTGGCCGTGGTGGACATGTCCAGGCCGTGGGTGACGCCGTCCCGCTCGATGTAGTCGATCAGGGCGCGTTTGAGCGTCGGGTTGTTGTGGCCGTAGTTGAGCGACCCGGCCCCGGCGAAGAAGTCGAGGTAGGTGTGGCCGTCCTCGTCGGTCATGCGGCTGCCCTGCGCGCGGTCGAAGACCGTGGGCCAGCTGCGGCAGTAGCTGCGGACCTCGGACTCCACGGTCTCGAAGACGCTCAGATCGGGCTGGGTGATGGTCACAGCATGCTCCTGGGAGATGAGTGGCGAAAAGGATCAGGAAGTCTTTGGGGGCTGGGCGGTTGCCGGCGGTGTCACGGGTGTGGTGCCGGGTCCCGCATGGCCGCTGCGGCGCGGTGGCCGTGCGGCCCTGGGAGCGTCAGTGCTCCGGGCGGGCTGGTGGCTCGAACGGGCCGATGAGGTGCAGCACCTCCGGCTCGTGGCCCTGCTCCGGGAACAGCCCTGCGTCGAAGAGCACCTCGCGCTTGAGGGGCACTGAGTGCCGCTCGGCGAAGGACGCGAACAACCGGTTGGATGCGGCGTTGTCCGGGGTGATGGTGGTCTCGACGAAACGCGCGCCCAGCTCGTCCACGGCACGGGCGGTGAGCCCGTCCAGGAGTGCGGCCGCCAGCCCCTGGCCACGGTGCGCGTCGTCGACGGCAACCTGCCAGACGACGAGCGTGTCCGGGCACTCGGGGCGGATGTATCCGGTGACGAAGGCGGCCGGCTCGCCCTCCGTGTCGCGGGCGACTACGGAGGTGGCGGCGAAGTCGCGACACCACAGGAGGTAGCTGTAGGAGGAGTTGAGGTCCAGTGCCTTCGAGTCGCGGGCGATACGCCAGATCGCGGCTCCGTCCTCCACGCGTGGGGTGTCGAGCTTGAAGCCCTCCGGAAATTCTCTGATATCGCTTCGGGCACCTGCATGGTCTGCTTGTGCGGCGGTCATAGAAATTAAATTTACCCAGGGAAAAGCGAAATTGCATCGCGGGCAGGGGTTACGTAAGCGGCGAAGATGTGTTATCGCGCGGGGGCGCCCGGACGCGCGATGCCACCGCGGGATGCCCTGATTTGACCTGGATGTTCGGGGCGAAACGGACACGTTGTGTAGTCGGTCACAGCTCCGTAACGCCTACGAGATCCGTCCGAATTACGGAACTTGCCACTAGCAAAATCTTGGCGTTTGAGGTGCGGAAAAGCGGGCAGAAGAATACGGGAAGCTGTACGCGCAAGGAATTGGGAATTCGCCCCCGGAAGGCTTGGCGTAAGGCCCATCGAAACCTGCGCGGCAAGCCCATGGCAAGGCCCGCAAGAACATGAGCGAGGCAATGTCCCGAAGTCTGCGGAGAACGTACGCAGAGCCGTACGCAGAGCCGTACGCAGAACTACGGAAGCGATACGGAGAGCGACCGGGGTGAATAGCGCGGGCAGCGCGCGGGTTTCCGGGAAACGGCGGGGTGTTGTGGTCGCGCAGGGTGTGCGACCGCCGCGTCCGCACGCTGGGTGACGCCGCTTACAGTGCCTGTATGACGTCCATGAGTGAAGGTGCGGTGCTGCACCTCAAGGGGAGGGTCCTCGTCGGGCCGGACGACGTGCGCGACGAGCTGTGGGTCGTCGGCGGCCGGGTCACCTTCGACCGGCCGGCCATGGCACGGGATGCCATGACAGTGACGGGCTGGGCGCTGCCGGGCCTGGTCGACGCCCACTGCCACGTGGGCCTGGACGCACACGGCCCGGTGGACGCCCCCACCAGCGAGAAACAGGCGCTCACCGACCGTGACGCCGGTACGCTGCTGATCCGCGACGCGGGCTCACCCTCCGACACCCGCTGGATCGACGACCGGGAGGATCTGCCGCGGATCATCCGCGCCGGCCGTCACATCGCCCGTACGAAACGCTACATCCGCAACTACGCGCACGAGATCGAGCCCGAGGACCTGGTCGCCTATGTCGCCCAGGAGGCCCGCCGCGGTGACGGCTGGGTCAAGCTCGTCGGCGACTGGATCGACCGCTCCACGGGCGATCTGGAGGCCTGCTGGCCCCGGGGTGCGGTCGAGGCGGCCATCGCCGAGGCCCACCGGCTGGGAGCGCGGGTGACCGCCCACTGCTTCGCGGAGGACTCCCTCGCCCCGCTCGTCGAGGCCGGGATCGACTGCATCGAGCACGCCACCGGGCTCACCGAGGAGACCATCCCGCTGTTCGCGGAGCGTGGCGTCGCCATCGTCCCCACGCTCGTCAACATCGCCACGTTCCCGCGGCTCGCGGACGCCGGTGCGGGGAAGTTCCCGCGCTGGGCGGACCACATGAAACGCCTCCATGCGCGCCGCTACGACACCGTGCGGGCCGCCTATGACGCGGGTGTGCCCGTCTTCGCCGGTACGGACGCCGGCGGCTCGCTCGCCCACGGTCTGGTCGCCGAGGAGGTCGCCGAGCTGACCAAGGCCGGCCTGTCCGCCGTGGCGGCGCTCTCCGCCACCACCTGGGGTGCCAGGGACTGGCTCGGCCGCCCCGGCCTCACCGAGGGCGCCCCGGCGGACCTGGTGGTCTACGAGAGTGATCCGCGCGTGGACGTGCGGGTGCTGGCCGCGCCGCGGCGGGTGGTGCTGCGCGGGCAGGTCGTGGGGTAGCCGGCAGCCGGTTTCCCGGGCCGCCCCGATGGGGGGACCCGGGGAATCCCGCCCGGTCAACCGGGGTCACCCGAGCGGTGGGGCCGCTGTGGCGTGGGTGGTGCCCCGTGCCACAGGAATCGAATAAATACCCGGAAACCACCCATTGGGGTGAACTGACGTCACGTGGCTGCCCGTTCACCCTCTGTGCGGACACGATGTGCGGGTCGAGGTCGTCGGCCCGCGTGATGTCCCCCATTGGCGCGGCCGGCGGCTCCATTTCTCCTGTGAGGGTTCCACACTCGTGTCCACCAGTCCCACCTGCTCCTTCGGCATGCCCCGGCGCCTCGCCGCGACCTTCGTCGCCACCGCACTGACGGCCGGCTCCGCCCTCCTGCTCGGCGCCGTTCCCGCGCATGCCACCGGAGACCACGGCCCGGCCCGCGGCACCGCCGACGCGGTCGTGCTGCGCACCGGCCTGAACGTCGGGCTGCTCAACAAGACGCTCGACGTCCCGCTGAACGCCGTCCTGAACGAGGTGCACGCCCCGGCCTCGGCGGACAAGACCGCGCTCACCGTCAGCCTCGACGGCATCAACCACGGCAAGCCCTTCAGCGTGCTGCGCGCCGACGCCGCCACCGCACGGGCCACCACCGACCGCCACGGCACCGAGGGCTACGCGAACCTCGTGAAGGCGAAGGTGCATCTGCCCGGTCTGCCGCTGCTGTCCCTGATCGAGGTCCGGCAGGTGACCGCCAAGGCGGTGTGCGAGGCGGGCAAGCGGCCCCGGGCCGAGTCGAATGTGCTGGGCAGCGTCCTCGTCCTGGGCAAGCGGGTCACGCTCACGGCGGGCGGTACGACGGACGTCAAGGTGCCGGGCGTGGGCGAGGTGCGGCTCGACCTGTCCAAGAAGAACGTCCTGTCCAAGAGCGCCGCGGCCACCGCGCTCGACCTGAAGGTCTCCCTCAACCCGCTGAAGCTGAACGTCGCCGACGTGCAGGGCCGGGTCACGCTGGCCCGTGCCGCCTGCACCGCGCCGGGTGTCAAGGCGCCCGAGCAGCACGACGGCGGCCAGAGCGGCGGCACCAAGCCGGCCGGCGGCAAGGGCACCGAGGTGACGCAGACGGGCTCGCGGCCCAGCACCCAGAACCTCGCGGAGACCGGCGGCAGTTCGGCCACCCCGTATCTCGCCGGGGGCGCGGCCCTGCTCGTCGCCGTGGGCGCCGGAGCGGTCGGCTTCGCCCGCCGGCGCCGTGGCGCCGCGCAGGGCGGCAACGGCTGACGGACCCCGTACACCGCGCCGGTGCTGTGGGGGCGTCGCGCGCGGTGTACGGCCCGAGGTGCGCCGTACGGCCCGAGCGGCCCGTACGGCGCACCTCACCCTCGCCGGGGCCCCATGCGTGGTGTGTCAGGGCCCCGGCGAGGTCTGCCCGTAAGGGGCCTTTGCCGCCGGGCACGTCCGGCTCCTCCCGTCCGGGGTCTTTGAGGCAACGGCGGCGGGCGGTACGGGCCAGGTCAGCCCGCGCTGCCGCGCGGGCACGTCGGCGGGGCCGGTGGTGTGGAGTGCGGGCGTGCCGGGCGCAGCGGCCGGAAGTAGTGGGCCAGGGTCCAGCCGCCGATGCGGCTGCCGGCCTCGCACCCGTCGGTGTCGGCGGTGCGGAAGTGGATCCCGCCCCAGACGCGGGCGTCGATCATGTCCCCGTTGAGCCGGCCGGCCCGGTCGTAGTGCCGTGTGGTGCCGGTGGCCTCGGAGGAAAAGGTGAGGTCGAGGTGCGGGGTGCCGAGGATCCCGGTCAGGGTCCGGACGACGGCGCCGGTGACGGTGGTGTGGCCGCTGAGGTAGTCGGGGTGCGGCGGGGTGACGAGCAGCGGCTGCCACAGCGGGTCGGCCTCGGTCGCGGGGTTGCCGTCGGTGCCGGCCAGCTGGACTGCGGTGATCGGCCGCCAGAAGCCGTAGTGGAGTTTGGCGTCCCATGCCGTGACCACGGCGTCGGTTGCCGACGCGTTCGCCGCGGCGAACATCCGGGCTGTCTCGGCGATGTCCAGGTGGTGCCGCGCGGAGTGGTCCCGGAACGCCGCCTGGAGCTGCACCGTCAGGTTGCCCCCGAAGAACAGCGCGGTCTCGGTCTGCCGTGCGGTGCGGGGCGATCCGGTCCTCGCGCCCATGGTCTTCACCTCGTTGACGTCCCGGGCGTAGCGGGCCGAGGGCAGGGCGGGCGGTCCGCCGGGACGGAACTGGGACGGGGAGGCCAGCAGCATGGGGCGCAGTCTGCCGAGCCAGGGGTCGGTGAAGGGCTGATGGGCGGGCGGGGTGGGCCGCCAGACGCCGGGCGCGGGGGCGGCGGTGAACTCCACCGGGGCGAACCGGCCGTCTCCTTCGCGCAGTGCGACGAGGTGGCCCGCGGCGCGTTCCCCGAAGGCCACGCCCTGCCGCTTCGCGGTGTCGTCGGGGATCTTGGCGAGCGAGGCGGCGTACGCGGTATCGAGCGGGGCCTGCGAGGCGGGGAAGTACGTCAGCAGTACGCGGTGGGCGGCGGTCACGGCCGCCGCCTCGGGCGAGGCGGTGGAGGGCCCGCGCGCCCGCCATTTGTACGGGGCGTAGCGGCCCTGGATGCCGACCACGGCGTTGTAGACGGCGGCCGAGACGAACCCGTGCCAGATGACCGCCTGCCCGGAGGGGCGGGTGGCGCCGACGTGGGCGCTGATGGTGTCGGTGGCGAGGGCGTTCCAGTCGCGCACCGCCTGGGGGTCCGCCGCCGGCGGCGCGTGGCTGATGGCGGTGGCGGCGGCGGGGCCGGCCACGGCCGTGAGGGCGAGGAGCAGGAGGGAGGCGAGGGCACCGAGGGTGGTCCGTCCACCCGAACGAGGAGTATCCATAACTGACTTAACAGCCAAAAGGGTGAACGGTCACACCGGTGCGCTGACGGGAAGGGGTGCGCCGGCGCACCCGTTCGCCGGGCCCCGCCCCGCTCTTCGCCCCGCGCGGATCCGCTCGGCGCCCCTACACGAGTACCTCGCCCAGCGCCGCCACGAACCGGTCGGTCGTGGCCCGGTCCCGCACCGCGAGGCGCAGCCAGCCGGGGCCCAGGCCGGGGAAGGTGTCACCCCGGCGTACCGCGAAGCCGCGGGCCCGCAGCGCCGCCCGTACCCCGTCCGCGTCCGGCAGCCGGATCAGCACGAACGGGCCGGCTGCCGGGCCGGCCGCCCTGATCTGCGGGAACTCGCCCAGCCGGGCCAGCAGATGAGCCCGGTCCACGGCGATCTCCGCGGCCGCCGCGGCCGCCTCCGCCAGCGCCTCCGGCGCACAGCACGCCTCGGCGGCGGCCAGCGCGGGGGTGGAGACCGGCCACAGCGGCTGCGCCCGCTCCAGGGCGGCGACGGTGTCCGCGGCGGCCAGCACATAGCCGATCCGCAGCCCGGCCAGCCCCCAGGTCTTGGTGAGGCTGCGCAGCACGACCAGGCCCGGCAGGTCCGTGCGCCCGGCCAGCGCCTCCCGCTCACCGGGCACCGCGTCCATGAAGGCCTCGTCCACCACCAGCGTCCGGCCGGGCCGCGCCAAGCCGGCCAGCACGCCCGCGGGGTGGAGGACGGAGGTGGGGTTGGTGGGGTTGCCGACGACGACCAGATCGGCGTCCTCGGGCACCGCGGCCGGATCCAGCCGGAAGCCGTCCCGCGCGTCGAGCAGCACCCGTGTGACGTCGTGCCCGGCGTCCCGCAGCGCCGCCTCGGGCTCGGTGAACTGCGGATGCACCACGACCGGCCGGCGGGCCCGTACGGCGCGCGCGATCAGCACGAACGCCTCCGCGGCCCCCGAGGTCAGCAACACCCGCTCCACGGGCAGACCGTGCCGTGCGGCCACCGCCCGGCGCGCCGCGCGGCCGTCCGGATACGCGGCGAGACCGTCCAGCGACGCGGCGATCCGTGCCTTGAGCCAGGCCGGGGGAGTGCCGCTGCGGACATTCACCGCAAGATCGGTCAGATCCGTCAATGCGCCTTCCGCGCCCCGTACTTCGGCATCGCCGTGGTGCCGCAGGTCGGGCTCGTGCGGCGGGGCGTCCTCGGCGGCGTCCCGCGGCGGTGCGGACCCGGTGTGCGCCGGCATGCTCACCGCTCCCCGCTGTCCGTGGACAGGGGAGCGCTCCGCCGCGGTGCGCCGGCCGTCTCCCGGGCGTCCTCCGCCGCCGCCCGGTCACCGCACGGCGCACCGCTCAGCAGCGGATCGCCCGCCACCGTCGCGCGGTAACGCTCCATGACCACCGCGGCCACCTCGGCCGCGGGGCCGATCGCCTCCGCGCCGAACACCTCCGCGCCGGGGTGCGCCGCGGCCCAGCCCTCGGCCTGCATGTGCAGCCGCTCCAGCAGGTCGCCGGGGAAGAGGAAGTAGGGCAGGACCACGATCCGGGCCGGCCCGCGGGCCCCCGCCGCCAGTGCCAGGCACCGGTCCAGGCCGGTCGGCACATCGGGCGCCGCCTGCGAGACGAACGCGGTCTCCACGCCCGCGAAGCCGCGCCCCTCCCACAGCAGCCGCGCGGCACGCGCCACCTCGGCGTTGGCGTACGGATCGGCTGCGCCGCGCCCCACCAGCAGCACGGTGGTGCGGGCCCGGTCCTCGGGCCGACGGGCGCCGCCGCCCATCGCCTCGTCCAGCCGCCGCTCCAGCACATCGAGCACCTTGGGGTGCGGCCCCAGCTCGGCGCCGCAGGCGTAGCCGAGCCCGGGGTGGCGCTCCGCCGCCCGCTCCAGGGCCACGGGCAGGGCTTCCGGTACCGGCCCGGTCGGGGCCAGCAGCAGCGGTATGACGGCGAGCCGCGTGGCGCCCCGCTCGACGAGCCCGTCGACGGCGTCGTCCAGCGGCAGCGGAGAGGCCGGAACACCGAAGAAGCCGCCGGCGACGGGCACGTCGGGGTGGCGTTCGCCGAGCACACGCACCAGCGCGCGCAGAGCCTCGGCCCCGCCTTCGTCACGGGTGCCGTGACCGGCGATGAGCAATGCGGGAGAGGTGGTCACTGGGTCTCCTTGGTACCGGTGGTTGCGCTCTCGGGCGCCGGGTCGCCGACGACCCCCGTCCGCCGATCCGGGCCACGGCGGGGCGGGTTGGGGGAGGTCATGACGATAACCGCCCCTGTGCAGGGCACGGCGGTCGCTCCCTCCCTACCAGCGGTAAGGGCACCGGAGTCTGTTACTGCCGGCCGGGCGAGCGCACAGGTCGCCCGGGCCGGCGGAGCCGACTTCCGCTTGCCGGCGACCAGTGCGGCACCCGGCCCCGCGGCCAGCAGGGCGGCCGCCTCGGCCACGCTCGGCGTCCCGACGGCGGCCGCCGCGGCCGCGGACGGATCCGGTACCCGTACGGCCGCCAGCGCCTCCGCCGGGTACGACAGCAACGGCACCCCCAGCGCCCGCGCCGCCCCGGCCGGCCCCGGCTCCGCCGCCTTCGCCGCCACCGTCGCCAGCGCGACGACCTGCGAGGCCGCATAGCCCGCCGCCGCGCAGGCGGCCGTGATCAGCTCCAGCACCTCGGACACCGGAACGCCACGGCGCGCCCCCACGCCGGCGACCAGCGGCGCGGACGGGCCGCCGGCCTCGTCGGCCGCCCGGCGTCTCATACCGCGACAGCTCCCCGGCCGAAGGCGACCCGGCCGTGCCGGCCCGCCAGGACGGCGGTGAGCCCGGTGGGCCCGGCCGTGACCGGCTCACCCGGCCACCGGACGCCGAGCGCCGCCAGCTCGGCGCGGGCCGCCCCGGGGTCGGGGTGCGAAGCGGTGAGCGAGACCAGCGGCAGCACAGGGAGGGCGCCGCCGGACGGGTGCGGGGTATCGCCCCAGTCGAGCAGGAACGGGGCCAGGCCCGCGCCCGCCCCCGGCGGGGTCAGCTGCCAGGCGAGACGGCCGCCGTCGGGGGTGCGCCGGGACATGGCGACGGGGGTGCCGGGGTCGTGGCCGCGCGCTCGCGCCGCGGCCACCCGGGCCGCGATGCCGGTGACCCGGACCGCCCAGGTGACCAGCCGCGGCCCGGTCAGCGCATCGATGCCGAACCACCGCGGCCCGTCCGGGGCGGGCTGCTCCGGATCGGGCCCGATGATCTCGAAGTAGGCCCCGCCGCCCAGCCCCAGCAGATGGTTGCAGGTGCCCCGGCCCGGGTGGCTGCCGCCGGGCACCGGCCGTACACCGGTCAGCTCGGCGATCTCGGCGAGGGTGCGGTCCAGGTCGGGTGTGGCGTAGACGAGATGGTCGAGCACGGCCGGGGACCCGGCCTCCGGGGGCTCGGCCTCCGGGGACCCGGTCTCCTCGCTGCCGCTCCCGCGCGTCACCGGACGGCGCTCCCGGCCAGTGCGGCCTGCGCCGCGCTCGCCACCAGACGTCCGGCCAGCGACGGTTCGGCGGCCCAGTGCACATGCAGATACGAGGCATGCACCCCGCCGCTGACAAAGCCCTCCAGCCGCCGCTCCGGGTGTGTCAGGCCCCACGCCGGGTCCGCGCCCGCGCCCGGCTCCAGCACCGTGCGGTGGAACTCATGGCCCCGCACCCGGGTCCCGGCCGCCGCCAGCGCGTTGTCCCGCAGGGCCACCGCCTCGCGGTAGCCGAGGGTGAGCCGTTCGGTCATCCGGGACTCGGCGGGCAGCACCCCGCACATCGGCTTCCCGTCGAGCGACCGGGACAGGTAGAGCAGCCCGGCACATTCGGCGGAGACCGGCGCCCCGGAGGCGGCCAGTGCGGCCACCTCCGCGCGCAGCGGTGCGTTCGCCGACAGGTCCGGTGCGTACATCTCCGGGAAGCCGCCGCCGATCACCAGCCCCTGGGTGCCTGGCGGCAGTTGTTCGTCGCGCAGCGGGTCGAAGGGGGCCACCTCGGCGCCCGCCGCGGCCAGCAGCTCGGCGTGCTCGGCGTACGAGAAGGTGAACGCGGCGCCCCCCGCGACGGCGATCAGCGGCTTCTCCGCGGAGGCCACCCCGTCGGCCGGGGCCAGCTCCGCCGCCGGGTCCCAGGCCGCGTCCGGCAGCTCCGGCACCGTATGCGCCAGCGCCAGCAGGGCCTGGAGATCGCAGCCCGCGCGGACCCGCGCGGCGAGTTCGCCCACCGACTCCACGGCCTCGGCCCGCCGCTCGGCGACCGGCACCAGGCCCAGGTGACGGGAGGGCGTACCGGCCCGCCCGTCCCGGCGCAGCGCGCCCAGCACCGGCACACCGGAAGAGTCCATCGCCTCCCGCAGCAGCTCCTCGTGACGGTCCGAACCGACCTTGTTGAGGATCACGCCGGCCAGCCGTACCTCCGGATCCCAGGAGGCGAAACCGTGCACCAGCGCGGCCACCGACCGGGACTGCGAGGACGCGTCCACCACCAGCACCACCGGTGCCCGCAGCAGCTTGGCCACCTGCGCCGTCGAGGACAGCTCACCCATCCCGGACGCCCCGTCGAACAGCCCCATCACGCCCTCGACGAGCGCGAGGTCGGCGCCCGCCGCACCGTGCAGGAACAACGGCGCGATCCGGTCGGGCCCGCACAGATAGGCGTCCAGATTGCGGCCGGGACGGCCGGTGGCCAGGGAGTGATACCCCGGATCGATGTAATCGGGGCCCACCTTGTGCGGCGACACCACGAGCCCGGCCTCGGCGAACGCCGCCATCAGGCCGGTGGCCACCGTCGTCTTCCCCGCCCCCGACGACGGGGCGGCGATCACCAGCCGGGGGATCGAACCACCGCTCATGCCGCGCACCCTCTCGTCACCATTCGATGCCCCGCTGGCCCTTCTGGCCCTCGTCCATCGGGTGCTTGACCTTGGTCATGTCCGTCACCAGATCGGCGAACTCCAGCAGCGGTTCGGGAGCGCCCCGGCCGGTGATGACGACATGCTGCGTACCGGGACGGTCGCGCAGCGCCGCCACCACCTCCTCGGTGTCGATCCAGCCCCACTTCAGCGGATAGGCGAACTCGTCCAGCACCAGCAGCTTGTACGTCTCCGCCGCCAGGTCCCGCTTGACCTGCTCCCAGCCCTCGCGCGCCGCCTCCTCGCTGGAGGAGATGTCGCGCTGCACCCAGGACCAGCCCTCGCCCATCTTGTGCCAGGCGACCGTGCCGCCCTCGCCGGAGTCACCGAGCACCTTCAGCGCCCGCTCCTCGCCGACCTTCCACTTCGCCGACTTCACGAACTGGAACACCCCGACCGGCCAGCCCTGGTTCCAGGCGCGCAGCGCCAGCCCGAAGGCGGCGGTGGACTTGCCCTTGCCCTGGCCGGTGTGGACGAACACCAGCGGGCGGTTGCGGCGCTGGCGGGTGGTGAGCCCGTCGTTCGGTACGACGGACGGCTGTCCCTGCGGCATTACGCGGCCTTCCTGTTGCCTTGCACGGTCCGTACGAGCGCGGAGACGCTGTCCGCGCGCAGTTCGTCGAGGGTGATCGCGGTGCCCTGGAGCTCACGGGCCAGCTCGCCCGCGAGGCCCAGCCGCACCGGACCGGCCTCACAGTCCACGACCACCGAAGCGGTGCCCTCGCCGGCCAGCAGCCGGGCCGCGCGGGCGGCCCGTCCGACGGGCTCCGGGCCGCCGGTGGCCCGTCCGTCGGTGACGACCACGAGCAGCGGCCGCCGCGAGGCATCCCGCATCCGCTCGACCCGCAGCACCTCATGGGCCCGCAGCAGCCCCTCCGACAGCGGCGTACGGCCGCCCGTCGGCAGCTGCTCCAGCCGCGCCGCACCCGCCTCGACCGAGGAGGTCGGGGGCAGCGCCAGTTCGGCGCCGGTGCCACGGAAGGTGATCATGCCGATCTTGTCGCGCCGCTGGTAGGCGTCCAGCAGCAGCGAGAGCACCGCGCCCTTGACCGCGCTCATCCGCTTGCGCGCCGCCATCGAACCGGACGCGTCCACGACGAACAGGACCAGATTGCCCTCCCGCCCCTCGCGTACCGCCTCGCGCAGATCGTCCCGGCGCACCACCAGCCCCCGGCCGCTGCGGCCGCGGGCCCGCTGGTGCGGCGCCGCGGCCTGCACGGTCGCCGCCAGGTGCAGCTTGCCCAGGGCGCCGTGCGGACGCCGGGCACCGGTCGTCCGGCCGTGCGCGGTCCGCGCCCGCGACCGGCGGCCGTCCGCGCCCTCGCCCAGGCCCGGCACATCCAGCCGCCGGGTACGGAACGGCTCGGTGGCGCCGACCGCCGCCTTCTGGCCGCCCGCGCCCGGGGCGCCCTCCTGGGACTGCTCGGGAGCGGCGGGCTGCTCCTGCCGTTCGGGGGCCTCCGGGGCCTCGGGGCCCTCGGGGGACTGGGGAGCCTCCCGCTCCTGCTGGTGCGGGAGTTCGGGGCTCTGCGTCTGGGAAGACTCCTCCGGCCCGCCGTCCTGCGGCGGCTGTCCGCCGCCGTCCGGACCGCCCCCGTCGGGGCCGCCGTCCGGCCCGTCCGGGTCCGGGTCGTCCGCGCCGTCCGTGCCCTCGTCCGCCCCGCCGAACTCCTCCAGCGTGCGGTCGAGCTTGTCCTCGTCCAGGCCGGGCGCGTCGAAGGGGTTACGGCGCCGGCGGTGCGGCAGCGCCAGCAGCGCCGCCTGCCGCACGTCCTCCTCCAGGACGTCCGTCCGCCCGGCCCATGCGGCCAGTGCCGTGGCGGTACGCGCCATCACGATGTCCGCGCGCATCCCGTCCACCTCGAACGCCGCGCAGGTCGCCGCGATCTGCCGCAGCGCCGCGTCCCCCAGCGTCACGCCCGGCAGCAACTCCCGTGCCGCGGCGATGCGGTGGCGCAGCTCGTCCTCCTCGGCCGCCCAGCGTGCCGCGAAGCCCGCCGGATCGGCGTCGTACGCCAGCCGGCGCCGGACCACCGACACCCGCTGGTCGGGCTCGCGCGAGGCGGAGACCTCGACGGTGAGCCCGAACCGGTCCAGCAACTGCGGCCGCAGCTCGCCCTCTTCGGGGTTCATGGTGCCGACGAGCAGGAACCGGGCCGCATGCCGTACGGACACGCCCTCGCGCTCCACATACGAGGCGCCCATGGCGGCCGCGTCCAGCAGCAGGTCCACCAGGTGGTCGTGGAGGAGGTTGACCTCGTCGACGTACAGGATGCCGCGGTGCGCATCCGCCAGCAGGCCCGGCTCGAAGGCCTTCACGCCCTCCGACAGCGCCCGCTCGATGTCCAGCGCACCGACCAGCCGGTCCTCGGAGGCGCCGACGGGCAGTTCGACCATCCGCGTCGGGCGGTCCTCGACGGCACCCGTCTCGTGCGGCCCGTCGGGGCAGCCGGGGTCGGGCGCGTCGGGGGCACAGGCGAAGCGGCAGCCGCCGACCACGTCCACATGGGGCATCAGTGCCGACAGTGCCCGCACGGCGGTGCTCTTGGCGGTGCCCTTCTCCCCGCGGACCAGCACACCGCCCACCGCGGGGCTGACCGCGTTCAGCAGCAGCGCCAGCCGCAGATCGTCCATCCCGACCACCGCGGTGAAGGGGTACTGCGGGGTGGTGTTGTGAGCGGTTGTCATGCGGTGTCGTCCTCCAGGTCGTCGGCCGGCTGCTCTGCTGCGTCTGTCGCGGTCCTCCAGTGCGTACCCGTCATGGCGCTCCCGGAGGCACGAACGGCAGCCCCTCCGGCACCCCCTCCTCGATCAGCCGGAGCAGCGCGGCGGTGTCCGCGTGCTCCTCGATCAGATCGCCCAGCCGGTCCAGCTGCTCCTCGCGCAGGGTGGCGAAGCTGGTGTCGGGGGCGGGGACGAACGCCCGGCCCGCGTCCGCCGCGACCCGCCGCAGGAAGGCCCGCCGGAAGCCGTCGCTCTCCAGCGAGCCGTGCCAGTGCGTGCCCCATACGGAGCCGGCCCGGCAGCCGTCCAAGAACTCCTCGTCCCCGCCGGTCACTTCGGCGACCCCGTGGTGGATCTCGTAACCCGCCACCGGCTCGCCCAGCGCCTCGCCGACCGGCCGCGCCAGGGTCTTCTCCGCCGCGAACCGCACCCGTACGGGCAGCAGTCCCAGCCCGTCGACCGTGCCCGCCTTCGACTCGATGTCGTCCTCGATGCGCTCGCCCAGCATCTGGTACCCGCCGCAGATGCCCAGCACCGGGCGGCCCTCGGCGGCCCGCCGGGCGACCGCGTCCGCCAGCCCGCGCTCGCGCAGCCACTCCAGCGCCCGGACCGTGCCCCGGGTCCCCGGCAGCACCACCAGGTCCGCGTCGGCCAGCTCCTCGGCCCGGTCCACGAACCGCACCACCACGCCCGGTTCCGCGGCCAGCGCGTCCACGTCCGTGAAGTTCGACATCAGCGGTACGGCGGCGACCGCCACCCGGAGCACCTGGGCGCCGTGCGGCGGCGCCACCACGCTCTCGCGCACCGCGCCGCGCAGCGACACCCTCCCCCAAGCTCTCGACTTCGTTCGAGCAGGGGGGACCCCCATCCCGTCCTCCTCGTCGATGCCGAGGCCGTGGGAGAAGGGCAGCACCCCCAGCGTCTGCCGTCCGGTGAGGCCGCGCAGCATCGCAAGCCCCGGCTCCAGCAGCGTCACATCGCCCCGGAACTTGTTGACCAGATACCCGGCGACCAGCGCCTGGTCCTCCTTGGACAGCAGCGCGGTGGTGCCGAAGAAGGAGGCGAACACCCCGCCACGGTCGATGTCGCCGACCACCATCACCGGAATACGGGCGGCCCGTGCCAGGCCCATGTTCACGATGTCGGTACGCCGCAGATTGATCTCGGCGGGGCTGCCGGCGCCCTCGCAGATCACCGCGTCGTACGTCCGCCGCAGCTCCTGGAGGCAGTCGGTGACCGTGCCGAGCAACTCCTCCCGGCGCCCGGCATACAGCGTCTTCCCGGAGGACGGCCCCCCGGCGTCCCCGAAGTACCCCCGCGCGCTGAGCTCCCCCACCGGCTTCCCCAGCAGCACCACCTGGCTGCTGCGGTCGCTGCCGGGCTTGAGCAGCACGGGATTCATCAGCGCGGTCGGCTCCACCCGCGCCGCGGCGGCCTGCATCGCCTGGGCCCGTCCGATCTCCGCGCCCTCGCGCGTGACGAACGAGTTCAGCGACATGTTCTGCGCCTTGAACGGCGCCACCCGGACGCCCTGCCGGGCCAGCCAGCGGCAGATGCCCGCCGTCACCACGCTCTTGCCGGCGTCGGACGTCGTACCGGCCACCAACAGGCCACCGCCGACGGCCCCTCCGGATGCCTTGAACCGCCCGTTCACCGGGTCCTCCTCATGCGCCGGGACCCCGGCTGTCGTGAACCGTACGCGCGACCGCCCGCGCGGCCTTGCGCGTCACTGCACCTGCGGACGGGCGGCCGGTACGCAGCGGGGCCCGCCGCGCGGCGCCGAACGCCAGCCGCGCGGCCACCGTCGTCACCAACGCCAGCGCGCTCACCCGGCGCGAGAGCCGCACCGCCCGTTCGATGTCGGCCACCGCGACCGGCGGCGCCCCCTCGTTGAGCACCGGACGGTGCTCCACCCGCCCGCCGTACGCCAGCGTGCCGCCCAGCCGTACGCCCAGCGCGCCCGCGAACGACGCCTCCACCGGGCCCGCGTTGGGGCTCGGGTGCGCGCCGCCGTCCGCCCGCCAGGCCCGCAGCGCACCGCGCCGGTCGGGGCCCGCGAGCACGGTCAGTGCGGCGGTCAGCCGGGAGCCGGGCCAGCCGGCGAGATCGTCGAGCCGGGCCGAGGCCCAGCCGAAGCGGAGGTGGCGCGGCGACCTGTGCCCCACCATCGCATCCAGGGTGTTCACCGCCCGGAACGCCACCAGGCCGGGCACCCCGCCCAGTGCGCCCCAGACGAGGGCGCCCACCACCGCGTCGGAGGTGTTCTCGGCGACCGACTCCACCACCGCGCGGGCCATCTGCGGCCCGTCCAGCGCCTGCGGATCGCGCCCGCACAGATGCGGCAGCCGCTCCCGCGCCACGTCCAGATCACCCGCCGTCAGCGCACCGCCGACGGCCCGCGCCTCCCGGCCGAGCGAGGTGCCGCCCAGCACGGCCCAGACCGTCGCCGCGGTCAGTGCGACCCGGGCGCCGTTGCGGAGGGGGGACGGGGAAACGGCAGCGCCCTTCACGGCGCGCTGAAGCAGCGCGGCACCGGCGGCGGCACCGCCCGCACACACCACGGCATGCGCCGTCCCGTATCCGCGGTGATCGCGCCACAGCCGGCGCTCGACGGCGCCCGCGGCCCGGCCGAAGGCGGCCACCGGGTGGCCGCGCCGAGGGTCCGCCGCGATCAGGTCGGCGAGGAAGCCGAGGGCCGCGCCGCACGCATATCCCGCGTGTTCGCCGCGCATCGGATCAGACCGCCGTCAGGCCTCGAAGGGGCCCTGCGGCAGCGGGCAGTGGCGATCTGGAAGGGCGGCCGGGCATGGCGGTATGTCCTCACTCAGGGTCCGCGCCCTGGCTCGACGTGACGGCGACAAGAGTCTCCTGGCTCCCCGGATCGGCGAGTCCTCCGGCCTTCCAGTCCCTGTGTACGTCATCGGACGTACACGAGGCGGACCGTGACCTTCGTCGGAGGAACGCTCCCCGGTGACAGTGGCGGGACCGCGCCGGATTCTCACCGGACTTCCTCATCTGTCGCCGAATGGCTCCGGCAGTCCACCACGCCCCGCGAATGCCCGTCAACTCACCCTTGACCTGCGACGCCGCCCTGTGGCACGGGCTGTGGTGCACGCCACAGCGTGGCAGTCGCGTCACAGACGGTTGCCCCCGCCCCTGATCTCACGTCACTATCTGGTGCACGGCGGCGAAGGGGCCGCCGGAAGGGGGCCGGGGGATGCCGCAGAGCGCTGACCGTCATGAGATCCGCATCAGGATCACGGGCACGAACAATCCTGACCAGGACATCGAGGACCTCAAGGCGTGGCTGGAGCGCGAGCCGTGGCTGGACCGGCGCCGGCACGACTGGCGGCTGCGGCCGCGGCCGCAGGACGAGAGCGACGACGGCCCCGGTGACATGGCCGTCGGCGTCGACGACCTGATCCTGGTCATCGTCGGCGCCGTCGCCGCCGAGATGACCAAAAGTCTCACCATCGCCCTCCAGGAGTGGCTGCGACGGCGCCGGGAGGAACGCGACACCGGCGAGCGGCCCGCCGTCGCGGTCGGGAGCGGCGACGGGGACCTGCGCGCGCTCGGCGACGCGGGTCCGGGCGCCGTGGCCCCCGAACACCCCGATCCCGGCAGCCCGGCAGACGGGAGCGGCCGCACCGCCGGGGACTGAGCCGGATGTCCGAATACGACGCACGGGGCAAGGTCAACCGGGCGCTGCTGATCTGTGTCGACGACTACCGCACGCTGCGCCCGCTCCCCGCGGTGAAGGACAACGCCCGGGAACTGGAGCGGGCCCTGCTCGCCCCCGGCACCGACCTGTTCACCAAGGGCGAGGTCGTCACCTGCCGGCCCCAGGAGCCCTGGGAGGTGGAACAGGCGCTGGACACCGTCGTCCAGGAGGCGCGCGGTCTGCTGCTGGTGTACTTCTCCGGCCACGGCCGGGTGGGCCGCGACGGCGGCAATCTGCAACTCATGGTCGGCGCCTCGGAACGGCGTCACAAGACCGTCTCCTGGCAGGACACCGTGCTGTCCTATCTGGACAACGCGCGGGCCGACCGGATCGTGATCGTCCTGGAGTGCTGTTACGCCGGCAATGGGAGCGAGGCCTTCCACTCCTGTCGCAACCCCACGTCGCTGCTGATGGCCGCGCAGCCCAACCGCCGTATCTTCAGCGGCGAGGAGCCCACCGGCGGCAGCGTCTTCACCCGCGCCCTGGTACAGACCCTGGAACGGGGCATCCCCGGCAAACGGTTCGTCACCTTCGAGGACCTCGTCCGGGACCTGCGCGAACAACTGGCCGGTGAACGGACCCCGATGGGCGATGTCTGGGAACCGCGCTCGGCGAAGCACAACACCGTCGACGACGTCATCCTGTCCTTCGCCACTCCCGAGGACCGCCCGCCGACCCCGCTGCGGATCCGCTTACGCCGCTGGCTGAAGTCCTACTTCCGGCACTGGCCCAGACTCCTGCTGATCCTGGCGATCGTCTTCGTACCGGCCACCACGGGCGTCGTCCTGCTCCACCTCGCGAACGGCGAGGCGCCCTGCCCGCCCGCCCTCGAACTGCGGCTGCTCACCGCCCCCGAGGCCGAACCCGCGCTGCGCCAGGCGGCCTTCGACTACGAGATGTCCCAGGCCAACACCCGGCCCCTCAGCGGCGAGGGCGACCTCCCCGACGGCTGCCGGCGCGCCCAGATCACCGTGTACTCCGCCGCCAAGGACCAGGTCGCCCAGGGCTTCGCGGCCGCCGACCGCTGGCAGGGCGAGGCACACGGCACCGGCAAGGGGCGGCCGGGCGACCAGGGCATCGACCCCCTCCACCGGCCGGGACCGCAGCCCGACATCTGGATCCCGGAATCCACCGCCGACTACTACGAGGCCCGCCGCGGTATGCCCGCCACGGGCTCCCCCGCGACCCTGCACTACTCCGCCCCGGTCGCCTACACCCCCCTGGTCGTCGGCATCCCGGCGCGCCGGCGGCTGGACGACGTCGAACTGGCCGGCGCCTCCTGGCAGGAGCTGCTCACCGGAACCGACAGCACCCACCACGACCTCAAGCTCCTGCGACCGAGCCCCGTGCTGTCCGGCACCGGTCTGCTGCACACCATCGGCCTCTACCTCGCCCACGACGGCTCGGGCACCGCAACGGGCGCGCCCGACCTCACCCTCGCCCGGCACGCCGAGGAGCGGCTCGCCGCCCCGGGCAGCCAGTACGCGGGCAGCACCGAACTGCTGTGTTCGCTGCGGCCCGATACCGACGCCGCCGGCTCCGTCGACCGGACGAAGTCCGCGCCCCTGGTGTCGGAGAAGTCCCTCGCCGACTACAACCTGGGCCGCGCCACCGGCAGTTGCCCGGCCCTGGACGCCCCGCTGCCGCTGCGCGACCGCTACGTCGCCTACTACCCCGCGAACGTCCCCGCGCTCGACCACCCCCTGGTCCGCGTCGACTGGCAGGGCGCCACGGACGCCACCCCGCGGCAGGCCGCCGTGGCGGACTTCGCGCAGTGGCTGCGCGCCCGGGACGGCGGCCAGCGCACCCTGACCGCGCAGGGCTACCGCGGGGTGCGGGACAGCGGCCCGCGGCAGGGTTCACCGCTGCTCGACAGCCGCGCGGACGTCAGCCCCCTCGCCTCCACGATCCCCTTCACCGCGGACCCGGGACAGGTCTCCCGGGTCCTGGACGGCTACGACAAGGCGCAGCGGTCCAGCCAGGTGCTGATCCTCATGGACGCCTCCACCTCCATGGCGGACGGCGGCAAGCTCCCGATCGCCCTGAGCGCGGCCGGACGCGCCGTGGAACTGGTCGGCGCACGGCACACCTACGGCCTGTGGACCTTCCCGGACCGCGCACATCCCGAGGACCGTGACGCGGTACGCGAGCTGGTCCCGCTCGGCAGCGCCGACCCCGCCCCGGGCAAGGCCGCGCTGGCCCGGATCGCGGGCAGTCCGGACGGCGAACTGGTCGACCACGGTGCCGCGATGGAGGAGGCGCTGACCCGCGCCGTGCGGAAGATGAAGACGTCCTCGGCCACCAACAAGGCCATCGTGCTCATCCTCGACCAGGACGACGGCGCGGGCGCCGGGCGCGCGGCGGGCGTGGAACGCACCCTCAGCGCACTCGTCAAGGAGGGGCCCCGCGTGCCCCTCCTGGTACTGGCGATGGGCAGATCGGGGTGTGACACCTTCGCCCTCCAGCAACTGGCCGGCGCCTCCCACGGCCAGTGCGTGCCCAGCGGTCCGCAGGCCGTCGACACGCTGGCCGGACGGATCGCCTCCATCGGCACGGCCACGAAGGGGGACCGATGACCACCCCGCGCACCAGGGCGGCCGCCACGCTGGTCTGTCTGGCACTGCTGCCTGCGGTCAGCGGCTGTACGCGGGGGGAGCAGACCCTCCCCGAGCAGGGCGCGATCGTCCTTGCCACCGGCAGCGACCTCAGCAGCTCCGGCATCCGTCAGGATCTGATCCGCGCCTGGGAGAAGGAGCACGGCCGCGAGGTACGGATCGTCAAGCTCCCGGACACCGCCGACGGCCAGCGCAGCCAGCTGCTGGCGGCGGGCCAGTCCGGCAACGGCGGCTATGACGTGCTGAACCTCGATGTCGCCTGGACCGCGGAGTTCGCCGAGGCGGGCGTCATCCGGCCCTGGGCCACCCAGCTGGACGGCGACTTCCTCGACAGCGTGGCCAAGACGGTGGAGTACGACGGCAAGGTGTGGGGAGTGCCCTTCAACACCGACGCCGGACTGCTCTACTACCGCAAGGACCTCCTCAAGGAGTACGGCCGTCCCGTCCCGTCCGACTGGGACGAGCTGGCAAAGACGGCGCAGGACGTGGCGGACGACTACAACCGCAAGGCCGCCGACGAGGCCGGGGGACACCGCAAGAAGCGCCCGACGATGTACGGCATGGTCGCCCAGCTGCGGCCCTACGAAGGGCTGACCGTCAACACCCTGGAGTCGGCCTGGGCCAACGGCGGCGACCCCGACGCCACCAGCTTCACCAAGGACGAGCAGGTCGGCGCGCTCCAGCAGGGCGTCACCGACCTCAAGGGCCGGCTCGACTCGATCATGCCGCACGAGGCCACCACGATGGACGAGACGGAGAGCCGCCGCTGGTTCGCCGACGGCCGCGCCCTGTTCATGCGCAACTGGCCGGTCGAGTACGCGTCGGTCGCCGAGAAGCTCACGCCCGGCGAGCAGTTCGACGTCACCCAGCTGCCGGCCCGCCGCAGCGACGGCAAACGGATGTCCGTACTGGGCGGCCAGAATCTCGCGATCTCGGCCGGCAGCAAGCGGCCGGCCGGCGCCCGGTCCCTGATCGAGGCGCTGACCAGCCCGCGCAGTGAGCGCTGTCTGCTGGAGCGGGGGTTCGCGGCGACCCGCGACTCGGCGTACCGGGAGAGCACCGAGGCGCCGCGCTGCCCGCCGCGGGGCGGTACGGAGCGCGGCGAGCACGGCGCCGCCGGGCAGCCGGAGCCGCGGCCCGACACCCGCACCCTGCACGAGGCGCTGCTGGCGGCCGAACCCCGCCCGCGCAGCGCCCACTACCAGACCTTCAGCAAGGTCGTGCAGCTCGGGGTGTCCGCCTTCCTCAACGGCCGCGGCGGTACGGCCATCGCCGACCGGCTGGCCAGGGAGGCCGATGACGCGCTCGGCGGACGCGGCGTACCAGCGACGAGGCGCCCGGTCCGTCGTCGTTGCCCGCTGCCGTCTCCGGACGGGTCAGGCGGCGACGATCAGATAGATGCCATAGGCCACGGCCGCCGCGCACAGGGCGAAGGCGGCCACCGCACCGGCCCGCGCGCCCGCAGCCGGCACGGCGAGCGCGACCGCGCCGCCTTCCTGCTGCGGCTTGCGGGACGTGCCGACGATGCCGACGGTGAACAGGCCCACGATCCCGACCGTCACCACGAGGGTGACGCCGAAGACCTGGCCGAGAGCTGCCCAATCGATGCTCATGGTGTTCCTTCAGGTGATGACAGCTAGCGGGAGACCGTCGCGGCCTTGGCACGCGGGGCGGATGTCGTGGAGGTTTCGGTGCCGGATGCCGGGGCCGGCACCTCGGCGGTTTCCGGTGCGTCGGCCACCGGGGCCGGCTGGCCTGCCGGGGGAGGGGAGACACTGCGCAGCGCGGTGGTCACCACGCCGGCCGGCTCCACGGCCGGGCCTTCGTTGACGTTGGTGTGGTCGATCGGCTTGCGCCGGGAGGCGGCCCAGATCGCGCCGCAGATGCCCAGCGCGAGGATCGCCACCGCCGCCACGCCCCAGTTGCCCTGTCCGGCGAGGAACGCGGCGCCCGCCGCGACCGCACCCGCGGCCGGCAGCGTCAGGCCCCAGGCGAGGACCATCCGGCCGGCCGTGGACCAGCGCACCACGCCGCCCTTGCGGCCCAGGCCCGAGCCCATCACGGAACCGGAGCAGACCTGGGTGGTGGAGAGCGCGAAGCCGAGGTGGGAGGAGGCCAGGATGGTGGCCGCGGCGCCGGTCTGGGCA
The DNA here is from genome assembly GCF_019880305.1 of Streptomyces decoyicus. Lineage (NCBI taxonomy): Bacteria > Bacillati > Actinomycetota > Actinomycetes > Kitasatosporales > Streptomycetaceae > Streptomyces > Streptomyces decoyicus. The sequence goes on along the minus strand of NZ_CP082301.1, from coordinate 1,991,062 downwards.
GCGAAGCCCTGCGGCGGCTGGATGTCGGTGATGCCCTTGCCCATCGTGCGGATGATCCGCCAGCCGCCCAGGTATGTACCGAGCGCGATGGCGAGACCGGCCGAGGCGATGACCCACAGCGGCGGGTCGGCGTGCGGGGCGACCACGCCGCCGGTGATCAGCGCGAGCGTGATCACACCCATCGTCTTCTGGGCGTCGTTGGTGCCGTGGGCGAGGGAGACCAGGGCGGCGGAGGCGATCTGCCCCGCGCGGTAGCCCTTGGCGGTGTCCGTCTCGTCGCGGTTGCGGGTCAGCCGGTAGGTGAGCCGGGTCGCCGCCATCGCGGCCAGGCCCGCGACGACCGGGGCGGCCACTGCGGGGATCAGCACCTTCATCACGACGGCGTCGCCATGCACCCCGTTGGTGCCGACGGACACCAGGGTCGCGCCGATCAGACCGCCGAAGAGAGCGTGGGAGGAACTGGAGGGGAGGCCCGCGAGCCAGGTCAGCAGGTTCCAGACGATGGCGCCGACCAGGCCGGCGAAGATCACTTCAGGTCTGATGCCGGCGCTCTCGTCGATGATCCCCCCGGAGATGGTCTTGGCCACCTCCACGGACAGAAACGCACCGACGAGGTTGAGCCCTGCCGACATCGCCACCGCGGTCTTGGGTCGCAACGCCCCGGTGGAGATGGTGGTGGCCATTGCATTGGCCGTGTCGTGGAAGCCGTTCGTAAAGTCGAACACCAAGGCCGTGACGATCACGATCCCGATGAGAAGCGTGATGTGTTCCATTCACCCAGGCAATCAGTTCGAAGGTCAGTGTCGTTGGGACCGTACGGAGAGTGGGTGAACGGAAAGTGAACTGGGACAGGCGCAGTGATGACGCCCCCGCAGTGTTCACGCGGAGGCGTCTCCGACGTCACTCCCGTATCACCCGTTGGCTCACTTCATGAGCTGTGCCGGCGCCCCGTACAGGCGGCCCGGCTGTCGTCCCCGTACCTGGACGACGCTAGCGGAGGAGCGGCACATGATGCCCCAACTCCGGCCAATCCTCCGCAGTGGGGCAGATGGCCCTAAATGGCGGATACCGGCCGGGCGGGCCCCCGGCGTACAGTGCCCCGGCCTGCTCGTACGGTGTCGCGCACCACATCCGCTTTTCGCCGCACCGCGCCGGAGGACCCATGAAGGACCACGCCGACCGCCTCGCCGAAGCCTGGGGCGAACTGGTCGCCACCGCCCGCAGGACCGTCGCCGACGGCCTGGTCGTCGGCACCTCGGGCAATGTGTCACGCCGCATCAAGGACCTGATCCTGGTCACCCCCAGCGGCGTCCCCTACGACCGGCTCGGGCCCGGCGACACCACCGCGGTCGACCTCGAAGGACGCCAGATCATCGGCACGCTCCGGCCGACCAGCGAACTCCCGATGCATCTGGCGGTCTACCGCAGCACCCCGGCCACCGCCGTCGTCCACACCCACGCCCCGTATGCCACCGCCGTCTCCACCCTGGTCCCCGAACTCCCGCCGGTCCACTACATGGCCGCGGCGCTCGGCGGCCCCGTGCGGGTCGCCCCCTATGCCCTGTACGGCAGCGACGAGCTCGCCGCGCACATGCTCGACGCGCTCCGCGACCGCACCGGCTGCCTGTTGCGGAACCACGGCACCCTCACCTACGGCGACAGCCTCGACCAGGCACTGGACCGCACCGCCCAGCTGGAGTGGATGTGCCGGGTATGGCTCATCGCGAGCTCCGTACCGGGCCATACGCCGAGCCTGTTGTCGGCCGGTCAGCTCGACGCGGCCGCCGCACAGCTGCGCGGCTACGGCCCGCAGGGCTGACGGGACTTTGACGACAGGCCCCGGGGCGTCGGCCCGGACCCCGTCGCCGCCTCGCCGGTCACCCGCCCGTCTCCGCCAAGTGGCCGCCTCCGGCACCGCTGCGCACACTGGTGAGGTGCGCCTGGTTACCGCGGCGGCCGTGGCCGCCACCACCGTGATCGGTGCCGGGGCGGCCGCCGTGGCGGTCGGCCGGTACGCCAGCGACATTGCCCTGAAACCATCGCCCGACGACCCTTTCCCGGGCGACTCCCGCCTCACCGTGCACTCCGCCACCGAGGAGCGCATCGCCCTCACCCGCAGTCTGGCGTCCCTGCGCCCCGGCACCTACGGGCTCACCGGCTCCGGCTGCCATGCGGTGATCGGCGACGTCATCCACGGCGTCCCGCACCCCGCCGATGCGGTCGTACGCCGCCTGGTGCGGGTTACGCACGGCACCCTCAAACCGGGCAACCGGATGCGGCTCACCCCGCAGGTGCACCTCGGCAACCCCCGTGACGCCCTCGGCCTCGACTGCGCCGACGTCGACATCCCGGGTGAACTGGACGCCCTCCCGGCATGGTTCCTCCCCGGCGTCCGCGACACCTGGGTCATCACCACACACGGGCTGGGCACCACCCGCGAACACCCCATGGTGCTCATGCCGTTCCTGCACCGCCACCGGCTGCCCGTCCTCGACCTGGCCTACCGCAACGACATCGGTGGCCCGCGCACCGCCGACGGCATCAACCACCTCGGCGACAGCGAGTGGCGCGACCTGGACGCGGCGATCCGCTACGCGGTCCGCTACGGCGCCCAGGACGTCGTCCTCTACGGCTGGTCCACCGGCGCGACCATGGCGCTGCGCGCCGCCGCCCACTCCGCACTGCGCGCCCGGATCAGCGGCCTGGTCCTGGACTCCCCGGTCCTCGACCGCAACGCCACCATCCGCGCGCTGGCCACCGCCCGGCGCGTCCCGCGCGCCCTGCTGCCGCTGGTCGTACGCGCCGCGGAGGGCTCCACGGGGGTGCCCCTCGACCGGCCCGCCGACGCCGTCGACCCGGACGTGCTGAACGTCCCCATCCTGCTGTTCCACGGCCCGGACGACCTGATCGCCCCCTGGACGGCCTCCCGCTCCCTCGCCGCCCGCCGCGCCGACCTGATCACTCTTCAACCGGTCCCGCACGCACCGCACGCCGCGATGTGGAACGCCGATCCGCCGAGCTACGAAGAGGCCCTGCGGCGCTTCCTCACCCCGCTCATGTAGCGGCGGCCGGGCCGCCCCGGCCCGGCCGCAGAGCCGGGAACCCACGCCCACCGGACGGCTGCCGTCCCCGCCGGGAGCCGAAGCCCCGATGACGCACGGGCATACGGGGGGACAACTCCCCTCATCAGGGATGGGTCGGCAAGGTGGCGCGGCCCGGGCAGATCGCAAGCCGGGTTCCGATTGGGCTTTCGGGCCGACAGCGGCAACACTGCTCCTGTGACGTCCCGTACCCCGCGCGACTCCCGGCTCCGACTCGTCCCCCGTCAACCGGTTGCGGCCGCCCGCCGGGCGGTGACAACCCGGACCAAGCGTCCGGCGCCCCGCCCGCCCGAGGGCACGCCGCCGCCCGCGGAACTGGCCCGGCAGGCCCGTGCCGTGCTGGCCGGTGCGGCGCGCCTCGCCCGCTGGGCCGACGGCGCCGCCCTGCGCGCCGGTCCGGACGGGGCGCTGCCGAAGGCCGCGGCGGAACGTGCCGCCGAGGCCCTGGGCCTGACGCCGCAGCAGGTCCGGGCCGACTGGGACCGGGCCCGGCTCGCCGGACTCGTCGAGCTCCACGACGGCCTCGCCCGCCCCGGCTGGCGGCTGCGCGCCTGGGACCGCGACGACACGGCCGTGCTGCGCGGCTGGGTCGCGCTCTTCGACGCCTGGTCGCTGGCCCGCCCCGCACCGCCCGGCGCCGGCCCCGCGATAGTCGCCGAAGTCGTCGAGGCGCTGCCGCAGTTGCTGTCCCTGCTGCATCTGTCGGCCGGCCCGGTCCGGCTGCCGGTGCTGCTGGACATGCTGGACCAGCGCGTCGCCGAGCTGCGGACGGAACGCTGCGAGGTCCCCTACGGCCAGGACCCGGCCCCGGGCAGCACCGACGATGCCGCGGTGGCGGCCGACGACGCCGCGGGGGCGTCGCTGGCCGAGCTGCTGGGCTGGGCGCTGGACGCGCTGCTGACCGTCGGCGCGCTGGTGCCGCCGGACGGTGCGCACGACGACGGCTACGCGGCCGCCCATGACGCGTCCGAGGCGCAGCTGACGCCGCTCGGCAACTGGTCGGTGTGGGTCAAGCTGGAGCAGATCTGTGTCGCCGCGCAGGGCCCGGCCGGCCATATCGAACAGTCCGCGGAGGCGATGCTGCGCGGCTGTGCCCGGCTCACCCCCGGCCCGGCCCGCGCCGAATACCGCGCCTGGCTCGCCGCCCGCTCCGTCGGGGCGGCCGTCGAGGAGCTGCTGACCGTGGCCCGCGGTGAGGACGCGCTGCTGCGCGGCCTGGCCTTCGAGGCGCTGCGGGCGGTCGGCGCCCCGGCCGAGCCCGCCGTGCGGGCCGCCGCCGACGAGCCGGGCCTGCGGCCGTACGCCCTGCTGTGGCTGGTCGAGCACGAGGGCGGCGACCCGGAGACGGCGCCCGATGTGCTCACCCGCGAGGAGTCGACCTGGCTGTGGGTGGACACCGCGGCGGCCGTCGCCGACCACGGCGAGACCCAACTGCTGGTGCGGCACCTCGATTCGGCGGTCCAGGGCTCGGTGCCGCGCCTCCTGGCGGAGGTACGCGCCATCGGACACCCCCGTACCGTCCAGGTGCTGGTGGCGCTGGCCGCGGCCCACCCCGACCCGGCGCTCGCCAAGGCCGTCCGGCGCGCGGCGTTCCAGGTCCACACGGGTGGGGTCTGATCCCCACGTTTTTGGCTTTCCCGCCGTGGGGGTTTCTCGCCGTTTGTCGCCCGCTGCGCGGTGCGCTCGCCGTTGCGCCTGCGGCGGGCGGGTGGGCGGGTGTCGGGTGCGGTGACGGGCCTCCGGGGCCTGGTGTGTGGACTGCTTCGTTTTACGCTCCGCTGCGCTCCGCCTTTGCTCTTTCTTGGAGCCTTCGGAAGCAAAGCCCCACACACCAGGCCCCTCCATGGCCGTGCGGGCCCCTCTGGTCGCCTCGTGATGAACAACGTGTCCCGATGTGACCACGAAGTGCACCGGACCACCACCGTTCACCCCCACCTGGCTTTTCCCACCCCCAACGGGAGGGGACGGGCCGGAGCGGGTGGGGTGCCGGACGTAAAGCGAAGCAGTCCGGCACCCCACCCGCGGAGGCCCGTCACCGCACCCCGACAGCCCCGCGCAGCGGACCCCGCCCGCCGCAGGCGCAACGGCGAGCGCACCGCTCAGCGGGCGACAAACGGCGAACAACCCCCACGGCCGGACAGCCGAATACGTGGGAGGTAAACCACTTGCACAGGGCCGTTAGACTGCCTCCCATGGCAGTTCTCCCTTGGGTTCATTAGACGGCGCAGCCCGCTCTCGGACCGTCCGTCCAATCCGCCGTCTTCCTGCCCTGGAGCTTTTTTCCGTGATCACCGCCTCCGGCCTCGAGCTGCGTGCCGGCGCCCGCATCCTCATCGAGTCCGCTTCCTTCCGTATCGCCAAGGGCGACCGCATCGGCCTGGTCGGCCGCAACGGCGCCGGCAAGACCACCCTCACCAAGGTGCTGGCGGGCGAGGGCATCCCCGCCGCCGGCACGGTCACCCGCTCCGGCGACGTCGGCTATCTGCCGCAGGACCCGCGCACCGGCGACCTGGACGTGCTCGCCCGCGACCGCATCCTGTCCGCCCGTGATCTGGACTCCGTGCTCCGCAAGATGCGGGAGAACGAGGACCGGATGGCCAAAGGCAAGGGCGCCACCCGCGACAAGGCGATGAAGAAGTACGAGCGCCTGGAGACCGAGTTCCTGACCAAGGGCGGCTACGCCGCCGAGGCGGAGGCCGCGACCATCGCCGCCAGCCTCGGCCTGCCCGACCGCATCCTCGGCCAGCCGCTCCATACGCTCTCCGGCGGTCAGCGCCGCCGCGTCGAGCTGGCCCGGATCCTGTTCTCGGACTCCGACACCCTGCTGCTCGACGAGCCGACCAACCACCTCGACGCGGACTCGATCGTCTGGCTGCGCGACTACCTCAAGACCTACCGCGGCGGCTTCATCGTGATCTCGCACGATGTCGACCTGGTCGAGACCGTCGTCAACAAGGTGTTCTACCTCGACGCCAACCGCTCGAACATCGACATCTACAACATGGGCTGGAAGCTCTACCAGCAGCAGCGCGAGGCCGACGAGAAGCGCCGCAAGCGCGAGCGGCAGAACGCCGAGAAGAAGGCCGCGGCCCTCAACAGCCAGGCCGACAAGATGCGGGCCAAGGCCACCAAGACCGTCGCCGCGCAGAACATGGCCAAGCGCGCCGACAAGTTGCTCGCCGGCCTGGAGGCGGTGCGCGCCTCCGACAAGGTCGCCAAGCTGCGCTTCCCGGACCCGGCGCCGTGCGGCAAGACCCCGCTCACCGCCGAGGGCCTGTCGAAGTCCTACGGCTCCCTGGAGATCTTCACCGACGTCGACCTGGCCATCGACAAGGGCTCCCGGGTCGTCATCCTCGGCCTCAACGGTGCGGGCAAGACCACCCTGCTGCGCCTGCTGGCCGGCGTCGAGACACCGGACACCGGCGAGGTCCGCCCCGGGCACGGCCTCAAGCTCGGCTACTACGCCCAGGAGCACGAGACCCTGGACCCGGACCGCACGGTCCTGGAGAACATGCGCTCGGCCGCCCCGGACATGGACCTGGTGGCCATCCGCAAGACGCTGGGTTCCTTCCTCTTCTCCGGGGACGACGTCGACAAGCCCGCCGGGGTGCTCTCCGGCGGCGAGAAGACCCGCCTCGCCCTGGCGACGCTGGTCGTCTCCTCCGCCAATGTGCTGCTGCTCGACGAGCCCACCAACAACCTCGACCCGGCCAGCCGCGAGGAGATCCTCGGCGCGCTGCACACCTTCACGGGTGCGGTGGTCCTGGTGTCGCACGACGAGGGCGCGGTGGACGCACTGGAGCCGGAGCGCATCATCCTGCTGCCCGACGGCGTCGAGGACCTGTGGGGCCAGGACTACGCGGACCTCGTCGCGCTGGCCTGATCACGGCGGATGGATCATGCCGTATGGATCATTCGGCCGATGTGTGATCCATCATCTGAGTGAGAACGGCTCGTACACCGGCGAGTCTGCGGCATACGGCCGGGTCCCATGGGCCCGGCCGTCACCATTTCGGCGGCACACCACCTGACCTGCCACTTCTTGCGAAAGGTCGGGCCCGGACGGTCTCCCGGCTGGGCGGAATACGGGATTCCGGGCCGTGCGGGCGGGTGCCGGGCGGCAAAGGATGTCGTACTGACCTTGCGGAATGGGTGGCCAGGAAGCCGGGGAGGGGTGATCATGAGAGTCCAGAGCGCACTTCCCACGAGGAGGCACGGGTGGCCGAGACTCTGAAGAAGGGCAGCCGGGTAACCGGCGCCGCGCGCGAGAAGCTCGCGGCAGACCTGAAGAAGAAGTACGACTCCGGTGCGAGCATCCGGGCGCTGGCCGAGGAAACCGGCCGCTCCTACGGATTCGTGCACCGGATGCTCAGCGAATCCGGTGTGGTCCTGCGCGGTCGCGGCGGAGCCACGAGGGGCAAGAAGGCCGCATCGGCCTGACGGCTGCGACTCCGGGTGCAGCGGTGTCCCCCCGGTCGGCCGACCAGTCGGCCGGGAGGTTACCGTTCAGTCACTTACGCACGCAGGTGCGGCTGGCTGACTCGGAGGCGCTCATGACTCTGCTCGACAAGCACGGTGTGCGACTCACCGTTGACGGTGCGATCGCCACAGTGACCCTCGCCAACGCGGCGAAGCGCAATGCGCAGTCGCCGGCCATGTGGCGGGCGCTTGCCGAGGCGGGTTCGGTGCTGCCCGGAACTGTGCGGGTGGCAGTGCTGCGTGGTGAGGGCCAGTCCTTCTCCGCGGGCCTCGACCGTCAGGCGTTCACGCCCGAAGGCTTCGACGGCGAGCCGTCGTTCATCGATCTGGCGCGCGGCTCGGACAGCGAGCTGGATGCCACGATCGCCGAGTACCAGGAAGCGTTCACCTGGTGGCGGCGCAATGACCTGGTGTCCATCGCCGCCGTGCAGGGCCATGCCATCGGCGCGGGCTTCCAGCTCGCCCTGGCCTGCGATCTGCGGGTGGTCGCGCCGGACGTCCAATTCGCCATGCGCGAGACCAGCCTGGGACTCGTACCGGACCTGACCGGTACCCATCCCCTGGTCGGGCTGGTGGGCTACGCCCGGGCGCTGGAGATCTGCGCCACCGGGCGCTTCGTGCATGCCGAGGAGGCCGAGCGGATCGGCCTCGCCAACCTCGTGGTGCCCGCGGACGAACTCGATGCCACGGTGGCCGACCTGGCCGCCGCGCTCACCGCCCCGCCGCGCGACGCCGTCATCGAGACCAAGGCGCTGCTGGCCGGCGCCGCGGGCCGTACGTACGAGGAGCAGCGACGCGCCGAACGGGCCGCCCAGGCGCGCCGGCTGCGCGACCTCGCGGGCGTGGGGGAGTAGCACCCGCGCACCCGGGCACTGACGGGCGTCCCCGGCCGGGGGCGCCCGTCAGTCCTGTTCCACGGCGGTGACCAGCACGGCAACCGTCGACGGTGCCGCCGGTGCGGCCGCCACCGCCCGGCGTACGGCGCACGAGACATCCAGTGCCCGATAGCCGGGCGCGGTCGCCAGCTGGATCAGCACATGCCCGTCGCTGAACTGCAGCGGACGGGACAGCCCGCCGAGCGCCGGCGCCAGCCGGGCCACACCCGCAACCTCCCGTGCGACGGCGGCGACCCCCTCCGGGCCCTCCTGTGTCGCACCCGTCCGGTCGCCCGTCGCGGGGGTGGCAACGGGGCCTCCCGTATGGGCGGCGGGCGGCGGTGCCGCGGCGGCCGCCTCGGCCTCGTCCCCTTCCAGCAGTCCGGTGACCCGCAGATCCACCACTCCCACCACCAGCCCCAGCTCCCGGACCGCCGCCTCCAGCAGCGCGGTACGCACCTGGTCGGCGAGGGTGGGCAGCGGCCGGTCGGCGACCGCGGCGAAGTCCGCCTCGATCCGCAGCGGGCCGGGCGGCAGTGCGCTCGGCGGCGCCGGCACCGCGGGCTCGGGGGCGTGGGCGGGGTCGGCGACGGACAGCCGCAGCGTGCCGATGCGGACACCGGCCGGCGTCCCGGCGGCCGCCCGCAGCGCCCCGGCGGCCGCCTGCTCGGTGATCCATGATCCGTCCGCGGGCCCGCCGAGCGGCAGTACCCGGCCGATCCCGAGCTGAGCCCGTACCGTCTGCGCCAACTGGTTCGCGGCCACCGCGTCACCCCTTTCCCGGCAGGTCCCCGGACCTGTTCCCGGACACATCCCGGACAACTCCCCAGACTGCCGCACACCGGCCCGTACGGCAGGGCGGTGTGCCGGACGGCGCCGTAGGGAGCACTCTGCTGCCGCACCCCCGGAGCGGACCGGACAAACCGGACCTACTGTGGGCAGCGGAGCGGACCGGCCGCTTCTCCTCGCGGAAAGGGACGTACGGCCATGAGCGAGAGCCAGCAGCATGCGGAGGGACCCCGGACTCCTGCCAAGCGGGGCGGCGGCGACCCCGCGACCCGTGGGCGGACCACCATCGCCGACGGTGTCGTGGAGAAGATCGCCGGTCTGGCGGCCCGGGACGTCGTCGGCGTGCATGCGATGGGCAGCGGTTTCGCCCGTACGCTCGGCGCCGTACGCGACCGGGTGCCCGGCGGCGGCAGGTCCGCGACCGCGACCCGCGGGGTCAAGGCCGAGGTCGGCGAGGTGCAGACCGCGCTGGACCTGGAGATCGTGGTCGACTACGGCGTCGCCATCGCCGATATCGCGCGCTCCGTCCGGGAGAACGTCATCTCCGCCGTGGAGCGGATGACGGGCCTGGAGGTCGTCGAGGTCAATATCGCGGTCAGCGACGTCAAGCTGCCCGACGAGGAAGACGAAGAAGAAGGAGCGGAGCCCCGGCTCCACTGACCGGGCCCGTCCGAAGGGGTAGCGAAGGAGCGCACGATGAGCATGGCCGTGGCCGGCCTCTTGGCCGGAATGGCGCTGGGCTTCGCCGGATACTTCGGCGGATTTGGCGCCTTCGTACTGGTGGCGGCGCTGGGCGCCATCGGCTTCGTGGTCGGCAGATTCCTCGACGGGGATCTCCAGGCCGGTGAATTCTTCCGTCCGCGCAGCAGCGACCGCGACGACCGGCGGCGGTGAAGCCGGGTGGCGACGGTGTCCCCGGCCGCCGCTGCCGCCGGCGTGGCGGCGGGTGAGCGCGGCCAGACCAGAATCGCGGACCGGGTGGTGGCGAAGATCGCCGCGCAGGCGGCCCGGGAGGCACTGCGCGGCGAGTCCCCGCAGGCCCCCACGGACGCGCATGCGACGGTGACGGTGCACCGGCGCGATGACCGCGGGCACTTCGGCGAGGCACGGGTGCGGATCGCCGTGGAACTGGGCTACCCCTCCGACATCGGCGGGCAGTGCCGGGTGGTGCGCCGTCAGGTCGCCGAGCGGGTGAAGGCGTTGGCGAGCATGGAGGTCCCCGAGGTCGCGGTGGAGGTCGAGCGGCTGCACTCCCCGCTGCTGGAAGGCACCCGCGGGAGGGTGCGATGAGCGACGACGACGCGGAGCTGCCGGACACCCGGCGGCTGCCCACCCTCGACAAAACGCCGGACGCGCCGGCCGGGCCGACGCCCTCCGCCCCGGACCCGGCCGCCACGAGCACCGCGGACGACGACCGGACCGGGCGCTTCTGGTCGGACCGGCGGGTGCCGGCCACCGTGGTCGCGCTGCTGCTGCTGGCCGCCGCGGGCCTGCTGCTCTACGACGTGGCCGCGGTGCGCGCCGACCGCTCCGCGATGGCCTGGCGCCGGCGGCTCGCCCATGAACTGGCCACCCGTCATCTCGACGACCCCTGGGTGCTGGGCGCCGCCGCGGTCGCGGCGGTGCTCGGTATCTGGCTGATCGTGCTGGCCGTCACCCCCGGACTGCGCCAGGTGCTGCCGATGCGGCACGTGGCCCCGGACGTCCGTTCCGGGCTGGACCGGGCGGCCGCCGCGCTGGTGCTGCGCGACCGTGCCATGGAGGTCGCCGGCGTCCAGTCCGTGCGGATGAAGGTCAGCCGTCGCAAGGCCAAGGCGCACGCCGTCTCGCACTTCCGTGAGCTGGACGAGGTCCGCGCCGACCTCGACGCCGCGCTCGGCGAGGGTCTGCGGCAGCTGGGGCCGGCCCGCCGGCTCGGCCTGACCGTGGACGTCCGGCGCCCGAAGAAGAGGTGAGCGAGCGATGCGCAGGGTCCGCAGAACGATCAACCGGGTGCTGCTCGGCCTGACCGGTGTGGTGCTGCTCGGCACCGGTGGCCTGGCGCTGTTCGGCGGCCTCGGCCTGCCGGCGAAATGGCATCTGCGCCTGCCCGCCCACTGGCCCTGGTCCCGCCCCGACGACGTGCTGCTCCCCGCGCACCGGCGCACCCACTGGACCGGCCAGGGCTGGTTCTGGCCCCTTGTCATCCTCGTCCTGGCCGTCTTCGTGCTGCTGGTGCTGTGGTGGCTGCTGACCCAGTTCCGGCGCCACCGGCTGGACGAGATCCTCGTCGACAGCGGCGACGGCGAGGGCGCCCTGCTGCGCGGCCGGGCGCTGAAGGACGTCCTCGCGGCCGAAACGGAGTCGCTGGAGGGCGTCGACCGGGCCGGTGTGCTGCTGACGGGCCGCCGGAGCACACCGCGGATCCGGGCCGTGCTGGCCCTCGTCCCGCACGCCGACCCGGGGACCGTGGTCCGGCGTCTGTCGGACGAGGCGCTGGACCGTGCCCGCCGCTCGGCCGGGCTCGACCACCTGCCGGCGGACATCCGGCTGCGCGCGGTCAAGCACCGGCCCGAACGGGTCAGTTAGGCCCTGTCCGCCGGATCAGGGCCGGACAGGGCCCGGCGCCCGTCCGCCGGATCGTGGCGGGTGCCCCGTCAGAAGCCGTGCAGCGCCCCGCCGTCCACGGGCACCATCACGCCGCTGACATACGACGCGGCCGGCGACAGCAGGAACGCGGCGACCCGGCCGAACTCCTCCGGCTTGCCGTAGCGGCCCAGCGGGATCGACGCGGAGTTGCGGGCGCGGGAGCCCTCCGGGTCGCCGGAGAGCGCGTCGAGCTGGGTCATCCGGTCGGTGGCGATCCGGCCGGGCAGTACGCCGAGGACGCGGATGCCGCGTGGGCCCACCTCGTTGGCCAGCGACTTGGCGAAGCCGGCGAGGCCGGGGCGGAGCCCGTTGGAGACGGTCAGACCGGGGATCGGCTCATGCACCGAACCGGACAGCACAAAGCCGATCACGCCGCCCTCCGTCAGCTCGGCGGCGGCCGTACGGGCCAGCCGTACCGCGCCGAGGAAGACCGACTCGAAGGCCGTCCGCCACTGGTCGTCGGTGTTGTCGGCGGCGGTGCCGGGCGGCGGGCCGCCCACGCTGATGAGCACTCCGTCCAGGCGGCCGAAGCGTTCCCTGGCCGCGGCCACCAGACGGTCGGGTGCCTCCGGGTCGGCGTTGTCGGCCGCCACGCCCAGCGCGCGTGCGCCGAGGGGGGCGGCGGCCGCGGCCGCGCTCTCCTCGGTGCGTCCGGTGATCACGACATTGGCGCCGTCGGCGACCAGTGCACGGGCGGTGGCGAAGCCGAGGCCACGGGTCGCCCCGGTGACGACGTACGTCCGGTCGGTGAGTCCAAGATCCATGGCCCTAGTCTGCCTCTGCCCCGTCCCGCAGACCGAAGGCGGCCCCCACCAGGCCGATATGGCTGAACGCCTGCGGATAGTTCCCCAGCTGGCGGCCGGCGGCCGGGTCGTACTCCTCGGAGAGCAGCCCCAGATCGTTGCGCAGGTCCAGCAGCTGCTCGAACATCTCCCGGGCCTCGTGCCGCCGGCCGCTCAGCCGCAGCGCGTCGACGAGCCAGAACGAGCAGGCCAGGAAGGTGCCCTCGTCGCCCGGCAGCCCGTCGACCGAGCCGCCCTCGGTGCTGTAGCGGCGCACCAGTCCGAGGGGGGCACCTTCCATGCTGTCAGGGCAATGGGGGAGGGTCAGCTCGCGGCGGACGGTGTCGATGGTGCTCACGACCCGCGGGTCGTCGCCCGGCAGAAACCCGACACGGGGGATCAGCAGGGTCGCGGCGTCCAGCTCCCGGGAGCCGTAGAACTGGGTGAAGGTGCCGCGGTCGGCGTCGTAGCCGCGCTCGCACACCTCGCGGTGGACCTCGTCGCGCATCGCCCGCCAGCGTTCGACGTCCCCGCCGAGTTTCGGGTCCGCCTCGATCGCCCGCACCGCCCGGTCGGCCGCCACCCAGGCCATGACCTTCGAGTGCACGAAGTGCCGGCGCGGCCCGCGGATCTCCCACAGCCCCTCGTCGGGGTCGCGCCAGTTGGACTCCAGGTAGTCCACCAGCGCGCGCTGGATGCTCCAGGCGTGTGGTTCCGACGCCAGCCCGGCCGTGCGCGCGATGTGGAAGGAGTCGAGCACCTCGCCGTAGACGTCGAGCTGACGCTGTTCGACGGCGGCGTTGCCGATGCGTACGGGAAGGGAGTCGCAGTATCCGGACAGCCACGGCAGCTCGGCCTCCGGCAGCCGCCGCTCACCCGCCAGCCCGTACATGATCTGCAGATCGTCGGGGGCGCCGGCCACCGCACGCAGCAGCCAGTCCCGCCAGGCGCCGGCCTCCTCCAGATACCCGGCGGAGAGCAGACAGTTCAGGGTGAGGCTGGCGTCGCGCAGCCAGCAGTAGCGGTAGTCCCAGTTGCGTACGCCGCCCAGCTCCTCGGGCAGCGAGGTGGTGGGGGCCGCGACGATGCCGCCGGTGGGCGCGTAGGTGAGCGCCTTCAGGGTGATCAGCGAGCGGATCACGGCCTCGCGGTACGGCCCGTTGTAGCGGCAGCGCGCGGACCAGGTGTGCCAGTCGTCCAGGGTGTCCTGGAGCGCCTCGAACGGGTCGATCTGTACCGGCCGGGGCTCGTGCGAGGGGTGCCAGGTCAGCACGAACGCGGTGCGCTCGCCGGCGGTGACGGTGAAGTCCGAGCGGGTGCTGAAGTCCTTGCCGTAGGTGGTGCCCTGGGAGGGGGTGCGCAGCCACACGGAGTCCGGCCCGGCGACCGCCACCCGGCTGCCCTCGGCGGCGCGCACCCAGGGCACCGCCCGCCCGTAGTCGAACCGCAGCCGCAGCACACCGCGCATCTCGACGCTGCCGCTCAGGCCCTCGACGATCCGTACGACATCGGGCTGGCGGTCGCGCTGCGGCATGAAGTCGATGACCCGGACGCTGCCCGTGGGGGTCTCCCACACCGTGTCGAGGATCAGCGATTCGCCGCGGTAGGAGCGCTGCGCGCGGGCCTCGGAGGACCGGGGGGACAGCCGCCAGTGGCCGTTGTCCTTGCCGCCGAGGAGTGCGGCGAAACAGGCCCCGGAATCGAAGCGGGGCAGGCACAGCCAGTCGATGGAGCCGTCGCGGCCGACGAGTGCGGCGGTCTGCAGATCGCCGATGAGCGCATAATCCTCGATGTGTGGGTGCACTCAGCGCCTTTTCCCGCCCGGAGGGCGCGCCACGCGGGGGTGGCGGCTGTCCGGGCTACGGGCCGCCGGCCGGGACCGGCGGTGCGTCCTCGCCGGCTGCCTCGGCCTCCCGGGCGTCGCCCTGTTCGGCCTCCCGGGCCTGTTCGGCCTCCTCGGCCGCGGCAGCCACCCGGTCGCGCCGCTCCCGGCGGACGAGGATGACCCAGCCGACCGGCACCGCCGCCGCGAACAGCCACCACTGGACCGCATACGCCATGTGCGGGCCGATGGAGTCGTGGTCCGGCTCGGGGACCAGCTCGGGCTTGCCGCCGGGCGGCTCGGGCCCGGTCTGCTCGATGTAGCCGCCGAGCAGCGGCCGGCCGACCCGCTCCGTCTGCTCCTTGCTGTTGATCAGCATGATCTGGCGGGCGGGCAGGCCCCTGGTGTCCTTGATACCGCTGACGGCGGTGGTCTCGTCGGCCATCATCCGGCCGGTCACGGTCACCTTGCCGCGGGGAGCGGCCGGGACGTCCGGGAACTTGGTGAGGTCGTTGCCCGCCGAGATCCAGCCGCGGTTGACCAGTACGGCCCGGCCGTCGCCGAGGACCAGCGGGGTGAGCACGTAGTAGCCGATGCTCTGCTCGTCGGCGGCGGTGCGCTGGCGGACCACGACCTCGTGCGCGGTGTCGTAGGTGCCGGTGGCGGTGACCGTGCGCCACATGTCGTCGTGGGGCAGGTCCCGGCCGGGGGCGGTCAGCTCGGTGACCGGGACCGGCCTGGCGGCCAGGCTGCTCGCGATCAGCTGGTTCTGCGCCACCTTGTGCTCATGGCGGTGGAGCTGCCAGAAGCCCAGCTTGATCATGACGGGGATCAGCACGAGAGCCACGAGGGTGAGGATCACCCACTGCCGGGACAACAGGAAGCGGTACACGGCTTCGACGGTACCTGGGGCGCCGCGGTCCCCGGGCTGCGGGTCCCCCCAGCGGTGGCGGGGGCGGCTCCGGCCGCGCCCGGCCGGCGGGCCGTGCGGACCCGGCCGGCGGGCCGTGCGGACCCGCCCGGCGGACCGGGTGGATCAGACCCGGTCGACGATGCCCACCCTCCCGTCCGACCGCGCGCAGTGCGCACCGCAGTACCACTGCCCGTCGGCCTCGACGCCCTGGCCGATGATCTGGCACCGGCAGTGCTCACAGATCGGCGCCATGCGGTGGATGGCGCAGGCGAAACAGTCGAAGACATGCACCGCGCCCTGCGCGTGCACCTCGAACGTCATGCCGTATTCGTTTCCGCAGACCTCACAACGTGCCATGCGCCACAGGGTGCGGGCGGCGCCCCTGCGGGGCGAGGTGCCGACGGGTGTGTTGGGCGGGCTTCACCCGGACGCAGGCGCCGGGGCGGCCGGCTCGACATCCTGGAGCAGCTGCATGAAGGCCGCCTCGTCGATCACGACCGTGCCGTACGAGGCGGCCTTGGCGGTCTTGGAGGTGTTTGCGTCCGGGTCGTTGGTCACCAGCAGACTGGTCACCCGGGACATGCTCGTGGCGACATGGAGTCCGGCCTCGATCGCCCGGTCCTCCAGCAGCTCGCGGTCCACGGAGGTATCGCCCGAAAAGGCGACCCGCATCCCCTGGACGAGCCGGCCGCCCGCCTCGTAGCGCCCCGGGTTGGGGTACGGGCACGCCGGGCGCTTACGGGACGGCCGCCAGGTCGTGGGGCGGTACGCCGCGGCGCTGGAGTGCTGCCGGGGCGCGGGGGCGTCCGACCACTCCGTCAGCGGCTGGCAGTTCAGCAGCGGCAGCCGCAGATTCTCCCGCGCGGCCCGGTGCAAACCGGGACGGAATGCCTCGGCCAGCACCCGGGCGTCGTCCAGCGCATGGTGGGCGCGCTCCTGCACCACGCCGTAATGGGCGGCGAGGGACTCCAGCTTGTGATTGGGCAGCGGCAGCCGCAGCTCCTTGGACAGCGCGATGGTGCACAGCCGCTGCTGCACCGGTGCGGTCGCCGCGGCACGGGCGTACTCGCGGGCGATCATCGACCAGTCGAACATCGCGTTGTGCGCGACCAGCACCCGGTCCGCCAGGCGCCGGGACAGCTCCGGGACGATCGCCGGGAAGAGCGGGGCGTCGGCCAGCACGGCGCTGGTGAGCCCGTGGATCCAGACCGGCCCCGGGTCCCGCTGCGGGTTGACGAGGGTGTACCAGTGGTCCTGGACCTCGCCCTGTGCATCGAGTTGATACACGGCGGCGGAGATGATCCGGTCGTCGCGCGCCAGGCCCGTGGTCTCGACGTCGACCACCGCGTATCCCTCGGGGTAGGCGGACGGCCAGGGGGCCGGCGGCGTCTGCGGGCCCGGCTGCTGGCCGATCTTCGGCGCGATCGGGTCGGCTGCTGCCATGCGGTCTTCGAGCATGGTCACTGAGGATAAGGGCCGCCACCGACAGCCACCGAACCGGCGTGGGGCGCGCGGGCCGGCCGGTGCGCCTGGCGCCCCGGCACATCGGGGGTCCGCACGGGAGTTGACGGGCATCCACGCGGCCGGGCCCCCGGCGGGAAGCGGCCGCGTCAGGAGCCGGGGCCCACGGGGGAGAGCAGTGAGGTCACCAGTGCCTCCAGCGAGACGAGGAACAGCCGCCCGGTGTCGACCGGGCCGGCCAGCGCGCGGGCCAGCGCCGGATCGTGCCCGGCGGCGGGGGAGTCCCAGAGCTCGCCCTCGCTCGGATGCTGCGCGGGCGACCGTTCGCGGTTGCGCTCGACCAGGACGAAGCCGACGACCTGGAACTGGATGGCCCGCACCGCCTCGGCGGCCGTCTCGCCGCGCAGCCCGGCGGCGTGCATCTCATGGATCAGCGCCTGCTGCGCGGGCAGGAACATCCGCTCCGTCAGACCGCGTTCGTGCACCATCGCGATCAGCTGCGGCCGTTCGCGCAGCGCCGTGTGCAGCGTACGGGCCACCGAGATGATGCGCGCCTGCGGTGTGCGCCCGGTGGGGTGGATCTCGCCCATCTCCCGCACGGTGCGTTCGACGAGGGCGTCCAGCAGCGACTCGCGGTTGCCGACGTGCCAGTAGATGGAGGTGACGGCGGTGCCCAGTTCCGTGGCGAGCCGGCGCATGGTCAGCGCCCCGGGGCCGTGCGCCCGCACCAGCCGGGCGGCGGCCGCCAGAACCTCTTCGCCGGTCAGCGCCGTACGTGTCATATGCCCCTCCTTATCTCTCAACTCCCTTGCGCACAAGGCCCTTTACCCTTCGTCCCGCTCGGTGTAACAGTGTTACAGGCGTCTCGCGCAACCCCCGTAAGTCACCGACGACGAAGGGTGGTACGACATGGCACGCATTCGCTACGGAGCGCGCACCGAGGAGGAACTCACCGCGGCGCGCACCGCGAGCTCCCGGCTCCCCGACATCTGGTCCACCGGTGTGGTCGCCGTCTGGGAGAGCGACCCGGACGCCGTCGCGGCCGTCCTCCCGCCGCCGCTCGCGCCCACCGGACGTCCGCTGGTCCGCGTCAGCATCAGCAAGGTCGCGCTGCCCGGCTACCCCCTGGGAGCGGGCTCGGTCGCCGTGGCGGCCGCGCACCGGGACGTCGAGGGCTGGTATCCGCTCGTCATGCCGATGACTCACGAGCGGGCCCTGACCGGCGGCCGGGAGGTCTTCGGCGAACCCAAGAAGCTGGGCGAGGTCACGGTCGAGCGCGACGGCCCGGTGGTGCGTGCGGCGCTCGCCCGGCACGGCATCGCCTTCGTCGAGGTGCGCGGCGCGGTGAGCGGTCCGCTGCCGGTCCCCGAGCCGGCCGGGAAGACCGACTTCTACTTCAAGTTCCTGCCCGCCGTGGACGGTTCGGGATTCGACACCGACCCGGTGCTGGTGCACTGCCTGCGCCACGAGAAGGTCCGCAAGCTGGAAAAGATCACCGGCGATGTCGTCCTCCGGGAGTCGATGTACGACCCCGTGGCCGACCTCCCCGTACGCACCCTCGTCGAGCTCACCCTCGGCGAGAAGACCACCGACCAGCAGGGCCGGGTCGTCGAGCGGGTCAGCGCCCGGTCCCTGCTGCCGTACGTCCACCAGCGCTACGACGACCCACGTCAGCTGCACGACGGACCGCCCGAGGGGAGCGTCTGATGCGGTGTCCACCCGGAGGACGGCTCCCCGGACCCCGGCCGCAGAAGCGGGCGGCCCGACCGGCACGGAGAGGTGAACGGGCATGGAGCTGAAGGCCGGACAGGTCGCCGTCGTCACCGGCGCCGCGAGCGGCATCGGCCTGGCCATGGCGCGCCGCTTCGCCGCGGACGGGCTGCGGGTCGTCCTCGCGGACGTCGAGGAGGAGCCGCTGCGTGCCGCCGCCGACGAGCTGACCGCGGACGGCGCCCGCGTACTGGCGCGCACCGTGGACGTCGGCGTACGCGAAGAGGTCGCGGCCCTCGCCGACGCCGCGTACGACGCCTTCGGCGCCGTCCATCTGCTGTGCAACAACGCGGGGGTGGGCTCCGGCGCCGAGGGGCGGATGTGGGAGCACGACCCCAACGACTGGGCATGGGCGTTCGCGGTGAACGTCTGGGGCGTCTTCCACGGCATCCAGTGCTTCCTGCCCCGGATGCTGGCGGGCGGCGGGCCCGGCCATGTCGTCAACACCTCCTCGACCGACGGCGGTGTCGCGCCGCTGCCCACCGCGTCCGTCTACGCCGTCACCAAAGCGGCCGTGGTGACCATGACCGAATCGCTCTACGCCCATCTGAGGGCCGAGCGGGCCCCCATCGGCGCCTCGGTGCTCTTCCCCGGCCCGCACATGCTGCGCACCGGCCTGTGGGAGTCGCACCGCAACCGGCCCGCGCGTTATGCCAAGGCCCGGCCGCGCCGGACCCCGTACCGCAGCCTCGCGCAGTGGGAGTCGGCAATGAAGGAGGCCGGGAAGGAGGTCGCCTTCACGCCCGTGGAGGACGTCGCCGCGCAGGTCGTGGACGGCATCCGGGCCGCCCGCTTCTGGCTGCTGCCGCCCGGTGAGCACACCGACGCGCAGATCCGGGCGCGGTCCGCCTCGATGCTCGATCGCAGCACCCCCGCGTATCTGGAGCACTTCATTCTCGACCCGGACGACTGAGGGAGCAGCCGCCATGACGGACCCACAGGGCCCCACGGACCGGCCGGACGCGCAGGACCCCCGGCACGAGCCGTACCTGATCATCTCCTCCGACTGCCACGCCGGACTCCCCACCGAGGAGTACCGCCCCTACCTCGACGCCCGTTTCCACCGCGCCTTCGACGAATTCCTCGGCGGCCGGGACGCCCGCCGCGCGGAGGCCACCCGCCTCGGCATCCGCAACGAGGCCTTCGCCGACCGCTGGTTCCGGGACAACGAGGAGGGCCTGCGCGGCGGCTGGGACCCCGCACAGCGCAGCAAGGAACTCGACGGCGACGGCGTGGCGGCGGAGGTCGTCTTCCCGGACGCGGATGCCGTCGACAGCGGTACGGCGGCCCCCTTCGGTGTGGGCCTCGGCCTCTCCGGCGACCAGGACCCGGACCTCGGCATGGCCGGTGCGCAGGCGCACAACCGCTGGCTCGCCGACTTCGTCTCCGCACACCCCGAACGGCACTGCGGGGTGGCGCTGTTGCCGGTCACCGCCGAGGTCGACCGTGTCGTGGCCGAGATCCACCGTGCCAAGGAGTCCGGGCTCGGCGCCCTGATGATCCCCTCCATGTGGGTCGACAAGGAGCCCTACCACGACCGCCGTTACGACCCGGTGTGGGCGGCTGCGGCCGCCTGCGCGATGCCGG
The DNA here is from genome assembly GCF_019880305.1 of Streptomyces decoyicus. NCBI lineage: Bacteria > Bacillati > Actinomycetota > Actinomycetes > Kitasatosporales > Streptomycetaceae > Streptomyces > Streptomyces decoyicus. The sequence continues at coordinate 1,970,855 of NZ_CP082301.1, read as the reverse complement.
TGCTGACCCACTCCGGGGCGGCGCCCCGTCACGAGTACGGCAGCCACCTCGGGATCTATGTCTCCGAGGTGACCTGGTGGCCCGCGCGCCCCCTGTGGTTCCTGCTGTGGTCCGGCGTCTTCGAGCGCCACCCGGGTCTGAAATTCGGGATCGCCGAATCCGGCTGCTGGTGGCTGCCCAACCTCCTGTGGTTCATGGACCGCCTCTACCTGGGCGCCCACGGCGGCAAGAAGCTCTCCCCGTTCGCGGAGCTCAGGCAGCCGCCGCACGCGTACCTGGACCGGCAGGTCTTCGTCTGCGCCACCAACACCAAACGCCGCGAGCTCGCCCAGCGCTACGAGATCGGCGTCGACAACATCCTCTGGGGCAGCGACTTCCCGCACCCCGAAGGGACCTGGCCCGACACCCGCGCCTGGCTGAAGAAGACCTTCCACGACATTCCGGTCAGCGAGACCCGCCGGATGCTCGGCCTGGCCGCGGCCGAGAACTTCGGCTTCGACACCGCCGCCCTGGCCCCGCTGGCCCGCCGCATCGGCCCCACACCGGCCGAACTCGGCCAGAGCGCCGACCAGGCGGCGGTCGAGGCCTCCTGGGCCCGCTCGCGCGAGGTGGGCCGCCACTGGCTGACGGACCACGACTTCCCGGTACTGGGGGCCGCGCAATGACGCACCGACCCGACGACCGCTACACCGTCATCTCCGCCGACTGCCACGCCGGCGCCGACCTCCTCGACTACAAGCCGTACCTGGCCTCCCGGCACCACGAGGCCTTCGACGCCTGGGCGGCCTCCTACGTCAACCCGTACGAGGACCTGCTCGCCGACACCGCCGACCGCAACTGGAACTCCGGCCGCCGGCTGGCCGAACTGGAGGCCGACGGCATCGTCGCCGAGGTGGTCTTCCCGAACACCATCCCGCCGTTCTTCCCGAGCGCCTCGCTCGTGGCCCCGGCGCCCACCCGCGAGGAGTTCGCGCAGCGCTGGGCGGGCCTGCGCGCCCACAATCGCTGGCTCGCCGACTTCTGCGCCGACGCCCCCGGCCGCCGGGCCGGAGTCGCCCAGATCCTGCTCCACGATGTCGACGAGGCCGTACGCGAAGTCCGCCGCGCCAAGGAGGCCGGCCTCACCGGCGGCATCCTGCTCCCCGGCACCCCGCCCGGCTCCGGCCTCCCCGAGCTCCACTCGGAGTGCTACGACCCGCTCTGGGCGGTCTGCGCGGAGCTGGAGGTGCCCGTCAACCACCACGGCGGCTCGGCCTCCCCGCCGCTCGGCGACGAGCCCGCCGCCCGCGCCGTCTTCATGGTCGAGACGACGTGGTTCTCGCACCGTGCCCTGTGGCACCTGGTCTTCGGCGGTGCCTTCCGCCGCCACCCCGGCCTCCGCCTCGTCCTGACCGAACAGGGCTCCGGCTGGATTCCCGGCGTCCTGGACATGCTGGACTACTACCACGGCCGGCTGGTCGCGGCCGCGACCGCTTCCCGGTCCGCCACCGCCGAGTCCAAGTTCGGCACCGGCCTGGCGGCGGCCATGGGCGGCTCCCCCTCCGGGATCTGGCGCGAGCACTGCTTCGTGGGTGCCAGCTTCATGCGCCCGCATGAGGTCCCGCTCCGTCACCGCATCGGCCTCGACAAGATCATGTGGGGCAGCGACTACCCCCACGACGAGGGCACCCACCCGCACTCCCGCGAGGCCCTCCGCCTCGCCTACGCCGGCGTCCCGGCCGACGAGACCGCGGCCATGCTCGGCACCAACGCCGCCCGCGTCTACGGCTTCGACCTCGCCCGCCTCGCCCCCCACGCGGCCCGCGTCGGCCCCACGGTCGCCGAACTCGCCGCACCCCTGGAAAAGATCCCCCCGGACGCCACCAGCCCGGCGTTCGCACGGGGCGGGGCGGTGCGGGTGTGGTGAGGGACGGCCGGAGCGTGCGGGCCGGGAATCGGGGCGTCGGCGACCCGCCCACCCCCTCGGACCGTTTCGACCTGCACGCCGACGGCCTGGCCGGCCTGGTGGACCAACTCGGCACGGCCCACGGTCTGCCCGGCTGATCACGTGGCTGTCGCGGGGGCGGCAGGTGAAGCGAGCACCGCCAGGTGATCAATAGGGGCCCTTTACACCTGGGGCCCCAGTACCCGCGCCGTCTGCGCCACCTCCGCCACCGAGCCGTCCTCGCCGACGCCCACCCGGCGGAGCGTGGCCCCCGGCTTGCGGGTGACGACGTCCACCAGGCGGCCGTCGCGGAACAGCCCGGCGGCGCCGTCGTCGACCGCCCAACCTCCTGGCAGCGCACGGTCGTTGACGGCCGCCAGATAGCCGGGCCGGCGCCCCGGCTCGCTGTCGTAGTGCGGGCAGAGGCTGCCCGGCAGCAGCCCCAGCCCGTCGGACAGCGGCACCGGCGGGCCGAAGGAGTCGGAGAAGGCGCTCTCGAACCAGCAGCACGCCCCGGCGCTGATGCCGCACAGCAGCACCCCGGACTCGTACGCCTCGCGCAGGATCGTGTCCAGGCCGTGCACCCGCCAGACGGCAAGCATGTTGGCGGTGTTGCCGCCCCCGACGTAGACGATGTCCTGCGCGAGGACGAATGCCCGCAGACCGGTCACGGTGCGCCGGAACAGCTCCAGGTGGCCCGTTTCGCAGTCCCGCGCGCCGAACGCCGTGTGGAACGCCTCGATGTACCCCGGCGCATCACCGCTCGCGGTCGGCAGAAAACAGACCTTCGGCCGGTCCTGCCCGGCGGCGTCCAGCACGAAGTCGTCCAGCAGGGTGTCGGGGTCATCGGAGAAGCCGCCGCCGAGCAGGGCGATGGTGGGGGTGCGGGCCATCGGACCTCGATTCCGGGTCGTCGCGGGGAGCTGCGCCGGACCATCGTCGCGGAGCAGCTGACAGCACGTCTTACATACTTCTCGGTAACAACCCCTAGCGGCACCGCTGTCCACGCCTTTATGGTGCGTGGCATGCCGCACCTGCCCGATGTCGTGTTGTGGTCCGTACCTGCCTTCGTGCTGCTCGCCGTGGTGGAGATGGTGAGCTATCGCCTGCATCCCGACGAGGACGCGGAAGGCTATGAAGCCAAGGACGCCGCCACCAGCGTCGGCATGGGCCTGGGCAGCCTCGCGTTCGATGCGCTGTGGAAGATCCCCATCGTGGCGATCTACGCCGCGGTCTACGAACTCACCCCGCTGCGGATACCCGTGCTGTGGTGGACGCTGCCGCTGATGCTGCTCGGACAGGACTTCTTCTACTACTGGTCGCACCGCGGCCACCACGTCATCCGCGTGCTGTGGGCCTGCCATGTGGTGCACCACTCCAGCAAGAAGTTCAACCTCACCACCGCCCTGCGGCAGCCCTGGACGACCTGGACCGTCTGGCCCTTCTACGTCCCGATGATCGCTCTCGGTGTCCATCCCGCCGCGATCGCCTTCACCTCCGGGGCCAACCTCGTCTACCAGTTCTGGGTGCACACCGAGCGGATCGGCAAACTGCCCCGGCCCTTCGAGTTCGTGCTCAACACCCCGTCTCACCACCGGGTCCACCACGCCTCGCAAGGCGGCTACCTGGACCGCAACTACGGCGGGATCCTGATCATCTGGGACCGGATGTTCGGCTCGTTCGCCGCCGAGACCGAGCGGCCGGTCTACGGGCTCACCAAGAACATCGAGACCTTCAACCCGCTGCGGGTGGCCACCCATGAGTACGCCGCCATCGCGCGCGACCTCAAGGCCGCGGACAGCTGGCGCGAGCGCGCCGGGCGGGTCTTCCGGGGGCCGGGCTGGCAGCCGGCCCAGCGGGCGGCCGTGGCGGAGAGCCCGAAGGCCGGCCGGCCGGGGGCCGGGGCGCGTGCCTCCGTCGAGGAGCCGGCCGCGTGACCGCCCGGTGGCCGCGGGCCGTACGGCCGCTGCTGTGGGCCTTCGCCGTACTGGCCGCCGTGCACCTGGCGGCGCTGCTCGCCGGCGTCCCGGCCGTCGGGCAGCTCACCAAGCCCGTGCTGATGCCGGTGCTCGCCGGATACGCGCTGGCGCGCGGCGGCCCGCCGCTGCTCGCCGGTGCGCTGCTCTTCGGCTGCGGCGGCGACACCTTCCTCCAGATCGGCGGGGACCTCGCCTTCCTGGTGGGCATGGGCTCGTTCGCCGCGGGGCACGTCTGCTATCTGCTGCTCTTCACCCGGTACGGGACGGCGCCCGGGGACGGACGGCGGGGACGGATGGCCGCGGCCGGTGCCGCGTACGCCGTGCTGCTGGCCTGCACGGTCGTGCTCCTGTGGCCGGACCTCCCGGCAGATCTGCGGATCCCGGTCGCCGGCTACAGCCTGCTGCTCACCGCCATGGCGTTCGGCGCGCTCCGGGCCGGCCCCTGGGCCGCCGTCGGCGGGCTGCTCTTCCTGCTCTCCGACACCCTGATCGCGAGCGGTATCGCGCACTGGCCGCAGCTGCCGGGCCCACAGTTCTGGATCATGTTCACCTATCTCGCGGCCCAGTACGGGCTGGCCGAAGGGGTGTTGCGCGCCGCCGCCACGGCCCCGCGGCCCGCACCACGCCGGACGCAGGCGCCCCGGACGGCAGGCGTACCGTAACCGGGTACACCCTCCGGATAAGCAAGGACAACGCCCCCGCATGCGCGCCACCACCATCCATGCCGCCCACGACATCCGCATCGACGAGGTCCCCGACGCCGCCGTCCTCAAGCCCCACGACGCCGTGGTGCAGGTGCTGCGGGCCTGTATCTGCGGCAGCGACCTGTGGGCGTACCGGGGTGAGGCGGCGCGGGAGGCGGGGCAGCGGATCGGCCATGAGTTCCTCGGCGTGATCGCCGAGACCGGCGCCGAGGTGTCCGGTCTCGCCGTCGGCGACCTCGTGGTGGCGCCCTTCATGTGGTCCGACGGCCGCTGCGAGTACTGCGCCGACGGTCTGACCACCTCGTGCGTGGACGGCGGCTTCTGGGGCGAGCCCGGCTCCGACGGCGGCCAGGGCGAGGCCGTCCGGGTGCCGTACGCCGACGCCACCCTGGTCAGGCTGCCGGCCGAAGCGGCGGGCGACGACCGGCTGCTGACCGGCCTGCTGGCGCTCTCCGACGTCCTGGGCACCGGCCATCACGCCGCCCTCGGCGCGGGCGTACGGCCCGGCTCGACGGTCGCGGTGGTCGGCGACGGCGCGGTCGGCCTGTGCGGGGTGCTGGCCGCCAAGCGGCTGGGCGCCGAACGGATCATCGCCCTCGGCCGCCACCGGGCCCGGACCGATATCGCCCGGACCTTCGGCGCCACCGATGTGGTCGCCGAACGCGGCGAGGCGGCCGTCGCCGCGGTCCGCGAGCTGACCCGCGGCCAGGGCGCCCACGCCGTCATCGAGGCGGTCGGGACCGAGCAGTCGATGCGCACCGCGGTCGGCATCACCCGGGCCGGCGGGGCCATCGGCTGGGTCGGCGTGCCGCACGGCAGCGGCAGCGGCCTGGACATGCGCGCCCTCTTCGACCACAACATCGCCGTCCGCGGCGGCGTCGCCCCGGTCCGCAGCTACATCCCGGAACTCCTCCCCGACGTCCTGAACGGCACCCTCGACCCCGCGCCGGTCTTCGACCTCACCGTCGACCTGGCGGGCGTCCCGGACGGCTACCGCGCCATGGACGACCGCAGCGCACTGAAGGTGCTGGTCAAGCCCTGACCGGCGGGCCGCACAGGCGCGGGCCCGTCCGGCCGGACGGGCCGCCGCTTGAGTCTCCCGCCGTGGGAGACCCGACAGTGGACGGCATGTACGAGGACGGCACGGCCCTGCTCACCATCGGCGCGCTGGCGCGCCTGACCGGCATCCCGGTCAAGACCATCAGGAACTGGTCGGACCAGGACCTGCTGCCGCCCGCCGCCCGCACCCCCGCGGGCTACCGGCTCTACGGCCCGGGCGCCCCGGCCCGCCTGGAGATCGTGCGCAGCCTGCGCGACCTGGGCATCGGGCTGGCGGCGATCCGGTCCGTACTGCACCGCGAGCGCACGGTCGCCGAGACGGCGGCGCAGTGGGCGGACGCGCTGGACGCACAGATCCGCACCCTTCAGTTGCAGCGCGCCGTGCTGCGGGCGGTGGCCGCGCGGGGGAGCGCAGCAGAGGAGCTGCCGAACATGACCGAACTGGCCCGCCTGTCGGCCCGGGAACGCCGCCGGATCATCACGGACTTCGTCGAGGACGCCCTCGACGGTGTGCACGCCCCCGCCTACCGCAGCGGCCTGCTGGCCGCCGTCCCCGAACTGCCCGACGACCCCACTGCCGAGCAGATCGGTGCCTGGACCGAACTGGCCGCCCTGGTCCGCGAGCCGGAACTACGGGCGGCGCTGCGCCGGCTGGCCGAGTACAGCGCGCGTACGGGACCGGTGGCCGGCGAGGCGCACGCCGCGGGGGAGACGGACCCGGACCCGGCCGGGCGGGAGCAGGACGCCGTGCGCGTCGCGGAGCTGATGCGGCTCCGCGGAGAGGAGGCCGTCACGGCCGGCCTCGCCCCGGACTCCCCGGCCGCGGAACCCGTCGTCGCCGAGCTGGTCGCCGCCTGGCTGCCCACCCAGGCCGGTATTGCCGACCCGCCCGCCGAGGACGGCCCGCAGGCCCGCGGCCGGCTGCTGGAGCAGTTGGAGACCGCCGCCGAACCGGCCGTCGAACGCTACTGGCAGCTGCTGTGCACGGTCACCGGCCGGCCCGTTCCGCCCCGCTGGGACACCGCGGGCGCCTGGACCGCGGCCGCGCTGCGCGCCCACCCCCGGCCGTACGAGCTGGACCGGTCCGCGTTCGACGGCACCGATCCGGACCGGGTGATGCACGCCTACGTGCAGGTGACCCGGGACGTGGGTGCGCTGGTCGCCGCCGTACGGCCCGAGGACCTCGACCTGCCGACACCGTGCGCGGGGTGGAGCGTACGACAGCTGCTCGACCACATGGTGTGGGAGAACCTGATGGCCACCTCGATCGCCGAGGACGCCCCGCGGGGCGACCACGCCGCCGACCACCTCGGCGACGACCACCGCGCGGCCTTCGCGGACTCGGTGCGCGCCGCCCTCGCCGCCTTCACCGGCAGCGGGATGCTCCACCGCACCTACGGTCCCTACGAGGCGCCCGGCGCGATGATCGTCCAGCAGGTCGTGGTCGAACTCCTCGCACACGGCTGGGACCTGGCGCGCGCGACGGGCGCGCCGACCGGGCTGGCGCCGGAGGCCGCCGAGGAGACCCTGGCGGCGGCCCGCCGGATCTACGGTGCCGCGCCGCGCACCGAGGGCAGCTCGTTCGCCCTGGAGCGCCCCGCCCCGCCCGGCGCCGGCGCAGCGGACCGGCTGGCGGCCTACCTCGGCCGCGACCCGGTCTGACGTCCCCGCGGGCCCGCGCGCACCGCACGGAAGAGGGCCGGGTCACACACCACCCGGCCCTCCCGCGTCCCTCCCGTCTACCGTCCGGGAGTTACTTCTTCACCGCGTCCAGCGCGTCGACGATGCCGTAGCCGTAGTGGCCGTTGACATGCTTGGTGCCGGTGCAGGTCGCGTCACCCGTGGGGCAGCCGGGGTTGTCCGCCTGCTCCTTGAGGAGCCACTGGAGTTCCTGCGGGCTGGACTTGGGGTGGGCGCTCTTGAGCAGCGCCGCGACGCCCGCGACATGCGGGGTCGCCATGGACGTGCCGGCCAGGTAGGCCCAGTCGCCGCCCGGCATGGTGGAGAGGATGTTGCCGTTCTTGGCGGGCAGCTCGGGCACCTGCTTCGAGTCACCGCCCGGCGCGGCCACATCGATCTGGCCCAGGCCGTAGTTCGAGTAGTAGGACCTGAGCTTGTTGACGCCGGTCGCTGCGACCGTCACCGTGCCCGGCAGCTGGGTGGGAACGTCCCAGCAGGTCTTCGGGTTGATGGTGCGCTCGACGGGGGTGGAGTCGTTCGGGCTGGAGGCGTCGGGAAGCTGGGGCGCCGCCAGGTCGAGGTTGGAGTTGCCCGCCGCGGCGATGTTGATCGCGCCCTTGCGCTGGGCGTAGCTCGCCGCACGGCCGACCGCGTCGATGATGGCCGCCTGGTCGGCGTCATCCTTGCAGTTGAACATCCACGGGTCGACGTAGTAGCTGTTGTTGGTGACCTCGACGCCGTGATCGGCCGCGAAGACGAAGGCACACACCACGCTCTCGGCGTAGAAGAGGCTCGTCTCCGGCTCGCTGACCTTGAGGGCGGAGATCTTCACGCCCGGCGCGACCCCGGCCACACCGGCGCCGTTACGGGCCGCGGCGATCGTGCCCGCGACATGGGTGCCGTGGTAGTCCTCGTCCGGGTTCCAGGGGCGCCAGGCGCCCTTGGAGGTGTCGGCCACGCCGCCCACGCAGTTGGCGGACTGCTTCGCCGAGAAGTTGGGCTTCAGATCGGGGTGGGTGTCGTCCACACCGGTGTCGATGATGGCGACGGTGACGTCCTTGCTGCCCGGGTTCACCTTCGCGGCCTTGTCGGCCTTGATGGCGGGCAGGTCCCACTGGAGCGGTTCGAGCGGCTCCTCGCCGTTCGCCTTCGCCGCCTTGCCGGCCGCCATGAGCTGGGACTTCGGCAGGTCGATCTTCTGCGGCTTGCCGACGTCGGTGGTGCCCTGTGCCTTCAGCGGCGCGGTGCGGGTCGCGCCCGCCGACTGCACGCCCGGCACCGTCCGCAGGGAGGCGGCGAACTGCGGGTTGGCCGAGTGGACGACGATCACGCCTATCTGCTCATGGGCGATGATCACCTTCCCTCCGGCCTTGGCTATCGCCTTCTCGACCTTGCCCACCGTGGCATGGCCGGGCGTGGTGTTCACGACGTACGACAGCAGCGGGCCGTCGGCCGAGGCCGCGGCGGCCGGGACGGAGTCCTGGGACGCGGCGGTGGCCGCGTTCGGGAGGAAACCGAGGGACGCCGTCAGAGCCAGTCCGAGCGGTACGGCCAGCGCCCGCATGCGTCTGGATCGGGGATGTGCCATGGATACTCCACATCATCCGTGAGACCGTCCGTGGCGCGGTTTGCGCACGGGCGGATGCAATGAGATGTGAAGTTATCGGCGATCACTCCTGCGCAGCAATGGAATGCGGAGAAAAAACGGGGAGAAAACCCGCCAGGAGCGTGGAATTGATAGCGCGTCAGCCGATGTCGGCACCGTTCCGGCAGGTCGGCGGGCCGTTCAGCCGTGGCGTCGCAGCGTGGTGATGCTCAGCGGAGGCAGCGCGATCCGCGGACCGTACCAGCGGCGCACGGCCGTGGCCGTCTCCGGCCGTGGCTCCGACGGGGCGACGGCGAGCGGCGCCGGCAGCCGGATGCTGCCGTAGGGGCGCCGGCGGGGAGCGGGTGGCTGCGGGGCCTGCTGGGGCGGCGGATTCACACCGGGCTCAACGAAGCGGCCCGCGTGCGGTGGCGGTCGGCGCGGGCATTCCCGGTTTCTTCTGGGATTCAACCAACGCACCCCTGTCGTATCGTCCGATGCACCTCTACCATGCGTGATCTAGATCACTTACGTGAGCTTTATTGCCGGCCCGGGCTCTGCCTGCGCCGATCCGCCGGACCGGCACGGGAACCCGCCCCTTCGCGTCAGGAGATTCCGTGAGCGCCGCACCGACCCTCGACCCGGGAACGCACGAGCCGCCCGACTACATCCAGGTGCAGTCGAGTGCGGAATTCGATGAACTCCGCCGCGCACACCGCTCGTTCGCCTTCCCGCTCACCGTCGCCTTCATCCTCTGGTACCTCGGGTACATACTGCTGTCGAGCTACGCCGGCGGCTTCATGGGGACGAAGGTCCTGGGCCACATCAATGTGGCGTTCGTCCTCGGCATCGGCCAGTTCGTCACGACCTTCCTCATCGCCTGGTGGTACTCCCGGCACGCCGCCGCCAAGCTCGACCCCAAGGCCGAGGCCATCAAGGCCCGTCTGGAGGGCGACGCATGAGCCCCCTCCAGCAGCCGCTCGTGTCCCAGCTCGCGGCCGGCGGCGCGAGCGAGCACCGCGCCCTGATCATCGCCCTCTTCGCGGTCTTCGTCGCCGCCACCCTCGGCATCACCGTCTGGGCCGGCCGGCAGACCAAGGGCGCGGAGGACTTCTACGCCGGCGGCCGGCAGTTCAGCGGATTCCAGAACGGCCTGGCCATCTCCGGCGACTACATGTCCGCCGCCTCCTTCCTCGGCATCGCCGGCGCCATCGCCCTCTTCGGCTACGACGGCTTCCTCTACTCCATCGGCTTCCTCGTCGCCTGGCTCGTCGCGCTGCTCCTGGTCGCCGAACCGCTGCGCAACTCCGGCCGGTTCACCATGGGCGACGTCCTCGCCTACCGGATGCGCCAGCGCCCGGTCCGTACGGCCGCCGGCACCTCCACCATCGTCGTCTCGATCTTCTACCTGCTCGCCCAGATGGCGGGCGCGGGCGCCCTGGTCACCCTGCTCCTGGGCATCACCAGCGAGGCGGGCAAGATCCTGGTCGTGGTCCTCGTCGGCATCGTGATGATCCTCTACGTCACCATCGGCGGCATGAAGGGCACCACCTGGGTCCAGATGGTCAAGGCGGTCCTGCTGATCGCCGGCACCCTGCTGATCACCTTCCTGGTGGCGCTCAAGTTCCACTTCAACCTCTCCGAACTGCTCGGCGCCGCGGCGCAGAACAGCGGCAAGGGCGCGGCCTTCCTGGAGCCCGGCCTCAAGTACGGCGCCACCGCCACCTCGAAGATCGACTTCATCTCGCTGGGCCTCGCCCTCGTGCTCGGCACCGCGGGCCTGCCGCACATCCTCATCCGCTTCTACACGGTCCCCACCGCCAAGGCCGCCCGTAAGTCCGTGAACTGGGCGATCGGCATCATCGGCGTCTTCTACCTGATGACCATCGCGCTCGGCTTCGGCGCCGCGGCGCTCATCAAGCCGGAGGAGATCACCGCCGCCAACAAGGCGGGCAACACCGCTGCCGCGCAGCTCGCCGAGGTGATCGGCGGCGGGGCCGGATCCACCGGGGGCGCGGTGCTGCTCGCCGTCATCTCCGCGGTCGCCTTCGCGACGATCCTGGCGGTGGTCGCCGGCCTCACCCTCGCCTCGTCCTCGTCCTTCGCCCACGACATCTACGTCAATGTCATCCGCAAGAACAAGGCCACCGAGAAGCAGGAGGTCGGCGCGGCCCGCTGGGCGACCGTCTGCATCGGCGCCGTGGCCATCGTCCTGGGCGTCTTCGCCCGCGGTCTGAACGTCGCGGGCCTGGTGGCGCTCGCCTTCGCGGTCGCCGCCTCCGCCAACCTCCCGACGCTCCTCTACAGCCTGTTCTGGAAGCGCTTCACCACCCAGGGCGCCCTGTGGTCCATCTACGGAGGCCTCCTCTCCTCCGTCCTCCTGGTCCTCTTCTCCCCGGTCGTCTCCGGCAAGGAGACCTCGATGTTCCCCGGCGCCGACTTCGACGTCTTCCCGCTGGAGAACCCGGGCCTGATCTCCATCCCGCTGGGCTTCCTGCTCGGCTGGCTGGGATCGCTGCTGTCCAAGGAGGAGCCGGACGTCCAGAAGTACGCCGAGCTGGAGGTCCGCTCGCTGACCGGGACCGGAGCCCACTGAGGCGGTCCTGCCGAGCCGTCCCCGCGGAACACGGGCGGGGCGCTGTCGTAGATCTCTACGACGGCGCCCCGCCCAGCTCGTGCTTCTCCTCCCTGCTCCCTGTCACACCCATCGCGTAGGCTCGATGATGTACTGATCCACCGAAGGAGACGTACGGAGCCATCACTCTTGGGGAGGGGGCCCAGTGCTCATCGACACTTACGGTCGCGTGGCCACCGACCTGCGCGTTTCGCTCACCGACCGGTGCAATCTGCGGTGTACGTACTGCATGCCGGAAGAGGGCCTGCAATGGCTCGCCAAGCCCGACCTGCTGACCGACGACGAGATCGTCCGGCTGATCGGCATCGCCGTGCGGGACCTGGGCATCGAAGAGGTCCGCTTCACCGGCGGTGAGCCGCTGCTCCGCCCCGGGCTGCCCGGCATCGTCGAGCGCGTCGCCGCCCTCACCCCGCGCCCCCAGATGTCACTGACCACCAACGGCATCGGTCTGCAGCGCACCGCCGCCGCCCTCCGCGACGCCGGCCTGGACCGCGTCAATGTCTCCCTGGACACCCTGCGGCCGGACGTCTTCCAGGCCATGACCCGCCGCAAGCGGCACGACGACGTCCTGCGCGGTCTCGAGGCCGCCCGCGCGGCCGGTCTGACCCCGGTGAAGGTCAACACCGTCCTGATGCCGGGGCTCAACGACGACGAGGCCCCCGACCTGCTGGCCTGGGCGATCGCGCATGACTACGAGCTCCGCTTCATCGAGCAGATGCCGCTCGACGCCCAGCACGGCTGGAAGCGCGACGGCATGATCACCGCAGGTGACATCCTCGCCTCGCTGCACACCCGCTTCGCGCTCACCCCCGAGGGCCAGGACGAGCGCGGCTCCGCGCCCGCCGAGCGCTGGATCGTCGACGGCGGCCCGCACCGCGTCGGTGTGATCGCCTCCGTCACCCGCCCGTTCTGCCGGGCCTGCGACCGCACCCGGCTGACCGCCGACGGCCAGGTCCGTACGTGCCTGTTCGCCACCGAGGAGACGGATCTGCGCACGGCCCTGCGCTCCGAGGCCCCCGATGACGAGATCGCCCGCATATGGAAGCAGGCGATGTGGGGCAAGAAGGCGGGCTCCGGCCTGGACGACCCGTCCTTCCTCCAGCCGGAGCGCCCGATGTCCGCGATCGGCGGCTGAGCCGGCCGGGTCTCGCGAGCGGCGGTTGCGCCGGTCCGGCGTCAGCGGCCGGCGGCCGGCGCCTCCCACTCCTCCAGCGTCACGACATCCTTGAGGAAGCCGCGCACCCCGAGGAACTGCGACAGATGCTCCCGGTGCTCCTCGCAGGCCAGCCAGGTCTTGCGCCGGTCCGGAGTGTGCAGCTTCGGGTTGTTCCAGGCCAGCACCCATACGGCGGGGGCGCGGCAGCCCTTCGCGGAACAGATGACGGCGCCCTCGGCGGCTTCCTGGGGATTCGGGGAGTTCACGGCCTCAACCCTACGTCCTGCGCTCACAGCCCCGGGCCCGGCTTCTTCACCCCGGGGCCCTTGCGGACATGACGACGCCGGGCAGCCACGGGGGGAGCCGCCCGGCGTCGGTCCGTCGCTCCGACGGGGGATGCGGAGCGCGTACGCAGTATGTCACGGGGGATGGTGCGTAGTGCACCGGAACTCCATGATTGATCTGAGCTTTTCTTGAGCTTTGCAGACCGGGTGATGATCAGCTGGGGTCATGTGGCGAGGCGGAAGAGTCCGCTGCCGGCCGCTCCGGAACGGATTCCGCCGGAGCGTCGTCGGCGCCCGGCGTCAGCATCGGCCTGGTCGGGCCCGCGACGAAGGTCTGCGGGAGCGAAGGGGCGTTCTCCCGGCCCGCGTTGGCGATGACCACCGCGATATACGGCAGCGCCAGCCCCAGCACCAACGTCGCGATGGCAATGGGCCGTTCGACGTTCCACAGCACGACGGTCAGCACCACGGCCACCGTCCGCACCGCCATCGAGATCACATACCGCCGCTGCCGTCCGCGCACATCCTCGGACAGTCCCTGCCGGGCCCCGGTGATCCGGAAGGCCTGGCCGCTGCTCTGCTTCCGCATCACGTTCCACCGCCTGGTCAGTCATGCCGGATTCTCCCCGGTATCCGGTCGGTTTCCACGGTACGCCCCGGCTGCGCCGCCTTCGAGACCGGGTCGGGCCCCCCTTCGGCCGGGTCTGCCTGCGCACCTTGCGTACGGCGGCCCCCGGCGTGCGCCGTAGCCGATGCGGAGCGACACTGACGAGGCGACCGTCATCTGCACCGTGCCGCAAGAGGAGTCGACATGACGTGGTTGTGGGCCATCATCGTGGGCCTGGTGCTGGGCCTGATCGCGAAGGCCATCATCCCGGGCAAGCAACAGATCCCGCTCTGGCTGACCGTGATCTTCGGCATGCTGGGCAGTGTCCTCGGCAACTGGGTTGCCACCGGCATCGGGGTCAATGACACCAAGGGCATCGACTGGATCCGGCACCTGCTGCAACTGGCCGGCGCGGTGGTTGTCGTCGCCGTCGGTGACCGTCTCTGGGTCTCGATGCGGGGCCGCAAGAGACACGCCGCCTGAGGGAACGACACGGGCGGCCGGCGCGCATCCATGCGCACCGGCCGCCCGCCCCTCTGCCGTATCAGCGGCCTTCGAGCTGAGCCAGCTTCCGGCCGGCCTTGAGGTAGGCGACCCCGGCCGTGTCCGCCAGCTTCTCGGCCAGCACCTCACCCAGCGGACGGACCGAATCGGCCTCCGCGAGCACCACGGTCTGCTGCCCGTCCTCGCCCTCCACGACCAGCCGCAGCGCATTCTGCTTGGCCAGCCGCCGCGCCGCCGAGGCGCTCGGCGTGAACTCCAGGATCTTGGTCAGGACCGTGGCCACCGTCTCCGCGCCGTGCGCGGCGACGTCGACGACCGGCAGCGACTCCACATCCGAGAACGACTTCTTGGAGAACTGGGCGATGAAACCGGCCCGCGCCGCCATCGCCGCCTCCAGGCCGTACAGCGCGGCCACGACCTCGCCCGCCAGGACCTTCTTGAGGTCCATCGGGTGCAGCGAGCGGTCCGCGACCCGGCCCAAGGCCAGTGCGATCTCCTCGTCCGTCCACTCCGTCCAGGCCTTCAGGTACGGCTCCATCAGCCGGTCCGGCACCGACATGATCTTGCCGAAGACATCGTCGGCGGACGCGTTCAGCCCGACGTAATTGCCCTTGGACTTGGACATCTTGGCGCCGGTGCCGTCCGTGCCCTCGATCAGCGGCATGGTCACCACCAGCTGCGGCTGCTGCCCGCGCAGCTCCATCAGTTTGCGGCCCATCTGGAGGTTGAGCAGCTGGTCGGAGCCGCCCAGCTCCACATCGCACTCCAGCGCCACCGAGTCCAGGCCCTGCGCGACGGGGTACAGCAGCTCCGTCATGGTCAGGCCGGAGCCGGCCGCGAGACGGTTGCGGAAGTCCTCGCGCTGCAGCAGCTGGGAGGCCGGCACCTGGGCGAGCAGCGAGAGCAGCTCCGGGAAGGTGTACGGCGCCAGCCACTCGCTGTTCTGCCGGAAGCTGACCTTCTCGAAGTCGAAGAAGGGCCGCACCTGTTCCCGGTACGTGGCGAGATTGTGTGCGATGTCCTCGTCGGTCAGCGGCGGCCGCTCGGCCGTACGGCCCGACGGGTCGCCGATTTTGGCGGTGAAGTCACCGATGATCAGCGTGACGTCATGGCCCAGCCGCTGGAACCGGCTCAGGACGATCAGCGGCACCGCATGCCCCAGGTGCACATCGGTCGCCGTCGGGTCGATGCCCAGCTTGATGTGCAGGCCCTTGCCGGCCGCCCGGCGCTCCTCGATCCGCTCGGCCAGCTTCTCCACGCCCGGCAGGACCTCGACCGTACGGGCCGCGATCAGCTCGGCCTGCTCCTTGGCGGGCAGGTCCGTCAGGTCGAGATAGCGCCGCGCGCCCGTCTCCTTGAGCAGCTCCTGGACCGTGGCGTCCGAGGAGAGGTCGGCGGAGAGCTGGGTGGTGGCGCGGGCGACGGATTCGCCGAGGCGTGTCATGGCGTTCCTGATCGATCGTGGTTCCCAAACGGGAGGACAAGCGGACAGTCTATTAGCCCCGTACGACACTCCCGCGCCGTCCGCCCGCCGTCCGCCCGCCGCCCGTCCCGCCCGGCGGGCCCGCCGCCACCGGCCGGGCGTACGCCGACGGCCTCACACCCCGCGGCTGACCGAGCTCATATTGAAGTCCGGGATGCGCAGTGCCGGCATCGCGGCGCGGGTGAAGTAGTCGCCCCACTCGCGCGGCAGGGTCCGCTCGGTACGGCCCGCCTCCACCGCCCGGGACAGCAGATCCACCGGCGATTCGTTGAACCGGAAGTTGTTCACCTCGCCGACCACCTCGCCCTTCTCGACCAGGTAGACGCCGTCCCGGGTCAGCCCGGTCAGCAGCAGCGTCGCCGGGTCCACCTCGCGGATGTACCACAGGCAGGTCAGCAGCAGCGTCGGGCCGTCATGGCCGGCGGCCGCCACCATCTCGTCCAGCGAGCGTGAACTCCCGCCCTCCAGAAGGAGGTTGTCGATGCCCGGGGCCACCGGCAGGCCGGTCAGTCCGGCGCTGTGCCGGGTGGTCGGCAGCCGGTTCAGCACGCCCTCGCGCAGCCACTCCGTGGCCGTCAGCGGCAGCCCGTTGTCGAAGACCGAGGCATCGTCGCCGGAGGAGTGCGCCAGGACGAACGGCGCACACTCCAGACCGGCCGCCCACGGGTCGCTGCGCAGCGTCAGCGGCAGCTCGCTGAGCCGCTCGCCCACCCGGGTACCCGCCCCGGGCCCCGTCGCCCCGCCGTTGCCGTCCGACGGCCGGGAGAAGACCGTACGGCCCTCGGAGGCATCCCGGGCGCCGGACGACCACATCTGGTAGACGAGCAGGTCGGCGACGGCGGTGGGCGGCAACAGCGTGTCGTACCGCCCGGCGGGCAGCTCGATCCGCCGCTCCGCCCAGCCCAGCCGCCGGCCCAGCTCGGTGTCGAGCAGCCGCGGATCGACGTCGCCGAAGTCGCGGGTCGCCTGTCCGGCCCATGCCGAGCGGGTGCGGTCGGGAGACTTGGCGTTCAGCTCCAGCGTCCCGGTGGGCTGGTCGTGCCGGAGCCGCAGCCCGGACGAGGTCCCCAGATACGACGAGACGACATCGTGCTGGGCGAAGCCGTACAGCTCACGGCCGCCCGCACGGGCCTGCCGGAAGGACTCGCCCAGGGCCGGGGCGAACGCCGCGAACACCTCCGAGGAGG
This sequence comes from Streptomyces decoyicus, assembly GCF_019880305.1. Lineage (NCBI taxonomy): Bacteria > Bacillati > Actinomycetota > Actinomycetes > Kitasatosporales > Streptomycetaceae > Streptomyces > Streptomyces decoyicus. The sequence goes on along the minus strand of NZ_CP082301.1, from coordinate 1,954,068 downwards.
TCTCGGCAGGCGCATCGGTGAAGTCCGCGGACGCCTTCTCGCCCCCGACCAGCGGCTGGGCGTCCTCGGCCGGACCGGCGTCCCGGGCGGCCGCCTCGGCGGCCCGCACCAGCGGCTCCAGGTCGTCCGCGGTCACCGCGGAGCGCGAGACGACACCGGACGCCGTGCCCTGGCCGCCGTTCAGGGTCGCCACGATCGTGAGGGTGCGGCCGCGGGTGACCCCGTTGGTGGTGAGCGCATTGCCCGCCCAGCGCAGATTGGCGCTGGAGCTCTCATCGGCGATGACCACACAGCCGTCGGCCCGGGAAAGTTCCAGGGCCCGCTCGACGATCTCGTGCGGCCTGTTCCTGCGCGGCGTACGCGTGCTCATCGACCGGCCTCCTGTGTGGTGTTCGGGCTGTGCCTTTGCGGGGGCGGCCCCCGGGCGCGACCGCGGACATCGGACCCCACCGGCTCAAACCGGACGCTGCGGGGTCTGGTGATGACTCGGTGCCGACCTGGGAGCAGAGCTTACCGAGCGCTCTGCGCACGGGCGGAGACGCAGATCGGCCGCGCGGCGCCGGTGGCGGGGAGGCCGTCGCTGCGAAGGCTCGCCCCACCGGGGGGCGCCGTGCGCGAACGGCTCCAGGCCGTTTGTCCCGTGCGGAGGGGCTCGGCCGGGCTGCCGGAGGGGCGCTCACGTGGCTGCACCCGTACCTTCCTCCTATGGACTTCCACATCACGGCGGAGGAGGAAGGCATTGTCTTCCGTATCGCCGAGCGCCTCCGGGCCGGTGACTCCCCGACGGACGACGACCTGGCCGAAGAGCTGGGGGACGAGGTCCGGCCCGATCTCCGGTCCCTTCTGGAAAAGGGGTGGCTCGTCGTCGACGCGGACCGCTCCCTGAAGCTCTCCACGATTGGCCAGGCGGCTCTTTCCAGTCGGCGCGACGTCGGGGGCTCCCAGGCGTGAGGAAGCCCCGTTCGCCGGCCGCCGAGGGCTCACGGACGGGGCTTCACCGAGGCCGGACAGGCATTACCGGACCGGACTACCGGACCGGACTACCGGACAGGGCGACGGGACAGGACGACGGGACAGCCCTCAGCCGTCGTTCGTGCCGTCGTCGGGCACCCAACGCAGCACGTCGCCGGGCTGGCACTCGAGTGTGCGGCAGATCGCGTCGAGCGTGGTGAACCGCACCGCCTTGGCGCGACCGTTCTTCAGGACGGCGATATTGGCCGGCGTGATACCGACGGCAGCGGCGAACTCGCCGACCGACAGGTGGTGTTTGGCGAGCTGGAGGTCGAGGTCGACGATGATGGCCATCAGATCACCTCGGCGATCTCGGTCTCCAGATCCGTCGCCTTGCGCAAGAGGCTGCGCATGATGACGACGAGCATCGCGAATGCCGCCCCCACGCCGACGCCCGCGACGGCGGCGGCGAGGGCCCCGATGAGCTCCATGCCGTCATGGGGAGAGGGAATGTCGGCCACGGCCAGATGCCCGGTGACGCCGATCGCCAGCAGCGTCGCCACGATCGAGGACCCGATGATGGTGTCCACCCACCGGAAGGCCAGCGGCGTGAAGATCGCGCCGCGCCGGACCATGGCGAGCAGCATCCACACTGCGACGAGCGCGACTTGGACGCAGGCGATGCCGATGATCGCCACGGTCACGTACGGCGCGGCGAAGGGGGCGTAGGGAGGGAAGCGCTCGACCTCATCGGCCGCCGTCGTCGGGATGATGACGACCTGGCCGAAGAGGCCGACGGCCATGGCGGCGACGACGCCGATCCGGAGCGTGGCGATGAAGAAGCGATGCATGTATCGATTATCGATTGGTTCCTATCGAAAATCAATCGATCTCGCCCCGGGGGTGTTCCAGCGGCACGTGAGGCACGTGAGACACGTGAGACACATGAAGCTCGTGAAGTACGTGGGGTGGGTGAGGTGTTGGCCGGTTTCCGGTGGCTCGCCTGCCCGACCGGCGCCTTCGCCATGACTGCGAGATCCCAAGGCGCTGGGCGCCGGTGCGGCCGGCCGGAGACAGGCTCATCTAGGGGAAGTCCTCAGCAGGACCGCCCCGGCCAGGTGCCACGGAAGTGCCGAAGTCCCCCTCGTGCGGCAGGGGTTGCGTCCATCACTCGGACGTGCGGTGCGTATCGGATTGGTGGCAGGCCCGTGGCGCGGGTGCACATCAACCGGAGTCCGGCGCCCGATCCGTGCGAGTGCATTGCTCGGTGCAACGGGTCAGGTGCGGAGTTGAACCGTGCTGCGACGCGCAGGGTTCGGCGGTCGGGGAGCTGGGATGACGCTCGGGCGGGCGGGTCGTCCGAAGTGCACGGCAACGCCTGGTGAGTAGAGCACGCTCGCCGGTGTTCCGCTCTGCTCGGGAAGTCCCGCGGCCGTCACCAGGTTCTCGTGACACTCGATCAGCTCGGCGCGGTGCAGTGGCCACCGTGGGTGGGTGTTCGGCAAGTACATCGACTGCCCGAAGAAGCTGTTGTGCATGCCCCAGCGCGCGGTCAGGAAGTGCTCGAGCGCGGTGGGCTCCTCGATCCGTTCACCGAGCCGTATGGTCACCCTGCTGTGTGCGCCGTGCGGTCCGGGCCAGCGGCGACGGCTGTGGTAGCTGATCGTGTCGGCGCGGCGAGTGATGGTCATGCGGGACCACAGATACGGCAGTCGGAAGAAGGTCCGCGCGATCGCCACGGGGATGAGGCGGGAGGCATCGAGCGAGCGGAAGACAACGCCTCGGCGCCCGAGGGCATCCACGGTGTACAGGCGCACGTTCGTCTCCGGGAAGGTGCCCAGATACGGCACGCCGGGCAGACGGAACCATCCGACGCGATGCATGCGAAAGGCGACCAGTCCGACATAGGTGGCGCCATCGAACGTATCGGGCACCGTACCCGCGGGCAGGAGTGGCGCGACGTCGGCGGGGTCGACGGCCCAGTGCACAAAGGCCAGATCCAGCCACGACTGGGTGAGGAGAGGGCGCGGTGTCGAGTGCACTGGATCCGGGGTCACGGATTCAGGGGCGAGCGGGGCGGGCGACACTTCGGCAGCATCGCACACCCTCCATTCCCAGCTCCGGGGTGGCCCGTGCTCGACGATTGCATGTCGACCTGGTGCAGGCTTCGGGCCCCGGTGCGCTGCCGCTCAGGAACGCCCCGACTCCTCCGCGGTGTTCAGGATGTTCACGTTCCGGAACAGTGCCGAGGGGCAGCCGTGGGACACCGCGGCGATCTGTCCGGGCTGCGCCTTTCCGCAGTTGAAAGCCCCTCCGAGGACGTAGGTCCGGGGCCCGCCGACGGCTTCCATGGAGCCCCAGAACTCAGGGGTGATTCCCTGGTAGGCGACATCCCGGACCTGCCCGCAAAGGCGTCCGTTGCGGATCGTGTAGGCCCTCTGCTGGGTGAACTGGAAGTTGTACCGCTGCATATCGATCGACCAGGAGCGGTCGCCGACGACGTAGATGCCGCGCTCCACCCCCGAGATCAGCTCCTCGGTGGACGGTCCGTCCGCCGCCGGCTGAAGCGAGACATTCGCCATCCGCTGGACCGGCACATGGCCCGGCGAGTCCGCGTACGCGCATCCGTTGGAGCGCGAAAAGCCCGTCAACTTCGCCATTCTGCGGTCCAGTTGATAGCCGACCAGGGTGCCGTCCTTGATCAGGTCCCAGGACTGTGCGGCCACCCCCTCGTCGTCGTAGCCGACCGTCGCGAGCCCGTGCTCGGCGGTCCGGTCGCCCGTGACATTCATGAGCTCGGAGCCGTACGCCAGCTTCCCGAGCTGGTCGAAGGTGGCGAACGAGGTCCCCGCGTAGGCCGCCTCGTAGCCCAGCGCCCGGTCCAGCTCGGTCGCATGGCCGATCGACTCGTGGATCGTCAGCCAGAGGTTGGAGGGATCCACCACCACGTCGTACGCGCCGGGCTCGACGCTCGGTGCCCGCATCTTCTCGGCGAGGTGCTCGGGGATGCGGGCGAGTTCGCCGTCCCAGTCCCAGTGGTCCCCGGTCAGGTACTCCCAGCCGCGCCCGGCCGGCGGGGCGAGGGTGCGCATCGAGTCGAAGTCGCCGCTCGCCGGGTCCACCGCGACCGCCGTCAGCTGCGGATGCAGCCGCACCCGCTGCTGGGTGGTGCTGGTGCCCGCGGTGTCGGCGTAGAACTTGTTCTCCTGGACGGTCAGCAGCGAGGCGTCCGCATGGGTCACGCCCTTGGCGGCCAGCAGCCGTGCGCTCCACTCCGCCAGCAGCCCGCTCTTCTCGGTGTCCGCCACGTCGAACGGATTGATGTCGTACGACGAGACCCAGGTGCGGTCCGGGTGCGCGGGCTCCTCCGCCAGCTCGACCCTGCCCCCGCTACCGCCCAAAGTGCCCTCGGCGGAGCCGGCGGCCGCGATCACCTTCGCCGACAGCTTGGCCATCGCCACGGCCTGTGAGGCCACCCGCGCCGCCGCGTCCATCGTGAGATCCACGCCGGAGGCGAACCCCCAGGCCCCGCCGTGCACCACCCGGACCGCGTACCCGAGGTCGGTGGTGTCCGAGGTCCCGGACGTACGGGCGTCCCGCAGCCGCCAGGAGGCGCTGCGGATGCGCTCCAGGCGGAAGTCCGCGTGGTCGGCGCCCAGCGCGCGGGCGCGGGCCAGCGCCGCATCGGCCAGCGCAGGCAACGGCAGCGCCAGGAATGCTTCGTCAACGGCATGGGGTGCAGGCAAGGAGTCCTCCCGTGGTCGGCGCCTGCATCATGCCCTGCGGCGCGCCCGCGGCCCAGGGCGCGGCGGTGCGCGGCGTGGAGAGTCGGCCGGTGCGGCGCCGTGCGCCCGGCCTGTACGGCACGGCCCGCGGGGCCTGCCCAGGGGCGGGCTCCGGTGGTGGTTCTGTGGAGACCCGACAGTGACCGGCGCGCGTGCCTGTCCGTGCTGGATTCCACCTAAGGGCCCCGTGACCGATAGTTTCGTATCGAACGCAGGACGGACAGAAAACGGAAAGGGTGATCTCTTGAGCCGCTCGGTTCTGGTCACCGGAGGTAACCGCGGCATTGGCCTCGCCATTGCCCGTGCCTTCGCCGAGGCAGGCGACAAGGTCGCCATCACCTACCGCTCGGGCGAACCGCCCGCGGGGTTTTTGGCCGTGAAGTGCGACATCACGGACAGCGAGCAGGTCGAGCAGGCGTACAAGGAGATCGAGGAGAAGCAGGGTCCGGTCGAGGTGCTGGTGGCCAACGCCGGCGTCACCCGTGACCAGCTGCTGATGCGGATGTCCGAGGAGGACTTCACCTCGGTCCTGGAGACCAACCTCACCGGCACGTTCCGGGTGGTCAAGCGTGCCAACCGGGCGATGCTGCGGGCCCGCAAGGGCCGGGTCGTGCTGATCTCGTCCGTGGTGGGCCTGATGGGCGCCGCGGGCCAGGCGAACTACGCCGCTTCCAAGGCCGGCCTGGTGGGCTTCGCCCGCTCGCTCGCCCGGGAGCTGGGCAGCCGCAACATCACCGTCAACGTCGTCGCCCCCGGCTTCGTCGACACCGACATGACCCGCGTGCTCACCGACGAGCAGCGGGAGGGCATCGTGAAGCAGGTGCCGCTCGCGCGGTATGCACAGCCCGAGGAGATCGCCGCCTCGGTCCGCTTCCTGGCCTCCGACGAGGCCGCGTACATCACTGGAGCCGTCATTCCTGTCGACGGCGGATTGGGCATGGGTCACTGATCAGCATGAGTGGAATCCTTGCAGGCAAGCGCATCCTGGTCACGGGTGTCCTGACCGAGTCGTCGATCGCGTTCCAGGCGGCCAAGGTCGCCCAGAACGAGGGCGCCGAGGTCATCCTCACCGGCTTCGGCCGGCTCTCCCTCGTCGAGCGGATCGCCAAGCGGCTGCCCAAGCCCGCCCCGGTCATCGAGCTGGACGTCACCAACCAGGAGCACCTGGACGGGCTGGCCGACAAGATCCGCGAGCACCAGGGCGAGGGCGCCCGCCTCGACGGCATCGTGCACTCCATCGCCTTCGGCCCGCAGGGCGCCTTCAACTTCCTGGAGGCGGAGTGGTCGGACGTGGGCACCGCGGTGCAGGTCTCGGCGTACTCGTACAAGTCGCTGACCATGGCCTGCCTGCCGCTCATGGAGCACGGCGGCGCGGTCGTCGGCCTCACCTTCGACGCGCAGGTCGCCTGGCCGAAGTACGACTGGATGGGCGTGGCCAAGGCGGCGCTGGAGAGCACCAACCGCTACCTCGCGCGTGACCTGGGCCCCAAGGGTGTCCGCTGCAACCTGGTCTCGGCCGGCCCGATCAAGTCGATGGCCGCCAAGTCCATCCCCGGCTTCGAGGAGCTGGCGGACGTGTGGAACCACCGCGCCCCGATCGGCTGGGACCTGGCCGACCCGGAGCCGGCCGGCCGCGGCGTCGTCGGCATGCTGTCCGACTTCTTCCCCCGCACGACGGGCGAGATCGTGCACGTCGACGGCGGTGTGCACATGATGGGCGCCTGACGCCCGCAGCGCATCCGTACTGCCCGTTCCGGTCCGCCGGGGCGGGCAGTACGCGTTTGCGGGGGAGGGGCTGCTCGAGGCCGGTGCCACCCGCCGAGGTGAGATGCCCCGGGCGTCAGCCGCGCTCCGGGAGGATCCGGCAGCCGAAGGGGTGGGCGCTCGCCTCGGCGGCGGCCAGGTCGCCGTCGCCCGCACGGATCGCCTCCACCAGCCGGGCATGGTCCATATGCGCCTCGGGCCGCAGCTCCTCGCCCACGTCGGCCCGCAGGAAGTCGCGCAGCACACCCCCGAGGTCGGCGTAGATCTCGGCCAGTACCTCGTTGTGCGAGGCCGCCACGATCGCCATGTGCAAGGTCGCGTCCGCCTCCACGAAGGCCTCCGCGCCGCCGGACTCCCAGGCCCGCTCGCGCCGCTCCAGCAGGTTGTCGATCTGCCGCAGGTCCTGCGCGGTGCGACGCTGCGCGGCGAGCCGGGCGGCCGTCGCCTCCAGGGCGCTGCGCAGCTCGGCGACGTGGCCGGGCTCGGCCGCCGCGAACCGGCGGTTCATCACCCCGGCCAGTTCGCTGGTCGCCACCACGTACGTGCCCGAGCCCTGCCGGATGTCCAGCAGCCCGTTGTGCGCCAGCGCCCGTACGGCCTCGCGGACGGTGTTGCGGGCCACCCCGAGCTGCTCGACGAGCGCCGGCTCGGTCGGGATCCGGGATCCCACCGGCCATTCGCCGGACGTGATCTGGGCGCGCAGCTGCGCGATCACCTGGTCGGCCAGCGCGGACCGGCGGGGCGAGGTCAGAGGCATGGCTGCGCTCCGGGGTGAAGGTGCGGACGGACGGCGGCGCGGCGCCCGGCGGACCCTGCCGGTCCCCGGCGCGGACCGGCACAGCAGAGGCTATCGACATCGGCTGGACAAGCATTCATCCCATGATTCTATGATGGCGTCTATGGCAGACGACGACCTCGCGACCCTCGGACCCGCCGCCGAGCCCCGTACGACCCCCGCCCCCCGGCCCGCCGACGGCGCCGGACACCCGCAGCCGGGCCCCGCAGAAGCCGCCCCGGAGGCCCTCCCGGCGACCGGGCCGGCCGGCCGCTGGCTGCCGCGGATCGTGATCGCCGGTCTCGTCCTCGTCGCGCTCAACCTCCGCCCGGCCATCACGAGCCTCGGCGCCCTCCTGGAGGAGGTCCGCGACGGCCTCGGTATGAGCGGCACCGTCGCCGGGCTGCTGACCTCCGTACCCGCGCTGTGTTTCGCCGCCTTCGGCTTCGTCGCGCCCCGGCTGGCCAGGCGCTGGGGGCCGGGCGCGGTCGTCTGCGCCGGTATGGCGGCGATCGCCGTGGGTGTCGCGGTACGCCCGTACGCCGGCGGCACCGGCGGCTTCCTCGCGGCCAGCGCGCTGGCCCTGGCCGGCATCGCGGTCAGCAACGTCCTGATGCCGGTCGTCATCAAGAGCTGGTTCGCCGACCGGGTCGGCTCGATGACCGGGCTCTACTCCATGGCGCTGGCCCTGGGCACCTCGCTCGCCGCGGCCCTCACCGTCCCCATGACCGATGCGCTGGGCGGCAGTTGGCGGACGGGTCTGGCGGTGTGGGCGGTGCTCGCCGCGGCCGCCGTGCTGCCCTGGCTCGTGGTGGTACGCCGGCGCAGGGCCGCCGCCGCACCGGCCACGGACGCCGCGGCAGGCGCCGGGGAAGCCCCCCTGCGGATCACCTCGTCGCCGACCGCCTGGGCGCTGGCCGTCTTCTTCGGCCTCCAGGCCACCGCCGCGTACATCACGATGGGCTGGATGCCGCAGATCTTCCGGGACGCCGGGGTCTCGGCGGGCACCGCGGGGGTACTGCTGGCGGTCACCATGGCGATGGGCGTCCCGCTCTCCTTCGTCCTGCCGCGGCTGGCGTCCCGGATGCGGCATCAGGGCCCGCTCGCGGTGCTGCTGGGCCTCTGCGGCCTGGCCGGCTACGCCGGACTGTGGCTGGCACCGGCCGCCGGCGCCTGGGCCTGGGCGCTGCTGATGGGCATCTCCAACTGCGCCTTCCCGCTGGCCCTGACGATGATCGGGATGCGCTCGACCAGCTCCGCCGGGGTCGTCAAGCTCTCGGCCTTCGCGCAGAGCGTCGGCTATCTGATCTCCATACCCGGACCGCTGCTGGTCGGCACGCTCTACCAGCACAGCGGCGGCTGGGGGCTGCCGATCGCCCTGATGGCAGGGCTGATGGTGCCGCAGATCGCGGTGGGGGTGCTGGCCGGCCGGGACCGGCGCATCGAGGACGAGAGCTGAGTGCGACACTGGGCGGTATGCCAGTGCTCGAACCGAATCCGCAGGGCGGCCAGAAGAAGCTGCTCCTCGTCCTGGGCGCCATGCTCGGCGTGACCGTCCTCGTCGCGATCATCGCGAGTATCGCCGCACCCTAAGCGTTACGGGACAACCCTTAGGGCTGTCCCGGCGGACCGCTGCCGAGGTCCCGCGCGGGGCGGGTAGGGGGTATCCCCACCATCCCCTAGGGGGCCCGGGTCAGGGGTAAGTGGGTGGTTTCCCGGGTGGGAACGGCCGCCGGAGATCCGTAGCTTCGAAGGACACCGCACGCCGCGGTGGGCGCCGCAGCCGCGGCCGCGCAGCCCTTCGAGCCGCCCCGGAGGCGATCCGCATGTCCGCCGCGTCCAGACGGTCACCCTCAGCCAAGGACCCCGGCCGGCGGACGCGGCTGCCGTGGTGGGCGCCCGCGCTCCCGGTGGTCTCCTTCACGGCCTTGCTGGTGCTCGCCGCGAGCCCCGCAGCGGCGAGGGCCGCGAGCACCCCGCAGGGCCTGCCCCCGCTGCTGGAGCTCCTGGCCCAGATCCTCCGCGCCGGTGCCTGGTGACCGCCCGCGCCCGCGCGTAACCCAGCAGGGGGAGCACTTCAACACCCCGCGCCCCGCGCCGCCTTTCGTGCGAAGCTGGGACGCATGAGCGCCGATACACCCCGCCGGATTGTCCTTCTCCGACACGCCAAGGCCGAATGGTCGGAGACCAGCGATCATGAGCGTCCGCTCGCCGAGCGCGGCCGCAAGGATGCCCCGGTCGCCGGCCGCTGGCTGGCCGGAGCCGGGATCACCCCCGACCTGACCCTGTGCTCGACGTCAGTGCGCACCCGTGAGACCTGGAAGCTCGCCGTCCATGAACTCCCGCAGCGACCCAAGACCGTCTATGAGGAGCGGATCTACGAAGCCTCCCTGGGCGAGCTCATCGCGCTGCTGAACGAGACCTCCGACGACGTGACCGACCTGATGCTGGTCGGGCACAACCCCGGCGTGCACGCCCTCGCCGATGCGCTCTCCGGCGACGCCGAGGGCGATCTGCTGCCGCGGATGAACCGCAGCGGCTTCCCGACGGCCTCCCTGGCCGTGCTCTCCTTCAGCGGTCCCTGGAAGTCCCTCGAGCACGGCGTCGGACGGCTGGTCGCCTACTGGACGCCGCACGAGTGATCCCGCCGCCCCGGCGCACGAAGCGTGCGGGGCAGCGGCAGGACGCGACGAGGGCCCCGGCTGTCTCTGCCGGGGCCCTCGTGCGTGCGGAGTCGCTGCTCAGCAGGGGTACGCCGTGCCCGGGTCGTCCGGGCCGGGGCGTTCACCCGACGTGGGTGTCCGCCGCCTCGACCTCTTCGCGGGTGATGCCCAGCAGATACAGCACGGTGTCCAGGAACGGCACATTCACCGCGGTGTGCGCCGCCTCCCGCACCACCGGCTTGGCGTTGAAGGCGACACCGAGCCCGGCCGTGTTGAGCATGTCGAGATCGTTGGCGCCGTCGCCGATCGCCACGGTCTGCGCGAGCGGCACCCCGGCCTGCTGCGCGAACTCCCGCAGCAGCCGCGCCTTGCCTGCCCGGTCCACGATGTCGCCGGTGACCCGCCCGGTGAGCTTGCCGTCGACGATCTCCAGAGTGTTGGCCGAGGCGAAGTCCAGCCCCAGCTCCTCCTTGAGTGCATCGGTGACCTGTGTGAAACCGCCCGAGACGACGCCGACTTGGTAGCCGAGCCGCTTGAGGGTGCGCACCAGGGTGCGGGCCCCGGGGGTGAGCCGTACCTCCTTGCGCACGGCCTCGACCACGGACGCGTCGAGCCCGCCGAGCAGCTCGACCCGGGCATGCAGCGACTGCTCGAAGTCCAGCTCACCGCGCATCGCGGCGGCGGTGACCTCCGCGACCTCGGCCTCACAGCCGGCGTGCGCCGCGAACAGCTCGATGACCTCGTCCTGGATGAGCGTCGAGTCGACGTCCATCACGACCAGCCGCTGCGCCCGGCGCTGGAGCCCGGCCGCCACCACCGCGATGTCCACCCCGAGCTGTGCGGCCTCGGGGGCCAGCACCGTGCGCAGCGCCTCGGTCGCCGCACCGGAGACCGCGAACTCGACTGCGGTCACCGGATACTTGGCAAGCCGGAAGATCCGGTCGATGTTGCCGCCGCTGGCCGTTATGGCGGCGGCGATCGCGGCCGCGGTCTCCGCGGTGAGCGGATGCCCCAGCACGGTGACGTGCGAACGTCCGGTGCCGCGCGGACGGTTGTCGCCCCGGCCGGAGATGATCTCCGCCTGGAGGTTCAGCGACTCGGCCCAGCTGTGCACGGTGGCCCGCAGGTCGCCCTCGGAGGAGCCGGTGGTGCCCTGGGCGGGGGAGGGGGAGGTGACCAGTGCGCACAGCGTGATGCGTCCCCGGGTCACCACCTGTTCGATGTCCACGACATCGACGGAGTAGGCAGCGAGGGTGTCGAAGAGACCTGCGGTGATGCCGGGCCGGTCCTTCCCGAAGATCTTGACGAGAAGGGTCGGTACGTCATCGCCCGGTACGGCGGTGGCAGGCGGGATCTGCGATGCGCTCATGGTGCCCTTACGGTAACCGCCGGGCGATCGCGTCCGTACGCGTGTCCGGGGTTCGGACCGGCACGGCCCGGTGGCGCCGCGCCCGCACCCCCGCCGCCTCCGGGCCCGGCGCCCCGTCGATCGTTATGGAGTCGTGTCCGGGCGCCGGGCCAGGGGCACCCGCTCCGGTGCGCCAACACCCTTGCCGTGGTGACGGGTTCGGCACGTTCACGGAACGCGACCGCGACGGACCGCGCCGTCGGTCAGGTATTTCATCCGTTTCCTCCCATGATGCGGCCTCCGGGGCGGACGTGCAGGACATCCCCGGCGGGCGCTGCCGCTCCCCGCCGCAGCCCGCTCCGTCCGGAACACCCGTAATCCGGTGATCCCTGCCCATCCATGGGTTCTTCCCGTGCTCCGGGGGAGTTTGACGGGCACCGCAGCGAGCCCCTCGCACCCCGGTCCCGTCCCGGTTTCCGGTCGGAGGGCCGAGCCTGAAATAGTTCCTCACGATGTTCGCCATCCCTAGACTTCCCATACAGGGCGTCACTCGGGGGACTATGTAATGGGGCATGGAGTGCCTGAACTCGTACTCGAATTGAACGGCAGGACCTGGACGCTCGACCCGTCCCGGTCCTACAACGTGGGGCGTGATCCGCAGGGCGACATGGTGCTCGACGACGCCAGGGTCTCCTGGCGGCACGCCACCGTGCGCTGGGCCGGGCGCGGCTGGATCATCGAAGACCAGGGCAGCACCAACGGCACGTACGTCCAGGGCCAGCGGATCCACCAGATGGAGATCGGCCCCGGCTCGACCGTGCATCTGGGGAATGCCACCGACGGTCCCCGGGTGACCCTGTCCGCCGGGGCGCCGGCCGCCGACGCCTTCAGCGCACAGCCCGCGATGGCGCCGCAGCAGCAGGCCGCGCAGGGCCGGCAGGCGCCGCCCGCGCACCAGCCGCCGCCCGCCCAGCAGGGCTGGCAGGCGCCGCCGCAGGGCGGGCAGCAGCCCTACGTCCCGCCACAGCAGGCCCAGCAGCCTCCACAGGCCCAGCAGCCTCCACAGGCCCAGCAGCCTCCGCAGCAGGCCCGGCAGGTCCAGGAACGCCCCGCGCAGAACGCGGGCGGCGCGCCGGTCCACGGTGACCGCAGCCCGACCACGTTCCACCGCCTCGACACGGGCCGGGTGATGCGCATCGGCCGTGCGCTGGAGAACGAGCTGGTCGTCTCCGACCTCCAGGTCTCCCGCCACCACGCCGAGTTCCGTGCCACCCCCGACGGCCGTTTCGAGATCCACGACCTCGGCAGCCACAACGGCACGTACATCAACGGCCAGCCGGTCCCCAAGTCCGGCAAGGCGCCGGTCGGCCCGAACGACATCATCGGCGTCGGCCACTCCACCTTCCGGCTGGTCGGCGACCGCCTGGAGGAGTTCGTCGACACCGGCGAGGTCTCCTTCTCGGCCCGCCACCTCACGGTCACCGTCGACGGCGGCAAGCAGATCCTCAAGGACGTCTCCTTCGGCGTCCCCGAGAAGTCGCTGGTCGCGGTCATCGGCCCCTCCGGCTCCGGCAAGTCGACGCTGCTCAAGGCGCTGACCGGCTACCGCCCCGCCAACCAGGGCGATGTCCTCTACGACAACCGGAACCTCTACAAGCAGTTCGCCGAGCTGCGCCAGCGGATCGGTCTGGTTCCGCAGGACGACATCCTGCACAAGGAGCTGACCGTCCAGAAGGCCCTCAAGTACGCGGCCAAGCTCCGCTTCCCCGGCGACACCGCGGAGGCCGAGCGCGAGGCCCGGATCGACGAGGTGCTGCACGAGCTCAAGCTCCACGTCCACAAGGACAAGAAGGTCACCTCGCTCTCCGGCGGCCAGCGCAAGCGCGTGTCGGTGGCCCTGGAGCTGCTGACCAAGCCGTCTCTGATCTTCCTGGACGAGCCGACCTCGGGTCTCGACCCGGGCATGGACCGCGATGTCATGCAGCTGCTGCGCGGCCTCGCCGACGACGGCCGTACGGTCCTGGTCGTCACGCACTCGGTGGCCGAACTCGGCCTGTGCGACAAGCTGCTGGTGATGGCGCCGGGCGGCGGCGTGGCCTACTTCGGCCCGCCCGAGGAAGCGCTCAACTTCTTCCAGTACGACTCCTGGGCGGATGTCTTCTCGGCGTTCGAGAACTACCGCGACTACGACTGGATGGGGCGCTGGCGCGGCTCCCCGCACTACCAGATGTACGCCGCGGACATCGACGCCGTCGCCCCGCAGTCGGTCAATGTCCAGGTGCCGCCGGCCCGGATACAGAAGTCCCAGAGCTGGGGCTCGCAGCTGTGGACGCTGATGCGCCGCTACGTCTCGGTGCTCGCCTCCGACCGGGGCTTCCTGGGCCTGATGCTGATCCTGCCCGCGGTGCTCGGTGTGGTCTCGATGCTGATCCCCAGCGATTACGGTCTCGGCTACGGCCCGGTCAACAAGAGCCGCACCAACCGCGACGCGAGCACGATCATGCTGATCCTCGCGGTCGGCATGTGTTTCTCGGGCGCCGCCAACTCGGTCCGTGAGCTCATCAAGGAACGGGTCATCTACGAGCGCGAACGGGCCACCGGTCTGTCGCGGTCGGCGTATCTGATGTCCAAGGTGATCGTGCTCGGCGTGGTCACGGCCTTCCAGGGCGTGATCATCGCGGCGATCGGTTTCTCCACCCGGAACATGCCCGACGAGGGCCTCGTGGTGGCGAAGGCCCCGGCCATCGAGATGGCGCTGGCGATCATCGCGCTCGGCTTCACCTCGATGATGTTCGGCCTGATCATCTCCGCACTGGTCAAGACCGCCGAGAAGACCATGCCGCTGCTGGTCATGTTCGCCATCGTCCAGGTCGTCTTCACCGGCGTGCTCTTCCAGCTCTTCGACACCGTGGGCGTCGCCCAGTTCGCCTGGCTGATGCCGTCGCGCTGGGCCGTCGCCGCGATGGGCGCGACCGCCGATATGAACACGCTCCTGCCGTGGGAGCCGGGCAACCCGGACCCGCTGTGGAAGCACCAGACCGGCGTCTATGTGATGGACATGATCATCCTGATCAGCCTGGGCATCGCGCTCGCCTTCGTCGTCGCGCGGCTGCTGCGCCGCCACGAGCCGGAGGTCATGCGCAAGTAGCGCCCTGCCGTATCCATGGCGCGCCCGAGGGGCGGCACCCGGTACCGGGTGCCGCCCCTCGGCGGTGTGCGCGACTGCGGACTGCCTGAACCGTCGGCTCAGTAGGCCGAGTTGACGTTGTCCATCGAGCCGTACTTGTCGGCCGCGTAGTTGCAGGCGGCGGTGATGTTGGCGACCGGGTCGTAGGCGTTCCAGGAGGTGCCCTCGACGTGGTACGCCTTGAAGGTCGGGGCGATCACCTGGAGCAGGCCCTTGGAGGGGACGCCGTTGATGGCGTTGATGTCCCAGTTGTTGATGGCCATCGGGTTACCGCTGGACTCCCGCATGATGTTGCGGTGGATGCCCTCGTACGAGCCGGGTATGCCCTTCTTGGCCATGATGTCCAGCGACTCGCGGATCCAGCCGTCCAGGTTGTCCGGGTAGGTCTTCTTGGCGGGCTTCGCGACCGGCTTCGCGACGGGCTTCGCGACCGGCTTCGCAGCGACCGCCTTCGGCGCGGCGGCGGGGATCGCGGTGCGTACGGCGGCCCGGTTCGCGGCAGCCTTCGCCGCGCGCGCCTTCTCGGCCTTCACTGCCGCGGCCTTCTTGGCGGCGACCTCGGCCTTGCCCTCGGCGGCGGAGTTCTCGGCCTGCTTGGCGATCGTGGCCTGCTGGGCCTTGGCGGCGGTACCGACCGCGCTGAAGGCAACCGGCTGGACGTTCTCGACGGCGGTGGCCTGGCTCTTGCCCTGATCGGCGTCGGCACCGGGAACGACGGTGAAGACCAGAGCGGCGGCACCGGCTGCGGCGACACCGGCGACGGAGAGCTTGTGCGTCCGGGTCAGGCGGCGGAGACCAGAAGTGGCGTGCTGAGGCATGGCAGGACAGACCTTCCGATGGGGGGACGACGCACGGGCCGAGAGCGGTGGCAAACGCCGTATTCCGATCACGGCGCCGAGCGACGGGAGCCATTCTTAGCGGCAGGAAATTCCCCCGGCAAAGGTGTGACGTACGATGCTGGTTAGTGGAACCAGGGTGGCGGATATTGCATCCCGAATAAGACTTTCCCAGCTCATGCACTATTCGGGGGTCCACTAACCCGGCTCGTAAGTGACCTGCGTCCTATGCGCGGCGTCACAGTGTGAAGACTTTTGTTTCGCCGGACGTAATTGCAAATGCACAGTCCGTATGCGTCGGATCTCCACGATGCCCTGGTCGAGCGACGTGCGAATCGGATCGAGCCTTTCGCATTCCGGCGCCGGACGGCCCACCGGCTCCTCGCCCCGTACGAATGCCGCGGCTGCTGGTGCGCGCCGGACCGCGCGGTGGCCGCGTCGGCGATCGTGGCCCCCTCGGTCCGGCAGCACCAGATGCAGAGCGCGGTGAGCGGACCGCCCACCGCCCGCACCTCGCGATGCGGCATCACGACAGGATCCGTCCAGCCCGCCGCGGCCCGTACCGGCCCTGGAGTCCACGCCGGTCGCCGACTCCAGGGCCCCGTACGGCCGTGGTCCATCGCCACGATCCGCCGGGGGAGTCCAGCGCGAACACCGACCGGTGTGCGGCCGGCGGCCGGTCCCGGTCCGTGCAGCCGTCGCGAATGGGTATCCCGTGGTGCCGCATCAGCCCCCTCACCCGGCCCCCGCTGCTCGGCCGGAACCCGGCTGCCGCCGCATGTGCTTCGACAACTACACCCTCTATCCCGATATAAGGGGGCGAATCGGACAATCCGGCATTTAGGGCATTCTCGGTATAAGGGTTTGAATCGTATGCCTGCACATTGTCGACATCCGCCGTATAAGACCTGTTCCCTGTATAAGGGGCAAGTTCTTCATACGAGGGCAGCTAGGAGGAACTGCGCAAGAGTGGCAAAGCCTCCTGGGGAAGGGAGAGCGGTGCCATCACATTCCCCTCCAGCGCAGCCCGCAGCCCGCAGCCCACGGCCCGCAGCCCGTCCACCAGCCGCACCAGCCGCACCGGCGGCTCGGCCCCCTGCACGCTCGCTTTGTTCACGCCGTCGGGCGCCGGACCGGCCGTGGCCAGGGCATTCGGCCTAGGCCGGTGGGCGTAGGCGGCAGCCGTCATCGGACCGATACGGGCTGGTCGCCCCGCCGGTACGGTGAGGCCATGACCAACGGAGCGGGAGCCGGGATCCCCGCGGTGAGCACCGCGATCCTGGCGATGAGCAGGCATCTGGAGGTGCGCGACGTCCTCAAGACGATCGTGGCCTCGGCCCGCGAGCTGCTGGACGCCGAGTACGCCGCCCTGGGCGTGCCCGACGACCACGGCGGCTTCGCCCAGTTCGTGGTGGACGGCGTCAGTGCCGAGCAGTGGAAGGCCATCGGCCCGCTGCCCCGCCAGCACGGCATTCTGGCCGCGATGCTGCACAACGCCACGCCCGAGCGGCTCGCCGACGTCCGCGAGGACCCCCGCTTCGGCGGCTGGCCGGCGGCCCACCCGGACATGTCCGACTTCCTCGGCCTGCCGGTCGCCGACGGCGACGAGATCCTCGGCGCCCTCTTCCTCGCCAACAAGCGCTGCCCCACCCCTCCCTCCCGCGGGGACGGCTGCCGCTTCACCGAGGAGGACGAGCGGCTGCTCGGGATACTCGCCCAGCACGCCGCCATCGCGCTGACCAACGCCCGTCTCTACGAGCGCAGCCGCGAGCTGACCATCGCCGGGGAGCGCGCGCGGCTCGCCCATGAGCTGCACGACGCGGTCGCCCAGAAACTCTTCTCGCTCCGCCTCACCGCCCAGGCCGCCACCGCCCTGGTCGATCGCGACCCGGCCCGCGCCAAGGACGAGCTGCACCAGGTCGCCGCGCTGGCCGCGGAGGCCGCCGACGAACTGCGGGCCGCCGTCGTCGAACTGCGGCCCGCCGGCCTGGACGAGGACGGCCTGGTCGCCACCCTTCGCTCCCAGGCCCAGGTCCTGGACCGCGCCCACTCCGCACGTGTCACCTTCGCGGCCCACTGCGTCCGGGCGCTGCCCGCCGCCCAGGAAGAGGCCATGCTCCGGGTCGCCCAGGAGGCGCTGCACAACGCCTTGCGGCACTCCGGTGCCGGACATGTCGAGGTGACCCTCACCCGGAACGGCCAGGGCGCCCTGCTGCGGATCGCCGACGACGGCTGCGGATTCGACCCCGGTACGGTCCGCCGGGCCGGCCGCCACCTGGGCCTGGTCTCGATGCGCGACCGCGCGGGCGGCGTCGGCGGAAAGCTCACCGTGAAATCGGAGCCCGGCAAGGGCACCGCTGTCGAGATGGAGGTGCCCGGTGGCTGACAAGGACAGGGACGGCGCGAGGGGCGTCCCCCCGGAGGAAGCCGGGGCGGGCTCCGGCCGTCGGTCGGCGGACGGGGGCCGGGCGATCCGCGTCCTGCTCGTCGACGATCACCAGGTCGTGCGCCGCGGACTGCGGACGTTCCTGGAGATCCAGGACGACATCGAGGTGGTGGGGGAGGCCTCCGACGGCGCGGAGGGCATCGCCGCCGCCGAAGAGCTGCGCCCCGACGTCGTCCTGATGGACGTCAAGATGCCCGGCATGGACGGCATCGAGGCGCTCCGCACGCTGCGCGAACTGGCCAACCCCGCCCGGGTGCTGGTGGTGACCAGCTTCACCGAACAGCGCACCGTCGTCCCGGCGCTGCGCGCGGGCGCGGCCGGCTATGTCTACAAGGACATCGACCCGGAGGCGCTGGCCGGCGCCATCCGCTCGGTGCACGCGGGCCATGTACTGCTCCAGCCCGAGGTGGCCGGTGCCCTGCTGGCCCAGGAGGAGAACAACGGCGGCCAGGGGCGCGGTACTTCCCTCACCGACCGGGAGCGCGAGGTGCTCGGCCTGATCGCGGACGGCCGCTCCAACCGCGAGATCGCCCGCGCCCTGGTGCTGTCCGAGAAGACCGTCAAGACCCATGTCTCCAACATCCTCATGAAGCTCGATCTCGCCGACCGGACGCAGGCCGCGCTCTGGGCCGTACGGCACGGCATCGGGGCCTGAACGCCGTACGGGAGCACCGCCGTGAGGGGTGCTCCCGTACCGTCGGCACAACCGGAATGTCGTCTTCAGATCCGAGATTCATACTGTCGTGTAGCGGTAGCCCATTCGGCGTATCCCTTCTCGGGCCGGGCCGTTGTCCAGTGCAGTCGTGGCGGCTGGCCACGGCAACGGCAACGAGGAGCTAGAGATAGTGAAGAACATCAAGCGCGCAGCGGTCCTCACGATGGCGGCGAGCGGCCTCGCCCTCGCAGGCGCCGGCGTCGCCTCGGCCCACTCCCCGCAGGCGCAGGGCGGCTCGGTGCACTCCCCGGGCATCGTCTCCGGCAACGTCATCCAGGCCCCGGTGCACGTCCCCGTGAACGCCTGCGGCCTCACCGTCACCGCCGTCGGCGCGCTCAACCCCACCTTCGGCAACCCCTGCGTCAACGTCTGACCGTCGCAGGGCCCGCCTGACCCGCGCGGCGCCATGGTCCGCGCGGGCCGGACCGGACCGGCCCCGGCACCCCTCGGGTGCGCGGCCGTCCCCCTCCCTCCACCACCGTCTTTCCGGCCCTGTGCCACCACGTGAGGAACACGCCCCCATGAACACCGCCAAGAAGGCCGCCCTCGTCCTCGCCGCCACCGGTATCGCCCTCGGTGCGGCCGCCGGATCCGCCTTCGCGACCAGTGGCGCGCAGGCCGACGGCGCGGCCACGCTTTCCCCCGGCATCGGCTCGGGCAACCTCGCTCAGGTCCCCGTGCACGTCCCCGTGAACGCCACCGGCAACAGCGCCAACGTCATCGGTGTGCTCAACCCCGCCTTCGGCAACGCCACCTCGAACAACTGAGGTTGTCCGATCAGGGCTGAACGGCTTCGCCTGCCCAGAGGCGTTCGGCCCCGTTCGGCGAAGGGCCCCGCCGGCCACACAATGGTCCGGCGGGGCCTGTTCCCGTTCACCCGCGGTGCCGCTCCCTCTCCTCCACCGCGGAGTTGTATGCCGCCACCTGCGCCCGACGGGCCGTACGCTCCACCGGCCGCAGCGCCTCGGCGCGGGCTGCGATCTCCGACGAGCTCACCGCGGAACCGTGCTCCCTGCCGTCCCCGCCGGCCTGCTGCGCGATATCGATGAGCGCACCGACGCGCTGCGCCAGCTCCAAGACCCGGACCGCGCGCGGCGGATACCCGGGGGCCAGCACCTGCCGGCCGGCCTCCGCCCGCGCCCGGTACGCCTCCAGCGCCGCCTGCGCCACGGGGCCGGCCCCGGCCACATCCAGCTTCGAGAGCAGCTCGGTCGCGTCCCGCAGCGCTTCCGCCAGCTCCCGCTCCGCCTCGCCCAGCGACGGCACATCGGCCGGCGGCCCCTCCCGCACCGGCAGACAGCGCCAGACCACCTCCACATGCACGTCGGGCGCGGCACCGCCCTCCGGCCCGGCCTCGTACGCCTCCGGGATCAGCCCCAGTCCGGCGCCCGCGGCGAGCACCGCCTCCTCGGCCTCCAGCGCCCGCGCATTGAATTCCGGCGGTCCGCACAGCCCCAGTGGATGGCCGGGCACCGGCAGGGCCACCCGCAGACCCTTCGCCCCCAGCACCCGCAGCCGCCCCAGCGCGAGCGTCAGCCCGACCGGTGCCTCCTCGCCGGGCAGGCCCTCCACGCGGTGTACCGCATCGTCGTCCGCGATCCGATGCGCGGCTTCATCAGGTGAGACAAGCCCGGCCAAAAGGGCATTTCCCCACGCCGCCAGCCGTCCTGAACGAGGTTCATTGAGCATGGTCCCCAGCCTAGAGAAGAGCACCGACAACGAGTGGCGTAGGTTTGCAGGGGGGCTGCGCCTACAGGTGTACGCGACGACCGAGAAGCAATGGGAGACAACGCGCTCATGAGCGATGTGCTGGAGCTGGTGGACGTATCCGTGGTCCGCGAAGGACGGGCTCTGGTGGACCAGGTCTCCTGGTCGGTGAAGGAGGGTGAGCGCTGGGTGATCCTCGGCCCCAACGGCGCCGGCAAGACCACCCTGCTGAACCTCGCCTCCAGCTACCTCTTCCCGACCACCGGCAGCGCGTCGATCCTCGGCGAGCAGCTCGGCCGGGTCGACGTCTTCGACCTTCGCCCCCGCATCGGTGTCGCCGGCATCGCGCTCGCCGACAAGCTGCCCCGCAGCCAGACCGTCCTCCAGACCGTGCTCACCGCCGCGTACGGCATGACGGCCGGCTGGCAGGAGAGCTACGAGGACATCGACGAGCAGCGCGCCCGCGCCTTCCTCGACCGCCTCGGCATGACCGCGTACCTCGACCGGAAGTTCGGCACCCTCTCCGAGGGCGAGCGCAAGCGCACCCTGATCGCCCGCGCCATGATGACCGACCCCGAGCTGCTGCTGCTGGACGAGCCGGCCGCCGGTCTCGACCTCGGCGGCCGCGAGGACCTGGTGCGCCGCCTCGGCCGCCTCGCCCGCGACCCGTACGCACCCTCGATGATCATGGTCACCCACCATGTCGAGGAGATCGCCCCGGGCTTCACCCACGTCCTGATGATCCGTCAGGGCAAGGTGCTGGCGGCCGGCCCGCTCGAACTCGAACTCACCTCCAGCAACCTCTCCCACTGCTTCGGCCTCCCGCTGATCGTCGAGCGCAACGGCAACGACCGCTGGACCGCGCAGGGTCTGCCCCTGACCTGACGGGCCGCCCATTGTCCGGCCGTCACCCCTCACGGAGCGTCTTCCGAGCGTCCTCCCCCCGGACTCGGTCCGGGGGAACCCCGTCATGGCGCCGCGCGCTCCCCTTGGCTGACCGATCGCGCCCTGTCCCGGACCGCCGCACCGATCTACCATGAACCCGTGGATCCATGGGTGTGGTGGCTGATCGCCGCCGTAGGACTGGGCATTCCTCTCGTCGTGACCGCGATGCCCGAATTCGGGATGCTCGCGGTCGGCGCCGTCGCCGGTGCCGTCACCGCAGGCCTGGGAGGCGGCACCGTCCCGCAATTCCTCGTCTTCGCCGCCGTGTCGGTCGCGCTGATCGCCGTCGTCCGCCCGCTCGCCAGTCGCCACCGCGGCCAGAGCCCCCAACTCGCGTCCGGCATCGACGCGCTCAAGGGCAAGAGCGCCACGGTCCTGGAGCGGGTCGACGGCGGAGGCGGCGGCCGCATCAAACTCGCCGGCGAGGTCTGGTCCGCCCGCGCCCTCGACGGCAGCCAGGTCTACGAGCCCGGCCAGCAGGTCGACGTCGTCGAGATCGAAGGCGCCACCGCCGTCGTCATCTGACCCGAACACGCTGCGCGACGAGCCACGACTCTGAAAGACTGATCAACGGCAAGCCGGTCGCCGGCCGGCAGGGACCAGCAACGAAGGGCACGGGAGCCGCTGTGGAACCGATCATCATCGTCCTGATCATCCTGGTGGTGCTCGTGTTCATCGCACTCATCAAAACGATCCAGGTCATCCCACAGGCCAGCGCCGCCATCGTCGAACGCTTCGGCCGCTACACCCGCACCCTCAACGCGGGCCTGAACATCGTCGTCCCGTTCATCGACTCCATCCGCAACCGCATCGACCTCCGCGAACAGGTCGTGCCGTTCCCGCCGCAGCCGGTGATCACCCAGGACAACCTGGTCGTGAACATCGACACCGTCATCTACTACCAGGTGACCGATGCCCGCGCCGCGACGTACGAGGTCGCCAGCTACATCCAGGCCATCGAGCAGCTGACCGTCACCACCCTGCGGAACATCATCGGCGGCATGGACCTGGAGCGGACCCTGACCTCCCGTGAGGAGATCAACGCGGCGCTGCGCGGCGTCCTCGACGAGGCCACCGGCAAGTGGGGCATCCGCGTCAACCGCGTCGAGCTGAAGGCCATCGAGCCGCCGACCTCCATCCAGGACTCGATGGAGAAGCAGATGCGCGCCGACCGTGACAAGCGCGCCGCCATCCTCCAGGCCGAAGGTGTCCGGCAGTCCCAGATCCTCACCGCCGAAGGTGAGAAGCAGTCCTCGATCCTGCGCGCCGAGGGTGAGGCCAAGGCCGCGGCCCTGCGCGCCGAGGGTGAAGCCCAGGCGATCCGGGTGGTCTTCGAATCGATCCACGCCGGCGACCCGGACCAGAAGCTGCTCTCCTACCAGTACCTCCAGATGCTCCCGAAGATCGCCGAGGGCGACGCCAACAAGCTCTGGATCGTGCCCAGCGAGATCGGCGACGCCCTCAAGGGCCTCGGCGGCGCCCTCGGCAACTTCACCCCGCCGACCGGCGGCGGTTCCATCCCGAAGCCCAGCTCGCCGAACCGTGAAGCGCCTCCCATCGACTGACCCGTTCAGCCTCGTGCATGATCAGTGGTGGCCCCTCGACCTTCATGGCGGGGAGGCGACCCTGACCATGTGAGGAGATGGCCTTGTCCATCGGGGAAGCAGTCGCAGTCTTCGCTGCCGGGATCGGCGCCGGCACGATCAACACCATCGTCGGTTCCGGGACGCTGATCACCTTCCCGGTACTGCTCGCCTTCGGCTTGCCGCCAGTCACGGCCAATGTCTCCAACACCCTTGGCCTGGTGCCCGGTTCGCTCAGCGGCGCCGTCGGCTACCGCCGCGAGCTGGCCGGCCAGCGCCGCCGTCTGCTGTGCTTCGCCGCCTTCGCCCTCGTCGGCGGCCTCGGCGGCGCGATCCTGCTACTGGCGCTGCCCTCCGAGGCCTTCGACACCATCGTCCCGGTGTTGATCGCCGTCGCACTCGTACTCGTCATCGCGCAGCCCAAGCTCGCCGCGAGGATCCGCGCCCGGCGCGAGCGCAACGGCACCACCGCCCATCCCGACGGTGGCCCCGCCCTGCTCCTCGGCCTGCTGCTGGCCAGCGTCTACGGCGGCTACTTCGGCGCCGCGCAGGGGGTGATCTACGTCGCCCTGATGGGCGTGCTGCTCAACGAGGACCTCCAGCGGCTCAACGCCCTCAAGAACGTCCTCGCGGCCGTCGTCAACGGCGTGGCGGCGATCTTCTTCCTCTTCGTCGCGGAGTTCGACTGGACCGCCGTCGCCCTGATCGCGGTGGGTTCCACCCTCGGCGGCCAGCTCGGCGCGAAGGTCGGCCGACGGATGCCACCCACCGCGCTGCGCGCCGTCATCGTCGTCGTCGGGCTGCTGGCGATCGTCCAGCTCCTCCTGAAGTAGGGGGAGCTGGACGCGCATTCCGGATGGTGTGCGCTACGCAGGCACCGGCAGCCACTCCGGCAGCCCGTCCCGCACCGAAACCCCCAGCGTCGACAGCAGCGCATCCGCCGGCGTCGGCTCGAACGGCCGCCGCAGCAGCTGCATCCCCGCCTGCTCGGGCGTACGGTCCGCCTTGCGGTGGTTGTCCTCCGCACACGAGGCGACGGTATTCAGCCAGGTGTCCCCACCGCCGTGCGACCGCGGCACCACATGGTCCACGGTCGTCGCCCGACGCCCGCAGTACGCACACCGGTGCTGGTCACGCACGAGCACACCCCGCCGCGACCATGGCGCCTGTCTTCGGAACGGCACCCGTACGTACCTGCTGAGCCTGATCACCTGCGGCACCGGTATGTCCACCGCGGCGGCCCGGATGCGCAGCCCGGGGTGAGCGTGCTCGACGACCGCCTTGTCCTGCATGACCAGCACCACCGCACGCCGCAGCGACACCGTCGACAGCGGCTCGAAGCTCGCATTCAGCACCAGCGTCTCGCGCATCCCGTCCACCTCCCGGACCCGCTTCGCCCCCGCGGCGAAGTTGCTCCACTGTGCAGCGGCAGGTATTCCCCGAACAACGCAATTTCCGCACGCCACAAGGGAAATGGAGGACGATCAGCAGATGAAGAAGAGGTGCCCGGCGGCGCTCCCCGGCCACGGAATGAGTGCGCTCCGGGTCCCGCCCCCGTGAAACACGCGAGACCCGGAGCGAACGGCAGCCGGCGAGGACGCCCCAACACGAATGCGGGCTCCGGCAAGCGGCCGGCGACACACCTGCGCCCCGCCGCTCCCGCCACTGCGGTACCAGCTGCCCGACGCCCTGATGAGGGGCGGCGGCACGGGTACCACTCTGCGTGCGGGAAGCGCCGGGGCGCAACGGAATTACGGCGCTCAGCCCGCCGCGGGCAGCTCGTACTCGGCGATCAGCTGAGCCCGCCCGAGCGTGTGGAACCGCAGGTTGAAGCCCACCACCGCGGGCGAGGCCTCGGCATCCGGACCGAGCTTCTCCTGGTCCACCGCGTACACCGTGAACACATAACGGTGCGGACCGTCCCCGGGCGGCGGCGCCGCGCCCCCGAAGTCCCGCGTCCCGTAGTCGTTACGGACATGCACGGCGCCCTCGGGCAGCCCCTTCATCTCCCCGGACCCGGCACCGGCCGGCAGCTCCGTCACCGACGCCGGGATGTCGAACAGCGACCAGTGCCAAAAGCCACTGCCCGTCGGCGCGTCCGGGTCGTAGCAGGTGACGGCGTAGCTCTTCGTCCCCGCGGGCGCACCCTCCCACCGCAGTTGCGGCGAACGGTTCCCCTCGGCGAAGACCTGCTCCGGCCGCAGCGTCCCGCCCGGCTCCACCTCGTCGCTCAGCACCGTGAACGCGGGCACCGGCGGATGGAAATCGTGCGGGAGCGGCCGCCGCTTCAGCTCGGACACTGCAACACCTCCTGGTCGCTTGCTGACACCTGTCCGGCCAGGTTAGAGCCAGTTCCGCTTACCGCCGACCTCCGCCAGCCACTGGTTGAGGTAACCCGCCCAGTCGGTCCCCTCGAAGTCGTTCAGCCCGACCGTGAACGACCGGTAGGTGTCCGAGCCCTCGCTGAACAGCCCCGGCTTCTTGTCCATCTCCAGGACGACGTCCATCTCCCGGTCGTCCGCCACGAACGACAGCTCGACCTGGTTCAGCCCGCGGTACTGCTGCGGCGCATGGAACTCGATCTCCTGGTAGAACGGCAGCTTCTGCCGCGTCCCCCGGATGTGCCCCTGCTCCAGGTCGGCGGCCTTGAAGCGGAACCCGAGCCGCCCGAACGCGTCCAGGATCGCCTGCTGCGCCGGCAGCGGATGCACATTCACCGGGTCGAGATCACCGGAGTCCACCGCACGGGCGATAGCCAGTTCCGTCGTCACCCCGACGTTCATCCCGTGCAGATGCGTCCCCAGGAACGTCGTGATCGGCGTCTCCCACGGGATCTCCAGCCCGAACGGCACGGTGTGCGCGGCACCCGGCTGCACCGCGAACGCACCACCCAGCTGCACTTTGGTGAACTCGATGTTCCGCTTGTACTCCTCGTCGCCGCTCTCGACCTCGACGCGCGCCTGCAGTCCGACGGACAGCCCCTGGATGTCCTGGGCCACGGACCCGCCCTGGATCCGCACCTCGCCCTGTACGACCCCACCGGGTACGACGTTCTCCTCGAAGAGCACCGTCTCCACCGACGCACCCCCGGCGCCCAGGCTCGCCAGCAGCTTCTTGAATCCCATGCTCGTCCTCCCCAGGCGGAACCGCCTGTGCTCTGTATTGCGCGCCGAGCTCTCGGCTTGATCCCTACGAACGCGAAACCGAACGGTCCGGTTCCACGGCCCACACTTTCCCAACCCCGACGCCCCCATGGCCAGCCGCCCTCCAAAACGGCTGCACTACCCTCGGTCCGCATGACCGACGTACCGGAACGTATGCCGCTCACCCACGACTTCTTCGACCGCCCCGTGGTGGACGTGGCCCCCGACCTCCTGGGCCGCACCCTCCTCCGCAACACCCCCGACGGTCCGATCGCGGTCCGGCTCACCGAGGTCGAGGCCTACGACGGCGAGACCGATCCCGGCTCCCACGCCTACCGGGGCCGCACCGCACGCAACGCCACCATGTTCGGCCCGCCCGGCCACGCGTACGTCTACTTCATCTACGGGATGTGGTTCAGCCTCAACGCGGTCTGCGGCTCCGAGGGCAAGGCGAGCGGAGTCCTCCTGCGCGCAGGAGAGATCCTCAGCGGCGAGCCCCTGGCAGCCGCCCGCCGCCCCAAGGCCCGCAACACCAACGAACTGGCCAAGGGACCGGCCCGCCTGGCCACCGCCCTCGACATCGATCGCACCCTCGACGGCATCGACCTGTGCGCCGGCGGCACCGCACCCCTCTCCGTACTCCACGGCCGCCCGCCCGCTCCCGAGCTGGTACGCAACGGCCCGCGCACCGGCGTTGGCGGAGACGGGGCCGGCCACCCCTGGCGCTACTGGATCGCCGACGACCCCACCGTCAGCCCCTACCGCCCCCACGTCCCCCGGCGCCGCACCTCCAGCGCTACTTGACTCTGCATCGCAGACCGCCTAACGTAGCCCGAGCCGCTGGAGACGGGCAGCGCTATTTGCGCAGACCGCCAGGCGGCACAACCAACTACTCCGATCGGTTCCCTAACGGGTCCAATTTCGCGTTGCCGAAATTCGATCAGGCCGACTCGATTATGAGTCGCCAGGGAAAGCCGCTAAAGTGGTGACCACGCCGAAAGAGCAGCAGTAAATAGCTGCTCAGGGCGAACCTCCGACGAATATCGGAACCGGAATCGAAACGAAACCGGGTCTGCTAGAGTCGGAAACGCGAAGAAGCCGAAAGGCGGAAACGCACCGGCGAAAATCGGGCCCGCAAGGATCTGATAGAGTCGGAAACGCAAGACCGAAGGGAAGCGCCCGGAGATCCTGGTGAAACAGGAACAAAGGAAGCGTCCGTTCCTTGAGAACTCAACAGCGTGCCAAAAGTCAACGCCAGATATGTTGATACCCCGTCCACTTCGGTGGATGAGGTTCCTTTGAAAGCCCACCACGGCCCATGCGGTCGGGGTGGCACACACAGCGAGGACGCTGTGAACGACCGGACCTATTCCGTCTGGTCGTTCCGCTCTCGTGTGTGTTGACCCGATTACGGGTAAACATTCACGGAGAGTTTGATCCTGGCTCAGGACGAACGCTGGCGGCGTGCTTAACACATGCAAGTCGAACGATGAACCTCCTTCGGGAGGGGATTAGTGGCGAACGGGTGAGTAACACGTGGGCAATCTGCCCTTCACTCTGGGACAAGCCCTGGAAACGGGGTCTAATACCGGATACGACACACGACCGCATGGTCTGTGTGTGGAAAGCTCCGGCGGTGAAGGATGAGCCCGCGGCCTATCAGCTTGTTGGTGGGGTGATGGCCTACCAAGGCGACGACGGGTAGCCGGCCTGAGAGGGCGACCGGCCACACTGGGACTGAGACACGGCCCAGACTCCTACGGGAGGCAGCAGTGGGGAATATTGCACAATGGGCGAAAGCCTGATGCAGCG
The DNA here is from genome assembly GCF_019880305.1 of Streptomyces decoyicus. Classification (NCBI taxonomy): domain Bacteria; kingdom Bacillati; phylum Actinomycetota; class Actinomycetes; order Kitasatosporales; family Streptomycetaceae; genus Streptomyces; species Streptomyces decoyicus. The sequence goes on along the minus strand of NZ_CP082301.1, from coordinate 1,926,408 downwards.
ACGCCGCGTGAGGGATGACGGCCTTCGGGTTGTAAACCTCTTTCAGCAGGGAAGAAGCGAGAGTGACGGTACCTGCAGAAGAAGCGCCGGCTAACTACGTGCCAGCAGCCGCGGTAATACGTAGGGCGCAAGCGTTGTCCGGAATTATTGGGCGTAAAGAGCTCGTAGGCGGCTTGTCACGTCGGATGTGAAAGCCCGGGGCTTAACCCCGGGTCTGCATTCGATACGGGCAGGCTAGAGTTCGGTAGGGGAGATCGGAATTCCTGGTGTAGCGGTGAAATGCGCAGATATCAGGAGGAACACCGGTGGCGAAGGCGGATCTCTGGGCCGATACTGACGCTGAGGAGCGAAAGCGTGGGGAGCGAACAGGATTAGATACCCTGGTAGTCCACGCCGTAAACGTTGGGAACTAGGTGTGGGCGACATTCCACGTCGTCCGTGCCGCAGCTAACGCATTAAGTTCCCCGCCTGGGGAGTACGGCCGCAAGGCTAAAACTCAAAGGAATTGACGGGGGCCCGCACAAGCAGCGGAGCATGTGGCTTAATTCGACGCAACGCGAAGAACCTTACCAAGGCTTGACATACACCGGAAACGTCTGGAGACAGGCGCCCCCTTGTGGTCGGTGTACAGGTGGTGCATGGCTGTCGTCAGCTCGTGTCGTGAGATGTTGGGTTAAGTCCCGCAACGAGCGCAACCCTTGTTCTGTGTTGCCAGCATGCCCTTCGGGGTGATGGGGACTCACAGGAGACTGCCGGGGTCAACTCGGAGGAAGGTGGGGACGACGTCAAGTCATCATGCCCCTTATGTCTTGGGCTGCACACGTGCTACAATGGCCGGTACAATGAGCTGCGATACCGCGAGGTGGAGCGAATCTCAAAAAGCCGGTCTCAGTTCGGATTGGGGTCTGCAACTCGACCCCATGAAGTCGGAGTTGCTAGTAATCGCAGATCAGCATTGCTGCGGTGAATACGTTCCCGGGCCTTGTACACACCGCCCGTCACGTCACGAAAGTCGGTAACACCCGAAGCCGGTGGCCCAACCCCTTGTGGGAGGGAATCGTCGAAGGTGGGACTGGCGATTGGGACGAAGTCGTAACAAGGTAGCCGTACCGGAAGGTGCGGCTGGATCACCTCCTTTCTAAGGAGCACTTCTTACCAACTTCGGTTGGTCAGAGGCCAGTACATCAGCGAATGTCTGATGCTGGTTGCTCATGGGTGGAACGTTGACTATTCGGCACACTTGATTGGTTGTCACTAGTACTGCTTCGGCGTGGAACGTGGGGATTGATGGAGTGGGCCGGGCACGTTGTTGGGTATCTGAGGGTACGGACTGTGAGTCTGGACCTTCGCGATGCCGGCCCCAGTGAACTCAGCCTTCGGGTTGGGGTGGTGGGTGGCTGGTCGTTGCTTGAGAACTGCACAGTGGACGCGAGCATCTGTGGCCAAGTTTTTAAGGGCGCACGGTGGATGCCTTGGCACCAGGAACCGATGAAGGACGTGGGAGGCCACGATAGGCCCCGGGGAGCTGTCAACCGAGCTTTGATCCGGGGGTGTCCGAATGGGGAAACCCGGCAGTCGTCATGGGCTGTCACCCGCTGCTGAACACATAGGCAGTGTGGAGGGAACGCGGGGAAGTGAAACATCTCAGTACCCGCAGGAAGAGAAAACAACAGTGATTCCGGGAGTAGTGGCGAGCGAAACCGGATGAGGCCAAACCAGTCACGTGTGATACCCGGCAGGGGTTGCGTGGTTGGGGTTGTGGGATCTCTTTACTGCAGTCTGCCGGCTGTGGGACGAGTCAGAAACCGTTGGTGTAGGCGAAGGACATGCGAAAGGTCCGGCGTAGAGGGTAAGACCCCCGTAGCTGAAACATCAACGGCTCGTTTAAGAGACACCCAAGTAGCACGGGGCCCGAGAAATCCCGTGTGAATCTGGCGGGACCACCCGTTAAGCCTAAATATTCCCTGGTGACCGATAGCGGATAGTACCGTGAGGGAATGGTGAAAAGTACCGCGGGAGCGGAGTGAAATAGTACCTGAAACCGTGTGCCTACAAGCCGTGGGAGCGTCGCACAAGGAACTTGTTCCTTGTGTCGTGACTGCGTGCCTTTTGAAGAATGAGCCTGCGAGTTTGCGGTATGTTGCGAGGTTAACCCGTGTGGGGAAGCCGTAGCGAAAGCGAGTCCGAATAGGGCGTTGAGTAGCGTGCCCAAGACCCGAAGCGGAGTGATCTAGCCATGGGCAGGTTGAAGCGGAGGTAAGACTTCGTGGAGGACCGAACCCACCAGGGTTGAAAACCTGGGGGATGACCTGTGGTTAGGGGTGAAAGGCCAATCAAACTCCGTGATAGCTGGTTCTCCCCGAAATGCATTTAGGTGCAGCGTCGTGTGTTTCTTGCCGGAGGTAGAGCACTGGATAGGCGATGGGCCCTACCGGGTTACTGACCTTAGCCAAACTCCGAATGCCGGTAAGTGAGAGCGCGGCAGTGAGACTGTGGGGGATAAGCTCCATGGTCGAGAGGGAAACAGCCCAGAGCATCGACTAAGGCCCCTAAGCGTGTGCTAAGTGGGAAAGGATGTGGAGTCGCAGAGACAACCAGGAGGTTGGCTTAGAAGCAGCCACCCTTGAAAGAGTGCGTAATAGCTCACTGGTCAAGTGATTCCGCGCCGACAATGTAGCGGGGCTCAAGCACACCGCCGAAGTCGTGTCATTGCAGCATGAGGACCAACGTCCGTTGTGATGGGTAGGGGAGCGTCGTGTGCCGGGTGAAGCAGCCGTGGAAACGAGTTGTGGACGGTTCACGAGTGAGAATGCAGGCATGAGTAGCGATACACACGTGGGAAACGTGTGCGCCGATTGACTAAGGGTTCCTGGGTCAAGCTGATCTGCCCAGGGTAAGTCGGGACCTAAGGCGAGGCCGACAGGCGTAGTCGATGGACAACCGGTTGATATTCCGGTACCCGCTTTGAAACGCCCAATATCGAATCCATTAATGCTAAGGCCGTGAAGCCGGCCTGGAGTCTTCGGACAAAGGGACGTGGTGGAGCCGCCGATCCAAGGTGGTAGTAGGTAAGCGATGGGGTGACGCAGGAAGGTAGTCCAGCCCGGGCGGTGGTTGTCCCGGGGTAAGGGTGTAGCCCGTCATCTAGGCAAATCCGGATGACATGAGGGTGAGACCTGATGCCGAGCCGATTGTGGTGAAGTGGATGATCCTATGCTGTCGAGAAAAGCCTCTAGCGAGTTTCATGGCGGCCCGTACCCTAAACCGACTCAGGTGGTCAGGTAGAGAATACCGAGGCGTTCGGGTGAACTATGGTTAAGGAACTCGGCAAAATGCCCCCGTAACTTCGGGAGAAGGGGGGCCATTGCTGGTGATGGAATTTACTTCCTGAGCTGGTGGTGGCCGCAGAGACCAGCGAGAAGCGACTGTTTACTAAAAACACAGGTCCGTGCGAAGCCGTAAGGCGATGTATACGGACTGACGCCTGCCCGGTGCTGGAACGTTAAGGGGACCGGTTAGTCACATTTCGGTGTGGCGAAGCTGAGAACTTAAGCGCCAGTAAACGGCGGTGGTAACTATAACCATCCTAAGGTAGCGAAATTCCTTGTCGGGTAAGTTCCGACCTGCACGAATGGCGTAACGACTTCTCGACTGTCTCAACCATAGGCCCGGTGAAATTGCATTACGAGTAAAGATGCTCGTTTCGCGCAGCAGGACGGAAAGACCCCGGGACCTTTACTATAGCTTGATATTGGTGTTCGGTTCGGCTTGTGTAGGATAGGTGGGAGACTTTGAAGCAGCCACGCCAGTGGTTGTGGAGTCATTGTTGAAATACCACTCTGGTCGTGCTGGATGTCTAACCTGGGTCCGTGATCCGGATCAGGGACAGTGTCTGGTGGGTAGTTTAACTGGGGCGGTTGCCTCCTAAAGAGTAACGGAGGCGCCCAAAGGTTCCCTCAGCCTGGTTGGCAATCAGGTGTTGAGTGTAAGTGCACAAGGGAGCTTGACTGTGAGACTGACGGGTCGAGCAGGTACGAAAGTAGGGACTAGTGATCCGGCGGTGGCTTGTGGAAGCGCCGTCGCTCAACGGATAAAAGGTACCCCGGGGATAACAGGCTGATCTTCCCCAAGAGTCCATATCGACGGGATGGTTTGGCACCTCGATGTCGGCTCGTCGCATCCTGGGGCTGGAGTCGGTCCCAAGGGTTGGGCTGTTCGCCCATTAAAGCGGTACGCGAGCTGGGTTTAGAACGTCGTGAGACAGTTCGGTCCCTATCCGCTGTGCGCGTAGGAGTATTGAGAAGGGCTGTCCCTAGTACGAGAGGACCGGGACGGACGAACCTCTGGTGTGCCAGTTGTCCTGCCAAGGGCATGGCTGGTTGGCTACGTTCGGAAAGGATAACCGCTGAAAGCATCTAAGCGGGAAGCCTGCTTCGAGATGAGTACTCCCACCCCCTTTGAGGGGTTAAGGCTCCCAGTAGACGACTGGGTTGATAGGCCAGATATGGAAGCCTGGTAACGGGTGGAGTTGACTGGTACTAATAGGCCGAGGGCTTGTCCTCAGTTGCTCGCGTCCACTGTGTGGTTCCCGGGTTGCGAACAGTCGCAATCGCTGGTTGAACCAAGTTCCACTCTTTTAACTAAAAAGTGTGCTTGTTCGCTAGAACCCGATAGGGTTTCGGTGGTCATTGCGTTAGGGAAACGCCCGGTTACATTTCGAACCCGGAAGCTAAGCCTTTCAGCGCCGATGGTACTGCAGGGGGGACCCTGTGGGAGAGTAGGACGCCGCCGAACAATCTTTCAGGACCCTTGGTCCCAGCGTTCATGCTGGGACCAAGGGTCCTTTTTGTTTTTTGTCGAAGCGCGCCGAACTCATTGGTGCGTGAGAATGAATGCAGTACCGAAGACAGGAGTCACGTCGATGTCCACCAACTCTTCCGACGATCGTTCGGAGCGCCGGCCGCAGCGGCGCGACGACGGTGACCGCGGTGGTTTCCGGCGTGACGACCGGGGGCCGCGTCGGGACAACAACGACCGCGGCGGCCGCCCGGCCGGCGGCGGTGGCGGTTACGCAGGGCGGGACAACCGCGGTGGTGACCGTGGTGGTGCCCGTCGTGATGACCGTCCGTCCGGCGGCGACCGTGGTGGCTTCCGCGGGGGCGACCGGCGGGACGACCGGCCGCGTGGACCGCGTCGCGATGACGAGCGCGGCGGCGGATTCCGGCGCGATGAGCGGGGTGGAGACCGCCCCGGTTTCCGTCGTGATGACCGTCCGTCGGGTGGTGACCGTGGTGGCGACCGGCGCGACGATCGCGGTGGCGACCGCGGTGGGTTCCGTCGTGACGATCGTCCCTCCGGTGGCGACCGTGGCGGGTTCCGTCGTGATGACCGGCGTGATGACCGTGGCGGCGACCGTGGCGGGTTCCGTAGGGACGACCGTCCTTCCGGTGGCGACCGCGGTGGTTTCCGTCGTGATGAGCGTCCGTCGGGTGGTGACCGTGGTGGTTTCCGTCGTGATGATCGTCCGTCGGGTGGTGACCGTGGTGGGTACCGCGGTGGCGACCGGCGCGACGATCGCGGTGGCGACCGTGGCGGGTTCCGTCGTGACGATCGTCCCTCCGGTGGCGACCGTGGCGGGTTCCGTCGTGATGACCGTCCGTCCGGCGGCGACCGTGGTGGGTTCCGTAGGGACGACCGTCCGTCGGGTGGTGACCGTGGTGGGTACCGCGGTGGCGACCGGCGTGATGACCGTGGTGGGGACCGTGGTGGGTTCCGTCGTGATGACCGTCCGTCGGGTGGTGACCGTGGTGGGTACCGCGGTGGCGACCGGCGCGACGATCGCGGTGGCGACCGCGGTGGGTTCCGTCGTGACGACCGTCCCTCCGGTGGCGACCGTGGCGGGTTCCGTCGTGACGATCGTCCGTCGGGTGGTGACCGTGGTGGGTACCGCGGTGGCGACCGGCGTGATGATCGCGGTGGGGACCGTGGTGGGTTCCGTCGTGATGAGCGTCCGTCGGGTGGTGACCGTGGTGGGTACCGCGGTGGCGACCGGCGTGATGATCGCGGTGGGGACCGTGGTGGGTTCCGGCGGGATGATGAGCGTGGGCGTCGGCCGTATGGTGCGGGGCGGGGGCGGGATGACCGTCGGGACGATCGACGGGATGACCGGCGGGATGACCGGCGGGACCGGGACCGGGAGCCGATCAAGCGGCTTCCGATTCCGGAGGATGTCACCGGTGACGAGATCGACAAGGATGTGCGTCAGGAGCTGCTGAGCCTGCCGAAGACGCTTGCCGAGGATGTCGCCAAGAACCTGGTGATGGTGGCGAAGCTGCTGGACGAGGACCCGGAGAAGGCGTACGGGTACTCGCGGGTGGCGCTGCGGCTGGCGTCCAGGGTTGCGGCGGTGCGTGAGGCCGCGGGCTTCGCGGCGTACGCGGTCGGCAAGTACAGCGAGGCGCTGGCGGAGTTCCGGGCGGCGCGGCGGATGACCGGCAGCGTCGAGCTGTGGCCCGTCATGGCCGACTGCGAGCGCGGTCTCGGGCGGCCGGAGAAGGCGATGGCCATGGCCGGCGAGCCCGAGGTGCAGAAGCTCGACAAGGCCGGACAGGTCGAGATGCGGCTGGTCGCGGCGGGTGCCCGGCGGGACATGGGGCAGGCGGACGCCGCGGTGGTGACGTTGCAGAGCCCGGAGCTCGCGTCGAGTGCGGTGCACCCGTGGACGGCGCGGCTGCGGTATGCGTACGCGGATGCGCTGCTGGCGGTCGGGCGCGAGGACGAGGCGCGCGACTGGTTCGCCAAGGCGCTGGAGGCCGACCAGGGCGGCACGACGGATGCCTCGGACCGGCTCGCGGAGCTGGACGGGGTGGAGTTCACCGACGCGCTGGACGAGGCCGACGAGAGGGACGAGGCCGCGGACGAGGGTGTGCGGGACGACGAAGGTCCGGCGAAGGACTGACCGGCTGGTGTCGTGAGATGAAGTGCCTGAAGTGATGGGCTGAAGGGCGGGACCCCCGTGGTGGGGTCCCGCCCTTCGGTGTTTGGGGGGAGGGGTCACGAGGCCGGTGCGTAGGGGGCGAGGGGGTTGCGGAGGGTGCCGATGAGCTGGAGGGCGCCCGCGGGGTCCTGGAGGTCGACCATCTGCTGGTTGTTGCGCAGCTGGAGGCGGTTGAGGCAGGAGAGGGCGAACTCGTCGGTGAACAGGTCGTACTGGCGGAACTTGTCGGCGAGGTGCGGGGCGGATGCCTGGTAGTCGGTGACGCAGGCGGCGACCGTGCGCCAGAAGGTGTCCTCGTCGAGGGTGCCGAGGTCGGCGAGGGTGGCGCTCAGGAAGCGGAAGAAGCAGTCGAAGACATCGGTGAAGACCGAGAGCAGCTTCTTGTCCTCGGGGACGTCGGCGCGGATGCGCTCGACGGCGGGGGGCAGGACCGCCTGGGGGTCCATGACGGCGATCTCTTCGGCGATGTCCTTGAAGATCACGCGCTCCACGGCGCCGTCCTCGATGACCAGGATGGCGTTCTCGCCGTGCGGCATGAAGACCAGGTCGTAGGCGTAGAAGGAGTGCAGCACGGGGGTGAGGTATGCGTCGAGGTAGCGGCGGAGCCAGACGGCGGGCTCCAGGCCGGACTCCTCGATCAGGGCGGCGGCGAACGAGCCGCCGTGGCGGTCGACGTGGAGGAGGGAGGCCATGGTGGCCAGCCGCCGGCCCGGTTCGAGGGCGGGGACGGGGCTCTCGCGCCACAGGGCGGCGAGCATCTTGCGGTACGGGGAGTCCTTGGTGGTGGCGGCCTCGTACTGGCGGTGGTGGTAGCCGAGGGCGGCGCGCTCACGGATGATCGAGAAGCGGGCGGCCTGGAAGGTGTCGTCCGCGGCGATCAGTCGGGCCAGCCAGTCGTTGATGGCCGGGGTGGCCTCCATGTAGGACGCGGACAGGCCGCGCATGAAGCCCATGTTGAGGACGGAGAGCGCCGTTTTGACGTAGTGCTTGGTGGGGCTGGTGGTGTTGAAGAAGGTACGGATCGACTGCTGGGCCAGGTAGTCGTCGTCGCCGGGGCCCAGGCACACCAGGCGCTGTTCGGCGACTTCGGCGGCGAAGGTGATGGAGAGTTTGTTCCACCACTGCCAGGGGTGGGTGGGGAAGAAGTAGTAGTCGGCGGGGTCGAGGCCGAGGGTGGTGAGGGTGGTGGTGAAGCGGGTGCGGGTCTCGTCGGTGAGCTCGTCGCGGATGAGGGTGTCGTAGTCGAGGTCGGTGCCGGCGGTGAAGGTGGCGTGGTCGCGGTGGGCGGCGAGCCAGATGAGCCGCAGGGGGCTCGCGGTTTCCGGGGCGTAGGCGTGGTACTCGTGGATGCCGAAGCCGAGGCGTCCGTTGTTGGCGACGAAGCAGGGGTGGCCCTCTGTCATGCCGGTCTCGATGGCCTGGAAGCCGGACTTGGTGAGTTCGGCGGCGGTGGGCTGCCGGGCGGCGAGTTTGTAGGCGGTGCCGGAGAGGGTGGAGCTGATCTCCTCCAGGTAGACCGGCAGGATCTCGTCGCCGAGGCCCAGCGAGCCGCGGAGTTCGATGAAGAATGCCAGGGCGTCCAGGGGGAGCGCGGTTTCGTCGCGGTGGCGGGTGATGCTGTCGGCATCGATCTGCCAGTGGTCCAGGGCCAGTCTGCGGGCGGCGAAGCGGTACGCGGTGGCGCCGTCGTCGCTGTGGACGACGTACTGGCCGTCCTGCGGGAGGCGCTTGGGGGCGAGCAGCCGCTCATGGGAGAACTCGGCCAGGCCCTTGCGGATCAGCAGGCGGTTGGCGCGGGCCCACAGGTCGGGCGTGAGGTGGGCGACGGCGTCCTGGGCGGGGAGGTGCGGGGTGCCGTCGGACGGGGCGGTCATCGGTGGTCTCCTCGGGTGGCCAGGAACTGGTCGCGGGTGCAGGTGCTGAGGCAGGCGTCTTTGGAGGGGAGCGAAACGGTCCGCAGGACCTCGAAGCCGACGGCCTTGTTGAGGGCGTGTACGGCCGTGTTGCGGGCGTCGGGTTCGACGACGACGCGGCGGGTGTCCGGGTCGGCGAAGAGCATCTCCATGACGGTGGTGAGCACGGCGAGGGTGAAGCCGTGCACGGGGGTGTCGGTGGGGGCCGACAGGAAGTGCATGCCGACGTCGCCGGGTTCGGCGGCGTGGACGCCCACCAGTTCGCGGTGGGCGGGGTCGTAGCGCTCCATGAGGAAGGCCGGGGTGCCGTTGTGCAGGCCGAGGAAGGCGTCGTGGAAGGGGTCGGCGGCTATCCGCGCGAATTCCTTCTCGACGGCGGCGAGGTCGCACTCCTGCATCAGCCAGAAGACGGATTTGGGGTGGGTGACCCAGCGGTGGAGCAGCTCGGCGTCGGCGGACGGGTCGACCGGGCGCAGCGAGAACTCTCCCAGCGCGGCGTCGGTGCGGGTGAAGAGCGGGGGCCTCATGCGGGGATCTCCATGGGGTGGTGCGGGCCGGCCGGGGCGGCGAACTCCTGGAAGGCGATGGACTTTTCGACCTGGTAGTACTCGCGGCCGAGCAGCTCTCGGACGATGCAGGCGTTGCGGTACGCGGCCATGCCCAGGTCAGGGGTGACGAAGCCGTGGGTGTGCAGTTCGGCGTTCTGCACGTAGATGCTGTGGCCGGCGGTGTCGATGCTGTAGTTGCGTGCCACGTCGTAGCGGCCGGCGTCGTCCCAGGCGATGCGGTCGCGTACGGGGGCGAGGAAGTCCGGTACGCGGTAGCGGTAGCCGGTGGCGAGGATCAGGCCCTGGGTGTCGAGGGAGAAGTCGGTGCCCTGTTCCTCCTGGCGCAGGCCGAGCGTGTAGGTGCCGCTCGTCTCGTCGTAATCCGCTTGGTGCAGCGCGGTGTTGGTGAGCAGGCGGGTGGGGACGGGGCCGGCCAGGTTCTTCTGGTAGAGCAGATCGAAGATGTCGTTGATCAGCTCGGAGTCGATGCCCTTGTAGAGGTTCTTGTGCTCGGTGTTGAGCCGGTCGCGGGTGGCCGCGGGGAGGGCGTGGAAGTAGTCCACGTACTCCGGGGAGGTCATCTCCAGCGTGAGCTTGGTGTATTCGAGGGGGAAGAAGCGCGGGGAGCGGGTGGCCCAGGTCAGGTGGTAGCCGTGGCTGTCGATGTCCTGGAGGAGGTCGTAGTAGACCTCGGCGGCGCTCTGGCCGCTGCCGATCAGCGTGATGGAGTCCTTGGCCTGGAGGGTGGCTTTGGCGTCCAGGTAGTCGGCGTTGTGCAGCAGATCGCCGCCCAGGCCCTGGCAGGCGTCGGGGAGGTAGGGCGGGGTGCCGGTGCCCAGGACGAGCTTGCGGGCGCGGTAGCTGGTGCGCTCTCCGGTGGGGAGGTGCTCGGCGAGGACGGTGTACAGCTCTTCGCTCTCGTCGTACTCGACGGTGGTGACCCGGTGGCCGAAGCGGATGCTGTCCAGTTTCCCGGCCGCCCAGCGGCAGTAGTCGTTGAACTCGGCGCGCAGCGGAGAGAAGTTCTCGCGGATGTAGAACGGGTACAGCCGCCCTGATTCCTTGAGGTAGTTCAGGAACGAGAAGGGGGAGGTGGGATCGGCGAGGGTGACCAGGTCGGCCAGGAACGGCACCTGGAGGTGGCTGCCGTCCAGCATCATGCCGGGGTGCCAGTCGAAGGACGCCTTGTCGTCCAGGAACAGGCCGTCGAGTCCGTCGATCGGCTCGGTCAGACAGGCCAGGCCGAGGTTGAACGGGCCGAGGCCGATGGCGATGAAGTCGTAAGGGGCGGACACAGAGTCTCCGAAGGGGGCTGCGGTGGGGGGAGGGTCAGCGCGCGCTGAGCGCCGGCCGGGGCTGCTCGGCGAGGAAGGCGCCGGCGTACTCGGCGATGAGATCGAGGACGGTGGCGATGTCCTCGAGGGTGGTCTCGGGGTTGAGCAGGGTGAACTTGAGGTGGTGGCGGCCGTCGACGACGGTGCCCGCGACGATGGCCTCACCGGAGGCGAAGAGGGCGTCCCGGGCGTGCAGATTGACCCGGTCGCTGAGTTCGGGGTCCTGGTCGGTGCTGGGGACGTAGCGGAAGACCAGGGTGCTCAGCTGGGGCTCGACGACGACGGAGAAGCGAGGGTCGTCGTGGAGGAGTTTCCAGGCGTCCGCGGCGCGGTCGATGACCTCGTCGAAGAGCTCCCCGACGGCGCGGGCGCCCATGATGCGCAGGGTGAGCCAGAGCTTGAGGGCGTCGAAGCGGCGGGTGGTCTGGATCGACTTGTCGACCTGGTTGGGGATGCGCTGCTCGACCATGCGGCGCGGATTGAGGTAGTCCGCGTGGTAGGTGACGTGCCGCAGGGTGGTGCGGTCGCGGACCAGGATGGCGCTCGAACTGACCGGCTGGAAGAAGGACTTGTGGTAGTCGACGGTCACCGAGTCGGCGCGCTCGATGCCGGTGAGCAGCGCGCGGCGGCGGGAGACCAGCAGGCCGCAGCCGTAGGCGGCGTCGACATGCATCCAGGCGCCGTATCCGGCGCACAGGTCGGCGATCTCGGGGAGCGGGTCGATGGAGCCGAAGTCGGTGGTGCCGGCGGTGGCGACGACGGCCATGGGTATCAGGCCGTCGCGGTGGCAGCGCGCCAGCTCCGCGGCCAGGCTGTCGGTGCGCATCCGCTTGTTCTCGTCGCTGGGGACCGCGATGACGGCCTCCGCGCCCATGCCGAGCAGGGTGGCCGACTTGCGGATGCTGAAGTGGCTGCACTCGGAGGTGAGGATCCGCAGCCGGGGGAGGACGTCCGTGAGCCGGGCGTCGGAGGGCGCGCCGTCGAGGGTCAGCGCGCGGCGGCAGGCCTCGTCGCGGGCGAGCAGCATGGCCTGGAGGTTGGACTGGCTGCCGCCGCTGGTGAAGATCCCGTCGGCGTGTTCGCCCAGGCCGATCCGGCCGGCCGTCCAGTCGATGAGCCGGCGCTCGATGAGGGTGCCGCCGGCGCTCTGGTCCCAGGTGTCCAGGGAGGAGTTGACGGCGGAGAGCACGGCCTCGCCGACGAGGGCGGGGATCACCACGGGGCAGTTGAGGTGCGCGAGGTAGCGGGGGTGGTGGAAGTAGACGGCGTCGCGGAGGTAGACCTCTTCGAGTTCGTCGAGCGCGGCGGTGGCGTCGTGCAGCGGGGCGTCGAGGTCGATGCCGGAGACGGCGGGCGCGAGGCCGTCGACGGTGATGCCGGTGAACGGGCGGGCGGTGCCGGCGATTTTGGCGCTGATCCGTGTGACGCTCTCGGTGACCGCGCTGTGGTAGCGCGCGGCCGTCTTCTCGTTGAGCAGATGTGTCCGGCTGTCGGCCGGGTCCTCGGCGGGGTGCGCGAGGGGACTCATGAAGATGTCCTCCCTGGTGCGGACTTGGCCACGTCCTGCGCAGGGCGAGAGGTGCGCAGAGGCAGGGAGACCCACCCGTGCGACGTGGTTAGGTAAGGCTAACCTAATTACGTCGCAGGGTGGCGTTCGGGGCTCCGGGGAAGGGGCCCGGCCCCGGGATTCAGGCCTCGTGGTCGTCCAGGACGCGCAGGACCAGACCCGTGGCGGGCTTGGGTCCGAAGGACGTGGACTTCCGCGGCATCGTCACACCGTGCTCGGCGAGTTGACGGACCGTCTCCTCGGAGGTGGCGCGCATCAGGACCGCGGTGCCGCCGTGCCGGGCGGCCTGTTCGACGGCGGCCCCGGTGTGATGCAGATAGCTGATGTCCGACGGGTGGTCAGGGATGTGCCAGACCTCGTCCAGCAGGACGGAGTGCAGCACCGTGGCGTCCAGCTGCCGCCAGGCCTCGGGCCGGTCGCGGCGGATCGTACGGTCCAGCAGCCCGGGGTCGGGACGGTCCAGGAGGTGGAAGGAGTCCGGACCGCCGGCGAGGACGAAGGCGGTGCCGGGTGTTTCCTGGAGGGTCTCCAGGGCGGCCGACAGGTCCCCCGGGAGGGTGCGGGCGCGGAAGGCGCCGGCCAGGTCCGCCAGCGCCTTGGCGGGCGGCAGATGCGGCAGTACGCGGTGGATCGCGCGGACCTGGAGCGGGTAGCGGGCGGTGTCGACCAGCAGCACCAGGCCGGAGGCCCACGGCGAGGCGGCGGTGGCGCCGGGCTGCTGCTCGTACAGCCGCTGGTAGGTCGCCCAGCGGTGGTGGCCGTCGGCGATCAGCGCCTGCCGGCGGCTGAGATCGTCGTGGATGGCGCCGAGGTCGGCGGGGTCGGTGACCGCCCAGAGGCGGTGCGCGAAGCCGTCCTCGGTAGTGGTGGCCAGCAGCGGGTCGCGCTCCACCGTGCGTTCGATGACCGCGGCGGCGCCGGTCGCGGTGCCCTGGCCGCGGTAGGAGAGCAGCAGCGGTTCGAAATTGGCGGCCGCCGCGCGCATCAGGGCGGCCCGGTCCTCGACCACCTCCGGGATGACGCCCTCGTGCGGCAGCACCGGACCGTCCAGGCCCAGCGCCCCGATCAGCCCGCGCTGGAGCATCTCGCCGGAGCGCTGCTCGTAGACGTACAGCGCCGGCTCCGCGTCCTGCGTCAGCACGCCCTCGGCGCGCCAGCGGCGCAGGGTGTCGGCGGCCTGGCGGTGGCGGGTCGTCGGGTCCGGGGCGTGCGGGAGGATCAGCCGGACGATGTTGTACGGGTCGGCGGTCTCCAAGTGGCGCACGCCGTCCGGCCGGACCACCACGTCATAGGGCGGGGACGTCACCGCGGTCAGACTGCTGACCCGGTCCTGGTCGTAACGCAGTCCGCGGAACGGGAGAAGGCGGAGGCCGTCGGTACTGGTCATTGAAGAATGCTATGCCGCCGGGCCGATGAGGGAAGATCGGGGCACAGCCCGTGCGTGGCTGGAAATATCGGTATGCGCGATACGGAGAACTGTGCATCCGGCGGCGCGGTGAGCGCGCCCCCGGAACGCGGCGGATCTCTTCGTACGACGTGTGGGAGTGAGGAGCGGGACGGCATGGACGAGCAGGTTCGCAGGCAGCCCGACGGGTGCCGGCGCGCGCTGAGCGAGACGTATGACACGGCGCTGCTGGATCTGGACGGGGTCGTCTACGCCGGCGGACAGGCCATCGCGCATGCCGTGGAGTCGCTGACGAGCGCGCGGGACGGCGGGATGCACCTCGCATATGTGACCAATAACGCCGCCCGGACCCCGCAGGCCGTCGCCGGCCAACTCTCCGGTTTCGGGCTGCCGACCGGTCCGGACGATGTGATCACTTCGGCGCAGGCAGTGGCGCGGCTGATCTCCGAGCAGGTGCCGCCCGGCGCGCGGGTGCTGGCCATCGGCGGTGAGGGGCTGTGGGTGGCGCTGCGCGAGCGCGGTCTGGAACCCGTCCGCTCCGCGGACGACGACCCGGCGGCCGTGGTGCAGGGCTTTGACCCCACGCTGGACTGGGAGCGGCTGGCGCAGGCCGCGTACGCGGTGCAGCGCGGGGTGCCGTGGTTCGCGTCCAACACCGATCTGACGATCCCCAAGGAGCGGGGCATCGCCCCCGGCAACGGTGCGTTGGTGGAGGTGGTCCGGATCGCCGCGGGCGGATCGCCGCAGGTGGCGGGCAAGCCGCAGCCGCCGATGCACCGGGAGACGGTGCTGCGGACCGGGGCGCGGCGGCCGCTGGTGATCGGCGACCGGCTCGACACCGACATCGAGGGCGCCACCAACGGCGAGGTCGACTCGCTGCTGGTGCTCACCGGTGTCACCACCCCCGCCGAGCTGCTGGCCGCCCCGCCGCAGCACCGTCCCGCCTACGTGGACCAGGACCTGCGCGGGCTGCTGAGCCCGCAGCCCGAGGTGACCGCGGACGGTGGCGGCTTCCGCTGCGGCGGCTGGCGGGCCGAGGCGGCCGGCGACGCGCTCGTCGTGGCAGGGGAAGGGACGCCGATGGACGGGCTGCGGGCGTTGTGCGCGGCGGCCTGGACGGCTGCCGGGGACGGCAGTTGCGGGGCGGACGCGGGGAAGGCGCTGGAGCGGATCGGGATGTGAGGTGGGGCCCGGCTCCCGGCGGCCGGGCCCTTGGCGGCGAATCAGTCCTCGTCGGTGGTCGTCGCGGCGGCGGTCAGCTCCGCGATCAGGTCCTCCTCGGTGGCGCCGCGGCGCCAGTAGCCGGTGAACTTCACGGCCCTGCGGTCGATCCCGCGCTCGCGGACGAGGTGCCGGCGCACCGCCTTGACGGTTCCGGACTCGCCGGCGATCCAGGCGTACGGCGTGCCCTCGGGCAGTTCGGCGGCGCGCAGTGCGTCGAGCACCGGCTCGCCGCCCGCGGCGGTCGTCTCGTCCCGGACGAGCCAGCTGATGTCGGCATCGGCGAAGGTCGGCAGCCGCTGCCGGTCGTCCTCGTGCGCGATCTCGATCCAGACCTTGGCCCGGGTGCCGGGGGAGAGCCAGGACAGGATGCCGGCGATCGCGGGCAGGGCCGTCTCGTCGCCGGTGATCAGGATCCAGTCGGTGCCGGCCGGCGGCCGGAAGTCGACGCCGCCGTTGTCCTCGACGGCCGGACCGAGGACGGTCAGCCGGTCGCCGGGCCGGGCGTGGGCGGCCCAGCGGGAGGCGGGTCCGCCCGCCGTGGCGGCGGCCCCCGGCCCGGCGCCGTGCAGCGCGAAGTCGACGTCGAACTCCCCGGAATCGTGGCGCTGTTCGCGGATCGTGTACGAGCGCATCACCGCGCGCTCGGCCGGATCCTGCGCCCGCCAGGCGGTGTACCAGCCGTCGCCGGTGTCGTCGAAGACCGGCGAGTCCTGGTGGGGCTGCGGGAGGAAGAGCTTGAAGCGCTGGTCCCGTCCGCCGGAGGCCAGCTCCGCGAGCCGTTCGCCGCCGAAAGTGATCCGCACCATGGAGGGGCTCAGCCGTCGGGACCGCACGACGTGCACATCGAAGAAGCGGAACGGTGCGGTGGAGGGAGCGGCGGTCGTGGTCATGCGGGGAACCTCCCGGGACGGTGGTGGGGGTGGGCCGGGCCGCGGCGGACCGCTGCGGCCCCGTGGGCGGCGGATCGCCGCGGCCGTACGTCAGTTGGCCTTCTTGGCGCCCTCGATCGCCTTGGCGAGCGACTCGATGAGCGGTGCGGCGCCCGCGTAGGAGAAGCGCGGCTCGCTCGACCAGGGGGTGATCTGGACGGCCTTGACGGCGGGCAGCTTCGCCCAGGAGGGCTTGGCGGCCAGTTCCTTGGGCTGGAGGGTGGCGGTCCGGTTGTCCAGCAGCAGGACGTCGGCCTTGTACTTGTCGGCGTTCTCCCAGCTCAGGCTCTCGAAGTAGCCGCCCTTGTCCAGGTGGTCGGGGACGATCAGGTCGACACCGAGGGACTTGTAGTACATGAGGTCGGCGTTGATGCCGGGGTTGGAGGCGTAGAAGAGGTCGGCGCTGCCGGAGCAGGCGAGCACCTTGACCGGGTGGGACTTGGCGGCCTTGCGCAGCGCCGCGGAGGCCTTCTCGAAGCGGGCCTTGGCGTCGGTGACCTTCTTGGCGTTCAGGTCGGCGCCGAGCGACTTCGCCAGGTCGGCGTAGCGCTCGATGATCTTGACGAGCGGGAGCCGGGACGAGGTGATGGCGACGGTCTTCGCCAGCGGGGTGATCTTGTCCTTGCTGTCGTCCGGTACGAACCACAGCGCGTCCGGCTCGTACATGTTCGTCACCAGCAGGTCGGGGCGCAGGGCCGCGTACTTCTCGACGTTGAACTGGTTGTAGGCGTTGCCGATGATGGTGACCTTGTCGACATCCAGGTCACCGGCCTGCGGGTCGGGCTTGCCGTTCTTGAGCTTGGTGGGGCCGAAGACGCCGACGATCTGGTCGTCGATCCCGAAGTCGTGCAGTGCGGCGGCGGTGCCGGTGAAGGCGACGATGCGCTGCGGGGTGTTCTTGAGGGAAACTTTCTGCTTACGGTCGTCGGTGAACGACCACGGGCCCGTCTTGGCATCGCCGTTGGCGCCTCCCGAGCCCTTGTCTCCGCCGCATGCGGCAAGCAGGGCGCCGATGCCGAAGGCACCGCCCGCGGCCAGGATGCCGCGACGGGACGGGGTGACGCTACGGGAGGTGCTCATGATGGCTGTGCTTCTCTCTGGGAGGGGCGGTCAGTCGGATGTGAGGGTAGGCTAACCTAACTTTCGTGTTGGTTGACAGTCCCCCCGAAGCAACAACGGCCCCGGTCTCCGTGACCCCCCGTAGGCGGCATCTCCTGCGCTCCGCGGGGCTGGTGGCCGCCGTGGCCGTACTGGCCGTGATCACCGTCCTCGGCATCGCCGTCGGCGCGAAACAGATCCCCCTCGACCAGGTGTGGCACGGGGTGTTCCACTACTCCGGCTCCGACACCGACGTGGTCATCCGCGATGTCCGCTTTCCCCGTACCCTGCTCGGCCTGATCATCGGCGCCGCGCTCGGTCTGGCCGGCACGGTCATGCAGGCGCTGACCCGAAACCCCCTCGCGGACCCCGGAGTTCTCGGCATCAACGCCGGTGCCTCGGCCGCGGTCGTCTCCGCCATCAGCTTCTTCGGCGTCACCTCGCTGAGCGGCTATGTGTGGTTCGCGTTCGCCGGCGCCGCGGTGGTCTCCGTCGCGGTGTACGTCCTCGGCGGCACCCGCAGCGCCACGCCCGTACGGCTCGCCCTCGCCGGTACCGCGCTGACCGCCGTCCTCGTCGGCTACATCAACGCCGTCAACCTGATGGACACCGCGGCCCTGGACAAGATGCGCTTCTGGACGGTGGGTTCGCTGGCCGCGGCCACCATGCCGACGGTCAGCCATATCGCGCCATTTC
Source organism: Streptomyces decoyicus (assembly GCF_019880305.1). NCBI lineage: Bacteria > Bacillati > Actinomycetota > Actinomycetes > Kitasatosporales > Streptomycetaceae > Streptomyces > Streptomyces decoyicus. Next base: position 1,908,697 of record NZ_CP082301.1, on the reverse strand, counting down.
TCGCGGTGGGCGGCCTCCTCGCGCTGCTGATCGCCCGGCCGCTGAACGCCCTCGCGCTCGGCGACGACCAGGCGCGGGCGCTGGGCGCCCGGCTGACCCGCACCCGGGTGCTGGCGATGCTCGCCGTCACCCTGCTGTGCGGCGGGGCGACCGCCGCCTGCGGCCCGATCGTCTATGTGGGCCTGATGGTTCCGCATGCCGTACGGGCCATCACCGGGCCCGACATGCGCTGGATCCTGCCGTACTCCGCCGTGCTCTCGCCGGTCCTGCTGCTCGGCGCGGACGTCCTCGGCCGGGTGGTGGCCCGGCCCGGCGAGCTACAGGTCGGCATCGTCACGGCCGTCGTCGGCGGCCCCGTCTTCATCTATCTCGTACGGCGTCGGAGGATGGCCCAGCTGTGAGCGCGACTGTGAAGTCCCGGAAGGGCACCGAGGAGGAGACCGGGACGGCCGCGAAGGCCGGGCGCGGACGGCGGGCGGGGACGGCCCGGCGGGTCACGGTGCTGCGGACCAGGGGCGGGCTCTCCGTGCGCCTGGACGTGCCCGCCGTGGTGGTCGGAGTGGTGCTGCTGGCCGTCGCGCTGGCCGCCGGTGTCGCACTGATCGGCTCCGGCGACTACCCGATGACCCCGGCCGAGGTGATCAGTACGCTGACCGGCGGCGGCGACGCCGGGCAGGTGTTCATCGTGCAGGATCTGCGGCTGCCGCGCGTGCTGGTGGGGCTGCTGGTCGGCGCCGCGTTCGGGATCGCCGGGGCGGTCTTCCAGATCGTCTCGCGCAACCCGCTGGGCAGCCCGGACGTCCTCGGTTTCGCGCAGGGATCGTCCGTCGGCGCGCTGGTCGCGATCGTCTACTTCCAGGCCGGGACCTTCGCGGTCGCCGCCGGAGCGGTCGTCGGCGGCGTGGTCACCGGCATCGCCATCTTCCTGCTCGCCTGGAAGCGCGGCATCCACGGCTACCGCTTCGTCCTGGTCGGCATCGGCGCCGGCGCGATGCTCTACGCGATGGTGCTCTACCTCCTGACCAAGGCGAACATCGTCGAGGCGACCCGGGCCACCACCTGGATGACCGGTTCCCTCAACGGCCGCGACTGGGACCAGCTCCGGCCGCTGGCCGCCGTCTGCGTCGTCCTCGTCCCGCTGCTGCTGTGCTACGGGCGTCCGCTGCGCATGCTGGAGATGGGCGACGACGCCGCCAGCGCGCTGGGCGTACGGGTCGACCGGGTCCGCATCGTCGTTCTGCTGGCGGCGGTGGTGCTCGTCGCCGCCGCCACCGCCGCGGCCGGGCCGATCTCCTTCGTGGCACTCACCGCACCCCAGCTGGCGCGGCGGCTGTCACTCCCGCGCTTCCTCAAGGGCACGGGCCGCAGAGCGCCCCTGCCCGGCCCCAACCTGCTGCTGTCCGCCCTCATGGGTGCCGTGCTGCTGGTCGGCGCGGACTGGACCGCACAACGGCTCTTCGGCGCCGACCAGCTGCCGGTGGGCGTGCTGACCGGTGTCCTCGGCGGCGGCTATCTGCTGTGGCTGCTGGCCACGGAGCGCAAGTCGGGACGGATATGAGCGGCCGGGGGCGACCCGTGGACCCGCCGGGGGCGGGGAGCAAACGGAGCGCGCGGTGGTGAGCGGACGGGGCCGGCGGGGCGCCGGAGGCGGGCGCGGCCCGCACTGGGCGGCAGCGCCGCGTGGGCCGGGCGACGACGGAGCGGTGCGCGCCGCGCACCAGCCGACAGCCGCGCGACAGCAGAGTTACGACAACCCCAGGAGTTTCGAAGTGAGCCGTCTCACGGCCGAGCATGTCACCCTCGCCTACGACCAGCGGGTCATCGCCGAGAACCTCTCGGTCGCCATCCCCGACCAGTCCTTCACGGTCATCGTCGGCCCGAACGCCTGCGGCAAGTCCACGCTGCTGCGCGCGCTCTCGCGGATGCTCAAGCCGGCCAAGGGGTCGGTGCTGCTGGACGGCTCCGCCATCTCCTCGCTGCCGGCCAAGAAGGTCGCCAGGACGCTCGGTCTGCTGCCGCAGTCCTCGATCGCCCCGGACGGCATCACCGTCGCCGACCTGGTGGCGCGCGGCCGCTACCCGCACCAGGGGCTGCTGCGGCAGTGGTCGGCCGACGACGAGCGGATCGTCCAGGAGTCGATGGCGGCCACCGGGATCGGTGAGCTGGCCGACCGCTATGTCGACGAGCTCTCCGGCGGGCAGCGGCAGCGGGTGTGGATCGCGATGGCGCTCGCCCAGCAGACGCCGCTGTTCCTGCTCGACGAGCCGACGACGTATCTGGACATCCAGCACCAGATCGAGGTGCTGGACCTGTGCGCCGAGCTGCACGAGGAGCAGGGACGGACGCTGGTCGCGGTGCTGCACGACCTCAACCACGCGGCCCGTTACGCGACCCATCTGATCGCCATGAAGGACGGCGCGGTCGTCGCCGAGGGCGCGCCGTCCGACATCGTCACCGCGGAGCTGGTGGAACGGGTCTTCGGGCTCAGCTGCCAGATCATCGAGGACCCGGAGACCGGCACCCCGCTGGTCGTCCCGGCCGCCCGCAAGCCCCGTCAGGGCGGCCCCGGAAGCGGCCGGGCCCCGGCGGAGAAGCCGGGACGGGCCGGGGAGACCACGAAGGGCGAGGCTGCGGCTACAACAGTGTCCTGAGCCGCAGCAGGTCGCGCAGGCCGGCCTCCAGCTTGACGCGCCCGCTGCCCCAGGCCTTGGCGAAGTTCAGCTTGCCGTCGACCAGGTCGACGAGGTCGTCGCCGGCCATGGAAAGGCGGATCTCGGCCTTGTGCGGGGGCGGGCCGGGGACGCTGGCCACATCCTGGATGGCGCCGTGGGACAGCCGCCCGAGGAAGGTCACATCGAGGTCCGTGATGCGGCAGCTGAGCGAACGGTCGAACGCGGCTGCGCTGCGGACGTTGCCGTCCGCCGAGGACAGATTCTGGGCCAGCCGGTCGAGAGCGGCACGGCACTGGTCGAGGGTTGCCATCGTGATCGACGATACGCCAGGTCGGGGACGGCTCGTTCGTCCTTGTCAGCCTTTGCCAAGGTAGCGTCGGAGGCATGGAACAGCCGACGTCCGGCCCGGAGCCGGAGGCGCCCGCGGAAGCCGCGCCAGGGGAGCCCGTCCCTGCCGGGGAGCCCGCGCCGCAGCCGATCGGAGTGGGGACGACACCGACCGGACAGGCCGCGGTCGACAGCGCGCTGCGCCGTCTCGCCGATGCGGACCACCTCCCCGTGAGTGGACACCTGCGGGTGTACGAGGATGTGCACCGTGGGCTGCGCGATGTGCTGGCCGGTCTCGACCAGCACCCCGGGCCGCCCGCACCTTCCTCGACTTTCTCGACGCCGCACGACAACAGGAGCTGAACCACAGGTGGCAGGAGTGGCACGACGCCGACTCGACGCGGAGCTGGTGCGCCGCAAGCTGGCCCGGTCGCGCGAGCACGCGAGCCAGCTGATCGCCGCGGGCCGGGTGACCGTCGGCGGTGCGACCGCGACCAAACCGGCCACCCAGGTGGAGACCAGCGCGGCCGTGGTCGTACGCGAGGACGGGAGCGACCCCGACTATGTCTCGCGCGGCGGGCACAAGCTCGCCGGCGCCCTTGCCGCCTTCGTGCCGCTCGGCCTGAAGATCGAGGGCCGGCGGGCGCTGGACGCGGGCGCCTCGACCGGTGGTTTCACCGACGTCCTGCTGCGGGCCGGTGCGGGTCAGGTCGTCGCCGTCGACGTCGGCTACGGACAGCTCGCCTGGTCGCTGCAGAGCGATGAGCGGGTCACCGTGAAGGACCGCACCAACGTACGGGAGCTGACCCTCGAACAGATCGACTCGCAACCGGTCGATCTCATCGTCGGCGATCTCTCGTTCATTCCGCTGGGGCTCGTGCTGCCCGCGCTGGCGCGGTGTGCGGCGCCCGACGCGGACCTGGTGCTGATGGTCAAGCCGCAGTTCGAGGTCGGCAAGGAGCGGCTGGGCAGCGGCGGGGTGGTGCGCAGCGCGGAGCTGCGGGCCGAGGCGGTACGCGCTGTCGCACGACGGGCGGCAGAACTGGAATTTGGCGTACTTGGCGTAACTGCGAGCCCACTGCCTGGACCTTCGGGGAATGTCGAGTACTTTCTGTGGCTGCGCGCCGGGGCGCCTGCACTCGACCCGGCGGACGTCGACCGTGCAGTGGCGGAGGGGCCTCGTTGACCACTACCCAGGCAGTTGAAGGCAACGCAGCACACGAGAACACCGGAGCCGCGCGGACGGTGTTCCTGCTCGCGCACACCGGCCGCCCCGCGGCCATCCGCAGCGCCGAACGCGTCGTCCAGGGGCTGCTGCGCAGCGGCATCGGGGTGCGGGTGCTGGCGGAGGAGGCGGCGGATCTGCCGCTGCCGCCGTCGGTCGAGCGCGTCGAGTCGGAACAGTGCGCGGCCGAGGGCTGCGAACTGCTGGTGGTCCTGGGCGGGGACGGCACCCTGCTGCGCGGCGCGGACTTCGCCAGGACGTCCGGTGTCCCGATGCTCGGCGTCAACCTCGGCCGGGTCGGCTTCCTCGCGGAGGCCGAACGCGACGACCTCGACAAGGTCGTCGACCGGGTCGTCACCCGCGCCTACGAGGTCGAGGAGCGGATGACGATCGACGTCCTCGTACGCAACAACGGCAATGTCGTGCACACCGACTGGGCCCTGAACGAGGCGTCGGTGGAGAAGGCCGCGCGGGAGCGGATGCTGGAGGTCGTGACCGAGGTCGACGGCCGGCCCGTCTCGCGCTTCGGCGGCGACGGGGTGGTCTGCGCGACACCGACCGGCTCGACCGCGTACGCCTTCTCGGCCGGCGGTCCCGTGGTCTGGCCCGAGGTCGAGGCCCTGCTGATGGTGCCGATCAGCGCGCACGCCCTGTTCGCCAAGCCGCTGATCACCTCACCGCGTTCCGTCCTGGCGGTGGAGGTCCAGCCCAAGACCCCGCACGGTGTCCTGTGGTGCGACGGCCGCCGCACCGTTGAACTCCCCGCGGGCGCCCGCGTCGAGGTCCGCCGTGGCGCCGTACCCGTACGCCTTGCCCGTCTGCACCATGCCTCCTTCACGGATCGTCTGGTCGCCAAGTTCGCCCTCCCCGTAGCGGGATGGCGGGGAGCGCCGCACTAGAACCTGTCCCGGCAGATCACGGCCGGGCAGCCCCTGGATATGTCCCCCCGGACGCGGCTGTCACGGCTCGGCCGGGGCCTTCGGCGGCTGTCCGGCGCATCACCGGAAAACCCGGGCCGGCGCGCCACGGAGTGCCCCCGGGCCGACTCCCGACGGTGGCGTGGGCGATGCCCGGCCCCCGCCGTGAGTGACCCCGCGCCCGTCCTCGCCCCGGCCGCTCACACGGTCCGTCACGGCATCCGGCCACACCACCTGATCTGGGATTCTGCGACAACGGACCCTACGATCGCCGGACAGGGAAGGGGGCCGGATGGACCGGCACATCCGCACCGTCGAGGATGTACTCCAGCTTCTGGACGGCCTGTTCGCGCCGGAAGCCGACCGTTGGACAGCTGATGCGGCCTCCTGGTGGGACGGCTTCTACGCGGACCGCTCCAAGCCGGTGCCGTTCTTCGTGGCGAAGCCCGACGAGAACCTGGTCGCGTACCTCGAACGCGGGCTGCTCACCCCAGGACGCGCCCTCGACCTGGGGTGCGGCCCCGGCCGCAACGCGCTCCACCTCGCCGCCGCGGGCTTCGCGGTGGACGCTGTCGACCTCTCCCCGGCCGCCCTCGCCTGGGCCGGGGACCGCGCCCGCGAAGCGGAAGCCGACGTCAGGTTCCTCTGCGGCGACGCCTTCGCCCTCGCGGACACCGAACTCAACGGCCCGTACGACCTGATCTACGACTCCGGATGCTTTCACCATCTGCCCCCGCACCGCCGCATCAGCTACCTCGCCCTCCTCGACCGGGCCCTGGCACCCGGCGGCCATTTCGCCCTGACCTGACCTGCTTCGCCGCGGGCGCGATGGGCTCCGAACTCGGTGATACCGACTTCTACCGCCAGTCCCGCCTCCATGGCGGCCTCGCCTACACCCCGGAGTCCCTGCGCCGGCTCTTCTGCGCGCTGTCGGAGGTGGAACTGCGCCGCATGCACGACGAGCCGTCGGAGTCCCCGCGCTTCGGTGAACCCTTTCTGTGGACGGGCCTGTGGCGCGGTAAGGGCCGGCCGTAGCCGTCACGTGATACCGGGTGATACCGGGGGCGGCCACTCCGCTGCCGCGGTGTGGGTGGGGCGGGACCGTTCCCCCTCGTCGAGGCGGCTTTGCATATCGACATATTGATCGAGTGGATCGCGATGCCGATCGAGAAGACCGAGCTGCGGAGTGGGACGACGGCCGTGTCCCGATGCTGTGATCGCTCCAGCCCGCCGCGCGGTGCCCGGGACGCCGTCCGCCACGGTCGCGAGGAGCATCGTCATCGATGCGGCAACCATGGTCGCCGCACCCCACGTCACCGCCCCTGCCTGGGCAAATGCGGGCGCTGCCCCGGTCCCGGCGGGACCGTGGCCACGCAGCACCGAAGGCGCCGGTCCACTCGAGTGGAGCTCACCTCCCGTCCCGGACTGTGACCGGCCGGACGGCAGAGCGTGAGCGCGCACCATGAGCAATCCGCCCGCTTTCGCTGCGATTTTCCGCAGGGTCGGCGGCAGGAGTGAGGGAGGCCGTCGCGGGGCGGCCCCCGGACCTCGTAAGGTCGTATCCGTGTTGGAGGAGATGCGGATCCGGTCCCTGGGTGTCATTGACGACGCCGTTGTCGAGCTTTCCCCGGGCTTCACGGCGGTGACCGGCGAGACGGGCGCGGGCAAGACCATGGTCGTCACCAGCCTCGGCCTGCTGCTCGGCGGGCGCGCCGACCCCGCCCTGGTGCGGATCGGCGCCAAGTCGGCGGTCGTGGAGGGCAGGATCAGCGTCGGCCCCCGGACCTCCGCTGCCGTACGGGCCGAGGAGGCGGGCGCGGAGCTGGACGACGGCGCGCTGCTGATCAGCCGTACGCTCTCCGCCGAGGGCCGTTCGCGCGCCCACGTGGGCGGCCGCTCCGTACCGGTCGGCCTGCTGGCGGAGTTGGCCGACGACCTGGTCGCCGTGCACGGCCAGACCGACCAGCAGGGCCTCCTGCGTCCGGCCCGGCAGCGCCAGGCCCTGGACCGCTACGCCGGGGACACGGTCGCCGTACCGCTCGCCAAGTACACCGCCGCCCACCGCAGGCTGCGCGCCGTCGCCACCGAGCTGGACGAGCTGACGACCCGGGCCCGCGAGCGTTCACAAGAGGCCGATCTGCTGCGTTTCGGGCTCGACGAGATCGCGGAGGCCGAGCCGCAGCCCGGCGAGGACACCGAACTCGCCGCCGAGGCCGAGCGGCTCGGGCACGCCGAGGCACTGGCCTCTGCGGCGACCGCCGCGCATGCCGCGCTGGCCGGCAATCCCGAGGACCCCGAGGGCATCGACGCCACCACCCTGGTCGCCGGCGCGCACCGCGCGCTGGAGGCCGTACGCAGCCACGATCAGGAGCTTTCCGCGCTCGCCGAGCGGCTCGGCGAGATCGGCATTTTGATGGCGGACGTCGCCGGTGAGCTGGCCGGCTACGCGGACGGTCTGGACGCCGACCCGTTGCGGCTCGCCGCCGTCGAGGAGCGCCGTGCCGCGCTGAACCATCTGACCCGCAAATACGGCCGGGACATCGCGGCGGTGCTGGCCTGGTCCGAGGAGAGCGCCGGCCGGCTCGCCGAACTGGACGGCGACGACGACCGGATCGGCGAGCTGGCCGCCGAGCGGGACGCGCTGCGTGCCGAACTGGGCGAACTGGCACAAACGTTGACCGATGCCCGCACGGCGTCCGCGAAGCGGTTCGCCGATGCGGTCACCGCCGAACTCGCCGAACTCGCCATGCCGCACGCCCGTGTGACCGTCGAGATCCGCCAGACCGAGGTCGCGCAGGACGCCGACGGCATCGAGGTCGGCGGCCGCACCGTGGCCTACGGACCGGCCGGTGCCGACGAGGTCGAGCTCCTGCTGGCCCCGCATCCGGGCGCGCCGCCCCGGCCGATCGCCAAGGGGGCGTCCGGCGGTGAGCTCTCCCGGGTGATGCTCGCCGTCGAGGTGGTCTTCGCCGGTTCCGACCCCGTACCGACCTATTTGTTCGACGAGGTCGACGCGGGGGTGGGCGGCAAGGCGGCCGTCGAGGTCGGCAGGCGGCTGGCCAGGCTCGCGAAGTCCGCGCAGGTCGTGGTCGTCACGCACCTCCCGCAGGTCGCGGCGTTCGCGGACCGCCAGCTCCTCGTGGCGAAGACGAACGACGGATCGGTCACCAGGAGCGGCGTCAAGGTCCTGGAGGGCGAGGAGCGGGTCCGCGAACTCTCCCGGATGCTGGCCGGCCAGGAGGACTCCGAAACGGCCCGCGCGCACGCCGAGGAACTGCTGGAGACGGCGCGTACGGGGAGCTGAGCGCTCCGCGGGAAGCGCCGTGGGGTGCCGTGCGCTCCGTGGGAAGCGCCGCGAGGTGCCGTGAGGCGGCGGTGGCTGTGGTTTGTGGCCGGGCCTACGGCTGGGTCTGGGTCTGGGCTACGGCGTGGGGGAGGCCGGTGGCCTGCCATGGGGATCGCAAGGGCGAAGGCTGTGGCCGGGCCGCCGCGTGGCCGGGTGGTTCTCGTGCCTGGGGTGACGGGAGTTGAGCGCGGCAGGGCGCCGGGCGAGGGGAGCGGCATGGTGGCGGTGGCGGGCAACAGGGCGCTGGGGCGGATCTGGGCGCTCTTGGGGGCGGCAGGGGCGACCAGGGCCACTTATACGGCGCTGAGGAAGCGGCCGCCGGGTGGTGCCGTCCTGTGGGAGCGGAAGAACTACGCAGGCCGGACCGTGCACCTGCACGCAGGACTCGCGACGGCCGCCGGTACCGCGCTCGCCGCCGCCACCGCGCCAGGGCTGCCCGCCCGGACCCGTACGGCCGCGGCGCTGGCGGTGCTGGCCGCCGGCGGCTGCGGCGCGTACGACGACGTCTTCGGGGTCGATGACCCCCGCCGCGGATTCCGGGCGCACCTCTCGGCACTCCGGGACGGCGAAGTCACCACCGGAGCCGTGAAGCTGTTCGGGATCGGTGCCGCCGGGCTCGCGGCCGGCGCCCTCCTCAAGGAGCGCCCGGCCGACAAGCTGCTGGCCGGTGTGGTGATCGCGGGCTCGGCCCACCTGGTGAACCTCCTGGACGTCCGGCCGGGCCGGGCGGCCGGCGCCGTGTTGGCCCTCGGTGCGCCCGGGCTGCTGCGCCGTGGTCCGGCGGGCCCGCTGTCCGCCGCGCCCGTAGGGGCTGCGGCAGCCGTCCTCGGCGACGACCTCGGGGAGCGCACGATGATCGGTGACGCCGGGGCACATGCCCTCGGCGCGGCGCTCGGCCTCGCCATCGTCACGGGCAACGGACGCCGCGGACTGGCCGCGCACGCCGCGGGGCTGATCGCCGCCGCGGCAGTGGGGGACCGCGTCAGCCGGGCGGCCGCAGCGGTCTGAGGCGTGCGCGGGGGACGGGGCCGCAGGCTGTCCCCCTCCGGCACGCCCCTCAGAGCCCCGGGGGGCACCCCTCCGTCCGCTGCCACCACCGACGGGCAGCACCCATGGGCTCATGCGGCGCATCACTGCGCACGCGTCGCCCCCCCCCGCACACATCGCCACCGCGCCTCACCCGCACCTACCGGCGCCCTACGCTTCACTCCCCACGTGCCCCGTCACCCTCTGCTGTCACCCCCGTACTCCCCACCCTCTGCCACCCCTCCCGCGCCCTCCGAGCGCCCCTTGCCCATAGCCCATCGATTCGGATGAACACCGGGCGCTCCGGACAACGGCGTACGCGCTCCCTGCCGCAGCGCAGGCGCACTCCAGGGAGCGGACTCACTCGAACGAGCCGGTAACCCGCGCGGGCGGTTTGTCGCCCATGTGGGTGATCTGGTGGGCGCTGGGGTGAGACTTCCCACCGGAACGGCGGGCCGGCGGTGCCGAATTGGCGTCGCCGGGCTGGCATCCTGGGCGCGGTGCGCAGGCGCGGGCGTGCTCGCCTCGTCCTGCCCCTCCGCCGGGAAGCGGACGGGTCGCCGTCGCGCGTCTCAGCACCCTGCAGTAAACGGACCGACTCACCGGTACGGTCCGTCCCGCCCCCGACCCAGGAGCCCGACCACGTGATCAGCACCCCGACCTCGGCGCACGGGTTGTCGCCGCTGCGCACGGTCCAGGTGCTGGGGCACGGCAGCGCCGGCAGCGCGGCACATGTCCGCTCGCTGGCCGAGGGGCTGGTCGCGCGCGGGGTACGGGTGACCGTCTGTGCCACCCCGGAGACCGAGGAGGCCTACGACTTCACCGGCGCGGGCGCGCGGTTCGTGCAGGTCCCTCCGCGGACGGACCCGGCGAGCGTGGCCTCGTTGCGCAGCGCCTGCTGGGATGCCGACCTCGTCCATGCGCACGGTCTACGGGCCGGTCTGCGTGCCTCGATGGCGTTGCGCGGACTGCGCGGCCCCCGTGGCGGGCGGCGGGTCCCCCTGGTCATCACCTGGCACACCAAGGCGCACATCGAGGGCGCGCGGGCCGGGCTGGTGCATCTGACGGAGCGGCGGGTGGCGCGGGCCGCCGCCGTCGTCCTGGGGGCCTGCTCCGACCTCGTGGACCGGGCGCGCGAGCGGGGCGCGCGTGACGCACGGCTCGCGCCGGTCGCGATTCCACGTCCCCGGTCGGGCGCCGCACCGGCCGAGTCCGAGAGCCATGACCGGACCCGCCATAAGGAGCGGGCCGAACTGGGTGCGGTGGACCGCCCGTTGTTGCTCGCGGTCGGCCGTCTCGACCCGGCTCAGGGGCATGACCTGCTGCTGGACGCGGCGCACGCCTGGTGTGCACTCGACCCGCAGCCGCTCGTCGCCATCGCGGGGGAGGGGGAGCAGCGGGCCGTGCTGCAGCGGCGGATCGACGTCGAGCAGCTCCCCGTCCAGCTGCTCGGCCGTCGCGACGATGTGCCCGAACTCCTCGCCGCCGCCGACCTGGTGGTACTGCCCAGCAGGTGGGAGGCGCGCTCGCTGATCGCCCAGGAGGCGCTGCGGGCCGGGGTGCCGCTGGTCGCCACCGATACCGGAGGCACCCGCGAACTGGTCGGCCGGGCCGCGGAACTGGTCCGTTACGGCGACGCCGCCGCCCTGGCCCGTACGGTCCTTGCGCTCCTCGGCGACCCCGCACGGCGGGACGCGCTCGCCGCGGCGGGCCGCGCCCAGGCGGCCGGCTGGCCCAGCGAGAACGACACCGTCACCCAGGTCCTCAGCGTCTACGACGAGTTGACCCAGCCGATTCAGCCGGTCTAGGGAGTATCTCCCCGGTCTCCGTGGGCCTGCGACGCTCCCCCGGTCAACGCTGGGAGGCGCCCCCAGTCCCCCCGCTAAGGCTTCTCCGTATGCCGTCTCGCGCGCAGGGCCAGGCGCAGGCCCAGGACCGTCTGCGGATCGTCCAGGTCCGTGCCCAGCAGCTGGGCGATGCGGGCCAGCCGGTCGTACAGCGTCTGCCGGTTCACGTTCAGGTCGCGGGCGGTCTCGGCCTTGCGGCCCGCGCTGGCCAGATAGGCCTCCAGCGTCGGCAGCAGCGGCTGACGGGCGCCCCGGTCGTGCGTGAGTAGCGGCCCGATGGCGCGCTCCACGAAGTCGGTGAGCATGCCCTGGTCGCCGTGTTCGCGCATCCGCCACAGCAACAGCTCGATGTCCAGCCGGCGGGCGTCGTACCAGAGCTGTTCCGGCAGTCCCTGGGCCGAGGCCGCGGCCTCCGCGGCATGCCGCAGACCGGGACCCGCCGCGGCCCAGTCGCCCGGCGTTCCGACGACGACCACCGGGCGGTGCGCGGCCGGCCGGTCCAGGCCCGCGCGGACGACTCCGGCGCGCAGCGCCTCGGCGATCCGGTCGGCGAGCGCCTCGCGGTCCTGGCCCGCGCGGAGCGAGACGAGCAGCGGGACCCGGCCCTCCACGGGGCGTACCCCGAGGAGTACGGGCACCCCGGGGGCGGCGAGTTCCTCGCGCAAGGCCTGGGCGAGCAGCGCCCAGCTGCCGGGGGAAGGGAGGCCGGCCGGCAGCCGCATCACCACCGGGAGCACGGGTTCCGACCCGGGGCGGAAGCCCAGCAGGCGGGCCTGGGCGGGCGCCTCGGACGCGGAGATCCGGCCCTCCGCCAGGTCGGCGAGGAAGTCGCCGCGGCCGCGGGCGGCGAGCACCTCCTCCTGTCGGGACTGGAGCATCACCACGGCGAGGAGGTCGGCGGCGCGCTCGGCGGCGATCCGGTGCACCGGCGCCAGGGGGGCGTTGACGGGCAGCAGGACGAGGCGGGCGCGGACCGCGTCGGGGCCGTGGCCTCCGCCGGGGACGTCGATGCGTACGCCGGTGTCGCGCAGGCCCTCCCAGGCCAGCAGCGGGTCGGCGTCCGCGGGGCCGCCGTCGTCGTCGCTCTCCGGCCCCGCCGCGTACAGCGGGCTGCCGTCGGGGGCCTCCAGGCAGAGCGGGTTGCCGGTGAAGACGGCCAGCAGCCGCAGTACCTCGGGGGCGCCGCCGCCGCGCAGCAGCACGTCCGTGCAGCGCCGCAGGATCTCGTCGGCGCGCCGCAGCAGCGCGTAGTGGCTGTTGATGATCTCGGTGTGGATCGCCTCGGTGACCGTGACGTACGGGACCTCGCGGTGCAGCTGGATCAGCGGGAGCCCGCTGTCCCGTGCGGCGTCGACCAGCGCGGCGGGCAGCGATTCGAAACGGGAGCCGAGCTCCACGACGAGAGCCGCGATCTCGCGGTCCGCGAGCTTACGGATGAAGGCGCGCTGCTCGGACGGCCGGGCACCCAGCCCGAGGCCGGTGGTCAGCAGCAGCTCGCCGCCCTTGAGCAGCGAGGCGATATGCGGGACCTCGCCCGCGTGCACCCAGCGCACCGGGCGGTCCAGCCGGTCGCCGCCGGCCAGCACCTCCGGCAGACCGCGTCGCAGCGCGGGCAGCTCCAGCGCCCTGCGTACCGTGATCTCGGCTTCGATCTTCGCTTCCGGCCCCATGGCGTGGAACGGTACCCGTAGTCCGCTATCCGGAGCCGTCCGGTCCGGATAGCGGCCCGCCGCTTACGCCGACTCCCGCACCACCAGCCGCGCCTCAGTGATCACCGGGACCAGCCCCGTCGCGTCCGCGCCCGGAGCCTCTTCCGCCCCGGGCGATCCCTCCGTCCCTGGGGCCTTGCGCGGATCCAGCAGCCGCAGCAGCAACCGGGCCATCAGCCGCCCCATCTCCTCCACGTCCTGCCGCACCGTGGTCAGCGGGGGATCCGCCCAGGCCGCCGGTTCCAGATCGTCGTAGCCGACCACCGCCACATCGTCCGGCACCCGCCGTCCGCGGGCCCGCAGGGTGCGCAGCGCGCCGTTCGCCATCAGGTCGGAGCAGGCGAAGACGGCGTCCAGGTCCGGGGCGGCATCGAGAAGCTCGGCCATGGCCCGTTCGCCGCCCCGGGCGGTGAACCCGCCGTCCGCGATCAGCCGCGGATCCGGCTCCGTGCCCAGCGCCTCGCGGTAGCCGTCGAGCCGGTCCACCGCCGAGGTCTGGTCGAGCGGTCCGGTGATCACGGCGATCCGGCGGCGGCCGCGGCCGAGGAGATGGCGTACGGCCTGGCGGGCACCGCCGCGGTTGTCGGTGTCGACGTACAGCGGCCGCGGCGCGCGGCCGGCGCCCGCCCAGTCGGGACGGCCGCCGTAGACGGTGGGCAGTCCGGCGCGCTCGGCCATGGCGGGCAGCGGGTCGTCGCGGTGCAGCGAGAACATCAGCGCGCCGTCGACATGCCCGGCCGACAGATAGCGGCCGATGCGGTCGTAGTCGTCGCGGTGCTCGACGAACATCAGCAGGAGCTGGGTGTCGGCGGCGGCCAGTTCGCGGCTGATGCCCCGTAGTTGGCGTCCGAAGAACGGATCGCTGAAGACTCTGGTCTCCGGCTCCGCGATGACCACGGCGACCGCTCCGGTGCGGCGGGTGACCAGGGAGCGGGCCGCGCTGTTCGGTACGTAGCCCAGCTCGGCCACTGCCTGGCGGACCCGTTCCCGGACCGCGGCCCGTACGCCCGCACCGCCGTTGACCACGCGGGACACCGTTGCGCGGGAGACCCCGGCGAGCGTCGCCACCGCCTCCAGCGTCGGTCGTGGACCGTTCGGCTCAGACACCACACAACTCCTTTTTCCATACGGCGACTTGACGGTGTGCCGTCGAGTCGGCAGGGTTCACAGCGCAGGATATGAGAGCGCTCTCACGACGGACCTCCCCACGGAACTCCTCACCCCCCACTGCATCGAGGAGAGAATGTCATGAGCATGAATAATCGGCCCGGAAGCCGGGTGCAAAAACGGCTGCAAAAACGGCAGCCGAAACGGCCGGAGGATCGGCGGCAGAAGCGGGCGGGCCTGCTGCTCCTCGCCGCGAGCACCGCACTCGTCAGCACCTGTGCGCTCACCCTCCCGACGGCGTCGGCCGAAGAGGCGGGCCCCGCCCCGCGCGCCACCCCCGTAACGAACGCCGCCCCCACCGCCTTCCAGGAAGTCTGGCGTACGGACTTCGACGGCGCCGCCGGATCACGCCCCTCCGCCGACGACTGGATCACCGACACCGGCACCGGCTACCCGGGAGGCCCCTCCAACTGGGGCACCGGCGAGCGCGAGACCTACACCGACCGCCCCGAGAACCTCCAGCTCGACGGCGCGGGCCATCTGAAGATCACGGCCTTGAAGGACGGAGCCACCTGGACCTCGGGCCGCATCGAGTCCCGGCGCACCGACTTCGCGGCCCCGGCCGGCGGCAGGCTCCGCATCGAGGCGAGCATCCGGATGCCCGATGTCTCCGGTGACGGCGCGCTCGGCTACTGGCCGGCGTTCTGGACGCTGGGTGCCGAGTACCGCGGCAACTACGGGAACTGGCCGGGCATCGGCGAGTTCGACATCATGGAGAACGTCAACGGCATCAACAAGGTCTGGGGCACGCTGCACTGCGGCGTCAACCCCGGCGGGCCGTGCAACGAGACCCAGGGCAAGGGCAGTTCCCGCGCGTGCCCGGGCAGCGCCTGCCAGGCCGGATTCCACACCTACGCGCTGGAACTCGACCGCACCGACGGCGCCGCGGAGTCGCTGAACTGGTACGTCGACGGACAGAAGTTCCACACCGTGAACTCCTCCGAGACGGACGCCGACACCTGGGCGAAGGCCACCCACCACGGTCACTTCCTGCTGCTCAACCTCGCGATGGGCGGCGGCTTCCCGGACGGTGTCGCGGGCTTCGCCACCCCCACCGACGCCACCCGGCCCGGCGGCTCCCTCCTCGTCGACCATGTCGCGGTCTCCGTCCAGCAGCCCGGCCAGGCCCGTACCGCCCGGCCCTCCCGCCGCACCACCCCGCAAGGAGCCACCTCATGATCACTCGCCGCAGCCTGCTCGGCGGCCTCGCCGCCGGTGCCGCCACCGCCTCCGGAATCGCCCTGGCCGGCCGTGCGACCGGTGCCACCGCCCCGGCAGCCGGCTCCGCCCGGACCGGCCGGGCCGCCGCCGGGATGCCCCTGCACCTCGTCAACAACTCCGGTGAGTACGCCAACTCCTCGGTCTGGATCTACATCGTCGGCAATGACGGCACCCAGCAGGTGCACGTCACCCCGGAAGCCGAACTCAGGCCCGTCGCCCTGGCCGACAACGGCCCGGACGGTTTCACCGACTACGCGATCCCGCTCGCCGCCGGCGGCACCACGACCCTCCGGCTGCCGTACATGTCCGGCCGGATCTACACCGCGCTGGGCGGCAAGCTCAAGTTCAAGGCGGTCCAGGACGGCAACGGCAAGGCCGCGCTGGCCTACCCGGCGGGCTGGGTCTCCGGCGACCCCAACTACGACGTCCTGCACGACTGCGCCGAGTTCACGTACAACTCCGGCGGGATGTACTGCAACACCACCATGGTCGACATGTTCAGCGTCCCGCTCGCGATCAAGCTCACCGGGGCCAAGGAGCAGACCACCGGCACGCTCAAGGACGGCGCCCGCGCCAAGGTCTTCTCCGACGTCAGGGCCGCCGACGGCTTCGGCCGCCTGGTCATCGACGACAAGCGGGTCATCGCCCCCGGCCACGGCCTGGACAGCGGACTGTTCGCCGAGGACTACTTCGCCCCGGCCGTCGACGAGACCTGGTCCGCCTACGCGGGCAAGGACCTGACCGTCACCACCGACGCGGGCACCTTCACCGGCCGGGTCAGCGGCGGAAAGCTCTCCTTCACCGGGCCCAAGACGATCTCCTTCGACAAGCCGTCCACCCGCGATGTCCTCTTCTGCGACGGCACCCTCGCGGCCCCCAACGACGGCACCCTCGGCCCGGTCGCCGCCGTCCTGGGCGCCGCCCTCAACCGCTCCACCCTCACCGCGCAGGCACACCAGCCCACCACCGACCCGGCCGCCTTCTACCAGCAGCGGCTGACCAACCACTACGCCCGGGCCATGCACGCCGCGACGCAGGACGGCAAGGCGTACGGCTTCGCCTTCGACGACGTCGCCGGCTTCGCCTCGTACATCGAGGACGGCGCCCCGAAGGAGATCACCCTCACGCTGACCCCGTTCTGACAAAGAAAGGTGCCGTCCGAAAGCCGGACGGCACCACAGAACGCCGGGAGGTTGGCGCCCCGAAGGGGGGCGCTAACCTCCGTAGGCCCCGCTGGCCGTCAGCCGCAGCGCGGTGTCGATCAGCGGAACATGGCTGAACGCCTGCGGGAAGTTGCCCACCTGCCGCTGGGCCTTGGGGTCCCACTCCTCGGCGAGCAGCCCCAGGTCGTTGCGGAGCGAGAGCAGCTTCTCGAAGAGCTTGCGGGCCTCGTCCACCCGGCCGATCATCGCCAGATCGTCGGCGAGCCAGAACGAGCACGCCAGGAAGGCGCCCTCCTCGCCCTCCAGACCGTCCACCCCGAGATCGTCCGCACCGGACGTCGGGTAGCGCAGGACGAAGCCGTCCTCGGTGGAGAGCTCCCGCTGGATCGCCTCGATCGTGCCGATGACGCGCTTGTCGTCCGGCGGCAGGAAACCCATCTGCGGGATCAGCAGCAGCGAGGCGTCCAGCTCCTGCGAGCCGTAGGACTGGGTGAAGGTGTTGCGCTCCTTGTCGTAGCCGTTCTCGCAGACATCCCGGTGGATCGTCTCGCGCAGGTCCTTCCAGCGCTCCAGCGGGCCGTCGACGTCCCCGGACTCGATCAGCTTGACCGTGCGGTCGACCGCGACCCAGGTCATGACCTTGGAGTGCACGAAGTGCCGGCGCGGGCCGCGGACCTCCCAGATGCCCTCGTCCGGCTCGTCCCAGTGCTTCTCCACCCACTGGATCAGCTTGAGCTGGAGCAGCGAGGCGTAGTCGTTGCGGGCCAGGCCCGTCATGTGCGCCAGGTGCAGCGCCTCGGTGACCTCGCCGTACACATCGAGCTGGAGCTGTCCGGCGGCGCCGTTGCCGACCCGCACCGGACGGGAATTCTCGTATCCGGGGAGCCAGGTGAGCTCGTTCTCGCCCAGTTCCCGCTCACCGGCGATGCCGTACATGATCTGGAGGTTCTCCGGATCGCCGGCCACCGCCCGCAGCAGCCACTCCCGCCATGCCCGCGCCTCTTCGCGGTAGCCGGTGCGCAACAGGGAGGACAGCGTGATCGCGGCATCCCGGAGCCAGGTGAAGCGGTAGTCCCAGTTGCGTACGCCGCCGACGCACTCCGGCAGGGAGGTCGTCGGCGCCGCCACGATCCCGCCGGTCGGCGCGTACGTCAGCGCCTTCAGCGTGATCAGGGAACGCACCACCGCGTCGCGGTAGGGGCCGTGGTAGGTGCAGTGCTCGACCCACTCACGCCAGAACTCCTCGGTGGCCTCCAGCGACCCCTCCGGGTCCGCCACGGCCGGCGGCTGCTTGTGGGAGGGCTCCCAGCTGATCGTGAACGCGATCCGCTCACCCGGCGAGACGGTGAAGTCGGAGAACGTCGTCAGGTCCTTGCCGTAGGTCTCCGCCTCGGTGTCCAGCCATACCGAATCGGGGCCGGCGACCGCGACCGTACGCTCGTCGATCTTGTGCACCCAGGGCACGACCCAGCCGTAGGAGAACCGCATCCGCAGCTGCGAGCGCATCGGCACGCGGCCGCTGACGCCCTCCACGATGCGGATCAGCTGCGGCGCGCCATCACGCGGCGGCATGAAGTCGATCACGCGGACGGTGCCGCGCGGGGTGTCCCACTCCGATTCCAGTACGAGGGAATCGCCCCGGTAGCGCCGGCGGTCGGCCGGCGCGGGCCGGCCCCCGGGGCCGTTGACCGGCCCCATCCGCCAGAATCCGTGCTCCTCCGTGCCCAGCAGCCCTGCAAAGACCGCCGGGGAGTCGAAGCGGGGCAGACACAGCCAGTCCACTGTGCCGTCCCTGCACACTAGAGCGGCGGTTTGCATATCGCCGATAAGTGCGTAGTCCTCGATGCGCCCGGCCACGTGCATCTCCCGTCGAACTGGAGTCACGCCCCCCATGGGACGTTGTGATCTGTCCGTCCTGCCCATGAAACGTCGCCGAGCAGCGGGACCGGAAATCGGGCGGGGGTGGTGCCTTCCCGGACGGCTCGATGCGAGTGTCCGAGCAGGATACGACGCACGTCGGTGATCCGCGCGACCCTCGCGACGAGTGAGGCGGTCCAAATGGGTGGCCTCCGTCACGTGACAGTGTCACCCGGGCAGCTACTGCCAGGTTCCCATGTGTGCCCGGACACGACCATGCCCGGTCGCTGATAGCCTGGTACCCCGTGGACCGGTGGGACGCAGATAGATGTCACGGCAGAAGTCACGGCACCCCCGAACCGCAGCGACGGCACCCCTGAATCACCAGGCCCCACGCCGCATCGCACCTCTCCACCTCGCGACCACGGGAGCTCCCTCTTGGCCATGCCGCCCAAATCCACGACGACCAAGCACCTCTTCGTCACCGGGGGCGTCGCCTCCTCGCTGGGCAAGGGGCTCACCGCCTCCAGCCTGGGTGCTCTCCTCAAGGCGCGCGGCCTGCGGGTCACGATGCAAAAGCTCGACCCGTACCTGAACGTCGACCCGGGAACGATGAACCCGTTCCAGCACGGCGAGGTCTTCGTCACCAACGACGGAGCCGAGACCGACCTGGACATCGGCCACTACGAGCGTTTCCTGGACGTCGACCTCGACGGCTCCGCGAACGTGACCACCGGCCAGGTCTACAACACCGTGATCGCCAAGGAGCGGCGCGGCGAGTACCTCGGTGACACCGTGCAGGTCATCCCGCACATCACCAACGAGATCAAGCACCGCATCCGGCGGATGGCGACCGAGGACGTCGACGTCGTCATCACCGAGGTCGGCGGCACCGTCGGCGACATCGAGTCGCTGCCGTTCCTGGAGACGGTCCGCCAGGTCCGCCACGAGGTCGGCCGGGACAACGTCTTCGTCGTGCACATCTCGCTGCTCCCCTACATCGGCCCGTCCGGTGAGCTGAAGACCAAGCCGACCCAGCACTCGGTCGCGGCGCTGCGCAACATCGGTATCCAGCCCGACGCGATCGTGCTGCGCGCCGACCGTGAGGTCCCGACCGCCATCAAGCGCAAGATCTCGCTGATGTGCGACGTCGACGAGGCCGCGGTCATCGCCTGCCCGGACGCGCCGTCGATCTACGACATCCCGAAGGTCGTGCACGCCGAGGGCCTGGACGCCTATGTCGTGCGCAAGCTGGACCTGCCGTTCCGCGATGTGGACTGGACCCAGTGGGCGGACCTGCTGGACCGCGTCCACAACCCCGACCACGAGGTCAAGGTCGCGCTTGTCGGCAAGTACATCGACCTGCCGGACGCCTACCTCTCGGTCACCGAGGCGCTGCGGGCCGGCGGCTTCGCGAACAAGACCCGCGTGAAGCTGAAGTGGGTCACCTCCGACGAGTGCAAGACCCCGGCCGGCGCCGCCGAGCAGCTCGCGGACTGCGACGCCGTCTGCATCCCCGGCGGCTTCGGCGACCGCGGCGTGGACGGCAAGGTCGGCGCGATCACCTACGCCCGGGAGAACAAGCTCCCGCTGCTCGGCCTGTGCCTGGGCCTCCAGTGCGTGGTCATCGAGGCGGCCCGCAACCTGGCCGGTATCGCGGGTGCGAACTCCACCGAGTTCGACCCGGCCGCCGCCGACCCGGTCATCTCCACGATGGCCGAGCAGATGGACATCGTCGCAGGTGAGGGCGATATGGGTGGCACGATGCGGCTGGGCATGTACCCGGCCAAGCTCGCCGAGGGCTCCATCGTCCGCGAGGTCTACGACGACGAGCCGTACGTCGAGGAGCGCCACCGCCACCGCTACGAGGTCAACAACGCCTACCGCGCCGAGCTGGAGAAGAAGGCCGGGCTCCAGTTCTCCGGCACCTCCCCGGACAACAAGCTCGTCGAGTACGTCGAGTACCCGCGCGAGACGCACCCCTACCTGGTCGCCACCCAGGCGCACCCGGAGCTGCGCTCCCGCCCGACCCGCCCGCACCCGCTCTTCGCCGGGCTGGTGAAGGCCGCGGTCGCGCGCAAGACGGGCACCGCGAAGTAAGGAACACCGCGGCGGATACGGTTGCCGGGGTACGGCCTCTTCGAGGTCGTGCCCCGGTTTCTGCGTTGGGTACGAGGCAACACACAGGAGGACGCGCCATGGCGATCAAGGACACCCCCGAGGAGTGGACGGTCACCGCGACCACGACGCCGTTCACCGGGAACAAGACCAGCGTGCGCACCGACGAGGTCGTCATGCCGGACGGCTCCACCGTCACGCGCGACTACCAGGTCCACCCCGGTTCCGTGGCCGTCGTCGCCCTCGACGACGAGGGCCGGGTGCTGGTGCTGCGCCAGTACCGCCACCCCGTACGCCAGAAGCTGTGGGAGATCCCCGCCGGGCTGCTCGACATCCCCGGTGAGAACCCGCTGCACGCGGCGCAGCGCGAGCTGTACGAGGAGGCGCACGTCAAGGCCGAGGACTGGCGGGTGCTGACCGATGTGTACACCACGCCCGGCGGTTGTGACGAAGCCGTGAGGATCTTCCTCGCCCGGGGGCTGTCCGAGGCCGAGGGGGAGCGCTTCGAGGTCTCCGAGGAGGAGGCCGACATGGAGCTGGCACGGGTGCCGCAGGACGAGCTGGTCCGCGGGGCGCTCGCCGGTGATCTGCACAACAACTGCCTCGTCGTGGGCGTGCTGGCACTCGCCGCGGCCCGGCTCGGCGAGGGTCTGGACGCGCTGCGGCCGGCCGATGCGCCGTGGCCGGCCCGCCCCTTCGAGGCCTGAGCCGCCGATCCGCCACGAGCCGGTCGGATGATCTACCGATCCGATCGGGTGACCCAACCGCCCTGCTCGGCAGGGCACGTGACGGCCCGTGAACTACGCTCGGCAGCGTCCGTCCCGGCGGCGGACGCGTACGCGCAGGTGGACGGGAGCGTGACCGGTGACGGACCAGGCGGTGGGCGGGGAGCACCTCCCGCCGGAGACGGCGGACGGGCCTGCCACGGCAGCACCCGGACAGCGGGCACCGGGGTTCCGCCAGGAGGGCGGAACCGCCCGTCCCCTGGTCCCCGCGGCCTCCACCGCCCCCTCCGCCACCGGGTTCGCCGGCCGCCGCCGCGAGCTCAAGGCGCTGCACGCCGATATCGCGCGGGCCGGCCTGGACACCCTTTCCGGCCGCAAGGGCGCCCGCAGCCGGGTGCTGCTGATCGCCGGCCGCCCCGGCTCCGGACGTACGGCCCTGGCCGAGGAGCTGCTGCGCGAGCTGGCCGACCACCATCCCGACGGTGTGCTGAGGGCCACCCTGACCGGGCCGGGCGGCGAACCGGCCGACCTCGGCCGCGCCGCGCGTGACCTGCTGGCCGTGCTCGGCGTCGAGGCCCCGCCCGGCGCCGCCGAGGACGAGCTGACCGAGCTGCTGCGCGGTGCGCTCGTCGGGCGCCGTGCCCTCCTGTTCCTGGACGACGCACGGGGCGCCGAACAGGTCGAACCGCTGCTCCCCGACGCCCCCGACTGCCTGGTCGTGGTGGTCTCCCAGGGGCCGCTGACCGGCATTCCGGACGTCCGGCCGTGTGCCCTGGGCGGCCTGGACAGCGCGGCCTGTGTCGAGATCCTCAGCCGCTACGCCGGGCCGACCCGGATCACCGTCGACCCGCGGACCGCCGACAGCGTCGCCGAGGAGTGCGGCGGCCAGCCCGCCGCGCTGGTGCTGGCCGGGGCCTGGCTCGCCGCCCGCCCCAAGTCCTCGGTCGCCGATCTGCTCCAGGCGCTGCACGCCGTCCCGCTGCCCCCGGACCTGCCCACCGGCGCCCGCCCGCTGTTCCGCGCCTTCCGGCTCGCCTATGACGCGCTGCCGGCGCCCGCCGCCCGCATACTGCGGCTGATCACCCTGGCGCCGGCCGGCCTCGTGGACGCCCATATCGCCTCCGCGCTGGCCGGCTGCTCGGTGGCCGCGGCCGCCACGACGCTGGGCGACTTCGCCGCGCTCGGCATGCTGCGGCCGGTCGCCACCGAGGACGACGGGGTCCTGGGCGCGAGTACGCCCGATCCGGCCCTGCGCCCCCAGTACCGGCTGCCCGGCTGCCTCGACCCGCTGGCGCGCGAACTGCTCCGGGAACACGAGCGCCCGGCCGACGTCCAGCTGGCCCGCGCCCGGATGCTGGAGCGGACCGTACGGCTGCTCCAGTCCTGCCGGGCGATGGGCGAGCCGGCCGATTCGCCCGCCCGGCAGAAGGTCGCCGGACTGCCGCGCTCCCTGCGCTTCTCCTCCAAGGGCGCCGCCGCGCACTGGCTGCGCAGCCGTCGCGGCGCGCTGCTCGACGCCGCGAGGATCGCCGTCGCCGACGGTGAACTCGACACCCTGGACCGGCGGTTGATGGCCGCGCTGACCCGGACGCTGCTCGCGCACCAGGGCCCCGAGGCCGCCGCGCCGGACCTCTATGCACTGCACGGACTCGTCCTCCAGGTCGCCGAGCGGCGCGGGCTGCCGCGGGAGAAGGCCGCCGCCCTGCTGAACCTCGCGGACCTGGACGGCCAGGCGGGACGTACCGCTCAGGCGCTCACCCGTTACCGGGGTGCGCTGGAGGCGGCCCGCTCGGTGCAGGACCCGGTGGCTACCGGCCGGGCGCTGGAGTCGCTGGGCGGTACGTACACCGAGCTGGGCGACTGGCAGCGGGCCGCCGACTGGTACGGCCGGGCGCTGGAGCTGCGGCTCGCCCGTGACGAGGGCGGTGACGCGGCGCGGCTGCACGGCCGGATCGGTGGCGCGCACACCTACGCGGGCCGGTGGGGCGAGGCGCTCAAGGCCTGGCGGGCGGCCGTCGGGACGTATCGCAGGATCGGCGATGTGGCCGGCCAGGCGCGGGCGACCGGTGAGGTGGCCCGGGTGCAGGAGTACGCGGGGCGGCCCGAGGACGCGCTGCGGACCTGTCTCGAAGCCCTCGACATCGCCCGGAAAGCGGGCGACGGACGACTGGAGGCGGCACTGCAACTACGGATCGCGGACACCCTCGAGAGGCTCGGCGACCCAGCAGCGGCACGGCTCCACCGGGCCGTGGGGGAGCGACTCCTCGAAGATCACTCCAAGTGACCTGCGAAATCGGTGGTACTTCTCGCGAGAATTAATGCTTTGCAAGGCTAGACAACGAGAGCTCCTTCAATAGACTGGCTGGGCCGCGTTCGGCGCGGTCAGTTCCGTCATGCAGCGCATGAGGGGATAATTCCTCCTGCACCCTCTCTTTCAAGGACCGTGATCGACGTGAAGGTCGGCATCCCCCGCGAGGTCAAGAACAACGAGTTCCGCGTGGCTATCACGCCCGCCGGAGTGAACGAACTCGTCCGCCACGGCCACCAGGTCTTCATCGAGAAGGACGCCGGTCTCGGCTCGTCCATCACGAATGAGGAGTACGTCTCCGCCGGTGCCTCCATCCTGGACACCGCCGATGAGGTCTGGGGTACCGCTGACCTGCTGCTGAAGGTCAAGGAGCCGATCGCGGAGGAGTACCACCGCCTCCGCAAGGACCAGACGCTCTTCACCTACCTGCACCTGGCGGCCTCCAAGGAGTGCACGGACGCGCTGCTGGAGTCCGGCACCACCGCGATCGCCTACGAGACCGTCGAGACGGCCGGCCGCCAGCTGCCGCTGCTCGCCCCGATGTCCGAGGTCGCGGGCCGTATCGCCCCGCAGGTCGGCGCCTACCACCTGATGCGCCAGGCCGGCGGCCGCGGTGTGCTGCCCGGTGGCGTCCCCGGTGTCCACGCGGGCAAGGCCGTCATCATCGGCGGTGGCGTCTCCGGCTGGAACGCGCTCCAGATCGCCGTGGGCCTCGGCTTCCACGTCACCCTGCTCGACAAGGACATCAACAAGCTCCGCGAGGCCGACAAGATCTTCGGCACCAAGGTGCAGACGATCGTCTCCAACGCCTACGAGCTGGAGAATGCCGTCGTCGAGGCCGACCTCGTCGTCGGTGCCGTCCTGATCCCCGGCGCCAAGGCGCCGAAGCTGGTCACCAACGAGCTCGTCGCCAAGATGAAGCCCGGAAGTGTTCTTGTCGACATCGCGATCGACCAGGGTGGCTGCTTCGAGGACTCCCGTGCCACCACGCACGCGGAGCCGACCTTCCCGGTCCACAACTCGGTCTTCTACTGCGTCGCCAACATGCCCGGCGCCGTGCCGAACACCTCCACCCACGCGCTCACCAACGCCACGCTGCCCTACATCGTGGAGCTGGCGAACCGTGGCTGGGTCGAGGCGCTGCGCCGTGACCCGGCGCTGGCCAAGGGCCTGAACACGCACGACGGCAAGGTGGTCTACGGTCCCGTCGCCGAGGCCCACGGCCTCGAGCACGTCGAACTGCGCACCCTCCTGGGCTGAGGCGTCAACGAAGCGCGTCAACGCTGCATCACCGGCCGGGCCTTGTCGACAAGGCCCGGCCGGTCGCATGTGCGGCCTGCGGAACGCTCCATTCCGGAACGCCGGGCCCCAACTCGCCGCGAACGTGACCCTTTAGCCGATTCGCGCCCCCCTGAAACTTCGGTCCGATGCCATGTGCGCCCTTGACATCGGGGGTCCGGTTACCGACACATCGTGCCGGGTCCGGTGGATTGTGTTGCTGCGGACGCCCGACACGCCATAGAGTCGCCAACCGTCGGCATGGTGCCACGCTGACCTATCGATAAAGTTTCCTGGTCACATCCAAGGAGGTAAGACGACTTGTGAATGAGTCGACATTTACTCCCGGGGGTGGTCAACCAGGAGCGGTTGCACGGGGCCAGGGTCCCTCGGGGTCCGAGGCTGTCGGCTCCGTCGCGGTCCACACCTTCGCAGCCCACCAGAGCATTTCCACGACAGCCCACCAGAGCATGGACGGCCATCACGTGAACGCCATGGCCGGCGACCGGGGCAGTGGAGAACCCGCCCGTCTCGCCGACTACGACGACCTGCCCCAGGGGCACTTCTACGATCCGGACGCGGAGTACGAGCCGGACCCCGAATACGCCGCGACGCTCGCGCCGGACGCCGCGCGCCAGCGCCGCGAACGCGTCGGCCCGACCGGACGCCCGCTCCCTTATTTCCCCATCCCGGGGCCGTTGTCCGACCACGGCCCCGCCAAAATCATCGCCATGTGCAACCAGAAGGGCGGGGTCGGCAAGACCACCTCGACCATCAACCTGGGTGCCGCACTTGCCGAATACGGACGACGGGTGCTGCTCGTCGACTTCGACCCGCAGGGCGCCCTGTCGGTCGGACTCGGCGTCAACCCGATGGAGCTCGACCTGACGGTCTACAACCTGCTCATGGAGCGGGGCATGTCGGCCGACGAGGTGCTCCTGAAGACCGCGGTCCCCAACATGGACCTACTGCCCAGCAATATCGATTTGTCAGCGGCAGAGGTGCAGTTGGTCAGCGAGGTCGCGCGCGAGTCGACCCTCCAGCGCGCCCTGAAGCCGCTGCTGGCCGACTACGACTACATCGTCATCGACTGCCAGCCCTCGCTCGGTCTGCTCACCGTCAACGCGCTGACGGCGGCTCACAAGGTCATCGTGCCGCTGGAGTGCGAGTTCTTCGCGCTGCGCGGTGTCGCGCTGCTCACCGAGACGATCGAGAAGGTCCAGGAGCGGCTCAACCCCGAGCTGGAGCTGGACGGCATCCTGGCGACGATGTACGACTCCCGCACCGTGCACAGCCGTGAGGTCCTGGCACGTGTCGTCGAGGCCTTCGACGATCACGTCTACCACACCGTCATCGGCCGTACGGTCCGCTTCCCGGAGACCACCGTCGCGGGCGAGCCGATCACCACGTACGCCTCCAACTCCGTTGGTGCCGCCGCCTATCGTCAGCTCGCCAGGGAGGTGCTCGCCCGGTGTCACGCCGAGTGAGTCTGCCGGGCGCCGACGAACTGTTCCGTACCACCGGGGGAGTGGGGCTTCAGCCCTCCAGTCCCCGACGTCCGGCGAACGGCTCCCCGGCCAACGGTGAGGCGCCCCGGGTGCCCGCACCGGCCGGCGAGCCCGATCCGGCGGCGGACGGGCCGGAGACGGCCACCGCGGTACGGCAGCGGCGGGCCGGCAGCTCGGACACCCCGGCGACGGCCGGTGACGGCGGACCGGCCACGCCACCGCGGGTGCCCGCCGTCGGTCCCTCGGCCGAGCACAGCGGCCGTGAGGCGGACGGCGACACCGGCAAGAGCCACCGGGCCCAGGCGGGGCAGGGCGGCCAGGCCGGTCCGGACGCGGCCGCGGCGGCCGCGCAGGCCGGTGGCCAGGGCCGCCGGCGCGGGGGCTCCCGCGGTGCCAACCGCCGCCCCAGCGGCCGGGAACGGCACGACGAGAAGATCACCGTCTATGTCTCCGCCGAGGAGCTCATGGACCTCGAACATGCGCGGCTGGTGCTGCGCGGCGAACACGGCCTCGCCGTCGACCGCGGCCGGATCGTCCGCGAGGCGGTCGCCGTGGTCCTCGCCGACCTGGAGTCGCGCGGCGACGCCAGCATCCTGGTGCGGCGGCTGCGCGGGCGCTGACGCCCGGCCGCTGTCCGTGTGCGGGCGAGGCGGGTTCGGCACTGCGGTGCCTGCGGCGTGGCTGCTCGCCGTGGTGGCGGAGATTTCCTGCGGCGGCTGCCACGGTGCGGAAACGTCACGCCGCGCGGGACCGGCCGCGCCGGGTCGGACAGGGCGCGCTCGCCGCGGGATAGCCTGCCTCCTCGGCGGGGTCTCCCGCCCGTGACCAGCCCGCCGCCCCCGGCGCGGGACCGCAGCACCATGGACCGCGATGCCGACGACCAACGACGATGCCCCTGCGCCCCGCGCCCGTAGACCTCTCGGGCGGGGGGCGGGCGCGGGCGCGGGTCCGGGGGCACCGGACGCCCCTGTGACGCCGGACGCCCCTGTGACGCCGGACGAGCCCGCGGTGCCGGACGGGTCCGGAGCGGCCGGGGCGCCGGAGGGTGCCGACGTGCCGCAGTCGGACGGGTCGCAGGGCGCCGCCGAGGACGTGCCCCTCGCCGTTTCCGATGCCGTTCCCGCCGCGGTCGTCCCCGGTGCCGCTCCCGCCGAGGCTCCCCCCGAGGCCGGCGACGGCAAGTTCACCCTCCGGCTGGACAACTTCGAGGGGCCCTTCGATCTCCTGCTGCAACTGATCTCCAAGCACAAACTGGACGTCACCGAGGTCGCGCTGTCGAAGGTGACCGACGAGTTCATGGCGCACATCCGGGCCATGGGGCCGGACTGGGATCTGGACCAGACCACGGAGTTCCTGGTCGTGGCGGCGACGCTGCTGGATCTCAAGGCCGCCCGGCTGCTGCCCGTGGCCGAAGTGGAGGACGAGGCGGATCTCGCGCTCCTGGAGGCCCGTGATCTGCTCTTCGCCCGGCTGCTCCAGTACCGCGCCTACAAGCGAATCGCGGATATCTTCAGCGGCCGGCTGGCGGACGAGGCCCGGCGCTACCCCCGTACGGTCGGGCTGGAGCCGCACCTCGCCGAGCTGCTGCCCGAGGTCGTCATCAGCACCGGGGCGGAGGGTTTCGCCAAGCTCGCGGTGAAGGCGATGCAGCCCAAGGCCCGGCCGCAGGTCTATGTCGACCACATCCACGCGCCACTGGTGAGCGTGCGGGAGCAGGCCGAGGTGGTGATGGCACGGCTGCGGGAGGCGGGCGAGAGCAGCTTCCAGGAACTGTGCGCGGACGCACCGGACACCCTCACCGTCGTGGCGCGCTTCCTGGCCCTGCTGGAGCTCTACCGGGAGCGGGTGGTCGTCCTGGAGCAGGAGGAGGCCCTGGGGACGCTGAACGTCCGCTGGACGGGCGCGGAGGGGGCCGAGCCGGTCGTCACGGACGAGTTCGACCAGGAACCGGGGCAGCGCGCCGCCGGGGCGGAGCGGGAAGAGCACGCAGAGAAGGAGCGGGCATGAGCGGCGTGGCCGACGGCGGGGCGTACGACGTCACCGAGACCGGTACGGAGGACGTCCCGGGGGAACGGCCCGGGGCGCCGGCCGGGACGCTGGGAGTGGCCGAGCTGGAGCTGAAGCCCGCACTGGAGGCGGTCCTCATGGTCGTCGACGAGCCCGCGACCGAGGAACACCTGGCCAGGGTGCTGGAGCGGCCCCGCCGCGCGGTCGCGCTGGCGCTGCGCGAGCTGTCCGACGACTACGCGCGGCAGGGCCGCGGATTCGATCTCCGTCTGGTGGCCGGCGGCTGGCGTTTCTACTCCCGTGCCGAGTACGCCGACGCCGTGGAGAGCTTCGTCCTGGACGGCCAGCAGGCCCGGCTCACCCAGGCCGCATTGGAGACTCTGGCCGTGGTCGCGTACCGTCAGCCGGTCAGCCGTTCCCGAGTCTCGGCCGTACGCGGCGTGAACTGTGACGGTGTGATGCGCACGCTCCTCCAGCGCGGACTGGTGGAGGAGGCGGGGACGGAACCTGAAACAGGTGCGATCCTGTACAGGACGACGAATTACTTTTTGGAGCGGATGGGCCTGCGAGGCCTGGACGAGCTCCCTGAGCTCGCACCGTTCCTTCCGGAGGCGGACGCGGTCGAGGGCGACTCCCCGGAAGGTATCCCGTCGTTCGACGTAGACGACAGCGGCGACTCTCAGACGGATCATTGATGCGAAGCAGCGGCAGGAACAACAGGGACAGCGGCCGGGGCGACCACCGCGGCGCCGGCGGGGGCACCCCGCGGCCGAAGGCCGGGGGGAAGAGGGACGACAAGCAGCGCTCGGGTCGCCCCCGTCCCGAGGAGCGCCGCTACGACGTGGGCGGATCCGGCGGTCCCGGGGGCTCCTCGGACCGCAAGGACGAGCGCGGCGGCGCCAAGAGCGGTGGCCCCAAGAGCAGCGGCCCCAAGAGCAGCGGCAGCCGGGGCGCGGCGGCCCGTGGCGGTGCCAAGGGCGGCCCGCGCACCGGTGCTGCATCCAAGGGGTCCGGCCCCGGCGGCAAGGGCGGTCCCAAGGGCGGCCCGCAGCGCGGCCGCGGCCAGGTGCCCGCACGGCCCCGTGAGTACGACGCCCAGGTGGAGGAGCGCAACCGCGCCCGCCACAACAAGCCGCAGGTCAAGACCCCCAAGACCTTCGGCGACCAGGAGGGCGAGCGGCTTCAGAAGGTGCTGGCCAGGGCCGGTATGGGCTCGCGGCGGGCCTGCGAGGAGCTGATCGACCAGGCGCGCGTCGAGGTCAACGGCCAGGTCGTCATGGAGCAGGGCGTCCGGGTCGACCCGGAGAAGGACGAGATCAAGGTCGACGGCCTGACGGTCGCCACCCAGTCGTATCTCTTCTTCGCGCTGAACAAGCCGGCCGGTGTGGTCTCCACGATGGAGGACCCCGACGGCCGCCAGTGCCTGGGCGACTACGTCACCAACCGCGAGACGCGGCTGTTCCACGTGGGCCGGCTGGACACCGAGACCGAGGGCATCATCCTGCTCACCAACCACGGTGAGCTGGCGCACCGCCTGACGCACCCGCGCTACGGCGTGAAGAAGACCTACCTGGCCGCGATCCAGGGCCCCCTCCCGCGCGACCTGGGCAAGCAGCTCAAGGACGGCATCCAGCTGGAGGACGGCTACGCCCGCGCCGACCACTTCCGGGTGGTGGAGAACACCGGCAAGAACTACCTCGTCGAGGTCACGCTCCACGAGGGCCGTAAGCACATCGTGCGCCGGATGCTCGCGGAGGCCGGATTCCCCGTCGAGCGGCTCGTCCGCACGAGCTTCGGCCCGATCCCGCTGGGCGACCAGAAGTCGGGATGGCTGCGGCGGATGACCAACACCGAGGTCGGCATGCTGATGCGTGAGGTCGAGCTCTAGGTCCTCCGGGACCTCGGCGGGACCGCACGGCAGGAAATGCCTTGCGGCTCCGCAGCCCCACCCCTTAATGTCACTGTGACATTAAGGGGTGGTTTTTTCATGGTGTCCACGGGGTCCGCCGCTACCGGCTCGCTGATCGGGCTGGCTCTCGGCGATGCGCTCGGCTTTCCCACCGAGTTCAACGATGTGCCGTCGATCCTGGCCAAGTGCGGCCCGTGGCGGCGGATGCCGCTGCCCGATCCCGCGTTCGTCACCGACGACACCCAGATGACGCTGGCGCTGGGCCGCGGACTGCGCACGGCCCTGGGCCGCGGTCCGCTCACCGCGCAGGCCCTCGTGGGACCCGTGCGCGAGGAGTACGTCGCCTGGTGGCGCTCGCCCGACAACAACCGGGCACCGGGCGGCACTTGCCTCAGGGCCTGCCAGCTGCTCAGCGACCGGGACCGGCCCTGGGCCGAGGCCGCCCAGATGGGGTCGAAGGGCTGCGGCGCCAACATGCGGGTCGCGCCGATCGGGCTCGCCCCGGGGCTGAGCCCGCAGCAGCGCTCCGGTGCCGCACAGCTCCAGTCCGCGCTGACCCACGGGCACCCCACCGCGCTCGCCGCCGCCGATCTGACCGCCTGCGCCGTACGCGCCCTCGCCGACGGCACACCGCCCGCCGAGCTGCCCGCCCTGCTGCGCACGTATGCCCACGCCCACCGCACCGTCTACCGGGAGGACTGGCTCGGCGACCTGTGGCGGCGCGGCCACGACCCCTCCGCGACGGACTTCACCGCCCGCGGCTGGGACGAGTGCCTCGGTGTGCTGGACCGGCTGGACGCGGCGCTCGCTGCACCGGACCGGGAGGCCGACCCGTGCCTGGCCACCGGCGCCGGCTGGATCGCGGAGGAGGCGCTGGCCACCGGCCTGCTGTGCTTCCTGCTCTTCCCCGACGAGCCGCGCACCGCGCTGCGCCGGGCCGCCTGCACCTCCGGCGACTCCGACTCGATCGCCTGTCTCACCGGCGCCTTCGCGGGCGCCCGTCTCGGCGCCGGCGCCTGGCCCGAGGAGTGGGCCGCGCGTATCGAATACCGCGACGAGCTGCTGAGGCTGGGGGAGGCCTGGGATGCGTGAGACCCCGACAGCCGCCGGACGGGAGGCCGTCCTCCGGGCGGCCGGGCTGCCCGCCGTCGACCTGGGCGCCGTGGTCGCGGAACAGGACGACCCGCTGGTCTTCGCCACGGTCTCCGGCGCGCATCTGTACGGCTTCCCGTCCCGGGACTCCGACGTCGATCTGCGCGGCGCCCACCTCCTGCCGGCCGCCGCCCTCCTCGGGCTGCACGAGCCCGACGAGACACGGACGCGGATGTGGGACCAAGGACGCACCGAGCTGGACCTCGTCTCGCACGACCTGCGCAAATTCGCCCGGCTACTGCTGCGCCGCAACGGCTACGTACTGGAGCAGCTGCTCTCGCCCCTGGTGGTGCACACCACTCCCGTGCACGACGAGCTGATCGCGCTGGCCCCGGACCTGCTCACCGCCCACCACGCCCACCACTACCGCGGCTTCGCCACGACCCAGTGGCGGCTCTTCGTGAAGACCGGCGAGCTGAAGCCGCTGCTGTACACGCTCCGGGTGCTGCTCACCGGCATCCACCTCATGGACAGCGGCCGGGTGCAGCCCCATCTGCCCACACTGGTGGGTGAGCTGGCCGCGCCCGCCTACATACCGGAGCTGATCGCGGCCAAGGAGGCGGCCGAACACGGCACGGCCGGTGCGGTGGTGGACCCGGCACGGCTGCGTACGGACATCGAGGCGCTGCACGCCCGGCTGGACGCCGCCCAGGACGCGACCGCCCTGCCGGACGCTCCCGGCGCCGGCGAGGCGCTGCACGACCTCATCGTCCGGGCCAGGACGGCGGGCGCCTCAGCCGAGCGCTGAGGCCCGCCGGGCCCGGAACAGGAAGTCCGCCACCCGGCCCCGGTCCGGCTCGGCCGGCAACGGCGAGCCGGACACCGAGGCCTCGGCCTCCTCGGCCAGCCGCGCCATCCGGCGCTCCACCGCTTCCCAGGCCACCTCACCGCGCCGGACCGCCAGCAGCTCCTCCCGGTCCTCGCCGACGTCCAGGGTGAGCGCGCCCGTACGGAGCAGGTCGCGCGAGGAGGCCAGCAGCCGCAGCAGGTGCATGGCGTGTTTCCAGCGGGGCGCACCGTGCTGCCGTACGTCGGCCCGCAGCTGCTTGAGCTGCCCGCCGGCATAGCCCGCGAAGGTGCGGTGGGCCTGCCGGGACAAGAAGGCGTCGCGCAGCGCGAGCAGCTCCCGGCCGGTGGCGTCGATCCGCTCCACCAAGGGGGAGTGCAGACACTCCAGGATGGTGGGGTTGGCACGCAGCGCCAGATGGCAGAACCGCTCCAGCTCCCAGGAGAACTCCTCCTCGCGCGGCCCCTCCACATGGGTCGGCGGCTTCTCGAAGCCCCAGAAGAGCGGGGTGGGTGCGAGATACACCCCGCGCCGGTCGGTGTCGCTGGACTCCGTGGCCAGACCGAAGGCGCGCGAGCCCATCACACATGCGTAGACGGTGTGCTCGGCGACCAGGGTGTGACCTGCGGCGGCTTCGGACATGGCGGCGATTGTCGCTGGTGGAATGGCGAATGTCACCAGTTTTTGGAGGCGGAATGCGGGCCTCCGGAAGCGTGATCACTGTTGGTGGGCGGCCGGTCGCGGCGTGCACGGACCGCCGTCCTGACCTTCCGGCCGTCTCAGCGTCCGGCCGCCGCGTACGGATTGTCCGTGCGGCTGGTTACGCTGATCAGTGCGCGCACAGGTGCGTGACGCGGCACAGAACGCAGGGGAGCAGTGACGTGGCGGTACGAGCGGTCCGCGGGGCCGTCCAGCTGGAGCGGGACGACGCGGAGCACATGCAGGAGCAGGTCGGCGAGCTGCTCACCGCCATCCTCGAGCGCAACGACCTCCTCGCGGACGACCTGATCAGCGTGTGGTTCACCGCCACCCCCGATCTGCACAGCGACTTCCCGGCCGCCGCCGCCCGCGCCCTGGGCATCACGGACGTCCCGCTGATCTGTGCCCAGGAGCTGGACATCGACGGCGCCATGGAGCGCGTGGTGCGGGTGCTCGCCCATGTCGAGACCGGGCTGTCCAAGGCCGGGATCGCCCATGTCTACCTCGGTGCGGCCGGCGAGCTGCGGAAGGACATCGCGCAGTGAGGACCGCACTCGTCATCGGAACGGGCCTGATCGGCACGTCGGCCGCGCTCGCGCTGCAATCGCGGGGCGTCCGGGTCTTCCTGGAGGACCACGACCAGGCACAGGCCCTGACGGCCGCCGCGCTCGGCGCGGGCACCGCCGAGGCGCCCGAGGGCCCGGTCGACCTGGCCATCGTGGCCGCGCCCCCGGCCCATGTCGCGGCGGCCCTGGCCGGTGCCATCCGGCGCCGGGTGGCCCGCGGCTACATCGACGTCGCCAGCGTCAAGGGCGGCCCCCGCCGTGAGCTGGAGGCGATGGGCTGCGAGCTGTCCGGCTACCTCGGCACGCATCCGATGGCCGGCAAGGAGCGCTCCGGCCCGCTGGCCGCCACCGCCGACCTCTTCGAGGGCCGGCCCTGGGTGCTCACCCCGACCCGCGACGGCGACACCGAGGTGCTCAACCTCGCCCTGGAGCTGGTCGCGCTGTGCCGGGCCGTTCCGGTGGTGATGGACGCGGACGCGCACGACCGCGCCGTCGCCCTGGTCTCGCACACCCCGCAGCTGGTCTCCAGCCTCGTCGCCGCCCGCCTGAGGGGAGCCGACGAGACCGCCGTACGCCTCTGCGGCCAGGGCATCCGGGATGTGACGCGGATCGCGGCCTCCGATCCCGCGATGTGGATCGACATCCTCTCGGCCAATCCGGGTCCGGTCGCCGATGTGCTGGGCGAGATCGCCGCCGACCTGGACGAGACCGTACGGTCCCTGCGCGCTCTGGAGTCCGCCGACGAGGGGAAGCGCGGCGGCGGCGCCGGCGGTATCGAGGACGTGCTGCGCCGCGGCAATGCCGGCCGGGAGCGGGTGCCCGGCAAGCACGGCGCCGCCCCGGCCGCCTACGAGATCGTCGCCGTCCACATCGGCGACCAGCCCGGCGAGCTGGCCCGGATCTTCGCCGACGCCGGCCGGGCCGGGGTCAACATCGAGGACGTCCGCATCGAGCACGCCACCGGCCAGCAGGCCGGTTTCATCCAGCTCATGGTCGAGCCGCAGGCCGTGCCGGTGCTGACCGCGGAGCTGCGCGAGCGGGGCTGGTCCATCCGGCAGTGACCGCGTGGACGGCACCGTGCGGGTGAGCCAGTAACCTTGTCCGAGGCCCTTACGGCCCTTGGACCCCCGCCCCGTGTACAAGAAAGGTGTTCGTCACCGTGGAAACCGCCGCTCGGACCGCCCCGGCAGCAGTGATTGTCGCCATCGACGGCCCCGCAGGCACGGGCAAGTCCAGCACGTCCAAGGCCGTCGCCGCCAAGCTGGGCCTCGGCTACCTCGACACCGGCGCCCAGTACCGCGCGATCACGTGGTGGATGCTGACCAACGGCATCGACGTCAAGGACGCGACGGCCGTGGCCGACGCCGCCGTCAAGCCCGTGATCGTCTCCGGCACCGACCCGTCCGCCCCGACCATCTCGGTCGACGGCCTGGACGCCGCGGGCCCGATCCGCACCCAGGAGGTCACCGCCGCGGTCAGCGCGGTCAGCGCCGTCCCCGAGGTGCGGACCCTGATCACCGATCTCCAGCGCAGCATCGCCGCCGAGGCGCCGAACGGCATCGTCGTCGAGGGCCGGGACATCGGCATCACCGTCCTGCCCGACGCCGACCTCAAGGTCTTCCTCACCGCCTCCCCCGAGGCGCGGGCGGCCCGCCGCAGCGGCGAGCTCAAGGGCAAGGAGGCCACCGACCTGGCCGCCACCCGCGAGGCGCTGATCAAGCGGGACGCCGCCGACTCCGGCCGCAAGACCTCCCCGCTGGCCAAGGCGGACGACGCCGTCGAGGTGGACACCACCGAGCTGACGCTGGAGCAGGTCATCGAGTGTGTGGTCACCCTCATCGAGGGCGCCGGCGCCGAAAAGGCAGGGCGGGCCGCCCGGTGACCGACAGCGGCGGGGCTCCGACCGCGGCGGGCGCCGCGGTCGGCCGGCGGATCGGCATCGGCCTGATGTACGGGCTGTGGCGGCCGCGGGTGCTGGGCGCCTGGCGGGTGCCGTCGGCCGGCCCGGTGATCCTCGCCGTCAACCACTCACACGGCATCGACGGCCCGATGCTGATGGGCACCGCGCCGCGGCCGGTGCACTTTCTGATCAAGAAGGAAGCCTTCGTCGGCCCGCTGGACCCGTTCCTGCGGGGCATCGGGCAGCTGAAGGTGGACCGCCACACCGTCGACCGCAAGGCGATCACCGACGCCCTCGGGGTACTGGAGCAGGGCGGAGCGCTGGGAATCTTCCCGGAAGGCACCCGCGGCGAGGGCGACTTCGCCTCCCTGCGGGCGGGCCTGGCGTACTTCGCGGTGCGCTCCGGTGCCCCGGTCGTGCCGGTGGCGGTGCTCGGCAGCAAGGAGCGCCACAGCCGGCTCACACCGGCCGTGCCACCGCTGTGGTCCCGTGTCGATGTCGTCTTCGGTGACGCCTTCGAGGCGGGCGACAGCAGCGGGCGGCGCACCCGTAAGGCGCTCGACGAGGCGACCGTACGGATCCAGGAGCGGCTGACCGCCCACCTGGCAGAGGCCAGGCGCCTGACCGGGCGCTGATCCCACACTTGAGTAGTGGGCCGCGGACGAGTGGCCCACCGATCACGATGATGAACGAGGAACGGACTTCATGAACGACCAGATCCCTACCGGCGACGAGCACGGTGCGCTTGGCGACGCCGAGTACGCGGAGTTCATGGAGCTCGCCGCGGAGGAGGGCTTCGACCTCGAGGCGGTCGAGGGCGACATCGCCGCGGCCGGCCACGGCCCGCTGCCCGTCCTCGCCGTCATCGGCCGCCCCAATGTCGGCAAGTCGACCCTGGTGAACCGCATCATCGGCCGCCGTGAGGCGGTCGTCGAGGACAAGCCGGGCGTCACCCGCGACCGTGTCACCTACGAGGCCGACTGGAACGGCCGCCGCTTCAAGGTCGTCGACACCGGTGGCTGGGAGCAGGACGTCCTCGGCATCGACGCCTCCGTGGCGCTCCAGGCCGAGTTCGCCATCGAGGCCGCGGACGCGGTCGTCTTCGTCGTCGACGCCAAGGTCGGCGCCACCGACACCGACGAGGCCGTCGTCAAGCTGCTGCGCCGCGCCGGCAAGCCCGTGGTCCTGGTCGCCAACAAGGTCGACGGCCCCTCGGGCGAGGCCGACGCCGCGATGCTGTGGTCGCTGGGCCTCGGCGAGCCGCACCCGGTCTCCGCACTCCACGGCCGCGGCACCGGCGACATGCTCGACGCCGCGCTGGACGCGCTGCCCGAGGCGCCCGCGCAGACCTTCGGCACCGCCCTCGGCGGCCCCCGCCGGATCGCGCTGATCGGCCGCCCGAACGTCGGCAAGTCGTCGCTGCTGAACAAGGTCGCCGGCGAGGAGCGGGTGGTCGTCAACGAGGTGGCCGGCACCACCCGTGACCCGGTCGACGAGATGATCGAACTGGGCGGCAAGACCTGGAAGTTCGTGGACACCGCCGGTATCCGCCGCCGGGTGCACCTCCAGGAAGGCGCCGACTACTACGCCTCGCTGCGCACCGCTGCGGCCGTCGAGAAGGCCGAGGTCGCGGTCGTCCTGATCGACGCGTCCGAATCCATCAGCGTCCAGGACCAGCGCATCATCACGATGGCCGTGGAGGCCGGGCGCGCCCTGGTCATCGCCTACAACAAGTGGGACACCCTCGACGAGGAGCGCCGCTTCTACCTGGAGCGGGAGATCGAGCGGGACCTCGTACAGATCCCGTGGGCGATGCGGGTGAACGTCTCCGCGCGCACCGGCCGCCACATGGAGAAGCTGGTCCCGGCGATCGAGACCGCGCTGGCCGGCTGGGAGACCCGCATCCCCACCGGGCGGCTCAACGCCTTCCTCGGTGAGATCGTCGCCTCCCACCCGCACCCGATCCGCGGCGGCAAGCAGCCCCGCATCCTCTTCGGCACCCAGGCGGGCACCAAGCCGCCGCGCTTTGTGCTGTTCGCCTCCGGCTTCCTGGAGGCCGGCTACCGCCGCTTCGTCGAGCGGCGGCTGCGCGAGGAGTTCGGGTTCGACGGGACGCCGATCCACATCTCCGTGCGGGTGCGCGAGAAGCGCAGCAAGAAGAAGTAGCGGCGGCTCCCGGGCCGTACGGACCGCTCAGCGGCCGTGCGGCCGGGAGTCCCGCTGCGCCGGTGGCAGCGCCGCCGGGACATGGCCTCGCGGGTGGTAGGGCTGCCGGCTCACGACCTCCCAGTGCGCCGCGGACGCCGTCGTACGGCTCCAGTTCCCGCTACCGTGCAGCGCCTCCGAGATCTCCGGTTCGTCCGTACGGTCCCCGGGCAGGGCCCGGAAGGAGCGGCGGTACTCGGCGTACAGCGCGTCATAGATCGGCGTGGCCGAACCATGGTCCGTGAGGTGCGTCGTCCCGTATTCGTGGGACGGGCGCATGCCGGGGATCGGGTGGGTGTACGGGGCGCGGGAGGACGGGTCGTATGCGTGCACGTATGTGCCAACGACCTCGATGGCCGCGGGATGCGGCTTTCGTGCGGAAATGGCTGATCGCGAGGGCATGACCGTCCGGAATGGCGGTCCTGCCCCCGCGATCGGGTGCCGAGGGGCTGTCAGGTGCCGGCCAGCGGCATCTCCGCGGCGACCAGGGCGCCCCTCGCCGCGGCGTTCTCCAGTGCCTCCCGCATCAGGTCCTCGCGGGGCTGGTGGCCGATGGAGCCGGCGGGCGCGGCGTACATCACCACCGACTGCGCCTTGTTGGCCGCGGTGCGCCAGCCGTCGGAGACGGCCAGCGGCTGATGGGCCTGCCACCAGGCGGCCTGCTGGCCGGTGTTGCCCGGCTGGAGGACGGCGTGCAGCTTGCCCATGGCCAGCAGGGCGGACCAGCCCGGGTTCGGGCCCGGGAGCTGGTTCATGTCCGCCACGGGGTGGAACCCCTGCTCCAGGAGCAGCGGAAGGAAGTCGTCGTCGGGGCCGACCGAGCCGGGACGGGCGATCGGGCCGTCGGGCTCGACCACCAGGGCCGGGCGCAGGTCGCCGTCGATCAGCACCAGACCGCAGGTGATCCCGAGGGTCGCCTGGCGCGGGGTGGTGGGGGCCGGGGCGGCCGGGGACGGCTGCGATCCGGGGGCGGGGGCGGCGGCGTCCTCTCCGGTGATGGAGCGTACGGCTCCCTGGAGCTGCTCCTCCGACACCGGGACGACCTGCGAGGGGATGCAGGTGGCATGGGCGAACGCGAGCACCGCGGTCTCCTCGCCCACGAACAGGACGGTGCTGGTGGCCTCCTGCTCGCTGTCTCCGGGGGTCCGGCAGGAGGTGCAGTCGTAGCTGCCGGGGGCGTCGCCACCGGCCAGCAGGCGGTCGGCTTCTTCGTCGCCGATCTCGGCGCGAACGTCGTCGCTGACGTCGAGCATGCGCGGCACGGGTGGCTCCTCGATCTCTGTGCGTCTGCCGGGTGGTCTCCCGGCTCGTACAAGGACAACGGGTGACCTGCGGCAGGAGTCACGCGAGGAAGGGAACGGAATCGAACCAATCGCCGCACAGTGGAAATCCATGGAAAGCCGCCACAGAAGCGGTCACATAACGCCAACTCTTGCGCAGAACCTGGTGCAGTCGGCGGCGTTCCGTACACCGGACCGGGTGGGAGCGGGGGCCCGAGGGCGTGGCGCCCTGGTCAGCGGCGGACGGCTGCTTACCGTCACCGGCTATGTCGGACAACTCTTCGGCGCCGCGGCGCTTCGTGGGATCCGTCGGGCTGCTCACCGCGGCGGCCGCTGCCCTGGTGCTGTGCCTGCCCGGCGCCGCTGCCGCCGCCGACGGGCCGGACGGCGGCGGCAGCGGCGGCAGGAGGACACACGCCTGCGCCGCCGACCAGTGGCCCTGGGGCTGCCTCGCCGAGTGCGAGAGCAGCGGGGACTGGCACATCAACACCGGCAACACCTTCTACGGCGGGCTCCAGTTCTGGCAGCCCACCTGGGAGGCCTTCGGCGGCCTCGACTTCGCGGAGCGGGCCGACCTCGCCTCCCGCGCGGACCAGATCAAGATCGCAAAGCGGGTGCAGGCCGCCCAGGGATGGGGCGCCTGGCCCGAGTGCGCCCGGCGCTACGGGCTGACCCCTCCCGCCCGGACCCATGTCGTCCGGCGGGGGGAGACGCTCGGCGAGATCGCCGAGAACTACCGCGTGAAGGGCGGCTGGCGGGCGCTGTACAGCGCCAACCGCTCGACCATCGGACCGGACCCCAGCAGGCTGTCGGTCGGCACCAGGCTGCGGCTCCCGGGGGTGCCGAAGTCGCACTCCCGGTCGGCGCGCGACGACTGACGGGCGGACGGCGGGAGTTGGCAGGCCCCGGACGGTGTCCGGCGTCCCGGCGCGATCCGGCGGAAGACCTGGTCACGCGGCAACGGGTGGAGGGGATTCGGGCCCGTGAGGTTCCGTCCCACGGCTACCGATGACCTAACTTTTGCGGAACAACTTGGCGAAAGACCCAACCAGGAACCCTTTTTCGCGGTCCTACCGTTCAGCAGGGGATGTGTCGCGCCGTCGGGAGGGGGGCGCGACGCATCCCACGGGGACCAGAACGACCGAAGACCAGGGGACACGGGGACGGATGCACATCTCATTCCTGATACACAATGCCTACGGCATAGGGGGGACGATCAGGACGACGTTCAACCTCGCGCGTACGCTCGCCGAGCGGCATGACGTCGAGATCGTTTCCGTACTGCGCCACCGCGACGACCCGGTCTTCGACCTCGGTCCGCGCGTCGCGCTGCGCCATCTCGTGGACATCAGGGAGAACAGCCCCGGCTACGAGGGCGCGGACCCCGAGCACACCCGCCCCGCCAGGGTATTTCCCGCCGCCGAGGGGCGCTACGGCCAGTACAGCGAGCTCACCGACCGCCGGATCGCCCAGCATCTGCGCCGGACGGAGACGGACGTGGTGGTCGGCACCCGTCCCGGACTCAATGTGCACATCGCCAAGCAGGCGCGCCGCGGCCCGGTCCGGATAGGCCAGGAGCATCTCACCCTGGACACCCACAACCGGGCGCTCAAGCTGGCACTGCGCGGCGCCTATCCGCGCCTCGACGCGGTCACCACCGTCACCGAGGCCGACGCCCGCGCCTACCGCCGGACGCTGCGGCTGCCCGGTGTGCGCGTCGAGGCGGTGCCCAACAGCGTGCCGGAGCCCGCCCTCCGGCCCGCCGACGGCAGCGGCAAGTGGGTCGTCGCGGCCGGCCGGCTCGCCCGCGTCAAGCGCTACGACGTCCTCATCCACGCCTTCGCCCGGGTCGTCGCCGAGCGCCCCGACTGGCGGCTGCGGATCTACGGTGGCGGCGCCGAGAAGGCCGCGCTGCGCGCCCTGATAGACGAACTCGGCTTGTACAACCACGTCTTCCTGATGGGGCCGGCCAACCCTCTGGAGCCCGAGTGGGCCAAGGGCTCGATCGCGGCGGTCTCCTCCAGCCTGGAGTCCTTCGGGATGACGATCGTCGAGGCCATGCGCTGCGGTCTGCCGGTCGTCGCCACGAACTGCCCGCACGGCCCCGGCGAGATCATCGACGACGGGGTGGACGGCAAGCTGGTGCCCGTCGGCGATCCGGACGCAATGGCCGGCTCGCTGCTCACACTGATCAACGACGACGCCGCCCGCAAGCGGATGGGCGAGGCCGCGCTGGCCTCGTCGGCCCGCTTCGACCCTGCCGAGGTCGCCGGCCGCTATGAGGCGCTCTTCGGAGAGCTGCTCGCCCGAAGGCGGGGCAACCAACTGCGCGGCAGCCTGCATCGCGCCCGTGGAGCCCTGCTCAGCGGTGCATACGCCACCAAGGATGCGGCCTGCGCCGCGCTGAGAGGGGTGCGGACGGCATGACGGCGCCGAGCCAACTGACCGTGACCGGAGATGAGATGAAGGAGCCCTCTGCCATCGACCAGGAACCCATGGTTCCGGTGAGCGCGGGAACCGACGGCCGCGAGCGGCCCCAGGAGCGGAGCGACGAGGCGGAGCCGGTGGAGCTGAGGGCCGACTGCATCGCGGACTCCGCCGGCGGCCTCACCTTCGACCTGACCGCCCCTCAGGACACCCACACCGCCTGGAACGCGGCGCTGGTGCTGCGGCTGCGCGGCGGCGACGGCGCCGACGACGAGGTACGGCTGCCGCTCGGGCCGAACGGCGCCGGGCGGCTGCGCGCCGTGCTGCCCAGCACCGTCGCCCTCGCCGAGGGCCGCTGGAACGCCTACGCCGACTTCGGTGACGGCGGGGACCCGCGGCGCCTGCTGCCGGGCGTCAACGACCTGCGGTCGCTGGTGGACCGCAGGCCGCTGGCGGGCATCGGCCGGCTCGGTGTGCGCATCCCGTACGCGACCAAGTTCGGCAATCTCGCGCTGCGCAGCTGGCTGCGCGGACCGCACGCCGAGGCCGGTGACATCCTCGTCGCGCCCGACGGCATGACGGTCGCCGGCCGGCTCTACGGCGCCGCCCCGGGCGCCGGTGCCTGCGCCGAGGCCCGCGCCCGCCGCGGCCCGGCCTCCCCGGCCACCGAACCGGCCACCGTCGCCGTCCCGCTGACCGTCGAGGGCCAGGAGTTCACCTTCACGCTGCCCTACGAGGAGCTGGCCGGCCGGTGGGAGCGGGGCAACGAGCCCTGGGACCTGTGGCTGCGTCCCGCAAAGGGGGCCCGGCCGGTGCGCATCGCCCGTCTCCTGGACGACGTCGCCGACAAGAAGCAGGTCTTCAGCTACCCCGGGCTGCCGGTGCGGACGGACGCGGGAGAGCTCAAGGTCGGCCCGTATTACACGCTCGACAACGACCTGGCCGTCCGGGTCGCCGGACCGGCCGAGAGCTGACGGAACCCCGGCTGCGGTCCCGGTGGCGCACCGAGGACCGCAGCTGTCCGCAAGGGCTGCGAGACTCGGGCCATGTTGGAGACCTCGGCACGTCTGCTCCGCCTGCTCTCGCTGCTCCAGGCCCACCGGGAGTGGTCCGGCGCGGAGCTCGCCGACCGGCTCGATGTCACCCCGCGCACGGTGCGCCGGGACATCGACCGGCTGCGCGAGCTGGGCTACCCCGTCCACTCCGCACCCGGGACGGCCGGCGGCTACCGGCTCGGCGCCGGCGCCGAACTCCCGCCGCTGCTGCTGGAGGACGAGGAGGCGGTGGCGGTCGCGGTCGGGCTGCGCACCGCCGCGGCGGGCGGTGTCGAGGGCATCGAGGAGGCCTCCGTACGGGCGCTGGCGAAGCTGGAGCAGGTGCTGCCGCACCGGTTGCAGCGCCAGGTCGGTGCGCTGAACGCCTTCACCGTCCCGCTGCTCGGCAGCGGCGGCCCCCGGGTGGACCCGAACCTCCTCACCGAGCTCGCGCACGCCTGCCGGGACTGCCGCCGGCTTCGTTTCGACTACACCTCCCACGACGGCACGGTCTCCCGGCGCACCGTGGAACCGCACCGCCTGGTCTTCGCCCGGCGCCGCTGGTACCTCGTCGCCTGGGACGCGGGCCGCGCCGACTGGCGCACCTACCGGGCCGACCGCCTCACCCCCACCCCGCCGCACGGCCCGCGCTTCACCCCCCGTCCGCCGCCGGCCGAGGATCTCGCCGCGTATGTCTCCCGGGGCATCTCCACCCGCGCCTACGCACGGCAGGCCACTGTGCTGCTGCACGCCTCGCTGGAGCAGGCGGCGGAGCGCATCGGTCCCGCCGCCGGGACGCTGGAAGCGGTCGACGAGCGGCGCTGTCTGCTGCGGACCGGGGCGCACAGCCTGGAAGTGATGGTCTTCCACATCGTGATGACGGGTTTTGACTTCGAGGTCCGTGAACCGCCGGAGCTGACCGGCTACATACAGGCGATCAGGGACCGGCTGTCCCGGGCACTGGCGGCATCGCCGTCGGCTGCTTCCCCACCTCGGGATGGTGCAGATCGAACGCCGGCGACTCGGAGCGGATCTTCGGGAGAGTCGTGAAGTTGTGCCGGGGCGGCGGCGAGGAGGTCGCCCACTCCAGGGAGCGGCCGAAGCCCCAGGGGTCGTCCATGGTGATCGTTGCGCCGTGGCGGGTGGTCGTCCAGACGTTGTAGAGGAAGGGCAGCGTGGACAGGCCGAGCAAGAAGGAGCCGACGGTGGAGAGGGTGTTCAGGGCCGTGAAGCCGTCGGCGGCCAGATAGTCGGCGTAGCGCCGCGGCATTCCTTCCACGCCCAGCCAGTGCTGGACGAGGAAAGTGGTGTGGAAGCCGATGAACAGTGTCCAGAAGTGGATCTTTCCCAGGCGTTCGTCGAGCATCTTGCCGGTGAATTTCGGCCACCAGAAGTAGAAGCCCGCGTACGTGGCGAAGACGACCGTCCCGAAGACGACGTAGTGGAAGTGGCCGACCACGAAGTACGAGTCGGTGACGTGGAAGTCCATCGGCGGTGAGGCGAGGATGACACCGGTCAGCCCGCCGAACAGAAAGCTCACCAGGAACCCGATCGACCACAGCATCGGCGTCTCGAAGGACACCGAGCCGTGCCACATGGTGCCGATCCAGTTGAAGAACTTCACCCCGGTCGGCGCCGCGATCAGGAACGACATGATGGAGAAGAACGGCAGCAGCACCGCCCCCGTCACGAACATGTGGTGCGCCCAGACCATCACCGACAGGGCCGTGATGGCCATCGTCGCGCCGATCAGCATGACGTAGCCGAAGATCGGCTTCCGGGAGAAGACCGGGATGATCTCCGTGATGATGCCGAAGAACGGCAGCGCGATGATGTAGACCTCGGGATGGCCGAAGAACCAGAACATGTGCTGCCACAGCAGCGCACCGCCCCACTGCGCCTCGAACACCACCGATCCGAACTGCCGGTCCGCCTCCAGCACCAGCAGCGCCGCCGCCAGCACGGGGAACGCCATCAGCACCAGGATCGAGGTGAAGAGGATGTTCCAGGTGAACACCGGCATCCGGAACATCGTCATGCCGGGCGCCCGCAGGGTGATGATCGTGGTGATGAAGTTGACGGCGCCGAGGATGGTGCCGAAGCCGGCCAGCGCCAGCCCCATGATCCACATATCGGCGCCGATGCCGGGGGAGCGGACCATCGAGTTGAGCGGGGCGTACGCCGTCCACCCGAAGGCCGGGCCGCCGAACGGCGTGAGGAAGCTGCCC
Source organism: Streptomyces decoyicus (assembly GCF_019880305.1). Lineage (NCBI taxonomy): Bacteria > Bacillati > Actinomycetota > Actinomycetes > Kitasatosporales > Streptomycetaceae > Streptomyces > Streptomyces decoyicus. The sequence continues at coordinate 1,864,089 of NZ_CP082301.1, read as the reverse complement.
AGCACGATCAGGCCGCCGAAGAGGAAGAGCCAGTACGAGAACATGTTCAGCCGCGGGAAGGCCACATCGGGCGAGCCGATCTGAAGCGGCATGATCTCGTTCGCGAAACCGGCGAAGGCGGGGGTGGCGAAGAGCAGAAGCATGATCGTGCCATGCATGGTCAGCGCCTGGTTGAACTGCTCCGCGTCGATGATCTGTAGCCCGGGGCGGGCCAGTTCGGCGCGCATCACCAGCGCCAGCAGACCGCCCACCAGGAAGAATCCGAACGCGGTGATCAGGTAGAGGTGCCCGATCTTCTTGTGGTCGGTGGTCGTCAGCCAGTCGACCAGCACCGACCCGCGGCGCCCCGCCCCGGGAGGCCGGACGCGCGCCCGGTCGGTGTCCGTAACCATCCGCTGCACCTCGTTCGTCGAAGGTGTACTGGGCCCGGGACATGATGCTCGCGCCGGGAGCGCAGAGCGAGTGGGCGCTCCGGTCCGTTCCGGTGGGATCGGGCGGGCCGTCGGGCGGGCCCGCCCGACGGGCCGGGAGGGTACGGGACCGGCAAGCGGGGCGATGTGCGGGAAATGTGTGCGGAGTGTGTGTCGTCGGGTAATTTCGGGACGGCCGATAAAGGGCGTCGGGTAAAGGGAATCCGACGTCGCCGGGGGATTGTTTTCGGACGTCGTGTTGCGCTGTGCCGAGTGACCGCGCCCGTTTTGTATTCGATCAAGGTGGAATTTCGGCTGTTTAATTTTCCACCCGGTTGCGCCATCGCACGGCGCGTAAGGGTGACGGAAGTTCCGGCAAACGTACGAACGGGTGCTGTGACACAAGTGTGACCAATGCCGGACCGGAAAGACACGGAGGTGTGCGACGGCCCGGCCTTCCATGGGCCGTTGCGGGCGCCTACGGTGGCTGTCATGGCTGACGTACCGAACCTTCCGGACAACCCTCAGGACGACATGGAGGCGTATGTCGGCCTCGCCCGGCAGGACGCCGAGGAGCAGGCCAGGGCGCGTGGCTGGACCACCATCCGCTCACTGCCCCCGGGCGCGATCATCACCATGGAGTACCTGGCCGGCCGGCTCAACTTCGAGGTCAAGGACGGCACGGTGCACCGCACCTGGCAGGGCTAGGGCGCGTCCTGGCGCCGCACATACGACGAAGGCCCCGGCCGCTCCGTGGGGAGCGGCCGGGGCCTTCGCTGCGGGGTGGGGGTGTGTGCGTACCGGCCCCGCGGCTCGTGGGGCGGTCAGCCGCTCCCGTTGCGGCCGCGCCCGGTCGTCGGGCTCAGCGGCGTGGTGCGCGGGACGCGGTCCGCGTGCGGCGGTCGCCGGCTGCCCGCCGGGGTGACCGGAGCGCGCTCCGAGCGGATGGTGTACGGGCGTGGCGCGTGGTGCGGCCAGCCGTCCGGGGTGTGGGCGGACCGGCTGCCCGTGCCGGCGGGGATCGTCTCGCGGACGAGCACCTCGCCGTCGGAGGCGATGCGCTGCCGGGACACCCCCGGGGCCAGCGAGCCGACCGGCAGCGGGCCGCGCAGCGAATCGGGGCGCAGTCGCAGCCACAGACGCAGCAGCACGCCCATGAGCCGGTCCTCGAACCAGGTGATCCCGGGCTCCAGCCACGGCATCGCCAGCAGCACCAGCAGCCCCGCGGCCCAGCCGAGCAGCACATCGCTGACCCAGTGGGTGCCGAGGTAGACGGTGGTCATGCCGACGCCCAGCGCGCCCAGCGCGGCGATCACCGACAGCGAGCGGCGGCGCAGCGAAGTGGTCGCCAGGTAGGCCAGCACGCCCCAGGTCACCACGGCGTTCGCGGTGTGACCCGAGGGGAATATGTCGCCGCCGAGTCCCATCTCGTTGGCGCCGACCACGGTCGCGTAGTGCGGGCCGAGCCGGCCCATGCCGAGCTTGGCGGCGCCCACGGTGATGTTCAGCAGCAGCAGCGAGGCGCCGAGCACCAGCAGCGGGTGGAGGTTGCGCTGGCGCCAGCAGCGCCAGCCCAGCCACGCCGCCACCGCCACCGCGGTCGGTCCGCGCTGCCCCAGTACAACGAAGTAGTCGAGGAAGGCATGGATCTCAGGCCATTGCTTGTAGGGCCTGAAGAACATGACTTGCCAGTCGAACGTGACCAGCCATGAAGTGGCCAGCACCCCGGCCACGATCGCGAGGTACACCGCCAGGGTTCCCCAGAACAGCCCCAGGCGGGTCCGGGTCATACGGGGCGGTCGGACGCGATCGGTCGGGCGCTGCTCCTCCATCTGGTCGAGCTTGTCATCGGTACGCACTCAATCGACGTTACCGCGTGTGATGTAGGTGCTTGGTCAAACTGTGCGCTTTGTAATGACGATGTGATGTGGAATGTGTCTCAATCGGGGCTTCGGCGCGGGGATTTGGAAGCGAATTCCCGGCGATTCCCAATGAGCTCCCGGGGGGCCGCGTGTCGTGGCCCCGAGCGCCTTATCTGCTTTTCCCCGGCAGAGTTTATCGGCCCTTTGCTCGGGGGTGGCGCGAAGTTTCCCCGGAGGGGTGGTGACGGAACGGGATCATTCGGTCACGCGGGGTCTCGGGCGTCACGGCGGCCCCGACCCGTTCAGCCAGAACGCCCCGTACGCCGCGGAGCCCGCCGTCACCAGGCCGATGACCAGCCAGGCCCGTACCGGCCGCGCTCGCGCGAGCCCGACCGCCGGCGGCAGCAGCAGCGGGTAGGCCGGCAGCATCAGCCGCGGCTTGGACCCGAAGTAGCCCTTGGCGGTCAGCGCGAGCAGCAGCACCGTCCCGCCGTAGACCGCCAGCGGCAGCGGCTGGCCCTGCCGTACGCCGTGCAGGTACAGCCAGACCACCAGCGCGACGCCGACGAGCAGTCCGAGTCCGGCCGCGAACGCGGGCCCCGAGAGCTGGTGCCAGAGGAAGGCAGCGAAGGCGATGCCCCCGTCGAAGCCGTTGCCCCAGTCCCCCTGGACGTCGAGATAGCCGGTGAACGAGCCCTGCCGTGCCCCCACCCACAGGAAGAAGCCGCACCAGCCGAGCGGTGCCAGCAGCACACCGGGCAGCATGCCCGGGTGGGCCCGCAGCGCCGCGCGCAGCCGTACGCCGCCGGCCCGCTCCCGCCACAGCGTCACCGCCGCGGTCAGCCAGACGGCCGCGACCACCGCGGCACCCACCGGCCGGGTCAGCCCGGCCAGCGAGGCCAGCACCCCCGCCCACATCCACCGCCCGGTCAGCACGGCGTACACACCCCAGGCCGCGAGCGCGGTGAACAGCGACTCCGAGTACGCCATCGACTGCACGATCCCGACCGGCAGCGCGGCCCACAGGGCGGCCAGGGCGATTCCGGCCCGCGGCCCGTGCAGCCGCTCACCGGTCGCGTACAGCGCCCAGGCCGCGGCCAGCGACGTGAGCCAGGCCACCACCATCCCCGCGTCGGCCGGCGACAGCGGCGAAAGGGCCGACAGTCCCCGCTCCAGCCACGGCAGCAGCGGGAAGAAGGCCAGGCTGGAGTGCACATCGCCGTTGGGCAGCTGGACGGTGTAGCCGTAGCCGTGCTCGGCGACCCGGGTGTACCAGAGCGCATCCCAGCGGCCGGTCAGCAGCGTGTGCCAGTCCTTGCCGTTGACCGTGGACCAGACCGCGAGGACGACGAGCCCCAGCAGCCGGATCGCGGCAAAGGCCGCCAGCGCGGGCGCGGCCGCGCGCAACGCGGCCCGTATGGCGGGCGCATCGCACAGCGGCCGGCCGGGAACGCCGGCGGAGGCAAGATCGTTCATCGGGACGATTATCCAGGTGGCCGGGGAACGATCGGTGACGGCGGTGGGGAACGCACAGCGCTGCGATGCGCGTCTCATCGTGAGGTGAGCCACGCGGCACCCTGGGGGACTCGCGTAGTCTGACGTCCCTACTCGCTTGTGCCGCCGGTTCTTCCCGGGGCGTTTTCGCGCCCTGATCCGTGGCCGCGAGAGCATGACTGGAGGTGCTGCATGTCCGGGACGACCGCGTCCGGCAGTGGACGGACGGCTGGTGTTCCCCGGCTCACAGGCGGCGGCGCGAACCGCTGGACCGTGCTGATCGTGCTCTGCGTCAGCCTGCTCTTCGTCGCGCTGGACACCACGATCCTCTACGTCGCCGTGCCCTCCGTCACCGAGGATCTGCGGCCGGGCCCGGTGGAGCTGCTCTGGATCGTCGACGTCTACCCGCTGATCGCGGCATCGCTGCTGATCCTCTTCGGCACCCTCGGCGACCGTGTCGGCCGCCGGCGCATCCTCCTTCTCGGCTACGGCCTCTTCGGTCTGGCCTCGGCCGCCGCCGCGCTCGCGCCCAACCCGCAGATCCTCATGGTGGCCCGCGCCCTGCTCGGCATCGGCGGCGCCATGATCATGCCGGCGACGCTGTCGATCCTGCGGCAGGTCTTCCCCGACCGGCGCGAGCGCGCGGTCGCCATCGGTGTGTGGAGCGCGGTGGCCGCGGTCGGCGCCGCGGTCGGTCCGGTCCTCGGCGGCTTCCTCGTCGAGAACTTCTGGTGGGGGTCGGTCTTCCTCATCAACATCCCGATGATGGCCGCGATGCTGCTGATAGGCCGGTGGCTGCTGCCGGAGTCGCGCGGTGAGCGCAACGGCCCCTGGGACGTGATCGGCGCGATCGTCGCGGCGCTCGGTGTGCTGGGCATCGTCCTCGGCGTCAAGCGGATCGGCAGTGGCGAGGCCGTGGTGGGCCTGACGACGCTCCTGCCCATCGTCCTCGGCGTCCTGCTGCTGGTTCTCTTCGTACGCCGTCAGCGCCGGCGCGAGCACCCGCTGATCGATGTGCGGCTGTTCGCCCGGCCCGCCTTCGGCACCTCCGTCACCTGCATCGTGCTGGCCATGCTCGCCCTGGTGGGCCTGCAGCTGATCGCCGTCCAGTACCTCCAGCTCGTCCTCGGACTGAGCCCGTTGGAGACCGGACTGCGGATGCTGCCGCTGGTCTTCGCCGCGATGGCGGCCGGGCTGACCGGTTCGAAGATGCTCCAGGCGCTCGGCCCTCGTGCGATGGTCTCGCTCGGCTTCGTGCTGACCGCCGTCGCGGTGCTCTGTCTGACCGCGATGAGCAGCCAGGACCGCCCCTGGCTGCTGTCGTTGGGCTTCGTGCTGCTCGGCTTCGGCTTCCAGTCCACGCTGTTCGGGGCGTACGAGTCGATGCTCAGCGAGGCGCCCGCCGAGCAGTCGGGCGGCGCCGCCGCGATCGGGGAGACCTCCTACCAGCTCGGGGCCGGTATCGGTGTCGCCCTGCTCGGCAGCGTCATGAACGCCGCCTACGCCCCGGGCCTGGCGCATGTCGACGGTGTCCCCAAGCGGGTCTCCGCCTCGGCCGCGCACTCCCTCGGCGAGGCCTACAAGGTGGCCGCCGGTCTGGGGGAGGGGGCCAAGGCCGCGCTGCGCGAGACGGCCCGGGAGTCCTTCGTCCGCGGGCTGCACATCACCCTCGTCGCCAGCGCCGTGCTGCTGCTGGTCGGCGCGGGGATCGCGCTGCGGCTGCCGCGCCGGGCGGCGGACTCCACGGAGCGCGCGGAGGCCGACGGGGAGCCTGCTGCGGGCGATCAGACGGCCGGCGCCGGCCGCGGCAACGGCGAGCCCGCCCCGGCGGCGAGCTCCGGCCGCTGACCCGCGTTTCCCCTCTTGCGAGTCCCCGGCCCGCCGCGCGGCGGTGACCCTTGCCGCGCGGCACCACGGGCCGTACCGTCGGAAGCGAAATAACTACCACTGCTAGTTTTTCGCGCTGAACCCGCCGGAGGCCCCGCCATGTCCGCAAAGCCGTCCTCAGAGTCCGCAGCATCGTCGGTGTCATCGGCGGTTCCGCCATTCGACCCCAGCGACCCCCTGGGCCTCGACGACCTGCTGACCGACGAGGACCGTGCCGTCCGGGACACCGTCCGCAGCTGGGCCGCCGAGCGTGTCCTGCCGCAGATCGCCGACTGGTACGAGCGCGGCGAACTGCCCGGCATCCGTGAACTCGCCCGCGAGCTGGGCTCCCTCGGCGCGCTCGGGATGTCCCTGACCGGCTACGGCTGCGCGGGTGCCTCCGCCGTCCAGTACGGCCTGGCCTGCCTGGAGCTGGAGGCCGCCGACTCCGGCATCCGCTCCCTGGTCTCCGTCCAGGGCTCGCTCGCCATGTACGCGATCTGGCGCTTCGGCTCCGAGGAGCAGAAGCAGCAGTGGCTGCCGGGGATGGCGGCCGGCGAGATCATCGGCTGCTTCGGGCTGACCGAACCGGACATCGGCTCCGACCCCGCCGCGATGCGGACCTACGCCAAGCGCGACGGCGGGGGAGACTGGGTGCTCAACGGGCGCAAGATGTGGATCACCAATGGCTCGGTGGCCGGGGTCGCGGTGGTCTGGGCCCGTACCGACGACGGCATCCGCGGGTTCGTGGTCCCCACCGACACCCCGGGGTTCTCGGCCCCCGAGATCAAGCACAAGTGGTCCCTGCGGGCCTCGGTGACCAGCGAACTCGTCATGGACGAGGTACGGCTGCCGGCCGACGCGGTGCTCCCCGAGGCCACCGGACTGCGCGGCCCGCTCGGCTGTCTCAGCCACGCCCGCTACGGCATCGTCTGGGGCTCCATGGGGGCCGCCCGCGCCAGCTTCGAGGCGGCGCTGGACTACGCGAAGACGCGGGAGCAGTTCGGCAAGCCCATCGGCGGCTTCCAGCTCACCCAGGCCAAGCTCGCCGACATGGCCGTCGAACTGCACAAGGGGATCCTGCTGGCCCATCATCTGGGGCGGCGGATGGACGCGGGGCGGCTGCGCCCCGAGCAGATCAGCTTCGGCAAGCTGAACAACGTACGGGAGGCGATCGAGATCTGCCGTACGGCCCGGACGATCCTCGGCGCCAACGGGATCTCGCTGGAGTACCCCGTCATGCGGCATGCGACCAACCTGGAATCGGTGCTCACCTACGAGGGCACCGTCGAAATGCACCAGCTGGTGCTGGGCAAGGCGCTCACCGGTCTGGACGCCTTCCGGTGAGCGGCCTGGCCGGCTGACGCCGGTCGCCGCACTGTCCGGGGGCCCGCACACCGGTGGCTGCCGGTGCGGGCCCTGGGGCCCCCGGCCGGGAACACGCGGGTCGCGCTCAACTCTGGTTGAAGAAGCCGCCGTTGCGGTGGGCGCGGGCCTCGCCGCTGACGACCTTGTAGTCGGCGGGGGTCAGCAGGAACACCCGGGTGGCGACGCGCTCGATCGAACCGCGCAGACCGAACGTCAGACCGGCCGCGAAGTCCACGACCCGCTTGGCGTCGGCGGACTCCATGGACGTCAGGTTGACGATGACGGGGACGCCGTCCCGGAAGAGCTCGCCGATGCCGCGGGCGTCCCGGAAGCTCTCCGGAGTGACCGTGGCGATGCGGGTGCCCTGGTCCTGGGCGGCCTCGTCGGCCACCAGGACCCGGGGGTCGGTGACCCAGGGGCTGTTGCCCGAGTCGCCGGCATCGGGTCCCTCGGCGTAGTCGTCGTCGTAGTAGCGCTCGTCATCACTGTCGTCGACGAGGCCAAGCCAGGCGCTCGCCTTGCGCACCGATCCCATTGACGCCTCCTCTCACCCGCGGTGTCTGTGTGTGTACCCCTATCGTCGTCCATCAGGCCGACAGTGTGCCAAGTGGATAGCCGCCGCACGGGGGGTTCGTGACACATCTGGTGCAAAGAGGGTGGCGCGGCATCAGCTTACGCGCCCCGTAAGGAAACTGACAGTACGAAGAACATCACGGTCGGTACGTGACCCTGCGTCGACGGCAAGCGGTCAGCAGAAGGCGGACCCAACCCGGGGGTCGGTTCGTACGCGGACCAGGGCACTTGCCCTCGTCCCCCGGTCAGCGGATCTCCGGCGGGCTGATCCGCGAGGTCTTGAGGGCCGAGGGGCCGGTGCCCCACTTCTTGAGGATCCGTTCGTAGGTGCCGTCCTTCTTCAGGTGGTTGACCGCGGCCTGGACGGCGGGCGCCAGCGGGGTGCCCTTCTTGAACGCGAAGCCGACGTCCAGCCGCTTGAACTCATTGAGGAACCGCAGGCCCGGCTGCTGCCGCACGGCGTAGCGCAGCCCGTTGATGGTGCTCATCACCACATCGGTCCGGCCCTGCTGGAGCGAGATCCACAGGGCGCCCTGTTCGGCATAGGTCTTGACGTCGTACGGCTTCTTGCCGGCCTCCGTGCACCGCTGCCGGTTCTCCTCCAGCGTCGCCTCGAAGGTGGTGCCCGCGCCGGTGGCGACCGTCAGCCCGCACAGCTGCCGCAGGGAGCCGACCTTCTTCAGCGGGCTGTCCTTGCGGACCGCGAAGCCCTGGCCGTCGTTGATGTACGTCACGAAGTCGATGGCCTTGCGGCGCTCGTCGGTGACGCCGAAGTTGCCGGTGCCCACGTCGTATTTGCCGCTGCCGAGGGCCGGCAGGATCGCCTCGAAACTCGCCACCTCGCGGTCGATCTTCAGGCCGAGCACCTTGCCGACGGCATCCGCGAAGTCGATGTCCTGGCCGGCCAGGGTCTTGCCGTCGGCCAGATAGGCCGCGCCGGGCGGGGTGCCGACGCTGGTGGCGAGGGAGAGGCTGCCGCGTGCGCGGACGTCCGCGGGGAGCAGTTTCGCCGCGGCCGGGTCCTTCCGCACGCCGGAGACCACGTCCGCGGTGGGGATCTTGTCGTCGGCGGCCGACGGACCCGCGGCCCCGGCTGCGCCCGACGGGCCGCCCGAGCCGCAGGCGGTGAGCGCCAGGGCCGCGGCGGCCAGGACCGCGGTGGTGCGCAGGGCGGTGGAGCGGGGCGTGGTGAGGCTCATGGCTGTGGGATCTCCAGGTGCTTTTCGAACGGCAGCGGGCCGATCGACTCCGGGGCGGCGGACAGATCGAACAGGGGGCGGTAACCCGCCGCGAGATAGAGGCCCTTGGCCTCCGGCTGGCGGGGGCCCGTCGTCAGGAAGACGCGGGTGCAGCCCCGGCCGGCGGCCTCCCGCTCCAGGGCGTCCAGGACCCGCCGCGCCAGCCCGCGCCTGCGGTGCGCGGAGTGCGTCCAGATGCGTTTGAACTCGGCGGTGTGTGCGTCGTAGCGGCGGTAGGCGCCCCCGGCGACCGGGCTGCCGTCCTCCAGGAGCAGCAGGAACGCACCACCGGGCGGGGCGAACTCCTCGGCCGGGTACTCCCGGCTCAGATCGACGGGTTTCTCGTACCGGGTGCTGTATTCGTGGGTCAGTTCGTCCAGCAGGGGACGGGCCAGCGGATCGTGGACGGTGGTGTGCCGGATCGTCAGGCGGGTGGTCGGCGGCGGACCGGGCGCGGCGCTCACCGGACCGCCGCCGTGACGGGCCGCGGCACCGGGGCCGCGGTGGCGGACGGCCACGGGAGCGCGTCCGGCAGCTCATGGCGCAGCTGCGGCAGCACCTCGGCGGCGGTCAGCCGCAGGACGTCGGCCTTGCGGGGGAACGGCAGGCCGGCGCTGTCCACGGAGAAGAACTGGAGCGCGTGGCCGTAGGCGGCATGCTGCTGGAGGATCTTGCCGGCGATCCGCGCCGGCGAGCCCACCAGCGCCGGGCCGTGGTCGGCGGCGTCGTCCAGGGAGCGGAAGGGCGTGTTGTTGCCCGGTACGTCGCGGGCGGCGACGGCCGCTTCGTAGTACGGCGCGAACTCCCGGCGGGCGGTGCGGTCATCGGCGGCGGCATAGAGCGTCCCGCCCGAGGCGACCAGCGCCGCCGAGGGGTCGTGTCCGTAGTCCGCCCAGCGGGCGCGGTAGTGGTCGATCAGCTTGGCGTAATCGGCCACCGGCTGGATGACGTTGGCGGCGAAGACCGGGTCGCCCCACAGGGCGGCCAGCTCCACCGAGCGTTCGCTGGTGGCGCTGCCGTGCCAGACGGTGGGCGGCTGCTGATGCGGACGGGGGAGCGTGGTCGCGCCGTCGAGCGGGGGCCGGAAGCGGCCCGACCAGGTGACCTGCTCCTCGCTCCACAGCCGGCGCAGCAGCTCGTAGTTCTCCTCCTGCAACGCGTACTGGTCGTCCGGATCCCGGCCGAAGAGCCGCCAGGGCTCGGGGGCGTTGCCCTTGCCGATGGCCAACTCCAGCCGGCCGCCGGAGAGCTGGTCGACGGTGGCGTAGTCCTCGGCGACCCGTACCGGATCGAGGGAGGACAGCACGGTGACGGTGGTGAAGAGCCGGATGCGGTGCGTACGGGCGGCGATCGCGCCCAGCACCGCGGGCGGCGAGCTGGACAGGAACGGCGCACCGTGCCGCTCGCCGACGCCGAAGGCGTCGAACCCCAGCTCCTCGGCCAGCACGGCGAGTTCGACGACCTCCTGGAGGCGGTCGTGCGGGGTGAGGAGGCGTCCGGACAGCGCGTCCGGGACGTTGTCGATCAAAGTCATGACACCGAAGCGCATACTGCGCCCTTCTTCGAGCATGCCGAAGGAACAACAGGACAGGGACAGCGGAGGTGAAAGGGACTGCGGTGAAAGGGAAGTGCGGTGGGGCGAGGGGAGGGTGCGCCGGACGGCGGCGCGAGGTGTGAAGGCGCGCGGTTGACGGAAGAGAAAGAACCGCGGAACGGCCCGGCCTTAGCGGCGACGGGCTTCAGGGCAGGGCGTCAGCTCAACAGGACGACGACCACACGCGACCGAAGTCGATGTGGTCGCGGGTGACCAGCCGCTGCCAGAGATACATGCGGCTAAGTGGAACAGGCATCCGTTTCCGCGTCAACCAGGAAGTGATCCCTCGCTCACAGTGTGGACACCCTTGACAGCGACGCGTGTTCACCCCATAGCCTCAAGAGCCGGTCGTGCTGAGGGGCACGGCCCGTTCCGCCTGTGTGAAGGCGCTCTACTCCCGTGCTCGCTCTCGGCACCCACGGAGCCTTCGCATGCCTTCCGACACCCTCGCCGCCCGCGCCGCATCCGCCACGGCTCCGCCTGACGACGGCACGGACCGCACCGTCCCCCGGATCGTGCCGCGCCGCCGTACCGGCCAGTGGGCCGCGGCCGCCGCCGTGCTGGCTCTGCTGGCACTCGCCCTCCGCTCCGTCGTACGCAACGACGCCTTCCAGTGGGACGTCGTCGCCGACTACTTCCTGACCAGCGCCGTACTGCGCGGCCTGGGACTCACCCTCTGGCTGACCGCGGCCGTCATGGCGCTGGGCTTCGTGCTGGGCACCCTGCTCGCCACGATGCGGCTCTCCGCCAACGCGGTGCTGCGCGGAGTCAGTTGGGGTTACGTCTGGCTCTTCCGGTCGATGCCGGTCCTGGTGCAGCTGCTGTTCTGGTTCAACATCGGGGCGCTCTACCCGACGATCCTCGGCATCAGGACCGTCCATCTGCTCGGCCCGGTCACCATCGCCCTGATCGGGCTGACCCTGCACGAGGCCGCCTACGCCGCCGAGGTGGTCCGCGGCGGCATCCTCTCCGTCGAGGCGGGGCAGCTGGAGGCGGCCCAGTCGCTGGGGCTCGGCGCCTGGCGGCGGCTGCGGCGCATCGTGCTGCCCCAGGCGATGCGCTCCATCGTGCCGCCGGCCGGCAACATGCTGATCGGCACCCTCAAGGGCACCTCCATCGTCAGCGTCATCGCCGTCCAGGACCTGCTCTACTCCGTCCAGCTGGTCTACCACCGCACCTACCAGGTCATCCCGCTGCTGCTGGTCGCCACCCTCTGGTACATCGCGGTCACCTCCGCGCTCGGCGTCGGCCAGTACTACCTGGAGCGGCACTACGCCCGCGGTACGGCCGGTGCCCGATGAGCCGGACCGCGAATCCGTCAGGCCGGCCGTCCGTCGTGATCGTGGGAGCCGGGCCGCGCGGCACCGGGCTGATCGAGCGGATCGCCGCCAACGCCCCCGAGCTGTACGGCGACACGCCCCTCGACCTGCACCTCGTCGATCCCCACCCGCCCGGCGGCGGGCGTATCTGGCGCGCCGGCCAGTCGCCCCTGCTGTGGATGAACTCCACCGCCGAGGACGTCACCATGTTCACCGACGAGACCGTCGAACAGGACGGTCCGGTGCGGCCGGGACCCTCGCTCGCCGAGTGGGCGCGCGCGGTGCGCGACGGCGAGATCCCCCTCGCGCCCGGCCCGGCCGCGGCGCTCGCGGCCCTCGGGCCCCGCGACTTCGCCGGCCGCCGGCTGCAGGGCGCCTATCTGAGCTGGGCGTACGAGCGGTCGGTGGCCGCGCTGCCGCCGGCCGTCGCCGTCCATGAGCACCGGCGGAGGGCGGTACGGGTCTCGGGCTCGCGCAACGGCCGGCTGCAGGTGCATCTGGCGGGCCGCCCCGCACCGCTCACCGCCGACGCCGTGGTGCTCACGCTGGGCCACCTGGAGGCCGAACCCAAGCCGGAAGAGCGCGAGTTGACGGACTTCGCGACCCGGCACGGTCTGACGTATCTGCCGCCGGCGTTCACCGCCGACAGCGAGCTGAGCGCACTGCGGCCCGGTGAGCCGGTGCTCGTGCGCGGCTTCGGGCTGGCCTTCGTCGATCTGATGGTGCTGCTGACGGAGGGCCGCGGCGGCACCTACACGACCGGCGCCGACGGGCAGCCGGTCTACCGGCCCTCGGGGCGCGAGCCCGTCCTGCACGTCGGGTCACGGCGCGGAGTGCCCTACCACTCCAAGATCGGTTACGAACCGGACGGCGAACGGCCGCCGCTGCCGCGCTTCTTCGGACCGGAGCAGGTCGATGCGCTGCTCGCCAGGGCCGACGGGTTCGACTTCCGGCGCGACGTCTGGCCGCTGATCGACAAGGAGCTGGGCTTCGCCCACTACCACCGGCTGTTCACCGCCCACCCCGGTCGCACCCGGATGAACTGGGCGGACTTCGAGGAGAAGTACGCCGCCGCCGACCCCGGCAGCGCCGCCCTCCAGGCCCTCGTCGGCGCCGCGGTCCCGGACCCCGCCGACCGCCTCGACCTCGAGGCGCTGGACCATCCGCTGGACGGCCTGCGCTACCCCGACGCCGAGGCGCTGCAAGACGGGCTGCGCGGCTATATCGAGGCCGACCTGGCCCGCCGTCACGACCCCGCGCACAGCCCCGACCTGGCGGTCTTCCTCGCGCTGCTGTCGGTCTACGGCCAGCTGGTGCGGATCGGCGACCGCGGCCCCTGGTGGCACGGGTTCTTCAGCTATCTCGCCTCCGGCCCGCCCGGACCGCGGCTACGACAGCTGCTCGCGCTCTCCCGGGCCGGGGTGGTCCGCTTCCTCGGCGCCGGCACCACCGTCACCGCCGATGCGCGGCGCGGGGTGTTCCGCGCGGAGAGCGCCAGTGTGCCGGGGGAGTCGGTCGAGGCGCGGGCACTGGTGGAGGCGCGGCTGCCGGCGGCGACCGTCGAGCACACCCGTGACGCCCTGCTGCGCGCCCTGTACGCCGATGGTGCGGCCACGACCCCCACCGGGCTGCTGGCGGTGGCCCCCGCCGACGGCCGGATCCTGGACCGGGCCGGCCTCCCCCTGGTTCTCGGCTCCTCCCCCACTCCCGGCTTCGCTCGACCGGGGGGACCCCCATGCACAGGGAGGGACCCCCACCACCCGCGCCTCTTCGCCCTCGGCCCGCACACCGACGCCCGCTCCGGCGGCGCCTTCGCCCGGCCCCGTACCAACGCACCCGCCTTCCGGCAGAACGACGCCACCGCGCGGGCGCTGCTCACCTTCCTGCGGGACCGGGCCGCCCCGCCCGCGCCCCGGCCAGCCGCCTCCCTCGTCCGCCCCGCTCCCACCCCCGAGGACTCCCATGCCCCTGACCAGTGATCCACCCGTCGAACAGGCCGTTCCCGAGCAGACCGTTTCCCAGCAGGCCGGACCACCGCCGGCGGACGACCCGGCGGCCCTGAAGGTCGTGCCCGTACGCCACCCCTGGCGCTGGGCCGCGATCGTGGTGACGGCGGTGCTGATCGCGCAGTTCGTGCACGGTCTGGTCACCAACCCCGCCTGGGAATGGGGGGTTTTCGCCCAGTTCTTCACCGCGGAGACCGTGCTCAGGGCGGTCTGGGTCACCCTTCAGCTCACCGTCTACGGCACCGCACTCGGCTTCGCGCTGGGCATCGTGCTGGCCTTCATGCGGCTGTCCGCGAGCCCCTTCCTGCGCTGGGTCGCCTTCGGCTACATCTGGGCCTTCCGCTCCATCCCGCTGATCGTCCAGCTGCTGTTCTGGTTCAACCTCGCCTATCTCTACAAGCGCCTGGACTTCGGTATCCCCTTCGGTCCCGGCTTCGTCCACGTCGACACCATGGGCCTGGTCGGTGCGATGGGCGCGGCGGTGCTCGGGCTGGCGCTGCACCAGGCCGCGTACGCCGCCGAGATCGTGCGCGGCGGGGTGCTGGCCGTGGACGGCGGACAGCTGGAGGCGGCCGCCGCGCTCGGCATCCCCCGGCTGCGGCAGTTGCGCCGCATCGTGCTGCCGCAGGCGGCACGCTCGATCCTGCCGAACGCCACCAACGAGGTCATCTCCCTCTTCAAGGGCACCTCGATCGTCTCCGTCATGGCGATCGGCGAACTCTTCTACCAGGTCCAGGTCATCTACGGACGGAACGGCAGGGTCGTGCCCCTGCTGATGGTCGCCACCGCCTGGTACGTCCTGCTGACCACCGTGCTCTCCGTCCTCCAGTACTACGTCGAACGCCACTTCTCCAAGGGAGCCACCCGATGAGCGCGCAGGGCGCGATGGTCGAAATCCGCTCGGTCCACAAGAGCTTCGGCTCGCTCGCTGTGCTCAACGGGGTGGACCTCCAGGTCCGTACCGGCGAGGTCACCGTCGTCCTCGGCCCGTCCGGCTCCGGGAAGTCCACCCTGCTGCGCACCATCAACCACCTGGAGAAGGTCGACAGCGGCTCGGTGAGCGTGGACGGTGCGCTGGTCGGCTACAAGAGGTCCGGCAACAAGCTCTACGAGCTGCGCGAACGAGAGATCCTCCGGCAGCGCACGGAGATCGGCTTCGTCTTCCAGAACTTCCACCTCTTCCCGCATCTGACCGTGCTGGAGAACATCACCGAGGCGCCCGTCGCCGCGCTCCGCAGGCCGAAGAAGGACGCCGACAAGGCCGCGCGGGCGCTGCTCGCCCGGGTCGGGCTCGCCGACAAGGCGGACGCCTACCCCAAAACGCTCTCCGGCGGCCAGCAGCAGCGCGTCGCCATCGCCCGTGCGCTCGCCCTGGAACCCAAGCTGCTGCTCTTCGACGAGCCCACCTCCGCGCTCGACCCGGAGCTGGTCGGCGAGGTCCTCGACGTCATCAAGGATCTGGCGCACCAGGGCACCACGATGATCGTCGTCACCCATGAGATCGGCTTCGCCCGTGAGGTCGCCGACACCGTCGTCTTCATGGACGACGGACGGATCGTCGAACAGGGCCCGCCCGGCGAGGTCCTCGACCGTCCGCGCCATGAGCGCACCAAGTCCTTTCTCTCCAAGGTCCTTTGAACATGAGGAGTCATCCGTTGAACCGCCGCCGTACCCTGACCGCAGCCCTGGTGCTCGCCGCCGGCTCCGTAGCGCTCACCGCCTGCGGCGGCACCGCGGCGTCGGGCGGGAACAGCGTGAATGCCGCCGCCGGGGGCCGGGGACCGAAGATCAATATCGGTCCCGACCAGCACCGCATCCACGGCACCAAGGACCCGGAGAGCGCCGCGCTGGTGCCCGCCCGGGTCCGTGAAACGGGCGCCCTGCGCATCGGCGTGAGCGCCGACGGCAGCCCGCCGCTGACCTTCCACGCCACCGACGACAAGACCCTCATCGGCGTCGAGGAGGACATCGCCACCCTCGTCGCCGACACCCTCGGCCTCGAACCCCGCTTCGAGGCGCTGTCCTGGGAGAACCTCTTCGTCGGCCTGGACAGCGGCAAGCTCGACGCGGTGTTCTCCAACGTCACCGTCACCGAGGAGCGCAAGGACAAGTACGACTTCGCCACCTACCGGCTCGACCAGCTGGCGATGGAGGCGAAGAAGGGCAGCGGGTGGAAGGTGCGCGGCCCCAAGGACGTGGCGGGCCGGACCATCGCGGTCGACTCCGGCACCAATCAGGAGAAGATCCTGGTCGACTGGAGCAAGGAGAACGAGAAGGCCGGCCGCAAACCGGTCGACATCAAGTACTTCCACAAGCCCTCCGACACCTACCTCGCGCTCCAATCGGGCCGTCTCGACGGTTTCTTCGGCCCGAACCCGACCGCCGCGTACCACGTGAACACGGCAGGGCAGACGGAGATCACCGGGACCTTCTCCGGTGGCGGCGACCGCGTCCGGGGCGAGATCGCCGCCACCACCAAGAAGGACAGCGGCCTGGTCAGGGCCTATGCCGCCGCGCTGCGGAAGGTCATCGACAACGGCCGCTACGGCAAGGTGCTGGCGCGCTGGGGGCTGACCGGCGAGCAGCTGAAGACCTCGCGGATCAACCCGCCCGGCCTGCCCAGGACCGCCAACTGACCGGCGCCGGGCGCCCGGCGCGCAGCGGAAGCCCGCCCATGCCGTCGCGCGAGACGGCCGGCGGCCGGGACGCCTTTGCCGGACGGGCCGTCCCACCGCTCCAGGAGTGCGGTGTCCGCCGCACGGAATACTCCGGCAGCACGCCGCGCTCCCTCCTGGGGCTGCCGGAGCCCGCACCCCCCTAGGAAGGGCCGACGGTCATGAGTATCCCCACGCTCCAGGAATGGCAGGACTGGCACAGCCGGCGGACGGCCATGGTCTCCCAGCCGTACGGGCCGCCGGCCCTGGCCGCCACCCACTGGCTCGCCGGCCGCCCCGGCGGCCGGATCGAGGGCCTGCCCGGCACCTGGACCGAGGAGGGCGACGCGGTCGTGCTGCGGGCCGGCGCCGACGACGGACTGACCGTGGACGGCGAGCCGGCGGACGGCGAGATCCGGCTCGGCGAGGACAGCGGCCCCGACGCCACTCGGGTGGTGCACGGCGCGCGGCATCTGCTGGTGCTGCGCCGTGCCGGGCGGTGGGCGGTACGCGACTACGATCCGGACGCTCCGGCCCGCCGGACGTTCGCCGGTATCGAGGTCTCCCCGTTCGACGAGCGCTGGGTGCGGCCCGGCTTGTTCCGGCCGTACGACCGGGGGCGCACCGTCCAGGTGCCGCACGCCGACGGGCAACAGCGCGGCCTCGGTCTCGCCGGTGAACTCGCCTTCACCCTCGACGGCGACGAGCACACCCTGCAGGTCGCGGTCGAGGGCGACGGCTCCCTGTGGGCGGTGTTCGCGGATGCCACCAGCGGCAGGGGCAGTTACCGCTTCCGCTTCCTGCGGCCGCCCGCGCCCGCCGAGGACGGCACCGTCACCGTCGACTTCAACCGCACCCTGCTGCCGCCCTGTGCGTTCGCCGACCACTTCCTCTGCCCCTTCCCGCCGCCCGGCAACACCCTGCCCGTCGCCCTGCCGGCCGGGGAACGGAACCGCATCGTCCACTGATCCGTCCAAGGGCCGACCGAGGGGGTCAGCGCCGCCCCGGCAGCCGTCAACGCGGCTGCCGGGGCGGAGTGTTGCCGGTGGTGAGGCCATGAAGAACGTGTATCCGGCACAAGACATTCGGGTGGCCCTCTTGCGCTGCGGGGGTGGAGCGCCCGAAACTCCGCTCAGCGCTTGTCAGGGGCACGCTGAAAATGAACGTGCGGATTCCCGCGTGCCCTTCGGCTGCGCCTCACGGGCTGCCCACCGGCGGCCCCCCGATCCCCCTCGGAGGAATCAGTGAGGAACGAGCGCACCACCCCCCGCAGCGGCGTTGCGAGACGCACCCGGCTGATCGCCGTGGCGTCCGGACTGGTGGCCGTCGGAGCCATCGCCATCCCGAGCGCCAACGCCCAGGACCCCGCCCCCGCAAAGACGTTCAGCGCCACCCAGCTCACCGCCGTCGGCAACGCGGTACGCGCGGCGGATGTCGCGGGCACCGCCTGGCGGGTCGACAGCAAGACCCACACCCTGGTCGTCACCGCCGACCGCACGGTCTCCCAGGCCGGGATAGCCAAGATCGAGCGGGCCGCCGGCAGCAATGCCGACGCGGTCCGTATCGACCGCATCGCGGGCACCTTCCGCAAGTTCATCTCCGGCGGCGACGCCATCTACGCCCCCAGCTGGCGCTGCTCGCTGGGCTTCAACGTCCGCAGCGGCAGCACCTACTATGCGCTGACCGCCGGTCACTGCACCGACGGCAACCCGCCGTGGACCACCGGGTCCGGTGCGAGCATCGGCCCGACCGCCGGCTCCAGCTTCCCCGGCAACGACTACGGCATCATCAAGTACACCGGCTCGGTCTCCCATGAGGGCACGGTCGGCGGCCAGGACATCACCAGTGCCGCCACCCCGAGCGTCGGCCAGACGGTCACCCGCCGCGGCTCCACCACCGGCACCCACAGCGGCAAGGTCACCGCGCTGAACGCCACCGTCAACTACGGCGGCGGCGACGTCGTCTCCGGTCTGATCCAGACCACCGTCTGCGCCGAGCCCGGCGACAGCGGCGGTCCGCTCTACTCCGGGAGCACGGCGCTCGGCCTCACCTCGGGCGGCAGCGGCAACTGCTCGTCCGGCGGCACCACGTTCTTCCAGCCCGTCACCGAGGCGCTGAGCGCCTATGGGGTGAGCGTCTACTGACGCCGGCCGGCTGACTTCCGTACGGACCGGTCCCCGCGCGCGCCGGGGCCCGTACGGAGGGACATCCGCGCCGACCGCCGGGCCTGGCTCCGGCAGCACGAGGGCCCCCGTCCGCCGGCGGACGGGGGCCCAGTCGCGCCCGGTGTGAGCCTCGACCGCCTTCCCGGGCCGGGCATACCATGGTAAATGACGTGATTCGGACGGCGTACGGCACATGTCAGGGAGCCGTGATGGTCGAAGAACTGGTGACGACCGGGGTGGCGCTGGCCTCCGCCGGTGCCGTGTATCTCGTGGCCGCGGCGCGCGTGGTCAAGCAGTACGAACGCGGTGTGGTGCTCCGGCTGGGCCGGCTGGCCTCCGAGGTGCGCGGGCCGGGATTCACCATGATCGTTCCGGGCATCGACCGGATGCGCAAGGTCAACATGCAGATCGTCACGATGCCGGTGCCCGCCCAGGAGGGCATCACCCGGGACAACGTGACCGTCCGGGTCGACGCGGTCGTCTATTTCAAGGTCGTGGACGCCGCCGACGCCGTCATCCGGGTCGAGGACTACCGCTTCGCGGTCTCGCAGATGGCGCAGACCTCGCTCCGGTCGATCATCGGCAAGAGTGAACTGGACGATCTGCTGTCGAACCGGGAGAAGCTCAACCAGGGCCTGGAGCTGATGATGGACAGCCCGGCCATCGGCTGGGGTGTGACCGTCGACCGGGTGGAGATCAAGGATGTCTCGCTGCCGGAGACGATGAAGCGGTCGATGGCCCGCCAGGCGGAGGCGACCCGGGACCGGCGGGCCCGGGTGATCAACGCCGATGCCGAGCTCCAGGCCTCGAAGAAGCTGGCCGAGGCGGCCGCGGCGATGTCCGACCAGCCCGCGGCGCTGCAATTGCGGCTGCTGCAGACGGTGGTGGCGGTCGCCGCCGAGAAGAACTCCACCCTCGTCCTGCCCTTCCCCGTGGAGCTGCTGCGGTTCCTGGAGCGCTCCGGGCTGCAGGCCCAGGCGCAGACCGCGGCGGCCGAAGCGGAGCGGGACGCCGCACAGCGGCCGGCCGCCCCGGCGCCCGAGGCCTCGCACGGGGCCGTCGAGGAGGGCGCCTTGCCGCCGGAGCTGGAGGACCTTCCGGAGGCGGAGGACCTGCCGTAGCGGCGGAGCGCCGATAAGTCCCTGATGTCCCTCTGATCGCCGTAAATGCCTGTTGGTGCGGGTGCTTACGGCGGTCTCTGCTGTGCGGGGGCCGGTTCCCGGCCGGTGCTTTCCGGCCAGCTATAGTCCTCACACGTTGCCGTCCGCCGAGCGCCTCGCGTGCCTGCTGATGTCCGTGCCCGGGACCGAGGCGTGCGGACATGGGTGTGACCATCGTGTGGCGAAAACGTGAACTCCCGCATGGGGGACCGGAACTCGGTCTTGTGCGCGAGTGAGGCGGATGGGAATACTCTGCTCCGCGCATTGGCATGGACGCGCCCCCCGGGACGTCGGGGCGGACCCGTTCGTGCCCTGACTCCTCACTCTCCGGGCCCGTGCAACTCCCCACAGTTTCCGGGCTCTTCCCCCCACGGAGGCTCCGACTTGAAGCACCGTCGCATACCCAACCGGCGCGTCATCGTCGCAGGTGCGGGAGCCCTTGCGCTCGCCGCCACCGCCACTGTCACCCTCGCCAACGCCAACGCGTCCCAGGCTCCCGCGCCCACCCCGGCGCTCGCCAAGCTGACGTCCGCCGCGGCGACCACCCTCGCCTCCCACCTCAAGACGGACACCGCCGGTGCCTTCTACGACGCCAAGGCCAAGAAGCTCGTGGTCAACGTCGTGAACAAGGCGGCGGCCCGTGCCGTACGGGCAAAGGGGGCGGAAGCCAGACTTGTCGCCCATACCTTTGCCCAGCTGGACTCGGCCCGGCAGACGCTGAAGTCGAAGGCGACCATCCCCGGTACCTCCTGGGGCATCGACCCGCAGAGCAACAAGGTCGTGGTCACCGCCGACCGTACGGTCAAGGGCGCCAAGCTGGACCGGCTCACCAAGGTCGCCGAGAGCCTCGGCAGCAAGGTCGAGGTGCGCCACAGCAAGGGTGAGTTCAAACCCTTCATCGGCGGCGGCGACGCGATCTGGGGGAGCGGTGCCCGCTGCTCGCTCGGCTTCAACGTCGTCAAGGACGGCCAGCCGTACTTCCTGACGGCCGGCCACTGCGGCAACGACATCAAGAGCTGGTCCGACAAGCAGGGCGGCTCGGCGATCGCGACCACCGAGGACTCCAAGTTCCCGGGCGACGACTTCTCCCTCGCCAAGTACACGGGCGACACCGCGCACCCGAGCGAGGTCAACCTCTACAACGGCAGCACGCAGAAGATCACCAAGGCCGCGGAGGCCACCGTCGGTGAGAAGGTGCAGCGCAGCGGCAGCACCACCCAGGTGCACGACGGCACCGTCAAGGCGCTGAACGCCAGCGTCAACTACCAGGAGGGCACGGTCGAGGGTCTGATCCAGACCGACGTCTGCGCCGAGCCCGGTGACAGCGGCGGCGCGCTCTTCGACGGCGAGACCGCGCTCGGTCTCACCTCCGGCGGCAGCGGCGACTGCTCCCAGGGTGGCGAAACCTTCTTCCAGCCGGTCCCGGAGGCCCTGAAGGCCTACGGCGCGGAGATCGGCTGACCCGCGCGGAGATCGGCTGACCCGCGCGGCGGACCGCACCGCCCGGTGTACGGCGCCGGCCCCGGGCCCGCTCGGCGCCTGGGGCGGCCCCCGGACACACTCGGCGTCCGGGGCGGCACCGGCCTCCGCCCGGTGTCCGCCGCACAGGACGATCCCCGGGCACCGCCCTCCGGTGCCCGGGGATCTCAAGCCGGACCGGTCAGAAGTTGAAGACCGAGTCGCTGTCGTTGTTCATCGCGCAGGGGTTGGCGAAGGTGTGGCTGTACGAGACCCGCTTGCCCTGCCACACACCGTCGGCGGTGACCACGAGGGGGTTCCACTCCTTGGTGCACAGCCGGTCCGAGGTGGCGCCGGTTATCGCGTTGAAGTCGCCGGCCACCGCACGCAGTTGGGTGCAGGCGGCTTTCGCGTACGGGTGGCTGCCCCTGGCCCCCGGCATACAGCTGAGCGTCACGGCGCGCTGCACCGTGGCGGTCGCACGGCTTTCGCCCTGGCCCACCGTCAGCACCAGTTCCGTCGGGGCATACAGGCCGCCGGTCCGCGTCGGCTGCGCCGGTGCGGCGGCCTGTGCGGTGGTGGCCAGCGTGCCCAGGACCAGTGCCGCGCCGAGCGCGACCGCCCCAGTGATGTACCGCATGACGAACACTCCCTTGCTCGAAGGTGCAGATACCGGTCGGGAGTCTGGCCCAACCGCACCCCGAAAGCATCTTGAGTGCGCACGAGACGATCGCTTTGAGTCATTAGCTGAAAGCTGAGAGTAATGGCGTGAACGAGCCGGAGGGGGTGCGCGGCGGCCGGGTGAAGCGGGGTGTGCGGCCAGCGCGGATGTCGCGCCGGTCATGCTCCTGGCAAGGGCCACCCGGGCCCGGAACGAAGGAATCCGGCCGCCGACCGGCCGTTCGGGCGGGTTTCGATCTCCGGCGATTGGCTGAAGAGAGGGGCCGGAGGGCCCCTCCGTGCTGCCCTGGATGCCCGCTGAGGTAAGAACCGGCCACCGGCCGCTCGCCTTACCGGCCCGATGCTTGCGGTCTCGGCGGGGGTCAGCGACCGCCGGGCCGTCCGCTCCAGGGCCGCGTGTACGGGGGGTGCGTCCGGGCCGGCCGGTGCGGTGTCCGGCTCGTCTCCACTGCCGCACCCCGTCGGCGAGCAGTGGGTCCCTACGTCCTGGTTCCTGCGCCCGACCTCAAGCCTGCCCCGTTTCGAACCGGCTCACCTTGCCGTCCGCCACCGTGAACTGCCAGCGCGTGCGCATCTCGCCCCAGGTGTCGTTGCGGTAGTCCGCCACGAGGGACAGGCCCTGGTGCGACTCGGACTGCACGTCCATGTGCCCGCGGGTGGTGAAGATCTCCCGCTCGCACCACTCGCGCAGGTCCCGGTCGGACCCGTCGTCGGACATGGTGGCGTCGGGGGTGAGAGCGGCGAAGAACGCCTGCTCGTCGTTGCTGTTGAGGGCCGTGACCAGGGCACGTACCGCAGGGTCGGACAGCCGGTTGGCGGAGATGGTCATGAGGGGGTCTCGCCCTTCTTGCGGAAGATCGACAGTGCCAGGGTGATCAAGGTGCCGCCCACCGCCCAGGTCGACAGCACCAGGAGCGGGCCGGTGACCGCGCGGCCGTGGAAGTAGGCGAGGGAGCGCGCGGCCCAGGTGCCCGCCCCCGGGGGGAGAGCGGGGCCGATGGCACGCCAGAACGGGGGCAGCAGCGGGTAGGGGTAGGCGCCGCCCGCGCTCGGGTTGCCGAGGATGACGATCAGCAGGATCGCCAGGCCGATGCCGATGATGCCCAGCAGGGCCTGGCAGGCCAGGGTGGTGGCGCCCACCGCGAACACGATCAGGGCGCCCAGCCCCCAGAGCCCGAAGAAGGTGCCGGGCAGGGCGCCGAGGACCGGTCCGACGATGATCGCGCCGGCCAGTCCGGCGACGATCGCGTACAGGGCGAGCGCGGCCAGCCGGATGACCGCCCGGTGCCCGTTGGAGGGCCGCGCCCCGGCGCTGATCGCGAGGATCGCGGCACACAGATAGCCGCCGACGCACCAGCCGACGACCAGGTAGAAGGACGACAGGCTGCGGCTGTCGCCGGGGGCCGCCGGATTCATATCCACCGTGCGGACGGTGCGGTGCTCGGCCTTCTCCGCCGCGCGGACGACCAGCTCGACCGCCTGGGCCAGGGAGGCGCCGCCACCGCCGGCCACCAGCAGCCGGTCGGGTCGGCCGCGCGGGCCGACGATCAGTGCGCCGTCGATCGTCCGGTCCGCGAGCTGCTGTCGCGCGGCCCGCTCGGAGGGCACCGCGCGGGGGTCCAGGGGGGAGCCGGGCAGCCGGTCCAGTTTGCCCACCAGCTGCCCGCTGACCTGCGCAGGGGCGACGACGCCGAACGGCACATCGGCCGGCTTGGGGTGGTGGAAGGCGCCGGTGTACGACGTGATGAACGCGATCATCAGCCCCAGCACGCCGAGCACCAGCAGCGAGGCATGGGGCGTCACCGCGCTCTTCACCTCCCTGAGGAAGGTGGTGCGGGCGCCGTCGTCCGTCGTGGTCATGCGTCGCTCCTCGCCGCACTTCCGGCTGCCGGTCCGGTGCTGTCGGTGCTTTTGCTCCGCCATCTTCCGGTCGGTGGTGGGGGTGTGCAGATCGGGCGGGGCTGATCGGTGGATGGGCGGGCGGTGCCCCTCGGCAGGTGTTCGTACGAAGTGTTCGTACGGATGTTCGATGAGCGGGTTATGGTGGAGGTGAGGAACGAGAGACACAAGGTCAGCCGGGGGGCGGATGAGGCGCAGGAGGTGCGGATGCCCGGGTTCACGCATCTGCATACCGCTTCGGGGTTCTCCCTGCGCTACGGCGCCTCCCATCCGGAGCGGCTCGCCGAGCGCGCCGCCGAACGCGGGATGGACGCCCTCGCGCTGACCGACCGGGACGGGCTCTCCGGAGCCGTACGCTTCGCCAAGGCCGCCGCCGAGGCCGGTGTCCGCCCGCTGTTCGGCACCGAACTCGCGGTGGCGGAACACGAGCCGGGACCCGTGGCCGGCACGGCCACCGCGCGACGGCGTACCCCGGTGCGCGGCGGCGCCTTCCTCGACGAGTCCGCCGCCCGCGCCGTCTTCCTGGCCCGCGACGGAGCGGCCGGCTGGGCCGCCCTGTGCCGGCTGGTCTCGGCCGCCCACGCCGGCCGGGCCGAGCAGCCCGTCCTCCCGTGGAGCTCCCTGGAATCCGCCACGGACGGACTGACCGTGCTGCTCGGACCGGAGTCCGAGGTCGGCCGGGCGCTGGCCGCCGGCCGCCCGGACCGCGCCGCCCGGCTCCTCGCCCCCTGGCGCGAGCTGTACGGCGAGGCGCTGCGCCTGGAGGTCGTCGACCACGGGCGGCCCGGCAGCGGCCCCGGCTCTCCGCGGCTGGCCGCCCGCACCCTCGGCTTCGCCGTCGACCAGGGCGTCCGCGCCGTCCTGACCAACGCGGTCCGCTATGCCGACCCCGGCCAGGGCCCGGTCGCCGACGTCCTGGATTCCGCCCGCCGTCTGGTGCCGGTGGACCGGCGCCGGCCCGAGGCCTGGGACAGCGGCGAGCGCTGGCTCAAGGACACCGCCACGATGAGCCACACCGCCGAGCGGATCGCCGAGGCGGCCGGATTCCGGCGCGACCTGGCCCACCGGCTGCTCGCCATGACCGAGGAGACCGCCGGCGCGTGCCTGGTCGACCCGCAGGACGACATCGGGCTCGGCCATGTCCACTTCCCCGAGCCGCGGCTGGTCGGCGCGGGCCACCGCACTGCCGCCCGGGTGCTGCGCTCGCGCTGCGCCGCCGGGATGGTGCTGCGCGGCTACGACCACGACCGCACGCGCTGGGACCGGCTGCACGACGAACTGCGCACGATCGAACGGCTCGGCTACCCCTCGTACTTCCTGACGGTCTCTCAAGTCGTGGACGACATACGGGAGATGGGTATCCGGGTCGCGGCCCGCGGGTCCGGCGCCGGCTCCCTGGTCAACCACCTCCTCGGCATCGCGCACGCCGACCCGGTCGAGCACGGCCTGCTGATGGAGCGCTTCCTGTCCGAGCGGCGGGCGGCGCTGCCGGACATCGACATCGACGTCGAGTCCGCCCGCCGGCTGGAGGTCTACCGCGCGATCTTCGACCGCTTCGGTGCGGAGCGGGTCGCCACGGTCTCGATGCCCGAGACCTACCGCGTACGGCACGCCGTACGGGACGTGGGCGCCGCCCTGGGTATGGACCCGGCGCAGGTGGACCGCCTCGCCAAGGCCTTCCCGCACATCCGCGCCCGGGACGCGCGGGCGGCGCTGGCCGAGCTGCCGGAGCTGCGCGGGGTGCGGGAGGCCGGCGGCGAGCGGCTGTGGCCGCTGGTCGAGGCGCTGGACGCGCTGCCGCGCGGGATCGCCATGCACCCGTGCGGGGTGCTGCTCTCGGACGCCACGCTGCTGGACCGTACGCCGGTCGTCCCGACCAGCGGTGAGGGCTTTGCGATGTCCCAGTTCGACAAGGAGGACGTGGAGGACCTGGGGCTGCTCAAGCTCGATGTGCTGGGCGTGCGGATGCAGTCGGCGATGGCGCATGCGGTCGCCGAGATCGGCCGGGCCACCGGGCGCCGGATCGATCTCGACGACCCCGCGCAGGTGCCGCCCGGCGACGACGCGACCTACGACCTGATCCGCTCGACCGAGACGCTCGGTTGCTTCCAGATCGAGTCGCCGGGCCAGCGCGACCTGGTCGGCAGGCTTCAGCCCGCCACCTTCCACGATCTGGTCGTCGACATCTCCCTCTTCCGGCCGGGGCCGGTCGCCGCCGATATGGTGCGGCCCTTCATCGAGGCCCGGCACGGCCGGAAGCCGGTCCGCTATCCGCATCCCGACCTGGAGGAACCGCTGCGCGAGACCTACGGGGTGGTGGTGTTCCACGAGCAGATCATCGAGCTGCTGCGGATCATGACGGGCTGTGCACGGGACGAGGCGGACGAGAAGCGGCGCGCGCTGTCGCATCCGGAGCTCCAGGGCAGGCTCCGCGCCTGGTTCGCCCAGCGCGCCGAGCGGCGCGGCTATACGTCCGAAGTGATCGCGCGCACCTGGGAGATCGTCGAGGCCTTCGGCTCGTACGGCTTCTGCAAGGCGCATGCGGTGGCCTTCGCGGTGCCCACCTACCAGTCCGCCTGGCTCAAGGCGCACCACCCCGCGGCCTTCTACGCCGGGCTGCTCACCCACGACCCCGGGATGTACCCGAAGCGGCTGCTGCTCGCGGATGCGCGGCGGCGCGGGGTGCCGGTGCTGCCGCTGGATGTGAACCGGTCGGCGGTCGCTCACCGGATCGAACTGGTGTCCGGTTCCGGTGAGGGCGGCGGGCCCCGCTCCGGCGCGGTCTGGGGGCTGCGGCTCGCGCTCTGCGATGTGCACGGCATGAGCGAGGCCGAGGCGCGGCGGATCGAGGCCGGGCAGCCCTACCGCTCGCTCCAGGACCTGTGGCAGCGGGCCAGGCCGAGCCGCCCGGTGGCCGAACGCCTCGCCCGGGTGGGCGCGTTGGACGCCTTCGGCGCGAACCGGCGGGATCTGCTGCTGTACCTCGCCGAGCTGCACCACCACGGGCGGCAGACGTCCGGTGGTCAGCTGACGCTGCCGGCCGGGGCCCTCGACGGCGCGGGCACGGAACGGACGGCTCCGGCCGATCTGGTCGAGCCGGTGGGACTGCCCGACCTCAGCGATGTCGAACGGCTCAGCGCCGAGCTGGGCGTCCTCGGCATGGACGCCTCCCGCCATCTGATGGCCGACCACCGGGAGTTCCTCGCGGAGCTGGGCGCGCTGCCGGCCCGGCTGCTGCGCGGCGCCAGGCACGGCGAGACGGTGCTGGTCGCCGGCGCCAAGGCGGCCACCCAGACACCGCCGATCCGCTCCGGCCGCCGGGTCATCTTCACCACCCTGGACGACAGCACGGGACTGGTCGACTGCGCCTTCTTCGACGACAGCCACGCGGCCTGTGCGCACACGGTCTTCCACTCCTGGCTGCTGCTGGTGCGCGGTACGGTCCAGCGGCGCGGTCCGCGCAGCTTCAGCGTGGTCGGCGCCGCCGCCTGGAACCTCGCCGAGCTGGCCGAACTCCGGCGCGAGGGCGGGCTGGAGGCGGTCGCCGCCCGGCTCGCGACGGGGCCGGACACGCCGCCGGACGACGGGGCGGAGGGGGCGGATGACGGGGCGGGCGGCGGAGCGGCGGACGGGGCGGGCAAGGGGCTGCCGGGGGAGGAGTCCGGGACGGGCCGGGAACCCGAGCCGGCCGCCGCCCGGGGCCGCACCATCCGGCTGGAGACCGGCTATGAGCTGCACCCGTGGGCCGACCTCCAGCCCCCGGGCGAACGCGCCGCCACCGGCCGCAAGTTGTGGCACTCCAGCCCGGGGAGCGCGGGATGACCCCCGCGCCGAGGCCGCCCGCCGCGCCGTCGGAGCCGCCCGGTGCCCCGCGGCAGCCGGGCATGCTCCACATACGCTTCAAGGCCGCCGACGACACCCCCGTGAGCGCCGGAGGGTTCGAGCAACTACTGCGACTGCTGGCGCAGTTCACCCCGGTGATCGAGGCGCTGCCGCCGGACGCCGCGCTGGCGGATGTGCGCGGTGCGGTGCGCTACTTCGACCGGGACGCGGCGGGCATCGCCGAGCTCGTACGGCTGCGCGCGCTGGCCTGGCACGGCGTACGGTGCACGATCGGGATCGGCGCCAACCCGCTGCTCGCCCGGATGGCGGCCCAGGAAGCGGCGCCCGGGGAGATCCGGTCCGTGCCCGAGGACGCCGAGGCCGTCGCCTCGTTCCTCGACCGCCGGCCGGCCTCGGCGCTGCACGGCGTCGGCCCGGCGACCGCGCGCGCCCTGTGTGCGTACGGGCTCGACAGCGTCGGCCGGATCGCCGCCGCACCGCCCGCGACCCTGCAACGGATCCTCGGCGCGAAGACCGGCCGCGTCGTGTACGAGCGGGCCCGCGGCATCGACCCGACGCCGGTGACGCCCAACCCCGCGGCCCGCTCGATGGGCGCGGAACACCGCTTCGTCCACGACGAGCTGGACCCGGCCAGGCGCCGCCGGGCGCTGCTCTCGCTCGCCGACGGCCTCGGTGCCCGGATGCGCGCGAGCGGGCAGGTGGCCCGTGCGCTCACCCTCACCGTCCGCTACGCCGACCGCTCCACCACGACCCGCACCCGGCGGCTGGACGGGCCGACCGCGCACGGGCCCGCACTGACCGAGACGGCCTATGCGCTGCATGCCGCGCTCGGATTGCAGCGGGCGCGGGTGCGGTCCGTGGCACTGCGGGCGGAGGACCTGTGCCGCGCCGAGCTCGCCGTGCGCCAGCTGACCTTCGACCCGTCCGACGACAAGGCGCACCGTATCGAGGCGGCCGTCGACCGGGCGAGGGCGCGCTTCGGGTCGGGGAGCGTACGGCCCGCGGCGACCCTCGGCCACACCGGCCGTATGCCCCCGCCCCCGGGCGCCAAGCCACCCGGCCCCGGGGCCGCCCGGCCGTAGCGCCGGCCGTGTCGCCTCAGCCGTAGAGCCTCTCCGCATACCCCGGGCCGTAGTGCTGCTCCAGCGCCTCCAGCGGCATGTCCTGGGCCTCGACGCCCTTGACGATCCGGGCCCGTGAGGGCAGTGCGTCCGGCTGCCAGGTCTCCGGGTTCCACAGCTGCGAGCGCAGGAACGCCTTGGAGCAGTGGTAGAAGAGCTCCTCGACCTCCACCAGCAGCGCCAGCCGCGGGCGGTTGCCCTTGACGGTCAGCTCGTCGAAGAACGGGGCATCGCGCAGCAGCCGGGCGCGGCCGTTGATCCGCAGGGTGTCACCGCGCCCCGGCAGGAAGTAGTTCAGCCCGACATGGGGGTTGCCGAGGAGGTTCACCATGCCGTCCAGGCGTTTGTTGCCGGGACGGTCCGGGATCACGAGGGTGGTGTCGTCCAGGACGTGGGTGAAGCCCGCGGGGTCGCCCTTGGGCGAGACATCGCACCGGCCCTGTGCGTCCGCGGTGGCGATCACGCAGAACGGCGAGTGGGCCAGCCACTGCCGGTCGAGGTCGTGCAGCCGGCGGCGGGTCTTGTGCGCCGCGTGGGAGCTGGGCTCGCCGATCAGCTCGCGCAGCTCCGCCTCCGACGAGACCTCCACGATGCCGGCCGGATCCGCTGCCCCTGCCGTCTCCATCGGTATCCCCCTCCTGTTACGTCTCATGTCTTATGCCACTGGTCAAGGCGTTGTCGACGATACGGGACCGCTCCGGCAACCGAAGCGGTCACGACGTACGGAACAGGGCGCAGGCACACAAACGGCGCTCTGCACCCCGGACGTCCGGTGAGGGTCATGTGCGGTTTCCTTCACCGTCGCACCGCTGGTACACCGTGCTTACCCAGCCGTAACTTACTTGCCAGTCAACTGCGTTGGCCCTTGCGATCCGGATCGCAGGTGAACGGCTCACCGAGCACTTCGGAGTCCCCCTCACCCCGCAAGGAGCATCGTATGAAGCTGCCCTGGTCCAGAACGCTCACCCTGCTTCCCGCCCTCGCCCTGGCCCTCGGTGTCACCACCACCGCGCCCGCAGCTGCCGACGCCCCCACCGTCCGCAGCGGCTGGAACAACTACTCCTGCAAGCCCTCCGCCGACCACCCGCGGCCGGTGGTCCTGGTGCACGGCACCCTGGGCAACGCCATCGACAACTGGCTGGGCCTCGCGCCCTACCTGGTGGCCCGCGGTTACTGCGTCTTCTCCCTGGACTACGGGCAGTTGCCCGGCGTCCCGTTCTTCCACGGGCTGGGGCCGGTCGACGCCTCCGCCCAGCAGCTCGCCGCCTACGTCGACCGGGTGCTGGCCGCCACCGGCACCTCGAAGGTCGATCTCGTCGGCCACTCGCAGGGCGGCATGATGCCGCGGGTGTACATGAAGTTCCACGGCGGCGCGGACAAGGTGAACGCGCTGGTCGGGCTGGCCCCCGACAATCACGGTACCGATCTGAACGGTCTGACCCGTCTGCTGCCCTACTTCCCCGGCGCCAAGCAGTACCTCGACAAGCTGACCCCGGGCCTGTCCGACCAGATCGCCGGCTCGGAGGTCCTCAACCGTCTCAACGAGGGTGGCGACACCGTCCCCGGAGTGCACTACACCGTGATCGCGACCAAGTACGACGAGGTCGTCACCCCCTACCGGACCGCCTTCCTCGACGGCCCCGATGTGCGCAACGTCGTGCTCCAGGACCTGTGTTCCGCCGACTACTCCGAGCATGTGGCCATCGGCATCGTCGACCGCCTCGCCTTCCACGAGACGGCCAACGCCCTCGACCCGGCCCACGCCACCCCGACCACCTGCGCGTCGCGCTGACCGGGAGCCGGTCCGGCCCACCGCCCGTGCGGGGGCCGGACCGCGCTCCGTATCGGGCCGGCCCTGTCGTACGGTCCTGGCCGCGCCGTCCGCGGTTCTCGTCTCCGTCGTCGCCGTCAGTCGCCGGCCAGCAGTGCGTCGGTGCACCGCTCCGCCAGGTCCTCGGCGTGTGCGGGCAGCGGCGTTCCGCCGCGCAGGTGGCGGCGCACCACGGACAGCGGGAGATCGATGACGGCGAGTGTCACCCGGTCCAGGCCCGGCCTGCCGTGCATCCCCAGTGCCCCCGCGAGCGCCGCCACGGCCGCCCGGACCTGCATGTTCCCCTCCTCCGCGCGGAGCAGATGCTCGTCGGACCAGTCGTCCCGCCCGAACTCCTGCGCCCCGTAGAGGAGCAGCGCGGCCTCCGCCGGGTGTGTGCGGCTCCACGACACGATGTGCCGGGCGGCCGCCCGCCCGCCGGCGCGAGGGTCGTCCCTTGATTCAAGGGCCTCGAAGTAGCCCTCCTGGAAGCCCTCGACGGTCCGCAGCCATACCTCGGCGAGCAGCGCCGAACGGCCCGTGAAGCGGTGGTAGAGCGAGCCGCTGGGGGCGCCGACGGCCGCCGCGACCGCGGACATGGTGACGCCCGAGGGCCCGGCCTCGGCTGCCAGCCGGACGGCGGCGTCGAGGAGCTGCGGCGTATCGAAACGGGGTGGCCTGGCCATGTTCTAGAGGGTACTCTCCACTATATTGGAGAAGCGCCTCTAGAACCTTCCTGGAAGAGGTGCGGACCAGGTACGGAAAGGGGCGCGATGGGCGTCTACAACGTGCACGAGAGGGTGCTTCCGGCGCCTCGGGCCGAGGTGGGCCTGCTGCTCGACGGCCTGTCCGGCGACACCGACCGGCTCTGGCCGGGTCGCGACTGGCCTCCCATGCTGCTCGACGGCCCGCTGGCACCGGGCGCGGCCGGCGGCCACGGCCCGGTCCGTTACACCGTGGCGGCCCACGTCCCGGGCCAATGGGTGCGCTTCACCTTCAGCGGACCACGCGGCTTCCACGGCTTCCACGAATTCACCGTCCACCCGGTCGGCCCGGACCGCACCCTGCTGCGCCACACCCTCGCCATGCACGCCCGCGGCCCGGCCCGGCTCAGCTGGCCGCTGGCCTTCCGGCACCTGCACGACGCGGTCCTGGAGGACGGCCTGGACCGCGCCGAACACGCCTGTACGGGCACCGTCGCCCGGCCCGCCCGCTGGAGCCGCTACGTCCGGCTGCTGCGCCGCCTCATCGGCTGACGCGGTCCCGGCGGATCCCCCGGCGCAGCGTCAGAAAGCAGAACGCGGCGCCCGCCAGACCCGCGGGGATCAGCAGCAGCCATCCGGAGAAGGCCAGCACCGCCGCCGTCAGCAGCGTGCTTGCGCACACGCCGCACCACAGGGGAGTGCGGCGCGGCAGCAGCACCAGTGCGGCGGCCAGGCCGGCGAGGGTCACCGCCGCCAGACAGGTGGCGGTGGCCCTCATCAGGACGTCCAGATCGGCGCCGCCGAACCCGGCCGCCGCGCCGACGAGAACGGCCGCCCCGCCCAGCACCGCCAGCGACCGCCGCGGCACCTCGCCCGGCGCGCCGCCCTCGGCCAGCAGTCGTGGCGCCGCCCCGTCCCGGCCGAGCGCCGCACCGAGCCGGGACGCCCCGGCCAGATACGAGTTGACCGCGCCGAAGGTGAGGAAGAGCGCCGCCGCGGCAGCCACGGGGCGCGCCGCGCCGCCCACGCTCCGGGCGAGCAGCTCGGTCAGCGGGGTGTCGGTGGCGGCCGCGGCCGGCCCCAGCGCACCGATCGTGACCACCGCGAGCCCCAGGTAGAGCACGGTGATGACGGCGAGCGTACGGCGCGTCACCCGCGGCAGATCCCGTCCGGGATCGGCGAACTCGCCCGACAGATGGCTGGCCGCCTCCCAGCCCGCGAACGCGAAGAACAGCACCGAGGCCGCCGACCCCACCGAGGACCAGCCGCCGGGCAGGAACGGTGTGAAGTGGCGGGCGGATACCTGCGGGGCGGCGGCCAGCACCGTGCACAGCAGCACCGCCGCCAGCAGTCCGCCGAACAGCAGCTGCACCCGGCCCGACAGTCGCAGCCCCACCGCGTTCGAGGCCAGTGACCCCGCCAGCACCGCCCCGGCCACGGCCGCCGCGCCCGTGCCGCCCCAACCGGCCGCATCGGCCACGTACTTCCCGCCGATCCAGGCCGCCGAGACCACACCGATCGGCACCGCTCCGTAGAACCACCACCCCACCACGGCCGCCGCCCGCGGCCCGATCGCCCGGTGCACATACGTGGCCACGCCCCCGCCGTCGGGGAACCGCGCGCCGAGCGCCGCGAAGGCGGTGGCCACCGGCACGCACAGGGCCAGCAGCACCACCCAGGCCACGAGCGAGGCGGGTCCGGCCGCGTCGGCGGCCAGGGACGGCAGGGCCAGGACACCGGGGCCGAGCACCGCGCCGGCGCACAGCGCGGTACCGCTGCCGATGCCCAGCCGCCGTACATCCGGACGTTCGGAAGCGGGAAGGGATGTTTCTTGTACGGTCACAGTCGCAGAAGGTAACCGTGCAAATGATCAAATGGGGCTCCGGCCGAACGAAATTCGGTTGGCACGGCACCATGGAGTCCATGGACGACATTGATTCGGCGATTGTCCGCGAACTGCAGCGCGATGCACGGCAGACCAATCGCGAGCTGGCCGGCAGACTCAACATCGCGCCCTCCACCTGTCTGGAGCGGGTCCGCGCGCTGCGCGCCCGCGGCGTGCTCACCGGCTTCCGGGCCACGGTCGATCTGCGCGCCCTCAACCGCCCCGTACAGGCGTTGCTCACGATCCGGATCCGTCCGATGAACCGCGAGGTCATCGAGTGGTTCAAGGCGTTCTTGACCTCGTTGCCGGAGGTGCTCAACGTCTATGTCGTCGCGGGCGGTGACGACTTCCTGGTCCATGTCGCCGTCCCGGACGTCGACCGGCTGCATGCGCTCCTCATGGACCAGGTCTTCAAGCGCCGCGAGGTCGTCGACTGCCGCAGCTCGGTCATCTACCAGCACGTCGCCAACGACATCATCGAGCCGTTGCCGCCGAACGGCCCATAACAGGGCGACGCCGCCCCCGAGGTGAAGAAAAGGGGGCGGCGTCGGTTCCCGGACGGCGGGGGCGGAGGACTCAGCCGTGGTGCCGGGCGGCCTTGCGGCGGGTGGTGGCGAACAGCACCCCGGCACCCACGGCCAGGACGGCGGCGCCGCCGATGGCCAGCGGGGCGGTGGAGCTGTCACCACCGGTCTCCGCCAGCCGCCGGCCGCCGGCGGGCGTGCCGCCGCCCTGGGCCCGCGCGGCGTTGCCCTCGGCCTTCGAACTGCCGCCCGGCGCAGGGGCGTCGGCGCCCGCCGGCGTCACCGCATCGGTGTGCGTGCCGGTCCCGCTCTCCGTGTGCTCGTGCCGGTCCGTCCCGCTCTCCGTGTGCTCGTGCCGGCCCGTACCGATCGACGACTTGCCGGCGGCCGCCGAGAGCTGGGTGGCGCTCGGCGCGGAGGCGGTGGGCGCGGGCTTCGCGGCGGTCCCGCCGCTGTCCTTCCCGAAGACCACGTCCGAGCAGGTGTAGAACGCCTCCGGGCTGTCCGACCGCTGCCAGATGCTGTAGATCAGATGGCGCCCGGACCGTGCCGGCACCTTCCCGTCGAAGACGTACTCCCCGTTGGTCAGCTTCGGATCGGTGACCTTCGCGAACGGCTTCGACTCCAGGTCGGACCACTTCAGCGGCTTGGCCGGGTTGTAGCTGCTCTTGGTGAGGTACAGCTCGAAGGACCCCCGGTGGGGCGCCGTGGCCTTGTAGTGGAAGGTGTGGCGGCCCGCCCGCATCGTGGACGAGGGCCAGTCGCCCCGGGGCAGGTCCAGGCCCTTGTACTCCGCGCTGTTGGCACTGCACAACTTGCCGTCCGGGATGCGTGTTTTGGACTGCCCTCCCGCGTTGCCGTCCCGTACGCCGTTCCAGTCGTAGAGCGCCTGGGTGCCACCGGCCTGCACGGCCGCCTTGCACGCCGCGGACTTCGGGCTCTCCGGCCCCTCGGCGAAGCAGGCCGAGACCCGGCTGACCGGGTCCGTCATCGAACCGTGCGCGGCGGCCGGGCTCGCGGTGAGCACGGTGAGCGCGAGCGGCGCGATGCCGGTCAGCGCGATCCCGGTGGCTTTACGACGAACGCTCATCGTGGGGGTCTCCTTCATCAGTTGTGTCGAGCGAGAGCACGAGGAAGCGCAGTGGTGGGGGGCCGGACGCAGACCACGGCGCCGTCCCCCCGTGAGCGGCGCCAACGGCCCGCAGCGCCGCCTGACGAGAAGCACGCTAGCCCCGCTGAACAGCGCATTTGACGCTCGAAGGCCGTTCCGGAGGATCTTTATGGCGGGCTTAAGGAGCGGCTAAGCGGGGGCACAGGAAGGCGGGGAGGAAAGGGGCATCGGGGGCCGGGGGCTCCGCCAGTTGTCCGTGACTGCCCGCGTCGGTCCGCGGGGATGTGCCTCCGTGGCTCCCTGCTCGGCTCCCCGACCGCTTCGTTGCGGCGCCCGGCAGGCCGCAGGGAAGTCTCTCGTCCAAGGCCGGTGCGAAGGCGGCACCCGCCTTCCTGTGTCATCCCAAGCCCAGCAGCTCCGCCAGATTCCCGCCCAGCACCCGCGCGCGGACCTCGCCGGGTGGCGTGACCCGTTCCACTGTGGCGCGGGACAGAAGGGGGTCGCCGTAGGGGGCGTCCGAGCCGAAGAGGGTACGAGTGGGGAGTTCGCGGACGGCCAGGCGGACGGCGAAGATGATGTGAGCTGTCGACAGTTCCAGGTAGATGTTCGGCGTGGCACGGGCCAGCTCGATCGCCTCCATCCAGTGGGTTCCGGCCAGTTGGCTGATCACGAGCGGCACCCTCGGGTAGCGGGCAGCCAGGCCGGCCAGGGTGCGCAGGTCCGCTGCGGTCGTGGGAGCGTAGCCGTGGACGACCACCGGGAGGCCGGCATGGTCGCGCGCCGCCCGGAGCACCGGCTCGACCAGGGCCGCCTGGTCCGGGGGCGGGGTGAGCTCCCCGATGCCGTGCAGTCCGCGGCCTGCCACTGCGTGCGCCACCGCGGCGGCGGTCTCGGCGGCGGAACGGCCCAGGGGGACGGAGCCGAAGCCCAGGAAGCGGTCGGGGTGGGCGGCGAGGGCCTCGTGCAGCTCCCGCTCCGCCCTGGCGTAGCCGTCGTCGATTGCGTAAGTACCGCCGTCGGTCCGGCCCGCCAGCGCGCGGTCCAGCACGCTCATCTCGTGGCGGAGGGAGGCCAGGTCCGTCGCTCGTTCCGGGTGTGGGCGGGTGGGGAAGAGGACCGTACGGTCCACGCCCGCGTCGTCCAGCACGGACAGATGGGCGTCGAGCGGGTCGTGGACATGGCTGTGGGCATCGATGATCATGTGCGCCTTCCGGTGGTGCGGGCCGCCGGCGGAATGCGGGCAGCGGGGGCCAGTGTTGATCCCTGACACCATGGGAAGGTCAAGCGAGAGGGGCAGGCCTTGCTGATCGGGGAGTTGGCCGAGCGGACCGGGACCAGTGAGCGGCTGCTGCGCTACTACGAGCGGGCGGGGCTGCTGCGGCCCGAGCGGCTGCCCAACGGCTATCGCGCCTACACCGAGTCCGACGCCGCCGCCGTACGGCGCATCCGCGCTCTCCTCGCGGCCGGGCTGCCCACCCGCATCATCCGCCAGGTGCTGCCCTGCACCACCGGCACGGTCGCGGTGCAGCCCTGCCCCGGCGTGCTCGACGCGCTCCGCGGCCAACTGCGCGCCCTCGACCGCCGGTCCGCCGAGCTCGCCGCGGCCCGCGAGGTGCTGCGCGAGACCATCGCCGGTGCGGAGGGCCGGCGCGGCGAGCACCCGCAGCACAGGCCCGTTCCCCAGCGGCCGGACATGTGACGACGCCTGGGGCCGGTCCGGCGGATCAGGGTCGGCAGGCGCTATGCCCCCGTGAAGTCCCCCTGGTCCTCGAGGTGTTCGAGGAGTGTGTCCAGGTCGTTCGCCGGTTCGGGGCCGGTGGTGGGGCCGAGGGGGAGTTCGGCCCAGATGATTTTTCCCTCGGCGGTGTAGCGGGTGCCCCACCGCTCGGCGTAGCGGGCGATGAGGAACAGGCCGCGGCCTCCCTCGTCGGTGGTCCGTGCGTGGCGGAGGTGCGGGGAGGTGCTGCTGGCGTCCGAGACCTCGCAGATCAGCTCGCGGGCCCGGATCATCCGCAGGCCGATCGGTGCGGAGGCGTGCCGGAGGGCATTGGTGACCAGTTCGCTGACGATCAGCTCGGCGGAGAAGGCGAGTTCGTCCAGCCCCCACTCCCTCAGCTGTCCGGCAGCGGTCCTGCGGGCCTCGCCGACCGCGGACGGGTCGGCGGCGATCTCCCAAGCGGCCAGCCGGGTACGGGGCAGGGCCCGGGTACGTGCCAGCAGCAGCGCCACATCGTCGACCGGCCGCCCGCCCGGCAGACCGCCGATCACCGTCTCGCAGATGTCCTCCAGAGGAGCCTGCGGATCGGCCAGCGCGTCGCGCAGCCTGGTGATCCCCCCGTCGAGATCGAGGGCCTTCCCCAGCAGCAGTCCGTTGGTGTACAGGGCCAGCAGACTCCCTTCCGGCAGCGGCAGTTCGACGGATTCGAAGGGCATCCCGCCCAGCCCCAGCGGCGGGCCGGTCGGCAGCTCCAGAAGCCGGCCGGTGCCCTCGGGGCTGACGAGCAGCGGAGCGGGGTGACCGGCGCGGGCCAGGGCGCAGGAGCAGCTGACGGGGTCGTAGACGGCGTAGAGGCAGGTGGCCCCGATGGACCCGTCGTCGGTGTTCGTGTCGTGGGCGACGCGGTTGAGCATGTCGTCCAGATGCGCCAGCACCTCCTCCGGGGACAGGTCCAGGTCCGCGAGCGCCTGTACCGCCGCGCGCAGCCGCCCCATCGTGGCCGCGGCATGCACGCCGTGGCCGACCACATCGCCGACCACCAGCGCGACCCGTGCTCCGGACAGCGGGATCACGTCGAACCAGTCACCGCCGACCCCGCTGAGGGAGTCGGCCGGCAGATAGCGGTAGGCGGCTTCCACCGCGCACTGCTCGGGCAGATCGCGCGGCAGCAGGCTGTGCTGGAGGGTGAGGGCCGCGGTGTGCTCGCGGGTGTACCGGCGGGCGTTGTCGATGGAGATCGCGGCGCGGGCGACGAATTCCTCGGCGAGCACCAGGTCGTCGGGCTGGAACGGTCCGATGGGCTGCCGGCGGGCGAACGCGGCCGCTCCCAGGAAGACGCCCCGTGCCCGGAGCGGCACCACCATCAGCGAATGAAAGCCCAGTCCTTGCAGGTGCGCCGCCCGGAACGGGTCATCGGCCGACCGGTCACCCTCGGCGAGGTCCAGCGTCTGGAGCAGCGTGGAGTCGCCCTTGGTGAGGCTCCGCACGACGGGCGCCGACGGGGGATAGGCGGCCGCTTCCCCGATGGCGACCACGGCCTCGGGGCAGCCCTCGCGGACGGACTGTGCTCCGGCCCGGCGCATGGTGAGCAGGTCCGCCGCATCGAGCGGGCCGGGCGCCGCGTCCTCCCTGGTGAGCAGCGCATCGAGCAGATCGACGGTGACGAAGTCGGCAAGATCCGGAACCGCCGCGTCGGCGAGCTCCTGCGCGGTCCGCAAGACATCCAGCGAGCTGCCGATGCGTTCGCCGGCCTTGTTCAGCAGCGCCATCCGCTGCCGCGCCCGGTAACTTTCCGTGACGTCGAGGACCATGTAGCAGACGCCGAGCACCTGACCGGCTTCGTCCTCCAGACGGAAGAACGATGTGGAGTAGGCGTGCTCCCGTTGCGGATCGGACTGCGGGCGCCCCAGGTATTCGTAGCCGACCGAGGGGATGCCGGTGCTCAGCACCCGGCGCATCTCCGCCTCGATGGACTCCCCGTCCAGGCCCGGCTGGATGTCCGCCAGGCGCTGCCCGAGGCGCTGCGCACGGGTGGTACCGCCCATCTCCTCCAGGGCGTCGTTCAGCCACACGAACTGGAGATCGGCGTTCACCATGGCCACACCGATCGGCGACATGCCGAGAATGCCCTCCAGGAACGAGCGGCTCGCCCCCGACCAGGGCGTCCGCGCCATCTCCGCGGCAAGCACGAGACGTGCGGAGTCCTTCCGGGCATCCAGGAGGGGCAGGACGCGGAACTCCAGGTCGAGGCGGTGCCCGTCCTTGTGCCGTACGGCCTCCAGCCCGCTCCAGCCGTCCGCGGACGCCAGCCGGGTCTGCCACCTGCCGTCCTGCTCGGGCCCGGCGCCCACCCCGGCGAAGAGGTCCGCCAGGGGCCTGCCGACGGCCTCGGAGACCGGATAGCCGAGGAGCCGCTCCGCGCCCCGGGTCCAGCCCTGCGTCACCCCCGCACGATCGGCCATCACCACGGCCGTCCGTGTGAGGTCGAAGACCCCGTCTCCGGAGAAACGGCTGCTCTGTGAGGCACTCATCTGACCGGTTCCGTGCCGGTCCACCATGCGGGCACGCGCTCTTCTCGCGGCGGCGCCATCGCTCCGGACCGGCCCTACAACGGTACTCCCTCACCCTGTCCGGGCGCCCTTCACGGCAGCCGTGGCGGGGCCGTTCGGCACGCGTCCGCAAGGCCTCCGCCCGCCGTTGTCAGTGGTCGCTGGCACCATCGGCACATGAGCACCGATGCGCCCGCCGACCCGGCCTCTCAGCCCTCCACCGGACCTGTCAACCCCCCTGCCGCCCAAGGGGAATCGACCCTGCCGACCGCCGACGCCGCCTACTGGGAAGCGGCCGCCGACTCCTTCGACGACGAGCCCGATCACGGTTTGCGCGACCCCGCGGTCCGCTCCGCCTGGGCCGTCCGGCTGCGTGCCTGGCTCCCGTCCGGGCCCGCCACCGTCCTCGACCTGGGCTGCGGCACGGGAAGCCTGGCCCTGCTCGCCGCCGAGCGGGGCCACCGGGTCACGGGCGTCGACCGTTCCCCGCGCATGATCGCGCGGGCCCGCGCCAAGCTCGCGGGCCGGGACGCCGCGTTCATGGTCGGTGACGCCGCCGAACCGCCCGTGGGGGAGCAGCGGTTCGATGTCGTCCTGGTGCGCCATGTCCTGTGGGCGCTGCCCGATCCGGTGGCCGCGCTGCGCCGGTGGGCCGGGCTGCTCACGCCCGGCGGCCGGCTGGTGCTGGTCGAGGGCCGCTGGGGGGAGGCCGAGCCGGTCGGCATCCCGGCCGCCGAACTCACCGCCCAGGTCGAGCCGTTGGCGGCGCGGACATACGTGGAGAGCCTCTCCGGCGATCCGGCGCTGTGGGGCAAGGAGGTGACCGACGAGCGGTATGTGCTGATCGCCGAGCTCCCGCGCCGGCACACCGAAGTGGTCGACGTCCACCTCGTCCTGCGCCGCGGCGAGGAGGTGCTGCTCGCCCGCCGGGCCGGTACGGGCTATGCGGACGGTCTGCTGCACGCCCCCTCGGGCCATGCGGAGGACGGTGAGGACGTCAGGGAGGCCATGATCCGGGAGGCCGCGGAGGAGATCGGGCTGCGACTGGCGCCCGAGGACCTGAAGGTCGCGCTCGTCATGCAGCACTGCGCCCCGCCCCCGGCGCAGCCCCGGATCGGCTGGTTCTTCGAGGCGGCGTACGGGGCGGGCGGCGAACCGTGGAACCGCGAGCCGGACAAGTGCGCCGAGTTGGCGTGGTTCCGGCTGGATGCGCTGCCGGACGACATGGTCGCGTACTGCCGCGCCGGCCTGGACGGACTGCGGGCGGGACACCGCTTCCTGCTCCACTGGCACCGGCCCGGCGACGCCGTCGCCCATGACCCGTCGGCGCCCTCGCGCGCGGTCACCCTGGACGGGGCGTGGCCGAGCGGGTGAACGGGCCGGTGCCGGTGGCGCGTCAGCCCCGGGCCACCTCCCGCACATACCGCCATGCCCCGGCGAACGGCCGGTAGCCGAAGGCGTGGTTGACGGCGAGCATCGGGACGTTGTCGGCGTCGTTGTGGGTGAAGGCCTCGGTGCAGCCCGCGTCGCGGGCCCGGCGGAGGGAGGCGGTCTTGGCCAGCCGGGCCAGGCCCTGGCCGCGGAAGGCGCGGCGGGTGCCGGTCATGGCCGAGGAGTAGCCGGTGCGGCCGTCGGTGGCGGCCAGTGCGAAGGCGGCGATCTCCCCGTCGACGGTCACCACCGAGGTCAGGTCCAGGTCGATGTGGGGGTGTTCCCAGGTGTGCAGCAGCCAGTCGTCGTAGGCCATGGCGTCGCAGGTGACATCGCCCGGCTCGTCCGCGGTCACCTCCGCGTCCGCCGCGTACAGCGGGTGCGGGTCGGCCTCGAAGTCCGCGCCGGTGTGCAGCCGGACGCCGGAGGGGAGGGCGGAGGGGAGCGGCGGCAGGTCTCCGGCCGTGAGGTCGAGGCGCAGGTAGCGGGCCCGGCGGGTGCGGCGGTAGCCGTGGCCTTCTGCGAAGCCCGTTACGCCGGGCTCGTCCACCGCCCAGGCGAAGAGCCGTTCGGCGCCGGCCGCGACGAGATGCTCCTCGGCCGACATCAGCAGGGCATGGCCCACACCCCGGCCGCGGTGCCCGGGACGGACCTCAGGGGTGGCCGCGGCCTGGCCGGGGACGTCGGCGTCGTGCAGCACCGCAGCCTGGACTGCGCCGACGACCCTGCCGTCCAGCTCGGCGACGAACAGCCGCAGACACTGCGCCGCGGGGGCGGTGGAAACCTCCCAGGCGATGCCCTGCGGGGTGGCGAGCCGGTACGGCACCACGGCCCGTCTGAGGT
Organism: Streptomyces decoyicus; assembly: GCF_019880305.1. Classification (NCBI taxonomy): domain Bacteria; kingdom Bacillati; phylum Actinomycetota; class Actinomycetes; order Kitasatosporales; family Streptomycetaceae; genus Streptomyces; species Streptomyces decoyicus. Next base: position 1,822,804 of record NZ_CP082301.1, on the reverse strand, counting down.
CGGCGACGGCCTTGGCATCGGCGGGGCGGAAGTCGCGCACGGTAAGCGTCATGACGGCGGACGGTACGCGCCGGTAGGCCGTTGTGCCGCTCTTTTTCGCGTGAGCGGGGTGAGAGGCGCGGGTGTCTCCGGACGGTTCGCGGCCGGCCACGCGACGGCGAGCTCCCGCGGGGCGAGATCCCCGACGCGGGGGACCTCCCGGCACGGTGGACGCTCCTGACGCACAATGGGTGCGACAAAACCGCGCACCGACGGGTACGAGTACGTCACGCATCCCCGGGGACGACCCTCCGGGAGCGGGTCGTCGTGCATCCGCCCGCCCCACCACCAGCACCAGGAGCGCCACCGTGTCCCCGCAGACCTTGACCATCACCATCGATCCGGCCGCGGATGCAGCGCCGTTCGAGCAGGTACGCACCCAGATCGCGGACCAGGCCAGGGACGGCGGCCTGCCGGTCGGTTACAAACTCCCCACCGTCCGCGGTCTGGCCGAAGACCTCGGCCTGGCCGCCAACACCGTCGCCAAGGCCTACCGCGCCCTGGAGACCGACGGCGTGATCGAGACCCGTGGCCGCAACGGCAGCTTCATCGCGGCGGCCGGCGAGGCCGCGGACAAGGAAGCCGCCGCGGCCGCCGAGAGCTACGCCCGCCGCGCCCGGCGCCTCGGCCTGGACCACCGTGCCGCCCTCGCCGCCGTCGAGGACGCCCTGCGCGCCACCTACCGCACCGACGCCTGAGCGCAGCCACCGCGCCCACGCCCGAAAGGAGCCGCATGCCCAGCAAGCAGGCGCTCGTCCGCCGTCCCGGCCCCCGCCTCGCCGAGGGCCTGGTCACCCATATCGAACGGCGCCCCGTCGACCCCGCGCTCGCCCTGCGCCAGTGGGAGGCCTACGTCCAGGTGCTGCACGACCACGGCTGGCACACCACCGAGGTCGACCCCGCCGACGACTGCCCCGACGCGGTCTTCGTCGAGGACTCCATGGTGGTGTTCCGCAACGTCGCGCTGCTCGCCCGCCCCGGCGCCGGCCCCCGACGCGCCGAGGTGCCCGCCGCCCGCGCGGCCGTGGAGGCGCTCGGCTGCTCCGTCAACGAGATCCGGGCGCCCGGCACACTGGACGGCGGCGACGTCCTGAAGGTCGGCGACACCCTCTACGTCGGCCGCGGCGGCCGCACCAATGCCGACGGAGTACGCCAACTCCGCGCCGTCTTCGAGCCGTTGGGCGCCCGTGTGGTCGCCGTACCGGTGAGCCGGGTCCTGCATCTGAAGTCCGCGGTGACCGCACTCCCGGACGGCACCGTCATCGGCCACCCGCCCCTGGTCGACGACCCGGCCGCGTTCCCCCGCTTCCTGCCCGTCGCCGAGGAGTCCGGCTCCCATGTCGTGCTGCTCGGCGGCGGCAAGCTGCTGATGGCCGCCTCCGCGCCCCGGAGCGCCGAGCTCTTCGCCGACCTGGGATATCAGCCGGTCGGTGTGGACATCAGCGAGTTCGAGAAGCTGGAGGGCTGTGTGACCTGCCTGTCCGTTCGGCTGCGCGAGCTGTATGCGTGACGGGGCATCATCCCCGGGCACCTCGTGTGCCTGCCCGGACCGTACCCCGGCCGTGCCTATCGTGGCGCCATGAGCAACCTTGAACTCAGACCCGCGCCCCATCCGTGCGGCGGCAACGGCCGTACGGGTCCGGTCCGTGATGTACAGCCCGGCAAACAGGTACCACTCGGCGAGAGCACCGTCGTCCGCAGACTGCTGCCGAACCTCGGCCGGCGGATGGTCGGCGCCTGGTGCTTCGTCGACCACTACGGCCCCGACGACATCGCCAGTGAGCCCGGGATGCAGGTGCCGCCGCATCCGCACATGGGCCTCCAGACCGTCAGCTGGCTGCGCGAGGGGGAGGTGCTGCACCGCGACAGCCTCGGCAGCCTCCAGTCCGTACGGCCGCGGGAGCTGGGCCTGATGACCTCGGGCCGGGCCATCGCGCACTCCGAGGAGTCGCCGCCCGGCCATGGCCCGTTGCTGCACGGTGCCCAGTTGTGGGTGGCGCTCCCCGGTGAACACCGTGACACCGCCCCGGCCTTCGAGCACCACACCGACCTGCCGGTGATCACCGGCGGCGGCGGACTCTCCGCCACCGTCATCCTCGGCGAGCTGGACGGCGCCACCTCACCCGGCACCACCTACTCCCCGCTGGCCGGCGCCGACCTCACCCTCGCCGCCGGCACGGACGCCCGTCTGCCGGTCGACCCCGACTTCGAGTACGCGGCGCTGGCCATCTCCGGCGAGAGCGAGGTCGACGGGGTCCGCCTGGCCCCCGGCGCCCTCCTCTACCTCGGCTGCGGACGCAGCGAACTGCCCCTGCGCGCCGACTCCGACAGCAGCCTGATGCTGCTCGGCGGCGAACCCTTCGAGGAGAAGCTCGTCATGTGGTGGAACTTCGTGGGGCGGTCCCACGAGGATATCGCAGAGGCCCGTTCGGACTGGATGTCCGGCTCCCGCTTCGGCGAGGTGCACGGTTACGACGGTGACCGGCTGCCCGCGCCCGAGCTACCGCCAGGGCCCCTCAAAGCACGCGGGCGAGTGCGCTGACCAGGTGTTATGTGCCACTGAGCGATTCGCTTCTTATTGCGGCCATGTCTACCTGGTGTGGCTGATCTAGGTGACTTGCCGCGCCTCACAGGAACTGCTCGGAGGGGGCGCCGAGAGTCGCGGGTTTGGTCTTCTGTAACCACCTCTAGTCAGCCTCATGCTGACCCAATGCTGACTTTTCTGATGGTTGGTCACCTCGGGGTGGCACTGAGCGCGCGCTCTGTGATGCATGTCCGGTCCATCAAGCCGCGGGTCAGGGAGTCGACGGCCATAGGGGCCTACCTCGCTAGAGGTTGTCCCGTATGGGTGTGAGTTATCCGGCGAGGGCCAGATTGTGGAGCCGGGAAACGCCGAGCATGGCCTGGTGAACACCATTACTCTTCTAGCCTGATGGCGCGGATGACTTGGCGGCGTTGCGGCATGCCTCATGAAAGGCTACTTGCGGTGAAGCTATTTATGGACGAGTCGGGAAACGGAAACGCTTCCCAGCCATTGATCGTAGGCGCGGTTGAGCTGGGTGACGATGCAGAAGACATCGAGGAAAGAATTCAAGATCTGTACAAACGCCTGGTCGCGAGGCGCAGCTTGACCGGATTTGGCAGCTTCGAAGATTTTCGCAAGGACGGTTTTCACAGCTCGAACGATCCGACAGAGATCTCCGTCCCATTTCGAGAGCTCATGCGGACCACCTTCTTCAGGGCGTATATGGTCGTCACTGATCGAACGAGTTTCCCCCGTAATGCCGAATCCGAGCTAATCGAGTTCATGTACGTAAAGTTGTTGAGTGATTTACTGATTCGGCATCGCCATGAACCCGAGTTTCTTTGCTACATAGAGCAGAGCGAAGAAATGGCGTCGATCATTCGCCGACTTCCCGATGCCGTCGCCAGGCGGGCCCGCAAGAAGGCCGGTAGAGATGCATCGTTGCCACGGCCGAATATTTCAATGGTCGCTAAGCGTGATTACATGTCTACGGCCATCATCGACTATGTCATGGCCGACGTAAGTAGATGGCTCCAAAAGGACCGCACCAAGAACCCGAAAGACTACGCTTATAGAGCATTCCGCGAGATTGAACCGTCCGTTTCCATGCTCTATTCGTTCGAGCTTGGTCGCATTTCCAGTCGAAAGGACCCCCTTCATTGATGTGTGATACACTCACGCCTGAGGTAGGGCCGCGGTCAACGTTGTGCGCGAGTTCGCGTGCGTTGCATGATAGCCCTTGCACGGGAGTGTGGCCCTACCTCCTGACGCGCCACCGCAGGGGGTCCAGTGTCTTTCTCGGTTGATCAGCTGGCTGAGCAAGCTGGCTTATCGGTTGAAAATCTGGAATGGCTATCCGCGCATCTGCCTGCAGGTGAAGGGCGTTTCTATGTCCAGCGGAGGCACCGCAAGAAGCACGGCGGAATACGAGAAGTATTCGAGCTGAAGTCGCCATTCAATGCCGTTAGCAAGAATTTGCATCGGAGCTTTACGGGCCGGTTCTCGTATGAAACTCCCGACCATGTTCACGGATTTGTTCGCGGACGTTCCACGATCAGTAATGCCAGTCAGCACCTTGCGAAGAGGTGTGTATTGCGCATGGACCTTGAGGATTTCTTTCCGTCCATTGGTGCCGCAACAATAAGGGCTTCATTGCGAGAGCAAGACTACGATGAGAAGGCTGCGGAACTTGCTGTCAGTCTCGTTACTATCGGCGGCAAGCTGCCAATCGGACTTAGTACGTCGCCCCTCTTGTCTAATTTGGCCTTCCTGGGCACAGACCGCTCGCTTGCCGAGTATGCGCGGTCGGAAGGTCTGACGTTTACGCGCTATGTGGACGATCTCACATTCTCCGGCGACGTTACTGACCGCCACTCGGCGGATATCGCTCGCATTCTCGACGACGCTGGCTGGTCGGTAAACACGCGCAAGACCGCTTTCATGCGCCGCGGTGGTCCGCAATACGTTACCGGTTTGTATGTCGGAGACTCGGACGGGCCGCGGATTCCGCGCAACCTAAAGCGCAAGATGCGATGGATCTTGCACGTGATATCGAAATTTGGTTATGAGGTCTATATGGCCGAGTTCGGTGGCGAGGACGAGGGGATGTATCGGCGTCGGCTATTGGGCTGGGCATGCTATATCGCCGCAGTCGAGCCAGACGTGGGCTACCCACTACTGCGAGCATTCGATGGACTAGTTCCGGAGGGGGATGACGAGGATCTAGAGGGGTACGAAGAGGATCTATACGACCTGCTCTAGAGGTGAACGCCGTCGCCCTTGAGCCGGCAGTCCCGCAGAATCTTCCAGTTCTTCAGCCGTGACAGGGCGTGCTCGCAGGTCGTGGAACACCTCGATCAGCCCGTAGAAGGTGTCCTCGTCCCATGACTCCGGTGCCAGGGGCCACAGGTCAGGGATGCCGAGGCGTCTGTCGATCACCTCGGAGCGGTCGGACAGGTCACAGGGATCGTCGGCGCACTCCTCGCCGAACACCTCGACCAGGTACCCGTTGTCGGCGAATTCGTCGATGATCCGTGCAAAGTCGCGCCGGGTACTCGCCTGGCAGTGCCGTCATGGGAGAGCCCTCTGCCGTGACGTTGCGGCCAGTATGGCCGCGGCGCTACCGAATGCCGGAGCTCGGACGCACGGTTGATGAGTTCAGCGAACCAGGCGGTCTTGTCCGGCCCGGCGCTTCTGGCAGTTGCCCAAGCATCGGTTTGCCAGTCGTCCGCCTCCTTGAAGTCCGCAACGACGGTTGTGCCGGCCAGCGCCTCCGTCATGAGCCATATCGCGCGGTCCTGCCAGGCGCGGTCGTCGCTGGCCGTTCGGAGTATGCGCTCGCCCTCAGAGACGAATAGCGAGGTTGGCCAGCGGAGTTCGTAGTTGCTCAGGTCCAGACTCACAGCATCATCACCCATCCACTGTCTTCCCTGGCCCTGAGGCGTGGAGGACGGGTATTGATGCGGGCTGTCGGGTGCGTGCTCTACGCGCTGCTTGTCCACCGGCGTCGCGCAGATGACGACGTTGGGCCCTCACACAGATCAGTGGACGACCCAGCTCTTCGTACGGTCGCCGCGTTTCAGAGTGTCCAGCCGGAAGGCGAGCTGGGCAGCCGCCTCCAGGTCACCCAGGTCGGCCCGGCGGATGAAGGAGCCGAGCGTGTGGAGGTCCCGTAGCTCGGTGAGCACCGGGAGCCCTGGCCAGTCGGTGAGGTCGTAGCCGTATGCGTAGGAGAAAGCGCGCAGCTGGTCGGTTGTGCGACCGAAGCGGACGCCCTGGAAGGTGTTGGCGAGGTCGGTCTCGCGGGGGCCGATTGCTGCCTCGTCCCAGTCGCTGAGCCTGGCGGCGGAACCGTCCCAGAGGGTGTTGCCTGGGTAGGCGTCACCGTGGATCAAGCCCTGGCCGAGGGGGAAGTCGAGGTGCGCGTAGGCGTCCAGGAGTTCGTCGGAGCGGCCGAGTATCCACTCGCGGTCGCTGGGCGTGAGGGTGGTGCTGGACTCGACGACGGGGCGCAGAGCCAGGTGGGGGCGATAGGCGGGCAGCTCGATGGGGGGCTCGGGGAGCCGGTGCAGCCGGCTGAGCAGATGGCCCAGGTGCTCCGGGCCGGGAGGCGGGCCGTCGGGCTGCGGGTAGTGCTGCCACACGGTGATCGCGTATCCGTGGACGTCCAGGGGCTGCGATACGTCGAGTGGCTCGGTGACCTCAAGTCCGTGGCCGGCCAGCCACCGGGTGAGGGCGATGGCTCGTTGCATCGAGTCACGCTGTTCGTTCCGGCTTACTCGGACAACAGCGTCGGCGTGGGGGAGTAGATAGACGGAGGTGGCGTGGGTACGTAGGGGCGAGAGCCCGCGCGCCGAGAGCCCCCAGACCGTGCAGGCCCGTTGAGCGGCACCCTGGGGCGTAAGAGATGTCGTGGTCATCGCTCTGACCGTAGCGCGGCCGTGCCGTCGATGACCTGGTAGCCGTGGATGAGGTCCGCCAGCTGCCCGATGGTCCGGTCGCCTTTGAGGTCGGTTCGGCGCATGAGGTTGCCGAGGCGATCCATGGCGCTGCCCAGCTGGCGGATGCGCATCTGCGGCGGCAGGTCCAGGACATGTTGGAGGGCGGTTGTCGCCCCGTCGGAGTCTCCCTGGAGGATGCCGGCGGTGATCAGGTCGATATGGGCCAGAGCCTCGTCCCCGTACGAGCGTTCTTCTCTTGGGCCGCTGCGGTACGCGGCGATGGCGGCGGTGGCGTGCCGGTGGGCCTCCTCGTACTTCCCGAGCAGTGTGTAGGTGCCGCCGAGGTAGTAATCCTGCTTCGCGAGGGGAAAGGTCAGCAGACCGCCGAACTGCTCGACCTCGTCATGGAGCGGTGTCTCCTCCCTGGCCTGCCGCATCCGGTCGATCGCGGCCAGTGCCAGCTCGTGATCGCCGATTCGGGCCGCCGCGCGGGCTTCGATCGCGGCGACGCGGATACGGGCCTCGCCTGCCGGGGCGAGCTGGGCGGCGTGTTCCGTCAGCTTCAGCGACATCCGATTCTGTGGCGACCACTCGGTGATCAGTGCGGCCGTGCCTGCAGCCCACGCCCGCAGGCCGGTGTGGTCCGCCTGCTCGGCGCACAGGCGCGCGGTACGGATCTGTGCCAGCGCTGATGGCTGTTCGCCGAGGTTCTGTGAAGCGTGCGCGAGCAGCAGGCAGGCCGTCCCCGCGAGCATGAACAGCTCGCGGCTCTGCTGGGGGCGCTGGCGGCCTTGCAGGCGGTCGAAGAGTTGATCCCGTACCGCGACGAGCTCGGTGAACAGCGGGAGCAACGGTGCGTGGACGTAGTCGGTGGCGATGCGGGCGAGCGTGAATCCGAACTGCTCCAGCTCGTCTGTGCTGACGTTGCTTGACGAAATGAATTCAGCGAACGCGTTGGAGGACTGCGCCGCTCCGGTGGCAAGCGAGCGCAAATGATCGGCTTCCTCACGCTCGGGCTGCGGCGCCTCGTGCACAGGCGTACTGCCGGAAGCGAGCGGACGGAGCTCGACCGGCACATCCAGCGCGTCCAGGAACGCCTCGGTTTTGTCGAGACGCGTCAGACGTCTGGCTCCGGATTCGAGCTGGGACAGGTAGCCCTGGCTGAGTCCGGTGAGGCGGGCGAGGTCGTCTTGCCGCAACTTGGCGTGTTGCCGTAGGAGACGGCTCACCTGCCCGAAGTCCATTTCCCGGAGGGCTTCTTGGATCCCGGGGTCCGCCCAGATACGGGCCGGAACGGAGCGTGGCTCGGGCGCGGTTGAGGTTGGCGCGGCTCGTGCGCACGCCCCACACAGTTCCCGTTCGTCAGCGTTGTAGCGGCTGAGGCGACACCCGCACTTCAGGCAACGTCGCTCACCGCTCACTGCCCCTCCCGACCTCGGCCGACCGATACGGACGCATGGTGCTCATGCTGGCATTGCAATTGCCATATTGCAGCCCAATTCCCTTATCACTCGGGCGATATGCGATCTCTCACGCCTGGTGGCAGCGTGATCCGCCAGCCGTTGCCGAGACGAACTGACCTCGGCGTGGCAAGGACCTTGGGAGGTATGTCCATGACGGCGAACCACCAGATCGCGTTCAACATTCTCCGTGGGGAAGCGGCGGTTGCTGAGGCTCGGCACCGTGCTGGCGTGGATCCGCATAGCACTGCCAAGCGTGAGCAGCACCCCTCCGCCCAGGCCCGCGCCGTCGCGAAGCGAGCTGCTGCTGCGATGCTGGTGCTGAGGGAGACGGCTCAATGACCGGCCGATCTCCGGCAGGCACGGCGGCCGCAGCCGAGTCCTTGATGGGGTCCGGCGGATGGCGTGAGGGGGCCGGCATGAAGACCACCGCCCTGGCCCTGGAAGCCGTCATCGAGCACGCCGAGCTGCAATCGAGCATCTCACTGTCCTCCGACGACCTGGCTCCCCGCCGGGCCCGGGTATTCACCCGGACGAAGCTCGCCGAGTGGAGCCTGGACGTTCTCGCCGATCGCGTACTGCTCATCGTCAGCGAACTCGTCACGAACGCACGTTGCCACGGAAGAACCAAGCCTGAAGGCCTGTCGGAGGAGATCACACTGAAGATCTCCTACCAGAACGCCGTTGTGGGGATCGAGCTGGAGGACAACTCCCGCCAGCTCCCGGTGCCACGTGAGGGGCCGACCGGCGCACTCGATGGCCGGGGCCTGTGCCTTGTGGCCGCCGAGGCGGACGCCTGGACCTCACGCCTCAAACCGGACGGCACCGGCAAACGGGTCCTTGCCTTCCTGCGCTGGCCATCGACGCCGTCGGCCGTCTGACCGCAGCCAGCGCTCACCACTCCACGCGCCCGATCACATCCTGGAGCTTTCCGTCATGCCCGCACACTCACCGCCTGTGCCGCTGGTCCGTTTGACACCAAGGGAATCCGAGATCCTGGGCCTCGTCGCTGATGGCTTGGGGAACAGCGAGATCGCGGCCCGCATCGGCTTGGCCGAGGACACCGTCAAGACCAACCTCCGCAGTATCCGAACCAAGCTGGGCAGGAGCCGCCGCCCCGCCCTCGCCGACATGGCGTGCCGAGCAGGCCACGTAGCCCGGCCGAAGGGCGTGGAGGCAGCGCGGCCGGAGATCTCTGACGAGGAGACGACCACGCTCAGGCTGCTCGCCCAGGGCGCGGGTGCAAGAGAAGTCGCGAATGCGCAACTCATGTCGCACCACACCGCCAAGAAGCACATCCGCCGGTTGCTGGACAAGATGGGCGCCTCCGACGCCGCGCACGGAGTAAGCCTCGCCTGGAGCTGGCACATCCTCAACAGCGACGAAGGAGCGCGATCCCGATGACGGCGTCCGGCCTCAGGAGTGCCCTCGGCCTCGTCCGCACATTCGTGGGGGAGCAGACCGTGTGGGCGCTCGTCGGGGAAGCGTCCCTGCGGTGCACGACAGCTGCCCGCATCACCACACAGGACCTTGAGGCTTTGCCTATCGACAGAACGGCGGCGGATCGGCACGTCGCGGACATCATGTCCGCCTTGGAGGCGTACAGCTCTCGACGAGCCGAGACTCCGGGCGGCGCCTCGTGGTTGTACGTACAGCACGTTCCCGTACGGCGTCTGGTCACCCAGCTGGTGCGCAAGCTTCTGGCGCTGAGCGCGTGGCCCGAGTTCGCTGAGACCCCCGGGCTCGTGACCGTTGCTCCGTACGAAGGACTGCTCGGGCTGCGGGACAGCAGCTCACGAGAGTACCGCGCGTATACCGTCACCTGGTCGGGTGTCGCGTACGCCCTTGGTGCGCCGGCGCCGCACAATCCGGCGCGCTCCGCCCGGTTGCGCAAGCTCACAACGCTGCACCCCGACAGACGACTTGCACGTGCGCCTACGGCTTCCGCCGCACCCACGGCAGAGATCGTGGCGCTGTCTTGGTCAACCCGGCATGCGCAGACGCTGCTACCGGTGCTGGAAGAGCTCGCAGACGAAGGCCGATCCAGCGTGCTGGTCGACCTCGCCACCGACCCGATGGAGCGCTGTTCTGCTCCCGCGGGCGAGTCCATCACCCTGTGCCGAGCGCCCGCCAAGGCCCTCACCGCCTCGGGCACGGTTCCCGGGCTGCGTCTGGATACCGAAGACCCCGACGGAACCGAAGGCACGGTCCAAGTCGGCGTTCACACTGTTCGGTTGGACCGGCTGGAGCGTCTGGCGGCCGCGCTGCTGGAAGGGGGCGCTGGGTGCACCCAGCCGTCCTGGCGATCCATAGTGCGAGTGGAGGAGTGGCTTCACGAGCTACTCGATGCGGTACGCCCGCACACCGTGCTGCTGAGCAACGACATCAGCCCGCTCGGGGCTCTCGGTGCGCATGCCGCAGAGCGGCATGGTGCCACTACCGTGAACGTCCAGCACGGGGCGTGGATCCCAGGTGCGGTCGCTTGGCCCGCGCTCCACAGCCGTCACATCGTTGTGATGGGTGACCGAGATGTCGCCCCGGCAAGGGCATGGGTTCGGCACCCTGATGCGGCGATCCACGTCCTGGGGCAGCCGCGCTTCGATGCCCTTGCTGGCCTCGGACAGGAAGCACAGCGTCGCTATCTCCAGAAACTGTTCGGAGCGGATCGCGGTCCGGAGCGGATCGCGGTGTGGGCCTGCCAGCCGTTCGGTCCTGAGCGCCTCCAAGCTCAGGCGGACATCATCCTCGACGGCCTGAAGGAGGCCCAGGGACTCTGGGGGCTGGTCATTGCCCCGCACCCAGCCCAAGGGGGTCACCTCTTCGAACGCCTGCTGCGGCGGGACGGAGAGCCGCCAGTGGCCGTGGCCGACCTGTCCGTCGGAGCGCGCGGCTGCCTGGCGGGTGCGGACGCTTTGGTGAGCGTGTCCTCCACGTGCGGCATCGAAGCCGTACTCCTCGACGTACCTCTCCTCGAACTGGACCGCGCCGGTGACCGCACGCTCGGCCTTGCAGAACACGCCATCGCGCACCGCTGCCGTACGGCTGCCGATGTCGCGGATGCGCTCGACCTGGTGAGCAGGGGGAGCGCCCGAGTACCGCGAGAAGCGCGCGATGCGGTCTGTCGCTGGCGAGGGCACAGCGCGGACGACATCGCGCAGCTCATCGTCCGCCAGGCCGAGGCCGGCATCTCGCGCACCGACCCAATCGACCACCACCCCGAGTGCGCCGAGTCCGGCATGCCCGAGGGCGAGGGAGCCACCATCCGATGACGAACCTGACCGCCGACAGCGTCGCCGAACTCTTCACCTGTGCCGTGATGTTGGCCAAGAGCGGAGAGAAGGTCAGCCCGCGCGGGATGGCCACCCGAGAGGTCCTCGACCTCACCATGTGCCTGACCCAGCCCCGTGCACGGCTCCTCTACGCGCCGCCCGCCCGTATCGTGAACCCCGCCTTCGCGGTGGCCGAGACCGTCTGGCACCTTTCCGGCTCCGACGCCCCGTGGATCTTCGGCTACAACGGACGACTGCGGCAGTACGCCGACGATGGCGTTCTCCGCGGTGCGTATGGGCCCAGGATGCGGAACTGGGGCGGGGAGGTCGACCAGCTCCACCGCGTCGTGGAGATCCTCAAGGACGACCCCGACTCCCGGCGAGCGACCATCCAGCTCTACGACCCGGCGCGGGATACCGCCGGCCACAAAGACGTCCCGTGCACACTCGGCTTCCGCTTCCACCTGCGCGGCGGACGACTGCACATGTCGACCACGATGCGCGGCCAGGACGTATGGATCGGCATGCCGTACGACCTGTTCTTCTTCACCACGCTCCACGAGCTGGTCGCCGGATGGCTGGACGCCAGCATGGGTGAATACCACCACCACGTCGGTTCCCTCCACATCTACGAGCGCGACATCGAGAAAGCTGATGCGCTGACCGGGGTGGCAGCGAGCCCGCTGATGCCTGAACTTTCCACGCCATGGGAGGGGTTCGAGAAGCTCCTCGACCGGGTTGAAGTCGGTGGCGAGACGGGGCACCCGGGTTGGGATGCCGTGGCCGAGACGATGCGCAGCTACCGCCTGTGGAAGGGCGGACAGCGCGAGCAGGCGTGGCGTATCGCTGACGCCATCGACGGGCCGCTCGGTGAGGCCCTGACTGCCTGGTACGCCCAGCTGACTCGTCGCGTTGGCGGCACGCCGGCTTCCGCACCGGTGGGGACGAGGTGACGACCGTCGTGGACCACGTTCCGTCCGTTGTCCTGGGCGTGTGCTCCTTCACCCACGACTCCGCTGCCGCTCTCCTCATCGACGGCGAGCTGGTGGGCTTCGTCGAGGAGGAGCGCTTGTCCCAGCAGAAGCACACCCGTGAGTACCCGCGTCAGGCCATCGGGTGGCTGCTGGGGGAGGCCGGCATCACGGCCGGTGACGTCGATGCCGTCGCGTACAACTTCCAGCCGATCCGCTACCTCGCCGAGGCGCCCGCAGCCCTGCGGATGGTCTTGTCGGGCACGACCCGCGCACGAGCCATACCGCGTGCGGCAGGATTCGCCAAGGTCGCCGTGCGTACCCGGCGTCGCCTGCAACTCCTCGCGCAGGGCTTCCCCGACGCCCGCGTCACCCCCGTACTGCACCACCGCGCGCATCAGCTGGCCGCGTTCACCGCGTCGGGCTGGGAGGAGGCGGCTGTTCTCGTCGTCGATAGCCTCGGCGAGCGCCAGACCACCACCATCGCCCACGCTCACCGCGGCGCCCGCCCGCGGGTCCGCATGATGGAGGCGCTCACGGACCCGGCTTCGCTGGGCTACGTGTATGGAGCGGTCACCGAGCACCTCGGCTGGCGCCGCGGCGACGAAGAAGGCACTGTCATGGCCCTCGCAGCGCTCGGCGACCCCGCTCGATTCCGACCCATCTTCACCCGCGCAGTCCGCACCACAGCCACCGGCTTCGTCGTCGACCCGGCGTACTTCCCACCCCGCGTGCTCACCTCCGGCTACCCACGCACCTCCCCTCGGTTCGTCGCCGCGACCTGCCCGCGGCGCCATCCGGACGAGCCGGTCCAGGAGATCCACCAGGACCTGGCCGCCGCCCTCCAGGAGCGCACCGAGCAGATCATGCTGCATCTCGCGCGACGAGCCCGTCTCCTGAGCGGTTCACGTCGGCTGTGCGTGGGCGGTGGCGTGGCCACCAACTGCGTCAGCATCGGACGGATCATCGACGCCGGCATCTTCGACGAGGTCTTCATCCCGCCGGCCCCCGGCGACGCAGGCACGGCGATCGGCGCCGCGGTCGCCGTGCACACCGACAGCGGCAGCCAACGGCCGCTGTCCGGAATCGCCCGTACCTGCTACCTCGGCCCGTCCTTCCCGGAACCGGAGCTGGACCTCACCCCGTGGCCCGGACTGAAGCAGAAGCTCCTCGGCGCGGATGCCGCGGAGCTTCTCGCGGACCAGCTGGCCCACGGGATGATCGTGGGGCTGTTCCAAGGCCGCGTCGAGGCCGGCCCCCGCGCCCTGGGGAACCGTTCGATCCTCGCCTCGCCCCTCGAAGCCGGGGTGGTCAAGCGCCTGAACGCCACGGTGAAGTTCCGCGAGCCCTTCCGCCCTTTCGCCCCCATGGTCACCTCCGCCCGCGCCCGGGAGTTCTTCTCCCTCGGCCAGGACGCCCCGTACATGTCCATGGCCTCCCAGGTGACCGACGCTGCCCGTGAGCGCATCCCCGCGATCGTCCACGCCAACGGAACCGCCCGCCTCCAGACCGTCACCGCGGCACAGAACCCGTTCATGCATGAGGTCCTGGAGGCGTTCGCCCGCCGTACGGGAGTGCCCGTCTTGATCAACACCTCGCTCAACGTCAAGGGAAAACCCATCTGTGGCACCCCGGAAATGGCGTTGGACTGCCTCGCGAACTCCGGGCTCGATGCTCTGCTGCTCGAAGGGCGGTGGATCACCAAATGAAGATCGGATACAGCTTCTGGGGCTTCCTCGGAAACGGAGTCATGGACACCCCCGACGGAGGCCGCAGCCACCGGCGGCCGCTGATCGACGCGCTCCTCGGTCGCGGCCACGACATCGTGTTTCTCCAGGCCGACCGCGATCGCCTCGAAGCCGGAGACGACCTCGGCGGCGCATACACCTTCGACGCCGGCATCCCGGACATCGACGTGCTGTTCCTCGAATGGCGCTGGTCCATCGAAGGACGCAACACCACCGCCTGCGGCACCCAAGGACACACCTGTGATCTCCACCGCCAGGCAGAGCTGCTCCAGCACTACACCGTTCGCCGCCGTACCCCCACGGTGATCTGGGACAAGGACCGGCAACTGCGCGAGGACAGCATCTGGCGACGGACCCGGAACGTCGAGGTGTGCGAGGCCGCTCTCACGCCCACTGCGGGTGCCCACCGTCTGCTCTTCCCCGTGGCCGACGCGCTCCTGGACGGCGCCGACCCCATCGCCCTGGCCAGCGAGGACCGGAGGACGCCGCTCGGTTACGTCGGCAACCAGTACGACCGCGACGACGCATTCGACGGCTTCTTCGCTCCAGCCGCCGCCCGCTTCGAGCACCAGGTGGGCGGCAAATGGACCGACACCGCGCGCTGGCCACACGTCACCTTCCTCGGCCGAATCCCGTTCAACGCCGTCTCCCGGCTCTACAGCAGCACACTGGCTACGATCCTGCTCCTGCCTGAGCGGTACGCCGCGGTCGGACAGATGACCCAGCGGATCTTCGAGGCAGTCCTCGCCGGATGCCTGCCGCTGGCGCCGGACAGCATCCGGCACGTCGAGCGGTTCCTCCCCGAGGACCTGATGGTCAGGTCCGGCGACCAAGTGATCCAGCGGATCGAGGCCCTCCAGAAGATCGCTGGCAGCCACCAGCACGCCGAACTGATCTCGGAGTGCATCGGCCGACTGGAGCTGTTCCGCCTCAGCCACCAGGTCGACGCGCTGGAGACCGTGCTGGCCGTAGCTACCGCCGCAGCGTCGCCGAGGCAGGGAGCCGCGTGACGAACCGCCTGGTACGGGCCAGCAAGCCCCGACCATCCGTATGTGTTCCGGCGGCCGAGCCGCCCGGGCACCCGAACACCTCTAGGCTGGAGCACCATGAAGAAGGTTGCCATCGTCGGCTGCGGAGGCAGCGGCAAGTCGGATCTTGGCCGCAAACTGGCCGAGATCCTGGATGCTCCGGTGACGCACCTGGACGCCGCGTTCTACGACGACGAGTGGAACGCCCTGCCCATGGAGAAGTTCGCCGAGGTGCAGCGCGGCCTGGTCGCGCAGCCGACGTGGGTCATCGACGGCAACTACAACTCCACGCTGCAGATCCGGCTCGAAGCGTGCGACACCGTGGTGCTGATGGACGTCTCGACACCGGCCGCACTGTGGGGGATCTTCTCCCGGCAGCTCCGGCACGGCGCCGGGCACAAGGGCAACG
This sequence comes from Streptomyces decoyicus, assembly GCF_019880305.1. Taxonomy (NCBI): domain Bacteria; kingdom Bacillati; phylum Actinomycetota; class Actinomycetes; order Kitasatosporales; family Streptomycetaceae; genus Streptomyces; species Streptomyces decoyicus. The sequence goes on along the minus strand of NZ_CP082301.1, from coordinate 1,807,415 downwards.
GTGTGCACAATCGCATCACCTGGGGCGTGATCAATTACGTCGCCACGTACCGGCGCAAGATGCGACCGCGGGTCATGGCCAAGATCGAGGAATTCGCCGCCGGCCATGCCGAAGTGGTGCTCCTCACCAGCCGCCAGCACACGCGACGCTGGCTCCAGCAGGTCGCCGCGAAGCACATCTGATCGTTCCGCGCCCCGAGCGGGGGTGCGGCTCGTGATCAACAACCCGTTTCTCGACCCCGGCCGCCAGGGCGAGCTATACGGCAAAACCGCCCGACTGGCCCGCCGCTCCAGCGCACTGATGCGGGCCAAGATCGCAGGACGGCCCGTCCCCGAGACGATCGTCCAGCTGGCCCAGGCACACCGAACCGAGTCCGATCGCCTTCCCGGCCTGGTAGCGGACATCGGATGCGGCCGCGGAACCAGCAGCTGCGTCATTGCCGAGCAGCTGAAGCCGCAGCGGCTCGTGGGTATCGATGCCTCTCCCGCCTTGCTGAATGCCGCCCGAAGCCGCGCCGGCCGTTACCCCGGAACCCAACTTGCGTTCCTCCAAGGGGACTTTCACCACCTACCTCTGCCCGATGACTCGTGTGAGCTGGCCGTTGCGGCGTTCTGTCTCTACCACTCACCAGCCCCCGGGCGGGCAATCGCGGAAATCGCCCGCACCCTGGCCGCAGGCGGACTCGCCGTGCTGGTCACCAAGGCGCTCGACAGCTACAGCGACATGGACGCCCTCATCACCGCCGCCGGTCTCGACCCGCACGCCGACCGGCACGAGAGCCTTTACGCCACCGCGCACGGAGGCAACCTCGCCGATCTGGCGCAGTCGGCCATGGACGTGGTGACGGTCGAACACGAGGAGCATCGCTTCGAGTTCTCCGGCCTCGACCATGCCGCCGAGTACCTCGCCACCAATCCCAAGTACGACCTCGCACCAGGCCTGTACGGCAACCCGGGCGCCCTGGCCGCCGCGCTCCATGAGTGGCACCCGGACAAGCCGATCAGCAGCACCTCGGTTATCACCTATGTCGTGGCCCGGTCGGCGGGAGGTCGGACGTGACCCCCTTCTACTTCACCAAGCACTACGAGACCCCGGCGAAGGCGACTGCTGCCGCCCACAACTACGGGTGGCTCGCCACCCACGTGAAGCCACTACGGCAGCCGGCGCTAACTGTGATCGGGCCGGCCAGTCTGACCTTCGAGCACATCGACGGTCGTCATGCGCAGGAGGAGGACTTGCGGTCCCTGGCCGCGCTCCTGGGCGATGCGCACGGTGCTGCCTGGACGAGCGACCTGCACGAAGCACGGCTGGACGTGTCGCACGAATTTCGGGACGGCAGCCTTCTCGCGGGTTTCCGGTCCTGTCGGGAAGTAGCCCTGAGCAAGCGGCTGGAGCAGGGCTTTCTGCCCGACACAGCCGCATTGCACGCGATGCTGACGCTGCTGGAGCGCTCCACCGAAGGGCCTGCCGCCTTTTACAAGGACAGCAACCCGCGGAACTTCCTGATCACCAAGGACGGCACGGTCTTCTGCGTCGACACGGACGACCTCACCCTCGCGCCGTTCGGATACGACCTGGCCAAGTTGATCGCGACGCTGATCATGACGCACGGCCCGATTGAGCCACCCGATATCGAAGCGGCCCTGAACAGCTACAACCATGCCGCTGCCCGTCACGACGCCCAGTTGGGGGCGACAAGCCGAGAGCGCCTCGGCGATTTCCTCGCACTGCATGCCGTGCTGACCGCGCCCTATGCCGGGCGTCACGGCTACCGCTACGGCTGGCTGCATCAGCGCCCACAATTCCAAGGCACCTCATGATCACCACAGAACTCGTCTTCGTCCGCCACGGCGAGGCCCGGTGCAACGTCGACGGCCGCGTCGGCGGACCCGCAACCTGCACCGGGCTCACCCACCTCGGGTACCTCCAGGTCCAGCGGGCGGCAGCCCAGCTGGCCGCCGAGCACCGAGGCCAGCCCTTCACCGCGCTCTACGCCGGCCCCCGCCTGCGCCTCCAACAGAGCGCACACATCCTGGGACACGCTCTCGGCCTGGAGCCACTTGTTGAACCCGGCCTCGATGGACCGGTTCACGGTGAGGCCGACGGCAAGCCCTGGCACTACGTGAAGACCGCAGCCAACGGCGGACCGCACGCTCACCCAGACCAACCGTGGGCCACAGGATCCGACACCTGGAACGGCTACCTCCAGCGAGCCGAGGCGTTCCTCCACGACCTCATCACCCGCCACGAGGGGGGCCGACTCCTGTTCGCCGCCCACGGCGAAACGGTCCTCGCCGCACACGCCCTCCTGCTGGGACTCGGGCCGATGACGGAAGCCGGCTTCACCGTCTCCCACGCCTCCGTCACCCGCTGGCAGCACCACCACAACCGGCTCGGCCAGCGCCGCTGGATGCTCGACCGGCACAACGACACCGCCCATCTCGCCGCATTGGCGGCCGGAGCGACGCCATGAGCGAGGCTCACAGCGATCCGCGCATCCAACTCGCGTGTCAGACGATCGGAGCTGTCAGCGTCGTCGCCGACCGGACGCTCCCGCCCCACCTCCTGCAGCTCATCGACACCCGGGGCAACACCTACTTCGCAAAGCAGCACAGAAGCCAGGCGCGATACGGCCAAGAGACGCACGCCTACCTGCGGTGGAGACGCCATCTCCGCAACCAGGCCCCTGAGTTGGTCGGCCGCCAGGACTCGACGCACACCCTCCTGCTGACCGCGGTCTCCGGTCGGAGCGGCGACGCACTGCCACCCGGTTCGGCCGAGGAGGAACGAGCGCACCACCACGCCGGAGCTGCACTTCGCACTCTCCATCACGCAACGAACCGTCGTAGCACCGAAGACATGGGAGACGAGCTGGCAGGCCGTCTCCGAAGCTGGGTTGCCAGGGCCGATCTTGCGGAGCTCCTATCAGGAAGCGAGCGGCACCTCCTCCTGCAGACCGCGGACGAGCTGGCCGGCACCTGCATGGACAGCGCCATCTGCCACCTCGACTACCAACCCAGGAACTGGCGCGTCGGAGACGGGTTCTGGACCTTCGACTTCGAGCACATGCGACGCGACGCCCGCCTCAGGGACTTCGCCCGCCTCGAATTCCGCCACTGGCAGGCGGCCCCTCAACTGCGCGAGGCCTTCTTCACCGGATACGGCAGTCGCCCCACGGACACCGAACAACGGCTCCTGGAGCGCTTCGGCGCCATCGAAGCCGTCACCGCGCTCGTCCGCGGCCACGAACAGGACGACGTCCTCCTGAGCGCCCACGGCCGCACCGTCCTGTCCCAACTGAGCTGACCACCACCCACCCGCCAACCCACCTCTGGAGAGTTCCGTGTCAGACAGCCCCTCTGCCGCGACCACATCGAGCCCTCGGCGCGCGCTGGTGACCGGCGCGTCCGGCTTCATCGGATCCCACCTCGCCCACGCCCTGCTCCAGACAGGAACCACCGTCATCGGCGTCGATCGCCGCGACCCCGCAAGAGATCAAACGGCCGCCGCCAACATGGCCGCGCTGCACGGTCTCCCTGGCTACATGCACATCACTGCGGACCTCCTCACCTGCGCGATCGATCCGCTCCTCATCGACGCAGACGTTATCTTCCACCTGGCCGGCATTCCCGGCGTACGACCCTCGTGGGGACCGCAGTTCAGCGAGTACGTCAACTCCAACATCCTCGCCACTCAGCGGCTCATGGACGCCGCCACCCGCATGCACGTCCCCCGGCTCGTCGTAGCCTCCTCCTCCAGCGTCTACGGCCCCACCAACGGCGGCCCCAGCGTCGAAGGTGATCACCCCCGCCCGGCCTCCCCGTACGCCGTCACCAAGCTCGCCGAGGAACAGCTCTGCCTCGCCCACGCCTCCCGAACCGACTGCCCCACCAGCGTCATCGCCCTGCGGTACTTCACGGTCTACGGCCCCCGCCAGCGCCCCGACATGTTCACCCACCGCGCCCTCCGCGCCGCCATGAGCGGGCAGCCACTGCGGCTGTACGGAGACGGCCACCAGCGCCGCGACTTCACGTACATCGACGACGCCGTCGCGGCCACCATCGCGGCCGCCGGTGCCCCGATCGACACCGGCATCGTCAACGTCGGCGGCGGAGCCAACGCCTCCTTGCTCGACGTAATCAACATCGCCAACCGCCTTGCCGGCCGAGAAATCCAGATCCACGCCGACAACGCCCGCAACGGAGACGTACTGACCACCCGCGCTGACCCTCGCCGTGCCCAGGCCGTGCTCGGCTGGCAGCCGACGGTCGACCTGCCCACCGGCATGCGCGCACAGATGCAAGCCCTGACCCAGCCCGCGTATCGAAAGGCCGCCTAACCACATGGCGACCAGAGAGGAGTTGCTGTGGAGAGCCCAGAAAGGGCCCGGCTGGACGCCTTCTTCCGACGAATTACCGAACGCTTCCCCGCCGCTGGTCAGACCACCTCACTGATCATTACGCACCTGCTCCCCGAACGCCCGGCGTTCCTACGCGCGATGGCTCGCACGACCACCGTCGCCGCCGTTCTCCCCAAGCCGAAGTCCGTGACCGCGGAGGCCCTGGCAGAGGTCCGCCGCACACACGCCGTCCATGCCCTCACCCGTGAACTGTTTGCCGATCCGACCAGCGCCCTGGAGTACCTCGAAGACACCGCGCCCGGTCGCGACGTCATCCTCCTCGACATCGGCGGCTACTACGCCCCCAGCCTCCACACCCTGGTCGACAAATTCTCCGGCCGCATCCTGGGAATCTTCGAGGACACCGAAAACGGCCACCAGCGGTACGAGGCGCTCGGCCAACTGCCTTGCCCCGTGTTCTCGGTGGCGCGCTCTCCGCTGAAGGACTGCGAGGACCACCTCGTCGGGCGATCCATCGTCTTCTCCACGGACGCCCTGGTCCGCACCCGAGGCGACATCCTCACCAGCCGCGATGCCTGCGTCATCGGATTCGGAAAGGTCGGCCGCAGCATCGCCCAGACCCTGCGAGCCCACGACCTGCGCGTCGTCGTCTACGACAACGATCCCGTCAAGCAGGTGCAAGCCCACGCCCAGGGCTTCCGCACCACCGCCACCTGTACGGAAGCGATCCGCGAGGCCGGCCTCGTACTGTGCGCCACCGGCAACCTGGCCCTGCGTCAGAGCGATTTTGCCGCCCTGCAGAACGGCGCGTACGTCGCCTCGGTCACTTCCTCCGAGGACGAACTCGAACTCGACGCGCTCGACGACCTCTACCGACGCACCCCGACTGGGGACCAGCTGACTCGCTACGACGTGACCGGCCACTACTTCTACGTGCTTGCCAACGGCAACGCCGTCAACTTCCTGCATGGCGCGGCCGTCGGCACCTACATCCACCTCGTCCAAGCCGAGATACTCGCCGCCACGTCCGCCCTCAGCCGGGGCGCGCACGACCCGAGCCTCCACGAAATGTCCGCAGACGACCGCCAGGCCATCGCCAGCGCCTGGCTCGACCACTTCGCCAGGTGATCCATATCCCCCCGTCCCGCAGCTACATCCACCACACCACCGAGGCATACCTCAGGCGCCACCCCGAGGAGCGGAAAGGGCTCGCGCCTCTCCTGGACGCCCTTTCGCATCCCGAGGACCCGACCAGCCGCAAGACCTACCACGGCCACATCACCTGCGGCGCCATCGTGATTGACCGGTACGACCAGGTGCTGCACATCCACCACAAGATCCTGGGGAAGGACCTCGTGCCGGGTGGCCACATCGAGCCTGACGACGCCGCTCTTCCCAGTGCCGCCCTGCGCGAACTCCAGGAGGAGGCCGGCATCCCGCACAGCACCGTGGTGCCACTGGCGGGCTACGAAGGCATCCCGCTCGACATCGACGTACACGACATCGCGGCCAACCCCGATAAAGGCGAACCGGCGCACCAGCACTACGACTTCCGGTTCGCTTTCCGGCTCCTCGGCGAGCGGAAGATCCACCTCCAAGCGGAGGAAGTCACGGACTACCGGTGGCTGCCCGTCGCCAACGTCACTGCACCGACCATCGCCGCCAAGCTCGCTGATGCGCGTCTGCGCTGCGAGACGGGGCGACGTGACCGATCCTGAAGCGACACAACCACCGGGGCATGCTCCCGGCGGGGGCGCCACCGCCGCGGGGCACCACGTCGGCGCAACGCTGGTCTGACCGCAACCTCGGCCACGGCGGTTGCGGCAAGGCAGGGTTCCTGCAAGGGGAACCAGGGCAGCGAAGTCACGAAAGCCAACCTTCCTCGCCGCCCGCGCGCGTAAGTCCGGCTACTCATACTCCCGGGCCTGTCACCGAACCGGAATCAAGATCGCTCCGTGACCTCTGGTTCCCCTCCCTACAAGCCCGCAGCGTTTCCGCCGTTCTCACTCTGGTCCCACAGGGCGCTTGAAGCGGGATCTCTGAGAGTTTGTGCAGCGTTGTCTCTGCTAGGGGCCACCGGTCTGTCCTGGCAGCGGTCGCGTCCAGACTTCGTTACTCACCGGCGCAAATTCGAGGAGATGCATGACAGGCGTGAACCCGCTGGCCTGGATCGCTGACGGTTACCCCGCTCACTGTTTAACGCTGGCCCGCGACCTGACCGGGCGAGACCTCCTGAAGTGCTTGGGAGCCAAGGACGAGGAGATGTTCTTCCCTGCCGACGAGGTGGAGGCCGATGAGTTCGTGTGGGCAGGGATGGAGGACTACTGGGCTTGGGGGGCTGCACGCGCTGGAGAGGCCGGCGGGTGGGCGTTCGCACTGGAACCGGCCAGCCTCTGGGGCAGTATTCCTGAACGGCTCCGACGCGCGTCCACCGGTACGGAGGCGATCTGCTGTGCGAAGGCAGACGGCATGGTGAGCATCGCCTACTGGCAGAACGGGGCTCTGGTCACCCGGTTCGAGGTCACCGTGCCGCAGATCAGACCGGAGGGCGCCGGGCCGGCCTTCGACCGGCTTGTGCAGCAGATGGAGCTCGTCGGTTTCGACGATGATGCCGTCCCCGCTGGTCATCGTGGGCTGGCCCTGCTGTACGAGGTGACCGGTGCTGCCTTGTCGCTTGAGCAGACCGTCTCAGCCGTATCGGCCAAACTGCCGGCTCAAGGACTCGGTCCGGAGGGCCCCCATCCGGCCACAGGTCCTGCGCCTTTGGCTGATAACCCGTTCGGCACGGCGACAGGTGGGGCGGTCGGAGTGCCGTCGGCGCCTCGGGCTGCCGGTTCAGCCAAGACCGTACCGGGCGCCGGCGCTGCTGGCTGACGGAGCATCAGCGCGCAAGCGGCCGTCGGCCCCGGAAAAAGGGGCCGACGGCATCGTGCCGATCAGCGGACGGCGAGCCAGAACTTCTCGTCATCCAGGACGCGGTTGTTCTGATAAAAGATGGACAGTGATCCCCCAACGGAGCCGTTTTCTCCGTTGGGGACGTGCCCGATGGTGCAGCGTCGGTTGGCGGTGTTGTTCACGTAACTGACCGTCCAGCGCCCGTTGGCCGGCAGGTCGGGCCGTATCTGGGCGCAGTCCTTGCCCGTGAGCCCCAGCTGGGCACCGCTCTGGTTCGTTGCGGCGAAGGGGAACTCGTCGCAGCTGTCATCGGGGACCGTGGCGTCCTTGGTGAAGGTGCTGTCGCAGACCTTGCCGCGGTTGTCGTTGATGACCGAGTCGTTTGCCTCTCGTGTCAGCGGGCTGCCCTTACCTTCCCAGCCCCAGTGATCGGTCAGGCTCTGCATCGACCAGGCGACATTGACGTGCCCGCGGTGGTTGAGCGGCAGTTCCAGGGTGGGTGTGAAGGACGGGAAGACGCAGCCGACGCTCTTACCGCTCGCCACGCTGTCGCAGCGGATCGTCATCTTGCCTGGCGGCGTAAAGGATGCCGGATACAGCAGGATCTGGCCCGCTCCGGTGATCGTCACCGTCGTCTTGGTGTTGAAGCCCTGCGTGCTCTGCCCGGCCTTCCAGGTGTGCGTGGTGGTGCCGTCGAGCACCTTGCCCTTCGCGATGGGCAGGGAACCGCTCCATGCACTACTGGCCCCGCATGCACCGTTGGTGCATTCGGTCTTCCACGCAGCTCGTAGCCCCTTGGCCGCGCCCCAGGCCGTGTTGAGCGTCAGAGAATCGGCGGTGTGCCACACACCGCTCCTCGCAGCCAGCTGGATCTCCTGGTTGGCTGTGAAGGTGGCCCCGCCGATCGTCTTCTTCGTCCGTGTGTCGAAGACGTCATACTTCAGCTGGAGCGAACCGCAGGCATCCAGGCGGGTGTAGAACCACTGGCCCATCGTGACCTTGCACCCTGGTGCCGCGCTCAGCTGCTCTTCCACCGCGCGTGCGGATACAGCCGCTTTCACAGCGGACCGCGCCGCTCGCTCCGTCGACTGGGGTGCTTCGACGGGCTGTTGCTCAAGGCAGGAAACCGAGTCGATGCCCTGGGCGGCATAGCCGTCCAGTTCCTGCTGGACGCTGTCACAGCTCGGCTGATCGGCCAGCGTGACCGCGCCGGCCGACTTGGGTGTCGGGGCCTCCCCGGCCGGCCCCACCGTCTGCAGCGGGCCTGAGCCTGAGGGGGCTGGTGCCGCGGGTGCCGAGGCCGGCGCCAGAAGCGCAGCGGCTAAGGACAGCCCTGCTCCGGCTGCTGCCAGGGCTATGCGTCTGCTGGTGTGCACGTACTTCCTTCCATTCGGCGCATATCGCCCCATGCGCCATCAAGGCAGTAATAGAGGTATATGCGGATTGACACGTCATGTTCCCCTGGAACATTTCATTCCGTCAAAAGTGATTCCAAAAATGGCCAATACTGATCAATCGATCGTCACAGGGTGTCCGGTGCGGCGGCAGCGCGCGGCCTTGACGCCGCCTCCAACTGTCATGCCATGGGGGCTAAGACCGCAGCTCAGTCATGTGCGCTGAGGTGCCGACGTCCCGAACTCCCGCCATCAAGCTGGCTGATTTCCGCACCGAAGGTGCGCTGGCCAACTGGCGCCGGTCACGCCGGAGTTCACCAGGCCCTCTGTTCAATGGGGGCAAGGTCACCGAAATCCATCCCGAGTGGGTCATCTGGATGGCGTGCGACGTGTTCGCCTACCTCTCGTCGAACGAGACGTCGCATGAGGCTCGGTCGGATATCCAGGGCGTCAGCCAGGCCGGGCCGGCTCGGCCGCACGGCCTCCGCCAACGACCAAGACCTGGCCTGGTTCCTCGAAGCACTGAACCGCGGAGGCTCACGCTCCCGCAGGACGAGCCGGGCCCCAGAGCCACGAACTGCCCCTCTGTGTAGAGGTCGCCGACTGGCTCGCCTCCCGCGCAGTCCGTAGCGCGGAGCAACTGCAGCGAGCACCGCCGAGGGCCCGTACTCCGCAGCTCCTGTACGCGCAGGCCTCGGTCATGCGGCTGGAGCCGTGGCCCGACGAGCTGGGCGCCAGCCCGGATGCGCATACGCCAACGATCGACGGCGGGCGGATGCGCCGTGTGGCGGTCGTAGTTTCGGTGCCCGGAGGGGAATGCCGCCGTCTGCGGCGGCTACTGGTGGTTGGGGTCACCAGCCCGAGGGCTTCGCTGTGCCCATAGCCCGGGTGACCGTGATCTCGATGACTACGCGTTCAGGGTTGGGCCGCGGTTGCTTGTACCGCTGGGTGTAGCGCGCTTCGGCGTCTGCGACGGATTGCGGGTCGTCTTTGATGACAGCGGTTCCCTCCAGCGTCGACCAGCGGCGCCCCTCGGCCTGGCTGACCGCAACGGTGACGTCCGGCCCGGCGGCAAGGACGTTGCGGACCTTCCTGCTGGTACGGCTGCTGATGACGCGGGCGATGCGAGTCTCCGGGTCGTACATCACTCCGACCGGGACGAGGTGCGGGGTGCCGTCGGGCCGCGGAGTGGTGAGGAAGCAAATGCGGCGTTCCTGCCAGAAATCCAGCTCGGTGTCGGACTGTGAAGGAGGTGGTGCAGCCATACGGCCATCTTGCCTGGTAGCGCCGACGTGGTTGGCCAAGGGGCAGCGTGCGCGACGCCTGTGGCGCTACTCGACGCGACGGCGCACGTGCACCTTCTCTCCAGGCTCCGAGACCTGGCCTTCGGCCACTGGGACTGACCCCGGGGAGGGGGCTTCAACCTCTCTCGGTGGCCCATGTGGCAAGCACGCGATGCAGCAGCGGAAGCCTGTTTCCTCCTGCATCCGTGACCGTAGGGCTGCTCCCCACAAACAGCGTCCCGCGGTGTCCGTGGCCAAGTGATCGAGTTCCGGCTGCAGCTCGATCTCGCACCCCAACATCAACAGCACCACCATCGCGTTGCTATTTATCACTTTTCGGGCAAAGTGGACTTATGTGCGCGTCGGGCGTCAGGGAGGCAGGCGATATAGCGGAGCGCCTGCACCGGCGACCTGCGGAAAGTGACTTCCGGCGCTTGCCAATCACGGTGCGTGAATATCGAGCGGGATCGATGACGCCGGCGCAGCGTACCGATGCCGCTCGCGCGGTCCTGGAAGTGGTGGTTGACCGGATCGGACTGCCGACGCTGTACGGCGGAGACGCGTATGGGCCGAACATTCGCTGGCGTACGGATGAGCGGACACTGCTGCTGAACCATGGTGTGGAGGGCTTGCAGTTGTCCGTCCGTCGTACGGCGGAGTTGGAGCAGGCGGAGTTCGCCCGCTTCGAGCGTGGCGTGGGTGACGGCCCTGAGCAGGTTTCGTATGCCAGCAGCCTGCCGTATCTGTGGCAGCTCTACCGCTCTGGTCCCGGCAGCCCTCCCGAGGTCTACCCCGCGGGCTACGTGACGCCGGACTGGGAGCGGCTGGAGGAGGCGCTGGAGAGCCTGCTGCGGGCGTGGGGCGAACAGCTGCCGGCGCAGGTCGGGGATGACACGGCTGCGTTCAATATCGTCAATGGGGCCGACAACGGCCGCGCTGTGGGGCTCCTCTGTGGACGTACCGAAGGTCTGACGGTGCTCGTCGACGACCGTGGCGTGCCCGGCGGCACTCCGCCGGACGAGATGGAGGGCCGGGGCTGGCAGGTGCCCCTCATGGGGTGGTGGGAGGCGAATTTCGCGGAGCTGGGGTGGGAGAGTGCTGCGACAGCGGCACAGATGGCGGTCGCAGAGCTGCGTTTCCGCGGAGCGCGCTCTCCCCGGGAGCTCGGCCTGGATGATGTCAGCTGTGCTGATCGAGGAGTGCTGACCTTGCCTGGGCTGGGCATAAGCGGTTGAGGCGGTCGTCAGCGGCACCGATCGAGGCCGCTGTGGCCACGTGGCGGACAGCCAGCTGGCGCTCCCGACGGCCGGAGGATCCTCTCTGGGCTGCCACACTTGTGAGTCCGGCCTCCTCGCGCGTGACGCCCACTGCGGGTCATCCCTCACGGTCGAAGGTGACCCTCGCGCTCGCCGCGACGCGGAGGGATTCCTCAAGGCAGGCGTAGGCGCAGGCCGCTCCGACGAGGGTGCCGCGCACGGTCACCTGCTGGGTCCCGCTGGTGGACAGAGCGTGGGCCTGGGGGAGGCCCCCAGCGGGAGCCGCACCGGCTATCTAGATCTCGTCGACCGGGTGCCAGGTGTAGGGAACCCGGTCGCGGTCGGCTTCCCACTCGTCGCGGTGGATCTCTTCCAGAACCTCGATGCGCCGGCGCAGCTGCGCGGTCATCTCCTGGATGCGCTGTACCGCGTCACTGGAGTCGATGGGCAGCAGAGCCCGAGTGAGCAGCTTGTACTCCTCGGAGGCCCCCTTGACGTGGATCGCCTGCGGCATGCGGACGATGACGGTGTACGGGTTGACCTCGGCGACGTCCCAGCGGCCGTCGTCCTGCCGCGTGGCCCAGATGACGGTGCGGGTCGAAGGACCGTAGGTCAGCCGGCAGCCGTGCCCCATCAGTTCGCTGAGGATGGGCAGGGCGACGGCACCTTCGCCGGCGTACGTCGCGGCTTCGGCGGCCGTGGCGACGCTGATCTGCCCGGGGAGCTGACCGTTTGACCTGCGTGCCAGCTCCCCGCTCTCCGGGGCCTGGCCGGACACCTCTCTGGCCTGCCGCTTGGAGTTGTCGGCGTGCAGCCAGGTCATGATGACCATGCGGCAGTCCGGCAAGGCTGCCGGGAAGAGTGTCTGAGACTCCAGCTCGACGATCTCGAAATTGTGGGCCGGCAGGGAGCCCCGGTAGTAGAAGGCCTCCCGCGCCTCGGTGACATCGCAGCGCTCTTCCCACAGCCGTCGAAGGTAGGCATCTGCGTTGATGATCTCGGCGACGAGAGCACCGATTTCGGCATCCTGCGGGTGCTGGAGTACGGAGAAGCGCAGCATCGCCAGCCACTCGATGGCGTGCTTGTTCCAGTCCACGAAGACCGTCTTCGCCTCGTCGCTGAGCAGCGACCACCGCATCAGGTTGGCACCGGGATCCATGACCCACGGGCACCAGGTCTTCATCGGGTCGTTGTACCCGACGATGTTCCACTTCGAGTCGAGAAGCCAGGCCGGATTCGTCTGCTGGTCGAGCAGGGCCTGCACCGCACGACGGGTGGGCGTATCGAACGCCGGCGCCGGACCAGCAGCGACTGCGCCACCCATGCTGTAGAGCAGCAGGGCCTGAAGCTCGTCGCGACCTAGCATGAACAGCTTTCCGATGGCCTCGCACTGCTCGCGGGTCAGCCGTGTTGCGGCGCCGGTTTCCAGATCGCGGTACCAGCGCACCGAGCGTTCGCAGGCTTCGGCAACTTCCTTCTGGGTGATCTGTCGGCCGAGCCGTTCACTGGCGACAGCTTTCCAGGCCCGCAGAAGACCGGCGAGGCCTACCAGCTGCGCTGGGGTGACTGGCTGGGTCTCTTCCTGCCCGGCCTCTGTTGCAGCCCGTTGACCGGAGGGCAGCTTGTTGCCGCTCCGCTCGGGTCCGCTCTCAGCGGTTCCCCCGCTCATCGCATCCTCCGTGCTTCGTTGCCTGCACCAGGGCCACCGCAGGCTTTCCGGCATAGAAAAGGGGGAGGCCATCGGCCTGCCCCCTCCCCTGGGTCTTCCGTACATCAACGATACGGAACTCAAATTCGATCTTGCCATCCTTACATGATCGATAGAGCTGGAATTGTGGGCCAGAACACAGTTGAGATGGGGAGTTAATTCAACGTTCTACATCACGGTCCGGGCAAGGCGGTATCTACGGCTGCGATTCGGACATGACGAGCGGCAAAAAATTGCCGCTCACGGGAAGCGGCAATTTTTTGCCGCTCGCTTTTTATGCGGTGCATCGGTAAGTGCAGGCAAGAGGGAACCGATATTCCGCTACGCGAGGATGGTTCGTCATATTGGGCTCTGGTAGGGCGAGTTGAGCTCGACACGCCCCTTGACAGGGGTATTGGATGTCCTGTTCTACGCGCATCAACTCGGGCTTATGGCTACTTTGACTAGGGGCTTAGGTGCCGCTTAAATCGCTGCACGAGTCAGTTCGGCCATCAGTTGGTCCGGGATTCCGTCAGGGGAGGAGTGGGCTTTGCAGTCATTCGCAGCGAATCGACCCGCCCGCTGTGCGCGTTTACGGCGGGGCGAGATGGCGCCACTCTCCGCGCTGTGATGGAAGCCTCAGCAGTGCTCAGCCCCCGTTCCGTCAGGGCGCCACACCGTGTCACTAGAAGCTGAGTCGTCTCGGGATCTTCATTCCAGGTGTGCTTTGTTTCTGATGCTCCGCGGGCGGCAAGTCGGTCGGATCACCACGAACGAGGAAGACGTGAGCGCTCGCCGCTCCGTTGTCTGCCTGAGCGTGATGTCAATGCAGGGAACGCCGTTCATGAATAGCCCTCGGCTCGGAATCGATGTGGGATCACCCACCCAGCAGTCCACCGGACCTTTCCGCGGGCCGCGCCGGGGTGGCCTTGGCTCACCGGGGAGTCATATGTCGAGTTGGCGTCGAAGTGGTTCAGCATCCGCTGTGCGCTGGAGTGTTGGCAGCGCTGTGCATATGTTGCTGGTCCCTCGGCGAAAGCGCCGAATCGGAGACCACATCAGGAGGAGAGTCAGAGGTAACGCCCAGCGTCAAGCCCCCAATGTTCAGGGGGAAATGAAGTAGGCGCCCAGAAGCTAGCAGCTTCCGGGCGCCGACCCCGCCACCCCGAAGGGTGCGGATTCATAACCGGGATGGGTCGGCTGACCTTTTCGACGAGAACGGCCGTCCCACCCCACCTACGAGTGAGGAATTGTTGCATGCCCAAGTTCCGAGGTGGAAGGGCACCCGCTGTCCAGTCCGCCAAGGCTGTTGAACCCACTGCCGGAACCCACCGACACCGCTTGGCTGCCCTCATCGCGGACATGATCCCCGGAGCCCGTACCCTCCGCGTCTCGCAGCGCGAGCCCGGCCGGAGCTGGCCGAGCCCCTACGCCCGCACGTACGACGCACAGGGGCAGCTCATAGCGCTCAACCGAGCCCAGGGCATGACGGCCGCACGCTGGGTGATCCGGGCCCACCCCGACGTGACCTGGGAGGAGGCGTACGACCTCGACTTGGCCACCGGCACCCTCCGGCCCGCCGGAGCATACGCCGCCACGGGTGGGGGTCGCTGACCGTGGCCAGGATCCGCACCATCAAGCCCGAGGCGTTCGCCTCCGAGTCGCTTGCCGCCGTCTCCATAACCGCCGAGCGGACCTTCTTTGGACTGCTCACCCAGGCCGACGACCACGGCCGCTTCCGCGATCAGCCCGCGGTCCTCGCCGGCCTGCTGTGGTCCCTGCGGCCTCAACACGGTCCTGTCGATGTCGAGGAGGACCTGACCCAGCTCGCCGGTGCCGACCTGATCTGCCGCTACGAAGGCGACGACGGCAAGAGGTACCTGCACATCGTCACCTGGCGGAAGCATCAGAAGGTCAACCGTCCGAGCGGCATCCGACACCCACCCTGCCCGCAGCACGACGAAGAGCAGGCCGCTCCCGGCGCACTGCAGCCTCACGGAGTGGTCACGGACTCCTCCGTGAAGTCTCACGGAACCATCAGCGAGCCTTCAGTGAAGGCTCTTGGAGGACTGACGGAACCCTCCAAGAAGTACAACGCCGCAGGTCAGAGCACACTTCCTGAGCCCTCACTGAGCCCGCACGGAGCATTCAGTGAGCCTTCCGGGAGCCCTCACGGTCCGGATCTAGGACCTAGGAACCTGGATCTAGGAACTACTCCTTCGGGGGGCGCAAGCGCCCACGTACCGCAGACCGTCTCGACCAAGCAGCTCATGGACGAGTACGCCGCTGCTTGCACACACCGCCCGCCCAGCGGCGTACTCGGCCACCTCGGGCGCGAGACCGCCAAGCTCCTCGCCGAGGGCATCGCCCCCACTCACATCCGCGCTGGCCTTGCCCGCCATCGAACCAAGGGACTGCACCCGAGCACCCTGCCGAGCCTGGTCCACGAGGCCATGAACTCCACCCCCGCTGGTTTGGTGCGGACGGAATCGCGCCCTAACGTGCCCGATCACCGGGCCTGGGCCAACCCCGCCGATCCTGCCGCCGCCTACGCCGAGGAGCTGTGATGCGCGACCACGACGCCCAGCCCGTCGGCGGCATCGCCCGCCGCTTGGCCAGCATCCTCACGGCCCGGGGCATCGACCCGGCCGCCAGGCTCACCGACCCGGCGGAGCCCATCCCTGCCCTCCAAGCGGCACAGGCCCGCATCCCGGCCCGCTACCAGGCCGCCGTCGCCGACCACCCAGCCGTCGCCGCCTGGGTCCGCGAAGTCGCCCAAGCAGGACGCCCCGGCCCGGAAGGTGCGCCGGGCATCGCCCAGGGCCGCTCGCTGCTCATCGTCGGCACCACCGGCACCGGCAAGACCCACCAGGCGTACGGCGCGGTCCGATCCCTGCTCCTGGCCGGCGTTCGGCTGCGCTGGAAGGCCACCACGGCCGCCGACCTGTACGCGGAGCTGCGGCCGCGCCCCGGGCACGATGGCGAGCGAGAACTGATCGACCTCGCCCGCTGCCCGTTGCTGATCATCGACGACCTCGGCGCGGCCAAGAGCAGCGAGTGGACCGAGGAGATCACGATGCGGCTGATCAACCGCCGCTACAACGAGATGCTCCCGACCCTGGTGACCACCAACCTCGGCATGGCCGACCTACGCCAGCACATCGGCGACCGCGTCGCCTCCCGCCTGACGGAGATGACCGACAAAGTCATCCTCGACGGTCCCGACCGCAGACGGTCCCTCGCAGCCGAGCGTCGCCGCATCGCTGCCACCGCCTGATCCCCGCCGCGACGGCCGTCACCGGCCCGCCTCCTTCACGTACCAACTCCCGGGTCACACCTGTCCGAACGCGCCCCGGGCCACTGGAGACGCCCCATGAACAACACCGACAACCAGACGCCGCGCACCCTCGGCGACCACACCTGGCACGACCGCGCCGCCTGCCGATCCACCACCCACCACCAAGTCGACCCGGACCTCTTCTTTCCCGAGCCGGACGAGATGGACCTCATCCGCGCCGCCAAGGCCTTGTGCGCGCAGTGCCCCGTCCGAGGCATCTGCCTCGACGCCGCCCTCGAAAACGGCGACCGCGACGGCATCCGCGGCGGCATGACCGAAGAGGAGCGGGACCCCCTGCACCGCAAGTTCCAGCACCGCCTCAACTACGGCCGCGTCAACGCAGCCTTGGCGGGCCGCGACATCCATCTCACCGACGCAGAGCGCCAAGCCGTCGTCCGCGCCGCCTACCAGGCCGGCACCCCGGCCGAACGCCTTGCCCGGCTGCTCAAGGTCACCGACGAACACGCCCAGAAGCTCTACCGCCGCACCCGTCGGGAGATCCGCAACCGCGCGGTAGAGCAGCAGAAGCATGCGAACAAGGGAAAGGACAAGACCAACAGGCAGTTCACGGCGATGAAGGAATCCACGGCCAACATCCCCTCCCGCGACGACCTCGGGACGGCCGCGTGAGCGACGTCGCGCCGTTGCCGACGCGGATCACCGGCTGGGACCGGGCCGCCATCGTCGCCCTTGGCGGCGCCGGGTGCGCTCTCTCGTACGACGCCCTCCAACAGATGGCCACGGCCATCCACATCCGCGGACTCCTGACGTACGTCTTCCCTCTGGTCATCGACGGCTTCATCGCCTACGGCGTGCGCGCACTCTTGGTCCTGCGCAGCGCACCGCTTGCCCCCCGCTGCTACGTCTGGCTGCTCTTCGGCACCGCGACGGCCGCCAGCATCTGGGCCAACGCCCTGCATGCCGTGCGCCTCAACCAACAGCAGCCGCAAGGTTCGGGGCTTCGGCTCGGCGACGTAACCGTCGGCATCCTGTCCACCCTCGCCCCGCTCGCCTTGGCAGGAGCGGTCCACCTGTACATCCTCATCGCCCGGCGGGTCACCAAACCCGGCCTCCCCGGACAGCAGGACACCTCCAGGGTCCGACCTGACCGGGTCACCGCTGACCGCCGGGACACCCCCGTCGGCCGGGGCGAGCACCGGCTGGCACCGGTCACCTCAGGACACCCAGCTGCGCCGTCCGCCCCGGAGACCAACCGGCCGGTGGTCAGGGCCGGCCGTGACAGTAAGGAGACGGCTGCCAGGGCCGACCTCTCCCGACAGCAGGAGGACTTGGCCGAGCCGGCGCCTGAGCACGATGGCCGCACCGCTGACCTGGGAGGACAACCGGCAACCAGATCGGCCTCGGTCACCCGCCTCCACCTGCCAGCCCTGTCCGTCGCAGAGCCGGAGAACCATCCGGACGCTGCTCCGGAGACCTCGGACAACGGCGCCCCGGACACCGGTCCGGTGACCGACAACCTCCTGCTGATCGCCCGCCAGGCGGTCACAGAGGCGGGCAAGATCACCCGCCGGGTCGTTGCCGACGCCATCCGCGGACAGAACCTCCCGCTCGCCAACGACCGACTGACCGCCCTGATGCAGCAGCTCCGAACTGAGGCCAATAAGGGCTCGGGCACCGAGACGGGCTGACGAACGAGCCACGTCGAGCGGCTGGCCCGGCCGACCTGTACCGCCGGGCCACCCGGCCCCATGCATCACACCATCGACCTCTCCAGACCGCGGAGTCATCACGATGCGCACCACATCGGCCACCCACGCCGAGGCCGACGCCTGGATCACCGTGCTGCGCGACCACGGGCACCTCCACCGCGCCGAATCCGGGCCCGACGGGAGCTGGACCGTCCAGCGAACGCCCACAGGCACACCCCGAACCCTCCACCACCCAGTCCTCGCGCTCGACTACGTCGCCGAGATCCTCCGCGACGTGCGCGGCCACACCGCGGAGACGCCCCGATGACGCCCTCCGAACCGATCGGCGCCACCCCTGAACTGCAGCATGACCACTGCCCGACCCGAGGCCGAGCAAGCTGTACCTTCCGAAACTCCTCCGCTGCCACGGGCTGCGCAGGAGTTTCGGACGGGCTCGCCCCCGCCCCAGAGGGAGCGGGGGAGGCCCGGCACCAGGGGGCACCGGGCTCTGGGATAGCGACCGAGGGCGGACCGCAGCCGGAAGGGGAACCAAACACACCCGCCGCGCCACGCACGCGTCCGCGCCTTCGCCAGAGCGTGCATCGCGACCAAGTCCGCAGCGTCCGTCTGACGCAAGACGAACTCAACACCGTCAAGCGCGCCGCCGAAGCCGTCGGTTTGAAGACCGCCGGATTCCTCGCCGACGCCGCGGTCACAATTGCCCAGGCGCAAGGAGGTCCGAAGACATGGCTGTTGGACCAGCGCGGCCGGGTGGAAGAACTGATGGCCGCCAGCGCGCAGCTCGCCCGCGCCGGCAACAACCTCAACCAGGTGGCCCGTGTCCTCAACTCCGGTGGCCAGGCTCATTACGCGGACGAGGCAGTGGCTCGAGTCCTGCGTGCGGCTGCTCGCGTCGAAGCGGCCGCCATCGAGATGGCAAGGCGTTGACCGTGGTCCCTGACATCTCCATTGGCAGCCGCACCTACGGACTGCTCAACTACCTTTACGGCCCTGGCCGCAGGGACGAACACACCGACCCACACCTGGTCGCCGCCTGGATACCGGAACTCGCCCCCGACCCAGGACGAGACCCAGCCGCCACCCTCAAGCAGCTCACCGACCGACTCGACCACCCGGTCCTCGCCCTTCCGAAGAATCGCCGACCGGCCCGGCACGTCTGGCACTGCTCCGTACGCACCGCACCCGGCGACCGCCACCTCACCGACGCCGAATGGGCCGAAGCCGCCCGCCGCATCGTCCATGTCACCGGCATCGCCGAAGACGGCGACGACAAGGCATGCCGCTGGGTCGCCGTGCGTCACGCCGACGACCACATCCACCTCGTAGCCACCCTCGTCCGCGAAGACGGACGACGACCCCGCCGCCACCAGGACGGCATCCGTGCCCAATCCGAATGCCGCAAGGTTGAAGCCGAGTTCGGCCTGCAGATCCTCAACGGCGGTGACCGCACCGCCGCACAGCGCCCCACCAGCGCCGAACGCTCGAAAGCCGAACGCATCGGCCGCACGGAAACGCCCCGCGAGACACTTCGGGAATCCGTCCGGCAGGCCGTCGCCGGAGCAGCTGACGAAGACGAGTTCTTCCGCCGCCTGGCTGAAGCCGGCCTCCGGGTGAACCGACGCCTCGCCCCCTCCGGCGACACCCTCGGATACAAGGTCGCCCTCCCCGGCGACCGCAACCGCGAAGGCGATCCCATCTGGTTCGCTGGCTCGAAGCTCGCCCCGGATCTCTCCCTGCCCAAGATCCGCCAACGTTTCGACGCCGGACCGCTCAGCGACGAGCACGAGCACACCAGTCAGCCGGGTGAACCATTGTCTTGCCCAGCCCACGCCCGCCGCGAAGCGGCGCATGTCGTCGAGCGGGCAGCAACCGTGCTTGGCGGAGATGACGACAAAGGCGCCGCAGCGCAACTGGTGGGCATGGGCGAACTGCTCGACGCGGTCGCCCAGACCTCCCCAGCATCCACCCGCAAGGAACTGGGCGAAGCCGCCCGCGCCTTCGAACGAGCCACCCGCTCCCACATCCGCGCCGAGCGCGCCGACAACCGAGCAGTGCGTTCCGCCGCCCGCGGCATCGTCCGCGCGGGCAACGCCCTCGGCAAAGGCGAAGACGGCGGCGCCACCGCCATGCTCCTGTCCACCATGGTCCTGGTGGCCATTGCCGCCGCGCGCTGGCATTCCGCCCGCGGTCATGCCCAGCAAGCAGCGGCCTCGCAGCTGGCCGTCCAGCACCTGCGCGCCGCCTACCGCGCCGCCGCCACCCTCCCCATGAACGCGATGCGCGAGCACGGCCGCCGACTCCCCGAACCCACGCGAAGGCGATACACCGGCACCATCACGACCACCCTTCCCGACCAAGCCGACCGCATCCGACGCGAGCCCGGATGGGATGCCCTCGCCGCCACTCTGGACGAAGCCAAGCGCGCCGGCCATGACCCCGACGCACTCCTCAAGGAGGCGATCGAGTGGCGAGAGCTGGACACCGCCGACCGCGTCACCGACGTACTCGTCTGGCGACTGCGACGTCTGGGCAAGCTGCCTGCGGCCGTGACCCCACCAGGTGCGCGTGACGCTCGAACGACGCCCCCGGCCGAAGTCCGCTCGGTACGGCCAACGCCGAACGTGCCTCCAACTCGTGCGGCGCAGCCCGATCCGCGTACGCGCCCGCCGAGGCGCTGACCTGCGAAGCAAGGGCTGGACACCAGACCCGGTCCCTGCTAGTGCTGATCGAAGAGGCAAGAAGGAGATGATGCGGATGCTGAGCGAGGACGTCCGAGTCCACAGAACCGTGCTGCCGCCGGCTAACCCTGACAATGATCCGCTGCTGCGCCTTCAGGCCGAAACGCAGCAGTCCGGTGAAGTACACCTCCGTTGCACTACGCACCCGGAGGAACTTGCCATCACCGGGATCACCGTCATGTGCCCGCGATGCAGTGCCCGACGGGACTGGATGGTCATCTGCGATCGCAACACCGTCAGCATTCGCTGCCGTTGCTCCCATCAGTGGGTCGAACGCGAAATCAGCCGGCAAGACTTCGAGGGGTTGATCGACTCCGGCGGTGAGTACTTCCCGAGCCTCGAAGCGGCCGCCCAGTCCGCAGGCTACGACGGCACGCTGGCCGGAACTTACCTGGCTGAGCGGCGGTAGGGCACAGGCAGAGCCACCCAGGAGCCTTTGCGCTCTCGATATCGTCGAGGCAATCAGCACTCCGGGCCGGTGCGGCGCCAACCATGCAGCTAGGTTCGTCCGTTGACGGCACTGACGACAACATCGCTCACAAGAGGCGCCATCGCCAGCCCATGCCAACAGCATGTCGGCGTCCAGGGCGCCCTGTGGAAGCCGATGAACCCGGCCACGACGTAGGCTGGTTGGGCCGCAGAGCCAAAGGGCCCCGTTGACTGGCCATCCACCACACCTCCCCCGGCATCTCGCTTCTCAGGAGCGAATTGGATCACCTTCGGTGGTAGTTGCACCCACGTCCGTTGCCGTCCTTTCCGCAGGTCAGCCCCGGTGCGGAAACAAACCGCTGGGTTGATTGCTCCCGCTCACTTGACGTCGTAGGCTCCTTCCGCTGTGTGTTCATAATGATGATTGGCCTGCATCGCCACGGGGGAAGCGCATGACCTATGACCAGGACTGGGACCGCCGGCTCAATCCCTTCCGCTACAACGCGGACGGAACGCTCACGGACGCTGCCGAGAGGCAGAACGTGACGATGGAGCTCAACTCCGCTGGTGGGGGCGCAGGCCGCGGGCATGGTGGCCGGCAGACATCGGTCCGTACGGCCGCGCTGACCAAGGCAGCTAGGGCACTGGAGGACCTACGGGGCGACACCGACAAGGTGGATCAGCACGCCCTGTCGGAAACCGATATCGCGTCGAGTGCACTGCACGGCTGGCGGACCGCCGACGCGCTGGGCACCATGCACCGGCGATGGGCAGACGAAGCAGTCAACCTCAGCAAGCTGCTGTCCGACGCCACCATGAAGCTGCACAACACCAGCAACTCGTATGACGAGACCGATCACGCCGAAAAGTCCAGGATGGACTCGCTTGACGGCGGGAGGAACTGACCATGGTGACCTTCTCCGACCTCCTCCACGCCGACCTCGGAAAGCTCCAGGCAGCGGCGGACGAGTGGAAGCTGCTGCCGAAGA
Organism: Streptomyces decoyicus; assembly: GCF_019880305.1. NCBI lineage: Bacteria > Bacillati > Actinomycetota > Actinomycetes > Kitasatosporales > Streptomycetaceae > Streptomyces > Streptomyces decoyicus. The sequence goes on along the minus strand of NZ_CP082301.1, from coordinate 1,785,377 downwards.
AGTACCAGGGACTACAAGAGCTGTTCGAGGCCCGAGTCACCAAGCCCTTGAAGTCCGACTGGCACGGGAACGCAGCCGACCAGGCGCAAAAGTCACTCGCCGAGATCAAGAAACAGTACGGTGCCGCGGCGGAGGAGGCACAAGCCATCGCGACTCTGCTGCTCGATGCCCACGCCGAGTTCAGTAGCGCACAGAAGAAGCTCCGCCGGATCATTGATGAGGAAGCGTCGGCCGAGAAGCTCGAAGTGCTGGACGGCGGCACGGTCATCGATGCCGATCTCGACAACCAAGGTCTTACCGACGCCTATCGCGACACTTTCCTCCCGGAACGCAAGGCCAAAATCGAGGCCATGCAAAGGCGCATCGAGAAGGTGCTGCGAGATGCCACCGCAGCGGACGAAGCCGCGGACTGGGCGCTACGCCAGGACTCCAACGGCAAGAACAGCGACTCGTTCAACAAGAACATCTACACCTCCCTGGATGCGGCGCGAGGTGCCCAGAAGGACACCGCCGAGGCGCTCAGGCTCGCCAGTAAGGGTGGCGAGAACTTGTCCAACGAGGAGTTGGACAGGTTGGGAAGCATCCTCGCGAAGCGCAAGAACGACATGGTCTTCGCGGAGAAGTTCGCTACCACGATGGGACCGAAGGGCGTACTCGAATTCTGGCGTGAGGCATCAGGGCCGAACTCCGGAGAGCGGGGCAGCGAACGCAATGCCGCCCTCAAGCAGCTGCAGGCCGGCCTCGGCTCCACACTCGGCATCGCCACACAGAGCGACAGCGCGGCGATGGACGGGTGGAAAGAGAAGATGCTGGCACTCGGGCCGCAGACCATCGACCCGGGCGACAGCGGCGGCCCGAGCGCCAAGGGCTACCAGTTGATGAGTAGCCTGATGCGCAGCGGTGCCTACGACACCGACTTCCTCAACGACTACGGCCGAGACCTCGTGAAGTACGAGCAGTCCAGAAGCCCAGCGACCCCCAGGGAGCTGTGGGCTCCAGACTCCACCATGCCGCGGATCGACTACTCAGGAGACGGGCCGGGCGCCGATCCCATGACGGGGTACATGGACGCGCTGAGCACGAATCCGGAAGCCGCTACCCAGTTCCTCGACCCTGGCGAGCCTCGTGAGAACGGTAATCTCAAATACCTTGTGGATGACCGTGAGTGGGTGAAGGACGGGTTCCACGAGAAGACCGGACAGGGTTCGTTGGCCCTGGCCATCGAAGCCGGCGCCACCGGGCATCAGCCGGGTCACGAGGACGCTGTGCGCGAGCACACCGCATCGCAAGCCAGGATCATGCGCGACAGCATCAACATGCTTGACGGTGGCATGGAGAACAAGAAGCTTCCTGACGGCATGCATCGCCCGATCGCCAATGCGTTGGGTGACTACGTTGCCGATACGCATCACATTCTTACCAGCGTCAACGACAAGGCCTCTGGACACTCTGCGGAGGACAGCTCGGGCGTATGGAATGACAAGAAAACGGGTCAGTTGCGGATGGCCGTTGACAGGGGTTCGTTGATCCGGGTCATGCGCGGGGTCTCGGAAGATCCGGCGGCGTATCACGTCATTCAGTCGGCGGAGACCGTGCATGTGGCACAGCAGTTGGCTGACATCGCACCGAGTGCAAGTGCGGACGAAATCAAGGGTGTCATGTCTAATTCTGCCAAGGCGATGGGAGCTATCGACGCTGTCCAAGGTGACGTTATCCTCGACGACCGGGATGGCAAACTAGGGGCTCACAAGTGGGCTATAGGTAAGGCCGGATACCACACGACAGCGGGGATCGTTACCAAGTTCCCCGTCGTTGGCGACATCGCGGTACGCCTTACAGATGCGGGCGCTACGGCCTGGCAGGAGCATATGGATTCGGTTACCAAAGCACGCGCCGCGGAAGACATCGAGGAAAACGTCCTTGGTGAGGTCGACAAGGGCGGACAAGCCGGCGTCAATGCGATGGTGGCGAAGTGGTACGAGACGCACGGGCGCGACTCCGATGCCCCGGATGTCGACTTCGCCCAGAACGATATGCAGGGCTTTTACCAGAACGGCCGCAACAACACTCAAGTTGCCCTCGGTCGCGGCGGAGAAAACAGCTGACATGACGGAAGCAACGGAAACTCGCCGGATCGGGGATCCAGATCCCCGCGTAAAACGCTTGAACCGCAAACGGCTATTGATCACGATAGTTGTTTTGCTCATGGTTGCCGCGCCCGGAGCCTTCTATTTCAGTGGATCGTATGACCGCTGGCAGGATGGTCGCAGTCTGGCCGACACCTGCAGGGGCAGCGTGGACACCTCGGAGATAAAGGAACTGCTGGGCGGTGACCGCCTGCGAGGGCACGACATTGAAGAAGGTGAAGGCGTCAGCCCTCGTGCGGGACGTCTCCACAAGTGTTCCGTAGGTGTCCCTGATGGGGGTTCCTGGGTGTCGGTGGCGCTCGACTGGAATCCTGATGCCGCAGGCCCCCTCCACGACTTCGGCGGCTTCACACCCTATGGTGACGTGGGCATGGCGATTCCCTTCGGTCACGGCTGGCAAGGCGTGATGGACCAGATCCCCATGACCAACGACCTTGTCGCCATGGTGAACGTGCCCTGCGCAAACCGCGGCAGTGACGCACGGCATTCCTCACTGATTGTCACTGTGCAAGGGAATGCCATGCGGTCGATGGAAGAGGCTGTCCAGCGTGCCCGGTTTGCGCGTACATCCGTAAAGACTGCACAGAACGCAGCTAAGGCGTGGGGCTGCGAAGCCCAGACTGGTTCGGCGATCGACCGAGTGCCGGTGAACACCGCCCACGCTGAGGTGAAGCCAGGTGCCGCCAAGGGGACCTGCACGGGCATCAGCACGACTGTTCGCGAGAGTGCAACCGATCCGAAAGCGCCGATCGAAAACTGCTACCTATTGCCCGATTCCGGATCTTCGCACTATCGCCTCAGTGCCTTCTATGGCCCCTTTGTTCAGGCGCTGCCGGCGCAGGCAGGCTATGGAGACGAATTCGATCCGGAGCAGCCTTCCGGTCATAAAGGAAGTGCGTTCTGGGCTTCGGCCGAGTGTTCTTCCGGCGGCCCGGCGTTGTACATCGCGACCAGCGTTCCCGACGGGGATCGGATCTTGTCGCCGGATGGAAGGCTTGCCAAGACCGCCCTGAAGGAATTTGCCACCAGGTCAGCAAAGCGCCACGGCTGTACGGGTCTCAAGCTTCCGTGACGGCACTGCCGGTGCGGTGAGGGCCTCAGCTTCACCGCACCGGCAAGCGGCACATCGGTCGGCTACCGATGTGCGGGTATGCGCCCTACGGGTATGCGAGATGAGTTGGAGAGCCGTCTTCCAACGTCCCGTCGGCCAGATCCGCGTCACTTTCAGGACAGATCCGTGGCGCCTTGGCTCCCAGCAGGTAGCCGGTTGACCTGGTGTTCTGATGGAGGGTTACATGGGTCTGCTGTGGGGCTTCAGGGCCAGGCAGCAGACCTATGCGTGACACCGGGGGGAGTTACAGATGGCCGAGGAATACCGAGTCGATCTGAGCGCACTACAGCAAGCCATCACGCGGCTCAACTCGCTTGTAGACACCATGGATGGGGTCGGGACCACCGCGGAGTACAAGACGGAGCTGCCGGAGGGGTATCTCGGTCAGGGGTTCGCCGAGGAGGCCGGGCTTCGGAATGCGCACGGCAGGATGAAGCGGGAGATCGCCGAGATGGTCGCCGAGCTGAAGCACATGATTGCCGACGCCGGCAAGAAGACAAGGACCGTTCACGACGGCTACGACAGCCGTGAGCAAGAAGTCCGCAAATCCATGCGCTGAGGCGAAGTGCCGCCGGCTTGCTCACGTGAGCTGGCACAACGGGGAGGAACGAGATGGGTAGCGGGGGCGGGCACACCACCAATTTCTCAAGCCATACGCTTGAGGCACTGAAAGCCATGGTGCGCGACGCACAGCCGGACAAAGTCGATGAGATCGCCGACCACTGGATGTACGTGCATGACCAGCTGGCCGGCGATGCGCCGGACGGCAGTGTGCGGGATCTGCTCGAGAAGGCCATCGCAGATGTCCGTGAGTACTGGCATGGCGCGGCGGCAGAGGCATTCGAGGCGCGTGCGAAGGTGCTGAGCACGAGCCTCAAGAACGGCTCTCTGTACGCGAAGAATACGTCGCACACCCTGAAGTCCGCTGCGATCGACCTTCGCAATGCTCAAAGGGCTGTCACAGCCTTGCAGGACTCCGAGTCCGATTCGAAGGGCGGCAACGTCCTCCAAGCCATCGGATCGAAGATCCAGGACGGTGCGGACTGGCTGAGTGATTTCGGTGCCCGCAGCGATGACGGCCTGAAGCAGGACCTGGCCAAGGGCATGGGCACCGGCGATGCGCTGGAGAAGAACCGGGGCACGCTGTCCCGTGGGCGGGAGATCGCCTTGGAGGCGGCCGCCTATATGGAGAGGCTCGGGGCCTCGTACAACGTCAAGGCGCAGACTTTGCAGGGGCCGAGGAAGAGAGAACCGGATGCGCCTGTCGCTGCGCCGGACTCGACGGTGCCACCGCCAGATGTTGCAGCTGGCGTGATGCCGGTTGTGGCGAGCCCCCGGAAGGCCGGCTCGGGTTCGGGAGGCCGGCAGACGGTCGGCACTTCGACGTCGGCGGGAGGAGCTGCTTCGCCCCGTCCAGGCCACGTGGGTGGTGGTACGGACAGTCCCGCCGAACCGGGAGCGCGCACCTCTGTGCCGAAGGCCCCACTTCCGGGTACGGCATTGGACGGCGTCCGTGGCGGTGTGCCCACTCCGTCTATCCCTCCTGCCCCAGGGGGCGGAGGACCTGCAATTGGCGGAACCCCGGGGGAATCCGGTTCGGGCCCTGGTGGGCCAGCTATGCCTATAGGCGGCAAGCCATCGGCCGGTGGCCGTGGCCGGTTCAGCAGCAGAACAGCACGCCCTGGTGCGCCTGGCGGTCCCAGCACGCCCCCCGGCGCTCGTTCAGGGTCGGGGAAGTCCGCCATTCCAGGTTCCCCCGGTCAGCCAGGACGGGCCGGGCGACCTCCCATCGGAGGCGTCAGCGGCTCAGGGGCAGCGGGGAAGGGGGCTGCGGGTGGCCGCCAAGGAGGGCTGGCTCGGCGTCCGGGCGGTGTCATCGGTGAGCCGGGTAAGCCCGGAACACCTGGGCGCGGAGCACAGGGTGGTTCTGGCCTGCACCGTAGCCGCGGTGGCAGTCTGAGCGGCGGTTCGGGGACGACTTCTCCCGGTCGGGGCACGATAGGCGTGCCGCCCGGCGGACGATCGGCCCGGGACGAAAAGGAGAGGCGTCAGCGGTCGAGGCCTGACTACTTGGTCGAGGACGAGGAGACCTGGGTTTCGCAGCGCGACACTGTGCCCGAAGTCGTCGGGGTGACTGCCCCTGTCGAGAACGCCGAAGTTGACGTGCCTGAACAACAAGGCGGCGAGGCGGAAAAGGATCGTTCGGAAGGAAGCGGCAAGGCGTGACGTTCAAGCGAAGGATGACAACGGCGGTTGGGACGGCGCTGCTGTGCGTGGCCGGCCTCGCGCAGCTGACTCCCCCTGCAGCCGCGGATTCCATTCGCGATCGTCAGTGGGCGTTGTCGGCATTCGATGCGGACGCGATTGAGAAAGTGTCTACAGGTCGGGGGGTGACCGTCGCCGTCATTGACAGCGGCGTCGACGGCACCCATCCGGATCTCGTGGGGAAGGTGCTACCCGGTAAAGACTTCCTTGAGGGTGGTCGTGCGGACCGTGAGGGGGATAGTTCCCATGGCACCGGCATGGCTTCGCTGATCGCTGGGCACGGCCATGGGCAGGGAGGCACTGCGGGCATCAAGGGTCTGGCGCCGGTGGCAAAGATCCTCCCACTGCGCGCCATTACGGATAGTGACCTGCAAATGGGCACCGCCAAACCGGTGTCACAGGCGATCCGCTACGCCGTCGATCACGGCGCGTCTGTGATCAACCTGTCACTGGGGGACAACTTCAAGAACCCGGACATGGCCGCCGCTGTCAGGTATGCACGGCAGAAGGACGCGGTCATCGTCGCAGCAGCCGGGAACGACGGAGTTGCGACGCCGGAGTATCCCGCGAGCTTCCCCGGAGTGATCTCGGTGGGCGCCGTCGACTCCTCTGGCAAGATCTGGGAGAAGTCCAACTACGGGTCGAACACCTTGCTCTCAGCGCCAGGCGTGGACAACTACAGTGCGGGACTGAATCACCAATACCAGCACGGTACGGGTACCTCGAGTGCCACCGCCTACGTCTCAGCCGCCGCCGCCCTTCTCCGCTCGAAGTTCCCAGACCTCACGGCTGGCCAGATTGCCAACCGCTTGGTGAAGACAGCTAAGTTGCCGGATTCCGTGAAGGGCACAAAGCTCCCGGACAAGCACTATGGCTACGGCTTCATCCGCCCCTACAGCGCTCTGACGGAGGACATCCCCGAAGGCTCGAAGAACGGCCCCCTGCCGGCGCCGTCGCAGGCGTCCGCAGCCTCAGCGGCTCCCACTGCCCCGGCCGACGGGTCCGACGCCTCCTCCAGCCAGGACCGGTCGGCGTACGTCATCTGGGGTGTCGTCGGCGTAGCGGTGCTGGGGCTGGTGACGGTGCTGGCCGTGGTCATCGTCAAGCGCCGGCGCCCCGTCGTGCCACCGCCTGCCCCGTTCGGCCAGCAGTCGCCCGGCCCTGACTTCCGGTCGTAGCCGGCGCCCCTTGGCAACCGTCACCATCAAGCGCCCTCCGCGCGCGACGCCCCCTGACTACCCCAAGGGCGAGTTGCAGCTGAAGGCGCCGCCCGCGCTGCCGGAGCACAAGAGCGAATCCGTTGTCCTGACACTGCTGCCGATGATGGCCATGGGCAGCACCGCGGTGTACTTCTTCCTCCCCGGCTCACCGCCGATCATGAAGATCATGGGCGGCATCATGCTCATCTCCGCGGCGGCCATGGCCGTGGGCCAGTTCGTCCGTGCCCGGCGCGGGTCGTCCTCAGGAGTGCGCGCAGCGCGTCAGGAGTACCTGAAGTACCTGGCCCGCACCCGCGAGGAAGCGCGGGCCACCGTACGCGCCCAGCGCCTGTCCGAACTCCGCACCTTCCCCGAGCCGGCACAACTCTGGGCGGTGATCGCTGAACGTACGAGACTGTGGGAGCGTCGGCCCGGAGACGACGACTTTGCCCAGGTGCGCGTCGGGCTGGGGCCACAGACCCTTGCGACCCGCCTCGTGGTACCGCAGCCGGGGCCTGCAGAGAAGTGGGAGCCGCTCTCCGCGCATGCGCTGCGGCGTTTCGTTGCAGCGTACGAGTACCTCGACGGGATGCCTTTGGCGCTGTCCCTGAGGGCGTTCCCACGGCTGACGATCAGGGGCGATGCGGACACCGTCCAGGGGACCGGCCGGGCGCTGGTCTGCCAGCTGGCGGCGCTGCACTCGCCCGACGACCTGTGGATCGCGGTCGTTACCGCACCAGGAGCAGCTGCTGAGTGGGACTGGATCAAGTGGCTGCCGCACGTCCGCCCAGCCCAGCGGGGAAACACCGGTAGTCGGCGCGGTTCCCGACTGCTGATCTATTCCTCGCTCGATGCCTTCGAGGAGGGGCTCGCCGAGGAACTCTCCAGCCGCCCTTCCTGGGAACGGGATGCCCAGCCTCTGCTCGACCGACCTCACGTGGTGATCCTCCTGGATCCCGGTACCACTACGGCCTTCCTGTGGCCATTCGACCGAGACGAATTTCTGGGCGTGACCGTCATCGAGCTCGAGTCGGCCATCGCCTCAGACCATCAGCGCCGTATGCGCGGAGGCGGGCCTCATGGACTGGATCGCCGACCGGGCCTGGCTGTCGAACCGAATACCCTCAGCCTGGTCTCCAACTCCGGCTCCGTCTACACAGGCATGCCGGACAACCTGACCGCCGTTGAAGCCACGGCCCTCGCTCGCGCCCTGTCACCCTTGCGGACCAGCGACGACGAGGACGAAGACCCGCTGTTGGGCAACCTCGGATTTACCGACCTGATAGGTATCGACGACCCAACCACCTTCGATCCGCCCTCGACGCAACGAACTCCGCATGATCGCCTGCGGGTCCCACTCGGAGTGGACAAAGACGGCAACGCCGTCGTCCTCGACCTCAAGGAAGCGTCCCAGGGAGGAATGGGACCCCACGGTTTGTGCGTCGGCGCCACCGGATCCGGCAAGTCCGAGCTGTTGCGGACCCTGGTCCTCGGCCTCGCTGCCACTCACAGCTCCGAGACACTGAATTTCATCCTGGCCGACTTCAAGGGCGGAGCGGCATTCGCCGGCCTGGCTGACCTTCCCCACGTGGCCGCGTTCATCAGCAATCTCGCGGAGGACCTCACCCTCGTTGACCGCATGCAGGACGCTCTCGCCGGTGAACTCCTGCGTCGTCAGGAACTGCTGCGATCCAGCGGAAACTTCGCCAACATCGGCGCCTACGAGAGGGCACGGACAGCGGGGGCACCACTTCAGCCGTTGCCCACCCTGCTGATCATCCTGGACGAGTTCAGCGAACTGCTCACGGCCAGGCCCGAATTCATCGACATGTTCCTGCAGATCGGACGCATCGGACGCTCGCTCGGTGTGCATCTGCTGCTTGCCTCACAGCGAGTGGACGAAGGCCGCCTGCGGGGCCTGGACACCTACCTCTCCTACCGGCTGGTGATGCGGACCTTTTCTGCGGAAGAATCCCGCATCGCACTCGGTGTCGCCGACGCATACCACTTGCCCAACGTCCCTGGCGTCGGCCTCCTGAGCCACGGAACAGAAGCCCCGACGCAATTCAAGGCCGCATACGTCTCCGGCCCCTACCACCCCCGGCGCACCACGGACGCCAGGCATCGGATCGACCTTTCACCGGTGCTGTTCACCGCCGAGTCCGCCCTCGCAGATCTCGACTCAGCCGTCCCTGACCAAGAGGCACCTCCGGAAGACGGTGACGGAACCGGCCCTTCCGTACTGGATGTTCTGGTGGAGCGGCTCCGGGACCAGGGGCCGCCGGCACAGCAGATCTGGCTACCTCCGCTGGAAGATTCCCCTTCCCTCGGTGATCTGCTTCCCCCGCTCACCATCACGGCCGAACGCGGCCTGCAGCCTGCCGAATGGCGGGAGATGTCCTTGGTCGTTCCGATCGGCATCGCAGACATTCCGCTGGAGCAGCGTCGGGAAATCCTCAGCCTGGACTTTTCCGGTGCGCAGGGCCATGCCGCGGTCGTCGGCGGTCCGCGTTCGGGGAAGTCCACCCTGATCCGCACCCTCGTCACAGCCTTCGCTCTGACGCACACGCCTCGCGAAGTGCAGTTCTACTGCCTGGACTTCGAGGGTGGCAGCCTGTCGTTCCTCGCTGATCTCCCACATGTCGGGGGCGTCGCCACCCGGCTGGACGCGGCCAAGGTACGACGGACGATCGCCGAGATGCGGGACATCCTCGACGAGCGGGAGGAGTTCTTCCGAGCGCACAACGTCGACTCCATCCGGACGTACCGCGGGCGGAGGGCCGCGGGGCATTACGCCGATCACCTCTTCGGTGACGTCTTCCTGGTGATCGACGGCTGGGGCACCTTCAAGCGGGAGCACGAGCAGCTCATCCCGGACGTTGAAGCCATGGCCATCCGGGGCCTTGCTTTCGGAATCCACCTCGTCCTTGCCACCGGCCGGTACAACGAGATCCGCCCCGCTCTCAAAGACCAACTCAGCACCCGCCTGGAACTCCGGATGGCTGATCCCCTGGATTCCGAACACGACCGCAAACGCGCCCGCAACGTGCCAGCCTCCCGGCCCGGCCACGGCCTCGCCCGCGGCGGACTGCATTACGTGGCCGCACTCCCGCAGGCCGATGGCCCCGATGCCACGCAAGACCGTACGGATGGCGCCGCGAACCCTGCCGCCGATCTGATTGCGGCCATCGCGTCCAACTGGTCCGGCCCGGTGTGCCCGCCAGTGCGCATGCTTCCGGACCGCCTGCACGCCGATGCCCTCCCCAAGGCAAGCGAAACACCCGAACTGGGCTTCGCCGTGGGCTTCGACGAAGCAGCCCTCGCCCCGGTCTACGTCGCCTTTGACGCCGATCCGCTCCTCGTCATCTACGGCGAAGGCGAATCCGGGAAGACCGCGCTTCTTCGCCTGCTCGCCCGGCGTCTCGCCGAACGGCATCAGCCCCATGAAGCCCTGGCGATCATCGGCGACTACCGCCGTGCGTTGCACGGCCAGCTTCCTGAGGACCACGTGCTGCATTACGCCCCCGCGTCGGCATCTCTCGCAGATGGCCTCAACCGCCTCGTTCCGCTCCTACAAGCCCGGATGCCGACCGCTGAGGTAACCGCCGAGCAGATGCGCGCCGGCAGTTGGTGGCACGGCCCCGAGATCTTCGTCATCATCGACGACTACGACCTCGTCGCGCTCCCCTCCGGCAACCCCCTCGAAGCCCTGGCCGAGTTCTTTCCCTACGCCCGAGACATCGGCCTCCGGATAGTCGTCGCCCGCAACACCGCCGGCGCCGCCCGCACCTCCTTCGACCCGGTTACCCGACGCCTCAAAGAACTCGGAGCAACGGGCATCATCCTGTCCGGAGACCCCGACGAAGGACCACTCATAGGCAACACCAGGGCCATGGCCATGCCACCCGGACGGGCCCAACTCATCACTCCTCGGCAGCGGCCCCGCATCATCCAAACCGGCTGGTACGCCCCCAATTAAGTCAGTGGGGGCAGAGCCAGCCTCTCGATGGTCTGGGGGAACGGTACGGGTCAGGCATCCGCCAGACGGTTCGCGAGCTGCAACGCGTCGGTCGCTACGGACAGTGCAGCGTGAAGGCCGATGACCTCGTACACGGTGGGATGTACGGTCTGACTCCAGTCGCCCTTCAAGCCGGGCCAATTGGCCAGGACGACCTCCATGGAGACCAGACCGAGGTGGGCTGTGACGTCCATACCGCCTTCGGCAGCGGGGGCCCAGCTGAGCATGACGCAGCCAGGGCGGATTCGGTCCGGTCCTCGGTGTCCGGGAAGGCGGAGGCGCGAACTCGTGATGGGAACCCAGGTCGTGTGTAGCCCAGGGCCGGGAACCGGGAGGACCGAGCGGACGAGAGCGCCCCGCACGCCCTCGGGCATCGGGTGTCCGACAAGATCGCTCAATGCGGTGAGCCGTGGGGAACGGGCTGACGGGGCGGACCACTCCGAGGCTCGGTGTGAGCCCGCGGAGCCGGTCATACGGCCGTCCATCCCAGTTCCGTGCGGACGTTGGGAGGCAAGATGTCCTCCTGGCCGTCCTCGGCTATGTAGATCGCCGGCCCGTTCAGACCATGGCCGACGACGACGCGGCCTATGCGGTGGGCGTAGGGCCAGTCCGGATTGATGGCGAGGTACGCAGGCAGATCAGGGTCGAGAGTCTGGAGCTGGTGTATCAACTGGCCAGCCGTGATGTGTGTCGACATGTGGCCTCCTAGGCGAAAGGTCATTGGGCCGCGTGCTCCGCGGTGACAGTTATCGAGTGGAGGGGCATTCGTGACCTCCTGGTTGGACGGGCCGAGAATCGGGAACCGGCATTCGTTGGCCTCGTAGGCGCGAATCAGCCGCGGTCGCGCTGCCACTCGCGCAGCCCGGGCTTGGCGCGTGGAAGGTCGACGGGGCTTGGAAGGGAGCGCTGGCGGTGAGCGTTCACGAGCGGCAAACCCTTCTTTGACCTGCGGTGTTTCCCGGCACCCGTACGTTTGCATGGTCCTGGGCGAGGTCTCCAGTCCGTTGCTGGCGGTGTGCGTCTGCCGTGGGCGAACTGGGGGCCGCAACAGCGATTAGGAGGACGAAGGGGAGAGGAACAGCTTGTACGGCGAAGAGATCCGTACTACGACGAGGCTGCCGATGATGCTGCAAGGCTGCCTCGCTGGGCCGTTCCCGGATGGCTGACGGTCGGCGAATCGAGCTGAGCCTGGAGGAGCAGGTCCAACTGGGGACAAGGCATGGGGCCAGGAAACGGAGCCGGAGCTGGCACGGCCTAGCAGTGTGCCCCTCGGCGGGCAGGCGGACGCCGTCCGCTGCGACCTCGACCCCTTACAGCACACCGATCTTGGCGAGATCCTTCTCGCGGGGAAACCTCCGTTTAGGGCCCGTCCGATGGGTCGAGTGACCGGTCCAGCCTTCGCGTCAAGCCGCGGGGCGATGGATGTCAGACCCATGTGCTGTCGTTGACGCAGTGATGTTCGACCGGGTGCGACGCGAAAGGGCAGTGCATGAACCGCGAGCAGTGGCGGCCGTTCCTGAAACTCTGGAGCGAGGAGTGGATCGTCAGGCACGACCCCGAGCGGGACGCACCCTTGGATGACGAGGTGGTACGGGACAGCTGGCTCGGGTTCGCCCCGGCGACCCCGGACGAGGTCACGGCAGCCGAGGCCCGCCTGGGCCGGACCCTGCCGCCCTCGCTCCGCGAATTCCTGCTGGCCACCAACGGGTGGCGAGACGCGGGGTGCTTCATCTACCGGCTCGCGGGCACCTCCGAGCTCGCCTGGCTCGCCGAAACCGAGGACTCCAGCTGGATCGAGGCATACAGCGACACCGAGTTCGCCGACGAGGACGAGGGCGAAGAGCCCGAGGGCGAGATCCTCGCCCGTTCCCTGCGTCTCTCTCTTGAGGGCGACGCCGCGGTCATGCTCCTCGACCCCAAGGACATCGACGAGCGCGGCGAATGGGCCGGATACTGGCTCGCCTCGTGGTCAGGGATGGGACCGGAACGCTTCGACTCCTTCTACGACCTGATGTACGACCAGTACTCCCGGTTCCACAGACTCCGTCGGCCAGAGGCCGAGACGCGCGACCGCTAGGGGCTGTCCGACAGGGCATGGATTGATTCGCACGGTGAGCCCGTCACCCGACCGTCCGGTCAGCACATCTAGGGCCACACGGTCCGACCGTCCCGAACCCTCAGCGGATCGGGACGGTCCGCCTCGTAGAACCTGATCCAGCCGATGTGGACGGAGCCGTCGAACGGCCTGTGTTGATCACTGGCCTTGGTCGCCAGCCAGTTGAGCAGTTCACCGAGTCGGTCGTAGTCGTCCGGGTGGATTTCCTGCCGAGCGGTAAGTGCCCAGCCCTGCTCCCGGCGGACCAGCACCGAGGTGAGGGCCCCGCCCACCTTCCAAGCTTCGCCGTGGCAGCCCAGGAGCGGCGCAGGGGCGTCCTTCGTGACGAGCTCGCCGAGGCCGTTCTCCACCACGATCGGAAACTCGGGCACGATGCTCAACCGTTCCGGCTCCGGACCCAGCCCGAGATGCCATTGGAGTTCGGCGATTTCCGCCTCGGAGAGGTCGTCACGCAGGTCCATCGCAACCGAGACTTCGTAGATGTCCGCCATAAGGGCACCGTACCGACGGGGCACGGTACTTCAGCCCATGCAAGCGGTGCTGTGAGGACGACGGGGATGCCAACGGCGTTCGCGAGGGCCGGAGGGCACAGCAGTTCCCCAGCCTTTGGTGGACTGGTGCCGTTGAAGAGGCGACAGCCGAGCGTCGCCGGGTGGATCGCGAACGGGCTGCTGCAGACCGGCGGACATCGAGAGATGTGGGTACTACCGAGAGCTTCCAGAGCGTGTTGTCCTCATCCTCGGTAAGTAGCTCAGGCGAATCGGCTGCTCGATGATGTGACGAAGACGTTCCCCGTCTCGTCGTGGTGGAGGTGTCAGTCTGGTCGAGGAGAGGTTGAGGGAGGCGTCGCCAGCGTGCGTGTGGCCGGCCAGGTACACCGGGGGTTGTGTAGGTGCCTCCGTCTGGGGCGGCAGAGGTGGGCATGGTGGGAGTCCGGGACAGTGACGACGGTGTGTCAGCGCTGCCGGCGCGAGGTAGCGGGGACGATCGCTGGGGTGAGTCCCGCAACTGGTGCGTGCGGGATGACTGGGGTCTTGCCGGGGAGAGAGGCGTGAGGGCTGCGTGCCAGGGCAGCCGCGGTGCACGGGGCTAGCTTGGCACGGTGCGGGAGTTGGACGTCCACGAGGAATCGGTGACGGTTAGGGATCCGCTGTGCCTGGCGGACCACGGGGGTGGTGTCGGTGAGCGCGGCGGCCGAGGCGGCGATGAGATGCTCGGGGGTGTAGCTGCTGAAGTACGCCTGCCAGCTCGGCTCGGAGATCGGGTCTGGGCCGGCGGACATGCGCCACAATGACTTCTCGGGGTTGAGCAGCTCGTCGTACTCGTGCACCCAGCCACTGCGGATCCGGTATGCCGCGTGGCCGTCCGGGGAGACCTGCCGGTGCGGTCGGGAATCGCGAGCCGCCTCCCAGCCGTGCTCCGCGAGCATCGCGGCCGGGCTTGCGCCGGTGTGATGCTTGCCGCCGTTCAGATAGTCGGCGAAGTGGCTTTCCAAGCCCCGTACGAGGGCTCCGGTGAACGCTGCGACGACTTCGTCAGGGGTGTTCCGGTCAAAGGTCGTGATCCAATCGGGGACGCCGAGTGGGTCCTCGGCGTAGGCGATGGTCCAGCCGCCATAGTGGCTTTCCAATGGATGTGCGATGCGGACGCGTTGGCATGGGCTGGTGAAGTACGTATCGGTGCCGAAGGCGATGACTTTCGTCCATCCTTCGGCGTGGTCGAGGGGCTCCGTGACGGTGCGGCCGTCGTCGGCACCGGCGAGGTATACGGGCCCGACGAGGACTTCGGTGCCCGGTTCCAGGGCATGCGGATCGGTGGTTTCCATGCGGGGAGTGCCTTGGGTATGCGGTGGGTCACGGGCGCCCGCGTGGCTCATGCGTGAGGCTGCGGTCGCCCTACGGGCGTCGTGACAGGCAGAGGGCCCGACCGTGGCGCTCATGCTCATCGGTGCCTCGACGGGTGCCGTGACGGGAGAGAGCTTGGACGACGTCGGTAGTCCCCTTGAGACGCAGACACCCCAAGGCGTCCTCGACGCGCTGGGCTTCGGCCATCGGCTCACCGTTTGAGAAATGCGCCCGATGCCAGGCCGCGAGTGTCCGGTGGACGTTCTCTGCGCTGCGGCCGAGCGGGGATATCTCATAGATTCCGTGCCCTTGGCGATCGACGAGGCAGTCCTGGTACATACGGCTCAGTACATGGCGGACGGTTTCGATGGTGGTCCACGGCATGGCTTTGGCCATGTCTGCGGCGCGCATGTGCTTGTTCTGCTGAATGGTTTGCAGGGCCCAGGTCGTCCATCGGGGCGCCAGACGGTCGAGAGCTTGGTTGATGGACTGGGCATTGGGTGTCGCCGGGGTCATGACGTCAGGCATGGTGTGGGCTCCGTGGGTGGGACGAGCTGGGGCAGCGGGAACGCGGCGTCAGGAGACGTGGGGCGTAGCCGTTGGCCATCTCAGGCTCCGGCAGGCTCGGGTGAGGCGAGGAGGCGGTGGTTGGGCCGGCCCGGGCTGGTGGTGCACGCGCCGAACGGGCCGTCCGGCATCCGCAGCTGCATCCAGGTCGGGTCGAGGTGATCGCGGTGCCACGTGGAGGGGCCGGTGAGGCCCGCCTCAATGTCCGTGAGCTGCTGCCAGGCGAGCCAGAGCGCGTGCAGGCGGGCGACGGCCTCGGGATGTTCCTGCCACTGCCGGCACCAGGGGCGGCCGGTGGTGATCTCCCGGCCGTAGACGGGGAGCAGGAGATCGTGCACCCAGCGGGTGAGGGCTGCCAACTCCTCGGCGTACGCCTTGCCATCGAGCGCTAGGATGAAGACGGACGACGGGCCGTCGTCTTGGGAGGCCCCCAGGTCCTGGGTGTCCGCGCTCCGGCTGCTGACCGGCACTGCGCCGGGCTCGGCGGTGGGTTCCCCAGGCTCCTGCAGCTCCACGGCCGGCTGGTCGTCGGTGAGCCGGGCGAGCGTTTCGCTCTGCTTGCGGCTCGCCGCGACCAGCCGCGTGACCGTGCACACCAGGTCATCCAGATCGTGATCAGGTATGCGTACCGACTCGTCGCCATCGTGGCCGGGTCCGGACATGGCTACCCCTCCGCAAGATCGGGTGGTTAGGGGTGTCGAGGGTCCGGAAGATCTCAGGTTTGGCCCGGCCGGAAACCTGCTGTAGCAGTACCGCTCAGAGCGCTAGGTGTTCTGTCCGGGGAGGTTGTGGACGGGTGGAGCCTGCGCTGGGCCGCGGAACCCTTCCAGGTCTCGCCCACCACCGTTCAGCGATGGGCCGACCGCTACCGGGCCCTGGGCGATGCCGGTATGGCGAACCGCTCCAGCCGCCCGCACCACTGTCTCCTCCGCACCCCGACCCGCACCGAGCGGCGGCTCATCAAGGTCCGCCTGACGTGCCGGTGGGTCTGGCCCGCACCGCTCACCTGCGGCGACGAATGAGCCTACGCACAGCCATATCAGTCAGAAGCCGATCGACGAGCAGCCTTCCCGCGATGGCTGCACACCTACAATCACCACCGCGAATACACCGTGCTGAAAGGCAAACCACCCGCCAGCCGCATCCCCAACCTCGCAGAGTGACCCACAAACTGGGGCAAGCAAGATATGCACGGGCCGATTCGCGCCATGAACGAACTCGTTAAGTTGCGTTGCGAAAGCGCTGATGACAGCCACCCATTGATAGTCGCAGCTACTAGGGGGATCTCGTAGCGAACGGCTTGTCGTATTCCGTGACCGCGGCCTGGGACACTTGAGCTCGTTGATCCCGCACTCCACCGTGTGGCGCGGCACCGGCCGAACTCCCGCATCCGGTGACAGTGACATCCCCCGGGCCCCGAGTTGTCCAAGAAGTGGACGTTGGGCAGATTCTGCGCAGGCTCACAGTCGTGTTGCGGGGATCCCGGGGCGTGGTTCGATAGAAGTACATGCGCTGACCGGCGCGGACCCGAGGACGGCGCTGAGCTAAGGTTCCCGCCAGGTGGAAGCCGCTGAGCACTTGTTCACGTACACCGGGGCGGGTGCCGCACCCGGGGCGCCTTCCAACTCAGAGTGTGGGGCTCTCCGCCCGGCCGCTCACACGCATCCCCCGAGCCGAGCTGTCGGAGGGAGCAGGCACGGTGACGAAGGTCGTCCGGAACCCACCAGGCAAGGAGCGGCAGCGCAATGCCCCGAGGCTGACTTTGCCGCCGAGTCGGGCATTCGCCTGGTGCAAGCGTGGCGCCGTTTCACGCTTGCACAGACATACGATTCGTTCGGAGGCGCGCCGCAGCGCCACGCCGCCCAAGAAGTGGCGCATGTGGAGCCCTTACGCCTTCATGACGCGCATCTGGTACTTTCTGGCCATACCTCTGATCCTTTTGTTGATCATGCCTTTCCTCGAGGCACGGCTGAAGTCCAACGCGTGGTTTGACGTCCTCGCCCGCTTCGCCGGTCCGGTACTCACCGCCGGGCTCGCCGCCATGTTCTTCCTGGCCTGGTGGTACTGGTGGACGAAACGACGCTACGTCGCGAAGGCTCGGAAGCATCCAGACGAACTGGTCCTCACCGCCGGGCCGAACAACGCTCAAATCGTCGGGCGCGAGGAGGTCGCCCAGGTCATCGCCGAGCGGCTCCGTGAGCGCAGCACCCGCAGGCCGTATCTGCTGGTTGGCGGAGTGGGCGTCGGAAAGACTGCCGTGCTGGTGCGACTCACGGAGATGTTGGCCCGGCAGAAGGCCGTTCCCGTGCCCATCCGGCTGCGGGACGCTGCTAACGAGTCCGAGCTGAACTTCGAGCAGATGGCCAAGCAACGCTTCTTCGAGGAGGCGCCTCAGGGCGTCCTGGCCCGGAGCAAAAATGAGCGAGTCTGGCAGCAGCTGCTCGCGAACGATAAGGCGGTCGTCATCGCGGACGGACTGGAGGAGGCCATACTCGACGAGAAGCTTCAGGATGACCGGGACAACATCATCCGCCGTGCCATCGAGCGCGCCTACGACCAGAAGCTACCCTTGGTCATCGCTTCGCGGCCGCATACCCCCCTGGAGGGGACCCGCGCTGCGATCATCGAGCTGGAACCGCTCAGCGCGGAAGCGGCGCTCCAGTTTGTGGAGGCGCATGCCCCCGAGGCGGATGAGCGCCGCCTCGACTGGATCGTGGAGACGGCGGAGGTTGCCGAGTCCCCGATCTACCTGCAGATCGCCCGGGAACTGCACGACCACGGGGTCCTTGAGCGCGATCGCCCCCGGCAGGACGCCCAGCGGTTGGACACCCGCAGCGGGGACCGCTCCACGCTGCGGTTGTGGCTGCTGGAGACCTGGTATGACGCCTTGGTGGAGGGTCGGCTGAAGGGCGACGTCCCCGTGGCCTCGAAGGGCCGTTCTGACACTCTCGAGGTCGTCTCGGCGCTGGCGTGCATCGGACTGCTCCAGGACAAGCTCGAGGTCTCGTTCGCGGACCTGCTGGGCAAAGACGTCCATCCCGGCCTGCTGCGCCGGGCGGGGACCAAGGTCGAGCACCTCTGGGCCGAAAGGCCCGGGCCCGACCAGTACGGCAAGCGCGGGAACGTCTTCTCTGCGTGGCACCGCGAGCAGATCTGGAACCTGCTCTGCCGCAGGCTCAGGAGCGAGGCGAGCCAGCCTCTGCGCCAAGGGAGCATTGACCAGTGCCACGCCGCGCTCGCCCAGTTCGCGGGCAACGCGGGCATGCTCCAGTTGGTGGAAGGGTTCGAGGGGAAAGTTCGCTTCCCGCACAGCATCATCCAGGCGTACCTCGGCTCCCGCATGCTCGGGTACCTGGGGGAGCGTGGCGCTGGTGGGCTCATCGAACACGCACTGCGGCCGCCTGGGCCCGGCCGCGAGCTGCTCATCGCCTTGGTGCTGTTGTCCCGTCGGCAGGTGGCTCTGCGGGCAGCCGGGGGCGGCGGCGTCATGGCCGAGGTGAAGAAGGCCAGCCAGGAGCTGCGGCGGCAGAATCGAGTGAGTGGCCGGCCCCTCGCCGTGCGGCTCTGCGCTGCCGCATGCCGGCGGCCGGACCCGAAGGCTTTCGACCTCTACGCGGCTGCCCTGGAGATCGAGAGCATGGAGAACAAGCCGAGGCTGAAGACCATCACTGACGAGCTGGAAGCATGCTGGCAGAGCATCGCGGGGGATGAGCGGACGCTTGGCGCGGCGAAGCTCGGAGTGGTGAAGCAGCTTGGCGCGGCTCTGCGTGCGGCCACCGAGAAGGCCGACACCACGCCGCTGTACGAGCAGCTCTTCAAGCTGGGCATCGGGGAAGAGTCCTACTCCATCCGTCTCGCTGTCGCCCAGGAGTTCGGCAATGGCGGCGATCCAGCGTTCGCCGTGATTCGCGATATTGCCAAGATCAACATCGACCCGGTAGAGGAATATTAAAAAAAGATCGAGAGGATGAAGTACGGCGAAAGGAAAGAGTACGAAGAGTTGGACGCGCCGCAGGTGCTGCCCACCTGGAAATCCGGGCCCTCCCAGACCGCCAAACGGCAGGACATCCACCGGCACTACCAAAAGAAACAGACTGTACTCTGGCGAGAGTTCGTCATGCGGGCCTGGATGATCCCCATGCTTCTTGGCTCCGTCAGCGACGACTACCGCGACGAGGCACGGCAACGTCTCATGAAGTGGCTTAGCCACCTTGACCCGGAACAGTCCGGCGGCACGCCCGACCTGCCGATCTCCCTGGAGAATGGTCTGGCAAAGGGCTTCAAGTTCGCGGCCAACTGCCGGAAGCGCCACCCCTCTACCTACCCAGGCGGCCGTACGGACCTGATCCGGCATGCGGAGACGATGCTCCAGCAGACCCGGTGCTGGTACTCGCAGCTCAGCCTTCTCCATGCGCTGTGCCTATGGGAGCTCCCGGACAGCTTCGCCCGCGATGAGCAGGGCAGCGTCACGGCAGCATCGCAGTGGGACATCCGCGACGGCGCACGCGAGCAGTCCGACGACTCCCGTGGTACGAGCGTCGTGGAGACCGTGGGACGCTGGCTGTCGATTGCGGGCACTGCCCACACTGCGGCCGCCCACGTTGCAGGAGACGGCGCCGCACCCCGGCAACCCCTGCACCCGTTCGTCGCCGAGGCAGGCGACCTTGCGGCCCTCGCCCTGGAGACCAGACGGCCCGAACGTTTCATCTGGATCGATGAAAAGGGCGTCGTCGACAACATCGGCTCTCGCACCACCGGCCCGCAGTACTACCGCAAGCACAACTTGTGGATCCCACCCTCGGTTGGGTGGAGCACGCTCGACGGGCGCGCCCAGCGCCTCATTGCCGACGTGGTGGTCATGCTGAATCTCATCGAGCGCGACGGGCAGTATCCGGACGAGGTCGAGGACCGGCTGGACCACTCGATGCAGCCGGAAATGCCACTGCCGCCCTGCATCACCACGGACCGTACGCCACTGCACCCCGAGCTGTCGGTAAGCACCACAGACCCGCCGGCACCGGGCAGTGCCTGCCTGCCCACTTGCGGGTTCAAGTTCTGCCCTTACCCACCCCGAAACCCGCGCCCTCGGGCCGAGATCCGCGAGCCCTTCTGCCGCCAGCAACAGGCCCTGCTATCCGGACCCGTGCACCACCGCATGCCCACAATGCACAGGAAGACGCCTCACTGGGTTGGCATGCCCGTCCGAGAACTGCACCAGTTCTGGGAGAGGATGGCCGACCGCCGCACTCGCAACTGACGGCCTAGAGGCGATGCGGGCAGCCATGCGATGAAACCGGCCCACAGAGACGCAGGCCGGCAGTGGGCTTCCGGCCGCGGGAGTCGGCGGTGGTACTGCCGCTGTTCAGCTTCTCGTGACGGCTTGCGGGATGAGGTGACGGTGTGGCTGCGGGTGGTCCGCGAATCCGATGAGGGGCTCCCCCTCAATGCTGTTCGCCAAGTGCGGCTGTGCTCTTACGCGGGCGGCTCAGGGCCCGCACCGCCCCGTAGGGAGGAGATGACGAGGCGTCCATAGCGGGTGGTGAGGGCAGCGGCGGTGGCGGCGATCGACAGGCCGAGGGCGACGAGCAGGTGGGCGGCGGACTGGTCGCCGAGGACCTGGAGGACGCTGAGAGCCGTGCCGAGGGGAAGGCCGAGGATGGTGAGAACTCCGAGAGCGCCGCTGATCTGCTGGCTCTCCAGGTTCTGGACCAGTCGGCTGTAGTCCGCGGCCTCGGCCAGTATCTCCGCGAAACGCTCGGGCAATCGGTACTGAGCCTGGAAGGCAAGCAGTAGCTCGTTCGCCGGACCATGAGCGGTCAGGTGCTGGCGCCAGTACGTACTGCGGAAGAACGCGATGTTCCTCTCCAACGAACCGACCTGGGCAGAAAGGTGCGGGCCGTCGAATACCCCGGAGAGTTCGTCGGTGAGTCGGTCGATGTGGTCACGCTGGAGCGTGCCGAGTAGCAGCGCGTCGAGGTAGACCGTACGGGCGTGTAAGGCCGCGAAATCGTAAAAGTCGCCCTGTCCGGCGTCGGCGCGATGACCGAGGAATGCGGCGCTGTGCCGCAGCACCAGAGCGCTCCAGTCGGCGGAGATGCGCACAGCCTGCTCGAATTCGTCCGCGGCGGTCTCCGGAGCGAGAGGAAAGTCGCGTGGTGTGGAACGGGATGCCAGCTGCCACAGCCACTGGTCGGCGGTAGCCGGAAGTGCGGCCGTGGGCTCAGACCGAAGCGCGGGAGTGTGGCAGGTTTCTGGGGTGAGGAGGGCGATGGTGTACGGGCGGACCATCGCGAACGCGTCGGTGCCATCGCGGACCTCGGCCACCTGTCCGAAGAGTTGCTGCGGCGCGAACGGGCCGGTGAGCGGGTTGGGGCCGGCATCGGGCCGTTGACCGATCGCTCGCAGTACCGGAAGCAGCGGTCTGTCCACGGTGAAGTGCAGCACCGCCAGAGCATGTCCGTGGCTGCGTCCCGTGGCGGTACGCAACAACTCCATGCCGTGCAGCCGCATCCCGTTGTGGACGATCGGCATTGTTCGATGCCAGCGACAGGGGCGCCCAGGCGACCCGTACAGCACTCTGGCGGAGGCAGGCGCGAAATAAGTCGCGCGGGTGGCTGCATCCGTCCGTCTGTTGCCGACCTCGAACGGGAAGGGTCCCTCCGGCCAGTCCGGAGTGCGCAGCAACCGTACCGGGAGCACAGCCATGAGGATCTGTCGTGCCCCGGCGATGGCCTCCAGCTCCACGGTCACCGGTAGTACTCGGCAGGGTCGGGCTGGTCGAGCCTGACCACGAACTCCGCGCTACCGGGGCGGTCTGCGGCGGCATGGAACCGTACGCGTTCGCCAGTGCGGATGGTGCGGAAGCCTTCGGTGACGATCTGCGTGTAGTCGAAGGTGTAGTAACGACCGTCCGCTTCGTCCTGGACGATGAAGGCGCCGACGGTACCGGTCAATCCTCCGCCGGTGGGCCGACGGTCGACGATAGTGCCGTGCCGCGCGTCGCTCATGAGGTGACCGCCTCAGGGTCGGTGATGTCCTGTACGCAACGGAAACCGACTGCGTTACTGCAGCCACGTTTGCGGTAGATGCCCTTGCTGCTCGCTTGTACGGCGCGCAGCGGATTGTCGTAGCTTCCACCGCAGATGACCGCTTCGCCGGCGTCATCCAGGCTGGTAGAGGTCCACTCCCAGACGTTCCCTGCCATGTCGGTGATGCCGTACGGGGAGCGGTTCGCGGCCCTCTCGGTGACCGGGGTGACCCAGGCACTGCGAAGTGCTTCTTGGGCGAATTCCTGCTGCCAGGCATGGAAGGTCACCACGGGATGACCGACCCACGTGTCAGCGCAGTTGATCGGCGCGCCGTCCGATTCGTCACCCCAGGGAAAGAGGCGGCCGTCCGTTCCGCGAGCGGCGGCTTCCCATTCCAGCGCGGTGGGCAGGCGCTTGCCCTCGAAGGCTGCGAACGCGAAGGCGCTCCACCAGCTGACGCAAATGGCAGGGTGGTCGTCGAACCGGGCATTGCGGTAGTAATCCGATTCGCGGAGCCGGTCGGTCCAGGGGGTGTGGGTGACGTTTGCTGGTTGGTCGGGGTGGTCCCAGGGTGAGGTGCCGTCGGGCCTCAAGGCGTCGAGGAAGCGGCGGTAGCGGCCGACCGTGACGGCATGGCGGTCGAATCGGACCGCATGTCGTACGCGGCGCAGCAAAAGCCGTTCAGCCGGCCCGACGAGGTGAACCCCGGCGGGAAGTACGCAGTCGTCGGTAGAGGCCATCGTCGGTATGCGGGCGAGGAAGGCTCTCACCTGCTCGGTGATGAAGGCACCTCCGGGCAGCTCTGCCGCCTCCTCACGACCGCTCGGGGTGGCGAGGTATCGGGCAGCCAGCAGCTCCTGGTAGGCGGTGTGCACGAAGGCGACCCGGTCCGGGCCGGCCGGCCGCAACAGGGGGGCGAGCACGCAACTGTCGAGTTCGAGACGACCGTCGGTGAAGGCGCCAGCGCCAAGGTCGCGATGCAGGTCGAGGAGGGAGAAGACCGTCTGGTCGGTGAGGAAGGCTCTACCGAATACTCCAGGTAGCCGCTCTTCGGCATCGGCCTGACCGTGGTCTGCCAGAGTCTTCGTGATGTGTGCGTCGAGCAACGCGTCGAGAGGTTGCGGGGAGGCGGGTTGGAGTAAGGCGGTCAGCCGCATCTCCAGAAACGTGGCATCGGGCTCCGCGAGCCGAACGAGATGGAAGTGCGGTACTCGTGTCGGGTCGAGTCCGTTCGCGTACATCTGCTCGACCAGCTGCTCGGATCGAGCGGTCCCGCTGTCCAACAGCTGGCGGATTTGCGGGGAGTCGGCAAGGAACGACACCCGCGAGCTCATGACCACAGTGGACTCGGCGGAGAGCACAGGGGCCAGATCCGCGAAGAGTCGCAGGAAGCCGGCGGGGCTGGCCTCGTCCACGCCCTCGTCAACCGCGTCCAGGACGCACAACGCAGATCCGGACCGGATCAGGTAGAGGAACAGGTCGTACGCACGGGAGCGGTCCGCCGTCATGCACGGGGACAGCAGGCGTGCCGCGTATTCGGGGAAGGTCTCGTCCCTCGGCTTGAGGCCGAGGTCGAAATAGAAGCGGAAGCGGCGTGCACAGGCGTCTGCGGCCAGTGTTCGGAGCAGCGTGCTCTTGCCGCTGCCGGGACGACCGGTGATCAGAATGTTTGCTTGGCCACGTGCAAGGCGGCCGAGGAGGGTCGCTGCGTCCTCGGCTGTCTGGATGAGAGGTTCTCCAGTGCGGGCATCGGTTGACAGCACAGTGGCAGTGACGGCCGTGCGGGGCTCGGCGCACTCCGCGGAGGTCATGTCGGCCAGGTGGGCGTCAAGGTCGACGTGCCTGTCGATGAAGCTGTCGTAGCGGACGAGCCGGTAGTCGCGACCGAGCAGTTCACGGACGGGGCCGGGTAACTCCTCGTCCTCACCGGCCTCGTCGAGGATGACGAATCGGGTGAGTTTGGGCAGACGGGTGCGCAGCAGTTCACCGCCGTTGGAGGTGAGGACGGCGCGCAGGTCGTCCACATCCTGCGAGACCATCAGCTCGACGTACTCCAGGCGCATGCCCGATTCACGGCAGAAGAGCTGGTAGACCGTGTCGGAGGTAAGGACGAATCGCTTGGCCTGCCGGTAGCCGAGGGTGATGTACAACCCGGCGAGGAACTCGCAGCGACGGGCGACCTCGGGAGCCATGTGGGGCTCTCCGCCCAGCAGGGCGGAGCTGCTGGTACTCGTGAACCAGACCAGGACGTCCACGAGTCGACGTACGGCCAGCAGGCCGTCCTCGTCGGAGATGTCGTAGCCGTCGTGCGTGGACCGGTTCCGCAGGCGACGGATGTCATCCAGCGCATTCAGGACGGTGCTGCTGCGGATGTGCGGCTGACACCGCTTGACCAGGTCGTTGAGGGCACGGCCCGATGGGTCGCCCTCGATGCCATGGTGCCGCCAAAGCTCCTTGAGAAGCTTCTCCGTCAGCTTGCCGACGAGAGAGACAGCGTTCTCCGGATAGCCATCATTCAGGCTGCGCAAGGGACGTTCGAGGTCCAGACCGAGGCGGTCAGCGACACGGGAGTGGTCATCGAGCTCGCTGCGGAGCCGCTGCAACCGTTCGTCCACCACCATGCTCATCGCCCTTCACCCGGCTTCACGCCCAGTAAGAAGGCGAAGCGGTCGGGGAAGGCGAGCACCGGCTCCGGATGCGCGGCTCTCATCTCCTCGATTCCCTTCTCGATCTCGCTGTCACAGAACGTGGAGAGCACTGACATGTAGCGGGCCCGCACCATCCCGATGTACTTCTCGCGATCGAGACGTAACTCGTAGTCGACGTAACGAAGTGTGGTCTGCAACCCGGCCGCCCGTAGATTGTCGACGATGAGTTCGGGGTTGGGCTGGAGTTCCGTGAAGCGGTCGAGCGCCGCCTGGAACAGCGGGTACTCGATGCTGGTCGGCAGCATGACCACGAGTAACCGACCGCCGGGAGCAAGCCGAGCGGCCAGGCCATGCAGGGTGGTGGCGGGATCGGCGACGTGATGCACCGACTCCTTCAGCCAGGTGGCGTCCAGTTGCCCGTACGGTAACTGGACGCGTCCTACGGCGATGTCTTCCGCCGAGGCTACGACCGGCGTCAGGGCGGCGGGTGGTGGCATACCGATCTGGTGCAGCATCGCCGGCGACGGGTCCGCGCAGAGGATGGCATGCTGCGGGTTGACGATCCGCGCCACCTCGCGTGCGAACATCCCTGTGCCACAGCCGATGTCGGCGATTCGGTCAGCGGAAGACAGGCGCAGCGTCTCGGCTATGCGTGCCGACATCCAGGTGATGTAGTGCGGCCCGTATACCCAATGCTCGTCATACTCGGCAGCAAGCCGCTCGTAATGCCCTTGAACATCCCGCCGTTCCACAGTCCCCCCACCCGGGTCTACGGCTCTGCTGGCCCGCCGTCAGGCTACTCCTTCGGTAACTCCATGGAATTGCTCAGCCACAGTTTCAGCCAGAGTGCGGAGGCGTCGATCAGTCGCCTGGCCTGAGTGGCGACGTTGGGCGAACCTCAAGTGAGATTGCGGTAGTTGTCGGCATCCGCGGGTGCGGGGCGCCTCTCGCGCAGGCTCTCGAACTCGTTGGCCATGGCCATAGGGGCTTGGCGGGTGTCGTCGTTGGAGGCGTTCACGCAAGGCTCCGTCGGTGCGGGCGGTCCTGGGCGGAGGGGCGTGGGGCTGTGGTCGATACCGCGGGCTGGGCGGCGACGGGGCGGTGTGAACGGCTGCGGGACCGGGCGGCATCGATTCGTGCAGCGGGCGGAGGGGCAGGTGGGTGACTTGCGGTACGGCTGAGCCCTGGTTCGGCATCCGTTCCGATGCGCCAGCGGTGGCGGACCTCGTCCAGCGGGCCCAGCGCGTGGAGCGCGTAGTTGATCAGCCCTCCTGGGGCCAGTGACTCGTCGTCGGCCAGGGCCCTTACCTTCCGGGCCGAGGCGGCTGCGGTGCGTACGAGCGAGGCTTGGACCACCTGCTCGCCGAGGTGCTCCGCCGCTCCCGCGAACGCAGAAGGGCCACAGATCCGCCGTACTCGCTCGACATCGAGGGTTCGGTCGGCCAGAGCGCCCCGACGCTGTGTCTCCCACAGCACGGTCATCTGATCGATGGGCTCACCTCGGTGATGCAGCGCGCCCAGGGACCGGTAGATCTGCTGGTGGCCGACGTCGGCGAAATCGTCCGGGCGTAGCCAGCCCACGACAGCTCGCAGCTGTTGGGGACGCGCGCTCAAGCCTCCCAGCAGCAGCTCCTCGTCGGCAAGGAGGTGCTCTTCCACCGGCTGCGGATAAGCGGCAGTTGGTGGTGTGACGGATGCCGGGGGTGCCTCGGCCCTGGGCTCGGTTCCCCAGCGGCGCGCGAGATCGGCCAGCACTTCGTACAAGACCTCGGCGTGGTGGATCGTTTCCTCTGCGCCGCCGCGGATCGCGTCGGCACGGGCCGCTTGGTGCAGCCGGGTGGCGTGCTGGGCGACGCTGCGGTGGATGGCGCCCTCCAGGACCATCCGACCGTAGACCACCGCGTGCTCGGGGCGAGGACAGGCCGAGACCAGGGAGTGCGCGTACGAGGCGGTGAGGCCTCGGGTGCGGGTGCTCGCCTCGGCAACCGCGTCGGTCACCCAGGCCAGCGGGACGGGCTCGCCGGCCCGTGTCTCCGTCGCCGGGTGGCCGTCGGCCCGGAGCTTGAGCATCGCGGCATAGGTGGCCGCGTGGACTGGCCGGTGGAAGTGATGGGGGCGGAGCCAGGACGACAGGCGGTTGAGCTGGCCCGGCTCTAGGAAGACCGCACCCAAAACGGCCTGCTCGGCTTGGACCAGTGGGTTCAAGGACGTGCCTTGAGCTGGAGGCTGAGTTCAGCGACGGCCCGCTCAGCGACAGCCATGTCAGCTGCGAAGCGGTCGAGCTCGCCGGTGAAATCCGGGTCCGAGACGAGCAGGGAACCGGCCGTCGTAGCGAGCCACCATTTGGCACCGCGACGTACGACGGGGGTGCCGGCAAGCCGCTCGGAGGCACGTACGGAAACGAAGGGAGGAGAAGGGCGGGACATGGGACTCCCTAGGAAAAGGACACACGATGAGGGGAGGGGCGGCATCGGGGACGCCGCGCAATGAGGCGGCTGGCGGCTGCTCGATGGCCTCTCGGCCGGGGACTGTGCAGCAGCGGGCTGGTCATGCTGCTGGACCGAAGTCGTCCTGGCGCAGGGACTTGGCGAGTGCGCGATTGGTGATTGCCGCGGTTGCCTTGGCGGAGGCGGCGCTGAGCCGGTCGGCGTTCCGGCCCTTGTACCAGGGCTTGAGGTCGATGAGGGCTGGCCGGATGCCGGTGGCCAGCAGGTAAGCCGTCCCCTTGGGCAGCGCGCGGATCGCGTCCGGCGGCAGCACTCGCTCCTGACGCATCGAGACCGACGTGGACTTGCCGGACTCGCTGGTGGAGACGGAGACCGTGCGCACGTCGTGGTCGCCGGCGAGGCGCGAGAGCTTTTCGGCGAAGTCGGCGTCGTCGGTGCCGGGACCGATCAATTTGATCGTGGCGGCGGAGAAGAGGGCGTGCATGCCCGCTTCGCCCCAGACCCGGACGCCCTGCTGGTAGGACTGCAGGATCGTGAACGGGATGACGCCGCGGGAGCCGAGGTGGGAGTAGAGGTCGGGGAGGTCCGCGATCTTGCACACGTTGGCTGCCTCGTCCAAGATCGCGAGCAATGGCGCATCGAGGCGACCGCCGGCTCGTTCGGCTTGGATGACGGCGGCCCGCATCACCGAGTCGGCGGCTGCGGCGATGATCGCCGAGGCCGAGCCCCCACCGTCCTTCGACAACAGGAACAAGGTGTCGTTGCTGGTAGCGAAGGCTTCCGGCTTGAACTCCCGTAGCTTTTCCCGGCTCTTGGGCGGGGTGACCCACGAGGCGATGCCGGGGTCGAGCAGGCAGCTGGCGTACTGCCGAGCCGTCTCGAAGATGCCGTCCCGGGTTTCGACCGCACCGGCCACTGTGCCCTGGAGCTGGGCGGCAACTGCGTCGAGCCCAGCGTCCTGGAGCAGGTCGATCGGGGTGCGGTCGGACGGAGAGGCGAGCCAGGCCAGCACCTCCGTGATCGGAAGTCCGGCGTGGGCGGCGGCCAGAAAGAGGGCGGTGAGGGTGTTGGCGGCCGCCGTGGACCAGAAGTCGCCCGCGCTCGACTCGTCCACGGAGGCGGTGACGAAGTGTCCCGCGAGCCGTCGGGCCCCGGCGAGATCACGGGCGTCGGCGAGGATGTCCCACCACATGGTCTGGGGGGCGTGGGCGATCTGCTGCGGATCCACAGTCCAGACGGTCCCTACCTCGGCGCGGGCGTCGAGGGTAGCCGTGTAGGCATCGCGGGCCGCTTTGTTCGAGGTCAGCAGCACCGGGCCGGGGGCGCGCAGGATCGCGGGTATCGCCAGTGCCGAGGTTTTACCGGACCGCGGGGCCATGACCGCCAGGAGGGCGTCCTCCCAGGAGGCGCGGAGTTCGTCCTTGCCCAGTTTCAGAGTGCCGAGCAGTACGCCGCGGTCGTCCGGATCGATGTCCTTGGGCTTGCTGCCCTTGAGGCTGGGACGGAGGTCGATGGCCTTGGCGGCTATCTGCTTGGGCAGCAGCGGAGCCAGCTCTCGTGCGGTGGCCAGCCCCGAGGAGCTGCTGCGGAAGTACAGCCACGCCTTCGCGCAGAGGACGGCGGTAGCCAGGAGTATGAGGGTGGGGAGTACGTAGCAGCCGGTGATGACGGCGGGCCGAGCCATATGGGGCCACACCTGCTCGGGGTGCATGAGCGCGGCGGTCGGCTGGAAGGCGGCCCACGGGTCGGAGCCGGCAACGGCGTTGGCAAGGTTGCCGAACAGCCAGGCCAATGAGCCTCCTCCCATGCCGAGCCCGGCGAGGGCGATCAGGAGATAGAAGAGAACGTCGGTGCCGGTGGTGGTCGAGGGTGTGATGGTGCGTGGTGATGACAAGGAGAGTTCCAGGGGTGCGCGGCGCGAAGGGAGGGGACCGGGCAGCGCGTTCTTCTGGTGATCACGACGTGCTCCTAGCGGCTGAGGCGTAGGCGGGAGTCCTGGGGCTGGCGGCGTGGCGGTCTCATGACCGCCCGCAGGCTTGTGTTGGTGGCAGGGCTACGTGGCCGTGTCGGGCTGTGCGAAGCGGTGCTCGTGAATCTCGTCCCATGCATCGGCGCGAGCTGGACTGCGGCTCGTGTGGAACGGGCCTTCTTCTCTGTCTCGCTGAGGCCGTCGGCAGACGGTGCCGGCGGGTTGAGTCCTGCACTGGCTCGAAGCCGTAGTCCAATGGTGCCTGGCCGACCCGTCGCCGCGCAGCCCTGCAGCCGGAAGCTAGCTTGCTTACGGCATCAGCGTCAGGTCCGCGCGAAACGCCGCACTCGGCGCTTGCCACCGTCCTTCCCGCACCTGTCCTCGCCGACATCCTCGGCACGCACACCACCGCCGCCGTCCGATGGGTCGCCTACGTGCGGCGGGACTAGAGGAGTACCTCGCGGCCCGAACCGCTGACAATCCACACAGCTACGCAACTGAGGAAGCCCCATACGGAGGAATAGCACAGGTGGAACGAGTGCTCTCGTTAGTAAACGAGGCGGCCTAACTGCGGCAAATGCGATGCGAACATGGCAGTGAATAATAGATCTCGTGACCTTGATTATGAGTGACTGCTTGAACGTCTTGTGAGACGTTCAATAGCCTCGTTGAGTGAGACTGAGATCTCGGCGCTACTCAACCCATTCGATTCGATCCTGAACAAGTCGCCAATGACTGCGGGGACCGGGGTGTCATCAAGCCGGACAATTATGATTGGGATTCCTCGGTCGGTCAGGGCAGCTGCAGCTGCTTGCCACTCTCGTGTCACCCCAACACCACTTAGGCAGGCGCGGGACCAAAAAAGCACGAAGTGACTCATTTCCTCAAGCCCAGATGAAATCCCTCCCCAGAGAGAATCTGACGGAATGAGTTTATCCCTGTCGAGCCATACGGCGATTCCCTTTCTCCTGAGCTCTCGCGCCACCTCCCCAACCATCGCTTTGTCCGATGACCTGTGTGAAAGGAAGAGCAAGTGTGGCGAACGGAAATGAGAGGCGGTGCGCTTTCTGTCGGATGCGACCTCCCGTGAAAGGACGGATCCGATATTTTCCACCCATCGTACGTTCCCGGGGCAGCGGTCCACCCAGGCGTCCGACGATACGAGTCCTCCTATGGTGACCGTATAGCCGTGGCCATAGTTGTGGACTGAAGCAAAAGGGCAGCAATCGAATTCATCGATCCACTGGTCATCTTGCAGCGTACCCGTGCTGCCTTGGTTTCCTGATGCCAGTATGTGTCGCCAGAACTCAAGGCGGACTGGTAGGCCGGCCATTATCTCAGGAATGCCATCGTAGACGGGGCGCAGCCATTCAGATAGCACCATCTTCTTGGGTTGACACACTATTTGGCGAGGGTTCAGCCATGACGACTCCTGATCCACGCCGTAGACAGGTGACGTTCTGTCGAACTGGCCATAGTCGAACAGTGCGCCAAGGAACGTTGACGCTTTGCGGTATTGCGTCTTGTATTCGTGGAGTTGATTTATGTCAACATCCGCAACAACTAGCACGCTTCCATTCGAGACGAAGTGCTCCGCGATTGGTTGAGCCATCCTCCAGAGATCGTCATCTAGGAATAGGCCGCCCTCTAAGTAGATGAAGTTCGGATCGAGTTGGTCGACCAGATCCTCCGATATGATGTCGTTATTAATATCTTCATTTTCGAGGTGGGCCGCATCTTCCCTTTTTAATACGGCGTGAGCCAATAGGCATTCCTCCGACACCTCGCTGAGGTGGTCAAAGAGTCGGCGCCCAGCCAAACTGTTCCTGCCATTTACGCTGAGCATTCGCTGCAGATATAGAGTGCGGAGCGTCATGGAATATCACACCTTGTGATTGATTGGCGGGTGATCACCACAATGGAGACGCCTGCGTCGGGGCTCGTTGTCCACTCCGTCCGGCGTGCCCATGGAACATGCCCTCCGCTTCACCGTAGGCCCTAGGAAAGCCTCCGGCAGAAGTTGCTGCTAGCCGGGCTTTTGGTCATCGGCCATTGGGATCGTGGAGAGTCATGGCAAGGCGGCCCCCGCTTCTTCGCCACCCACTCGGCCTTCGACTCGGCGTCCTCGTCACGGGCGGTCCGCCAGCAGTCGATGCAGTCGCGTCCGGCCGGCCAGCGGGGTAACCGGCACGCCGGTCGGCCGGGCGGTTGGAGAGGTCTGCCCGGTGGTGGTGTGCCCGCAGGCGCGGTCGATGGTCCAGAGCTTCTTGACGGCCATGAGCCGGACTCCTTCGGCGAGGGGAATGGTCGGTCAGCGTGTACGGCGTGAAGGGGGTGCCGCCGCCTGGGGCTGGGCCGATGCTCGCGCCGCCGGGGAGACGTCGACGGGGGAGTGCGGAGAGGACGACACGGCCGCGCGAGAACGGGCGGTGTGCGTGACGGGAAGGAACTCGTGCCGCTCTGGGAGCGGCATATCGGCCAGAGGTGGGGCTTCCTCCGGCGTCACATCCGTCATGACGGCCAGGTCGAGTTGGGCATCGACGAGCTGGTCGCCGAGGAAGGCCACATGGTGCGCGATCGTGCGCAGGCGCAGGCTTAGCTCGCGGCCGTTGGGCGTCTCGAGCCGTTCGCACCACGCGGCAGCGGTGTCGATGAAGTCCTCCAGGTCGCCGACGGCGCCTTGGTGCTGGTCGAGGATCTCCTCCAGAACCTCGGCAACGTCTGCCGAGTGCCGGAGCCCGTGCAGCTGACTGGTCAGGGCGGTCAACGACTCGCCGCGGGCTGGCTCCCGGGCGGGGACATCGTCCGCTGTGGGGACGGGCGGAGGCAGCATGATGCGCGGATCAGCGGCGACGGAGAGGCCGGCGTCCTGGAACTCCCGGGTGGCGCGGGCCACCGTACGGACCGCTGTGTCGTGCGGGGTGTCGTCCGGCAGGAGATAGATGTCCAGGCCCTGGCTGTAGCGGAAGTGGTACTTGCGCAGGGTCTCATCCAGGGAAGGGCGGTCGACCGCGACGGCCGCGGCCACCCCGAGGTCGGGGTGAACTCCGAAGGCGACGTCGGGCTCGTGTTGCAGAGTCATCGCGAAGGCTCCCTTCGGCGTGGGCGGTTTAGCGGGCGTGGACCGGCTGCTGGCCGGGGGAAGTCAGGCCGTACGCGACTTCGGCTGCGGGCTGCAGCGGTGCATAGACGCCTGCGCGGGCTGGGGAGACGGCGGTGGCCGCCCGGGCCCGGGCCTGCTGAGCCGACGGGGTCAGATCGGCAGGGCCGTTCCCGCGTATCTCGGAGGAGGCGTCGACGGCACGGGCGGATGCGAGTGCCGCCTGCTCGACGCTGGAGACCTCTGGGGCAGGCCTGTTTTCCAGCCGATCGAGGAGGCCTCGACCGGCGGTGATCCGGGCGTAAGGCCTGAGGTCGTACGCGGCGTCGGATGCGACGCTGTACTGCGCGGCCCGCAGAGACTGGACCGCCTGCTGGCCCCGTCGGGTCGGGTCGCGGTTGGGCTCGCTGAGGGCGTACAGGTGGCTGTCGGGCAGTCGCTGGAAGCCCACCAACCGGAGCGTGTGGTCGGCGGCGTGGTGGTTGTGCGAAACCGCTGCCACGACGCCGTACTCGTCGTGGTGGCTGACGGTGATGTGCGGACGTGATGCCGCCACGAGAGATGCACCTCGCAGAGATCGGGGCCGGCGGAGGACGAGGATGTGGTCCGAAGACGGATTTGGTGGGGCTGGCAATCTGCGCTAGCGCGAGAGGGGCAGGCGGGGCCGTACCGAGCTGGCCGACGGGCGGCATCGGAGCCTGTGCCGCCCGGCACTGCCTCTCGGGGCCGCGCCGTAGGGCTTGTGCGGCTGAGTAGGAAGGGAGACCGGGGAGCCGAAGTGTGGCTTCGGCTTCCTCCGAGTTATGCGGTCGGTCAGGGGCGGCGCTCAGGCGTGCATACGGGCGTCGGTGTCGAACAGTTCGAGTTCCCGCGGATGGAGGAGGTGTTGCGTGATGAACGACCTGCCTGCGACCTTCCACAGTCCGCGCCCTTTGGTGAGGGCGGAGACAGCCCGGGTCTCGACGCCGGTCAGTCCCAGCAGGGCCGCGGCGGAGCCGAGCTGGTCGGCCTCCTGGCGGTAGATGATCCGGGTGGAGCAGTCGGTGAGCAGGCCTTCGGCCAGTGCTCGGCCCCGGGAGCCGGCATCGCCTGCGGTCAGCAGGTCGCTGAGGCGGTGGATGACCATGAGGTTGGCGATGCCGAGGCCGCGTGAGAGCTTCCACTGGCTCTGCATCCGTTCCAGGAGGGCGACGTGCCGCATGACGCGCCATGCCTCGTCGTAGATCACCCAGCGCCGTCCGCCCGTGGGGTCGGCGAGCGCGGACTCCATCCAGGCCGAAGCGCAGGTCATCGCCAGGACGAGTGCGGTGTCGTCGCCGGCACCACCGAGACGGGAAAGGTCGATAGAGAGCATCGGCGTACTCGGGTCGAATGCGACGGTGCTGGGTGCATCGAACATCCCCGCCAGGTCGCCGTGCACGAGCCTGCGCAGCGCGTGGGCCAGGTCTTCGGCGGCGTGCCCGAGGCGGCCGGACGGCTCGCCGAGTGCGGAGTCGAGCCGCTCGGGGGAACCGAGTACGTGCGCGACGTCGCCCAGTAGCGGGGGCGTGCCGCGTGCTGCAGCGTGGGCGACGGTCTGGTCGAGCGCCACGTCGAGTGCGGTGTGTTCCATCGGATGCAGGTCCCGCCGCAGGACCGTCTTCGCGAGTGAGCCGAGGAGGAGCAGACGCCGCTTGCGGACCTCATTGGCCCAGTCCTCCTCGCTGGCGCCGTGCGGCCTGGCGGGCGCGTCCAGAGGGTTCAACCGCCCTGGGAGGCCGGGGCCGAGGGCGATGGTCTGGCCGCCCAGTTCCTGGGCGACGACGGTCCACTCGCCCTTCGGGTCGCACGGTACATATATCCGGTAGCCGAAGGCCACGGCCCGCACGGCGAGGGACTTGGCCAGGGCGGACTTGCCCATGCCAATGATTCCGGCGAGCAGGATGTTCGGATTCGTGAACCCGTCGAGGCGCCCGTACAGCGCGAACGGGTCGTACGTGAACGCCGCCTCCGCATGGACGTCACGGCCGATGTAAATGCCCTGCGCGCCCAGGCCGCCCTCGGCGAGAAAGGGATACGCACCGCTGGCGGTGGCAGTCGTCATGCGGTGGGAGGGGAGTTTGAGACGGCCGCCGCGGGCGGAGAACGGGCCGGGCCGGCCAGCGACCGGGTAGGTGGCCCGCAGCTCGGGGGCGACGCCAGATTCGGCACGGCGGGCTTGGGGGCGGGCGGCGTGGCGAGCCTGGTCACGGGCGGCGGCGAACTGGTCCCGGGCCGCGCGGGCAGTGCGGCGGTCGGTCTTGCGGGGGACGAACAGCGGGCTGGCGCTGGCGCGGGTGCGATTGCGTGTGGGCATTAGGGATGGTGCTCCTGGCGGTCAGTGGCGGATCAGGCCGGTGAACGGGTCACGCAGATCGGCCGGAGTGTGATTACGGCGGACCTGTGCGGCAGTGCCCAGGTGGCGTCGGCAAATGGTGAGTTCGGGAGTCCCTTCGGGGAGCCGGGCGCGGCACGCCTTCCGACTGGGGAGGCGGCCAGTGCTCGGGTGAGGGGCTGCGTGATAGGCGGCGTGGAGGTGCTCGGCGGCCTGCCACAGCCGGATCCGGCACGCTCGCAAGTGATCGCTCTCGGCCTCTGCCACCGGGCCGGTCCGGGCCGTATGGGCATCGAGCAGCCCGTACAGAGCGATGACGTGCGTGTGGAGAGAGTCCAGCTCGGTGCGGTTTGCGGCCACGGGTCCGGCAGGGAGGTTGATCGCCCGGTGGAAGTCGAGGGCGGCGGTGGCGGAGGGGACGAAGTCCGCAGCCAGATCGGGCAGGGGAGCGGTCGGCATGAGAGGGGCCCTTCGGTAGAGCGCGTTCGGTGGAGCTGGGTGCGCTACGGGCGGGCCAGCGGGAGGGCGGCATTGGTGAAGGCTTCGGCCTGCTGCCAGGTGAGGAGGCGCAGGTCGATGAGGGCGGATACGGCGGCGGTTTCGAT
The DNA here is from genome assembly GCF_019880305.1 of Streptomyces decoyicus. Lineage (NCBI taxonomy): Bacteria > Bacillati > Actinomycetota > Actinomycetes > Kitasatosporales > Streptomycetaceae > Streptomyces > Streptomyces decoyicus. The sequence goes on along the minus strand of NZ_CP082301.1, from coordinate 1,749,960 downwards.
GGCGGCGCAGGCGGCGTTGAGTTGCTCGTCGGTTTCGGCGCTGACGGTGAGCAGGCCGGTCAGGGCGACATCGGCGTGGCCGGCGATGAGCTGGCGCTCGCGGTTCTTGATGTCGGCGTACTCGACCGAGTCCTCTTCTGAGTCGACCTGGCCCTTACGCTGCCGCTCGGCGGCGTCCGCGATCACCGTGGCCTTCTTGCGCTGCACGTCCTTGAGCGCTGCATCCAGTCCCTTCGGCGCGTAGGTAAGGGACAGGGTGCGGCGGACACCGGAGGTGAACAGCAGTTGGTGGAGGAAGCCTGGGGAGGTCTCGATGCGCGGCCAGTTCTCGATCCAGAACGTGGCGTGGTGGGCTGAGTCGGTCTGGATGCGGTCGGCCTTCTCGACCAGGACGACCGGGCCGGCAGCCGCGGGATCGGCCTGGGGGCGGCCGGAGTCGGACCACTGATCCAGCGACGCGGACGCCTTGGGGTCGTACGCGGTGCGGATGACGGCGGCGACCTCGTCGGCGGCCAGCCAGCCGGCGGGTGTGAGACCGGAGTTACGGGCGGCTTGCTCGAAGGTCGAGGTGAGCTGGCTCAGGACGGCGCAGCCGCCCATGAGGCCGCCTCCGGCCTGGTTGATCAGGCGCCGGGTGGCCTTGAGATCGAGACCGAGCGCGACATACGCCTCGTGCGGAGCTGCGGCGGGACCGGCGGCGGCCAGCAGGTCGCTGTAGATGGGCCCAGCCAGGTGGGTGTCAGCGTTGCCGTGCTCGTGCCAGTAACGGTTGAGCGCATCACCCGAGTCGGGCACGGTGCGCTCCAGGACCTGGACGCGGGCGATGTGCCCGGTGCGAGACAGGGCGGCGAGAGTGCGCCCCCAGCCTGCGACGTTGCTGGCTTGGGTGGCCGGATCGAGCAGGGCGAAGGCGCGGGATGAGACCTTTACGACGGCGGTCAAGGTGCCGTGGTGCGGATCGTGCACCGCGCCGAACCGGCCGTTCGGGGAGGTGACCACCCGCAGGGAGGCGGCAGTGCCGGGCAGGTGCAACAGGCCCTCGCGCCGCGGGCGGCGAGAAGGACGGACGAGCCAGATGAGCTGGCTCCGGAGACGCCGCAGCGCGTAACGGATCGTGATGGGAGCCCAGTCGGCGAGAGAGCGTCCGCGATGGCGCACGAAGACGGCCGGCAGGATCACGGCCCACAGGGGTATGAGCTTGAGCGCGCCGGCCACACCGGAGGTCACGAGCACCGCGAGCAGGAGCAGGCCGGTGAGCGTGCCAACGGTCAGCTGGGGAACGGAGAGGCCGAGCAGCACGCCGCGGCGGGAGCGGTGCGGGAACTTCACGGTGGGCGGGCCGTCGGCCTGAGGGGGGTCGGAGAGCATGGCGAAGCGGTCCTTGCAGCGTGGAGAGAACGAGGAAAGAGGGGGACGGGGGCGGGCCGGCCGAATGTGAGCTGGACCGCCCCCGTCAGGCGAGGGCTACGAGTCCGATCCACTCGGCGGCTCGGGGTAGACCCACCGCTGCGGCGTAGTGCCGCCTTGCGGGGAGGGCCCACTGGCTGGGGGCGGCCCACTCCGCCGCGGTGCCGGCGGAAACATCTGCGTGACCTGCGGCGATACCGCTGACGCGCCCTGTGGCTGCGGTCCGGGGGAGACAGGTGCCAGCTCGGCCGTGTCCGGTCCACCAGCCTGGCTGGGACGCTGAATCAGGGGCTGGCCGCCGTCGCCGTCGGTGGGAGGCCGGCGGATGAGCGCCTTTCCCTTGTCGCCTGCGGCGTTCGGATCCTCGCCGAACCGGAAGCGGGTCGGTTTCGACTGACTGCTGCCGCCGGCCGGGTCGATCCCGGAGGCGACGCCGTCCGAGCCCTGGCCCGGCACCTTCGCCGGCCCCTGCGGAGCAGGCGTTCCGGTACCCGCCTGCATCGCGAGCTGGGCCGCGGTCTTGGCCGCGCCAGCGGCCACCGTCACGCCGGCGATGCCGGTGCGGTGCAGGTCGTCGTGGCCGCCGCCGTCGGCTGCCCAGTGCACGAACTTGTACGTGGCGTACGGGCAGAGCATCACCAGGATCATCACGACGATGCCCGCGATCGCGTCCGACAGGGCACTGAGGCCGTCGTGCGCATTGCTCTTGCCCATGGCCGAGACGCCCAGCAAGAACACGATCGTCATCAGAAGCTTGCTGACGACCAACGTGCTCGTTGCCTCGATCCAGCCGCGCCGCCAGCGCTTGGCAACCTCCCAGCCGCCGCCGGCACCGGCGAAGACGGCCAGCGTGACCAGGACCAGGATGCCAACCTTGCGGGCAACCATCACCGCCCAGTAGAGGAAGGCTCCGACCGCGCAGCCGAGGGCGATGATCGAGGGGACGCCCCAGCCCAGGCCGTACATCGCCCCCAGCTCGTTGACCTTGATCATGCGGCGGACCGCGTCGTCGACGGAACTGTTGGCGGCCTTGAACAGACCGGCACTGAGAGCGTCGACGACGGTGATGGCCACGGTGGTGCAGGAGATGGCGGCGAAGGCGAAGAAGACGCCGACCATGGTGCCGAACGCGGCCTGGACAAGGGCGCGTTCGTCCCTGCGCCAGGCGGCGCGGGTCAGCTGCAGGCAGAACGTGCCGACGGTCAGGATCAAACCGATCGGCAGGAGCAGCTCGTAGTTGTTGCGGAACCACTCGGCGTTCAGGTCGATGGCAGTGGTCTGGTCGACTGCTTTGGATGCGAGGTCGGCCGCGGACTGTGCCACCTCGCCCATCGACTTGGCGATCCAGGCACCGATGCCGTCGGTGACTGCCTCGCCGGTGGAGCTGAGGACGCCGCCGACGGCGTCGCAGACCGAGTTCATCAGGGGAAGGTCGCAGGCTCCCATCAGTGCATCTCCTTTCGCGGGGCGATCACGGGGCGACGCTCGGCAGGACTCCGGCCAGGGCGCAGTGCTGGTGCGGCCGGCACTGGACGGCGAGCGTGGTGGAGCGCGCCTCGGCTCCGGCTCCGGAGCCCTTCCAGGCAATGGACTGCTTGCCGGTGACCGTGACGGCGTAGATATAGGCGTCGGTGATCGCGCCCGGGTCAGCAGCCAGAGCCGACTTGAACGCCTGGGGGAAGTGGCCTTCGCCGACGGTGGCGCTCGCGTGCTGGTGGTTGTCCCGCATCCGCGCCCACAGCACCGCACTGGGCACCTGGCCAGTGATCGACTTCCAGTCGGCGTACTTCTTCTCGTCCGTCATCCACCGCTTGAGGTCCGCGAGGTGCTTTTCCTGCGAGGAGGAGCGAGTGTCATACGTCCACAGTGCCTTCGTGGCCGCCTTGGCGAACGTGATCGGATCGCTCGTGCTCGGCGGCGCAACCGACTCGCCCCCGTCGGAAGGCGCCTGCGGGGATGGCGATGCCGGGCTGGGCGCCGCGGATGCAGAGCCCTTGGCCGCGGCCGTGCTCTCTTGACGCGTCAGAAACGCGAGCAGGCCAGCGATCGCCGTGAGTATGGCGAGGAGAATGGCACCGATCAGAACTCGGCGAAGTGGCGAGCCGGTACGGCTGCCTCCGTCCACATCGGAGAAGCGTTCTTTCCGCATCAGTGGACCTGCGTCCCCATGGCGCTGAAGAACGCGACGATGCCGTTCGCGGCGCCGAGCAGCAGCGCGCAGCCAGCTGCAACGACCGTGCCCTTCTTACCGTTTGCCTCCGCCTGGTGGCCACCGCTGTGGTGGCCCCAGGCCCAGACGACTGCGGAGATGACCAGGGCCCCAACCGCGGCAATGATGCCGAACAGGTTGATGCTGCCCATCACGTTCTTGAGGACGTTGATGCCGGGCAGGCCGCCGCTTTTCGGCGTCACGCCCGGGTTGTAGGCGAGGTATTGGACGTGCTGGATGAGCTTCAATTTCAAACTCCAGTGCTTTTTGGGCGCGCAGAAGCCCATGGGCGCGAAGGCCCGTGGAAGAGGCGGAGCGAGGGGAAGGGGGAGGGGCCGGTCAGACGACTCGGCGGGCGGCGAGGATGTCCGGCCGCCATTCAGCGAGGGTCGAAATCTTGACCACATCGCCAGTCTTGGGCGCCTGCAAGATCAGCCCTTCGCCAATGAACATTCCGACGTGTTCCGGCACAGCGGCCGTACCGCGGGTGAAGAGCAGATCACCCGGCTTGAGGGCGTCGACGCTGACGGCCTCTCCTTCTTTGACCTGGGTGTATGTGGTCCGGGAGATGGAGATGCCGCCCGCCTTGTAGGACGCCTGCATCAGGGACGAGCAGTCGCACCGGTCCATCGGGTCCTGACCGCGCGGATGCGTGCAGTGCCCGCCCCACTGATAGGGCGTGCCAAGCTGACCCAAGCCCCAACGGATCGCCTTCCGGACCGCCTTGGGGGCATCGGCCGGAATCTTGTAACCCTTGGGGACGGACCCGGCAGGGATCGGGCTGAATTCGCTCCCGTTGCCTCCGGTGCCGCACCCGCCGACCGGAGCCTCCTGCTTGGTGTCCTTGCCGGACCCACCCTCTTTGGGGAGGTCCTTGGCGATAGCCTTCTGGAGCGCCGCGGCCAGCGGTTCCCACTTGGCATAGGCATCTGGGAACCCGCTCGCTTGGACCGCCTGCGCCGCCTGGGCGACGGTCATCGACTCCCAGCCCGAGACCTTGAGCAACCCCTCGTAGAACTTCGTCGAGGCGTGCACCGGATCTCGGACCTGCGCGGCGGTGCCCCATCCCTGGCTGGGTCGTTGCTGGAACAGACCGAGGGAATCCAGGTCGCCGTAGTCCAAGTTCCGTAGTCCCGACTCCTGTAGAGCTGTCGCCAGCGCGACGATCTGTCCGCGCGCCGGTACCTTCATCGCGAAGCCGGTGGCCTGGATCGTCTTGGCGTTCGAGATCTGTTCCTTGGGGTCGTCCAGGCCTGGAACGGACACCGCCCCATTGCCGTCGCCCTTGAGGATCGATTCCACCTGCTTGGCGACCGCCGCGGTGTCCACAGTCTGCGCATCGCCATCGGCGCAGGCCGCCTGCGCATTGCTCGCACCCGTCACCGCGATGGCAACGGGCGGGATCAACAGCAGCGGGCTGAGCGCCACAGCTCCGGCTATGACGGCGACCTTCTTCATTGCCACGCCCCGACCGCCGTACGGCGTATCCGGGAGACCGGTGCGGGAGATGGGCGTGCCTGGGCATGCTGCATAAGCAGCTCCTTACTCGTAGGCAGCGTGGTGCCGGCGTTCTCGTCAAAAAGGCCACCGGCACCACGCCGGCTAAACATCCGTAATCCCTGAGGGGAGGGACCGCGCTTACGGAGCTGCCAACTCACAAGCGCCAGTTCCTTATCGAAATGCGGCAGCCAGCCGCGCTCGTAATCTGAGTCGCCACAAGCGGATTCCCTCTTCTCCACATGAGCCATGCCAGCGGTGCTGGACGTGTTGTCCTGGATCGGACATCACGCATCAGCACAGCTCAACAGGCCGGGATCAGGCCCGGTCCTGCGAACATGGCGAGACTGTAGAGATGGAATCCGGCCGTACCAAATGAACCGCGATCATGAAATGAGCGACCACTGTCGCCTCATTGGGTGTGGCCGGAAAGAGTGCTTAACCTCCAGTGCTGTACCCGCCCGAGGTAGCTGCGTACGCAACTGCCTCAAGTCCCCCCCCCGACGCGCGCGCATATCCTGTTCTGTGGATACGTGCGCGTGCTGCCTTCTGGATAGAGAGATTCACGTAATGCCGTACACCTTGCACCGAGGTGATGCGCTCACCGTCCTCAAGTCCTTCCCGGACGAGAGCGTCGACAGCGTCATCACCGACCCGCCGTACAACTCCGGGGGGGCGCACGAGCTCCGACCGCACCGCCCGCACCGCACGGGCGAAGTACACCAGCGGCGACGCCCGGCACGACTTGGCCAACTTCCCCGGCGAGAACCGCGACCAGCGCTCCTACCGCAGCTGGCTCACCGAACTGCTCACCGAGGCCTACCGCGCGAGCCGCGAACACGCCGTCGTCATGGTCTTTTCGGACTGGAGGCAGGAACCGACTACCTCGGATGCCCTCCAGATGGCCGGCTGGACCTGGTCCGGAACCATCCCGTGGATCAAGCCCGCCTCACGCCCCCGCAAGGGCGGACCGAAGCAGGACTCCGAGTTCATCCTCTGGGGCGTCAAGGGCTCACTCGACAAGACCCGGGACCTCTACCTGCCCGGCCACTTCATCGCCTCCCAGCCCCGCAAGGACCGTGTCCACATCACCCAGAAGCCCGTCGAGGTCATGCAGCAGCTCGTCCAGGTCTGCCCGCCCGGCGGCACCGTACTCGACCCGTTCACGGGCTCCGGCTCCACCGGGGTTGCCGCGTTGAAGGAGGGGCGCAACTTCGTTGGCGTCGAACTCTCCGAGCACTACGCCGGCATCGCCGAGGAGCGCCTCCGAGGCGTCCTGACCCAGGACGACTTCGAACTCGCAGGGCCCGAAGAGTGAGAGCGAAGCGCGCCGGCAGTCCGGCCCGGAAATGCAGAGGGGGGCGGGTGCGTCATCGGACCCCCATGACGCACCCCCCCTTGGTCTTCCGACGAGTCAGCCTGCATCGACGCTTTGCCGGATGAGGTCACCGGCCCGCGCGAGATCCTCGTGTGATCTGATCCGCAGCTCGACGCCGTCTCGGATGCCCAGGCACCCCAGCCCACGGACGTCCCGGGAGAAACCCTCGTGCAACTCCACTATGTCCGGGTCCAACTTCAAGTTGACCACCAGCATCCGGTTCCGCGGTTGGACGCGGACCGTGGCGACGTTCTTGATCCGCCGGTACGCGATGTAGTGCAACTGCGTCTCTTTCTGCACATCGCCATGCGACAGCAGCACTTCGTCGAGATCTGCGAACAGTTCCTGAAGATCCCGCGGCGACTCATCCAGGTACTGCTGAACCGACTTCGGCGAGCCCGTACCCGTGGCGCGCGACTCGCTGGGTGCCTTTCCCCGAGCCGGAGACGAGGAGCCGGAGACAGAAGCCACGAGCTGCAGGGTCAGCACGTCATCGAAGACCCGGTAGCTCACCAAGTCCATACGGCGGCCGATCACCTCGATGGCCTTTGGATCGTGATCGGTGAAGTCCCCCGCGATGCAGACGAGCCGGGGATTGCTCCAGTCGATCGTCTCTGCATGCTCGGTGCCGAGCTTCTCCTTTACGAGGCTCTCGAACTCGTGCTGATGATCAAGGAGCCACGACAGGTATGAGAGCGCTTGACTGATGACGTTCTGATCGCGGGAGCGCTTGTACTCCACGATGACCGGAGTCCCGTTCTCATCCAGCCCGAGCGAATCGATCCGGCCCCGATGCCGACCTGTCGCGTACTCGGTGGCTAGGAATCGGATGCCGAGCATCGCCTCCATGTTGGCCTCGATCAGCGTCTGCAGCTGCCGCTCCAGAGCCACGGACGAGCCCGGGATCTCCCTGACCTGTCCGTCGACCACCCGGAACGCCTTCAGATCTCCCACTTCGTTCGCCCCCGCTATCTGTGCCAACTCCTGCGAACGAACAATCGAGGAACGAAGCCGGTTATTCCACTTCCCTCCGAAACGGCTGACACAGGGGCGGAAGTTTGCTGGACCGAGCGGGGACCGTTCGGTTCGAATTCGGCAGGTTGTTTCTGCCTGAGTATCTGGGAGAGCGGACGGGCGGCACGCATGTCGTGATCAAGGAAGGGCGGCACGACAGCGGTGCGCTCGGTGCCGGTCAGCTGAACAAGGTGTTGGTCAGGAGCGACCGTCAGTCGGAGCCGGAGGCGTCCTGGCCTGCCTGAGCTGAGCGATCCACAACCACTTGCGGCGCCTGGATCTTGGCATCTGCCAGCGGGCCGGAGAAGACAGTACGGCGGGCTCTGCGAGCGACCGGTCTCAAGGCGTGCTCAGCGCGCACAAAACGGGAGGGTGGTTACTTTGCGCTATATTCCCTCACTGAGAGTTCTCGTCGAGGGTATGGTGCATGCTCAGCCGAAATGTAGTGCCAGGTGAGTCCGCGCGTCTGGCGCGCTTGAGTAAGGTGTCGCCCGACCTGTCGGACGACTACATGACCCTCCAGCTGCTCGCCGCGGGGCTGGCACGGATCCAGCTGACCCAACAAGGTGCTTTGTGGAGCACGCCGTCCCCGGTTTCAGATCCTCTCGGCCTCCCGGCCGCCTGGAACGCGGGCGTGACTCGACTGTGGTGGAGAGCGCTGGAGCGAGGGCAGAGTGAGCTGATCAGCCACCTGGATGTCTTTCGCTGGTGCCGTCTCCCGCTTGGTGAATGGCCGCTCCCACTGCAGATCACCACCAGTGACGTTGACCTGCTGCTCGTCGAGGACGGACGTCCCTCGGCCTTCGCTGATCAAGCAGCCCGCCTGGTTCTGGCGAAGGACCCCGAGGCGGAACTCGTGGAGAATCGCTGCTACGAGTTGTTGATCACGACCGCTGAGCGGAACGCCTCGCGAGAGGAAGAAGTGCAGCAGAACTACGTGTATCTGCGCGGCTTCTTGATCGCCAACCCGCTCGCCACTGACCTGCAGTTGCACGAACTGATTCGCCGTTTCCGGGCCAAGGACAGCAATGGGCAGCCGTGGGTAAAGCAATGGTTTCTGCAGGCCTACCAATCCAGACCGTCTGCTGGCGCGGTGAGGATGAAGGTGTGTGGTGGGTGCGGCAACCCTCTTGCCCGCTATCGGCCGCCTTGCGGAACTCCCGGGTGTGTCGGGCAGCCAGCTATGCGAACGCTGGAGACGATGTCGGAGTACTACGTGCAGCGGCGGGCTGTACGACGCTTCTTCCACGACCCAGGTCTTTCCGAGCAGCGCATTCTTGACGCGGTGATGCCGGTGCTGGGGAATCGGCTGCATGCGTGGTGGGGCATGGACGCTGTTGACGCGGCTATCGACTTCGACGGCACGGGGCGGATGGGGGCCGGCGAGTGGTGGGCAGCAGATGTCAAGGATCACGCCAGCGCGGCGCTGCTGGGCCGGTCTTTTCGTTGGGATCCGCGGGCTGATGCCCGGCGCCGGTTTCTGGTTCTTGCCCAGCACCGGTTCGAACGTCCTGGGTACGTCGACGATCTGGTCCGTGAGATGGAGGGCCGGGTGCGGGGTGTGGAGGTCGTCAGCGAAGCGTCGTTCATCGAGTCAGTGTGTGCGCGGGCGCGGGAGCACGGCTGATGGCGCGGGAAGTCTCGGCGTGGAGTGACCACCTGGTGGCTGAGGCCAAAGCCACTGGTGCTGATGCACTGATGCAGCCCCTGGCAGTGGGCGAGTTCTTCCGTTTGGAGCTGGGGCTGTTCTTCCTGATGCGGCACATGCCCGGCCAGTCGGCCACCGTGCTGCGCAAGGTGCTCGATGGGTACCTCATCGCCGGGGAGGAAACGGAGCCTCTGGTCCGGAACCTGCGTCGCCGGATGGGGCCGACGGCACGTAGTGGCCAGTGGCGGATTCGGCTGAATGAATACTGCAAGCTGCCGGCGCACCTGCGGATGTTCGAGCTGGAGAGCCCCTCGGGCCGGCGGGTGGTGTCGGGAAGCGTCTTCCTGCCGCGGGGCAGCGCCCTGCTTCCGGGGCGCGAGGATGCCTACCGTGCGGCGCTACGCGATCCCGTGGAGTACGAGCTGCGGACCGTACGTGAGCCTGCGTCGCCGGGGGCAGCGCTGTGGTTCAGGCGCCGTGACAACAGCACTGCGACACTGCGCGTGCCGGATTGGGTCGACACGCTGCGTGAACCTGCTCGGCTCCACCCACGATCGCAGCGTGCACGTGCGCCATTCCCGGACGTGACCGAGGACGATGCGCGGCAAGCGGCCAAGGAGATGGACCTCTTGCTGCGTGATGATCCGCGCTACTGCCGGGAGGACTTCTCCGGACGCCTGGAGAACATGGTCTTCGCCCAAGTCGACCGCGAAGCCGGGCAGCTGAGAGAGGGGCTCGGAGTCTTCAGCATCGACGGCGTTGCGCACGTTGTGGGTCTGATGAACGCAGGAAAGACCACTTTCAACGACATCCTCGTGAAGATCGCGGTCGACCGAGGCCTGAAGGTGGGCTATCTCGTGTCCTCCGTGGGGAACGCGCTGGCCAAAGTGCGCTTCTTCAAGGCGCTGGGTATCCGCGCGGTGCCATTGATCGGCCGCTCCACCCGCGCCGAGCACGTGGCGCGGTACTGGGACGACCTTCTGTACGCCACCAACCAAGGCCAGGTGGCAGACCTTCCATCGGAGGCAGACGCAGCAGCTGAGTTCACCACCGACCTGTGTCCGTTGGAGACACTGCTGGATCCTTCCGGCCCGGTGGCGGAGCCATTGGCTGGAGATGAGCGCCCGTGCAGGGACACGCTGCATGTGACTGGTGCGAAGAAGAACGCGAAGCTGGTCGACTGCCCATTGCTGTCGGTATGCCCCGCCCAGACCGCCTCGCGGGGGATTCCGGACGCACAGGTGTGGGTGGCTACGCCTGCAGCGCTGCTTGCAGGTGGGGCTGAGCCTGCCACGTACACCGCTCGGTGGATCACTGCCGCCCAGCACGAACTGGACTTCCTCGTGGTGGACGAAGCCGACCAGGTCATGTCCCAGTTCGACACCAAGTTCCTCCACCACGAGCCGTTGACCCACCCGGACGGGTGGAGCAGCCGAAGCGCGGTCGCCTGGCACGACGGGCTAGCCCGCACCTGGTACCGGCCGATCGCGCACAAGCACGGCCAGCGCTACCAGCAGTACTCCACGTATCACTCCCAGGCGCTTGCAGGCTTGTTGCCCCTGCTGATGCTGCCATCCGGGGACTCAGCAGACGCGAAGGCGGCGGGCAACGAACTGCTTGCCGAGATCGTGGAGGAGGGGCCGTTCAGCGGGCATACCTTGCTGACTCAGCTGGCGCGAGTGCTCCATGGAATCGAATCGCGCAGCGAGCGCGAAGAACACTCCGCACTGTGGGAAAAGGCGGAACAATACTTCGAGGAACACTTCGCAGAGCTGACGCTCAGTCCATTCGACGCTCCTCCGAAGCATCTGGCGCCACTCATCGACACGATGACCGCCGGCTACACCGCCGAGCAGAGCGCGCAGGAAGCGGCTGAGGTCTGGCTGAACAAATATAAGCCGCCGCAAATGCCGGCCCACCTAGAGCAACGGCAGGGGGAACTGGCGCGGCTGCTGCTGGCCGGATGCTGGAGCACGCGGGTGACGACGTCGTTCTTCGAGCTGTCGGCAATGCAAGAGGCATTGCAGGCACTGATGCCGCTGGGGGAGACCGGCAGCATCCTGGCCCACCAGCCCCACCCGGAACTGCGTGCGCTAGTACCGGAATTGCCCATGGGCAACATGATGGCGCTGCAATGGACGCCCAGCCAGAAGGACAGCAGCGGATCGTTGGACGTGGTGTGGCTGCGCGGTGTCGGAAGGTGGCTGCTGTACCACCTGCACGACATGCTGGCTTGCGAGGGCGTCGAAGGCCCCAACGTCCTGCTGTCCTCCGCGACCAGCTGCAATCCTCACTCTGCTCGCTACCACATCGACATCCTTCCCTCGTTGATCCTGAGGGAGCCGCCCAAGTGCACCCAGGCCCTGCGGGAAAGCCGACTTCTCTTCCGGCCACGGCGACGTCCGGGGCATGAACGCGGTGTGTACGTCTCCGGAGCAGGGGGCCGCGAAGCCCGGCAAGAAGCCGTGCGTGTGATGACCGACGCGGTATGCACGCCGGATCCAGGCGCATCCCTGTCGTTGCTGGAGCAGGTGCGTCAAGGCGTCGATGAGGATCGCCGACAGGCACTCTTCGTCGTGCTTAGCACCCAAGACGCTGAGACCAGTGCCCACTACATGAACACCCGCACCGACGTGCGTGCCCTGCACGTGGTGCCCGATAAGCGGGCCCCTGGGCCGCAAGGACTCTCGCACCGACGCCTCGGCGACTTCCCAGCCACGGGAGCCGACGTTCTCGTCGCCCCGGAAGGCTCCGTGGGGCGGGGCCACAACATGCTCAACGACCGGGGCGTGGCGGCCGTTTGTCCCATCTTCTACCTGGCCCGTCTGCATCCTCCGGCATCCGACCTGTCCTTCCCCCTGGCGGTGCTCAACTCCCAGGCCATGACGAAGTTGCTGAATCCTTACCGGTGCGATCTGCCTGGGGCCAACCCGGCCAGGGAAGTGCGCGCCTTGGTGCACGGAGCACGCACGACTTGGGCGACGATGATGGGCCGCCCGATGACGTTCCGCACCATGACGCTCGAGTACCTGCGCCGTGCGTTCGTCGCTGACCTGCTCAGCTCGCTCTACCAGACAGGCGGACGCGGTATCCGCGGCAACGTACCCGTCCGCATCTACCTGCTGGACGCCGCCTTTGCGCCGCGCGCGGCCGACCCCCGCGAGCGGGCTCTGGACACCGAGCGCACCAGCGTACTTGTCGCTGGCCGGCAGCTGATGCGCGAGCTGCTGACCGACCCTGGCCCCCACGCCGATGCCGATAGGCGTGTGAAACACCAGATCCACACGGCGGTATGGGGGCTGCTGGGGAACTTGTTCGAGACCATGGATTGGGGATAAGCCGCCAGTGGGCAACACAGAGAAGGACACCGGGAAGAAGAAGCTTCCGCCGCCCCGGTACGGGCACATCCTCGCTCCCGGCTTCGCTGCCGCCCCGGAGGCCCACCTGACAGTAGAGGTACACAGCGCGCCCTTCCCCCAAGGGCTACTTCCGAGGCTGCAGCGAGCGTGGAAAAGCAATCCCGACGCCCGCTCCCCCTTCCTGCCCACCTATGCGCTGCGCGAACTGGTGGAGTGCGTGGAGCCCGGCGTGGTCGCCGTCGACAGCCGACTGGAAGAGGGCCCGTGGCTGCACGCCCTGCAGCAGCCCCACAATGATCTACCACTGCAACTCGCGCTGGAGACATGGATCACCACCCAGGTTGCGCCCCACCAGGACGACGTGGACTGGTTCACCCTGATCAAGGCTGCCACGCCTCTGGAGTGGAGCAGCCAGAAGGTGAACCTGCTGAGGCGCGGGCGGCGGCCCAACGGCACCGTCAGCCCCCACCGGTACGCATACGACCTGCTGGCGTCCTACCTCGCAGGGCGCTGGGTAGATCAGAAACTCACTCTGCCAGGACAGAAGGCAAAGGAGTCCGCTGTCCTCGGCCCGGTAAGCGGCCGCGGAGAGCGCGCCGTCTTCCTGTGGCCGCCGCGGGAGCTGACTGACGAGGATGCCTACGGCCTGTGGACGCACCAGACCACCTTCCGGGTGGTGACCATGCCGCACGACGATCGCCTGCTGCTACGGGTCATCCCGCATATCTCCCGCTTCGGCGGAACACCCCCCGCCTACATTCCGCGTCGCAGTTCGGACAAGCTGGCAACCGCGACTGTGCTCTTGCACATCCCGGATGGTGTCCTTCGCGATGTTGAACGTCCGCTGCTGTTGCGGGCCCCGGTTACCGTGACAGGACGCATGGGCGAGATGACCTGGCGCTGGCAGCCCGGCATCTCCCGCATCTTGCCTTCCCTGCCCACCAGCCACCTGTATCCCGACCCGAACATGGTGCGCACCGCTCCTCGCACCTACAGCGGGCTGCACCGCGCCGAGGTGCACCAGTCCGATCCGGTTGCGCTGTTGTGGCATGCCGCCGGCTATACCTATCTGCCCGAGGAGCCAGGAGATGGCGTCGCGCTGACCTCGCACCACAGCGGCAAGGACACCTCGGCTGACGAAGTGCGGGACACCAACGCTGAAGCGAGGCGACCGCGTGCACACGGCCATCCAGCTGACACCGGACTGCAGCCCATCGACCATCTGCTGCTATTCGAGCAGTTGAGTGAGCCGATGGCCGCCTGGGGGTTCAAGCCACTCGACTGCCTCGAGAAGATCTCCCAGCGCCGTGCGCCCCGCCTGAGCCCAGCAAGCCCTGACGCCGTGTACCACCTGGAACTGTGGCACGCTGCTCCGGGAACGCAGGACGCGGTGCACCTCGCCTTGACCCGTGTGCTCGGCTACACGCGCACCTCCGTACGTACCGACGGCACGGACCACGTGCACTGCTACCGCGGCGAATGCGAGATCCACCTGCGACTCCGAAATCCGGGCACCCTCACCTCTGGCCTGCCACATCCCACCATGCGTAAGTCGGATGAGCGCAGCGCATTCCGCCGACGCCAGCGGGACGAGCGGACGACCGCGCTGAAGGAGGCTTTTCCAGCAGCTGAGCAATTGACTGGTTGCCTGATCGAAATCGGCAAGCCAGTGTCCTTCGCGGCAGCACACCAGGACGATCCCAAACCACTGCTGAAGAAGGTGCTGCCGTCACTCAACCGCCACGTCCAGTGCATGCATCCTGTAACCCGAACCGCGCAAGCAGATGCGAAGCAGGAGGGCGCGAAGCCCTTTGAAGGCACGAAGGTACGGTGCGACGACATCGAGCGCGCAGTTGCCTCCGTAAAGGACATCCTCCGCTCTCTGGGTCATCTGCCCCGCCTGCCCGCGCCGAGGGGCATCGATGGCCCCTTCGAGCTGTCCACCGTGCACATCGCCCGCTCCAGAGGGGGCATCGTGCCGATGCTGCTCCGCATGCACACTGACGGCCACACCACTGCACAACTGATCGCCACCCCGGGCCATCCACGTGAAGACCCCATGCCTCTGAGTGAACTCCCCCGCGCTCTGACCGCTGGGCGCGGCCGGATCCGACAGCGCGACCGTGCACAGCTAGCCGACTTCCTTACCCAGGCTCTCGCCCTCGACTCAAGCATGAACAGGCTCTTCCTCGCCCGGACGCAGACCCTGCGTAATAAGGAAGTGTGGCCCTGGCTGCAAAACGACCACATCATCCCCGACGCCCTGTTGCTCCCCGGCACCGACTGCGCCAGCCCCATCCGCAGCGCACCCCGCACCCCGACAGATCTGCCTGGTCTGCGCATCGTGCGGCTCAACGACGATGTCGGCGAGATTCCGCTCGCCTTCGGGGTCAACATCACCGAGACAGCGCAGTCCGAGGAGGCTGCCCCCAGCAGTTGGTCCGAAGAGGGTCAGGGGGCCGTCCTCCCCGAGGGGGCCGAGGAGGGCTGCCCGACCGCGAACGGCGATGACCCGACGGCAACTAACCCGCTGCCATACGAATGGGGTCGGTACTCCGGCGTCGTTCCCTGGAATGAACACACATACCTGGCAATCAACCCCCGGCCCGACACCCACCAACTACCCAAGGGCGTGTCGAAGTACAACGGAGCCGAGAGGAACGCCACCCGGCACGGCGCAAATCCCACGTCGCTGGAGATCCACATGTCCTTCCTGCAGCCCACGGACAAGGCGGCGGACCTGGCTTCGTATGTGAATAACCTTCGCCGTTGTCATCTGCACACCACGACCCCCACCCGCTTGCCGCTGCTGTTGCACATCGCGCGCCTCATGGAGGAATACATCGACTGAAACGGGAAGTGGTCGATCGCTGGACGGTCACAAGCCGACAAGGGCGTCAACCCCGCGGGGGCAACGTGGCTGCCTGGATCTGGTGTGCCACCTGCTGGTCAACCCGCACGTCCGGGGTCAGCCGGCAAGCGCCAATCCACTCCTTCGCCTCAAGAAGGCTGACACCCAGGGTGGTTCGACGACTACGCTCAAAGTTTCGAAGCATTCTGGGCCGGGCGCACGGCCCTGGACCCCCGACAAGGAGGGCATCGCCGCACACGGGTAGGACTGAGTACTACAACGATCCCACCGCCCGGAGGCGAACACCCTCATCCCCGCCAGCAGTCTGCTCGTCGTCGACGACGGCGCGATTTTGCTTCAGCGCCGTCGTGATACGGGCCAGTGGGCCCTGCCTGGAAGCGCCCAGGACATCGGGGAGACCGCGGCACAGCGAGGGGTGCGCGTGCAGCCGGCCGAACTGGACCAATACGACATCCACCCCAGCATGCGCCAGCAGATCGGCGACTACCTCGCCGGTACATACCCCTACCTCGGCTGAACCGTCAACGCCGCATACACCCGCTTCACAGCGGCGAAGATCTCCGGCGACGTGCGACCCCTACGGAAGGCGTCCACTGCCTAGGAAGCACAACACTGAGATCTGCTTCGCCCACGCACATCGCCCAGTCAACCATCGACCTGTCCATGGCTTGCTGTGTGCCCAAGTGAAGCGCACCTATCACCGCGAGGACAGCTACGTTCGATCTCTATCGTCGGCTGTCCGGAGCGCTCCGCCCGCCGTGGTGTTGTGCGCAGCGAGTGCCTCGGGTTGGCGTACCGCGATGAGACCGTTCTGGCCAGTGGGTGTGGCGGCGGACCGGGAAGGGGGAGGAGCTGGCGCAGCGAAGTCGAAGCTCCAGTGCCCGCAAGGCCACCGCTGCGTCACCAAAACCATGCATTGAGGGAAGGACCAACGCAGCGGTGGTACAAGGTCTCACTGAATTGTCAGTGGCGGCTACTACGATCGTTTCTGAAGCTGTCGGAGCGGGGCGATCAGGGGGCTGGCATGGGAAGTTCGCAGGTTGTAGAGGCACGAGTCCGGGCTCCAGAGCCGACGATCGCACCGATCGCCTCGCTGGCACAGCGGGTTCTGTCAGGAGACGTCGTGCTGCCGAAGTTCCAGCGTGGGTTTGTTTGGACTCCGGAACAGGTGCTGTACCTGCTCGACTCGGTGCGCCGTAACTATCCCGTCGGAAGTCTGCTGATGTGGCGCACCACAGCGAACCTTGCCAGCGGGCACGAAATCGCCGGCTTGAACACTGTGCCACAGCACGAGGGCGCTCCCGTGCACTACGTACTCGACGGGCAGCAGCGTCTCGCCAGCCTGGTTGGTGCGCTGCATGGCTCCGGGCCGCTGTGGGACATCGCATATGACTTGGAGAAGGAGGAGTTCCTGCACCTCTCGGAGGCCACTCCTGCAGGCCCGCACATCATGCCGATCCGACACGTCAACTCCGTCGGAGCGATGCTCGCTTGGGTCAGGAAGCACTCTCCAGATCTGCGGTTGCAGAGCAGGGCAGAGGCGTTGAGCAACCAGTTCAACCACTACCAGGTCCCCGTAGTGACTCTGCTGGATGTGTCGGAGGAGGATTCGGCCCGCATCTTCGAGCGCATTAACAGCACGGGGACGACGATGGACATCGTGGACCTGGTGCGTGCAGGGACTTGGGCGCGGGACTTCGACCTGAAGGAAGAGATCGAGCAGCTTCTCCAGGTTCTGGACGCCAAGAAGTATGGGCGGGTCGATGCAAAGACCATGTTGCGAACAATTTCTGCCGCCTCCGGACTCGGATTCTCAACCA
This sequence comes from Streptomyces decoyicus, assembly GCF_019880305.1. Lineage (NCBI taxonomy): Bacteria > Bacillati > Actinomycetota > Actinomycetes > Kitasatosporales > Streptomycetaceae > Streptomyces > Streptomyces decoyicus. Next base: position 1,732,756 of record NZ_CP082301.1, on the reverse strand, counting down.
AGGACATCCACCGGTTGCGTCAGCTTGACGCTCAGTGCCTGCGTGAGGCCGTCTCCGAGGCGGGCAAGGCTGCTGAGCGGGCGGTTGACTTTCTATACACCCAGATCCGCACGCCCAAGGCGGAGGCGCTGCCGTACTACAACCAGTTCGCTGTCCTGGTCGAGGTGTTCCGTCAGCTGCCGAAGCCGACGACGGCCCAGTACGACGCAGTGGCACGATGGTTTTGGCTGACGGCCAGCGGCGAGTACTTCAAGGGCTGGCGCGAGTCCCAGATGGGCCCCGACCTCCAGGCAGTTACGGCCTTTGCGGAAGGCCGGACGCAGGAGATCGAGACGGGCGCAGCGCTGCCCCGTAGCGTCCTGTGGCAGCGGTCCCCGTTTTCCCGGCAGTCCGCCCCGAGCAAGCTCCTCGTGCTTCTGCTCTCGTACGAGGACCCCATTGACCTCAACACCGGGCGACGCATCGACGTCGGAAAGGCACTGTCGTGGCAGAACGACAAGCAGTTCCACCATTTCTTCCCTCGGGCCTGGCTGCGGAATCAGGGCGTGAGCGCGGCGCGGGCGAATGCCTGCGGGAACCTGATCATGCTCACCGCACTGAGCAACAACTGGATCTCCGACCGGGCTCCATCTCGATATCTGAAGGACCTGGCGGAGCTGAACGGCGAGGACGCACTGCGCGCCCGCCTGCGGTCCTGCCTGGTGGAGGAGGATGCCTACCAGGCTGCCTTGCGCGATGATTACGACGCGTTTCTTCGGGCCCGGTCAGAAGCACTGCATCGGCGGCTGAAGGGCCTGATCGGTTCGGCCGCCGAGGGGAGCGGCATCGGCCAGGCCGAAGGTGTGACGTTGGAGGAGCTTGTCATGGACTCGGCCCCGGATGATGGCCCGGTGGACCGGGACTCCGTTGACTGAGAGGCGTCGACCGGATGCCCATGCGCGATGTCCCCGAAGGAGACCGACCCCGGGAGCGCCTCCTCACTTGTGGAGCGGAGGCACTGTCTGATCGCGAGCTGCTCGCACTGCTCTTGGGGGCGGGAGTAGCCGGCCAAGACGTGGTGGAGCTGGCCCGGCGTCTGATTGCCCATCATGGCGGGCTATACGAGTTGTCGCGCATGCCCGCACATGAGGTGGCTGTGGGCCTCGCCGGAGTCGGCCCCGCGAAGGCCGCGAGGATCTCAGCCGCGTTTCAGCTGGGGTGGCGGGTTGCCTAGCTGGGATCACAGGTTCGGCAACGGGAACGAGGATCCGGTGATCTGGCAGTGGTCGCCGCACCGCTTTTTTCGAGGGCTTCGCCATGAGCGGGTGGTCGTGGTCGCCTGTGACGGGGCGGGCGCTGTCCTGCGTACGGCCGTCCTCACCGAGGGCGTGTGTGACCGAAGCCTGATCCGGACGTTCTGGCTCTGGTCCTCGCGGTACGGGGAACATCCTTCGGTGTGGCCCACAACCACCCCACGGGCCGCGCCGATCCGAGCTCGGCCGACCGCCTCGCCACTGCCCGCCTCGTGGCGGGCGCAGAGACGGTCGGCCTCCGGTTCTTAGATTACGTAGTGGTCACGGACAGCGGGTGGCGCCGGCTATCCCCCGACTGACGCCGAGGGCTACAGCTGCCCGGAGAAGGCGGCATTAAGAAAAGCAGGGCGCAGAGAGGTCAGCAATTCAGCACGATGCTGCTGAAGTTCGTCAAGCCGTCGGGCGTTCTCTTCGAGGCCCTGAACATCGGCGATAGCGCGCTCATGATGCTCGGCCGGAATAAAGGGAATATCCATGGCCAGGAGGAGGCCGGACCGGAGCCGAGGGAGCTGCAAATTGTGGGTCGCGTCGATCACCTTGTTCAAAGTGGACTTACTCCGCAGACACGCTGCGATAAGCTCCGCAGGCATCTGGCCGTTGGGGCGTAGAACGTACTGTTCCACGCTGCAGAGCCCATGCTGGTCTGCGTGCCACACTTTGTTCAAGTACGGCCGCAGGTACCCGTAGAGTACGTCACCGGGCGCAAACCGGAACTTCCGTCCTTTCTCGTCGCCGAGAGGACGCGAGCCAATCCGTCGGCCGAAGTGAGGGCTAATGTGCTCCAGCCCGACGAACTCCTTGGCGTGCCCATGGTCCTGCCCTGGGTGGACGGTGTCGTTGACCAGGGAGCACACCTGGTCGACCCTGGTGGTGCCCTCTGCCCACCGAGCCAGGACTCTGTCCAGGCCGGAGATGGCTAGTTGCCGTGCATGTTCTTGTGAAGGCATGACGCCAGCTGTGTAATTGACTTTTCCCATGAACGCGTCGAGTTTATCGGCAACGCGGCGCTGTTCCGCAAAATCAGGCAGTGGAACCTTTGCGTTCTCGAGGTTCCTCGGTGAAACGGTTTGGTTTCGGGTTACGGTACCCGTTGACACCGACTTGATTAGTGCCCGACCGTCAGCGCTTTGAAAATAATAGTTCAGATATCGCAGGTCCACATCACCTACCGCCTGATAACTGAGGAATCGAGAAGACCCTACGAACCCCTGCTCACTAGTGCCTGAGATGGCGATTGCCCCTTCCCAGGCCATGATATTGCTGACGATGAGGCGGCCCGGGTGTACCTCGAAGTACTTGAGCTTGCTCAGCTCGCTACCCAAGCACGGGTCTCTGTGGAAGATGCCATTCCCGAATGATCTAATGCCGATCTGGGAGTACTCCGCATCGGGATCCACATCAACTGCGATCCGTTCCAGTTGGAGTACTTCGCCAAGCCGCACCTTCTGCAGCTTCATCGCTTTTCCTCCAGTCCCGCGCCCAGGTCTTTAAGCAGCCCGAGAATCTGCATCTCCGTCTTGATCAGCTCGTCCACCAGCTCTTCCGGTGTCCGGTGAGCCAAGTCGTCGCCGATGTGGGGGTTGGCGATGTCCAGGTTGAATCCGGAGGCGGTGACCTCCTCGGCCTGGACCTTCCACGCATACTCGCTTGGCTCACGGCCCTCGCGCTTCTCACCGCCCCACCAATCGACACACCCAGCGAACTCTTCCAGCTGCATGGGCTTCGTCTTGGTGTAGCTGCGGCGGCCGTCAGGGAGCGGCACCTCGTAAAACCAGACCTCCTTCGTCGGCCCGGTCTTCTCGAAGAAGAGGATGTTTGAAGGGATTTGCGTGTAGGGAGAGAAGACGCCCTGCGGAAGGCGGACGACGGTGTGCAAGTTGCAGTCCTGCATCAGCTTCTTCTTGATCTTCGCGCCGATGGAGTTCTCGCCGGTCGCGAACAGGCTGCCGTTGGGAAGGACGATCGCGCAGCGTCCACCTCGCTTGAGCTGGTCCAGGATCGAATACAGAAAGAGCCAGGCCGTCTCCTGCGTTTGGTATCCCGCGGGAAATGCCTTGACCACCGATGACTCTTCTTCGCCGCCGAATGGCGGGTTAGTGAGTACCACGTCCACCCGGTCTGCCGCCGTCGAGTTGCGCATTTCGAGCAGTGCATTTGCCCTGTGAACCTGGGGAGCATCGATTCCATGCAATAGCAGGTTCATGCTGCCGAGTAGATAGGGCAGGGGCTTCTTCTCGATGCCTCTGATATTCGCATGCAGCCGCTTGCGTTCGCTGTCCGTACGGACCTGGTCCTTCAAGTCCTCGTACGCCTGAACCAGGAATCCGCCTGTTCCGCTGGCTGGGTCGAGGACCGACTCACCCAGTTTGAGGAAGGATTGCTGGACCATGAACCGGTTGACTGGGCGTGGGGTGTAGAACTCGCCGGAGTCGCCAGCCGCGTCCCGCATCTCCTTGAGGATCGACTCGTAGACGAACGCCATGGTGTGGATGTCGTCGGTCGACACGAAATGGATATCGTTGACGATGTTCACCAGGTCCCGCAACAGGGTCCCGGACTGCATGCGGTTGGTGACGTCCCTGAAGATGGTCGAGATGACGTTGCGTGGATCGTCTGCGTGGTCACCGACCAGGCCGGCCAAGTGCGGAATGAGCTTCTCGTTGACGAATGTCTTCAATTCGTCACCGCTCAGGTCGGGGTCGGTAGCCCAGTCCTCCCAACGGTAGGGAGCTGCGATGGCCCGACGGTAGCCATCAGGGTCGAGAGCTTCGCCCTCCTGCTCGACGCGTTCGTCGAACGCCTTCAGGAACAGTAGCCAGGACAGCTGCGGCAGCCGGTCCAGGTCGCCATTCATCCCGGCGTCCTTGCGCATCGTGTCACGCGCGCTCTTGATCAGGGAGGCGAGGCGGGTTCGCGAGGTACCGGGGGCCGCCGGCTTCTTCTTGGTCGCTGCCATATCAGCTCAACCGGTCTTTCTTGTTAGGAGTGTTCTTGCAGTTGCAGTCATCGTGAGTTACCGCAACCCAGAAGCCGCGCACCGAGGCGACGGCAGCGCCTGTTTGAAGTCGAGCCTCTAGCGCTCGGCGCAGTGTGACGGCGTCAGGGTAGTGGCCGGTCACGAGGCCGCAGCCAGAGCCCGCTCCACGCCTAGCTCGGCGCGCGGGCCGACCTGCTGGGCGGCGTACAAGAGCTTGGGCTGTGTCACGAGCCCCTGGCTCAGCGCCTTGGCCATGGCGATATCAAGCGCGTTCTGGTCTTCCCCGACCGCAGCACATTCCACCAGGGCCCGCAGCGGGGTCGTCACTCGGTATCCCACGCGTTCTTCGACGTCTCCCGCTGTGAGTTCCGCGCGGTGCAGGATCAGCGCGTCAGTCTGCTGCCGGAAGTTCCGGGGGACGGTCATGTGGATCCGGGATGGGCTAGCTGTACCTAGGTCATGCATCGTGAGCGCTGTGGCATGGGAGACGACAGCCCGTCCCTTACTCCAAAGTGACCAGCGCACAAGCTGCTCGTCACCCTCCGCTGGGAGGTCGACGAACTCCCGGAAACGGTAGATGGCTCGGTCGACCAGGAGCCAGTTGCCGTGCTGCGTGTGGTAGCGCTGAGCCTGATACGAGTACCCAGCGTCCTTGGCTTGCGCAGCGGTGAAGTACCCGCGCTGCACGCTGGCAGTTCGCCAGAGTTTGGCGCGGGTATCCGTACGGTCTCTCAGCACGCCACTACCCTAGCAAAGGCGTAGAAAACAAAGACCACTTTAGTTTCGGTGCGCATATTCGCATAAAACTGAAGTTTTCTTGTCACTATGAGACGCTCAGCAGGCGTGACGCCAGCTCGTCGAGCGCCTCGTGCGCTGCTTTCCCTCCGCCGAACCGCTGCGTTAGTTCCACCACCCGGCCCATGTTGCTAAACGGAGGCACCTTCAGCGTCTCAGCCTTCAACTGCGGCGATCCTGACTCCGCGAACTTGAGCAGCATGCCCTCCAGCACTTCGCGCGCCTGTTCCGTGAACGATCCAAGAAAGCTCCGGTGCTCCTTGCGAAATCGGACTAGCCGCTCATCGCGGCTGACCAAGGGTAGCCCCCACGCTGCGTTGAGGAGCAGGTCGACGGGGTCAACGTCGGGGTTGCCCATCTCGGCTGGCAGCATCTCCGCGTTGATGTCGCTTTCCTTGAGGGCTTCCATCAATAGCCCGCGGCTCTTGGCCCGCGCCCACTGTGTGCGCAGCTCCCCCGGTTCGAGGCTGAGTTCCAGCACCCTGTCGTGAACCCATTGCTCGATGCTGACGAGTCGCATCGAGCGTCCGTCGTCGGCCAGTTGATACCGCCGCTCACCCCACTTGTAGACGTCTACGTCCTTAACGGTGTAACGGCGTCCTCGCGCGCGGATGCGGTCCACCTCGTCGGGGTCGGTGACGGTGTCCGCCGTGCCGTGTAGGACGTTGAGACTGCCGCCTTCTTCCTGGTTGTAGGGAGATTCAGGCTCTGCCACCGCCTCGGCGTCAGGCTCCTCCGGCTCCTCGGCCGGCGGCGTAACATCCTCGGAGTCCACGATGGTCCCCTGCTCGTCGGCGGTGTCCTCAACCACTCGCAGCGCCGGCCCGTCGAAAGCCACATCATCAAAGAGCCGGGTCGCCTCCACGAAGTCGATGATGTCGAACGATTCCTTGCCGATCTCCGGGCAAAGACGGGTGCCGCGACCAATGACCTGCTTGAACTCGGGCATGGACGCCATGCGCCGGAAGATCACAATGTTGCGTACAGCGGGCAGGTCTACGCCTGTGGAGAGTAGCTTCGACGTTACGGCGACGACTGGTTGGTTGGAGTCCTCCTTGCGGAACTCCTCCAATGCAGCCATGCCGGGATCCCCGTCGGCGTTGGTGATCCGCACGACGTAGTCGGGGAGTCTGGCTACCTCCTCTGAGGCCGCGTTGAACAGGGCGTCGCGCATCCGGCCGGCGTGGTGATTGTTCTCGCAGAAGACCAGGGTCTTGCCCTGAAGCCCGTCTTCAGCGGTAGCTCGGAGGTGGTCGAGCACGTACTGGGCTGCCACCTCCGTGCGTTCCAGGATCACCATGACCCGCTCGTAGTCTTTCGGGCCATAGACATCGTCGGGAATCACACGTCCGTAGATGTCCTTCTCGCCAGGCTTGGGGCGGTATCCCTCCATATCCACGTTCAGTCGTAGCCTGCGCACCCGGTAGGGCGAGAGGAAGCCGTCCTGGATGCCGTCCCTGAGCGAGTACGTGTAGACGGGGTTGCCGAAGTACTCGTATGTGTCGGTCTTCTTCTTGTCGTCCTTCACCGGCGTCGCGGTGAGACCGATTTGGAAGGCAGGAGAGTAGTGCTCCAGTACCTTGCGCCACCGGGAATTGCTGCTCGCGCTGCCGCGGTGGCACTCGTCGACGATGACGACATCGAAGTAGTCGGGCTCGTACTGGCGGAACAACTCCGCCTCGGCCTCACCCTGTTCCAGCGATTGGTAGAGGGCGAAGTACACTTTCCGGCCGCGCTTGGCCTCGCCGCCACCAATCTTGTGGACGTCGTCCTCTCCAAAGACTGGCAGGAAATACCGGTCCTTGGGGTCGTCGACCAGCATGTTGCGGTCCGCCAGGTAGAGGACACGCGGTTTGCGTCCTCCGAAGGCGCCAGGGGCGTTGGACAGCCGGGCTACCAGTTGGAGGGCGAGTAATGTCTTACCTGTCCCCGTGGCCAGGACAAGCAGGATGCGACGTTCGTTGCGGGCGAGCGCCGCAAGGGCCCTCGTGACAGCGACTCGCTGGTAGTAGCGTGGGCGCTTGGGCGTGTTGTCCGTATTCCGCAGCGTGTAGTCGTAAGGTGCGGAGAGCAGCTCCCCACCTGCCTTGGTGCCGAGGACCCCTTGTTCACCCAGAAAGCGGGCCCACAGCTCGTCAGGTGTGGGGAAGCGCTCCAGGTTCTTGATGGTGGGCTTCTCCCCGCCGAAGCTGATCTCGACGATCTCTGACCCGTTGGTGGCGTACGCGAACGAGAGCCCGAGCTTGCGTGCGTACCTCCGGGCTTGCTCTACTCCGTCATTGACATTGCGCCGGTACCGCTTGACCTCGACGACGGCAAGGGGGACGTCCGGTAGGTACTCCAGGACATAGTCAGCGACGAGCGCCGCACCCCGCTTGTGACGCCGACGAGTTGGTACCAGCCCGCCATTGTTGATCCGGTACTGCGAACGGATCTGCTTCTCTCCCCACTTCGAAGACGCAAGGGCGGGTAGGACGAAAGCCCTGCAGGTTTCGTCCTCGTTCATCTTGTACGCATCGCTCCCCATGCATATAGGTGTACTGCACTGGACTGACAAGCGCGGCTGATCTGCGGAATCTCTTTGGCCTAGTACTCCAGCCGTAGTTCGTGATCGTCATGCTTGAGCGGCTTGTCGTTGGTAGTGGCTGGCTTGGGCGCGGGCTTGGTGGCGGCGTCGCCAGTGGGACCAGCCGAGCCGGTGGGCCGTGTCGTGGACGGGTCGGATGACGAGGGTGATGAACAGGCGCTGGATTTCGTTGCAGGTGAGCGGTATGAGGGCGTCTGGTGCGAGGTAGCGGGCGTGTTCGTCAGCACGGACGACGGCGAGGAAGGCATGCGCGAGCATGGCCAGGGTGACCCATCGGGACCAGGACGCGTAGCGGCGGACCTGGTGCTCATCCAGTCCGGCCAGGCCCTTGCCGGACTGGAATTGTCTCTTCCACCCGCCACCTTGATCCAGCGACCCGCACCAGGGTCGTCAGGGGCACGGGCCGGGGTGAGTAGCAGCGGTAGTAGGCGAGTTCGCCGGTGGTGCGGTTGCGGCGGACCAGCAACTGTCGGCTGCCGGGGGCGGGGGCGGGCAGGTCGATGGCGGCCCAGTCGTAGATGCGGTGCCCTTTCGCCCCAGCTCCGGCAGACAGCTTCTGCCAGGCCCGCTTCGGAAGCTTCCTGACCAGGGCGTCCGCGCGGAACTTCCCGGCTTTGGTGATGACTTCGGCCGAGCAGGCCACGGCGAGCACGTAGCCGGTGGTGCGTTCCTCCAGCGCGGCCCGCAGTTTCGGGTTGCCGCCGTAGACCTCGTCGCCGGCGACCCACGGTGCGTGGTGGCCGGCGTCCAGGAACCGGGTGATCATGCGGGTGGCCAGTTCCGGCTTGGTCGCGAAAGCGGTGTCCTGGTCGAGTCCGGCATCCCGGCAGCGGTCGGGATCGGAGGTCCATGAGCGCGGGACGTACAGTTGCCGGTCCACTGCCGCGTGCCCGCGCCGGCCGGCGTAGACCTGATAGACGGCGACCTGGGCATTTTCGATGCTGCCCGCGGTGCCGGTGTACTGACGCTGGACGCCGACCGTGTGCGTGCCCTTCTTCACGTCGCCGGTCTCGTCGACCACCAGCACCGCTTGTTCGTCGTGCAGGTGTTCCACTATGTAGTCGCGCGTGTCGTCGCGTACCTGGTCGGCGTCCCGCTTTGCCCGGCCGAGCAGGTGCTGTATGCCGTCCGGGGCGGTCTCCCCGGCCCACTCGGCGATGGTCCAGCAGTTCTTGCGCGGCAGGTCCGACAGCAACCCGAGCACCAACCGCCCAGCTCGGCGCCGGGGTTCGACCCGCGCGAACCGGCCCGCTATCCGGCCCATCAGGCCCTCGAACGCCCCCTGCCAACGGGCGGGGTCTACGCTGTGACCTACGGCCACCGCATGATCTTCAGTCTTCACACACCGATGATCAACGATGGCCGCACCCGTCTCCCCGCCGGGAAGCCGGCATCGCTGGGCGAAAACGGTGCTCCAGCACTCCTCGTCAGCCCCGCAGGAGGCAGAAGGGATGGCCGGCCGGATCTGCGAAGATCCTCCAACCGCGGGTGTCGACACGGAGCAGCGTGGCACCCAAGCCGAGGACCTGCTCCTGGGCCCGGTCAAGGTCGGGGACATCGAGGTCCAGATGGAACTGCTGCGGGTACGTGCTGTCCGGCCACCGCGGCGCCCGGTGATCCTTCACTCGCTGGAAGGCAAATACCAGGCCAGAGCCCGTGTGAAGGGTCGCAAAGTCGTCGCTGACTGCCCACCTGCGATCGGGTTCGTTGAGCGCACCGCCGAGGAGCGATTGGTAGAACCGGGCGAGTTCAAGGACATCCGGACAGTCCAAAACCACGCACTGCAGCTTGCCGATCACCGGTGATCCTCCAACAGCACGGGCCCCTGGCTCTGGTGAGCCACGGCCCGACGCTCAGGAAGGCACTGCGTAGGACCGCCGAGCGCGTAGACCCTAGCCGCATCTTCCGCCCCTCGTCCGTCACATCACGATCTACAGCTGGAGTACTAGATGCCCCGCGAGACCTGGCGGTTTTGCGCGACGGAACTACTCACCTGTGAAAGGCGCCATGGCCAAGTTCGCTGAGGAGAAACGCCAGCAGCACACCGCTGCGCGAAACCGTAGTGTCCCGTGCCGGCCTCCGCTCCCGCTCGGATTGAAGGGCGGGGGCGCCGGTGGCTTGGCGGGAACGTGGCCGCGCTCGGGCAACGGACACATCGCGCAACTCTGCGCCAGCCTCCGAGGGAGAACCACAAGTCGACTCGTGGTTCTCCCTCGGAGGCTGGCAATCGGGTTTCGTGTCCGTAGAGCCTGCCCGTATAGCGGAAGAATTCGGCCCAGCCAAATCGATTGCCCTCCACAGACTGGGGATGCCCGAGCGATCTCGCTCGGTCGTGTAATTGTGCGACCTCTGGAGTGCGGCTTATGCCTGAGAAGTTCATGGACGTCAAGGAGACCGCGAAGTTCCTGAATATGTCGGTGACCTGGGTGTACAGGGATGCGCCCAACCAGGGGCTGACTCCCTATAAGTTCGGGAGTAGCCCCAACGCGAAGATCCAATACAAGATTTCGGAAGTTCAACAGTGGATCAAGCAGCAGAAGTTGGGCTAGTCGAGCTGATGGCCGTCGTACCCCTCCTGAGTCGACCGACGTGTACGACCATCCCATTCTTTATGCTTGGTGCGGCCAATCCAGGCGGTGCTGAATTCGCAGGAGACGGCGACAGGTGAGGACCAGGGGAAATAGCCCCCGCTTTCCTAGGTGGAAGCGGGGGCCTTCGCGTTTCAAGCAGCCAGACCCAAGTCCAGAATCTTGGCGGCCTTACCGATCGACCCCGGCATGAGATGTCGGTAGATCTTGAACGTGATGTCGAGGCTCTTGTGGCCCATCCACTCTGCGACGTCGGTGATCGGGATGCCGTTGGTCAGGCAGTTCGATGCGAAGAAGTGCCGGAAGCCGTAGAGGACCATCCCTTCTGGGATGTCCACCTCCCCGGCATGCTTGATCTTCTTCCACTGGTTCGAGAGGTAGTAGTGCGGGAACGTCTTGCTGGGGTCCTTCGGGTGCCGGAGCAGGTACCCGTCGACGGTGCCGTGCTTGTTGGCGTACCACTCGATGGTGTCCTTTACCCGCGCCGGAAGGGGGACGTCGCGGTAGACGCCGACCTTGCGGTGCTTGAGCCGGCCGTACTCCTTGGTGGTCTGGTTCACCTGCTCGGTGATCCGGTACACGTCGTCGGCCACGATGTTGTTGATGTTGACTGCGGCGGCCTCCCCGTTGCGCATGCCGCAGCCGCTCATGAGGTCAGTGATCAGGAGGAAGGCGTCGTCGCCGGCTGTGCGTATCCCGCGAAGCTGTGCCAGTGAGGGAATGACGGCGCGCTCCGGGTCGTACTGGGGTGGCTTGACGCCCTCCAAGGGGTTTTCGCTGAAGAGGCCCAGCCGATGGGCGTCGAGGAGGATGGCTTTGAGCTTGTCGTAGGCGTTGGACTGTGTGGCGAGGCCGGCGCGGTTTCGCTCCATCGTCTGGATGAAGCTGTCCACGACCTTGTGATCGAACGTGTTCATCCGGCGGCTGCCGAGGGCCGGGAAGAGGTGGTGCTCCAGGAGGGAGTCGAGGTGCCTGACGGAGGCCGCGGCCAGGTCGCGTTGGCCGGCCTTCCATTCGTTGGTGTACTCCTCGAAGCGCATCGCCCCGTACTTCTTGATGCGCTCGGCCTTGGTCTGGCTTTGGGGAGTGGCCTTCTTCTCGTTGTAGATCTCCGTGAGCCGGCTGATCGCCTTGTCCTGGGTGGCGAATCCGGCTTCCTGAGTCTGCCTCCCGGCAGCGTTGCGGTACCTGATCTTGTACTCGTGGGGGCACTTCGACCACTTGGACTGGGGGTGCTCGCAGTCCTTGAAGAACGTGCCCATGCCGCGGGCCAGGGTCTTGGTCGCCATGGTGGTGCTGACTCCTCGGGTGCCGATGCTGACGGTTTGCTGACCGCCGATGGTCCGAGACGTCTCTGACCTGCACGAAGCTGTGAATCGTGTGGTATGTGGTGGAACTTCGTCGGGCGGTCACAGGAGGAGATCGAGGAGGCGCGGGCGGACTGGATGGCGGGGGCGCGATTCGGCCGGGTGAAGGGGTACGACGGGGGGCCGCTGCCCGCTCCGGAACTGCCTCCGGTGCCGCTGAAGGCGCGGGGGAGGGCGCGCTGACCTGCGGGGATCCAGGGCGGCCTCCGTTCGTTCCGGGTCCGGAGCGGACTGTTGACCTGCGCGGACCGTTCACATGTCCGGATGGTCGGGTACGGGGGAGGCGGCGATGGCGTCGTCGAGGATCTGCTCCCGCCCCGAGATGATCAGCCTGTTGAGGGCGGCGGCCAGGGGGAGGATCTCGCCGGGCCCGCTCGGGGCGGTGATCCGGGGGGACGACTCCTCGAGGAAGGTCATCGCCTTCCGCATGAGGCCGTGCGCCTCGGGAGTGGTGGGAAGCGCGTCGGCTCTGATCAGGTTGAGCATCGTCTCCAGTGCCTCGGCCAGCTCGCGGACCGTTTCGCGCATCTCGGTTTCATCGGACTCCATGCCGCATACGATCGCGGATCGCGGGGGGATACGCCATGCCGCCGCTCCGGGCCGCAGGGCAGCCGCCGCCGCACCGCGGTGCGGCGGCGCGGCAGCGGTACGGCAGTGGTACGGCCACCTTCCTCAGGAGCTCCGGGCGCGGTCAGAGGTACAGCCCGGCATCGGCTCCCGCGTCCTGGGCCGGGACCGACGTGGGCCGGATGCCGCGGCGCAGCGCGTACAGTTCGGCGAGCGAGGCGCCCTCGCGTCCGATGCCCGCTTCCGTGCCGAGCCACCGCACGGCCTCCGCGCGGCTCAGCGGGCCGACTTCGATACGGGCCAGACAGCGGCCGGGGCGGATCACCGCCGGATGCATCCGCTCCAGATCCTCGTTGGTGGTCACGCCGACCAGGACGTTACGGCCCTGGCCCAGCAGCCCGTCCGTCAGATTGAGCAGCCGTGACAGCGCCTGGCCCGCGGCGTGTTTGGCCTCGCCGCGGATCAGTTCGTCGCAGTCCTCCAGGAGCAGCAGCCGCCAGCGGCCCTTGCCGGTGCTGTCGTCCTCGCCGATCGCGATGTCCATCAGATAGCCGACGTCGTTGAACAGCCGCTCGGGGTCCAGCACGCAGTCCACCTGGCACCAGTCGCGCCAGGAGCGGGCGAGCGTGCGCAGCGCGGAGGTCTTGCCCGTGCCGGGCGGGCCGTGCAGCAACAGCAGCCGGCCGGCGATCTCCTCGGGCGCCACCTTCATCAGCCGGTCCATCGCATCGGCCACCGGAGCGGTGTAGTTGGGCCGGATCTCCTCCCAGGTGCCGGCCGAGATCTGGCGGGACGTGCGGTGCGGCCCGCGGCGCGGGGAGAAGTACCAAAAGCCCATCGGGACGTTCTCCGGCTGCGGCTCCGGTTCGTCCTGCGCCCCCTCCGCGGCCTGCGCCAGCACCTTCTCGGCGAGCGCGTCGGTGACGGCGGTGACCGTCACATCGGCGCCGCGGTTCCAGCGCGAGACCAGCACGGTGAAACCGTCGCCCTCGGCGAGCGTGGCGCTGCGGTCCTCGTCCTTCGCCGAGCGCAGGATCCGTGCCCCCGCCGGCAGCAGCGTCAGCCCCGACTTCACCCGGTCCAGGGACCGGCTGCGGGCGTACGGCTGCTCTCCCGTGGCGAACCGCCCCAGGAAGAGCGCATCGACGACATCGGAGGGCGAATCGCTGTCGTCCATGGTCAGCCGGAGCGGAAGGGACTCCTCGGCGGCGGACGGTTGGACGTGATCGGCACACATGCCGCCATGATCTGTCACAGTGGCCCGTCGCGTACACGGATTATCCCGGCGTTTTCCCTGTACCAGAACAGAACTGTTACCCAGAAAGCCGGGCGTAACGGTTCCTTCGCTCGCTAATCTGCCCAATGTGCGACGTCATGGTGGGGAACGTCAGGGCCGGGTCCTTGCGATTGCGGCCGGGGTGGCGGTGCTGGCGATAGTGCTGGCCCTGTGCTCCCTTCCGGGCGACGAGGGCGGGGATGCGAAGCGGCCCGCGCGGCCGCGGGCCGCGGGCCGCGGGTCCCGCCGTGGGCTGGGGCTTCACCCACACCCAGTTCAGCGCGGACCGCGGCACCGACAAGTCCACCGCACGGGCCGCCCGGCTGCTGGCCGCCCACCCGATGCCGCAGAACCAGCATCTGATGGGCTGGGGCGCGGACAACCCGGAACCGAGTCCGGGCCGCTATGACTTCGCCGACCTGGACCGCCGGCTCGCACTGATCCGGCAGACCGGCGGCACACCCGTCCTGACCCTGTGCGGCGCACCGGACTGGATGAAGGGCGGCGAGGCCGGCCACACCGACTGGAGCACCCTGGAAAAGGCGCCCGACCCGGCGCATTACGCGGACTTCGCCGCCCTCGCCGGAAAGGTCGCCGAGCGCTATCCGGACGTCCGGCACTTCGTCGTCCGGAATGAATTCAAGGGATTCTTCGACGATGCCAAGGGCCGCTGGAATTACGAGGGATACACCCGCCTCTACAACCTCGTCCATCGCGCGCTGAAGAAGGTGAACAGCGCCAATCAGGTGGGCGGGCCCTATCTGGTGATGGACAGTTACGTCCCCGGCGACGACACCTACGCGTCCGACCTCAAGGGCCCCTGGGGGAGCATCGACCGGCGCACCCTCGACGCCTTCGCGTACTGGAACCGGCACAAGGCGGGCGCGGACTTCCTGGTCGTCGACGGCTCCAGCTACAGCAAGGACGACCGCTACGCTCCCGACCCGTTCGCCGCCGCCCGGAAGTTCGCCGATGTGGGACGGTGGCTGCGCAAGGAGTCCGGGCTGCCGCTGTGGTGGGCGGAGTGGTACGTCGAGATCGCGGACGGGAAGGACGACCGGGCCGGCTGGAACGAGCGCCGACGCACCGCCGCGCAGGCCACCGCCCTGATCGAGATGGCGGCCGGCGGCGCCACCAGCGGGTTCTACTGGAACCCGGAGAACGAGGGGGCCGACTGCCCCGGGTGCCTGTGGACCAGCGCCGAACTCGACGACGGCGGACGGAAGCTGCCGATGCTGGACCTGCTGGCCCGGTTCTCCGGCGCCTTTCCGCCCGGGGGCCGGCCGCATGACCTCGACACCGGCGGGACGAAGATCCGGGGACTGGCCGATGAGCGGACGGCGCTGCTGGTCAACACCAGGGACCGCCGCGCCGTGGTGACGGTGGACGGGAAGGAGGTCACGCTCGACGGGTACGCGGTGCGGTGGATCGACCGCGGCTGAAGTGCTCGGGAAACCGCCTCTGAGCCGCTCCCGCACCGGTTCGGTGCCGTCCCTGCCCTCGCCCCCGCCCGGCTCCTGAAGGCTCCTGAACGGTCTTCCGAAGCTTTGCCCCCCATAAGCGCCGGATGCCGGGCCTCAATGTCGCGCAACGCTCGGAGCACCGTCAAGACACGAAGAAGACCGGAAACCTACGCAACCGGGCACGGGGGCGGGGCCCCGGCGGGCCGCCCTCGGACGGCGCAATGGCGGCGGTGCGGGCCGGCCGTCCGGAGACTGGGAGGACGTGCCGGGAGGCGGGGCGACACCGCTGGAAGGAGCCGCGTCCGTGGAGCCGCCGAGCGGAACCGCCCTGACGGTGATCATGGTAGGCCTGACCGTGGCCACCGGAGTGCTCGACGCCGTCAGCTTTCTGGCGCTCGGTCAGGTCTTCACCGCCAACCAGACCGGCAATCTGCTCTTCCTCGGCTTCGGGATCGCCGGGCAGGGCGGGCGGCCGGTCCTGGCGACGGCGGTGTCGCTCGGCGCGTTCGCGGTGGGCGCGGCGCTGGGGGCCCGGTTGGAGTCGGCGCTGGCCGCACGGCAGCACCAGTGGTTCCCGGTCGCGCTGACCACGGAGGCGGCACTGCTGGTCGCCGCCGCGGCGGCCGCCTGGGAGTCGGGGCCGTCCCGCGGCCTGCCGCCGGGCCGGCGCTGGGTCGTCATCGGGCTGATGGCGGTGGCGATGGGCATGCGCAATGTCACCGCCATACGGGCCGCCGTGCCCGACCTCACGACGACGGTGGAGACCCGGGCGATGACCGCCCTGGTGAGCGGGTCACCGCTGGGGCGCGACAAGAGGCTGGGGTACGGCGGCCATGCCGGGGGCCGCCGGCTGTTCTCGGTCGCCGCGTTGTTCGCCGGTGGCCTCCTGGGTGCCGGGCTGCTCGGCCTGGGGACCCGTCCGACGCTGGTGATCCTGCTGGTGGCCGCGTTCATCGCGGCCACCGCCTTCCTCGTGCCCGGCCTCGCCCGCCGCCGGCGCACCACCGACGGCTGACGTGTCCGCCGGCTGCCCGCGGGTGTCAAGATCGCCCCCACCGCAGGGGCCCGATCAGGCCGCCCCGCTTCGGCCGTGATGGCCCTCGCCGCCCTTCACGCCGGAGCAAGAACGCGCGGTGAACATCCCCCCGGAACGGCACATTTGCCGTGCATTACCAACAAGTTTTGGCATGGACACTTCCGGCTACCGGCGAGTTTTGGTACGACAAAAGTGGCAGAGATCCTGCTAAGGGAGGTTCCATGAGACTGTCCCGGTTTGCGGCCTTGACGTCCGCCTTCTTCGTCACCACGGCGCTCGCGCTCACCGGCGCGAGCGCCGCCGCGTCCGCCCAACTCCCCACCGCCACGGGCTATGTGGCCCTGGGCGACTCCTACTCCTCCGGTGTCGGAGCCGGCAGCTACGACAGCGCCAGCGGCTCCTGCAAGCGCAGCTCCAAGGCCTACCCGGCCCTCTGGGCGGCCGCGCACTCCCCCTCCTCCTTCCAGTTCACCGCCTGCTCCGGCGCCCGAACGGGTGACGTTCTGAGCGGTCAGCTCGCCCCCCTCAACAGCTCCACCGGCCTGGTCAGCATCACCATCGGCGGCAACGACGCAGGTTTCGCCGACACCATGACGACCTGCGCGCTCCAGGGCGAGAGCGCCTGTCTGTCCCGGGTGGCCCAGGCCAGGAGCTACATCGACAACACCCTGCCCGCTCAGCTCGACGGGGTGTACAACGCCATCTCCCAGAAGGCCCCGGCCGCGCATGTGGTGGTCGTCGGCTACCCCCACTTCTACAAGCTCGGCGGCAGCTGTATCGCCGGCCTCTCCGAGAAGTCCCGCGCCGCGATCAACGCCGCGGCCGACGACATCAACGGCGTCACCGCCAAGCGGGCGGCCGACCACGGCTTCCGCTTCGCCGATGTCAATGCCACCTTTACCGGCCATGAGCTGTGCTCCGGCAGCGCCTGGCTGCACAGCGTGACCTTCCCCGTCCTGGAGTCCTACCACCCCACCGCCACCGGGCAGTCCGGCGGCTATCTGCCGGTGTTCGCCTCCGCTGCGTAATCATCCGCCCGCGGGGCGCCGGGGGGAGACGGTGAGATTCCGGTCTCTTCCCGGCAGCCCTGGCGGCCCGTCAGACGTCCCGCAGAGCTTCCGCCGAAGCCCGATGACGCTCAACTCGCCCTGGCCCATGCGGTGTACGTGACATTCCGTATGGTGTTCGTCAACGTCAAGGCGAGGCAGGTGAATCCGTTGACCGGTCTGCACGCGTGTCCTCCAAGAGAGATAGGGTTACCCTGCCCGGGGCCGGGTGCCCTCGTAGGGTGGGGAGAGTCATGGAACAGATAACAGTGCGTAGCAGGGCGCGAGTCCCTGCCATCAACTGCGGGAGCAGTGCGTCCAGTGCGCGTCTCGACCGCCATCTCGCGGTGCTGGGTGGCCCCGCCATCCCGCAGCGTGAGTCGGAGGGGGCGACGCTGCTGATGCGAGAGCTCACCAAGCGTGATCATTCGCGTACGAGGAACGGCCGCGGCGCCAGGGTGTCGCTGTTCGCGCCTCTGCGCAGGCTGCGGCGCTCGCTGTTCGGGGGTCACGGCTGAGCCGCTTCTGAAGCGGCATCTCGGGCGATCACACCGTCCCGGCGCGGCACTGCGGTCCGATCGCTCGTCAGGCCCAGGGCGCCGGCAGCTCGTCGGTGTGCTCGCCGGGGCGGATCCCTCGCTCCGGAGGTGCCGTGCGGCGCCCGCTCTTCGCCCGGCCTCGTCCCCGCCCGGCCGGTGCACCACTCCCCACCACCCGTTGCTCCGCGGCGGGTGGGTTTTTTTTGTCCGTGCCGCCGCGCCGCCGGCCCTGAGCGGTGGAGAGCACGCCGCCGGGCGGGCACGGGCAGCGGCTCGGACCGGGGCGCTCACAACAGCGCGAACTGCCCCTCCGGGCCCTCCTCGTGATGATCGAGCACGGAGGCCGGGCGGTGCGCGGGGACCGGCGCCGGGAGGATGCCGGCCGCGCGCAGTGCGCCCGCCGTCAGCTGCGGACCGTCCTTCGCCTGCTTCCGCAACTCCTCGCACTCCGGACGGAGTTCGTCCAGCAGCGCCAGTACGGTGATCAGCTCCAGCAGCTCCGACGTCCACTCCTGCGGCCAGTTCGCGGGGCGCAGCGCGGCCAGCGAACCGGCCTCGGGCGTCTCCGCTCCCGCCGCGGCGGCGCCGGTGCGCTCGGCCAGCCACGCCTCCAGGACGCGTACGCCGCCCGCGTGGAAGTCCCAGGCGCCCCGTGGCACGGGGGAGATCCGGCCGCCCCCGAGCAGCAGCGCCTCCTCCTCCGGGTCGTAGCCGAAGTCCTGGGGCAGTCCGCGGGCCGGGAGCGCGGAGCGTACGTACGGGCGGCGGCCGCCCGGCATCCGGGGCCGTCCGCCGCCGCTCCCGCCGGCTGTTCCGGGCGCGTAGGCGCCCCGGGTGCCGAGCCACAGCAGCCGCTCGCCGAGCGCGACGCCGCGGTCCCAGAGTTCCGGGGCGGCGGTGAGCGGCACCGTGCAGCCGTCGGGGGAGTGCTGGGCGCTCACGGCGAGCCAGGCGAGCAGATCCGTCGGGCCTGCCGGGCGGTCCAGGCGCCGGGCGAGCAGATCGAGCAGGCCCGGGGCGAGATTCGGCTCCTGCCCGCCGGGCCGCCGGTAGAGCGGATGGATCCGTCCGGGCCGGCCGGCCGGCGAACGCCCGTCGGGCAGCAGCGCGGAGCAACCCACCGCGGGGCCGGGCACCTGCGGCACCTGCCCCCACTCGACGACGAACAGCTGCCGGGCGTCCGCCACCCGCCACAGCTCCGGGCGCGCACCGTCGATCAGCCGGTGGTCGGGCAGCAGCCACTGCTGGTCGAAGGGGCCGTGCGCCACCCGCACCGGCTCGGGGCACGGCCCGCTCGCCCGGTGGAGCCGTTCGGTGGGGGTGGCCTGGCCCGGCAGCTGGCCGACGGCGGAGTGCAGGGTCCGGGCGCGGGACGGCCGGAACAGCCGTTCGCGGGCCGCCGCGTCCTCGGCGTCCACCAGCGCCGCCCAGCGGGCGCGCAGCGTGGCCGGATCGGGCGCCAGTACCCAGGAACGGCCGAGCCGCAGCGGCGCCACGGACCACGGCATGAGATCGGACAGCCGTGGCGCGTCCTGCTTCGCCGTCACGCGGAGCCCCTCCCGGACCGTTCGGTTGACCCCGGCATGGTATCCACCGGCCCCGCGCCCGTACCGAATCCGCAGGTTCTGTCCACCGTCCGGGGCGGGCGGGCAGGCGGTCTTCCGCTTGCTGATCTTGAAGGAGTACGGTCCTGGCCGTACGCCCGACCACGCGGTGCGGACCTGGCTCCGCCCTGTGCGCCGGGACCTGCTCAGGGGAGGACCGCCATGACGGACACCACCTCCTCCACGCCTGAACGGCGCGGGGGGACCCCCATCGGCCACCGGGCCGCCGCGCGGCTGGACCGGCTGCCGCCGTCCCGGTGGCACCGCCGGATCACCCTCATCGTCGGCCTCGGCGCCTTCTTCGACCTCTACGAGATCTTCCTCGGCGGGGTGCTGGCCGCGGTCCTCGCCGAGCACACCGCGAAGTCCTGGGTGATCGCCGCCGGGTTCCTCGGGATGTTCGTCGGTGCGAATGTGCTGTCGGTGCTCGCCGACCGCTTCGGACGGCGCCGGATGTTCATGATCAACCTGGCGGCGTACTCGTTCTTCTCGCTGCTGTGCGCCTTCGCCCCGGACCTGTCCTGGCTCCTGGTGCTGCGCTTTCTGTCCGGCCTCGGGCTCGGCGCCGAACTCGTGCT
This sequence comes from Streptomyces decoyicus, assembly GCF_019880305.1. Taxonomy (NCBI): domain Bacteria; kingdom Bacillati; phylum Actinomycetota; class Actinomycetes; order Kitasatosporales; family Streptomycetaceae; genus Streptomyces; species Streptomyces decoyicus. The sequence goes on along the minus strand of NZ_CP082301.1, from coordinate 1,713,041 downwards.
GGTGGACACCTATCTCGCGGAGTTCCTGCCCCGGGCGGTGCGCGGGCGCTATATCGCCCATGCGTACACCTTCGGGTTCCTCGGCGTTCCGGTCGCCGCGCTGCTCGGCGCCCGGCTGGTGGCCGAGCAGCGGCTACTGGGCGTCGAGGGCTGGCGCTGGCTGCTGGTGGCAGGTGCGCTGGGTGCCGCGTTCATCCAGCTCATGCGCCGCCAACTGCCGGAATCACCACGGTGGTTGACGGTGCGGGGGCGGGGCGAGGAGGCCGAACGGATCGTGGCCGGGCTGGAGGAGCGGGTGGCCCGGGAGAGCGGCGGCAGCCTGCCGTCCGTACCGGAGGCGGAGACCGTCCCGGAGCGGAAGGTGCCACTGGCCGACATGTTCCGGGGCGACCAGCGGCGGCGCACCGTCATGTGGTGGATCTTCCAGGTGCTCCAGACCGTCGGCTACTACGGTTTCGGGTCGCTGGCGCCGGTGGTGCTCACCGCGAAGGGCCACACCGTCACCGAGTCGCTGCTGTACGCGGCGCTGAGCTTCTGCGGCTATCCGATCGGCTCCGCGCTGTCCGTCCCGCTCATCGACCGGATCGAGCGCCGGACGCTGATCATCGCCTCGGCGCTCGGTATCGCCGGCTGCGGTCTGGCCTTCGGTTTCGCCTCCGCCACCTGGGCCGTTGTCACCTTCGGCGTCCTGCTGACGGTGTGCAGCAATGTCTTCTCCAACGCCTTCCACGTCTACCAGACCGAGATCTTCCCGACCGGTCTGCGCAGCAGCGCGATCGGCATCGCCTACTCGCTGTCCCGGCTCACCTCGGTTCTGCTGCCGTTCATCGCGCTGAGCGTGCTGAACGACCTCGGTGCGGCCGCGGTGTTCACCGGCTCGGCGGGGCTGATGCTGCTGCTGTGCCTGGATGTGGCGCTGCTGGGGCCGCGCAGTACGGGGCGGAGCCTTGAGCGGATTTGAGCCCACGTTTTTGGCTTTCCCGCCGTTCCGCTGCGCTTTGCTTTGCGCCCGACGTTTTTGGCTTCCCCGGCGCGGGGTTGTTCGCCGTTGCGCCTGCGGCGGGCGTTGCCGCTGCGCGGGGCTGTCGGGTGCCGGTGACGGGCCTGCGCGGGTGGGTGTCCGGACTGCTTCGCTTTACGTCCGGACACCCACCCGCTCCGGCCCGTCCCCTCCCGTTGGGGGGTGGGAAAAGGCTGGTGGGGGTGAACGTGGGTGGTCCGGTGCACCTCGTGGTCACATCGAAATGCCTCGGTCATCACGGAGCGACCAAAGGGGCCGCACGGCCATGCCATTGGCCCGCCCCCACCCACGTTTCACTCATCCACTCACGGGAGGGGGCGGGCCGGAGGGGCCGGTGTGTGGGACGTAAAGCGAAGCAGTCCCACACACCGGCCCCGGAGGCCCGTCACCGCACCCGACACCCACCCGCCCGCCGCAGGCGCAACGGCGAACAACCACCACGGCGGGACAGCCAAAAACGTGGGCCGGAGGCCCAGCGCAGCGGAGGCGCAACGGCGACAAACCACCACGGCGGGAAAGCCGACAACGTGGGAAGTCACGCCTCAAGCGTCACCGTGAACGAGAAACGGTCGCCGCGGTAGTGGATCCGCGCGACATCGACCGCGCGGCCGTCCTCGTCGTAGGTGATGCCCGTGTAGTGCAGGATCGGGCTCAGTAGCGGGACCTGGAGCAGCCGGGCGGTCTCCGGGTCGGCCAGCCGGGCCTCGACGGTGTCGGTGATCCGGCTGATCCGTACGCCCACCGCGTCCCGCAGCACCTTCGTCATCGGCGAGCGCAGCAGATCCGCCGGATCGATCAGCGCGGCGACGTCGGGGCGTACGTAGTTGTGTGCGTGGTTGGTCGGCTCGCCGGTCTCCTCGTCGCTGCGCAGCCGGCGGAATCCGGTCACCTCGGCCAGGCCCGGGAAGTACTCGGAGAGTTCGGACGGCACCGTGGTGGGGCCGTGTTCCAGCAGCTCGGTGGTCATCCCGGACTGCTGGGCCACGATCGCGTCCACCGAACCCAGGAGCCGTACGGGCGCACCGCGCTGGGCGCTCGGCTCGATGAAGGTGCCCCGGCGCCGGTGCCGGCTGATCAGGCCCTCCGCCTCCAGTTCCTTGAGGGCCTGGCGCATGGTCAGCACGCTCACGCCGTAGTGCGCGGCGAGCGCGTCCTCGGTGGGCAGCCGCAGCGGCGCCTCGGGGGAACGGCCCAGTATGGAGGCGCGCAGCGACTGCGAGACCTGGTACCACAGCGGCAGCTTGCGGTTCAGGGCGAGCGAGTCGGGAGCGAAGGTGGTCACGAGGCGATCCCCGGTGTCACGGGCGGAAGTGGCGCTGGAGACCCTGCCATACGTCGTCGTAACCGCGCTGGAGATGGCCGGCGTCCCGGGCCTGTTCGGTCAGCGTCAGCGGCCAGCGGGTCTCGAACATGAAAGCCAGCCCGTCGTCGATCTTCTGCGGTCGCAGCTCGGCGGCGCCGGCCCGGTCGAAGGTCTCCCGGTCGGGCCCGTGCGCCGACATCATGTTGTGCAGGGAGCCGCCGCCCGGCACGAAACCCTCGGCCTTGGCGTCGTAGGCGCCCTCGATCAGCCCCATGTACTCGGTCATCACATTGCGGTGGAAGTAGGGCGGCCGGAAGGTGTCCTCGCCGACCAGCCAGCGGGGCGCGAAGACCACGAAGTCCACGCCCGCCAGGCCCGGGGTGTCGGAGGGGGAGGTGAGGACGGTGAAGATCGACGGGTCGGGGTGGTCGTAGCTGATCGAGCCGATGACATTGAAGCGGCGCAGGTCATAGACGTACGGGACGTGGTTGCCGTGCCAGGCGACGACATCCAGCGGCGAGTGGTCGTAGGTGGCCGTCCAGAGGTTGCCGCAGAACTTGTTGACGACCTCGACGGGGCCCTCGACGTCCTCGTAGGCGGCGACCGGGGCGCGGAAGTCCCGGGGGTTGGCCAGGCCGTTGGCGCCGATCGGGCCGAGGTCGGGGAGCTGGAAGGGCCGTCCGTAGTTCTCGCAGACATAGCCGCGAGCTGTCGGGCTCCGCCCGTCGGATGCAGCGGCCGGCAGCTCGACGCGGAAGCGGACGCCGCGCGGGATCAGCGCCACCTCGCCCGGTTCGGCGCGCAGCAGGCCGAGTTCGGTGCGCAGCAGCAGCCCGCCGTGCTCCGGCACGATCAGCAGCTCGCCGTCCGCGTTGCCGAACACCCGCCGGTCCATGGAGGTGTTGGCGTGGTAGAGGTGGACGGCGATACCGGTGCGCTGGGTGGCGTCGCCGTTGCCGCCCAGCGTCCAGAGCCCGTCCAGGAAGTCGGCCGGGCCGGCGGGCTCGGGCAGGGGGTTCCAGCGCAGCCGGTTGGGGTCGGGAACGCAGTCGGTGAACGGCGCCGAGCGGAGCGCGCGCTGTTCGGCGCGGACGAACGGCGGATGCGCGGCCGACGGGCGGATGCGGTAGAGCCAGGAGCGGTGGTTGTGGTCGCGCGGTTCGGTGAACGCCGACCCGCTGAGCTGCTCGGCATACAGGCCGAGCGGTGCGCGCTGAGGGGAGTTGCGGCCCGCCGGCAGGGCACCCGGCACGGCCTCCGAGCTGTGCTCGTTGCCGAATCCGGTGGCGTACGCCAGCCCCTCGGCCGTCTTCCTCGCCTGCTCGTTGCCCGTGCCTGCCATCGCGTGCTCCCGCCGCTCAAGGAATCCTATGCAAGACCTTAGGATTGCCGTGGGGGGGAGTCAACGATGTCGGTACCTCCCTGTTCCTGGGGAGAGGCCGGGAACTTGGGGGGCCGGCCGCGTCGGCCGGATCGCGCCGATGGTGCCCCGCCCGTCCGGACGCCGGGCAGGATGGACGGGTGCAGCAGCCGACCCCCCGCCCCGCCGCCCCGCAGACCCCCCTTCGCCGCGCGCCCGTCCAGCGGCGCAGCGCCCAGCGCCTGGCCAGAATCCTCGACGCCTGTGCCGAGGTCCTGGAGGAGACCGGGTACGAGGAGCTGACCACCCGCGCCGTGGCCCTGCGGGCCGGCGTCCCGATCGGCTCGGTCTACCGCTTCTTCCCCAACAAGCGGGCCATGGCCGAGGCCCTCGCGCGGCGCAATCTCGACGCCTACGCGGACCGCATCACCGCCCGGCTCACCGCACCGGCCGACCAGCCCCTGCGGTGGCGCCATGCGATGGATGTGGTGGTCGACGAATACCTCGCCATGAAGCGGACGGTGCCGGGCTTCGCCCTGGTGGAGTTCACCGTCCCGGCCCCGCGCGAGTCCCGGCAGGCCAACTACGAGGTCGCCGACCGGTTGCGTGCCCTCTTCGCCGGACCGCTCGGCCTGGACACGGACGACGAGCGGCTGCGCACCGCCTTCCTGGTCGGCGTCGAGACGGCCGATGCGCTGCTCCAGCTCGCCTTCCGCACGGATCCGGCCGGCGATCCCGCCATCGTCACGGAGACCAAGGAACTGCTCCGGGCCTATCTGGCGCGTTATCTGGACGGGCCGGGCGCGGGGGAGGGGTGAGTGCCGGGCGGATACCGGCGGTGTGACGGGGAGCCGCGGGCCGATTTCCGCCGGAGGGCTGCCCTCATGCCAACCGGTCGGTATGGTCGGACGGTACGCAGCTCCGCCGCCGGCACCGTCCCCGGGAGGGACCGATGACCCGTACCGCCCTGCGCATCTGCCCGCTCTGTGAGGCCACTTGCGGGCTCAGCGTCACCGTGGACGGTGACCGGGTGACCGCGGTCCGCGGCGACCGGGACGACATCTTCAGCAAGGGCTTCATCTGCCCCAAAGGCGCGTCCTTCGGTGAGCTGGACGCCGACCCCGACCGGCTCACCCGCCCCCTGGTGCGCCGCAACGGAGCGCTGACGGAGGCCACCTGGGACGAGGCGTTCGCCGCCGTCCAGGCCGGGCTGCGCCCGCTGATCGAGGCGCACGGCAACTCCCCCGAGCTCCCGGGTGCGCGCGAAGCGGCCGGTCCCCCCGTCGCCGTGGTGCTCGGCAACCCCAATGTGCACACCGTCGCCGGCGCCCTCTACCCGCCCGTCCTGCTCGCCGCCCTCGGCTCCCGCAGCGTCTTCACCGCCTCCACCGTCGACCAGATGCCCAAGCATGTCTCCAGCGGGCTGCTCTACGGCGATGCGCTGGCCATCCCCGTACCGGACCTGGACCGCACCGACCACCTCCTGGTCATCGGCGCCAACCCACTGGACTCCAACGGGAGCCTGTGCACCGCACCCGACTTCCCGGGCCGGATCAGGGCGCTGCGCCGCCGCGGCGGGCGGCTCACCGTCATCGACCCCCGGCGCACCCGTACCGCGAAGCTGGCCGACGAGCATCTCGCGGTCCGGCCCGGCACCGACGCCCTGCTGCTCTTCGCGATGGTGCGGGTGCTCTTCGAGGAGGGCCTCGTCGACGTGGGGGAGCGGGCCGGGCACCTTGCCGGCATCGACGAGGTCGAGCGGCTGGCGGCGGACTTCACGCCCGAGGCGGTGGCGCCGCTGTGCGAGGTGCCCGCCGAGCAGATCCGGCGGCTGGCCCGTGAACTGGCCGCCGCCGAAACGGCCGCGGTGTACGGCCGGATCGGCTCCACCACCGTCGAGTTCGGCACCCTCACCAGCTGGCTCGTCGATGTACTCGCCATTCTCACCGGGAACTTCGACCGGCCCGGCGGCATCATGTTCCCGCTCTCGGCGACCGGCGCCGCACCCCGCCCGGCCGGGCCCGGCCGCGGCTTCGCCCTGGGCCGCTGGCACAGCCGGGTCTCCGGCCACCCCGAGGCCAAGTCCGAGCTGCCCATCGTCGCGCTGGCCGAGGAGATCGACACCCCTGGTGCGGGCCGTGTCCGGGCCGCCGTGGTGATCGCCGCCAACCCGGTCCTCTCGGTCCCGGACGGCGACCGCCTCGACGCCGCGCTCGCCTCGCTGGACTTCATGGTGAGCGTCGACCCGTACCTCAACGAGACCTCGCGGCACGCCGATGTCGTGCTGCCGCCACCCCCGCCGTCCCGCAGCCCGCACTTCGACTACGCCTTCAACGCCCTGGCCGTGCGCAACCAGGCCCGCTACACCCGGGCGGTGCTCCCGCTCGCCGACGGGCAGCCCGACGAGTGCGAGATCCATGCGCGGCTGATCCTCTGCCTGGGTGGCCAGGACGGCGCGGACCCCGGCCTGGTGGACGCCATGGTGATCGACACGGCGCTCGGCAAGGCGGCCGGGGATCCGCACTCTCCTGTGTACGGACGCCAAGTGGACGCGCTCGCAAAGGAGTTGACCGGACTGACCGGAGCCGAACGCCGGCTGGACATGATGCTGCGGCTCGGCCCGTACGGCGAGGGCTTCGGCGCCGACCCCGAGGGGCTGGCCCTCGGCCGGCTGCTGGCGCACCCGCACGGCATCGACCTCGGCCCGCTCGCGCCGCGGGTGCCCGGAGTCCTCAGGACCCGCAGCGGCGCCGTGGAACTGTGCCCCGGGCCGATCGCCGCGGAGGCGGCCCGGCTGCGCGGCCGGCTCGGCCGGCTCCCCGACGGCGTGCTGCTCGTCGGCCGCCGCCATCTGCGGTCCAACAACAGCTGGCTGCACAACGTCCCGGCCCTGACGGGCGGCAGCAACCGCTGCACGGTCCAGGTGCACCCCGACGACGCGGCGCGGCTGGAGCTCACCGACGGCGGGACGGCGCGGCTGAAGGGGGACGGCGGCGAGCTGGAGGTGCCGGTGGAGATCACCGAGGCCGTGCGCCCCGGTGTGGTGAGCCTGCCGCACGGCTGGGGCCACAACCGGCCCGGGACCCGGCTGAGGGTCGCCGCCGCCGACCCCGGCGTCAACGTCAACCAGCTCAACGCCGGGCGGCTGCTGGACCCGCTCTCGGGCACCGCGGTGCTCAACGGACTGCCGGTTGTGCTCACGCCCGTCCGGTGAGATCCGTATTGACCTGGGGTTTTGCTCGTATTGCTCGCGCGTCAAGGTCTTGTTAACAAAAGTTTGCGGGACCTAACGTCACCTGAACTGCCACCCCCCGGCAGATGTTCAAGGGCGAACGTGAGGTACCCCTAATGCTGACAATCCTCGGATTTGTCATGATCGCCACCTTCCTGGTGCTGATCATGATGAAGAAGATGTCACCGATGGCCGCGCTGGTGCTCATCCCCGCGCTGTTCTGCATCCTGGTCGGACAGGGCGCGCACCTGGGCGACTACGTCCTCAAGGGCATCGGCGACCTGGCTCCCACGGCCGCGATGCTGATGTTCGCCATCATCTACTTCGGGGTGATGATCGACGTCGGGCTCTTCGACCCGATCGTCCGCGGCATCCTGAGGTTCTGCAAGGCCGACCCCGTGCGGGTGGTGGTCGGCACGGCACTGCTCGCCGCGATCGTCTCGCTCGACGGCGACGGCTCCACCACCTTCATGATCACCGTCTCGGCGCTCTACCCGCTCTACAAGCGGCTGAAGATGAGCCTCGTGGTCATGACCGGTGTCGCCGCCACCGCCAACGGCGTGATGAACACCCTCCCCTGGGGCGGCCCGACCGCCCGCGCCGCCACCGCGCTCAAGCTCGACGCCGGCGACATCTTCGTCCCGATGATCCCCGCCCTCGCCGTCGGCCTGGTCGCGGTCTTCGCCCTCGCGTACGTCCTCGGCCGGCGGGAGCGCAAGCGGCTCGGCGTGCTGACCCTCGGCGACGCCCGGGTGGTCACGGAGGCCGCGGACGAGGAGGAGACCGAGCTGGTCCTGGTCGGCGCGGGCGCCGGCGGCAAGGGGGGCGCCCCGGCCGGTACGCAGCGCGGCACCGGCGGCGCGGGCACCGGCTCCGACACGGACCCCGAGGCGGCCCCGGACCCCGACGCGGCCGCCGACTCCGGCGACCACGCCGACGACGGCCTCCAGACCCTGGACCCGCAGCGCGCCACCCTGCGCCCCAAGCTCTACTGGTTCAACGCCGCGCTCACCCTCGCGCTGCTCACCCTGCTGATCCTTCAGGTCATGCCGATCCCGGTCCTCTTCCTCATCGGCGCGGCCCTCGCCCTCACCGTCAACTTCCCGCAGATGAAGGACCAGAAGGCCCGCGTCGCCGCGCATGCCGAGAACGTGCTCAACGTCTCCGGGATGGTCTTCGCCGCCGCCGTCTTCACCGGCGTGCTCACCGGCACCGGCATGGTCGAGCACATGGCGCGCTGGCTGGTCAGCGGCATCCCCGACGCGCTCGGCCCGCACATGGGCATCGTCACCGGCGTCCTCAGCGTCCCGCTGACCTACTTCATGTCCAACGACGGCTTCTACTTCGGCATCGTGCCCATCCTCGCCGAGGCCGGCGCCGCCCACGGCGTGGCCCCCATCGAGATCGCCCGTGCCTCCCTCGTCGGCCAGGCCCTGCACATGTCCAGCCCGCTGGTCCCCGCCGTCTACGTCCTCGTCGGCATGGCCAAGGTCGAGTTCGGCGACCACACCAAATTCACCGTCAAGTGGGCCGCTCTGACCTCCCTGGTGGTCCTCTGCGCGGGACTGCTCTTCGGCATCATCTAGATGACCGCCACCCGCCCCGAAGGGCCCGGCAGGAGTTGGCTGCTGCGCCTGGTCCTCACCTTCTCCTTCGCCCAAGGAGCGGTGAGCATGGCCAGGCCGGCCGTCTCCTACCGGGCCCTCGCCCTCGGCGCCGACGAACGCGCCATCGGCGTGATCACCGCCGTCTACGCCCTGCTGCCGCTGCTCGTGGCCGTCCCGCTCGGCCGCCGTACCGACCACGGCCGCTGCGCGCCGCTGCTGGTCGTCGGGGTGGCGCTGATCAGCGGCGGCTGTGCGCTCAGCGGGCTGGCCGCGTCGCTGCCCGTGATGGCCGCCTGGAGCGGGGTGATGGGACTGGGGCACCTGTGCTTCGTCATCGGTGCCCAGTCGATCGTCGCCCGCCGCAGCGCCCCCGAGGACCGCGACCGCAACTTCGGCCACTTCACCATCGGCGCCTCCCTGGGCCAGCTGATCGGCCCGGTCGCCGCCGGGCTCGTCATCTCCGCACACGACGGCCGGATGGCCCCGACGAGCGCCACCGCCCTGCTCGTCTCCGGCGCCGTGGCCGCCGTCTCCTACGCCTCGCTCTGGCGCCTCGAACAGCGCACCCGCGCCGTGCCGCCGGACGCCGCGGACCGTACGGCCGGGCCACCGGTCCCGGTACGCGCCATCCTGCGTACCCGCGGCGTCCCGGCCGGCATCTTCATGAGCCTGGCCGTGCTCTCCGCGACCGACGTCCTCACCGCCTACCTCCCCGTCATCGGCGAGGACCGCGCCATCGCCCCCACCACCATCGGCCTGCTGCTCAGCCTGCGGGCCGCGGCCACCATCGCCTGCCGGCTGGTGATGACGCCGATGATCCGGTGTCTGGGACGCACCGCGCTGATGGCCGGCAGCTGCGCGCCGGCCGGGGTGCTGTGCGGCGGCCTGGTGCTGCCGGTGCCGGTGTGGGCGCTGGCCGCGATGCTGCTCGCCCTGGGCTTCTGCCTCGGTGTCGGCCAGCCGCTGTCGATGACGACGGTCGTCCAGGCCGCCCCCGACCGGGCCGGCAGCACGGCACTGGCGCTCCGCCTCACCGGCAACCGGCTCGGCCAGGTCGCCGCCCCCGCCGGCGCCGGACTGCTGGCCGGCGTCGCGGGCACCGCCGCGCCCTTCGCCCTGCTCGGCGTGCTGCTGCTGGCCTCGGGCGCGATGGCGGCCCGTACGGGGCAGGCGAGGGGCGGCCCGGATGTGCCGGCACGGGGCACGCGGAGCGGACGGTCGTCGCGGTCCTTGGCAAGGCGGGATACCTCAGCGTGAGCGACGAAAAGTGCATGCCGTCCGCCAAGGCGGGCCTGTGACGACAGGCCCTAGGCTCGTGGCGACCGTCACCCCGGCGTGTGGCGGGATCCCTGGCGGCGCAAAACTACCGGCGCTAGTTTAGAGAGATGACCAGCAGCCGGCCCGGGAGGACCACGACGTGAAGCAGCACGACGCGATGTACATCGACGGAAGCTGGCGGCCCGCCGAGGGCAGCGGCACGATCGAGGTCGTCAACCCGGCCGACGGGCAGGTCTTCGCCACCGTCCCGGCCGGCTCGGCGCAGGACGTGGACGCCGCGGTCCGCGCCGCCCGCGCGGCGCTCCCGGGCTGGGCCGCCACCCCGCCCCAGGAGCGCGCCGCCCGGCTGACCGCGCTGCGCGACCAACTCGTCGCGCGCGGCGAGGAGATCGCCGAGACCGTCACCGCCGAGCTCGGCTCGCCGCTCGCGTTCAGCAAGATGGTGCACGCCGGGGTGCCGGTCGCGGTCTGCGGCTCGTACGCCGAACTGGCCGGCACGTACTCCTTCGAGGAGAAGATCGGCAACTCCACCGTGCTGCACGAACCGGTCGGCGTGGTCGGCGCGATCACGCCCTGGAACTACCCCCTGCACCAGGTCGTCGCCAAGGTCGCCCCGGCGCTCGCGGCCGGCTGCACGGTGGTGCTCAAACCCGCCGAGGACACCCCGCTGGTCGCCCAGCTGTTCGCCGAGTGCGCCGACGCGGCCGGCATACCCGCCGGTGTCTTCAACCTCGTCACCGGACTCGGCCCGGTCGCCGGGCAGGCGCTCGCCGAGCACGAGGGGATCGACCTGGTCTCCTTCACCGGCTCGACGGCCGTCGGCAAGCGGATCGGTGCCCTCGCGGGCGCCGCGGTCAAGCGGGTGGCGCTGGAGCTGGGCGGCAAGTCCGCCAATGTCATCCTGCCGGGCGCCGATCTGCCCAAGGCCGTCGCGGTCGGAGTCGCCAACGTGATGGCCAACTCCGGTCAGACGTGCAGCGCCTGGACCCGGATGCTGGTCCACAAGGACCACTACGCCGAGGCCGTCGAGCTGGCGACGGCGGCGGCCGCGAAGTACGTACCCGGCGAGAAGGTCGGCCCGCTGGTCAACGCCGGGCAGCGGGACCGGGTGCGCGGCTACATCGAGCAGGGCATCGCCGAGGGCGCGAAGGTCGTGGCGGGCGGCCCGGAGGCGCCCGCGGGGACGGGCTACTACGTCACACCGACGGTCTTCGCGGACGTCACACCCGAGATGACCATCGCCCAGGAGGAGATCTTCGGCCCGGTCCTGTCGATCCTGAAGTACGAGGACGAGGACGATGCCGCCCGGATCGCCAACGACACCGTCTACGGCCTGGCCGGCGCGGTCTGGGCGGGCGACGAGGCCGAGGCGGTCGCCTTCGCCCGCCGCCTGCACACCGGGCAGGTCGACATCAACGGCGGCCGCTTCAACCCCCTTGCCCCGTTCGGCGGTTACAAGCAGTCCGGCGTCGGCCGCGAGCTGGGCCCGCACGGTCTGACCGAATATCTCCAGACCAAGTCCCTCCAGTTCTGACCCGGCCGGGCGGCGGGACCGGCCGGTGCCGCCCCCGCCGCAACGCCGCCGTCCGGTCACCTGAGCTCCTCAGTCACCTGAGCCCCCTCAGTCCCCGAGCATCCTCAGCCCCGAGCTCCCTCAGTCCCTCAGTCCCCAGTCCCCTCAGCCCCCTGTCCTCCGCACCGAGGAGATCTTGTGGTTCGCGCCGCAGTACTGCCCGCCGTCAACGCCCCGTTGCAGGTCACCGAGATCGACCTGCCCGAGCCCGGCCCCGGCCAGGTCCGTATCCGGCTCGCCGCCGCCGGTGTCTGCCACTCCGACCTGTCGCTGTCCAACGGCACCCTGCGCCAGCCCGCTCCGGCCGTCCTCGGGCACGAGGGCGCGGGCACCGTCACCGCGGTCGGCCCCGACGTGACCACGGTGGCCCCCGGTGACCAGGTCGTCCTCAACTGGGCGCCGTCCTGCGGCGACTGCCACTTCTGCGGGCTGGCCGAGCCGTGGCTGTGCGCCCGTTCCGGCCTCGCCGCGAACGACCCGTACGCGAAGCGGGCCGACGACGCCACTGAGCTCTACCCCGGCCTGGGCACCGCCGCGTTCGCCGAGGAGACCGTGGTGCCCGCGCGGGCCGCGCTGCCGCTGCCGGACGGGGTGCCGCTCACCGATGCGGCGCTGCTCGGCTGCGCGGTGCTCACCGGCTGGGGCGCCGTGCACCACAGTGCGAAGGTCCGTGCGGGGGAGTCGGTCGTGGTCTTCGGCGTCGGCGGGGTGGGCCTGGCCACGCTGCAGGCGGCGCGGATCGCGGGCGCCGGTCCGATCGTGGCCGTGGATGTCTCCCCGGAGAAGGAAGAGCTGGCCCGCGCGGCCGGCGCCACCGAGTTCGTGGTGGCGGGTGACGACACCGCCAAGCGGATCCGCAAGCTCACCGGGGGCGTGGGTGCCGATGTCGCCGTGGAGTGCGTGGGCCGCGCCGACACCATCCGTACGGCCTGGTCGGCGACCCGGCGCGGCGGCCGCACGACGGTCGTCGGCATCGGTGGCCAGGACCAGCAGGTGACCTTCTCCGCCCTGGAGCTCTTCTACTTCGGCCGGACCCTCTCCGGCTGCGTCTACGGCAACAGCGACCCCGCCCGCGACCTCCCCGTGATCGCCGGGCATGTCCGCTCCGGCGCGCTCGACCTCTCCACCCTGGTCACCGACCGGATCGGCCTCGACGGCATCCCGGCCGCCTTCGACGCCATGCTGGCGGGCAAGGGCGGACGGGCGCTGGTCGTCTTCTAGCCCCCGGACCCGCCGGACCCGCCGGACCCGCCGGACCCGCCGGGCAGGCCCTGCGCCCGGTGGGTCCGCACCGCGATCCAGCCCGCCATGGCCCGTACGCCGATGCCGAGGGCACGCTCGTCGGGGGCGAAGTCGGGGTAGTGCGGGTAGCTGGTGGTGACGGGCGCGCCGGGGGTACGGACGCCGAGGAAGGTGAACGTGCCGGGGACACGGTCCAAGTAGAGGGCGAAGTCCTCGCCGCTGAAGGGCGGAAAGGCGGCATGGAGCTCGGTCACCGCGTCGCGGCCGCGGGTGCGCCGCAGGTGGTGGGCGAGCACGCGGGCGTCGCGTTCCGGGCAGACCATGGCCGGGAAGGGCTCGGCGGGGAAGCGCACCCCGGCCCCCGCGCAGGACGCGGCCAGGCGACGGATGTCCGTGCGTACGTCCAGGTACCGCTCCTGAGGCCAGCAGCGGTAGGACACGCTCACCTCGGTCTCCTGCGCTCGGGCCCGGACAGCCACGAACCGGGCCAGCGGCCCGTTGGGCGTCCGGGCGTCGGCGATGATGCGCTCAAGGTCAGCGGGAGTCCGCGGCAGTGCCACCGTGGCGAGCGCGCCGATCTCGTCGGCCAGCCGTCGCGCGGCAGCGGGCGCGTCCGGCCCGGAGACCGTCACCTCCGCCTTGTCCTGGCCCGGCATCCCGAAGCCCGGGGTCACGGCGAACCGGCCCACGGGGAACGGCCCGCAGTGCAGGGCGTGCATCTCCTCCACGCGGGTGCGCTCCAGCACCCCCGTGTCGATCAGTGCACGGGCCCCGGACAGGGTCTCCTCGGCAGGCTGGAAGAGGAACACCACCGTTCCGTCCAGTTGCCGCCGCAGCCGCGCCAGGACCTGCGCCACGCCGAGCGCCACGGCGGTGTGGACGTCGTGCCCGCAGTGGTGGGCCGCCGCCCGGCCGCCGCCGACGATGTCCTCGGGCGGCACCGCGTCCATGTCCGCCCGGTACGCGACGGTCCGGCCCGGCCGCGCCCCGCGCAGGACACCGACGACGCCGTGGCCGCCCACCCCGGTGGTGACGGCCAGCCCGGCCGCCCGCAGCTCCCGGGCCACCACACCGGCGGTGCGCTGTTCCTGCCCAGGCGCCTCGGGGTGCCGATGGAGATCCCGCCGCAGCTCGATCAGCCCCTGCTCCAGGCGCGCCACCTCGGCGTCCACGGCCCCTTGCCCCACCGGCCCTTGCCCCGCCGGCCGTCCCGACCCGCCGGCGACGGCCCTCCCCGACGCACCCCACACCACTCCCGTACCGGCTGCCGCCGTGCCGGCCAGTAACGTACGGCGCGCGAGAGCACGCTCCATGGGACGGTCCACTGTTCCCCCTCGATGATCCTTCGTCGGTCTCCCGGAACGCCTGACGGGCAGTCGCTTTCCGCCATGCGTGTCCGGGCCGGCGCCGCCAGGTGAACAAAAAACCCGGATACGACACGATTGCCGCAGGCGGATGCCGTTGCCCATCCGACGGGCCACCCCTTGGAGGTGGGGACAACCCCAGCGCGGCCGGCAGCGGCCGGCAGCAGTCATCTCGCCCTGCAAACGCCCTGCGCGGCTCGGCCGGGCGCACCGGCTCCGGGCGCCCCGGCTCCCGGGCGCCCCGGCCTCCCCCCCCCCGCACCGGTCGCAGAAAACTCGTGCCGCGCGGTCCGTTGACGGCGTACCGGCCGGTCGGTACGGTCACCCGACATCACGGCGCCGCCCCCCTTCCTTCCCGCACCCCTCGGAGCGTGCACGCATGGACACGGCCCCCTCCGCGCCACACGACCAGTCCGGTACCCCGCCCTCCTCCCGCAACCGCCGCAAGGTCGCCACCGCCGCGGCCCTCGCCTCCGCCGTCGAGTGGTACGACTACTTCGTCTTCGGCATCGCCGCCGCGCTCGTCCTCGGCCCCGCCTTCTTCCCCTCGGGCAGCGAGGCCGCCGGGGTGCTCGCTTCCTTCGCGACCTTCGCGGTGGGCTTTCTGGCCCGGCCCGTCGGCGGGGTGATCGCCGGTCAGCTCGGGGACCGGCGCGGCCGCAAACCCATGCTGGTGCTCGCCCTGACCGTGATGGGGCTGGCCACCACCGCCATCGGGCTGCTCCCCTCCTACGACACCATCGGGCTGGCCGCCCCGGTCCTGCTGGTCCTCCTGCGGCTGCTCCAGGGCCTCGCGGTCGGCGCGCAGTGGGGCGGCGCGATGCTGATGGCCACCGAATACGCCCCCGAGGGCAAGCGCGGGCTCTACGGCTCGCTGGTGCAACTCGGCGTCCCGATCGGCGTGATGACCGCCAACTCCGTCTTCCTCCTGGCGGGTGCGCTCACGGACGAGCGGTCCTTCGGCACCTGGGGCTGGCGACTCCCGTTCCTCGTCGGCGTGCTCGTGCTGCTGCTCGCCCGCTATATCCACACCCATGTCGAGGAGACCCCCGAATTCCGGGCCGCGGAGGAGAAGCTGGCGGCGGCGGAGCAGGCCGTCGAGGCGCGCCGTTCACCCCTGCGTACGATCCTGCGGCACCATCTCGGCACGGTCCTGCTGGCCGGCGGCTCGTTCGCGGTGAACACCGCCACCTTCTACATCCTGATCACCGGCGTCCTGGACTACGCCACCCGCGAGCTGGAGATGCGGCGCACCTCCGTGCTGGCCGTCTCGCTCCTGGTCAGCCTCACCCAGCTCGTCCTGATCCCGGCCGCCGCCGCGCTGTCCGACCGGATCGGCCGGCTGCGGGTCTATGCCGCGGGCGCCGTCGGGCTGCTGCTCTGGGCGGTGCCGATGTTCCTGCTCATCGATACCGCGTCGCTGGTGTGGCTGGGCGTCGGCACCTTCGTCGGCAGTTGCTTCCTCAGCATCATGTACGGCCCGCAGGCGGCGCTGTTCGCCGAGCTGTTCACCGCCGAGATGCGCTACACGGGCGCCTCGCTCGGCTATCAGATCAGCGCGATCCTGGGCGGCGGACTCGCGCCGTTCCTGATGGTGCTGCTGCTGGAGGCGAGCGGCACGTCGATGGCCGTGTCCGGATACATCATGGTGCTGTCCGTCATCGCGCTGGTGTCCATCTGGCTGCTCACCCGCCGGTCCGCCGCGGCCGCCGAGCCGGACGCGGCGCCCAGGCCGCAGGGGTGACGGCCGGCGGCTCCCCGGCGCACGGAATCCGCGTACCGGGGAGCCGCGCCGCCCGTTCAGGCGCCTTACGGCCGGTCCCCGTACGGGCCGCCATACGGTGAGCGCCGTGTGGTCAGCCGCCCTGCGGCGGTACGAGTTCCGGGTGCTGGAGTGCCAGGCCGTCCACCAGCGCCCGCAGCCCGGTCTCGAACGCGCCCTCGTCCACCTGTCGCTGATGCTCGGCCAGGAGATGGGCCTGGCCCAGGTGCGGATAGTCGGCGGGGTCGTAGGCCCTCGGATCGTCGACGAAGCCGCGGGCGAACGAGCCCAGCGCGGAGCCGGCCACGAAGTAACGGACCATGGCGCAGACCCTGGTGGCCTGGGCGGGCGGCCAGCCCGCCTCGACCATGCCGCCGAACGCCGCGTCGGCCATCTTCAGCCCGGCGGGACGGCGGCCGGGGCCCTGGGCGAGGAACGGCACGATATGCGGATGTGCGGCGAGCGCCGCGCGGTAGGAGCGGGCCCAGTCGAGCAGCCCGGCGCGCCAGTCCGCGCCCGCCTCGAAGGCCGACACGTCGACCTTCGCGATGACCGTGTCGGCCACCGCGTCGAGGATCTCGTCCTTGGTCGTGAAGTGGTTGTAGAGGGACGGCCCGCTCACGCCCAGCTCCGCCGCCAGACGGCGGGTGGAGAGCGCCGGCAGCCCTTCGGCGTCGATGAGCGCCAGCGCCGTGGTGACGATGCGCTCGCGGCTCAGAAGGGGCTTGCGGGGTCGGGCCATGACGCACATAGTAGAGGCTTCCCACCAAAAACTAGCAGTGCTAATTAACTCTGCTCGTCCACAAGGGGCCCGAGATGAACCTGGAGCTCAGCGCGGAGCAGGCCGCGGTGCGGCAGCTCGCCAAGGACTTCGCCGACCGTGAGATCACTCCGCACGCCACCGCCTGGGACCGTGCGGAACAGGTCGACCGCGGCATTGTGAAGAAGCTCGGCGAGCTCGGC
This sequence comes from Streptomyces decoyicus, assembly GCF_019880305.1. Lineage (NCBI taxonomy): Bacteria > Bacillati > Actinomycetota > Actinomycetes > Kitasatosporales > Streptomycetaceae > Streptomyces > Streptomyces decoyicus. The sequence continues at coordinate 1,696,336 of NZ_CP082301.1, read as the reverse complement.
TTCCTCGGGCTCACCGTCCCCGAGGAGTACGGCGGCTCCGGGGGTGACCACTTCTCCTACGTCCTGGTCACCGAGGAACTGGGCCGCGCCGACTCCTCGGTGCGCGGCATCGTCTCGGTCTCCCTGGGGCTGGTGGCCAAGACCCTCGCCGCATGGGGCGACGCGGACCAGAAGCGGGCGTGGCTGCCGCGGCTCACCTCCGGCGAGGCGGTCGGCTGCTTCGGCCTGACCGAGCCGGGTACCGGATCCGACGCGGCCAACCTCGCCACCCGGGCGGTACGCGACGGGGACGAGTACGTCATCGACGGCGCCAAGATGTTCATCACCAACGGCACCTGGGCCGATCTCGTGCTGCTCTTCGCCCGCACCGGCGGAGCCCCCGGGCACCAGGGCATCAGCGCCTTCCTCGTGCCGGCCGACAGTCCCGGTCTGGAGCGCCGTGAGATCCACGGCAAGCTGGGCCTGCGCGGCCAGGCCACCGCGGAGCTGGTCCTTCAGGGCGTACGGGTCCCGGCCACCGCCATGCTCGGCCCCGAGGGCAAGGGGTTCTCGGTCGCGATGTCCGCGCTGGCCAAGGGCCGGATGTCGGTCGCGGCCGGCTGTGTGGGCATCGCCCAGGCCGCCCTGGATGCCGCGCTCGGCTACGCGGGCGAGCGCGAGCAGTTCGGCAAGCCCATCGCCCGGCACCAGCTGGTGCAGGAGCTGATCAGTGATATCGCCGTGGACGTGGAAGCCGCACGGCTGCTGACCTGGCGGGTCGCCGATCTGATCGACCGCGGCGAGCCGTTCGTCACCGCCGCGTCCAAGGCCAAGCTCTTCGCCTCCGAGGCCGCGGTGCGCGCCGCCAACAACGCCCTCCAGGTCTTCGGCGGCTACGGCTATATCGACGAGTACCCGGTCGGCAAGCTGCTGCGGGACGCACGGGTGATGACGCTGTACGAGGGCACCAGCCAGATACAGAAGCTGGTCATCGGCCGTGCGCTGACCGGGGTCTCCGCCTTCTGACCGGCCCGTCCACGGATGTCCCGGCCGCCCGCCGCCAGCCCCTAAGCGCTTGCTCAGCAGCGCGATATGGTGTTCGATCCGTCAGAGGAGGGTCCCTGGCGGATCGAGGAGCGGGGTAGGCGATGGGTGCGGCGGCGGAGCGGGCCGAAGAGGAGAACGAGGAATGGGCCGGGGTGACCCCGGACGCCGCGCGACGTCTGGTCAGCGCCGCCGTCGAGGCGTTCGCGGAGCGTGGCTATCACGCCACCACCACCCGTGACATCGCCGGCCGGGCCGGTATGAGCCCGGCCGCCCTCTACATCCACTACAAGACCAAGGAAGAGCTGCTCTACCGCATCAGCGGCATCGGCCACGAAAAGGCGCTGCGCATCATGGGTGCCGCGGCCGAGGCCGAGGGCAGCGCCACCGAGCGCCTCCGCGACGCCGTCCGGACCTTCGCCCGCTGGCACGCGGAGCACCACACCACCGCCCGGGTCATCCAGTACGAACTCCAGGCGCTGGGCCCGGAGCACTACACCGAGATCACCGGTCTGCGCCGCCGGACCGACCGTTTGCTGCGGCAGATCATCCAGGACGGCGCGGACAGCGGGGAGTTCCGGGCCGACGACGTGCCGGGCACCACCCTCGCGGTGCTGTCGCTGTGCGTGGACGTCGCCCGCTGGTTCACCGCGGACGGCCCGCGCACCCCCGACGAGGTCGGCACCCTCTATGCCGACCTCGTGCTGCGCATGGTGGGTGCACCGGCGGACCGGGCCCGTTCTCCCGAGGGCCAGGCCGGCTAGGGCCTGTCGTTCGGATCAGGCCCTAGGGGAGAGACCTAAAGGTAGAAGCGGCTGACCGTCTCCGCGACGCAGACCGGCTTGTCGCCGCCCTCGCGCTCGATCGTCACGACCGTGGCGAGCTGGACGCCGCCGGTCACCTCGGTCACCTCGGCGATCCTGGCCGTGGCGCGCAGCCGTGAGCCGACCGGGACGGTGGCGGGGAAGCGCACCTTGTTGGCGCCGTAGTTGATGCCCATCTTCACGTTGTCGACCCGCATCAGCTGCGGTACGAGGGCGGGCAGCAGCGACAGCGTCAGATAGCCGTGCGCAATGGTGGTGCCGAAGGGGCCGGCCGCGGCCTTCTCCTGGTCCACATGGATCCACTGGTGGTCGCCGGTGGCCTCCGCGAACAGGTCGATCCGCTTCTGGTCGATCTCCAGCCAGTCGCTGGTGCCCAGCTCCTCACCGACTGCGTCCCGCAGTTCGTCGAGCGATCCGAACACTCGGGGCTGTGCCATCTTGTCCGCCTCCTCGGGATCCATCCGCCGCCGCTGTGCACCGGCCGATGCTTACTAAGCGCTTGCTCAGCATGCTGAGTGCGGGTAGCCGCTGTCAACGCCTGGGCAACGGCAGGTGGGGCCGTCTGATGGCCCGGGGCCGGGGCCGGGACAGCCCTTAGGGTTGAACCGTGCCCCAGCTTCCGTACAAGGTTCATGAACTCACCGTCGGCCAGCTCTCCGCGCGCAGCGGTGCCGCGGTCTCCGCGCTGCACTTCTACGAGTCCAAGGGACTGATCAGCAGCACCCGGACGGCGGGCAACCAGCGTCGCTACACCCGTGACGCACTGCGCCGGGTCGCGTTCGTGCGGGCGGCACAGCGGGTCGGGATCCCGCTCGCGGTGATCCGTGACGCGCTGGCGGAGCTGCCCGATGAGCGCACCCCCAACCGCGCCGACTGGGCCCGGCTCTCCGAGGTCTGGCGCACCGAGCTGGACGAGCGGATCAGCCAACTCGTCGAACTGCGCGACCGGTTGACCGACTGCATCGGTTGCGGCTGCCTCTCGCTGGAGAAGTGCGCGCTGTCCAACCCGTACGACAACCTCGGCGAGCAGGGCCCCGGTGCGCGGCGGCTGCGGGTCGACCGGAGGGCCACGGACCCGGAGGGGGCCCAGGAGCGCGCCGGCGGCGACCAGCGGCACACGGCGGACCGGCACGGCGCGCCTGACGCGCAGGGGTGCTGCCCGGACGAGTCGTGAGCGCCGGTGCGCCCGCCCCCTGGCGGGGCGGGCGCACGTCCTCCGGCATCCGTCACCACATGGGCGGAGTGCGGTCCGCCCACGGGCGGGCCTGCTCCAGCTGTGCCGACAGCGCGATCAAGGTGGCCTCGTCGCCGTACCGCCCGGCCAGCATCACCCCGATCGGCAGCCCCTCGGCGTTCCACTGGAGCGGGACGCTCACCGCGGGCTGGCCCGTGGCGTTGTAGAGCGCGGTGAACGGCGTGAAGGCGCCGATGGCGGAGAACTCGGCCTGGGGATCGGCGTCGTTGCGCAGCCCGCCGACCGGCACCGGAGGCGCGGCCACCGTCGGCGTGAGGATCACGTCGTAGCCGGTCTCCGGCGGCATCAGGCCGTCCGCGAGGGACTGGGCGAGGATCCGGAAGGCGTACAGGGAGCGCGCGAAGTCCGTACCGGAGACCTCGGCGCCACGGGCGCGCAGATAGCGGGTGAGCGGCATCAGCAGCTCCTCGCCCTCCGGCGGCAGCGGGCGGTTCGCGGCCAGCACCGACCAGACGCGGGTGAAGGCGTGGAGGATGCCCTCGTCGGCGGGCAGTGACAGCTCCTCCACCTGGTGGCCGAGCCCGGTCAGCAGCGTGGCGGTGTCGGTGGTGGCGGTGCGGCAGTCGGGGTGGACCTCGACACCGGGGACGGGGGCCTCGGTGAGGCAGGCGATCCGCAGCTGTCCGGGGTCGCGGCGGGCATGAGCGGCGAAGGTCTCGCCGGGCGGCAGCGACGGCGCCGCGTACGGGTCTCCGGGCATCGCGCCGGCCAGGACGTCCAGCAACGTGGCCGCGTCGGCGACCGTACGGGCCAGCGGCCCCGAGGTGGCCAGGCCCGTGACGTCATGGAGCAGCGGGCCGCCGCTGACCCGGCCGCGGCTGGGCTTGATGCCGAACAGCCCGCAGACGGACGCCGGGATACGGATCGAGCCGCCGCCGTCGCTGGCGTGCGCGACGGGCGCCAGACCGCCGGCCACGGCCGCGGCCGCCCCGCCGCTGGAGCCGCCCGCCGAGCGCTCCAGGTCCCACGGGGTGCGGGCGGGCGGGGCGAGGCCGTTCTCGGTGTAGCAGGGCAGCCCGAATTCGGGGGTGTTGGTCTTGCCGAGCAGGATCGTGCCGCCCGCCCGCAGCTTCTGGACGACATGGTCGTCGACGGTCGGCACATGCTCGGCCAGTGCCCGCGAACCCATCGTGCAGCGCACCCCGGCGACCTGGTTGAGGTCCTTCACCGGGACGGGTATCCCGTGCAGCGGCGGGAGTTCGCGGCCCTCGCGACGGGCCGCGGTGGCCTCGCTCTCGGCGTCCGAGGCCTGCTTGCGGGCGATCTCGGGGGTACGGGTGAGGAAGGCGCCGAGTGAGTCGTCGAGCCGCTCGATCCGCGTCAGGTAGTGCTCGGTGAGTTCCACGGGGGAGAGCTCACCCGACCGGATCCCCTCGGCCTGTTCGATCGCGGTCAGATCGTGCAGTTCGGCCATGGACGTCCACCCTCTCCTCAGGGTGCCCGTACGGCCCTGTGCCGTACGGGCAGGAGGGCCGGCGCCGGCCGGGCGCGAGGCCCGGGCGGGGGTCAGCCCGTGAACAGTTGTTTCAGTTTGAGGGTCAGCTCGTAAAGGCCGTATATGAACGGGATGCCCACCCAGAGCCAGACGAGGGCGAACAGGAGGGCGCGGCGGGCGGTCACTGCCCGGCTCCCTTCGGGGCGGCGGGCGCGGCTGCCAACTGGTCCGCCTTTTCCGGTGGTTGGTGGTGCCGTGGGTGCACGGGGCGGACCAGTTCGTTGGCGACGAAGCCCACGACGAGCAGGCCGATCATGATGAAGAACGAGGTGGTGTAGAGGTCCGGGCCGCTGCGGCCGGCGGACTTCTGCCCGTCGGCGATGGCGTTGACGATCAATGGGCCGAGCACGCCGGCCGTGGACCAGGCCGTCAGCAGCCGCCCGTGGATCGCGCCGACCTGGTAACTGCCGAACAGATCCTTCAAATACGCCGGGATGGTGGCGAATCCGCCGCCGTAGAAGGACAGGACCACCACCGCGCAGGCGATGAACAGCGGCTTGGAGGAGTCGCCGGCCAGCGCGATCAGCAGATACATCAGGGCGCCGGCGCCGAGGTAGAGACGGTAGATGTTCTTGCGGCCCACCAGGTCGGAGGCGGAGGACCAGACGATCCGGCCGAGCATGTTGGCCAGCGAGAGCATGCCGACGAATCCGGCCGCCGCCGGGGCGCTCACCGGCGCCGCGGTGTGCGCGAAGAAGTCGGAGATCATCGGGGCGGCCTTCTCCAGGATGCCGATGCCCGCCGTGACATTCATGCAGAGGATGACCCACAGACACCAGAACTGCGGGGTCCGCAGCGCGCTGCGGGCCGAGACCTGTGCGGTGGTCACGAGCGGGCGGGCCGGGGAGGCGCCCGCGGGCGGTCCGGCGGGCGGCCGCCATTCGTCGGCGGGGACCCGCACCAGTACGACCCCGAGGGTCATGAAGACGGCATAGGCCAGGCCCATGATCAGGAAGGTCCGGGCGATCCCGGAGGCGTCCGCGCCGAGGGAGCCCAGGAGTTGGGCGGACCAGGGGGAGGCGATCAGCGCGCCGCCGCCGAAGCCCATGATGGCGATGCCGGTGGCCATCCCGGGACGGTCGGGGAACCACTTGATGAGGGTCGAGACCGGGGAGATGTAGCCGATGCCCAGGCCGATGCCGCCGATGAAGCCGTAACCGAGGACCACCAGCCAGTATTGGCCGGTGGCCGCGCCGAGAGCGGCGACCAGGAAGCCCGTGGAGAAGCAGACCGCGGAGACGCACATCGCCCAGCGCGGGCCGTTGCGTTCGACGAGCGTGCCGCCGAACGCGGCGGACAGGCCCAGCATCACGATGGCGAGCTGGAAGGGGAGCGCGGAGGCCGTCCCGGACAGCTGGAGGGAGGACTCCAGGGGCGGTTTGAACACACTCCAGGCGTAGGCCTGGCCGATGGCGAGATGGATGGACAGGGCGGCGGGCGGGACGAGCCAGCGGCTCCACCCCGGAGGGGCGACGATGCGGGAGCGGGCGAGCGCGATCATGCGGCGGAACGTACCTCCCCGGTCACCCGCCGGGAAGGCCACTGACCAAAGTCGTTGCACTGGCCACCAGTTGGGCGTTGTCGGTGGCCGGCCGGCCGTCGGGCAGCAGGAGAGTGTCCTCGATGCCGATCCGGGTGGCCAGTCCCAGTGCGCCGGCCAGTCGCAGCACGGGCCAGGCCCCGCCGTCCTCCCCGTGCAGCAGCACCGGGCGGCCGGGCGCGGCGCCGGCCACGGCGGTCAGCAGCTCGCGGGCTGTGGCCGGCGCGGATCCGGCGTCGGTGTCGGTCACTTCGGCCAGCACCCGCAGCACCCGCGGCGCGAGCGGTGAGCGGGCGAACGACTCCGCGCCGTCCGTGCCCGACCAGATGCCGGCCTCGATGCCGATGCCACGCTCCAGCAGGGCGGTGGCGACGGCCTCGGCGCCCGGCTCGTGCCAGTTCACCGAGGCGTGGTCGGGCAGCACCGTCCAGGAGCGGATCCGCTCCGCCCGGCGTACGGGATCCGGCTCGCTCCAGGCGCCGGTCGTCACCCCCACCGGGGCATCCACCACCGCCCGGACGGCCTCCAGGACGGCGGCCACCACCCGCGGCGCAAGGGAATCCTGGCCGCACGGGGTCTTGGGATGGACATGGACATCGTCGGCACCGGCCGCCACCGCCTGCCGCGCGGCTTCGGCGAGGGCGGCCGGCGACATCGGCACCGCCGCGGAATCGGCCGCCGTCCGGGCGCCGTTGAGACAGACCTGAAGCATGCCCCGATGATGACAGCAGGGTCTGACAGCTCCCCTGACGTCGGCCGTTCCGGGTGTACGCGGCGCGCGGCCGCTGTCCGGGGGTCAGGCCGCCGCGAACGCCCCCGCCCCGTGCAGCCGGCCCGCGGCGGTCAGCACCTCGGGCGTCAGCACGGACGCCGGGGCCAGCACCCCGCACCGCAAGCAGGCCGGTCCGGGTGCCGGGGCGTCCAACGCCTCCGGGAGCCAGGTGAAGCGGGTGCCGCCGCACACGGGGCAGTCACGGCGCGGCCGCCCCGTCTCCATCGCCACGATCATGCGGCGCAGCACCACCGCGAGGCGGGCCGCCGGGTGCCGTTGCGGTGACTCGCACGGCACGATGTCACAGCCGCCCCAGGTCCGCCGGTGCCATTCGTCGATGGCGCCTGGCTGCCGGATGCCGTCGTGCTTCTCCTTCCGGCGCCGGGCGGCGAACTCCTCCTCGTACGCGAGCCAGAGCGCGCGGGCCTCTTCCAGCTCGGCCAGCGCGGCTACCAGCCGCTCCGGATCGGGGTCGCGGTCCTGGGTCGCGATACCGGCCCGGGTGCACAGATGGTGCCAGGTCGCCCGGTGCCCGTAAGGGGCGAAGCGTTCAAGGCACTTGCGCAGGGCGGTGCGTCGCTGAGCCGCGACGAGTCGTGGATTGCGGACCTGTTCTGCGAGGGCTCTGAAACCGGCCATTTCATCCCACCTCCGTGGGGAGGATCCGACTGGACGGGGATGGGACGTAGTCGATCACCAACTGGATCCATCGAACTTTCGTGCGGTTTTTCGGGGGTGATGTTCCGAGCGTCCTGGCGTCGTCGAAAGATTCTCCCCGAAAGAAGGAAAGTTGACTGTTGTTCATCTTCCGGCCAGGGATAACCGCCGGTAACGTCCCGCCCACCCTCCCCCGGGCTCTAGCAAGCAGGGGACCCCCATCGAGGAGCAGGAATGCGACGACGTACCGGAAGGCTCAGGACCGCCGCCGCGGCAGCCCTGTTCGCCCTGGGTGCCACGCTCTTGGCACCGCCCCCCACCGCGGCCGCCGTGCCGAAGGACGCCAACGACTACTGCCAGGGCCAGTGCGCCGACATCCTGCCGCCCGGCGCCACCGGCAACGCCACCCTGATGGAGATCCTCGGCAACAAGCTGTTCGGCACCCACCCCGAGCACTCCACCGACCAACTCGGCCCGTACGGCGCGCTGGCGAGCGGCTACCAGTCGCTCACCGACGACACCCTTTCCCAGTTCTTCAACGATGCCTCCTTCGGCGTCCCCCAGGACCAGGTCGGCAAGGTCAGCACGCCCCGCAGCGACGTGACCATCACTCGGGACAAGAAGACCGGAGTGCCGCACATCAAGGGCACCACCCGCTACGGCACCGAGTACGGCGCCGGCTACGCCGCCGGCCAGGACCGGCTGTGGCTGATGGACCTCTTCCGCCACATCGGCCGCGGCGAACTGACCTCCTTCGCCGGCGGTGCGCTCGCCAACCAGGGCCTGGAGCAGCAGTTCTGGCCGCAGGCGCCGTACACCGAAGCCGATCTCCAGGCCCAGGTCGACCGCATCCGCGACACCAACGGCGAGCGCGGCAAGCTGGCCATGGCGGACGCCCAGGCCTACATCGACGGCATCAACGCCTACCGCGAACAGTCCAAGAACGGCCGCTACTTCCCCGGTGAGTACGTCCTCACCGGCCACGTCGACGCCCTCACCAACGCCGGTGAGATCCAGCCCTTCAAGCTCACCGACCTGATAGCACTCGCCTCCGTCGTCGGCGGCCTCTTCGGCAACGGCGGTGGCGGCGAGGTCCCCTCGGCCCTCGCGCTGCTCTCCGCCCAGCAGAAGTACGGCGTCGAGAAGGGCACCGAGGCCTGGGAGTCCTTCCGGGAGCGCAACGACCCCGAGGCCGCCAAGACGCTGCACGACGGCAGCAGCTTCCCGTACGCCGTCAAGCCGGCCAAGGCGAAGGGCACCGCGCTGCCCGACCGCGGCTCGGTCACGTCCGAGCCGCTGGTCTTCGACCGCACCGGCGCGGCCACCGTCAAGAGCGGGACACCGCCACGGGACCCGGTCAAGGCGCCCGAGAAGTACAAGAAGCTGGAAGGCCTCTTCAAGGACGGGGTGTTGCCCGAGGGCAGCCTCGACCCCACCCGGCACCGCGGGATGTCCAACGCCCTGCTGGTCTCCGGCAAGCACACCGCGAGCGGCCACCCCGTCGCCGTCTTCGGCCCGCAGACCGGCTACTTCGCGCCCCAGCTGCTGATGCTCCAGGAGATCCAGGGGCCCGGCATCAGCGCCCGCGGCGCCTCCTTCGCGGGCGTCGGGATGTACGTCCAGCTCGGCCGCGGCCAGGACTACGCCTGGAGCGCCACCTCCGCCGGCCAGGACATCACCGACACCTACGCCGTCGAGCTGTGCAACGCGGACGGCTCCGCGCCCACCAAGGACTCCACCTCCTACCGCTACCGCGGCACCTGCGTCCCCATGGAGAAGCTGGAGCGCACCAACTCCTGGAAGCCCACCGTCGCCGACCCGACGGCGGCCGGCTCCTACCGGATGCAGGTCTTCCGGACGAAGTACGGGACCGTCACCCATCGCGCCACCATGGACGGCAAGCCCGTCGCCTACACCGCGCAGCGCTCCACCTACCGCCACGAGGCCGACTCGATCATCGGCTTCCAGATGTTCAACGACCCGTCCTACGTACGCGACGCCAAGACGTTCCAGAAGGCCGCCGAGCACATCGGCTACGCCTTCAACTGGTTCTACGCCGACTCCCGTGACGTCGCGTACTACAACAGCGGTCTCAACCCGGTACGCAACCCCGATGTCGACCCGTCCCTGCCCGTCAAGGCGGAGGACGCCTACGAGTGGAAGGGCTACGACCCGGCCACCAACACCACCGACTACACCCCGCCCGCCCAGCATCCGCAGTCCGTCGGGCAGGACTACTACATCTCGTGGAACAACAAGCAGGCCGAGGACTACGACTCGGCAGGCTTCGGCAACGGGTCGGTGCACCGCGGCAATCTCCTGGACGACCGGGTGCGGGCGCTGACCGAGGACGGCGGGGTGACCCGGGCGTCACTGACCCGCGCCATGGCCGAGGCCGCCGTCACCGACCTGCGCGGCGAGGACGTCCTGCCCGAACTCCTGCGGGTCCTCACCAGCAAGCCCGTCACCGACCCGAAGCTGAAGACCGCGGTCCAGCAGCTGGAGGCCTGGCGCAAGGACGGCGCCCAGCGCAAGGAGACCGCGGCGGGCTCGCACACCTACACGCACCCCGACGCGGTACGCCTCATGGACGCCTGGTGGCCGCTGATGACCGAGGCCGTCTTCAAGCCGGGCCTCGGCGGCGACCTCTACGACGCACTGCGTGCCAACCTCGCCATCGACGAATCACCGTCGGCCGGCCACGGGCCGACCGGGGGGCACGCCGGATCGGCGTTCCAGTACGGCTGGTGGAGCTACGCGGACAAGGATCTGCGTGCGGTGCTCGGAGACAAGGTGGCGGGCCCGCTCGCGCAGTCGTACTGCGGCAACGGTGACCTGTCCGCCTGCCGCGACACCCTGCTGGCCACGCTCCAGCAGGCGAGCGGGAAGACCGCCGAGCAGGTCTACCCCGGCGACGGCAGCTGCAAGGCCGGCGACCAGTGGTGCGCGGACGCGATCATCCACCGCGCGGTGGGCGGCCTGACCCACGACACCCTCAGCTGGCAGAACCGGCCGACCTATCAGCAGGTCGTGGAGTTCCCGGCGCACCGGTAGACGGCAGGCGGCATACGAAGGCCCCGGGGCGGGTGGTCCCGGGGCCTTCGTGCGTGCACGCCGGATGCCCCCGGCGCTTCAACTCCCGTGCAGGGTGCCCCGGCTGCCCTCGGGCCGGGATTCCGCTGGGGGTATGCTGAAGGGTTCTGAACTCCAGGGGATGGGAAAGCGAGGCATGGCCTTGTTCGGTCCGCAGCAGTACCCGACGGAGCTGCTGGATACCACCATGGACCAGCTGCGCACGCTGATCGTCGTTCACGAGGCGGGTACCGCGCTGGGCGCCGCGCGCCGGCTGGGCCGCGAACAGTCCAGTGTGCAAAAGCAGCTGGACACCATGAACCGCACCTTCTCCGCGCTGTGCGGCGAGGAACTGGTCCTCAAACAGGGGCGGGGGAGGGACGCCCTGTTCACCGCGACCGGCGAGGCACTGGTCGACCTGGCCCGGCGCACGCTGGGGGAGTGGTCGGACGGTGTGCACGACGCCCGCCGCCGGCTCGGCCGGACCCTGTCCGTCGGCACCACCCGCTATACGCTCGGCTTCCTGCTGGACGCGGTGGAACGCGTCACCGAGGACTACGAGCGCGACGACGTCGATCTGAAGGTCACCCACGTCCGCACCGGCGACCTCTTCGCCAAGTTGCGCTCCAAGGAACTCGATCTGGTCTGCGGCAGCGTCGTGGTCACCGAGGCCGACGAAGCGGAACTGCTGGCCCCGTACGAGGTCATGGAGTGGCGGCGCAGCGGGCTCTCACTGCTGACGAACCTGCCGCCGGAACGGCTCCCCGGTACCTCCTTCGGCGCCCGCGACCTGCCCCGGCTGCCCCTGGTCGTCTCCGCGCGCGGTCTGATCGGCCGCTTCCTGACCTCGTGGTACGGCCCCGAATACCAGCAGAAGCTGTCCATCGCGGCCGAGATCGAGGCCGCGCACTACGGCTTCGAACTGCTGCGGTCGGGAGTGGTCAGCGGGGCGATGCTGGTCACCCGGGGCATCGGGGAGGCGGCCGCGGACGGCCGCCTCCCGGAAGCCGGCGGGCTGCGCACCCTGGAGATCGTCGGGGAGGTGGGCCCCAGGACCGAGGTGCTGGTCGGCGTCTTCACCCGCCGCGGCGAGCGGGACTCCTACGCCCCCGGCCACCCCCTCAACCTCCTGTGGGACGCACTGTCCGGGGAGAGCGGGCGATGGTGGCTGAGCTCATGAGGGCGGGCGGCATCGGCACCTCAGACCAGTTCCCGCTCCCGGGTCTCCGGCAGCGCCAGTACGCACAGCAGTGAGACGACCGCCATCGCGCTGACGTACCAGCCCACCGACGCCGAGCCGTACGCCGACTGGAGCCGGGTGGCGACCAGCGGAGCGACCGCGCCGCCCAGCACACCGCCCAGGTTGTAGGCGAGGGAGGCGCCCGAGTAGCGCACCGTCGCGCCGAACAGCTCCGGCAGGTAGGCGCCCATCGGGCCGTACACCACGCCCATGCAGAACAGCGCGCCACCGATGGCGACGGCGATCAGCACCGGCTGTCCGGTGTCCAGCAGCGGAAAGAGCACCAGCCCCCACACCACCGCAAGGGCGCTCCCGGCAAGGATCAGCTTGCGGCGGCCGGCGCCGTCGGAGCGAGTGGCGGCGAGCCAGGTGCCGGCTGCCAGGAAGAGGCAGGCGACGAGGGAGAGCGCCAGCATGGTGTTGCGGGAGATGCCGAGGGTGCCGGTGGCGTAGGAGAGGCAGTAGGTCGTCGCGGTGTAGAAGAGGCCGTACGCGACGATCATCCCGCCCGCGCCCAGCAGCAGTTCGCGCGGATGCCGGCGCAGCACATCGGCGGTGGGGACCTTGCTCGCCTCCTGGGCGTCCAGCACCTTGGCGAAGACCGGCGTCTCGCTGATCTTCAGCCGTACGAACAGCCCGACGCCGACCAGCAGGAACGACAGCAGGAACGGCACCCGCCAGCCCCACGAGCGGAATGCCGCGTCGTCGAGCGCGGACGACAGCAGCCAGAACACCCCGGTCGCCGCGAAGAACCCGACGGACGGCCCGAGTTGCGGGAAGGCCGCGTACAGCCCACGGCGCTTGCGCGGCGCATGCTCGACGGCGAGCAGCGCGGCCCCGCCCCACTCCCCGCCCAGGCCGATGCCCTGGAGAAAGCGCAGCGCGATCAGCAGCAGCGGCGCCCAGACTCCCCATGTGCCGTAGCCCGGCAGCAGCCCGACGCACGCCGTCGAGAGCCCCATCAGCAGCAGCGAGACGACCAGGACGGACTTACGGCCCACCCGGTCGCCGAAGTGGCCGAAAATCACCGACCCGAGCGGCCGCGCGGCGAACGCCACCGCATAGGTGGAGAAGGACGCGAGGGTGGCGTTGACCGGGTTGAGCGTCGGGAAGAACGCCTGGTTGAGGACGAGCGCGGCGGCCGTTCCGTAGATGTAGAAGTCATAGAACTCGATGGCCGTCCCGATGAACGAGGCCACCGCCACCCGGCGCAAACTCTCCCCGCCGGCGGCCTCCTGACCCCCCTTCGACAGAGAGGTGTCTGATGTCTGTGCTGTTGTCTGCGCTGATGTCGCGTCGCTACTCACGAGCGCACTTTCCGGCTCGGTGTAGGGGGCAGTCAATAGGTGAAATGGCCTGTCTCGGCGCTTGAGACCGGGACAGGCCACGACCGGAGGCCGGCCCCACGCTCTCACCGATAGCGCAGGTACCGCCGCCGTACCGCACGGAAGCGGGTCAGCTTCTCCTGCCAGGCGGCGGTGATCTCGTCCGGGGCTGCGCCCGCGTCGATCATCTTTCGTACGGTGACGGAGCCGGTCAGCCGGTCGATGCCGTTGTCCGGCCGCCAGGCGAAGCCGCTCCAGACCCGCTTCGCGGTCACCAGGAGGCCGATGCCGGTGCGTACCGGGTCGAACGTCTCGGGGTCGTGGACGTGCAGTTGGACGCCGCCGATCGTCTTGCCCTGGAACTTGGAGAAGGTGGGGGCGAAGTAGGCCTCCCTGAAGTGGACGCCGGGCAGGCCCAGTTCGGTGGCGGCCGCGGCCCACCGCCGGTCGATGCCGTCCGCGCCCAGCAGCTCGAAGGGGCGGGTGGTGCCGCGCCCCTCGGAGAGGTTGGTGCCCTCGAAGAGGCAGGTGCCGGAGTAGACGAGGGCGGTGTCGGGGGTGGGCATGTTGGGGCTCGGCGGCACCCACGGCAGGCCGGTCGTCCCGTAGAAGTCGCCGCGCCGCCAGCCGGTCATCCGGACGGTCTCCAGCTCCACGGGGCGCCCGGCGGCCTGCGGCACGAACTCGCCGTTGAACAGCAGGGCCAGCTCCGCCACCGTCATGCCGTGCGCCTGCGCGATCGGCTCCCGGCCGACGAAGGAGGCGTACGCCTTGTCGAGCACCGGGCCGGTGGCCGAACGGCCGGTGACCGGATTGGGCCGGTCCAGGACCAGGAAGCGCTTGCCGGCGAGCACCGCGGCCACCATGCAGTCGTACAGCGTCCAGATGTAGGTGTAGAAGCGCGCGCCCACGTCCTGGATGTCGAAGACGACGGTGTCCACACCGGAGGCGGTGAAGATGCCGGCGAGTTCCCTGCCGCTCTTGTTGTACGTGTCGTAGACCGGCAGCCCGGTGGCCGGATCGTCGTAGCGGCCCTCGGAGCCGCCGGCCTGTGCGGTGCCGCGGAAGCCGTGCTCGGGGCCGAAGACGGCGGTCAGCCGCACCCTGTCGTCGGCGTGCATCACATCCACGATGTGCCGCAGGTCCCGGGTGACGCCGGTGGGGTTGGTGACGATGCCGACCTGGTGGCCGTCCAGGAGGCGGTAGCCGTCGGCGGACAGCCGGTCGAAGCCGGTGTGCACCCGCCGCCCGCCGCCGTGCGCCGGGGCCGCCGCCCGGGCGGGGCCCGCGCCCGTGGCCAGCGCCGCACCGGCCGCTCCGGTCGCCGCCAGCCGCCCGAGCAGAACGCGTCTCGACAGAGCCATCCGCACACCTCCGTGATCAGAGAATCGACCGGGTACGTGTCGTGTGCACGCTAACGCGCTCCGGGGCGTGGGGGAACGGACCCGGCCGTACGGCCACGGACTCTTCCGCCGGGACATACCGACCGGTTAGTCTGCCTGTCAGCCGCATCGACGCGACCGAGGGAGACCCAGCGTGGAAGCCGTACGGGACAAGACCGTTGTCGTGACCGGGGCGGGCGGGGGGATCGGCGCCGCGCTGGCCCGCCGGTTCGCCGCCGAGGGCGCCCGGGTCGTGGTCAACGATCTGGACGGGGCCAAGGCGGCGAAGACCGCCGAGGAGATCGGGGCGGTCGCGGTCGCCGGGGACGCCTCCGCCATCGTCCCGGCGGCGCGCGAGGCGCTCGGCGGCGGCATCGACATCTTCTGCGCCAACGCCGGGGTCGGTACCGGCGGCGGACCCGAGGCGTCCGAGGAGGACTGGACGCTGGCCTGGGACGTCAACGTCATGGCGCACGTCAGGGCCGCGCGCGAGCTGGTGCCGGAGTGGCTGGAGCGCGGCAGCGGGCGCTTCATCTCCACGGTCTCCGCCGCCGGCCTGCTCACCATGGTCGCCGCCGCCCCCTACAGCGTCACCAAGCACGGCGCCTATGCCTTCGCCGAGTGGCTCTCGCTGACCTACCGGCACCGCGGCATCGACGTCCACGCCATCTGCCCCCAGGGCGTCCGCACCGACATGCTGGCCGCCACCGGGGCCGCCGGGGACCTCGTCCTCACCCCCACGGCCGTCGAGCCCGAGGACGTCGCCGAGGCGCTCTTCGCGGCCATGGCCGAGGGCCGCTTCCTGGTCCTGCCGCACCCGGAGGTCGCGGACTACTACACCGCGCGGGCCGCGGACCCCGACCGCTGGCTCAGCGGGATGAACCACCTCCAGCGGAAGTTGGAGCAGGCCGAGGGCGGCCGCTCCTAGGGGGAGACGCCCTCTAGGGCGGACCACGCCCGAGCAGGGCCGGTGGCGGGCCGGCCGGACCCGGCCCGCCACCCCGCGTCACCCAGGTGTTTCCCCCGCAGGGATGATCAGGCGATCAGGAAGAAAGGGCCGCACCCCGATGACCTCCTACCAGGACATGCCGTGGCTGGCACAGCTCACCGACGCCCAGCGCGCCCCTGTCCAGCCGCCCCCCTCGATGCTGCACGCCTTCCGGGCCGTGGTGGGCCGCGTCCCGGACCGTACGGCGCTCGCCTACTTCGACGGCCGGCTGTCCTACGCCGAGACCGACGCACTCTCCGACGGCATCGCCGCCCACCTCGCCGAGCGCGGCTTCCGGCGCGGCGACCGGGCCGCGGTCATGCTCCAGAACACCCCGCACTTCGTGCTCGCCCTGCTCGGTGTGTGGAAGGCCGGCGGTGTGGTGGTGCCGGTCAACCCCATGTACAAGTCCGCCGAGATGCGGCACATCCTGGACGACGCCGAGGTCACCGCCGTCATCTGCGCCGACCGCACCTGGGACGGCTTTCTGCGCGCCACCGCCGCCGAGGCGCCGTCCGTACGGATGGCGCTCACCGCCTGGGAGCGGGATCTGCAGACCCGCGACGACCGGCGGGTGCTGCGCGGTGAGCGGCTCGGCCCGCAGGAGGGCGCCGACGATCTGCTGACCGTCGCCCGCACCGCAGGACAGATCCGCGCGGTGCCGGCCGACCCGGAGCTCACCGCCGACGACCTCGCGCTGATCAGCTACACCTCTGGCACCAGCGGCACCCCCAAGGGCGCCACCAACACCCACGGCAACATCACCTACAACGCCGAACGCCAGCGCACCGGCCTGGGTCTCGCCGAAGGCGCCACCTACTTCGCGCTCGCGCCGCTCTTCCACATCACCGGCATGGTCTGCGAACTGGCGGCCTGCGTCGCCAACTCCGGCACCCTCGCCCTCGCCTACCGCTTCGACGCGGGCGTCGTCCTGGACGCCTTCCTGGAGCACCGCCCCGCTTACACGGTCGGCCCCTCCACCGCCTATATGGCGCTGATGGCCCACCCCGGCGTCACCCGCGATCACTTCGCGTCCTTCCGGACCATGTCCTCGGGCGGCGCGCCGCTGCCGCCCGCCCTGGTCGAGAAGTTCCGTACGGACTTCGGCCCGTACGTCCACAACGGCTACGGCCTGACCGAGTGCACCGCCCCCTGCGCCAGCGTCCCACCGGGCAAGGAAGCGCCGGTCGACAAGGTCTCCGGCACACTCGCCGTGGGCGTCCCCGGCCCCGACACCGTCGTCCGGATCATCGACGAGACGGGCCAGGACCTGCCGTTCGGCGAACAGGGCGAGATAGCGGTCCGCGGCCCCCAGGTCGTCCCCGGCTACTGGCGCCGCCCCGACGCCACCGCCGAGGCCATCCCGGACGGCGAGCTGCACACCGGCGACATCGGCTTCATGGACGCCGACGGCTGGCTGTATGTCGTCGACCGCAAGAAGGACATGATCAACGCCTCCGGCTTCAAGGTCTGGCCACGCGAGGTCGAGGACGTCCTCTACAGCCACCCCGCCGTGCGCGAGGCGGCGGTCGTCGGGGTGCCCGACGCCTACCGCGGCGAGTCGGTCAAGGCCTATGTCAGCCTGCGCCCCGGCACCGCTCCGGACCCCGCCGAGCTGGCCGCCTACTGCAAGGAACGGCTCGCGGCGTACAAATATCCCCGTGCGGTGGAGATCCTGGCCGAGCTTCCGAAGACCACGAGTGGCAAGATCCTCCGACGGGAGCTGCGCCACCGCGCATGACTAAGCACGAAGGACAGGTGAGGGCGATGGCCGGCACGAAGGACGGCAACGGCAACGGCGGTGCGAAGCCGGTGGCCCAGCGGCTGCTGGCCACCGCCACCAAGCTCTTCGCGGAGCAGGGCTACGACCGCACCTCCGTCCAGGAGATCGTCGATGCGGCGGGCGTCACCAAGGGCGCCCTCTACCACTACTTCGGCTCCAAGGAGGATCTGCTCCACGAGGTCTACGGCCGGGTCCTGCGCCTCCAGCAGGAGCGGCTCGACCACTTCGCCGGCGCCGACGCGCCGGTGCAGGAGCGGCTGCGCGACGCCGCCGCCGATGTCGTCGTCACCACCATCCAGAACCTCGACGACACCAAGATCTTCTTCCGCTCGATGCACCACCTCAGTCCGGAGAAGGACAAGCAGGTACGCGCCGAGCGGCGGCGCTACCACGAAAGGTTCCGCGCCCTGGTCCAGGAGGGCCAGCGCACCGGTGTGTTCGCCGCCGACATCCCCGCCGACCTGGTCGTGGACTACCACTTCGGCTCCGTGCACCACCTGGGGACGTGGTACCGCGAGGACGGGCCGCTCAGCCCGCAGCAGGTGGCGGACCATCTCGCGGATCTGCTGCTGCGCGCCCTGCGGCCGTAGGCCCCCAGCGGACGCCGGACGCCGGACGCCGGATGGGATGCCGGATGCCGGCCGCGGCGGAGGACCCTCCGCCGCGGCGTCCGGCATCGGTGTTTTCTTGGCCACACATCCCGCGCGGGACGCGGCCGCGTCTGCTCACCGTGCGTATCGGAAAGGCCACGTCGCGGTGAGACCGGACGTCTCGCACGGCGCCTCGGACGGCTCTCGTCACATCTCTCGGAATTTGTTGGATTGCGCGCAAGAGCAGTGGGCATGCGCCTCGGGGTGATGACACTCAAGGGGCGGCTGTGGCTCGGGGGTGTCCTCATCCGCCATCCGTAACTTACGGTATCGATAGTTCTGCTATCACAACCGATGTGGGTGGCCTAGTGGCTGAAGTGACGCTGTTTCTCCGGGAGTACGCACGGACGCGCGGAGAGGTGGGCGCGATCGTTCCGAGCAGTCCCCGGCTCGGCAGGGCCCTGACCCGCTATCTGGTCCCCAGCCCCGGCCGCTCCCGCGCCGTCCTGGAGGTGGGGCCGGGCACCGGAGCGGTGACCCGCCACATCGCCGACGCGCTCGGCCAGGAGGACACCCTCGACCTGGTCGAGGCCAACCCGCGCTTCGTCGACATCCTGCACGGCGCCTACGGCGGCGACCCGCGGCTCCAGTTCCTCACCGGCATGGTGCAGGAGCACGAACTCGGCACCTACGACACGATCGTCTGCGGCCTGCCGTTCGCGAACTTCGACGCCCCCACGACGACGGACATCTTCGACCGGCTGCTCGGTGCCGTGCGCCCCGGCGGCACCCTCTCCTTCTTCGGCTACGTCGGAGGCGCGACGGTACGCCGCACCTTCACCGGGGGCGCAGCCCGCGTCCACGCCGTCAACGGGCAGCTCGCGCTGCGCCGCATATTGGACCGGCACACCTTCCGTACGGAACTGGTGCTGGGCAACCTGCCGCCGGCCCGGGTGCATCACCTCGTACCGGCCGGCGACCCCGTTCACCCCGGGTGAGGCTGCGCCTCCGGCCGCCGGGAGACGTCCTCCTGGGCGATACGCCGTAGCCCGGCCATCGCCGCGTCGCCGAGCACGGTCCCGAGCACCGCGCCCTCGATTTTGGCGTCGATGCTCGGGACCCCGTCGAATGCGGTCAGCTCGGCGGCGGCAAGGGCCCCCGCCGCGTCCGCGTACCGGTCGAGCAGACCGAGCAACTCGCTCCGGCCGAGCTCGTGATAGGCCACCACGACCTGCACCAGCGTCTGCCACCCCGGATTCTCCGGCCGCACCGTCCAGCCGTGCCGCCGCACCAGCTCCCCGACCTCCCGCTCGGCGCGCTCCCAGGTCTCGTCGGTGCCCCGCTCGGCTGCCACCCGGCTGACCGCCGACTGCGCCGTGCCGAGCATGCCGTGCACGGTGCTGCCCGGAGAATCGATGCCCGCCAGCACCTCACCGGCAGCCGCGATGGACAGTCCGCCCACTTCGGTCAGCGCACGGATCAGCTTCAGCCGCCGGATGTGCGACTCCGCATATTGGACCTGGTTCGGACCGGTGCGCTCACCCGCGGGCAACATGCCTTCGCGCGTGTAGTACTTGATCGTCGGAACCGGCACACCGGTCCGCCGCGCCAGTTCTCCGATACGCATCCCCCGAGGATAGCGGCGCGCCCCACCCCGGCAGCAGGCCGCTCCGGCCGCTGGACGGCCGCCCGGCATCGCGGCGGGCGGCCGTCCGCGGACCGTCGTTCCCGGCCCGGCCGCAGTACCGAAAAGCCCTACAGGTAGCGCTTCAACTCCCGGCGCGCCAGGGACCGTTGGTGCACCTCGTCCGGGCCGTCCGCCAGCTGGAGCGTGCGGGCCCCGGCCCACAGCTCCGCCAGGGGGAAGTCCTGGCTGACGCCGCCCGCGCCGTGCAGCTGGACCGCCTTGTCGAGGATGCCCACGACCGTGCGCGGGGTGGCGATCTTGATGGACTGGATCTCGGTGTGGGCGCCCTTGTTGCCGACGGTGTCCATCAGCCAGGCGGTCTTGAGCACCAGCAGCCGCAGCTGTTCCACCGCCACCCGGGCGTCCGCGATCCACTCCTGCACCACGCCCTGCTGGGCCAGCGGCTTGCCGAAGGCCGTACGGGTCACCGCGCGGCGGCACATCAGCTCGATGGCGCGCTCGGCCATGCCGATCAGCCGCATGCAGTGGTGGATCCGGCCGGGGCCGAGCCGGGCCTGCGCGATACCGAAGCCGCCGCCCTCCTCGCCGATCAGGTTGGCCGCCGGCACCCGGACGTCATGGAAGAGCACCTCGGCGTGGCCGCCGTGCCAGTGGTCCTCGTAGCCGTAGACCTGCATGGCGCGCTTGACCTCCAGACCGGGGGTGTCGCGCGGTACCAGGATCATCGACTGCTGGCGGCGGAGGTCCGCGCCGTCCGGGTCGGTCTTGCCCATCACGATGAAGATCTGGCACCGGGGGTTCATCGCCCCGGAGATGTACCACTTCCGGCCGTTGATGACGTAGTCGTCGCCATCGCGTGCGATATGCGTCTCGATGTTGGTGGCGTCCGACGAGGCCACCTCCGGCTCGGTCATCGCGAATGCCGACCGGATCTCACCGGCCAGCAGCGGCTCCAGCCACTGCTTCTTCTGCGCCTCGTTGCCGAACTGCGTCAGCACCTCCATGTTGCCGGTGTCCGGCGCCGCGCAGTTCAGCGCGGTGGGAGCCAACTGGGGGCTGCGGCCGGTGATTTCGGCCAGCGGCGCGTACTGGAGGTTCGTCAGCCCGGCGCCGTGCTCCGCGTCGGGGAGGAAGAGGTTCCACAGGCCCTGCCGGCGGGCCTCGGCCTTGAGCTCCTCGACGACGGCCGGGGTGTCCCACGGCGAGGCGAGCGAGGACCGCTGCTCATGGGCGGTCTGCTCGGCCGGATGGACATGCTCGTCCATGAACGTCAGGAGCTTCTCGCGGAGCTCCTCCGTGCGGGCGTCGAATGCGAAGTCCATGGGTCTCTCAGCCTTCCTTGAGGGTGGTGAGTCCGTGGTCGATGAAGACGGGGACGAGCTCGCCGATCCGGTCGAACCCGGCGCCGACGGTCTGGCCGAGCGTGAAGCGGTAGTGGATGCCTTCGAGGATCACGGCGAGCTTGAACCAGGCGAACGCCGTGTACCAGGCGATGGCGGAGGTGTCCCGGCCGGAGCGGGCGGCATAGCGCTCGATCAGTTCGGCCGGCGAGGGGTGGCCGGGGGCGCCGCTGGTGGTGCTGACCGGCGACTCGGGCAGGCCGAGGTCCGAGCTGTACATCACCAGCAGGCCGAGGTCGGTCAGCGGATCGCCGAGCGTGGACATCTCCCAGTCCAGTACGGCCCTGATCGTGTCGTCGGCGCCGACCAGGACGTTGTCGAGGCGGTAGTCGCCGTGGACGACGGCCGGTGCGGGCGAAGCGGGCAGCGCCCGGCCCAGCGACTCGTGCAGCTCGTCGATCCCCGCCAGATCGCGGTTCTTGGAGGCGCTCAACTGCTTTCCCCAGCGGCGCAGTTGGCGCTCCAAGAAGCCCTCGGGCCGGCCGAAGTCGCCGAGTCCGACCGCTTCCGGTTCCACCGCGTGCAGGTCCACGAGCGTATCGACCAGGGAGAGCACCACGGCGCGGGTGCGCTCGGGCCCGAGCGGGGCCAGCTGGCCGGCCGTGCGGTACGGCACGCCCTCGACCAGCTCCATCACATAGAAGGGCGCGCCGATGACCGACTCGTCCTCGCACAGCAGCAGCGTCTCGGGCACCGGCACCGGTGTGGTGTGCAGGGCACTGATGACGCGGTGCTCGCGCCGCATGTCGTGCGCGGTGGCGAGCACATGGCCGAGCGGCGGCCGGCGGACGACCCAGGACGCGGCGCCGTCACTGACGCGGTAGGTGAGGTTGGACCGCCCGCCCTCGATCAGCTGGGCCCGCAGCGGGCCGCCGGTCAGCCCCGGCCGCTCCCGGTCCAGATGCTCGCGCAATCGCTCCAGGTCGAGGCCGGGAGGTTCCGCGTCCTCCCGGCCGGGGGCCTGCGGGGGAGGGGTGCCCTTGCTCATCGTGCTCCTCCGTACGGAGTGGACGGTCCATCGGTCGCAGCACGATCATGCCGACTAGTCGGTATGGAGTCCAGTGCCGGGACGTGGGGCGTCGGTCACGCGGGGATTTTCCGCCACGTCGGCGGCCCCTGCTTCCCCGGCGGCCCCTGCTCCCCGGTCACCACTGCTTCCCCGAGCACCCCTGCTTCCCCGATCACCCCGGCTTCCCCGGCCGCGCCGGGCGGCTCAGGCACGAGCGGCCGGGCTCAGGCGTGACAAGCCATCGGCACTCCGCCGTTCATCACCGTCATGTCGCCGAATCCGGCCACGAGGTCGAGCGGGGCACCGGGGGCGACGCCCGCCAGCTCCGCGTACGCCCGATGCAGATTCGCCACCAGCCGCTCGCTCTCGGCCAGCCCGGCGAACGGCCCCAGGTCCGCCTCCCGGGCCACCTCCAGCGGCGTACGGCCGGCCGCCCGACCCTCCTGCGCCAGCCGGCCGACGAACCGCAGATAGCGCTCGATGCCGTCGTACACCTCGGGGCCGGTCACCGGGCCGTGCCCGGGGACGACGGTGACCGCGTCCAGGGTGCGCAGCAGCTCCAGCGCACGCAGCGAGCCGGCCAGCGAACCCATGAAGACGAACGGTGTGCCGCCGTGGAAGACCAGATCGCCGGCGAAGACGATGCGCTGCCGGGGCAGCCAGACGAGGGTGTCGCCGGTGGTGTGCGCCACGCCCGGATGGATCAGCCGCACCTCGATGTCGCCGACGTGCAGGGCCAGCTCGTCGGTGTAGGTGATCTCCGGCGCCGTCAGACGGATGTCGCCGTAGTCCACCTGCGGCCACACCGCATGCAGCTGCTGCCCGGCGGCCAGCAGCTCACGGCGGCAGGAGGCATGCCCGATCACCGTCGCCTCGGGTGCGAAGACGCCGTTGCCGTAGGTGTGGTCGCCGTGGTGGTGGGTGTTCACCACCATCCGGGGCGCCGGCGCGCCGCTCTCGGCGATCCGGCGGCGCAGCAGACGTGCCCGGCGCTCGGTGGCGGCGGTGTCCACGACCAGGGTGGCGTCCCCGTCGGTGACGAAGCCCGCGTTGTTCAGGCACCAGCCGCCGTCCGGCTGGATGAAGGCATGGACGCCGGCGGCGAGTTCGGTGAGGTAGGGCTCGGGGACGACGGGGCCCTCGGTGGCGGGGGAGGCGTCCACGCGGGAGGCGTCCGCGGGGGAGGTGCCCACAGGCGTCGCGGCGCCCGGTGGTGGCGCGGCGTCCGGTCCGGTGGCGCCGGGCCCGGAGGACCGTGCCGCCGTCTGCGCCGCCGAGGCCTGCGCCGGCGTGTTCCGTGCTGCCGAGTCGCACATGTGGGTCGTGTCCCCTCGTCCGATGGTCCCTCATGCCGCCGCGGCCGGGGCGGGGATGGGGCCCGCTCCCGGAACGCGAGGGTCACGCCACGGTATCTCCGCCGCCGGCCACGGTGGCGCCGCGCCCCGGCTCACTGCCCCGGCCGTACCAGGAGCACCGCGCCGCACAGCGCCAGGGCGAGGGTGCAGCCGACCAGCAGCAGTGCGGTCCGCGGCGGCAGACCCGGCGGACGGCCGGTGGCCAACGCCTGCATCCGGCGGTGCGAGAGCGCCACGAACGCGAGCCACAACAGCCCTATCAGCACCGCCAGAACCACCTCCACCGGTCCCGGGGCCGCGCTCTGAAGCAGCTGACGCCCGGCCAGCACCGCCATCGCCGTGGCGGACAGGGTCGTACGCCGCCACGCCATCCGGGTCCGCTCCGGCTGCAGTCCGGGGTCCCGGTCGGGAGCCGGCCGCGGCGGCCCCGCGTCCGGCCGCGCTCCGTCCGCCATCGGCTAGTTCGTCCAGCCCAGCAGGACCAGCACGACCACCGCCACCGCCAGCACGCCGACGCCCAGCGCCAGCGCCGTGGGGAAGCGGGTGACCGGCAGGTCGCCGCCGCGCCGCATCGCGCGCTCGCAGCGCACCCAGTGATTGACCGCCCGCAGCGCACACAGCGCGCCGCCCACCAGCAGGACGACGGTGAAGGTCACCCGCAGCCCCTGGTGCAGCCGGGGCAGGAACTGGTCCACCGCGAACCCGCCGCCGATCAGTGCCAGCCCGGTGCGCAGCCAGGCGAGAAAGGTGCGCTCATTGGCGAGCGAGAAGCGGTAGTCGGGGGTCGCGCCCTCCTCGCGGATCCGCGCGGGCGAGAACCACAGCCGTACGGCCGCGCCGGCCGACCGCAGCGCCTCAGTGAGGATCATGGCCGAAACCCTATCGGCCGGCCCGACCCGTGACCGGGACCCATCAGAGCTCCCCCGCCTCCCGGCGGGCGAGCAGCTCCCCGTACGCGGCGAGTCCGTCCGGTGTCCACGGCCACTCGTCGATCCGCCGGGCCAGCTCCTCCTCGGTCAGGAAGGCGGACCAGTCGATCTCCGACTCCTGCGGGGCGACCGGCAGGGTGCAGCGCACCTGGTAGACCGCGGACCACCAGGTGTGCTCGGCGGTCTCGTAGAGGAACTTGAACAGCGGTTCCGGTGGTGCCAGCCCCTGCACGCCCAGCTCCTCCTCCGCCTCGCGCAGCGCCGCCTGGTCGTAGGTCTCGCCGGTGCCCACCACCCCTCCGACGAACATGTCGTAGTGCGAGGGGAAGACGAGCTTCTGCGGGGTGCGGCGGTGCACGAAGATCCGGTCCCGGTCGTCCCGGGCGAGGACGAAGGCGCAGCGGGTGCGCATCCTGCGCGCATAGGCCTCGCCGCGCGGAGCCTGTCCCACGACCTGATCGTTCTCATCGACGACATCGAGGATTTCGTCCGCACTGAGCGGTTGCTGATCCGTCATGGGCCCATGCAACCACCCGGGCCCGGGCCGGCACCCACCGGGAAGAGGGCACCCATCGGGAAGGGGACGGCCGCGCCGGGCGGCCGGCTCAGTGCGGCTGGAGCTCCCGTACGTTCTGCGTCCGGCCGGACCCCGGCGGCATCGCCGGATGGCTGCCGATCAGCACGATGCCCGCGACGACGGCGATGATCCCGATCACCTCCCACGCCAGCGCCCCGGCCGTCACCTGGAGCTGGTCGCCGAGGAAACCCACCCCGCAGGCGATACCGGCCAGCGGCTGGGCGGCGGTCAGCGCGGGCAGCGAAAGCCGCAGCGGGGCCGACTCGAAGGCGCTCTGGACGAACACCAGCGCCAGCACACCGAGCACGACAATGGCGTACGGCTGCCAGCTGGTGAGCAGGGCCGACCAGCCGCCCTCGCCGAAATGCTCCCCGCTGATCCGGGTCAGCGCGTCCTGGAGTCCGTAGATCAGCCCCGCCGCGATGCCCAGCAGTGCGGCCTCCAGGCTCACATGCACCCGCTCGCGCTTGGCGACCGCCGCCAGCAGCAAAGCGGTGCCCAGCACCATGCCCATGATCAGCCACTGCCACAGATGATCGGGGCTGCGCTCCCCGCCCTGTGGACGCCCGGCCACGATGAAGGCCGTCACCCCGCCCGCCAGCAGCCACAGTCCGGCCCAGCCGCTGCGGCCGAGCCGCTGCCGGGTCAGCCGCCGCGACAGAGCCATCGCGAACAGCAGATTGGTCGCCAGCAGTGGCTCCACGAGAGTGATGTCGCCCATGCCCAGCGCCACCGCGCCGAGCGCCATCCCCACCACCATCAGACCGATACCGGCCAGCCACAGCGGCATCCGCACCAGGTCCAGCAGCAGCCGCACGGACAGGAAGTCCTTCATCGGGGCGCGCTGCGCCGCGGCCTGCTGGAACACAAAACCGAGTCCGAGACAGCACGCCGCTCCCAGGGCGAGCAGTATCACCGTCACGTCACACCTCGTATCGCGCGGGGTGGGGGATTGCGCCTGAGGATAGTCATCCGGCGGCGGGCGTGGGGTGGCCCTCGTCACCCACCATTCTCCCGCGCGTCCCGGTGTACCGCGCGGTAACCACGTGGTTGACGCGGCAGTCGGGTGCGCTGAGGATCGTTCCACCACGGCGGCCGGGGCGCCCGGTGTGCCCCGTTGAGGAGAAGCTGACATGGCGTACGACGCTGATGTGATCGTGATCGGAGCGGGGCTCGCGGGCCTGGCGGCCACCGCGGAGCTGGTGGCCGCCGGACGGAAGGTGATCCTCCTCGATCAGGAGCCGGAACAGTCCCTCGGCGGACAGGCCCACTGGTCCTTCGGCGGTCTCTTCCTGGTGAACTCCCCCGAGCAGCGCCGGCTGCGGATCCGCGACAGCCACGAGCTGGCCTGGCAGGATTGGCTGGGCACGGCCGGCTTTGACCGGCCGGAGGACCACTGGCCGCGCAAATGGGCGGAGGCCTACGTCGACTTCGCGGCCGGCGAGAAGCGCTCCTGGCTGCACCGGCAGGGCGTCCGGCTCTTCCCCGTCGTCGGCTGGGCCGAACGCGGCGGCTATGACGCGACCGGGCACGGCAACTCCGTCCCCCGCTTCCACATCACCTGGGGCACCGGGCCCGGTCTGGTCGCCCCGTTCGAGCGCCGGGTGCGGGCCGGGGCCGCCCGGGGGCTGGTCGAGCTGCGCTTCCGCCACCGGGTGACCGGGCTCTCGCGCACCGCGGGCAGCGTGGACACCGTCAGCGGCGAGATCCTGGAGCCCTCGGATGCCGAGCGCGGCAGGCCCAGCAGCCGTGAGGTGGCCGGTGCCTTCGAGCTCAAGGCCCAGGCGGTGATCGTCACCTCGGGCGGGATCGGCGGCAATCACGCCCTGGTGCGCGCCAACTGGCCCGAGCGGCTCGGCAAGCCCCCGCGGCGGATGCTGTCCGGGGTGCCCGCGCATGTGGACGGCAAGATGCTGGGCATCGCCGAGGCGGCCGGCGGCCGGATCATCAACCGGGACCGGATGTGGCACTACACGGAGGGCATCGACAACTGGAACCCCCTCTGGCCGCTGCACGGCATCCGGATCCTGTCCGGCCCGTCCCCGCTGTGGCTGGACGCCCGCGGCAAGCGGCTGCCGGTCCCGCTGTTCCCCGGCTTCGACACCCTCGGCACGCTGGAACACATCATGCGGACCGGCCATGACCACACCTGGTTCGTGCTCACCCAGAAGATCATCGAGAAGGAGTTCACGCTCTCCGGCTCGGAGCAGAACCCCGATCTGACCGGCAAGAGCATCCGCGGGGTGCTGGGCCGGGCCAGGGCCGGCGCGCCGGGCCCGGTGCAGGCGTTCATGGACCACGGCGCGGACTTCATCGTCGAGCGTTCGCTGACCGATCTGGTGCGGCGGATGAACGAGGTGACCCAGGAGAAGCTGATATCGGAGGAGGCGCTGCGCGGCGAGATCGTGGCGCGGGACCGGGAGATCGCGCACTCCTTCACCAAGGACCTCCAGGTGACCGCGATGCGCGGGGCCCGAAAATACCTCGGCGACCGTCTGATCCGCACCGCCGTCCCGCACCGGCTGCTCGACCCCAAGGCCGGCCCGCTGATCGCCGTACGGCTGAACATCCTCACCCGCAAGACGCTCGGCGGTCTGGAGACCGACCTCTCCTCGCGGGTGCTGACCGAGGGCGGGGAGCCGCTGCCCGGCGTGTACGCGGCGGGCGAGGCGGCCGGGTTCGGCGGTGGCGGGGTGCACGGCTATCGCTCGCTGGAGGGCACCTTCCTCGGCGGCTGTCTGTTCTCCGGGCGGATGGCGGGGCGGGCGGCGGCGCGGTCGGTGTCCTGACGGGGGCCGGGGCGGGCGGATCCGGCCATTCCTTTTCTCGTCTTGACGCGGAGCTCTGCGTACCGCTTTGCTGTCCGTGATGACTGGTGCGGACCAAGCCATCACCCTCTGTAGAGGCGTGCGCGGATCCGACCCCCTCCCACCGAGGACGACTCGGTGCGGTGAGACGGCCGGTGCGGCGCGCCATGGAGCCCCTGACCCGTGATTTCGATTTCTCCTTCGCCACCGCCGCCGTCCCTCGGACGTACCCGCTGCCCGGGTGCCCCGGTGCTCGCGCCGGCCCTGGACGACACCCAACTGGCCATCGCCGCCGAGGCGTTGGCGCTGGGCCAATGGGCCCGGGTGCGCACCCTGCTCGCCGGGACCGGCGAGGACTGGGATCTGCGCGGCCACCGATTAACCGTCCTGGCCACCGGTCCCGGCAGCGCCGCCTGGGCCGGCGACTGGCAGCTCGCCGAACCGGACAGCGGCGACGCAGCCACCCTCCTCGCCCTCGCCACCGTCCATCTCGCCCTGCGCGGCGAGAGCAGCGCCGAGGCCGCCGCCAAGGCCTGTGCCACCGCCGCCCGGATGCTGCCCGACGACCCCACCCCCTGGCTCGGCGCGCTGATCCTCGCCCGCCGCACCGGCACCCCGGACGAACGGGCACACGCCTTCCACCAGGTACGTGCCCGCCACCGCGACCACCACCACGCACACCACCTCATGACGGCCTCCCTGGCCGAACAGTGGCCCGGTGCCACCGACGACCCGCGGCACCCGGCCCACGCCTTCGCGGCCCGGTCCGCGGCAGGCGCCCCCGCCGACTCCCCGCTCGCGCTCCTCCCCGTCGTGGCGCACGCCGAGCGCTACCGCGTACTGGCCGCCGCGGGACTGGCGCCCCCCGACCCCGCGGACTGGGGCCCCTGGTCCACCCGGCGCGCCCGGCAGGTCCTCCAGAGCGCCGTCGACTGGTGGCTGGAATGGGAGGGCGAGGAGCATCCGCGCCGGAAGATCGATCTCAACTTCCTGGCCCATGCCACGTTCCACCAAGGGAGGATGGCCGAGGCCGCCGCGCTCTTCGGGCGCATCGGCCCGTACCCCACCCGCGCACCGTGGTCGTACCCGGGCCGCGACGCCGAAGGCGCCTTCCGGGCCGCACGGGCCACGGCACTCCGCCGGGCCGGGGACGCCGCCGCCCCGTGACCCCCGGCGCTGATGACGAAAGTCTGACGCGGGGGCCCGGACGCTGGCCCCGCTGCCCGCCGGGTGCTCGAATCGAAGGGTGACCAAGGACGTGAATCCGGCCCGCACGGCGGGCGGCGAGGACGGGCGGGGCACCCCCGTGGGCCGACGTGTGGTGCTCGGCATGCTCGCCGCCGGTGCCGCCGGCGTTGCCGCGGCCCCCTTCCTCCAGAGCGCCTACGACAACACCCTCGGTGCCGCCGCGCAGCAGGACCCCACCGGCCTGTCCGGTCTGCTCCCGGGCGGCGGCGGCTTCCGCTACTACTCGGTGACCGGCTCCGTACCGGAAAAGACCGAACGCACCTACCGCCTCACGATCGACGGCCTGGTCCGTCACCGCACCAGCTACCGCCTCGCCGACCTCCGGCATCTGCCGCAGACCCGGCTCGTCCGCGATGTCCAGTGCGTCACCGGCTGGCGGGTGCCCGGCACCCCCTTCGAGGGCGTACGCCTCGCCGCCCTCCTCGACGCCGCGGGTGTCCGCCCCGAGGCCAAGGCCGTCCGCTTCACCTGTTTCGACGGCGCCTACAGCGAGTCCCTCACCCTCGAACAGGCCCGCCGCGACGACGTCCTGGTCGCCCTGCGGATGCAGGACAAACCGCTCACCCATGCACACGGCGGTCCGGTGCGCCTCTATGCCGCGCCCATGTACTTCTACAAGTCGGCGAAGTGGCTCTCCGGGATCACCGTCACCGACCATGTGCAGCCCGGATACTGGGAGAACCGCGGATATGACATCGACGCCTGGGTCGGCCGGTCGAACGGACGCGATGATGCCCCGACCACCTGAGAGCCCCTCCGAGCCCGCCACCGCGCGTCCCCGCATCCGGCGCTTCACCGCCGTCGAACACCAGGTGCACCGCGCCACCGCCACCTTGATGGCCGTCTGCGTCCTCACCGCGGGCTGCCTCTATCTGCCCTTCCTCGCCGAACTCGTCGGCCGCCGCGCCCTGGTGGTCACCGTCCACGAGTGGTCCGGCATCCTGCTGCCCCTCCCCCTGCTGCTGGGCCTCGGCTCCCGCGCCCTGCGCGCCGACCTCACCCGCCTCAACCGCTACGGCCCGCACGACCGCCACTGGCTGCGCGCCGCCCTGCGCCGCCGAGGGGGCCGCCGGGCCGGAAAGTTCAACGCCGGACAGAAGCTCTACGCGGCCTGGATCGCCGGCGCCGTCCTCGTGATGCTCGGCACCGGCCTGCTGATGTGGTCCACCCTCCCCCAGGCCCTCGGCCTCACCCGGGCAGGGGGGACCCTCGTGCCCCTGGTCTGGCGCACCGGCGCCACCTTCGTCCACGACTGGCTCGCGCTCGCCGTGGTCATCGTGATCGCCGGCCATGTCTGGAAGGCGTTCGGCGATCCCGAGTCCCGGCGCGGCCTGCGCACCGGCACCGTCGACGCCCAATGGGCCCGGCGTGAGCATCCGTTGTGGGTGGACGGGGCGGACGCCGTGGACGGGGTGCATGACGTGGACGACGGCGACGAGGACGGACGTGGGGGCGAGGGCAAGGAGGATGCCTGAAGGCGGTCCGGTTACGGCCGTTGCCGCGCCCGGACTCCGTTCCACGGGGCACTCGGCCGCAGATCCGCCGCCACGCCGCATACTCTCGGGGAATGGACCGCTACGAGGGCACCGCACACCTGGAGTGGTGGGCCAACCGCTCCACTTGTCTGGCACGCCTCCCCGTCAGGCTCGTCCCCGCGGCCGGCCACGGCACCTGGAACGCCACTGTCCCGCCGCCTCTTGACCGCGACGCGGGGGAAGGCCTCCCACTGCTCATCGACGCCGGACCGCACTTCACCCTCCGCTTCGACGAGGACGCGGCCACGGAGGTGGAGGTGGAGGTGGCGCACTCCGGAGGCGTCAACCAACTCCTTCTGCGTACGGGCGCCGCCCCGGACACCGGCGCATGACCGGGCGGAGCCCCGGACTGCTGCGCCGCCATCGTGACTTCCGGCTGTTGTGGTGCGGCGAGACGGCGGGGAAGTTCGGGGCGGCGGTCACCAACGTGGCGATGCCCCTGGTGGCGGTGTCCACCCTCCATGCGCCCACCTTCGCGGTCGGGCTGCTCAGTGCCTGTACCTGGCTGCCCTGGCTGCTCATCGGCCTCCCGGTGGGCGTCTGGGTGGACCGGCTGCGCCGCCGCCCCCTGATGCTGGGTGCCGCCGGACTGTCGCTGGTGCTGTTCGCCGCCGTACCGGTCCTCGCCCGGTACGGCGGGCTCAGCCTCGGCCTGCTGATCACCGTGGCCCTGCTGACCGGTGCGGCAGCGGTGGTCTTCCAGACCGCCTACAGCGCCTACCTCCCCGCCCTGCTCGCACCGGCCGACCAGCCCGAGGGCAACGCCAAGCTGCACGGCAGCGCCTCCGCGGCGCAGATCGCGGGACAGGGGGCGGGCGGCCTCATCGCCCAACTGGCGGGCGCGGTCAACGGGTTGTTCGCCCACGCGGCCACCTTCCTCATCGCCCTGCTGTGCCTGCTCGGCATCCGGCACCGCGAACCGCGCCCGGCTCCCCGGGCCGCACCGCGGGCACTGACCGCGGAGGTCGCCGAGGGACTGCGCCTGGTGGCCGGCGACAGGTGGTTCCGTACCCTGACGCTCTTCGGCGCCGCCTCCAACCTCGCGCTCATGGGGTACCAGTCGATGGCGACGGTCTTCCTGGTCCGTGAGGTCGGCCTGTCGCCCGGCACGGTCGGCGGGGTGCTGGCGCTGGCCAGTACGGGCGGGATCGCGGGCGCTTTCCTGGCACGACGGGCCGCCGACCGGTTCGGCACGGCCCGTGCCATGCTGCTGTGCGAACTGGGCCTGCCCGGAGCCGCGTTGCTCATCCCGCTCGCGGCCCACGGCGCCGGGGCACTGCTCTATGTCGCGGGCAGCTTCGGTGTCTCCGCCGGGGTGGTGGCCGGAAACATCCTCAAGGCGAGCTTCCAGCAGCGCTACTGCCCGCCGGCCCTGCTCGGCCGGCTGATCGCCAGCAGCTCCTTCGTCAACTACGGCACGCTGCCCCTGGGCGCGCTGCTCGGCGGTGCCCTCGGCTCCGCCCTCGGCCTCCGCCCGGCAATGTGGATCATGACCGCCGGTGTGCCGCTGGCCGCCCTGATTCTCCTCTTCTCGCCGGTGGGGACCGTCCGCGACCTGCCGACGCGCCCTACGGGGGAGGAGCAGCGGGAGCCCGGCGAGGGCGGCCCGGATCCCGAGCGCCGTGGCGGCCCGGACCCCGAGCAGGGCGACGGGCCGGGCCCCGGTACGGAGGGGCGCGACGGCGCGTCGGCACGGCGCTGAGGCACCCCGGGCGCCCGTACGCTCAGGCCGGCGGCTCCGCTTGCGGGCCCGTTACGTTCAGCCCGGCGGCGGCTCCGCCTGCGGGACCTTGTGCTCAGGCCGTTGGCGGCTCCGCCTGCGAGCCGGTCCGCCGCTCCGGCCGTGGCTCCGTCTGCCGCTCCGCCGGCGGGCCCGTCCGCTGCTCGGTCTGCGGCTCCACCTGCTGTTCCGCCGACGGCAGTTCGACCTCGAAGCGGCAGCCGGAGGCGGTATTGCGCACCGTCGCGCGGCCCTCATGGGCCTCCACGATGCCGCGGACGATCGCCAGGCCCAGCCCGGCGCCGCCCTTGCCGTCCGCGCGCGGGGTGCGTGCCGCACCGCCGCGCCAGCCGGTGTCGAAGACCCGCGCCAGATCCTCCGGCGGGATGCCGCCGCAGCCGTCCTCGACCGCGAGCACCACCCGGCCCGCCTCGTGCCGGGCGCTGACCGCGACCGTGCCGTCGGACGGTGTCGCACGGATCGCGTTGACCAGCAGATTGCCCAGTACGCGGGTGATCTGCTGGGCGTCCACCCGCACCGGCAGCGGTACCACCCCGCCGTCCACCAGCCGCACCCCGCTCACCCGCGCCAGCGGCCTGGCTCCCGCGAGCGCGTCGTCCACCAGGTCGTACACCGACACCCGCGACAGCGTCAGGGCCAGCGCCCCGGCCTGGATACGGGACAGTTCGAAGAGGTCGTCGACCATCGCGGCCAGCCGGTCCACCTCGATCCGCATCCGTGCGTGGTAGCGCGCGGTGTCCTCGGCGACGCCGTCCTCCAGCGCCTCGGCCATCGCCCGCAGCCCGGCGAGCGGGGTGCGCAGATCGTGCGAGATCCCGGCGATCAGTTCGCGCCGGGAGGCATCCAGCGCCCGCTCCCGCTCCCGTGCCGCGGCGAGCCGCCCGCTGGTCTCCTCCAACGCCCGGGACAGTGCGGCCAGTTCGGCGGTGGGCGGCTCGGCGGGCGCCACGAAGCCGCCCTCGCTGCCGACCGTACGGGCCGAGCGCGCCAGCTCCCGGCTGCCCGCCGCGATCCGCCGCCCGAAGAGCAGCGCGGCCGCCAGCGACACCACCCCGGATACGGCCACCACGGCCATCACCACGCCCAGGTCGTGCCCGGACAGGAACATCGCCTGGGCGACCGCCACCGTCCCCGCCGCCATCGCGGCCACCGCCAGCGCCGCCACCGCGAACAGCGACAGGGCGACCGAGCGCCGCCGCAGGGCCCGTACCGCGGGCGCGGCGAGCAGTCCCGCCAGCGCCGCGCCGAGCGCCGCCAGCGCCACGATGACCAGGAAGTCCGTCATGGCCGAAGCTCACCTCCCGGCAGCGGACCGGGCTCCGGCTGCTCCTCGTCGCCCAGGGGGTCGAAGCGGTAGCCCGCGCCCCAGACCGTCGTCACCAGCCGTGGCGCGGCCGGATCCTCCTCGATCTTCTCGCGCAGCCGCCGCACGTGCACGGTCACCGTGGACAGATCGCCGAACTCCCAGCCCCAGACCCGGTGCAGCAGTTCCTCCCGGGAGAAGACCTGCCCGGGGTGGCGCATCAAGAAGACCAGCAGGTCGAACTCGCGAGCCGTGAGGGAGAGTTCCCGGCCGCCCCGGTCGGCGCGCCGGCCGCCGGGGTCGGCGCTGAGCTCCCCGGCCCGCAGCACGGAGGAGGGCGCGGCGGCCGGCGGCGCGGCCTCCGCCCGGCGCAGCACCGAGCCGATCCGCAGCACCAGCTCCCGCGGGCTGAACGGCTTGGTCACATAGTCGTCCGCGCCCAGCTCCAGGCCGAGGATGCGGTCCGCCTCCTCGCCGCGGGCCGTCAGCATCACGACCGGGACCGCCGGGCCGTTGCCGGCGCGGCGCAGCCGGCGGCACACCTCCAGACCGTCGATGCCCGGCAGCATCAGATCGAGCACGATGAGATGCGGACGGAACTCCGCGGCCCGGTCGAGGGCGGCGAAACCGTCGGCGGCGTGCCGGGTGGTGTAGCCGGCGCGGGAGAGGTAGCCGGTGACGACCTCGGCGACGGTCGGATCGTCCTCGACGACCAGGACGCGGCGCGGCGGCCCGTTCAGCGGGGCGGGCGGGGGCGCGGAAGGCGGTGTGGGGTGGTGCACGGGGTCAGCGTGCCATTCCGGGGAGGGAGGTCATGGTCCCAGCCAACACCAGGACGCGCGGTGGCGGGCGGCCCGGTCCGCTGCCGTAAGACTCCGGTAACCGTGGGCGGTGCCTTCGGAGGCGACGACGGGCGACGGGGCCGGGCGCGGCACGGGCGGGCCGGGGCGCGGCGCCTCAGCTCTCCAGCCCCTCCCGTACCCGCCGCGACACCGTGATCGCGTACAGGTCGAGCACGCCCGGCGGATCGGCGAGGCCGGGGCCGCCGGCGCGGATCCAGGCGGCGATGTCCGCCAGCGCCTCGTCGTCGTTGACCAGCCCCAGCCAGACGGGGCGCCCGCCCGCCGCCCGGCCCGCGGGCGACGGCTGGACCACCACCACATTCGCCTGGTCACAGACGTCCAGACACTCCGAGGCCCGCACCGGGGCCGCGCCGTCGAGCGCCGCGCGCAGCTTCGGTATCTGCCCGGCGTGGTCGACGCCCGGGATCTTGGCTGCATCGCCGCAGCAGCAGCCGCGGCATACGGTGACCCGGCACGGGGTCGCGGTGGCTGCCCGTTCGGCAGGCTTGTCGATCATCCGGTTCATGCTACGGGGGCCGATGCCGGGCACGACGCCGGGAGGGCAGCCGCGCACTCCGCGGGCGGGCGAGCCGGGGCGCGGCGCCGGGCGGGTGATCCGGATCTGCGGAAGATGCGCGGGAGAGCAACTCGGTATACGGGGGTAGGAAGCGTCGCCCGCGGGATAGACATCCGGCATGCCCATGACCGAGTCCCACTCCCACTCCTCCCACCCCGGTCCCGCACCGAAGCGCGCGATACCCGGCCCGGCCGGTCTGCCCGTGCTCGGCTCGATGCTCGACCTCCGGCGTGACTCCCTCGGCACATTCCTGAACGCCGGGCGTGCGCACGGCGATGTGGTCCGTCTGGAGGCCGGCCCGCCCGGTCTGCGCAGCGTGTTCCACGCCGTCTTCGCGCCCGAGGGCGTGCAGCAGATCCTCGCCTCCCGGGCCACCAACTTCCGTAAGGACCACCCGCTCTACGAGGAGGTCCGGCAGGCCTTCGGCAACGGCCTGCTCACCAGCCAGGACACCGACTACCTCAGGCAGCGGCGGCTGGTGCAGCCGCTGTTCACCAAGCGCCGCGTCGACAGCTATGCGGCGGCCGTGACGAGCGAGGCCGACACCCTCGTCGACCGCTGGCGGACCGCGGACGCGCACACCGTCGACCTGGTCCCGGAAATGAACCGGCTGGCGCTGCGCACCGTCGCCCGGATCCTGTTCGGCCTCGACGCGGGGGCGGCGGAGGACGCCTTCCACCGGTGCGCCCCGGTCATCAACGCCTATGTCGTGCGGCGTGCCTATGTGCCCGTGAAGGTCCCGCGGGCATGGCCCACCCCCGGGAACCGGCGGGCCCGCGCCGCCACCGACGAGCTGAACGCGCTGTGCGACCGCATCATCGCGGACCGGCGGGCGGCAGGCGCAACGGCGGGAGAGGCGGCGGACGAGGGTGACGACCTGCTCTCCTTGCTGGCCGCGGCCGGCAATGACGAGGACGGCTCGCTCGACGCGACCGAGGTCCGCGAACAGGTCCTGATCTTCCTGCTGGCGGGGCACGAGACCACCGCGACCTCCCTCGCCTTCACCCTCCACCTCCTCGCCCGGCACCCCGAGGAGCAGACGAGGGTCCGCGAGGAGATCGACGAGGTGCTGGGGGACCGCACCCCCACGGCCGCGGATCTGGACCGTCTGCCGTATCTGACACAGGCCCTCAAGGAGTCGATGCGGCTGTATCCGGCGGCACCGGTCGTCAGCCGGCGGGCCGTGGAGGCCACGGAGATCGGCGGATTCCGCATCCCGGCCGGCGCCGATGTGGTCGTCGCGCCCTGGGTCACCCACCGCAACCCGGACCTGTGGGAGGACCCGGAACGCTTCGATCCGCAGCGCTTCGCACCCGAACGGGAGGCCGGGCGGCACCGCTATGCGTGGTTCCCGTTCGGCGGCGGGCCGCGGGCCTGCATCGGGCAGCACTTCTCGATGCTGGAGTCCGTACTGGCGCTGGCCATGGTGCTCCGTGCGTACGAACTCGACGCCGTGGACCAGGAGGTGCCGGTCGCCGCCGGCATCACCCTCCAGGCGACCGGCCCGGCCCGCGTGCGCCTGCGCCCGCACGAGGGGGCGCGGGAGTAGGACCCGGGGGCGCCGCACCCGCCGCACAGTGGAAAACGCAAACGCAACGAAAATAGCGTTTGCGTTTCGGCGGCGTCCCCCGTATCGTCGTTCCCGGTCCCATTGCCGCCGATCGGAGAAGGCCGTTGCTCGTCTGAGGTCCTGAGACACCGCGCCCGCGACGGTGATTCGCCCTGCGCTTCCGGTATCCGGAGCGGCGAATCATGCCTCGCGCGGCCCGTCCGCGACCTCGGCGTACGTACGGCGTACCCGACGCACCCCGGCGTTCCGGCGACGCGGTGTCTCCCAGCGCATTCCCCGCACTCCCACCCGCGCCCAGGAGACCCTTGTGTCAAAGTCACCCACCTCCGCATCCTCCGCGGCCATCGTCTGCACCGGCCTCGGCTTCACCTGGCCCGACGGCAGCCCCGTCCTGGAGGGCTTCCCGCTGACCGTCGGCCCCGGCCGCACGGGCCTCATCGGTCTCAACGGGGCCGGAAAGTCCACCCTGTTGAAGCTCATCGCGGGCGAACTGACCCCGACCGCGGGAAGCATCAAGGTCGCCGGCGAGGTCGGCTACCTCCCCCAGCACGCCCCGCTCGACACCGAGCTGCGGGTGGACGAGGCGCTCGGCATCGCCGCGGCGCGCGCCGCCCTGCACGCCATCGAGGGCGGCGACGCGCGCGAGGAGCACTTCACCGTCATCGGCGACGACTGGGACGTCGAGGAGCGCGCCCGCGCCACCCTCGACCAGCTCGGACTGCCCGGCCTCGATCTCGACCGCACCATCGGCGAGGTGTCCGGCGGCGAGTCCGTGCTGCTGCGGCTGGCGGCCCTGCTGCTGCGCCGGCCGGACGTCCTGCTGCTCGACGAGCCCACCAACAACCTCGACCGGGCGGCCCGGCAGCGGCTGTACACGGCGGTCTCCGGCTGGACCGGCGTCCTCGTCGTGGTCAGCCACGACCGTGAACTCCTCGAACTCGTCGACCGGATCGCCGACCTCCGCGACGGAGAGGTCCACTGGTACGGCGGCAACTTCAGCGCCTATGAGCACGCCCTGGCCGTCGAACAGGAAGCGGCCGAGCGGATGGTGCGGTCCGCCGAGGCCGACGTACAGCGCCAGAAGCGCGAACTGGCGGACGCACACACCAAGTTGGCCCGCCGGGTCCGCTACGGCAACAAGATGAACGCCACCAAGCGCGAGCCGAAGATCGTCATGAACGAGCGCAAGAGGGAGGCCCAGGTATCGGCGGGCAAGCACCGCATCATGCACACCGAACGCCTCAAGGAGGCCAGGGAACGCCTCGACGAGGCGGTCGAAGCGGTCCGGGACGACGACGAGATCCGCATCGACCTGCCGCACACCGCCGTGCCGCCGGGCCGGACCGTCCTCACCCTGCACGCCCTCCAGGCCCGCTACGGCGCCCGTGCCGACCTGGAGGTGCGCGGCCCCGAACGGATCGCGCTGACCGGCCGCAACGGCTCCGGCAAGACCACCCTGCTGCGGACCGTCGCCGGTGAGATCCCACCGCAGGACGGCACGGCGCAGACCCATGTCCCCTACCGCTTCCTCCCACAGCGGCTGGAGGTGCTCGACCCTGCGCTGACCGTGGTCGAGAACGTCGCCCGCTTCGCCCCGGACGCCACCAACAACCGCATCCGGGCCCGGCTCGCCCGCTTCCTGTTCAAGGGCGCACGGGCCGACCAGCAGGCCGGCACGCTCTCCGGCGGTGAACGCTTCCGCGCCTCGCTCGCCGCGCTGATGCTGGCCGAGCCGGCCCCGCAGCTGCTGATGCTCGACGAGCCGACGAACAACCTCGACATCGCGTCGGTCCGCCGGCTCGTCACGGCCCTGGAGTCCTACGAGGGCGCGCTCCTCGTCGTCAGCCACGACCTGGCATTCCTCCGGGACATCGGCATCACCCGGTGGATGGGGCTGGAGGACGGTGAACTGACCGACATCGCACCGCTGTAGACCGGTGGGGCGGGGACACCCCCCGCCCCACCACCAGCAGCGGTCAGCCCTGCGGACGGCCGGACTGCCGCCCCCGGGCACCCGTGCCGTACAGCTCCAGCGTCTCCCCGCACTGCGAGTGCAGCGGCACCGGCAGCTCATGGGGAGCGAACCACGCGAGCGCATCGAACTTGTGCGGTTCGCCGATCTTCACCTCGTCCGGCTCCACGCGTGCGGCGAAGACCACCGCGACCCAGTGCGAGTCGACCGGCTCGCCGCGCAGCACATTGCGCACCCCGATCTGTTCGATACCGAGCGGGCGCACGCCGTACTCCTCATGCACCTCCCGTGCCACGGCCGTCTCGAAGGACTCACCGAACTCCAGCGCCCCCGCACCGCAGTCCCAGGTCCCCGGCTCGTCCCTGGCCCCCGCGCTCCGCCGTGCCAACAGCACCCGCCCCGCGCCGTCATGGCACACGAAGACACAGGACACCTTGGGCCCCCTGGCTGTCATATCCCTCACCCCTCTCAGAAGTGCCGCAGCAACTCACCGAACGTCGGCAGTCGCAGTACCTTCTTGTCGTCGGGGTCGAGTTCGCTGTGCTCCAGGACCCAGGTGTGCTCGTGCGGGATGAACACCGCGTTCAGACCGGCCGAACGGGCCGGCAGGATGTCCGACTTGGGGGAGTTCCCGATCATCCATGCCGAGGCCGGCACCAGGTCGTAGGCGCGGGTAAGGTCCTCATAGGTGGCGGTGTTCTTCTCCGCCACGATGTGGACGCCCCGGAAGTACCGGGCCAGCCCGGAGGCCGCCACCTTCCGCTGCTGCTCCTCGGCGTCGCCCTTGGTCAGCAGCAGCAGTTCGTGCCGCCGGGCCAGCTCGGCCAGGGTCTCGGCCACCCCGGGCATCAGCTCCACCGTGCCCCCGTCGAAGGCCGCCGCCCACCCGGAGATCCGCGCCGACTCCTCGGCCGTCGCGGCCCGCCCCCGCAGCCGCGCCACGCACTCCCCGAGGCTGTGCAGAAACACCTTGCTGCCGTATCCGAGGGTCAAAGCGTTCGCCGCTTCGATCCCGTCGAGCACGGCCCGCACCCCGGACCGGTCGTGTCCCGGCGGGGTCATCCACTCCAGGAACTCGTCGATGACCCGCTCGAAGACCACGTTGTTCTCCCACAACGTGTCATCCGCATCGAAGATCAGCATCCGCCGGCCCGCCCCTCTCGTACTCCGTCGACCCGCGCACCCTACGCAGGCCCGGCGGCCGTCCGCGACGGGAATTAGTGCGGGGGAGGGGAGCCGTGTCCTGCCCTCACCACCACCGCAGGTACGACAGCAGCCGCAGGATCTCCAAGTAGAGCCACACCAGGGTCATCGTCAGCCCGAAGGCGACGTACCAGGCCCAGCGGTGCGAGGCACCGGACCGCAGAAAGCGGTCGGCGGACTCGAACTCCAGCAGGAGGAAGTAGGACGCGGCGGCGATCGCCACCACACTCACGGCGATCGCCAGGCCGCCGCCGTCCCGCAGACCGAGGTCCGCACCGAACACCCACGACGCCACCAGATCCGCCAGGAACAGCACCAGCAGCCCGCACGCCGTACCGACCGCCCAGCGGGTCGCCTTCGCACTGACCCGCACCACCCGTGTGTGATACGCCGCCAGCATGCCGGCGAAGATGCAGCCGGTGCCGATGACGGCCCGGGTGCCGACACCCGGGTACAGCGCGTCGAAGAACTGCGTCGCCCCGCCGAGCACCACCCCTTGAGCCGTCGCGTAGAGCAGGGCCAGCGGGGCGCTGGGCCGGGGCCGCAGGGCCAGGAAGATCCCGAGGCCCAGTCCGGCCAGCAGCGCGGGCAGGACGAGGAACCCGAGTTCCAGGTAGACGGTGAGGAAGGCGCTCGCCGTGAGGACGCCGAAGACGGCCAGGGTCTTGATGACGATGTCGTCGAGGGTGATCGGACGGTCCGTGGCCGCAGCCCTGACCGCACCGCCGCTCGGGCTCGGGCCGGCCGGCGCCACCGCACCGTCCAGCGTCAGCAGGTTACGGATCGCAGGGTTGCTCGTCGTGGGCACCGGCCCTCCCGGCGGATCGGATGTCACACAGTGGGTGGCGAGGGGTGTGCACGACGGTGTGCACGCCGCCGCAACGGGCGCCCCGCCGGTGCTCAACTCCTCGTGGTGACAGCATAGTTGCGGAGGGTGTCAATCCGCCCCGGACCGGCTCACTCCACCTCCACGACCCGCCGTGTGCGGGGCACGCTCTCCCGCAGCGCACGGGTCACCTCCGGCGTCGCGGCGAACACGGTGTCCCCGCCGGGCGGCGCCGCGTACGGCAGCGACGTGCCCAGATGATCGCGCCATGGCGCGGGCACGGCGACCGGCTGGCGGATCCCGGTCAGCACCACGCACTGCACCGCCTCGGCGCTGTGGTGCTGCAGCGCGGACCGCAGCCGGCCCGGCAGGCCCAGGCGCTGCGGCACCGCCGTGCGGAGCAGCCGCTCGCCCAGGCTCTCGCCCTGCGTCGAGAGGTCACTGCCGCGCAGCCGACGGACGGTGTCGCGCAGGGCGGGGTAGTGCTCCGGCAGCACCCCACGGCAGCGCAGCACGACCAGCGGGTGCGACGCCCCCTCCACCTCGCAGGCGATGTCGAACGACATCCGCCGCTTCAGGAAGCCGTAGCGGACCTCGTTGATCACGTCCAGATGCTCGTCCGGCTTCGGCCTGCCCGTCTCCGGGGGCGGCTGGCTGTGCAGACCCTCGAACTGCTCGGCGACCGTCACGGAGCCGGTGAACAGCCGCCGCATGCCCACGGCCACCGCATGGTGCTCGTACAGCTCCAGCCATGCGGGCAGCCGGCTGACGCTGGTGAGATCGGGCGCCAGCCGCGCGGCCTCCTCGGCGTGTTCCAGCGCGTCGCCGCGCAACTGCTCGCTGAGCAGGCCGATCCGCCGGCGGAGCTCGATCAGCGCCAGCGCGTCGAACTGCGCCGACCGGTCGGCGTCCTGCCGCCCGCCGACGCCTTCCAGCACGCCCGCGAGGATCTGGGTGGGGGCGGCGTCGGCGGACCATCCGCGCCGCCGGGCGAGCTCGGTGAGCCGGTCCAGTGCGTACGGGGTCAGCCAGGCCCGCCCCTCGACGAAACCGCCCCAGTCGCGCGACTCCAGACCGTGCCGGGCGGCGAGCCGCGGCAGCCGGGCCAGCAGCGCCAGCAGCAGCAACTCGGCGTCGTCGATGCCGTCTTGGTGCGCCCCCGTCTCGCGCAGTGCCTGAGCGAGCTGATGCGCGTCGAAGAGGGTGGCGAACACATCGGACTCCGGGCACCGGAGGATCTTCGCGAGCAGCGGCTGTGCGGTGGGGCCGACCAGCAGATGCAGATGGCGCCCGGTGAACACGGCCGGCAGCTCCGGTGGCGTGAAGGCGGCCCGGATACGGGCGGCCAGCTCCGCCAGCCGGCTCTCGGCCTCGCTGAACCGGCCGATCCGGTGCAGCAGATCATGCGCGGCGAAGTTCCCCAGCGCCTCCTCGGCCGCCGCCATCGCGCGGTCCGAGGTCCGCACCATCCACACGACATACAGCTCGTTGTCCATGCCTCATCTCCCCGCCACACGGCCGTAGCGCGGGGGTTCCTGCCCGGAGAGCACCTCGAAGAGCTCCTCGGCCTCACCCCGCGAACCCCCGACGTACGGCCCCACAAGAATCTCCTCCAGTGCCCGGCCCAGCTTGGCCAGCGCCGTATCGACGGCCTCCTGATCCTCGGCGAGCTCCTCACCGGCCTCGTCCAGCTGACGGGCCAGCCGGGCGTTCTCCACCGCACGACGGAAGAGCCACACCGCGTACTCCCGCTCGGCGCTCACCTTGTGCAACGGGTCCCCCTTGCAGCCGGCCCGGGCCCGCGGCAGGCCCTGGAACAGCCGCCGGATGCCCTTGTCCAGACCGGCCTCCGGCAGGGCCTCCAGCCAGACCCGGGTGAACTCCTCGTCGGTGCTGCCCGCTTCGTCCAGGGCCCGTAGCGCCGCCTCGGGAAGTCCGGGCATCTGGTGGCCGAGCAGACCGGGGATCTCGCGCGGCTCCAGCCGCGCGGCGCGGCACTCCACGATCGCCCGCAGCAGCCAGACCCGGGTCTGCCACTGCGGCTCGGTACGGATCCCGTCCAGGCACTCCAGAGCGGTCAGGAACGCCTCCGAACGCATCGCCATCAGCGCCCGGTCCATCCCTTCGCCGAGCGAGGTGTGGCGTTCCGCGGTCCGCAGCGCGGTCTCGATCTCGTCCGCCTCGGTGGCGGCGGGCCCGGCCGGCTGGAGGGCCTCGATCATCCGGCGGGCGATACCGTGCGGCTGCGCCCGCAGCGCGTCGAGGAACCGGTCACCGAACTCCTCCTCGGTGCCCGGCTCTTCGGCCAGCCGGGCGAGGCCGTCCCAGAGTGACTGCGCGCCGGGCCCGGCGGCGTCGGACGGGGCGGGCTCGGCGTGGTCGGTGGCGTCCCGCACCACCAGCACGCCGCGCTCGGCATCGGCGAGCACCGCGGACCGGGCGGTGTCCACCAGGGTGTACGGGTGGCTGAACAGCAGCGCCGCATCCTCCGCGGTCGGCGGCAGATAGCGGCTGATCAGCACCGTGTGCGGGGTGAAGACATCCGACGGCGCGATGCCGTACCGGCGCAGTGCGCACCGCCACTCGAACCACAGCATCGGCGCGGCCTCCTTGCACCACGCGAGGAAGGCCCGTTCGGTGGCCGGGCTCTCGTCCGGTGCGACGCCCCGTAAGGCGGCATCGAGGAACCGTCCGGCGGCCACCTGCCGCGCCGGTGCATGCGGCCGGTGCACCGCCGTCTCCAACTGCTCGACCAGCTCGGCCATGCGCCGGGCCCACTTCTCCCGCATGGAGATCAGCTGCGGGACATTGACCTCGTAGTACTGCTCGGTCTCGCGCTCCTCGGGCTCGGTCAGCCGGATCGTCCGGCCGGTCGGCTCGTCGAACCGCTCCACCAGCAGCACCGTCGCCGGCCACAGCGCCCGCCGCTCCGCCGCATTCGCCCGGCTGAAGGCCGCCAGATCGGCCGTCAGCTGCCGGATCTCCGCCTCCAGCTGGTCCAGGCGCAGCCGTGCGTCCATGGTCAGCCGCTGGGAGAGCACCCGCTGGTGGGCCTGCTCGACGCCCAGATAGGCGTCCGTGGTGAACAGGTCC
Source organism: Streptomyces decoyicus (assembly GCF_019880305.1). NCBI lineage: Bacteria > Bacillati > Actinomycetota > Actinomycetes > Kitasatosporales > Streptomycetaceae > Streptomyces > Streptomyces decoyicus. The sequence continues at coordinate 1,652,755 of NZ_CP082301.1, read as the reverse complement.
GGGCTGAACTCCAGTCCCACGGTGGCCCCGTGCCCCTTGGCGGTACGGAGGTACGGCTGAAGCGACACCAGAGCGCCGTCCGGTGAGCGCGGCGCCCGCAGGAAAGCCCGGTCCGTCTCACCCGCCGCCCGGTCCGCGAGCGCCCGCAACCCCTGGGCGTACGTCACCAGATCCGCATACGCGATATCCGCGACCTCCACCAGGCTGGTCTCATGGGCCAGCGACCGCAGCAGCCCGACGAAGTCGCGCAGCGCCCCGCGGGCCGTCGACGACGCGGCGTCCGCCACCGTCACCGACCGCGCACGGAAGGCCGACGGGATGTCGAGCGAGGGCTGTTTGCCGGACAGCCCGGCCGTCACCCGGATCAGCCCGACGCCGATGTGGTCCCCGACGAAGTCACCGCTGTCCGGGTCGCTCAGGCCGTTGACCCGCAGACAGGTCGTGAGCGCCGCCTGCACCACCTGCTGCCGGATCTCGGGAATGCCCTCGCCGACCACCAGCACTTCCACGGGGCCCTGTTCGTCCCCCGCCACCCACGCCCGCAGCAGCGACGAGGGCAGCGCGGCGCGCACCTGCGGCGCGAGCGCCGCCTTCGGCCCCCACACCGGTGGCGCGGGGAACAGCGGCCCGCACTCCGTGGACTCCCGGGCCCGCCGGGCACACCGTGCGACCGGGCTGTCGTCCGCCCCGAGGTCGCCGCCGGGGACCTGGAGCCCCAGCGCGCGGGCGTGCAGCACCAGTGCGAGATCGTCCTCGGTGTCGCCGAACAGCAGCTCGTCCGGGCACATCCGGAGCCAGTACTGCCACAGGCTTCTCACCAGGCGCTTCGGCACGGCCGGCCGGCTCTCCCGGAACCGCCGGCCGACCTGCTCGGCCTCCTTCGTGGTCCAGGTGTACGGCAACCGCTTCAGCAGCTCGTCGACGGCGTCCCCCCGCATGGATCTCCTCTCGTCGTCACCTGTCGCCGGCACACCGGAATCCGACGTTCCCGCGGCACTCGGCCGGTGACCGTGGCGACAGTTCCTCCCGCAGCCGCGCCGCGGGAGTGTCATACGCCCCGCCGCGCAGCACCGGTGCACCCGTGTCGTCCACGCAGATGTCCCAGACGTTACCGAGCAGATCGCCGATGTTGTACGGGTTCGGTGGGAATTCCCCGACCGGGGCCAACGCGGCATGACTGCCACGGAAGTTGACCCGGCCCGCGGCGATGTCCTCGCGCCACCACTCCCCGGTCCGCCCGGCCCGTGCCGCCAGCGCCCACTCCGCCACGGTCGGCAGCCGCAGCGCGACCCCCAGCCGGCGGCCCGCCCAGGCCGCATAGGCGCGGGCGGCGGGAAAGCTCACCGCCACCACGGGATGGCCGCCGCGCCCCACCGGAAAGTCCAGCCCGTCCCAGCCGCGCAGATAGTTGTCGTCCACGTACGTTCCCGCCGCCCGCGCGGCCTCCGGGCGCCAGTGCGCGTTGTCCGGATCGCGGAGGAACGCACGGAACTGGGCGTGCGTCACCGGATACCGGCCCAGCCGCACCGTCGTGGTCTCCGTCAGCGCCACCGTTGCCAGCTCCGGCCACGAAGGCGCTTCCTCGTCCGGCACTGCCACCGGGGGCGACGGCGCCGTACGGCGTGCCGGGGCCCCGGCACGACGCTCAGCCGCCCGCGGCACCGCGGCCTCCGGCGGACCGCCCCCGGCGTGCGGAGTGTCCGCCCCCGCCGCCCCGGCACGGTTACGGAACAGACAGATCTGCCCGGCGGAGTTGCGGTTGCTCTGCTGGGGCTGCGGCCGGGACTTCGCGAGGAGCGCCGCGGCCAGCTCCTCGAAGAGCGCCGACATGCTCAGCAGCGCAGGCCGCCCCGGCACCCCGGCGTCCAGCAGACGGATCAGCTCACCGGTGAACGCGGTATAGGTCTCTCCCGGCGGGGCCAGCGCCTGACGCGTCGCCGCGGTGGCGGTCAGTACGAAGGCCCCCTCGACGGCGACCCCGGGCACGAGATCCCCGCCGTGCATGAGGCCGCCCAGCGCCAGACCGCTCCAGCAGCAGTCCAGAATGACCACCTTGCGCCGGGCCGAGGGACGCCCGCCCGCCGGGGACAGCAGGATCGAGCGCAGCTCCTCGTAACGCAGCGCCGTGTGCGGCCGGTCCGGGTGCGACCCGGGCAGCGCGAGGTGGAGCTCCCCTGACTGCGGGTGGACCAGGCCATGGCCCGCGTAATAGAGCACCATGGTGTCGGTCGCCTCGGCGGCGGCGTCGAACACCGTGTCCAGGACCGTCTGCCGGGACGGCTGCCGCAGTACGCTGCACCGCTCGTCCGCCAGCCCCCAGACCGCCGGATCGCCCAGCAACTCCCGCAGCCGGCCGATGTTGTTCGCCACCGCGGGGATGTCGTCCAGCTCCGTATACGCATCCGTACCGATCAGGACGGCGCGTGAACGGGACGGGTCGGACAGCGCTCCCGCCAACGCACTAGTCCTGCCGGCCGGGCCGGTCCGCCGGCGCCGCGTCGCCCTCGCCGCGCCCCACCTCCGGGTCGCCGCCCTCGCCGAGCGCCCGCAGCACCCGCGCGACGGCCTCGGGATCCCCGCCGTCGACCGTCACCCTGGCCCCCGCGCGTTCGATGTGGACGCGCCCGGCGCGCGGCCGCGTGCTGCGCCAGCTCGCCACCGCCACCACCAGCGAGGCCAGCTGCACACCGCTGTCGAACACCGCCTCGACGGCCTCCAGGACCGGCCCCATGGGCCCGGGCTCCCCGGCCCGCCGCACCGGCGACAGCCCGGCTCCCGCGAGCACCTCGGGATCACCGCTCAGCCACGTGTACAGCGACTGTGCCGCCTCACCGGTCTCCGTGTCCTGCTCGACCCCGATCCGTACGCGCACCGCCGCCCCCGCCGCCGTCCGTGAACCCGTCCGAGCGGCCAGCATAAGTGGCGCCCCGCACCCTGGGGGCGTCTTTCGGATCAGGGCGGGCTCGCGGGGCCGGGTCCGAAAGACACCCCCCGGGGCCCACGATCACGCCATCGGGCCCGGGGCCCACCCCGCCAGCCGCAGCCCGCTCTCGAACCGCCGCGTCCGCCCGTTCACCGGATCGGTGAACTCCAGTACCTTCGCCAGCAGTTGAAGCGGCGCGGTGAAGTCGTCGGGGGCCGGGTCCCCGACGACCGGATAGACCGGATCGTTGAGGATCGGCAGCCCGAGGCCGTTCATATGAACCCGCAGCTGGTGGGTGCGGCCGGTGGCGGGCAGCAGCCGGTACCGCCCGAGCCCGCCCCGCCGTTCGACCAGTTCGATCCGGCTCTCCGCGTTCGGCGCCCCGGTCTCCTCGGCCGCGGCCATCACTCCGCGCTCCTTCACGATCCGGCTGCGCACGGTCACCGGCAGCGCCACCTTCCCGTCGTACGGCGCCACCGCTTCGTACTCCTTGCGCACCTGCCGGCCACTGAACAGACTCTGGTACGCGCCCCGGTCCTCGGGCCGTACGACGAACAGCGCCAGCCCCGCCGTCAGCCGGTCGAGCCGGTGCGCGGGCTGGAGCGCGGGCAGCGACAGGTCGCGCCGCAGCCGGGCCAGCGCGGTCTCGGTGATGTGCCGCCCGCGCGGAGTCGTGGCGAGGAAGTGCGGTTTGTCGGCGATCACGATCCGCTCGTCACGATGGACGATCCCCACCTCGAACGGCACCGGCACCTCCGGCGCGAAGTCCCGGTGGAACCAGACATACCGCCCCGGCTCGTACGGCTCACCCCCGCTCAGCGCCCCGCCCGTCCCGACGAACCGCCCGGCACCCAGCATCGCGTCCACCCGCTGCGCCCCGATCGCCCCCTGGAACCGGTCCACCAGATGATCCCGGACCGTGCCCCAGGCCCCGTCCGGATCGGCGGGCAGCCGCACCCGTACGGGATCGATCCCGTCACGCTGGGGCAGCGGTGCGGGAGGAAGGGGGGATCTGCGTCTCACCCGGCAAGAAAACCCCAGCTCGGCCGCGCCGCGCAATGCGCGGGCCGGGCCGCGGCACCCCGGCCCGCCGCACCGGAGGGCAGGGAGTGGCCGCCGGCACAGCTGATGTCCTGCGCCCCGGGTGCCGCACACCGCCCGCGACAGGAAACGCAAAAGGTGCCGGCTGAAGCTCAGCCGGCACCTTTTGCCTCGTGATGGTGTCCGAGGGGGGACTTGAACCCCCACGCCCGATAAAGGGCACTAGCACCTCAAGCTAGCGCGTCTGCCATTCCGCCACCCGGACAAGGTGTCTGCCGGTGCGGCCTGGGCCGTTCCGACGTGGAAAACAATAGCAAACCTTCGCGGGTGGTCGATCACCCGCACATGCGGCCGGATGCGGGGCTGTGACCAGGGCGTGTCGGGAGTATTGCGGCCTTGGGCACAGCGGGTGCCGGGTGGAGGATGGCGATGGACCCCGCCGCGGGCCGTGCTCCTCAGGGTGCGCGATGCGGCCGTGAAGCCAGAGGAGGCACTGTGAGTCAGCTCCGCGAGCGAACCATGGAGAGGTGGGTGCCCTGCGAATGCGGGGCCGGGCGAAGCGAGGTTTCGGCATGAGCGAGTCGCAGCAGCCGGGTACGGTCACCGGCGAGGACGAGGTCGTCGACCTGTGCCGGGATCTGATCAGGATGGACACCAGCAACTACGGCGATCACTCCGGCCCGGGAGAGCGGGCCGCCGCCGAGTACGTCGCGGAGAAGCTCGCCGAGGTCGGACTCGAGCCGCAGATCTTCGAGTCCCACAAGGGCCGTGCCTCGACCGTCGCCCGAATCGAGGGCGAGGACCGCTCCCGGCCCGGGCTGCTGATCCACGGGCACACCGACGTCGTGCCGGCCAACGCCGACGACTGGACCCACCACCCCTTCTCCGGCGAGATCGCCGACGGCTGCGTCTGGGGCCGGGGCGCGGTCGACATGAAGGACATGGACGCGATGACGCTGGCCGTCGTCCGTGACCGGCTGCGCAGCGGCCGCAAGCCGCCGCGCGACATCGTGCTGGCGTTCCTCGCGGACGAGGAGGCCGGCGGCACCTACGGCGCGCGCTACCTCGTCGACCACCACCCGCACCTCTTCGAGGGCGTCACGGAGGCGATCAGCGAGGTCGGCGGCTTCTCCTTCACCGTCAACGAGCAGGTGCGGCTCTACCTCATCGAGACGGCCCAGAAGGGCATGCACTGGATGAAGCTGACCGTGGACGGCAACGCCGGACACGGTTCGATGATCCACAAGGACAACGCCATCACCGAACTGTCCGAGGCGGTCGGGCGGTTGGGCCGGCACGAGTTCCCGGTGCGGGTGACCAAGACGCTGCGGTCCTTCCTCGACCAGCTCGGGGACGCGCTGGGTACCGAGCTCGACCCGGAGGACATGGACGCCACGCTGGCCAAGCTCGGCGGTATCGCCAAGCTGATCGGCGCCTCGCTCAAGAACACCGCCAACCCCACGCAGCTGGGCGCCGGCTACAAGGTCAACGTCATCCCGGGACAGGCCACCGCGCATGTCGACGGCCGCTTCCTGCCGGGCCACGAGGAGGAGTTCCTGGCCGACCTGGACCGGATCCTGGGCCCCCGCGTCAAGCGCGAGGACGTCCACGCGGACAAGGCACTGGAGACCACCTTCGACGGTGCGCTGGTCGACGCGATGCAGTCGGCGCTCCAGGCCGAGGACCCGATCGCACGCGCCGTGCCGTACATGCTCTCCGCGGGCACGGACGCCAAGTCCTTCGACGACCTCGGGATCCGCGGCTTCGGGTTCGCCCCGCTGAAGTTGCCGCCGGAGCTGGACTTCGCAGGGATGTTCCATGGTGTGGACGAGCGGGTGCCGGTGGACGGACTGAAGTTCGGGGTGCGGGTGCTCGACCGGTTCATCGACCAGAGCTGAATTCGGCGCGGATTTCCTGCCTTTCGCGCTGCCTTCGCTGAAAAGAGTGAACGGGCCGATGTGTTCGTAGCTTCAACAGCATTTTCTTCGTTGCAGTGAGTGCGGTCCGCGGCTGGGATCGTATTGCCTACAAGGAGGAATAATGATCAAGAAGATCGTCGCCGCTGCGGCAGTTGCCGGTGGTGTCGTGCTCGCCGGTGCGGGCCTGGCCGTTGCCGACTCGGGTGCCCAGGGCGCGGCCCTGAACTCCGCTGGTGTGGTTTCCGGTAACACCATCCAGGTGCCGGTCCACGTTCCGGTGAACGCCTGTGGCAACACGGTCTCCGTGATCGGGCTGCTGAACCCCGCGTTCGGTGTGGGCTGCGTCAACAAGTGACCTTCCGGCTTCCTTTGGCGTTGTATTTGCATCCGTAAGGGTCTGGCTCAGCTCGGCTCCGGAACGCGCGCCACGCATTCCGGAGCCGCTGGGTATTCGGCGGGCGGGTGGATCTTTTCAAGCAACGCCACTTGCTCGTATTCCTGTAAGGCACTAGGCAGGGGAACAACCTATGAGACAGGTCGCACGAAAGGGCCTGATCACCATGGCGGCCGCCAGTGGCGTACTCGCCCTGGCCGCCGGCTATGCACACGCCGACGCGGGAGCCGCCGGAGGCGCGGCGAACTCGCCCGGCGTGGGATCCGGCAACAATGTTCAGGTACCGGTTCACGTTCCGGTGAACGCCTGCGGTAACACCGTCAATGCCGTCGGGCTGCTGAACCCCGCGTTCGGCAACCGCTGCGCCAACGTCGGCGGCGGCGGGCAGCACGCCGGTCACCACAACCAGGGCGGGCACACGGGCGCCGGCGCCGCCGGCAGCACCTCGAACTCGCCGGGGGTCGTGTCGGGCAACAATGTCCAGGCTCCGGTCGACGTACCGGTGAATGCCTGCGGCAACAATGTCTCGGGGGGCGGGCTGCTGAACCCGGCCTTCGGCAACCACTGCTCCAACGGGTCTTCGCACACCCCGGGCAGGCCGCACCACCCGGGGAAGCCCCACCACCCGGGCAAGCCCCACCACCCCGGCAAGCCCCACCACCCCGGCAAGCCGCATCACCCGGGCAAGCCGGAGAAGCCGCACCACCCGGGGGACGGCCACCACCCGGGCAAGCCCCAGCAGCCGGGCAAGCCCCAGCAGCCGGGCAAGCCCAGCAAGCCGCACACCCCGGGGTCGCATCCGCAGACCGTGACGCCGCACAAGCCTGCCGGGCATCTCGCGCAGACGGGTGCCGGAACGATCGGCTACGCGGTTCCGGCCAGCGCCGGAATGCTGCTGGGGGGCGCCCTGCTCTACCGCAAGGCGCGCGCCGCACGCCGGTGATCAGCAGCAGATAGCGCCCTGGCGCTCCACGGAGCGGGCCCTGCCGAGCGGGGCCCGCTCTGCCGTGTTCAGGCGCTGGTGGCGCTCACCAGGTGGCGCGGAGCTGGCGGATGATCCGGCGGCGCAGCCGCACCTTGCGGCTGCCGTCCGGGTTCAGGCGCAGTCGGTCCAACTCCCAGTGTCCGTACTCGGCATGGTCGGTCAGCAGGCGTGTGGCGGCCTTCCGGGACACTCCCCGGGGCACGTACACATCGCAGAATTCGTATTCCGGCATCGCATCTATTGTGCGGGACCGGCCCCGGTACGGATAGCGTCTGCACTATGTCTGATGCTGCGCAGCCTTCCGCTGCCGAGGTACGTGCCGCCGCCGAGGCGGTCAAAGCCGCGCTGGACCGTCACCTCGACGCGGTCGAACGCCGCTCGGGGCAGGATGACCCGGCCGTCTACGCCGCGTTCGACGAGCTCGCCGCGGCGGCTGAGGTCTATGACGAGTTGCTCTACGACACCTACGACGAGGTCACCCCCTTCGAGATCCCCGGGAACGATGCGCTGCCCGCCTACGCGGGCCCGGAGGAACCGAGCGCGCTGAGCGTGCTGATCCGGCGCGATTACACCGTCGCCGAACCGCAGCGGCTGCTGCACCAGGCCCAGCGCATCGCCGATCTTGATCCGGACGCCGCCGACGAGGCGGCGGGCGCCGGGGCCGATGCCGCCGCGGTCGTCGGCACCAGCGTGCATGCCGCGCTCGGTGTGCTCTTCGGGGAGTTCGAACCGGACGAGATCGCCTCCCGGCACAAGGAGTTCGGCCTGGAGGAGGGCGACTCCACCCTCTGGGTGGCGGCCGCCGACGACCCGGCCGAGCCGGGGGAGTGGTTGTCCGCGCCGTTCGACCAGGCAGACCCGCAACGGGTGGTGTGCCGCTTCGACGTCAGCGCGGTCTTCGACGAGGAGCTCGGCGACGACGACCTGCTGGAGCCGCTCGACCACGAGCGGTGAGGGCTCCCCGGGGTGCGCTCCTGCCCTGCCGTCGCCGCACCCTGACCGCATACGCCGCTGTCCCGGCCCGCCGGCAGAAACCTGCCGACGGCCGGGGCGGCGGCCTTTCGGTGTTGCGAGCGGGGGAGCGGGCGGGACGGGCTCAGCCGGCCGTCGAGGGCTCCTCGGCGCTCTGCACGCTCTGCTGCAGCAGGGTCCGCAGCCGGGTGGTGCGCTCCTTGACGGGCACCTCGGCGACCGCACGGGGCAGCGCCTGGTCGACGCCCTGGACGACCGACAGATGCTGCTCGCCGCGGCTGAAGGCCGTGTAGACCCAGGCGCGGGTCAGACCGCCGGCGGCGTCCCCGGGAAGTACGACCACCGTGGCGGGCCAGCGCATCCCGGCCGCCTGATGCGCGGTGAGCGCCCAGCCGTGGCGTACGGCTCCCGCGCCGACCTGCTCGCGCGGCACCACGGTCGCGGAGCCGTCGCAGTCGAGATGCAGCCCTGCCGCGTCCGCGCCGGTGACCGTGCCGGGGACCGTGCGGCCGGGTGCCGGGGCGTAGGCCACGCGGTCGCCGGGGTCGAAACCACCGAACCGGCCGGGGCCGGGGTTGAGCCGCTCCTTGAGGGCGGCGTTGAGCGCGCGGGTGCCGGCCGCGCCGCCGTGGCCGACCGTGATGACCTGCGTCCGGTCCGCGGGAACACCCAGCGCCCGGGGCACGGAGTCGGCGACCAGCTGGACGGTGCGGTGCACCGCCTCGCCGGCATCCCGCACCGGGACGATCACCACTTCCTTGCCGGGCGCCTCGACCTGGCTCAGCTCACCGATGCCGATGCCCGACACCAGCTCGCCGATCGGGCCGAAGTCCGGGGTACGCGAGGCGACCTGGGGGCAGAAGCGGGCCGCGAGCAGATCGGCGAACAGCCGGCCCGGACCGGCGGACCACAGGACGCCCGGGTCGCCGCTGAGCACCAGGCGGGTCCCGTCGGTCAGCGACTCGACGAGCAGCGCGGCGGTCTCCAGATCCAGCTGCGAGGCGTCCAGCACGACCAGCAGATCGAGCGCGAGCGCCCCGTGCGCGTCCCGGCCCGGTCCCTGCTGCCCGGACAACAGGCCGGAGACGGTCACCGCGGCCGCGTCGAGGCCCGTGGGGCCGGCGGCAGCGTCGTCCGGCGCGCTCTCGGTGAGGTGTGCGGCCAGGCGCCGGCGGCCGTTCTCGGTGTGCGTGGCGCCGAACGCCCGCAGCCCCAGCGAGCGGGCCGCGGCGATCAGCGCGGCCGGTTCGGCGCGGGCCGCCTCGGCGCCGGTGTGTGCCACCAGACCGCTGTGCGCGGCGGCGCGGATGAGCTCCGCGGCCGACGGGGACGGGGCGGCGGCCGCCGCGGCCTCCCAGGCGGCGGCGGAGGGGCGGACGGGCCGGTGCGGGGTGTCGTCGACGCCGGCGGGGGCGCCGGCGGTTTCGGCCCGGGAAGCGGGGTCGGCGGCGCTCTCCGCGGACGGGCCGCCGTCGGCGGCCGTCGGCTGCGCACCGGCCGTTCCGTCGCCGGGCCCCTCGGCCTCCGCCGCCGGGTCCTGCTCCGGCTCCGCCACCGCTTCGAAGGTGTTCAGCAGCCGCGCCAGACCATCGGCGACGCTCTCCTCGGCCATCGCGAACCGGTCCAGGCCGAGCAGGATCCGGACCGGCTGCTCCTCCTCGTCGTCGTCACCCGCGGCGGGACGGGCGCGGCCCGGCTCCTCGATCGCGTCCTGGAACACCAGCACGGCACCATCCGCGATGGCGGTCTGCAGGGCCTCATCGGGGTCGGGCACCGAGCGCTGGGTGAGCGCCGCACGCAGCGCGGCGGCCTCCAGGGCGGAGTGCCCGGCCACGGCGGCCTGCTCCAGCAGCCAGCCGACCAGCGCCTGGGCGCGCCGCTCGTCGCCCGGCCCGCAGGCGGGGCCGAGTAGTGCCCGGGCAAAGCCGTCGGCCTGTTCGGGGCGCACCCCGGGCACGCCGAGCAGCTGCCAGGGGTCCTCGCTCAATGCCTCGGCCGCCCGCTCCCCGAGCGCCTCAGCGGCCGGCTCCGCCAGCGACTCCGGAGCGCCGCCCGCCGCGAGGACCTGCCGTACGCCCTCGATCCCGGGAGCCGTGGTCACGGCGGGGCGGGCGGCGGGGGCCGGACCGGCAGGGGCAGCTGCGCCGGCCGGGTTCGTGGCGCCGGCGTCCGCGACGGGAGGACGGGCCGGGCCGTCGGTCGCCTCTGCGGCACGCGGCCCGGCCATCTCCGGGACCGGGCCCGTAGTGGGGCCGCCCTGCGGGGTGCTGCCGCCGCTGTCCCGGGCGTCCTTGGGGGGACGGGCGGCCGGCTTGGCGGGGCGCGGGGCGTCATTGAAGAACGAAGCGGCCGCGCGCTCGCCGCTCTCCACGGCCCGCACGGCCGCCGCCAGCGCGTCCGCGGTCGCCTTGGCCGACGCGGACACCGAAGGCTGCTGCGCCGCACTGGAGTCCTGGGTCCCGGCCTCGACACCGGCTGCCGCGGGCGCCGACTCGCTCACCGCCGCGTCCGCGTCCGCGCCCGGGGTCACGGGGCCGTCCGGAGTCGCTTGGTCTTCGCCCGGGTTCGCGGAGTTCTCCGGGGTCGTTGGGCCGTCGCCTGGGGTCGTCGAGTTCTCCGGGGTCGTTGGGCCGTCGCCCGGGGTCGCGGAGTTCTCCGGGGTCGTTGCGTCGTCGCCCGGGTTCGCCGAGTTCTCCGGGGTCGTTGCGTCCTCGTCCGGGTTCGCGGAGTCTTCCGGGGCCGGCGCGTCCGCGCCCGGTGCCGAGGTGTGCTCGGGTGTCTGGGCATCCGCAGTCCCGGGCGCGGCCTCCTGCTCGGGCGGGGTTTCGCCGGCGAGGCGGTCGGTACTCACAGCGTGCTCCAGTCGTGATCGGGGTAGTGGTGCACCGGAGCCGATACATCGTCCAGCGCCCGGCGGATCTCGTCAGGAAGACTAAGGGTCTCCACTGACAATGCGGCTCTGAGCTGCTGCGCTGTGCGGGCGCCCAGGATCGGTGCGGTGACTCCGGGGCGGTCGCGGACCCAGGAGAGCGCGACCTGGAGCGGGGTGACGGCCAGTCCGTCGGCGGCGGTGCTGACCGCTTCGACGACCCGGCCCGCCGTCTCGTCGAGATAGGGCGCGACGAACGCCGCCAGATGCTCCGAGGCGCCCCGCGAGTCGGCCGGAGTGGCATGGCGGTATTTGGCGGTCAGCACGCCGCGGCCGAGCGGCGACGACGGCAGCAGACCGATACCGAGATCGGCCGCCGCGGGCAGCACCTCCCGCTCGACGCCGCGCTGGAGCAGGGAGTACTCCATCTGTGCGCTCGCCAGCCGGTTGCGCACCCCGGGCGCCGCGAGCTGCCAGGTGCCGGCCTTGGCGAGCTGCCAGCCGGAGAAGTTCGACAGCCCCACGTAGCGCGCCCGGCCGCTGGTGACGGCGAGGTCGAGGGCGTGCAGGGTCTCCTCCAGCGGCGTGTGCGGATCGAAGGCGTGCAGCTGCCACAGGTCGATGTAGTCGGTGCCCAGCCGCGCCAGGGAGGCGTCCAGGGCGGCCAGGAGATGGCGCCGGGAGCCGTCGACGCGGCGGTCCGCCTCCAGGACGCTGCCGGCCTTGGTCGCGATCACCAGGTCCTCGCGCGGAACGAGCCCTTCCGTCAGTCGGCCCAGGAGGTACTCGGCACCGCCGTCGGCGTAGATGTCGGCGGTGTCCACGAGGGTGCCGCCGGCCTCCCAGAACGCCTTGAGCTGGTCGGCGGCTTCCTGCTCGTCCGTGTCGCGGGCCCAGTTCAGGGTGCCGAGCCCGAGGCGGGACACGCGAAGACCCGTACGGCCGAGGTGCCTTTGCTCCATGGGCCTTGAGATTACTGGCCATGAGCCGGGAACAGGGGACCTGTGGACAACCTGCCGATGACGACCGGCGGGGGCGCGCGCTACAGTCCCCGCAACAGCGACGTTACTGATGGGTAAGGGGAGCGGCATGAGGCTTGGCATCAACCTCGGCTACTGGGGCGCCGGGATGGACTCCGACAATCTCGCGGTGGCACAGGAGGCCGACCGCCTCGGCTACTCCGTCTGCTGGGCCGCGGAGGCCTATGGCTCCGACGCCGCCACCGTGCTCTCCTGGGTCGCGGCGCAGACCGAGCAGATCGACATCGGTTCGGCGATCTTCCAGATCCCGGCGCGTACGCCCGCGATGACCGCGATGACGGCCGCGACCCTGGACTCGCTCTCCGGCGGCCGCTTCCGGCTCGGCCTGGGCGTCTCGGGGCCGCAGGTCTCCGAGGGCTGGTACGGCGTCAAGTTCGACAAGCCGCTGGCGCGCACCCGCGAGTACGTGGACATCGTCCGCAAGGCCATGACGCGCGAGCGGCTGTCCTACCAGGGCGAGCACTGGACGCTGCCGCTGCCCGACGGCCCCGGCAAGCCGCTGAAGCTCACCGTGCACCCGCAGCGTGAACACATCCCGCTCTACATCGCCGCGATCGGCCCCAAGAACCTCCAGCAGACCGGTGAGATCGCCGACGGCGCGCTGCTGATCTTCCCCTCGGCCGACCACCTGGAGGAGACCGCGATCTCGCACCTCCGGGCCGGCCGGGAGAAGGCGGGCAAGACCCTGGACGGCTTCGACGTCTGTCCGACGCTGCCGCTGGCCGTCGGCGCGGACAAGGACATCAGCGCGCTGGCCGACATGTTCCGTCCGTACACCGCCCTGTACGTCGGCGGTATGGGCAGCCCGAAGCAGAACTTCTACAACCAGCTCGCACAGCGCATGGGCTACGGGAAGGAAGCCGCCGAGATCCAGGGCAAGTACCTGTCCGGCGACAAGGAAGGTGCCGCCGCCGCGATCCCGGAGCGGCTCATCGACCAGACCACGCTGCTCGGTTCCGTGGAGCGGATCGCCGAGCGGATGCAGGCCTACGCGGCGGCCGGAGTCACGACCCTGACGCTGGCCCCGGCGGGCTTCACCCTGGAAGACCGGCTGGCGTCGCTGCGGGCCGGTACCGAGGCCCTGGAGCGCGCCGGTCTGGCGTAGGGCCTCTCGTTCGGGTCAGACCGGGCTCGCGTGCCCCGGTCGCTGGTCCGGCCGGATTCAGGCGAAAGACCCTGGGTCACGGAGGCGGCGGCGTCCTCCGGGGGAGCCTGCCCGAAGGCCCCGCACCCGGCCCGGCGCCCGCGGCGCCGGGCCGGCGAGGCCCGCGGCCGTGGTGGGGGCTCGGGGGATCTTCCCCGCCACGGCCGTCACGCAGCACAACGCGGTGACGAGTGCGCGGGTTACGCCTTCCACCAGGACAGATATCGCCCGAACGGCCGTACGGGCCACCGCTGCGGTTGCCGCGCACGGCACACCCCATTTGACTTTTCCTTTACGGGTGTGTCCGTTCGGAGGTGGCGCAGATGTTCTCGGCCCGAAGCCTGTTCCAGGAGATCGTCGACAACGACGACTCCTACCGCCTGTTCTGCTCCATCGCGGCCAGCGGTGAGGCCCAGGGCGGCTGGGAGAACGGCAGGATCGCCGCCCTGATGCCCGCCTCCATGCGCGAGCTGGCCCCCAAGGTCACCCGGCACGGCGCCGACGAGGACAAGCACGGCCGGATCTTCCACGCCCTGCTGCGCAAGCGCGGCCTGACGCCGGCCGACGTCCCCGAGGAGACCGACTACACCGCGCTGCTGGAGCGGCAGGGCATCGGCCTGGCGCACGACAAGCTGCGCCGCGACGAGCCGCTCACCGAGCTCGACATCATCACCTACCTCGCCCACAGCCGGGTCACCGAACAGCGCGCCGCCGACCAGATGGTGATGCTCAACAAGCACTTCGGCCACCACCCCGAGGTGGGCAACGCGATCAAGGTGATCTCCCACGACGAGGACAACCACCTCGCGTACTGCCACGAGGAGCTGCTGCGGCTGGCCCGCCTCGGCCACGGCCGGGCCATCCAGCGGATCCTGCTCGACTGCGCGCACGCCGAGATCGTCGTCTACCGGGACGTCAGCCTGGCCGTGATGGACCACATGGGCCGCATTCTGCAGTGGCCGACGGCGAAATCCGCCGCGCTCACCGCCGGGATCCGGGCGATGTACGGGTATGAGCGGCTGGGCGGCTGGCGGCGGATGGTCAGCCTCCGGATGCCCGAGCGCCGGGATCCGCTGGGCGGCCCGGCCGCCTCGGCGCCGGAGTTCGCCTGAGTCGTCCGGCCGTCCAGCGGTCCGGCGCCTCCGCCCGTCCGGCCCCGCGGCGTCACAGCCAGCCGCGGCGCTTGAACAGCCGGTACAGCGACACCTCGATGATGACCATCACCAGCAGAATCGTCGGATAGCCCAGATGCCACTTCAGCTCCGGCATGTAGTCGAAGTTCATGCCGTAGATACCGGCGATCAGGGTCGGCACGGCCGCCAGCGCCGCCCAGGCCGAGATCTTGCGCATGTCGTCGTTCTGCCGTACGCCCATCTGCGCCAGATGGGCGGAGAGGATGTCCGAGAGCAGCCGGTCCAGGCCCTCCACCGACTCGTTGGCGCGGGTGAGATGGTCGTCGACATCTCGGAAGAAGGGCCGGGCGTGGTCGTGTACGAACGGCACCCCGGGACTCTGCAGGCGGGCCATCGGCTCCGCCAACGGGCCGGTCGCCCGGCGGAATTCGAGCACCTCGCGCTTGAACGCATAGATCTCGGCGGCGGTGTTCTTGGTGTCCCGGCCGCGTACCGGGGCGAACACCTCCGCCTCCAACTCCTCCAGATCCAGCTGGAGTTCGGCGGACACCTCGATGTAGTGGTCCACCACCGCGTCACTGACCGCGTACAGCACCGCCCCCGGACCGTGCCGCAGGATCTCCGGGTGCTCCTCCAGCCGGCGCCGCACCGTCGCCAGCGGGCTGGCCTCCCCGTGCCGGACGGTGACGACGAACGCCTCGCCCACGAAGACCATCAGCTCCGACGCGGTCACCGTGTCGGCCTGGTCGTCGTAGGTGATCGGCTTCAGCACCATGAACAGCGAGTCGTCATAGACCTCCAGCTTGGGCCGCTGGTGTGCCTTGAGCGCGTCCTCGACGGCCAGCGGGTGCAGCCCGAATTCGCTGCTGACGAGGACGAACTCCTCCTCCGTCGGCTCGTGCATCCCCAGCCACAGGAAGGCGTCCCCCTTGGCCCGCGCCTCCTCCAGCGCACGGGAGAAGTCGGTCGCACACTCGGCGCGGCGGCCGTCCCGGTAGATGGCGCTGTCCACGATCACACTTGGCATTCTCGCTCGTCGCAGCGTCACCTGCCAGGAACACCGGCAAGGAACGTAGGGTGGCGCTCATGCCCACGCTGATCCTGCTGCGGCACGGCCGCTCCACCGCCAACACCGCCGGAGTGCTCGCCGGACGGGCCCCCGGCGTCGCGCTCGACGAGCGTGGCGCCGCCCAGTCCGCCGCGCTGCCCGCACGGCTGTCCCAGGTGCCGCTGACCGCCGTCGTCTCCAGTCCGCTGCAGCGCTGCCGGGAGACCGTGGCGCCGCTGCTGGACGCCCGGCCGTGGCTCTCGCTGCACATCGAGGACCGGATCAGCGAATGCGACTACGGCGACTGGTCGGGCCGCAAACTCGCCGAACTGGGCGACGAGCCGCTGATGGAGGTCGTCCAGCAGCACCCGTCCGCTGCCGCCTTCCCCGGCGGCGAGTCGATGCGCGCGATGCAGGCCCGCGCGGTGGACGCGGTGCGAGACTGGAACGCCCGTATCGAGGAGGCGCACGGCCCCGAGGCGGCCTACGTCATGTGCTCGCACGGCGACATCATCAAATCCCTGGTCGCCGACGCGCTGGGCATGCACCTCGACCTCTTCCAGCGGATCTCCGTCGAGCCCTGCTCGGTCACCGCGATCCGCTACACCCGGCTGCGTCCCTACCTCGTACGGCTCGGGGACACCGGTGATTTCGGATCGCTCGCGCCCCGGGAGGACGGCGGCAGCCCGGCGGCCGAGCGGGACGCGGCAGTCGGCGGTGGTGCGGGAGCAGCGTGATCAGTCGGCGCAGTAGGGTGGTGCGACGGCGCTGCCCGCCACGCACCTGCGATCCGCGCAGTGACCGCAGGACGTGCAGCGACCGCAGTGACCCCGCAGTCGAGCAATCGGAGCAGGACGTTGTCCCGTCAGGTGTTCTTCTACGACGCGCCGGACCGCTTCGTGGCCGGTACGGTCGGGCTGCCTGGCCGCCGTAGCTTCTACCTCCAGGCCACCGCCTCCGGCCGCACCACCAGCGTCGCCCTGGAGAAGACCCAGGTCGCAGCCCTCGCCGAGCGGATCGACGAGCTGCTGGACGAGGTCGTGCGGCGCAGCGGCGGCAACGCCCCGGTGCCCGCCGTCTCGCCCACCGAGCTGACCGACACCGCCCCGCTGGAATCGCCCGTCGAGGAAGAGTTCCGGGTCGGCACGATGGCGCTCGCCTGGGACGGCGAGGACGAGCGGATGATCGTCGAGGCCCAGGCCCTGGTCGAGCTGGACGCGGACACCGACGAGGACCTCGCCGACGCCGAGGAGCGGCTGCTCCAGGACGACGAGAACGGCCCGCCGATGCTCCGGGTGCGCCTCACCGGAACCATGGCCAGGGCGTTCGCCAAGCGGGCGCTGGAAGTCGTGAACGCCGGCCGCCCGCCGTGCCCGCTGTGCAGCCTGCCGCTCGACCCGGAGGGACACGTATGCCCGCGCCAGAACGGATACCGACGGGACGCCTGAGCGCCATGGAGCCCGCAGTCGAGCCGGCCGCGCCGCTGCCCGGTCCCGCCGAGGCGCAGGAGCCGCCGACCGCACCGGAGACCGCCGCAGGCCTGCCGGACGCCGTGCTCGCCGACGGTGAGCTGACCGTACGCGGCCGCATCCAGGAGGCGTCCAACGCCGTGCTCTACTGCACGGTCGCCCACGACGGCCACACCGCCGCCTGCGTCTACAAGCCGGTCGCGGGCGAGCGCCCGCTGTGGGACTTCCCCGACGGCACGCTCGCCCAGCGCGAGGTCGCCGCGTACGAGGTCTCCCGCGCCTGCGGCTGGGATCTGATCCCCCCGACGGTGCTGCGCGAGGGCCCGTACGGCACCGGCATGGTCCAGGAGTGGATCGATCCGCCGGAGAACAGCGACGAGGTGCCCGAGTTGCTGGCGCTGGTGGAGGACGAGGAGCCGGGGCCCGGCTGGAAGGCGGTCGGCCTCGCGCAGATCGGTGAGGGCCGTACGGCGCTGTTGGTGCATGCCGACCATCCACGGCTGCGGCGGCTCGCGGTGCTCGACGCCGTGATCAACAACGGGGACCGCAAGGGCGGCCATCTGCTGCCGGGCGCCGGCGGACAGTTCTTCGCGATCGATCACGGCGTGACGTTCAACGCCGAGGACAAGCTGCGCACGCTCCTGTGGGGGTGGGCGGGGGAGCCGCTGACCGACGAGGCACTGGAGGCCCTGCGCGGCCTGGAGCGGGAACTGGCGGACGCCACGCCGCTCGCCGCCCGACTGGCCGAACTGATCACGGATGACGAGATCGACGCGCTGCGGGCGCGGGTGGCCGCACTGCTGAGCAGCGGCCGGCACCCGGAGCCGAGCGGCGAATGGCCCGCCATTCCCTGGCCGCCCGTGTGACCTCCGGGCGGGGCGCCGGGTGGCATCGCCGGACTTCCCTTGCATGTTCGGCCGCCGCGCACAAGACCGCCTTTCCGGCCAGACCTCTGATCCGGTTCGTATGCGGAACATCCGTCCGGTTAGGCTCAGGTCATGCATGCATGGCCCGCTTCTGAGGTCCCCGCCCTGCCTGGCCAGGGCCGCGACCTGAGGATCCACGACACCGCGACCGGCGGACGGGTAACCCTCGACCCCGGTCCCGTCGCCCGTATCTACGTCTGCGGCATCACGCCGTACGACGCCACCCACATGGGGCACGCGGCGACCTACAACGCGTTCGACCTCGTTCAGCGCGTGTGGCTCGACACGAAGCGCCAGGTTCACTACGTGCAGAACGTCACCGATGTCGACGATCCGCTGCTGGAGCGGGCCGTGGCCACCGGCGACGACTGGACGGCGCTCGCCGAGCGGGAGACCGCTCTCTTCCGCGAGGACATGACGGCCCTGCGGATGCTGCCGCCCCGCCACTACATAGGCGCCGTCGAGTCGATACCCGGCATCGTCCCGCTGGTGGAGCGGCTGCGCGAGGCCGGCGCCGCCTACGAGTTGGACGGTGACACCTACTTCTCCGTCGAGTCCGACGCGCACTTCGGCGAGGTGTCCGGCCTGGACGCCGCGGCGATGCGGCTGTTGTCCGCCGAGCGCGGCGGCGACCCGGAGCGCGAGGGCAAGAAGAACCCGCTCGACCCGATGCTGTGGATGGCCGCCCGTGACGGCGAGCCGAGCTGGGACGGCGCCTCGCTGGGCCGCGGCCGGCCCGGCTGGCACATCGAGTGTGTCGCCATCGCCCTGGACCACCTCGGCATGGGCTTCGACGTCCAGGGCGGCGGCTCCGACCTCGCCTTCCCGCACCACGAGATGGGCGCCTCGCACGCCCAGGCGCTCACCGGCGAGTACCCGTTCGCCAAGGCGTATGTGCACGCCGGGATGGTGGCCCTGAACGGCGAGAAGATGTCCAAGTCCAAGGGCAATCTCGTCTTCGTCTCCACGGTGCGGCGCGACGGGACCGACCCGGCGGCGATCCGTCTGGCGCTGCTCGCGCACCACTACCGCGCCAACTGGGAGTGGACCGACTCGGTGCTGACGGAGGCCGAGGAGCGGCTGGCGCGCTGGCGTGCCGCGGTCTCCCGTCCCGACGGCCCGTCCGCCGACGCGCTCCTGGAGGAGATCCGTACGGCGCTCGCCGACGACCTGGACTCCCCGGCCGCCCTCGCGGCCGTGGACCGCTGGGCCGCCGCGCAGGCGTCCGACGGCGGCACCGACGAGGGCGCCCCCGGCCTCGTCTCCCGCGCGGTCGACGCGCTCCTCGGCGTGGCCCTGTGACGGCAGCCCGCTGACCGACGCCTTCCGTCCTTCGGGGCGCTTCCGCCGAGTGGCGGGGGCGCCCCTTTCACTGCCCCGCTTTTACTGCCCCGCCCCGAACCCACCCCCGCCCCGCCGGCCAGAAGTCCAGCAACGGGACCCGAGAATCCATGGTCGCCGCGCCCGGCGGCGCGCTAGAGCTGCGGGCATGAGGAAACCAACAGGACTGCGGGCGGCGGTCGTTGCCGCGCTGCTGGGGCTCGCGGCGGCCGTCGCGGGGCCGGTGGGCAGCGTACGGGCCGACGGCCCCGCACCCGCACAGACCGTCGGCGACATCACCGGCTTCGCGGCGGACGGGCCCGTCTACCATCTGCACGCCGGCCGCGCCGAGGCCCGCGTCAGCTTCGTGACGGACCGCACCTTCCGCGTCGAACTCGCCCCGGACGGCGCGTTCTCCGACCCCACCGGCAAGGACATCGTGCTGCCCCAGGGCGCGCCGCCCGCCACCCACTGGCGGGACGCCGGGGACGCCTACGAACTCAGCACCTCCCAGGTCACCCTGAAGGCCTTCAAGGCGCCGCTGCGCTTCGAGCTGCGACGGGCCGACGGCTCGCTGGTGTGGTCCGAGGCGAAGGGGCTGAGCTGGGACGACAAGACCACCACCCAGGCCCTTGCGCGCGGCGCCGACGAGCAGTTCTACGGCGCCGGCATGCAGAACGGGCGCGGCAACACCTCACACCGCGGCCACACCGTCGAGGTCGGCGTCGACTACCACTGGGACGACGGCGGACACCCCAACTCCGTGCCGTTCTACCTCTCCTCCGCGGGGTACGGGGTCTTCCGCAACACGTACGCGCCCAACACCTACACCTTCGGCCAGCCGGTGACGACACGCGCGAAGGAACGGCGCTTTGACGCCTACTACTTCGCCGGGCCGAGTGCCAAGGACGTCATCGGCCAGTACACCTCGCTGACCGGAAAGCCCTTCCTGCCGCCGGTGTACGGCCTGGAGATCGGCGATTCGGACTGCTATCTGCACAATGCGAACCGGGGGGAGCGGCACACCCTGGACTCCTTGAAGACCGCCGACGGGTATGTGCAGCACGACCTGCCCAACGGCTGGATGCTGGTCAACGACGGCTACGGATGCGGCTACGAGAACCTCGCCGAGACCTCGAAGGGCCTCGGCGAGCGGAAGATGAAGCTCGGCCTGTGGACCGAGGACGGTATCGGCAAACTCGCCGACCAGGTCAAGGCCGGCCAGCGGATCGCCAAGCTGGATGTCGCCTGGGTCGGCGACGGCTACAAATTCGCGCTGGACGGCTGCAAGGACGCGTACCGGGGCATCGAGGACAACAGCGATGCGCGGGGCTTCACCTGGGCCCCGGAGAGCTGGTCGGGGGCCCAGCGCTGCGGTGTCCAGTGGTCCGGTGACCAGAGCGGCACCTGGGACTACATCCGCTGGCAGATACCGACCTACGCGGGCGCGACGCTGTCCGGCCTCGCCTACACGACCGGCGATGTGGACGGCATCTTCGGCGGCAGCGCCAAGACCTACGTCCGCGATCTGGAGTGGAAGTCCTTCCTCCCGGCGATGATGACGATGGACGGCTGGGCCGACAGCGACAAACAGCCCTATCGCCGCGGTGAGCCCTACACCTCCATCAGCCGGAAGTATCTGAAGCTGAAGGAGTCGCTGCTGCCGTACATGTACTCCTACGCGGCGGAGGCGACCCGGACCGGCGTGGGGCCGGTGCGCCCGTTGTCGCTGGAATACCCCGATGACCCGAAGGCCGCCACCGACGCCGCCAAGTACGAGTTCCTGACCGGCCGGGACTTCCTCGTCGCGCCCGTCTACCAGGACAGCGACACCCGCGACGGCATCTATCTGCCGAAGGGCACCTGGGTCGACTACTGGTCAGGGCGCACCTACCAGGGCCCGGTCACGGTCGACGGCTACAGCGCCCCGTTGGACACCCTGCCGCTGTTCGTCAAGGCCGGTGCCGCCGTGCCCATGTGGCCGGGCATCAGGTCGTACCAGGACCGGACGGCACACTCGCCGCTCGCCTGGGACATCTATCCGCAGGGCCGTTCCTCGTTCACGCTCTACGAGGACGACGGGGTGACCCGTGCGCACCGGGACGGCCACAGTGCCACCCAGCGGGTGCGGGTGGCGGCGCCGCGCTCCGGGGGCGGCGACGTACGGATCGACGTCGGCGCCTCCCGGGGCTCGTTCCGGGGCAAGCAGACCGCCCGGCCGTACCGCTTCACCGTGCACACCGGGGACGCGCCGCGCGGCGTCGCACTGGACGGCCGGGCGTTGAAGCGGCTGCCGTCCGCGGGCGCGTTCGAGGCGGCGCGGGAGGGCTGGTTCCACGACCCGGCCGACCGCGCGGGTGTCGTCCGGATCAAGACCGCCTCCCGCCCCACCGACCGCGCCTTCGGGCTGAAACTGACGGGCGCGAGCGCGGTCGGCGGCCGGACTCCGGGCGCGGGGGTCACGGTCACCTCACCGGGCGGCCAGGAGGTGACCAAGGGCGCGGTGACGACCGTACGGACGGCCGTCACCGCGGGAACCCGTACGGCACACGGGGTGTCGGTGTCGCTGTCCGCGCCGGAGGGCTGGACGGTCTCGGCGCCGGTGCGCCATGCACGGATCGCCGCCGGCACCACCCGGCGCGACGCGCTGACGCTCACCGCGCCCAAGGATGCCAGGAGCGCCGACCCGGTCACGGTCACCGCGACCGTCCGCTACCGCTCGGCCGGTGCGCCGCGGACGGCGGTGCACCGCTTCGAGGTGCGGCCCGTACCGCCGGCGCCGGCCGAGGACACCTGGGCGAGTGATCTGGAGTGGCTGAGCGAAGCCAATGGGTACGGGCCGGCCGAACGCGACCGCAGCAACGGGGAGTCGGGGGCGTCGGACGGCCATCGGCTCACCCTCGCCGGGAAGACGTACGACAAGGGCATCGGGACACACGCCGACTCGGACCTGGAGTTCTTCACCGGCGGGCGCTGTACGTCCTTCACCGCGGACGCCGGGATCGACGACGAGATCGCCGACTACGGGGAGGCCGCCTTCTCCGTGGAGGCGGACGGCAAGGTGCTGTGGGCCTCACCGAAGCTGACCGGGAAGTCGGCGCCGGTGGCGGTGGAGGTGCCGCTCGGCGGGGCCCGGCACGTCCGGCTCAAGGTGACCGATACGGACGGCAAGAAGTCCGGCGATCACGGCGACTGGGCGGGGGCGCGCTTCCACTGCTCGGGATGACCGGGGCCCGCACCGGGCGGGCGGTGTGACGCACGGGCGCCGGACCGGCTCGATGGCCGGTCCGGCGCCCATGGTGTGCTGGTGCGCTGTGGTGCGCTCCGCGCCCTCAGCTGCCGGTGTCCTCCGGGTCGTCCTCCGGCTTCGGGGAATCGGCGGAGCCGGCGGAGTCCGGGCCACCTGAGGGGTCGGCAGCGTCCGCGGAGCCCTTGCCCGCGTCCTTCGGTCCCGTACCCGTCTCGTCGCCGGGCTTCGGCTCGCGCGGCTCCTTGGACACCGGGCGGGGCGGGCGGGTGCGGCCGCTGGGGGAGTCGCGGAGGTAGGAGCTGTCGCGTCCTTCCGTGAGCCCGCCTTCGGTCGCCACGCCGGGACCGGCCTGGGGGTCACGGCGGCGCAGATAGCGCTCGAACTCGCGGGCGATGGCCTCGCCGGACGCCTCCGGGAGGTCCGCGGTGTCCCGCGCCTCCTCCAGCGACTGGACGTACTCGGCGACCTCGCTGTCCTCGGCCGCCAGCTGGTCCACGCCCAGCTGCCAGGCGCGCGCGTCCTCGCTCAGCTCACCGAGCGGGATACGGACGTCGAGGAGGTCCTCCAGGCGGTTGAGCAGGGCGAGGCTGGCCTTCGGGTTGGGCGGCTGGGACACGTAGTGCGGCACCGCCGCCCACAGGCTCACCGCGGGGACGCCCGCGTGGGTGCAGGCTTCCTGGAGGATGCCGACGATGCCCGTCGGGCCTTCGTAGCGGGACTCCTCCAGATCCAGCCGGCGGGCGAGATCCGCGTCGGATGTCACCCCGCTGACCGGGACCGGGCGGGTGTGCGGGGTGTCGCCGAGCAGCGAGCCCAGCACCACCAGCATCTCCACGCCCAACTCATGGGCGAAGCCCAGGATTTCGTTGCAGAACGAGCGCCAGCGCATGCTGGGCTCGATACCGCGGACCAGGACGAGATCGCGGGTCCGCCCCTTGCCGTTCGGGTCGCCGACGCGGACGACGGAGAGCCGGGTCGTCGGCCAGGTGATCTTGCGTACGCCGCCGTCCAGGAAGACGGTGGGACGGTTCACCTGGAAGTCGTAGTAGTCCTCCGCGTCCAGCGCGGCGAAGACCTCGCCCTTCCATTCCCGGTCCAGATGTGCGACCGCGGCGGAGGCGGCGTCGCCGGCGTCGTTCCAGCCTTCGAACGCGGCCACCATGACCGGGTCGATCAGCTCGGGCACCCCCTCGAGCTCGATCACCCAGCGCCTCCTTCCGACCGGTCCGGCCGCCTGGGGCGGCTGCCGGCAGCAGTTCCATTACGTGCGTTCCCCAGACTACGGCGTCCGTGGTGCCGGTCCGCAGCCCCTTTGCGTGAAGGGGTCGCGATTCATCCGATCTGTTGCGGGGGCTGTTCGGTCAACTTCCGTACGGGGTCTGGACGCTGCCTTGGCGGCGGGTCTATACATCGGATGACCCGGAAAGGTCCGATGTTCTTCCGCAACATCCCAGGGGGCATGCGCATGGCTGTGACCGACACCGTCACCGGGCTCGAGGTCCACGACGTCCGCTTCCCCACCTCGGAGCAGCTCGACGGCTCGGACGCCATGAACCCGGACCCCGACTACTCCGCCGCCTACGTCGTGCTGCACTCCGCCGGCGGACCTCCGGGACACGGCCTCTGCTTCACGATAGGACGCGGCAACGATGTCATGGCCGCCGCGATCCGGTCCCTCGCGCCGTACGTCGTCGGCCGCCCCGTGCCCGTCACCGCCGCCGCGCTCGCCGCACTGCACCACGACCTCACCCACGACTCCCAGCTGCGCTGGCTCGGCCCCGAAAAGGGCGTGATGCAGATGGCGGCCGGCGCCGTGATCAACGCCGCCTGGGACCTGGCCGCCGCCCGGGCCGGCCTGCCGGTCTGGGAGTTCCTCGCCGCGCTGACGCCCGAGGAACTGGTCTCCCTCGTCGACTTCCGCTACCTCTCGGACGCCCTGACCCCCCACGAGGCGCTGGCCATCCTGCGCGCCGCCGCCCCGGGCCGGGCCGAGCGCGCCGCCCGCCTCAAGGCCGAGGGCTACCCCGCCTACACCACCTCGCCCGGCTGGCTCGGCTACGACGACAGCAAACTGGTGCGGCTGGCGAAAGAGGCGGTGGCCGACGGCTTCGGGCAGATCAAGCTGAAGGTGGGGGCCGACCTCGACGACGACAGACGGCGGATGCGGCTGGCGAGGGACGCGGTCGGCCCCGGCGTACGGATCGCCGTCGACGCCAACCAGCGCTGGGACGTGGCCGAGGCGGTCCGCTGGATGACCGAACTCGCGCCGTACGCCCCGCACTGGATCGAGGAACCGACCAGCCCGGACGACGTCCTGGGGCATGCCGCGGTGCGCTCGGGCCAGCCCGTGAAGGTCGCCACCGGCGAGCACGTCGCCAACCGGGTGGTCTTCAAACAGCTGCTCCAGGCCGGCGCCGTGGACTTCGTCCAGATCGACGCGGCGCGGGTGGCCGGGGTCAACGAGAACCTCGCGATCCTCCTGCTGGCCGCGAAGTACGGCGTACCGGTGTGCCCGCACGCGGGCGGGGTCGGGCTGTGCGAGCTGGTGCAGCATCTGGCGATGTTCGACTACGTCGCGGTGTCCGGCAGTTGGGAGGACCGGGTGATCGAGTACGTCGACCATCTGCACGACCACTTCAGCGATCCCGTCGTCGTCGAGCGCGGCCGCTACCGCGCCCCGACCGCGCCCGGCTTCTCGGCCCGGATGAAGCCCGCGTCGGTCGCCGCCCACCGTTTCCCCGACGGGCCCGTGTGGCGTGCCCGTCAGCCCCCGCAGAGCCGGCACGGCGAACAGGAGGTCCCCGCATGAGTTCCGGACCGCACCACGGCCGGCCGCCGGCCGACTTCGAGGGGATGACCGCACTCGTCACCGGCGGCGGCTCCGGCATCGGAGCGGCCACTGCCGCCCTGCTGCTGGCGCGCGGCGCCAAGGTCGCCGTCCTCGACCGTGACCCCTCCGGCGCGCCCGCCGGGACCATCCAGGTCAAGGGCGATGTCACCTCCGACGCCGCGGTACGCGCCGCCGTCGCCGAAGCGCTGGGGGAGCTGGGCGGCGCCCTGCACACCCTCGTCGGCAATGCCGGCATCGGCGCCGTCGGCACCGTCGAGGACAACGACGACGGGGAGTGGAGCCGGGTCCTGGACGTGAACGTGCTGGGCCTGGTGCGCACCGCCCGCGCCGCGCTCCCGGCGCTGCGCCGTGCCGCCGCCGACGCCCCGGGCCGGGTCTCCCTCACCCACACCTGCTCCATCGCCGCCACCGCCGGTCTGCCGCAGCGCGCGCTCTACAGCGCCAGCAAGGGCGCGGTCCTCTCGCTGACCCTCGCGATGGCCGCCGACCACCTCCGTGAGGGCATCCGCGTCAACTGCGTCAATCCGGGCACCGCCGACACCCCGTGGGTCGGCCGGCTGCTGGACCGGGCCGACGACCCGGCCGCCGAACGCGCCGCCCTCCACGCCCGCCAGCCGATGGGCCGGATGGTCACCGCCGACGAAGTGGCCGCCGCCATCGCCTCGTTGGCGTCCCCGGCCGCCTCCGGCATCACGGGGACGGCGCTCGCCGTGGACGGGGGAATGCACGGGCTGCGGCTGCGGCCCGCCACCTGACCGGCCACGACCCGTACAGCGCCCCGCATCCCAGCCGCACACCACGACCGAGGGACCACCCATGAGACTGCGTACGACCGGCGCGGCGGCCTGCGCCGCGGTGCTCGCCACCGCCGCGCTGGCCGGCTGCAACCGCGGCAGCAGCGCCGCGGGCGGCAAGATCGGCATCGACATGCCCCGTACGGACACCGACTTCTGGAACTCCTACCAGCAGTACCTCGAAAAGGACCTGGACCACGGCGGACCGGCCGCGCTGCCGCTGTCCAACTCGCAGAACGACATCGCCAAGGTCGTCTCCAATGTGCAGGCGCTGACCGACCAGGGTGCCAAGGCGATCGTGGTGGCACCGCAGGACACCGGCGCCATCGCCGCCGCACTACAGCGCCTGGAGCAGAAGAAGATCCCGGTGGTGAGCGTCGACACCCGCCCCGACGAGGGCAAGGTCTACATGGTCGTACGCGCCGACAACCGCGCCTACGGCGAGAAGTCCTGCGACTACCTCGGCAGAAAACTGGGCGGCAGGGGCCGGGTCGCCGAACTCCAGGGCGACCTCAGCTCGATCAACGGCCGGGACCGCTCCGAGGCGTTCGCGGCGTGCATGAAGAAGAAGTTCCCGAAGATCACCGTGCATGAGCTGGCCACCGACTGGAAGGGCGAGGTCGCCTCCGGCAAGCTCCAGAGCCTGCTCGCCCAGCACCCGGACCTCGACGGCATCTATATGCAGGCCGGCGGCGCCTTCCTCCAGCCGACGCTCGCCCTCCTGGAACAGAAGAAGCGCCTGAAGCCGGCCGGCTCCGACGGGCACATCACCATCATCTCCAACGACGGCATCTCGGACGAACTGGACGCGATCCGCGCCGGAAAGATCGACGCCACCCTCTCCCAGCCCGCCGACCTCTACGCCAAGTACGCCCTGTACTACGCCAGGGCCGGCCTGGAGGGGAAGACCTTCAAGCCGGGGCCCACCGACCACGGCTCCACCATCGTGAAGATCAAGAACGGTCTGGAGGACCAGCTGCCCGCGCCCCTGGTCACCAAGGACACCGTCGACGACAGGAAACTGTGGGCCAACCAGCTCGAGAAGAAGAAGTAACGGTGGAGACGGACGACCGCACGGCGGCGGTGCACGCCGAGGGAATCGTCAAACGCTACGGTCCCACCGTCGCCCTCGACGGCGCCCGGCTGACCGTACGGCCCGGGGAGGCGCACGCCCTGGTGGGCCGCAACGGGGCCGGCAAGTCCACCCTGGTGTCCGTGCTGACCGGCATGGCACGCCCGGATGCCGGCCGGGTCACCTTCGGCGGCGAGCCCGCGCCCGGCTGGGGTGACACCGTGGCCTGGCAGCGCAAGGTCGCCTGCGTGTACCAGAAGTCGATGACCGTGCCGGAGCTGACCGTCGCGGAGAACCTCTATCTGAACCGTTTCCAGGGCGAGCGCACCATCCGCTGGCGGGCGCTGCGTGAGCGGGCCCGCGAGCTGCTCGCCGGATACGGCGTCGAGGTCGACCCGGCCGCCCGGATCAAGGAACTCGGCGTCGAGCAGCGGCAGTTCGTGGAGATCGCCCGCGCGCTGTCCTTCGGCGCCCGGCTGATCATCCTCGACGAGCCCACCGCCCGGCTGGACGCCGGCGGGATCGACCGGCTTTTCGGCAAACTGCGTGCACTGCGCGCCCAGGGCGTGGCCTTCCTGTTCATCTCGCACCACCTCCAGGAGGTCCACGAACTGTGCGACACCGTCACCGTCTTCCGTGACGCCCGGCATGTACTGACCGCGCCCGTCCCCGGGCTGGCCAAGGACGCGCTGGTGGCGGCGATGACCGGCGAGCAGGCGGCGCCCGCGCGGCAGCCGCGGCCGGGGGCGCGCCCGGCGGGCGAGCCGGTGCTGCGGACCCGGGGGCTGTCCGCCGAAGGGCACTTCGCACCGCTCGACCTGACCGTACGGGCCGGTGAGGTGGTGGGGCTCGCGGGCGCCACGGCCAGCGGGAACACCGTGATCGGCGAGACGCTGGCGGGGCTGCGGGCCCCGGACGGCGGCCGGATCGCGGTACGCGGGCGGCCGGTCCGTACCGGCAGCGTGCCGCACGCCCTCGCCGCGGGCATCGGCTACGTCCCCGAGGACCGGCACCGCGAGGGGCTCGTCCCGGGCCGCAGCGTCGCCGAGAACGCCACCCTCACCGTCGCCGACCAGCTCGGGCCGCTGGGCACCGTACTGCCCTCCCGGACCCGCGCCTTCGCCCGGCGGATGATCGCGTCACTGGACATCAGGACGACCGGGCCGGGCCAGCCGGTGTCCGGGCTCTCCGGCGGCAACCAGCAGAAGGTCGTGATCGCCCGCGCGCTGGCCCGCGAGCCCGCCGTGCTGGTCGCCGTCCGGCCCACCAACGGCGTCGACGTGAAGTCGAAGGACGCGCTGCTGGGCGTCGTACGGGCGGTCGCGGACGGCGGCAGCGGCGCCGTGATCGTCTCCGACGAGCTGGACGATCTGCGGATCTGTGACCGGGTGCTGGCGGTCTTCCACGGCCGGGTGACCGCCGAATTCGCCGCCGGCTGGCGCGACCACGAACTGGTCGCCGCGATGGAGGGCATGGCGGCCGGCGCCGAGGACGCCCCGCCGGGCAGCACGGGCGCCGCCGAGGACGCCCGGCCCGGCGCGGCCGGCGCCGGCCGGGCACCCGCACCGGACCTCCGTACGACGCAAGGAACGGAAGGAACCGCGCCATGACCGAGACCGCAACGCCGTCGGCCACCGACGCGGTGGACGGCCCGCCGCGCAGCCGGCCCCGGATCGATCCGGCCCGCTGGCGGGACTTCTCCCTGGTGCCGGTGATCTTCGTGCTGGGCGTCATCGGCTTCATCGTGTCGCCCGCGTTCCTCACCCAGGACAACCTCGTCGGCGTCATCCAGCAGTCCACGGAACTGGGTCTGCTGGTGCTCGGCGAGGCGCTGATCCTCATCAGCGGGCGGATGGACCTGTCGCTGGAGTCCACCATCGGGCTGGCCCCGGTGGTGGCCCTGTGGCTGGTGATGCCCGCCCACGGCGCCCGCTTCGCCGGGCTGGAACTCCTCCCCGCCTGGACGGCGGTCCCGCTCTGCCTGGCCGTGGGCGCGGCGATCGGCGCCGCCAACGGCTTTCTCATCCTCACCCTGCGGGTCAACGGCTTCATCGCCACCCTCGGCATGCTCACCATGCTCCGCGGCCTGCAAGTGGGCATCTCCGAGGGCCAGTCCCTCGGCAATGTCCCGGAATCCTTCGCCTACTTGGGCAAGGCCGACTGGCTCGGCATCCCGGCCGCCGTCTGGATCTGCCTCGCCCTCTTCGGGCTCGGCGGCGCGGCTCTCGGCTACCTCCGGCACGGGCGGGCGCTGTACGCCATCGGCGGCAACCCGGAGGCGGCCCGCGCGGCCGGCGTACGGGTGGACCGCATCACCTGGATCGTGCTGGCCGTCGGCGGGGTGCTCGCCGCCTTCGCGGGCATCCTCTACACCGGCCACTACGGCGCGGTCTCCGCGAGCCAGGGCAACGGCTGGATCTTCCAGGTGTTCGCCGCCGCGGTGATCGGCGGCATCAGCCTCAAGGGCGGCCGGGGCACCCTCTTCGGCGCGCTCACCGGCGTCCTCACCCTCCAGCTCGTCATCAATGTGATGACCCTGGGCGGCGTGCCACCGCTGTGGACCCAGTTCCTCAACGGCATGATCATCATCATCGCGCTGGTCATCTCCCGCTTCACCAGCGGCGAGAAGCAGGACTGAGGTGCTGCATGAGTCATCCCCCGTACGGCCCACGGGAGTTGGGGCGGACCGGCGTCACCGTCCCGCCCCTGGGCCTGGGCTGCGCCCCGCTCGGCAACCTCTACCGCGCGATCCCCGAGGAGCAGGCCCGGCACGTCGTCCACACCGCCCTCGCCACCGGCGCCGGCTACTTCGACACCGCGCCGCACTACGGCGTCGGGCTGTCCGAGGAGCGCCTCGGCCGGGCGCTGCGCGGCCGCGACCGGGCCGGCTACACCCTTTCCACCAAGGTCGGCCGGCGGCTGCGCCCGCTCGCGCCGGGGGAGCGGGCGGCCGGTGAGGGCTTTGTCGGCACCCCCGCACGGGCCCGGGTGCGGGACCTCTCCCGCGACGGTATCCGCGCCACGCTGGACGCGTCCCTGGAGCGGCTCGGTGTGGACGCCGTCGACATCGTCTATCTGCACGACGTCGAGGACCACCTGCGCGAGGTGTACGAGACCGGCTTCCCGGCCCTCGCCGAGCTGCGCGCCCAGCACGTGGTGCGCGCCATCGGCTTCGGCATGAACCACAGCGATGTGCTGGCCCGCCTGGTCGCCGGCCTGGACGTGGATGTGGTGCTCTGCGCCGGCCGCTGGACCCTGCTGGAGCGCACCGCCTTCGACGATCTGCTGCCGGAGTGCGAGCGCCGCGGCACCTCGGTGGTCGTCGGCGGCGTCTACAACTCCGGTCTGCTGGCCGACCCGTCACCCGGAGCGCCGTACAACTACGCACCCGCGCCCGCCGCCCTCGTGGAGCGGGCTCGTCAACTTGCCGCCGTCTGCGCGCAGTTCGATGTTCCCCTCAAGGCCGCCGCGCTCCGCTTCCCCTTCGGGCACCGCAGCGTCGCCTCCGCCGTCGTCGGCGCCGCCACCCCCGAGGAGATGGCCGAGAACGCCGCACTGTTCACCCATGACATCCCGGACGAGCTGTGGCATACGCTCGTCGCCCGCGGCCTGCTCGACCCCGATCTGCCGCTGCCCCTGCACCACTGAGCCCGACCCGGAGCGCGCCACTGATGCGTATCGACGCCCATCACCATCTGTGGGATCTGAGCCGGCGCGAACAGCCGTGGATGAACGGGCCGTGGGCCGATCCGATCCGCCGCAGTTATGCGCTGACCGACCTCACTCCGCATCTGACCGCGCACGGCGTCGACGCCACGATCCTCGTCCAGTCGTCGTCCTCGTACGAGGAGACCGCCGAACTGCTCACCCTGGCCGCGGGGGAGGGCCCGGTCGCCGGAGTCGTCGGCTGGGCCGATCTGCCCGATCCCGCGCTCACGGAGGTCCTCGCGGCGCTGCCCCCCGGGCTGGTCGGCGTCCGGCATCAGGTGCAGGACGAACCGGACCCCGACTGGCTCGTCCGGCCGGAGGTGCTCCGGGGGCTGGGCATGCTGGCCGACGCCGGCCTGGTCTACGACCTGCTGGTCACCCCGCGCGAACTGCCCGCCGCACAGACCGCGGTACGCGCCGTGCCGCGGCTGTCCTTCGTGCTGGACCACGCGGCCAAACCGGCCGTCGCCGCGGGGGACTGGCAGCCCTGGGCGGACGCCGTCACCGCGCTCGCCGGCCTGCCGAACGTCAGCTGCAAGCTGTCCGGGCTGGTCACCGAGGCCGACTGGGACGCCTGGCGGCCGCAGCAGATCCTCCCCTACGCCCGGCACGTCCTGGAGGCCTTCGGAC
Organism: Streptomyces decoyicus; assembly: GCF_019880305.1. Taxonomy (NCBI): domain Bacteria; kingdom Bacillati; phylum Actinomycetota; class Actinomycetes; order Kitasatosporales; family Streptomycetaceae; genus Streptomyces; species Streptomyces decoyicus. Next base: position 1,621,267 of record NZ_CP082301.1, on the reverse strand, counting down.
CCGGCCGGGTGATGTTCGGCTCCGACTGGCCGGTGTGCACGCTGGCCGCCGGCTACGAGGACGTCGTGGCGCTCGCGCAGTCGGCCACCGGCCACCTCGGGACGGTGGAACGGTCGGATGTCTTCGGGGGAACGGCCGGGCGGGTCTACGGAGTCGGGGCCTCGTAGCCGCAGGGCCCCCGGCCCCGCCGATGCGGCGTCCGGATTCCGCCAGCTTCGGATCGCGCCGCGCCGGAGGATCGAGTCATACCGCGGAGAACACCGGCACAGCGGTGCACCTCCGGCGGACTCCAGCCGGCTCCGTACGCCTGCGGACAGCTGCGTACGGCTGCGGACGACAACGGATGACTCGACACAAAGGTGATGACATGACGGCGACCGTGATGACGGCGACGACTGCGGCGGCGAACGGCACCCGGCCCCTCACCGGCAAGGTGGCCCTGGTGACCGGCGGCAGCCGGGGCATCGGCGAGGCGACGGCGCTGCGGCTGGCCGCCGACGGCGCGGCGGTGGCCCTGACCTACCTGAGCCGGCAGGACCAGGCCGAGCAGGTGGTCAAGGAGATCGAGCGGGGCGGCGGACAGGCCTGGGCGGTACGGGCCGACAGCGCTGACGCGGAGGCGGTGCGGTTCTCGGTGGCCGCCACCGTCGAACGGTTCGGGCGGCTGGACATCCTGGTGAACAACGCGGGCACCGGCGTGATGGGCCCCTTCGAGGGGATCTCCCTCGACGATGTCGACCGGGTGCTGCGGACCAATGTCCGGGGGCCGTTCCTGGCGGCGCAGGCCGCGGCCGCGCATCTGGCCGAGGGCGGCCGGATCATCTCCATCGGCAGCTGCATGGCCGAGCGGGTCGCCTTCCCCGGCGGCACCCTCTACGCCACCAGCAAGGCCGCCCTCACCGGCCTGACCCGGACCCTGGCCAAGGAGCTGGGGCCGCGCGGCATCACCGCCAACCTCGTCACGCCGGGTCCCATCGACACCGAGATGAACCCGGCCGACGGCGAGAGCGCGGAGATGCAGGCCGGGCTCACCGCCCTGGGGGCGTACGGCCAGGCCCGGGATGTCGCGGCGACCGTGGCCCATCTGGCGGGCGAGGGCGGCCGCTACATCACCGGCGCCTCGATCGCGGTGGACGGCGGGTTCGCGGTCTGACCGGCGGCGCGGCGGCGGGCGCGGACCTCACAGCGACGAGCGCAACCACTGCTCCACGCTGGCGATATGGACCGTGGCCCACGCCCGCGCCGCCTCCGCGTCCCGGTCGCGCAGCGCGCCGAGGATCGCGCGGTGTTCGGTGAGGGTGCGGGCCACCGCGTCCTTCTGGGTCAGCCCCCGCCAGACCCTGGCCCGGGTGGTCGGTCCGGACAGCCCGTCCAGCAGCGAGCAGAGCACGGAGTTGCCGGACGCCGCGACGATCCCGCGGTGGAACTCCAGATCGGCGGCGACCAGGTCCTCGACCGAAGGTCTGGGCCCCAGCGCGTCCAACTGGGCCTCCAGGGAATCCAGTTCCGCCGGGCCTATCCGGCCGGCCGCCATCGCCGTGGCGGCCGGCTCCAGGATCCGGCGGACGGCGAGGAACTCCAGCACCGTGTCATCGCGGTGGAAGTCCACCACGAAGCTCATGGCCTCCAGCAGCAGTTGCGGATCGAGGCTGGTGACGTACGTACCGTCGCCCTGGCGCACGTCCAGGATGCGGATGAGGGACAGTGCGCGCACCGCCTCGCGCAGCGAGTTGCGGGACAGGCCGAGCTCGGCCGCCAGCTCGCTCTCCTTCGGCAGCCGGTCGCCCGGCCGCAGCGCGCCGGAGACGATCATGCCCTTGATCTTCTCGATGGCCTCGTCGGTGACCGCCATGCCGACCTCCCCGCTCGGACCCGCCCGGATATCGCCACCCGGATGCCGTCACAGACATCCGATGTCTGAGCTCATTATGACCCGTCACGCGCCCCCCATCCGCTCCCGTAAGCAGCCCAGTCCTCGTCCGTGGCGGCGAAGTCGACATACAGCGCCGTTCCGAACCGCCGGCGCCCCGGGTCCTCGCGGGTCAGCCCGAGACGTATGCCCCGCACCGCGGCCCGTACCGTCTCCGCCGAGGCGTGATGGCCGATGCCGTCGGTGTGGAAGAACGGCAGCCCCATCAGCAGATCGGTGTCCGGCCCCGTCGCCTCCAGCGCCAGCCGGGTCTGCTGCGCCACATAGCCGCCGTACAGGCTCTCGGCCGGCATGCCGGTGTCGTACGACATCAGCGCGATCTGGTCGACCCGGCGCGCCACCTGTCCGAAGAAGTGCTGGGATATCCACTTGCGGTGGCCCGTGACCGCCCCGCTGACCGTGTGCAGTCCGGGCAGCGGATCGATCTGGTGCACGGCGACGGACAACAGCCCGCCCCCCTCCCGGACCGCGGGCCCGAGCCGGTCCAGCAGCCGCAGATAGTCGGCGTTGTCGGAGTGCAGGGGCTCCAGATCCAGATGGACGCCGGCGAACCCGTCCGCCCGCACCTGACGGGCGCTTGCCACGATCGCCCGGCGGGCCGCGGCATCCGAGAGGCGCAGCCCGCCCCGCTCACCCGCCTCGTACACCAGCCGGTCGCCCAGCCAGGCGTGCACCCGCACCGACGGCAGGGCACGGTGCAGCGCGCCGATCAGCCACCGCGCCCGCGGATAGGCGCGACGGGCCGGCGGCAGGGTGCCGTCATGCTCCAACGGCCCGGCGTGTACGTACAGATCGCGTATACCGGAGCCTTCGAGCCGCCGCCGCAGCGCCGCCACATCGGAGGCGTCCCGCCGCCCGTCCACCCAGGCGTGCCCCAGCCAGAGCGCATCCCGCCCCCGGGTCGTCGTCTGCGGAGCGGCCGCTCCCGCGTACTGGGCGCGCAGTGCCGTACCCGCCAGCGCCACCGGCAGCACGATCAGCAGGGCGACCGCCCAGGCCGCCCACTTCCCCGCCCGCCGCCATCGGCGCCCGCCTTGCCGAGCCATCGTCGTCCCCCCGTTGATGTGTCTCGGTGCACATCATCGCAGCCGCCACTGACAGTGACCGCCGACCCGCCCCGCCCCGGCCCCGCATGCGGTGCCACCGGCGGAGACGGTGATGGGGCGGCCCCCCGTGGACCGCCCCATCGTCACGCGCTGTACGTCACCGTGAGGTGCCGTCAGGTCCCGTCGGCCGCGGTCCGCCGCGGCCGTGCGCTGCCGTCAGCCGGCCAGCATGTCCTTGACCTTGGCCCGCACGTCCTCCGTGTCCAGGCCGCGGATCATCAGGGTCGTGCGGCGGCGCAGCACGTCGTCGACCGTCTCGGCCCACTCGTTGTCACGGGCGTAGGCGACCTGCGCCCAGATCTCCGGCGCGTCCGGGTGGATGCGCTCGGCCAGCGCCGGGTTCTCGTTCGCCAGCCGGGCGATGTCGAAGGACAGCGAGCCGTAGTGGGTGGCGAGGTGCCGCGCGGTCTCCGGGGCCATCCGCGGACCGGGCGTACCGCCGTCGATGAGCAGCCGGTGCGCGACCGCGTTCGGGTTCGCGATACCGGGCAGCGGGAGCTTCTTCGGCAGGTGCGCGATCGGCTCCATGTCGTCGGCCAGCGGGTGGCCGGGCAGCGCGGCGAGCTTGTTCATGACCGTACGGCCGATGTGCCGGAAGGTCGTCCACTTTCCGCCGGCCACCGACAGCATGCCGCCGCTGCCCTCGGTCACGACCGTCTCGCGCTTGGCCTTGGAGGTGTCGCCGGGGCCGCCGGGCAGCACCCGCAGACCCGCGAAGGAGTACGTGATCAGATCACGCGACAGCTGCTGGTCGCGGACGGAGAAGGCCGCCTCGTCCAGGATCTGCGCGGTGTCCTTCTCGGTGACCGCGACATCCGCCGGGTCGCCCTCGAACTCCTCGTCCGTGGTGCCCAGCAGCAGCATGTCCTCCCAGGGGAGGGCGAAGGTGATGCGGTACTTGTCGATCGGGGTGGCCAGCGCGGCCTTCCAGGGCGCGGTCCGCTTCAGGACCAGGTGCGCACCCTTCGACAGCCGGATGGAGGGGGCCGCGTTCGGGTCCTCCATCTTGCGCAGGTGGTCCACCCACGGGCCGGTGGCGTTGAGGACCAGCCGGGCGTTGACGCCGAACTCCTGGGCGTCCGTCCGGTCCTTGAGCTCCGCACCGGTGACCCGGCCCTGGGTGAAGCGCAGGCCGGTGACCTCGGCGTGGTTGAGGACCGTGGCGCCGGCCTCGACCGCCGCACGGACGGTCATCAGCGCCATCCGGGAGTCGTTCATCTGGTCGTCGCCGTACACGGCCACGGCCTTGAGGTTGTCCGTCCGCAGCTCCGGCACGTCGCGCTGGGCCTTGGCCGGGGATATGACATGGCCGACGCCGTCGCCGAACGCGGACAGCGCGGAGTAGGCGAAGACGCCCGCGCCGAGCTTGGCCGCGCCGTGCGGTCCGCCCTTGTAGACGGGCAGGTAGAAGGTCAGGGGGTTGGCGAGGTGCGGTGCCACCTGACGGGACACCGCACGCCGCTCGAAGTGGTTCTCCGCCACCAGCTTGACCGCACCGGTCTGCAGGTAGCGCAGACCGCCGTGCAGCAGCTTGGAGGAGGCGGAGGAGGTGGCGCCGGCGAAGTCACCGGCGTCCACCAGCGCCACCCGCAGTCCGGCCTGTGCGGCGTGCCAGGCGGTGGAGATGCCCAGGATGCCGCCGCCGATCACCAGGAGGTCGTACGTCGCCTTGGAAAGCTGCTCCCGAGTCTCGGCACGGCTCGCGTGCGAACCACTGGCCGGGTGCGTCCCGAGTGCCGGGACGCTCTGCAGGGTGCTCATGTTTACTCCTCGACAGTGCTGTCATCGAGCCAGCCCATGGACCGTTCCACGGCCTTGAGCCAGCTCTTGTACTCGCGGTCACGGGTGGCCGCATCCATCCGGGGGGTCCACTCGGCGGCCCGGCGCCAGTTGGCGCGCAGCTCGTCGGTGCTGGACCAGAAGCCGACGGCCAGTCCGGCCGCGTAGGCAGCGCCGAGGCAGGTCGTCTCGGCGACCATCGGGCGCACCACAGGAGCGTCCAGGAAGTCCGAGATGGTCTGCATCAGCAGGTTGTTGGAGGTCATACCGCCGTCGACCTTGAGCGCGGTCAGCTCGACGCCGGAGTCCTTGGTCATGGCGTCGGTGATCTCGCGGGTCTGCCAGGCGGTGGCCTCGAGCACGGCGCGCGCGATGTGCGCCTTGGTGACATAGCGGGTCAGGCCCGCGATGACACCGCGCGCGTCCGAGCGCCAGTAGGGGGCGAACAGGCCGGAGAAGGCCGGCACGAAGTACGCGCCGCCGTTGTCCTCGACCGTGCTGGCCAGGGTCTCGATCTCGGCCGCGCTGTTGATCAGCCCCATCTGGTCGCGCATCCACTGGACGAGCGAGCCGGTGACGGCGATGGAGCCTTCCAGGGCGTAGACCGGCTGCTGGTCGCCGATGCGGTAGCCGACGGTGGTCAGCAGCCCGTTGTAGGAGTTGACCGGCTCGTGGCCGGTGTTCATCAGCATGAAGGTGCCGGTGCCGTACGTGGACTTGGCCTCGCCCTGCTCGAAGCAGGTCTGGCCGAACAGCGCGGCCTGCTGGTCGCCGAGCGCCGAGGCGACCGGGACACCGGCCAGCACACCGCTGGTGGTACGGCCGTAGACCTCGGCGGACGACTTGATCTCCGGCAGCACGGCCGCCGGGATCTCCATCGACGCGAGGATCTTCGGGTCCCACTCGAGACGGTGGAGGTTCATCAGCATGGTGCGCGAGGCGTTGGTGACGTCGGTGACGTGCACTCCGCCGTCGACGCCGCCGGTCAGGTTCCAGATGACCCAGGAATCCATCGTGCCGAAGAGGATGTCGCCGCGCTCGGCGCGCTCGCGCAGGCCCTCGACGTTGTCGAGCAGCCAGCGGATCTTCGGGCCGGCGAAGTACGAGGCCAGCGGCAGGCCGGTCTCGCGGCGGAAGCGGTCCTGGCCGACGTTGCGGCCGAGCTCCTTGCAGAGCGCGTCGGTGCGGGTGTCCTGCCAGACGATGGCGTTGTGGACCGGCTCACCGGTGGTGCGGTCCCACAGGACGGTGGTCTCGCGCTGGTTGGTGATACCGATCGCCTTGACGTCGGCGGCGGTCAGCCCGGCCTTGTGGACGGCGCTGTCGACGACCTGCTGGACGTTGGTCCAGATCTCGGTGGCGTCGTGCTCGACCCAGCCCGGCTTCGGGAAGATCTGCTCGTGCTCCTTCTGGTCGACCGAGACGATCCGGCCGTCCTTGTCGAAGACGATGCAGCGGCTGGACGTGGTGCCCTGGTCGATGGCCGCGATGAACGGGCCGTGCCCGTGCGAGGAGGTGCTGGGGGTGTCGCTCATGGTGTGCTCCAAGAAGTCTGTGCGGGCGGAGTCGGGGCGGTCAGGCGGCTCAGGCGAAAGCCACCTGGTAGATGCCCCCGGCGATGGCCCCGCCGATGAGCGGGCCGACGACCGGGATCCAGGCGTAGCCCCAGTCTGAACCGCCCTTGTTCTTCAGCGGCAGAAGCGCATGCACGATGCGCGGACCGAGGTCGCGGACCGGGTTGATCGCGTACCCGGTCGGACCGCCCAGCGACAGACCGATGCCGGTGACGACCAGCGCGACCAGCAGGGTGCCGATGACGCCGACGCCCTTTCCGTTGTCGCTCAGACCGAGAGTCAGGATCGACAGCACGAGCACGATGGTGGCGATGATCTCGGTGGCCAGGTTCTGCACCACGTTCCGGATCTCCGGGCCGGTGGAGAAGATGCCGAGGACCGGTCCGGCCGACGGCGCGGCGGACTGGTCGACCATTCCCTCTTCGCCGGTGTGGTCGGCCAGGACCTCGGGGTCACTCAGATGGGCCTGGAACTGTCCGTAGTACGTGATCCACACCAGCACCGCGCCGATCATGGCGCCGAGCATCTCGCCGCCGAGGTAGACGGGCACCTGGTTCCACTCGATGCCGCCCTTGATGGCGACACCGATGGTGACCGCAGGGTTGAGGTGTGCGCCGGACTTCGCGGCGATGTAGGCACCCGTGAGGACGGCGAAGCCCCACCCGAAGGCAATGGCGACCCATCCGGCGTTGAACGCCTTGGAGCGCTTGAAGGTGACGGCGGCGCAGACGCCACCGCCGAGCAAGATCAGAACAGCGGTACCGATGGTCTCGCTGATGAAGATGTCGGAGCTGGACACCCGCGACTCCTTTGTCCTTCGTCCAGGGGAAGACGAACCCCGGGTCCCGTCCGGTGGTCCGCGCCCTCCGAGAGGGCGATGGTCGGCCCGCGGCGATGCCCCACCATAGCGAATATTGTCGTTAGGTGTTCGACAATGCCGACCGACGAACGGCAGTTTTGTTCACCGTGAGAACCCCGTCAAGGGTTCCGTGGCCAAAAACTTAGGTGAACTTATGGGGTGAATCCGGTCAGAATCGCCCTGCACCAAGATCCCGGGATACAGCGCGTGCGCAATCCCTCACGGCAGCGATGATTTCCGGCCGCACTTCACCCTCCTGACAGACCCGCTCCACCGCTCCTGTGACCCCCACCGCACCCACCGGCATCCGCCGCCGGTCATGGATCGGCGCGGCCACCGACGCCACGCCCTCCCAGGTCTCCTCCACGTCCGCGGCCCAGCCCCGCGCCCGCGTCATGTCCAGCAGTCCCTCGAAGTCCGCCAGGCCGGTCACCGTGTGCGGGGTGAACGCCGTCCGGTCCGCCTCGACGATCTCGCTGTGCGCCACCGGGTCGTACGCCGACAGCACCTTGCCCAGCGCCGTACTGTGCAGCGGCTGCATCGCGCCCACCTCCAGCACCTGCCGGCTGTCGTCCGGCCGGAAGACGTGGTGGACGATCAGCACGCCCTGCTGGTGCAGTACGCCCAGGTAGACGGCCTCACCGCTGGAGCGGGCCAGATCGTCGGTCCATACCAGGGCGCGGGCCCGCAGCTCGTGCACGTCCAGGTAGCTGTTGCCCAGCCGCAGCAGCTCCGCGCCCAGCTGGTAGCGGCCGGAAGTGGCGTCCTGCTCGACGAAGCCCTCCTGCTGCAACGTGCGCAGGATCCCGTGGGCGGTGCCCTTCGCCAGTCCCAGCGAGGAGGAGATGTCGGAGAGTCCCAGTCGCCGTTCCCCTCCTGCGAGCAGCCGCAGCATCGCTGCGGCGCGCTCCAGCGACTGGATGGTGCGTGCCATCGGGCAACCTCCGAAGTGAGCGGTTCGACAATGCTGAACGATATCGGCCCATGCCGACTGGAGTCAGCGATCCGGGAACTTCTTGCTGAGCGAACCGGAGTCTGCCAACGATCACGGTTGGTGCAGGCAGCGGGGTGGAAGAGTGCTGTCCACGGCGTGGAACGGGGAACACGTGTACCGAACCGGCAGCTACGCTGGCCGGGTGCGCCCTCTGCCGGAGGGTGCAAAGCCGACAGCCGTCGCAACCACGGGAGCATCTCCATGGCCTCGAACATGCCATCGTCCTTCAATACGTCCCGCGTCGAGTCGCTGCGTGCGGCCCTGGCCTCGCGGGTGGTGGTCGCCGACGGTGCGATGGGCACCATGCTGCAGGCGCAGGACCCGACCATGGAGGACTTCCAGCAGCTGGAGGGCTGCAACGAGATCCTCAACGTCACCCGGCCCGACATCGTGCGTTCGGTGCACGAGGAGTACTTCGCGGTCGGTGTGGACTGTGTGGAGACCAACACCTTCGGTGCGAACTTTGCGGCGCTGGCGGAGTACGACATTCCCGAGCGGGTCTTCGAGCTGTCGGAGTCGGGTGCGCGCATCGCCCGGGAGGTGGCGGATGAGTTCACCGCCTCGACGGGTCAGCAGCGCTATGTGCTGGGGTCGATGGGTCCGGGGACGAAGCTGCCGACGCTGGGCCATGCCCCGTATGTGACGCTGCGCGATGCCTATCAGCAGAACGCCGAGGGGATGATCGCCGGCGGTGCGGACGCGCTGCTGGTGGAGACGACGCAGGACCTGCTCCAGACGAAGGCCGCCATCCTGGGTGCGCGCCGTGCGCTGGCGGTCACGGGCAGTAATCTGCCGGTGATCTGTTCGGTGACGGTGGAGACGACCGGCACGATGCTGCTGGGGTCGGAGATCGGTGCGGCGCTGACGGCGCTGGAGCCGCTGGGCATCGACATGATCGGTCTGAACTGTGCGACCGGTCCGGCGGAGATGAGTGAGCATCTGCGGTATCTGGCGCGGCATTCGCGGGTGCCGATCGCGTGTATGCCCAATGCGGGGCTGCCGGTGCTGGGCAAGAACGGTGCGCATTACCCGCTGACGGCGGGGGAGCTGGCCGATGCGCAGGAGACGTTCGTTGCGGAGTACGGGCTGTCGCTGGTCGGGGGGTGCTGCGGCACGACGCCGGAGCATCTGCGGCAGGTCGTCGAGCGGGTGCGGGGGATCGCTCCGCCGGTGCGGGAGCCGCGTCCGGAGCCGGGGGCGGCTTCGCTCTACCAGACGGTGCCGTTCCGTCAGGACACGTCGTATCTGGCGATCGGTGAGCGGACCAATGCCAACGGGTCGAAGAAGTTCCGTGAGGCGATGCTGGAGGGCCGCTGGGACGACTGTGTGGAGATGGCCCGGGACCAGATCCGTGAGGGTGCGCACATGCTCGACCTGTGTGTCGACTATGTGGGCCGTGACGGTGTGGCGGACATGGAGGAGCTGGCCGGCCGGTTCGCGACGGCCTCGACCCTGCCGATCGTGCTGGACTCCACGGAGCTGAACGTCATCCGGGCGGGTCTGGAGAAGCTCGGTGGCCGTGCGGTCATCAACTCCGTCAACTACGAGGACGGCGACGGGCCCGAGTCGCGCTTCGCGAAGGTCACCGAGCTGGCGGCCGAGCACGGCGCGGCGCTGATCGCGCTCACGATCGACGAGGAGGGCCAGGCCCGCACCGTCGAGCACAAGGTCGCCATCGCCGAGCGGCTGATCGCCGATCTGACCGGTAACTGGGGTATCCACGAATCGGACATCCTCATCGACTGTCTGACCTTCACGATCTGCACGGGTCAGGAGGAGTCGCGCAAGGACGGTATCGCCACCATCGAGGCGATCCGTGAGCTGAAGAAGCGTCACCCGGACGTCCAGACGACGCTGGGCCTGTCGAACATCTCCTTCGGTCTGAACCCGGCCGCGCGGATCGTGCTGAACTCCGTGTTCCTGGAGGAGTGCGTCAAGGCCGGTCTGGACTCGGCGATCGTGCACGCGAGCAAGATCCTGCCGATCGCGCGGCTGGAGGAGGAGCAGGTCAAGGCCGCCCTCGACCTCGTCTACGACCGCCGCAGCGAGGGCTACGACCCGCTCCAGAAGCTGATGGAGCTGTTCGAGGGCGTCAACACCAAGTCGATGAAGGCCGGCCGGGCCGAGGAACTCCTGGCGCTGCCCCTGGACGAGCGCCTCCAGCGGCGCATCATCGACGGGGAGAAGAACGGCCTGGAGGCGGACCTCGACGAGGCCCTCCAGGACCGTCCGGCCCTGGCCATCGTCAACGACACCCTGCTGGAGGGCATGAAGGTCGTCGGTGAGCTGTTCGGCTCCGGGCAGATGCAGCTGCCGTTCGTGCTCCAGTCCGCCGAGGTGATGAAGAGCGCGGTGGCCCATCTGGAGCCGCATATGGAGAAGTCCGACGACGAGGGCAAGGGCACGATCGTGCTGGCCACCGTCCGTGGTGACGTCCATGACATCGGCAAGAACCTCGTCGACATCATCCTGTCCAACAACGGCTACAACGTCGTCAACCTCGGCATCAAGCAGCCGGTCTCGGCGATCCTGGAAGCCGCCGAGGAACACCGCGCCGACGTCATCGGGATGTCCGGTCTCCTGGTCAAGTCCACGGTGATCATGAAGGAGAACCTCGAAGAGCTCAACCAGCGCAAGATGGCGGCCGACTTCCCCGTCATCCTCGGCGGCGCCGCCCTGACCCGCGCCTACGTCGAGCAGGACCTTCACGAGATCTACGAGGGCGAGGTCCGCTACGCCCGCGACGCGTTCGAGGGCCTGCGTCTGATGGACGCCCTGATCGCCGTCAAGCGCGGCGTGCCCGGCGCCACCCTCCCCGAACTCAAGCAGCGCCGGGTGCCCAAGCGGGACACGGCCGTGCTGGAGGTCGAGGAGCCGGAGGGCGCGGTGCGCTCCGACGTCGCCATCGACAACCCGGTCCCGGAACCGCCGTTCTGGGGCACCCGCGTCGTCAAGGGCATCCAGCTCGCCGACTATGCGTCCTGGCTGGACGAGGGCGCGCTGTTCAAGGGGCAGTGGGGCCTCAAGCAGGCCCGCACGGGTGACGGTCCGACGTACGAGGAGCTGGTGGAGACCGAGGGCCGCCCCCGGCTGCGCGGCTGGCTCGACAAGCTCCAGACCGAGAACCTCCTCGAAGCGGCCGTCGTGCACGGCTACTTCCCGTGCGTGTCCAAGGGCGAGGACCTGATCCTGCTGCACGAGGACGGCACCGAACGCACCCGCTTCACCTTCCCCCGCCAGCGCCGCGGCCGGCGCCTGTGCCTGGCCGACTACTTCCGCCCCGAGGAGACCGGCGAGAGGGACGTCGTCGGCCTCCAGGTCGTCACCGTCGGCTCCAGGATCGGCGCAGCAACCGCCGAACTCTTCGAGGCCAACTCCTACCGCGACTACCTCGAACTCCACGGCCTGTCCGTGCAGTTGGCCGAAGCACTCGCCGAATACTGGCACGCCCGGGTCCGCGCCGAGCTGGGCTTCGCGGGTGAGGACCCGGCCGATGTCGAGGACATGTTCGCGCTCAAGTACCGCGGCGCGCGCTTCTCGCTGGGTTACGGCGCCTGCCCCGACCTGGAGGACCGCGCCAAGATCGCCGACCTGCTCCAGCCGGAGCGGATCGGTGTCGAGCTCTCCGAGGAGTTCCAGCTCCACCCCGAGCAGTCCACCGATGCCATCGTGATCCACCACCCGGAGGCCAAGTACTTCAACGCGCGGTAGCCCGGTGCACCCGGCCGGGGCGACCCGCAGATCGCCCCGGCCGGATCGCTGTGTCGGTCGGTAACACTCGGTAATCCCGTATGAGCAGCTCAGGGCCGCCCGCAAAGACCCCAGAACGCCGCCTACCTCTGCCAGGACGCATTTCGGCCCGTACCGTCGTACACTTATCGGTCCGGTAGCGGCCGGTCGTTTCCCCAGCCGGGGATGGCGACCGGCCCTTTCGTCCCTTCGGGGACGTCGTAACGGAGGTGGATGGATGACCAGCAGCATCCCCGTAGTCGGCACCCGAACGGCCGAAGCCGCGACCCTCCAAGCCGTGTTCCTCGATCTGGACGGCACCCTGGTCGACACCGAGGGGTTCTGGTGGGAGGCGGAGGCGGAGGTCTTTGCCGAACTCGGGCACATCCTCGACGACACCCACCGCGAAGTCGTGGTCGGCGGCCCGATGACCCGCAGCGCCGGGTATCTGATTCAAGCCACCGGCGTCGACATCAGCCTGACCGAGCTCAGCATGCTCCTCAATGCCGCCTTCCTCGCCCGGATCCGGCGCGGCGTGCCCCTCATGCCGGGCGCCCGCAGGCTGCTGGCCGAGCTGGCCGCGCACGGGGTGCCGGCCGCGCTGGTCTCCGCCTCGCACCGCGCCATCGTCGACCAGATGCTGCATTCGCTGGGCCCGGAGAACTTCCGGCTGACCCTGGCGGGCGACGACCTGGAACGCACCAAACCGCACCCGGACCCGTATCTGACGGCTGCCGCGCGGCTGGGGGCGGACCCGGCGTGCTGTGCGGTCATCGAGGACACGCTGACCGGTGTGACCGCAGGTGAGGCGGCGGGCTGCCCGGTCGTGGCGGTGCCCTCGGTGACGGCGATCCCGCCGGCCGTGGGGCGCACGGTCGTGCGTTCGCTGGAAGAAGTGGATCTGTCATTTCTCCGAACGCTCATCACGGAAAGCCGTTGAGCCGTGCACTGAGCGTGGTTCGGAGAAAGCCGTCCGGAACCGAGGGGAGCGGCCCGCTCATTTTCCGTGACGAATGCGATGACTGAATTTCTGCATCGCCCCGGGTCCTTGAATGCGTGACGTTTCTCACGTGCCGGGCCGTCGACAGCGGGTCCCATGGGTGGTCCAAGGGGTGCCTCGGGGGTCTTCGGCGGGGGTAAGTGTCCGGATTGGTGGAGCAACGTGCGAATCGTTCCACCGTCCGGATATCGATCGCCCGGGTGTCGTTATCCACGCGCCATATCGATACAACTCCTTTGTGTCTGAGAGCGGCTGGCCGTTCCTACTAATGTCGACGCGAGCAACACCTCTGCGCTGATAAGGAACCTGCCCACGATGAATCGCAAGACCCTGGTGCTGCCGGCGCTGGCCGGTCTCCTCGCCCCCGTCCTCGCCGCCTGTGGCAGCACGGACGGTGCGGGCGAAGGCGGCGATCCGATCGTCGTGGGAGTCGCCACCCAGATCGAGGCGACCAAGGCGGCGCCCGCGCCGCTCGACCCGGCGCAGGCCTATGACGTCGACGCGTGGAACATGCTGCGCGGCACCCTCCAGACGCTGATGCGGCTGCCCAGGACCGGCACCGCGCCGGTGCCCGAGGCCGCCGAGTCCTGCGGGTTCCGCGACACCCAGAATGAGCAGTACCGCTGCAAGCTGCGCAGTGGCCTGAAGTTTTCGAACGGTCATGCCCTGACGGCGCAGGACGTCAAGTTCTCCATCGACCGTATGCGGACCATCAACAACACCAACGGCCCGGTGTCGCTGCTCAGTGACATCGACAAGGTCGAGGCGCCCAGCGACACCGAGGTGGTCTTCCACCTCACCAAGCCGGACGCCACGTTCCCGCAGAAGCTCGCCACGCCCGCGGCGGCCATCGTCGACGGTGCCGTGTACCCGAAGGGCCGCCTCTACAGCGGCTTCGACGTGGTCGGCTCCGGTCCGTACACGCTCAAGACGGAGCGTAAGAACAACCGCATCACCAAGGCCACCTTCACGAAGAACCCCACCTACAAGGGCGGGGTGAACGTGAAGAACGACAAGGTGGAGATGCATTTCTTCGCCGACTCCAAGGCCACGGAGCAGGCGCTGCGCAAGGGGAGCGTCGACCTGATGTACCGCGGGCTGTCGCCCGACCAGATCAAGGGCCTGGAGAACGCCCGCGACAAGCACCTCATGCTCCAGGAGATGCCGGGTCAGGAGATCCGCTACCTCGCCTTCAACACCAAGGACCCGGCCGTCTCCAACAAGGCCGTGCGGAAGGCGATGGCGCAGATCGTCAACCGCTCGGAGCTGGTGCGCGACGTCTACTCCTACACCGGCGACCCGCTCTACTCGATGGTTCCCACCGGCCTCACCGGTCACATCAACTCGTTCTTCAGCAAGTACGGGAACCCCAGCGCCGCCGCCGCCCGCAAGACGCTCCAGCAGGCGAACATCAACACCCCGGTGAAGTTCACGCTCACCTACACCACGAACCACTACGGCTCCAGCACCGGCAAGGAAGTCCGCGCGCTGGCGAGCCAGCTCAACAGCACCAAGCTGTTCGACATCGGCGTCAAGGGCGTCGACAGCTGGCAGCAGTTCCGCACCGACGCCCTGGACGGCAAGTACAGCGTCTACAACATGGGCTGGTTCGCCGACATCCCGGACCCGGACAACTACATCGCGCCGTTCATCGGCAAGCAGAACTTCCTCGGCTCCCCCTACCGCAACACCAAGATCGAGTCGCAGCTGATCCCGGACAGCCGGCAGCAGTCCGACCGCAACGCCGCCGCGGCCAACTTCAAGCAGGCGCAGGACATCATCGCCGATGATGTACCGCTCCTCCCGCTGTGGCAGGGCAAGCAGTACGTCGTCGCCCGCGACGACGTCACGGGCATCGAGTGGGCCCTCAACTCCTCCTCCTCGCTCCAGATCTGGGAGCTCAGCCGCGGCGTCGCCGACTGAGCCCGCGGACGCGGCCCATGCAGTACACACCCGCCGCGGCCACCCCGCCGCGGCCCGACAGGCACCACCCAGAACGTGAGGACCGTTTAGTGAGGAAGCGTGACCAGTGGCTGGCCGCCCCGATCGGAGCGGGGCTGGCAACAGCTCTGCTTGCGGTCGCCGGGTGCGGCACGGACGACTCGGGAGCGGCCGGCAACGGCGAGCCCGTGGTCATGGGAATGACGGACAAGGTCGTGTCCACCGACCCCGCGGCCGGATACGAGCCCGGCTCCTGGCTGTTGTTCAACAACGTCTTCCAGTCCCTGCTGAGCTTCCCCAAGGGAGGCACCACCCCCGAGCCGGAAGCCGCCGAGCGCTGCGGGTTCACCGACGGGGAGAGCAAGGTCTACCGCTGCACCCTGAAGGACGGCCTCACCTTCAGCAACGGTGACAAGCTGACCTCCAAGGACGTCAAGTACTCCTTCGACCGCACCCGGCGCATCAAGGACGTGAACGGCCCCGCCGTGATGTTCTCCGCGCTGGACAAGGTCGAGGCGCCGGACGCCAAGACCGTGGTCTTCCGGCTGAAGTCGCCCGACGCGACCTTCCCCATGAAGATAGCCTCGGGCGCCGGCTCCATCGTCGACCACGCCGAGTACCCCGCCGACCGGCTGCGCACCGACGGCAAGGCCGTCGGCTCCGGTGTCTACACCCTCAAGGACTACAGCTCCAAGAAGGCCGTCTTCGCCGTCAACGGCTCCTACAAGGGCCCGGCCAAGGTCAAGAACTCCGGTATGACCGTGAAGTTCTTCAACGCCGCCGACAAGCTCAAGAAGGCCGTCGAGGGCGGCGATGTCGATGTCGCCTACCGCGGCCTGGCGATGAAGGACATCGCGGCGCTGGACAACGCCTCGCTGAAGCAGCAGCACGGCACCCAGGTCGTGGAGGGCGCCAGCGCAGAGGTCATGCACCTGGTGTTCAACCTCAAGGACCCGGTCGCCGGCAAGCCGGGCGTCCGCAAGGCGATCGCCTACCTCCTGGACCGCTCCACCCTCGTCCGGGACGTCTACCAGCGCACCGCGGTGCCGCTGTACTCCATCGTCCCGGCCGGCATCACCGGCCACAGCACGTCCTTCTTCGACACCTACGGCGACCGCCCCAAGCCCGACAAGGCGAAGGACGCGCTGCGCTCCGCCGGCCTCAACGGCAAGGTGCCGCTCACGCTGTGGGCCACCCCCGACCGCTACGGCCCCGGCACGGTCCCGGCCTTCGAGGAGATCGCCCAACAGCTCAACCACAGCGGGCTGTTCGACGCCAAGGTGCGCACCCTGCCCACCAAGGAGTACGAGCAGGGCATGGCCGACGGCAAGTTCGGCGTCTACGTCAAGGGCTGGATCCCCGACTATCCGGACCCCGACAACTTCACCGCGCCATTCTTCGGCAAGGACAGCGTGGTGGCCAACAACTACAGCTCGCCCACCATCACCGGCCAGCTGCTGCCCAAGACGGCCGACCAGCCGAACCGCGGCGCCACCAAGGCCCAGTTCCGGGAGCTGCAGAAGATCGTCGCGGAGGACGTGCCGATGATCCCGATCTGGCAGGGCAAGCAGTACGCGGTGGCCCGCGACGGTGTCTCCGGTCTGGAATGGACGCTGGACTCCTCGACCGTCTTCCGGTTCTGGGAGATCAGCAAGGCCTCCGAGGCCTGACCCCGGCGCTGAAGCGGAAGCCTGACCGGCTCCGCTCACCACGACGGCGGGGCTCCCGGGAATTCCCGGGAGCCCCGCCGTCGTCCGTGTGCCGGGCCGTCAGACCCCCACGGCTACTGCGCGCCTGGGCGCACCAGCCCGCTCTCGTATGCGTACACCGCCGCCTGCACCCGGTCGCGCAGCCCCAGCTTCGTCAGCACATGCCCCACATGCGTCTTCACCGTCGTCTCGCTCACGAACAGATCCGCGGCGATCTCCGCATTCGACAGCCCGCGCGCCACCAGCTTCAGCACCTCCACCTCGCGCTCGGTGAGGGTGTGCAGCGTGTCCGGAACCGGCTCCTCGCCCGACGGCAGATGCCCCGCGTACTTGTCCAGCAGCCGGCGCGTGATGCTCGGCGCGAGCATCGCCTCGCCGCCCGCCACCACCCGGATCGCCTGCACCAGTTCATTGGCCGGCGCGTCCTTGAGCAGGAAGCCGCTCGCCCCCGCCCGCAGCGCCTCGACGACATACTCGTCCAGATCGAAGGTCGTCAGCACCAGTACCTTCGCCGGGCCGTCCTTCGCCGGGCCCGTGATCTGCCGGGTCGCCTCGACGCCGTCCATCCGGGGCATCCGGATGTCCATCAGCACCACATCGGGCTGCAGTGCCCGCACCTGCTCCAGCGCCTGGAGACCGTCACCGGCCTCCCCGACGACCGCCAGATCCTGCTCCGCCTCCAGAATCATCCGGAATCCCGTACGCAGCAGGGGCTGGTCGTCGACCAGCAGGACGCGGATGGCCACGAGCTCTCCTTTGATAGGCCTGTCCGGGCGATCAGCGCCTAGATTTCCCCCATTCTGCCCTGCGGCACCACACCGCCGTCCGCCGGGCGCACCTGGAGCGGATACACCGGGGGAGTGCCGCCGAATTCCGGACAGTGCGCCTGGTGGTCGCACCAGCCGCACAGCTTCGTCGGCCGCGGCCGCCAGTCGCCCGTCGCCGTCGCCAGCTGGATCGCCTCCCACAGCGCCAGCAACTTCCGCTCCACGCCCCGCAGATCGGCCTCACCCGGGTCGTACGTCACCACATCGCCGCTGCCCAGATAGACCAGCTGGAGCCGCCGCGGCACCACACCGCGCAGCCGCCACATCACGAGCGCATAGAACTTCATCTGGAACAGCGCGCCCTCGGCGAACTGCGGCCGCGGCGCCTTGCCGGTCTTGTAGTCGACGATCCGCACCTCGCCCGTCGGCGCGACATCCACCCGGTCGATGAACCCCCGCAGCTGGAGCCCCGAATCCAGCACCGTCTCGACATACAGCTCACGGTCCGCCGGCTCCAGCCGCGTCGGATCCTCCAGCGAGAACCACCGCTCCACCAGCGCCTCGGCCTCCGCCAGCCACTGCGCCAGCCGCTCCCCCTCCGCGTCCTCGGCGAACAGCTCCGCCAGCTCCGGCCGCTTGGCGAGCAGCTTCTCCCACTCGCCCCGCACCATCGCGCGCGCCCCGCCGGCCGTACGCTCCGCCGCCGGAGCGTCGAAGAGCCGCTCCAGCACCGCATGCACGACCGTGCCGCGCGTCGCCGCCGCGCTCGGCTTCTCCGGGAGTCTGTCGATCACCCGGAAGCGGTACAGCAGCGGACACTGCATGAAATCGCTCGCCCGCGACGGCGACAGCGCCACCGGCGCCCGCGCCCCCTCCGCGCCCCGCGCCTCCGCCCCGGCAGTCTCCCTGCCGGACCCGCCTTGCCCACTCTGCGTGCCCGCCTCGGCCTGCTCCGTGCTCCATCCCATGCCACAAAACCCTACGGCCCGCCACTGACAAGCGCGGACGGGTCACCGCGCAAGGGCCCCGCAGCGGATCAGGCCGGGGCGCTCCGCATACCATCGAGGCCGGACCCCTGCGCCCTGCCTGTCGAGATATCAGGCCGAGCAGGGGCGAAAGCCGTATTCGATGAGGGGACGCCGTGGACGAGAGCGGGAAGTCGCAGGACCCCGAGGAGTCCGTGCGGTCCCAGCCGCCCGAGCCGCCCGAGCCCAGCAAGGAGCCCAGGACACCTCCGCCGGGCAAGAGGAGGGGCAGCGGCGGCGGCATCCTGATGGGCCGCCCCTTCGGCGTGCCCGTCTACGTCGCCCCCAGCTGGTTCCTCGTCGCCGCCCTGATCACCTGGGTCTTCGGCGGGCAGCTGGAGCGCGTACTGCCCGAGCTGGGCGCCGCCCGCTACCTCGTGTCGCTCTTCTTCGCGGTCGCCTTCTACGCCTCGGTCCTGGTCCACGAGCTGGCCCACACCGTTGCCGCGCTCCGCTTCAAGCTCCCCGTACGCCGCATCCAGCTCCAGTTCTTCGGCGGCGTCTCGGAGATCGAGAAGGAGACCGAGACCCCCGGCAGGGAATTCGTCCTCGCCTTCGTCGGCCCGCTGCTCTCCCTCGCCCTCGCCGGGGTCTTCTACGCCGCTATGCAGCTGGTCGAGCCCGACACGGTCCCCGGCGTCCTGGTCGCCGGCCTGATGATCTCCAACCTCATCGTGGCGATCTTCAACCTGCTGCCCGGCCTGCCCCTGGACGGCGGCCGGATGCTGCGCGCCCTCGTCTGGAAGATCACCGGCAAGCCCATGAGCGGCACCATCGCCGCCGCCTGGGTCGGCCGCGCGCTCGCCGTCACCGTCCTCATCGGACTGCCGCTGCTCACCCATACCGGCGCCCTCGGCAACGCCCGGCCCGAGATCGGCGGCGCCGACTCGCTCACCGACGCCCTGCTCGCCGCGATCCTCGCCGCCATCATCTGGACCGGCGCCGGCAACAGCCTGCGCATGGCCCGGCTACGGGAACGCCTCCCCGACCTCAGCGCCCGCACCCTGACCCGGCGCGCCGTCCCCGTCGAGACCGACACCCCGCTCTCCGAGGCGCTGCGCCGCGCCAACGACGCCGGCGCCCGCGCCCTGGTCGTCGTCGACCGCCAGGGCACCCCCACCGCCCTCGTCCGCGAGGCCGCCATCGTCGGGGTCCCCGACCACCGCCGCCCCTGGGTCCCCGTGGGCACCCTCGCCCAGGAACTCAAGGAAGGCATGCGGGTCTCGGCCGAACTCGCGGGAGAAGACCTCCTGGAGTACCTGCGCGCCACCCCCGCCACCGAATACCTCGTCGTCGAGGAGACCGGCGAGATCTACGGCGTGCTGTCCACCGCCGACGTCGAGCGGGCCTTCGTCTCCGCCATGGCCCGTAAGCCTGCTTGATCAGGGTCGGTTCGCCGCCGGGGGCGCCGAAGCCGGAGTCGCCGCGCCCCCTTCGGCTCACTCGCCCCTACGGCCCACTGGTCGGCGGGGCCTCAACGGGCCGGTAGGCTGGTCACATGTCCGAACCGACCGGTGCCGCCCGCCGTCGCGGGCCCTTCAAGGTCGGGGACCAGGTCCAGCTCACCGATCCCAAGGGACGCCACTACACCTTCACGCTCGAAGAGGGAAAAAGCTTCCACACCCACAAGGGAGCCTTCCCCCACGACGAGCTGATCGGTGCTCCCGAGGGCAGCGTTGTCCGTACCACCGGGAACGTCGCCTACCTCGCGCTGCGCCCGCTGCTCCCCGACTATGTCCTGTCCATGCCCCGCGGTGCCGCCGTGGTCTACCCCAAGGACGCGGGGCAGATCCTGGCGATGGCCGACATCTTCCCCGGCGCCCGCGTCGTCGAGGCCGGTGTGGGCTCCGGCTCGCTCAGCAGCTTCCTGCTGCGCGCCATCGGCGACGACGGCATGCTGCACTCCTACGAGCGCCGCGCCGACTTCGCCGAGATCGCCACGCAGAACGTCGAGCGCTACTTCGGCGGCCCGCACCCCGCGTGGACGCTCACCGTCGGTGACCTCCAGGACAACCTCTCCGACACCGACGTCGACCGCGTCATCCTCGACATGCTCGCCCCCTGGGAGTGCCTGGAGGCCGTCTCCAAGGCCCTGGTCCCCGGCGGCATCCTCTGCGCCTACGTCGCGACGACGACGCAGATGGCCCGCACCGTCGAGGCGATCCGCGAACACGGCACCTTCAACGAGCCGTCGGCCTGGGAAACCATGGTCCGCACCTGGCACGTCGAGGGCCTCGCCGTCCGCCCCGACCACCGCATGATCGGCCACACCGGCTTCCTGCTGACCGCCCGCCGCCTCGCCGACGGCGTCGAGCCCCCGCTGCGCCGCCGCCGCCCCGCCAAGGGCGCCTACGGCGAGGACTACACAGGGCCCGGCAAGGACCAGGCAGCTGCCTCCGGAGGCGGCTCGGCCGAGCGCGGCTGACCGTCCGGAACCGGCCACCGAACCACTGGGCGCCGCCGACGAGTTCCCCACCGGGAACCGCCGGCGGCGCTCCTTCGTTTCCACCACCGGATCTGCACGGAAAACTCCGGCCCGGCCGGTTCCTTGGCGCATCCTCCTGTGGAACGATGCTGGGCACTCCCACCGGTACAGCACTTCACAGGAGTTACCCCGCGTGCAGCCCATGGCAGGCCAGGACCTTTTGCACACCCAGCCGCGCCCCATGCACTGGCTCGCCACCGCCACCGCCATCTCGGCGGTCGTCGCGGCCGCGTCCCTCGTCCAGCCCCCCGACGCCAAGGCCACGACCTCCCCCGCCGCCGCTGCGGCCGGGCACCGCTCCGCGGCCGCCCCCGACCCGGACAAGGTGACCTTTCCGGTCGACTGCGGCCCCAACCGCCTCGACGTGGTGAAGAAGGCCTCGGGCGACCTCGACGGCGACGGGACGACCGAGACGGTCGCGGTGGTCCGCTGCCACAGCGGGACCGGCACGCCCCCCAGCGGCGTCTACGTCCTCGCGCAGCCGTCCGACCCCAAGGCCGCACCCCGGATCGTGGCGACACTCCTCGCGCCCGCCCGGCAGCGCAGCGTCCAAACCCTCACCATCAAGGATGGCGCGATCTCAGCGGCAATCCTGGGCTACTCCACGCTCGACGTTCCGCGCTGCTGCCCGGACGTGCACAAGAGCGTCAAGTGGCAATGGAAGGGCGGGAAGTTCGTTCAGAGCGAACTCCCCGCCGCGATGGGCACCAGGCGTGTGTGACCCGTCACATGATGTGGCCGGCCGATGCGTTCCGCGCCGCGCCGGCTACTCCGCGTCCGGGCCGTAGACCTCGACGAGGTCCTTGACGCGGCGGACGTGGATGCAGTCCCCGGGGCACTCCTTCGCGGAGTCCCGCACGTCATCGAGCAGTTTCAGCGGGACGGGCGTTGTCGCGCCCTTGTCCTGGAGCAGCTCGTCGTCGCCGCTCTTCACATAAGCCAGCCCGTCGATGTCGAGCTCGAAGACCTCCGGCGCGTACTGCGCACAGATGCCGTCCCCGGTGCACAGATCCTGGTCGATCCATACTTCCAGCTCTGGGGCTTCGTCCTGTGCGGTCATCTCGCCTGCCGTTCCTGCGTACGTGAACCGTTTTTGCCTAAGTGGCGCCAGCCCTGACGGGTGTTGACCGACTCGACGATACAACCGCTCGCTTTCCGATGTTGTTGGGTGGGTATTCCCTTGGCGTGAGGACGTGCGCAAGGGTGAAGATCGGACACGCCCCGACAGTCTTTTCGATCTAGGGGTTTCAACCTGCACCGGCCCAGGTAGGGTCAGGAAGCGTCCAGCTCCTTGGAGGAGGTGAGGACCGTGGCAGCCCACGACGACGACATCAACCGCGGCATCCGGCCGGGGCGAGGGTCTGAAGATCCCGCCGGTCAGGTTGCCTATCTCGAGCAGGAGATCGCCGTCCTGCGACGCAAGCTCGCCGACTCTCCGCGTCACACGAGGATTCTCGAAGAGCGGATCGTCGAGCTGCAGACCAACCTGGCCGGCGTCTCGGCGCAGAACGAGCGTCTCGCCAATACTCTCCGCGAGGCCCGCGACCAGATCGTCGCGCTCAAAGAGGAGGTCGACCGGCTCGCGCAGCCGCCGGCCGGCTTCGGTGTCTTCCTGCAGGCGAACGAGGACGACACCGTCGACATTTTCACCGGAGGCAGAAAACTCCGGGTGAATGTCAGTCCCAGCGTGGAGACCGAGGACCTCAGGCGCGGCCAAGAGGTCATGCTCAATGAAGCGCTCAACGTGGTCGAGGCCATGGCGTACGAGAGCGCCGGCGACATCGTCACCCTCAAGGAGATCCTCGAGGACGGCGAGCGCGCCCTGGTGATCGGGCACACCGACGAGGAACGGGTGGTGAGGCTCGCCGAGCCGCTGCTGGACATCACCATCCGCCCCGGCGACGCCCTGCTGCTCGAACCCCGTTCCGGCTACGTCTACGAAGTCATCCCGAAGAGCGAGGTCGAGGAACTCGTCCTCGAAGAGGTCCCGGACATCGACTACACCAAGATCGGCGGTCTGGGCGGCCAGATCGAACTGATCCGGGATGCGGTCGAGCTTCCGTACCTCTACCCCGACCTCTTCAAGGAGCACGAACTCCGCCCGCCCAAGGGCGTCTTGCTCTACGGCCCGCCGGGCTGCGGCAAGACTCTCATCGCCAAGGCGGTCGCCAACTCTCTCGCCAAGAAGGTCGCCGAGGTGACCGGGCAGCCCGCGGGGAAGAGCTTCTTCCTCAACATCAAGGGCCCCGAGCTGCTCAACAAGTACGTCGGTGAGACGGAGCGGCACATCCGGCTGGTCTTCCAGCGCGCCAGGGAAAAGGCGAGCGAGGGCACCCCCGTCATCGTCTTCTTCGACGAGATGGACTCCCTCTTCCGCACCCGGGGATCCGGCGTCAGCTCGGACGTGGAGAACACCATCGTCCCGCAGCTGCTCTCCGAGATCGACGGTGTCGAGGGCCTCGAAAACGTGATCGTGATCGGTGCCTCGAACCGTGAGGACATGATCGACCCGGCGATCCTGCGCCCGGGCCGCCTCGACGTGAAAATCAAGATCGAGCGTCCGGACGCGGAAGCCGCCAAGGACATCTTCTCGAAGTACCTCACCGAAAGGCTCCCGCTGCACTCCGACGACCTCGCCGAACACGGCGACTCGCGGAAGGCCGCAGTAAGCGGAATGATTCAATCCGTCGTCGAGCAGATGTATGCGGAATCCGAGGAAAATCGCTTCCTGGAGGTCACCTACGCCAATGGTGACAAGGAAGTCCTCTACTTCAAGGACTTCAACTCCGGTGCGATGATCGAAAACATCGTAGGACGCGCAAAGAAGATGGCCATCAAGGCCTTCCTCGAACACAATCAGAAGGGGCTTCGGGTCTCCCACCTCCTCCAGGCATGCGTGGACGAGTTCAAGGAGAACGAGGACCTGCCCAACACCACCAACCCGGACGACTGGGCCCGGATCTCCGGAAAGAAGGGCGAGCGGATCGTATACATCCGCACGCTCGTCACCGGAAAGCAGGGCGCGGACACCGGTCGCTCCATCGACACGGTGGCGAATACCGGCCAATACCTGTAACACCGCTCTCCGGCTGCGGATGTCCTGCACGGGGCGTCCGCAGCCGGATGCTTTTCCGGGGGCGCCAGAGCCGCACCCCATAAGGGCGCGGTGGACCAGGAAAAACCGGACTGGAGCAATGACTGTAATGATCTCCCCAGCGCCGCTAAGGCGTTCTAGGCTCGTCGGTACCGCTGCGTCACGCTGTGCGGGCGTGGGGCACGCACACGGACCGGAAGCACAGCGGTACTTGAGCGCCGACCCCATCAGGGGGCGCCGCCGGGCAAGGAGGGCCGCATGACCGTACGGCGAGTAATGGGAATCGAGACGGAGTACGGGATCTCCGTCCCCGGCCACCCGAACGCCAATGCCATGCTCACCTCGTCCCAGGTCGTCAACGCCTACGCGGCCGCGATGCACCGGGCACGCCGTGCCCGCTGGGATTTCGAGGAGGAGAACCCGCTGCGGGACGCCCGCGGCTTCGACCTCGCACGCGAAAATGCGGACGCCAGCCAGCTCACGGACGAGGACATCGGCCTGGCGAACGTGATCCTCACGAACGGCGCCAGGCTCTACGTCGACCATGCCCACCCCGAATACAGCGCCCCCGAGGTCACCAATCCGCGGGACGCCGTGCTCTGGGACAAGGCCGGCGAGCGGATCATGGCCGAGGCCGCCGAACGGGCCGCCCAGGTCCCCGGCGCCCAGCCCATCCACCTCTACAAGAACAACACCGACAACAAGGGCGCCTCGTACGGCACGCACGAGAACTACCTGATGAAGCGGGAGACCCCCTTCTCGGACATCGTGCGGCACCTGACGCCGTTCTTCGTCTCCCGCCAGGTGGTCACCGGCGCCGGCCGGGTCGGTATCGGCCAGGACGGCCATGAGCACGGCTTCCAGCTCAGCCAGCGCGCCGACTACTTCGAGGTGGAGGTCGGCCTGGAGACGACCCTCAAACGGCCCATCATCAACACCCGCGACGAACCGCACGCGGACGCGGAGAAGTACCGCCGGCTCCACGTGATCATCGGGGACGCGAACCTCTCCGAGATCTCGACGTATCTGAAGCTGGGCACCACCTCCCTGGTGCTCTCCATGATCGAGGACGGCTTCATCGCCGTCGACCTGGCCGTCGACCAGCCCGTCCGCACCCTCCACCAG
This sequence comes from Streptomyces decoyicus, assembly GCF_019880305.1. Lineage (NCBI taxonomy): Bacteria > Bacillati > Actinomycetota > Actinomycetes > Kitasatosporales > Streptomycetaceae > Streptomyces > Streptomyces decoyicus. The sequence continues at coordinate 1,596,150 of NZ_CP082301.1, read as the reverse complement.
GTCTCGCACGACCCCACTCTGCAACACCTGATCACGCTCCGCAGCGGCCGCACGCTCACCGCCGTACAGCTCCAGATGGAGTACTTCGAGCTGGCCCGCAAATACGTCGAGGACCGTTACGGAGCGGATGCGGACGACCAGACCAAGGACGTCCTGACCAGGTGGGAGGACGTGCTCGGCCGGCTGGAGAACGATCCGATGAGCCTGTCCGGCGAGCTGGACTGGGTCGCCAAGCGCGAGCTGATGGAGGGCTACCGGCGCCGCGACGGCCTGGACTGGGACGCGGCGCGGCTGCACCTCATCGACCTCCAGTACGCCGACGTACGGCCCGACAAGGGCCTGTACAACCGTCTGGCGGCACGCGGCAAGATGCAGCGCCTTCTGGACGAGCCACAGGTCGAGCGGGCCGAGCAGAAGCCTCCAGAGGACACCAGGGCCTATTTCCGCGGCCGCTGCCTGGAGCAGTACGCGGACGATGTCGCGGCCGCTTCCTGGGATTCGGTCATCTTCGACCTGCCCGGTCGTGACTCCCTGCAACGGGTTCCCACACTGGAGCCGCTGCGGGGGACCCGTAAGCACGTCAAGGAGCTCCTTGACCGCTGTCGGACCGCAGAGGAGCTGGTGAGGACGCTGTCCGGCCGCTGAGTTTCGGCAGGTGCACGACAGAATTTGCCGGGATGCACAGCCGATTCACGGCTGAAATCGTCGTGGGGCGGGAATCATCGAGGTGACTCCCGGGCGTTGCAGCAAGTGCAGGGCCGATGTCGGACCCTGCTTGTAGGGTCGGATCTTGAAGGTCACATCGAGCGGGGCGAACCGAGCGGGGTGAGGGACATGGCGACCAAGGACAGCGGCGGCGGACAGGCAAAGGCCACGCGTTCCACCGAAGAGGTCGAGGAGCAGACGCAGGACGCGGAGGCCTCGGAAGACCTCAAGGAACGCCAGGAAAAGTTGTCGGACGACGTGGACTCGGTGCTGGACGAGATCGACGATGTTCTCGAGGAGAACGCAGAGGACTTCGTGCGGTCATTTGTTCAGAAAGGTGGACAATAGGCCCCGAAGCGGACATGGCTGGCTCGGGGGGACCGAAATGCTGTTCGCGGTGCGAGCGGGCACTGCCGACAGCCGCCTTCTCCAGTAACAAGTCGACGCGAGACGGCCTTCAGGCGTACTGCCGGGAGTGCTCCGCGGAGTACTGCCGGCAGCGTCAGGCGGCCAAGGGGCGGACGGCCCGCGAGAACGTCCCCGTGCCTCGGGGGTCCAAGCGGTGTCCGCAGTGTCGTGAAGTGAAAACGCATGACCAGTGGGAGCGCAACAAGTCGTCGTCGGACGGTTGGGCGAGTTATTGCCGGCCGTGCAGGGCGGAACGGAACCGGGAGAGTCACCTCAAGCGCCACTACGGCCTCACCGTGGCCGAGCGGGACGCGATGATCAAGGCACAGTTCGGTATCTGGCGATCTGTCTTGAGCCGGGCCCGAGGCATGTGGATCACGACCACGATACGGGTAAGGTCCGAGGCGTACTGTGCTTCAACTGCAATTCGGCACTCGGCAAGTTGAGGGATGACCCGACGCCATGCGCAGGGCCATCGCATATCTGGAAGGAAACGTGTGGAAGCCAATACTCGAAGCACCGGGCGTCTACCGGCTGCCTTCCTGACGCCTGGATCCTCGTCGTTCATGGATTTCCTCGGCGAGCACTCGCCCGGTCTGCTGCCCAGCAACCGCCCGTTGCCGCCGGTGCAGGGCGCCATCGAGGCGCCGCACGGCACGACGATCGTTGCCGCGGCGTTCCCGCAGGGCGTGGTGCTCGCCGGTGACCGGCGGGCGACAATGGGCAATGTCATCGCGCAGCGTGATATCGAGAAGGTTTTCCCGGCCGACGAGTATTCGGCGGTCGGCATCGCGGGCACGGCAGGCCTCGCGGTGGAGATGGTCAAGCTCTTCCAGCTGGAGCTGGAGCACTTCGAAAAGGTCGAGGGTGCCCAACTCTCCTTGGAGGGCAAGGCGAATCGTCTGTCGACGATGATTCGCAGCAATCTGGGAATGGCCATGCAGGGCCTGGCCGTGGTGCCGTTGTTCGCCGGCTATGACCTCGACCGCGACAAGGGCCGTATCTTCTCGTACGACGTGACCGGCGGGCGGTCGGAGGAGCACGGTTTCGCGGCGACGGGTTCCGGCTCGGTCTTTGCGCGCAGCGCGCTGAAGAAGCTCTTCCGGGAAGATTTCACGGAGAATCAGGCCGCCACCGCCGTCGTCCAGGCGCTCTATGACGCCGCCGACGACGACTCGGCGACCGGCGGGCCCGATATGGCGCGGAAGATCTACCCCATCGTCACGGTGATCACCGAAGACGGCTTCAAGAAGCTCACCGACGACGAGGTCTCGGAGATCGCCCGTGCCGTGCACGAGCGCCGCCTCGAACAGCCCGACGGCCCGCGCGCCGCGCTGCTCTGACGGGACGGATGTTCCGTAATGCTCCCCCGGCCCCGCCGGGGGAGCCCCCAGCCACTGCGAGACCTTTTGACAGGAAGGGACGGATAGCCGGTGTCGACGCCGTTCTATGTCTCACCCCAGCAGGCCATGGCCGATCGCGCCGAGTACGCCCGCAAGGGCATCGCCCGCGGCCGTAGTGTCGTGGTGCTGCAATACACCGACGGCGTGGTATTCGTCGCCGAGAATCCCTCCCGCGCCCTGCACAAGGTCAGCGAGATTTATGACCGGATCGCCTTTGCGGCGGTCGGCAAGTACAACGAGTTCGAGAATCTGCGGATCGGCGGTGTGCGCTACGCCGATCTGCGGGGCTACACCTACGACCGTGAGGACGTGACCGCGCGGGGCCTGGCGAATGTCTATGCCCAGACGCTCGGCACGATTTTCTCCAGCGCCGCCGAGAAGCCGTACGAGGTCGAGCTGATCGTCGCCGAGGTCGGTGCCGCTCCCGAGGACGACCAGATCTACCGGCTGCCGCATGACGGCTCGATCGTCGACGAGCACGGCTCGGTGGCGGTCGGTGGCAACGCCGACCAGATCAGCAGCTACCTCGACCAGCGTCACCGCGACGGTATGACGCTGGCCGAGGCGCTCAAGCTGGCGTTGGATTCGCTCTCCCGGGACAACAACGGCGGTGAGCGCACGCTGACCGCCGAGCAGCTGGAGGTCGCGACGCTGGACCGTACGCGCCCGCAGCAGCGCAAGTTCAAGCGGATCCTGGGGCGGCAGCTCTCCCGGCTGCTGGACGAGAGCGGCGGGGCGGATGCCGGGGACGCGGCGGCGGACGCCGATGCGGATGCCGGTGCCGGGGAGTCCGGGGCCGCCGCCGAGGGCGCCGGGGACAAGGGCTCCAAGGGCAAGGGAACCAAGGGCAAGGGCGCTTCGGGCGAGGACGGCCCCGAAGGGGAGCCTCTGCTCTGACGTAACGCTGTGGGGCGGGTGCCCCTGTCGCGCGCCCCGGTGGGTCACTGCCCGCCGGGGCGCGCGGCGTTTTCGGGGGCGTCCGGGGGCGGGGCGGTGGAGCCGCGGCTGATCAGTTCGACCGGCAGGGCGGGGGCCTCGGCGGGGCGGCCGTCGAGCACGCTCATCAGGGCCCGCATGCCGGCCTCGCCGAATTCCTCGGCGGGCAGTCGTACGGTCGTCAGCTCCGGCTCGACGGCGACGGCCAGGGCCAGGTCGTCGAAGCCGGTGACGGAGACGTCCTCGGGGACCCGCAGGCCCAGCCGGCGTACGGCCTTGCAGGCGCCCGCGGCGATGATGTCGTCGTCGCAGAGCAGCGCCGTGGGGCGGGGGCCGGGGGCGGTCAGGGCGGCGTGTGCGGCGTGCAGCCCGGCGTCGACACCGAGGGCGGCCGGTTGGCGGCGCAGCAGCATGCCGGGGACGCCGTCGCATGCTGCGGTGACGGCGCGGGCGCGCAGATCGAAGGTCCAGGAGTGCACATCGGCCGCGAGGTGGGTGATGCGGCGGTGGCCGAGCGCTGTCAGATGGGTGGTCAACTGGCGCGCGCCGTCGGCGATGTCCAGGTTGACGGTGGCGGTGGCCCGGTCGTCGTCGGGGTCGCTGTCCAGCATGACCAGCGGCAGGTCCGCGTCCCGGAGTGCGGTGAGGGCCTCGGCGGCCATGGAGGAGGCGATGACGCCGTCCAGGGTGGCCGAGGCGGAGCCGAAGGGGTCGCGGGCGGGGCCGATGCCTTCGGGGGAGGGGTAGAGGACGACTCCGAAGTCGTGGGCGGCGGCGATCCGGGCCGCGCCGGTGTAGACGCGGGCGAAGAATTCGGTGGTCAGGGCGGGGACGACCAGCAGGGCGGTGCGGGTGCGGCCCATCCGCAGACTGCGGGCGGCGAGGTTGGGGCGGTAGTCCAACTGGCGGGCGGCGATGCGGACCGCCTCGGCCTTGGCGGGCGAGACCCGGCCGCGCCATTTGTCGCCCAGGACGAGCGAGACGGCGGCCTGGGAGACTCCCGCGGCGCGGGCCACGTCCCGGCTGGTGGTGCGGCCGCCGGCCGGGCGCCTGCCGAGGGGGGTGGTCTCGTTGCTGGTCACCTGGGGTATCGCTCCTCGCGTCGCCGTTGCGGGGTGGACCTGGGGTGGGGGTCATGATACGTATAACGGCGAAGGTTATACGTATCACGTCCGTCCGCTCCGGGCGGGAAAGGGGCAGGGATGGCCGCGGGATATGCGGAGCTGCTCAGAACCCGGCACGCGGCCAGGCTCCTGGTGGGGACGCTGGTCGGCAGGCTGCCGAACGCCACCGCCGCGCTGGCGGTGGTTCTCTTCATCCGCGCCGAGGGCGGCAGCTACGCCCTGGCCGGCGCGCTCTCCGCGGTCTACGGCGTCTGCAATGCCGTCGGCCAGCCACTGCTGGGGCGGGCGGTGGACCTCTTCGGCCAGCCGCGGGTGATGCTGCCCGCCTCGGTGCTCTCCGCGCTCGGTATGACGCTGCTGGCGGTCGTCGGCCTGGATGTGCTGTGGCTCGCCTACGTCGCCATGGTGATCGCCGGCTTCTTCACCCCGCCACTGGAGGGCGGCCTGCGGGCGCTGTGGCCCGGGGTCCTCAAGCGCGCGGACCGGGTGCATGCCGCCTATGCGCTGGACGCGGTGGCGCAGGAAGTCATGTTCGCGGTGGGGCCCTTGCTGGTGACGCTGTGCGTGGCGGCCTGGTCGGAGGGGGTGGCGCTGCTGGTGATCAACCTGCTCGGGGTGCTCGGCGCACTCTCCGTGGTCGTCTCCGAGCCGTCCCGGCAGTGGCGCAGCGGTCCGCGGGAGGCGCACTGGCTGGGTGCGTTGCGCTCGGCCGGGATGCTGGTGCTGATCGGCGCGTTCTTCTTCGTGGGGCTGGCGCTGGGGTCGATCGCGGTCGCGGCGGTCGCTTACGCCGACGAGCACGGCGGGGGGATGGTCTCCAGCCTGCTGCTGTCCTCGCTGGGTGTCGGCGCGCTGGCCGGCGGCCTCGTCTACGGCGCGCGCGAGTGGCCGGGGCGGCCGGAGGGCCGGCTGCGGCTGCTGACCGCCCTGCTGGCACTGGGCTATCTGCCGCTGGTGCTGGTGCCGGGTGTCGTGGGGATGACGGCGTTGACGGGTGTCGCGGGGGTGTTCCTGGCGCCGGCGCTGGCCTGTGCGTTCGTGGTGGTGGACCGGCATGCGCCCCAGGGCACCGTGACGGAGGCGTTTTCCTGGCTGGTGACGACGTTCGGTGTCGGGTCGGCGGTGGGCGCTTCGGTGGTGGGTCCGGCCGTGGGGAGCGGCGGCGCGGTGGCGGGTTTCGCGGTGGCCGGAGCCGGTGGGCTCGCCGCGCTGCTCGTCCTTTTGTCGACGAAGCGATTCCTCGGGGATCCCGTGCCGCGTACGGCAGATGCGGTCCCGGCGGAAAATGATCGAAACGGGGCTGTCGAACCCGGTTTCAGAGCAGGCCGTCAGGCGTAATGTTCAGTCATGGACCGCCGCATTTTCGGGCTGGAGAACGAGTACGGCGTCACGTGCACGTTCAGGGGACAGCGCCGACTGTCGCCTGACGAAGTGGCGCGGTACCTCTTCCGCCGTGTCGTGTCATGGGGCCGCAGCAGCAATGTCTTCCTGCGGAACGGCGCCCGCCTGTACTTGGACGTGGGTTCGCACCCGGAATATGCAACTCCCGAGTGCGACAACGTGACCGAACTGGTCACTCACGACAAGGCCGGCGAGCGTATTCTCGAAGGCCTGCTCGTCGACGCCGAACGCCGCCTGCATGAGGAGGGAATCGCGGGCGACGTGTATCTCTTCAAGAACAACACCGATTCGGCGGGAAACTCCTACGGGTGCCACGAGAATTATCTCGTCGCCCGCCATGGTGAGTTCTCCCGGCTCGCGGACATCCTCATTCCGTTCCTCGTCACCCGTCAGCTGCTGTGCGGCGCGGGCAAGGTGCTGCAGACTCCGCGGGGCGCCGTCTACTGCGTCAGCCAGCGTGCGGAGCACATCTGGGAGGGCGTCTCCTCGGCGACGACCCGTTCCCGGCCGATCATCAATACCCGCGACGAACCGCATGCGGATGCCGAGCGGTACCGCCGGCTGCATGTCATCGTCGGTGACTCCAATATGTCCGAGACGACCATGATGCTGAAGGTCGGGGCCACCGACCTCGTCCTGCGCATGATCGAGGCGGGCACGGTCATGCGGGATCTGACGCTGGAGAACCCGATCCGGGCCATCCGCGAGGTCAGTCACGACATCACGGGCCAGCGCAAGGTGCGGCTGGCCAGCGGGCGCGAGGCATCGGCGCTCGAAGTCCAGCAGGAGTACTACGAGAAGGCCGTGGATTTCTGCGACCGCCGCGGAATCCGTACGGGCACCGTCGAGCGGGTCCTGGAACTGTGGGGCCGGACGCTCGAGGCGATCAGGGACGAGGAGCTCGACCGCATCTCGACCGAGATCGACTGGGTGATGAAACATCAGCTCATCGAGCGGTACCGCACAAAGAACAACATCACCATGTCCCACCCCCGGGTGGCGCAGATAGACCTCGCGTATCACGACATCCACCGCCGCCGAGGGCTGTACTACCTCCTGGAGCGGAAGGGGCAAGCGGCGCGGATCTGTAACGACTTGAAGATCTTCGAGGGCAAGTCGGTGCCGCCGCAGACCACTCGCGCCAGGCTGCGCGGCGACTTCATTCGCCGGGCACAGGAGCAGCGCCGTGATTTCACGGTCGACTGGGTGCATCTCAAGCTGAATGACCAGGCGCAGCGCACGGTCCTGTGCAAGGACCCGTTCCGTTCGGTGGACGACCGGGTGGAGAAGCTGATCGCCGGCATGTGAGCCGATTCCGGTGAGGGTGCGGTGCACCGCGTCCGGGCGGATTCCGTCGTGGGTCCACGGCGGGAAATCCGACCCGTTCGGGTGGCGGTGTCCGAGGCGTGTGGGGCCGGTGAGGGTGCCGGTCGAGTGCAACAGTGGCGGGGCCCATGTGACATGGACCCCGCCACTGTTGCGTGGCGTGGTTAGAGTGGCCCAGTCCATTCACTTTGATCGCAGCCCGTCTTGAGGGATTTACGTGCGCCGACGCCGAATCGCAGCCCTGATCGCCGTGCCCCTGTTTCTCGTCTCCGCAGCGGCCTGCGGCAATGACGACTCACCCAAGGCCGGCTCAGTGCCGGCGGTGAGCGGGCAGGCGGATGCCAAGCCCAAGGTGGCAAAGGGCGAAGGCGACCCGCCCAAGAAACTTCAGGTCAAGGTGCTGAAGAAGGGCAACGGCCCGGTGGTGAAGAAGGGCGACGCCCTCAATGCCAACTACCTCGGCCAGACCTGGAGCGGCTCCGCCTTCGACAACAGCTGGGACCGTGGTGCGCCGGCCACCTTCGAGATCGGCAGCGGCAAGGTCATCAAGGGCTGGGACGAGGGTCTGGTGGGTCAGAAGCTCGGCAGCCGCGTCGAGTTGGTGATCCCGCCGGACAAGGGCTACGGCGCGCAGGCGCAGCAGAAGATTCCGGCGAACTCCACGCTGGTCTTCGTCGTGGACCTCAAGAAGGTCATGCCGAACAAGATCGAGGGCAAGCCGGTCGCGCAGGACAACGCCGAGCTGCCCAAGGTGGGCACCGACATCAACGACAAGGCGCCGAAGATCACCATCCCCAAGGGCCAGGACGCCCCGAAGGACATCGAGAGCGAGACGATCATCGAGGGCAAGGGCGCGAAGATCGGCAGCAAGGCCACCGTGCGTGCCAACTACACGGTGGTCACCTGGAAGGACGGCAAGGTGATCGCCGACACCTGGGCGCCGGGGCAGTCCGGGGCGCAGGAGGTGCCCATCGCGCAGCTGCCGGGCTGGCAGGAAGGCCTCAAGGGCAAGAAGGCCGGCAGCCGGGTGCTGATCGTGGTGCCCAAGAGCAAGCTGACCCCGGAGCAGCAGAAGTCCATCGGATCGGATCTTGCCTTCTCCGTGGATGTCCTCAACGTCAGCTGACGTTGATCTGCGAGACTGAGGCAGTAATCGTAAAGATTCGTAAGTAGGAGCACATTCGTGAGCATCGACAAGCCCGAGATCGACTTTCCTGAGGGCCCGGCTCCCACCGAGCTCGAGATCGTGGACCTGACGGAGGGCGACGGGCCGGTCGCCAAGGCCGGGGACACCGTCTCCGTCCACTATGTCGGCGTGTCGTTCAGCACCGGCGAGGAGTTCGACGCGAGCTGGAACCGCGGCAAGCCGCTCCAGTTCCAGCTGGGCGCCGGCCAGGTCATCGCCGGCTGGGACCAGGGCGTGCAGGGCATGAAGGTCGGCGGCCGCCGCCGGCTGACCATCCCCGCGCACCTGGCGTACGGCGACCGCGGTGCCGGCGGCGGCCGGATCGCCCCGGGCGAGACGCTGATCTTCGTCTGCGACCTGGTCTCCGTCTGAGACCGGTGCCGGTCGCCGCGCGCGACCGCTGCTGACGTGTCCGAGGGCCCGCGCCGCGATGGCGCGGGCCCTCCGGCTTTTGCCCTGACCTCCCCGAGCGGTACGGTCAACGATCGGGAGTTCAACGAGAAAGGGCGTCGATGGCGATTGCCAAGGCCGAGCGGCTGATGAACCTGGCGCTGTGCCTGCTGGGGACACGACGCCCGCTGACCAAGCGGGAGCTCAGGTCCTCCATCGAGGCCTATATCGAGGCGGGCAGCGACGACTCGTTCAACCGCATGTTCGAGCGCGACAAGGACGATCTGCGCGAGCTCGGCCTGGTCATCGAGACCGTCGAGGGTATCGAGGGCGACATCGGCTATCTCGCCCGCCGCGACAGCAACCGCCTGCCCCCGATCACGCTGGACGCCGAGGAGGCCGCCGCCCTGGGGCTGGCCGCGAAGATCTGGCAGCAGGCCCGGCTGGCGGGCGCCGCCAGCGGCGCGCTCCAGAAGCTGCGCGCGGCCGGTATGCCGCTGGCCGGCGACGGCGCGGACTATGACGCCGGGCAGCCGCACAGCGCCCTGGAGCCCCGTATCCCGGCCCATGAGGCCGCCTTCGAGCCGCTGATGCTGGCCTGCCGCGACCGCCGCCCCGTCGTCTTCGACTACCGCAAGTCGAACGCCGCCCACCCGGAGCAGCGGCAGGTCGAACCATGGATCCTCGAATGCTGGCGGGGTCATTGGTACGTGGCCGGCTGGGACCGCGAGCGCCAGGCGGAGCGGGTCTTCCGGCTCTCCCGGATCACCGGCAAGGTCCGTTCCCGGCAAGGGGCGTTCACCGCTCCGGTGCCCGATCACGTCACCGTCCGCGAGACCGTCGAGAGCTGGGCCGGGGAGACCGCCACCGGCACCGCACGGATCAGGCTCCGCGCCGAGCACGGCTATCCGCTGCGCGCCCGTGCGCTCACCGTTCGCGACCTGGGCGACGGCTGGGACGAGCTGGAGATTCCCAACGGCCACGGACTCGACGCCTGGCTGGTGGAGTTCGGGCCCGACGTGGTCGTACTGGAACCCGCGGAACTGCGCGCCGAGGTCATCGACCGGCTGCGCGCCGTGGCCAAGGGCTGAGAGGGATACGAGACCCATGGCGACGAACGCGATCGACCAGACCCGCCGGATGCTGTCCCTGGTGACCTATCTGCGCGAGCGCCCCGGTGCCCGCGTCGGCGACGTCGCCCGCGCCTTCGGCATCACCGAGGACGAGCTGATCACCGACCTCGACATCCTGCCGATGTGCGGTACGAGCTTCCGCGGCGGCGACCTCCTGGACATCGACACCGACGGCGACCGCATCTGGTGGCACAACCCCGACGATGTCGCCGAGCCGCTGCGGCTGGCCGCCGACGAGGCGACCGCCCTGCTCGTCGCGGCCCGTGCGGTGGCCACCCTCCCCGGGCTGCGCGAGGGCGACCGGCAGGCGCTGCTGCGCGCCACCGCGAAGCTGGAGGCGGCGGCCGGTGAGGCGGCCGGCGCCAGTGCCCGGCTGTCGGTGACCTTCGAGTCCGAGGGCGGGGTGTTCGCCGATGTGGACCGCGCCATCGCCGAGCGGCGCCGGCTGTGGCTGCGCTACTACTCCCCGGCCCGTGACGAGCTGACCGAGCGCGAGGTCGACCCGATCCGGCTCTTCGCCGTCGGACACACCTATATGGAGGCGTGGTGCCGGCTCTCGGAGGCCCGGCGCACCTTCCGTCTCGACCGGGTCGCCGAGATCAAGCTGCTGGACGCGCCCGCCGATCCGCCGCCGGTCGAGCTGCGCGATCTGTCGGAGGGGCTGGTACAGCCCGCGGCCGAGGACCCCGAGGTGTCCATCGAGGTCGGGCCCGGCGGCCGCTGGGTCGCCGAGTACTACCCGCACGACAGCGCCGAGGAACTCCCCGACGGCGGACTGCGCATCACGCTGCGCACCCCCGACCCGGCCTCGCTGCGGCGGCTGGCGCTGCGACTGGGCCGCGACGGCCGGATCGTGGCGCCGCAGGCCCTCGCGGACAGTGCGCGGCAGGCCGCCGACCAGGCGCTCGCGGCGTACGGCGAGTGAGCGCGGCGGACCGGGCGGCGCGCGGCTCGCGTCGTGTCGCGCAGGGAGAAGGAGGAGGCAGCGAAGGATGACGTCCACGAGGGCGACCACCGCCCTGGCGGGCATGAGCGCTCCGGTGGTCTTCAAAGCGGCCTGCCCGGACTGCCGGGGCCGCTTCGAGCTGGCCTCGGAGGCCTTCCGGCTGGCGATCGGCGGCAGCAGCCGCACCACCTTCTACTCCTTCACCTGCCCCGACTGCCGCCGTGCGGTGCGCAAACCGGCCGGCGAGCGGATCATCGAGCTGCTCACCGGCGGCGGGGTCCGCACGCTGCGGCTGCACACGGGCTGACCGATAGGCTCGCCCCATGCTCTGGCCCATGATCGCAATCGCCCTCGGCTTCGTCGGGATCGCCGTGCTCGGTGCCCTCGCCGTCCGCGTCTTCGCCGAAGTACGACGGCTTGCCCGCCAGGTCGGAGCGACGTCGGAGCGGATCCAGCGAGCCGCCGAGGACCTGGAGCGGGCCGCGGCTCCATTGGCCGCATCGGCGCATCGGCGGGAAACGGAGTAGCGGGCGTGACGGGCCAAAGCCCTCGTACGTGTGGACGGTAGGCTGTTCCGCAGGGCCGAGCGTGAGGCGCGGCCCGCTACTCGGAGTGCGCACAGGGGTTGCCCAGCGTTTACCCGTGAGCGTTACGATCGCTGCTAGCACGGCGGGCGGACGGATGTCCGGCCAAGTCAGGTAGCTCCATCCCCAGCCGCCTCGGTGAGAAGGTAGACGCTTATGTTGTTCGGAAAGATCGGCGCTCCCGAGATCATTCTCATTCTCGTCGTCGTCGTCCTGCTGTTCGGCGCCAAGAAGCTGCCCGACATGGCGCGCTCGCTCGGCAAGTCCGCCCGCATCCTCAAGAGCGAGGCGAAGGCGATGAAGTCCGAGGGCGGCCAGAAGCAGGAAGCCCCCTCCGACCCGCCGAACCCCGACTCGCAGAGTGCGACCCGGACGATCAAGGCGGCGCCTGGTGACGTGAACGGTGCTCGGCCGGTTGCCGAGAACGATCACAGCGTGCAGCGCTGAATCCAGGGCTTGACTGTGGCAGTGGCGCGTCCACTGCCCGTCGCATGAGATGAGGACGTGGGTTGCTCAAGTCTGCCCCCAACAAACAACAGAAGGCGAAAGACCCCGAGGGGCGCATGCCCCTCGTGGAGCACCTGCGTGAGCTCCGCAACCGGCTCGCCAAGGGCTTGCTGGCCATTGTCGTCGCGACGGTCGTCGCGGCCTTCTTCTACGAAGAGATCATCAACTTCTTCACGAAGCCGGTGTTGCAGTCGGTGGGCTGCAACTCACTCTTCACCGACCTCGCCAAGCAGGAGAAGGGGTCGCGATGCGCCAGCATCGTGATGATGGACCTGCTCGGCCCCTTCACTCTCGCGCTGAAGGTCTCCCTGGTCGCCGGTCTCATCCTGTCGGCGCCGGTCTGGCTCTACCAGCTCTGGGCCTTCCTCGCCCCGGGGCTGCACCGCAACGAGAAGAAGTACACGCTCAGCTTCGTCGGCGTGGGGTTTCCGCTGTTCGTGGCCGGCGGCTACTTCGCGTACCGGGTGCTGCCCACCACGGCGGACGTCCTCATCGCCTTCACGCCGGCCGGTATCGGCAACCTCCTCACGCTGGACAAGCTGCTCGACCTCATCGCCCGGATGGTCATCGTCTTCGGCCTGTCCTTCGAGCTGCCTCTGCTCCTGGTCATGCTGAACTTCGCCGGCGTCATCACCGCCAAACGCATGCTCGGCTGGTGGCGGGCGATGGTCATGGGCATCACGGTCTTCGCGGCGATCGCGACACCGAGTACGGACCCGCTGACCATGCTTGCCCTGGCCGTCCCGATCACCGTGCTGTACTTCGGCGCCGTCGGGATCGCGCTGGCCAACGATGCCCGACGGCGGCGACGGCTCGCGGCGGAGCCGGCCGACGACGAGGCCTCCGACCTCGATCTGACGCCTGCGGAGATCGGCGAGATCGAGCCGGTGGCGGCGACGGCGGCGTTGCCGGAGAAGGCGAGCGGAGACGGCGACACGAGGCGCGGCAGCTTCGACGACGTCACCTGACGAGGCCGGCGGGCCGGGCCCTGGCGGCCCGGCTCGGCACGGCTCGCGGAGGCGGCCGTGTGAGGCCGAGGGACCGCGGAAGGGGGAGGCTCCTGTGGAGCCTCCCCCTTCACCGTGATCCGCCCGCCGGGTCTACCCCGGCTGACACAGGCTCAGCAGTACTTGATGCCCGTCGGGGACGTCTCTGGTCGTGAGGCGCCGCTGAAAGATCCCGCGGATGCACGGGATGATCAAGATGATCGTAGGGGATCTCTGTGATCATGACAGCGAATTCGTTCCACCCCGGTGCCCCGCCGCCCCGCTCCCTCGTGCACGGGCGCCCCGGCGTTCCGGGACCGAAGGGGGGCGGGCAAAGGCTGCCCATAATGATCGGTCGTTGTCAGAGGTGGCCGGTAGGCTCGTAAGCACGATGACCGAGGACATGTCCCCTGCTGAACGCTATGCCGCCGCCAAGCTCCGGGCGGCCGAGCAGGCCACCGCACTCGCCCCTTTCCGAGAAATGTACGACTTTGGCCTGGATCCGTTCCAGGTCGAGGCGTGCCAGGCCCTGGAGGCCGGCAAGGGCGTGCTGGTCGCGGCCCCCACCGGATCCGGAAAGACGATCGTCGGCGAATTCGCCGTCCACCTGGCCCTGGAGCAGGGCCGAAAATGCTTCTACACCACGCCCATCAAGGCGCTGTCCAACCAGAAGTACCAGGACCTGGTCAAGCGTTACGGCGCCGACAAGGTCGGTCTGCTGACCGGCGACAACAGCGTCAACTCCGAGGCTCCGGTGGTCGTGATGACCACCGAAGTACTGCGGAACATGCTCTATTCCGGCTCGCAGTCGCTGGTCGGGCTCGGCTATGTGGTCATGGACGAGGTGCACTACCTCTCCGACCGCTTCCGCGGTGCCGTCTGGGAAGAGGTGATCATCCATCTCCCCGAGTCGGTGACGCTGGTGTCACTGTCGGCCACCGTCTCCAACGCCGAGGAGTTCGGTGACTGGCTGGACACGGTCCGTGGCGACACCGCCGTGATCGTCTCCGAGCACCGGCCGGTGCCGCTGTGGCAGCACGTCCTCGCGGGCCGCCGGATATACGACCTGTTCGAGGAGCGGGACGGGCAGAGCGGCGGCCGCCGCGAGGTCAATCCCGATCTGGAGCGGCTGGCGCGCATGGAGAACAGCCGGCCGACGTTCGGCCGGGACAAGCGCCGGGGCCGCAATCTGCGCGAGGCGGACCGCGAGCGTGAGCGGCGCCAGCGTGCCCGGATCTGGACGCCGAGCCGCCCGGAGGTCATCGACCGCCTCGACAACGAGGGCCTGCTGCCCGCGATCACCTTCATCTTCAGCCGCGCAGGCTGCGAGTCCGCCGTCCAGCAGTGCCTGTATTCGGGCCTGCGGCTCAACGACCAGGAGGGCCGCGAGCAGGTCCGTCGCATAGTGGAGGCGCGGACGGCCGGCATCCCGGACGACGACCTCCATGTGCTGGGCTACTACGAGTGGTTGGAGGGCCTGGAGCGGGGCATCGCGGCGCATCACGCCGGCATGCTGCCGACGTTCAAGGAGGTCGTCGAGGAGCTGTTCGTGAAGGGCCTGGTCAAGGCCGTCTTCGCCACCGAGACGCTGGCGCTGGGCATCAACATGCCCGCGCGTTCCGTGGTGTTGGAAAAGCTCGTGAAGTGGAACGGTGAGCAGCACGCCGACATCACTCCCGGCGAGTACACCCAGCTGACCGGCCGCGCCGGGCGCCGCGGGATCGACATCGAGGGCCATGCGGTGGTGCTGTGGCAGCGGGGGATGAACCCGGGCGCGCTGGCCGGGCTCGCCGGGACCCGTACGTATCCGCTGCGGTCCTCCTTCAAGCCGTCGTACAACATGGCGGTCAACCTCGTCTCCCAGTTCGGCAGGCACCGTTCGCGGGAGCTGCTGGAGATGTCCTTCGCGCAGTTCCAGGCCGACAAGTCGGTGGTCGGGATCTCGCGGCAGGTGCAGAAGAACGAGGAGGGGCTGGAGGGCTACCGCGGCTCGATGACCTGCCACCTCGGCGACTTCGAGGAGTACTCCCGGCTGCGGCGGGAGTTGAAGGAGCGGGAGACGGAGCTGGCCAAGCAGGGCGCGGCGCAGCGGCGGGTGGCGGCCGCGGCGGCGCTGGAGAAGCTGAAGCCCGGCGATGTCATCCATGTGCCGACCGGCAAGTACGCGGGCCTGGCGCTGGTCCTCGACCCCGGTATGCCCTCGGGGCGGACGAACGGCCATCGCGGCTTCGATCCGCAGGACGGGCCGCGGCCGCTGGTGCTGACCGCCGAGCGTCAGGTCAAGCGGCTGGCGTCGATCGACTTCCCGGTGCCGGTCGAGGCGCTGGACCGGATGCGGATCCCCAAGTCCTTCAACGCCCGCAGCCCGCAGTCGCGCCGCGATCTGGCGTCCGCGCTGCGGACGAAGGCCGGTCATGTCGTCCCGTCGCGGCATCGCAAGCCGCGCTCGGAGGCGGCCGACGACCGGGAGATCGCCCGGCTGCGTACGGAGATCAGGGCGCACCCCTGCCATGGCTGTGCCGAGCGTGAGGACCACGCCCGCTGGGCGGAGCGCTATCACCGACTGCTGCGCGACACCCGCCAGTTGGAGCGCCGGATCGAGGGGCGGACAAACACCATCGCCCGCACCTTCGACCGGATCTGCGCACTGCTGACCGAGCTGGACTACCTCGAAGGCGACACGGTCACCGACGAGGGCCGCCGGCTGGCCCGGCTCTACGGCGAGCTGGATCTGCTGGCGAGCGAGTGTCTGCGCGAGGGCGTCTGGGAGGGCCTCGGCCCGGCGGAGCTGGCGGCCTGTGCCTCGGCGCTGGTGTACGAGGCGCGGCAGGCGGACGATGCGGTGGCGCCCAAGCTGCCGGCCGGCAAGGCCAGGGACGCGCTGGGCGAGATGGTGCGTATCTGGGGCCGGCTGGACGCCCTGGAGGAGGACCACAAGATCAACCAGGCGGAGGGCGTCGGACAGCGCGAGCCGGACCTCGGCTTCGCCTGGGCCGCGTACCGCTGGGCCTCCGGCTTCGGCCTCGACGAGGTGCTCCGCGAGGCCGAGATGCCCGCCGGTGACTTCGTCCGCTGGTGCAAGCAGCTGATCGATGTCCTCGGCCAGATCGCGGCGGCGGCCCCGCCCGGCGGCACGGTCGCGCGTACCGCCCGTAAGTCCATGGACGGTGTGCTGCGCGGCGTGGTGGCGTATTCGTCGGTGGGCTGAGCGGCAGCGGCCGGTTCCGGCCTGAGCGGTACGGCGCCGCACCCCCGTCCGGCGGGGGTGCGGCGCCGACTGCTGTCGCCTAACGGGCGGCGGCGGGTGACAACGCCTGCCGGCCGCCGGTGGCCGCCCGCTCCGCGTCGCGCTTGGCGACCTCCTCGCGCACGATCGGGATGACATACCGGCCGAAGTCGATGGCGTCGTCGAGCAGGTCGTAGCCGCGCGCGGAGAGGATGTCCACGCCCAGGTCGTAGTAGTCGAGCAGGGCCTCGGCGACGGTCTCCGGCGTGCCGACCAGGGCCGTGGAGTTGCCCGCGCCGCCGGTCTCCGCGGCGGTCGGGGTCCACAGTGCCCGGTCGTGCCGCTCGCCCTCGGCGGCCACCGCCAGCAGCCGCTGTGACCCGGCGTTCTGCGGGTTCGTCAGCGGATGCCGGCGGCTGAGCGGGCCGCCCGCCTTGCGTGCCCTGATCCGCTCCAGGGTGCGGTGGGCCTTCTCCCAGGCCAGCTCCTCCGTGGGCGCGATGACCGGCCGGAACGCGACCTGGATCCTGGGCACGTCGCTGCGGCCGGCCGCCCGCGCCGCGGCCCGCACCGAGGCGATCTGCTCGGCGGTCTGTGCCAGCGGCTCGCCCCACAGGCAGTAGATGTCCGCCTCGGCGCCGCCCGCCGCGTACGCCGCCGCCGAGGAACCTCCGAACGACACCTGGGGGTGCGGCTGCTGGACGGGGAAGGTGTCCGAGACGAAGTCACGGAAGCGGTAGTGGGTGCCCTCGTGGTCGAAGGGCTCGTGGGTGGTCCAGATCTTCTTGACGAGGCGGATGTATTCGCGGGTGCGGTCGTAGCGCTCGTCCTTGGTGAGGGTGTCGCCCTCGCGGCCCTGCTCGTGGTCGTTGCCGCCGGTGATGAAGTGGACCGCGAGCCGGCCGTCGCTGATCCGGTCCAGCGTCGCGAAGGTCTTCGCGGCGAACGTCGGATAGGAGACGTTGGGGCGGTGCGCCACCAGGATCTGAAGGGTCTCGGTGCGGGCCGCGACATAGGCCGCGGCCGGGGAGGGGTCGGGGGAGCCGGAACCGTAGGCGAACAGCACCCGGTCCCAGCCGTACTCCTCGTGGGCACGGGCCAGTTTCAGCGTGTAGGCCTTGTCGAAGGAAGCGCCGGAACGGGGGGTGACTTCGGAACCGTCGTTGGTCGCGGCAATGCCGAGGAACTCGACAGGCATGGTGATGGCCTCGTCTTCTCGTAGGTCGTGCGCTCGTGGGCATGCGCGTGGGGCATGCGGGCGTACGGGATGGCCGTACGGCGGAGGGGGATGTACTGCGCTACGAAGAAGTCAGCGGCAACAGGAGGCCGACCACACTCGACCGAAGTCGATGTGGTCGCGGGTGACCAGCCGCTGCTGAGGACGCATGGGGTCAGTGGAACAGGCAGATGCCTGCGCCGTCAACCAATTCCCGCAACGGCAGGACGACTTCGCGGCGGTCCGGGGCGGCAGGGTGCGGCCGCCGGGGTGGTGGGGAAGGCTTCCGCCATGTGTGCGACACGCGACGAGGGCGCCACCCCGGTACGGCGCCTCGGCAGGCTCATCACCTTGCGCCCGGAACACCGCGAGGAGTATCTGCGGCTGCATGCGGAGGTCTGGCCCGAGGTGCTGGCGATGATCACCGCCTGCCATCTCCGCAACTACTCGATCTTCCTCGAGGGCGATGTGCTGTTCTCGTATGCCGAGTACGTCGGGGAGGACTACGCCGCCGACATGGCCCGGATGGCGGCCGACCCGGTGACCCGGCGGTGGTGGCAGCTCACCGATCCCTGCCAGGAGCAGACCGAGGGCGCCGTACCGGGGGAGTGGTGGACACCGATGCGGGAGGTCTTCCACCACGACTGAGCCGGCCGGCGCTCCGGTCCGCGTGCCCGGACGGGGATGCCGACGGGCTCTTCGACGGGGCGCCCGACGGGGCTCCTGGCGGTAATCGCCGCGACAGACCCCCGGAGCCGGTGGAAGGCTGACGGCATGATTGATCACATCGCGATCCAGGTCAGCAATGTGGCGGCGAGTGCGGAGTTCTACGACCGTGTCCTCGCCCCGCTCGGGGGGCAACGGACCAAGGAATTCGGCGAGTTCATCAGCTTCGGCACCACCGGACACACCCTCTGGCTCGTCCCTGCCACCGACGACGGCCCGGCCCGCGAGGTGCACCTCGCCTTCGCCGCGGACGGCCGCGCGGCCGTCGACGCCTTCCACGCCGCGGCCGTTGCGGCCGGCGCCGAGTCCCTGCACGCGCCACGGCTGTGGCCCCAGTACCACGCGTCGTACTACGGGGCCTTCGTCCGTGACCCCGACGGCAACAACATCGAAGCGGTCTGCCATACGCCGTAGCGCGGGCCCCTTCCACCGCCGAGATCGTGACCCGGGCCTGCGGGCCTACGGGCCTACGGGCCTACGGGCCTACGGGCCTACGGGCCTGCGGGCCTGCGGGCCTGCGGGCCCGCGAGGGTCCCGCCGTAGAAGGGCCGGCCGGGTCGTACCGCCGGGTCAGGAGGCCGTCGCCGTCGCGGACTCCTGCTCGGCCTCGACCTGCTGGTTCCAGTCGCGCTTGGCGGCCTGCCAGCCGTCCTCGTCGTGGCCTGTGCGCCAGTAGCCGGAGATGGACAGGGCCTCGCGGGGGATGTCGCGCTCGACGCGGAGCAGGCGCCGCAGCTCCTTCACGAACCCCGCCTCGCCGTGCACGAACGCCTGGACCCGGCCGGCCGGGAACTCCAGCGCCCGTACGGCGGCGACCAGTTCGCGGCCGACCGGTGCGGCCCCGCGGTACAGCCAGCGGATCCCGGCGCCGGCCGGTACCTCCAGCTCCTGGCGTTCCTCCGGGCCCGCCACCTCGATGAAGGCGTGCACCGGTACGCCCGCGGGCATCCGGGCCAGGGATGCGGCGATGGCCGGCAGTGCGCTCTCGTCGCCCGCCAGCAGATGCCAGTCGGCGCCGGCCTCCGGGACGTAGGCGCCGCCCGGACCGAGAAGGAAGATCTCCTCGCCCGGCTTCGCCGCGGCCGCCCACGGTCCGGCCACGCCCTCGTCGCCGTGCACCACGAAGTCCACGGTCAGCTCGCGGGTGGTGGGGTCCCAGGCCCGGACGGTGTACGTACGGGTCCTGGGCCAGCGGTTGCGGGGGAACTCGGCGCGGATCTGCGCGATGTCGAACGGCTCGGGGTACTGCACGCCGGGCAGCGGAAAGACCAGCTTGACGTAGTGGTCGGAGAACTCGCCCGCCGTGAACTCCCCCAGCCCCTCACCGCCCAGCACCACGCGGACCATGTGCGGGGTGAGCTGCTCGGTGCGCTGCACCCGGGCGCGGTGCAGGGTGGGCTTCTTGCGGGACGGACGCTCAGCTGCCACGGCGATCTCCCCTGATGCGATACTTATTAGGTATACCTAACCTAACAGGTCATCGGCGGAGCGTGAGGAGCAGGCGCTGCAATGCGCCGCCGAGGCCCCACTGGTCGGCCAGCGCTTCCAGCCGCACGGGGTCGGCCGGTTCGTTCGGCAGGGTGTGGTCGACGGCCGGGACGGCCACGTCGGTGGCCACCTTCACGACCTTCGGGGCGACCGCGACATACGGGCGGGCCTCCAGCAGCCGCTTGCGCTGGGCGGGGGTCACCTTCGAAGCGGGGTCCTCGGCGGCGGCCATGATGCCCGCCAAGTTGCCGTAGGCGTCCAGCAGTTTCGCGGCCGTCTTCTCGCCGATGCCCGGGACGCCGGGCAGGCCGTCGCTGGGGTCGCCGCGCAGCAGCGCCAGATCGACGTAGCCGGGGCCGTCCACGCCGTACTTCTCGCGCAGCAGCGCCTCATCGGTGATCTGGAGGGTGCCGACGCCCTTGAGCGGATACAGGATGCGGATGCCGCGCCGGTCGTCGACGAGCTGGAAGAGGTCGCGGTCGCCGGTGACGATGTCCACCGGGCCCTTGGCCTGTGCGGTCAGGGTGCCGATGATGTCGTCGGCCTCGTAGCCGGCCGCCCCGATACGGGCGATGCCCAGGGCGTCCAGGACGTCCTCGATGACCGGGACCTGGGGCGAGAGGGTGTCGGGGATCTCCTCCTCGTCGGGCTCCGCGGATCCGGCCGGGGATTCCTCGGCGACCCGGTGTGCCTTGTACGAGGGGATCAGGTCGACCCGCCACTGGGGGCGCCAGTCGAAGTCCATGCAGGCGACCAGGTCGTCGGGGTGGTGGTCCTGGACGAGCCGGGCGATGAAGTCCAGCAGGCCGCGCACCGCGTTCACCGGGGTGCCGTCCGGGGCTTTGACTGATTCCGGTACCCCGAAATAGGCGCGGAAGTAGAGAGAGGCGGTGTCGAGGAGCATCAGGCGTCGAGTCACATCCCGCATCTTGCCGTATGCCCCATACGTCACGCGGATGTGAGGTGAATCACCGTCTTGTTTGAGCCGCATAAAGAAGGGCAGGCGCGCAGCCGGAGTGGACCCGATCGAAATTCAACTTTTCGACCGGTAAAGGCGGGCGGAACCCGCGCCACTCCACGACCTGGCTACGGGGGTGGCAGGTCGTCACTGGTTCGACAAGAGAGGCATATGTGTCCAGGCTGCAAGCCGAGCACCTGTACAAGGTGTTCGGCAGACGACCCGAGGACGCGGTCCGCAAGCTCGAAGCCGGCGCCAGCCGGGAGGACCTGCGGGCCGAAGGCACCACCGCTGCGGTGATCGACGCGTCGATCGAGGTGGACGAGGGCCAGATATTCGTCGTCATGGGTCTGTCCGGGTCCGGCAAGTCCACCCTGCTGCGCACGCTCAACGGGCTGCTGGAGCCGACGTCGGGAACCGTCCGGTTCGACGGCCAGGACCTCACCTCGCTCAGCGACAAGGAGTTGCGCAAGGTCCGCTCCGAGAAGATCTCCATGGTCTTCCAGCACTTCGCGCTCTTCCCGCACCGCAGTGTGCTGGAGAACGCCGCCTACGGCCTCGAAGTGCAGGGTGTACCGCGCGCCGAGCGTACGAAGCGCGCCACCGAAGCGCTCGAACTCACCGGGCTCAAGGGCTGGGAGAAGTCCTGGCCCGACGAGCTGTCCGGCGGGATGCAGCAGCGCGTGGGCCTGGCCCGTGCGCTGGCCACCAATGCCGACCTGCTGCTGATGGACGAGTCCTTCAGCGCGCTCGACCCGCTGATCCGCCGCGATATGCAGGACCAGCTGCTGGAGCTCCAGAAGGCGCTGAAGAAGACCATCGTCTTCATCACCCACGACCTGAACGAGGCCATGCGGCTCGGCGACAAGATCGCTGTGATGCGCGACGGCCGGATCGTCCAGATCGGCAGCGCCGAGGACATCCTCGTCACGCCGGCCAACGACTATGTCGCCTCCTTCACCCAGGACGTGGACCGTACGCGGGTACTGACCGCGGGCGCGATCATGGCCGAGGTCGGGACCGTGCTCGGCGCCACGACCCCGGAGGGCAAGAAGCTCGCCACTGCGGCGGAGTTCCGGGCCGCCGCACCTGCCACGGTCGGTGTCGACACCCCGCTGGTCGAGCTGTTCACGCCCTGCTCGACCAGCACCGTTCCGGTCGCCGTGACCGATGAGAAGGGCGAACTGGTCGGCGCTGTGACGGCCGAGCGGCTGCTCGCCGTCCTCGGCGAATCCGCGGCGCAGGACCCGGCCCCGGCCGTTCCCGTCCAGGCCGAGGCCAAGACCTCGGGCGACGGGATATCCGCGGACAAGACGCCCGCGGACGAGACCTCCGAGCAGACGTCCGGCAACGCGCCCACGGACCACGACCCCGAGGACAAGGTGAGCGCCGGTGCCTAGGATTCCGATAGGCAGTTGGGCCGACAGCCTGGTCGAATGGCTGCGGGACCATGCCGAGTGGCTCTTCCACTTCGTCACGACCGTGCTGGGGGGCTTCTACGACGGCATCCTCACGGTCCTCTCCGGCCCCGAACCGCTGCTCCTGACGGGCATCTTCGCGGTGATCGCCTGGTGGCTGCGCGGTCTGCCGGCCGCTGTGCTGACCTTCCTCGGCTTCGCCTTGATCGATTCGATCGAGCAGTGGCACCAGACCATGCAGTCGCTCTCGCTGGTGCTCGTGGCCTGCATCATCACCATCGCGGTCGCCGTACCGCTCGGTGTCTGGGCGGCCCGCAACCGTGCCGTCAGCGGGGCGGTGCGTCCGGTCCTGGACCTGATGCAGACGATGCCCGCGATGGTCTACCTGATCCCCGGCATCCTCTTCTTCGGCCTCGGTGCCGTCCCCGGCATCGTGTCGACCATCGTCTTCTCCATGCCGCCCGCGGTCCGCATGACCGAACTGGGCATCCGGCAGGTCGACGGCGAACTGGTCGAGGCCGCCGACGCGTTCGGCACCCATCCCCGGCGCACGCTCTTCCGCGTACAGCTGCCGCTGGCCCTGCCGACGATCATGGCCGGTATCAACCAGGTCATCATGCTGGCGCTGTCCATGGTCGTCATCGCGGGCATGGTCGGCGGCGCCGGTCTCGGCGGCACCGTCTACCTCTCGCTCAGCTCGGTCGATGTGAAGCTGGGCGCGGAGGGCGGTCTCGCGGTCGTCATCCTCGCGGTGTACCTGGACCGGATGACCAGTGCGCTCAACCAGCGGGTCTCCCCGCTCGGCCGGCGCGCGCTGGCGAAGGCGCAGGCCGCGCTCGGCGGCCTGAAGTTCCTCCACTGGAAGCCCGCGACCTCTGTCGCGACGGTCGCGGTGGTGGTGCTCGCGCTCATCGCCGGAGGGATGAGCTTCGCCGGCAAGGAGAGCGGTGGCGCGGCGGGCACCGACGGCAACGGCCGGCCGGTCAGCCTCGGCTACGTCAACTGGGACGAGGGCAAGGCCACGACGTTCCTGTGGAAGGAAATCCTCGAACAGCGCGGGTACAAGCCCAAGGTCCAGGCCCTGGATGCCGGCCCGCTCTTCACCGGCCAGGCCCGTGGTGACATCGACGTGCAGACCAACGCCTGGCTGCCGACGACCCACGCGGAGTACTGGAAGAAGTACAAGGACAAGCTCGAGGACCTGGGCGCCTGGTACGACAAGACCTCCCTGGAGATCGCGGTCCCGTCCTACATGAAGGACGTCAAGACCCTGGACGACCTCAAGGGCAAGGGCGGCACGTTCGGCGGGAAGATCGTCGGCATCGAGCCCGGCGCGGGCGAGATGAAGATCCTCAAGGACAAGGTCCTCAAGGACTACGGCCTGGGCGGCGAGTACAAGGTCATGGAGTCGAGCACCTCGTCCATGCTCACCGAGCTGGACCGCTCGATCCACGACAAGAAGCCGATCGCCGTCACGCTGTGGTCGCCGCACTGGGCCTACGACAAGTACAAGCTGACCAAGCTCAAGGACCCCAAGGGCTCGTTCGGGTCCGGGGACAGCCTGCACATGCTGGGCCGCAAGGGCTTCTCCCACGACGAGCCCCAGGTCGCGGGCTGGATGAAGAAGTTCCACCTCGACGAGAAGCAGCTCACCAGCCTCGAGAGCGAGGTCAAGAACGCCGGTACGGGGCATGAGCAGGAGGGCGTGCGCGCCTGGCTCAAGCAGCACCCGGGGCTGGTCAACAAGCTGGCGCCGTCCGCCAAGGCCGCCTACGCCAAGGGCAAGGACGCGGGCAAGACCCCGACCATGGGCTTCCCGGCGTGGGACGAGGGCATTGCCACGACGTACCTCTGGAAGAACATTCTGGAGAAGCGGGGCTACCGGCCGAAGCTCCAGAACCTCGATGTCGGGCCGATGTGGACCGGACTGTCGACGGGGCAGATCGATGTCGAAACCGACGCCTGGCTTCCGGTGGCGCAGAAGCAGTACTGGGACAAGTACAAAGACGATCTGGTCGACGTCGGGGCCTGGTACGACAAGACCTCCCTGGAGATCGCCGTACCGTCCTACGTCAAGGGTGTGAAGACCCTGGACGATCTGCGCAAGCACAAGGACACCTTCGGCGGCAAGATCATCGGAATCGAGCCGGGCACCGGCGAGATGAAGCGCCTCAAGAGCGTGGTGTCGCCCGCCTACGGCTTGGACGGCTTCGACGTCACCGAGGCCGGGACCAGCGCCATGCTCACCGAGCTGGAGCGGGCCTACGACAAGAAGGAGCCCATCGCGGTGGTCCTGTGGTCCCCGCACTGGGCGTACAGCAAGTACGACCTCACCAAGCTCAAGGACCCGCAGGGCACCTGGGGCGCCAACAACCAGATCAAGACGATCGGCAACAAGAGCTTCCCGAAGAAATTCCCGGAGTTCAACGGCTGGTTGAAGAACTGGAAGATGAGCGCCGATGAGCTCGGCAGCCTGGAGAAGGACATTCAGGCCGCCGGAAAGGGCAACGAGGACAAGGGCGTCCAGAAGTGGATCGATGCCCATCCGGGCATCGTCGACAAGATGGCACCCGTGAAGTAATCCTCACCGGCGTCCACTTCGCCGCGGCGAGCCCCGCCACCGGAACGTTTCGGTGGCGGGGCTCGGCTGTTTCCGGTCCGCGGTACGGAATGCGAGGCGGACGGATCGGCGGTGCGGCGGGATATGCCTCAGAACTTGCGGCACAGGAGCTTGAAGGTCTCGACCTTGGCCCCGTCGAACTTTCCCGGCACGTCCAGCGCATAGATCCGGTATTTCACCGAACGCAGTCCGGTCGGGGTGGGCCGTTCCGTGAGCAGATAGTTCTTGCGGCCGAAATCCTGGGTCCAGACGTGGTGCCCCTTACCCGGGATCTTGAACTTGTGCACGATGTGGCCGACGGCCTTGGAGACGATGATGACTTCCTGGCCCTTGCCACAGCGCTTGTAGCCGCCCTCCTTCTCGGTGGCGTGCGCGGCGCCCGGGGCGAGGAGCAGCGTGGCCCCGGCGGCGGCCAGCACCGCAGCGATCTTCTTCTTCATGCGGAAAGTCACCGGTTTCCCTTCACGCTGCAGAATCCGTACACCTTGACCAGGGTCTTCTTCGTGCCCCAGACCGAGGTCACCTTCCAGTAGACCTGGTGCCGCCAGGTGGGAATGGCCTTGGACGAGATGCCGGAGGGGTCGTTCCAGTACTCCTGGGTGTGCACTTTTCCGCTCGGGACCCGCCAGCTGACCCGGAATTTCGCGGCGCCCTTGACGTAGATGAACGCAGTGTCATAGGCGCCCGGGCATCCCGTGCCGCCCGACTTGGAATGGAATCCCTTGACCGGAGCGGCCTGTGCCGGCGCACTGAGCGCCAAAGGCGAAACGAGTGCGAGACCCGTGGCCAACACGCTGAGGAGAGTGCCCTTTCGGCGGTGGCTGTGCATGCAGAAAATCCCTCGGTTCTCCCTTGGTGATGCTTGATCAACTCGCGTCGATCCTAGGGAGACGAGGGCTGTCCCCGCTATTGTCCGATGGTGCACAACCGCCCGTCGCGAGCGGTGAATTGCGTACCCTGGCGCCATGATGAGCCGCACTCCGCCGCGCCGCGTGGTCTCACTCGTCCCCTCGCTGACGGAGGCGGTCGCCTGCACCGCGCCCGGCCTGCTGGTGGGGGCCACCGACTGGTGCAGCGAGCCGGCCGGACTCGATGCCGTGCGCATCGGCGGCACCAAGAACCCGGACACGGAACGGATCGCCGCCCTCGCCCCCGACCTCGTGATCGCCAACGAGGAGGAGAACCGGGAGCCGGATCTCGCCGCGTTGCGCGCCGCCGGGATCACGGTGCTGGTCACCGAGGTACGGACCCTGCCGCAAGCGTTCCGGGAGCTGGAGCGGGTCCTCGTGCACGGCTGCGGGCTGGCCCGGCCCGAGTGGCTGGACGCCGCCGAGGCCGCCTGGCGGGACCTCCCGGTCCGTCCGGCCGGGCGGACGGCGGTGGTGCCGGTCTGGCGCCGGCCGTGGATGGTGCTGGGCCGGGACACCTTCGCCGGTGATCTCCTGGCCCGCCTGGGCGTCCGCAACCTCTACGCGGACCATGCCGACCGCTACCCCCGTATCCCGCTCGACGCCCTCCGCGCCTGTGCCGCCGACCTCGTGGTGCTGCCCGACGAGCCCTATCGCTTCAGCGCCGAGGACGGTCCCGAGGCGTTCCCGGGACTGCCCGCCGCGCTGGTCAGCGGCCGGTATCTGACCTGGTACGGGCCCTCACTGGGGCGCGCCCCGGCCGTACTGGCACAGGCCTTGGCCGGGGCGCGGTGAGCGGGCGTGCCAGGCGCTGTGAGGCAGACGGGACTGTGACGCCAGGCCCTACGCCGTGACCGGCCGGGGCGGTGCCAGGAGACGGCCGCGGACCAGGCCGATGGCCGTGCGGGTGCCGGCCACCGCCACGGCGGTCACGAGGAGCGCGAACAGGCCCACCGCGAGCCGGTCGAAGGCGCCGAGACCGGTGCGCACGGCCAGGCCCGCCGCGCCCGTGACACAGGTCCCGAGGGGGAAGGTGAAGCCCCACCAGGTCATCGCGAAGCCCATGCCGTTGCGGAAGGCGCGCACCACCATCGCGGTCGCGATCGCCAGCCAGAGGAGCGCGAAGCCCGTCACCGGGACGCCGTAGAGCACCGCGAAGGCCCCCATGGCGTGGGCGGAGGAGGCGTCCACGACACCCGGTGCCGCATGGGCGAGGTTGGCCAGCGCGGTGGTGGACTGCCCCAGGGGGCCCAGGACGAGGAACAGCGTGGGGGTGAGCGCGAGGGGCAGCGGGCCGTGGTGGATCAGCCGGGACAGCACGAGCGGCAGGACGAGCAGCGTGGCCAGCAGGGACATGCCGAACAGGGCATAGCAGGTGAACAGCAGGGCCTCCCGCCACTGGCCGGCCGGCAGATGCGGCACCAGGGCCGGGCCCAGCGCCGCCGAGACCATGGGGGCGACCAGCGGCAGGAGCCAGACGGGAGAGGCGCTGCCGGTCTCGATGCGGTGCCGGGTCACCATCAGATACGGAATCGCCGCGGCCGCCGTGAGGCCGACGAGGGTCCCCAGGGTCCACAGGACCGCGTCGGCGGCCAGCGCGGCCGGCTCCCCGATGACGTCCCGGCCCACGGCGAGCGTGCCGCCGCCCACCGCCAGCAGCGCCATCGCCAGACACCCGTAGAAGGGGGCGACGGCCGGGTCGAGCAGATGGCGGCGCGCCTGGTCGCCGTGGCGGATCCAGTGCACGGTTCTGGCGGCCAGCAGCGTCAGCAGCATCAGCGCCGACAGTGCCCAGACGACCTGGTAGGCGGTGCGCAGGCCCGGTGCGGTGAGCGGCAGGACCGCACCGGCGTTGGCGACGATCGCGGTGCCCATGACGGCGGCGTACCAGTTCGGTCCGAGATGGCGGACCGAGGCTGCGGTGGCGGGTACGCCGGGGCCGGCGGCGGGGCCCGCGGCGGCGCCGGGGCGGGAAGGTGCTTGCGCGAGAGTTGCCATGGGAACAGCGTCGTCGCCCGGGACGCCCGCCACCAGGGACCTCGTGTCTATGAGGGCATAAGCTGGGGTTATGTGCAGGGGGACTTATGAGTGATGAGGAAGGGCCCGGCGCCGTGCCGCTGTCGCACCGGGTCCCGGATCTCGGTGCGCTGGAGCTGCTGCTCGCCGTCGCCCGGCTCGGCAGCCTGGGGCGGGCGGCCCGTGCGCGGGGCATCAGCCAGCCCGCCGCCAGCAGCCGTATCCGGTCGATGGAGCGGCAGTTGGGGGTGGCGCTGGTCGAACGCTCACCGCGCGGCTCCCGGTTGACGGACGCCGGCGCCCTGGTGACGGACTGGGCGCGGCGGGTGGTGGAGGCGGCCGAGGCCTTCGACGCGGGCGCGCAGGCGTTGCGGGGGCAGCGTGATTCGCGGTTGCGGGTCGCGGCCAGCATGACGATCGCCGAGTATCTGCTGCCGGGGTGGCTGATCGCCCTGCGCGCGCAGCGGCCTGGGACCGCGGTGTCGCTGCTCGCGGGCAACTCCAGCGTGGTCGCCGAGCGGTTGCTGGGGGGCGCGGCGGACGTCGGATTTGTGGAGGGGCTGGAGGTGCCGTCGGGGCTGGACGGGACGGTCATCGGGCATGACCGGCTGGTGGTGGTCGCGGCCCCGTCCCATCCCTGGGCCCGGCGCCGTACGGAGCTGACCGCCGCCGAACTCGCCGCCACCCCGCTGATCCTGCGCGAGCGGGGCTCGGGGACCCGCCAGGTGCTGGACGCGGCGCTCGCCCGGCACGGCGGGCTGGCCGAGCCGCTCCTCGAACTCGCCTCGACCACCGCCGTGAAGGCGGCCGTGGTGAGCGAGGCGGCGCCGTCCGTCCTCAGTGAACTCGCCGTCGGTGAGGAGCTGACCGCTCGCCGGCTGGTCGAGATTCCGGTGCGCGAGCTGCGGCTCGGCCGCGATCTGCGGGCCGTGTGGCCCGCCGGTCAGCGGCCCGCGGGCCCGGCCCGGCAGCTGCTGGGGCTGACGCGCGGGGCGCACTGAGCGGGCCGCCGGGGCCCAGGGCCCGTCCCGGTCACTCCCCGGCGGACGTCCCGCGCGCCGCCGCCACCAGGGCCTCCATCACCCGGGTGTCGTCCCCGGCCTCGGGGTGCCACTGCACCGCCAGGGTGAAGCCGTACGCGCCCGGGAGTTCCAGCGCCTCGATGGTGCCGTCCTCCGCATAGGCGGAGGCCAGGAGCCCGCGGCCGAGCCGGTCCACGGCCTGGTGGTGGTACGTCGGCACGGAGACCGGCTCGGGCAGCGTACGGCCCAGCAGGGTCCCGGGGACCGGCTTGATGTCGTGCCGGTCGAAGACTCCGGGGGCTCCGGCATGCCCGTCGAGGTGCTGGACGAGGGTGCCGCCCAGCACCACGTTCAGCAGCTGGAGCCCGCGGCAGATGCCCAGCAGCGGGACGCCGCCCGACAACGCGGCCTCGATCAGGGCCAGTTCCCAGGCGTCCCGGTCCAGGGCCGGCGGGCCGGTCCTGGGGTGCGGCTCCGCGCCGTAGCGGGCCGGCTCCACATCCGCGCCGCCGGCGATCACCAGCCCGTCCAGACGGGCGACGGTCTCGGCGGCCGTGGCCGGGTCGCCCGGCGGCAGCAGCGCGGCCAGCCCGCCCGAGCGCTGCACCAGCTTCGGGTATCCGGCGGGCACCAGCGCGGCGGGCAGGGCCCACACCCCCCACCGGGCCTCTTCCTGGTACGTGCTGATGCCGATGAGGGGCTGGGACATGGGGTGTGGTCCTCCGTGGGGGGCGGGCGGGCGGTGCGGGGACGGGCGGGGCCGGCCGGGATGCCCCGGCCGGCCGTTGCTGCGTACCGGCGTACCGGCGTACCGGCGTACCGGTGTACCGGCGTACCGGTCAGGTGCGTTCGAGCTCGGCCTCCGCCGCCGCCAGCGCCGCGAACTCCTCCTCGGGCGCCGCGGCGACCAGCCGGTGGCGGGAGTAGAAGGCGAAGTAGGCGAGCGCGACGGCGTAGACACCGAGGGCGATGAAGGCGGCTTCCTTGTCGACCAGGAACGTCGCCACAAGCGCCGAGCAGGCCAGGACGAACGCGACGGACGAGGTCAGCAGGCCGCCGGGGGTGCGGTAGGGGCGGGGCAGGCCGGGCTCCCGGCGGCGCAGCACGATGTGCGAGAGTGCCATCAGTGCGTAGGAGATCGTGGCGCCGAAGACCGCGACATTGAGCATCCGGGCACCGTCGCCGGTGGCCGCGGCGAGTGCGAAGCCCAGCGCACCGGGCACCAGCAGCCCCAGGTAGGGAGCCTTGCGGCGGCTGGTCAGGGAGAGGAAACGGGGCAGATAGCCGGCCCGGGAGAGCGCGAACAGCTGGCGCGAACCGGCGAAGATCAGGGAGAAGAAGGACGCCACCAGGCCCGCGAGACCGGCGTAGTTGACGATCCGGCTGACGGTGGTCGGCTTGCCGTGCGGCTGGAGCGCCTGGACCAGCGGATCGCCCACCGACTGGATCGCCGCCGAGCCGCGCGCCCCGGTCGCGGCGACAAAGGTGATCAGCGCCAGCACCAGCAGGATGCCCATCGCGGCGGCCATCGCCTTGGGCAGGGAGCGGGCCGGGTCCTTGGTCTCCTCGGCCGCCAGCGGTACGCCCTCGACGCCGAGGAAGAACCACATGCCGAACGGGAAGGACGCCCAGATGCCCAGAATGCCGAACGGCAGCCAGGAGTTGGCCCCGAAGGCGCCTGCCTTGACGGGGATGTCGTTGAGCGTGTCCACATGGAAGTCGGTCAGTGCGGCGATCGCGAAGACGACGACGGCGGCGACGGCTATGGCGGTGACGATCAGGCTGAAGCGCAGCGCCTCGCCCACGCCCCACAGATGGATCCCGATGAAGATCGCGAAGCAGGCGAGATAGACGGGCCAGCTGGAGTGCAGGCCGAACAGGCCGAGCGATTCGACGTAGTCACCGATGAAGATGGAGATCGCGGCGGGCGCCAGCACATATTCGATCAGGATCGCGGTGCCGGTCAGAAAGCCGCCCCAGGTGCCCAGGGCGCGTCGGGCGAAGCCGTAGCCGCCGCCGGCGGTCGGCAGGATCGAGGCCAGCTCCGCCAGCGCGAAGACCAGGCACGTGTACATCAGGCCCATCAGGACGGCGGCGATCGCCAGGCCGCCGAAGCCGCCCTGCGCCAGACCGTTGTTCCATCCCGAGAAGTCGCCGGAGACGACGTAGGCGACGCCCAGGCCGGTCAGCAGCAGGGGTCCCGCACTGCCGCGGCGCAGTGTCCGCCGCTCCAGATAGGTCTCGTCGGACGATGTGCCGCCCGCGGGCCCGATGGGCGGTGCGGTCTGCGAATCCGTGTTGTCGGCCATGAGCCGCTCCTGCCTCGCCGAGGGGATAACGAGCAAAGGTTTAGCCGCATACCTTTGCTGGCGGGTCGCCTCAGCGCAAGACCTGGACGTAAAAGAATGGTGAACGCACCCGCAGGGTCCCCGGGCGGGTGCTCAGGGTGACGGAGCCGTCAGGAAGCCCCGCAGCAGCGCCGCCGTCCCGCAGCAGTGCTCGCGCATCACTTCGCGGGCACCGTCCGCATCGCCCTCCAGCACCGCCTCGACCAGTGCGGTGTGCTGGGTCTGCGAATGCTCCAGGTTCCGGACCAGGAGCGGAATGCAGTCCAGGAGATCGTTGACGCCCGCCCGTACCGCCGCGTACTGCGCCGCCAGCGACGGTGAGCCGGACAGCTCCGCGAGGGTCAGATGCAGCAGGGTGTCGCGCCGGCGGTAGTCGGCGAGCGGCGCCTCCTGGGTGGCCGCGAGCGCCGCCCGCAGCCGGTCGCTCTGCGCGTCGGACAGCCCGTGGGCCGCGCACAGCCCGGCCGCTCCCACCTCCAGCACTTCCCGGAAGCGCAGGGTGTCCTCGACGTCGATCTTCTCGATCCGGCGCCGCAGCTCGGCCTCGCCCGGGTTCTCCGTGCGCACCCGTACGAACGTGCCGCCGTAGCGCCCGCGCCGGCTCTCCACCAGGCCCTCGTCCTGGAGCACCTTGAGCACCTCGCGCAGGGTGACCCGGCTGATCTGGAGCCGTTCGGCCAATTCCCGCTCGGCGGGCAGCCGTTCGCCCTGGGGCACCAGGCCGAGCCGCACGATCTGGAGTATCTGCTCCAGCGCTTCCTCGAAACCGTTGCCCGCCCGCACCGGCCGCAGCACGGGTGCCAGCCGATCGACCGCACCGTCCATCGATACCCCTTCCCAATCAATGGTTCGTGTGCCTACCTTATGACCTCCGGATGCAGTGACAGGAGGCAACACCGTGGCAGACCGCACGCCCCCACTCTCCGTCGAGGAGCTCAGGGTCCTCGTCGACGCCGGGGAGATCGACACTGTCGTCCTCGCCTTCACCGATATGCAAGGCAGGCTCCAGGGCAAGCGGTTCGCGGCCCGATACTTCCTCGACACCGTCCTCGAACACGGTACGGAGGGCTGCAACTACCTCCTCGCCGTCGATGTCGACCTCAACACCGTCGAGGGCTACGCGATGTCCTCCTGGGAACGCGGCTACGGCGACTTCGCCATGCACGGCGACCCCGGCACCCTGCGCCGCACCCCCTGGAACCCCGGCACCGCGCTGATCACCGCCGACCTCGCCTGGCACGACGGCTCACCGGTCGTCGCCTCCCCGCGGCAGATCCTGCGCCGCCAGCTCGACCGGCTCGCCGAGCGCGGCTGGAGCGCCCACGCCGGCACCGAGCTGGAGTTCATGCTCTTCAAGGACACCTACGAAGACGCCTGGTCGCGCGGCTACCGCCAGATGAACCCCGCCAACCAGTACAACGCCGACTACTCGGTCCTCGGCACCGGCCGGGTCGAACCCGTGCTGCGCCGGATCCGCAACGAGATGGGCGCGGCCGGCATGACCGTCGAGTCCGCCAAGGGCGAGTGCAACCTCGGCCAGCACGAGATCGTGTTCGTCTACGACGAGGCGCTCACCACCTGCGACCAGCACTCCATCTACAAGACGGGTGCCAAGGAGATCGCCGCCCAGGAGGGCATGTCGCTCACCTTCATGGCGAAGTACGACGAGCGCGAGGGCAACTCCTGTCATATCCACCTCTCGCTCCAGGACGCGGAGGGCCGGCCGGTGCTGGCCGACGACAGCGGCCCGTACGGCATGTCGAAGACCATGCAGCACTTCCTGGCGGGCCAGGTCGCCGCGATGCGTGACTTCACGCTCCTCTACGCGCCCAACATCAACTCCTACAAGCGCTTCCGCCCCGGCTCCTTCGCGCCCACCGCCGTCGCCTGGGGCCCCGACAACCGCACCTGCGCCCTGCGGGTGGTCGGCCACGGCCGCGCCCACCGCCTGGAGAACCGCCTGCCCGGCGGCGATGTGAACCCCTACCTCGCGGTCGCCGGCATGGTCGCGGCGGGCCTGTACGGAATCGAGCACGAGCTGGAACTCCCCGAGGCGACCACGGGCAACGCCTACACCGGCGACGCCGCTCACGTCCCCACGACGCTGCGCGAGGCCGCCGAGCTGTGGGAGAAGAGCCCGATCGCCCGGGATGCGTTCGGCGACGAGGTCGTCGACCACTACCGGCACATGGCGCGCGTCGAGCAGGACGCCTACGACGCCGCCGTCACGGACTGGGAGCGCTTCCGCTCCTTCGAGCGCATGTAAGGAACCTGACCGTGTCCACTGGTCTGCACGAGCTGCACATCCTCAACCCGGCGACCGAGGAGGTGGTGGCGACCGTCCCCACCACCTCCCCCCAAGAGGTCGATGCCGCGGTCCGGCGGGCCGCCGCCGCCCAGGAGGCCTGGGCGGCCGTGGCACCCGGCGACCGGGCCCGCATCCTGCGCCGGTTCGCCGAGGTCGTCGACGCCCACATCGCACCGCTCGCCGAACTCGAACTGAAGGAAGCCGGCCACCCTCTGGGCAACGCCCGGTGGGAAGCGGGCAACGTCCGCGATCTGCTGCACTACGCGGCCGGGGGAGTGGAGCGCCTGAACGGCACCCAGATCCCCGTCTCCGGCGGCCTGAACATCACCGTCCAGGAGCCGCTCGGCGTCGTCGCCGTCATCGCCCCCTGGAACTTCCCGATGCCGATCGCCGCCTGGGGCACCGCCCCCGCGCTCGCGGCCGGCAACGCCGTGCTCCTCAAGCCCGCCGAGACCACCCCGCTCACCGCGCTCAAGCTCGCCGAGCTGGCGCTGGAGGCCGGGCTCCCCGAGGGCCTCTTCCAGGTCCTGCCCGGCGAGGGACCGGTCACCGGCACCGCGCTGGTCGACCACCCCGGCGTCGCCAAGGTCGTCTTCACCGGCTCCACCGCCACCGGCCGGCAGATCGCCGCCCGCTGCGCGGCGCAGACCAAGCGGCTCACCCTCGAACTCGGCGGCAAGAGCCCCAATATCGTCTTCGCCGACGCCGACCTCGAAGCCGCCGCGGCCGCCGCCCCCGGCTCCTTCCTCGACAACACCGGCCAGGACTGCTGCGCCCGCAGCCGCATCCTCGTCCAGCGCTCCGTCTACGACCGCTTCATGGAGCTGCTGGAGCCCGCCGTCAAGGCGTTCACCGTCGGCGACCCGGCCGACCCCCCCACCCAGATGGGCCCGCTGATCTCCGCCGCCCAGCGCGAGCGGGTACGGTCCTACGTCCGCGAGGACGCCCCGGCCGCCATCCGCGGCGAGGCCCCCGCCGGCAAGGGCTTCTGGTACCCGGCCACCGTCCTGGAGGGCCGCCCCGACGACCGTACGGCCGTCGAGGAGATCTTCGGCCCGGTCGCCGTCGTCCTGCCCTTCGAGGACGAGGCCCACGCCGTCCGGCTCGCCAACGCCGGCGACTACGGCCTGGCCGGGTCGCTGTGGACCCGTGACGTCGGCCGTGCCCTGCGGGTCTCGCGCGGCGTCGCGGCCGGCAACCTCTCCGTCAACTCCCACAGCGCAGTGCGCTATTGGACCCCCTTCGGCGGCTTCAAGCAGTCCGGCCTCGGCCGTGAACTGGGCCCCGACGCACTGACCGCCTTCACCGAGACCAAGAACATCTTCATCAGCACAGAGGAGACCCAGTGACCGACCAGACCGCAGTGTGCCGCCGCCTCGTCGGCCGTACCGCCGTGATCACCGGTGCCGGCAGCGGCATCGGGCTGGCCACCGCCCGCCGACTGGCCTCCGAGGGCGCCAACGTCGTCTGCGCCGACATCGACGAGACGGCGGGCAAGGCCGCGGCCGCCGAGGTCGGCGGCCTCTTCGTCCAGGTCGATGTGACCGACTCCGACCAGGTCGAGGCGCTCTACAAGACCGCCTTCGACACCTACGGCTCGGTCGACATCGCCTTCAACAACGCCGGGATCTCCCCGGACGACGACGACTCGATCCTCACCACCGGACTGGACGCCTGGAAGCGCGTCCAGGAGGTCAACCTCACCTCGGTCTACCTCTGCTGCAAGCACGCGCTGCCCTACATGCGCGACCAGGGCCGCGGCTCCATCATCAACACCGCGTCCTTCGTGGCCGTGATGGGTGCCGCCACCTCCCAGATCAGCTACACCGCCTCCAAGGGCGGCGTGCTGTCCATGTCCCGCGAACTGGGCGTCCAGTTCGCCCGCGAGGGCATCCGGGTCAACGCCCTGTGCCCCGGGCCGGTCAACACCCCGCTTCTCCAGGAGCTGTTCGCCAAGGACCCGGAGCGCGCCGCGCGCCGCCTGGTGCACGTCCCCGTCGGCCGGTTCGCCGAGCCCGAGGAGATCGCCTCCGCCGTCGCCTTCCTCGCCAGCGACGACTCCTCGTTCGTCAACGCCGCCGAGTTCCTGGTCGACGGCGGTATCGCGGGCGCCTACGTCACCCCCGTCTGACGCGTCCGTCCCGCCGCCCCGGAACCGGCGGGACCCGAAGGTAAAGTCCGACATCCACACCGGGACCGGCACCACCGTGTGCCGGTCCCGGCGTGCTCCCCGCCCCTCACCACGGAGGACACATTGGGTACTACAGGCTCCAAGAGGTACGCCCTCGCCCTGGGACTGGCAGGGGCCGCCACCCTCTCGGCGCTCACGGCCACCGCGCCCGCCACCGCCGCCCCCGCAAAGGCCCCGGCGCGCGCCGCCTGTCCCCAGCTCTCCACGAGCATCAAGTGGTACGGCCACAACCGCGCCAAGCTGCAGAAGATGATCGACGAGCGCGGCAGCTGCTCGGGGCACCACGGCCCGCGCCCCGTCGCCGCCTTCGACTGGGACAACACCGTCGTCAAGAACGACATCTCCGACGCCACGCTCGCCTGGGCGCTCCGGCACGACAAGATCCTGCGGCCCGCCGACTGGCGGGACACCAGCCCCTGGCTGACCGAGGCCGCCGACCGCGCGCTGACCGAGGCCTGCGGCACCGACGTCCCGGCCGGCCGCCCGCTGCCCACCGCCGAGAAGACCGCCTGCGCCGACGAGATCATGGAGATCCGCGGTGAGGCCAGGACCATGAGCGGGGCAGAGGCCTTCGCCGGCGACTGGAACCACCGCCGTACGGTGCCCGAATACGCCTGGGTGCCCCAGCTGTTCGCCGGTCTGCGGCCCGCGACGCTCACCTCGTACGCCAAGAAGGCCCGCGCCGAGAACCTCGCCGCGCCCGTCGGCACCGAGCAGACCGTCGGCACCCACAAGCTCGCCGGCTACATCCGCTACTACGACCAGCAGAAGGACCTGATACGCACCCTGAAGCGGGCCGGCTTCGACGTCTACATCGTGTCCGCCTCCGCCGAGACCGTGGCCGAGGCCTGGTCCTCCGGTGTCGGTGTGGACGCCGCGCACACCATCGGCGTGCGCAGCATGGTCGACGGCGGCCGGTTCACCACCGGCATCCGTGGCTGCGGCGACGTCAAGGACGGCCACGGCGAGGTGATCCCGTACATCGACGGCAAGCGCTGCTGGATCAACCAGGAGATCTTCAAGGTCAAGGGCGCAGCGGCCTGGCGCAAGCAGGACCCGGCCCACCGCATCGCCCTCGGCGGCGGTGACGCCGACACCGATGTGACGTTCGTGAACGACGCCACCGGCGCGCATCTGGCCGTCAACCGCAACAAGAACGAGCTGATGTGCCGCGGCCTGGACAACGCGGACGGCCGCTGGGCGGTCAACCCGATGTTCATCGACCCGCTGCCCCGCAAGTCCGGCGCCTACCCCTGCGCCACCGAGGGCTACACCCGCCCCGACGGCAGCCTCGGCCCGGTCCGCCGTGCCGACGGGAGCATCGTGCCCGACCAGCAGGACCGCATCCACGGCTGACGGCGACGAGCCGCCCGCCGTACGGGCCTGTCCTCGCACCCGGCCGGGTGCGAGGACAGGCCCTCGGCAGGAAGGCAGGCCCCGGGCACCGACCGTTCACGGCACGGACGCATGCTCAGAGGAACGCGTGGCCCTCGCCCCGGTACGTCGGCACCGTCCCCACCACCCGGTCCCCGTCGATCAGTTGCAGCTCCGTGAACCGCTCACACAGCTCTCCGGCCTTCGCATGCCGGAACCACACCTTGTCGCCGATCCGCAGCCCCTCCGCGGCCGGGCCCAGCAGCGGTGTCTGCACCTCGCCGGGGCCCTCCTGCGGGTCGTAGCGCAGCCCGGCCGGCAGATACGGCACCGGCAGCCGGTCCGGACCCGCGACTCCCGACGCCGGATAGCCGCCGCCCAGCACCGTCACCACTCCAGGGCCCGGACGGCGCACCACGGGCTGGGCGAACAGCGCCGCCGGACGCCCGCTGAACGAACGGAAGTTGTCGAAGAGCCGCGGCACGTACAGCCCCGACCCGGCCGCGATCTCGGTGACCGCCGCCTCCGCCGCGGTGTGCTGCACGCTGCCGGTCCCGCCGCCGTTGACGAACTCCAGCCGCGGCGCCACCGCCCGCACCGCCCGTACGGCCTCCCAGCGCCGCTGCGCCAGCTCCTTGCGCGCCGCCGCCTGCATCACCCGGATCGCCCGCGAGAACACCGGCTTGCCGGCCACCTCGTCGCCCACACCGGCCACATGCCCCTCGTACGCCATGAGCCCCACCAGCCGGAAACCGGGGCGGCGCACCACCGAACGGGCCAGCGCGGCCAGTTGGGCGGGCGTGCGCAGCGGCGAGCGGCGGGCACCGACCCGCACCTTGCCGCCCACCAGCCGGTAGGAGGTGTCCAGTTCCAGGCACACCCGCACCTCCTCGCCCGCCCCGCCGGCCGGCCGGGCCGCGTCGATCAGGTCCAGCTGCGCCGGGTCGTCGGCCATCACCGTCACCGCGGCCGCGAGCTTCGGATCGGCGGTCAGCTCGGCGAAACCCGCCCGGTCCACCGAGGGGTAGGCCAGCAGGATGTCCGTGAAGCCCGAACGCGCCAGCCACAGCGACTCGGCGAGCGTGAAGCTCATGATCCCCGCGAAGCCGTCCCGCGCCAGCACCCGCTCCAACAGCGCCCGGCAGCGCACCGACTTGCTCGCCACCCGGACCGGCTTCCCCTTCGCGCGGCGCACCAGATCGGCGGCGTTGGCGTCGAAGGCCCGCACGTCGACGACGGCCAGCGGCGCGTCAAGGTGTGCGGTGGCCCGGTCGTAGGAGGCTTTGTCGCCATACGTATCGACTGTGTGCGGGGACATGGCCGCAGCCTGCCAGACCTCTCTACCACTGGGTAGGGGAGAGATTGCGACAGAGCGGACATGGGTTGGAGCACCGACGGCAGCAGCCCTTACAGTGGCTTGACACCGCAACCAGCAGGTCAGCGGCGTGTTGTCCGGATACGAACCACCGTGCCCCGATTGCGGATCGGGTCCGGAGGCCAGCGGCGCAAGGGGGAGCGCGGGTGAGCACCGACGCTGAATTCGCCGATGCGCGACACATCCCACCCATACCCCCGCAGCCACCCCGGCGGCCCGCCGCGGCGCCGGAGCCGGCCGAGGATCCGCAGACGGCCGTGCTGCGCCGGGTGCCGCCCCCGCCGTCGTCCGCACCGGCCGCCCCGTCCGGCCCCACCGCACCCCCGGTCCCGCCGCGTCCCGCCGCCCCGCCCCGTGTGCAGCAGCCCCCCGCCGGTGACCGGCAGCCGCCCCGCCCGGACCGCGCGCCCGGCTTCCCGGCCCCCACCGGGCCGGCCGCGCCCGGCACCCCGCCGCCGCCCGCCGCCCGCCCCGCCGCCTTCCGTGACACCGCCGCCTTCCATCTGGCCAACAGCCAGGAACTGTGGAGCGGCCCCGGTGAACGCGGCGCCGGTCAGGGCACCCGTGAGCCCGCCTCCGCCACCGCACCGGCCGCGCCCGGCGGGCGGCCGCCGGGCCCCGCGGCCGCGCGCCCGGCACAGGTGCCCTGGCCCCGAAACCCCCTTCCTCCCCAGGGAGTCGGTCCGGCCACCGGCGTACCGGCCGCCCCCTCCCGCCGTCCCGGCGCCCGGGTGCTCGCCGCCGCGGCCTGCCTGGTCCTCGGCATCGGCCTCATCGGCGGTGCGGCGGCCGGGGGTTGGCTCACGGAGAAGGCCGTCGGCTCCCCACCCGACGCCGAGGCCGCGTTCGCCAAGGGCCACGACGTCTGGCGCAACACGCCGGTCGACACGCTCTTCCCGCGCACCGTCAACGGCCTGGGCGTCGGCCCCGGCGGCGCCGACCGGACCTGGACCCGGATCGCGGTCGCCCCCGACAGCGCCTGCAAGGGTGCCTTCGACCCGAAGCTCGCCGCCGCACTCGCCCCGGCCGGCTGCGTCCGGCTGCTGCGCGCCACCTACGTCGACGCCACCCGCAGCGGCTTCATCACGGTCGGGGCGCAGATCACCAAGGCCGACCAGGCCGGGATGATGGCCCTCAACACCCGCTTCAGCACCAAGAACCTGGGCATCCGCACCGACCTGATGCCGCTGCCGTACGCCGCCAAGGGCACCTTGGCGGCGGATTTCGGGCGCGCCCAGCGGGCCAGCTGGACGGTCCGGGTGCTCACCGACCTCCCGGCCGTCGTCTTCGCCGTCTCCGGCTTCGCCGACGGCCGCACGTTCACCGAGCCGCAGCCCGCCGAGGCCGCGACCCGGCCCGGCGCCACCACCGCCCCCGCCGAATCCGGCCTGGGACACGACGCGAAGGACCTGGCGGACCGTATCGAGGCGGATTTCCGCAAGGCGGCCGGCAGCCCCACGCAGACAAGGGAGGCCTCGTCATGACGAAGACCGTGCTGCGCGGCACCGCCCTCGCACTGGCCTCCGCGGCACTCGCCGTACTGCCCGCCGTACCCGCACGGGCCGACGCCCTCCGCGCCCAGGAGTGGGCCCTCCAGGCCGTCCACGCCCAGCAGGCCTGGCGCACCACCAAGGGCGAGGGCATCACCGTCGCCGTCCTGGACACCGGTGTGGACGCCAACCACCCCGACCTCGCCGGCCAGGTGCTGCCCGAGCAGGACCTGGTCGGCTTCGGTGCCGGGTCCGGAGACGACGCATGGGCCCGGCACGGCACCGGAATGGCCAGCATCATCGCAGGCCACGGCCATGGCGCCGGCCGCGAGGACGGAGTGCTCGGGCTCGCCCCGGCCGCCAGGATCCTGCCGGTCCGGGTGATCCTCGAAGACAGCGACCCGCAGCGCGAGCGGGCCCGCTCCGAGAAGGCGGGCGCTCTCGCCGACGGCATCCGCTGGGCCGCCGACCACGGCGCCGACGTGATCAACATGTCGCTGGGCGACGACAGCGAATCCGCGCACCCCGAGCCGCGCGAGGACGCCGCCATCCAGTACGCCCTCGGCAAGGGCATCCCCGTCGTCGCCTCCGCCGGAAACGGCGGCCAGAAAGGCAACCACGTCTCCTACCCGGCCGCCTACCCGGGCGTCATCGCGGCCACCGCCGTCACCCATCTGGGCGGCCGCGCCCGCTTTTCCACCCGCCACTGGTACGCCACGGTCAGCGCACCCGGCTTCGACATCGTCATGGCCGACACCGACGACGGCTATCTCTCGGGCTGGGGCACCAGCCCCGCCGCGGCCTTCGTCTCCGGCGCCATCGCCCTGATCCGCTCCGCACACCCCGACCTGAGCCCGGCCCAGATCCGCCGGCTGCTCACCTCCACCGCCCAGGACAGCCCCGACGGCGGCCGCGACGACGACTACGGCGCCGGCCTGATCGACCCCGCGGCCGCCCTCGATGCCGCGGCAGACCTCAAGCCCACCCCGCAGAAGCCGGCCCCCGCCGGCTACACCA
Organism: Streptomyces decoyicus; assembly: GCF_019880305.1. NCBI lineage: Bacteria > Bacillati > Actinomycetota > Actinomycetes > Kitasatosporales > Streptomycetaceae > Streptomyces > Streptomyces decoyicus. The sequence continues at coordinate 1,555,414 of NZ_CP082301.1, read as the reverse complement.
CCCGCTACTTCGGCCCCGGCCCCACCGCCGACGCCGACGACACCCCCGTCAACTGGCTGCCCTGGGCCGCCGGTGCCGCCGGCCTGGGCCTCGTCGCGGCCGCCGTCGTCCTCTGGCGCGGCCGCCCCGCCCGCCCCTGACCGGCAGACGCCCACCGGGCGGGCGCCCCACCGGCCCGGACGGCAAAGGCACCACCCCCGGCCGATACGCTCACCTCGTGCAGAAGAACATCCCGGACCCCGGTTTCTCCGACGACGACGGCTCCGCCGACCCCGCGCTCGCGGCGGCCCTGGCGGCGTACGGGTCCGACCGGGCCGCCGAGCCCCAGCTCCTGTCGGCGCTGGCCGACGCACGCGTCCTGGTGCCCGTGGTGGCCGTCCTCGGCGAGGTCGAGACCGGCCCCGACGGCCTGCGCCGCGAAAAGACCAGCGACATGGCCGTACCCACCCTCCAGGCCCCGGACGGCCGTCGCGCCCTCCCGGCCTTCACGTCCATGGAGACCCTCCAGCGCTGGCGCGCCGACGCCCGTCCCGTCGCGGTCCCGCTCCAGCAGGCCCTGCTCGCCGCGTCCCACGAGAAGGCCGACACGGTCGTCGTCGATCTCGCCGGTCCGGTCACCTACCAGCTCACCGGCCCCGCCCTGCGCGCGCTGGCCGAGGGCCGCACGAGCGCCGATCCGCTCGCCGACCCGGCCGTCACCGACGCCCTGCGCGCCCTGCTCGACGCCGAGCCCGGGGTGCTCGTCGCCCGTCTCGCGCCCTCCGACGAGACCGACGCCACCCTCGCCCTCCGCCTCGCCCCCGACGCCCGTGCCACCGAGGTGGCCCAGCGGCTGGCCGGGGCGCTGGCTGCCGACGAGGTCCTGCGCGCCCGGCTCGTGCGCGGCCTGGACCTGGCCCTTCTGCCGCCCGGCGCCACGACGGCCGGAGAAGCGCTCTACCGGCGCTGAGCGCCAGCGCCGGGGCCCGGACGCGATGGCCGGGCCCCCGGCCGCCGACGGGCGGGTTCGTCTCCAGGACCGCACAATGCGAGGAGAGCTCAAGATCCACGCGAGGAGAGCCCCCCATGGAGAAAAAGGAGATCTCGACGGTACTGACCCGCGCGGTCGTATCCGAGTTCCTCGGCACCCTGCTCCTGGTGTTCTTCGCCGTCGGCTCGGCAGTGCTGGCGGGCGAGTACATCGGCACCTTCGGCATCGCCCTGGCCTTCGGCTTCACCATGGTGGCGCTGGCCTACGCCCTCGGCCCGATCTCGGGCTGCCACCTCAACCCCGCCGTGACGCTGGGCATGCTCCTGGCCCGCCGGATCGGGCTGCGGACGGCCGCCGAGTACTGGATCGCCCAGGTGGTCGGCGCCATCGTCGGCTCCGCCCTGCTCTTCCTGGTGGCCCGGCAGATCCCGGGGCTCCAGACCCATGCGTCCTTCGGTACGAACGGCTGGGGCGACCGCTCGGCCGTGCACCTCAACCTCGGCGGTGCCTTCGTCGCCGAGATGGTGATGACCTTCCTGCTGGTCTACGTGTGGCTGTCGGTCACCCACAAGGTGGCCGTGATCGGCTTCAACGGCCTGGCGATCGGCCTGGCCCTGGCCACCGTCCACCTCATCGGCATCCCGCTGGACGGCACCTCGGTGAACCCGGCACGCTCCATCGGCCCGGCGCTGTTCGCGGGCGGCGCGGCCATCACCCAGCTGTGGCTGTTCATCGTCGCGCCACTGATCGGCGCCGCCATCGCCGCGGTGGTGCACCCGATCACCCACCCGCCGCACGAGCCGGTCCTCGTCGCCGACGATGCGGTACCGCACGAATCCACGGAGTGAAACGGCCGACGCGCACCCGAGGCGCGCCGCACACCCGACGAGCCCCGGCCGTTCCCGGGCCGGGGCTCGTCGTCTGCGTCTTTGGGCGGCAGTGCCGCGGTCCGGCCTCAGCCGTAGACGGGGCCGGTGTACTTCTCCCCGGGGCCCTGACCCGGCTCGTCCGGCACGACCGAGGCCTCGCGGAACGCCAGCTGGAGCGACTTCAGACCGTCCCTCAGCGGGGCCGCGTGGTACGAGCCGATCTCGGTGGCGCTGGCGGTGACCAGCCCGGCCAGCGCCTGGATGAGCTTGCGCGCCTCGTCGAGGTCCTTGTGCGCCGCGCCCTCCTCGGCGAGACCGAGGTTGACCGCCGCCGAACTCATCAGATGCACCGCGACCGTGGTGATCACCTCGACCGCCGGCACCTCGGCGATGTCACGGGTCATGGCGTCGAAGTCGGGGTTCGCCGCGTTCGGCGCGTCGGGCTGCTGCGGTGTCTGGTCGCTCATGTCTTCGGGCTTCTTCCTGCTGAGGGGACGGCTCCAGCCTATGGGCACCGGGCCCGGACCCCGCGTCCGGGAGTGTCATCCTGGACGCGGGGACGCGGCCCCGTCCGCACACGAGTGGGTGCCACCCCTTGACTCGTGTATTCTGGTACTCCGACCGGCCGGACACGCATGTGACCGGCCCACAAGTGGAGGCTCCGATCTCCCACCCGGCCGACCTCAGGGTTGGCGGGTCAACGGTCCGGCTGCGCCCCGCGAGACATCGCGGCGGTGCTCCAGATCTATGTGGAGCCCCGCCTGTGTCCCGTCCGGGGCATTTTTCGTGTACCGGCGCGGTTGGTCACACCAAAAAGACGTTACGCGGCAGTCCGCCAGGCCGTCGCGTGGTGCTACCGAGGAGGATCCATCAGCGCCGAGCCCCGCATCAACGACCGGATTCGCGTTCCCGAAGTGCGACTTGTCGGTCCCAGCGGCGAGCAGGTCGGGATTGTTCCGCTTGCCAAGGCCCTTGAGCTTGCTCAGGAGTACGACCTCGACCTGGTCGAGGTGGCGGCGAACGCTCGCCCGCCCGTCTGCAAGCTCATGGACTACGGAAAGTTCAAGTACGAGTCGGCCATGAAGGCCCGTGAGGCGCGCAAGAACCAGGCGCACACGGTCATCAAGGAGATGAAGCTCCGGCCGAAGATCGACCCGCACGACTACGACACCAAAAAGGGTCACGTCGTCCGGTTCCTCAAGCAGGGTGACAAGGTCAAGATCACGATCATGTTCCGTGGTCGCGAGCAGTCCCGCCCCGAGCTGGGCTTCCGGCTGCTGCAGCGGCTCGCGTCCGACGTGGAGGACCTCGGCTTCATCGAGTCGAATCCGAAGCAGGACGGCCGAAACATGATCATGGTCCTCGGTCCGCACAAGAAGAAGACCGAGGCGATGGCCGAAGCCCGCGAGGCGCAGGCCGCCCGCAAGGCGGAGCGCCAGGGCGGAGTTGCCGCGGACGAGTCCGCCGACGAGCCCGCCGAGGAGCCCACCGAGGAGCACGCCCAGGCGTGATCCCCGAGGCGTGCGCCCCGGAGTCCGTCCGGGGCACCGCGCCGCGGACACCTAACCGATACATCTGACGCTCCCGCTTGCCGGATCCCTGCCTGCGGGAGCGCCACTGACGAGGAGAGAACGGCGCATGCCGAAGAACAAGACGCACAGCGGTGCCAGCAAGCGCTTCAAGATCACCGGCTCCGGCAAGGTGCTCCGCGAGCGCGCCGGCAAGCGCCACCTGCTCGAGCACAAGTCGTCCCGCGTGACGCGTCGCCTCACCGGCAACGCCGAGATGGCCCCGGGCGACGCCGCGAAGATCAAGAAGCTTCTCGGCAAGTGAGCCGCCGCGCCCCACTGACTGGAGGGGGCGCGCGACTCGGACCGGGACTCAATCGATTCGGGCCGTGTGACGACAACCACGGCCCCGCTACAAGGAGTTAACAAGTGGCACGCGTCAAGCGGGCAGTCAACGCCCACAAGAAGCGCCGGGCGATCCTCGAGCAGGCCAGCGGCTACCGTGGCCAGCGCTCCCGCCTGTACCGCAAGGCGAAGGAGCAGGTCACCCACTCCCTCGTCTACAACTACAACGACCGCAAGAAGCGCAAGGGCGACTTCCGTCAGCTGTGGATCCAGCGCATCAACGCCGCTGCCCGCGCCAACGGCATGACGTACAACCGCTTCATCCAGGGTCTGAAGGCCGCCAACATCGAGGTGGACCGCAAGATCCTGGCCGACCTCGCGGTGACGGACGCCAACGCGTTCGCCGCGCTCGTCGAGGTTGCCCAGAAGGCGCTTCCGAGCGACGTCAACGCCCCGAAGGCTGCCTGAACCTCAGCCTGACGACGTTGTGATGCGGACCCGCAGGCCCCGGCCTGCGGGTCCGCTGCTTTTCCGGACCGGGCCAGGTCTCTTCGGACGGACCGGCCCCCACGCACCGAACCAAAGAAGCGAGCCGCCGCCCATGGGCACCCCCGAGCTGATCTCCCCGCGTTCCCCGCGCGTCACCGCCGCCCGGCGGCTGGCCCGCCGCGCCTTCCGCGGCAAGGAGCGCCGGTTCATCGCCGAGGGCCCGCAGGCCGTACGGGAGGCCATCGCGCACCGCACGGGCAGCGCTCCCACGCTCATCGAGCTGTTCGCCACCGTCGAGGCCGCCGAGCGGCACGCCGAGATCGTCGAGGCGGCCCGCGCCGCCGGGGTGCGGGTGCACTTCGCCGACGACCGGACCATCGCCGACATCTCCCAGACCGTCACTCCGCAGGGGCTCCTGGGCGTCTGCGAGTTCCTCGACTCGCCGTTCGAGGAGATCCTCGCCGCCCGCCCGCAGCTGGTCGCGGTGCTCGCCAACGTCCGTGACCCCGGCAACGCCGGCACGGTGCTGCGCTGCGCGGACGCCGCGGGCGCGGACGCCGTCGTGCTGACCGACGCCTCCGTGGACCTCTACAACCCCAAGTCCGTACGGGCCTCGGTCGGTTCGCTCTTCCACCTCCCGGTCGCGGTGGGCGTACCGGTCGAGCGGGTGGTCGGCGGGCTCCAGGCCGCCGGCGTACGGATCCTCGCCGCCGACGGCGCGGGCGACCGTGACCTGGACGCCGAGCTGGACACCGGCTCCATGTGCGGGCCCACCGCCTGGGTCTTCGGCAACGAGGCCTGGGGTCTGCCGGAGGAGACCCGGGCGCTGGCGGACGCGGTCGTACGGGTCCCCATCCACGGCAAGGCCGAGAGCCTCAACCTCGCGACGGCCGCCGCGGTCTGCCTCTACGCCTCCGCCCGCGCCCAGCGCAGCCCCGGCGGATGCCGCGCGGTGTCACCCGCCTGAGGGGCGTACCGGGGAACTCCGCGGCACTTCCGATCCGAGCTAGTAGGCTTGCGTGCTCGGGGGCCCGGAAGGGGGTAACGGGGATGAGTGTGAGGACTTCCGGCACCGCAGTCACCGCTGGCAGCAGCCCGTCCGACGGACCGGCACGCGGGCCGTCGCCCACGACTGCCGCGGCACCGGACATCCTGGGGACCGGTCTCGGACTGGATCCCGACGACCTGCCCGACGGTCTGGTCGTCGCCGACGAGACCGGCCGGGTGATCTGCTTCAACGCCGCGGCGGCCAGGATCACCGACATCACCCCCGAGCACGCGCTCGGCCGCCCCCTCGAACACGCCCTGCCGCTCCAGGACATCGAGGGCCGCCGCTGGTGGCGGCTCACCGACCCCTACGGCGGGCTCGCCATCCGCCGCGGCCAGCCCGAGCGCAATCTGCTGCTCGGCGGCCGCGAGGTGCTGGTCTCCGCCCGCTATGTCCGCAGCCGGCCGACGGGTCCCGTGCAACGGCTGGTGATCGCGCTGCGCGGCACCGAGGCCCGGCGCCGCACGGAGCTCAGCCACGCCGAGCTGATCGCCACCGTCGCCCATGAGCTGCGCTCGCCGCTGACCTCCGTCAAGGGCTTCACCGCCACCCTCCTCCAGAAGTGGGAACGTTTCACCGACGACCAGAAGCGGCTGATGCTGGAGACGGTGGACGCCGACGCCAACCGCGTCACCCGGCTGATCGCCGAGCTGCTGGACATCTCCCGGATCGACTCCGGCCGTCTGGAGGTGCGTCGGCAGCGGGTCGACATGAGCGCCGCGGTCCGCCGGCACGTCCAGGCGCAGACCACCGCCGGCCAGCGCCCGGACCGCTTCCTGATCCGGATGCTGGAACCGCTGCCCGATCTGTGGGCGGACCCGGACAAGGTCGACCAGGTGCTGGGCAACCTGCTGGAAAATGCGGTGCGCCACGGCGAGGGAACCGTCACCATCGAGGTCGGACCGGTATCGGATACGACCAGCACGGAGGGGACGAGCGTCACCGTGAGCGACGAGGGCCCCGGCATCCCGGAGGAATCGATGAGCCGCGTGTTCACCCGCTTCTGGCGGGGCAGCAAGCGCGGCGGCACGGGCCTGGGCCTCTACATCGTCAAGGGCATCGTCGAGGCCCACGGCGGGACGATCACGGTCGGCCGGGCGCCGGCCGGCGGCGCGCAGTTCCGATTCAGCCTGCCCGTCGCGGCCCCGGCCTTCATGGCCTGAGCGGACGCGGCGGGCGCCCCGCACGGGGGCGCGGACCGGCCGCGCGGCCCGTCCCCCTTAGACTTGACCTTTGGCACCTTTGGCGCACAGGCATCGCGGGCACAGCGCGGGCTCGGCATCCGGCCTTTGTGATCGAAGAGCCGAGGCGACGCGAGCCAAGCCAAGCCAGTCCACCGGAAGCACGGGAAGAGATGTCCGCACCCAATAAGTCGTACGACCCTGTCGAGGTCGAAGCCCTGAAACCGGAAGAGATCGCCGCACGGCTGGACGAGGCGCTGGCCGCCATCGCCGCCGCGGCCGATCTCGAGGAGCTGCGTGAGGTGAAGGTCGCGCACACCGGCGACCGCTCGCCGCTCGCGCTCGCCAACCGTGAGATCGGCGCCCTGCCCCCGCACGCCAAGGCGGACGCCGGCAAGCGCGTCGGCCAGGCCCGTGGCCGGGTGAACCAGGCGCTCAAGGTCCGCCAGGAGGAGCTGGAGGCCGAGCGCGACGCCCGTGTGCTGGTCGAGGAGGCGGTGGATGTCACGCTGCCCTACGACCGCACCCCGGCCGGTGCCCGGCACCCGCTCACCACGTTCATGGAGCGGGTCGCGGACGTCTTCGTGGCCATGGGCTACGAGGTCGCCGAGGGCCCCGAGGTCGAGGCGGAGTGGTTCAACTTCGACGCCCTCAACTTCGTGCCCGACCACCCGGCGCGCCAGATGCAGGACACGTTCTTCGTCCAGGGCAACGGCACCGAGGGCGATGAGTCCGGTGTCGTGCTGCGCACCCACACCTCGCCGGTCCAGGCCCGTACGCTCGTCGACCGCGAGCCGCCGGTCTACGTCGTCTGCCCGGGGCGGGTCTACCGCACCGACGAGCTGGACGCCACGCACTCCCCGGTCTTCCACCAGATCGAGCTGCTCGCCGTCGACGAGGGCCTGACCATGGCCGACCTCAAGGGCACCCTCGACCACATGGTCCGGGCGCTGTTCGGCCCCGACATGAAGACCCGGCTGCGGCCGAACTACTTCCCGTTCACCGAGCCGTCCGCCGAGATGGACATGGTCTGCTACGTCTGCCGTGGCGAGTCCGTGGGCAACCCCGACCGCCCCTGCCGCACCTGCTCCAGCGAGGGCTGGATCGAGCTCGGCGGCTGCGGCATGGTCAACCCCAAGGTGCTCGTGGCCTGCGGCGTCGACCCGGAGAAGTACAGCGGCTTCGCCTTCGGGTTCGGCATCGACCGGATGCTGATGTTCCGGCACAACGTGGAAGACATGCGCGACATGTTCGAAGGCGACGTCCGGTTCACCCGGCCGTTCGGGATGGAGATCTGATGCGGGTCCCGCTTTCTTGGCTGCGGGAGTACGTCGACCTGCCGGCGACGGAGACCGGCCGTGACGTACAGGCCAAGCTCATTGCCGTCGGCCTGGAGGTCGAGACCGTCGAGCGCCTCGGCGAGGGCCTCAAGGGTCCGCTCGTCGTCGGCCAGGTGCTGACCATCGAGGAGCTGGAGGGCTTCAAGAAGCCGATCCGCTTCTGCACGGTGGATGTCGGCCAGGCCAACGGCACGGGCGAGCCGCAGGAAATCGTCTGCGGCGCGCGGAACTTCGCCGTCGGCGACAAGGTCGTGGTCGTCCTCCCCGGCGCCGTGCTGCCCGGCGACTTCAAGATCGCCGCGCGCAAGACGTACGGCAAGACCTCGCACGGCATGATCTGCTCCGGCGACGAGCTGGGCATGGGCGACGACGGCACGCACGGCATCATCGTGCTGCCGCCCGAGTACGAGGTCGGCACCGACGCGATCGAGCTGCTGGAGCTCGTCGACGAGGTGCTGGACATCGCCGTCACCCCGGACCGCGGCTACTGCCTGTCGATGCGCGGTGTCGCCCGTGAGGCCGCCACCGCCTACGGCCTGCCGCTGCGCGACCCGGCGCTGCTGGACGTGCCGCCGCCGAACGCCGCCGGCTACCCCGTCCAGGTCTCCGACCCGTTGGGCTGCGACCGCTTCACCGCCCGTACGGTCACCGGCCTGGAGCCCGGCGCGCGCACCCCGCTGTGGATGCAGCGCCGGCTCCAGAAGGCCGGGATGCGTCCGGTCTCGCTGGCCGTCGACATCACCAACTACGTGATGCTGGAGCTCGGCCAGCCGCTGCACGCCTACGACCGCACCAGCGTGGACGGTCCGATCGGCGTCCGGCGGGCGGCCCCCGGTGAGAAGCTGACCACCCTGGACGGCACCAAGCGGGTGCTCGACGCCGCGGACCTGGTCATCACCGACAACCGCGGCCCCATCGGCCTCGCGGGTGTCATGGGCGGCGCCAACACCGAGATCGCGGGCGGGGTCACCGACCCCGGGACCGGCGAGCAGCGCGGCACCACCGACGTCGTGATCGAGGCCGCGCACTTCGACGCGCTCTCCATCGCCCGTACGGCCCGCCGCCACAAGCTGTCCTCGGAGGCCGCCAAGCGCTTCGAGCGCGGGGTGGACCCGGAGGCCGCGTCCGCCGCCGCGCAGCGCACCGTCGACCTGCTGGTGCTGCTCGCGGGCGGCACCGCCGAGGACGGCGTCACCGAGGTCGTCACGCCCAGCGGGCCGCGCACGATCACCATCTCCGCCGACCACCCGGACAAGGTCGCCGGCGTCGCCTACGGCCGGGAGACCGTCGTCCGCCGCCTCCAGCAGGTCGGCTGCGACGCCTACGGCCAGGACGAGCTGGTCGTGACCGTGCCGTCCTGGCGGCCGGATCTCAGCGAGCCGAACGACCTGGCCGAAGAGGTCATCCGGCTGGAGGGCTACGAGAACCTGCCCTCCACCCTCCCGAAGCCGCCGGCCGGCCGTGGGCTGACCGAGCGTCAGCGGCTGCACCGCAGGGTCGGCCGGGTGCTGGCCGGTGCGGGCTATGTCGAGGCGCTGAACTACCCGTTCACCGGCTCGCACGTCCTCGACCAGCTCGGCATCGAGTCCGACGACCCGCGCCGCGCGGCCGTCACCCTCGTCAACCCGCTCTCCGACGAGGAGCCCGACCTCCGTACGACGCTGATCCCGGGTCTGCTGAACGCGCTGCGCCGCAACTACGGCCGCGGCACGCACGATCTGGCGCTCTTCGAGACCGGACCGGTCTTCCGGGCGACCGGTGACGAGCAGCCGGCCAGCCGGCTGGTCGTGGACCGCCGGCCGACCGACGACGAGATCGCCTCGCTGGACGCCTCGCTGCCGCAGCAGCCGCGGCGTGCCGCCGTGGTGCTCGCCGGGGGGCGTGAGCAGGACGGCTGGTGGGGCGGCGCACGCCCCGCGGTCTGGGCCGACGCCATCGAGGCGGGCCGGACCGTCGCACGGGAGGCAGGGGTCGAGCTGATCGTCCGTCAGGACCAGCACGCCCCGTTCCACCCGGGCCGCTGTGCGGCGCTGCTCGCCGTCGTCGACGGTGAGGAGATCCTCGTCGGCAACGCCGGTGAGCTGCACCCGCGCGTCATCAAGACGCTGGCCCTGCCCGAGCGCACCTGCGCGATGGAGATCGACCTGGACCGGCTGGAGCAGGCCGGCACCGGACCGCTGCGGGCCCCGAAGATCTCCGCCTTCCCGGTCGCGACCCAGGACGTCGCCCTCGTGGTCGACGACTCCGTCCCGGCCGCCGAGGTCGAGGGCGCGCTGCGCGACGGTGCGGGGGAACTGCTGGAGTCGCTGCGGCTGTTCGACGTCTTCACCGGTGAGCAGATCGGCGCCGGAAAGAAGTCGCTGGCGTATGCGCTGCGCTTCCGTTCCGCCGACCGGACGCTGACCGCCGAGGAGGCCTCGGCGGCGCGTGACGCGGCGGTCGCGGTGGCCGTGGAGCGGACGGCAGCGGTGCTGCGCGGCTGAACACGGCCCGCCACGGCGTGATCGAGGGGTGAGGGCCCGGACGGTGAGACCGTCCGGGCCCTCACCCTTTTCCGCTGAGCGGCGGGAAGGTGCGGAGGGGCAGGGCGGGTGCCCTGAGGCCGCCCGCGGCTGGTGTGGGCGTGGCCGTCGGTCCCAGGGAGACGATCAGATCCGTACACCATCACTCAATCGGGTGATGGTGTACGGATCGTCGTCGGACGGATACGGAACGTCGCAAGAATCGACCAGGTCGTGGCGGGCCGCGCGTAGGCGCGGCAGCGGGCCCGACCGACCCGCTCAACGCCTTAGGGGGACCACCGGCATGATCCGAACCCGGGCGAGGGGCGGAGCACGCGCCGGAGCGGAAACCGCGCGGCGCGCCTTCGTCTTCGTCCTGCCCGGCCTCTGGGTGCTCGGGGTGGTGGCCTGGGAGCTGTGCCATCCGACCAGCGGCCGGCTGTTGCAGCTGCTCTCCGCCGCACCGGCCATCGCCTGCGCGGGCACCGGCCGCCGCCAGTGTGTGCTGCTCGGCGGGCTGTGCGCGCTGCTCGCGCTGGTGCCGTTCGGCGAGGTGGAGCCCGGTGCCGGGGCGGGCACGCGGATCATCACCTGCGGTGCGACCCTCGCGGTGATCGGCGCCAGCTATCTGACGGCGGGGCGGCGGCTGCGGCTGGTCCGGGAGTTGGAGCGCACCCGGGAGGTGGCCGTCGCCGCACAGCGGGTGGTGCTGCGGCCGTTGCCCCGGCGGATCGGCGGGGTGCTGCTGGCGGCCGACCATCTCTCCGCGAGCGAGGGTGCCATGGTCGGCGGGGATCTCTACGAGGTCGTGGGGACCCGGCACGGGGTGCGGGCGGTGATCGGGGATGTGCGCGGGCACGGCCTGGAGGCCATAGGCACGGTGGCGGCGATGCTCGGCAGCTTTCGCGAAGTGGTGCACGACGAGCCCGAACTGGGCGACGTGCTGCGGCGGTTGGAGCGGTCGCACCAGCGGCATCTGCGGGAGCGGGCGCTTGCCGAGGGCCCGGTGGCCGGCGCCGGGGAACCGGAGAATGCGCTCGCGGAGGAGTTTGTGACGCTGCTGCTTCTGGAGGTGGCGCAGGACGGGTCCGTCACGGCGCTGAACTGCGGGCATCCGTGGCCGTACCGGGTCGCCTGCCGGGCGGTCGCACCGGTCGCACCGGCCGAGCCGATGCCGCCGTTGGGGCTGTTCCCGTTACCGGAGCAGCTGTCCGTGGTGCGGTGCGGGCGGCTGCGGCCCGGGGAGGGGCTGTTCCTGCACACCGACGGGGCGGCCGACGCGCGGGATGCGGCGGGGGAGTTCTTTCCGTTGGCGCAGGAACTGCGCAGCAGCGTCATGGCGGCCGCGGCACCGTGCGGTCCCTCGCCGTCCGGTGTGGTCGGGGAGGTGCGGAAGGCGCTGCTGCGGCATGCGGGCGGGCGGCTGACGGATGATGTGGCGCTGCTGATGCTGAGCAATGACCGGGTGCGGGTGCCGGCGTCGTCGGCCGGCACCCCGCCTACCGGGGAGCGCCTTCCGCGGTGACCTCCCGGCCGGTCGGGGAGGGGAAGGCGACACCGGTCAGTTCCTCGGACGCCTGCCACAGCCGCCGGGCGCTCTCCGGGTCGCTGGCAGCGGCCGTCCTGCCGACCATCGTGGGTGCGCCGCGCATCTCGCCGACGCCGTCGGGGCCGAGGTAGGAGGCACCGGGCAGGTCCTGGGTGGCGGCGTAGAGCGTGGGCAGCGCACCGGCCTTGTTGTCCTGGGCGACCACGCGGTTGCCGACCTGCATCACCGCGCGCCGCAGCACGCTGACATCGGCGCCCTGGAGGTTGGTGGCGGCCCAGCCCGGGTGCGCGGCGAGGGCGCGCACCGGCGATCCCGCGGCGGCGAGACGGCGCTGAAGCTCCAGGGTGAACAGCAGGTTGGCCAGCTTGGACTGGCTGTAGGCGGTGACGGGGCGGTAGGCGCCGGTCAGGTTCAGGTTGTCGAAGTGGATGCGGTTGCCGGGCATCCGGTGGGCTCCGGAGGAGACGGTCACCACGCGGTCGGTGACGTGCGGCAGCAGCAGGTTGGTCAGCGCGAAGTGACCGAGGTGGTTGGTGCCGAGCTGCATCTCGAAGCCGTCCTTGGTCCGGGACTCCGGGATGTTCATGACACCAGCGTTGTTGATCAGCAGATCGACCGGACCGTGCCAGGCGGCGGCGAACTCGCGTACGGAGGCGAGGTCGGCCAGGTCGAGGCGGCGGACCTCGACGCTGCCCCGGGCGCCGCGCACGGTGTCGGCGGCGGCCTCGCCGCGTGCGGTGTCGCGAACGGCGAGGACGACATGGGCACCCGCGCGGGCGAGGGCGTCGACGGTGGCGATGCCGAGTCCGCTGTTGGCGCCGGTCACCACGGCGGTGCGGCCGGTCTGGTCGGGAATGTCGGTGGCGTTCCATTTCGGGGTGTGAGTCATGGGCATCAATGTAGGCAACGCCAACAATGATGTCAATGCCAACAATGTAGCCAGTGAATACATGGGGGATAGGATGGCGGTCATGCAGACTCGTCGTTACCACCACGGAGACCTGCGCGCCGCGCTGCTCACCCGCGCCGAGCAGACGCTCCGCGAGAAGGGCCCCGGCGCACTGTCCCTGCGGGAGCTGGCCCGCGACCTCGGCGTCAGTCATGCCGCGCCGAGCCGGCACTTCAAGGACAAGCAGGCGCTGCTCGACGCGCTGGCGCTGGCCGGATTCGAGCGGCTGGACGAGGCGCTGGCGGCGTCCCGGGCGGCGGGCGAGACCTTCGCCGACCGGCTCGGCGGGCTCGTCCGCGCCTATGTGGACTTCGCCCTCGCCAATGCCGAGCTGCTCGACCTGATGTACACGGTCAAGCACGACCCGGCGGCGTCCGAAGCGCTGATCACGGCCGCTCAGCGGCTGGGGGCGATGGCGGGGGAGCTGGTCGCGGAGGGCCAGCGCAGCGGTGAGGTGCGGGAGGGGCCCGTCGACGACATCGGGATGCCGGTGTTCACCACCCTGCACGGATTCGCCAGCTTCGCGGTGAGCGGTGTGCTCTCCGCCGAGCAGGTCGGGTCCGGCCTCGATGCGGTCATCGCGTACATGGTGCGGGGCTGCGCGCCGCGTTGAGCCGCCGACGCCCTTCACACCCCGTGTGAGGGGCGGTTGACTACGCTCGACTCACGGAGTCGTGGAGTCGACGAGGCCGTGAGCCGGGGGCCCGCGGGCGGGCCCGGCTCACCGGGAGGCCGGTATGGAGCCCAACACCCTGCTGGACGCGATCCTCGACGAGGCCGGTATCTCGCATGCCGGGCTCGCCGCACGCATCAACCAGCTCGGCAGGTGTCGTGGTCTGGCGCTGCGCTACGAACACACGGCGGTGGCCCGGTGGTTGAAGGGGCAGCGGCCGCGTGGGCAGGTGCCCGATCTGATCTGCGAGATCCTCGGCGAACGGCTGCACCGGCCGGTCGGGCTCGACGACATCGGCTTCAGCGGTCCGGGGTCGGCGCGCGCCTCCGGCACCCCGCTCTCCGGTTTCGTCGAACGGGCCACCGCGCTGTGGCGGTCCGATGAGCAGCAGCGGCCGCACCTCCTCGACGCCCCGGCGCTCACCGGAACCTCGGCGGTCATCCCCGTATGGGAGTGGGAGAACCCTCCCGAGGACTCCGATGTGTCGCGCGACGGGCTGACCCGGGTCGGTACGGCCGACATCGAGATGCTGGGCGCCGCGCGGACGCACTACGAGACGATGTACCGGAAGGCGGGTGGTGTCGCTACCAGAGCACGCATCGTGGGATTCCTCAACGCCGAGGCGGCGCCGCTGCTGCGGGGCAGCTACAGCGATGCGACGGGACGTCAGCTCCACCGGGCGACCGGCGGGCTGGTCGCGGTCGCGGGCATCTGCGCGTACGACTCGGACTCTCTCGGGCTGGCCCAGCGCTACTTCCATCAGGCGTTACGGCTGGCCAAGGCCAGCGGGGACCGCGGCCTGGGCGCGTATGTCATCGCGCTGCTGGTCAACCAGTCCCTCTTCGTACGGGAATACCGCCAGGCCGTCGCCTTCGCGGAGGCGGCGCTGCGGGCCGCGGGCCCGCAGATCACCCCGGCGCTCTCCGCGGACCTCTACGCGATGCAGGCCAAGTCCTACGCCCGGCTCGGCGACGGCGCGGGCGCGCTGTCGTGCATCCGGCGTGCGGAGGCGGCCGCGGAGCGCATCCGGCCCGGCCTGGAGCCCGCCGAGACGGGCTACGTCCAGCCCGGCCTGGTGAACGTACAAGTGGCGGAGGCGCTGCTCAGCCTCGGTGACCTGCGGGCCGCCCGGGAGCAGGCGGACGCCGCCGTCGACACCCCCGCACACGACCGCGGCCGGGTCCACCGGCTGGCCATGCTCACCCATATCGAGCTGCGCCAAGGCGATGCGGACCGGGCCGTGGCCAATGCCGCGCAGATGACGGAGCAGGCTCGCGGCATGGAGTCGCAACGGCTGCGGGACCGGCTGCGGGCGGTGCGCGAGCATCTGGCGGAGACCGGGAGCTCCGCGACGGACGAGGCTGCCGATCTCATCGACGAGGTGCTGCGCGTTCCCCTCTGACCGGGCTCGTGTCACCTTGCCGGCTCCTCAGCGGAAGGTGGCAGTTACGTGCGTTGGAACAATCTCAGCGAAAAGCCCGTCTACGCGAACCCCTGGTTCCGGGTCAATCTGGCCGATGTGGAACTGCCCGACGGCCGTCACCTGGATCACTATCTGATCCGGATGCGTCCCGTCGCCGTGGCCACGATGGTCAATGAGGCCAATGAGGTGCTGCTGTTGTGGCGGCACCGGTTCATCACCGACACCTGGGGCTGGGAGCTGGCCGCCGGTGTGGTCGAGGACGGCGAGGACATCGCGGCGGCGGCCGCCCGGGAGATGGAGGAGGAGACCGGGTGGCGCCCGGGGCCCCTCCACCATCTCCTGACGGTGGAGCCCTCCAATGGCCTCACCGATGCCCGGCATCACCTCTACTGGTCCGAGGAGGGCGAGTACACCGGTCTGCCCCAGGACGGCTTCGAATCCGAGCGGCGGGAGTGGGTCTCACTGAAGCTGGTGCCCGACATGGTGGCGCGAGGGGAGGTGCCGGCCGCCAATATGGCCGCCGGGCTGCTGATGCTGCACCACATCCGGCTGGGCTGACCGGACCTGGCCGGTGACCGCGACCGGCGGTCATCGGCCCATGGCCTGCCACAGTGCGACCACCAGCGCCGCGAGCCCCGTGAGTGCGGCGAGGGACGGCAGTGGCCAGCGGGTGCTCTCCAGTCGTGTGACGCGGGCCTGCAGTTCGTCCGCGTCACGCTCCTTCTGCTCGGAGCGCTGGGCGAGCAGCGCGAGTTGGCCGTCGACACGGGCGGTGCGGACGTCCAGGAGGCGTCTCAGCTCCGCTAAGTCGGCGGTGACCAGATCGGGTTCGGGGTGGGCGGTCACGGTCCGCTCCTCATTCCTTCAGTCAGTGACGTCGTGGTCCGTACGGGCATCAGTCAACTGCGCTGCGGCGAAGGAAGGGAGCGTGTGCGGTGGGGATATGCGGGTCTGCGGCGCACACCCCGTGTGAAGTGACGGGGGGTGACGGCGGGCGGCCATTCGTACGGGGTGTGAAGGGAGCACTCCGAACGGGGCGCTTCACACGCTCCCGTACGCGCCCGCGCGGGGGTTGACTCGGAGGTGCCACGGGGGCCGACGCCGGCGGACGGGCGCCCGCCGGCCCGGGGTCCGCCCGCCGGTTTCCCCCGAGCGGCGGGCGGACCGCCCCGGACTCAGTACGAGTAGAAGCCCGACCCGGACTTACGGCCCAGCCGGCCCGCGTCGACCATCCGCGCGAGCAGCGGGGGAGCGGCGTACAGGGGTTCCTTGTACTCGTGGTACATCGACTCGGCGACCGAGGCGACGGTGTCCAGGCCGATCAGGTCGGTCAGCTTGAGCGGGCCCATCGGGTGGGCGCAGCCCATCTCCATGCCGTTGTCGATGTCCTCGCGGCTGGCGATGCCCGACTCGAACATCCGGATCGCGGAGAGCAGGTACGGGATGAGCAGGGCGTTGACGACGAAGCCCGAGCGGTCCTGGGCGCGGATCGCATGCTTGTCCAGCACGTCCTGCACCAGGGCCTCGGCCCGCTTGATGGTCTCCTCGCCGGTGGTCAGCGCGGGGATCAGCTCGACGAGCTTCTGCACCGGTGCCGGGTTGAAGAAGTGGATCCCGATGACCTGGTCGGGGCGGGAGGTGGCGACCGCCAGCTTCACCAGCGGGATCGACGAGGTGTTGGACGCCAAGATGGCGTCCGGCCGAGTGATCACCTGGTCGAGGACCTGGAAGATCTCGGTCTTGACCTGCTCGTTCTCCACGACGGCCTCGATGACGAGGTCGCGGTCGGCGAACTCACCGAGGTCGGTGGTGAAGCTGAGCCGGTCGAGCGTCGCGTCGCGCTCCTCGGCGGTGATCTTGCCGCGCTCGGCGGCCTTGCCGAGAGAGTTGGTCAAACGGGTGCGACCCAGCTCCAGAGCTTCGCCGGTGGTCTCGGCGACCATGACGTCCAGTCCGGCGCGGGCGCACACCTCGGCGATGCCTGCGCCCATCTGGCCGCAACCGACCACTCCGACGCGTTCGATGTCGGTCACATCGTGCCTTTCGCTGATCTTCAGGACCGGCGGTATGCCGTAAGGGTCCGGCGCCCGCCTCGGCCCCGACGTTACTCCGCGGGGTGCTGTGCTACGGGCGGCGGGGCGGGCATTCTGAGCCCTCAGGACGGGACGAACCGGACAACCTGGGGACTTTTGATGAGGCGTATCACACGCAGAGGTTTTGCCGTCGCCGCGCTGGGGGCGGCGTCTTCGCTGCTCACCGCGGGGGTGGCGCCCGCGGACGGCGTGGCGCGGCGCGAGATGCGGGGCATGTGGCTGGCGACCGTCGCCAACCTGGACTGGCCCTCCAGCGCGAAGCTCGCGCCCGCCGAGCAACAGCGCGAACTGCGCGCCCACTTCGACCGGGCCGTCGCCCGCAAGCTCAATGCGGTGTTCTTCCAGGTGCGGCCCACCGCCGATGCCCTGTGGCCCTCCCCGTTCGAGCCGTGGGCGCAGTACCTGACCGGGCAGCAGGGCCGCGACCCGGGCTGGGATCCGCTCGACTTCGCGGTCCGCGAGGCCCACCGGCGCAATCTCGAACTGCACGCCTGGTTCAATCCGTACCGGGTCGCCAACCACACCGACCCCGGACGGCTCACGCCGGACCACCCCGCCCGCCGGCACCCGGGCTGGGTCCTCCCGTACGGCGGCAAGCTCTACTACAACCCCGGACTGCCGGAGGTCCGGAGCTTCGTCCAGGACGCGATGCTCGACGCGGTGCAGCGCTACCCCGTCGACGGCGTGCACTTCGACGACTACTTCTATCCGTATCCGGTCTCGGGGCGGCGCTTCGACGACGACGAGGCGTTCGAGCGGTACGGCAGCGGCTTCGAGAGCCGGGCCGCCTGGCGCCGGGACAACATCGACCGGCTGGTGTACGAGATGGCGCGCAAGCTCGAGGACGGGGGCCGGAGGGCCGGACGCCGGGTGCGGTTCGGTGTCAGCCCCTTCGCGGTCTGGCGCAATCGCAGTACCGACCAGCAGGGCTCCCGTACCCAGGCCGGGGTCCAGACCTACGACGATCTGTACGCCGACACCCGCCGCTGGGTGCGCGAGGGGTGGATCGACTACATCGTGCCGCAGGTCTACTGGCCCCTCGGCTTCGCGGCCGCCGACTACGCCGAACTCGTGCCCTGGTGGGCGCGGACCGTCGACGGCACCGGAGTGGACCTCTACATCGGCGAGGCCCTCTACAAGGCGGGCGGCACGGAGCCCGCCGCCTGGAAGGACCCGGCCGAACTCTCCCGCCATCTCACCTTCGCCCGCGGCTATCCGCAGGTGGGCGGCCATGTCTACTTCTCGGCGAAGGACGTGGCCAAGGACCGGGCGGGCGCCATGGCACGGGTCGTGCGCGACCACTACACGGGCGCGGCACGCACGTAGGAGCGGTCCGCGCAGGTGCCGCGACGATCCGCGCGGGCCGCGGCGGCGACCCGCCGAGGGAGTCCGTCACCGGCCGGGGTCGGTGTGTGCCGGCCGGTGGCGGTGTCTAGCGGCCGGGGTCGGCGTCGGTGGCCTTGCCGTGCCGGACGACGCAGTCGGGGCCCGGCGACACGATGGCCTCATGCCCGTCCTCGGCGCGGACGCGGTAGGGCGGGTCGCCGTCCGTTCCCATGACTTCGACTATTTCGACGACCCGGTCGTGATGCCCGACGGTCCTGCCGTGCACCACCAGCCGGTCGCCCCTGCTCGCATGCATCAGGGTCCTCCCCGCCTCGGGGCGGCCGTACGACCGGCAGGCCGACCAGTGCGACGGCCGGCGGTTGAACGGCCAAGGGTTTCCACGGTTCACGGTCCTGGCGTGACCCGCGACGGCGGTACCTGCCGTCGCGGCAATTTTACGTCCGCGGGCCACGACCGCACCCGGTAAGTGTCATTTCGTCCCGCTTCGGCAGCCGGGCCGTCATCCACGGGTCCGCTGGGTGACGGCGATGCACGCCAGGACCGCCAGTGCCGCCGCGGGAGCGGCCGGCGGCAGCTGTTCGCCGAGCAGCAGCACGGACCACACCAAGGTCAGCAGCGGCTGGGCGAGCTGCAACTGGCTCGCCTTGGAGATGCCGATCGCGGCCATTCCGCGGTACCAGGCGACCATCCCGAGGAACTGCGAGCCGAACGCCAGCCACAGCAGCCCGCTCACCGAATGCGCCGTGAGCCGCAGCGGCTCCGTGGACAGCGCGAGAGCCGCGCCCGCCACCGTCACCGGAAGCGCCAGTACCAGCGCCCAGCCGATCACCTGCCAGCCCGGCATATGGCGGGCGAGGCGGCCGCCCTCGGTGTAGCCGGCCGCGCACACCAGCAGGGCCGCGAACAGCAGCAGGTCCCCGCGGCCCGGCGCCCCGCCGCTCTGCTGCACCGCAAAACCGATGACGACGACGGCGCCGACCAGCGAGGCGATCCAGAACGTACGGGAGGGCCGGGCGCCGGTCCGTACGGCCGAGAAGGCGGCGGTGGTCAGCGGCAGCAGACCGACGACGACGGCCGCATGCGAGGTGGTGGAGGTCTCCAGCGCGAGGGTCGTCAGCAGTGGGAAGCCGAGGACCACGCCGCCCGCGACCACTGCGATGCCCGCCCGGTGGCGCCGCTCCGGAGGACGTACCCGGAACACGGCCAGCGCGCCGCCGGCCAGCGCGGTGGCCAGCACGCTGCGCAGCATCACCACCGTCCACGGTCCCATGCCCTCCAGCGCCCAGGCGGTCGCGGGGAAGGTGAGCGAGAAGGCGGCGACGCCGAGTGCGGCGAGCAGGGCGCCACGGCTGACGAGCGCGCTGCGGGCGGGAGCGGCGGGCTCCGGGGCGCCCTCGGCGGGGGTGCCCGGGGTGCCCTCGACGGGGGCGGCCGGGGCGCCCGGGGTGCTGACCGCTATCGCGACGGTGGCAGTAGCGCTATCGTTGTCTCTCATGCAAGAGCGTAGCAGTGGGTCGGAACTGGCCGCAGTCCTCCGTGCGGAGCTGAACCGCTACTCTCCAGGAGAGAAGCTGCCGTCGAGTCGTGTTCTCGTGGAGCGCCATCGCGTCAGTCCGGTGACCGTCTCCCGGGCGCTCGCGGAGCTGGCGGCGGAGGGCCTGGTCGTGACCCGGCCGGGCGCGGGGGCCTTCCGGGCCGAGCCGCGCAGCGAGGCGCCCCGGCCGCTCGACACCTCCTGGCAGGAGATCGCGCTGAGCGCCGAGCCGGCCGGTGACCAGGTGCCGCGCAGCGTCGACGCCTCGGGCGTCCTCGCCACGCTCGCCACCCCCGCCCCCGGCGTCATCGAACTCATCGGCGGCTATCTGCACCCCGATCTCCAGCCCGAACGCGCCCTCGCCGCCGCACTGGCACGGGCCGGTCGGCGGCCGGGGGCCTGGGCGCGGCCCATGGTCGGGGGCGTGCCGGAACTGCGGGCCTGGTTCGCACGGGAGATCGCCGGCCCCGGTGGCCCGCTCGCGGCCAGCGACGTCCTGATCACCGGGGGCGGCCAGAGCGCGCTGACCGCTGCGCTGCGCGCCCTCGCCGCCCCCGGCGCCCCGGTACTCGTCGAGTCCCCGACCTACCCGGGCATGCTGGCCGTTGCCCGCGCCTCCGGGCTGCGGCCGGTGCCCGTACCGGTGGATGCGGACGGGGTCCGTACGGATCTGCTCGCCGATGCCTTCCGTGCCAGCGGCGCGCGGCTGTTCGTCTGCCAGCCGCTGTTCCAGAACCCGACCGGCGCGGTGCTGGCCGACGGGCGGCGGCGCGAGGTACTGCGGGTGGCCCGCGCGGCCGGCGCCTTCGTGATCGAGGACGACTTCGCGCGGCTGCTGGTCCACGACGACGCCCCCGCGCTGCCGCCGACCCTGAGCGCGGACGACCGGGACGGCACGGTCGTCCATGTCCGCTCGCTCACCAAGGCCACCTCGCCCAACCTCAGAGTGGGTGCCCTGGCCGCCCACGGCCCGGTTCTCGACCGGCTGCGCGCCATCCAGGTCGTGGACAGCTTCTTCGTGCCGGGCCCGCTCCAGGAAGCCGCCCTGGAACTCGTCGGATCGCCCGCCTGGGCCCGCCATCTACGGCTGATCGCCGGTGAGCTGACCACCCGCCGGAAAGCCCTGACCACAGCCCTGCACCAGCACCTGCCCGCCCTCGCCGAGCAGGACGGGGGGCACGGGGCGGCGTACGGCCACGCCCCCGCGCCGGGCGGCCTCTACGTCCCGCCGGGCGGCTATCACCTCTGGCTGCGGCTGCCGGACGGCACCGACGAGGCGGCGCTGACCGGTGCGGCGCTGCGGGCGGGCGTCGCGGTCGCGGCCGGCCGCCCTTACTTCTCCGCCGAGCCGCCGGCCGCGCACCTGCGGCTGAGCTTCGCGGCCGCCTCCGGCACGGCCGAGATCGCGGAAGGTGTCCGCAGGCTTCGTACGGCGTGCGAGGAGGTGGGGGTCGCGGTGGGCTGAGGGGCCGGAGACGCACGTGCGCGGGCCGGTCCCCGCGAGGGCGGCGGGGCGCCGGCACCGTCCACCCCGGCAACCGGTTCGACGCCGCCCCGGCCCTTCTGCGAACCTCCCGGCATGAACGATCACGCCCTCGACGGCTACGAGATCTCCACCGACCCGGCGCGCCTGGACGCCGACCGGGTCCACCACTGGCTGTCCACCGACTCCTACTGGGCCGTGGACCGGCCCAGGGAGCTCCAGGACCGCGCCGTCGCGGGCTCGCTCAACTTCGGCCTGTACGAGACCGGTTCCGGCCGTCAGGCCGGGTACGCCCGGGTGGTCACCGACCACGCCACCTTCGCCTGGCTCTGCGACGTCTACATCTGCCGCGACGACCGCGGCAAGGGCCTGGGCACCGCCCTGGTCGAGGCCATAGCCGACCACATGACGCCCTGCGGTCTGAGCCGGCTCACGCTCGCCACCAAGGACGCCCACGGCGTGTACGAGAAGGTCGGCTTCCGCGCCCTGGTGTCCCCGGAACAGTGGATGACCCTCGGGCTGATCGACCCGGGGCCTGTCGAGATCTGATCAACCGGGTCCGCGGGGGCGGCGCGGCTCTTACCATCAGCGGATGAGCGTCCGACTCAAGCTGCTCGCCGCGGGCCGCTCCTCGCTGCTCGGAACGCGGTTCGGTGACGACCGGCCGCTCGACGCCGCAGGATGGCGCGAGGCCGAGCGGGCCGCGCCCGTCCTGTGCCGGCTCGCCGCCGCCGAACTGCGCTACTGCTCGCCGTCCGCCCGCTGCCGGGACACCGGCGAGGTCCTCGGGCTGCGCCCGCTCGCCCAACCGGCGCTGCGCGACTGCGACATGGGGCGCTGGACCGGCCGCACGCTGGGCGAGGTGGCCGCCGACGAACCGCGCGCGGTGGACGCCTGGCTGGCCGACCCGCGGTCCGCACCGCACGGCGGGGAGTCGCTGCTGGCGTTCATCACCCGGGTCGGCGGCTGGCTGGACACCCGGCCGGTCGAGGACGCCGACGGACTGCTCGCGGTCGCCGAGCCCGGTGTCGTCCGCGCCGCCCTCGTCTACGCGCTCCAGGCGCCGCCGCACTCGTACTGGCGGATAGACGTCCAGCCGCTGTCGGTGACCACCCTCACCGGCCGGTCGGGCAAGTGGGACCTCCAGCTGGCGGGGTGACGCGGCGCCCGGGTGGTGCCAGGGCCTGATCCGAACGACAGGCCCTGGGCGCGGGCGGTCGGCCCGCTCGCCCCGGCGGGGGCCGGGGCCTTCCGGGCGACCGCGGTCATGAGGCCGTGATGCCGCCTTTGCGGGGTGCCGTTCATGTGCCGGGACCGCCGGGTGCACCACCCGGAAAGCCCATCCCGCCCGTTCCGCCGCCCGGGGTGTACGCACCCTTGTGACCTGCGGAAAGAGGCGGAGGTCGGGGCCTTCTGCGGCAGTTGGCCCCGGGCGCGGCGCACCATCGAGGTGCGCACCGCAGGGCCGGGCGCTTCTCTCGGGTTATGCACATACGCCACATTGCTCTGTACGCGCTGGCGGCCGGCGTCCTGGTGGTGCCCGCCCTGCTGTTCGGCGAGGGCGAGGGTGCTGACGCCGCCACCGGGACGGGGGCCGGGCCCGCTGCGGACACCGCGCAGGCCGTGGTCGTTCAGCCCGACCCGGTGGCACCGGGCGCCGGGTTCTCCGTCTCCGACGGCGGCAGCTGCCCGGGGGACACCGCGGAGGCCACCTTCGACGGCGCGGACATCCCCGCGATGCAGCTGTCCGCCCAGAGCGGCGAGATCAGTGGCACCGCGATCATGCCGGAGGGGACCGCGCCCGGTTCCTACCGGGTCACCCTCACCTGCGGCGGCACCTCCGGAGCCCGGCAGAGCGCCCTGGAACCAGGCCGGGCGGGCGACGAGGAGCACGGCGGGGCACGCGGCAAGGCGGACGGTGACGACCACGGCCGCGGACGCGCCGAAGAGCACGGTCAGGAATCCGGCGACGGCCGGAAGACCCTCACCGGCACCATGATCGTCTCCAGCGGCGCCGACGAGGTCGTGCCCCAGGGCGGTGCGGACACCGGCGCCGGCGGGGCCGCCGGTACCGGCCGGACGGCGACGACCCTGACCGGCGTGCTGCTGCTGGCCGCGGCCGGCTGGGGAGCTCTGCGCCGCCGGCGCCCCCGCGCCCCCCGGAGCTGACGGCGGTGACCGTGCATCCGCCACTGCGCGCCCTGGTCATCGGCCTCGTCACGGCCCTCGCCACGGCGGGCGTGCTCGCGCTCGCCGCCGTCCATCTCCGCGCCCGCGAGGCCACCAGCGAGGTCGACGGCGGCACCCACACCGTGCCGCGCACGGAGATCGCCAGAACGCTCAGCGGCCAGCTGACCCTGCCCTTCCGCAGCGGGCCGGAGGCGGTGCACTGCTCCGGCGACCTCCGGCCCGAGCCGTACGCGGAAGTGCGCTGCACCGCGCACTTCCCCCTCGGCCCGGACCGCCATCTGGCCGTCGAGGTCACCCGCGTCCGCCACAACCGGGTCACCTACCGGCGCCACGCCCTGCCCCGCTGAGCTGCGGACCGCTCCGGCGGGCCACGTACGCCCCGGCGTGCTACGGCTTCAGGTCCAGGGCGGCCCGCCCCGACCCGTCCATCAGGAACGGCACCGAGCTGTGCGTATGCGTGATCGTCCAGGCTCCGTCGATCTTGCGGAGGCCGACGGTGGCCCGGCTCCACAGCTCCACCTCGAAGCCGTCGCTCTTCGTTCCGTGCATCCGGTTGATGCTGTGGCTGAAGGCGACATCGTCGCCGACCGTGATCTCTACCTGGGTCAGCGACACCTCGATCGGTCCGTTCCAGGTCGCGTACCAGGCCTCGACGGCCTGCTGGTCCAGCGCCTCCGGCCCCTTGTACTGGAGCGGGGGAGCGAGGCTGAAGTCCACCAGGTCCGGCGCGCAGGAGGAGAGGAACCGTCGTGCGTCCCGCTCCGTCGTCGCGGCCGCCCGGTCCTCCAGCAGCTCCCGGATCTGTTTCTCGTCCGCTGTGCGTGCGATATCGGTGGTCATGAGGGGTCCTCCCGTCGGACGGCGCCGCGGCGCCCGGAATCTCTGTGCAAGGGGTGGACGCCGGCGGGCACGGAAACTCATCGGCCCGGGCCGCGGTCGGGACAACTCCCCGCGGCCCTCCGTTCCCCCCCCGGCCCTGCGCTCCCCGCGGCCCTCCGTTACCCGCATCCCTCCGCTCCCCGCGGCCTCCGTTACCCGCATCCCTCCCTCAGCGCCGTGCGCAACGCGCCCAGCCAGTGCGAGGTGGTCCGCCGCGCCAGTGCGCTGTGCGGGGCGTACGCCTCGAAGAAGTGCCAGGCGCCGGGGACGTCCCTGACCTCGACGGCCACCTGCGCCTCCATCAGGCGGCGGGCGTAGTC
This sequence comes from Streptomyces decoyicus, assembly GCF_019880305.1. Lineage (NCBI taxonomy): Bacteria > Bacillati > Actinomycetota > Actinomycetes > Kitasatosporales > Streptomycetaceae > Streptomyces > Streptomyces decoyicus. Next base: position 1,530,723 of record NZ_CP082301.1, on the reverse strand, counting down.
GAGCCCTTCGTCCCGCAGGGGGTCGAGGCCGCAGGTGAGGAGGTAGGCGGGCGGGAGGCCCGAGAGGTCGGTGGCGCGGGCGGGCGCCGCGTACGCGGGGACCTCGGCGCCCCGGCCGGGGCCCAGGTAGGTGTCCCAGGTGTGCCGGATGCCGTCGCCGTTGACGATGCGCCGGTCCGTGACGCGCCGCAGGGAGGCGCTGCCGCCCCGGTCGTCGAGACAGGGGACGAGCAGGCTCTGGAAGGCGATCCGCGGGCCCCGGCGGTCGCGGGCCAGCAGGCACAGGGCGGCGCTCAGACCGCCGCCCGCGGACGCTCCGGTGACGGCGATCCGCCCGGCGTCGAGGCCGAGTTCACCGGCGGCAGCGGCCATCCACTCCAGGACGGCGTAGCAGTCCTCGACGCCCGCGGGGTACCGGTGCTCGGGCGCCAGCCGGTAGTGCACATTGACCACGACCGCACCTGCGTCGGCACAGACGTCCCGTGCCATCGGGCTGGGCCCGTCCAGCTCCCCGTACGCGAAGCCGCCCCCGTGGAGGTAGAGCACCCCCGGCAGGAGGCCCTCGGCCCCGGCGGGGCGCAGTACCTGCACGTCGATGCTGTTGCCGTCCGGCCCGGGGACGGACAGGTGCCGGATGCCGACCCGGGGGTCGTGTACGGGCATCCGCGGTGTCATCAGCGCCCGGAAGGAGGCGCGGGTCGCCTCGATGTCGGTGTACGGATTCTCCGGCCGCTCCGGCAGCGCGGCCAGGACACCGGCCAGTTCCGGATGGACGTACGGGGGCACACCCTCGACGCCCGCCGCAGACCTCGCCCCTGCCGCCTCGCCCGCCTCTCCCGTCGCCCAAAGATCTCCTGCAGTGCTTCCGTCTTTCACAACCACTTCGCCTCCCCGTCCGGTCGACGGTCCGCAGTTCGTCGAACCATCTCATTGATATCGTCTCAACGGGAGGGAAGCTATGGTCTCATTGAGAGGGTGTCAAGGGGAGTGAGGGGCGGCGATGGCGGAGTACAGCCCGGCGAGATACGTCGTGCTCGGTCTGGTCGCCCGGCACGGGCCGATGACGCCGTACGAGCTCAAGGCACGGGTCGAGGACGACATCCAGCCCTTCTGGCCGATCCTCCATGCGCAGCTGTACCGGATCCCGCCGGAGCTGGCACGGGCCGGGCTGCTGCGGGAAGAGACCGAGACGGCGGGCCGCCGCCGGCGGATCTTCCACCTCACCGACGCCGGCCGCGCCGCACTGGAGCGCTGGCTGGCCGACCCGGACACGGTCGAGGCGGAAACCCGCGACCCGGCGCAGCTGAAGCTCTTCTTCGCCGACCTCGGCGACCCCTCCGACATCGTCGCCCTCGCCACACAACAGGCGGAGCGGCACCGCACCTTGCTCGCCCACTATGCGTCGCTGCGCGCCGCGCTCGATCCGTCGGAGGACTCCCGGCAGCGCTCGCGCGCACGGGTGCTGCGGCTGGGTGTGCTGCACGAGCGGGCCCATGCCGAGTTCTGGGAGTCGATGGCCGCCGACCCGGAGAGGCTCGACGACTGAGCCGCGGTGAACGAGGCGCGCCGGAAGGGGCCCTACGGCGCGCTCCCTGCCGTCCTCACAGCGCGCTCCGTACCGCCGTCCGACCACGGGTCAGCCACGCGTTCGCCGCCTCGACCCGGCCGCCCACCCGCAGCTTCGCGTAGGCGTGCTCCAGATGCTTGTCGACGGTGCGCGGGCTGATCGCCAGCCGGTGCGCGATCTGCTGGTTCGTCAGGCCGCGGGCGAGCAGGGTGAGTACGGCGGATTCGCGGCGGGTGACGGGGGAGGGCGGAGACGTCGTCGGCGGGGCGAGCCGGTTGAGGACGCGGCTGAGCCGGGTGCGCAGCAGGGCGGCGGCCGCCACATCGTCGTCGGAGAAGTCGCTGCCGCTGCGGCTGATCGCCACACACACCTTCCGCGGTACACCGCCGGCGTAGCCCGCGGGGAACGACATCGCGAGCTGCTGCTCGGCCTCCAACGGGTGGTAGACGTCGCGGTAGGCGGCGAGGGCATGGAATTCGCTGCAGGTCTGGAGGGTCGAGCGGCGCATCGGGGTGCCGGGCCCGAGGGTGGTGTGGGTGACCAGGGAGTCCGCCGCCGACTCGCGCGCGAACGCGTCCCGTACGTCCGGGGTCAGCAGACCGGCGGGCAGGGTGAGCGGCCGCTCGGCGGAGCCGGCGCGGGGGGACCAGATGATGCTGTCGCCGGGAACGGCGCCGAGCAGCAGCGGGAGCAGTGCCGGAACCAGGGTCTCCTCGTCGACGGCATCGATCAGAAGGTCCACGACGGCGAGAATGCGCCGCAGGCCGGCCTCCGCGGCCGTGCTCATGTTTCCAGCGTGCCGAGGGGGCAGGGGCCCGTCAAGCGAGGGCCACCCGGCCGGCCGGGGGAAGACCGGCCGGGCGCGTCAGGCGCCTCAGCGCCCGACGGCATAGACGCGGTTGACGGGGCTCTCCGCGGCCAGTCGCCAGTGGTGGAGTCCGGCTTCGTCGGCGATCTGCCGCATCGCCTCCTCACCCGCGTGGTTTCCCAGTGCCTGCGGTCCGTGCTGGGCGAGCGCGGACGGCAGGCAGACGGCGCCCGAGGCGGCGGTCAGCGCCCGGCCGATGGGGTTGGCGTTCTCCTGCGCGTTGGCCGAGGTGTTCGGCTCGACGACCATGCAGGTTCCGCCGTCGGCCAGTGCGTGCTCGGCGTGGTGCAGCGCGCCGCCCGGATCTCCGATGTCGTGCAGGCAGTCGAAGAACGTGATCAGGTCGAAGTCCTCGCCGGGGAAGTCCTGGGCGGTGGCGACCTCGAAGCTGACCCGGTCGTCCAGTCCCTGCTCGGCCACGAGGCCGCGGGCCGCTTCGATGGACGGGCCGTGGAAGTCGAAGCCGTCGAAGTGTGACCGCGGGAAGGCCTGCGCCATCAGCGTCGTGGAGTAGCCGTAGCCGCATCCCACGTCCGCGACACGGGCACCGCGCTCCAGCTTCTCCACCACGCCGTCCAGCGAGGTCAGCCACTCCGGTACCAGTGAGGCCGCGTAGCCGGGGCGGAAGAACTTCGCGGTGCCGGCGAACAGCGCAGGGCCGTGTTCCTCCCAGCCGACGCCCTCGCCGGTGCGGAAGGCCTCCAGGAGGGTGTCCTCGGTGGCGTAGATCGCCTGGAGCAGCGTGGAGAAGCCCGCCGCGTACGTCGGCAGATCCGGGTCGGCCAGGACGGCGGCGTGCTCGTCGGGCAGGCGGTAGGTGTCGGTGCCGGGCGCGTAGCTGATGTACTCCCCGGCGACCTGGGCGGCCAGCCATTCGCGCACATAGCGCTCGACCAGTCCCGTACGGGCGGCGAGCTGTGCGGAGGTGAGCGGACCGGCGCCGGCCATGGCCGTGTACAGACCGAGGCGATCGCCGAGCGAGGTGCACAGACCGGCGACCGCGGCGCCGGTGTCGGTGATCACTTTCTCCAGGAACCGCTGCACCCGTTCCTCGTCCACCGAGGCGCCGGGTGTCACACCGGCGGAGGTCGTCATGGCTGTCACCTCCTCGTCCTCTCTCACTCCAGCAGGCCGTCCACCCCGCGCGCCATACGGGATTCGCCGTATACGGCGGCCGGCGGCACCGGGCGAGACTGGGAGTGGAGGAGGTGCCCCATGCGCAAGAAGATCGACTGCCGGGATCACCCGAGCGAGATGAACTGCACCCTCGTCATCTCCGGCGAGGAGGAGGAAGTGGTCCGCGCCGCCAGCGAGCACGCGGTATCCGTGCACGGGCACGCGGACAGCCCGGAGCTGCGCGAACAGATCAGGTCGTCGATGAAGGACGAGGTTCCGCAGCACGCCTGACGAGCGACAGCGACACGCCGCCCTCGACCCGGGGCGGCGCTGCCGTGCCCGGGTGCGACGGGCGCGCGGGCAGCGGCGCCGGGTGCCGGGTGTCGCAAACGGCGGCGGGGGAGCTGCGAACAGCGGTGCGGGCGGGGAGCCACGAACAACAGGGGCGGAGCTACGAACGGCGGCGAGGCTTGCCCCGCTTGCCGCCCCTGGCGCCGCCGCCGGAACCGCTCCGGCCGCCGGAACCGCTCCGTGAGCCGGTGCCGGACGGCTTGCCGGCCGCGGTCTTCCGCCGGGCGCTGCCCGTCTCGGGACGCTTGGCCTTCGGCTGGGCCGGGGCCGGGGACGGGCGGCGCCCCCGTGAGCTGTTGACGGTCCGCCCGCGGACGATCCCGATGAAGTCCTCGACCAGGTCGGTGGTCTCGTCCTGCGGCCACGACAGCGCGACGCGTGACGCGGGGGCGTCCGCGACCGGCCGGTACGTGAGGTCCTTGCGGTGGTGCAGACGGGCGAGGGACTGCGGGACGACGAGGAGACCCACGCCGGCCGCGACCAGTTCGACGGCGTCCAGGGTGGTGGCGGGGCGCTCGATCGCGGGCCGCCCCCAAGGACGCTCCCAGTCGAGGGTGTCGTCGAGGGGGTGCAGCACGAGCTCGTCGGCCAGATCCTCCGCGGACACCTCGTCGACCGCCGTCATGAGGTGGTCCTTGGGGATCACGACCACCGTCGTCTCGGTGTAGAGCGGGATCGCGCTGAGATCCTCCCGGTCGACCGGCAACCGCACGAAACCCGCGTCGGCGCCGCCGTCCCGCAGCAGGCCGAAGGCGTCGGCGGCGGCCACCGGCACAAGGGTCAGCGGGACGTCGGGCAGCCGCTCGTTCCAGATCCGCACCCACTTCGTGGGCGTCACCCCCGGGACGTACGCGAGCCGGAACGCAGGGGATTCTTCCGAGCCAGTCACTCCGCCAGGTTACCGGTCGTGGTCGGCAGTAGCGCACATGCTCGATACCCTTGACACATGACGTCGCACCAGACCACCCAGACGATGAAGCCCGCAACCGCGGCGAAGAAGCTGGGTGTGTACCTCGAGGCCACCCCCGCCGAGTTCCAGGAGGGTGTCGTCTCGCGCACCGAGTTGAACGCGCTCCAGGCCGATCCGCCCCAGTGGCTCCAGGAGCTGCGACGCAACGGCCCGCACCCCCGGCCGGTGGTCGCGGCGAAGCTGGGCATCTCCATCTCGGGCCTCGCACGCGGCGGGGTCACCGCGCCCCTCACCACGGAGCAGATCGACGCGCTGAAGCAGGAAAGTCCCGAGTGGCTCCAGCAGGAACGCGCCACCCAGGCCGAGGTCCGCAAGGAAGCCGCGCGCATCAAGGAGAAGAAGGCGGCCCGGGACGAGCAGACCGGCTGACCGCGCTCCTGACCTGCCGCCCCCGGCGGCTTTGCACCACGGACCGCTGAGCGGCGCCCGCACACAGCTGCCCGCTCCCTGGATGCTGTGGCCGGTCTTCGCCCGATGAGGCGAGGGCCGGCCGCAGCATCTTTTGCGTGCCGGCCCCACATCCTTTTCGTGCCGGCCTTGCCCGTATTGGTGCCGGCCTTGCCCGTACCGGACTCGGTACCGGGCTCAGGAGGCGATGCCGGCCGTCGCCCCGCCGCCGGTGGCGACGCCGCCCTGTGGCCTGGTGGCGGCGAAGGGGGGCGTGTCCTGTTGGCATGTCGTTTAGGCGTGGTTCGTCCAGGCCTGCGGGTCGACGTTGCTGTCGAGGACCATGGCGCGGACCTTGCCGGGGAGGAGGTTGGCGTAGGTGGAGCCCAGGAACGAGCCGTAGGAGACGCCGAGACAGGTGAGTTGCGGGTCGCCCACGGCCCGGCGGAGCTGGTCGAGGTCGAGTGCGGTGTCGGCGGTCGACACATGGCGCAGAAGCTCGGGGTCATGCCGGTGGCAGCGCCGGGCCAGATCTCGGTAGGCAGCGATCCACGTCATCCGTTGCTGTTCGCCCACCGGGAAGCCGGCCGGTCTGCCGGCGGTCCAGGCGTCGGCCTCCTCGGGGCTGTCGAAGCAGTTCACCGCGGTGCTGTTGCCGATTCCCCGAGGGTCCCAGCTGACGACGTCGAACCGCTCCCGTACCTGCTGCGGGATGTGCTCGTACACCTGCGGCATCTGCACCGTCCCGGGCCCGCCGGGGCCGCCGGGGCTGAAGAACAGGGTGCCGATGCGGTGTCCGGTGCCGGTCGCCTTCCGTTTGACGACTGCCAGCTCGATGGTGCGACCACCAGGGCTGCGGTAGTCCAGCGGGACCTTCGCGGTGCAGTCGAACTCTCTGTCCTGGCCGCAGGGACTCCAGCCCAGCTGCGGGGCGGGCACCGACGGCGACCGGGTGGCGGCCGGAGCGAGATCCGGCACGCTGAACACCGTCGAGCTGATCAGCGACGCGGCGAGGGCCGCGGCAAAACGCTGACGGCCCGCTGGGAATCCAGATATGAGCATGCCCGGTCCATTTCCTGGCTGAGCGCCTGATGCCGCCATGCCCTGAGCACCGGCACGCACCCGGTGTCAACGACACTGCGGTCCGGCACGGCGCGCGAGCCCACCGCCGCCGAATGAGGCGAGCTCCTCCGGGCGGGCCCCGCACGGCGTGCACAGCGTCGGCCGAGGCCGGCCGCGGGGGAGGCCTCGCGCGGATGCGGCCCTTCGCTTCTCGCGAAGCCCGGCCGACCGGCCGGCGGAGCCGCCCGCCGCCGTGCCGCCATGCCGGCACCCTCCAGCACGCAGCCCGGCCCCGGCCGTCAGGCGCCGGCAGCCCACCACGGGACCGTCGGCAGCACCTTCTCGGCGACGCGGAGCAGCACCGCGTCGTCCGGCACCCCGCCGTCCGTGCGCCACAGGGACACCTCGAAGGAGCCGCCGCTGTCATTCGCGTCCCGGGCCACGGTGAGGGTGCGGGCCGGCACGCCGGGACCGCTGTCGCTGTCCTTCCCGTCGAGGCGGAAGCTGATGCTGATGGTGCGGTCCGCGTAGAAGACCGCCGGGCGGCCCAGCACCTTCCGCTGCTGCGCGCCCTCCCCCAGAAGTCCGGCGGACCCGGCCACCGGATGACGGTCGTAGGTGGCCGCCAGGCTCACGGTGTAGGTCCCGAACTCGACCTGTGCCGAGGGAGTGGCGATCTCCTTGCCGTTGCCGAGCCTGGTGGAGCTGCCGCTGCCGCCCGCGGTCTTCGCGGTCTCTCCCGGCGTGCCGAGCAGTTCAGCGAGGTCGGGACGGTTCAACGCCTTGCACAGCTGCGCCCCGGATACCTGCCGGGGCGCTTTTCCGGGCTCACCCGCCGCCTTCTCGGGCTCCCCGCCCGAGCACGTGGCAGGCGACGGGGCGCTGTCCGGGGGCGACGACGACTCCCCGACCGTCCACAGACCGACACCGAGTGCCGCCACCAGCGCCACAGCCGCAATCGCCTGCCCGACGGCGCCCGCGCCCGTCACAGCCGCGTCGATATCGTCTGCCATATCCCCCACCTGCCATGATCCCCGATACGTGCCCGGGGACCATAACCCGTGATCACCAGGCGGACAAGAGGTCCGGTCGACACCGAGTGCCAACCTCGGCCGGGTCCCGGTCCGCCCGCCTGTCCGGCGGGCCGCTAGCGCCACCCGGGTCGACGAATTCGCTCATGGGCCGGCTGAAGCGCCGAGGCCCCCTGTGCGTCATTGCATAAAACTGCCGCTATCCGTATAGTCATGCCATCGAGGAGGAGAGGTCCATGACGGTACGAGCAGCAGTGGCCGGTGCGAGCGGGTATGCGGGTGGTGAGGTGCTGCGCCTGCTTCTGGAGCACCCGGAGGTGGAGATCGGCGCGCTGACCGGGCACTCCAACGCCGGGCAGCGCCTGGGTGCGCTGCAACCGCATCTGGCGCCGCTGGCCGACCGGGAGCTCCAGCCGACCTCCGCGGAGGTGCTGGCCGGGCACGACGTCGTCTTTCTCGCGCTGCCGCACGGCCAGTCCGCCGCGGTCGCCGAGGAGCTAGGGCCCGACGTGCTCGTCGTGGACTGCGGCGCCGACTTCCGGCTCGGCGACGCCGCCGACTGGGAGACGTTCTACGGCTCGGCGCACGCGGGCACCTGGCCGTACGGCCTCCCGGAGCTGCCCGGGGGCCGCGGCGCACTCCAGGGGACCCGGCGCATCGCGGTCCCGGGCTGCTACCCCACGGCCGTCTCGCTCGCCCTGTTCCCCGCGTACGCGGACCGGCTCGCCGAGCCCGAGGCGGTGATCGTCGCGGCCACCGGCACCTCCGGCGCCGGCAAGGCGCTCAAGCCGCATCTGCTGGGCTCCGAGGTCATGGGCTCGATGAGCCCGTACGGCGTCGGCGGCGGGCACCGGCACACCCCCGAGATGATCCAGAACCTGAGCGCGGTGGCCGGCGAGCGGATCAGCGTGTCCTTCACCCCGACCCTGGCCCCCATGTCGCGCGGCATCCTCGCCACCTGCTCGGCGAAGGCGAAGCCCGGCGTGGACGCCGCCGCCGTACGGGCCGCGTACGAGAAGGCGCTGGCCGACGAGCCGTTCGTCCAGCTGCTGCCCGAGGGCCAGTGGCCGTCGACCGCCGCCGTGTACGGCTCCAACACCGCACAGATCCAGGTGACCTTCGACGCGGCGGCCGGCCGGATCATCGCGATCAGCGCCCTCGACAACCTCACCAAGGGGACCGCGGGCGGCGCGGTGCAGAGCATGAACATCGCCCTGGGCCTCCCCGAGGAGACCGGGCTTCCGAAGGTCGGGGTCGCTCCGTGACACGGACGGACCCGGGGCAGCACAGCGTGACCGGCGGGGCCGGCGAAGCGATGGAGGAGAAGAAGCAGTGAGCGTCACGGCAGCACAAGGGTTCACGGCCGCGGGCATCGCCGCCGGGATCAAGGAGAACGGCAACCCGGACCTCGCCCTCGTGGTGAACAACGGTCCCCGACTGGCCGCCGCCGGTGTCTTCACCTCCAACCGCGTCAAGGCCGCACCGGTCGTCTGGTCCGAGCAGGTCCTCAAGGGCGGCACGGTCTCCGCCGTCGTCCTCAACTCCGGTGGCGCCAACGCCTGTACGGGCCCGCTCGGCTTCCAGGACACCCACGCCACCGCCGAGAAGGCCGCCGAGGCGCTGGGCCACAACGCCGGTGAGGTGGCGGTGGCCTCCACCGGGCTGATCGGTCTGCGGCTCCCGATGGACAAGCTGCTGCCCGGCATCGACCGCGCCGCTGCCGAACTGACCGGGCACGGCGGCGAGAAGGCCGCCATCGCCATCAAGACCACCGACAGCGTGCACAAGACCGCGGTCGTCACGCGGGACAACTGGACCGTCGGCGGGATGGCCAAGGGCGCCGGCATGCTCGCTCCGGGCCTGGCCACGATGCTCGTCGTGCTGACCACCGACGCCGATGTACCGGCCGCCGACCTCGATACGGCGCTGCGGGCCGCGACCCGCACCACCTTCGACCGGGTCGACTCCGACGGCTGTATGTCGACCAACGACACGGTGCTGCTGCTCGCCTCCGGCGCCTCCGGCGTCGTACCGGACACCGCCGCGTTCGCCGAGGCGGTGCGCACGGTCTGCGACGACCTGGCACGGCAGCTGATCGGGGACGCCGAGGGCGCCAGCAAGGACATCAGGATCGAGGTCGTGGGCGCGGCCAGCGAGGACGACGCGGTCGAGGTCGGCCGCTCCATCGCCCGCAACAACCTCCTCAAGTGCGCCATCCACGGCGAGGACCCCAACTGGGGCCGGGTGCTCTCCGCCATCGGCACCACCTCCGCCGTCTTCGAGCCCGACCAGCTGAACGTCGCCATCAACGACATCTGGGTCTGCAAGAACGGCTCGGTGGGGGAGGACCGCGAACTGGTCGACATGCGCTACCGGGAGGTACGCATCACCGCCGACCTCGCCGCCGGCACCGAGTCCGCGGTCATCTGGGCCAACGACCTGACCGCCGACTACGTCCACGAGAACAGCGCGTACTCCTCATGAACCAGCGCAGCGAGCAAGTCATTCAGAGGCGCGTGCTGTGCTCACAGCCCGCCCGGGGGTACCTCCCGCGCGAAGCGTGGGGAGAAGTGAGGCCGACGCATGAATGCCCGTAAGCACACCGCGCTCCCCAAGGCCCGCATCCTGATCGAGGCGCTGCCCTGGCTGACCCGGCACCACGGCAAGACCGTCGTCATCAAGTTCGGCGGCAACGCCATGGTCGACGAGGAGCTCAAGCGGGCCTTCGCCCAGGACGTGGTCTTCCTGCGGCACGCCGGACTGCGCCCCGTCGTCGTGCACGGCGGCGGCCCGCAGATCAGCGCCCAGCTGGACCTGCTCGGCCTGGAGTCGGAGTTCAAGGGCGGCCTGCGGGTCACCACCCCCGAGGCGATGAACGTCGTGCGGATGGTGCTGGCCGGCCAGGTACAGCGTGAGCTGGTCGGGCTGCTCAACGAGCACGGCCCGCTGGCCGTCGGCATGACCGGCGAGGACGCCCATCTGATGGCCGCGACCAAGCACTACGCCGATATCGACGGCGAGCGGGTGGACATCGGCCGGGTCGGCGAGATCACCGCCATCGACCCCGGCGCGGTCCAGGCGCTCCTGGACGACGGCCGGATCCCGGTCATCTCCTCGATCGCCCGCAGCAGCGACGAGGATGACGCCTCCGGTGTCTTCAACGTCAACGCCGACACGGCAGCGGCCGCGCTGGCCGCGGCCCTCGGCGCCGAGACGCTGATGGTGCTCACCGACGTCGAGGGCCTCTACGAGGACTGGCCGCAGAGCGACGAGGTGATCTCCCGCCTCACCGCCACCCAACTGGAGAAGCTGCTGCCCGACCTGGCCAGCGGCATGGTCCCCAAGATGCAGGGCTGTCTGCACGCCGTCCGCAACGGCGTCCACACGGCCCGGGTCATCGACGGGCGGGTCCAGCACTCGATCCTGCTGGAGATCTTCACCGACGAAGGAATCGGCACGATGGTCGTGCCGGACGCGAACACGATCGAGGGGGCGACATGAGCGACGCGGCACACGGCCACGGTCCGGTGACCAACAAGGACCTCACCGGGCGCTGGCAGGGCGCCATGATGGACAACTTCGGCACCCCCCGTATCCCGCTCGTCCGCGGTGAGGGCGCCAAGGTGTGGGACGCCGACGGCAACGAGTACCTCGACTTCCTCGGCGGCATCGCGGTCAACGCCCTCGGCCATGCCCACCCCGCCGTGGTCCGCGCCGTCTCCGACCAGGTCGCCACCCTCGGCCATGTCTCGAACTTCTTCGTCAGCGAGCCCACCGTCGCCCTGGCCGAGCGCCTGCTTGCGCTGGCCGGGCGCCCCGGCCGGGTCTACTTCTCCAATTCCGGCGCCGAGGCCAATGAGGCCGCCTTCAAGATCGGCCGGCTGACCGGGCGCCGCCACATGGTCTCCACGGCCGGCGGCTTCCACGGCCGCACCATGGGCGCCCTCGCCCTCACCGGCCAGCCCGCCAAGCAGGCGCCGTTCGCACCACTGCCCGGCAACGTCGACCACGTCCCGTACGGGGACGTCGAGGCCCTCCGCGCCGCGGTCACCACCGACACCGCCTTCGTCATCCTGGAGCCCGTCCAGGGCGAGAACGGCGTCATCGTCCCGCCGCCCGGCTACCTCCGGGCCGCCCGCGAGATCACCGCCGCCACCGGCACCCTGCTGGTCCTCGACGAGATCCAGACCGGCATCGGCCGGACCGGACACTGGCTGGAGTCGCAGGCGCAGGGCGTCGAGGCCGACATCGTCACCCTCGCCAAGGGCCTGGGCGGCGGTCTGCCGATCGGTGCGACGCTGGCCTTCGGCCGGGCCGCCGAGCTGCTCACGCCCGGTTCGCACGGCTCGACGTTCAGCGGCAACCCGGTCGTCTGCGCCGGCGCCCTCGCCGTCCTGGACACCATCGAGGCGGACGGCGTCCTGGAGAACGTCGAGCGGGTCGGCGAGCGGCTGAGGAAGGGAACCGAGGCCCTGGGCCACCCGTTGATCAGCCAGGTCCGCGGTGCGGGCCTCCTCCTGGGTATCGTCTTGACGGAGCCGCTCGCGCCGCAGGTGCAGCAGGCGGCTCAGGACGCGGGCCTCCTGGTGAACGCGGTCGCGCCGGATGTCATCCGGCTCGCCCCGCCGCTGATCGTCTCCGACGACGAAGCGGAAGTGTTCCTCCACAAGCTCCCCGGCGTCCTGAACACGGTCCGCCAAGGGGCCGACGGGGAACAACGAGCCGGAGACTGACGACAACGATGAGCGAGCCGCAGGACAACGAGCCGCAGGACAACGAGGCGCAGAACGGCGGCCAGGCCGTACCGCAGACCCGCACCGCCCGCCACCGCCGGATCGTGGACATCCTCAACCGGCTGCCGGTCCGCTCCCAGAGCCAGCTCGCCAAGCTGCTCGCCGACGACGGCTTGTCCGTCACCCAGGCGACGCTCTCCCGCGATCTGGACGAGCTGGGAGCGGTCAAGATCCGCAACACCGGTGGTGAGCTGATCTACGCGGTGCCCAGCGAGGGCGGCGACCGCAAGCCACGGGCACCGCTGGGCGAGTCGGCCAAGGAGGAGCGGATGCGCCGCCTCTCCGGCGAACTCCTCATCTCCGCCGAGGCCTCCGCCAACCTCGTTGTCCTGCGCACCCCGCCGGGCGCCGCCCAGTTCCTGGCCTCGGCCATCGACCAGGCCGAGCTCCACGACATCCTCGGCACCATCGCGGGCGACGACACCCTGATGCTCATCAGCCGCGACCCGGCGGGCGGCCAGGCGCTCGCCGACCATCTGCTGCGATTGGCGCAGAAGGCGCACTGAGGCGTACCGAGGCGCGCGCAAGGCCCGCCTTCGCGCTGCTCACCTGTCACACCAGCACTCCCTGAAACGGCCGTCTCCCCCGGGAGGCGGCCGTGCGGACATCCCCCTCCGAGCCCCCCGCCGCATGCCGAACCGCATGCGGCAGGATGGCAGTTCGCGTCGGGGAGTCCACGGATGTCCCGGCGCATTCGCAGCCTTAGAGACAAGCAGGTGACTTGGTGACGACACATCACATCCGGCTCATAGCGCAGCCGTTCCCCCGGACCCCGGGAGCCGGCCGGTGAACCGGGCTTTCACGCTGCACGACATGATCGTCGCCGGGGTCGCGCTGGCCGCCGGTCTCGCGGCCGGCCTGGTGCTGCGGGTGGCCCTGCGGTGGCTGGGCAAGCACGCGCTGAGGACGCGGTGGAGCGGGGACGACATCGTCGTCGACGCCTTGCGGACCGTGGTGCCGTGGGCGGCGATCACTGCCGGTCTGGCGGCGGCGGCCGCGGCGTTGCCGCTGACGGAGACGGTCGGACACACCGTCAACCGGACGCTGACCGTACTGCTCATCCTGGTCGTCACGCTCACCGCGGCCCGGGTGATCACCCGTCTGGTGAAGACCCTGGCGCAGTCCAGGTCCGGCGTGGCCGGATCGGCCACCATCTTCGCCAACATCACGCGCATCGTGGTGCTGGCGATGGGCTTTCTCGTCGTGCTCCAGACCCTGGGCATCTCCATCGCCCCGCTGCTGACCGCGCTGGGCGTGGGTGGTCTCGCGGTCGCGCTGGCGTTGCAGGACACCCTCGCCAACCTCTTCGCCGGCGTGCACATCCTCGCCTCGAAGACCGTGCAGCCCGGTGACTACATCCGGCTCAGCAGCGGTGAGGAGGGCTATGTCGTCGACGTCAACTGGCGTAACACCGTGGTGCGTCAGCTCTCCAACAACCTGGTGATCATCTCCAACCGCCAGCTGGCCGACACCAACATGACCAACTTCAGCCGGCCGGAACAGAAGCTGACGATCCTGGTGCAGGTGGGGGTCGGCTACGACAGCGACCTGGAGCATGTCGAGCGGGTCACCACCGAGGTGGTCGAGAGCGTGATGACCGACGTCAACGGCGGTGACCCCGACCATGAACCGGCCGTGCGCTTCCACACCTTCGGTGACTCCCGGATCAGCTTCACGGTGATTCTCGGGGTCGGCGAGTTCAGCGACCAGTACCGGATCAAGCACGAGTTCATCAAGCGCCTGCACCAGCGCTACCGGGCCGAGGGCATCAGGATTCCCTCCCCGGCGCGCACCGTGGCACTCCAGAAGCCGGAGGAGATAGCGATACCGCACCCGCGCCAAGTGGCGGACCCGGTGTCGTAGGGGGCAGCCGCCCACGCCGCGCGGGCCGCTCCATGGCCCCGCTCACGCCTCGCTCCGCGTCCGCCCACCGGCAGGCCGGGGCGAGGCCCCCGAACGGGAGCGGCCAAGGCGCGGCAAAGGCCGCTTCCGAGATCTCGGAAGCGGCCTCTGACCTGCAAAAACACCGTCGGGACGACAGGATTTGAACCTGCGACCCCTTGACCCCCAGTCAAGTGCGCTACCAAGCTGCGCCACGTCCCGGTGCTCATACCGGCCGGAGAAGTCCCGGCCGGGGCGTGCAGAAGAAAAATACCCTGTCTCGGCCCATGAATCCAAAGCGGGTCCCCCGCAGCGCCCTTTCCGGACTCCCGGCAGGGGATGAGCTCTCATGGTTCGATAGGAATATGGGTGATATGTCCGCAGGTGATGCCCTCCGTGCGCGCCGGGTGTACGAGCCGCCGGAGCCGGCGGACGGGGCGCGGGTCCTGGTCGACCGGCTCTGGCCGCGCGGGCTGTCCAAGGCGGACGCGCAGCTGACCGAGTGGTGCAAGGACGTGGCGCCCTCGTCCGAGCTGCGGCGCTGGTACGGGCACGAGGGGGAGCGCTTCGAGGGGTTCGCCGAGCGCTATCGCGAGGAGCTGGCGGAGGGGACGGCCCGGCGGGCGCTGGAGCGGCTGCGGGAGCTCGCCGAGGAGGGGCCGCTGACGCTCCTGACGGCGACGAAGGAGCTGTCGGCGAGCCATGTGACCGTCCTGACGGAGGTGCTGCGGGAGGGGCTGTGAGCCCGTGCCGCGCCGTCGGCCCGCCCCGGGGCCGCATATTCCTCACCGCATTGACGAAACATACGGTGGAGTGCATACTTATACCTATCAGCGCATGGATCGTAAGGAGAAAGCCGTGACCGAGCGCGTCGTACTCGCCTACTCGGGGGGCCTGGACACCTCTGTCTGCATCGGCTGGATCGCCGAGGAGACGGGCGCCGAGGTCATCGCCGTTGCCGTGGACGTCGGCCAGGGCGGCGAGGACCTGGAGGTCATCCGCAAGCGCGCGCTCGCCTGTGGCGCGGTCGAGGCCGAGGTCGCGGACGCCAAGGACGAATTCGCCGACGAGTACTGCCTCCCGGCGATCAAGGCCAATGCCCTGTACATGGACCGCTACCCGCTGGTCTCCGCGCTCTCCAGGCCGGCCATCGTCAAGCACCTGGTCGCCGCCGCCCACAAGCACGGCGCCACCACCGTCGCCCACGGCTGCACCGGCAAGGGCAACGACCAGGTCCGCTTCGAGGCCGGTATCTCCTCGCTCGCCCCCGACCTGAAGTGCATCGCCCCGGTCCGCGACTACGCGATGACCCGGGACAAGGCGATCGCGTTCTGCGAGGACAAGAAGCTGCCGATCGCGACCACCAAGAAGTCGCCGTACTCCATCGACCAGAACGTCTTCGGGCGGGCCGTGGAGACCGGCTTCCTGGAGGACATCTGGAACGCCCCGATCGAGGACGTGTACGAGTACACGGAGAACCCGGCCACCCAGCGGGAGGCCGACGAGGTCATCATCTCCTTCGAGGAGGGCGTCCCGGTCGCCGTCGACGGCAGGCCCGTCACCGTCCTCCAGGCGATCCAGCAGCTCAACGAGCGGGCCGGTGCCCAGGGCGTCGGCCGGATCGACATGGTCGAGGACCGGCTGGTCGGCATCAAGTCCCGTGAGGTGTACGAGGCGCCCGGCGCCCTCGCGCTGATCACCGCACACCAGGAGCTGGAGAACGTCACCGTCGAGCGCGAACTGGCCCGCTACAAGCGGCAGGTCGAGCAGCGCTGGGGCGAGCTGGTCTACGACGGCCTGTGGTTCTCCCCGCTCAAGCGCGCCCTGGACGGCTTCATCGACGAGGCCAACCAGCAGGTCAGCGGCGACATCCGGATGACCCTGCACGGCGGCCGCGCGGTGGTCACCGGCCGGAAGTCCGACCAGTCGCTGTACGACTTCAACCTCGCGACCTACGACTCCGGCGACACCTTCGACCAGTCGCTCTCGAAGGGCTTCATCGAGCTCTTCGGCATGTCGAGCAAGATTGCGGCCAAGCGCGACCTGGCCTGAGCCCGTCTCGTTACTCCCGTACGAACACCGCCTCCCCGCCCTCGCGGCGGGCGGGGACACCTCCTGGCCCTCAAGGCCTTGGGGGAGCGGCACATCCGAAGCAGCCTTGAGGAGCAGCAGTGAGCAGCAACAGCGGTGACGTCCGGCTCTGGGGTGGCCGGTTCGCCGACGGCCCGGCCCAGGCGCTGGCCCAGCTGTCGGCGTCCGTCCACTTCGACTGGCGGCTGGCCCCCTACGACATCGCCGGCTCCCGTGCGCACGCCCGGGTGCTCCACCAGGCCGGACTGCTGACCGCCGACGAGCTGGAGCGGATGACCGCCGGTCTCGACCAGCTCGAACGGGACGTCGCCGACGGTTCGTTCACCGGCACCATCGCCGACGAGGACGTCCACACCGCCCTGGAGCGCGGGCTGCTGGAGCGGCTCGGCCCGGACCTGGGCGGCAAGCTGCGGGCCGGCCGGTCCCGTAACGACCAGGTCGCCACGCTCTTCCGGATGTATCTGCGCGACCACGCCCGGATCATCGGCGGGCTGATCGCCGACCTCCAGGAGGCGCTGGTCGGCCTCGCCGAGGCCCACCCGGACGTCGCGATGCCGGGCCGCACCCACCTCCAGCACGCCCAGCCGGTGCTCTTCGCCCACCATGTGCTGGCGCATGTGCAGTCGCTGTCCCGGGACGCGGAGCGGCTGCGGCAGTGGGACGAGCGCACCGCCGTCTCCCCGTACGGCTCGGGCGCGCTGGCCGGTTCCTCGCTCGGCCTCGACCCGGAGGCGGTCGCCGCGGACCTCGGCTTCGAGCACGGCTCGGCCGGCAACTCCATCGACGGCACGGCCTCCCGTGACTTCGTCGCGGAGTTCGCCTTCATCACCGCGATGATCGGGGTGAACCTCTCCCGGATCGCCGAGGAAATCATCATCTGGAACACGAAGGAGTTCTCCTTCGTCACGCTCCACGACGCCTTCTCCACCGGCTCGTCGATCATGCCGCAGAAGAAGAACCCGGACATCGCCGAGCTGGCGCGGGGCAAGTCGGGCCGCCTCATCGGCAATCTGACCGGTCTGATGGCGACGCTCAAGGCGCTGCCGCTCGCCTACAACCGTGACCTCCAGGAGGACAAGGAGCCGGTCTTCGACTCCTGCGACCAACTGGAGGTGCTGCTCCCGGCGTTCACCGGCATGATGGCCACGCTGACCGTCAACCGCGAGCGCATGGAAGAGCTGGCTCCGGCCGGCTTCTCGCTGGCCACCGACATCGCGGAGTGGCTGGTCAAGCAGGGTGTGCCGTTCCGGGTGGCGCATGAGGTCGCTGGTGAGTGCGTCAAGGAGTGCGAGGGGCTCGGCATCGAGCTGGACCAGCTCACCGACGAGCAGTTCGCCAAGATCTCGCCGCATCTGACCCCCGAGGTCCGCGGCGTCCTGAACGTCCACGGCGCCCTCGCCTCGCGCAGCGGCCGGGGCGGTACCGCGCCCTCGGCGGTGGCGGTCCAGCTCGCCGAGGTCCGCACCGATCTGGTGAAGCAGCAGGAGTGGGCGGCGGCCAAGAAGGTCACCGAGCTGCCCTAGCCGGGCAGAAATGCATGACGGCGGCCCGCCCCCGGGAGAGACCGGGGGCGGGCCGCCGTCGTATGCATGGGTTCGATGAGACATTGGTGTCTCATTCGGCTAATGTATGTCTCATGGCCCTGGATCGCGCACGCGTACTCAAGGAAGCCGCCGCGTTGCTCACGCGGCGGGCGTCGACGCCGATGGACGAGATCGCCCGCGCCGCGGGCATCAGCCGCGCGACCCTGCACCGGCACTTCGCCGGTCGGGACGCCCTGATCAGGGCGCTGGAGGAGTACGGGATCGCGCAGTTCGTGCAGGCGATGGACGCGGCGCGGCTGGAGGAGGGGGACGCCGCCGACGCGCTGCGCCGGCTGATCGCCGAAGCCGAACCGGTCGCCGCCGTACTCGCCTTCCTCTTCACCGAGAACCAGCTCTTCGAGGACGGCGAGATCAACGCCGGCTGGGCGGAGCTGGACGCCCGCATCGCCGCCCTCTTCCGCCGCGGCCAGGAGGAGGGCGACTTCCGGATCGATCTGAGCGCCGCCTGGCTCACCGAGGCCTTCTACGGCCTGATCGGCGCCGGCGCCTGGGCCGTGTACGAAGGGCGCGTCGCCCGCAACGACCTCAACCACTCGATCGCCGAGCTGCTGCTCGGCGGCATCCGACGGAGCATGGAGAAATGACCGAGACCATAGCGTCAGGACCGGCCGGTTCGGCCCATGTGGACGACCAGCCCCGCCCGGGCCGCTGGCTCGCGCTCGCCGTCCTCGTCCTCGCCGTGCTGCTGGTCGGCGTCGACGCCACGGTCCTCGGCCTCGCCACCCCCTTCCTCAGCGAAGACCTCCAACCCTCCGGGACGCAGCTGCTGTGGATCGGTGACATCTACTCCTTCGTCATCGCCGGCCTGCTGGTCTCCATGGGCAGCCTCGGCGACCGCATCGGCCGGAAGAAGCTGCTGCTGATCGGCTCCGTCGGCTTCGGCGCGATGTCGGTGCTCGCCGCGTACGCCTCCACGCCCGAGATGATGATCCTCGCCCGTGCGCTTCAGGGCGTGGCCGGTGCGACGCTGATGCCGTCCACCCTGGCGCTGATCCGCAACCTCTTCCACGATCCCAGGGAACGCAGCCTGGCCGTCGGCATCTGGGGCGCGATGGCCTCGGCGGGTATGGCCGTGGGGCCGGTCCTGGGCGGCTTTCTGCTGGGGCACTTCTGGTGGGGATCGGTCTTCCTGATCAACCTGCCGGTGATGGCGCTGCTGGTGGCCGTCGGCGCCAAGGTCATCCCGGAGTCGCGCAACCCGGACCCCGGCCCCTGGGACATCCCCAGTGTCCTGCTGGCCCTGGTGGGCATCGTCTGTGTCGTCTACGCCATCAAGGAAGCGGCGGTGCACGGCTACCGCTGGGACATCGCGCTGACGGCCGTCATCGGTGTGCTCGCCCTCTTCGTGTTCGTCCGGCGGCAGCTCACCCTCCCCTCGCCGCTGCTGAACATGAAGCTCTTTCATCACCGCGGGTTCTCCGGAGCGGTGCTGGCCGACCTGCTGACCATCCTCGGACTGTCCGGGCTGGTCTTCTTCCTCTCCCAGTTCCTCCAGATGGTGCAGCTGCGCTCGCCGCTGAACGCGGGGCTCGTCGAACTCCCGGCCGCGGTCGGCGCGGTGGGCGCCGGTCTGGCAGCCGGCTGGGTCGCCCGGCGGCTGTCGGTCAGGATCGTGGTGGCCGGCGGCCTCGCGGTGGTCGGGCTCTCGCTCGTCGGCTGCACCACCCTGCACGGCGACACCGGCACCGCGGCGCTGTGCGTGATCCTCTTCGTCGTCGGCGTCGGCGCGGGCTTCTCGTTCACGGTCACCGCCGATGTGATCCTCTCCAGCGTCCCCAAGGAGGAGGCGGGCGCCGCCTCCGCCGTCTCCGAGACCGCCTACGAACTGGGCGCCGCCCTCGGCATCGCCCTGCTCGGCTCCATCGTCACCAGCATCTACCGGGGCTTCGCCACGCCCCCCGGGGTGGCCGAACCCACCGCGGACGCCGCCCGTGAATCGCTCGGCGGCGCCTTCGAGACGGCCGGCCAACTCCCCGCCGACCAGGGCGCCGCGCTGATGAAGGCCGCTCAGGACTCCTTCGTCCAGGGCGTGGACGTCGCGGCCGGGGTGGGCGCCGTGGTCCTGCTGTCAGCCGCGGTGGCGGCGTGGTTCCTGCTCCGCGGCCAGGAGCTGGCGAACAGCCCGGCCCCGGCGGCCACCGCGGCTCTCTCCGCGGCCGGCCCGAAGCCGGGCCATGGGTCCGGACCGGCGTCCGGCGGCCCGGCGGACCGCCCGTAGCGCCGTACCGCCGGACGGCGGGCACGCACCGCGCCTCAGGGCGTGTCCTGTGGATCAAGGCACCCGGCAACCGCCATGATCCACAGGACACGCCCTGGGGGCGACTGTCCCCCGCCCGTTCACGCCCGGTACGCATCGTGGTGACCGGCCGTCCCGAGCGGCTTGCTTGACTCTCCCGTCGTCCCCTCACGGACGGCCCGCTCAGGAGAGTGACGCAGTGCGCGACATCGGACGACGCTCCTTCTTCACCGCCGCGGGGGCACTCGCCACCGCGAGCGCCATCGGCAGCAACGCCTACGCCACCGGCCACGCCCGCGACGCGGCCACCGCCGACGAATACGTCGACGTCCAGCTCCTCAACATCACCGATCTGCACGGCTATCTTCAGGGCGCCCCGGGTGCCAACTCCCTCATCACCGGCGCCGGCGGGAAGACGTACACCGTTGGCGGCGTGGCCTATATGGCCGCCCACCTGGAGCGGCTGAGAGACGGCCGCCGCAACTCGCTCTTCTTCGCCCCCGGTGACCTCTTCTCCGGCTGGGAGTTCGACGCCTCCTCCTTCGCCGACGAGCCCACCATCGAAGCCCTCAACGCCATGGGACTGGACTTCGCCTCGGCCGGAAACCACGAGTTCGACAAGTCGGCGACCTTCCTGACCTCGCACATGGAGGACGGCGACGCCTTCCCGGTCGTGGAACGGGACGACGACTTCAAGGACTCCGCCGGACGCCGCTTCGAGGGCGCGAAGTTCCCCTACTACAGCGCGAACCTGGTGTGGAACGCGAACGGCGAAACCGTACTGCCGCCGTACAACATCGAGTACGTGGACGCCGGCCGCGGCCGCCGGCTGGCGATCGGCTTCATCCATCTGACCGCCATCGGCACCGAGTCCTTCCCCGGCTCCTACCAGCCCGGACTGCGCACCCTGGACGAGCTGGAGACCGCCAACCGCTGCGCCGCGGAGCTCAAGTCACGCGGCGTCCACGCGATCGTGCTCAGCATGCACGACGGCGCGGTGGCCGGCAGCGACTTCTCCAGCGGCAAGAACCCCTCCGGGCCCGCGTACGAACTGGCGCTGCGCGCCTCGCCCGACATCGATGCCATCGTCACCGGCCACTGGCACTGCGCCTTCACGATGATGCTGCCCGACCCCAACGGCGACCCCCGCCCCTTCGTCGAGGCGGGCTGCTACGGCCAGATCATCAACGAGATCAATCTGCGCCTCGACCCGGACACCGGATCGGTGGTCCGGGAGCTGACCACCTCGGTCAACCACCCCAACACCCGCGAGGTGACGCCGGACCCGGAGCTGCGCTCGATCGCCGGCTACTGGGCGGGCTACGCCACCCGGCGCGCCCGCAGCAAGATCGGCACCCAGACCGCCTCCTTCACCCGGCGGCGCAACGCGGTGGGGGAGTCCACCATGGGCAACCTCGTCGCGGACTGGGCCCTGTGGGCGGGCCGGCAGCCGCGCGGCCCGATGGACGACCCCGCCCAACACCCCAACACCCCCGCGGATCTCGCCGTCATCGCGGTGGCGCCGCGCGTCGGCCAGGCGGTGATCGCCGGCGACCTGATCCGTGACGCGGAGACGAACGGCACCGTCACCTTCGCGCAGGCCTGGAACTCCGTGGGCTTCGGCGACCCGATCCTGACCGTCACCGTCACCGGCCGGCAGATCCATGACGCGCTGGAGGAACAGTGGGCGCCGACCGCGGGCGGCGGTCTCGGCTTCTCCCCGCTGGCCGTCTCCGGCAATGTCCGCTACACCTTCGACGCCGCGGGCCCGGTCGGCCGGCGGATCGACCCCGCCGAGGTGTTCATCGACGGCACCGCACTCGACCTCAACCGCAGCTACCGGCTCGCCGCCCCCTCGTACACCCTCATCAACCAGGACGGCTTCAGCGCCTTCACCGGGTTCACCGCACCGGTACGGCACGCCCGCGACTTCGAGAGCTTCATCGCCTTCGTCCGCGCCAAGAAGCAGCTGAAGCCCGCCTCGCTGAACCGCGTGGCGGTCAAGAACGCGCAGGTGCCCGGCGCCCGCACCGGCACCGTCACCCAGCGCCAGCAGCTGCTCCAGGCCGACGGCAGCGTGGTGCCGCGGCCCGAGGCGGCGCTGCGTACGGCGCTGACCGGCGGCGCCGAGGGCCAGCGCGCCCCCGGCGGCTTCCGGGTGCCCTGCTGACCCGGTGCGCGGGCGCAGCACGCACAACGGGCCCCATCCGAGGAACGGATGGGGCCCGGCGCAGGCGGACCGGGTCAGGCGGCCCTGGCCTTGGTGGCGTACATGTCGACGTACTCCTGGCCGGACAGCTCCATGACGTCGCTCATCACCTCGTCGGTGACGGCCCGCAGCACATAGCGGTCGCGGTCCATGCCGTCGTAGCGGGAGAAGTCCAGCGGCTCACCGAAGCGCACCGTCACCGGGGCGATGTGCGGGAGGCCCTTGCCGCCGGGCTGCACCTTGTCGGTGCCGATCATCGCGAACGGGACGACGGGCGCGCCGGTCATCAGGGTGAGCCGGGCGATGCCCGTACGGCCGCGGTAGAGACGGCCGTCGGGGGAGCGGGTGCCCTCGGGGTAGATACCGAAGACGCTGCCCTCCTCCAGGATCCGGCGGCCGGTCATCAGCGCGGCGACCCCGCCGTGCCCGCCGTCCCGGTCCACCGGGATCATGCCGGAGCTGGTGAAGAACCAGGCCATCAGCCGGCCCTTGAAGCCCTTGCCGGTGACGTACTCGTCCTTGCCGATGAAGTACACCGGGCGCTTGACCACCAGGCTCAGGAACAGTGAGTCGATGAAGGTGACGTGATTGCCGGCCAGGATCACCGGCCCGGTCGCCGGAATGCGCTCCATGCCCTCTACCTTCGGGCGGTACAGGACACGCATGACGAATCCGAGAATCGCCTTCAGCACAATGCGGGACAACGGGCCCTCCGGGTCGAGACTGGTCAACGGCAAGCGGGCGCAGAACTCTGCAGCCCAGGACAATACTCGCGGGTCACTCCCGCTCGCACATCGGGTTCACGAGGTCGATACGCACAGTTGACGTGTGTTACCCCCATCTTCCCCCCGATGTTGGCGTGCGTCTCCCGGGCGTGACCCGTCCGTGCTTACGATCAGCCCGGTGGTGCGGACCGGTGTGCAACACGCCTCATCGGTCACCGGAATACACCCGGAAGCACCTGGAACACCACAGAACACCTAGAGCAAGGAGCGTGCGCATGCACAATCGGCAGCCGGGACGACGGATGGTGCTGGGCGCCGCGGCCCTCGGCGCGGGAGCGGCGGTATTCGGCACGGCCGGCCAGGCGAGCGCAGGTCAGCGAGCCGGTGTGCCCCAGGAGCTGCCCGTGCCGCTGATCGTCGGCCACCGCGGTGCCAGCGGCTACCGCCCCGAGCACACCTTCGGCTCGTACCAACTCGCCCTGGACATGGGCGCGGACGTCATCGAGCAGGACCTCGTCCCGACCAAGGACGGGCATCTGGTCTGCCGTCACGAGAACGACATCACCGCCACCACCGATGTCTCCGCGCACCCCGAGTTCGCGGACCGCAAGACCACCAAGTCCGTCGACGGGGTCAAGCTGACCGGCTGGTTCACCGAGGACTTCACGCTCGCCGAGCTCAAGACGCTGCGCGCCAAGGAGCGCATACCGGGCACCCGCCAGCACAACACCCTCTACGACGGGGTGTGGGAGGTGCCGACCTTCGAGGAGGTCCTCCAGTGGGCCGAGCGCGAGGGCCGCAAGCGGGGCCGCCGCGTCTGGCTGCACATCGAGACCAAGCACCCCACCTACTTCCGGGGGCTCGGCCTCGGCCTGGAGGAGCGGCTGGCGAAGGCCCTGC
Source organism: Streptomyces decoyicus (assembly GCF_019880305.1). Taxonomy (NCBI): domain Bacteria; kingdom Bacillati; phylum Actinomycetota; class Actinomycetes; order Kitasatosporales; family Streptomycetaceae; genus Streptomyces; species Streptomyces decoyicus. Next base: position 1,506,932 of record NZ_CP082301.1, on the reverse strand, counting down.
GTGCGCACGGCCGGCACCGGAAGAACTCCCCGAACTTCCTCCAGTCCTTCGAGCCCAGCAGCATCCAGCGCCTGGACAAGCTCGTCGACTGCCCCAAGGTCGTCCTGCTGGGCACGCTCAAGGACCGCCCCTGGGACTTCACGGCGTCCGGTGACCCGCGCACCGTCGCCGACCTGGTCAAGCCCGAGGGCCTGAAGTGGCTCGCCCGCTTCGCCCAGGGCATCGGCCCGGACCTGACCGTGATCATCCCGCGGGACAAGGACGGCAAGCTCGGCGAGCCCAGCTCCGTCGTCAAGGACGCCCACGCCGCCGGACTGGTGCTCCACCCGTATACGGTCCGCAACGAGAACACCTTCCTGCCGACCGACTACCGCCGTGGCAGCGACCCGAACGCCTACGGCGACTCGCTCGGTTTCTTCAAGGCCCTTCTCGGCACCGGTATCGACGGTCTGTTCTCCGACAACCCCGACACCGCGCTGCTGGCGGCCGCGCAGTTCCGCAAGCACTGACCGCTCGCGGCCGGCCGCTGCCGCGGCGGAGCCCGGACCGGCACACCTCGCCTGCCCTCTCATCTGAGTTGGGAATGTCACAGGAGAGCTCGGTGCCGGTCCGTTCCGCTTGCCCCAAATGCCTGCGCAGAATGCTCGCGGCGGAGATTGCCGCTGCCACATCCAGGGGAACCCGGAAGAAGCAGTGTCAGCCACGCCATGGCGGCGCCGGGTACCCCACGGCGCCGTCTGTCAGGGCACATCGTTCCGGGCGTACCCCGGGGGGCCGGAGCGTCCCCCGGAAAGCACACCACCCTCAGCGCGCCCGGACCAGCGAAACCGAATAGGGGAGGCATACGCGCATGGGCACGAGCGTGACCATCTCTGCGGCGACCGACCAGGACGCCGAGCAGATCCTCAAACTCCAGTACCTCTGCTACCAGCAGGAAGCCGCGCTGTACGACGACTACGCCATCGAGCCGCTCACCCAGACCCTCCAGGCGCTGCGCGCCGAACTGGGCGGGGCCTGCGTCGTGGTGGCCAGGCTCGGCGAGGAGGTGGTCGGGTCCGTGCGCGGCACGGTCGACGAGGACGGCACCGCGCGGATAGCCAAGCTCATCGTGCACCCGCGGATGCAGCGGCACGGCCTGGGCGGACGGCTGCTCGACGCGGTCGAGCAACGGCTGGCGGCCGAGCGGTCCGCCACGGGCTTCCGCCTGTTCACCGGGCACCGCAGCGAGGGCAATCTGCGTCTGTACCGCAGCCACGGCTATCTGCCCGTGGGCACCGAGCAGCTCACCTCCCGCCTGAGCGTGGTGACGCTGGAGAAGGAGCTGCGCCAGGAGACCACCGCCGTGGGAACGCCTCCCGGGCGGAGCCAGGGAGAGTTCGCCGCCCAGGCATGAGACAGGGGGAGGGCGGGCCCGCGCGGTGGCCGGGCCCGCCCTCCCGGTGTCCGTCAGGGATGACGGGAGGGCTCAGGCGGGCTGCTCCGTACGGGCCCGGCGCAGCCACATCAGCCCGGTGACGGGCAGGATGACCGGAATGAAGAGATAGCCCATGCCGTAGTCCGACCAGACCGTGGCGTCCGGGAACGCGGACCGGTCGAGCAGGGTCCAGGTGCCGATGCCGAGCACCCCGAGCAGCTCCAGCGCGCAGCAGGCGAACGCGGCCCGGCGGGCGCCCTCGCCGCCGCGCACCAGCGAGAACGTGATGAACCCGTAGACGACCGCGGAGAGGGCCGAGAGGCTGTACGCCAGCGGGGCCCGGTCGAACTGGGCGATGAGCTGGTAGAGCGAGCGGGAGGCGGCAGCGACGGTGAAGATGCCGTAGAGCGCGACCAGCAGGCGCCCGGGGCCGGTGCCCAGGGAACGCTTCGCCGGGGCGGCGGCCGTGGTGCCGTCCGCCGCGGAGGTCGTCGTGGAATCAGGCACTGCCGCCTCCCCAGATGTCGAACAGCCGCACTTCCAGTACGGCCAGCACCACGGCGCCCGCCGCGACGGTGGCCGAACCCCAGCGGGTGCGCTCCGAGAGCGACATGAACCCGGTCGCGGGGACACAGGCGGCCGCCCCGAGCAGATACGAGACAAAGAGGGCGGTGCCCTGGTCCGGCGACTGGCCGCGGGCCAACTGCACGACGGCGATGACCAGTTGGGCGAGGCCGAGCAGCGACACCAGAGCCATGCCGATGAGGTGCCAGTCCTTGGTGGGCTGGTCGCGGAACGCGGCGAAGCCGCACCAGGCGGCGAGGGCGAGAGCGGTCACCGCGACCGTGATCGTCAGCGCGTCGATCACCGGGACCTCCGGGCCACGTGGCTGCGCGCCGTGGGGTTGTGGGGCATGGGGGCGATGCTAATCGGCGGCGGGCGGGCGGCCGCGTCCGGCCCCGCCGTGGCACGTACGCTCGTGAAGTATGAAGATCACCGCTGATGCGCTCCTTTTCGACAACGACGGCACCCTGATTTCCTCCCTGGAGTCCGTCTCCCGCTGCTGGACCCGGTGGGCGAAGGAGTACGGCGTCACCGGGCAGGAGTTCGGCCGGATCCAGCTGCACGGGCGCCCGGCGGCGGAGATCGTCGCCGATCTGCTGCCCGCGGACCGGGTGCCCGAGGCGGTGGCCCGGATCGAGCACCTGGAGGTCGAGGACGTCGCCGGGGGAGTCGTGGCGCTGCCCGGCACCCTCGCCCTGCTGGAGAGCCTGCCCGCCGAGCGGTGGGCCGTGGTCACCTCCGCGACCGCCCGGCTGGCCGAGGCCCGTCTCGACGCGGCCGGGATCCGGACCAAGACGCTGATAGCCGCCGACGACATCAGCCGCGGCAAGCCGGACCCGGAGCCTTTCCTGCTCGCCGCCGAGCGGCTGGGGGTGGACCCGGCCCGCTGTGTGGTCTTCGAGGACGCGCCGGCGGGACTCGCGGCCGGACGGGCGGCCGGGATGCTGACCGTGGCGTTGACCACAACCCACCGGGCGGAGGAACTGTCGGCGGATGTCGTCGTCAGCACGCTCTCGGAGGTATCCGCGCAGGCCACGGACGGATCGGTGGAGATCACCATCGCGAAGTGAGGCGCTGTCCACGGGTCGGTCAGGCATGTCCGCTATCCGGACTGGCTTGATCGGCCCGTCCTGCTGTCTGGTTTACTTGCCGCCATGACCACGACGAGCAGCCGCACCCCTGCGACCGAGGCGTACCTGACGTCCGGTGCTCGTTGCATGTGTCGAATGTGTGACTGCTGAGGGCCCCCGTCTGAGCCTCGCGCCCCGAAGCGAGACCCTTCCCCCGAGCTCTCGAAGAGCAGGGGGACCCCCATGAGCCGTGCGTCGCCCCCCGACGACGTCGGCCGCCCCGCGTCACCGGAACCCGGAGCCGGGCCCCCGCGCCCGCCGCCGCCCCGCGTTCCCCTCTGCCGCACTCGCAAGAATGCCCCGTGCCCGGCGGGCGAGCCGCCGAGCACTCGACAGTGACGGAATTCCCTAGTGATCACCACAACGGGCCTGACCAAGGTCTACCGTTCCGGAGACCGCGAAGTCACCGCCCTGGACGGCGTCGATCTGCACGTCCGCGAGGGCGAGGTGTACGGCGTCATCGGCCAGAGCGGCGCCGGCAAGTCCACCCTCATCCGCTGCCTCAACCTCCTGGAGCGTCCCACCTCCGGCACGGTCACCGTCGCCGGCCAGGAACTGACGTCCATCGCCGGACGCGGCAAGCGGGCCAGTGCCCAGCTCCGGGCCGCGCGCAGCCACATCGGCATGGTCTTCCAGCACTTCAACCTGCTGTCCTCGCGCACCGTCCAGGACAACGTCGAACTGCCGCTGGAGATCCTCAAGGTCGACCGCCGCGAGCGCTCCCGCAAGGCGCTGGAGCTGCTGGACCTGGTAGGCCTCGCCGACAAGGCCAAGGCCTACCCCGCCCAGCTCTCCGGCGGCCAGAAGCAGCGCGTCGGCATCGCCCGCGCGCTGGCCGGCGACCCCAAGGTGCTGCTCTCCGACGAGGCCACCAGCGCCCTGGACCCGGAGACCACCCGCTCCATCCTCCAGCTGCTGCGCGACCTCAACCGCAAGCTGGGCCTGACCGTCGTGCTCATCACGCACGAGATGGACGTCGTCAAGACGATCTGCGACTCGGCCGCGCTGATGAAGAACGGCCGGGTCATCGAGCAGGGCACCGTCGCCGAACTCCTGGCCACCCCCGGCTCCGAGCTGGCCCGGGAGCTGTTCCCGGTCGGCGGCGAGCCGTCCGCCGACGACCGCACCGTCGTCGACATCACCTTCCACGGCTCGGCCGCCACCCGCCCGGTGATCTCCGAGCTGTCGCGCACCTACAACGTCGACATCTCGATCCTCGGCGCCGCCATGGACACCGTCGGCGGCAAGCAGATCGGCCGGATGCGCATCGAGCTCCCCGGCCGCTTCGAGGAGAACGTCGTGCCGATCGGTTTCCTGCGCGAGCAGGGCCTCCAGGTGGACGTGGCGGACGTCGACGGCAGCGTCGCCGTGCCCGCCGCCGCCGACCAGCCGGCGATCCCGGCGCCCGCCGCCACGCTCCAGAAGGAAGGTGCCAAGTGACCTGGAACGAGATGCAGCCGCTGCTGTACGACAACACGCTCGACACCCTGTTCATGGTGTGGTGGTCGACGTTCTACGCGGTGCTCATCGGCATCCCGGTCGGTGTGCTGCTGCATCTGACCGACCGCGGGGCCCTCCTTCAGAACATCGTGGTGAGCAAGGTCCTCGGTGCGATCGTGAACATCGGACGGTCCTTCCCGTTCCTGATCCTGATCGTCGTGCTGATCCCCTTCACCCGGCTCGTCGTCGGCGTCTCCATCGGCCCGACCGGCGCGGTCGTCCCGCTCGCGATCGCCGCCATCCCGTTCTTCGCCCGGCTGGTGGAGGCCGCACTGCGCGAGGTCGACCACGGCCTGGTCGAAGCCGCCCAGGCCATGGGCGGCGGCACCTGGACCATCGTCTTCAAGGTGCTGCTCCCGCAGGCGCTGCCCGCACTGATCGCGGCCGTCACCACCACCGTCATCCAGCTGATCGGCTACTCCGCGATCGCCGGTGCGGTCGGCGGCGGCGGTCTGGGCAACCTGGCCTATACCTACGGCTACCAGCAGTACGAGACCTCGCTGATGATCACCACCGTCGTCGAGCTGGTCCTCCTCGTCACGGTCGTCCAGCTGCTCGGCGACCTCGTCGTCCGCCGGCTCGCCGGCCGCGGCACCCGGGCCTCCTCCCTGGGCGTCGGCCTGCGCCGTGCCCGTACCGAGGAGCCGGCCGCCGTCACCGAAGCCGCCTGACCGCAACACCCCCGTACGACCCGCACCACCCCGGAGCCCGGACCCTTTGCCGGGCGGACACCACGCGTGAACGCGCGCGTGTGAACAAGAAAGAGGCACTCTTCGTGCGCAACACCCTGAAGATCTCCGTCGCCATAGCCGCCGCCTCCGCCGTCGCCCTCGGCGCGAGCGCGTGCAGCGCTCCCTCCGACACCACCGCCAGCAGCGACAAGGGCGACAAGAACGCCCCGCTCGTCGTCGCCGCGAGCCCCACTCCGCACGGCACCATCCTGGACTTCGTCAAGAACGAGCTGGCGGAGAAGGAAGGCCTCAAGCTCGTCGTCAAGCCGTTCAACGACTACAAGATCCCGAACAAGGTCACCGACGACGGCCAGGTCGACGCCAACTTCTTCCAGCACAAGCCGTTCCTCGACACCTTCAACAAGGAGAACGGCACGCACATCGTGCCCGTCCAGAACGTGCTCATCGAGCCGCTCGGCGTCTACTCCAAGAAGATCGACAAGCTGTCGCAGCTCAAGTCCGGCAGCACCGTCTCGGTCCCCAACGACCCCTCCAACGAGGGCCGGGCGCTCAAGCTGCTCGCCGACAACGGCGTGATCACCCTCAAGCCCGGTGTCGGCTCCGACGCCAAGCTGACCGACGTCAAGGACGACAAGGGCATCAAGATCACCGAGCTGGAGGCCGCCCAGACCGCGCCGCGCATCGACGACGTCGACGCCGCGATCATCAACGGCAACTTCGCCATCGGCGCCCACCTCAAGCCCTCCAAGGACGCGCTGGCCCTGGAGAAGGCGAAGGGCAACCCCTACGCCAACTTCCTCGCCGTCAAGAAGGGCAACGAGAGCGACCCGCGGATCAAGAAGCTCGCCAAGCTCCTGAACTCCCCCGAGGTCAAGAAGTTCATCGAGGACAAGTACAAGGACGGCTCGGTCATCCCGGCCTTCGGCCCCGCCAAGAGCTGACGCCTCCCCCTGTCCTGAGGTTTTCCCCGCCGCCCACCCCCCTTCGGGGGGTGGGCGGGTGTGGATGTGCCCTCGCTCGTGCGCAGGTCACCGGAAGGTGGCCGTCCGCGCGGGCGGCCACCGGGCCCCGGACCCGCGCGGTGCGCGGCCGGGGCCCACGCGCATGGCACACCCGCGGGCCCATGCTGCATGCTGGTGCATTCAAGACGGTCAAGACGGCCCGTGACCTCGCGGTCTCACAGCCCGCGACGTTCCGGAACACCACAGTCAACGGCGTGGGAGCAGCGGCATGACATCCACCTTTCCGGACATCTCCATCAGCACGGACCGGTTGGTGCTGCGCCCGTTCGACGAGTCCGATGTGCCCGCGCTCGCCGACATGATGGCCGACGAACTCGTCACCGCCTGGACCACGGTCCCGCACCCCTACACCACCGCCGAGGCCCGCGCCTGGGCCACCGGCAAGGCCGCCGCCGTACGCACCGAAGGCCGCGGCATCGCCCTGGCCGTCACCGAATTCCTCACCCAGCGCCTGGTCGGCACCATCCACGTCGACCACACCGACTGGCGGGTGCTCAGCACCGAGGTCGGCTATGTCACCGCCCCCTGGGCACGCGGCGAGGGCTACGCCTCCGAGTCCGTCCTCGCGGTCGCGCAATGGCTCTTCCATGACCAGAAGTTCGAACGCATCGAGCTGCGCACGGCGGCCGACAACACCGCGTCCCAGCAGGTCGCCCAGAAGATCGGCTGCATCAGCGAGGGCGTGCTGCGCAACGCCTGGATAGCCCGCAGCCGCACCGAGGACGGCGGCTGGACGGACATCCGCACCGATCTGATCGTGTGGAGTCTGCTGCCCGAGGACCTCGACGGGGTCCCCGGCCGGCTGGCGGACGCGAACGGATTTGCCTACCCCGAGTGGAACTGACCCACGCCCCCGCTCCGGTCCGTACCTCTCGGGGTACCCTCGGCCTGCCGCGCACCTGCGCGACCCGCGCGGACCAGCGCACCACAGCGGCACTTCCGCCGGCCGACGGCCGCCCCGCGGCCGGCCCGCCCGCTGACCCCGCCCGCGTACCCACAGCAGCCCCAGGAGACTGACGAGCATGGCCGACCGGGTCACGGTGATCGGATGGGACGGCTCCGCGCTGACCGCCGCCGCCCGCTCCGCCCTCGGCGCCGCCACCCTCGTGGCCGGCGCCGCCCACCACCTCGCACTGCCCGAAGTCCCGCGGAACGCCGAGCGGATCCGGCTCGGCAGCGTGACCCTGGCCGCCCGCCGCATCGCCCAGCACCGCGGTACCGCCGTCGTGCTCGCCGACGGCGACCCCGGCTTCTTCGGCGTCGTGCGCACCCTCCGGGCACCCGAGCACGGCCTGGAAGTGGAAGTGGTACCGGCCGTCTCCTCCGTCGCGGCCGCCTTCGCACGGGCCGGTATGCCCTGGGACGACGCCCAGATCGTCGTCGCCCACAGCCGCGATCTGCGCCGCGCGGTGAATGTCTGCCGCGCCCACACCAAGGTCGCGGTGCTCACCTCGCCCGGCGCGGGGCCCGCCGAACTCGCCCTGCTGCTCGACCGCGTCCACCGCACCTTCGTCATCTGCGAGGACCTGGGCACCGACCGCGAGCGGGTGACAGTCCTCACATCCGACAAAGTTCCCGACCATGTCTGGCGTGACCCCAATGTCGTTATTGTCGTCGGCGGTTCACCCGCCGGTGCCGCGGCCCAGGGGACCGGCTGGATCGCCGGCCGCGAGGTGGGCCACCCGACGGGCCCGCGCGGCTGGGGACTTCCGGACAGTGCTTACGGCGGCGCCCTGGGCGAGGGCGAGTCCGTCCAGCTGCGCACCGCACAACTCGCCCGTCTCGGGCCGCAGGTGGGCGACCTGGTCTGGGACATCGGTGCGGGCAGCGGGGCCGCCGCGGTGGAGGCCGCGCGCTTTGGTGCCGCCGTCATCGCGGTGGACGCCGACGCGGACGCCTGCGGGCGCGCCGCCGCCCTCGCCCGCCGCCACGGCGTGCAACTCCAGGTCGCGCACGGGCGTGCGCCGCAGGTCCTGGAGGACCTGCCCGAGCCCGATGTGATCCGTGTCGGCGGCGGGGGAGCGGAGGTCGTCACCGCCTGTGCGGCCCGCCGCCCCGAACGGATCGTCACCCACGCCGCCACCCGTGACGAGGCCGAAGCGCTGGGCCGGGCGCTGGCCGACGGCGGCTACGAAGTCGAGTGCGCGCTGCTCCAGTCCGTGGACCTGGACACCTCCGTCTGGGTCGAACGCGAGCGGTCCGTGGTGTTTTTGCTCAGCGGCTATCGCGTTCCTCACCCATGACCAGCACGGCAACCCGCGCGAGGTAGGCTGGCGGATCGTTGCGCCGCCGTTCCGCATTCGGCTTCGTACGCCAATATCCGGAAAATGCCGTGGTTTTGGCCGAATATGAAGCTCTGGAGAGCGGACGTGCCGCGAGGCGTGCTCGCTCGTTCTAGCTATCGGGCGTCGGCGCGCCCCGGTCGAGCGCGTCGCACGAGCGGTTGGAAGGAGCACTACCAATGGGCGAGGGGTACGCATGACCGACACCGGCCAGGTCCCGGGCGAGGGGCAGCCGGAGAACGCAGGCGGACATCCCGGGCAGCCGCAACCGGCGGCCGCTTCCTCCCCTGCCGACGCCGGACCGACAGAACTGCCGGGCATGGTGTCCCCTCCCGGCGAATACCCCTACCTCGACCAGGCCGAAGGTGTTGTCGAGGACGACGATCTGCTGCTGATGCCGGGCGCCCAGGGCGCCTGGAGCGAACAGCCGGCGCCCCAGCCGCTCCCGCAGCCGCAGGAGACCCACCACGTTCCGGAGCAGCAGCCCCAGCAGGGCGTGCCGTTCGACGCGGCCGCCCAGGGGGCCACCGGCTTCGAGCCGATGCCGGCCCAGGCCGGTGACCATGAGAGCGGCGGCCGGGATTCCGGTTCCGTCGACCTCAGCGCCGTCCGTATCCCGCAGCCCGCGGCTCCGCAGCAGCAGGACCGCGCCCGCGCCGCCGCGCCCGCCACCCCCCAGCGCCGTCCGCTGCACATGGGCCCGCCCGTCCCCGACGCGACCGGCGGAGTGGTCCGTTCGCTCGCCGACCGCGGACCGGCCGACGCGCCCTCGCAGTCCGCCGGACGGCACGCGGGACCGCCCACCGGCGGGCCCGAATACTTCGACGCCCCGGCCCCGGCCCCCGAGACCGCGCCGGGTGAACAGCCGGTGGCCGACGCGCAGCCCGGTGCGGGCCTCCCGTACACCGAGCAGACCCCCGGGGATCCGGCGGCGCAGGCTTTCGCGGCACCGTCGTACGCCGAGCAGCCCTACGGTGGTCAGTTGTCCGCAGAGCAGACCTACGGGGCCGCGGGGCAGGGGCCGTTGCCCGGCCCGCAGCTCGGCGAGATCCCGTCGCAGGTGCCGTCGTGGAACGAGGCCTCCGCCCAGGCCGCCCACCTCCCGCAGACGGCGCCGGCCCCGGCTGCAGAAACGGTCGCCCCCGAGGTGCCCGCCGCACCCGCAGCCGATGCCGCGCCGCCCGTACCTCAGGACGCCGCGCAGCCTGCCGAACAGCCGCAGCCGATGCCGGCCGAGGACGCCGCGGCGGCCGCCGACGGCGCGGCCGTCGTCGCGGACGCCGCCGGTGCCGTGCAGGACGCGCAGGCGGCGGCCCCGGTACCGCCGCAGGAGGTGTCTCCGGCCGCCCTGCCGGATGCGGTCGTGCCCGGTCAGGACGGAACGCCCGGGGCGGAGGCCGCCGTGCCGGACGACGCCGCGGCGAGCGCTCCCGTGGCGGCGGCCGCCGCGCAGGAGGTGCCCGCGGCGGACGACGCTGCCGTGGCCGCCCAGCAGCCCGAGGCGGTTGCCGCCGAGGTGCCCCAGCAGCCCGTGGACCAGGACCCGTCCGCCGAGGCCGAGCCCGCGGAGCAGGAACCGGCCGCTGAGGCCGAGGCCCCGGTCCCTGCCATGGCGGATGGGGGCGACGAGCCCGTGGAACCCGTGACCGAGCAGTCCGCCGCCGTCACGCCCGACGCCACCGCCGAGCCGGCCCAGGCCCCGCAGGACGAGCAGCCCGCCGGCCAGGAACCGCCCGCCGAACCGGCCGACGCCCTCGACCAGCCGCAGTCCGCCGCACCGGCCCCCGTCGCCGACGAGCCCCAGCCACAGCCCGAGGCCGCCGAGCCCGAGGCCGCTGAGCCCGTCCTGACCGAGCCCGAGGCCGTCCCGGCCGGGACCGGTGCCGACGACGTCTCCGCTGCCGAGCCCGCCGCCGCCCCCATGCCCGTCACCGCTCCCCAGGGCCCCGTCGCGCAGCCCGTCTCCGACAGCGGCGCTCCCCTGGAGCAGACGGCCATAGAGCCGCCCGAGGCGCAGGAAGCGGCCGCCGGACAGCCGCAGTCCGACGCCCCCGCGGACGCCGCAGGGCAGCAGACCGACGAGGTGCCCGCACAGGACGCCGCGCCGCAGGGCGCGGACGCCGCGGAGCAGCAGCCCGTAGCGGCCGCCCCCGACGCCCCCGGCCACCTCGGCGAGCCGAACGACCCGACGGCCGAGCCGGCCCCGGGCACCGGTCCCGCCGTGGACGCGACACCCGACGCGCCCGCAGAGGCTGCCGGGGCCGAGGAGCCCGTAGTGACTGCCGGGACCGACGAGCCCACCGGGGCCGACGCCCCCGCAGAGACCGCCGGGACCGACGAGCCCGCCGAGGCCGACGCCCCCGCAGAGACCGCCGGGACCGACGAGCCCGCCGAGGCCGACGCCCCCGCGGACCTCCCTGCCGACGCCCCACCCGTCGCCGTCCACATCCCGGCCCAGGCCTCCGGCGAGCCGTCCACCACGGACGGCACGACCCCGCAGGCCGCGGCCGCCGGTGAAGAGCCCACGACGGCCGGGCCCACGCCCGGCAGCGCCCCCGCTGCCGACATGCCCGCCGATGAGTCGCCAGAGGAGCAGGACATCGCCGAACTCGTCGAGCTGGGCGAGGGCCAGGACGACGACCAGCCGCAGCCGGCCGGTCAGCGGCCCGCCGCAGCGCCCGAGGGCTCCGAAGCGCCCGACGGCTCCGACCCCGCGGTGGTGCCCGACCCGGCCGAGGACCCGTCCCCGGCCGCCGGGTACGACGACTCCGAGCGCGCCGCCGTACACCGCGTGATGCGCGAACGCCGCGACATCCGCAACGGCTTCCGCAGCGACGCGATCCCCAACGACGTGCTGCTGCGCGTCCTGGAGGCGGCCCACACCGCCCCCAGCGTCGGCCACTCCCAGCCCTGGGACTTCGTCGTCATCCGCTCGGACGAGACCCGCGAGAAGATGCACCAGCTCGCGACGGCGCAGCGCGAGGCCTACGCCAAGTCGCTGCCCAAGGCGCGCGCCAAGCAGTTCCGCGAGCTGAAGATCGAAGCGATCCTCGAAACGCCGGTGAACATCGTCGTCACCGCCGACTCCACCCGCGGTGGCCGGCACACCCTCGGCCGGCACACCCAGCCGCAGATGGCGCCGTACTCCTCCGCGCTCGCCGTCGAGAACCTCTGGCTCGCCGCCCGCGCCGAGGGCCTGGGCGTCGGCTGGGTCAGCTTCTTCGACGAGCGGGAGATGGTCCGCGAACTGGGCCTGCCCGAGCACCTCGAAGTCGTCGCCTACCTGTGCATCGGTTACGTCGACGAGTTCCCGGAGGAGCCCGAGCTGCTCCAGGCCGGCTGGTCCAAGCGCCGCCCGCTGTCCTGGGTCGTCCACGAGGAGACCTACGGCCGGCGCGCGCTGCCCGGCGAGAGCCCGCACGACCTCCTCCAGGAGACCCTCCAGGGCATCCGCCCGCTGGACGCCAAGGCGCTCGGCGAGGCCTGGGAGCGGCAGAAGCGGATGACCAAGCCCGCCGGGGCGCTGGGCATGCTGGAGATCATCTCCGCCCAGCTGTCCGGACTGTCCCGCAAGTGCCCGCCGCCGATCCCGGAGCCGGCCGCCGTCGCGATCTTCGCCGGTGACCACGGGGTGCACGCCCAGGGCGTGACCCCCTGGCCCCAGGAGGTCACCGGCCAGATGGTCGCCAACTTCCTGGGCGGCGGCGCGGTCTGCAACGCCTTCGCCAACCAGGTCGGCGCCGAGGTCTGTGTCGTGGACGTCGGTGTGGCGGGCGAACTCCCCGCCACTCCCGGTCTGCTGCCGCGCAAGGTCCGCCCGGGCACCGCCGACTTCACGGCGGGCCCGGCGATGACCCAGGAGGACGTGCTCAAGGCCATCGAGGTCGGTATCGACACCGCCCGTGACCTCGTCGCGGCCGGCAACAAGGCGCTGCTCACGGGCGAGATGGGCATCGCCAACACCACCACCTCCGCCGCGCTGATCTCCGTCTACACCGGCGTCGACCCGGTCGAGGTCACCGGCCGCGGCACCGGCATCAACGACGAGACGCACGCCCGCAAGGTCGAGGTGATCCGCCGCGCCCTGGAGCTGCACCAGCCCGACCCCGCCGACCCCATCGGCGTCCTCGCCGCGATCGGCGGCCTGGAGCACGCCGCCCTCGTCGGTCTGATCCTCGGCGGCGCCTCGCTGCGTACGCCGGTGATCCTCGACGGGGTGAGCGCCGGCGCCGCCGCCCTGGTGGCCCGTGCCATCGCCCCCGAGGCGCTGGCGGCCTGCATCGCGGGCCACCGCAGCGCCGAGCCGGGCCATGTCGCGGCCCTGAACAAGCTCGGCCTGCGCCCGCTGGTCGACCTCGATCTGCGGCTCGGCGAGGGCACCGGTGCCCTGCTCGCGCTGCCCGTGGTGCAGAGCGCCGCCCGCGCCATGCACGAGGTCGCCACCTTCGACTCCGCCGGAGTCACCGAGAAGAGCTGAGCGGGGCAGCCACCGCCCCCGCATGACCCCCGGCCCGCAGCCCCATAGGCTGTGGGCCGGGGCCGTACCGTCCCAGGGCCGTACCCCCTTCACCAGCCGCTCCGGCGCCGCAGCGGCTGAGCCGGCCGTCGCCTTCGCACCATCCGCACAAGGAGCCGTACCGTCATGGCTGAGCACGCCGCCGAACACGCCGCCTACCCCGTCGGACTGCGGCTGTCCGGCCGCCGGGTGGTCGTCCTGGGCGCCGGGCAGGTCGCCCAGCGCCGGCTCCCGTCCCTCGTCGCCGCGGGCGCCGATGTCCTGCTGATCTCTCCGTCCGCCACCCCGTCCGTCGAGGCGATGGCCGACGCCGGGGAGGTCCGCTGGGAGCGCCGCCGCTACCAGGACGGCGACCTCGCCGACGCCTGGTACGCGCTGATCTCCACCGACGACCCCGAGGCCAATGCCGCGGCCTCCCAGGAGGCCGAGGACCGCCGGGTGTGGTGCGTACGCTCCGACGACGCCGAGGCGGCCACCGCCTGGACCCCGGCCACCGGCCGCAGCGAGGGCGTCACCGTCGCCGTGCTCACCGGCCGTGACCCGCGCCGCTCCGCCGCCGTGCGCGACGCGATCGTCGAGGGCCTCCGCGACGGCAGCATCGCCGCCCCGCACCACCGCCGCCCGCACGCCCCGGGCGTGGCCCTGGTCGGCGGCGGCCCCGGCGACCCCGACCTGATCACCGTCCGCGGCCGCCGGCTGCTCGCCGAGGCCGACGTCGTCATCGCCGACCGTCTCGGCCCCCGCGACCTCCTCGCCGAACTGCCGCCGCATGTCGAGGTCATCGACGCCGCCAAGATCCCCTACGGCCGGTTCATGGCCCAGGAGGCCATCAACAACGCGCTGATCGAGCATGCCAAGGCCGGCAAGGCCGTGGTCCGGCTCAAGGGCGGCGACCCGTTCGTCTTCGGCCGCGGCATGGAAGAGGCCCAGGCGCTCGCCGAGGCCGGCATCCCCTGCACGGTCGTTCCCGGCATCTCCAGCACCATCTCGGTGCCCGGCGCCGCCGGCATCCCGGTCACCCACCGTGGCGTCGCCCACGAGTTCACCGTCGTCAGCGGCCATGTCGCCCCCGACGACGAGCGCTCGCTCGTGGACTGGCCTTCGCTCGCCAAGCTGCGCGGCACCCTCGTGGTCCTGATGGGCGTGGAGAACAGCGGCGCCATCGCCGCCAAGCTGGTCGAGCACGGCCGCGCCGCGGACACCCCGGCCGCCGTCATCCAGGAGGGGACCACCGCGGCCCAGCGCCGGGTCGACGCCACCTTGGCGACGCTCGGCGAGACCGTACGGGCCGAGGGCGTGCGTCCCCCGGCGGTCATCGTCATCGGCGACGTCGTCGCCGTCGCGACCGCCCCTACCCACCGGTAACCGATTCCGTACGCGGCATTGGAACCCCGAGACCGACAAGGCACTATCTCCCCGTGGCAGAAATCATCACCGTCGATGACCCGGACGACCCGCGGCTGGCCGACTACACCGGACTGACCGACGTCGAGCTGCGGCGCCGGCGCGAGCCCGCTGAAGGGCTCTTCATCGCCGAGGGCGAGAAGGTCATCCGGCGCGCCCGGCACGCCGGCTACGAGATGCGCTCCATGCTGCTCTCGGCCAAGTGGGTCGACGTCATGCGCGATGTCATCGACGAGGTCCCGGCTCCGGTTTACGCCGTCAGCCCGGAGCTCGCCGAGCGGGTGACCGGTTACCACGTGCACCGTGGCGCACTGGCCTCCATGCAGCGCAAGCCGCTGCCGGACGCCACCGAACTCCTCGCCGGGGCCCGGCGCATCGTCGTGATGGAAGCGGTCAACGACCACACCAACATCGGTGCGATCTTCCGCAGCGCGGCGGCCCTCGGCATGGACGCGGTGCTGCTCTCTCCGGACTGTGCCGATCCGCTCTACCGCCGCTCGGTGAAGGTCTCCATGGGCGCGGTGTTCTCCGTGCCGTACGCCCGTCTGGAGGGCTGGCCCCGGGACCTGGCCGCCGTACGGGAAGCGGGCTTCAAACTGCTCGCCCTCACCCCGGCCGAGAAGGCGACCCCCATCGACGAGGCCGCCCCGCACACCCTGGAGCGCGCCGCCCTGATGCTGGGCGCGGAGGGCGGCGGTCTGAGCACCGGCGCCCTGCGGGCGGCCGACGAATGGGTCCGCATCCCGATGGCGCACGGCGTGGACTCGCTCAACGTCGGCGCGGCCGCCGCGGTGGCCTTCTACGCGGTGTCGACGGGCCGGCCCGCTTGAGGCTGTCCGGCGGAGGAAGGCGTCATAGGCTCCAGGCATGCACAGCACCCTGACGGAGCACGCCCGGTGTCTGTACGGAGACGAGTACCGACCCGCGCCGCAGTGCGGGCTCGAACACCGGGAGCACCACTTCGTCGAGGAGCTGACCTTCGCTGACGCGGATTCGATCCTCGCCATGCTGCGCGAGCTGTGCCCGCACGTGGTGGACGGCCGCTTGCCGGTCCGGATCCGGAACCTGGCCTATCGCCTGGTGCTCTTGCAGCGGCCGGACGAGCCGGCACTGATGCGAGAGGCTGCCGAGAACCTGTGGATGCACGGCCAGGACTGGGACGACGTCGCGGCTGACCCGGTGAAGCGGGCCGAGGTGCGGGAAGCGGACTGATCAGGGCCTGAGCCAGAGGCGTATCGGGGCAACGGTGACAGTGCCGTGGAGGGCGTAGGCGCGCTCGTCGTCACGCGTCGCCACGGCCCGGGAGTGCTTGAGCCGGTCGGTCGTGCGACCCGCGGCGTTCCGCGCGGTGCCCCGGCAGCGTGCTGGTGCGCCCGGCACGGGGTGGAGTCCGCGCTCACCATGCCCATGGCGAGCTCTCGGTTCATGCGCTTGAGCAGTGGCCTTGCGGCCTTCAACCGCTCGTGGCAGCCGGGATGTTGGGGCAGGTGCGGGAACATGTCGGCCCGGGCAGCGGCGGTCTACCGAGGCATCGATACCTCCCATTTCGTCGTCGGTCTTCACATAGAGTGCGGTCAGGAGGGTGCTCAGGTCTGTCGTCACACACGGATCCCGGACGCCCTCCGCCCGCTCCGGAGGCCCCATCGCAGAGCCACGCGTCGTTGCGCTCGGCGGGCCTGCGCAGCCATTGCGGAAGCGAGGTCGGCACACCGGTGGAGGCCGCAGTGCAGTGTCCTGGCATGTCGCGCGGTGCGCGTCTGACCGCCCATGGTGCCGTCTCCACCTCCCTGGCCCTGCGCAGTGATCGCGCCCTGCGCGAGCTCGTGGACACGGCCGTGCCGATCGGATCCGGTATCGGCGGGAAGTCGGCCCTGATGGAGGTCGCCGGAACCCCGGTCTTCGTGAAGCGGGTGCCCCTCACCGACCTGGAGAGGCACCTTGAGCATCTCCGGTCCACGGCGAACCTGTTCGAGCTGCCCGTCTTCTGCCAGTACGGCATCGGCACCCTCGGCGGGCCGGGCTTCGGGGCCTGGAGAGAGCTCGCCGTGCACACCATGACGACGAACTGGGTACTCGCGCGGGAGTACGAGGGCTTCCCCCTGATGTACCACTGGCGGGTACTGCCGGACTCGACGCCGCTGCCCGAGGAACTGGCCGACGTCGAGCGGGCTGTAGCGTACTGGGGCGGCGGATCGCAGGTACGCCACCGGATCCAGGCACTCCAGCAGTCCTCGGCGAGCGTCGCGCTGTTCCTGGAGTACATCCAGCAGAACCTGCACCAGTGGCTGGGCACTCAGGTCGAAGCCGGAGACCAGAGCGCCAACGGGGCCTGCGCCATGGTGGAGAGGGAACTGGCAGCCGGCACCTCGTTCATGAACAGCCGCGGGCTCCTGCACTTCGACGCGCACTTCGAGAACATCCTGACCGACGGCCGGCGCCTCTACTTCACGGACTACGGCCTTGCCGTTTCCTCCGGGTTCGAGCTGTCGCAGGACGAGGCCGGCTTCTTCGACCGGCACCAGACCTACGACCGCTGTTACACCGCCACGTATCTGGTGAACTGGCTGGTCACCGCTCTGCACGGATACCAGAGGGAGGACCGGGAGGCCCGCTACGCGCTGGTGCGCGCCTATGCAGAGGGCAAGCGCTCCACAGGAATCCCAGCGGAGGCCGCGGCGATCCTCGCCCGGCACGCGCCGATCGCCGCGGTGATGTCCGACTTCAGCCGCAAGTTCCAGCGCCGGAGCAGGCAGACCCCCTACCCCCTGGAGGAGATCCGCCGGCTGCTTGGCGGGATGTGCACTCCTCCCTCTGCTGACGGGCGCCTGGAGGCCGGCACCGGACATGGATCAGCCACCCCACGTCGGCCTCCCGCAGTACCCCAAGGCACTGCGCTGGCCCTCCCGTCCGCCCGCCCGCGCGCGCATGCGACATCCAACCCGCGCAACACCCCGGACAACGGGACTACTCGCTAGGAGTTCTGTTCCCCCGCGCCATGGGGCCCGTCCACGCCTGCGGACGACGGGGCGACCGGCACCGGCCGCTCGACACCCAGCCCGCGGGCCGGCCCCTGGCACCCCTGAGCGGCCGCGATACCGAGCGCCACCAGCAGGGTCACCACCACGAACACAATGACGCGCTGGCGCAGCAGCCGGCGGTCGGGACCGGGACGGCGCCCGCCCGACGTCGTACGCACCGGGGTGCGGCTGCCGTTGCGTCCTGTGGGGCGTGAGGCCGGGGCACGTCGCCCGGTGCGCCCGCCGGTCTTCCGCGGGTTCTTCCCCGCCGCCGATGGCGGACCGGCCGGCCGGGAGACCGAGTCCCGGGAAGCCGGGGGGCGGGACGGGTGCGGACGCGGCGAGGAGGTGCCCGCCGTCCGCCGCTCGGTGCGCTGGCGTGCGTACTCCTCGGCCCGCTGCCCGGTCGGCCGGTCCGAGGGACGGCGCTCCGCGCGCTCCCAACCCGCCCCGGCACCCGACCCGTTCTCCAGCGGCCCGCCCGACGGGCCGTGCGCCTCCCGGGCCGCGATCTCCTTGAGCCGCAGCGACAGCGACAGGGTGCTGGGACGGTCCGCCGGATCCTTGGCCAGACACGAGGCGAGCAGCGGCGCCAGTGCGTCCGGCACCCCGGCGAGCTGCGCCTCCTCGTGGACCACGCGGTAGAGCATGACCTCCGAACTTCCCTGCCCGAAGGGGGAGTCGGCGGTGCAGGCGTACGCGAGGGTGGCGCCCAGCGCGAAGATGTCCGTCGCCGGTGTCACCGCGGCCCCGCGCACCTGCTCCGGCGCCAGAAACCCCGGTGAGCCGACGGCGGTACCCACATGGGTCAGCGTGCTGGCGCCGGTCGCCCAGGCGATACCGAAGTCGATGATCCGGGGGCCCTTGGGCGACAGCAGAATGTTGGACGGCTTCAGGTCGCGGTGCACCACGCCCGCGTCATGGACGGCCAACAGCCCCTCGGACAGTGCGGCGCCGATGGAGGCGACCTGCGCGGGGGACAGCGGACCGGCCTCGTTGACCTTGTCGTGCAGCGAGGGTCCCGGGACGTACTGCGTGGCGAACCAGGGGCGGTCCGCATCGAGATCGGCCGCGACCAGCCGGGCGGTACAGCCGCCGCGGATCCGCCGGGCGGCCGAGACCTCCCGCGCGAACCGCGAGCGGAACTCCTGATCCTCCGCCAGGTCCGGCCGGATCACCTTGAGGGCCACCCGCTGCCCGCGTTTGTCCGAGCCGAGATAGACCACGCCCATTCCGCCCGCGCCGAGCCGGCGGTGCAGCCGGAACGTCCCGACGACACGCGGGTCCTCGCGTCGGAGCCGCATCATCGCCATGTCCGTCCCCTACCTGCGGTGGGGAGCCCCCTCCGCTGCCAACCGTCTGACGTGGCACAGCTTACGGATTGACGGCTCGCTGTGCTGAGAGGCCGCGCATGCGTCGGCGGCCGGATTGCCGGTGGCGGGTGCGATTCTCGAAGGGCGGGCGGAAAACCGGCCGCCGCGCGGCCCGACTTCCCATACCCGATCCCAATGTTCCGCCACAGAAGGGAGATTGGGGTGATGAAGGGGGATCACACCGCATTGGTGGTGGATGCCGAGGGTACGGCCGGGGTGCGGCAGACGGCGGTGAGCCGGGCGGTCCGCCGGGGCGGGACCGCGGTGCGCGGGGGAGCGGCTGGAGTGAGCGAGGTCACCCTCAGGAGTGCGCGGGCCGAGGCAGCGCGACGGTACCCCTTGGGGGAGATCCCCAGGCCCCGGACCCGTCTCTCCACCCAGGGGAGTACGTGAGACGCGGTCCCGTCATCCTCCTGGATGCCGATCAATCGGTACGACGGCATGACGCCCCGCGTCGGCCAGGTGCCTACTGTTGTCCTCAAGCGGCGGGCGGAGCACTCGTCCCCCGAGGTCAGACGCCCGCCGCCCCAGTCACGACGGGAGCGGGACCATGGTGGAGACCCCAGGGCGGACGGCCCTTCGGGCGCAGGGGCGCCGAGCCGCCGCCGCGCTCGGGGGCCGGCAGTCCGCCGGCACTCGCCACCCCCTCGTCGCGGTGGCCATGGTGCTGCCGCTGGCGATCGTTCTCGCCGTGGTCTTCGGCGGCTGGGAGGCCGTCATGACACAGGCGTCGTCCGTGGTCGGAATGCTGGGGCGCTGAGCAGCGCCCCAGGCCCGGGAGAGCGGCCCGGGACGGGGACCTCCGGCTGTAAACCCCGTGGGGACGGGGGTGCGGCGGACGGCACGACGGCCGGGCATCTGGGGAGATGCCCGGCCTTCGAGCTTTCCCGGCCGCGGCCCTGCCCGGTCCACCGCCCCGCGCGTACGATCCCAAGCCGGGCCGCCCACCGCTCGTACCGCCACCCACGGCGCATCCGCCGCGCAGGACTCGGGGGAACGATGACCACCTCACTTCACGTGTGCCTGGCCGCCCTGTCCGCGTCGTCGGCCCGGGGAGGCACACCGTCCGCCGCCCCCGAAGTGCTCGCCGACCGCCCCGACGGCACGGTCCTCCGCAGCGGCGGTACGGTCGCCAAGGCACACGCCCCCGACGACGACCCGCACGACCTGGCCGCCCGGCTGCGGATCGCCGCCCACCCCCTCCTGCACGGCATCCTGCTGCCCCCGCTCCCGGTCACCGCCCCCGACGGCTTCCTGACCCGCACCGAGGACGGCCGCGCCCTCTCCCGCTGGCCGTACGGCAGCCCGGTCCCGCCCGACGACCCCGACGCCGCGCCCTGGGAGGACGCCGCCCGTCTGCTGGCCCGTCTGCACCGCGTCGACCCGCGCCAACTTCCCGGCCCCGTACCGCCGATGCGCGGCCCCGCCAAGGCCGCCCGCGCCCTGGCCCGCCTGCGCGACACCCTGGCCCCGGCCGTCGGCCCGCCGCCCGCACCCCGGCCCGGCGCCGGATCGCTGCCCGCGGCCGCCGCGGCCGTCGAGCGTGCCTGGGCCCTGCTGCCGCCGTGGGCCCGGGACGCCGCCCCGCCCCCACGCGCCGGCACCCTCTGCCACGGCGATCTGCATCTGGGCCAGCTCGTCCGCCACCCGGCCACCGACGGCCCCTGGCTCCTCATCGACATCGACGACCTCGGCACGGGCGACGGCGCCTGGGACCTGGCCCGTCCCGCCGCCTGGTTCGCCACCGGCCTGCTCGCACCGGACCTCTGGACGCGCTTCCTCGCCGCCTACCGCGCCGCCGGCGGCCCCGCCGTACGTCCGGCCGGCGACCCCTGGCCCGACCTGGAGGTTCCGGCGCGCGCCCTGACCGTGCAGACCGCCGCGCTCGCCGTCGCCAAGGCCGCGACCGCCGCCCGCCCCCTGGACGAGATCGAGACCGCGGTGGTCGATGCCTGCGCCCGGATGACTTCCCTGCCGGACCAGTTGGCGCCCGCCGGGCCGGACGTAGGGTGAACACCCCGTCGCCGGGAGGCCGTTCCGGCGGCAACGCAGTGAGCAGTGCCGGATGACAGGAGTTGAGCCGACGATGCAGTGCCCCAAGTGTCATGCGCCCATGCAGACGTACCAGCGCAACGGCGTGCAGATAGAGCAGTGCGCCGGCTGCCGGGGGATCTTCCTGGACTACGGGGAGCTGGAGGCGCTGACCCGCCTCGAGTCCCAGTGGTCCCAGCAGGCCCCGCCGCCGCCCGCCCCGCAGGCCTATCCGGCCGCCCCTGCATGGGGCGCCCCGCACCAGGGCCACCACGGCCACCACCATCGCAGCTTCGGCCACATGCTCTTCTCGTCCTGAGCAAACGACTCGTCCTGAGCCACGACCGAGTCCTGAACAACGACCGAGGGCCGGAGCGAAATGCTCCGGCCCTCGGGTTCTGGTGTGGACGATACTGGGATTGAACCAGTGACCTCTTCCGTGTCAGGGAAGCGCTCTCCCGCTGAGCTAATCGTCCTCGGGACCACGGATCGCGAAGATCCGCAGCTGCGTGCGCGATACTGGGATTGAACCAGTGACCTCTTCCGTGTCAGGGAAGCGCTCTCCCGCTGAGCTAATCGCGCGGGGACCCGGGTGAACCCGGGTCAGTGGACGATACTGGGATTGAACCAGTGACCTCTTCCGTGTCAGGGAAGCGCTCTCCCGCTGAGCTAATCGTCCTTGGAGGTGGAGACGGGATTTGAACCCGTGTAGACGGCTTTGCAGGCCGTTGCCTCGCCTCTCGGCCACTCCACCAGGAGTGAGGGGGTTCGGGAAGATCCCCCACATCGAGCGGACGACGAGACTCGAACTCGCGACATCCACCTTGGCAAGGTGGTGCTCTACCAACTGAGCTACGTCCGCAGGTGTCTCTCCCAGACTACGTCCGGGAGCTACTCGGCCTCCGGGGCGCTTGCGTGTCCCGGCGACGTGTTGAACTCTAGCGGATTCCGGGGCCAGTACAAAAACGCGTTTGTGCAGCGTGCTGCGCTGCTCGCTCGGCACAGGCAGGGTCGGGGCCGCCGCCATAGACTCGCTGACGTGCACGACTTCGCTCCGATGGCACGCTTCGGCGGCCTGATAGCCACCGACCTGCTGGATGTGACCAGCGATCCCGCGGCTCTGGACTCCACGGGCTGGTGGGCCGTGGCCGCCGATTTCGAGGGCGCGGTGGTCTGCGCCCGCTTCGGCGACGTACGGCCGGCCGCCGCTTCGGACGGCCCCGCCCCCGACGGCTGGCGCGGCCCCGTACCCGGCGCCTGGACCAGCTCCCTGGACCGCGACGCCTATACCGGCGGCGTGCGGCGTATCCGTGAACACATCGCGGCCGGCGACGTCTACCAGGTCAACCTCTGCCGGGTGCTGACCGCGCCGCTGCCGGACCCGGGCCGCGCCGACGTGGACGCGCTGTCCGCGGTGCTGGCCCGCGGCAACCCGGCGCCGTATGCCGGGACGATCCGGCTGCCGGGGCATGGCGTCGAGATCGCCAGTGCCTCCCCGGAGCTGTATCTGCGGCGCGACGACCGCACCGTCGTCTCCGGCCCCATCAAGGGCACCGGCCGGACCGCGGCGGACCTCTCGGCAAAGGACCGGGCGGAGAACGTGATGATCGTGGACCTGGTCCGCAACGATCTCGGCCGGGTCTGCGCCACCGGCTCCGTCACCGTCCCGGCACTGTGCGCCGTCGAGGAGCACCCCGGCCTGGTCCACCTCGTGTCCACGGTGCGCGGCGAACTGGACGGGGCGAATGAGAAGACCGCCTGGGCGGATCTGCTGGGCGCCACCTTCCCGCCCGGGTCGGTCACCGGCGCCCCCAAGTCCAGCGCGCTGCGGATCATCGACGAGCTGGAGACCGCGCCCCGCGGCCCGTACTGCGGAGGCATCGGCTGGGTCGACGCGGACCGCCGCACCGGCGAGCTCGCGGTCGGCATCCGTACGTTCTGGATCGACCGCACCCCGCCCGGCGGCCCGGTGCTCCGTTTCGGCGCCGGCGCCGGGATCATCTGGGACTCCGATCCGGAGCGGGAGTGGGCCGAGACCGAGTTGAAGGCGCGCAGGCTGCTCGCGGTAGCGTCGGGCCTGCACGAGGCGAGTGGAGGATAGCGATGAAGATCTGGCTCAACGGAGGGCTGGAGGACGCCGAGGGAGCCCGGGTCTCGGTCTTCGACCACGGGCTGACGGTCGGCGACGGCGTTTTCGAGACCATCAAGGCCGAGCACGGCCGCGCGTTCGCCCTCACCCGCCATCTGGAGCGGCTGACCACCTCAGCCCGCGGGCTGGGACTGCCCGATCCCGATCTCGACGAGGTCCGGCGCGGCTGTGAGGCGGTCATGGCGGCCAACCCGATGGCCCTCGGGCGGCTGCGGCTCACCTACACCGGCGGCGTCTCACCGCTCGGCTCGGACCGCGGCGACGCCGGCCCCACGCTGGTCATCGCGCTGTCCGAGACCCAGCGCCGCCCCGACACCACCGCCGCCGTCACCGTCCCGTGGACCCGTAACGAACGCGGTGCGCTCACCGGGCTGAAGACCACCTCGTACGGCGAGAACGTCGTCGCCCTGGCCCGCGCCCGTGAACAGGGCGCCTCCGAGGCGCTGTTCGCCAACACCGTCGGCGCGCTCTGCGAAGGCACCGGCTCCAATGTCTTCGTCGTCCTGGACGGCGAACTGCACACCCCGCCGCTGCACTCCGGCTGCTTGGCGGGCATCACCCGCGCCCTGACCATCAGCTGGGCCGGCGCCAAGGAGACCGATCTGCCGCTGGACGCCCTGGAGCGGGCCGAGGAGATCTTCCTGACCTCCACCCTGCGCGACGTTCAGGCCGTGACCCGGATCGACCGCCGCCAACTCGCCGACGAGCCGGGCCCGGTGACCGCGGAAGCCCTGCGGATCTTCGAGGAGCAGTCCGCCGCCGACTTCGACCCGCGGTGATGACGGGCCCGCGCAGGGGCGAGTAGAAAGTCCTCGTGACCACAACGCTGCGCCCCGCGGGACCGGAAGAACGGCACGACGACGGGCGCCGGGCCCGTCCGTACGACATCTGTGTCAACAGCCGCCGGGTCGGCGGGATCCGGCTGACGACGGACGCCCGGTTCGGCCCGACGGCGGGCCGGATCGCGGAGCTGGTCATCGAGGCGCCGGACCGGCACCGCGGCCGCGCCACGGTCGCCGCCCTCGCCGCCGAGGAGGTGCTGCGCGGCTGGGGCTGCCGGCAGATCGAGGTGACCGTCCCGGCCGGTGCGGAGGCCGCCGGGCGGCTCGCGGCGGCGCTGGGCTACACCGAGCGCAGCCGCACGATGAGCAAAACCCTCGACGGTCCGCCGCCGCTGCCCGAGGACAGCGGCGACCGTGCGCTCAGCGAGGCGGAGTACCCGACCTGGCGGGAGGCCGCGCTCGCCGAGCACGTCCGTACGCAGCTGGGCCAGGGGATGTCCCGTGCACGCGCCGAGGAGACCTCGGCCGCGGGCCATCGCGCCCTGCTGCCGGACGGTGTGGACACGCCCGATCAGGCGCTGCGCGTCCTGACGCACCGTGGTGCGGACGTCGGCAGCATCTGGGTCGCCCTGCGGATGCCGGACGTGCCGGGCGGCTATGTCGTCGACATCCAGGTCGCGCCCGCACACCGCGGGCACGGCCACGGCCGCACCCTGATGCTGGTCGCCGAGCGCGAGAGCCTCGCCGCCGGCCACGCCACCCTGGGCCTGAACGTCTACGCGGACAACGCGCCGGCGCTAGGCCTCTACACCTCGCTGGGCTACCGGCCCACCGGGTACCTGCTGTGGAAGCCGATCCTGTGAGGGGCCCCGGACACTGCCCGTGAGGCCCGGCTCAGCCCTGCCCGGCCAGCAGCCGGTCGGCGATCTCCTCGATACGGGCGCGCAGCCCCTCCTGGCTCTTGCCGCCGTCCAGCCGCTCGCCGCCGATCACATACGTCGGCGTCCCGGTCACCCCGATCGCCTTGCCCTCGGCCTGGTCCGCGTCGACGATCAGCAGATGCCGCCCGTCGATCAGCGCGGTGTCCAGCTCCTCGGCGTCCAGCCCCAGCTCTCCGGCGACCTCCAGCAGCAGCTTCTCACCGCGCGCGCCGAGCGCCTCGGTACGCGCCAGCACCGCCTCGATGTACGGCCAGCCCTGCCCCTGCTCGATGGCCTCCTCGGCGGCCTGGGCGGCGACGTAGGCGTGCTTGTGCTTGGGGAGGGGGAAGTGGCGCAGGCGGACGTCCAGCCGGTCGCCGTAGCGCGCCCGCAGCGCCCGCAGGTCCTCCAGGGCGGCATGGCAGTCCGGGCACTGGAGTTCGCACCACACGTCCAGCACGGGGCGGACGGGAGGGGCGGCGGAAGTGGTGGCGTCGTTCATGGCAGCCAGTCTTCCAGCCTTCCCCCGGCTGACGCCGGGTGGCACCCCCGGCCCGGTACCGAACCGGGACCTGGGGAGGAGCGCTACCCCGAGATGTCCCTGAGCCCGCGCCGGAACATGGCCCCCGCGGGGCCGGACAAGGCAGGATGGAAGGGAGCAGAACGCCTGCTCGCCTTTCACCGGCAGGAGGACCGGATGCTGACCTCGACCGTCTGTGCCGCGGTGTCGGCAGCGGGCCTGGGCATCGCCGCGCTGACGGCATACCGCAAGCGGTTCCTGGCCGCGACCCGCATCGCCGCCTTCTCTCTGATCCCCATCGGCCTGGTGATGACGGGCGTCATCGACTGGGTCACCAACATCGTCTTCAAGCCCACGGTCTGGGCCGGATTCGGCGTGCTCGCGCTCTCCGCCGTGCTGTTCATGATCAGCAGGGGAGTGGAGCGCCGCAGGGGCGGGATCGGCAACCGCAAGGAGCGCAAGGCCGCGGCGGCCGACCGGTCCGACGCGGTGGCTCCGGCCGCCTCCGCGCCCTCCCTCGGCGCCGGCCGGGGTGCCGCGCAGCCGGCCGCCAAGGGGAAGGCCGCTCAGGGCAAGGGCGGTGCACCCAAGGATGACTTCTCGGACATCGAAGCGATCCTGAAAAAGCACGGGATCTGATGAACTACCGCTGCTGAGCCGCTTATCGGGCGCATTGGGACGATCATCTGCGTCATGATGCGCCCGAGATGAACGATGAGTGCGCCCTCGCCCAAGACGACGCCCCGTCCCCCGAACCGCGCGGTTGCCTGTTCGCGCTGTCCCAGCCGCCGCTGATGCTCTTCCTCGCCGTCATCGGCTTTCTGCTCCTTCTCGGAGCAGTGCACGACCTCTTTCTCCTGTGAGGCCGGTTCCTCCTGTGGGGCCGGTATGCGCCGGCGCCCCGGGCCCCGACGTGGTGCCACGAAAGGCACTCAGCCCGCCGCGGCCTCCCGCCGCCGTGCCCGGTAGGCCGCGACATGCAGCCGGTTTCCGCAGGTGCGGCTGTCGCAGTAGCGCCGGGAGCGGTTGCGGGAGAGATCGACGAAGGCATGCCGGCAGTCCGGTGCCTCGCAGCGCCGCAGCCGCTCGCGTTCCCCGGCGACGAGGATGAAGGCCAGTGCCATCCCGCCGTCCGCGGCCAGATGTTCGGCGACCGACGCACCCGGCGCGAAGTAGTGGACGTGCCAGTCGTACCCGTCGTGATCGGTCAGCTGCGGTGTGGTGCCCGCCGAGGCGACCAGCGAGTTCAGCTGGTCGGCCGCGGTGCGGTCGTCCTCCGCCGCGAAGATCTTCGCGAACCGTGCGCGGACGGACCGTACGGCCGCCAGGTCGCCCGCACCGAGCGCGCCCACATCGCTGACGTCGTTGCGCTGTACGAACTCCTCGAGGGCCGCGAGGTCGGTCAGGCTGTCCGGCGCTCCGGGCGCTTCGCCTTCCGGGGCGGTGTTCAGCAGATCGACGACCGCCTCCAGCGCGCACCGGGTGTCATGGCTGATCATCACGGTTCCGCTCCCTGGCAGGGTGGGGCCGGACGGGTACCGCCCCCGGTGTGGTTGCCGAATGGTCGCCGACTCTAGCGCTTGGAACAAGCTTCAGCGCCGACTCCGCGGTGGGTCCGCGGCGACGACGCCGAAGTGTGCCGTATGAACTTGTCGGTCCTGCGCCGTCTCCCCGAGTCGGACGGACGCAAGTGTGAGCGGGTGGGTGCTTTCGGTAACCGTGCTGCGTCTCAGCTCTCCGCAAGGATGTGGGAGAGCTCGGTGTCGAGATCGAAATGCCGGTGCTCCGTACCGGGTGGCACGGCGGCATCGGTCCTTTTGAGGAACGACTCGAGGGCCCGTGCGGGCGCCTCGAGCAGGGCTTCGCCTTCCGGCGAGCTCAGGGCGATGCAGACAACGCCCTGTCCGTGGCTCCGGGACGGCCATACGCGGACGTCTCCGGTGCCCGTGGGCCGGTGCAGGCCCTCGGCGAGGAGGTCGCGGGCAAAAACCCACTCGACGGTCTCCTCGGCTCCGGTGTGGAAGGTGGCATGCACGGCATAAGGATCGGCCGTGTCATACCGCAGGCCCGCGGGTACAGGCAGTGAGGACTCGCTCGACACAACGAGGCGCAGGTGCAGCTCGCAGCTGACCGTGGTGTTCATAAGCGCCAGGGCCTTTCGCTCAGTGTGCGCTCGGGGATTCGCACGTCGGCGAAATCGACATGCCACCTACGGTGCCGTTGTAAACCCCTCTGACGGTTTTGTGTGGCTTCAGGTACCTCTTCCGGCGGATTGCGAGATCGTCCTCGGTGGTAATTCCGCGGACCCATCCCGTCCGGTAAGTTTGTGAGTATGAATACGCAGAGTAACGGGGGGCCGGGAACGGTGGAGGAGGACGCCGCTCCGGCCGAGCAGCCGCTCGGTTCGAGAGCGCCGCACTTCATCAAGCGCTCCCGGCCGCTCCACGTGAGCTGGCAGGTCGGAGTCTTCGTCGTCGGTCTCGCGGTCGTGGTGGCCGGCGTGATCATGCTGCCGCTGCCGGGACCGGGCTGGCTGGTGATCTTCGGCGGTATGGCGATCTGGGCGACGGAATTCGTCTGGGCCCAGCTGGTGCTGCGCTGGACCAAGCGGAAGGTCACGGAAGCGGCCCAGAAGGCGCTCGACCCCAAGGTGCGGCGGCGCAACATCATTCTCACCACCATCGGACTGGTGATCATCGCCGCGGCGCTCGCGGTCTATGTCTGGAAGTTCGGTTTCGCGATGCCGTGGAACGTCTCCGAGTGACACCGTCATGGTCAGAAGTGCCCGCCGACGTGGGGTAATGTTGGCGGTGCGCCCGGGCGATTAGCTCAGTGGGAGAGCGCTTCGTTCACACCGAAGAGGTCACTGGTTCGAACCCAGTATCGCCCACCCCGGACGACGGCCCGGAGACTTCAAGTCTCCGGGCCGTCGCTGTTGTTGGGTGTCCGCATCACCGTGGGGCGCACACTGGGATCATGCCCGACTGGTCACGCAGACTGCACCGCTACCGCTTCCGCAGCGTCTGGCTGCTCAACGCCCCGCCGACCGTCGTCTACGCCGTCCTCGAACGCGCCGAGGCATACCCCCGGTGGTGGCCGCAGGTTCGCGAGGTCAACCCGCTCGACGACCGCAGTGGCACCGCCCGTTTCCGTTCGCTGCTGCCGTACGACCTGACCGTGGTGGCGACCGAGCGTCTGCGGGACCCGGGCGCGGGGGTGCTGGAGATCGGGATGCGCGGAGATCTGGCCGGCTGGGCGCGCTGGACCGTGGTGCCCGGTGCCGGCGGCACCCGTGCCGTCTTCGAGCAGGACGTGGAGGTCTGCAAGCCGCTGCTGCGGCGGTTCGCGCTGCTGGGGCGGCCGGTGTTCCTCGCCAATCACGCGCTGATGATGCGGTCCGGGCGCCGCGGTCTGGCCGCCTGGCTGGCCCGCGGATGAGTACCCGGGCCGCCCCTGCGCGGGCGCCCGGGACCACGGCGGAACAGGAATTTGATGGAAGGCCCGGCCTGCCTGTATTGTTCAGGTCGTTCGCGAGGGAAACCTCGCCGACACCCGGGCGATTAGCTCAGTGGGAGAGCGCTTCGTTCACACCGAAGAGGTCACTGGTTCGAACCCAGTATCGCCCACCGGGATCAAGAACCGGGCCGCCAAAAAGCGGCCCGGTTCTTTTTGTTGGAGGAACTGGGAAGAACGCGGCACCGGGAATTCCGGCCGGTGCCTTTGCCGCTCGGACCGGAATTGCTGATGGGGGATCAGGCCGCGGCGGGGAGTCCGGGACGCAGCGGCCAATGCGGATCGACGACCTCCGGATTGCCGCTGCGGGCGAACCACGCCTGGAGCCCGCGGGCCTGGGCCGCGTACCAGACCGCCTGGCGGGTGTGCAGCTCCGGCGGATGCAGCCCCTCCAGGCGGTCGGCGAAGCGCTGCCCCAGGGCCCGGACGACGTGCAGCGCGGCGAGCGCGTCGGCGGCCGCCTCATGGGCATCGTCCAGCTCGACCTCGTAATGGGCACACAGGTCGGTGAGCGTGCGGCGGCCCTTGCGGTAGCGGTCCAGGTGCTTGTCGAGGACGCGGGGATCGAGGACGTGCAGCGGATGGCCGCCCAGATAGGTGTCGAGCGAGCTGGCGCGATGCCGCTTCAACTCGCGCTCCAGGAGCGTCAGGTCGAACGGGGCATTCATCACGACCAGCGGCCGGCCGGCCACCGACTGGGCGGCCAGGGCGCGCGCGACCTCCTCCAGCACCGGCGCGGGCCAGCGGCCGTGCAGTGCGAGATGGTCGGCCGTCAGGCCGTGCACCGCCGTCGCGGCCTCGGGTATCTCGACGCCGGGGTTGATCAGCCAACGGGTGACCCGGGGCGCGGAGCGCGGCGTCTCCTGGACCACCAGGGCGGCGGAGACGATGCGGTCACGCTCGACGTCGACGCCCGTGGTCTCGGTGTCGAAGGCGGCAAGCGGTCCGTCATACCAGCACGGCATCATCCCAACTCCTCGCGCTCGTACGGG
The DNA here is from genome assembly GCF_019880305.1 of Streptomyces decoyicus. NCBI lineage: Bacteria > Bacillati > Actinomycetota > Actinomycetes > Kitasatosporales > Streptomycetaceae > Streptomyces > Streptomyces decoyicus. The sequence goes on along the minus strand of NZ_CP082301.1, from coordinate 1,477,111 downwards.
GGATGACGTGCACGCCACCCGAGCTGGTGATACCCGACTCGCCCGGTGCTCGAACCGTCTTTGTTTGCGGACCACTTGACGCGGAGACAACCAGAGGGACGGGCCGGCACGCTCCGCCTTCTCCCCGTCGTCCACACGCATCGATCGGCACAGCCCGGAAGGCATCCCCGCGATGACGCTCGCGCAGCCCGAACCGGGCGGGCTGCTGCCCCAGCTGACAACACCGCAGCGCGGCGGACTCGCCACCACTGCTTGCATGGAGACCCTCCAGGTGGGCTATCTGCACGCGGTCGCCGCCGCCTCCGGATGTTCGCTGGCGCAGCCCTTCCCGGACAACGGAATCGACTGGCACGTCAGCCATGGCGCGCCCGGTCACACCGTCGACGACGAAGTGACCATCAAGGTGCAGCTCAAGTGCACCTACCAGACCGCCCCCCGCCCGCCGGGGCCGACCTTCGCCTTCATGCTCGACAACGACCATCTGGTGAAGCTGGCCCGTACGCCCGTATCGGTACACAAGATCCTGGTCGTGATGCTGGTCCCGCGGACCCAGGACGACTGGCTGCGGGCCTCCCACGACCGTCTCGCACTGCGGCACTGCTGCTACTGGATCAATCTGGCCGGCCATCCGGTGACCGGCCGGCGCAGGACCACCGTGCGGATCCCGACCGCGCGGATCTTCGACGACCGAGCGCTCTGCGAGATCATGACGCGGGTCGGGGCGGGAGGGAGACCCTGATGTACCGGCCGACCGACGATTACGACGCGCGGCTCCTGGATCCCGCGCGGCTCGATCCGGCGGTGCTCAGCGCGCTGCTGGCCCGGCACGGCTGGCGGCGCCGGGGCGGGGCCGCGGGTCACTATGCCCGGTGGACACCGCCCGGCGGTGCCGGCGGCACCAGCCTGCTGGTGCCGCACGACCGCCGCTTCCCCGACAGCGGGGAGTTGCTCGTGGAGGCGCTGGCGGCGCTGGCGCAGAGCTCCTCGCCCTCCGCCCGCGAGGTGCTGGTGGGGCTGGCGGTGCCCAGCGACGAGGTGCGCTGGGAGCGCGAGGTCCCCGACGGCGGCTCGGGGGCCGCGTACTGGGTCGCACAGGAGCAGCTGCGCGGCGCGGCCCGCTCGATGCTGATCGCCGGGGCGCTGGGGACGTACGGCCGGGCCGGCTACTACGGCGCCCGGCACAAACGGCAGGCCGAGGGGTTCATGGCCGAGGTGCTGGTCGGCCCGGCGGCGGCCGGGCGCCGGCTGACCGCGTTCGTCCCGGTGCGCGGCGGGCGCGGTACGGTCGCCGGGCTCCAACGGGCACTGCACGCGGCCCGCGACGCCACCGACTACCAGCGGGCCACCGGCGGGATGGAGGCCTTCGATGCGGCCGTCGAGCTGGGGGTCTGCCATGAGCTGGTCCAGGCACTGATCGCGCTGGTGCGGGACGCGGAGGGGGTGCGGATCGCGGTCGAGTGGTCGCCCGGGTCCGGCGCCCCGGCCGGCTGCCCGGCCCGGCCCGAACCGGTGGAGTTCTCGGCCGGCGATCTGCCCGCGTTGCAGCAGGCCGCCCAGCGCTATGTCCGCGACGAGCCCTCGCTGCCGGTACGGGTGACCGGGGCGGTGATACGGCTGCGCAGGGAGCGGCCTGACGGGCCCGGCACGGTGCGGCTGCGGGTGATCACCGGCGCGGACGTGGTGCAGGTACGGGTCGCGCTGGGGGAGGAGGACTACCGCATCGCCGCGCATGCGCACCTGGTGGGGCTGCCGGTCCGGGTGAGCGGGCGGCTGGAGAGCAGGGGCGGGTTCCGCCGGATCACCGGCGGCCGCGGTGTCACGCCCGTACAGGTCGACGAGGCGGAGCGGGACCGGCTGCTGAAGTCGCTCCAGGAGAATCTCGACTTCTTCGAGGAGGCCTGCGGGGCGGAGGAATAGCGGCTGCGAGCCGGGGGTGGTGAAACCGTTTCGCGGTCAGGTCGGGTGGCTCGGTACGATTCGGCTGCGCAGCAATCGCTGACGTGAAGAGACATGAGTCAGGAGAGACCGGTGTCAGACGTCCGTGTGACCGTCCAACGCGATTCCGAGCGGGAAGAACGCGTGGTGACCACGGGGACTACGGCCGCCGACCTCTTCCAGGGCGAGCGCAGTGTCGTGGCCGCGCGGGTGGCCGGGGAGCTGAAGGACCTGGCGTACGAGGTCGCGGACGGTGACGCGGTCGAGCCCGTCGAGATCACCTCCGAGGACGGCCTGAACATCCTCCGGCACTCCACCGCGCATGTGATGGCGCAGGCCGTGCAGGAGCTGTTCCCGGAGGCCAAGCTCGGTATCGGCCCGCCGATCAAGGACGGCTTCTACTACGACTTCGACGTCGAGACCCCGTTCCACCCCGACGATCTCAAGCGCATCGAGAAGAAGATGCAGGAGATCCAGAAGCGGGGCCAGAAGTTCGCGCGCCGTGCGGTGGCCGACGACGCCGCCCGCGAGGAGCTGGCCGACGAGCCGTACAAGCTCGAGCTGATCGGGCTCAAGGGCTCCGCCGCGGACGCCGCCGAGGGTGCGTCCGCCGAGGTCGGCGCCGGTGAGCTGACCATCTACGACAACCTCGACGCCAAGACCGGCGAGCTGTGCTGGAAGGACCTGTGCCGCGGTCCGCACCTCCCCAGCACCCGCGCCATCCCCGCGTTCAAGCTGATGCGCTCGGCCGCCGCGTACTGGCGCGGCAGCGAGAAGAACAAGCAGCTCCAGCGGATCTACGGCACCGCCTGGCCCACCAAGGACGAGCTCAAGGCGCATCTGGAGTTCCTCGCCGAGGCCGAGAAGCGCGACCACCGCAAGCTCGGTGCCGAGCTGGACCTGTTCTCCGTTCCCGAGGACATCGGCTCGGGGCTGGCGGTCTTCCACCCCAAGGGCGGCATCATCCGCCGGGTCATGGAGGACTACTCCCGCCGGCGCCACGAGGAGTCGGGCTACGAGTTCGTCTACACCCCCCACGCCACCAAGGGGAAGCTGTTCGAGAAGTCGGGCCACCTGGACTGGTACGCCGACGGCATGTACCCGCCCATGCAGCTCGACGAGGGCGTGGACTACTACCTCAAGCCCATGAACTGCCCGATGCACAACCTGATCTTCGACGCGCGCGGCCGCTCGTACCGTGAACTGCCGCTGCGCCTCTTCGAGTTCGGGACCGTGTACCGGTACGAGAAGTCCGGTGTCGTGCACGGCCTGACCCGCGCCCGCGGCTTCACCCAGGACGACGCGCACATCTACTGCACCAAGGAGCAGATGGCGGACGAGCTGGACGCCACGCTCACCTTCGTGCTCGACCTGCTGCGCGACTACGGTCTGACCGACTTCTACCTGGAGCTGTCGACCAAGGACCCGGAGAAGTTCGTCGGCTCGGACGAGGCCTGGGAGGAGGCCACCGAGACGCTGCGGAAGGTCGCCGAGAAGCAGGGGCTGCCGCTGGTCCCGGACCCGGGCGGCGCCGCGTTCTACGGGCCGAAGATCTCCGTGCAGACCAAGGACGCCATCGGCCGTACCTGGCAGATGTCGACCGTCCAGCTGGACTTCAACCTGCCGGAGCGGTTCGACCTGGAATACACCTCGGCGGACGGTTCCAAGCAGCGTCCGGTCATGATCCACCGCGCGCTGTTCGGCTCGATCGAGCGGTTCTTCGCGGTGCTGCTGGAGCACTACGCGGGGGCGTTCCCGGCGTGGCTGGCGCCGGTCCAGGCGACCGGGATCCCGATCGGCGACGCGCATGTCCCGTACCTCCAGGAGTTCGCGGCCGAGGCGAAGGCCAAGGGACTGCGGATCGAGGTGGACTCCTCCTCGGACCGGATGCAGAAGAAGATCAGGAACGCCCAGAAGGCCAAGGTCCCGTTCATGATCATCGCCGGTGACGAGGACGTGGCCAACGGCGCGGTCTCCTTCCGTTACCGCGACGGGTCGCAGAAGAACGGCATCCCGCGCGATGAGGCGATCGCCGAGATCCTCGACGTCGTGGAGCGCCGCGTCCAGGTGTGACGCCCGGCTGAGCACGAGGCCCCGGAGAGCGACCTGCTCTCCGGGGCCCTAGTCATTTCTCGCCCTCCTGCCGGAAGCGGCGCAGCAGGTAGGAGGAGAAAGAGCCCACCACCGCTCCCACCAGGGCCACCCCGGCGAACATCAGCCCCACCGCGATGACCCGGCCGCGCGGCGTGACGGGGGTGGCGTCGCCGTACCCCGTCGTCGTCAGGGTCGAACTGGCCCACCACACCGCGTCACCGAAGGTGTGGATGTTGGCGCCCGGGGCGGACCGCTCGTCGTGGTAGACCGCCAGGCTGGCGGCGAAGCCCAGCAGCAGCGAGGTGAGCCCGGTGTACGCCATCACCCGCGCTTCGAGGACGAGCCGGGGATGGTCCCTGCGCCGCTGCATCCGCTCGTGCATGTCGATGAGCCGCAGCGGCCGCAGCAGGGGCAGTACGGTCACGACCAGATCCAGCCAGCGGGTGCGCAGGAAGTGCCGCCGGTCGTTGCTGAACGCCAGCCGCGCCAGATATTCGACGACGAAGAAGCTCCAGCTGACGATGGTGACCAGCTCCCACCAGACCTGCCAGCCGGGGGAGAGGCCGGGGACCAGGACCCGGACCGCGTAGGAGGTGAGGAAGAGGAGCGAGGCGCCGAGGAGATACGGCTGGGCGGTTTCCTCCCAGTCCCACAGCCGCTGTTCCCTGTCCACCGGCTCAGCATCGCGGAGCGGGTCGCGGTATACGCCCCAACGACACGGCGCCAACGGGCGAAGCCATATGCTGGCCCGTATGACAAGCGAGCCGGAGCAGCAGATCGGAGTCGGGACGCAGGACGCCTTCCAGCGCCTGTGGACGCCCCACCGGATGGCTTACATCCAGGGGGAGAACAAGCCGACCGGCCCGGGGGCCGGCGACGGCTGTCCGTTCTGCGCGATCCCCGCGAAGTCGGACGAGGACGGCCTCGTGATCGCGCGCGGCGAGTATGTCTACGCGGTGCTCAATCTGTACCCGTACAACGGCGGTCACCTCATGATCGTCCCGTTCCGCCATGTCGCCGACTACACGGAGCTGGACGGGCCGGAGACCGCGGAGCTGGCCGAGCTGACGAAGCATGCGATGACCGCGCTGCGCACCGCGTCCGGGGCGCACGGCTTCAACATCGGGATGAACCAGGGCACCGTCGCCGGCGCCGGGATCGCGGCCCATCTCCACCAGCATGTCGTCCCGCGCTGGGGCGGTGACACCAACTTCATGCCGGTGGTCGGCCACACCAAGGTGCTGCCCCAACTCCTCGCCGACACGCGGGCGATGCTCGCCGACGCCTGGCCCGTGTAGGGCGCCTGCGGCCCTCGCCCGGGACCGGATTCCGAGGCGACACGCACCAGGGTGAATCAGGCGGATCACCCTAATTGGGATTAGTTGCCTCTCTAATGGGGTCGTGACTTCCCTAGATCGTCGCTCCGTGCTGCGTGCGGCCGCCTCGGCCGCGGCCGCCGGGGCGCTGGTGTCGGGCTGCGACCCGCACCGGGATGTGGACTCCGGCGCCGTACGGTCCGCCGGCGGGCCGAGCCCCTCCCGGGCGGGCCATGCCCCGCCCGCCCGGGCCCGCGCCGCCCGTCCGCCGACCAGGGTGCCCGGCCTGCCCGTACAGATCGCACACGGGCCGCGGAACGGCCGGGCAGTCGCGCTGACCTTCCACGGCAGGGGCGACCCCAAGATGGCGACCGCCCTGCTCGGCGAGGCCGAGCGGGCCGGAGCCAAGGTCACCGTGCTCGCCATCGGCGACTGGCTCGACGAGCAGCCCGCGATGGCCCGCCGAATCCTCGACGGCGGCCATGAGCTGGGCAATCACACCATGCACCACCGCAATATCTGCGCCCTGCCGGCTGCCGAGGCATACGCCGAGATCAGCCGGTGCGCCGACCGGCTGCGCGCTCTCACCGGCACCATCGGTAGCTGGTTCCGTCCCTCGCAGGCCCGGCGGGCCACGGACCTGGTGGCCGGGCTGGCCCGCAAGGCCGGCTATCCGCATGTCCTGTCCTACGACGTGGACTCCCTCGACGCGAACGACCCCGGCGCCCCGGCCGTCCAGCGCACGGTCCTGGACGCCGTCGAACCGGGCTCGGTCGTGAGCCTCCACCTCGGGCACGCCGGCACGGTGGCCGCGCTGCCCCCGATCCTCGACGGCCTCCGCCGACGCGGTCTGCGCGCGGTGACGACAACGGAGCTAGTGACCTGATGGCTGACCGGAACCGTACCCACGACCGTCCAAGCCTGCGCCGCCACCGGGCCGCCCTGCTCGCCGTGGCCTGCGCGCTGGTGGCGGCGGGCTGTGGCAGCGGCGAGAGCAAACCGGCCGCGCACAGCCCGCGGCCGGTCGAACGCGCGCCGGTCGAGGCCGCAAAGCCGGGCCTGCCGGGGATGCCGCCGCTGCTGGACGAGCATGACCTCTACGCGGCGGACCGGCCGGGCAAGCTGGCGCCGCAGGTCAAGGACTTCCCCTCGCGGATCTATGTCCCCAACACCGGCTCCGACACGGTCACTGTCATCGACCCGAAGACCTACAAGGTCATCGAGACCATTCCGGTGGGGGTGCAGCCGCAGCACGTCGTGCCGTCCTGGGATCTGAAGACGCTCTGGGTCAACAACAACCGGGGGCACGACCTCACCCCCATCGACCCCGCGACCGGCAAGGCCGGCAAGCCCGTCAAGGTCCACGACCCGTACAACCTCTACTTCACGCCCAACGGGAAGTACGCCATCGTGATGGCCTCGATGGACCGTCGGCTGGTCTTCCGCGACCCGCACACCATGGAGGTCCGCAAGACGCTGCCGGTCGGCTGCGCGGGCGTCAACCACGCCGACTTCTCGCCGGACGGGCGGTACTTCATCGTCTCCTGCGAGTTCTCCGGTGAGCTGCTCAAGGTCGACACCGAGAAGATGAAGGTCATCGGTCAGGAGAAGCTGCCGTTCGAGGGGGCGATGCCGCAGGACGTGAAGATCTCCCCGGACGGCAGGACCTGGTACGTCGCCGACATGATGGCCGACGGCATCTGGGTCCTCAACGGCGACACCTTCTCCCGGCCCAGGCTCATGCCGACCGGCAAGGGGGCCCACGGCCTCTACGTCAGCCGCGACTCGCGCTATATGTACGTCTCCAACCGCGGCGAGGGCTCCGTCTCCCGGCTCGACTTCAAGACCGGCTCGCTCGTGGGCAAGTGGCGCATCCGCGGCGGCGGCAGCCCCGACATGGGCGGACTGTCCACCGACGGCAAGGTCCTGTGGCTGTCCGGCCGCTACAACTCCGAGGTCTATGCGCTGGACACCCGTACCGGCAAGACCCTGGCCAAGATCCCCGTCGGCCAGGGCCCGCACGGACTGGCGGTCTACCCGCAGCCGGGGCGGTACTCCCTGGGGCACACGGGCATCTTCCGCTAGGGCCTGACCCCAAGGGGGCCTCCACACGAGAGGCCCTGGCCCACGCGCCCCAGGGGCAGGCGATTCCTAGGCGTTGTACTCGTCGGCCTTCTGCGGCTCCACGCCCTGGATCATGCCGCTGAGCACCAGGGAGCGGTTGGTGAAGCGCTCGGTGTCCACGCCGTTCTCCTTGAGGACGCTCATCGCGGCGGCGTGGACCGTGCGCAGCACCGGGGGCGCGGCGCGCAGCGCGTCATCGGCCATGAAGCGGTGGCGCCAGGGCTTGTCGGCCCAGACGTGCCGCAGGCCGAACGGCTCGGGGAGGGTCAGCTTGCCGCCGAGGAAGTCCAGCACCGGCGGGAACCAGGTCAGCGGGGCGCGCGCGGCGAGCCGGACCACCTCTTGCGGCTCGATGAGCGGGAGGTGCTGGGTCTTGGTCTCCCAGAACTTGACGACCTTGGAGACTTCCTTGGTCTTGGGCTCCGGCTTGGTCGTGAACAGTCCGTTGACCGGGCCGAGGGCATGGCCGGTCACCTCGATGCGCAGGGTCTCGTGCAGCACCGTGACGGTGATCATCAGAGTGATCACCAACTGGCCGTCCCACAGGACGAACTGGACGCCGAGGTAGTGGCGGTTCCCGCTGCCGAACTGCTGCTCGTTGCAGATCCGCTCTATCTCGTGCCCACGGATCTGGAACGTCTCCACATGGGTGCCCTCGGGGCGGGTGACGGCGGCGGCCTTCTCGCCGACCGGCGAGACGATCCAGTGGCGGACGGAGGGAGTGGGGAATCCGCCGGTGTGCAGCGGGCTGCGCTCCAGCAGCCGCAGCTTGTCGTGGATCGCCCGGATGACGTCCCAGCTGCGGAACGGGTGGATCTCGCTGCCTTCGTGCGCCGGCGTGAGCTCCTCGGCGAGCTGCCAGCTGCCCCAGCGCGTACCCATGCCGAGTATGCCCTTGGGGCCGGCGTAGAAGACGACGTTGCTGCTCTGCTCCGCGGAGATTTTGGCGAGATTCTGCCGGAGGGTCTCGGCGGCGATCTGGTTCGGGTCCTGGGGCACCGCCTCGGGGATCTTCGCGGCCACGCCGCCGCCCTCGAGCAGCCCCTTCCAGGACTCCCGCATGGCCACCGCGGTCTTCTCGCAGATCTGCTTGGCCAGCCACCAGCCGACCACCGGGACGACGACCGCGGCGCGGGCGTACATCGGCCAGAAGCCGTTGAGCGGCAGCTTGATCATGAAGAACAGGCCGACGCCCGCCAGCAGCGTCAGCAGCACCCCGCCGATCAGCGAGAGACCGCTGCCCACACCGTCCTTGGAGAGCATCTTGCGCAGCTGGAAGACGCCCAGCCACACCAGCACGCCGGGCAGGAACAGCACCCCGAACAGCACCATCAGCAGCGTCAGCTTGGCATCCCGCTGCTTGCGGACGCGGGTGGCGGACAGACAGTGCTCGACGATGGTCTGCGGCTCGGTCCCGAAGGACTGGATGAGCGCGGCGCGGCCGCCGCCGAGCATCCGCACCTGCACGGCGCGTGAGAAAGCCTCGCCGAGATTGGGCGCGAACAGCGACAGCTTGGGCTTCTTGATGGCGGACTTGCCGGAGTCGGAGTCCGCCTTGGAGATGTCGGCGAGCGGGCTGTCGCGGTAGGCGGCCGAGGCCAGTGCCTGGGTCGCCGCCGTCTGCCCGGCACTCCCCGAAAGCGGGACCTGCGCCCCGGGACTGAAGTCAAAGCCGTCTGCCACTACCGCCCCCACACCCAACGCATCCGATGATGCGGCTCTTCCCTGCTTCTGCTGACGGCACACCTGCTGAGAGCTGTGTTCGAGCCCGTGACCTCGTGTCCTGGCGCCGGGCCCCCGGGCCGACGGCAGGCTCTCAGCGTACAGCCGCCGCCCGGCCCGAGGGAGTTGAGCGGGACAGCGGCTGCGCCAACGGCTGATCCGCCGTTAACTATGCGCCGTTCTCGGCTTGTTCCCGCCACTTGTCGGCGAGCTGCTGCGGCATCGGCTCATGCCGCAGGTGGGCGCGGGAGAACCGCCCGGCGCCGTGCGAGAGGGAGCGCAGATCGATGGCGTACCGGTCGATCTCGATCTCGGGCACCTCGGCGCGCACCACCGTGCGGCCCGAGCCTGACTGTTCGGTGCCCACGACCCGGCCACGGCGCCCCGAGAGGTCGCTCATCACCTGGCCGACGAAATCGTCCGGAACCATCACGCTCACCTCGGACACCGGTTCGAGGAGCTCGATCCGGACCTCGCCGGCGGCTTCGCGCAGTGCCAGTGCGCCCGCCATCTGGAAGGCGGCGTCCGAGGAGTCGACCGAGTGCGCTTTGCCGTCGAGCAGTGTGACGCGGATGTCGACGAGCGGATGCCCGGCGGCGACCCCGCGCGCGGCCTGGGCGCGTACGCCCTTCTCCACGGACGGGATGAACTGCCGGGGCACCGCGCCGCCCACGACCTTGTCCACGAACTCGATGCCGGAGCCGCCCGGCAGCGGTTCGACCTGGATCTCGCAGATCGCGAACTGGCCGTGGCCGCCGGACTGTTTCACATGGCGCCCGCGGCCCGCGGCGGGCGCACCGAAGGTCTCCCGGAGCGACACCTTGTGCGCGACCGCGTCCACCTGGACGCCGTAGCGGGCCCGCAGCCGCTCCAGCGCGACATCGACATGCGCCTCGCCGAGGCACCACAGGACCACCTGATGGGTGTCCTGGTTGTGCTCCAGGCGCATCGTCGGGTCCTCCGCGACGAGGCGGGCCAGGCCCTGCGACAGCTTGTCCTCGTCGGCCTTGCTGTGTGCCTGGATGGCGACCGGCAGCAGTGGGTCCGGCATCGTCCAGGGCTCCATCAGCAGCGGGCTGCCCTTGCCGGACAGGGTGTCCCCGGTCTCGGCGCGGGTCAGCTTCGCCACACAGGCCAGATCGCCGGCGATCGCCTTGGACAGCGGGCGCTGCTGTTTGCCGAACGGGGTGGACAGCGCGCCGACCCGCTCGTCGACGTCATGGTCCTCGTGGCCCCGGTCCTCCAGCCCGTGGCCGGAGACATGCACCGTCTCGTCCGGGCGCAGGGTGCCGGAGAAGACGCGGATCAGGGAGATCCGGCCGACGTACGGGTCGGAGGAGGTCTTGACCACCTCGGCCGCGAGCGGACCGTCGGGGTCACAGCTCAGTGCCGGGCGCGGGTCGCCGTCCGGGCTGGTCACGGTGGGTGTCTCGCGCTCCGCGGGGGTCGGGAAGCCGCCGCTGATCAGCTCCAGCAGTTCGACGGTGCCCAGCCCCTGTTTGGAGCCCTCGGCGGCCGGGGCCGCGGCCAGCACGGGGTGGAACGTGCCGCGGGCGACCGCCGTCTCCAGGTCCCCGATGAGGGTCTTGACGTCGATCTCCTCGCCGCCGAGGTAGCGGTCCATCAAGGACTCGTCCTCGCTCTCGGCGATGATCGCCTCGATGAGGCGGTTGCGGGCCGCCTCGATCTGCGGCAGCTCGTCCTCCTTGGGGGCGCGTTCGGTGCGCTCGCCGGAGGAGTAGTCGAAGACCCGTTGTGTGAGCAGGCCGATCAGGCCGTGGACGGGGGCGTGGCCGTCGGCGCCCGGCGTTCCGTACAGCGGAAGGTAGAGGGGGACGACGGCGTCCGGGTCCTCGCCGCCGAACGACGCCCGGCAGCGCTCGGTCATCTCGTCGAAGTCGGAGCGGGACGCCTCGAGGTGGGTGATGACCAGCGCGCGCGGCATGCCGACGGCCGCGCACTCGTCCCAGACCATCCGGGTCGCGCCGGCCACGCCGTCGGCCGCCGAGACAACGAAAAGGGCCGCGTCCGCAGCGCGCAGACCGGCCCTGAGTTCCCCGACGAAATCGGCGTATCCGGGGGTGTCCAAGATATTGATCTTGACTCCGCCCCAGTCGACCGGGACCAGGGAGAGCTGTACGGAGCGTTGCTGGCGGTGCTCGATCTCGTCGTAATCGGACAGACAGCCGCCGTCCTCGACCCGGCCCGCCCGGTTGACCGCGCCGGATGCCAGCGCGAGGGCCTCGACCAGGGTGGTTTTTCCCGATCCGGAGTGGCCGACCAGCACCACATTCCGCAGGGCCGTGGGCTGGCCGGCCGTTGATGCCCTGCCGGCGGCTCCCGGGTGTGTACTCGATTTCTCGCTCATGTGTCTCGCCTCCAGGTCGACACTTTGCGGTGATTCGAGCTTTCCACCGAGGTCATGCTGCGTCCATACGTGGCACACGGGAGCCGGTGCTCCCAAGGGTCCTGTGCACCGCCCGCGGGGCCCGCGGGCGCGCCCGACGGCGCGCGGCGGCGGCCCCGAGCCGTGGGATGCGCTCTGCGCCGCGATGCGTTCGTGGAGGCCCCAGACCTCCTGGCTACGATGGGCGCGCCGGTGGCCCATCGACCGCGCGGCCCGTATCGACCTCCGGGAAGGCCATGCTGAACAAGTACGCGCGTGCTTTCTTCACGCGTGTTCTCACGCCGTTCGCCGCCCTGCTCATCCGTATCGGCGTCAGCCCGGACGCGGTCACCCTCGTCGGGACCGGAGGCGTGGTCGCCGGTGCCCTGGTCTTCTACCCGCTGGGCGAATTCTTCTGGGGCACGGTCGTCATCACCCTGTTCGTCTTCTCCGACCTGGTCGACGGCAACATGGCACGGCAGCTGGGCCGCTCCAGCCGCTGGGGGGCCTTTCTCGACTCCACCCTCGACCGGGTCGCCGACTCGGCGATCTTCGGCGGGCTCGCCCTCTGGTACGCGGGGCGCGGCGACAGCCTGATGCTCTGCGCGATGGCGATCTTCTGCCTCGCCAGCGGCCAGGTGGTCTCGTACACCAAGGCGCGCGGCGAGGCCATCGGGCTGCCGGTGGATGTCAACGGCCTGGTGGAGCGCGCCGAGCGGCTGGTCATCACGCTGGTCGCCTGCGGCTTGTCGGGTCTGCACGTCTTCGGGGTGCCCGGCGTCGAGATTCTGCTGCCGATCGCCCTGTGGGTCGTCGGTATCGGCAGCGCCGTCACCCTCGGCCAGCGTGTGGTGACGGTACGACGGGAGTCGGCCGAGGCCGATGCCATGGCACAAGGGGGAAACAGCGCATGAGTCCACGCGAGACCCGCCGTCCGCGGTTCGACACCGACAAACTGGCGGACGCGCTCTACGCGCTGGGCTGGAGCACCGTCAAGAAACTGCCCGAGGGCGTGGCCGTACGGCTCGGCCGCCGGATCGCCGACACGGCCTGGAAGCGCCGGGGCAAGGGCGTCCTGCGCCTGGAGGCGAACCTCGCCCGCGTCGTCCCGGACGCCGCACCGCAGCGGCTCGCCGAGCTCTCCCGGGCCGGAATGCGCTCGTACATGCGCTACTGGATGGAGTCCTTCCGGCTGCCGGCCTGGAGCAAGGACCGGATAAGGACCGGCTTCATGCCGGAGGACGTGTACCACCTGGAGGACGGCCTCAAGAGCGACCGCGGCGTCGTCCTCGCCCTGCCGCACATGGGCAACTACGACCTCGCCGGTGCCTGGGTCACCACCAAACTCGGTGTCCCCTTCACCACCGTCGCCCAGCGCCTCAAGCCGGAATCCCTCTACGACCGCTTCGTCGCCTACCGCGAGGGCCTGGGCATGGAGGTGCTGCCGCACACCGGCGGCTCGGCCTTCGGCACGCTCGCCCGCCGGTTGCGGGCCGGTGGCCTGGTCTGCCTGGTCGCCGACCGTGACCTGTCCGCCTCCGGGATAGAGGTCAAGTTCTTCGGCGAGGCGACGAAGATGCCGGCCGGGCCCGCGGTGCTCGCCCTCCAGACCGGTGCGATGCTGCTGCCCGTCACCCTCTGGTACGACGACACCCCCGTGATGCGCGGCCGCGTCCACCCGGAGATCGAGGTACCGGAGACCGGCACCCGCGCCGAGAAGGCCGCCCATATGACCCAGGCGCTCGCCGACGCCTTCGCCTCCGGCATCGCCGACCACCCCGAGGACTGGCACATGCTTCAGCGGCTCTGGCTCGCCGACCTGGAGCCGCGCGAGGAGTCCGGCGCACCGGGCGGCCCCGAGGCGCCCGGAACGGAGACCGCGTGAAGATCGGCATCGTCTGCCCGTACGCCTGGGACGTCCCCGGCGGCGTGCAGTTCCACATCCGGGACCTGGCCGACCACCTGATCCGCCTCGGCCACGAGGTATCGGTGCTGGCCCCCGCCGACGACGAGACCCCGCTCCCGCCGTACGTCGTCTCCGCAGGCCGAGCCGTTCCCGTCCCGTACAACGGCTCGGTCGCCCGCCTCAACTTCGGCTTCCTCTCCGCCGCCCGGGTACGCCGCTGGCTTCAGCACGGCGCCTTCGACGTCATCCACATCCACGAACCGGCCTCGCCCTCGCTCGGCCTGCTCGCCTGCTGGGCCGCCCAGGGCCCGATCGTGGCGACCTTCCACACCTCCAACCCGCGCTCGCGGGCGATGATCGCCGCGTACCCGATACTCCAGCCCGCCCTGGAGAAGATCAGCGCACGCATCGCGGTGAGCGAGTACGCCCGCCGCACGCTCGTCGAACACCTCGGCGGCGACGCGGTGGTGATCCCCAACGGCGTGGACGTCGACTTCTTCGCCTCCGCCGAGCCCAAGGCCGAGTGGCAGGGCAAAACGATCGGCTTCATCGGCCGTATCGACGAACCGCGCAAGGGCCTGCCGGTCCTGGTGAAGGCGCTGCCCGCGATCCTCGCCGAGGTACCGGACGCCCGGCTGCTCGTCGCCGGACGGGGTGACGAGGAGGAGGCGGTCGCGGCGCTGCCTGCCGAGATGCGCTCCCGGGTCGAATTCCTCGGCATGGTCAGCGACGAGGACAAGGCCCGGCTGCTGCGCAGCGTCGATGTCTATGTCGCGCCCAACACGGGCGGCGAGTCCTTCGGCATCATCCTCGTCGAGGCGATGTCGGCCGGGGCGCCCGTACTGGCCAGCGACCTCGACGCCTTCGCCCAGGTCCTCGACCAGGGCGAGGCGGGCGAACTGTTCACCAACGAGGACGCCGATGCGCTTGCCGCTGCGGCGGTACGACTCCTCGGCGACCCGGCGCGCCTCGCCGAGCTGCGTGAGCGCGGCGCCCGCCATGTGCGTCGCTTCGACTGGACCACCGTCGGCGCCGACATCCTCGCCGTCTACGAGACGGTCACCACGGGCGCAGCCTCCGTGGCCGCCGACGAACGAATGGGCCTACGGGCGCGGCGGTGGCTGGCGAAGGATTGACGTTCCGCTGCGCTTTGCCTTGCTTCCCACGTTTTTGGCTGTCCCGCCGTAGGGGTTGTCCGCCGTTGCGCCTGCGGCGGGCCTCTCCGCTGCGCTTTGCTTGTGGCCCACGTTTTTGGCTTTCCCGCCGTGGTGGTTGTCCGCCGTTGCGCCTGCGGCGGGCGGGTGGGTGTCGGGTGCGGTGACGGCCCTACGGACTTCGTCCTTCGGTCCGTCCCCTCCCGTGGAGGGAGAAAGTGAATGTGGGTGGGGGCGGGCCACTCGGTCGTCTGTCTGATCCACGAGGGGCGCCGGGCCGGCTACGTGCACCCCCACCGGCCTTCTCCCACCCCCCAACCGCAGGACGAAGTCCGGAGGAGCGGCACCGCACCCGGCAGCCCCGCGCAGCGACCCCGGCCCGCCGCAGGCGCAACGGTGAACAACCCCCACGGCGGGAAAGCCAAAAACGTGGGGAAAAGCCGAGCGCGCAAGCGCGTATGGTGACTCGCCGTGACCACGTTCATCTGGATCGCCGCCGCGATCGTCCTCATCGGTATCTATCTGAGCTGGACGGCCGGCCGCCTCGACCGCCTGCACGCCCGCATCGACGCGGCCAGGGCGGCCCTCGACGCCCAGCTGCTCCGGCGGGCGTCCGTCGCGCAGGAGGTGGGCACCTCGGGGATCCTCGATCCGGCCGCCTCGATCGTCCTCTACCAGGCCGCGCACGAGGCCCGGCAGGCCGAGGAGGACCACCGGGAGGTCGCGGAGAGTGAGCTGAGCCAGGCCCTGCGGGCCATCTTCGACGAGGAGGCGCAGCTGGAGGCCGTACGGGAGGCGCCCGGCGGGGAGCAGACGGTCACCGAACTCACCGCCGCGGTGCGCCGCGTCCCGATGGCGCGCCGCTTCCACAACGACGCCGTACGGGCGGCCCGCGCGGTCCGCCGCCACCGGGTGGTGCGCTACCTCCGGCTCGCCGGCCATGCGCCCTTCCCGCTGGCCTTCGAGATGGACGACGAGCCGCCGGCCGTCCTGGACGACCGCTCGGCCGGGAACTGAGCCGGGAGGCGGGGCCCGGCGTACGAGCGCCGGAGGCTGCGACTCCCAGCGGTGACGAGCCACTGACCTCTAATTGGCCCTTTCCCCGGGCCACTGACTAACGGTTGTGTGGGCGCAGCAGTACAGCCACCCGCATTGAGTGAGGTCAAACCGTGTCCAGCACGCCCACCACGCCCCAGAACCCCGAGACCGGAACCGCGCGCGTCAAGCGCGGAATGGCCGAGCAGCTCAAGGGCGGCGTGATCATGGACGTCGTCACGCCGGAAGAGGCGAAGATCGCCGAGGACGCGGGCGCCGTCGCCGTCATGGCCCTGGAGCGGGTCCCCGCCGACATCCGCAAGGACGGCGGCGTGGCCCGGATGTCGGACCCCGACATGATCGACGGCATCATCAGCGCCGTCTCCATCCCGGTCATGGCCAAGTCCCGAATCGGCCACTTCGTCGAGGCGCAGGTCCTCCAGTCGCTGGGTGTCGACTACATCGACGAGTCCGAGGTCCTCACCCCGGCCGACGAGGTCAACCACTCCGACAAGTGGGCGTTCACCACCCCCTTCGTGTGTGGTGCCACCAACCTGGGCGAGGCCCTGCGCCGGATCACCGAGGGCGCGGCCATGATCCGCTCGAAGGGCGAGGCCGGCACCGGCAACGTCGTCGAGGCGGTGCGCCACATGCGCCAGATCAAGGGCGAGATCGCCCGGCTGCGCGGCTACGACCACAACGAGCTGTTCGCCGCCGCCAAGGAGCTGCGCGCCCCGTACGAGCTGGTCAAGGAGGTCGCCGAGCTCGGCAAGCTGCCGGTCGTGCTGTTCTCCGCCGGTGGTGTCGCCACCCCGGCCGATGCCGCGCTGATGCGTCAGCTCGGCGCCGAGGGCGTGTTCGTCGGCTCCGGCATCTTCAAGTCCGGCGACCCCGCCAAGCGCGCCGCCGCGATCGTGAAGGCCACCACCTTCTACGACGACCCGAAGGTCATCGCGGAGGTCTCCCGCAACCTGGGTGAGGCCATGGTCGGCATCAACTGCGACACCCTCCCCGAGGCCGAGCGCTACGCCAACCGCGGCTGGTAGGAACGTAGATGAGCACCCCCACCATCGGTGTGCTGGCCCTCCAGGGTGACGTCCGCGAGCATGTCAAGGCGCTCGCGGACGCCGGTGCCCTGGCCCGGCCGGTGCGCCGCCCCGAGGAGCTGGACGAGGTCGACGGCCTGGTCATACCGGGCGGCGAGTCCACCACGATGTCCAAACTGGCGATCGTCTTCGGCATGCTGGAGCCGCTGCGCGCCTTCGTCGCCGCGGGCAAGCCGGTCTACGGCACCTGCGCCGGCATGATCATGGTCGCGGACAAGCTGCTGGACGCCCGTGAGGACCAGGAGACGTTCGGCGGCATCGACATGATCGTGCGCCGTAACGCCTTCGGGCGGCAGAACGAGTCGTTCGAGGCGGCCATCGACGTCACCGGGATCCCCGGCGGACCGGTCGAAGGCGTCTTCATCCGGGCGCCCTGGGTCGAGTCGGTCGGTGGCGCGGTCGAGGTCCTGGCGACGTACGACGGGCACACCGTGGCCGTGCGGCAGGGTAACGTCCTCGCCACGTCCTTCCACCCGGAGCTCACCGGCGACCACCGGGTCCACGCCCTGTTCGTGGACATGGTGCGGCGCGCTTAGGGCTCCGCCCCGTGGTGGCCGGGCGACGGGTGGGAGTGACACCGTGTGACCTGTCCCCGGTAGGATCTAGGCGTTCGTTTCAGACGTTGGTTACGCGAAGGAGACAGGCGGATGTCCGGCCACTCTAAATGGGCTACGACGAAGCACAAGAAGGCCGTGATCGATGCCAAGCGCGGCAAGCTCTTCGCGAAGCTGATCAAGAACATCGAGGTCGCGGCGCGTACCGGCGGTGCCGACCCGGACGGAAACCCGACCCTCTTCGACGCCATCCAGAAGGCCAAGAAGAGCTCGGTGCCCAACAAGAACATCGACTCCGCGGTCAAGCGCGGTGCGGGTCTCGAAGCCGGCGGCGCCGACTACGAAACCATCATGTACGAGGGGTACGGCCCCAACGGTGTCGCGGTGCTCATCGAGTGCCTCACCGACAACCGCAACCGTGCCGCCTCGGACGTCCGCGTCGCCATGACCCGCAACGGCGGTTCGATGGCCGACCCGGGTTCGGTGTCGTACCTGTTCAACCGCAAGGGCGTGGTGATCGTCCCCAAGGGTGAACTGACCGAGGACGACGTCCTGGGCGCGGTCCTGGACGCCGGCGCCGAGGAGGTCAACGACCTCGGCGAGTCCTTCGAGGTGCTCAGCGAGGCCACCGACCTGGTCGCGGTCCGCAGCGCCCTCCAGGAGTCCGGTATCGACTACGACTCCGCCGACGCCAACTTCGTCCCGACCATGCAGGTCGAGCTGGAGGAAGAGGGCGCGCGCAAGATCTTCAAGCTGATCGACGCGCTGGAGGACAGCGACGACGTGCAGAACGTCTTCGCCAACTTCGACGTCTCGGACGATGTGATGGCCAAGGTCGACGCCTGAGGGGCGTGGCACGCTCGGTCGACTGACGGGCCGACGGGGACACACCCCGTCGGCCCGTCGGTTTGTCAGTGGCAGCCACTACTGTGCTGATCAGGGGGCATCCGCTCTCTGATCACGAACAGGACAGTGCGAGGGGCGGGGACCGATGAAGGTGCTGGGGGTGGACCCGGGGCTGACGCGCTGCGGGGTCGGCGTGGTCGACGGGGTCGCGGGGCGCCCGCTGACGATGGTCGGCGTGGGCGTCGTCCGCACTCCCGCGGACGCCGATATCGCCCTCCGTCTCGTCGAGATCGAGCGCGGGATAGACGCCTGGCTCGACGAGCACCGCCCGGAGTACGTCGCCGTGGAGCGCGTCTTCAGCCAGCACAACGTCCGTACGGTCATGGGCACCGCCCAGGCCAGCGCGGTCGCCATGCTGTGCGCGGCGCGCCGCGGGCTGCCGGTCGCGCTGCACACCCCCAGCGAGGTCAAGGCCGCCGTCACCGGGTCGGGACGGGCCGACAAGGCCCAGGTCGGCGCGATGGTCACGCGCCTGCTGCGGCTCGACGCGCCGCCGAAGCCGGCCGACGCCGCCGATGCCCTGGCCCTCGCCATCTGTCACATCTGGCGCGCCCCCGCGGTCAACCGCCTCCAGCAGGCGCATGCCGCGGCCCGCCGCGCCGCTCCCGCCACCATCCCGTCCTCCGGCCCGCGCCGGGCGACTCCCCAGAAGGGCACCCGATGATCGCCTTCGTCTCCGGCCCGGTCGCGGCCCTCGCCCCGGACACCGCCGTCGTCGAGGTCGGCGGTATCGGCATGGCCGTCCAGTGCGCACCGAACACCCTGTCCACCCTCCGGATCGGACAGCAGGCCAAGCTCGCCACCTCCCTCGTCGTCCGCGAGGACTCACTCACGCTCTACGGCTTCGCCGACGACGACGAGCGGCAGACCTTCGAGTTGCTCCAGACCGCCAGCGGCGTCGGCCCCCGGCTCGCCCAGGCGATGCTGGCCGTGCACTCCCCGGACACCCTGCGCCTCGCCGTCTCGACCGGCGACGAGAAGACCCTGACCGCCGTTCCGGGCATCGGCAAGAAGGGCGCACAGAAGCTGCTCCTGGAGCTCAAGGACCGGCTCGGGGAGCCGGTGGGCACCGGCCGCGCGGGCGTCGGCAGCGCCGTCACGGCCGGCTGGCGCGACCAGCTGCACGCCGCCCTGATCGGCCTCGGCTATGCCACCCGCGAGGCGGACGAAGCGGTCACCGCGGTCGCCCCGCAGGCCGAGGCGGCCGTGGCCGAGGGCGGCACGCCCCAGGTGCCGCAGCTGCTCAAGGCCGCCCTGCAGACCCTCAACCGGGCGCGATGACCGCCGCCGGCCGGGCTCCGCGCCCCCGACCGTACGACCACGCAGGCGGCCCGGCCGCCCCGACCCCGCGAGGCAATCCGCAGTGAACTGGGACGACACCGCACCGCACAGCACCGCCGAGGAGACCGCCACGGGCGCCCCCGACCGGTTGGTGGGGGCCGACGCGGACGGCGAGGACACCGCCGTCGAGGCCGCGCTGCGGCCCAAGGACCTCGAGGAATTCGTCGGCCAGGAGCGGGTGCGCGAACAGCTCGACCTGGTGCTGCGGGCCGCCCGCGCCCGCGGCGCCACCGCCGATCATGTCCTGCTGTCCGGGGCGCCTGGCCTCGGCAAGACGACCCTCTCGATGATCATCGCCGCCGAGATGGGCGCCCCGATCCGGATCACCTCCGGCCCCGCCATCCAGCACGCCGGAGACCTCGCCGCGATCCTCTCCTCCCTCCAGGAGGGCGAGGTCCTCTTTCTCGACGAGATCCACCGGATGTCCCGGCCCGCCGAGGAAATGCTCTACATGGCCATGGAGGACTTCCGCGTCGACGTGATCGTCGGCAAGGGCCCGGGAGCCACCGCCATCCCCCTCGAACTCCCCCCGTTCACCCTGGTCGGCGCCACGACCCGGGCCGGTCTGCTGCCGCCCCCGCTGCGCGACCGCTTCGGCTTCACGGCCCATATGGAGTTCTACGCCCCCGCCGAGCTGGAGCGGGTCATCCACCGCTCGGCCGGGCTGCTGGACCTGGACATAGAACCCGAGGGCGCCGCCGAGATCGCCGGCCGCTCCCGCGGCACGCCCCGTATCGCCAACCGCCTGCTGCGCCGCGTCCGCGACTACGCCCAGGTGAAGGCCGACGGCTTGATCACCCGCGAGATCGCCTCCCAGGCCCTCGGGGTCTACGAGGTCGACGCCCGCGGCCTGGACCGTCTCGACCGCGCCGTGCTCACGGCCCTGCTCAAGCTGTTCGGCGGCGGTCCGGTGGGCCTGTCCACCCTCGCGGTCGCGGTGGGGGAGGAGCGCGAGACCGTCGAGGAGGTCGCCGAGCCCTTCCTCGTACGGGAAGGGCTGCTGGCCAGGACCCCCAGAGGCCGGATCGCGACCCCAGCGGCGTGGGCCCATCTGGGACTCGTGCCGCCGCAGCAGCAAGCGGGCGGAAGCGGGCAGCAGGGCTTGTTCGGGGCCTGACGGCGCGGGGACTCGCCCGGTCAGGAACTGCGGTGCGATGCTGGGCGTTGTTCCACTGGTGGGGACTCGCTTAGACTCCGCCGATGCCATCCGTATGGACGGCATACCCACCCCCGTATATGAGACCGCGCATCCGCGGTCGTGCGAAGGATTTCCGTCCCGTGAGTATCGTGACTCTCCTCCCCTTCATCGTCCTCATCGGGGCCATGTTCCTGATGACCCGGTCTGCCAAGAAGAAGCAGCAGGCGGCCGCGCAGATGCGCAATGAAATGCAGGCCGGCACCGGCGTCCGGACCATCGGCGGCATGTACGCCACCGTCAAGGAAATCCACGAGGAAACCGTCCTCCTGGAGGTCGCCCCCGGCGTGCACGCGATCTACGCCAAGAACGCCATCGGCGCCGTGCTCGCGGACGAGGAGTACAACCGCATCCTGGACGGTGCCGACCCGATCCACGCCGACGAGCCGGTCGTCCCGGACGACGCGTCCTCGCTGACCGCCGCCTCCGCCGACGAGGCCGCCGACAAGGGCGACAAGATCGACCTGGGCAAGACCGAGGCCACGGCCGCCGAGCCCGCCGTGGACGAGCCCGCCGCCGACAAGGCGAAGGACACCAAGGCAGCCGAGGACAGCGAGAACACCGTCAAGGCGGACGCGGACACCGTCAAGGACGAGAAGAAGTCCGGCGACGACGAAGCCAAGTAGTCCGCCCCATCGGAACCGCGGAGCACGCGTGGTGTGTCGTGCACCGCGGTTCCGGGACGGTTTAGGCTCCGGCGGGGGCACGTCCCCACAAGACTTCGTGGCCGCTCGGCCGGCATCCCGGGCCGAGGGGTTGGACAGGGAGATACGAGAAGGTGGCAGCACCGAAGAAGGGCCGCAGGGCGCCCGCGAGCCAGGGGCATCCGGGCCGCACCCTGATCCTGGTCCTGATCGCCATGGTGGGGCTGGTCGGAGGCATGTTCTACTCCGACACGCTGACGCCGCGGCTGGGCATCGACCTGGCCGGCGGCACCAGCTTCACGCTGGCGGCCCAGAACCAGCCGGGCAAGCCCAACGCGATCAACGAGACCAACATGAAAACCGCCGCCGGCATCATGGAGCGGCGGGTCAACGGTCTCGGTGTGACCGAGTCAGAGGTCCAGACGCAGGGCAGCAACCACATCATCGTGAACATCCCCAAGGGGACGGACGCGAAGCAGGCCCGCCAGCAGGTCGGCACCACCGCCCAGCTCGGATTCCGGCCGGTGCTGACCACCACCGCGGGGACGAAGACCCCCGAGCCCAAGCCCAGCCCCTCCCAGAGCGGTGCGAACGGCAAGGGCAAGGGCGACAAGGCCTCGGGTGACAAGACCAAGGTCCAGCCGGGAACCCAGCAGAACGCGTCCTCGCAGTCGCCGAGCTCGAAGCCGACGACGCAGGGCCGCGCGGTGACGGACTCGCTGAAGAAGGCGCCCTCCGCCAAGCCCACCCCGTCCGGCAAGCCCTCCACACCCCCGGCGCCGCCGGCGCCTCCGGGCGCAGCGGACATCCCGCCGGCTCTCCAGAAGCAGCTCAACGCGCTGGACTGCTCCACGAAGAAGGGCCGCTCCGCCGCGGGCGAGAAGGCCGCCAACACCAAGCCGTCCGACCCGATCGTGGCGTGCAAGCAGGACGGCGCCCAGAAGTACGCGCTCGGCCCGGTCGGCGTCGAGGGCACGGACGTCAGCGGCGCCAAGGCCGTCTTCGACAGCCAGCAGGGCCAGGGCTGGATCGTCCAGATGGACTTCACGTCCGAGGGCGGCAAGAAGTTCGGGGACATCACCGGCAAGCTCGCCGCCAAGGCGCCGCCGCAGAACCAGTTCGGCATCGTCCTGGACGGTGCGGTCGTGTCCTCCCCCTCGGTCGACAAGGCCATCATGGGCGGCGGGGCCACCATCTCCGGCGGCTTCACCCAGCAGACCGCCGAGGACCTCGGCAACATGCTGTCCTACGGTGCCCTGCCGCTCTCCTTCAAGATCGACGACGAGACCACGGTCACTGCGGCGCTCGGTGGCGAGCAGCTGCACGCCGGTCTGATCGCCGGCGCCATCGGCCTCGGACTGGTCGTCATCTACCTCGTCGCCTACTACCGGGGACTGGCGCTGGTCGCGCTGGCGAGCCTGGGCGTCTCGGCGGTCCTGACGTACACGATCATGACCTTGCTCGGCCCGGCCATCGGGTTCGCGCTGAACCTCCCGGCGGTCTGTGGCGCCATCGTCGCCATCGGTATCACCGCCGACTCGTTCATCGTCTACTTCGAGCGCATCCGGGACGAGATCCGCGAGGGACGCACCCTGCGCCCGGCCGTCGAGCGCGGCTGGCCGCGGGCCCGCCGCACGATCCTGGTCTCCGACTTCGTGTCGTTCCTGGCCGCCGCGGTGCTGTTCGCCGTCACCGTCGGCAAGGTGCAGGGCTTCGCCTTCACGCTCGGCCTGACCACCGTCCTCGACGTCGTCGTGGTCTTCTTCTTCACCAAGCCCCTGATGACGCTGCTGGCCCGGCGGAAGTTCTTCTCCGACGGCCATCCCTGGTCCGGCCTCGACCCCAAGCGCCTGGGTGCCAAGCCGCCGCTGCGCCGCCGTCGCGGCGCCGCCCCCACCACGAAGGAGGCGTGAGATGTCCAAGCTCGGAAACATCGGCGCCCGGCTGTACCGCGGCGAGGTCGGCTACGACTTCATCGGCAAGCGGAAGATCTGGTACGGCCTCTCGATCCTCATCACGATCGTGGCCATCGTCGGTCTGGGGGTGCGCGGCCTGAACATGGGCATCGAGTTCTCCGGCGGCGCGGTCTTCACGACCCCGAAGACCTCCGTGTCCGCCTCGGAGGCGCAGCACAAGGCCGAGTCGGCGGCCGGCGGCCACCAGGCCATGGCGCAGAAGCTCGGCGACGGCGCACTGCGCATCCAGATCAGCGGTCTGGACACCAAGGCAGCGGTGCCGGTCCAGGAAGGGCTCGCCAAGGACCTGAACGTCCCCGTCAAGGACGTCAACACCCAGCTGGTCGGCCCGAGTTGGGGTGAGCAGATCGCCAACAAGGCCTGGCTGGGCCTGGGGATCTTCATGGTCCTCGTGGTGCTCTACCTGGCCATCGCCTTCGAGTGGCGGATGGCGGTCGCCGCCCTGGTCGCGCTGATCCACGACCTCACGATCACGGTCGGCATCTACGCCCTGGTCGGCTTCGAGGTCACCCCCGGCACGGTCATCGGTCTGCTGACGATCCTCGGTTACTCCCTCTACGACACGGTCGTCGTCTTCGACAGTCTCAAGGAAGCCTCCAAGGACATCACCAAGCAGACCCGCTTCACCTACAGCGAGATCGCCAACCGCAGCATCAACGGCACCCTGGTGCGCTCCATCAACACCACTGTCGTGGCGCTGCTCCCGGTCGCCGGTCTGCTGTTCGTCGGCGGCGGTGTCCTGGGCGCGGGCATGCTCAACGACATCTCGCTGGCCCTGTTCGTCGGTCTCGCCGCCGGTGCGTACTCCTCGATCTTCATCGCGACGCCGCTGGTCGCCGATCTGAAGGACCGCGAGCCGGAGATGAAGGCGCTGGCCAAGCGGGTGAAGGCGAAGCGCGCCGCGGCCGCGGCCAAGGGCGCGAGCCAGGAGGACGCGCAGGATGCGGCGTCCGCCCCGGCGGACGCCGAGGACGGTGACGACGGCACGGTCGTCGGCCCCCGCCGGCAGCCCGCCTCCCGCAACCGCGGCCGCGGCCGCCCGTCGGGCAAGCGCCGATGAGCGCCCCGGCAGGCCTGCGTGAGCTGCTGCTGAGCCGGATCGCGGACGTCCCGGACCACCCGCAGCCGGGTGTGGTGTTCAAGGACATCACCCCGCTGCTGGACGACCCGGCGGCCTTCGGCGCGGTGACCGAGGCGTTCGTCGAGCTGTGCGAGCGCCATCGGGTGGACAAGGTCGTGGGCCTGGAGGCGCGCGGCTTCATCCTCGCCGCCCCGGTCGCGATCCGGGCCGGCGTCGGTTTCGTCCCCGTACGCAAGGCCGGAAAGCTGCCCCGCGCGACGCTCCGGCAGGCGTACGAGCTGGAGTACGGCACCGCCGAGATCGAGATCCACGCCGATGCGCTGGCCCCGGGAGAACGGGTGCTGGTGATCGACGACGTCCTCGCCACCGGCGGCACGGCAGACGCCTCGCTTCAGCTCATCCGCCGTGCGGGCGCCGAGGTCGCGGGCGTGGCGGTGCTGCTCGAGCTGGACTTCCTGGCCGGGCGGCAGCGCCTGGAGGCGGGCCTGAAGGGGGCTCCGCTGGAGGTCCTGATCACGGTCTGAGCCACCGCGCACAGCACCTTCGCACGCAGGGGCACCCGGAAGAATCCGGGTGCCCCTGCTGCTGTGTCATGTACGGAACCCCGGCCGCGGGGGAGTAGTGGCCCCGGGGTCGATACGATGGCACCCCGGCCCGTTCGAGGTCCTGGGGTCCGGAACCGCTTGAGGAGTGCTCTTGCCAGACGAGGCCCAGCCGCTCTCCCCCGGACTGCGTCCGGCGGGATCCGACGCCGCGCGCCCGGACGAGCCCAAGCTGTCGGACGCGGCTTCCTCGGACGCGCCCCAGCCCGAGCGGCAGGGTGCGTCCGACGGCACCGCCACGCCCCGGCCGCCGGCCGGCGGCTCCGCCGCGCCCCAGGCTCCCGCCGAGCGGCCCCGTACGGCGCCCAAGCCGGGGCCCGCCGCCTCCTCGCCCCAGCCTGCGTCGCCGTCCCGCGCGGCCAAGCCGCCGGCCAAGGCCGACCAGCCCCCGGCGCCCAAGCCGCCGACGCCCGCCCCCGCCGGCCGCTCCGGCTCGCCCAACCGGGTACGGGCCCGCCTCGCCCGGCTGGGCGTCCAGCGCTCCAGCCCGTACAACCCGGTCCTGGAGCCGCTGCTGCGGGCCGTCCGCGGCAACGACCCCAAGATCGAGACCGGCACGCTGCGCCAGATCGAGCGTGCCTATCAGGTCGCCGAGCGCTGGCACCGCGGCCAGAAGCGCAAGAGCGGCGACCCGTACATCACCCACCCGCTCGCGGTGACCACGATCCTCGCCGAGCTGGGCATGGACCCGGCGACCCTGATGGCCGGCCTGCTGCACGACACCGTCGAGGACACCGAATACGGCCTGGACACCCTGCGGAGCGACTTCGGCGACCAGGTCGCGCTGCTGGTCGACGGCGTCACCAAGCTCGACCGCGTCAAGTTCGGCGAGGCCGCGCAGGCCGAGACGGTGCGCAAGATGGTCGTCGCGATGGCCAAGGACCCGCGGGTCCTGGTGATCAAGCTCGCCGACCGGCTGCACAACATGCGCACCATGCGCTACCTCAAGCGGGAGAAGCAGGAGAAGAAGGCCCGCGAGACGCTGGAGATCTACGCTCCGCTCGCCCACCGCCTGGGCATGAACACCATCAAGTGGGAGCTGGAGGACCTCGCCTTCGCGATCCTCTACCCCAAGATGTACGACGAGATCGTGCGGCTGGTCGCCGAGCGGGCGCCCAAGCGCGACGAGTATCTGGCCATAGTGACCGACGAGGTCCAGGCCGATCTGCGCGCCGCCCGCATCAAGGCCACCGTCACGGGCCGCCCGAAGCACTACTACAGCGTCTACCAGAAGATGATCGTGCGCGGCCGCGACTTCGCCGAGATCTACGACCTGGTGGGCATCCGCGTCCTCGTCGACACCGTCCGCGACTGCTACGCGGCCCTCGGCACCATCCACGCGCGATGGAACCCGGTCCCCGGCCGGTTCAAGGACTACATCGCGATGCCCAAGTTCAACATGTACCAGTCGCTGCACACGACGGTGATCGGCCCCAGCGGCAAGCCCGTTGAGCTCCAGATCCGTACGTTCGACATGCACCGCCGCGCCGAGTACGGCATCGCCGCGCACTGGAAGTACAAGCAGGAGGCGGTCGCCGGCACGTCCAAGGTGCGCACGGACGCGCCCAAGGGCGTCGGCAAGGGCGACACCGTCAACGACATGGCCTGGCTGCGGCAGTTGCTGGACTGGCAGAAGGAGACCGAGGACCCGGGCGAGTTCCTGGAGTCGCTGCGCTTCGACCTGTCCCGCAACGAGGTCTTCGTCTTCACGCCGAAGGGCGATGTGATAGCGCTGCCGGCCGGCGCCACCCCCGTCGACTTCGCGTACGCGGTGCACACCGAGGTCGGCCACCGCACGATAGGAGCGCGGGTCAACGGGCGCCTCGTACCGCTCGAATCGACCCTGGACAACGGCGACCTGGTCGAGGTCTTCACCTCCAAGGCGGCGGGCGCCGGGCCCTCCCGCGACTGGCTCGGCTTCGTCAAGTCCCCGCGCGCCCGCAACAAGATCCGTGGCTGGTTCTCCAAGGAGCGCCGCGACGAGGCCATCGAGCAGGGCAAGGACGCCATCGCGCGCGCCATGCGCAAGCAGAACCTGCCGATCCAGCGGATCCTGACCGGCGACTCCCTGGTCACCCTCGCGCACGAGATGCGCTACCCGGACATCTCCTCGCTCTACGCCGCCATCGGCGAGGGCCATGTCGCCGCCCAGGGCGTCGTCCAGAAGCTGGTGCAGGCGCTCGGCGGCCAGGACGAGGCCACCGAGGACATCGCCGAGTCCACCCCGATCCGGCCGCGCTCCAAGCGCCGCTCCAGCGCCGACCCCGGTGTGGTCGTCAAGGGCGTCGACGACGTGTGGGTCAAGCTCGCCCGCTGTTGTACGCCGGTACCGGGCGACCCCATCATCGGCTTCGTCACCCGCGGCAACGGCGTCTCGGTGCACCGCGCCGACTGCGTCAACGTCGACTCGCTGTCCCGGCAGCCGGAGCGGATCCTGGACGTCGAGTGGGCGCCCACCCAGTCCTCGGTCTTCCTGGTCGCCATCCAGGTCGAGGCGCTGGACCGTTCACGGCTCCTCTCGGACGTCACCCGGATCCTGTCCGACCAGCACGTCAACATCCTCTCGGCCGCCGTCCAGACCTCCCGCGACCGCGTCGCCACCTCCCGCTTCACCTTCGAGATGGGCGACCCGAAGCATCTGGGGCACGTCCTCAAGGCCGTACGGAGCGTGGAGGGCGTCTACGACGTCTACCGCGTGACCTCGGCCCGCAGGCCGTAACGCACACGAGGCGGCCCCGGTACGGAAGATCCGTACCGGGGCCGCCTCGCGTCCACCGGGATTGTCACCCGCCGAACTCCTCCAGGCCCTTGAGCGCCTGGTCCAGCAGCGCCTTGCGGCCCTCCAGCTCCCGGCCGAGCTTGTCGGCCTTGGCGTTGTTGCCCGCCGTCCGGGCCGTGTCGATCTGCTTCTCCAGCTTGTCGACCGCGTCCTGGAGCTGGCCGGTCAGCCCCGCGGCGCGCGCCCGCGCCTCAGGGTTCGTACGGCGCCACTCGGTCTCCTCGGCCTCCTGGATGGCCCGCTCGACGGCGTGCATCCGGCCCTCGATCTTGGGTCGGGCGTCCCGCGGGACATGGCCGATGGCCTCCCACCGCTCGTTGATCGAGCGGAACGCCGCCCGCGCGCCCTTCAGGTCCGAGACCGGAAGCAGCTTCTCGGCCTCGACGGCCAGCTCCTCCTTGCGGGTCAGGTTCTCCCGCTGCTCGGCGTCGCGCTCCGCGAAGACCTCACCGCGGGCCTGGAAGAAGATGTCCTGGGCGCCGCGGAAGCGGTTCCACAGGTCGTCCTCGTGCTCGCGCTGGGCGCGGCCCGCGGCCTTCCAGTCCGCCATCAGCTCGCGGTAGCGGGCCGCGGTGGCCCCCCAGTCCGTCGAGTTCGACAGCGACTCGGCCTCGGCGACCAGCTTCTCCTTCGCCTTACGGGACTCCTCGCGCTGCGCGTCCAGCGACGCGAAGTGCGCCTTGCGCCGCTTGGAGAACGCCGAGCGGGCGTGCGAGAAGCGGTGCCACAGTTCGTCATCCGCCTTGCGGTCGAGCCGCGGCAGGCCCTTCCAGGTGTCGACCAGCGCACGCAGCCGCTCGCCGGCCACCCGCCACTGCTCGCTGGCCGCCAGTTCCTCCGCCTCGGCGACCAGTTTCTCCTTGGCGTGCCGGGCCTCGTCGCTCTGCCGGGCCTTGAGCGCCTTGCGCTCTTCGCGGCGCGACTCGACGGTCTCGACGAGCTTGTCCAGCCGCTTGCGCAGCGCGTCCAGATCGCCCACCGCGTGATGTTCGTCGACCTGGGTGCGCAGATGGTCGATCGCGGTCGTCGCGTCCTTCGCCGACAGGTCGGTGGTCTTGACCCGGCGCTCGAGGAGGCCGATCTCGACGACCAGGCCCTCATACTTGCGCTCGAAGTAGGCGAGGGCCTCCTCGGGAGTTCCCGCCTGCCACGATCCGACGACCTGCTCGCCATCGGCGGTACGCACGTACACGGTCCCCGTCTCGTCGACGCGGCCCCATGGGTCGCTGCTCACAGCGCCTCCTCCACATGATGCCGACGGGGGCATGCGGCCCCCCGGCATCGTCCACAGTTTCTGTCCGGCAGAGCCGCGCCCTGGCCGGTCCGACGGGCTGACTTGCGGGTGAGGGTGGCAGCCGTCGGAGCAGGCACCCTACACAACGCCAATCTAGGCGACCGGCGGTCAGCTGTCCGCATCCAGCACGACGAAATTCCGCGGTTCGCCGGGGGCGGCGCAGCGGCGCCGCCCCCGGGTCGCCCGGCTGGTCAGGACTTCTTCACGGACGCCTTGTCGATCACGACGGTGGCGTTGGGCGCCGTGTTGCGGGTCTGCGGGTCCGGCGTCGAACCGGCCTTGGCGATCTTCCGCAGGACGTCCATACCGCCCGTGATGGTGCCGAACGGTGTGTAGTTCGCGGGCAGCTTGCTGTCCTGGTAGACGAGGAAGAACTGGCTGCCACCGGAGTTGCGGCTCTTGTCGCTCGCTCCGTCGTAGCGGTTGGCCATCGCGACCGTGCCCGCCGGATAGACGCCGCCCTTGAGCCGCGGGTCCTCGAGGTTCTCGTCCGGGATGGTGTAGCCGGGGGTGCCGCGGCCGGTGCCCTTCGGGTCGCCGCACTGGAGGATATGGATGTCCGCGTCGACCAGGCGGTGGCACTTGCTGTGGTCGAAGTAGCCCTGGCCGGCCAGGAAGGCGAAGGAGTTGACCGTGTGCGGCGCCTTGCCCGCGTCCAGCTTCAGACCGATCGTGCCGCAGGTCGTCGCCAGCTTCACGGCGTACGAGGCCGACGTGTCGACCGACATCGCCGGCTCCTTCGGCCAGGTCTTCTCCGACGGTGCGCCCTTCGCGGGCCTGTCGCACGGGTCCGGTGCCTTGGACGGCGTCGGGGCCGCGGCCCGGTCGGACACCTCGTCGCTGCCGCCCGCGAGTCCGGTGGAGGCGTAGACCGCGGCTCCGGCGGCCAGCGCGACGGCCACGACGGAGGCGATGATCACGTTGCGGTGTTTGGTCTTCCGCTGGGCCGCGGACCGCCGTTGCTGCTGACGCTCGTACTTCTCGCGGGCGAGCTGCCGCCGCCGCTGATCTTTGCTGACCACCGGTCGTCTCCTTGTCCGATCATCGATCGCGCTCGTGCGCCGTGGCCGTACGGTATACGGGTTCGCCCTGCCGGGAGTCCCGCCGGTAGGCTCTGGAGCTGCCGAGATGTCCGGGAGAAGCGGTCTGGCGGACCGACCTCCACACCGACCTTTAAGGACGAACGTGCTGATTGCCGGGTTCCCCGCCGGGGCCTGGGGCACCAACTGCTACTTGGTCGCCCCCGCAGCAGGCGAGGAGTGCGTCATCATCGACCCGGGCCACCAGGCGGCCCAAGGAGTCGAGGACGCGGTCAAAAAGCATCGGCTCAAGCCCGTCGCGGTCGTCCTCACCCAT
Source organism: Streptomyces decoyicus (assembly GCF_019880305.1). Classification (NCBI taxonomy): domain Bacteria; kingdom Bacillati; phylum Actinomycetota; class Actinomycetes; order Kitasatosporales; family Streptomycetaceae; genus Streptomyces; species Streptomyces decoyicus. The sequence goes on along the minus strand of NZ_CP082301.1, from coordinate 1,446,605 downwards.
GGCCACATCGACCATGTCGCCTCCGTCGTACCGGTGTGCGGCGCGCACGATGCCCCGGCCTGGATCCACCCCTCGGACCGCTACATGATGAGCGACCCGGAGAAGGCCATCGGCCGCTCCATCGGTCAGCAGCTCATGGGCGAACTCACCGTGGGGGAGCCGGACGACGTCAAGGAGCTGAGCGACGGTGCAGCCCTGGAACTCGCCGGGATGGAATTCTCCGTCGCGCACGCCCCGGGCCATACCAAGGGGTCGGTGACGTTCAGGATGCCCGAGCAGGCCGACATTCCGCCGGTCTTCTTCTCGGGCGACCTGCTGTTCGCCGGCTCCATCGGACGCACCGACCTGCCGGGCGGCGACCACGCCGAGATCCTGCAGTCGCTGGCGCGTGTGTGCCTGCCGCTGGAGGACTCGACCGTCGTCCTGTCCGGCCACGGCCCCCAGACCACCATCGGCCGCGAGCGCGCCACCAACCCCTTCCTGCGGGAAGTGGCCGCCGGCCTCGGAGACGGCTTCAGCGCCGCTCCACGACGAGGAATGTGACGAGAGCTTCCGTGAGCACCTTCAAGGCCCCCAAGGGCACGTACGACCTGATTCCGCCGCAGTCCGCCACCTATCTCGCGGTGCGCGAGGCGATCGCCGCGCCGCTGAAGAACTCCGGGTACGGCTACATCGAGACGCCCGGTTTTGAGAACGTCGAGCTGTTCGCGCGCGGCGTCGGTGAGTCCACCGACATCGTGACCAAGGAGATGTACGCCTTCGAGACCAAGGGTGGCGACCAGCTGGCGCTGCGCCCCGAGGGCACCGCGTCCGTGCTGCGCGCCGCGCTGGAGGCCAACCTCCACAAGGCCGGCAACCTCCCGGTCAAGCTCTGGTACTCCGGCTCGTACTACCGCTACGAGCGTCCGCAGAAGGGCCGTTACCGCCACTTCTCGCAGGTCGGTGCGGAGGCGATCGGCACCGAAGACCCGGCGCTGGACGCCGAGTTGATCATCCTGGCCGACCAGGCCTACCGCGCGCTGGGACTGCGGAGCTTCCGCATCCTGCTGAACTCCCTGGGCGACAAGGAGTGCCGGCCCGTCTACCGCGCCGCGCTCCAGGACTTCCTGGGCGGGCTCGACCTGGACGAGGACACCCGCCGCCGGGTCGACATCAACCCGCTGCGTGTCCTGGACGACAAGCGCGAGTCCGTACAGAAGCAGCTCGACGGGGCGCCCAAGCTCCGCGACTACCTCTGCGAGGCCTGCAAGGCGTACCACGAGCAGGTGCGCGAGCTGCTGACCGCGGCGGGCGTGGCCTTCGAGGATGACGAGAAGCTGGTCCGCGGCCTGGACTACTACACCCGCACCACCTTCGAGTTCGTCCACGACGGCCTCGGTTCGCAGTCCGCGGTGGGCGGCGGCGGACGATACGACGGCCTCTCCGAGATGATCGGCGGCCCCGCGCTGCCGTCCGTCGGCTGGGCGCTGGGCGTCGACCGTACGGTGCTGGCCCTGGAGGCGGAGGGCGTCACGCTCGACATCCCCGCCGCCACCGCCGTGTACGCGGTACCGCTCGGCGAGGAGGCCCGCCGGGTGCTGTTCGGGGTGGTCACCGAGCTGCGCCGGTCCGGTGTCGCCACCGACTTCGCGTTCGGCGGCAAGGGCCTGAAGAACGCCATGAAGTCCGCCAACCGCTCCGGTGCGCGGCTGGCGCTCGTCGCGGGCGAGCGGGACCTCGCCGAGGGCGTCGTCCAGCTCAAGGACCTGGAGAGCGGCGAGCAGAGCGCGGTCGCGCTGGACGGTGTCGCCGAGGAGATCCGGCGTCTGCTGGGCTGAGACCGCACCGTAGGCAGACCCCGAGGGGCCCGGACGGCGACCGGCCGTCCGGGCCCCTCGTGCTGCCGGGTGTCCCGTGTCAATGCCGGCGGCGCATTCATCCCGGCGGAGGGAATCCGGGACTGCCGCACCGGCGGCGGCGCACCCCCGGACGGGCGGCCGGGCGGGCCGGAGCGGGGCGAAGGCTGAGAGAACGCTGTGTGCGGCCGCCTCGTCTTTATGTTCATCGCACAGTGGGTCATGGTGGAGTTGGGGCAGAATGAACGGCGGTGCCGCGACCGGGGCCCGCTTGCTCAGACCATCTCCCTAGGGATCGACGGAACGGCGATATGACGACGACAGCGCTTGACGACGTGTCCACCGACGACGACCGCGCGAGCGGCGCGGGCACCATCGGCTCGGGTCGCGGTTTCGCCCTGCTCCTGGTGATCACCGGCGCGCTGGGCACCTTCGCGGCCTGGATCATCACCCTGGACAAGTTCGAGCTGCTGAAGGACCCGAGCTTCAAGCCGGCCTGCAGTCTCAACCCGATCATCTCCTGCACCAACATCATGCAGAGCAAGCAGGCGGACGTCTTCGGCTTCCCGAACCCGATGGCCGGGCTGGTCGGCTTCGGCGTGGTCGTCGCGGTCGGCATGGCCCTGCTGGCCGGCGCCCGCTTCCGCCGCTGGTACTGGATCGGGCTGAACATCGGCACGGGCCTCGGCGCGGTCTTCTGCATGTGGCTGATGAGCCAGTCCCTGTACAGCATCAACTCGCTGTGCCTGTGGTGCACGCTGACCTGGTGCGTGACCATCCTGATGTTCTGGTACACCACTGCGCACAACCTCAAGCACGGCATCATCCCGGCTCCCGCGGGGCTGCGCCGGACGGTGGTGGAGTTCCACTGGGTCGTACCGGTGCTCTGGTACGGCGTGATCGCCCTGCTGATCCTCACCAAGTGGTGGTCGTACTGGAGCACCCTGCTCTAGGACCCCTGAGCCTGCTTGAACGGCTCTGACGCCCCGGCCCGTCCACGACGGCGGCCGGGGCGTTGTCAGTGGGGTGGCTTAGGCTCATGAGCGTGGAGCCCGACCTGTTCACCGCCGCTGCCGAAGACCGCCAGGAGAAGGACCCCGCGGGGTCCCCGCTCGCCGTGCGGATGCGTCCGCGCACCCTCGACGAAGTCGTGGGTCAGCAGCATCTGCTCAAGCCGGGCTCGCCGTTGCGCCGGCTGGTGGGCGAGGGCAGCGGGGGGCCGGCCGGGCCGTCCTCGGTGTTCCTGTGGGGGCCGCCGGGGATCGGCAAGACGACCCTCGCGTATGTCGTCAGCCAGGCGACGAACAAGCGCTTCGTGGAGCTCTCGGCGATCACGGCGGGCGTCAAGGAGGTCCGCGCGGTCATCGACGGCGCCCGGCGCGCCTCGGGCGGCTTCGGCAAGGAGACCGTCCTCTTCCTCGACGAGATCCACCGCTTCAGCAAGGCCCAGCAGGATTCCCTGCTGCCCGCCGTGGAGAACCGCTGGGTCACCCTGATCGCCGCGACGACCGAGAACCCGTACTTCTCGGTGATCTCGCCGCTGCTGTCCCGTTCACTGCTGCTGACCCTCGAACCCCTCACGGACGACGATCTGCGGGGCCTGCTGCAGCGTGCGCTGACCGATGCGCGCGGGCTGGCGGGCTCGGTCACCCTCCCCGAGGACACCGAGGGGCATCTGCTGCGTATCGCGGGCGGCGATGCCCGGCGGGCGCTGACGGCCCTGGAGGCCGGGGCCGGCTCCGCGCTGGCCAAGGGGGAGAAGGAGATCACCCTCCGGACGCTGGAGGAGTCCGTCAACCGGGCGGCGGTGAAGTACGACCGCGACGGGGACCAGCATTACGACGTCGCCAGCGCGCTGATCAAGTCCATCCGGGGATCGGACGTCGATGCCGCGCTGCATTATCTGGCGCGCATGATCGAGGCGGGGGAGGACCCGCGGTTCATCGCCCGCCGGCTGATGATCTCCGCGAGCGAGGACATCGGCCTGGCCGATCCGACGGCTCTCCAGACCGCGGTCGCCGCCGCCCAGGCCGTGGCGATGATCGGCTTCCCGGAGGCGCGGATCACGCTGAGCCAGGCCACCATCGCGCTCGCCCTGGCCCCGAAGTCGAACGCCGCCTATATGGCCATCGACGCGGCCCTGGCGGACGTGCGGGCAGGTCAGGCGGGTGCAGTGCCGCCGCATCTGCGCGACAGCCATTACAAGGGCGCTCAGAAGCTCGGCCACGGCCAGGGCTATCAGTACCCGCACGACCTGCCGGGCGGCATCGCGGCGCAGCAGTACGCGCCGGACGAGGTGCACGGCAAGCGCTACTACGAACCCACCCGCCATGGTGCCGAGGCGCGCTATGCCGATGTGGTCGAGCGCGTCCGCGTCCGCCTGCGCTCGGCCTCCGGCGAGGCCGGCGCCGAATAGCCGCATAGCCGGGCAGTCCCTGCAGGATCTGCCGGGGCGCAGGCCCCACCGGGCCCCGGGGGCGGCCGACCGGCCGGGTGGCCTCGGGTTCGGCGGCGGCCTCGCAGCGCACCCTGGCTGACGGGCGGCTCCCGGCTACTCGGCCGCCGCCTCGAAGAGGAGGTGCATCGCCCGCCGCAGCTCCGCCACGTCCCGTACGGGCTCGGGGAAGTCGAACCGCGCGTCGAAGGACCGCTGCTCGGCATCCGTGAAGCGGACCCGCAGCCCGAAGCGGTCCAGACCCACCGGCACGGCCCGGTCGCGCAGTCCGCAGAGCTCCCGGCGGTCTCCCAGCAGGGCGCACAGCCCGCGCACCTGCTCGTGGTGTGCCGCGTGCAGATGCTGGAGCAGCTCCGCCTCATGGGCGGCCAGCGGATCGGGTGCCGCGGTGGCGAACTCGTCGGGCTCGACGGGTTCGGCGCCCCACAGGTCGTCCACCGCGCCCTCGCCGACCTCCAGGCGCAGCATCATCCAGGCGGTCCGCCCGTAGAGGCCCGGTGCCGGGTCCGGCTGGAGCGCCTCACCGATACCGAGCAGCTCGCCCACCGGGTGCCGCTCCGCGAGCAGCGTCGCCGCCTCGGCGCGCTGCTCATTGCGTACGGGGGTCAGCCAGCCGGCCACCCAGGCCCGGCCGCGGATGCGATGGGGCACCGAAACCGGTGCGACGTCCGTGATCTCCATCACGGCTGTCAGGTCGTCGTCCTGGGCGTGTGCGGCCGCCCGAGCCGCCGCAGAATCGCCTGGAACCAGCAACAGCACGTCTCCGTCGGGTGTCACCGTGCGGCAGACAGGAGCCGAGAGACCCGTCTCGTCGGGGTCCTCGACACCGGGGATGCTCAAAGACGCCATACCATTGGACTCGACGAGGGTCCGTACGCGCTCGGCGGCAGTGGGCTGCTGGGCGTCTTCCACGGGACGCGGCTGACCCGCCTCGGTGCGGTGTGCACTGGGCAGGGGGATCCCAGGTCGAAACATACGTCCTCCTCGCGCTAAGGTAAGCCTCACCTAACTTACACGGAGGTCCGTTCCACGTGAACCAGTCGCGTCCCAAGGTCAAGAAGTCCCGCGCGCTCGGCATCGCGCTGACGCCGAAGGCCGTCAAGTACTTCGAGGCCCGTCCCTACCCGCCCGGCGAGCACGGCCGTGGCCGCAAGCAGAGCAGTGACTACAAGGTCCGTCTGCTCGAGAAGCAGCGTCTGCGTGCGCAGTACGACATCAGCGAGCGCCAGATGGCGCGTGCCTACGACCGCGCTCGGAAGGTCGATGGCAAGACCGGCGAAGCGCTGATCATCGAGCTTGAGCGCCGTCTGGACGCGCTCGTCCTGCGGTCGGGCATCGCCCGCACCATCTACCAGGCTCGTCAGATGGTCGTCCACGGCCACATCTCGGTGAACGACCGCAAGGTCGACAAGCCGTCCTTCCGCGTCCGCCCCGGCGACGTCGTGATGGTCCGCGAGCGCAGCCGCGAGAAGCACCCCTTCCAGGTCGCCCGCGAGGGTGGCTACGACACCGACGGTGAGACCCCGCGCTACCTCGAGGTCAACCTGCCGGCTCTGGCGTTCCGTCTCGACCGGGACCCGAACCGCAAGGAGATCCCGGTGATCTGCGACGAGCAGCTCGTCGTCGAGTACTACGCCCGCTAAGCACCACCGCAGGCGCAGCACTACCTCAGCCCGCCGTCTCCCCGCCGCTCGCGGAGGGGGAGGCGGCGGGCTCGTGCGTGTCCGGCGCCGTGATCCGCACCGTACGGAGCTGCGCGGGCAGCAGGCCGGCGGGCCGCAGGATCCGGGCCACCGCCGTGTCCAGGTCGAGCCGCTCGCCCACCCGCCGGCAGTGCTCGTAGCGCTCGGCTCCCAGCCGCTCGCGGGCCTGCTCCTCGCAGAGCGCATGCGGCTGGTTGAAGTGGCGCGAGCCGAACAGCGGCAGCCCCACCGACGGCCAGATCCGTCCGGCGGCGCCCTGGAGCACCGCCGCCTCCTCCGCGTCGCCCTCGCCGAGCGTCACCAGGGCCAGCAGCTCGATCGCCAGCACCGCGCCCAGCAGATCGTGGAAGGTGTGATCGATGGCCAGGCATTCCTCCAGCAGCGCACGGGCCCGCCCGCCGTCCCCACGGGACCATGCCGCGAAGGCCAGCACGTACTGGGCGTACGCCAGCGTCCAACGCTCTCCGTGCTCCTCGCACACCTCCAGGACGTCCTCACACATGCGCACCGCGTCCGCCAGCTCGCCCTGGAAGGCCACCGCCATCGCAAGCTCGACCTGCCCCAGCAGCACATTGCTGTTGAGCTCGCCGATCTCCCGGTAGCGGTCCAGCGCCGCGCGCAGCAGCTTCTCGGCGCGCGGCATGTCGTCGCAGACCAGTGCCAGACAGCCGGTGCGGTGCAGCGCATACGCGGCCGCGGTGGCGTTGCCGGTCCGCTCGGCCTCGTCACGGCACTCCTGGAGGGCCCCCAGCGCGCCGACGGTGTCCCCCTGGAGCACCGCGACATAGCCGGCCACCCACAGCGCCTTCATCCGCGCCTCGTCGTGGGTGCTCTCCAGCTCCAGGGCCCGGTCCAGCCAGTGCCGGCCCTCCGAGAGCCGGCCGCAGCCCACCCAGTAGAACCACAGCGTGCCCGCCAGGTACTGGCCCAGGTGGATATCGGCGGGGGTCTCCAGGCTCTGTTCCAGCGCCACCCGCAGATTGGGCAGCTCGGCCTCGATCCGGGCCGCGATCTCGGCCTGCCGGGAGCTGAACCAGTCCAGTTCGCACCAGGTGGCGAGCCCCAGATACCAGTCGCGGTGCCGGCGCCGCAGCCGCTCGCCGTCGGGCGTCGCCGCCAGCCAGCCCGCCCCGTAGGCCCGTACGGTGTCCAGCATCCGGTAGCGGACCCCGGCCGCGGTCTCCTCGCGTACGAGCACCGACTGGGTGACCAACTCCGTGAGGATGTCGAGGAGTTCGTCGGCCGGCAGCTCCGGCCCCGAGCAGACGTATTCGGCCGCCTCCAGATCGAAGTGTCCGGCGAAGACCGTCAGCCGTGCCCACAGCAGCCGTTCCTCGGACGTGCACAGCTCGTGACTCCAGCCGATCGCGGTACGCAGCGTCTGGTGGCGGGGCGGGGGCGCGCCCTGCTGGAGCGGGGCCGGGACCTTGGACGGTGCTCCCCCCTGCTCGAGCGCGGTCGAGAGCTCGGGGGAGCACCGCGGGCGGGTGCCGGTCAGCAGCCGGAAACGGTCGTCGAGCCGGTGCAGCACCTGGTCCACGGACAGTGCCCGCAGCCGTCCGGCGGCCAGCTCCAACGCGAGCGGAATGCCGTCGAGCCGGTCGCAGAGCTCGGTGACCGCCGCCTCGTTGGACGGTCCGACGGCGAACCCGGGGACGACGGCAGCGGCGCGGTCGGCGAAGAGGGCGGTCGCGTCGGCGGTGCTCATCGGCGCCAGCGGCACGGTCCGCTCGCCGTCGAGCCCGAGCGGCCGCCGGCCCGCGGCCAGCACCTGGAGCCCGGGGGCGCGGCGCAGCAGCTGCCCGGTCAGTTCGGCACAGGCGTCGACCAGGTGCTCGTAGCCGTCCAGGACGAGCAGCAGGTCCCGGTGGGCGAGGAGGTCGCCCAGTACGGAGCGCACCGGGCGGCCGCTGTGGCCGGTGGCTCCCAGCGCCTCGGCGACGGTGTGGTCCAGGAGGTGCGGTTCGCGCAGGGAGGCCAGTTCGACCAGCCACACCCCATCGCAGAAGCGATCCTGCAAGATCCCTGCGGCATGGCGGGCAAGCCGCGACTTGCCGACGCCGCCGAGGCCGGTGAGCGTCACCAGCCGGGCGGATTCCAGCTGCCGTGCCAGCGCGGCCAGTTCGTCGTGGCGGCCGATGAAGCCGTTGAGCTCCGCGGGAAGATTCCCCGGCCGGTCCGGCTCCCGCAGAGGCGCGGGGGAGGGACGGGGAGCAGGGCCGGAGCGCGTGAGGCGTCGCATGGCACACGGAGCGTACTCGGCAGGATGCGGACCGTACAATCACGCCTCGGGAATCCCGGGCCGGCGCTCCGCGTTCCAGGGGGAACGGGGTACGGACGGACAGTCACGGCGCGATAAGGTCAAGGTTGCCGTTCGAGCGGGATTGCTGAGCGGGAATGAGCCCAGACCAAATCAGTCGGAGTGTGGTGCCAACGTGTCCGGTGGAGAGGTGGCCGGGATCCTCGTGGCCGTCTTCTGGGCGATCCTCGTGTCGTTCCTCGCCCTCGTGCTGGTGAGGCTCGCGCAGACGCTCAAGGCGACCACCAAGATGGTGGCCGAGGTGTCCGAGCAGGCCGTTCCGCTCCTGGCCGACGCCTCCGCGACCGTCCGCTCCGCGCACACCCAGCTGGCCCGCGTCGATGCCATTGCCGCCGACGTCCAAGAGGTCACCGCCAACGCCTCCGCGCTCTCCACGACCGTCTCCTCCGCCTTCGGCGGCCCGCTGGTCAAGATGGCGGCGTTCGGCTACGGCGTGCGCCGCGCGATCGGCAAGAAGGGCGAGGACGCCCCTGCCGCCGGGCGCGCAGAGCGCACCGTCATCCTCGGCCGTACCCTGCCCGGCGCCCGCCGCGGCGGGCGCCGCAACCGTCGCTCCAAGGACTGATCACAGCGATGTTCCGCCGCGCATTCTGGTTCACCACCGGCGCCGCCGCCGGGGTCTGGGCCACCAACAAGGTCCACCGCAAGCTGCGCAAGCTGCAGCCCGACAGCCTCGCCGCCCAGGCCGCGGACAAGGCCGTCGAGACCGGGCACCGGCTGCGCCAATTTGCATTGGACGTACGGACCGGAATGGCGGACCGTGAAGAGCAGCTGCACGAGGCCCTGGGCCTCGGCGGGACGGGCGAGGTGCGTGAGCTGCCCGCGCCTCGCCGCGCGGTGCTCGAATCGCAGTACCGCACCACGAGAACAACCGGATCTACCGGTCTGACCGGACCGACTGGAAAAGAGGACCACTGATGGAGTCGGCTGAAATCCGCCGCCGCTGGCTGCGCTTCTTCGAGGAGCGCGGGCACACCGTCGTGCCGTCGGCGTCGCTCATCGCGGACGACCCGACGCTGCTGCTCGTCAACGCGGGCATGGTCCCCTTCAAGCCGTACTTCCTCGGTGAGGTCAAGCCGCCCGCCCCGCGCGCCACCAGCGTCCAGAAGTGCGTCCGTACGCCGGACATCGAAGAGGTCGGCAAGACCACCCGGCACGGCACGTTCTTCCAGATGTGCGGCAACTTCTCCTTCGGCGACTACTTCAAGGAAGACGCCATCAAGTACGCCTGGGAGCTGCTGACCGGCTCACAGGCCGACGGTGGCTACGGCCTCGACCCGGAGAAGCTCTGGATCACCGTCTACCTCGAGGACGACGAGGCCGAGCGCATCTGGCACGAGGTCATCGGGGTGCCCAAGGAGCGCATCCAGCGCCTGGGCAAGAAGGAGAACTACTGGTCCATGGGCGTCCCGGGCCCCTGCGGGCCGTGCTCCGAGATCAACTACGACCGCGGCCCGGAATTCGGCGTCGAGGGCGGCCCGGCCGTCAACGACGAGCGGTACGTGGAGATCTGGAACCTGGTCTTCATGCAGTACGAGCGGGGCCAGGGCACCGGCAAGGAGGACTTCGAGATCCTCGGCGAGCTGCCCAGCAAGAACATCGACACCGGCCTCGGCCTCGAGCGCCTGGCGATGATCCTCCAGGACGTCCCGAACATGTACGAGACGGACACCCTGCGTGTCGTCATCGACAAGGCCACCGAGCTGACCGGGGTCCGCTACGGCACCGCGCACGACAGCGATGTCTCGCTGCGCGTGGTCGCCGACCACATCCGTACGTCCACGATGCTCATCGGCGACGGCGTCACCCCCGGCAACGAGGGCCGCGGCTACGTCCTGCGCCGCATCATGCGCCGCGCCATCCGCAACATGCGGCTGCTCGGGGCCTCCGGCCTGGTCGTCGGGGAGCTGCTGGACGTGGTCATCAAGACCATGGGCCAGCAGTACCCGGAGCTGCTGGAGGACCGCCGCCGCATCGAGACGGTCGCCCTCGCCGAGGAGGCCGCCTTCGTCAAGACGCTGAAGGCCGGCACGAACATCCTCGACACCGCCGTCACGGAGACCAAGGCCTCCGGCGGCAAGGTCCTGGCCGGCGACAAGGCCTTCCTGCTCCACGACACCTGGGGCTTCCCGATCGACCTCACCCTCGAAATGGCCGCCGAACAGGGCCTGTCGGTGGACGAGGACGGCTTCCGCCGCCTGATGAAGGAGCAGCGGGAGCGCGCCAAGGCCGACGCCCAGTCCAAGAAGAGCGGCCACGCCGACCTGTCCGCCTACCGCGAGGTCGCCGACAAGTCCGGTGCCACGGAATTCACCGGCTACAGCGCCACCGAGGGCGAGTCCGCCATCGTCGGCCTGCTGGTCAACGGCGTCCCGGCCCCCGCCGCCCATGAGGGCGACGAGGTCGAGGTCGTCCTGGACCGCACCCCCTTCTACGCCGAGGGCGGCGGCCAGCTCGCCGACACCGGCCGGATCAAGCTGGACTCCGGCGCCGTCGTCGAGGTCCGCGACGTCCAGCAGCCGGTGCCCGGCGTCACGGTCCACAAGGGCGCCGTCCAGGTCGGCGAGGTGGTGCTCGGCTCCGCCGCGTACGCCACCATCGACGTCAGCCGCCGGCGTGCCATCGCCCGCGCCCACAGCGCCACCCACCTCACCCACCAGGCGCTGCGCGACGCTCTCGGCCCGACGGCCGCGCAGGCCGGCTCGGAGAACTCCCCGGGCCGCTTCCGCTTCGACTTCGGTTCGCCGGCCGCCGTGCCCGGCGGAGTCCTCACGGACGTCGAGCAGAAGATCAACGAGGTGCTCTCCCGCGAGCTCGACGTGCACGCCGAGGTCATGAGCATGGAGGACGCCAAGAAGCAGGGCGCCATCGCCGAATTCGGTGAGAAGTACGGCGACCGCGTCCGCGTGGTCACCATCGGTGACTTCTCCAAGGAGCTGTGCGGCGGCACGCACGTCCACAACACCGCTCAGCTGGGTCTGGTGAAGCTGCTCGGCGAGTCGTCCATCGGCTCCGGCGTACGCCGCGTCGAGGCGCTCGTCGGTGTGGACGCCTACAAGTTCCTGGCCCGTGAGCACACCGTCGTCTCCCAGCTCACCGAGCTGGTCAAGGGGCGCCCGGAGGAGCTGCCCGAGAAGATCTCCGGCGTCCTGGCCAAGTTGAAGGACGCCGAGAAGGAGATCGAGAAGTTCCGCGCCGAGAAGGTGCTCCAGGCCGCCGCCGGGCTGGCCTCGGGCGCCAAGGACGTCCGCGGTGTGGCGCTCGCCGCCGGCCAGGTCCCGGACGGCACCTCCGCCGACGATCTGCGCAAGCTGGTGCTCGACGTGCGCGGCCGGATCCACGGCGACCGGGCCGCCGTGGTGGCGCTCTTCACGGTGGCAGGCGGCCGCCCGGTGACGGTCATCGCCACCAACGAGGCCGCCCGCGAGCGCGGCATCAAGGCCGGTGACCTGGTCCGTACGGCCGCCAAGACGCTCGGCGGCGGTGGCGGCGGCAAGCCGGACGTCGCCCAGGGCGGCGGCCAGAACGCCGCCGCGGTGCCCGAGGCCATCGAGGCCGTCGAGCGCCTCGTCGCCGAGGCGGCCTGACGCGCGTGAGTGAGATGCGACGCGGCCGACGCCTCGCGGTGGATGTCGGGGACGCCCGTATCGGGGTCGCCTCGTGCGACCCCGACGGGGTCCTCGCCACTCCCGTCGAGACCGTGCCGGGACGGGACGTTCCGTCAGCACATCGCCGTCTCAAGGCGATCGTCGACGAGTACGAGCCCCTCGAAGTCGTGGTCGGCCTGCCCCGCTCCCTCAATGGGGGAGAGGGGCCGGCCGCGGCCAAGGTCCGGGCCTTCGCCCAGGAGATGGCCCGGAACATCGCACCCGTAGGGGTCCGGCTGGTCGACGAGCGGATGTCGACGGTCACCGCGACCCAGGGACTGCGGGCCTCTGGCGTGCGGAGCAAGAAGGGCCGCTCGGTCGTCGACCAGGCGGCCGCGGTGGTCATCCTCCAGAGCGCGCTGGAGACCGAACGTGTCTCCGGGGAACCTCCGGGCGAGTGCGTCGAAGTGGTCATCTGATCGCGGTACGGTAACGTTCCGCGCGATGTGCGGCGTTCGAACAGCCGCGCGTGCAAGTAGAGGCGGGTCGGGTACAGCAAGCGCGCTGCCAGGCCGGAGCGCACCGCCTCTCGGCTCTAGGGGATCGATGACCGAGTATGGCCGGGGCTACGGCTCCGAACCGTGGCACCCCGAGGACCCGCTCTACGGAGACCAGGGTTCCTCCGGAGGCCAGGCGCAGCAGCCTCAGTGGGACGGACAGCCGGCCCCCCGGTATCCCCAGCAGCAGGCCGACCCGTATGCCCAGCAGCACTACGACGGCGGCTGGGACACCTCGCAGGGCGGACAGCTGCCGTACGAGCCGTACGACCCCTACGGGCAGCAGCAGCCGCCGGTCGACCCGTACAGCGGGACGAGCCCCGACTACTACGCCACCCCCGACGCCTATCCGCCGCCGCAGCCTCAGCATCTGCGGCAGCAACAACAGCAACAACAACAGCAGCAACAGCAGCAACAACAGCAGTACCAGCAGCAGCCGCACCCGCAGCAGCAGAACCCGCAGTATCCGCAGCAGGCGGAGCCGCACTACGGCGAGGGCGACGGCGCCGGTGACGACTGGCGGGCCGAACCGGAACCGCGCGAGCCGGAGCCTGAGCACGCGTTCTTCGCGGGCGGCGGCGAGGACGACGACCACGACGACAACGACCCGCGCGAACAGCGCCGGGCCGGCCGCGAGCGCCGTGGCAAGAAGAACAAACGGCGCAGTGGCACCGCCTGCCTGGTCGTCGCGCTGGTCTTCGCCGGAGCCGTGGGCGCGGTCGGCTACTTCGGCTACGACTTCTTCATGGCGCACTTCGGATCGGCCCCCGACTACGAGGGCGAGGGGTCCGGCGATGTCCAGGTCGACATCCCGGACGGTTCGACGCTCTCGGACATGGGCCAGATCCTCCAGCGCGAGGGCGTCATCAAGAGCGTCGGCGCCTTCACCGAGGCGGCCGGCGACAAGAGCCTTCAGGCCGGTACGTACTCGCTGCGCAAACAGATGTCGGCGGCCTCGGCCATCGAGCTGATGCTGGATCCCAAGAGCCGTAACGGCCTGACGATCCGTGAGGGTCTGCGCTCCGCCGATGTCTACAAACTCATCGACACAAAGCTCCACCTCAAGAAGGGCGCGACCAAGGGCGTCGCCAAGAGCGAGGCCAAGAACCTCGGGCTGCCGTCGTGGGCGAACAACTCCTCGAAGCTGAAGGACCCGCTGGAAGGATTCCTCTACCCCTCCACGTACAGCGTGGGCGGCAAGACGAAACCGGCCGCGGTCCTGAAGCAGATGGTGGCGCGGGCGAACCAGGTCTATACGAAATACGACCTGGAAGGGAATGCGCGCAAGCTCAAGCTCGACTCGCCGATGCAGCTGCTCACCGTCGCCAGCCTCACGCAGGCCGAAGGCAAGTACAAGCATGACTTCGTCAAGGTCGCGCGCGTCGTCTACAACCGCCTCAAGCCGGACAACACCGAGACGTACGGCCTGCTGGACTTCGACTCGACGGTGAATTACGCCAAGTCGCAGAGCACCCTGGACACCGGATCCGTCGACAATCTGCGGAATTTCAACGATCCGTACAACACCTACAAGTTCAAGGGACTGCCGCCGGGGCCGATCGGCAACCCGGGTGAGGTGGCGCTCAAGTCTGCCATCGCCCCGGAAAAGGGCAACTGGTACTACTTCGTCTCGATCAACCCGGAAAAGACGCTCTTCGCGGTGACGAATGAAGAGCACGAGCGGAACCGGCGCATCTACGAAAAGGAACAAGAGAAAAACAAGCAATGAGCGCCACACGTCGAGCCGCGGTCCTCGGCTCCCCGATTGCCCACTCCCTCTCGCCGGTGCTGCACCGCGCCGCCTACCGGGAACTGGGGCTGAGCGAGTGGACGTACGACCGGCACGAGGTCGGTGAAGCGGCGCTGCCCGCCTTCATGGAGCACCTCGACGCCACCTGGGCGGGCCTCTCGCTCACCATGCCGCTCAAGCGCGCGGTGATCCCGCTGCTCGACGAGATCAGTGCCACCGCGGCGTCGGTCGAGGCGGTGAACACCGTCGTCCTCACCGCCGACGGGCGCCGCCTCGGCGACAACACCGATATCCCGGGCATGCTCGCCGCGCTGCGCGAACGCGGGGTGCGGCAGGTCGAGCGGGCATCGGTCCTGGGCGCCGGCGCCACCGCCTCCTCGGCGCTCGCCGCGCTCTCCCGGATCTGCACCGGCGAGGTCACCGCGTACGTCCGCAGCCGGGCGCGGGCCGACGAGATGCGCGGCTGGGGCGAGCGGCTGGGCGTCACGGTCCGCACGGCCGCCTGGGAGGACGCCGCCGCGGCCTTCGAGGCGCCGCTGACCATCGCCACGACCCCGGCGGGCACCACCGACGCGCTCGCCGCCGCCGTTCCCGAGCGGCCCGGCACGCTCTTCGACGTCCTCTACGAGCCCTGGCCGACGACGCTGGCCACCGCCTGGGCCGCCCGCGGCGGCGCCGTGGTCGGCGGCCTGGACCTGCTGGTCCACCAGGCCGTACTCCAGGTGGAGCAGATGACGGGGCGGTCCCCGGCGCCGCTGGCCGCGATGCGCACGGCCGGCGAGGCGGCGCTCGCCGCCCGCTGACCCGTCCGGTCCGTCCCGCCCCGTCCCTTCCGTCCTCGCGCGCCCGGTCCGCCCCCTGGACTGGACGCCGCCCGTCGCGCGCGACGTGGGAGGATCGGGGGAAGACCGTATGCGGATGAGCAGTACATGAGGAGCACCGTTGAGCAGGTTGCGCTGGCTGACGGCGGGGGAGTCGCACGGCCCCGCACTCGTGGCGACGCTGGAGGGCCTTCCGGCCGGAGTCCCGATCACCACGGAGATGGTGGCGGACGCCCTGGCCCGGCGCCGGCTCGGCTACGGCCGCGGTGCCCGGATGAAGTTCGAGCAGGACCAGGTCACGTTCCTGGGCGGAGTGCGGCACGGCCTGTCGCTGGGCTCGCCGGTGGCGGTGATGGTCGGCAACACCGAGTGGCCCAAGTGGGAGCAGGTGATGGCGGCCGACCCGGTGGACGCGGAGGAGCTGGCCGCGCTGGCCCGTAACGCGCCGCTGACCCGTCCCCGCCCCGGCCACGCCGACCTCGCCGGGATGCAGAAGTACGGCTTCGACGAGGCCCGCCCGATCCTGGAGCGCGCCTCCGCCCGCGAGACCGCCGCCCGGGTCGCCCTGGGGTCCGTCGCCCGTTCCTTCCTCAAGGAGACGGCCGGCATCGAGATCGTCTCGCACGTCGTCGAGCTGGCCGCGGCCAAGGCCCCGTACGGGGTCTACCCGAAGCCCTCCGACGTGGAGAAGCTGGACGCCGACCCGGTGCGCTGCCTGGACGCGGACGCGAGCAAGGCGATGGTGGCCGAGATCGACCAGGCCCACAAGGACGGCGACACCCTCGGCGGCGTGGTCGAGGTGCTGGCGTACGGCGTGCCCGTGGGCCTCGGCTCGCACGTCCACTGGGACCGGCGTCTGGACGCCCGGCTGGCCGCCGCCCTCATGGGCATCCAGGCGATCAAGGGCGTCGAGGTCGGTGACGGCTTCGACCTGGCGCGGGTGCCGGGCTCGAAGGCCCACGACGAGATCCTCTCGACCGACGCCGGGATCAAGCGCAGCTCGGGCCGCTCCGGCGGCACCGAGGGCGGGCTGACGACCGGCGAGCTGCTGCGGGTGCGCGCCGCGATGAAGCCGATCGCGACGGTGCCGAAGGCGCTGGCGACCATCGACGTGACCACTGGTGAGGCGGCCAAGGCGCACCACCAGCGCTCGGACGTCTGCGCGGTGCCCGCCGCGGGCATCGTCGCCGAGGCGATGGTGGCCCTCGTGCTGGCGGACGCGGTGCTGGAGAAGTTCGGCGGCGACAGCGTGCCCGAGACCCGCCGCAATGTGCGCAGCTTCCTCGACAACCTGGCGATCAAATGACGTCCCCGCTCGTCGTGCTCGTCGGCCCGCCCGGGGCCGGCAAGTCGACGGTGGGCGCGCTGCTGGCCGACCGGCTGGGCGTCGGCTACCGGGACACCGACGCCGATATCGTCGCCACGGCCGGCCGGCCGATCGCCGAGATCTTCATCGACGAGGGCGAGCCGTACTTCCGCGAGCTGGAGCGGACGGCGGTACGTGACGCGCTGGAGAGCCACCCGGGCGTGCTCTCGCTCGGCGGCGGCGCGATCCTGGACGACGGCACCCGCAAGCTGCTGGCCGGCCTGCCGGTGGTCTTCCTGGACGTCCAACTCGCCGATGCCGTCAAGCGGGTGGGCCTCGACGCGCCCCGCCCGCTGCTGGCCGTCAACCCGCGGAAGCAGTGGCGTGAGCTGATGGAACGCCGCCGCCCGCTGTACACCGAGGTCGCGCGCGCCGTGATCACCACGGCGGAGCGCACCCCCGCGCAGGTCGCCGAGGCGATCCTGGACGCTTTGGAGCTACGGCAGGCCGCGGGGCAGACCCCGCAGGCCGCCCACAGGGAGGAACAGGCATGACGGAGCAGGCCACCCGTATCCAGGTCGGCGGCACGGCGGGCACCGACCCGTACGAGGTGCTCGTCGGGCGGCAGCTGCTCGGCGAACTCCCGGGCCTGATCGGTGACAGCGCGAAGCGGGTCGCGGTGCTGCACCCGGAGGCGCTGGCCGCCACCGGCGAGGCGCTGCGCGAGGACCTGGCCTCGCAGGGCTACGAGGCGATCGCCATCCAGCTGCCGAACGCCGAGGAGTCCAAGACCGCCGAGGTCGCGGCGTACTGCTGGAAGGCGCTCGGGCAGTCCGGCTTCACCCGCAGCGATGTGCTCGTCGGTGTCGGCGGCGGCGCCACCACCGACCTGGCCGGCTTCGTCGCCGCGACCTGGCTGCGCGGAGTGCGCTGGATCGCGGTGCCGACGACGGTCCTGGGCATGGTGGACGCGGCGGTCGGCGGCAAGACCGGCATCAACACCGCCGAGGGCAAGAACCTCGTCGGTGCCTTCCACCCGCCGGCCGGAGTCCTCTGCGACCTGGCCGCGCTCGACTCGCTGCCGGTGCACGACTACGTCTCCGGTCTGGCCGAGGTCATCAAGGCCGGCTTCATCGCCGACCCGGCGATCCTCGACCTGATCGAGTCGGACCCGGAAGCCGCCAAGCGCCCGGACGGTGCGCACACCGCCGAGCTGATCGAGCGGGCGATCCGGGTCAAGGCCGAGGTGGTCTCCGCGGACCTCAAGGAGTCCGGTCTGCGCGAGATCCTCAACTACGGCCACACCCTCGCGCACGCCATCGAGAAGAACGAGCGCTACAACTGGCGGCACGGCGCGGCCGTCTCCGTCGGCATGGTCTTCGCGGCCGAACTCGGCCGGATCGCCGGCCGCCTGGACGACGCCACCGCCGACCGGCACCGCTCCGTCCTGGAGTCCGTCGGGCTGCCGCTGACCTACCGGGGCGACCAGTGGCCCAAGCTGCTGGAGACGATGAAGGTCGACAAGAAGTCCCGCGGCGACCGGCTGCGCTTCATCGTCCTGGACGGCCTCGCCAAGCCGACCGTCCTGGAGGGCCCGGACCCGGCCATGCTGCTCGCCGCTCACGCGGAGATCGCGGCATGACCCGGCGGGTGCTGGTCCTCAACGGCCCCAACCTCGGCCGGCTGGGCTCCCGTGAACCCGATGTCTACGGCGCCACGTCCTACGCCGGGCTGGTCGAGGAGTGCACCCGGCTGGGCAAGGAGCTCGGGTTCGAGGCCGAGGTCCGGGAGACCAACGACGAGGGGGAGATGATCCGCTGGCTGCACGAAGCCGCCGATGGACGCATCCCGGTCGTCATCAACCCCGGTGCCTTCACGCACTATTCGTACGGGCTGCGGGACGCGGCCGCCCAGCGCACCGCCCCGCTGATCGAGGTGCACATCTCGAACCCGTACGCGCGCGAGGCGTTCCGCCACAATTCGGTCATCGCGGCCGTCGCCAGCGGTACGGTCGCCGGCTTCGGCATCGGCTCGTACCGTCTCGCGCTCCGTGCGCTGGCCGAAGAACTGGACGGCTGAGCCTCCCCACGGAACGTCACTCCACCCCCGGCCGTCCAGGTGCTGAGCGCCGGGGGCAGGAGACCCTCTGCGGCCGCGGCCGGGAGGGTACCGTTCGCACAGCAGCAACGCCCACGCCGACGGGCGTGGGGCACAACGGCCCCTCCGGGCCGGTGGGTTACCGCAGGACGCACCGGGCAGCCGAGGCCCGGCGTCCGGGGGCACCCCCGGCCGGCGTCGGCCGGCGGAGCACCGCACCACATCGACCGCACGAGACGGAGAGCCACCGGATGCAGTACGCAGTGGGGGCTCCGCTGCCACCGCCCCGCGGGCAGGCATCACCCGGTGCCGCCATGAACTGGACGCCCAACCCGGGGCAGCACACCCCGCCCACCTCGCCGCCGGCCCCCGCGGCCCCGCCTCCGCCCGCGCAGCAGCCCGCCCCCGGTCAGGGCTGGCACGGGCCCGCGCCCCAGCAGGCCCCGCCCACCCCGCACAGCACGGACATCACCGGCCATGTGCAGCTTCCCCCGGCCGCCCCGGTGCCGCTGCCCAGCCCGCCCACCGACACCGCCGCGCCGGACGCCGCGCTGGCGGCCGTCGCGGTGCTGCTCATCGGCCCGGCCGGGGCCGGCAAGACCAGCGTGGCGCGCCACTGGGCCGACACCCGGCGGGTGCCGACCGCGCACATCAGCCTCGACGACGTCCGCGAATGGGTCCGGTCCGGTTTCGCCGACCCCCAGGCGGGCTGGAACGACCACTCCGAGGCCCAGTACCGTCTCGCCCGCCGCACCTGCGGCTTCGCGGCCCGCAACTTCCTCGCCAACGGCATCTCCTGCATCCTCGACGACGCCGTCTTCCCCGACCGCCCGGTCGTCGGCCTCGGCGGCTGGAAGCGCCATGTGGGCCCCGGTCTGCTGCCGATCGTGCTGCTGCCCGGCCTGGAGATCGTCCTGGAGCGCAACGCCCGGCGCAGCGGCAACCGCCGGCTGTCCGACGAAGAGGTGGCCAGGATCCACGGGCGGATGGCCGGCTGGTACGGCTCGGGCCTGCCGATCATCGACAAC
The DNA here is from genome assembly GCF_019880305.1 of Streptomyces decoyicus. NCBI lineage: Bacteria > Bacillati > Actinomycetota > Actinomycetes > Kitasatosporales > Streptomycetaceae > Streptomyces > Streptomyces decoyicus. The sequence goes on along the minus strand of NZ_CP082301.1, from coordinate 1,427,146 downwards.
TCCCAGCACGATGTCGCCACGACGGTGCGGGTGCTGGACGACGTCGTCGCCCGCAGCATCGCCAGCCCGCCGAGTTGGTAGCGGGCGGCACCGGCCCGGTCCCCCGGGCGGCCCTGCTCGACCGGCCGCCTCGGGGGAGCAGCCGTACGCTCGTGATATGTCCGAGTTGTACGCGGCCCGACGCACGCGGCTGCGCGACCGCTGCGCCGCAACCGGAAGTGCCGCCGCACTGATCTCGCGCCCCGCGAACGTCCGCTACCTCACGGGCTGCGCACCGCCCGGCGCCGCGCTGCTGCTCGGTCCGGCCGACGATGTGCTGCTGTGCGGCAGACCGCTGAGCGGTGATCCCGCCGAGGGCCGGCCGGCCGAGGACGTCCGGGTGTCGGTGCTGCCCAGCCGCGGCGGCGACCCGGTCGTGGCCGGCGCCGATCTGGCCGCGACGGCCGGTGCGGACACCCTGGCCGTCGAGGAGCACCACCTCACCGTCACCCGGCACCGTGCGCTCTCCCAGGTCGCGCCCCGGCTGCGGCTGACCGACCTGGCCTGCGCGGTCGAGGGGCAGCGGCTGGTGAAGGACGACGAGGAGATCGCCTGTCTGCGGATCGCCGCCGAGATCGCCGACCAGGCCCTGGGGGAGCTCCTCGAATCGATCCTGGTCGGCCGCACCGAGCGGCATCTCGCGCTGGAACTGGAGCGCCGGCTGGTCGACCACGGCGCGGACGGCCCGGCCTTCCCCACGTCCGTCGCGACCGGCCCGAACGCCGGCCGCTCCGGACACCTGCCCACCGACCGGCGGGTCGAGGAGGGCGACTTCCTCAGTGTCTGCCTCGGCGCCAATTACCGCGGCTACCGCTGTGAGATCGGCCGGACCTTCGTCATCGGCACCACACCCTCGGACTGGCAGATCGAGCTGTACGACCTCGTTTTCGCAGCCCAGCGGGCCGGTCGCGAGGCGCTGGCGCCGGGTGTGGAGTGCCGCGACGTGGACCGGGTGACCCGCCATGTGCTGGACGCTGCGGGGTACGGTGAGCGGCTCGGGGCGTGGACCGGGCACGGCGTGGGACTCGAAATCGACGAGGACCCTCAATTGTCACCTGCCGCCATGGGTAAACTGGACGCTTGCGTGCCGGTCACCGTCGAGCCGGGGGTTCACATCCCGGGCCGTGGGGGTGTCCGGATCGACGACACCCTCGTCGTCCGCCCCGAGGCGGACGGCGGACCCGAGCTACTCACGATCACGACCAAGGAGCTGCTCGCGCTGTGAGCCCCACGGCTTGCGGCGTACGGCTTCGAGGTACCCACCACCTGCAGTCCAGGAGATTCCGCAACCGTGGCTTCCACGAACGACCTCAAGAACGGCCTGGTGCTCAAGCTCGAAGGGGGCCAGCTCTGGTCCGTCGTCGAGTTCCAGCACGTCAAGCCCGGTAAGGGCCCGGCCTTCGTCCGCACCAAGCTGAAGAATGTGCTCTCCGGCAAGGTGGTGGACAAGACCTTCAACGCCGGCGTGAAGGTCGAGACGGCCACTGTCGACAAGCGTGGGATGCAGTTCTCGTACATGGACGGCGAGTACTTCGTCTTCATGGACATGGACACCTACGACCAGCTGATGGTCGACCGCAAGGCCGTCGGTGACGCCGCGAACTTCCTCCTCGAGGGCTTCGAGGCCGTCGTGGCGCAGCACGAGGGCGAGGTGCTCTACGTCGAGCTGCCGGCCGCCGTCGAGCTCGTCATCCAGCACACCGAGCCCGGCGTGCAGGGCGACCGCTCCACCGGTGGCTCCAAGCCCGCCACGCTGGAGACCGGCTACGAGATCCAGGTGCCGCTCTTCATCACCGAGGGCGAGAAGATCAAGGTCGACACTCGCACGGGCGACTACCTCGGCCGGGTGAACAGCTAACCGTGGCTGCCCGTACCAAGGCCCGTAAGCGCGCCTTCCAGATTCTCTTCGAGGCCGACCAGCGCGGTGCCGATGTGCAGTCCGTGCTCGCGGACTGGATGCGGCACGCCCGGACCGACCCACGGCAGCCGCCGGTGAACGAATACACCCTGCAGTTGGTCGAGGGGTACGCGGACCATGTGGCCCGCATCGACGAGCTGATCTCCACCTACGCGGTCGACTGGGACCTCGACCGGATGCCGGCAGCCGACCGCAGCATTCTGCGGCTCGGCGCCTATGAACTGCTCTGGGTGGACGACACGCCGGACGCGGTGGCGCTCGACGAAGCAGTGCAGCTCGCCAGGGAGTTCTCCACGGACGATTCCCCGGCCTTCGTCAACGGCCTCCTCGGCCGGCTCAAGGAGCTGAAGCCGAGCCTGCGGCGCGAGGCGTAGTAGGCGGTCGGCAGAGCGTGTGAACGGGCCCGGAGCGATGGGTGATGCTCCGGGCCCTTCGCATGCCCGGAGAAGGCCACAGGGGGGCTCTCCTGGCGCATTGTGCGCCGTCGGTGTGCGCCGTCAATGCGCCGGTACGCAGAAACCGCCGCCCGGAAGGCCGGAGCGGCGGTACGTTTCTGCAGGTGGTGCGGTGGTTCAGAGCTCGTCGTGCTGGACGGCGCGGCGTGCTTCGGCGTCGAGCACGCCCCAGCTGATCAGCTGCTCGGTCAGCACCGAGGGCGACTGATCGTAGATGACCGCGAGGGTGCGCAGGTCGTCCTGGCGGATCGAGAGGACCTTGCCGTTGTAGTCACCGCGCTGGCTCTGGATGGTGGCGGCGTAGCGCTGGAGCGGGCCGGCCTTCTCCTGCGGGACATGGGCGAGGCGCTCCAGGTCGAGCACCAGCTTCGGCGGCGGCTCGGCCGCTCCGCCCGGTGTCGTGCCCGGCAGCAGTTCCTGCACCGGGACGCCGTAGAAGTCCGCCAGCTCGGCAAGGCGCTGCACGGTCACGGCACGGTCGCCGCGCTCGTACGAACCCACCACCACGGCCTTCCAGCGGCCCTGGGACTTCTCCTCGACGCCGTGGAGAGAGAGGCCCTGCTGGGTGCGGATGGCGCGGAGCTTGGCCCCGAGCTGTTTGGCGTATTCGCTGGACATAAAACTCCCCAGACGGCTGTATCGACATGCGGCTCCGCCGCGGGCTGGTAACTCACTGTGAGGTTACGCAGCGTAATCTGACTTCGTCAAGCGGAACGGGGCAGACCCTCACCCGTCAGGGGTGCGGACGGCTCCTGAGGGGGCTCCTGGTAGCCTGGGCTGCGTAATTCCGACGTCCTTTAAGGTCCGTCCCGTGAGGCGGAGAAGGAGGTCCGTTTCATATGGACGCAAGCAGTTCCGACACGACAGCTCAGCTCCCCGCACGGCCGGTGCTCGAAGGCCCGGACATCGCGCGGATGCTCACCCGTATCGCCCATGAAATCGTCGAGCGCGCCAAGGGCGCGGACGATGTGGTGCTCCTGGGGATCCCGACCCGCGGCGTCTTCCTCGCCCGGCGGCTCGCTGCCAAGCTCGAAGAGATCACCGGCCGGACGGTCCCGGTCGGCTCGCTCGACATCACGATGTACCGCGACGACCTGCGCCTGGGCCCGGCCCGCACGCTCGCCCGCACGGACATCCCCGCCGACGGCGTCGAGGGCCGCGTGGTCCTGCTCGTCGACGACGTCCTCTTCTCCGGCCGCACCATCCGCGCCGCTCTGGACGCGCTGGGCGACATCGGACGGCCGCGCGCCGTGCAGCTGGCGGTCCTCGTCGACCGCGGCCACCGCGAACTGCCGATCCGCGCCGACTACGTAGGCAAGAACCTCCCCACGTCGCTGCGGGAGACGGTCAAGGTCCAGCTCACCGAGGAGGACGGCCGGGACGCCGTGCTGCTCGGCGTGAAGCACACCGCACCGGCCGGCGAGCGTTAGCGCATCGCGCAGGGACCCGGCGACCCCGGGCCCGTAGGCATGCCTGCTCGACGGACATTCCCGTACACCTCCTTCACTCACGGAGAAAACCGGATGAAGCGTCACCTCATCTCGGCCGCCGACCTCACGCGCGACGACGCCGTTCTGATCCTCGACACCGCCGAGGAGATGGCCCGGGTCGCCGACCGGCCGATCAAGAAGCTCCCCACCCTGCGCGGACGCACCGTCGTCAACCTCTTCTTCGAGGACTCGACCCGCACCCGTATCTCGTTCGAAGCCGCGGCGAAGCGCCTCTCCGCCGACGTCATCAACTTCTCCGCCAAGGGCTCGTCGGTCTCCAAGGGCGAGTCGCTCAAGGACACCGCCCTCACCCTGGAGGCGATGGGCGCGGACGCCGTCGTCATCCGGCACCACGACTCCGGCGCCCCGCACCGCCTGGCGACCTCCGGCTGGATCGGCGGCTCCGTGGTCAACGCCGGTGACGGCACCCACGAACACCCCACCCAGGCACTGCTCGACGCCTTCACGATGCGCCGCCGCCTGGTCGGCGTCGACGCGGGCGTGGGCCAGGACCTCTCCGGCCGCCGCATCACCATCGTCGGCGACATCCTGCACAGCCGGGTCGCCCGCTCCAACGTCCATCTGCTGACCACCCTCGGCGCCGAGGTCACCCTGGTCGCACCGCCGACGCTGGTGCCGATCGGCGTGGAGCAGTGGCCCTGCGAGGTCTCGTACGACCTGGACGCCGTGGTCGCCAAGTCCGACGCGGTGATGATGCTCCGCGTCCAGCGCGAGCGGATGAACGCGGCGTTCTTCCCGACGGAGCGGGAGTACGCGCGGCGCTACGGTCTCGACGGCGACCGGATGGCCCGTATGCCCGAGCACGCGATCGTGATGCACCCCGGGCCGATGAACCGCGGCATGGAGATCACCGCCCAGGTCGCCGACTCGCCCCGCTGCACCGCCGTCGAACAGGTCACCAACGGCGTCAGCATCCGGATGGCCGTTCTCTATCTGCTTCTGGGCGGCAACGAGCCCGCCCTCCCCGCCGGCAACGGCACCAGCATGCGCACCGAGGAGAGCAAGTAACCATGAGCAAGATCCTTATTCGCGGGGCGAAGGTCCTCGGTGGCGAGCCGCAGGACGTGCTGATCGACGGTGAGACCGTCGCGGAGGTCGGGACCGGACTGAGCGCCGAGGGCGCGCAGGTCATCGAGGCGGACGGCAAGATCCTGCTGCCGGGCCTGGTCGATCTCCACACCCACCTGCGCGAGCCGGGCCGCGAGGACTCCGAGACCGTGCTGACCGGCACGAAGGCGGCTGCCGTCGGCGGCTTCACCGCCGTCCACGCCATGGCCAACACCTTCCCCGTCGCGGACACCGCGGGCGTCGTCGAGCAGGTCTGGCGGCTGGGCAAGGAGTCCGGCTACTGCGACGTCCAGCCCGTCGGTGCGGTCACCGTCGGCCTGGAGGGCAAGAAGCTCGCCGAGCTCGGCGCGATGCACGACTCCGCGGCCGGCGTCCGGGTCTTCTCCGACGACGGCAAGTGCGTGGACGACGCCGTGATCATGCGGCGCGCCCTGGAGTACGTGAAGGCCTTCGACGGTGTCGTCGCCCAGCACGCCCAGGAGCCCCGGCTCACCGAGGGCGCCCAGATGAACGAGGGCATCGTCTCGGCCGAGCTGGGCCTCGGCGGCTGGCCCGCGGTCGCCGAGGAGTCGATCATCGCCCGCGATGTGCTGCTGGCCGCGCACGTCGGCTCCCGCGTCCACATCTGCCACCTGTCGACGGCCGGCTCGGTCGAGATCGTCCGCTGGGCCAAGTCCAAGGGCTGGAACGTCACCGCCGAGGTCACCCCGCACCACCTGCTGCTCACCGACGAGCTCGTCCGCAGCTACAACCCGGTCTACAAGGTGAATCCGCCGCTGCGCACCGAGGCCGACGTCCTGGCGCTGCGCGAGGCGCTCGCCGACGGCACCATCGACTGCGTCGCCACCGACCACGCCCCGCACCCGCACGAGGACAAGGACTGCGAGTGGGGCGCGGCGGCCATGGGCATGGTCGGTCTGGAGACCGCGCTGTCCGTCGTCCAGCACACGATGGTCGACAGCGGGCTGCTGGACTGGGCCGGCGTCGCCGACCGGATGTCCTTCCGCCCGGCGCACATCGGCCGCCTGGAGGGCCACGGCCGCCCCGTCTCGGCTGGTGAGCCCGCCAACCTCACACTGCTCGATTCCGCTTACCGTGGAGAGGTGGACCCCGCGGGCTTCGCCTCCCGCAGCCGCAACACCCCCTACGAGGGCCGTGAGCTGCCGGGTCGCGTCACCCACACCTTCCTGCGGGGCCGGGCAACGGTCGTCGACGGGAAGCTGGCGTGACTCCTCCACTGATCCACTTGGCCGAAGCGCAGAAGTCCGCGCCGGTCACCGACTGGGCCGCACGGATCGGCTGGGTCGTCGGCCTGCTGGTCTTCGTCGTCTTCGTCTACTGGCTGATGCGCCAGGGCTGGAAGTGGCGCGGCACGCTCCAGGGCGATCTGCCCGAGCTGCCGTCCACCCCGGAGAACCCCGGCACCCCGCTGCTGACGCTGGCAGGCCGCTACCACGGTTCCACCACCGCCGGGCAGTGGCTCGACCGGATCGTGGCGCGCGGTCTGGGGACCCGCAGCCGCGCCGAGCTGACCCTCACCGACCAGGGGCTGGACGTCGTACGGCCGGGCGCGGCGGACTTCTTCGTGCCGGCCGCCGCACTGCGCGGAGCCCGCCTCGACAAGGGCATCGCCGGCAAGGTCCTGACCGAGGGCGGCCTGCTGATCGTCACCTGGGAGCACGGCGGCCGGCAGATCGACTCCGGCTTCCGCTCCGACCGTGCGGACGAGCACCCGGCCTGGGTCGAGGCCCTCAACGAACTCAGCACCACCGAGCACCACACCAGCACCACCGAGCACACCGAAACGGAAGGCGCACGATGACCACCTCCACCAGGGGTACCGCCCACGGCACAAGGGGGCTCCCCGCCGTACTCGTCCTGGAGGACGGCCGCAGCTTCCGCGGCCGCGCCTACGGGGCGGTGGGGGAGACCTTCGGCGAAGCGGTGTTCTCCACCGGCATGACCGGCTACCAGGAGACGCTGACCGACCCCTCGTACCACCGCCAGGTGGTCGTCATGACCGCCCCGCACATCGGCAACACCGGTGTGAACGACGAGGACCCCGAGTCGCAGCGGATCTGGGTCTCCGGCTATGTCGTCCGCGACCCCGCCCGTATCCCCTCCAACTGGCGCTCGGTGCGCTCGCTGGACGACGAGCTGGTCGCCCAGGGCGTCGTCGGCATCAGCGGCGTCGACACCCGGGCCCTGACCCGCCACCTGCGCGAGCGCGGTGCCATGCGGGTCGGCATCTTCTCCGGCGAGGCGCTGCCCGACGCGGGCACGATGCTGGCCAAGGTCCGCCAGGCCCCCGAGATGGAGGGCGCCGACCTCTCCACGCAGGTCGCCACCAAGGAGTCCTACGTCGTCCCGGCGATCGGCCCCGACGGCGCGGCCGTCCCGATCGGTACGGCGAAGTTCACCGTCGCCGCGGTCGACCTGGGCATCAAGGGCATGACCCCGCACCGGATGGCCGAGCGCGGCATCGAGGTGCACGTCCTGCCCGCCACCGCCACCGTCGAGGACGTCTACGCGGTCAACCCGGACGGCGTGTTCTTCTCCAACGGCCCCGGCGACCCGGCCACCGCCGACCACCCGGTCTCCGTCATGCAGGGCGTCCTGGAGCGGAAGACGCCGCTGTTCGGCATCTGCTTCGGCAACCAGATCCTGGGCCGCGCGCTGGGCTTCGGCACCTTCAAGCTCAAGTACGGGCACCGCGGCATCAACCAGCCGGTGCAGGACCGTACGACCGGCAAGGTCGAGGTCACCGCGCACAACCACGGGTTCGCCGTCGACGCCCCGCTCGACAAGGTCTCCGACACCCCCTTCGGCCGCGCCGAGGTCTCCCACGTCTGCCTGAACGACGACGTGGTGGAGGGTCTGCACCTCCTCGACCAGCCGGCCTTCAGCGTCCAGTACCACCCCGAAGCCGCCGCGGGTCCGCACGACGCCGCGTACCTCTTCGACCGCTTCGTTTCCCTGATGGAGGGCCAGCGTGCCTAAGCGCACCGATATCCAGTCCGTCCTGGTCATCGGCTCCGGCCCGATCGTCATCGGCCAGGCCGCCGAGTTCGACTACTCCGGCACCCAGGCCTGCCGGGTCCTCAAGTCCGAGGGCCTGCGCGTCATCCTGGTGAACTCCAACCCGGCGACGATCATGACCGACCCGGAGATCGCCGACGCGACGTATGTCGAGCCGATCACCCCGGACTTCGTCGAGAAGATCATCGCCAAGGAGCGCCCGGACGCGCTCCTGCCCACCCTCGGGGGCCAGACGGCCCTGAACGCCGCGATCTCCCTGCACGAGTCCGGCACCCTCGACAAGTACGGCGTCGAGCTGATCGGCGCGAACGTCGAGGCGATCAACAAGGGCGAGGACCGCGACCTGTTCAAGGAGGTCGTCGAGGCCGTCCGCGCCAAGATCGGCCACGGCGAGTCCGCCCGCTCGGTCATCTGCCACTCCATGGACGACGTCCTGGCGGGCGTCGACGAGCTCGGCGGCTACCCCGTCGTCGTCCGCCCCTCCTTCACCATGGGCGGCGCCGGCTCCGGCTTCGCGCACGACGAGGAGGAGCTGCGCCGGATCGCCGGCCAGGGCCTGACGCTCTCGCCGACCACCGAGGTGCTCCTGGAGGAGTCCATCCTCGGCTGGAAGGAGTACGAGCTGGAGCTGATGCGCGACAAGAACGACAACGTCGTGGTCGTCTGCTCCATCGAGAACTTCGACCCGATGGGCGTGCACACCGGTGACTCGATCACCGTCGCCCCGGCGATGACGCTCACCGACCGTGAGTACCAGACCCTGCGGGACATCGGCATCGCGGTCATCCGCGAGGTCGGCGTCGACACCGGCGGCTGCAACATCCAGTTCGCGGTCAACCCCGAGGACGGCCGGGTCATCGTCATCGAGATGAACCCCCGCGTCTCGCGCTCGTCGGCGCTGGCGTCCAAGGCCACCGGCTTCCCGATCGCGAAGATCGCCGCCCGGCTCGCCGTCGGCTACACCCTCGACGAGATCCCCAACGACATCACCGAGAAGACCCCGGCCTCCTTCGAGCCGACCCTCGACTATGTCGTCGTCAAGGTGCCGCGCTTCGCCTTCGAGAAGTTCCCGGCCGCCGACGCCACGCTCACCACGACCATGAAGTCGGTCGGCGAGGCCATGGCCATCGGCCGCAACTTCCCCGAGGCGCTCAACAAGGCCCTGCGCTCCCTGGAGAAGAAGGGCAGCCAGTTCGACTTCGTCACCGAGCCGGGTGAGAAGGCCGCGCTGCTGGAGAAGGCCCAGGTCCCCACCGACGGCCGGATCAACACCGTCATGGCGGCGATCCGGGCCGGTGCCACGCCCGAGGAGGTCTTCGACGCCACGAAGATCGACCCCTGGTTCGTCGACCAGCTCTTCCTCGTCAAGGAGATCGCGGACGAGATCGCGGCCGCCGAGAAGCTCCACCCCGAGGTCCTTGCGGACGCAAAGCGCTACGGCTTCTCCGACGCCCAGATCGCCGCGATCCGCGGACTGCGCGAGGACGTCGTCCGTGAGGTCCGGCACGCCCTCGGCGTCCGCCCGGTCTACAAGACGGTCGACACCTGCGCCGCCGAGTTCGCCGCGAAGACCCCGTACTTCTACTCCTCCTACGACGAGGAGAGCGAGGTCGCGCCCCGCGAGAAGCCGGCCGTGATCATCCTCGGCTCCGGGCCCAACCGCATCGGCCAGGGCATCGAGTTCGACTACTCCTGCGTCCACGCCTCGTTCGCGCTCAGCGACGCCGGCTACGAGACCGTGATGGTCAACTGCAACCCGGAGACCGTCTCCACGGACTACGACACCTCCGACCGGCTCTACTTCGAGCCGCTCACCCTGGAGGACGTCCTGGAGATCGTGCACGCCGAGACCCAGGCGGGACCGGTCGCCGGCGTCATCGTCCAGCTCGGCGGGCAGACCCCGCTGGGCCTGGCGCAGGCGCTCAAGGACAACGGCGTGCCGATCGTCGGCACCTCGCCCGAGGCGATCGACCTCGCCGAGGAGCGCGGCGCCTTCGGCCGGGTACTCACCGAGGCCGGGCTGCCCGCCCCCAAGTACGGCACCGCCTTCTCCTTCGACGAGGCCAAGCGGATCGCCACCGAGATCGGCTACCCGGTCATGGTCCGCCCGTCCTACGTCCTCGGCGGCCGCGGTATGGAGATCGTCTACGACGAGCCGTCGCTGGGCGAGTACCTCACCCGCCACGCCGGCCTGATCGACCGCCACCCGGTCCTCATCGACCGGTTCCTCGACGACGCCATCGAGATCGACGTCGACGCGCTCTACGACGGCACCGAGCTCTACCTCGGCGGTGTCATGGAGCACATCGAGGAGGCCGGCATCCACTCCGGCGACTCCGCCTGCGCGCTGCCCCCGATCACCCTCGGCGGCTTCGACATCAAGCGCCTGCGGGCCTCGACGGAGGCGATCGCCAAGGGCGTGGGCGTCCGCGGCCTGATCAACATCCAGTTCGCGATGGCCGGGGACATCCTCTACGTCCTGGAGGCCAACCCGCGCGCCTCCCGCACGGTGCCCTTCACCTCGAAGGCCACCGCGGTGCCGCTGGCCAAGGCCGCCGCCCGGATCTCGCTGGGCGCGACGATCGCCGAGCTGCGGGCCGAGGGCATGCTGCCCAAGACCGGCGACGGCGGCACCCTGCCGCTGGACGCGCCGATCTCCGTCAAGGAAGCCGTGATGCCCTGGTCGCGGTTCCGCGACATCCACGGCCGCGGGGTGGACACCGTCCTCGGCCCGGAGATGCGCTCCACCGGCGAGGTCATGGGCATCGACTCGGTCTTCGGCACCGCCTACGCCAAGTCGCAGACCGGCGCCTACGGGGCACTGCCCACCAAGGGCCGCGCCTTCGTCTCCGTCGCCAACCGCGACAAGCGCTCGATGATCTTCCCGGCCCGGGAACTGGTCGCGCACGGCTTCGAGCTGCTCGCCACCTCCGGCACCGCCGAGGTGCTGCGCCGCAACGGCATCAACGCCACCGTGGTGCGCAAGCAGTCCGAGGGCGAGGGCCCGGACGGTGAGAAGACCATCGTCCAGCTGATCCACGACGGCCAGGTCGACCTGATCGTCAACACCCCCTACGGCACCGGCGGCCGGCTGGACGGCTACGACATCCGTACCGCCGCGGTGGCCCGCGCCGTGCCCTGCCTGACCACGGTCCAGGCGCTGGCGGCCGCGGTCCAGGGCATCGAGGCCATGTCCCGCGGTGATGTGGGCGTGCGTTCCCTCCAGGAACACGCCGAACATCTCACCGCGGCCCGCGAGGAGTAGCGGCCAGGAGGGGGACACCGACGCGGTGTCCCCCTCTTCGTGCCCCCTCCCTCCTCACCCCGGAAGGCCCACCCGACGATGTACCGCCTCTTCTTCCACCTGATCTTCAAGCGCATGGACCCCGAGCAGGCCCACCACCTGGCCTTCCGCTGGATCCAGCTGGCCGTGCGCCTCCCCGTGCTGCGCACCTTCCTGGCGGCCGCCCTCGCGCCCCGCTACAAGGAGCTGCGCACCGAGGCCCTGGGCCGCCGGATGCACGGTCCCTTCGGTCTGGCCGCCGGCTTCGACAAGAACGCCGTCGCCATCGACGGGATGACCATGCTCGGCTTTGACCACGTCGAGATCGGCACGGTCACCGCCCAGCCGCAGCCCGGCAACCCCAAGAAGCGCCTGTTCCGGCTCGTACCGGACCGCGCGCTGATCAACCGGATGGGGTTCAACAACGACGGCTCCGCGTCCGTGGCGGCCCGTCTGGCCGCCCGCAACCCCGTCTTCCCGGCCACCGTCGGCGTGAACATCGGCAAGACCAAGGTCGTCCCGGAGGCCGAGGCCACCGCCGACTACGTCACCTCCACCGAGCGCCTCGCCCGGCACGCCGACTACCTGGTGGTCAACGTCTCCTCCCCGAACACCCCGGGGCTGCGCAACCTCCAGGCCGTCGACCACCTGCGCCCGCTGCTGACGGCCGTGCGCGAGGCCGCCGACCGTACGGTCACCGAGCGCCGGGTCCCGCTGCTGGTCAAGATCGCTCCCGACCTCGCCGACGCGGACGTGGACGCGGTCGCCGACCTGGCCCTCGAGCTGGGCCTGGACGGGATCATCGCCACCAACACCACCATCGCCCGCGAGGGCCTCGGCCTGACCTCCGACCCCCGGCTGGTCGCCGAGACCGGCGGACTCTCCGGCGCGCCCGTCAAGGGGCGCTCCCTGGAGGTCCTGCGCCGCCTCTACGCCCGGGTCGGCGACCGGATCACCCTCATCGGGGTGGGCGGCATCGAGAACGCCGAGGACGCCTGGCAGCGCATCCTCGCCGGCGCCACCCTCGTCCAGGGCTACAGCGCCTTCATCTACCAGGGCCCGTTCTGGTGCCGCGCGATCCACAAGGGCCTCGCCGCCCGGCTGCGCAACAGCCCGTACGCCACCCTCGCCGACGCCGTCGGTGCCGAGCACAAGAAGGTGACCGCATGATTCAGGAAGCGTTCGGCTCCCGCCTGCGCCGCGCCATGGACGAGCGCGGGCCGCTCTGCGTCGGCATCGACCCGCACGCCTCGCTGCTGGCCGACTGGGGCCTGAACGACGATGTCGCGGGCCTGGCACGGTTCACCCGGACCGTCGTGGAGTCCCTCGGCGAGACGGTCGCACTCTTCAAGCCACAGTCCGCGTTCTTCGAGCGCTTCGGCTCACGCGGCCTCGCCGTACTGGAGACCGCCGTCGAGGAGGCGCGCGAGCGCGGCGCCCTGGTCCTGATGGACGCCAAGCGCGGCGACATCGGCTCGACCATGGCCGCCTACGCCGAGACCTACCTGCGCAAGGACTCGCCGCTGTTCTCCGACGCGCTCACCGTGTCTCCGTACCTCGGCTACGGCTCGCTGAAGCCGGCCGTCGACCTGGCACGCGAGAGCGGCGCCGGGCTCTTCGTCCTCGCCCTCACCTCCAACCCGGAGGGCGCCGAGGTCCAGCGGGCCGTGCGCGAGGACGGCCGTACGCTCGCCGCGACCATGCTCGGCCACCTCGCGGCCGAAAACGCCGGTGCCGAGCCGCTGGGCTCCTTCGGCGCGGTCGTCGGCGCCACGCTCGGCGATCTCTCCTCGTTCGACCTGGCGATCAACGGCCCGCTGCTCGCACCCGGCATCGGTGCCCAGGGCGCCACCCCCGCCGACCTCCCGAAGGTCTTCGGTGACGCGGTCCGCAACGTCGTGCCGAGCGTCAGCCGGGGGGTGCTGCGGCACGGCCCGGACACCGCAGCTCTGCGCGCCGCGGCGGCCCGATTCACCGACGAAGTGCGCACCGCGCTCGATTGAGAGCCTTCCGACGGGGACTTTGGTCCCGAATTGTCCTGGTCAGCAGAGTCTGACCAGGACTTTTCGCTTGTTCTCGCTGACTCTGGCGCCCTCTGGCGCTAGTCTCCGACGAGAGCACTGCACGTAAGCGCGTTGCTCGTTGCTCCGCTGATGCGGGGCGACTAGGTTCCACACCGGTCCGTATCCGACAGTTCGACATCCGAGGTGACGTAGGCGTGGCTCTTCCGCCCCTTACCCCTGAACAGCGCGCAGCCGCGCTCGAGAAGGCCGCCGCGGCTCGCCGGGAGCGCGCCGAGGTCAAGAATCGGCTCAAGCACTCCGGTGCTTCCCTCCATGAGGTCATCAAGCAGGGCCAGGAGAACGACGTCATCGGCAAGATGAAGGTCTCCGCCCTCCTTGAGTCCCTGCCGGGCGTCGGCAAGGTCCGCGCCAAGCAGATCATGGAGCGACTCGGGATCTCCGAGAGCCGCCGTGTCCGGGGTCTTGGCTCCAACCAGATCGCGTCGCTGGAGCGCGAGTTCGGCAGCACTGCTTCCTGAATTTTCCGGCATCACCGGGAAGCTGGAATAATCGCTGCATGAGTTCTGCAGTCTCCGGGGGGACGACCCCCGCGCCCCCGGCCAGACAACCGCGACTGACCGTGCTCTCCGGCCCCTCCGGGGTCGGCAAGAGCACGGTCGTCGCGCATATGCGCAAGGTCCACCCCGAGGTCTGGCTCTCGGTTTCGGCCACCACCCGCAAGCCGCGGCCCGGGGAGCGGCACGGCGTCCACTACTTCTTCGTCGACGACGGGGAATTCGACAAGCTCATCGCCAACGGCGAGCTGCTCGAGTGGGCGGAGTTCGCGGGCAACCGCTACGGCACCCCCCGCAAGGCGGTGCTGGACCGCCTGGAGGCCGGGGAGCCGGTCCTGCTGGAGATCGACCTCCAGGGCGCCCGCCAGGTCCGCGAGTCCATGCCGGAGGCGAATCTGGTCTTCCTGGCCCCGCCGAGCTGGGACGAGCTGGTCCGCCGGCTCACCGGCCGGGGCACGGAGGCGCCGGAGGTCATCGAGCGTCGGCTGGCCGCCGCCAGGGTCGAGCTGGCGGCGGAGAAAGAGTTCGATGGGACGCTTGTCAACACCTCCGTCGAGGACGTCAGCCGCGAGCTGCTAGCCTTGATGCTGAATCGATCCGGAGACCAGAACTCCAGCGGCTGACCGCGCAGCTCCCCGGATCGTCCGAGACTTTTCGCAACACCCCCGCTTCATCCCCCTTCGGAAGGTAGAGAGTGTCCTCTTCCATCACTGCACCCGAGGGCATCATCAACCCGCCCATTGATGAGCTTCTCGAGGCCACCGATTCGAAGTACAGCCTTGTGATCTACGCCGCCAAGCGCGCGCGTCAGATCAACGCGTACTACTCGCAGCTCGGCGAGGGCCTGCTCGAGTACGTCGGCCCGCTCGTGGACACCCACGTCCACGAGAAGCCCCTGTCGATCGCGCTTCGCGAGATCAACGCGGGTCTGCTGACCTCCGAGGCCATCGAGGGCCCGGCTCAGTAAGCAGCGGAACGAATTCACCAAGGGCCCGGCGGCGCGACCGCCGGGCCCTTGGTGTGTCATAGGGGCATACGGACGGACCTAGGCCGGGGAGCGGCGAAGCGATGGACAAGCGTGAGCGGGAGCGGCCCGGGGTCGTCCTGGGGGTCAGCGGCGGGATCGCCGCGTACAAGGCGTGTGAGCTGCTGCGGCGGCTGACCGAGTCCGGGCACGACGTACGGGTCGTGCCGACCGCCTCGGCGCTCCACTTCGTCGGCGAGGCCACCTGGTCGGCGCTGTCCGGCAACCCGGCCACCACCGAGGTCTGGGAGTCCGTCCACGAGGTCCCGCACGTCCGTATCGGCCAGGCCGCCGATCTCGTCGTGGTCGCCCCCGCCACCGCCGACCTGCTCGCCAAGGCCGCCCACGGTCTCGCCGACGACCTGCTGACCAACACCCTGCTCACCGCGCGCTGCCCGGTGGTCTTCGCCCCGGCGATGCACACCGAGATGTGGGAGAACCCCGCCACCCAGGAGAACGTCGCCACGCTGCGCCGCCGTGGAGCGCTCGTCATCGACCCGGCCGTCGGCCGGCTGACCGGCGTCGACACCGGCAAGGGCCGCTTCCCCGACCCGGCCGCGATCTTCGAATTCTGCCGCCGGGTGCTGGCCCGCGGCCCACGGGCGGCGGAGCAGGACCTGGCCGGCCGCCATGTCGTGGTCAGCGCGGGCGGCACCCGCGAGCCGCTGGACCCCGTCCGCTACCTGGGCAACCGCTCCTCCGGCAAGCAGGGCTATGCGCTCGCCGGCACGGCGGCGGCCCGCGGAGCCCGGGTCACCCTCGTCGCAGGCAACACCGAACTGCCGGATCCGGCCGGTGTGGACGTGATCCACATCGGCACGGCCCGTCAGCTCCACGAGGCCGTGCTGAAGGCCGCCGCGGACGCCGATGCCGTGGTCATGGCCGCCGCCGTCGCCGATTTCCGGCCCGCCGTCTACACCACCGGCAAGATCAAGAAGGTTGACGGCCAGGAGCCGGAACCGGTCACTCTGGTGCGAAATCCGGACATCCTCGCCGAGCTCTCCGCCGAGCGGGCCCGCCCCGGCCGGCTCGTGGTCGGCTTCGCCGCGGAGACCGACGACGTACTCGCCAACGGCCGCGCCAAGCTCGCCCGTAAGGGCTGTGACCTGCTGGTCGTCAATGAGGTCGGGGAGACCAAGGCGTTCGGCTCGGACGGGAACGAAGCGGTGATCCTCGCGGCCGACGGAACCGAGACGCCGGTCCCGTACGGCCCCAAGGAAGCCCTGGCCGACACGGTCTGGGACCTGGTCGCCCCGCGCCTGGCCGAGACCCGCCCCTGACGTGCCCGTACAGGCCGCGGAATCACTCCACCGGCCCCCTAAAATCCGGCATGTCCCCTTGACCAGGCCCATGCTCAACGTGATCGTCCTACCGTGGGCCGCGGTGTCCCAGGTCACAGGGGGTCCATAAATCGAGACCGCGTGCCCGAACACCGCACACGACCGATAAACTGGCGAGTGGATCGGGCCGAGCGCAGCTCTCGGCCCTTCCGCCAATGATCAGCCAGCAGCCGCTGCAACCCCAGGGAGCGATGTGTCCCGCCGCCTGTTCACCTCGGAGTCCGTCACCGAGGGCCACCCTGACAAGATCGCTGACCAGATCAGCGACACCATCCTCGACGCGCTCCTCAAGGAAGACCCGACGTCCCGGGTCGCCGTGGAGACGTTGATCACCACCGGCCTGGTGCATGTGGCCGGCGAGGTGACGACGAAGGCGTACGCCGACATCCCCAACCTCGTCCGCAACAAGATCCTGGACATCGGCTACGACTCGTCCAAGAAGGGCTTCGACGGCGCTTCCTGCGGCGTTTCGGTGTCCATCGGCGCGCAGTCCCCGGACATCGCCCAGGGTGTCGACACCGCGTACGAGAACCGCGTCGAGGGCGATGACGACGAGCTGGACAGGCAGGGCGCCGGCGACCAGGGCCTGATGTTCGGTTACGCCTGCGACGAGACCCCGGAGCTGATGCCGCTCCCGATCAACCTCGCGCACCGGCTCTCCCGCCGTCTCTCCGAGGTCCGCAAGAACGGCACCATTCCTTACCTCCGTCCCGACGGCAAGACCCAGGTCACCATCGAGTACGACGGCCACAAGGCCGTCCGCCTCGACACCGTCGTGGTCTCCTCGCAGCACGCCAGCGACATCGACCTCGACTCGCTCCTGGCACCCGACATCCGCGAGTTCGTCGTCGAGCACGTCCTCAACCAGCTCGTTGAGGACGGCATCAAGCTGGACACCGACGGCTACCGCCTGCTGGTCAACCCGACCGGCCGCTTCGAGATCGGCGGCCCGATGGGTGACGCCGGCCTCACCGGCCGCAAGATCATCATCGACACCTACGGCGGCATGGCCCGCCACGGTGGCGGCGCCTTCTCCGGCAAGGACCCGTCCAAGGTCGACCGTTCGGCCGCCTACGCGATGCGCTGGGTCGCCAAGAACGTCGTCGCCGCCGGCCTCGCGGCCCGCTGCGAGGTCCAGGTCGCGTACGCGATCGGCAAGGCCGAGCCGGTCGGTCTCTTCGTCGAGACCTTCGGCACGGCCACCGTCGACACGGACAAGATCGAACAGGCCATCGCCGAGGTCTTCGACCTCCGCCCGGCCGCGATCATCCGCGACCTCAACCTGCTCCGCCCCATCTACGCGGAGACCGCCGCCTACGGCCACTTCGGCCGTGAGCTGGAGGACTTCACCTGGGAGCGCACGGACCGGGTGGAGGCGCTGAAGAAGGCTGCGGGGCTGTAAGTCCCCCTGCACGCCACTCGCTGTGAGCACGGCCCCGGACCGCTTGACGGTCCGGGGCCGTCGGCTGTCCACAGGGCACCGCACGCTGTCAGTGCCGTCTGCTAAGACTTGATGCTGTGAGCAGGGAGAACGGGCGACCGGAGGCGGGGGCGGCGGGTGCGGGCGAGCAGTTGGCCCTCATCCGGGAGGCCGTGCGGGAGACCAAGGCGGAGCGGGCGAAGCCGCGGACCTGGCGGGGGGCCGAGCTGGCTGCCGGGCTGCCGGTGGCGCGGGTGCTGGTCGACAAGGGGCTGGTGCACCTCGACCGGTATTTCGACTACGCGGTGCCCGCGGCGATGGATGCCGAGGCGCAGCCCGGGGTGCGGGTACGGGTGCGGTTCGGGGCGGGGGAGAAGGGCGGCCGCCGTGAGGGCGGCAAGCTGGTCAGCGGGTACATCGTGGAGCGGGCCGCGGAGAGCGACTACCGGGGGGTGCTCGCTCCCCTTGCGCAGGTGCTGTCGTCCGAGCGGGTGCTGACGCCCGAGCTGCTGGGGCTGTGCCGGGCGGTGGCGGACCGCTATGCCGGGACGCTCGCCGATGTGGTGCAGCTGGCGGTGCCGCCGCGGCGGGCCCGAGCGGAGGCCAAGCCGTCGCCTGCGCCACTGCCGCCCAACGCGCCGCCGGAGCCCGGTAGTTGGGAGCGGTACGGGGCCGGCCCCGGGTTCCTGGCGGCGCTGACGCGGGGGGATGCGCCGCGGGCGGTGTGGACGGCGCTGCCCGGGGCGACCTGGCCCGAGGAGCTGGCGCGGGCGGCGGCCGCGGCGCTGGCGGGTGGGCGTGGTGCGCTGGTGGTGGTGCCGGACGGGCGCGCCGCGGCGCGGGTGGACGCGGCGCTCGGCGAGCTGATCGGGGAAGGCCGGCATGTGCTGCTGACCGCCGATGCCGGGCCCGAGGAGCGCTATCGCCGCTGGCTGGCGGTCAGCCGTGGTGCGGTGCGCGCCGTGGTCGGGACCCGGGCGGCGATGTTCGCGCCGGTCACCGACCTGGGTCTGGTCGCCCTGTGGGACGACGGGGACGCCAGCCACAGTGATCCGCATGCCCCTCAGCCCCATGCCCGCGAGGTCCTCATCCAGCGGTCGGTCAATGAGCGCGCCGGGTTTCTGCTGGGCGGGCTGAGCTGCACGGTCGAGGCGGCCCAGCTGGTCGAGACGGGCTGGGCGCGCCCGCTGGCCGCCGACCGCGAGCAGGTGCGGGCCGCGGCGCCCCTGGTGCGTACGGTCAGCGACGGTGACGAGGCGCGGGACGCCGCCGCGCGCGCCGCCCGGCTGCCGTCGATGGCCTGGCAGGTGGTGCGCGAGGGCCTCAAGCACGGACCGGTGCTCGTCCAGGTTCCGCGCCGCGGATATGCGCCCCGGCTGGCCTGCGAACGGTGCCGTACCCCCGCGCGCTGCCGGGCCTGCGCGGGTCCGCTGGAGTCACAGGAGGCGGGGGAGCTGGCCTGCGCCTGGTGCGGCCGTCCGGACCCGGACTGGCACTGCGCCGAGTGCGGCGGCGCGCGGCTGCGGGCCCAGATCGTGGGGGCGCGGCGGACGGCGGAGGAGTTGGGCCGGGTGTTCCCTTCGGTCCCGGTGCGCACCTCGGGGCGTGATCATGTGCTGATCACGGTTCCGGGTGCCCCCGCGCTCGTGGTGAGCACCCCGGGCGCCGAGCCGGTGGCCGAGGACGGCGGATATGCGGCGGCGCTGCTGCTGGACGGCTGGGCGCTGCTGGGACGGCCGGATCTGCGGGCGGGGGAGGAGGCGCTGCGCCGCTGGCTGGGCGCCGCCGCGCTGGTCCGGGGCCAGGCGGAGGGCGGCACCGTCGCGGTGATCGCGGAACCGACGCTGCGGCCGGTGCAGGCGCTGGTGCGCTGGGATCCGGTCGGCCATGCGGTCCGCGAGCTGGCCGAGCGGGCCGAGCTGGGTTTCCCTCCGGTGTCCCGGATGGCCTCCGTGGCCGGCCGCGCCGAGGACGTCGTCGAGCTGCTGCGAGACGCCGAACTCCCCGCGGAAGCCGAGGTGTTGGGGCCCGTACCGCTGCCGGTGCCGGACCCCGGGCGGCCGCGCCGGCCGGGTGACCCTCCGCCCGGCGAGCAGTGGGAGCGCGCACTGGTACGCGTCCGTCCCGGCCAGGGGGCCGCCCTCGCCGCGGCGCTCAAGGCCGCCCGCGCGGCCCGGCTGGTCAAGCGGGAGGGGGAGGCTGTACGGGTGCGGATCGATCCGCCCGACCTGGGGTGAGGGCCGATGAGCGGATGGCGGGAGTTGGACGGAGTGGCGGGCGGAGCCGCGGAGTCGGCGGGGTGTCGTCCCCGGCGGGGCGTCGTCCGTCCCGGGGGAGTCCGCCGCACCGCGGCGAGAGAGGTGCGGACGCTCCGGCCGTGACACTGTCGCCGGGAGCCGGGAGCCGGGAGCCGGGAGCCGGGAGCCGGGAGCCGGGAGCCGGGAGCCGGGAGCCGGGAGCCGCGAGTCAGGATGCGCAGAGACGAGACGGAGCGCCCGGGTGATGACGCGGCGTCATGTCGCCCGTCAGCCTCCGGACATGGCGCCGCCCCGGGACCGATGTCAGTGGGTGGTCCCAGGGCGTTGGCGAGCGAAGGGGGAGCGGAGGGCGCTCGGTGCCGGGGGGTTCAGCCGTTGCGGGGGCCGGGGAAGGAGCCCGGGCGGGCCGGCTCGTCGCGGGAGACCGCGGAGGGTTGGGCGGGCATGGAGCGGGCGGCCGGAACGGACGCGGAACCGGGCAGGCCCGCGGCCATGGTCACTGCGCGGGTCGCGGCGGCGGCATCGGACGAACGCACCGTCGGCTCACCGCCGTTGTTCTCCGCGGTGGGCTGGGCGGCGGCTCTGCGGGCACCGTAACGGCGGTGCACCGCCTGTTTGGTGACGCCGAGCGCCGAGCCCACCGCGTCCCAGGAGAATCCCAGCGAACGGTCGAAATCGACCGCGGCCGTGACGAGCGTTTCGACGCTGTCCCGTAGCTCCTGGGCGAGGCGCACCGTCGGGGCGGGGGCGCGTCCGTAGACGACGAAGCCCGCGGAGGGCCCCGTGCGCCGCGGCCGGTAGACGTTGCCGAGCTGCGCGGTCAGCGTGCGCAGGGCGTCCACCTGCCGGCGCACCCGCTCGATGTCCCGCACCAGGAGATGCAGGCTGGCGCGCGCCTGGGCGTCGTGGGTTGCGTGGTCGGCCATGAGCAAGCCTCTCGAACCGGCGTGGAAAGGAAGGGTGAAAGCGAGCGGGCCGCCAAAGCGGCCCGGTCCGGGTCAATGCTGTTTGACCAACGCGACAGCAGCGGCTCTGGTCACGGTATGGGGGCGCACGAGCTTCCGTACGAGGCGCGGGAAATCTTGTACGCCCCCTGGATCCACCACCTATGGCCTGGGACGGGACCCATAGACTGGTGTGTCGTTCCGCTGCGTGTGAGAGGTAGTTCGCCACCCATGAGGCTTGTCTTCGCCGGCACCCCCGAGGTTGCCGTACCCGCCCTCGATGCCCTGATCGCCTCGGACCGGCACGAGGTCGTGGCCGTCGTCACCCGGCCCGACGCGCCCGCCGGACGCGGCCGGAGGCTGGTCGCCAGTCCGGTGGCGGAGCGCGCGGAGGAGGCGGGCATCGAGGTGCTCAAGCCCGTCAAGCCGCGCGACGAGGACTTTCTGGCCCGGCTGCGGGAGATCGCGCCGGACTGCTGCCCGGTGGTCGCCTATGGTGCGCTGCTGCCGAAGTCCGCGCTCGACATTCCCGCCAAGGGGTGGGTCAATCTGCACTTCTCGCTGCTGCCCGCATGGCGGGGCGCGGCGCCCGTGCAGCATGCGGTGCTGGCGGGGGACGAGGTGACCGGTGCCTCGACGTTCCAGATCGAGACCGGACTGGACTCCGGCCCGGTCTTCGGGGTGCTGACCGAGGAGGTCCGGCCGACGGACACCAGCGGCGATCTGCTCACCCGGCTGGCGTTCGCCGGTTCCGGGCTGCTCGTGGCGACGATGGACGGCATCGAGGACGGCACGCTGGAGGCGGTGCCGCAGCCGGCCGAGGGCGTCACGCTCGCGCCGAAGATCGAGGTCGAGGACGCGAAGGTGGACTGGACGGCGCCCGCGCTGCGGGTCGACCGGGTGATCCGCGGTTGTGCGCCCGCGCCCGGGGCCTGGACGGTGTTCCGCGGTGAGCGCCTCAAGCTGATGTCGGCCGCCTCCGCCGCGGGCCACACCGAGCCGGCCCTGGCGCCCGGCGAACTCGCCGTCACGAAGAAGGCGGTGTACGTCGGCACCGGCAGTCATCCTGTCGAACTCGTCTGGGTCCAGCCGCAGGGCAAGAAGCCCATGAAGGCGGCGGACTGGGCGCGCGGGGTGCGTATCGAGGGCGGGGAGCGGCTGGGGGGCTGAGCCCCGGCCGCCGGAACCCGCCCCGGAGCCGCCCCTGACCGGGGCCTGTTGCCTCCGGGCGGCGGCCCGGTCCGCCGTCCGGCCTCCGGCGCGCTCCGCCCGCGCGCCCGCGTAGGCTGGGACGGACCCCTCATCTCGTACCCGGAGCACCTTTTCTGTGAGTCAGCAGCCGCGTCGCCGCCCCAGCAAGCCCTATCGCCGCCCGCAGAAGGACCCGGTCAGGATCCTCGCGTTCGAGGCGTTGCGGGCCGTCGACGAGCGGGACGCGTATGCGAATCTCGTGCTGCCGCCGTTGCTGCGCAAGGCGCGTGAGGGCGGCGACTTCGACGCCCGGGACGCGGCGCTGGCGACGGAGTTGGTCTACGGGTCGCTGCGGCGGCAGGGGACGTATGACGCGATCATCGCGCAGTGCGTGGACCGCCCGCTGCGGGAGGTGGACCCGCCGGTCCTGGATGTGCTGACCCTCGGCGCGCACCAGTTGCTCGGCACCAGGATTCCGACCCATGCCGCGGTGAGTGCCAGCGTCGAGCTGGCGCGGGTGGTGCTGGGCGACGGGCGGGCGAAGTTCGTCAACGCGGTGCTGCGCAAGATCGCGGCCCATGACCTGGACGGCTGGCTGGAGCGGGTCGCCCCGGAGTACGACGAGGACCCCGAGGACCACCTCGGCATCGTGCATGCGCACCCCCGCTGGATCGTCTCGGCGCTGTGGGACGCGCTCGGCGGAGGGCGGGCCGGCATCGAGGACCTGCTGGAGGCGGACAACGAGCGTCCCGAGGTGACGTTGGTGGCCCGGCCCGGCCGGTCCACCGCCGAGGAGCTGCTGGCGGTGGTGGGCGAGGACAGTGCGCTCCCCGGGCGCTGGTCCCCGTATGCGGTGCGGCTCGCGGAAGGCGGCGAGCCGGGCGCCCTGGACCCGGTCCGCGAGGGGCGCGCCGGGGTGCAGGACGAGGGCAGCCAGCTCGTCGCCCTCGCGCTGGCGAACGCGCCCGTCGAGGGCCCCGACCGCGCCTGGCTCGACGGCTGCGCGGGCCCCGGCGGCAAGGCGGCGCTGCTGGCGGCGCTCGCGGCGCAGCGTGGTGCCGCCCTGCTGGCGTCGGAGAAGCAGCCGCACCGCGCACGTCTGGTGGCACGGGCGCTGGAGGGCAACCCCGGCCCGTACGCGGTCATCGCCGCCGACGGCACCCGCCCCGCCTGGCAGCCCGGCGCCTTCGACCGGGTCCTGGTGGACGTGCCGTGCACCGGCTTGGGCGCGCTGCGCCGGCGGCCGGAGGCGCGCTGGCGGCGTCGTCCCGAGGACCTGGACGGCTTCGCCCCGCTCCAGCGCGAGCTGCTGCGGCAGGCACTCGCGGCGGTGCGGGTCGGCGGTGTCGTCGGCTACGCGACCTGCTCGCCGCATCCGGCCGAGACCCGGGCCGTGGTGGACGACGTCCTCAAGGGGCGGGGCGGCGAGCCGGTGCAGGTGGAGTGGATCGACGCCCGGCCCCTGATGCCCGGCGTACCGGCCCTGGGCGACGGCCCGGACGTCCAGCTGTGGCCGCATCTGCACGGCACGGACGCGATGTACCTGGCGCTGCTGCGACGGACGGGCTGAGCGCGGCGGGCCGCGGCTGCCGGCAGCGTCACGCGACCGGTTGACGGGCTCCGTCGCCGGCCGCGGTAGCGCGCCGCCGGATCCGGCCTGAGCTCCCTCCGGCGTCCGTCCCGGCCCCCCTTCCGTCCCGCCTGCGTCCGTCCCCGGCCCGCACGCCATACTGGGGGCATGGCCTTGATCAACCCCAGCATCCTGTCCGCAGACTTCGCCCGCCTCGCCGAGGAGGCGCGGGCCGTCGAGGGCGCCGACTGGCTGCATGTCGACGTCATGGACAACCACTTCGTCCCGAATCTCACCCTGGGTGTGCCGGTGGTCGAGTCGCTGAGCAAGGCGACGGACACCCCCCTCGATCTGCATCTGATGATCGAGGACCCGGACCGCTGGGCGCCGCAGTACATCGAGGCCGGGGCCGGGTCCGTGACCTTCCATGTGGAGGCGGCGGCCGCGCCGGTGCGGCTGGCGCGGGAGATCCGGGCCAAGGGCGCACGGGCGTCGATGGCGCTGAAGCCGGCCACACCGATCGAGCCGTACGAGGATCTGCTCCCCGAGCTCGACATGCTGCTGATCATGACCGTGGAGCCCGGCTTCGGCGGTCAGGCGTTCCTGGACATCATGCTTCCGAAGATCCGCCGCACCCGTGAGCTGATCTCCCGGCACGGTCTGGAGCTGGCGCTCCAGGTGGACGGCGGGGTCTCGGCGGAGACCATCGAGCGGTGCGCGGAGGCGGGCGCCGACGTGTTCGTGGCGGGCTCCGCGGTGTATGGCGCGGACGACCCGGCGAAGGCGGTCCGGGACCTGCGCGAGAAGGCCGAGACGGCGACCGCGGCAGCGGGCTGGGGCTGCGCGCACTGACGGCGGCCGGCGGGGGCGGGCGGGCGGTCCGTCTGATTCACGCCACGGGAAGCCGTCCGTGGCGGGGGCGTGCCGCCCGTTGTACGTGGCGCAACCCAGCGTTCACGAGGTCGGGGCGGTCGTGGTCCCCGTTGCCGCCGGGTTTCTGAAAGGATGAGCAAAGACTCGATCAGATGCGCAAAAGGGGAGAATTTCGTGGTAGCCAGCCGCCCACAGTCCGGAATGGGCCCTGCCGAGCTGGTGCAGGCCGCGGCCATGGCCCGCCGTTTCTATCTTGAGGGCAAGTCGAAGATCCAGATCGCGGAGGAGTTCGGCGTCAGCCGGTTCAAGGTCGCGCGGGTGCTGGAGACCGCCCTGGAGCGTGATCTCGTACGGATCGAGATCCGGGTGCCCTCCGAGCTGGACGCCGAGCGCTCCGACGCCCTGCGGGCCCGCTACGGCCTGCGGCACGCGGTGGTCGTCGAGTCCCCCGCGGACACTCCCCCCGCCTTCGGCGGCCAGACCCCGCCCGATGACGCCGCCGACCCCGAGAACCTCGGTGAGGTCGCGGCCGACCTCCTCGGCGAGCTGGTCACCGAGGGCGATGTGCTCGGCCTGGCCTGGGGCCGGTCGACCATTCACATGGCGGCCGCGCTGCACCACCTCCCGCCGTGCACCGTCGTGCAGTTGACCGGTGTCTACGACGCGGGCACCGCCGACCGCGGGTCGGTCGAGGCGGTGCGCCGCGCGGCCGATGTCGCCGGTGGCGAGGCGCATCCGATCTATGCGCCGATGCTGCTGCCCGACTCGGCGACCGCCGAGGCGCTGCGCCGCCAGACCGGTATCGCCCGCGCCTTCGACTACTTCGACAAGGTCACCGTCGCCTGTGTCTCCATCGGCTCCTGGGAGCCGGGTGTCTCCACCGTCTACGACATGCTCTCGGAGCAGGAGCGGGAGCACTACGCCTCGCTGGGTGCGGCCGCCGAGATGTCGGCGCACCTCTTCGACGCCGAGGGGCGGCGGATCGGCCGGGACCTCGGCGAGCGGTGCATCACCGTCGAGGCGGACCGGCTCCGCCGCATCCCGGAGGTCGTGGCCATCGCCGGCGGCCGGCGCAAGGCCGACGCGATCGGCGCGGTCCTGCGCTCCGGGCTGGTGACGAGCCTGGTCACGGACACCGCCGCCGCCGACCATCTGCTGCTGGAGACCGGCCCCGGGCCGCGCCCCGCACTGGACCGGGCGGACCCTGACGGGGCGTGACCTCCACCGCAGCGTGACCCGGTGCGCGCGGCAGCGGGCGCCGGCCCCGCCGCCCGCCCCGGGCGCCCCGGACGCCGCCATCGACGAGCAGCCTGCGCAGGCCTGTGACAGCATCGGCGCATGGTGATCCGCTCCGTCCCGCGCCGTGCCGCCGCTGCCCTCGGCGCGCTGCTCGCCGGGCTGCTCCTCGTGCTGGCCGGGTGTGCCACGGGCGGTGGAGACACGGGGAGTTCACCCGGGCCGGGGCGCTCCACCGCCACGGCCGTCGCCGAGGCACCGGACCCCACCCGCGTACCGGACTGGGCGCAGGGCATGCCGGTCGTCCCGGTCGGCGCGCTGCCCTCCCAGGCGCGGGACACCCTCCGGCTCATCAACGCCGGCGGGCCCTTCCCGTACGCGCAGGACGGGACCGTCTTCGGCAACCGCGAGCGGCTGCTGCCCCGTCAGCCGCGCGGCCACTACCACGAGTACACGGTCCGCACGCCGGGCTCTGCGGACCGCGGCGCCCGCCGGCTCGTCACCGGCCAGAGCCATGAGACCTACTACACCGACGACCACTACCGGACCTTCAAGGCGGTGCTCCGATGACGGGTTCTGTGCCCCGGCCGCTCGCGGCGGTGCTCGACGGCAGTACGCCCCCGGGAGTGCTGCCGTGGCCCGCGGAGCGCTCGGTGGCGGAGGCGCTCGCCGCCGCGCGGGAGGCCGGCTGGACGGCCGCCTCACTGGACCTGGAGGGGGTCGTGGACAAGGCCGCCTTCATGGAGGGCTGCGCCGGCGCGCTGCGGCTGCCGGACTGGTTCGGCCGCAACTGGGACGCGCTCGCCGACTGCCTCACCGATCTGTCCTGGTGCCCCGCCGACCGCGGCCGGCTGCTCGTCCTGACGGGCTGGCAGGGCTACGCGGCCGCGGCGCCGGACGAGTGGAGCGTCGTCGAGGGCATCCTGGCCGATGCGGTGGGTTACTGGCGCGACACGGACACCGGCCTGGCCGTGATCATGGCCAGGGGGCGGGACCGGCAGGGCGTGTAGCGACGCCGTACCGGGCCTGACCGGCGGCGATGCCAGACGGTCCGCCGTCCGCGCCGAGCACCCCGGCCTGACGTGGCCACCTCAGCCGCCGCAGTGCCGTTTGGCGGATCGCACACACAGCCGGGGCATGGCTCGGATTATCACATGACCCCTGGTCAGGGCCCGTATCCTGGCCATATGCGATTCCTGAATCCGAAGAACGGCGCGCTCGAAGAGAGTTCTTCGGTGCCCTACGACCTGACCTACGACGACGTGTTCATGGTGCCCGGCCGCTCCGCCGTGGGCTCCCGCCAGGGAGTGGACCTCTCCTCGCACGACGGGACCGGTACCACCATCCCGCTCGTGGTCGCCAACATGACGGCGATCGCCGGCCGCCGGATGGCCGAGACCGTTGCCCGCCGTGGTGGCCTGGTCGTCATTCCGCAGGACATTCCGCTCGACGTCGTCACCGAGGTCGTGACCTGGGTCAAGCGCCGCCATCTGGTTCTGGACACACCGATCGTGCTGTCCCCGGTCGCGACCGTGGCCGACGCCCTGTCGCTGCTGCCCAAGCGGGCGCACGGCGCGGGCATCGTCGTCGAGGGCGGCCGCCCGGTCGGCGTCGTCACCGAGCACGACCTGGCCGGTGTGGACCGCTTCACGCAGGTGGCCGAGGTCATGTCCAGGGACCTGCTCGTCCTGGACGCGGACATCGATCCGCGGGAGGCCTTCAACCGCCTCGACGCCGCCAACCGCAAGCTCGCGCCCGCGGTCGACGCGGACGGCATGCTGGTCGGCATCCTCACCCGCAAGGGAGCGCTCCGCGCCACCCTGTACACCCCCGCCACGGACGCCGACGGCAAGCTGCGGATCGCGGCCGCCGTCGGCATCAACGGCGATGTGGCCGGCCGGGCCAAGGCGCTGCTGGAAGCCGGCGTGGACACCCTCGTGGTGGACACCGCGCACGGCCACCAGGAGTCGATGATCACCGCGGTCAGGGCCGTCCGCGGGCTGGACCCGCAGGTGCCGATCGTGGCGGGCAACATCGTCTCCGCCGAGGGCGTCCGCGATCTGATCGAGGCCGGCGCGGACATCATCAAGGTCGGCGTGGGACCGGGCGCGATGTGCACCACCCGGATGATGACCGGCGTCGGCCGGCCGCAGTTCTCCGCGGTCCTGGAGTGCGCCGCCGAGGCGAGGAAGTCCGGCAAGCACGTCTGGGCCGACGGTGGCATCCGGCACCCCCGCGATGTCGCCATGGCGCTGGCCGCGGGTGCGTCCAACGTCATGATCGGCTCCTGGTTCGCCGGCACCCTCGAATCGCCCGGCGACCTCCAGCACACCGCCGACGGCCGGCCGTACAAGGAGAGCTTCGGCATGGCCTCCGCGCGTGCGGTGCGCAACCGTACGAGCGACGAGTCGGCCTACGACCGCGCCCGCAAGGGCCTCTTCGAGGAGGGCATCTCCACCTCGCGGATGTTCATCGACCAGGTGCGCCCCGGTGTCGAGGACCTGATCGACTCGGTCATCGCGGGTGTCCGCAGCTCCTGCACCTACGCGGGCGCCGCCTCCCTGGCGGAGTTCGCCGAGAAGGCCGTGGTCGGTGTGCAGAGCGCCGCCGGCTACGCCGAGGGCAAGCCGCTGCACGACAGCTGGAACTGACCCGCCACGGGGCCACGCGCGGGCCCCGGCACCGCCGCACACCGGCCCCGCACCGACTCGGTGCGGGGCCGGTCGCATATCCGGAACCCGGTCCCCCGGTCCGCCCCGCTCCGCCGGAACCCGTACGATCGGACCCCGGCGCGCAACGAACGGCCGCCCGCCGCACCGGTGCGCAACGATCCTTCGCTGTTGCGCAAGGAACCTGCATTACGGCAGGTCAGCGGCGGGCCGTAAGGTCAAGCGCTGTACGTGGAGTGACGGAGTCCGTCTGCTCGGCGGTCTCCTGCTGCGGCATGCTCCGGCATGCCCTTGTACCGACCGCTGCCGGTCGCCGTCATCCGTACCCGTCATCTGATCGGCAGCGATAAAGGAGCCACCCCAGTGTTGGAGCACGGCGCAGCCCCACCCGCAGGGCCCCCACCGCCCGCCCCCGGAGGCCTCGGCACCCGGCTGATGCGGCGCAAGCCCGTCGAGCGGCTGGTTGCGGAGGGCGGCAAGGGCGAGGGGGGATCGCTCCGCCGCACGATGGGCATGTGGCAGCTGACCATGATCAGCATCGGTGCCACGCTGGGCACCGGCATCTTCGTGGTCCTCGGCGAGGCCGTCCCGGACGCCGGGCCCGCGGTCATCATCTCCTTCGTCATCGCCGGTATCACCGCGCTGTTCTCCGCGCTGTCCTACGCGGAGCTGGCCGGCACCATCCCGGTCTCCGGATCGTCGTACTCCTACGCCTACGCCACCCTCGGTGAGCTGGTCGCCTGGGTCTGCGGCTGGTGCCTGATCCTGGAGTACGGCGTCTCGGTCGCGGCGGTCGCCGTGGGCTGGGGCCAGTACCTGAACGAACTGCTCGACGGCACGCTCGGGTTCACCATCCCGGACGCGCTGTCCCAGCCGCCCGGCGACGGCGGCATCTTCAACCTGCCGGCGCTGCTGGTCGTGCTGCTCGCGATGGTGTTCCTGCTGGGCGGGGCCAAGGAGAGCGCCCGGGCCAACACGATCATGGTCGTCGTCAAGATCGTCGCCCTGCTGCTGTTCTGCGGCGTCGCCGTGCAGGGCGTGAAGTCGGGCAACTACGCGAACTTCATGCCGATGGGCATGGCGGGTGTCAGCGCCGCCGGCGCCACCCTGTTCTTCTCGTACATCGGCTTCGACGCCGCCTCCACCGCGGGCGAGGAGGCCAAGAACCCGCAGCGCGACATGCCGCGAGCGATCATGCTCTCGCTGGTGATCGTCACCGCGCTGTACTGCCTGGTCGCGGCCATCGCCGTCGGCGCCATGCCCTGGCAGAAGTTCAAGGGCTCGGAGGCCGCGCTGGCCGGGATCATGAGGGACGTCACCGGCCAGAGCTTCTGGGCCGTGCTGCTCGCCTTCGGCGCGGTCATCGCCATCGCCAGCGTCGTGCTGACCGTGCTCTACGGCCAGACCCGCATCCTGTTCGCGATGTCCCGGGACGGGCTGGTGCCGAAGGTGTTCGCCAAGGTGCACCCCAAGAGCGGTGCGCCGCGTGCCAACACCGTGATCGTTTCGCTGTTCTGCGGGATCCTCGCCGCCGCGGTGCCGCTGGGCGAGCTGGCCGACGCCACCAGCATCGGCACGCTGTTCGCCTTCGCGCTGGTCAACATCGCGGTGATCGTGCTGCGCCGCACCCGGCCCGACATGCCGCGCAGCTTCCGCACCCCGCTCTCGCCGCTCTTCCCGGCGATCGGCTTCCTGCTGTGCCTCTACATGATGGGCAGCCTCGGCGCCGTGACCTGGGTGGTCTTCGGTGTCTGGATGGCCGTGGGCCTTGTGGTCTACTTCGGATACGGCTTGCGCCGCTCCCGATTGGCCACCGCAGAGAAGTGATCCACCCGCAGTGCGACTGAACGATCTCGACGAACGCATCGTCCACGCCCTCGCCGAGGACGCCCGCCGCAGCTATGCCGACATCGGCCAGGAGGTCGGGCTGTCCGCGCCGGCCGTCAAACGCCGGGTCGACCGGCTGCGGGCCGACGGCGCGATCACCGGATTCACGGTACGGGTCGATCCGGCCGCGCTCGGCTGGGAGACCGAGGGGTTCATCGAGATCTACTGCCGCCGCAACACCTCGCCCGAGGCGATCCACCGCGGCCTGTCGCGCTACCCGGAAGTGGCATCCGCCTCCACCGTCACCGGTGAGGCGGATGCCGTCGTCCAGGTCTTCGCCTCCGACATGCGGCACTTCGAGCGGGTGCTGGAGCGGATCGCGGGCGAGCCGTTCGTGGAGCGGACGAAGTCCGTCCTGGTGCTCTCGCCGCTGCTGCGGCGCTACAGCTCGGGGGCGCCGGGGTAGGGAGTCTCTCCTTGGGCCCGGCCCGGGGGGCCGGGGACGGGCGGGCCTGCCGCGCACCCGCCCCGTCCGCCCGGCTCGGTGGCATCCGGCATACGGCATGGGGACCCGCTGCCCCTCCGGGCCCTCTCAGGCGCCCGCCCCAAGGTCCGCCGGCACCCGCGGCGGAGTGCCCTGCGTCCAGGCGATACGCAGCGACGAGGCCGCGATCCGCCAGCCCTCCGGGGTCCTGACCAGCTCGCTGTCGGCATGACCTGCCGAGATGAAGACCCCCTCGGTCCCGTCGGCGAGGACATGGGTGCTCAGCTGGGTGCCGCGGGCGGTGGCCCGGTCGCCGTCGATCTCCAGGACGGCGTTGGTCCCCAGATGCACGGTGCGGTCGAACAGGGCCATCGCGGCGCCGACCCGTGCCAGCAGGGCGCTGCGGCCGTGGACGGTGCCGACGGGCAGCTCGGCGGTGACGTCCTCGGTGTGGAAGGCGCGGGCCCAGGCCTCGTCGAACCTCCCCTCGTCCAGGGAGCGGAGGTAGCGGTCCAGCAGATCGGTGATCTCCGCCCGGTCCGTCAGATACTGCAGTTGGCGTTGCATCGCTTCGGTGTCCATGGCGACGATGCTGCTACCTCAAGCGCGCTTCAGGTCAAGGCCGGATCCCGCTCGGCCCGCGAACCGGTGCGCAGACCGCGCACCACGAAGAGGCCCGCCACCAGCACCACGCCCGCCGCGATCCGGTAGCCCAGCGCCGTGGCATCCGTGAACGCGGCGGCCACCGCGGCCCCGTCTCCGGTACCCGAGGCGAAGCGCACGGACAGGACCGTGCCCACCACGGCGACGCCCAGCGCCGCGCCCAACTCCCGTGCCGCGCCCTGGAGTCCGGACCCCATCCCGGAGCGTCCGGCGGGTACGGACGCCACGACCGCATGCGAGAGCGTCGGCATCGCCAGCCCCGCACCGGCCGACATGACCAGGAGAAACACCAGGTAGCAGAGGTAGGGGGTGTGGGCGTCCGCGGTGGAGAGCAGCAGCAGACCGGCCGCGATCAGCGCCAGCCCCGCGCCGACCGTCCTGGCCTCGCCGGCCCGTTGCGCCCCGCGCATCCCGTACTTCGTCACCGCCAGCATCCCGAAGGCGAGCGGTACGAGCGCGCAGCCCGTCTGCAGCGGTGAGTATCCCTTCACGTACTGCAGGAACTGCGCATTGACGTAGAAGAGCGCGAACATCCCGAAGAACGTGACGGCGATGCCGATGCTGCCGGCCCGCAGCCGCCGCAGCCGGAACAGCCGGGGGTCCAGCACCGGGTGCGCGGCCCGCAGCCCGTGCCGTACGAACAGCGCGAACACCACCAGCGCCAGGGCGAAGGCGCCGGCCACCGGGACCGAGACCCAGCCCAGCCCCGGGCCTTCGATGATGCCGAAGAGCAGCGCCGCCGCCCCGAGGACCAGCAGCGCCGAGCCCGGCAGATCGAGCGTCGCGGTCTGCCGGGGAACCCGGGGCGCGGCCTTCGCGACCCAGACCAGCAGGGCCAGGGCGAGGGGCACATACGCCCAGAACAGCCCCTGCCAGGGCAGGTATTGGAGGATCAGCGCGCCGCCCGCGTTGCCCGCCATCCCGCCGAGGCCGACCGCCGTGCTCCAGGCGGCGACGGCCCCGGCCTTGCTGTCGGGCGGGGAGGCGTGCAGCAGGACGGACATGGTCGCCGGGACCAGGAGCGCGGCGCCCGCGCCCGAGAGCGCCCGGCCCGCCAGGAGCACCGGCAGAGTGGTCGCGGGGGCGCTGAGCAGCGCGCCCGCGGCGAACACGCCGAGCCCGGTGAGCAGGACGCCCTTGCGGCCCGCGCGGTCCCCGAGCGCACCGGCCGGGATCAGCAGCCCCGCGAAGACCAGCACATAGGTGTCGACGATCCACAGCAGCTGGGCGGGGGAGGGGTGCAGCCCGCTCGCGGCGATCTTGGGTATCGCGAGGTTCATCGCGGCCACCAGCGACTGCGCCACCAGCACGCAGGCGCACATCGCGGCCGTCACCGAGCGCCGCCGGGCGAGGGTGCCGACCGGCGGGGGAGGGGAGTGGGGAGGTGAAACGGTCGAGGTCATGGCAGGGAAGCTAGAGTCCAGGTGAGTTGACCTCAAATGCAAGGGGTGCACTTCATGGTTGCGCGAAACGCAAACATCGACCTCAATCTGCTGACGGCGCTGGATGCCCTGCTCGAAGAAGAGAGCGTGACCGCGGCCGCCGACCGGCTCGGCCTCTCCGGACCGGCCATGAGCCGGGCGCTCGGCCGTATCCGCCGCACCGTCGGCGACCCCGTCCTGGTGCGGGCCGGCCGTCATATGGTGCCCACCCCGCGCGCGTTGGAGATCAGGGCCGAGGTGCGCCGGCTGGTGGAGGCGGCCCATGGAGTGCTGGCCCCGTCCGAGCCGGCCGATCCGGCCGAACTGGCCCGGGTGTTCACCCTCTACGCCAATGACCTGTTCGTCACCGCCCTCGGCCCGCGGCTGGTCGCCCGCGTCGCCGAGGAGGCGCCGCGGGTCGTGCTGCGCTTCCTCGGGGAGAGCCATGTCGATGTGCCGTTGCTGCGGGACGGTGCGGCGGACCTGGAGCTGGGCGTCATCGACAGCCTCGAGCCGGAGATCCGCAGGGAGGAGCTTTTCGTCGACCGCAGCGTCGCGGTGGTGCGCGAGGGGCACCCGCTGACCACCGGGAAGCTCACCGCGCGCCGCTTCGCCGCCGCCCCGCACCTCAACTTCTCCCGCCGCGGCCGGCTGACCGGCCCGCTCGACGCGGCGCTCGCCGACCGCGGGCTGCGGCGCACGGTGATCGCCACCGTCCCGACCTTCGCCGCCTCGCTGATGATGATCCGGGACAGCGATGCGGTCGGCCTGGCCAACGCACGCGCCGCGGCCTCGACGGTCCGCGGCCTGGGGCTGCGCACCCTGCCGATCCCGCTCGAACTGCCCCCGATGACCATGGAGATGGCCTGGCACCCGCGCCAGGAGGCCGACGCGGGGCACCGCTGGCTGCGCGGGATGGTGCGGGAGACGGTGCGGGATGTCCTGCGGGAGCTGCCGCCCGACGAGGACTGAACGCGGTGGACGGGCCGGGCCGGTCGGCTCCCCTATCCGGTCGGTCCGTCCCGGGTGGGCCCGCTTCTCCGGTGAGTCCGTCCCGGGTGGGCCCGCTTCTCCGGTCGGTCCGTCCCGGGTGGGCCCGCTTCTCCGGTCGGTCCGTCCCGGGTGGGCCCGCTTCTCCGGTCGGTCCGTCCCGGGTGGGCCCGCTTCTCCGGTCGGTCCGTCCCGGGTGGCCCCCTTGCCCGGTCAGCCGGCCCCTGGGCGGGCCCGCCTGCCCGGTCATTCCGTCCCCGGAGCCCCGCTCGCCGCGCCGAAATCGTCCATGAAGCGGGTGAACAGCCGGGCGAACGCGGCACGGTCGTCGGCCGGCCAGTCCCGGGTCACCCGCGCCACCATGGCCCGCCGGAAGGTGTGCACGGCCTCCAGCAGCTCCCGTCCGTCCGGGGTGACGGCCAGCAGAGTGCGCCGTCCGTCCGTCTGGTCGGCCTCCCGGCGGAGATGACCGGCTTGCACGGCCGCCGCCACCAGCTTGCTCGCCCGCGGCTGGTCGACCCGGAGTGCATCCGCCACCTCGCGCACCCCGGCCGGTTCCCCGCGCTCCTCGGCGGCCTCGACGACATCCAGCACATCGAACGCGGCGCCCCCCGGCACCGGCGCCCCGGTCTGCCGCTCCGCCCGGCGTGCCGGCGTCCGGCGGGCGGCGCTGCGGCGCAGGGCCACCATGGCGCGCTCGATCGCCGCGACTTCGGCATCGAGCGCCGCGACCTCCCCATCCGTGTCGTCGGCCGGCCTGTCCCGCTCCGCGCCGTGCATCCGCACTCTCCTCGCGCTCGTCCCGCCGCCATAACCCGTTGCCCCCTCGCCCCGGGAGAAGCATACTCGGAAACAGGTACTTGTCATTATGCATGCATATCTGTTCCGAGAGGCGCCGACGAGGTCCTCCACGCGCCGGCCGACCGAGGCCGGATCACCGCCGACGGTGACACCCTCGCGCTCACCACGGCCGGCCGGCGGGCCCCCGCCGAGGCCGCCTCCCTGGTCGACGTCAGCCGCGCCCGTCTGCTGCGCGGGCTCACCGAGGACGACTGCCTCCGTACCGTTGCCGTCCTCGACTGGATGACGGCCCACATGGCGTCCGGGCGCTGAGGGGCGGCCCGGCGTGCACCGGAGGCGGGCCTGCGCCTGAGCCGGGCGTGCACCGAAGCGCACGCCTGTACCGGCCCCGGAACGTGCACCGGGAGCCCGGCGTGCACGGTCCCGGGGCAGCTCCGGCTGCGGGGCGCAACGAATCACCGCACAGTCCCTTGAACGCGCAATGAATCGTCCCTCGGCACGCAACGGTGGCGCCTTGTCCGGAATCGTCGGCGGCCCGTACCGTCAATGCGTCCACCCGCACCGTCCCGCCGAGGGGTCCCATGACGTCGCTGCACACCGCCCTGCTCCAGAGTTCGGGCCGGCCCGGCGATGTCGCGCACAATCTGCGGGTCCTCGACGACGCGGCGCGCGAGGCGGCGGCGACCGGCGCCGGACTGCTCGCCTGCCCCGAGCTGTTCCTGACCGGCTACGCGATCGGCGGCGACGTCCACCGCCTCGCCGAGACCGCCGACGGCGACAGCGCGCAGGCCATCGGGAGGATCGCCGCCGAGCACGGCATCGCGGTGCTCTACGGCTACCCCGAGCGGGCCGCGCAGGACGAGTCGGACAGCGCCGCGGTCTACAACGCGGCGCAGCTCATCGGCCCGGAGGGCGAGCGCCTTGCGAACTACCGCAAGACCCACCTCTTCGGCTGCTTCGAGCACGAATGGTTCACCCCCGGGGAGCAGGCCGTCGTCCAGGCCGAACTGGCCGGCCTCCGGATCGGCCTGCTGATCTGCTACGACGTGGAGTTCCCGGAGAACGTCCGGGCCCATGCCCTGGCCGGCACCGATCTGCTGCTGGTCCCCACCGCGCAGATGCACCCCTTCCAGTTCGTCGCCGAGTCCGTCATCCCGGTCCGCGCCTTCGAGAACCAGATGTACGTCGCGTACGTCAACCGGGTCGGCGCGGAGGGCGAGTTCGAGTTCGTCGGCCTCAGCTGCCTGGCCGGTCCGGACGGTGTCGTCCGTACCCGTGCCGGCCGTACCGAGCAGCTGGTGCGGGCCGATGTCGACCCCGCCTTCCTGAAGGAATCCCGGGCGGACAACCCCTATCTGCACGACCGCCGGCCGGAGCTCTACGGCCCGCTGACATGAACTGACCCGCCCGACCCCCCCTCTGATCCGCCGCAGGCCGCCCGCCCGGTCCGCGCCGCCCTGCCTGCTGTGCCCTGTCTGCAAGGAGTCCGTCCCCGATGACGTCCACGGTGCCCACCGCCGCCCACCACGCGGATGTCCAGCCGCCGATCACCATGTTCGGCCCGGACTTCCCGTACGCCTATGACGACTTCCTCGCCCACCCGGCGGGCCTCGGCCAGATCCCCGCGATCGAGCACGGCAAGGAGGTCGCGGTCATCGGCGGCGGCCTCTCCGGCATCATCACCGCCTACGAGCTGATGAAGATGGGCCTCAAGCCCGTCGTCTACGAGGCCGACCAGATAGGCGGCCGGCTGCGCACCGTCGGCTTCGAGGGCACTTCGTCCGACGCCGCGGGCCTGACCGCCGAGATGGGCGCGATGCGCTTCCCGCCGTCCTCGACGGCGCTCCAGCACTACATCGACCTGGTGGGCCTGGCGACCACGCCGTTCCCCAACCCGCTGGCGGCGGACACCCCGTCGACCGTGGTCGACCTCAAGGGCGAATCGCACTACGCCCGGACGGTCGATGACCTCCCCGAGGTCTACCACCAGGTCATGGACGCCTGGAACGCCTGCCTGGAGGAGGGCGCGGACTTCTCCGACATGAACCGGGCGATCCGCGAGCGCGATGTTCCGCGCATCCGCGAGATCTGGGCCCGGCTCGTCGAGAAGCTCGACAACCAGACCTTCTACGGCTACCTCTGCGACTCGACGGCCTTCAAGTCCTTCCGGCACCGCGAGATCTTCGGCCAGGTCGGCTTCGGCACCGGCGGCTGGGACACCGACTTCCCCAACTCCATCCTGGAGATCCTGCGGGTCGTCTACACCGAGGCCGACGACCACCACCGCGGCATCGTCGGCGGCAGCCAGCAGCTGCCGCTGCGCCTGTGGGAGCGGGAACCGGCGAAGATCGTGCACTGGGCGCCGGGCACCTCGCTCTCGTCGCTGCACGACGGGGCGCCCCGTCCCGCGGTGACCCGTCTGCACCGCACCGCCGGCAACCGCATCACGGTGACCGACGCCGACGGCGACATCCGCACCTACGAGGCCGCCGTCTTCACCGCGCAGTCCTGGATGCTGCTGAGCAAGATCGCTTGTGACGACTCGCTGTTCCCCATCGACCACTGGACGGCGATGGAGCGCACCCACTACATGGAGTCCAGCAAGCTCTTCGTGCCCGTCGACCGGCCGTTCTGGCTGGACAAGGACGAGGACACGGGCCGGGACGTCATGTCGATGACGCTGACGGACCGGATGACCCGCGGTACCTATCTGCTCGACAACGGACCGGACGAGCCCGCCGTCATCTGCCTCTCCTACACCTGGTGCGACGACAGCCTGAAGTGGCTGCCGCTGAACGCCAACGAGCGGATGGAGGTCATGCTGAAGTCGCTGTCGGAGATCTATCCGAAGGTCGACATCCGCAAGCACATCATCGGCAACCCGGTCACCGTGTCCTGGGAGAACGAGCCGTACTTCATGGGCGCCTTCAAGGCGAACCTGCCCGGCCACTACCGCTACCAGCGGCGCCTGTTCACCCACTTCATGCAGGACCGGCTCCCCGAGGACAAGCGGGGCCTGTTCCTCGCGGGCGACGACATCTCCTGGACCGCGGGCTGGGCCGAGGGCGCCGTGCAGACCGCACTGAACGCGGTGTGGGGCGTGATGCACCACTTCGGCGGTGCGACGGATGCCACCAACCCGGGCCCGGGCGACGTCTACGACGAGATCGCCCCGGTCGAACTGCCCGAGGACTAGGGCGGCCAGGTGCGCCGGCAGGGAGACCGTTTCGTCGTCGTCCTGGCGAACCACGGTGCTGGGGGATGCGACGTCTCCGTGGCTGAGATCAAGCTCTCCGCCATCTCAGGAATCGGAGCTTCCCTCACCACAAGCACGTCTTGAAGTGCCTTCCACGCCGGGTGCCGTGACGAGTCCACTGAACCTTGCCGCCCTGGGCCGGCCCACCACGAAGCCGGTCACGACGAAGTCGCCGTCAAGAATGCGCATGACGGGCGTCAGTTCCAGGGGATCCGGGTCGACCCGCCCCCTGGTCCTGGGGCTGGTGTGGCTGCTGATCGTGCAGAACCTGGACGGACGGCTGAAACCCGGTCCATGCTGGAGACTCACTGCGGCACCGGCCGTCGCGCATGTCACAGTTCGACGTGCTGGAGCGACCTCGGAGAGCAGTTGCCTCATCTGACCAGGAGACAACGAAGCAGGAGACCGAAGGGGTACCCGATGAGCGACATGAGCGATGAGGAGATCGTCCGCGCCGTACGCGGGATGGCGGCGATGCAAGCCGAGCGCGAGAAGCTGGCCGAGCGGGTCTCGGCGCTTCGTACCGCGGTGTCCCCAGAGGACTTGGCCGCGCGCAATCGTTTCGGCGAAGCCATGGCGACGATGGACACGAAGATCCTTCTGGAGTCCATTGAGGTGCTGGGCCGCATGGGTATGACACTCGCCTCACAGGCTTGCTACGCCGTCGCTGGGGAAGAGGGTCTCGCCACCCCTTGACGGTGAGACCGCCTCAGCCGAGCTTGCGTCTCCTCGCCCAGCTGCCACCGGCTCCAGCCCCGGGGAGGGACACCCCCTGGTGCCTACTCGGGGCGGCGTCCCTGGGAGGACGGGGCCCGGCACCGCCGGGCCCCGCCACCACGGCCGGTCCGCCCCGCCCCGGTCCGCCGGTCTCTAGAGACCCGCCGCCCGCGCCGCCGTATACACCTCCGCGGCGACATCCTTCAGCTCCTCGGCGTCCCGGGCCCCGCCCTGTAGATCGATGAGGATCTCCTCCAGGCCCACCGAGGCATGGGCGACCAGATCCGCCGCGATCTGCTCGACGCCGCCCTGGAAGGGCTTGCGGTCCCGGCCCTCGTACGGCTTGGCCGTGTGCTGGGCGTTCACCCGCAGCACACTGGCCACCGGCTCCTTGCGCCCCCGCTCGGCGGCCAGGTCCTGAAGCCGCTGCCACTGGGTGGCGAGGGCCTCGGCGCCCATGCCGACCGGCATCCAGCCGTCCGCCCGGTCGACCAGACGGCGCAGTGCGCGCGGGCTGTTGGCGGGCAGCAGGATCGGGATCGGCCGCTTCGGCTTGGGGCCGACCTCCGACGGGGCGATGGTCGTCAACTCCCCTTCGTACGCCACCGGGTCCGGGCCCCACACCGCGTGGCAGACGTCGATCAGCTCGTCGAGGACCTCGCCGCGCTGCTCGAACGGAGCGACGGAAGCGGCCGCGTACTCGTCCAGCGACCAGCCCGTGCCGAAGCCCGCGACCACTCGGCCGCCGCTCGCCGCGTCCAGCGAGGCGAGGGTGCGGGCCAGCTGGAAGGGGATGTGCAGCGGGGCGACCAGCACACTCGTGCCGAGCCGCGCCCGCCGCGTGGCGGCCGCGGCCAGGGCCAGGGTCACCAGCGGGTCGGCCACCGAGCGGTACGCGTCGGGCCAGGGGGGGCCCGGGATGCCGTACAGCCCCTGGGAGGCGGGCTCGGGGAACAGGATCCGCTCGAACACCCAGAGGCTCTCGTAACCGGTCTCCTCCGCGGCCCGCGCCACGTCGGGAACGTCGCGTCCGATGTCGTACTGCCGCATCTGCGGAAGGCCCAGACCGAGCCGCATGGCCATAGCTGCACTCCTTAGCTGTCAGCCCCCTCGGCCAACGTACCGCCGGAACAAGGGAGTTCCAGGGGAGCGCCGCGACCCGGCGCCGGGCCGGCCGCCAGGATCAGCCGGGCAGCGGAGTCAGCAGCATCCGCCCGACCAGGCCCACCCCGGCATCCAGCCGCTCGGCGAGTTCCTCGGTGACGTCCGGCAGCCGGCGTACGCTCCACAGCGCCCGGGCCGCAGCCCAGGCGCCGTCCCTGGCCTTGTCCAGACTCCACGACCCGATCAGATGCGTCAGCGGATCGGCGACATCCAGTACATCGGGGCCGGGCATCAGCCGCTCACGGATCCCCTCCTCCAGACTCGTCAGCACTCCGCCGACCCGGTCGAAATCGGTCTCCAGCGCGGCCGGTTCGCACTCCAGCGCCCGGCAGGTGTCCAGCACCGCCAACGCCAGATCGTGGCCGATGTGTGCGTTGATCCCGGCCAGCGCGAACTGAAGCGGATGCACCCCGGGGTGGCGGCGGAGCTGGAAGAGCGGACGCCAGCAGGCCGGCGGCCGCAGCCCGGCGGCCGTGGCGTCCACCGCGTCGAAGTACCGCCGCGCGAAACGGATGTCCAGCTCGCCCGCGGCCGCCGGGTCCTGGAAGGCGCCGTCCCCGATGCGCCGCGCCACGGATTCGGTGACGGCCAGATAGACCCCGTTGAAGACGGCCACCCCGTCCTCGGCCGGCAGCGCAGCGGCCAGCGCCCGCATCCGGGCCAGAACCTCCCCCACCCCCGCGGCGCCCGCGGATCCCGGGTCGTTGGGGGGCCGGGCGACGCACCCTCCGGCCGGGTCCGGCCGCACCCGGCTGTCAT
The DNA here is from genome assembly GCF_019880305.1 of Streptomyces decoyicus. Lineage (NCBI taxonomy): Bacteria > Bacillati > Actinomycetota > Actinomycetes > Kitasatosporales > Streptomycetaceae > Streptomyces > Streptomyces decoyicus. The sequence continues at coordinate 1,386,648 of NZ_CP082301.1, read as the reverse complement.
TACACTGAGTCGTTGTCATCCACTCAGCGTGACAGTGCGGTGACGGAAAACGCGGTGTGCCGGTGGCCGTTGACCGGAACGGGGTAATGAGCGGCGCGCCCCGTTGTGGTCCGTGCCGCTCCCCCTCCGGGCCCCGTTCCGCCTGAGGGCCCTGCCGGATGCCGTGCGGTCAGTCCTTGTCGTACGACGAGGTGCCCTCGTCCAGCAGCGGCGGCTGCGGCTTGAGGTGTGCGGGGGCCAGTGCGCGCAGCGCGTGATAGCCCGTGAGCACCACGATCGTGCCCAGGGCGATACCGCTCAGTTCGAAGTTGTCGCTGATCCGCAGGCTCACCCCGCCGACGCCGATGATGACGCCCGCGGCGACCGGCACGAGATGGAGCGGATTGCGCAGATCCACCTTGTTGTGCACCCAGATCTGGGCGCCGAGCAGGCCGATCATGCCGTAGAGGATCACGGTGATACCGCCCAGCACCCCACCGGGGATGGCGGCCACCACGGCGCCGAACTTCGGGCACAGACCGAAGAGCAGGGCGAAGCCGGCCGCCGCCCAGTAGGCAGCGGTCGAGTAGACGCGGGTCGCCGCCATCACGCCGATGTTCTCGGAGTACGTGGTGTTGGGCGGGCCGCCGAGGGCGGTGGAGAGCACCGAGGCCGCGCCGTCGGCGGAGATCGCGGTGCCGAGCTTGTCGTCCAGCGGGTCGCCGGTCATTTCGCCGACCGCCTTGACATGGCCGGCGTTCTCCGCGACCAGGGCGATCACGACGGGCAGCGCGACCAGGATCGCCGACCACTGGAAGCTGGGCCCGTGGAAGTGCGGCAGACCGATCCAGTCGGCCTTGCCGACGGCGGAGAAGTCCAGCCGCCAGTGGTCGGTGACCTTCCCCGCGCCGTTCAGCGAGTGGATCATCCCGAAGGCCCGGTCGAAGATCCAGGAGACGGCATAGCCGAAGACCAGCCCGAGGAAGATCGCGATACGCGACCAGAAGCCGCGCAGACAGACCACGGCGAACCCGGTGAACAGCATGGTCAGCAGCGCCACCCACTGGTCCTGGGGCCAGTACGTACTCGCCGTCACCGGCGCCAGGTTGAAGCCGATGAGCATCACCACGGCACCGGTGACCACCGGCGGCATCGCGGCATGGATGATCCGGGCGCCGAACCGCTGGACGGCGACGCCGACGAGGAAGAGCGCGACGCCGACGACCAGAACCGCTCCGGTGACGGTCGCGCTGGTGCCGCCCTGCGCCCGGATCACGGCGGCCACTCCGACGAACGAGAGCGAACAGCCCAGATACGAGGGGATCCGGCCGCGGGTGGCCAGCAGGAAGATGACCGTCGCCACGCCGGACATCATGATCGCGAGGTTCGGGTCCAGGCCCATCAGCACCGGAGCGACGAAGCTCGCGCCGAACATCGCGACGACATGCTGCGCGCCCAGGCCCACGGTGCGTGGCCAAGACAGCCGCTCATCCGGTCTGACCACTGCCCCAGGGGCCGGGTTGCGCCCGTCGCCATGCACGGTCCAGCGCACGCCGAGGCCCATGACTGCTCCACTTCTTCACACGGTGATGACCGGGCAATGTTAGTGCGGGGTAAATCCGCTCCATCCCGGTGCATCCCGGTTCGTGGTCGCTATGTCCTCGGTCACTGAGCCCTGCCGCTGCTCCCTGACCGACGGCTCATGGCCCTCACGCCCCGCATCCCGGCGGCCAAAGCATTCTAAGCATCCGCTTACGATGACTCCGGATCGTCACACAAGTACCAACCGCGTCACCAGCACTCTCCGTCTCAACAGCGCCGACCGGCACACCCCGACCCCAGGAGCACCACCCGTGAGCGTCGAAACCCTCCAGACCGCCACCGTCCCGTACGGCGAACTGGTCCCCGTCACCGTCCACTTCGACGACCTCGACGCGCTCGGCATGCTCCACAACTCCCGCTACCCGCTGCTCGTCGAACGCGCCTGGGCGGAGTACTGGCACGGACGGGGCTTCGGCTTCGACGGCGACTGGGCCGCCGCGGGTGACATGTGCAACGTCATCAAGGAGATGCACGTCTCCTACGAGCGGTCGGTCACCCGCCCCGGCCGCTACGCGGCGCACCTGTGGGTCGCACGCCTCGGCCGCACCGGCCTCACCTACGGCTTCCGGCTCTGCTCGGCCGACGGCACCGAGACCTACGCCCACGGCCACCGGGTGCTGGTCCGCGTCGACGCGCAGACGCTGCGCCCCACACCGTGGTCCGACCACGCCCGGAGCATCGCCGCCCAGCTCCTCCGGCCGGAGGAGGCGGACGCGGGCACGGAGGCGGACGCGGCCTGAGCCGGCGGCGGGGGAGCGGCCGGGCCGGGGCCTGTCTGCAAAGTCCCTATGACCGCTCCAGATCGCCGGTCACCGCGGGGGCGCTGCCGGAGGCCGTACGGCTCGGCACCCGCAGCACCCGCGCACCCACCACCAGCCCGCACGCCAGCGTCGTCACCAGCACGAACGACAGCGTCAGCGAGGTCGCCTGGGCGATACCGCCGATCGCGGACGGTGCGATCAGCCCGGAGGTGTAGGTGATCGTGGCGACACCCGCGATCGCCTGGCTGGGCGCGGGACCGCTGCGCCCGGCGGCCGCGAAGGCCAGCGGGACGACCACCGCGATTCCGAGGCCCATCAGGCCGAACCCGCCCATCGCCATGGCCGGATGCCGCGCCGTGACGATCAGCAGGCCGCCGGCCGCCGCCAGCACCCCGCCGGCCCGCACCGTGTGCACCGCGCCGAAACGGGCCACCACCTTGTCACCGGCCAGCCGTGCGACGGTCATCGTGCAGGCGAAGGCAGTGGTCGACGCGGCCGCCAGACCCGCGTCGGTGCCCAACTCGTCGCGGAGGTAGACCGCCGACCAGTCCAGGCCGGCGCCCTCCGCGAAGACCGCGCAGAAACCTATCGCCCCGATGAGCAGCGCCGACTTCGGCGGCAGTGCGAAGCGCGGCGGCGGGTGCTCCTCGGGGGTGCTGCGCAGATCCAGGACGCCCTGGCAGGCGAGCGCACCGAGCAGGGTCAGCACGAGCGCGGCGCCGGCCAGATGGAGCCGGGCGTCCCACTCGGCGTGCGCGGCGACGGTGCCGGCCGCCGAGCCGAGCAAGGCGCCCGCACTCCACATGCCGTGCAGCCCCGACATGATCGGCTTGCCGAGCCGGTCCTCGGTCTCCACGCCCAGCGCGTTCATCGCGACGTCCGACATGCCGGACGTCGCGCCGTACAGCAGCAGTGCCGGGCACAGCGCGTAGAGGCCGGGGGAGAGGGCGGGCAGGAGCAGCGACAGGGTCCACAGGGCGAGCAGACCGCGCAGTGCGGTGCGGGCGCCGAAGCGGTGGCTGATCCGGCCGGCCAGCGGCATCGCCAGGGACGCGCCGATCGCGGGGAAGGCGAGGGCCAGGCCGAGCTGGCCCGCTGAGATGCCGGTGTGGTCCTGGATCCAGGGGATACGGGTCGCGAAGTTGCCGGTGACCGAGCCATGGACGAGGAACACCAGGGCAACGGCCCATCGTGCGCGGCGCAGCTCGTGGTTCGAGGGTGGGAGGACGTTGTGGGGGACACCGGTGCCAGCCATGGGCGGTAAATTATCAGGAACCCTGCCTGATAATAAGGGTGTTGGCCCGACCGGATGAAAGAATCCCGCCATGGACGCACCGCGCACGGTGGCCGCCGGCCGCACCGCCGCCTCCCCGACCACCGCACGGCTGATCAACGACCGCCTGGCACTGCAACTCCTGCAGTCCGAGGGTGCTTTGACGGCAGGTCAGCTGAAGACGCTGACCGGTCTGTCCCGGCCGACCGTGGCGGACCTCGTCGAACGCCTCCAGGAGGCCGGACTGATCGCCGTGGTCGGCGAGAGCGGCGCACAGCGGCGCGGACCCAACGCCCGGCTCTACGGGATCGTCGCCGACCGGGCTCATCTCGTCGGCCTCGACCTGCGCACGCACAGCGTCACCGTCGCGGTCGCCGACCTCCTGGGCGAGGTACGTGCCGAGCGCACCGTCCCCATCGGCCCGGACGACACAGCCGAAGCGGCGGTCGCCGCCGCGCTCGCCGGCCTGGACAAGGCCCTCGCCGCGGCGGGCGCCCCGCATCCGCACACCATCGCCGTCGGCGCACCCGGCCTGGTCGACCCCGCCACCGGGCGGCTCGGCGGCACCGACTGGATCCCGTCCTGGCACGTCGCGCTGGTCGGCGAGCTGCGCGCGCGGCGGGCCGTACCGGTCCTGCTGGAGAACGAGGTCAATCTCGCCGCCATCGCCGAGCAGCGCGACGGGGCCGCCCGCGACCACGACACCTTCGTCCTGCTCTGGCTCGGCCATGGCACCGGCGCCGCGGTCGTACTGGACGGCACGCTGCGGCGCGGCGCCTCGGGCGGCACCGGCGAGATCGGCTTTCTGCCGGTCCCTGGCACCGATGCGCTGCCCACCGCAAGCGGCTGTGACGGCGGCTTCCACTCCCTGGCCGGCTCCACCGCCATCTGCGCACTCGCGGCGCAGCACGGCCTGCCCGCCGAGGCCGTCGGCCCTGCTGCGGCGGACGCGCCCGCACCCGACACCGATGCCCCGCCCGCCGAAGCCGTCGTACGGGCCGCGGTGGCCGCCGGCGATGCCGGTGCCGCCTTCCTCGACGCGCTGGCCGCACGGATCGCCCTCGGCGTGGCGGCGGTGAGCGCCGTGCTCGACCCCGGGTGTGTCGTCCTGGGCGGGGAGACCGGCAGCGGCGGCGGCGAGGAACTCGCCGGGCGGGTCGCCGGGCATCTGGCCCGGCTCTCCCCGTTGCGTACCGACGTACGCGCGGGGGCGCTCGGCGGGCGGGCGGTACTGCGCGGCGCCGTCCTCGCCGCACGGGACGCCGCTCAGCACGAGCTGTTCGGGGCCGGAGGGCCGGGGGGCTCTTCCCGTCCCTGAGGCATCCCTTCAGGGGGGTGGGAACAGATCCCGTAGGGGGCACGGGCGCCCCTCGCGGGCCACAACGTGCTGGGGATGGGCGGTATTCCCGCCGGTACGCGAACGGGCGCTACGCGAACGGGCGCTACGTGGACGGGCGGTACGTGGACGGGCGGTACGTGGACGGGCGGTACGTGAACGGGCGGTACGTGAACGGGCGCTACGTGGACGGACGGTACGTGAACGGGCGGTACGTGAACGGGCGGTACGTGAACGGACGGTACATGGACGGGCCGTACGTGAACGGGAGCGCGTTGGCGCCCCTCACGCGTCCGCGGGCCCACGCTCCCAGGCGGGCCCACGCTCCCAGGCAGGCCCCTGCCCCCAGTCAGCCCCCGGCCCCTCACCCGCCCATCAGCGCCCACCCGCCCTCTCCGCGAGGAACTCGGCGTAGGTCCGCCGGCCGTCGGCGTGTTCCGGAGTGAGGTTTCCGCCGCGGCGGAGTGCCCCGGCAGTCGCGCCCGGCAGCCGCAGCGGCAGCAGCAGCCGGCGCCGCCCGCCCGCCTCCAGCGTGGCCCGTACGAGCTCCCGGGCGTCCAGCACCTCGGGGCCGCCCAGGTCCGTGACCCGCCCGGCCGGCTCCCCGGCCGCCAACTCGGCCAGCCGGGCGGCCACTTCGCGCACCTCGACCGGCTGCACCCGTACGCCCGTCGGCAGCGGGAGCACCGGCGACCGGGCACCCGCCTTGATCACATCGAGCACCAGATCGTGGAACTGCGTCGTCCGCAGCACCGTCCAGCCGATGCCGGAGTCCTCGATCAGGCGCTCCACCGCGAGCTTGGTGCGGTAGTAACTGAACGGGACCCGGTCCACGCCGACGATCGAGATGTACACCAGGTGCGGGACCCCCGCCGCCTTCGCCGCCTCCACGAGCCGTCCGGCCGCCTCCGCGTCACCGCCGGCCGGCGAAGTGGCACAGTGCACGATCACGTCCACGCCCGTCACCGCCTCGGCCAGGCCCGTGCCGTCGCGCAGATCGACCGCGTACGACCGCGGCCGCGGGCGCGCCGTGCCGGTGTGCGGCCGCCGGCTGAGCGAACGGACGTCATGGCCGTCGTCGAGCAGCCGGTCGACCAGGGGCCGCCCGAGAGTGCCCGTGCCGCCGGTCACCAGAATTGTCGCCATCGCGGATCAGTCCTTGAGAGGGTGGGGGCGGGTTCTTTCCCGCTATGACGAATGACGCGTGCCCGCTGTGACAGGCGGCGCGCCGGGGGCGCTGTGAGGCAGCCCACAGCGCTTCGCCCGCATGGGCGACTACCGGGCGTGGCAGACTGAAGCTGTACTGACATAAGAAGCAGCAGCGCACTCCGGGGTCGGTGTAATTCCGAACCGGCGGTAACAGTCCGCGACCCGTCCGCAGCCAGCGGCCGGTTGAGCAGGTGAAATTCCTGCACCGACGGTGAAAGTCCGGATGGGAGGCAGTGCGCGGCGGGCCAGCTTCGGTACACCGCCGTCGGCGGCGCGTCCGGTTTTTTCCGGGCGGGTCCTGCTTTCCGGTCGCGGTGTCCCCGTGGTGTTGTTCCGCTTTCTGTCGTCCAGACAGCCCCGGAGTCCGTGCCCTGAGCGGCAGGAGGACCCGGTGGCCACCGCAGCCCCCGTAGAGACCGCGGCGATGCGCCGAGCCATTGAGCTCGCCGCGCGCGGCCTCGGGCACACCAGCCCCAACCCCGTGGTCGGCTGTGTCGTCCTGGACTCCGCGGGCCGCACGGTGGGCGAGGGCTGGCATCAGCGGGCCGGCGGGCCGCACGCCGAGGTCCATGCCCTGCGCGCCGCGGGCGAACGGGCCCGGGGCGGCACCGCACTGGTCACCCTCGAACCCTGCAATCACACCGGCCGCACCGGCCCCTGCGCCCAGGCGCTGATCGACGCCGGGATCGTCCGCGTCGTCTACGCCGTCTCCGACCCCAACCCGGCGGCCACCGGCGGCGCCGTCACCCTGGCCGACGCCGGGATCGACGTCGAGGGCGGACTGCTCGCCGACGAGGCCGCCGCCGGCAACGAGGCCTGGCTGACCTCGGTCCTGCGCCGCCGCCCGTTCGTGCTGTGGAAGTACGCCGCCACTCTCGACGGCCGGATCGCCGCCGCCGACGGCACCAGCCGCTGGATCACCTCGCCGCAGTCGCGCGCCGATGTGCACCGGCTGCGGGCCGCCGCGGACGCCGTCATCGTCGGCTCCGGCACCGCCCGCGCCGACGACCCGCAGCTCGGCGCCCGGATCAGCGGACTGGCCGACGACGAGATCAGCCAGCCGCTGCGGGTCGTCGTCGACTCCGGCGCCACCGCCGTCAAGGCCGGCGCCCGCGTCCTGGACGGCTCCGCGCCCACGCTGATCGCGGTCGCCGAGGACGCCGACGCCGGCCACCTCGAAGGCCTCGCTCCGATCCTCCGGCTGCCGCGCGCCGCCGACGGCCGCGGGCTGCACATCCCCGCACTGCTCCAGGCGCTGTACGAGCGCGAGGTGCGCTCGGTCCTGCTCGAAGGCGGTCCCACGCTCGCCGGGGCCTTCCTCGCCGCCCGGGCCGTCGACAAGGTCGTCGGCTATCTCGCCCCGGTGCTGCTCGGAGCCGGCCCGGCGGCCGTCGGCGACGCCGGAATCACCACCATCGCCCAGGCGTTGCGGCTCGACGTGACCGACACCGCACGGCTCGGACCCGACCTGCGCATCACCGCCACCCCCATCCGCCACGCCCTCCACGAGGAGAACTGAAGTGTTCACCGGAATCGTCGAAGAACTGGGTGAGGTCGTCGCCGTGGAGAACCTCGGTGATGCACCCCCAGCTACCGCTGGGGGAGCCCCCAGTCGCTCCGCTCGCTTCCGACTGCGCGGCCCCGTCGTCACCGAAGACGCCAAGCACGGTGACTCGATCGCCGTCAACGGCGTCTGTCTGACCGTCGTGGACACCGCCGACGGTGAATTCACCGCCGATGTGATGGCCGAGACCCTGAACCGCTCCAGCCTCGGTGCGCTGGCCGCCGGCTCGCGGGTCAACCTGGAGCGCCCGATGGCGCTCGGCGGGCGGCTGGGCGGGCACCTCGTCCAGGGCCATGTCGACGGGACGGGGACCATCGTCGAGCGCATCCCCGGTGAGCACTGGGAGATCGTCAAGGTCGCGCTGCCGGCCGCGCTGTCCCGCTATGTCGTCGAGAAGGGCTCCATCACCGTCGACGGCGTCAGCCTGACCGTGGTCGACGCCGGGGACGACTACTTCACCATCAGCCTCATCCCCACCACCCTCGATCTGACCACCCTGGGCATCAAGAAGGCCGGCGACCCCGTCAACCTCGAGGTCGACGTCCTCGCCAAGTACGTCGAGCGGCTGCTCGGCCGGGGTTCCGCCGATCTCCAGGACCTCGAGGAAACCAAGGAGATGGAACGGTGAGCGTCCTCGATACGCTGAACGGCCAGGCCTTCACGGCCTTCGGGCAGCACGTCATCTGGTCGGACATGATCGGCAACACCATCGGTCTGGCCGCCCTGGCGCTCGGCTGGCGGCGCTCCATCTGGACCTGGCCCGCCCAGTTCCTCTCCGGCGTGATCCTCGTCGCCGCCTACGCCTCCGCCCACCTCAGCGGCGGGGTCGGCAAGCAACTCCTCGTCATCGGCGTGGCGTTGTGGGGCTGGCGGCAGTGGCAGCGCGGCCGGCAGCAGGCGCAGGACGGCTCCATCGCCGTACGCTTCGCCGGCCGGCGCGAGCGGATGCTGCTGCTGGGCGGCACCGCCCTGGGCACCGCTGCCGTCGGCACCCTGTTCACCCTGATCCCGCAGCTGTCCTGGAACCCCTGGCCGGACGCCTACATCTTCATCGGCACGCTCGCCGCGATGGTCGCCCAGGCTCGTGGTCTGGTCGAGTTCTGGTTCGCCTGGCTGCTGGTCGACGTCGTCGGCGTCCCGCTCGCCTTCAGCAGCGGGCTGGTCTTCTCCGGCCTCGTCTACGTCGTCTATCTCGCCCTCGTCGTGTGGGGCATGCGCGACTGGTGGCTGCGCTCGCGCGCCGCCGACCGCACCGTCCTGGAAGGAGCAGCGGCATGACCGCCCTCAAGAGCTGGTACGACACCGAGAACGCCGACGAGACGGGTTCCCTGGCGCTCGATCCTGTCGAGCAGGCCATCGCCGATATCGCCGCCGGCCGTCCCGTGGTCGTCGTGGACGACGAGAACCGCGAGAACGAGGGTGACCTCGTGCTCGCCGCGGAGAAGGCCACCCCCGAGATCGTCGCCTTCATGATGAGCGAGTGCCGCGGGCTGATCTGCGCCCCCATGGAGGGCCCGGAGCTGGACCGGCTGGAACTCCCGCAGATGGTCGAGCACAACACCGAGTCGATGCGGACCGCCTTCACCGTCTCCGTCGACGCCACCGCGGCGCACGGCGTCAGCACCGGCATCTCCGCCGCCGACCGCGCCACCACACTGCGGCTGCTCGCCTCCGGGGAATCGGCCGCCGGCGACTTCGTCCGGCCCGGCCACATCTTCCCGCTGCGCGCCCGGCCCGGCGGGGTGCTGGTCCGCAACGGCCACACCGAGGCCGGTGTCGACCTCGCCCGGCTGGCCGGACTGCGCCCGGCCGCCGCCATCGTGGAGATCGCGGGTGAGGACGGCACGATGCTGCGGCTGCCGGAGCTGGTGCCGTTCGCCCGCAAGCACGGACTGTCCATCATCTCCATCGAGGACCTGATCGCCTACCGGCAGTCGTCCGAGCCCACCGTCCGCCGCGAGGCCGAGACCCGCCTGCCCACCGCACACGGCGAATTCACCGCCTACGGCTACCGCTCCACCGTCGACGGCGTCGAGCACATCGCGCTGGTCGCCGGCGCGCTCGGCGACGGCGAGGACGTCCTGGTCAGGGTGCACTCCGAGTGCCTGACCGGCGATATCTTCCACTCGCTGCGCTGCGACTGCGGCCCCCAGCTGGAGGCCTCGCTGCAGCAGATCAGCGAAGCCGGCCGCGGCGTGGTGATCTACCTCCGCGGCCACGAGGGGCGCGGCATCGGGCTGCTCTCCAAGCTGCGCGCGTACGAACTCCAGGAGCGCGGCCGCGACACCCTCGACGCCAACCTCGAACTGGGCCTGCCCGCCGACTCCCGCGACTACGCCGCCGGCGCGCAGATGCTCCGGGACCTCGGCGTGCGCTCGCTGCGTCTGATGACCAACAACCCCGAGAAGACCACCGCCCTGGTGCGGCACGGCCTGCGGGTCACCGGCCGCGAGCCGATGCCCGTCAAGGCCGGTGAACACAATCTGCGGTATCTGCGCACCAAGCGGGACCGGATGGGGCACGACCTGCCCTGGCTGGACCCCGGTACGGGCACCGTTCCCCCCTCCGTTCGAGCAGGGGAGGCCCCCCGCACCGGAGCGGCAGACGCCGCGCCCCCCGCCGCCACCACCTGCGACAACCAGTAGCCACCCGGCACCACGTCACCACCACCCGGCACCACGCCACGACCCGGCACCACGCCACCACCCGTAAGACCGGCACCATCACCCGTAAGAGGAGAACCATGAGCGGCAAGGGCGCACCCGAACTGACCGTGAAGAACTGCGGCGACCTGCGGGTGGCCGTCATCGCGGCGCAATGGCACGAGCCGGTGATGAACGGCCTCGTGGACGGCGCGCTGCGCGCCCTGACCGAGCTGGGCATCGACGAGCCCACCCTGCTGCGGGTGCCCGGCGCCTTCGAGCTCCCGGTCGTCGCCAAGGTGCTGGCCGGCCGCGGTTATGACGCGGTGGTCGCCCTCGGTGTGGTCATCAAGGGCGGCACCCCCCACTTCGACTACGTCTGCCAGGGCGTCACCCAGGGCCTGACCCAGGTGTCGGTGGACACCGGCGTACCGGTCGGCTTCGGCGTGCTGACCTGCGACACCGAGCAGCAGGCGCTCGACCGCGCCGGACTCGAAGGATCCACCGAGGACAAGGGCCACGAAGCGGTCACCGCCGCGGTCGCCACCGCCGCGACCCTGCGCACGGTGTCCGAGCCCTGGCGCTGACAGCCCGCCCGTCACCCGTCGGCTCGCTTCGGCCGAGGCGCTGCGCGCCGCGGCCTCATCTCCGCGTAGGGTAGTCACCATCATGTCCAAGAAGACGTTCGAGGAGCTCTTCTCCGAGCTCCAGAAGAAGGCCGCCACGGGCGACCCCGCCACCTCCCGTACCGCCGAGCTGGTGCAGGCCGGTGTCCATACGATCGGCAAGAAGGTCGTCGAGGAGGCCGCCGAGGTGTGGATGGCCGCCGAGTACGAGTCCGACGAGGCCGCCGCCGAGGAGATCTCCCAGCTCCTCTACCACCTCCAGGTCATGATGGTCGCCAAGGGCATCTCGCTCGACGACGTCTACGCCCACCTCTGATCCACCCCCCTGCACCCACCGCAACACCCCTTAGCTGCAAAGGAAATCGCTCTCATGCTGCGCATCGCTGTCCCCAACAAGGGTTCACTGTCCGAGCCTGCGTCGGCGATGCTCCATGAGGCCGGGTACCGCCAGCGCAAGGACCGCAGGGAACTGGTCCTGGTCGACGCCGAGAACGAGGTCGAGTTCTTCTTCCTGCGGCCGCGCGACATCGCGGTCTACGTCGGCTCCGGCAAGCTCGACATCGGCATTACCGGCCGTGACCTGCTGCTGGACTCCGGCTCGCCGGCCGAGGAGATCCTCCAGCTCGGCTTCGCCGGCTCGACGTTCCGCTACGCCACCCGCCCGGGTACCGCCAAGGACGTGACCGAGTTCGGCGGCATGACGATCGCCACCTCGTTCTCCGGCCTGGTCCGGCAGCACCTCGCGGACAACGGCGTGGACGCCTCCGTCGTCCACCTCGACGGCGCCGTGGAGACCGCCATCCAGCTCGGCGTCGCCGAGATCATCGCGGATGTCGTGGAGACCGGCACCACCCTGCGCAACGCCGGCCTGGAGATCATCGGCGAGCCGATCCTGAAGTCCGAGGCCGTCGTCATCCGCGGCACCGGCGCGCCGGACGACGACCCGAAGGTGCGCCAGTTCCTGCGCCGTATGCAGGGCGTCCTGGTGGCCCGCCGGTACGTGATGATGGATTACGACATCCGGGTCGAGCACGTCGAGAAGGCCGTCGGCCTCACTCCGGGCCTGGAGTCGCCGACCGTCTCCCCGCTGCACCACGAGGGCTGGGTCGCGGTCCGTTCGATGGTCCCGTCCAAGGACGCCCAGCGCATCATGGACGAGCTCTACGACCTCGGCGCCCGCGCGATCCTGACCACCGGTATCCACGCCTGCCGGCTGTGACCGGCGGCCGCTGACCAACCCGTACCCACCGCTGCACCCCCGACGGAAGACCCACGACGTGTCCGCGCCCCTGCCCAGCCTCCCGGTGACCTTCCGGCCGACCCGCACCCGGGTCGTCCTGTACACCGTCGGCATCGCCCAGCTCGCCGCCCTCACCGCGATCGCGCTGCTGCTGCCGAAGCTGAGCGGCGGCGAGCGGCTGAGCTTCGTCTTCACCGGACTGCTGGTGCTCGCCGTCCTCCTGCTGCTCAGCCGCCCCAGGGTGGTGGCGCGGCAGGAGGGCATCACGGTGATCAACCTCACCACCCGGCGCGAACTGGCCTGGGCCCAGGTGCTGCGCGTCAACCTCCGCGAAGGCGACCCCTGGGTCCATCTCGACCTCGCCGACGGCACCAGCCTGCCCGCGATGGGCATCCAGCCCGGCATCGCCAAGGACCAGGCCATCCGGGACGCCCGCGCGCTGCGCGACCTCACCGAGAAGCACGGTGCTGTCGACCACACGGCCGGTTGAGCCTGCCCTAATCAGGGTCCCGCTGTTTACTCTGTTCTCCGGGGCGCACCCTGCGCCCTGCCCCTTCGTGGGCCCACCGCGACCCGAGGAGTGACTCCCTCCGGCAATGGACGGATCGTCCTGTAGTACCTGCGCCGCCCCTCCCCAACCCCCGCATACCACGGAGGCGGCGGCATGACCGGCCCCCTGCTGCTGCTCGCTGCGGCTCTCGTCCTGATCCTGGCCAACGGTTTCTTCGTCGCCGCCGAGTTCGGACTCGTCACCGTCGAGAAGGCGGATGCCGAACGGGCCGCCGCCGACGGCGACCGCCGCGCCCCCACCGTCGTCTCCGCACTGCGGGAACTCTCCTTCCAGCTGTCCGGCACCCAACTGGGCATCACGATCACCTCGTTGGTGGTCGGTATGCTCGCCGAGCCCGCGCTGGCCGAGCTGCTGTCCGGCCCGCTGGCCGCCACCGGCCTGCCCGCGGGTGCGGTCCCCGGCACCGCCGTCGTCATCGGCATGCTGCTGGCCTCCGCGGTCCAGATGGTCGTCGGGGAGCTGGTGCCGAAGAACTGGGCGGTCTCCAAGCCGCTGCCCGTCGCCCGGGTGGTCGCCGGCCCCCAGCGGGCCTTCTCCCGTTTCTTCCGCCCGGTGATCACCCTGCTGAACACCGTCGCCAACCGTCTGGTGCGCGCCCTTGGCGTGGAGCCGACCGACGAGCTGGCCTCCGCCCGCACGCCCGGCGAACTGGTCTCGCTCGCCCGGCACTCCGCCCGCGCGGGCGCCCTGGAGCAGGACACCGCGGACCTGTTCGTCCGCACCCTCTCGCTGGGCGACCTGACCGCGGAGAACGTCATGACGCCGCGCGTACGGGTGAGCGCCCTCCAGGCGTCCGCGACCGCCGAGGACGTGGTCAACCTGACCCGCGCCACCGGACTCTCCCGTTTCCCCGTCTACCACACCCGCCTCGACGAGATCGTCGGCATGGTGCACCTCAAGGACGCGCTGGCCGTCCCGGCGCACGACCGGCTGCGCATCCCGGCGGGACGGATCGCGGTACCGCCGCTGCTGGTGCCCGAGACCCTGCCCGTGCAGCCGCTGCTGGAGCGGCTGCGCAGGGAACAGCCGATAGCGGTGGTCGTCGACGAGTACGGCGGCACGGCCGGTGTGGTCACCCTGGAGGACATCATCGAGGAGCTCGTCGGCGAGGTCCGCGACGAGCACGACGGTGTGGACCTGCCCGAACTGGGCCAGGCCCCGCCGGAGGAGGGCCGCCCCGCCTGGGACGCCGACGGCGGCTGCCGGGTGGACACCCTGCGGCGGATCGGCCTGGACGCCCCGGAAGGACCGTACGAAACGGTGGCAGGACTGGTGGCACACATACTCGGCCGGATTCCGGCCCCCGGCGACATCGCGGAACTCGACGGCTGGCGGCTGCGGGTGCGGCTGGTGTCGCACCACCGCGCCGAGCGGATAAGGATCGTACGGACCGCCACGGTCACGGCGCCCGCGGTCCCCGAGGCGCCCCGTGAGCCCGTCGTGGTGGGCGCGGAGGTGGCCCGATGACACTGGCCCAGCTGCTCTTCGCGGTGCTGCTCGTGCTCGCCAACGGCTTCTTCGTCGGCGCCGAGTTCGCCCTGGTCTCCGTACGCCGCAGCCAGATCGAACCACTGGCGACCGAAGGCTCCACCCGGGCCCGGCAGGTGCTGCACGGGCTGGAGAACCTCCCGCAGATGATGGCCGCCGCCCAGTTCGGCATCACCGTCTGCTCCCTCACGCTCGGCGCGGTCGCCGAGCCGACCGTCGCGCACCTCCTGGAGCCGGTCTTCGAGGCCGTCCGTCTTCCCGCGGCGCTCGTCCACCCGCTGGGCTACGTCATCGCCCTGGCGGTGGTGGTCTTCCTCCACCTCGTCATCGGCGAGATGGTCCCGAAGAACCTCGCGATGGCGGCGCCCGAGAAGACCGCCCTGTGGTTCAGCCCCGGCCTCGTCGCCTTCGCACGGCTGTGCCGTCCGGTGACCGCGCTGCTCGGCGCCTGCGCCCGCGGGGTGCTGCGGCTCTTCCGCGTGGAGCCGAAGGACGAGGTGGAGGCGGTCTTCACCAGTGAGCAGCTGACCCATCTCGTCGAGGACTCGGGCCAGGCGGGCCTGCTCGACCCGGCCGAACAGGAACAGCTCTCCGACGTCCTCGAACTGGGCAGCCGGCCCGTCACGGACGTCCTCCTGGACCGGGCGGGACTGGTCACCGTCGAACCGACCGTGACCCCCCGCCAGGTGGAGGAGCTGACCGTACGGACCGGCTACTCCCGCTTCCCGGTGTGCGCCCCCGGCGGCGCGTACATGGGCTATCTCCACGTCAAGGACGTCCTCGACCTGGAGGAACGCGACCGCGCCGTGCCCCAGCGCATCTGGCATCCGATGACGACGCTGCGCGCCGAACTTCCCCTGGACGACGCCCTCACGGCGATGCGCCGGGCCGCCTCCCATCTGGCGGCGGTCGCCGACGCGACCGGCCGGGTGCTCGGCCTGGTCGCCCTGGAGGACGTCCTGGAGATGCTGGTCGGCGAGGTCCGCGACCCGGCGCACCGCCGGGCCCCCGCCGCCCGCGACCGCAGAGGCGCGGGCGACCGGGTCAGCGAGCCCCGTGAGGAGGCACAGCTGCCGTCCGAGGATCCTGCCATGGCGCGCTGAGCGGGCGGACGCCTTGCTTCGGGGGCATCATCAGGGAGGTCCCTGACCCGGTTCCGGGACCGGTCAGGGGTCGTCCCTGATGCCCTGCATCATCGCGGAGCGGCAAGCTCGCAGGCATGAAGGCATTACGAAAAACAGCATGCGGGCGCCGAGGGAAGGTGGCGGCCGCCGTGACGTTGACGGCCGCATGCGCCCTCGCGGCTGCCGCCCCTGCCACACCCGTTCTCGCCACACCCGTCCCCGCCGTATCCCCCTCCGACCGGACGGGGGCAGCCGCATCCCTGCCACCACTCGACCCCACGGCACTGCGCGCGTCCATCACCGGGCTGCCGGAGAGCGCGGTGACCGGTGCTCTGCTCCAGGTCCGCGGTTCGGGGGGAGCCTGGACCGGCACCGCGGGCGTGGCGGACATCGCGACCCGCGCGCCCGTCAACCCCCGCTCGTACTTCCGCATCGGAAGCATCTCCAAGGTCTTCACTGCCACGGTCCTGCTCCAGCTCGCCGCCGAGGGCCGTGTGGGCCTCGACGCTCCCGCCCGGCGCCGGCTGCCCGGCCTGATCCCGGCCGCCTTCAAGGACGTGACGATCAGACAGCTCCTCGATCACACGAGTGGCCTGCCACCCGCCGACGCGGCGCTCGCCGGAGACGGCACGAACGAATGGTTCGTCGGGCACCGCTTCCGGTCCTGGACACCGGCCGAGGTGGTCGGCGGGGCGCTGCGACAGCCGCCGAAGTCCCCGCCGGGCCGCGTACAGCAGTACAACGGCATCAACTACTTCATCGCCGGGCTGATCATCGAGAAGGCAACCGGCCATTCGTACGCGCATGAAGTACGCACGCGCCTCACCCGACCGCTCGGCCTGCGCCATACGTATGTACCGGACGCCGACGATCCGGTCCTGCCGGCGCCGCACGCCCACGGATACCGCTCCGTCACCGGAAGCAAGGACCATCGTCACCTCGCCGACGTCACCGAGCAGAGCCCCTATGCCTGGGCCGAGGGAGGCATGATCTCGACTGCGGACGACCTGGACCGGTTCCTGGCCGCCCTCTTCCGCGGCCGCCTCCTGCCGTCCGCGCAGCAGAAGCTGGTCTTCCGAGTACCCGACCCCGGCTCGGTGGTCAACGGCAGCGGCAACCACCACTGTGCGAGCCTCACCGAGCCCGGGGACAAGGGCGTGCCCTGCTTCAGCACAGGCGGGATCATGCGCGTCACCCTCCCGGACCACACGGTGCTCTGGGGCAAGACCGGCACGGAGCCCGGCTACACCAACGCCGTCTTCGCCGCCCCCGACGGAGGCCGCCGCCTTGTCTACTCCCTCAACTACACAGCTCCACCGGACACCAGCGAGATGCCGTACATACTGCGCATCGTGCAAGCCGCCTTCTCCCACGCCGGTGGCGACGGGAACTCCGGGGCCCGGACAAAGTGATCTGCCGTGTGCCGCACGGTCCCCGTCCACCGCTGCGGGGAAGCCCGCAGGCCCACGGAGACCGGGGAGACGCCCCCTAGAGGTCCAGCCCCTTCGGCGGCGGCCCCTGGACGTCCGGGCCGCGGCCCGAGAGGACCTCGCCGTAGGCCTGCATCAGGTCGGGCAGCCGGAGGGTGGCGAGGTCGTCGCGGGTGGGGGCGCCGTGCCAGGTGGACAGGCGCAGATCGCGGTAGGCGCAGCTCTTCTCGTAGAGGGTGCGCAGAAAGCGGCCGTTGCCCAGTTCGTCGATCCAGCCCTGGTCGACGACATGGCCGCTGATGCTGCACAGCTCGTCGCGGGACTCCTCGTCCCAGCAGTCGCCGTTCTCGGCGGCCAGTACCTCGCCGATCGCGGTCAGCTCCAGCGGCCGGTAGCTGGGGAAGTCGACGCGGCTGGTGAAGCGGGACGACAGGCCGGGGTTGGTGGCCAGCAGCCGGTCCATGCCCTCGGGGTAGCCGGCCAGGATGACGACGAGGCGGTCGCGGTTGTCCTCGGCGCGCTTGAGCAGCACCTGAAGTGCCTCGTCGCCGTAGGCGTCGCCCTTGCTGTAGCCGGAGTTGGACAGGCTGTACGCCTCGTCGACGAACAGCACCCCGCCCAGCGCCGAGTCGATCAGCTCATTGGCCTTGACGGCGGTCTGGCCCAGGAACTCGCCGACCAGGTCGGACCGTTGGGCCTCCACGAGATGATCGCCGCCGAGGAGCCCCAGGGCGTAGAAGACCCGCCCCAGTATCCGGGCGACGGTCGTCTTGCCGGTGCCGGACGGGCCGGAGAAGACGAAGTGTCGTTTCGGCGGCTGGACCGGCAGGCCCTGGCTCGCCCGCAGCCGCGCCATCCGCAGCTGGGCCGACAGCGCGCGCACCTGCCGTTTGACCGGCTCCATGCCGACCATCCGCTCCAGCTCCGCCAGGGCCTTCTCCAGCAGCACCGGATCGGCGGGACCGGCGGGCAGCCGCTCGGCGCCGCGTGGCACCGGCGCCGTCGCCTTGACCCGGGCCGCGGCATCGCTCCCGGCCGGGGCGGGCCCCACCTCGTCGTCGGGCCCGTCCGCCTCGCCGGTCACCAGCAGCTCACGGCCGTCGACCGGATCGAGCGGGGTCAGATCGCCGCCGGCCTCCTGGCCGAAACCGGACGCGGAGACCGTCGCAAGGTCGGCGCCCTCGTCCAGGCCGTCCCCCTCCGCGATGGCGGCGAGCCGTGCCGCGGTGTCCATGAACGCCGGGTCGACGCGGTGCACCGCGCGGTAGAGGGGGAGCGCCGCGGCACTGCGGCCGGTGCCCTCATGCGCGCGGGCGAGCCAGTAGCGCAGCTCCTTGCGCTGCGGCTGCTCACTGCGGCAGCGCATCAACGCGGCCGACAGCAGCGGCTCGGCCTGCCCGTACATCTCCAGCCGCACCCGCGCCATACCGCCGAACAGCCCGGCCTCGATGCCCAGCACCGGATCGGCGAGCAGCGGCTCGGTGTGCCGTACGAGCTGGTCCCAGTCCTTGACGAGATAGGCGCGGCAGGCGTGCAGAAAGCGCACCTGGGGGTCGGTGTCGACCGGCGGGCAGCCGGCCAGCGCCTGGTCCAGCTCGGCGACATGACGGCCGTCGAGCCAGTGGGAGGCGTGGGCGAGCAGCAGATCGCGGCCGGTCTCCAGCACCGGCTGCACCCACCAGCCCAGCCAGTACCAGGAGTTGAGGGTGCGTCGGTGGCGGGCGCGCATCTCACCGAAACGGTCGCGGTGGCGGTGCATCCGCAGCAGCGCTATGGAGGTGTCGGCGCGCAGTGCGTGCAGACCGAGCCAGGCGTCGGCCATCGACGGGTCGAGGCGCACCGCGGCCCGGAACTCCTCCTCCGCCTGCGGATAGGCGCCCACGGTGTAGGCGTCCACCGCGCGCAGCCAGGCGAGCTCGGCCGGGGCGGGCGAACCCTGAGTGCCGACATCCATCCCGTCCCCCCACAAAACGTCCCCCGAGTACCGCCGGGCGCGTGCCGCCGTGGCCTAGCGAACCGGCATACGGCGGGCGGGAGTTGACCGGCTCCGCGCGCATATCGGTCCTGGCCTGCGGTGGCACAGACTCGCATCGTACCCGCGGGATCGGTGCAGGCCGTAGAGGGCGGTACGGGGCAAGAGCGGAGGGCGGGGCACGGCGCGGCGGCGCGAAGAATGCGGTGACCCAGGGTGAGGGAGAGGCGGCGCCGAGCGGCGGCAAGAGGTGATTTCGCACAGAACGAAGCCCCCGATCACGGGGGAACAACCGGGGGCTTCGCATCTGCGGGCGGTCCGTAGAACCGCACATTGAGAACGTAAGTCCTGTACGGCCCCCAGGTCAAGCCGAGTTGGGGCACTCGGCGGGACCCTGTCGGCGCCGTTCGACCGCTCGGCCGCCGTCCGTCACAGAGCGTGAAATGCGGGGCCCGTCACGGCGTCGCGGAAGGTCCCACGAGCACCTCGTACCCCGTCTGTTCCTGGTGCACCAGGAAATCGGCATACGGACGCGAAGGGTCCGCCTTGAAGTGCGCGCGCTCCGCCGGAATCCAGCCACTCCAGAAGGCGGAGAGCCCCGGTCCGTCCCGGAGTTGTCCTCTTTCCCAGGAATGCTCGCTCGCCAGTTCCATCCACAGCAGGCACGCCAACGAGGGCCGCAGTGCCCGCCGCCCCGCGCCCACGCCCTCGACCAGCACCAGCGGAGCGGGCGCCAGCACCCGCTCCTCGGTGAACTCGCCGCGCACCCAGTCGTAGACGCCGTACCGCGCCGTCTCGCCCCGGGACAGCGGCCCCAGGATCTGGGCGGCGAACCGCTCGCCCCAGGCGAACAGTTCCTCATGGGTGGCGAGATCGTCGGTGTGCACCACCGGCACGCCGCCCAGCGCATCGGCCAGCCGGCCGGCGAACGTGCTCTTGCCCGACCCCGCGTGCCCGTCCACCGCGATCAGCCGCACCGGCCCGCAGGAGGGCGGCAGGGCACGCAGCCGGGCGGCGAGCGGAGCCAGATCGCGATCCATTGCGTCAGCGTACGCGTGGGGCCCACGCCGCTGCTCATGCCAGTGGTCCACACCAATATTCGTACGGCGACGCGCGCCGTAGCGCCTTCCGAAGCAGGCCCGGAACCGGAATAGTTGAGCCACTGCCGACCCGCCCGTGCCCGCCCGTGGCCCCGGCCCGACCTTCCGCGCCCGCTCGTACGCATCCGACTGGGGGACCTCCACCATGACCAGCTCCGCGCCCCGGCGCACCGTCCTGGCCGCCGCGCTCGCCGCCGCGGCGGGTGTCGCCGCCCCCTCCGCGCAGGCCGCCGACACCTCCCGCAGACCCGCCGCGGCCCCGGCCACCACCACTACCCCGGCCACCGCCACCACCCCGGACGCCGCGCGCCGACCGAAGAGCCTCGTGGACTATCACGCCTGGACCACCGCATCCGACTGGACCAAGGGCCACGCAAAGGGCACCGCCGTCGCACACGGCGCCCGGCCCGGCATCCGCCTGGCGCACCCGGCCGGCACCTTCGACTACAAAGATCCGCACACCGGCAAAACCGCCACCTGGGAGTACGCGACCTGGACCGCTCCGGTCCACCATCTCAGGGTCCCCGCCACCGAGGTCATCGCCTCGTGGAACGCGCACACCCCGTCCGGCACCTGGATCGCCGTCGAACTGCGCGGCACCTACACCGATGGCGGCCGCACCCCCTGGTACGTCATGGGCCGCTGGACCGCCGGCGACAGCGACGCCGACATCCGGCGTACCTCCGTCGACGACCAAAAGGACGGCAAGAGCAGCATCTCCACGGACACCTTCGCCATCGACACCCCGGCGAGCGGCCTCCGCCTGACCTCCTACGAGCTCCGCGTCACCCTCTACCGCAAGCCCGGTGGCACCCTCACCCCCACCGTCTGGCGGCTGGGCGCCATGGGCTCGGACGTCCCCGACCGCTTCGAGGTGCCGGCGTCCGCGCCCGGTCTCGTCGGCCGTGAGCTGGTCGTCCCCCGCTACTCGCAGGAGATCCACAAGGGCCAGTACCCGGAGTACGACAACGGCGGCGAGGCATGGTGCAGCCCCACCTCCTCCCAGATGACCATCGAACACTGGGGCCGCAGGCCCACCCAGCAGCAGCTGTCCTGGGTCGACCCCGACTACGCCGACCCCCAGGTCTGCCACGCCGCCCGCCACACCTTCGACTACCAGTACGAAGGCTGCGGCAACTGGCCCTTCAACGCCGCCTATGCCGCCACCTACCGGGACCTCCAGGGCATCGTCACCCGCCTGTCCTCCCTCACGGACGCCGAACGCCTCATCCACGCAGGCATCCCGGTCATCACGTCCCAGTCCTTCCTGAAGACCGAACTCGACGGCGCGGGCTACGGCACCGCGGGCCACCTGATGACCGTCATCGGCTTCACCAAGGACGGCGACGTCATCACGAACGACCCGGCCTCGCCCGACAACGCCGCGGTCCGGCACGTCTACAAGCGCCGTCAGTTCGAGAACATCTGGCTGCGGACCAAGCGCAAGAACGCGGACGGCAAGGTCGTCGGCGGATCCGGCGGCGTCTGCTATCTGTACTTCCCGGCCAAGCCGTCACCAACTCAGCGCCGGGTACTCGCGGAGCTGGGAATCCGCTGAGCATGTGCACCCCGAAGGTGGCCTCGACGCCCTCGACGGCAGGCAGCGCTCACTGCCGTCGAGGGCGAGGCGGCCGTACCGGTCCACCGTGATCTTGATGGAGCTCTGGCCCATCCACCGTGACACCTCGTGGATGGGCACGCCGTTGCTCAGGGGCACGGTGGCCATTTGTGCCGCAGGTCGTGCGGGTACGACATCGGCGAGTTCCGATGGGTCTTCGAGCAGCATGCCCGACCCGGCTGCCTGTCCGAACAGCGCCAGCCTGGTGCAGGCAGCACGGGCCTGCGTACACGACACGGTGCGTGAGTGCGCGTAGTCCTGGGCTGCGCCGTCGGCGTAGATCGGCTCGTCGGGACAGGCGATGAGGTCGCGGAGACCGACAGGGATGCCTTCCGCTCTCAGCGCGGAGCGGAAGGAACTGATCGAGATGTTGCTGAATGCTTCGGCGTCGATGGTGAACGCGAGGGAGAACCGGCCGTGTCTGGTTACCCGTGGATCAAGATCGGCGGGCACAGGCCGCAATCCTGGCACGCTGGACAGCACGCTGGTGAGGAACGCTGCGCCCTTTGTCTTCGCTGCGAGTTGGCGGTCCAGGCGTTCGAGCCGGACGCCCAGTATGGCGGACTGAAACTCGCTGAGCCGCAGGTTCCAGCCCAGTTCGGGGTGGTGACCGGTGACGCCAAGGGGGCGCCCGTGATCGCGTAGCGACGCGATACGTGCCGCGAGCTCACCATCTTGTATGACAACCGCTCTACCCTCTCCGGCGGAGATGTTCTTGGTACGGGCGAAGCTGAACACGCCGACCCGACCAAGCGATCCGGTGTGAGCGCCGTTCCAGGTCGCGCCGAGAGACTGGGCGCAGTCCTCAATGATCGGGACACCGCGTTCCTCCGCGATGAGTCCGAGGCGGTCCATGTCGGCAGGGTGCCCGCCCAGGTGAACGGCAATGATCGCCTTCGTCTTCTCGCTGATCGCAGCTTCCACGGACGAAGGGTCGATCGTGTGGGTGTCAGGGGCGATGTCCGCGAACACCGGCACCCCGCCGAGTACGGATACTGCGGTGGCCGTCGCCACATAGGTCATGGCGGGGACGACGACCTCGTCGCCGGCTGGGACACCCAGTGCTCTCAGGGCGATCATCAGTCCAGCAGTGCCGCTCGAGACCACCGCCATGTGCGGCACGTCGAGGTACTCGCCGAGCGCCCTTTCGAACGCCTCACCTTGTGATCCGCTGTGGACCCCTCCCCAGCGGCGGCTGGCGAGGACACCGGCAAGTGCACCGAGCTCCGCCTGGTCGGACTTCCCGGCGTGCAGGTAGTCCTGCGGGCCGGTGGCGGGGAGCCTGCGCACCTCGTCCAGGGTCCCGGCCCGCAGCGGAACAGGCCCCTCCTGCGTGGTACTCGCGGCGAACAGGGCGGAGCCCACCTGCATCGCAAGTATCCAGGACTCCCCTCCTCGAGCCAGGTCTCGAGCTTGTCCGAACTGGGGTCTTGGAGACAGCGCCACTTCGCTGCGCCCGGTGTGAAGGTCAATGCGTCGTAGCGGTCGTCCTCGGAGGTCTCCATCCCCTCGACGGCTTCCTGCGCGGCCGCGACAACCGGCGCCATGATCACGGCCACGTTGCCCATACGGAATGCGTGGCGTGGGATGACGATGGTCATGTGTGCGCCTTACGTGGGGTGCGGTGTTACGCGTCGAACTCGCCGCGCCAGGCGAAGTCGAGGAGGGCCTCGGGGAGGAAGTCGGTCTCGACCTCGACCGGGATGCCGTTGGCCTTCGCGAGGCTGGCGATGGCCAGCGGGGCGAGGGCCACGATCCCGAGGATGTTTTCGGTGCGGTCCTCGTCGGCGGTCCAGTACTCCTTGTGCCAGTGGATGGCGTCGGCCAGGGCGTCGTTGAAGCCAGCGACGTCGTTGCGCAGGTAGCGGTAGAGCATCATGATCGGCGGGTACTTGAGCTTGATCATTGTCTCCGCGTCGACGACGCGGGCGTGCTCGGGAGCGCTCAGGTCCACGGCGTTCACCAGGTGTGTGCGCAGGTCGTCTCGGTGGAGCCAGAAGCTCCGGAGGGTTTCCACCCAGGCGTAGGTGTACTCGTCCAGGGCGCCGCCGAAGTCGCGCAGCAGGGACACCGGGATCCGGGCCAGCATGTCGAGGCGGGCTGCTTCACGGCAGATGACCGCGAGGTAGAAGGCGTTGAGCCAGGTGTTCGCGTTGAGGTAGGTCTGCGGCCCGGTGGTGGCGAGGTGGCGCTCCTCCTGGCGGATCTTGCAGGTGACCGTTTCCCGGTTGGGATCGGCGGCGGCGAAGACGGCCGAGTGCACCTGTATGGCCAGCAGCCAGGACTCCCAGGTCTCCAACATGCCGGCAGTGGGGTCGCCGACACAGCGGACGAGGGCGACGTTCAGCGACTCCATGACCGCTTCCGACCTGGAGTTGTGCGAGGTCTCGATCTCCTCCAACGAATCGGACAGCGACCCCTCCATGACGGGAACCACCGCTGCCATCTGTTCCAGGTGCCTCACGTGGGGAACTCGCCGAGCCAACCGTGCTGCAGGAGGTGCTTGGGCAGGTACTCCGACTCGTCCTCGATCGGGCTCCTCCCGTCATAGGCGAGGCAGTCAATGGCGAGCAGGCAAGAACGTGACGGTCACGGTGTGGCCGAAGGGGAGCCAAGGATCTTCGCCGTCACCGATTCGATGAACGCGGCAGCCTCGATCTCTGTGATCTTGACATGGTCCACTTCGTTGTGACCGAGGTCGTACAGATTGAGGTACTCGGTCGGCTCCCAGCGGAGGCGCCGGGTGAAGGCTTCGTCATACGTCTGGCCTTCGTCGATTCGACGCCGGACGATTCCGCGCGGTTTGTGCCGGGGGTAGCCCTCGCTGACCTTCGCGTAGTAGGTGATCTGGCCTTCGGCATCGAGCGCGTCGAGTGTCGCTGGGGCGAGCGTGACGAAAGACGTGGCGGAAGCGTTGCTCTCCACGTTGCCGAGCCGGATCATCACGCCGTTGAGGTCGAGATACTCCTCCAGGTAGTACCCGCCGCCCCGTTCGTACATGAGGAGTAGCGGTTCATAGGGGTCCGGCAGATCGGCAGGCAGATCGTCTCGGACGTCACGCAGCGCCGCCCACCGGATAGCGGCTCGGCAGGTCCGCTTCAGCGAAGTCGGGGCGAGCCCGGCCAGGACTTCTTCCACTTCGGCGGCGACATCGGGGGGTGTCTGGAACTCCGCATCGACGTGCTCCGCGACGTCGAAGAAAGGCCAGGACTGCTCTGCCCCACAAGCACGCGCCCACAGAGCGGCTCGTCGGAGGTATTCGCGCATGAGCAAAGCGCGCGAATTGGCGTGATCGGATGCCGCGAAATCGTCGGCCCAGTCAATGGCACGCAGTCGCTCCAACACCCTGCGTGAAGAATTCTCGGTCACTTCAGGTCCACCCCCTTGGCTCGCAGTTCCTTAACAATATCCTTCACGAAGTCATCGATGTTGGACAAATCAGCGGCCAGATCCGTCTTGGGGTGCCTGAGGCCAAGCTTCTGCCACTGCCTCCCGAAACCACCCCGTGCAGGGTTGGGCGCCAGGTCGTGTGCACCTGCTGCAGACAGGCTCTTCGGCGACCTCCTGCCTTCGAATTCACCCTCGTCGCCCCACCTCCACAGGCCCGTCTCGTCGTACACGTACGGCAGACCCCCCTTCATCAGCCGGCTCTCCACGTACTCGTGTGTCATCAGGTGCCTGAATTCCACGATCTGGTCCGCGTCCAGGGTTCCCTTGCGGGCACCGTCCCACAGTTCAGCCAGGTCATCGCGAGGCGTGAAGAGACCACGCTTAGACTCCCCGGGCCGGGTGACCACGTCGTGCTGTTCCTTGATCATATGGGTCTTCACCTGCCGGATGACGGCCTCAGCGATACCGGTGTTACGGGCCATCACGGGGACGTCAACGTGATTGGGTGTGGCCCGGAGCGATTCGTACACACCAGCCGCATAATCCGAGGGCTTTTCGACCCAACCGGCTCCTCCCCAGCCGCCGTTGGGTCCGTGGGCGTACGGATTCTCCGCATTGCCCGCAGCGTCCAGCGCATCGTCACGCAGTCCACTGATGTCTACCGCGTCTTTGCCCAAGCCCCCGACATCGTCGCCCACCGCCCCGAGGTCGTGAGCCGTCGAGTCGAGGTCTTTGCCGAGTGCGGCTGCCACATCGTCCGCGCCGTGTGCACCGATCCTGATGGCACCCGCATCATGCGGTACCGGCACCTTGCCGAACAGTTCGGCCTGCTTGACCTTGATCGCGGCAATCTCGTCGCGGGAGACTCCGGGCAGGCGCTCCTTCTCGTACAGGACGTGGCCGTCCATCTTGGCCACAAAGCTATCGGCTGTGTGGAATTGCAGCTCGAAGACCTGGCCACTGACCGGGTCGCGCCAGGTTGAGTTAATTCCCTTGTAGCCGACGGAGTCCCAGGTGTTCTTGAACGTGACGTTCTCGAACCCCCTGGCCTGCAGGTCGTTGATCGCCTGCTGCACTCCGTGGGTGTAACGGTTGCTCGGGACCTCCATCGTGTAGCGGATGGAGTCCTTGATATCGCCGAGCGCTCGGCCGTGGTCCATGCCGATGTCTTCAAGCATGTCAGTGGCGAGCTTGCGCTTGAGGGAGTCCTCCCCCTTGAGGCGGTACTCCAGGCCGATCAACTTCCCGTCGTCGGCCTTGCCAGCGATGTCCTGCATCGCCTCAGTGATGCGCGGCTCCGCCTCAGCGGACCTGCGCATGAAGTCGTCCGCGGCGGCGTTCGCTTCCTGGTCTAGATGTAGGCCGTTCTCGCCCGCCCATGATCCGTCGGCCCGATTGCTTTGCGGCCCGACAGGCGTTGTTTCACCAGGACCGTCGGCGTCGCCGACGCCGCCGGGCGCGTGGTCCCCACTGGATGAGTTCGTCGGGTCGTGCCCGTGGTCACCGCTGGTCGGGGTGTCGGTGGTGTGGCCACTGCCACCGACTGTGTTGTCGTCCAGGCTATTCGTGGGCATGTGGTCGCCCACGTTTCCGCCGGGGGCGCCATGGCCGTCGGCGCGGCCCATGGGGGTGTTGTCGTGTGAGCCAGCGGCGCCGTGGCCTGCGTTGTCGCCGGTGCGGGCCGGGTCGGGGATGTCCGGGCCGACGCGTGTGAAGTCGTCGCCCCGTCCGCCGACGCCGGCCGGGACCCGCTGTTCCTGGTGGGCCGGGGTCTCGATTCGTGGGTTGTCCGCTCCCGTGGCGGGTTGGGCGGGGTTGCCCTGGGGGGCGTCCTTGGCGTCTTGGAGCAGGCTGCCGTCGTCCTTGCTGTAGAGGTGGCCGGCGGCGTCCGTGTAGTTCCCCGTGAAGGGGTCCTTCACTGTGTGCGCGGGGAGGGTTACCGTGCCTTCGGGCAGCTCGATTCTGCCGCCCGGGAGTTTGGTCGCCCCTTCCGGAATGGCGGCGCCTTCGGGCAGTTGGATCGTGCCGTCCGGCATCTTGGCGGCTCCCTCGGGCAGGCTGTAGGCGCCCTCGGAGATCTTCGGGGTCTCGACGTGGCCGAGGCCCTTGAGGTGGGCCATCAGGTCGCCGACCTTTGACAGGCCCGCACCGGCGCCCTTGATGACGTAGGTCATCGGGTCGACGGCGCTGCCCACCTTGCTGACGACGGACAGACCCTTGGCCAGCCCGCCCGCCTTGCCGGCGCCCTGCACGGCGGCACCGCCACCGCGGGTGAAGAGGGCGGTCACGATGTTGAAGGTGACTGCGCCGGCGGCTCGGGAGCCGTTCGTTTCCCACTGGTCCCAGGCCACAAGAGCCTTGCCGGTATCCAGCACCGCGGTACGCGAGTCCCGCAGCCAGGAGGGGAGCATCTTCCCCGGCGCCATCCAGTAGGCGACGTTCAATCCGGGCGTGGTGGTGATCGCCACTGCGGTGGAGAGCTTGGCCAGACCGAGCCACGCCTCGCCGGCGGCGTCCCCGCCGTGCCCGCCGAACAGGGTGTAGATGCCGTCGATGGTGCCCCCCACGCCGTCGACGATGAAGCCCTTGCCGAAGTCGTAGGCGTGTTCCCACACCTGCCACCAGGGAACGGATTCTTCGACCGTGTCGCCCCAGGGAAGGCTCTTGGATGCCTTGAGGGCTTCGGCGTCGTAGCCGTATCCCTTCTTGTGGGAGGCGTCGATTGTGTGGAGCGCCTTGCCGCCGGGTACCAGCGCGACGATCTTGGCGTGGCAGTCGCGTTCGGCTTCCTGGAACGCGGCCCAGACCTCGGCGATCTTGTTGCGGCGATTGAGGTTCTCGTCGGTCAGGTCGCCGTCCTCGCTCCAGTCGTCTTCGGCGGCCTCGTTGTCGCGGAAATCGGCGGCCTCCTGCTTGAGCTGGTTCAGCCGGTGGATCAGTGGCCTGATCTCGCGGGCGTAGGTGCTCAGAGCCCCGGCGATGACATGCATGTCGTCACTCAGGTCGTGTGCCGTGCGCTCCACCGGCTTGGTGACGCCGAACAGCTGCTCCGCCTCGGGCGCCTTGTAGAAGGCAGCCAGTCCGCCGAAGGACTTGTGGACGTCCGAGCCGGCGGTTCGGACCTTGGAGCCGCCGTGGGACAGTGCCTTCGTCTTGGCTTCCAGAACGTCCAGATCACCGGTGAAGACCGGTACATCGGCCGGGTCGACCGGTCCGCCGCTCACTTCTTCTTCCCCCCGAAGTCCTTGAGAGCGTCCAGCCGCACGGTATGGGCGGCGTTCTGGGCGTTCTTGGCCGCCTCCAGATCGCCTTGGACGTATTCATTGGTGGCTTTGGCAGCCCCCAGGACGGCGGCCTGGCAGCGATCGGCCATTGCCTTCATGTGCGGCTTGTGTTTCGTCACGTACTCGGCCAGGGCCGCGGCGACCGGCCCCGTCGCCGTCTGCGTGAACAGGGAGGTGGCCGCCGGTCCCAACGGCTTGTTCCTCGGCGCCCACGGTCCGGGCGACAGCGGCGTTCGGGCCTGCGTGCCCGGCACGGCCGTACCCGCAGCCTGAGCAGCCTCCTGGATGTCAGAAAGCAGTGTGGTGAGGGCTTTCCCCAGATCTTCGGCATGCGTGCCGACGACCTTCAACTGGCCCTGCACTCCCTGCGGCTGAATGTCCCATGACGCCATGAACGCCCCCTGCGTACATATTTCTTGCACCGGCGCCGCGACCCACGCGGCGCCGCCCCCCACGGCCGGCAACCCGTCCGCGCACTCCGACGGATTGCCTGATCTGTCGATGCGCTGAGGCCGGCTCAGCCGATGTTGTCGACCGCGGACTTCGCGCGTGCGAGCGTCTGGTGCGCGGTGCCGTCGTTCTTCTCCAGCGTCGTCTTCAGCAGCTGGATGATGCTCCTGACCTCCTGCGAGGCGCGGTTCCAGCGCAGTTCCTTGCCGTGGTACTCCTCCGCGACACCATCCGCGGCGAAATCCGACATCGCCGCCTTCACCTGCGCATCACGCGCCGCGATCACTTGCTCCAGGCGCGCGATCACCGCCTGGATGTTGCCTTGCGCCTCCGCGGACGCACCCGTGTCGTACGAACGACGGTCCATGCCGGCAGCCATCACAATCACTCCCCCTGAGATCTGAGTACTTCTGTCGCCTGCGGGCTGTCAGCGGCCCGAGAAGCGGGCGGCGTCGAAGTTTGCCGCCGACATCTGCGACCGGGCGTTGTCGGCCTGCTCCTGGTCGCCCGAGCCGAATGCCGTCTCCATGCCCGACTGTCCGCCCACAATCGCGGCCAGCGCACTGTTCAACTCCGCCGCGATCTCGTCCGAGTGCGACTTGAACGAGTCGAATGCCGCCTTGCCCGACCCGTTGAACTTGCCTTCCAACGGCTGTGCTGCTTGCACGAGCTGACGGATCAACGTCCCCAGTTCCGTGCTCGATCCCTGCGACTTCGACCTCAGGGTCGAGAGCGTCTGCGCCCCCATGTCGAACTTCATCAGGCTCCCCCCGCCAGACTTGACGATCGTATGTACGGTCATGCCTATCAATTGCGAAGTCATTGGTGCAATCCGCAATCCCGATGCTATGCCCAAGGTCTGACAACGGCTCAAAACAGCCTGGAGCCCACCCACCTGCCAATGCCTGCAGGGTGCTTGGCAGGGAGGTCCACGCGCACGTTCCCCCCTGTGCCAGGTGCTCTCACTCGCCTTTCAGATGCCGCATCAGGCGTTCGAAGTCCTGCCAGCCCGACAGGTCCAACGGGTCCCCGGGCAGCGGGTAGTACATCGCAGGGCGGGTCTTCGGACCGAGGGGGACAGGCGGCTTGGACAGTGGCGTCTTCCGGGCACGGTCGCCGGGCATCTGGCGGACCTCGTCCGCGCCGAGCACGAAGGCGAGTGGGACACCGGGCCCCTCGAAGTGGGGCGGCACCGCCAGATCCCGGCGAGCTTTGCGGATCTGGATGAGCATCGACAGGAGGCGGTGGCGGGTGGCGAGCAGCTCCGCGGCCCTGGGGAGGGAGTCCACCGGCGGCTTCTCGTCGGGGCCGTAGCCGAACATCAGCGTGACGTACTCCTCCACGCCCGCCTTCGTCCGGCTGACGCGCACCGTGGCGAGGCCGGGCCGGTCAGGGCTGCCGACCACCACGAACCAGGTCGGCTCGGGCGCTCGCTCGTAGGCGAGGTCGGTCATCTGGCGCGGCGACCAGGGGAGGTTGGCGGGTTCCGCGGTTCCCCACCCAGCTGGAGGCTCACCGGTGAGTTCGCGCCACATCGACTCCAGCGCGCCGCCGAGGACCAGACGGTCGTCTGCGGGGTGGACCGTGCGGAAGGTAATGGCCAGCTGCTGCTCGCCGGTGTCCGTGACCTCCTGGTAGGAGGCGGCGACCGGGGTGCGGGGGTCGTCAGCGGTCGCGTCGGCCGCCGCCACCGGTGCGAACATGCCGTCCTGCCAGCGCAGGACGGCTCCGGACTGTCCGTCGTAGTAGCCGTCCCGCTCGTCGCGCACGACCCAGCGGGACGGCCAGTTGCTCAGGCCGGCGCGTACGGCCGGGGAGAGCGTGGTTCCTGCCGGGGTGACGACCTGGAGGCCCAGCTCGTCGCCGGCGGCGGACTGGAACGCGTCCTGGAGCCAGGCTGTCATGGCAACCACCGGGCGGTCCTGGATGACGACGGCGACCTTGTCGGTAAGGACGTCGACGGCGGGCTGCCCGGCGGCGGGCGTGGGCGCAACGCTCACACCGTCGGTCTTCACCACCGCCAGGGACTGCGCGGCCTCAGGCGGCCAGGCCGAGCCGTCGGCCAAAGCGGCCAGCCGGGCCGCGAAGGTGCCCGCCAGCCGCTCGGCTTCTTCCACACCGGTGGTAGCGCGGGCCTCTGTCCACCAGTACGGCACCGGTGGCGGGGTGGCTCCGAGCAGCCGCTCGGCCTCGCCGGCGACCTGCACGAGCAGCGGTGCCTCGACGGAGACGAGGGGGCGTCCTTCCTCGTCGCACAGCCGCACGACGGCACCCTCGCCTGTCGTGTCCACTAGCTTGTCCGGGCCACCGGAGAGCAGTCCCGCGAGCATGGCCGACGGGTCGGGCATGCGTTGGGTGAGGGCGATGACGTCCTTGGTCATGTTGTTCTCGTCCGGTCCTTCGTCGTTCGGGGCATGGATGCCGTACGTCTCGTGGTCCGCGTGGGCGGGAGAGCCCTCCTGAATGTCACGCGGGGGAGTACACGGTCTGGATCAGACGATTGGCCTGGCCCCTGCGGATGAGGACACCGCGGCCCGGCGGCTGCCAGGAGGCGTACACGCCGGGGAACAGCTGGCCTTCGCCGCGGTCACCTGCCATGAGGAGCGCGGAGGATCCCGACTCGCGCAGGCCCTGCACCAGGGGCTCGTAGATGCCGCGTGAGGCGCCTGCGACGCGGCGGGTGAGGACGAAGTGAAGACCGATGTCCACTGCGGAGGGGATGTACGGCAGGAAGCGGGCCAGCGGTTCCTGGCCGGCGGTGGTCAGGATGTCGTAGTCGTCGACGAGGACCACGATCCGCGGGCCGCCGCCCCAGCTGCCCGGTTCCAGGTCCTCGAGGCCTGCGCCGTCATCGGGAAGTCGCTTGTCCAACTCGGTGCAGACCGCGGCGGCGAGGCCCGCGCACAGCTTGGCGTTGTAGGCGTAGCCGCCGTTGAACTCCTCGGGGATCGCGCCGCGCAGGCTGCGCCTGGGGTCCATGACGGCGAAGACCAGCTCGTCCTGGCTGTAGCGCTCCATGAGGCCGCTGGCGATGGTCTTGAGGAGGTTCGTCTTGCCGCACTCGCTGTCGCCCATGATCAGCAGATGCTGGTCGTGCTGGAACAGGTCCAGCAGAGCGGGTTCGAGTGCGGTCTGGTCCAGGCCGATGGGCACCCGCTGGGGTTCTGCGACCGGGCCCGGCAGGAGGTGGGGCTCAAGGACGTGCGGCAGTACCCGTACCGGCTGGGCGACCTCGCCGCTCCAGGTGGCACGGATCGTCCGGGCCGCACGCGCCAGAACCGCGCCCAGGTCCCCGGTGTCAGGAAGCGAGTCCGTACGGGGAAGCGCGACCTGCGCGAAGAGCCTGCCGGCGGTCAGGACGCGGCCGGGCTCGTCGGGGGAGAGGGTCATTGCCAGCTTGCTGTCGATGCTGGATTCGCCGGGGTCGTTGAGCCGTAGCTCGACGCGGGTGCCGAAGTTCGACTGGACGGCGATGCGCACGTCGTTCCAGCGGAGCATGCCCGCCACGACGTGGATGCCGTAACCGCCGCCGCGTTGAAGGATGTCGGCGACATCGTCCTCCAGCTCTTCGAAGTCGTCGCGCAGCGCGCCGAAGCCGTCGATGACGAGCACGATCTCGGCGGAGGCCAGCTGGGGCAGCCGGCCCGCCGCGTGCAGGTCGCGAAGCTGCTCGACGGAGTCGATGCCGTGCTCGCGGAAGAGGCCCTCCCTGGCGGCGAGCATGGTTCGTACCTCGTCGACGGTGCGGGCCACCCGC
Source organism: Streptomyces decoyicus (assembly GCF_019880305.1). NCBI lineage: Bacteria > Bacillati > Actinomycetota > Actinomycetes > Kitasatosporales > Streptomycetaceae > Streptomyces > Streptomyces decoyicus. The sequence goes on along the minus strand of NZ_CP082301.1, from coordinate 1,354,232 downwards.
TCACGGTCGACGCGACCTGCGATACCCCCGACGTGCGGCAGGCCCGCCAGGGCCGCCAGGCCGCCGCCGACCAGGTCGAGGCCGTAGACGCCGACCTCCTGCGGGGTGTGGGTCAGCGCCAGCGAGAGGACGAGGGTGCGCAGGAGCGTGGTCTTGCCGGACTGCGGGCCGCCGATGACGGCGGCGTGGCCGCCCGCCACCGTCAGGTCCAGGTGCCACTGGCCCTGCCACTGTCTGGCCGGATCGTCGAGCAGACCGAGAGGTACCTCCAGTGGGGCGCGGCGCCCCGCGAGCTGCATACCGCGCGCACCGACGTTCAGGGGGCCGGCGACCGCGTCCAGGGCGATCGCGTCGGGCAGCGGGGGCAGCCAGATGCGGCGCACCGCACCGGCGGCGTTCGCCAGCTGCTCGACAACGACGCTCAGCTCGGTCGGCCCGGTATCGCGGCGCCGCATCGCAGGCTCCTGCGCGTCCGCATCTTCCTCAGTGGAAAGGGTGTTGAAGGTGTCGTAGGGGAGGGCGAGGGGGCCGCTGTCCTCGTCGTCAGGGCGCTGCGCGGGGCCGCGGTAGGCGCCCGAGACGTAGCTTGCCTTGAAACGCTCGTAGTGGCTGGTGTCGACTTTGAGGTAGCCGAATCCTGGCAGCGGCGGCAGGTGGAAGGCGTCCGTGGTGTCCAGGACCGTACGGGATTCGTCGGCGGAGAAGGTGCGCAGGCCGAGCCGGTACGAGAGGTAGGTGTCCAGACCTTTGAGGTTGCCGCCCTCGATGCGCTGGCTGGACAGCAGCAGGTGTACCCCGATGGAGCGGCCGATGCGGCCGATGGACAGGAACAGGTCGATGAAGTCCGGTTTGGCGGTGAGCAGTTCGCCGAACTCGTCGATGACGACGAACAGGTGCGGCAGCGGCTCCAGGTCGGGCCGCCGGCTGGCGCGCAGTGCGGCGTAGTCACCGATGTCGGCGATGTTGCCCGCGTCCTTGAGGACCTGCTGGCGGCGCTTGACCTCGCCGGCGAGCGAGGCGTGGACGCGCTCGACGAGGCCGGCCTGGTTCTCCAGGTTGGTGATGACACCGGCGACGTGCGGCAGGTTCGCGAACGGCGCGAAGGTCGCACCGCCCTTGTAGTCGATGAGGACCAGGGCGAGGTCCTCCGGCGGGTGCGTGGCCACGAGGGCGAGGACGAGGGTGCGCAGGAGTTCCGACTTCCCGGAGCCTGTGGCGCCGACGCACAGACCGTGCGGGCCCATGCCGAGCTCCGAGGACTCCTTGAGGTCCAGGAGCACCGGCTCGCGGGAGTCGTTGATGCCGATGGGGACGCGCAGGAAGGCACGCTCGCCGCGGGGCGCCCACAGACGCGACACGTCGAGCTGCGCCACGTCGTCGATGCCGAGCAGGTCGGCGAAGTCGACGGGCCCGGACAAGGGGGCGTCGGTGAGCGACTCGGCGGACAGGCGCAGCGGCGCCAGCATCCGGGCCAGGCCCTCGGCGAACGGGATGCCGGCCTCGTCCACGGTGCCGTGGACACTGACCGGCTCCTGCTCACGCAGATCCTCGATGATCACCCGATCGCCGTCGACGGTGATCCGGACGCCGACCTGTCCCGGCTCCTGGACCCGCTGTTCGAGCAGGTGCAGGACGGTGACGCCCATCTCCCGCAGGCCGACCGCCTCGTCGGGACGCGGCAGGTCCACGGCGTCCGCGCCGTGTCCGTCGGCGACGACGAGCAGCCGGGACGTCAGGGACAGGGCGTCCTTGCCGGACAGGCCGCGCCGCACCTCGGCCGCGTAGGAGGCCCGTCGGCGCAGTTCGGGGCCGAGCAGCCGGGCGAGTTGGGGCGCTGAGGGGGCGATGCGGCGAGCGGCGACGGGCCCGTCGAACTGCTCGGTGTCGAGCAGATGCGGCATCCACTTGGCCCACTCCCAGTCGGCGAGGCGGTCGCCGGGCGCGGCGAGCGCCATTGCCACGTCGTCGGGGGCGTGCATGGCGGCGGTCTGGACGAGCAGGGCGCGCGCGACGCGGAGGCAGTCCTCACGGGGACCGATGACGCTGACGTTGCCGGCACGGTCCAGCGGGACGGTCAGCGGCAGCTCGGTGCCGGTGCGGAAGCGGGCCATCAGCGCCGACGCCTCATTGAGCATGAAGCGGTCGGGCGGGGTGAGGACCGACGAGCCCTGCTGAGCGATCTGCAAGTCGCGCACGGGCATCTCGCCGGATCCGACCCGCACATGCAGGAAGTCGCCGTCGATGCGGCGGCGCTCCCACAGGCGAGCCGGATCGCGCACGATGTCGTAGAGGGCGGGTGGCGGCGGGTTGAGGACGTCGGCGCGCTCGCGCCTCTGACGTTCTTCGGCAGAGAGTTCTTCGCGCAGATCCTCCAGATAGGCGAGATACGCCTCGCGCTGGGTGCGCCGGGTGCGCTGGGCCTTGCCGCGCTGCGAGAAGACGAGCGCGACGGACCCGATGACGGTGACGACGAGGATGATCGCCCCGAGTCCGGCGAACTGGCTGTTGCGCACGACCGTCATCATCACCACGGACGACATGACACCGGCGACGGGCAGCAGCGACATCGCGATGTTGCCCGCCTTCCCCTCGGGGAGGTTGGGCGGGGCCTCGATGACGCGCGCCTCGGAGGCGGCCGGGGGCCTGGTGGCCCTAGCGGGGCGGTGTATCAGTCGGGTACTCATCGTCGTCCGTCATTCACGATCGGGCTCGGCATCTGGTCAGTGACGCTTTTGGGCGAGAGAAAGCTGGAAGACGTCCGCGGCGATGCGGGCAGCGGCTTCCCTGGTCGGGTGAGCCAGCAACTCGGTCTGGACTCGCCCACCGGCTGCCAAATGCCGGTCATACGGCAGAACCTGAACGCTTACCCCAGTGGACCTGAGCCTCTGGGCGGCCTCGTCGAGGTCGACTCCCGAGTGAGCTACCAGTTCGGTGAGCACGACGACCGTGCCGGCGATCACATGGCGAGGCAGCCCCTGCATCCACTGGAGCACCGAGAACGTACTGGTGACGCCTTCCGGCGTGGCGGGTGCGGTCAGCACCCGGCCATGGGCGGCGGCCAGCGCGACCCGGGCAACCTCCGTGGGCAATGTCTCGCAATCGATGACCATCACACCGAAATAGCGGCGCAACGCCACCACGGCCCGCTCGTACGACCGGCTGTCCAGCATGACGCCGATCTGTCCCTGGCTTGCGGGCAGCAGCCAGGCGTTGTTGGGGAGCTGGACGAGATAGCCGGTGACATCGAGCAGCGACATGTCCGCCTTGACGATGTCCGCGATATCGCTGGTCGTCCAGCGCAGCGCCTCGGCGCCGAGACGCAGCGGCAGCGAGCCGAGCGCCGGGTCGGCCTCCAAGAAGAGGACCGGGTCGTGCCGGTAATGCGCGTACGCGGTGCCGAGCAACGCGGCGACGGTCGACTTGCCGGACCCGCCCCGGATAGAGGTGATGGCGATCTGCCGACCGGTCGTCACGGGCTGCTGCAGCACCGCAGCGGTGCGGGTGATCGCGGCGACCTCGCTCGCGGCCGACGAGGAAAGCGTACGGCGCAGGGCACGTGCGGCACGCGCCGCGAAGGACTCGCCGTGCCGCGGCTTGCTGCGTAGCGTGCCGGCCAAGCCCTCGTCCACCACGGGCCGCGAGCCGATACCGCTCTGGGGCTGGGGGCCCGGGGCGTACGCGGCTGGGGCCTGCTGCTTCTGCTGCTGTTCCTGGTACCCGGCCTGCTGCGGCCAGCCGCCCGGATGACCCGCGTGCTGCTCCTGCCCGTACGGGTAGCCGGCCTGCGGTGGCGCGCCACCGCCAGGGGCGGCGTCCGGCGCCTGCATGCTCTGCACAGGGCCCGGCGCGGAAGCGCGGTACGTCTGTCCGCCGGGGCCTTGTGCACCTTGCTCGGCGCCGCCCCTCAGGTCGCGCAGCACATCACCCTGCCAGCCGTCTCCGCTCGGCATACCTGTTTATCCCCCCACTCTGCTGCCCTGCCCACAGCGCCAGCACATCGACTCAGAACTGTCAGAACTCGTTGAGCAGCTGCCCGTACACACCGAACACACCAAAGGCGAGCGGGAAGAGCCCCACCATGCCAATGGACTCGACCAGATCGCCCATCCGCCGCAGCCGCACCTGCACATGCTCGGGCACCTGCACCGCCAAAACGACCAACGGCAGCGTCGCAGCCACACACAGCACAGCCAGCGGCCCGACACCCCCCGCATGCTCCATCCACCACGTCACCAGGCGCACCACCAGGCACGACGCAGCAGCCAAGAGCGCAACAACCTCAACGACCAACGGGAACGCTCGCGCCCTCGACACCAGCACCACGACAACGAGCGCCGCCAGCACCACGGTCCATACGGTCGGCTTCTCGGCCAGCGTGAGCAGCCACCCGGCGGAGGCTGCCGAAATCGCCGTGACGATCGTCGAGAGGGCAAGGCCGCGGTGCGTCGCCGCCAGCGCGGTACCTACCTGGTGACGGCTGACGGAGACACCGCCCGAGCGGCGGTCATCGAGCGCTGTGAGTCCCGACGCCATCAGCGCAAGCCGCGGCAGCACACCGAGCACCACCAAAGAGAAGACAGCCATCACGGCACCGAGCCGGGCCGGATCACCCTGAACAGCGGCAACCGCCTCCCATGCAACGGCGAGAGCGGCAGTGGTTACCGCACCAACGAGCCCACCCTTGCCCAGCGGAGAGAAGTAACCAAGGAACACAAGCGTCACGACCAGCGCACCCGCCACGGCAGCGAGCCGCGCGGTGCCAGGCCAGCCGAACGCATCGGCAGCCGTCCACCCCGTGAGAACACCAAGCCCACCAGCGGCGAGTAGGAGGGCGGTCGCCAGCCCCCGGTTCCCCCGCCCGATCTTCGCGACGAGCGCACCGGCCGCCAGGAGCACAAGCGCTACAACTGACAGAGCACCGACCAGGGCGCCCAGCGGGAACTCACGGCGGGCGAGCAGTGCGGCGATCACGGCGAAGGCGACGGTGGCGACACCCGCACTGGCCCGGCGCGCAGCAGGACGCCAGCGCCAAGACCGCAGATCGAGGTCGTCAGCCACCTGATCGGTAACGTCGTGCACCACGGGAGCCGGCGGCGCAGAATGCGTCGTCACCAGCCGGAGCACGGCGCCGTCGGCTACACCGGCCGATGCCAGCGTGCTGTCGTACGGCAGGACAGAGCCGTCGGACGTAATCAATTGCCGGGCTACCGGCCGCGATGCGGGCCGATCGCCCAGCAACGGCAGGACATCCGGGATCAGCTGCCCGATCGGTGTATCGGAGAGCAGGACGACATCGGCCCGGCGTCGCTCGCCGACCAACGTCACTCGGCTCAGTTGCGTCCGGGAACTCGCTGCTCTGCTCACCACTTACCGGAACCTATCATCGCGGAGTTGACGAACTCTCTGGCCAAACGGGACATGCTTCCACTCTGACTCTGCGTCAGGGAATCCTTCTCCCGCCACGGGAGCTCTTCGCGCATTCGCTGGGAATGCCGCAAACTCTGTCCGGATCCGATCCGTTGGCTTCTAGGGTTTCGCCGACCTTGTCGGTTGCCCGTACTGCTGCATCTGACGCTGCTGCTTCTCCTGCTCCGCCTTCTGCGTGGCCAGCGTGTGCTGAAGGAACGACCACCCCACGCACCCCGCGCACAGGACAGCCGTGATCGCGATCCCCGCGAAGACCTTCCCCAGCCGCTCGTCCGCCGTGCGACGTCCCCGCTGCGCACCGAACAACAGGGCATCCCGCATCCTGCGACGGCGTACTGCCACCGACTCCAGCAGCTGACTGTCGTAATCCCGCGCCATTTCCTCGTCCGTCGCTTCAAGTCGCCTGCCGTACTCGCCATGGTCGATGAACCCTCGGCCATTGGCGTTCCATACGCTGGCCGTTACTCCGAGACCCTCATGCATGATGGCGCACTTCTGTGCCCGCCGTCGTCCGGCTGGCTCGTCGAGCACCGTCATGCGCCCGGTCGAAGCGGTGCATGGCGGGCCGACTCCAGATCTTCAGCGACCAGCCAGCACGTGTCCGCATGACGCACAGGCCCATGCCGGGACCAACCCCGCGGGTGCGGGGAGCAGCCGAGCGGACGCTGCTGCTGTCCTGGCTCATCGGGACCAACCTCGCATGCGCGGGGACTACCGGTGAATTGCTGCATGCAGGCTCCTGTCGCGGGGACCACAGCGAGCGAGGAGCGCGGGCCGTCGTCCGCGAGGGATCAACCCCGCATGCGCGGGGACCCAAGGGGCCACTTGAGGGACGTCGGGCGGAGCGCGTCATCGGGCTCGACGACGTCCGACAGGACATCGCCATGCTGCGGACCCGGACGGCCACGGCCGAGTAGGGATGGCGGTGTTCCACAGGCGCGAAGGCCATCACCGCCGAGCCGAAAGAGGCGCCGGCGAACACGCTGGGCATTCGTCGCATCATGTTCGCCGTCGACGACACCGAGGACGTCATTGCCCGCCCCGCACCCGCGGCGCCGAACTCGTCGGCGAGCTGGAGCAGTACGAGGACACCTATCGGCTCTGTTACGTCCGCGGCCCCGAGGGCATCATCGTCGGACTGGCCGAGCTGCTCGGCTGAAGGCTCCGCAGGGACCGTCCACCCACAGAGTCATCCGGGCAGCCGGGCGAGGCGTCGGGTGTGGCTTTCAGACTCCTGTCCCTTGTGCTTCCACCGATGGGCCGCCCGGCGGCGACTCGGCTGCCAAGGCGGAATGGCGAATGATCGCTCGGTAGGGAATCGACAGCGCGGTCGTCCGTGGGAGGCACCGGCAGCGCACCGGATGGAGGCATCACATGGCCGCGATCCGGGCCCCGGCCTTACTCCGAGGGCTCGCACAGGCGCACTGCGAGGGCGGCGATGTCGTCGTCCAGGCGTCCCCTGCTGTAGCGGAGGAGGTCGCGGTGAAGAGCCGTGAGCAGCTCGTGGGGCGGCGTCGGGGGCTGTTGGCGCATCCAGGCCGCCAGCGGGAAGAACCCGCCGTCGCGGGCGCGGGCCTCGGCGACCCCGTCGGTATAGAGAAGCAGCAGGTCGCCGGGGGTGAAGTCGAAGGTGTCAATGTTGTAGTGATCGCCGATCAGCTCCGCGAGGTTGAGCAGCGGCGAGGGGGTGGTGGGCTCAAGGGCACGGAGTTCCCCGCGGTTCAGGAGCAGCGGCGGGGGGTGGCCGCAGTTGAGGATGTCGATACGCCTGCCGTCGTGCGGGATCTCGACAAGGAGGGCGGTGGCGAAGCGCTCCATCGGCCCCTCGGGGGGAAAGGCGGCGTTGTAACGGGTGCTGCTGGCGTCCAGCCGGCGCGCGACGCTGATCATGTCGGCCTCGCCGTAGGCCGCCTCCCGGAAGGAGTTGACGATCGCCGCGGCCGCCCCCACTGCCGGCAGGCCCTTGCCCCGCACATCACCGATGAGCAGCCGGACCCCGAATCGCGTGTCGACCACCTCGTAGAAGTCCCCGCCGATACGGGCCTCCGCCGCGGCCGCGAGATACAGCGACTCGATCTCGACGCTCCCGAAGCGGCGCGGCATCGGACTCAGCACCACCTGCTGCGCCGCCTCGGCGACCAGCCGCACCTGAAAGAGGGTCCGCTCCCGCTGGAGCCGGACATGACTTCCGTACGCGGCCGCCACGGTGACCGCGATGATCCCCGCGGCCGTCCACCACGTCCCCAGACCGGGGAACACGATGCTGAGGCCGATCATCAGGAAAAGGCAGACCGTCCCCAGCAGGACGGTGGGGAGCACCGGCCACATAGCGGCGGCGAGGGCCGGCGCCGCGGGCAGGAGGCGACTGAAGGCCATTTCCGGGGGAGTGGCATATGCCAGGCTGGCAATGACGACGGTGAGGATCACCGGCGACAGCCGCACAAGCCTCCGTCGGCCGTGGCGACGCCGGAGCCGCGGCCGTCCAGACTCGATCACACTTCACAGAATATCTACGCAAAGAGGACATGGCGCTCTGACGGATGGGAGTCGGCCGCCTGTCCCGGGCCGGCTCGCCGGCTTTGGCGATATCGCACCTGTTCCGCGCGGCTCCGGCAAGGTCGGCGGAAACCTGCGACGCACCCAGCGATATGGCCGCCGCCTCCAGCGGGACGCGTCCGCGAGGTTCGGCGGCGACGATCAAGGTTCGGTCGCACGGGATGCTCGGCTTGGTCTTGCGGGCGGCGGTCGAAGCAGGTCCGCAATCGAACGCGGGTGCGAGGTGGCCTCTGTCGAGGCTGCAGGCCGTAGCCACGTACCTGCGCTGGAGCCGTCGGATCGGGTCGGACGATGTGCACGCTGCCGGCAGCCGTGTCACAGGAATGGCGTCGGCGGGAACCCCTCGTGCACCAGGTGCCGGGCGACGGTCGAAGCCCGGCGGGCCATGGCGGCGGCTGTCGCGTAGGTGCCCGGCTGCCTGCTTACCACCGGCTTCCCCGGCCCCTCTCCGCAGGTCGGAGGCCGGGGTGTGCAGGCGGGCATCCAGTCGTGGACGTTGTCGTCGGTCGGCGCCGGTGCCCCGAGAGCCGCGAGCAGCGCGCTCAGGTGCGCACCGGGTGTGGTCGACGAGCTTGCGGATCGACCATCGGGTTTGCAGGATCTGCTTCGGGGTGGGCATGGCTGGTCGCGGGCGCGCGCCCTCGGGTGTGGGGCGGATGCCAGCAGAAGGAGTGCCAACCATGATCCTCCCGAAGGTCCGGGACCCCCGGTTCGTGACGATCCGGCGCGGTGGCACCCTCACTGATCCGGATCACCATCTCCTCGCTCTTTGGGCGGCATCTTGCGCGGAGCACGTCCTTGACCTCTTCGAGTCGGCTCAGCCCGAGGACCCACGGCCGCGTCAAGCGATCGAGCATGCCCGCGCCTGGGTGCGTGGCGAGGTCAACATGACCCGGGCTCGCGCGGCGGGAGGCCATGCCATGGGCGCGGCCCGAGACCTGCGTGGCGCAGCACGGCATGCCGCGTACGCCGCCGGCCAGGCCGGGGTCGTCGCACACGTCGCCGCGCACGAGCTCGGTGCGGCCGCCTATGCCATCAAGGCCATACGTGCTGCCGCGCCGGAAGGGGAGGGTGAGGCCGCAGGGCGACGCGAGTGCCAGTGGCAGCGTGACCAGCTCCCGGAGGCGATTCGCGAGCTCGTACTTGACGACCAGCGATTGCGGAACGGCATCTGCTGGTCGGTGTTCGACTGAAGTTGGACTGGACCCTCTCCTTGTCGATGCTGACGGCGTGCCGACGCTGGTGCAGGTCGAGCGGGACGCCGACACCCGTGTCCGCCGGGAGGTCGTGGGGCGGATGCTCAACTACCTCGCGAACGGCGCTTGTTACTGGTCCGGCGTGCTGCTGTGGCGCTCTCCGCAGGCGAGGTGGATTGTGCTGGTCAAGGTGCTTCGGGAAGGGGCGGGGGAGTGAACGTCCGCTTCTCGTCTGGACGTTGACGTTGACGGGGGAGCCGCGTCATGTAGCGGTTTGAGTGGTTTACGGTCCTCGTCCGTGTGAATGCACTGGCTCTGTGTCGCTCGTATGCCAAGTGTGATGCCCGATGAGTACACAAGACATGACTACACAAGACATGAGCACCCCAGACGTGAGCACCCCAGGCATGAGCACCCCAGACGTGAGCACCCCAGACGTGAGCATTCCGAGCACGAAGAGCACGGGCGCATCGAGCGAGGAGCAACTCGCGACGGATGCTTCACGCGCCTCGCACCCCTCGCCTCGGTCGCACGACGCACAGCCCTCCCGGCGCTCCGTGGTCACGGCGACCGGTGCCTCGGCGCTCGCTGCCGGGCTCACCGCCGTCTCCGCCGCGCCCGCAACCGCGTTGAGCCCTGCCACCGCACCCTCGGCGGCGCCGGCCGCGCTGCTGCCCGGCGTCGATCCCAAGGCATACACCACGGTCGCCCGCGCCATCGCCGTCTACGACGAGCACGACAAGCCCCTCGTCCCGGCCTACCTGAAGGCCATCGAGAACGGCTTGCCCGCCAGCGGGGCGAAAGCAACGAAGCGGGTCCTGATCGTCGGGGCCGGACCGGCCGGCCTGCTCGCCGCCAACCTGCTCAACCGGTCGGGCCACGATGTCGTTGTGATCGAGGCCAACGGCAACCGCGTCGGCGGCCGAATCAAGACGTTCCGCAAGGGCGGCCACGAGAAGGGGGAGCAGCCCTTCGCCGACCCCAAGCAGTACGCCGAAGCCGGGGCCATGCGGCTGCCCGACAGCCACCCGCTCCTCATGGCACTGATCAAGAAGCTCGACCTCGCGCTCCAGGAGTTCTACCTGGTGGACGTGGAGGTCGACAACCCGACGAAGAAGGCCAATCGCACCTGGATCCACGTCAATGGCATCCACATGCGCCGTGCCGACTACGAGAAGAACCCCGAAAAGATCAACGGCACCTTTGGTGTCACGGGCCCCAACCGCACGAAGACCGCCTCCGCCATCCTCGCGCACGCCCTCGAACCCGCACACCGGCTCATCCGGGGCAAGGAGGGGACGGCCCTCGTCGACGGATGGGCCGAGGTTCTCAAGAAGTACGGCCACTGGTCCATGTACCGCTATCTCACCGAAGCCGCCAGGCTCGACACCAGGACCATCGACCTCATCGGCACCGTCCAGAACCTGACCTCCCGGCTGCACCTCTCCTTCACGCACAGCTTCCTGTCCGCCGCGCTGATCGACCCCAAGACCAAGTTCTGGGAGATCAAGGGCGGCACCGCGCTGCTCGCCGACGCGCTGTACGCGCCTGTGAAGGGGAAGGTACGGCTCGACAGGCGCGCCTTACGCGTCGAACACCACGGCGGCAAGGTCAGGGTGCACACCGTTTCCGAGGACTGCCAGACCGGCGACGGGGGCGTCACGGAGGTCTTCGAGGGTGACGAGGCGATCATCACCGTCCCCTTCTCCGGACTGCGCCACGTCACCTTCGACCCTCCGCTCACCTACGGCAAGCGCCGGGCCATCACGGAACTGCACTACGACGCCGCGACCAAGGTGCTGCTGGAGTTCTCCCAACGGTGGTGGGAGTTCACCGAGGCGCAGTGGAAGGCGGCGCTGAACTCCATCGAGGACAAGCTCTACGAAAAGTACAAGGCGGGCGGAGTCAAGCACGGCAAGTACCTCGGCGCGCACAAGTCCGTGAAGGCCCTGGGGGTGACGATCCCCGACGAACTCAAGAAGTGCTTCGCCGTCTTCCGGCCCGTCGTGAGCGGCGAACCGGATGCCGCCCATGTCCGTGGCGGCGGCTCCGTGAGCGACAACGCCAACCGCTTCATGTACTTCGAGCACGCGCACCCTCTGGAGGGCAGCGACGGAGGCATCATGCTCGCCTCCTACAGCTGGTCCGACGACGCCCTCAAATGGGACGCCTTCGCCGACGAGGAGCGGTATCTGCGCGCGCTCGCCGGAGTGCAGGCTGTCTTCGGCCGCCGGTGCGAGGTCTTCTTCACCAACAAGTGCAAGACCCAGTCGTGGATGCGTGACCACTACGCTTACGGCGAGGCTTCCGTGCTCTTCCCCGGCCAGCACACGGAACTGTTCCCCGACGTCCCCGCATCCGAAGGGCCGCTGCATTTCGCGGGGGACCACACGTCCATCAAGCCCGCCTGGATCGAAGGCGCCCTCGAATCCGCCGTCCGGACGGCATTGAAGGTCCACACGGGCTGAGAGGGGTGAGGGGACCCCCGGCCCGGTGTCCCGGCATCCCACTCGCCGGGACACCGGGCCGGGCCCCGTCCGCTCAGCCCCCGTTTTGATGCTCGCGATCCTGCAAGAGGGCCGCTGACCTCCAGGTCCCACCCACCACCGTCTCCCGTCGAGGGGATGACGCGGGGGCGGGGTCGGGGGTGGGGTCGGGGGGTGTCGCCGGGCCCGAGGGGTGCATACGCCTCTTCTGCCGTGGTGATCCCCAGCGCCGGGGCAGCAAGCGCAGGCGAAAGGGCCGGCAGGCGCCGGCCGTGGCGTTTTGGGAAGCCGGTTCGGTCTTCCTGACCTTGGGGGCGAGACGGTAGTGGTCGGCCTCGCGAAGCAACTCCCGAAAACGCAGCTGGTGGCTCTCGATGTTCATCCTCGCTCCTCCGCGAGCCGGCCACTTCAGTTGGCCCACTGATGCTGTGGCTTCTCCCAGGGGCAAGGTCAACCAGCGGCCTCGGTCACAGGCTCCAGCGGGTGAAGACGGTGTGTGGCTCGGGCGTGTTGAAGGGACTCTGGAGATTGGCCTGGGGCGAGTCGCCCGAGTGGTGTTCGTCGTAACGGGCTGCGCGATGTCACAGGAGGCGTCCGCCTGACTGGGTCTGAATCTGCTGCAGAGCGCGGGTGGGCACGCCGTCGAGCGCGTAGCGGCGGAAGCGGGTGCAGAGCGTCTGCCACGGCCCATAGCGTTCCGGCAGGTCACGCCGCGAGATGCCGGGGCGGATCTTTAGGCCAATCCCCTTGCTGACCTGGCGGCCTGCCACCCGAGGCCGTTTGGTGACGGCCCACGGTATCAGCGGGGTGAGCAACTCCCACTCATGTTCAGTTCATGGTCAGTGAGTTCATGGCGGCGTATCGCCCCACCTGGACCCTAACGGAAATACGAGGATACCTCCCACCTTATGCGCCACTGCGGTGACTTGAGGGTGCAACCTTTTCGCAGTGCGAGCCGTCTTGCACGGGGCGCAGGTGTGCACATGTACGCATGTCTGCAAGCGCACTCACGCACACCATGCGTCATGCACGGCCTGACCATGACGAACGTCAACCTCTGCCGCCCAGGCGGCACTTGGGATCCGAGAGGTCTGCTGAATGAAGATTCGCCGCGCCCTGACGGCCGCCGCAGCGGCTGCCGTGATAGCGCCCACCGCCGTACTGGCCGCGCCCGCCGCCTCGTTCGCAACGGAACCGGTGTCCGAGGCCGGTCCCCGCACGCCCGTCTCCCCCGCCTCCCCCGATGCCGCGACACCGGCGGACCGGCCGGCGGATTCCGCAACGAGCGGCGGCGGAACGGGTAACCCGGACGAGCCGCGGCGCCCGGGCGAAGCCGCTGCCGGCGGCTCGGCATCCCAGGACCGCGACGGGGCCGCCCGTCCCGGCCCGGGGAAGCCGCCGAAAGCCGCCGGGACCGCCGAAAGGACCGCTGCGGGGACCACCGGCGCGGGTGGTGCCACCGGTGGAGGCAAGGCCCCCGGTGATGCCGATGATGCGGGTCAGTCCTGCGCGTTCGAGTCCGGCCAGTTACAGGTGGCCGTCCACAGACTGCCGCCCCAGCTGACTGCGGGCGGCGCCTGGACCCCCTTCTCCATGACGCTCACCAACACCACCGGCAAGTCCCTGGGGGAGGTCCAGCCCTTCCTGCTCGTGTCCTCCGCCGAAGATGTCGACCGGCCGTACTGGGAGCTGGAGACCGAATACCGCGACGCCAAGACGGGGCGGTGGAAGACCTTCCATGACGCGGCGCCCGACGACCTGTTCGGCTTCTTTGCCGTCGGACCGCACAGCACCATCACGCTCCAACTGCGCACCCGCGTGGTCAAGGACGCCAAGCCCGGCGCCGGGTACGCGCTCGCCGCCGGCGACTACCGCAACCGCGACGGTTCCTGTGGTTCGGCCAAGGAAGCCTGGTACGACTTCACCATCCTCCCCGCGGGCGCGAAGCCGACGCAGCACCCGACCACCAAGCCGGGTGAGCCGGGCAAGCCGGGTGGCACGGCCGAGCCCGGCCAGAACGCCGCGTCCGGCGGCGGTACAGGTGGTTCCGATTCCACCGGTGGCCTCAGCCCGCAGGGCGGCGCCCATCTCGCCGCGACCGGTTCCTCGTCCGCGCTCCCGGAGATCGCTCTCGCCGGCGGAGCCGCGACGGTGGTCGGCGCGGGTGTGGTCATCGGCGTGCGCCGCCGGAAGGGCGTGGCCGGTCCGGGTGCCACGGACGTCACCGCGTAAGCCCCACCCTTTCTCCAAGAACCTGATAACCCAAGGATCCACGGCCTGAGAACTCGATGACACGGGAAACAAAGGCTCCAAGGGTCCGAAGAACCGGGAAAGAGATCTTCATGAAACTGCGCCGCGCCCTGTCGGTCTTGGCCGCGACGGCCGCCCTGCTCCCCGTGGCGGTGGCCGCCGCGCCCGCCTCCCAGGCGGCCGCTGCCGCGGACATCCCGAAGTGCTCCGACCTCGACACCGGGCAGTACCACAACTACTTAGTGGGCCGCTCGTTCGGCATACCCAAGTCGATCACTCTGGGCACTCACTGGACGACCTACACCGCCACGCTCACCAACGTCTCGGCGAAGGAGCTGAAGTCGTTCGAACTCAGCGGCAAGCTGGGCAGTTATGTCTACAACGAGGGCGAACGCGACCTGAGCCCGTACGGCGATCTGCAGTACTGGGACGCCTCGCAGCGCGCCTGGAAGACGCTGCGCCAGGCCGGCGGAAACGCCGGCGGCACCATCCCCGGCCCGAAGACGTTGAAGCCCCGTGAGTCCGTCCACGTGCAGCTGCGGTTCAGGGTGAGCAAGGACCTGCCCCTGGACCATGCGTACGACGCGTTCACCGGCCTCACCGGCACCTTCGTCGACCGTTACCGCGACACGGACTGCACGGCCCGCGGGGACGCCGACGGCGGTTTCTCCCCCCGCGAGGGCTGAAACCCGCGGGGAGGACTGCCGCCGTCGCAGGCCCGACGGCGGCAGCCCCCTGGAGTCCGTCTTCAAACGGATCTTGCCCGGAGCAGGAGTGCGGCGAGTGTGACCGCTGCTTCGTAGGAGGTGGCGGTCCTCTCGTATCGGGTGGCCGTGTCGCGTCGCCGCAGGGAGTGGTGGCGGAAGCCGTGAGAGCCGTATGCGCTGTCCGCGATCATGTGGTCAGGGCGGCGGTGTGGCCGGCCCGGGCCGGGGCGAGGGACACGGATTCTTCCAGCAGGGCTGTGCGCAGGTGCTGTTGAAGACGGGCCCCAGAGGACTTGATCTTGCTCCTGAGATCGTTCTGGTGGAGGCTGAGGTATGCAGAATCTGCCGACATTTGTTCTTGTTCACGGGGCCTTCGCGAATTCGTTCTCGTTTGCGCCGCTCCAGGCCGAGCTCGCCCTCCTCGGGCACCGCTCGGTTGCGGTCGACCTTCCGGGCCACGGGTTCGCGGCGTCCTTCCCCGCGGCATACCAGGCGCCTCAGGATCTCCACGCGCTCGCCGCGGAACCGGGGAGCATCAAGGGAGTCACGCTCGCCGACAATGTTGCCCATGTGATCGAAGTCCTCGAACGGGCGAAGCGGAACGGGCCGGTCATCCTCGTCGCCCACAGCAGGGGTGGCAGCACGATCACCGCGGTCGGCAACACCCGGCCCGAGCTGGTCGACCGGCTCGCTTACGTCTCCGCCTGGTGCCCGGTCGACCTGGACGTCGGCGACTATTACGCCGAGCCGGAGATGGCGGACGTCGACCCGGGTGCCTTCGCTCCGGCGGTCGCCGGGAACCCGGCCGAACTCGGCGTGCTCCGGACCAACTTCCGGACCGCTGACCCGGCGGTGCTCGCCGCGTTCCGGCAAGCCTTCGCCGCCGACCTCACCGATGATGAGTTCCGTACGTTCCTGAACACCTTCCAGCCCGACGAGAACCTCGATGTCGGTACGTCTGCCGACCGGGCCCAGGCCGCGACCTGGGGGCGGATTCCCAAGAGCTATGTACGCCTGGCCGACGATGCCAGCATTCCGCTCGCCATGCAGGACCGGATGATCCGCGAAGCCGACGCGCTCACACCCGACAACCCCTTTGAGGTGCGGACCCTCGAAGGGAGCCACCTGCGCTGGCTCGTCCACCCGAAGCCCGCCGCCGAGTTGCTCGCGAACCTCGCGGCGCGCTGACGCTCCACTCCGGCAGGCTCGGCTTGGGCTCGTTCGCCGTGAACGAGCCCACCAGGGGCATCATGGGGAGGGGCAGACAGCGGCACGCCGCTCCGAATTCCCGCTGGTCAGAGGGCTGGTGGTTCGGTCCAGCCCAATGGGTACGCATGGTGACCGGTCGACGGTACGGCCGGTTCGCCGGCCGCCTCGGTGAATGCGGTGAGGGCATCCACCAGCGCCGCGCCCTGTGCGGGGTCCATGCGGGCGACGATCGCCGCGACCTCCTTCCGGCGACGGGCCGTGACCTCTTCGACGATGCGGCGTCCGTCCTCCGTCAGCTGGATCAGGGTTTCGCGCCGGTTGCCCGGGTTGGCCTGCCGGTTCGCGAAGCCGGCGCCGATCAGCCGGTCGATCATGCGCATCGCGGTGGAGGGGTTGACCCCGAGGAGTTCGGCCAGCGCGGACAGGTTGGTGGCGCCGTGCACGGACAGTACGACCAGCAGGCGGAACTGGGGCAGCGTGGCCTTGTCCTCGGCTGCGGCCAGTGAGCGTGCGGACACGCTGACCAGCACTCGGGAGGCCGTCAGCACCGCCCGGGTCACCGCATCGACATCGCCCATGTCCGACGCTCTCCCCTCGCGCTCGATCATGCTCATTTCTACCTCGGTCGGGCGCACGCTTGACAAGCTTTGCGCAGAGCAAAGAGCGCGGGGAGGGGGAAATGTGAGGGGGCGGACGCAGCGGGCCCTGCCGACTGTGTCCTTGAGCCGTTCGTCGCCGAGATGGATGCCTCGTCGAGCAGGTGGGGCGGACCGTTATTCGGGAATGGCGGAGGCGACGTCGTCGAGGGTGGCGTCCGTGACGAGGCCGGTGTCCTCCAGGACGTCCATGTGGTCCTGGACGGTGTTGTTGGTTTGCGTTGCCAGTCGCCTGACCAGGGTGTTCTTGGTGGAGGCGCGGACTTCGCCGATGGTGATGAACACCTTGCCGTGGGACGCACGGAGCAGGTCCACGAAAAGCTGGTCGAAGGCGCGGCCCCGGGCCTTCTTCAACTGGTTCACCCAGCCCTGCTGTTCGGCGGTTGCCTCATCGGGGATGGGGACGTTCAGCGCCTCGGAGTCCTCACGGACCAGTTGATCGAGTTTGCTGTGTCCGTCGAGCAGATGCATGCCGGCCCGTTTGATCGCTTCGTTCGATGCGTGTGTCTGGGCGAGCCGGCCCGCCGGCATCTCCCACAGTCCGGCCTGCCGGACCTTGGTGAGGAAGGTCTTGTCCAACGCGGTGACTGCGCCCGTGTTGGACGTCTGCGGTGCTGCCGGTCCGGCCTCCGCTGACGGGAGATGGGCGGAGACCGCCTCGCCGGCCGAGCTGTTTCTCTGCGAGAGCCACACGGACACGGTGGCGACGACCGCGACAAGAGCGACCACAGCAGCTATCAGCCGGCCACGACTGGATGGTGCCTGGGAATTCCGTGCGTGAGATTTCATCATGCCTCCTGGAGTGCGTGACGCTGCGCGGACACTGCGGCACCCGAGACTGCTGGGGCACGGGTCACGCTAACGTTTGCACTGGGCAAACGAATCGATTCAGCGATGATGCTCAAAAGGGGGGAGCGGGCAGCCGTCATCGGATACCCTCCCGCCGCCCACGGCCGTACGGCGGTACGGCGTGGACCTCGCCAGGGGAAGTGCAGGTACCGGAAGGGGGCCGGGGAGTCAGCTCCGTGCGGAGCTTTCCGCGCGGGACAGGGCGACTTCGAGGACGACCAGCAGGGCGTCCCGGACCGAGCCCGTGTGGCGTGCGTCGAAGACGATCAGCGGTACGTGTGCGGAGACGTCCAGCGCCCACCGCACCTCGTCGAGGTTGTGGTGGACCGCACCGTCGAACGCGTTGACGGCGACGGCGAACGGGATGTCCTTGTGCTCGAAGTAGTCCACCGCGGCGTAGCAGTCGTCCAGGCGGCGGGTGTCCACGATCACCAGGCCGCCGAGAGCGCCCTCGACCACGTCGTCCCACATGAACCCGAACCGGTCCTGCCCCGGCGTCCCGAACAGATAGAGCTTCAGCGTCGGGTCGATGGTGAGGCAGCCGAAGTCCATGGCGACCGTGGTGGTGGTCTTGGCGGGGGTGTGCGAGAGATCGTCCACGCCTGCCGCGACCTCGGTGATGGCGGCTTCCGTGGTCAGTGGCCGGATCTCGGAGATCGCCCCTACGGCCGTGGTCTTGCCGACGCCGAAGCCGCCGGCGATGACCAACTTGACCGGTACCGGCGGCTGTTCAACCGCTGTCACGGAGTGCCTCCCGTGAGTCGGGGACGGTACGGAGGCCATCGATAACCCTTCGCAGTACGGAGATGTCCTGGGCTGTGCCGGCGTCCGGGACGTGCACCGCCAGATGTCCGGCGGTGCACAGGTCCTCCGCCAGCACCCGGACGACGTTGAGGTGCAGGCGCAGCCGGGCAGCCAGTTCCGCCACCGACTGCGGCCGTCGGCAGGCGGCGACGATGTCGTGTTGTTCGAAGGCGAGCGAGCCCAGGGCGGAGAGCCCGGACGAGGTCGCCACGACCTGGGCCTCGACCGGGAGCGGGGGGCCGGCGCCGCCCCCCGCCACCCGGCCGGCGGTCAGCAGGAAAGGCCGGATCGCGGGAGCGCGGCCGACGGGTTCCGTCGGATCCGGGGCGCTGCCCTCCCCCAAGCTCTCGGCTCCTCCCCCACTCTCGGCTTCGCTCGAGCGGGGGGACGCCCATGAGCAGGGGGGACCCCCGCCCTCGTCCGGTCCTGGTTCACCGGCGGCCATCTTGCTCCTCTTCTCAGCGCCTGCCCTGCCTCCGCGGTGTGGGACCGACTCCGCAGTGTGGGACGGGTCAGCGCGCCGGTGCGGCGCCTGCGCTCTTCTTCAGCTCCAGCACCAGTTGGGGGGTGAGCGCGCTCCCGGCCCGGTTGGCGAAGAGGGTCATCTCGTAGGCGATGTTGCCGAGCTTCGCCTCCTTCGAGGTCACCACGCCGAGGACGGCGCCGCAGCCGATGGAGGACACCAGCACATGGCCGCCCTCCAGATCGATGATGACCTTGTTGAGACCGCCGAGTCCGTAGTTGCCGGACGCACCGGCGGCCAGGCTCGTGATGCCCGACACGATCGCCGCGAGCCGCTCGGAGTCGGCCTGCTCGCGCAGTTGGGAGACCGCGATCAGCAGGCCGTCGGAGGACACCGCGATGGCGTCGACGACACCGGCGGTCTGGGTGGCGAACCGGTCGAGCAGCCAGGTGAAGTCGGCCGCGGCGGCTGTCAGATCGGTGGGCTCCTCCCGCTCGGAACTGCTCTTACCTGTCGGCGTCGTCACTGCCCGACTCCTTCCGGGGGTGCTGGTGTGGTGAGGGCGCTGGGTCCCTCGGGGCAGCGGCACTTTCTTGCTCTGCCCTGCGTACGGCGGCCTCGAATTCGTCGAGCTCCGTACGGACCGCGTCGGCGTCGGCAGGCCGGCGCACGGACTGGACCCCACGGTCGGCCGTTGGGGTGGTCATGTCGAGCGTCGCACCCCGTACCCGCCGTCGCAGCGGCCGGCCGGACTGTGCCGGGCGCGGCTCGGGCACGGGAGCTGCCCGGTCCGCGTCCGTGCGCTGCGGGAGGCGCCGGGGGAGCTCGCCTTGCGGAGACGCGGCCGCCGGCCGCCGTGGGAGCGTGGCGGCGGGGGCCCGCACCGGCAGGGGAGCGGCGGAGGCGGGCGTGGCCCCGGGCTCGGGAGCGCGGGGCTCCTGCTCGGGCGTCGCCGGTTGCTCTGGTGCGGACTCTGTCTCGGACTCGGACTTGGGCTCCGTCCCGGACCCGGATTCGGTTGTGGACGCGGCCTCAGCCTCGGTCTCGGCCACGTCCGGGCCCACGTACGCATCCACGTCCCTCTTCACGTCCGTGTCCACGTCCGCGCCCCGGGCCGGGGCAGAGGCGGGGACCGCTGTGGCGGCGGGATGCACGGCCAGCAGCAGCGTGGAGGGCAGCCAGACGGTGCCGGTGACCCCGCCGCCCGGCGTACGGCTCAGGGTGACCCGTATGCCCGAGCGCCGGGCGAGGTTGCCGACCACGAACAGGCCGAGGACCTTGGTCGGTACGAGGTCGAGCCGTTCCCGGCGGACCAGCCTGGCGTTCTCCTCGTCGAGGCGTTCCGCGCTCATGCCGAGGCCATGGTCGATGACCTCGATCAGGGCGCCACCGTCCGCGGTGATGTCGGTGCCGGGACGGACGACCACCTCGACGGGTGTGGCGGACGGGGAGAACGAGACCGCGTTCTCCAGCAGTTCGGCGAGCATCAGCGTCACATCGTCGACGATGTCGGGCGCGACGGTGACCTCTGTCTCGGACCGCAGGGAGACCCGCTGGTATCCCTCGATCTGGCCGAGCCCTGCCCGAATGACGTTGACCAGGGTGGTCGGCCGGGCGTGCACTTCGGGGTCGCGAATGCCGGCGAGCAGCAGCAGGCTGTCGGCGTTGCGCTGGAGGCGTACGGCGATGTGGTCGATGCGGTACATCCGCTCCAGGACGTCGGGGTCGGTCTCCTCGCGCTCCACGGCGTCGATCAGCATGAGCTGGCGTGAGGTGAGGTTGCTGACCCGGCGTCCGACGTTGCCGAACATCTCGGCGACGTTGCGGCGGCTGACCACCTGCCGCTCCAGCAGCGCCGCGGCGGTGACCTGTACCTGGTTGAACGCCTCGGCCAGGTCGCCGATCTCGTCGTGGACCGGGACGGGGATCGGCCGCGGCCGCAGCGGAGTGCGCTCCGTCGACTCGTCGTCCTCGATCTTGGCGAGTTCCCCGCCGGCCACGTCGACCACCTGCTGGGCGGCGCCGGTCAGGGCCGCCAGGGGACGAAGGACCGAGCGCCGGGCCAGGACGGAGAAGGCCAGCCAGCAGGCGAAGCCGAGCAGGGCGACGCCGAGCATCGCCAGCGCGTTGTGCAGGGCGCTCCGGGAGAGACCGTCGGCCCGGGTGGCGATCTGCTCGATCAGCGACCTGGTGATGTCGAGGCGGGCCTCGGCCTGCCGGGTTCCGGCGGCGATCGCCTTGCGCAGCTGCTGCGGGGTCTGGCCCTGGAGGGAGCCCGGATCGATCTGGAGCTCCGCGAACCGGGCCTCGATGCCGTTCTCCTCGGCCTCCCGGGCGATCCCGCCGAGGCGCAGGACCTGTTCCGGGTCGGCGATCCTGCCGAAACGGGCGGCCTGTTCCTCGTAGAGCTTGTGGGCGCCGACCGCACGGGTGTACTCGGTGAGCGCGTTGGCATCCCGGGTCTGGGCGGAGAACACCCCGCTCTCGTAGGCCGCGTGGGCGGCGTCGGCGCGCAGCACCGTGTCGAGCAGACGGGTGACCGAGGACGACGTGGTGCCGGCGAAGCGGTCCAGGCCGATGCCGTCGATCAGGTAGCCGACGGCGGCAGCGTACGCGGGATCGATGCTCGCGGCCGGAACCGAGCCCCGTTCGACCTTGTCGCGCAGCACGGTGAGGCCCCGGATGAACTGGAGGGCCCGCGCCTCGTCCTCCGGCAGCCCCGCCCCGAACGCGGAACGCACGGCGGTGACCTGCTCATCGGTGTCCCGCTGGGTCCGGCGGTAGGCGGTGGTGGGCGGCAGGGCGGCGCCGGGCCGGGCCGACTCCTGCTCCACGGACAGCAGGAGCGCCTGCCGGTGTTCGGCCTGTACGTCGTTGATCAGCCTCGTGACCTGCTCACTGTCGCGCACCAGCTCCGCGCTCCGGCCGGCGTCCCGGGCCTTCTCCACCTGGGTGTTGACGCCGATGGCCAGCAGCACGCCGACGACGGCGACGGGCGCGATCACCAGAACGTTGAGCTTGCGCCGGAACGGCCATCGGTCCAGGAGGGCGCCCGCCTGCTCACGGAACCGCGGCTTCGACGGTGGACGCCTGGACGGGTCCGGTTCGTGTGGCGGGTCCACTGCGTCCACAGACACCCAGGCCTCCTTACGACTTCTCCTGAGCGGTGACCGAGGTGGTGTTGTTGCCGACCGCCGACGACGGGGGGAATGTGATGCTCGCGAAGTCCGCCCACAAATGAGAGCGAAAAGTTTGCGCCACATGCCCGACCGGCCGTGAACATTACCGCTTGTGCACGCACAGGCAACACATGACGACCAATGGCCAAAAGGTATTCAACTCTTTGTCATGTTTGGCCCGTTAATCCCTTGTGGTGGGCCGTGCGGGCCGCGTGGGCGATGTGCCACTGTCCGGAGGGGAGCAGTGCGGCGGCCGAATTGATTCTCACCGGGCCCGGTGCCGGCGGCGTGGCCGTGCCTGTCGAAGGTGGCTGCCGCCCGGGACATCGACACCCGTAACCTGTCTCCCCCCACCCCAACCCGTATCCTCATCCTGCCCTGCGAGGAGACCCGTGCACCCCACCCGCAAGGCGGTCGTGACAGCCGCTGCGCTCCTGGTCTTGGCCGCCACCGGTTGCGAACCCGGCGTCGGCACCACCGCGTCCCACAGGAACTCCGACAAGCCCGGATGCCCTGCTGCCTTCTCCAGGGCCGAACAAGCCGTCAAGAAGGCTGAAGCGGTCAACGCCCCCTGGAGAGGCCCCACTACCGGGCCCGAGGCCGTCCACGGCAAGAGCGTCGTCTACATCGCCCAGACCCTGACCAACCCTGGCGTCGCCGGGGTCGCCCAAGGGGTCCAGGAGGCCGCCAAGATCGTCGGGTGGCACTCCCGCACCCTCAACGGGCAGGGCACGCCCGCCGGTCTCCGGGCCGCCTTCCAGCAGGCCATCCGCCTCAAGCCGGATGGCATCGTCATCAGTGGTTTTGATCCCGGGGCAGCCCCCGAGGAGGTCAAAAAGGCCCATGCGGCGGGAATCCCGCTGATCGGCTGGCACGCCACGGCGGCTCCCGGTCCCAGTAAGGATCCGCAGCTCTTCAGCAACATCACCTCCCGGGTCGAGGACGTCGCGAAGATCAGCGCCGACTGGATCATCGCCCGCTCCCACGGCCGCGCGGGCGTCGTCCTGTTCACCGACGCCTCCGTACCCTTCGCGAAGCGCAAGTCCGACCTGATCAAGAAGGAACTCGCCACCTGCTCCGGCACCAAGCTGCTGAGCTACACCCACATGCCCATTCCCCAGGTCAACAGCCGCTCCATCAAAGAAGTCCGCTCGCTGCTGTCCCGTTTCGGCCGCAAGTGGACCTATTCCGCCGCCATCAACGACCTGTACTTCCAGCATGCCGCGCCCGCCCTGCGCGCCGCGGGCAAGGACGGCGCCGGCGCCCCCTTCAACATCGGTGCCGGTGACGGCGACCCGTCGGCCTTCCAGCGCGTCAACGGCAAGGAGTTCCAGACCGCCACCGTGCCCGAGCCCCTCTCCGAACAGGGCTGGCAGATCATCGACGAGTTCAACCGCGCTTTCACCGGCGCCCCGGACAGCGGGTATGTCGCCCCCGTCCACATCGCCACCGCGGCCAACAGCGGCGGCGCACTGTCCTGGGACTCCGAGGGCTACCGGCAGGCTTACCGCAAGATCTGGGGCGAGTGAGGGGGCTCGACCTGCTCTCCCGGCCGGGGTTGGGGTGAGCGCCCCCGGTGCGTTTTGTCGTGGCGCGGCTGAGAGGGACGGTCGGCAGGGCCGCCACCTCGATGACGGCAGAAGGTCCTTCATGGGTACGGCCCGCCGCCCGGTCCAGGGGGAGTGCCCTGGGACGGGGCGGCGGGCCGTCGGCCGGCGGGGTCGGGCCAGGCGCTACGGAGTGGAGGCCCGTTCCGGTACCGGCGTCTGCGACGGGTTGTTCCGCGGGTGGCGCGGGTCGAGGAACCACTTGCGGGCGGAGACGAGCCACCAGGTGCCGGCGAAGACCAGCACCACACCCACGGTGATGGGCGCGTAGTTGAACGTTTCGATGGTCACCGGGTTCAGCTGGGGCAGCATGAACAGCACAGTGATGATCACGACCCAGCTGACCGCGATCAGACCCACGGGCCTGGACCAGCGCCCCAGGTGCCAGGGACCGCGCCGGAAGTCCTCCCCCTGGCGCAGCCGCAGCAGGGTGGGCACCACGTACGCGATGTAGAGGCCGATCGTCGCGATGGACGTGACAGCGGCGTACGCGGTCGTGTTGAACAGGTACGGCAGACCGAGGAGGAAGGCACCGCCGGCGGCGAGCCACACGGCGTTGGTCGGGGTGCGGGTCCCCGGGTGGAGCTTGTGCCAGACGGAGGAGAACGGCAGCGCCCCGTCGCGGGAGAAGGCGTAGATCATGCGGGAGTTCGCGGTCACCGAAGCCATACCGCAGAACAGCTGGGCGCCGATGATGACGAGCAGCATCAGCTTGCCGGTGCTCGCGCCCAGTGCGTCCAGGAAGATCTGCGCCGGCGGCACACCGGTGTCCGAATCCAGGGCCCCGGTGTAGGACTGGATCGCGAAGGTCAGGCCGAAGAGCAGCACGAATCCGGCCGCCCAGGACACGACGATCGAGCGGACGATCCCCTTCGGCCCCTCGACCGAGGCATTCTTCGTCTCCTCCGTCATGTGGGCGGAGGCGTCATAGCCGGTGAAGGTGTACTGCGCCATCAGGAGACCGATGAGCGCGACGTAGACCGCCGAGCCCCAGCCGGTGTTGTTGACGAACTCGGTGAAGACGAATCCAGGGGACTGGTGCTTGTCGGGAATGATCAGCAGGGCGCCGACGATCACCACGACGCCGATCAGATGCCACCACACCGAGATGGTGTTGAAGAAGCCGACGACGCGCACGCGGAAGGTGTTCACCACGGCGTGCAGCAGAAGGATCACACCGAAGAGCGTGATGGTGTGGGCGGGAGTGGCGGCGTAGCTGAACTGAAGGTTCAGGTAGGCATTGAGGAACGACGCGGCGCCGAAGTCGATGCCCGCGGTGACGGCCACCTGGCCGAGCGTGTTGAACCAGCCGGTGAACCAGGCCCAGGCCGGAGCGGACTTCTGCGGGGCGAGTTTGTGCGCCCAGAAATAGAGGCCGGCGGAGGTCGGATAGGAGGAGCAGACCTCGGCCATGGCCAGGCCGACGAAGAGGGTCATCAGGCCGACGAGGACCCAGCCCCACATGATCAGGGCCGGCCCGCCGGTGTTCATGCCGAACCCGTACATGGTCAGGCAGCCGGACAGGATGCTGATGATGGTGAACGAGACGGCGAAGTTCTGCCGCCCGGACATCGAGCGGTCCAACGTCTGGGTGATGCCGAGTTCGGCGAGGCGTTCCTCCTCGGTCTGCGTGACGCTTGGCATGTCCAATGGCATGGCTGGGGCCTCTCCTAGTGGTGGCGCGGTGCATTGCGGCACAACATCGGTCTGCTCGGCGTCGGGGCGGCGCTACGGTGCGGACCCCTTGACCGCCCACTTCCGATGGCGGGTGAAGAGCTGCTGAGCGTCTCCGCAGTAGCTCCACGGCACATCCGTGGCGTACGGGCCGATGGCGTCGAACACCTCGGCCGCCGCCCGGTGCTGATTGGCGAAGGACATCGCGTGGGCCAGGTAGTTGGCGTCGTCGTGGAAGGCGGCGTGCGGCATGGAAGGAGCCCGGTACGTCCACCAGTTCACCCACGCCTGCTGGGTCGACGGGTTGTCCGTCCACGGATGGACCGTCAGGCCGTAGCGGTGCCCCTCCTTCTTCATCCGCGTGCGGTGCGACTCGGCGAGCGCGACCAGCGGCAGGACGTGCAGCGGCATCCCACGGGGGACATGGGCGCACCGTTCCTGCGCCCAGTGGAACATCTCGCCCGCCACGCCGTGCCAGTCGGGGAACATGTAGGTGAGGAGCTCGTGGTGCGCCTCCCTGTTCCACGGGTCACGTTCCTCGACCTCCTGCCACACGCTCTGCATCGTCTCCCGCCACTGCCGGTCGCGGTCGGGGGAGTGGTAGCGCAGCAGGGCGAGCATGACGACGTACGGCGTCGGATCGGCCGGCAGGACATCGCCGGCGGCATGGCAGCTCTGCCACGCCTCTTCCATCTCCGAGCCGCTGCCCTGCCCCCGTGGGAGGGCCATCGAGCGGAGGGCCTGGACGGTGGCGAGGAGGGCCAGGGCGTGCGGGGAACGGGGTTCGGCCTGCGCCCAGGTGTCGGCGAAGGTGAGCCGTGCCCCGGCGCGGGCGAGCACCTGGAGACGGAAGATACGGCGGTCCCAGTCGGCGCCGGTCGCGGCCAGCAGTTCGCGCGCGCCTTCCCATCTGCCCATCGCGGCGTCCTCCACCACTGCGCGCAGCCGGGAGTCGTCCCGCGCCGGATGCCGGTCGAATGCCGGCTGGCGTCTCACGGCCGTCCCGCCACAGTCTTCTCGGGTGGGGGAAGCAGTACCTCACCGTGCGCAAGGCGATCCGGTCCGTGCTGTGGTGCCTTCTCGTGCCCAGGCGAAAGCCCGATGCGACCTTGAGGGGCAATCACCGGAATCTCCTGTACGTGGGGATGCATGAGTTTCGCAAGCTGACTGTCAACTTCGTTCATGAAGTGCTGACTTGAGAAAGAAGACTATTCACTGACGCACGGTGGCGCACATTCCTTCGCTGATAAAGCTCATGCGATTGCTTCCTAGGGGGGCGGGTGAGGGGTGTGCGCACTCCTCTCCGGGCTCAGCCGGCCTTGTCGTAGGGCGATTTGACTGCTATAGGTGCCTTCGCGTCGAGGGGGGCGGAGTCGGCGCCGCGGGGCGCGGTAACGGGTTCGGCGCGTGCGCGGGGAACGGTGGCCGGGCGCGCCCCTGGTGGTGTCCCTCGCCCGGCGTACCCGGTGGTCCGTCGAAAGTCGCAGCGGGCGGGTCGCGCCTCGGGACGATCGGGCGGCGGAGTCCGGCCTTTCCGGCGATCCGCTGGGAGGGGCCGCGTTCCTACTGTGCTGGGGACGAGAAGTCCAGCGCAGTGGTGCGGGAACGGAGTGGGTTCGTGAGCGTCGGGATGTTGGAGGCCAGGGGGCTGACCAAACGCTTTGGCGGGAAGCCGGCGGTGGACGAGCTGTCCTTCACCGTGCACGCCGGCCGGGTGACGGGTTTCCTGGGCCCGAACGGGGCGGGCAAGTCCACGACCATGCGGATGTTCCTGGGCCTGGACCGCCCCGGAGCAGGCAGTGCGCTGGTCAACGGCAAACCCTTCCACCAGCTGCGCCACCCCATGAACGAGGTCGGTGCGGTGCTCGATGCCAAGGCCGTCCATCCGGGCCGCACTGCGTACGGGCATCTGCTGGGCCTTGCGTACAGCAACGGGATCGGACGCAGGCGGGTGGCGGAGGTCCTGGAGATCGCCGGTCTCGCGAAGGCGGCGCACAAGCGGGTGGGCGGTTTCTCGCTGGGGATGGGACAGCGGCTCGGGATCGCCGCCGCTCTGCTCGGCGATCCGCAGGTCCTGCTCTTCGACGAGCCGGTCAACGGTCTCGATCCCGAGGGCGTGCGCTGGATCCGCACTCTCATGAGGGGGCTCGCCGCGGAGGGCCGCACGGTGTTCGTGTCCAGTCATCTGATGAGCGAGATGGAGGTGACGGCCGACCATCTCGTCGTGATCGGCCGGGGCAGGCTGATTGCCGACACCGCTGTGCGGGATTTCCTCGCGGGCGGTTCACGGGACATGGTCAAGGTCCGCTCCCCGCAGGCCATTCAGCTCGCCGGAAGACTTCGGGAGGGCGGCGGGGAGGTCACCGCGGACGACGAAGGCGCGCTCCTGGTCACCGGCCTGGACCCGGTGCAGGTATCGGCGGCCGCCGCGGCGTGCGGGGCCGCGCTGCACGAGCTGTCGCGACAGCGCGTTTCGCTGGAGACGGCGTTCATGCAGCTCACCGAGGACAGCGTGGAGTACCGCGCCGACTCGCCGCCACCGGCCTGATTCGCGCCGCAGCCCCATCCCGACCCAGGAGGTAGCCCCATGTCCCTGACCATCGCCGCGACCGAGCACCGGTCCGCCCTTCCCCCCGGCCCCGCCTTCCCCCAGCTGATCCGGTCCGAGTGGGCCAAGCTCCGCACCGTCCGTGCCACCGTGTGCTGTCTGCTCGCCACCGCGGCCGTATCTGTCGGCATCAGCGTCATCATGGCCACGGTCATCGACAAGGAAGGCCCCCAGCCCATCTCCCAGATGGTGATCAACAGTCACATCGGCTACGGGGTGGGCCAGCTCGCCGTCGTGGTCCTCGCGGTGACGACCATCGGCAGCGAGTACAGCACCGGGACGATCCGCACCTCGTTGACGGCCGTACCGCGGCGCGGGCCGTGGCTGGCGGCCAAGGCCCTGGTCACGGCCGCGCTGGTGCTGGTCACCGGGGAGCTGCTGAGCATCGTCTGCTTCGCCGTCGAGTACGCTTCCGCGCCCGCTGTCTCCGGCTCGGTCACCGATCCCTCAGTCGTCCGGGCGGTTCTCGGCGGCGGGCTCTACCTGAGTGCGCTGGCCGTCCTCTCGTTGGCGGTCGGCGCCGCGCTCCGGAGCACGGTCGGCGGCATCGTCGTGATGTTCACGCTCATCTTCGTGGTGCCGACGCTCGCGGCCGCCCCGGCGCTCAGCGGCCTCGGGCATTTCCTGCCCGGCAGCCTCGTGCCCGGCAGCGCCGGCTGGGCGATCATGCAGCCCGGTCCGATGCTGGGCGGCCTCGGCCCGTGGGCCGGGTTCGGGGTGCTGTGCGCCTGGGCGGCGGCCGCGATGGCGGGCGCCCTGTATCTGCTGGACAAGCGCGACGCCTGACGCCCCGCCGCGAGGAGGCGGGCAACGCGGGCAAGGCCTCACGCTACGCCGCGAGGAGGCCGGCATCGTGGGCGAGGATCGCGGCCTGGACGCGGTTGGTGCACTCGAGTTTGGCGAGAAGCCGGCTCATATGGGTCTTCACGGTGGACTCGCTCATGTGCAGGCGGCCGCCGATCTCGGCGTTGGACATGCCCTCGCCGACCAGGCGCAGCACTTCGCCCTCGCGTTCGGTCAGGACGGACGTGCGGCGCCGTGCGTCGTTGGCCCTCGACGTGCCGCGGGCGGAGAAGTTGGAGATCAGCCGGCGGGTCACCGAAGGGGCCAGCATGGCATCCCCGTCATGGACGGTCCGGACCGCGCGGGCGAGGTCGCGGGGCGGGGTGTTCTTGAGCAGGAACCCCATCGCGCCGGCCTCCAGGGCCGCATGCACGTACTCGTCGAGATCGAAGGTGGTGAGGACCACCACCTTGGGCGGGGAGGGCAACTGGTTGATCTCCACGGTCGCGGCCAGCCCGTCCATGACCGGCATACGGATGTCCATAAGCACCACATCGGGCCGGTGCAGGCGGGTCAGGTGCACGGCCTCCACCCCGTTGCCCGCCTCGGCCACCATGCTGATGCCGGGGTCGGCCTCCAGGATCATGCTCAAACCGGACCGGACCAGGTCCTCGTCATCGGCAAGCAGGACGCGAATGCTCATGGTGTTTCTTCCCTCGTGGGTATCACGGCCGAGACCCGGAACCCGCCGTCCGGTCTCGGGCCGGCCTCGAAGACTCCGCCCAGGACGGTGACGCGCTCACGGAGGCCGACCAGGCCGTGGCCACCACTGGGCAGACGTGCGGTCGACGGGGCGCTGGGCACCTCATTGTCCACGGTGAGGTGCAGCTCGTCGGGCACGTACCGCAGCCGGACGAGGGCGGCGGCGCCTCCCGCATGCTTGTGTGCGTTGGTCAGTGCTTCCTGGACCAGCCGGTACGCGGTGCGCTCGGCGGTCGCGTCCAGCGGCCGGGAGGGGCCGGACGTGGTCAGTTCGATCCGCATGCCCGCGGCGCGCGACTGGTCGACCAGCCTGGACAGGTCGTTCAGGGTCGGCTGCGGGGCGCGGGGTGCCGGCTTCGCGCTCTCGTCGAGGCGGAGGACGCCCAGAACCTGGCGCAACTCGTCCAGCGCCTGCCGGCCGATCTCGCCGATGAGCCGGGCCTGGGTGGTGTGATCGCGGTCCGCCGGGGTGACTTCCAGGGCTCCGGAGTGGATGACCATGAGGCTTACCCGATGGGCGACCACATCGTGCATCTCCCGCGCGATCCGGGCCCGTTCTTCCATCCGGGCCTGCGAGGCCAGCAGGCGCTGCTCGCGTTCCAGCCGTTCGGCCTTCTCGCGCAGGTTCTCCACCACCGTCCGCCGCGCCCTCGCGTACAGGCCGGCCAGGACGGGAACCATCATCAGAAGGCCCAGCAGCGGTATGCCGGACAGCAGGTCTTCGATGGTGAGGTCGCGCTGGTCGGTGAGGAGCAGGTAGGCGCCGGTGGCGGCGGTCGCCACCGTGGACACCGCAGCCAGGGTGCGTCGGCTGCGACCGTATTTCGCCAGGGAGTACAGGCAGACGGTGAGCGCCGGGAAGCAGACCTCGGCGGGGAGGGCCAGGAGCACGGCCACGCACAGCCACGTCGGCCAACGCCGCCGCACCACCACTGCCAGCCCGGTCAAGGCCGCCAGCGTGAAGTAGGCCGGTGCGGGAAGCCCGAGCGGGTACTCCCCCTGGACGTCCACGAGGACAGTGGGGAACAGCGCGCAGCCCAGCGCGACCAGGATGTCGAAGACCATGCCCCGGCGGTTCTCCCACCAGAGCGGCCGCGCAGGGGTGAGCGACGGACGCCATCTGCGCCCGTCGGCGGGCGGGGAGCGGTGTGCGCTCGCGGGCGGGGGAGACGGGGCCGGCGGGGGTCCTGGAACCTGCGGCTCGGCCCGCGCGGCGTCGCGAAGTCGCATGGCGGCTCCATCCTCCAGCGGTGTGAGGGGTCTTCACCGGCGGTGGGGGCCGTGCCCTGCCCGTTTCTGCCTGGTCGCCCGTGCGGATGTTTCTGAATTCAACCAATTGCTCGGTCAGTTGGACCAGCATGCAGCAATTCGGCCACCGAAGCATCGGTCGATCGGTGTACCGGGCGGTAGGGCTGCGGTGCGGCACGAAGCCGGTACGGGGAGTGGCGTCTCCGCCTCCCGCCGTCCCGGGTGAGGTGAAGGCGGCCCGGTCGGCGGACGCGGTCGCACCGCCAGGTTCCCGCTCACGCACCGTGCTGGGCCAACCCATTTCGGTCACGACATCATCACAGGTTCTTCACTTCATCTATTTCGATGTTCAATCACTCGCTACTCTCCCGGTTCCAGACACCTTGGGGGGATCGTGATGAATCAGATGAACCAGCAGTATCCGGGCCGGCCTGGACAGCAGCCGCCGACGCCGGCCGGCATGTATGCCCCGCCACCGCCCAAGAAGAAGAGCGCGGGCGCAAAGGTCGGCATCGGATGCGGCGGTGCCTTCGGTGCGCTCGTCCTCATCGGCGTCATCGCCGCCGCCATGGGTGGCAGCGACGCGGAGCCCCAGGCCGGCAAGCCCGGCAAGGCCGCCATCGCACCGGCGAAGGGGCAGGCGCAGGGCGACGCGAAGCCGGCCGAGGCCGAGCCGGAAGAGAAGCCCGAGGCGGCCCGCAAGTCACCGGCCGACCAGTTCAAGGCCTTCGTCGCGAAAAACGGAAGCGCCAACGAGAAGGCCGCCATCGGGCACGTCACCAAAGTCCAAGGCGCGGACGAGCAGAACGACATCCTCGACTCGGTCGACATCTACACCGACTTCACCGGCGGGATGGTGGGCCCCCACCAGAGCGAAGGCAAGCTGATCGCCTCCGTCTTCGCCGACTGGAAGCAATCCAAGAACGGCCTCGTCACCATCTACGACGCCAAGGGCGAGATTCTCTCCAACGGCAATTTCTGACCGGCCTGAAGCGGTAGGGGCTCCGTCGCGTCCGAGGAGCGGCGGGGCCTCGCCCTCCGGCAGGAGCTCGGCTCCGCGCTCACCTCGCTTCACGCTCACACCACTTGTCTCTCCGGTTTCAGCCGGGCGGCGGCTCGCGACCGTGGGCAGGGCCATGCACGCAGCGGAGTGTGCAGTCGCAAGGCAGGGGGCCATATGACGGGAAACCAGGCGTCGACGTCGCCGGAGGGCAAGAAGAACGCCAGGCTCGGCTGCGCGGTCATTGCCGCCTTCGTGCTGCGCGTCGGCGGGTGCGTCAACCTGATGGACGGCGACGACGAGACGAAGTCGTCCGCCACTACATCCGTCTCCGATGCCTCCGACGGCGAGTCCGACGCATCCGGCAGCCAGGGCGACACCATCACGGTGCCCGACTACACCGGCCAGAACCTGCAAGAAGCGCAGGACGCGGCACAGCGTGCGGGCATCTACCAGCTCAAGAGCCGGGATCTGTCCCTGCGGGAACGCATGCAGGTATCGGACCGGAGTTGGCAGGTCTGCGAACAGGAGCCGGCCGCCGGGTCCGTCATGCAAGACACCAAAACCCTGACGTTCGGCGTCGTGAAGGCCGATGAGAGCTGCGACGATCCTGATGCGGCAGCGGCCACGGGCGGCGGCGACGCGCCCGAGCCCACGGACGAACCCACCGGGACCGGCAGTTCCGCCACCTCCGGCGGTTCGGACGTGGACGAGGGCGACTCCTCCGGGGGTTCGGGTGCGGCCGGCAGCGGCTCCTCCGGGGGTTCCAGTTCCTCCGGGAGTTCCAGCTCCTCCGGAGGGACGGGCTCCGGGGGCGGCGGCGGTTCCGCGAGCGGTGGCGACGAGCAGCCGCAGGCCCCGGCAGGCGCCTCTGCGCGATGCAACGACGGGACGTACAGCTACAGCGCGCACCGGCGGGGCACATGCAGCCATCACCACGGCGTCGCCGTCTGGCTGAGGAGCCTTCCGGCCTGACCAACCGCCCGGCACGGGACCGACGGGAAATAACGGGTGCCGCGGCACGCGACGGCACATAGCCGTACAACCTTCAACGGCGTTGGGCGGTCATCACCACACCATCACAGATGTCAGGGGGATCGTTCATGTCGCACTCGCCGCAGCCCGCCCCGTCCGGTCAGCCGCCCCGTCCGTTCGCACCGCCGCAGGTCACCGAGCCGCCGAAGAAGAACCACGCCGCACTCAAGATCGCAGTGGGTGTGGTCTGCGCGGGCATCGTCTTCGGGCTCGGGGCCGCGGTCGGAAGCGGCAAAGACGGCGGCAAGAAGACCGAGGCGAAGCCCGCCCCCACTGTCACGGTCACCGTCACCGCCAAGACGGCCAAGGCCAGGGCGAAGAACCCGAAGAGCGGCGCGAAGCCCGTGGAGAGGGCGGAGGCGCCCGCGGCTCCGGACGCCACGGTCGGCCAGGGCAGCTACCTCGTGGGGGAGGACATCGCCGCCGGCACCTACAAGACCGGCGGCCCCGCCGCGTCCGATGTCCCGCTGTGCTACTGGGCGCGCGCCAAGGACTCCAGCGGGGAGATCGACAGCATCATCGCCAACGGCACCCCCCAGGGCCCGGCCCGTGTCACCGTCAACAAGGGGGAGACGTTCGAGACCAACGGCTGCAAGGAGTGGACGAAGGTCCGCTGACCGGCCGCCAAAGCCCAGGGCGCGGCCTTCTCCGGCCGCGCCCTCAGCCCCCGTGCCGCCCGGTTCGGCCTGCCCCTCCGGCCGGGCCCTCAGCCCCATTGCCGCCCCGTCCGGTCTGTCCGTCGGCGGCGCCCCCGGCGGTCAGGTCACCGAGAAACCACCGTCGACGAACACCGTCTGCCCCGTGACATACGCCGCCCCCGGCCCGGCCAGAAACACCGCCGCGCCCGCGAAATCGTCCAGTTCGCCGTTGCGCCCGGTCATCGTCCGGCGCGCCATGGCCTCGGTGCGCCCGGGGTCGGCGAAGACCGCCTCGTTCAGCGGGGTGCGGACGAAGCCGGGGGCGATCGCATTGACGCTCACCCCGTACCGGGACCAGGCCTCCGCCTGGGAACGGGTGAGCGCGGTGAGCCCGGCCTTGGACACGCCGTACGCACCGCTGTTGCCGAACGCCCGGACCGACTGCTGCGAGGCGATGTGGATGATCCGTCCCCAGCCGCGGTCCGCCATACCGGGCCCGAAGCGCTGTCCGAGCAGAAACGGCGCATCGAGGTTGACGGCCATCGTGCGGTCCCAGTCGGGTGTGGTCAGCTCGGCCATCGGCGGACGGGGGTTGACCCCGGCGGCATGGACGAGGATGTCGGGTTCGCCGTGCCGTTGTGCCATCTCCTCCGCGCCCCGGTGCAGGGCGTCCCGGTCGCCGAGGTCGGCGTCGATCCAGTGTGCGGTCGCACCTGCCGCCTGCAACTCCGCTGCCGCGGACCGCAGTTGGTCCACATTCCGGGCCAGCAGCACGACCTCGGCTCCGGCGCGCCCCAGTGCCCCGGCGACGGCCCGGCCGATACCGGAGCTGCCGCCGGTGACCAGGGCGGTACGCCCGGCGAGGGAGAAGAGTGTGTCGAGGTAGGGGGTGACGGTCACGGTGGCGGTCCTCCTGGTGTTCGGCCGGTGCGGGGCGGCCGGGCCCGTGGGGAGGGGGTGCGGGCGGGCCCGGGGCGTCCGCCGGGGCGATCATGCTCCGTGCCGGCGCCCGGCAATCCTGTCGGGCACCCGCCGGCGGATACCGCGGGCCATGACGTCCGACGGCCACCGTCGGCTGCCACGCGCGCGGGCCGTCCCCTGCCGCGAGACCGGCGGATGTCATGCGTCACGAAGCCGCCGGGAGTGAGATCCCGCCGCGGACCGGCTGATACCGGTCGACGGTGCGCTGCGGCCGGTCTGCCGCAGGCCCGAGGCGCCCGGAGCAGCACGGGAGCAGACCGGAAGCAGATCGGGGGCGGACCTGCAGCGGAGTGGCCGCCCCGCTGGACGGGCAGCCGGAATTCACCGGTGGAAACCGCTCGGAACCACTTCCTCCGCTTTTGTCGGGGGCGGGGTCCTGTCGAGCGGGGGCCGGTCACGAGATATCTTGATGTCGAGCAATGTTGCAGACGTGGAGCGGAGCACCCGGTGACTGACTCGACCATCATCTACACCCACACTGACGAGGCCCCGGCCCTGGCGACGTATTCGTTCTTGCCTGTGATCCAGGCATACGCGTCGACGGCCGGCGTCAGCGTGGAGACCCGTGACATCTCCCTGGCCGGGCGCATCATCGCGAGCTTCCCCGAGCGCCTGGAGGAGGGCCAGCGCATCGAGGACGCCCTCGCCGAGCTCGGCCAGCTGGCCAAGACGCCCGGTGCGAACATCATCAAGCTGCCGAACATCTCGGCCTCGATCCCGCAGCTCAAGGCCGCGGTCGCCGAGCTTCAGGAGCAGGGCTACGCGCTGCCCGACTACCCGGACGACCCGAAGACCGACGAGGAGCGGGACATCCGTGCCCGTTACGACAAGGTCAAGGGCAGCGCCGTCAACCCCGTCCTGCGCGAGGGCAACTCCGACCGCCGGGCACCGGCGTCGGTGAAGAACTACGCCAAGGCGCACCCGCACCGCATGGGCGCCTGGACGGGCGACTCGAAGACGAACGTCGCCACCATGGGCGTCGACGACTTCCGCTCCACCGAGAAGTCCGCGGTCATCGACCGGGACGGCTCGCTGCGCATCGAGCTGTCGGGCGACGACGGCTCCACCACCGTCCTGCGTGAGTCGGTACCGGTCCTCGCCGGCGAGGTCGTCGACGCCTCCGTGATGCGGGTGGCCGCGCTGCGCGAGTTCCTCACGGCGCAGGTCGCCCGCGCCAAGGCCGAGGGCGTGCTGTTCTCCGTGCACC
Organism: Streptomyces decoyicus; assembly: GCF_019880305.1. Taxonomy (NCBI): domain Bacteria; kingdom Bacillati; phylum Actinomycetota; class Actinomycetes; order Kitasatosporales; family Streptomycetaceae; genus Streptomyces; species Streptomyces decoyicus. The sequence continues at coordinate 1,318,907 of NZ_CP082301.1, read as the reverse complement.
TCAAGGCCACGATGATGAAGGTCTCCGACCCGATCATCTTCGGCCACGTGGTCCGCGCCTTCTTCCCGAAGACCTTCGCCCAGTACGGCGAGTCCCTCGCGGCGGCCGGCCTGACCCCGAACGACGGCCTCGGCGGCATCTACAAGGGCCTTGAGTCGCTGGCCGACGGCGCCGAGATCAAGGCGTCCTTCGACGCCGAGCTCGCCGAGGGCCCGGAGCTCGCCATGGTCGACTCCGACCGCGGCATCTCCAACCTGCACGTGCCGAGCGATGTCATCGTCGACGCCTCCATGCCGGCCATGATCCGCACCTCCGGTCACATGTGGGGCCCGGACGGCGGGGAGGCCGACACCCTCGCGGTCCTGCCCGACAGCAGCTACGCGGGCATCTACCAGGCGGTCATCGAGGACTGCCGGGCGAACGGCGCCTACGACCCGTCGACGATGGGTTCGGTCCCGAACGTCGGCCTGATGGCGCAGAAGGCCGAGGAGTACGGCAGCCACGACAAGACCTTCGAGATCCCGGTCACGGGCACCGTGCGGGTCCTCGACGAGAGCGGCAACGCCGTGCTCGAGCAGGTCGTCGGCGCCGGTGACATCTTCCGTATGTGCCAGACCAAGGACCTGCCGATCCGCGACTGGGTCAAGCTGGCCGTCACCCGCGCCCGCGCGACCGGCGACCCGGCGGTGTTCTGGCTCGACGAGGACCGTGCGCACGACGCGCAGCTGATCCAGAAGGTCAAGGCCTACCTCCCCGAGCACGACACCGAGGGCCTCCAGATCGAGATCATGTCGCCGGTCGACGCGATCAAGTTCTCCCTCGACCGCATCCGCCGCGGCGAGGACACGATCTCCGTCACCGGCAACGTACTGCGTGACTACCTGACCGACCTGTTCCCGATCCTGGAGCTGGGCACCAGCGCGAAGATGCTCTCGGTCGTCCCGCTCATGAACGGCGGCGGGCTGTTCGAGACCGGCGCCGGCGGCTCCGCGCCCAAGCACGTCCAGCAGCTGGTCAAGGAGAACTACCTGCGCTGGGACAGCCTGGGCGAGTTCCTCGCGCTCGCGGTCAGCTTCGAGCACCTGGCGCAGACGACGGGCAACGCGCGCGCCCAGGTGCTCGCCGACACCCTCGACCGTGCCACCGGCACCTTCCTCAACGAGAACAAGTCGCCCAGCCGCAAGCTGGGCGGCATCGACAACCGCGGCAGCCACTTCTACCTCGCGCTCTACTGGGCGCAGGAGCTGGCGAAGCAGACCGAGGACACCCAGCTCGCGGAGGCGTTCGCGGCACTCGCCAAGACGCTGACCGAGCAGGAGCAGACCATCGTCGACGAGCTGGTCGCGGTGCAGGGCTCGCCGGCCGACATCGGCGGCTACTTCCAGCCGTCCGTGGCGAAGGCCTCGGCGGTCATGCGGCCGTCGACGACCCTCAACCAGGCCCTCGCGACCCTGAGCTGATGCGATAGCCGCGGAAGGCCCTTCCGCCCCGGCCGGCGCCCTGCCGGCCGGGGCGGTTCCGTTTTCGCGGACAGTGGCGGTCCGTACCGCTGCCCGTGCCCCGCGGCGGGGGTGCCGAGGCGGGCCCGGCACTCCGTCCGCGATGTCCGCCGGTCGGAAGCGGTTGCTCCGAAGCCGCGCGCGGCATCATGACGCCGTGGAACCCACGTTGCCCCCGCGACCACGCCTGGATCGCCCGCCACCACCAGGGCCATGCGCTCCCGCACCGCCTCGATCCGGCCAAGGGGCTGCTCGCGGACGACTTCGCGACGCTGCGGCAGTGGGCGGCGGGGCTGGGGGAGGGGCGGAGCCCCGTGAGGGGTAGCGTCGGCCTGTAGCCGCACTGCTGACCTCACGGGGGTATCGATGGAACTCGCCCAAGTCCGCCTGCTCGTCACGGACTTCCGCGGCTGCTACCGCTTCTACCAGGACGTGCTGGGGCTCCAGCCGCAGTTCGAGGCCCCGGACGGTCCGTATGCCAAGTTCAGCTGCGACAGCGGCTCGGCGGGCATCGCACTACAGGAGCGCGACCGGATGGCCGAGGTCCTCGGCGAGCTGGGGACGGCGCCGGACGGATACCGGTCCCTGGTCGTCCTGCGGGTCGACGACCTCGACGGCTACTGCGCGCAGCTCACCGGGCGCGGCGCCGTCCTGGTAAACGGCCCGGCCCCGATGACGGACCGGATGCGGGTCGCCCACCTCAAGGACCCCGACGGAAACCTCGTCGAGCTCCAGCAGTGGCTGGAGCTGCGCGGCGCGGTCTGACCCGGCGCGGTCCGACCCGCGCCCGGACTCCTCAGCCCACGAGGTCCAGCACCGGCCGCAGCCCGGCCGGGCGCCGGTCCACCGGCAGATGGTCCACGGGCAGGAAGGAGCAGCCCACCGCCGTGGCGCCGCCGTCCGCCGTGCGGTCGTCGCCCACCATCAGGACGGCGGCCGGGTCGAGCCCCAACTCCCGGCAGGCGAGGACGAAGAGCTGCGGATCCGGCTTCTGGAGGCCGTGCTCGTAGGACAGCACACAGATGTCCACATAGCGCTCCAGGCCGTGGGCGCGCAGTACCGGTCGCAGATCCCAGCCGATGTTGCTCAGTACCCCGATACGGATGCCGCGCCGGTGCAGCCGGTCCAGCACCTCGGCGGCGTCGGGGTAGGGCTGCCAGGCCTCCGCCGTCCTGGAGCGTTCGTAGAGCGCGTCGTACAACTTTGGTTCGGGCAGGGGGACTTGGCGGCCCAGACCGGTGTACAGCGCGCGGTGGTGGCGGGCGTCGCGGTCGCGTATCTCCCACAGGCCGGCCAGGTCGGCGGGGATCTCGACGGGCGAGGAACCGCCGGGCAGCGCGCCGGCCTTTTCCAGTGCGGCCGCCGAGCGGCCGATCTCGGCCTCGTCCATGGCCGTACCGGTCGCGGTCAGCGCCGCGCGCAGCCATGACTCGGCGGACTCGACACGCAGCAGGGTTCCGGAGAAGTCGAACAGCACACCCTTGATCACCCTCATGACCGCCATCCTGCCCGCTCTGCGGCACCGGGATCCAGCCGGGACGCGTACGCGGTGTACGCCGCCGCCGACCCGGTCACCAGGGCCCCGCCCAACAGCCAGCCGGCGACGACATCCGAGGGCCAGTGCACGCCCAGGTACACCCGGGTGAAGCCGACACCGACGACCGAGACCGCGATCACCAGCCGGGCCGTCCACCGCCACAGCGGGCGCGCCCCGGCCAGTCGCAGCAGCCAGAGGACCAGGACGCCCGCGACCAGCGCGGTCAGCGCATGCCCGGAAGGGAACGCCGAGTAGCTTGCGGAGGCCACCGGATCCGGCCAGGCGGGGCGCTCCCTGCCGACCAGGGCCTTCACCGCCTGCTGCAGCACCGTACCGACGAGCGCGGTGGCCACCACCCAGACGGCGAGCCGCCGTTCACCACGCCGTACGAGCACCACGACCGCCGCCGCGAGCAGCACGCGCATCGTCCACGGGTCCCACACCCAGTCCGAGAGCACCCGGTTGACACGGGTCCAGCCGGGCGCGGCGACGGCCGTCCGGTGCAGTGCACCGGAGAGGGCCGTGTCCAGGGACAGCAAGGGGCCCCAGCGCGCCGCGACGAGGGTGAGCAGCAGACCGAAGAGGAGCGTGCACAGCAGGGTGCAGGGGAGGGCGGGGAGAAGAGGGGCGGATGCCCGGTGGCGGTCGGCGTCCACGGCGCTGGTGCGGGTGGTGGGGAGCGGCGTCGATGGCATACCACGATACTCGCCGATACCGGGTGTCCCGGGCGAGGGCGCCGCGCCCTACGTCAGTGCCCTCAGCCCCGGAATGAAGGTGACCAGCAACGGAACGGCCGGTACCAGCGCCGCCACCGCCGTCATCCGCAGCCGGCGGCCGGGGGTGAAGCGGGGGGCGGGGGCCAGCAGCCGGTCCACCCGCTGGGGCACCTGGGCGAGTTGGGACGGGCAGGGGCCGAACACTCCGCGGTCCTCGTTGAGTTCGACCAGTGCCAGGGCGATCGTCAGCCGGCCGAAGCGGCGCGAGGCCACGTCGTCGGCGGCCAGCTCGACCAGCCGGTGCACCTGATCGCGGAACGCGGCGAAGACCGGGACCTGCGGAAAGCCGACGGCCAGCGCCGAGGCGCTGTACAGCAGAAGATCGTGCCGGGCCCGCGCGTGGCCCTGCTCGTGGGCGATCAGCGCATCGAGCTGACGTCCCTTCAGCCGTCGCAACGCCGAGGTGGTGATGACCAGTTGGGGCGAGGAGTGCTGGAGCCACCAGGCCTCCGGGCGGTCGCCCTCCAGGACGACCAGGCGCTCCCCGAGGGGCTCCTCGCCGGGCAGCAGCGGTGAGCGGAGCAGAAGTTCGGCGCGGCGCTGCCGACGCCGGGCGCGCGCCGCCCGTACCTCGCGGGTCAGTGTGAGGGCCGTCCAGGCGCCGCCGCCGGCCAGCAGAAGGGCCAGCACCCCGGCCCACGGCCCGTATCCCTGGAGCGCATACGCCTCGACGACCACCCGGGGGGCGAAGCCGAACACCGGACTGCGGACGGCCTCCCAGGTGGCGGCCGCGCTCAGCGACATCGCGAGCACACAGCACAGCAGGACACCGGCCACCACGCACTGCCACACCCACAGGGCGAGCACCGGTTCACGGTCGGGCCAGTCGGAACGGGCCATCAGCCGTGGCGCCATTGCCGCGGCCAGCACGCCGAGAATCATCAGCGCGAGAGGGACCATCATGGCGTCAGCCTATGAGCGCACCACTACTCGTTGGTACGGCCCGGCATCGGATGTGACGCATGCCACCCACGCCACAGTGGTGCACCGCCGCCCCTGCGTGCCGAGGGCGCGAAACCGTACACAACGGCATCGCCGCAGCTCACACCGTCAGCAGCATCGCCAGCATGCCGATGCCCATCGCCACCCGGCAGGCCCGCAGCACCCCGGCCGGCCCGGCGTCCCCCGGCGCCTCCGCTCCCGCCCCTTCCGGCACGGACTCCGCCGCCCGTACGCCCGGCACCAGCCGGATCCCGGCGGCGATCACATACACCGTGAAGTAGGCGAGCAACAGGCCCGTCAGCAGCGGCACTCCACCGGGCGCGCCGTGCTCCATCGCACTCACCGAACCCACCGAACTCGTGGGACTCATCGGACCCGTCGAGCTCGTCGGCCCCACCGCACCCACCGCCACCCCACCCGTCGGGTTCATGTGCGCCGACGGCACGGCCATCGCCAGCGCCATGTACGCCATGGCGAACGTGCCCACCGCGTGATGCAGATGCCGCCGTACCAGCGCCCAGACGCCGGCCGCCCCGAAGAGCGCGGTGAACAGCCAGGGCGACCACGCCGGCGGTGTCACGGCGGACGCGGGCAGCGCCATCGCCGCCATGCCCAGCGCCATCAGCCCCTCACCGCGGGCATCCTCCCGGTCTCCGGCCCGGCCGGTACGCGCCCGGCCGAGGCAGTACACACCGGCCGCGGCACACAGCAGCACCAGCAGCCAGCCGACCAACGGTGGTTCGTGCACGCCGCACCTCCCCGAGTACCGCCTGCCGTACCGATCGGGGGCAGAATGCCCGGCCGGTGCCCGTCACACGGGAGCGCACGGACGCACGGAGGGGGAGCGCGGACGGTACGCCGGAACAGCGGACGCGGCCGTGGGCGAGTGCCGCGGCCCGGTGGGTGACGGGGGCGCCGGAGGCGCCGGACCGGCGTCCCCGTCGGTCGCCCGAGGGGAGCAGCGGCTGTACGGGCGAAGGGGCCCTCAGGGCCGGTAGCGCAGGGGATGGTCCGCCGGGACCTGCGTCAGCACGATCCGGTGGCCGTCCGGGTCGGCGATCCACATCTCGATGAGCCCCCACGGCTCCTGTACGGGCGGCCGCAGCACCTCCACCCCGTGTGCCAGCAGCTCCTGGTGTGCCGCTGCCGCGTCCGCCACCTGGAGCCACAGCTGGAGGGTCTCCGTGGCCGGCGAGGTGGCCCGGCCGGAGACTTCCAGGAAGCCGCCGCCGAGGAAGTAGACCGTGCCGCGCTCGGGTCCCGTACCGAATTCCCGGTAGATCTCCAGACCCAGCGCCTTGCCGTAGAACGCCCGCGACCGCTCGGGGTCGGACGGCCGCAACAGCACCCTGCTGCTCAGTACGTGCACCATGGCAGGACCCTACGCGGCCGGCTCCGCGCCGCCGGAAGGCCGGGCCGGAATGCCGTGCCGAAAGGCCCTGACACGACGCCCATACCGCTTGTTAGCCTCCTTTCAGCCCTTCGTCCGGCACCGAGAGGACCCCGCGCACCATGCCCACCAGCGAGCTGACCTTCCGTACCGCCCACGACACCGACGTCCCCGGGCTCGTCGAACTCATCGAGTCGGCCTACCGCGGGGACGCGAGCCGGGCCGGCTGGACGACGGAGGCGGACCTGCTGGAGGGACAGCGCACTGATCCCGAGGGCGTCGCCGCCGTGGTGCGGGGCGAGAGCGGCCGGCTGCTGGTCGCCGAGCGGGAGGGCGCGCTGATCGCCTGCTGCCAGCTCGAACACCGCGGGGACCATGCGTACTTCGGCATGTTCGCGGTCCGTCCGGAGCTCCAGGGCGGCGGCCTGGGCAAGGTGATCATCGCGGAGGCCGAGCGGACCGCCCAGGAGATCTGGGGCGCCCGCGAGATGCGGATGACGGTCATCCGGCAGCGCTCTGAGCTGATCGCCTGGTACGAGCGCCGTGGCTACCGGCGTACCGGGCAGCTCACCCCGTTCCCGTACGGCGATGAGCGGTTCGGCATTCCACAGCGCGCCGACCTGGAGTTCGAGCTGCTGGTGAAGCCGCTCGGCTAGGGAGACACCCCCTGGGCCGGCGGACGGGGGTTCGGCGGCCGGGCCCACGGATGGGCCCGGCCGGCGCTCACAGCCGTCCCGCCTGGATGATCCGCTGGAGGAACTGCCGCGTACGGTCGTGCTGCGGATCGCCGAAGACCTGCTCGGGCGTGCCGCGCTCCAGCACCACCCCGCCGTCCAGGAAGCACACCTGGTCGGCGACCTCCCGCGCGAAGCCCATCTCATGGGTGGCGATGACCATGGTCATGCCGTCCTCCTTGAGGTCGCGGACCACGCCGAGCACCTCGCCGACCAGCTCCGGGTCGAGCGCCGCGGTGATCTCGTCGAGCAGCAGCAGCCGGGGCCGCCCGGCCAGCGCGCGGACGATCGCGACCCGCTGCTGCTGGCCGCCGCTGAGCCGGTCGGGATACTCCCCGGCCCGCCCGCCGAGCCCGAGCCGCTCCAGCAGCTCGCGGGCCCGTGCCTCGGCCTCGGCGCGCGGTACCCCGTGCACCCGGCGGGGCGCCAGCGTGATGTTGTCCAGCACGGTCATGTGCGGGAAGAGGTTGTAGGCCTGGAAGACCACCCCGATCCGGCGGCGCACCGCGTCCACGTCGGCCCGCGGATCGGTGATCTCCGCGCCGTCCAGGAAGATCGCGCCGTCGTCGATCTCCTCCAGCAGGTTCGCGCAGCGCAGCAGCGTGGACTTGCCCGACCCGGAGGCGCCGATCAAGGTGGTCACGGTGTGCGGCGGGACCGCCAGATCCACATCCCGCAGGACGACCGTGCCGCGTCCGTACGTCTTGCGCACGGACTCCAGCCGCAGCACCGGGCCGTCGCCGGGCGCCGCCTTCCCGACGGTCTCGTCGGCCGGTCGCGCGGTGTCGTCCGTCGTGCTCATACGAGTCCTCCCTGGGCGCGCCTGCGGTCCATGCGGGCCGTGACCCAGTCCGTGCACCGCGTCATGGGGATCGTCAGCGCCACGAAGACGAGCCCGGCCACGACGTACGGCGTGAAGTTGAAGTCCTTGCCGGCGATGATCTGCGCCGCGTAGACCGCGTCCACCGCACCCGCGATGGACACCAGCCCGGTGTCCTTCTGGAGCGAGACCAGATCGTTCAGCAGCGGCGGTACCACCCGCCGTACCGCCTGCGGCAGCACCACGAAGCGCAGCGTCTGTCCGCTGGAGAGCCCCAGCGACCGGGCCGCTGCCCGCTGTGAGGGGTGCACCGATTCGATGCCCGCCCGGAAGACCTCGGCGACGTACGCCGCATACGTCAGCACCAGCGCGGCGCCGCCGAGCAGCACGGGATCGGTGGTCACGCCCTGAAGCCGCAGGGCCGGCACCCCGAAGACCACCATCAGCAGACAGATGATCAGCGGCAGTCCGCGGAAGAAGTCGGTGTACGCGGTGGCCAGGGCGCGCAGCGGGAAGAAGACCGGGCCCCGCAGGGTCCGGGCCACCGCCAGCAGCAGCCCGAGCACCAGCACCGCCGCCCCGCACACCACCAGCAGCCGCAGATTCAGCAGCAGCCCCTCCAGCACCTTCGGCAGCGCCTTACGGGCGTATTCGGCACTGAAGAACGTCTCCCGGGTACGCGGCCAGCCGGGGGAGCCGGTGACGACGAGGTAGAGGACGACGGCGGTGACCAGGGTGCTCAGCGCGGCGACGGCGGTGGCGCGCCGGGCCCTGGCCCGCTTGAAGCGCTCCCGTTCGATCCGCCGGGGCGAGGGCACATAGCCGCCGTCGGCCCCGTCCCGCGCCACCTGGGTCTTCAACACACCTTCTCCGTACGTCACTTGAGCACCGGGACGGACACGGCGTCGGTCAGCCACTTCTTCTCCAGCGCGGCGAGGGTGCCGTTCTTGCGCAGCGCGTCCACCGCGGCCGTCACACACCCGGTGATCCGGCTCTCCTTGTCCAGGACCAGACCGAATTGTTCCCCGTCGCCGCCGGTGGCCGCGAACTGTCCGACCACCTCGGCGTCCTTCACCTCCGCCGAGGTGATGTAGAAGGCCGTCGGCAGATCGGTGAGGATCGCGTCGACCTGGCCGTTCTTCAGCGCGGACTTGGCGAGGTCGTTCTTCTGGAAGACGGCGGGAGACTGCGCCGGCCGGACGGTGTCGTTGACCACGTCCAGGCTGGTGCTGCCGACCTGCGCGCCGAGCTTGAGGTGCCTCAGGTCGGTGATGCTCCTGGCGCCCGCGGCCTTGGAGCCCTTGAGCGCGACGACCGCCTGGCGTACGTCGTAGTAGCCGGAGGAGAAGGCGACGGCCCGTTTGCGTTCCGGGCTGATGGAGATCTGGTTGATGTCGAAGTCGAACTTCTTCTCGCCGGGCGCGAAGGCGTTGTTGAACGGCACGGTCTGCCAGCTCACCGCGCCCTTGTCGTAGCCCAGTTGGCGGGCGACCGCGTAGGCGACGGCCGATTCGAAGCCCTTGCCGCCGGCCGGGTCGTCGTCATGGAACCAGGGTGCGTAGGCGGGCTTGTCGGTGCCGACCGTGAGCTTGCCGTCGGCCACGGTGGCCAGCTTGCCGCGGGCACAGCTCTGTTGGCCCGGCCCGGCAGCCCGTGGGCCGCCGGGTGACTCGTCCTGCGGGGCACAGCCGACGGCCGCGGCGAGCAGCGCGACGGTGGCGCAAGCGGCAAGGCGGAGAGGGCGGTTGGCGAGGCGCATGGCGGGAGATTGGCAGTGCGCGAGGCCATCTGTCGAGATCATCGGGGAAAACGTCCGGATGGTGGAAGCGGATTGCGCCGCTGTGAACTGCACGTTTCCCGGTTGTGGGGCGGGGCCGGGGGCTCGGCGCGCCCCACCGCTCATCTCGTCGGGTGCCGCCTGACGCCGTGAAAGCGGCGCCTCACGCCGTGAAGCGGACCGCCCGGCGGATCTCCGGCTGGTCGGTCACCACACCGTCCAGGCCGAGCCCGCGGGCGAGGCGGAGCTGATCGTGGGTGTTGACCGTCCAGCCCACGACCTTCAGATGCGCGGCATGCGCGCGCTCGACCAGTTCCAGGGTGAGCCGGCGGATGTTCAGCGAGAGCATCGTCGCGCCGACGGCCTGTGCCCGGTCGACGACATCGGCGCCGTAACGGCTGCCGACCAGCGCGGTGCGTACGCCGGGCAGCAGGGTCCGGATCGCGGCCAGCGCCTCGTCGTGGAAGGAGATCACATCGACCCGGCCGACCAGATCGCGCGACCGCATCACCTCCGCCAGCGCCTGCGCGGCCGCCACGTCCTTGATCTCGGCCTGGAGCGGTGCCTTGACCGCGTCCACGACCTCCTCGAAGACGGGGATCCGCTCGCCCTGGCCGGCATCGAGTTCGCGGAGCTCGGCGAGGGTGCGCTCCACGATCGGCCCGGCACCGTCGGTGGTCCGGTCCACGTCCGCGTCGTGCATCACCACGAGCGCGCCGTCCTTGCTCAGATGCAGATCCAGTTCGATGACATCGAGGCCTTCGTGCTCGGCGCGCACGAAGGACCGCAGGGTGTTCTCCGGCTCCACGCCCATGATCCCGCGGTGTCCGATGGTGAGAAAGGACAAGGCTGCCTCGCTTCTGTCGGCTCGGTGCTGGTGTCGGCTCGTCTCCGTGTCGACCGTCGGCTGTCGGCAACGGCGCTACGAAATGGCGCACAGCCTAACGGGACCGACCGGCGGAAAACGGGCTACCGGACGGGACCGAGGTGTGTCCAGTACGGGTACCCGCCATATCCGGCTTCAGACCGCCTCACCCTCGCGTGGGCGAGTCCCCGCGGCGCTGACGGTGCGCCGGTGACCACGCCGGGGTCGCTGCCGATGCCGGGGACGGTCCGGGCGCCGGCCTCTCGCCGGCCGTATGGCATATGCCACACGGCCAGGAGGTTTCCCTGTTGGCGCAGCACCGGAGGAACTGCCGAAACCCTTGGCAATGCTGGCAGGAAGTCTCGCCCAAGCCATCACCGGCAGGAAAAACCTGCGTAAGCGCGGGGTGTCGACAGAATAATTTTCACCTGGCGCACTTGAGCGGGCGATCCTCGGCTGGTTACCGTGTTCTGACAACACGATCTACCGCCGGAGGGCAGTCATGACGGAAATTCTTTCGCCTGTGGGTGTCCGGGGGGCCACCGCGACCGCAGAGAGTGTGGTCCAGCACCCGGCGTGGTCCGTACTCAAGGGCGCGGTCGAGACCCTCCGCCCCTGGCAGTCCAAGGACGGCTCCATAGACCTGGAGGCGGCGGGCGCGCCCACCGCCGACGCCGTCCGCGCGGAGGCCGACCGGATGGCGTCGGCCGTCGAGGAGCTCGCCCCGCTGCTGCCGCACAACGCCGCCTACCACCAGGCGCTCGTCGCCGACCTGCGCCGCTGGGCCGACAGCGGCTTCGGCGTGCCGGACTTCCTGGACTCGCTCCTCGCCTTCCAGCCCGCCCAGCAGCGCGCCGACGGCCTCCAGCACCTCGTGCTGTTCCCCATGTACACCCAGAACGGCAACCCGAACCGCAACTTCGAGGCCGTCGTCCTGCGGATGGTCTGGCCGGACTGGCTCGCCGACCTGGAGCGCACCCGCTACGACAACGCCCTCTTCTGCGGCATCACCTTCGAGGACTTCACGGCCGGCTACGACACCCACTCCGCCGTGCTCTTCCCGGAGACCATCGCCGTGCGCGAGGCCCCCGAGCGGTTCAGCTGGGGCGGCATCTTCTGCGACCGCGAGGCAGCCCGCTTCCGCCGGGTCAGCGAGGCCGCCATCGAGACCCTCGGCGTCGAACTCCCCGAGGACGTCCGCGAGATGCTCGACGACCAGGCGCGCTGCCAGGAGGCGTTCGTCCTGTGGGACATGGTGCACGACCGCACCCACAGCCACGGTGACCTGCCGTTCGACCCGTTCATGATCAAGCAGCGCCAGCCGTTCTGGATGTACGGCCTGGAGGAGCTGCGCTGCGACCTCACCGCCTTCAAGGAGGCCGTGAAGCTGGAGGCCGAGGGGTACTCCCAGGCCCGTGACGTGCAGTTCGCAGTGATCTTCGACCGGATGTTCCGGTTCCCCGTCACCGGCGACCGGGTCCGCAACTACGACGGCCTGGGCGGACAGCTGCTCTTCGCGTACCTGCACAAGCACGACGTCGTACGCTGGACGGACAACACACTGCACATCGACTGGGAGCGGGCGCCCAAGGTCACCAACCAGCTGTGCGGCGAGATCGAAAAGCTCTACCGCGACGGCATCGACCGGCCCAAGCTGGTCCACTGGTTCGCCGCGTACGACCTCGTATCGACCTACCTCGCACCGCACCCGGGCTCGGTCTGGGCCAAGGGCCCCGATGCCCTCGACCTCGACCAGCCGCCGCGCAAACTCGTGGACGACGTGCTCCCCGACGAGTTCCCGCTGAGCATGTTCTACGAGGCGCTCGCCAAGAAGCTGCGTGCTGTGATCGCCTCTACCCAGGGCATCACGGCCCACAGCGACGCATTGGCGGCGGCATGAGGACCGACCGGAACACCCGGCCGACGGCCGTCCAGGAGCAGGACGAGGAGGCGACGAAGATGGTTACTTCGACGGGCGGCCAGGGGCCGCTGGAGGGCGCGGTCATCGCGGTGGCGGGAGCGGCCGGACCGGCGGGCCGCGCGACCCTGCTGCGACTGGCCGAAGCGGGGGCGGTGGTGGTCGGCTCGGACTCCAACCCCGAGCGGCTGGCTGAGGCCGTGGACGCGGCGCGCTACGCCCATGGCGGCGCCACGGTGATAGGGGACACCGTCGACCTCCTCGACCTCGACCAGACCCGTGAATGGGCTGCTCGCACGGAGAAGGAATTCGGCCGGATCGACGGCCTGGTGCACCTCGTCGGCGGCTGGCGCGGCTCCTCGACCTTCGCGGAGACCGACCTGGCGGACTGGGACATGCTGCACAAGCTGCTGATCCGCACCGTCCAGCACACCTCGCTCGCCTTCCACGAAGCGCTCGAACGCAGTGGCAACGGCCGCTTCCTGCTCACCAGCGCGGCCGGCGCCGGCAAGCCCACCGGGGGCAACGCGGCCTATGCCGCCTCCAAGGCCGCCGCCGAGGCCTGGACACTCGCCATGGCGGACGGTTTCCGCAAGTCGGGGGGTGAGCAGGGACCGCGCGCCGCGGCTGCCATCCTGATCGTGAAGGCGCTCGTCAACGACCAGATGCGCGCCGAGCGACCGAACGCCAAGTTCGCGGGCTTCACGGATGTCACGGAGCTGGCCGAGGCCATCGCCGGGGTCTGGAGCCGGCCCGCCCAGGAAGTGAATGGACAGCGTCTGTGGCTGACCCCCGAGCCGTGACCGGAGCGAAGACCGACGCCCGGCAGCACCACGACCCCGAGATACGCGGCTTCGCCAGCGACAACTACGCGGGCGCCCATCCGGAGGTGCTCGCCGCGATCGCCCTCGCCAACGGCGGCCATCAGGTCGCCTACGGCGAGGACGACTACACCGAGCATCTCCAGCGCGTCTTCCGCAGCCACTTCGGGCAGCGCGCGGAGGCGTTCCCGGTGTTCAACGGCACCGGCGCCAACGTCGTCGCCCTCCAGGCCGTGACGGACCGCTGGGGCGCGGTGATCGCCGCCGAGTCCGCGCACATCCATGTCGACGAGTGCGGTGCGCCCGAGCGGGTCGGCGGGCTCAAGCTGCTGACCGTACCCACCGAGGACGGCAAGCTCACCCCTGAGCTGATCGACCGCCAGGCGTACGGCTGGGACGACGAGCACCGTGCCATGCCACAGGTCGTCTCGATCACCCAGAGCACGGAGCTCGGCACGGTCTACACGCCCGACGAGATCCGGGCGATCTGCGAACACGCCCATGAGCGCAACATGGTGGTGCATCTCGACGGCTCGCGGATAGCCAACGCCGCGGCGACGCTCGATGTCCCGATGCGGGCCTTCACCAACGCCGTGGGCGTCGACATCCTCTCCTACGGCGGCACGAAGAACGGTGCGGTCTTCGGCGAGGCCGTGGTCGTGCTCAACCCCGACCGGGTGCGCGCGATGAAGCATCTGCGCAAGATGTCCATGCAGCTGGCCTCCAAGATGCGCTTTGTCTCCGTCCAGTTGGAGGCACTGCTCGCCAAGGACCTGTGGCTGCGCAACGCCCGGCACGCCAACACCATGGCGCAGCGGCTGGCGGCCGGGGTGCGGGAGATCGACGGGGTGGAGATCCTCTACCCCGTGCAGGCCAACGGCGTGTTCGCCCGCCTTCCGCACGACGTCAGCGAGCGGCTCCAGAAGCGCTACCGCTTCTACTTCTGGGACGAGCCGGCCGGTGTGGTGCGCTGGATGTGTGCGTTCGACACCGCCGAGGAGGACGTCGACGGCTTCCTCGCCGCACTCCGCGAGGAGATCAGTCGCTAGGGGCCTCTCTGCGACACGGCGGTTCTATCTGCATAGCTATGCGCTCGGCCGAAAAGTAATTGACTCTCGGCCGGGCGCATCGCTACGCTCCCCGGCCATGGAGCTGATCCAGAACAACCCGAATATCTCTGCCTACTTGGCCGCCGACGAGGTCATCGATCACGAGCATCCGCGCGTCCGGGCCACCGCGGCCACCCTCTCCTTCGACGCCGCCGATGCATATGCATACGCCAAGGCCGCCTTCGAATTCGTCCGCGACACCATCCCGCACAGTCAGGACGCCGGTGATCCGCGAGTCACCTGGCGCGCCTCGGACGTCCTCGCGCAGCGCACCGGCATCTGCTACGCCAAGGCGCATGCGCTCGTGGCCCTGCTGCGCGCGGAGGGCATCCCGGCCGGTCTGTGCTACCAGAAGCTCGAGGTCATCCACGGCCTGGTGGCGGTCAAGCTGCCCGGCGAGGAACGCTGGGCGCGGCAGGATCCGCGGGGCAACAAGCCCGGCGTCGACGCGCAGTTCCGCCTCGACCGTGAGCAGCTTGCCTTCCCTGTGCGCCCTGAGTGCAATGAACTGGACCTTCCGGTGCTGTTTGCTGAACCGCATCCGGTCGTGCTGCAATGCCTGCGGGAGGCCGTCGACCGGCCTCACCTCTGGCAGACGCTCCCCACCGACCTCTGAGGAACGCCCCCGATGCCCAGCTCCTTGCACGTCTCCGGTCCGACCCGTCAGCTGCATGTCTGCGACGAGGTGCGCGCCCTGGCGCCCGGCTTCGGCTACCTCGCCGTCGAAGCCCACGGTCTGACCAACGGCCCCAGCGACGAGGCCGGCGCGGCGTTCCTGGACGAGGCCACCCGCCGCCTCGCCGGGCGTCTCGACGGACGTGCCCCGCAGGACGACCCGCATCTCGCCGCCTGGCGTGCCGCGTACACGGCGTTCGGCAGCAAGCCGTCGCGCACCCGCAACTCCGCCGAGGCGTTGGCCAGGCGAGCGCTCGCGGACGGCGGTCTGCCGCGCATCAACCGCCTCGTCGATCTCTACAACGCCATCAGCGTCGCCCACCTCATTCCCGTGGGCGGCGAGGACCTGGACCGTATTCAGGGCGGTATGCGGCTCGTACGGGCCACCGGCGACGAGCCGTTCGTGACCGCGGCCGGCGGCGCCGAGGTCATCGAGCACCCCGACGCGGGCGAAGTGGTCTGGTGTGACGACGAGGGCGTCACCTGCCGCCGCTGGAACTGGCGCCAGGGCGTACGCACCCGCCTCACCGAGGACTCGGTCAGCGCCCTGTTCCTGCTGGAGCGGATGGCGCCCATGACGCTCGACGAGCTGACGGCCGCGGGCGCCGAACTGGCCGAGGCGCTGCACACGGCCTGCCCCGACGCCCGTATCGAGATCGGCGACATCTGGACCCCGTGAGCGGGGCCGCCGGATCAGCCGTCGGAGGCGCGCCGCCGCCAGGGCGGCGGCGCGCCTCCGGTCTCCGGTTCCGTCAGCCGACGGTCCCGGGCGCGGCGGGCGCGGTGCCGCCGAGGTGGGCCGGGATCCACCAGGTGTCCTCGGGGCCCTTGGGGCGTACGGGGTAGGCGCGCTGGGCCGCCTCCAGCAGGTCCTGCACCCGGGACCGCAGCCGGTCGGTGATCTTCTCGGCCTGCTCGGCCGGGTCGGCCTCCAGCGGCTCGCCCACCCGGATCGTTATGGGGAAGTGGTTACGGCCCAGATCGCGCTTGTGGCCCTTGGTCCACAGTCGCTGGGTGCCCCACAGCGCCACCGGCAGCAGCGGCACCCCGGCCTCCTGGGCCAGCCGCGCCGCACCCGACTTGAAGGTCTTCAGGGTGAAGGACTCGGAGATCGTCGCCTCGGGGAAGACCCCGATGATTTCACCCGAACGCAGGGCGGTCAGCGCGTGCTTGTAGGCATGCATCCCCTGGCCGCGGTCCACGGGAATGTGCTTCATCGCCCGCATCAGCGGCCCCGACACCTTGTGCCGGAAGACCGATTCCTTCGCCATGAAGCGCACCAGCCGCTTGGCCGGCCGCGCCGTCAGCCCGGCGAAGACGAAGTCCAGGTACCCGATGTGATTGCTCACCAGAACCGCCCCGCCGCGGCGCGGAATGTGATCCGTCCCGGCGATGTCGAATTTCAGATCGAGCGCCTTGAAGAGCGTGCGGGCGGCGCCGATCACCGGCGGATAGACGAGCTCTGCCATTGTCCGGAGGACCCCTTTTCCACGCCTCGGGAGGGTTCTCCCGGCGGAAACCTACGCAGTCGTAACTGCGGCTTTCGGGAGATCGTGCCCGATGTCGGCCGTGGCGGCCAGCACGCGGGCCGCCAGGACCGCGAGATTCTTGTCACGTGAGACCGCCTCAGCCGGCCGCTCTCCGCACCAGAAGGTACATCTCGCACCCCAGGCAGTACCCGAACACGGCATTGAGGAAGGCCGCGGCGAGCGCGCAGCCGGTCGCCGCGAGCCCCAGCCACTGCGGCCCGACGAAGAAGCCGATCAGCCCCACCACCGCGAAGAACAGCCCGACGCCCTGGGCGAAGCGCGGCGGGCGGGGGTCCTCGAACTCGGTCGGTGCGGACAGCCGGGGGCGCACCGCCACCTGGAACAGCCAGGCATAGGGCGAGCGCCGGACACCCGCCAGCGCCCCGAGAGCGAAGACCAGCGTCTGGCAGGCCAGCAGGGGACCGCTCCCGGTGATCAGCACGGCCGCCAGCACGACGGCCGTCAGCGCCGCCCCGAACCTCGGGCCCCGTACATCAATACTGTCGACAGGCATGTCCCCACCCTCCCGCAGATCGGGCCGCACCGGGCCCCGGGAATCTTTGCGGTCTCGTGAACGCTGCATCCCTCGATGACTGGACTCATGGTGTGCCTCGCGGTGCTCGTGGCGACGAGCGCCTTCGGCGTGTGGCACCAACGCCGAAAGGGGAGGCCGACGGTGCACAAGCGGGACGACGGGGCGCGGCTGGGCGCCGCCGAGATCGGGGCGGAGCTGGGGGAGCGGGCCACCCTGCTCCAGTTCTCCAGCGCCTTCTGCCAGCCCTGCCGGGCCACCCGGCGCACCCTCACCGAGGTCGCCGGCATGGTCGAGGGCGTGGCGCACGTCGAGATCGACGCGGAGGACCATCTGGAGCTCGTACGGCAACTCAATGTGCTGCGCACCCCCACGGTGCTGGTGCTCGACGCGGACGGCGCGATCGTGCGCCGCGCCTCCGGGCAGCCCAGGAAGGCCGATGTCATCGCAGCGCTGGGCGCGGCCGTCCGTGATTGATCTCCCAGATGGCAGACGCCCCTTGACGCTGTGGGTCACGAATCGTCACTCTGACGTGATGCGGCCAGGAATCCTTCTCTACGGACGCGCCCACGTCGACCTTCTGCGGACTGCCAGCGCCCGCTGTCCGGGCGCGTGAGCAGCGACGACACCTTTGCCGCCGACCGCCATACGGTCACCGGCGGCTCCGCCCGGGCTCGTACACCACAGCAGAAGGACAACTCCATGACGGCCTCGCCCGGCCTCGGCACGCCCCTCACCGCCTCCCCCGAGCTGCTGCGCTCGGTCTTCCGGCAGCACGCCGCCGGCGTTGCGGTGATCACCGCGCACGGCTCCCGCCCCGTCGGCTTCACCGCCACCTCCCTCACCTCCGTCGCCGCCGACCCGCCGCTGCTCTCGTTCGGCATCGGCACCGGCGCGTCCAGCTGGCCGGCCGTCTCGGAGGCGGAGCACATCGGGGTCCACATACTCGGCGAGCACCAGCAGGAACTTGCCACCACCTTCGCGCGCAGCGGCGCCGACCGCTTCGGCCCCGCCACCTCCTGGCGCACCGGCCCCGAGGGCGTGCCGCTCCTGGACGGCGTACTGGCCTGGCTGGTGTGCAAGGTCGTGGCCCGGGTGCCGGCCGGCGACCACCGCATCGTGCTCGCCCAGCCCGTCGTCGGCGACCCCGCGCGGCCCGGCCGGCCGCTGCTGTACCACCAGGGCAGCTTCAACGCGCTGCGGGACTGACGGGTTCCCGCCCGGCTTCGTCGATCCCCGGTCAGGGCCGTTGGCAAGGTCACATTTCAGCGGCCTTGCTTCGGGGCACGAGAGTAGATGTACTGGCGAGTAATATGGCGGTCGGCGTGGGGAACCGCATCCGACCGGGAGCCGCCCCGACAGGCGCCTATGCTGCCAGCACAAGGCAGTTCTGAAGAGTCGAAGCAGGTAGGAGAGCCGGCGTGAGCCTGAGGATCGTTGTCTGTGTGAAGTACGTGCCCGACGCCACCGGCGACCGGCACTTCGCCGAGGACCTGACCGTCGACCGTGACGACGTGGACGGTCTGCTCTCGGAGCTCGACGAGTACGCCGTCGAGCAGGCCTTGCAGATCAAGGAAGCCGCCGACGACGCGGAGATCACGATTCTCACCGTCGGCCCCGAGGACGCCAACGACGCGCTGCGCAAGGCGCTGTCGATGGGCGCCGACAAGGCCGTCCACGTCGAGGACGACGACCTGCACGGCACCGACGCGCTCGGTACCTCGCTCGTGCTCGCCAAGGCCATCGAGAAGACCGGCTACGACCTCGTCGTGTGCGGCATGGCCTCCACCGACGGCACGATGGGCGTGCTGCCCGCGCTGCTCGCCGAGCGTCTGAGCGTCCCTCAGGTCACCCAGCTCTCCGAGGTGTCCGTCGCCGACGGCAAGGTCACCGGCCGCCGGGACGGCGACACCGCCAGCGAGCAGCTGGAGGCCGCGCTGCCGGCCGTCGTGTCCGTCACCGACCAGTCGGGCGAGGCGCGTTACCCCTCCTTCAAGGGCATCATGGCCGCCAAGAAGAAGCCGGTGGAGTCCCTGGACCTGGAGGACCTGGAGATCGAGGCGGACGAGGTCGGCCTCGAGGGCGCCTGGACCAAGGTCGACGACGCCACCGAGCGTCCGGCCCGCACCGCGGGCACGATCGTCAAGGACGAGGGCGAGGGCGGCAAGCAGCTCGCCGAGTTCCTCGCGGGCCAGAAGTTCATCTGAGCCGCAGTCCTTTCCACCGCCCTCATTCTTCCCGCAGGAGAGCAATCCCATGGCTGAAGTCCTTGTCTACGTCGACCACGTGGACGGTGCCGTCCGCAAGCCCACCCTCGAACTGCTCACCCTCGCCCGGCGCATCGGCGAGCCGGTAGCCGTGCACCTCGGCGCGAACGCCGAGGCCGCCGCGAAGCTCCTCGGTGAGTACGGCGCCGTCAAGGTGCTGGCCGCCGATGCGCCCGAGTTCGCCGAGTACCTCGTCGCCCCCAAGGTCGACGCGCTGCAGGCCGCCTACGACGCGGTCTCGCCGGCCGCCGTGCTGCTGCCGTCCTCCGCGGAGGGCAAGGAGATCGGTGCCCGCCTCGCGCTGCGCATCGGCTCCGGCATCATCACCGACGCCGTCGACGTCGAGGCCGGCGACGAGGGCCCGGTGGCCACGCAGTCCGTCTTCGCGGCCTCGTACACCACCAAGTCCCGCATCACCAAGGGCACCCCGGTCATCACCGTCAAGCCCAACTCCGCCGCCCCGGAGGCCGCCCCGGCCGCCGGCGCCGTCGAGCAGCTCGCGGTGACCGTGGCCGACTCCTCCAAGGGCACCAAGATCGTCTCGCGCACCCCGCGCGAGTCGACCGGCCGTCCGGAGCTGACCGAGGCCGCGATCGTGGTCTCCGGTGGCCGTGGCGTCAACGGCGCCGAGAACTTCCCGGTCATCGAGGCGCTCGCCGACTCGCTCGGTGCGGCCGTCGGCGCCTCGCGTGCCGCGGTGGACGCCGGCTGGTACCCGCACACCAACCAGGTCGGCCAGACCGGTAAGTCGGTCTCGCCGCAGCTGTACATCGCGGCGGGCATCTCCGGTGCCATCCAGCACCGCGCCGGTATGCAGACCTCGAAGACGATCGTCGCCATCAACAAGGACGAAGAGGCACCCATCTTCGACCTGGTCGACTACGGCGTGGTCGGCGACCTCTTCGACGTCGTCCCGGCCCTCACCGACGAGGTCAAGACCCGCAAGGGCTGACCGTCGTCCCGCCGGAGCCCGGCTCCGGCCCTCGCACGAGGCCCCGTACGCGCGGTGCGTACGGGGCCTCGTGCTGTGGCGGTGCCGGTGGGCGGTCGCCGCGTGGTCAGCTGCCCGTGACCCCGTCGATCCGCTCGCGCAGCAGGTCCGCGTGGCCGTTGTGCCGGGCGTACTCCTCGACCATGTGGACGTAGATCCAGCGCAGGCTCAGGGTGCGCCCCGGGCGTGGGGAGAAGGTATCGTCCAGCCCGCGGTCCGCCACGGCCTTGTCGCAGGCCTCTATCTCGGCGCGGAAGGCCGCGAAATCCCGCTCGGCGCCGGCCGGGTCGGCGTCCTGGAAATCGGCGTCCGGGTTGTCCTCGGTGCAGTAGAGATCGCCGATCCGCTGGCCGAGGAAGCGCACCCGGAACCAGATGCGTTCGACGTATGCCATATGGCGCACCAGGCCGAGCAGCGTGAGGGTGGAAGGCGAGGCGCTCGCCTCGACGAGCTGGTCGGGCGTCAGCCCGGCGCACTTGGCGAGCAGGGTGTCACGGTGGAAGTCGAGCCAGCCTTGCAGCATCTCCCGTTCGCCGGCCACGGTCGGGAGTTCTCTGCGTTCTACAGGGGGTGCGATCCAAGTCATGAGGGTGAGTCTGACGGTGGCGTGAGGGGGCCGCCATGGAGTTTCCCGAAGTCCGGCCGTGCGCCCGTGACCTGGGCCGGCTCGGGGGAGGGTGTTGACCTCGGCAAACCGACGCAGTTAACTTCGCTATACGGATTGTTGATTCCGTGAAGCGGAAAACGCTCGATCGGCGGGCGTGCGCATCGGGAGGGTATCGAATGGGGCAGCAGGAGACCGTGGCGACGAGCCTCGCGGACACCGTACGCGAGGGAATCGGAGCCGCTCTCGCCCAGGTGGACGCGGATCTGGCGCGGCGCTACCCGGGCGACCCCGGTACCCGTCAGCCGGTCCACACCGTCTACGTCCCCGGCGATGTCTTCGCCGCCGACACCGTGCGCTCCTGGGGGGACCAGGCGCTCGCCGCCCTCGACGAGCACGCCCCCGACGCCGCCGCGCTCGCCGCCGTCCTCGGCATCCCCGACACCCTCGCCGTCGATGTCCACGACCGGGTCCGCGCCAAGCTGACCCGCGAGCCCGTCGAGGATCTGCGCATCGACTTCGAGGACGGCTACGGTCCCCGCCCGGACGCCGAGGAGGACGAGGCCGCGGCCCGCGCCGCCGCCCTGGTCGCCGCCGCCTACCGAGGGGGCACCTCCCGGCCGGAGGCCGGCGGAGGCACCGCCGCCCCGTACATGGGCATCCGGATGAAGTGCATGGAGGCCGCCGTCCGCGACCGCGGCATCCGCACCCTCGACATCTTCCTCACCGGCCTCATGGAAGCCGGCGGCCTGCCCGACGGTCTGGTGCTGACGCTCCCCAAGGTGACCTACGCGGAGCAGGTCACCGCCATGGTCCGGCTGCTGGAGGCGTTCGAGAAGGCGCGCGGACTGGAGAGCGGCCGGATCGGTTTCGAGATCCAGATCGAGACGACCCAGTCGATCCTGGGCGCCGACGGCCGCGCCACCGTCGCCCGGATGATCGAGGCCGCCGAGGGCCGGGCCACCTCCCTGCACTACGGCACCTTCGACTACAGCGCCTCCTGTGGCGTCAGCGCCGCCCACCAGTCCCTCGACCACCCGGTGGCCGACCACGCCAAGGCCGTGATGCAGGTCGCCGCCGCGGGCACCGGTGTGCGCCTCTCCGACGGCTCGACGAACGTCCTGCCGGTCGGACCGACGGAGCGGGTGCACGAGGCCTGGCGGCTGCACCACGGCCTGGTCCGCCGCTCACTGGCCCGCGCCTACTACCAGGGCTGGGACATGCACCCGGGCCATCTGCCCACCCGCTACGCGGCGGTCTACGCCTTCTACCGCGAGGGTCTGGAACAGGCCGCGGCCCGGCTCGTTGCCTATGTCGGCAAGGCCGGCGGCGCGGTGATGGACGAGCCCGCCACCGCCAAGGCACTCAGCGGCTATCTGCTGCGCGGTCTGGACTGCGGCGCCGTGGACACCGCCGAGGTCGCCCGGCTGACCGGGCTCACCCGCGCCGACCTGGACGCACTCGCGGGCCGCCCGGTCTCCACGGGCTGAGCGAAAGCAGCCGCCTGTTCGGCACAACGTGCCCTGCAGCGCGGGAAGTCGGCCGCCGTGCCCCTTGCGGGCCCGGTGCGCCCCCGAGGCCCCTGCCGGACGGCGGGGGCCTCGTGCGTCAGTCGGCGGCCGCTCCGAGATCGTCGATATGGGCACGCAGGACCGTGGCGCAGGTCTTTCCGTCCAGGACGTCGGGCCGCAGTACCGCGGTGAAGGCGAGGCCGTCCAGGAGGGACGTCAGCCGCTCGGTCTCGGTGTCGAGGGCGAGTCCCGCTCGCAGCCCGCCCGCCGTGCCGAGGCGGGTGAGGACGCGGCGGACGAGGGTCCGGGTGCCGGTGGCGGTCTCCTGGGCGAGGTCGTCGATGCCGGGATGGGTCCGGGCGGCGGTGGAGAAGTCGACGAGGACCGTGACCTCGGCGCGCCTGCTGTCGTCCAGGGGCAGCAGCTCGGAGAGCAGGTCCACCGCGCATCGGCGGACCTGTGGCGCGGAAAGCCCGTCCAGGTCGCCCCACTCGTCGATGCGGCGCTGGAGCCGGTCGCCGACCCGGTCGAGCATCGACCGCATCGCGAAGCGCATCAGCTCTTCCTGGCCGGCGAAGTAGTGCCGGACCGAACCGATGTTGAGCCGGGCCTCGTCGGCGACGGCGCGCAGTGAGGCGCGCTGGAGGCCGTCCCGTACGACGACGCGGAAGAGGGCGTCGACGACCTCGCGGCGCCGGGCTTCTCGGTCCACCTGCTTGGGCATGGCCCCTTTGTATCACGGCTGTGATAAATTGTTTTGTATCACACTCGTGATATAAAAAATGGAGGCGTGATCGTGGAGCGGATCCTGAACCTTCTTCTCATCCGGTTCGGCCTGATCGCGGGCGGTCTGGTGGCGCTCGCCCTGCTGGTCTTCGCCGTGGCACTCGTCCTCAAACGCCGGGGGAAGCTCGCTGCGGCGCGGCGGTACGCGGCACCCGCCGCGCATGCCGTGGGCCGCTATCTGGACGACCGGGGCGCCGCCCGCGGCCGTGGTGGGCGGTCCCGGAGCGGCGGGACGGTGGCCGGTGCGGTGGCACGGGCTGCGGCCCGCCACTTGGACGGCGACGGGCGCGAGCGGCCCGCAGGGCAGCGGGAGCCGGAACGGGAGCGGGAGCAGGGGCGGGCGCAGGGGCAGGGATGGGAGCAGGGGCGGGAGCGGGGTGAGGTGCGATGACCGGCGGCGGTCCCCTGGCCGGCCATGGCCTGCTCCATGGCGCCCTCGCCCAGGGCGGATCAGGAGGCGAAGGGAGTGAAGGGAGCGGAGGGAGTGGAGGGGGCGAAGGGGCCGGCCTCCTTCACCATCTCCTGGTCGACGCCGCGCTCAAGGGTGCCATCGTGATCGCCGCGCTGATCGTCCTCGCGCTGGGGATGGTGCTGATCTGGAAGAAGGCCGGGCGATGCGGTGCCCCGCCCGCGACGGGCGGTGACCCACGACGGGCGGTGCCCCGCCCCCACGACGGGCGATGACCGCCCGGCGCCGTGGCCCAGGGACGGCCGTGGGGGCGATCTGCGTCCCGCCGCCGGGGAGTTCAGCTCTCCGAAGGGGGGATCTCGCCCGAGCCGCGGGCAATCAGGCGGGTGGGGATCTCCCTGCGCTGCGGCGGATCCTCGATGCCCTCCAGGCGGCGGAAGAGCAGCCCGGCGGCGGTCCGGCCCATGCGTGCCGGGTCCTGGGCGACGACCGTGATCGCGGGCCGGACGAGATCGGCCAATTCGAAGTCGTCGAAGCCCACCAGCGCGACCGGGCGCGGGCGTTCGCCGAGGACGCGTACGACGGTGACGGTGACCCGGTTGTTGCCCGCGAAGAGCGCGGTGACCGGCTCGGGGGAGTCCAGCATGGCGGTGGCGGCGGCACGTACCCGGTCGGGGGCGGTGGAGCCCAGCGCCACCCAGGAGTCGTCGACGGGCAGGCCCGCGGCGGCCATTGCCGTGCGGTAGCCGCGCAGCCGCTCGCGCGCGGTGTGGATGCCCGGCTGGTCGCCGATGAAGCCGATCCGGCGATGGCCGTGCGCGATGAGATGGGCCACCGCGTCCTGGGCGCCGCCGAAGTTGTCGGAGACCACGACGTCCGCGTCGATCCGGCCGGGCGGGCGGTCCACGAACACGGTGGCTATCCCGGCCGCGATCTCCGGTTCCAGATAGCGGTGGTCGTCGGCGGCCGGGATGATGACCAGCCCGTCCACCCGCCGGGCGCACAGCGCGAGCACCAACTCCTGTTCGCGGCCCGGGTCCTCGGCGCTGGAGCCGTTGATCAGCAGTGCGCCGTGGTCGCGGGCGACTTCCTCGACGGCGCGGTTGAGCGGGCCGTAGAAGGGGTCGGCGAGATCCTCCAGCACCAGGCCGATGCTGGCCGTACGCCCCTTGCGCAGGATCCTGGCGGAGTCGTTACGGCGGAATCCCAGAGCGGTGATGGCTTCCTGGACGCGTCGTTCGGTGTCCGGGGTGACCCCTGGTTCGCCGTTGACCACGCGGGAGACCGTCTTGAGGCCGACCCCGGCGCGCGCCGCGACATCCTTCATCGTGGGCCGGGTGCCATAGCGGCGGGAGGTGCCCCGCGCGGTGTCGGTCACGGTGTGCGGTCCTGATTCTGTCGGCGTCAGGTGTGGCGTCGAGCATAGCCTCTAGACAACGTTGTCAATCGACGGAAGACTGGCGTTCTCACGCCGGGCCGGTACGCTCGGCCCCCGGGCCCACCAGGAGATTCCACACCGATGCAGACGGACCTCAGCGCAGCGCTGGACATTGGCGGCACCAAGATCGCCGGCGCTCTGGTGGACGCCCGCGGCAGGCTGGTCGCACGGGCCTCCCGGCCCACCCCCGCCGACAAGGACGGGGCGACGGTGATGCGTGCGGTGGCCGAGGTGGTCGCCGAGCTGGCCGCGGGGCCGGACTGGGTTCGGGTGGCGGCCGTCGGCATCGGCAGCGCGGGTCCGGTGGACGCCTCGTCCGGCACGGTCAGTCCGGTCAACATTCCCGGCTGGCGCGACTTCCCGCTCGTCGCCGGGGTGCGGGCCCTCGTCGGAGAGCTCCCCGTCGTGCTGGTCGGTGACGGTGTCGCGATGACCGCGGCCGAGCACTGGCAGGGCGCCGCGCGCGGCCACGCCAACGCGCTGTGCATGGTGGTCTCCACCGGCGTCGGCGGCGGACTCGTCCTCAACGGCAGGCTGCACCCCGGCCCCACGGGCAATGCCGGGCACATCGGCCACATCAGTGTCGATGTCGACGGTGACCCCTGCCCGTGCGGGGCCCGCGGCTGTGTCGAGCGGATCGCCAGCGGCCCCAACATCGCCCGCCGGGCGCTCGCCAACGGCTGGCTGCCCGGCCCCGACGGCGACACCAGCGCCGCCGCCGTCGCCGCCGCCGCGCACGCCGGTGACCCGGTCGCCGTGCGCTCCTTCGAGCGCGCCGCCCAGGCGCTGGCCGCCGGAATCGCCGCCACCGCCACCCTCGTGGAGATCGATATCGCGGTCATCGGCGGGGGAGTTGCGGGCGCGGGAGATGTCCTCTTCACCCCCTTGCGGGCGGCCCTGAGCGACTATGCGACGCTGTCGTTCGTCTCGGGCCTGACGGTCGTACCCGCCCAAATGGGGACGGACGCCGGGGTGGTGGGCGCCGCCGCTGCCGCCGGGCAACGGTCCCGCCCCGATGCCTTCGCCCCCATGCCCTGACGTCACCACGGGCCCCCGTGCGCCCCTTAGTCTGTTGCCGACCGCGACGTACACCGTGGCGTACACGGCGTATGGGCAGAGCTACGGGTATCGAGGGGATCGGTGACGGTGACACCGGGGGAGCGTGAGCAGGGCGGAGCGGACGAGGAGCGTGCGGCGGGCGGCGTGAGCGGCCCCGGCGAGGCCGGTAGTACCCCGTCGGGGAACGCCCCCGGCGAGCCCGGTAGTACCCCGTCGGGGAACGCCCCCGGCGGCGCGGGCCACGGAGTACCGGCTGCCGCCGCCGCGAGTGGGCCCCGGCGCGGCACCGACGCCGATCTGACGGGGCGGCTGCTGGGCGGCAGGTACCGCGTGACCGGCCGGATCGGGCGCGGTGGCATGGGCGTGGTCTGCCGCGCCGTCGACGAAGTGCTGGGACGCGACGTCGCGGTCAAGGTCCTCCGTGCCTACACCGATGCCTCCGCCCCGGAGCTGGCCGACCTGCGCACCCGTATGCAGCGCGAGGCGCGGGCCGCGGCCCGTATCCGGCACTCCGGTGTGGTCACCGTCCATGACGTCATCGACGAGGACGGCCGCCCCGTCATCGTCATGGAGCTGGTGGACGGCCTCTCACTGGACGACGCCATCGACCAGCGGGGCCCGCTCGAC
Organism: Streptomyces decoyicus; assembly: GCF_019880305.1. Taxonomy (NCBI): domain Bacteria; kingdom Bacillati; phylum Actinomycetota; class Actinomycetes; order Kitasatosporales; family Streptomycetaceae; genus Streptomyces; species Streptomyces decoyicus. The sequence continues at coordinate 1,292,291 of NZ_CP082301.1, read as the reverse complement.
CCGAGGGAGATCGCCCGGATCGGCGCCGAGGTGATGGACGCGCTGGACGCCGCGCACCAAGTGGGTGTGCTGCACCGCGATGTGAAGCCCGGCAATGTGCTGCTGGACGGCTGGGGGCGCCCAGGCCGTTCAGGCACTGGGGGAGGCCGGGTGGTGCTCACCGACTTCGGCATCGCGAGTATCGAGGCTCCTGGCGACGGCGCGACCACCCACATCACCCGCAGCGGCGAACTGGTCGGCTCGCTCGACTACTTGCCGCCCGAGCGGGCGCAGGGCCAGGACCCCACGCCGGCCTCGGACATCTGGTCCCTCGGTATGACCCTGTACGCGGCCGTCGAGGGCGGCGGTACGCCGTTCCGCCGTACGTCGGTGTGGTCGACACTCACCGCCATCGTCACCGAGCCGCTCCCCGAGCCCCGGCGGGCCGGGCCGCTCACCCCCGTCCTACGGGCCCTGATGGCCAAGAACCCGGCCGACCGGCCCTCCGCCGCCCACGCCCGCAGTCTGCTGGAAGCGGTGGCCGAGGGGCGCGAGCCCGCGCAGCTGCCCGCGCCCGGTGCGTCCTATCTGCCCACGGCGACGGACGTACGGGCGATCGTCCCGCCGTCCGCGCCACAGGAGCCCGGCCCGCGGACGGCCGACGGGGCGCAGGGCGAGCCGGGCGGAGCGGGCGAGCCGGGCGGAGCGGCGGCCGGTCCCGCCGGCCCCGCCGGGGGGTCGGGCAACGAGGGGGCCCCGCCGTCCAGTTGGCTCTCCGGCCCCGGGGCTGAGGGCGCGCCGGTGACCCCGCCCGCGCCGTTGCCGCCATCGCCATCGCCATCGCCTTCGTCGGCGACACCGACACCGACACCGACACCGACACCGACACCGACACCGACACCGACACCGACGCCGCACCCGGGCCCCGCCCCGAACCCCACGCCCCCGGCGCAGCACCAGGCGCCGCAGCATCAGCGGGGCGCCACCGGAAACCAGGAACCCGGGTTCACGTTCCCGACTCCCGGCCCCGTCTGCGACCCGCCCGGTGTGATGGCCGGTCCGCCCGTGGGCAGTACGGGTGCCCATCCGTACCCGGGGAACCCGCAGTCGGGAAGTCCTGGGGAGCGGGACACCGAACGGCTGCCGGTCCGCGCGCGGCGTCGTGTGCTGCTGGCCGCGGCGGCGGTGCTCGCCGTGCTCGCGGCCGGCGGCGGTGTGACCTATGCGCTGGTCGGCGGGGGGCCGAGCGGGGCGGTCGCGGACCGCGGGCAGCCGTCGGCTCAGCCGGCCGGGCCGGGCGCCCCGAGCGCGGCCGCCGACAGGGGCGGTGCCAAGGCCGACGGAACGGCCGACGGTAAGGACAAGGACCAGGACAAGGGCAAGAGCAAGGGGCAGGCCCAGGACGGTGGGAAGAGTGCGGCGCCGTCGGATGCCGACCGGCCCTCGGGCGGTGGCGCGTCCAAGGAGCCCAAGCCCGGTGGTGCGGGCGGGAGTTCGGGCGGCGAGGACGGGGGCGCTCAGGGAGGAACCGACGGCGGCAGTGGCGCCGGCGGTGACCAGGGCGGCGCGTCAGGCGGGTCCGACGGGGGCAGCGGTGGCGGTGGAGACCCGACCCAGGGGCCGTCGTGTGCGTCGATCGGCGGCGGTAAGGCCAACTGTGAGGTGTGGCGCGCCGCGAGCTCGTACACCTCGTCGTTCCAGCAGGTCGGCACCCTCAACTCGGGCACCAACTACTTCTACTGCCAGGCGAAGCTGGGCCACCGGGAGACGTACGGGAAGTGGACGAACGTCTGGTGGGCCAAGACCGATGACGACAGCGGCAATTCCGGTGTCTATGTCAGCGTGGTCTACCTCAAGGGCGGGGCGAACGATCAGCCGGTCCCCGGGCTGCCCACCTGCTGACCGCCCCTCCTGCGTGCCGGTGCCGGTGCCGGTGCCGGTGTCGGGGCAGGGGCAGGTGCAGGTGCAGGTCTTGGCGCCGGGCGGACCGAGTGGTCCGCCCGGCGTCGTCACAACTCGCCTTGAAGGACAGGCCGTTGATGCTTCAGCACTGGAATGCGGCGTCCGCCCAGTCGGCGTGGTCGTAGTCGATGCCGTCCCCGCCGTCGGTCGTCACGAGGCGTACGGTCTGTGCTCCGGCGACCGAGGCGCTGACCGCCTTGGCGGCATCCGCTCCGGTCACCGTGGAGCTCGTGGCGACCTTTTTGCCGTCGGCCCACACCTCGAAGCCGACCGACCCCCGGTCGCCGGACTCGTCGTCGATGCCGGCCTGGGCACGGAACGCGGAGCACCGCCCGCCGGTGTAGAAGCTCACTTCGCTGGGTGCGTGCACCCCGAGGCCCTTGGCGAAGCCGGTGCCGCCGATGCCGATCGGCCTGCCGTCCCCGGCCTCGCTCTCCCCGACGCTGGTGTTCTTCTCGACCGGGCCCCAGCCGTTGGTGGCGGTGAGCCAGGGGAGTTCGGAGGCGAAGGAGGTCCCGGACGGCGGTGGCACCACGACATGGGCGGTGCCGGGCAGGGTGGAGGTGATCCGCTCCCCGCGGGGTGAGCGGTAGTCGGCGGTCAGCGGCAGGTCGTAGGCGCCGGGCGCGGTGCCGGCCGGTGCGCTGAGTTTCCAGCCGGTGGTGAGGGTTCTGCCGCCGGGCAGTGCGCGTGCGGTCGCCGGGGAGGTGGCCCTGACCTGCCAGCCCCGCGGGGCCTTCAGCGTGACGGTGAGGTTCTTCGCGGGGGTGCCGCCCAGGTTGCGGACGGTGGAGCGGAGGCCGGCGGGGGTGCCGGCCTCGACCAGCGGCGTACGGTCGGTGCCGGTCTCGACGGCCGGTGGGTAGGTGGCCCAGCGGCCGTCGGCGGAGACGCGGTAGACGACGGTGCCGTGTGCCGGGACGGTCGCGGAGACGGTGCCCGTGGTGTGGGTGTCCTGGTGCCGCCACAGGTCGCGCAGCCGGTAGCCGTCGGCCTGCGGGAGGCCCAGCTCCTCGGCGGTGGTGGAGATCCGCTGCGGCTGTCCGGTCTCGTTGAACAGCGCCACCGCGCGGTCACCGTCGGCCAGTTGTCTGACCAGCGTCCAGCGCCCGGACTCGGACTTCAGCACCGTGGCCTGCTTGCCCAGCGGGTCCTGGTCGATGGCGATGAGGTCCTTGTTGGCCAGGATCTCGAACGTCTCCGGGCCGGCCTTGCGCAGATCGGAGCCGATCAGCAGCGGGGCGGCCATCATCGACCACAGGGAGAAGTGGCTGCGGTACTCGGTGTCGGTCATACCGCCGTTGCCGACCTCCAGCATGTCCGGGTCGTTCCAGCGCCCGGGGCCGGCATGCGGGGCGAGCGGCAGGTTCTGCTTGGCGATCCCGAGCATGCTCGACCACGAGTCACTGATGTCACCGGTCGTGCGCCACAGGTGCCCTACGTCCGACGCCCACTCCCAGGGCTTGTTCTCGCCCCATTCACAGATGCTGTAGACGATGGGTCGCCCGGTGGCCTTGAGCGCGTCCCGCATCGTGCGGTACCGCTGCTCGGCGTCCACACCGAGGTTATTGCAGTTGTCGTACTTGAGGTAGTCCACGCCCCAGTCGGCGAACTGCTGGGCGTCGGACTTCTCATGGCCCAGGCCGCCGGGGAATCCGGCCGGGTTGCAGGTTTTGATGCCGGCGCTCGTGTAGATGCCGAATTTCAGGCCCTTGGAGTGGATGTAATCGGCCACCGCCTTGATGCCGTGGGGGAAGCGCTGCGGATCCGGTACGAGCTTGCCGTTCCCGTCGCGGGTGGGCAGCGCCCAGCAGTCGTCGAGATTGACGTACTGATAACCGGCGTCCTTGAGGCCCTTGGCGACGAAGAGATCGGCGATGCCCCTGACCATCTCCTCGTTGAACTCCGCCCGGCAGTGGGTGGAGTTCCAGTTGTTGAAGCCCATCGGGGGCGTCTTGGCCAGCCCGTCGGGGAGCCGGGGGGCGGAGCCGGCGCGAGCGATGGGGGCGGGGCCGGCTTCCGGGGAATCGGGCGTGCGGGCCGCGGCGGGCAGGGCGGTCACCCCTGCCGTACACACAGCAGCGCGGCGGACAGCGCTCCGACGATTCTTCGCTGACCTCGCCGGTGGATGGTGCGGATATGAACGCGCATGGTTCGCGTCCTCCGTCTTCGCGAGAGGTGTGGTGGGGTCGTGTACCGGTCGCGTGCGAGTGTTTACGGTAGGGCTTGTTGGAGTCTGTTGGAAGAGGAGCGGTAACGGTTCCTGTTTCGCCTGCCAAAACCCTTGACTCGACCTGCCGTTCGGAGTGAGATCCCACCACTCGCGTTCGGTTCTGTTTGGTTCCACCCCTGAGGAGGGGGACATGGTCCAGTCAACGTTCAGCGGCTCGGATACGTACGGGGAAGCGGCAGGACGTCGGATGTCCCGCCGGACGCTGCTGAGGGGCGCGGCGCTCGGCGCGGGGGCCGTGGCCCTCCCGTCCCTGCTCGCCGCCTGCAGCAGCGGCCCGAACGGCATCACGATGGGGTCGAATGCTTCGGACGCCGTGCCGAAGAAGGCGTTCGCCGAGGCATTCCAGGCCTACGAGAAGAAGTCGAAGAAGAAGGTGACGGTCAACACCGTCAATCACGAGAACTTCCAGGAGAACATCAACCGTTACCTCCAGGGCAGCCCGGACGACGTCTTCATGTGGTTCGCCGGGAACCGTATGCAGTACTTCGCGCAGAAGGGCCTGCTCACTGACATCAGCGATCTGTGGCGGGGATTCGACGGGTTCTCCGAAGCGCTGAAGAAACAGTCCACGGGGCTGGACGGCAAGCAGTACCTGGTGCCGTACTACTACTATCCGTGGGCCGTTTTCCACCGGAAGAGCGTGTTCCAGGAGAAGGGGTACGACATCCCCAAGACCTTCGACCAGTACCGGGCGCTCGCCGAGCAGATGCAGAAGGACGGCCTGGTGCCGTTCGCCTTCGGCGACAAGGACGGCTGGCCGGCGATGGGCACCTTCGACTACCTCAATATGCGCGCCAATGGCTACGACTTCCATATCGCGCTGATGAGCGGCCAGAAGGCCTGGAACAGTCCGCAGGTCAAGCAGGTCTTCGATCTGTGGCGCGGACTGATGCCCTATCACCAGAAGGGCGCAAACGGCCGCACCTGGCAGGAGGCGGCCCAGGCCCTCGCACAGAAGAAAGCCGGTATGACCGTGCTCGGACTGCCGCACCCCGGCCAGCAGTTCAGCGCCGCCGACCGGGAGGACCTCGACTTCTTCCCGTTCCCGGAAATCGATCCGGCCCACGGCCAGGACGCGGTCGAGGCGCCGATCGACGGATTTCTGATGTCGAAGAAGGCCAAGGACAAGGACGGGGCGAAGGATCTGCTGACGTTCCTCGCCACGCCCAAGGCGGAGGACATCTACCTCAGGTCCGACCCCAACAATGTCGCGGTCAACAGCGGTGCGGACACCGCCGCCTACACCCCGCTTCAGAAGAAGGCCGTCCAGCTCGTCTCGGGAGCCCGGCAGATATCGCAGTTCATGGACCGCGACACCCGGCCGGATTTCGCCTCGACCGTGATGATCCAGGCGATCCAGCAGTTCCTCAGCGCACCGGATGACATCGACGGCCTGGTCAACGACATCGAACGCCAGAAGAAGCAGATCTTTTCCGCCAAGTGAGCGCCGTCAGAAGGCCGCTGTGAAAGACGGGGAGCGAACCGCCGTGCCGAACACCCGCGCACGGCGCGCCGGACGACCGGGCCCGCGGCGCCACACCCGCCGTGACCTCGTCGTCCTCGGCGCGCTGCTGGGCATACCCATCCTGCTCGACCTCGCCCTGATCTGGGGCCCGACGCTCGCCTCCGTCGGACTGTCCTTCACCACCTGGGACGGCATCGGCGATATCCAGTGGGCCGGCCTGAAGAATTACGACAACCTCTTCACCAATTACCCGCAGTTCTGGCCGGCGGTCCGCCACAACCTCCTGTGGCTGGTCTTCCTCGGGCTGCTCGCCGCCCCGTTCGGACTGCTGCTCGCCGTCCTCATCGACCGCGGTGTCCGCTTCAGCCGCTTCTACCAGTCGACGCTCTATATGCCGGTCGTGCTCTCGCTCGCCGTCGTCGGCTTTATCGCCCAGCTGATCCTCTCCCGGGACCAGGGCGCAGTGAACGCCGTGATCGGCGGTAGGAATCCCACCGACTGGCTGGGAAATCCCGGACTCAATATCTGGATGGTGCTGCTGGCCGCCTGCTGGCGGCACACCGGCTATGTCATGATCCTCTATCTCGCCGGACTGAAATCCGTCGATCCCGGCCTCAAAGAGGCCGCCGCCCTCGACGGCGCCAGTGAACGGCAGGCCTTCTTCCGGGTCGTGCTGCCCACCCTGCGCCCGGTGAATGTGATCGTCGGCGTCATCACCGTCATCGAATCGCTGCGCGCTTTCGACATCGTCTACGCCATCAACAAGGGCCGTAACGGCCTGGAGCTGCTGTCCGTGCTGGTCACCGACAACATCATCGGGGAGGCGAGCCGCATCGGATTCGGCTCGGCCATCGCCGTCGTCCTGCTGCTGGTCTCCCTGGGGTTCATCGTGACCTATCTCGTCCAGGAACTCCGAGGGGAGCAGCAGCGATGACCGCACCCGCCACCACCACCGTGCCGCCCGCCCTGCGGCCGGCACCCACCACCCCGGCCCCGGCCCGCCGCCGCGGCCGGTTCGGCGTCCACCTCTTCCTGTCCGCCGTCTCGTTCGCCTTCCTCGCCCCGCTGCTGCTGGCCGTCTATGCCTCACTGCGCCCTTACGAAGAGACCGCGAAGTACGGCTATTTCTCCCTCCCGCGCCAGCTCTCCTTCGACTACTACCAACAGGCCTTCGCCGACTCCGGGATGAGCAAGTACTTTCTCAACTCGCTCCTCATCGCCGTGCCCGGTGTCCTGCTCACCCTTTTTCTGGCCTCGTTCGTGGCCTTCGCCGTTTCCCGCGTACGGATCCGCGGTGGCATCGTCCTCCTGATGCTCTTCACCGCCGGAAACCTGCTGCCCCAGCAGGTGATCGTCACCCCGCTCTATGTGCTGTTCAACAAGATTCCGCTGCCGTACTGGATGTCCGACTCCCTGACGATGTATGACTCCTTGTGGGCCGTCATCTCCGTGCAGACCGCCTTCCAACTCGGCTTCTGCGTCTTCGTTCTGGCCAATTTCATGCGCACCCTGCCGCGGGAAATCCTGGAGGCCGCGATTGTCGACGGCGCGGGCCTCTGGACGCAGTACTGGCGGGTCACCCTCCCCCTGTGCCGTCCCGCGCTCGCCGCCCTGGGCACCCTGCAATTCACCTGGATGTACAACGATTTCCTCTGGGGCCTGGTCTTCCTCTCCGACGGTGACAAACTCCCCGTCACTTCGGCCCTCAACAATCTGCGCGGTCAGTTCTTCACCGACTACAACCTTCTCGCCGCGGGCTCCGTCATCGTCGCGCTGCCCACGATTGTGGTCTTCCTGCTCCTTCAGCGGCATTTCATCGCCGGACTGACCCTCGGCGCGAGCAAGGGCTGAGGGCCGCCGCGCGGAACCGGCCGCCGTCAGCACGATGGGCCGCCGTCATATGCGCCGTCCGCCGGGCCGACGGCGGCCCGGAACCCGGTATGCGGGTGAGGGTTTCGGTACTGGAGGGGCGGGGGAGCGCTTGTTTGCCGGGGGCTTCGCGGCGGCGGATACGGTGACCGGTCATCCTCCGCGCGAGGCAATTCGCGACCGGCGCGGCCGTGGGAGTGGGAAACCTCCCTGGCCGCGCCGATGGTCGAATGCGCAACGTTCCCGGTCGTGCGCGCGGCCCGTGACCCCGAGCGTTTCCGTGGCAGGGTGTGGCGGGCAACTCACCTGGGTCTAGGGAAGAGGGGAAACCGTGATCGTCTGGCTGAACGGCACGTTCGGTGCGGGCAAGACCACAGCGGCTCATGAATTGCTCGACCTGCTTCCCGGAAGCACGCTCTACGACCCCGAACTCCTCGGCAGCGGACTGCGGTTGATGCTGCCTGCCAAGCGGTTCGAGGAGATCGACGACTACCAGGACCTGCCCGCCTGGCGGCGCATGGTCGTCGACACCGCAGCGGCCCTGCTCACCGAAGTCCCGGGCCCGCTGGTGACGCCGATGACGCTGCTGCGCCAGGAGTACCGCGACGAGATCTTCGGCGCCCTCGCCGCCCGCCGGATTCCCGTACGGCATGTCCTGCTGCACGCCGAGGAAACGATCCTGCGGACACGGATAGCCGGCCGCGAGGCGCCGGCCGGGAGCGCCGAGGCCAACGAGTCCCTGCGCCGGTGGAGCCTGGAACACCTCGGTCCGTACGCCGACGCGCTGCCGTGGCTCCAGGGCGATGCGCATGTCGTGGACACCACCCGGCTCACGCCCCGGCAGACCGCCGAGCGGGTCGCCGAGGCCATCCGCACCGGCGCCGGCGCCTGCGACATCGTGCAGACCCCCGAACCGACCGCCGAGACGCTCGCCGCCGGCGTTCTGCTCTTCGACGACCAGGACCGGGTGCTGCTCGTCGACCCGACCTACAAGGCCGGCTGGGAGTTCCCCGGCGGCATCGTGGAACGCGGTGAGGCGCCCGCCCACGCCGGCGTACGGGAGGTCGCCGAGGAACTGGGCATCGAACTGTCCCGTGCCCCCCGTCTGCTCGTGCTGGACTGGGAAGCTCCCAAACCGCCCGGCTTCGGCGGTCTGCGACTGCTCTACGACGGCGGCACCCTGACCGACGAGCGGATCAGCAAACTCCTGCTGCCCGGCGCCGAACTGCGGGGGTGGCGTTTCGCCACCGAGGCCGAGGCCGAGAAGATGCTGCCACCGGTGCGCTGGAACCGCCTGCGGTGGGCGCTTCGCGCCCGTGAACGGGGTTGTCCCCTTCATCTGGAGGCGGGGGTTCCCGTGGGGTAGGCCCACGTTTTTGGCCGTCCCGCCGTGGCGGTTGCTCGCCGTTTGTCGCCCGCTGCGCGGTGCGCTCGCCGTTGCGCCTGCGGCGGGCGTTGCCGCTGCGCGGGGCTGTCGGGGTGCGGTGACGGGCCGGAGGGGCCTGGTGTGTGGACGTAAAGCGAAGCAGTCCACACACCAGGCCCCTCCGGCCCGTCACCGCACCCGACAACCACCCGCCCGCCGCAGGCGCAACGGCGAACAACCCCCACGGCGGGAAAGCCAAAAACGTGGGGAGATCAACCCCCATAGCTCCGCAGGAAAATCGCCTCCGCCAACGACAGCCGTTCCAGTTCCTGTGGTGAAACGCTCTCGTTGACCGCGTGGATCTGGGCCTCCGGCTCGCTCAGGCCGATCAGCAGGATCTCGGCGTCCGGGTAGAGCCCGGCCAGCGTGTTGCACAGGGGGATCGAGCCGCCCATGCCGGAGGTCTGCATCTCCTCGCCGTCGTACGCCTCGCGCAGCGCCGCCGCCATCGAGGCGTACGCCGGACTGCTGGTGTCCGCGCGGAACGGCTGGCCCTGGCCGACCTGCTCGACGGCGACCCGCGCGCCCCACGGGGCGGCGCTCTCCAGATGCGCGGCCAGCAGCTTCGTCGCCTCGGCCGCGTCGGTGCCCGGCGGCACCCGCAGGCTCACCAGCGCCCGTGCGCCGGCCTGTACGGACGGGGTGGCGCCGACCACGGGCGGGCAGTCGATGCCGAGGACCGTGACGGCCGGACGCGCCCAGATCCGGTCCGCGACCGAACCGTTGCCCACCAGTCCGACACCGTCGAGGACCTTGGCGTCCTTGCGGAAGTCCTCCTCCGGGTACTGCAATCCTTCCCAGGAGCCGTCCGCGGCCAGCCCGTGCACCGTCGTCGAACCGTCCTCGGCGCGCAGCGAGTCCAGGATCCGGATCAGCGCCGCCAGCGCGTCGGGGGCCGCACCGCCGAACTGGCCGGAGTGCAGATTGCCCTCCAGGGTGTCGACCTGGACCCGTACGAGCGTCATCCCGCGCAGCGTCGCGGTCACCGTCGGCAGCCCGACCCGGAAGTTGCCGGTGTCGCCGATGACGATGGCATCGGCGGCCAGCAGCTCGGGGCGGGCCTCGGCGTAGCGCTCCAGACCGCCGGTGCCCTGCTCCTCCGAACCCTCCACGATCACCTTGACGTTGACCGGGACACCGCCGTGCTCCCTCAGCGCGCGCAGCGCCGTCAGATGCATGATCAGGCCGCCCTTGCAGTCGGCCGCGCCGCGCCCGTACCAGCGGCCGTCGCGCTCGGTCAGCTCGAACGGCGGGGAGACCCAGGCGCTCTCGTCCAGCGGCGGCTGCACGTCGTAGTGCGCGTACAGCAGCACCGTCGGCGCGCCGGCCGGGCCGGGCAGGAAGCCGTATACGGACTGGGTGCCGTCCGGGGTGTCCAGCAGCGCCACGTCCTGGAAGCCGTCCGCCCGCAGCGCCTCGACGATCCAGTTGGCAGCCGCCTCGCACTCGCTCTGGGGGAACTGGGCCGGATCCGCCACCGACTTGAAGGCCACCAGCTCGGCCAGCTCGGTCCTGGCGCGGGGCTGCAGCGCGGCGACGGTACGTGCGAGCGGGCTGTCAGACATGGAACGCTCCTTGTGGGCGCGACGTTGTGCGTACGGGCGGTCCGGCCTCGTGAGCCGGACAGGCCGGACGTACGGGCATCAGTGCCCCCGATCTTCCCACAGGCCTCTTGAGCAACAGCGGCCCGTAGGATGCGGGCGGTACGCGCAGCCAGCATCGAACGGGAGCAGAAGCACAGGTGAGCAGCGAGCGGGCAGCCGAGGACAACCAGCAGGTGTGGGACGTCGTGGTGGTGGGCGCCGGGCCCGGGGGCGCCTCGGCCGCGCATGCCGCGGCCTGTACAGGGCGCCGGGTGCTGCTCCTGGAGAAGGCGCAACTCCCGCGCTACAAGACCTGTGGCGGCGGCATCATCGGCCCCTCACGGGATTCGCTGCCGCCCGGCTTCGACCTCCCGCTGCGCGACCGGATCCATGCGGTGACGTTCTCGCTGAACGGCAGGCTGACCCGCACCCGCCGCTCCAAGAACATGCTGTTCGGGCTGATCAACCGGCCCGACTTCGACGCCCGGCTGGTCGAGTCGGCCAAGGACGCGGGCGCGACGGTCCGTACGGGCGTCACGGTCTCGCGGGTGGAGCAGCACGGCGCCGAGGTGCCCGACCGGCGGACCGTCGCGGTGGTGCTGGGCGACGGTGAGGTGGTGCTGGCGCGCGCCGTGGTCGGCGCGGACGGCAGCGCGGGCCGGATAGGAGCCCATGTCGGGGTCAAGCTCGACCAGGTCGACCTGGGCCTGGAGGCGGAGATTCCGGTACCGGCGCCGGTCGCCGAGGACTGGGCGGGCCGGGTGCTCATCGACTGGGGCCCGATCCCCGGCAGCTACGGCTGGGTCTTCCCCAAGGGCGACACCCTCACCGTCGGCGTCATCTCCGCGCGTGGTGAGGGCGCGGCGACCAAGCGCTATCTGGACGACTTCATCGGCCGGCTGGGCCTGGCCGGCTTCGAGCCGAGCATCTCGTCCGGGCATCTGACGCGCTGCCGCGCCGATGACTCCCCGCTGTCCCGCGGCCGGGTGCTGGTGTGCGGCGACGCGGCCGGGCTGCTGGAGCCGTGGACGCGGGAGGGCATCTCCTTCGCGCTGCGGTCCGGGCGGCTCGCGGGGGAGTGGGCGGTACGGGTCGCCGAGGCCCATGACGCGGTGGACGCCCGCCGCCAGGCCCTCAATTACGCCTTCGCCATCAAGGCGGGCCTCGGCGTGGAGATGGGCGTGGGGCGCCAGATGCTCAAGGTCTTCTCCCGCCGCCCCGGCCTGATGCACGCCGCGGTCACCGGCTTCCGCCCCGCCTGGCACGCCTTTGCGAAGATCACCCGCGGGACGACGACGCTGGCCGAGATCGTCCGCACCCATGGGATGGCGCGACGGGCGCTGGAGGCGATGGACCGGGGCTGAGGCGGATGCGGTCCGGTGGGCGAGCGGGCAGGGGCGGCCGGTCCGCGGGTGCCCCTGGCGCGGCGGCCTGCGAGCCGTGCGCCGTACCGGCCCGTACTCCCGGGGGAGTACGGCGGATCACCGCGCAGGGCTGACGCCGCCGGGCTCCGCCGCGGTCTAGCGTGACGGCATGGACAACGCACGGCCGCCGTGGGCGCGGCGCTGCCTCGGCCCGGTGTGGGAGCGGTGGCTGTCGGCCTCGCCGGAGGAACCGCGGGGGTGGCCCGGCACCCGGCTGCCCTGGCTCTCGACGCTCGCCGCGGTGGTGATCGTCACGGCCGGGTCGGGCTTCGCCGGCCACAAGCAGCCGGACCGCGTCCCGGTGGACTCCGTCGCCCGCGCGCTGCTGATCGCCGGCACGGCCCTGCTGCTCTTCCGGCACCGCTACCCGCGCGCCGTCGCCCTCGGCACCGCCGCGGCCACCGCCGTCTACCTGGCGGCGGGCTACCCGTTCGGACCGGTCTTCCTCACCCTGGCCCTCGGCGCCTTCGGGGCGATCGTCGCCGGGCACCGCACGGTCGCCTGGTGCGCGCTGGGCGGTGTGTGGATCTCCCATGTCCTGGTCGCCCACTGGCTCTACCCCTGGCTGCCGCCCGCGCACGACGGGCCCGCCCCCTGGGAGCAGGAGTTCTTCGTCACCGCCTGGGCGGTGGCCGTGGTGGCCCTCTCCGAGCTGGTACGGGTGCGCCGCGAGCAGCTGGCGAAGGCACGGGCCGAGCGGGCCGCCGCGACACGCCGCCGGGCGGACGAGGAACGGCTGCGGATCGCCCGCGAGCTGCACGACGTCCTCGCCCACAGCATCTCCGTCATCAACGTCCAGGCGGGCGTGGGCCTGGCGCTGCTCGACAGCGACCCGGAGCAGGCCCGGACCGCGCTGACCACCATCAAGGACGCGAGCAAGGAAGCGCTCGGAGAGGTCCGTCAGGTCCTTGACACCCTGCGCGCCCCCGGCAACGCCCCGCGCTCCCCGGCTCCCGGGCTGGACCGGCTGCCCGAACTCACCGAGCAGGCAAGGAGCGCCGGCCTCGCCGTGGAGGTCACCACCGAGGGCACCCGGGCCGCCCTGCCGCCCGGCACCGACCTCGCCGCCTTCCGCATCGTCCAGGAAGCGCTCACCAACATCGTCCGGCACTCCGGCTCGCGCACCGCCCGGGTGCTGCTCCGCCACGCCCCCGGGGCGCTGGAGATCCGGGTCGACGACGACGGCCCGGCGACCTCCGTCACGGACGGGCCGGCGGGCGGCGGCAACGGCCTGGCCGGGATGCGGGAGCGGGCCGCCGCACTGGGCGGCGGCGTGGAGGCGGGTCCGCGCCCGGACGGCGGCTTCCGGGTCCGGGCCCGTATCCCGCTGGCCGGGGCGCAGGAGCGGGCCCCGGATGCGGATGCGGTGACCCCGACCGCCACCGAGGAGGAGTCGTGATCCGGGTACTGCTCGCCGACGACCAGCTGCTGGTCCGGGCCGGTTTCAAGATGCTGCTGGACGCCCAGCCGGATATCGAGGTGGTCGCCGAGGCCGCGGACGGGCAGCAGGCGCTGGCCGGGGTCCGCGAACACCGCCCGGACATCGTGCTGATGGACATCCGGATGCCGGTGGTGGACGGCCTGGTCGCCACCCGCAAGATCACCGAGGACCCACGGCTGCCGGACGTCAAGGTCGTCATGCTGACCACCTTCGAACTGGACGAGTACGTCTTCGAGGCGATCCGCTCCGGGGCCTCCGGCTTCCTGGTCAAGGACACCGAACCGGAGGAGTTGCTACGGGCGGTGCGCGCGGTCGTGGCCGGTGACGCCCTGCTCTCGCCCGGTGTCACCCGCCGGCTCATCGCCGAGTTCGCGGCCCGCTCCAAGGAACCGGCCGCGGCGGACGCCCTGTCCGACCTGACCGAACGGGAGCGTGAGGTGATGGCGCTGGTCGGCATCGGCCTGTCCAACGAGGAGATCGCCCGCCGTCTGGTCGTCAGCCCGCTCACCGCCAAGACCCATGTGAGCCGCACGATGGTCAAACTGGGTGCCCGCGACCGCGCCCAACTGGTCGTGCTCGCCTACGAGTCGGGGTTGGTACGGCCCGGCTGGCTGGGCTGAATCCAGACGACGTCCTGGACGGACGGGCCGGCAGCCGGCCGGCGGGGCATGCGTCGCAGCACCCGCACCACCCGGACACCGCACAGCACGCCGCCCACGATGCCGCTCACCGCGAGCCATGGCCCGCTCCACGTGTCCGGCAGCCCGGCCCACAGGGTCGCGCTGCTCAGCGCCCCGAAACCGAGGCCGCCCACGAATGCGCCGCTGACCAGCGCGAACATGATCTCGACGGTAACGGCGTCACGCTCGGCCTGGGTACGGGTGCCTGACATACCGCCACTCTTCCAGGACTCCCGCTCCGTGCGCCGTGCCGGGCATACGGCACGCATGCTCAGACGCCGGCGCGCTCCCGCCACAGCTGGGGCAGCGTCTCATCGCCGGTGACCGTCATCGCGTCCCACGGCAGACGGTTCCACAGCGCGAGGTACAGCTCCTCGGCCGGGCCCTCGATCGTGCAGTCCGCGGGCTTACCGTCCTCCGGTCCGCCGGCGTCGTGATGACGCACCGTCTGCGGCGGGGCGTCGGAGAGCGACACGGTCCAGTCGGCGCCGGGCGCGTTCGTCGCACGCAGCCGCAGCGTCCGGGGGACGTCCGTACGGATCCGGCTGCGGTCGCGGGAGTGAAAGCCGGTCAGGAGTTCATCGATCCCGTCGGCGGCGAAGGCGGACGGGAGGGGGGTGAGGGAGGCGCCGAGTGCCTGCTGGGCGTCCACGCGGTGCACCGACGTTTCGTGCGCCTGGCGGCGGGCCCAGAACGCCAGCGGGGACGGGGCGGGCAGGAACGTCCAGGCGGACAGGTCCTGCGGGGCGGAATGCAGCGCCAGGACGAGGTGGTGATGGCCTTCGCGCAGCCAGGCCACGAGTTCGTCGTCGGCCGGGGCCGGGGCCTCGGGGGGACGGCTGGGCTGCTGCACGCCCTGTGTCACGAACTCCGTCGCCCAGCGGTGGACCCGGCCGATGTGCGTGACCAGATCCCGCATCTGCCACTCGGGACAGGCCGGAATACGGGCGTCCGGGCCCGCCTCCTCGGCGGCGTCGGCGAGCAGGCTGCCGTCCAGTCGCAGCGTTTCGACGAACTCAGTGATCTCCATGGTCATGAGTGTGCCAGCCGGCACTGACAACGGACCCTCGCGGGTCCGGGCGGCGGCCGCGCACGCACGTGGGGGTGCGGGGCAGACGGGACGGCCCTTAGGGGTGCCCGGTGTGGTGTGCCCCGCGGGTGGCGTAGGCGATGCCCGCCGCGACGGCGGCCAGCAGGGCGAGGGTGGTCAGCGCGACGGGCAGGCCGACCGCCTCGGCGAGGAAACCGATGGCGGGCGGTCCGAGCAGCATGCCGCCGTAGCCGACGGTGGAGGCCATGGCGACCCCGTCCGGGCCGCCGGTCTCGCCGGCCCGCGCGATGGCGATGGGGAAGATGTTGGCGAGCCCCAGGCCTGCTACGGCGAAGCCGGCGCAGGCAGTCCAGGCCGTGGGGGCCAGCGCGCCGAGCAGCATGCCGGCGGTCGCCGTCATCCCGCCCGCGATCAGCGCCCGCGCCGCGCCGAAGCGCTGCACGACCGCGGTCCCGGTCAGCCGCCCGATGGTCATCGCCAGCGCGAACACCGCATATCCGGCGGCGGCCGTACCGGGTCCGGCGGCCAGGTCCTGGGAGAGGTGCAGCGCGCCCCAGTCGGCCATGGCCCCCTCGCCGTAGGCGGTGCACAGCGCGATCAGCCCGAAGACCAGCACCAGGCGCCGCCCACGGCCCGCGCCCCGCGGCCGGGTCTCCTCCGTCGCCGGCAGTTGCTCGGGGACGGCCGGGGCCCGGTGGGTGCGCAGCGCGCGCCCCGCAACGGCCGTCACCAGCAGGCCGATCGCGGCGAGCAGCAGCAGGTGGACGGTGGGGGACAGGCTGCCGGCGATCAGTCCGCCGAGCCCCGCGCCGAGCATGCCGCCGAGGCTGAAGGCGGCGTGGAAGGACGGCATCACGGGGCGTCGCAGCGTGCTGATGAGGTCGACGGCGGCGCTGTTCATCGCGACGTTGAGCGAGCCGTATGCGGCGCCGAAGACCAGCAGGACCAGTCCCAGCGCGGTCGCCGAGTGGGTCAGCGGCGGCAGCACGATGCTCAGTGCCATGGCGGCCGCGGAGGCGGTCGTCACGGCCGCGCTGCCGAACCGCCGGCACAACCGTCCGGTGATCACCATGAAGGCGACCGCGCCGGCCGACACGCCGAGCAGAGCAAGCCCGAGCGCGCCCGCGCCGGCACCGGTCTGCGCCTTGATCGCGGGGATGCGGACGACCCACCCGGCGAAGAGGAAGCCGTCCATGGCGAAGAATGCGGTGAGGGCGATACGGAGGCGGACGAGGTGTGGACCGGTGGGGGCCGGGACCCGCCGGTCCCTCGTCAGGGCCATCCGTATTTTGTTTAGCGTCGGCACAAAGCCAGAATAGGGGTGTGACCCAGACTCGGACAACCAGGCTGGAGCGGGGCCGTGGCGCCCTCGGACCCGCACTGGAGCTCGTACACACCGGACGCGCGCCCACCCGTGCCGTCCTGACCTCCGAACTCGGCGTGACCCGCGCGACCGCGGGGGCGGTGGCCGCCGAGCTCGAAGCACTCGGCCTGATCACCGTCGACTCCCGGCCGACCGCCTCGGCCGGCTCCCAGGGGCGGCCCTCCCACCGGCTGTCCGTCGCCGAGCGCGGACCGGTCGTGCTCGCCGCGCAGATCCACGCCGACGGGTTCCGTGTCGCGCTGGTCGGCCTCGGGGGCCGCATCGTGGCGACCTCGACCGGCTGTGGCACCATCCCCGCCGACCCGGCGCACGTCCTCACCGATGCCGTCGAGGCCGGCGCGCAACTGCTGCGCGAGACCGGACGGCGCTGCCTCGGCGCCGGCCTCGCAGTGCCCTCCGCGGTCGCCGAACCGGACGGCGAGGCCCTCAACCCGCTCCACCTCGCCTGGCCTTCGGGCGCTCCCGTACGCGCACTCTTCCTGCGCTCGCTGGCCGACGCCGGCATCCCGGGAGTCACAGAGAAGATCGGCTTCACCGGCAACGACGTGAACCTCATGGCGCTCGCCGAACACCGCCACGGCGCCGGCCGGGGCGCCCGCGATCTGCTCTGTGTGGCGTCCGGCCACCGGGGTGTCGGCGGGGCGCTGGTGCTCGACGGCCGTCTGCACAGCGGCAGTTCGGGCCTGGCGCTGGAGGTCGGCCATCTGACGGTCAAGCCCGAGGGGGCGCCCTGCCACTGCGGCAGCCGCGGCTGCCTGGACGTCGAGGCCGACCCGCTCGCCTTCCTCACCGCCGCGGGCCGCGAACCGGGCCCCGAGGTCTCCCTGCTCCAGCAGTCCGCCGATCTGCTGCGCGACGAGTACGCCGATCCGGCCATCCGCGCCGCTGCCGATCTCCTCATCGACCGCCTCGGGCTCGGCCTCGCCGGTCTCGTCAACATCCTCAATCCCGACCGCATCGTCCTCGGCGGACTGCACCGCGCCCTCCTGGAGGCCGATCCGGAGCGGCTGCGTGCGGTGGTCGCCGACCGCAGCCTGTGGGGCCGCAGCGGCGGGGTGCCGATCCTTCCGTGCAGCCTCGACCACAACAGCCTGGTCGGCGCGGCGGAGCTGGCCTGGCAGCCGGTGCTGGACGATCCGTTGGTCGTCCTCGACCGGTAACGGACGGCGGTCTGCCGTGCCTTGGGGCGGGGGCCGGTGGGAGCCGGGGCGGCCGGCAAGACCCCGGAACCGGGCTCACTCGCCGGCGGAACCCCAGCTCGGGACGCTGTTACAGCACCGTTCTCCCATCGCAGGCTCACTGTCATCGCTTCGTCATGAAGTGAGGGACCTCATGTCACACGGCCCCGGCAGTATGGCCCTGCACCGACATGGACGTACTCCGGGATCACCAGCCCGGTCACGTGGTTCAAGCGGCTGAAGCCCGCGTAGAACGCGCCGCTCGGCGCCCCTGCACACCCCGGCAGTCCGGCGCCCTGCGACACCCATGCGGCACGGAGTCGCTGTCGGCCGGTCCGGGCACGAGGGGTGAGTTCGCCCTGCCCTCGCTCTTCACGGCCCAACAGGGAGTGGAGGGGAGCGATTTCGGCCGCCGGTAACGCTGTGCTGCGCGCGGCGGCGGTGCACCGGCTGCCGGTCACCAGAGCTGATGTGGCGTCAGCCGTCCGGCAGCGCTCCCCGTGTGCCCGGCCCGCCGAGCAGGAACAGCGTCGACTCCCGCATCCCGCAAGCCAATTGTTCAGGCACCTTGAAAGGGCAGTGATCAGAAATGAGATGGGCTTCCACCTTCACCGCGGCGGCCATAGGGGCGGGAGCAGTTGCCGGAACCGTCGCAGCGGCCACACCTTCCGTCGCGGCACCGCAGAGAGCGCAGGCCGTCACCTCGACGGTGCAATGCACATCCCAGGATCAAGCGCTGGCCAAGAAGCTGTCGAGCGATATATCCAAGGCGCTGGCAGGCCGGAAGAGCATGGCCTCGCTCTCCTTCTACGACCGGCCCACCGGAACCACGTGCACGTCCGACGCCGCCAAGAAGTACGACTCGGCCAGCGTGGTGAAGACGATAATTCTCGGGGCCTTGCTGTATCAGAAGGGCGGCACCCTCACCGAGGCGGAAGACGCTCTCGCGCGTAAAATGATCACCGAATCCGACAATGCATCCGCGACCGAACTGTGGAAGCAGCTGTCCGATCCGAAGGATCCCGCGAAGCCCAACCCTGTCCGGATCCAGGAATTTCTTGACAAGGCCGGAATGGGCAACACCGTCCTCGACAAGGAAGGGTCCTGGGGTCTCACCCAGGTCACCGCGGGCGACCAGGAAAAGCTGCTGCGCATCTTCTCGGGTGACGACGACTCGGTCCTGGGGAGCAAGGCTCGTTCCTACGCACTCGACCTCATGAATCACGTGCAGAGCACCCAGCGATGGGGGGCCACGGCCGGCGCTCCGCTCGACTCCGTGGTCCATGTGAAGAACGGCTGGCTGCAGCGTAGCCAGAACCCTGACGTCGAAGCCTTCGACAGAGGGGACTGGAAGGTGAACAGCATGGCGGCCCTCACGGAGAACGGCTACGACTCCGGTCTGGTCGTACTCACCGAAAACAACAGAGTTCCCGAAGGGCACCCCGCAAACGAAGGGTGGGATTACGGGATAGAAACGATAGAGACCATTTCTCGAACCATTTACCGGGACGTTTACCCCGAAGCTGAAGGCTACGTTCCCAGCAGGCCGGCTCTTCCGGCCGCCAAGCCCCCTGCGGCAGGGTAGAACGCTGGCGCGAAGCCCTCACCATCCGGCCGGCAAGGTTTCTTCGGATCATTTCCTGGAGCTTGACTCAAGGTATTCGAAGGTCCGCTCTTCCATGGCCTGCTCCCGTGCGTCCCACGAGTAGACCCGGCGGATGTCATAACCCTTGTCGGCCGGCTCCCGCACGATCACGTCACGACCCGACAGTTCCACCGACAGGGGGCGCTGAGCCTGGTCGAGGATCAAGGTGACCCGGCCGTCCTCGACGGTGAAGCCCCACAGGAACAGGAAGTAACGCCCCGATGCGATGCCGAGCAGCAGTTCGTCCTTGCCGTCGCCGTTCATGTCCCGGTACTGCGGTTTCTGGACGGGGCACGGTTTCTTCCCGGCGGTCGTGCAGTCCTTGATCTTCTTGTCTGTGCCCTCTTCGTCGAGGGGGCTGGTCATCGTGGCGAGCCGGGCCTTGGCGATGGCGAGCGCCGAGACCTGGTGAATGTCGCCGGACGGCACGCGCGGCACCCCGCGCACCGGTGAGGGCACGCCGTCGGAGACCTTCGAATTGGGCTCGGCGAGCGGTGGCGGAGGCGTTTCGGGGGCCCACAGCTGCTGGGGGGCCGACGCGGTCGGCGTGCGGCCGGCGCTCTTCGGTTCTCCGACCCCGGTGCAACCGGTCGCCGCCGGCAAGACAGCCGCCATGGCGAGCGCGAGCACCGGCAGCGCCGCCCGGGTGCGCCCCGCGGGGGCCGGTAGAGGGCGGAGCACCGGCACGTCACTTCCGGTCACTGCGGAGGGTGGGGCCACATCGCACATGATGCTGCCAGTCCTGCATCGCGGCAATCCGTCGGTGCTGTGGCGGCGCGCGGTCGGCACAGCGGGAGCAGTGATCGTCCGGAGCACAGCACAGCACAGCACAGCACTGCGCAGCACGGCACAGCACAGCGCAGAGCCGGAGGCCGGCGAGTGTCACAGTCCGGTCAAACAATCGCATTACGCCCGATAGGGGACCTTGGGACGGCTGAAACGGGGCCCGCCTAACGTGCCAGTCATAGGCGTACTTCGGCGTCTATGCAGCACGAGCATCCATGAAGGAGCAGCTATGTCGAAGCCAGCCATGCCACTTGCCCGGCGCTCCAAGCGCATCGGGCTGCACGCCGCCCTCGCCGCCGCGGTCACCGGCGCTGCCCTCGCCGTACCGGCCGGCGCGGCCCACCGCTTCACCGCCCGCGACGGACACGCCCTAAGCTGCGGCCATGATTCCCGAAGCCGTCGCACGCAGCCCGTACGTCAGCCTGGTCACGTACCGCAGGAACGGCACCCCGGTGGCCACCCCCGTATGGGCGGTGGCCGACGGGGCGGAACTTCTGGTGTGGACGCGGGACGACAGCTGGAAGGTGAAGCGGCTGCGCCACGACGGGCGGGTGACCGTCACGCCGTGCGATGTCCGTGGCCGCACCGCCGAGGGCGCCCAGGCTGTCGAGGGCACCGGCCGGCTCCTGGAAGGCACCGCCGGACTGGGGCGGGTGCGCAAGGCGATGGCGCGCAAATACGGGCTGCGGTTCCGGCTGATGGACGGTGTCGGCGCGCTGGTGCGCGGGGGCAAGCGGCCGCATGTGGGGATCTCCGTCACGCTGTAGCTGCCCGCCCCGGTCCTCGGTCTGTGTACGGGGTCCGCGGCCAGTCGGCGGCGAAGGCGCGCGCCGGATTCGCCGTCAGGAACCGGGTCACCAGGTCGGCTCCCAGGGCGAGTTCGAGGCGCTCCCGGTGGCGGCGCAGCAGATAGGGCATGCCGGGGCCGCCGTTGACCGACCTGGCGCCGGCCGTCGTGGTGTCGCCGCCCAGCAGGATCCGCTCGCCGTGGCCCGCGCCGGCGAGCGCGGTCAGCGCCTCGGGCAGCCGCCAGTCGGTCGCATGATGGGCCCGCGAGGGGCCGTCGAAGGCGAGATACGCGCCGGCTTCGGCGGCCTTCCGGTGCACCACGAGGTCCGGCGAGCGGTTGAGATGACCGAGGATCACCCGGTCCGGCGGGACGCCCCACTCGCCGCAGAGCAGATCGAGCACGTCCAGCGCCCCGGTACCCAGCTCCAGATGGACCCCGATGACGGCACCGGTCGCCCGCTGGGCCTCGGCAGCCGCGGCCATGGTGTGCCGGGCGTGCCGGTCCAGACCGTGGAAGCCGCCGGCAACCTTGATCATCCCGGCGCGGATGCCGGTGTCGCCGATCCCTTCGGTCAGCTCGGAGACGAACAACCCGGCCAGATCCGCGCGGACCCGCTCCAGCACCTCAGGGGTGTAGTGGGCCGCCTGGTGCAGCCCGGTGGCGGCCACGATCCGCACCCCCGACTCCCGTGCCAGCCGCGGGAGTTCGGCGGCGCCCCGGCCCATGCCGTACGGCGTCCACTGGATCACCGCCGCGCCGCCCACCGCGCGAAAGGCGCTCAGCTCGGCGGCCGCGGCCCCGGCGTCGTCCAGCTCCTGACCCGGCAACTGGGGGCTGCGCAGGAAGAGATGGTCGTGCGCATCGCAGATGCCGAGGTCGGCGGGGGAGATGTCGCCGAGCACCGTACGGATGGCGGGGGCCGCGGGCCCGCCCGTGGGAGACGGGCTCACCACTGCCGTCCCGTGCCCAGCCCGTCGGTGCCGGGGGCGGACAGATGCAGCACCTGGTAGCGGGCGCCCGCGGACTCGGGGGCGGCGTGCGCCCAGAGGGTGAAGTGGACGAGTTCCCACAGTCGTGGATCGAAGCCCAGCGCGGTGGTGTGCACCCCGTCTGTCGCGGCCAACTCCTCGTGGCCGGCGACCGCATGCGCGAGCACGGTGGCCGGATCGGCGTCCTCGGCGAGGGTTTCGGTCCGCCGGGTGAACGTGCGGGGGAGGGCGCCGGCCGCCGGCCCCGGCCGGTGGAACAGCCCCTTCCAGTGCTGGACGACCGGCCGGCCGAAGTCGCGGACCACACCGCGGAATCCGTCACCGAGGAGGAAACGGTTCATGGCCTGCGGATCGGACCAGAGGTAGAACGGGGCGTACTGGTTGACCGGTGAGCCGTCGACCCCGCGCTCCCGGATTCCGTACGCCTTGAGGCCGAGCCCGGCGAAGTCGTCCAGGAGGTGGCCTCTGGACTTCACCCGGTGCCGGATGATCTGCATGTCGTAGTCGGCGGGCAAAGTGATCGCGTACTGCATGGCGTGCATGAGGGGCTCCGTACGGTGCGGGGGAGGGGCACTCAGCCGGTGGTGCCCGTAGGGGGCGTGACCTGCGCGGCGAGCAGGGACAGCACGCCGCGTACGGCCGCGTCGAAGGGGGCGGTGTCATCGGCCGCGCGGGCCAGCACGTACCCGCCCTGGACGACGGCCGCGACGGTCGCCGCGGCGGCCGCCGGATCCAGCTCGGCGGCCATTTCGCCGCGGCGCCGCCCTTCGTCCAGGACCTCGGTGATCCGCCCCTGGAGCCAGCCGAACATCTCGTCCAGCGGCTGCCGCAGCTCGGGGCTGCGCACCACGTCGCGGTCCTGCGTCATCCGGCCGACCGGACAGCCGCGCAGCACCTGCCGCTCGCGCAGCAGATAGCCCGCGACCCGCTCGTACGCCGTACCGGGGGCGCTCAGGCACTCTTCGGCGCCCGCCTTCATGTCCTCGGCGGTGCGCCGGATCGCCGCCAGCGCGAGCGCGGACTTGCCGGCGAAATGGTGGTACATGCTGCCCTGGCCGACGCCCGCACGCTCCAGGATCGCCTTGGGGCTGGTGCCGACGTATCCGCGCTCCCACAGAAGCTCCTGGGTGCTCCGCACCAGGCGGTCCCGTGTGCCGCGTGTGTGGTCGGCGCCGGGTGGTTCCTGCCTGCCGAGCCGTTCCTGAGTGCTCATGATCGCACTGTACATACCAGTAGTTACAGAACTCAAGAGCGGTCCGGTGCAAGGCACACCGGCCCGCTCTTGAGCAGCCGCGCACCTGCCGCGTACTCCCGGCGGCGTACGGAAAGAGCCGCTGGCGGTACGACGACCGGCGGCCCCCACAGGACGAGGCTCGAAGAGGACCGGAACCACCCGGTCTTTCCCCCAGGCGGGGCCCCTTCGGCCCCGTCCATCCCACCCACCCCACCCACCCACCCCACCAACCCGTCTTACCGAGGAGCTGATGGCGATGTTCGAGCTTGCCGACCCCTGGACCGCCGGCGGCGGCCCCGGCCCCTGGATCCTGTTCGTCCCCGTCCTGTGGGCGCTGGTCGTCGTCGGCGTGGTGACGCTGCTGCGCCGCACCGGCCGGGGCCGGGGCGGACCCGGCGGGCAGTTCCGCGGCCCGCAGTACTCCGCCCGAACCGACGCACCCTCGCCCCTCGCCGTACTCGGCCGGCGCTTCGCCGCGGGCGAGATCGACGAGGAGGAGTACTGGCGCCGGCTCTCCGTACTGGAGGAGCACTTCGGTACCGGCCCCAAGGGCGTGGCATGACCGCTGCCTGTTCCACCGGGTCTCGGGCCGGCTCTCAGGCCGGGTCTGACTGCCGGCACGTCCGCCAGTACTGACGTCGCTTCTCGTCCCGCACGACCACACCGAGACGGGCCAGTTCC
This sequence comes from Streptomyces decoyicus, assembly GCF_019880305.1. Classification (NCBI taxonomy): domain Bacteria; kingdom Bacillati; phylum Actinomycetota; class Actinomycetes; order Kitasatosporales; family Streptomycetaceae; genus Streptomyces; species Streptomyces decoyicus. The sequence continues at coordinate 1,268,491 of NZ_CP082301.1, read as the reverse complement.
GCGCGAAGCTCTCGCACGTCATCGCCGGACCGGCCCTTCTTCTCCAGGGCCACTTGGCGGGCCTTGAGGAAGGCGTCGGCGGCGTCCGGCAGTTCGGGAGCGTCCGGGACCCAGCGGCGGAACTCGCCCTTGTGCGGACCGGCGGCCGCCCACGCATAGCCGTGCTCGGTGAACGCGTCGGCAAGGCGGCCGCCGTCCATATCGCACTCCTCGCACGCGAGTTCCCCTCCGCCGTGGCCGAGCAGGAGCAGATGCTTGCCATCCCGGCACGCGGTGGCGATGGCGTCGTGCCGGAACGTCTGGTTGCGGCCCTTGCGGGTGAGCACCACGCCGTCGTCCGTCAGGCGGATGACCAACTCCTCATGCTGCACGACGAATCCGACCACCAGGCCCGCCACCGAACCCGCAAGGCCGCCGGCATGAGCGCGGGCAACCTGTTTCACTACTTCCGCAGCAAGCGCGCCATCTTTCACGCCGTCTTCGCGGACGACGAGCCCGAAGACGGCGTCGCCACCAAGTCCGAGCGCCTCGCTGCCGCTCGTGCCGCTGACGACCCGTGGGCCGCGCTGCTCGACACCGTCGACCTCCTGGCAGGCCCCGCCGCGGAGCCACTGCTCCCGGCCCTCGTCATGGAGGCGATGACCCAGGCCCACCGCGAGCCCGAACTCGAAGCGCTGCTGAGCCGTGACAACGACGAGAAGCGCGCCACCGTCACCACCCTGCTGCGGAAGGCGTCCGCGAGCGGCCGGATCGACCCCACCCTGGACCCGGACGAGACCGCTGCCTGGGTCATGGCACTCATCGCCGCCCTCTACACCAGCGCCGCCACCGATCCCTCGTTCCGCCCGGCCGACCAACTCCCCACCCTGCGCCTGATCCTCCACCGATTCCTACGCCCCCACGCCGCCCCGGTGCCGGAGGGGCCGATGCCGTAGGCCGGACGCCCGGCGCACAGCGATCGCGTACGGCCCGGAGCTACGGCCTGGCGGGGCGGCCGGCAGCGGCTTCGGGAGCAGACGCGGAGCTCCACGCCCAGCCGGCCGGGCGTGCTCAGGCGACTTTGATGAGAGTGACCTTCATGGAGGGCCGGTAGGTCGTTCCGTCATCGGTGCGCTCGTGCAGGACGGTCTGGACGCGGTGGTTGTCGCTGAACTCCACGGTGGAACGAGTGGTGTCGCCTTGGTAGGTCCACGTGTTGCCATGTGCCACCAGGCTGCTGACGGTCACGTTGCCCTGGCTGTCGAAGAAGTGCGACCTGTAGTCGCCGCTCGTCTCGTCGTACCCGATGATCTCCATGCCGCCGACACCGAACTCGCCGATGCGCCCGTATGCCGAATGGACGAGGAAGAACCCACCAGGAGCCCACTCGTACACGTCGGATGTCGTGATCGCCGATCCGGGGCTTCCGTCGTCGTTGATCATGTGGCCTTCGTTGATCCATTTCCCCACCCACGCGTCGAGCGCATCGTGCTGGGGCCCCCGCCCGGATCCCTGACTGTCGGCGTGCTCCGCCCCCCGGTTGACTGCCACCACTCGTGGCCTCGTCTCCTCCGTCATGTCCGCTCCTCTTGCCTGCTCCCCTTGCGGCGGGGAGGGTCCCCCGTCGCACTTCGGTCGTGGGCCCGGTCTCGGGCGGCGACCTCTTGAGGGTTGCAGAGGGGTGTGACAGGTCAGGTCCGGTGAAGTGGGTGTGCTGAGGGCGGCGCGTAGGGCAGGGCGGCGCGCGGGCCGGCCGACCGTCTCGTCAGCCCACCCTCGTGCCCCGTATCCGGGGGCGCGGACCGGCTGCCGTGCCGGTGTCGTCCCGCGGCGGGGGCTCCCGGAAGCCACGGACCGTACGGACCTCTTCGGGGGCGGTGGTCAGGGCCGGAAGAGTGAACCACACGACCTTGCCGCTGCCGTCGGGGCGCATCCCCCAGCTCTCGCTGAGCGCCGCGATCAGGGCCAGGCCGCGACCACAGGTGTCCCAGCTGTCGGCGACCCTGATCCGGGGCAGCCGGGGGTCCTCGTCGTGCACCGAGACCGTCAACTGATCCAGGAGGACGCACAGTTCCACGGTGCACTGTTTGCTGGGACGGGCGTGCCGGTGGACGTTGGCGAGGAGTTCGGTCACCCCGAGCGCCGCAGGGTCTATCAGGGCGTCGAGACGCCAGTACCGCAGCTGCGCGGAGACGATTCTGCGCACATGTCCGATGCGAGCCGGGACGGCTTGGAGCTCCACCGTGCAGTGCCTGCTGGGCTGCCTGATCACGACCGCGACTCCCTGATGAGGTCGGGCGCCCCTCTCACCGGGCAGGGGCGAAGATCGGATCCAGCGATGCCGACTGCACCACAGCGTCACCGCTGGTGAACCCTCAGTGATACGAGTCCAGGGTCATGCAGCCGGTACGCTCCCGCAACCGCACCTCGCCGTCCGGAGGGGGCCGTCAGGGGTGCGGCGGACGCGCCGCCTCCAGGGCCTTGAAGAACAGCTCCGGGGTGCCCAGGGTGAGCGAATAGCGGTGGCCGTTGAGCGTGGCGAGTGCCCGGTCCCGCGCCGCGAACAGCGGTTTATGCGCCTGTACGGCCTGTAGCGGGGCGCTGTCGATCTCCGTGCCGTAGCTGGTCAGCAGCGCCAGTCTGCCGTCTCTGATGACGACCTGTCCGGCGCGGGTCAATGACCGCAGCCACCGCTCGATCCGTACGCCGGTCGCGTTGAACTCGGCCTCCGCCATGCCGGCACCTCCTCGGTGAGACGGGCAGCTGCCCTCCACCGCCCCTTGAAGGGAAGTCTGCCGGTGCGGCGCCCGGTGCACCAGTGCCCCCCAGGGCGTGCACGGCGCACAACAGCCCGGCCCCACGACCTCCTTGGGGTATCCCAAAGCGATGTTTATGCAGGTGAGAAGGGTGCGGCGGGTGGCTATAGTCGGAATCGGCCCGCCGTTGTGCGCGGGCTTCCGAACCCTGAGGAGCGCGCCGGTGAGCACCGCACAGCAGCCGCAGAGCCGGCCCGACCACGAGGCCGGGACGCCGATGCCGACCGTCGATGTCGACCGTACGGATCCGGCCTACCGAAGCTGGCTCAAAGAAGCAGTCCGCAAGGTCCAGGCGGATGCCAACCGCACCGCCGACACCCACCTCCTGCGCTTCCCGCTGCCCGAGAAGTGGGGCATCGACCTCTACCTCAAGGACGAGTCGACACATCCCACCGGAAGCCTCAAGCACCGGCTGGCCCGCTCGCTGTTCCTCTACGGGCTGTGCAACGGCTGGATCCGCCCCGGGAAGCCCGTCATCGAGTCCTCCAGCGGCTCCACGGCCGTGTCCGAGGCGTACTTCGCCTCGCTGATCGGGGTGCCGTTCATCGCGGTGATGCCGGCCACCACCAGCCGCGAGAAGACCCGGCTGATCGAGTTCCACGGCGGCACCTGCCATCTGGTGCAGGACCCGCGGACCGTCTACGAGGTCTCCGCCCGGCTCGCCGCCGAGTCCGGCGGCCACTACATGGACCAGTTCACCTACGCGGAACGGGCCACCGACTGGCGCGGCAACAACAACATCGCCGAGTCGATCTACCAGCAGCTGCGGCTCGAACGCTATCCCGAGCCCGCCTGGATCGTGGCGACCGCGGGCACCGGCGGCACCTCCGCGACCATCGCCCGCTACGTCCACTACATGCAGTACGACACCCGTGTCTGTGTCCCCGACCCGGAGAACTCCTGTTTCTTCGACGGCTGGCTCACCGGCGACGCGAAGACCGACTGTGCCACCGCCTCCCGCATCGAGGGCATCGGACGGCCCCGTATGGAACCGAGCTTCGTACCCGGCGCGATAGACCGGATGATGAAGGTGCCGGACGCGGCCAGCATCGCCGCCGTACGCGCCCTGGAGGCCGCGATCGGCCGCAAGGCGGGCGGCTCGACCGGCACGGGGCTGTGGAGCGCCTTGAAGATCGTCGCGGAGATGGTCGCCGAGGGCCGCCGGGGATCGATCGTCACCCTGCTGTGCGACCCCGGCGACCGCTACCTCGACAAGTACTACTCCGACGACTGGCTGGCCTCCCAGGGCCTGGACATCACGCCCTACGCGCGCACCCTCGAGGAGTTCCTGGCCACCGGCTCCTGGCCGGCCTGAGCCCTTGGGCCCGCCCGCGCGGCCCGGCCCCGCCTCAGGTCTTGGCGAGCCTGCGGTCCAGGGCCTTCGCCGACTCCCGGAAGGCGCGGCCCAGGCCGGGCCTGGCCAGCGTCAGCAAAAAACGGAACGGCGCCGGGCCGTCCGCCGCGAACGTCCACCGCAGCCGGGTGCCGCCGCCCGCCGGCGCCAGCCGCCAGTCCTCGACCAGGGCCCGCATGCCGGGGGCGTTGGTGGTGTCGACCCGGTAGGCGTAGCGCAGGCCGGGCTCGGCCGCCAGGACCGTCTCCGTGAAGCGGGTGCCACCGGTCAGCCGCACCTCCCGGCCGTTGCCGTCGTGCGTCGAAGCCGACCGCGCCACGCCCGTGAACCAGCATGACCAGCCCGCCACATCGTCCGCCAGCGCCGGATACACCGCCTCCGGTGGCGCGGCGACCTCCGCGGCGAACACCAGCCGCAGCGGGGCGGATGCGACGAAGTCGAGCTCGACGGGGCGGAGTCGGCGTGCCATGGGACGAGCACCCCCTACGGGACGGGCGGCGGGCCTGAGCGGCTCACCATAGCTGGCGGCCCGTCAGATGTCTGCGTCCTCACGCCGTTCGCCCGCCACCACCAGCTCAGGCGGCAGCTCGGCGAACTCCGCTCGCGCCTCGGCGGACAGCCCGGCATCCGTCACCAGGACCTCCACCTGATCCAGCGTCGCGAACGAACTCAGGCCGACCGTGCCCCACTTGGTGTGATCGGCGACCACCACCACCCGGCGCGCGGAGCGCACGAAATGCCGGTTGGTCTCCGCCTCCGCCAGATTCGGTGTCGACAGCCCCGCCTCCACCGATATGCCGTGCACCCCGAGGAAGAGCACATCGAAGTGCAGCGACCGGATCGCGGCATCCGCCACCGGGCCCACCAGAGTGTCCGAAGGTGTACGCACCCCGCCGGTCAGCACCACGGTCGCGGCGCCCGCGCGGGGGCCCGCGCCGCCGCTGGCCGCCGCCCGCTGCGCCCCGTAGAACACATCGGCCACCCGCACCGAATTCGTCACGACCGTCAGATCCGGCACATCGAGCAGCTGCTGGGCCAGCGCGAACGCGGTCGTGCCGCCCGCCAGCGCGATCGCGCTGCCCGGCGCCGCCATCTCGGCCGCCGCCTTGGCGATGTCCTCCTTGGCGCTCAGCTCCAGCCCCGACTTCGCCTCGAAACCGGGTTCGTGCGCGCTCGGCTCGCTGACCGGCACCGCGCCGCCGTGCACCTTCTCCACCATGCCCTGACGGGCCAGCGCGTCCAGATCGCGACGGACCGTCATGTCCGACACGTTCAGCTTGCGGGTGAGTTCATTGACCCGCACCCCGCCGCGCCGCCTGATCTCGTCGAGAATCAGGGCACGCCGCTGCTCCGCGAGGAGGTTCTGGTTGTCGCTCACCCCGGCCCGTCCCTTCCGCCCCGGCTTGCTGTGTCGGGTCGTACGCGCTGGCTGCCGCCTGCGATCACTGGTGCCCTCATCCTCGCACGAGGCGCTGACAGTGATGCTGGTGACGGGAGAAGTGTTTGCTGGTGGAGGTGGGGTGGGGCGGCTCGGTGGGGCGGGCGGGAAGGTTCGCGGTGCCGGGTGGGGAGTGTCTCCCGGCCCGGTGGGGAGGGTCCGGGTGGGGAGCGTCCGCCGTCGCGGGTGGGGAGCGCCCCCGCCCCCGCCTTCGTCGGTGCTGAGCGTCCGCTGTCGCCGGTGGGAAGCGTCCGCCTTCGCCGGTGGGGAAGCGCCCGCCTTCGCGGGTGGGAGCGTCCGTCGTCGCGCCTGGGGAGCGTCTGGCGTCGCCGGTAGGGAGGTTCGCTGTCGCCAGAGGGGCGCGCCCGCCGTCGAACCGTCGCCGGTGCGAGGCTGCCGCTGGTTGCTCCCCCGCCCCCTCCCCCTCTCCCCCTTCGGGGGAGGGGGCGGGGGTGGGTTCGGGGGTGGGGGGCGCCGGGCGACGCGCAGGTACACACCCGAGGGACGACACCCGGAGTACGACACCCCGGGTACAACTCTCGAAGTACAACACCCGAAGTACACACCGCGGGGTGGGTGCTGGATGTACTTCTGTGGGGAAAGGACAATCCTGGGGGCGTCGCACCGCACACGCCGCACGGACAACGTGTCACGACTCTGGGCACGACTACGGGGGACAACAGTGGAGACCGCGGACCCGACACCGCACGCGCGCTCAACCGACCGTGAAAGCACAGCAGATGGGCCACCGGCCGCCGCCCCGCAGCTCTCCCTGGAGCTGCTGGTGCACGGCGTCGGCGGTACCACCGCACAGGAGATGCTCGGCGACCCGCGCGTCCAGCTGATCACCGGCGACGACACCGCCGCCTGCTACCGCCGCACCGAGGACGCGGACGCCGAGCAGCGGCCCGACGACTACCGCGGCGAGCCGGTCCGCGAGGCGTACTGCTGGTCCAACCTCACCTCGGGCAACGGAGCCCGCGCCCTGTGGCTGCTCCTGGTGCCCTTCATGGTCGTCAACCTCGCCCACTGGATGCGCCCGGCCGCACCGCCCGAGCATCCTGCCCAGCGGATCTACGACCTTCTGGTGCGCATCCTCGCCCTCACCCTCACCGTCCTGCTCGCCGCCGCGGCCTGCGAGGTCGCCCTCGATCTGACGGCCTGGCAGTGCGCCGGCACCACCGTCTGCTCCGCCGGCAAATCCTGGATGGGCTTCCTCAGCCCCGACAACTCCGGCTGGTGGAGCGCCCCGGGCCGCCGCCTCGCGCTCGCGTCCATGGTGCCGCTGCTCGTCATCGGGTTCCTGTGGTCGCTCTCGCGCCGCACCTGGAGCGCCTACGAATCCGCCTCCCCGCCGCCGCGGCTGCCCGGCACCTCCCGCGACACCCCGGTCGCCGAACGCACCGCGCTCAGCCTGGACGGCTTCTGGTACGGCCGCCGGCTGGTCGCCCGGCTGCGCGCCGCCCACACCACGGCCGGCGTACTGACCATCGCCGCCGTACTCCTCGCGGCGGGCGCACAGGCCGACGGGCGCGACGGCGGCGACACCGCCCTCGCGATCCTCGGCCGGGCCCTGACCGCCCTGGTCATCCTGCTCGCCGCGGCCACCGTGGTGGTCGTCTGGCGCACCGCCCGCAGCGAGGCCGCGCCGGACGACGAGTCCGACCATCTGGTCGTGAGGGTGCTGCCGTTCGCCTCCCTCGGCGTGCTGGCGCTGATCGTCGTGCACACCGGCTGGGCGCGCCCCGGAGCCCCCAGCCACGGCCCCCTGCCCGGTGCCGGTGCCTTCGGCGGTATCGCCGTCTTCCAGGGCCTGCTGGTCCTCGCGCTGGCGCTGACCGCCTGGGTCCTTCAGCGCGCCGCCCGTGACGACGCCCGCACCGCCCTGCGCGGCATGGGCGGTCCCGCCGTCGCCCTGCTGGCGTGCGCGGTCGGCGGGGTGCTGTCCGGGGGAGTGGCCCAGCGCTTCGCGGACTGGCTGGACGGCGGGGCGACCCCCGGCCAGGACCACGCTCCCATCCCCGGGCCGCCGGTGCTGCTGTCCTGGCAGGCCTCGGTCATCCCCGTCCTGCTGGTCGTCGTCGCGGTCGTCGTCGTGCTCGCCGCCGTCCGCGTGGTGATCGTCCGTGACCGGGTGGCCAAGGACGTCCCCGGGCTGTACGACCCGCGCGAGCGCCCCGACGGGCGGCGTACGAAGCGGATCGCCGCCACCATCGCCGGCGCCGGACTCACCGATTCCGCACCGGTCCTGGTGGCGGCCACCGCCGCCGTCACCCTCGTCCTCGGGGCCGGCGCGGTGGCCGGGGCCTGGCTCAGCGACCGGGCGCCGGGCCGTGCCACCGAAGGCGCACCGCCGGTCGTGCACGCCGCCGCCGAGACCGCGGAAGCCCTGGGCTCCTGGCTGATGGGCGCCGGCGTCATACTGCTGATCACCATGGGCCGGCGCGCCTACCGCGACCACTCGGCCCGCCGCACCATCGGCATCCTCTGGGACGTCGGTACGTTCTGGCCGCGCGCCGCCCACCCCTTCGCACCGCCCTGCTACGCCGAGCGCGCCGTGCCCGACCTCACCTGGCGGATGGCCACCTGGACCGAGCGGTTCGACGGCCGGCTGGTGCTCTCCGGGCACTCCCAGGGCAGTGTGCTGGCGGCCGCCGCCGTCTGGCAGCTGGACCTGGTCACCCGCAGCCGCGTCGCCCTGCTGACGTACGGCAGCCCCCTGGAACGGCTCTACGGACGCTGGTTCCCCGCCTTCTTCGGGCCGCCCGCGCTGACCGGCCTGCACCGCGAGATGGACGACTGGCGCAATCTGTGGCGCTTCACCGACCCCATCGGCGGCCCGATCCGGCTCACCTGCGAGGACGGCCGCCGGATCGACGAGGGTCCGCTGCGCGACCCGCTCGCCTTCGGCCGCTCCCTGCAGAACCCGCTGCCCGCCCAGATCCTGGGACACGGCGACTACCACGCCGACCCGGTCTTCGGCAGGGTGCGTGCCGAGCTGATCGCCCGGCTCGGCCCGGACCTGCCGGGACAGCGGCCCGCCGATGACTGCTCGGGCCGCCGCGCTGCCGGCGACCGCTCCGACGACCGTCCCGCTCAGGGGAGTTCGGGCAGATCTTCCGGATAGAGCAGACTCAGGTCGTCGGTGCTGGGGGCGGTCAGCTGGGCCACCCGGCCCGCGTGCCGCTCCACCATCGCCTCGAACGTCTGGCGTGCGGTACGGCCGTTGCCGAACGACGGGCCCTTGGGCAGTGCCGTGAAGTACTTCAGGAGCCCTTCGCCGGTCCCCTCGGCGAGGCGGTACTCATGCTCCTCGCCCTGCTGCTCCACGATCCGCAGCAGCTCTTCGGGCGCATAGTCGCCAAAGGTGATGGTCCGGGAGAAACGGGACGCCACACCGGGGTTGACCGCCAGGAAGCGCTCCATCTCGGCGGTGTAGCCCGCCACGATCACCACCACCGCTTCCCGGTGGTCCTCCATCAGCTTCACGAGGGTGTCGATGGCCTCCTTCCCGAAGTCCCGTCCGGAGTCCTCGGGGGAGAGGGCGTACGCCTCGTCGATGAACAGCACGCCACCGCGCGCCCGGTCGAACGCCTCCTGGGTGCGGATCGCCGTCGACCCGATGTGCTCGCCCACCAGGTCCACCCGGGACACCTCGACCAGATGCCCGCGCTCCAGCACCGCCAGGGAGGCCAGGATTTCGCCGTAGAGCCGCGCCACGGTCGTCTTGCCGGTGCCGGGGGAGCCGGTGAACACCAGATGGCGGCGTACCGAAGCGGCCTTGAGCCCCGCCTCCCGGCGCCGGCGTCCCACCTCGATCATGTTGATCAGGCTGCGCACCTCGCGCTTGACGCTCTCCAGCCCCACGAGGGTGTCCAGTTCGCCCAGCACCTCGTCGGAGGGCCGGCTGCTGACGGCCGGTTCCGCGGCTGCCGCGGTGTCCGGCGCGGGACTCTGTGCCGGGACGTTGCCCAGCAGCCCGGCCGTCTGCGTCACCTGCTGCGCCGCGGGGCTCGTCACCGCCCCGGCGGCCGGCGTCTGTACGGCGCGGCTCTCGTCGCTGGTGCAGTCCTGGACCGTCGGCCCGTCGCCCGCTCCCGCACCGCCCTCGGCGAACTCGTAGCCGCCGCGCGCACACCGCTCCGTACGGCACCGCGTCAGCGCCGTACGGCAGCCGTCGATCACATGGAAGCCGAACCCCGAACTCCCGGTGACCCGGCAGCCCTGGAAGGTGCCGCGGCCCTCGGCGGAGACGTAGAACCCGGCCTCGGTGGGCGAACTGACCGTGCAGCCCTCGATGGTGGGGTCTGCGCCCTTGGTGACGATCACCCCGGTCTGCGCACCGTCGATGGTGCAGTTGGCGAGCGTGCCGCCGCTGCCGTGGTCGCGGAACCACGCACCGGTCGCGGCCTCCCGGATCCGGCAGTCGTCGAGCTGCACGGTCGCCCCGTCGCTGACCGACACCGCGGTGTTGCGGACCTGCGAGATGTCGCAGTCCACGACGTCGGCGCGGGAGCCCCGGTCCAGCACGAACAGTGCGTCGGGCACATCGTGCATCCGGGTCGAGTCCAGGACGGCGGTGGCGCCGTCGCTGACCCACACCGCCGGATAGTCGCCCGTACTGTCGTGGATCTCGCACTGGTTGGCGTCCACGCGGGTGCCCGGGTCCCATACGGACAGACCGTTGCGCCCGAAGTGCCGCACCGTGCTGCGGGTCAGCGTCAGCACCGAACGCGACCGCAGATCGACGGCGTTCTCCGGGATGTCGTGAATGTCGCAGTCGGCGAGCGTCAGCACCGCGTCGGTGTCCAGGGTGACACCGTCGGCGGAGGTGCGGTGCACCGTGCAGTCCGTGAGGTGGCCGGTGGCCCGTGCGGCCACCTGGATCCCCGCGCCCTTGATCTCGTACAGCTCGCAGCCCACCGCCTCGACCGCGCTGCCCTCGCCGTTGACCGACAGGCCGGCGCCCGACGCATGGTGGATCCGGCAGTTCTCCAGCCGCGGATGCGCACCGCCGCGCACCGCCACGCCGGTCTGCCCGGCGGCCACCACCTCGCACTCCTCGAAGACGCCGCCGGCGCCGTCCAGGACGCTGATGCCCACCCCGCCCGCGTTGTCGACCGTGCAGCGGCGCACCGTGGGACGGGCGCCGCCGCGGACCTCGATGCCGGACGCGGACCGGGTCACCACCCGCAGGCCCGACAGCTCCGGGGCGCCGTCCTCCACCAGCAGCGCGGGCGAGGTCGAATCCGTCGCCTCCAGATGCAGATCGTGGACGGTGGCCGAGGCCCGTACCGTCAGCGCCACACCGTCGGCCGGGGCGATCCGCACCGAACCGCGTGCGCCGTCCGGGCCGCGCAGCGTCACCGCGCGCACCAGCACCAGATTCTCGCGGTACGTACCCGCCGGGACGGTCAGCACATCACCGTCCCCGGCGGCCTCCAGGGCGGCGGCGAGCGAGCTGTACTCCCCGGTGCGGCGCCGCCAGCGCGACGTTCCGGAGTGCGTCACCTGGACCGAGCCCTGTGCCATGGTGCTGTCGTGCCCCCACTTCGTGCGGCTGTTGTCGGCCCGGCACCATCCGTCCGCGGATGTCCGTATTCCGGTCTGCGAGGCCCCAGCCGAGAGGCTGGCGCCACCACCGTAGCGCGCCCGGCGGGCGGCAGTTGACACGGTCAGCCGCCTCGAAAGGCAGGCTTTCAACTCCCTGCGCCGGCCCGGCCCCAGTCCTGGCCCGCGCGCTCCCACTCCTCGTCCCAGCGGCGGAAGCGACGCACCATCAGCTGCCAGACGACCAGCCGCCGGGCGCCTTCGATCATCATGCCGACCCCGGCCGCGGTGCCCAGACCGGCCAGCACGGCATGCGTACCCGCCGTGCCGGCGTCCATCGGCCGCGGCGCCACCCGGCCCCGGTCGTCCGTCCAGATCCGGAACCGCTCGCCGGTCTCCACCGGCCGCGGCGCGGCGAGCTGTCCGACGTGCGCGCTGCCGTCGCGGGCCGTCCAGCGGGCGATGACCCGGCGGTGTGCATCGCGCTGGGAGGAGGTCTCCGGATCGGAGTCGAGCGGGGCCCGGGAGACCAGCCGGTCGACCGTGACCCACTCCAGATGCCGCTGCTGGTGCTGTATCCGTACGGTCGCCAGCAGCGCGCCGTGTGCGGCCCGTCCGGCGAGCCAGCCCACGGAGGTCGCCCCGAGGGCGATCAGAAGGGCGGCGACGAGCGCCGTCCAGGCCTCGAGCCGATCGGTCCGGCGCCGCAGCGGATTGTGCCGCCAGCGCCATACGCCCTTCATCGCTCGCATCGGTGCCCCCTCTCCGTGTCTGTGGATACCTCATCGCGGGTGGTCCATGCGAGAGTTCTGCGAAGAGAGAGCAACTTCATGGCGTACAAAGAGCGACAACCGGACGTTTCGAGCAGGTCCGGGACTGTCGGGGGACTCCCCGCCGGACCGGTCCCGCGCCGTCAGTGCAGCCGTACCGTCACCGTCACCACGGCGCCCGTCATGCCCGTACCGGGAGCCCCCACGGCCACCGCGAACCGGTCGGCCACCAGGCGTGCCAGCCACAGCCCGCGCCCCTTCGGAGCGCCGTCCAGGCCCGGCAGCAGCTCGGGGATCACGTCCTCGCTGAACCCCGGACCCGCATCGCTGATCCGGCACTCCAGCTCCTCGCCGACCCGGCGCAGCACCAGCCGTCCCGAACCACCGCCGTGCTCCACGGCGTTCCCCGCGATCTCGTCCACGGCGAGCACGAATTCGCCGCGCCGCGGCTCGCAGAGGCCCTCACGGGCCGCGCACTCCTCGACGAGCAGTCGTAACTGAGGCAGCAGCCGGGCGGTGAAGCGCCGCTGCAGCAGCCGGCGGCCCGACTCCTGGTCCGGCACCTCGGCCGGATCGGGGCTCACCACGGCCGCACCACCTCCGTCAGCGTCAGCCGGGGCACCGTCCCGGCGCCCAGCCGCCGCAGCATCCGGTGCTGCCCGCGGTCGCAGCGCACCTCGACCAGATCGTGGCACGCGGCGCAGCGGACCAGGGTGAGCAGGGTGACGGCGCAACCGACCGACAGGAAGTGCAGCCGGGCCAGATCGACGCCGAGCCGCCGGGACGGGGCCGTCTGCGCCAGGGCGATCTCCAGCGATCTGCCGAACGCGGTCCGGTTCGCGGCGTCCGCCTCGCCGATGAAGCACAGCGCGCCGTCCGGGGCGCGCCGCGACCGCAGGCTGCCCAGCCGCTCCAGGAGCGCGCGCGGATGCGCCCGTTCCATGGCGGTGAGCACCGCGCCGTCGAACCGGCGGCGGTCGTAGGCGCAGATCTCGGTGTACGGCCGGCCGCTGAAGAGCGCCTGCGCACCGGTCTCACGGCACGCCATCACCCCGACGTCCGCGCCGAGCGCACGCACCCAGCCCATGTCGATGAACGCCCGCAGGCCCGCATACCCCTCGGCAGTCGCCCGGTCCGTCTCCGCGTACAGCCGGCCCATCTGGCGCGCGGCGGTGAACTCCGTGTCCGGCCGGATCACCGCACGCATACTGCTCACCACCAACTGGCCCCGCTCGCGCGCCGAAACCGTGCTGCGGCTGGGGAAGTCGAGCCTGGCCAGTACCTCGTCCTCGGGCACCTCGGGGCACGGCAGGACCATCACCTTCTCGCCGTGGGCCAGCCCGAGCCGTACGAATGCCGTGACGACCTCCCAGCGCACCTCGTCATCGCCGTAACTCACAAAGGCGTGGTCCCCGGGCCGCAGATGCTGGACGGGAAGGAGACGGTCGCACCCGGTGTCCCTCACAGACATCGGCACCCAGCTCTCTGTCGTCCGTCGGCCGCTCCCGTCGGCGGCGCCGGGCGTGCACCGCGGACAGCTGGTCACCGGTCCGCGGCGGCCCGCACGCCGCGAGCACCCACGGCGCGACCACGGCGAAGGGCCGCGCCGGCCCGTCAGCCGAGTATCTCGAACGGGTCGCCGATACGGATCGTGCCGACCCCGCGAGGGATCAGATTCTGGCCGAAGACCAGCTGGTCACCGAAGCGGCGATGCCGGGCGAGCGTGCGCAGCGGTTCCTTGCCGCGCTCGGCGGTGCGCTGGTCGGTGGTGGTGACCACGCAGCGGGAGCAGGGCTTGGCCACCTCGAAGACGACCTCGCCGATGCGGACCCGCTGCCAGTCGTCCTCCGCCCAGGGCGCGGTGCCGTCCACCACCACATTGGGCCGGAAACGGTTCATGGGCAGCGGCCCCTCGTCGGCATGGTCGCCCTGCGCGATGAGGGAGTTGAGGGCGTCCAGCGACGAGGTGGTCGTCAGCAGCAGCGGGAAGCCGTCGGCGAAACTGACCGTCTCACCGGGCAGGGAGAACTCCGGGTCGATGGGCCGGCGCTTCTCCGGGGCGTCGAGATACACCAGCCGGCACTCGACGCCGAGATACCCGCTGAACCATTCGTCGGCCGCCCGGCCCACGGGCACCGCCTCGACCTCGTCCTTCCAGACCTCGACCGTGATCGTCTCCCCGGAAGCCGGCACCTCGACCGTCAACGGCTTCCTTCCGGGCGCGGTGAGCCCGAGGCCACCGCCCGGCAGCCCCTCGGCACGCGCCAACGCCAGCGTCCGCTGCTGCCGTTGCGTGATCTGCCTGCACTCGGCGTCCACCAGCAGCCAGCGTCGGTCCCCGGCGAGCCCCCACGGCTCCACGACCGCCTCGCCGGGACCGGACCCCGCAATGGATTTGACCGGGTAGAGATGGATCGACTGGAGCGCAGGCTTCGGCATGCGTTCCATCCTGCCAGCAGCCTCGGACAGTTGGTCGTTCGCCCAGGTCAGTACCCGCGCGGGTACTGCCGGCCGTACGGGTCGTCGTACGGCGTGGCAGGCCGCGGCGCGACCGGAGCGGCCGGCCGCATCGCTTCATACCCCGTGCCCATGGGCGGGCGCTGGGGCTGCTGCTGTTGCTGGGACGGGTAGCCGCGGACACCGGCCTGCTGCGGGATGTACGGCGCCGGGGCCTGCTGCAACGGGGCGACCGGCTGCGCGGCCGCTCCCGGGTAACCCTGGGTGGGCGACTGATGGGAGGGCGCGGCCGGAAGTGCCGGCAGCGCCGAGGGCAGCGCCGGCATATAGGACGAACCCGTCTCGTAAGGGGAGGGGTTCACCCGGATCGGGGCGATCTGCGGCGTACCACGTTCGGCGACGAGGCTGTCGTAGATCGGGGTGTCCGGGAAGGAAGGCGAAGCGTAGTAGCCGCCGTAGGTAGAGCGGGGGGAGGTCATGCCTCATAAGTTAAGCCCACGATGTGCCGATTGGGGAGCCTGCAAAGAGGGTTGTTTTGCGTGTTCGGAGCGGCCGTGGATCGCCAATGTGAGCGAAGTTGTGGAAATCGGTCGCGATCGCCCGTAGGGATCGTGTAAAGACCTCGCTTCTCGCAGGTGAACGGGGGGCGTTCGGAGACGTTCGGGCCAAGTAGGTTGGGGGTGCCACCAGTGACGGGGCACGACGGACAAGAGGAAGGCGCAGCGATGCCGATGCTCAAGGGCAGCAACGTTCCGGTCCCGGCCCCGGCGGTCCGGGTGGAACTGGGCTGGCAAACGGCCCCGGGGGCGCCGGACGTGGATGCCTCCGCCCTGCTCCTGGTGTCCGGAAAGGTCCGCGACGACGGAGACTTCGTCTTCTACAACCAGGCCGCGCACGCCTCCGGTGCCGTACGCCATGAAGGCAAGCGCCCGGCCGGCGGCGCGATGACCGACAGCCTCACCGTCGCCCTGGACTCCGTCGAACCCGCCGTCGACAAGGTGGTGCTGGCCGCCTCCGCCGACGGCGGCACCTTCGGGAGCGTCCTCGGGCTGCACATCCGGGTGCTGGACGCGGCGAGCGGCGCCGAGATCGCCCGCTTCCACAGCCAGGACGCCGGCGCCGAGACCGCCTTCGTGCTCGGTGAGCTCTACCGCCGCCAGGGTGCCTGGAAGTTCCGCGCGGTGGGGCAGGGGTACGCCACCGGGCTCGCCGGCCTGGCCACCGACTTCGGCATCAGCGTCGAGGAGCCGGCGCCGCCGCAGCCCGCGCCGCCCGCCCCGGCCCCCGCCGCCCCCGCTCCGCCGCCCCCGCCGTCGGCCATGCCCACCCCGCCGCCCGCCGCACCCCCGGCGCTCGCCGCTCCGACGGCGCCGCCGCCCATGGCACCCGCGCCCCCGTTCCCGGCCGGGCAGCCGGCGGCCTCCGTGCCACCGTCTCCGGGGCAGCCCGCGCCCACCCCGGCGCCTCCTCCCGTTCGTCTGACAAAAGTCACCCTCACGAAGGACGCCCCTGCCGTCTCCTTGACGAAGCAGGGTGGCACCTCCGGGGCGATGCGGGTGAACCTCAACTGGAACAGCGGCACGGCAGGCAAGCGGCTGGGCAAGAAGCTCGGCTTCAAGGCGATGCAGGCCATGGGTGCCCGCGGCGCACTGCTGCCCCCGTCCGGCGAGCTCGACCTCGACCTGTGCGCGCTGTACGAACTCACCGACGGCGCCGCCGGTGTGATCCACCCGCTCGGCAACAACTTCGGCGCCCTGCACGCCCCGCCGTACATCCAGCTCGACGGCGACGACCGCACCGGTGCCGTCGCCGCCGGCGAGAACATGACCATCAACCTCGACCACCAGGCGCGCATCAGGCGCATCCTGATCTTCGTCACCGTCTACGCGGGAGCCCGCAGCTTCGAGGGCCTGAGCGCGACCGTCACCCTCCAGCCGCAGCACGGCGCCCCCGTCGAGTTCGCGCTCGACGCCTGCACGGTGCCCTCCAAGGTCTGCGCGCTGGCCCTGATCACCAACACGGGCAGCGAACTCGTCGTCCAGCGCGAGGCCCGCTACCTCGTCCCCGAGCCGGGCGTCAGCCCGCAGCGCACCATCGACAAGGCTTACGGATGGGGCCTGGACTGGTCACCGGCCCGCAAGTGAGGGCAGCACCGGGGGCGCCGCTCAGGGCGCCGGGTACGTCCGCCCTTTCCATGCCGCACCGCGCCCCCGGTAGTGCTGTACCGCCGAATCCACGGTCATCAGCAGATACAGCAGCGCGGTGAAGGGCAGCAGCGGCGCCGCCCACGGCGGCTGCCCGTAGTAGCGCAGCATCGGCAGATACGTCCCGCACATCACCGCCCAGGCCGCCCCGCCCAGCGTGGCGACCGCCGTGTCGCCGTCCGCCAGTCCGGCCGCCAGCGCGACGGGCGGCACCAGATACACCAGCGCGAGACCGAGGACGGTGCCGAGCAGCAGCAGGGGCCGGTGCCGCAGTTGGGCGTAGGCACTGCGCGAGACCATCCGCCACAGCTCGGCCGGCCGCGGATACGGCCGCACGCTGTCCACCCGGTCCGCGAGCCCCAGCCAGATCGTGCCGCCGGAGCGCTTCACCGCTCGCGCCAGCGTCACATCGTCGATCACCGCATGCCGGATCGCGTCCGGGATACCCGCCCGCTCCGCGGCCTCCCGCCGCAGCAGCACACAGCCCCCGGCCGCCGCCGCGGTCCGCGCCCCGGGACGGTTGACCCACCGGAAGGGATACAGCTGTCCGAAGAAGTAGACGAAGGCCGGCACGATCAGCCGCTCCCAGAACGTCACCGCCCGCAGCCGCGCCATCTGCGACACCAGATCCAGTCCCGCCGACCGGGCCGCCGCCACCAACTCCCGCAGGCTGTCGGGATCGTGCGCGATATCCGCGTCGGTCAGCAGCAGATACTCCGGCGCGACGCGCTCTTGCGCCAGTGCGATCCCGTGCCGTAAGGCCCAGAGCTTGCCCGTCCACCCGGGCTCCGGCTCGCCGGGTGCGGACACCGTCAGCGGCAGCCCGCCGCGCGCGGCCGCCAGCTCCCGGGCCAGCGCACCGGTCCCGTCCGTACTGCCGTCGTCGACCAGGAACACCTCGGCCCGGCCCGGGTACTTCTGCCCGAGCAGCGACGGCAGGCTGTCCGGAAGCACCCCGGCCTCGTCCCGCGCCGGGACCACCACCGCGACCGTCGGCCAGCGCTCCGGATCGCGGCGGTCCGGCAGCCGTACGTCCGTCCGCCAGAAGAAGCCCTGCCCCAGCAACAGCCACACCCAGGCCAGCAGGGACCCGGCACCGCTCCACTCCATCGCTCCCACGGCCGCAGTCTGCCGCACCACATCCGGCATGCACCGGCGATCGAGGGGGTGTCCCGGAAACGGGACGGAAGCGGCCGGTACGCGAGGAACGGACCGGGACGCTGCCCGTCGGTGCCGTGCGCCCGCGGCCGCGGTGGGCACCCGTCCGTCCCGCCCGGTATGACAAGCCGGACGCGCGGCTGAGTAAAGTGTCCGGGTGAAGATCGCGCTGATGGACTCCGGGACCGGGCTGCTCGCGGCGGCCGCCGCCGTGCGGCGACTGCGGCCGGACGCCGACCTGGTCCTCTCCTCCGATCCCGACGGCATGCCCTGGGGCCCACGTACCCCCGACGATGTCACCGCCCATGCGCTGGCGGTGGCCCGCTCCGCAGCCGCGCACGGCCCCGACGCCCTGATCGTCGCCTGCAACACCGCGTCCGTGCATGCGCTGCCGGCCCTCCGCGCCGAACTGGAACCCCAGGTCCCGGTCATCGGCACCGTCCCCGCCATCAAGCCCGCGGCGGCCGGCGGCGGCCCGGTCGCCATCTGGGCCACCCCCGCCACCACCGGCAGCCCCTACCAGCGGGATCTGATCGAGCGGTTCGGGCACGGTGTGGAGATCACCGGCGTGCCCTGCCCGGGGCTGGCCGACGCGGTGGAGGCCGCCGACGAGGCCGCGATCGACGCCGCCATCGCCGCCGCCGCGCATCGCACCCCACGGGACGTGCGCACCGTCGTCCTGGGCTGC
This sequence comes from Streptomyces decoyicus, assembly GCF_019880305.1. Taxonomy (NCBI): domain Bacteria; kingdom Bacillati; phylum Actinomycetota; class Actinomycetes; order Kitasatosporales; family Streptomycetaceae; genus Streptomyces; species Streptomyces decoyicus. The sequence continues at coordinate 1,250,077 of NZ_CP082301.1, read as the reverse complement.
ACCCACTACGAGCTGGTCGCCGAACGGATCCGCGCCGCCCTCCAGCAGCCCGGAGCCCCCGCCCTCGCCCTGCACGGCTCCGCCGAGGCGGTCGCCGCCCAGGCGCTGCGCCGCATCGGCGCCGAGCCGGCGCCGGCAGCCGCCCCGACCGGCGCACTCAGCGTGATCCTCAGCGGCCGCCCGGCGGGACTGCCGGCCACTGCGCTCGTCTACGCCGAGGGCCGGCTGCTCGCCGCCGGCCGTACCGACCGTGCACCCGGGGCCCCCGCCGAGATCACTCCAGCGGCCGACGGAGCCACCGCGGCCGCCCGCCGCTGACGTCAGCCATGACGTCGGCGGCACCGCGATCCGGGCCGTGAAGGGCTCGTCCGACGCACTGCCATAGCGTGCAAAGACGCGTACGCTGCGTCTCATGAGGGACCACCCCCACGAGGGGGCAGCAGCCCCCGACGACCCTGGCACGACCGATGGCGCCGACAGCGGAGCGCGCCCCACCGGCGGCTCCCATGCGGAGATCCCCGAGGTCTGGCACGGCAGCGCCACCAACCGCATCCAGTGGCTCCTGGCCGCGATCGGCGCGGCCTGTCTGGCGCTGGGCATCGAGCTCGCCGTCGACAGCAACTGGACCGCGGGCCTCGCGCCCCTGGTGATGTCGGTGGTCGGCTGCGTCGCGGTCGGCCTGCTGGTGCTCTTCGGCACGCTCGCCTACGTCCATGTCGCGGTCCGCGTCGACAAGGACTGCCTGGAGGTGCGGTGCGGCCATATAGGGGTGCCACGCCGCACGATCCCGCTCGACGACGTCGTCGGCGCCGAGTTCACGCCCCAGGTGACCCCCCGCCACTGGGGCGGCTGGGGCTACCGCTGGCGCCCCGAACAGGGCACGGCCGTGGTCGTCCGCCGCGGTGAGGGCGTCGTGCTCCGGCTCGATGACGGACGCGACTTCACCATCACCGTCGACGACGCCGAGGGCGCCGTCCGCGCGATCCGCGGCCGGCTCCGGCCGCGCAAGGGGACACCGGCGGGCGCCTGAGCGCCGAGCGGGGGACGCACGCGGCACGTACGCGGCACGTGCCCCACAGGGCCGGGGACCCGCCGGGGACGTCCCGTAGGGTCGGGGCCATGGCAACCCCCGATTTCATCCGTGACCTCCGGAACTCCATCGGCCGGCAGCTGCTGTGGCTGCCCGGGGTGAGCGCGGTCGTCTTCGACGACCAGGGCCGTGTCCTGCTGGGCAAGCGGGCCGACACCGGTGGCTGGTCGGTGATCGGTGGTATCCCCGAGCCCGGCGAACAGCCGGCCGAGACCGCGATGCGTGAGGTCTACGAGGAGACCGCGGTGGTGGTGGTCCCCGAGGGCGTCGTCCTCGTCGAGACCATGCCGCCCACCCACTACCCCAATGGCGATGTCTGCCAGTTCATGGACGTGACGCTGCGCTGCCGGGCGGTCGGCGGCGAGGCACAGGTCAATGACGACGAGTCGCTGGAGGTCGGCTGGTTCGACATCGACGCCCTGCCGGAGCTGGAGGAGTACGCACTCACCCGCATCAAGCGGGCGCTGGAGGCCGGGCCGACGTGGTTCCACGGGATGGGGGAGGAGCCGGAGGGGCAGCAGCCCTGAGGCACTCGGCACGTCTCAGGGGCCGGCTCCGGGGTGTTCCGGGGTCTCCCCGGACGGACGCCTACAGCTCCTCCGTCGACGGCTCGTCCATCGGGTCGCTGGGTTCTCCGGGAAGCGTGGGCAGCTCGGATTCGCCCGGTGAGCCGGGCTCCTCGGACGGAGCCGGGTCGGCGGGCCGGCCGGACGGCTCCTCGGTGTGCATCTCGCGGTCGTCCTTGCGGCAGGCCGTGATCCAGGTGCCGGTGGGGCCGCTCTCGAACTGGCAGAACCAGCCCCGTACGGCCAGGGAGCCCCGGTCGTCACGGGCCTCCTTCGGCGCCCGCACGAAGAACTCGGCCATCACCTGACGGACCTCGTCGCAGCCCACCGTGCCACCGGCCCCGGGGTCCGCGTAGAGGGTGACGTCTCCTGCCTCGCCCAGTGCGCCGCGGAGCACGCCGCAGTCCATCGGCTGCCCCGGGACGGTGGGAGACGCGGATCCGGGGCCGTTGCCCGGAGTTCCTTCCGGGCGCGGCCCGGTGCCCGTCGAGGACGATGCCGCGGTCGTCGGGTCCCCGCCGTCGTCCGCGCAGCCCGCGGCAGTCAGGGCGAGCAGCACAGTCGGCACGGCGATGAGCCTCCGCATGTAGGACTCCCTTGTGGCTGCGGTGCGCAGACGGCACGCTGCGTCGTACGACGTTAGGGGCCCGCCGGGAGTACGGCGATCCGGGGCGGCCGATCGGGTGAAGCGCGGGGGCCGATGCGAGCCGCGGCGGGCCACCCGCCGTGCCGGGGAAGGCGGGTGCGGGCACCACATCTGACGTGTGCCGTCCCCATGCCGGGCCCGCGGAGTGTGGTGCCGGGGCACATCGGAGCGGGGCCCGGCCGCTGCCTAAGGTGCGGACATGACCGTGATCGGCACCCCAGGCCCGGTATCCCTCGACCTCGACGGCCGCACCGCGCTCGTCACCGGCGCGGCCAGTGGCATCGGACGCGCCTGCGCCCTGCGGCTGGCGGCGGCCGGCGCGACGGTGCGCGCGGTCGACCGGGACGCCGCGGGACTGGACGGTCTCGTGGCGGCTCACCCGGACGGCGCACGGGGCGGCATCGAACCCCGGCTCCTGGACCTCACCGATCTGGACGCCGCGGAACGGGCCGCGGCCGGCGCCGATGTGCTCGTCAACAACGCGGGCCTCCAGCTCGTCCGCCCCATCGAGGAGTTCCCGCCCGAGGTCTTCCACCAGGTGCTGACCATCATGCTGGAGGCGCCCTTCCGGCTGCTGCGGGGCGCCCTGCCCCATATGTACGCACAGGGCTGGGGCCGCGTCCTCAACATCTCCTCCGTGCACGGCCTACGGGCGTCCCCCTTCAAATCCGCGTATGTCGCCGCCAAGCACGGCCTGGAAGGGCTGTCGAAGACCGCGGCCCTGGAGGGCGCCCCGCACGGCGTCACCAGCAACTGCATCAACCCCGGATATGTCCGCACCCCCCTCGTGGAACGGCAGCTCGCCGACCAGGCCGCTGCCCACGGCATCCCCGAGGAGCGCGTACTTGCCGACATCCTCCTTGCCGACTCCGCCCTCAAGCGACTGCTCGAACCGGAGGAGGTCGCCGAGGCCGTCGCCTACCTCTGCACTCCGCAGGCGTCCTTCATGACGGGCGCCTCTCTGGTGCTGGACGGCGGCTGGACCGCGCATTGAGCGGCCCCGGTCCGGAACCCGGGTGGCGGAGGCTGGCGCACCGCGATCACCCGGAGGTATGCCTGTGACCATGCCCACCGATCAGCCCACGCCCGAGCCGGATCCCGAGCCCGTGGACGCGCCCCTGCCGACGCCCGCTCCCTACGACCGGGAGGCCGTCCCGGCCGGTGTGCCCGCCTCCGGCGGGGAGGACGCCTCCGGCGGGGAGGACGCCTCCGCCCACGCCCCGGCCGAGAACCCTTTCCTCGGACTGCTGGCCGCCGGCGCCGCCGCGGAGGAGTACGAGCGGCCGGTGCTGCGCGCCCGCGCCGAGGGCGCCTCGGCCGGCCGGCTCGCCGCACTGGAGCGGGCCAAGCTCCTCGCGCTGCGGGTACGCACCGAGTTGGAGGGCCGCCGGCGCCGCGAGGCCGAACTGTCCGCGCTCTATGCCACCGCGCACGACCTGGCCGGGCTGCGCGACCTCGACGCGGTGCTGCGCGCGATCGTGCGCCGGGCCCGTTCCCTCCTGGGCACCGAGGTCGCCTACCTCACCCTCCACGACCCCGCCGCCGGCGACACCTATATGCGGGTCACCGACGGCTCGGTCTCCGCGCGGTTCCAGCAACTGCGGCTCGGCATGGGTGAAGGCCTGGGCGGGCTGGTCGCGCAGACCGCCCGCCCGTATGTCACCGACAGCTACTTCCACGACGAGCGGTTCCGGCACACCCGCACCATCGACTCGGGCGTCCAGGACGAGGGTCTGGTGGCGATCCTCGGGGTGCCCCTGATGCTCGGCAGCGGCGTGATCGGCGTGCTCTTCGCCGCCGACCGCCGCGAGCGGGTCTTCGAACGCGGCCAGATCGCCCTGCTCGCCGCCCACGCGGCACACGCGGCCGTCGCCATCGACACCGCCAACCTCCTCGCCGAGACCCGTAAGACGCTCACCGAACTGGAGGCGGCCAACGAGATCATCGGTGACCGCAGCTCGGTCATCGAGCGCGCCTCGGACATCCACGACCGGCTGACCGAACTGGTACTGCGCGGCGGCGGGGTCCAGGACGTGGCGGACGCGGTGGCGGAAGTCCTGCACGGCGAGGTCGAGTTCACCGATCCCGGCCGGGCACCTGCCGCGGCACTGGACCGCTCCCGCGCCGACGGCCACGCCGTACGGGACGGCGCCGAGTGGGTCGCGGCGGTCGGGGCGGGCGGTGAGGTCCTGGGCGCCCTCGTACTGCGCGGTCACCCGGCCCTCGACCCGGTCGACCAGCGCACCCTGGAGCGGGCCGCCATGGTCACCTCCCTGCTCCTGCTCGCCCGGCGGACCGCCGGCGAGGCCGAACAGCGCGTGCGCGGCGAGCTGTTGGACGACCTTCTGAACGCCGCCGACCGTGACCCCCGCCTGCTCGGTGAACGCGCGGCCCGGCTCGGCGCGGACCTCGATGCGCCGCATATCGTCCTGGCGGCCCGGATCGATGATTCGGCGCCGGCCCACGGAGCCCCGATATCCGACGACGGCCCGTCGCCCGGCCCCGACGCCCACCCCCACGGCACCGACCGGCGCCGCCTGTGGTCGGCGGCCTCCCATCTCGCCGCCACCCGCCATGGACTGGCGGTCGTACGGGACGGCGGCGCCGTCCTGCTGCTGCCGCTCGGCCCCGGCGGCGACCCGGCGCACATGGCCCGCGAGATCGCCGCCCGGCTCGGTGCCGCGCTGCACCTCCCCGTCACCGTCGGCGCCTCGGCCCCGGTCCCGGCCCCGGCCGCCCGTCCCGCGGCGGTCGCGGACGCCTACGCGGAGGCCCGGCGCTGCCGGGAGGCCCTGCGCGTGCTGGGCCGGGCCGGCCAGGGTGCGGCCGCCGCCGACTTCGGCTTCCTCGGACTGCTGCTCGCCGACACCCGCGATGTGGACGGCTTCGTCCACCGCACCCTCGGGGTGGTCACCGACTACGACGCCCGCCGCGGTACGGAGCTGCTGCGCACCCTGGGGGCCTACTTCGCCTGCGGAATGAGTCCGGCCCGCACCAAGGACGCGCTGCACGTCCATGTGAACACCGTCGCCCAGCGCCTGGAAAGGGTGAGCCGGCTGCTGGGACCCGACTGGCAGAGCCCGGCACGCGCCCTGGAGATCCAGCTGGCGCTGCGGCTGCATCAACTGTCCTCCGCCGTGGCGCGCGATACCGGCGCGTAGCCGGGATCCGCGCTCCGCTCCGTGCCCACGGACCGGCCGGTACCGGTAGCCGCCTCCGGGTGCGCGCCACCGCGACCTGCGGCAGCGTGGAGCCGAAGCTTTCTCCCTCCCACCGGACAAAAGGAGTTCCTCATGGGTGACAAAGGCGCCATGGACAAGATGAAGGGCAAGGCCAAGCAGAAGGCCGGCAAGGTCATGGGCGACGAGCGCCTGAAGAGCGAAGGCCGTACGGACGAGGCCAAGGGCAAGGCCAAGAACGCGATGGGCAACGCCAAGGAGCACGCCCAGGGGATGAAGGACTCCCTCAAGAGCAAGGACCGCGCCTGACGCCCGGCGGGGGCGTGGCGGACCTGCTGCCCCGTCTCCCGGAGCGTCCCCGGGCCCGCCACGCCCCCGCCGTACATCAGGTTCCGCAGGCCTCTCAGGACGGGACGGCCGGCGACGCCCCGCCCTCCGCCGCTCCCGTCTTGCGGACCGCACCGGGCGCCGCCGTCCCGTCCACCGCCGCCCCGTCCACCGCGTCGAGGTCCCGGGTGCGGGTCTCCCGGGCCACCCCGACCGCGAGCAGCGTCAGCAGCGCGGCGGCGATGACGTACAGGGCGATCGGCGTCGGGCTGTCGTAGTCGGCGAGCAGCGCGGTCGCGATCAACGGGGCGGGCGCGCCGGCCGCGACCGAGGCGAACTGGGCGCCGATCGACGCACCCGAGTACCGCATCCGGGTCGCGAACATCTCCGCGAAGAAGGCCGCCTGCGGCGCGTACATCGCACCGTGGAAGACCAGCCCGACGCTCACCGCGAGCAGCAGCAGCCCGAACCGGCTGGAGTCCACCAGCGCGAAGAACGGGAACGCCCAGACGGCGACGCCGACCGCGCCCAGCAGATAGACCGGCCGGCGCCCGATCCGGTCCGAGAGCGCGCCCCAGGCGGGGATGACCGCGAAGTGCAGCGCCGAAGCGATCAACACGGCGTTCAGCGCGATCTGCTGGGACAGCCCGGTGTGCGAGGTGGCATAGACGAGCACGAATGCCGTGATGACGTAGTACGAGATGTTCTCGGCCATCCGCGCGCCCATCGCGATCAGCACATCCCGCCAGTGGTACTTCAGCACCGCCACCAACGGCAGCTTCTCCACCTTCTCCATCGCGGAGCCCTCCGCCCGCCGGGCCGCGGCACGCGCCAACGCGGCCTTGAACACAGGCGATTCGTCCACCGAGAGCCGGACCCACAGCCCCACGACCACCAGCACGCCCGAGAGCAGGAACGGCACCCGCCACCCCCAGGACGCGAACGCCGCATCCGACAGCAGCGCCGTCAGCGCCGACAGCACGCCGGTGGCCAGCAACTGGCCCGCGGGAGCACCGGTTTGCGGCCAGGACGCCCAGAACCCGCGCCGCCGTGCGTCACCGTGCTCCGACACCAGCAGCACCGCGCCGCCCCACTCACCGCCCAGCGCGAACCCCTGGACCAGCCGCAGCACGGTCAGCAGCACCGGCGCCGCCGTACCGACGGTCGCATGCGTCGGCAGCAGCCCGATCGCGAACGTCGCGCCGCCCATCATCAGCAGGCTCAGCACCAGCAGCTTCTTACGCCCCAGCCGGTCCCCGTAATGCCCGAAGACCAACGCCCCGATGGGCCGCGCCGCAAAGCCCACCGCGTACGTCAGAAACGACAACAGGGTCCCGACCAGCGGATCGGAGCCGGGGAAGAACAGCCTGTTGAACACCAGCGCGGCGGCAGATCCATAGAGAAAGAAGTCGTACCACTCGATGGTCGTGCCGATCAGACTCGCGGCGACGATGCGCTTGAGGTTGGTGGGTGGTGGGCTAGCGGTCGCGGGGGAGGACATCGGCACCACTTCCTGACGAGGGGCGGGGACGTTTCGCGTCCCCACACCGTAGGAACGTGCAGGTCAGGCGCACATGTGGCGGGACGCCACACTTCAGGCCCGGACCGTGCGCGCGGGCACCATGACGCGAACATGCACACCGGCAGGTTCTCGTCTGCTGGTGGTGCAGGGACCTGAGGCCCTCGCCGTAGTTCGCCCCGCTAGTACTGCTGTGACCCGAACCAGTCACTGGGCAGGCCCGACCTGAGGGACACGTTGCCCGGCGGGTACGGCGAACAGGGCAGCGCGGCGGCGACTCGGCGTGGCTCAGGTGCCGGTCGCGTCATCGAGCGGGCGAGGAGGGGCGCCGGGTGTGTCCGGGGCAGGGGTGTCGTGGTCGGCGGAGTGCTCGGCGAGGTCGGAGGCCCAGGCGACGGACCAGTCGACGAGGGGGCTGAGGGCAGTGTGAGCCTGCCGTCCCAACGCGGTGAGGGCGTAGTGGCCGTCCGGGGTCTGGTGCACCAGACGTGCCTCGATCAGCTCGACGAGGCGTTGGCGCAGCACGCTGGAGGACATGTTGCTGCAGCGTTCGCGCAGGGCACGGAAACCCAGGGCGCCTTCGCGCAGTTCCCACACCACACGCAGGCTCCATCGCCGGCCGAACAGGTCGAGCGCGGCCATGAGAGGGCTTCCGGTGGTCGAGCCACGCACCGGTCGTCCTGGTGTCGGTGTGACCATCGCGGTCCTCCTACGCTCCTTGCAGATCCACAGCCCCTGGCGTTTCGGTTTGCGAAACATTAACACCGCAAAGTGAATCGAAAATCGAAGCACCTTGCATGGGGAGGGCAGCATGGCGACGTTGACCACACCTCTGTGCCGGCAACTGGGTATCGCGGTGCCCGTGGTGCAGGCGCCCATCGGGTCCGCGGTCACCACGGAGCTGGTGGCTGCGGTCGCGGACGCGGGCGGACTCGGCACTCTTGCGCTGACGTGGGTCACCGCCGAGGAGGGCGGTGCGCCGGATCCGGGAGGTTCGGCGGATGACGCCCAGGCCCTTCGCCGTGAACCTGGTGCTGGACTTCCCGGTCGACGAATTCCTCGATGCCTGCCTGGCGGAAGGCGTGCCGGCCATCACGACGTTCCTCCAGCGCGATGAGCTTCCATCAGGTGGTCCGCAGCGTCGGTTTCTCGATCGGCAGCGCACTGGGCGGCCTGACCCTGGCCGCGCACACCCCGGCCGGCTCGACCTTCCCCACCGACACCGGATACGCGACGGCGTCCTGGCTCGGCGCCGCGGCGATGGGCGCTACCGTCGTCGCCGCACTCGCGGTTCGGCAAGCGCCTGACTCGACCACGACCGGATTGCAGCGCGAGAGCGGTTTGAGGAAGGGATGAGTCAGGCAGGGGGCCGAGAAGGTTCCGGCCGCTGAACTCACCCTTACAGCGACCTCGTTGTCCGCATAGCGACCTCGTTCTCCACCGTGATCGTTGAAGCCCCCTGCCCTGCGCTGCCCTGCCCTGTCCTGCTCTGCCCATGCGACTGCGGCATCGGGTGGGGTTCTTGGGGTTCTTCGTGACGTCCTTCCCCTGCTCACACCCGTGTTAGCAGGACGTTAGCGGAGCGGCAGCTTCTCGCTAGTGGCCCCGATCAGAGTGGGTGACGTACCGAGGAGACAACGACACCGACTGCCCGGGGGGACCCGTAATGAGCTCCAGCACCACTGTCCGCACCGCTCGGCGCCGCACCCTGCGCATTGCCGCTGTGGCCCTGGCCGCAGCTGCCGGCCTCAGCCTGACCGCCTGCTCCGGCTCCGACGCGGCCGGTGCGAAGTCCGCGGGCCGCACGGACATGGGCATGGCGGCCGCCGAGTCCGGCGGCGCGAGCTCCTCTCCCGGAGCGCAGGGCTCCGATGCCAAGGCGAGCCCCGACGCCAAGGCCGACGCGAAGGCCGACGCCAAGCCCGACGCCAAGCCCGACGCCAAGGCGGGCGCTGCGGGCAAGCAGTCGGGCAGCGCGCACGCCACCGGCGGTGGCAAGGCGGCATCCCCGGTCCGCACCCAGCGCCTGGCGGACGGCATCAGCAAGGCCGAGATCTACAAGCTCGGCGACCAGCGCTACCGTGCCAAGATCGTCGCCCGCGGTTCGGTCCTGGCCACGCTGGAGACGAAGGAGGGCGACGCCGGGCTCGACGCCAACGACATGTTCATCACGCTCACGCTGGACGGCCAGGTCCACTCCTGGATGGGTGGCGGACACCAGGGGCCGGGGACCTTCGAGCTCGCGGGCGGCTGGACGGCCAAGGTCACGAAGATCGGCGAGCTGCGGTACCGCGCGCAGATCCTCGGCCACGACGGCGTGGCTGCCACGCTGGAGACGAACCAGCACGACGTCGGGGTCGACGCCAACGGCGTCTACATCGTGCTCAGCAACGGCGGTGTGATCAGCGCCCACAAGTAAAGACCCGCCTGGCTGCGGCGGTGGAGCCACCTTCGGCGGGGCGGCTCCACCGCCGCAGGTGAGGACGGTTGTGGCGTGGCGCGGTTGGTGCCGTCGCTGTCCGAGACCGAGGTGCCCTAGAGTCGCCGCATGCGACGAAGGACAGGGCTGGCGATAGCTGGGGCTGCTGCCCTGGCCTGGGGCGAGTGGTTGAACTGGCGCTGGTCTCGAGCTCTCGTGGGGGACGGCGGGGGCGCTGCCGAGGCCGTGGTCGTGTTGGGATACCGGAATCCTCAGGCGACGGCGAACTTCATCAACCGCTGGCGAGTCCGTGCTGGAATTCGCTCCCTCGCCGCTGACAGCGCGCGTGGCGCTCGCGTGGTCTTCAGCGGCGGCGCGACCAGCGGCGGCGCCGCGGAGGCCCAGTTGATGTCTGACTACGCGACGTCGGTGCTCGAGTTCGACGGCACAGTGCTTCTCGAAGACCAGAGCGGGACGACATGGGAGAACATCACGAACGTGATCCCACTGCTTGAGGACGTCGACCGCATCAAGATCGCCTCCCAGCCGGCTCACGCGCTCAAGGCCCGCGCGTACTTGCGGCGGCAGCGCCCTGACCTTGCCGAGAGGCTCGTGCGCGCGGATGACTACCGCCCGGGCGAGTGGATGGCCGTCAAGCCGCTGCTGGCTCTGTACGGCCTTTGGACACTCCGCGGTCTCAATGCCGACGAACGGAAGCCCTCGCTCTAGACAGCCGCTGTCGCGTCGGCGTCACAAACGGTGGTCCTTGAGTCGACGCCGGCAACGCCAGCAGATGATGCTGCATCGAGAGTGCGAAGGGCCCGGTGGATGTCGTCGCGGATCTCCCGGCGGATCCGCAGACAGTGGAACCAGTGCAGAGGGGCAAACGCGCGCTCCACGACGCAGCGTTGGGTGCCCAGGGCGGAGCCGCGCTCGGTGCCGCGGTGGGCGATCAGCGAGGTTCGCGGCGACGAGGCGCTTGAGCAGTTTCCGCAGTTTCCGCAGTTCCGCAGCTTTCGCAGTCTCGCCACTGAACGATGCATGCCAAGCCGTGAATCCGATCGATCGAGCGGCTTTTGTGCTCCAATATCCGGATCATCCCTGATAGTCCTTCTCGGCAGGGAACAAGTCACCCGTGTTCCCCGGCGCCAGACCCTGGCCCCGCCTGGCGGTATGCCCCTCACCAGCGAAAGGACATGCAGGATGTCGAATCACTTCACCGGTCTCAGCCTCGGCGCACCGCTCGGGGACCAACGGCTCGACCTCTGTGACCTCTACGCGTTCCAGTCGCCCACCGATTCGACGAGGACGGTGCTGATCCTCAACGCGAACCCGAATGCCGATGCTCTGCACCCTGATGCCATCTATCGTCTCAACATCGACAATGACGGGGATTGTCTCGCCGACATGGCGATCAGTTACGTCTTTTCTCCCCCGCAGGACGGCCGTCAGACATTCAGTGTCTTCATGGCGAAAGGCGAGGAGGCCCGCTCGGTCGAAGCCGTCGGGCAGAAGGTCGTCACGGACGCCGAGGTGTCGTTCGGCACCGTGGCGAACCGCGTCATCTCTGGTCCCTACACGTTCTTCGCCGGCAGTCGTAGCGACGCCTTCTTCTTCGACTTCGACGGGATCAAGAACCTCTTCGATACCACCGGCGGCAGAAACTTCACCGCGCCGCATCTCGGTGGCAAGTCGCCGTGGACCGGCGTGGACTCGAACACGGAAGCCAACGTGTTCTCCACGGTTGTGGAACTGCCGACGAGTGAGCTCCGCGCCAACCCCGAGATCCGCATCTGGGGCCGCTGCAGTGTGCGGGAAAACGGCCGGCTCGTCCATGCCGACCGTGCAGGCCACCCTTCAGTCAGCAGCTTCTTCAACACCGACGAGACGAAGGAGGAGTACAACGCCAGTGAGCCGGTGAACGATCGTGACCGCTGGACCGATCAGTTCGTCCACCTCATGGGGCACACCGGCAATTACACACGGGAAGAGGCGATCGCGGCCATCGACGCCGACCGCGTCCTGCCCGACATGCTGGTCTTTGACCCCTCGAAGCCCGCGCAATACCCCAACGGCCGCGCCTTCACCGACGACGTCATCAACCACCGGCTCTCCTTCCTCTCGAAGGGCGACATCCCTCCCACCGGCCTTGAGCCGCACACCGATCTTCTGGACGAGTTCCCCTACCTCGGCAATCCGCACCCCCAGGGGAGCTGACCGCCACGTTTCATCAGTGGCGGCGTCCGGTCGGCGGCGTCCGGCCCTTGAGCGGGACGGCGGAAGTGTCTTCTGCGCCGGGTGACCTGGGGTCAGAACTTGGGGCAGAGGTTCGTGTGCACGGCCTCGACGATCTGTGCGGCCTTGACCTTGCCGAAGCCCTCGGGGTGGCTGGGCGAGGTGAACCGCATCTCCGCCATTTTGGCCTGCTTCGGCTTGTCCTCGGGGAAGTTGTGGATCGTCTGGCACTGGTTGCGCCCGCGGTCGACGGCCTTGCCTTCCTTGCCGTGGACGATGTCCGGGTCGATGCCGGTCAGGGCACGGATGTATCCGAGCTTCGTGGCGGCATCCGGCTCGGGCGGGATGCCTGAGGTGGTGGCTTCGGTGTCAGCAACAGCTGGGGAGGAAGGGGCACTTGGCGCCGGGAGGGGCTTCTTTTTGGGTGCCGCGTCGGTGCTGTCGTCGCTGCTGCACGCGGCGAGGGCGGCGGCCAGGACGAGTGCGGTGAGGACGGTGGTGGCGGTGCGCTTCACGTTCGGGCTCCCGGGTGGGTGACTACTGGCACCGGTGTGACGGCCGAGACCGAGTGAAGGTTGTGTGCTGACTCCGTGGGGGGCAACCGCATGGCGGTCGAGGCAAGTCGGGGGGCCGGGCTTGAGGTTCGCGGGCGCGGGCGGGAGACGCGGTTCGGCGCCGGCGGGGAGGCCGCGGGCCGGTGCGGGCCGGGGCCGCGGACCGGCGCGGACGCCGTCCCGGAGGCCCCCGGAGAAGGCCGCCAGAAATTTTTTCCCACGCGACCAATCCGCGGGCGTTGCGGCTCCGAATAAGGGTCGATGCCTCGCCGAGGTGTCGCTTTCGAACCCGGACGACGTGCGGTCCCCCCTTCCCCGCGGAGGCCGCCGGAAAAGGAACGAACGTGATAGCCAAGCGCACCAGCCGCCTCGCCGTACTCGTCGCTCTGCCCGCAGCCCTGGCCCTCACCGTGGGCGCCTCGTCCCAGGCCGTCGCCGAGGGCACCGGAGCGTTCCAGATCAATCTGGCGCAGTTGAACGACTCCGGTTCCAAGGGCACGGCGATGCTCAGCCTCGAGGGCAACCAGCTGACCGTGAAGATCGAGTCCGAGGGCCTCGTGCCCGGACAGCCCTCCGCCCAGCACCTCCACGGTTCCACCGACGGCCATGACTTCCACTGCCCGGATGCGAGCGACGACACCAACGGCGACGGCGTCCTCAACAACACCGAAGCCACGGTCGACTACGGCAACATCAACATCTCGCTCACCACCAAGGGACCCACGGACATGGAGAGCGGCCTCGCCGTCGACCGCATGCCCGTGGCGAACGCGGAGGGCAAGGTCTCCTACGAGCGCACGATTCCCGTCTCCCAGGCGGTGGTCGACCACATCAAGGACCTGCACATCGTGCAGCACGGCATCGACCGCAACGACAACAAGAAGTACGACTTCGACGGGGCGGGCAAGAGCGAACTCGATCCCAAGCTTCCCCAGGAGGCCACAGCTCCGACCAACTGCGGCGAGGTGCTGGGCGCTGCGGTGGGGTCCATTCCGGTCGGCGGGGTCGAAACGGGGACCGGGCCTGCCGAGGAGAAGGGGGTTCCGGTTGCGGTGATGGGCGCCGGCGGCGTCGCCTTCGTGGCGGTGACCGGTGCCATGGCGGTTGCGCGGCGGCGGAAGAGCGTGCTCGCCGCCGGACGGGCCGGGAGCAACGGGAGCGCCGCGTGAGCAGTCGGAGCGAGGACACCGTGATCACCGTACGCCGCCGGGGCCGTCGCGTCGCCGGCTGCGCGATCGCCGCGGCATTGGCGACCGTGCTCGTCGCCGGGTGCGGAGGGCAGGAAGCGGCGCCGCCCCAGCAGCTTCCCGCGGGGCAGCAGGGCGGGGGCTCGGCCCACGACGAGGCGCCGGGCGCAGGCTCGGGGGGCCGGGCGGCCGCCAGTATGCCGAAGTCGGCTCCGGCGCGGCTCTCCATCCCGTCGCTCCAGGTCTCCTCCACGCTGGAGACGCTGGGGCAGAAGAAGGGCGGAGCCATGGAGACCCCCCGTGATCCCGACAAGGCGGGCTGGTACCAGCCGGGGCCGACGCCCGGCTCCCAGGGACCGGCCGTGATCGCCGGCCATGTCTCCTGGAACGGCAAGCCGTCGGTGTTCGAGAAGATCTCGACGATGAAGGCCGGTGACACCATCGAGGTCGCCCGGCAGGACGGGAAGACGGCGAAGTTCACCGTCGACCGCGTCGCCCAGTACCCGAAGAACAAGTTCCCCACGGTCGAGGTCTACAAGAACCTCGACCACGCCGGCCTCCGCCTGATCACCTGCGGCGGCCAGTACGACGAGGGCCAGCACTACTACCCCGACAACGTGGTGGTGTTCGCCAGCCTCACGGGCAGTGCGTAGGCCGGACCCGCGATGAACCGGCAGGCGGTCCGGCGCCCTCGCACGGGCGACCGGGCCTCCTGCCGGGGCCGGCCGGTGCCGCGGCGGTAAGGGAAGAGCGTGCAGGCGTGGCTGTGCGACCGCTGCTGACGGGCCGCCGCCTCACGACGAGCGGGTGATCGCGATCACGGCCGCGTCGTCGCCCAGGTTCCCGCCGGTGTAGCGGAGCAGGTCGTCGCGCAGACGCCGTACCAGGACCGCCGGATCGGTCTCGTGCCAGGTGGTCAGCCGGTCGATCAGGGGGTAGAACCGGCCGGCGTGGTCCCGGGCCTCGAGGACGCCGTCGGTGTGGAGCAGAAGGAGACCGCCGGACTCGAACCGGAACGTCTCCTCCCGGTAGTCGCTCTCCGACGGGGCGGTGAGGCCCAGCGGGAGGGCGGGTTCGCTCACTTCGAGCACCCGGACCGTGTCGTGGCACCACAGCAGTGGCGGAGGATGCCCGCAGTTCACCATATTGACGGAAGGGGCGTCATGGTGGATGTCGACCACCACAGCGGTCACGAACGACTCCTCCGGTTCCGGACCGCCGTCGGCGGGGTCGGCCGTGTTCTTCCAGTACACGGAGTTGCCCAGGTGCGCCACGATGCCGGGCAGTGAGAGGGCCCGGTAGGCCGACCCCCGGAAGGCCCCGATCAGCACCGCCGCCTCCCCGATGGCGGACAGGCCCTTGCCGCGGACGTCACCGATGACCAGCCGGGTCGCGTCCGGGGCGGGCACTGCCGCGAACAGATCTCCCCCGATCTGCGCCTCGGCCTCCGCCGAGATGTACGCGGACGCGATCCGCAGGGGTCCGATCCGTTCGGGCAGTGGCCGCAGCAGGACCTGCTGGGCCGCGACGGCCACCGACCGTACCTGGCTCAACTGCCGTTCATGCCGGTCACGGACGTAGCGGAAGGCCGTGACGAACACGGAGATCACGAGGAGGGCGGCGATCTGTGCCTGGTGGTTCGGTGTCAGCAGGCCGCCGTGCAGATGGCCGATGACGATCTGGGCCGCCACGGCCAGTGCTCCGACGGCGCCGGTGATTCCGGCACCGGCGAACGAAGCGGTGACCGCGGGCGCCGCGACCAGGAACGGGCCCAGGTGGATGCTCGTCGGGGTGTGGATGTCGATCACGGTGATCACCGCGATGATCGCGAGCGGGATGGCGATCAACCCGTGGTCCCAGCTCCAGGCCCTGTCGAGAGGGGGGAGCCCGCGCCGGACGCTCATACTTCCTCCTTACACCTGCCACGCCCTCCCCGCCCGGCAGACCCGACCGGCGGATACGACGTGCCGTGACCCCCGACCGGGAGGGCGGCCGAAAACGCCGGTGAACTGTGGAAACAGCCTCGGCTCGCGAAGCGGACCGGGCCGCCGTCCGGGAGTCGCCGGTCCGCCCGCACCGGGGGGAGCGCCGGGGCGCCGGGCCGTCCGTCTCCGTGGACCGCCATACTGCGTGCGATCTTTCCGAGCACTCCGAAGGGAACCCCGCGACGTGTCCTCCACCCCCTCCCTCCCCCCGACGCGCACCCGCGTTGCCATCGTCGGGGCCGGGCCCGCCGGGCTCTCCGTGGCAAATCTGCTGCATGCCGCAGGAGTCGACTGTGTGCTGCTGGAAGCGGAGAGCAGGGAGTTCATCGAGCAGCGGCCGCGCGCCGGGTTCATGGAGGAGTGGGCGGTGGATGCGCTGGCCCGGCACGGGCTGGCCGGCCGGCTGCTCGAACGTGCCGCCACACAGGGGGAGTTCGAGTTCCGGTTCGACGGTGAGCGGCACACCGTCCGGACGGCGGAGCTGGCGGGCCGGCGTCACTTCGTCTATCCGCAGCCGCTGTTGGTCACCGACCTCGTGGCGTCCTACGTGGACCACGCGGGCGGCGACGCGCGCTTCGGTGTACGCGAGGTGCGGCTGCACGACATCGACGGCGAGCGGCCGGCAGTGTCCTACACCGACCCCGACACCGGCGACCGGCACCGGATCGAGTGCGACTTCATCGCGGGCTGTGACGGCGCGCGCGGGGTCAGCCGGGAGGCCATACCCGCCGAGCGGGCGCTCCTCACCCGCCATGATCACGGCGTCGCCTGGCTCGCCCTCCTCGCGGAGGCGCCGCCGTCCGCCGACGGTGTGGTCTTCGGTATCCATGAGCGCGGGTTCGGTGCGCAGATGGCTCGTAGCCCCGAGGTCACCCGCTACTACCTCCAGGTCGGGCCCGGTGAGGATGCCGGGAACTGGTCGCACCGGCGGGTCTGGGACGAGTTGCACACCCGGCTCGGCGCCGCCGGCGCCCCACCGCTGACCGAAGGGCCGCTGATCGAGCGGGTGGTCCTGGACATGCACGACTACGTGGTGGAGCCCATGGCGTACGGCCGGGTCTACCTGGCGGGCGACTCGGCGCATCTGGTCGCGCCCATCGCCGCGAAGGGCATGAACCTCGCGATCCATGACGCCCTGCTGCTCGGCGAGGCGCTGATCGCGCACTACGAGGGCGACGACAGCGGCCTCGACGGCTACTCGCAGGCGTGTCTGCGGCGGGTCTGGCAGTACCTGGAGTTCTCGCAGTGGCTCTCCTATGTGCTGCACGGCGCCTCTTCCGGTGACCGGTTCCAGGCGGGCACGGCCTCGGCACGGCTGCGGCGCCTGCTGGGCTCCGAGTCCGCGGCGAAGGCGTTCGCCGGGCTGTACCTCGGCGAGGAAGCCGATCTGTAGTGTCGTGACGGACGGGCCCGGACCGCATGTCCGTGGGGTGATTCACCACCCGGGAGGGGTGGGTGCCCGGCGGGGTGGGTACGCGGCTTCGTGATCGCCGGGCGAGATACCGTTGTGAAGTGGTAGAAATTCGGTGAAAAGCATCGCTGAGACTCCGAGGAAGGGAGACGCCATGTCATCGAAGCGCCGTCGTAAGAAGAAGGCCCGTCGCAAGAACGGGGCCAACCACGGCAAGCGGCCGCAGTCCTGAGCGCAGGACCGTGACCTGACCTCACCAATGGGGTTCTTGTGGGCTTCTCGCGTCCCGCTGTCAGCGGATGCGAGGAGCCCACAGTGGCATTCACGCCGGTGTCTCCGGCCGGGTCGGGTTGAACGAGAAGACCGCGCGCCGCTGTTGATCGCGGGTGGCGGACATGGCCGAGGAACAGCCTTACCGGTCACCGGTCTTGCCCCACAGGGTGGCCGTGCGTCGTGACGGTCGGTAGGCCCACGCCATAGCGCGCCGGGCTGTCGGCCCTTACCACGGTGGCACGGCCCCGAGGCGATGGTTTCCGCGCCTGTCCTGTCCGCCTCCGCACCGTCCGGCGCCCGAGTAGAGGGAGCTGATGCCGAGGTCTAGCGTGGAAAGGAGTTCCCAGGAGAGGGGCTGTTGCCATGGCGTCCGGCCGGCAGGAGACCGCCGCCGAGGGGCGGCTGTCGCGGCTGCTCGACAGCCCCGTCATCGGCATGACGCCATGGATCGCGATGTCGGTGCTGGTCGGGCCGGGCCGCTACGAACTGGCGGTCGGGGTGTCCCTTGCGCTGGCCGTGGCGATCGTCATCGTCGGCCGCATACGCAGTCCCGGCGCGTCCTTCAAAATCCTGGAGATTTCCGATGTGGTCTTCTTCGCCGCGATGGCCGTCATCGGCATCTTCCCCTCCGCGGGAACGCATCGCTGGTTGGAGAATTATTCGGGGGAGCTCTCCAATATCGCGCTGATGGTGATTGCTCTCGGATCCATGGCGGTCGGAGTGCCGTTCACCCTCCAGTACGCCAGGGAACAGGTGCCCCGTGAGTTCTGGGACAACCCCCGTTTTCTGCGGACCAATTACCGCATCACCGGTACATGGGGCGCCGCATTCGGTGTGGCGGCAATTGCGGGTGCCTATGGCGACTGGGCATCGCGCTGATCGTGGCGGGAGTGTTGCTGGTCAAGTCATTGAACCGGCCTTCGGCGGCCGAGCCCGACACAGGGGACGGCGCGTGAGGGAGGGCCCGCGACACTCCGCGCTCCGCGCGTATCGCGTGAGCGTCGCACGCGTGCCCCGGGGTGACGACCGACCGTACGGGACAGCCCTTAGACTCGATGAATGATCTTTATCGTCGTCAAGTTCCCCGTGAAGCCCGAGTACGTCGAAGAGTGGCCGCAGCACGTAGCGGCCTTCACCAGTGCCACCCGCGCCGAGCCCGGCAACCTGTGGTTCGAATGGTCCCGGAGCATCGAAGACCCGAACACCTATGTCCTGGTCGAGGCATTCAAGGACGACGCCGCCGAAGCGCACGTCGATTCCGACCACTTCCGCGCCGGAATCGAGACGATGCGCCCGCTGCTGCGCCGTACCCCGGACATTGTCAGCACCACCATCGAGGGTGCGGACGGCTGGAGCGCGATGGGCGAGATCACCATCGACTGACCGACGAGATCACCATCGGCCAGGACGTGTTAAGGGACAGGGCCGATCAGAGAGCGGGGCCGGAAAGCATCCGCTACGCCTGCGTCACCAAGTGACTGGTGAACCAGTCCCGGGCGAGGTCGGCCACCTGCTGGAGGGCGCCGCGCTCCTCGAAGAGGTGGGTGGCGCCGGGGACGATTTCCAGCCGGGTCTCACAGCGCAGGGCCGCCTCGGCCTCGCGGTTGAGGTCGAGGACCTGGGGGTCGTTGCCGCCCACGATGAGCAGCGTCGGCGCCTGCACGCCGGGGAGCAGCGGCCCCGCGAGGTCGGGACGGCCGCCGCGGGAGACCACCGCGCCGATGTCCGCGCCGGGAGAGGCGGCGGCCCGTAGCGCCGCCGCGGCTCCGGTGCTGGCGCCGAAGTAGCCGATCGGGCCGGCGACGCGGCCGCGCAGCCAGCCGGTGGCGTCCGTCAGCCGGTCGGCGAGGGTCTCGATGTCGAAGACGTTCGCCCGGTTGGCCTCCTCCGCCGGGGTGAGCAGGTCGAAGAGCAGGGTGCCCAGGCCCGCCCGGTTCAGGGCCGTGGCGACCCGGCGGTTGCGCGGGCTGTGCCGGCTGCTGCCCGAGCCGTGAGCGAACATCACCACCGCCCTGGCGCCCGCCGGCACGGTGAGATCCCCGGTGAGCCGGACCCCGGCGGCGTCGATCCTCAGCTCCTCTTGGACGTCTCTTCCGTCCGCCCCGTCCGAGTGTGCGGTGGACGGCGCGGGGGCGGCCGGTCCGGGACCGGCCGCGGCCTGCGCCAGCAGCGAGACGACCTCGTCGTCCGGGGTCTGGGAGAAGTCCCGGTACCACTCGCCGACGGCGGAAAAGGCGAACGGGGTGGAGAGGCAGACGAATTCATCCGTGGAGGCACGCAGCCGCTCGGCCGCGTCCGGTGGCGCCACGGGTACGGCGAGGACCACACGGGCAGCGCCGTGGGCCCGTACCACTTCGCACGCGGCCGCCGCGGTGGCGCCGGTGGCGATCCCGTCGTCCACGACGATCGCCGTCCGGCCGGACAGGTCGAGCCGTGGCCGCCCGGCGCGGAAGCGCTCCGCCTGCCGTGCGAGTTCCGCCGCCTCGGCGTGCTCCACGGACGCCAGGTCCGCCTGTTCGAGCCGGCCGCGCCGGACGATGTCGTCGCTGATCACCCGTACGCCGCCTTCGCCGATGGCGCCGAAACCGAGTTCGCGCTGGTAGGGAACGCCCAGCTTGCGGACCACGATCACATCGAGCGGCGCCTGGAGCGCCCGGGCCACATGAAAGGCCACCGGGACCCCGCCGCGAGGCAGTCCCAGCACGATCGGCTCTTCGCCCCGCAGGTGCTGTAGCGCCTCGGCGAGGCGGTGCCCCGCATCCGCGCGGTCAGTGAACAGCACAGTGTGCACCCCCTAGCCAGGGGAGACGGGAGCTGCGTCCACACCTCACTTCGAAATAACCTCATCCGGGGACGTTTCGCAAGTCGGGCTCCGGGGCGCCCCGGCCGTCGGCCCGGCCCACGCCGACCGTGGTTACCGTCGGCGTATGAAGGGAATCGGAGCGGTCCTGATCGACATCGACGGCGTGCTCACCGTGTCCTGGAAGGCGCTGCCGGGCGCGGTGGAGGCCATGGAACGGCTGCGCGCCGCGGGGATCCCGCTGGTACTGGTCACCAACACCACCTCGCGGACCCGCGCCGCGGTCGCCGAGCGGCTGGCCGGGGAGGGGTTTCCCGTCGGTGTCGGCGACATTCTTACCGCGCCCGCCGTCACCGCCGCCTACCTGCGGGAACACCATCCGAACGCACGCTGCCGACTGATCAACACCGGTGAGGTCCGCGAGGACCTGGCGGGGGTGGAGATCGTGGGGGAGGGGGCGGGCGACGAGGACCGGGACACGCCGGATGTGCTCGTTTTCGGTGGTGCGGGCGAAGCCTTCAGCTATCCGGCGCTCAATTCCGCCTTCCGGTGTCTCCAGCGCGGTGCCCGGCTGGTCGCCATGCACCGCAATCTGTACTGGCGTACGGCCGACGGGCTCGATCTGGACACCGGCGCCTTTCTGCCGGGGCTGGAGCGGGCCGCCGGTGTCGAGGCGACGGTCACCGGCAAACCGGCAGAGGCGTTCTTCGCCACCGCCCTGGCGCACCTCGGCGCCCCGGCCGCGGAAGCGCTGATGGTGGGCGACGACATCGAGTCCGACGTCCTGGCGGCCCAGCGCTTCGGGATCACCGGGGTGCTCGTGAGGACCGGCAAATATCTGCCGGAGACACACCGGGCGGCCGAGGGCACACCGGACCATGTGCTCGATTCCTTCGCCGGGCTGCCCGGCCTGCTCGGTCTGCCGTGACGGTGCGGGCGGGGCGGATGCCCGGTGCGGCCCCAGGACCGCGTCGATGCCCACCGGGCGCGGCGGGCCGCAGGCCCTTCCGGCGACAGGTCCCCATGCCCCCTACGCCAAGATCATTCCGTGGCGGAGGCCCCGGCGCGCCGGTAGTGGAGGAGGACGACGCCGTTGCCGAAGGTCCGGGTCCCGGCGAGGTGGAGATCGGTCTTGGTGTCCGAGGGCCCGAAGAGGGGTTTGCCCCGGCCGATGAGGACCGGGTGGACGTAGATGCGGTACTCGTCGACCAGGTCGTGCTGCATGAAGGCCGCGGCGAGATCGGCGCCGCCGAGTGCGAGGTCGCCGCCCGGCTGCGCCTTGAGCGCCCGGATCTCCTCGGGAACGACGTCCCGCATGATGGTGGTGTTCCAGTCGGCCCGCTCCAGGGTCCGGGAGAACACGATCTTGGGCTTGTCCCGCCAGATCCCGGCAAACTCGGCCATCGGCGCGGTACATGAGGGGTCGGCTTCGGCGGTCGGCCAGAAATCCGCCATGAGCTCATGGGTGACCCGGCCGCTCATGAAGGCGCCCATCGTGCTGAGTTGCTCGTTGACGTAGCGGTGCAGCTCGTCGTCGACCAGGTGCCAGTCGATCTGGCGGTCCGGTCCCTCGATGAAGCCGTCAAGGGACACCGACATGGACAAGACGATCTTTCTCATTCTGGGATCCCTTGCCTCGCCAACGCGGTTTCGCGCGACATCCTGACGGAAGCCGCTGCCGTAACCGAGGCATTCGGAACAAGACAACGCCAAGGGGTGCAATGAAGCGGCCTTGACGTCGAACCACGTTTCCTTCGCCAGGGGTCGTTCGACCGGGAGCGCCCTAACGGGTGGCGTGGGGGATCGGGGTGCGAGGCCGCTGACCTGGTGCTGACTTTCGTGACGACCTGCCAGGTGCAACCCCTCGTCAGGGAAGAGGAGCGCCACCAGCCGGCCCCGGACGACCCGCACTGCGATCTCCTCGTGGACCTGACCGGCTGGTAGGGCTCCCGAGCCACCGCACGGCCCCGATCGTCCCGCACCACGGCCGAGATCTCGGACCAACTCAGGGCGGCTCTTGTGCGGTCATCGTCACGGGGTGCGGAGCTGTCCACTCGTTCCGGTGGGCACCGCCTGATGGCAGATCCGGTCTGGGGCCTCCCCGCCGCCGGCGGCAGCATCCTGGACCGCTGGTCGGACATCGCGGCCGGCATCGCCCCGCAGCTGCCGGCCACGTCGCCGCCGTCGCGCCGGGTTCCTGTGCGCGCCGGGTAGCGCGATCCGGGAGCGCGCGCCGGTCAGGGCGGATCGGTGAGCAGTGCCGCGATCTCCGCCGCCGTCCAGTGCCCCTCGGCTCCCGGGCAGCCGGCGAGATATGCGGCGGCCCGGAGTGCGCTCCATCCGTGGGAGGCGACGAGGCCGGCCGCGATGTGCCGCAGGTAGGCCGCGGAAGGCGGGTTCACGGTGATGTCCTGGCTGCTCCACGGGGCCGTGAGGGTCAATACCGGGTAACCGTCCAGCAGCCCGGCACACACCAGGGTTTCGTACCGGCCGGGGCCGATCCGGGACCTGCCATGGGTGAGGGCCTCCGTCAGATCGAGATCCCCGCCGGGCTCCCGGTACATCTCCTGAGCGGCGATGTCGGAGAACTGGGAGAGCGTCAGCAGATAGGCGTGAGCGGGTAGTTCGAGCCCGCCCGGTCGGCCGGGCCCGCCGCCGGCCGGTGCGAGGCCGGGGCCGGGGTCGTAGAAGGCTCTGCCGCCGGTCCACACCTGCGATTCGGTGGCGAAGTACAGCAGACCGGGCAGCATGACCGGTGTCGTACGCGCGGGGCGGCGGGGGTCCCGGCAGCCGGGGTAGGTGCGCAGCCCGCCGTGCGGGCGGCCGCCGGCCAGATAGCAGGTCAGCCGGTCGAGATGCATGTTGGAGCCGTACGCGGCGTACCAGAGGCAGCCGACGGGGGTGCGGCGGCGGACGGCTTCGGGGGAGCTGTCGAGGGCTTCGAGGCGTGGGGGCCTGGTCACGTCCTCACGCTACGCGGAAGGGCCCGCCGCAGTGCTGTTCGGACGGTCACGCGGCGCTGCCCGGCCGGTCCCGCGGCGCCTGGGCCGGGCGGCCGTGACGCCGGGCAGCGGCGCGGCGAAGGGCGGATGAAGGGCAGCCGAAGGGCGGACGAAGGGCAGCCCAAGGGTTGGTGTGGGGCGGCCCAAGGGGGCGGACAGGCCGGCTCCCTCGTGGCTTGATCGTTTCTGTCGTGGGTTTTGCCGCGAGTGGTCTGGAGATGCGCACTGCACGGACAGGACCGGTCCGCAAGACAGCCGGTGTCCGGTCATCGACCGGACGCCGGGGGACGGAGGCAGTGTGGCGGACGAGGTGTCAGGGCGAGACGAGGCCGGGATACGCAGGGCAGGGGCGGCCGGCCGCCGCCCCGTAGTGCCCTCTCCATCGCCGAGTGCGAGCCGGCGTCATCTGCTCGCGGCCACGGCAGCGGCGGGGCTCGGACTGCTCACCGCGTGCGGCGGGACACGCTCCCGTGCGGACTCCGCGCCCAAGGCGTCACCGCCCGGCGGCTCGCCGTCATCCCCCTCCGCCGGGTCCGGTACCCCGGGCCCGTCCGGCTCCACGACAGCACCCCCCTCGGCCCGCCCGAAGCGACGGCGTCCCGAACTGCCACGTGGCGGCCGGGAGTTGTTCCCCCGGTACCGGATGGTGGGGTTCTGCGGTCTGCCCGGGGCGGCGGCGCTCGGCCGGCTCGGGACCGGCGACCCCGGAAAGCGGGCCGCCGAGGTGGAGAAGGTGGCGCACTCGTACGCCGCGGGGCGCGAACCGCTGCCCGTGCTCGAACTCCTGGCGGCGGTCGCCAACGCCACGGCCGGCCCGGACGGTGCATACCGTTCACGGACGCCCTCGGCCACCATCCGCCGCTTCCACCACCTGGCGCGCAACCAGCGGGGGTTGCTGCTGCTCAACATCCAGCCGGGCCGCGCTTCGGTGCTCGACGAGGTGAAGGCGCTGCGCGAATGGCTCGTCCACCCCGACGTGGGGATCGCGCTCGACCCGGAGTGGGAGATGAGCTCCGGCCAGGTGCCGGGCGACACCTACGGGCACACCGACGGCCGTGAACTGACGAAGGTGGCCCGCTATCTGTCCGGGCTGGTGGAGGAGCACGATCTGCCGCAGAAGCCGCTGGTCTTCCACCAGGTGGCGCCGTCCGTCGTGGGCGACGAGTCGGCCCTGCGGCCCCAGCCCGGTGTGGCGCTGATCAAGAGCGCCGACGGCATCGGCTCACCGGGCCTGAAGCGCGGGACCTGGCGTCGGCTGGTC
The DNA here is from genome assembly GCF_019880305.1 of Streptomyces decoyicus. Taxonomy (NCBI): domain Bacteria; kingdom Bacillati; phylum Actinomycetota; class Actinomycetes; order Kitasatosporales; family Streptomycetaceae; genus Streptomyces; species Streptomyces decoyicus. The sequence goes on along the minus strand of NZ_CP082301.1, from coordinate 1,225,623 downwards.
AGCGATCTGCCCGACGGCGTCCACACCGGCTTCAAGCTCTTCTACGAGGAGGACGCCGAGGGCAGCCGCCTGATGACGCCGAAGGAAGTGCTGGCCCTGCGGCCGCGGCCGGAGTATGTGATGTACGAGTGAGCCGGCCGGGCCGCTCCGCGCCCTGACGGCGAGGCCGTGCACGAGAGACGGCCCCGGCCCGCGCCGGACACCTGTCACGCCCGCCCGGGTCCGCTCCCGCAAGGGCGGCCGCTCGGCGCACCGGCGCCGAGCGGCCGTCATGGGCCGTGCCGTTGTTCCGTCTCCGCGGTGCCGGCCGGTGACCCTTCGTCAGTACGGGTGCTTGTCCGGCCGGTTCGTCCAGGCCGCGTAGGACTGGGCGCCCATCTCGGGGTAGATCTGCTCGATCTTGATCCTGCGCTCGTCGAGCGGCCTCTTGAAGTCCTCGTACTGGAACGTGTCGTCGAAGCCGATCTTCGCGGTGTCCTCGAGGTCGCAGCTGTAGTAGACGGCGTCGATCCGCGACCAGTAGATGGCGCTCATGCACATGGGGCAGGGCGCGCCGCTGATGTAGATCGAAGTGCCCTGGAGCATACGGGCCCGCTCCGGGACCGGGTCCGGAGACCCGGGGGGCCGCGGGACGTACTCCAGCGTGCTCTCGTTCTGACGCTCCACGGCGATGCTCGGAGCCTCGGGGTTGAGGACCTGCACGGCTTTCCGGATGGTCTCCATCTCGGCGTGCGCGGTGGGGTCGCCGGTCAGCAGCACACGGTTCTGCCCGCGGGCGACGATGTTCCCGTCGCGTACGAGTACCGCGCCGAACGGCCCGCCCCAGCCGTTCTCCACGGATTCCGTGGCCAGTCGTACAGCCTCTGCGAGAAGTTCTTTCTGTTCCATTACGGAGTCTCCGATCGGCATCGATTCCTCTGCGGAACGGTAAGGCAAATGCCCCATTTGCCGTGTAAATCTCTTATGCACTAGGCTACTCAAGGTGAGTGCCCGTGCAAGCCGTGGTTCCGCGGCAGACAGCGCCACCGTTGTGACCTCGCAGAAGGTGCGCGAAGGCCGGACCGATGAGTATCAGCGCTGGCAGGACAAGACGAATCAGGCCGCCCGTGAATTCGAGGGTTTCGTGGGTGCCGAGGTATACCCCGGCGCCGGCGAGGAAAACGAATGGGTGGCCGTATTCCGGTTTTCCGGTATGGACCAGCTGACCGCCTGGCTGGATTCGCACCGGCGGCAGGCATTGCTCGATGAAGCACGCGAACTCTTCCAGGGCCTCCCGACGCAGGAGGTGCTCCATGGCGGCAGCCCGGCGCCGCCGGCACCCGACGTGGTGACGGCGGTCATCTCCCACGAGGTCAAGCCGGGATCCGAGCAGCAATTTCTCACCTGGCAGGAAAAGACGCTCAAGGCGCAGGAGAAGGCGCCCGGTTTCATGGGGTCCGAACTGTTCAAGCCGGTGGAGGGCGTCCAGGAGCACTGGGTCGTCGTCTTCCGGTTCGACTCCCGCGAGCACCTCGACGACTGGCTCGACTCCGATGTGCGCACCAAACTGCTGAAAGAGGGAAGCAAGTACTTCATCTCGTACGACGTGCGCAAGGTCGGTTCGGCGTTCAGCGGCTGGTTCCAGTTCGACCACGGCAAGCGCGGCAACGCCCCGCCCAACTGGAAGCAGGCGATGTCCGTTGTCCTGGCGCTCTATCCGACGGTGATGGTGCTCAACCTCACCGTGGGAGTCGGGCTGGAGAAACTCACCATCCGCGAGTACATCGGCCTGTTCCTCTCCAACGTACTGAGCGTCAGCGCGCTGACCTGGCTGCTGATGCCGATCGTGAACAAGGTGTTCGCCTTCTGGCTGGTTCCCTCCCGGGTTGCCGGAAACCGCCGGGCGCAGGTGCTGGGCCTCGCTTTGGTGGTGCTCTGCTACCTGGTGTCCATCGCCGTCTTCGGCCTGATCACCCACCAGATCTGGTGAGGCGGCCGTGATGCGCCCACCGGGACCGACACCAGCGGGAGATATCGAGGACAGGCTGATCCGGCGGGGCGAGCCCGGCTACGAGACGGCCCGCTCCGCCGCGGTGTGGAACGAGCGGCGGCCTGGGCGCTTCCCCGAGGCCATCGTGCGTGCCGCCTCGGAAGCGGAGGTGGCACAGACCGTCACCTATGCCCGCGCCCGGGGACTACAGGTCTCGATGTGTTCCGGCGGGCACAACTGGTCCGGCTCGTCGCTCCGCGACCGGGGCCTGCTGCTCGACCTTTCCGCGCTGCGCGAGTGCCGCGTCTCGCCCGCGACCGGCACCGCACCGGCGACGGCCACGGTGGAGCCCGCCGCCACCGGTCAGGAGCTGGTCGCGGTCCTCACCCCGCAGGATCTGGCCTTTCCCGTCGGTCACTGCCCCACCGTGGCGGTCGGCGGATTTCTGCTCGGCGGCGGCCTCGGCTGGAACTCCCGCGCGTGGGGGGCGTCCTGCGCGAGCGTCGAGGAGATCCGGGCCGTCACCGCCGACGGGCGGACGGTCACCTGTAGCGAAACCCGCCACCCCGACCTCTTCTGGGCCGCGCGGGGCGCCGGGCCGGGATTCTGTGCCGTCGTCATCCGCTTCCGCCTCGCCCTGCACCCCCACCCCGCATCGATCATGGCGACCTCCCTCACCTTCCCGCTGGCCGAGGTCGCCCGGGTGGCGGAGTGGGCCGAGCGGGTCGCGCGCGGGCTCCCGCCGTACGTCGAAACGGCGTTCGTCCTCGTGCCCTCCGGTCCGCCGACGGACAGCGCTCCGGCCGGGCCCCGGATCACGGTCTCCGCCACTGCGTTCGCCGCGACACGGAGCGAGGCCCTGCGAGCGCTGGAGCCGTTCGCCGACTGCCCCTTCGGCGAACTCGCCGTCGCCCGCCACCCGCCCGCGCCGCAGTCCTTCGCGGCTCTGCACGAGGGCGCGGCGGCGGCCTGGCCACCGGCGCACCGGTATGCGGCGGACACCCTGTGGTCACAGGAGAGCTATGCCACCCAGCTGACCCGTATCGCCGACGTGCTGGCCCACGCCCCCTCCGGGAAGTCCCTGGTGCTCGCGCCCGTGCAGCCGGTCTCCGAGCACCCCGCCCTGCTGCGGAACATGGCCTTCTCCCCGCTCGGCGAGTCCTACTTCGTCTGCTACGCGGTCTGGGACGACCCGGCCGACGACGAGACGCATGCGCGCTGGCTGCGCGAGGCCATGGCGGCCGCGGACCCGCAGGGCGACGGCTTCCACTTCATCGCGGAAACGGACCTGGAAGCCGACGCCGCACGGGCCCGGCGCTCGTACGCCCCCGCCACCTGGGACCGTCTCCAGGAAATCAAGGCGCAGTGGGACCCGGAAAACGTCTTCCACTCGTACCTCGCCCCCTGACACAGGCCCGGCGGCCCGCCCGCGGACGGCCGCGGTGCCGCACCGGTACGCGGATTTCGCGGCCGGGGGAGCGGGGACGGCGCCGTGGGGGCACCATGGCCCTATGCTGCTGGCGGATCTCGCACGGGTGTCGGGGGAGGTCGCCGCGACGTCGGCACGCTCGCGGAAGACCGCGCTGCTGGCCGGGCTGTTCCGCGCCGCCGCGCCGGAGGACGTCCCGGTCGTCATTCCGTATCTGGCCGGCCGGCTGCCCCAGGGGCGGATCGGGGTGGGCTGGAGCGTGCTGCGCGAGCCGGTGGCGGCGGCGGACCGCGCCACCCTGACCGTGCGTGACGTGGATACGGCGCTGACCCGCCTGGCGCAGGTCTCGGGGCCCGGGGCGCAGGGGGAGCGGCGCCGGCTGGTCAGGGAGCTGCTGGCCGCGGCGACGCAGGAGGAACAGCGCTTCCTGACCGGCCTGCTCACCGGCGAGGTGCGGCAGGGCGCCCTGGACGCCATCGCGGTCGAAGGGCTCGCCGCCGCGACCGAGGTGCCCGCCGCCGACGTACGCCGGGCCGTGATGCTGGCGGGCGCACTCCAGGAGGTCGCACGGGCGCTGCTCGCCGAGGGGCCGTCTGCGCTCGCGGCGTTCCGGCTCACCGTCGGCCGGCCCGTCGGGCCGATGCTGGCACACAGCGCCAAGTCGGTGGCCGAGGCGGTCGACAAGCTCGGCGCCTGCGCAGTGGAGGAGAAGCTCGACGGCATCCGCGTACAGGTCCACCGGGACGGGCCGGACGTACGCATCCACACCCGCACCCTGGACGAGGTCACCGACCGGCTCCCCGAGGTGGCCGCCGTCGCCCGGGAGCTGCCGGCCTCCCGCTTCATCCTGGACGGCGAAGTGATCGCCCTGGACGGCGAGGGCCGGCCGGTGCCCTTCCAGCGGGTCGCGGGACGGTTCGGCTCGCGGGTGGACGTCTCCGCGGCACAGGCCGCGCTGCCGTTGTCCCCGGTCTTCTTCGACCTCCTGTCGGTCGACGGCCGTGATCTGCTGGAACTGCCGGGCGAGCAGCGGCATGCGGAGCTGGCGCGGCTGGTCCCCGAGCATCTGCGGGTGCGCCGCCAGGTGGTCGGGGACCCGTCCGACGCCGCGGCCCGCGCGGCCGCCGAGGACTTCTGGTCCGCGACCCTGCGCCGGGGCCATGAGGGTGTCGTGGTCAAGGCACTGGAGGCCCCCTACAGCGCGGGCCGCCGGGGCGCCGCCTGGCTGAAGGTGAAGCCCGTGCACACCCTGGACCTGGTGGTGCTCGCGGCGGAGTGGGGCCACGGCCGGCGCACCGGAAAGCTGTCCAACCTCCACCTCGGGGCGCGCGGAGCGGACGGCGGATTCGTCATGCTGGGCAAGACGTTCAAGGGCCTCACCGACGCGACCCTCGGCTGGCAGACCGAACGGCTCCAGGAACTCGCGGTCGAGGACAACGGCCATGTCGTGACGGTGCGTCCGGAACTCGTCGTCGAGATCGCCTACGACGGGCTCCAGACGTCCTCGCGTTACCCGGCGGGCGTCACCCTGCGCTTCGCGCGGGTGGTGCGCTACCGGGAGGACAAGACGGCCGCCGAGGCGGACACGGTGGAGACGGTGCTCAGCGCGCACGAGGGCGGGGAGGGGTAGCGGCCATGGCGGCCGGGAAGCGCAGTGCCGGACTGCTCCTGTACCGGGGTGCGGCGGCCGGCACCGAGGTGCTGCTGGCGCACATGGGCGGGCCGTTGTGGCAACGGCGGGACGCGGGCGGGTGGTCCGTGCCCAAGGGCGAGTACGTACCGCCGGAGGAAGCGCGGGACGCCGCCCGGCGGGAGTTCGAGGAGGAGCTGGGGATCCCGCCTCCCGACGGGGCCTATCTCCCGCTGGGAGAGGCACGCCAGGCGAGCGGCAAGGTGGTGACGGTGTGGGCGGTCGAGAGCGATCTCGATCCGGAGCGGATCGTGCCCGGCACCTTCGAGATGGAATGGCCGCGCGGATCCGGGGTGACCGGCACTTTCCCCGAGATCGACCGGGTGGCCTGGTTCACCCCGCACGAGGCGCACGGGCGGCTGGTGGTGGGCCAGCGGGTGTTCCTGGAGCGGCTGGCGGACCGGCTCGCGAGCGGGGCCTGAGCACGGGCGCCCCGCACTCCCCGCCTTCACCACCCGCCCACACCAAAAGCCACAAGCCGCCCTGGACACCCCCGTTGAGGGCAGGCAGTCTTGCGGCGGGGCCGTACGACAGGCCTCGAACGGGGGGCCCTGGCGACAGGGTCATGAGCATGCCGCGGGGGCCGCATGTTGCGTATTCACTTCGACGACCGGGATCTCGCGCGCGTCCAGATCGCCGCCGAGCCCGATCCCCTCTGGGAAACGGTGCTGGCCATGCACCATGTGGTGCCGCCGGGACGCGGAGTGCCGGTGTACGGCGCCTGGCGCGCCCGGGCGCGCCGCGAACTGGACGAGCGGGGACTCAACCGCGCTGCGGGGCTGATCGGGACACTGGCACCGGCCGACGCCCGCTATTTCCCGGACTTCCTCACCCCCGACGCGGCCCGCGACGGGCTGGCCGCCGGACTGGAGGCGCTGCGGGACACCCCCCGGGTGCGGCTGACCGCGGAATCCGCCCGTGCAGGGCTGCCGGCCCGGCTCCCGCGCTGGACCGGTGCGCTGGCCACGGGAAACCGGCGGCCGCTCGACGAGCTGGCCGCCGCGATCCAGGAGGTGCACCGCGCGGTGATAGCGCCGGAGTGGACGGGCGCGGCCGCCACGGTCGACTGCGACCGGGGCGGCCGTACCCGCATGCTCTGCCGCGGCGGCGTCGACGGCATGCTCAACACCTTCCGCCCCGCGCTCCGTTGGGAGCCGCCGGTCCTGTACGTCGACTACCCCCGGGACCGCGATCTGCGCCTGGGCGGACGGGGACTGCGCCTGATCCCCTCCCACTTCTGCTGGCGCAGGCCCATCGCCCTCGCCGACCCCGGCCTGCCGCCGGTCCTGGTCTATCCCGTCGAGCACGCCACGGACTGGGTGCCGGCCACCACCCGCAGCTGCCACCCGCAGGCACTGTCCGCCCTGCTCGGCCGCACCAGAGCCCGTATCCTCGCCGCTCTCGACGCCCCGACCACCACCGGTGAACTGGCCCGCCGGTTACGGGTCTCCGCGCCCTCGGCCAGCGAGCATGTGAGCGCCCTGCGGGAGGCCAATCTGGCCCGCAGCCGGCGCGACGGCGGTTCGGTCATCCACGCCCTCACCCCGCTCGGCACGGCGCTGTTGCACGGCGAACTCGCCTCCGTACGCCAGCCGCAGTGAGCGGCCCGGCGGCGGCCCGGCCGTGACTGCCGGGCCGCCCGGCAGTCACGGCCGCACCTGGATCTTCCGCCCTTCGCCCGCCTGGAAGCGGGACAGCGCCTCGGCATAGCGGTCCAGCGGGAGCCGGTCGCTGATGAAGACCTCCGGGTCCAGGGCACCGGCCGCGAAGAGCTCCGCGGCGCGCTCGTAGCTGTGCAGCACGGCCATCGAGCCGGTGATGGTGATCTCCTGGTTGTAGATGCGGTAGGGCTCGATGACGGCGCGGGCGGCGTAGTCGGCTACGCCGAACTGGAGGAAGGTGCCGCCCTTGCCGACCCGCCCCAGGGCGTCCTGGATGGCGTGTGCGTTGCCGGTGGCGTCGATGACCACGTCCCAGCCGCGCGGGCGGTCCAGCTCGTCGGCGGAACCGGCCGCGTTGCTGCATCCCAGGGTGCGGGCGGTGGCCAGCCGCGTGGGGTTGATGTCGACGACATCGACCCCGGCCGCGCCGGTGCGCTTGGCGAGTTCGAGCATCATCAGGCCCATCGTGCCCGAGCCGTAGATGAGGACGCTGGTGCCCAGCTGCGCCGAGCGCAGGATGTCGTAGCCGCGTACGGCGCAGGAGAGCGGCTCGATGAGGGCCGCGTCCTCGGTACGGATGTGATCGGGCAGCTTGACGCAGTTCGCGACCGGCGCGACGGCGAACTCCGCGGCGCCGCCCGCCGTGGTCACCCCGATGGCGGCCCACCGCTCACAGAGGTTGTTGCGTCCGATGCGGCAGTAGTGGCACTCGTGGCAGTAGAGGGACGGGTCGACGGCCACCCGGTCGCCCTCGGCGAGTTCGGTGACCGCGGTGCCGGCCGCCACGACCGTACCGGCGAACTCATGGCCCGGCACGACGGGCAGCGTGGGCGCGAACTCGCCCTGGAGGATGTGCAGATCGGTACCGCACAGCCCGCAGGCGGCAACGGAGACGACGACCTCACGGGGACCGGGCGTCGGGTCCGCGACGGTGCCGACCTCGACCTTGCCGGGCGCGCTGATCACTGCGGCTTTCATTTCACGGCTCCAAGCGACAGGCCCTGGACCAGCTTGTCCTGGGCGGCGAACCCGGCGATGAGCACCGGGAGGGAGATGACGGTGGCGGCGGCGCACACCTTGGCCAGGAACAGGCCCTGGCTGGTCACGAGTCCGGTCAGGAACACCGGCGAGGTACCGGCCACGACGCCGGTCAGGACCCGGGCGAACAGCAGCTCGTTCCAGCTGAAGATGAAGGAGATCAGGGCCGTTGCCGCGATCCCCGGCATCGCGACCGGGGCGACGATCCGGGTCAGGGTGGTGGCCAGCCCCGCGCCGTCGATCGAGGCGGCCTCCAGCATCTCGACGGGTACCTCGGCGAGGAACGAGCGCATCATCCACACCGCGATCGGCAGATTCATCGAGGTGTAGAGGATGACCAGCAGCCAGATGCTGTCGAGCATCCCGGCGTTCTGCGCGACGAGATAGACCGGCAGCAGCCCGGCCACCAGCGGCAGCATCTTCGTGGAGAGGAAGAAGAAGAGGACGTCGCTCCATTTGCGTACCGGCTTGATGGACAGGGCATAGGCGGCGGGCACCGCCAGCAGCAGCACCAGCAGGGTGGAGACGACGGAGGCGGTCAGCGAGTTGACCAGCGGGGGCCACGGGCTGACACCGCCGCCCGCCGCCCCGAAGAACTCCCGGTAGCCGTGCAGGCTGATCCCGGCACCGACACTCGGCGGGTTGGTCGCCGCGTCCGTCTCGCTGTGGAAGGACGTCAGCACCATCCAGGCGACGGGCAGGAAGAAGGCGATGCCGCACAGCCAGGCCACCAGGCCCAGCAGGCTGCCGGTGCGCCGCCGGCGCCCGGTGGCGGGGGACCCGGCGCGGCGCGGGAGCAAGGACGTAGTGGTCATGCCGTGACCTCCTCGCGCAGCAGGGACGAGACGGTGCGCAGCGCAAAGGTCGCCACCAGCAGCGAGCACAGCACCACGACCACGCCCTGCGCGGATGCCCGTCCGTAGTCATGGGACTGGTAGACGGTCTGGTAGATCGTGTACGGAAGGTTGGCCGTGCCGAGACCGCCGGACGTGATGGTGAACACCGCGTCGAAGTTCTGCACGACGTACACCGTGCCCAGCAGTGCGGCCAGTTCGAGGTAGCGGCGCAGATGCGGCAGGGTGAGAAAGCGGAAGATGTCGAAGGCGGAGGCGCCGTCCATCCGGGCCGCCTCGACGGCGTCCGAGGCCCGGCTCTGGAGTCCGGCCAGCAGGATCAGCATCATGAACGGCGTCCACTGCCAGATCAACGACATCTCCACCGCGGCCAGCGGCGAGTCGGTCATCCAGTCCGGCTGCGGCGGGCTGTCGCTGCCGAACAGCCGCCATATCCAGGTCAGCGAGCCGTTGATCAGCCCGTACGAGGCGTTGTACAGCGCATGCTTCCACAGCAGCGCGGAGGCGACCGGCACGATCAGGAACGGCGTGATGAGCAGGGTGCGGACGATGCCGCGCCCGCGGAAGCCGCGGTCGAGCAGCAGCGCCAGACCGAGCCCGAGCAGCAGGCTGACCAGCACCACGGTCACGGTCAGCAGCACCGTCGTGCCCACCGAGGCGCGCATCGCCGGGTCCGTGAACACGGCGCGGTAGTTGTCGAGGGCGGCGAAGCCGCGGTTGTCGGGGGCCAGTGCGTTCCAGCGGGTGAAGGAGATCACCACGGTGGCCAGGAACGGGAGTTGGGTGACGACGACGAGGAAGACCAGCGCGGGAAGCAGCGGCGCGCGGCGGGCCCAGTCCTTCGCCCGCCCGGTGCGGCGGGCGCGGGCGGCCGGGCTGCCGGTGCGGTGCACGGCGGCCGTGGTGGCGCCGGGGGCCGGTTCAGTGGTCCGTGTAGGCATCGGACACCTCCTGCGCCAGTCGCCGGCTCTTCTTCAGGGCCTCGGGCACGCTCTGCTTGCCGGCGATGGCCGCGCTGATCTCGTTCGAGACCTTGGTGCCCAGGTCGGCGAACTCCGGGATGCCGACGAACTGGATGCCGGGGGCCGGCCGTGGCTGTACGCCGGGGCTGCCGGGCCGGGCGGAGCGGATCGCCCGCTCGGTCGGGCCGGCGAACGCCCCGGCCTCCTTGACGTAGTCCGGGTCGCGGTAGAGGGAGGCCCGCTTGCCGCCGGGCACCCTCGACCAGCCCAGTTCGCGGCCCACCAGCCGCTCGTAGCCCTTGCCCGAGGCCCAGCGGATGAACCGCCAGGCCGCGTCCTGGTGCGTACTGGCCTTCTGCACGCCCCAGGCCCAGGTGAACAGCCAGCCCGCGTCACGGGTCCGCTCCACCGGCGCCGGCGCATAGCCGACCTTGCCCGCGACCTTGGACTCGCCGCTCTCCAGCGAACCGGCGCCGGCCGTCGCGTCGTACCACATGGCGACCTTGCCCTGCTGCATGTCGTTGAGGCACTCCGTGTAGCCGGCCTGCGGGGCGCCCGCCTGGCCGTGCGCCCGCACCAGATCGACATAGAACCGGGTGGCCTTGGTGAACTCGGGGCTGTCGACCTTCTGCTGCCAGTCCTTGGCGAACCAGGTGCCGCCGAAGGTGTTGACGACGGTGGTCAGCGGGGCCGCCAGCTGGCCCCAGCCGGGCTGGCCGCGCAGACAGATGCCCTTCAGGCCCTTGCGGAAGCCGTCCAGCTTGGCGGCGAGGACGGCGACCTGGTGCCAGGTGGGCCGGGCGGGCATGGTCAGCCCGGCCGCCTTGAGGAGGTCCTTGCGGTACATCAGGAAGGACGATTCGCCGTAGAAGGGCTCCGCGTAGACCTTGCCGTCGGCGGCGGTGAGGGAGGAGCGGACCGGCCGGAGGATGTCGCCCTGGTCGAACGCGGGGTCCTTGGCGGCCCGTTCACCGAGCGGGGAGAGCCAGCCGTTGCGGGCGTAGATGGGCGTCTCGTAGTTGCTGACGCTGGCCACGTCGTACTGGCCGGCCTGGCTGGAGAAGTCCTGGCTCATCTTGTCGCGCAGATCGTCCTCCGGCAGCACGGTGAAGTTGACCTTGATGCCGGTTTCCTTGGTGAAGTGCTCGGCGGTGAGCCGTTGCAGATCCACCATCTGCGGGTTGTTGACCATCAGCACGTTGATGGTGTGACGGCTGTCGTTGCCCGCGTCGCCGGCTCCGCGGTAGCAGCCGGCGGTGGACAGTGCCAGGGCCACGGCGAGGGCGGTCAGCCCTAGGGGGCGGCCGCCGCGGCCTGGTCCGGGGGATCTTGCTCTCACGGCTCGTACCTTTCGGGGGGACGGGAGTGTCGGGCGAATGCCGCACAAGGGGCGATTTTTGGGCGTACGGTGCCGTCGTGCGGGTACGCCGGGGAGCCGTCCGACGGCCGGCGGTGCGGCCTTCGGCGGTGTGCTGTGGGGGATGTGGTGCAACGGTGCGGGCCGGTCGTCCGGGCGGCCCCGTCCCGGTCAGACCCTGAGCACCTGCGGGCCCAGGAGCGAATAGCGATGTGCCTCCGGCGCGGACAGCCCCGCATCGGTGACGATCGTGTCGAAGTCACTCACCTCGGCGAACCGGCAGAAGCTGCTGGCGCCGAACTTGCTGTGCACCCCGACCAGCACCCGCCGCCGCGAGGAGCGCACGGCCTGCGCCTTCACCTCGGCGACCGCCGGGTCCGGGGTGGTCAGACCGTGCTCCCGGGAGATCCCGTTCGCCCCCAGGAACGCCAGGTCGATCACGAAACGGGCGAGCATGTCCCGGGCCCAGGACCCCACCGTCGCCTGGGTCCCGGAGCGGACCCGCCCGCCGGCCAGCAGCACCGTGGTCGACTCGGACGCCGCGACCAGCGAGGCGGTCCGCAGCGATGCGGTGATCACGGTCAGCGGGCGGTCGGCGGGCAGTAGCGTGGCGACCAGCTCAGGGGTGTAGCCCTCGTCGACGAACACCGTCTCGGCCTCGCCGACCAGCGCCGCGGCGGCCGCCGCGATCCGGCGCTTCTCGTCCACCTGCTGGGTCTCCCGCCGGGCGAGCGTGGTCTCGAACCCGGCGCTCTCGACCGGATACGCCGCGCCGTGGGTACGCCTGACCAGCCCCCGGCGCTCCAGTTCGCTCAGATCGCGCCGTACGGTCTCGCGGGCGACCCCGAACTCCGCCGCGGCATCGGCGACCTCGACCCGGCCGGACTGCCGGGCGAGCGCGAGGATGCGGTGCTGGCGTTCCTCGGCCCTCATGGGATCACTCCTGCTCGAATTCTGGCTGATTCCGGTTTCCGTTCGGTCACGGGACTGCCCGTTTCCGCCCGCATCAGGTTTATAGCAAGCGTGGCGGTGCGGAAGGCTGCCCGCGACGGAGGAAAACCTGACCGTTTCTGCCCGCTCCGGGGCGCTGTCACCTTGGCCACATGCACGAACGGGTGCCCGTAACGCCCTGGCAGCGGGCCCGTACGGGGGTCACGGGGCGGGGCTTCCGGGGTGGCCCGTTGTGCGCCGGCGGGCCGCAGCGGTGGTGCGGCGAACGGCGGCGCTTAGTCTGGACGGCATGAGCTCGGAGATGCGGTCGTTGGCGGTCACTGCGATCGTGGAGGCGGAGGAGTGCGCGGTGCTGCGCGTCAGCGGAGATCTGGACCTCCGTACGGAGCAGGCATTTCTCGCCGAGGCACGGTCGGTGGTGTCGGCCGGCCACCGCTTCCTGGTGCTCGATCTGACCGCACTGCGCTTTTGCGACTCGCGGGGGCTGAGCTGCCTGCTCGCCCTGGAATGGCTGTGCCGGCGCCTGGAGGGCAGGCTGATGCTGGCCTCGCTCGGCGTACGGATGCTGCGGCTGCTGGTCGGCACGCAGTCCCTCAACGTCTTCTCGTGCTACCCCACGGTCGGCCATGCGCTGGCCACGGTTCCCGACGCCACCCGCCCGGAGTGGCCGCCGGTGGCGGAGGACCCGTCCATGGGAACGGGCGACTCCTGAGGCCGGCAGGCGGGCGGCCGTGCGAGGTGCCGGCACCCGCCGTCGTCACTCCGCCCGGCCGAGGTCCCGTACGAGCGTGGGCGAGGGCCGCGGGATCTCGCCGAAATCCTCGTCGTCGCTGTCCACGACGAGCCGGTTGATCACGTTCTCCAGAGTGCTCGGCAGGGTCGGGGCGAGCCCGCTGTGCCACTGGACGAGAAGGTTGTGGCGGGCGGCGTCCGGCAGCAGCTGCTTCTCGTCGAACGCGGCCGTCGACCGGCGCTCCTCGTCGGGCGCATGCGCGGCCTGCTCGCGCCAGTAGGCGGCGTCACGGTACTCGCCGTTGCGGCGGTGGGAGAGGTACAGGCAATAAGCAGCGGTCCGGCTGCCGGCGCCGGCCCCGAAGTGCCACCAGAAGTGCGCCGCGTCGTCGCGTCCGGTGATGTGCAGCAGACAGGCGAAGACCAGCGCGCCCTCGGGGTCGATGTGATGGTCGTCGACCAGCCGCTCCAGGCTCGCCGCGGCCGCCGCCGCGTTGACGACCAGCGCACAGGCCAGCTGGAGCTCATGGGTGGCCTCGTCCCGGGCGCTGGGGTAGGCGGTGGGCGCGCCAGGGCCGGGGCGGCCCGTCCGCAGCGCCGTCGGCGGACCGTCCGCCGCCGCTGCCCCGGCCCGGACGGCGCCGAGACTGCCGAGCACCCCCGCGTCGTCGAGGTCACGGAATCCGGTCAGATCATCGATACCGGACACCGTCGCCGCGGCGCTGAGCAGTGTCTCGACGGTCTCCCGGCGGCCCGCGGGACAGATGTGCGACATGGTCAGTTCCCCCTGTGATTGCCCTGATCGATACCGAGCGCGGCGGCGAGCTTGCGCTTGCCGCGGCTCGCATAGGAGCGGACGGTGACTTCGTCGACGCCGAGCAACGAGCCGATCTGCGCGTCGCTGTACCCGATGACATGGCGCAGCACGATCACGTCGCACTGCCGCTCGGGCAGCCGGGCGATCGCCGCATACAGCCCCAACTGGCTCTCCAGCATGGCGAACTGCTGCTGGCACTCGCGCAACAGAGCGTGGGTGACCACGGCGAACGCGGCGGTCTCGGTGAGCGCGGTGGGCTGCTGGTGGTCGTACAGCCACTCCACCACGCGTTCCTTGAGGACCGACCAGGCGTACGCCTCCACCGACGCCTGCCGCAGCGCATGCGGCCACAGCCGGCCGAGCTCTTCATATGCCGTCCGGGTCACCTCACGGGCCGCGCTCTCGCTGCCGGTGTGCAGATAGGCGTACGTCAGCCACTTCCGGGCATGCGTCGCCAGGAACGCCTCGAAGGTGATCGACAGCTGGCGGTCGAGCGGGTCCGGCGCGACGGCCGGGAGCGAACTGCGGGGGAGTGGCGCTAACTCCGTGGCACGGACATGCGCCGGGGCGCACGCCGGTAGCAATCGGTCCCGGTCTGCGCTCACGAGCCGCCCTCGTTCCGTTTGCCGTGCACCGAGCCGGGCGCCGAAGCGCCGATGGCAGCGGGAGGGCGCTTTGCCCTCACCCTCCAATGAACCGGAAAGCGAGCCCGTTTGTGGCATCGGGAGGGCAAAAATCTGCCGCTGCGTATTCATATGACTACGCGTGACCGTGGCATGTGCCCATCCCCGGCAGCGGCAGGGCCGACCGTCAGGAACCCCGCGGGGCGCGCTCCGGCATGATCCGGGGTGAACGGGGCAGGGCTCCAACAGCCGGGCGCACGGCGGCGGTTGACGCGCCTCCTGGAGTGCGCGGCTTGTGGGGAGGCGGCACCGCACGCCGGGGTGGAGCGCCGTACTGGGGAGGCAGCAGACGATGAGCGAGCACGAGTCCGTGGTGGACCTCCAGCTGGACCGGGCCCACTCGTCCCGGATCTATGACTACTTCCTGGGCGGCAAGACCAACTTCCTGGCCGACCGGATGGCCGCCGGAGACGTACTGGGCGCCTTCCCCGCCGCGCTGGTCGCCGCCCGCATCAACCGCGAGTTCATGCACCGCGCCACCCGCGTCCTCGCCGAATCCGGCATGCGGCAGTTCCTCGACATCGGCACGGGCATCCCCACCCCGCCCAACCTCCACGACATCGCCCAGGGCATCGCCGGCGACGCCCGGGTCGTCTACACCGACAACGACCCGATCGTCCTCGCGCACGCCGCGGCCCTCCTGCTCAGCACGCCCGAGGGACGCACCGCGTACGTCCAGGCCGATGTCACCGACCCGGCCGGCATCCTCGAGGCGCCCCAGCTCCTCGACACCCTCGACCTGAACCGCCCGGTCGCGCTCAGCCTGAACGCACTGATGCACTTCGTCCCCGACGACGGCCAGGAACGCGCCCACACCATCGTCGAGACCCTCAAGGCCGCGCTCCCCAGTGGCAGCACCCTCGCGATGAGCCATGCGACACCGGATTTCAGCCCCGCGGCGATGAACAAGATCATCAAGATCTACGGCGACGCGGGCACCCGGCTCCAGTTCCGCTCCCACCCCGAATTCCTGCGCTTCTTCGACGGCTGGGAGCTGCTGGAGCCGGGCGTCACCCTCTCCCACCAGTGGCGCCCGGACCGTCCCGAGGACGCCACCCATGTCACCGACGCGGAGGCCGCCTGCTACGCGGGCGTCGCCCGCAAGCCGTGAGCCGGGCGGGGCCGGCGGCCTCTCGCACGCCGTCCCTCACTCCTTGCGGTAGCCGTGCGCCTCGGTGGCCGCCGCCGCGACCGCGTCCAGACCCGCCCCGGTCGCCGCGGTGACCACGGCGGCCACCGCGCCCTCCACAAAGGGGGCGTCCACCAGCCGTGCGCCCTCGGGGAGTTCATCGCCCTCGGCGATCAGGGCCTTGACGGTCAGTACGGCGCTGCCCAGGTCGACCAGGACAGCCACACCTGCCCCACGGTCCACCGTCCGTGCCGCCTTGGTGATCAGCTCCGCACTCGTCCCCAGTCCGCCGTCCGGCGTACCGCCCGCGGCGGCCACCGGCACCGTGTCGCCGCTTCCGGCCAGCCCGATCGCCAGCGTCGCCACGGACTCCGCGACCGGCCCGCTGTGCGACACCAGCACCACTCCGACCGGCGGACCCTCGCCGCCGGCCGTACCGTCCGTCGCCCGCGCGCTCACTTCGCCACCTCCGCAAGCGCCGCGAACAGCAACGCCGACGATGTCGCCCCCGGGTCCTGATGCCCGATGCTGCGCTCCCCGAGATAACTCGCCCGGCCCTTCCTGGCCTGCATCGGTACGGTCGCCACCGCGCCCTGCTCGGCCGCCTCGGCCGCCGCGTCGAAGGAGGTCGCCAGCGCCTCGACCCCCGGCACCAGGGCATCGAGCATCGTCTTGTCACCCGGCGCCGAGCCGCCGAGCTGTCCCACCGCGTCCACCCCGGCAGCCAGCCCCGACCGCAGCTCCTGCGCCGACACCTGCGGCGCCTCGCCCAGCGCCTTGCCGGCGCGCCGCAGCATCGTCCCGTACAGCGGCCCGGACGCCCCGCCCACACTGGAGATCAACTGCCGTCCGGCGGCGGTCAGCACCGCACCGGGCGTCGCCGGCGGCTCCGCCTCCACCATCTTGACCACGGCCGTGAAGCCGCGCTGCATGTTCCTTCCGTGGTCGGCGTCACCGATGGGCGAGTCCAGCTCGGTGAGCCGGTCGGCCTCCCGGTCGATGACGGCGGCGGCCGCCGTCATCCAGCGTACGAAGAACGCGGCATCCAGCACCGTTTCGGACACGGCATACACTCCTTGGTTGTTCGGGCACTGAGCAAGAAAGCGGGACGGGTACGGCTACGGGGAGCCGCTACGGACCCGGCCAGGGATACGGAAGCTGTGGTCACCGCCCCCAGCGCAGGCCGGCCGTCTGCACCGGCGCGTCCCACAGCCGCAGCAGCTCCCCGTCGACCTGGCACAGCGTCACCGAGCAGCCCGCCATGTCCAGCGAGGTCACATAGTTCCCGACCAGCGTGCGGGCCACCGCGACGCCCCGCTCGTCCAGCACCCGGCGGACCTCCGCATTGAATCCGTACAGCTCCAGCAGCGGGGTCGCCCCCATGCCGTTGACCAGCACCAGTACCGGCAGCCTCGGATCCAGGTCCTCCAGAATCGCGTTCACCGTGAAGTCCGCGATCTCGCGCGAGGTCATCATCGCGCGACGCTCCCGCCCCGGCTCGCCGTGAATCCCGACCCCCAACTCCAGCTCCCCGGCCGGGAGATCGAACGTCGGGCTGCCCTTCGCCGGGGTCGTACAGGCACTCAGCGCCACACCGAAGCTGCGCGACGATTCCACGACCTGCCGGGCCAGCGCCTCCACCCGCTCCAGCGGCATGCCCTCCTCGGCCGCTGCACCGGCGATCTTCTCCACGAAGAGCGTCGCCCCGGTGCCGCGCCGCCCCGCCGTGAACGTCGAGTCGGTCACCGCGACATCGTCATTGACGAGCACGCTGGCCACCTGCACCCCTTCGTCCTCCGCCAGCTCCGCCGCCATCTGGAAGTTGAGCACGTCCCCCGTGTAGTTCTTCACGATGAACAACACGCCGTGGCCACTGTCGACGGCCGCGGCGGCACGCACCATCTGATCGGGCACCGGCGAGGTGAAGACCTCACCCGGACATGCGGCATCCAGCATCCCGGGCCCGACGAACCCCCCGTGCAGCGGCTCGTGCCCACTGCCGCCCCCGGACAACAGCGCCACCTTCCCCTCCACCGGCGCGTCCCGTCGCACGATCACCCGGTTCTCGGCATCCACCACCAATTCGGGGTGCGCCGCGGCCATCCCGCGCAGCGCATCGGCGACCACGGTCTCGGCGACGTTGATCAGCATCTTCATGGGTACCTCCTGGGGAGCTCGGCAGCCGGGCCTCTGACCTGTGTATTCCCAGGTCGGACTGGGTGCGGCCCGTTTGTGATCTTGGCGGTCTCTGGCGGTCTCTGGTGGTCGGGGGCGGGGCCGGCTGGGCTGAGGCTGACCTCATGCTGACCTTGCTGATGGGTTGTCAGGTGCGTTCGATGGTGCCTCGGACGTGCCTGGACCCGGTGGTTCCAGTATCGGACCGTGAGTGCACCGGCGGCATCGTTACGCACTGTTGTTGCCTTGCTCCGTGTGGTGTTCTCCTCGGATTCTCGACGGGCGGACCGTGCCGACGGCCATGCCCCCTGGATGTGCACCTGATGCTCTCCGGCCACTCCGCTCCGTAGCGCAAAGTCCACTGGCTCGGCTGCTCGCGGACACCTGACGTGCCTTCGCTGCTTCCCTCATCCGGTGTCGGGTAAAACCCCTCGGTGGATCATCGTCCCGCGCCGATATCGTGCTGCGCCGTCGTCGGTGGGTGCGAGCCGCGGAGCCCGTAGCGGGTGATGTTGCGGCGAAGCAGGTCGTGGGCGGAGGCGGGGTGTGGCGGAGCGGCGCAGGGCGAGCCTTGGCGAGGGCGACGGCGGAGCGGCCTGCGGGGGTCTCGTCGGCGAGTGAGGAGAACTGGGCGGCGTCCGCGAGCTGGAGCGCGTCGATACCCGGGAGGATCAGAGGATCAACCCGAAGGCCTTAGAAGTGGGCCCGCACACGCGAGAGCCCCCCACCGGTGCGCGGTGCGGGGTTCCCGGTCCGGGAGGTGCCACGGTCGCTATGCGTCCGTGGAGTCCGGGGAGTTGAGGGCGATGGCCCCGGCGGGGCAGAGGCCGACGGCCATCCGGGCGGCGGCCCGGTGCTCGGGGGCCGGCGCGGGGTGGCGGAGCACCACCAGGCCTTCCTCGTCGTCCTGGTCGAAGACCTCGGGGGCCGTCAGGGCGCACATGCCGGCGCCGGCGCAGCGGTCACGGTCGACGCTGAGACGCAGCGGCTCCTCGGGGCTGTCCATGGGGCCGTTCATGGGGGCTACTCCTTGTCCCAGGTGACGGGCAGGCTGATCACGCCGTAGATGTTGGAACGGTCGCGGAGCGGCACCTCCTGCGGCGGCACCGCGAGGCGCAGGGTGGGGAAGCGGGCGAAGAGCGCCGGGAACGCGACGGTCATCTCGACGCGGGCGAGCTGCTGGCCCAGGCACTGGTGGGCGCCGTGGCCGAAGGCCAGGTGCCCGGTGGCCTTGCGGTGGATGTCGAGCCGGTCGGGGCCGGGGAACTTGTGCGGGTCGCGGTTGGTGGCCTGCACGGAAACGGTCACCGTCTCGCCCGCTCTGATGAGCCGGCCCGCCACCTCGACGTCCTCGAGCGCCGAGCGCAGCAGCGGGTCGGCCACGCTGAGGTAGCGCAGCAGCTCCTCCACGGTCTGCTCGGCGAGGCCTGGGTCGGCGCGCAGGGCGGCCAGCTGGCCGGGATTGCTGAGCAGGGCGAAGGTGCCGAGGCCGAGCATGTTCGCGGTGGTGTCGAGCCCGGCGGCGAGCAGCATCCCGCCGACTCCGGCCAGCTCCTCGTCGGTGAGGTCGGAGGCGGTCAGATCGCTGAGCAGGTCGTCGGTGGGCTCGGCGCGCTTGGCGAGGACGAGTTCGCCCAGGAACTGGAGCAGCGCCGTATAGGCCGCGCCTTTCGCTTCGAGGCCGGCCGTCTGGTCGAAGAGGGTCGCCACATCGCTTTGGAAGCGCTCCCGGTCGGCGTAGGGCACGCCGAGCAGTTCGCAGATCATGAGCGCGGGCACGGGTTGCGCAAACGCCTCCACCAGGTCGGCCGTGGGCCCGGCCTGCTCCATGGCGTCCAGGCACTCGGTGGTGAACTGCGCGACGCGCTCGGTGAGTTGACGCATGCGGCGGACGGTGAACTTACCGGTGAGCAGGCGCCGGTAGCGGGTGTGCTCGGGGGCGTCGAGGCCGAGCATGTCGCCGACCGGCGCCGGGGGCATCTCCCCCGACACGCCCGCTATCGGCTCCGGCAGATGCAGGAGTTCGTAGCGTGAGCTGAAGCGCGGGTCGGCCAGGATCGCGCGGCCGGCGGCGTGTCCGGTGACCAGCCAGCCCATGTGCCCGTCGCCGTAGCGCATGCGGCGCAGCGGCTTGTCGCTCAGGGTGGTGAGTTCGGCGGGCGGGTCGAAGGGGCAGCCGGTGCGCCGGTCGGTGGGCAGGGTGGCCGGCTCGTCGACGGTGGTGTCGCCGGCGGCCGTCGGGTCGTACGACATGGGGTCCTCCTGCGGTCGTGGGGCGGGTGAAGCGGGTGCGCATCGGTGAAGTGGCGTGAGGAGAGCGGCGGTTACCGCTTGGCGCCGGCCTTGAAGGTGCGGCGCGCCCACACGTAACCGACCAGGGCGAGCGCCACGCACCAGGCGAGGCCGATGACCGCGCTGGAGCCGATCTCGGTGCCGAGCCACAGACCGCGCAGGGTCTCGATGACCGGGGTGAAGGGCTGGTACTCGGCGAACCAGCGCAGGCCGGTGGGCATGGACTCGGTCGGCACGATGGCGCTGCCGACGAACGGCAGGAACGTCAGCGGCATCGGGATGTTGCTTGCGGTCTCCACGTTCTTGGCGACCAGGCCGATGCCCGCGGAGAGCCAGGTGAGCGCGAGCGTGAGCAGGGCGAGCAGGCCGATGGCGGCGATCCACTCGACGGGCGTTGCGCTGGGGCGGAAGCCCATCAGGAGGGCGATGCCGATGACGAGCGTGATGCTGGTCATCGTCTGGATCACGCTGCCCACGACATGGCCGGTGAGGAACGAGGCCCGGGAGATCGGCATCGTGCGGAAGCGGTTGACGATGCCCTCGGTCTTGTCGACGCACACGCTGACCGCGGTGGTCAGGGCGCCGGAGGTGGCGGCCATCAGGATGATGCCGGGTGCCAGGTAGTCGATGTAGTTGCCGCTGCCGGTGGGCAGGCCGCTGATGCCGGTGCCCAGGGCGCTGCCGAACACGTAGTTGAACAGCAGCAGCATCACCACGGGCATCGCGACGACGGTGACCGTCAGGGACGGGTAGCGCAGGGCCTTCTTGAGGTTGCGCCGCAGCATCGTCCTGGAGTCCTTGGCGGCGTAGGACAGGGTGGCCATCAGGCGTTCTCCTCGGTCGATGCGACGGTGCCGGCGGGGTGGGGCTGACCGGTGAGGGTCAGGAAGACGTCGTCGAGGTCGGGGGTGTGCACGGTGAGCGACTCGGCCCGGACGGCGGTGGACTCCAGGGTGTCGAGGACGGCCCGCAGGTTGGGGAGGGAGCCGTCGCCGGGGATCTGCAGGGTGAGGGCATCCTCGTCGCGGGTGGCGGTCCCGAAGATGCCCGCGGCGGTGTCCAGACCCTGGGCGTCGGCGAACCGCAGCCGGATGTGGCCGCCGGGGATGCGCTGCTTCAGCTCGTCGGCGGTGCCCTCGGCGATCAGCCTGCCGTGGTCCAACACGGCGATGCGGTGGGCGAGTTGGTCGGCCTCGTCGAGGTACTGGGTGGTCAGGAAGATGGTCACACCGTCGTCGGCGACGAGGCCCCGGATGATCTCCCACATGGTGCGCCGGCTGCGCGGGTCGAGTCCCGTGGTGGGCTCGTCGAGGAAGATGATCCGCGGATCGCCGACCAGGGTCATCGCCAGGTCCAGCTTGCGCCGCATACCGCCGGAGAAGGTGACGGCGGTCTTGCCCGCCACCTCGGACAGGTCGAAACGGCGCAGCAGGTCCTTGGTCCGCCGCTTGCCCTCGCGTCGGTCGAGGTGGTGCAGGTCCGCCATGAGGAGCAGGTTCTCCTCGGCGGTCAGCAGATTGTCGACGGCCGAGAACTGGCCGGTGACGCCGATCGCGGAGCGCACCGCGTCGGCGTCCCGGGTCAGATGGCGGCCCGCGACCCAGGCCTCGCCCGCGTCGGCGTCGATGAGCGTGGAAAGGATCTCCACCGTGGTGGTCTTGCCGGCGCCGTTCGGCCCGAGCAGGGCGAAGACGGTGCCTTCGGCGATGCTCAGGTCGATGCCGTCGAGCACGAGCTTGTCGCCGTAGGACTTGCGCAGTCCGGTGGCGGTGATCGCCGATGCCGATGCGTTCGCGGCGGTCGGCGCGGATGTCTGGGTGACAGTCATGCCGCTTTCCTTTCGCGGGTGGAGAGTTGGTGGCAGGCCGGGTCAGGCGCGGTGGATGATGATGTCGCCGGCCGCGGTCCGCGCGTGCACCTCGACGGTCTCGTCCGATTCCTGGGGCCCGGCGGCGGAGCCGAGCGAGTTGCGTACCGTGCCGAACTTGGGGTTCAGGTCGAGCCAGGCGGCGGTTCCCTCGTGGATGCCCACTTCGAGGTCGCCGACGGAGGTGCGCAGGTCGATACGGCCGCGGCTGACGTCGCCGACGCGGATGCCGCTGGTGGAGGAGGCGGCATCGACCCCGGCGTGGGCGACGCCGATCTCGATCCGGCCGTTGGCGGACTTGGCGTCGACGCTGCTGTGCGCGACGCCGATGGAGATGTCGCCGTTGGCCGCGTTGGTCTTCAGGCCGCCGGTGACCTCGCCGATCTCGGTCGCGCCGTTGCTGTTCTTGACGGTCGCCGTGCCGGCGACCGTGCCGACCTCGACCCGGCCCGAACCGATGACTTCGGTGTCACCGGTCGAGCGGGCCAGACGGATGTCGCCGGTGCCGGTCTTGAGGTGGGCGCCCGCCACCTCGTCGACCTGGAGGTCGCCGAGCCCGGTCTTGAGCGTCACTTTCCCGAGGCGGCCTTCGCAGTGGAAGCTGCCCATGCCCGTGGTGCCCTGGACCTCGGATCCGGCGGGCAGCTCGATGCTCACCTCGATGGCGCCCGGCTTGCCCCACAGGGACCGCTTCTTGGGTGTCCTGACCGTGAGGCGGCCGCCCGAGCAGCTGACCTGGGTCTGCTGTACGGCGCGGACGTCGTTGTCGTCGGAGCCGTTGCGCGGCAGCACCTCGACGACCGTGTCGGTGCGCTTGCCGGCGGAGATGCGGGCGGTGCCGGCATCCAACTCGAGGGTGGCGACGATCGGTTCCGGGGTCTCGAAAGTAGGCATGGTTGTTCCGTCCTCTTGGCTTGGGTGGTTGATCCCGCTGGTGAGGCGGGTGATGCGGGACGTCGGCGGGATCGGCGATCCGCCGGTGAAAGTGGGGTGGGGTGGGCCGGTGGCCCTAGCGGACCCAGCCGGTGAAGCCCCGGCCGCCCGAGTCCTTGCCGCGGCCCGGCGGGCTTGCCTGCCGCCCGCCGTCGAGGGCGGTGGACACGGCCCGCACCAGCCAGGCGTTGACCGACAGGCCCTCCGCTGCCGCGGCGTTCTCGGCGCGGGCCTTGAGGTGGGCGGGGAGGCGGAAATTGATCCGCGCCATGGTGCCGTCGTCGGCGTCCGCGGGCGGCGGTGGCGGCGCGGGCGCGGCAGGGGCCGCGACCGGCTCCTGCGTGTCCTGGAACGGCTCGGATGCGGGTGGCGGCGTCACCACGAACTCAGGGTCGAGTCCGCGCAATCGCACGTCGACCGAGCCGGGCGCCAGCTCCCGGGTGACCTCGCCCATGGCGGCGGACAGTGCGTTGAGGAGGGTGAGGCGGGTGGCGGACTCCAGGGGGGCGGTGAGCCGCTCCGCGAGGGCGCGGGCGTCGTCGCCGCCGGCGTTCGCGGCGACGGCGAGTTCCTGCCGGAGGTTGTCGACGTAGGGCGTGAGGTCCATGGCGCCATCATGGCACATTCGTGGTGCCATGACGAGCCAAATTGGCTCCTCTTTGGCGCATGCCGCTCTGACCTGGGGTTACTACTTGAAGTGGCGCGTCATGGCGCCGCATTATCGGCCAGATGGCTGGTAATGGCGCCGCGGTGACGCCATGGTGGTGCCACTTCGGCGACGGGTCTGGTGTCACCGGGCGCCCGGGGCGTGGTCCGCGCGTCCGAGGGCGAGAAGATCTCCGCCCCTGCGCAGCAGGCCCACGTCGTGAGACTCCGAGCGGGCACGAAGAAAAGCCGGACAGGTGGTCCTGGTGCCGGAGGAGGACTCAGCGCCGCGCGTGGCGGATCTTCAACCGGCCGAACCCCATGGCTCCGGAGATCCGGATCCTCGGCCCTCCGGGGCGGGAGCTCCGCCGGGGCTTGTAGAGGGTGTCCTTCCACCCGGTGTGCAGAGCGTCGACGTCGACGATCGCGTCGCGAGGAACCGTGATCTTTGCCCTGCCACTGCCGAGTTGCAACTCGATGTCGACTACCGGATGTTCGATGACCGCCCGGGACAGGTCCAGGTGCACCCTTCCGAATGCGGACTCGACCTTGAGGATCCGAGGTACCCGCCATACGCCGCGCCGCTGGATGCGCCCGCCGGCGGCGGCGATCGTGGACGTGGTGCCCGCTTTCTCCTCCGGGAGCGAGGCCAGAGCCGACACGAGCTCGCTGTGCGTCTTGCCGGTGAGTACTCGGTGGAGGCGTTCGTCCAAGTCCTCGTGCGAGATGTGCCCTTCGGTGTACGCCTCCTGAAGGCGCTGCACGGCCGTGTCGCGGTCGTCTTCGCTGATCACTGGCGGCTGGTCTTCCGGCAGAGCGGTCACCTCTTCACTCTACTGCCGTTCCGACGACGCGAACACGCCAAGCCCCGTAGCGGGCAGGGCATTTGATGGGGAGTACGACCACTCGTCATCATGGCCTTCGGCGCCCGACCCGGCGGGCCCCAAGCGGTCACAGTGCCACGACACCCGGGTGCGTTCGGCGGTGGCGAGGGCGTCCGCGACGGGGATAGGTCCGGCGATCCGAGCGCAGGTATGCGCCGGCCCCGGTTCGACTGCGCACGCGGCGAAGACGCATGGAGTGTCGGGGCGGGCGTCAGGCCATCCAGAAGAAGACCGCCGTCATCCGCTTCTCCCGCAGGGTGGCGCCCCAGTAACGGGTCGCCCCACAACCCGACCTCGGCACACGCCGGCTCAGTGCGCACCACCGCGCGAGTGGGAACGCAGCCGAGCCGGGGCTTGGCAACGTGGCCCGGCTGCCCAGTTCAGTCCGCGTTGCCGGAGACGGCGTTCATATCGAGGTCCCAGTCGAGTTGACGGGCCAGGGTGTCGTCGCCGGGACGCTGAGGGGATGGTGCCCGGCCGGTGCGGGGCGGGGTGCGGGTGCCGCGGGAGATCTCTCCGCTGGCGGTGATGTTGTGCTCCACGCGTGGGCGGCGGCATGCCTCGTAGAGGGAGAGGGCGCTGTCCGGATCGGGCGTGTCCCGCAGGGACTTGGCGAGGATGACGGCGTCCTCCAATGCCATCGAGGCCCCTTGCCCCGTCGCCGGTGATGCCGCATGCGCGGCGTCACCGATGATCAGCGTGCGCTCGGAGTGCCAGGGGGTGCCGAGCGGGATCTCGGTGGCGTTGGTGGCCATGATGCCGTCGGTGGAGGCCGCGACGATGCCCGCGGCGGGGGTGGCGTCGTGGCGCAGCAACTCGACGAGTTGCTCCCGCCAACGGGAGGGCGCGGGGTGTGCGAGTTCGTCGGCGGGGATGGCTTGACCGGCGACGCGGGCGAACCAGTACGCCTCCCCGTCCGGCGAGACCGCACAGCCGAAGGCAGCGGCGCTGCCCCGCACCATGGTGATGTGCCCCGTCGTCTCCTCCGTTACAGGGGCGCTGCGCGTGTAGCCGTAGAAGACGCTCTGCCCCGCGTAGACGGGTGCTGCGCCGGGGGCGATCGATCGCCGGATGATCGAGTTCAGGCCGTCTGCACCGATGAGCAGATCACCGGTCGCGACGCTGCCGTCGGCAAAGCGCGCGGTCACCTTGTCCGGGCCGTTCTCAACGGACACCAGTCGCGCCCCGTGCGACAGCCCGATGCCCCGGCGGATGACCTCGGCCTGCAAGGCGGCGTTCAACTCGCCACGGCGCAGGCACCGGTACCGCAGGAGCGCGTCATCGGCCTCCCCCAAGGGCACATGGGCCACCTCACCACCCTGGTCGTCGAGAACACGCATCGAGCGCAGCGGAAAACCGATCGCGGTGACCGCATCCGAGGCGTCGAGCTGCGCCAGCGCGCGCATTCCGTTGCTCGCCAAAGTCAGGAACGCCCCGATGTCCTCGGCTGTGTCGGGGTGCGCCTCGTGCACGGCGACGTCGAATCCTGCCTTGTGCAGGGCCAGCGCGGTCGCCGTACCGGCGATCCCGCCGCCGATGACGAGTATGCGTGTCACGTGCCACTCCGCTCTCTGTCAGGTCCCCTCGGGCGTCCAGATCAATGATGTACCCGGTCGCCCCGGTGTTTCAGGATTCAGGCCGCGATGCCTCGCTTCCGGCCTCCTGCCACCAGGGGTCTCTGAGCCGGAGCCCTTTGGCGGCTTCCGCTGGTGCCTCCCCGGCTCGGCTACCCCTGCCGGCCGGCCGCGGCGGCAGGCCCCTCACAGGCGGCAAATGACCTGTCGGACCCGGCGCGTTTGCCGAACAATCAGCCCTATGGTCTTCTCCTCTCCCCTGCGGCTGTGGCTGCTCCCGAGTGCTGTTCTGCTCACCGCGATGGCCATCTGGGGTGCGGTGCGGTATCCGAACTTGCCAACCCGGATCCCGGCACACATGGGTATCGACGGCGTGGACGCTTGGACTGACCGGTCGATCGGCAGTGCGTTCACGCTGGTGATCGTGTACGCAGGGGTGACGGTGCTGGTGACCGCCTGCGCGGAGCTGACGCTGCGGGTGACGCCGCGCGCTGAACTACCGGACGGAGGCGCTGCACCGTTCGCCGGTGGGCTGTTACCCCCTTCGGCCCTCAATCGGCCGGCCGGCCGTGCGGCGGCACGTCGCATCGCCCGTGCGTTGTTGTTGCTCAATGCCTGTATCGGCCTCTCGCTTCTCGTCGGCTGCGGGGTGCTGTGGCGTTCCACGCCCGTGCGGGAGGTGCCGGGGTGGCTGTTCTCCGCGATGATCGTGCCGTTCCTCGCGGGCACCGCGCTGACGGTGGCGGCGGCAGCAGGCAACCGGAAGGACACCGCAAACTGAGCTTGCGGGGGCTGATGGGGCGTCAGTTGATGGTGCGGGTGCGCCCGGGGAGGGCGGGTGTCTCTCCGAGGGCGGTATCTGTGCTCCAGACCCCAAGGTCACGTGACGGGGGGAGGGAGGGAGGGAGAGGGGGAGAGAGGGCGAGCGTCCTGGGGCGGTTGACCGGCTCACGGCCGATGGCTGGTGGCCGGATGGGACGCCGGTGACGGCCCGGCCGCATTTCCCGGCCGGGAAGCCGGCGGCGCGGGGCCGTCACCGTGCTCGGCCAGCCACTGAACCAGTGCATGACGCTCGAGCTGAGCCCGGATGAGCCGGTAGGTGACGTCGTGGCGGGCCCTGGAGGCCTGCCGGGCACGATCGGTCGCCCACACCAGCACCCGTGCAGCGGTTTCGCGGTCGAGCTCCCCGGTCGACCACCACTTCTCCCATGCCCGCTCAGCGGAACCCTTTGCCTCGGGGGCGCCGGGCCGTGACAGGGCCTCGTCCCGGCGCTCCTCCAGGTAGCGACCGATGAGCTTTCGGGCCAATGCCTCGTCTGTCATGGCCGCCTCCGCCGGTCGCCCGTGCACCAGCCTCCACCGGCACGCATTCCACGCCGGCAGTCAACCGGCCCGGGGCGTCGACCGAACCATCCGTGATCGCCGCCCTTGACGACCCGGAACGCCCCGCGGAACCCGTAAGCACCCGCAGAACCCGTAAGCACCCGCAGAACCCGTGAGCAAAGGCCTCTCCTCCCATGGTCGCACTGTGAGGGAGGGCGTCCGCGGCCCGGAAGACACGCCCGGGCGCGGGCTGCGTACGGAGGGTGAGTGGGGGCCGAGGGCGTCATGAGGGCGGCCGCCACCAGCTACTCGGCCGGACTACACCTGGCGGGCCCCGGCCTCCGGTTCACTCGCCGACCCGGATGAAAGTTCCCGGTCCCGGTCGAGCACCGTCAGCAGCTGTGCGGCGAACTCCCGCGGATGTTCGGTGCATCCGACGTGGCCACCGGGGAATTCGACGGCCGGCCGGCCCAGTAGCTCTGCCAGCCGGGTGGCCGGTCCGTACAGCGGTTCCTGGGCACGGGAATCGCGCCCCACCGCGAGGACCAGTTTGTGGGCGGCGGCGCGCAGCGCCGGGATGTCCGGTGTGGTCGCGGTGAACGGGCACAGCATGTGTTCCAGGAAGACCGGGAGGTTGGCGTGCATGCGGGCCGCCATCTCCTGGATTTCAGGCGGCAGTTCCGTCGCCCGCTCCGCGGGCCGGCCGCCGAGGCCCTCGCTGAACCGGGCCATTGCGGGACCCGCGCCGTGCCTGCGGAATGTCTCTCGCACCTCGGCGAAGAGAGCACGGTGCGGGGCGGGATCGTCCAGGAGCTCCACCAGCGGCGGCTCGTGCGCGACCACCCGGCGCAGTTGCCCGGGGTGCCGGGCCAGCAGGTCGAGGGCGACGATGGCGCCCGAACTGCTGCCCAGGACGCAGGCCTCCCCGCCCGGTGCCAGCGCGGAGAGCAGCCGGTGGGCGTCGTCGCTCCACACCTCCACCCGCTGGTCGGACAGCGGTTCTTCGAGGGGGCTGCGGGAGAGTCCGCGCGGATCGTAGGAGACCACGGTGTACCGGGAGGCCAGGTGCGGCGCCATGCCCTCGTACACACCGGCGTCGGCGGCGCCGCCCGGTATCAGCAGCAGTACGGGGCCGCTGCCACGCTTTTCGTAGCGCAGGGTGGCTCCGGGGACCTTGAGGGTGCCGGTCGTGGGTGTGGGCATCACTTGCTCCGATCGGGTCGGGCGGGCCAGTTCTCCAGGAGTACGTGGAGCGCTTCGAGCGAGCGCGCCCAGGACTCCTGCACGTCTCGGGGGTGTCCGAAGCCGCCGCTGAGTTCCAGGTGGATGTAGCCGTGAAAGGTGCTGCGGAGCATTCGTGCCGCATCGGTCAGGTCCGGCTCGGTGAGGCCGTAGGCGCGCAGCATGCCGTAGGTCAGCTCGACGCAGCGCTGGAGTCCCGCGGAGTCGACGACCTCCTCGGGGGAGAACCCCATCTGGCTCACCGCGTAGCGGCCGGGGTGGTCCAGCGCGTACCGGCGGTAGGCGTCGGCGAAGGCGACGAGCGCGTCCTTGCCCGCCCGCCCCGCCACGGCGGAGCCGATGCGGTCGGTCATCTCGACGGCAGTCAGCAGGGCGATGCGTACGCGCAGGTCCCGCAGGTTCCTCACATGCGAGTAGAGGCTCGCGTCCCTGACGCCCAAGCGCTTCGCCACGGCGGACACCGTGAGCCTGTCGGGCCCGGCCTCGTCCGCCAACTCAGCGGCCGCCTCCGTCACTTTGGTCGCAGTAAGCCCCGCGCGCACCATCTGGCACCTCCGTACACGTCAGTCCTGGCTCACAGTCTGTAACCTAGGGTCCCTAGGAAATAAGCTAGCATGGTTAGGAAGACCCGGCCCGGGATAAGGCGCGCAGGGGCTACGGGGAAAATGCCGGTCGCGGCGTGGCCGGGCCGGCACCTGCCGAGAAGAGGAGCTCCTGTGTCCCACGCACCGCACCTCCACGCACCGCACTTCCGCGTTTCCGGGCCGGCCGGGGACATCGCCGTGGCGGACCACGGTGGTGACGGCCCGGACGTCGTGCTCTGTCACGGTGCGAACCGCACCCTGCTCGACTGGGAGCGCCTGCGGCCGCACCTGACCGGCATGCGGCTGGTCTCCTATGACCTGCGCGGCCACGGCCGGTCCGACCCCCCGGCCGATGAGGACTACAGCTGGGCCGCCCATCTCGCCGACCTGGACGCGGTCACCGAGACGCTCGCGCTGGACAACCCCCGCGTGATCGGCCACTCCCTGGGCGGCATGATCGCGCTGTGCCACGGCCAACGGCGTCCCGACTGCCCCGGTGTGGTCGATCTCGACGGCCTCGGCGGCGGCCGGCCGGAGCTGTACCCGGGTCTGGACGCCGAGGTCGTCGCGGAGCGGCGCGCCCAGCAGCTCGCGGCACACTCGGCTGCCCTCGCGCCGGACGTCATCGATGCCGGACAGGCCGAACTCGCCGTCGAGCGGGCCCGCCAGGCCGCCGCCGTGTACGGCTTGGACGCAGCGCTGGAGGAAGCCGGCGCCCGGCGTTCCCTCCAGCGACTGGAGGACGGCCGCTACCGGCGCAAGCCCGCCGGATCGGCACAAGCGGCGCTGATGGCGCCGCTGGAAGACTGGGACACCTTCACCGCCGTGCGCGAGGCGGCCTGTACCACGCTCCTCGTGCAGGGTGGGCGGACACCGCCGCTTGACCGGCTGCCCCCGCCCTTCCGGGAGCTGAGCGAGGCACTGGTGGCCGGAGTGCGGAACGGGCTCGAAGCGCTACGGGAAGACGGTCCGCCGGGTCTGCGGATCGCCCGGGTACAGGAGGCCGGGCACATGCTGCACCTCCAGGCGCCGGCAGAAGTAGGCCGCCTCGTACGGGAGTTCCTCCTGCCATGAGCCCGGCCGGCGAGCCGGTACTTCTCCGTCCGGTGGACCGGAGGAAGGCGCTTGCGAGGGGGAGCCGGGCACGTAAGGGGTGGCGGTCTTCGCCGCCTTGCTGTGCGGAAGCCGGGGCAACCGGTCCCCGGGCGGAGCGGAGCTGTCCTACCGTAGGGCGCCATGAAGGTCCTGATCATCGGCGGCAGCGGGTTCCTGGGGACGGAACTCGTGCGCCAGGCGACGACTGCGGGCTGGGAGACGGCCGCGACGTACTGTTCCCGGCCCGGCAGCCTTCCCGGAGCCTCGTGGCACCGGCTCGACCTTCGCGCCCCCGGGCACGTCGACGAGGTGCTGGCCGCGGTTGAGTTCCTCCGCGCCCGGTAGGGCGGAAGACGAGCCCGGCAGTCCGGAGGGCCGGTGCCGCGATACCGCGCCACCGGCCCTTCGGACGGAGAGTGTCCGGGCCGGCCGGTACGGGCCGACCCGGACGTCATGATCAGACGAGGTCGAAGCGGTCCAGGTTCATCACCTTGTTCCAGGCCGCGACGAAGTCGTGCACGAACTTCTCCTTCGCGTCGTCGCTCGCGTAGACCTCCGCGAGCGCGCGCAGCTCGGAGTTCGAGCCGAAGACGAGGTCGGCACGGGTGCCGGTCCACTTGACCTCACCCGTGGCGGCGTCCTGCCCCTCGAAGGTGTGGGCGTCCTCGGAGGTCGCCTTCCACGTCGTGCCCAGGTCGAGCAGGTTGACGAAGAAGTCGTTGGTCAGGGTCCCGGGGGTGGCGGTGAAGACGCCGAGCGACGACTGCTGGTGGTTGGCGCCCAGCACACGCAGGCCGCCGACCAGGGCTGTCATCTCGGGGGCGCTCAGGGTGAGCAGGTTCGCCCGGTCGAGCAGCAGGTACTCGGCCGGCAGGCGGTTGCCCTTGCCGTGGTAGTTACGGAACCCGTCCGCGGCCGGCTCCAGCGCCTCGAAGGACTCGGCCTCGGTGTGCTCCTCGGTCGCGTCGACCCGGCCCGGGGTGAAGGGCACCTGGACCTCGACGCCCGCGTCCTTGGCGGCCTTCTCCACGGCCGCCACACCGCCGAGGACGATGAGATCGGCCAGGGAGACCTTCTTGGCACCGGAGGCGGCGTGGAACTCCTGTCGCACGCCCTCCAGCGAGCGCAGCACGAGGGCCAGCTGGTCGGGGTCGTTGGCCTCCCAGCCGCGCTGCGGCTCGAGGCGGATGCGGGCACCGTTGGCACCGCCGCGCTTGTCGCTGCCACGGAAGGTCGAGGCCGACGCCCATGCGGTGCTGACGAGTTGGGACACGGTCAGGCCGGAGCCGAGCAGCTTGGCCTTCAGCGCCGCGATGTCGGAGGCGTCGATCGTCTCGCCCTCGGCCTCGGGCAGCGGGTCCTGCCACAGCAGGGTCTCCTCCGGGACCTCCGCGCCCAGGTACAGCGACTTCGGACCCATGTCGCGGTGGGTCAGCTTGTACCAGGCGCGGGCGAAGGCGTCCGCGAACTCCTGCGGGTTCTCGTGGAAGCGGCGGGAGATCGGCTCGTAGATCGGGTCGAAGCGCAGCGCCAGGTCGGTGGTGAGCATCGACGGGGCGATCTTCTTCGAGGAGTCGTGGGCGTGCGGCACCGTGCCCTCGCCCGCGCCGTCCTTCGGCTTCCACTGGTGGGCGCCGGCCGGGCTCTCGGTGAGTTCCCACTCGTAGCCGAAGAGGTTGTCGAAGAAGCCGTTGCTCCACTGGGTGGGTGTGGTGGTCCAGGTCACCTCCAGACCGGAGGTGATGGCGTCGGCGCCCTTGCCGGTGCCGTAGGTGCTCTTCCAGCCGAGGCCCTGCTCCTCGAACGTGGCGGCCTCGGGGTCGGGGCCGACGTGGTCGGCGGGGCCCGCGCCGTGGGTCTTGCCGAAGGTGTGGCCGCCGGCGATCAGGGCGACGGTCTCCTCGTCGTTCATCGCCATCCGTCGGAACGTCTCACGGATGTCGCGGGCTGCGGCGATGGGGTCCGGGGTGCCGTTCGGGCCCTCCGGATTGACGTAGATCAGGCCCATCTGGACCGCGCCGAGGGGGTTCTCCAGCTCCCGGTCGCCGGTGTAGCGCCGGTCGTCGAGCCAGGTGGTCTCGGGGCCCCAGTAGACGTCCTCCTCCGGCTCCCAGACGTCCTCGCGGCCACCGGCGAAACCGAAGGTCTCGAAGCCCATGGACTCAAGAGCGACGTTGCCCGTCAGGACCAGCAGGTCCGCCCAGGAAAGGCTCTGGCCGTACTTCTTCTTGACCGGCCACAGCAGACGGCGGGCCTTATCGAGGTTGGCGTTGTCCGGCCAGCTGTTCAGCGGAGCGAAGCGCTGCTGGCCCGCACCGGCGCCGCCGCGGCCGTCGCTGATGCGGTACGTGCCCGCGCTGTGCCACGCCATCCGGATCATGAACGGGCCGTAGTGACCGAAGTCGGCCGGCCACCAGTCCTGAGAGGTCGTCAGAACCTCGGCGATGTCCTGTTTCACTGCCGAGAGGTCAAGGCTCGTGAACGCCGCGGCGTAGTCGAACTCCTCGCCCAACGGATTCGCCACGGCGGGGTTCTTGGCGAGGATCTTCACATTGAGCCGTTGCGGCCACCACTGACGGTTGCCGCCCCCCTGGGTCGGATGGAGGGCGCGGCCGTGCGCGACCGGGCAGCCATCCGCCTCCTCGGGCTTGGGGTCTGTGACGATTGCGTCGTGGTTGTCAGTCATGGCAATCCTTCCGAACTGTGCGGAACTCGGTGCTCAATAAATTGCGGCCGGTGGAACAGTCGGGGCACAGGCCCCAGTGGAAGACCTCGGCCTCGTGGATCGAGAAGCCGTGGGTGTCGGGCAGGGGCAGGAAAATCGGGCAGGGGCAGGAAAGGCGCCACGCCGAGCGCGCGGTCGACGTCAGCGACGACACCGCACGACCGGCACATAGGGGTGGTGGTCGCGGGCGTGTCTCCCGGACCGGTCCGGGCAGTGGACCGGTGCGATGCGGAACGCATCGCGCCGCGGTGCGCGAGCGAGGGACCTCATGCGCGGATGACATGGCTCGAAGGGAAATACGGCATACCCGATCGCGCATCCCGGAGGCGGCCTCTTGGCGTCGGGGCGGTGTCCGCCCAGGCGCCGGTGTCGCGCGCGGGGCCGACGCGCTCGCGGGTGAGGTGGGCAAGCTGCTCCAGCAGGACCTGGTCCTGGACCGGCGCCGGGCTGCTGACGCCCGCCTGCTCGCTGTTCTGGTGGTCCGCGACCAGGGCACCGGATTCGGTGGTGAGCGGACCCGTCTCCTGAACGGTCACGGGCTTTCCCTGCTGTTGTCCTGTCCCTTGGCTGTCGCCGGAACCGATCCTACGATGGACTAAGTCCAAGTCAATACACCAACCAGATCCGTACGGATTCATCCGTCGGACGACGCACAGTGAGGCTGGGGGGCATGAGTGACCTGCGGGACCGGCTGCGCCGACGTGGCTGGCGGATGACCGTCCAGCGCCGAGTGGTCGCCGAGGTACTCGACGGCGAGCACGTCCACCTCACCGCGGACGAGGTGCTCGCGCGCGCCGCCGCCCGGCTGCCGGAGATCTCGCGCGCGACCGTCTACAACACCCTCGGCGAACTGGTCTCGCTCGGCGAGGTGAGCGAGGTGGCCACCGACGGCCGCGCCAAGCGCTACGACCCGAACGCCCACCGCCCCCACCAGCACCTGGTCTGCTCCGGCTGCGGCGTCGTGCGCGACGTCCACCCCGGCGGCGATCCACTGGCCGATCTGCCCGCCTCCGAACGGTTCGGCTTCACCATCTCCGAGGTGGAGATGACCTACCGGGGCCGCTGCCCCGACTGCGCCCGCACCTGAACCGGCCCGCGCGGCCCGGCCACGGCGCTCACCTCGTGGCACTCCTGTGTGCGGCGGCCCTCGCGCTCGCTCTCCCGGCACCGGCAGCGGCGCGCGCGGCCGGGCAGCTCTGATGCGCGCGGTTGCCAGGACCCAGGGCGGTTGAGCGGCCGACGGTCGTGCGCGCCGGGGTGAACGTGGGTACAACGCGGGTTATCCGCACGGGAGTTTATGCCGCCTCACCACGCGCGCTCTGCCGTACGGGGGAATCCGGGAAGCGGGTATGGCCCACAGCCACCGCCGTGGCTCTAATGGTCGTACCGATTGTGGGGTGCCCATCCTCTGTCGGGGAGTCGAGCAGCGGTCTTTTGGCGGATCGTTGTTGCGCTATTGGGCACCCCGGCAGGTGGAATCGCGAGCTGCGCCATGTGTCGTAGCCGCCGTGGCAGCCCCATACCCAATTCTCCTCAAAGGGGCTTCCCCATGGCAGTACTCATCGTTCCCACCACGGTCGCGGCGTGCCAGACATTCATCGTCAGCGCCACCGGCGCCCCCGCCACGGCCACTCAAGCGGTCTTCACCTATGACGGTGCGCCCGCACAGACGCTGCCGGTCGTCGCCGGTGCGGCCGGGCCGGCCACGTTCACGGCCGTCGGGTCCGGAGCCCAGACGGTTTCGGTGGTGTACCTCGACGCCGCAAGCGCCGTCGTGGGTGCTGAGAACGGCACGGTGACCGTCACCCCGGCGCCGGCCGGAACGCTGACCACGACGCTGACCACCCCACTCGGGGGGCTCACAACTGCCGCCACCGTCATCACCTGTAGCGGCGGCCTCGCCTCCATCAACGGAACACTGACCTACACCCTTCCCGGCGGGGCCACGGTCACCGCCACCGTGATCAACGGCGTGGTGGTGCCGACCAGCCTGGGTGTGGCGCTGACCGCAGGCCAGACAGTGAGCGTCAGCTTCACTCCGGCCGCCGGGTCCTGCGCCGCCTGCACGCTGGCGCCCATCACCGTCATCGTGCCGCCCCTGCCTACCTGCTCGGTGGTGGTCCAGCCGGTGGTGGGGCCGGTGATCGTCGGTCAGCCGACGTCCGTGACCGCTGTGGTGCTGTGCAACGGTCTGCCGGTCTCGGGTGCCTCGGTCACCTTCAATGGTGGTGCGGCTCCGGTGACGGTCACCACCAACGCGCTCGGTATCGCCGTCGGTTCGCTGACCTTCAACACGGCTGGGACCGCCACGGTGACGGCCACGGTCACTGGGCCGGCCGGCGGTGCCTGCACGTGCACCGGCGTCGTCTCCGGGCCCATCACCATCACCGTGGCTGCGCAGCCTTCCTGCCAGGTGCTGCTGCTGCCGGCAGGGCCGACGGTGGTCGGTCAGCCGACGTCCGTGACCGCTGTGGTGCTGTGCAACGGTCTGCCGGTCGCGGGCGCCTCGGTCACCTTCAACGGAGGTGCGGCTCCCGTCACCGTCACCACCAACGCGGCCGGTATCGCGTCCGGTTCGCTGACCTTCAACACTGCTGGGACCGCCACGGTGACGGCCACGGTCACTGGGCCGGCCGGCGGTGCCTGCACGTGCACCGGCGTCGTCTCCGGGCCCATCACCATCACCGTGGGTGCGCAGTCGTCCTGTCTGGTGGTGGTCCAGCCGGTGGTCGGGCCGGTGATCGTCGGCCAGCCGACGTCCGTGACCGCTGTGGTGACCTGCAACGGTCTGCCGGTCTCGGGTGCCTCGGTCACCTTCAATGGTGGTGCGGCTCCGGTGACGGTCACCACCAACGCACTCGGTATCGCGACCGGTTCGCTGACCTTCAATACCGCCGGGACCGCCACGGTCACCGCCACCGTCACCGCACCGGCCGGCGGTGCCTGCACGTGCACCGGCGTCGTCTCCGCCCCCATCACCATCACCGTGGGTGCGCAGTCGTCCTGTCTGGTGGTGGTCCAGCCGGTGGTCGGGCCGGTGATCGTCGGCCAGCCGACCTCCGTGACCGCTGTGGTGACCTGCAACGGTCTGCCGGTCGCGGGCGCCTCGGTGACCTTCACCGGTGGTGCGGCCCCTGTGACCGTCACCACCAACGCGGCCGGAATCGCGTCCGGTTCGCTGACCTTCAACACGGCTGGGAGCGCCACGGTGACTGCCACGGTCACCGCGCCGGCCGGCACCGCATGCGCGTGCACCGGCGTCGTCTCCCTCCCCCTCACCATCACCGTGAGCGGGCCGACGAGCCCCACGTTGCAGGCGTCGCCCGCCTGCTGGCGATTCAACCTGCCCTTCCCGGTGCCGAGCCTGTTCACGGCGACGTTGAAGGCCACCCTCACGCCGGCGCAAGCGGGAGTCACGGTCACGTTCTACGTCTCGGGCCTGCCGGTGGGCACGGCGGTGACCAACGCCGCCGGGGTCGCCACCCTCAACGCCGGTCTGTCCCTGCTCCAGATCAGCGCCAGCAGCTACACGGCGGTTGCCACCGTCGGCGGCGCCACGGTCCAGGCGACCGGCACCCTGGCGCCCTGCTTCCCGCCGGCGTGACCCGTCGGCGCCCGATCGGCCGGGGCGGCGTGACGGGCGCCTGCGGTACGCACGCACAGGTCGGGTTCACGCAGTGCCGCCCCTGACCTGAGGGCCGTCCGGTAAGCGGCCCGTCCCTCAAGGGCTGTCCCCCGTCGTGGAAGGACGGGGGACAGCCCCCTCAAACTTACCGGTGGGCCACCCGGCTCCACGCCGCCGGCAGGACGGAGACCGGGGGTGGAAGACCCCCGGCTGCCGGCGCGTGGACGGCTCATGGGTGAGGCCCGGGGCCGATGACTCCCTCTGCCTGTCGGCCCCGGGACAGCAGAGCGGCTCTCGCAGCCCCAAGGCCCCGGGCGGAGCCGCAGCCCCAAGGCCCCGCGCGGAGCCGCAGTCCCCAGGCCCCGTGTGGAGCGGCCAGGCGGCCGGTCAGACGTATCCAGCACCATCCGGGTGCCCGCCGAGCCCGCGCCACCCCGTATTGAACCCGTCGGAGAGTGGATGGTTTCCATGAGCCTTGCCGCATTCCTTCTTGCCCTCGGCGTCACGTGCCGCGTCACCCGTTTCCTCACCAAGGACACGCTGGCGGCGGGGTTCAGATCATGGATCGGCGCTCACTTCGGTGACGACTCCCGAGCCGCATATCTGGTCAGCTGCGGATGGTGCACGAGCATCTGGGTCGCCATGCCCACAGCTTTGTACGCCTCCTGCTTGGGCGGCTCTCCGTGGTTCCAGGGGCCGGCGACCGCTCTGACGCTCTCCTACCTGGCCGGAGTCGCTTCACGGTGGCTGGACTGACCACCAGCGCCTTCACACCTGTCCGTTGAGCGGTGCCTCACGGGGCGCCGAAGAACCGAAAACGCACAGCGCGAAAGGACCACAGTCATGCCATGCAATTGCGGCGGGGGAGTCCCTCAGACCATCGTCGGCTACCAATTGAACCTGCCCGACGGCACCATTCGTCACTACGTCACCTACCAAGAGGCCGAGGCCGCCAACCAACGAGCAGGCGGCACCGGAACGATCACCATCCTCACCCAGTGATGCCTGCACGGCCGTAGACGGCACCCTGAAGGCCCGTTTACCTCTTCACGTTCCGAGGGCGCCCGCGCCCGGCAGTCGCACCATGTAGATGTCGATCGGGTCCTGAACCTCCACAGTGAACCCGTGGCGCTCGTACAGCTGCCGGGCGGCGCTGCTCTGGAGGACGTTCAGGCGGACGAGCAGGCCGTCGGCATCGGTCCGCTCCAGCAGCGTGCGCAGGACGGCCGAACCGAGTCCCCGGCCCTGGACCCTTGGGGCGAGATAGAAATGCTCCAGCCACCGTCTTGGTGGCCTATCCGCATGGGGAGTTGGGTGGTGTCCGGCCGCGCGGCCATGCCGCGAGACGAGCCGGACGCGGCCCCGTCTCGTCTATCGCCGTATCTGGTACGAGCGGCTGCGGTGCGGGGTGTGGCTGACGATCCCGTGGCGCTCCAGAGCTCGTAGGTGGTAGGCGACCGTCGAGCCGGACAGTCCGACCGCGCCCGCGATCTCCCGTATCGACGGCGGATACCCGGCGCCGTCGGTCAGCTCGCGCAGCGCCCGCGCGATCCGCTCCTGGGTTTCGGTCACGTAGGCGGTCACCGTCGGGCCTCTTCAGGTTCTTGCTCCGGCTCCCAGGTCTGCTGCTTGAGCGCCATCCGGGCAGCCGGGGCCCGGCCGGGGATGGTCGCCCAGTACGGGTGTGTGGCGATCCGGACGGAGAGCCGCTGGAGCGTGCGGCGCAGGACCGTGGTCTGGGAAGGGTTCTCCTCCTGGGCGAGCTGCCGGTACGCGGTGTACCAGTCGCGCTGGGCCCGCAGGAGGTCGTCGGGGAAGGCGTAAGGCGTCACTCCCAGATTGCATCACATGTTCGAATTAGGGCGCAGCACACGGAAGGGTGAACCTCGCCCCGCCTGTTGCTGAGCGCCGTAGCCGGCCGGTGAGCGCCGCAGGGGCGTGGCTCCTCTTTCGCGATTTCCGCCGCTCGGCTAAGCTAGGTAGACCTACCTACCTAGTTTGGACTGTGATGAGCGAGACCGCAGGAAGGGCGACGGGCGGCGGTCGGCGGCGTCCGGCACGGGAGCGGCTGCTCGCGGCGGCAGCCCGCCGTTTCTACGCCGACGGTGTGGCGGCGACCGGCATCGACACGATCACGGCTGAGGCCGGTGTCGCGAAGATGAGCCTTTACAACAACTTCTCCTCCAAGGCCGACCTGGTCGGGGCCTACCTGGACGCCCGGCATGAGGAGTGGCTCGACCTGTACCGGGCGCGACTGGCGCAGGCGCAGGGGCCGCGTGACGGTGTTCTGGCGGTCTTCGACGCCTACGCCGACCACGCGGCGTTCGCCTACGAGTACGGGTTCCGCGGCTGCGGCCTCCTCAACGCCGCCGCCGAGCTGCCGGCCGGAGACGAGGGCCGGGCCGTGGTCCGTGCCCACAAAGAGGAGGTCGAGCGGCTGATCGCCGGTCACCTGGAGCAGCTTCTGCCCGACCGCCCCGACGAGGCGCACACGACGGCCGAGCACCTTGCCTTCCTCCTGGAGGGCGCGATGGCCCGCGCCGGCCTCGAAGGCGACGGCGAGCGCGTCCGGCACGCCCGCTCCATGGCGGCGGCCTTGCTGGACCGGCTGTGAAGCGGCCCACCCATCCCCGCCGGTCCGCGGCGGGGATGGGTGCGCTGTGTGTGCTGGTGGCCTCCGTCCTCTGGGGCACGACGGGCACGGCGGCCACGTTCGCCCCGGAGGTGAGCGCGCTCGCCATCGGGTCCGTCGCCATGGGCCTGGGCGGAATTCTCCAAGCCCTCGTCGCCGCCCCGCAGGTCGCGCGCCACACGCCCGGCCTGCGCGAGCAGCGCGGCGTAGTACTCCTCGGCGCCGCCTCCGTGGCGGTCTATCCCCTGGCGTTCTACAGCTCCATGCACCTGGCCGGAGTGGCCGTGGGCACCGTGGTGTCCATCGGGACCGCCCCGCTCGCCTCCGCCCTGATCGAACGTGTCGTGGACGGCCGGCGTCTCACGCGCCGCTGGATGCTCGCCGCCTCCCTGGGCCTCCTCGGCACCGTTCTGCTGTGCGTCGCCGAAGCAGGCCAGGCCACGGCAGGGGCATCCACGGCCGCCATGCTGCTCGGCGTGGGCCTCGGCCTCGTCGCCGCCACCACGTACGCCCTCTACGCCTGGGCCGCGCACCGACTCATCACCGGCGGGGTTCCCTCCCGTGCGGCGATGGGCGCCGTCTTCGGGCTCGGTGGCCTGCTCCTGCTGCCGGTCCTCCTGGCCACCGGAGCCCCGCTCGTCGGCTCCTGGCCGAACGCGGCCGTCGGCGCCTACATGGCGGTGGTCCCCATGTTCGCCGGCTACGCCCTGTTCGGCTGGGGACTCGCGCACCTGCCCGCCAGCACCGCCACCACCCTGTCCCTGCTCGAACCGGCCGTCGCGGCCGTACTCGCCGTCCTCGTCGTCGGAGAACGCCTCCCCGCCGCCGGCTGGACCGGCATCACCCTCGTCATCGCATGCCTCGCCGTTCTCACGACCCCCTCGCCCACCGCCCGCCGTCGAAAGCAACAGCCCCGGAGCCCAGAGGCGGAAAACGAATCCAACGACGCGATGCAGGGCGAGCTTGTGCCTCCCGGAGCTGCCTAGAGCTCTCAGCCGGGCCGACTCGAACGCTCACGGGCCGACATGCTCGCTCAACTGGCCAACCCAAACGCCCCGTCACACTGCCGCCGGGGTGCCGCGGTGCATGTGTGGCCGAGCGCTTCAGCCCGCAGGCGAGCGCTTCACCTGGCGGGCCGGTTGGTGGTGGCGAGCCGGTTGGCGGCGGCGAGCCGGTTCGCGGTGCGAGCCAGTGCCGGCGTCGGCGCTCCGCGATGAGGACCACGGTGGCCGGCACCGTCACGCTCGCGCAGGCGGGAACGGGCCGGAGAACAGGGGGCATTGGTGATCGTGAGACCCGCGCCATCTGGCCGCTACGCCAATGTGGCCTGGAACCCGGTGACGGCCACGGTCGGCGAGCAGAGGGTGGCCGAAGGGCTGGCCGGGGCGGCCGGTAGTCGGCGGTCGGCGACCGCCGGTCGTCAGCCACCGAGGGGGCGGAAAACCATTGGGCAGGCCATGCATCTGGCCCGCACAATGCCACCATGGACGACTGGCTCGACGACGCCCCCGGTGCCCCCACGACGGCCTCGGCGTCCCCGGCGGTGGACTGGATCACCACACCCCTCACCGCCAACCTCCTGCGCGGCGCCCTGGATCTGGAGCACACCGAACACGGGGTGCTGCCGCACCGGCTGCCCGCCCGGGCCCGTGCCCAGTGCACCGACGGGCAGCTGGCGATGGCGGAGGCCCAGGCCTCCGGCGTACGGCTGGTGTTCCGCACGCGGGCCACCGCCATCGAGCTGGACGCACTCCGCACCAAGAACGCGTACCAGGGCGCCCCGCCCCGCCCCGATGGCGTGTACGACCTGCTCGTCGACGGCCGGCCGGCCGGGCAGGCCGGCGTCCCCGGCGGGAACGTCCTGATGATCGACATGGCCACCGGATCCGCGGAAATCCGGCCCGGCCCGGTCGGCACCCTCCGTTTCACCGGGCTCCCGGACCGCGTCAAGGACGTCGAGATCTGGCTGCCGCACAACGAGATCACCCAGCTCGTCGCCCTGCGCACCGACGCACCCGTCGAGCCCCTGCCCGATGCGGGCCACAAGAAGTGGCTGCACCACGGCAGTTCGCTCAGCCACGGCTCCGACGCCGCGAGCCCCAGCACCACTTGGCCCGCGCTGGCCGCTTCCCTCGGCGGCGTGGAACTGACCAACCTGGGGCTGGGCGGCAGCGCCCTGCTCGACCCGTTCACCGCCCGTGCCCTGCGCGACACCCCCGCGGACCTGATCAGCGTCAAGATCGGCATCAACCTCGTCAACGCCGACCTGATGCGCCTGCGCGCGTTCGGCCCCGCGGTGCACGGCTTCCTCGACACCATCCGTGAGGGGCACCCCAGCACTCCGCTCCTGGTCGTCTCGCCCATCCTGTGCCCGATCCACGAGGACACCCCCGGCCCCAGCGCCCCGGACTTCAGCAACCTCAGCGCGGGAAAGCTCCAGTTCCGGGCCGCGGGCGATCCCGCGGAACGGGCCGGCGGGAAGCTGACCCTCAACGTCATCCGGGAGGAACTGGCCCGCCTCGTGAAGCAGCGGGCAGCCGACGACCCGAACCTGCACTACCTCGACGGCCGAGACCTCTACGGCGAGGCGGACTTCGCCGAGCTGCCGCTGCCCGACCAGCTCCACCCGGACGCCGCCACACACCGCCGCATCGGCGAACGCTTCGCCGCCCTGGTCTTCGGCTCCGGCGGCCCGTTCACCGCCAAGCGCGCGTGATACGCCAGGTCGAGTCGCTGTCAGCCGCTCCGAAGCCGTCCTCGCAGCCCAGGCCGTCGAACGACCTGGGCGTTAGGCTCGGTTTGTATGCACTTGTACCGACTGCGGAGGCGGTCATGAGGCAGAACGACGAGTACCCGACTCCGTCGCA
Source organism: Streptomyces decoyicus (assembly GCF_019880305.1). Classification (NCBI taxonomy): domain Bacteria; kingdom Bacillati; phylum Actinomycetota; class Actinomycetes; order Kitasatosporales; family Streptomycetaceae; genus Streptomyces; species Streptomyces decoyicus. The sequence continues at coordinate 1,183,888 of NZ_CP082301.1, read as the reverse complement.
GGCCGAGGGCGAGAGGCTGGAGGAGGACAGGGACCCGGCCGAGCAGCGACACCCCGCGACGACCCGCACCCAGCCGTCCCAGGCGGAGGGCGAGCGTACGGCGGAGGACGACGAACGCTGACCGGGCCGCAGCGGAAGCCAACCTGCCTATCCACTGCCCGGCGCGGCAGCCGACCGGCCGACCAGCCGACCGACCGGCCGACCAGCCGACTGCCGCGCCCGTGTCGTAGGGGAGGGAGCCGTCAGGCGCTGCCCTGATCCCAGGAGTGCAGGTACGCGATCTGCGCTTCGCTGAGGGTGTCGATGTCGATGCCCAGCGTCTGGAGTTTGAGGTGTGCCACCTGGTCGTCGATGTCCGCGGGCAGGGTGTGGACGCGGCGGTCCAGGTCCGCGGCGTTCTTGAGCAGGTACTCACAACCCAGGACCTGGTTGGTGAAGGACATGTCCATCAGCGTCGCCGGGTTTCCCTCGGCCGCGGCGAGATTCACCACCTCCCCCGCGGAGAGCAGGTTGATCCGCCGGCCGTCGGCGAGCGTGTACTGGTCGATGCCGGGACGGGGTCGGGTGTGCTTGAGCGCCGCGGCGCGCAGTGCCGGCACATCGATCTCCACGTCGAAGTGGCCGGAGTTGCACACGAGGGCGCCGTCGGGCATGCGGGCGAAGTGCTCCGCCCCGAGGACGTTCTTGTTGCTGGTGACCGTGATGAAGATGTCGCCCAGTTCCGCGGCTCGGTCCATCTCCATGACCCGGTACCCGTCCATGACGGCCTCCAGGGCCCGGACATGGTCCACCTCGGTCACCAGGACATCGGCGCCCATACCGCGGGCCCGTGCCGCGACGCCCTTTCCGCACATCCCGTAACCGGCCACGACCACCCGTGAGCCGGCGACCAGGGTGTTCGTCAGCCGCAGGATGGCGTCCATGGTGCTCTGTCCGGTGCCGTAGCGGTTGTCGAACAGATGCTTGGTGCGGGCCTCGTTGACCGCGACGACGGGGTACCGCAGCAGCCCGTCGGCCTCGAGGCTGCGAATGCGCTGGATGCCGGCCGTGGTCTCCTCCAGTCCCGCGATGACGTCGGACGCGGCATCGCTGCGCGCGCCGTGCAGCAGACCGGTCAGATCCGCGCCGTCGTCGATGACCAGGTGCGGGCGGGCGTCCAGGACACGGTGGCAGTGGGTGGAGTAGGTCTCGCGGTCCTCGCCCTGGATGCCGTAGACGTACACGCCCTGCTGGGCGGCGTAAGCGGCTACCGCGTCGTTCGTCGTCCGTACGTTGGAGGCGCACAGGAAGACCTCGGCGCCGCCGGCCCGGAGGGTCAGAGCGAGGTTGGCGGTCTCGGTCGTGATGTGCACGGCAATGGCGATGCGCTTGCCCTGGAAGGGCTTCTCGACGGCGTAACGCTCGCGTATCCGCGCCAGGATGGGCATCGATTGGGCCGACCAGTCGCACAGTCCTTCGCCATGGCCGGCGAGGCCGATGTCGGCGACCTCGCTGGCATGGATGGTGGGCGTCATCGTGCAACTCCTAGGTGTTCGATGGGGTACGGGTGAGGGTCCGGGAGGGGGAGGCGTACGGAAGCGAGCAGCGAGCAGCGAGCGGGGTGGCGCTAATCCGTGTAGACGGGCAGATGCAGCAGCGACTCGACGTCCGGCCTGCGCTCCCCTTCGGTGGCCACGGTCAACACCTGCTGCACCGTGCCGCCGGCCGCGGCGACGAGTTCATGGAGGGCCTTGAGGGTGCCGCCGCTGCTGATGACCTCGTCGACGACGGCGACCCGGCGGCCCTCGATGAGCGCCGCGTCGTCCTCACCGAGGAAGAGTTCCTGCTGTCCCGGTGTTCCGATGCTCTGTACGGGGACGCGGAGCGGCTTGGCCATGTTGGGGCGCAGCTTCTTGCGGGCGATCACGTAGGGGCGCCCGGAGTGCTCGGCGAGTTCGTGGGCGAGCAGGATGCCCCCGGTCTCCGGGCCCACGATGACATCGACGTCCGCCGGCATCCGCTCGGCCAGTGCGCGTGCGCAGGCGACGGTGAGTTCCACGTCGCCGTACAGCTTGAGGAAGGCGATCCGGGCATCGTCCGCCACCCGTACGATCGGCAGCTCGCGGCGGACGTCGCCGATGGTGATGGTGTGCGTGAGCGTCATGAGCAACGGTCCTTGATCTTCGTCGGTCGGGGGGATCGGTCGGGGATGAGGGGATGAGGGGACGCCGGAGGTCAGGCGGGGGAGAGGGCGGTGAGCGCCAGGGCCAGTTCGTCCAGGCGGTTGCCTTCCGGGCCGCGTCGCGGGAAGACCGTGCTGCCCAGGACGAGTTGGCCGGCCCCGGCGGACACCAGCCGCGCGACGGTGGCCGGTCCGACCGCCCCGTCGGCTTCGACCCGCCGGACGATGCCGCGTGCGCGCAGCTCAGCGGCTTCGGCGAGGGTGAGCAGGGCCTCGTCGCGGAACGGCCGTCCCACGCCGCCCGGTTCGACGCTCATCACCGTCAGCTGGGCGGGGGCCAGCTGCTCGATCAGCGCACGGTCCAGTCCCTCGCCCGGGTCGATGACCAGGCCCACTTCGGCGGGCCCGGCGGCGATGCGCTGCAAGCAGGCCAGGACCTGGGGGGTGACGGTGCGCTGGTGGACGCAGATGGTGGCCGCCCCGCGTGCCGCGGCCTGCTCCAGCAGGTCACCGGGGCGTGCCAGCATGGCGTGGACGTCGATCGGCAGGCCGCAGGTGGCCGCCAGGTCGCTGATGGTCTCCAGGGGCAGTCCGACGTTCCGGGCGAAGGCCGGGTCGATGAGATCGACGTGCAGCCGGCTGATCCCCAACGTCCTTAATTGCGCGACGTGTTCACCGAGCCGGGTCTGGTCGAGGCAGACCACGGACATGGACAAGGCCGGGCTCAGGGTGGTCGGGGGAACGGTAGCGAGCAGCTCAGTGGGAGCCTGCATGTGCGGTGGGCCTTTCCGCTGAAGGGGGCTGGGCAGGGAGGACTTGTTCGGCGACGGCGTCGGCGATCAGTGGGAGGACGGCGGTGACGTCGATACCGGGGATACGGGGGCGGTGGCCCGCCGCGTCGGTGGTGAGGACGCGGTGCACCGTTCCGTCCCGCAGGGCAGCGGCCAGCCGCTGTTCGCCGGTCGGGGTGGGACGCAGATGGGTCGCCGCGCAGAGCACCTGGCACCCGTCGAACTCCGCCCGCGCCAGCCGGGCCACCGCCAGCATCGTTCCCGCACTGGTGATCAGGTCGTCCACGATGATGGCGCGGTCGGCAGGGCCGGGTGCGGACGAGGTGAGGGTCGCGGTGACGGCGTCCGGACCGGTGCGGCGTTTCGTGGCGGTGATCACCGGAAGCCGTAGCCGGTCGCCGATCCTGCGGACCTGGTGGGCGGCCCCCGCATCAGGGGCCACGAGCACCGTGCGGCCGGGCACGACCCAGGGGTGCACCAGGGACATCAGCGCCGCATCCGTGGGGAGTTGCACCAGGTCCATCGGCTCGCTGAGTCGTCCGAGACGGTCCTGGGCGCCCGAGGCCAGGGTGATGAGCTGGTCGATACCGGCCGTCGCGGCGAGCTGTGCCAGCAAGCCGGCCATGATCGGGCGGCGTTCGCCGGGTACGTGCCGGTCGTGGCGCGCATAGGCGAGGTGCGGGACGACGGCGGTCACCTTCCGGGCCCCGTGCTCCCGGTAGGCACGGGCCACGGCCAGCAGTGCCATCGCCGACTGGTCGACCTGTTCGGCGGGTCCGGTCAGGGACTGGTGGATGACCACGTGCGCCCCCGTGGGGTCCCCGGGCAGGTCCACACACAGCTCACCGTCGGGGAACCGTCCGTCGACCTGTCCGTGTGTCCCGGTGGTCAGGCCGCGTCGGCTCAGGGCGTCGTGGAGAGCGCCGAGCCCGCCGGGGAAGTCCTCGGCGAAGGACCGGCAGATGACGGTGACGGTGCCGGCACCGGGAGCGGGCGAGGCGGCCGTGGTGGCGGAGGGCACGGCGCGGCCGGGCGCGCTCATGAGGTGAACTCCGCGTCAGGGCAGACCAGGCGCAGCGCCCCGCGCAGATCGTCGCCCTGGTAGTGGTGGGCGGCCAGTGCGGTCAGGGCCGGGGAGGCATTGACGGCGACCGTGTGCCGGAGGGTGCGAAAGAGCGGCAGGTCGGACGTCGAGTCGCCGAAGGCGATGACGTCGTCGGCCGTGATGCCCAGGTCGGTCCGGAGTTTCTCGACGATCAGCGGCTTGTCCTCGGGGTTGAGGATGTCGTCGGGGTAGTCGGACGCGAAGATGTGGTCGAATCCGTCGAGACACTCGGCGAACTCCCTGTGCGACATCGTGACCAGGACGGTTGTCGTCCCGTGCGTGCGCAGCCATGTCAGACAGTCCTGGATGCCGTGGAGGAAGCGTGCGGCGTCGAACGCCTGGCGGTAGACGGCCTTGCCGCCTGCGCTCCAGCACCGCAGAGCGCTGACCGCGAAGGCGCGACTGTCGATCTCGCCCCGGCCGTACGCCGCTTCCAGGTCGTGAATGTCCATGTGCCTGCCGACCACCCGGGCGATCTCCCGGCAGGAGGTCGTCTCCGGAAGCAAGGTGCCGTCGAGGTCGAACACGGCGAGTGCCGGGGCGGGGGGAGCGGCACCGGAGGGCTCGGAGCGGGCGTCCGTGGCAGCCGGGCGGGGTGCGGTGGTCATGCCTCCGCCACCTCTTCGAACAGATGCGGAAGCGCACGGTGGCTCGCGAGCCGGGAGAGCAGGACGTGCGGATCGTCTTCGACGATCACGTTGCCGAGGTAGCGCCGGTGCACGAAGCCTTCGTCGGCGGCGTGCTCCAGGAACCTCAGGAGCGGGGTGTAGTAACCGTTGGTGTTCAGCAGGGCGCACGGCTTGGAGTGCAGTCCGAGCTGGGCCCATGTCAGGACCTCGAACAGTTCCTCCGCGGTGCCGAAACCGCCCGGCATCGCGACGAAGGCGTCTCCCAACTCGGCCATCAACGCCTTGCGTTCATGCATGGTCCGGACGACGCGCAGGTCGGTGAGGGCGGTGTGCGCGACCTCGTACCGGACGAGGCTCTGCGGGATCACTCCGGTGACGCGGCTGCCGCCGAGGAGTGCCGCGTCCGCCACGCACCCCATCAGGCCGGTGGAGGCCCCGCCGTAGACCAAGTTCATTCCGGACCGGGCCAACGCCTGGCCTAATTGACGCGCTGCGTCGGCGTAGGCGGGGTGCTCGCCGAGTGAGGCTCCGCAATACACGGTGACGGCCGATTCCATTGACATCTCCATGCGCCGAATGTCGCTGACTGTTATCTCTGGTTGAGCAACCGCATCATACGTATGATGTTCGCTACCAGATCATACGTATGATGTCCGGCGCAAGATCTAACGGAAGCTGAACGTCCGCAGTCCGCAAAAGAGTTGAGGGACCGTTGTCTGAAGGACTTCACAGGGCAGGGAACGCACCGGTTAACGCGCCTCAAATGACAAGCAAGGACTTGGCACGGACGCTTGGCGTGTCGCAGACCACCGTCTCGTTGGTGATGGCGGGAAAGTGGCGTGGTCGCATCTCGGCCAAAATGGCGAAGAAGGTCCTCGATGCGGCGGCCGATATGGGTTACCGGCTCAATCTCTCGGCGCGCAATCTGCGATTAGGCCGGACCGGCACGGTGATGCTGGTCGTGCCGTCCCTGACGAACCCCCATTTCGCCGATGTGCACAGCGGAGCGGCCCGCGTCGGCGCCGACCACGGGATCGGGGTGATCGTCTACCCCCTCCAGGGCGAGGACGGGAAGGGCCCGTTCCCCTCTCCCCGGCAAGCCATCGACGGTGTTCTCGCCTGTGCCGTGTCCGCCGGGAGCATCGACGTGCTGCGGGACGGCGTCGCCATGGTCGCCCTCGACAGCGACCCGGACGCCGGCATCTGCTCGGTCACCATGGACGTCGGTGCCGGGATGCGCTCCGCCGTGGACCACCTCGTCCGGCTGGGGCACCAGGACATCCTGCATGTCCGTGCGGAGCGCGACGCCTGGACGTTCGCGCAGCGCACCGAGGCTTTCGACAGCCGGCTCGGGGCGCACCGCCGCGTGCGGGGGCGGAGCCTGGCCGTTCCCTTCGACGGTGCGCGGGCGCGGGAACTGATACTGGCCAGGCTGTGCGACGACAGCTCGGTGACCGCGGTCATCTGCGACGACGACAACCTGGCCGCCTGTGCCTACTCCGCCGCGCACGGCCTCGGACTGTCCATCCCCGGTGATCTGTCCGTCATCGGGTTCGACGACCTGCCCCTCGCCTCCTTGATGGTGCCCGCGCTGACGACGGTGCGCCTTCCCGCCCATGAGCTGGGGCGCCTGGGCATGGAGCAGTTCCTGCGCAACGACACCGTGACGGCCAAGACGGTCATGCCGGTCGAGTTCGTCGAGCGGGCCTCCGTGGGGCCGCCACGGCGGTGAAGGCTCGCAGACGCCCCCGACGCCCCCGACGCCCCCGACGCCCCCGACGCTCCCGACACGCCCGCAGCCCCTCCCTGCCGAAGGAGTTCCTTTCTTCATGCCGCCGGCAATCCTCGCCCTGGCCATCAGCGCCTTCGCGGTCGGCACGACCGAGTTCGTGATCATGGGCCTGCTCTCGGACGTGGCAGCCGACCTGTCCGTCTCCGTGCCCGTGGCCGGCTACCTGGTCTCCGGCTACGCCCTTGGCGTCGTGGCCGGTGCGCTGCCGCTGGCCGCCTTGACCACCCGCTTCCCCCGCCGGGCCGTCCTTGTGCTCCTCATGGCCGTCTTCGTCGTGGGCAACCTCCTCGCGGGCGTCGCCCCCGGGTACGGCTTGCTGATGTCCGCCCGCGTGCTGGTATCACTCGCCCACGGGGCGTTCTTCGGCGTCGCCGCGGTCACCGCCGCGGACCTCGTCGCCCCGTCCCGGCGGGCGAGCGCCATCTCCCTGATTTTCAGCGGCATGACCGTCTCGACGATTCTCGGGGTACCGCTGGGAACGCTTATCGGCCAGCATTTTGGCTGGCGGACCACCTTTCTGAGCGTGGCACTGATCGGTTTCGTCGGACTCCTCAGCATTCTTGTGCTGATGCCCGCGCAACCGCGCCCCCCGGGCGGTGGTCTCCGCGCGGAATTGGGCGCTTTCCGCCGGAAACAGGTCTGGGTCACTCTCACCGTCACCATGCTGGTTTCCGCAGCGATTTTCGCGTCCTTCACCTACATCGAGCCGATGCTTGTCAAGGTGAGCGGTTTTGCGCCGAGTGCCGTGACGGTCATTCTCATGCTCTATGGCATCGGGATGTCCGTCGGAAATCTGCTGGGTGGACACCTTGCCGGTAAATTCCCGGTCGCCACGCTGCACGGCACGCTCGTCGTGTTGGCGGTGCTGCTTGCGGTCTTCGCCTACAGCATCCATTTCCGGACACCTGCTGTGATCACCCTGACGCTGCTGGGGTTGTGCGGGACCGCCGCGATTCCCACGTTGCAGCACCGCATCATGCAGGTGGCCTCCGAAGCACGCACTCTCGCCTCGGCCGCGAACGTCGCCGCGCTCAATGTCGGCAACGCACTCGCCGCCTGGCTCGGCGGCGCCGCCATCGGCGCAGGCTTCGGCTACGCCTCGCCCAATCTGGTCGGTGCCGTGCTAGCCGTGGCCGCCACCCTCCTCGTCGTCGTGGCCGACCTCACCGCCCGCGGGCGGGACCGCAACGGGACGGCGCAACGAGCCGACGAGCAGGTGCACACCCCCGCTTCATGACGGTGGTACGGCCCCTCGATGACGGTGGTACGGCCGCCGCTCCATGACAGTGGTACGGCCCGCTCTCGCGGGTCCGGCTACGGGGCCGGCAACGGATCAGTCGGCCGGAGCCGGGGCGGCCGCTGCCTTGGGGCGCGGCGGCCGGGTGAGCGCGGGTGTCACCAATCCGGTGAGCGCGAGCAAGGCCGCCAGCCCCGCCCAGCCTGCCGGACCCACGTCCACGACGGCCATCACCAGCACCGCCGGCCCCGCAACCGTGCAGCCGGTGGCCCCGAGTTGGTAGACGCTCAGGTAGTAGGTGCGCTGGGCCTCGGGGGCGAGCCCGTAGGAGATCCCCCAGCCGCCCGCCGACTGCCACAGCTCGCCCAGCGTCAGCGCGACCGCGGCGAGCAACAACAGGAAGGTGGCCGTCAGTCCGTCCACGGACCGGGTGAACGCGACGAGCACGCAGAACGCGGCCAGCGCCAGTCCGGCGAGCCGCTGCTTGCGGCCGGCGCGCCCGAGGTCGTCCCCGCCCTTGCTGAGCCGGATCTGCAACATCACCGCCATCACGGTGTTGATCGTCAGCGCCACACCCACGAGGGCGCGCGGCGCATCGGTACGGGTGACGACCCACAGCGGGAAGGCCACGGACAGGATCGGCATATGGGCGTACAGGATCCCGTTCGTGACGGACAGCAGCAGGAACCGCACGTCCCTGAACGGCAGCAGCTTCGATCCGGCCGACTCCTTGGAGCTGTGGTCCACCGCCCGGCGTGGCAGCCGCAGTCTCAGCAGCAGCATCCCCGACACGAAGAACCCCAGCGCGTTGAACAGCACGAACACGACGTAGGCGCGAGGGGACGCCCAGGTGATCACGGCGGTGGCGGCCAGGGCGGAGAGCGCGTACGCGGAATTGCGGGCCACCGCGACCACGGCCATGGCCTCCACCATGGAGCCCTCCTCGCTGGTGGCTCCCGCGACCGACTGGATGATGGGCATCGCGGCCCACTCCACCGCGCCGACCAGACAGGCCACCACAAGGAACAGCCCGAAGCCGTCGACCAGGGGATAGACCAGGAACGCCGCAGCCCGCCACAGTTGCAGTGCCACCAGGACGGGCCCGTCACCGAACCGGTCCGCGAGCCAGCCGATGGGAATGGCGCACACCAGCCCCACCAGGCCCGCGATCGACAGCCCCAGTCCGACCTGCGCGTTGGTGAGCCCGATGACCTGCGTGTAGAAGAGCGCGGAGCCCGCGAGGAAGATGCCACGGCCCGCGGCGTCGACGAAGGCGACCAGCAGGAAGGTGCGGGCCGCCCGCCCCTCGGGAACGCTGCGTGCCGCGCGACGGGCCCATGCGGCCGGGCCCTGCCCGGGCGGGGGCGTCCGTTCGTGCGACGGCGTCAACTCGTCACTCGGTTCCACTGGTGCGCTCTGCCTTTCTCAACCGGTCGAGACCGGCTGGGTCGAGTCTTCGGGCGGTCCTCGCCGACCGGGCGCCCGCTCGGCCCGTGGTCAGGGACCGGCGACGTCGCCGGCCTTCGAGGCCGTGGCGGCCGCTCCGGGGAAGGCCGAGACCTTGGCCGCCACGTCCTCGCGCGGCCGCCGCAGGAGCCGCGCCTGCGCGTCGGGTGTGCCGATGTCCAGGGAGCCCAGCACCCGTTCGGCGGGCGACAGCCCCAGGAGCTCACGGACGCCTTCACTACGGCACAGCGCTCCGGTCCGCCAGATGCTGCCGTAGCCACGGGCATGCAGCAGCATCATCATCGCGTACACCATCGAGCTGGTGCCCGCCAGTTGCTCCCACTCCTGGACGCGGTGGTCCAGGCGCGGCACGAAGATCAGCACCGCCTTGAGCGGAGAGCGCAGCATCTTCCGTCTGGCCCGCTCCTGCCGGCCCGGCGGCGCCTCGGCGGCCAGGCAGTCGCCGAGTGCCTCCCGGCCGTCGCCGCGCAACAGGACCCACCGCCACGGCCGGAGCGAGCCGTGGTCGGGGGCGGTGGCCGCGCCTCCCAGCAGGTAGGTGAACTCCGCGTCGGTGGGGGCCGGGGCGCTGAGCAGATGGCTGCTGCGCCGCGTCAGGATGGCCGTCATGACGTCCACGGCGTCACTCCTCGGGGAGACGGGGCGGATGCGCCACGGGGCGGTGGCCGGGGGGCGGCGGTGAGCCCGGTCCGTGGGTCCGGGCCGCGATGCGGGCGAGGTACGCGGTGGTGAGGGCCATGACCGCGTGTCCGGTCATCCCGCCGACGTCGTGTGCCGGGGCGAACTCCACGATGTCGTAGGCGAGTACGGGCTCGGGAAGGTCTTCGATGAGGCCGAGCAGCTCACCGGTGCCGATCCCGCCGGCGACCGGCGTGCCGGTGCCGGGGACGCACGAGGCGTCGAGCACATCGATGTCGAGCGTGACGTAGAAATGGCTGACCCGCTCGGCGATGTCGGCCAGATGTCGCCGGTAACTCTCCCGGGCCGCCCGGGGATCGTCCGCGAAGTGCGCGGCCCGGACCTCACGGATGCCGTGCTTCTCGATGAAGGCGGTCTCGCCCGCGTCGTAGGCGCGGGTGCCGACCAGCAGCACGTTCTCCGGGGCGACCGCGCCGTCCTCGATGATGCGGCGCAGCGGCGAGCCGTGGGAGATCCCGGACCCCTGGTAGCCGTCGAGCACGTCCGGGTGCGCGTCGAACCACACGAGCCCGAGGCGCCGGCCGGTGCCCGCCGCGGCCACGATGGGATAGGTCACCGAGTGGTCCCCGCCGTAGGTCAGGACGGGCACCGTGACCTCGCGGAAGACCTCCTGGTAGACCTCGGCGAGGTGCGCGATCGACCGGGGGAGGTCGAACCGCCAGGTCGGGATGTCGCCGAGGTCCCGCAGCCGCACCGCCGAGGCGTCACGGCCATGACGATCGGTCGTCTTGAGGCGGGGGGTGAGCTCCCGCACCCTGGCGGGCCCGAGCGAGGCGCCGCCCGCACCGCCCGCGCCCCCCTCGAAAGGCACCCCGATGACGAGGAGATCCGGTTCCTGCTCTGTGTCGGGGGGCAGCGCGAGCCCGTTCCAGGCGTGGGCCCCCGCTGTCACTGCCACGTCCATGGGACGCCTCCTTGAGGATTGCGCGCGGGAGCCTTCGACAGGAGCCGGGCACGATCACGGTGCCGGCGACGGGCCGGGTGTGCTCCCGCGGTGTGCGGTGGGTCCGCGTACCCGGCCGTCCGAGCAGGCCGGCGGGCCCTAGGGAAGCGCCGCAACGGAGAAGTCGAAGCCCTCCTCGTCACCGATACGCCGGGCCACCTCGGCCATCGGTGCCACCACGGCGCAGTAGGACCCCAGCCATTCCAGGGCCCGCGTGCGGTCCTCCTCGCGGGTGGAGACGACCCCGTCGGAGGGCACGACCACGTTGTAGCCGCGGAAGTGCGCGTCCGCCGCAGTCGTCTGGATGCAGACCTGCGCCTGCATCCCCGTGATGATCACGGTGTCGATGTCGTTCTTCTGCAGGTAGTCGTGCAGGTCCGTCTCGAAGAAGCCGCTGTCCTTCTTCTTCTCCATGACGATGTCGCCGGGGTCCACGAACTCCGGGAGCAGCTCGGCCCCGCGGGTGCCGCGCAGCACGGGGATGCGCCCGTCGTGGTACTCGATCTTCTTGTCGTCCTCGTCGTAGACCAGTTGCAGATGGATCACCGGTACCCGAAGCTCCCGCATCCGGGCCAGGAACTCCTGGAACGCAGGGGTCATCTCCTGCACATTCGCCTTGCGCTGCTCGTTCTTGTCGACCAGGTCACGCTGGAGGTCGTTGGTGAGGATTGCGTATCGAGGCATATGACTTCCCTGGCTTCGGGAGTGGGGTTCCGGTGCAGTCGGCCAAACGACGGCGAGCGTAGTCATACGAATGACCTGTTCGCAACAGATCGGAACTTTCCCACCGTCAAACCTGAAGCTCAGAAGCCAAGTTGCAGTCGTGGCTTCCTCTTGTTCTTCAGTCATGCGTATGACTAACCTGCGACACAGCAGGCACCGGGCCACCCCGGGTGCCGCTGCGCAGCACGTCCCCTTCACCATCATCAGAGAGAAGAGGCTTGCCATGGCCGAGCGCCTGTCCGTGCAGATCGACGCCGAGAACGACGCCTTCACCAACGCCGTGAAGGACCAGCTGTTCAAGGCCCTGTCACAAGCCGAGACGGAATCGCTGGAGTGGCTGGTGATGGAGCATTACCAGTTCTCCTTCGCCAACAAGGGCCTGCTCCAGAAGGCCGTGGACTGCACCAAGAAGCTGGCCGACGCAGGGGTCTCGGTCGAACTCCAGCGCAATGTGGACGAGGAGGACGGCCACGCCCCGATGTACAAGAAGGGCATGCTGGAGGCGGGTACCGACATGGACAAGCGGGTGGAGTTCCCCCCGACGACGCGGTTCCTGGCGGACGTCGACGCGCTGTGCGCCCCCGACCCCTCGCGCGCCCTGGGCTCGCTCTACGCGACCGAGACCGCGGCGATCTTCGAGCACGAGGTCCTCTACGAGATCTGCAAGGAGATCTGCGACCGTCGTGGGTTCGCCTACGAGGGCAGCCTGATCAAGCGCTTCCACGACATCCACCTGGAGGACGGCGTGGAGCAGGGGCACAAGGACGGCCTCGCCGCGTTCGTGGACCTCGGCCCGGACGCCGCGGACGGCGACGGCGAGCCGATCGACATGGACGAGGTCCGCAAGGGCGCCCTGGAGGCCATCCGCATCATGCGGGTGTGGTGGGACGCGCTCCTCCAGAAGTCTCTGGGACACTCCGTCCTCTCCGCCGCCTGATCCGACGACCGCAACCGCACACAGGAGGCCGGCGCGTGACGAAGACCGTGGTCCTGGACCATGGAGCCGGTGGAGGGATGAGCCAGGAGCTCATCGCCGGCACCATCGCCTCGATTCTTGGCGACACCTACATCGGCGAAATGGAGGACAGTGCCCTGCTGGAGCTCCCCGGCAGGCGGATCGCCGTCACGACCGACTCCTTCGTGGTGGAGCCGCTGTTCTTCGACGGTGGCGACATCGGGAAGATAGCCGTCGCCGGCACGGTCAACGACCTCGCCGTCAGCGGCTCCCGTCCGCTCTACCTCACGCTCGCGGTCGTCCTCGAAGAGGGCTTCGCGCTGGCCGACTTCCGGCGGATCCTGCACTCCGTACGGGACACCGCGGTGGCGGCGGGGGTGCAGATCGTCGCCGGCGACACCAAGGTCGTACGGCGTGGGGAGGCGGACGGCATCTTCCTCAACACCACGGGTGTCGGGGTGCTCGAACGCCCCCTGCACCTGTCCAGCCGGTCGCTGCGCACAGGGGACCAGGTCATCGTCACCGGCTACCTGGGCGACCACAGCATCCACCTCCTCTCCCAGCGGGAGGGCCTCGGCTTCGAGCACCGGGTGCGCAGCGACTGCGCGGTGCTCAACCATGTGATCGCCGACGTCCTCGATGCCTGCGGCGAGGGGGTGCGGTGCATCCGCGACGTGACCCGAGGGGGCCTGGGCACGGTCGTCAACGAGTTCGCCCAGGCTTCCTCGGCCGCCGTGCTGCTCTCCCAGGCCGATCTGCCCGTCAGGCCGGAGACCGCCATGGCCGCCGACATGCTGGGCGTCGACGTGATGTACCTCGCCAACGAGGGAAACCTCTGCCTCGTCGTCTCCCCGGAGCACACCGAAGCCGCGCTCAAGGCCCTGCACGCCCATGAGGAGTGCGCGCAGGCGGCCGTCGTCGGCAGCGTGGTCGACGGCACGCCGGGAACCGTCCGGATGACCGGTCCGGACGGTCGTGAGAAGACCGTGGACCTGCTCTACGGTGCCCAGCTGCCGAGGCTGTGCTGATGGCCGCGGTGCGCCGTACCTTACGGGTCACCGGTTTCGTCCAGGGGGTGGGTTTCCGCCCCTTCGTCTACCGCCTGGCCACCCGGCACCTGCTGGGCGGCTGGGTGCTCAACGACATGCGCGGCGTCACCATCTGCGTCGAAGGGCCGCGCACCGCGGCGGATGCCTTCGGAACCGACCTGTATGCGCAACTGCCGGGCCTCGCGCGTATCGACACCTGTGAGGTGCTCGCCGAGGAGCCACTGCGGGAGTGGAACTCCACCTTCGCCATCCGGCAGAGCCGTCCCGACGGCGGGTCGGGCGGGCTCGTCACCCCCGACAGTCTCGTCTGCGCGGACTGTGTCACCGAGCTGATGGACCCCGGGGACCGCCGGTACCGCTACCCCCTGATCAACTGCACCAACTGCGGACCGCGTTACAGCATCATCAAAGGCCTTCCCTACGACCGGCCGCTGACCACCATGGCCGACTTCGTGATGTGCCCCGACTGCCAGAAGGAGTACGACTCCGCCGCCGACCGGCGCTTCCACGCCCAGCCCAACGCGTGCTGGTCCTGCGGCCCCCGGGTGCGGCTGCTGTCGGCGGACGGCACGGAAATCGGCGACGGGGACCCGGTGCGGACCGCGGCCCGGATGCTGCGCGACGGACGCATCCTGGCCGTCAAGGCGCTGGGCGGCTATCAGCTCATGGCCGACCCGTACCTGCCCTCGGCGGTGACCGAACTGCGCTCCCGCAAGGAGCGCAGCGCCAAGCCCCTGGCACTGCTGGCCGCCGACACCGCGACGGTCGCGCGCTACGCCCACCTCGACGCCGAGGAGACCCGGCTGCTGGAGTCCCCGGCGCGGCCCATCGTCCTGCTCCGGGCCCGCCGGAGCAGCGGACTGTCACCGGACGTGGCCCCCGGATCCCCCACCTTGGGATTCATGCTGCCGACCACCCCCTTGCAGCACCTCCTGCTGGCGGATACGTCCGGCGTCCTCATCGCCACCAGCGGCAACGCCCCGGACGAGCCCATGGCCCGTACGGAGGAGGAGGCGCTCGCCACTCTCCAGGGCCTGGCCGACGCCTTCCTCGTGCACGACCGCACGATCCATACGCGGGTGGACGACTCCATCGCCCGTGTCGTGCACCGCGCGGACGGGCCGGTCACGGTCCTCCTGCGCCGGGCACGCGGTTTCGTCCCCGATCCCTTGCCGGCGCCCTTCGAGGTGCCGCCGGTCCTCGCCCTCGGGGCCGAACTGAAGAACACCGTCTGCCTCGGGTCCGGCACCTCGCTCTACGTCGGACAGCACATCGGAGACCTCAAGTCACCGGGAAACCAGCGGTTCTTCGCGGACACCATCGGCCACTTGCGCCAGGTCTTCGACGTGACCCCCCGCTACGTCGCGCACGATCTGCACCCGGACTTCCACAGCACCCGCTACGCCCGCTCCTGCGCGGACATGGAGCCGGTGGCCGTGCAGCACCATCACGCGCACATGGCGTCCTGCATGGCCGACAACGGCCTGGACCGCCCGGTCATCGGTGTGATCTTCGACGGCACCGGCTACGGCACCGACGGCACCATCTGGGGCGGCGAGTTCCTCGTCGGCGACTACCGCGGCTTCGAGCGGGCCGGACACCTCGCGCGCTTCCGGCTGCCCGGCGGGGACAAGGCCGTACGCGAACCGGCCCGCGTGGCGATAGCGCTGCTCACCCAGTACTTCGGCCAGGACGCGGCGTCCCTCCCGCTCGGTCTGCTGCGCGACCGGGACCCGTTCGAGGTCGAGGTGCTGATGAAGATGACCGAACGCGGTCTCAACGCCCCGCTGACCTCCAGTATGGGCCGTCTCTTCGACGCCTACTCCGCGCTTCTGGGCGTGTGCGAGGACGTCGGCTACGAAGGGCAGGCCGCCATCGAACTGGAGCAGCTCATCGCGTGGGACCACACGCCGGCGACGCCATGGCCGCTGCGGCTCGACGACGAGGACGGCTGCCTGGTCGTCGATCACCGGCCCTGGCTGGAATCCCTGCTCGCCGGCCTGACGGACGGAATCCACAGCACCGCCGGACTGAGCCGCGCGTTCCACGAGAGTGTGGTGCACGCGGTGGTCGAGGTCTGCCTGCGGCTGTCCCGCACCCACGGGCCGGCCGATGTCGTCCTGAGCGGTGGGGTGTTCCTCAACCAGCACCTGCTGATACGGGCGGAACAGGAACTCGCCGCGGCGGGACTCCGGGTACACACCCACCGGCGGATACCCCCCAACGACGGCGGCGTGTCCGTGGGACAGGCAATGGTGGCGGCGGCACGGGCGGTCGCGACGGACGCAACGAACTGACGAGGCGGCAATGGACGAACAGCGGGTGCGGCAAGCGGTGGACGCCGTCGTCGGACAGCTCCGGACGTATGTGCCCGACATGGCTCCGTACTTCGAGGACGACCGGCCGCTGGGGGAGTACGCGAAGGCGCTGAGCCCCACCTCCGGTGTCGCTCCCGAGCACGCGGAGCGCCAGGAACTGATCGCGAGGTGCGTACGGCGGGTGCTGCGGCGGGCGTTCGGGCCCGGCGGCCCCGGGGATGCCGTCACGGCCCGTGATCTCCGGGCGGTGAACATCGTCGACCACCACCAGATGCTCAATCATCCGCTGCTCCTGGGCACCAACATCATTGCGAACGCGGGCCGGCTGCTGTCCGACGGACCGGCGGCGCCGATCGTCACGTTGTCGTGCAGCAACGTCAACCCCAGCAACCACTACATGAGAAATGGGTTCCGTTTCCGGGGTGTGGACATCCCCTACTTCTCCGCGAAAGAACACCGGGACGTCATGTACTATCTCCGGCCGCGGGCCTTTGACTTCGTAGAGCGGCTTCACTCGCTCAAGCGCTGGTCCGGTTTCGCGCCCGCCGACCAGGATTTCCTGGAGGAGTACCAGCATCTCCTCAACGGACTTGATCATTCCGCGAGTCCGGGGCACCGCGATCAGCTGGCGACCGTGGTGCACGGGACCTGGCCGCGGCTCTTCTCGGAAGAACTGCGCCCACGCCTCCCGGATTTGCTCTACGCCGGTGCCGAGGATGTGGCCAGGGAAAGCCTGATCGAGTTGCTGGCGGAGGAGAGCTACCTTTCCGAGGCGCTGCTCGACCCCGTACCGCGGCAGCGGGTTCTCGACACCTTTCGCGGGGTGGTGGTCGCCTGGGACGAGGCGGCCGGAAAGGGAACGCATTTCTTCTGGATGCGGCATCCCGGCCGGCCGGGGCTCCTGCGGCTGTACGTGCAAGGCGGCGAGCTGGTGCCGGCCGACCCGCGGTTCGCCCACCTGAGGGTTCCCCTGGAGCGGCACGCCCTGCGCGAGGCGCTGCACCGTGAGGACATCGTGCCCTCGGTGGCGCTGTACATGACCCTGCTGCTGTTCGCGGGCATCAAGCCCCTGGTCGGCCCCGGATCCCTCGTCTACACCACACAGTTGAAGAACGGGTGGCACGCACTGCTGGACCGTCACGGACCGGCGCGGGAGGCCCGGCTCATCGAGGAGGTCGACGTCACCGGCATGATCGCGGGCACCCCGGTGTTCTTCGAAAGGGCGGGGGAGACGCTGACGACGCTCTACGCCGCCGACGTCATGAGCAAGGGCGGGGTGGACGAGACCTATGTGAACAGCGTGCTCCGCACCCCGTTCAAGGACGTCCTCTCCGTCGGGTCCAGCGGCGTCTACGACCTGTTCTCGAACTCCTACATCCCCAAGGAGCAACAGCTCACCGAGCGGATCGGATTCGACGAGGCCGCGACGTTCGTCCACGACTGGGTATGAGCCGGCGGCTGCCTCACACCTGCGGCGCCGGGCCGGTGGAGCCCCGCTCGACGAGGGCGACCGGCAACGGGTCGGGATCCGCCGTCACCCCGCCACGCAGCCCGACCAGCATCCGCATCCCCTGGTCGCCCAGATCCTCCAGCGGAAGACGGACGCTGGTCAGCCCGGGGGTGACCTGGGAGGCGGTGGGGGCGTCGTTGAAGCCGATCACGGAAAGATCCGTGCCGATGGTCAGCCCGAGGCTCATCGCCGCGGAGTAGACGCCGGTCGCCATGTTGTCGTCATCGCAGACGACGGCGGTGGGCCGGTCCGGTGCGGACAGCACCGGCATCATGCGTTCCTTGACCATGGACGGGGCGAAGGGGCATGGGATCCGCTGCGCAATGACGTCGGGCCGGGTGTGAACGCCCAGGTCGAAAGCCTGCGCCCGCTGCTCGAAGGTCCATGCGGGCCGGTCGGCCCGGACATGGGCGATGCGCCGGTGCCCCAGGGCGAGCAGCCGGTTCAAGGCCAGGGCCATGCCCCCGCTGACGTCCATCGTCACAGCCGGGATGCCCGGCGCCGGCGCGTCGTCGAGCACGACCAGGGGCACTCCCGCGCTCACGTCGGCGACCGTCTTCGCGGGCATGGAGCACGCGATGACTCCGTCGAGTGCCTGCTGCGGCGCGGAGAACGGGCTGGTGCCGTCCTCGGCGCTGAGCGGGAAGACCACGAGGCCGAGACCGTGTTCGGCCCCTCGGCGGGCCGCACCCGCATGGACCGCGGCGAAGGCGTTGTTGGTGAGGGTGGGAACGGCGAGCAGGACCGTGCCACTGGCTCCCAGCCGGAGATGGCGGGCCGACTGATTGATGCGATAGCCCATCCGCTGTGCGGTCTCGGTAACGCGTCGCACCGTCTTGTCGCTGATACGACCGCGGCCTTTTCCGTTCAGTACCAGGGAAACCGTCGACTGAGAGACCCCGGCAACACGGGCGACATCCGTCGCGGTAACAGCACGGAAAGGTTCGGTATCGGACATTCAGGAATCTTCTGTTGAGACGGTGTGGAGCTCTTCGCTTATTTCTATCGCACAATCGACGAGAATGTCGCCTGCAGTTGGCACGTTGAGATGTGACGGCAGTTCCACCCGTTCTACAACTTTTGAGGGGTAAAAGAAAGCTGATACCCATCGGCGGAAGGGGCGGGATGCTGAGTCCGCGGAATCCGTCGTGGTGGTTGCCATCATGGTGTATGGCGCATCCGAACCGAGGAAGCCGGGGTCAAGGGTGGACGCCCGACACCCCTTGCATGCCACCGAGTTCGGGCTCGGGTGTTGTGGCACGGCGGGGGGAATCCGCCCGCCGCCAGTCTTCCATCTTCTGCGGTGGGACTTCGGCGAAACTCGCGAAGTCGTGAGTGTGAAGGGCCCGCAGCTGCCCCTGCGCGTACGTCACCCCGGTGCCCTGGCAGGCACGGCGTAAGGCCGTCATCGGTGCCGAGGGAAATCCAGGTGCGGGCACCGTCCGGCGCTGCCATGCTGCGCCGGTGAATCGTGAACAGATCTCCGGGCTGGCCCATGCCGAGCACCCGATAAAGTCCCCGCTCGACGACAACTCCGTGCGCCAACTGCTGGAACGCTGCCTTCCGCGTGGCGACGAGCGGGTGCTCGACCTGGGGTGCGGGGGTGGGGAATGGCTTCTGCGCGCCCTGGCCATGCACCCGCAGTTGGAGGCCGAGGGCGTCGACATCTCCGAGAGCGACCTGGCGCAGGCCCGGCAGGCCGCGGCCCGCCGCGGCGTCCAGGAGCGCCTCGTACTCCACCGGCGAGAAGCCGAACGCTTCACCTCCCCGCACCCGTTCGACCTGGTGCTCAGCGTCGGCGCCGCGCACGCCTTCGGCGGCCTGCTGCCCACCCTGGCGGCGGCACGCAAGCACCTGGCCCCTGGGGGACACGTACTGATCGGCGACGGCTTCTGGGAGCGCGAGCCCTCACCGGAAGCCGTCGAGATGCTCGGGGAGTTCGCGGACCTGGCGACCACGCTGGACCGCGTCGTCGCCGACGGGTGGACTCCTGTGCACGGCCATGTCAGCTCCCGCAGTGAGCTGGACGCCTACGAGTGGGCCTGCTGGGGTTCGCTGGCCGCATGGGCCCTGGACCACCCCGCCGACCCGGACAGCGCGCAGGTGCTCGAGACCGCTGCCACGCGGCGCTCCGAATGGCTCCGCGTCTACCGGGACACCTGGGGCTTCGTCAGCCTGGTCCTGCGTCGAACGTCCCCCTGACCCGGACCGGGCCCGTCGGGCCGTGCGTCTGTTCGTATCGAACTGTAACGGTCCCGCTTCGAAGAGCGACTCCGACGTTTCCTCAGGTCCCCTCGTGGTGCACTTGGTGGACGTGAGGTCGTCTCATGCGCGGGGGAGCGATGACGCATTCGACTGCGTGCCCAGGATGCGGCAGCGGCACAGTTTCGGGGGCCGCGTTCTGCGGCAATTGCGGTGTGGCCGTGGCGGCCGCCGGGCCGGCTGCGACGTCGGCCGAGCCCACCGGCCACTCACCGTCCGCACCGACCGTGTCCATGGCGCCCGTCACCGTAAGTGCCGCCGATCGCCGTACCGCTGTGCCGCGTTGGGGTGAGGGCCGGGACCTGACCAGGTACCTCTGCGCGGCCGCCTATCTGGATCGCGAATACGCCAGGTCGCTCATCAAACAGGTGGCCGCCCAGCCCCACTTGGGTGTGGCGGCGGCCCCGGCGTGCGACGTCCCCGTGGTGCTCCGGCATGCCTACCTGGCCAACGCCCGCCGCCACAGCCGGGATCTGGTGCTCACCGTCCTGTTCCTGCTGGCGTTCGTCTTCGCCTTCTGGGTCGGCCACCCCGGGATCACCCTGCTGGTGCTGCTCCTCTCCTGGGCGACCGTGCTCTCCTTCGAACTCTCGACCAAGTACGGCCGCCATCTGCAAAGCCTCCGCCCGGACCGGTTCGACCCCGCGGCCGCGCCGCTGCCGCTCAATGCCGATGTCGCGGCGCGCCTCCGCCAGATCCGCGAATACGCCGACGGCAACGTCACCGCCTACAGCGGCTATTCACCATTCATCGGGTACGGGTCCGAACTCGACTCGTGGTCTTTGACCTTCGATGTCACGGCATCGAGCAGTCCGGGGGTCAAGCCGCAGGACTTCGACGTGACGGACCTCTACACCCACATCGCCGAGCGGCTCGGCACCCTGGTCCTGCCCTGTCTGGAGATCGAGGAGCGGCTCTTCGTCGACGGCTCGGGCCTCCTGGAGGACACCCGCTTCCTGCCGGACCCGCTCGGCCGGCCCGTCGCCCGGATTCCCTTCGCACAGATGGATGCGCTGAAACGGACGCCGGAGGAGGGTGCCCGCCCCTATCTGGCCGTCCACTCCACGGGCTGGGGCGGTGAGTTGGTCACCTCGCTCTTCCTGCGCTTCATCCGTTCGGAATCCAACCTCTTCGTGGAAGCCGTCCCGACGGTGTTGTTCCCCCTGCTCGACCGCTACCGGGTCATCGACACCCTCATGCCCCGCCCGCCGCTGGGCGAGCTCGTCACGCTGTTTTCGCAGACGCTGGTGAGCACCGTCTTCGTGCTGGTGGCCTCGCCCGTGCGCGCGATCGCGGGCTTCGCCCCCGACTACGGGATGACCTGGCGGGTGCGCCGTCAGGACAAGTTGATCACGAGGCTGCGCAGGTTCGACTACGGGGCGCGGCAGAGCGTGCGCCGGCAGGCGGCGGACACGAAGCACCACCGCTATTTCCAGAAGGCCGACAGCGGCATGGTCCTGAAGACCGTCGAGAAGCGGGTCCTGGACGCGCTCGTCGAGTTCGCCCAAGCACGGGACATCGACGTGGGCGATCTGGTCCAGCGTCAGGAGACGATCATCAACAACGGCATCATCGCGGCCCACGGGGCCAGGGTGGATTCCAGCTCGGTCGCCTCCGGTGAGAGGTCCCGGATCTCGATGAGAGTGCTCAACAAGATCCCGCTGCTGAACACGGACTGATAACCGAGAAGGAATGAGGAATGGGAATGCAGAGCAACAACGGGATCACCGCGACCGGCGGTTCGAACGTCGTCGGCAACGCCGTTGCCAGCGGCAGGAACGCGCAGGCCGAGGTCAGGGACAGCGGGCTGACCCAGTCCGACGGCGGACGGCAGCGGTCGCCCCAGGAGATCGGCGAGCTGCTCTCCCGGCTGATCGACGAGCTCGGCCGGTCCGAGCACCCCGAGCGCGCCGACCTGATCGAGGCCGCGGAGGATGCCCGCGAGGAGCTCGCCTCGGAGGCGCCGCGCAAGGGCAAGCTCAAGGTGTTCGCCAGGGCGCTCGTGGGCGCGGTGCCGGGGTTCACCGCGCTGGCCTCCCTGGCGGTGGCGATCGAAGAGGCGATCCGGGGGCTGTAACCGGGCCGACGCGAAGGCCAGGTGCGAGAGACATGAGGGATGTCGGGGGGAGATGACCATGCCGGTCTGTATTCACTGCGGCGCGCGCTTCGAGGATGCCGCCGCGGCCTCCTGTACGGGCTGCGGAATGCCGCGCCGCGGCGGGCCCGAGGACACCGGTCAGCCCCCCGGCGTCACCGGGTACGGCTACGTCCGTGTGGGGTCCACCATCCTCCCGCAGTGGCTGCTGTGGGTGATGGCGGCCCTGCTCGCCGGTGGCGGCGTGACGGCCTACGTCCTCGCCTCGTCCTCCGAGTCCTCCGGGCCGCCGTACGAGGCGGTCGGCGGTGCCCCGTCGACCACCCCGACCCCGAGCTGGGACCTGGCTTCCGCGCCGCCCACCGACGTCGCTTCGGTGCCACCGACCGATATCGGGTCCGTGCCGCCGACCGACGATGTCTCCCCCGACACAGCGGACCCCTCGCCGTCTCCCGACGACGCGAGCGCGATCGTCGAGGAGTTCTACCGGGACATCAACAACCGTGATTTCAGCGCGGCTTGGGACCTCGGCGGCAGGAACATCGGCGGCAACTCCTACGCGAAGTGGGTGGCGGGCTACGACACGACGGCGAGCATCGAACTGAGCGCGGTGAACGCCGAGAGCACGGGGCAGGTCAGCGCCGTCGTCCACGCGACCCAGAGCGACGGATCGGTGCGGCTGTACCAGGGGACCTACACGGTGTCCGACGGCGAGATCGTCAGCGCCGACATCTCCGAGCGGTGACCTCCGCGGGCCGTCCCAGCGGCTCGCCGCCCTCCTGCCGCCCTTTCCTGCTGCATTCTCGCCGGGCGCCCGCGTTCAGCTCGGTGCGCAGGACCTCGTGGAGCGGCAGCCGCGGGCCGTGGGGTCATGCCACCAGGGGCCGGTCCCTGGGACCGACCGGGGCGGGGAGCGCGGTGGAACCGGTCAGATAACGGTCCGTGGCCGCCGCGGTGGCCCGCCCCTCCGCGATGGCCCACACCACGAGCGACTGGCCGCGCCCCGCGTCGCCCGTGACGAAGACCCCGTCCTGCCCGGTGCGCAGCGCCTGCCTGCCCCGCTCGGCCGGCGCCGCCGTCACGGCAGCGAAGTCGGCGTCCCGGGCAAAGTTCCCCCGCTCGTCCAGCGTGAGCCCGAGCTGGTGCATCAGACCGGTGCCCCGTTCGGGACCGGAGAAGCCGAGAGCGAGCAGGACCAGCTCCGCCGGGATCACCCGCTCGGTATCCGGCCGTGGCTTCCTGGCCGTGGGCTCCACCTCCGTCAGACACAGCGCGCGCACCTGGCCGGCTGCGCTCCCTTCGAACCGGAGGGTGGCGGAGGAGAAGAGCCTCGGATCCGTGCCCTCCCGGCCCCGGGCCTCTTCATGGGCATGGGAGATCCGGTAGACCTTCGGATAGACGGGCCAGGGCTCGGCCTCCTGCCGGTCGTCGCCCGGCTCCGGATTGATGTCCAGCTGCACCACGGAGGCCGCGCCCTGGCGCAGGGCGGTGCCCAGGCAGTCCGAGCCGGTGTCCCCGCCACCGATGATCACCACGTGCCGGCCCTCGGCCGTGACGGGGGGCGCGGCGTAGTCGCCCTCCACGACCCGGTTGGCCAGCGGCAGGTAGTCCATGGCCTGATGGATGCCGTGCAGTTCGCGGCCGGGGACCGAAAGCTCCCGCTGCTCGGTGGCTCCGACGGCGATGACCACCGCGTCGTAACGCCGTCTGAGGTCGGCTGCGTCGAGATCACCGCCGACGTCCACGCCCGTGCGGAACTTGGTGCCCTCCGCCCGCATCTGCTCGATGCGGCGGTCCAGACACCGTTTGTCCATCTTGAACGAGGGGATGCCGTAGCGCAGCAGCCCGCCGATGCGGTCGGCGCGTTCGTAGACGGCGACGGTGTGGCCGGTACGGGTGAGCTGTTGGGCCGCCGCCAGCCCGGCGGGCCCGGAGCCTATGACGGCGACGGTCTTCCCGCTGAGCCGCTGCGGCGGGTGCGGTGACGCGTACCCGCGCTCCCAGATCTGGTCGGCGATGGCCTGCTCGACGTTCTTGATCGTCACCGGATCGGCATTGAGGGCCAGCACGCAGGCGGCTTCGCACGGTGCCGGGCACAGCCGCCCGGTGAACTCGGGGAAGTTGTTCGTCGCATGCAGCCGCTCGGCCGCGGCCCGCCAGTCGCCCCGCGCCGCGTACGCGTTCCACTCGGGGATGAGGTTCCCCAGCGGACAGCCGTTGTGGCAGAACGGTATGCCGCAGTCCATACAGCGGTCGGCCTGCTCGGACACCAGCGGCAGCAGCGTCTGCCCCTCGTAGACCTCGTGCCAGTCGTTCAGCCGTTCCTCGACAGGGCGGGCCGGGACCGGCCGGCGGGGGAACTTGAGAAAGCCGTGAGGATCGGTCATACGCCGCCTCCATCGCTCACTCGCGGCGCAATACGGCGGTCCTGGTCAGCCTACGCCTGCTTGGTGCGGCTTTCATCGGCCGGCGGACTCACGGGGGGTGTGGTGCCAGGGGGTGCGGTGGGCGCATCCGGCCCACAGGGCGTATATGTGAATCCATTGGGACGCACCGGCATGGAGGGCGAGGCCCACCTGCGGTGACTCCGTTCCCTTCCGTGTCGCGAGGGCGGCCCGGCAGCAGGAGAGGCACGGTGAAGAGCTTGCGGCCCAGGCTGGCGAGGGTGTCGTGGATGCTCGCGGCGCTCGCCCTCCTGGCCGGTGTCCTGCTGAATCTCTTCGCGCCCCAGCCGTACATGGGGCTTCCGCTGCTGGCAGCCGCACCGCTGGTGGCCGGGGCCATGCTCCCGTTCCGCTCCGCGCTCATCGTCGTGTGTGTCGTCTGCGTGGTGTCCGTGGCGCTGGATCTCGAGCGTGGACGTCCGCCGACGCCACTGTATGTCGACCTGGCCGTGGTCGGCCTGATCGGCGTGCTGGCACTCGCGGTCAACCGGCTCCTGGTCCGGCAAGGGCGTGACCTGGCACTCGCCAGGAACATCGCGGAGGCGGTCCAGCGGGCGGTGCTCCCGGACCCGCCGCGGGAGGTCGGGCCGCTGGCGGTGGCTGCCGGGTACATCGCGGCGCAGGCCGAGGCGCGGATCGGCGGGGATCTGTATGCGGTGCAGGAGACACCGTTCGGGGTGCGAATGATCATCGGGGATGTGCGGGGCAAGGGCATGGGGGCCGTCGCCGCCGTGTCGGTCGCGATCGGGGCCTTCCGTCAGGAGGCCGAGTACGCCCCCACACTGGCCACGCTGGTCCAGCGGCTGGACGAGGCGCTGGCCAGGGAGGCGGCCCGGAGCGGCCCGGTGCCCTCCACCGAGGGCTTCACCACCGCCGTGCTGGCCGAGGTCTCCGCCGACGGCGGGACGCTGAGCCTGGTCAACCGGGGGCATCCGCCGCCGTACCTGGTCCACGGTGGGCAGCTCGTACGGCTCGACCCGACCCTGCCGCAGCTGCCCCTCGGCATGGGACTGGGGGACCTCGCCCCGGCCGGCTCCACGCCCGTCGATGTGGTGCGCCTGCCCCCGGGAGCCTCGCTTCTGCTGGTCACCGACGGAGTCACCGAGGCCAGGGACGCACAGGGGACCTTCTACGATCCGGCTGCCTCCCGCCGCATGGGCAGACGGTTCACCGAACCGGACGCCCTGCTGGAGGCCCTGACCAAGGACGTCGGCCGCTGGACCGGGGACAACTACCGGGACGACATGGCCCTCCTGGCCGTCACCCGGCGTCGCCTGCCTTCGCGCCCGCCGCCCCGGAACGGGTAGCGCCCCGAGGCGAGCGCCGGCCGGTAACGGGACGCAGTGAGAGGGGATTTGGCCTCCGTGCCGCACGGGGGAGGCGCGGACCGTCGCCCCGGCAGACGGAAGGAAAGTGATCCCCGGCACCCGGCGCAGCGCCACCGCCCCCGCGCCGGGAGGCCGAGCCCAGGGGCGCGCTCTACGCTGGTGGGGAGGCCACGACCGACGTGCGGTGAGGCGGTGGAGGCGTGTGGCGATACGGCACCAGCTGATCGAGCGGTCTCCCGAGGAGCTGTGGGCGGTACTTGCCGACGGCTCCCGGTACCAGGACTGGGTGGTCGGCACGGCCGACTCGCGGCCCGTGGCCGGCAACTGGCCGGAGGTCGGTTCCGTGATCGAGTACATGGTGCGATTGGGGCCCTGGGAGCTCTGCGGGCACACCGTCGTGCGCCGCAGCGACCCGCCCCATGGACTCGAACTCGAGGTGGACAGCGGCCGGCTGGGCACCGCCCGGGTCGCCATCGAGGTGCGCCGCTGGGGCCCGGATTGCCTGGTCATCGTCGATGAACACCCGCTGCGGGGTCCGGGCGGACGACTGCACAACGCGGGCCTCGACATCCTGCTGCAACTGCGCCACCGCAGCATGCTGAGCAGGCTTGCCGACGTGGCCGAGGAGGTTCCGCGCGGCGTGCGTACGGGCGCCTGACCGCCGCCCCGTCCGGGCCCGTCGACGCCACGGCCGGGTGCACGGGCGGCAGGGTGAACAGGAGGCAGCGATGCCGGACGCGGTGGTGATCGGTGCCGGACCCAACGGACTTGTCGCGGCGAACCTGCTGGCCGACGCCGGGTGGACGGTGGAGGTGCTGGAGGCACAGGACGAGCCGGGCGGCGCGGTGCGCAGCGACCGCGGGGTACACCCCGACTACGTCAACGACCTGTGCAGCTCCTTCTACCCGCTGGCCGCCGCCTCCCCGGTTCTCGCGTCCCTCGGCCTGCACGAACACGGCCTCGTCTGGAGCCATGCGCCACGGGTGCTGGCGCATCCGCTGACGGACGGCCGCTGTGCGGTGCTGGAGCGCGGCGTCGCCGGTACGGCGGCCGGGCTGGAGGCCTTCGGTACGGGCGACGGCGCGGCCTGGCAGCGGCTGTGCGCCCTCTGGGACCGGGTCGGCAGCGACCTCCTCGACGCCCTGTTCACCCCCTTCCCGCCGCTGCGTGCCACGGCCCGGCTCGCCGCGCGGGTGCGCGGTGCCGGCGGGCTGCGGCTGGCGCGCATGCTGCTGCTGCCCGTGCGGCGGCTGGGCGATGAGGAATTCAGCGGCGAGGCGGGCCGGCTGCTGCTGGCGGGCAACGCCCTGCATGCCGACCTCGTCCCCGAGGCGGCGGGCAGCGGCGGTTTCGGCTGGCTGATGTCGATGCTCGGCCAGACCTACGGCTTTCCCGTACCGGCCGGCGGCGCCCAGACGCTCACCGCGGCCCTGGTGCGGCGGCTTCAGCGTCGCGGCGGTGTGCTGCGCTGCGGGGAGCGGGTCGACGAGATCGTCGTACGCTCCGGGCGCGCGGTGGCGGTGCGCACCGCGATCGGCGAGGTCGTACCGGCCCGCCGCGCCGTGCTGGCGGATGTGTCCGTGCCCGCCCTGTACGGCCGGCTGGTCGACGCCCGGCACCTGCCCGGACGTGTCCTGGCCGACCTACGGCGCTTCCAATGGGACTTCGCGACCTTCAAGGTGGACTGGGCGCTCGGCGGCCCGGTGCCGTGGACCGCCGGGGCCGCGGCCACCGCCGGCACCGTGCATCTGGCCGACGGCAGGGACGAACTCACCCGCTTCGCCGCCCAGATCGCCACGGGCCGGGTGCCCGACCGGCCCTTTGCCCTGTTCGGTCAGATGACCACCGCGGACGCCACCCGCTCCCCGGCCGGCACCGAGTCCGCCTGGGCCTACACCCACGTACCCCACCGGATCCGGGGGGACGCGGGGGAGGACGGCATCACCGGGTCCTGGAACCAGGGGGAGCAGGAAGCCATGGCCGACCGGCTGGAGGCGCAGGTCGAGCGCTTCGCCCCGGGCTTCCGCTCCCGGATCAGGGCGCGCCGGATCCTCGCCCCGCCCACGCTGGAGGCCATGGACGCCAATCTGCACGGCGGCGCCGTCAACGGCGGTACGGCCGCCCTCCACCAGGAGCTGGTGTTCCGTCCGCTGCCTGGCCTCGGACGCCCGGAAACCCCGGTCACGGGCCTCTATCTGGCCTCGGCCGGGGCACATCCGGGCGGTGGCGTGCACGGCGCCCCCGGCGCCAACGCGGCCCGCGCGGCACTGCGTGCCCGCTCGCCCAGCGGCGTCCTGAGCCGGGCGCAGCGGGTGCTGGGCCGCCGTGACGCCCAGGTGCGGGATCCGGCGGAGCGGGCGTGGTGAGCGGGCCGCGGGCGGGCGTGCCGGGCCGGTGTCGCGCTGCCGTATGCGTCATCAACTCGCCCTGTACTGATGCAAGCTGATAGCGCGTCAGTTGCGGCGCGCGTTCCACTCCGGTGCGGGGCCAAGTCACTATGTCACCATGCCCGTTACTGTGGGTCGACGGGGCGTGACGGATGGCGACGGTGGCGGCGACGGCGGGCCCGTTGCCGAAAGCAGGCCGTGTGGCAGCAAGGTGCGCCGTCCACGGCGTGGTCTCCCTCCCGGGACGGCCCCGACGTTACGCCGCCGACCGGGCCGCGGCACTCGCTGCCGGGCCGCCGGTGCCGCTGTGACCAGGCCTGAACGGCTCAAGATGCGCTCAGCTCAGGCCGTATATCATGTAGTGGCGCCTCTTTTGAAGTGGCGCGGGCAGCATGTCGCCTCCGATTCCGGAGAGAGAGCATGGCCGCAGACGAAGAGGACGAGACCGGAGAAGTCCGGCGTCCGTCCGGTAAGAAAACCGCCAAGAGGACCGCCAAGAAGACCAGCAGCGTTCGGGCCGGCAACCGCGAGAGCGAAAGCGAAACGGAGCGCGCGGCCCGCCGCGTTTCGGCACCGCGTGCGATGCGGTACGCGGCCGAGCAGCTCAAGGAGCTGTTGGGCCGGGCTCCCGACTCCGTCTCCTCGGTACAGCCGACGGAGAACGGCTGGCAGGCGGATGTCGAAGTCCTGGAGCTGGAGCGGGTCCCCGGGACCACCAGCGTCATGGCGACGTACCGCGTGGTGCTGGACAAGGAGGGCGAACTGGTGGCGTACGAGCGCACCCGCCGCTACACCCGAGGCCAGATCGACCGGCGCTAAGACTCGGGTTGCACGGCAGACCGTTCGCCAGGCGAACGACACGGCTCACCCCGCACAGCCCGGGTGAGCCGGTGAAGGGAGGCACCGTGACTGTGGTGCCGCAAGGCGGAGGAGCCGTCGCCACCGGCGGCGGTGGGGGCTCCGGAAATCTCTACGACATCCTCGATCTGATTCTGGACCGCGGGCTGGTCATCGACGTCTTCGTGCGCGTGTCGTTGGTGGGTATCGAAATCCTCAAGATCGATGCCCGCATCGTCGTGGCGAGCGTCGACACCTACCTGCGCTTCGCCGAGGCCTGTAACCGCCTCGACCTGGAGGAGGGGCGCAAGGCGCCCTCCCAGCTGACCGACATCGTCGGCGAGGTCACCGAAGGCGGTTCGCACGGCAAGGCAAAAGGCGCCCTGTCCGGGGCTGCGGAAGCAGTGACCGATGCCCTCAAGGGCGGCGAGGAGGAGCACGAGGAGAGGCACAAGGAGCCCGCCGAGCGGGGCGAGCGGCCGGCTCGCCGGCCGGCCCGGCGCCGAAAGGAGTGAGCGATGTCCGTCTACGTCTACTCCATTGTCGCGACCACCCATCCGCAAGGCCTGGAGGGCCTGGACGGTGTGGGGAACCCGCCGTCCACCCTGCGCACGGTACAGAGCAAGGAGCTCTCCGCCGTCGTCAGCGACGCTCCCGAGGAGCTGCGTCCCAAACGCCGCGACCTCGCCGCCCACCAGGCCGTCCAGGAACGGCTGATGGCCGACGGCACGGTCCTGCCCCTGCAGTTCGGCTTCACGACCACCGACGACGAGGCCGTACGCGCCGTGTTGAAGGAGCGTGCGGAGGAATTCACCGAGCGGCTGGAGGCGCTGGAGGGCTGCGCCGAGTACCACCTGAAGGCGGCACAGGACGAGGACGCGATGCTGCGGCAGATCCTTCAGGAGTCGGACGAGGCCCGCGCGCTCAACGAACAGATCAGAAGCGGCACCGGCAGTCCGGATCTGCCGATGGCCCTCGGTGAACTGGTCGCCCAGGAAGTGGAGGCACGGCAGCAACAGCTCGCCTCCGTGGTTCTCGATGCGCTGCGCGGGTTCGCGCGGGAGGAGAGCGCGTCGCAGGCGACCGGGAACGACTTCCTGAGCGTGTCCTTCCTCGTGGGGCGGGACAACGAGAAGAGCTTCATCGCCGCGGAGCAGGATCTCGCCAAGGAGCTGGGGGAGGACTTCGACCTCCGGCTGCTCGGGCCACTGCCCGCCTACAGCTTCGTCTAGGGAGCCATCATGGGCCTGTTGAGCCAACTCGCCACCCTTCCGCTGGCACCCGTGCGCGGCGTGGCCTGGGTCATGGAGCGCACCTTGGAGGCCGCGGAGAACGAGTACTACGACCCCGAACCCATCGAGCGGGAACTCGCCGAGCTGGAGCGGTCGCTGCTGGCGGGCGACATCGACGAGGAGACGTTCGACCGCCGCGAGGACGAACTGCTGGACCGGCTGGAGGAGATCAGGGCCCATGTCCAGGGCACCGACACCTGACCGGGGCGGCCAACGCGGCGACGGGGCGCGGTCACGCGCTCCGCGCGCCGCCCTGCCCGCATACCAGGGAATCGAGGTGCACAGGACGTGAACGAACCCGTCGCCAGGAGGATGGGCGACTACCCGTCCCGGGCCGGCCCGTACAGCGGCCAGGGCTCCTCGGCCAACCTTGCCGACATCCTGGAGCGGGTTCTGGACAAGGGCATCGTCATCGCGGGCGACATCCAGATCAACCTGCTGGACATCGAACTGCTCACCATCAAGTTGCGCCTGCTGATCGCCTCGGTGGACAAGGCCAAGGAGATGGGCATCGACTGGTGGGAGCACGACCCCTCGCTCTCCTCCCGTGCTTCCGAGGGGTCCCGCTCGCTCCGCGAGGAGAACAGGCGGCTGCGCGCCGAGATCGAGGCGCTGCGCGAGGGCGAGGAGCTGCCACGGGCGGAGGACGAGGAGGAGGACGAGGACGTATATGAGGAAGCGAACGAGGAAGCGGACGAGGAGGAGGCCCCTCCCGCCGCCGCCCGCCGTCCTTCACATACCTCTCGTACCTCACGCCCCGCACGCACGGCGCGTACCAAACGAGCCGAGCCCGGCCCCCGTAGGAAGCGACGGGACGAGCCATGACCGAGGCCATCACCTACGCCTATGCCGTCGCGCAGGACGCCGAGGGCTCCCTGGAGGAGGCGCTGTCCGGTCTGCCGGGAGTCGCGGACGGGCCGGTGCATCTGGTGCGCGCAGGACACCGCGGCGAGGTGGTGGTCGCCGTGGGCCCGGTGCCCGAGCAGGACTTCGAGGAGAACGCACTGCGCGCGCACTTGGAGGACCTGGACTGGCTGGAGTCGGTGGCCCGCGCCCACCACCGGGTGATCGAGGCGCTGGCCGCCCGTACCACCGTCCTGCCGCTGCGCCTGGCGACGGTGTATCTGGACGACGAACGGGTGCGGCAGATGCTCGATGCGCGTCAGGAGGCCTTCGCCGAGCGGCTGTCCGTCCTGGCCGCCCACACGGAGTGGGGCGTCAAGATCTATGTCGAGGCGCCCGCGGCCACCGACAGACCGGCCGCCCCACCGTCGGATGCGGACCTCAGCCCCGGACGGGCGTACCTCAGCCACCGCAAGGCGCAGCGGCACGCCCGTGAAGACGCCTACCGGGAAGCCGAACAGGTCGCCCAGCGCGTCGAGGCCGCGGCCCGCAGCTATGCGGTCGACCGGGTCCAGCACCGGGTGCAGCAGGGCGAACTCGCCCGCGGCCCCGGCGAGAACGTCATCAACGACGCCTACCTCGTGCCGCTGGAGTACGGCGAAAGCTTCCGCGCCGACGTGCTGCGGAGCGCCGAAGGGCTGCCCGGGGTACGCGTCGAGGTCACCGGGCCCTGGGCCCCGTACTCCTTCGCCACGCCTCCCGAAGCCGAACCGCTGAAGCGAGCCGCCCCGTGAGGCCCGCGGGCGGGCCGCCGGCACGGGCGGACGAGCCCCTGCCGGACCGGCAGATCGCACTGATCGATCTGCTGGACCGGTTGCTCAGCGGTGGCGTGGTCCTCACCGGTGATGTGGTGCTCTCCATCGCCGACATCGACCTCGTACGCATCTCCCTGCGTGCGCTGATCGTCTCCATCAGCGAAAAGAACCCCTCCCCGTGGCACGCCACCGCACCCCTGGGCCGGGACGACGATGACCGCTGACGAGCCGCGGCCCGGCAACCGCTTCGACGATGTCGCCGACGCGGCCGCCCGCGCCTTCCGTCTGCTGCCCGCCGCACCGCAGGACGTCCCGTACCCGGCGGGTGCGGAAACGCGTCCGGCGGCGCACCGGGTCAGCACCGATCCCGACACGGTGGAGCGGGACCTGATCAAACTCGTCCTCACCCTCGTGGAGCTGCTGCGCCAGCTCATGGAACGCCAGGCGCTGCAACGGGTCGACGCCGGGGACCTCACCGAGGAACAGGAGGAGCGCCTCGGAGCGACGCTGATGATTCTCCACAACCGCATGGTCGAACTCTGCGCTCAATACGACCTTTCGATGCAGGACCTGAATTTGGATCTCGGGCCGCTCGGGACGCTGCTGCCACCCGCCGAATGACCCCGAAGGAGCACGACATGAGCATCGGGAAGAAGACCAGGAACATCGGCCATATCGTCGAGGGAAAGGCCAAGGAAACGACCGGGAGGGCTCTCGGCAACAAAGGCCTGCAACGGAGAGGCAGGGCGGAACAGGCCCTGGGCAAAATGCGGCAGGCGGTGGAAAAGGGCAAGGACACGTTCCGGCACTGACCGCTGCGGCCCCGCCGCCGCACCTCGTGCGACGGCGGGGCCGTGCCCATGGGGCGCAGTGCGCCCCGGTGCGGCTCAGGGCTGACGGCGCGCCTGGTCGACGGCCGCGCGGCCGGCCGCGGACTCCCCGTCGGCGGAGCCGGTGCTGAGCTTGCCGCCGGCGCTCTCCAGATGCGCCCGGACGAACCACTGGAACAGTTCCAGCGAGCGCAGATGCTCGATCAGCAGGTCCTGGGTCACCGGATCGGTTCCCTCGGTGGCGGCCACCGCCGCTCGGTGGTCCTCGATGATCCCCGAGTAGACGACGTCCAGCGCACCCAGGTGCTCGATCGCCTGCGCCCGTCCGACGGAGTAGTCCTCCCAGGTCCGCTCGGCGGCCAGGGCGCCCGGCGTACCCGTCGGGGAGCCGCCGAGCGTCGCGATGCGTTCCGCGGTGGCGTCGACCATGGAGCGGACGGCCTCGACCTGCGGGTCGAGCATTTCGTGGACGGCGATGAAGTGCGGCCCCACGACGTTCCAGTGCACATGTTTGAGGGTCAGGGCCAGGTCATTGAGTGCATGCAGCCGCAGCCGCAGAGAATCGATGACCTTTCCTCCTTCGGCCTCGGTCATGCCGGGAACGGTGTACTGGGGGGAATTGCTCGCGGCCACGATGAAATCTCCTTTCACCACAGTCAGCTCTTCCTGTGGTGAAAAGCCGCGTGCCCGGCAACTCCGTCCGGAAACACGCACCCACCCGTGGATTTCTGTCCGCTCCGCCGGCCGGCTTTCCGAAGTGCGAGGTGGGCGCAGCTCACCGCAGACTACTGAGGCGAGCGGACCACGGTGAGGAGCGGATGTGACGACCGATGCGACCTGCTCCGCCGGTGCGGGCTCCCACCCCGGCCAAGCCGCGGGCCCGCCGAGCCCGGCCGAACTGTGCCATGCGGTCGCCCGGCGGTTCACCACACTGGTCGACCGCGGAGCCCTGCGCCTGCCGTACCCCGGCGAGGGACGCACCCGCGAGCGTTTCCGTGCGCTCGCCGCTCTCGGCCGCGAAGACCTCTCGCTGGCCCGTTTGGCCGAGGGGCAAACCGACGCGCTCGCCATCCTCCACGAGCTGGACGGCCCGCCGCCCCGGCCCGGTGAACGGTGGGGCGTATGGGCCGCCCAGCCTCCCGGCCCCGGCCTGAGCGCCACCGACGAGGGCGGTGGCTGGCGGATCGACGGCGTCAAGCCGTACTGCTCCGGAGCGCACAGCTGCACCCATGCGCTGGTGACGGCCGACAGCGACCAGGGGCGCCGGCTGTTCGCCGTGCGCGTGAGCGGCCAGGAGGTCGCCCCGGTGCCCGGCACCTGGCAGGCGGTCGGCATGGCCGGCAGTGACACCCCCGACGTCACCTTCACCGGCGTGCCGGCGACCCCCGTCGGCGACATCGGGGGCTATCTGCGGCGCCCCGGCTTCCAGCACGGCGGCATCGGGGTCGCGGCCTGCTGGCTGGGAGGCGCGCGGGCCGTGGCCGGCGCGCTGACGGCCGAGGCCGGACGGCGGCCGCTGGACGCGCACGCCGCCGCGCACCTGGGCGAGGCGGACGTCCAGCTGCATGCCGCCGAGTCGGTGCTGGAGCGCGCCGCGGACGAGATCGACCACGACCCCTACGACCGGCTCGGCGGTGCGCGGGTCCGCAGTCTGCGGGTGCGCGCCCTGGTGGAGAAGGTCTGCACGGACGTCATGAGCCATGTCGGCCGGGCCACCGGCGCGGAACCGCTGTGCCACGACGCCCGGCACGCAAGGGCGGTGGCCGATCTCACCGTCTGGATGTGGCACTGGGCGCGCCCCGCCGACCCGCGCGTTCCCTGGGACCGTGCCGCCCGTATCGCGCTGCCGGTGGACGCGGCGGCGCGCAAGGCCTCGGCAGTCGAGCGGTTCCGCAGCCAGATCCACCCCCTGGGCGAAGGGGAGGGGAACGCCGCGATCCTGCCGCCGGAAGAACTCGCCCACCACACCCGGCCGTTCGAGGTGGTCTTCCGGTGAGCACGCCACCGGGCTACTTCGCCGCCCTGTACGCCGGCGCGGCCGATCCCTGGGACCTTGCCGGACGCTGGTACGAGCAGCGCAAATACGCCCTCACCGTCGCCTCTCTGCCCCGGCGGCGGTACCGCGCGGCATTCGAACCCGGCTGCTCCGTCGGCGTGCTGCCGCCCGGCTCGCGGACCGCTGCGACCACCTGCTCGCCACCGACCGGGTGCCCTCGGCCGTCGCCGGCGCCGCAGAACGCACCCGCGCTCTGCCGCATGTCGAGGTCCGCCGCCTCACCATCCCCGACGAGTGGCCGGACGGCACCTTCGACCTGGTCGTACTCTCCGAAATCCTCTACTACTTCGACGACCCGGCGCTGGACGACGTCCTCACCCGCACCCTCGACAGCCTGGAGCCCGGCGGCACCCTCGTGGCCGTGCACGGGAACCACCCTGTCGCCGAGCACCGCCGCACCGGCGGCGCACTCGCCCCCGTCCTTGCCGCACTCCCCGGCCTGCGGCTGCTGACCGACCTCCGCGACGTCGACTTCACCCTCCAGACCTTCTGGCGCCGGCACCCCGACGGAAGCGCACCCCCCTCTCCCGCGGCGCAAGAAGGCCTGGTGTGAACGCCTCCCACGCCTCCCACGCCGCTTGCGCCTCCGACGATGCGCACCCGGCCGCGATCGCTTCCTCCAGCAACTCGCCCTCGACATCGCCCCCTCGGCGGACGTGCCCGGACACCGGTGCACCGGCCTCGCCCCGTGAGCGCTCCGGGCGCCGTGGACCGCGCCCTGAGCCGGGCCTCGTGGCCTTACGGGATGCCCTCAGCGCTGGTTGAAGCGGTCGGCCGCCCGTTCGTTGAGGGCGCCGAGCACCCGCCGAAGCCGCCGGGCCGGCGGCTGCTCCCCGGCCTCGACCGTCGAGCCGTCGACGGTTCCGCGGGCCCCGTCGCGGGGCAGCACCCGGGCGAACGCCGACACCAGCCGGGTGGTGGTCACCGGCGCCAGCCCGTGCGCCCTGGCGCCGAGCCTGGCCGCCGGTGTCAGCACGATGCGCGGACGCCGCCGTTGGAGTGCGGAGACGATACGGTCCGCCGCCCGCTCGGCGCTCATCGACAGCACAGGCGCCCCGGCCAGCGCCGAGAACCATGCGTACTCCCGGCGCCGGTCCCCGCCGAACAGGGCATGCAGATGCG
This sequence comes from Streptomyces decoyicus, assembly GCF_019880305.1. Classification (NCBI taxonomy): domain Bacteria; kingdom Bacillati; phylum Actinomycetota; class Actinomycetes; order Kitasatosporales; family Streptomycetaceae; genus Streptomyces; species Streptomyces decoyicus. Next base: position 1,148,198 of record NZ_CP082301.1, on the reverse strand, counting down.
ACCCGGTGCGCATCAGGCCGGGGTGGACCGCGGTCACACTGACGCCGTGCGGGCCCTCCTCCGCGCGCAGCCCCTCGGCCAGCGCGGCCACCGCCGACTTGGCGCAGGAGTACGGCAGCAGATGCGGCACCGCCAGCAGCCCCCCGACGGACCCGATGAGTGCCAGCCTGCCGCCGGCCGGGCTGCGCCGGAGGTGGGGGAGCGCGGAGAGTGCGGTGTTCAGGGCCCCGTTGAAGACGGAGTCCATCGCCTCCTGGAAGCCGTCGGGGCCGAGGGCGTCCGCCGGGCCGACCTGGATGATGCCGGCGTTGGCGATGACGATGTCCAGCCCGTCGTGGTCCCTGGCGATCTCCGCGAGACGGTCCTGCACCGCGGCCCTGTCCCGCACATCGCACACCACACCGCGCACCGTGCCGCCGCGCCACTGGGCCAGCCTGCCGACGGCCCTGGCCAGTTCGGCGTCGTCCCGGGCCAGCAGAACGACATCACAGCCGTGCCGCAGCAGTTCGCGGGCCAGCAGTAGTCCGAGCCCCCGTGAGCCGCCGGTGACGACAGCGGTGAGCCCTTCGATCGAGGGAGCGGCCGGAAGCACACGCATGACGATCCCTTCCCTTGGGCGCCGGTCGGCCGAGGCGCGGCCCCGCACGACAGGTCAGGCAGGGCACCGGTCACCTGCGGCTTCGACGCTAACGGGCGGCGGGGCCCGGCGTGCCGGCGGGTATGTGTCGCCGCTCCGGGCGCTTGCCCGCGCTCCTCGCCGGATTCCCGGGCGGCAAGGGCAGGGGAGGCCCGCGGCGACGGATGACACCCGCGACGGGGCGTTCGGCCAGTCAGGCGGCCGGCGACGGCCGCTCCTCGACGAGAGGGGCTGCGCCGGGAGCCGTCGGCCGTCGAGCGGTCCGCGCGAGGTTCAGCCGGCGCCGGGCAGCCGTACCTCGACGGTGCCCGCACCATCCACCCGCACCTGGAAGGACGGCTGGGGAGCGGTGGCCGGGCCACGGACGTTCGCGCCGTCCGACAGCCGGAAGACACTGCCGTGCCAGGGGCACTCCACACAGCCGTCGGCGATCGTGCCCTCCGTCAGGGGCCCCGACAGATGGCTGCACCGCCCGGCGAGGACATGGATGGATCCGCCCGCCTGGCGGACCACCAGCAGCGGGACCTCGCCCAGCTCCCGGCGCACCGCCTCGCCGACCGGGAAGTCCTCGACCCTGCCCACGGGATGCCAGCCCTCGTCCAGCAGATGGGGCACCGGCTCCGACTTGTTGGCGCCGGCCGCCTGCCGGTAGGCGAGGTGCCCGCCGAGGGTGGCCCCGGTGCCGGCCGCGCACAGCCCCGCGAACCCGAGCACCTTGCCGCGCGCCGTATGGCCGCGGCCGCGATGCACCCAGGACCGCGCGTACAGGCCGACGGCCACGGCGATCGAGACCGCGTGCACCAGGCCGGTACGCATCTGGTCCTCGTGCTGCTCGGCCCAGTCCACCCAGCCCGCCAGCGCGGCCGGTGCGGCCGTGAGGACGCCCACCCCGACCAGGAGGCGGGCACCGCGCCGGGTCCCCGGGACGACGTCCAGCACCGCGGCGGACAGCCATGCGCCCATCGGCACCTGCACCAGGGCCGGGTGCAGCGGATGGCCGATCGGCAGGCCGTGCAGCACATCGCGGAAGCGCCCCAGGGGAAGCCCGCGCACCACCCGCTGCACCGGGGCGATCAGCGCATCCAGCTGCTCCAGGCGGCCCAGCGCGTCGAGGGACGTCAAATAGGCTTCCTCGGCACGGGCGAAGGCGCCTTGTGCGATGCCGCTGCCCGGGACGACACCCGCGCATTCCGGCTCACTCATTCTTCTTCCTCCTCCTCTTCTTCTTCCTCCTCTTCCTCGCCGCCCTTTTCGCCGCCCTCGTCTTCTTCGTCCTCGTCCCAGTCTTCTTCTTCCTCGCCCTCCTTGGCCTCGGCGCCTTCCTCGTCCTCGTCGTACTCCTCTTCTTCCTCGCCCTCGCCCTCTTCCTCGCCGTCGTAGTCCTCGGCCTCTTCGTCCTGTTCGGCCTCTTCCTCCTCGATGGCTTCTTCGTGGGTCCGTACGACCTCGCCGTCGCGGATCTCACCGCGCCAGCCCTCGGGCTCTTCGCCGGTGAGGGTGACGTAGCGCTGGAAGTGCTTGAAGTCCAGGCGCAGTCGGCGTCCCTGGACCCGCCAGATATTTCCGGTCTTCTCGAAGAATCCCGAGGCGTAGTACTCGACGACCAGCACGATGCGGGTCAGATTCGGCGCCAGTTCGTGAAAACTGACGGCACCGCGGGTCGATCCCTTGGCACCTTCGGACGTCCAGATGATGCGTTCGTCCGGCACCTGCTCCTGGACGGTCGCTTTCCATCCCCGGGTCGAGGGACCGACCTTGGCCTTCCAGTCACTGCTCAACTCATCGTGCATCGACACACTGCGTACGCCCTTGGTGAAGCTGCTGAACTTCTCGTACTGCGTCCAGTGGTCGTAGGCGGTGCGCAGGGGCACCCCGACGTCGAGGACCTCGATGATGTTGGTGACCTTCTTGTCCCCCGATTTGCGTTTCTTGCCGCCGCCGAAGAATTCCTTGGCCTTCCCCACCACGCTGTCCTTGACGTTCTCCGCCGTCCCCTTGACGGCGGCCTTCACGGGGGAGTCGCCCCCGAGGAGATTGCCCGCGATCTTGGACAGCGATCCGCCGTTCTCGGCGACATCGGTGAGCTGGCCGGTCACATCCGTGAGTTTGTCCCCGGCCCGTTCGGCCAGGTTCCCGACCCACTTCGTCGCATAGTTGCCGAGTTCGCCACGCAGTCGGTCGAGTCCCGAGTCCGCTGTGTCCTGTCCCGTCTTGGCCATGACCGGTTACCTCCGGCGCTCGGTGCGCGATGATGTCTTCTTGGCGCTCTTCTTCGCAGCGGGGGCTGCCTTCTTGCCTGAAGCGGTCTTCTTCGGTGGCGCCTTCTTGGCGGTGGCCTTTCCGGCTGTCTTCTTGGCCGCGGTCTTCTTCGCGGCGGTCTTCTTTGCCGCGGTCTTCTTGCCCGGGGCCGCCTTCTCGGCGGCCGCCTTTTTGGCCGGGGCCTTCTTGGCGGTCTTCGTCGCCGCAGGCTTCTTGGCGGCGGTCTTCTTCGCGGGTGCCGTCTTCTTCGCGGCCGTCCGTCCCGCGGCGGCCTTCTTCCCGGCGGACTTCGCGGGCTTCTCTTCTTCCTCTTCTTCCTCCTCCTCGGGCTCCTCCTCTTCGTCGTACTCGTCCTCGTACTCGCCCTCGGGCCCTTCCTCCTCCTCTTCTTCTTCCTCCTCTTCCGGCTCCTCGTCCTCGTCGTACTCGCCCTCTTCTTCCTCCTCCTCGGGTTCCTCTTCCTCCTCGAGCCCGATGTCATCGAGCTTGAGGGACCGGTCGTGGAGGGTGTCGGCGAGCGTCGTCAGACGGCGGTTGGCGGCCGTCGTCACGGCCTTCCGGCCGGCGTCCATCACTTCTCCGCGCAGCTGTTCACCCAGCTCCGCGACCTGGGGGATCTCGCTGAGCTTGCGCACCCCCTGGGCCACGAGCTGGCGCGGTTCAAGTCCGAATTGACGCCCGGCGATATACGACGCCACGGTGAGCGCGAATCGGCCCTTTTTCGTACGGCCCAGCACATAGCCGCCGGCAAGGGCGGCGGCCAGCAGGACCTTGCTTGTGTCATTCATGGGTGCGTCACCTTTTCCCGGACATGCAGCCGATCGGCGTCTGTGCAGGGCCCGCCATCCGGCGGCGCAGTTGTGCCCTATCTCCAGAGTGGTCGGAGTCTCGACCCGCGCATCTCGAGCGGGCCGAAGTGGCCCGTACGGTCACCCTGCGGAAGCGGCCGGTCCTGCTGCGTGGCGGGGGGACACGGGGCGCCTGCCGAACGGAAACAGGCGGTGACGTCCTCCGCGATCGGCAGCGGCGCCGCGGCAGGTGTGCGCGAGCCGCGCAACGGCCCTAGGCTCGAAATATGCCGGGAACACGCCGTGCACCGTCTCGTGTGGGAGTAGGGGGAGCGCGGTGTGTTCGCCGGCGCAGGGCGCCCGCGGCCGTTGTGGCGGTGGTGGCGCTGCTCGGCACGTTCGCCGGAACTCCGGGCGCGGCGGCGGTCGATGACCCCGACCTGAGGTCCTTCTACCAGCAGACCCTGGCCTGGGAACCCTGCGGCGCGGACCTACAGAACGGCGCGCAGAGCGGAGGCGCCGGTCAGCCGGCCGGCTTCCGGAAGCGGCTGGAGTGCGCGCGGCTGGAGGTGCCGCGAAACTACGGCGACCCCGGACGCGGCACGATGCAGGTCCAGCTGATCCGGCTGAAGGCGACCGGGCCCGGCAAACGGCTCGGCTCGCTGGTACTCAACCCCGGCGGACCGGGTGCTTCCGGCGTCAACTACCTGATCGACAGCGGGAGCGCCTTCGCGCGGCTGGGGCAGCGCTACGACATCGTCAGCTTCGACCCGCGCGGCACCGGCCACACCGAACCGGTCTCCTGCGGCAGCAAGCTCGCCCCACCGCCCGGCACCGGCGCCGACAGCCTCGCCGCGAAGGAGAAGCGCATCAACGAGGCCTGCGGACGCTACTCCGGTGGGCTGCTGAAGTGGGTCGGGACCCCCGATGTCGCCCGGGACATGGACGTCCTGCGCGCCGCGGTCCGTGACGACAAGCTCAACTACCTGGGGTTCTCGTACGGCACCAAGCTCGGCGCCGTCTACGCCCATGAGTTCCCCCACAAGGTCGGCCGGATGGTCCTGGACAGCGTCGAGGACCCGACCAAGAACGCCTGGCAGACCGCGCTGTCCCAGGCCCGGGGCTTCCAGCGGGCGCTGGACGAATTCTCCGCCGGCTGTGTCCAGGTCGCGGGCTGCCCGCTGGGCACCGACAAGAACAAGGCGGAGGAGCAACTGCGCCGCTGGTACCAGCAGTTGAACGACCGTCCGATGAAGGTGAACGGGGAGACGGTGGATGAGACCACCTATGTGTATGCCTTGCGGGAGGCCCTGTACAGCAGGAGCGTCTGGCCGACGCTGCGTACGGCCCTGGAGCAGCTGCGGCGCGGCGACGGCTCCGGGATCCTGCGCCTGAGTGACGCGGGCGGCAGCAGCGCCGCTCGCGTCGACGGCGTCCCGGCGCGGCCGGTCGGCAGGGACGAGCTACCACCGCAGGACCAGCTGGCCCTCCGGGCGATCTCCTGCCGGGACACCTCGGAACGTTACGGCGAAGACGACTTCCCCCGGGCGGAGCGTGAACTCACGCAGGCTTCCCCGCTCTTCGGCCCGGACATCGCCCCGACCCTGCTGGACTGTCACGACTGGCCCGTTGCGGGCGACGACTCCTCGCGTGAGGTCGCGGCGCCCGACGCGCCGCCCCTTCTCCTCGTCGCGACCACCAGCGACCCGGCGACCCCCTACGAGGGCGCGTTCAACATGGCCCGTGCGCTGGACAACTCCAGCGTCGTGCTGACCTTCCGCGGCGAGGGCCATGCCGCCTACACCACCGGCGACCCCTGCGTACATCAGCATGTCGACGGCTTCCTGCTGAACGGCACCCTGCCGAAGCCCGATACCTCCTGCGGCTGACGCCGGACCCGCCGCGGGGCGAGGACGCGTACGTCCACGACTACCTGTAGTAGCGGTTGTCCTCGACATCGACGACCGGGGCGCCGGGCGAGGGTGGCTGGGTACGCCGCCGCTTCAGGATGCTCACATAGGTGGCGAGACCGATGATGCCGACGAGCATCATGATGATCCCCACCAAGTCGACGTTGATCCCGGCAACATGCAAGTCGACGGCGAAGGTGAGGATCGCCCCCACCGCAAGTAGACCGATGCACCCGCCAATACCCATCGTGTCAGCCTCCCTCACTCTCTGGGCGGTAACGCCCGTCGAGGGGTCGCGTACCCGCGGGCGGGCGCCTTATGTCCGGACGCGGGGCGGGGCGGCAGCCGGCCCCGGTCCCCGCAAGGGCTCAGCCGGCCCGCCGCCCGCCCCTGCCCGCGGTCTTCTTCGCCGCTGCCGTCTTCTTGGCAGGCGTCTTCTTGGCGGCGGTTTTCGAGGCGGTGGTCTTCTTCGCCGCCGTCTTCTTCGCTGCTGTCTTCTTCGCGGTGCTCTTCTTCGTGCTGCGGCCGGACCCGCCACCACCCGGGGCGCCCTCGGTCTCCTCGTCCTCGCCGCGGGACTTCCTGGCCGCGCGGACGCTGTCCTGAAGGGCCGCCATCAGGTCCATCACCTGGCCGGCCGGCTGCTCCTCACCGGCCGGGAAGTCCGGCTCGCGATGCGCCAGCTTCGCCGCCACGATCTCCTCCAGCGCCTCACGGTAGTGATCGTGCACATCGTCTTCCGACAGCTCGCCGAAGGAATCCATGAGCGTCTCGGCGGCCGCCACCTCGGCGGGGGCGACCTCCGGCTGCCGCTCGGGCAGCACCCCGTCCATCGGGCGGATCTGGTGCGGCCACAGCAGCACCTGCATGACCAGCGCGCCCTCCATCGGGCGGATCATGGCGAGCGTCTCCCGCCCGTGCAGCGCGATCTTGCCGAGCCCGACGCGCTGGTGCCGTTCCATCGCCTCGCGCAGCAGCACATAGGGCTTGGCCGCGGCCGGGCTGTCGATGCCCAGGTAGTAGCCCTTGCCCATCTGTAGCGGGTCGATGTCCCCGCCGGCGACGAAGGCCAGGATCGTCAGCGTCTTCGCGGTCGGCAGCGGCAGCGCGTCCAGATCGTCGTCGCTCAGCGGTACGACGATGTCCCTGTCGTCGGGCTTGTAGCCCCGGCCGATCTCGTCCGGGGTGATCTCGACGTCTTCCAGCGAGCACACGGGCTGATTGCGTACCCGCCCGCCGTCCGCCGTATGGATCCGTACAAAGCTGACCGACGTGGAGCTGTCCGTGGCGTTGTACGCGGCGACCGGGATCGTGACCAGGCCGAAGCTGATGGAGAACTTCGCCGTGGGGCGCATGGGGGCCGCCTTCATCGGAGCCATTCGGCACCATGCTAGGCGGGGCGGACTGACCGTACATCCCGGGCGATTCCGGGTGCGTCGTTCGGGTGGCGGCGCCCCGGCTGCCGCTCGGCACGGTGCTCCGGTGCCCCCGCCCCAGCCCCTCAGGAGGACGCGGCCGTCACCCGGCCCGTCCGGACCGCCTCCCTGAGCGTCTGGTGGTCGCGCTCGTTCTGGTCCGCGTAACGCTCCGCGAACCGCGCCAGCGCCTCGTCGAAGACCGTGCTCCTGCCGAGGTAGGCGCCGATCGCGATCCGGTCGCCGGACCTGGCGTGCGCACGGGCGAGGGTGGCGCCGCAGCGTACGGCGAACCGCCGCATGCCCGTCGGCACCATCACATCCGTCGGCATGATGCCCTTCCAGTCACGCAATTGGCGGACATAGAAGTCGCGTGGGCGCCCGTCGATGCCGGTGGTCCGCTCCCAGCCGAGGAAGATGTCGCCGGCGGCCTGCATCAACCGCTGGCCGGCCACCACGCGTTCGCCCTGGTGGGTGTGCGGGCCGGGGCCGGCATACGGAGCGAGTGCGGACTCGTCGGCCTCCTTGGCCTGGAGCAGGAGCGGGTCGTCCATGTCCTTGCCGAGCAGCAGCACGATCCAGCAGCGGGTGCCCACACTACCGACCCCGACGACCTTGCGGGCCATGTCGACGACCCGGTACTGCTCCAGCAGCCGGCGATGGTCCGAACGCAGGGTGCGGCCGTAGCTCTGGACCATTCCACGGATCTGGTCCGTCAGCCGGTCGCGCTCGACGTCCGGCAGCAGATCGTCCAGCGGCACGATCAACGGCGGATCGGCGGCGATCCGCACCTGGCCGCCGCTCCTGCGGGTCAGCTTGCGGTAGGCCTGCACGGCGTCGCGCGTACGGGCTTCCTCGATGGTGCGGGCCAGTGCCGCACGGCCCCTGCTGCCCAGCTCATGGGCTTCCTCGGCCTCGACGTCGGCCATGTCGGCATGGGCGTACCAGACCTCCAGGGTGCGCATGTCCGCGTAGCGGCGCATCTCCTCGCGGTAGGACGCGCAGGCGGCCCGGACGATGCCGGCCCGGACCTTCTCGGGGAGGCCGTTCCCGCGCCCCGCGATGGCGAAGCTTGCCGCCAGCCGTTTGACGTCCCACTCCCACGGGCCGGGCAGGGTCTCGTCGAAGTCGTTGATGTCGAACATCAGATGGCGCTCGGGGGAGGCCAGCAGACGGAAGTTCAGCAGATGGGCGTCCCCGCACAGCTGGGTGCGCAGCCCCGTCGACGGTGTCGTGGCCAGGTCCGCGGCCATGAGGGCGGCGGCGCCGCGGTAGAAGCGGAACGGGGATTCCAGCATCCGTCCGTAGCGCAGGGGCACCAACTCCGGTACACGGAGCGCGGACTGCCGTTCGATGACGTCCACCGGGTCGGCCCGGCCGGCCGCGGGGGTGAACTCCGCATGACGCGAGCGGGGCACTTCGGAGCGAAGTGCCCTGCCTGCTTCCGCGCGTTGCTGCGGGGTGGGTCCGGTGGTCATGACCGTGACCGGAGGGGGTGTTCAGCTCACCGGGCGGTCGCGGTGCGGTGGTGGTTGTCCGTACACAGCGCCCAGATGATGAAGATGTCGATGGCGATCAGCACGATGGCCCAGAAGGGGTAGTGGGGGATCCACAGGAAGTTCGCCAGCGCGCCCAGGCCCGCCAGGATGACACCGATCACCCGTGCCCACATCGCGCCCGTGGAGAGCAGTGCGACACCGGCGAGGAGGATGATGATGCCCAGGATGAGATGGATCCAGCCCCATCCCGTCAGGTTGAAGGAGAACACGTAGTTCTGCGTGGTGACGAAGACGTTGTCCTTGGCGATGGCGGAGATGCCCTCGAAGAAGGCCATCGCGCCACCGAAAATCATCAGGACCGCGGCGAATGCCGTCCATCCGCTCACGTCGCGCTTCCGAGTGGCCATGGGTGACTCCTCACTTGAGAAACCTGGCCGTCCTTACCGGACCCGCCGGTGGTCATGCAGTTCGTTCCACGTTCACACAGGTACCGGTCAGCCGCATGTCAGGGATGTTCGAAGGCCTGGAGCACCCCGGCCCCCGCAAAGCAGAGCGCTCCGGTGAGGGTCCCCCAGTTGGCGATGCCGACGCTGACCAGGCTTCCGGTCTCCGGCCGGGTGAAGGCGGCCAGCGCGGCCACCATGAAGAGCACGGAACCGAGCTGATTGAGCGCGACGATCCACCACCCGAGACTGCGCTGTTCGAGGCACAGCCGGCCGTGGCAGACCTCGATGACCGCCAGCTGCCCCGAGATCAGGAACAGCAGGCAGCCGGCCATGTCGGGTGCCCAGACCAGCCGGTTCAGCTGCTGGGCCGTCAGCCCCTGGAGAAACGAATCCAGCAGATTGATGCCGAACACCAGCGTGCCGGCGAACAGCACGAACGTACTCAGCCAGTCGATCCGGCCCGGTTCATAGCTCCACCACCGGAAGCGGTGCGTGGTCAGCGAACCTGCCGCGCTCTCCCGGCGCGGAGCGTTGATGGCCTGGACGAGGGAGGCATAGCCGCCCAGGGTGAAGAACCCGCCGCCGACGAAGTAGATCGGGGCGGTCCCGGTGGAGCTCATCGAGCTGAACTGGGCGAGCGCCGCACCGAGGACGAACAGCGTACCGCCGGAGGTGAAGGAGCCCGCGGCGATGCCGTTCAGCCTGCGCAGACGGTTCAGCGCCGCGGCGCCGGCGCGCCGCACGCTGCTCTCGGCGGCCCCGGCGGGCCGCACCGCGAGCGTTCCGCGCTTGCGGGCCGCCCGCGACTCCCAGACGGCGGTGCCGCCCGCTTCGAGGCGCCAGGTCAGCCGGGTGGTGAACGGTCCCGCACCTTCGGCGCGCTCCTCGGAATGCCCCACCCGCCGAGCCTACCGATCCCGTACGGGAATGCCGGGTAGCGCCTCGTCAGGTCCTCGCCGGGAGGCCCCGCCGGTCCGCGGTGTGCTGGGCGGCGAGGCGGACGGGGGCGTCCCGGGCGCCTGTGTAGCCCAGGCGCGCACATTCCTCCGTGGCGGCGTCGAGAATCTCGGCCCGCGTACGCGCCGCGTCGCGCTGCCGTCCGGCAGGACGGGACGGCGGGCGAACGGCACTCATACGGCTCCTCGGAGGCGGGACCGGTGCCGGTCAGTCTCATGGCGCGACTGTTCGGCCCGCCGTGCGGTGCCCGGCGCGGGGAGCGGATCGGGGGCGGGGCCGGGCTGCGGTCCGGGCGTCGGCGGCGCCGGGTTCGGCGGGATGGGATCCGGCTCGGGGCCCGGCACCGGCGGGGGCACGGGATCGGGTCCGGGGGCGGGGACCGGGCCGGGCGCCGGGCCCGGCGTGGGTCCGGGCGGTCCGGGGCCCGGACCCGGAGTCGGCGGAACCGGATCCGGATGGGTGGGGCCTGGCGGTCCCGGTGGCTGTCGCACCGTCATCTGCTCCTCACGCGTCGCTTCTCGGCGGCCGAGCGCCCAACGCTCGCTCCGCGCGGCATGCTGCTCTCCTTGCCGATCCCGCGTCGGCCATGCGCAGCGAGACGCACCGACCCTGCGCAGCGAGAGGCACGGAACCGCCTTCCCGGCGTACGTACACACTCTGCGACGGCCCCGGCCACTCGGCGACACGGGAGGCGAACGGGCGCGTCGCGCGCACGGCCACCCGGACGCGGGAGCGTACGACGGCCCGGAGCGGGTAACCCCGCCCGCATGAACGCCACAGAGACCGGCACCGGTACAGGAACGGGCACGGACAAGGACACGGTGCGCGCGGGCCGTCGCACGGTGCGGATCCACCGGCCGGACAAGGTGCTGTTCCCCGACGACGGTCTGACCAAGGCCGACGTCATCGACTACTACCGCCGGGTGGCCGCCTCGATGGTCCCGCAGCTGCGGGGGCGGCCGCTGATGCTGGAACGGCTTCCGGAGGGGCTGGGCGGCCCGCAGTTCATGCAGAAGGACACCCCGGACCACTACCCCGACTGGATCCGGCGGGCGCGGGTCACCAAGGAGGGCGGCACCGTCACCCATACCGTCTGCGACGACAACGCGACCCTCCTCTTCCTCGCCGACCAGGCCTGCCTCACCTTCCACCGCTGGCTGTCGCGCGCCGACCGGCCCGACCACCCCGACCGGCTGGTGTTCGATCTCGACCCGCCCGGCCCGGACTTCGAGGCCGTACGGGAGGCCGCCCGGCAGCTCTGTGCGCTGCTCGACGAACTCGGCCTGCCGGCCACCCTGATGACCACCGGGTCGAAGGGGTTGCACGTCACCGTCCCGCTGGACGGCCGAAGCGACTTCGACACGGTACGGGGCTTCGCCCAGGACGTGGCCCAGGTGCTGGCCGGGCGTCACCCGGACCGTCTGACCACCGCCGTACGCAAGAAGTCGCGCGGTGACCGGCTCTACCTCGATGTGCAGCGCAACGCCTATGCGCAGACGGCGGTCGCGCCCTGGTCGCTGCGTCCCAAACCCGGTGCCCCGGTCGCCGTGCCGATCACCCGGAAGCAGCTCGACGATCCCCACCTCACCGCGCAGACCTGGTCGTTGAAGGATGTCGCCGGTGTCCTGGAGCAGGCGGGGTCGCGACCGTGGTCCGGGGTGCCGGCCCGCGGGCGTTCGCTGCGCCCGGCACGAAGGCGGCTCGACGCGCTGCGGTGAGCGGGTGACGGTGCCCGGGGCCGGGCCGGGCGGTGACGGGCGGGTGACGGTGGACGGGCGGGTGGTGAGGGTGACGGTGCACGGGGCCGGGTGCGGCACGAGGGAGGTGGTGAGCGGCCGGCCGGCGCGCGGCAGGCCGTCCGGCACCCCCGCGTTCTCAGCCCTCCGGCCGCCGCTCCGCCCCGTCCTGCTCGGGCTCGCCGTTCACTGCCCTGTCGAGCTGCCGACGCTCCCGCCGGGCCCGTGCCCGGTCCCTCGGTGAGGCATCCGTGACGTCCAGGAAGAGCTGGTCGGCGATCGGCCAGTCCTCCCGGACGGCCTTCTTCAGCCGCACCAGGACCTCCTCCACCTCCTCGCTGTCCAGCCCGGGGACGAGATCGACACGGGCCGCGACCAGCGTCGACCGGGTCCCCAGCCGCATCGACAGCAGGGTGGTCACCGTGTCGATCTCCGGCTGGGCCTCCAGGAACTCCCGGATGGCCTGCCGCAGCGCCGGGTCGGCGGCCTCGCCGATGATCCGGCCGCGGGACTGCTTGGCGAGCTGGTAGGCGACGAACACCAGCAGCGCGCCGATGATCATCGATGCCCAGGCCTCCCACTGCACCTGACCGGTGATCATGTGAAGTCCCATGCCGACCATGGCGACCACCACACCGAAACAGGCGGTGGAGTCCTCCGCCAGCACGGTCCGCAACGCGGGGTCGTCGGCCGCGCGGATCGCCTCCCGCATGCTGCGGCCGTCCTGCCGCGCCTGGCCGTGGACCTGGAGCAGGGCGCGGACCAGCGAGGAGCCCTCGGCGACCAGCGCGACGGCCAGCACGATCAGGCCGGCGACATAGCCCGTACGGGTCTCCGAGCTGCCCGAGCGCAGTGCCTCGATGCCCTGGAAGACGGAGAAACAGCCGCCCATGACGAAAATGCCGACGGCGGCGAGCAGGGACCAGAAGTACCGCTCTTTTCCGTAGCCGAAAGGGTGTTTGCTGTCGGGCGCGCGTTTGCTGCGCTTGAGGGAGGCGAGCAGGAAAATCTCGTTGAGGCTGTCGGCGACCGAGTGCGCGGCCTCGGACAGCAGCGCGGGCGAGGCAGCGAACAGCCCACCGAGCAGCTTGGCCACGGCGATCACCAAGTTGGCGCCGAGCGCCACGAAAACGGTGACCGCGGTTTCGGCGTCCTCCTGGTCCTCTGCCCCCTCCTGCGCCGGCCGACCGGTGGAGTGTTGCGCAGCCTCAGCGTCCCGGGACAAGCGTCGCCTCCCCGTCGTCGGTCGGACAGCGACGTGAGCGTAGTCGCCCGGACGTGGCCGCGCACCCGGTGCGGGGCATTGGGCCCCACGGAGCAGTGGCGGTTTCCCGCCCGGCGCACCGGGGAGTGTGACAGCGGATCATCCACGACACGACAAGCGGATCACCCACGACACGACAGAGGACAGGGCGTGGCCAGGACTTCTCCTTTCGACCTCATGAGCCCCGGCGGGGGCACCGCGTGAGCCCCCGCGGCGGGCAGCGGGCCGTTGCGCGCACCCTGCTGGAGCGGCACGGCGAGACCTTTGCGGCACAGAGCGGGATCCGGCTGGGGAACACGCCGCAGCCGCTGTACCAGGTGCTGGTGCTGGCCGGTCTGCTCAGTGCGCGGATCCGCGCCTCCGTGGCGGTGGCGGCCGCGCGGGCCCTGTTCGACGCGGGCATGCGCACGCCGCGGCGGATGGCGGAGGCGACCTGGCAGCAGCGGGTCGACGCGCTGGGGGAGGGCGGATACCGCCGCTACGACGAGCGCACCGCCACCCAGCTCGGTGACGGCGCCACTCTGCTGCTGGACACCTACGGCGGCGATCTACGGCGGATGCGGGAGGAGGCCGGCGGCGACACCGCGGCGCTGCGGGCCGCCCTGCGGAAGGTGCCGGGCCTGGGGCCCGCGGGCTGCGACATCTTTCTGCGCGAGGTGCAGGGCGTCTGGACCGAACTGGCCCCATATCTCGATGCCAAGGCGGTCCAGGGGGCGGAGCGGCTGGGCCTGCCGGGCGACAGCGGGAAGCTCGCGCGGCTGGTCGGGCAGGACGAGACCGCCGCCTTCGCCTCGGGGCTGGTGCGCGCGGCGCTGGACCGTTCCGTGGTCGACGACGTGCGGGAGGCGTCGGGAGCCTGACCCGGCACCCGCGGCGCCACCGATCGGCCGCGGCCCCGGGACGGCGCGCGAACCGGTAGCTGCCCGCGGACGGCACTGCGGCCCGGACGGCACTGCGGCCGGGACGGCACTGCGGCCCGGACGGCCCTGACGGAACGGAGCCGCCCGCCCCCGTCACACGATGAGTGCCGCCAGCAGGGTGATGCCCGCCAGGAACCAGGCGACATAGTCGCCCACATGACCGGAGTGCAGTCGGCGCAGCGGCGTGGCCCAGCGCGTCGGTTCCCGGCGTCCGGGCCGCCGCACCGCCACCAGGGCGAGCGCCGTGGCCAGCGCGGTGGCCAGCAGGCCCCCCAGCACACCGGCCATGGTCCAGTGCGGCGGGGGAGTGGACGCGGGCTCCGCCGCCCGGCCGTACAGGACGGCCGTGAGGTATCCCGCGTGGTCGGTGAAGGCGTCGGCGGCCCGGCCGATGCCGGTGCGCAGGGCCGGGTCCAGCCCCACCGCCAGTGCCGCGGCGAGCAGCGCCGTGGGGACGATGAGCATGCTGTCCGGGATCCGGGAGAGCCGCCCGCCACGGGTCTCCGGCTCCTCCTCTTTCCCGGTCGTCTCCTCGGCGGCGGCGGCGTCGTCGGCCGGGCGGGACTCCGTTGCCGCGCTCTCCGGAACCGGCCCCAGTCCCAGGAACACCCGCGCCCCGGCCCGCAGCACCGCGCCCCCGGTGGCCGCCGAGACCAGCACGCACAGTGCCGTCGCCCAACCGCCCGCCGCCTCTTCGATGACGGCCTTGCCCAGCGCGGTGCCGAACGGCGGCAGCCCGGCGAGCGCCAGCCCGCCGACGCCGAACAGCACGCCCGCCCAACGGAGTTCCCGCCCCTTGCCGTGCAGCTGGAGCTCATCGACGCTGCCGAACCGGTCCAGCAGAATGCCCACACAGGCGAAGAGCGCCGCCTTCACCCCGGCATGTGCCAGCACGTACAGGGCGACGCCGCCGAGCCCCTCCGGGGTGAGCGTCGCGAGGCCCACCAGGAACAGTCCGGTGTGCGCGATGGTGGAGTAGGCCAGCAGCCGCTTGAGATGGCGCTGCTGCCAGCACATCACCGCACCCAGCACGGCCGTCAGCACGCCCAGGGCCAGCAGTGCCCGGTGTGCCGCGGGCGCCGGGATGCCGCCGGGGCCCGCGAAGACCGTCCAGTAGACGCGGGCCGTGCCGTACAGGCCCAGCTCGACCATGACCCCGGACAGCAGCATGCACACCGGCGTCGGTGCCACCGCATGCGCATCGGCGAGCCAGAAGTGGAACGGCACGGCCGCGGCCTTCACCAGCAGACCGGTGACGACGAGGACGAAGGAGGCGATCACCAGCGCGTCCGGGCCGCCGGGGTGCGCATCGAGGGCGCTGCCGATCTGCGCGAGGCCGAGTTCGCCGGTCCGGGCGTAGAGCAGCCCGATGCCCAGCAAGGTGGTATAGGCGCCGAGGGAGTTGACGAGGGCGAACACCAGCGCCCCCTGGACGGCGCGGGCCTCCTCGACGCGGTAGCCGGTCAGTGCATAGGCGACGACGCCCATCAGCTCGAAGAAGACGAAGGCGTTGAAGAGGTCCCCGGTGAGCGAGAAGCCGCACATGCCCGCCTGGAAGAGCAGCACCAGAGCGGGGAAGGAGCCCGCATGGCGCCGTGGCGGCTCGGCGAAGTACCGCCAGGCGTAGGCGAGGGCGGCCAGCGCCAGCAGCGAGACCAGCGCGGCCAGGCCGAGGCCGATGCGGTCGCCGACCAGCACGATGCCCACGCTCGCCCCGCCGTGCGGCCGCCACCCGCCCAGCCACTCCACGGGCCGGGCGGTGGAGGACGGCGTTGCGGCCGAGGCGTACAGCGCGAGCGCCGCGGCGCCCGCGGCGAAGAGGCACCCCAGCATCTCCGCCGCGTACCGGGGCAGCCGGCGGCCCGCGCCGACCAGCACCGCCGCGCCGAACAGCGGAGTGGCCACGATCAGCGGCAGGGTCTGTGCGACGCTCACCCGCGCAGCTCCGAGAGTTCGTCCGGATCCACCGTCCGGTGCCGCTTGGCGACCTGGATGACCAGGGAGAGCAGCAGCGCGGTGACGGTCGCGCCGATGACGATGTCCGTGAGGGTCAGGGCCTGGACGACGGGATCGACGACGGGGCGCGAGCCCGGCGTGATGTCGGAGAAGACCGGGGCGGTGCCGCCGTCCCGGTACCCGATGGCGAGCAGCAGCACATAGGTCGAGGACTGGCAGACGGCGAGGCAGCCCACGGCGTGGATGAGGTTGCGGCTGGTGGCCAGCCCGTAACAGCCGATCAGGAACAGCCACGCCGCGATCACATACGGCAGCACACTCATGTCCTCGCCTCCGCCTCGTCGTCCCGGCCTTCGCTCTCGATCTCCACGGCCTGGTCCAGGAAACGGGCCAGCAGCACGACCACCCCGCACGCCACCTCCACGCCGATGGCGGCGTTGAGCAGCGGAACGGTGCCGCCGGAGGAGAGCGTGTTGAAGGTGCCGTAGGGAAGGAAGTTGGCCAGGAACGCCGCCCCGGTCAGCAGCGCGGCCGCGCCCACCAGCAGATAGGCGGCCTCGCCCGCGGCGTCCGCCACCTCGTACATGCCCACCGGTCTGATCCGTTCCAGCGCCCGGTAGTCCACGGCGATGTAGAGCAGATGCAGCGAGGTGGCGACCACCACCCCGCCCTGGAAGCCGCCGCCGGGGCTGAGCTGGCCGTGCGCGATGACGTACAGGCCGATGAGCAGGGTGACGGGCAGCGCGATCAGCGCATAGCGGCGCACCGGCGGCGCGACCCGGACCGGCTCCGGGGGCAGCCGGTCCTCGCCGTGGGTCTGCCGCAGCAGGGTGACGGTGCCCACGACCGAGGCGAACAGGATGGACTCCTCGCCGAGGGTGTCGAAGGCGCGCTGGTCGAAGTTGACGGAGGAGACGGTGTTGGCGGTGTGCCGGGCGAGCGCGGCATGGACGGCCCGGTCGCCGTACGGATGCCACAGGCCGCCGAACGCGGGCAGATCGAAGCAGGCCATGACGAACAGCACGGCCACGCCCAGGCCGCCGACGGCCAGCACGCACAGCCGCAGCCGCATGCTCATTCGTGCTCCTCCCGGCGCTCGCTGCGTGCCTTGCGCCGGACCTTGCGTACGGACAGCAGCACCATCAGCGGGGTCAGCGCGGAGCCGACCGCCAGCTGGGAGAGCGCCACATCGGGGGCCTGGAGCAGCAGGAAGACGGTGGCCAGCGCGAGGCCGAGCAGGGACAGCAGAAAGGACTGGCGTACCGGGTCGCGCACCAGGACGGTGGCGGTCCCGGCGACGGCCACCAGCACCAGGCCGAGGATCAGCGGCAGGTCGTCAGCCATCGGACATCCCTTCCGCGGGCCCGGTCCGGCCGTGCCCCGTGCTGACGGCGGCGGTCACCGCACGGGCGGCCGCCCGGCTCCCCATCACCAACAGCACGCCGATGACCAGCAGTTTCACCAGCGCTCTGCCGGGGCCGGCGGCCACGCACAGGGGCAGCACCACCGCGGGAACCGCGACGTAGGTGAGCGTCGTGACCATGAGCAGTGAGCGCGGCCGCGGCGGACGGTCCGCCAACCGGTCGGCGAGCAGCCGCACATAGAGCAGCGTGCCGGCCGGCCCCAGCACCGCGAGCACCAGCGCCGGATCGACATACGCCGGACGGCCGTAGCCCTGGGCCAGCAGCAGGACGACCAGGCTGAGCAGCGTGGTGACCAGGTTCTGGGCGGGCACCCGCCGCCGGACCGGGCCGGTGGCGGCGCCGTACGCGGCCGGGACGACGCCGCACAGCAGCAGCGCGGTGCCCGCTGCGGTCCACCCGTTCACCGGCGCTCCGTCGCGCGGCGCGCCCCGCAGGCCGCCGCGGCGGCGAGCAGCGCGGCGCCGGCGCCGACCTCCCACTCCAGGGTGTCGACGGGACCGATCAGTACGATCCACAGTCCGGTCAACACCGCCCACCATCCGATGAGTTCGGCGCCGGTCGTCAGCCGTCGAGCCATCCGCGCACCTCCTGAGGCCCGGGTACCCGGGCCTCAGGCTCACATGCGGGGGCCCGGCCGCCCGGTCACCGCGCCGGGCGTCACTCCGTCGGAGGCGGTCATCGGGCAGCCGTGCGCCGTCAGCCCGCCCAGGTCCAGTCGGCGACCTCCGGCAGGTCGGTGCCGTGCTCCCGGATCCAGGCGTGGTGGCGGGTACGGACGTCCGCCATCGCCTGCCGCAGCGCGACGGCGCGCACCCCGAGGCCCGGGACCCGGTCGACCACATCCATCACCAGCCGGTAGCGGTCGAGATCGTTGCGGACGACCATGTCGAAGGGTGTGGTCGTGGTGCCCTCCTCCTTGTAGCCGCGGACGTGCAGGTTCTCGTGGCCGGTGCGGCGGTAGCAGAGCCGGTGGATCAGCCACGGATAGCCGTGGTAGGCGAAGACGACCGGTTTGTCGCGGGTGAACAGCGCGTCGTACTCGGGGTCCGGCATGCCGTGCGGATGCTCGCCCGACGGCAGCAGCCGGGCCATGTCGACGACATTGACCACCCGCACCGCCAGCTCCGGCAGATGCTGGCGCAGCAGATCGGCCGCCGCCAGCGTCTCCTGCGTGGGCACGTCCCCCGCGCAGGCCAGTACGACGTCCGGCTCCCGGCTGCCGTCCTCGGTGCCCGCCCATTCCCAGGCGCCGGCGCCGCGCGCGCAGTGGGTGCGGGCCTCGTCGAGGGTGAGCCAGTCGAAGCCCGGCTGTTTGCCGGCCACGATCACATTGACGTAGTCGCGGCTGCGCAGCGCATGGTCGGCCACCGAGAGCAGGGTGTTGGCGTCCGGCGGCAGATAGACCCGGACCACCTCCGGGCTCTTGTTGAGGATGTGGTCGACGAAGCCGGGGTCCTGGTGCGAGAAGCCGTTGTGGTCCTGCCGCCAGACATGGGAGGTGAGCAGGTAGTTCAGTGAGGCGATGGGACGCCGCCAGGGCAGCCGGCGCGCGGTCCGCAGCCATTTGATGTGCTGGTTGACCATGGAGTCGACGATGTGCGCGAACGCCTCGTAGCTGGAGAAGAGCCCGTGCCGGCCGGTGAGGAGATAGCCCTCCAGCCACCCCTGGCACAGGTGCTCGGAGAGCACCTCCATGACCCGGCCGTCGCGCGCGAGATGCTCGTCGGTGCCGAGCGTCTGTGCCTGCCAGGCCTTGCCGGTGGCCTCGTAGAGCGCCTCCAGGCGGTTGGACGCGGTCTCGTCGGGGCCCACGACACGGAAGTCACGGCGCTCCGCGGTGGCCTCCATGACCGCCGCCAGCAGCCCGCCCAGCACCCGGGTCGGCTCGTGCAGCTCGCTGCCGCGCTTGGTCACCTCCACCGCGTACCGCTCCAGCGGCGGGACGGGCAGATCGCGCAGCAGCAGACCGCCATTGGCGTGCGGCGAGGCGCCCAGCCGGTGCGACCCCTCGGGCACACAGGCGAGGACCTCCGGACGCGGCCGGCCCTCGTCGTCGAACAGCTCGTCCGGCCGGTACGAGCGCAGCCAGTCCTCCAGCTGCCGCAGATGCTGGGCGTTCTCGCGTACGCCCGGCAGCGGGACCTGGTGGGCGCGCCAGGTGCCTTCGACGGGCTGCCCGTCGACCTCGTGCGGGCCGGTCCAGCCCTTGGGGGTCCGCAGCACGATCATGGGCCAGCGGGGGCGCTCGGTCACCCCTTCGGTGCGGGCCCGGCGCTGGATGGCGGCGATCCGGTCCAGTGCGCTGTCCATGGCGGCGGCCATCTCCTGGTGGACCGCCGCCGGATCGTCGCCGGTGACATGGATCGGGTCATGGCCGTAGCCGCGCAGCAGCGCATCCAGCTCGTCCCGCGGGATCCGGGCGAGCACCGTCGGGTTGGCGATCTTGTAGCCGTTGAGATGCAGGACGGGCAGCACGGCGCCGTCGTGCACCGGGTCCAGGAACTTCGTGGCGTGCCAGGACGCGGCGAGCGGCCCGGTCTCCGCCTCGCCGTCGCCGACCACACAGGCGACGAACAGCTCCGGGTTGTCGAACGCCGCGCCGTAGGCGTGGGTCAGGGAGTAGCCCAGCTCGCCGCCCTCGTGGATCGAGCCCGGCGTCTCCGGCGCGACATGGCTGGGTACCCCGCCGGGGAACGAGAACTGCCGGAACAGCCGGGCCATGCCCTCGCCGTCCCGGCTGACATCGGGATAGGTCTCCGCGTACGTGCCGTCCAGCCAGGAGTTGGCCACCACGGCGGGGCCGCCGTGCCCCGGCCCCCACACGCACAGGGCGTCCAGTTCGCGGGCCTTGATGACGCGGTTGAGGTGGGTGTGGACCAGGTTCAGGCCGGGCGAGGTGCCCCAGTGGCCCAGCAGCCGCGGCTTGATGTGCTCGGGGCGCAGCGGCGCCGTCAGCAGCGGATTGGCCATCAGATAGATCTGCCCGACGGCCAGGTAGTTGGCGGCCCGCCAGTGCGCGTCGAGACGGCGCAGCTCGGCGGCGTCCAGGGGCCCCGGCCCCGCCGGTGCCCCGCTCGTTCCCGCCCCTGCCGGGTTTTCCGCATCCTGCATGCTCATCTCCCTGTCACGGTGGCGTGCAACGGGCGTTCACAGCGTGCGCAGGGCGGGCAGCAGCTCGGCCTCGGCCCACTCCAGGAACGGTTCCTGGTGCGCGCCGCCGATCTGGACCAGGGCGACCTCCGTGAAGCCCGCGTCCACATAGGCGCGTACCGCGTCGACGAAGCGGCCGACGTCGTCGCCGCACGGGAAGGCCTCCGCGACGTCCTCGGGCCGTACGAACTCCGTCATCGCGTCGAATCCGGCCGGGCCCGGCAGCTCGGCGTTGACCCGCCAGCCGCCGACCGCCCAGCGGAACTGCTCGTGGGCCCGCGCAAGGGCCGCCTTGCGGTCGGGGTCGTAGCAGACCGGCAGCTGGCCGATCCGCGGTTTGTCCTGGCCGCCGTGCCGGTCGAAGGCGGTCAGCAGCTCGCCCTTGGGCTCGGTGGCGATGACCAGATCACCCAGACGGCCCGCGATCTCACAGGACCGGGGGCCCGAGACGGCCACCCCGATCGGCGGCAGCACCTCGGGCAGATCCCAGAGCCTGGCGTGCACCACGTCGAAGTGGGTGCCGTGGTGGGTGACCTCCTCGCCGCGGAACAGCGCCCGGATGATCTCGATCGCCTCGGCCAGCTTGTCCAGCCGTACGGGTGCGGGGGGCCACCCCGCACCCACCACGTGCTCATTGAGGTTCTCGCCGGAGCCGAGCCCCAGCCGGAACCGGCCGCCGCAGAGCAGCTGCATGGTCGCGGCCTTCTGGGCGATGACGGCGGGGTGGTAGCGGGTCGTCGGGCAGGTCACGTAGGTCATCAGCGGGATGCGGGTGGTCGCCTGCGCCGCGGCGCCCAGCACGCTCCAGGCGTACGGGGAGTGGCCCTGGGAGGCCAGCCACGGGAAGTAGTGGTCGGAGGTCACCGAGAAGTCGAAGCCGGCCCGCTCGGCGCCCACCACATGCTCCACCAGCGCCCGGGGCCCGGCCTGTTCGGTCATCATTGTGTATCCGACATGCACCATTCCATCCACCTTGCTGTGGGTGCGCAGGGCCTGCAACCGGGGAGGTTCCGGTTCAGTCGGGCGGCTCGGGGGCCGGGTGGTCGCCCGGCTCCGCACCCGGGGGCTCCTCGGGGTTCGGGCCCGGCTCCTCCGGCTCCGGCTCGGCCGGGACCGGGTCACGCGGCGCGTGCTCCGGCTCGCTCGGCACGGCGCCGGGCTCCCTGGGCGTCGGTTTGGTGGTCATGGCGGGGACAGTTTTCAAGGTCATGGGGCTCTCCTTCCTCACCATCGTCCGTCCAATGCACGTCGTCGGCCCGTTCGAGAAAAAAATCTGAAGGCGCGTTCACGAAGCGCTCCGTTCATGACGTGAACGCACACGGCCGTCCGTGCCCACCGGGCCCCGCGTCGGCAGGTTCCTCAGTACACGTCGCGTACGTAGCGCTTCTCGGCGGCGAGCTGCTTGACGTAGCCGGCCGCCGCCTCCTCCGCCAGACCGCCGTGCGCGACGGCGATGTCCCGCAGTGCCCGGTCGACGTCCTTGGCCATACGGGACGCCTCACCGCACACATAGAAATGGGCACCGTCCTGGAGCCAGGACCACAGCTGGGCGCCGTGCTCGCGCATCCGGTCCTGGACGTAGACCTTGGCGCGCTGATCGCGGGAGAAGGCGGTGTCCAGCCGGGTGAGCAGGCCGTCGCTGCACAGCCGGCCGAGTTCCTCCTCGTGGTAGAAGTCCGTGGCGCGGCGCTGCTCGCCGAAGAAGAGCCAGTTGGGGGCGCGGTGGCCGAGTGCCCGCCGTTCCTCCAGGAAGCCGAGGAAGGGGGCGACACCGGTGCCGGGGCCCACCATCACCATCGGGGTGGCCGGATCGGCCGGCGGACGGAAATGGGCGGCGCGCTGCACGAACACGGGCACCGGGCTGTTGGATTCCGCATCGGCCAGGAACGTGGAGGCCACACCCTTGCGCGGACGCCCCCGGCGGTTCTCGTAGCGGACCACGGAGACCGTCAGACGCACGAGAGCGGGATCGGTCAGCGGGCTCGACGAGATGGAGTAGAGCCGGGGCTGGAGACGGGTGAGGACGTCGGCCCACTCCGCCGCGCCGGCCCGGACGGGGTGTTCGGCGAGGACGTCGACCGCCTGCCGGCTCCAGGCCCACTGGGCCAGCTCGCCCTTGTTGTCGGGCCGCAGCAGCTTCTTGAGGGCCCGGTCACCGGTGCGTTCGGCAACGAGCCGGAGGAGTCCGGGGGTGATCTTGGCGATGTCCAGATGGCGGTGCAGGGCCTCGCCCAGCGGCACCGTGCCCAGGCCCGTGAGGTCGACGGTGGCGGCGGGGTCGAGTCCGGTGACGGCCAGCCACTCCGCGACCAGGTCCGGGCAGTTCCGCGGCAGCACGCCGAGCGCGTCGCCCGCCTCGTACGCCAGCGGTGTGCCGTTGCCGTCCCTGGTGTCGAAGGTGAACTGCCGCACCTCCTTGGTGGCCCCGGCACGGCTGAGCAGCTGGTTGCCGACGAGACGGGCGGCGGCGGGTGCGGCCTTGGAGGGGCGGGTGGGGGCCGGCGCCTCGGGAGCCGGTGCCGCACCCGGTGCGGCGGCGCCCGCCTCCCCCGGGGTGCCGCGCTGTGTCCCGCCGCCCCGCTCCGCGTCGGCCTCCAGGGCGGTGAGCACCCGATCGAGCCACTGCCCCGCAGGCTGCTCGTAGTCCGGTTCGCAGTCCGTACGCGGCACCAGCCGCACCGCGCCCAGTTCGGCGAGCCGGGTGTCCAGCCGGCGGCCGTGGCCGCAGAAGTCGTCGTACGAGGAATCGCCCAGCGCGAGGACGGAGTAGCGCACCCCGTCCAGCCGCGGGGAGTCCGGTGCGCTGAGGGTCTCCCAGAAGCCGGTCCCGTTGTCGGGGGCGTCGCCGTCACCGAAGGTGCTGGTGACCAGGAGCAGATCGGCGCCGGGCGGCAGGGCGGCCGGCGCGCTGTCGGCCATGCTCAGCAGCTTCGCTTCCCGGCCGCTGCCCTTGAGCCGCCGGGCCGTGTCGGCGGCGACCTCCTCCGCGTTGCCGGTCTGTGAGGCCCACAGCACGAGGACCGTACGGGCGGGCGTGTCACCGGCCGCTTCGGCGGGGGCGTCCGCCGGGTCCGGTGCGGTGGCCGGCCGGGCCGGTGTGCGCGAAAACATCCCGGCCAGCACGCCGTTGACCCACAGGGCGCTCTCCGGACCGAAGGGCGCACGGTCGGGCAGTACGGGCGTGCCCGCGGTGGGACCGGAGCCCAGCCCGGCGAGAAAGCCGGAGAGGTAGCGGCGTTCGTGCTCGGCCAGCACCGGCGGGGCGGTGTCGGCGAGCTGGAACATCCCGGCCAGCACCCCGACCGCGCCGCCCGTACCGGAGCCAGGGCCCGTACTGCTGTCCTGGCCCGCACCGGAGCCCGGGAAGGCACCGGAGCCCTGGCTCGCACCGGCCCCGGGCGCGCCGCCCGTGTGCGCCGTGCCCGCCCCGCCGTGCCCGCCTCCCGCCTCGCCCGCGACCCTCGCCAGCGAGACCGCACACACCTTGAACTCGGGCTGGAAGGAGACCGGGTCGACCGCGTCATGGGTCACCGCATTGACGCTGAGGTACTCGCCGAACAGATCGTTCCAGTGGAACGGCGCGAAGCAGTTCCCGGGCCGCACCCGGTCGGTCAGTACGGCGGGCAGCACCGCCCGGCCGCGCCGCGAGGCGACCTCGACCGTGTCGCCCTCCGCGATGCCCAGCGCCCGGGCGTCCTGCGGGTGGAGCTCCACGAAGGGACCGGGGTTGAGCTTGTTCAGCTTGGCGACCTTGCCGGTCTTGGTCAGGGTGTGCCACTGGTGCGGCAGCCGGCCGGTGTTGAGCACATACGGGAAGTCGTCGTCGGGCAGCTCGGCCGCCGGAAGGTGCGGACGGGCGAAGAACACGGCCCGGCCACTGGCGGTGGGGAAGGACAGCCGGGGGCGGGTGCCGTCCGGCCGCTCGTCCAGGGTCTGGCTGACACCGTCGTTGAGGTAGCGCAGCGGATTGCGGTCGGGCCCGTCGGCGGCCGCGCTGGGCCACTGCACGGGGGCCTGCCGCAGCCGCTCATAGCTCACCCCGCGCAGGTCATAGCCGGTCTGCGGGTTCCAGGCGCGCTTGATCTCCTCGAATATCTCCTCCGCGCTCTCGTAGCCGAAGGCGTCCTCGTACCCCATCTCGCAGGCGATCCGGGCGATGATCCGCCAGTCCGGCCAGGCCTCGCCCGGGGGGTCGGCGGCCTGCCGCACCAACGTCAGATTGCGCTCCGAGTTGACCATCACGCCCTCGGTCTCGGCCCACATGGCGGCCGGCAGCACCACATCGGCGTACGCATGGGTCTCGGTCTCCGCGAACACGTCCTGCGAGACGACGAACTCGGCCGCCTCCAGCCCCTCGATGACCGTCCGGCGGTTGGCGACCGAGGCGACGGGGTTGGTGCAGATGATCCAGCACGCCTTGATGTCCCCGTCCGCCATCTGCCGGAACATCTCGACGGTGCCCTGGCCGGGCCCGTCCGCCCGCAGCGCGCCCGCCTCCAGTCCCCACAGCTCCTCGACGAAGGCCCGGTCCCCGTCCACCAGCGTCGAGCGCTGGCCGGGCAGGCCCGGCCCCATGTAGCCCATCTCGCGGCCGCCCATCGCGTTGGGCTGGCCGGTGAGCGAGAACGGGCCGCTGCCGGGGCGGCAGATCGCCCCGGTCGCCAGATGCAGGTTGATCAGTGCGTTGGTGTTCCAGGTGCCATGGGTGCTCTGGTTCAGGCCCATGGTCCAGCAGCTCATCCAGTCGCCCGCGGCCGCTATCCACTCCGCGGCCCGGCGCAGGCCGTCCTCCGGTATCCCGGTGATCTCCGCGACGGTCGCGGGCGGATAGTCCCGGAGGAAGTCCGGCATCGCCTCCCAGCCCTCGGTGTGCTCGGCGATGAACTCCGCGTCGACGGCGCCGTTCTCGACCAGCAGGTGCAGCAGGCCGTTCAGCAGCGCCAGATCCGTACCGGGCGCGATCTGAAGGAACAGATCGGCCTTGGCCGCGGTCGCGGTGCGCCGTGGATCGACCACGATCAGCTTGGCGCCCGCCTTGACCCGTTCCATCATCCGCAGGAAGAGGATCGGATGGCAGTCGGCCATGTTCGAGCCGATGACGAAGAAGACGTCGGCATGCTCGAAGTCCTGATACGAGCCGGGCGGGCCGTCCGCGCCCAGCGACAGCTTGTAGCCGCTGCCCGCGCTCGCCATGCACAGCCGGGAGTTGGACTCGATGTGCCGGGTGCGCACAAACCCCTTGGCGAGCTTGTTCGCCAAGTACTGGGCCTCCAGGGTCATTTGACCGGAGACGTAGAGGGCGAGGGCGTCCGGGCCGTGCTCGTCGACGATCTCGCGCAGCCGCGCGGCGGTCCGCTTGACCGCCGTTTCCATCGCCTCGGCCACCGGCTCGTCGCCGCGGTCCGCGCGCACCAGGGCGGTCGACAGCCGCCCCGGCGCGGCGAGCAGCTCGGCGCTGGTCGCGCCCTTCGTGCACAGCCGTCCGCCGTTCGCCGGGTGCGCCTTGTCGCCGGCCGCCTTGCGCACCGTCCGCCGCCCGTCCGGGCCCGTCCCGACATCCAGCACGATCCCGCAGCCGACACCGCAGTACGAGCACGCCGTGCGCACCTGCGTGATGCTCTCTGCCGGCGTTTCCGGTGCGGTCACGGGCGGTCCCCTTCGTGGTCGGATGTTCCGCTCCACGGTAGGAATCGCCCGTTAACCAGGTGTCACGTCAAGAGATCAACCGTCGTTACGGCGCCCACACAGTCACCCGCGGCGCCGCGTGAGAACAGCCGCCGGCCGCCGCTCAGGGGACCAGATCCGCCAGCGGCACGTCCGGATCGGCGAGCCGCCCGGGGTCCACGGCCCGCCCGCTCGCCACCAGGGCCCGGATCGGCTCGGTGACGTCCCAGACGTTCACATTCATCCCGGCCAGCACCCGGCCGCCGGAGAGCCAGAAGGCGATGAACTCACGGGTGCCGGTGTCGCCGCGGAAGACGACCCGGTCATAGCCCTCCGGCCCGACGTACCCGGTGTACTCCATGCCCAGGTCGTACTGGTCGGTGAAGAAGTACGGCAGCCGGTCGTAGCGGACCTCCTGGCCCAGCATGGCCTTGGCGGCGGTCTGCGGCTGGTGGAGGGCGTTCGCCCAGTGTTCGACGCGGAGGTGCCGGCCCAGGAGGGGGTGGTAGGCGTTGGCGACATCGCCGGCGGCGTGGACGTCGGGGTGGGAGGAACACAGCCGCTCGTCCACGACGACACCGTTGTCGACCTTGAGCCCGGCCTCGGCGGCCGGCTCGCTGTTGGGGGTGATCCCGACGCCGACGATGACCGCGTCCGCCGCGATACGGGTGCCGTCGGCCAGCCGTACCCCGTCCACCGCACCGTCCGTACCGGTGATCTCCGTGACCTGGGTGCCGCAGCGCAGCGCGACGCCGTGCTCGGTGTGCAGATCGGCGAAGATCTGGGCGGCCTCGCGGCCCAGCACCCCCAGCAGGGGCAGCGGCGCCGCCTCCAGCACGGTCACCTCGACCCCGGCTGCGCGCGCCGCGGCCGTGGTCTCCAGACCGATCCAGCCGCCGCCGATCACCACGATCCGGGACGCGGTCCGGAAGACCTCCTTGAGGCGGTCGCTGTCCGCCAGGCGCCGCAGCGTGTGGACCCCGTCGAGGTCGGCGCCGGGCACCGGCAGCGGGCGCGGTGTGGAGCCGGTGGCCAGCAGCAGCTTGGCGTAGCCCAGCCGGCTGCCGTCGGCGAGGGTCACCTCGTGGCCGGCCGGGTCGATGGCGGTGACGGCGTTGCCCAGGCGCAGATCGACCTCGTGGTCGGCGTACCACTGCGGCGGATGGGCGTACACCTTTTCCTTCTCCGTGGTGCCCAGGAGATAGCCCTTGGACAGCGGAGGACGCTCGTAGGGACGCTCGGTCTCGTCCCCCAGCAGCACCACGGGGCCCTCGAAGCCTTCCGCGCGCAGCGTCTCCGCGGCCTTCGCGCCGGCCAGCCCCGCTCCCGCGATGATGAATGCCGTGTTCTGGGCCATGTACCGCTCAGCTCCTTCGGACGATCGG
This sequence comes from Streptomyces decoyicus, assembly GCF_019880305.1. NCBI lineage: Bacteria > Bacillati > Actinomycetota > Actinomycetes > Kitasatosporales > Streptomycetaceae > Streptomyces > Streptomyces decoyicus. The sequence goes on along the minus strand of NZ_CP082301.1, from coordinate 1,120,788 downwards.
TTACCCGGTCATCAGTTACCCGCCCGGAGCCCGCGCAGGTACCGCCGATGGAGTTGCCGTCACTCCCGCCCGGCGGTCCGCTCCCGGTGCGCGCGCAGCGCACGCGCCGCCAGCTCACGGTCCTCGCCCAGGACGAAGGCCGTGACGCCGTCGGCGCGCCACTCGGCGCGGCGCTCCGGCGTGGTGGACATGGCACAGAAGGGAACGGAGTGGCGGGCGCAGGCGCCGCGCAGGGTGCGGACGGCCTCCTGGACGCGGGGGTGGCGGACCTGCCAGGGGACTCCGTAGGACTGGGAGAGGTCCCCGGGGCCGGGCAGGACGAGGTCGACGCCGCCGGGGGCGAGGATCTCGTCGATCGCCTCCACGCCCTCGGCGTCCTCCAGGAGCGCCACGACCATGATCTCCGCGTTGGCCCGGCGGATGTACTCGGCCGGGTCGATACGGCCGAAGCCGGGACCCCGTCCCCCGTTGAGGGAGCGCATGCCCTCGGGCGCGTAGCGGGCGGCGCGGAGCGTGGCGTCGATGTCCGCGCGCCCGCGTACGTGCGGGACGACGATGCCCATCGCCCCGGCGTCCAGGGCGCGCAGCACGGCACCGGGATCGGCCTCGGGAACCCGGACGAAGGGCGTGAGCCCGGTCGTCTCGGCGGCCCTGATGAGGTTCTCCAGCCGCTGCGGGTCGACGAGGGTGTGCTCGGTGTCCAGGATGACGAAGTCATAGCCGGCGCAGCCGATCATCTCGACCATCGTGGGCTCGGGAAGCGTGCTGAAGAGCCCGTACACCTCCTCGCCCGCACCGAGCTTTTGCCGGACCTCGTTGGGGCGCAGCATCTCAGGCCTCCTCTGCCGCGCCGGGCTCCGTGGCGCCGAGGAAGTGGAATCCGGGGCGCGGGTGCATCAGGAAGTCGTGGTGCGAGATGTTCCAGGCGTAGGCCCCGGCGACCCCGAACACCACCCGGTCACCGGCCCGCAGCCCCGGTGCCGGGACGTTGCGGGCGAGGACGTCCTTGGGGGTGCACAGCTGGCCGGTGACGGTGACCAGGCCGCCCTGTGCCGCCGACCGCGGCCAGGGGTGCGGCCAGGGCGCCTCGGACGGCAGCACCGTGCAGGGCTGGTCATGGCCCTTGGTCGCGGGGGTGCGCAGATGGTGGGTGCCGCCGCGGACCACGGCGAACTCCTCGCCGTGGCTGTGCTTCACATCCAGCACCTCGGTGGCGTACCAGCCGCAGTACGCGGTGAGCGCGCGCCCCGGCTCGATGCGCAGGGTGAAGCCGGGGTGGGCGGCGGCGAGCCGGGCCAGGCCCGCACCGTAGGCCGTCCAGTCGAACCGGCGCTCCGGGGCGGCGTAGTCGACGGCCATCCCGCCGCCGATGGTCACCTCGGAGAGCGGGATCCGGTGCTGTGCGGCCAGCTCGGCCGCCCACGTCACGATGGCCTCCGACACGGCGAGCTGCTCGGGTGCCTCCAGCCCGCTGGCCAAGTGGGCGTGGATACCGCGGAGTTCGAGCTGCGGGTAGCTGCCGTCGGTGAGCAGGGCGACGACCTCACCGGCCTGTGCGGGGTCCAGACCGAAGGGGGTCGGGCGGCCGCCCATGGCGAGCGAACTGCCGTCCAGGGAGCCGTCGTCGACCGGCAGGTTGAAGCGGGCCAGCACCGCGATACGGCGTTGTGGGGCGAGCCGGGCGGCCAGGTTCGCGAGCATGCGGAGCTCGTACACGCTCTCCACATGAAAGCGCTGCACACCCAGCTCCAGCGCCTGCGCGACCTCGGCGGGCGTCTTGCCCGGTCCGCCGAAGGCGAGCGGCGCGCCCGGCACGGCCTTGCCGACATGCGCCAGCTCGCCGCCCGAGGAGACCTCGTAGCCGTCCACGTACGGGCGCAGCGCCTCCAGGATCTCCGGCTCGGGGTTGGCCTTGGCCGCGTAGTACAGCTCGACGCGCTCGGGCAGCGCGGCCCGCACCTCGGCCAGGTGCGCGCGCAGCGCCGTCAGGTCGTAGAGGTAGGCGGGCAGTTCCTCGGGGGAGAGGGAGCGGGCGCGGTCGCGGACGTCCGCGGTGAGGGCGGGGGCGGGAGTGGTCATCGTGCGCTCCAGGGGGTGGTGTCGTCGGTGCGCCCGGCGCCCGACAGAACGGCCTCGGCCAGCGGCGAGGGCAGCAGGACGTAGCCGGCCTCGCGGTCGGCCTTGCGCTCCCAGCGGGTGAGCAGGTTGGCCTTGGCGGGCAGCGGGACGCCGGCCAGCAGGGCGGCCAGCCGCGGCGGGCAGCCGTACCGGTCCGCGTGGGTCTGGAGGGTGCGCCGCACCTGCGCCCACAGCTCCGTCTCGGTGTCCGGGTGCAGATCGGCGAGTGCGGCGAGCATCTCGGCGACGTGGTTGACCAGCAGGCAGTACACGACGCGGTCCCAGCCGCGCTGGGCGTCGTAGGTCATCGGTCCGGCGACCTGCTCGGGCAGCGAGGCCAGCAGCTCGGTGTGGTGCTCGGGGACGAGCTTGGTGCCCTCCAGGTCACGGAAGAGGACCTGTGCGGGCATCCCGTCGCCGTCGACACAGACCAGCACGTTCTGCAGATGCGGCTCCAGCACCAGGCCGTGGTCGAAGTAGGCGGCGAGCACCGGCGGCAGCAGCAGATTGAGGTAGGCGGCCCACCACTCCAGCGCGGCCTGCGGTCCGGCCCCGTCCAGGAGGCGGGAGACATGGGCCGGGCTGGTGGGGTACTCGTCGGCGACGGCGGCGGCCAGCAGCGGGGTGGTGCCCGGCAGCAGCGGCTGGGACAGGCCCTCGCGGACGATGACACCGAACCCTTCGAGCAGCTCGGTGTCCGGGCGGCCGTCGGCGCCGGGCAGCGCCAGACTGCGGTAGGCGGGCTCCCGGAGCACCGCGGCGCCGGGGAACCGGGTGGCGAGATCGGTGAGCGCCGGCGCCAGCAGCCGGGTGAGGGCCACCGCCCCGGACAACTCGTAACTGGCGTTCTTCCGCAGGCAGTTGGTGATCCGGACGTTCAGGCTGAACTTGAGGAACGCCTCGCCGTCGTAGAGCGTGCGCACGGACGCGGTGGCCGCGAACGGCGTGTCGCTGCTGCCCAGGACGCGGATGTCGTCGCGGTCCAGCGCCTCTTGCAGACCCGTGTGGTCGCGCAGCAGCTCGTACTGCCAGGGGTGTACGGGCAGCAGCCGGTAGCCGTCCGGGACGTCGGTGTGCAGCGCGTCCAGCGGGCCCGTGGCGCCGTCGGCGGACACCTCCTCGGCGATCAGCTCCTCGCGTACGGCGAGCAGCAGCAGCGGGAAGACGGCCCCGGCCTCGGGGGCGTACGACTGCCAGGAGGCGGGGTCGCCGGTGCGGGCCTTGGGGGTCGGGTGGAAGCGGTGGCCGAGGACCAGCGACTGCTCGGAGGCGACGTAGGCGGCCTGCCAGACCTCCGCGCCGGACTGCGGGGCCTGGGCGACGGTCCCCCCGGCGGCCGGGCGCTGCTCCGTACGGGTGGCCAGCGCGGCGGAGACGGCCTGGTGGCTGGAGGCGATCTGCGCGAGGAACTCCTCGTTGCGCACCCCGGTCCGCAGCGAGAGCTCGGCATGCACGTACTCGGCCAGCCGGTGCCAGCCGACCTCGGCCCAGCCGTCGGCGGTCTGTTCGGACACCGGGCCGGTGAACCGGTGCGCGCCGAGCAGCGAGGTACGGCGCAGCGCGACGCGCAGCAGCACTCCGCGCCGCGGCAGCCGCAGCAGCAGCCGGCCGTGGTCGACGGCGGTCTGGTGCTCGGGCCCCGACACCTCCCGCAGCAGGCAGTTGAGCAGGGTGTGCGCCACGGCCTGGTCCGCGGTGGGCAGGCCGGCGGGGGTGGCGCAGGCCGGGGCGGCGGGGGAGTTGGTCAGCGAGGGCATCGAAGGCTCCTGCGGGTGCGGAGAGTACGGGGAAGGCGGGGGAGGGCCGTCGCCAGCACGGTGACCAGCGCTATCGCGGTGCCGGTCAGGACGGGTGCGGTGGGGCCGAACCAGTCGTTTCCGGCCGCGGCGGCCACGCCGGCGGCGACCGCGCCGGCCTTGGAGAAGAATTCGATCGAGCCGAACAGCCCGCCGGGGGCACGGCCCTTGGCGCAGTCGGCGGCCAGCACCGACATACAGACCAGGCCCAGGGTGAGGCCGGCGCCGAGCACCAGACGCATCGCGACGAACGAGGTGAGCGAGTCGGCGATGCCGTGCCCGGCCAGGCCGAGCGCGATACAGCCGAAGCCGAGCGCGATGCCGAGCCGGGGCCGGCCGCGGAAGAGGGAGTGCACCGGGATCGCCGCGATCAGGTAGCACATGTGCGGCAGGGCGAACAGGATCCCGGACACCATCGGGCCGGTGCCCGGTATGCGCTCCTTGATGAGGGCGATCAGGTACGGGAAGGAGATGACGGTGGAGAAGACGAACGCGAACTCGATGGCGTACAGGGCCCGCAGGGAAGCGGCCGGGGCGCGCCCGGAGGGCTCTGCGGCGGCCTCGACCACCGGCGTTCCGTCCGCTTCGGCCTCCGCGGTGGTGGCCTGCGGCGTTGCGGGCCGGGACCGCGGGGGCTCCGGGAGCGCCGCCAGCATCGCCGCGGCGGCCAGCGGCAGCACGGCCAGCAGCGCGTACTGGCGGTGCGGCGAGAGCCACGGCGTCAGCGAGCCGACCACGATCGGCGCGCACACCAGCGCCGCGCGGGCACTGCCCTGCATCAGGGTCAGTGCCCGGGAGAGCGCATGGCCCTCCAGCGCCGCCCCCAGATAGCCGTTCGACGCGGCGAAGGTGCCGCCCAGCACGCCCTGGATCACCAGGGCGGTGGCGAAGGTGCCGATCGAGTCGGCCCAGCCCGCCAGCAGGAACGCCGCGGCGAGCCCCAACTGCGCGCGCAGCAGCAGCCGTTTGCGGCCGAACCGGTCGGCGAGCCGCCCCCACAGCGGCGCCCCGATGGCGCCGAAGATGGTGGGCACGATGTAGAGCAGACCGGCCCAGCGGGCGGCGCCGTCGCCCAGCTCGGGCAGGATCTCGGTGAGGTACGGCGGCAGGCCCAGCGCGGCGAACGACGCCACGAAGTAGCAGCCGGCCACGGCGTACACCTGGCGGCGGCCGATACCCGGGCGGACCTTGGTCTCGACGGCGGACGCGTCGACCCGTGGGGAGGCGGCGGTTTTCAGCGGGCTCATCGGGAAGTCCCCATCGGCAGCAGATAGTTGGGGCCGGTGGTGTAGTGCTTGTTGATGTCGGCCGCGCCGGACCGTTCCTTGGACAGCAGGGTGCCGGCGCTGACCATCGCCTTGACCGGCAGCCGCGGGGCGTCCAGGACGTGCGCGCGCAGCGCGGCGCCCGGCTCGCCCGGTGCGGTGCCCAGCCGTTCGACGGCCTCGGCGAGCCGGTCGCGGACCAGGCCCAGCAGCCGGTCCTGCGGCGCCCGTCCGTGCTGCGCCAGCCCGAAGGCGTAGGAGCCCGCGCACAGATGGACGGTGATGGTGGTGAACAGGTCCAGCACCGGCCGGTCGTGGTCCGCGAAGATCCGCGGATCGGCGAAGTCCTCGGGGTCCGGGGCGTCGTCGCCCAGGGTCTCCCGCAGCCGTACGGCGTTGATGCGCGGCGCGTCGTTGTCCTTGAACAGCAGCCGCAGCCGGGTGCCGTGCGCCCCCTGGTCCAGTACCAGCGAGATGTTCTGCTGATGCGACTCCAGGCCGAAGCCGTAGCCGAACAGGGTGGTCTGCCAGTCGAAGAGCAGGGTCAGACAGGCGTCCAGCAGCGCCAGCGGGTCACCGCCGTAGAAACGGTCGGCGAGCTCGTCGATCACCAGCCGTCCGCCGGGCGCCCGGCCCAGCAGCGCGGCCATCGGGACCACGGCGCTGCCTTCCAGCCCGGCCGGGTAGCGCCGGCACAGCACGGCGAGCAGCTCGTGGCCGGCGTGCGCGTACACCGTCTCGTCGGCCTGAAGAATCGTTTGTGCGAACCGTGGCTCGCGGGCGATCACCTGCTCCAGCAGCCGCTGGCCCGCCGCGCCGTCGACGAGGGTGCGCGGCTTGATGGTGCGCCGGTTGCGCAGCCCCAGTGTGGCGGTGGCCAGCGGCAGCTTCAGATGCAGCCGGGGGTCGGCGTCCAGCGCCACGGTCCGCATCGACAGCGTCGGCACCGCGCCGAGCACTGCGCGCCCGGACAGCACCGCCTCCTGCTCCAGACCGGTCTCGCGCAGCGCCTCGTGCAGCGCGTCGCCGAGCGTCAACGGGTGGACGGGGAGGGCGAGATGGCTGTCGTCGAGGTACGGCAGATCCAGCTCCGCCGGCGTCGGCCAGCAGCCGGGCAGCGCCGCGGTGCCGCCCGCGACGGTCATCGCGGTGCGCGGTACGGCCAGCCAGCGCAGCGCGAAGTCCGGGCGGAACTCCGGTGCATAGGTACGCAGTTGCGTCTCGTCCAGGCCGGAGCGGCCCCGCGAGGTCGGGTAGACGGGGTGGTCGAGGCGCGCGGCGAGGGTGTCGTACGCCAGGCCGCCGTCCAGTCCCCGCCAGGTGTCGGACTCGCCATGACGCTCCGTCAGCGTACGGTCCACCTCGTCCCGGGTGCGGGTGTGCAGCCGCATCGTCGCCAGGGTCTGGCGGCACTCCTCGGCGAAGGCGTCGAAGCCGGGCTGGTCGGCCGGGTCGGCGAGCGTGCGCAGGGCGGTGAGAACGTCGTCGACCGAGGTGAGGCGGGCACCGTCGGATTCGCGGACGAGCAGCGGCAGCCGGGCCGCGTGCACGCTCTGGTAGCCGTCCGTGCCCAGCGGCAGCAGCAGGGCTCCGGCCGCCGGGTCGGCGGCCAGCCGCAGCCAGCGGCCGTCCGGCCGCTCCAGCAGCGTGCCGTGGGTGCGCAGACCGACGACGTCCTCGCGCAGCAGCGCGCTCAGCACCCGCAGCAGCAGCTCGGACTCCTCGGCGGTGCCGGCCGTTCCCTGCCCGGTCGGGTCGGCGAGGAGGCCGGGGGAGACGGTCATGACGAGATCTCCCAGCGCTCGGCGCCGAAGAAGCCGTCCGCGACCCGGTCCAGGGCGCTCCGGTCGGTGCCGGTGGCCCGCAGCACGCCGAGGTAGTCGCGGTTGGTGCGGTACAGCGGGTGTTCGGCCCCGACCGCGCGCAGCGGCCGGTAGGCCAGCCGTACGCCGTCCGTCTCGCGGTCCGTGGCGGCGGGCGCGGCGGTGAGCGTCCCGGCCCGGTCGGCGAGGGCGTACTCCACCCGGCCCACGCCGTCCTGCCGCGCCCCGAGATCGGCGGGCAGCGGCTCGCCCAGATGCGTACGGAGGACGTGCTCGAACAGCTCGATGCCCAGGACCTGGGCGAGCAGCAGATCGCACTGGTCGCCGATGACGCGGTAGTTCACCTCGATGAGCCGCGCCCGGCCCTCGTGCACCACGAACTCCGTGTGGCAGGCGCCGAACCCCACGCCCAGCGCGTCGAGTTGGGCCAGTACCTGTTCGACGACGGGCCCCGGGTGGGCGGCGACGAAGTCGTGCCGCTCCTCGATGAAGGCCGGCGGCGCGGAGAGGGTGGTGTGGAAACCGCCCAGGACGTGGCGCAGCCGACCGTCGCCGAGGGTCTCCAGGGTGTAGAGCTCGCCGGCAAGGAACTCCTCGGCGACCAGCGCCGCCTGCGGCCGCCGCGCCTGTATCTCCTCGGCGCGCGCCACCAGTTCCCCGGGGCCGGCGGCCAGCATCACATCCTCGCTGGCCACGCCCTCGCGGGGCTTGACGACACAGGGGTAGGGCAGTGCCGCGGCGGTGAGCGCGGAGGGGTCCTGGCCGGGGGCGAGCTCCGCGGACCGTACGGTGTCGGCGCCGGACGCGGCGAGGTGGCGGCGCATCTCGGCCTTGTTCTTGGCGCGCAGCGCGGCCCGCCAGTCCTTGCCGGGCAGTCCGAAGTACTCCGCGGCCAGGGCCGCCTGGGTCTGCAGATGGTCGCTGTTGGTGAAGACCGCGGCGGCCGGGTGGTGCGTGGCTATGCGGGTGATGACGGCGCGGAAATCATGGACGTCGCACTCCTGGACCTCGGTCCGGGGACTGTTGCGCCGGTGTGCCTCGGGCTGGTCCGTCAGCAGGGTGACATCCAGACCTAGGCGGGCGGCGGCGGGGAGGAATCCCTCGGTGACCGAGTCGGTGGGGTTGAGAGCGAGCAGATACAGCCGCATGGGCGGGGTCCTTCAGGATCAAGGGTGGTGCGGGGGGACATCGCGGGCGGGGGCGGGCCGTGGGGACGGCGGCCCACCCCCTCCGCGGGTGTGTCAGCCCTTGGGCAGCGGCACGCCGGTGGACTTCGCCACGTCGGCGAGCATGTGCTCGGCGGCCTGGATCCCGATGCCGGACATCCAGGTCTCGTCGGGCATGGTGAAGACCTTGTGGTTCTTGACGGCCGGCAGGTCCTTCCAGACCGGGTTGGACGTGACGTCCTTCTGCTGGGTCTTGTCCGGCGCGTCCGCGACGGTCACGAACACCAGGTCGGCGTCGGCCTTGTCGATCTGCTCCGGGCTGACGTCGAGCATCGTCTTGACCGGGTCGGTGGAGCTCTGCGACTTCGGCCGGGCCAGGCCGATGTCGTTCAGCACCACGCCGCTGTAGGAGGACTTCTGGTAGAGGCGGGTCGGACCGGCGACGAAGCGGACCACGGACGCCGAGGGCATCTTGCCGTGGTACTTCTTCTTGATGGCCTCGCCCAGCGCCTTGGCCCGGCCCTCGTACTCCTTCATCCTCCGGTCGGCCTGCTTCTCCATGCCCAGCGCCTTGGCGTGGACCTTCAGGTTGGCCTTCCAGGGGCCGCCGGTGGTCTCGGTGAAGACCGTCGGCGCGATCGCCTTGAGCTTGTCGTAGATCTTCTCGTGCCGGACCTTGGAGGACAGGATCAGATCGGGCTTGAGGGCGATGATCTTCTCGAGGTTCGGCTCCAGCAGCGGACCGACGTCCTTGACGCCCCCGATCTCGTCCTTGAGGTAGGCGGGGAAGCCGCCCTCGGACTTCATGTGCGGGGAGACCGCGCCGACGGGCTTGATGCCGAGCATGGTGACGTCGTCGAGCTCACCGGTGTCCAGCACGACCACGCGCTTGGGCTTGGCGGGGATCTTCACCTCGCCGCCCACGGCGCTCTTGACGGTGCGCGGGAAGCCGGCACCGGCCTCCGCCGCGTCGTCGCCGCCCGAGGAGGTGCCGCCACCGCACGCGGTGAGGGCGCCGGCGCCCAGGACGACGGCGAGGAGCGCGGCGGGCAGCCGGACGGCGCCGCGGAGAGTCGGTCTGCTGAACATGAGGGCAACTTCCTTAGGGGGAGCGGAAAAGAGGTGTGTGGGGGGCGGGGCGGGTCAGGCGGAGACGGTGGTGTGCCGTTTCGCGCTGCCCTTGGGGACGACCAGCGGGGTGCCGGTCTCGGGGTCGGGGATCACCCGGCAGTCCACGTCGAACACGGACTTGACCAGTTCCGCGTCGAGTACGTCCGCCGGGGCACCGGCCGCGGCCAGCTTCCCGTCCTTGAGGACCACGAGGTGATCCGCGTAACGGGCCGCCTGCCCGAGGTCGTGCAGCACCATCACCACGGTGCGGCCCGCCTCGGAGTGCAGTGCGGCGACCAGGTCGAGGACATCGAGCTGGTGCCGCAGGTCCAGGAACGTCGTGGGCTCGTCGAGCAGCAGCAGCTCGGTGTCCTGCGCCAGCGCGAGGGCGATCCAGGCGCGCTGCCGCTGGCCGCCGGAGAGCCGGTCCACGGGCTGGTCGCGCAGCTCCACAGTGCCGGTGCGCCGCAGCGCCTCCTCCACCGCCTGCTGATCCGCCGCCGACCAGGGGCTCAGCAGCCGCTGGTGCGGGTAGCGGCCCAGCCGCACGAGCGCCTCGACGGTGATCGCGTCGGGGGTGACCGGCTGCTGGGGGAGCAGCCCCATCCGCAGGGCCAGCGCACGGGCCGGCATCCGGTGGATATCGGCCCCGTCCAGCGCGACCGTGCCGGCGGCCGGCGGCAGCAGCCGGGTCAGCCCGCGCAGCAGGGTCGACTTGCCGCAGGCGTTGGGGCCGACCACGGCGGTGACGGCACCGCCGGGCAGCACCAGATCGAGGCCGTCGACGATCAGCCGGTCGCCGTAGCGCAGGTCGAGCCCCTGGGTGGAGAGCTGGTTGGCGGTCATCGGACACTCCTGTTGACGGAACTGCTCTGACGGATCATCAGCACCAGCAGCCATGGCGCGCCCAGCGTGGCGGTGACCACCCCGACCGGCAGCCCGCCGACCGGCAGCAGGTACTGCGCCACCAGGTCGGAGGCGAGCAGCAGCACGGCCCCGGCGAGGCCGGACAGCGCCAGCGTCCCGGCGGTCGGCGGCCCGGCGAGGAACCGGACCATGTGCGGGACGGCCAGGGCGACGAAGGCGACCGGGCCGGTGAGCGCGGCGGCCAGCGAGGCCAGCACGATCGCGACGACCAGGATCTGGAGGCGGGCGGCGTGGGTGCGCAGACCCAGCGCGCCGGCCGAGTCGTCGCCCAGGTCGAGCACGGCGAGCCGGCGCTGCAGCGCGAAGGCGGCCAGCAGCCCCACGGCCATCGCCCCGCCCGCGGACCACACTTCGGTCCAGGTCCGCCCGTACACCGAGCCTGTTGTCCATTGCAGGGCCGAGCCCGCGAGTTCGGTCGGGAAGCGGACGACCATGAAGCTCACCGCGGCGGACAGCCCCGCCTGTACGGCCAGACCGACCAGCACCAGGCGCGTCACACTGACACCGGAGCGCCAGCCGAACACCCCCAGCAGCACCGCGGCGAGCAGCCCGCCCCCCAGCGCGGCCAGCGGCATCAGCGCCTGCGAGGCCCCGGCGGCCAGCATCGCCACCGCGCCGAACGAGGCACCGCCGGTCACCCCCATCACATCGGGGGAGGCGAGCGGATTGCGGAAGAGCCGCTGGAGCAGGGCGCCACCCACCGCGAGGCCCGCCCCCGCGACGATCGCCGCGACCATCCGCGGGGCCCGGAACTCCTGGACCACCAGCACCGTCGCCGAATCGCCGAGGCCGAGCAGGCCCTTGAGCGCATCGAGGGGCGCCAGTGGTATCTCGCCGTTGGCCACGGACACCGTCACCAGTACGCCGAGCACCACGGCACCGGCGAGGGCAAGCAGCGGGGTACGGCGCAGGGCGGGCCCGCGTCCGGCCGCCACGGGGGAGGGGGAGCCGAGCGGCTTCTTGCTCCGTACGACGTCGGTCATCGGGCCACCTTCCGGGCCAGCAGCGCCAGCAGCGGCGCGCCGAGGAACGCGCTGATGATGCCGACCTGGAGTTCGGACGGCCGGATGACGAGCCGTCCGAGGATGTCGGCGGTGAGCAGCAGCAGGGGGCCGGCGATCAGACAGCCGGGCACCACCACCCGGTGGTCGGAGGTACGCAGCAGCTGGCGGACCAGGTGCGGTGCGGCCAGCCCGATGAAGGCCAGCGGTCCGGCCACGGCCACCGCCGAGGCGGCGAGCAGCACGACGGCCAGGCCGCCGGCCAGTCGGATCCGTGCCACCCGCACACCCAGCGCCTGCGCGGAATCGTCGCCCAGCGCCAGCGCGTTGAGGGCGGGGGCGAGGGCCAGCGCGAGAACCAGACCGATGGCCAGGGTCGGCAGCACCGGGTAGAGCACCGACAGCGGGCGCTCGGCCAGCGAACCGGCCATCCAGAACCGGGCCTCGTCCAGCGACCGCTTGCTGGCCAGCATGATCGTCCACGTCCAGGACAGCAGGACGAGTTGGAGGACGGTGCCGCCAAGGGCGAGACGTGCCGGGTCGAGGTCACCGGCGCGCCGGGCCAGGGCCTGGGCGAACAGCGCGGCGGCCGCGGCGCCCGCGAACGCGAACCAGATGTATTGGACGGGCCGGGTCAGATGCAGTGCATAGATCGCGGTGACCACCGCGAAGCCTGCGCCCGCGTTGATGCCGAGCGTCGTCGGGGAGGCCAGCGCGTTGCGGGTGACGCCCTGGGCTACGGCCCCTGCGACACCGAGCGCGGCGCCGACCGCGAGGGCCACCACCGTGCGCGGCAGCCGAAGTCCCGTCACCACAAGGGCTTCCCGCCCGTGGACGGTGCCGGTCAGCGCGTCCCACACGGTGGACAGCGGTACGGACCGGGCGCCGAGGGCGAGGCTCAGGGCGACACAGACCGCCAGTACACCGAGCCCGGCCGCGAACAGCGGGATGCGCCGCAGGAGGTTCGCGGCGGGACGCGCATCGGGCACGGGGGGTGCGGTGGCAGGTGGTTTGATCGTCGACACGCGTCGTTACATTAGGTTAGGCATGCCTAAACCTGCAAACGAGCCGACGTTAAATAATCAACTGTCCCTTTTGCCGGACAAATCTTCGTCGGCGGCTCCAGGTGGAGCCCTGACCAGGGGCGATCTACCCACTCATGCACCTGTCCACTCGGCCGAATGGTCATCGATGCCCCGTCGTGGATCCCTCGCCGTGGGGTGAGTCGCTCAGAAAGTGTATCGATTGCGCTTTTTTAATCGTTGTGCTTTTCTGAGGGAGAAGTGCTGCCATCCCGCCCCGTCTGAGGAGCGTCATGACCTCTGCCACTCCCCGTACCGCGATCGTCGGCGCCGGCCCCGGCGGGCTGACGTGTGCCCGCGTCCTCCAGCGCAACGGCGTACCCGTCACCGTCTTCGACCATGAAGCGTCCGCCGGTGCCCGCTCGCAAGGCGGCACGCTGGACCTCCATATGACGACCGGTCAGGCGGCCCTGCGGGCAGCGGGCCTGCACGAGGAGTTCACCGCTCTCGCCCGCCCCGAAGGCCAGGAGATGCGGTTGCTCGACCACACCGCGACCGTGCTCTTCCAGCACACCCCCGCGCCCGGCGACGGCGACCGCCCCGAAATCGACCGGGGCGAGCTGCGCCGGCTGCTGCTGGACTCCCTCGCCCCCGAAACCGTGCACTGGGGCAGCTATCTGCGCACGCTGCACCCGCTCGGCGACGGCCGCCACAAGGCCGAGTTCGACGACGGCCACACCGAGACCTTCGATCTGGTCATCGGTGCCGACGGCGCCTGGTCCAGGGTGCGGCCGCTGCTCTCCGACGCCACCCCCCACTACACCGGGGTCACCTTCGTCGAGGCCGGATTCGACGACGCCGACCGCCGCCACCCGGATATCGCCCGTCTGGTCGGCGACGGCAGCATGTGGGCGGCGTCCGCCAACAAGGCACTGATCGCCCAGCGCAACAGCCGCGGCCACCTCCGCGTCTACGTCGCTTTCCGCGGTTCCCAGGACTGGGCGCTGGAGGCCGGGGTGAAGGTGGCGGACACCGAGGCCGTCCGCGCCGTGCTGCTCGACGCGTTCGCGGAGTGGGACGACCGGCTGCTGGCGCTGCTGCGGGACAACGACGGCGGGTTCGTCAACCGGCCGCTGTTCGCCCTGCCGGTGCCGCACACCTGGACCCACACCCCGGGCCTGACCCTGCTCGGCGACGCCGCGCATCTGATGTCACCGTTCTCCGGCATGGGCGCCAACCTCGCGATGCTCGACGGCTGTGAACTCGCCCAGGCCCTCGCCGAACACAGCGACCAGGACGCGGCGGTACGGGCCTACGAGGCGGTCATGCTGCCCCGCGCCGCCGAGGCCGCCGAGTTCGCCGCCCTCGGTCTGGCCAACGCCATCGCCCCCGACGCCCCGCACGGCTCGCTGCGCCATCTGCGCGCCCGCTTCCAGTGACCTGCGGCCGTAGGGGGTGTCTCCCCTGGCGGGACCCGTGCCGCCGCGCCGGCATCCGGCCGCCCCGAGCGCCCCACCGTTTCACCGTTCCACCGGCTCCCCTTCCGAGCCGCCCGACACGAGAGATGATCTGCTGTCATGACCCAGCCGACGCCCGGCCGCCGCGAACGCAAGAAGGCCCAGACCCGCAAGGCACTGGCCGACGCCGCTCTCCGGCTCTTCCTGGAGCACGGCTACGACCAGGTGAGCGTCAAGGACGTGGCCGAGGCCGCGGACGTCTCGGTGACCACTCTGTTCAAGCACTTCTCCGGCAAGGAAGCCCTGGTGTTCGACCGGGACACCGAGCAGAGTGCGGCCCTCGTCGCGGCCGTCCGCGACCGCGAACCGGGGAGCACGGTCCTGGACGCGCTGCACGCCTACCTCCACGGCCTGCTGGTCACGGTCCGCGAGGCGCCGGAGTTCCGGGCGTTCCGGGAGCTGGTCGACGGCACCCCGGTGCTCAGCGACTACGCCCACCGGATGTGGCTGCGGCACGAAACGGCCCTGGCCGGTGCGATCGCCGAGGCGACCGGCGCCGATGAGGGCGGGGCCTCGGCGCGCGCGCTGGCCCACTATGTACTGGCCGCCCCCCGGCTGGCCGCCGGCTGCGACGACCCCGGCTCCGCACTGGACGAGATCTTCGCGCGGCTGAAGAACGGCTGGGCCGACCTGGGCGGCTGAGCCGGTTCACCGCCGCCCGCGCTCCGGTTGCGGCCCCGTCGCGTCCGTCGCACGATCGGCAGCGTACGGATGCCGACCGGCAGTGCGCGGGCGTGAGCGCGGCACCGCCCGGCCACGGCTCGGCGCGGAGGAGCGGAACACACCGTGAAGATCACTGAGCCCACCCCCGGCGCGCCCTGCTGGGTGGAGCTGGGCACCTCGGACGTGGACGCCGCCAAGGTGTACTACCGCCAGGTCTTCGGCTGGCGCGCCGAGACCGACCCGCGGGAAGAGGCGGGCGGCTACACCACCATGTACCTGGGGGGCGCCCCGGTCGCCGCGCTGACCCCGCTCTACACCCCCGGGCAGCCGACCGCCTGGACCGTATCGTTCGCGACGCGGGACGTCGACGCGCTGACCACGGCGGTCACCGAGGCGGGCGGGCGGCGGCTGATGGGCCCGATGGACGTGTTCGACCTGGGCCGCTTCGCCGTCCTGGCCGACCCGGAAGGCGCGGTCTTCTCGCTGTGGCAGGGCCGGTCCTTCGCCGGTGCCGCGGTGCTCAACGCGCCGGGTTCGCTCGGCTGGGCCGAGCTCGCCACCCGGGACGCCGAGGCCGCCAAGGACTTCTACACGGGTGTCTTCGGCTGGACCGTGGGTACGCACAAGGACTATCCGCAATGGGGTATCGACGGCGCCGACTTCGGCGGTCTGAGCGCGCTGGACGAGTTCTATCCGGACGACGTCAGGGCGCACTGGCTGCCGTACTTCGCGGTCGCCGACGTCGACGAGACGGCCGCCCGCGCCGCCGAGTCGGGGGGCATGCTGCTGGTGCCCCCGACGGATGTGCCCCACGGGCCGAGGGTCGCGGTGATCCGGGATCCGCAGGGGGGCTCCTTCGGGGTCCACGGCGCCGGTATGGAGGGCTGACCCCCGCCCGCTCCGGGGTGCCAGCGGGACGGTGACTGCCCGTGCGGTGGGCGGACTTGTGCCGTCACACGATCGGCGGCCTGTTCGTCGTTTCACCACATTCCGAGGGTTGTTTGAGCGTAATGTCCGCTTGACACCAATGGGTGGCATTGCGCGTCAAGAACAGGAGACCCCTATGTCCACGACCGAAAACCTCGTGGCCCGAGGCAAACAGCTCGCAGCCGGCGCGGGCACACTGGCCACAGCCGTCGCCCTCGGTGCGACGCTGTTCGCCGCCCCGGCCCAGGCGGCGCCCGGACCCACCAAGCCCTTCGGTGTGGTCACTGCCAAGACGGGACTGAGTGAGCGTCAGTACCCCAGCACGGACTCCTCCGTGCGGGGCCACCTCCATCACCGCGCGCAGGTCGGCCTGGTGTGCAAGGTGCGCACCCAGAGCGTGGGCGGCAACACCGTCTGGTACCTCACCCGTCAGGAGCGGGCCTCCTGGGTTGCGGCGAAGTACGTGACCAACAGCGGATACGTCAAGTACTGCAAGGACGTCCAGCGCAACCGGCTCCACCCGCACCACGCGGCGAAGCACGCCGTGGGCTGATGGAGCCCGGGGGAGGCCCGGTCCGGTGCTGCGGAGGTGCCGGACCGGGCCTTCGTGTGCGCGGCGGGCAGGGCCCGCGCGCGGAGTCCGGGGGCGGGGCGACCGAGAACGGAGAAGGACCGTGCAGATCGGTCTCACCGGCCGGACCGCGGTGGTGACCGGCTCGACCCAGGGCATCGGAGCGGCCATCGCGCTGGGGCCGGCCCGCGCCGGCGCCCGGGTCGCGGTGAACGGCCGCAGCGTCGGGTCCGTGGAGCGGCGCTGGAGCGGATGCGTACGCAGGCGCCGGACGTGGCCTTTCTCGCGGCGTCCATGACGTCGTCGGCCGGGATCTGTCGTGGGACGAGGCGCAGCGTGCGTTCATGCGGGAGTACCGTCCGCAGTCGCTCATCCAACGGATGATCGAACCGGAGGAGATCGCCGCCATGGTGGTCTATCTCAGCTCCCCGTACGCCTCGGCGACGACCGGGGCGGCCGTCCGCGTCAACGGCGGGTACGTCGACTCGATCGTTCCCTGACCGGCGGCGGCCCGGAGCCGCCTCGTCGCCGCCCGCTCACCGCCCCCGTCCCGGCAGTCACCGGCCCGGACGGACGCACTTCCCGCGCACCTCCCGCGCACCCTTCCGTATTACTGGAACAAGTTCTACTGTGCCCCTCGATCCGGCAGCCGACGGCCCGTCAGCATCCCGCGCCGCCCGCGCACCGGACGACCGGACCGGACGAACTGGAGGGGCCGTGCACCTCGAATACACCCCCGAACAGCAGCAGTTGCGCGCCGATCTGCGCACCTACTTCGCCGACCTGGTGCCGGACCACGCCGCCGCGGGGCCACGTAACTCCCAGGGCGCGGACGGTGCCCCCCTCGCGGGCCCCGCGGCGCAGAAGCGCTTCTACCGCGAGACCGTCCGCCGGCTGGGCACGGACGGCTGGCTCGGCGTCGGCTGGCCCAAGGAGTTCGGCGGGCGCGGTATGTCCCCGACGGAACAGTTCATCTTCTTCGACGAGGCGGCCCAGGCGGGGGTGCCGCTGCCGCTGATGGCGCTGAACACCGTCGGCCCGACGATCATGCAGTTCGGCACCGACGAACAGAAGGCCTACTTCCTGCCCCGGATCCTCTCCGGCGAGATCGACTTCGCCATCGGCTACAGCGAACCCGACGCCGGCACCGATCTGGCCGCCCTCAAGACCCGCGCCGTACGGGTGGGGGACGAGGAGAGCGGCCACTATGTCGTCAACGGGCAGAAGATCTGGACGACCAACGGCGACACCGCCGACTGGGTCTGGCTCGCGGTGCGCACCGACTCGGAAGCGCCGCCCCACAAGGGCATCACCATGCTCCTCGTCCCCACCAGCGACCCCGGCTACTCCTGCACCCTGATCAACACCCTCGCCTCGCACGACACCACCGCCAGCTACTACGAGAACATCACCGTCCCGGCCTCCCGCCGCGTCGGCCAGGAGAACAAGGGCTGGCGGATCATCACCAACCAGCTCAACCACGAACGGGTCACCCTCGCGGCCCACGGCACCATGGCCATCCGCGCGCTGCACAACGTCCAGCGCTGGGCCGCCGACACCAAACTCGCCGACGGCCGCCGGGTCATCGACCTGGGCTGGGTACGCGGCCGGCTGGCCCGCACCCACACCCGGCTGGACGCCATGAAACTGCTGAACTGGCAGATGGTCGACGCGCTCCAGCAGGGCACCCTCACCCCGCAGGACGCCTCCGCGGTCAAGGTCTACGGCTCCGAGGCCCGCCGGGACGCCTATGCCTGGCTGATGGAGGTCGTCGGCTCCGCCGGCCCCCTCAAGGAGGGCTCGGCCGGCGCGGTACTGCACGGCGAACTGGAACGCGGCTACCGCTCCGCCGTCATCTTCACCTTCGGCGGCGGCAACAACGAGATCCAGCGCGAAATCATCTCGTGGATCGGCCTGGGGATGCCTCGCGTGCGGCGCTGACCGGCCCCACGGCCTTCGGGCACCCGGCCCGGACTCCCGGGCCGGCGCCGCGACGTCTCCGAGCGCGCGCGCCTCGCAGACGGCTCCCCCCAGCCCCTGCCCCCCGACAGCTGACGGAAGGCGCCCGCCGTGATGCCATGAAAAGGACCGGATCCGCTACGGCACACCGCGGTGGCATGGCGGATGCTGGTGACCACTGCCGTCGGGCGTTCACCGCCGGACGGCTACCGTCAGGCGTCGCGTCCGGCAGCGGGAGGTGGGATGTGTGGCAGGCGACCCGGGGGTCTTCGGGCCCGGCTCCGTTACCTGGCAGATGCACAGTGATCCGATGATGTGGATCGCGGGTGTCCGCGCGCTGTACCTCCAGGCGCTGCACCCTCGTGCGGTGCGCGGAGTCTTCCAGAACTCGGACTTCAGGAGGGACGCCTGGGGCCGGCTGATGCGGACCGCCCACTTCGTGGGCACCCTCAGCTACGGCACCACCGACGCCGCCGAGCAGGCCGGTGCCACGGTCCGGCGCATCCACCGCCGCCTGTCCGCCACCGATCCGGCCACCGGCGAGCGCTACGGGATCGACGAGCCGGATCTGCTGCTGTGGGTGCACTGCGCGGAGGTGGACTCCTACCTGCACGTACTGCGCCGCTCCGGCTACCCCGTCAGCGACGCCCAGGCCGACACCTACGTCCACGAGCAGCGCGAAAGCGCCCGGCTCGTCGGCCTCGACCCGGCCGGGGTTCCCGGCAGCCGGGCCGCGCTCGCCGCCTACTTCGCCCGCGTACGGCCCGAGTTGGCGCTGACCCCGGAAGCCCGCCAGGTCGACGACTTCCTGCGCCGGCCGCCCACCCCGGCCCCGCTCGTGCCGGCCCGCGCCCTGCTCTGGCATCGGGTGGCGCGGCTCGCCTACGGCGCACTCCCGGCGTATGCCCACGAGCTCTACGGGCACCCCGCGCCTCCGTCCGCAACCGTCACCCGCCGGCTCCGCGCCACCGGCCACCTCCTTCGTGCCGTTCCCCCCACGGTGCGCTGGCAGCTCCCGCCCCGGCACATCCTGCGCGCCGTCGCACGACTCGGCCCCGGCGCCCGCCCAGCGCCCTACAAGCTCCGCCGTTCCGCCGCCATACTGGAAGGGCAGGAGGCCCCGCAGGGGGAGCTGCGCGGCTGACCACGGGGAACGGGGACGGGGGCGGCGATACATGGTGGCGGAAAACAGACTGATCCAACGGCGGTACCGACTGCTCGGCACCATCGGGCGCGGCGGCATGGGGGAGGTGTGGCGGGCCCGCGACGAGTCGCTGGGCCGACAGGTCGCGGTCAAGTGCCTCAAGCCCATGGGGCCGCGGCACGAACCGTCGTTCCTCCAGGTGCTGCGCGAGCGTTTCCGCCGCGAGGCCCGGGTCGCGGCCGCGCTCCAGCACCGCGGCATCACCGTCGTCCATGACTTCGGCGAGGACGACGGCACCCTCTTCATCGTGATGGAGCTGCTCAGCGGCCGTAACCTCAGCCAGCTCCTGGACGACAACCGCCGCCAGCCGCTGCCCGTGGCGGATCTCATGGAGATTGCCGAGCAGGTCACCGCCGCGCTTGCCTACACCCACGAACAAGCCATCGTGCACCGCGATCTGAAACCGGCGAACATCGTCCGGACCGCCGACGGCACGGTCAAGATCTGTGATTTCGGCATCGCCCGGCTCGGCCACGACATCGGCTTCACCGCCCGCCTCACCGGCACCGGCATCGCCATGGGCAGCCCGCATTACATGTCGCCCGAACAGATCGGCGCCCACGGCGTCGACCACCGCAGCGATCTCTATTCGCTCGGCTGTGTGCTGTACGAGATCGCCACCGGCGTGCCGCCGTTCGATCTGGGCGACGCCTGGGCGGTGCTCGTCGGGCATCGCGACCTGGCACCGAAGCCGCCCCGTACGCTCCGTCCCGATCTGCCCGAGGCCTATGAGCGGATCGTGCTCGAACTGCTCGCCAAGGACCCCGACGACCGCCCCAGGGACGCCCACGAGCTGGGCAAACGCCTCGCCGATGCGCGCCATCCGCACCCCGGGCGGGACGCTGCGGCAAGCCCGGACGAGCTGACGGTCCCCGCCCGGTGGCTGCCCTCCTGGACCCGCGGCATGTCCCTCGGCGCCCCCGCCGGCCTCGCCCGGCGACCGCACGGTCACCCCGCCGACGAGGCCGCCACCATCCTCACCGACGCCTGGACCGGCTGGGGCGGCGGCCCGCAGGGCGGTGAAACGCCCCCGGACGCCGGCATCGCCAGCCCGGCACCGCCGGACGACCACCGCGCCACCCTCGCCGCGCTGGCCGGCCGGCACACCGCCGCGCTGAACCTCGGCCGGCTGGGCCGCTGGGAGGAGGCGGGCGAGGCACACCGTGCGCTCGCCGCGGAACGCGAGCGGCTCCTCGGTCCCGATCACCCCGACACCCTCACCAGCCGTCTGGAAGCCGGCCATGCCGTGAGCCGTATCGGCCGGAGCTTCGAGGCGCACCAGATCTACGCCGAGGTGCTGGCGGGCCGCGAACGTGCGCTGGGCCCCGACCACCCGGACTCGCTGAGCTGCCGCCACCATGTCGCACTCAACCTCGGCCGGCTGGGGCGGCTGGAGGACTGCCTCGCCATGACCCACGAGGTGGCCGAGGCCCGCGCCCGGGTGCTCGGCCCGCAGCACGCCGACACCCTCGCCACGCTCTTCGAACTCGCCCACGTACTGGGCAAGTTGGGCAGGTGGGCGGAGGCGCTGCACACCCACAGGGACGTCGCGACGGTGCGCACCGCCACGCTCGGCCCCGGCCATCCCGACACCCTCGCCGCCCGTTACGAGGTCGGCATCGGCCTCGGCCGGCTCGGCGACAGCGCCGGGGCCGTGGCGCTCTACCGGGACCTGGCCGCGGCCTGTGCCGTCGCCCGGAGCGCCGACGACCCGGAGACGTTGCGCGCCCGGCACGGCCTGGGCGTCAACCTCGGGCGGCAGAACCGCTGGCAGGAGGCGCTCGTGGAGGCCCGTGAAGTGGCCGCGACGCGCGGGCGGGTACTCGGTCCCGACCACCCCGACACCCTGGTCAGCCGCCGGGAGACCGCCGTGGCGCTGGGCTGGCTCGGCCGCTGGGACGAGGCGCTGGACCTCTACCGCGAGGTCGCGGACGCCCGCGAACGGGTCCTGGGCGCCGCCCATCTCGACACGCTGGCCAGCTACGGCGACCTGGCCCAGTGCCTGGAACAACTGGGCAGCGCGGACGAGGCGGCCGCCCTCCACCGCCGGATCGCGGCACTGCGCCAGGAGCGCGCCGCACGCCGGCGCTAGGGGAGGCACCTCAGGGGAGGCACCTCAGGGGAGGCACCCCCCAGGGGGAGACGCCCCCAGGGGGAGGGCGGCCGCGGTCAGTCCGGACGCGGCCTCGGGACCGCTGTGCCCCGGTCGGCCCGGATGCCGCCGGGCGGGACCGCCGCCCCGGTCAGTCCGGTGTGACGCGGTAGAGCACCGTGCTGTGCGGCGGCACCTCCCGCGCCACGATCGTGTCGTCGCTGTGCGTGCGGCGGCCGGTCACCAGATCGTGCAGTCGGTAGGAGTCGGCTGCCGGCAGTCCGGCCGCGGCGGCCGTGACGGAGAGCGTGCGCGGCGCGTCGCCGGAGTTGAACAGGGCGATCGCCCGGTCGCCGTTCTTCAGCGGCTTGGCCAGCACCGCGGAGCCGTCGTCCTGCCGCACGAGGTTCCCCTGGACGCCGAGCGCATCCTGGTCGACGGCGATGACCTCCTTGTTCCCGAGCACCTTGCGCGCCGACGGGGACAGATCGCCGACGTCGGTGCTGGAGATCAGGGGAGCGGCCATCATCGCCCACAGCGACATCTGGCTCTGCATCTCACGCGCAGTCAGGCCCGTGTCGCCGGCCAGCAGGAAGTCCGGATCGTTCCAGCGGCCGGGACGCTGGAGGCCGTCCAGCCGCGCGTTGTAGCGGAAGTTGTAGACGATGGAGGACCACTTCGCGGCCGGTGTGCTCTTCTGGAGTGCCACATCGCGCCCGCCCCGCCACAGATTGCCGACCTCGGCCGACCAGCCGATGACCCGGTGCCAGACGCTGTCGCCGTCGAACTGGAAGTAGGCCGGTGCCGACACCGAGAAGGTGATCGGGCGGCCGGTGGCCCGGAGCGCACGGCTCATCTGCCCGTACAGGTCCCGGTAGGTCTCCTCCTTGGAGTGCCCCGGCGCGACGGGCACATTGCAGCCGTCCGCCTTGACGTAGTCGACCTTCCAGCGGGCGAACAGCTCCGCGTCCTGCTGAAAATGGCCAAGACTGCCCGGATACTTCTCACAGGTGAGGGTGCCGACGTCCTCATAGATCCCGAACTTCAGTCCCAGCGCGTGCAGCTGCCGCCCGAGGTAGGCCATGCCGTGCGGGAACTTCGTGCGGTCGGCCGTCAGCTCCCCCTTGGGCCCGCGCCGGCGGCTCATCCAGCAGTCGTCGACGGTGACGGTGCGATAGCCCTGCCGCGCGAGCCCCGTACGGACCAGGGCCCGCGCGTTGTCGAGGACGACCTTCTCGTTGATGTCGCACATGTAGTACGACCAGTTGTTCCAGCCCATCGGGGGTCTGGGGGCCAGATTCGGATACGCCCCGGCGATGTGCCGGGCGCCGGTCGCACGGGCCGGACCGGCGGCGGCGGAGGCGGGCGCGGGGGCCGCGAGCAGCCCGGCGGAGCAGGCGGCGACGGCGGTCAGTCCGGCGAGGGTGCGGCCGAGGCGGGGTACCGGGGAGTGGGACACGGGTCACCTCACGGGTGGGCGGGACGGCCTGCGGAGAGGGCGGCGGGGGCGGTGCCGGGGCGGAGCACGGCCGGACGCTAGGAGCAGCCCCCTGCCCGGTCAAGAAGCCGCACCGACCCGGGTGGAGGTTTCAGCCGCCTGCACCTGGCGACCGAGATCACCGCGTGCTACCAAGGGGCATGCCGGAACGGACTTCGTATGACGCGGTCATCGTCGGCGGCGGGCACAACGGACTGGTCGCCGCCGCCTATCTCGCGCGCGCAGGGCGCAGTGTGCTGGTGCTGGAGCGGCTGGACCACACTGGTGGGGCCGCCGTGTCGACCCGGGCGTTCGCCGGGGTCGACGCCCGGCTGTCCCGTTACTCCTACCTCGTCAGCCTGCTGCCGTCGAAGATCGTGCGGGATCTCGGCCTGCGCTTCGCGGTACGCAAACGCACCGTCTCCTCCTACACCCCCACCGTGCGCGACGGCCGCCCCACCGGTCTCCTCGTCGGCGGCGGCGATGCCCGGACCCGTACCGCATTCTCCGAACTCACCGGCTCCGACCGGGAGTTCACCGCCTGGCAGCGCTTCTACGGCACCACCGGGCGTCTCGCCGCACGCGTCTTCCCCACCCTGACCGAGCCTCTCCCCACCCGCGCCGCGCTGCGCGCCACCGTCGACGACGACGCCACCTGGCATGCCCTGTTCGAACGTCCCCTGGGGGAGGTGGTCGAGGAGACCTTCAGCGACGACCTGGTCCGCGGGGTGGTCCTCACCGACGCCCTCATCGGCACCTTCGCCACCGCCCATGATCCGTCCCTGCGTCAGAACCGCTGTTTCCTCTACCACGTCATCGGTGGCGGCACCGGCGACTGGGACGTGCCCATCGGCGGTATGGGGGCCCTCACCGACGCACTGGCCGACGCCGCCCGCCGGGCCGGGGCGGAGATCGTCACCGACTGCGCCGTGACCGGGATCGCGACGGACGGCCGCACCGCGGAGGTCACCTGCGACCAGGGCACCGTCGGCGCCCGCCGGGTCCTGGTCAACGCCGCCCCGCGCGAGCTGGCCCGCCTGCTGGGCGAGACCCCGCCGCCACCCGCCGAGGGTGCCCAGCTCAAGGTCAATATGCTGCTCACCCGGCTGCCGCGGCTGCGTGATACCCGTGTGGACCCGCGGGAGGCCTTCTCCGGCACGTTCCATATCGCCGAGGGCTACCGCCAACTGGAGAGCGCCTACCAACAGGCCGCGTCCGGCGCACTCCCCGCCTCCCCGCCGTCCGAGATCTACTGCCACTCCCTCACCGACCCCTCCATCCTCGGCGCGGACCTGGTCCGCCAGGGCTACCAGACGCTCACCCTGTTCGGTCTGCACGCCCCCGCGAGCCTGTTCACCGCCGACAACGACACCACCCGCGAGCGCCTGCTGGCGGCCACCCTCGCCGAACTCGACACCCACCTCGCCGAACCGCTCGCCGACTGCCTGGCCCATGACGCCGACGGCCGCCCCTGCATCGAGGCCCGGTCCCCCCTCGACCTGGACCGCGAACTCGGCCTGCCGGGCGGCAACATCTTCCACCGGGACCTGGCCTTTCCGTATGCCGATCCCTCGGACGAGGCCCTCGGCGACGCCCCGTCCGCCGCCCCGGCCCGCTGGGGCGTGGCGACCACCCACCCCAACGTCCTCCTGTGCGGAGCGGGTGCGGTGCGCGGCGGGGGCGTGAGCGGCATCCCGGGACACAACGCGGCGATGGCGGTATTGGAGGAGGAGTGAGGGGAGGGGGCCGGCCGCCCCGCCGTCCCGGGACGGCCGGGACCCGCCCGTCCCGGCCGGTGCCAAGGCCGGTGCCAAGGCCGGTGCCAAGTTTCTGACGCTGCATCAGAAACTCTCTTCCCTCGTACGGCCCGCTGCGGCATCCTTCGCCCATGCAGACGGAGCTGAGCAACACGCTGGGAGTCGAGCACGCCGTCTTCGGGTTCACGCCCTTTCCCGCGGTCGCCGCGGCGATCACCCGGGCCGGCGGGTTCGGCGTGCTCGGCGCGGTCCGCTACACCGCGCCGGACGAGCTCGCCCGCGACCTGGACTGGATGCAGGAGCACACCGACGGCCTGCCCTACGGGCTCGATGTGGTCATGCCCGCCAAGAAGGTGGAGGGGGTCACCGAGGCCGAGGTCGAGACGATGATCCCGGAGGGGCACCGCCGCTTCGTCACCGAGCTCCTCGACAAACACCAGGTGCCGCAGCTCGCGGAGGGGGAGGCGTCCGGCTGGCGGATCACCGGGTGGATGGAGCAGGTCGCCCGCACCCAGCTCGATGTGGCCTTCGACTATCCGATCAAGCTGCTGGCCAACGCCCTCGGCTCACCGCCGCCCGACATCATCCGGCGCGCCCACGACCACGGCGTCCTCGCCGCCGCGCTGGCCGGCAGCCCGCGGCACGCACGGCACCACAAGGCCGCCGGTATCGACATCGTCGTCGCCCAGGGGTACGAGGCGGGCGGGCACACCGGCGAGATCGCCACCATGGTCCTCACCCCGGAGGTCGTGGCCGCCGTCGACCCGCTGCCGGTGCTCGCCGCGGGCGGCATCGGCACCGGTGAGCAGATCGCCGCCGGACTCGCCCTCGGCGCCCAGGGGGTCTGGCTGGGCTCGCTCTGGCTGACCACCGAGGAGGCCGACCTGCACTCCCGGCGGCTGACCGCGAAACTGCTCGCCGCGGGGCCGGGCGACACCGTCCGCTCCCGCGCCCTGACCGGCAAACCCGCCCGCCAGCTGCGCACCGAGTGGACCGACGCCTGGGACGATCCGAACGGTCCCGGCCCGCTGCCGATGCCGTTGCAGGGCCTGCTGGTCGCCGAGGCCAACTCCCGTATCCAGCGGCACGAGGTCGAACCGCTGCTGGGCACCCCGGTCGGCCAGATCGTCGGACGGATGAACAGCGAACGCAGCGTACAGGCCGTCTTCGACGACCTCACCCGTGGCTTCGAGCGGGCCATCGACCGCATCAACCGCATCGCCGGACGCGCCTGATCCCGAGGAGGACAGCGGAATGACCCAAGACTCCCCACCGCCCAACGGTTTCTGGGCGCAGGCCGCCGCAGACCCGGACCGCACGGTCCTGATCGCCCCGGACGGCGAGGAGTGGACCGCGGGCCGGCTGCACGCCGCGAGCAACCGGCTGGTCCACGGGCTGCGCGCGGCGGGCCTGGAGCGCGGCGACGCGTTCGCCGTGGTCCTCCCCAACGGCGTCGAGTTCTTCACCGCGTATCTCGCCGCGTCCCAGGCCGGTTTCTATCTCGTCCCCGTCAACCACCATCTGGTCGGCCCGGAGATCGCCTGGATCGTCGCCGACTCCGGGGCGAAGGTGCTGATCGCGCACGAGCGGTTCGCGGAGGCGGCCCGGCACGCCGCGGACGAGGCGAAGCTGCCGGGGCCGCGGCGCCACGCCGTCGGTCACATCGACGGCTTCCGGCCGTACGCCCAACTCCTCGACGGACAGCCCGGGTCCGCGCCCGCCGACCGGACCCTGGGCTGGGTCATGAACTACACCTCGGGCACCACGGGGCGCCCGCGCGGTATTCGCCGCCCGCTGCCCGGTACCGCACCCGAGGACGCCCACCTCGGCGGATTCCTCGGCATCTTCGGTATCAAGCCGTTCGACGGCAATGTCCATCTGGTCTGCTCGCCGCTCTACCACACGGCCGTGCTGCAATTCGCCGGTGCCTCGCTGCACCTCGGCCACCGCCTCGTCCTGATGGACAAGTGGACGCCGCAGAGCATGCTGGCCCTGATCGACAGACACCGCTGCACCCACACGCATATGGTGCCCACCCAGTTCCACCGGCTGCTCGCACTGCCCGAGGAGACCCGCGCGGGGTACGACGTGAGCTCGATGCGGCACGCCCTTCACGGCGCCGCACCCTGCCCCGACCACGTCAAACGCGCGATGATCGACTGGTGGGGCGGCTGTGTCGAGGAGTACTACGCGGCCAGTGAGGGCGGCGGCGCTTTCGCGACCGCCGAGGACTGGCTCAAACGGCCGGGGACGGTCGGCAAGGCCTGGCCGATCAGCGAGCTGGCCGTCTTCGACGACGACGGCAACCGGCTGCCCGCGGGCGAACTCGGCACCGTCTACATGAAGATGAACACCGGCGGCTTCAGCTACCACAAGGACGAGGGGAAGACGAAGAGGAACCGGATCGGTGACTTCTTCACCGTCGGAGACCTCGGATATCTGGATGCGGATGGGTATCTCTTCCTCCGCGACCGCAAGATCGACATGATCATCTCGGGCGGGGTGAACATCTACCCCGCCGAGATCGAATCCGCCCTGCTCGGCCACCCCGCCGTCGCCGACGCGGCCGCCTTCGGCATCCCGCACGACGACTGGGGCGAGGAGGTCAAGGCCGTCGTGGAGCCCGCCGAGGGCCATGCGCCGGGGCCCGGTCTGGCCGCCGAGCTCCTGGCCCACTGTGCGCGGCAACTGGCCGGCTACAAGCGGCCCAAGTCGGTCGACTTCATCACCGTCATGCCGCGCGACCCCAACGGCAAGCTCTACAAGCGGCGGCTGCGCGACCCGTACTGGGAGGGGCGGGAGCGCGCCGTGTAGCCATGCGTCCCGGACAGCCGGGGCGGCCGGTCCCACCCCTCCGGGGACCGGCCGCCCCGGCACCGCCTGCCGTGCCCGTCAGGGGCGCACGTGCAGCACCCGCTGACGTGAGACCGGGCGCAGCGGCGATGTCCTTCGCGCAGAACCGCTCCCGGACCATCCGGCCGGCCGCGTAGAGCTCGTTCTGGTCGCTGTGGTGCGCCGACGAGGGGTCGGAGGACTGGGAGTAGGTCAGCAGGGTCCGGGGGCCGCCGTCCCTCACTCCGGTCGGGTGGCTTGACCCGGGGTGAGGGGCCGCCGAGGATCGCGCCATGACGCAAGCGCGGAGCAATACGGTCGACGGAGTCGTGCGGCGCAGCGCCCGACGGGTGCCCGGTCGCACTGCGGTGCGGTACGCGGACCGGGCCTGGACCTATCGCGCGCTGGACGACGCGGTGACCGCCGCGGCCCGGGTGCTGCGGGCGGACGGCCTGCGGCCCGGCGACCGGGTCGCCTCCTACGGCCACAACTCGGATGCGTATCTGATCGGATTTCTGGCCTGCGCCCGCGCCGGACTGGTGCATGTGCCGGTCAACCACAGCCTGACCGGCGAGGACCTGCGCTACCTCCTGGAGCAGTCGGGCAGTGTGCTGGTGCTCACCGACGCCGCGCTCGCGCACCGGCTGCCGGACTCCGTCCGCACCATGCCCCTGTACGGGGCGCCCGACGGGCTGCTGGAGCGGCTCGCGGCCCACGACGCGCCGGACGCCGCCGGGCCGGACGCCGCCGGGCCGGCGGCCGAGGTGTCCGACGACGCCCTCGTCCAGCTTCTGTACACCTCAGGCACCACCGCCCTGCCCAAGGGCGCGATGATGACCCACCGCGCGCTGGTGCACGAGTACACCAGCGCCGTCGTCGCCCTCGATCTGAAAGAGACGGACCGGCCGGTTCACTCGCTGCCGCTCTACCACTCCGCGCAGATGCATGTGTTTCTGCTGCCCTACCTTGCGGTGGGCGCGGAGAACACCATCCTGGACGGACCCGACCCGGGAAAGATCTTCGACCTGGTGGAAGCGGGCGGGGCCGACAGTCTGTTCGCGCCACCGACCGTATGGATCGCGCTGTCGCACCACCCCGGCTTCACCACCCGGGAGCTGAGCGGGCTGCGCAAGGCCTACTACGGTGCCTCGATCATGCCGGTGCCGGTCCTGGAGCGGCTCCGCGCCCGGCTGCCAGGACTCGCCTTCTACAACTGCTTCGGGCAGAGCGAGATCGGGCCGCTGGCCACCGTGCTCGGCCCCGGCGAACACGAGGGCCGGATGGACTCCTGCGGGCGCCCGGTGCTGTTCGTCGAGGCCCGGGTGGTGGATGAGGAGGGCCGGGAGGTACCGGACGGCACCCGGGGCGAGGTCGTCTACCGCTCCCCCCAACTGTGCACCGGCTACTGGGACAAGCCGGAGGAGACCGCCGAGGCGTTCCGGGACGGCTGGTTCCACTCCGGCGACCTCGCCGTCCGTGACGCCGAGGGCTATTTCACGGTGGTCGACCGGGTCAAGGACGTCATCAACTCCGGCGGCGTCCTGGTCGCCTCGCGTCAGGTGGAGGACGTGCTCTACGCGCATCCGCAGGTGGCCGAGGTCGCGGTCATCGGGCTGCCGGACGAGCGCTGGATCGAGGCGGTGACCGCGGTGGTCGTACGGCGTACGGACGGTGCGGGCGGTGCCGGGGACGGGGACGGCGGGGAGGAAGTGGGGGAGGCGGAGCTGATCGCGGCGGCCCGCGCCCGCCTTGCGCCGTTCAAGGCGCCCAAACGGGTGGTGTTCGTGGACGCGCTGCCGCGCAACGCCAGCGGCAAGGTCCTCAAGCGGGAGCTGCGCGCACGGTTCGGCGCCCCCTGAGCCGGGCCCGGCACGGCGTGCGCGAAGGGCGGCTGTCAGTGCCCCCTGCGATGCTGGGAATCGGCGCGAAACAGCCGTGAACACCCATCCGTGCGACGGAGGACCACCGATGCTGACGACCCATTTTGTTCCGGGCACACCGAACTGGCTCGACCTCGGGGCCCCGGACATCGACGACGCCGTCTCCTTCTACTCCGCCGTGTTCGGCTGGACCTTCCAGTCGGCCGGACCGGACGCGGGCGGGTACGGCTTCTTCCAGCTCGACGGCAAGACGGTCGCTGCCGTGGGGCCCCTGATGGAGGAGGGCGCGGGCTCCGCCTGGACGGTGTACTTCCAGACCCCCGACGCGGACGCCACGGTCAAGGCGGTGGAGCAGGCCGGCGGCTCGGTACGCGTCCCGCCGATGGATGTCTTCACCGCGGGCCGGCTGGCCGCCTTCACCGACCCGACCGGCGGCGACTTCGCCGTGTGGCAGCCGGGCGACGTCCAGGGCCTGGAGACGGTCATGGAGCCGAACTCCCTGTGCTGGACGGAGCTGTACACCACCGACGCGGCCGCCGCGAAGGACTTCTACCGCTCGGTCTTCTCCTGGAGCCACCAAGACATGCCGATGGGCGGCGAAACGGTCTACTCCGTCGTCTCCGCACCGGGCGGCGGCAAGGACGACGACTCGGGGCACGGCGGCCTCATGCAGCTGCCGGAGGCGAACCTGAAGGCCGGTTCGACCTCCGAGTGGCACCCGTATTTCGGTGTCACCGACTGCGACGCGGCCTTCGCCGCGGCCACCGACCGCGGCGCCACGATCCTGATTCCGCCCACCGACGCCCCGGGCGTCGGCCGGCTGGCCATGCTCAGGGACCCGGCAGGGGCCCCGTTCGCCCTGATCACGGGGGACCCGACGACGGACTGAGCCGACCGCCGCCCGGCCGGCACCTCGCGGACGCGGCGAGCCACCGGCGCCCACCCGCGCGGGGCCGCACCCACCCGCGCGGGGCCGCACCCACCCGCGCGGGGCCGCACCCGCCCGCCGGACCATACGGCCACGAGGCCGCACGGCGGTGCGACGCGCTCCCGGCCCCGCGCGCACAAATGCCGGGCGCGCGACGGTCCGCAACCTGGTCGATCTGCCCGGCGACGGCTCCAACCGTGACCGCTCCGCGGTTCCCGCCGATCCCTACGCCCACTGGCCGGGAGTCCTGACGGAGGCCGCGCAGGCGCTGGACGAGGCGGTGATGGTCGGCCACTCCACCGGCGGCATGTTCCTGCTGGCCGTCCCGGAACTCGCGGCACAGCTCGCGGGCCTGGCGCTGATCAGCAGCGCCCCGCACGCAGGCTGGCGCCCCGCCTTCGCCCGCTATGCGCAGGACCACCCGCTCCCCGGAGTCGACACCGCGGCCGAGCACTATGCCCGGCAGCCGGACGACGAGACGCTGCGTGCCCTGACGCTGGCCGCCGTGCCATGGAACTTCAGCCCCTCCGCGGCCGCCGGCGGCCGGGCGCTCCTTGCGGGTCTCCCGTACTGCCATGACGCGGTGGCCTGGGCCGACGCCCACTTCGACGACAGCTACCGGGCCCGCTGGACACCACGGACCCTGCCGACCCTGATCGTCAGCGGCGGCCGGGACCACATCGTCGACCAGCGGCTCTGGCAGGACGAGCCCGGCTTCCACGGTCCGCGCACCCTGCACCGCCGGATCGGGGAAGCCGGTCATTTCCCCTGGATCGAGAACCCCGGGGCCGTCCGGGCCGCCTTCGCCGACCTCGCGGGCCTGCTGGATACCTAGGCCGTGTCCCGCGGCCGGGCGTCCACAATGCGCTTGATCTTGCCGACCGACCGCTCCAGGGTCTCCGGGTCGACGATCTCCACCGCGACCGTGACCCCGATCCCGTCCTTGACGCCGCGCGCGATCAGCCCGGCGGCCACCGTGCGCACCTCGGGGCTCGCGTCCGGCCGGGCCTCGGCGCGCACGGTCAGCCGGTCCATCCGGCCCTCCCGGGTCAGCTTCAGCTGGAAGTGCGGGGCGACCCCGGGCGTCCGCAGCACGATCTCCTCGACCTGTGCGGGGAAGAGATTGACCCCGCGCAGAATGATCATGTCGTCGCAGCGTCCGGTGATCTTCTCCATCCGGCGGAAGGCGGCCCGCGCGGTACCGGGCAGCAACCGGGTCAGGTCCCGGGTGCGATAGCGGATGACCGGCATCGCTTCCTTGGTGAGGGAGGTGAACACCAGCTCGCCGTGCGCCCCGTCCGGCAGTACCTCGCCGGTGATCGGGTCGACCACCTCCGGATAGAAGTGGTCCTCCCAGATGTGGAGCCCGTCCTTGGTCTCCACACACTCCTGGGCGACGCCCGGACCCATGACCTCCGACAGGCCGTAGATGTCCACGGCGTCGATCGCGAACCGTTCCTCGATCTCGCGGCGCATCTCCTCCGTCCAGGGCTCGGCGCCGAAGACACCCACCTTGAGCGAGGTCGTACGGGGATCGATGCCCTGCCGCTCGAACTCGTCCAGCAGGGTGAGCATGTAGGACGGCGTGACCATGATGATCTCGGGCCGGAAATCCTGGATGATCTGCACCTGCCGGCTGGTCATCCCGCCGGACGCCGGTACGACCGTGCAGCCGAGCCGCTCCGCGCCGTAGTGGGCGCCCAGACCGCCGGTGAACAGCCCGTACCCGTAGGCGATATGCACGGTGTGACCGGGCCGCCCGCCGGCCGCATGGAGGGAGCGGGCGACGACATCCGCCCAGTGCGACAGATCGCGCTCGGTGTAGCCGACGACCGTCGGGCGGCCCGTGGTGCCGCTGGAGGCATGCAGACGGCGCACCTGCTCCTTGGGGACGGCGAACATCCCGAAGGGGTACTGGGCGCGCAGATCGTCCTTGACGGTGAACGGGAAGCGGGCGAGGTCGCCGAGCGAGCGGCAGTCCTGCGGATGCACCCCGGCCCGGTCGAAGGACTCCCGGTAGAACGGGACGTGGTCATAGGCATACTGCAACGAGGCGCGCAGCCGTGTCAGTTGCAGGGTGTGCAACGCCTCCGCGGTGAGTCGTTCCGCATCGTCGAACGTCTCACTGCCCGTAGCCGCTTCCGGCATGGAGTTCACCGCCTCGTGTCCCTACCGATCATTCGGTAGCCGCATGCTGGTCCAAGTAATCAGCGCGCGGCGAACACGTCAAGGGGCGTGGCGCCGAGACCTCCCGGGTAGCGTCCAGCGCATGAGTGACGTCCGGAAAGTGCAGGTCGGTGAGGTCCAGCTGGCGTATCGGATGTGGGGAGAGGAGGACGCGCCCCCGGCCGTGCTGCTCCACTGCCTCGGGGAGGACGGCGAGGACTGGCGCGGTGTGGTCGGCAGGCTCGCCGGCACCCACCGTGTCTACGCCCTCGACCAGCGGGGCCACGGGTACAGCGACTGGCCCGGGGCGTACGGCTTCGAACGGTGGCGGGACGATGCGATCGGCTTCCTCCAGGCACTCGGCCTGGAGCGGGTGATCCTGATCGGGCACTCGCTGGGCGCGGTGGCCGCGCTGCTGCTGGCCGCGGACCGGCCCGAGCTGGTGGACCGCCTCATCCTGGAGGAGGTGGCGCCGCCGCGGCCCGCCGATCCGCCGCAGGAGGTGCCGGAGCAGCCGGCCGGCCCGCAGCCGTTCGACTGGCAGGCCAAGGTCGCCGTGGTGGCGGAGCGCAATGCGCCCGACCCCGTGTGGTGGGAGGCACTGGAGAAGATCACCGCACCGACCCTGGTCATCGGCGGCGGCGAGTCCAGCCATATCCCGCAGGAGCACCTCGCCGAGCTGGTCGAGCGGATCCCGGACGCCTGCCTGGTGACGGTGGAGGGCGCCGGCCATCTCGTCCACGAGGAGCGCCCCGGGGAGTTCCTCGCCGCGGTCAACTCGTTCCTCGCGCCGCGCCCGTAGCCTGCCGCGCGCTGTCGTGCGGGTCCCGACGGGCCCCGGCGGGGTCCGCCGTGGCCCGCACGACACACCCTCGGTCCCCGCCGCATGGCCCCACGGGGCCCCGGCCGCCTCGTCCGTCTCAGGGCTGTCGTCGCGCGCCCGCCGGGGATGACGGGACAGCCGTTAGGCTCACGGGAGATGCCGCCGCTGAACTCCCCGGGGGTTTCCCGGGGTTCGAGAAAGGCCGACCGTGCAGCTGATCACCTCGATGCGGAGCGCCCTGACCGCCGGAGCGGCCGCCGCCGTCCTGCTGACCGGAACCGGTGGGGCCGTCGCGGCTCCGGCGGCCCCACCGGCCAGGGCCACCGCCAAGGCCAGTGCTCCGTCGGCCAAGGCCACTGCCCCGTTGGCCGCCGACACCGCGCTGGCGGCCAAGGGGCACGCCCCGGCTGCCGCCACCGCGCACTCCGCGTACGGCCGCCTCGGCCCGCTCGCCGAGCTGTCCGCACAGCGGCTGGCCACCGGCGATCTGGTGGCCGCGGCGAAGTGGGGCACCGGCGGCCCGATCGACGACCCGGCCCGTGAGCAGGAGGTACTGGACGCGGTGGCCGAGCAGGCCCGGCGGCTGGGTGCCGACCCGGCGGCCACGGTGCGGATCTTCCGGGACCAGATCGAGGCCAGCAAGGTCGTGCAGCGGGGGCTGCACCGCAGGTGGCACGCGGACCCCGCGCAGGCGCCGACCACGCGACCCGACCTCGACGAGGTCCGCAAGGAGATCAACCGCATCAACGGCGAGCTGGTGCGGGCCATCGCCCGTTCCCCGCACGCCCGCTCGGCGCCGTACTGCGCTCCGCTGCTGACCGTGGCCGCCGCGCAGGTCCGCCATGAGCGGCACCTGGACGGGCTGCACACGGTGGCGCTGGCCCGTTCGCTGCGCTCGGTCTGCGACGGCACCTGACCAACGGCCACGGCCGCGCCCGCGGCCCGCCCGGCTCAGCCCGTCCGCTCGCCCGTCGCCACCGCCCAGGGCCTGTCTTCACAGGTCCGTCTGCCTGGCGACGCTTCCCCAGCTACCGCTGGGAGGTGCCCCAGGCACGCACGCTCCCCCCACGCCTGAACGGCGCGGAGAACCCCCATCCGCGTTGTCGGGCTCATCCCAGTACACCCGGTACACCCGGTACACCCGGTACCGGGACGACCCTCCGCCTTGCGATCGCGCTCGGCATCCACCGGTTGATCAGGAGCCGGGACGGAGCGAGCGGTGGGGGCCCCTCCCGCGCCCTTGAGGCGTGGGGGAGAGTTGCAGCGCGCCAGACGCCGCCAGGCCCGCCCTACGGGCGAACGACGGGACTGTGAAGACAGGCCCTCGCCCAGCGGTAGTCCGCCTTGCCGCTGGGCGAACGCTGGATGTGGTCGGTGAAGACGACGGCGCGCGGAATCTTGTAGCCCGCCAGCCGGGTCCGGCAGTGGAGCTGGAGGCCCGCGAGGTCCAACGGCGCGGCGTCGGGGCGCAGTTGGACCACGGCCGCGACGCGGTTGCCCCACCGCTCGTCCGGCACGCCCGCCACCAGCGCGTCATAGACGTCCGGATGCGCCTTCAGCGCCTGTTCGACCTCCTCCGGGTAGACCTTCTCGCCGCCGGAGTTGATGCACTGCGAGCCCCGGCCGAGGACGGTGACGATGCCGGCCGCGTCGACGGTGGCCATATCGCCCAGCAGCACCCACCGGTCACCGCGCGCCTCGAAGAAGGTCTCGGCGGTCTTCTCCGGGTCGTTGTAGTAGCCCAGCGGGACATGCCCGCGGAGCGCGATACGGCCCACCTCGCCGACCGGGACCGGTTCGTGGGTCGCGGGGTCCACCACCGCCGTACGGGAGTTGACCCGCAGCCGGAATCCGTTGGCGGGTCCCGAGTCCTCGGTGGCGGTGCCGTTGAAGCCGGATTCGGAGGAGCCGAAGTTGTTGAGCAGCATGACGTGCGGGGCCAGCGCACTGAACTGGGCGCGTACGGTCTCGGAGAGGATCGCGCCGGAGCTGCTGACGCTGAACAGCGAGGAGCAGTCGGTGCCCTTGAGCGGTCCGGTGAGCGCGTCGACCAGCGGGCGCAGCATCGCATCGCCGACCAGCGACACGCTGGTGACCCGCTCCCGCTCGATCGTGCGCAGTACCTCCTCGGGCACATATTTGCGGTGGACGACGACCTTCTGGCCGAAGTGGAAGGCGATGAACGCGGTGAGGGTGGAGGTGCCGTGCATCAGCGGGGGAGTGGGGAAGAAGACGATCCCCTCACCGCCGGCCGCGACCCGCTCGGCCAGCTCCTGCGGCCGTTGCACGGGCTCACCGGTCGGTGCCCCGCCGCCCATCCCGGCGAAGAAGAGGTCCTCGTGGCGCCACATCACGCCCTTGGGCATACCGGTGGTGCCGCCGGTGTAGATGACGATCCGGTCGTCGGCGGAGCGCGGGCCGAAGCCGCGCGCGGGGGAGCCGGCGGCCTCGGCGTCCGCGAGCGCGACGGGTGTGATCCGCGGCTCGGGGGCGTCGGCCGGCGGGGTGCCGACGCGTACGAGATGCCGTAGGCCGGGCGCCTGGGGGAGGGTGGCGGCCACCCGCGCGGTGAACTCCGCGTCGAAGACCAGCGCCGCCAGGTCGGCGTCCCGGTAGAGGTAGGCCAACTCCTCTTCCACATAGCGGTAGTTGACGTTGACCGGGACGGCGCGGATCTTCAGGCAGGCGTAGACGGCCTGGAGGTATTCGACGCCGTTGTAGAGGTGCAGCCCGACGTGCCGGCCGGGGCCGATGCCGTGGTCGGCGAGGTGGTGGGCCAGGCGATTGGCCGCGCGGTCCAGCTCCGCGTACGTCAGGCGTCGTTCGGCGCCGGTCCCGGGGTGGCCGACGTACACCAGCGCCTCGCGGTCGGGGACCGTGTCGACGATCGACTCGAAGAGGTCGGCAAGGTTGTACTCCACGTCTCCTCCAGACCGGGCGGGCGTCGGCTTGGCGGTCATTAGAGCGCCGCCGGAAGGAGCAGGGAAGGGCCACGGCACAAGAAAACTGACTATGTGTCAGAAAGGTCTTGAAGTCGGTGTGCGCCTACTGCAACCTGTTCTACGTCGCGAGACGGGAGGACGGAATGGGCAGCACGGAACATCTGTCGGTGGAGCGCCTCGGCGCGACCCTGGTGCTCACCCTCAACCGGCCGGAGGCGAAGAACGCGCTCTCGCTGCCGATGCTGGTGGGCCTGTACGACGGCTGGATCGCCGCCGACGAGGACGACACGATCCGCTCCATCGTCCTCACCGGCGCCGGCGGCACCTTCTGCGCCGGCATGGACCTCAAGGCCCTTGCGGGCGACGGCATGGCCGGCGAGCACTACCGCGACCGGCTGCGTGCCGACCCCGATCTGCACTGGAAGGCGATGCTGCGGCAGCACCGCCCCCGCAAACCCGTGATCGCCGCCGTCGAGGGCCACTGCGTCGCGGGCGGCACGGAGATCCTCCAGGGCACGGACATCCGCGTCGCCGGGGAGAGCGCCACCTTCGGGCTCTTCGAGGTCCGGCGCGGGCTCTTCCCGATCGGCGGATCCACCGTCCGCCTCGCCCGCCAGATCCCCCGCACCCACGCCCTGGAGATGCTGCTCACCGGCCGGCCCTACCCCGCGCGCGAGGCCGAACGCATCGGGCTGATCGGCCATGTCGTGCCCGAAGGGACCGCGCTGGACAAGGCCCTGGAGATCGCGGAACTGATCAACGGCTGCGGACCGCTGGCCGTCGAAGCCGTCAAGGCCTCCGTCTACGAGACCGCCGACATGACCGAGACCGACGGGCTCGCGGCCGAACTCGCCCGCGGCTGGCCGGTCTTCGACACCGCCGACGCCAAAGAGGGCTCCCGGGCCTTCGCCGAGAAGCGCCCGCCCGTCTACCGGCGCGCCTGACCCAAGGAGCCCGCATGCCAGAGGTCCTCACGGCGCCTCTCGTCGTCGAATTCCCCTTCACCCGCTCGCTCGGCCCCGTCCAGAGCGCCTTTCTCACCGGGCTGCGCGAGCGCACCGTCCTCGGTGTCACCGCGAGCGACGGCCGGGTGGTCGTACCGCCCACCGAGTACGACCCGGTCACCGCCGAGGAGGTCCGCGAGCTGGTCGAGGTCGGCACCGGCGGCACCGTCACCACCTGGGCCTGGAACCCGTCCCCACGCCGCGGCCAGCCGCTCACCACCCCCTTCGCCTGGGTGCTGGTCCGGCTCGACGGCGCCGACACCGCACTGCTGCACGCACTGGACGCACCCGGCCCCGACGCCGTACGCACCGGGATGCGGGTCCGGGTCCGCTGGGCCGCGGAGCGCACCGGCGCGATCACC
Organism: Streptomyces decoyicus; assembly: GCF_019880305.1. Lineage (NCBI taxonomy): Bacteria > Bacillati > Actinomycetota > Actinomycetes > Kitasatosporales > Streptomycetaceae > Streptomyces > Streptomyces decoyicus. The sequence continues at coordinate 1,083,456 of NZ_CP082301.1, read as the reverse complement.
GACATTGCCTGCTTCGAGCCGGACGACAGCGCCGCGGACGACGGCCGGCCGGCCGCGCACAGCGGGGAGTTCGCGGACGCCGTCACCGGTATCACCGTCCCCGCCCGGCTCGACTACACCTACTCGCCCGGTCGCACCCAGTCCCGCTACCTCCGGGCGCTCACGGATCACAGGATCGTCGGCGAGCGCTGCCCTTCCTGTCGCAAGGTCTATGTCCCGCCCCGCGGCGCCTGCCCCACCTGCGGTGTCGCCACCGACACCCAGGTCGAGGTCGGCCCCCGCGGCACCGTCACCACCTTCTGCATCGTCAACATCAAGGCCAAGAACCTCGACATCGAGGTCCCTTACGTCTACGCCCATATCGCCCTGGACGGTGCCGACCTGGCGCTGCACGCCCGCATCGGAGGCATCCCGTACGACCGGGTCCGCATGGGGCTGCGCGTCGAACCCGTCTGGACCGAGGGCGGCCGCTTCCCCGACCACTACCGCCCCACCGGCGAACCCGATGCCGACTACGCCGGCTACAAGGAGCTGATCTGATGCGCGAAGTCGCCATCGTCGCCTTCGGGCAGAGCGATCATGTCCGCGACAGCGCGGAGACCTCCGAGGTCGAGATGCTGATGCCGGTGCTCCACGATGTCCTGGCGCAGACCGGCCTGGCGGCCCGCGACATCGACTTCACCTGCTCCGGCTCCTCCGACTACCTGGCCGGCCGGGCCTTCTCCTTCACCATGGCCCTGGACGGCGTCGGCGCCTGGCCGCCGATCTCCGAATCCCATGTCGAGATGGACGGCGCCTGGGCGCTGTACGAGGCCTGGGTGAAGATCCTCACCGGTGAGGCGGAGACCGCACTGGTCTACGCGTACGGCAAGTCCTCGCCCGGTGATCTCCGTGAGGTCCTCACCCGGCAGCTCGACCCGTATTACGTCGCCCCGCTGTGGCCCGACTCCGTCGCGCTCGCCGCACTCCAGGCCCAGGCCCTGATCGACGCGGGACTCACCGACGCGCGGGCACTGGCCGGTATCGCGGCCCGCAGCCGGGCGGCCGCCGGGTCCAACCCGCACGCCCAGCTGCGCGGCGAGGTGCCCGCAGGCGAGGTGCTCGTCGCCCCGCTGCGTACCGGCGACTGCCCGCCCATCGGCGACGGCGCGGCCGCCGTCGTCCTCGCCGCCGGCGACACCGCCCGCAGGCTGGTCGACCGCCCCGCCTGGATCCGCGGCCTCGACCACCGCATCGAGGCCCACAGCCTGGGCGTCCGCGACCTCACCGACTCGCCGTCCACCCGGCTCGCCGCCGAGCGCGCCGGTGCCTTCGAGCTCCCCCATGGCCTGGACGGCACGGGAGGTGCCCCCATGGTCGATACGGTCGAGTTGCATGCCCCCTTCACCTCCCAGGAGGTCGTGCTGCGCCGCGCCCTGAAACTCGACGCGCCGGACAGCACGGTGTGCATCAACCCGTCGGGCGGCGCACTGGCCGCCAACCCCGTCATGGCCGCCGGCCTGATCCGCCTCGGCGAGGCCGCCGCCCGCATCCACCGCGGCGCATCCGACCGCGCCCTCGCCCACGCCACCTCGGGGCCGTGCCTGCAACAGAACCTGGTCGCCGTCCTGGAGGGTGAGCGATGAGCAAGGAGCCCGTGGCCGTCGTCGGCATCGGCCAGACCAAACACGTCGCCGCCCGCCACGACGTCTCCCTCGCCGGACTCGTCCGCGAGGCGGCCCGACGCGCCCTGGACGACGCCCAGTTGACCTGGGCCGACATCGACGCCGTGGTGATCGGCAAGGCCCCCGACTTCTTCGAGGGCCTGATGATGCCCGAGCTGTATCTCGCCGACGCGCTGGGCGCCGTCGGCAAACCGATGCTGCGGGTGCACACCGCCGGATCGGTCGGCGGCTCCACCGCCCTGGTCGCCGCCAACCTGGTCGCCGCCCGGGTCCACCGCACCGTCCTCACCCTCGCCTTCGAAAAGCAGTCCGAGTCCAATGCCATGTGGGGCCTGTCCCTGCCGGTCCCCTTCCAGCAGCCCCTGCTGGCCGGCGCCGGCGGCTTCTTCGCCCCACACGTCCGCGCGTACATGAGGCGCACCGGGGCCCCGGACACCGTCGGCTCCCTCGTCGCCTACAAGGACCGCCGCAACGCCCTCAAGAATCCCTACGCCCACCTCCACGAAAACGACATCACCCTCGAAAAGGTCCAGGCCTCGCCGATGCTCTGGGACCCGATCCGCTACTCCGAGACCTGCCCGTCCTCCGACGGCGCGTGCGCGATGGTCCTCACCGACCGCACCGGGGCCGCCCGCGCACCGCACCCGGCGGCCTGGGTGCACGGCGGTGCGATGCGCAGCGAACCCACCCTCTTCGCCGGCAAGGACTTCGTCTCCCCGCAGGCCGGCAAGGACTGCGCCGCCGACGTCTACCGGCAGGCCGGCATCACCGACCCGCGCCGGCAGATCGACGCGGTCGAGATGTACGTCCCCTTCAGCTGGTACGAGCCGATGTGGCTGGAGAACCTCGGCTTCGCCGAGGAGGGCGAGGGCTGGAAGCTCACCGAATCGGGCGTCACCGCACTCGACGGCGACCTCCCGGTCAACCCCTCCGGCGGGGTGCTGTCCACCAACCCCATCGGCGCCTCGGGCATGATCCGCTTCGCGGAGGCCGCCCTCCAGGTGCGCGGGCAGGCCGGCGGCCATCAAGTCGACGGCGCCCGCACGGCGTTGGGACACGCCTACGGCGGCGGCTCCCAGTTCTTCTCGATGTGGCTGGTCGGGGCCGGCCGGCCGACCACCTGACACCCCTCGGGGGCGGGCGCGCCGACCTGGCGCGCCCCTCCCGGACCACCACTCCACCGGCCCGCCACGTCCCCTGTCCGTCCCCGGACACAGTGGTTAGGCTGACGCGGACGACGTACCGGGAGGAGCGGGACACGTGACCGACAGCATCACCGAGCAGCGGCTCGCGGGCGGACCCAAGCCTGATGTCGACCTGACGCAGGCCGAGTGGCAGTCGAGCACCCAGGGCGTGGGCGGCGTCCAGATCGCCTTCGTCGAGGGCTATATCGCGATGCGCAACCGCCACAGCCCGGACGTCCCCGCGCTGATCTTCACCCCCGCCGAGTGGCGGGCCTTCGTCCTCGACGCCCGCGACGGCGAATTCGATCTCACCTAGGTCTTGACGCACGGATCGGGGAGAGCGGCCCGAGCCGGGGACCGGCGACCGCGACCGTCATGCCATCGGCCCACGGTGTCAGACGCCCGCCCCGCGGTGCCCCGCGCCCGCCCGCGGCGCCCGATGCCCGCCCCCGCCGCCCCGGCCCCACTCGCGAGCCGGCGTCAGGTGAGCACCACGCACCCTCTCTCCCGTAGCGCCGGCACCGGGCTCGCGCCGTCGTCCACGGTGTTCCAGCGCAGATCCAGCTTCTCCAGCGACGGCAGCCGGGCGATCCACGGCGGCAGCGCCTCGATCCGGTTGCCGCGCAGGTCGATCCGGCGCAGCAGCGGCAGCACGCGCAGCGCCTCGGGGACGCCGGGGAGAGCGTTGTCCCGGAGTTCGAGCACCCTCAGCTCGCGCAGCGCCGCCGTGCTCTCGGGCAGCGCCGTCAGCGCATTGCCGCCCAGCCACAGCTCACGGAGGCGGCCCAGCCGCCCCAATGACTCGGGCAGAGTGGTCAACTCGGCGTTCTGGCAACGTAGTTCGACCAGCGCGGCCATCTCGCCGAGCGCGGCCGGCAGCCGGCCGAGCGGATTCTCGCCGACGTTGAGATAGCCGAGCCGGTCCAGCCTGCCGAGCGAGTCCGGCAGTGCGGTGAGCCGGTTGTCGTGCAGATAGAGGAAGCGGGTCAGCCCGGTGAGCCGGCCGATCTCGTCCGGGAGGGCCGTCAGCGCGTTGTGGCCGAGGTCGAGGGTGTGCAGCGCGCGCAGCCGGCCGAGGAGTGCCGCCGGGATCTCGGTCAGAGCGTTGTCGGCAAGGATCAGCACCTCCCAGTCGTCACGCCGCCAGACCTCGGAAGGAACCGAACGCAGGCCCGCTTTCCAGAGGTCGAGCGTGGGAGGGGTGCTGGACCCGGGACAGGGCATGGGGTGCGCAGTCCTTTCCGGAAGTGCCGGGCGCGCCGCCTGAGGGCTGTCGCCGTGCGCCCGCCAGGGGTTACGGGACGGCCCTTCACCGGCCGCGACCAGTCGGCCGGGCCGACCGCCGCCCAGGCCGCGGACGCCTCGGCCAGCGCGGCCCGTACGGCGTGCCCGAGCGCCGCCGCATCACGCACCGCTCCGGCCTCGATCGCGGCCGCACGCGCCGGGCGCCCGCCGTCGTACGGCTCGACCGGCTCACCGCGCAGCGCGTAGCGGGCCTGCCGGGCCAGGGCGAGCGCGACGCCCTCGAGGTGCGAGAGAACATGTGCACGGGACCAGCCGGGCAGCTCGCTCGGCTCCCGCACCCCGTCGTCGCCCAGACCGGGCAGCAGGGCCCGCAGCCGCTCCTGGCCCGTCTCGACCGCAGCCCGTACCGCCTCGGCCGGCAGCGCATGCTCATGCGTCACGGACACGGAGGTCCCTTCGTCCATGCGTTGCGGCACGCCGGCAGAGCGCCCGCGAACACCGGGGGACCGCAGAGCAGTTGACGTACGCCGGCCATACTTCCCCCCCAGCTAGTTAATGGTTGGCGGTGACGTTACCATTAGCCTCATGACCGCAACACGGCTCGCACTCGAACTCGCCGTCACCCTGCGCCACGACGGGCACGGCGGCGTCGCCGATGACCTGGCCGGTCCGGAGGGGCTCGCGGTCTGGGTGCGTGAGCGGGCCGCGCTGCTGGACTGCGCGGAGGACCCGGCCGTCCCGGACGAGGCGCTGCACACCGCCGTGCGCGAGCTGCGGGCCGCGGTCCGGTCGCTGTTCGCCCGCGCCGTCCGGCCGGGGCCGCCCAGTTCCGCCGATGCGCACCGGCTGCTCCCGGAGGAGGAGGCGCTTCGTCGGCTGAATGCCGCCGCGGCCCTGGTCGCCATGACACCCCGGCTCAGCTGGGAGCCGGGCGCGCCGCCCGCCGTGCGGCACCACCCGGCCGGCTCCGCGCCACCCGCCGACCGGATCGTCGCCGCGCTGGCCCGCGCCGCCCTCGCCTTCCTCGCCGGCCCCGACCGGGAGCTGCTGCGGGCCTGCCCCGCCCCGCGCTGTGTGCGCTACTTCGTCAAGGACCATGCCCGCCAGGAGTGGTGCGCCCCTTCCTGCGGCAACCGCGCCCGGGTCGCACGCCACCACGAGCGGCGCCGGGAAGGACAGGGCGGCGCCCCGTAGGGTGGGTCGCATGACGGGCGAACGTGATCTCCGGGCCCTGCTCAGCGGGATGCGTCCCGAGCGGAACGAGGGCCGCTTTGTCTTTGCGAGCGTGCCCGGCGCGATCCCCGGTGGCCTGACACCGGTGGTCACCGTCACCGAGCCCGAAGGCCGCACCCTCGTCGTCCACCAGGACGAGGCCGACCGCGCGGGCCTGGCGTACGACTATGTCGCCGGCTGGATCACCCTGCGGGTGCACTCCGCGCTGGACGCTGTCGGACTGACCGCCGCCGTGGCCACCGCACTCGCCCAGGCGGGCCTCAGCTGCAATGTCGTCGCCGGTTTCCACCACGATCACCTCTTCGTGCCGTATGCCGCCACCGACGAGGCGCTGCGCCGGCTGCGCGCGCTGGCCGACCAGGCATAACGGCCGGTACAGCGACCAGCGGCAAGAGGACGCGGCGGCTCCGCCCACCGGGCGCCGTTCCGCCCGACGTCCGCGCCGCGTGCCCGGCCGGGCCACGTACGATGGCGGCATGTCCTTCCTCCGCCGCCGCAGCGCAGCCACGCCCGCCGGGCCTGACTTCGACGTCCTCGCCATGGACCCCGGGGACTGGCCGGGCAATCTCGGGGCCGGGCTGCTGCCCGCGCCCGACGGGAGCTGCCAGGGCGTCTTCCTCCGCTACGACCTGTTCGGCGGCCGCGGCCCCGCGATGGTCATCGGCAACCTGCCCGAAGGCTCCCCGGCCCGCGAGCTGGAGGACGACCAGGTGCCCTTCGAGGTGGCACAGCTGCTCGCGGCGCTCGGCAACGACGAGCCGGTGACGGTCGTCGAGAGCGAGGACACCCCCGTGATGCACGAGGACAACCTGCTGATCGTCAAGCGCATCAAGTGCTCCGAGAGCCGGATCTCCTGCGCCCAGTTCGACCGCAGCGACGGGGTACTGGTCACCATCGCCAGCTGGGACCGGCCGATCACGGACGACCTCTACGCGCTGCTCAAGCCGCTGCCGGCGGAGCTCTTCCAGCAGGGCTGAGTCCCGGCACAGCTCCGGAGCGGACACCGTCGCGCCCGGTGGACGGCACTGCCGTCCACCGGGCGCGACGCGCTCACCCGAACGGTGCGCGAGCGGACTCAGGAATCCGAGCGCCGCACCTCGACATCGGCCGCCCGCACATACCCGACCCGGTGCCCGAGCTGGATCTCGTAGTAGACGTCCTCGCCGCGCACGATCGCGTGTTGGGAGACATCGAAGGTCGGGGCGTAGAAGTAGTCGCCCGCCATCCGGTCCCCGACGGCGTACTTCTGGCCGGCGGCGAGTTTGTACGGCAGCGGCGAGACCGCCTGGTAGGGCACCCCGGCCGGGTAGGCCCCCTTCTCCGGGTAGGCGCGGCCGTAGACCGGGATCTCCTGCCGGCCGTCCTTCGGCGTGGCGATCAGCCCCTTGGCGTTCACCGCCGTCGGCGCGCGGTGCGGATTGTGGAACCACGCCTTCTGCCCGAGGTACCAGACCGCCGTCCAGTCGCCGGACCGGCCCGCCACGGCGAACCGCTGGCCCGTCGAGGCGCGGGCACCGATGTCGTTCACGCCGTTCGTCGAGTCACTGCCGTCCGGGTGCAGGCCGATGTCCTTGACCAGCGGTGCGCTCTCGCTCGGCGCGGTGTACAGCCGGACCGCCGTGGAGCCGTGCGGTGCGCAGGTGTCACCGGGCTTCTCGCAGCCGGTGTAGACCGGCTTGTTCCGCTCGTAGTGGGGGCGGATGGTGACCAGCCCGCCGTGCGAGCCCGAGGCGGCCTTGAACGGCTTGCCCAGCAGAGTGAAGTAGTGCGACCAGTCCCAGTACGGACCGGGGTCGGTGTGCATACCGGGGATCGTGGCCGTGGTCGTGCCGGGCACATTGTCGTGGCCCAGGATGTGCTGCCGGTCGAGCGGCACGTCGTACTTGCGGCTCAGGTACTTCACCAGCCGGGCCGAGGCGCGGTACATCGCCTCCGTGTACCAGGCGTCCGGCGCGGCGAGGAAGCCCTCGTGCTCGATGCCGACGGAGTGCGAGTTGATGTACCAGTTGCCCGCATGCCAGGCGACGTCCTTGGTCGGCACATGCTGGGCGATCAGACCGTCCGCGGAGCGGATCGTGTAATGCCAGGACACATAGGTCGGGTCCTTGATCAGCTTCAGCGTCGTCTCCCAGGACCCCTCGGTGTCATGGATGACGATGGTGCTGACCCGCTGGTCGTCGGGCCGGCCCGCCTTGTCGTGGTTGCCGTAGTCACCGTCGCCGAACTCCTCGTACGGTGCCGGGACCGACTCGCAGGCGACCTTCCGCGGGCACTCCGGCGTGCGGGCGGACTGCGGTGCCGATGCCCTGTCGGGCGAATCGCCGAGACGTTTCTTCTGCGTGGCGTCGGGGGCCAGTTCCGGAGTGGCGGGCAGCGTGACCCGCTGTCCCGCGTCGGTCGTGCGCGTCTGGCCCCGGCGCATCACCTCGTAGACCTCGTCCGCAAAGGCCTGACCGCCGCGCAGGTCGTCCTGGCCGCCGTACCGCGCCACCGCCGCGTACCACTGCGCCGGGTCGCTGCCGGCGGTCTGCCCCAGCTTGCGCTGTTCCGCCGCGAGCAGCGCCGCCCCGCCGAGCACATTGGCCGCGGGGTCGGTGCGCAGCCTCTCGGCCGGAAGGCCGGCCAGCGTGGCAGCCGTCGTCAAGGTCCGCAGCCGGGCGGGGAGTTCCGCGGGCACCACGGCCCGCTTCGCGGCACCGGCCGACACCTTCTGACGGGGCCGCGCCTCGTCGCCGCGGGCGTCCTCGTCGCCCTCGCTGAACTCCGGGGCCCGCGCCAGGGCCGTACGGGCGTCGGTCAGATGCATCGGGCCGTAGCCGCCGGAGACGCTGGGCGCGCCGCCATGGGCGTCCCAGCGGGACTCCAGGTACGCGACGCCGAGCAGCACGCTGCGCGGCACATGGAAGCGGGCGGCGGCGTCGGTGAAGGCGCGCTGAAGTTCATCCGTCCGGGGTGGCCCGGCGTGTGCGGACGGCGCTCCCGAGAGCGGCAGCAGCAGCACCGCTGCCGCGACGGCGGTGGCGGATCTGCGCAGGGCGGGGCGGTGGAATCTCTTCTCGTCTTCCGGGGCGGATCCTCGCAAAGCAACCTCCTCGAGCCGGCCCGAGCCGGGGCGGTGTGACGGCGGGTGCGCAAACGGCCGCACGGGCGGGACCCGAGACTAGAGCCCCCGTCGGCTTAGAGCTATACGTTTGCCGAGGGTCCGTCAATCACCGTGCCGGTTCGGGATTTCGCATGTCAGGGCGTCTCCAGAGGAGCCTTCCCGGACCGGTGCCCGGCCTGCGGGGCGTCAGTGGAATGGACCAATGACCTGACTCGGACGACGGCCGCCGGACGGACGGCCAAAGGAGAGGGCGAGGTCGGTGCGCCGCACATGGGTGAGCGGCGCACCCCGTACCCGGGCGCGCCGCTCACAGTCCCCCCTTGCGGGTGCCGGCGACATCCGGCACCCCTCGGCAGTCAGCGGGTGCCGACCGCCGCCCGCACCGCACGACGTGCCATCTGGCAGTCGTCGTGCAGCCGGCGCAGGAGCAGCCGCTGCTCCTCGCCCGCCGCGGGTACGCCGGGTAGTCCCGGGCCCGGTGTGCCCGTCGGCGTGGGTTCGCGCATGGTCCGTTGGACCGCGGTCTCATAGCGTCGGATCTCGCGGGTGAGCACCAGCATCAGATTCACCAGGAAGGCGTCCCGCGAGGCCGGTCCCGCGTTCTGGGCGAGCTGGCTGATGTGCCGGCGGGCCACCGGCGCGTCACCGAGCACCGACCACAGCGTCGCCAGGTCGTAGCCCGGCAGATACCAGCCCGCGCTGTCCCAGTCCAGCAGGACCGGGCCCGCGGGGGAGAGCAGCACATTGTTCAGCAGCGCATCGCCGTGACAGAACTGGCCCTGGGTGTGCGACAGACCGTGCAGCAGCTTCTGCAGATCGCCCAGGTCCCGGTCCGTGAGCAGCCCCAGGTCGTGATAGCGGCCGATCCGGCCCGCATAGTCCAGCGGGGCGTCGAACAGCCCGGCCGGCGGACGCCAGAGGTTGATCCGGCAGATCGCGCTGAGCGCGGCCCGTACGTCCGCGCGGGGAGGCGCCTCGGACGGGTGCCGGGTCAGCGCCGCGACCCGGCCGGGCATCCGCTCCATGACCAGTGTGCAGTTGTCGGGATCGGCCGCCACCAGACGCGGCACCCGTACCGGCGGACGATGCCGGACGAATGCGCGGTATGCGCTTATTTCCTGCCGGAACCTCTCCGCCCAGGCGGGGGACTGGTCCAGTAAACACTTGGCGACCGCGGTCATTCGGCCCGTCGTGCCGACGAGAAGGACGGACCTGCCGCTGCGCCGCAGCACCTGCACCGGGTTGAACTCCGGGCAGATGCGGTGCACCGAGGCGACCGCGGCGCGCAACTGGGCACCCTGGGGGCCGGACAAGTCGAGTCTCCCGCTGAGCGGCTGGGCGCCCGTCGTCTGCGTCCGCCGGGTACGGCCGCCGGGGAGACCGGTGAGCGCCCCCGCGGAAGGGGAGGGGTCGAGATACGGCCCGCTTCCGGTGGGGTGCGGGCGGTACGGCCGGGTGGGGGCGGTCACGGCGGACGATGCTGCATACATGGGTGAGACAGATCCCTTCGTGCGCCGGCGAGTTGCGTGCGCTCCCCGGCCCGGTGATGGGAACCCGTGAACGGGCCCCGTGCAGGAGGCCGATCCAGGGCCCCTGTGAAGGGCGCGCACCCTGGGGAATGCGGTCCCGCCACCAGGCCGGGGGCGGCATATCTACAGAACACGCGACTGCGGGTGGCAGACCATCTGGCGCACCCTGGCGAACCCTGGCGAATGCCCACAGCCCATGTCACCGGCCGTTACTGTCAACTCAGTCGAGGAACCTGGGGGCTTGACGTGGACAGGCAGCCGAACACCCGTCTCGCGGACCTTTTCGGCCTGGCCGGCTGGTCCAAAGGAGAGCTGGCGAGACTGGTCAACCGGCAGGCGGCGGCCATGGGCCATCCGCAGCTGGCGACCGACACTTCACGAGTGCGGCGCTGGATCGACATGGGGGAGACCCCGCGCGATCCGGTGCCCAAGGTTCTGGCTTCCCTGTTCACCGAGCGCCTCGGCCGTGTCGTAACCATCGAGGACCTCGGGTTCGCAAGAACCGGTCGCTCGGGGAAGCGGCAGGCCATGGACGGTCTGCCGTGGGCTCCCGAACGGACCGCTGCGGTCCTCACGGAATTCACGGGAATGGACCTCATGCTCAACCGACGCGGCTTGGTGGGTGCGGGCGCCGCACTCGCCGCGGGCTCCGCACTCACCGGCGCCATGTACGACTGGCTGCACACCGACCCGGCCCCGGCGGCCGCCCCACGCCACGACCCGTTTGCTCCCGACTCCTTCGACGAACTCGACCAGATCGGCCTCGACCGCTATGAGGCGGCCCCCGTGGGGTCGCAGGAGATCGATGCGCTGGAGCGCTCGGTCGAGGTGTTCCGCGCCTGGGACGCGGCCCGCGGCGGCGGGCTGCAGCGCAAGGCCGTGGTGGGCCAGCTCAACGAAGTGGGCGGCATGCTCGCCTACCGCCACCCCGACCATCTCCAGCGCAGGCTGTGGGGGGTGGCGGCCAACCTGGCGGTGCTGGCCGGCTGGATGTCCCATGACGTGGGCCTGGAGCCCACCGCCCAGAAGTACTTCATCATCGCCGCCCATGCGGCGCGCGAGGGCGGCGACCGCCCACGCGCCGGCGAGGCGCTCTCCCGTGCCGCCCGTCAGATGGTCCATCTGGGCCGTCCCGACGACGCGCTGGATCTGATGAAGCTCGCCAAGTCCGGCTCCGGCGAGGAAACCCTGCCGCGCACCCGCGCCATGCTGCACACCATCGAGGCCTGGGCGCAGGCGTCCAAGGGCCACGGCCAGGCGATGCGCCGCACCTTGGGCGAGGCGGAGGACCTGTTCGTCTCGGACAAGGGCGATGTGCCGCCGCCGAGCTGGATGCAGATGTTCGACGAGGCGGATCTGCACGGCATGCAGGCGCTGGCGTTCCGTACGCTCGCCGACCACGATCCGTCGGCCGCCAGGATCGCCCAGCATCACGCCAAGCGGGCGCTGAAGCTGCGGGAGAACGGCCGCCAGCGGTCACAGATCTTCGACTACATCTCGATGGCCTCGGCCTGCTTCATCGGCGACGACCCCGAACAGGCCGACCGCTACGCCCGGTTGGCGCTGGTGTCCATCGGCGAGAACTCCTCGCACCGCACCTGGGACCGGCTCCGCGAAATGTTCCGCCTCACGGGACAGTATGCGAGTTACGCCAAGATCCAGGACCTGCGCGAGGAGATCCAGCATGTCCTGCCGAAGGCGAAGCCCAAGACCAAGGGATCGGGTCTCGGCCCCGGAATCGGATCACGAGTCGGAAAGAATTTCTCGGCCTGAGACGGGCGGATGCGGCGAGCGTGACGGTACGTCACCCATAGGGGTGGCGTCCTCCACGACGCCGCTGCCTCATCCGTCAGCCGATGGTCCGCCCACCGACGCCCTCGGGGCGGCCGGCTCGGGATGCGCCGGTCCGCCCTCAGCTGCCGCGGGGTGTGTCAGTCGCCGACCCTGGCGATCAGCACACACGCGTCGTCCTCCCGCTCGGCGCTGCCGAACTCCTCGACGACGATGCGGACGCTGTCCTGCGCACTGCGCGCCGCGGCGAACCGAGGCGCCAGGGCGAGGAGCCGCTCGGTGCCCTCATGGGGGGCGTGCACACCGTGCGTACGGCGTGGGACGAGACCGTCGGTGTGCAGGACGAGCAGGTCACCGGGCTCCAGTTGCTCGGTGTGCTGGGTGTAGGCCGCGCCCGAGGTCGCCCCGAGCAGGACACCCTCGGGCGGGTCCAGCGCGCGCCCCGTGCCGCCGCGGAACAGCAGTGGCGCGGGGTGCCCGGCCTGGGCCCACTCCAGCGTCCGCGCCGCTGGATCGAACCGGCCGCACACCGCGCTGCCCAGCGCCGGCTGGGCGGCGGTGTCCAGCAGCTGGTTGAGGAAGCTCATCAGGGGACCCGGCCGGTTTCCGGCGACCGCCATACCGCGCAGCGCGCCGAGGACCATGGCCATACCGGACGTGGCGGTGGCGCCGTGGCCGGTGAGATCGCCGACGCTCAACAGCGTGGTGCCGTCGGGGAGTTGCAGTGCGTCGTACCAGCCCCCGCCGACCAGGTCGCGGGTGCCGGACGGCAGATAGCGCCCGGAGAGGTCGAGGGCGACGGGACCGCCCTGCGGGAACCGCAGGGAGCCGCGCCACGGGGGCAGCACGGCTTCCTGCAGCTCGACCGCAAGCCGGTGCTCGGTCTGCGCGATATGCCGCTCGCGGTGCAGCGAGTCACGGGTCTCGCGTACCGCCTGCTGGCTGCGGCGCAGCTCGCTGACGTCCCGCAGCACGGCCCACATACAGGCGGTGCTGCCGTCGGCGTCGAGCACCGGCTCGCCCACCATGTGCACCGTGCGCAGACTCGTGTCCGGGCGCACGATGCGGAATTCGCCGTCGATCGGCCGGCCGTCCACCAGACAGTCGGTGACCATCGTGGCCAGCCCCTCCTGGTCGTCGGGGTGGACCAGGGACGGCAGCTCGTCGAGGGTGAGCGGTCCGTCGGAGGGGGCCCTGCCGAACATGGCGAACAGCTCGTCGGACCAGCTGACTTCGTCGGTGAGCAGATTCCACTCGCCGCTGCCCACCCGGCGCAGCAGTGCACCGCGCTCATGCGGCTCGGGTTCCGGCGCGGCCGGGGGGAGTTCGGCCTCCGGTGCCGGGGCGTCCTCGCTCTCGGCGGGCAGGCCCTCTCTCAGCTGGTCGAGATGGCCCCCGAGGTCGTCGAGGTGGTGGACGGCGAGATCGCACAGCGCCCGCTGCCAGCGCAGCTGCGGGTCCGTGGCGAGGCCGGTGTCCACTGCGGACTCCCTGCGCACCGCATCGAGGTCACCGCGCAGGCGGCGGGCCTGCGTGATGAGTGACTCGACCGTGTCGCGCTCGGGGGGCCGGTCGGCTGGGTGATCCGCGAAGAGAGGGGACGGCATGACGTACTCCGTGATCAGGCGGCGCCGGGCTGAAGGGCCGGTAACGACTGTTGCACAGGCGGCGACCGTCCGTAAGTGATTTGGCACTACCCGATACGGTGGTGCATCTGGCATATGCCCCCGGCTTTCCTGGGGCATACCGGGGGCGAATCGGCGGAATGACAGCTTCCAGGCTAGGCTTCGGCCGCCGTACGCAGGCGCTTCCGCCGATCCATGGTGGGAACGAGGCTTACGGCCCGCGGTCACCGGCAAGAATGCCGGTCAGCGGAAATCCCGTTGCCAGCCTGCCCCCCGCACCGGATGCTGACCTCATGTTCGATCCAGACATAGCGCCCAGCGGCACCCTGCTCGGCCTCCTGCAGCGAGGCCGCGGCGACGGGACCCTGCATGCCCTCGCGGCGCCGCGGGCCGAGGCGCTCGCGGCACTGAACGACAGCGTGCTGCGCGATCCCCGTCGCGACTGGCAGGTCGAGAACCGCTCGCTCTACTACGCGCGCCTCTATATGCAGCTCGACGGCGGGCTCGAGGAGATCGAACGGCACCTCTTCCACCCCGACGACCTCGTGGACACTGGCGAGGAGCGCACCGGCCTGGCCCTTGCGGTCCTCGGCCACCTCGCCGCGTACGGCAGGGACGCCGCCCGGCTGCTGCTGCGCAGCTATGCCGCGGCCGGCAGCAACTGGCGCTGGGCCCTCGACGAGCTTGCGCTGCGTGACGACGACGCCGGGCTGATGACTCTCGCCCCCGCCGTCCTCGCCCGCTTCCCGGAGACCGAGGACGGCCGGGCCGCGCTGGCCGCCGCCGTGCGCGACGCCTTCGAGCCCCGGCCCTGGCGCCTGTGGGCCGAGGACCCCCGATACGGCCCGCGACTGGCCGCCGCCGGGGAACAGGGCTCCTTCGACCGCTGGCAGCGGCAGCTGCGGCCCCGCGGGCCGCGCCCCGGCTGGAGCGTGACCGAGGTGCTCCAGTGGGCCGAAGAGGGGATGGAGCCGGAGTCCGAGGATCACCGGCACCTCGCCGCGGCCCGCTGCCTGGCCGCCGTCGCCGGTCCCGAGGACCGCCCAGAGCTGCTGCGCGCCGCGCGCAGCGCACCGGACGCCGCCCGCGCCGCCGTACTCCACCACCTCGCCGAGCGCGGCGACCCGGACGCCCTCGATCTGATCGAGGACGCGGTCGTCGACCCCTTCTCCTCCGAGCGGCTGGCGTCCGCCGCACTCGCCGCCTTCGCACGGATGCGCAGTGTGGCCGCCGTCGAGCGGGCCCGGGTCTGGGCGCCGCGCGCGGACCTGCTCGGTGCGTCCGCCGCCGCGATGCTCGCCCGCCGCGGCGGACGGCGCGACGCCGGACCGGTGCTGGCCGCGCTGCGCCGCACCGTCCGTGAGGAGGGGCCGGACGCGGACGGACTGTGGGAGCTGGTCGACGGCACCGGCCGCCTCGGCGTCGGCTGCGCCGCCCCCGTCCTGCGGCACATCTACCGGGAAACGTCCTCCTCCCACCTCCGCGGCCGGGCCGCCGGCGCGCTCGCCGCCACCGACCCCGGTTTCGCGGCCGGCTTCGCCGTCGAGTGCCTGTGGGACTGCGAGGAGAACACCCGGGAACTGGCCGCCCGGCACGCCGCCACCGGCGACGACCGGGTCGTCGAACAGCTTCGCCGCCTGGCCGCCGACCCGGCCGAGGAAGCCGAGGTACAGACGGCCGTGCGCAGCCGGATCGGACCTGAGTCCTAAACCTTTCCCACGTCTTCGGCTTTCCCGCCGTGGTGGTTGTCCGCCGTTTGCCACCCGCTGCGCGGTGCGCCCGCCGTTGCGCCTGCGGCGGGCCGGGGTCGCTGCGCGGGGCTGTCGGGTGCGGTGCCGCTCCTCCGGACTTCGTCCTGCGGCGCGTCCCCTCCCGTTGGGGGGTGGGAGAAGGCCGGTGGGGGTGCACGTAGGTGGTCCGGCACCCCTCGTGGATCAGACAGACGACCGAGTGGCCCGCCCCCACCCACATTCACTTTCTCCCTCCACGGGAGGGGGCGGACCGAAGGACGAAGTCCGTAGGGCCGTCACCGCACCCGACAATCACCCGCCCGCCGCAGGCGCAACGGCGAACAACCCCTACGGCGGGACAGCCGACAACGTGGGCCGCAAGCAGAGCGCAGCGGAGAGGCGCAACGGCGACAAACCACCACGGCGGGACAGCCGAAAACGTGGGAAGCAGACCAAGCGCAGCGGACGGTCATAGGACGTTCTCCGCCAGGAAAGATCCCCTTGGCCCCCTCCACGCACGGCGCGCCGAGAACAGCGGTATGCGTGTCGTTCTCGTCACCGAATCCTTCCCGCCCGATGTCAACGGCGTCTCCCACTGCGCCCTGGAAACTGCCCGGCATCTCGTCCGGCGCGGCCACGATCCGCTCGTCATCGCGCCGCTCGGTGGCGCTGCGCCGGCCGCCGGTACGTACGAGAGCCCTTGCCCCGTCGTCCGTGTGCCCTCCGTGCCGCTGCCCGGTTACCCGCAGGTGCGGATCGCGCTGCCCGGACGCCGGCTGTCCGCGGCGCTCGACGGGCACCGCCCCGACCTGGTGCACCTCGCCAGCCCCTTTGTGCTCGGCGCCCGGGGCATGGCGGCCGCCGCCCGCCGCCAGGTGCCCGCGATCGCCGTCTACCAGACCGATCTGGGCCGCTACGCCCGCACCTACCTCGGTGGCGGCGCGGCCGCGGCCTGGCGCCGTATCCGGGCGGTGCATGCTGCCGCCGACCGCACCCTGGCGCCCTCCAGCGCGGCGCTGCTGGACCTGACCGAGCACGGCGTGCCGCGGGTGCATCTGTGGCCGCGCGGCGTCGACTCCGAACGGTTCCACCCCGGACGGCGCGACGTGGTGCTGCGCAGCTCGCTGACCGCGGGGCGGGAGCTGCTGGTGGGGTACGTGGGGCGGCTCGCACCGGAGAAGGACGTCCGGCTGCTGGCCGAGACCTCGCGGCTGCCGGGCGTACGCACCGTCGTCATCGGCGAGGGGCCCAGCGCCGCCGGGCTGCGCACCGCGCTGCCGGAGGCCCGCTTCCTCGGCCGCCGTACCGGGGACGAACTCGCCCGGCTCTACGCCTCGCTGGACGTGTTCGTCCACACCGGGCCGTACGAGACGTTCTGCCAGACGGTGCAGGAGGCGATGGCCTCCGGCGTGCCGGTGGTGGCGCCGCGGGCGGGCGGTCCGCTCGACCTGGTGGACCACGGCCGTACGGGGCTGCTGGTGACACCGGGCGACGGCGGCGCGTTCCGGGACGCGGTGCGGCTGTTCGCGGACAGCGCCGACCTGCGGGTCCGGTACGGTGCCGCGGCCCGCAGAGCGGTGGCGGACCGCACCTGGGCGGCGGTCGGCGACCAGCTCCTGGGCCACTACGAGGCCGTGCTCGGCGACCGGACGGCGGTGGCGGCATGAACGCGCGGCGCACCACCGGGGCGGCCCTGCGGATCGTCCGGATCGCCAACTTCGTCACCCCGGCCTCCGGCGGTCTGCGCACCGCGCTGCGTGAACTGGGCGCGGGCTACCGGGCCGCCGGGCACGAGCCGGTGCTCATCGTCCCCGGACCGCCGGGGACGGGCGGGAGGGCCGGCCTCCGCGACGAAGCCACCGCGCAGGGCCGGGTGATCACCGTGCCGGGTCCTGAGCTGCCGGGCAGCGGCGGCTACCGCATGCTGACCGACCGCCGACGGCTCCAGCGGCTGCTGGACTCGCTGGCCCCCGACCGGCTGGAGGTCTCCGACCGGACGACGCTGCGGTGGACGGGTGAATGGGCGCGCCGGGCGCGGGTGCCCGCGGTGATGGTCTCGCACGAGAGCGTCGACGGGGTGCTGCGCACCTGGGGCGTGCCGCCGCCGCTGGCCCGCGCCGCCGCGGACCGGCTCAACCTCCGTACGGCGCACGCCTACAGCCGCGTCGTGTGCACCACCGACTGGGCGGCGGCGGAGTTCACCCGGGCCGGTGCGCGCAACGTGGTGCGCGCTCCGCTCGGTGTCGATCTCGCCGTCTGGCACCCGGACTGCCGCAGCCCGGAGCTGCGACGGCGCTGGGCGGGCCGGGCGGAGGTCCTGCTGCTGCTCTGCTCCCGGCTGTCGCAGGAGAAGCGTCCCGGGCGGGCCCTGGACGCACTGGCGGAGCTGCGGTGCCGCGGGATCGACGCGACGCTGGTGGTGGCCGGTGACGGGCCGCTGCGTGCACGTCTGGAGGCCCGGGTGCGGGCCGAGCGGCTGCCCGCGGCCTTCCTCGGACATCTCGCCGACCGGTCCCGGCTCGCCGCGTTGCAGGCCGGTGCCGACGTCGCACTGGCGCCCGGCCCGGCCGAGACCTTCGGGCTGGCCGCCCTGGAGGCGCTTGCCTGCGGCACGCCGGTGGTCGCCAGTGCGGCCTCGGCGCCGGCGGGTCTCGTCGGCAGCGGCGGTGACACGGCGCTCGACGACGGGCCCTCGTTCGCCGATGCGGTCCAGCGGGTCCTGGCCCGGCCCGAGCCCGCCCGGCGCGCCGCCGCCCGCCGCCGTGCCGAGGGCTACGGCTGGCAGCCCGCCATCGATGCCTTCCTCGCGGCGCACGACGCGCCCGCACCGCTCGGCAGGCCGGTCGCCGCCTCGTCCTCGCCGTCCCCGGCCGGCCCGCCCGGCGGGTGGTGACGGTGCGCCCCGAGGAGGCAGTGATGCCGGAGCAGGCGCCGGGCGGCGGCCGTGGCCCGGCTCCGGCCCGCTTCGTCGCGCTCGGCGATTCGCTCACCGAGGGCCTGGGCGACCCCGTACCGGGCGGCGGCCGGCGGGGCTGGGCGGCCCTGCTCGCCGGGACGCTGGGCGAGCGTCCGGGCGGTGTGGAGCTGGTGAACCTGGCGCGGAGCGGGGCACTGGCGGCGGAGCTGGCCGAGCGGCAACTGCCCGCGGCGCGGGAGCTCGCGCCGCGCTTCGCCTCTGTGGTCGTCGGGGCGAACGACACCCTGCGCGCGGCCTTCGCCATCGAACGGGTCGCGGCCGCACTGGACCGGGCGCACGGTGCGCTGAGCGCCGACGGGGCCGTGGTGCTGACGGCGTGTCTGCCCGATCCGGGCCGGATGCTGGGGCTGCCCGCGCCGCTGTCCCGTCCGCTGGCCCGCCGGATGCGCGCCGTGAACACCGTCGTCCATGCGGTGTCCGCCCGCTACCAGGGCGTGCATCTGCACCTCGCCGAGCACCCCTGGGTCACCGAACGGGCCTCCTGGAGCGTGGACCGGCTGCACCCCGGCGAGCGCGGCCACCGGCTGCTGGCCCGCGGCTTCCACGCGGCGCTCGCCGCCGCCGGCGTGAGCGTCGGACCGCCGCCCGCGCTCACCCTCGACGGTCCGCCGCCGACCCGCGCCGGATCCGCCCGGTGGATGGCGACCCGCGGCACCCGCTGGGTCGCCGACCGCTGTACGGATCTGCTGCCCGGCCTGCTCGGCCTGGCGCTCCAGGAGTGCCGGCACGGTCTGGCCGGATCCGGGCGGCTGCTGGACGCCGCGGCCGAGCGGGCCACCCGCGGTGCTCTCGCCGCCCTGACCGAACCGGACGGTGCCCCGGCGTGGAAAGCCCCTGCGGCGGTGAGGGGCGCTGCGACAATGACAGGATGACCGGACGCTGGGAGTTCTGGATCGACCGCGGTGGCACGTTCACGGACGTCGTCGGCAGGCGACCGGACGGGCGGCTGGTCACCGGCAAGCTGCTCTCGCACCACCCGGAGCGCTATCGGGACGCCGCGGTGGCCGGCATCCGGATGATGCTGGGGCTCGGCCCGGACGAACCGGTGCCCGCCGAGCGGGTCTCCGTCGTCAAGATGGGCACCACCGTCGCCACCAACGCCCTGCTGGAGCGCAAGGGCGAACCGACGGTGCTGCTGACCACCGCAGGGTTCCGGGACGCGCTGCGGATCGCCTACCAGAACCGGCCGCGGATCTTCGACCGCCGGATCGTGCTGCCCGAAGCGCTCTACGACCGGGTGATCGAGGTGCCGGAGCGGATCGGCGCCCAGGGCGAGCTCGTCCGGCCGCTGGACGTGGACGAGGTCCGCCGGGCGCTGATCCGGGCCCGCGCGGACGGCCTGCGCAGCGCCGCCGTCGTCCTGCTGCACGGCTACCGCCATGCCGAGCACGAGCGGGCCGTCGCCGAGCTGGCCAGACGGGCCGGCTTCGCCCAGGTCAGCTGCTCGCACGAGGTCAGCCCGCTGATGAAGCTGGTGCCGCGCGGCGACACCACCGTCGTCGATGCCTATCTCTCCCCGATCCTGGGCCGCTATGTCGACGAGATCGCCGCCCAACTCCCCGGTATCCGGCTGATGTTCATGCAGTCCAACGGCGGACTGCGGCAGGCCGCACACTTCCGTGGCAAGGACGCCGTGCTGTCCGGCCCCGCGGGGGGCGTCGTCGGCATGGTCCGGACGGCCGCCGAGGCGGGCGGCGGCCACGACCGGGTGATCGGCTTCGACATGGGCGGCACGTCCACCGATGTGTCGCACTACGCCGGGGAGTTCGAGCGGGTCTTCGGCAACGAGGTCGCGGGCGTACGGATGCGCGCGCCCATGATGAACATCCACACCGTCGCGGCCGGCGGCGGCTCCGTACTCCACTTCGACGGCCGCCGCTACCGGGTCGGCCCCGACTCGGCCGGCGCGGACCCGGGACCGGCCTGCTACCGGCGCGGCGGACCGCTCACCGTCACGGACGCCAATGTGATGCTCGGCCGCATCCAGCCCGCCCATTTCCCCGCGGTGTTCGGGCCGGAGGGCGACGAGCTGCTGGACGCCGGCATCGTCCGCACCCGCTTCGCGGAGCTGGCCGCGCGGGCCGCGGCCGAGACCGGGGACGACCGCGGCCCCGAGGAGGTCGCGGCCGGCTTCCTCGGCATCGCGGTGCTCAACATGGCCAACGCCGTCAAGAAGATCTCCGTCCAGCGCGGCCACGACATCACCCGCTACGCCCTGACCAGCTTCGGCGGAGCCGGCGGCCAGCACGCCTGCGCGGTCGCCGACGCGCTGGGCATCGACACGGTGCTCGTCCCGCCGCTGGCCGGGGTGCTCTCCGCGTACGGCATCGGGGTCGCCGACGCCACCGCGATGCGCGAGCAGGCCGTCGAGGCGGAGTTCACCGACCCCGGGGCCGTCGGCCGGGTGCACGAGGTGTGCGAGGCCCTCGCCGGACAGACCCGGCGCGAACTCCTCGACGACGGGGTGCCGGACGAGTCGGTCAGCACCCGCGCCCGGGTGCTGATCCGTTACGCCGGGACCGACTCCACCATCGGTGTCCCGCTGGCCGACGCCGAGACCATGACCGCCGAATTCGTCCGGGCACACCGCGAGCGCTACGCCTTCACCATGGACAAACCCCTGGTGGCCGAGGCGGTGTCGGTCGAGGCGCTGGGCGCGGCCGGCGGCGCGGGCGGCTACGAGGCGCTGTCCGGCGGCAGCGAAGGGGAGCCGGTGCCCGCCGCCACGGTCCGGATGTACGCGGGCGGCCGCTGGCAGGACACCGGCCTCTACCGCCGCACGGACCTGCGCCCCGGCGACACCCTCACCGGCCCGGCCGTCGTCGCCGAGGAGGACGCGACCACGGTCCTGGACCCGGACTGGCGGGCGGCCATGGGCGAGGGCGGACACCTCCTGCTGACCCGGGCCCGGCCGCGCACCGACCGGGTCGCGGTCGGCACCGAGGCCGACCCGGTGATGCTGGAGGTCTTCAACAGCCTCTTCATGGCCATCGCCGAGCAGATGGGCGTCCGTCTGGAGAACACCGCACACTCCGTCAACATCAAGGAGCGCCTCGACTTTTCCTGCGCCCTCTTCGACGCCGACGGCAATCTGATCGCCAACGCCCCGCACATTCCCGTGCACCTGGGCTCGATGGGGGAGTCCATCAAGGAGGTGCTCCGGCGCCGCGCCGGCGAGATGCGGCCGGGCGATGTGTATGCGATCAACGACCCGTACCACGGGGGCACCCACCTCCCCGACGTCACCGTCGTCACTCCCGTCTTCGACACCGAGGGGGCCGAGCTGCTGTTCCTGGTCGCCTCCCGCGGCCACCACGCCGAGATCGGCGGCATCACCCCGGGCTCGATGCCCGCCTTCAGCAGCACCATCCAGGAGGAGGGCATCCTCTTCGACAACTGGCTGCTGGTACGCGACGGCGAGCTGCGCGAGGACGCGACCCGCGAACTGCTCGCCGCCGGCCCCTACCCCTCCCGCGCTCCGGACGCCAACCTCGCCGACCTGCGCGCCCAGATCGCCGCCAACGAGAAGGGCATCCAGGAACTGAGGCGGATGACGGAGCAGTTCGGGCTGGATGTCGTCCAGGCCTACATGGGGCACGTCCAGGACAACGCCGAGGAATCGGTGCGGCGGATCATCGCGCGGCTGTCGGACGGCAGCTGCCGCTACGAGACCGACAGCGGGGCCGAGATCCACGTCGCGCTGACCGTCGACCGTGCCGCCCGCGGCGCCGTACTGGACTTCGCCGGCACCTCGCCCCAGCAGCCCGGCAATGCCAATGCGCCCAGCTCGGTGGTGATGGCGGCCGTCCTGTACGTCTTCCGCACCCTGGTCGCCGACGACATCCCGCTCAACAGCGGCTGCCTCAAGCCCGTCGAGGTCCGTATCCCGGAGGGTTCGATGCTCGCCCCCGTCTTCCCGGCGGCCACCGTCGCGGGGAATGTGGAGACCTCCCAGGCGGTCACCGGCGCGCTGTACGCCGCGCTCGGTGTCCAGGCCGAGGGCTCCGGCACCATGAACAACGTCACGTTCGGCAACGACCGGGTGCAGTATTACGAGACCGTCGCCAGCGGTTCGGGTGCCGGTGACGGCTTCGACGGCGCGGACGCCGTCCAGACCCATATGACCAACTCGCGGCTGACCGATCCCGAAGTGCTGGAGTGGCGCTACCCCGTCCGCGTCGACAGCTTCGCCATCCGCTCCGGCAGCGGCGGTACGGGCCGCTGGCACGGCGGCTGCGGTGTCGAGCGGCGGCTGCGCTTCCTGGAGCCGATGACGGTCGCCCTGCTGACCAACCACCGCAGAATCGCGCCGTACGGCATGGCGGGCGGCGCCCCCGGCGCGCTGGGCGCCAACTCCATCGAACGGGCCGACGGTTCGCGCGAGGAACTGGCCGGCTGCGACGCGGCGGACGTCGGCGTGGACGATGTGCTGGTGCTGCGCACACCGGGCGGCGGCGGATACGGGGCGGTGGACGAGGACTGACGGGGCCTTCGGCGGGCTTCGGTTGCGCTCCGCCAGGGGCGCGGGGGCTGCGCGAGCGGCCACGACGCAACCGCAGACGCACCTCGGCATCCCGCGGCATCTCGCGGCACCTCCCGGCAGTCCCGCGAGTGCTCAGCGCATGCGGAGAAAGCGGACCGGCGTCCCCGGTACCGCCTGGGCCGCGGGGGCCAGGTAGCGCTCGGGGACGACGCCGATGACCGGGTAGCCGCCGGTCGTGGGGTGGTCGTGGAGGAAGAGGACCGGCAGCCCGTCGGGCGGGACCTGGAGGGCCCCCAGGGGCATGCCCTCGCTGGGGAGTTCGCCGGTCCGGGCGCGTTCCAGGGGCGGGCCTTGGGTGCGCAGGCCGATGCGGTTGCTGGCCGGGGAGACCCGGAAGCGGCCGGTGGCGAGGGTGTGCAGCCCGGCGTCGGTGAACCAGGCGTCTCGGGGGCCGGGCAGGAACGGCAGGAGGAGCTCCGTCGCCGGACCGGTGTGCGGGACCGCGTCGGCGGTGGCCGGCGGGCCGTGCGGGTCGCCCAACGGTAGGACCGCGCCATCGGTGAGCGGGTCGGGGCCCAGGCCGGAGAGCAGATCGGCGGCGCGGCTGCCGAGGACCGGTTCGGTGTCGATGCCCCCGGCGAAGGCGAGGTGGGAGCGCAGACCGTGGGTGGCAGGGCCCGCGTCCAGGACGGCGCCCGCCGGGACGCGGACCGGTGCGCCCCAGGGGGCGGGGCGGCCGTCGACGGTCACCGGGCAGGGCGCGCCCGTGACGGCGACGGTGGTGGCCGTACGGACCCGCAGGGCGCAGCCCGTGAGCGTGGTCTCCAGCGTGGCGGCGGACTCGGGGTTGCCGACCAGGCGGTTGGCGAGGCGGTGCGCCGGTTCGTCGAGGGCACCGGCCCGCGGCACACCGAGGTGGGCGTGGCCGGGCCTGCCGAGATCCTGCACGGTGGTGAGCGCACCGGCCCGGACGACCGAGAAGGCGCGGTCGGTCATCAGGCGGTCTCCTGCGGGACGAAGCGGACACGGGTGCCGGGCGTGAGCAGCGCCGCCGGTTCGCGGCGCGGGTCCCACAGGACGGTGTCGGTGGTGCCGATCAGCTGCCAGCCGCCGGGGGAGGAGCGCGGGTAGACACCGGTGTACGGGCCGGCCAGGGCGACCGAGCCGACCGGGACCTTCGTACGGGGAGTGTCCCGGCGCGGTACGTGCAGCGGCTCGGGCAGTCCGGTCAGATAGCCGAAGCCGGGGGCGAAGCCGCAGAAGGCGACATGGAACTCCGTGGCGGAGTGCCGTCGCACCACTTCCTCGGGGGTGACGTCCCACAGGGCGGCCACATCGGCGAGGTCGGGGCCGTCGTAGCGGACCGGGATCTCCACGGCGGGCCGGTCGCCGGCGGTGAGCGGCGGAATGTCCCAGGCGGCGAGTTCGGCGATGAGCCCGCGGGGGTCGGCGAGGCCGTCGAGGAGCACCGTACGGGCGGCCGGGACGATCTCGCGCACCGGCGGCAGGGCGCCGTCGGCGGCCCGGCGCAGCAGTTCGGCGTGCAGCGCCTCGACCTCCTCGGCGCTGTCCAACTCGATGAGCAGGCCGTGTTCACCGACCGGCAGCGGCCTCATGCGAAGCTCCGGATGTGCACCCCGGCCGCGGCCAGCTCGGACCGTACGCGCAGGGCGAGGCCGGCGGCGCCGGGGGTGTCGCCGTGCAGACACAGCGAGCGGGCCGTGATGCCGACGCGCCGGCCGTCGTGGGAGGTGACGGTGCGGTCGCGGGCCATGCCGAGGGCGCGTTTGACCACCTCGTCGGCGTCGTGGATCACCGCGCCCGGTTCACGGCGCGGTACCAGAGTGCCTTCGGCGGTGTAGGCGCGGTCGGCGAACGCCTCACCGACGACGGGCAGGTGGGCCCGCTGTGCGGCCTCGTGCAGCCGGGAGCCGGGGAGCCCGAGGACGGGCAGGCTGCCGTCGGCGGCGCTGATGCCGTCGATGACGGCAGCGGCCTGCTCCTCGTCATGGAAGCAGCGGTTGTAGAGCGCGCCATGGGGTTTGACGTAGCCGACGCGGGCACCGGCGGCGCGTGCGAAGACCTCCAACGCACCGATCTGGTAGGTGATCTCGGCGGACAGCTCGTCCGGCGGTACCTCCATCGCGCGGCGGCCGAAACCGGCCAGGTCGCGGTAGGAGACCTGGGCACCGATGACCACGCCGCGTTCGGCGGCCAGTTCGCACACCCTGCGCATCGTGGCCGGGTCACCGGCATGGAAGCCGCAGGCGACATTGGCGCTGGTGACGACGGAGAGCAGGGCCTCGTCGTCGGTGAGCTGCCAGCGGCCGAAGCCTTCCCCGAGGTCGGCGTTGAGGTCGATGACGGAGGGGGTCTCCGGGCCGTCGCTCATGTGTATCCGTTCCAGAGGTGCTCGGTGCTCGGTGCCGGGTGGGTGTGCGGGGCGCACCGGCCGCTTCGGGGGCGGGAGGGGCGGGGGCCTCCGCACCGGCCGGCCCGTATCCGTAGTGGCTCTCCCCCGAGGGCAACTCGAGCCGACCGGCATGGACGACAACGTAGAGGATCGTTGAACGATCCGACAAGAGGTGGGCTGCATCCGGGAGAGGATGCGTTGTTTTGTTCCCCCATCTGGGATTGACTTTCGCTCACACGACACCGGGACGGCCGCGACTGCCACCCCGGTACGGCGCGAGAGCAGGGAGCGGTATGGCGGGCGGAGCGGCGAAGAACGACCAGTGGCGGCTCACCGAGGTCGCGGGCCTCGAAGGGGACCGCGCTCTGCTGGGGCGCTCCAGCACGGCCGAGCGGGTGGCCGACATCCTGCGCGACCGGATCACCGAGGGCTACTTCCCGCCCGGCGCCCGGCTCTCGGAGGAGAGCATCGGCGGTGCGCTGGGCGTCTCGCGCAACACCCTGCGGGAGGCGTTCCGGCTGCTGACGCACGAGCGCCTGCTGGTGCACGAGCTCAACCGCGGGGTGTTCGTCCGGATGGTGACGGTCGAGGACCTCGAGGACATCTACCGGGTGCGCATGCTCGTGGAGTGCGCGGCGGTGCGGGGGCTGGGGCAGGGACCCTACGGCCCCGGTGTGACCGAAGCCGTTGCGGCGATCGAGGCCGCCGTGGAGGCCGGCGAGGCCGCCTCCGGGGACCGGGAGTGGCAGGCGCTCTCGACTGCCAACATCCGTTTCCACCAGGGCATCGTGGCCCTGGCGGGCAGCCCGCGCACGGATGAGCTGATGCGGGCCGTGCTCGCCGAGCTCCGGCTGGTCTTCCACGTCATGGCCGACCCCCGGCGCTTCCATGCGCCCTATTTGACCCGTAATCGGCAAATTGTCGAGGCGCTGCAGGCGGGTGATGCCCCCGAGGCCGAACGGCTGCTGCTGTCCTACCTGGAGGACTCGCGCAGCCAGTTGTCGGGAGCGTACGCGCAGCGCATCGCGGAGGGGTGAGACCCGCGGTGCGGGCCGCCGCGGGAGGTGCGGGCTTGCGCCGCGGGGGCGGGTTGAGATCCGTCCTCGCAGACCCCTTGTCGGATCGTTGAACAATCGCCTAGCCTCCGCTGCAATCTCTTCATCTCCTTGTGGACCCCGTGGGGTCCCCCGTACGCGGAAGGCGGATCCATGATCGTGCTCCTCGGCGTGCTCGTGGTCGTGATCGGCTTCGCCACGAAACGCAATCCCCTGCTGGTCGTGGGGGTGGCCGGTATCGCGACCGGCCTCCTCGGAGGGCTGTCGCCGGGCAAGGTGCTCGCCGCGTTCGGCGACGGCTTCGCCGGCAGCCGGGCGGTGACGATCTTCGCGATCACCCTTCCGGTCATCGGCCTCCTGGAGCGCTACGGCCTCCAGGAGCAGGCCCGTAACCTCATCGCCCGGTTCGCCACGCTCACCACCGGACGCTTCCTGGCGCTCTACCTCGGACTGCGGCAGATCGGCGCCGCGGTCGGGCTGACCAATGTCTTCGGCCACGCCCAGACCGTCCGCCCGCTCGCCGTCCCGATGGCAGAGGGAGCGGCCGAGCGCAAATACGGCGAACTCCCGGACCGGACACGGGAGAAGGTCAGGGCGTTCTCCGCCAGCGCGGACAACGTCGGCCTCTTCTTCGGGGAGGACGTCTTCCTCGCCGTCGGCTCGATCCTGCTGATCACCGGCTTCGTCAACACCACCTACGGCACCCACCTCGAACCGCTTCAGCTCGCGCTGTGGGCGATCCCCACCGCCCTGTGCGCGTTCGTGGTCCACGGCTGGCGACTGCTGCGCCTGGACCGCCAGTTGGAACGCGAACTGCTCACCGCCCATGTCCACAACACCGCCGCAGCGGAGGCCGCCCAGTGATCAAGGCAGAGTGGTTCTACTGGCTGGTGGGCCTCAGCTTCCTGGTGATGGCCTCTCAAATGGTCACCGACCGCAGCAACCCCAAGCGCTACGGCACCGGAGCCTTCTGGGGCCTGATCGGCGCCGGCTTCATCTACAGCAGCTGGGTCGTCACCAAGCAGGCACCGGCCGAGCCGCTGGGCGTCGCGGTGCTGGTCATGGCCTGCCTGGCGGGCTTCGGCTTCACCGGGCGCGGCACCCCGCGCACCACCACCCCCGAGCAGCGCACGGCCAGCGCCGCCAAGCTCGGCAACAAGCTGTTCGTCCCGGCGCTCACCATCCCGGCCGTCGCCATGGCCTGCGCCATCGGCGTCAAGCACCTGTCCATCGGGGGTGAGCCGGTTCTCCAGGAGGGCAGCGAAACCATCCTGGGCCTGGGGATCGGCGCCGTCGTCGCGCTCGTCGTCGGCATGATCATGCTCCGCGAAAAGCGGATCTCCGTGCCCGTGCAGTCGGGCCGCTCCATGCTGGAGGCGATGGGCTGGGCCATGCTGCTGCCCCAGATGCTGGCCACGCTGGGCGCCATCTTCCAGGTCTCCGGCGTCGGCGACCAGGTCGGCAAGATCGCCACCTCCGTACTCCCCGAGGGCTCGCTCTACATCGCGGTCGTCGTCTACTGCGTGGGCATGTTCGTGTTCACCATGATCATGGGCAATGCCTTCGCCGCCTTCCCCGTGATGACCGCGGCCGTCGGCTGGCCGGTCCTCATAGGCCACTTCGACGGCAACCCCGCCGCCGTCCTGGCCATCGGCATGCTCGCCGGATTCTGCGGCACCCTCGTGACCCCCATGGCCGCCAACTTCAACATCGTTCCGGCGGCCCTGCTGGAACTGAAGGACCAGTACGGGCCCATAAAGGCGCAGCTGCCCACCGCGGGCGTCCTGCTGGGCTGCAACATCTTGATCATGGCGCTGTTCGCCTTCTGAGCCGGCCCCGGGCGCAGGTGCCGCACTCCACGGCACGGCCCCTGACCCTGTTCGCTGCCCCACCACCGGACGCATCGCACCAAGGATGACCGTATGACCCGGGTACTGCTGACCGGATTTGCACCCTTCGACGGCGAATCCACCAATCCCTCCTGGCAGGCGGTACGCGCCGCCGCGGACGAACCGCCCACCGGCATCGAGGCCTTCGCCGTCGAGCTGCCCTGCGTCTACGGAGCCTCGGTGGCGGTGCTGCGCGCCGCGATCGAGGAGACCCGACCCGACATCGTGCTCTGCGTCGGCCAGGCGGGCGGCCGCCCCGACATCACCGTCGAACGCATCGCCATCAACGTCGACGACGCCCGGATCCCCGACGTGTCGGGCGCCGAACCGGTCGACGAGGCGATCGTGCCGGGCGGCCCCGCCGCGTACTTCTCCACCCTGCCGATCAAGGCCTGTGTGGCCGCCGTGCGCGCCGCCGGGCTACCCGCCACCGTCTCCAACACCGCGGGCACCTTCGTCTGCAACCACGTCTTCTACGGCCTCGCCCACCTCATCGCCACCGAACTGCCCGACCTGCGCGGCGGGTTCGTCCACGTCCCCTACGCACCGGAGCAGGTCGTCGACCGCGCCCAGCCGTCGCTGCCGGTCGGTGCGGTCGCCCGGTCCCTGCGCGAGATCGCGGTCACCGCCGCGCACACCCGCACCGACCTCCGCGTCTCCGGAGGAGCCACCCACTGAGGCCGGCACCGGCGCCCACGGGACCTGGCGGCCGGCCGCCGTGGGCCACGCCGTAGACTGACGCGCCGGTCCGGCTAGTGGTCCGTCAACGGCTCCACCAGCGGTTCCACCCATGAACGGACCCGCGCCGTTTCGTCCGTTGTCAGTGCGAGCGCCTACTCTGTGCGACGTGACTTTTTCCGCCCCGGGGGCCGCTGCGCCCCAGCTCAACGGGCCGAACCGGCCCGCGCCGGGCCCGGCCGCCGACGAAGGCCTGGCCCGTCGGCTGCGCGCCCTCGCGTGCACCGCGCCGCTGCACGACCTCGACGTGCGCAAGGCCAACCTCGCGGGCGAATACGGGATCTATGCCATGGCGGAGGTGGCGCTCGCCGTCATCGATCTCGTCACCCTCAACATGGACTTCGACACCGGCGCCGACCACGAGGAGATAGTGGCGAAGGTGCTCCCGCGGGTCGCCGCCCAGGCCCCCCGCCGTCCCACGGGTGAGCACGAGCGGGTGGCCCGCTGGGTGCTGGAGAACCTGATCAACGTCGGCAGCGTGGACCGCGGCTTCCGTGCCGTCTACGGCACCTTCGACACCGAAGGCCAGTACGTCCGCCGCGACTACGACTTCAAGCTCATCGAGGAGGTCCCCGGCGCCGGCGGCACCGTCTTCCTGCGGGCCACCGACGAAGCCGTCAACGTCCTGGTCGGCGCGCTCGACACGGACGTCACCAGCGCCCAGATCGCCGCCGAGGTCAAGCTGGAGGTGCTGATCAACCGCGGCCGGCTGGCCGACGCCCAGCTCGCCGCCGAGCAGGCCCGCTACCGCACCGTGCAGTACGCCGAGACGCTGCGCAGGACCCTGGACGCCACCCGCCGCAACGTCCGCGCCGTGGACTGGCTGGAGACCGTCCCGGACATGATCAACGAGGCGCTGGACCACGTCGCGGACCGCTACCGCCACGAGAACGCCATCCTCACGAACATCCGCAAGGCCCGGGACGAGACCGAGGAGCCCGAGCACAAGCGCCGCGCCGCCGAGCTCGTCGACATCGTCAAGGACTGCATCCGCCGCCACACCCAGCTCCAGTCCCGGCTGCTGGAGGCCGGACCGCTGTTCCGTGCCGAGCAGGACCGGCAGGCCTTCGCCACCCCCGCCGCCCGCTCCGGACTCGACCTGTACGGCCAGCTCGTCGCCCCGCTCCTGCCGCTCCCCGCCGAGCAGGCCATCCGCGTCACCGACGCCTTCTTCGCCAAGGGCACGGGGCTGCGCACCCCCTCGGCCGTCCGCGTCGGCGACCTCGTCGAGGTGCTGCTCACCCCGCCCATGGAACGCGAGCATCTCGGCGCCGAGATGCCCGAGCCCGACCTGGTGGCCACGCCCGACGACAGCCGCTTCAGCGAGGCGCAGCTCGACGCCGCCATGGCGCTGCTCGACCTGCCCGCCGACGCACCGCGCAGGCTCTCCGGACTGCTGGCCGAGGCGCGCCGAGGCGACCCCGAACTCCCCTACCTCGTCGCCCTGCTGGCGGTACACGCCGCCAGCCCGCCGGTCGGCACGGCCTACCGCCAGGGCGAACAGCAGCTGCTGTTCGCCGTGGACGACGGCACGGAGCTGATAGACCCCGAGTTCGGCGGCGCCGACCTCATCGTCGGCACGGCCCTGCTGGACTCCGCCGGGATGGCAGCGGACCGTTCGGAGGTGGCGTGATGTCCCGCGCCCGGGAGCAGCGGCCGGCGAACGGCGCGGCGCGCCCGGCCCGGCAGGGCCCCGGCGCGCCGGGCGGCCGCCCGCCGTCGTGCCGGCCAGAAATTTCCGAGACCGTCCCCCGCAAGGAGCTAGTTCCGTGACCCAGTACGACGAGGCACCGCAGCCGGACCTGGCGTCCGGGGCCGGTGAACCGGGCTGGGGCGCGCCCACCGCCGAAGCCGAGCCGGCCGCGGCGGGGCCGGCGCCCCTGACCCCGGCCGATGCCGCCGACGCCGCCCGGCTGGTCTCCTTCGGCCTCCAGCCCAAGCTGCTGCCCGCCCGCGACGCCGAATACGGCGAACTGCTGCGCCGCTATCGTGACGAGCCCGCCTTCGCCCGCCTCGCCGACGCCGTCGCCACGGGCCTCGGCCTGGTCGTCCTGGAGGTCTCCACCCGCGCCGGGATGGCCGTCACCGCCGACGAGGACTCCGTCTTCGCCGTACGGATGGGCGACTACGCGCGTCGCGCCTCCGCCGACTCCGCCGACCGCTTCCTGCACGGCCTGGCCCATCTCGCCGTCGCCGCACTGGCCTTCCCACGCCCCGAGGACCTCGCCGACGACGGCTATATCGGCCGGATCACCGTCAACGGCGTGGACGCCTTCGTCCGGCAGGCCTGCCGCCGGCTGGAGGAGCGCGCCGAGCAGGAGGGCGAGAACACCGACCCGGTCACGGACGCCCCGGGCCTGGAGTCCGCCTGGCGCATCTACGCGCGGCGCAGCGCGACCGGCGCCACCAAGGACGCCCGGCGGCTGGCCGGTTCGACCACCGGCATCATCGCCAAGGCCGTCACGTTCCTCGTCGACTCCGGCTTTCTCCAGCGCACCGGCGACGACGCCGGCGGCGCCTACCGCACCACCGCCCGCTATCAGCTCCAGGTCCGCGACATGGCCGGCAGCGCCGCCATGGCCGAGCTGCTGGAGCTGGGCATCGTCCCCGTCGCCGACGGCAGCGCCGCGCTGCTGCCGGGCGAGGAGACCGATGACCTCGAGCTGGTTTCCGATGCCGGACTGCCCTTCCACTCCGGCTGACGGGGCGGCCTTTCGACCACTGACGTTCCGACTGACCGGCCGGCTGCAGACTGACTGACTGACGACCGGCCGCCGACCGGTAGACCGGCTACCGGCCACTGACCGATCCGACTGCCTGACCTGCTACTGACCGGCTACCGGCCACTGACTGATCCGACCGACTGACCTGCTACTGACCGGCCAACGGCAACGGCCATCGACTGATCCGACCGACCCGCCCACGACCACTGACCGACCGCCCCGATCGACCGTTCCGATCACCGGCCACCGGCCGCCGACCGCCGATCACCGACTGCCGATCACCGACCGCCGACCGCCCGTCGCACGACCGCCGACCGCCCGTCGCACGACCTCCGCTCCCCCCACCCCCGAACCCACCCCCGCCCCCTCCCCCGAAGGGGGAGGAGGGGAGGGGGCGGGGGAGCAGCCGGCTGGTGGTTGCAGTGCCCGACCCCCGGCCACCACCCCTTCCCGCCACAACAACGAGAGTCCGCCATGTACGAGCTGTCCCGGGTCCGCCTCTACTCCATCGGGCCCGCCGGTGCGCGCTATGCCGACACCGTGCTGGACCTGCGCGGAGTCGGCGCGACCGTGCCCCAACCGGCCCCGGCCCAGGCGGACTTCTTCGAGGACGAACCGGTCGGCCCGCCGCGCCGCCCGGCCCCCGCGGGCGTGCTCTTCCTGGAGAACGGCGGCGGCAAGTCCGTCCTGCTCAAGCTGATCTTCTCGGTGATGCTGCCCGGCCACCGCAACACCCTCGGCGGCGCCAGCTCCGGCGTGCTGCGCAAGTTCCTGCTCGCCGACGACTGCGGCCATGTCGCCCTGGAGTGGCAGCACGTCCTCACCGGCGAGAGCGTGGTCGTCGGCAAGGTCAGCGAATGGCGCGGCCGGCAGGTGTCCAACGACCCCCGGAAGTTCGCCGAGGCCTGGTACAGCTTCCGCCCCGGGCCCGGTATGAGCCTGGACTCCCTCCCCGTCGCCGAGGCCACCGTCGTCCGCCCCCGCCAGGAGAGCGGTGAGGGCAGTTCCGGCGCCCAGGGCCGCCGGCGCACGATGAAGGGCTTCCGCGACGTCCTCACCGAGGCCGGGAAGAGCTACCCCAACCTCGACGTCGTCTGGGAAGAGATCCACGAACGCTGGAACGAACACCTCGGCGAGCTCGGACTGGACCCCGAACTCTTCCGCTACCAGCGGGAGATGAACGCGGACGAGGGCGAGGCGGCCGGGCTGTTCGCGGTGAAGAACGACTCGGACTTCACCGACCTGCTGCTGCGCGCCGTCACGGACACCCGGGACACCGACGGCCTCGCCGACCTGGTGCACGGCTTCGCCCACAAGCTCGGCCGGCGCGCCGAACTCACCGCCGAGCGGGACTTCACCGCCGGCTCCCTCGACCTGCTCTCCCGTATCGCCGACGCCGCCGAGCAGCGCGAGCGCGCCCGCGAGGTGCATGCGGGCGCCGAGCGCCGCACCCGCGGTCTCGCCCAGCGGCTGTACGCCCGCGGCACCGAAGAGCGCGGCCGCGCCGCCGAGCTGGCCGAAGAGGTCGCCGGCGCGGCCCACCGCGTCACCGACGCCGAGCGCGTCCGGGAGCGCCGCTCCCTGGTCTCCGCCGAACTCGCCTACCGGCACGCCTCCCTGGCGCTGGCCGCCGCCGAGAAGGGCGCCGCCGCCCAGCGCCGTGAGCTGAACGACGCCCGTACGCTGCACAGCGCCTGGCAGGCCGCCGAGACCGCGCTGCGCCACCGCGCCGCCGCCGACCGCTCCGCACGGGTCGCCGTCGCGATCCGTGAGGCCGAGCGCGATGCCGCCCCCGCGCTCGCCGCGCGGGCCACCGCCGCCACCGACCTCGTACGCGCCCTGCATGCGGCCGCCGAGGCCGGTGAACGGGTCGCCAACGAGGAGGAGGAGCGCTCCGCCGCCCTCCAGGAGGCCGGGGAATCCGCGCACCGCGACGCCACCACGTCCGCCACCCACGCCCAGCGCGCCCGCAGCGAGGCCGACCACCTCAAGCAGCGGCTGGCGGAGGTCGCCGAGGAGACCGCCGAAGCCGTCCGGGCGGGCTGGCTGGACGACAGCGCCCCCGACGCCGACCCGGCCCGTGCCGCGCTCGCCGCCTCGGACGCGGAGAAGACCGCCGTCGAGGCCTGGGACTCGGCCCGTGAGACCGCCCGGCAGGCCACCGACCGCGCCCGCGAGGCCACCGCCCGGCACGCCGCCGCCGAACTCGCGGCGGCCCGCGCCGAGGACGCCGCACAGGCCGCGGAGCGGGCCTACGACGCCGAGCGCCGGGCCGCCGAGTCCATCGGCGCCGAGCAGCGGCTCGCCGACCTCCTCGGACTCCCGCAGTCCGAGACCAAGCCCCTCGGCGTGCCCGGCCCCCGTACGGCCACGCCCGGCACGGACCCGGCCACCCCGCGCCGCCCCGCCGCCGGCCCGCTCACCGCCGACGAGCTGGACCGCAACGCCGACGAGCTGCACGAGCTGCTGGAGGAGGGCGTCGCCGCCGCCGAACGGCAGCTGTTCGACCTGCGCACGGCCGCCGCCGACGACGCACGGATCCTCGGCGCGCTGGGCGACGGCGGACTGCTGCCCCCGGGCCCCGATGTACTGGCCGCCGTGGAGTACCTCGGCGAGCACGGCGTCCCCGCGTTGCCCGGCTGGCGCTATCTCGCCCAGTCCGTCGACCCGGCCGACCACACCCGGGTGCTCGCCGCCCGCCCCGAGCTGGTCGACGGCGTGATCATCACGGACCCGGAAACCCATGCACGGGCCCGCGAGGTGCTCGCCCAGGCCGCGCTGCTGCCGCGTTCGGCCGTCGCGGTCGGTACCGCCGCCGCGCTGCTCGCGCCCACGCCGGCTCCCGATGAGCGGGAGAGCGGCGTCTTCCTCGTGCCGCCGAACCCGGCGATGCACGACGAGTCCGCCGCCGACGAGGAGCGCCAGGCGCTGCGGGCGCGCGCCATAGAGCGTGACGAGGAGATCCGGGCACTGGCCGCCCGGCTCGCCGGGGACCGTGCGCTGGCCGCCCGGCTCGGATCGTGGCGGGCGGGCTGCCCGGCCGGCCGGCTCGGTGAACTGGCCGCCGCCGCGGACGAGACCCGGACGGCAGCGGACGAGGCCGCCGCCGAACTGGCCGAGGCCCGCGCCGCCCGCGCCGAGACCGATGAGGTCGCGGCCGAGGCCACCCGGGTGCGGGACGAGCGCCAGGAGACCGCACAGCGCGCCCGCCGCGCCGCCGACCTGCTGGCCGGGCTCGCCCACCGGCTGCGGGAGCGTGCCGCCTGGCAGTCCCGGATGCGGGAACTCGCCGATGAAGCGGCCGAGTTCGAGGCGCGCGCCGAGGAGTGCGTGGACCGCGCGCGGGCCGCCGACGAGGACCGCAGGGCCGCCCAGCGCGCCGCCGACGACGCCCGCCGCACCGCCCGTGCGCTGCGCGCCGAGCGCGCCGAGATCGCCGGTGTGCCGGACGACGTGGGGGAGGCCCCCGAGGGCGCGAGCGCCTCGCTGCCCGCGCTGCGCGAGGCCTACCGCGCCGCCTCCCAGCTCTACGAGAAGGTCGGCGTGGGCGCCGATCTGCGCGCCGAACAGGCACGGGCCGAGGGCGACGAGAGCGCCGCCCTGGCCGAGCTGAACCGCCTCACCAACAAGGTCCGCACCCGCGCCGAGGCGCTGTTGGAGAGCCCGGACGCCGCCGACGGCCCGTCCCGGCAGGCCGCCGCCGGCCGCGCCGAATCGCTGGTGCAGATGCTGGAGACCCGAGCCTCGGCCGCCAGCGAACAGCTCGGCCGGCTGCGCGGCGAAGCCGAGCGCCTCGCCCCCGCCGACGGCGAGGCGCACACCGAGCTGCCCGACGAACTGGTGCCCAAGGACGCGGACCGCGCCAAGGAGCTGCTGCGCACCGCGGCGGGCGAACTGGCCACCGCCACCGAGGCGTTGGAGACCGCCCGCGAGCGGCACGAGGAGCTGCTGCGCGGCCACCGCGCCGCCGAGGACGCCGCGGGCGGCTTCGACGAGACCGCCGCCCTGCTGCGCGATCTGCTCCGCGACCAGCAGGACGCCGAGGACACCGCCGGCGGTCAGATCGAGCCGTACGCGGGCCGGGTGGAGGACGCCCGGCAGGCGGCCGCCGAGTCCCGCCGCTCGCTGCGCGGCTGTGCCGCCGACCTCTCCAGCGCCGAGTCCGCGGTGCGCGAGGCGAGCGACATCCTCGTACGGCACGCCAACTCCACCCGCTACGAACAGGTCCGTACCCCCGCCCGGCAGCAGATCCGCGAACTGCCCGCCGCGGCCCTGCCGGACCATGCGGCCAAGTGGGCGGAGGCCTTCGCGCCCCGGCTGCGGGTGCTCACCGACGAGTTGGAGCAGCTGGAGCGCAACCGCGACTCCATCGTCGACCGGCTGCGCGGGCTGGTCGAGTCGTCGCTGACCACACTGCGCTCCGCCCAGCGGCTGTCCCGGCTGCCCGAGGGGCTGGGGGAGTGGTCAGGACAGGAGTTCCTGCGGATCCGCTTCGAGGACCCCGACCAGGCCACGCTCACCGAGCGGCTCGGCGAGGTGATCGACGAGGCGACCCGTGCGGCCGTCAGGAAGAACAGCGATCTGCGGCGGGACGGGATGTCCCTGCTGCTGCGCGGGGTCAGCGCGGCGCTGCTGCCGCGCGGTGTGGCCGTGGAGATCCTCAAGCCGGATGCGGTGCTGCGCGCCGAGCGGGTGCCGGTCGGGCAGATGGGCGACGTCTTCTCCGGCGGCCAGCTGCTGACCGCCGCCATCGCGCTGTACTGCACGATGGCGGCGCTGCGCAGCAACGACCGGGGCCGCGACAAGCAGCGGCACGCCGGCACGCTGTTCCTGGACAACCCCATCGGCCGTGCCAACGCGACCTATCTGCTGGAGTTGCAGCGTGCCGTCGCCGACGCGCTGGGCGTCCAGCTGCTGTACACCACCGGCCTCTTCGACACCACGGCGCTCGCCGAGTTCCCGCTGGTCATCCGGCTGCGGAACGACGCGGACCTGCGGGCGGGCCTGAAGTACATCAGCGTGGAGGAGCATCTGCGGCCGGGCCTGCCGCAGCCGGACCCGTCCGGCGAGGCGGTGCACGGGCAGATCACCGCCACGCGGATGTACCGCCGCCCCGAGGACCCGGCTCCGCAGGAGCAGCCGGACGACGCCGCCGGGTGACCGGCGTCGGCGGAGGCCCGCGGGCCGGGCCGGGCGGAGCCGGGCGGATCCGTAGCGGGCGCCCTACACCACCACCACGGACCGCAGGACCTCCCCGCGCTGCATCTTCGTGAAGGCCGGTTCGATGTCGTCGAGCGTGATCGTCTCGCTGATGAACCGTTCCAGGTCGAGCTTGCCGCTCAGAAACAGATCGATCAGTACGGGGAAGTCGCGGCTGGGCAGGCAGTCGCCGTACCAGGACGACTTCAGCGCACCGCCGCGCGAGAAGAGGTCGATGAGCGGCAGCTCGATGCGCATGTCCGGTTCGGGGACGCCGACCTGGACCAGCGTGCCGGCCAGATCGCGCATGTAGAACGCCTGCTGGTAGGTCTCCGGGCGGCCCACCGCGTCGATCACCACATCGACGCCGTGCCCGCCGGTGAGCGCGCGGACCGCCTCGACCGGGTCCGTACCACGGGAGTTGACGGTGTCGGTGGCGCCGAACCGCTCCGCGGCGTCCAGCTTGCCGTCGTCGAGATCGACGGCGATCACCCGTCGTGCGCCGGCCCGGGAGGCGCCCGCGATGGCGGCGTTGCCGACGCCGCCGCAGCCGATGACGGCGACGGTGTCCCCGCTGCCCACCCCTCCGGTGTGGACGGCCGCGCCGTACCCGGCCATCACCCCGCAGCCGATCAGACCGGCGGCCTCCGGGCGCGCCGAGGGATCGACCTTCACCGCCTGCCCGGCGGCGACCAGGGTCTTCTCGGCGAAGGCGCCGATGCCCAGGGCCGCCGTCAGCTCCGTGCCGTCCAGCAGGGTCATGGGCTGGGCGGCATTGCGCGAGGCGAAGCAGTACCAGGGACGGGCGCGTCGGCAGGAGCGGCACTGCCCGCAGGGCGCCCGCCAGGCCAGCACCACGTAGTCGCCGGGCGCCAGGTCCGTGACTCCGGTGCCGACGGCCTCGACGACCCCGGCCGCCTCATGGCCGAGCAGGTAGGGGAAGGCGTCGCCGATCGCGCCGTCGCGATAGTGCAGATCGGTGTGGCACACCCCGCAGGCCTGCACGGTCACGAGCACTTCGCCCGGGCCGGGGTCGGGTACGAGGATCGGCAGCACCTCGACGGGGGCGCCCTTCTTGAGGGCGACGACGGCGCGGGCTTCGTGCGGCATGTCTCACTCCTAAAACAGCGCCTGCGGGGCGGCAGGGCGGGTAGCACGCGTGAGGTGGCACGGATGCCTGTGAGGGGTTGGAGTGGTGCGCGGTGCTGAGAACCTGGGACGGGGTGCTGAGAACCTGGGAACGGTGACAGCGGTGGAAGACGGTCCACCCCCGTCGCCGTGTTGCCTATAGTGCGCCGGGTTGCGCTATAGGAGACATGCTGGAAGTCCGGTCAGGGATCCGTCAAGGGGGATTTTCCGCTACGGGGCTCAACCGGCGTACCCCATCCGGCGGGAGAGCTCCGCGGCCGCCTTGGCGGACCGCTCCGCGAGCTCCGGCAGCAGCTCACGCTCCATCCGGTAGGCCGGTCCGGAGACGCCGAGCGCGCCGATCACCGCGCCGTCGTGCGCCCGCACCGGTGCCGCCACCGCGTTCAGCCCGATCTCCAACTCCTCGCTGGTGCAGGCGTATCCGTCCGCGAGCGCGGCGGCGAGCTGTTCGCGCACACCGGCCGCCGTGGTCAGGGTGTTCTCGGTGAACCGCGGCAGCTTGCGGGTCACCAGGGTCTCCCGGCGCTCCGTCGGCAGATGCGCCAGCAGTACCTTGCCGCTGGCGGTGGCGTGCAACGGGGTGCGGCGGCCCAGCCAGTTGTACGCGGTGACCGCCGCGGAGCCCCTGGCCTGCATGATGTTGACCGCCGCATCGCCGTCCAGCACCGCGATGTTGGCGGTCTCCCCGGTGTCCTCGGCGAGCGCCCGGCACACCGGCTGGCCCTCCTGGGAGATGTCCAGCCGGATCGCCGCGGCGCCGGCCAGCCGCAGCACCCCGGCGCCCAGGTAGTACTTCCCGCGGTCCCGCTCCTGCTCCACCAGTCCGCGGTTCTCCAGCACCCCGAGGATCCGGAACGCGGTCGACTTGTGGACGCCCAGCTCCTCGGAGATCTCGGTCACCCCGGCCTCGCCCAGCTTGGCCAGGATCTCCAGCACGCTCACCGCACGGTCCACGGACTGGACGGATCCCGCCCCGCCGCGCCGTTCCTCGGACCGGTCGTCTGTCGTATCGCTCGTCTTCGGCATGGGTCTTTGTGTCACCACCCGGTGGCCCCCGAGGGGCACGTCTGAGGGCATCTGCCGGGAAGCCCTTGACGGCCCGCTTCCCGGCTTGGATTCTGTTGCGCATCGCGCTCTGCGATGCGTTATTCAGAACACATGATACCGATCAGCGAGAGGGGGGCCAGATGATTCCCATCTGCCGCATCGAGGACCTGCCCGAGGGCGAGTCCGTACGGATCGAGATCGACGACGTCACGCCGGCCATCGCGGTCTTTCATGCCGAGGGCGGCTACTACGCCGTCGACGACACCTGCAGCCATCAGGACGCCTCCCTCTCCGAGGGCTGGGTCGAGGGCTGCTTCGTCGAATGCCCGCTGCATGCGGCCCTGTTCGACCTGCGTACCGGGGCCCCGGCCTGCCTGCCCGCCCGCAGGCCGGTGCGCACCCACGAGGTCAGTGTCCTGGACGGCATGATTCACGTACGGCCCGCCGTACGGGAAGAGGCGGTGGCGTAACCACCCGGTCACGGCGTGCGGGTCGGGACCGTTCCGAGCCGCACCCGGTCACGGCGTGCGCGTCGGGACCGTCCCGAGCCGGGTGCGGTTCCTCGGTTCCCCGGGAGGCCGGACGGTCCGAGGGGTCCGGCGGGCCAGGAGTCCTCCGGGGAACCGCTTGTCCCGCCCGCCCGTTCAGGCGGCCGCCCGGTCGATCCCCGACGGGTTCTCCCGTACTTCCCTGCGCTGCCGCCGGCGTGCCCGGCGCCGCTCCCGGCGCAGCTCCCGGGCCGTACTGCTGGGCTGCGACTGCACCCCGTTGCGCTGCACCCACACCTGACGGGTCACCCAGACGTCCAGCACCGCCCAAGTGGCGACCACGGTGCTGGCGACCGTGCTGAGCACCGCGGGGAACGCGTACCAGGAGCCCGCCAGGGTGCACAGGAACGCCACCATGGCCTGGGTCAGGGTGAGTGCCGCGATGATGACGGCACGCACCGCGGCGGTGCGCACCGGATCGGCCATCCGGCGCCGGACCGCCGGCTCCTCCTGCCACAACGGATGTCTGCCGGTGTCCATGAACCCGTCACGCTCCCCGTACTCTCCCCGCATGTCCGACTCCTCGGTGGCTGCCCGGATTCGCCGGGTACATGTCCCTCGTGCGGCACCCCGTCCTGTTGCATGGTCACGTACCGCGGCCGCGCGGAGTGATCCGGGGTAGAGCAAAACCGGCCAACCGTCCGGCATCTTTGCCGGACAGGGCAGGGGCGAACTGCCCTGCCAATGCGGGCGGGTTGTCCGGGAATCGGCGGACAACTCATGATGATCCCGCCCCGGCCGCTTCCCCTGCGTCACGAGAGGTCTTCGGCTGGGTCACTCGACAGTAGTAGGCTCGCGCCGTTTGTTGACGGAACACCACCCCCGTGCGCCGGGGTTGACGTAGGGGAGGCCATGCGCTTTCGCGGGAAGTCGGTCCGCCGGAAGATCGTGGCGTTGCTGCTCGTACCACTGGTGTCCCTGATGTCCATGTGGGCCTTCATGACCTATATCACCGGGCGTGAGGCGAACCAGCTGCTGGACGTCGGCAACGTCGTGAAGAATCTGGGCTATCCGGTCGAGGACGTCATCCAGACCCTCCAACGGGAGCGCCGGCAGAGTCTGCTGTACCTCGCCGACCGGCGCGGCGCCGACGCGCTCGACGAGCTCCACCGGAGGACCCGGGCCACCGACGAGGCCGTCAGCCGGCTGCGCGCCGACATCGACCTCCGCGATATCCGCGAGGATCTGAGCGAGGACACCGGCGACCGGATGACCGGCGTCCTCAAGGGCCTGGGCGCACTCGGCTCGCTGCGTGCCCAGGTCGAGGACAACACCGTCTCCCGCGACGAGGCCATGGAGAGCTACAACGCCCTCGTCGACCCCGGCTACGACTTCCTCGCCGCGCTCCACGCCCTGGAGAACGTGGAGATGGACAAGCAGGCGCGTGCGCTGGTCAACGTCACCCGGGCCCGGGAGGCGGTCTCCCGCGAGGACGCCCTGATGTCCGCGGTGCTCGCCTCCGGCAGCATGAGCAAGCGCGATCTGCGCGCGCTGTCCGACCGGGT
Organism: Streptomyces decoyicus; assembly: GCF_019880305.1. Lineage (NCBI taxonomy): Bacteria > Bacillati > Actinomycetota > Actinomycetes > Kitasatosporales > Streptomycetaceae > Streptomyces > Streptomyces decoyicus. The sequence goes on along the minus strand of NZ_CP082301.1, from coordinate 1,042,626 downwards.
CGCCGAGCGCCGGGTCCTCTACCGCACCAACCTGCCCGCCCTGCCCGCCAAGGACCGCGGTCTCTACGCCGATTACTGGCACTCCGCGAAGGCCCGCGAGCTGACCTCCTACGAGGACCGGGTGATCGCCGCCGGTCCGCAGGCCGGACCGCGGGCGGTCAACGCCGAGCGCTGGAACACCACGGCACGCAAGGTGCTCGACGACCTCCAGCGGATGGGCAAGGACGCCGGTGACCGCTACCAGGAGCGTGTCGCCCCGGTCGCCATGAACGTCCTGCTCAAGGCCGCCATCGCCGGCGTCCTCGGCTTTGCCGCGCTGCTGGTCTCGCTCATCGTCTCGTTCCGTATCGGCCGCCGCCACGTCCGGGACCTGATCCGGCTGCGCAAGGCCGCCCATGACGTCTCCGGCGTACGGCTGCCGAGCGTCATGCGCCGGCTGGCGGCCGGCGAACAGGTCGATGTGGAGACGGAGGCGCCCCGGCTCGAATTCGGCCCGGACGAAACCGGCCAGGTCGGCCAGGCGCTCCACACCCTCCAGCGGGCCGCGATCGAGGCCGCCGTCAAACAGGCCGAAATGCGTCGTGGTGTGTCCGAGGTGTTCGTCAACCTCGCCCGCCGCAGCCAGGTCCTGCTGCACCGCCAGCTGACCCTCCTGGACGCCATGGAACGGCGCACCGAGGACACCGACGAACTCGCCGACCTCTTCCGGATCGACCATCTGACCACCCGTATGCGACGGCATGCGGAGGGCCTGGTCATTCTCTCCGGCGCGGCACCCTCCCGGCAGTGGCGCAAGCCGATCCAGCTGATGGACGTGGTGCGTGCGGCGGTCGCCGAGGTGGAGGACTACGAGCGGATCGAGGTGCGCCGCCTTCCCCGGCTCGCGGTGGACGGCCCCGCGGTGTCCGACCTCACGCACCTGATAGCCGAACTCCTGGAGAACGCCACCGTCTTCTCGCCGCCGCACACCGCCGTGCAGGTCCTGGGCGAGCGGGTCGCCAACGGCTTCACCCTGGAGATCCACGACCGCGGTCTGGGCATGACCCCCGATCTGCTGCTGGAGGCCAACCTCCGGCTCGCCGAGACCCCCGAGTTCGAGCTGTCCGACACCGACCGGCTCGGCCTGTTCGTGGTCAGCCGGCTCGCCCAGCGGCAGGACGTGCGGGTCTCCCTTCAGCCCTCGCCGTACGGCGGGACCACCGCCGTGGTCTTCATCCCGGCGAGGATCCTCACCGAGAGCACCGCCGGCGGCCGGGAGGACGACGACCCGGCGCCGGACGGTCTGCCCGGCGGCCCGGTCGGCAATGAACTGGAGCACGCGGCGGGCAAGTTGGCCGCGCTCTCCCAGGCACCGCCCCGCCGGGAGCGGCGCATCCCGGCCGTCATCGACGGCCCGGTCGAACTCGAGGCGCCGCTCGGCCCGGACGAACTGGCCCCGGACGGCCTGGGCCCGGACGGCCTGGGCCCGGCCGACGACGAGGACGCTCTCTTCCGCAAGCGGGACCGCGACCGCGAGCGGAAGGGGCCCGCCCCCGCCCCCGACGGTCCGGCCGCCGCACCGCGCGCCATCGCACCGGTGCCGCCCGTCCCCGAGGGCGAGCAGCACCAGCAGACCCGGGACCAGGCGCCCGGCGGGCCGGCACCGCTGCCGCGCCGCCGCCCCCGCCCGCCGGTGCTGGTCGCCGACCACGGCAGAACGGTCGACGACCGCGGCGCCCAGGAGCAGCGGGCCGCCGAGCGTCCCGGCTCCGAGCGTCCCGGCTCCGAGCGTCCCGGCTCCGGGCGTCCGCGTCCCGAGGGCTCCGAGGCCCGGCCGTCGTCGTCGGCCGCGCCCGAGCCGCCGGGCCCGGCCCTGGACGGCACGCAGCCCACCAAGGACCGCGAGCGGCCCGCGCCCACCACACCCACGGGGCTGCCCCGCCGGGTACGGCAGGCCAGCCTCGCGCCCCAGCTCAAGGCCGAGGCCACCGGGCAGACCGAGGTGCAGGGGCGGAGCACGGAGGCCGAGGACGACCGCGACGCCGAGGCGGTCCGCGCCCGGATGGCCTCGCTCCAGCGCGGCTGGCAGCGCGGCCGCCGCGACAACGGCGAGGACCCGCGCGCGACCGCACCACCACGGGGGCAGACCCCCGCAGCCGGTGAAACGGCGGCTGCGGGCGGAACGGCCCCGGACCCCACAGGACCGGACACCACAGACCCGGACGCCCGTGCCACGGCCACACAGGACGGCCACGACACGGGCAGCACAGCACCACCAGGAACCACATCGGGAGGGGACGGTCCATGACCGCACCGAAGGCAGCAGCTTCCACCGCATCGGTCTCGGAGAAGGGATCCGGGGAGCTGAACTGGCTCCTGGACGAGCTCGTCGAGCGGGTCGGCTCCATCCGCAAGGCACTGGTCCTCTCCAGCGACGGGCTGGCGACCGGGGCCTCGAAGGACCTGACCCGCGAGGACGGCGAGCATCTGGCCGCGGTCGCGTCCGGCTTCCACAGTCTGGCCAAGGGCGTCGGCCGGCACTTCGAGGCCGGGCAGGTACGGCAGACCATGGTCGAGCTGGACGAGGCGTTCCTGTTCGTCAGCGCGGCGGGCGACGGCAGCTGCCTGGCCGTACTGGCCGACGCGGACTCCGACGTCGGGCTGATCGCGTACGAGATGACGCTGCTGGTCAAGCGTGTGGGTACGCACCTGGGCACCGCGCCCAGGTCCGGCCTTTCCACCTGAGCACGACGACGGTGACGCCATGAGCGAGCGCGGCGAGCGAAGATGTGAGAGGTGCGCGCCGCGCGAATGCGAGGCCGAGCGAAGCGAGGTTTCGGCATGAGCGACCAGGACGGCCGGGCGGCGCGGGAACGGGACGCCGCCCGCTGGTTCGACGACGAGGCGGGCCCCGTCGTCCGGCCGTACGCCATGACGCGCGGGCGCACCCGCACGGCCGCGGAGGGGCGCCTCGATCTGATCGCGCTGGTGATCGCCGAGAGTCGTGCGGAGGAGCCGGTCGACGACCGGACCCTGTCGCCGGAGCACATCGAGATCGTCGAGCTGTGCCGGCAGGAGCCGCTGTCGGTCGCCGAGCTGGCGGCCGAACTCGACCTGCCGGTCGGCGTCGTACGGGTCCTGATCGGGGACCTGCTGGATGCCGAGCTGGTCCATGTCAGCAGGCCGGTACCGCCGGCCGAGCTGCCGGACGAGAAGGTGCTGCGCGAGGTGATCGACGGCCTGCGCGCGCTGTGACGCGCGCCGTGACCCGTCGGCCGCCGTCGCCCGGAGCCCTCCTCCGCGACGGCGCCCACCGCTCGGCGGCCGGTCCGGCCCCCGCCGGGAGACCACCTCCGTCGGCCGGACGCAAATCCGCCGGATCGCGCCGTGGGTTCACCGGTCTCGCCGGTGAACCGGCCACGCGTGGCGGCAGACCGGCCCCGCGGTACGGTTCCTGTTGAGCAACTGTCAACAGGAGGAGATCCGCGCCATGGCCACGGACGAGACCCCGGCCCCCGTCGAACACCTGGAGATCCAGGCCGGCCCGCACACCTACGACGCACTGGCCTGCGGCCCGGCCGACGGCGAGTTCGTGCTGCTGCTGCACGGCTGGCCCGAGTTCGCCGACTCCTGGAGCGCCGTGCTCCCCGTCCTGGGCGCGGCGGGCTACCGTGCCGTCGCCGTCGACCAGCGAGGCTATTCGCCGCGCGCCCGTCCGCCCCGCATCGCCGACTACGCGGTGCCCGAACTCGTCGCCGACGCACTGGCCTTCGCCGATTCCCAGGGCGCGGGCCGCTTCCACCTCGTCTCGCACGACTGGGGCGGCATGGTCGCCTGGGCGCTGGCCGGCGCCCACCCCGAGCGGCTGAAGTCCCTGACCGTGCTGGCCACCCCGCACCCGGACGCGCTCAACCGGGCCGCCGCCGAGGACTCCGTCCAGCATCACCGTCTCGACTACGTCCGGTTCTTCCGCCGCGACGACGGGGCCGCGGAGGCCGCGCTGCTCGCCGACGACGCCGCCCGGCTGCGCGCCGCATACGCCGGCAAGGTGCCCGCCGCGCTCGTGGACGGCAACATCCGCCGGCTCTCCGCCCCGGGCGCACTGACCGCCACGCTCAACTGGTACCGCGCCCCCGAGTCGGTCATCTCGGTACCCGCAGGCCGGATCACCGTTCCCACCCTCTTCCTGTGGGGCAGCGAGGACACCGCCCTGGGCCGTGGCGCGGCCGAGTCCACGGGGGAGTGGGTGGACGGCCCCTACCGCTTCGAGGCCCTGGAGGGCGCCAGCCACTGGCTGCCCGAAGAGGTCCCCGACGTGGTCAGCCCCAAGATCCTCGAACACCTCGGCCAGTACGCCTGACACCGCGGCGGGCCGGGACCCGGGGCGGTCCCGGCCACCGTCGCCGTAAACTGCGGGCATGTCCGGCAAGCGCACCACCCGCCTCACGCCCGACCAGCGCAGGGAGCAGCTGGTCGGCATCGGTCTGGAGATGCTCGCCGGCCGTTCCCTGGACGAGCTGTCCACCGACGAGGTGGCCCGGCGGGCCGGTATCTCCCGAGGGCTGCTCTTCCACTACTTCGACTCCAAGCGTGACTTCTACCGCGCGGTGGTCCGCGCCGCCTGCGACCGCTTCACCGACGCGACGGAACCGGACGGCTCGCTGGAACCGGTCGCCTGGATGCGGGCCTTCATCACGGGCTTCGTGGCGTACGTCCTGGAGCACCGTCAGGTGTATCTCGCCCTGGTGCGGGGCGCCGCCGGCAGCCATCCCGCGGTCACGGACATCGTCGGCGCGGCCCGGGAGACCGTCGCCCGCCGGGTGCGCGACGGCCAGAAGCGGCTCGGCCTGCCGGACGCCCCGCGGCTCGAACTGGCCTCCCGGGCCTGGATGGCGTTCGCCGAGGAGGCGGTCGTCAACTGGCCCGTGCAGGAGCCCGACGCCCGCGAAGAGCTCTGCGCCTTCGTCGAATCCAGCTTTGTGAGCATGCTCGGGCTGCTCGACCGGCCCGGCGTCCTCGCCGCGCGCTGAGCGCCGGCCCGCCCTGCTCCGCCCGCTTCCACCGGCCCGCCCTGCTCCGCCCGCTTCCACCGGCCCGTGCCGACGCGCCCTTTTGGGCAGGTTGGCCCCCTCTGACCCACGACGTCTCCCCGGCGTGACGCATCTCAAGTGGGCGTCGTGCCGAGCACGTTGTACCGTTCCCTTGCACCAGCTGCCCCGTGCGCCGACGCTCGGGCACCAAGCGTGAGCTCCCCCCCGTATATACGGCAATTCAGGAGAAGAATCCCATGGCCTTCGGGCGATCCGATCGCCGCCGACGGTCCGCCGCCGTCGAGCCGGTGACGCTCAAGATCCTGGTCGCGGGCGGCTTCGGGGTCGGTAAGACCACCCTGGTCGGTGCCGTCAGCGAGATCAAACCCCTGCGGACCGAGGAACGGCTGACCGAGGCGGGCAGGCCGCTCGACGACCTCGACGGGGTGGAGGCCAAGACCACCACCACCGTCGCCATGGACTTCGGACGGATCACCGTCAACGAGGAACTGGTGCTGTATCTCTTCGGCACCCCGGGCCAGGACCGCTTCTGGTTCCTGTGGGACGAACTGGCACGGGGCGCGCTCGGCGCCGTGGTGCTGGCCGACACCCGCCGGCTGGCCGACAGCTTCGCCGCCATCGACTACTTCGAGCGGCGCGGGCTGCCCTTCACGGTCGCCGTCAACTGCTTCGACGGCGCCGACCGCTACCCGCCGGAATCCGTACGCGACGCCCTGGACCTGGACCCCCAGGTGCCGGTGATGCTGTGCGACGCCCGCCTCAAGGACGACGCGCGGGATGTGCTGGTCTCCGTCGTCGAGCATGCGATGGAGGCCGGTGCCCGCCGCCGGGAGCCCGCGCTCCCCTGACGGGGCGCGGAAGTACGGCCCGTACCCCGCCGTCCGGGGTACGGGCCGTACGTCTGCGCGCTGCCGACGCCGCTACCTCGCCGAACCGTCGTCGGCCAGCCAGCCGAAGCTCCGCTCCACGGCCTTGCGCCAGTTGGCGAACTCGCGGTCGCGGACCTGCGCGTCCATCCGCGGCGTCCACTCCGTGTCCCGCTTCCAGTGGGTCCGCAGCTCGTCCAGGTCCTGCCAGACCCCGGTCGCCAGACCGGCCGCGTACGCCGCTCCCAGACAGGTGGTCTCCGAGATCACCGGGCGGATCACCGGCACGTCCAGCACATCCGCCTGATGCTGCATCAGCAGGTTGTTGGCGGTCATCCCGCCGTCGACCTTGAGCTGGGTGATCCGCACGCCCGAGTCCTGGAACATGGCGTCCACGACCTCCCGGGTCTGCCAGCTGGTCGCCTCCAGTACGGCGCGCGCCAGATGCGCCTTGGTGACGAACCCGGTCAGGCCGGTGATCACGCCGCGTGCGTCGGAACGCCAGTAGGGCGCGAACAGGCCGGAGAACGCCGGTACGACGTACGCCCCGCCGTTGTCCGGGACGCTCGCCGCCAGCGGTTCGATCTCCTCGGCCGACGCGATGATGCCCAGCTGGTCGCGGAACCACTGCACGAGCGCGCCGGTGATGGCGATGGACCCCTCCAGGCAGTAGACCGGCGCCTCACCGCCGAGCTGGTAGCCCATCGTCGTCAGCAGCCCGTTCTTGGAGGGGACCGGGCGGTTACCGGTGTTCAACAGCAGGAACGAACCCGTGCCGTAGGTGTTCTTGGCCTCGCCGACGCCGTAGCAGGTCTGGCCGAAGACGGCCGCCTGCTGGTCGCCGAGCGCGGACGCCACCGGCACCCCGCGCAGCTGCCCCACGGCTGTGCCGTACACCTCGGCCGACGACCTGATCTCCGGCAGGATCGCGGCCGGTACGTTCATCGCCGCCAGGATCGCCGGATCCCACTGGAGGGTGCCGAGGTTCATCAGCATCGTGCGGCCCGCGTTGGTCACATCGGTGACATGCACACCGCCGTCGGTGCCACCGGTCAGATTCCAGATCAGCCAGGAGTCGATGGTGCCGAAGGCGATCTCGCCGCGCTCGGCACGGGCCCGCAGCCCCGGGACCTCATCCAGTAGCCAAGCGGCCTTGGGGCCGGAGAAATAGCTGGCCAGTGGCAGCCCGGTGGCCTCACGGAAGCGGTCCTGGCCGTCCGCGCCGCCCAGTTCGGCGCACAGCTGAGAGGTCCGGGTGTCCTGCCAGACGATCGCGTGGTGCACCGGCTTGCCGGTGGCCCGGTCCCACAGGACCGTGGTCTCCCGCTGGTTGGTGATGCCCAGCGCACTGAGCTGGTCCGCGCGCAGCCCCGCTTTGGCGAGCGCGCCCGCCACCACGGCCTGCACCTTCGACCAGATCTCGGTGGCGTCATGCTCCACCCAGCCCGGCTTGGGGAAGATCTGCCGGTGCTCGCGCTGGTCGACGGCGACGATCGCCCCGCCGTGGTCGAAGATGATGCAGCGGCTCGACGTGGTGCCCTGGTCGATCGCGGCTACATACTTCTCGGTCTTCCCGGTTCGCTCCGTCATGCCGTCACGCCTCCTGAAGTCCTGGTGAGTGGGTGCAGCGGGCCCGGGCACCCGGGCCCGGTCGGGCGGACACCTCTCGGCCGGTGTCAGAACGCCGCGTTGTAGACCAGGCCGGACAGCACCGCGCCGATCAGCGGCCCGGCCACCGGGATCCAGGAGTAACTCCAGTCGGAGGGACCCTTGTTGGGGATCGGCAGCAGGGCGTGCACCAGGCGCGGACCGAGGTCGCGGGCCGGGTTGATGGCATAGCCGGTGGGCCCGCCCAGCGACAGCCCGATACCGACGACCAGCAGCGCGACCAGCAGCACATTGATCCCGGAGCCGTAGACGCCCACGTGTTCGCCGGGGACCCGGCCGATGCCGATGCCCTTGTTCTGGCCGAAGAACAGCAGCGGCAGCACCAGGCCGATGGTGGCGATGACCTCGGTGACGAGGTTGGCGGCCGGCTTGCGGATCTCCGGGCCGGTGGAGAAGATCCCCAGCGTCGGCTGGGCCTTGTCCTGCTCCGCGTTGGCGGCGAACTGCGCGTAATACAGCGCCCAGGCCAGTACGGCCCCGATCGCCGCACCGACCATCTGCGCCAGGATGTACAGCGGCACCTTCGACCACTCGGTGCCGCCCGCGACCGCCGAGCCCAGCGTGACCGCGGGGTTGAGATGCCCGCCGGACAGCGGCGCCGCGGTGTAGGCGCCGGCGAGTACGCCCATGCCCCAGCCGAAGGCGATCACGACCCAGCCGGCGCCCTTCGCCTTGGAGTAGTGCAGGGTGACGGCGGCGCACACACCGGCGCCGAAGAGTATGAGTATCGCGGTGCCGATCACTTCACCGACGACGATGTCCCCATTGGAATACATGGCGGCTCCTTGGCCCTCGCCCGGGGACGTCCCCCGGTCCTCCGTGCAGGGTGCGTGCCACCGGCGGGCAGCGGACAGCCGCTGCCACCCGGCCGGGGTGCCTGAGTGCGGCGATGCCGACTGGCACCCGGAAGTGTTCACCGGTGGTGAGGGGCCGTCAAGGTCGCGCACAGCCGAGGATGTTGAGACCGTCAGCGTTGGCGCCGCTACCGTGCGTTCCCGTCCACTCGGGGGCCCGCACCTCCGTCTGGCCGGGGGCGGGCGGCGCCCGCCGGGCCGGTGTTCACCGCTTCCGGGCTCGCGCTCACCGCTCCCGCTCCGCGTTCACCGCACCGCGACCACCGCCGACCCGTGCCCGAACAGCCCTTGGTTGGCGGTCACACCCACCCGGGCACCCGCCACCTGCCGCGCGCCCGCCTGCCCCCGCAACTGCCGGGTCAGCTCGCAGACTTGGGCGATGGCCTGGGCAGGGACCGCCTCGCCGAACGAGGCCAGACCGCCGCTGGCATTCACCGGCAGCCGCCCGCCCAGCGCCGTGGCCCCGTCCCGCAGCAGCCTCGCCCCCTCGCCGGGGCCGCACAGCCCCAGGTCCTCGTACCACTCCAACTCCAGTGCCGTGGACAGGTCGTAGACCTCGGCCAGCGAAAGATCCTCGGGGCCGATCCCGGCCTCCTCGTAGGCGGTGTGCGCGATCGACGCCCGGAAGCCGGTCTCCGGCGGCGGTACGGCGGCTGCGGAGTCAGTGGCGATGTCCGGCAGGTCCAGTACGGTCCGCGGATACTGCGGGGTGGCCGTGGCGACCGCGCGAATCCGGACCGGATCCGTGGCGCCGTGCCGGCGCGCGAACTCCATGCTCGTCAGGACCAGCGCCGCGGCGCCGTCGGAGGTGGCGCAGATGTCCAGCAGCCGCAGTGGATCGCAGACCACGGCCGACGCCGCGACCTCCTGCGCGGTGACCCGCTTGCGGTAGCGGGCGTACGGATTGGCCGTGCCCGCCGCCGAGTTCTTGACCTTCACCTGCGCGAAGTCGTCGGCCGTGTCGCCGTACAGCGCCATCCGGCGGCGCGCGTACAGGCCGAAGTACGCCGGGTTGGTGGCCCCCAGCACCCGGAACCGCAACCAGTCCGGGTCGTCGGGCCGGTCGCCGCCCGCCGGGGTGAAGAAGCCCTTGGGCGCGGCGTCGGCGCCCACCACCAGGGCCACGTCCGCCATCCCCGAGAGGATCTGCGCCCGCGCGGTGCCGATGGCCTGTGCGCCGGACGCGCAGGCCGCATAGACGCTGGTCACCCGGGCGCCCTGCCAGCCCAGCGCCTTGGCGAAGGTCGCGCCCGCCACATAGCCGGGGTAGCCGCCGCGCACCGTGTCCGCGCCGACGATGCTCTGCACGGCGCGCCAGTCGAGCCCGGCGTCCGCGAGCGCCTCCCTGGCCGCCTTCGTGCCGTACTCGACAAAGCTGCGCCCCCACTTGCCCCAGGGGTGCATACCGGCGCCGAGCACCGCCACATCGCCGGTCGCGATGCTTCCGGGGCTCCTCCCTACCCGCCGCCCACCCGCACCTCCAGTTTTTTCCCCGCCGCCCACCCCCCTTCGGGGGGTGGGCGGGTGTAGTGATGCGGTTTCCGCTCCGGGAGCGACGACTTCCGCTTCGGGGGCGGCGACTTCCGCTTCGGGGGCGGCTATGTGTACCGCTTCGGGAGTGGCGACGTGAACGGGCGGAGTGCCAGGCTCCGCACCCGGCGCGACCGACCGCAGCGAGTCAGGCATCGCCCCGCCCCCGGCAGATGCCGCCCCGCAGCCGAGCGGCTGCCCCGGCTCACGCTCCGCCCCGGCCCCCCGCTCACCCCCACTAGGCCGCCAGTGCCACGTCGTCCAGGTGTGCCCGTCGCCCTCGTTGAGGATCCCGGGCACCAGCTCGACCTCCGTGCCCACGGTGAGCTCAGCGGTGCGGACGCCGGGTGCCGCCTGTCCGAGGACCACCATCCGCTCCTCCGCCAGCTCCACGGCGACCAGGATGTACGGCTGCCACTCGGCGTCCGGGTCGGAGACGTAGGGGGCGGGCGGGCGATAGCGCGCGTCGGTGTACGACCAGACCGTGCCGTGCCGGGACAGCGGCACCTCCGCCAACTCGTCGCCCCCGCAATCGGGGTTGCGGCAGAACGAGTCCTCGCGGGGGAAGAACACCGCGTCGCAGGCCCGGCAGCGTGTCCCCAACAGCCGGAAGTCCGGTGCGTCCGGATCGAACCACCCCGGCACCACCGGCTTGTGTGTATGTGCCACAGACCCTCCCCGACTGCAGAACGACTGCAGAACGACCGCAGAACGACCGCGGAACGGCAACCACAGAACTGACGGAACGTCAGGAGTGTGGCACGCTGCCGCTCCGCGCGGAACCCCGGTACAGCCGCCGGGCGATCAAGCCGTTCACGCGGGGGAGCCGCCCGCACCGACGCCCTTCCGGGTCGTGAACCCGCCGCACCCGCCGTACGGCTCACCGCCCTCACCAAGGAATTCGGCCCGCTGCGTGTCGGTCATCCCGGTGCACGTCACCCAGCTGCTCTCGTCGGATCCCGCCGGCGGCCGGCTCTGAGCTCACCGGCGGCGGGGCGCGGGCGCCCGCCGTCGCGGACGGTGCGCCACCTCCGGGCATGACCGCCCGTATTGCAGCCCGTATTGCTCTCCCTTGCTCCCCTGGACGCCGCTGCCACCCGGTGCTATGTTGTACTCATTCCGAGAAAGACTCGGAGTGAGAACAACATCGGGGGCGGTCGTGACCACGGACCGGCAGGGCAACGGAAGCGGCGCCGCGCAGGACGACGGCGACGGCGACAGTGCATTCCTCGCCTCCTACGACCCGCGAGAGTTCCCCGCCATCGCCGTGACCGTCGACATCGTCGCGCTGACGCTGCGCGCGGGCGCCTTGCACCTCCTGCTCGTCGAGCGCGGCGGCCGGCCCTTCCAGGGCGCCTGGGCACTGCCGGGCGGATTCGTCCGCGCGGGGCGGGAGTCGCTCGATGCGGCCGCGGCCCGCGAACTCGCCGAGGAAACGGGGCTGGACGCCACGCAGCTGGAGCGCGTCCACCTCGAACAGCTCGGTTCGTACGGCGACCCCGGCCGCGACCCGCGCATGCCCGTCGTGACCGTCGCCTACCTGGCCTTCGCGCCCGATCTCCCCGAGGCCCGGGGCGGCGGCGATGCCTCGTCCGCAGCCTGGGTCCCGGTCTCCGCGCTGGACCTCGGCGGCCGGTGCGAGGGCTGCGCGGAGGCGCAGGGCCCCGAAAGGATGACTTCGCAGACTTTCGCCGAACCGGACGCGGCCCGGCCGCGTCCCCCAGAGCAGGGTCCGGGGCACGGGATCGACGGGGGTGGTTCCGTGCCCCGGCCCGCCGACGACACGGCGGCGGAGGGGCAGCCCGGTCCGCAGACCCTCCGGCCGCTCGCCTTCGACCACGCCCGCATCGTCGCCGACGGACTCGACCGGGCCCGCGCAAAGATCGAGTACACCCCGCTGGCCACGGCGTTCCTCGCGGAGGAATTCACCATCGTCGAGCTCCGCGGCGTCTATGAATCCATCTGGGGCAGCCTGCTGCACGCCGGGAACTTCCACCGCAAGGTGCTTTCCGTCCCCGGCTTCGTCGAATCCACCGGCGCGACGGCGGCCCGCGGGGGAGCCCGCGGAGGTCCGCGCGCCCGCCTCTACCGTGCGGGCGACGCCCGTCTGCTGCACCCGGCGCTGCTGCGCCCCGACCGGGAGGAGAGCGTGCGATGACCCCCACGGCCGCGGACGCGCCGCGCACCCGCGCCGCCGCCCGCACCGCGCTGTCCGCCGCCCGCCGGCCCGCGGACCTCTTCGCCGACGACGCCGCCGCGGCCGCCCGGACCCACCGCAGACTCGCCCGTCTGCTGCACCCCGACACCGCTCCGGCTGCCGAACGCCCGCAAGCCGAGGCCGAGTTCGCCCGCCTCGACGCACTCTGGCAGCAGCACACCGCCGCCGCCCGCCCGACCCTGACCACCCGCCGCCGCACGTACACCCTCGGTGCCACCCTGGCCACCGGTGACCTCGCGGTGCTCCGTGAGGCGTCGTACGAGCAGGACGGCACCCGGCACCGCGCGCTGCTGAAGATCCCGCGCGCGGTCACCGACAACGACCTCATGGAGCGTGAGGCGCAGGCACTGGACCGGCTGGCGCGGCACGGCGACCGGCGCCACCGCGCCTATGCACCCCGCCTGCTGGAGTCCACACCATCGTGGTCGATCTCGGCTACGGCGACGCGGGCAAGGGCACCGTCGTCGACCGGCTCTGCGTCCCCCGGGCGGACGCGGCGCCGGTCACGGCGGTGATCCGCTTCAACGGCGGCGCCCAGGCGGCCCACAACGTCGTCACCACCGACGGCCGCCACCACACCTTCGCCCAGTTCGGCTCCGGCACCTTCAGCGGCGTCCCCACCCATCTCTCCCGCCTGATGCTGGTGGACCCCTTGGCGCTCGCCACGGAGGCCCGGCATCTCGCCTCGCTCGGCGTCCCGGACCCGCTCGCGCTGCTGACCGTGGACCGCCGCGCCCGGCTCACCACGCCCTACCACGCGGCCGCCAACCGGGCCCGGGAGTGCTCCCGGGGCGCCGCCCGGCACGGCTCCTGCGGCATGGGCATCGGCGAAACCGCCGCCTACGCCCTCGCCCACCCCGCCGACGCCCCCACGGCCGGAGACTGCACCTCCCGTACGGCCCTGCGCCGCAAACTCACCCTGCTGCGCGACCGCCTCACCGCCGCGGTGGGCCCGCTCGACGCGCCACCCGTCGACGCCTGCCTGGTCGCCTGCACCGCCTTCGCCGACCACGTCACGCTCGTCGACGAGACCCATCTGCCCGGCCTGCTGCGCCGCGGCCCGGCCGTCTTCGAAGGCGCCCAGGGCGTCCTGTTGGACGAATGGCGCGGTTTCCACCCCTACACCACCTGGTCCACCACCACCTTCGACGGCGCCGAAACCCTCCTCGCCGAGGCCGGCCGGCCGCACGCAGCGCTGCGTCTGGGCGTCGTACGGACCTATACGACCCGGCACGGCCCCGGCCCGCTCGTCACCGAGGACCCCGCCCTGGCAGCCGTCCTCCCCGAGCCGCACAACGGCCACGGCCGTTGGCAAGGAGCCTTCCGCGCCGGCCACTTCGACGTGCCCGCGCACGCCTACGCCATCGCTGCCTGCGGGGGAGTGGACGCCCTCGCCGTCACCCACCTCGACGCCCCGGCCCGCCACCGCGCGCTGCGCCTCGCCCACGGCTACCGCACCCCGGACGGACCCATGGACCGCATCCCGGCGGCGCGGCCGGGCGACCTGCGCCGCCAACAGGCGGTCACCGAAAGGCTGTTGAGCGCCCGCCCGGACCGCTGGCAGACGCCCGGCAGCGACCCGCATGCCTGGACCGACGCCCTCTCCGCCGCCTTGTCCGCCCCGGTCCTCCTGGAGTCCTACGGGCCGACCGCGGCGGACAAGGCAGGGCCGCCGGCAGGGTCACTGGCAGGGCTGCCGGCGCGGGCGGTCAGTGCCGGACGAGCGACCGCCGGGCGACCGGGAAGTCGAAGTAGGTGTCCGGAAACGTCTCCGGTGTGAAGGTGTAGTGCCACCACTCGTACGGGTAGTTGACGAAGCCGGCGCGCTCCATGCCGTCCTTCAGCAGCAGCCGGTTCGCCCGCTGCTCGCCCTTGATCCGGGGGTCGAGGGTGTGCGCCAGGGTGTCAAAGCAGTCGAAGCCGGTTCCCATGTCCAGTGAATTGTCCGGGAAGCGGGCCGCTCTCGGGCCGAAGCACGATGACAACGGCTCCCCGGGGACGTACGGCCGGGTCGGCAGGGCGGGCAGCCGCACCAGTGTCAGATCGAGGGTGCTGCCCCTGCTGTGTCCGGACTTCTCCGCGATATAGCCGTCCCGGAAGAGCGTCGACTTGTCGACCCGCGGATAGAACTCGCCCTTCATCCGCTGGTCGCCGAGGTCCTTGGCCCAGGCCACGAAGTGGTTCACGGCGCGCTGCGGCCGGTAGCAGTCATAGACCTTGAGGGAGTATCCGCGGCGCAGGAACACGCGCTGTGCCCGGTGCAACGCCCGTGCCGCGTCCCGGGTCAGCAGGCACATCGGCGCCCGGTAGCCGGTCACCGGCACCCCCATGAAGTTGTGCGGGGTGACGTAGCGCATCTCCTGGATGATCGTGGGATCCACGTCCCGCAGCGCGACGAACTCCCGTGGCGCCTTGGGGTCGTTGGCCGGATGCGACGACGGTGCCGGGCGGTGCGGGACGGTGCCCGCCGCCGCACCCGAAGGGACAGCGGCGACGGCGATCAGCGCGGCGGCAGCGGCAGCAAGGCCGCGCAGCGCGGCAGCAAGTCTCGGCATGGCCCCCGTTTACCAGCCACCGCAGTCGGAGGGGAAGACCCGCCGCACACCCGGTCCGCCGCGCAACAGGCCCACCATGCGCCGCGCCCGCCCCTTCCGCCCCGCCACACCGCCGGCCCGGCTACGCCACCGCCGGCCCGCTACGCCTCCGCCCGCCCCGGCTACGTCTCCGCCCCCTCCTCCAGCCCCCGCACCCGCACCGGATACCCCACCTCGCCCCCGTCCCGCCGCTCCACGACCACCCGGGCGCCCTCCCGCCGCGAGGTGAAGCGCTCCACGGTCGGCCGCTGCCAGCCGTCCCCGGCGTCCGGCACCACCAGCCCGCTGCCCCCGCGCCCGGCCACCGGCGCCCACACCTCCAGCTCCGTCCCGCCGTCCGCCCCCGCCACCGGCAGCACCGCACCGGCCCGGGCCAGCACCGGAATCCGCGACAGCGGCGCATCCACCCACACCTGCCCGGGACCGTCGTACGCCCGCCCGCTCGCGGTGTCGTACCACCGGCCGCGCGGCAGCCGCACCGGCCGCCGGGTCACGCCCGCCGCCAGTACCGGCGCCACCAGCAGCGCATCCCCCAGCAGAAAGGCGTCCTCGCAGTCCCGCAGCGCCCGGTCCCGCGGCGTGCTCCACCACACCGGCCGGACGTACGGGGCCCCGGTCAGCCGCGCCAGCTGCCCCAGCGTCTCGAAGTACGGCAGCAGCCGCTGCCGTTCGTGCAGCGCCGTACGGGCCGCTTCGAGCACCTCGGTCCCGTACTCCCACGGCTCCCGCCGCCCCGCCCCGAACGCCGAATGTGTACGGAACAGGGGCATGAAGGACCCCAGTTGGAACCACCGCAGATACAGCTCCGGGGACGGCACCCCGGAGAACCCGCCGATATCGGGACCGCTGTACGGCACCCCGCACAGCCCCAGCCCCAGCACCAGCGACAGCGAAGCACGCAGCCCCGGCCAGCCCGTCGCCACATCGCCCGACCAGCTGCCCCCGTAGCGCTGCATCCCCGCCCAGCCCGAACGGGAGAAGAGGAACGGCCGCTCGGCCGGCCGCAGTTCGCACAGCCCCTCGAAGCCGGCCCGTGCCATCGCCAGGCCGTAGACGTTGTGCGCCTCCCGGTGGTCGCCGCCCCGCCCCTCCAGCGCATGCCGTGCCGAGCGCGGCAGCGTCCGCTCCCCGAAGGCGGCAAAGGAGACCGGCTCGTTCCTGTCGTGCCAGAACCCCGAGAAGCCCTGCGCCAGCCGCTCCGCGTAGAGCGCACCCCACCACTTGCGCGCCCGTGCATCGGTGAAATCCGGGTACACCGACTCGCCCGGCCACACCACCCCGCGGACCTCCTGCCCCTGTGCGTCCCGGACGAAGGCGTCCGCTGCCGCCCCGCCCTCATAGACCGCGTCCCCCGGCTCCGCCTTGACCGCCGGATCCACGATCGACACCAGCCGTATCCCGTCCGCCCGCAACTCCCGCGCCAGACCCGGCAGATCCGGATAGCGCTGCCGGTCGACGGTGAAGACCCGGTGCCGGTCGTAGTGGTCGATGTCCAAATGGACGGCCGACAGCGGAAGTTCGCGCTCCTTGTAGCCCGCCACCACCCGGCGCACCTCGGCCTCCCCGCCGAAGCCCCAGCGGGCGTGCTGATATCCCAGCGCCCACTGCGGCGGCAGCGCGGGCGCCCCGGTCAGCGCCGTCCAGCCCTGGAGCACCCGGGCCGGGGTGCCCGCCAGCACCCAGTAGCGCAGCGGTCCGCCGTCCATCCGCAGCTCACAGGTACCCGGCCGGTCATGACCCGAGCCCGCGCCCTCCGCGCCCTCGCGCAGCGTCACCCGGCCGTCCCAGGAATTGTCGTGGAAGACCAGATGCGTACCGGCGTCCGCCACCACCAGCTGGACGGGCATCGTCAGCGACAGCGGCTCGTCCCCCGGCCCGAAGGCGCCACCGGGATCGGTGTTCCACAGCCGGTACGCACCGTCCCGCAGCCGCGGCCCGTGCGCCCGGCCGCCCAGCCCGAAGAACCGGGCATCGGCCGCGACCTCCGCCCGCTGCACCCAGCGCGCGGCGCCGCCCTCGGCCCGCCCGCCCGCACCCGCCGCGGCTATGCACTCCCACCAGCGCGGCGGCAACTCCCGCCGCAGCACCGCCCCGCCGGGCGTCCGCACCTCCACCGCCCCGTGCCGGGACACCACCACCAGCACCCGCTCGGAGACCACCCGCCAGCCGCCGTCCGTATCGGGCTCCAGCACCACCCGCGCGTCCACTTCGGGACACGCCCCGGCCAGTGCGTACGACGGCTCCGGCTCGGCACCGTCCCAGCCGCAGAACACCGCACCGCCCGCGGCGACCCGCACCCGCAGCGACGACCGGGCGAAGTGGATCACCCCGCCGCCCGGCTGGGACTCCGCGCCGCGCGCCGCACCCGGGACCCGCGCCCGCTCCGCCGTGCGGCGCGGCAGCGCCAGCGCATCCGCCCGCCGTGCCCGCCACGCCGTACGCACGGACCGTAGCCCCTGCGCCGGCCCGATCGCCTTGATCATCCGTACCGACCGCACCAGATCCCGCCCGTCCATGCCGGTCAGCCTGCCATTTCCGGCCCGGTGCGCGGGCACCGTTCAACTGCCGTTCACCTGCACCGGGTCACGCTCGGCCGCCTTCGGGCCCGCGGATCGCCGTCCGATGGCCTATTCCCGCCGTATGTCCCCCTGTGCGCCCCCCGGAACCGTCCCGCACCACATGCCGCCACCACATCCGCCACCCCTCGAATGTGGGGAGCCCACCCTGGTGCGGAAGTCGATCACATGGCATCGTCCAGGCAAGCCGTGTCACGCGCACACGCCCACCCGCTGGGCCGGGGGACCCCCGCCGCCGTGCGCGCCCGACGCCTACGACGCGTACCGCCCGGGAGCCGCATCATGACCACCGCACCGCCGTCCGCCCCGCAGCCGGAACCCCTCTGGCAACCAGGCCCGGACCGTATCGCCGGCGCACAGGTCACCCGCTTCCACGCCTGGGCGGCCACGCACCACGGCGCACCCGCCCCCACCCCCGGCGACCCCGCCACGAGCTACGCCGCTCTGCACCGCTGGTCCGTCGACGACCTCCCCGCCTTCTGGCAGGCCACCGCGGAGTGGTTCGACGTCCGCTTCGCCACCCCGTACGAGACCGTCCTCGCCGACCGTGCGATGCCCGGCGCCCGCTGGTTCCCCGGCGCCATCCTCAACTACGCCGAGCACGCCCTGCGCGCCGCCGAGGACCCGGCCCGCGCCGACGCGCCCGCGCTGCTGTACGTCGACGAGACCCATGAGCCCACCCCCGTCACCTGGACGGAGCTGCGCGCCCAGGTCGGATCGCTGGCCGCCGAACTCCGCCGCCTCGGCGTCCGCCCCGGCGACCGCGTCAGCGCCTACGTCCCCAACATCCCGCAGGCCGTCGTGGCGCTCCTCGCCACCGCCGCGGTCGGCGGCGTATGGACCTCCTGCGCCCCCGACTTCGGCGCCCGCAGCGTGCTGGACCGCTTCCAGCAGATCGAACCCGTCGTCCTGTTCACCGTCGACGGCTACCGCTACGGCGGCAAGGAACACGACCGCCGCGACACCGTCGCCGAACTCCGCGCCGAACTTCCCACCCTGCGCGCCGTCGTTCACATCCCCCTCCTCGGCACCCCCGCCCCCGAAGGCGCCCTGACCTGGTCGGACCTGACCTCGAACGACACCGAACCGGTCTTCGAGCAGGTCCCGTTCGACCACCCGCTGTGGGTCCTGTACTCCTCCGGCACCACCGGCCTGCCCAAGGCCATCGTCCAGTCCCAGGGCGGCATCCTGCTCGAACACCTCAAGCAGACCGGCCTGCACTGCGACCTCGGCCCCGACGACCGGTTCTTCTGGTACACCTCCACCGGCTGGATGATGTGGAACTTCCTCGTCGCCGGCCTCCTGGTGGGCTCCACGATCGTGCTCTACGACGGCAGCCCGGGCCACCCCGACATCTCCGCCCAATGGCGGGTCGCCGAAACCACCCGCGCCACCGTCTTCGGCACCTCCGCCGCCTACGTCATGGCCTGCCGCAAGGCCGGTATCCACCCGGCCCGCGACCTCGACCTCTCCGCCATCACCTGCGTCGCCACCACCGGCTCCCCGCTCCCGCCGGACGGCTTCCGCTGGCTGCACGACTCCTTCGCGGAGAGCGGCGCCGACCTGTGGACCGCCTCCGTCAGCGGCGGCACCGACGTCTGCAGCTGCTTCGCCGGCGCCGTCCCGACCCTGCCCGTCCACATCGGCGAACTCCAGGCACCCTGCCTCGGCACCGACCTCCAGGCCTGGGACGCCCAGGGCAAGCCGGTCGTCGACGAGGTCGGCGAGCTCGTCGTCACCAACCCCATGCCGTCCATGCCCACCCGCTTCTGGAACGACCCCGAGGGCACCCGCTACCACGACAGCTACTTCGACATGTACCCCGGCGTCTGGCGGCACGGCGACTGGATCACCGTCACCTCCCGCGGCAGCGTCGTCATCCACGGCCGCTCCGACTCCACCCTCAACCGCCAGGGCGTCCGGATGGGCTCCGCCGACATCTACGAAGCCGTCGAACGGCTCCCCGAGATCCGCGAATCCCTCGTCATCGGCCTGGAGCTCCCCGACGGCGGCTACTGGATGCCGCTCTTCGTCCACCTGGCCCCCGGCGCCACCCTCGACGACGCCCTGCGCGACCGCATCAAGCGGACCATCCGGGACCAGCTCTCGCCCCGCCACGTCCCCGACGACATCATCGAAGCCCCCGGCGTCCCGCACACCCTCACCGGCAAACGCATCGAGGTCCCCGTCAAGCGCCTCCTCCAGGGCACCCCGCTCGACAAGGCCGTCAACCCCGGCTCCGTCGACAACCTCGAACTGCTCCGGTTCTACGAGCGGGTGGCCCGCGACCACGCCGCCGACCGCGCGCAGTAGGCCCGTCCGGCGCCGGACCGCCAGGGCACCCACGCCCCGCGGCCCGGCGCCGCGCCGCATTGTCAGACCCCCCGATTACTCTCTGTGACAAGTGATGTACGGCCGCCGCACCTCAGACAGAGCCGGCGCATCTCACTCAGGGGGAGTCATGACATCCACATCCCGGCACACCGACCCGTCCACCGCCCGCCGCGCACTACGCCGCGAAGTCCCCAGCAGCGCCGCAGTCCTGGCCGACGAGCAGGACTTCACCGCCATGCGCCGCTACCGCACCTTCCCGTTCGACGACCACCGCAGCTACCTCCGGCAGATGGAGACCCTGCTGCGCCGCTTCGCCTCCCAGGGCGTGCTCACGACCATCAGCCTCTTCGACCCGGCCGCCTACGAGAAATACTGCACGGACCTCGCCCTGGACCCCGACCGCCCCGACAGCCGCAGCCGCTACACCGCCGAAGTCGCCCGCACCGGCGCCACCTTGACCTACCAGGGCGAGCCGCTGACCCAGCTGCTCCCGTTACTCGTCGAAGAAGCCGACCGCCAGGCGACCTGGGACCACGCCTCCGGCCTCCTGGCCCGCGCCGGCACCTGCGAGGAGTGCGGCGAAGACCTGGGCCACGCCGCCTTCGCCCGCGCCACCCAGGCCCTCCAGCAGCTTCTGGCCTCCCTCGGCGAAGGCACCCACCACCTCGTCTGCTCCGTCGCGGCCGGAGACCCGCCCCTCCTGGCGGTCCTCCACGCCACCGGCCGCGACGGCGCCCGGCCCCAGCTCGCCGAATCCGAGACCCTCGTCTTCTGCACGGTCCTCGCCGCCGGCTTCGCCCTGCGCACCCCCGGCGGCCTCGTCTCCCGCACCACCACCGCCCCCACCGACCGTGACGCCACGGGCGACGGCGCCCACGACACGGTCCGCGGCTGGACCCTGGGCGACTCCTGGCCCCGCCCCCTCGGCGCCGCCGAGGTCTTCACCGCCTACTGCACCGACGCCGACACCGGCGACCCGATCCCGCCCGAGCACCGCGTCGACTACGCCCCCGGCCTCCCCCTCACACCGCCGCCCGACCCCCACCACCACTGACCGCACCCTCCCGCCCGGCCCACACACAACGGCCGCCCCGCCAGAAGGGCGGGACGGCCGTCAACACTCCTGCGACGCATGCGCCGCGCGAGATCACTCCCCGGAGAGCACCGCCTGCGCGGCAGCCCGCGCGTCCTCGGCGGTGTCCGCGGCACGCGCCGCGGCCGCCGCCCGCTCGCACTGCGCCAGCGTGTGCTTGGACAGCGTCGACCGTACGTACGGAAGCGACGCCGCACCCATCGAAAGGCTGGTGACACCGAGCCCCGTCAGCACACACGCCAACAGCGGATCGGAGGCCGCCTCACCACAGACACCACAGCTCTTGCCCTCGGCCTTGGCCGCCTCGGCCGAAACCGCCACAAGATCCAGCAGCGCCGGCTGCCAGGGGTCCTGGAGCCGCGAGACGGCCCCCACCTGACGGTCGGCGGCGAAGGTGTACTGCGCCAGGTCATTGGTCCCCAGCGAAAGGAACTCGACCTCCTGAAGAATCGACCGCGCCCGAAGAGCAGCCGACGGGATCTCCACCATCGCGCCGAACTTCGCCTGGAGCCCGGCCTCCCGGCAGGCATCCGCGAACGCCTTCGCGTCGAGCCGGTCCGCCACCATCGGCGCCATGACCTCGAGGTAGACCGGCAGCCCCTCGGCCGCCTTCGCCAGCGCCGTCAGCTGCGTACGCAGCACATCCGGGTGGTCGAGCAGCGTCCGCAGCCCCCGCACACCCAGCGCGGGGTTCGGCTCGTCGGCCGGCGTCAGGAAGTCCAGCGGCTTATCGGCACCGGCGTCCAGCACGCGCACGACCACGCGGCCCTCCGGAAACGCCTCCAGCACCTTCCGGTACGCCTCGACCTGCTTCTCCTCGGACGGCGCGTTCTTGCTGTCGTCCAGGAACAGGAACTCAGTACGGAAGAGACCGACACCCTCGGCCCCGGCCTCAACCGCCGCGGCCACATCACCGGGCCCACCGACATTCGCCAGCAGCGGCACCTTGTGCCCGTCGGACGTGGCACCGGGACCGGACGACGCCGCCAGCGCGGCCTTCCGCTCCGCCGCGGCCTGCTCCAGCACCGCACGCTTCTCGGCGCTCGGCTCCACGAACACCTCACCGGTGCTGCCGTCGACCGCGATGACCGTGCCCTCGACGAGTTCACCCGCACCGGGCAGCGCGACGATGGCCGGCACACCCAGCGCCCGCGCGAGAATCGCGCTGTGACTGGTCGGCCCGCCCTCCTCGGTCACGAACCCGAGCACCAGCGTCGGGTCGAGCAGCGCAGTGTCGGCCGGCGCCAGATCGCGCGCGATCAGCACATACGGCTCGTCGCTGTCCGGCACACCCGGCATCGGCACACCCAGCAGCCGGGCGACGATCCGGTTGCGCACATCATCGAGGTCGGCGACCCGGCCCGCGAGGTACTCACCGGCACCGGCGAGCAGCGCCCGGTAGGCGGCGAACGCGTCGTACACACCGCGCTCGGCGGTGGAGCCGACGGCGATCCGCCGCTCGACATCAGCAATCAGCTCGGGGTCCTGAGCCATCAGGGCCTGGGCCTCCAGCACGGCCTGGGCCTCGCCGCCCGCCAGATTCCCCCGAGCTATCAGGTCAGCGGCAACAGCTTCCACGGCCTGCCGGGCACGCCCCTGTTCGCGCTCCGCCTCGTCCGCCGGAATCTGCTTGGCCGGCGGCTCGAGGACCGCCGTGCCCATGTGCCGCACCTCGCCGATCGCCACACCATGGCTGACGCCGACGCCTCGCAGCGTTGTCTCCATTGCACCCGTCTCCGGTTGATGCGACGGCTGAAGCCACCGCGATGGATGTCGTACCTGCCGTTCGGGACGGCGCCCGGCTACTGCCAGGAGAAGAGCTGGTCGCCCGCCTTGACGTCGCCGTCCTCGCGCACCTCGCCGAGCGAGTCCGCAGTGGCCTCCAGCGCGACGACCGGGCACACCGGCGACTTACCGGCCTCCTCGACCGCCGCCGGGTTCCAGCGCACGATCTCCTGGCCGCGGGCAACGGTGTCACCCTTGTTCACGAGCAGCTCGAAGCCCTCGCCATTGAGCTGAACGGTGTCGATACCAAGGTGGGTGAGCACGCCGTGCCCCTCGGAGTCGACGACGACAAACGCGTGCGGGTGCAGCGATACGAGAACACCGTCCACGGGCGAAACAGCAGTAGACGGCTCACGCACCGGATCGATGGCGGTACCGGGACCCACCATCGCTCCGGAGAACACCGGGTCGGGCACAGCCGCGAGTCCGATGGCGCGTCCGGCAAGAGGGGACGTCACGGTGGTCATGGGAAGCCTCCCAGGGGTGGAGATTCATCAGGCCGCCGTCACTACCTGTCCTGGACGGCGCACCGTTCAGAAGCGTAAGTCATAGGAACTGGCGGTTCCGCACGAGAGACGCCGGTTGCGGAGCGCGCGTCCCGCTGAATCGATTTGCCTCGCCCACACCGGAGCTGTACTGTCTGAGACCTGCCCCGGACAGCCAGAACGCAGTCAACTGCGTCCGGTTGAGGTGGGCGGCACTCCCAGCGTCTTGATCGCGACTCAAGAATTGCGCGCATCTGCATGTCTGCAGAAAAGCGGCGGTTCGGAAGACGAAAAAGGCCTGATAGAGTGTGAAACACCGAAGGGAAGCGCCCGGAGAGCCCGGTACTGAGTCAATCAGGACCGATAAGGCACAAAGGAAGCGTCCGTTCCTTGAGAACTCAACAGCGTGCCAAAAGTCAACGCCAGATATGTTGATACCCCGTCCACTTCGGTGGATGAGGTTCCTTTGAAAGCCCACCACGGCCCATGCGGTCGGGGTGGCACACACAGCGAGGACGCTGTGAACGACCGGACTTATTCCGTCTGGTCGTTCCGCTCTCGTGTGTGTTGACCCGATTACGGGTAAACATTCACGGAGAGTTTGATCCTGGCTCAGGACGAACGCTGGCGGCGTGCTTAACACATGCAAGTCGAACGATGAACCTCCTTCGGGAGGGGATTAGTGGCGAACGGGTGAGTAACACGTGGGCAATCTGCCCTTCACTCTGGGACAAGCCCTGGAAACGGGGTCTAATACCGGATACGACACACGACCGCATGGTCTGTGTGTGGAAAGCTCCGGCGGTGAAGGATGAGCCCGCGGCCTATCAGCTTGTTGGTGGGGTGATGGCCTACCAAGGCGACGACGGGTAGCCGGCCTGAGAGGGCGACCGGCCACACTGGGACTGAGACACGGCCCAGACTCCTACGGGAGGCAGCAGTGGGGAATATTGCACAATGGGCGAAAGCCTGATGCAGCGACGCCGCGTGAGGGATGACGGCCTTCGGGTTGTAAACCTCTTTCAGCAGGGAAGAAGCGAGAGTGACGGTACCTGCAGAAGAAGCGCCGGCTAACTACGTGCCAGCAGCCGCGGTAATACGTAGGGCGCAAGCGTTGTCCGGAATTATTGGGCGTAAAGAGCTCGTAGGCGGCTTGTCACGTCGGATGTGAAAGCCCGGGGCTTAACCCCGGGTCTGCATTCGATACGGGCAGGCTAGAGTTCGGTAGGGGAGATCGGAATTCCTGGTGTAGCGGTGAAATGCGCAGATATCAGGAGGAACACCGGTGGCGAAGGCGGATCTCTGGGCCGATACTGACGCTGAGGAGCGAAAGCGTGGGGAGCGAACAGGATTAGATACCCTGGTAGTCCACGCCGTAAACGTTGGGAACTAGGTGTGGGCGACATTCCACGTCGTCCGTGCCGCAGCTAACGCATTAAGTTCCCCGCCTGGGGAGTACGGCCGCAAGGCTAAAACTCAAAGGAATTGACGGGGGCCCGCACAAGCAGCGGAGCATGTGGCTTAATTCGACGCAACGCGAAGAACCTTACCAAGGCTTGACATACACCGGAAACGTCTGGAGACAGGCGCCCCCTTGTGGTCGGTGTACAGGTGGTGCATGGCTGTCGTCAGCTCGTGTCGTGAGATGTTGGGTTAAGTCCCGCAACGAGCGCAACCCTTGTTCTGTGTTGCCAGCATGCCCTTCGGGGTGATGGGGACTCACAGGAGACTGCCGGGGTCAACTCGGAGGAAGGTGGGGACGACGTCAAGTCATCATGCCCCTTATGTCTTGGGCTGCACACGTGCTACAATGGCCGGTACAATGAGCTGCGATACCGCGAGGTGGAGCGAATCTCAAAAAGCCGGTCTCAGTTCGGATTGGGGTCTGCAACTCGACCCCATGAAGTCGGAGTTGCTAGTAATCGCAGATCAGCATTGCTGCGGTGAATACGTTCCCGGGCCTTGTACACACCGCCCGTCACGTCACGAAAGTCGGTAACACCCGAAGCCGGTGGCCCAACCCCTTGTGGGAGGGAATCGTCGAAGGTGGGACTGGCGATTGGGACGAAGTCGTAACAAGGTAGCCGTACCGGAAGGTGCGGCTGGATCACCTCCTTTCTAAGGAGCACTTCTTACCAACTTCGGTTGGTCAGAGGCCAGTACATCAGCGAATGTCTGATGCTGGTTGCTCATGGGTGGAACGTTGACTATTCGGCACACTTGATTGGTTGTCACTAGTACTGCTTCGGCGTGGAACGTGGGGATTGATGGAGTGGGCCGGGCACGTTGTTGGGTATCTGAGGGTACGGACTGTGAGTCTGGACCTTCGCGATGCCGGCCCCAGTGAACTCAGCCTTCGGGTTGGGGTGGTGGGTGGCTGGTCGTTGCTTGAGAACTGCACAGTGGACGCGAGCATCTGTGGCCAAGTTTTTAAGGGCGCACGGTGGATGCCTTGGCACCAGGAACCGATGAAGGACGTGGGAGGCCACGATAGGCCCCGGGGAGCTGTCAACCGAGCTTTGATCCGGGGGTGTCCGAATGGGGAAACCCGGCAGTCGTCATGGGCTGTCACCCGCTGCTGAACACATAGGCAGTGTGGAGGGAACGCGGGGAAGTGAAACATCTCAGTACCCGCAGGAAGAGAAAACAACAGTGATTCCGGGAGTAGTGGCGAGCGAAACCGGATGAGGCCAAACCAGTCACGTGTGATACCCGGCAGGGGTTGCGTGGTTGGGGTTGTGGGATCTCTTTACTGCAGTCTGCCGGCTGTGGGACGAGTCAGAAACCGTTGGTGTAGGCGAAGGACATGCGAAAGGTCCGGCGTAGAGGGTAAGACCCCCGTAGCTGAAACATCAACGGCTCGTTTAAGAGACACCCAAGTAGCACGGGGCCCGAGAAATCCCGTGTGAATCTGGCGGGACCACCCGTTAAGCCTAAATATTCCCTGGTGACCGATAGCGGATAGTACCGTGAGGGAATGGTGAAAAGTACCGCGGGAGCGGAGTGAAATAGTACCTGAAACCGTGTGCCTACAAGCCGTGGGAGCGTCGCACAAGGAACTTGTTCCTTGTGTCGTGACTGCGTGCCTTTTGAAGAATGAGCCTGCGAGTTTGCGGTATGTTGCGAGGTTAACCCGTGTGGGGAAGCCGTAGCGAAAGCGAGTCCGAATAGGGCGTTGAGTAGCGTGCCCAAGACCCGAAGCGGAGTGATCTAGCCATGGGCAGGTTGAAGCGGAGGTAAGACTTCGTGGAGGACCGAACCCACCAGGGTTGAAAACCTGGGGGATGACCTGTGGTTAGGGGTGAAAGGCCAATCAAACTCCGTGATAGCTGGTTCTCCCCGAAATGCATTTAGGTGCAGCGTCGTGTGTTTCTTGCCGGAGGTAGAGCACTGGATAGGCGATGGGCCCTACCGGGTTACTGACCTTAGCCAAACTCCGAATGCCGGTAAGTGAGAGCGCGGCAGTGAGACTGTGGGGGATAAGCTCCATGGTCGAGAGGGAAACAGCCCAGAGCATCGACTAAGGCCCCTAAGCGTGTGCTAAGTGGGAAAGGATGTGGAGTCGCAGAGACAACCAGGAGGTTGGCTTAGAAGCAGCCACCCTTGAAAGAGTGCGTAATAGCTCACTGGTCAAGTGATTCCGCGCCGACAATGTAGCGGGGCTCAAGCACACCGCCGAAGTCGTGTCATTGCAGCATGAGGACCAACGTCCGTTGTGATGGGTAGGGGAGCGTCGTGTGCCGGGTGAAGCAGCCGTGGAAACGAGTTGTGGACGGTTCACGAGTGAGAATGCAGGCATGAGTAGCGATACACACGTGGGAAACGTGTGCGCCGATTGACTAAGGGTTCCTGGGTCAAGCTGATCTGCCCAGGGTAAGTCGGGACCTAAGGCGAGGCCGACAGGCGTAGTCGATGGACAACCGGTTGATATTCCGGTACCCGCTTTGAAACGCCCAATATCGAATCCATTAATGCTAAGGCCGTGAAGCCGGCCTGGAGTCTTCGGACAAAGGGACGTGGTGGAGCCGCCGATCCAAGGTGGTAGTAGGTAAGCGATGGGGTGACGCAGGAAGGTAGTCCAGCCCGGGCGGTGGTTGTCCCGGGGTAAGGGTGTAGCCCGTCATCTAGGCAAATCCGGATGACATGAGGGTGAGACCTGATGCCGAGCCGATTGTGGTGAAGTGGATGATCCTATGCTGTCGAGAAAAGCCTCTAGCGAGTTTCATGGCGGCCCGTACCCTAAACCGACTCAGGTGGTCAGGTAGAGAATACCGAGGCGTTCGGGTGAACTATGGTTAAGGAACTCGGCAAAATGCCCCCGTAACTTCGGGAGAAGGGGGGCCATTGCTGGTGATGGAATTTACTTCCTGAGCTGGTGGTGGCCGCAGAGACCAGCGAGAAGCGACTGTTTACTAAAAACACAGGTCCGTGCGAAGCCGTAAGGCGATGTATACGGACTGACGCCTGCCCGGTGCTGGAACGTTAAGGGGACCGGTTAGTCACATTTCGGTGTGGCGAAGCTGAGAACTTAAGCGCCAGTAAACGGCGGTGGTAACTATAACCATCCTAAGGTAGCGAAATTCCTTGTCGGGTAAGTTCCGACCTGCACGAATGGCGTAACGACTTCTCGACTGTCTCAACCATAGGCCCGGTGAAATTGCATTACGAGTAAAGATGCTCGTTTCGCGCAGCAGGACGGAAAGACCCCGGGACCTTTACTATAGCTTGATATTGGTGTTCGGTTCGGCTTGTGTAGGATAGGTGGGAGACTTTGAAGCAGCCACGCCAGTGGTTGTGGAGTCATTGTTGAAATACCACTCTGGTCGTGCTGGATGTCTAACCTGGGTCCGTGATCCGGATCAGGGACAGTGTCTGGTGGGTAGTTTAACTGGGGCGGTTGCCTCCTAAAGAGTAACGGAGGCGCCCAAAGGTTCCCTCAGCCTGGTTGGCAATCAGGTGTTGAGTGTAAGTGCACAAGGGAGCTTGACTGTGAGACTGACGGGTCGAGCAGGTACGAAAGTAGGGACTAGTGATCCGGCGGTGGCTTGTGGAAGCGCCGTCGCTCAACGGATAAAAGGTACCCCGGGGATAACAGGCTGATCTTCCCCAAGAGTCCATATCGACGGGATGGTTTGGCACCTCGATGTCGGCTCGTCGCATCCTGGGGCTGGAGTCGGTCCCAAGGGTTGGGCTGTTCGCCCATTAAAGCGGTACGCGAGCTGGGTTTAGAACGTCGTGAGACAGTTCGGTCCCTATCCGCTGTGCGCGTAGGAGTATTGAGAAGGGCTGTCCCTAGTACGAGAGGACCGGGACGGACGAACCTCTGGTGTGCCAGTTGTCCTGCCAAGGGCATGGCTGGTTGGCTACGTTCGGAAAGGATAACCGCTGAAAGCATCTAAGCGGGAAGCCTGCTTCGAGATGAGTACTCCCACCCCCTTTGAGGGGTTAAGGCTCCCAGTAGACGACTGGGTTGATAGGCCAGATATGGAAGCCTGGTAACGGGTGGAGTTGACTGGTACTAATAGGCCGAGGGCTTGTCCTCAGTTGCTCGCGTCCACTGTGTAGGTTCTGAAGTAACGACCTGTGTCTTTGCCGGGTTGGTCAACTTCATAGTGTTTCGGTGGTCATTGCGTTAGGGAAACGCCCGGTTACATTTCGAACCCGGAAGCTAAGCCTTTCAGCGCCGATGGTACTGCAGGGGGGACCCTGTGGGAGAGTAGGACGCCGCCGAACAAATTTTGAGAAAAGCCCCGCAAGAACCTCGGTTCTTGCGGGGCTTTTCTGCGTTTTCGTGATCTTGGGACCCGGAGCATGGCACGGCCGGCGGGGCAGGTAAGGTCAGGGGGCATCGTTGGCACATTTCCCCCACAGGAGGCCCCCGCGTGGAGGTCCAGGAGACGCGGGTCCAGACGGATCGCGTCCTCACCATCCCGAATGTCCTGAGCATGGCGCGCCTCGTTGGCGTGCCGGTGTTCCTGTGGCTGATCCTGTGGCCGGAATTCGGTGGCCCGAACGCTGATGTCTGGGCGCTCCTGATCCTCGCGCTGAGCGGTGTCAGTGACTACCTGGACGGCAAACTCGCCCGTCGCTGGAACCAGATCAGCAGTCTGGGGCGAATCCTCGACCCGGCTGCCGACCGCCTCTACATCCTGTCCACCCTCGTCGGTCTGACGTGGCGCGAGATCCTGCCGCTCTGGCTCACCGCGGCCCTGCTGGCACGGGAACTGATGCTGCTCATCGCGGTCGGATTCCTCGGACGCCACGGTTACGGGCCTCCCCAGGTGAACTTCCTGGGCAAAGCGGCTACGTTCAACTTGATGTATGCCTTCCCGTTGCTCCTCCTGAGCGACAGGAAGGGCTGGCTTCACGAACTCGCCACTGTTTTCGGATGGGCGTTCGCAGGATGGGGTACGGCGCTCTACTGGTGGGCAGGGATCCTCTACGTGGTCCAGGTCCGTCGACTCATCAGGGCGGACACCACGGCCGACTGAGCTTTCCGAACCGGCAGGTTGTGCCAGGGCCCGGCGCCCGCACCCAGAAAACTGGAACAGCGGGCGATTTGGACAGGTGAAGTCGGCAAGACCGTCGTCTCTTAGAGGAGGACGCTTCCGACATGAAGGCCGTTGTGATGGCCGGCGGCGAAGGAACACGACTTCGCCCTATGACGTCCAGCATGCCCAAGCCCCTGCTTCCTGTTGCCAACAGGCCGATCATGGAGCATGTACTCAGGCTGCTGAAACGGCATGGTCTCAATGAGACCGTCGTAACCGTGCAATTCCTCGCCTCGCTCGTAAAGAACTACTTCGGCGATGGCGAAGAGCTCGGAATGGAGCTCACCTATGCCAATGAGGAAAAGCCACTCGGCACCGCGGGCAGCGTGAAGAATGCCGAGGAAGCCCTCAAGGACGACGCTTTCCTCGTCATCTCCGGTGACGCCCTCACGGACTTCGATCTCACCGATCTGATCCGGTTCCACAAGGAAAAGGGCGCCCTCGTCACCGTCTGCCTCACGCGGGTGCCCAACCCGCTCGAATTCGGCATCACCATCGTCGACGAGGCCGGCAAGGTCGAACGTTTCCTGGAAAAGCCCACCTGGGGCCAGGTCTTCTCCGACACGGTCAACACCGGTATCTACGTCATGGAGCCGGAGGTCTTCGACTACTTCGAGCCCGATGTGCCGGTCGACTGGTCCGGCGATGTCTTTCCGCAGCTCATGAAGGAAGGCAAGCCGATCTACGGCTATATTGCCGAGGGCTACTGGGAGGATGTCGGCACTCACGAAAGCTATGTGAAGGCCCAGGCCGATGTGCTCGAAGGCAAGGTCGATGTCGAAATCGACGGCTTCGAGATCTCGCCGGGCGTATGGGTCGCCGAGGGCGCCGACGTCCACCCCGACGCGGTGCTCCGCGGCCCGTTGTACATCGGTGACTACGCCAAGATCGAAGCGGAAGCCGAGCTTCGCGAGCACACCGTCGTCGGCTCCAATGTCGTCGTCAAGAGCGGTGCGTTCCTGCACCGGGCCGTGGTGCACGACAACGTCTACATCGGGCAGCAGAGCAATCTGCGCGGCTGTGTGATCGGCAAGAACACCGACATCATGCGGGCCGCCCGGATCGAGGACGGTGCCGTCATCGGCGACGAATGCCTCATCGGCGAGGAGTCGATCGTCCAGGGCAATGTGCGGGTCTATCCGTTCAAGACCATCGAGGCCGGCGCGTTCGTCAACACCTCGGTGATCTGGGAGTCCCGCGGCCAGGCTCATCTGTTCGGCGCCCGCGGTGTGTCCGGGATTCTCAATGTCGAGATCACGCCGGAACTCGCCGTGCGGCTCGCGGGCGCGTATGCCACCACGCTCAAGAAGGGCTCCACGGTCACCACCGCGCGAGACCACTCCCGTGGCGCGCGGGCACTGAAGCGCGCGGTGATCTCCGCTCTTCAGGCCAGCGCCATCGACGTACGCGACCTGGAGAACGTCCCGTTGCCGGTCGCACGCCAGCAGACCGCCCGGGGCAGCGCCGGCGGCATCATGGTCCGGACGACGCCCGGAGTGCCGGACTCCGTCGACATCATGTTCTTCGACGAGCGGGGCGCCGACCTCTCGCAGGCCGGGCAGCGCAAGCTCGACCGGGTCTTCGCCCGCCAGGAGTACCGTCGCGCCTTCCCCGGCGAGATCGGTGATCTGATCTTCCCGGCCAGCGTCTTCGACTCCTATACCGGCAGCCTGTTGCGGGCCGTGGACATCACGGGCATCGGCGAGGCGGGACTGAAGGTCGTCGTGGACGCCTCGAACGGCAGTGCCGGCCTTGTCCTGCCCAGCCTCCTGGGCCGGCTCGGTGTGGACTCCCTGACCATCAACCCCGGGCTCGACGAGTCCCGGCCGACCGAGACGGCCGACGCCCGGCGTTCCGGGCTCGTCCGGCTCGGGGAGATCGTGGCCTCGGCACGGGCGGCGTTCGGTGTGCGCTTCGACCCCGTGGGCGAGCGGCTGTCCCTCGTGGACGAGCGCGGCCGGATCATCGAGGACGACCGGGCGCTGCTGGTCATGCTGGATCTGGTCGCGGCCGAACGGCGCACCGGGCGGGTGGCGCTTCCGGTGACCACGACCCGGATCGCCGAGCAGGTGGCGGCGTACCACGGCACGCAGGTGGAGTGGACGACGACGTCGCCCGACGATCTGACCCGGGTGGGACGCGAAGACGGCACCGTCTTCGGCGGGGACGGCATGGGCGGCTTCATCGTCCCCGAGTTCAGCAGCGTCTTCGACGGCGCGGCGGCGTTCGTCCGGTTGATCGGCCTGGTGGCCCGCACCCAGCTCACGCTCAGCCAGATCGATGCCCGGATCCCGCGGGCGCATGTCCAGCGCCGTGACCTGGCCACTCCCTGGGCGGTCAAGGGGCTCGTCATGCGGCATGTCGTCGAGGCGGCCGGTGACCGGGACGTGGACACGACCGACGGCGTACGGGTCGTGGAGCCCGACGGCCGCTGGGTTCTGGTGCTGCCCGACCCCGCTGAGGCCGTCACCCACTTGTGGGCGGAAGGCCCCGATGACGCCTCCGCCCAGCAGCTGCTGGACGAGTGGTCCGCAGTGGTGGACAGCGCAGGACGCTGACCCGGACCCCGCCGGCGGGTCGTGCCCGGGCACGCCGGTGGGGCCATTGGGAGACTGTGCGGCGGACGTGCGACGATGTGCGGCATGTCGCAGCAGCGCCCCGATCGGAGCAACACGAACACGCCGGCCGCGCGCCCCGATGCGTCCATGTCGCTGCTGAACAATGTGATGGATCACAGCCTCGACGACGGATATGCCGAGGCCGCCGCGCGGAAGTCCGAAGCCGGCGTGCGCGGCCTGCCGCGTACTTTGCGGGCGAAGTTGGGCCTCGCGGCCGGTCTGGTGCTCGCCGCGGTCGTGGTGACGGTGGGGGCGGCGCAGGCGCGGATATCCGCACCGACGCTGGCCAAGGAGCGTACGGAGCTGATCAACCGCATCCAGAAGGGCACCGGCGAGGCGGACCGGCAGCAGCAGCGGGTCGATGCGCTCCGGGACGACGTCAGCAGAATGCAGCGCGAGGCGCTGAAGAAGCACGGCGGCGACAAGGCCGAACTGCTGGCTCTGCTCTCCGGTTCCTCGCAGGCCACCGGGCCCGGCGTGAAGCTCGTCGTGGACGACGCCAAGGGCGCGGAGTCCCATGGCGGCGGTCCGCGCGAGAGCAGTGGTTTTTCGGACACGGGGCGGGTACGCGACAGGGACATGCAACGCGTGGTCAACGGCCTGTGGGCGTCCGGTGCGGAGGCCATCTCCGTCAATGGACAGCGGCTTACGTCACTCTCGGCGATCAGAGCCGCAGGAGACGCCATACTGGTCGACAACAAGCCACTGGTGCCGCCTTATACGGTGCTGGCGGTGGGGGACGGGCAGCGGCTGAGCACCGCGTTCCAGGGCAGCGCCGATGGCCAGTACCTGCATGTGTTGCAGGAGAACTACGGCGTACGTACCAGGATTTCCGCGGAGAACGAGGTCACGCTGCCGCCCGCGCCCAGTTTGATCGTACGTACCGCAAAGCCACAGGCCGGTGCCGCCAAGGCGGACGGCGCCGACACAGGGAAGGGCACATCGTGATCGCCGTATTGGGCCTCATCGTGGGAGTCGTGGTCGGACTTGTCGTCCGACCCGTGGTGCCGACGGTGGTCGAGCCCTACTTGCCGATCGCTGTCGTCGCGGCGCTGGATGCCGTGTTCGGTGGTCTGCGCGCGATGCTGGACGGCATCTTCGACGACAAGGTCTTCGTGGTCTCCTTCCTGTCGAATGTCGTCGTCGCCGCGCTGATCGTCTTCCTCGGCGACAAGTTGGGCGTCGGCGCCCAACTCTCCACCGGCGTCGTCGTGGTGCTGGGTATCCGGATCTTCTCCAACGCCGCCGCGATCCGCCGGCACGTCTTCCGGGCGTGAGGCGGATGTCGACCGAGGAGACCCCGGAGCCGGTGAAGAAGCCGGAGCAGTCGGTGCAGCCGGAGCGGGCGGAGCGGCCCGAGCCGGTGGCGAAGTCGGAGCGGGCGGAGCGGCCCGAGCCGGAGTCGAAGGCGCTTGAGTCGGAGCCGGACCAGCCGGAGCCGGAGCGGTCGGAGCCGGGCCGGCCGGAAGCGGGGCAGGACAGGGGCCCGGCCGGCCGGCTGCCGATGCCGCCCGAGAGCCGGAGCATCCCGGAGCGGGCGGACTCCGAAGAGGAGACCGAAGCGCAGGAACCGGACAGTGCTGGACAGAAGACGGACAAAGGGGCAGACTCCTCGACTCCGGATGTGATCGCCGATGACGGGAGTGCGGAGCGCCCGAAGAACGGTCGGGAGCGGCTGGTGGCGAGCCTGTGGCCGCCGCGGCTGACCCGGGCTCAACTGATCGTCGCGTTGCTCCTGTTCATTCTCGGACTCGGTCTGGCGATTCAGGTACGTTCCACAAGTGACAGCAGTGCGCTGCGGGGTGCGCGCCAGGAAGACTTGGTGCGCATTCTGGACGAGCTGGACAACCGCTCCCAGCGGTTGACCGACGAACAGCGGCGCCTGGAAGGGCAGAAGACCGAGCTGGCGAACAGCTCGGACCAGGCCGAGGAGGCCCGTAAACAGACCGTGGAGAAGGAACAGCAGCTGGGTGTGCTGGCCGGGACCGTCGCGGCGCAGGGGCCCGGCATCAACCTGACCATCGATGACCCGACGCACTCCGTCGAGGCGGACAAGCTGCTGGACACCATCCAGGAGCTGCGGGCGGCCGGCGCCGAGGCCATCCAGGTCAATGACGTCCGGGTCGTCGCGAACACCTCCCTCTCGGATCTTCAGGGTGGTGTGGGGATCGACGGCAAGCGCGTCGCGCAGCCGTTCCGCTTCAAGGTCATCGGGAAGCCGGAGGACCTCGAACCGGCGCTGAACATTCCCGGCGGAGTGGTTCAGACGCTGGAAAAGGAGCAGGCCAAGGTGTCTGTGACCCGTGAGGAGAAGATCATTGTGGACGCCTTGCGAGAGGCGAAGCGGCCTGACTACGCTCGGTCGTCATCGCAGTGAGGCGTAGGCGTATGTCGAGTGCCCGGCGAGGGCATGAGGTAGCGGGGGGTCGACGCACCGTGCGTGTGGTGTGTGGTGGAAACTGTCTGAAGGCCACGGACGTTCACAGGATGTCCGGATGGGCCGGTGTGTGCATCGAGGGTTCGTCCTGCCCCACGGGCGGGTCTATTTCGTTCAAGGGGAATCGCCCGTGAAGTTGTTTGGAAAGCTGTTCGGCAAGAGCGCGCGCCAGGAGGGCGGCAGCGGCTCCGCGCGGCACCGCGCGTCGGGCCGGCCCGACGAGAGCGGTTCGGCCGAGGACCGTCCGCTCTTCCGTGACGAGGTCAGCGGTCCGTCCGGGGGGTACGGCGCGGGTTCTGTTGACCCCTCCGGTCCCGGCCGCATAGGTTCCCAGGAACCATCAGCCGCACGCACGGGTGGAGGGTCGGCCTTGCCGGTTTGTACGAGGTGTGGGAACCGGAACGCCGAGGCGAGCCGGTTCTGTTCCAACTGTGGTGCGCCCCTGCGTCCGGGCGCTCAGCCCGAGCGCGCGTCCGAGACGACCTCCACCATCTCCATTTCGGGGCTGGAGGCCTACGACTCGGAGGCGACGGGCCAGAACCTGTCGCCGTCGCTGTCCCCCGAGGCGCAGGCGGCCGTCGACGCCCTTCCGCTCGGGTCGGCGCTGCTGGTCGTCCGCCGGGGTCCGAATTCGGGCAGCCGCTTCCTTCTGGACAGCGAGCTGACGACGGCGGGCCGGCATCCGCAGGGCGACATCTTCCTCGACGATGTGACGGTCTCGCGCCGCCATGTGGAATTCCGTCGCGGTCCGGACGGTCTCTTCACGGTCGCCGACGTCGGCAGCCTGAACGGCACCTACGTCAACCGTGAGCGGATCGACTCCGTCGCCCTCGCCAACGGTGATGAGGTCCAGATCGGCAAGTTCCGCCTGGTCTTCTACGCGAGCCAGCGAGGCGCCGGTATCTGACCGGTCGGGGAAGGCATATGCGCGATACACCGAAAGGCGGTGCCGGCTCTGCCGGCGCCGCCTCCTCGGACGGCAGGCCGGTGAGCATCGGCACGGTGCTCACCCTGCTGCGCGAGGAGTTCCCCGAGGTCACGATCTCCAAGATTCGCTTCCTGGAGGCCGAGGGACTGGTCGAGCCGAAGCGCACGCCTTCCGGATACCGCAAGTTCACACCGGCGGACGTGGAGCGGCTGGCCGGCGTCCTGCGGATGCAGCGGGACCACTATCTGCCGCTGAAGGTCATCCGGGAGCATCTGGACGCCCTGGAGCGCGGAGAGCAGGTGCCGCTGCCGGCCCCGACCACTCCCTCGCGGGATCTGGTCGAGGGCGTACACGAACCTGGTGAGGAGCGCCCCACGGCTGCCCGGATCGGCCGGGCAGAGCTGCTGGCCGCCGCGGAGGTGGACGAGGCGGCGCTCGCCGACTGGGAGTCCTACGGACTCATCGTCCCTCATGCGGAGGGCGGATACGACATCGAGGCCGTCACGGTGGCCAAGCTTGTTGCGGACCTGGGCCGTTTCGGTCTCGAACCGCGGCATCTGCGTGCCGTGAAGGCGGCCGCCGAGCGCGAGGCGGGCCTGGTCGAGCAGGTCGTTGCACCCCTTCGGCGGCACCGTAACCCGCAGACCAGGGCCCATGCCGAAGCCACCGCCAGAGAGCTGGCGACGCTGTCCGTACGGCTGCATGCGGCACTGGTGCAGAGCGCTTTGCGGGTCCGGCTGTAGTGAGCAAACGAGTGCCCGACTACCCAAACCGGCCGGGCACGTCCTAGGGTTGCTGTGTGAACGAGCTCGACGTCGTGGGTGTCCGGGTGGAAATGCCTTCCAGCCAACCGATCGTGCTCCTGCGGGAGGTGGGAGGCGACCGATACTTGCCCATTTGGATCGGGCCAGGGGAGGCCACCGCCATCGCCTTTGCCCAGCAGGGCATGGTCCCTGCCAGGCCGCTGACGCACGACCTTTTCAAGGACGTGCTCGAAGCGGTGGGCCAGGAGCTGACGCAGGTCCGCATCACGGATCTGCGCGAGGGGGTTTTCTATGCCGAACTCGTCTTCGCGAGCGGGGTCGAGGTCAGCGCGCGTCCGTCCGACGCGATAGCGCTGGCTCTGCGCACCGGAACGCCGATCTTCGGTACCGACGGTGTGCTGGACGACGCGGGGATCGCCATCCCGGACGAGCAGGAGGACGAGGTGGAGAAGTTCCGCGAGTTCCTCGACCAGATCTCGCCCGAGGACTTCGGGACCAACAGCCAGTAATACCGGCCAGGCGAACCACCTGTTTTTGGCCAAACAACTAGCCCTTCCCCGTGCGAGGTCACGAGAAACCACTCGTAGGGTGATTATCACTCGGCGTGGCGAGCGCGGCGATCGTTGACGCACCCCGAGTGACTGCATACCGTCGATATGGCAGGTCCCGTCCGGGACGTGGAGGACGGAGGGCGGCGTGGCAATCACCGGCGACGGTATGGCGGCGGAAGGGGCGTTGCCGCTCCACTCGGGCGCAGCAGCGAATCCTGCCCCGGCACCGGCCGCGGCGGTGTCGGGGGACTGCGAGGCGCAGAACATCGGCTATCGCGGCCCGACCGCCTGTGCGGCAGCGGGCATCACCTATCGGCAGCTCGACTACTGGGCGCGTACGGGCCTGGTGGAGCCGAGCATCCGGCCGGCGTACGGCTCGGGCACCCAGCGGCTCTACAGCTTCCGGGACGTCGTGGTCCTGAAGATCGTCAAGCGGCTGCTGGACACCGGGGTGTCGCTTCAGAACATCCGCACGGCCGTCCAGCATCTGCGCTCGCGCGGGCTGGCGGATCTGACGCGGATGACGCTGATGAGCGACGGCGCGACGGTCTACGAGTGCACCTCGCCCGACCAGGTCGTGGATCTGCTCCAGGGCGGTCAGGGCGTCTTCGGGATCGCCGTGGGCGGGTCTGGCGGGACGTGGAGAGCGCGCTGTCACAGCTCCACGGAGAGCGTGTGGACACCGGCGAGACCCTGGTCGGGAAGAACCCGCAGGACGAGCTGGCGCGGCGGCGCAACCGCGCGGGCTGAGTCCCTGACGGCGCTACCGGCCCGGCATCGGGCCGATTGTCAGTGGCATGGGGCAGCATCGGACATGTGAGACCTGCCCCGACGATCCTGCATCTCGACATGGATGCGTTCTTCGCGGCCGCCGAGCAGGCGGCCAAGCCGAGCCTGCGCGGCAAACCCGTGGTGGTCGGCGGGATCGGGCCGCGCGGAGTGGTCTCCACGGCGTCGTACGAGGCCCGGGTGTTCGGTATCCGCTCCGCGATGCCCACGGCCCAGGCGCGCCGGCTGTGCCCCAACGCCGCCTATCTCACCCCTCGCTTCACGTTGTACCGCCAGGTGAGTGAGGCGGTGATGGAGCTGCTGCACGCGCTGTCGCCGCTCGTGGAGCCGCTGAGCCTGGACGAGGCGTTCGTCGACCTGGAAGCGGGCGGGGTGCCGCCCGAGACGGCCGCCGTGCGGGGCGTGGGGGAGCAGCTGCGCCGCGACATCCGCTCCGCCACGGGCCTGACCGGCTCGGTGGGGCTGGCCGGCGCGAAGCTGCTGGCGAAGATCGCGTCCGAGGCGGCCAAGCCGGACGGC
Source organism: Streptomyces decoyicus (assembly GCF_019880305.1). Lineage (NCBI taxonomy): Bacteria > Bacillati > Actinomycetota > Actinomycetes > Kitasatosporales > Streptomycetaceae > Streptomyces > Streptomyces decoyicus. The sequence continues at coordinate 1,004,436 of NZ_CP082301.1, read as the reverse complement.
CTGGTGGTGATCGAGCCCGGTACCGAACGGGAGCTGCTGGGCCCGATGACGGTGCGGACGCTGCCCGGGGTGGGGCCCGCGACGGCCGAGACGCTGCGCCGGGCCGGGATCCACACCGTCGCCGAGACCGCGGAGGCCGGTGAGGCCGAGCTGGTGCGGCTGCTGGGCAAGGCGCACGGCGCGGGGCTGTATGCGATGGCGCTGGGCCGGGACGACCGGCCCGTGGTGGCCGAGCGGGATGCGAAGTCCATCTCGGTCGAGGACACCTTCGAGGTCGATCTGACCGACCGGACCCGGGTGCGCAGTGAGGTGCTGCGGCTGGCCGACCGCTGCGTCCAGCGGCTGCGGGCCGCCGGGCGGTCGGGACGGACGGTGGTCATCAAGGTGCGCAACTACGACTTCTCGACGCTGACCCGCTCCGAGACGCTCCGGGGGCCCACCGACGACCCGGCGGTGATACGGGAGGCCGCGGCGCGGCTGCTGGAGATGGTGGACACCACCGGCGGGGTGCGGCTGCTGGGTGTGGGGGTCAGCGGACTGGCCGACTTCACGCAGGAGGACCTCTTCGCCCAGGTGGCGACGGAGCGGGAGGCGGAGGAGACCGCGAAGGCCGCGGCAGCCGCGGCGGAGGCGGCCGGCGGCGGGACGGAGCCGCACGAGGCCGAGGAGGAGCGGCCGCGGCGCTGGCATCCGGGACTGGACGTGGTGCACGACGAGTACGGGGCCGGGTGGGTGCAGGGCAGTGGGGTGGGGAGGGTGACCGTACGCTTCGAAACGCCATGGTCCGCACCGGGAAGGGTGCGGACCTTTGCTGTCGAGGATCCGGCGCTGCGGCCGGGGGAGCCCCTGCCGCTGGTGCGCGGGGGGCCGGCGGACGGTCAGTCGTCCGAGCCGGCGATCCTGCCGAAGTCCTTGTCGCCGGAGCCGGGGGAGGACACCGGGTCGGAGGTCGGGGAAGAGATATCCAGTCGGTAGTGGTGATAGAGCTGAAGTTCCTGCTCAGGCGAGAGGTGACGGCCGACACCGAAGTCCGGCGCATCCTTGATCAACTTGCGGTCATAAGGAATGTGCAGGCCCTCACCGACCATCTTGCTGGGTTCCAGGGGGACGAACGCGTCCCGGCTGAAGAGTCCGGTACGCACGGCCGCCCACTCCGGTTCCCCCGTCGCGTCGTCGAGATATACCTCGTCGATCGTGCCTATTTTGGTGCCGTTACGGTCGAACGCTTTGCGGCCGATCAGGCTCCGGGGATCGATATCGGTTTGCACGGCCCCTCCAATTGGTCGCAACTGCCCTCTGACAACTACCAAACGGCACATTTCATGCCCTGGCCACTCGAAGGAGCCTTCGAGAGCGGCGCTGGTAGGCTGGCCAATGGCCGCAGACCCCGTGCGGGAGAGTCCTGTGTCGTTCGCGACCTGGGCGCCGAAGGAGCAAATCCTCCCCGGAATCTCTCAGGCACACGTACCGCATGGGTGAGGTCACTCTGGAAAGCAGGGCGGGCGACGGAAGGCACAGTGCCGGGGCCCCTCCTCACCGACGGTGAAAGCCGGGCCGCCTCGTGCGGGCCGGTGAAACTCTCAGGTTGAGATGACAGAGGGGGAGGCCGTCCGGGCACCCGCGTCGCGGTGCCCCTCGTAGGTCGCGCCGACCAGGAGGCCCCCGCAGATGACCACCAATCGCATCTCCTTGACCGAGCTGGAACGCGGCACCCCGTTCGAGCACCGTCACATCGGTCCCGACCACGAGGCGCAGGCGAAGATGCTCGCGCACGTCGGGTTCGGTTCGCTGGACGAGCTCACCGCCACCGCCGTCCCCGACGTGATCAAGAGCGCGGAGGCGCTCGGCCTGCCGCAGGCCCGTACCGAGGCCGAGGTCCTTCAGGAGCTGCACGGCCTCGCGGACCGTAACCAGGTGCTGGCGTCCATGATCGGACTCGGCTACTACGGCACGTTCACGCCGCCCGTGATCCTGCGCAACGTCATGGAGAACCCGGCCTGGTACACGGCCTACACCCCCTACCAGCCGGAGATCTCGCAGGGCCGCCTCGAGGCGCTGCTGAACTTCCAGACGATGGTCGCCGACCTGACCGGACTGCCCACCTCCGGCGCCTCGCTGCTGGACGAGGGCACCGCGGCCGCCGAGGCGATGGCGCTCTCCCGCCGGGTCGGCAAGGTCAAGCAGGGCGTCTTCCTGATCGACGCCGACTGTCTGCCGCAGACCATCGCCGTGATCCAGACCCGCGCGGAGCCCACCGGCGTCGAGGTCGTGGTCGCGGATCTGTCCGACGGCATTCCGGCCGAGATCGCCGAGCGGGGTGTCTTCGGTGTGCTGCTCCAGTACCCGGGCGCCTCCGGTGCGGTGAGTGACCCCCGCCCCGTCATCGAGCAGGCCCACGAGCTGGGCGCGATCGTCACCGTCGCCGCCGATCTGCTGGCCCTGACGCTGCTGACCTCGCCCGGTGAGCTCGGCGCGGACATCGCCGTCGGCACCACCCAGCGCTTCGGCGTCCCGATGGGCTTCGGCGGACCGCACGCCGGCTTCATGGCCGTACGCGACCAGTTCGCCCGCAGCCTCCCCGGACGTCTGGTGGGCGTCTCCGTCGACGCCGACGGCAGCAAGGCCTACCGCCTCGCGCTCCAGACCCGTGAGCAGCACATCCGCCGGGAGAAGGCCACCAGCAACATCTGCACGGCGCAGGTGCTGCTCGCCGTCATGGCCGGCATGTACGCGGTCTACCACGGGCCCGAGGGCCTGCGGACGATCGCCCGGCGCACCCACCGCTACGCCGCGGTCCTCGCCGAGGGCCTGCGGGCCGGCGGGGTGGAGATCGTCCACGACGCGTACTTCGACACGCTGACCGCGCGGGTGCCCGGCCGGGCCGCCGAGGTCGTCGCGGCCGCCCGCGAGGCCGGTGTCAACCTCCGGCAGGTCGACGCCGACCTGGTCGGCATCGCCTGCGACGAGACCACCGGGCGCGCGCAGCTGGCCGGCGTCTGGGGTGCCTTCGGTCTGCACGGCGACGTCGAGCAGCTGGACGCGGCCGCCGCGGAGACGCTGCCGCAGGCCCTGCTGCGCAGCGACGACTACCTCGCCCACCCGGTCTTCCACCAGTACCGCTCCGAGACCGCGATGCTGCGCTACCTGCGCACCCTCGCCGACAAGGACTACGCGCTGGACCGCGGCATGATCCCGCTCGGTTCCTGCACGATGAAGCTGAACGCGACCACCGAGATGGAGCCGGTCACCTGGCCCGCCTTCGGCCAGCTGCACCCGTTCGCGCCGGCCGCCCAGGCTCAGGGCTACCTCACGCTCATCCAGGAGCTGGAGGAGCGGCTGGCCACGGTCACCGGCTACGACAAGGTCTCCATCCAGCCGAACGCCGGATCGCAGGGCGAGCTGGCCGGTCTGCTGGCGGTGCGCGCCTACCACCGCGCCAACGGCGACGAGCAGCGCACCGTCTGTCTGATCCCGTCCTCCGCGCACGGCACCAACGCCGCCAGCGCGGTGATGGCCGGGATGAAGGTCGTCGTCGTCAAGACCGGCGAGGACGGCGAGGTCGACACCGACGATCTGCACGCCAAGATCGAGAAGCACCGTGACGAACTCGCGGTCCTGATGGTCACCTACCCCTCCACGCACGGAGTGTTCGAGGAGCACATCACCCAGATCTGCGCGGCGGTGCACGACGCCGGCGGTCAGGTCTACGTCGACGGCGCCAACCTCAACGCGCTGGTCGGCCTCGCCGAGCCCGGCAAGTTCGGCGGCGATGTCTCGCACCTCAACCTGCACAAGACGTTCTGCATCCCGCACGGCGGCGGTGGCCCGGGTGTCGGTCCGGTCGGCGTGCGCGCCCACCTGGCGCCGTACCTGCCCAACCACCCGCTCCAGCCCGCTGCGGGCCCCGAGACGGGTGTGGGACCGATCTCCGCGGCGCCCTGGGGCTCGGCCGGCATCCTGCCGATCTCCTGGGCGTACGTCCGCCTGATGGGCGGCGAGGGCCTCAAGCGCGCCACCCAGGTCGCGGTGCTGAGCGCCAACTACATCGCCAAGCGCCTGGAGCCGCACTACCCGGTGCTCTACACCGGCCCCGGCGGTCTGGTCGCGCACGAGTGCATCATCGACGTCCGGCCGCTGACCAAGGCGACCGGTGTGAGCATCGACGATGTGGCCAAGCGGCTCATCGACTACGGCTTCCACGCGCCGACGATGTCCTTCCCGGTGGCCGGCACGCTGATGATCGAGCCGACCGAGAGCGAGGACCTGGGCGAGCTGGACCGGTTCTGCGACGCGATGATCGCCATCCGCGCGGAGATCGAGAAGGTCGGCTCGGGGGAGTGGGACAAGGACGACAACCCGCTGCGCAACGCCCCGCACACCGCGGGCGCGCTCGGTGGCGACTGGTCGCACCCGTACACCCGCGAGGAGGCGGTCTTCCCGGCCGGCGTCGAGGCCTCGGAGAAGTACTGGCCGCCGGTCCGCCGCATCGACGGTGCCTTCGGCGACCGTAACCTCGTGTGCTCCTGCCCGCCGCTGGACGAGTACGACAACTGAGTCACCGCACCTGACTCACGGCAACATCAAGGGCCCTCGGCAGATCTGCCGGGGGCCCTGTCGTTCGTGCCGCGCGCTCGCGGGTCAGGCGGCGGCGGTGGCCCGTGCTCGGTGCGGGGCGATGACCTGCCCGTTGGGCAGCAGCTCACCGGTGTCCTCGAAGAGCAGGACGCCGTTGCAGAGCAGGCTCCAGCCCTGTTCCGGGTGGTGCGCCACAAGGTGTGCGGCCTCCCGGTCGCTGGAGTCGGCTGACGGGCATGGCGGTTGGTGCTGGCACATGGAAGTTGTCTTTCGCTGCGGAGTGGTGAACGTCGTCGTGCGGCTCGATGAGGTGTTCATGGCCGCTCCCCCGTTTCCTTCGGTCGATCCCAGTGTTGCCCCACGGACGGGATTCCGCAGGGATTTCGCAGCAGCGGTACTCACTCGATAGGGACGCGTCACCCATGCGGGCGGTTGCTCCCAATTGCACTCCTTCCCAGGAGGGTTGGGAGTGGTATCCGCGGGCTAGGCCGCCCGGGTGAGCGCGACAGAGCGCCCCGCGGCCGGAAGGGGCCGCGGGGCATGCTCGTGCGGGGTCGCGGGCGCCGGTGTCCGTGCGGGAAACGGTCCGGCGCGTCGGCTCAGGCGGGTTCGGCGAGGAGCGGGGTGGTGGGGGTGAGGCGCAGCGTCAGCCGGGGAAGCAGGTCGGCGATGCGCTGCGGACGGTGCGAGGCGATCCCCGGCGGGGCGGGCGCGAGCGGTATCAGCAGGTCAGCGGGCGTGGGCAGGCCTTCGGCACCGTCGGAGGCGATGTCGTGATGCAGCCACAGGGTGAGCATGTAAAGCTCGGGGACGGACAGCAGGCGCGGCTGGTAGGGCGTGCCGAGCGCTTCGGCCTGGGCCAGCGCCTGCTCGGTCGCGGCGACGTACGGGCCGCCGCAGAAGCGTGAGAACGTCCAGCCGTCCGCCGTGAGCATCGCCTCGGCGGTGGCCACGGCACGTTCCCCGCCGCGGACCAGGAAGCGCCAGCCGGCCAGACGGGTGTGCGGCATGCCGCCGGCCCGGCTGACGTCGTCCCAGACGTGGACGGGCAGCGGGTGGTCGGGGCTGAGCGGACCCTGATGGGCGCGCAGTGCGGCGACCGGGGCCTCGCGGACCGCGGTGGGCGAGCCGAGGGCGGCGAGAACGCTGCGCAGGGCAGGCGCGGGGGCAGGGGGAAGGTGCAGCGGCATGGTGGGTCGCCTCTCACTTCGGAGACACGGTGGAGCGTGGCAGGGTGCAAACGACGCTGTCTGCGTGCGGGTCAGAGCGTGGCCGGCCGGGGCTGCGGCCCGGCGAGGTCAGTCGCTGTGCCCCCGTGCCGGCGAGAACCCCGGGACGCTGGGCGCCAAGTCTCTGCCTCGTAAGCGGAGTTTATACGACGTATGTTCTGAAAGTGTTTCGGCTACCGGCCTTGTGGATTTCGGGCAAGGTGAAATCCAGACCGTTGTGCGAGGTGATTTCCGCCGCTTTGTGCAACGGTTTTACGGCACCACCTCGTATTGCCTCGGCAGCGCGGTAGGCCGGATCTCGTCAGTGATTCTCACCAAGGAAATGCGGTCTGCTGTCGCCAGTGAGATATGCCTTCGGGATGTGCCGGTGGCTGGCCCACTTCGAGCCTACCGGTACCGGCATGCCCCCGCGGCGTTATCGATCAGATTGCCGGGGCATCATCGACCGTAGCGTGAGCCCCGGTGGAGTCGGGGAAGGCCCCAAGCGGCCCGTGTCCGCGGGCCGTTCACTCGAGGAGGGACCCGTCGATGGGGGAGAAGGTCGCCGCGGACGGGATCGACCTGGCGGACCGGGAGCGTTATCGAAGAAAGCTTCACGAGTGTCTCGAGGGTTTGCAGAGGCTCCTGAAGGAGGAGAGGTTCGACCGGCCCAAGAACCTCATGGGCCTGGAGATCGAACTCAATCTGGCCGGCGCCGACGGGCTGCCCCGCATGATGAACTCCCAAGTTCTCGAGCGCATCGCCAGCTGTGATTTCCAGACCGAACTCGCCCGGTGCAATCTGGAGGTCAACATCCTTCCGCACCGATTGAGCGGCCGCGTCCTGGACCAGCTTGCCGAGGAACTCCGTACGGGACTCGCCTACGCCGAAAGGAAGGCACGGGAGGTCGCCGCCCGGATCGTGATGATCGGCATTCTGCCCACCCTGCACGCCACCGATCTCACCGCTGCCAGCCTCTCCGAGAACGACCGCTATGTGCTGCTCAACGACCAGATGCGGGCGGCCCGCGGCGAGGACTTCGCACTCGACATCCGGGGCGTGGAACACCTGGTCTCCCGCTCGCCCTCGATCGCACCGGAAGCCGCCTGTACCTCGGTCCAGCTGCACCTCCAGGTGACGCCGGGCCGTTTCGCCGCCGTCTGGAACGCGGCCCAGGCCATCGCCGCGGTGCAGGTGGCGGTCGGCGCCAACTCGCCCTTCCTCTTCGGCCGTGAGCTGTGGCGCGAGTCCCGGCCGCCGGTCTTCCAGCAGGCCACGGACACCCGCGTGCCCGAACTCCAGGCCCAGGGAGTGCGCCCCCGCACCTGGTTCGGCGAGCGCTGGGTCGACTCCGCATACGACCTGTTCGAGGAGAATCTGCGCTACTTCCCCCCGCTGCTGCCGGTGTGCGGACCGCAGGAGCCGCTGCGGGTCCTCGACGAGGGCGGGGCGCCCGACCTGGCCGAACTGGTGCTGCACAACGGCACGATCTACCGGTGGAACCGACCCGTCTACGCGGTCGCCGACGGTGTCGCGCACCTCAGGGTCGAGAACCGGGTGCTGCCGGCCGGCCCCACCGTCGCCGACGTCATCGCCAACACCGCCTTCTACTACGGACTGGTGCGGGCACTGGCCGAGGAGCCGCGCCCCATCTGGTCGCGTCTCCCGTTCGCCGCCGCGGCCGGCAACTTCGACACCGCCTGCCGGTACGGCATCGACGCCACCTTGGACTGGCCCCGCCCCGGACGGGCCGGCGGACTCGCCCGGATCCCGGCCGTACGGCTGGTACGCCAGGAACTGCTGCCGCTGGCGGCCCGCGGGCTGGACGCCTGGGGGGTGGAACCGGCCGATCGCGACCATTACCTCGGCATCATCGAGGAGCGCTGCCGGCGCCGGGTCAACGGCGCGTCCTGGCAGGCCGCGGCCTGCCACCACGCCCGGCGCCAGGGACTGGACCGGGAGGCCGCGCTCGCCGCGATGACCCGGCGCTACAGCGAGCTGATGCACACCGGGGAGCCGGTGCACACCTGGCCGGTCGCCTGGCCGGTCGCCGGGCGGGCCGCCGTACCGGAGCCCTGGGAGGCGGCGGCCGAGGGGGCGTAGGGCGTGTCTCAGCGGGACGGAAGAGTGCCCGGCGCGTGTCGGCGCGGCGGGCCGGGGCCCGTGAGCCACCGTCCGGGGCTCAGCGCGGCTTCTTGCCGCCCGCCGCCATGATGGCCTTGAGGATCACCTGGTGGATCTGCGACGGGTCGCTGACCTGGTGCGCCGATCCGCCGGTCGGCGCCGTGATGCGCTCCAGGGCCGCTGTGTCGGCCGCCGGGCCGATGGCGAGGGCGATCAGCGGCACCGGCCGCTGGGGGTCGGAGAGCTTCTTCAGCTTCTCGGCCAGGGCATCGAGGCCGAGGCTGCCGGCGTCGTCGTCGGCGCCGTCGGTGACGATGACCAGTGCGTTGAACTTCCCGCTCGCATACGTCGCGCAGGCTTCCTGGTACGCGGCGAGCGTGGTGTCGTAGAGGCCGGTGGCGCCGCGGAGTACCGGGGCCAGTGAGCTGAAGGCGGCGGTGAGCGTGTCGCGGTGGGTGCCGCCGGCGGGGTCCCGGTCGCCGAGGCGGCTGGTGGGGGACAGCTCCGCATAGTCCTTGGCGCCGTCCAGGAAGGTGGCGAACTTCCACAGCCCGATCTCGTCCTCGGGCGTGAAGGTGGCCAGCGCCTGGAGCAGTGAATTCTTGGTGAGGTCCATACGGGTCCGGCCGCCGCCGCCCGGGACCGGGGTGCCCATCGACGGCGAGGCGTCCACGACCGTGGTGAGCCGGGTGTTCTGCACCGTGACCGTCCACATGCCCATCAGCGCCTGGAGTTCCTCGACCGTCGGCGGGTCGGCGGGATCGGCGGAGTACGGCTGCGGATCGCGCCCGCCGGCCGCGGCGGTCACTTTCGGGTCCGCCTCGCCGTTGCCGGCCCGGAAGCCGTGCCGGCGCAGCGTGCGCTGTCCTCCGTTCTCGCCCAGCAGTGTCATGAAGCGGTTGGCGGCGCGGGTCTGCTCGGGGCTCAGCTCCGTGTCGTCGACCAGCGTGAACGGGAAGTCGAGCCGGGCCGTGCCGTCCTGCGGGTAGAACAGGTCCAGATCGGGGCCGCCGCCCGCCTTCGTGTTGTGGGTGTAGGCGGCCTGCTCCGAGAGCAGCAGCGCCTGGTTGCGGCGCGGATTGGCCTGCTCCGTTGAGGAGTTGTCGTGCGGCAGGGTGGTCAGTACCCGTCCGTCGCCGTCCGTGACCCGCTGGTAGAGGAGCTTTGCCGTCGCGGCGGTGCGGGTGTCGGCTTCGTCGCTGTCCTTGGCGTCCTTGGCGTTGGCGGCGCTGATACGGGCCAGCGCGAGCATCCCGGTGGCGCTGCGGGCCGGGTCGGCGAGGCCCAGGCGCAGTTCGTCGCCGGAGGTCGCGGTCCGGGTCAGCTTCGTCCAGGTGTAGGTCTTCTTCGGCCAGCCCATTGACGTGGCGGCCTCGGGGACGGCGCCCAGCGCGATCGGGGACGAGGCGATGGTGCCGACGGCGGTCAGCGGAGTGCCGCGCTCCGCTTCGACCCGGTCCACCCACAGGCTCGAATCCGGTATCCAGACCTGGAAGTCGGGGCTGACCGGCCGCTGCCCGAAGGCGTCGGCGATGTCATTGGCGGCGCGCGCGGTGATCCTGACGTCCAGACATCTGCCGTCGGTGCGCGTCGCGTGCTCGCGGGCCGTCTTGGCCACCGCTTCGAGCGCCGGGGCGATATCGGGCGAGGCCGCCACGTCGAGCCGCGTCGACTGGCCGTCGCACGGGCCCCCGAACGGGAGCAGACCGCTGCGCACTGCCACCACCGAGCCCGCGGCCACGGCGAGAACGAGACCGGTCGAGATGATGATGGTGCGCCGGCGAAGCCCCGGTCGGGCCCCCGTGTGCTCCGTCGGGGAGCCGTCGGGCAAGCTGTGTCGTCCCATTGCGGTAGCGCCTCTCCTTCTCGGAGCTCGATCGGGAATCGATGGGGAGAGGGGAAACGCACCACGTGGATGGCGCCCGTCCCCGGCCTGTCGCGCGCGATCTTCGTACCTGCTGTCGAGACCCTAGCGGGGCGGTGGTGGCGAAGAGGGGGTAATGCGGAAGTGGAGGAAGCGTGCAGTCGGATACAAGTCCCGTGGCTGATGCGGACGTTCCAGGTAATGGGCCCGGGAAGGGCCCGGGAACGGGGGCGGCCGAGGAGCCGTCGCGGAGCATCCTGCGGAGCGAGACGCTGATCGTCCTGGCCCTCTCGCTGGGGGCCAGCGGGGTGTCGGCGCTGATCAGCTTCATCGGCTCGGTGACCAAGCCCGGCGGCCTCAAGGACCAGGCGGCGACGCTCAACGGCTCCCACGCGCCCGGCCGCCCCTGGCTGGATCTCGCCTGGCAGCTGTTCGGGATCGCCAGCGCCCTCGTCCCCGTGGTGCTGGTGGCGCATCTGCTGCTGCGTGAACGGGCCGGCGGACTGCGGGCGGTCGGCTTCGACCGGCAGCGGCCCGGTTTCGACCTGAGCCGCGGAGTCGCGCTGGCGGCCGTCATCGGCAGCAGTGGTGTGCTGCTCTATCTGGGTGCGCGGGCGGGCGGATTCAATCTGACGGTGGTCCCCGAGGCGCTGCCCGCGGTGTGGTGGAAGATCCCGGTGCTGATCGCCTCCGCGGTGCAGAACGCCGTCCTGGAGGAGGTCATCGTCGTCGGGTATCTGCTGCGCAGGCTGGGGCAGTTGGGCTGGACTCCGACGGCCGCACTCGCGGCCAGCTCCCTGCTGCGCGGTTCCTACCACCTCTATCAGGGCCTCGGCGGCTTCGTCGGCAACATGGTGATGGGCGTGATCTTCGTCCTGCTCTACCGGCGGTGGGGACGGGTCGGGCCGCTGGTCGCCGCGCATGCCCTGATCGACACCGTGGCGTTCGTCGGCTATGCGTTGCTCGCGGGGCACGTGGGGTGGCTGCCGACCGCGTGAGGAGGCGCGGGGCACCGCCGGTGCCTCCCGCGCCTCCTGGCGGCTGCTTCCGCCGGGGCCCGCTCAGCCGGTGACCAGCAGCTCGCCGTCGATGACCGTGACCGCCGAGCCGGTCAGCAGCGTACGGTCGCCGCGCAGCTCGGTCCGTACGAAGCCGGTGCGGGCGGCGCCCTGGAGGCCGACCAGCGCGTCACGGCCCAGGCGCGCGGACCAGAACGGGGCGAGCGCGGTGTGCGCGCTGCCCGTCACCGGGTCCTCGTCGATGCCCACCCCGGGGAAGAAGCAGCGCGAGACGAAGTCGTAGCCGCCGTCGGCATGGTCGGCGCGCGCGGTGGTGATCACACCGCGGCCGCCGTGCCCGGCCAGCGCCTTGAGGTCCGGGGTGAGCGCCCGTACGGACTTCTCGTCGGCCAGCTCGACCAGGAGATCCCCTACATCGGGACCGGTGTCGTACGCGGAGCGGATCTCGGTGCCCAGCGCGCCCGCGACGGCCGGCGGTACCTCGACGGGGGTGAGCGGGGCGGTCGGGAAGTCCATGGTGATCGCCCCGTCGGCATCGGCCGTCGTGGTCAGCACCCCGCTACGGGTGCGGAAGCGGACCGTACCGGTGGCCGTCCCGGTGGTGTGCAGCACGTGTGCGGTGGCCAAAGTGGCATGGCCGCACATGTTCACCTCGGCGGCCGGAGTGAGCCAGCGCAGCGCCCAGTCGGCGTCGCCGCCCTCGGGCAGCGGGTGCGCGAAGGCGGTCTCGGAGAGATTGACCTCGGTGGCGACCTGCTGGAGCCAGGCCGTATCGGGAAAGGCGCCGGAGTCGAGGAGCACGACTCCCGCGGGGTTGCCGGTGAACGGACGCTCACTGAAGGCGTCGACGATACGAATCCTCATGGCCGTGAGCGTAGAGGTGCCACAAGGCCGCGGACCAAGGCCAATCCGAGGGAATTGGACATGGAGTGGAGGTCTGGTGGGGGCCACCGGTGGCGCGGGGCGTGCGGATGCGGCGTTCCCGGTGACCTGTGCCGGTGACGGCTGCACGGCGGCATGGCGGCATGGCGGCACGGCGGAGTGGCTGTCGTGCGTCGGGAAGCCGGTGACCGGACCGATCAGGAATGGAGAAGCGCGGCTCCCGAGCCACGGCTAGCGTGACCGCGGGCCGATCGCGACGGCCGCCGGCTGGTCCGACACCTCGGCCGGGTGTGCCGCGTGGCCCGGGCCCGGAAGCCGCACGGGCGGAAGCGAAGGCCAACGAGAAGCACTGTGCGAGGCTGGCCGGACCGAGCCGGGCGACACCCACGGAGTCCGCGAAGGCGGCCCCGACCGACAAATGGAGACACGATGAGCATGGCCACGAGGACGGACTCGCAGTCGCCTGCGCTGCACGTTGCCGACAGCCACGACCTGATCCGTGTGCACGGCGCGCGCGTGAACAACCTCAAGGACGTCAGCATCGAGATCCCGAAGCGCCGGCTGACGGTGTTCACCGGCGTCTCCGGCTCGGGCAAGAGCTCTCTGGTGTTCGACACGATCGCCGCGGAGTCGCAGCGGCTGATCAACGAGACCTACAGCGCCTTCGTGCAGGGCTTCATGCCCACTCTGGCGCGGCCCGAGGTCGACGTCCTCGAAGGGCTGACCACCGCGATCATCGTCGACCAGCAGCGGATGGGGGCCGACGCCCGCTCCACGGTCGGCACCGCCACCGACGCCAACGCGATGCTGCGCATCCTCTTCAGCCGGCTCGGGAAGCCGCACATCGGCCCGCCCGGCGCGTACGCCTTCAACGTCCCTTCGGTCCGGGCGAGCGGTGCCATCACCGTCGAGCGCGGTGCCAAGAAGACGGTGAAGGCGACCTTCCACCGCACCGGTGGCATGTGTCCGCGCTGCGAAGGCCGGGGCACGGTCTCCGACATCGACCTCACCCAGCTCTACGACGACTCCAAGTCGATCGCCGAGGGCGCGTTCACCATCCCCGGCTGGAAGTCCGACAGCTTCTGGACCGTGCGGGTCTACGCCGAGTCGGGGCTCCTGGACCCGGACAAGCCGATCCGCAAGTTCACCAAGAAGGAGATGCAGGACTTCCTCTACCGGGAGCCGACGAAGGTGAAGGTCGAGGGGGTGAACCTCACCTACGAGGGGCTGATTCCCAAGATCCAGAAGTCGTTCCTGTCCAAGGACAAGGAGGCGCTTCAGCCGCACATCCGGGCATTCGTGGAGCGGGCGGTCACCTTCACCACCTGCCCCGAGTGCGACGGCACCCGGCTCAGCGAGGGGGCCCGGTCGTCGAAGATCGGGCGGATCAATATCGCCGACGCCTGCGCGATGCAGATCAGCGACCTGGCCGCCTGGGTCCGCGGCCTCGATGAGCCGTCGGTGGCACCGCTGCTCACCGCGCTTCAGCAGACCCTCGACTCGTTCGTGGAGATCGGCCTCGGCTACCTCGCGCTCGACCGGCCGGCCGGCACGCTGTCGGGCGGCGAGGCGCAGCGCGTGAAGATGATCCGCCACCTCGGCTCCTCGCTCACCGACACCACCTACGTCTTCGACGAGCCCACCATCGGGCTGCACCCCCATGACATCCAGCGGATGAACGACCTGCTGCTGCGCCTGCGGGACAAGGGCAACACGGTACTCGTCGTGGAGCACAAGCCGGAGACGATCGCGATCGCCGACCACGTCGTCGACCTCGGCCCCGGCGCGGGTACGGCGGGCGGCACCGTCTGCTTCGAGGGCACCGTCGAGGGGCTGCGGTCCGGTGGCACCGTCACCGGCCGCCACTTCGACGACCGGGCGGCCGTCAAGGAGACGGTGCGCAAGCCCACCGGCCTGCTTCCGATCCGCGGGGCGACGGCGCACAACCTGCGCAACGTCGACGTCGACATCCCCCTCGGGGTGCTGGCCGTGGTCACCGGCGTCGCCGGCTCCGGCAAGAGCTCGCTCGTGCACGGGTCGCTGCCGGGCAGGTCGGGGGCCGCCGGCGAGGGGGTGGTGTCGGTAGACCAGGGCGCGATCCGCGGCTCGCGACGGAGCAACCCGGCGACGTACACCGGACTGCTCGACCCGATCCGCAAGGCGTTCGCGAAGGCCAACGGCGTGAAGCCGGCGCTGTTCAGCGCCAACTCGGAGGGCGCCTGCCCCACGTGCAACGGCGCCGGTGTCGTCTTCACCGACCTGGCGATGATGGCCGGTGTCGCTACCACCTGCGAGGAGTGCGAGGGGAAGCGGTTCCAGGCCTCGGTGCTGGAGTACCACCTCGGCGGCCGCGACATCAGCGAGGTGCTCGCGATGCCGGTGACCGAGGCCGAGGAGTTCTTCGGCTCGGGCGAGGCGCACACCCCGGCCGCGCACAAGATCCTCGACCGGCTCGCCGACGTCGGGCTCGGCTACCTCAGCCTGGGCCAGCCGCTCACCACGCTGTCCGGCGGCGAGCGGCAGCGGCTCAAGCTGGCCACGCACATGGCAGAGAAGGGCGGCATCTACGTCCTCGACGAGCCGACCGCCGGCCTGCACCTCGCCGACGTCGAGCAGCTGCTAGGCCTCCTCGACCGGCTCGTCGACTCCGGCAAGTCGGTCATCGTCGTCGAGCACCACCAGGCGGTCATGGCGCACGCCGACTGGATCATCGACCTGGGCCCCGGCGCCGGCCACGACGGAGGCCGGATCGTCTTCGAGGGCACGCCCGCCGACCTCGTCGCCGCCCGCTCCACCCTCACCGGCGAGCACCTCGCGGCCTACGTCGGCGCCTGAGGCGAGGAGCCGGGGAGCACCCGAGGGCGTCGTCCCTGTTCCTCCTCATGGGCCTCGGGTGCTGTGGCAAGCTGAGCAGGTGAGACAGCAGGATCTCGACGACCTCGTCCGGCTGCGGCGGGCCCGCGACCGGATGGACCGCGACTACGCCGAGCCGCTCGACGTCCCGGCGCTGGCGCATGGCGCCCTGATGTCGCCGGGTCATTTCTCCCGCAGCTTCCGTGCCGCTTTCGGTGAGACCCCCTACAGCTACCTGATGACCCGCCGCATCGAGCGGGCCAAAGCGCTGCTGCGGCGCGGCGATCTCACGGTGACCGAGGTCTGCTTCGCGGTCGGCTGTACGTCGCTGGGCTCGTTCAGCTCGCGCTTCAGCCGGCTGGTCGGCGAGAGCCCGAGCGCCTACCGGGCCCGGAGTCATGAGCATGGCGCCGCCATCCCGGCCTGCATGGCCAAGATCCACACGAGGCCGGTCAGGAACGGAGAAGCGAGCCCCGCCGCCGGGCCGTAGCGTGAACGGCATGGACATCAGGCTTTCCACCACCTTCATCGCCGTCGACGACCACGACAAGGCGATTCCCTTCTACCGCGATGTGCTCGGCCTCGAGGTACGCAATGACGTCGGGTTCGAGGGGATGCGCTGGGTGACCGTCGGGGCAGCCTCGCAGCCGGACGTGAACATCGTCCTGGAACCGCCGCTCGCCGACCCGAACGCCTCACCGGCCGACAGACAGACCATGGCGGAGCTGATGGCCAAGGGCCTGCTGCGCGGTGTCCTCTTCGCGACGGACGACTGTGATGCCACCTTCGAGCGCATCAGCGCCGCCGGCGGTGAGGTGCTTCAGGAGCCGATGGACCAGCCCTACGGCGTCCGTGACTGCGCGTTCCGCGACCCGGCGGGCAACATGTTGCGCTTCACCCAGCCCCTCCGGAAGTGAGCCCTCGGGCCCGGCTGCCTGGCTGCCCGGCTGTCCGGCTGCCCGACTGTCCGTCTGACAACGGATCTTGCTTGATCGTGGCTGTAGTGGCCGGAGCGGCCGAAGTGGGGGAGGGAGCGCGGCCCGCCTACAGGCCGACGTCCAGTTGGCGGGCGCGTGCCCACTGTTCCTCGAACTCGTCCCGGCCGATCTGGAGGCCCACGAGATCCGGGTCGAAGAGATCCACGATCGGAGGGTTGAACGGCCAGTCGTCGGGGCCGCTCTTGACCGCGGTCCCGTCCTCGGCCAGCTCCACCTGGCGGATGCGACGGCCGTCGGGGCTCACCTCCATCAGATAGACGGCCGGATCCTCGTCGTCCTCCTCGTCCCATCGGCGACGCAGGTACACGACGTCCCTGTCCGCGAGCGCACCGAAGCCCGGACGACCGCGCTGTGCGTGGCGTGTGGCGCGCATGCTGTCCAGACCCGGAGGCATCCGCGGGGCGTCGATGTCGACTTCCTCCAGCTCGCCGTCTTTTTCCTGCCGCGCCACCGTCTCGGGGTCGGTGACGACCTCGATCCACGCGAACGTCTCGATGATCTCCCGCGCGGACCGCGCCTGGATCCACCACCAGGACCCGCCCATGCCGTAGTCGTGCAGGGCGAGGAAGCGCGACTTGGGCGCGGCGTCATTACTGCTCACAGCGGTTGACGGTAACAAGTCGCTTCGCTGGGACCGACGTTGGCCCTCACGCCGAGGGGCGTTCCGGGTTCCGGGCCGGGGGCCGGTGATCGGCCTCTTCGCTCCTTCGGCAGGCGCTTGCACCAGTCGCGCGGTGGGAACCGGCTCGATCGAGTGCGCCAGGACAGCCGGACACCACTCAGGGGGTTGCTTCGACGAACAGTCCCGATATATCGTTGAGGCATCGCGACCGATCAGTGAAAGAAAGGGAGGACGCCTCATGCGTTCCCAAGGAAACGAACACGGACATGAGCATCGGCATGAGCACTGCGGACCCGGGCGCCACGGCGGCCGCGGTGACTTCGCGGGCGGCTGGGAGCGGCGGCGTGCCGCCTTCGGCCCGTTCGGCCCGCCTTTCGGGGGCCCGCCCTTCGGCGGCGGCCGGGGGCGTGGCGGACCGCGCGGCCGGGCGCGGCGCGGCGATGTGCGCGCCTCGATTCTGGCGCTGCTCAAGGACCGCCCGATGCACGGCTACGAAATGATCCAGGAGATCGCCGAGCGCAGCGGCGGGGCGTGGAAGCCCAGCCCCGGCTCGGTCTACCCGACGCTCCAACTCCTCGAGGACGAGGGGCTGATCGCCAGCGCCAGCGAGGGCGGCAAGAAGCTGTTCTCGCTGACCGACGCCGGGCGCGCCGAGGCCGACAGTGGTTCGGACGCCCCCTGGGAGGACGCCGGCCGCGGCGTCGACTGGGAGGCGATGAACGAGATCCGTAAGGCGGGCGGGGGCCTGGTCGAGGCGTTCCGGCAGGTGTGGGCCACCGGCAGCCCCGAGCAGCGGGAGAAGGCCATGGCCGTGGTCAACAAGGCGCGCAAGGAGCTGTATCTGATCCTCGCCGAGGAGGACTGACCCTGTGCGGGGTGGCAGGGGGAGGAGTCTTCGGGGCCGCGCGTGTGGGTGGCTCCCGAAGGCTCAGGCGACCAGGGTGGCGAGCCTGCGCAGCGACTCGTTCAGTGCGGCGCTCGCCGAGTCCCTGAGCTTGCCGGCCATCAGTGAGACCGCGGCGCCGGTGAACGCCCCGTCGATCCGCACGGCTGTGGCCTCGCCGTCCGGGGTGAGTTCGTAGCGCATTCCCAGGTTGACGCCCATCGGGCCCTTGCCCTGGATGTCGAGCAGCCGTCCCGGATCCAGCTCCCGGACGGTCCAGATGACCTCCGCGGGGAAGCCCATCAGCTTCATGTTCTCCTCGTAGCCCGCGCCGACCTCGAGCGATTCCGGCCCGCCTTTGGGGAAGGCGGTGTGGGTGGCGTTCCACTCCCCGTACGAATCGAAGTCGGTGAGCCGGTCCCAGAGCTTGTCGGCCGGCGCTTCGATACGGGCCTGCGCGGTGACTTCGGCCATGCGATCACCCCTTCGGTGACGGTGCTGGCTGGTGCCGCGGAAGGTAGCCGTACGGGGGTGAAGGTTCAATACCGACGACCGGCCTTGCTGATGAGGCGTCAGGTTTTGGTGGCTGGCGTTTTGGTGGCCGGCCCGACAGGAGGCGGCCGTGCCAGGCGGACGGCCATCCGGTGCCCGCATGTCCGGCCTCCACGGTTCCCCCACATCTCCTCCGTAAGGATGAGATGGTGCGGCCGTGCCCAACCACCGTGGGAGGCGCAAATGCTCCCCGCCGGGGATGTTCCGGCGCTCGGAGGCTGGTGGGGTGGGTGCTGTGCAAAACCGTACTGCGTACAGTGCTGGCGACGGGCCCGCCCAGGAGGAGCTCGACAGCCGGCTCACCGTCGAACTCGCGACGGTCGTGTCCGCTGCTCGCAGGCGGGCCACCCGGGACGGCGACCGGCAGGTCGACACCGCGCATCTGCTGCACGGCCTCCTGGAAACGGACCCCGCCGTACGCGCCGCCTTCGACGGTTCTCCGCAGGTCGCCCGGCTGCTGGGCTACCTCGTCCAGCGCAGCATCGGCTACGGACTCCAATGGCACGGCACCATCGAGGACTCCGGTGCGGTCCCCACGGTCGCCGAGGGCGGCGTCCCCGGATGGTCACCGGCCGCGGCGGCCGCCATGGACGGCGCGCTGGACCGCGCCCATGCCTGCTATGCCACCCGCGCGGGCTGCCTGGACCTGCTCGCCGCTTTGGTGGACGACCCCGAATCCCGGGCCGTCGAGGTGCTGCATCGGGCCTCCGTGGACACCGCCCGGCTCGCCGCACGGCTGGACGGGGAACGCCCCGGGGGCGACTGACGAGAACGCCCCGGCCGGGGATGACAGGGGTATCGGGGGTGGCACTGCTGACGGCGGCTGCCATGATGGCCGGATGCACGCGTCTTCGGGGAGCCCGGCAGGTCCATCGACCGGTCCGGGCCAGGGAACTCCAGGGTCCCGGGGGACCCAGCCGTCACCACCCGCCCTCGGGGCGGGCCGTAGCGAGGCGCCCCGGGGACGCGGCGCCGGCCTCGGCATCGCGCTCGTGTCCGCCCTCGCCTTCGGCGGTTCGGGCGTCGCCGCCAAGCCTCTGATATCCGCCGGTCTCGAACCGCTGCATGTCACCTGGCTGCGGGTCGTCGGTGCCGCGCTGGTCATGCTGCCGGTCGCCTGGCGCCACCGGGAGCTGGCGCGGCGCCGGCCCGTGCTGCTCGCGGGCTACGGGCTGCTCGCCGTCGCGGGCGTACAGGCCTGCTACTTCGCCGCGCTCTCCCGTATCCCAGTCGGCGTGGCGCTGCTCATCGAATATCTGGCTCCTGCCCTTGTGCTGGGCTGGGTCCGCTTCGTTCAGAAACGGCCGGTCACCCGTGCCGCCGCGGTCGGGGTGGTGCTGGCCGTCGGCGGACTGGCCTGTGTCGTCGAGGTCTGGTCCGGGCTGAGCTTCGACGTCATCGGACTTGCCCTCGCGCTCGGCGCGGCCTGCTGCCAGGTCGGCTACTTCGTGCTCTCCGATCACGGCAGCGACGGCGACGACACGGTGGACCCGCTGGGCGTGATCGCCTACGGACTGCTGATCGGCGCCGCCGTCCTCACTGCGCTCGCCCGCCCCTGGGACATGCGCTGGCCGGTACTCGGCGGCAGTGCGGAGATGAACGGCACGCAGGTGCCCGCCGTCCTGCTGCTCGCCTGGATCGTGCTGATCGCGACGGTGGCCGCCTACCTCACCGGAGTGGTCTCCATCCGCCGGCTCTCGCCGCAGGTGGCCGGGGTGGTCGCCTGTCTGGAGGCGGTCATCGCGACGGTGCTGGCCTGGGTCCTGCTCGGCGAACATCTCTCCGCGCCGCAGATCGTCGGTGGCGTGGTGGTGCTGGCCGGCGCCTTCATCGCGCAGTCGGCGAAGCCGAAGGCGACCGAGACCGTGCGGGTGGCCGGAGCCGGGGCGGGGGCGGGGCCCGGGACGGAGGACGGCGCGGGCGCCGGCGCTCCGGGGGGCGGCGTTTCCCCGGCGTCGTCGTCGGCTCCCTAGGGGGTGTCTCCCCCTAGGGAGCCTGCCGCACCGCCCCACGAGCGTTCCGGGGCCGGCGCGGCGGTCGGTTCGGCAGCCTTTTGCTGCTGGGGTATGTCGCGGCCGTGCCCACGGCGCTGGCCTACGGGCTGTACTTCGCGGGGCCGGCCGCCGTCCGCGCCGCGACCGCGTCCGTGATCTCGCTGATCGAGCCGTGCCGGCCGCGGTGATCGCGGTGCTGTTCCTCGGGGAGCGGCTCACGATGGCGACGGTCATCGGCACCGCCGTGCTGCTGTCGGCCGTGGCCGCGTTGGCGGTGACGGAGGCGCGCGGAGCGGTGACGGCCGCGCGGTCCGCGGCCTCAGCTCATGCCCGGCCGACGACCGGCCGGGCGGGAAGGGGCGGGGCAGGGTGCCGTTCAGGAGCGGGGCGCCCCGGTGGCGGTGCCGCCGGCCGCCAGGCGGCGCTGCTGGTGGGTGCGGGCCGCCGCGTCGCCGGGGCCGTCCCGTTCGGTGAGGCGTTCCGAGATGCGGTGCTGGACTGCCTCGCTCCGCTTGCCTCCGTACTTGAACTTGGCGCGGACCTCCCGCACTTCGAGGCGCAGACCGCGGATGCCCGAGAGCAGCCGTCCGTAGGGAGCCGCATCCGCGGCGACCGGAGCCGAGCCGCCGTCCGGCTGGAAGTGGCCCAGCTGCCGTTGCAGGAGTGCTGCCTTCGCCTCCGGGTCGTCCACGACATGGGCGGTGCAGGTCAGCTGGACCGCGGCATAGAAGCTGGTCGGGACGCCGTGCTCGGGCGGCTGGTCCTCGGCCGCCTGCCAGGGGCCGGGGATGAAGGTGTGGTCGTCCACCACACTCAGCAGCACCGTCGGCCGTTGCTCCAGCGCGTCCCAGAGGGGGTTGGGGCGGGCCAGGTGGGTGACGGCCTCGCGCCGGGCCGGGTCGTAGGCGAAGTGCAGCGGCTGCAGCATCGGCGGTTCGCCGGGCGGTCCGTTGGTGGCCAGCTGACCAAAGTCATGTGTCGTGAGCCACTGTTGCCACTCGTCATCGTCGGTGGGGGCGTCCCAGGGATGGATCAGCACGCGGGCTCCTCAGCGGGCGGGGAGATACGCCGGCTCGGGCGTGCCCGGCGCGAGATCGTCGGACGGTATGGGGGCGCCGTACACCGGTGCGACGGGCAGGACACCGCTCCAGTACGGCAGCGCGAGGTCCTCCGGCTCGTCGTTGGGGCCGCCGGTGCGGAGCTTGGCGGAGACGTCGCGCAGGTCGAGCCGGATGACGGCGGTGGCGGCCAGCTCCTTGGCGTTGCCGGGGCGGGAGTCCGCGGCGCGTCCGGGCAGGACATGGTCCACCAGCGCGTCCAGAGCGGCCTTCTTCTCCTCCTCGTCCGTCACCTGGTAGGCCGTGCCGTGCACCACGACACTGCGGTAGTTGATGGAGTGGTGGAACGCGGACCTGGCCAGGACGAGGCCGTCGACGTGGGTGACCGTGACGCAGACCTCCAGGCCGGGGTCCGGCGCGGCACCGCTCATCCGCAGCGGGCGGGAGCCGGTCGACCCGTGCAGATAGAGGCGGTCGCCGACGCGGCCGTAGAGCGTCGGCAGGACGACGGGGGAGCCGTCGCGGACAAAGCCCAGATGGCAGACGTAGCCCGCGTCGAGGATGGCGTGCACCGTCTCGTGGTCGTAGGCGGCGCGTTCGCGGGCGCGGGTGGGGGTCGTGCGTGCGGTCGGTTCGTACGCCTCGGCTCGTGCCATTGCCAACTCCATTGCACTAGTGCATAATCAAGTTTGTGCTAGGAGAGTATCGGATCGAAGGGCGGCGCGCATCGGAGATTGCCGCCAGTGTCGAGCGAGCCGTCGGTGCGGGCGAGCTCCAGCCGGGCGAAGTCCTGCCGCCGCTGCGGGAGTTGGCTGTCTATCTGGAGGTGAATCCGAATACGGTCGCTGCCGCGTACCGCACCCTCCGCGACCGCGGAGTGATCGAAACCGCGGGCCGGCGCGGCAGTCGGGTCCGTCCCCGCCCCGCGAGCACGCCGCGCGAGGCCCTGCGGGTGGAGGTGCCGCCGGGCGTCCGGGACGCCTCCGACGGAAACCCCGATCCGTCCCTGCTGCCCCCGCTGGAGCGGGCGCTGGCGGCGGCCGCGGCGCGCAGCGTGCGGCGCCCCGTCCTCTATGGCACGCCTGCCGTGGACGACGACCTCGCGGCCCTCGCCCGCGCGGCGTTCGCCGACGACGGTGTGCCGGTGGGCCCGGTCGCCGTCACCAGCGGCTCACTGGACGCCATAGAGCGGGTGCTGGCCGCCCATCTGCGGCCCGGCGACACCGTGGCGGTGGAGGACCCGGGGTGGGGGAGCCTGCTGGATCTCATCCCGGCACTCGGGCTGCGCCCCGCTGCCGTCGGCGTGGACGACGAGGGCCCGCTGCCGGAGCAGTTGGCGCGCGCGCTCCAGGACGGCGCCCGTGCCGTGGTCATCACGGACCGGGCGCAGAACCCCACCGGGGCCGCCGTCAGCCGCGCCCGCGCCACCGAACTCCGCACCCTCCTTGCCGCGCACCCCGGCACCCTCCTCATCGAGGACGACCACGGCCACGGCATCGTCGACGTCCCGCTCCATCCCCTCTCCGGCATCACCGACCACTGGGTCCTGGTCCGCTCGACGGCCAAGGCGTACGGCCCGGATCTGCGCCTGGCGGTGCTCACCGGCGATGCGCTGACCATCGACCGGGTGCGGGGCCGTCAGGGACTCGGGCCGGGCTGGATCAGCCATTTGCTCCAGGACACGGTCCTCCATCTGTGGCGGACGTCCGCGGTCGACCCGAAGGCGGTGGCCGAGGCGTACGGCCGGCGGCGCGATGCCCTGATACGGGCGCTGGCGGAGCGCGGCGTCCGCGCGCGGGGCCGCAGCGGTATGAACGTCTGGGTGCCGGTCCCGGACGAGACCGGTGCGGTGGCCCGGCTCCTGCACTCCGGCTGGGCGGTGGCCCCCGGCGCACGCTTCCGCCTCCAGTCCCCGCCTGGCATCCGCATCACCGTCTCCGCCCTCTCCGATGACGACATCACTCCGGTCGCGGAGGCCGTGGCCGCGGCCACCGGGGTGGGGGAGGTGCGGCGCTACGAGTGAGGGGGTGGGAGGCATACGGGCCGACGGACCTCGCAAGGCTGTCACGGCCGGTCGTCGGTGATCCTCTGCCTGCGCGCAAGGACCCTGGCGCCGGTAAGTGGCCAGGGTCCTCGGTGCGTTGTGCGCTGGGGGCGGTCAGTCTGTGGTCGAGCCGGGCCGGGGGAGCGACGGGCCGCTCGGGCGGGGCTTGCTCTGGGTGAGGGCGGCGCCGGCCAGGACGATGAGGGCGCCGACCGGAGTGTTCCAGCTCAGCTGTTCGTGCAGGAGGGCCACGCCGGCCGCGGTGGCGATCACGGGGATGAAGTACGTGACCATCTGGGCGGTGGTGGGGCCGATCTCGGCGACCAGGCCGTATTGGAGGAGGAAGGCGAAGCCGGTGCCCAGGGCGCCGAGCGCGAAGACGGCGAGCAGCGGGATGACCGGGTAGCCGGCCGGTGCGGTGGTGAACAGCGGGGTCACGACGGCCAGTTGGGCGGTGGCCAGCAGCAGCTGGGTGCTGGACATGGACAGGTGGGAGTGCCGGCTGCCCGCCAGGGTGCGGCGGACGTAGATCCAGCCGATGGGGTAGCAGAGCGAGGCGCCCAGTGCCATCGCGGTGCCCGTGAGGTCCGTGCCGGAAAAGCCCTGCCAGGCGCCGAGCACGGTGAGCACGCCCAGGAACCCGACGCCGAGGCCCGCGACCCGGCGCCGGCTGGGACGGTCCTCGGAGAGTGCGACGACCGACAGCGCCATGCCCCACAGCGGGGAGGTGGCATTGCAGATGCCGGCCAGCGTGGAGGGGATGGTCAGCTCGGCGTAGGCGTAGAGGGAGAACGGCAGCGCATTGAGGAAGAACGCAGCGACGGTGAGGTGGGCCCAGGTGCGGGGCGAGCGGGGGAGCCGCTCACGCTTGATCGCGAGCATGGCCAGCAGCACCAGCGCACCGAACGCCACCCGGCCCAAGGTGACCTGGAGCGGGGCGAAGCCCTGGGTGCCCACCTTGATGAAGAGAAAGCTGAAGCCCCAGACGAGGGAAAGGGCGGCGAAGCGGATCGGCCAGCCGCGGGCCCGGCCGGTGGCCTTCGGGGGCGTCGCCCCGGTGTAGGTCGCGGCTGCCGCTGTGCGCTCGTCGGCAGCGGGGAGGGCAGGCGTGGCCGGGGAGTTCGTGGCGTCGGCTGAGGCGGTGGGTGCGCCGGTGGTGGTGCTCATGGCGTCCACGATGCGGCGTACAACTTTGAAGCACAAGCGAGAATTCGTGGCGGGTATCGCTTAGCATTGCTTATATGTTGAACCTTGATCGCCTGCGGACGCTGAGTGCGGTCGCCCGGCACGGCTCCGTGAGCGCCGCCGCCGACGGACTGCATGTGACGACCTCTGCCGTCTCCCAGCAGATCGCCAAGCTCGAGCGGGAGACCGGACAGCAGCTGTTGGCCAAGAACGGCCGCGGGGTGCGGCTGACCGACGCCGGACGGCTGCTCGCCGACCATGCGACGCGCATCCTCTCCCAGGTCGAGCTGGCCCAGGCCGAGCTGGAAGCGCATCGCGGCCAGGCGGTGGGTGAGCTGCGGCTGGGCGCGTTTCCCACCGCTGCGCGCGGGCTCTTCCCG
Organism: Streptomyces decoyicus; assembly: GCF_019880305.1. Classification (NCBI taxonomy): domain Bacteria; kingdom Bacillati; phylum Actinomycetota; class Actinomycetes; order Kitasatosporales; family Streptomycetaceae; genus Streptomyces; species Streptomyces decoyicus. The sequence goes on along the minus strand of NZ_CP082301.1, from coordinate 980,195 downwards.
GCCGCGCTGGTGGCTCTCCGCGCCGAGCACCCGCAGCTGCGGGCGCGGCTGACGGAGATGGAACCGGACGAGTCGGTGCGCGGCGTGGTGCGCGGTGATATCGATCTGGCCGTCGTCCTGGACTGGTACAACCGGCCGCTGTCGTTGCCCGAAGGGCTGGCGAAGGCGCCGCTCCTGGACGACCCGGCCGATGTGGCGATGCCGTCCACCCATCCGCTGGCCCGACGGCGGTCCGTGGAGCTGGAGGAATTCGCGGACGAGGAGTGGATCTCCTGGCCGCAGGGGGAGTTCTGCAATGAATGGCTGATGTTCACGCTGCGCAGCAAGGGCATTGAGCCGCGCGTCGCGCACATGGCGGAGGAGCACGGCACACAGCTCGCCCTGATCGCGGCCGGGCTGGGGGTCGCGGTGGCTCCGCGCCTCGGCCGCGGGCCGGTGCCGGAGGGGGTGAGCGTGGTGCCCGTACGCCATACGATGCGCCGTCATGTCTATGCCATTTGGCGCGCGGATGCCGACCGCAGGCCCTCGATCCGTGCCGCCGTGGGTGCGCTCCGCGTGGCGGGGAAGGGCGTGGAGAGCAGCTGAGGCCGGCGCTCCCGGCCCGCCTCAGGCCGGTGGGACGATGCCGCGGATGACGCCCAGTTCCCGCAAGTCCTGCGGGCGGATGCGGAGTTGGTCGGCGGTGTCGTGGATCTGCGCTTCGTCGCGTTTGAGGATGGCCGCGGCCAACTCCGGGGCGATCACGGAGAAGTAGCTGTCCGGTGTCGCCCAGAGCCGGTCCGGTGCGGCCAGGGCCAGCGCACCGCCCGAGCCGCCTTCGCCGATGAGCAGGGAGGTCACGGGCACCTGGGCGGTGGCGAGCGCGGCGAAGGCGTCGGCGATGGCCGCACCGGCGCCGGCCTGCTCGGCCGCCGCGTCGTTGGCGGCGCCCGGGGTGTCCACGAGGGTGAGGACCGGGATGCCCAGCCGGTCGGCGAGCCGGACGAGCCGGGCGGCGGTGCGGAAACCGGCCGGGCGGGTGGCCGTGCCGCACTGGGCGGCGAAGGCGATCGTGCGCCCCTCACGATGCCCGAATCCGCACCGTATCCCGGGGTCGACGCCGCCACAGCGGTCGCCGCTGATCTCTTCCCGGTCATCGAAGTACGCGCGCAGATACGCCTCGGCGCGCGGCCGCACTGCCTCCCGGGCGCGCACCACCGCATCCCAGCCGGTCTCCGGCAGCTCGGGCACTCCCAGCGCAGCCGGCGGGGGCGCCGGCTCCACGGCGCGAGTGCGGGACTCCGGCGGCGGGCACAGCAGTTGCAGCCACCGCTGGAGCGTGGCGCGCAGCCGGTCGCTCGGGGCGACGGCGTCGATATGGCCCGAGGCGAGCTGACCTTCGGCGGAGTAGGCGTGGGGATCGGCGTCGGGGGGCCGCACCCGCGAACCCGCGAAGCCGATCTGTGCTCCGGGGAGCGCGAGGATGACATCGGCGCCCGCGCCGAGGGTGGCCCAGCCCCCGCCGGTCGTGGGATCGCGCAGCACGGCGATCTGCGGCAGCGCCGCGGCACGGTTCAGCGCCGATTGCCGTGCCACCCGCTGGAGTTGGGTCAGCGCGCGCATCCCTTCCTGCATCCGGCTGCCGCCCGTGGCGATCAGCGAGACGACCGGCAGACCGCGCTCGCGGGCCAGGGTGTAGGCGGCCTCCAGACGGTCGCCGGTGCGCTCACCGAGGGAGCCGCCCAGATAGCGGAACTCGAAGGAGAGCACGACCGTTTCCCTGCCGCCTATCGTGGCCAGGGCTGTGACCACCGACTCGTCCTCGCCGGTCCGGGCGCGGGCGCGGGCCCGCGCCTCGTCGTAGCCGCGCCAGCCGAGCGGGCCGTCCGGTGCGGAGGATGCCGCGGCCGGCGTGCGACGACCGTCGGGAACGGCCGTCTCGGTATACGAATCCGCCACGGCCGCGATGGCTTGACGGGCCGTCAGCCGGGCACACGGCATCGTCGAGGCAGTCGAGGCAGTCGAGGCAGTCGAGGCAGTCGAGGCAGTCGAGGGAGCCGTGGCCGGAGTCCGGTCGCCCGTCGCGTCCTCGTGGGCCGCGCCCCGGAAGTCGTCCCCGCCGTGGCGCCCGCCCCCGGCTCCGTTGCAGGCTCCGTTCCCGGCCGAGGCGCCTCCCCCGTTACGCACGGAGCTCACGCTTCAGGATCTTGCCCATGTCGTTGCGCGGCAGGGCGTCCAGGAAGTGCACGGTGCGGGGGCGTTTGTGCGGCGCGAGCTGGCGGGCGACATGATCGGCGAGCTCCTGGCCGGTCGGCGGCGGCCCGGCGTCCGGACCGGTCTCGGCCACGACCCACGCGACGATCCGCTCGCCGAGGTCCTCGTCCGGAGCGCCGGTGACGGCCGCCTCGGCGACCCCGGGGTGGGCCAGCAGCGCATTCTCGATCTCGCCCGCGCCGATCTTGTAACCGCCGCTCTTGATCAGGTCGGTGGCCTTCCGGCCCACGATGCGGTAGTTCCCGGCGGCGTCCCTGACCGCCATGTCGCCGGTGCGGAACCACCCCCCGTCGAAGGCGGCGGCGGTGGCATCGGGGCGGTTGAGATACTCGACGAAGAGGTTCGGGCCGCGGACCTGGATCTCGCCGACCGTCTCGCCGTCGTGCGCCTCGATGGCCTGGCCCGCGTCGTCGACGAGCCGGACGTACACCCCCGGCAGCGGTACCCCCACCGTGCCCACGGCATCGGGGCCGTCCGCCCGCACGCTGGTATTCATGAGCGTCTCCGTCATGCCGTAGCGCTCGATCACCCGTCGGCCGGATGCCGCGGCGATCCGCTCATGATCGGTCAGCGGCAGCGCGGCCGAGCCGGAGACCAGCAGCCGGGCACGGGAGAGTGCCTTGGCGAGCGCGGGGTCGTCGCCGGCCTCGGCGGCCAGGCGGTGGTACATCGTCGGTACGCCGAACAGCATCGTGCCGGCCGCGGACAGCTCCCGGGCCACCGCGTCGGTGCTGAAGCGCCCCAGGTGGTGGACGCTGCCGCCGCGGCGCAGCGGTCCGAGGATGCCGAGGATCAGGCCGTGGACATGGAAGAGCGGCAGGGCGTGGACGAGGACGTCGTCGGCGGTCCACTGCCAGGCGTTCTCCAGGGCGTCGAGGGTGTGCGCAACGGCGCGCCGGGGGAGGACAACGCCCTTGGGCGGCCCGGTCGTGCCGGAGGTGTAGACGATCAGGGCCGGAGCCTCGTCGCCCGGTTCGTACGGAAGCGGGGCCGGCTCGGCGCCCTCGGGCGGCTCCGCGGCCTCGATGTCGAGCCGGGACAGTGCGGCGAGCGGGCCCGGCAGCTCGGCGCCCGGTTCGGCCAGGACGAGTGACGGGGCGCTGTCCGTCACGATGTGCGCCAGCTCGCTCTCGCCGATCTTCGGATTCACCGGGACCACGGCCACACCGGCGAGCAGCGCGGCCACCACACCGACCGAGGTCTCCAGCGTCGGCGTCGCCCAGACGGCGATACGGCTCTGACCGGCGATCCGTTCGGCGAGCGCACCCGCCACCGACGCCAACTGGCGATAGCTGAGACTACGGTCGCCGAAGCGCAGCGCGGGTGCGGGCGAAGCGTCGCGCAGCGCGGGGAAGAGCACGTTCACCGGATCTCCTTCGTCCTCGTCGGAGCCCGGCCCGTCGCGGCCGGGCCGTCCCGCTTTCCGCACCTGCCGGTACCGCACGGGCTGACCCACACCACTCTCGCAGAGACCACCGACAACGCGATCACATCCGGCGACCGATCCGCTCCGCCCGCGGTGATCGACCCCACACCCGTCGCCCCACCGTCCACACACCGCCCCGCTCCCGCGCCCCGCCCCTCATCCCGGGATCTTGCGGAAATCCCATGACGCGACCGACTCCGGCGTCAGACGCAGCCACGCATGGCGGCCGTCGTGCGGCATCCGGGACATCCCGAAGTACTTCTCCGCGAACAGCCGCTCCGGGGCGTCGAGCGCGGGGCACGGTTCGCCGGTACGCGGAGCCTCGCCGACGAAGTCCGCCTGGCCCGTCAGCTCGGCCCCGCGCAGCTCGTCGTATGCGTGCCCGTCGTCGACGACCACAGCGATCCGCGGGTCCTTGCGCAACTGGGCCCACCGCTTGCTGCGGGTGATCGAATACAGCCACAGCGCCGTACCGTCCCAGACGAACCACAGGGCCCCGACGTGCGGCGCGCCGTCGTCACCGACCGTCGCGACCCGGCAGGTGCGCTGCGCCGCGAGGAACGCGTCGAGCTCGCCCTGCGTCATCATGATCCGGCGCCCGCGCCGCTGTGTGTCGGCCATCCGTCATCGCCCTCCGCCGTGTGCCCCCGCTCGTGGGGCACTGACCCGCTTGCCTGACACCGATCCTGTAGCCGTACCTGACTAAGTGTCAGAAATCATGCGGGCTCTTCCTGGTGTGCGCAATGCCCGGTATCCTCGCCCGGCTCGGACGGGCCGGGAGATCAGGCCCGGCAGGAAACCGGCCCAGGCTGGGGATCAGCCCCCCGCAGGGAAGCACTTCCGGCAGGGAGGCACGCCCGGCAGGGAAGGGAGTCCGGCAGTGAAGCAAGTCCGGCAAGAAAGCACGTCGGGCAAGAAAGCACGTCGGGCAAGAAAGCACGTCCGGCAGGGAAACGAGTCCGCCAGAGGGGGATGCGATGTCTTCGGGGTCTTCGGGCGCTGCACGGATCATCGCGCAACTGGACCCGGCCTCGACGGTGCTGCTCACCGTCGAGTGCCAGCGCGGTGTGGTCGGTCCGGACAGCGCGCTGCCCGAACTTGCCGACGCGGCCCGCACGTCGGGGGCGCTGGCGAATGTCGCCCGGCTGGTGGCGGCCGCCCATGACGCCGGCGTCCAGGTGCTGCATGCCGTGGCCGAACGCCGTCCCGACGGCCGCGGCGCCAGCCACAACGCCCGCCTCTTCAAGGCGGCCGAGCGGCTGCCCGTCCAGCAGCTCACCGGATCCACCGCGGTGCGCATCGCCGATCCGATACCCGTCTCCGGGGACGACCTGGTGGTGCGCAGACTGCACGGCCTCTCGCCGATCGCCGGCACCGATGTGGACGCGCTGCTGCGCAACTTCGGGTGCCGGACGCTCGTCGTCACCGGGGTGTCGGCGAATGTGGCGATCCCCAATGCGGTGTTCGACGCGGTCAACCTCGGTTACACGGCCGTGGTGCCCGCGGACGCCATCGCAGGGGTGCCATCCGACTACACCCCTGCGATGGTCCGCAACACCCTCGCTCTGGTCGCCACCGTCACCACCACCGATGACCTTCTGACCAGCTGGAGGCGGCCGCGCCGTGGCCGCTGACCCGGGCGGCGGGCGGCGGGTGGCCGGGAAGGGGCGGCCGGGAACGGGCGGCCGGGGGACGGCCCGTTCCCTCAGTCCAGGGTGACCGAGCCGCCCTTCACATTCACCTTGGCGGGCGCCAGCCCCTTGGTGGCGGGCCCCTTCTTCACGCTGCCATCGGTGATGTCGAACTTGCTGCCGTGGCACATGCAGTTGATGGTGCCGCCGGTGACCTCGCCGACGACGCAGCCCGCGTGGGTGCAGATCGCGGAGAACGCCTTGATGTCGCCGTCCTGCGGCTGGGTGACGACGACCTTGTCGGCCTTGAAGATCTTGCCGCCGCCCTTGGGGATCTCCGACGTCTTGGCGAGGATGGTGCCACCGCCCCCACCACCCCCACCGGCGGCGCCGTCGCCCCCACCGCTCGCCCCTGAACTGCCGGCCTGATCGCCACCCTCAACCTTGGAAGCGCCGCTCCCCGCGTCCGCCGTGCTGCCGCCGCAGGCCGCGAGCGCCGCCGTCAGCCCGGCCGCGCCGACCGCCGCGACGACGGTCCGCCGCGCCGCCCCGCGCCCCGCCGCCTGGCCGGGTTCCTCCGTCACCGCTTCGGTCTCCGTCCGCTCCGACGCTGCCTGTCGAGCCATGGTGTGCCTCCGGTTCTTGGTGGTGCCTTCGGTGCGCGTTGTGCTCAAGGACGTTGCACAGGGTCCATACGGCGGGACGGCCCCGCGTGTTCAACGCGGGACGCGTTCCTTTCGCCGAGGCGAAAAGCCGGCGGCGAACCGCCCGGACGAACGGCCGGAGGGGAGCCGCCGCCGGGAACGGGCCGGGGGGAGTCGCCGAGGCCCGAAACGCCAGGGTGAACCGCCTCGGCCCCCTCAGCCCCCGTCGACGCGCCTCGCCAGCGCGTCCAGCAGGAAGTCCCGCTGGAAGTGCAGCAGCTGCTCATTGACCGCGTCGCCGGCCGGCAGATGCGTGGCGCCGGGCAGCGGGAGCACGCTGTGCGGTCTGCCCGCCGCCAGCAGCTCCGCCGAGAAGCGCAGGGTGTGCGCGGCCGCCACATTGTCGTCCGCGAGCCCGTGGACCAGCAGCAGCGGGCGGCGCAGCAGGTGGCCGTGGCCGATCAGGGAGGAGCGCACATAGTTCTCCGGCTGCTCCTCCGGGTGGCCCAGGAAGCGCTCCTTCCAGTGGGTGTCGTACAGCCGCTGGTCGGTGGGCGGGGCGCCGGCGACCGCGGCGTGGAAGATGTCGGGATGGTGCAGCACGGCGGCCGCGGCCAGGAACCCGCCGAACGACCAGCCGCGGATCGCCACCCGTGTCAGGTCCAGATCACCGAAGCGCGCCCCGGCCGCCCGCAGCGCGTCCACCTGGTCCTCCAGCGCGGGCGTGAGCTGGTCGCCGTGTATGGCCTTCTCCCAGGCCGGGCCCCGATTCGGGGTTCCGCGTCCGTCCACCACCAGCACCGCGAAGCCCTGCTCGGCGAACCACTGCGACACACAGGTGAACCATCCCCGGGCCCGTCCCACGATCTGCATGGCCGGGCCCCCGTACGGGTCGAGGAGCACCGGCAGCTTCCCGGTGCCCTCCCTGTGCCATGACGGCAGGAAGAGCGCGCCATGCAACTGCCGCTCGCCGAGGGTGAGATGGAGCGGCCGCGGGGTGACCGAAGGCTCCTCGGCGAGCGAGGAGAGGGGCTCGTACGGCACCCCCCTGGCCGACCCCGTCTCCCCGGCCGACCCAGCCTCCCCGGCCGGCCCCGTACCCGTGCCTATGCCTGTGCCTGTGCCCGTTCCTGAGGCCGGAGTGCCCGGTTCCGTCCCCCGCAGCACGCCCACTTCATTGCCCTGCGGCGTCACCCCCGCCAGGACGACCGTGCCGCCCCGCCCCACGCCGGTGTACCTGCCGGGGCCCCGGCTCAGCCGGCGGCCGGCGTGGCCGGGCTCATGGCACCACACGTGGGTCTCCAGCGGGTCCTCGCTCGCGGTGAACAGCACCCGCTCGCCCTCGACCCCGAGGACCGCGCACAGCTGAAGCCCCTCCGGGGTGACCCGTCGGCCGCCCACGGTCAGATACCGGGTGTCGCCGTCGTCCTCGGGGAGCACCAGGGCACCCGACGCCGTACGGGCCGGGGTGCCGTCGATGAGCTCCACCCATGCGGGATCGGCCCGCTCATGCAGCACCTCGGTGGCCCCGGTCGCCGGATCGACCGAGAGCGTACGGACTATGCGCTGGTCACGGCTCTGTACGGCGAGAAACGGGCCGTGCGCATCCCAGCCGGCGTCCACGAGGTACTCGTACGTCGTGCGGTCCCAGTCCACGTCGACCCGTTCCCCCTCCAAGGAGAGGAGTTGCAACGTGACCTCCGCGTTGGGGGTGCCGGCCGCCGGGTACGGGATCGCCTGCGGCGGCTTCGTCGGGTCGGCCGGATCGCTGACGTAGCGCCGCTCCACCGGGCCGGTGTCGACCCTGGCCACCAGGACGTGGCGGCTGTCCGGCGCCCACCAGTAGCCGCGCAGCCGGTGCATGGACTCGGCGGCCACATATTCGGCGAGTCCGTAGGAGACTTCCGGGCCCTCGGCGCGCGCCAGTTGACGGTCGGCGCCGGTCGGATCGACGACGTGGAAAGAGCGGCGGCTCACATAGGCGATGTGCCGGCCGTCGGGGGAGGGGCGGGGGTCGACCACCGGACCGGCCGCGGGGACGGAGAACGGCACGCCGCCGTCGGTACGTACCGCCCACAGGGCTCCGGACAGCGCGAAGGCCACCAGGCGGGCGGCGTCGTCCGTCGCGTAGGACACCACTCCCACGGACCGCTCACGGGCGCGCTCCCGGAGCAGCCGCTCCTCCTCGGGGACCGGCCCCGTGCCGGCTCCCACCAGCAGGGCCGGATCCGCCACCAGCCGTTCCGCGCCGTCCTCGTACTGCCACAGCCGCCCGACGGGGTCGGTGCCCGAGACCGTTCGGACGAAGAGCACCCGGCTGCCGTCGGGGGAGACGGTGAAATGCCTGGGTACGCCGAGGGAGAAGCGACGGCTGCGGGCGAATTGGCCCGGGAAAGCGGCGGAATTCTTGGGATCCGTGGAATCCGTGGAATCCATGGAGCTCAGGGTGTGCGCGGAAGGCACGGTGCTGCGGTGCAAGGTGCTGTCCTCCAAGGTGCTGTCGTCCAGGATGCTGAGGGGTCCGGTCGGCAGTGGTCCGGGGTGTACGGCGATCCCTGGGGAAACATAGGCATATCCGGGATTCACGGAAAAGGCCGTGCCACGGCGAGTTTTTTCGCAGCACTGAGCGCCGGTACCTGACCGGACGCAAGGGGAATTTCGGGATGCTGCCGTAGCTTCGGGGAATGCCGACCGAAGTCATGGCGACGCGCTGGTCACGCCTGTGCGTGCGGGCGGGTCGCCACCGGGGCCGTCGAGTCCGACGGCCCCGGTACATATATCACGTAGCCCCGAGGCCGGCTTCCAACTCGCGATTTTGGGGGCTTTCGAGGGTCCTTCGGGAGATTTGCGAGGATCGTGATGCGCCGGGGTGTACGTCACCGGCTTCCGCGCCCGGCCGCGCCCCTGTGTGGAAAGTGCCTCGTCGAACCCGTGACCGCGGTGGGTGTCGAGCACACACCCGGGCGGCCACTGTGGACGTCCCGAAAGCTCCTAGGGGCGTCCACTCTGTCTTTCGCGTGGGGCGGCAGGTCACCAAGTCTGTGGTGCCGCGAGGCAGGCACTGCCGAGCGGGCTATGCCTCCGGGGTGTCCGCGCGCCGGAGCTGCTTACGGTAGAGCGCGATGGCCTGGTCCGGCGGATAGTTGGGGACGGTCGAGATCGCGCCGCTCTCCTTCGCCACCACAAAACTGCTGCCACCGGGCGGCGCGGGCACCGGCCGGCCGTTCCGGTCGACGGGCTTGGCGTACGTCGCGTACACCAGATATCCCAGGTCGAATTCCTGGACATGCAGGGGCGCAGGGGTGCCGTCGAAGGAGTGGGGCCGGCCGAATTGCCGGCGAACCGCTTCCAGCGCCTCGTCGGGATTCGTGGGCACATTCTGCCGATCTGTCGGAGAGTTGTCCGAAGTCATGGGAACTCCTTCGTCTCACATCAAAGCGTCTGCCGGCAGACGGATGTGCTGAGTCATGGCGCTGCGTCCATCGATTCCATCGTGAGCAGCCGGCTCGGCGATTGTCCCTGACCGTACTCCACAAGCAGCCCCGGCGGAGTCAGGTGCCGGCTCGGTTAGGGTCATTTCCATGAGTGAGGACATCGCCGCACTGGTACGTCAACTGGCAGCCGTGGACCGGGACGAGCGCAGAACGGCGACGGACCGGCTGGTCGCGCTCGGAGCCCCGGTCGTGGAGCACCTTCTGCCGCTGCTCGGCGACGAGGAACGGCCCGGCCGATCGGCCGCGGAGGCGTGTCTGCAAGACCTCGGAGCCATGGCGATCGAGCCCTTGCGAAGGGTCCGTGGTGAGGGCCCCGGCGGCCTGCGGCCTGCCGCCCTGCGTGCGCTCGCGAGCCTCGGCGGCGGCGATGCCCTGGGCCCCGCCGACCGGGCAGCCGTCGAGCGGCTCGTACGGGTCAAACTGCTCGACGAAAGCCCCGGCGACCTTCCGGCGGAGACCTGGATAGCGGTGCCACGGGCGGAAGTGAAGGACATCGTGCGGGCGTTGGAGCTGCACGACGCACGCCCCGTCACGACGGCCCTGGGAGTATCCGCCGCCGTCCACCACGAGAATTCGCTCGACCACCTCTCCGATGACGGCACGTCCTCCACCGCATACCGCGTCTTCATCACCCCGGAATTCGACGGCTGGCGGCTTGTCTACGGCGCCGACTACCTCAACGACTACTGGGCACAGGCCGTGGAAAAACTCAGCACGCAGTGCCGGGAGGCGCACTTCTACGCCGTGGACGAGTACAACGGCGCGCGGGTGTGGTGGGTCGCGGAGAACGGGCAGGACAAGCGCGGCCACCGCACCTACGGCGATCCCGAATGGGTCGGCGAACCCATGGAGTTCGAGCGGGATCTGATGCAGGACGAGGACGACGAACTGTACGACCCCGAAGAGGCCGAGGAGTACGCCGAAGGTGTCCGTGACCCGGAGGAGGTGGCCTCCTGGATCTCCATCCAGCCGACGACCGTCGAGGTGCTCGACAAGGTGGGCCACGGCTGGCTCGCGGTGACCAGCCCGGACGTCGGGCACGGCCGGTTCCGGGGCGCACTGGATATCTGAGGGCCGGGGGTGCCGCCGCCCCGGCGCGGGCGGCGGCACCGGGGAGCGGCGGTCCGACCGGATCACATCAGGCTCGGCTGGATCTTCCGCCAGGTCGTGTCCAGGTGGTCGATATGCCGGTCCATTTCCCGGACCATGGCCTGCTTCTCCTCCGTGGTCGAGCCTTCCTTCCGCTTGCTGTACTCGCGCTCGATGAGCTTCTTGAGTTCCTTGCGCGCGTCCGCCTCGCCGAGCTTCTGGGCCGCCGCGATTTCCTTGGCGGCCCGGTCGGCGGATTTGTCCGTACGGGCGTTGATGCGGTCGGCGATGCTCTGCTGCACGTCGGCCGCGGCCATACTGTCGACCTTCTTCTTCTCCGCGGTCTTCACCGTGTCGAGCTTCTTCTTCGCCGCGACATCGGCCGGGTCGGTGCGATAGGTCGTGCTGTAGTAGACCTTTGCGTCGTCGAGTGCCTTTTCCCGCAGCACGGTTGAACACTTCGCGTGGCCCTGCCCCATTCCGCAGGGCTCACGCTCCGTGTAGACGGCCTGTGGCGTGTATTTCGTGTCGCCCTGATTGACCCGCTTCAGCCAGTCGGCAAGATGCTTCTCCGAATGCCTGCCCGACACATACTTCTCACCCACCGGCACCGAGGAGTCGGTGACGTAATGCGTCTCGCGCCCGGGCGGGGGGCCCTCGACCTCCAACACCGCGTAGTTGCGATCCGTGAGGTCCGGACTGTTGTTCGTCAGGCTGGGCGGAACGGTGCCGAGCTTCAGGCTGTTGAGGAGTTTGTCGCTGCTCTTCCGGTGCCCCCGAACACCGAGCGATTCCTCGGCGTTCTTGGCCGCACTGTCCTTGCTCTCCGGCTTGGGCGCATCCTCGCCCTTCTTGCGGTACGGCTTGTCGACGTTCTCCGGATTCTTGCCCACGCCGTGCTGCTCGTGAAATCCCACGCTGAGCCGGGCCAGGGACGAAACGACCGCGAGCCGCTCACCGCGCTCCAGGTCCTTGAATCCGGGCAGCCGCTGCTCCAGATCGCTCTGGGTGAAGGCGCGCGGCCCCTTTCCGGCATCGCCCGACGTGGGGGCGGCATCACCGGTCGAGGCACGCAGAACCTGCGCCAGGCTCCCGCCCTTCGCCCAACTGTCCAGATGGTCATGGACGTTGTCGAGCGGGACGCGGTGTACGTCCCGGTCCCGCCGGAGTTCGTTCTGTAGCTTGTCCGGCGGAATCCCGTACTCCTTGGACCCCTCCGCCTCCGCGTCGAGGGTGCGATCCCCCTTCTTTTCCTGCTCGGAGGTGTCGCTGTCACCGCGGTCGTGCGGGTCGGAGTAGGGCTCCTTCTCGTCGACGTCCATCGCGTCGTCGTCGGGCTTCGGCGACGTCGAATCGTCCAGCTTCAGCGCGGCGAGGCCCTCGTGGTCCGGCTCGGTCCGCTTCTTCTTGTGGCTGCTTCCGCTCCCTGAGGAGGGCCCGGTGCCCGAGCCGGACGGCTGGTTGTCCGTGGGCGGAGGACCGCCGGCCTTCCGTTTCCCGGCGGGGGCGTCGGGAGTCGGCGGCTTGGGACGGCCGTCGGGGGCCGGTGGGTTCGTACGGCTGTCGGCGGGCGATTGCTGGGGACGGCTGTCGGAGGGTGACTGCTGGGCACGGCCGTCGGGAGGCGATTGCTGGGGACGGCCGTCGGCACGTGTCTGGTCGGGCCGTCCGCCGGGCGTGCCGGGGGTAGTGTCCGGCCGCGCAGGGGCGGGCCGGTTCTGGTCGTGGCTCTGGGGGGCACCGTCGCGCTGCGGCGTGTCACCAGGGTCGCGCTGCGGGGCGTCACCAGGATTCCGGGAGGTGCCGTTCGCATCGGTGGGGGCGTCGTGGCCAACGGGCCGCGGCTGTCCACCGGGCGAACCGTCCGCAGGGGCGTCCGAGGAGAGCGAGGTGGACTGTTCGTGCCCGTCAGGACCGGCGTCCGGCTTGCTGTCCGCAGGCGCGTGGGGCCCGGCGTCACCGGCGTCGACGCTGATCCCGGGCGACGACTGGCCAGGGGCGTCGCCGTCGGCGGCCGGGTGAGTGGCGGGAGCGTTCGCGTCCGGCGTGTTGTGATCGCTCGTGCCGTGGTCGCTTGTGCTGTGGGCACCCTGGGGCGAGTCGGACTGGGGCGAGTCGGACTGGGACGGATCGGACTGGGTCGGATCGGACTGGGTCGGATCGGACTGGGTCGGCTCTGGCCGTGACGGATTGGACTCGGGCGAGTCGGACTGTGGTGAGTCGTTCGGTGTTGAGTTGGACTGTGCCGAGTCCGTCTGTGTCGAGTCGGTCTGTGCCGAGTCGGTCTGTGCCGTGTCCGGTTGTGGCGAGTCCGACTGCGGGGAGGGGGCGGACGGGGTGCTTTCTGTCTGCTCGGACGGGGAGCTGTTGGTCGGCGGGCCGTCGTGTGAGTCGTCCGAGGGGTGGGAATCGGCCGACGGGGCGCCGTCGGACTGATCGGATGGGGAGTGGGCGCCGCCGGAGTCGGAGCCGTCGGGCTGGTCGGATGTGGAGTGGGCGCCTTCGGACTGGGTCGAGGTGGAGGAGGCGTCATCCGACGGGTCGGCATCGGCTGCCGGGTCCTGAGCGGGATGGAGCGGATTCCGGTCGGCGTCCAGCGGGATGTAGAAGACGTCCGTGGCACCGTCGGTGTTGATGGGCTGCTCGCTCACCTCGCCGCTCTGGGTGTCCACCCACACGATGCGACCGTCGTGGTTGACGGCGTTGAACGCATGGCCTCCGCCCCCGTCCCAGTTGACCTGCACGATCGCGGAGGAGCCCGGACCGGCGTTCAGGAGGTCCTGGGCGATCGCGGCGTGACCGTCGGGGCTGGTGCCGGCGTAGGAGTGCGGCGCGCCGGTCCAGTCGATGATGTTCTCGTTGGCATCCGTCTCCGGGGACCAGCGGTCGGGGCTCCCGTCCGCATCGAGGTCCGGGGTGCGAGGCGCTGAGACCTGCGGGTTTCCGTACCAGGTCTCGAGGAACGAACGGCTGCAGTCGGCACAGTTGTTGGAACGGCCGGGCACATTCGTACCGCCGTCGTTCTGCAACTGGGCCCAGTCCCCGAACGGATCGGGAAAGCGCTGGGGAGTGCCGTCGTCGTTCCGCGGGCTGGCGGCCACGAGCGCCTGCTGATCCGCGGTGTCGGGCGGCAGCAGGCCACCGGGGGCCTCCTGGATACCGGCTCGGATGTCCTGGAGACTGGGCCGGTTGTCCTGCGCGTCGGGCGCGGCGTCCGACTCTGATGAGTCCGAGTCGGAGTCTGCATCCGTGTCCGTGTCCGTGTCCGGGTTCGAGTCCGAGTGTGAGTCCGGCTCCGGGCCCGAGTCCGTGTCGGAGTCCGAGTCCGGCGCCGGGCTGGAGTCGGCATCGGAGTCCACGTCTGTGTTGGGGCCCGAGTCCGTGTTGGGGCCCGAGTCCGCGGTGGGGTCCGAGTCCGCGGTGCGGTCCGCGTCGGGCGAGTCCTTGTCGCCGGAGTCGGCATCGTCGGCCTGGTGCTCGGAGTCGGGACCGGGCTTGTCGGCAACGGGTTTGTCGGTGTCGGGAGTGTCGGCGTCGGGCTTGTCGGGCTCCGGTGTCTTTGTGTCGTGGTCCGGCGCGGCCTGCGTGTCGTCGCCCCGCGGGTGCTGCGGATCGGGGGTGCGCGGGTCCGGAGCGCTCTGGCCGGGGCCGTGCTGCTCCGGGCCGTGCTGCTCCGGTCCCTTGTTCGGCGGTGGAGTCTGCGGCTGCTGCGGGGACGACTCGTTGCCGCGCGGCTGCTCGGTACGAGGGGGGTCGGCGCGCGGAGGAGTGGGCCGGGGACGCGACGACTGGGGGTCGGGAGAGCCGGGCCGCTGACGTGGGGGAGTGCTGCGCGGATCACCGTAGGGCGCGGTGCGGGGGTCCCGGGCGGGCGCGCTGCGGGGCGGGGTGCCGTGGCCGGCCGGTGAGGAGCGCGGGGGAGTGGAGGCGGGCGGAGCACCTGCTGAAGCGTGCGCGCCGGCAGGGGCACTCGGGCCGGGCACGGGGCCACCGCCCATGGCCACGCCGGGCGGCGCGGTGGAAGCGGTGGGAGCGGGCGAGGAGTTGGACGGATCGCCGCCGGTCTGCGATGTGGACGGCACACCGGTGGGAGGCGGCGCGAAGGTGGTCGCGCTGTCCGTGTGCGTGGTGACGTCGCTGTCGTCGCTCGGCTGGTGGGCGCTGTGCTGCTGGGGCGAGCCGTAGGAGGGGGCGGGGGAGGCGTTCGCGGCCGCATGAGGCATGGCGCCCGGAGGCACACCGACACGGCCGCCGTTCCCGTTGGCGCTGTTGCCGTTGTCGTGCTGCGACGGCGAGTGGGAGGAGTCCGATCCCGTCGGGGCATTACCCGGGCCGTTATCCGGGGTGGGCGTCGGGCCGTTATCCGGGGCGGGCGTCGGGGAGGGGACGTTCGCCTCCGGCCGGCTCACCGCATCCGGTGACGGCGAGGGGGACGGGGACGAGGAGGGCGACGACACATGCTGCGGCGACTGGCCGGCGTCGGGGCCCGAGTCACCGGCACCGGGGGTGTCGTGATGCACCGGACCGGAGGGCGGCCCGTCGGCGTGGGCGGTCGCGCCGTCAGCAGGAGCGGGCGTCGGTGAAGGCGCGTTGTCCGGCCGGTTGCCCGCGTCGGACGTGGGTGAACTGTCCGTATGTATGGGCTGGGAGGACGGCTGGGAGGGCGACCCGTGGTCCGATCGCGGTGCCGTGTCATCCGGTCGCGGTGCCGCCTCATCGGATCGCGGCGCCCCGCTATCCGGTCGTGGCCCCGCATCCGGGGAGGGTGAACCGTCGCCACGGGAGGACTCCGACGCAGCCGGGGCATTGTTCTGAGGAGAGCCGGTGTCGGGCGTACCGCCCGCATCGGGACGGGCACCCGAGTCCGGGGACGGGCCCGCGCCGGAGTCCGGCACCGAACCCGGCCCGGAATCGGCGGAACGAGCCCCATCCGGCCGGGCTCCAGTTTCGGGCGACGGTGACGCATCCGGCCGGGCTCCGGTTTCGGGCGACGGTGACGCGTCCGGCCGGGCTCCGGTTTCGGGCGACGGTGACGCGTCCGGCCGGGCCCCGGTTTCGGAGGACGGCGAGGCATCAGGCCGGGACGGCCCGGAGTCGGCGGAGGGGCCCGAGTCGGGGGACGCCGAGGACGACGCCACCGGCGGCGCGGACGAGTGCGAGGAGTCGGTGGGGGAGCCCGACGGCGTGTCGCCGCCGCCCTGCGCATCGCGGTATCCCGCGTCGAACGGAGTCAGCTGGCTCGGAGGCGCGGAGCCCGTATGCGAAAGCCCGGACTGGCCGCCGCCGTCCGAGGAGTGACCGCCGTCGGAAACCGGGTTGTTGTGGGCGCCGGCCGGAGAACCCGTGTCGCCAACGGGAGCCGAGTTCGTGGAAGTCCCGGCGCCTGTGCCGGGGCCGCTGCTGCCCGCACCACTGCCGCTGTGCGAAGCGCCACCACTGGACGAACCGTCAGTCCCAGAAGTCCCCGGGGACGACGAGTCACTCGACGGCGAGGACCCACCCGAGGACGAGGACCCACCCGAGGACGACGAACCACCCGAGCCGGTCCCAGCCCCAGCCCCAGGCCCAGCCCCAGCCCCAGCCCCAGCCCCAGCCCCAGCCCCAGCCCCAGGCCCAGCCCCTGAGCCGGCCCCGGACCCACCGGACCCACCGGACGCCCCGGTGCCGGACGCCGAATCCGCCCCCGAACTGCCCTTGCCGGAACCGTTACCGGTCTCCCCTTCACCACCGGAGCCCTTACCGGAATCACCAGCGGAATCACCAGCGGAATCGTGACCGGAATCCCCACCGGAGTGGTGCCCGGCCGCTGACTCCATCCCATTGCGGACATGGTGTCCGGCCTTGGCGCCCGCACCGTCACGCAGCGACTCGGCGAACGTCTGGCCGGAGTTCTTCAGCGCATTGACGCCTTCCTCGGCGCCCTTCTTCACCGTGCGGCCGGCGTCGAATCCGTTCTGTGCATCGAAGCTCATGTTCACGGACTGCGCGATGACATCCGAGATCATGGCCTGAAGCGCCGAGACCGCGGGTTCCTTCGCCGTCTCCAAGGCCGCGTCGAGGAGCTGCTTGGCAACTTCCTTGATGATCTTCCGCACGACCGCACGGGTCGCGGCGGTCGCGGCCACGGCCGCCACTTCGGACAATCCGAAGGTGAACGGTGCCGCTGCCTGAGCCGCGATGATTTCCGCGGCAAGGATCGCTAACTGGGTGATCACCGCGACTTTCATCCCGATGACGAGTCCGGCCGCGGCGTCCAGGGCGACGGCGATGGAGTTCGCGGCACTACGGGCGTCGGCGAAGTAGCCCGAGCCGCCCGCGAACTTCTCCCACGTGGTGTGGAAACCGTCGATGGAGTCGCCGGAGTTCTGCGACAGCACATTGCCCGCCGCCTGGACGCCCTGATGCTGGAGATCCTCCACCCCGGTTGCGAAATCCCGCCACTTCTGGGCGGATTCCATCAACTTGTCCTCGTCCGCCGTGGGCCAGTTGAACCCGAGCATTTCAAGGACCCACTCAAGTGCGTCCGGCAGCATCAACGACACGGGCTGCGTTCTCCAGGCTGGCTGTGGTGCGGGCAGGGACGGATCAAGGACGGGCAATTCGGAACGGCGACATCAAGCGCGAGAGAACTGAGCAGCCGGTACGAGGCCTTGGGTCTGTCGGCGGAGGGGGCGCGAACGGGCCTTCAGGGACGGACAGGCCCGGACAGAGCCTAGACGGCAGGCCGTGTGAACTGGGAGATCAGTCGGCTCTCCGCCTCTTCGTTCGCGACATGCTGTTTCATCATCGACTCATTGAAGTTCTCGTCGGCCTCGTGGTTCTTGGCCATGTTGTTCAGTCCGCCGCCGATTTCCTGCAACTTCGCGGCGAGGTGGCCCATCGACTCGTACATGCCGTCCCGCAGGCCTTCGTAGACGACGCCGAACTTCTCCCCCAGGTCGTCATCTCCCCAGGGCGGGGTGCCCTGGCCCTCCAGGGAGGTCAGCCCGTTCTGCAAGGTGTCGACAAGCCCCTGGTAGTCCTTGCCGATCCGGTCGAAGTCGGTGCCGCCCGTACGCAACGACCCGATGTCGGCCTTGAGCCCGTCTCCCATCGAGTTCCCTTCGCTTCGACGTCGCACCGCCACGTCGGTACTGGAAAGTTTAACCACCCGAGTTGACGCCTCCTCAAGAGGGCGCCCGTAGCGCTCGGTTACGGGCCGACGCGCGCGAGGGCGCCTGACAGGCTTCAGCAGCCCAGGTCAGACGCCTCCGCTCAACGCTGCGGTGCCGTGCTGCGCCCCTAGGGAGAGACACCCCCTAGGGGGTCAAGGCACCAGATAGGGCGGGCCGGGATCCTTGAGGGGATCGGGCAGCCGGATGACGGGCACCGGCTTGTTGTGCGGCCAGCCGTTGGAGGCGTCGTCGAAGCTGAGCTCTCCGCCGGCCGCGGGAACGGTGCTCGCGTCGTGCAGATTGGTGATCTCGTTGTACACGTCCTGGACGTCGGGCGCTTCCTTGCCGGTCTGGCCGGTGACATTGCGGGTGGCCCATATCGCGGTCAGCACGGCGTCGTGATGCATGATCGCGTACCCGTCGTCCAGCACCGAGTCGGGGTAGTTCAGATCCCGCAGGGCCTGATGGAAGGGCTTGAAGCCGGACGGGGCATGGACGCCACTCGTCCACTGGGCGGGGTTGGTCGCGGCGACGTCCAGGATGGAGATCTTGTTGCTCTTGAGCAGCCCCCGTACCTGCTTTCCCTGCGCGAAGGTGCCGGTCGCCCCGGTCATCACCGTGATCGGTGTGTCATGACCGCACTGACTGCGGGTGGAGAGGGCACGGACGAGATCGGCGAGATCGCGGTCGCGCCCCGCATAGAAGATCACTTCCGCCTTGGTCAGACAGATGTTGTTGACGGCGTTGTAGAAGAGCCTGGGAACGCCGGCCGGCTGGTGGCCGGTCGTGCCGACGAACGAGGCGCGCCGCCGGCCGATGTAGTCGCCGAACTCCTCGTCGAACGCCCTGCGCATGGTCTTGACGTAGTTGTCGTCCCTGCTGTCGAAGACGAGGTAGCCGTGGCGCCCCTTCAGCGAGGAGCCGTCCAGATAGCGGCGCAGCGCCTTGGCGTAGTCGACGTTGGACGGGGACACCTTGAACAGACGTGGCGCGTTGAGGTCGGTGGCGGTCAGGACCGCACCGATCGCGGGGATCTTCAGCCGGCTGAGCTCGGTGGCCGCTGCCTGGGTCTCCGGGATGCTGACGCCCATGCCGGTGACCGCGACCAGGGGGTGCGCGTCGTCGACCAGGCCGGCCAGTTGGTCCACCACCGGCTTCCAATGCGTCTCGTTACGGCCCTCGTTCGCCAGGACCAGCTGGATCAGCGGCGTCTTGCCCTGGATGCCGGTGGAGCTGGTCGTGGAGAGTGCGGGGCAGGCATTCGCCCGGCACTGCGCGATGAAGGCGCCCTCCAGGCTGGAGCGGATCTCCCCGATCGGCAGCGCGCTGGTGTCGCTCTCCGTCAGGGGCGACAGGACGGCGACCTTGACGTAGGGCAGGCGGCTCTTCCCGGACGCGGGCTTCTCCCACTGGGCGCGGACCCGCCTGTTCTCCTGCGCGATCCGGTCGGTGATCCCCTTGAGCCGGGGGTCGAAGGAGAACGCCTTCTCGTCCGTGATGCCGACGCACTCCCGCAGCGGCCCCGTACCGGCCCAGTGCAGACCCGGCTGGTCCGCCGCGCAGCTGTCGTCCTCCTCGACCGGCCAGAAGAACCAGAGCCCGCCGGCTATCAGGGCCAGCGCTACTACGAGGGTGGCGATTCCTCGCCACCCCTTCCACCAAGGGGGGAGGTCGTCGGCGGGTTGCGGGGGCAGATGCATGTGCCAGCTCCTAGGGGACGGGTGCTCCAGTGCGCTCACACGTACTTGGCGGCCTCGTGCATGAGCCCGATCCGACGGGGGACGGAGCGCATCGCCAGGTCCTGGAGCATCGCGTTGATCGTGCGGTTGAGCTCGGGATTCGCCCCGGGCAGGCGATTGCGTGGATCGGACGCCAGCCACAGCCCGACCACCAGCAGCGTCAGGGGGGTGTGCTCCGCGAACGAGCGGGGCGCGAGGTCGGCGGCCAGCTGCTCCAGCCGCAGCGTGGCGGACTGTTCCGGCACCACCGGTACACGAAGCGGCGCGGCGGTGATCGTGTAGAGCTCGTACAGCCAGATGTCCGTATCGGAGAGTTCGACCAGACGCCGGGCGAGATGCTCGATGACGTCGTCCGCCCGGTGGAGCGCAAGCGAGTGATACAGCACTTCCAGCGGGTGGCCGTGGTGGGCGTGCCAGGTCCGCAGCTTTCCGTGGACGGCGTCCCAGCGGTCCGGGAGGGCCGCCAGCTCCTGCAACAGCAGCAGGCGCAGCCACGGGTGCAGGACGGAGCTGCCGCGCAGCGGGTGCGGATGGACGCGTTCCAGGTATCCGGAGCCCCGGCCGCCGCGTGCCTCGGCATCCTGGGGGACCGGATCGGTCAGCCATAATCGGGTCGCGACCACCCGGGCCAGCGAATCGCGGGTGTGCAGCTGGAAGCGGTCGAGGAGCCCCGCGTCGCATGCGGCGTCGAACTCGCGGGCCGCACAGCACTCGACGAGCGCACGATGCTGGTCGTCGGTCAGATCACGGAGCAGATACTGCCGCGCCTCTTCCTCCAGCAGCGGCCCTTCGTCAGCGCCTTCCGCGGACGGCGCGGTGCTGGAGAGGACCGCGCGCAGCAACGTCTCCGGCTCCTCACGGCCCACGAGGCGCGCCGAGGCGGTCAGCAGCTGCCGGATGCTCCATGGATGCCCGCCGGTCAGCTGGTGCGCGAGCAGCGGCGCCTCCGGCAGCCGCCCGGCGATGTTCGTGCCGAGTTGGGCGGTCTCCCCGGCGGTCAGACCGCGCAACTGGACGCAGTACCAGCGCCAGGACCGGTTCGGCGGCGGGTCCGGGATGGCCCGTACCCAGTCGGCGTGGCCGGCCTCCTCGGGGGCGCGGACCCGTACGCCCGCCGGTCCGGTCGCGAACATCGCGGGCACCCGGCCGACGTTCGCCGCCGCGGCCACGGCCAGCAGCGGGTCCGGTTCCCCGCTGGAGTCCCGGAGTTCCATCAGCAGGTCCAGGAACTCCCGTCCGCCGGGAGCGTCGATGTTGTCCAGCAGCACCACGCAGTTGCGGTCGCGCTGGCGTCGCGCGTACTCGCCGCGCAGATCGGCCAGGAACGCCTCGCACAGCCGCCGGTCCACCGCGGCCCGGTCCGCCGGCTCCTCGCTCTTGCTGAGCTGGTTGAGTTCGACGAGGGCGTCCAGGGCGGCCAGCGGACCGGCATACCAGGCGAATCCGGTGTGCCGGGTCACCCGCAGCGGCATGCTGGGCGGCTGCCGGATGAGACTGGCCAGCAGACTGACGCCGGGGATCCGGACCAGGTTCAGGTCCTGCAACAGCCCGGCGACCGCGGCGACCCGGTCGCCCGCGGCGTTGGGTTCCTGGGGCCCGCGCAGCGCCTGGCGCAACTGCTTCTTGGCCCGCTCGGGATCCGTGGCGTCCAAGGACAGTTCGGGAGCCACCACGAACAGGCCCAGCGTCAGCCGTGGGAAGACCAGCGGCGTCTGCCGGGGAAAGCGGTGCGACAGCCCGTACGCCAGACGGCCGGCGACCTCATGGGGCCTACGGGGCGTGGCGGACCCGAAGTCGAAGTATGCGTGGGGCCGCCGCGACCCGAGGTAGCCGAGCCAGTTCAGCGTCGTGGTCTTGCCGCTGCCGCGCGGCCCGACGAGGACGATCGCGGGCAGTCCGCGCCCCGTATCGGCGGTCCTGCCGTCTTGTACGCGAGTGCGACACTCCTCGTACAGGGCCTCGATCCCCTGTATCCCCAACGGACGTTCCGCCACGTTGCTCGGCCCCCTGTGAAGACAGCGACTGTGATGACAGCAACTGTGATGTCAGCGACGACAGTCGTCGGCTGATTACAGAAGGTTGGCACGCGTACGCACAACGTGCCACCGGTTCACGCAAGGTGCCGGAGTGTCGCGTGTCGTATGGGGGTGCGGCGGTCCGCGGTTCCTGCGGAGCGGGCCGCCGGACGGACGGTTTCGGCCGGTTTCGCCGGGGCGCCGCCGGGCTCGCCGGTGTTCAGTTGCCGTGGTGGACGGTGCCGTCCTCGTCCATCGTGGGATGGATCTTTGTCGGGCCGTAGTCGTCCTGGTCCGAGGGGCGCGGTGGTTCCGGCCCGTCGGGCCCGGACCGGACCATGCGCTCGATACGGCAGATCCGGAACAGGGCGTCGCCGACGCGTGCTTCGTCGGCCTGGCCGGCTGCTTTGAACTGCTCGGCAGCCTGGGCGTACTGGGCTCGTTGGCGGTCGGTGAACTTGTGGAGCAGGGGCCAGAACTCGGTCATCCCGTCGAAGAGCAGCCGCCGGGCGTCGTGCGGTGTGGGCATCAGGGCGCCTTTCGGCAGCCATCCGCGGCCGTGGCGTTCGACCACTCCGAAGCCGACGGGGAGGAGGGTGACGTCGGGGTGGGAGGCGACGGCCCGCTCGGAGTCGAGCCGTACGTCGGCGGGGAACCGCGGGCCGGAATAGGCGAATCCTTTGAGCGCCAGTTTCATGGCACCGGCCATGAAGCCGTCGTCCCTGTCCGGGGTGAGGGCGAAGTCCAGGTCACGTGAGGGCACTTCGTGACGGCCTTCCCAGGACGGGTCGGTCGATGGTGGGTCGGTGGGACGTGGAGGTTCGAGGCCGCCGGGGCCGCTGCGGGCGAACTCGTCCCCGCGGACGACGCGGTAGCGCACGCCCAGGACGGTCAGTTCGTCGACGGGTTCGTGCTCGAGTACGGAGACGGCGCTGAGGAGTTCGCGTCGCCGGCGGGGATCGTCGGTGTCGTCCTTCGCCTTGAACCACAGCAGTGAGTTGAGGCTGTCCCGGGCTTCCTGGGGTGTGCCGCCGATGGCGGGTCTCAACAGCCGCCAGTCGGCGCCGGGTTCGGGGTGGCGCGCGGCGAGGCCGAAGACCGGGCCGCGGAGTGTGAGGTGGGGGTAGCGGTAGGAGGCATCGACGGCGTCGGCCTCGGCTACCCATTCGGTCGGATCGTCGCGACGTACCAGGCCTTCGTGGAGCCGGTCGATCTGTCGCTTCCAGTCATCACCCATGTGCACATTGTGATGTCTGGGTGGCGTGGTTCCGGGCCGAATGCCGCAAGTGATCAGACTTCCGGCGTCGGCCCGACGCGACCACGCCGAGATCCCGGGTTAGCGCTGACCGCTGACCGCTGACCGCGACCGCCTGCGGTGCGCCTCGCACGTGGGGTGTGTGCGTGGCAAGGTGGTGAGTGAGGTTGCCTCCCTCGCTCATCCCTCGATTCCGATGTGGAGGCTCGCATGGACGACAAGGAGTTCTTCCGGGCGGTGGCGAATCGAACGGGATTCTCGCGGCAGGAAGCGGCCGATCTGACCCGCGCCACTCTCGAGACCCTCGCCCTTCGTCTGAGCAGCGGCGAAGCCCGCGATCTGGCCCTCGAACTGCCCGAGCCCCTGCGCGCCTCGCTCGAGCAGCGGGGTCAGGGTGAGATGGAGGTCTTCGGGCCGGATGAGTCGATCCGCAGGGTGGGCGAACGCACCGGCCTGACCGAGCCGGAAGCCGCCCGTGGTGTCCGTGCGGTCCTCGGCACGCTGCACGAGGCCATCTCGCGGAAGGAGTTCGACCACGCCATGTCGCAGCTCGGCAAGGAGTACGCGCAGTTGGTCGACATCTGAGTGGCCCGTCCCCCTCAGGCCGCGTGAGCACCCCGCACGCGCGCGGCTTCGCTGCGCCCGCGCGAACCCGAGTACCTACCCGCCGGGATGGTGCTCTCATCCCCGTGAACGCCACGCACGGAAGCCCAGTCCGCCGAGTCGGCCGCGGAAGCCCGGAATGTGCCCCGGGCATGGGCCGTGCGATATCGCCCGACGTGCGGTGCACCGTGCGGCGCGCCTTGCAATGCGCCCTCTTCACTCCCCCGAGTCCACAACAAATGCGCTGTTCACCACCCATGTCACCAGCGCGCGCAGCGCCGATATCGTTCGTCGGTACGGGTGTTCATACCTTCTGTTGAAGGCCGCTACGTGCAGGCTTCGTGCAGCAGGAAATCAGCAAATCCTTCTCTGGGATCGGGCGCGCCGTGCGCCCACCGACGGAAGGACACGGCTATGCGACGCACCATCGTCGGCACATGCGCGGCTTTCGCGGCTTTGGGGATCGGACTGGCCGGTCCGGCCGTTGCCGCTCCCGTTCCGGTGACCGCGCTCAACTGCGACGGCGACACCTACAAGTGCACGGCAAACCTCCGCTTCGGCGACAACAACTGGAAGGCCGGCTGGGGTGCGAACATCTTCCACCAGGCTGCCCGGTCCGCCTATCGCGCTCCCGTGCCCGTAACGGGCCTCAGCTGCGACGGCGACACCGGCAAGTGCGTCGCCAACTTGCAGTTCGGCGACGGCTACTGGCGGGCGAGCTGGCCCGCGACCATTTTCCACCAGGCGCTCCGGTCCGCCGACGGCGCACGGCTTGCGGCTCCCGTGCCGGCGAACAGTCTGAACTGTGACGGCGACACCGGCAGGTGCTCCGTCAACCTCCAGTTCGGCGACGGGAACTGGAAGGCCGACTGGCCCGCGACCATCTATCACCAGTAAGCGCCGAGCCCCTCGGCCGAGGGGGCGAACGAGGAGCCGGGCCCGGGGACGAGAGCGGTATGCGTCCCCGGGCCCAGCTCATGAGGGCAGCCTTCCGCGGGGCCGGCGGTCCGCGGCCCGCACCCGGTGCTCGTGCCGACCGGCTCGCGAAAGGAGTGGCGTAACACCGGGCGCACGCCGGTCCGGAATGCAGGAGCGACGCTCATCTACGTATTGTCATTTTGATCGCCGAACGCGTCATTGCCGCCACGTACACGCCTTCTTCCGACCTCTCCGGAACCTTACCGTCGCATGCATCCACCATTCGACGGCAGCAACTTCCGCCCCGAATACCCCCGTTCACAACTGGGTTTGTGAAGGGAGACGGCGCGGCGGCTGCTCAGGGAGAAACCATGTCCGCAGTCATACAGCAGCAAGGAAATCCGCAGTCCCCGGGCTCTTGGCCCGGCGGGGACGGGGGCGGCGGAAACTGGCCCAGATATCCGAGGCTCTACGAGGCCATTCCGGATTCCGGGCCGACCACCGGAGGAAATACCGTCCTGCTCACCGGGGCGGGACTACAGGGCACCAGCCAGGTCACGTTCGGCGGCATTCCCGCCACCATCGTGGCCCAGGACCCGTCGGGCGGCTCGGTCACCGTCATCGCACCCCCGCACACCGCGGGTACCGTCCAGGTCATCGCCACCACACCGAGGGGCAACACCAACTCGGTGAGCTACACCTACCTGATCGCCCCGCCGAGCGGCCCGACGGTCACGGCCCTCGTGCCCAACAGCGGTTCCACCGCGGGCGGCACCGCGTTCGCGATCATCGGCACCAATCTCACCGGCGCGACGGTCACCTTCAACGGCGTACCGGCCACCGGGGTGTCCATCAACGCCATGGGCACGGTGCTCACCGGCACCACGCCGCCCGGCCCCGTCGGCAACGTCCCGGTCGTCGTCACCACACCGGCCGGGAGCACCACGGTCGCCGGCGGATTCACCTACACGTCGCCTCCGCCCGTGGTGACGTTGCTGTCGCCGTCGTCGGGCAGTACGGCGGGTGGTACGGCGTTTGTGATCACGGGGAGCAATCTGAGCGGGGCGGTGGTCACGTTCAACGGGGTTGCGGCGACGGGGGTTTCGGTCAACGCGTCGGGTACGGCGCTGGTCGGCTTCACCCCCGCCGGCGCGCTCGGCAACGTCCCGGTCGTGGTCTCCACGCTGTCCGGCAGCACGACGGTCGTCGGCGGATACACCTACGTGTGAGCGGCCACGCCTCCAACGGCACGCTCGGAGCAGCGGCGGTCCCGGGGAGCCCGCTTCCGCCGTAGC
Organism: Streptomyces decoyicus; assembly: GCF_019880305.1. Classification (NCBI taxonomy): domain Bacteria; kingdom Bacillati; phylum Actinomycetota; class Actinomycetes; order Kitasatosporales; family Streptomycetaceae; genus Streptomyces; species Streptomyces decoyicus. The sequence continues at coordinate 954,679 of NZ_CP082301.1, read as the reverse complement.
CCGACGAGCGCGCCACCACCCCTGCCCCGGCATGGATCGCCCCTCCCCCCGGGGTGACCACGGCCTCCTTACCGCGTCGCTGCCGGCACCGTCATGTCCCGCGCCATGACGTGACCGGGCCGGGGGGAGACGAGACGGGGCAGGGGCGGGGGAGTACCTGGTGGGCAGGCCAGGCCGGCCTGCCCACCCGGCTGGTGGTTCGGTTCGTGAGGAGCCCGACGGGGGACCGGCCCCCCAGAAGCTCCCCACAGGGGCGCTGGAGTGCGGCCTCTGCCCGGAGCCACTCGTTGTCCCCGTCGCTGCGGCGAAGACTTGCCCCAGCGCACCGCTACCCCAGCACCGCCGCTTCCTTCTCCGGGGCGAGGCCGGGCGCCGGCCGGTCCGGACGCAGGGGCGCCGTGCCGCCCAGGGACCGCAGCCAGGCCCAGGTGTCGGCGACCGTTTCGCCGACCGGGCGGCAGCGCAGCCCGGTGGCCAGGGCCCTGGACACATCGGCGCCGTAGAGCGCGTCCTGGAGCTCGCCGGCTGTCAGCCAGACCGGCAGCTCGGTCCAGGGCTCGATACCGGCGGCGAGGATGTCCTCCGGAGCGGTCCAACGCAGCTCCGCGTCCGCGCCGGTGACCTGCACACAGCTCTCCAGCAACTCGCCCATCGTGGCGTGCCCCGCCTCGCTGAGCAGGTTGTACGCCCCGCCGATCCCGGACTCCAGGGCGTCGAGGGTCCACTCGGCGAGATCACGGGCGTCGATGTACTGCAGCGCCAACTCCCGTGGCCCAGGCGCGAGGACCGGGCCGCCGCGGGCGATCCGGCCCAGCCACCACGGCAGCCGCCCGATGTTCTCGTACGGTCCGAGGATCAGCCCTGCGCGGACCAGCAGCGCCCGGTCCCCGAACGCCTCGGTCGCCGCCAGTTCACCGCCCCGCTTGGCCGCCGCGTAGTCGTCGGATGACGTGTCGTCGGCGGATCCGGCGACCAGCGGCCCGTCCTCGTCGAGCCCGTACGGGGCCGGATACGCGTACACCGAGCGGCTGGAGACGTAGGCATAGCGCCCGGCCCGCCCGGCCAGCAGCCGCGCCGTGTCCCGCACCGCCGAGGGGGCTCCGCTCCAGGTGTCGACGACCGCGTCCCATTCGCCCTTCTCCAGGGCGGCGAGCCCGGTCGCGGCCCCGCGGTCGCCGTGCAGGGCCACCGTGCCCGCCGGCGGCGCGTGTTTGCCGCGGTGGAAGACCGTCACCTGCCAACCCCGCGCCAGCGCCGCCTCGGCGACCGCCCGCCCGACGAACTCCGTACCGCCCAGCATCAGTAGCTTCATGACGGTGACTGTGCCGCACGGCCGTGTCCGGGACCATGGGCGCACGCTCTCGGCGGAATCTCCGTGAGCGAAACAAGCGGAGGACGGGTTACCGGATCATTCCGGCAGGGCCACTCGTCCCGACGGTCGTCCGGGCGGGCGCCGACGTGCGAGTCCGGACGTGGTGCCCTTCTGGCATGCCCTGCTCGGGTACCAGGACCGCGCGAACAGTGGTGAAGACCTGATCGACCCGCATCGCCGCGGGGCACCGTTTTGCTTCCAGCGCATGGACGCACCGAGCCCGCAACGCAACGGGTCCACGTCGATGTCCGGGTGCCGTACGACCAGGCCGAGGCGCGGACGGCGGCGGCCCTCGCGGCCGGCGGCCGCCTGGTGAATGATGCCGACGCGCCGTCGCACTGGGTGCTGGCCGACGCCGAGGGGAACGAGGCGTGTGTCGGCGTGGCCGGCTGGACTGGGCCGGACACCGGCCGCCCGTGAAAGCCCTGCTCGACGAGATCCTGTCGCTGGTTGCACACGAGGCGCGGTGCCATGGCGGTCAGTGATCGAATGCGGTCAGCGCCCGTAGGACAGGGGTGTTGGCCTTGCGGTTGTCCCAGATCGCCTCGGCCATCGCGAGGTTGCGCTGGGCGACCCGGACGGCGACGCCTTCGAAGGTGCGTCCGCCGTGCTGTTCAAGGTCCAACTGCCCCTTCGACGTGTCGTTGACCGACTCGAACAGCTGCCGTATTGGCTACAGCAGCGACTCGTCCTTACGGTGTTTCTCCCGTTTGAGGGGCGGCCGTAGCAGTTCAGCACCTCGTGTCGCGAGGTCGTTCTCGAACTCCTTGGAGGCGCAGCCCTTGTCCACGATGACCAGCGGCCCCGGCCGGTCGGTGGCCAGATACGGCTCGCAGCCCAGCATCGAGGCCGGCGCTTCCCGCTCGTCGATCTTCGGGTTCGCGAGAGCCCGCCGGTGTCGCCCTCTCGGCCCGCCATCACGGCGCATCCACGGCGGGACGGGGCCGGGATAGGGCGGGCATGCGGCGGCGATGGGCGCCTGGCCCACGCTGGTTCCAGCAACACCCGGACGGATCGCGAAACGGGTTACGAGACGAACCCCGGCGGCGTGGTCCGTCACGTCGAGGGCGAGGCCGAAGCGGGCGGTGCCGAGCCGCCCCTCCAGCTCCTTGCGGTCGTACAGCTCGGTGAGGTGACCGGCTCGCCGTCCGGTCACGCTCGGCTCCTATGCTCACTTCATGCCGGAGGCCGGGAGCAAGGGCCGCACTGTCTTTGACGGAATACTCGGGAGGCAGGGTGATCTGCAGGCCGGTCGAAACTCTCCGGATTCTCTCCAAGTCTGAGTGTGGCTGACTCTGTGCGTTTGCATGTCGTGGTGGAGGTGTGGATTGTAAGGTCGGGCAGTCCTATAGCCTGGGAAAATGCTGACCGAAGTCACAGCGACCCGCTATGTCACGCCCCTTCGTGAGGGCGGCTCGCTTCCGGGGATCGTCGAGGGGGACGACCTCGGTACCTACATCATGAAGTTCACCGGTGCGGGGCAGGGGCGGAAGACGCTCGTTGCCGAGGTCATCTGCGGAGAGCTGGGGCGGCGGCTCGGCTTGCGGGTGCCGGATCTGGTGCGGATGCAGCTCGATCCCGTCATCGGGCTGGGCGAGCCGGACCAGGAGGTCCAGGAGCTGCTGAAGGCCAGCGGTGGGCTCAATCTGGGGATGGACTACCTTCCCGGATCGCTGGGCTTCGATCCGCTCGCCTTCGAGGTGAGTGCCCGCGAGGCCGGCCGTGTGGTGTGGTTCGATGCGCTGATCAACAACGTCGACCGGTCCTGGCGCAATCCCAATCTGCTGGTCTGGCACGGCGAGCTGTGGCTGATCGACCATGGCGCGGCGATGATCTGGCACCACAACTGGCCGAGCGCGGAGAAGGCTTCGGTCCGGCCGTACAACGCTTCCGACCATGTGCTGGCCACTTTCGCGCCGGACATCGCGGCGGCGGCCGAGGAGTTCGCGCCGCTGATCACCGAGGAGCTGCTGACCGGGATCGCGGCCGATGTCCCGGACGAATGGCTGGCCGACGAGCCCGGCTTCGACTCCCCGGACGCGCTGCGCCGGGCGTATGTGAGCACGCTGCTGGCGCGCGCCCGGACGATCAGCGACCGGATCACCCTGGGGGAGCCCAGCAAGGACAAGCCCTCGCAGGCACCGGAATGGCTGGCCGGAAGGCTGACACGGAGGGCAGTGAAGTGACCGGTCTGCACAACGGACGCGATGTTTTCGAGTACGCGCTGCTGAAGGTCGTGCCCCGGGTCGAGCGCGGCGAGATGATCAATGCCGGTGTCGTCGTGTACTGCCACGCCCGGCGCTTCGTCGAGGCCAGGACCTATCTGGACGAGGCCCGGCTGCTGGCTTTGGACCCCACGACCGACGTGGCCGGGGTGCGGGCCGCGCTCGGTGCCGTCGAGGGTGTCTGCCAGGGCGGTGAGCGGGCCGGACAGGCGGCCGGGGACGATGCCGGGCGCCGTTTCCGCTGGCTGATGGCGCCGCGCAGCACCATCGTCCAGCCGGGACCGGTGCACACCGGCCTGACCGCCGACCCCGCCGCCGAGGTGGAGCGGCTGTTGGAGTTGTTGGTGCGCTGAGACCGTGGGGGAGTGCTGTTCGGAGCGCCCGGTTCCGCCTTGTGGCGGTCCGGGCGCTCTGTCGTGTGGCGCGATCGCACCAGGTGGCGGTATGCGCCGCAGGTGAGGTGGGCAACGACGCAGTGGTGGAGCGTTGACAGCGCGTTGCCGGGCTTCTAGCGTCAGCCCTGCTCAGGGTACTAAGCGGTTGCTCACCTACGGGATCGGTGCGGACCGCTTGTCGAGGTTTCGAGGGTGAGGAGAACCCGCATGTCCACCACCGAGCAGCGCGTCGCCATTGTGACGGGCGCGGCCCGCGGTATCGGCGCGGCCACCGCCGTCCGCCTGGCCGCCGAGGGCCGCGCCGTCGCCGTACTCGACCTCGACGAGGCGGCCTGCAAGGACACCGTCGAGAAGATCACCAAGGCCGGCGGCAAGGCCATCGCGGTCGGCTGCGACGTCTCGGACGCCGAGCAGGTGGAGGCGGCGGTCACCCGGGTCGCCTCCGAGCTCGGTGCGCCGACCGTCCTCGTCAACAACGCCGGTGTGCTCCGCGACAACCTGCTGTTCAAGATGAGCGAGACCGACTGGGACACGGTCATGAACGTGCATCTGCGCGGTGCGTTCCTGATGTCCCGCGCCTGCCAGAAGCACATGGTCGACGCCAAGTTCGGCCGGATCGTGAACCTCTCGTCCAGCTCGGCGCTCGGCAACCGCGGCCAGGTCAACTACTCGGCGGCCAAGGCCGGTCTCCAGGGGTTCACCAAGACCCTCGCCATCGAGCTCGGCAAGTTCGGCGTCACCGCCAACGCGGTCGCCCCCGGCTTCATCGTCACCGACATGACCGCCTCCACCGCCGAGCGCGTCGGCATGGGCTTCGAGGAGTTCCAGGCCGCGGCCGCCACCCAGATCCCCGTCCAGCGCGTCGGCCGGCCCGAGGACATCGCCAACGCGATCGCCTTCTTCACCGGCGATGCGGCCGGCTTCGTCTCCGGCCAGGTCATGTACGTCGCCGGCGGCCCGCTCAACTGACCGCCCACCGACTTCAGGAGTACGGGACATGACCGAGCAGAACAGCGGGCTCCCGGAGCCCTCCGGCAAGGTGGCGCTGGTCACCGGAGCCAGCCGAGGCATCGGCTACGGCATCGCCGAGGCCCTGGTGGCCCGCGGTGACCGGGTCGTCATCACCGGCCGCAACGAGGACGCCCTCAAGGAGGCCGCCGAGAAGCTGGGCGCCGACCGGGTCATCGGGGTCGCCGGCAAGGCGCACGACGAGGCCCACCAGGCCGTCGCCGTCGAGCGCGCGATGGAGGCCTTCGGCCGGGTCGACTACCTCGTCAACAATGCCGGTACGAACCCGGTGTTCGGCCCCATCGCCGACCTCGACCTGGGTGTCGCGCGCAAGGTGTTCGAGACCAATGTCGTCTCTGCGCTCGGTTTCGCGCAGCGCACCTGGCACGCATGGCAGAAGGACAACGGCGGCGCCATCGTCAACATCACCTCGATCGCCGGCCTCGCGCCCTCGCCCTTCATCGGGGCGTACGGGATGAGCAAGGCCGCGATGGTGAATCTGACGCTGCAGCTCGCCCACGAGTTCGCGCCCGGCGTGCGGGTCAACAACATCGCGCCCGCGGTGGTCAAGACCAAGTTCGCGGCCGCGCTCTACGAGAACCGCGAGGAGGAGGCGGCGGCCGGCTACCCGCTGGCGCGGCTCGGCGTCCCGGAGGACATCGGCGGGGCCGCGGCCTTCCTGCTGTCCGACGCCTCGGGCTGGATCACCGGCCAGACGCTGGTCGTCGACGGCGGCCTGTTCCTCAACGCCGGGGTCTGACGGCCGGGCGGGGCCCTGACGAGGCCTTGCCCCGGTGTGCGCTCCGAGAGACAGAGTCCGTGGTGCCGGTCCTGATCAGGGCCGGCACCACGCGCGTCAGCGCACTGACGAGGAGCTTCCCGGCCACGTGGCGGGGCACCCCGGCCCGACGCCGGGCGGCTGTGGGACGCTGGGGCAGGTGCCTGCCTGCTCCCGTACGGAGGGGCTGTTGCCGGAGTGGCGCGGCCTCCCGGGCTCGGATCCCGTCCTGTGCGTCCGGCTCGCCACATACCTTCTGACGCGGGCAGGGTGCCGGTTCCGGCCGGGGGCAGCGGCCCGCGGACCGCGTTGTCAGTGGTCGCCGGTAGGTTCTGTGAGTGAGAACGCAACGCACACCGGAGGTTGTTGACGTGGTGACCGACATGCTGCCCGAGTCCTGGCGCGGGGTCCTCGGCGAGGAGTTGGAGAAGCCCTATATCAAGGAGCTCACCGACTTCGTCGAGGAGGAGCGGGCCAATGGCCCGGTCTATCCTCCCCGCGAGCAGGTCTTCGCGGCGCTGGACGCGACGCCTTACGACCAGGTGAAGGTGCTCATCCTGGGCCAGGACCCGTACCACGGTGCGGGCCAGGGCCACGGCCTGTGCTTCTCCGTGCAGCCGGGCGTCAAGACACCGCCGTCGCTGCGGAACATCTACAAGGAGATGAAGGAGGAGCTGGGCCACCCGATTCCGGACAACGGCTATCTGATGCCCTGGGCCCAGCAAGGTGTGCTGCTGCTGAATGCCGTTCTCACGGTCCGCGAGGCCGAGGCCAATTCGCACAAGGGCAAGGGATGGGAGAAGGTCACCGACGCGGTGATCCGCGCCGTGGCCGCCCGGCCCGACCCGGCGGTCTTCGTGCTGTGGGGGAATTACGCCAAGAAGAAGCTGCCGCTGATCGACGAGGAGCGGCATGCCGTGGTGCAGGGCGCGCACCCCTCCCCGCTGTCGGCGAAGAAGTTCTTCGGCTCCCGCCCGTTCACCCAGATCAACGAGGCGGTCGCCGCACAGGGCCATGCCCCGATCGACTGGCGCATCCCTGACCTGGGCTGAGCCGCCGGGCCCGGTCGGCCGGGGGCGGGCGGCCCCCACCACCCGGTGCGTCGCGCACACCGCGCGCAGGTCCCGTCCGGCGGTTAGCGTCGAGGGAGCGGCAGTGGCCGTGGTGAGCGAATAACGGAGTGCGCGGTGGTGGAGAAGCGGCGGGAGGCGACGCCCGAGGACGGGGTGCTGACCCGGATCGGCCAGGCGATCATGTTGCATCGCGCCGGCGACCGGGAAGAAGCCCGCAACCGTCTCTCGGAGCTGTGGCATGAGATCGGGCCCCAGGGAGACGCCTTCCACCGCTGCACCCTCGCCCACTACATGGCCGACACCCAGGACGATCCCAGGGATGAACTGGACTGGGACCTCAGGGCCCTGGAGGCGGCCGAGGGCTTTGTCACCGAACGGCCCGGGAATGCCGCCGCCCAGGGAGAGCCGAAAGTCGCCGACGGCCCCGGCCCCCGCCACCCCCTCGTCGCGCTCCGGGCGTTCTTCCCCTCACTGCACCTCAATATCGCGGCCGACTACGCCGCACTGGACCGGCCGGCCGATGCGCGCGCCCAGCTGCGCCGCGCCCGGGTCTCGGTCAACGCCCTCGCCGACGGTGAATACCGCCAGGGGCTCCGGGACGCCATCGACCGGCTTCAGCTGCGCCTCGACGGCCTCGCGGGCCATACCCCGTAGGCCGGTGCGGGGCCGGCGTCATCGCCGCAGCATCCCGTCGAGCAGCTCCGTGCACGACGTGCGCAGCGCGTCACGGGTGGGGACGGCCGCATGGAACTGTCCCGCGGTGCAGGAGAACAGCACCCCGTCGCACCACGCGACCACACTGAGCGTGTGCCGTTCGGGATCGGCGGAGCCGGCCGCCGCCAGCATCGCCACCACCGGTCCCCGGAAGGCCCGGCCCGCCCCGTCGTAGACCGCCCGCAGCTCGGGCCTGCGAGTGGCGCGGGGCGGGGGCCGGCGCCGGGGCGTCGCCGCTGCCCGGCAACCAGCGGCGGCACAGCGCAGCGGAGCGGGCATCGCCCTCGCCCCCAACGCCCAGCGCGCCCTGGACACCCTCGACGCCGGCGATGCCGTGCGCGCCATGGCCGCCTGGCAGACCACCGGCGAGAACGGGCCGAGCTGCTGCGCCGCTTCGGCACCTGGCACCACCCCATCCCCGACCTCCTCGCCGCCGCCGATCCGGCCGCCGTGCTCCGCAATGTCGTCTACACCGCGGCCGCCCGGCCGCCCGCCTTCCACCGTGGCCGGGTCGCCCTGCTCGGCGACGCCGTCCACCCGATGACCCCGAACCTCGGACAGGGCGGCTGCCAGGCCATCGAGGACGCCGTCGTGCTGGCGCACCTCGCCGCACCGGATGCCGGCCTGGCCGCGGCGCTCGCCGCGTACACCCGGCAGCGGCTGCCGCGCACCATGGAGGTCGTACGCCGTGCCGGGCGGATCGGCCGGGTCACCAGCTGGCGCTCCCGGCCGGCCTGCGTGCTGCGCGCCGCGCTGATGGCCACCACCGCCCGCCTCGCGCGGGATCTGGTGCTGCGGCCCCTGGACGGGATCGCCGACTGGCGGCCGCCGGCCGGCACGTATGCTTCCGGCACGTGAGGCACCAGGGCCGCGGCACAACCCAAGGAGCACGAGTGAAGGTCGGCTGCATCGGACTCGGCGATATCGCCCAGAAGGCGTACCTCCCTGTACTGGGCACCCAGCCGGGACTCGAACTGCACCTGCACACCCGCACCCCGGCCACCCTCGAACGCGTCGGCGCCGGCCACCGGCTGCCCGCGGACCAGCTCCACGCGGACCTGGACTCGCTGCTCGCCACCGGCCTGGACGCGGCCTTCGTGCACGCCGCCACCGCCGCCCACCCCGAGATCGTGACCCGGCTGATCGAGGCCGGCGTCCCGACCTATGTCGACAAGCCGATCTCCTACGAACTCGCCGCATCCCAGCGCATCGTCGCGCTCGCCGAGGAGCGGGGCGTGGGCCTCACCGTCGGCTTCAACCGCCGCTTCGCGCCCGCCTATGCCCAGTGCCGTGACCACGCCCGCGATCTGATCGTGATGCAGAAGAACCGCATCGGGCTGCCCGAGGACCCGCGCACACTGGTGCTGGACGACTTCATCCATGTCGTGGACACCCTGCGGTTCCTCGCTCCCGGCGAGATCGACCACATCGATGTGCGCGCCCGGATCCGTGACGGGCTGATGCAGCACGTGGTGTTGCAGCTCTCCGGCGACGGCTTCACCTCCCTCGGCATCATGAACCGCCTCAGCGGCTCCGCGGAGGAGGTCCTCGACGTCTCCGGGCAGGACACCAAGCGCCAGGTCGTCAATCTCGCCGAGGTCATCGACCACAAGGGGCAGCCGAGCATCCGGCGGCGCGGCGACTGGGTCCCGGTCGCCCGGCAGCGCGGTATCGAGCAGATCGTGCTGGCGTTCCTGGACGACGTACGGGCCGGCCGTCAGCCGTCCGCCCAGGACGCGCTGCGCACCCACGAACTGTGCGAACGCGTGGTCACCGACGCGCTCGGGCAGGCCGCCTGCTGAGCGCCCGCAGTCCCGCGTACGCGGCGGCGAGCACCAGCGCACCCATCGCCCCGTACACCGCCCAGTCACCGAACCGGGTGTACGGGCTGGTGCCCTCGGCCAGCGGCAGGTCGTAGACCGCCGCCGCGCTGCGGTCGGTACCGAGCCGCTCGCCGATCTGCTCGCCCCGTGGCCCGTAGACCGCACTGATGCCGGTGAGCGTGGCGTGCACCACCGGCCGCCAGTTCTCCGCCGCGCGCAGCGCACCCAGCGACGCATGCTGCGCGGGCGCCCAGCTCTCCTGGAACGTCGAGGTCGAGGACTGGGCGACCAGCACCCGCGCACCGTCGCGGACCAGATGGCGGCTCATGTCGGGGAACGCGGTCTCGAAGCACACCAGCGGCCCGACGCGCAGTCCGCCCGCGGTGGCGACCGGCATCACCACCTGGCCGGTGCCGCGCAGCCGGTCGCTGGTGGCCGCCTTGCCCACCCGGGTCGCCCAGCCCAGCACGGACCGGAACGGTATGTATTCGCCGAAGGGCACCAGCCGCATCTTGGCGTAGCGGTCCCCGGTCGGTCCGTCCGGACCGATCAGCACCGCGCTCTTGGAGATGCCCGGCCGTTCGGCGTGCGCGGAGTCGGCGTTGATCAGCAACTCGGCGCCGGTCCGCCGGGAGAGGGCGGTGAGGCGGGCGGCGAGCGCCGGGTGGTCGGCCGGATCCTTGTAGAGGCTGCTCTCGCCCCAGACGATCAGGCGCACCTCACGGCCCGCCAGCGACCGGGTGAGGGTCTCGCTCCGGGCCAGCCGCGCCGAGGGGGTGCCGGTCAGGCCCGGCTGCACGACCGCGATCCGCACCGTGCCCGCGGGGCGGGGGACCGGTGCCCAGAACCAGGCCACGGTGCCCGCCAGCGCGCACACCAGCAGCCCGGCGACGGCGGGCAGCCGGGCCGCCGGGCGGGCGATCAGCTCGGCCAGGGCGGTGTTCACCGCCACGATCAGCAGGCTCACCAGCCACACGCCGCCGATCGACGCCAGCCGCAGCGCGGGCGGCACCTGCCACTGGCTGGCGCCGAGCAGCCCCCATGGGCCGCCCAAGTATTCCCAGGAGCGGACCAGTTCGACCATCAGCCAGCCCGACGGCACCAGTACCAGCGCGGCGGCGCACCGCCCGCCCGTCACCCGCCGTCGCCCGTCGCCGGAAGCTCCCGCGGGCCCTGCCGGGGGAGACCCCTCGCGCGTCGGCCGTCGTGAGGCGGGCGCACCGCCCAGCAGCGCACGTACCAGCACGCCCCAGGGCGCCCACAGCGCCCCGAGCAGCAGGGCGAGCACGAGGATGAAGACGTGCAGGTTCGGCAGCAGCCACTGGTGGACGGCCAGTATGAAGCCGGTGCCGCCCAGCCAGCCGTCCAGCGCCGCCCGCCGGTACGTCGGCGCCGACCGCACCAGCAGCAGCCAGGGCACCAGGGCGGCATACGCCAGCCACCACCAGGACGGCGCGGGAAAGGTGAGGGCCGGTACCGCGCCGGCGAGCGCGGCGGCCGCGCCCCGGGCCCAGGGGGAGGCGAGCCACCGTGCCTGTCGGCCGATCGCGCTGTCCATGCGGCCTCCCTGGTGCCGTTTCCGGCCGGTCGGACGGCCAGTGTGCGCGGACGGGCCGATCGAGGAAAGGGGTGTCGCCGCAACGGCCGAGCCGGGCGGCGACGGGCGGCGGGGGCGGTCAGTCACCGCCGGACCGCACCTGACGCCACTTCTCGTGGACGACGACCCCGGTCAGCCGCCAGCCGTCGGCGGTGCGCCGGGCGGTGAACTCGTAGCGGCCGGCGCAGGTGTAGTTGGGGGAGGTGGGGCCGTCCTCGGTATCCATGGCGGGGCCGGCCAGCCGCATCGGGTTGAGGTAGTCGGCCTGGACCGTGGCCGTGTCACCGGGCGCACCGTCCCGGCGGGCGAGGGTGATCCGGCGGTTGACGATCAGATGCTGCCGTATGGCGAACTGCCGCAGCATGTCGGCGAGCCAGGCCGCGATCTCCTCGGTGCCGCCCTCGATGCCGCCCGCCGATCGGTAGTCGGCGCGGCCGTCCGGGGTGAACAGGGCCAGATAGCCGGGCCAGTCACCGTCGTCCACGGCGATGGCGTACCCGGTGATCAGATCGTCGAGGGCGAGGCGGTCCATGACCGTGGAGTGTTCCGCGCGCTGCGTCATCGCATCAGTTTTCGGCATCCGGAAGGCCCCCGCCAAGAGGCAGGGGCCTTCCGGCGCGGCGTCAGGTCACCAGCGCCGACTCCGGCACGGCATCCGGGCCGGGATCCGTGCGCCGGACTTCCTCTGTGGGATCCCCGACGGCCTCCCCGGCGGCCTCCCGCCGGTCCTCCGAGTCGGTGAACTGTGTCCGGTACAGCTCCGCGTAGCGTCCGTCGGCGGCCAGCAGGGTCTCGTGCGTCCCGCGCTCGACGATCCGTCCGCCCTCGACGACCAGGATCAGGTCCGCGGCCCGTACGGTCGACAGCCGGTGGGCGATGACCAGGGCGGTACGGCCGTCCAGTGCCTCGGTGAGCGCCTCCTGCACCGCCGCCTCGGAGGTGTTGTCCAGATGGGCGGTGGCCTCGTCCAGGATCACCACCCGGGGGTGGGCGAGCAGCAGCCGGGCGATCGTCAGCCGCTGTCGTTCGCCGCCCGAGAGGCGGTAGCCCCGCTCGCCGACGACGGTGTCCAGACCGTCGGGGAGCGCGGCGATCAGCTCCTCCAGGCGCGCCCGGCGCAGCGCGTCCCACAGCTGCTCCTCGGTCGCCTCCGGCTTGGCCAGCAGCAGGTTCTCGCGGATCGAGTCATGGAAGAGATGCCCGTCCTGGGTGACCATGCCGAGGACGTCGCGCAGCGAGGCGGCGGTCAGGTCGCGGACATCCACCCCGGACAGCCGGACCGCACCGGCGTCGGTGTCGTACAGCCGCGGCAGCAGCTGGGCCACGGTCGACTTGCCGGCGCCCGACGAGCCGACCAGGGCGACCATCTGGCCGGGTTCGGCGCGGAAGGAGATGCCGTGCAGGACCTCTTCACCGCCCCGGGTGTCGAGGGTGGCGACCTCCTCCAGGGAGGCCAGCGAGACCTTGTCGGCGGACGGGTAGCCGAAGCGGACGGCGTCGAACTCCACGGACACCGGACCCTCCGGGACCTCGCGGGCGTCGGGCTTCTCGGAGATCAGCGGCTTGAGGTCGAGCACCTCGAAGACCCGCTCGAAGCTGACCAGCGCGCTCATCACCTCGATGTGTGCGCCGGACAGCGCGGTCAGCGGGGCGTAGAGCCGGGTGAGCAGCAGGGCCAGCGAGACGATCGCGCCGGGCTCCAGCTGTCCGCGCAGCGCGAGGAACCCGCCCAGGCCGTAGACGACGGCCAGTGCCAGGGCGGAGACCAGGGTGAGGGCGGTGACGAAGTACGTCTGGACCATGGCCGAACGGACCCCGATGTCGCGCACCCGGCGGGCCCGGGTGGCGAATTCGGCGGACTCACGGACCGGGCGGCCCATCAGCTTGACGAGGGTGGCGCCGGGCGCGGAGAAGCGCTCGGTCATCTGCGTGCCCATCGTCGCGTTGTGGTCGGCGCCTTCCCGGCGCAGATCGGCCAGCCGCCGGCCGACCCGGCGGGCGGGCAGCACGAACACCGGCAGCAGCACCAGCGCGATCACGGTGATCTGCCACGACAGGCTGAGCATCACCGCGAGGGTGAGCAGCAGCGTCACGATGTTGCTGACGACCCCGGACAGCGTGTCGCTGAATGCCCGCTGGGCGCCGATCACATCGTTGTTCAGACGGCTGACCAGCGCGCCGGTGCGGGTGCGGGTGAAGAAGGCGACCGGCATCCGCTGGACGTGGTCGTACACGGTCGTCCGCAGGTCCAGGATCAGCCCCTCACCGATGCTCGCCGACAGCCAGCGGGTCACCAGCCCCAGACCCGCCTCCGCGACCGCGATCACGGCGATCAGGCCGGACAGCTTGATGACAAGGGACGACGAGCCACCGCCCACGATCGCGTCCACCACCCGGCCCGCGAGCAGCGGGGTGGCCACCGCGAGCATCGCGGTCACGGTGCTGAGCACGAGGAACCACACCAGATGGCGGCGGTGCGGGCGGGCGAATGAGGTGATGCGGCGCAGGGTGCCGCGGGAGAAGCGTCGCCGGCCCTGTTGAGCGGTCATCGTGCTGTGCAGCGAATGCCAGGCGGTGACTTCCATATCCATGGTGGCCTCCAGTGTGCCGGTTCATCACGGATCGCCGTGCTGACCGGCGACATACAAGGAATCTAGGACCTCAACCAATGTTGAGGTCAAGCAATTCCGGCGCGATCACCCTCCGGGGCGTGCGGGGCACGTCCCGGCCCGGGGACGCCCGCCGCGTACGCGGTCGTATGCGGCGCCGCCGGCCCACCACTGTGGCGCGACGCCGGCGGCCGCGAGCGTCGTCGAGGGCGGACGCAGCGAGGGCGCCGGCGCGGCTGGGAAGCCAACGCGGCCTGCGGGGGCGGATGTTGGACGAGCGGCCAGGGGCGGACGCGGGTCCGGGGGTCGCGCCGTATCACCGCGGCCGCCCGGCGGATCAGGCCCCGGACCCGCCCTGGAGCGGACGCTCCCAGGTCACGGGCCGGTGGGCGCCGGCCGGGCAGGTCACCGTCAGCCGTATCCCCGGTCGGCCGTCGGGGAGCGCGGCGGTGGTGTCCACGGCGATCTCCACACGGGTCGGCTGCGGCCGTGCCGACGCCGAGGCGGTCACCGCCGCCAGCGCGTCGCCGAGCACGGCCACCAGCTCCCGGCCGCTCTGGTCGTCGACCCGCGCGTCGACGGGGCCGGTGAACTGCACCGAGGGGCGGGCGCCGAGCGCCGCGGTGGCCGCGCCGGCCTCCCGCAGCACGCGGGTGCGCAGGCCGGGCGGCGCCCCGGGCGGTCCCTGCTGAAGCGCGATGATCGCCGTCCTGATCTCCTGGATCGTGGCATCCAGCTCATCGACCGCCTGGGCGACCTCCTCCTGCACCTCGGGCACCAGTGCCTTGCGCCGGGCGGTCTCCAGCAGCATCCCCGTGGCGAACAGCCGCTGGATGACCAGGTCGTGCAGATCGCGGGCGATGCGGTCGCGGTCCTCGAAGACGGCCAGCCGCTCGCGGTCACGGTGCCGGTCGGCCAGGACGAGCGCCACCGCGGCCTGGGCGGCGAACTGGTTCGCCAGGGTCCGTTCGGTGTGGCCGAAGCGGCGGTCGCCGGACGTCCGGCACAGCGCGAGGGCGCCCAGCACCCGTCCGTTGCTGCGCAGCGGCAACAGCATGGCCGGGCCGTAGTGGCGCGATATGGGGGAGATCGAGCGGGGGTCGTCGGCGAAGTTGTCGGAGAAGACCGCGAGCCCGGCATGTATCTGGTGGACGACCGGGCTCCGGGGCGGGATCCTGCCGCGGTACGCCTCGGTCCGTACGTCCTCGGACAGCACGGTCGAGATCGCCACGACCTCCATACCGCCCGCGGCGTGCGGCAGCAGGACCGCCCCGGTCGCCGCCTCGGCCAGCTCACGGCCCTTGTCCGCGACGACGGTGAGGGCGTTCGTGGTCGTCGAGCCGGTCTCGGGTCCGGCCAGCAGCGCCGTGGTGACGGATGCCGCGCCATCGATCCAGCGTGTGCGCTGCCGGGCGGCGGAGTGCATCCGGGCGTTGCTCAGGGCGATACCGGCCTCGGTGGCCAGCACCCGCACCAGGTGCAGATCCGCGTCGCCGAACTCCTCGCCGTAGCCCTTCCCCGCGACGGACAGCGTGCCGAACAGCTCGCCCTTCACCTGGACCGGCACCTCCAGGGAGCCTCCGGCGGGCGGCTCGCCCTCGGGGGAGAGGCCGTGGGTGATCGGACCACCGAGCCCGTCGGCGTCCTCGTGGTGCAGGCTGAGGGCGGCGTGGCGCGCGCCGGTGAGGGCGGCGGCGGTCTCGGCGAGACGGCCCAGCGCGCGGTGCAGGTCGTGGTCGGAGCCGACCGCCACCATCGCCTCCAAGAGCTGCGGAAGCCGGGAGATCGGCCCGCCGGCCAGCTCGCGCAGGCTCTGCGTGGTGCGTGCGGGGAGCTCTCCCGCAGGATCCGACGGCTTCAGGGCACACCTCTCACATTCGGGCGGTTCGAACAGTCTAATTCGCCCGAAAGAGTGTTATTAGGGTGCCCTCGGGCCGGTGGTCCGAGGGAGGTGCCCGGGAGGCGGTCAGCGGGCCGATCACCTGGTCAGCGGGGCCGATCACCTCGGTGCCGGGCCCGGACGGAACCCGTCGGGGCCGGGCGGCCGGGTGGCGGTCTCCGTGGTCGTGGCGCGCCGCAGCGGCCCTTTCGCCGACGGCGGCAGCGAGGCCGCCGTCACCCGGGCACTCATCCGCGAGGCCAGGCCCTTGGTCACCTATCTCGGCCACGCCCGCAAGGGGCGACTTTGAGACAACCTCAAGCTCTGGCGTGCGCCGGAACTTTGAGGGCGCGGAGCGCGGGTAAGCCGTAGACGACTACGGGCACAGCAGCAGAAACGCAGGGACACAGACGCCACACCTCCGCACCACCGACGACCCGGAAACGGGCCGACCCGCCCGGATTGCGCCGGGCGCCCCCCACACCTACCGAACGTCTCCGCCGCAGACGCGTGGCCATATCCCGCGCCTCGGCACGAAAGTGGGCCGGGCCGATGGATGAAGGTCAGTACTACCCGAGACTCGTGGGGCCCAGCCACGCCGCGGGCGGCACGACCGTGCTGGAACTCCGCGGTGAGCTGGACATTCTCGCCGTGTCGGTGCTGTCCGACCGGCTCGACGAGATCACCGGTACCCAGGGCGTCGACCTCGTGGTCGACGTACGCGCGGTCACGTTCATCGACTGCGCCGGACTGTCCCTGCTCAGCCGCGCCCGCTACCGGACGCGGCAGCGGGGCGGCCGGCTGCGGCTGACCGGTGTCTCCGGCGGTGGGAGCGTCGCGCGGCTGCTGCGGATGACGGGGCTGACCGGCAGCTTCGACGTCGTCTCCGACGAGGCCGGCGCCGAGGACGAGGCCGGGCCCGCCGGATCAGCCGGGCCCACCGGATCAGCCGGGCTCACGGACGCCGCCGGCACCGCCGTTGCCTGACCGGCGCTCCTCCGCGGCCCGACCGCGCGCCCCGCCCGACCGCGCGCCCGGCCCGACCGCGTGCCCCGTACGCCGCCCGGCGGGCAGCCCCCGCCCACCGCCCGGCGAGCGGCGCGCCCACGGATCAGGCCGGCAGGGCCGCCTCGATAGCGCTGACCAGCTCCTCGGCCTCCGGCTCGGTGCGCGGCCGGAAGCGGCCGGCGACCTGGCCCTGGGCGTCGATCAGGAACTTCTCGAAATTCCACTGGATGTCACCGGCCGCCCCTTCGGCGTCCTCGGTGCCGGTCAGCGCCGCGTACAGCGGATGCCGGTCCTCGCCGTTGACATCGGTCTTCTCGAACAGCGGGAAGCTCACGCCGTACGTCGCCGAGCAGAAGGTGGCGATCTCCTCGGCGGTGCCGGGCTCCTGGCCCGCGAACTGGTTGCTGGGAAAGCCCAGCACACTGAAGCCACGGTCCCCGTAGCGCTGCTGAAGGCGCTCCAGACCCGAATACTGCGGGGTCAGACCGCACTTGGACGCCACATTCACCACCAGCAGGGCCTTGCCCCGGTAGTCGGCGAGTGAAGCGGGCTCACCGGTCAGGGTGCGCAGGGGGATGTCGTACAGGCTCACGGTCATGCTCCTCGTCACGGGTCCGCGGATACGGACGGCCATCATCCGTCCCGACAGCGGCGCCCGTCCTGATCTTCCCCGGATCGTCGACCGGCCAGGACACGACCGGCCGGATCTCCCCCGAGCGCCACTCCTTGAGCAGCTGGTCGAAGATCGGCGTCTCCCCCTCGGCCGGACGGCGCGCCTGCGGGGCGGGGGGAGGCAGCGCAGGGGGCTGGTGGGGCAGGGAGATGCGCTGAAAGGGGTGCGACGCGGGCTTCTTGGCATCCATGCCCGGACTCAACCGGAAATCGGTCCCCGAGTTGCGGGACGCGGCCGGGACGGTCCCCAGATGCCCCTGCGGTGGTGACGGGCAGAAGATACGTTCGCGCGCCGGAGGGGCCGGCGGATGTCCCACCGGCCCCTCCGTCATCAGCAGCCCCGTGTGTCACCGCACCCGGCCCGCCTCCGTTCGAACGGAACGGAGCGGGCCGGGCGGGTCAGCTCCGGCACAGCAGCGCTTCGAGGACCTCCAGGAGCGCCGCCTCGGGGTCGGCCACCCGTCCCTCGGCCCGCCACGCCACGAAACCGTCGGGGCGCACCAGCACCGCGCCCTCGGACGTCGTCCCGTGCTTCTCGGCCCAGTCGACGCCGTCCTCAGGAGCCAGATCGTCGTCCGGCCCGGTGCCGATCAGATAGCAGTCCAGCCCGAGGGAGAACCGCTCGACGGCACCCTTGGCCGCGGTGCGCCACATCTCGCCCTCGGAGCCGGTCAGCAGGACGAAGGACTTCTCGTACAGATCGAGGGTCGAGCGCCGCTCGCCGCCGGCCCGCAGCCACATGTGCGGGGCGCGGGTGCCCGGCTCGCCCGTCAGCCGCATCTGGTCGGGCACCACCGGGAGTTCGGGGTCGGCGCCGACGACCGCGCCCTGCGGATAGCAGTACCCCAGGGCCACGGTGAGCACCCCGCGCTGCCGGCCACCGCCCGCGCCGGGCGCCGGCGCATACCCCGGGTGGCTGTGCTCGGCGGAGCGCGCCGAGGCGCGGGCGCTGGTTTCCCGCGCCACCGGCTGCCGCTCCGCCTCGTACGTCTCCAGCAGCTCGGGACCCGCCGAGCCGTTCAGCACGGCGGCGAGCTTCCAGGCGAGGTTGTGTGCGTCCTGGATACCGGTGTTGGAACCGAACGCCCCGGTGGGGGACATCTCGTGGGCCGAGTCGCCGGCGAGGAAGACCCGGCCGGACGCGTACCGTTCGGCGACCCGCTCCGCGGCGTGCCACGGCGCCTTGCCGGTGATCTCAACCGCCATGTCCGGTACGCCCGTTGCCCGGCGGATGTGGTCGATGCACCGCTCGTCGGTGAAGTCCTCCAGGGTCTCGCCCCGGTCGGGGTGCCAGGGGGCGTGGAAGACCCAGTCCGCCTGGTTGTCCACCGGCAGCAGGGCGCCGTCGGCCTCGGGGTTGGTCAGGTAGCAGGCGATGAAGCGGCGGTCGCCCACGACCTCAGCGAGCTGAGGCGCGCGGAAGGTGATGCTCACGTTGTGGAACAGGTCGCCGGGCCCGGTCTGCCCGAAGCCCAGCCGCTCCCGGACCGGGCTGCGGGGGCCGTCGGCCGCGATGAGGTAGTCCGCGTGCACGATGGTGAGCTCGCCGGTCTCCCGGTTCCTGAGGGTCGCCCGCACCCCCTGCGAGTCCTGCTCGAAAGAGCTCAGCTCGGTGGAGAAGCGCAGGTCACCACCCTGTTCGCGGGCACAGCGCACCAGTACCGGTTCGAGGTCGTTCTGGCTGCACAGACACCAGGCGGACGGGCTGATACGGGCCAGCCCGCCGCCCGGGTCGATCTCCTTGAACAGCCACTCCTGGTCGTCGCCGGTGAGCGAAGGTGTCTGGAGGATCCCGTGGTTGTCGGCCAGGGTCGAGGCGGCCTCGCGGATCGGCTGCTCCGCCCCGGCCACCCGGAACAGCTCCATCGTGCGGACGTTGTTCCCCCGGCCGCGCGGGTGGCGGGAGGTGTCCGAATGCTTCTCGACCAGTAGATGTCTGACACCGAGGCGCCCCAGGAACAGCGACGCGGACAGGCCGACCAGGGACCCGCCCACGACGAGTACCGGCACCCGGTCTTCGGCGGTGGGATTCATTGCGTGCTCCAGCTCCAGGGACGCTTACGGCAGATGGAGCACGAATGCCCGGCTCAGGGCCTGTTCGATCACGGTTCACCTGCATGGCTCACAGATCTCGCGCCACCCGTGGGTCCCGGCCACGATCGAATCCGGGACGCCCCCCGCGACACCGGGCAGGCCGCCCCCACCATCCGGCTCAGTCACCCGGTTCGTACCGGAACTGACGACGCACCACTGGGGCCGTCGGGCCCCGAAGGAGATGCGTAGACGATGACCACGCTGTCGGAACGAATATCCCAGTCAGCCTTCGACGGCTCACGCCTTCGGGTCGTGCTGCTCCTGGATCTCCACGAAGGAGCCCAGCAGCGCTTCCTGGAAGCCTACGAGCACCTGCGCAACCAGGTCGCGTCCGTTCCCGGGCACATCACCGACCAGCTGTGCCAGTCCATCGAGAACCCCTCCCAGTGGCTCATCACCAGTGAATGGGAGAGCGCACCGCCGTTCCTCGCCTGGGTCAACAGCGAGGAACACGTGAAGATGGTCCAGCCGCTGCACAGCTGCGTCCGGGACACCCGGTCGCTGCGCTTCAGCGTCCTGCGCGAGACCTCGAACATCGCCAGCCTCGCGCCCGAGCCCCCGAAGGGCCGCCTCCAGGCCAACCCCCGCGTCGGCGACGGTGTGGTCCGGCATGCGCTCACCTTCACCGTGAAGCCGGGCAGCGAATCGATGGTCGCGGAGATCCTCGCCGGGTACACCTCCCCGGAGGCCCGGGTCGACGACACCACGCGGCTCCGCCGCACCTCCCTGTTCATGCACGGCAACCGCGTCGTGCGCGCGGTCGAGGTGCAGGGCGACCTGGTCGCCGCGCTGCGGCACATCTCCCAGCAGCCCGAGGTCCGGGCCGTCGAGGAGGCCATCAACCCGTACCTGGAGCAGGACCGCGACCTCAGCGATCCGAACTCCGCCCGGGTGTTCTTCACCCGTGCCGCACTGCCCGCGGTGCACCACGTCGCGGCGGGCGGAGCACAGCCCGACGGCATCCGGCGGCATGCGCTGTTCTACCCCGCCAGGGAAGGGTGCGGCATGACGCTGGCCCAGATGCTCGCCCGCCAGGACGAGCTGGCCGCGGACGACCCGGCGTGCCCCATCGCCGGCAGCACCGTCTTCCAGCGCGACGACGTGGTCGTCCGCCTCATCGATCTCCGGATCCCGATCGAGAGCGATCCCGTGCTGGCGCTCGGCGTGCGCGGCCCCCGCAAGACGGCCGTGCTGCGGCGACTGCTCGACACCGAAGTGGCCGGCGGCCTGTCCAACGACCGTGAGCTCGCGCATTTCCTCGAGCGCGCCGACATGGCCCTCATCACCGACCGCCGGGCACCGGGCGCCTGACTGCGCCCGGCCGCAGCAGGTCCCTCCCCTCATTCAACCCGCCGGCACCACGCCCTTGGAGGAAGCAGCCATGACCACGCACCGCCCACGCATCGTGGACCTCAGCGAGACCCAGCCCAACCGCCGGCGCGGAGGTGATCTGCGCGCCATGCTGACGCCCAGCGCGGTGGGTGCCACGAGCGGCTTCATGGGCATGGCACTCGTGCAGCCCGGCGAGCGCATCGGCGAGCACTACCACCCCTACTCCGAGGAGTTCGTGTACGTCGTCCAAGGCGCGCTCGAAGTGGACCTCGACGGGGAACCGCACCCGCTGCGCCCGGACCAGGGACTGCTGATCCCCCCGTACATGCGGCACCGCTTCCGCAATGTCGGGGACGTGGAGGCCCGTATGGTCTTCCACCTCGGTCCGCTGGCCCCGCGTCCGGAGCTCGGTCATGTCGACACCGAGGGCACGGAGGAGAGCACACCGGCCGCACCACCGGAACGTACGGAGCCGGTGTCATGACCCGCCGTGTGGCGGTCACCGGCGTCGGGATCGTCGCTCCGGGCGGAGTGGGTGTGCCCGCCTTCTGGGACCTGCTGTCCGCGGGCCGCACGGCGACGCGTGGCATCACCCTCTTCGACCCGGAGGGGTTCCGCTCGCGCATCGCTGCCGAGTGCGACTTCGATCCCGCGGCCCACGGCCTGAGCGAGGAGCAGGTGGCCCGCTCGGACCGGTACATCCAGTTCGCGATGGTCGCCGCGGACGAGGCGCTGCGCAACGCCGGTCTGGACACGGAGGCCGAGGACCCCTGGCGTATCGGGGTGTCCCTGGGCACCGCGGTCGGCGGCACCACACGCCTGGAACACGACTATGTCGCCGTCAGCAACCGCGGTGCACGGTGGGATGTCGACCACCGGCCGGCCGGCCGCCATCTGGAGCGGGCGTTCTCCCCGAGTTCGCTCGCCTCCGCGGTGGCGGAACAGATCGGCGCCCACGGGCCGGTGCAGACCGTCTCCACGGGCTGCACCTCCGGCCTCGACGCCATCGGCTACGCCTTCCACTCCATCGAGGAGGGGCGGGTCGATGTGTGCATCGCCGGCGCGTCCGACTCGCCGATCTCCCCGATCACCGTGGCGTGTTTCGACGCGATCAAGGCGACGTCCGCGAACAACGACGATCCCGCTCACGCCTCCCGGCCGTTCGACGCCCACCGCGACGGATTCGTGATGGGCGAGGGCGGCGCCGTACTCGTCCTGGAGGAGCTGGAACATGCTCGCTCCCGTGGCGCGACCATTCACTGTGAGATCCGTGGCTACGCCACCTTCGGCAACGCGTACCACATGACCGGTCTCACCCAGGAAGGCCTGGAGATGGCCGAGGCGATCAACAGCGCCCTCGGTCACGCCAGGATCGACGCCACCCAGGTGGACTACGTCAACGCGCACGGCTCGGGCACTCAGCAGAACGACCGGCACGAGACGGCCGCGGTCAAGCGGTCGCTGGGTGCGCATGCCCGCAAGGTGCCGATGAGTTCCATCAAATCCATGGTGGGCCATTCGCTCGGGGCGATCGGCGCGATCGAGATCGTGGCCTGTGTGCTGGCACTCACCCACCAGGTGGTGCCGCCCACGGCGAACTACGAAACTCCGGACCCGGAGTGCGATCTCGACTATGTGCCCAAGACGGCGCGGGAGTTGCCGCTGCGTTCGGTGCTCTCGGTCGGCAGCGGCTTCGGTGGATTCCAGTCAGCGGTGGTACTGACCCGACAGGGTGGGAGGGCATCATGAGCTCCCCGAAGGAACGTCATTCCGTCGTCACCGGCATCGGTGTCATCGCCCCCAACGGGGTGAGCACCGAAACCTTCTGGAAGGCGACGGTGGAGGGCATCAGCGTCCTCGACCGCGTCACCCGTGAGGGGTGCGAGCATCTTCCGCTCAAGGTCGCCGGCGAGGTCCGGGGTTTCGATCCGGCGGATCTGATCGAGGAGCGCTACCTCGTCCAGACCGACCGGTTCACCCACTTCGCCATGGCGGCGGCCAACCTCGCGATGGACGATGCCCGCCTCGGCCGTGCCGACTACAACGACTCGCCGTTCGCGGTGGGGGTCGTCACGGCTGCCGGATCGGGCGGCGGCGAGTTCGGCCAGCGGGAGCTGCAACGGCTCTGGGGCCAGGGCTCCCGCCATGTCGGCCCGTACCAGTCCATCGCCTGGTTCTACGCGGCGAGCACCGGACAGATCTCCATCCGCGGCGGCTTCAAGGGGCCGTGCGGAGTCGTGGCCAGCGACGAGGCGGGCGGTCTGGACGCCCTGGCGCATGCCGGCCGCACGATTCGGCGCGGCACCGATGCCGTCGTCGTGGGCGCCGCCGAGGCGCCCCTGGCCCCCTACTCGGTCGTCTGCCAGCTCGGCTACGACGATCTGAGCACGCTCGACGATCCGGCCCGCGCCTACCGCCCGTTCACCAGCGGTGCGTGCGGATTCGTGCCCGCCGAGGGCGGCGCGATGCTGATCGTCGAGGAAGAGACGGCGGCCGTGAACCGCGGGGCGAGTGTCCGGGCCTTGCTGGCCGGGCACGCCGCGACCTTCACCGGGGCCTCCCTGTGGGAGGAGTCCCGGGACGGGCTCGCGCATGCCATCCGGGGCGCACTGGAGGACGCGCGGTGCGCCCCGGAGGAGATCGATGTGGTGTTCGCGGATGCGCTCGGCGTCCCCGCGGCCGACCGGGCCGAGGCGCTGGCGATCGCGGACGCCCTGGGCCGGCACGCCTCGCAGGTCCCGGTGACCGCACCCAAGACCGGCACCGGGCGGGCGTACTGCGGCGCCCCCGTCCTGGACACCGCTGCCGCGGTGCTCGCGATGGAGCAGGGCGTCGTGCCGCCCACCCCCAACGTCGTCGACGTCTGCCACGACCTTGACGTGGTGACCGGCCGGGCCCGCCCTGCCGAGTTGCGGACGGCGCTGGTGCTGAGCCGGGGACTCATGGGCTCGAACGCAGCAATGGTGCTGCGGAAGGGCTCCGGGTCCCCCTCGTGAGAAGGAGAACCGCACATGAACGCTCAACTGACGCTCAATGAGCTGGCTGCGCTGATGAAGTCCGCCGCCGGCCTCACCGTCGACCCGAAGGAGCTGGCGAACCGGCCCGACGCGACCTTCACCGAGTTCGGCCTGGACTCGCTCGGCCTCCTCGGCATCGTCGGCGAGCTGGAGAACCGGCAGGGCCGGACGATGCCGACGGACGCGGAGCGCTGCAAGACGCCGCGCGACTTCCTCGACCTCGTCAACACCGCGCAAACAGCACAAACCGTCAAAGCCGCCAAAGACAACGTATCTACGACAGGAGCATGACATGCCTGGCCATACCGAGAACGACATCACCATCGCGGCGCCCCTCGACCTCGTCTGGGACCTCACCAACGACATCGAGAACTGGCCGCAGCTGTTCAGCGAGTACGCCTCGGTCGAGGTGCTGTCCAGGGAGGGCGACAAGACCACCTTCCGGCTGACGATGCACCCGGACGACAACGGCACCGTCTGGAGCTGGGTCTCCGAGCGCGTCGTCGACCGGCAGAACCGCACCGTCCGCGCCCGCCGCGTCGAGACCGGCCCGTTCGCGCACATGGATATCCACTGGAAGTACGCCGAGATCCCGGGCGGCACCTCCATGCACTGGACCCAGGACTTCGCGATGAAGCCCGACGCCCCGGTCGACGACAAGGGCATGACCGAGCTCATCAACCGCAACTCCCGGATCCAGATGGAGCTCATCCGGGACCGGATCGAGCAGCGTGACCGCGAGCTGCGGTCCACCGCAGTCAGCTGACGGCCCGCAAGGCCGTGTTCGGACCGCCACCCGGCGGTGACGAAGGGATCTCCCCGATGCATCACGCTCTGATCGTCGCTCGTATGGCGCCCGGTTCGGCTCCGGACATCGCCGAGGTGTTCAAGGCCTCGGACCGTACGGAACTGCCGCATCTGGTCGGCGTCTCGCGACGGACCCTCTTCCAGTTCGGTGACGTGTATCTGCACCTCATCGAATCCGACCGGCCGCCAGGACCGGAGATCGCCAAGGTGACGGAGCACCCCGAGTTCCGCGCCGTCAGCGACAAGCTGTCCGCCTTCGTCAGCGCGTACGACCCGGAGACCTGGCGAAGCCCCAAGGACGCGATGGCCCAGCAGTTCTACAGCTGGCAGCGCGACGGCAGCGGCTGACGCGTACGCGGCGCCGGGGCGATCCCCCGGCTCCCGCGCGGGCCCGGACAAGGGCAAGGTCGCCCGGTGAGGATGCTGTTCCTCACCGGGCGACCTGCCGTGCCGGGCCTTGCTCATTCGGGGACGGTGCACTCGAACGCATGCAGATACGGATTCACGACCAGGATCTCGCCGACCTTCAGGCCGGCCTCCGCCATGCGGCTGACCAGGCTCG
Source organism: Streptomyces decoyicus (assembly GCF_019880305.1). Classification (NCBI taxonomy): domain Bacteria; kingdom Bacillati; phylum Actinomycetota; class Actinomycetes; order Kitasatosporales; family Streptomycetaceae; genus Streptomyces; species Streptomyces decoyicus. Next base: position 929,714 of record NZ_CP082301.1, on the reverse strand, counting down.
CCTTGGTGTGCTTGGCGCCGCCGACGTTGAGGAGCAGCAGCAGGTCCATGGCGGTGGTGAACTTCATCGAGGGGCTGTCGTCGACCAGGTTCTCGATGATCACGACGCGGGCGCCGGGACGTGCGGCCTTGACGACGTTGTGGAGCGTCCTGCGAGTGCTCTCGTCGTCCCACTCCAGGATGTTCTTGATGATGTAGACATCGGCCCGGACCGGGATGTCCTCGCGGCAGTCGCCGGGCACGATCCGTACCCGCGGGGCGAGCGGGCCGCCGTCCGCCAGCCGGGGGTCCGGGTGCGCGACGACCGTGGGCAGGTCGAGGAGGGTGCCTTCGAGGGCGGGGTGCTTCTCCAGCAGGCTGGCGAGCACATGCCCCTGGCCGCCGCCGATGTCCGCCACCGACGACGCCCCGGTCAGATCGAGCAGCTGGGCGATGTCCTGCGCCGACTGCTTGCTGGAGGTGGTCATCGCCCGGTTGAAGACCTCGGCCGAGTCGCTTGCGTCCTCGTGCAGGTACTGGAAGAACCCCTTGCCGTACAGGTCGTCGAAGACGCTGCGGCCGGAGCGCACCGCGTCGTCGAGCTTCGGCCAGGCCTCCCAGGTCCACGGCTCCGTGCACCACAGGGAGATGTAGCGCAGGCTGTTGGGGGAGTCCTCCCGCAGCAGCCGGGACATGTCCGTGTGGACGTACTTCCCGTCGTCGGTCTCCGCGAAGATCCCGTAGCAGGACAGGGCGCGCAGCAGCCGCTCCAGCGGCCGCGGCTCGGTCTTCACCGCGGTGGCCAGTTCCTCCGCGGTGGTGGGCCGGTCGCCGAGCGCGTCGGCGACGCCGAGTTGCGCCGCCGCCCGTACGGCCGCCGCACAGGCGGCTCCGAAGACAAGCTCCCGGAGCCGCATGGCCGGCTGGGGGGTGGGACTTACGGTGGTCATTCCGCCTCTATTCTCCCGTTGAAGAGGGGTGCGCCCGGTGCTCCCCGTGTCGTCGGCACAGACCGGCCGGCTCCGAGGTCCGGCACACGTTGCGGACGAACCGGTTTCCCTTGCCCTTGGGGTCCCGGTCGGCCAGGTCCACCGGCTTGTTGTGCAGCACGAGGTTCTCGCTGATCAGATTGCGTTCGTTGGTCGTCTTCACGAAGCTGCGGAACAACACGATGCCGCCGGAGAGCGGGGACTTGCCGACGTGGCCCCGGATGTCGTTGCGCGTCACCAGGGTGCGCTCGGCGCCGGTGAGGATGATGCCGGAGCCCTGGATGAACGGCAGTCGGCTGTTGCCGGGGCAGTGCTTGTTGTTCTTGAGAATGGTGTTGTTCCGGACCGTCAGAGCTCCGGCTCGCGGGCGGGATTCGTCGCCGACGACGAACACTCCGCCGCAGTTACCGGTGATGCTGTTGTGGGCGACGATCAGGTTTCTGACCCGCCGGACCGTGACGCCGATCCGGTTACGCGAGAGACGGTTGTCGGTGATCGTGGACCCCCGGGTGTCGGTGGCCCCGCCCTCCTCCTTGACCGTGTTCGCCAGGAAGATGCCCGCGTCACCGTTGTCGATGGCGGCGTTGTCCCGGATCACGGTGCGGGTGGACTTCTCCTCGGCGATGCCCCACACGCCGTTCTTCCGCACGGCGACGTCGTGCACGGACAGCCGGTCGGTGCGGGAAGCCCAGATGCCGCTCTTCTTGAAGCCCTGGACGGTCAGCGAGCGGATGCTGACGTTCCGCAGCGGTCTGCCTCCCGTGCCGACGACGCAGATCCCGTTGCCGCTCTGCCCGCAGGCGTTCGCGGCCCGCTTGCCGGCCGGACTGATCACCGTCTTCCGGCCCGCACCGACGAGCCGCAGCCGCGACTTGCGGATCAGTACGCTCTCCCGGTAGTGACCGGGTCGGAGGAAGACGGTGTCGCCCGGCTTCGCTCTGTCCACCGCCCGTTGGATCGACTCACCGGGGTGGACGACGTGTCGTTGCGTTGTGTCGCACGGCGATGCCGCGCCGAGTCCGCCGATCATCATCGCGGCGACACAGCCCATGTATTTCATCTGTCGTAGCGCCATGAGGCGAAGCTATGGGCGATCACCGGCACTCGCCACATGTGGTGACCCGACGATGACGGTGTGTGCAGCGGCCAGCTTTCGACACGCCGTCAAGTCCGCTGCCCCACCCGTCACCGGACTGCCGATCAGGGCCGGTCAGCGGGCTTTTCGGACGCCTCGTCGGCGGTTCCGGACGCACCGGTGCACGGCCGGCAACCGGTGGGCCCGGAATCAGCTGACCGGGTATCGGGCGGGGTGCCGTCCGGCGTGTCGGACCCGGCACCGGGCCGGCCGTCCGACGGGTCGTCAGCCGGCCCGTCCGGCTCCACCTCGGTCAGGAAAGCCGCGAGGCTGGTCGGCAGAAACCACGGTCGGGCGCGGGAAACGGTCACGGAAGACCAACGCGCCAAGCCCGGCCGACGACACCCGCTCGGGGCTGCGGAGGCGTTTGATCACCCCAACGGCCGCGGGGAGGGCGCCGCTGAACGGGTGCGGGGAGGGGCCGGGGCCCAACAGCACGAGGCCCGGCCGGCAGCCGGGCGTGCTCCCCCCTTCCGCGCTCGGCCCCGCAGAGGCGGTGCCGGAAAGGTCAGCCCGCCCGCTCGGCCGCGCTGCGCTCCACACAGAACTCGTTGCCCTCGATATCGGCCAGCGTCACCCACCCGGCCCCGTCGGCCCGCCGGTGGTCGGCCACCAGGGTCGCGCCGAGCGCCAGCAGCCGCTCGACCTCGTCGTCCCGGCCGCGGTCCTGGGGCTGAAGATCCAGATGCACCCGGTTCTTCCCGGCCTTGGCATCGGGCACCGTGACGAACAGCAGCGCGCCGCCCGCGGCCGTGACCGTGGCCTCCGGATCGCCCGGCAGGTCGTCCTCGGCCAGCGTTCCGTCCAGTACCTCCGCCCAGAAGCTCGCCAGACGGTAGGCGTCGGAGCAGTCGATCGTGAGGTGGCGTACCAGTGAAGTCATAGGCGTCACTATGCGGTTGGAGGGCGGGGGGCTGTCCAGCGGATTCATGCGCCACGGGCGGAGAGGCCGCCGCTTCGCCCCGTTCGCGGCTTCGGCGTCCGCATCCGGTGCGGGCCGCCCGGCGGCCGCCGCGGCCGCGGAACCCGGCCGAAGGTACGGTAACTGCCCCCGGGCGCCGGAGAGTTCACGGAGATACGGCAGCACGGTCCGGGGGCGGGCGGGCAGGACCGGCAGGTCGGCGGCAGCGGGGGAGGGGGCACGCCGGGAGATCCGTGCCGCACGGGCCCCGGTTTGTCCGGCACACCCATTCAAGTCGCCCGCCCCGGTCGTCTACAGTTGCAGAATTCCGCAATTCAACAGATGACGCGATGGCCGGTCGGCCTGAACGCGGAGGACATGCGTGGGCGGTTTCGCCGAATCGGTACGGATACGGGTGCGCGCGGCGCGGTCCGCGCCCGGTCCCGGGAGCGGGGCGCGCAGATGAACGGTGCCTGGGTTCCGCTCTGTCAGGCCAAGGCCGACTTCTTCCGGATGCTGGGGCATCCGGTCCGCATCCGGGTGCTGGAGCTTCTCCAGAGCGGGCCGATGCCGGTGCGGAGTCTGCTCTCCGCCCTCGAGGTGGAGCCGTCCGCGCTCTCCCAGCAGCTGGCGGTCCTGCGCCGCTCGGGCCTGGTGACGGCCACCCGCAGTGGCTCCACCGTCGTCTACGAGCTGGCCGGAGGCGAGGTCGCGGAGCTGCTGAGCGCCGCCCGCCGGGTCCTCACCGAGGTGCTCGCCGGGCAGCATGCGCTCCTCACCGAACTGCGGCAGGCCGAGACCGGAGCACTGCCGGCGGCCGGCGGGGTGGGGGCCGTCTCATGACCCGCTCGCTCCGCCGCGCGCACGGTCACCGCACGGGAGTGGTCCGCTCGTTCACCACCGGACAAGGGTGATCGCGGATGGCCGGCGCACCGAGGCGTAAGGGGCCGCCGCCGTGGCGGGCGGTCCGCTCCCGCACCTGCATACCCACGCCCTCCGGGCCGGGGACCGTACGGCCCTGCCGGGGGCGTCCCCCCGGGCGAGGACCGCTCCGCACGGCGCGCGGGCACGGCCGCGCCTGCCCGGAGAGCGTCGCCCGCCGCCGCACCTCGCCGCGCTGCGGCGTCCGCCGGGCCCGTACGGCCGCGGTGCGTCCCGGGGCCCAGCTGGCGCGGCTGCCCGGTGCGGTGCTGCTCGCCCACCGGGCGCCACGACGCAGCCTGTGGCGGCAGGTGTTGCTCTCCATCGTCGTGACCAATCTGCTGCTGGTCTTCCTGGCGCTGGTCATCTATCTGGGCCGGCACGCCGGGACGTGACGGCGAGGGCGGCAGGGGCCTGTTCGGGCACCCCCGTCACAGGCGCTCCGTCCGCCCCCTTCCCGGCCCGCCACAACCACGTGACGTCCCGCCCGAAGGACCACACGAGGAGTCCCAGCGCCACGGCCACGGCGGCGACCGCCGACGCCCGCGGCAGGATCCCGGCACCGGCCACGACCAGCACGACGCCCTGAAGCGCTGCCACGGTCTTCCGGGCCATGCTGTGCGGCAGGTCGCCGCGCAGCCACGGCAGCACCCACGACGCCGCGACAAAGGCGTAGCGCATGAGGCCGATGCTCAGCACCCAGGCGCCCAGCGGGATGGCGACATGGACACAGAGCACCAGGATCAGGAAGGCGTCGACCTCCATGTCGAAGCGCGCCCCCAGCGGGGTCGCCGTTCCGGTGCGCCGGGCCACCTGTCCGTCGACCGCGTCCAGGACCAGCGCCACGGCGGCGAAGGCGATCAGCACCGTGACCGGTACCGACCGGCCGAAGGAGTCCGCGACCAGCGCGGTCACCCCGCCGACCAGGATCGTGCGGGCCAGTGTGACGCGGTTGGCCGGTCCGAACGAGGTGGTCCACGTCCGGCGCAGCGCGACGGTGAGCACGGCCCAGGTGGCGACGGCGAAGACACACCCCGTGAGCCACCCGATGGTGCCCAGACCGGACACTCGGCACAGGACCTCCAGTACCAGCAGTTGCACCCCCATACCGGCCGTAATGTCCGGTCCGAACGGCCTTGTGTCGTAGCGCTCTTGTACGGCCACCCTGCCTCCCGGGATGTGTAGCGGACTCGAAGGGCGCCGCGTAGGGTGACGGCGTCCTCATGATCCCCAGCATTGATGAACCATCGCCGTAGCGTCCAGGAGGATCCCGATGCCGCGCGTCGCTTGTGCCTTTTGGATAAGCGCTCCAGGTCAGGGCGAGATCCGGACGGTAGCCCTGCCGGACCCCGCCGATGACGAGGTTCTGGTGCGCACGGTCTGCTCCGGAGTGAGCCGTGGAACGGAGACCCTGGTCTTCCGTGGCGGCGTCCCCGAGAGCCAGCACACCGTGATGCGGGCGCCGTTCCAGGAAGGCGCCTTCCCCGCACCGGTCAAGTACGGCTACCTCAATGTAGGCGTCGTCGAGGAAGGCCCGCCCGACCTGCTGGGCCGCTCGGTCTTCAGCCTGTATCCCCATCAGACGCACTTCGTCGTCCCGGCGAGCGCCGTCACCCCGGTACCGGACACCGTCCCCGCCGAGCGTGCCGTCCTGGCGGGCACCGTCGAGACCGCGGTGAACGCCCTGTGGGACGCCGCGCCGCTGGTCGGCGACCGGATCGCGGTGGTCGGGGCGGGCATGGTCGGCGCCGGCGTGGCCGCGGTCCTCGCCCGCTTCCCGGGGGTCCGGGTGCAGTTGGTGGACGCCGATCCCGTGCGCGCCGCCACCGCCACGGCACTGGGTGTGGACTTCGCGCTGCCCGCGGACGCGCTGGGCGACTGCGACCTGGTCGTGCACGCCAGCGCCACCGAGGAGGGGCTGGCGCGCTCGCTCGAACTGCTCGCCCCGGAAGGCACCGTCATCGAGCTGAGCTGGTACGGAGACCGGCAGGTCAGCCTGCCGCTGGGGGAGGCCTTCCACTCCCGCCGGCTGGTCGTCCGCAGCAGTCAGGTGGGCACGGTGTCCCCGGCCCGGCCCCGCCGCACCTACGCCGACCGGCTCGCGGTCGCCCTCGACCTGCTCGCCGACCCCGCCTTCGATGCGCTGATCACCGGCGAATCCGCTTTCGAGGACCTGCCGACGGTGCTGCCCCGGCTCGTTTCCGGCGACCTCCCGGCGCTGTGCCACCGCATCCGGTACGGGCCGGCCGGCGGCTGACAACCCCCGGGGACCCGCCCGGAATTCACCCCCACGACCACACCTCGCTGAGACCGACATCACACCGGAGGAACGGCCTTGTTCAGCATCACCGTCCGCGATCACCTCATGGTCGCCCACAGCTTCCGTGGCGCGGTCTTCGGACCCGCGCAGCGCCTGCACGGCGCGACCTTCATCGTGGACGCCACCTTCCGCCGTGCGGAGCTCGACGCCGACAACATCGTCGTCGACATCGGCCTGGCCACCCAGGAACTCGGCGCCGTGGTCGGAGAGCTGAACTACCGCAACCTCGACGACGAGCCCGCCTTCGCCGGCATCAACACCTCGACGGAGGCCCTGGCCAAGGTCATCGCCGACCGGCTCGCCGAACGCATCGAGGCGGGCAACTTTGGGGCGGGCGCCCGCGAGCTGGCCGGGATATCGGTCACCCTGCATGAATCGCATATCGCCTGGGCGACGTACGAGCGCACCCTGTGACCCGTACCGGCGCCACCGCGGCGGCGGAGCGTGTGGTGCACTTCGTCCTCCCCGGTGACGTCGACGACCCGGCGGTACCCAGCGGCGGCAACACCTACGACCGCCGGGTGTGCCGCGACCTCCCGGCGGCGGGCTGGCAGGTGCGCCCGTACGCGGCGCCCGGAAGCTGGCCGCAGCCGGACGCCGCGGCCCGCACGGGGCTGGCGCGGCACCTGGCGGCGCTGCCCGACGACGCCGTGGTCCTGCTCGACGGCCTGGTCGCCTGCGGCGTCCCCGAAGTCCTCGTCCCGGAGGCGGCACGGCTGCGGCTCGCCGTACTGGTCCATCTGCCGCTGGCCGACGAGACCGGGCTCGACCCCGACGTGGCGGCGGAGCTGGACGCCCGCGAACGCCGCACCCTGCACGCCGTGGGGAGCGTCGTGGCGACCAGCGACTGGGCCGCCCGTCGGCTGGTCGCCCATCACGGGCTGGCGCCGGAGCGGGTCCATGTCGCCAGGCCGGGAGCCGACGCCGCGCCCCTCGCACCGGGCACCGACGGCGCCACCGGGCTGCTGTGCGTCGCCGCGGTCACCCCGCGCAAGGGACAGCACCTCCTGGTGGAGGCCCTCGCGACCGTCACCGAGCTGCCGTGGAGCTGCGTATGCGTCGGCGGGCTCGACCGTGATCCCGGTTACACCGCCCAACTGCAAAGCCGCGTCGCCGAGTCCGGCCTCGACGACCGGATCGCCTTCACCGGGCCGCAGGCGGGCGCCGACCTGGAAGCGCGGTACGCCGCGGCCGACTTGTTGGTGCTGACCTCATACGCCGAGACCTATGGCATGGTCATCACCGAAGCGCTGGCACGCGGGATTCCGGTGCTGGCGACGGCGGTGGACGGGGTTCCGGAAGCGGTCGGGCAGGCGCCCGACGGCAGTGTGCCCGGACTCCTCGTACCGTCCGGACGGCCACCGGCCCTTGCCGAGGCGCTGCGTGGCTGGCTGGGTGATCCGCAGTTGCGTGACCGGTTGAAGAATTCGGCACGCGGACGGCGTGCCATGCTGGAGGGGTGGGAGATGACGTCGCACAGTCTGGCCGGAGCGCTGGAACGGCTTCGGGACGAGATCCGGAGCATGCGGTGAACGTAACCGGAAGGCCCCGATTCGCCCCGCGCTGGCTGGAGTTGCGGGAGCGCGCCGATGCCGCGGCCCGCGCACCCGAGCTGCTGCATCCGCTGCTGGAATGGGTGGCCGCGCAGCCGCCGCCCGCCGGCCCGCCCGGGAGCCCGCGCGAGCTGGTGATCCGTGACCTCGGGTGCGGCACCGGCTCGATGGGACGCTGGCTCGCCGTCCGGCTGCCCGGCCCCCAGCACTGGGTCCTTTACGACCACGATCCCGTGCTGCTCGACCACGCCGGTGCGCGGATGCCCGTAACGGCCGCCGACGGTACGCCCGTTGACGCCACGACCGAGCGCGGCGATCTGGCCACCCTCACCGCCGACGACCTCGCGGGCACCTCGCTGGTGACCGCCTCCGCGCTGCTCGATCTGCTCACCCGCGAGGAGGTGGAGGCACTCGCCGACGCCTGTGTGGGCGCGGGCTGCCCGGCGCTGCTGGCGCTCTCGGTCGCCGGACGGGTCGAGTTGACCCCCTCCGATCCGCTCGACGCCGAGATCGCCGACGCCTTCAACGACCATCAGCGCCGCACGGACCAGGGCCGCGGTCTGCTCGGCCCGGACGCGATCGCGGCGGCGGTTGCGGCTTTCGAGCGGCGCGGTGCGACCGTCCTGGTGCGGCCCAGCGCATGGCGGCTGGGCAGTGCGGAGTCCGCGCTGACCGCCGAATGGCTGCGCGGCTGGGTCGGCGCCGCGCACGCCCAGCGGCCGGAGCTGGCACCGGAGGCGGTGGCCTATCTGCGGCGGCGGCTGGAGGAGTGCGCGGCGGGGGAGCTGACCGTCGCGGTGCACCACACCGACCTGCTGGCGCTGCCCGGACCCTCGTCCAGGAGCGCGGGATGAACAGGTCCCGCTGGGCGGCGTGGCTCAGGCTGCTCGCGGGACTGGGCATTCTGGTGGCGCTGGTGTGGCATCTGGGATCCGACGCCTTCCTGGACGGACTGCGCCGGATCGACGCCGCCACACTGCTCGCCGCACTCGCCATCGGCCTGCTGACCACGGTGTTCAGCGCCTGGCGGTGGTGTCTGGTGGCCCGCGGCCTCGGTCTGCGGCTGCCCCTGGGCGGGGCCGTCGCGGACTACTACCGGGCGCTGTTCTTGAACGCGGCGCTGCCCGGCGGCGTCCTGGGCGATGTGCACCGCGCCGTACGCCACGGCCGTGACTCCGGTGACCTCGGCCGGGGCGTACGCGCGGTCGTCCTGGAGCGCACCGCCGGCCAGTTCGTCCTGCTCGTCGCCGGGGCGGTGGTGCTGCTGGCCCGGCCCTCGCCCGTCCTGGCGCCGGTCGCCGGCTTCCTCACCTCGCCCGGTGTCGCACTGGCCGCGGCAACGGTAGGCGTGCTGCTGGTGGCGATCGCCGGCCGGCTGCGCCGTCACCGGGGCGCCTCGCGCGCCGAACGCGCCGTGCGCACGGTACTCACCGAGGCACGCCAGGGCCTGCTCGCCCGCGGAGTCTGGCCCGGCGTCGCGCTCTCCTCCGTGGCGGTCCTGGCGGGCTACCTCGGGATGTTCGTGCTGGCTGCCCGGGTCGCGGGAGCCACCGCGCCGACCGCCGAACTCGTACCGCTGGTGGTGCTGGCGCTGCTCGCGATGGCCCTGCCGCTGAACGTCGGCGGCTGGGGCCCGCGGGAGGGCGTCGCCGCCTGGGCCTTCGGCGCCGCCGGGCTAGGCGCGGCGCAGGGCCTCACCACTGCCGTGATCTACGGGGTGCTCGCCTTCGTCGCCGGCCTCCCGGGCGCCGCCGTGCTGCTCGTCCGCCGGTCCGCCGGATGGCGCACCGAACGCCCGCAGTTCGAGTTCGAAGAGCGTGTCCTCGCCGAGCAGGGCGCGCCGCAACGGCGGGCGTAGCGCCTCCCGCATCACCCGCGTGCCGGGAAACCGCAGGCCGGGGATGCCGTCGCCGAGCAGGACCGGTGCGACGGTGACATACAGCCGGTGCAGCGCCCGCTCCTGGAGGAACCGCGACACGGTGACCCCGCCCCCTTCGATCAGCACCCGCCCCAGACCCCGCCGCGCCAGCGCCGCCAGCAGGCGCCGGGGGGCGAACGCGTCCGCGTCCGGCAGCACCATGACGTCCACGCCGCCGCCGGCGTCCCCGGCCACGGCGCCGGCGTCCGGTCCCACCACCCACAGCGTCGGCGCGGCACCATCGGTGAAGACCCCGCTGTGCAGCGGCACCCGGCCCCGCGGATCGAGCACCACCCGCACCGGATTGTCCCCCGGACAGGCGCGTACGGTCAGCCGCGGATCGTCCGCGACGGCGGTACCGGCCCCGACGAGCACCGCATCGGCCAGCGCGCGCAGCCGGTGCAGATGGCAGCGGTCCTCCGCCCCGGTGACATAGTCGGCATCGCCGGTACGGGTCGCGATGAAGCCGTCCAGGCTCTGCCCGAGCTGCGCGAACGCGACCCGCGGGCCGGCCAGGCACAGCGGCAGATAGCGTTCGGCGAGCTCCACCGCCTCGGGCGTGGCGGGCCCTTGCCGGCGCAGTCCGCCGTCCCCGTCCGCCACCAGCCCGGCGGCCTGCGCCTCGTCCGCCGTACGGATGGTCCGCAGCCGGTCCCAGGCGGCCGCCGCGTCGAGTACCTCAGTCATGGGCTTCCGTTCCTGCGCCCAACAGCGCCGCATATTCGTCGAATGCGTCGACCAGGCCGGCCAGCAATTCCTTGCCCTTCCCGGCGGACGCCAGGGAGGGGCGCCCGATGACCCCGGATTCGGTATAGGCCGACATGCCCAGTGTCAGGAGCTGCTTCCGGTCATCGGCGACGCAATCCGCTGATTCATAGCCTTCCTTGACCAATTCGGGATGGGCATACAGCAGAATGGACGTCTCGGCCTCTCCCGCATGCATATCGGTGTGCCCGGACGTCTGCACCCCGGCCCCGGTGCGCGCCGCGTCCCAGTCGGCCGATCCGGGGAAGAGCGCCATCCGCACGCCGCTCCCTGCGGATTCCTGAACGACATTGCGCAGTACGTAATTTCCGCCGTGCCCGTTGACGAGAATCAGGGTGCCGATACCGGACCTGTGGAGCGAATCGGCGATGTCCGTGACGACCGCATGCAGGGTGCGGGCCGAAATGCTGACGGTCCCCGGCCATGCGGCATGTTCGTGCGAACAGGACACCGTCAGCGGTGGCAGCAGCTGGACGGGCCGGCCGGCGGCCACCTCCCGGGCGATGGTGCAGGCGATGACGGTATCGGTGGTCAACGGCAGGTAAGCACCGTGTTGTTCGAAGCTGCCGATGGGCAGCACGGCCATCGTCGGCCGTCGTGCGCGTACGTCCTCCGTGGTGTCCGCCGGCAAGAGGCCGGGTGCCGAAGTCGGGCGTCCCGAAGCGGTCATCGTGTGCTGCGGCCTTTCGTCGCTGACTCACCGAGTCATGGTTGTCGCAGCATACTTGTTGTGTTCTGAGTGACTACCGACGATCCATTCACCACGCGGGTACGATCGCGCCATGATGGACCCCGACGACGATGCACACACCGACCTCCGTGTCGCAATCGATGATGCCCTCGGCCAGAAACCGGGCGTGGAACAGGTGGTGACGGTCAGGCTCCCCACGACATACGGTGAATTTCTCGCCGTCGGCTATCTGGACCGCCGCAGCGGGATCGAGCAAGTGGCGCTGGTCCACGGCGATGTCGTGGGAGAGCCGGTGCTGACCCGCGTGCATTCGGAATGCCTCACGGGTGATGTCTTCGCATCCACCCACTGCGAATGCGGCGATCAATTGTCCGCCGCGCTGCGCGCCATCGTGGCGGAAGGCCGCGGCATTCTCGTCTATCTCCAGGGCCACGAGGGCCGGGGGATCGGGCTGTTGGCCAAGCTCCGGGCGATGAAGCTACAGGAGGGCGGACTGGACACGGTAGAGGCGAACATCGCGCTCGGACTGCCCGTCGACGCCCGCGACTACGGCGTCGCGGCGGAGATGCTGCAGGACCTCGGCGTCCGGTCCGTGCGGCTGCTGTCGAACAATCCGCGGAAACGCGAGGCGCTGCTGCGGTACGGCATCGCCGTCACCGAACAGGTCCCGCTGCTGATGACGCCCCGTGCGGAGAACATTCGCTATCTCCGCGCCAAACGGGAGCGCCTCGACCACGATCTGCCGCATCTGGACGGCATACCCGGACTGTCCTGACGCGGCGGGGACGAAGAGGGCGGCTACCCATGCCGCGAGGGAGGGCCCGCGACGCAGAGGTCGCGGGAGCCCTCCCTCGGTGGGGTGGCGGCCGATGCAGGCCGGATCAGGAGGTGGCGGGTGCCGCCTCGGCGGTGGTGGCCTCGGACCGCGTCGTGATGACGCGCTCCGCGAGGTGACCGAAGACCAGCCCGAAGGCGGTCCACAGCACCAGTTGGATGGCGATCGTCGTCACCCGGAACTGCCAGAGCAGCGTGCCGGGGAACCCGTGCGGCACATTGTCGTAGGACGGCAGGAAGGCGTACGCGATCCCGACGGCGACCACGAACGCGGCGCCGCCCGCGACCGTGGCGTACCAATTGCCCAGCTTCGGTGCCAGGCGCCGGCCGAGGATCGTCGCCCCGACGGCCAGCAGGATGCCGAGCAGCATCATCAGGAAGTACAGGGCGGTGCGTTGGCCGATGGTGTCGGGATCACCGACGGCCGGCGGGTTCGCCGGGTACTTCAGGAACGGTACGAGGTAGACCAGCAGCGCGGCGCCGGCCAGCAGGGCGGCGGTGGTCCGGGCGCCGAAGCGCCCGATCCGGCCCAGCATGAAGCAGAAGACCAGGGCGGCGATCCCGCCCAGTGCCACGCCGTAGACCAGTACGCCGGTCGCCAGCCCCGCGGTGGACTGCATACCGCGGCTGACGACCTCCACTTCGTGCTCGTGGCCGTGGCTGTGTGCTTCCTCGAACGCGATGGCGGCGTCCACCCGCGGTTCGCCCAGCAGAAAGGCGACGACGAGGGCCACGACACCTGCGGCCAGACCGGCGAGCATCCCGCGCACCAGAAGGGTTCTGATGGTGACGGAGTTCATGGGTGCGAAATCCGATCAGTGGCAGGGGAAGCCGAGGAGGTGGCGCCCGTCGTGGACCCACTCGTGGACCTCCGTGCCGGAGAGCAGCGAGGTGGCGCCCTGCTCCGCGCCGATGAAGTACAGCAGGACGAGCATCAGGACGCCGACGAACAGCGCCCACGGGGCGATGGCCTTGAGGGGGAGCGGGGCCGGGGTGACGGCGCCGGTGGCGGGGGGTGCGATGGTCTGAGCCATGGCGGAACCTCCTGTGCGGGGAACTCGCGTCCCTGATCGGTGGAGTGCGTAACGACATGCCGGGTCTGGCTCGCCCGGTTCCGGCCCTGCTGGGCTGGTAAAAATCCGGACATACAGTGGCGCGACCGCGCCGGTATCCCACCGGCTTCCGTCATGTCGTCGTCAATATCATCGGGAAGGTACCGCGATCCGGCCATCAGGCCAAGGCTGCGCGGGGGGCGGAGAGGCGCAGTACAGGGCGCGCCGGCCGGACAACTCCCGTGCGCCGGACAGGTGTTACGGGGGTCGGTGAAGAGCGAGAGAAGAGGGCATGACAACTCGGGTGATGTTGGTCTCACCGGCCGCGGGCGACGCCCAGCGCGAGGTGCGCTTCGACGACGACGGCGCGCTGAGCGAGGCCGGACTGCGCCGCGTCCGGGCCGCCGCCGGAGCACTGCCGGCCGCCGACCGGATCTTCGTCTCGCCCTCCGCCCGGTGCCGGCGGACCGCCGAGGAGCTCGGGCTCACAGCCCGCTCGACGCAGGAGCTGGCGGGCTGCGCCATGGGCGGCTGGCGCGGCCGGACCCTGGCCGAGGTCGCCGATGCCGAGCCGGTCGCGGTGTCCACGTGGCTCTCGGACCCGGATTTCGTGGGACACGGCGGGGAGTCGCTGCGGCAGCTCTGCGACCGGGTCGCGGGCTGGCTGACGCGGATGGCCCTGGACGCGGGCCGGGTGCTGGCCGTCGTCGAGCCGGACGTCGTCCGCGCGGCGGCGGTGTGCGCCCTCGCGGTCCCCGTGGACGTGTTCTGGCGGCTGGATGTGCCGCCGCTGACCGTGACCGAGCTGAGCGGCCGCGGCGGACGCTGGAATGTGGGCCTGGGGCGGGCGCCGGACCGCAGGTGACGGCGGTGCGGCGACTGCGCGGCCAAACTCCCTTGCCCCTTCATCTATCCATAAAGGCGACATAAGCGCAGAATAAAGGTGCGCGGCTCGATGCCACGCGGAACGGCCAGTTTGCGAACGAAGGAGGCGAGTCGCATGGCCGACGTCTCACACCACAGGGGCGATCTCGCAGGTCACCCCGATGCATCGGAGATGCAAGCTCGGTACGAGCGGGTACTCGGCGGGCGTGACGTGGTACTCGTCGACGGACCGGTTTTCCTGGTCGGCCTGTACTGCGCCGTGTCGCCGTGGGTCCTCCACTTCGCCGCCGCACAGCCGGCGCTCGTCATGCACAACCTCATCCTCGGTATCGCGATCGCCCTGCTGGCGGTCGGGTTCACCGTGACCCCTGACCGGATGTACGGGCTGAGCGGCGCGATGTGCGCGATCGGCGTATGGATGATCATCTCGCCGTGGATCGTCGGCAGCGGCCCGGACGCCGGCGTCATCTGGAACAACATCATCATCGGCGCCCTGACGTTCCTGCTGGGTGCGATGTGTGTCGCCGCGGCGTCGAAGAGCCGCCGCACCACCTGACGCGCGCTCGCCACAAGGGCGTGTGGAAGCCGCCGGCCGCTTGCCTTCCGTGAGAGGCGAGCCGGTCGGCGGCTGTGCGTGGCCCGGCCGTGGTCAGGCTGCCGGGCCGGGCCTGCGGCTGCTAGCGATGCCGGTCGCGGTCGCCGGCGAGCAGATGGCCCAGCAGTCCCGCCAGTACCAGCCCGCTCGCGAGCAGCAGCCCGTGCGAGAGCGCGATGCCGGCGGTCAGGCTGCCGGCCGCGGCGGCCGGCACGAGCCAGGCGAAGCCGCGGTGGTGCGGGCGGGGCCGGACCGGGTGGCCGGCTGCCGGGGTGCGGGGGTGGGTGCCGGGGTCCGCGTCGTGCCGGAACAGTTCGGTGAGTTCGCCGAAAGGGCGGTCGTCGTACGGAGACAGCGTCGTCCCTCCTCCGGGTCGTGCGGCGGCCGTGCCGTAGCGGCAAGGGGAAGGCGGGCGGGGGGCGGGGCATTGCTCCGGTGAGCGCGCGTAGTCAGGTCACCTGACTAGCCGCGGCGGGGGCGGCAACGTCATCGGCATTGTTGTGCCCTGCCGGGCCTTGCCCGTAACGCCGTTGACGAGAGAGGTGCCGCATCATGCTGCGCGACGACCAGCCCTCGTGCGACGACCGGCCCTCGTGTGACGACCAGTCCTCGCACGAGGGCCGGGGCGCGCTGGTCCGGCTCGCCCGCAACCGCTTCAGCGTCATCGAGGCCGAGCCGGTATGAGGCGGACGGCGGGATACGCGGGCGCCCGACGGGGCCGGCCCTGTGTATCCCGCCCGGAGCGGGGCCCGCACGCATGCGATAACCGGGCACATTCGGTTAAATCGGTTGCATGGGTCCGCCGACTGTGGCCCGCCGCCCCGGAGAGGGAGCGCCCCGTGACCGCTGCACCCGTGGATGATCACCAGGACTTCGCCGACGCCGACCGTGGTTTCATCGCCGCGCTCGACCCGCCGCAGGTCACCGGGGACGACGGCCGGGTGATCTGGGACGCCGAGGCCTACGGATTCCTGGCCGGAAACTGCCCCGACACCGCGAACGAGAGCCTGTGGCGGCAGGGCAGGCTGGTGAGCCGGCAGGGCCTGTACGAGGTCACCGACGGTATCTACCAGGCCCGCGGCCTGGACCTGTCCAACATGACGCTGGTCGAAGGCGACCACGGCGTCATCGTCATCGACCCGCTCGTCTGCACGGAGACCGCCGCCGCGGCCCTGGAGCTCTACCGCAAGTACCGCGGCGACCGGCCGGTCACCGGTCTGGTCTATACCCATTCGCACGGAGCGCACTTCGGCGGCGGACGGGGCGTGCTGCCGCACGACCACCACCCCGTTCCGGTGCTGGCGCCGGCCGGCTTCCTCCGGCACGCCGTCCGGGAGAACGTCTACGCCGGCCCCGCCATGACCCGGCGCTCCGTCTACATGTACGGAACCCAGCTCCCCAAGGGACCGGAGGGCCAGATCGGCTGCGGCCTGGGCACCACCCGCTCCACCGGCACCATGACCCTCATCCCGCCGACCGTGGACATCACCCGCACCGGCCAGGAGGAGATCGTCGACGGCGTACGCATCGTCTTCCAGCTCACTCCGGGCACCGAGGCACCCGCCGAGATGAACTTCTGCTTCCCGGCGCACGAGGCCCTCTGCCTGGCCGAGAACGCCACCCACACCCTGCACACCGTCCTGCCGCTGCACGGCGGCGACGTCCGCGACGCCCGGACCTGGTCCCACTACCTGGGCGAGGCGCTCGCCCTCTTCGGCGACGAGGCGGAGGTCGCCTTCGCCTCCCACCACTGGCCGACCTGGGGCAAGGACCGCATCAAGACCCTGCTGGCCCACCAGCGCGACCTCTACGCCTACCTGCACGACCAGACCCTGCGGCTGCTCAACGAGGGGCTCACCGGCACCGAGATCGCCGAGGAGCTGCGGCTGCCGCCGGACCTGGAGCAGGACACCTCCCTCCACGGCTACTACGGCTCGCTCAGCCACAACGTCAAGGCGATCTACCAGCGCTACATGGGCTGGTTCGACGGCAACCCCGCCCATCTGTGGGAGCACCCGCCGGCCGAGCAGGCCAGACGCTATGTGGAGACCATCGGCGGCGTCGAGGCCACGGTGGACGCGGGCAAACGGTACGCCGCCGACGGCGATCTGCGGTTCGCCGCCACCCTGCTCAACCACGCCGTCTTCGCCGAGCCGAAGAACCTCCGCGCCCGGCGTGAACTGGCCCTGGTCTACGAACGGTTGGGCCACGGCAGCGAGAACGGCACCTGGCGCAACTTCTACCTCACCGGCGCCATGGAACTGCGCGGCACCCTCGCCGAGGCATGGGCGGCCACCGCCGACCCCGAAATCGCCGGCGCCCTCACCGTCGACCAGCTCATCGACTCGCTCGCCATCCGCATCGACGGCCCGCGCGCCTGGCCCACCGCGCTCACCCTCGACCTCTACCTTCCGGACGAGGACCGGACCTGGCATCTGACGCTCTCCCACGGAGCTCTCACCCATCTCAGCTCACCCGGCGCTCCCACCCCGTCCGGCGAACACGTCCCCGACCTCACTCTCACCCTCACCAAGCCCCAGTTGCTCGATCTGCTGGCCGGCCGCGTGCCGGGCGACGCCGCACAGCACGGCGAGACCGGTGCGCTGAACCAGCTCCTCGGCCTCGTCCGGACGCCGAACCCCACCTTCCCCGTCGTCACGCCCTGACGGACACCGCCCGCCCGGCCCGCGGACGTCAACCTCGTGCCCCGGCCCGCTTGGCCGGACTCCTGCTGACGCCACGGCTGGGGCAAACTGGGCCGGTGGCGAGCAACATTCCCGAGGAGTCGACCAGTTTCGTGGGCCGACGAGCCGAACTGCGCCGGATCGACGAGGAGTTGACCGAGCACCGGCTGATCACCCTGACCGGCCCCGGTGGGGTGGGCAAGACCCGGATCGCGATGCGGGCCGCGCGCGCGGCGGCGGCGCGGTTTCCCGACGGGGTCTGCTGGACCGACCTGTGGCCCCTCCAGGGCACGGGGCGGCTGGTGGCCAGCGTCTGCGACGCCGTCGGGCTGGCCGACCACACGGCGCGGACGCCGGTGGCGGTGCTGTGCGAATGGCTCGCCGACAAACAGCTGCTGCTGGTGCTGGACTCGTGCGAGCATCTCGTCGACGCCTGCCGCGACCTCCTCGGGGATCTGCTGACCGCCGCCCCCGCCGTGACCGTACTGGTCACCAGCAGACAGCCGCTGGACATCGTCGGCGAGTGGACCACCGAGATCGGCCCGCTGTCCTGTACCGGCGACAACGACGCACTCACCCTGTTCACCGAACGGGCCGGAACCGCCGCCCCCGGCGTGCAGTTCGCCATCCCTCCGCATGCGGAGGCCGCCGCCGTCATCTGCCGACGCCTCGAAGGCATCCCGCTGGCCCTGGAACTCGCCGGGGCCCAGCTCGCGAACAGCTCCGTCGAGCAGATCGCCGAGCGGCTCACCTCCCGTTTCGACACCCTCGACGGCGACCGGCCGGTGCGGCTGCCGCGGCACCGGACGCTGCGCTGCGCCATCGGCTGGAGCCATGAGCTGTGCGCACCGCTGGAACGGCTGTTGTGGGCCCGGCTGTCCGTCTTCCGCGGCACCTTCGACGAGGAGTCCGCGAGCGCCGTGTGCGCCGGGGGACCGCTCACCGAACAGGGGGTCCGCAGCACGCTGGCCGCACTGGCCGCCAAGTCGGTGCTCACCCGCGAGGGCACGCGCTTCCGGATGCTCGACACGCTGCGCGAGTACGGCCGGATGTGGCTGACCGAGCTGGACGAGACGACGGAGCTCGCCGACCGGCACGCCGCGCACTTCGCCGCCTTCGGCCGCCGCGCCGAACTGGGCTGGCTGGGCCCCGAACAGGTCGGCTGGTACGGCAGGGTCGCCGAGGCCCACGTCGACCTGTGCACCGCACTGGACCACCTCCTGGTCACCGACCCGGAGCGCGCCCAGGAACTCAGCGGCTCCATCGGCTTCTTCTGGAGCTGTTGCGGTCATCTGCACGAGGCCCGTGACTACGTCGCCCGCGCCCTCGCCGCCCACCAGGGCCCCGGCCCGGCACGCACCCGGGCGCTGTGGGCGCTCGGTGTCGCCGTACTCCTCCAGGGCGATCTGCCGCTGGCCGACGCCCTGGGGCTGGAGTGCTCCCGGGCGGCGCGGGCGTCCGACGACGCGGAGGCGGTGCTCCAGGCCGGCTACCTCATCGGCCTCACCCACCTGATGGCCGGCCGCCCGATGTCCGCGCACACCGTCGCGGACCAGGTCCTCGGCCCGGCGCCCCGCACCCCCTTCGACTCTCCCGGACGGCTGCGCTGCCATCTCGTACGGCTCTTCGCGCTCACCGGCCTGGGCAGGCTCACCGAGGCCCGCGCCGAGGCGACCGCGCTGCGCCGCGGCTGTGTGCAGCGCGGCGAATACTGGAGCCGCTCCTATATCGACTACCAGCTCTCCCTGATCTCGCTGTTCCAGGGCCGGCCGGAGGAGTCCGCGGACCACGCACGGGCGATGCTCGCGGCCAAAGAGGGCATCGGCGACAAGTTCGGGATCGCCCTCGGCCTGGACCTGTTCGCGGCCGCGGTGGCGGCCCAGGGCGACGGCGCGGCGGCCGCCCGTCTCTACGGAAGCGGCCAGGCCATCTGGCGCACCGTCGGCCATCCGCAGCGCGGCACCCCGGAACTGCGCGCGGTTCGCGAGGAGTGCGAGCAGCGGGCCCGCGCGGCGATCGGCGACGAGGCGTACGCCGACCTCTTCCGCCGGGCCAGCGAGGAACGCCCCGGCACCTCCCTCGCCCGGATCCTGGCGGGCGAGCTCTGACCGGCGGCGATCCCCGGTTCAGACCACGGAATCGCCGGCCAGTTTGTACAGCAGCTCGTAAGCGGTGGTGATCATGTGGCAGCTGCGGCCGCGGCGGGTGGCCAGCGCGACCAGCCCGGTGTGCGACGCCGGGTGGTAGCCGAGGAACGCCTGCTGGCCGAAGGTCGCCCCGACATGGAAGTACAACGGTCCCTGCGGAGCGGGATGCTGATACCACGTCAGGGTATGGGTGTTGCGTTTGCGCCAGCCGCGTCGCAGCAGCGGCACCTGGACGTCGCGCAGCGGCCGCGCCAGTGGCGTGTCGTCGGGGGAGAGGTGCGCCTCGAGGTAGGTGAGCAGATCGCCGGGGGTGGAATGGACCGACCCGGCGGCGACGAAGGCGCCCATGTCGGCGCTGCCCACCGGCGTCACCCCGTTCGTCCGGTGGCCGATGGCGTCGGTGCCGGTGGTGCCGGGGCCCAGCGTCGTGTCGGACAGCCCGAGGGGTCGCAGCACCCGGTCGGTGAGCAGGGCGGGGTAAGGGGCGCCCGTGGCGCGGGACATGGCCGGGCCCAGCAGGGCCAGACCGAGGTTGGAGTACCGCCAGCGGGTGCCCGGCCGGTGCCGCGGCCGGGTGCGGGCGAAGGCGTGCAGCAGCCGCTCGGTGTCGTAACGGGCATAGCCGTTGGCGTAAGGATGCAGCAGCGCGCCGGCGACCAGGTCGGCGGGGATCCGCGGCAGCCCCGAGGTGTGGGTGGCCAGGTGCCACAGGGTGATCCGGCGCGAATTCGGGTGCGGCAGCGGCAGCTCCGGCAGATGGGCGGCCAGCGGATCGTCCAGGGACAGCACGCCGTCCCGGGCCAGGTCGGCGAGCAGCAGCACGGTGAAGGTCTTGGACAGCGACCCCAGCTCGTAGCGCAGCGCATGGCGGGGCGTGGGCGGTGCCAGCGCCGAGCCGCCGGTCATCACGGTACGCCGGCCGTTCCGGGTGACCCCCACCACGACGTCCGGGGCATCGATCAGGGCGACCGCGTCCGCGAGGCGGTCACCGAGCGCCGGTCCGGGGCGGTCGGGGCTCATCCGACGGCGGACAGGGCCCGGGAGGTGGCCATCGCGGAGGCGAACGCGGCGACCAGGGTGGGGTGGTGGACCAGATCGAAGACCCGCGCGGCGTCGCCCTGCGGCATCCGGCGCTGGATGGGCATCGCGCCGGTGGGCGACTGTGCGGCCGCGTACCGCTCCCACAGGCCCGCGTCCAGTGTGGGCCGCGGCAGACAGGCGTCGACGACGAGGAGTTCGCCGAGCAGATCCCAGTGTTCGAGGTCCGCCCAGTCGTCCATCCAGGCGGGCAGATACCGCGTGAGGTAGTCGGCGATGGCCGGCGGGATGCGCTCGGGGGCCTCGCCCCAGTTGGTGAGGTGGAAGACGGTGTGGGTCAGGTCATAGGCGATGTGCAGCTGCACCGTCCACGGTTCGGCCAGCTGCCCCAGCCAGGTGCGGTCCACCGCCCGGTCGAAGTCGCTGCTGGGCGGCAGGCCCAGCTTGCGTTCCGCATTGAGCACACCGAGCCGCCGGTTGGGCATCATCTCCAGTGCCGTCCACGTCGTGGTGCGCCGGCACACCTCCAGCGCGGCCTCCAGCCCCGGGTGGCGGTGGCCCAGTTCGTGGAAGGTCGCATAGACCTCCAGGGGCACGGGGGAGAGCGGCTCGTCGTGCTGGAGCCGGGCCAGCACATTGCCGCCGTCCAGCAGCTCCCGCCAGGCGAAGTCCAGCAGCTTCCCGGCCCGCTCCTTCTGCCGGGATCCGGCGACCCCCTCCCGGAACAGCACCTGCATATTGAGCGCCAGCTCCCCGATGGGCTTGAGCCGTTCGACGACCGCGCCGTTGGTGGCGAAGTCGTCGGGGGTCAGCCGGAAGTGCTCGCGGTGGTCGTCGAGCCAGGTCAGGGCCCGGTCGCCGACACGGTGCAGCAAGGCGGGGGATGCGGCCGTCACGGTCACGGGGCTGTCTCGCTTTCGCAGGGGGTCCGCCCGCCCGCCATCGCCGCATCCCCGGCCGGGGGACCGGTCTCGGCCTCGTCGGAGGCGATACGGGCGAGGGTGGCGGCGAACGCGGTCACCAGGGTGGAGTGGTAGCAGGCCGTGAACGCCTCGGCCGGGTCGTCCGTGGTGGGCGCGGGGCCCAGCTCGGGCACACTGCCGTCGGCCGCTTGCAGGTCGGCCAGCCGCTGCCAGGCCACCGGGTCGTACGGGGCCGCGGGCAGGCAGGCCGTCACGGCCAGAAACTCGCCCACCAGGTCCCACAGCTGTTCCTCCATCCAGTTCTCCAGCCAGGAGGGGAGCCACAGCCGCAGATAGCCGGCGAGTTCGGGGGCCAGCCGCTGCCGGTTGCGTCCCCAGTCGGTGAGGTGGAAGACGTCATGGGTCACGCCGTACGCCGCCTTGCGGTCCAGCGCCCAGGGCTCCGGCAGCCGGCCGAGGCCGGTCAGTGCCAGCACGGCGCCGAAGTCGGCGTGCCGGCGCAGTCCGATCCGTCGCTCCGCGTTGAGCACGCTGAGCGTACGGGTGTGGTCCTCGCGCGCCACCCGCCAGCCACGCAGCCGCGTCGTGGTGTGCACCAGATCGTCGACGTCTGCATGGCGCAGCCCGGCCTGGGCGAAGACTCCGTAGAGCTCCACCGGATAGGTGGCGAACGGCTCACCGCGGATCAGCTCGGCGAACAGCTCACCGTCGCGGGTCTCGTTCCAGGCGAACGCGAAGAGGCCGCGGGCCGTCTGCCGGATGTCGTCCCGCGGGTGCAGTACTCCGATCAGCTGGGTCAGTTCGGCCAGCTCACCGAGTGGTTTGAGGGTCAGATTGGGATCGGCGTCCGTGGTCACGTTCGGGGGCAGGCAGAAGAAGGGGCGCGCCTTGTCCAGCCACCCCAGGCTGTCGCGGACCATCCGGTCCAACAGCCTGGGGTCGCCCCGGCCGCCGGTCACCAACCCCGTCCGTAGAAGCGCTGGGCGGCCACGACATGCAGCGCCACCCGGGGGTCACCGCAGCCCATTTGGCGGACGAACGCCAGACCGCTGTCGAGCCCCAGAGTCTGCGGAGCGTCGGGCAGCCGGGCCAGCCACCGGCCCAGGCCGGCTGCCTGCAACCAGTCCCGGCGGCGTACCGCCCGGACGAAACCGCGGGCCAGATCATCGGCGCGTGTGGTCAGCTGCTCGGTGAGACCGGGTGCCAGCCCGGGCAGGGCGAGCGCGGCAAGCTGTGACACGCGATGAGAAAGTTTCGGCCAGGGGTCGGCCTCGACCCATCCGGCCGCGGCCTCGGGTGGTGGCGGCCATTGCTGTGCGCTTCCGGGCAGAAACGCATGCGAGGCCTCGACCAGGCCCCGGTAGCTCCACACCGATACCTCCGAGGCATCTGCTCCCGGCGCATAGGCCGTGAGCGCCTGCCGGACCACCGCCTCGTCGTCCGCGCCGACGGGCGCCCCGAGGTGGTCCATTGCGTAGGGGGCGAGCGCATCGGCGCCGAGCACCCGGAGGGCGGCCGGGGCCAGTGCATCGCTCTGCCGCAGAATGCTCGACAACGCAAAAGGGTCGCCCTCGCCCCGCAGGGCGAGGGCGACCCCGGTTGCGGCATCGGCAATCACAGCGCTGAGCGGGACTGCTCCCTGCGTCTGTTCAGCCAACGCTTTCCCCTCAGCCTTAGCGGACGTCAGTCTTGGGCCGGGGGGTGGGCGGCGAGATCAGGAGCAGCGCAGCAAACAGCAGCGCCCCTCCGCACTCGCGGGTATCGCGGAAAACACCGTCGGCCTCGGCGGGTTCAAGCAGTCCCTCGACCTCGGCGGCCAGGGCGGCCGTCTCGACCGGCGCTGTGCGATCCGTAACCATGCGATCAACTCCTTCGACGAATGGGATCCCAGATTCACATCGGCATATTTCCGACGCAAGGGGACAAAAGCGTTAAAAAGCAATCTTTCGGGTGTCGGTAAGTGCCGCCCCGCCAGCCCCCCATCCCTCAACTTCCTTGCCGTGCACGGCTGATGGAAATTCCTCCGACGCGTCAGGCGGGCGTACGGGGCGGTTGCGCCAAGGGTGGCGAAGCCGCACTGATGGGGGATGGGGCTGCTCTGTTCGGATGCATCCGCCCGGACGCGCACGCGTACCGCCCGTGCCTCCGCGCGGCATCAGGCGCCATCGATCGTGTTTGGCCGCCGGGCCCCTGCTCTGGCATCATGAAGAAACGGAACATCACTCCGCTTGCGGTACGGAACACTGCTCCGTGTGGGCAATCGCGAGAGTGAAGGGAGTGGCGCGGTGAACGGCAGCGGCGAGGACGCGGAGCAGGTGCCCCGGCCCAAGCGGACGGACGCCCGGCGCAACAAGGAGACTCTGCTCGACGCGGCCGCCGCGGTTTTCGTCATGTCGGGCGTGGAAGCGCCGGTACGCGACATCGCGGCCAAGGCCGGCGTCGGGATGGGCACGATCTACCGCCATTTCCCGACGCGAGCGGATCTCATCATCGCCGTCTACCGGCATCAGGTCGAGGCATGTGCCGAGGCCGGTCCGGCCCTGCTGGCGACCAGCGCGACGCCGTACGCCGCACTGGAGCAATGGATCAATCTCTTCGTCGACTTCCTGGTCACCAAGCACGGCCTCGCTTCCGTGCTCCAGTCCGACAACGCCGGCTTCGAGACGCTGCACTCCTACTTCCTCGACCGCCTCGTGCCCGTGTGCACCCGGCTGCTCGACGCCGCAGCCGCCTCCGGCGAGATCCGGTCCGACCTGGAGGCCTACGCGCTCATGCGTGGCGTCGGGAACCTCTGCATCGGCGCGGACAACGACCCCCGCTACGACGCACGTCCTCTTGTCGGGCTCCTTGTCGCAGGACTGCGCAGGACGCACTGATCCGCCCGGTCCGGGCCGGAGGCTGTGCCGAGGCCCTGAGGAATTGTCAGTGGGCGCTGGCACGATCCGCGTATGAACTCGAACGCGACTGCCGCTGACTATGCCTGGCTCGACGAGGACCTCCCCGGTCTCACCGAGGCGTACTGCCTCACCTTGGTGCGAGGGCTCGCGCCCGAGGAGGTGCTGCGCCGGATCGGGGCGCGGGAGGAGCTGCGGATCACCGGAGTCGAGGAGTTGGCAGAGCCCGCATACGACGCGTGGGACGAATATGACGGGGAGCGGATGTTCGTCGGCGTCACGTCGGTCGGCGACTGGGCCCTGATGGTGGAGTACAACGGGTATCTCGGGGTCACGGACGAGGTGTCCGTGCCGCTCTCGCGCGGTACCCGGCTCGTGTCGCACTTCCGCAATGTCAACGCGCTGGACCATTTTGACTGGATCGAGGACGGCGATATACGCGTCACCTTCGAGCCGCTGTTCGCGAACCAGCGGCACGGCAGTGCCCCGGACAGCCTCGTGGCGGAGATGCGCGGTGTCGGCTTCGACCTCGGCGACAGCGAGGACGGGGGCTGCGAGCTGCCCACCGAGGCCGCGTTCGCGCTGGCGGAGCGCCTGACGGGCGTGCGGCTCACCACCGAGGTCCTGGCCCCCGCCACCTTCCTGTGCGGAATGGCCGCGCTGCCGCCGCGCGGCTGAGGTGACCGGGCCCGTCGCCAACCGAGGCCACCGTCACGCCTGCTCGCCCTGGCGAGGAGGATGCCGGTCGGCCACGGCCGCCTCTTTCCTCACCCTTGCTCGGTCGATGAACCATGCGCCCAGCCCCGCCAGTACGGCCGCCCCGGCCCCGTACACCGGCAGCCACAGAGTCGTAGTGGCTGACAGGCATTCGGCAACAGCCTTATGGCTCTGGACCGCCTGCGCCTGGGCCAGGGCGGCGCTGTCGCGACCTGCCAGGCCCGCGAGCATGGCCTGTACCTGGAGACTCTCGTACCTGCCCACGTCAGGACACGCACCACGAGTGCCCGGCATCGGAAACAGCCACGCCCAGCGCTGGAGCATGGGGGCCAGCACGATCGCCACGCACAGGCCGACGACCAGCGAATACGCAGTCAGATTCCTTATGTACACAGATCCGAGGCCGGGCCTCCAGGCCGGCAGCCGGTAGAAGGAGAAGATCACCGCAAGGAGCGTCACCCCGATGTATGTGGCGAACCACTGCCAGGAACCCTGCGCGAGTGTGGCCGTCAGCACGGCGGCGAGCGCGATGCCGATGACACCGGACTGGCCGGTAGTGTCACGTCCCTCGCCCAGGGATGCCGATGGCCGGGTTGCTTGAAGGCCGGGGTGGTCGCCCATGGTCTCTCCCGCTGCTTCGGAGGCCATCAGCATCCGGGCACATCGCGCCCCGGCATGGCGCCATGCCGGACCGGCGTGGAAGCCCCGCCCGGTTGGCGGGGCTTCCACGCCCGACGCTCCCGTAGGGCCCCGAGCCGCATGCCTCGTGCCCTCAGATGGCCGGCGCGTGGCCGACGGCTGCCGGCCGCCCCCGGTTCGAGGCCGGGGCACGGAGCCCGCTCTCGGCGGCCGGCGTTACAGCACCCGGTCGGCGCGGGGCAGGGAGCGGACGGCGTACGCGACGGCCCAGCACAGCGGGAGGGCCAGGGCGGCGACGAGGGCGAACTTGGCGGCCGCCGGGACGTGCAGCCAGCGGAAGGCGTAGCCGAGCCCGACGAGCACGGCGGCGTGGGTGAGGTAGACGGCGAAGGCGTGGCGGGAGAGGAACCCGGCGGCGGGCCCCTGCCGGTTGAGACGTTCGCGGAACAGGACGGTCAGACCGATGACGAGGCCGACGGCGAACGTCGACTCCCATGCGGCGGCGACCAGCGACTGCCAGGTGCCGTGTCCGCCGAGCGTGCTCTCCTTGGCGGTGAGGACGACGGGAAGGTACGCAAGCGTCGCGGCGGTGGCGACGGCGAAGCCCACGCGGCCCGCGGCGCGGGAGAGGGCCTGCGGCCAGCCGCGGCGGTGGGCGAGCACGCCGAGAACGAAGAAACTCGCGTACTGCGGCAGGAAGCTGGGGGTGGGCAGGCCCAGGACGGGGACGTAGGTGCCGTCGGGTACGACGCAGCGCCACAGGTACGCCGCGAGGGCAAGGGCGAGGGTGAAGGCGACGATGGCGAGGGGCCGCGGGGCCCGTGCCGTCTCGCGGCCGGCCGGTGCGGTGAGGCCGGGCAGGCGGCGTGCGCCGAGGCGGCGGACGAGGAGGTAGAGGACGGCGAACACGAGGAGGACCTCGACGAACCACATCGGGCCCGCGTCCCAGCTACCCACGTAGTAAGCCCAGTAGGGAAGGGATTCGCCGCGTTCGGCGAGAGTGGCCCGCATGTCTGCGTACCCGCCGAAGCCCGTGAGAGGACGTATCAGCAGGAGGAAGGCGAGCAGCGGAATGCCGAGCCGCTTGAGGCGGTCGCGGAAGAACGGGCGTGCGCCCTTGCGGTCGTAGGAGGCCGGTGTGAAGTACCCGGCGATCATGAAGAAGAAGCCCATGAAGAACGCCTGGTTGAACATGACGAAGGCGTCCAGGAGCAGGCCGGAGCCGTCCTTGGCGGGCTCCGTGTAGTACCAGGCGGGGATGTTGCCGTAGGTGACGGCGGTGTGGTGCAGCACCACGAGCGCCGTCAGCGCGATACGCAGATTGTCGATGTAGAGCAGCCGGGCGCGTCCCGGTTTCTCGGGCGCCGGCTCGGGCGTCGGCTCGGGCGCGGCCTTCACCGCCGTGCGTTCCAGGTCGTCCGTCATGAATCTTCTCCCCGTTCGGTGCATGTCAGTGGTGGTCCGTACGTTCCGTGCGATCCGCGCGCGTGGCGTGCTCGAAGATGCCGGCGAGTTCGCGGGCGTAAGCGGCCAGGTCGTCCCCGGGATGAGCGCTCCAGTACGCGAACATGTTGTCGACCCCGGCCTGGAGGCTGACGGCCATGACGCGGACGTCGAACGCGCGGAACTCACCGCTCCGCTGGCCCTCCAGGAACACCTTCTCCAACGCGACATAGAGCGGCTCACTCGACGCGACGCCGTAGCGCGGTGCCCCGTCAGCGGTGCGGAAGTGGCTGAAGATCTCGCCGAGCGCGGTGAGCTGGGTCCGGTGGCCGAGCATGTACTCGGCCACCGACTCGATATAGACGCGCAGCCACGCGGTCGCCCCGGCCCCCTCGTCCAGCCGGGCCCCGACAAAGGCGCCGATCTCCTCATAGACCTGCTCGACGACCCGCTCGATCAACTCGCCCTTGCCTGCGAAGTGGTACGAGATCACGCCCTTGCTGATCCCCGCCCGCTCGGCGATCTGCGCCAGCGAAGCCTTCGCGAACCCCTTTGCCGCGATGGTGTCGACGGCGGCGTCGATGATCTGGGCGCGACGCGCCTTCTCGATGAACGAGCGCTCCGGCTCCTGCGACGCCCGCTCGCCCCTCCCGGCGCCGGACTGGCCGCTCGGCTCATTTTTTGACCGCATGGCCAAAAGATTAGCCATGCGGTCAACTGCTGTCCAGTTTGGTCACCTTGAGCAGCTCGCCACTCACCTGGCCAGCGCCTTCTTGCCGCCGCGGCCCGCGCGACAGCTCCGCCGTGCGGATGTGGGCCGTCGACGGCACCTGGGAACGGGTGGTCACCGCGCTGAGGGCTCAACCCGACGAGGGGCCGTAGCTGTCGTCGTGCGCCCGCCAGGGATTACGGGACAGCCCTTAGCCCCAGGTGAGCGGGTCGAGATGGAGGTAGAAGCGCAGGCGGTCGTGGTCGAGGGCGATGCCGTACCTCTCGGCGAACGCCACGTCCGCGGCCCGCGCCCGCTCCTCGTCCGGCCATGTCTCCCGCGCGTTGGCGAGCAGCAGTGCCAGGTCGGCGTGACGGTCGGCCAGCCCGAGGCGGCCCAGGTCGATGAAGCCCGACACGTTCAGGGTCTGCGGGTCGAGGACGATGTTGGGCAGGCACAGGTCCCCGTGGCAGACGACCGTGTCGGCGGCTTCCTGGTCCCGCCGCCGCGCGACCTGCGGGGTGAGGCGGGCCAGCAGTTCCGTGGCCGGTGTGTGCTGCTGCTCGACGGGGAGGAACTCCGGGTTCACCGCCGCGCGGGTCACGACGTCGCGCGCCACGGCGACCATGGCGTCCAGGTCCCGGCGGAACGGGCACTGCCACACGGGGACTTCGTGTAGCTCGCGGACCGCGTCCGCGATGCGTCCCCAGGAATCTCGCAGGTCCGCGACGGACACCTGGTCAGCGGGTACGCCGGGGACGGCACTGGTCACCAGGCAGGCGCCTGCGTCACCGGAGTGCCAGTCGAGCACCCGGGGCCCCGCTACGCCGCGCTCGCTCAGCCAGGCGACCCGGTCGCGCTCGTCCTTCAGCCCGGCCGAGTCCGTAGCGGGTACGCACTTGGCGTACCGGGCGGCGTCCGCACTGCGAAAGACGGCGGCTCCCGACTCGCCGGCGGTGACGGACAGCCAGCCGCCGCCGTCACCCGCCCCGAGCTGCACCGGCGACACGGTCCGCGGCCCGGGATGATCGCTCATGGCGGCCACTTCAGCGAGCCGGCCCCGCACCCCGGCTCGGGTCCACAGGACCACCGCCCCTCACGCGGTCAGAGCATTTCCGACCCGAACAATCAGAAGCTGAAGCTCATCAGCGCCGGCGACTCCAAGCGGGCCGTGGCGTCGAAGAAGCTCACCAGCGCCTCGTAGTTCCCCTTCAGATACTCGGGCCCGTCTTCGTCCTCGGGCTCCCAGATGTGGGGGTACACCTCTTCCTCGGTCATCCGAACCGGGTCGTAATGGGTGGTCAACCGCTCCCACGGCAGCGCCCCCAGCCTCTTCGCCAGGGCCTGGACGTCCTCGACACTCCAGCCGAACAGCGTGCCCTCGTCGTCGATCGGGTGGCCGTCCATCAGGAACTCAAGGGGCTCACCGGCCTTGCCGAGCAGGAACTCCAGGCCGGCCCAAGCCTTGTCGAGGTAGACGTCGGGATTGTCCGGCCGGAGCTCGTCGACCTCCCAGAGGAACTCCCTGGCCCACTCGGGGTCCTTCTCGGCCTTGTCCAGTTCCTCTGGTGTCACGCGCGTGAACGAGATGACCATGCCCATGAAGGCAGCCCCCATCAGTCAATTCGATTCGATTCGAGTCGAGACGAGTCGGTTTCGATCCATCGTTTCTACGCACGAGTGTTCCATGCGCCACTGACAGTGCGAGCGTAGGCGGGGAGCCGGGGCGTCGAAGGTCGCGCTGTCGCGAGCCCCCGTTCCGGGACGTCACTGCGCTTCGGCGGCGGGTCGCGAAGGGCGCGTCTCGGAGCGCGGATCAGGACAGCAGGTGCCCTGTGTGGGAGAGGCGGCGTGCCGTGGTCAGAAGGGCGTGGATCTGGGGGCCGGCCTGGTCGATGTCGGTCACGGGTGTCTTGAACGGCAGCCGGACGTCGTGGTGGGTGTGCGGGTATTCGAGGCGCAGGGTCACGCCGTAGCGGTCCATCGCCACCGGGAGCGCGCGCAGCATGCCGCTGTCCGGATGGGGGCGGACGAGGCGCAGTAGCAGCGGAACGACTGCGCTGTGGTCGTCGACGAGGTGCGTCAGCATGCCCGCTTCACTGGTCGCGATCGGGTCGAGTTCGGTTGCCTCCAGGGCGTGGAGGGTGACGTAGGTGCGTCCCTGGGCGTCTTCGAGGACCGCCTGGCCGAACTCCATGCAGGTGCTCTTCGCGGCCTCCGCGTCGTACGGGGCCGCCAGCACTCCGGTCACCTTGACGCGGGCGCGTACCCGGTCGCGGACGGGAGTGGGGGCGATGTCGGTGAGCTCCAGCCGGACCGGAACGCGCGTCGCCGTCTGGGCACCGGTGTCCTCGAACGGCGCGTGCAGGTGGAAGTGGCCCATCGCCCCCGCGCCGTCGAGACGGCGCACTTCGGTGTGGATCCCGTCGCTCACCACGGTCATCGAATGGGCGGCGGCCAGGATCGACCGGACGCGTTCGGCGGCAGTCGGTGCGGTGGCGCGGGCGCTGAAAGGACGCATCCAGTTCTCCAGGCACGAGTAGGGGAGAGGCGAAGCAGGACTACTTAGGTAAGCCTAACCTAATCATCGAGGAGGGGGGTGGGGGGCTGCGCCACCTGGTCAGGGCTGTGGGCCGGTGTGCGGGGTGCAGACGCCCCTGGCCTGTCACCCGTCGCGGGTGCGCCGGTTTCCCCGTACTCGCTTCCGTCAGCCTGCGAGCGGGAGAAACTGGCACCACAGTTGATCGACCGCGTCGAGGGAGCATCATGGAGCTGCCGTCGGTTCCCGCCAGTGTCACCGCAGTGATCATTTCCGGGAAGCTGCCGCCGGAATGCGCCGCATTCTTCACCCCTGGTGGAGCGTTGACCGACGAGGCGGACTGGTCCCATGTCGCGTCAGCCGTCGACGCATACCTGGCGTCCGGCGACGTGGACGGGAACCTGCGAGGTGTCCTGGCGCTCGCCGGGGCGTACGGCCGCCTGGACTCCCTGGAAGACTGCCCGGAACCGGACGACATGGACGAGGGCAACGACCGGGTCGTCGGGCTACTACAGGAAGCCGAAGCCCACGGCGTCGACGAGGACGAGACCTCTGAGCTGTGGTGGTATTCCGAACGCATGCGGAGCCGCGCAGCCGAGTTCAGGGACTACCTCGCGGAAATGGACGCCTACGTCGAGAAGCACGGGGCGACGCCGTGGGGGCGGCTGGAGGCGAAGCTGGGGCAGGCGCACGACCTCTACTCCGCCGGCGATCGTGCCGAGGCACTCGCGGCTTTCCGTGAGGTCGCGGAAATCAGTCCCTGGGAAAGCGAGTTCAGCGGCTGTTTTGACCGCGTCGACGTCGGCTGGTGCCGTCTGCTGCACGACGCGGCCCACGTCGACGGACCGGAGGCGGCGCGGAGCATTTGGCAGGAAGCCAGGGCGCATTACCGCGGGGCGAAGTTTCCCCTCACGATGCACTCCTGGCAGTTGGCCGAGATGCTGTTGAACACAGGTGTGCCGGACATCATCGAGGTGATCATTTACGAGTGGCTGGAGGCCGCTGAGAAGGCCGGGACGTCGGATGTGCCGGTGACCGAGGAGGAGCACCGCATCTTTGAGCTCGCCCTGGCCGAAATCGAGGGACTCGGAGCGTCAGGTAGCAGCCACCAGTAGATCCTCTCCGGTTGACGGGCGAAGGCCGTCGGTCCGATCGGCGAAGTAGCGTTCCGCGAGCATGCTTCCCGGCACGTGGTGGGCGTCCTTGAGGCCGGCGTCGCGGGCCAGGGCCAGCATCTCCTGCGGGGCGTAGAAGCTGATGAACGGCGTTCCGGCTGCTTGCGCCTGTGGTTTGGTCGCCTCGAGTGCGGGGCGGTCGGCGTCATCGACGAGTTCGGACGGCAGCATGAACGTCATGGCGAGCGTCGAGCCGGGGGCGAGTCCGGCGAGCCGGCGCAGGGTCGCCGCGGTGGCGTCTTTGGTGAGGTACATGGTGACGCCGGTGCAGACGACGATCGCCGGCCGGCCGGGATCGAAGCCGGCATCGGACAGCTGCTCCCACCAGTCAGCGCCCGCCTCGAAGTCGACCGGCACCAGCCGCAGCCAGTCGGGGATCCCATAGCCGAGGTCGACCAGTCGTCGGCGCTTCCAGGCCTGGGTGCCCGGCTGGTCGATCTCGAACACCCGTAGGCGGGAGGCGATCTCCGGCCTGCGCTGGGCAAAGGTGTCCAGCCCGGCCCCCAGGACGACGTACTGCCAGACGCCGTGGCCGGCCTGCTCGGCAACCAGGTCCTCGATGAATCGTGCACGGGCCACAATGGCCGCCCGGAACCCGCTGGTGCCGCGCGGATCCATGTCCGGGCGGCGCCGCCAGCCCTCATCAGGGGCCGCCAGCTGGAGTCCGATCTCGTCCTCGATCACGTGGGGCGGCGAGTCGACCTGCACGTGCATCGCCCGCCAGAGGGCGACCCGCACTGCGGTACTGTCCGGCACCTCGTTCTGCTCGTCCGCCATGACGTCCCCTCTCCTCACGGTCAGTTCCTGGCCGGAGCCTGGAGGCTCCACAGGCGCCCGTCGGGGTCACGGACCGTCATCTCCGTGGTCCCGTAATGGGTGTCCTCGAACGGCGTGACCACCTCGACAGCAGGATCGGGACGGAACGTCTCCGCATCGGCCACTTTCAGCACGATCTGCGTCCGGGGCTCCCGGTCCTCGGGGACCTCGGCGATGAACACGTAGGGGCCGTCGCCGTTGCGGAGTTGGCCGGAGTTGTGGTCCGTCGAGAACTGCAACTCGAAGCCCAGGGCCTGGAAGAACTTCGCCGACCTGCCCCAGTTGTGGGTCTCCAGGAACACGGCCTCGATACCTTCGGTCGCCATATCAGCTCTCCTTCTCGGACGATTGCTGCCGTTGCCCATGGGTGTCGTCGAGGTAGGCGCGCAGGGCGGCTGCGACCAACGCCGAGAGGGACGAGCCCGACTCGATGGCGTGATATTTGACCTGCTTGATCAGCCCGACCGGCAAGTACACGTTGAACTGCTTGACCTCTTCGTCACTCACAGGGCAATGCTAGCAATCTAGCGAGCTAGCAAGCTAGTCCCTGCCACATCGGGCAACGGCCTTGCACCGGGCTGCGCGTGACAGCCCGTGCCCATGAGTGATGGCCTTGCGGTGTGGGAGGGCGCATGCTCAACGGGCCAGGTGTCCGGCGGGCGGCAGGCGTCGGCCTGTGGCAGTGGTTCCGGGGCTACTGGCGGAGGCGTACATAGGGGTGTCCGGCCGGTGCGGGCCACGCAGGGCCTAGAGTGCCAGGGTGCCGACGTACAGCATTGGTCAGGCAGCTGGGCTGCTGGGTGTGAGTTCGGAGACCGTCCGCCGCTGGGCCGATGGCGGGCAGTTGGGGATGGGCCGGGGCGGCGCGGGAAACCGGGTGATCGACGGGGTGAGCCTGGCGGCGTTCGCCAAGGAGCGTGCCGAGGGCCTGCATCCGGTGCCGGGCGAGGTGCTGACCTCGGTGCGGAACTCGTTCGCGGGAATCGTCACCAAGGTGACCCTCGACGATGTGATCGCCCAGGTCGAGATCCAGTCCGGGCCGCACCGGCTGGTGTCGGTGGTCAGCAGGGAGGCGGTCGAGGAACTCGGGATCGAGGTCGGGGTGACCGCCACCGCCCGGGTGAAGTCCACCAATGTGCACATCGACCGGGCGGGCGACCGGATGTGAGCCCCGGGCGCCGGCCGTGCCCGTGCGGCCCCGGAGCCCTCAGCGGCAGAGCAGCGCCGCCTGCAGATCCAGTTTGTGCTCGAGCCGGGACAGATCGCGGCCGGTGAGCGTTTCGATGCGCTGGATGCGGTAGTGCACCGTGTTCACGTGCAGATGCAGTGTCTCGGCGGTCCGTGCCCATGACCCGTGGTGGGTGAGGAAGACCTCCAGCGTCTCCAGGAGCATCCGGTGCGAGGCGCTGCCGGCGCGCGCCAGCGGGCCCAGCACCCGGTTGCTGAAGGCCGTACGGACGACGGCCGGGACCCCGGCGAGCAGGGCGCCCAGAGTGCTGAGGTCCTCGACGGAGGTCACCCGGGCACCGTCCGGGCGCTCGGCACGGGCCGCCGCCAGTGCGTAACGTGCCTGGTCCAGCGCGGAGTTGAGGCCGTCGGGCGCCGGTACCGGGCCGCTGACCCCGGCGTGCAGCGGCGTCTGCGGGCGGCAGGCGTGCACCAGGGGCCACAGTTCGCCGAGCGGGAGGCCGTCCCCGGCGTCGGGGTGGGCACGGACCACGGCGACCGCCTCGCCGCCCGGGACCCTGCCCACCGCGAACGGCACACCGGGGGAGTGCCGCAGCGCCTCCGCCAGCGCGCTCACCACCTCGT
Source organism: Streptomyces decoyicus (assembly GCF_019880305.1). Lineage (NCBI taxonomy): Bacteria > Bacillati > Actinomycetota > Actinomycetes > Kitasatosporales > Streptomycetaceae > Streptomyces > Streptomyces decoyicus. Next base: position 895,641 of record NZ_CP082301.1, on the reverse strand, counting down.
CCCCGTCCGCACCGCCTGACGCGGCCACCACCCGGTACGGTCCGGTGGGCGGCAGCCCGCAGGCGTGCAGCGCGGCCTGGAGCGCCGCAGCGTCGGCCGACCCGGCCCCGGTGAGCGCGATCAGCTCGTCCGCCGCCCGCCGTTCGGCCGCCTGCCGCAGTTCGACACGGTGGCGGTACTGGGCCATGACCTCGGCGATCTCGTGCAGCACCCGCGGCGGGGCGTCGGCCGCGTCCCGCAGATGCAGCTGCCAGCCGTCGTACGGACCGGCCACCCCGCCGATCCGCAGGATGGTGCCGGCCGACGACGTCAGCTCCCGGGCGGCCCGCTGTGCGGGCAGGTGCGGGGCGGCGGGCGTCCGGGCGATCACCCGCCCGGTCGCCGTCAGCAGGTAGCAGGGCGGACCGCCCAGGTGGGCGAAGGCACCGTCCAGCAGGGCATCCGGCGCGGCGTTCCCGGCGATCAGACCGGCGAGTTCGGTGCGGACCTTCTCCGGCAGCGCGTAGTGCTCGCCGGGGCGTCGGCTCGGATCGCCCCACTGGCGCAGGTACACCGCCTCCGTGATGGCACGGAAGGTGGTGTGCGCGGGCACCGCGATCAGCGCGATGCCCAGCTCACGGCAGGACTCGACCAGGACGTCGGGCACCGTGCCGTGGGTCTCCTCGCCGGCCAGCAGCGCGGTGGCCCCGGCGGAGTGCAGCGCCGAGACGAAGCGGTCGGCCTTCGCGCGGCTGTCGCCGGGCGTCCACCACACCAGTCCGCTCAGCACCAGCTCACCCGGCTGGACAAAGCTGGCCGGGTCCTCCAGTTCGGTGCCGGTGACACCGCTGATTTCCCGGGTGAGCAGGGGGCCCTCGGCCCACAGCAGGGTCAGATCGAGCGAGTCGAGCTGGAGGAGATCTTGGACGTGCATGTGCGGGCTCCTTGGGCGGCTGCCGGGCGCGGACCCCGGCATCTCACATTCACGAGGCGAATGCGCATACAGGCATCGTAAATGCCAGCCGATTCAGCCCATAGCCCTCTTGGTTTTTCCTCCAGATCCTGGGCCTGGGAGTGGTGTTCTGAGCCCCTTCGGACCCATGGCCCCGCCCTCGAAGAGCACTGCGCCGCCGGGGCTGTGCCGGGCCGGCCGGGCGGCATCGGTCGCGCGAGGGGGCGGTGCGAGGGGTCGGTGTGAGGGGGCGGTGCGAGGGGGCGGTGTAAGAGATCGAGGCAAGGGATTTGGTGTGAAAAGGACCGGACGGCGGTGCGCGGCGTCCGGCGTGCTTCCGGTTCCTGAGGTACGGCCTTCTCGTCCCCTTTTTCCTCACATCAGCGAGGTAAAAAGGGCGAGTGGGCTGGCATCCATGGTTCGGGTGGGGGCCGTCCGGGCATCACAGGGAGGCAGCCGCCGCGCGGATCGCCTCAAGGGGGTCTCGAATGAGCCGACTCGGCCCGCCGTCCCGCACCACTGCCGTACGCCCGCCGCCCGAGGACGGCATAACTGCCCACCCCCGGCGCTTCGTGATCCGCGGTCAGCTGCGCTGTCCGCTCGCGCTGACCGTCGCGGAGCTGCGCGAACGGTGGCCGCAGCGGCGCGCCGAGGTGGTCTTCGACTGCGCCACGAACGGGCCGCAGCACCACACCTTCGAGGGGCCCCTGCTGCGGGAGGTGATCGCCGAGGCGGGCCCGGCCTTCGACGCCCGGCGGCGCAAGGACCGCTCCCGCTACGTGCTGGCGGTCACCGGCCGGGACGGGCACCACACGGTGCTCTCCTGGGCGGAGCTCGATGCCGACTTCGGCGACGCGCCGGTCCTGCTGGCCACGGCCATGGACGGGCGGGCGCTCGACGCGGCGGGCAGTCAGCTCGTGGTGCCTTCCGACCGCTGCGGGGCGCGCTACATCAGCGCGATCACGGGCATCTGGTTCGGGACCTGCGCCCCGCTCGAAGCGTCTCCGGGACTGTCCGGGGGACCGGTGACGGCCGCTCCCTGACCGCACTTGTGGCCCCCTGGCCGGCACCCGTGTCTCCCTGGCCGACGACGACCACTCCCTGGCGCACGCCGGCCCCTCCCTGACCGGCACAGCCTGCTTCCTGACCGGCGCCCGAACGGCCGAAGTTCCCCTTCATGCAGGGGACTTCGGCGGGCCCGGTGCTCAGTCGGCGGCGAGCGCGATCTCAGTCGACTTGATCAGCGCGGTGACTTCGGCGCCGGCGGCCAGGCCCAGGTCCGTCACCGCGTCCTTGGTGATCGCGGCGGTCAGCTCTCCGCCCGCGACGGCGACCTTGACGCCGGCCATCGCGCCGCCGGTGGTGACGTCGGTGACGGTGCCGGGGATCCGGTTGCGGATGCTGACGCCGTCCACCGCACCGGTGGCGAGCGCGACCTCGGTGGACTTGATCAGCGTGCGCACCGCGGAACCCTCCTCGATGCCCAGCTCCGTCACCGCCTCCAGGGTGATCGCCGCGGTGACCTCCTGGCCGCCGTCCAGACGGACCTTGACGGTCGCCATGACCTCGCCGGGGGCGACGGAGGAAACGGTGCCGGAAAACTGGTTACGGATGCTCAGGCTCATGGAAATGCCTCACCGGGGAAGGGGAAAGCCGGGGTGGAATGTCGCGTTTTCCCTGCTCTGTCAGCTGCACTCTAATCACCCGCCGCCCCGCCGTCCGGGCACGCATGGCAGGCGTCAGGGGGATATCCGAAGGTGCCTGGAAAGGCGCCTGGAAACCGGAGGTGCGGGGGAATTCCCTTGAGGTGTGCCGGAGGGCCGCCGGGTGGACGGCGGCCTTTCGTTCCTTTCTCCAGGGGCCTGGCATCTGCCCAATAACTTCGCCTGAAGGATTGCAACTGCGAGCTGACACTGCATATCTTGTCGCACATGCAGTCCTATACGATCGGCCAGGCGGCGCGGCTGCTGGGCGTCAGCCCGGACACCGCCCGCCGCTGGGCGGACGCCGGCAAGGTCGCGACCCACCGCGACGACGGCGGCCGCCGCCTCATCGACGGCCGTGATCTGGCCGCCTTCTCCATCGAGGTGGCACAGACCGGCACCGCTGAGGACGACGCCTCGTACACCTCCGCGCGCAATGCCTTTCCGGGCATCGTCACCGCTGTCAAGCTCGGCGATGTCGCCGCCCAGGTCGAGATCCAGGCCGGTCCGCACCGCCTGGTGTCCCTGCTGACCCGGGAAGCGGTGGAGGAACTGGGCCTGGAGGTCGGCATGCAGGCCACCGCCCGCGTGAAGTCCACCAGCGTGCACATCGACCGCACCTGACCCACCGCGGCCGTACCCCAGCCGATCCGCAACCACCGTCCCCCACCGGCCGGCTGCCTCACACCAGCGGCGTCGCCCGTCCACGGCGCGGCTTTGCCCATCTGCCCGGACGACGCCCGTCGTCCCGCGTTCCAAGGAGTCCCGCCACATGTCCCAGCCCTTCTCCGGACGCCGTGCCGCCGCCGCGCTCGTGACCGCCGCACTCCTCCTGCCGCTCGCCGCCTGCGGCGGCAACGACGACAGCAAGAAGGACGCGGGCAGCGAGAAGTCCGGCAGCAGCGTCCCCAAGGCGGACCTCACCGTGCTCGCCGCCTCGTCGCTGACCGACGTCTTCAAGAAGGCCGGCGCGGTGTACGAGAAGGAGCACCCGGGCACGAAGGTGAACTTCTCCTTCGCCGGCTCCCAGGAACTGGCCGCCCAGGTCAAGGAGGGCGCGCCCGCCGACGCCGTGGTCACCGCCGACACCAAGACCATGGACGGCATGAAGGTCGACGTCGGCACGCCCACCGTCATCGCCAAGAACCGCCTGGTCATCGCGACCGGCGAGGGCAACCCGAAGAAGATCGCCAACCTCAGGGACCTCACCGCCGGCAAGCTGAAGGTCGTCCTCGCCGCCTCCGAGGTGCCGGTCGGCCGCTACGGCAAGCAGGTCCTGGACGCCCAGAAGCTGAAGGTCAAGCCGGTCTCGCAGGAGCCCAACGTCCGCGCCGTGCTCAGCAAGGTCGAGCTCGGCGAGGCCGATGCCGGCCTGGTCTACAAGACGGACGCCGCCACCGCCCCCAAGAAGGTCGACGCCGTCGACATCCCCGACGCCCAGAACGCCGTGGCCTCCTACCCGGCCGCGACGCTGAAGGCCTCTCAGCACCAGGCCGCCGCGGCCGCATTCGTGAAGTGGCTCAGCACGCCCGAGGCACAGGCGCTCCTTCAGCAGGCCGGCTTCCAGAAGCCGTGATCCGGTGCGGCGCGCACGGACCGTCCGGCCCGGGGGAGCGGCCCGGCCCGTGCGCGCCGCCGTACACCGGCCCGGCCCGCCCCGATCCCAGGGACCCCGATGAGAAGCCCCCGCACGCTCGCCCCGCCCCCGGCCGGCAGGCTCCGCGCGCCCGGTACCCGTACCCCCCTCGCGCTGGCCGTGCCCGCGCTGGTCGCCATCGCGTTCTTGCTGATGCCGCTGGTCGGCATCCTCGCCCGGACCCCCTGGAACGACCTCGGCACCCACCTGACCAGCCCGGACGTCCTCGAAGCGCTCCGGCTGTCGCTGGTGGTCTCGTTCTGTGCGCTGGGGCTGTCGCTGCTGCTGGGGGTGCCGCTTGCCTGGCTGCTGGCACGGGTCAGCTTCCCCGGCAAGGCGCTGGTCCGCTCGCTGGTGCTGCTGCCGATGGTGCTGCCGCCGACCGTCGGCGGTGTCGCGCTGCTCCTCGGCTTCGGCCGCCGCGGACTGCTCGGCGGCTGGCTGGAGAACACCTTCGGCATCGTGCTGCCGTTCCACACCTCCGGCGCGGTGGTCGCCGCCACCTTCGTCGCGATGCCGTTCCTCGTCATCAGCCTGGAGGGCACACTCGCCGGACTGCGCACCAGCTACGAGGAGACCGCGGCCTCCCTCGGCGCCTCTCCCGTACGGGTCTTCTGCACCGTCACCCTCCCCATGGTCGCCCCCGGTCTCGCCGCCGGCGCCGCACTGACCTGGGCCCGCGCGCTCGGTGAATTCGGCGCGACGATCACCTTCGCCGGCAATCTGCCCGGCACCACCCAGACCCTGCCGCTCCAGGTCTACCTGCTGCTCCAGGGCTCCCCGGAAGCGGCCACCTCGGTCGCGCTGCTGCTGCTCGTCATCGCCATGGCCGTGCTGGTCGCTCTGCGCGGCCGCTGGACCGGCGGCACCACCGACCGCGCGGCCCGCCCCGTCCGCGCCACCGACGACACCGCCCCGGCGTCGCCGCCCGCCACCGGCATCGAGGAGCCCGTCACGACGTCCGCGGCCCCGGAAGAACGCTGGCCGCTGCATGCCGAGGTCACCGGCTTCAACGAGCTGACCCTGGACGCCGGTCCGGGCACCACCATCGCCGTCGTCGGCCCCAACGGCGCCGGCAAGACCACCCTGCTGCGCGCCCTGCTCGGCCTCACCCCACGCGCCCGCGCCACGCTGCGCCTCGGCGCCACCGACGTCACCACGCTGCCCCCGCACCGCCGCGGCGTCGCCTGGGTCCCCCAGGACGGCGCCCTCTTCCCGCATCTGTCGGCCCTGAGCAACACCGCCTACGGACTGCGCGCCCAGGGCACCCCGCGCCCCGAGGCCCGCCGCGCGGCACAGCTCTGGCTCGACCGGCTCGGCGTCGGCCCGCTCGGGCACCACAAGCCCGCCCAGCTCTCCGGAGGCCAGGCGCAACGTGTCGCACTGGCAAGGGCGTTGGCCGCCCGCCCGCGTCTGCTGCTGCTCGACGAACCGCTCGCCGCGCTCGACCAGACCACCCGCGCCCATGTCCGCCACACCCTGCGCGGCCATCTCGCGGGCTTCGGCGGCGTCTGTCTGATCGTCACCCACGACCCCGTCGAGGCGGTCTCGCTCGCCGACCGCGTCCTCGTCCTCGACGACGGCCGTGCCCTCCAGGACGCGCCGCCCGCCGAGGTCACCCGGCACCCGCGCTCGCCCTGGGTGGCCCGGATGCTCGGCCGTAACGCCTGGCCGGGCACCGCCACCGGTGACGGCCTTGCGCTCACCGGCGGCGGCCACCTCGTCGCCGCCGACCGGCTCCCCGACGGTGCCCGGGCACTGGCGATCATCGCCCCCGAGGCGGTGTCCGTGCACCTGGACAAGCCCACGGGCAGCCCCCGCAACGTCTGGCCGGGCACCGTCCGGGAGATCACCTCGGCGGGCAGCCGGCTGCGGATCCTCGTCACCTCGGACGAGGCCCCCGACCTGGTGGCCGAAATCACCCCGTCGGCGGCCCTCGAACTCGGCCTGGCCGACGGCGTGTCCGTATGGACCAGCGTCAAGGCCACCGAGGTCTCCCTCGTGACGCTCTGAGCGTCGGGGCGGCCCTGAGCGTCGGGGCCGGGCCGGCCCGTCAGTGCGGCGTGGCCGCCGGCTCCAGCACGAACACCGGGATCCGGCGGTCCGTCTTCTCCTGGTAGTCGTCGTAATCGGGGTACGCCTCGACGGCGCGCCCCCACCACAGGGCCTTCTCCTCGCCGGTGACCTCACGGGCCGTCATGTCCTGGCGCACCGGGCCGTCCTGGAGCTCCACCCGTGGATCGGCCACGACGTTGTGGTACCAGACGGGGTGCCGGGGCGCGCCTCCCATGGAGGCCACCACGGCATACGTCCCGTCATGCGCCACCCGCATCAGCGGGCTCTTGCGGATCTTTCCGCTCTTCGCGCCCCGGGTGGTCAGGACCACGACCGGCAGCCCTCGCATCGTGGTGCCTTCCTCACCACCCGAGCTCTCGTACAGCTCGACCTGATCGCGCACCCACTGCTCCGGGCTGGGCTCGTACTCACCCTGAAGAGGCATAGCGTCCGTCCCCTCGACGACGACAAGCGTGGCGTCGGCCGCCTCGGGGCATGCGTGCCGCCCACGACCGACCTGATCTTCGCTCAACAAACGTAGCGGGGGGAGTCTTCCCGGCAACGCCGTCCGGCCGCGGTGCGGTGACCGTACGGCCGGCGGATGCCGCCGCGCCGGCCACCGGATCCGGCTGTCCCGCCCTCCCCCGCAGAGGAGGGGACGGGACAGCCGCCGGTGGCCGGCGCGCGAGCGGTGCCGGACGGCACACCGGCAGGCCCGGCGGGCGGTCCGGTCGTCAGGACACCGGTTCCGCCGCCCGCCGGCTGCGGCGGTGCTGTTCGGCCCAGTTCGTCAGCGCGGCGCCACATGCGTGGTCGAGATGGCGCAGCCCGCTCAGATCGAGCTCCACATCCCGGTTGGCGGGCAGCCCCTCGAGCTGGTCGAGGATCTTGGGCAGCCGCAGGAACGTGGCGTTGCCGACGGCGCTGACGAGCACCGGCTCGTCCTCGTCGTCCGGGGTGTAGATGTCGAGGTGGACGTGGGAGGTCTCCCATGCCGTCTTCGCGATGGCCATCAGCAGGCCGATGAGCACGCCCTCGAACATATTGACCGTCACGATCGCCAGCGCCGTGACCAGGAGAACGACGGCCTCACCGCGGTGCTCGCGCCACAGCGGCCGCAGCTCCTTGAACGGGATGAGCTTGCAGCCCGCATGGACCAGCACGCCCGCCAGCGCGGCCACCGGCACCACACCCAGCGCGGCCGGGAACGCCGCGGCGAACACCAGCAGCCAGACGCCGTGCAGCACCCGCGAGGCCTTGGTCTTCGCACCCGCCTGGACGTTGGCCGCACTGCGGACGATGACGGCGGTCATCGGCAGGGCACCGAGGATGCCGCAGACGGCGTTGCCCGCGCCCTGGGCCATCAGCTCCTTGTCGTAGTCCGTGCGCGGTCCGTCGTGCAGCCGGTCGACCGCGGCGGCGCTGAAGAGGGACTCGGCGGACGCGATCAGCGCGAAGGCGAGGACCGTGCCGAGCACACCGATCTCGGTGAGCCTGCCGAGGTCGCCGAGGCCGGGCGGCTGGATCGCGTCCAGCAGCCCGCTGACCTTGACGCGTGCGACGGGCATGTCCAGTGCCCATACCGCGGTGGTGGCGAGCGCCACAGCGGCCAGCGGTGCGGGGAGGACCCGCGCGGCGCGCCGCCAGCGCGGCCACAGCACCAGGACGGCGACCGTGCCGGCGCCGATGGCGAGCGCGGCCAGTGCCGTCCCCGACCCCACGGTGGAGGTGACCAGGCCTGGCAGGCCGCCGAGGTTGGCGAGTCCGCTGCCGGGTGCCTTGGCGTCCGCGAGGGCGTAGAGCTGTCCGGCGATCAGGACCAGGCCGATGCCGGCCAGCATGCCCTGGACGACGGCGACCGAAATCGCCCGGAACCAGCGCCCCAACTTCAGGGCACCCATGGCCAGTTGGAGGGCACCGGCGGCCAGTACCAGCGCGCCGAGCGCGCCGATGCCGTACTCCTTGACGGCTTCGAAGACCAGCACCGTCAGACCGGCCGCGGGGCCGCTGACCTGAAGGCTGCTGCCCGGGAGCAGGCCGGTGAGCAGCCCGCCGACCACGCCGGTGACGAGCCCCAGCTCGGCCGGGACCCCGGAGGCGACGGCCACCCCGACACACAGCGGGACGGCCACGAGGAACACCACGAGGGAGGCGGTGAAGTCCGCCCGGAAGGAGGTGAATCGCTTCATGAGGTGCACGCCCGCCTTCACAGCGGGAGGAACAGGTCGGAGGCCGGGTGATGTGCGGCCACCATGCCGGTGTGCACTTCGTAGAACCAGCCGTGCAGATTGACCTCGCCGGCGGCGAGCCGCTCCTGTACGCAGGGGTAGCCGCGCAGCCGGTCGACCTGTTCGCGGACATGTTGCTGGACCGCGGCGGAGACCGTCGGTTCCTCGTCCTTGGGCAGCTGGTCGGACAGCTGCTGCGCCAGCCAGTCCCGTACGGCAGGTGCGCCGGTCAGGTCCTCGCCGCGGGCCTTGGCGCCGACCGCGCCGCAGTGCGAGTGGCCGCACACCACGATGTCGGCCACGCCCAGGACGCGCATCGCGTACTCGATGGTGGCGGCTTCCGCGCAGGCGGCCATGTCCTCGCGGTAGACCGGTACGGCGTTGCCGGCGGTCCGTAGTTCGAACAGCTCGCCGGGCCGCGCCCCGGTGATCAGGGACGGGACGACCCGCGAGTCGGAGCAGGTGATGAACAGAGCGAGCGGGGACTGTCCGTCCGCGAGCCGGCCGTACGTCTCCTGTTCCTCTCGCCGGTCGGCAATACGGGCCGTCAGGCCCCGGGCATGCTGAATGAAGGTCTCCATGAGGAGGTCTCCTGCTGATGAGTGGTGCCACGGTGGGGTGGTGGCGCGAATGTGCAAGGTGCGGTGGGTGGTGCAGGCCACCACGCCGCTCTCAGCAGCGGAAGACGCAGTGCAGGACGGGGATTTCGGCCGGTCTTGAGGCGGCCTTGGTGGTGCTGCCGGCCGACGGGACACCGGATGACATCGCGGCGACGGGCGTCTTGACGCCCTCGCTGAACGGCGGGAGCGGCCGGCCGATGTGCTGGGGAATGCCGACGGAGAGCCGGGCGGTACGCCGCGGCTGGCCCCGTTCGGCGTCGCGCTTGGCCTCCTTCTCGGTGCCGTCATGGTCCGGTTCGGCGGCCGGCGGGGCGCTCGCGGACTTCACGGGCGACGGGGCGGTGAGCGCGCTCTTCGCGGCGCCGGAAGCCGTCGCCACACCGCCCAGCAGGAACCCCAGAACCACCATGAGGGCGGTCAGGGACGTGCGGCACAGGCGCAGCGCCGGTATGCCCGGTATGCAGGTGTCCTTCCGCATCATCGTCCCCCGTGGGTCGTCCACACGATTCCACTCTGCCCTCACAGTGCAGCACCCAGGTTTCGGGCGTGATAACGAGAAATGACGCCAAGTTTCAAGATTTCCTTCAAAGGATGCCGGGAACGTCCGTTGTGCGAACGGACGTTCACGTCTGTTCCGTTTCCGTACGGGCCGCGGTGGCGGTGGTGGTGTGCGCGGGGCGGCGGACCGCCCAGGCGAGGACGGGGAGGACCGCCAGCGCGAGAATCCCGCCGGCCAGCGCCAGCGTCGGGTAGCCGCCCAGGACGACGACGAGACCCGAGGCCATGCCCCCGGTGGCACCCGCGAGGGCGATGCCGACGTCCACCAGGCCCTGCGCCGACGCGCGACGGGCGGGCGGCAGTGCGTCGGTGACCAGGGCGGTGCCGCTGACCAGCCCGAAGTTCCAGCCGATGCCGAGCAGCACCAGTGCCGTGGCGAGCGCGGCAACGGAGTGCGGGGGCGCCAGGGCGGCGACGACCCCGGCGGCCAGCAGGACCGGACCGGACGCGCCGGCGATCCACCGCCTGCCGATCCGGTCGACCAGCAGCCCGGTGAGCGGGGAGGGCAGGAACATCGCTCCGACATGGAGGGCGATGACCAGGCCGGACGCCTGGGTGCCATGGCCGTGTGCCTGCATGTGGACGGGCGTCATCGTCATGATCGCGATCATCACGAGCTGGGTGATGATCATGATCGTGGTGCCGGTGACCACCCCGCGCCGGTCCGGTCGTGCGTCCGGGCGGCCGTCGGCCTCGCCCGCCGTGCTCCCGGCCGCCACCACGGCCTGCGCCGCGGCCAGCTTCTCGGCCAGCCGCAGCGGATCGGGCCGCAGCAGCACGGCCAGTGCCACCGCGGCAGCCCCGAACGCGGCGACGGCCAGCAGAAACGGCCCGGCGAGCCGGGGGATGCCCCAGGAGTGTGCGACCTCTCCCGTAAGGGTCACCAGATTGGGGCCGATCACCGCGCCGAGCGTGGTGGCGAAGAGCACGGTGCTCACCGCCCGCCCGCGTCGCGCGGGCGAGGCCAGATCCGCACCCGCGTAGCGTGCCATCAGATTGGTCGAGGTGCCGGCGCCGTAGACCAGCAGGGACCCGAACAGCAGTACCGCACTGCCGAGGGCGGCCGCCACCACGACCCCGAGGCTGCCGAGCGCCCCGACGGCGTACCCGAGCGCAAGACCGGGGCGCCGGCCGTGGCGCCGGCAGATCTGGCCGATGCCGACGGCCCCGAGCGCGGCACCGGCGGTGAACAGCGCACTGGGCACGCCCGCCAGACCGGTCGAGCCGAGCATGTCCTCGGCGAGCAGCGCGCCGACGGTGATTCCCGCGGCCAGGCCCGCGCCGCTGAGGATCTGGGAGAAGACCAGGACGGCCAGAATCCGCCGCTGTTCCGGCACCTCGTGGATGGCCTGGGCAGCGTTCCGAGCCGTCATGATTCCTTTTCCTCCGAGCCGGTATCGATCGCTGAGCCTTCAGGCCGCCACCGGTTCCAGCGCCGCGATATCCGCGAGCGACAGCCCCATCTGCTCATGGAGGAACCGCACCATGGTCCAGTGCGGCAGCGCACCCTCGTCGAACGGGCCGAATTCCTCGCAGTACAGCGGAATCCAGCGCAGCGCCTCTTCGAGCGCCTGCTCGCGGCCCGGCTCCTGCTGGTAGTCCTCGTAGGCGATGCTGCGGTGTTCGATGAAGAAGCGCCCCGGCAGCCGCTCCTCGCACAACGCCCGGTATTCGCGGGTCTGGAGGATGAGGTAGTGCCAGATCTCGTCGATGTCCTGTTCGACCGGCAGGAACAGGCCGCCGAGCCGGTCGTGGTGCCGGGAGACGAGATGGAGATAACGCAGACACTCGGTGACCTGGCGCTCCACGAAATCGCGTGGCGCGGCGCTCTTGTCGTCGAAGTGCGTCACCACCTCGGTGTACAGCGCGTCACCGAGCAGGTTCTTGAGATCGTCGGGGGATATCCGAGGCGGGGTGGTCATGCCTCTCCTGTCCGGGGGGAGCAGATGTCCGGGTGGGTCGGGGTGCCCGGTGGGTCGGCCGGGTGCCCGGGTGGATCAGGTCTCGCTCGTGAGCCAGGCGTACTTTCCCGACTTCCCGATGGGGATGTGCGCACGGTGTGCGAGCCGGCAGCGTCGCCCGGTCAGTTCGCCGATGCTTTCCTCCAGCGCCGCGGCCTCCGCGGGTTCGACGGGTGCGCCGTGGAACGTCGTGTACACCAGCTGCGCCTCGGAATCGCCGGTCAGCCGCAACTGGTACACAAAGACCTGCGAGGACGTCTCACCGATGCACCGGTCGAGGTCGCCCTGTGCGACGGGCCCGTGCGGAGTGCTGAGCAATTCCTTTACCCGCCCGCAGAATTGGGAGATCTTGCCGGGGTCCGGCGTCCCGTCCAGAGTGCGCACACAGTCACCCGAGCGGTACCGCACCAGCGGCATATAGGGATTGCGCACACTCGTGACGATCAGCTGGTAGATCGTGCTCCCTGCGGTGACCGGGTGGAGTTCGACGCTCATCTTGTCGAGATGCGGCCAGTAGGTGCCGCGGCGGTCGCTGAAGTAGAGATAGCCGAGCTCGGTGCTGCCGAACAGGTCGATGACCGGGCAGGCGAAGTGCTGGTGCAGAAAACGCCGGACGTTCACCGGGGTGTATTCGTAGGCGTGGATGATGCTGGCGGGCGGCGGGAAGCCGTCCCACAGCCCCCATTCGCCGACCTTCCGCAGCAGATGCGCCAGGTGATATCCGGAGCAGTCGAGGTGGTACCAGCCGCGCGGGTGCGTCCGCGCGGCGGCCCGGATCTCCTGGAGCATCCGTGCCACCTCGTCGCGCTCCCACAGCGCCGGGTCCAGCCGCAGATTGAGATAGCAGGTACGCGCATCGAGCTGCCGGTCCTCGGGGGCGGGCACCGGCGCCGGCACGGTACCGCGCCGTGCGGCATTGACCCGGGCCACATGTTCCGTCGCCAGCACCGTGGTCAGCGAGACCCGCCGGCAGCCCGATTCCCAGGTGTCTGCGATATCGGGGTGTTCGCGCCACAGCCGGTAGTAGGAGTGCAGCAGGAAATACGGGGGCCGGATGATCTGCATCCGGGCGTGATGGGTGCCGGTGGAGAGCACGAACTCGGCTTCGCCGTTCTCCAGCGCCGCGGCCAGCCGGGGCGTCATCCAGTTGTCGGGGAAGCCGCGCGCGATCTCCGGCTTGTCGAGCAGGGGGAAGTGGCCCTTCGCCAGCGACTCGCGGTAGATCGGAATGTCGCGGATCTGCTCGATGACCTCGGCGGTCGGCTGACCATCCATGGAATCCTCGTCCTTGCTCGGAATGCGGTGCCCACAAGGGAATTCGGGGAGCGGTGCCCGGGACGGGCCGGTGCCCGGGAGCGGGCGGGCGGCCCGATCGTGGTGTGCGCCGCCCGCCCGCTCGGGGCCCCTGAGGGTGCGAGGGTCAGGAGATACAGCCGGCCTTGGGCGCGGCGCTGATGCAGCCCGCCTTCGGCGCCGCGCTGATGCAGCCGTTCTTCGCCGCCTGCTGGGCGGAGTTGGCCGCGAGCCAGTTCTGCCAGACGTGGTCCTGGGCCATCTTCTTGATGAGCTGCTCCATGGGAACCTCCGATGAGAGTGCGGAAGAAGAACTGGGCATACGGCGCTGACCTGCGCTGATGCCACAGCACTGAAGGTAAAAGTATGACCAAGTGAATGTCAATTAAGGGCAATGTCGCCGTCTCGGGAAGTGTGCCCGGCGCGCCAACTTTGGCGGGATCCCGACGAGATGATCTCCCTCCGGAACCAAATGACGACCCGTCAGGTGGAGCGGTCGGAGGGAGCACGGGCGGGCCGGTCTGCCGGCGCCCCATTGCGCCGCCCGGCGGCCGTCGATCGGGTGACCCGTAGCGCGGCTCCGGAGCCGGGCGGCAGCCCGTGGGGGACGATCGCGACCAGTTACCCGCTGACCGGTCCGAGCTCCTGGGGAGTCCGCTGTGCGCATTCTGCTCATCGCCGGCGCGTTCAACAGCCTGACGCAGCGCGTGTACGCCGAACTCGGTGAACGAGGGCACCACCTGAGCGTGGAGCTGGTGACGCGGGAGACGCCGCTCCCGGAGGTCGTACGCCGTCATTCCCCCGACCTGATCGTGGCGCCGATGCTCAAGACGGCCGTGCCCCGCGAGGTGTGGTCCGCCCGCACCTGCCTGATCGTGCACCCCGGCCCCGTCGGTGACCGTGGCCCGTCCTCGGTCGACTGGGCCGTGCATCTGGGCGCCGAGCGGTGGGGGGTCACGGTCCTCCAGGCCAACGACGAGATGGACGCCGGTGACATCTGGGCCGCGGCCGACTGCCCCGTCCCCGAGGTGGGCAAGTCCGACCTGTACCGCAACGAGATCGCCGATGCCGCGGTCGAGGCCGTTCTGTCGGCCGTCGCGCGCGTGGCGTCCGGCACCCACCGCCCGCAGCCGCAGACCACCCTGCCCGACGCCGCGAGGACCGGCCGGCCCCGGCCGCCCTTCCGCCAGGAACTGCGCCGGATCGACTGGCGGTCCGACCCCACCGACACCGTCGTACGCAAGCTGCGCGCCGCCGACTCGCAGCCCGGCGTACGCGATGAACTCCTCGGTGACATCTGGCATTTGCACGGAGGCCACCCCGAGGACACCCTCACGGGCCGTCCGGGCGAGCTGCTCGCCACCCGGTGTGGCGCGATCTGCCGGGCGACGGCCGACGGCGCGGTATGGATCCCGGAACTGCGGCCGCCCCGCGCACCGGGGGAGCCCGGCACCCTCAAGCTGCCCGCCACGCTGGCGCTGGGCAACCGTCTCCCGCCGCTCCCCGAGCTCCCCGCCCCGCTCGGCCCCGGCGACGACGGCCCCCGTACCTGGAGCGACATCCGCTACCGCGAGGACGGGGCGGCCGGCTTCCTGGAGTTCTCCTTCCCCGGCGGCGCGATGAGCACCGGCCACTGCCGCCGCCTGCTCGCCGCCTACCGCCACGCCTGCGCCCGGCCGACCTCCGTGCTGGTCCTCGGCGGACGCCGGGACTTCTTCTCCAACGGCATCCACCTCCATGTCATCGAGGCCGCAGCCGACCCCGCCGAGGAGTCCTGGGCCAACATCAACGCCATGGACGACCTGGTACATGCCGTCCTGACCACCACCGACCGGCTGGTGGTCGCCGCGCTCGGCGGCAACGCCGCGGCGGGCGGGGCGATGCTGGCCCTCGCCGCCGACGAGGTGTGGTGCCGCTCGGCCGTGGTGCTCAACCCCCACTACCGGCTGATGGGGCTCTACGGTTCGGAGTACTGGACCTATACGCTGCCCGGCCGGGCAGGCCCTGAGGTGGCCGGGCAGCTCACCGCCCGCGCCCTGCCGATGACCGCGGCGGCAGGTGCGCGGCTCGGCCTGGTCGACCGGATCATCGACTGCCCCGCGCAGGACTTCGCCGCGCAGACCGGCCGGCTCGCGGCCCGGCTGGCGTCGGCGCCCGCGACCCAGGCCCGTATCGCCACGAAGAAGGCCGCCCGGGAACGCGACGAGGCGGAGCGGCCGCTCGCCGCTTACCGGGAGCACGAACTGGACCGGATGCACCGCATCTTCTTCGACCCGGACGAGCCCTATCACGCCCTGCGCCGGGCCTTCGTACGCAAGGAACCCGCGGCCGCCACCCCCTCGCACCTGAACTCCCCGCCCGTCGGGGCATGAGGAGCGCTGCCCCGCCCCCCCGGTGAGCGGCGGAACGGCCGGTGGGACGAAGCCTCCCGCCGCCCGGGGCCGGCGGCCGACGTCCGCCGGCCACCGGCCCGCTGTGCGTGCGTCCGCCGCGGCCCGGCGTCAAGCGGGGCTGCGCGTCAACCGCCGGCGCGGGTCTTCACGGGGCCGGCAGGTACTTGTATCCGATGCCGAAGACGGTGCTGATGGAGTCGCGCAGGCCGGGCCCCAGGCGTCGGCGCAGACGCGCGATGTGAACATCGACGGTGCGGGTGCTGGACTGGCAGCTGGGCCAGACCGCGGCCATCAGCTGTTCCCGGGTGAAGGCGCGCTGGGGATGCAGTACGAGGTGGGCCAGCAGATCGAATTCCAGCCGTGGCAGATCGAGTTGGCGGCCTCTGATGAAGACCGTCCGGGCCGCGGTATCGATACGGATCTGCTCCGGCCGGGACTGGCCGGCCGTCGGCTCCGCGGGGCGGGACGATTCCTCGCCGGCCGGCGCCAGGATGATGTGGACCTCGTCGGACGGCAGCCGGTGCACCGATACGGGTTCCAGGTCGTGCAGGGTCAACTGCCACTTGCCGTCGGGTAGCCGGTCGACCGCCAGGGGTGGCCCTTCGCCGGGCCCGGCTATGAGCGGCCGGACGACATCGGCGTCCGGACGCAACGCAAGCGGGGTCGTCGAGGAGTTCATAAACATGATCTGGGCCCATTCCTCTTGCAAAGCAGGCGTGTACGGACAGACATGGCGGTGCTCGACGTTCAAGGGTGCTGAGTGCTGCGCAGCGAGCGCGGCGCAGTGCGGTGGTGGTGAGGCGGGATGGCGCCCAAGCACTTGTGGTGCAGGTGCGTCCATCGGGGGCGATCGCTCCGCTCGTACCGCAAGAACGCTCGCGCCCATGCCCGTACCCAGCCGTGACGTGGTGTGAAGTCACGGCCTCCGGTCCAGACGAACGCTACATGTGATCGCGCGGTTCCGGAAAGTAGCATCCGCTAATTCGGTTGCTCTTGAGCCGATTTCATGTTTTGACGTCGTCGACTCCGGTGGCGGATCGGCCTGTTGGGTCGGGGCGGGTCGTCGTTTCCCGCGGCAAGGGCTTCGAGAATTCATTGAATGTTGTCGGTTCGGGTGCCCGCGGTGCTGGGGCGGGGCGGTGAAGGCCTCGCCGGTGGGGAGGGGGCGGCCGCACGGAGCGCGTCGCGTCCCTCGGGGGGCACGGGTGCGGTCGCCGCGGGTGGCGCGCCCGCTCGTCCGGGCTCTGCGCCGGGACCCGACCGGCATGGCTGGAAAACGTCCGTGAACTGGCCGAGGGCGGTGCGCTGTTGTGGGGTCGGCCCGCTCCGGGCGAGGGTGTCGCGCCGGGGGGTCGCGGGGGTGTGGCGCCCCGGTGGCCGAAGCGCCGGCCTCCATGGAAACGATGGATACGGAGGGGTAATCAGCAGCGATGCCCAGTTGTGGAGGTCCCGTGAGCACGTGAATATGCCAAATAAATGCGCAGTGTTGGGCGGAGTCGCAACCTGGAGGTGTTCGGGAGGTGGGTCAGAAGTTGTTTCCTTTTCAATCTCATGGAGGCTAAAAGGTGCGGAACCAGATATTCCAGGCTACTTGTTTTCGCAATGAGTTGAGGGTGAGTAGGGTGTGGCCCGCTGTCACTTGACCGGTGACAGGGATCCGGCTGAATTCGGCGCAGCTGGAATCCGGTGTGGGGGATGACGCCTTCGTGACCGGGAGGGGACCATGGCGGCCGGCTCTTTCGAGGGGCAGTACGTGTGGAGTCCGGCTGCCGATGACCGGGCGCTGGCGCGCGCGTGTATGGACGTACGGACCGGACGGTACTTGAGCGCGCACGAGGTGCTGAAGGAAGCCCGGGAGGATTTCGAAGTACGCGCCCACCGGTCCCTGGTGCTGGCGTCCGTGGCGGCCGACTCGGACCTGGCGGAGCGCTGGCTGGCCGAGGAGCCGGGCCCCGAGGCCGCGTTGCTCTGGGCCCGGGTGGCGATGCTCCGTGCCCTGCGGATGGCCGATGCCGGTGACCGGCGGCAAGGCGCTCTGGCGCGGATAGCGCAGTCCGCGTGCGAGCGGGCCGCGAAGCTGCTCCCCAAGGACCCCACCCCCTGGGTGGCGCAGCTGGCGCTGACGCGCCTCGACCGCCCGCAGGACCCCGCGCCGAAGGGGCTGCTGACCGCGCCGGCCGGGCCCTGGTACCTCTTCGCCCACATCCTCCGGCTCGACCCCTGGCACCGCGAGGCGCACCACCGCTTCCTGTCGTTCTTCTTCACCCGCTACGGCGGTTCGCCCGGCGCGAGCTGGGACGTTGCCGCGTTCCTGAGCCAGCGGGCCCCGGCCACCTCGCCGTTGCGGCTGCTGCCGCTGGTGGCGCTGGTCGAGGACTACAACCCGTCCGAGCTGCTCGCTGACCGTACCTGGGAGCAGCCCCAGTGGATCGCCACCGCCATGGGTATCTACCGGAACTGGCTTCCGCGGGTGGCCGGTTACCGTTTCACGCCGGTGCTGGATCTGGCGTATCTGGCGCATGCGCTGTTCATGGCGAAACGTGAATTCGAAGCGCGGGAAGTCTTCACGGCCATGGGGCCGTATGCCTCGCGTATGCCCTGGAGTGCATTCGGCGATCCCGAGGAGCAATTGACCAGAGCCAGACGCTCCTGCGGACTTCCCGTTCCCCATGACGGCTGATGCACGATGATTTCTCACCGCGCGGGATGCATCGCTGTGAAAAGGCCCGCGCATTCCGCCTCGCCCGTTGGATCAGTACCACCCGGTCCATTCTCTCTCCGGTTCCCCCAGAAAGGCTTCGGTTGTGTCCGAGCGTACGTCCCCAGCTCGCTCGAAAACCCCCCACGCGGCAGATCCCGTCACACTCGACGATGACGCCACGCTCCACGCCATGGGATATCCGCGGAAACTCACGCGCCGATTCCGCGCGTTCGACAATTTCGCCATTTCCTTCACCATCATCAACATCATCTCCGGGATCTTCTCCTCCTTCGGCTTCGGTCTGAACGCCGGCGGCCCGCGGATCCTGGTCTTCGGCTGGATCGGCGTATCGATCATGGTGCTGTTCGTCGGCGCCGCGATGGGCGAGATCGCCTCCGCCTACCCGACCAGCGGCGCGCTCTACTTCTCGGCAGGCAAGCTGGCCAAGCGGCACAAGGGCGCCTGGTCCTGGTACACGGGCTGGCTGAACTTCGTGGGCCAGGTCGGCGGCACCGCCGCCACCAACTTCGCCGCCGCCACCTTCATCCAGGCATTCATCGCCATGCAGTGGCCGTCCTACGAGCCGACGCCGCAGCAGACGGTCGGCATCACCGCGGCCATCCTTCTCCTCCAGGCGCTGGCCAACACGTATACCGTGCGGCTGGTCGCCCTGGTGAACCGCATTTCCGTGTGGTGGCTGCTGGTCGGCATGGTGGTGATCGTCGGAGCACTGACCGTGATACCCGACCAGCACCAGTCGCCTTCGTTCGCGATGCACTTCGTCAACAACACCGGCTTCACCCATGCGATTTACGGCGGAATGCTGGGTCTGCTCGTCACCAGCTGGACCTTCACCGGGTTCGACGGCAGCTTCCACATGTCTGAAGAAACGGTGAAGGCCACCGTCAATGCGCCCAGGGGCATCATGCGGGCGATCAGTTACTCCGCGATCACCGGACTGATCCTCATGCTCGCCCTGGTGTACGCGATCCGTGACTACGGTCACGCCGCGAGCGCCGAGGCGCCGCCCGTGCAGATTCTCGTCGACGCCCTCGGCCAAAGCACCGCCGGATTGCTGCTGTTGATCGTTATCGGCGCCATGCTGTTCTGCGGTCTTGCCAACATGACCAGCAATACCCGGCAGATCTTCGCCTTCTCCCGTGACGGCGCGATGCCCGGCTCCCGTTGGTGGCATTCGGTGTCCGCGCGCACCCGTACCCCCGTCAAGGCCGTCTGGCTCGCCGCGGCCTGCCCCCTGGTACTGGTGCTGCCCGGCTGGTGGTCGCACACCGCCTTCACCGCGGTGGTGAGCGTCAACGTCGTCGGGCTGTTCCTCGCCTACGCCGTGCCCATCTTCCTGCGCCTGCGGCTCGACGACTTCCAGGCCGGGCCGTGGAACCTCGGGCGCTACGGCAAGCCCGTCGCGGCGGTCGCCGTGGCCTGGATCCTGATCAGCAATGTGCTGTTCATGCTCCCCCAGGCGTCCCCGATCACCCCCGCCTCGTTCAACTATGCACCCATCGCGCTGGCGGTGGTGCTGATCATCGCCACCGTCTGGTGGTTCGCCACCGCCCGGCGGCGCTTCCAGGGTCCGGTCAGCTACGGCCGGCCCGACGAGGTCGCCGCCATGGACCTGATCTAGGGGGAGACGCCCCCGAGGCCGCGTCCTACGGAGCGTGGCGGCGCGCGAGGGAGGCCCGGCCGGCCGCACCGTCCCCGGCCGGCCCACCCGCGCGCCGCCACCGGCTCCGCACCGCTCCCGCCCCTGACCCCACCAGAAGGGACGAACACCCGGCATGTCCACCCTCGGCAACGCCCCGGACCAGCAGCCCGTCACCGGCGAACTCGCCGTCACCACCGCCTCGTTGGAGGACTGGCACCAGGTGACGCAGTGGGCCGCCGACGAAGGCTGGAACCCCGGCCTCGGCGACACCGCCTGCTTCCACCCCACCGACCCCGCGGGCTTCTTCACCGGACGCCGCGCCGGCCGCACCGTCTCCGCGGTCTCGATCGTCAGCTACTCGGACGCCTATGCGTTCCTCGGCTACTACCTCGTCCACCCCGACCACCGCGGGCAGGGCCTCGGACTCGCCACCTGGCGCGCCGCCTTCCCGCACGCCGGTGTCCGGACCGTGGGCCTCGACGCCGTCCCCGCCCAGCAAGCCACCTACCGGCGCGCCGGGTTCACCCCCGCCCACGACACCATCCGCTACGGCGGACGCCCCCTCCGCCCGGGCACACCGGCGCCGGCGGAGGTCGTAACCGTCACCGGTTCCCATCTCGACGCCGTCGCCGACTACGACCGGCGGTGCTTCCCCGCCGACCGCCGCGCCTTCGTCGCCCGCTGGCTGACGGCCCCCGGCCACTCCGCCCGCGTGTATCTGCGCGACGGCGCGGTCGCCGGCTACGGCGTGCTGCGTCCGGCGCGCACCGGCCATCGCATCGGCCCGCTCTTCGCCGACACCACCGAGGCCGCCGAGGCGCTCTTCGACGCCCTCGTCGCGTCCGTCGACCCGGACGGAGAGATCTTCCTCGACGTCCCCGGGCCGCGGCACACCGCCCACACCCTGGTCACGGCCCGCGGGCTGGTTCCGCAGTCGCACACCGTCCGGATGTACACCGGCGCGGTCCCGCCGGCGGAGCAGGAGCGGACCTTCGCCGTCACCAGCCTGGAGCTCGGCTGACGGCGGGCGGTGCCCCGTGGGGACGACGACGGCCGTCCGCACCACGGGGCACCGCCCGGCCGGGGACACCGCTCACGGACCGACCGTGCCGTCGATGGCCTCGCGGAGGAAGTCCGCATGGCCGTTGTGGCGGGCGTATTCGTGGATCAGGTGCAGCATCACCAGGCGCAGGGAGACATGTTCGCCCCAACGGGGCTGGTAGCCCGTGACATCGAGCGAGGCGGCCGCCTGCTCGATCCGGCGGGCGTGTGCCACCTCCGTCTGCCAGGCGTCGAACGCCTCCGCGCGGGTGGCCGTGCTCGCGTCGTACGCCACCTGGTAGTCACCGTCGGCCGACCAGACGAGCGGGAGGTCCTCGCCGTTGATCACCCGGCGGAACCAGGTGCGCTCCACCTCCGCCATGTGCCGCACCAGGCCGAGCAGGGAGAGCGTGGAGGGCGGGCTCGCCTGGCGCCTGAGGTCCTCGTCGGAGAGGCCGTCGGTCTTCATGGCGAGCGTGGCCCGGTGGAAGTCGAGGTAGGAGCGCAGGGTCTCCCGCTCGTCCGCGCGTACGGGCGGGGAGATGCGTTCGGTGGTCACGGTGGTTCCTTTCCGCGGCGAGCCCCGGGCAGGACCCGGCCGGTCCGTGCCGCCGCGCTGAGCGGTGTCACCACGGCGCGAGCCGCCCGCGGGGCTCAAGGGGATGGACAGAGCGATGCGCCCGTGGGGGAGAGGAACTCCCCGGGCGCTCCGGAGCGTGCCGACGAGGCGGCGCGGCGGCGGTCGAGGGGATCTTCCCGAGTACCGCGGGCCGCCGCAAGCGGTTTACGGGCGGCGGCGGGGGCAGATGGCCGCAGCACGGCGCGAACCACCTTCGACTCCGCGCGCCGAAGCGCCTGTTACGGCGAGAACGACGGCGCGGCACACGAGCGCGCGGGGCAGCCCGTCCGCGGGCCGTGCGCCTGCGTGCACACCCCCGGCGGAACGGGCCGTCCCTTCGCGCTCCGCGCCCGCTCGCCTCAGCCGTCGGTCGTCACGGCAGATACCGCTCGATAGCGCCGGGCCCCTCCTCGTCCATCAGGCGCCTGGCCCATGCCAGGCTCTCGGGGGTGGGTTCGCGCCCGGACGCCTTCACCAGGTCCTCCGGGTCGTAGGGCCGCTCGCTACCGGTGTAGAGCTCGACCGGGCGCCGCTCGGCCGACTTATCCCTGCCATTGGTCGTCACAGGTCCTCCTCTGTCCGCGCCCGCCGAGTCGCCGGGACCTCGCTTGGTTCCATCATGGGACCGCGCCCGAACACCCGCACGACGTACGCCGGGCCGCATCGTGCCCGGACGTCCGGCGGCGTCACCCCGCCGGGCGCGGGGCCCCGGGATAGTGCGGCGGATACGCCTGCTCCGTCCAGATCGTCTTGCCGTACGGCGTGTAGCGCGTGCCCCAGCGCTGTACCAGCTGCGCGACGATGAAAAGCCCGCGCCCGCCCTCGTCATCACTGGCGCTGTGCCGCAGGTGGGGGGAGGTGTGGCCGGTGTCCGACACCTCGGTCAGCAGGGTCCGGTCGCGCAGCAGCCGCAGATGCAGCGGCCCCGCCGCATGCCGTACGGCGTTGGTGACCAGCTCGCTGACCACGAGCTCCGTCGCATAGGACAGCTCCTCCAGGCCCCACTCCCGCAGCTGCCCGGTGGCCAGCTCGCGGGCCTTGCCCACCGCGGCCGGCTCCGCGGGCAGCTCCCAGGCCGCCACCTGCCGGGCGTCGAGCTCACGGGTGCGCACCAGCAGCAGGGCCGAGTCATCGACGGCAGGGCCGTCCGGCAGCAGCTCCGCCAGTACGTGGATACACAGCTCGTCCAGCGGCCGGCGGTGATCGCTCAGCACCCGGCCCAGGATCTCCAGCCCCTCGTCGACGTCCCGGTCCCGGCCCTCGACCAGCCCGTTCGTGAACATCGCGATCAGGCTGCCGGCCGGCAGCTCGATCTCCAGGGATTCGAACGGCAGGCCCCCGAGCCCCAGTGGCGGGCCGGCCGGCAGATCCGGGAAGTACAGACCGCCCTCCGCGTCCACGACGGCCGGCGGCAGATGACCGGCCCGCGCCATGGTGCACCGCCGCGACACCGGGTCGTAGACCGCGTAGAGACAGGTCACGCCGGTGGCCACATCGTCCGGTCCGGCGTCCATGCCGACCACGGCAGCCTGCTCCTCCGCGGTCTGTCCCACCAGGTCGTCCAGCCGGCTCAGCAGCTCGTCGGGGGACAGGTCCAGCCGGGCCAGGGCGCGTACGGTCGTGCGCAGCCGTCCCATGGTCGCCGCCGCCTGGAGGCCATGACCGACCACGTCCCCGACGACCAGGCCGACCCGGGTACCCGAGAGACCGATGACATCGAACCAGTCGCCGCCGACCCCGGCCCGGTCGTCGCTCGGCAGATAGCGGTAGGCCTGGTCGACGGCGGACTGGTCCGGCAGATGCTGGGGCAGCAACGTGCGCTGGAGGGTGAGCGCGGCGGTGTGCTCCCGGGCGAAGCGGCGGGCGTTGTCCAGGCACACGGCCGTCCGGATGACCAGCTCGTCGGCGAGCTCGATCTCCTCCTTGTCGAAGCCCGACGGGGCGCCGCGGACAAAGGTGACCAGCCCCAGCAGGGTGCCGCCGGCCCGCAGCGGCACCACCATGGTGCCCTCCTCGCGCACCATGCCGCCGGAGGACAGACTGCGGTACTGGAGCGATCCCGGCGGGTACTCGATGCGGTGCGGGCCGGCCGGCGCGCCGTCCGGGGTGTGCTCGGCGGTGCGGGTGGCGGCCCGCACCAGGGCCGGCAGGGTGCCGTCGGCCGATTCCGGCTCCCCGCCGTGCAGTACGGACCGCAGCAGGTCGACGGTGGCCATGGACGCGAAGTCCGGCACCACCACCTCCGTGATCTCCCGCGCGGTGAGGGTCATGTCGAGGGTGGTGCCGATCCGGGCGCCTGCCTCCACCAGGAGGTTCAGCCGACGCTGTGCCTGGTAGCGGCCGCTGATGTCGAAGGCGTCCTCGCACACCCCGAGCACCCGGCCGTGGGCGTCCTGCAACCGGTAGTAGGAGCAGGACCAGACGTGATCGGGCCCCGGGTCGGAGGGCTGCTGGCCGACGAAGTGCAGATCGAGGATCGGTTCGCCGGTCTCCAGGACGTGGTGCATCACCGCGTCGAGGGTGCGCGGATACCCCTCGGTCACAAACTCACCGTTCGGGTAGAGCTCATCGGCCCGGGCGCCGAGGAACTCCTCCGACGGCAGCCCGATCTCCCGCACATACGCGGTATTCGCCCAGGTCAGTCGCAGCTCCGTGTCGTAGATCCCCAGGCCCACCGGAGACTGGGTGGCCAGGCCGTGCAGCATCGCCTGGCGGGACTCCCACATCCGGTGATCGTCCAGCTCGGCCGCGACCAGGACACGGGCGGGCCGCCCGCCGCCGCCCCCGGAGACCTCGGCCAGCGGACAGAGCGCGACGGCCATCCGCAGGATCCGGCCGTCCCGGTGGCGCACCGCGTGCACCTCGTTGCCGCTCAGCGTGCCCTGCGGTGGCTGTGCGGCCGCGGAACCGGCCGGCAGCAACGACTCCAGGGGATGCCCGACGATCTCCTCCGGGGTGTATCCGAGGAGTCGCTGGGCCGCCGGGCTCCACCCGATGATCCGATCCTGGGCATCCAGAACCGCAGTGGCCGCCCTGGTGACGTCGAGGGGACCACGGAAGTCGGCGCTCTCCGCCGCGTTCCATGCGTTCATGGCATCAACCCAGCCCGGTTCGTATTCCCAGCATCGAGCCTGATCAAGACCGGCACAACTGCGCTGCGGCCGAGGGGACGCGCCCTTGGTGCGGCCCCGCCCAGTCGCTGGCAGAGTGGGAAGGGGCCCAGAGCAACAGGAGGCAGATGTGATGTCGGCCCATGGCCCGGCCACTCCGGTGCGTGGCGCTCCCTGCTGGGTCAGCCTGATGGCCAGCGATCTGCAGTCCGCGCAGAAGTTCTACTCCGCCGTCCTGGGCTGGCGGTTCCGTCCGGCCAGCCTCGGCGACGAGTTCTCCGTCGCGGTCGCCGGCGGACAGCCGGTCGCCGGCATCGGTGCCCTCGCCCAGAGCTTCCAAGTGGCCGTGGCCTGGACCTCGTACTTCGCGGTGGAGAACGCCGACGACACCGCCGACCGGATCCGCGAGCGCGGGGGGACCGTCGCCGTCGGACCGCTCAAGGTCGGCCCCGGACGCGCCGCCCTCGCGGCCGACCCCGACGGCGCCACCTTCGGCTTCTGGGAGGGCCAGACGCTGGCCTGGTCGGTCGGACAGGGGGCCGCGCCCGCTGTTCTCGAACTGCGCACCCGGGATGCCTTCGCCGCCGCCATCTTCTACGCGGAGGTCTTCGGCTGGGCTTCCGAGGAGCCGGGCGGCTGCGAGGTGACCTACGAACACGACCAGGTGATCGTCCGGGACGGTACGCACACCGTCGCCACCCTGCGCGGCGGCGCGGTGGAGTCCGCCCCCGACCCGCGGGTGCGCCCCCGTTGGCACGTCCACTTCCCGGTCCGCGACATCGAGAAGGTGACGGCCGAGGCGGTGGCCGCCGGTGGAACCGTCACGCCGGTGACGCCGACCACGGACGGCAAGGGCTGCCAGGCCGTCATCCGCGACCCCGACGGCGGCCTCTTCACCATCACCTCGCCCTCGGCCTGAGGGCCTGCCCCGGGCCTTGGCCCCCGCCGTCGATGTGCGGCACGGACAGCAGCTTGTGCCACGGGAACTGACGGTCCGCCTCCCCGCCGAAGCCGACGGTGCCGCTCGCCCTGTCGAGCGTCTCCTCCTCCCCGTGGGCGCCGCTGATCGCAGGCGGCAGCGCGGGCAGCGTCCATGGTTGCGCCGCACTCAGGAGCCCGGGCCGCGCAACGGCCCCGCCCTCCTTCGTCGTCGAAGGGGACGGGGCCGATGGCGCAGAGGGATCCGGGGGATTTCCGGGCGGTCAGTTCAGCGAGTCGCCGCTGCCGGCGGCTCCCGGGTCCTGGGCACCCGCACCGGCGTCTCCCGCACCGGCGCTTCCGGCTCCGGCGTCTCCCGCAGCGGCGTCTCCCGCACCGGCGTCACCGGCTCCGGCGCCACCTGCCGCGGCGTCACCTGCGCCACCTGCCGCGGCGTCACCTGCGCCACCTGCCGCGGCGTCACCTGCGCCACCTGCCGCGGCGTCGCCCGCGCCACCTGCCGCGGCGTCGCCCGCGCCACCTGCCGCGGCGTCACCGCCGCCTGCATCGCCGGCGCCGCCCGCGCCGCCGCCTCCGGCGCCGATCTCCGCACCCGTGGCCTTGAGCGCGTCGGTGACCGGCTGGAAGAAGGTCTCGCCGCCCGCGGTGCAGTCGCCGCTGCCACCGGAGGTCAGGCCGACGGCCGAGTCGTCGGAGAACATCGCGCCGCCGCTGTCGCCGGGCTCGGCACAGACATCCGTCTGTATGAGGCCGTTGACGATGTCGCCGTTGCCGTAGTTCACCGTGGCGTCAAGGCCGGTGACGGTGCCGTCGTGGAGGCCGGTGGTGCTGCCCGAGCGCTGCACCTTCATGCCGACGGCGGCCTCCGCGGCCTTGGTGATCTCCTGGGTGCTGCCGTTGCCCAGGTCGACCGCGCTCTGCGGCTTCGCGGCGGTGTCGTCGTAGGTGACCAGCGCGAAGTCGGTCTTCGGGAACTGGGAGTCGGAGACCGTGCCCAGCGGCTGGCTGCCGCCCTGGTCCGCCGTCCAGGTCTTGGAGTCGTTGCCGCAGTGACCGGCCGTCAGGAAGGCCGGTGCGCCCTTGACCGTGACGTTGAAGCCCAGCGAGCAGCGTGCGTTGCCGCCGAAGATGGCACTGCCGCCGACCGGGCCCGCGGCCTGCTGTCCGCCGTCCCCGGCGCCACCGGCTGCGTCTCCGGCACCGCCCGCAGCGTCCCCGGCACCACCGGCTGCGGCGTCACCGGCACCTCCTGCTGCGCCCCCGGCGCCACCGGCGCCCGCCGCGTCTCCGGCGCCACCGGCCCCGGCCGCGTTCCCGGCACCGCCCGCCGCCTGCCCGCCGTTGGCACCGGACGCACCGCCGGCCGCGCTCCCCGCGTTCCCACCGTCGTACCGCTTGAACTCGCCCTGAGACCGCTTGACGGTGACCATGCCCTCACCCATGCCACCCGTGGCCTTGTTGAGCGTGGCCATCTTTGCGCCGGTGACAGTTCTGTCGGCGAGCACCACGATCTTGTTGGTCTTCGGGTCGATCGACCACGCCGTGCCGGGCACCGAGGCGGAGTCGCGCAGGGTCTTCGCACCGGCCTTCAGCGCGGTCATGCTGTTGTGCACGACCTTGGCGACGGCGCCCTTGGCCGTGACGCTCTTGGCGGCCTCCTCCGACAGCACGTTCATGACCAGGTGGCCCTTCGCGCTGTCCAGGTACCAGCCGGCGCCCTTGTCCCCCAGGTCTGCCTTCAGGGACGCCGCCAGCTGCGTGGCCGAGTGGGCGCTGAGCGTCTTCGGGGCCGCCGGCTGGTCCGTGCTCGCGTTGGCGTTGGGGAGCAGGATCGCTGCGGCCGCGACGGCGGCCACACCGGCGGCGGCGATGGCGCCGGTCCGCAGGCGCTTGTTCACATGTCGGTGGCTCAATTCACTGACCTCCAGGGACGCACAGGAACGGGGCACACGGGGGGCCGCGGTGCGTCGCGTCAGCACCCGTGTGTTGCTGCCACTCAGTCCTACGTAGCGAGGTGCACCCCGGTCTCACGCCCACTCACGTCGTGATGAATTCCGACGCTTGCGGTGGCGAACGTTTACACTCCCGGCCCGTCCGGCCGCCCCCGGCACCGCCCGGGGGGCCGCCCGCAGCGCCTCGCGCGGACCGGGGGCACTGCCCTCCCCTCCGCGCCTCCGGCGAGGCTGCCGGGCTGGTCGGAGCGGGTGACCGAGCTCCGGACCGGGGCCGGGAGCCCTGTCTCCTGTGGGGCGTAAAGGGCAGCTGTGGCCGCGCTTAAGAAATCCTCGATGGACCCGGCGGCCGACGTACGGAAGATTTCCTGACGAAGATCGGGCGGCCGGACCGGCCCCCGGCAGGTCACACTCACGTACGGGAGCCGCTGCGATGAAGGCACTGGTCAAGCAGAAGGCGGAGCCGGGACTCTGGCTCATGGACGTGCCGGAGCCGGCCGTCGGTCCGGGCGACGTACTGATCAAGGTGCTGCGCACCGGCATCTGCGGTACGGACCTGCACATCCGGGCCTGGGACGGCTGGGCCCAGCAGGCCGTGGCCACCCCGATGACGATCGGCCATGAATTCGTCGGCGAGGTCGTGGAGACCGGCCGGGACGTCGCCGACATCAAGGCCGGTGACCTGGTCAGCGGCGAGGGGCACCTGGTCTGCGGCAAGTGCCGCAACTGTCAGGCAGGACGCCGCCATCTGTGCCGCGCCACCGTCGGCCTCGGCGTCGGCCGGGACGGCGCGTTCGCCGAGTACGTGGCGCTGCCCGCCGCCAATGTGTGGGTGCACCGCGTCCCCGTCGATCTCGATATCGCCGCCGTCTTCGACCCCTTCGGCAACGCCGTGCACACCGCGCTGTCGTTCCCGCTGGTCGGCGAGGACGTACTGATCACCGGCGCCGGGCCGATCGGCATCATGGCCGCGGCCGTCGCCCGGCACGCCGGTGCCCGCAATGTCGTGATCACGGACGTCAGCGAGCCGCGCCTCGAACTGGCCCGCAAGGTCGGCGTCAGCCTCGCCCTCAACGTCGCCGAGGCGAAGATCGCCGACGGCCAGCGCGAACTGGGGCTGCGCGAGGGCTTCGACATCGGACTGGAGATGTCCGGCCGGCCCGAGGCAATGCGCGACATGATCGCCAACATGACGCACGGGGGCCGTATCGCCGTCCTCGGCCTGCCGTCCGAGCAGTTCCCCGTCGACTGGTCCCGGATCGTCACCTCCATGATCACGATCAAGGGCATCTACGGCCGGGAGATGTTCGAAACCTGGTACGCGATGTCCGTGCTGCTCGAAGGCGGCCTCGACCTCGCGCCCGTGATCACCGGCCGCTACTCGCACCAGGACTTCGACGCCGCCTTCGACGATGCCGCCAGCGGCCGCAGCGGCAAGATCATCCTCGACTGGACCGCCTGAATTCCCGGCTCGGTTCGCAAGAGCCCGTGGCTCACCCGCCCACCGCACTTTCAAGGAGCACCCCCATGTACGAATCCGTACGCGACGAACTGCGCGGCGCCCTCGACGAGATCCGCGCCGCCGGTCTGCACAAGCCCGAGCGCGTCATCGGCACCCCGCAGTCCGCCACCGTCGCGGTTACCGCGGGAGGCAACCCCGGCGAGGTCCTCAACTTCTGCGCCAACAACTACCTCGGTCTCGCCGACCACCCCGAGGTCGTCGCGGCCGCCCACGAAGCGCTCGACCGCTGGGGCTACGGCCTCGCCTCGGTCCGCTTCATCTGCGGCACCCAGGAGGTCCACAAGGAGCTTGAGCAGCGGATCTCCGGCTTCCTCGGCCAGGAGGACACCATCCTCTACTCCTCCTGCTTCGACGCCAACGGCGGCGTCTTCGAGACCCTGCTCGGCCCGGACGACGCGGTCATCTCCGACGCCCTCAACCACGCGTCCATCATCGACGGCATCCGCCTGTGCAAGGCCCGCCGCTTCCGCTATGCCAACCGCGACATGGCCGATCTGGAGCGCCAGTTGAAGGAGGCCGGAAGCGCCGGCCGCAAGCTCGTCGTCACCGACGGCGTCTTCTCCATGGACGGCTATCTGGCGCCGCTGCAAGAGATCTGCGACCTGGCCGACCGCTACGGCGCCATGGTGATGGTCGACGACTCGCACGCGGTCGGCTTCGTCGGCCCCGGCGGCCGCGGCACCCCCGAGCTGCACGGCGTGATGGACCGCGTCGACATCATCACCGGCACCCTCGGCAAGGCCCTCGGCGGCGCCTCCGGCGGCTATGTCGCGGCCCGCGCGGAGATCGTCGCGCTGCTGCGCCAGCGCTCGCGCCCCTACCTCTTCTCCAACTCGCTCGCCCCGGTGATCGCGGCCGCCTCGCTCAAGGTGCTCGATCTGCTGGAGTCGGCCGGTGACCTGCGCGAACGCCTCAACGCCAACACCGCGCTGTTCCGCTCCCGGATGACCGAGGAAGGCTTCGACATCCTCCCGGGGGAGCACGCCATCGCGCCCGTCATGATCGGCGACGCGGCCGAGGCGGCCCGTATGGCGGAGCTGCTCCTGGAACGCGGGGTGTACGTCATCGGCTTCTCCTACCCGGTGGTCCCGCAGGGGCAGGCGCGGATCCGCGTACAGCTGTCCGCCGCCCACTCCACCGAGGACGTCCACCGCGCGGTCGACGCCTTCATCGACGCGCGGTCCGCGCTGGGGGACTGACGCCGCTCACGGGCGTGGCCTGAGAAACTGGAAGCATGATCGAAGCACGACGGCTGCACATCCTCCGTGCGGTGGCCGACCACCGTACGGTCACCGCCGCGGCCGCCGCGCTCTATCTCACGCCCTCGGCGGTCTCCCAGCAGCTGGCCGCGCTGGAACAGGAGACCGGACACCGTCTGGTGGAGCGCAGCGCCCGCGGCGTACGGCTGACCGCCGCGGGCGACATCCTGCTCACCCACGCCAACGCCGTCCTGGCCCAGCTGGAGCGCGCCGAGTCCGAGCTCGCCGCCTACGGCTCGGGCGAGGCCGGCACGGTCACCGTCGCGGCCTTCGCCACCGGCATCGGCCTGGTCGTCGCGCCCGCGCTCACCGGGCTCACCCGCACCGCCCCCGGCATCCGGGTCCGCGTCCAGGACGCCGAGGGCGATGCCAGCCTGCTCATGGTCCTCGACCGGCAGGTCGATGTGGCGGTCGCCGTCGAATACCGGGGCGCGCCCCGCGCCGACGATCCACGGCTGACCCGGGTCCCGCTCTACGCCGAGCCGTTCGACGCGGTGCTGCCGCCCGGCCACCGCCTCGCCGGTGTGGCGCAGGTGGCGCTGGGCGAACTCGCGGAGGACCCGTGGATCGGGCCCTACCCCGGCAACCCCTGCCATGACGTGGTCGTCCTGGCCTGCGAATACGCTGGTTTCCAGCCGCGGCTGGAGCACTCCTCCGACGACTTCCGGGCCGTGGTCGCCCTCGCCTCGGCCGCCGCGGGGGTGGCCCTCGTGCCGCGCTCGGCCCTGCGCGACATGGACCTCACCGGGGTGGTGGTCCGCCCCGTCGACGATGTGGCCCCGACCCGCCGGGTCTTCGCCGCCGTACGCCGCGGAGCCGAGGAGCACCCGCTGCTCCGCCCGGTCCTGGCCGCCCTCCGGGAGGCGGCGGCGCCTCAGGGGTGAGCCGCTCCTGTCACGCCGCGTCCGGTGCCTCGTCCAGGGGGATGACCCGGGCGGTGGCGGTCGCGGTGGCGACGAGCCGCTCGTCGCCGTCGGTCAGCGCGGCCTCCAGGAAGGCGATATCGCCCACGCGGTGCACCACGCGTCCGGTGCCGAAGAGCCGGCCGGGGCGGACGGGCCGCAGGAAAGAGGCCGTCAGCTCCAGGGTGGACTGGAACTGGTCGGGCCGGAGCGTGGCGAGGAGAGCGGGGCCGACCGTGTCGTGGAGCATCGCCGCGAGGAAGGCCCCGAGGACGTTGCCCATCGGGTTGGTGAAGTTCTCGGTCGCGGTGAACGCCGGCCGGATCGTGCCGTCCCCGGCGTCCGCGTCGAGGATCTCCATGCCCAAGGTGCCCGCCGCGGGAGGCAGGGGCGCACGCCCCTCCACCGCGTCCCGGAAGGCCCTCGGCCCCTCGTTCATCAGGCTCCTCAGCCGGCTGTCCACCACGCCCGTGTGTTCTCCTCTCCTACCCCGCGAGGCCCCGGTACGGGCCCGGTCCACCCGAATGGCCATGCCCCGCGAGCCCCGCCCGGCATGACGGGCAGGGCCGGTCATGGCAGGGTCGGCAGGGCGGCGGCAAGGGAGGCGGTGCGCATGTCGGTCGGCCCGGCCGGTCCGGTGGACAAGGCGTCGGCCACGGTGCCCGAGGATCCGTACGCGCTGGTGCGCACCCGTGGGTATCTGAAGCTCCTGCTGGTGGCGGCGCTGGTCGGCTTCCCGGTCTGTGCCGTCGCGTTCGGCTTTCTCGCGCTGGTCCACGAGCTGGAACCGCTGATCTACAAGGACCTGCCGCGGGTGCTGGGCTTTGCCGGCACACCGATCTGGTGGCCGGTCCCGATGCTCGTGGTGGCCGGTCTCCTGGTCGGCCTGACCGTCCGTTACCTGCCGGGCCACGGCGGCCATGAGCCGGCCGACGGGCTGGCGCTCAGGGGCGCGCCCCCGCTCTCCACGCTTCCCGGTGTCGCGCTCGCGGCCCTGGCCTCCCTCAGCTTCGGTGCGGTGCTCGGCCCCGAGGCGCCGCTCATCGCCCTCGGCGGCGGGCTGGCCGCGGGCGCCGCACGGCTGCTGAGCCGGGGCATGACCTCCCAGGCCGTCGCGGCGGTGGGCGCCGCCGGCAGCTTCGCCGCGGTCAGTGCGCTGCTCGGCTCGCCGCTCCTGGGCGCGTTCCTCCTGATGGAGGTGTCGGGGCTGGGCGGCCCGATGCTCGGGATGCTGCTGGTCCCCGGCCTGCTCGCGTCCGGCATCGGTGCCCTGGTCTTCACCGGGCTGGGCGACTGGACCGGTCTCGGTACGTACTCCCTCGCGCTGCACGACATCCCCAAGGCCGCGGAGCCGACGGTTTCGGAATTCGGCTGGGCGTTGGTCATCGGGCTTGCTGCCGCGTTCCTCGCGGCAGGCGTGCGGTGGCTCTCGCGGTTCCTCAAGGGACATGTCGTCCGGCACCGCGTACCGGCCACGATGGTGATGGGCCTGGTGGTGGGGGCACTGGCGGTGGCGTTCGCCACGGCCACCGGCAAGCCCGCCACCGAGATGCTCTACTCGGGCCAGTCGGCGCTGGGGTCGCTGTTCCGGGACAGCGCCGGCTACTCGGTGGCGACGCTGCTGCTGCTCATCCTGTGCAAGGGCCTGGCGTACTGCGCCTCGTTGAGCGCCTTCCGGGGCGGCCCCATCTTCCCCGCGCTGTTCCTCGGTGCGGCGGGTGGCGTGGTGCTGTCCCATCTGCCCGGCCTGTCGCTCACCCCGGCCTTTGCGATGGGCGTCGGCGCCATGTGTGTGGCCATGCTCCGGCTGCCGATGATCTCGGTGCTGCTGGCCACCCTGCTGCTGGGGAGCAGCGGTCTGACCGTGATGCCGTTGGTGATCGTCGCCGTGGTCGTCGCCTATGTCGTGGCGCTGCGGCTCACCCCGGCCACCGCTCCGGCCGCGCCCCCCGCGGCCGCGCCGCAGGCCGCCTGACGGCCCGTTCAGCGGCGCGGAGTCCGGCCCGTCCGGGTCCAGGCGGCCAACTGGCGCTCGGTCCAGGTGTTGATGACCCGGTCGGCGGCGACGCCGCACTCCTCGGCGCGGGCACAGCCGTAGATCTGCCAGTCCAGCTGGCCCGGCGCATGGGCGTCGCTGTCGATGGAGAAGAGGGTCCCGGCCTCCAGCGCCTGGCGGAGCAGCCGGCGCGGGGGGTCCAAGCGGTCGGGGCGGCAGTTGATCTCGACGGCGGTGTGGTGCTCGGCGCAGGCCGCGAACACCTCCGCGGCGTCGAACTGCGACTCCGGGCGCAGCTTGCCGGTGATCTGCCGGCCGGTGCAGTGACCGAGCACGTCCACGAGCGGATTGCGGACCGCGGCCAGCAGCCGCCGGGTCATCGGCGCCTTGTCCATCCGCAGTTTGGAGTGCACCGAGGCGACCACCACGTCCAACTGGTCCAGCAGCTCCGGCTCCTGGTCGAGGGAGCCGTCGTCGAGGATGTCGCACTCGATCCCGGTCAGCAGCCGGAACGGCGCCAGCAGCTGGTTCACCTCCGCCACCAGCGACAGCTGCCGCCGCAGCCGTTCGGCGGTCAGCCCGCGGGCGACGGTGAGCCTGGGGGAGTGGTCGGTCAGCACACACCATGCGTGGCCCAGGTCGCGGGCGGTGCGGGCCATCGTCTCGACCGGGCTGCCCCCGTCCGACCAGTCCGAGTGCAGATGGCAGTCGCCGCGCAGCGCCCGCCGCAGCCGCTGCCCCCGCTCCCCGTCGACCAGCGGGCCGCCCGCCTCCTCCTCCAGAGGTGACAGATAGGCGGGCCGTACGCCCGCGAGCGCCTCCTCCACGACGCGGGTGGTCTTGGGCCCCAGCCCTTTGACCCGCCCCAGCGAGCCGTCCCGGGCGCGCCGGCCCACCTCGTCGGGGGACATGGCCCCGATCACCGTCGCGGCCGTACGGAACGCCCGGACGCGATACGTCGCCGCCCCCTGCCGCTCCAGCAGAAAGGCGATCCGCTCCAGCGCCTCGACGGGGTCCACGGACGGCTCCTTTCCGGGGCGCGGCCCCGCAGCGTCCTTTCACGGTGCCGCACGCCGTGGGCGGCTGCCACCGGGGTGTCGGTGCCGCCGTCGCGAATCGCCCATTACCGACGGGTCCGAAGGCCCGCTGTTATACGCCTATGTCCGTTCTCCGGCTACTCGATCCGTTTCCATGGGAATGGCGTACGGATAGTTCTGATGATTCCGTTCAATACGTTCAACACGCCCGATGCCGCCCCTGAACTCCGGGCGAATCGGGCACATTTCATGCCCGTGCAACATTCGGAGCGGTTCGTCGGAGGCCGGCGCCGGAGTTCCGCGACCGTGCTGTCCTCGGGTGCCGTAAAAATTGGGAGTCTTCAAAGAATCTGCACACCGAATGCGCAGTCGGCACCCGCTCTTCAGTGACCCATCCCCACGCTGACCTGCACGTCAGCGGTTTGGTGTGGGAATGTCCTGTTCGTCGAACGAGGGGTTACCGGTGGGTCGGAAGTGAAACTGGAGAAGGTGTGAAGAAGCTGCCACCAAGTCATGGACATGCGTGCACTTCAGGGAATTCAGGGGGGCGTTGGGGTCCGGATCAGCGGTTCTCGGATTAGCAGCACCACGCGCCCGCATGCTTTGATCCTTCGCACCGCGGAAGTCACACCATCGGTTCCCGATTTCGGGTACCGGACTGCCGCAGCAGCGGCCGGGCCACCCCACCGGACGGTTCGGGCGCAGCTTTTTCGAGATATTCATCCGAAGGGAAACATCATGAACTCCACCCCCCAGGTTCAGACCCAGGAAATCTCCGACGCCGACCTGGACAACGTGTCCGGTGGCCTCCTCAACGGCGCGGTCGGCACCGCCGCCAACACCGTTGACTCGATCGCCCCGGTCTCGGGCGCCGTGGGCACCGCCACCGGCCTGGTCGACGGCGCCACCGGCCTCAACGCCTCGGGCGTCGTCGGCACCGCCACGGGCCTGGTCTCCGGTCTCTGAGTCGAATCCTCTGTGCCGCTGAGCGGTACAGCCGGCTTTGAACGGTGACAACGGCAGGTCGGCGCCCCCTCCTTGCCGACATGCCGGGCCGAGTGCCCCGGATCCCTGGCTCAGCCCGGGACCGGGGCGCCCGGCCGCCACCCGTCTGACACAGACCATTGCAGTTGAGGGAAGAGTGTCGTGCAGTTCCGCCAACAGGCCCTTTCCAAGCTGCAGTCGCCCGAGGAAATCGATCTGCCGGTGCGCTTCGCCCGCCCCCGGGGCTGGCTCGTGCTGACCGTCACGGTCCTGTTCGTGATCGCCGCGTCCGTATGGGCGGTGACCGGCACCGTGTCGTCCACCCTCAACGCACCCGGAATCCTCACCCACGGCCAGGGCAGCTATGTCCTGCAGAGCCCCGTCGCGGGCCAGGTCACCGCCGTGCTCGCCGAAGAAGGCAAGCGGGTGGCCGCCAACACCCCCGTTCTGAAGCTCCGCACCGCCCGGGGCGCCACCGTCGTCCGCACACTCGCCGCCGGCCGGCTGACCACCATGGTCGCCACGATCGGCTCCGTCGTCACCACCGGTGCGGATGTGGCCTCCGTGGAGCGCGTCGCCCACCCCGGCGACCCCCTGACGGCGACGCTGTACGTACCGGCCGAGAGCGGCGCCTCCGTCCCCGTCGGCGCGGCCGTCGACCTCACCGTCCAGTCCGTGCCCAGCCAGCAGTACGGCGTACTGCGCGGGCGGGTCAAGGCCGTCGGCAGGACCGCGCAGACCCGCCAGCGGATCGGCGCCTACCTGGGCAACAGCCAGCTCGGCGAGCAGTTCTCGCAGCACGGCCAGCCCCTCGCCGTCCTGGTGCAGCTCGACCCCGCCCCGCACAGTGGGTCCGGCTACGCCTGGTCGACCTCCGGCGGCCCGCCGTACAAGATCGACTCCATGACGCCGGCCAGTGGCGCCGTCCACCTGGCCGCGCAGCACCCGATCGATTGGCTGCTGCCGTGACCGCACCCCACGACTCCGCAGCCCCGCAGCAGCAGCTGCCGCCTCCCGGGCGCGGCCGGCACCGCCCGGAGCCCGCACCCGGCGCGCGCCGTACCCGCCGCGCCGCGCCGCCCGCTCCGAAGCCCAAGAAGACGAAGTCCGTACGCACCCCCACCATCCTCCAGATGGAGGCCGTGGAATGCGGCGCCGCCTCGCTGGCCATGGTGCTCGCCCACTACGGACGGCATGTGCCGCTGGAGGAGCTGCGGATCGCCTGCGGGGTCTCCCGCGACGGCTCGCGCGCCAGCAACCTGCTCAAGGCCGCCCGCAGTTACGGGCTCCAGGCCAAGGGCATGCAGATGGAACCGGCCGCGCTCGCCGAAGTGCAGGCGCCGGCCATTCTGTTCTGGGAGTTCAACCACTACGTCGTCTACGACGGCCCCTGCCGCCGCTTCGGCCGCCGCGGCGTGCGCATCAACGACCCCGACAAGGGCCGCCGCTTCGTGGCGATGGAGGACTTCGACACCAGCTTCACCGGTGTCGCCCTGGTCTTCGAGCCGGGCGAGGACTTCCGCAAGGGCGGCCGCAAGCCCGGCGTCCTCGGCGCGGTGCCCGCCCGGATGCGCGGCACCACCGGCACCCTGCTGGCCGCGCTGCTCGCCAGCCTGCTGCTGGTCGCGGTCGGCGCGGCGGTGCCCGCGCTGAGCCGTACGTACATCGACATGTTCCTGATCGGCAACCAGACCTCGCTGCTGGGGCCGCTCTTCGCGTCGATGGCCGCGATGGTGGCGCTGACCGCCGTACTGACCGGTCTGCAACAGGCGAATCTGCTGCGCGGCCGCATCATCTCCTCCACCCTGACCAGCGCCCGGTTCCTGCGCCATCTGCTCAGACTCCCGGTCACCTTCTTCGCCCAGCGCAGCCCGGCCGACCTGGTCCAGCGGCTCCAGTCCAACGACGCGGTGGCCGAAACCCTGGCGCGCGACCTCGCCGCCGCGGGGGTGGACGGGATCGTGGTCATCCTCTACGCCGTCCTGCTGTGGACCTACGACCCGCAACTGACGGTCATCGGCGTGGGCATCGCCCTGCTCAACGTCGTCGCCATGCGGATCGTGATCCGGCTGCGGTCCACCCACACCCAGAAGCTGCGCGCCGACACGGCCCGGCTCACCAACACCTCCTACACCGGTCTCCAGCTCATCGAGACGATGAAGGCCACCGGCGGGGAGAACGGCTACTTCCGCCGCTGGGCCGGCCAGCACGCCACCACGCTGGAGGTGCAGCAGCGCCTCGGTGTGCCCAGCGCCGCGCTGGCCGTCGTCGCGCCCACCCTGGCCACGCTCAACAGCGCACTGATCCTGTGGATCGGCGGACTGCGGGCGGTCGAGGGCCATATCTCCATCGGTCTGCTGGTCGCCTTCCAGGCGCTGGTGACCCGCTTCACCGCACCCATCACCCGGCTCAACGGAGTGGCCGGCCGCATCCAGGACTTCGCCGCCGACGTGGCCCGTCTCAAGGACGTCGAGAGCTTCCCCGTCGACACCCTCTACTCGCGTCCCGAGCCGGACGCCGACACCCGCAGGCTCAAGGGCCATGTGACGCTGGAGGGCATCACCTTCGGCTACAGCCCGCTGGACAAACCGCTGCTCACCGGCTTCTCGCTGGCCGTCGGCCCCGGCCGGCAGGTCGCCCTCGTCGGCGGATCCGGCAGCGGCAAGTCCACCGTCTCCCGGCTGATCTCCGGCCTCTACAGCCCCTGGGAAGGCACCATCCGCATCGACGGACAGCGGCTGGAGGACCTCTCCCGCAGTGCGCTGGCCGCCTCCGTGTCCTTTGTCGACCAGGACATCTTCCTCTTCGAGGGCACGGTCCGCGACAACGTGGCGCTGTGGGACCCCTCGATACCGGACGACGCGGTCATTACCGCCCTCCAGGACGCCGCACTCTACGACGATGTGATCGTCCGCCGCCCCGACGGCATCTACAGCCGGGTCGAGCAGGACGGCCGCAACTTCTCCGGCGGGCAGCGGCAGCGGCTGGAGATCGCCCGCGCACTGGTCCGGCGCCCCAGCATCCTGGTCCTCGACGAGGTCACCAGCGCACTGGACGCCCGGACCGAACAGACCATCATGGACAACCTGCGGCGGCGCGGCTGCGCCTGCGTCGTCATCGCCCACCGGCTGAGCACGGTCCGCGACAGTGACGAGATCGTCGTCCTCGACCACGGCGTGGTTGTCGAACGCGGCCGGCACGAGGACCTGGTCGCCGCCGGGGGCCCGTACGCCGAGCTGGTCAAGGAGCACTGACGTGTCATCCGTACCCCCGCCCGCGCTCGTGGGACCGGGCTACACCGACGCGGTGACGCAGGCGCTGGGCGGCGTCGGCACCCCCGTCGACTGCACCGGACTGCGCAACGTGCCCCTGGAGGGCCCGCATGTGCTGTGGCTCGTCACCGGCGGGTGGCTCGACCTCTTCGCGGTCGACGTCGCCCAGGAAGGGCACTGGCACTTCCTCGGCCGGCTCGAAGCGGGCACCCTGCTGCTCGGCCCGGTCGCGGGCCCGCAGCACACCCTGCTCGGCCGGCCGTCACAGGACTGCCGACTGCGCCGGATCCCGCTGCGCGAGCTGCCCCGGTACGAGTACGGCGAGCAGTGGGACACCGGTTCCTACCCGCAGTACGGCACCCAGGGCGGCTACGGCCACGACCCCGCGTACGGCGGCCAGCGCGAGGCACCCTCCGCGCTGGAGCACGCCTTTGCGCTGGGCACGGCCCGCAGCCTGGGCGTGCTGTTCGAGGCACCGCTCGACGGCAGGCCCGCCGACGAGGCGGTGGCCGACGACGACATCCTGTGGATGCCGGTGCCGCCCGGCAGCGTGCAGTACGGCGCCTCCTACAGTGCGGAGGCGGCCGGCGATCTGCTGGTGGACCCCGAGCTGTGGCAGCAGATGGTCAATCAGCAGTACCGGCTGCTGTCCGCCGTCGACCGCTGGATCGAGCACCTGGAACGCGCTCACGAGGACCGTACGGCGGCCGGCATCAAGGCGGGCGAGACCGTCCGCGAGCGGGCCGACCAGGCGCTGATCGCCTCCATCGGCCGCCAGGACCGGGCCGGCCGGGGCGGCACCGGGATGGACCGGGCCGGCGACGACGCCACCTTCGCGGTCTGCCGCACGGTCGCGGAGGCGGCCGGGATCACGCTCACCGAGCCGCCGAAGGGCGCCGCCGCCAACGACCGCATCACCCCGGTCGAACGGATCGCGGTCAGCTCGCGGATCCGCACCCG
The DNA here is from genome assembly GCF_019880305.1 of Streptomyces decoyicus. Classification (NCBI taxonomy): domain Bacteria; kingdom Bacillati; phylum Actinomycetota; class Actinomycetes; order Kitasatosporales; family Streptomycetaceae; genus Streptomyces; species Streptomyces decoyicus. Next base: position 856,306 of record NZ_CP082301.1, on the reverse strand, counting down.
CGCCGTCCGGCTCCAGGGCCGCTGGTGGCGGACCGACACCGGCCCCCTGGTGGGCCACCGCGCCAAGTCCGGTGCCCCCGTGGCGCTGCTGTGGCGCCGCGGCCGCTACGAGGCGGTCAACCCGGCCTCCGGGCTGCGGATGCGCATCGGCAAGGACAACGCCGACGAACTCGAACCGCGCGCCGTCATGTTCTACCGTCCGCTGCCGGAGCGGCCCATGAACATGTGGCGCCTGATGCGCTTCAGCCTGCGCGGCACACGGCTGGACCTGCGCAATCTGGCCCTCGCCGGACTGGTGACGGTCGGTCTCGGCGCCCTCGTGCCCATCGCGACCGGCAAGGTGCTCGGGGTGTACGTCCCGAGCGCCGACAAGAGCCTGATCGTCCAGGTCTCCCTGGCCGTCATCATCACCAGCGTCGTCTCCGCCGCCTTCATGCTGTTGCAGAACCTCACCGTGCTGCGGATGGAGGGCCGGATCGAGAGCGCGTTGCAGCCGGCCGTGTGGGACAGGCTGTTGCGGCTGCCGACCAAGTTCTTCACCGAACGCTCCACCGGAGAGCTGGCCAGCGCGGCGATGGGCATCAGCGCCATCCGGCGGGTGCTCTCCGGACTCGGCCCGGTGGCCGTGCAGGCCACCACGGTCGGCGCGATGAACCTCGTGCTGTTGCTCGTCTACAGCGTGCCGCTGGCACTGGCGGCCGTCGCCATGCTGCTCGTCATCGGTGCGGTGTTCCTCGCCATGGGCCTGTGGGAGCTGCGCTGGCAGCGACGCCTGGTCAAGCTCGGCAACAAGCTCAACAACCAGGCGTTCCAGACCCTGCGCGGGCTGCCCAAGCTGCGGGTCGCCGCGGCCGAGAGCTTTGCGTACGCCGCCTGGGCCCGTGAGTTCGCCCGCTCCCGCGAACTCCAGCAGAAGGCCGGCCGGATCAAGAACCTGACCACCGTGCTCAACGCGGTCTATCTGCCGCTCTGCTCGCTCGCCATGTTCATGCTGCTGGCCGGACCGGCCCGCGGCAGCATGTCGGCCGGCTCGTTCCTCACCTTCAACACCTCGGTGACCATGCTCCTGACCTCGGTCACCCAGATCACCGGCGCCTTCGTCTCGGCCGCCGCCGCGCTGCCGATGTTCGAGCAGATCCAGCCGGTGCTGGACGAGAAGCCCGAAGTGCGCGGCGCCAGCGCCCAGCCCGGCGCCCTGTCCGGCGGCATCGAAGCCAAGAAGCTGTCCTTCCGCTACACCGACGACGGCCCGCTGGTCCTCGACGAGGTCTCGCTGCGGGTCGAGCCCGGCGAGTTCGTGGCCGTCGTCGGCCCGAGCGGCTGCGGCAAGTCGACCCTGCTCCGGCTCCTCATCGGCTTCGACAAGCCCTCCTCGGGCAATGTGCTCTACGACGGCCAGGACCTGGCCGCCCTGGACCAGGCGGCGGTGCGCCGCCAGTGCGGCGTCGTCCTCCAGAACGCGCAGCCGCTCACCGGATCGATCCTGGACTGCATCTGCGGTGCCGAGTCCTTCACCCAGGAAGAGGCCTGGGCGGCTGCCGAGATGGCGGGCCTGGCCGAGGACATCAAGCGGATGCCGATGGGACTGCACACCATGATCTCCGGCGGTGGGGCCATCTCCGGCGGTCAGCGGCAGCGGCTGATGATCGCCCAGGCACTGGTCCGCCGCCCGCGGATCCTGTTCTTCGACGAGGCCACCAGCGCCCTGGACAACGAGACCCAGCGCATCGTCAGCGACAGCACCCGACAGCTCAGTGCCAGCCGTCTGGTGATCGCCCACCGGCTGTCCACGGTCATGGACGCCGACCGGGTGATCGTCATGGCGGAGGGCCGGATCGTCGAGCAGGGCCCGCCGGCCGAGCTGCTCGCCGACACGGGCGGCCGGCTGCACGATCTGGTGCGACGTCAGCTGGCCTGAGCCCGCCGGACCCCGGTCCGCCGCCTCCCCGGCCGGTCGAGCCTTCCCGTCATCCCCGCGAAGCACCGCATATCGTGCAGGCAGCGAGCGGAGGATGCGATGGCCACCATCAGACACCTGTTCCATGCGATGCCGCCCGACCGGCGCCGGCAGCTGACCGACCTGGCCGTCGAGGTGTCGATGCCGCGTGGCACCCGCCTCTTCGAGGAGGGCCGGCGGGCGGACCGCTTCTGGATCATCCGCAGCGGGCAGATCGCGCTCGACCAGCGCGTGCCGGGGCGCCGGGCGGCGATCGTCGAAACCCTCGGCCGCGACGAACTGCTCGGCTGGTCCTGGCTGTTCCCGCCCTACCTGTGGCACCTGGGAGCGGAGACCGTGGGCCCCGTGGAGGCCGTGGAGTTCGACGCCGGCGTGGTCCGCGCGTTGTGCGAGTCCGATCCCGTCGTGGGCCGGGCGATGTACCGCTATGTTGCCGAGACGGTGGCCGAGCGGCTGCACGGCACCCGCATCCGCCTGCTGGATCTGTACGGCCCCCAGGGCAGCGGCCTCGACCCGTGAGCGCCGTCTCCCGACCCGGTACGGGGTGCCCGACAGGCGCTGAGCACCGCCCGGCCCTTAGGAGGCGCGACCGCGCCCGGGGGCCCGTCGTGACAGACGCCAGCGCAGGAGTACCAGCCCGGCGCACAGCACCCCGGCCCCGCCGAGCGGGTACGCCCACCAGCCGAGATGGTGGAGGCCGGTCAGCAGTGCCACGGCGAGGCAGGCGACGGACAGGACGAGCAGATTGACGTTCCGCCACCCGAACGAACCGGTCGCCGCGGCCACCCGCCGGTCGAAATCCGCATGTCCGGCCCGCTCGTACGCCTCCCGCGCGTACGTCATGGCGTAGGTCTCCTCGACGTGGTTCATGCCTTCGACGAAGTCCGGCTCCGCTCCACGGCGGCCCCGTCTGCGGCGTGGGAAGCGGAGATTCATCATGCCGCGCCTCATGTCGCGTCTCCCTCCTGTGGCCCGCTACGCAAGTGCCAGCGCTGCGCCCAGAAATCCGGCCAGGGATTTCATGAGGTCGACATGGATGTCCTGGAGATCGCTGTCACCGGGCGCGTCGACGGCGAGAACACCGAATTCCCGGCTGCCCGCCACCACCGGTACGGCGATGACGGACCGGTATGTCGTACTGAACTGATCGACCTTGCTCACGAGGCGGGTCCCCTTGCCGACATGGTACGGCGCCCCGCGCTCCAGGATGTCGTGGAGAAAATGGCTGCCGGCCGCGCCGTCGATGATCGGGCGTGGTGTGGGCGGGGCGCCGGCCCAGTCCTCCAGCGTGAACTCGTGCCGGGCGCGGTCGGCGAGGCGGTAGAACGCACACCGGGCCCTCGGGAGGTGGGAGGCGGGGTCCGGCTCGGCGGTCAGGACGGCGGCGCCGACAAGGACGGTCCTGCGGATCACCGCGGACTGCGCGGCTTGTGTGCTCGCGAGACCGGCAGGGGGCGTGGCTCCTGTCCCGGAGTAGGCCGCCGCGTACTCCTGGGAGAGCGTCGCCAGTGCCTCGGAGAGCGGGGCGAGCGTCGAGTGATACGTGAGGGCCAGGGCGGCCGCCGCACGCCCCGCTTCTTTCCGGGCGCGCTCCTTCTCCCGTTCGTTCAGGGCGGTTTCACTGGCCGTCACGAGGACGACGGCCACGGCGAGTACGGCACCGACCCGGAGGATGCTCTCGTGGTTCCTGTCTTGCTGGTCCCCGGCCAGTACCGAGGCCACGAACACCCCAGCGGCGAGTGCGCTGGAGCAGCTCAGCAAAAAGAGCTTCAACCCGTATCTGCGAAGCCAGCCCATCCTGCCCCGTCGTGTCCGTTGTGGTGAAGAGTGGCCGGGCACGGGTCCGCTGAACGGACTCGCACCCACCTTGGACAGACGCCGGCTCCCGCACCAAAGTTCCCGCGCTGTAGGTGAGTTGAGGGCGAGGTACCGGCTCGTACCGGACCCCGGCGGTACGCGGCCGCGCGGACGAACCCGTCGCGGCGCGTCTGGCCCGCCACAAGGCGCTGGCCGACCTCGGCACCCCCGTCCTCGACCGAGCCGTCGCGGCCCGGCTGCTGCCCCGGCCGACGGAGCTGGAGCGGACCCGGGCGGAGCCTGCCGCCCGCCGGCTGCGTCATCCGACCGGGGTGCTGGGGGACTGCTTCGAACCAAGCGAACTGGCGGCCCAGAGGCGCCGCCGGCCCCTCCGGCGGAAAAGGACCCGCCGCCCTGGAACCGCCCCCGGTACCCGGCCGACTACCTGTGCCGGGCAGCGTCTGCGGCTCGCCCGCCGCGGATGCGCCCGCTCTTCACCCTCCGCAACATTGGCGGCGCCGATGACGTCCTGACCGGCGTCACCGGCCCCACCGGCCATCGCGCGAGGCTCAGCCGCACCGTCGACATCGGCCACAACGCCCGGAGCATGGCGATGGTCCGCGCCGCCACCATCCCGGCCGGCGGCGCGCTGACCATGACGCCGACCACCCCGGACGTCATGGTCAGCCCACCGCCACGCCTCGCGCCCGGCGACCGGCTCACCTTCACACTGCACTTCCGCGGCAGCCCGTCGCGGACCGTGGGCGCACGGGCGGTACGTCCCGGCGGGTGACCCCGCCGCGCCGGACACCCCAGGGGCCCATGGGCCGGCCCTCGCCCGCCCATGAGCCCCGTCGCCTCCCGCGTGCGGCCCGTCAGGCCACGGCACCCGCGAAAGCGCGCGGCTCCTCGGCCGGTTCGAGGCGCTCCGCCTCCGCCAGCCGTGCGACCAGCGTCTCCCGGGCGCGCGCCACCCGGGAGCGCACGGTCCCCACGGGGCAGCCCATCACCCCGGCCGCCGCCGCGTACGGAAGCCCCAGCAACTGCGTGAGCACAAACGCCTCCCGCCGCTGCGGCGCCAGCGCCGCCAGCAGTTCGGCCAGCGCGACGCCCTCGTCGAACCCCGGCACACCCCGCGGCTGCATCCGCTCCGCGGCCGTCTGCCAGTCGTCCGTCGCGGCCAGCAGCGGCCGCACCGCATGGGACCGGATACGGTCCGCCACCACCCGCCGGGCGATGGTCAGCAGCCAGGTCCGTGCCGACGACCGGCCCTCGAACCGCGGCAGACTGCGCAACGCCCGGACGTAGGTGTCCTGCACCAGGTCGTCGGCCGCCTGCGGATCGCCGCTGAGATGCGTCACATAGCGCCGCACATCGAGCTGGGTGGCCCGCACGAACTGCTCCACGGCCCGCTCGTCCCCGCTACGGGCGGCCAGCGCCCAGCCCGTCACCGCCTCGTCATCCCGCATCGTGCGACCGCCCCTCGCCGCACACCCGCGCGTCGGGGAGGATGGCCGCATGCTCTGCTCGCGCATCCGTACGGCACTCTCCGCCCGCCTCGACGGCGAGGAACTGCCCGCCGGGCTCACCCCCCGCCGGCTCGACGACCACCTCACCGGCTGCCGGGACTGCCGGCGATGGGACGCGCAGGCACGGACCCTGACGGCCGGCCTCGGCCGCGCCACCGCACACCGCGAAGACGACCCGGCGGCCGCCGATGCGCTGCTCGCCCGGCTGCGGTCGGCCTCCGCAGTGCCGGGAGCGGTGTCTCCCGGTACGACGGACCACGGCGGCACACGGGCCGGCTGACGCGGCGGCCCGGGGGCGCCCGCGCTCCTCGGCCGGGGCGCCGGGAGCGGATGCGGGCAGCAGCGCCACCGGCATCCGGACAGGAAACATCATCTGGAGTCCTTCGCATGATCCGGTCGCCGCGCGCGGCGGGACCGGTGATGTCGAAGCCGGGACGTCTGCGGGCGCGCTCGGCGCCCGGCCGTCCGCCGGCTCGGGAATTCGACCGTGCTGTCAGCCGACAGCCGGCTCATGCGGCGGACCCCGCAACGACCTCGTATGCGCCAGCAGCAGCCGCATCACACGCCGCGGCTCCTGACGGGCGGCGCGGACGGCGGGGCGCGGCTCGGGCAACAGGACCCGCAGGACCAGCACCAACGGCGCGAACAGCCGGGCCGACAGGCTCCGTACGAGCCGGAACGCCGCCCGCTCGCCGCCCCACAGCCACCCCGCACTGAGCAGTGCGACCAGCAGGTGGGCCGCCAGCATGCCGATCGCACTGCCGTGCATCCCCGGCATCGGATCCGCGGGGGCCATGCTGCCCATGTGCTCCATGCCGTGCATGTCCGGCATCCGGCTCGCATGATCCATCGAGGACATGGCCGTCATCTGTTGACGCACCAGATGCAGCAGCTGTGCGCTGTCATGGCCGGAGAGCCGCGTCCCCTGTGCGCCGCACAGCCAGGCCTGCGACCACTGCTGCGCGAGCGCACGCCCGCCCCCCGCGGTATGGGAGATGGCCTGGCCGAAAGAGAAGGCAGTGTGCAGGGCCGCCTGGGTACCGACGGTCAGCAACCCCACCACCAGCGGCCCGCGTTCCCGGCCCGCACAGCACCAGGCACCGGCCGCGGTCCCCACCCCGGCGACGAGCAGCATCCACGCGGGTATCACGGCATCCGACATCACCATGTGCCCCAGCGCGGCGAGCAGCACACAGACCGCCGCGAACACCGCGGCCCGTAGCCCCCTGAGAACCTGCCCCGCATCCATGACAGGCCCATCGTTGCACCCCGGCTCTCCGGCGGAACGACAGGGGCCCCGACCTGCTACATCGGCCGGCCGGCGGGCCCGCACGGAGCGGATGCGACCCCGGTCCGAACTCTCGGCCCGGCCCTCCCGATGGCCCGCCAGGGACGTCAGCAGCCCTCATCCAGCAGCAAACGGGGCGCGGTCGGTCACCCGCCACACCCCGTCAGCCGCTGCCGGGCCCTACTTTCACCGAACCGCGGACCCGGTCACCGGAGCGGGGCCCGAGAGCCGGGCCTCAGGGCCGGGGCCCGACGATCTCCGCACCGTCCCGGACGGTGATGGCGACGGCCGGGCAGACATCGGCGGCGTCCAAGGCACGCTCGTCCTCGTCGATCCGTTCCTTCAGCGGACGGGCATGCTCACCGTCCAGGACGAACAGATCGGGTGCGATGGCGGCGCAGGATCCCGAGGCCATGCACTGCTGCGGGTCTATCTCCACCTTCCAGGTCATCAGCTCACCACCCCACCGGCATGACCCGCGGACCGCGCACCAGCATCTGGCTCTTCCACACCACATCGCCGGCCAGCCGCAGTTCAGGGAACCGGGTGATCAGGGCGATGAGGGCCTCCTGAAGCTCCAGACGGGCCAGCGGCGCGCCCAGACAGTGATGGACACCGTGGCCGAACCCGAGGTGCTGGTTGTTCCCGCCCCGGGAGATGTCCAGCGTCCCCGGTGAGTCGAAACGCAGCGCATCCCGGTTGGCGGCGCCCACCGCCACCAGGACCGGGGTGCCGGCCCGCACCAGCGTCCCGCCGACCTCGACGTCCTCCGTCGCATAACGGGGCTGGCTCGCGCCACTGCCCAGCGGTACGAACCGCAGCAACTCCTCCACCGCCCCGTTGATCAGCTCCGGCTGGGCGCGCAGCAGGGCGAGCTGGCCCGGGTGATCCAGCAGCGCCAGCACGAAGTTGGGGATCTGTGTGGCGGTGGTCTCGTGCCCGGCGACCAGAACCCCGACGCACAGGTCGACGAGTTCGAGCTCGGAGAGCCGGTCGTCGACATCCCGGGCGTCGATGAGCGCCGTCATCAGATCGTCCTGCGGGGCGCGCCGGTGCTCGTCGATCAACTGCGCCATATAGGAGCGGAGTTCTGCAAGATTGGCGTCGAATTCCGCCGCGGTCAGGGAACTTGTCGACAGCGCGGCATCGCTCCACACCCGGAACCGCGGCCGGTCCTCGGCCGGCACACCGAGCAGCCGGCAGATCACGGCGACGGGGATGGGCAGCGCGTAACGGTCCACCAGGTCGGCGGGCGGGCCGGCTGCCGCCAACTCGTCGAGCAGCTCGTTGGCCAGCTGCTTGACCTGCGGCCTGAGCTTCTCGACCTGGCGGACGGTGAACGCCTTGGCCACCAGCGTGCGCAGCCGGGTGTGATCGGGCGGGTCCATGCCCAGGATGCCGCTGTCGCGGCGCCCTTCGGACTGCCGGGGCTCGTCGTGCAGGGCGCCCGCGGCGCGGCTGAAGCGCTGGTCGCCGAGGACGAACCGGGCCTCGGCGTACCGGGTGACGAGCCAGGCGGGCTCGCCGTAGGTCATCCGCACCTTCAGCAGCCCGGGACGGTTGCGGGCCTGCTCGTACTCGTCGGAAAGCTCAAGGCTCTCGGGGATATTGAAGGGGTAGGAGAGGGGTGCTGTGTCGGCTGTGGTCATGGTGACCTCCCTTGTGTAAGCACCTGCTTACATAAGGTAGGCCGCCCCGTCGGGGCGGTCAACGATGCATGCTGGCCGTCACCGTGACGGGCCAACGGAGAGGAGCGGCGATGGCGGAGTCCCCGCAGCACGGCGCGGCGAGCACCTACCGCCGGGACGCACAGGGCACCCGGCTGCGGTTGCTCGATGCCGCCTCGGAGTTGTTCGCCGAGCGTGGCTACGAACGGGCGACGGTGCGCGACATCGCCGCCCGCGCCGGAGCCAATCAGGCCCTGCTGTTCCGGTACTTCGGGTCGAAGAAGGCCCTGTTCGGCGAGGTGATGGCGCGTGGCGGCCAGGAGCAGCTGCGTACCACTCCCGCCGAGCGGCTGTTCGAGGTGGCGCTGCGCGGCATGCTGGCCGGCGGCGGGGAGGGCGCCGACCGCTCGCTGGAGGTGTGTCTGCGCTCCATCGGCGGCAGCGACGAGATTGCGGATGCGCTACGGGGGCTGGGGGAGGAGTACGCGGCGGTGCTCGCCACGCTCTCCGAGTCCGACACCGGGAGCCTGCGCGGCGATCTGGCACTGTCCTGGCTGCTGGGAATCGGCCTGATGCGTGTGGTGGTCGGCAAGGAGCCGCTGGCGAGCGCCGATCCGGACACGGTGTGCAGGCTCGTCGTGGGCGCCCTGGGAGGTCTGTTGGAGAGCCTGCCTCAGGACGGGAAGTCCGACGGGGGAAGCGGTGGTATTCCGGAGTGAACCGGCGAGGCCACGGCGTGGACTGTTGCGGTCCGTGCTGCGTTCCAGTGACTCTGCGGCGGGTCGCAAGTCGATGGACAAAACCCCGCTTATTGTCGATTTTGCAGAGAATATTCATTTTCTGCAGAGTCGAGTGAAGGTGGGAACATGCTCCGTTCGATCCCTCGCGGCCTTGCAGTGGCCGGCCTGGCCGCGGCTGCCCTGGTGGTGCCGACGGCAGGCGCCGCCACCGCCGCAACCCCGGTCCCCAACACCTCGCACAGCGCCAAGTGCTACTCGCACCACTGTGACAGGGGCCACTACGGCGACCGGTACCACAACCGACACCACAACCGTCACCACAACCGTCACCACGGCCACCACCACGGTCGCTTCGGACACGGCGGCCACGACGGCTACGACGGCTTCGGCCGTGACAGCAGCCGCCGCGACGGCTTCGGGCGCGACGGCCGTGACAGCGGATACGAGCGCGACGGCTTCGGGCGCGACGGACTGGGCCGCGACGGCAACGCCCGCGACGGCTTCGGCCGCGACGGCTCCGGCCGCGACGGCTCCGGCCTGGGCAGGGACGGGCTGCTCGGCCTCGGGCTGCTCGGGCTCCTCTAGGACCCGTCAGGTAGTCACGCAGGGGCCCGGGATGGCGATCCCGGGCCCTTCGCATGCCGTGCCGCGTTCCGGGTCGCGCGGGCCGGTGGGCTCTTCTGCGGGGCGGGCGGGCCGGGCGGGCCGCCGGAAAGGCCGCACGTCCGCGCTGTCGGCCGGGCTGCCCGGATAAAAGGAGCCTTGCATTCCGCGGGCCGCCCCCACCGCAGCTCACCCTTCAACGTTTTTTGGAGTCAGGTAAATCGTTGTCATGGGGCTTGCGAAGTGGCAGGATTGCCCTGTCGCATCGCGAATGGGGGATTTGCGGCCACTGGGGGACGGGGGGAAGGGTCCCTTCTGCGTAGTGCGCACCTGACCCGTGCGCCGACCGACAAGCCCATGGGTGATCTCGCTGCTGCGGGTGCGCAGCTTTGCGCTGCCCATTTTCAACGGTTTGGATTCTGGTGATAGCGGAAGAAGTTTATGATCTGGTGCTGGATGATCTCTTCATCCGGCTCGACCAACTGGTGCCTGGGAGTTCAGTCTTCCTCAAACTGGAAGGTCTCAATCCTGCCGGTTCGGTAAAGCTGAAGACCGCCGTCGCGCTGGTAGCGGCGGCCGAGGATTCCGGTCGCGGCTTTCCGCGGACCCGGCTGATCGAGTCGACGTCGGGGAACCTCGGCGTCGCCCTGGCGATGGTGTGCGCGGCAAAGGGCTACCCACTGACCTGTGTCACGGATCCCAACGCCAATGTCCAGTCGAGGCGCCTGATGGAGGTCCTCGGCGCCGAAGTGGTGGTCATCGACGTCCGGGACGCCCACGGTGGCTATCTGCAATCGCGCATCGATTACATCGGTGAGCGCCTGCGCCGCGATCCCGATCTCCACTGGCTGAACCAGTACGCCAACCCGGCCGGGCCGCAGGCGCACCGGGACCGCACCGGCCGGGCGATCCTGGAGGAGATCGGTCATATCGACTACGCGTTCATCGGGGCCGGGACGACGGGAACGCTGATGGGCTGCGCGGAGTACCTCCGCCGGCACAGCCCCGCCACCCGGATCATCGCGGTGGACGCCGCGGGCTCCGTGACCTTCGGCGGGCCGGCCGCCCGCCGTCACATTCCGGGCCTGGGAACGAGCAGGCGTCCGGAAATACTGGACACGCGGAATATCGACGATGTGGTGCTCATTCCCGAATCGGATTCCGTCGAGATGTGCAGGATGCTGGCCGAAGAACGCGGACTGCTCCTGGGAGGGTCGACCGGAACGGTTCTGTCCGCCGTGCAGGATGCGGCAAAGAACATCCCGGACGGCAGCGTCGTGGTGGCGATTTCACCGGACTTCGGCGATCGCTATCTGGAGACCATCTACAACGACGCATGGGTGGCGGAACGCTGGCCCGACATATCCGGTCGGCAGATGTCTCAGGCACCTGCCTGAGAAGGGGGAAGCTTTATGTTCAACTTCGATATAGTTGCCGGAGAGACGGTTCGTCACGTCCTCGACGACAAGCGCGCAGACGTTCTCGGTATTGTGCGCAGCGCCTATCAGGCGCATGAGTCCGGAGATTCCATCAATCCGGACAGCTACTTCCTCCGCTTCCCGGAGAAGCCGGATTCCCGGATCATTGCGCTGCCCGCCTTTCTGGGCGCCGATGTTCAGTTGGCCGGTATCAAGTGGATCGCGAGCTTCCCGGGCAACACACGCATCGGAGCCCCGCGGGCATCGGCCGTTCTCCTTCTGAACGACTACGAGACCGGGTATCCGATCGCCTGTCTGGAAGCCGCGAGCATCAGCTCGGCACGCACCGCCGCCTCCGCGGCCGTCGCGGCGACCGCGCTCCGCCCGGACGGCTTCGAGGGGACCCGGATCGCCGTCGTGGGCGGCGGAGTCATCGCGCGCAACATCTGCGACTACCTTGCCGTCGCGGGCTGCGTCCCGGACTCGTACCTCGTCCACGATCTCGACGAGGCGTCCGGACAGGCCCTGGCCGACCACGTGCGCACCACCCAGAACTGCCCGGCCGTCTTCACCGCCGATCTCGATGCCGCGCTGCGGGCGGACACCGTCGTGTTCGCCACGACCGCGCTGGAGCCCTACGTCAGCACGCCGTTCAAGCCCGGCCAGGTCGTTCTCCACGTCTCCCTGCGTGACCTCGCCCCGGAAGTGGTCCTCGCGGCGGACAACGTCCTCGACGACATCGACCACTGCCTCAAGGCGCAGACGTCACCGCACCTCGCCGAGCAGCGCTCGGGCTCCCGTGAGTTCGTGAACGGAACCCTCGCCGGCGTCTTGAACGGCGAGGTGACGCTCTCCCCGGACCGCCCGGTGATCTTCTCGCCGTTCGGCCTGGGCGTGCTCGACCTGGCCGTCGGGGCGTTCGTCCTCGGCGAGGCCCGTAAGGACGGCACCGCCATCGAGGTGCCCAACTTCTTCGGGGAGACCCGCCGGTGGTGAACCACATACCCCGCTCCGTTGCGATCGTGGGTGCCGGATCGCGCGGTCTGGGCGTCTTCGAACGGCTGGTCGCCCACTGCCTGGACCGCCCGGACCCGCTCACCGTCCACCTCATCGACCCACAGCCCTTCGGCGCCGGATTCCACCTGCCCGGCCAGCCCGACCACCTCCTGCTCAACACCGTCTGCGCACAGTTGACGGCCTTTGCCGACGCGGAGATGGTGGACGGGCCCGTACCGCTGCCCGGTCCCTCGCTCCACGCCTGGTGCCGGCGCCGCGACCTGCGGCTGGCGGACGACGGCTACACCGTGCGCGCGGGAGAAGGCCGGGAGATCCAGCCGAACGACTTCCTGCCGCGCAGACTCCTGAGCGAATATCTCGTCTGGGCGGCGGAGGAGATCGCCGCCGCGGCGCCCGAGAGCCTCACACTGGTCCGGCACCGTACGACGGCCGTCGACATCCTCCCCGGTACGTCGGACACCGAGACGGTGGTCCTCGCCGACGGCAGCCGGATCGCCGCGGACGTCGTGTTCGTGACCGTCGGGCACCACACGCTCTACCGGCCCGCGGCACCCGCACCCGACCCACGACTGGTCACCCGCCCCTACCCGTTGCCCGCGGCACTCGACAGCATCGGGCCGGGCGAACGCGTGGCCGTCCTCGGCATGGGGCTGACCGCCATGGACGTCATCGCCACGCTGACGCTCGGCCGCGGCGGCAAGCACACGACGGACGAGCACGGCATGCGCTATCTGCCCAGCGGCCGGGAGCCGTCGATCGTGCTCACCAACCGGTCCGGGATGCCCTCGCGCAGCCGCCCCCGCCTCCACCCGGGACGGGTGCGCTGCGCACCGCTGGCACTGACCACGGACCGTCTCGACACGATCCGTGCCCGCCATGCGGACCGGCGGCTCCGCTTCACCGACAATGTCCTGCCGCTCATCGAGGCCGAGATGGAACTCGCCTACTACCGCACCGTGCTGGCCCGGGAGACGGGCGACGCCCTGGGCGCTGGGCGGGAGCTCACCCGGCGCTGCGCCGGGGCGGGCCACGAGCGGGTACTGGCTGAGCTGCGTGCACAGTTCGGGCCCACCCCGGTGCCGGCGATCCTGTCAGCGGACCTCGCGGACCGGCGGTGGCCGGGGTACGAGGCCTACCTCGACTGGTTCACCGCCGAGGTCGGTGCCGATCTGGCCGAGGCCCGGGACGGCCTCGGTGTGAGCCCGTTGAAGGAGGCCCTGGAGGTCCTCCGCGACCACCGCGATGTCCTGCGGGCGGTCATCGACGCGCCGGGCGTCGACGACGCGTCCTTGGCCACGTTCTTCGGGGAGTTCGCCCCGCTGGTGAACCGGCTGGTGATCGGCCCTCAGCTCGACCGGTCGGCAGAGCTGCTCTCCCTGATCGACGCGGGGATCGTCCGGCTCGGCCCCGGCCCGCAGCCGAAGATCGTCGCACCGGCCGGAGCGGGCCCCTGGCGGCTGGAATCCACCTGCCTGTCCCAGCCGTTGCGGATGGAGGCCGACCACGTGGTGCAGGCGCATGTGGCCGAACCCGGCGCGGACCGTGCGCCCGGGTCCCTGCTCGGCGCGCTCGTCACCGCGGGCCGCCTCCGCACCCTCGCCCACCGCGGGGCCACGGTGCCCGGCCTCGATGTCACCCGCCGGGGCCAGGGCGTCGACCGCACGGGCACCCCGCAGCCGCACCTGTTCTTCCTCGGCCCGCACACCGAGGGATCCAGTTACTACAACCACTATGTGCCCTCGCCCGGCGTGCCCTCCCGTGCGCTGCTGGACGCGGAACTCGCCCTGGGCACAGCTCTGCCGGCACTGATGACGAGGAAGCGATGAACAACAGCGAGACCTTCACCCCGTGGACGCAGGAGTACCGGCCCGAGACGCGCGCCGCGCAGGGCGACGGCTGGCGCTGTCCGACCACGGGCGCCGTGCCGCCCCCCATCGGACTGGGAGCGACCTACGCGCGCGACAACGAGTACCGTGCGCCCGCCGGTCTGGCGTACCTGCGGGATCAGGGAACACCGGGGTACGAGCAGGTCGAGAACGTCGTGGCGGGACTGGAGGGCGGCTCGGACGCGCTCGTCTTCTCGTCCGGTATGGCGGCCGCCACCTCCGTCTTCCAGGTACTGCCCGCCGGTGCACGGGTGGTGGTTCCGCAGACCATGTACTTCGGACTCACCAAGTGGCTCAGGGAGTTCGGCCCCCAGCGCGGTCTGGAGGTCGTGCAGGTACCGATGAACGACCTGGACGCGGTGGCCGCCGCCGTGACCGCCGCCCCGACCGCACTGGTGTGGGCGGAGTCCCCGGCGAACCCCACCTGGACGGTCACCGATATCGCCGCCTGTGCCGAGATCGCACACGGGGCCGGTGCCCTGTTCGGCGTCGACAACACCGTCCCCACCCCGGTGCACTCCAAGCCGTTCGCGCTCGGCGCCGACCTGATCATGCATTCGGGCACCAAGTACCTCAACGGCCATACGGATGTCGTCGCCGGACTGCTCGTCAAGGCGCCGGAGAGCACGGAGGCCAGGGACGCGATCTGGGAGCGGCTCCAGCTGCACCGCCGGCTGACCGGACCGATACTGGGCCCGCTGGAGACCTACCTCCTCATGCGGGGCATCCGCACGCTCTTCCCCCGTATGCGCCAGATCTCCGCCACCGCGATGGCGGTGGCCGAGCACTTCGCGCAGCACCCCCTCATCCGGCGCGTCGCCTACCCGGGCCTGGCCGCCGACCCCGGCCACGAGATCGCCGCCCGCCAGATGACCGGGGGATTCAGTGGCATGCTCTCCCTGCACGTCGACGGTGCATGGCAGCAGTCCCTGCGGACCGCGAACCACTGCGAACTCTTCATCCGTGCCACCTCGTTGGGCGGCGTGGAGAGCCTGATCGAACACCGCTACACCTTCGAAGGGCCGGGTAGTACCTCGCCGAAGGACATGCTGCGCCTGTCCATAGGTCTGGAGAGCCCCGCAGACCTCGTCGCCGACCTCGAACAGGCCCTTGAAAAGGCCGCTAAGGAAGACCGTTGAGTTCCAAGACCCCCACTCCTCACCCCGACGCCGCACCGCCGGACTCCTCCCCGCCGGCGGGCGCCGCGGTGCCGGAGGGCGCCGTCGAGCCCCCGGCCGCCGGGCCGGGGCGCCGGCCCGGCTTCATGCGCGACGCCTCACTGTCCGCCGTGCTCGCGGGTTTCGTCGCCGTCGTCGTGTCCTACTCGGGCCCGCTCGTCATCGTGCTCGCGGCGGCTTCCGCCGGACATCTGGACACCGCCCAGACCAGCTCATGGGTATGGGCCATCTCCATCGGCAGCGGCCTGACCTGCATCGCACTGAGCCTGCGCACCAAGATGCCGGTGATCACCGCATGGTCGACACCGGGCGCCGCCCTGCTGGTCACGAGCCTGGGCGCCTACTCCTACGCCGAAGCCATCGGCGCGTTCCTCATCACCGGACTGGTGATCACCCTGGTCGGCCTGACCGGGGTGTTCGGGTGGCTGATGCGGCAGGTGCCCACCGCCGTCGTCTCCGCCATGCTCGCCGGCATCCTGTTCTCCTTCGGCACAGGAGTCTTCACCTCCCTCAAGACCGCACCGCTCATCGCCGGTTCGGTGCTGCTCGCCTACCTCCTGGGGAAACGGTGGCTGCCGCGGTACGCCGTGCTGGTCGCCCTGGCGGCGGGCGTCGCGGCCAGCGCGGTCAGCTCCCGGCTGGACATCCACCTGGACCGGATCGAACTGGCCAAGCCGGTGCTGACGACCCCGGAGTTCTCGCTCGCCTCCCTCATCGGCATCGCGGTACCGATGATCCTGGCGACGCTCGCCTCGCAGAACGCACCGGGCATGGCCGTGCTCACCGCATCCGGCTACCAGCCCAAGGACCGCCTCCTGATCGGTTCCACGGGCCTGGTCTCCACGCTCCTGGCCCCGTTCGGCTCCCACGCCATCAACCTCGCGGCGATCACCGCCGCGATCTGCACCGGCCCCGAGTCCCACCGCGACCCGCGGCGCCGGTACGTGGCGGGAGTCTCCTGCGGTGCGTTCTACCTCCTCATCGGGGCGTTCGGCTCCACGCTGGTGGTGCTCTTCGCGGGCCTGCCCAAGGAACTGGTGGCGGCGGTCGCCGGAGTCGCGCTGTTCGGCGCCCTGGCCGGCGGCCTGACCGGAGCGGTGAAGGAGGAGAAGGACCGCGAGGCGGCCCTGATCACCTTCCTCGCCACCGCGTCCGGCGTCACCCTCTTCGGCATCGGATCCGCCTTCTGGGGCCTGCTCTTCGGGGTCATCGCCCACCTCGTCCTGACCCGCTGGCGCCGTACGTCCACGGAACCCGCCTCGTGATCTGAGCGGTCGGTCCGTTCTCCCGCGGCGGCCACGGCGGCACCGAGGCCGCGCTGCCGGGCACCTTTGCGTGTCCGGCAGCCCGCGCCGCCGCGGAGCGCCTCCGGCCTGCCGGGCCACCGGCAGAGCGTTTCCGGCCTGCCGGGCCGCCGGGCGCGGTACGGGAACGGTCAGGACGAGCCGGACGACCCCGCGTCGTCCCGCTTCAGATTCGTCACCTTCTGCGGCAGCGGCCCCGCCCCGTCGGCGAGCGGGGGAGTGGAGCCGGACGTGGTGGTCCCTGCCTTCAGGCTGTCGAGAATGGCCAGCCCCTGGCCGACGATGCCGGAGGCGATCTCGTTCACCCCGTCGGTGCCGTTGAGCACGGTCAGCCGGGAGCCGGAGAGGCCCTCGGCCGCGGCCTTGGCGAGCGCGGGGAGGTTCTCGATGGTGCGGTTGGCGGCGATCAGCTCCTGGTTGCCGTCCCGCAGCGAGCCCGCGAGGGCCGTGTTCGCATCGGCCCGTGCCTGGGCGACGGCCCGCTCGGTGTAGGCGCGGGCATCCGCCTCGAAGCGGACCTGGTCACGCTGTGCCTCGGCCAGGGTGCGCAGCCGGTAGGCCTCGGCGTCCGCCGGGCGGCGCACCTCGGCCTCCAGCCGCTGGGCGGCGAGTGAGGCCTGCCGCTGGGCCAGCGAGGTCTGCTCCTCGATGACCTCCTGCGAGGCCCTGGCCTGCGACAGCGGGCCGGCCTGTGCGGCGCGGGCGTTGTACTGCTCGGTCTCGGCGAGGAAACCGGCCCGCTTGATCGCGGTGTCCCGCTCGTACTCGGCCTTGAGCGCCGCCGCCTGCTGTTCCCGCTCGGTGGCTTCCTGGTCGGCCTTGGCCTGCGCGATCCGGGCCGCGCTGGCGACCGCCGCGGCATGCGGGGCGGCGAGATTCGTGATGTAGCCGGAGGTGTCGGCGATCTCCTGGATCTGGAGGGCGTCGACGACGATGCCGAGCTTCTCCATCTCGGAGTGGCTGCCCTCCTTGACCTCCTGGGCGACCCGGTCCCGCTCCCGGATGATCTGCTCGACGGTCAGCCCGCCGACGATCGACCGCAGGTGACCGGCGAAGATCCGGCCCACCAGCTCCTCCATCGTGGCCTGCTCGTCCAGGAACCGCCGCGCGGCGTTGGCGATCGAGGTCTGGTCGTCACCGACCTTGAAGACGGCGACCGCCCGGACCCCGATCCGGATGCCCTGCTGGGTGACGCAGTCCTCGGAGATCTCCGCCTCCCGCAGCGACAGCGCCAGCACGCTCGCCTTCTGCTTGACGGGCATGACCCAGCAGCCATGACCCGTGACGATACGGAATTGGGCATCCCCGGTCCGGCGCTTCGAGCCGGAGATCAACAGCGCCTCGTTCGGCGCAGGAACATGCCAGAACAACATCGGAAGGCTCCTGGTCCGGTGGAACCGGCCTCGGTCGGTGTGCGGGGACGGCTGCGGGTGACGGAACGCTCACGCGGCCGGCCACGGTCCTTTGGGCGGCCGGTCACGCGGGCAACGGCGCGACGATCACCGACCGCGCCGAGGTGTGGTCCACCACGATGACCTGTGTATGGCGGCTGATGGGCTCGCGGGACCAGGCGGCGAAGGCCTCGCTCCCGCCGCGTACGGGGAGCAGCACCTCGCCCGGTCCGTCGGTCGGGATCGAGACGGTCACCCGCCCGATCACCCCGATCGGGCTGAAGTCCGTGTCATCCGTCGCGCTCACCCGGGCTCCGTCGCTGGTCAAAGCCGCTGCCGGCGCACGAGCCGGGCAGCGGGACATCCTCGACAACTCAACGGTACTCCGGCCGGGACGACGCTTCAGGCCGCCGGCCGGGAGCCTTCGGCGGACACCGGGGTCAGGCGTCGAGACGGGCGGTACGGGCCGCGGGGACGGGCTTTCTCGACGGCAGCACATCGGGCGCACGATGGGGCCGCAGGGCCGTGAGGGCGGTCTCGGTCTCCTCCATCAGCGCGTGGTAGGAGACCAGTCGCTGCCACTCCGGGTCGGCGACCCCGGGTACGGTGGCGGCGCGCTCCGTCCACTGCTTCACGAGCCCGGCGTACACCGGTGTCTGCCTGATGATCTCCGAGGTGATCCACCGCGGCATGTGCCCGGGGCGTGGGAGGGGGGTCTGTCCGTGGCCTGCGACGGTGCCGGAAGAGGGGTCGCTCATGGCCGTAGAAACGATTCTTCCTCCCTGGAGTCACTGCGTATTTTTGCAGCGGCCCGTACTGACACCGTGGAGGCAAGGGCGTATCTCTCTCGAATATCACCTTATGCAGTGATCTATAGCCGGGAAGCGGTCCAATCCGGGCGAGGAAACGTTGTCGCAGTCATGGAACCGAGGGAGTTGTGGGAGCGCCATGCCGTACTCGCACAGGCGTTTTGCAGCAGCGATGACGAGGTCCGCCGTACGCAGGGGCTCCTTGACGAGGCCGAGGCCCGCCGTTCGCGGACCCTGGCCGCCTTCGCCGTGACCGTGGGCAGCGACGCGGTGGTGGCGGAGTTGCTCGGCCTGGAAGAGCGCGAAGTGCGCCTGGCCCGCCGCACGGTGGGCAAGGAAGACGCCCGCGCGGTTGCGCAGAGCCTGCTCGCCCAGGCCCCGCGCGAGCAGCCCCCGGCCCAGCAGGCCGCCACGCACCCGGCCACGCCCCCCGCGCAGCCCGCACCCCCCACGACGCCGCTCGCGACCCATCCCGCGGCCCCGGCAACGGCGGCCCCGGCCCCGGCGCCCGCCCCCCAGCTCACCGAGCCCGCCTGGGCCCCCGCCCTGGACGCCGTCCTGATGAGCAGCTGGCACAACGGAGTTGACCTCACCGCCCTCGCCACCGAACTCGGTCTCGATGTCCGGCTCCTTGTCGCACGCGCCCAACAGCTGTCCGCCGAAAGCCGGCCCGCCCAGCAGGCCCCACCGGACCGCACGGGCCGGCACCGCCGGATGGCCAATCTCCCGCCCTCCCCACCGGCCGAGAGCGCCCATCTCGCCTGGCGTGAGCGGCCGCCGCAGTCCCCACGGGAGCCCTACGAACCGGAGCCCTGGAAGCAGCAGCCGTACCAGAACTACCCGGACCAGCAGGAGTATCAGGAGTACCGGGTGTACGAGGAGCATCCACAGCAGCACCCACACCACGGACACCCCCAGCACCAGCAACAGCACCAACACCACGCACCGCACCAGCAGTACCAACAGCCCCCTCATCCCACCTGGGATGCCAATGCCATCACCGCCGCCCAGCACGACTGGGACGGCATCCTCAGCCAGTGGGAGGCCACCACCTCCACCACGCCACCTCTCTCCGCACCTGGTCAGGGAGGCGTGTGAGGGGCCCCTCCCACGGGCCGCCGAGGTGCACGACGAGCGCCGTGACGCCGATGCCCGACACCGCCTCCAGCAGTCTTCCGGCGTCGATTACAGTGGGCGGCGGGCCGTGACTGGCGCTTGGGTGGAGTACCACCGGGGAGCGGCTCGGCCACTTCTGGCCAGTGCCGCGCGCCTGGGCGATCCGACACGACGCCCAGGAGTACACCATGTCCGAGACCGCCCGCCTCATGGACGGCAGCGCACTGGCCCGCCGCATCGTCGAACAGGCCGCGGAACGCGCGGCGGACCTCACCCGGCGGACCGGAACGTCCCCGTGTCTGGCGACCGTACTGGTGGGCGACGACCCCGCCTCGGTGACGTACGTCCGCATGAAGCGCGCCCGGTGCGAGAAGGCCGGGATCCGCTCCCGGCATGTCGCGCTCCCCGCCGCCACCACGACCGCGGAGCTGGTCGACACGATCACCGCGCTGTCCCACGACCCCGACGTGCACGGCATCCTGCTCCAGCACCCGGCCGGCCCGCACATCGACGAGCGCGCCGCCTTCGAGGCCATCGCCCCCGAGAAGGACGTCGACGGCGTCACCTGCCACTCCTTCGCTGCGATGAGCTTCGGCCTGGACGGCTTCGCCTCCTGCACGCCCGGCGGCATCCTCCGCCTCCTGGACCACTACGACGTCGACCTGGCCGGCAAGCATGCCGTCGTGGTCGGCCGCAGCGCGATTCTCGGCAAGCCCGTCGGGATGCTGCTGCTCGCCCGCAACGCCACCGTCACCTACTGCCACTCCCGCACCACCGACCTCGCGTCGATCACCAAGGAGGCCGATGTCCTGGTCGCCGCCGTGGGGCGGCCCCGCTTCCTGCACGGCGAGCACCTCAAGCCCGGAGCCGTGGTGATCGACGCCGGCTCCAACCCCGGCAACGTCGGTGACGTGGACTTCGACTCGGCGCGTACCCGCGCCTCCCTGATCACCCCGGTCCCCGGCGGCGTCGGCCCGATGACCATCGCCACCCTGCTCACCCAGACCGTCGATGCCGCCACCGCCCAGCTGAAGGCGGTCTGACCGCCGCACGCCCACGTTCCGTAAGGGGCCGAAAGCGTGTGCCCGGCCTGCGGTGATCGTCCTTATGATCGCGAGAGCGGTAGTGATCAGCCCGGAGGGATGAACGTCCATGACGGCACAGCGAGTTGTCATCGTGACGGGCGGCGGTACGGGCGTCGGTGCCGCCACCGCACGGCTGCCGCGGGCGGCCGGACACCAGGCGGTGATCTCCGGCCGGTGCCGCGTGGAGTCGGACGGAGCCGGGTCGGTCGAAAACACCTGCCGGTGCCCTGTTCGTCGGCGCCACATGGCTGACCATCGCGCTGATGAGCCTGGACGACCCGCCGCAGCGGGCCATCGTCGTCGTCAGTGCAGGCCGCTCCCGCAAGATCCATGCTCGCGATCGCCGCCGCGCTCCTGGCCGGGTTCACGGCCGTCACACAGTTCATCGCCTCCGGCAGGGAGTGAGACATCGTCTCGTCGGGTGACACGGGCCCCGAGGGGCCGGTCGGTGGTGACGACGTCGGCGTGCGGCACGGCGGGGGGTCAGGTGCCGGCCGGCTGGGTGGCGCGGGCGAGTTCGCGGCGGAGCCGCATGAAGGGCCGCGGTCGGTTGAGGGCGAGTACCGCGGTCGTGCGTCCGTCGCGTTCGTAGCAGGCGAGGAAGCTGCGGTCGTCGGGGGAGCCCTCGACGAGGCGCGGGGTGTCCGTGGGCAGTCGCCGGCCGGCGAACTGGATGCGTACGCCGTACTGGTCGGACCAGAAGTACGGCAGGCTCCGGTGGGTCGCGACGGTGCTGCCGGCCAGCAGGTTCCGCGCGGCGACGGCGGCCTGTTCGGTGGCGTTGGTCCAGTGTTCGGCGCGGGTGCCGTTCACCCTGGCGACGTCGCCGACGGCCACGACGGCGGGCAGCGGGGTGGCGCAGCCCGCGTCGCACAGCACCCCGTCGTCGAGCGGCAGCCCTGAGTCCGCCAGCCAGGCGGTGTGGGGGCGTACGCCGATGCCGATGACGACCACTTCGGCGGGGAGCAGCCGGCCGTCGGCCAGTTCGACCCCGGTGACGCGGTTCTCGGTGCCGCCGCTGTGCAGCCGGGCGACGCCGGCCCCGGTGAGCAGGGTGACGCCGTGGTCCGCATGGAGAGCGGAGCAGATCCCGGCCATCGTGTCGCCGAGTTGGGGGACGAGGGGGAGCGGGGCGGCCTCGACCACGGTGACGTCGTGGCCGAGGGCGGCGCAGGACGAGGCGACCTCGGCACCGATGAAGCCGCCGCCGATCACCACCACCCTGACCGGGCCCGATGCCAGCTCCGCACGCAGCGCCTGGGCGTCGTCGAGGGTGCGCAGGGTGTGGGCTCCGGCGGGTGCCGGGCCGGGGAGGAGGCGCGGGGTGGCGCCGGTGGCGATGACCAGGCCGTCGGTGGTCAGGGACCGGCCGCCGTCGAGGAGCACGGTGCGCCCGCCGGTGTCGAGGCCGGTGGCCCGGGTGCCCAGCAACCATTCGGCGTCCAGCTCGGCGATCTCCTCGGCGTCGGCCAGGGCCAGTTGACCCTGGTCGGCGGTGGCGCCGGTGAGGAAGTCCTTGGACAGCGGGGGCCTGTCGTAGGGGCCGTGGCACTCGTCCCCGACGATCACCAGGCGTCCGTCGAACCCTTGGGAGCGCAGGGCCCGCGCGGCGTACAGGCCGGCCAGTGAGGCCCCGATGACGGCGACCGACTTCATGCGGCGTTGCCCTCCTCGGCGGCGTGGTGGACGTAGATCATGCCGTTGTCGACGGTCACGGGGTGAGTGCGCACGGCCCGTCGGGCGGGCAGGCAGGTCGCCGCGCCGGTGCGGAGATCGAACGAGGCGGCGTGCAGGGGGCATTCGACCAGGCAGCCTTCCAGCCAGCCGTCCGACAGCGAGGCGTCCTGGTGGGTGCAGGTGTCGTCGATGGCGTACAGCTGCCCGTCGGCGTGGAAGACGGCGATCGGCGGTGCGGTGTCGATGCGTACGGACTCGCCTGTCGGCAGGTCGGCGAGAGGGCAGACAGGAATCACGGGACCCCCTGTAACTGATCGGTATCATCGAGTTTCGCGGTGCGCACGATGAAGCGCTATGCGCAACAGAATCCCGATGGGGAGCGGATGCGTCAAGGGATCCCCGGAATTGCCGGACCGCCGCATCCCGCGCGACGGGTCGGTGATCGGGGCGCCCGGTGTGCCGGTGCCTGCCTGCCGACTGGGCGAGGAGTGGCTGCTCGGGGCCGCCAAGGGTGCGGTTGCCGCGGCCGGGGGGCTGTCGCGGCGGCTGGGAGACGCCTGTTGACCTGGTGACGGGCGGGGAAATGGAGGCGGGGGCGGAGCGGGGGATCCGGCCCCGAAGCTGTGTCCAGGGGCGTAACAAGTCCTTTGCCAAGAGTCGGCCCGTACCTCTTGACGGTGCCGATCCGGCGTTCCCACTATGTCTCTCATCGCGCAACCAGTCGTGCAGTGCGCAACACTGAGGGGTAGGGCATGCCACACGAAGTCCATGCCGTCGTCGCGGCGAAACAAGGCGCGCCGGTCGAGCTGCAGACGATTCTGGTGCCGGATCCCGGCCCGGGAGAAGTGCTCGTCGCCGTGCAGGCCTGCGGTGTCTGCCATACCGATCTGCACTACCGGGACGGTGCGATCAACGACGAATTCCCCTTCCTGCTCGGCCATGAGGCGGCCGGTGTCATCGAGTCCGTCGGCCCCGGCGTCACCGGCCTCGACCCTGGTGACTACGTCGTCCTCGCCTGGCGGGCGCCCTGCGGCAACTGCCGCTCCTGCCGCCGCGGACGGCCCTGGTACTGCTTCGACTCCGGCAACGCCACCCAGCCGATGACCCTGAGCGACGGCACCCCGCTCGCCCCCGCGCTCGGCATCGGGGCGTTCGCCGAGAAGACCCTGGTCGCCGCCGGACAGGCGGTCAAGGTCGACCCCAACGCCCGCCCCGAAGCCGCCGGTCTGATCGGCTGCGGAGTGATGGCGGGGTACGGCGCGGCCGTGCACACCGGGGCGGTGGGCAGCGGTGACACCGTCGCCGTCATCGGCTGCGGCGGGGTCGGCAACGCGGCCATCGCCGGTGCCTCGATCGCCGGAGCGCGCCGGGTCATCGCCGTCGACATCGACGACCGGAAGCTGGACGGCGCCACCCGCTTCGGTGCCACCCACACCGTCAACTCCCGTGGTACGGACCCCATCGAGGCGGTCCGGGGACTCACCGGCGGCCATGGCGCCGATGTGGTGATCGACGCGGTCGGCCGCCCCGAGACCTACCGGCAGGGGTTCTACATGCGCGACCTCGCCGGGACCCTGGTCCAGGTCGGCGTCCCCGAACCGGACATGCGCATCGAGCTGCCGCTCATCGACCTCTTCTCGCGCGGCGGCGCCCTGAAGTCCTCCTGGTACGGCGACTGCCTGCCCAGCCGCGACTTCCCCGTGCTCATCGACCGCTACCTCAGCGGACGGCTCGACCTCGGCGGATTCGTCACCGAGACGATCGCCCTGGACGAGGTGGAGTCCGCGTTCGACAAGATGCGCGACGGCCGGGTACTGCGCTCCGTCGTGGTCCTGTAACGGAGTCACCCACAGTCGGCCACCCGACCAGCAGGAGGAGGGTCATGTCCCGCACGCCCGCAAACAGTTCCCGTGTGGTTGTCATCGGTGCCGGCATCGTCGGCTGTTCGCTCGCCGACGAGCTGACCGCCCGCGGCTGGACCGAGGTCACCGTCCTCGAACAGGGCCCGCTGCCGGCCCCCGGCGGCTCCACCTCCCACGCACCCGGCCTGGTTTTCCAGACCGGCCCGTCCAAGACCATGACCGAGTTCGCCGCCTACACCGTCCGGAAGTTCGGCTCCCTGGAGGTGGACGGGCTGCCCTGCTTCAACCCGGTCGGCGGCCTGGAGGTCGCCACCACCGAGGCCCGCTGGGCCGACCTGCACCGCAAGGCCGGACTCGCGGCCTCCTGGGGCGTACGCGGTGAACTGCTCACCCCGCAGCAGTGCAAGCACCTCTGGCCGATGCTGGACGAGACCCAGATCTACGGAGGCTTCCACACCGCCGACGACGGCCTGGCCCGCGCCGTGCTCGCCTGCCGCGCCCAGATCGCACGGGCCGAGAGCCGCGGCGCCCGCTTCCTGGAGCGGCACACCGTCACCGGAATCGAGCGGGAGGCCGGCCGCGTCACCGGCGTCGTCACCGACCGCGGCACCTTCCCCGCCGACCATGTCGTCTCGGCCGCCGGCTTCTGGGGCCCGGTGATCGGCGCGATGGCCGGGGTGGACGTACCGCTCCTCCCGCTGGCCCACCAGTACGCGACCACCGAGCCGCTGCCCGAGCTCGCCGGCGTCAACGATTCCCGTATGGAGGCGAGCAAGCCGATCCTGCGCTTCCAGGACCGCGACCTCTACTTCCGTGAACACACCGACCGCATCGGCATAGGCTCCTACGCCCACCGTCCGATGCCCGTCGACCCCTTCACCCTCCCCGCTTTCGACGAGGCCCCCGTCATGCCGTCCTCGCTTCCCTTCACCGAGGACGACTTCGCACCGAGCTGGCAGGACAGTGTCGGACTGCTGCCCGCGCTGGGCGCCTCGCGGGTGGCCGAGGGCTTCAACGGTGTCTTCTCCTTCACCCCCGACGGGATGCCGGTCCTCGGCGAGTCCCGTGAACTGCGCGGATTCTGGCTGGCCGAGGCGGTCTGGGTCACCCACTCCGCGGGCGTCGCCAAGGCCGTGGCCGAGTGGATGACGGACGGCCGCCCCACGATCGACATCCACGAATGCGACCTCTACCGCTTCGAGGACGCCCAGCGCTCGCCCGCCTATATCGCCGACCGCGGCGCCCAGAGCTTCATCGAGGTCTATGACGTCATCCACCCGCTACAGCCCATGGAGCAGCCGCGGCCGCTGCGCACCGGCCCCTTCTACCCGCGGCAGCAGGAGCTCGGCGCGTACTTCCTGGAGGGCGGTGGCTGGGAGCGCCCGCACTGGTACGAGGCCAACGCCCCGCTCGCGGAGGGGCTCCGGCTCCCCGAGCGTGACGCCTGGTCGGCGCGCTACTGGTCGCCGATCGCCGCCGCCGAGGCCAGGGCCACCCGCGAAAAGGTCGCCCTGTACGACATGACCCCGCTGCGCAGGCTGGAGGTCACCGGGCCCGGCGCCCTTGCCTTCCTCCAGCGGATGACCAGCAACAACCTCGCCAAGAAGCCGGGCGCGGTCACGTACACCCTGCTCCTGGACGAGGCCGGCGGCATCCGCTCCGACCTCACCGTGGCCCGGCTCGCCCCGGACCGCTTCCAGGTCGGCGCCAACAGCGGATCCGACCTCGACTGGCTGCTGCGGCACGCCCCGGACGAGGGGGTCCAGGTCCGCGACATCACGTCCGGCACCTGCTGCATCGGCGTCTGGGGTCCGCTCGCCCGCGACCTGGTCCAGCCGCTCACCCGCGACGACTTCTCCCACCAGGCCTTCGGCTACTTCAAGGCCAGGCACACCTACCTCGGCCATGTCCCGGTCACCGCGATGCGCCTCAGTTACGTCGGCGAACTCGGCTGGGAGCTGTACACCACCGCCGATATGGGGCTGCGGCTGTGGGACACGCTCTGGGAGGCGGGCCGGGAGCACGGGGTGATCGCCGCCGGGCGCAGCGCCTTCAACAGCCTCCGCCTGGAGAAGGGTTACCGCGCCTGGGGCCATGACATGACCACCGAGCACAACCCGTACGAGGCCGGTGTCGGCTTCGCCGTCCGCCCCGCCAAGGGCGACTTCCTCGGCCGCGAAGCACTGGAGGGCCACAGCGAGGAGACCGCGGCGCGCAAGCTCAGCTGCCTCACCCTCGACGACCCCGGTGCCGTCGTCCTCGGCAAGGAACCGGTCTACGTCGACGGTCAACCGGCCGGCCACGTCACCTCCGCCGCCTACGGCTACACCCTCGGCCGGGGCATCGCCTACGCCTGGCTGCCGGCCGCCGCGGCGGCCCCCGGTACCTCCGTCCACATCGAGTACTTCGGTGAGAAGATCCCCGCGACCGTCGCCCGAGAGCCCCTCTTCGACCCGCAGATGGAGCGCATCCGCAGGTAGGCCGGCCCGTGGCCCCCGGTGATCCGCTCCCCGCCCTCCGTACGCAGAAGGAGCAACCGCATGGCTCCCACCTACGACGTCATCGTCCTCGGCCTCGGCGGCATGGGCAGCGCCGCCGCCCACCATCTCGCCGCCCGCGGCGCCCGGGTCCTGGGTCTGGAGAAGTTCGGCCCGGTGCACCACCGCGGCTCCAGCCACGGTGGTTCCCGTATCACCCGGCAGTCCTACTTCGAGGACCCCGCCTACGTGCCGCTGCTGCTGCGCTCCTACGAGCTGTACGAGAAGCTGGAGCGGGAAACCGGCCGGGAGATCGCCACCCTCTGCGGCGGGGTGATGATCGGCCGCCCCGACAGCCGCACCGTCCGCGGCAGTCTGGAATCCGCCCGCCGGTGGGACCTCCCGCACGAGATGCTCGGCCCCAAGGAGATCCGCCGCCGCTTCCCGACCCTCACCCCCGCCGAGGACGAGGTCGCGCTGTACGAGGCGCGGGCGGGCCTGGTCCGGCCGGAGCACACCGTCGCCGCGCATGTCCGGCTCGCCACCCAGGACGGCGCCGAGCTGCACTTCGAGGAGCCGGTCACCCGCTGGGAGGAGCTGCCCGGCGGCGCCGGGGTCCGCGTCCACACCCCCGAAGACACCTACACCGCGGGGCAGTTGGTGATCTGCCCGGGAGCCTGGGCGCCCCAGCTGCTCACCGACCTGGGCGTGCCGTTCACCATCGAACGGCAGGTCATGTACTGGTTCGCCCCCGACGGCGGCACCGCGCCCTTCGTCCCCGAGCGGCACCCGATCTACATCTGGGAGGACGCGCAGGGCGTCCAGGTCTACGGCTTCCCGTCGATCGACGGCCCCGACGGCGGCGCGAAGGTCGCCTTCTTCCGCAAGGGCACCGTCTGCACACCGGAGACCATCGAACGCACCGTGCACGACCACGAGGTGCGTGCCATGGCCGACCAGATGAGCCCGCGTATCCCCGCCCTGCCCGGCCGTTTCCTCAAGGCCGCCACCTGCATGTACTCCAACACCCCCGACGAGCACTTCGTGATCACCCGGCATCCCGCACACCCGGAGACCGTGACCGTCGCCTGCGGATTCTCCGGACACGGCTTCAAGTTCGTCCCCGTGGTCGGGGAGATCGTCGCCGATCTCGCGCTGACCGGGGCCACCGCGCACCCCATCGAGCTTTTCGACCCGCGCCGGCCCGCCGCCGCGGCCGCTTGAGGAGACCGTCATGACGACCACCCACACCGAGTCCGCACCGGCCCCGGCCGCCACCCCCGCGGCCTCCACCCCCACGGCCGGTACCTCCCCGAGCCTGATCGCCACCCTCGCCGGCCACCACTACACCGACCCCGACATCTTCCGCCAGGAGCAGGAGAAGATCTTCGAGCGGCTGTGGTTCTGCGCGGTACGCAGCGCCGACCTGGAAAAGCCCGGCGCCTTCCGCACGGTCCGGATCGGCCGCGAGAGCGTAGTGATCACCCGCAACCGCGCCGGCGAGCTGCGCGCCTTCCTCAACATCTGCCGGCACCGCGGCGCGCAGCTGTGTACCGAGGAGTCCGGAGAGGTCCGCCGCAACCTCCAGTGCCCCTATCACGCCTGGACCTACGACCTCGACGGCCGCCTGGTGGCCGCCCCCAACCTCCAGAAGATGCCGGACATCGACCGCACCGAACGCGGCCTGGTCACCGTCCCGCTGCGCGAGTGGCTCGGCTACGCCTGGGTGTGCCTGGCCGACGAGCCGCCGTCCTTCGAGGACACGGTGATCGGCGCGGCCGTCGAGCGACTGGGGGACGCCGCCTGTCTCGACCGCTACCGCACCGAAGGACTCGCCCTCGGCAGGCGCCTCACCTATGACGTGCGCGCCAACTGGAAGCTCATCATCGAGAACTTCATGGAGTGCTACCACTGCGGCACCATCCACCCCGAACTCACCGAGGTGCTACCGGAGTTCGCCGACGGGTTCGCCGCCCAGTACTACGTCGGCCATGGCGCGGCCTTCGCCGAGGAGGCCACCGGATTCACCGTGGACGGCACCGAGGGCTTCGGCCGGCTCCCGGGCATCGAGGACACCCAGGACCGCCGCTACTACGCGATCACCGTCCGGCCGCAGGTGTTCGTCAACCTCGTCCCGGACCATGTGATCGTCCACCGGATGTTCCCGATGGCCCCGGACCGCACCGTCGTCGAATGCGACTGGCTGTACCTGCCCGAGGTCGTCGACTCCGGTGCCGATGTCTCCAAGTCCGTCGAGCTCTTCCACCGGGTCAACACCCAGGACTTCGACGCCTGTGAACGCACCCAGCCGGCCATGAGCTCCCGCGCCTACCGCGCCGGCGGGGTGCTGGTACCCAGCGAGCACCACATCGGCGCCTTCCACCACTGGGTCACCGACCGCCTGGAGGGGGAACGTGCCTGACCTGTTCCTCTTCCGCAGGGGCCGCTGAGGGGTGGCAAGGCCCGACCGGGCGGAACAAAAGCCCTGAGCCCCGGCCATATGGTCCGACCACACGCCCTGTGTGACATAGTTTTGGCAAGGGAGCACGGGGCCGAGCCGGGGAGTGGTGGATGTCTGCCGAATGGCGACCTGTGCGGCAGTCGCGCACACATGAGCTCGTGCTGGAGCGCATCGAGGAACGCGTGCTCGCGGGCGAGCTCAAGGCGGGGGACCGGTTGCCGCCCGAGCGCGAGCTGGCACCGGTACTCGGCGTCAGCCGCTCCGCGCTGCGCGAGGCGCTGCGGGTGCTGGAGACGATCGGCGTGCTCGTCGCGCAGGCGGGCCGCGGGCCGGGCGCGGGGGCGCGGATCGTACGGAACCCGGACGACGCGCTGGGCCGGCTGTTGCGCCTGCACTTCGCCCTGGGGAGCTACAGCCTGCACGACGTGCTGGAGGCCCGGGTGGTGCTGGAGCGTTCCAGCTTCGAGGCGGCCGCGGAACACGCTCCGGCGGAGGACCTCGACGAGGCCGAAGCACTCCTGGTGCGTATGCAGGAGCCCGAGGTGGGGGTCGCCGATTTCAACGACCTGGACACCCGGTTCCATGTCGCCATCGCCCGTAGCTCGGGCAATCAGCTCACCTCCACCCTCACCTCGGCCGTACGGGAGTCGGTGCGTCCGCTGATCCTGCGGGCGCTGGAGACGGCGGAGGACTGGGCGGCCACGGCGGGTGCGCTGAACGCCGAGCACACCGAGCTGCTGCGTCTGGTGCGTGCGGGCAAGGGCGCGAAGGCCGCCGACCTGGTCGAAGCGCATATCCGTGGTTTCCACGGCACGTTGGTCGACGAGAAGCCCCAGGCGGAGCAGGCGGAGCTCGCAGGCGGGGCGGGCGAGGCAGATCCGGAAGGCCGGTAAGGCCGGGAAGGCTGAGCCGGCAGGGCGGCCGAGTGCCGGGCCCGTAGGCGTCACCGCGTCAGGACCGGTACAGGGGGGCGGCGGCCCCGCCGCCCCCCACCCGTTCCCCTACGGCAGCATCCAGGACAGCACCGGAAGCGACTGGAGCGCGACCAGGACGCACAGCACCGCCAGCATCGCGACGCTGTATCCGGCGACCTTCCGCAGCAGGGTCCGCTCGGTGCCCGGCTGTTCCACGGCGGTCGCCGCGATGGTCAGGTTCTGCGGGCTGATGAGTTTGCCGACGACACCGCCGGTGGTGTTGGCGGCCACCAGCAGGGTCGGGTCGATGCCCGCCGCCTTGCCCGCGGTCTGCTGGAGCGTGGCGAACAGGGCGTTCGACGAGGTGTCCGAGCCGGTGACGGCGGTGCCGAGCCAGCCGAGCACCGGGGAGAGCACGGCGAAGAACCCGCCGGTGGCGGCGAGCCAGGTGCCGATGGCGAGGGTCTGTCCCGACTGGTTCATGACGTAGCTCAGGGCCAGCACGATGGCGACCGTGGCGATGGCGGTCCGCATGTTCCGCAGGGTGCGTCCGGCGCAGGACAGACCCATGCGCGCGGTCATCGGGAAGCGGTCGGAGTCTTTTGCGCGGCTGTAGATCAGCATCACGAGGAGGCCGGAGAGGAGGAGCAGGGTGCCGGGGTTGCCCAGGACCTCCAGCTTGTAGACCGCGCTGCCCGCGGGGGAGCCGTCGGCGGCCAGGAGAGTGCCGTACAGGCCGGGCCAGTCGAGCTGGAGGGTGAGGGCGCCGAGCAGCTTGGGCATGTCGAGTGCGCCGAGGTGGAGCTTGGCGAGGGCGAAGACCGCGATCACCAGGATGTACGGCAGGACGGCGAGGGAGACGCGGCGGCCGGTGAGCGGTTCGGCCTCGACCCGGGAGCGCTGGTCGTCCGGTGTCGTGGGGGACCAGAAGCGCAGCATGATCACGGCGGCGCCGAAGCCGGCGAGCGCCGCGACGACATCGGTGAGCTCGTACGCGAAGTGGGCCGAGCACCAGAATTGGGCGAGGGCGAACACGGATCCGGTGACCAGGGCGATGGGCCACAGCTGCCGCAGCCCGCGCCGCCCGTCGACGAGGAAGAGCAGGAGCTGCGGGACGAAGAGGGCGAGCAGCGGGCTCTGACGGCCGATGACGCCGGCGAGGTCCTCGGCCGGTATGCCGGTGAGGGTGCCCGCGGTGGTGATGGGGATGGCCATGGCGCCGAAGGCGACGGGTGCGGTGTTGGCGACCAGGACGGTCACGGCCGAGGTGAGCCGCGGCAGCCCGAGCGCCATCAGCATGGCGGCGGTGATCGCGACGGGGGCGCCGAACCCGGCGAGGGCCTCGAGGAGTCCGCCGAAGCAGAACGCGATGAGCATGGCCTGGATGCGCAGATCACCGCGGCCGACGGAGTTGAAGGAGCGGCGCAGATCCTCGAAGCGGTTGCTGGCCACGGTGAGTTCGTAGAACCAGATCGCCGACACGACGATCAGCATCACCGGGAAGAGGCCGAAGGCCAGACCCTGGGTGGCGGAGAGAGCGCCGAGCTGGAGAGGCATCCCGTAGCCGAGGACCGCGACCAGCAGCGCGACCAGCAGGGCGCCGAGGGCGGAGTGCAGCGCGGGGCGCCGGGCCGCCATCAGCAGCACGAAGAAGGTCGCCAGGGGGACCAGACCCAGTAGCGCGGTGGCCGTGAGGCTGTCCCCGACGGCGGCCACGTCGGGGGTGTAGGCCGCCAGGGCGGCGGGTGGTGTGGTGGCCACGGAGTGCTCCTCATCGAGTCATCGAGTTCTGCGCGCCGTCCGGCCTGTCGGAACGTCCCGTCCCCGGCGGGAGCGGCGCGCCCGGTGGCTGAGAATCGCCCTCAGTAGCCCATTGAAGATGTCGCATGTCAATAAGGTCGGACCAAACTTCGCCCGCACTTTTCTTCCTCGGTCCGAAACAAGTATGGTCGGACCATAAGTGAGGGAGGCTCCATGCGCATCGCGCTCTTCGCCACCTGCCTGGGAGACACGCTCTTCCCGGAGGCGGTGAAATCCACCGCGGTCCTGCTGGCCCGTCTGGGGCATGACGTGGTGTTCCCGCCGCAGCAGACCTGCTGTGGCCAGATGCACGTCAACACCGGCTATCAGCGGGAGCCGGTGCCGCTGGTGCGGAACTTCGCCGAGCAGTTCGGCGACCCGTCGATCGAGGCGGTGGTGATGCCGTCCGGGTCGTGTGCGGGCTCGGTCCGCCATCAGCACGAGATCGTCGCCGACCGGTACGGGGACGCCGCGCTGCGCGCCGGGGTCGCCACCGTGAAGACCAAGACGTACGAGCTGTCCGAGTTCCTCGTCGACGTACTCGACGCGACAGACGTCGGCGCGTACTTCCCGCACCGGGTGACCTACCACCCCACCTGCCACTCCCTGCGGATGCTGCGGGTCGGCGAGAAGCCGCTGCGGCTGCTGCGCGCCGTCGAGGGCATCGACCTGGTGGAACTCCCCGAGGCCGACGCCTGCTGCGGCTTCGGCGGCACCTTCGCGGTCAAGAACGCCGCTACGTCCTCCGCGATGCTGCGGGACAAGATGGACCACATCGCCGGCACCGGCGCGAAGGTGTGCACCGCGGGCGACTCGTCCTGTCTGATGCACATCGGCGGCGGTCTCTCACGCATCAAGTCCGGTACGCGGACCCTGCACTTGGCGCAGATCCTCGCGTCCACCCGCACCGCGCCCCATGCCCTGACGGAGGCCGCCCGATGAGGATGCCGACCGACCCCTCGACGCGTGGCACCTTCCTCGGTATGCCCGCAGTCCCCCCGCGCTCCCCGTACGGGACGGGCCATCTGCGGGGCGAGCGCACCTTCCCCGAGGCCGCCCACGACGAGCTGGGCAACGAGCAGCTGCGCCGCAACCTGGGCCGGGCCACCCACTCCATCCGCGCCAAGCGCCTGGACGTCACCGGTGAACTGCCCGACTGGGAGCAGCTGCGCGACGCAGGCTCGGCGATCAAGACCGACACCATGAACCGGCTGCCCGGACTGCTGGAGCAGTTGGAGCGGAAGGTCACCGAGCACGGCGGCACCGTCCACTGGGCGCGCGACGGCGTCGAGGCCAACGAGATCGTCACCCGGCTGGTCAGGCGGACCGGCAGCGACGAGGTCCTCAAGGTCAAGTCGATGGCCACCCAGGAGATCGGCCTCAACGAGCACCTGGCGAGCCAGGGGATCGCCGCCCTGGAAACCGACCTGGCCGAGCTGATCGTGCAGCTCGCCGACGACCGTCCTTCGCACATCCTGGTCCCCGCGATCCACCGCAACCGCGACGAGATCCGGGAGATCTTCCTCCGCCGGATCCCCGGCGTCGACCCCGCGCTGGGCGCCGCCCCCGCCGAACTGGCCGCCGCGGCGCGTGCCTATCTGCGCGAGAAGTTCATGACGGCCGAGGTGGCCGTCTCCGGCGCCAACTTCGGGATCGCCGAGACCGGCACGCTGTCGGTGGTCGAGTCCGAGGGCAACGGCAGGATGTGCCTGACCCTGCCCGAGACGCTGATCACCGTCATGGGCATCGAGAAGGTACTGCCGCGCTTTCAGGACCTGGAAGTCTTCCTCCAGCTGCTCCCGCGCTCCTCGACCGGTGAGCGGATGAACCCGTACACCTCGCTGTGGACGGGCGTGACGCCGGGCGACGGTCCGCAGGAGTTCCACCTCGTGCTGCTCGACAACGGGCGGACGGCGGCGCTCGCGGACACGATCGGGCGCGAGGCGCTCAACTGCATCCGCTGCTCGGCCTGCCTCAATGTCTGCCCGGTGTACGAGCGGACCGGCGGCCATGCCTACGGATCGACCTACCCCGGCCCGATCGGCGCGGTGCTCACCCCGCAGCTCGCCGGTATGCACGCGGCCAAGGACGACCCCAACAGCTCGCTTCCGTACGCCTCCAGTCTGTGCGGAGCCTGCTTCGACGCCTGCCCGGTGAAGATCGACATTCCGTCGCTGCTGGTCGAGCTGCGACACCAGCACACCGAACAGTCCAAAACGACCGCGGAGAAGCTGGCGATGACGGCCGCCGCCGCGGTCATGAAGCGGCCGAAGCTGTTCACGGCCGCACAGAGGACGGCGGGGCTCGGGCGCGTACTGGCGGGACGGGACGGCACGTTCTCCCGTCTGCCGCCGCCGTTCCAGGGCTGGAGCGACAGCCGTGACACCCCCGCCCCGCCCCCGCAGTCCTTCCGCTCCTGGTTCGCCTCCGCGGACGGCGCGGCCACGATGCGGGCCGCGGCGGAGGAAGGCGCACGGCACACCGACGACGATCCGCAGGAGGCGCAGTGACCACGACCGCACGGGAGACGGTGCTCCGACGCGTCCAGGACGCACTGGCCCGCTCCGACCGGCCCGAGGTGACCGTCCCGCGCGGCTACCGCACCGGCCGGTCCCTCCCCGACGGGGAGCGGCTCGCCCTCTTCACCGACCGGCTCGTCGACTACAAGGCGCAGGTGCGCACCTGCACGGCCGGCGCCACCGCGACGGTGATCGCCGAGGTGCTCCGGGCGCGCGGGGCACGGAAGATCGGCGTACCTCCGGGGCTCGACCCGGCCTGGCTGGCCGGGTACGACGGGGAGCTCCGCACCGACTCCCCGGACCTTCCGGCGCCCCGGCTCGACGCCCTGGACGGGGTGGTGACGGCCTCCGCCGTCAGCTGTGCCGAGACCGGCACGATCTTCCTGGACGGCGCCGCGGCGGACCAGGGGCGGCGCGCGCTGACGCTCGTCCCCGACCTGCATGTGTGTGTCGTCGACCTGTCGTCGGTACGGACCGGTGTGCCGGAGGCGCTGGCGCGGCTCGTGCCGGAGCACCCGACCACACTGATCAGCGGCCCCTCGGCCACCTCCGACATCGAGCTGGAGCGGGTGGAGGGCGTGCACGGCCCGCGCACCCTGGAGGTGGTGATCCGTACCGACGTGTGAGTGGTTCCGGTGTGCCGCACCGCGTCCCGTTCGGTCGGCCACCGGCGCTGTCCCCCGGGGCCCCGGCGGTGCGGGGCAGCGGCCGCGCCCGGCGGCACCTGGCGGCCCGTCAGGAACGGTGAGCGCCGCGCGTCGCGGCGGTCGCCCACCATGTAGCCTGCGCATACGGGTTGTATGCAGTTTCCAGTGGCGCAGGGGAGAGCGGGCGATGCAGTCGGGGCGTGAGAAGGCCTACGCGTATCTCAAGGACAGCGTGCTGACCGACCCGGAGATGCAGGACCGGTTCCTGTCCGAGCAGGAGATCGCGGACCGGATCGGCGTCTCCCGCACCCCGATCCGCGAGGCCCTGCTGCTGCTCGCCGCCGAGGATCTGGTGCGGCTGGTCCCCAAGCGCGGGGCGCATATCGCCCCGCTGTCCGGCCGCGAGATCCGGGAGCTGATGGAGATGCGCGGCCTGATCGAGCGCTTCGCCGCGGAGCGGACGACCGAGCGGGGCACCGCACCCGTCGACGAGATGGCGGACATCCTGGCCCACCAGGACACCCTGCGGGGCGAGGACTCCACCAAGGAGTTCATCGCCGCCGACCACCGTTTCCACGCCACCCTCGTCGCCGCCGTCGGCAACACGCTGATGAGCCGCCAGTACGACGCCCTGCGCAGCCGCCAGATCCGGGCCGGCGTCCTCGCCCTCTACCGCTCGGGCAACCGCCAGGACGATGTGCTCGCCGAACACCGCCGGATCCTCGACGGCTTGGTGGCCGGGGATGCCAAGGCCGCCTGTGCGGCCATCGACAGCCACATCCAGGCGACCCAGCGCATCCTGCTGGCCGCTTGACCCCGTCGGCCGGCGCCTACAGCTGCCGGTTGTCCAGCACCGCCACGGCCCGCCGGACCCGGGTGGTCTCCTCGGTGTCCACGTCCCCGAGCAGCAGATCCGGAGCGCTGCCCAGCTGGGCGCGGACGGTCCCGTCGGGGCCGATCAGCGCCGTGTGCCCGACGCCGTTCGGTGCCGCGGCGGGAGCCTCCGGATCGACCTGCGGGTCCGGGGCGGCCTGGTCGACGGCCGCGAGCCAGACCGTCGCGTCCAGGGCGCGCGCCCGCACCAGCAGATCCCACTGCGCGCGCTTGCCCGGACCCGCGGCCCAGGAAGCGGGCAGCAACGACACCGTCGCCCCTGCGTCCGCATGCGCCCGGAAGAGCTCGGGGAACCGCAGGTCGTAGCACGTGGCCAGGCCCACCCGGACGCCGTCGACATCGATGGTGACCACCCGGTTGCCCGGGGCGACGGTGTCGGACTCCCGGAAGCCGAAGGCGTCATACAGATGGATCTTGTCGTAGGACTCCTCGACATCGGGGCCGGTGGCCAGCAGGGTGTTGGCGACCCGCCCGTCGGACGCGGGGGTGAACATGCCCGCCACCACGGTCACCCCCGTCTCCCGGGCAACCGCTCGTACCCCCTCGGCCCACGGCCCGTCCAGCGGCTCGGCCACCGGCGCGAGCGGCACCCCGAACCGCACCATGGCCGCCTCGGGAAGGACCGTCAGCCGGGCCCCCTCGCGCGCCGCGCGACGGACCTGGTCCTGGACGTACGCGAGGTTCTCCTTCGGATCGGTCGATGCCGTCATCTGGCACAGCGCGATGCGCATGCGGATCTCTCTTCTCTCGTGCCGATCGGTACCTTCGGGGCCCGGTGCCGGGCGGCCGCCTCAACGGCCCGGTGCTTCCCGCACCATCCTCCCCGGCGCCGGCCCGGCGCCCTTCGCCAGGCGGGTGTACTCCTCGTCCTCATCGTGCGCCGGATCCCGCCCCAGCAGCACGCCCACGATGGTGACCACGGCGGTACCGGCCAGGTACAGCGCCAGCGGCAGCCAGCTGCCGAACGAGCCCAGCAGCGCGGTGAACAGCAGCGGCGCCACGGCCCCGCCGATCACCCCGGCGAGCGTGTAGGCCAGTGAGGAGCCGGTGTAGCGCAACCGCGGGGTGAACTGCTCGGCGACGAAAGCGGCCTGCGGCCCGTACAGCAGGGAGTGGATCGCCAGCGCCACCACCACGCCCAGCACCAACAGCCCCCAGGAACCGCTGTCCGCCATGGGGAAGAACACGAACGGCCATGCCGCCGCCGCGACCGCACCGCCGAGATACATCCGGCGCCGGTTCCAGCGGTCCGACAGTGCCCCGGCCAGCGGGATCAGCACGATCTGCAACGCCGAGCCGATGAGTACGGCCGCCAGCGCCTTCCCGCGGGGCAGCCCCAGCTGCTCGGTCGCGTAGGTGAGGACGAAGACGGTGAACATCGCATAGAGCACGTCCGGCGCCACCCGGCTGAGGATCGCGGCCACCAGGGCCCGCGGCTGGGTCGTGAACACTTCGCGGACCGGTGCCGCGGGCCGGTCGCCGCTCGCCTCCATGGCCCGGAAGACCGGGGTCTCCTCCAGCCGCACCCGGATCCACAGTCCGAAGACCACCAGGACACCGGAGAGCAGAAAGGCGATCCGCCAGCCCCAGGCCAGGAACTGCTGCTCGGACAGCAGCGCGCCGAGAGCCGCCAGCACGCCGTTGGCCATCAGATTGCCGACGGGCGGGCCGATCTGCGCCGCCGAGGCCCAGAAGCCGCGCCTGCGGGAGTCCCCGTACTCACTGGTCAGCAGCACGGCGCCGCCCCACTCGCCGCCGACCCCGACGCCCTGGGCGAAGCGCAGCAGGACCAGCAGGACCGGCGCGGCCGGTCCGATGGCGGCCTGGGTGGGCAGCAGGCCGATCAGCAGGGTCGCGGTACCGATCAGCATCAGCGTCGCCACCAGCACCTTCTTCCGGCCGATGACATCCCCGAGCCGCCCGAAGACGAATCCGCCGAGCGGCCGCGAGACATAGCCGACCGCGTAGGTGGAGAACGCCAGCAGGGTGCCGGTCAGCGGGTCCGCCGAAGGGAAGAAGAGCCGGCCGAAGACGAGTGCCGACGCGGCCGAGTAGACCGCGAAGTCGTACCACTCCAGCGAGGTGCCGGTCAGGCTGGCGACGAAGGCACGCACCAGCGCACCACGGTCGGGACGGGGTGCCGCACGGGTCTGCGCACTGCGGTGTTCTTCGTTGTCCATGGGTCGGGCCACCTCGGAATCGGTTGCTGCACTGCAGGGCATACTTGCTGTATACAAGGCGTATGCGCAACCCTTCCGAGGGGCGAATTTACTTTCGCGCAACCCACTGTGACCTGGAGGAACCATGGCCGCTCTGACCTTCGAGCTCCCTGACGGCACACGGCGCAGGGTCGAGGTGTCGAGCCTGCTCAACGCCGGTTACGCCGGCCGTAGCCAGGACGATGTGGCCGCCCATGTCGCGGAACTGGCCGAACTCGGCGTGCCCGCACCGTCCACCACCCCCGCCCTCTACCCGGTCGCGCCCTACCTGGGCCAGCAGACCACCCGGGTGCCGGTGCAGCACGCCCGCACCTCGGGCGAGGCGGAGTGGGCGCTCGTCGTCGACGACACCGGAGATCTGCTGCTCACCGCGGCCTGCGACCACACCGACCGCGCACTGGAGGCGCACGGCGTGGCCTGGAGCAAGAACGCCGGGCCCGATGTGCTCGCCCGCACGGCGTGGCGCCTGGCCGAGGTCGCCGACCGCCTCGACACCCTGACCCTGCGCGCCTGGGTCACCCCCGTCGGCGGCCGCGAGGAGCTCCTCGTCCAGGACGGTACGGCGGGCGAGCTGCTCCCGCCCGGCTACTGGACCGAGGTCCTGCGCGAGCGCGGCGAGCTGCGGCCCGGGACGGTCCTGATATCGGGAACGATCCCGATGCGCGAGGGTGTCGACCAGTTCGCGGCCCGCTGGCGCGTCGAACTCGCCGACCCGGCGACCGGCAATGTCATCGCGCTCGCCTACGACGTCGTCCCGATGCCGGAACCGATCGGCTGACCGGCGCCGCGCTCGCCGATGACCCGGTCCACGGCAAAGGGCCGGGCCGGCACCCCGAGGGGGCGCCGGCCTGGCCCGTAGGGGACCGCCCGGCCCCGGGTCCGCCGCGGCCGACGGGGCTCAGACGGCGAGCATGTCCCCGCCCGTGCCGGCGATTTCCTCCGGGCGCAGCAGGGCGGCGAGCCGGTCGGCCGGGAGCAGCCCCTGCTCCAGGACCAGTTCGGCGACGCCGCGTCCGGTGGCGAGGGCCTCCTTGGCGATCGCGGTGGCCGCGGTGTAGCCGATGTGCGGGTTGAGGGCGGTGACCAGCCCGATGGAGTTCTCCACGCTTGCGCGCAGCGTCTCGGTGTTGGCGGTGATGCCCGCGACGCAGCGCTCGGCGAGGGTGCGGCAGGCGGCCCCGAGGTGGGTGATGCTCTCCGAGAGGGAGTGCAGGATCACCGGCTCGAAGGCGTTGAGCTGGAGCTGGCCCGCCTCGGCGGCCATGGTGATGGTGACGTCGTTGCCGATGACCTCGAAGGCGACCTGGTTGACGACCTCGGGGATCACCGGGTTGACCTTGCCGGGCATGATGCTCGAACCGGCCTGTACCGGCGGCAGGTTGATCTCCGCAAGGCCGGCCCGCGGGCCGGAGGAGAGCAGCCGCAGATCGTTGCAGCTCTTGGAGAGCTTGACGGCGACGCGCTTGAGGACACCCGACAGATGGACGAACGCCCCGCAGTCCTGGGTGGCCTCGACGAGGTTGGCGGCGGTGACCAGGGGCAGGCCGGTCAGGGCGGCCAGGTGCTTGCGCGCCGCTTCGGCGTAGCCCTTGGGGGCGTTGAGGCCGGTGCCGATGGCGGTGGCGCCGAGGTTGATCTCGTGGATGAGCAGGACGGCCTCCGCCAGCCGGCTCTGGTCCTCCTCCAGCATCACCGCGTACGCCGAGAACTCCTGGCCCAGGGTCATCGGCACCGCGTCCTGGAGCTGGGTGCGCCCCATCTTGAGGATGTCGCGGAACTCCTCGGCCTTGGCGGCGAAGGCCTCGCGCAGCACGGTCATCGCCTCGAGGAGTTCCCGTACGGCGATGACCGTGGCGACGTTGACGGCCGTCGGGTAGACGTCGTTCGTCGACTGGCTGAGGTTGACATGCTCGTTGGGGTGCAGGTGGTGGTAGTCGCCCTTGGCGTGTCCCAGGATCTCCAGCGCCCGGTTGGCGATCACCTCGTTGGCGTTCATGTTCGTCGACGTACCGGCACCGCCCTGGATGACATCGACGATGAACTCGTCGTGCAACGGCCCGCCGGCCCGGATCTCCCGGCAGGCGGCGGCGATGGCGTCGGCCCGCTGCGGATCGAGCAGCCCCAGGTCTTCGTTGGCCCGGGCCGCGGCTTCCTTGACGGCGGCGAGCGCATTGATCAGGTGCGGGTAGGCGGAGATCGGCGTACCGGTGATGGGGAAGTTCTCCACGGCGCGCAGGGTGTGCACGCCCCAGTAGGCGTCGGCGGGTATCTCGCGGTCGCCGAGCAGATCGTGTTCGCGGCGGTGGCCGGCGGCAGTCATGGTGCAGGTGGTCCTTTGTGAGGTGGGGGAGGTGAGGGGGGAGGCCCGGCCGGTGAAGTGACGCGGGGTCAGATGCCTTGCGGAGTCAGGGAATCCGTCGCCCGCAGCGTCCCGACCGGAGCGCCACCGCCGATGACGGGTGCGGTGGCGAAGGCGGCGAGGACATCGGGGTCGACCCCGCAGTGCGCCAGGGCCGCCGCCGTCACCGGCATCCGCGCGCGGTCGGCACCGTCGGCTATCTTCACGCCGACGGCCCGCCCGTCCGGCAGCGCCGCGATCTGTACCCCCTCGAAGCCGTCCTTGGCGAGCAGACCGGGCACCGCCCGGACCAGGCGGGCAACGTCCCGGCCGCTGCCGGAGACCATCTCCGGGTGCTCGCGCATGGCGTGGGCGATCCGGCCCTCGTCGGTGCCGGGAGCGGCCGTCGCCAGCCGGGCCGCGGCCCGGGTCAGCCCGTGCAGGGAGACGGAGAACAGCGGGGCGCCGCAGCCGTCGACCGTGACCCGGGCGATGCCCTGGCCGGTGAGGTCCTCCACCGTCGCGGCGAGTTCCCGCTGCAACGGGTGCCCGGGGTCGAGGTAGTCGTCCAGGCGCCAGCCCCGGGTGCGGGCCGTCAGCAGCATGGCGGCGTGCTTGCCCGAGCAGTTCTGCGCGAGGCGGGTGGGCCCGAGGCCGCGGCCGATCCATGCGTCCCGTACGGCGGGGTCGTACGGCAGATCGGGGACATTGCGCAGCTCGTCCTCGGCCAGCCCGGCGGTGGCCAGGATGCGCCGGGCCGTGGCCAGGTGCCGCTCCTCACCGGAGTGGCTGGCCGCGACCAGGGCCAGCGCCTCGTCGTCCAGCGGCGGCAGCCCCGCGCGCAGCAGACCGACCGCCTGGACCGGCTTGAGCGCCGAGCGCGGGTAGAACGCGGCCTCGATGTCGCCCGCCTGGAACGCCACGCTCCCGTCGGCCGCCAGCACCACGACCGAGCCGTGGTGGACGCCCTCGACGAGTCCTCCGCGCACCACATGGGCGACGGGGACGTGGGCCGGTACGCGGAGCGCGGGCGGTTCGCCCGGAGTGCGGTGCGGCGGCAGGGTGGTGGTGCTCTGACTCATGATCCGTTCTCGGTGCTTTCGGTGCTGTTGCTGTCTTCGGTGCTGTGGGTGTCTTCGGTGTGCGGGGTGTGTGGTGTGCTGCCGGGGCCCGTCGCGGGCCCGGCGCCGTCGGGGGCCGCCAGCCCGCCGCTCTCGCGCGCCGCGGCGTCCCGGAGGGTGCCGACCCGGCCCCGCACCAGGAACCAGCCCCCGACCAGGGCCGCCACGATCGCGGGCAGCGACAGTACGGTCGTGCGGCCGGCGCCGCCGTCGGCCCACATCAAGACCAGGACGAGGGCGAGAAAGGCCAGCGTGACGCACTCGGTCCAGGGCGATCCGGGGAGCCGGTAGCCGGGGCGGACGAGCAGCCCGGCCTGCGCCTTCCGCCAGAAGAGCAGATGACAGACCATGATCATTGCCCAGGTGCTGAGGATGCCGATCGCCGCGAAGTTCAGCACGATCTCGAACGCCTCGCTCGGCACGACGTAGTTGAGCCCCACGCCCAGTACGCAGACTCCCGAGGTGAGCAGAATGCCGCCGTAGGGGACCTGGCTGCGGCTCATCACCCCGGTGAACCGCGGCGCGGAGCCGGACATCGCCATCGAGCGCAGGATGCGCCCGGTGGAGTAGAGGCCGGAGTTGAGGCTGGACATCGCGGCGGTGAGCACGACGAGGTTCATCACACCGCCCGCGGCCGGTATCCCCACACGGGACAGCACGGTGACGAAGGGGCTCTCGGCGGCCGAGTACGAGCTCCAGGGCAGCAGCATCGCCAGCAGCACCACCGAGCCGACGTAGAACAGCGCCACCCGCCACATGATGGAGTTGATCGCCCTGGGCATGATCTTCTCCGGCTCGGCGGTCTCGCCGGCCGTGACACCGACCAGCTCGACCGAGGCATAGGCGAACACCACACCCTGGATGACCAGCAGCATCGCCAGGGTCCCGGTCGGGAAGAGCCCGCCGTGGTCGGCGATCAGCGAGGGGCCGGGGGAGTGGCCGGCCACCGGGTGCTGGGTGACCAGCAGAAAGATGCCGATCAGCATGAAGACGACCAGCGCACCGACCTTGACGATCGCGAACCAGAATTCCAGCTCGCCGAAGATCTTCACGGAGATGAGGTTCACCGTCAGCACGACCGCGAGCGCGATCAGCGCGATCACCCACTGCGGGACGTCGGAGAACATGCCCCAGTAGTGCGTATAGGTCGCCACCGCCGTGATGTCCGCGATTCCGGTGGTCGCCCAGTTCAGGAAGTACATCCAGCCCGCGACGAACGCCCCCTTCTCGCCGAGGAACTCCCGCGCGTACGACACGAACGCACCCGAGGACGGCCGGTGCAGCACCAGCTCACCCAGCGCGCGCACCACCAGGAACGCGAACAGGCCGCAGACCGCGTACGCCACCGCCAGTGAGGGCCCGGCGCCGGCGAGCCGGCCGCCCGCGCCGAGGAAGAGCCCGGTGCCGATGGCCCCGCCGATCGCGATCATGTTGACGTGCCGGGAGGTGAGGGACTTCTGGTACCCGGCGTCACCGGCGTCCACATGCCCGCCCGACGGCCGCTGTGCGGCGTCCTGTCCTGCTCCCTGTTGCTGCTGCCGTTCCGCCTGCCGGAGGGATTGCTCGCTCACGCGTGATCCTCGTCTTCCGTGGAGGGGGTCGTACGGTGTTGCGGCCGCACGATGGTGGTCAGCGTCGTCTCGACGCGGGCGAGGTGGTGCCGCATGGCTTCCACCGCGTCGTGTTCGGAGCTGTCGACGAGTGCCTCGACGATCGCCCGGTGTTCCCGGTTCGACTGCTCGCGCCGGCCCCCGAGTTCGTTGAGGAAGGCCGACTGGCGGGCCAGCGCATCGCGGATCTCCTCGATGACCCTGCGGAAGACCGGATTGCGGGCCGCCTGCGCGACGGCGAGATGGAAGAGGGAATCCATCGCCACCCATGCGGTGGTGTCGGTCTCCCGCTCCATCCGCTCCAGCAGATGGGTCAGCTGATCGAGGTCCTCCGGCGTTCGGCGCACCGCCGCGTACCCGGCCACCGGGATCTCCACATGCCGGCGCACCTCGAGGAGGTCGCTCGCCGCGTAGTCGCCGAAGGTGGGGTCCGCCACCGCGCCGTCCGAGACGACGAAGGTGCCCTTGCCGGTACGCGAGACCGTCAGCCCCATGGTCTGGAGCGCGCGCAGCGCCTCCCGGAGCACGGGTCTGCTCACTTCCAGCCGCCGGCAGAGCTCCGCCTCGGAGGGGAGCTTGTCCCCGACCGCGTAGTCGCCCCGCTCGATGGCGCCGCGCAAATGGTGCAGGACTGCTTCCATCGCGCTGATCCGCCGGGGCACATCGCCAGCTGTCTGGCTGTCTGACAGGTTCACCCGTGGATCGTCAGTTCCAGCCGGGGGAGCTGTCAAGAGGTGGGGCGCAGGGGATTCCCCATGGGTCGGCCCCCGCGCCCCTTCGTGACGACGCCGCTACTGCGGGTGCGACGCTCGCTGCCCCGGCTGCCCGGTTCCGCGGAAGTCCAGCATGTAGAAGACCTTGTCGTAGCGGCGGCCGCCCATGGCGACGAAGTCGGGGAGGCGGCCGTATTCGCTGAAGCCGAGTGACCGGTAGAGGCCCAGTGCCCTGGTGTTGTCGGCCCGTGCGTCCAGAGTGAGGACCTCGATCCCCGCACCCCGGGCGTCCTCGACCAGAGCGCTGGTCAGCGACCGGCCGATGCCCTGGCCATGAGCCTCCGGCGCCACCGCGAGCTTCTCCAGATCCGCGTGCTGCCGATTGGTCGGACGGGCATAGCGCAACCAGTACCCCAGCCCGACCAGCCGGCCGCCCGCATACGCCGCACGCAGCGCCCCGTCCCCGGACCGTGCGGCGCGCAGCACGCGGTCGACGAGCTCGGCCACCTCGTCCGCGGGGGGCGGGTCGACCCAGCCGAGCGGTGCACCGCCGCGGACCAGGTCCGCCAGGATCCGGTGTGCCGACG
This sequence comes from Streptomyces decoyicus, assembly GCF_019880305.1. Lineage (NCBI taxonomy): Bacteria > Bacillati > Actinomycetota > Actinomycetes > Kitasatosporales > Streptomycetaceae > Streptomyces > Streptomyces decoyicus. The sequence goes on along the minus strand of NZ_CP082301.1, from coordinate 811,682 downwards.
CGGCGAAGCCGGCCGCCAGCTCCGGATCGGCGGTCAGTCGTATCGCGTCGAGGATGTCGGGCCCGGGGCCCGTCCCACTGGTCGTCACTGCATTCATGATCGGCAGCCTAGGCGGGTCCGCACGGCCCCGTCCGGCTCGTGCTCCTGGCGGACTCGTCCGCGCGGATTCTGCGGATTCTGCGGATTCCGCGGGGCCTGCCGGGCAGCCGGCCGTACGGACCGTCGTGACGGGACCGGTCAGTGTGCGGCCGCCCATCGGTAGCGGTGCTCGGGGCGTCCGGTGTCCCCGTATTTGAGGGTCAGGGTGATGTGGCCGCCGCGTTCGAGGTGTTTGAGGTAGCGCTGGGCCGTGGAGCGGCTGACACCGGCGCGTTCGGCGACCTCGTGGGCGGACAGCGGGTGTCCGGCCGCGCCCAGGACCCGGCGGATCAGATCGACGGTCGCCGCCGAGTGGCCCTTGGGAAGCTCCGTGTGCGGGGAGTCCGTGGTCCTGAAGGCGCCGAAGATCCGGTCCACCTGCTCCTGGCCGGCCTCGCCGCGGCCGCCCACCCCCTCCACGGTCCGGCGCAGCGTCGCGTAGCCGTCGAGCTTGGCGCGCAGTCCGGAGAAGCCGAACGGTTTGACGAGATACTGCAGCGCACCGCAGCGCATCGCGTCCTGGACCGTGGCGACATCACGGGCCGCCGTCACCATGATCACGTCGGCGCGGTGGCCGAGCTGCCGTAGCCGCCGCACCAGCGCCAGGCCCGTTTCGTCGGGCAGATAGTGGTCGAGCAGCACCAGATCGACATGGGTGCGCTCCAGGGTGGCGAGCGCCTGGGCGGCGGTGTGGGCGCGGCCGGTGACCCGGAAGCCGGCTACCTGGGACACATACGCGGCATTGATCTCGGCGACGTGGAAGTCGTCGTCCACGACCAGCACATCGATCATCGTGGCGCTCCGCCGACCGGGGGTCTTCGCCCATGCGGCTCCGCACGCCCGTGGCGCCGCAGCCGCCGTCGCACTCCTGTCACCGTGGTCTCCCCTTCACCAGTGGTTCTTCTTTCGCCGTGGCTCTCCCGTTTCCCCGTGGCTCTCCCGCCGCCGTGAGCCGACGCTCCGGGGAGTCGTCCTGCCGGGCGAGCGCCTCGGGGAGGACGACGGTGAAGACCGCGCCGCCGCCCGCGCGGGCGGTCACCCGGGCCATCCCGCCGTAGCGCTCGGCGAGCCGGCGCACCAGCGCGAGGCCGATGCCGCGGCCGCGGTGGAAGCCCGCCGGGTGCGCGGACGACGGAGCCCCGGGTGCGGGCGGGGCGGCCTTGGAGGACCAGCCCTCGGCGAAGATCCGCTCCCGCAGCCGCGGCGGCACCCCCGGTCCGGTGTCCGAGACCCGCAGCACGGCCGTGCTGCGCTCGGCCCGCAGCTCCACCTCGACGAACGGCTCGTCGCAGCGGCGCTCCGCGGTGGCGTCCAGCGCGTTGTCGATGAGATTGCCCAGCACGGTCACCAGGTCGCGCGGGTCGACCACCGCATCGGGCAGCAGCGTCGCGGACGACACCCGCAGCGACACCCCGCGCTCGGCCGCGACGGCCGCCTTGCCGACGAGCAGCGCCGACAGCAGCGGATCGTGCACCCGCTCCGCGATCTGCTCCGCGGACGCCCGCTGCGCACTGGCCACTTCGCTGACGAACTCCACCGCCTTTTCGTGCCGGCCGAGCTCCAGCAGCCCGCGCACGGTGTGCAGTTGATTGGCATGCTCGTGGTCCTGGGCCCGCAGGGCATCCAGCAGCCCCTGGGTGCTGTCCAGTTCACGGCCGAGCAGCTCCAGTTCGGTGCGGTCCCGCAGGGTCACCACCGCCCCGCCGTCCTGGGTCGGCATCCGGTTCGCGACCAGCACCCGCCCGCCGCTGACGGCCAGCAGATCCGCGCCGTCCACCCGCCCGGCCAGCACATCCGTCGTCCGGCCCGGCGGCAGCACCTCGTCCAACGCCCGGCCGGCCGCCCGTGCGTCCAGGCCCAGCAACCGCGCGGCCTCGTCATTGACCAGCCGGATGCGGCCGCGCCGGTCGAAGGCGACGACGCCCTCGCGGATGCCGTGCAGCATCGCCTCCCGCTCGTCGAGCAGCGCGGAGATATCGGCGAACGCCACACCGTGCGTACGGCGCCGCAGTCCCCGGGAGAGTGCGACCGCGGCCAGCACACCGACGGCCAGTGCGGCACCCGCATAGCGCAGCAGTCCGGGAATGGTGCCGAACAGCCGCCCGCGGACGCTCTCGTAGGCGATACCGACCGATACGGCACCGACGATCCGGCCGTGGCCATCGCGCAGCGGCACCTTGGCGCGGGCCGACCGCCCCAGCGTGCCGGTGTCGATCTGACGCACCTGCCGCCCGGCGAGGGTCCGGCTCGGATCGGTGGAGACGTGCCGCCCGATCTCGTCGGTGTGGGTGTGGGACCAGCGCACTCCACGGGTGTCCATCACGACGATGTACAGCGCCCCGGTCGCGGTACGGATCCGCTCCGCGTCGGCCTGCACCGGCCCGTGCTCCGTCGGCCCGGTGGTGACCAGCTCCCGGGCGAGGTCCGGGTCGGCGGCGGTGGTCTGGGCGATGGACAGCGCCCGGCGCATCGCCTGGTCGTCCAGCTCGGAGCTGAGCGGGGCGAGGAACAGGCCGGTGGCGAGCACCATGACCCCGGTGGTGAGGGCCACTTGCGCGGTCAGCACCTGCGCAAAGACCCGTCGTGGCCAGCGGATCCGCATGGGGTCTCCCTTGTCTCCGGCCCTCCGCCCTTTGCGGAACCGAATCTTCCTTTTTCATCTCGCGGTGCCCGCACCGTAAGCCGTGCGTGAGCGCGCGCACACCCCCTGGTGAGGACTTAGCCGTTCTAGCGTGAGCAGAATGAGCACAACAGGGTTTGCGCGCAGAAAGGTGGCTTGCGCCCACAAGGCTGCCGCTGTGGCCCGGATCACTCCTAGCCTCCCGAGCCATGAACAGCCACACGAGCCCCGCTATCGAACTGCGGGGTACGAGCAAGGCATTCCGGACTCCTTCGGGGGCGCTGCACACGGCCGTCCGGGATCTGGATCTGGTCGTCGGACGCGGTGAGTTCGTCGCGGTCGTCGGCCCCACCGGGTGCGGCAAGTCCACCACGCTGACGCTGGTCAGCGGGCTGGAAGAGCCCACGGAAGGCGAGGTGCTGGTCGCCGGTGAGCCGGTACGCGGCATCGGCGACAAGATCGGGTTCGTCTTCCAGCAGGACGCGGTCTTCCCGTGGCGCACCGTGCTGTCGAACGTGATGGCCGGGCCCCGGTTCCGCGGCGTACCGAAGGCCGAGGCCAGGCAGCGGGCGCGGGAGTGGCTCGCCCGGGTCGGGCTCACGGCCTTCGAGGACCGCTATCCGCACCAGCTCTCGGGCGGGCAGCGCAAACGTGTCGCGCTCGCCGCGACCTTCGTCAACGACCCCGAACTCCTGCTCATGGACGAGCCGTTCTCCGCGCTCGATGTGCAGACCCGGGCACTGATGTCGGACGAGCTGTTGGAGCTGTGGTCGGGAACCGGAGCCTCCGTCGTCTTCGTCACCCACGACCTGGAGGAGTCCATCGCCCTCGCCGACAAGGTCGTGGTCATGACCGCAGGGCCGGCCACCGTCAAGGAGGTCTTCGAGATCGATCTGCCGCGTCCCCGCAAGGTCGAGACCGTCCGGCTGGAGCCCCGGTTCATCGAGATCTACCGGGAGATCTGGTCCTCGCTCGGCGAAGAGGTCCGGATCACCCGCGAGAGGGGTGCCGCGGATGCCGCCTGAGACCGTCACCGTGGCCAAGTCACCGGCCGGAGCGGGCCCTACGGACCGTTCCCAGGCCAGGGCGCGCGCCGCGCGTCACCACAAACTCCTGGTCCACGGCACCCGGGTGCTGCTGCTCGTCGGACTGATCGGGCTGTGGGAGGGGCTGGCCCGCGCCGCCGTCATCGATCCGTTCAACTTCTCCATGCCCTCCAGGATCTGGGACCAGATGAGCCAGTGGGCGCTGCACGGCACCCCGCAGGGCTCGCTGTGGGAGCAGATCTGGTACACGCTCTACGAAGCGCTGCTCGGCTGGGTCATCGGCGTCATCGGCGGTGTGGTGCTGGGGATCGCGCTCGGCCGGATCCGCTTCCTGGCCGATGTGCTCGGCCCGTACATCAAGGTGCTCAACGCGCTGCCGCGGATCGTGCTGGCCCCCATCTTCCTCATCTGGTTCGGCCTCGGACCGGCCTCCAAGGTCGCCTCCGCCGTCGTCCTCGTCTTCTTCCCGGTCTTCTTCAACGCCTTCCAGGGCGCCCGGGAGGTCGACCGCAACCTGGTCGCCAACTCCCGCATCCTCGGCGCGAGCAACCGCCAGGTCACCCTGCAGGTGGTGATCCCCTCCGCCACCTCATGGATCTTCACCAGCCTGCATGTCAGCTTCGGCTTCGCGCTGATCGGCGCGATCGTCGGCGAGTACATCGGGGCGACCAAGGGCCTCGGCCTGCTGGTCTCGGCGTCCCAGGGCACCTTCAACGCGGCCGGTGTGTACGCCGCCATGGTGATCCTCGCCCTCGTCGCCCTGCTCGCCGAAGGGCTGCTGGCGTTCCTCGAACGGCGGCTCTTCCGCTGGAAGCCGGCCGATGCCGCCGAGGGCCGCTGAACCGCTGGACCGCTGAACCCCGGCCCGTACGTACAGCCCTCTTTCCACCTCACAAGGACGTGACCATGCGTACCCCGCTGAAGCTCTCTGCCGCCGTGGCCGCCGCCGCCCTCGCCCTGACCACCGTCACCGCCTGCGGCGGTTCCTCGGCCGCCGGCTCCGAGGACAAGAACGGCAAGATCAAGATCATGGTGGGCGGCCTCGACAAGGTCATCTATCTGCCCGCGAGACTCACCCAGCAGCTGGGCTATTTCGAGGACGAAGGCGTCCACGTCACGCTGCTGACCGAACCGGCCGGTGTGCAGGCCACCACCTCGCTGGTCTCCGGCGACGTCCAGGGCGTCGTCGGCTTCTACGACCACACCCTCGATCTCCAGGTCAAGGGCAAGCAGGTGGAATCGGTGGTGCAGCTCGCGCACGCCCCCGGTGAGGTCGAAGTCGTCTCCGACAAGGCGGCGGGCGACCTCACCTCGGCCAAGGACTTCAGGGGCAAGAAGCTCGGCGTCACCGGCCTCGGCTCGTCCACCGACTTCCTGACCAAGTACCTCGCGGTGAAGAACGGCGTGCAGACGAACGAGTTCACCCCGGTGGCGGTCGGCGCCGGACAGACCTTCATCTCGGCCCTCCAACAGGCCTCGATCCAGGGCGGGATGACGACGGACCCGACGGTCGCGCAGATCCTGGACAAGAAGCTCGGCAAGGTCCTCATCGACATGCGCACCCCCGAGGGCTCGCAGAAGGCGCTCGGCGGCCCGTACCCGTCCTCCAGCCTGTACATGAACACCGACTGGGTGAACAGCCACAAGGACACCGTGCGGAAGCTGGCCCGCGCCCTGGTGAAGACCCTCAAGTGGATGTCCACGCACACCCCCGAGCAGATCGCCGCGAAGATGCCGTCCGACTACGCGCAGGGCGGCAAGGAACTGTACGCCCAGGCGATCAAGGACACCCTGCCGATGTTCACCGAGGACGGTGTGATGCCGGCCGACGGCCCCGCGACCGTCGAACGCGTCCTGAAGGCCTTCAACCCCAACCTCAAGAACGCCACGGTGGACCTGAAGAAGACCTACACCACCGAATTCGTCAAGAAATAGGGCGGACCGGCGAACCGGCGGACACCACCGCGGCGCGGCTCATACGAAGTTGACCCCCGCCCGGTCCAGCAACGGATCGTCCACCAGCTGCCACAGCGGTACGGCGTAGTTGCCGAAGCCGTAGCGGCCGCCGAAGTGCAGGCCCAGCACACGGTGGTCGGTGAGGTCGATGACGGGTGAGCCGCTGTTGCCGCCCAGCGTGGAACAGTCGTGCTTGATGACGCTCCGGTCCGGCACCAGCTCCGTGGCGGTGCCGGGCTGGAGCCGTTTGACGTTGTAGATGTCCATGAAGATCCGGCGCATCGACTCGGGTTCGTTGCGCCGGCCGTCGTAGGCCGGGTAGCCGACGCAGTACACGGGGCGTCCGGGCAGATCGGCGGGTGCGTCCGCGGCCACCGCCAGGGGAGCGGGCAGCGCGGCACCGGCCGTCGGCGCGACCCGCAGCAGAGCCAGATCGACGTCCTCATGGATGCCCAGCACCTCGACGACGTCGTAGGCGGGGCCGGCGCTCTCCGCATCCGGGCCGCCGTACTCCTCGCCCATGTCGAGCCGGGCGGCGATGCCCTGCTGGAAGGTCCAGCCGGTGCCGTCGCCGCGGGCGAACTCCGCCGCCACATGACGGTTCGTCATCACCACATCCGGGCCGACCAGGAACGCCGTGCCGAGCCAGTCCAGACTGAGATGGCCGGACAGCTCGACCCGCCCGACCCGCGAGAGCGAGGCACGGATCGCCGCCCGGTGGCCGTCGAGCACCGCCCAGTCCCCCTGCTGCGGCGCGAAGTCGTGGTTCCGGACGAGGATGGCCGGCCGGCCTTCGAGCAGCACGATGGCTTCCACGCCGAAGGACTCGTCGTCGTCGATCTCGTCCGCGCGCCCCTCGGCGAGCTTCTCCAGACCGCTCACCCCCGCCGACAGCACACGGGTCCGCTCCTGCTGGGCGAACTGCGCGATCTGCCCGGCGGGCAGCTCGTCCGCGGGCAGCTCCTCCAGGGACTCGGGGACCTCCCAGGACAGCCCGTCCCTCACCCGCGCCGCGACCTCCCGCAGATCCGAGAAGACCTGCTCGGGACCGGCCGCCACCGGCGATCTGCGCCGTCCGTGCATCTCGTCCTCCTCAGCCGCGCTGTGCGGCCTGTTGTGCCGTCTCGATCTCGGCATGGACACCGGGACTGCTGGTCTGCAGATGGCGCATGATGCGGCACATCTGGGTACCGACATTGACGAAGGCCGTGGTCCGGCCCTGGAACAGCACGTTCTCCACGCGCCGGGTCCCCCGGTGGAGCGCCACCACCTTCCAGTCGTCCGTGAAGACCGGCGAGCCCGAGGACCCGCCGCGGGTGTCGGTGAAGTAGCGCACATCGTGCTCGTCGGCCTCGTAGACGAGGTTGTTGCGCAGCGCGACCCGCTTCGGCTGGCCCCCCGGGTGCTGGATGATGTTGACGGCCACGAAGTCCCCGCCGGCGACCGCCAGCGGTTCCGTCGCCAGCCTCAGCACCGGCCGGGCGGGCTCGGCGGCCAGCCGCAGCACCGCATAGTCCAACTCCGTGTCCGCGGCGACGAGTTCGCTGACGGTGGCCTCCTCCGTCTCCACCTCGTCGGTGTCGTAGTCGAACCGGGCGCGGGTGTGCCGGGCCTGGAGGCTCAGATCCTCGGCGTCCGCCACCGGCCGCCCCGCGCCGGTCCCGGTCCTGGCGTTGACCACATGGTGGTTGGTGACGAGCAGAGCGGGAGCGATCAGCCACCCCGTACCGGAGTGCGGGAAGCCGTTGGGCTGAAGCGGCGCGCCCCCTTGGTACGGCGGCACCTTGAGCCGGGCCACCGCCCCTCCGGCCAGCTCGCCGCCCCGCAGGAACCCGATCGGGACCGTGTCGTCCCGGTGGACGATCTGCTCCTTGACCTCCGCGGTGGGGGAGGGCAGCCCGGCCAGCACATCCGGCTCACCGCCCGCCTTCCGCGCCACCTCGTCCAGGGCCTTCTGGAACACGGTGAGCGGTTCGGCCGCGGTGGTCTCGGCGACGGCGTTGCGCAGCCAGATCTCCAGCGGCACCGAGCCGTCCACCAGCCGCTCCACCCGGTTCATCTCGTTCAGGTCGGAGTGTGCCTGTCGCCCGGGCGCGGGGTTCAGCGGCAGCGTGCTGCGGTAGCGGGGCATGATGCCGTCGAGCAGCAGCGGCCGGACGGCGGGATCGGCAAGGCCGGTCTCCACCGCGGCGTCCAGCACCTGCCGGATCTCGTCCGGCGAGAGGTAGGCGTTCACCGGCCGTCAGAACCCATGGGGCTCTTCCTTTCCTCCGGGGGGCGGCTCCTCCCGGGCTCCGGCCCGGTGGCCGCGCGGGTGCCGCTGCCCACACCCATGGCCGCCGCCACCCCGGCGACGAGCTCGCCGCTCTTGTCGGGGACGGCCAGCAGCCGCCGGGCGAGAGTGTCGAGGGTGCCGCGGTCGCGCGCCAGCCGCAGGATCCCCGCGATGCTGGTCGGCGCGCCGCCGGCCGGCTGCCGGGCCGGCCCCGCGGCCTCGTCCAGGATCTCCATCACCGCACCCAGCAGCGCCGGTTGCCGTCCGGTCGCCCGCCGCATCGCCGCGCCCAGGGCGTCCAGCGTCTCGTCGTCGGCCGCCAGCCCCACCACCTCCAGCGCATGGTCGAGCGCGCCGGGGGCCCGGTCGTAGATCTGCGAGGCGACCGCGCGCACGAGGACGGGCCGGTCGGCGAGGACGGCGTCGGGCAACATCCGCAGCCGCTCGGCGAGTTGGCGCCCCGCCTCCAGGTCCGTGCCGTCGACGCCCGCCGTCAACCGGGCACGGGCCAGCAGTGCGCCCATCGCTTCGAGGTCCTGCCCGAGACCTACCGCGACATCCTCCGCCGTGCGCAGCGCGCGGCCCGCGCTCCCCGGATCGCCGGCGTCCTCCGCGAGGCGGGCGGAGAGCAGCAGCAGTTCCAGCCGGCGCTCCCCGCAGCCCGCGTGCTCCGCCGTGCCGATGGCGTCCGACACGGCCCGACGGGCCTCCTCCTGCCGCCCGAGCCGGTTCAGCGTCTCGGCGAGCAGGGCGTGCAGGGGGCTGCACGGCGTCCAGGGCTGTCGTCTGCCGAGCCGTTCGAAGGCCGCGTCGGCGAAGCCCTGCGCGAGCAGATCCTCCACCTCACGGGCCGCGATCCGTTCCCAGTCCTCCTGGTCGGCGCCCGCCGTGACCTGATCGGGAGCGTCTCCGCCGAGCCGGGCGGTGAGCAGGCCCGCGGCCCTCGGGGTCATGTCCTGCTGCGCCCCGATCAGGAACCGTTCGACGCCCGGCAGCCACCGCTCCTCCACCGACCGCGGGTTCTCGTCGAGCCGCAGACGGTGGTAGATCTCCTCGGCGCGCGCCTCCAGCCCGTCCCGTGCGGCGTAGTGGTCGACCGCGCGGCGTTCGACGGCGCGCATCACGGCGGTACGGTCGCCGCCCGGCAGCCGCAGCATGATGGCGCGGACATCGCTGCGGTAGCGCACGGCGTCGGGACGGGCGGGCTCCATCATGTCCAGGCGGCTGAACTCGTCGAAGAGCGCGCGGGCCTCCTCCGGCGTCGTCACCCGCAGCCCGCAGGGTTCGGCGAGGACATCCTTGATGATCTCGGGGGTGATGACCCGGAGCACCAGACCGGGGTGGGCGAGCCGGCGGACGTCCTCGTCGGTGATGTGGCTGAGGATGCGGTCGTAGAGGATGCCCTGGACCAGCATCTGGTCGACCCGGCGGAAGACCTGATGACGGCGGTCGGGCAGGCTGCGGATCAGCTCGCCGGTCCGCTCGGCCCCGAGACCCGCGAGGGTGGCGGCCCGGGCGGCCAGCTTCAGACTCAGCGGATGGCCGCCGACGCGGTCGGCCAGCGCCCGCGCCACTTCGGGGTCCTCCACCCCGCAGGACGCCAGCAGGCCGACGGCCGCCTCCGTGTCGAGCTCGCCGAGTTCGATGTCGAGCGACTTCATGGTCTTCGCGGGATGATCGACCGGCGCCCGCCCGGAGACGATGAGCCGCATCCGCGGATAGACGCTCTGGAACGAGAGATAGATCGCCACCATCCGGCCCACCACCGGTGATCCGCGGTACTGCGCCGCCTCGAACGAGTCGACGACCCACGCGAACGGCGGGTCCTGCGCGCTCTCCCCGCCCTTGCGCTCCGCCACCGCCCGCGCCAGGACATCGGCGAGCCGCCGGATCAGTTCCGTCTCCCGCCCGGCGGCCAGCGACTGGAACTCCTGCGAGGAGCGCCGCCCCAGCACGGCCCGGGTGGTGGCGAGTTCGTGCAGCTGGGTCACCCGCTCCTGCCCCTCCCGCTGGCTGCGGGCCACCTGCTGGCACTCGAGGGCCAGCGCATCCAGCTCGGCGCGGTGGGCGGGGAACTGGATGCCCAGCTGCCGGGCCGACTCGGCGATCAGCGTGACCGGTTCCTGGATGGAGAGGGTGGGCCGCTCGAAGTCGATGTAGGCGAACGGGAAGCAGCCGGCCGGGTCATGGATGCCGTCGAGCACGAACTTGGCCAGGAGCGTGCTCTTGCCCATCCCGCCGGGACCGTGGACGACCAGCGGGGGCACCGGCGCCGGGTGGTGCGCACGGCCGTCCGGCCGGGTTCCGGCAGCCGCGGACCCGCCGGGCGAAGTGACATAGTCCCGCAGCTCCGCGAGTTCGCGCGTGCGCCCCTGGAACGGGCTGCGCAGGAGGCGCTCCAGGGGGTCGAGCAGCCGGGCCCGCTCCAGGGTGTGCTGAAGCTCCGCGGTGTCCGGCAGCCCGGTCATGCCCGGCACCCGGGAGAGCCACAGCACCGCCTGGAGGGCGTCGGCCAGTTCGTCGGTGGTCAGCCGGTCCGTCGCCGGGGGGCTGCCGGACAGATAGGCCAGACAGAAGCGCTCCGGGCCGGGTTCGGCGGGGAGACCGGGATGGCACTCCAGGACGCGCCGGGCGGCCTCGGGTCCGGCCAGCCCGCGCAGTGCCCGCTCCCTGACATCGTCCTTGAGGGACCACTCGGGCTGGTCCTGTGTCCCCATGGTCGTGCAGTCGTCGACCAGTTCCAGTACCGCGCCGCCGGCCCCCTGCCGTTCCCCGGGCAGCCGGAGCCGCAGCGGATCGAAACGGCCCAGGAGACAGGCCGCTTCCCGGTAGGCCCGGCGGGCGGGGGAGACCTCCTGCCTGCGGTCCTCGCCCGTGTGCAGCTCCGCCCGTAACCGCGCGGCGAACAACTCCCGTACGGCAGCGGGCCCCACCGCGGGACGTTCAGAGGGATCGGTAGACACGAACGGCCCCCTCCGCTGCCGTGCACAGCTTGCGCATGTACCCCTCCCGGTCCCCGCCGTCCCCGCCGTCCGTTCCGGTGGCCCGGAGCACCTCGTGCACCGCCACCTCCACGAGCTCGGCGATGGCGGACTCCCGGGGCTGCCCCGTACCGAGGATTTCCGGCGGCGCTTCATGGAAGACCTGGTCGAAGAAGTGGCGCAGATCGCCGGGTTCGACGATGCGCGCCGTGTCCCAGCTCAGATTTCCCCGCAGGTCGTACGGCAGTTGACGCATCGAGCGCCCGTACCCCAGGAGCACCAGCCGGGGCGCCTGGTCGCCGCGTACCGCGGCGTGCTCGTAGATGGCCGTGGCGAGCTGTCCGATGAAGTCCCACACATCGGAGCTGGGATCGAGCTTGTCGCACTCGTCGAGGACCAGCCAGAAGCGCTCCTCGCCGGCCGTCGCCCGGCCGGCCACCCAGTGCGCTGCCTCGTCGATCGACGGCAGCAGGTCGTTGAGCTCCGTGGGGTTCAGCGGTGCGGCCCCTGCCTGCGGACCGGCGACGAAGTCGGCCAGCCGCCGGACGACCTTGGCGGCGGTGGCGGTGCGCGACAGGGTGACGCGCACCGGACGGAATCCCCTGTGCTGCCCGATGTGGCGCAGAAAGCTGTAGGTGTACGACCTGCCGCTGCCCGGCTCGCCGTCGACCAGCAGAACGAACTTGTCGGGGTCCGCGAGGAACCGGCGCAGCGTCTCCCGCAGGCCCTGGCGGTCGATGAAGGCCTCGGTGCCGTTCTTCAGGACGCAGGTACGGAAGGTGTCCTGTGCGGCGTGGTCACGGAAGTCCTCCCGCAGCCGGTCCAGGAATTCCCGGGCCTTCGCGATGTCCGGGAGCACCGCCAGCCGGTCGATCGTGGTGACGGCCTCGACGAGCCTCAGCTGCCGCTGGATGTCCGTGCGCGAGTGGTGGACGAGGGTGCGGGCATTGTCCGTGCTGACGTGCGTCAGCCGCAGTGCGCCGATGAATTCCGGCGGGAAACCGTACTGGGCGAGCTGTGTGTGCGGCTCGGTGGTGTCGAGCAGATAGTTCCGCACCCAGGTGGTGACGAGATCCCACTCCGTTTCGGTCAACGGCATACCGCGCCTACCCGGCACCGTCGAAGACCCGCTGAACCGGCGACCTGACCTCGTGCTGGGCCAGATACTCGCCGATGCCGTGATGATTGCTGCTGTCGTTCGTGACCAGCAGATCGGTGACGCGTTCCTCCGGGGCGTACTCGGGCCGCAGGGTGTGGTCGAGCGCCACCAGATCCCGCAGGTCAGAGGCGTTGCGCCAGGCCGCGACCCCCGCCGGGACGGCCGGCGGCCGCGCCAGATGGCCCTGCACCTCGGCAATCGCCAGCGGCGACCCGACGGTGACCAGCAGCTTCACCTCCCGCGCCTGCTCCATCAGCACCTCATAGGCGATGATCGTTCCCAGGCTGTGGCCGACCACCACGAGCGGGCCCCCGCCCAGGCCGTCCAACTGCTCCTTGACCACCTCGCGCATCGCCGGGCCCGCACCGCCGAAGAAATAGCCGTGGACGTCCTTGAAGGCGTGTTTGACCAGCAGCCGGAACACTGCCGTACGGCCCGGCCGGGGCAGTGGGAGCGCCTCCAGCGGAAGCTCCGCACCGGGCTCGTCCGGCTCCCCGGAAAGGGCCAGGGTGTCGGCGAGATAGGTCATGTCCCGCAGCCAGTCGACCAGCGCGCTCTCGTCGGCGCCGGCCCGCGCCTCCAGCCCGGTGTCCCCGGCTTCGAGGCGCGCTTCGTCCAGCGTCCGCGCCACGAACTCCTCCGGCGGTTCGGGGCCGGCCCGGTCCGGCCGGACGGGCATCTCCTCGATCAGCTCCGGCGGGCCGGCCGGCTGGTCCGTCCGGAAGTCGGGGAGCGGCTCGGGGTACCGCACCGGGGCCCAGTACGCCATCCGCGACGCCTCGGCCATGTCCCTGCCGAAGAGCGCCGTGTCCCACTGGGACTTGAGCAGCTCCGAGCGGACCTTGTTCCCGTTGCCGTGGACGTAGACGACCCTGGGTCGCATGCTCGCGCCTCCCGCCGCTCAGCCGTGCCGAAGCACGATGTCGTCGTGTGAGGCGAGCCGCTTCCAGCGTTCCTCCGGGGCGCGCACGACGGGCATCAGATCGGCGGCGGGGAGCGGGCCCAGGTCCAGCGAGGTGAGCTCGACGACGTCCTTCACCGGCACCTGGAACGTCCGGAAGGCGCCGAGCGGCGGCGGCGCACCCGCCTGCGCACCGGCCAGCGCCCGGTCGGCGTCCCGGGTCAGATCGGGGCTCTGGTCGAGGACGTACGCCGTCGCCGCCAGCGCGCCGTCCTGGAGGAACGCCGCCACCTTCCAGAAGCGCAGCGGCACTTGTACGCCCCGGTACGGCGGGTCGGAGTCGTGCAGTACGGGCCCGGTGAGCACGGTCAGCTTCCGGTCGAAGCCGGCGGCGTGGTCGAGCAGATAGTTCTCCAGCCCCTGCCAGAGCTTCTTGCCCTGGTTGAAGACATCGGCCTGCGGGGCGGCGTTGGTGTAGTGAAAGGTGTCCTCATTGGCCTGGTTCGCCTCCGCTGCCTCGCCCCACACGGGATCGAGCCGGCGCACCAGATGCCCCTTGTCCAGGGAGTTGTCGCGGTACACGTCATTGCCGGCCTGCCGGTCCTTGCCCAGCCGCGGGTCGAACTGCCAGCTGCTCTCCCGTGGCACATGCTCCACCAGACGCTGACCGTCGATACAGACCGCGGTGGCCGCCGCCATCCTCCGGTCCGGGCGCAGCACCACGGTGAAGTGGGTGTACGGCAGCACCACGGTCTCCACGGCGGGGTTGCTCGGCATCGGCAGCGGTACCGGGACTCCGAGGAAGTGCTCGTCGTAGCCCGTACGGCCGGCCGACGACGGCCCGGACCCCGTCCCGGCCACTGCCCCACCGGCCCGTGGGGAATCTGATGGGATCATGCGATAACCGCTTCCCGGTGGCGCGGACCGCCGACCGGTGCCCACCCCGAAGCCACTCGAACAGCCGCGAGCATGGGCGGCGCCCCGTCCGCAGGGGACCGTTCAGGCGGTTGGGCGCACCGACGTGTTCAGACACCGAGGGGCTACGGAACGCATCCAGGCGTTGCCCTCACCAGCCCCGCGAAGGAGCCCCCGCATGGCCACCGGCCTCTCCCTCCACCTCGGACTCAACCAGGTCGATGCCACCAAGTACGGCGGCTGGGACGGCCGGCTCGTCGCCTGTGAGAACGACGCCGACGACATGGCCCGGCTGGCCGGCGAAGCCGGATTCGAGGGCACGACCCTGCTCACCTCCGAGAGCACCGTGAAGAACGTCACCGCCGAACTGCGCAAGGCGGCCAAGAAACTCAAGCGCGGCGACATCCTGCTGTTCACCTACTCGGGCCACGGCGGACAGGTCCCGAACGTCGACGGTTCCGACGACGAGCCGGACGAATTCGACGAGACCCTGGTGTTCTACGACCGTGAATTCCTCGACGACGAGCTGCACCGGGAATTCGCCCGCTTCGCCCAGGGCGTGCGGATCCTGGCCCTGCTCGACTGCTGCCACAGCGGCACCGGCATCGAGGTACGGGAGGTCCTCAGCCCCGAGGCGATGGAGGAGCAGTTCCAGACCCGCGACCCCCAGCAGATCGAGAACACCGCGCGCCTCATGCCGGTCGTGCAGCAGCACGAGGTCTACCAACGCGACAAAGAATTCTTCCAGGAACTCCAGCGTGATCTCGCCGCGGACAAGAGCCGTGCGGCGGAAGCGGACGCCCTGCTCATCTCCGCCTGCCAGGACAATCAGCTGGCCTCCGACGGTGCCGTGAACGGCAAATTCACGGCGACGCTGCTGGACGTCTGGGACGGCGGCTCGTTCCGCGGCGGCTACCGCGCCTTCCACCGCGACATCCTGCGCAATATGCCGCCCACCCAGAGCCCGAATCTGTATCTGGCCGGCCGGCCCGGCGACGCATTCCTGGAGCAGCGGCCCTTCACGGTGTGAGGGACGGGCGCGGCGGCCGCGCACGCCGTGGAGCACAGTGACGGGACGCGGCGCCGGGCGCGCGTCCCGTCCACGGATCACCCCATCCTTCCGCTGCCGGGTGAGAACGCGGAGCCCTACTCGGCGGGGTAGATGTCTCCGCTGGCCATACCGCTTTCCTGCTCACTCTGGGACGCGAGCCTGCGGGCCTTCTCCTGGAGCCGCTTGCGCTCCTCCGGGTCGCCGGACCGTTCCGCGGCCGCCTGCAATTCCTGGGCCTTGTCGCGCATCTGCTGGATTCGTCCGCGTGATTCTCCTGTGGCGCTCATGATCTGTCCTCGAACGGTGTAGAGAGAGCTGCACCTCCCAGGCAATCAGGCTCGGCGGCCCTCGGCACTTCGAAAAGTCACGTTCCGCGAGGGCGCATATCCGGCTGTAATCAGTGGGGGAGGACAGGTGCCGCGACGCCCGGATTCGGGGATCGCGGAACCCTCCCGAACCGACCGGACGGAGCCGGCCGGAGCCCTCGCTCCCGGTCCACCGTTGCGCGACCGTCGACCGCGGCGCGCCCGGCCGTCCCGGCGTGTCTCCACCGGATGGCCTTCCTGGATGGCGAGGGCACACAGAAGGGACGTTGGCTGAACCACAGCACTCTCAACGTCCGCCGAGTGTCAGCGCTTCTGGTGTTTGACGCTCCCCTCGTTCAGTGGAGTCCCTCCATGACATCCGAACCAGCTCTTTGTGGGGGCGACGCCGGACTGTCCTCGACAGAACCCGGCGAGCACTTTCCGCCCATGTCCCCTGAGAAAAACTCGGCCCACACCCTTTTGTGGGAGGCAGTCACCAATCGGCCCTTGGAGGAAGTCGCCGCCCTGGTGGAACTGCTCAAGCGCAGCGGCGACGTTCCCAACCCGGGCGATGAAGCCCTCCGCATGGCAGTGGTCGCCCGTCCGGTGAGCGAGGTCGCCGCGCTCTTCGACATGCTGCGGGCCACCCCGCACACCGCGGAATCGAGCCATGAGGCGCTGCGCGCGGTGGCCGTCGACAGATCCGTCGAGGAGGTGGCGCAGCTGATCGAGCTGTTCGACCGGACGAAGGCCGGCGGCGCCGGTGTCCACGGCATGGCCGATCACTTCCCGGCCGGCCCCGGGGACCCCTTCGAACCAGAACCCCAGCCCACCGCGTCCATGCATGTGCTCGACCCCGATGTGCGCCCCCTGGGCCCCAACGGGCAGCCGCTGAACACCGCCCAGCGCGAGTCCGCGATGGGCCAGCCGCCCCAGCGCGCGCCCTGGGCCCAGCCGCCTGCCCGCACCATGCCGCAGGGCAGCCCGCCGTGGGCCGCCTCGGGGGCCTCCTCGGGCGACGAGGGCCGGCCGCCGGGCTACGCGGTCTCCGGTGTGCTGCGGTCCGTCCTGCGCTGGCCCGGGGCCGTGGCCCTGGCGCTGTGCGGTCTGAGCCATCTGCCCGTGAACTCGTCGCATCTGCAGGGTGCCCAGACGACCGCCGGGCTCTCGATGGCCATCGCCATCGTCTACCTGCTGCTGGCCGGCTGGCTGGCGATGCGCGACACCGCCCTGGTCTGGACGGTGAGCGCCGCCGCGGCGATGATCATCATCGCCCTGCACGCGCTGTCCCGCGCCGGCGTCTTCGCGCCCATGGGCAGCGGCCTGGGAGAAACGGGAATGTGGCCCGAGCTGATGGCCGTGGGACTGGCGATCGTCAGCGCCGGACTCGCGGGCGCGGCGCTGCTCTACCGCCCGCGCCGGGTGGGCCCGGCCGCCGCGCGCGCCTAGCCGGCGACGGCGCAACGGCCGCCAAGGGCGCGGGCCGAGACCCTGACCTGGGTCTCGGCCCGCGCCCTTGGCGGCCGTTGACGCATGGGGCGGCGGGGCGCATCGGGCGTCGGACCGCCGGCACCCCAGGGGCACGAGAGGTCCGGGCACCGGACGCGCCCGCGGTGTCCCCCGCTCGGTCTGCTCGGTCCGCTCGCTCCGCTCAGTCCCTGGTCGAATACCGGTGCAGAATCCAGGCGGGCAGCACGAACCAGCAGACCACGAACCAGACGACCAGCCCCGCGACGACCCAGGGGACGGCGGCATTGTGCAGGGCGATGCGCAGGATCAGCAGCAGCGCGGAGGCGACCGTCCCCAGCAGGAGGACGATGCCGAGCAGGGCCAGGCGCGAGGCCCACATCACCGTCTCGGGCTTCAACCGGTGGCCGGTGACCAGCCGGTGAAAGGTCACCGTGCCGATCAGCGCGCCGGTCGTGGCCGCCCCCAGCAGGACCGTCACCACGTAAATGGCCTTGTCGGTGGGTTCGAGCGTGGTGAAGCGCGGGGTGAAGGCGACGGTGAGCAGAAACGCGAAGAGGATCTGCACCCCGGTCTGGATCACCCGCACCTCTTGCAGCAGTTCGTTCCACCGCCGGTCGGCCCGCTCCTCCGGCGACTCGTCGCGCCCCTCGGACGTGTCACGAGGCCCCAGCGCCGCCACAACGGCTCCTACCGTTTCTCGTCGGTGCGGAACGCCAGCTCGTCGTCCTTCACCTCGACGCGCACCTCGCCCCCGGCCGTCAGCGCACCATCCAGCAGCAGTCGCGAGAGCGCATTGTCCACCTCGCGCTGGATGGTGCGCCGCAGTGGGCGGGCTCCGTATTCGGGCTGATGGCCGCGGTGGGTGAGCCAGTCCACGGCGCCGGGGGTGAACTCGACGGAGATGTCCTGGGCACGCAGCCTGCGGGTGGTCCCGTCGAGCAGCAGGGTGGTGATCTGACGCAACTGGTCGTCGGTGAGCCGGCGGAAGACGATGATCTCGTCGAGCCGGTTGAGGAACTCCGGGCGGAAGTGTTCGCGCAAGGAGCCCAGCGCCCGTTCCCGCGCGCCGTCGCCCCCGTCCGTGCTCTCCGGGCCGAAGCCGAGCACCCCGCGGCCGCCGCTGAGCGCCTCGGAGCCGAGATTGCTCGTCATCACGACCACGGTGTTCTTGAAGTCGACCCTACGGCCCTGGGAGTCGGTCAGATGCCCGTCGTCGAGGACCTGGAGCAGGATGTTGAAGACATCGGGGTGGGCCTTTTCCACCTCGTCGAGCAGCAGCAGCGCATACGGGTGGTGGCGCACCGCCTCGGTCAGCTGTCCCGCGTCCTCATGGCCGACGTATCCCGGGGGAGCACCGACCAGCCGGCTGACCGTGTGCCGCTCCTGATACTCGCTCATGTCCAGTCGCACCATGCGGTCCTCGGTGCCGAACAGCGCCTCGGCGAGCGCGCGGGCCAGCTCGGTCTTGCCCACACCCGTCGGGCCGAGGAAAAGGAAGCTGCCGATCGGGCGGTCGGGGTCGGCAAGCCCGGCCCGCGACCGCAGGATCGCCTCGGAGACGGCCGTGACCGCGTCGTCCTGGCCGATCACCCGGGTGTGCAGCCGTTCCTCCAGCCCGAGCAGCAGCTCCTTCTCCTCCTGGGTCAGACTGCTCACGGGCACGCCGGTCTGCCGCGACACGATCTCGGCGATGTCCTCCGCGGTGACCTGCACGATCCGGCCGTCGCTCAGCGGCTCGCCCCGGCCGGCCTCGATCCGCGCGGCGAGTGCGGCGATACGGTCACGCAGCTCGCTGGCCCGCTCGTACTGCTCGGCGGCGACCGCCTGGTCCTTGTCCCGCACCAGCTGCTCCCGCTCGCGTTCCAGGTCGCGTACGTCGGTGGCCTTGGCGCCGGAGCGGAGCCTGACCCGTGCGCCCGCCTGGTCGAGCAGGTCGATCGCCTTGTCGGGAAGGAAGCGGTGGGCGATATAGCGGTCCGAGAGCTCGACCGCCGCGAGCAGCGCCTCGTTCGTGTAGCGCACCTGGTGATGGGCTTCGTAGCGGTCCTGTAGCCCGCGCAGAATCTCCACCGTGTCGGAGACATCGGGCTCGGGCACGAGGATGGGCTGGAAGCGGCGGGCGAGCGCGGCGTCCTTCTCGATGTTCCGCCGGTACTCCTCCAGGGTGGTGGCGCCGATGACATGCATCTCGCCGCGTGCCAGGGCGGGCTTGAGCATATTGCTCGCCTCCAGCGAACCGCCGTCTCCGCTGCCCCCGCCGGCACCGACGACCGTATGCAGTTCGTCGATGAACACGATCAGCGAGTCGGGGTGCGCACGGACCTCCTCGATGATGCCGTTCAGCCGCTCCTCGAAGTCACCGCGGTAGCGGGTGCCGGCGACGACCGCCGTCAGATCCAGGGCGACGACGCGCCGTCCCGCCAGGTTCTCGGGGACGTCCCCGTCGGCGAGGCGCTGCGCCAGGCCTTCGACGATCGCGGTCTTGCCCACCCCCGCGTCACCGACCAGCACCGGGTTGTTCTTGCCCCGGCGGGAGAGCACCTCGATGGTCTGCTCGATCTGCTCCTCGCGGCCGATGACCGGGTCGATCCGGCCCGCCCGGGCCAGGTCGGTCAGGTCACGGCTGTACTTGTCCAGGGTCGGCGTGTCGTGCTTCGGCGGGGTGCCGTGCTCGGGGCCCGCGTGCTGGCCCCCGAGGCTGCCCTGCGGTGCGGCCTGCGGATCGAAATGGGCGAGGTTCAGGATGCGCCCCGCTGCCGAGTCCATGTTGGCCGCCAGCGCGTCCAGCACATGCTCCGGGCCGATGTACGAGGCCCCGTTGTCCCGCGCCAGATCGTGCGCGCCCAGCAGGGCCCGCTTGACCGCGGGGGTCACGGCCACGCTGGCCTGCTTCGGCCCCGAACCCGCGCCGCGGTCGATCTCGGCCGCCAGCGTGTCGGGGTCCGCCCCCGCCTGTTGCAGCATGCTGCGGGTCGGTTCGGCGGCGAGGGCGGCCCGCAGGAGGTGCTCGGTGCCGAGTTCCGGACTGCCGTGTTCGGCGGCGTAGGCGGCTGCGGAGGTCACCAGATCCCGGGCGGGCCCGCTCATCATGCGGGCGATGTCCGCCTGCCGGGGTGCGGGCTGCCCCGGCTCGCCGCTCGCGGACTGCGCGGCACCGAAGAAGCGCGCGAGGAAGTCACCGAACGAGTCCGGGCCGTAACCCTCCGGACCCATGAATCCGTTGCTCATGTGTGTCCGTTCCGCTGTCACGGCGGTACCGCGACATGCTGCCTTGTCGGGTTCCTTGTGCTGTCGCTACGTGCTCCTGCCCGGCGGGTGCCCGTGAAAGGCGACACCACACGTCGTACACGGCTTCACTGCTTCAGGATCAGGTCCCGCAACCCCATCCGCACCCGGGCAGGCCGGAGCCCGGCAACCCCGCGGCCGGACCCGTGCCGGAACGCCCCGGCTCCGCCGTATGCCGCTCCCGGATGGCGCGGGCGCCCGGAAGACATGTGGCTCGCAGTGCCCGGAGGGATGGTGCGCGGAGGGAAGCGGGTAGGGCCGTCGAGCGTGTTCCGGCCGGTGACGGCGAACACCTGCTTCAGGACTTCCTGACGGCCGTCCGGGCCATCCACCGCCCCTGTTGATCCGCGACCACCAGGTCCTGAAAAAGGCACCGGAGCGCCCCGGCGAACCCCCGATGGGCATGCCCGCCGCGCTCGGCGACGCCCCGCGCACGGTCCACCGGGCGGCGCTGGAGCCGGGGGACCGGGTGCTGCTCTACACCGACGGCGTGACCGGGGCCCGCACGACCGGCGGCGGCCGCTTCGGCCTGGCGGCCTTCACCGACTCCATCATCCGCGCCACCGCGGCCGGAGAACTCGCCTCCGAGGCGCTCCGCCAGCTGATCCACGCCCTTTTGGAGAGCCAGGACGAGAGACTCAGCGACGACGCCACGATCCTGCTGCTCGAATGGCGGCCGCCCGGGGCGCGTTGCAGCGAGCACCCGCCGATCGGCGGCGCGGCCTCACATCTCCTTGTGGATCCGGTTCAGATCGGCGGTCAGCCCATCGAGCCAGATCACCGAGTCCAGGAGCAGCGCGGCGGCCAGCGCGCGGGTGTCCCGGTCCGGGCTCTCGCGCGCGATGGCCGGGGCCACCGCCAGCAGGGCGCGGATGTCGAGTGGCCGGGCCTCTTCCCAGGCCACCTCGCCGTCCGTGCGCAGATGCCGGGCGAGGGACCGGTAGTCGGCCGCCGTCCGGTCTGCCGCATGCCGCAACCAGGCGCCGGCCCCGTGCGCGGTGATGCGGCCGGGCCGGTCGGGCAGCAGCCGTTCGCCGCGCCGCGCGTCCGCCCCGGCGACCAGCAGCGCGGGCCAGTCCGGCTGCGTGGCGGTCTTCTCCCGCAGCTCGCACTGGTACTGGGCCAGGCTCTCCTGCGCGAGCATGAGGGCACGGTTGATCACGAAGACGTCGGTGCTGCCGGAGCGTTCGACGACCCGTGCGGTGGTGTGCCCGATGGCGTCGGCGATGGCCGAGCACAGCCCTGCCATGCTTCTGCGCACCTCCCGGCCCGCGCCCCGTGGCCAGGCCACCAGCCCGCAGGCCAGCCCGATGAGACTGCCGACCAGTACATCCACCAGCCGGACCGGGGCCAGCTGCCAGGTGACGGGGGAGACCTGCGCGAACAGCGTGGCCACGACCAGCGTGAACCCGCCCTGCGCCCAGGCCAGCCCGCGCAGCGGCCCCACGGTGAACGCCACCAGCATCACGACCGGCAGCACGACCGCGTAGACCGTGTCCCGGTCGTGGACGAGCGCCAGCAGCCCGCCGGCCAGTACCGCGCCGACCAGCGTGCCGCTCAGCGCCTGCCGGACCGCGGACCACGTCTCCAGGCTGGTGGTGCGGGTGAGCGTGAGCGTCGCCAGCAGGACCCAGAAGCCGTGCTGGAGGTCGAGGAGTCCGGCGATGGCCCGCGCGGTGGCCAGGCCGAGCGCGAAGCGGCAGGCGTTCTGGAAGATCACCGACCGGGGGGTGAGGTGCGTGGTCAGCCGCTGCCACCACAGCTGGTGGGCATGCGACTGCGCATAGGCGAAGGCGTGCCCGGCGGGGCTCCGTTCGACGGAACGGTCGCCGAGCAGCAGCCGGGTGGCCAGCGCGAGAACGACGGCGCAGTCGGCGGCCTGCACCACCTGGGACCGTCGGCGCAGATAGACCAGCCGGTCGTCGGCGCTGAGCCGCTCCAGGGTGTCCACGGCCCGGTGGGCCCGCACGGGGTTCAGCTCACTCTGGAGGGCCGCCGCGCAGGGGCCCTCGCCGGGCCGCAGCCGCTTGCCGCGCCGCAGTGCGTCCGCCGCCTCACGGGCGGCGGCGCTGATGCCCTGGAGCAGCACCACTGTCTCCGGGTGGTAGACGTCGTGCGGTCCGGCCGCGGTGTGCAGGGCTTCCAGCCGCGCCAGCAGGGTGCGGACCGACTCGGTGGCGTGCGCCATGGCCTTGTGGGTGAGGGTGGGGGAGGCGGGCAGGTCGGCGGGCGGCACACGCGACGGACGCAGGGCGTCCCCGGTTTGGCGCGCCCGTGCGAGCGCTTCCGCGGGAAGGGGCCCGCCGTGGTGGTCGGCCAGGTCCGCGGCGGCGTCGGAGGCATCGGCCAGCAGCCGGCAGAAGGGCGGGGTGTCCGGTTCGGGCAGCACATAGCGCTGGGCGAGTGCGAGCAGGACGGCTCCCAGCAGGAAGCCGGACAACCGCTGGCCCAGGGCGTCCGGGGCATACGGCGGGAAGCACGGCAGGATGTAGAGCAGCTGCATGCCGGGTGCCGCCCCGGCGATCCGCGGTCCGGTGGTGCCCGCGTACGCCACCACGAAGCCGATGACGAGCATGCCGAGGACGGCGGCCCAGGTCTGCACGGCGAGCAGCGTGCCCAGCGTGACGAGCGCCAGCCCGGCCGGGATCGCGGTGAGGACGGTTGCGGCGCGCTGGCGCCCGGACCCCGGGATCCGGGCCAGCACGCCGAGCGCCACCACGGTGAACGTGGCGTAGACGGACATGACGGTCAGGCCGAGCGCGTAGCGGCAGAGGTAGAAGGCCACGCACGAGCCCGCTGTCACCCGGACCGCGTTGCCGACCACGGAGCGGTGTCCGCGCAGGCCGTGTCTGCCGTGCTCCAGCAGATAGCGCAGTCTGCGCAGCACCGCCCCGGCGGGCCCGCCGGCCGACTGCCGCGGCCCGGTCCGCGGGGAAGCTCCCTGTAGCGGGCTCACCTCTCCACTATTGGCCAGCGGGTCCGGGTCCGCACCGCGCGGGCGCCCGGCGGCCGCGTCGAGGAAGCGGTCGGCGGCCGCCCCGGGCCCGGAAGCGCCGGGTACTTCGAACAGAAATACCTCTTTGCTGGAAGACCGGGAGCACCAGGAAGAGCGGGACCACCAGGAAGGCAAGGGCCGCGGAAGGGAGTTGGTGATCTCCGCGGCGGGCCTGCGCGGACACGGACCGTAGACTGCGGCACGTGACGGAGAAGAAGGCGGGCGCCGTGGACACCGGGGACGCGGAGCAGCCTGCGCTGCCGGCCACCAGTTGGGCGGTGCTGGGCCTGCTCTCCTTCGGTGAGGAGCTCTCCGGCTACGACCTGAAGAAGTGGTCGGACTGGTCGCTGCACTTCTTCTACTGGAGCCCGTCCTTCAGCCAGATCTACGGCGAACTGAAGCGGCTGGAGAAGGTGGGCTACGTCAGCTCCCGGATGGTCGCCCAGGAGACCGGCAACCGCGACAAGCGGGTCTATGTGATCACCGACGAGGGGATGGCGGCGGTCCGCCACTGGGCGCGCGAGGCGCCGGTGGAACCTCCCGTCCTCAAGCACGGGGTGATGCTGCGGCTGTGGCTCGGTCATCTGCTGGAGGCCGACCGGATGCGTGAAGTGCTGGGCCGCCACCGGGAGTACGCGGAGACGATGCGGCAGCGCGCCGAGGTGGACGTCGCGGGCGCCCACGCCGATGAGGCCTGGGCCTACCCCTCGCTCGTCCTGAAGTGGTCGGAGCGGTACTACACCGCCGAGCGGGATCTGGCCGATGCCATGCTGGCCGACCTGGAGGAGAGGGACCGCAGGCACCTGTAGGGGGGGTGCGGCGGACGCCGGCTCGTTCTGCGGAACGTCGGATTCCTGAGCCCGCGATGTGGCGGCGCGGCGCCGTCGTCCGAGACGCCGGACGACGGCGGCACGTCCGCGGTCAGCCGGCGAGGACACGGGCGCGGCAGTCGGCCGGAGTCCCCCACGCGTCCCGCAGCGGGCGGGCCTTGCGGATCCACAGCGAGAGGTCCAGCTCCTCCGTGTAACCGAGAGCGCCGTGCAGTTGCAGTGCCGTACGCGCCGCGGCATAACCGGCCTCGCCCGCCGCGACCTTCGCCGCCGCCACCTCCCTGCCTGCCGACGGGGCGCCCGCCGCCAGCGCCAGGGCCGCCGCGTACACCAGCGGCTGGGCGAACTCCAGCCCGATGAGGGTGTCCGCCAGCCGGTGCTTGACCGCCTGGAAGGAGCCGATGGGCACCTGGAACTGGGTGCGTCGCTCGGCATGGGACACCGTCGCCGCGAGCAGGGCCCGGCCGAGGCCGAGGGACTGCGCCGCGGTGGCGAGCCGTGCGACCTCGACGGCGTGCGCGGCGGCCGCGGTCACCGCGGGGCCCCTGGCCACCACGGTGCCGCCGAGCGGGCGGGCCAGCCGTCGGGCCGGATCGAGGGAGGGCTGCACGGGGCCGTGGGTGTCCGTACGGCGCACCGTGTCGCCCTGGACGACGAGGACGGCATCGGCGGCATCGGCGTCCAGCGCGTAGGGGGCTCCGGCGCACAGGCTGACCACGGCGTCGCCCGCGGCGATCCGCGGCAGCCACACCCCGGCCCCGGCCTCCTCGCCCAGACGCTCCAGGAACGCGGCCGCCGCCACCGTCTCCACCAGCGGACCCGGCACCGCGTGGCGTCCCAACTCCACGAAGGAAAGGGCGAGTTCGACAGGAAGCGGCCCCACCCCTCGGTGCCGCTCGGGAACGGCGAGCGCGAACACGTCCGCCGCCGCGACCCGCGCCCACAGCTCACGGCCCGGCTTCTGCTCCCCGGCCGCCCAGGCGCGCACCACGGCCGGCGTGCCGGACGCCCCCAGCATGCCGTCCAGCGTGCGGGCGAACTCCCGCTGTTCATCGGTCAGGAGGAACCGCATCACCTGCGCCCCTTCGGCAGGCCGAGCAGTCGCTCGGCGACGATGTCGCGCTGGATCTCGTTGGTGCCGGCATAGACCGGGCCGGCGAGCGAGAAGGTGTACCCCTCGGCCCAACTCCCGTGCGCGGGTGCCTCGTCGGCGTCGTCGGCGAGCATGCCGTACGGGCCGAGCAGGTCCAGGGCGGTCTCGTGCAGGGCGATGTCCAGCTCGGACCAGAAGACCTTGTTCAGGCTGGACTCGGCGCCGATCGACCCGCCGGCGGCGAGCCGGGAGGCGTTGGCATAGGTGAAGAGCTGGTACGCGCGGGCGCCGATCAGCGCGTCGGCCACCCGCGCGGCCAGGGCCGGGTCCGCCGCCCCGGGAGCCTCGCGCCACAGCGCGGCCAGCCGCTCGGCGGCCGCGGTGAAGCGGCCCGGACTGCGCAGCGTCAGGCCGCGTTCGTTGCCCGCGGTGCTCATCGCGACCCGCCAGCCCTGCCCCGGCTCCCCGAGGACGTCCGCATCCGGCACGAAGACGTCATCGAGGAAGAGTTCGGCGAAGGCCGGCTTGCCGTCCAGGCGGCCGAGGGGGCGTACCGTCACGCCCGGTGCGTCCAGCGGGAACATCAGATAGCTGAGCCCCTGGTGCGGCCGGGCGGTGTCCGGGTGGCTGCGGAACAGCCCGAAGGCGCGATCGGCGAAGGCGGCCCGGGAGGACCAGGTCTTCTGCCCGTTCAGCAGCCAGCCGCCGTCGGTCCGTACGGCGGTCGAGCGCAGCGACGCCAGATCCGATCCCGCCTCCGGCTCCGACCAGGCCTGCGCCCAGATGACCTCGCCGCGGGCCATGGGGCCGAGGATGCGGGCGCGTTGGGCGGCGGTGCCGTGCTCGAAGAGGGTGGGGGCGAGGAGGTTGATGCCGTTCTGGCCGACCCGCCCCGGGGCGCCCGCGGCGTAGTACTCCTCCTCGAAGAGCAGCCACTGCAGGAGCGAGGCGCCCCTGCCGCCGTACTCCTCGGGCCAGGAGACGACCGACCAGCGGTCCGCGGAGAGCCGGTGCTCCCACTCCCGGTGGGCGGCGAAACCCTCCGCGGTCTCCAGCGACGGCAGCGGTTCGGCGGGTACGTGCCGGACGAGCCAGTCGCGGGCCTCGGTGCGGAACTCCTGGTCCGCGGCGCTGACTTCGAGGTCCATCAGGCCCCCGCCTCTCGGGTGGCGGTCGCGACCGGCCCCTCCCGTTCGTCGTACACGGCCTCGTCGTCGTGGGCAGCGGGCATCCGCCCTCCTTCCCTAACAAGTGTTTGGTAGATTAACGTACCGGCACGAGCAGCGTCGAGGCCTCCGCCACCGCCGAGCGCCTTCGGACCGGATCCGCAGCCGGCTGCGGGAAGAGGAGGCTCACGTATGACACCGCCCCCCTACGTGCCCGGCCACCACCTGCTCGACGGCCGGACCGCCGTCATCACCGCGGCCGCCGGAGCCGGCATCGGCGGTGCCACCGCCCGCAGATTCCTGGAGGAAGGCGCCAGTGTCGTCCTCGGCGACGCCCATACGCGCCGGCTGAAAGAGACCACCGAGGCGCTCGCGGAGGAGTTCGGCGCCGCCAAGGTCGCGTCCCTGCCCTGCGATGTCACCGACGAGGACCAGGTCGACGCCCTGCTGGCGAGCGCCGAGGAGCGCCATGGGCGCCTCGACATCGTGGTCAACAACGCCGGGCTCGGCGGCACCGCCGACCTCGTCGAGATGACCGACGCACAGTGGGCCAAGGTCCTCGATGTGACCCTGAACGGCACCTTCCGCTGCACCCGGGCCGCCCTGCGCCGGATGAAGGACACCGGCAGCGGCGGCGTGATCGTCAACAATGCCTCGGTGGTCGGCTGGCGTGCCCAGCGCGGCCAGGCCCACTACGCCGCGGCCAAGGCCGGGGTGATGGCGCTGACCCGGTGCGCGGCCATGGAGGCCGCCGAGTACGGCGTGCGGATCAACGCGGTCGCCCCCAGCCTCGCGATGCACCCGCACCTGGCGAAGGTGACCACGCCCGAGCTGCTGGCGGAGCTCACCGAGCGGGAGGCGTTCGGCCGCTACGCCGAACCATGGGAAGTCGCCAATGTCATCGTCTTCCTGGCCGGCGACTACGCCTCGTACATGACCGGGGAAACGGTGTCCGTCAGCTCCCAGCATGCGTGAGGCGCAACGGGTGCGACGGGCCGTGTGCCGCACCGCCCCGGGGAGGACGCACACCGGAACCCGTCGACCGTGCCGCCCTGCACCGCCTTGCGGAACCGGCCGCAACCTCCGCAGAATCTGACCAAGGAGACCACCATGTCCGAGGCCTATATCGTCGACGCGGTCCGCACCCCGGTGGGCAAGAAGGGCGGCGGTCTGTCGGCCGTCCACCCCGCCGACCTGGGCGCGCATGTGCTGACGGCGCTGATGGCGCGCAGCGGGGCCGATCCGGCCGCCGTCGAGGATGTCGTGTTCGGCTGCCTGGACACCGTGGGCCCGCAGGCCGGGGACATCGCCCGGACGTGCTGGCTGGCCGCCGGCCTGCCCGAGGAGGTGCCCGGCGTCACCGTCGACCGCCAGTGCGGCTCCTCGCAGCAGGCCGTGCACTTCGCGGCGCAGGGGGTGCTCTCCGGCACCCAGGACCTGGTCGTCGCGGGCGGTGTGCAGAACATGTCGCAGATCCCGATCGCCTTCGCCAGCCGGCAGGCCGCCGCTCCGCTGGGGCTGACCGAGGGCCCGTTCGCCGGGTCCGCGGGCTGGCGGGCCCGCTACGGCGAGGCGCCCGTCAACCAGTTCCACGGCGCCGAACTCATCGCCGCCAAGTGGCACCTCTCCCGTGAGGACATGGAGGAGTTCGCGCTCCGCTCGCACCAACGGGCCGTCCGCGCCCTCGACGAGGGCCGCTTCGACCGCGAGATCGTCCCCTTCGGGGAGGTCACCGCCGACGAAGGGCCGCGCCGCACCACCTCGTTGGAGCAGATGGCCGGGCTGCGGCCGGTCGTCGAGGGCGGCCGGCTGACCGCGGCGGTCTCCTCGCAGGTCTCCGACGGCGCGGCCGCCATGCTCCTCGCCTCCGAGCGGGCGGTGGCCGAGCACGGCCTCACCCCGCGGGCCCGTATCCACCATCTGTCGGTGCGCGGCGAGGACCCGATCCGGATGCTGTCCGCCCCGATCCCGGCGACGGCGTATGCGCTGAAGAAGGCGGGCATGCCGATCGACGCCATCGACCTGGTCGAGATCAACGAGGCGTTCGCGCCCGTGGTGCTGGCCTGGCTGAAGGAGACCGGCGCCGACCCCGAGCGGGTCAACGTCAACGGCGGTGCCATCGCCCTCGGCCATCCGCTCGGCGCGACCGGCGTCCGGCTGATGACGACGCTGCTGCACGAACTGGAGCGCACCGGCGGCCGGTTCGGGCTCCAGACCATGTGTGAGGGCGGCGGCCAGGCCAACGTCACCATCATCGAGCGACTCTGACGCCGCATCAGGATTGCGTGACCGGCAGCGCGGCCAGTGTCGCGCGCGCCTCGGCCATGATCCGGTCGACGAGTTCCGCGCAGGACGGCAGATCCTCGATCACCCCGGCGACCTGGCCGGAGGCCATCACCCCCAGATCGGTACGGCCGTCGACCATCGACGCCTTCAGCAGCATCGGGGTGTTCGCGGCCAGCAGGACCTGGCTCCAGGAGAGTTCCCTGCCGTGTTTCATCGCCAGGCCGTCGCGGACCAGCTGTGCCCAGCTCAGGCCGGACAGCTTCCTGAACGATGCGGCCCGGCGGACTGCTTGGAGCAGCGCGGTGGTGCGCCCGGACCGCTCCAGCGCCTCGACCAGCTCGCTGCGCAGCATCCGGTGCGGCAGCCCGTCGACCTTGGTGGTGACGGTGATGTCCTTGGCGTCCGCCGCCAGATAGCGGTCCTGCACGGCCTGCGGCACGGTGCTGTCCGACGTCAGCAGAAAGCGGGTGCCCATGGCGACACCGGCCGCGCCGTAGGCGAGCGCCGCGACCAGGCCCCGGCCGTCGAAGAAGCCGCCCGCCGCGATCACCGGGATGTCGACCGCGTCCACGACCTGCGGAAGCAGCACGCTCGTGGCGACGCTCCCGGTGTGGCCGCCGCCCTCCCCGCCCTGGACGACGACCGCGTCCGCGCCCCAGGCGGCGACCTTCTCGGCATGGCGGCGGGCACCGACGGACGGGATGACGACGACACCCGCGTCCTTCAGCCGGGCGATCAGCTCACGCGAGGGGGCCAGGGCGAACGAGGCGACCCGTACGCCCTCCTCCACCAGCAGGCGCACCCGCTCGCCCGCGTCTGCCGCGTCCGCCCGCAGGTTGACCCCGAAGGGCGCATCCGTACGGGACGCGACCTCGCGGACCGCCGAGCGCAGTTGCCCGACGGTCATCGTGGCCGAGGCGAGAATCCCGAGTGCGCCCGCGTTGGCCGTCGCCGAGACCAGCCGGGGCCCCGCCACCCACCCCATGCCGGTCTGCACGAGGGGGTGGCGCACCCCGACCAGCTTCGTCAGCGGCGTCTCGATCCGGACGTCCGTCATGGCGTCGGCACCTCGCGGTCGCGCCGCCCCTCCGGGTCGAGGACCGTACGGATCAGCCGCAGTTCGGTCGGAGTGGGCTCCCGGGTGGGGGGCACCTCGTCGGGCAGCGCCAGCGCGAACCCGGTGGCCTCCTGGACCTCCTCGACCGTGACTCCGGGATGTACGGAGGCCAGGCGCATGGTGCGGTTGGGGGTCGCGAAGTCGAAGACGCCGAGGTCGGAGACGACACGGGGAATGCGGTGGTAGCGGGTCGCGGACGGTCCGGCGGCGGCCGCGCTGTCGTACCCGACCCCGCTGATCATGTCGACCTTCTCGACGAAGACCCGCTTCGAGTGCGTCGGCACCCAGTAACTCACCGGATTGTTGAGGGTGTTGACCGGTGCGCCGCGGACGCCGAGGAGCTGGCGGGCGGGCCGCTGCCAGTCGCCGATGCAGGAGATGTTCTGGTTGCCGAAGCGGTCGAGCTGGCTTGCGCCCATCATCACATGGCGCCGGCCGCCGGAGACCATGGTGAGGTGCTGACGGTAGGGCAGCCAGCCCTCGGCCGCCCCGTCGAGGCAGACGATCATCGCCTCACCGTCGGTGAGGAGCAGATCGGGGGAGAAGGTGCGCTGGGCGAGCCGGGCGCCGATCGACGGGATCAGGCCCATCGGGCTCGCGAGCACCTCGCCGTTGTCGCGCCAGGCGTCGGCGCAGGCGATCGCGCAGTACTCGGCACGGGTCGTCGTGGTGGTGGCGCTCACTGCTGCTCCTCGTGCCAGGTCTGGACTGCGGACTGGTAGGCCTTCTCGTCCCCGGACAGGAACCGCTCGGCGAACTGCGGCCAAGGCGTGGTCGCATAGAGCTTCTGGAAGGGCTCGTCGCGGCCGTAGTCCGGGACGCAGGAGGTGAAGTGCGCGCCGTTCGGGGTCTCGACGACGCCGGTGACCGCGTGCCGCTTGACCAGGAGGGTCTGCGGGACGGCCCCGACGAAGCCGTCCACGAGCCGCTCGCAGGAGACATATGCCTCGTCCGCGGCCTCGCAGAACAGGTCGTCGAAGTACGGGTCGGGGCCGAGGTACTGGCCGTTTCCGCGCCGGTCGGCACGGTGGAGGTGGACCAGCGCCGCGTCCATGCGCAGGGCCGGCATCGCGACGAAGGTCTCGCCGTCCTCGTAGGGCGACGTGACGGTCTTCAGAGCGGGGTTGACGCGCATCACGTCCGAGCCGAGGCCGGACCGTACGGGCAGGAACGGCAGCCGGTTGGCGGCGGCGTGCAGGCCCCACATGAACATCGCCTCGTCGATCTCCGTCAGCTCGAACGCGCCGCGCTGACGGGCCGCGCGGAAATGCGGTTCGAGGGGGATCGAGTCGAGGGTCGCGAACGCCGCGACGAGCCTGCGGATCCTGCCCGCGGCGGCGAGCAGACCGACATCGGGGCCGCCGTACGAGACCACGGTCAGATCGGTGACATCGGAGCGGAGCAGCGCCCGCACCAGCGCCATCGGCTTCCGGCGGGAACCCCAGCCGCCGATGCCGAGGGTCATACCGCTGCGCAGCCGGGAGACGACGTCCTCGGGCGTCATGGTCTTGTCGGTCACGGGTCAGGCCCCTTTCGTCGGTGTGCCGCCCGGCGCACCGAAGGTGTCGCGGACGCGGTCGGCGACTCCGCTGAGGTTCGCCTCGAAGGTGAAGCCCTGCTCGAAGCGGTAGCTGCGCCGTACGTCGACGGGGTCGATGCCGTTGAGGGCGGCCTTGGCCAGACGGAGGAGAAAGCCGTCCTTCTGTGCGATCTCGTGCGCCAAGTCCCGTGCCGCATCGCGCAGTTCGGCGCGCGGGACGACCTTCCAGACGGAACCGTGTGCCTGGAGTTCGGCGGCGGTGGCGGTCCGTGAGGTGTAGTAGAGCGCGCGCATCAGGTGCTGCGGGACGAGCCGGGCCAGATGGGTGGCCGCGCCGAGCGCGCCGCGGTCCAGCTCCGGAAGCCCGAAGGTGGCGTCGTCGCTGGCCACGATGGCATCCGCGTTCCCGACGAGGCCGATGCCACCGCCCAGACAGAAGCCGTGCACCGCCGCGACGACGGGGACCTCGCACTCGTAGACCGCCGAAAACGCCTCGGCACAGCCGCGGTTGGCGCCGATCAGGGCACCGTGCCCGCCGGCTGCGGTGTCCCGCTGCATCTCCTTGATGTCGACCCCCGCGTTGAAGCCGCGGCCCTCCGCGGTCAGCACGACGCAGCGGACGGCGGGGTCACGGCCGGCCGCGCGCACGGCCGCGGCGAGGTCGTACCAGCCCTGTACGGGAAGGGCGTTGACCGGAGGGAAGTCGGCGGTGATGACGGCGATGCCCTGGTCCGGCTCGGAGGTGGAGACACCCATGAGCAGATCAGCTACCTTTCCACCAAGCGTTTGTTAGGTAGCGAAGTTAGCAGCGGATGCCGCGCTGCGGGAGGGGTGCCCGTTGAGCCTGGCTCTCGATCTGTCCGGGCGGCTGGCCGTCGTCACCGGCGGCACCCGGGGCGTCGGCGCCGGCATCGCCCGCGCCTTCCTCCAGGCCGGTGCGGAGGTCGTGGTCTGCGCACGACGACCACCGGACACCCCGGTCACGGCGGCCGGCCGCCAGGCGTACTTCCGCGCCCTCGACCTGCGCGACGCGGCCGCCGTACCCGCCTTCTTCGCCCGACTCGCCGCCGACTACGGCCGCTTGGACTGCCTCGTCAACAACGCAGGCGGCACGCCGTACCGGCTGCTGGGGGAGGCGGACGCCGCGCGGCACGCCCGGGTCGTCGCACTCAACCTCCTCGCGCCGCTGACCGCCTCGCTCGCCGCCTACGAGGTGATGCGGGACCGGCCGGGCGGCGGTTCGGTCATCATGATCGGCAGCGTCAGCGGCACCCGCCCCTCGCCCGGCACCGCCGCCTACGGCGCCGCCAAGGCCGGTCTGGACCACCTCGCCCGCTCCATGGCCGTCGAATGGGCCCCGGAGGTACGGGTCAACACCCTCGTCCTCGGCATGGTGCGCACCGAACTCGCCGCCCTGCACTACGGCGACGAGGCGGGTATCGCCGCCGTCGGCGCCACCGTCCCGCTCGGCCGGCTCGCCGAACCCGCCGAGATCGGCGACGCCTGCGTCTTCCTCGCCTCCGACCGCGCCGCGTATCTCACCGGCGCGAGTCTGCTCGTCCACGGCGGAGGGGAGCGCCCCGCCTTCCTCGACGCCGCCACCGTCAACCACCCCACCGCGCCCGACGCCACGAAGGACATCTGACATGACCGGAAAAGGAGCACGGACATGACCGGCACGGGGATCTGCACGGGACGCGTGGCCGCCCTCACCGGAGCCGGCCGTGGCCTCGGCCGCGCCCACGCCCTGGCCCTCGCCGCCGAAGGCGCCCAGGTCGTGGTGAACGACCTCGGGGTGGCTCCCGACGGAGCCGGCTCCTCGGCCGGTCCGGCCCAGCAGGTCGCCGACGAGATCCGGGCCCGCGGCGGCCGGGCCGTCGCCCACACCGGCGACATCACCACCACCGACGGCGCGGCCTCGCTCGTCGCCACCGCCCTGGACGCCTTCGGGCGCCTCGACACCCTCGTCAACAACGCCGGCTTCCTGCGCGACCGGATGCTGGTCAACCTCGACGAGGACGACTGGGACGCCGTCATCCGGGTTCACCTCAAGGGCCACTTCCTGCCACTGCGGCACGCCGCGGCGCACTGGCGGGCCGAGGCCAAGGCCGGCCGCAGGCCCGACGCCCGGATCATCAACACCAGTTCGGGCGCCGGTCTGCTCGGCAGCGTCGGCCAGGGCAACTACTCCGCCGCCAAGGCCGGCATCCTCGGCCTCACCCTCGTCGCCGCCGCCGAACTGGCCCGCTACGGCGTCCAGGTCAACGCCCTCGCACCGGCGGCCCGTACCCGTATGACCGAGCGGACCTTCGCCGGGACGATGGCGGCGCCCGCCGAGGGGGAGTTCGACGCGATGGCCCCGGAGAACGTCTCCCCGCTGGTGGTCTGGCTGGCCTCGGCCGACAGCGCCGGGGTCACCGGCCGGGTCTTCGAGGCCGAGGCGGGCCGGATCACCGTGATGGAGGGGTGGCGCCCCGGCCCCACCGCGGACCGGAAGAGTCGCTGGACACCGGCCGAGGCGGGCGAGGCCGCCCGCGAACTGCTGGCAGCGGCCGGGACCCCACAGCCGGTGTACGGCACGCGGTGACGCACGGCATCACGGCCCCGGACCGGGCGCCGCCAGCGGCCCTCCACGGCGCCCTTCAGCCGGAGACCGTGGCACCACCGTGTGCACGCCGCCGCGGCGCGCTGACCGCGAGCAGACCGAAGGCGCCGAGGAACGCCAGCACGGACGTGCCGCGCAGGACGGACTCGATGGCGGGCCCGTCGGCGGCCGCGGTCGACGGGGAGCCGCTGATGACCTCCAGCACCGTCGTCGCGACGGTCACGCTCACCGCACCGAACAGCACCAGCGCGGTCAGCACCAGCCCCGACGCCGCACCCGTCCGCTCCGCAGGGACATGCGCCTGGGTGGCCACGTTCGTCAGCGCCCACCCCAGCCCGATGCCCACCCCGCAGAGCGCGAAGACCACCGCGTACCAGCCCAAGGGCCGCACCCAGGTCAGCAACAGCAGCCCCGCACCGCTGGTGAGCATGCCGCAGGCCATCAACCGCTCGGCACGCCACCGCAGGGCCAGTCGTCCGGCACCGTAGCTGGCCGCGCCGACCCCGCAGGACAGCGCCAGGAAGACCACCCCGGCGTGGAACGGCGACAGCCCCCGCGCCTGTTGCAGATAGAGCGCCGAGAGCACCGCGATCAGGCAATAGACCACATTGGAGAGCGAACCCGCGAGGGTGATCACGTCGAACTTCACATTGCGGAAGAGCGACAAATCGATCAACGGCTCCGGCGTGCGCCGTTCCAGCGCCACGAACAGTACGAGGGAGGCGATCCCGACCGCGACGGCGGCCAGGGTGGGCGCGGAGGCC
The DNA here is from genome assembly GCF_019880305.1 of Streptomyces decoyicus. Lineage (NCBI taxonomy): Bacteria > Bacillati > Actinomycetota > Actinomycetes > Kitasatosporales > Streptomycetaceae > Streptomyces > Streptomyces decoyicus. The sequence continues at coordinate 777,184 of NZ_CP082301.1, read as the reverse complement.
CACCCCCAGCCCTGTCCCTGGTCGACCGCGAGCATCAGGCAGCTGAGGCCGAGGGCCACGGTCGCCGCGCCGGGCAGGTCGAGACGGCGGGTCGCCTGCTCGTCGCGGGTCTCGGGGACAAAGCGCAGCACCAGCAGCGCGGCGGCCAGACACACCGGCACATTCAGCAGGAACACCGCACGCCAGCTGACGTGTTCGGCGAAGACACCGCCCACGAACGGCCCCAGCGCGGTGCCGACGGCGCTGAACGCCAGCACCGTACTGACCGCCCGCCCCTGCCGGTCGTCGCGGAAGTAACTGCTCACCACCGCCACGGAAACGGGAAAGATCAAGGCCGCGCCGATGCCCTGCACGATCCGGGCGGCAATGAGCCAGGGCGCGTTCTGTGCGGCGCTGCACACCACGGACAGGGTGGCGAACACCATCAGTCCGATCACGATGACCCGTCGCCGCCCGTGCAGATCGGCGGCCCGGCCACCGACGATCATCAATGCGCCGATGGCCACCATGTAGCCGCTGACCAGCCATTGGAGATCGGTCGACGTGGTGCCGAAATCCCGGGCGATGACCGGGAGCATCAGGTCGAGCGCGAACCAGTCCATCTGCACGATGAGCATGGACAGCGCGGCAGCACAGATCACTGCCCGGTCCCGGTGGGAGAAGGTGCCGCCCGGGGCGGCCTCCTCTGCCTGCTCCGCCAAGCGATGGCGCACGAGCACTCCTCGGCCGTAAACCCGTAACCAACCGGTCTGCGCAGCCGTCTTGGTTCTCAGGATAGGAGGCGGCGTCCGGGGCCGCATGGCGGCGTATTCCTGGTGCCCCTGGGGCGTCAGTCTCCTGGGCCGGCCGGCCTCGCGAGTGCGGCGGCGCGGGCGAGCAGCTCGACGAGCATGTCGAAGGTGAGCCGGCCGGTGAACGTATTGCGCTGGCTGGGGTGGTAGCTCCCGAGCACCTGGAGTTCCTGCCGCCGCCCGGTGGCGGGCAGGGTCAGCTGTACGCCGTGGCCGAACGCGGGGCGGGGCCGGGGGAGCGGCCACCCGGCCTCGCCCAGTACGGGCAGCAGCGCCTGCCAGCCGAAGGCGCCCAGCGCCACGACCGTGCGCAGGTGGGGGCTGAGAAGTTCGAGCTCCGCCGACAGCCATGGCCGGCAGGTGTGCCGTTCGGCGGGTGTGGGCCGGTTCTCCGGCGGAGCACAGTGGACCGGTGCGGTGACCCGCACTCCGTACAGCTCCAGCCCGTCGCCCTGGTGCGTCGCGGTGGGCTGCGAGGCGAGACCGACCGTATGGAGAGCGGCGAACAGGAAGTCACCGGAGGCGTCCCCGGTGAACATCCGGCCGGTGCGATTGCCGCCGTGCGCGGCGGGTGCCAGCCCGACGATGGCCAGCGCCGCATCCGACGGCCCGAACCCCGGGACGGGACGCGCCCAGTACTCCTGGTCCCGGAACGCCGCACGCGGATGCGCGGCAACCTCCTCGCGCCATTCCACCAGCCGGGGACAGGCCCGGCACCTGGCCACCTGCGCATCGAGCTCCGCGAGCTTGCCGCACCGCCCTGCATGAAAGGCGGGAAAGGCACCGTCGTCAGGTCCCGGCGGCGACCCCGCCGCTCCTGTCTCGTCCATCCCTCCACGCTAGAGGACCGAGGGGAAGGGTGAGGGTCACCGGCAGTCGGTGAGCGCATGACGTGCTGTCGTGCTTGTCGTGCTGTGGTGCTGTGGTGCTGTGGTGCTGTGGTGCTGTCCGGTGTGCTCGGAAATCCTTGTTGCCCTGTTCGTGGCCCTGCGGCTATGGGCCTGGTCATCCGTAATCGAACAGAGGGAGTGGCGAGAGCCACAACGAACACGGAAGAACCGTGATCAGCAGCTCTGCTGACGACTGATCAACGGTTGAGAGGGCCTTGCCAAGGCCGGAGTCGGACGAGATCCGACCACCCCTTCTCCGCTGTCGATGACAGACAGCGTTCTCCTGGGCCTGATCAACTACCTGGTTCTGTGGTTCCGGACGGTCCTCGGCCTCGACGTCGAGAACTCCGGCTACCTCCTCACCGCCATGATGCTCGGGGTCGTGCTGACCTCCTGGATCAGCGCCAAGGTCATGGCCCTGCTGGAGCTCAAGCGCCAGTCGACCGCCTGGGACTGGAAGATCTCCGAATCCGTCGAGCAGATCACCGGAGAGCCGCCGCTGACCCTGCGCAACTGGGTCGACGAGAACCTCCACCTCTTCGGCTGAGCCGACCCGCCCATCGGCTCCCCGACCGATAAGGCCGTACGGGTCCGAAGGCCGGCAAGACCGCCTTCGGACCCGTCGGCTTCGGTCGATGACTCGATCGGCTGCTGGGCATCGGTCATCCGGACCGGGGCTGGGGCTGGGGCTGGGGCTGGGGCGTGGGCGCGGCGCGGCCGGCGAGATGCGAAGGGGGCTCGATGCCTGCGGGAAGTGCGGGGTCCGGTTCCAGGGGACCCCAGGAGGTGTGCAGCGGAAGAACCCCTGCCCACAGGCCGAGTTCGGCGTCCGCGCCGTCCGCGTCGTCCGGCGGTCCGGTCCGGATCTTCACGGATGCCTCGTCGAGCGAGAGGGCGAGCAGCGCCGTCGCGGCGAGTTCCCTGCGGCTGGGGCGCCGGGCGTAGTCCCACTGGCCCGGCGTCGCCTGTTCGGTGAGACAGCGCAGACCGGCGAGCTTCTCGTCCGGGTCGGTGACCGGGCGGGGCGTGCCGAACACCATCGCACTGCGGTAGTTGACACCGTGCTCGAACACCGAGCGGGCCAGCACCAGCCCGTCGACATGCGTCACGGTCACGCAGACGCTCGCCCCGGGCGAGGCGGCCAGGCTGCGACTCGCAACCGACCCGTGGAAGTACAGCGTGGTGCCGTCCGAACCGTAGACCGTGGGCACGACCAGCAGCGTGCCGTCCACCATCACGCCGATATGGCAGAGGAACCCGGCAGCCAGCACGGCATCGAGGGCATCGCGGTCGAGACTGCCCTGCTCGCGCAGCCGGCGATGGCGTGTGCGCGCGGTCTCCGGAAGCTTCCGGGCAGGCGGCGGGGAGGTCATGACGGCCCTTCCGAGGGGTGACGACGGGGACCGGGCGCCCTCACGACAGCGCGCCCACGCCAAGGACGCACCGAACTCACCTCGGGTACCCGGCACTGCGCGAGATCCTACTGATTCCACGCATTGCTGGCTACATAGCGCATGAATTCGTTGCGAGCGCGCCTTATCGCGACGGATTTCGTAGGTGCGCTATGAGGTAGGCCGACAGTGTGACGCCGGGCAGTGCGTCAGATCAGCTCGACGGTGTCCCCGAGGCGTACACGTCCCGGCCGGGCGACCGTGGCCAAGGCGTCCAGCCGCATGTCGTGTGCCTGTGCGATGGCTCGCAGGATCAGTGGGGAGTGCGGCAGGTCCTGCTGGGCCTCGTTGGTCATCACGCATCGCTCGCTGGCGCGCTCGAACCGTACGCACAGGGCGCCGCCGATGCCGCCGAACCACTCGTCCTCCACGAACGGAGGCGTACCCGGCGGCGTCCGGACCAGCAGGTTCGGACGGAACCGGCGCTCGTCGACCGGCACGCCGGGAACGGCCGCGCGGACCCAGTCGAGGGTGGCGGTGGTCAGGACGCTGAGGGGGAGCTGGTCGAAGTGCGAGATAGTGCCCTCGCGGGCCACTTCGACGTCGTCCCGGTCCAGGTAGTGCCGCACATAGGAGGTCGGGTCCGGTACCGGCTCGCCGTCGGGGTCCAACAGCTCGGGCGCCGCCGTCGCCGCTCCTCCGGGGTACCGGGACCGCAGCCGCAACAGTCCCGGCATGCGCCGGAACCGGCGGGTGTTCTTGCCCGAGCCGAACTTGCCCTCGGCGTCCCGCACCGCGTGGAGCCGGTCGCCGACGAGGCCCCGGGCATCCACGGCGGCCCCGTCCAGCAGCTCACCGCCGGTGGACTTGATGGGGTACCGCCAGATCCGCTCGATCGTGCCGAGCACCGTGCCCATGCCCGCCCCTCCCGCGAGTCGACTGTCGGTGGTGTCAGTTGGCTTCCGCGGCCACTCGCACCCCGAAGCCGATGAGCACCACACCTGTCACGCGGTCCAGCAGCCGCCGGACGCGCGGCCGTTCGAAGACCGAGCGCGCCCGGGACACGAGGCAGGCGTAAGAACCGAGCCAGGTCAGGGTCAACGCCGCGTGCAGCAGGACCAGCAGACCCATGCCGGCCGCCGAGGGCAGGTCTTCCGGGGCCAGGGTCGGCAGCAGGCCGGTGTAGAAGACGGCGATCTTCGGATTGAGGACGTTGGTGATCAGGCCCGTCAGGTACGCGCGTCCCGAGCCGGTGGCCGTCGGCCCGGCGGCCCGCGGCGCGCAGCGGCGGCTCTGCCAGAGGGCCTGCAACCCGAGGAAGCCCAGGTATGCGGCGCCCAGGACCTTGACGACGAAGTACGCCTCCGCCGAGGCCGCGAGGATCGCCGCGAGCCCGACGACGGTGAACGCGCCCCACACGAGCAGCCCGGTGGTGATCCCGGCGGCGGTGCGCAGGGCCTCCGCCCTGCCGGAGGCGATCGCGCGCTTGGTGACCACGGCCATGTCCGGCCCCGGCACCACGGTCAACAGGGCGAGCACTCCGGCCGCCATGGCTGTCTGCGTCCACATATGACCAGTCTGCTGGGAAGCGATCACATCCGGGATGTGACACCAGTCACGGTCGGACGCGCCCGCGGCGTCGGGAAGCGCCCGGACTCCGGATGCGGCGGTTCTCCGGTGCGGGCCGCTCGCCTGTCCCGTCGCCCTGGGGGAACTCGCCCGCGAGCAGGGGTGGTTCCGCTCTCCTGCCGACCTTGGCAAGTCCCTAGGACACACAATAAAATGTCACACCTCATAGAAGGAGACTTCGTATGGTCACGCGCACCCGCCCATGGCACGGCATCATGGTCGCCACCACCCTCCCCTTCCGCTCCTTCCGCAATGAACTCTCCGTCGACTACGAGGCCTACGCCGCCCAGGTTGCCCGGCTCCTCGCCGCCGGGTGCGACGGTGTCGTCCCCAACGGCTCCCTCGGCGAGTACCAGACGCTCACCGACGAAGAGCGGGCCCGTGTCGTCCGCACCGCAGTGGAAGCCGCCGGTGACGGCGACCGGGTGATGCCCGGCGTCTCCGCCTACGGCAGCGCGGCATCGCGCCGCTGGGCCGAGCAGGCCGCCGAGGCGGGCGCCGGTTCCGTACTGCTGCTGCCGCCCAACGGCTACCGGGCCGACCCGGCCGCGGTCCGCGCCCACTTCGCCGAGGTGGCCGCGGCCGGGCTGCCCGTCGTCGCCTACAACAACCCCTTCGACACCAAGGTCGACCTCACCCCCGGCCTCCTCGCCGAGCTGCACGCCGACGGCAGCATCGTCGCCGTCAAGGAGTTCAGCGGCGATGTTCGCCGCGTCTACGAGCTCGCCGAAGTCGCCCCGGAACTCGACCTGTTGATCGGCGCCGACGACGTCCTCCTCGAACTCGCCCTGGCCGGCGCCGTCGGCTGGGTCGCGGGCTACCCGAACGCGCTGCCCGAGGCGTGCGGCACCCTCTACCGGTCCGCGGTCGCCGGCGACCTCGACACCGCGCTGCCCCTCTACCGCGCCCTGCACCCGCTGCTGCGCTGGGACTCCAAACCCGAATTCGTGCAGGCGATCAAACTCTCCATGGACCTCGCCGGACACCACGGAGGACCGACCCGCCCACCTCGCTCCCCGCTCACCGCCGAGCAGTCGGCCGCGCTCCGCTCCGCCACCGAGAAGCTCCTCGCCGACGGCCACCACTGAGAGGGGCTCCCCATGCGCACCCGCCATGTCTTCCACGCCGTCGACTCCCACACCGAGGGCATGCCCACCCGTGTCATCACCGGCGGCGTCGGCACCCTGCCCGGCGCCACCATGGCCGAGCGCCGGGCGCACTTCGCCGCCCACCGCGACGACATCCGTACGCTCCTGATGTACGAGCCCCGCGGCCACGCCGCCATGAGCGGTGCGATCCTCCAGCCGCCGACCCGCCCCGACGCCGACTACGGCGTGCTGTTCATCGAGGTCTCCGGCTACCTCCCGATGTGCGGGCACGGCACGATCGGCGTGGCCACCGTCCTCGTCGAGACCGGCATGGTGGAGGTCCGGGAACCCGTGACCACCGTGCGGCTGGACACGCCCGCCGGACTGGTGACCGCCGCGGTACAGGTGCGGGACGGGGCGGCCACGGCCGTCACCCTCACCAACGTGCCCGCGTTCTGCGCCGGACTCGACCGCAAGGTCACGGTCCCGGGCTACGGCACGCTCGGCTACGACCTCGCCTACGGCGGCAACTTCTACGCGATCCTGCCGCTGGACCGCGTCGGACTGCCCTTCGACCGGGCCCGTAAGGACGACATCCTCGCCGCCGGGCTCGCCCTCATGGACGCGGTGAACGCCACCGACCGTCCGGTCCACCCCGAGGACGAGCGGATCGGCGGCCTCAAGCACGTCTACTTCGCCGCGCCGGGGTCGGACGCCATCCGCTCCCGGCATGCGATGGCCATCCACCCCGGATGGTTCGACCGCTCGCCGTGCGGAACGGGTACCTCCGCGCGGATGGCGCAGCTGCATGCACGCGGTGAACTCCCCCTCCACCAGGACTTCGTCAACGAGTCCTTCATCGGAACGGAGTTCACCGGCCGCCTCGTCACGGAAACCACGGTCGCCGGGCGCCCGGCCGTCGTCCCCACGGTCACCGGACGGGCCTGGGTGACCGGCACCGCGCAGTACTTCCTCGACCCGTCCGATCCGTTTCCCGGGGGTTTTCTGCTGTGACCACCGGCCGTGGTGACGGCCGTTGACACCACCGGGGAGTTTGCACAACGTGACATTGTACGCTGGCACTCCGCGTCAACTCGGAGGAGCACGATGGGTGAACTCAAGCACCGCAGCCTGGTCACCGCTCAGGAGCGGCTGCGCGATCAGGTCGCCCATCAGCTGCGCGCGGCGCTGATCGCGGGGGAGCTCCGCCCGGGGTCGGTCTACTCGGCCCCGGGCCTCGCCGCGGACTTCGGTGTCTCCGCCACCCCGGTACGCGAGGCGATGCTCGACCTGGCCCGGGAGGGGCTGGTCGAACCGGTCCGCAACAAGGGCTTCAGGATCACCGAGGTCAGCGAGCGCGACCTCGACCAGTACACCGAGATCCGTGCCCTGATCGAGGTCCCGGTGGTCGGCCAGGTCACCCGCACCGCAGGCCGGGCACAGCTGGAGGCCCTCCGGCCGGCCGCCCTGGAGATCGTCGCGGCCGCCCGGGCGCACGACCTCATCGGTTACCTGGAGGCCGACCGCCGCTTCCACCTCGAACTGCTCGGCCTCAGCGGCAACGACCGCCTCGTCGAGACGGTCGGCGATCTGCGCAAGCGCTCCCGCCTCTACGGCCTCACCCGCCTCGACGAGCGCAACCAACTGCTGCCCTCGGCCGAGGAGCACGTGGAGCTGCTCGACGTGATGCTGACGGGCGACGCCGAGGCGGCCGAGTCCTGTATGGCCCGCCACCTCGGTCATGTCCGGTCGCTGTGGGCCCAGGGCCGCGACGAACCGCTGGTACCGCACCCACAGCGCGCGTCGGTCGTCCGCCAGGGCTGACGACCGGCGCCGCCGGGTCAGGCCCCTCCGGTGAGCAGCCCTGCCATCCACTCCTCCACCCCGTCGGCGGTGCGCGGCAGCGCCGACGACATCAGCCGGGCCCCGTCCGCGGTGATCACCAGATCGTCCTCGATACGGACACCGATGCCGCGCAGTTCCGGTGGCAACGTCTCGTCGTCGGGCTGGAGATAGAGCCCCGGTTCGACCGTGAGGACCTGCCCCTCGGTGAGGACGCCGTCCAGATACTGCTCCGCGCGCGCCCGGCCGCAGTCATGCACATCGAGCCCGAGCATATGGCCCGAACTGCACAGCGTGTAGCGCCGGTACAGGCCGCTGTCGGGGGTGAGCGCTTCCGCCGCCGGGACGGGCAGTACGCCCCAGTCGGCCAGCCCCTCGGCCAGGACGCCCGTGCAGGCCCGGTGGAAGTCGCGGAAGCTCGCGCCCGGTTTGAGGGCGGCGATGCCCGCGTCCTGCGCGGCGAGCACCAGGTCGTACACCCGTCGCTGGACGGGGGAGAAGCGCCCGGAGAGCGGCAGGGTGCGGGTGATGTCGGCGGTGTACAGCGTGTCGGTCTCCACGCCCGCGTCCAGCAGCAGCAACTGGCCGGGATCGAGCGGGCCGTCGTTGCGGATCCAGTGGAGCACACAGGCATGGGCGCCGGCGGCGGCGATGGTCTCGTACCCCGTGCCGTTGCCCTCGGCGCGGGCGCGCAGCTGGAAGACCCCCTCGATCCAGCGTTCGCCCCGCGGGTGGCGCAGTGCGGTGGGGAGGGACCGTACGACATCCTCGAAGCCGGTGGCGGTGTGATCGACGGCCTGCTGTAGCTGTGCCACCTCCCAGTCGTCCTTGACCAGTCGCAACTCGCTGAGTACGGATGCCAGTTCGGCATCCCGGGAGGCGTCGCGGTCGGTCCGTCGGCGGACGAGGTCGTCCAGATGCGCACAGCGGAGGCCGGTGAGCCGCCCGGCCTCGGCCAGATCGGGGTGGCGGCCCACCCAGAACTCGCCGTAGCGGCGGTCCCGGTAGAACTCGCCGCCGCTGTCCCGAGGTGACCGCGGCCGCAGGTACAGCACCGCCTCCCCGTCCGGCTCCAGCACCAGGACATGCCCCGGCTGGTCCTCGCCCGTCAGCCCGGTCAGCCAGGCGTAGGCGCTGTGCGGGCGGAAGCGGTGATCGCAGTCGTGGGAACGGACCGTCAACTCACCGGCAGGGACGAGCAGTCGTTCGCCGGGGAAGCGTGCGGTGAGCCGGGCCCGGCGGCCGGCGAACCGGTCGAAGCCCGGAACGCGGGACCCGTCGGGGAGCGGCGTGGCGGCCCAGTGGTCGGTCATGAAGCCGGCGAGGGCGTCCGACACCGGCAAGTCATGGCTGCCGGTGTGGAGTTGGGGGGCGGGCGAGGTCATGTCGACACCTCCGGGAAAGAAAAGTACCTGAAGCCTTGTCAGTGCAATTTCACATTACTATGTTACGGGTCACACTTCGTGGAGTGAAGGCCATGGCCCCCACCCCCGGACAAACCCCCACCCCCCTCCCGGAGGTTCAGGTGTCACATCCGCGTATGCCGCGCAGGATCCTGCTGGCCGCGACGCTCGCCACCACCCTCGCCCTGCCGGCCGTCCAGGCGGCCCAGGCGGCACCCCGCACGTCGGCGCTCCCCGCACAGCGGACCCAGGCGCAGCAGTCCGGACACCGGCCCGCGGCGCCCCCGGCCAACCCCTTCGACCAGGTCCAACGCCTCGCCAGGACACCGAAGTTCGACGCCTCCCCGGCACCGGCGCCGCGCACGGTCACGGAGAGAGGTCGCATACCGGGCCCGCAGACCAAGCCCTCCACCGCGCCGCACCGTCAGAGACCCGGCGTCGCGCCCTGCACCCTTGACGGCATCACCGGCCTGAGCCCCGAGCGGTTCGCGGACTTCCTCGCCGACCCGGCCGTCACGGCCGACGACTGCCTGCGCAGCCTCGTCTGGACGTGGGACGCCCGGCTCAGCCCCGTCATGTCCGACGCGCACGTCCAGGCCGTGGCCCGTCGCATCACCAGCCTTGCCGCCGCCCACGACGGCAAGAACAGCAGCCATCTGTACGAGATGTTCACGTATCTGCACGCAGTGGCCTACCAGGACTTCTCGCACGACGAGATCGACACCACCGACGCCCCCACCGTCGACGCCGTACGCCGCGCCGTCGACGCCTTCCGCTCCGCCGCCCGCACCTTCGACGTCACCCGGGCCAATGCGGACACCCTGCGCGAAGCCCTGTACGCCGCCAGCGCCCCGGGCCTGCGCCAGCATCAACTCGACCTGATCCAGCGGGTCCTGGCCACCATGGACGCGGCCCACCCCGCCACCCACAAGGACCAGGCCTGGGGCAACGCCGCCCTCGCCGCGCTCTCCGTCAACTACCTCGGCGTCTACCCCGGCAACAAGGACACCGCCTTCCAGTACGCGGTCGCCTCGGACCCCGGCTACCGCGCCGTCTTCAAGGCCTTCGTCGGGTACACGCACCTCAAGGGCACCCCCAACGCATGGGTCGTACGCGACGCGCTCGGGGAGTACGGCCGCTTCGGTCAGATCCCCTCACTCAAGAAGGCCGTCGTCGCCGACCTCGGAGCCCTCCTCCCCACCACCGTGGCGAACTTCGGCGAGGGCAGCGAACCCTGGGCCAAGGTCGCCACGTGGCTGGGCTTCTTCGACGCCTGCAAGCCGTACGGGGTGTGCAAGGAGGACATCGAGAAGCGGATCTTCCCGCGCACCTACTCCTACGACAACGGCTCCATCAAGGTCCGCACCGCCCTCGACCGCGCCGTCGTCGATCAGCTCTACTACGCGTCCAAGCAGGTCAGGGCCCAGTTCCACCGGGTGCTCGGCACCGGCGAACCGCTCGCCGGCGACCCCAACACCACGCTCACCATCGTCCTGTACGCCTCGCGCGGCGACTACGAGGTCTACCACCCGCTGCTCACCGGCATGGGCACCAACAACGGCGGCGTCTACATCGAGCAGGGCGCGACCTTCTACACCTACCAGCGGCGCGTCCCCCAGGACTCCAGCCTCACCCTCGAAGAGCTCTTCCGGCACGAGTACGTCCACTACCTCAACGGCCGTTTCGCCGTCCCCGGCTTCTTCGGCGAAGGCCCCTGGTACGAGGGCGACCGCACCACCGCCATGGACGAGGGCAGCGCCGAGTTCTTCGACGGCTCGACCCGCGACAACGGCATCGCCGTCCGCCGGTCACTCGTGCGCGACATCATCGCGGACACCGCGGGCGGCAAACCCCGGATGACCGTCAACGAGTTCCTGCACGCGACGTACGACCACGACGGCTTCCGCTTCTACTCCTACGCCGGGACGTTCTTCGAGTTCCTGTGGCGCGAGCACCCGGCGCTACTCCAGGAGATGTACCGGCATCTGCGCGCCGACGACCCGGCCGCGTTCGACTCCTGGCGCCACCGCATGGGGTCCGACGGGGGCCTGCAGCAGCAGTACGACGCCTTCCTCGACGCACAGATCGCCCTCGTCGACGACCTCTTCGTACCGAACACCACGTTCACGCCCCAGGGCTCCCTGAAGTTCGCCACCCCTGCCGAGGTGCAGAGCGCCTTCGCCGCCGCCACCGCCAACACGCCCGCCTGCAAGGAGGGCGACCCGGGCCTCGGCCGGTTCACCTGCACCGGCCGGATCACCGCCAATCTCGGCAACTCGGGCAGCCCCGACCAGGTCTTCAAGGACATGTCCGAAACCGTCGACTACTTCATCCTCGACCGCACCAAGCCCGCCGCGAACAACTTCACCGATATGAACTGCTCGTTCGGGCCCACCGAGATCTGGCCCTCGGGCCGGGCCGGCAGCGCGGACTTCCGCTGTGAGGGCCCGTTGCGGCGGTGACCCGGCCGTCGCGCTCGGCGGTCGCACGGCCCGTCGTGCCGCGGACGGGCCGTGGCCGGGCGCGGCGCACCGGGCCTCCCGGGCTCGATCGGGCCCGCCGCCCGCCGCCCGCCGCCCGGTGGCCGCCGGCCACCGGCCGTCAGTCGTCGGGCAGGGCGAGCCGGCGGGACGTACCGGGCGTGAGGGAGAACGAGCGGTCGCGCAGCTTCACCCGCACCGCGGCGTTCTCGGAGGCCGGTACCGCGATCCGTATCTGCTCGGCCCGGATGCGCAGATCGATGTCCCAGTGGCGTCGGAAGCGGATGCGGACCCCGAACTTCGAGAGCTCGGGCAGCGGCGCCGGGTCGAGCCACAGCGCCTGGTCGCGGGTTTCCAGGCCGGTCATCCCGCGCTGGACGAATTCCAGGGTGCCGGCCATCGCCCCCAGATGGATGCCCTCCGCCGTGGTGCCGCCCTGGACGTCCGCCACATCCCCGGTCAGCGCCTCCTCGCAGTACGTCCACGCGTCGGGACGGTGGACACGGGCCAGGACCCAGGCGTGGACCAGGGCACTGAGAGTGGAGCCGTGGCTGGTGCGGTGCAGGTAGTAGTCGACGGTGGCGTGCCAGATGTCGTCGTCGAGGGGGTGCCCGAGGGCGCGGAAGACCGAGGCGAGTTCCGACGGCGAGAACAGATAGCCCAGCATCAGCACATCGGCCTGTTTGGAGGCCTGGTAGCGGTTGGCCGTATCGCCCTCGGCCTCCAGGATCCGGTCCAGCCGGCGGATGTCGCCGTAGCGGTGCCGGTAGCCGTGCCAGTCGAGCTCGGCGAGGTCCCCGTATCCGGCGAACTGGCTGATCACCCCGCGGTGGTAGGGCACATGCAGCCGGTGGGCGATGTCCTCCCAGCGCTCGGGCTCGTCCGGGCACAGCTGGAGACGTTCGGACAGCTGCCGTTGCTCGGCCTCGGGGAGCGTGCGGCAGAGTTCGAGGGCACGCATCAGCACCCAGGCCGCCGTGACGTTGGTGTAGGCGTTGTCGTCCACGCCCGGTTCGATGGCTCCCGGATAGCCGTCGTGGTACTCGTCGGGACCGACGACCCCGCGGATGCGGTACCGGCCCAGGCCGGGGTCCCATTCCGCGGCCGATGCCCAGAAGCGGGCGATCTGGAGCAGCATCTCCGCGCCCCTGGTGTGCAGGAACTCCGTGTCGCCGCTGGCCTGTCCGTACTGCCACACGTTGTAGGCGATCGCCGACCCGACGTGGTGCTGGAGCCGGGAATGATCGGGCAGCCAGCGCCCCGAGTGCGGATTGAGATGGAGCTCCTGGGTCTCCTCGCGGCCGTCCCCGGCGCTCTGCCACGGGTACATCGCCCCGGAGCGGCCCGCTTCCCGTGCCGCGTGGCAGGCGGCGGGCAGCCGCCGGTAGCGGTAGTCGAGCAGGGCCCGGGAGACCTCGGGAAGGTGCAGATTCAAGAACGGCAGCACGAACAGCTCGTCCCAGAAGACGTGCCCGCGGTACGACTCTCCGTGCAGGCCCCTCGCCGGTACCCCGACGTCCAGCTCGGCGGTGTGCGGCGAGAGGGTCTGGAGGAGGTGGAAGAGGTGCAGACGCAGAATCCGGCCGGGCTCTCCGGGGACCTCCAGCTTGGCCTGCCGCCACAGGTTCTCCCAGGCGCGGCGGTGCGACGCGCGCAACTGCCGGAAGTGCGGGGCCAGCACCACCGCGTCCACGGCCGCATGCAGCGGGCTGTCGATCGCCGGGTCGCGGGAGGTGTACAGCGCCACCGTCTTGTCGACGACCGCGGGGGAGTCGGGGCTGACGGGCACCACCAGGGTCTGGGCGGCCTGTAGCGCGGTGAGCTGCGGGCGGGGCACCACGCCCCGGCCGGAGGTGGCGCGGGTCCGGGCGGCCAGCGCGATACGGATGTCCGAGTCGAGGGTGCGGCAGCTCAGCCACACCGTGTCCCGCCGCTCGGTACCGGTATCCCACCCCGTCAGATGCTGGTCCGCCAGCTCGCGGTAGCGCGCGACCCCGGCATTGCGCACCGCCCCGTCGATCCCGGACTCCACCTCCACCGTGCCCGCCCATCCGTGCGGGACGAAACAGGTGCGCAGCGCGGCCAGATGGGGTTCCCCCATGTGCACCAGGCGGCATTGCTCCACGCTCAGGCGCCGGCCGGCCTCGTCCTCGTAGACCGACCAGCGGGTCAGCGTGCCGTGCCCCAGGTCCAGGGTCTGCCGGTGCTCCGTGAGGTGCGCGTGGTCGGGGGAGAGCCAGGGGCCGGGAGCCGCGTCGGCGGGACAGATCCGGTAGCGCAGCGGGAGCCAGTTGGGCAGGTTGACCATGTCCTCGTTCTCGACGGGGCGGCCCCCCACGGTGGAGAGGAGCCGGTTGTAGCAGCCGGCGGCGTAGGTGCCCGGGTAGTGCGCGGGCCCGGCAGGCACCTCGGACGCCGCGCCGCGGGTGGCGAAGTAGCCGTTGCCGAGCGCGCACAGCGATTCGCGCAGCCGTTCCGCGGCCGGGTCGTACCCCTCGTACGACCAGGTCCACGCCCGCGTCATGCCCCCTCCCCGGACGTCAGCAGTTCGCCCGGGTCGCTCACGACCACATCGGCGCCACGGCGGCGCAGCGCGGTGGCGCTGTACGGGCCGGCCGTCCGGTCCACGCCCACCACCAGGCCGAAGCCGCCGCGGCGGCCGGCCTCGACACCGGCGAGCGCGTCCTCCACCACGGCGCTGTCCTCGGCCGGGACACCGAGCCGCCGGGCCGCTTCCAGGAACAGCGCGGGGTCGGGTTTGCTCGGCAGATGGAGCCGGCGTGCCTCGTTGCCGTCCACCACGGCCTGGAAGAGTCCGAGCAGATCGGCGGCGGCCAGCAGCTCGGTCGCATGGCGGGACGCCGAGACGGCGGCGCACGGCACCCCGTGGTCCCGCAGCGCCTGCAACAGGCGCACGGTGCCGGGCCAGGTGGTGACGGCACGGTTTTGCAGACTCGCGGTGAACAGCTCGTCCTTGCGGGCCGCGACGGCGCCGACGGTGCCCGTGCCCGGCGCGTCGTCCGGAGAGCCGAGCGGCAGCTCAAGACCCCGGGAGCGCAGGAAGGCCGCCGCCCCGTCCTGCCGGGAGCGGCCGTCGACATACTGAAGATAGTCGTCCACCGGGTCGAAGGGCCGTTGTCCGCCCGCGGCCGCCAGACACGCGTCGAAGGCGCTCTTCCAGGCCGCGGCATGCGTCCGGGCGGAGTCGGTGATGACCCCGTCGGTGTCGAGGACCACGGCCCGCATCGAGTGCAGGCAAGCGGCCAGGGACGGCGCGCCGGTCATGGTGACGGTTCCGTTCGTCGGTGTCTCCCTTCCATGGCACCACGGCCGGCGGCCCCGGGCGCGCCGCACGCCCTGGGGCGAGTGCCGTCCTGCCGCGTCGTCCCCTGCGCGCACCGGAACACGGTGCGACGGTGGCAGTACGGACCTCTTCGCCGAGCAGCGGGAAGGGAGTGGGGGCGATGGAGCATCCGCTGACCGTGGGGACCGACGGATCGGCTGCCGCGCTCCGTTCGCTGGACTGGGCGGTGGACGAGGCGGCACGGCGCGGGCTGCCGCTGCGGATCGTCCACGCCTCCCGGTGGGAGCGCTACGAGGGAACGGCGCCGCAGGGGCCGGGCCGCCCCGGTGAGCAGGTGCTCGCGGAGAACACCGTGGCGTCCGCCGTCGAACACGCCCGCCGCCGTCACGCGGACCTGACGATCTCGGCGGAGGTGCTGGCCGACGACCCGGTCACCGCCCTGCTGAACGAGGGCCTCCATGCGACGGCGCTGGTCCTGGGCTCGCGGGGCCGCGGGGAGGTCGCCGGACTGCTGCTGGGGTCGGTCGGTCTGACGGTTGCGGCCCGCGCCCGGTGCCCGGTGATCGTGGTGCGCGGCGACGAGGCCGCACTCGCGGGGACCCACGAGCGTGTCCTCCTCGGCGTCACCGACCCGGCCGACGACCTGCCGGCCGTCCGCTTCGCGTTCCGCGCGGCCGAGGCCCGCGGCTGCACGCTGGAGGCGGTGTGCGCCTGGCACCGCCCCGCCCATGAGCCGCCCGAGGCGCCGCCGCTCCCCGCGGGCGCCCGCCGCTACCACGAGCAGCAGGCAGCGGCGGTGCTGACCGACGCGCTGACGGAGGCGGCCGGTGAGCATTCCACGGTGCGGGTGCACCGCGCCCTGGTCGAGGGGCCGGCACACAAGGTGCTGGTGCACCGCGCCGCCGCCGCGGATCTGCTGGTGGTCGGAGCGCAGCGCCGCCACGGTCACTTCGGCCTGCGCCCCGGGCGGGTGGCGCACACCGCTCTCTGCCATGCCGCGTGCCCCGTGGCGGTGGTGCCGCGGCATGCCTGAGCCGGCGTCACCGACCCGCCCTACTCCTCCAGCGCCGCCGCGTGATCGGGAACGTAGGTCTGGAGATCCCGGGGCGGGCGCTGGTAGCCGGTGGCCGGCGGCCGCGGCGGCAGGGTCAGCTCCGGCGGGGTGATGTCGCGGTAGGACACCGTCGACAGGAGATGCGCGATCATGTTCAGCCGGGCCCGGCGTTTGTCGTCGCTCTCGACGACGTACCACGGTGCCTCCGCGATGTCCGTGTGGACGAACATCTCGTCCTTGGCCCGCGAATACTCCTCCCAGCGGGTCAGCGACTCGAGATCCATGGGGGAGAGCTTCCAGCGCCGCGTCGGGTCCTTCAGCCGGCGCCGGAACCGCTGTTCCTGCATCTCGTCGCTCACCGAGAACCAGTACTTGCGCAGCAGGATCCCGTCCTCCACCAGCATCCGCTCGAAGACCGGGCACTGCCGCAGAAACCGCTGGTGCTCGGCCGGCGTGCAGAATCCCATGACCCGCTCGACACCGGCCCGGTTGTACCAACTGCGGTCGAACAGCACGATCTCGCCGGCCGCGGGAAGGTGCTCCGTATAGCGCTGGAAGTACCACTGGCCGCGTTCCCGTTCGGTGGGCCGGGGCAGTGCCACGATCCGCGCCACCCGCGGGTTGAGGTACTGGGTGACGCGTTTGATCGTGCCTCCCTTGCCGGCTGCGTCCCGTCCCTCGAAGACGACGACGAGCCGGGCACCCTCGGTACGCACCCACTCCTGGAGCTTCACCAGCTCCGTCTGCAAGCGGTACAGCTCCCGCTCGTACAGCGACCGCGGCAGCTTCCCGGGGCCGATGCCGTGCTGCTTGTGCGCCATACGACGACGGTACGGAGAAAAGCCTCCGGTGGCTCAGGCGTGCGAGCCGAACGGGGCCAGGACCTCGCGTTCGATCCGCCGCCGGACATGCTCGGTCAGCGCGGCGAGCCGCTTCGAGACCTTCGCCCGCACGGGGTGCGGCGACCGGATGTACCGGGCCGTGGCGGGCAGCCCCGCGACATCCGCCGCGACCCGCCGCCGGGCGTCCTCCAGCCGGTCGCGCGGGGTGCAGCGCTCGCCGCCGCGCATCAGCGTCTCCAGCAGCGGCGTACTGCCCGCAGGGACCGGCTCGTCGGCCAGGCCGAGCACATCGACGCACCCGGGCCGGCGGAAGACCTGCTTGCGCCCCGGGGCGGTCGCCTTCGCCGACGACAGCTTCATCAGGGGGCGGCCGTCATAGGCGACGAGCTTGTAGGCCGAGTCCAGCGCGGGAGCATCCGCGCTCACCCCGACGAGGCTGCCCACGGCGTAGACGTCGATCGGCGCTCCCGCCCGCGCCAGATCGTGCACCGCGAACTCGTCCAGCCCGCCGCTGGCGACGATGCGCACCTGCGGCAGCCCCGCGTTGTCCAGGATCGAGCGTGCGCGGAAGGCCAGCCCGGCGAGGTCCCCGCTGTCCAGCCGGATGGCCGATCCGTCACCACGGCCCAGCCCGTTGAGCACCCGGGCCGCTGCCGCGACGCCGGATTCGGTGTCGTAGGTGTCCACCAGCAAGGTCACCGGTCCGGGATGGCAGAGCGCGAACGCGGTGAACGCCGCCTCCTCGTCCCCGAACGCCTCGATGTACGAGTGCGCCATCGTGCCGACCGCCGGCAGATCCTCGGCGTGGGCCGCCGCCACATTGCTGGTGCCCGCGAAACCGGTCATCGCACCCAGCCGTGCCACCTGGTGGGCGGCGTCGGTGCCATGGGTGCGCCGCAGCGAGAAATCCACCACGGAGCGTCCCCGGGCGGCGAGCACGCATCTGACGCACTTGGACGCGATGGTCGTCTGATGGCTGAGGTGGTGGAGCACATACGACTCCACGAGCTGCGCCTGCGGCAGCGGAGCGGTGACCTCCAGCAGCGGCTCACCGGCCAGCACCACCCGCCCCTCCGGCACGGCCCGGACCTCCCCGGTGAAGCGCATGCCCAACAGCGGAGCCAGGTCACTCGACGGCCGTTGCAGCACCTCCGCGAAGACCTCGACATCCTCGCGTCCGACAGCGAAGCCGGAGAGAAAGTCGAGAGCCGTCTCGGCCCCGGCGGCGATCAGAAACCCCCGGTCCGGCGGCAGGGCGCGGACGAAGCAGCTGAACGTCGCCGGTTGCGTCATGCCCTCGTGGAGGTACGAGAGGGCCATGGTCACTTCGTACAGGTCGGTGATCGTCGCATCCGACATGGCCGACTCCTTCCGCGGACCGCCGCGCCACCGGCCGGCCGGGGACGGCGCCCGCACCTCACGCCATCGCGCTCGTCCAGCCGTAGGCGGCGCGATGCTCATGCCGGGGCGGTGCGGCTCCGACGCCTTCGAGGTCGAGGTCCGCCACCCGCTGCAGCTGCCCGGCGAGGTCCCTCATCGCACGCCCGGCCGCAATCTCGTCCCCGATCTCCGGTACGTCCGGGTCCTCGGGGCTGCACCGGGCCGTCCCGTGCCCGGTCAGCGTGGTGGTTCCGGTCCGGAGCACCACGCGTGCCTTGGTCGTTCCGTCCTCCTCGGAGAGGTACAGACGGACGGGCCACTCGACTGTCGTTGCCATGGCTCACCTCTGCCTTCCTGCCGGGGGCCGCCTCCTCAGGCCGCACACGGGTCCGTCGTGCCCTTGGCAGCCCGTCCCCGCCGCATGAGCCCTCACCGTCATCATCCGCCTTCTCCCGCGGGGCGTCCTGGTGCCGGCCACCGGCCGTCTCGGACCGTGGACGCCGGCTGTCGCACGGTCACTCGTGCGGCACCACGGCCACCGGACACGGCGCGTGGTGGACGACCGCCTGCACGACATGGCCGATACGGCGCGTGGGCAACCGGAGCAGGTGCCGTCGGCCGACGACGAGCAGGCCCGCGTCCGCCGCGCTGTGCAACAGGGCCGGCGCCGGGCTCTCCATCACCACCCGCTCGTCCACCCGCAGGTTCGGGTGCTTCTCCCGCCACGGCTCCAGGGCCGCGGCCAGCTCCTGCCGCGCGTCCCGCGCCGCCTCCTCGGCGGCGATCGGCTCCACGCCCCCGCCCCGGTTGTACGCGTACGCGGGCAGGTGCCTGCCGTGCACGACGCGCAGGGTCACACCCCGCCGTGCGGCGCTGTCGAAGGCGAAGGCGAGCAGTGCCTCGCACGGTTCGTGCAGGCTCAGCCCGACCATCACCTCCCCGTCCCGCCCGACCGCCGGCGCGCCCTTCCGGGCGCGTACCAGAACCGTGGGGGAGGCGGTGTGGGCCACCAGCTGCAGACCGAGCTCGCCGAGGGCGAAGCGGCCCACCGGGCCCAGGTCCCGGGAGCCGAGGACCAGCAGGTCCGACTGCTCCGAGGCTTCCTGTAGGGCCTCCAGCGGGTCCTTGGGCACCAGGAGCTCGTCCACCGGAAGGTCCGGGAAGCGGGTGCGCACCGCCGTGCGGGCCTCGCCCATCATCCGATCGGGCCAGTAGTTCTGGTCTCCTTTTTCAGGGGGGTGGCGCGCCGGTTCCGCCGCCAGCATCACCCACGCATGCAGCAGCCGCAGGCGTGCCCGGCGCAGCTGTGCTTCCTGTGCCGCCCACAGGGTCGCGGACAAGGACTCGGGCGTACCGTCCACTCCGGCGGTGATGACATCCTTCATGCTCTCGCTCCGTTCCTGGCGCGCTCGGCGCCTTCGCGCCCCTACCTCAAGGGTGCTCGACCTCGCGCGCTCCGGCACGAGCCGACCGGCCCCCACCCGTCGACGCCGGTCAGCGCGGGCCGTGCCGTGCCGGGTGCCGTCGTCCGCCGCCCGGCCCGCGTCAGACGGCCGGACTCCCGTCGGCGTCAGACCGCCGGCCGTCCCGTCAGTGCGTCAGACCCGTCCGTGCGCCTTCTGCGCCCGCCTCGCCAGCGAGTCGATGACCACGGCGATGAGCAGCACACCGCCCGTGATCATGAACTGCACGGCCGTCTGGATACCCATGAGGGCCACCCCCGAGGCGATCGACTGGATGACCAGGACACCGAGCAGGGCCGACCAGGTCCGGCCGCGTCCGCCGAACAGACTGGTGCCGCCGATGACCGCGGCGGCGATGGCATCCATCAGCAGCAGGCCCGCCCCCGACGTCTGGCTGGCCGACGTGACGCGTGAGGCCAGGAACAGACCGCCGATCGCGGCCATCGTGCCGGACATCATGAAGACCGAGATTCGGACCAGATCCACATTGAGGCCGGTGCGGCGGGAGGCCTCGACGCTGCCGCCGAGCGCGAAGATCATGCGTCCGTAGCGCGTGCGGCGGAGCACGTAGTCGAGACCGACGAGCACGACGAGGAAGATCAACAGGGCCAGGGGGAGCCCCAGGAACTGGTTGAGCACGGCGGCGGAGGCCATGGTGATCACCGCCAGCACGCCCGTGCGCAGGAGGATCTCGCTCAGCGGCCGGGCGGGCACGCCGGCGGCCCGGCGCCGCCGCGCGTCGTGGAACGAAGCGAGGAAGTACCCGGCGGTGCCGAGTGCCGCCAGGCCGTAGGCGGCGGCCACATTGGTGAAGTAGTAGCCCGTCAGCATCGCGAGCAGGCCCTTGTCGTCGAGGTTGATGGTCCCGCTGGAGCCCAGGATGTAGAGCATCAGGCCGTTCCAGCCCAGCAGGCCCGCAAGGGTGACGACGAACGCGGGCACCCCGACCTTGGCAAGGAAGAACCCCTGTATCGCCCCGATCACCATGCCGCCGAGCACCGCGACCAGCAGCGCCAGCCCCTCCGGCACGCCGTGTTGCACGTTCAGCACCGCGAAAGCAGCCGCCGCGAGGCCGCTCACCGAACCGACCGAGAGGTCGATCTCGCCGAGCAGCAGCACGAAGACGACGCCTACCGAGATCATGCCGGTGCCGACGATGTCCACGCTCAGACCGGACAGATTGCGCGGCGAGAGGAAGTTCTCGTTGAGGCTCTCGAAGATGATCCAGACCACGACCAGGCCGAGGGCGACCGGGACCGAGCCGAGTTCGCCGCTGTGGAACCTGCGCTTGAGCAGGTCGAGGGTGTTCCGCGGGCCCAGCCCGACCTTGAGCCGGCGCAGGCCGGCGGTGGTCCCGCTCTTGGGGGTGCCGCCTTCCCCGCCGGCCGGTCTGTGCTTCCTGAGCGCCCATGTTCTGCTCACAGTTCCCCCTCCCGCCCGTGAGCCTTGCGGCGCGTCACGGCGTTGTCCGTGGCTCCGGTGATCGAGGAGATGATCTGTTCGTGGGACGTGGTCGTCACATCGAAGAACCCGTTGTTGCGGCCGAGTCGCAGTACGGCGATCCAGTCCGCGACGGCCTTGACGTCACCCATGTTGTGGCTGATGAGCAGCACGGCGAGACCACGTTCGCGCAGCCGCTCCACCAGGTCGAGCACTTGGGCGGTTTGCTCGATCCCGAGGGCGGCGGTGGGCTCGTCGAGGAGCACCAGCCGGGGTTCGCCGAGCAGCGAGCGGGAGATCGCCACGGTCTGCCGCTGGCCTCCGGAGAGCGAGGCGACCGGGAGGCGCACATTGGGCATCCGGATGGAAAGGGTGTCGAGCAGGCCGAGGGTGAGGCGCTCCATCTCCACCTCGTCGAGGATTCCGGCCCGGTGGATCTCGCGGCCGAGGAAGAGGTTGCCGACCACGTCGAGGTTGTCGCACAGCGCGAGGTCCTGATAGACGGTGGCGATTCCCAGGTCCTGGGCTTCGTGGGGGCGGGTGATCTGCACGGGCCGGCCCTCCCACTCGACCACGCCCTCCTCGGCGGGATCGACACCGGCGATCACCTTGATCAGCGTGGACTTGCCCGCGCCGTTGTCGCCCACGAGCGCGACGACCTGACCGGCACGTACCTCCAGATCGACATCCGCCAGCGCCTGGACGGCGCCGTACCGCTTGAAGACTCCGCGCAGCGCCAGCAGGGGTGGTGCCGGCCTCGGCCGCCGGAGGGTTGCGCCGGACTCCATACGTACCTGCCTTATCCGGTGAGCCCCGCCGCCCGGCAGGCGGACGCGAACTTGGGGGTGCAGATCTGATCGATCGTGTACATGCCGTCCTTGACCACCGTGTTCTTGATGTTGTGCACGGTCACGGAGACCGGGGTGAGCAGCACGGCCGGGATGCCGCGGGTGGTGGGGCTGTTGACCGTGTGTGTCGTGATGCCGTCCAGCTTCTTGCCGCGTCCCAGCGCGACGGCCATGGCGGCGGCGGTGTCGGCCTCGGGCTTGAAGGGCTTGTAAACGGTCATGGACTGATCGCCCTTGACGATGCTCTGAATGGCGCTGAGTTCGGCATCCTGCCCGGTGATGGGGGGCAGCGGGTCGACCTTGGCGGCCCGCAGGGCGGAGATGACGCCGGCGGCGAGCCCGTCATTGGCGGAGTAGACGCCGTCGATGTTCTCGGCACCGAGCGCCGAGATGGCGGCGGACATGTTGAGATTGGCGTTCTCCGGTCGCCACCCGGCGGTCTCGTAGGCCTTCCCGATCTTCACCCGGCCCTTGAGCACGGCCAGTGCGCCCTGCTGGAACCAGGCGGAGTTGGGGTCCGTCGAAGCGCCGTTCATCATGACGATCTGGGCGCCGTGGGCCTTGTCGCCGAGGGCCTTGAGAAGCGCCTCGCCCTGGAGCCTGCCGACCTTCTCGCCATTGAAGGAGACATAGGACGAGACCGGCCCCTCCACGAGGCGGTCGTAGGCGACGACCGGGATTCCTGCCGCCCGCGCGCTCTCGACCGGCGCGCGGAGCGACTTGGAATCGACGGCGTCGAGGATCAGTACCTGGACCCGCTTGGTGATCATCGCGTCCATCTGCTGCTGCTGGGTGGCCACATCGTGCTCCGCGCTGACGGTCTCCACCATGCACTCCGGGCACAGCTGATGGATCTTCTTCTCGATCAGGGGCTTGTCGAAGTGGTAGAGGCGTGAGGTGTTGTCCGGGAGCAGTACGCCGATCTTCACGGCGCCACCGGAGGCAGGCCCGCTCGGCTCGTGCGCTCCGCCGGCCTGCCCACAGGCGGCCGGCCCGGCCACCATGCACAGCCCGGCAAGGAGTGCGGCAGCTCCACGCGGACGAGCACGCATCAGCGGGCCTCCCCATCCTCCGGCCGGCCGTCCGGGGCGGCCGGCACCTCCTCGGCGCCGAGCTGCTCGCCCGGCCGCAGGGCGACCTCGCTCCACACCTGCTTGCCGCCGCTGAGCGGCACCGAGCCCCAGGACGCCGACATCGCCTCGACGAGCAGCAGCCCGCGGCCGCCGGTCGCCTCCCAGTCCACGCTGGCCGGTTTGACGGGTGCCCGGGGCGAGGCGTCGTTCACCGCGATCCGCAGCCGGTCCGCGGCCAGTGTCAGATCCAGCCGCACTTCCCCCTGGGTATGCGCAATGGCGTTGGTGACCAGCTCCGAGACCACCAGCAGGGCCACGTCCAGCTCCTCGGTCACGTTCCAGGAGCGCAGGGTGCGCGCGGTGAAGCGGCGGGCATGCATGACGGCGTCGGGCAGCCGCCACACCGTCCAGCGCACCCGGGTCGGGCGGACGCGCATCCCGTCGTAGCGCAGCACCAGCACCGCCACATCGTCGTCGCGCCGCTTCGCGTCCCCGAGCAGTTCGTCGGCCAGCCGCCCGGCATCGGCCGGATCGGCCGCGGCGAGCAGCTCGCGCACCCGGCCGATGCCGTCCTCCAGACGCAGCGTGGACGACTCCACCAGGCCGTCCGTGAGCAGTGCGAGAACCGTGCCGGGGGTCAGGCCCACCTCGGTCAGCGGGAACTCGCCCTCCGCGGCCACCCCCAGCGGGGGCCCGCCCTCGACCGACAGCGCCTCCGTACTGCCGTCGGGGAACCGCAGCAACGGCGGCAGATGTCCGGCCCGGACGAACCAGGCAATGCCCTCCTCCATGTCCAGATCCACATAACAGCAGGTCGCGAACAGATCGGTCTCCATGCCGAGCAGCAGCCGGTTGGCATGGGAGACGACCACATCCGGCGGATGGCCCTCGACCGCGTAGGCCCGGATGGCCGTGCGCATCTGGCCCATGATCGTGGCGGCGCCGGCGCTGTGGCCCTCCACATCGCCGATGACGAGCCCCACATGGCCGTCGGAGAGCGGAATGACGTCGTACCAGTCGCCGCCCACTTCGAGCCCCATCGTGGCGGGCAGATAGCGGGCGACGGCCACCCCGCCGGGCAGCGTCGGCAGCTTGCGGGGCAGCAGACTGCGCTGGAGCATCGTGGCGAGTTCATGCCCGGCGTCCAGTGCATGCGCGCGTACGAGGGCCTGGCCCACCAGCCCCGCGGTCGCCGTCAGCAAGGACCGCTCCTCCGGCCCGAACGGGTGCTCCTCCTCCCATCCGATCAGGCACATCCCGACGATCCGGCCGTCGGCGGGCAGCGGCAGGACGGCGAGCCCGCCGGGCCCGATGCCCGCCAGATCGGGTTCGAGGGCGGCGCCCGGAGGCCACAGGGCCACATGGCCGCCCCGCAGCACGCTCTCCAGCGTGGGCAGGGAGTGGCTCGACGTATCCGGCCACTCGGACCGCCACTCGGACCGCCATGCCGCGGGCCAGGCTTCGGGCTCCGGCGGGTCGAGGACGGTCACCACGAACCGGTCGGCCTTCAGCTCGGCCACCGCCACCCGGGAGGCCGCCAGCGGCATCCGCAGGGCGGAGACCACCACCCGGCTGACGTCCCGGATGGTCGTGGCGCCGGCCAGCGCGGCGGACAGCCGCTGCACGACGGAGACCTCGTCCGCGCCGGGGCGCAGATAGGAGGCGTCGGCAACCACTCCCAGCACGCGCTGCGGGGCGCCGTCGGCGTCGACCAGTACCCGGCAGCGCAGGCTCAGCCAGCGCAGTTCGCCGTTGGGCCGGCGGATGCGGATCGACAGCTGCTGGCCGGAGGTGGGCAGTCGGCCCGGCTCGACGAGCGACATCAGCGCGGGAACGTCGTCCGGTGCGGTGCGCTCCAGCAGCGTCTCCACCCGCCGGTCGAACTGCTCGGGAGCGATGCCGAACAACTCCATCACCTGGGCGTCCGCGTCGATCCGTCCGGTGCCCAGCGTCAGCGTGAACGCGCCGCCCCGGAGGGTGTCCAGCCCCGGCCCCAGCAGCGACCGCCGCTCCGTCCGCGCCATGGCGCGGGCCGCGACGGCCTCCAGTCCCGCGGCCACCTGGTCGGCGTGCAGCTCCAGCAGATGGCGGCGGTCGACGTCGAAGGCGTCCGCCGCCTTGTCCATGACCACCAGGCATCCCAGCCGTTTGGCGTCCCCGCCCAGCGGCAGTACACCCATCGAGACGTCGGCCGGCAGCGCCCCGGCACCGTCCCAGGGCTCCGCACCAGGACTGCCCGGGGGACCGGTGACGCCGTACTGCGCCAGCTCCGCCGGGCTCAGCCACAACGGGAGGCCGGTGCGGAAGGCGGCGGCAACCGGAGAGTTGCCGGACAGCGCGAAGCCCGTCGGCAGGCCGTAGGGAGCGCCGGAGCCGCCGACCATCTCGGCCAGCTGAAGTTCGCCGCCTCCTGCGGCAGGCACATAGACGGCGGTCAGCTCAGCCCCGGTGGACCCAGGGACTCGTGCGGTCACTGCCTGCACCGCCTCCGTATGCCGGAAGCCGTCGTCGTAAGCCACGGTCGCCGTGTCCGCCCTCGGGGGCCAGAGCGTCCACCCCGCCACCGCCTCACCGGATATGTCGTCATTCACGGCCTCCTCTCCATGGTGCGGCACGCAGGGAGGCGGGAGCGAGTCGGTGAGCGGATCACGGTGTGTGACCAGGGCAGACCTCCACGGCCGCGGCTCGGACGGATCGTCCCTGAGGGGCGGCGAGGTACGGATCAGCGGGTGACCGGCCGGATGGACTGGGCGTGCCGGAA
Organism: Streptomyces decoyicus; assembly: GCF_019880305.1. NCBI lineage: Bacteria > Bacillati > Actinomycetota > Actinomycetes > Kitasatosporales > Streptomycetaceae > Streptomyces > Streptomyces decoyicus. The sequence continues at coordinate 751,505 of NZ_CP082301.1, read as the reverse complement.
CACATTGCGCGGGTCCCAGTAGTCCTTGACCGCCTGGAGGCGTGCGTAGTTGTCGCCGTAGTACAGGCGGTGCGCGGGCTGGCCGGAGCGGTTCCACTCGGGGTCGTCGAGGTCGGTGTCGGGGTAGTTGATGTAGCACCCGTCGGTCACCGGCGCCGGCTGCTCCCCGGCCGGGGCGGTGGTCGGCGACAGCACCGGCACCCCGCCGGTGTCCTTGTAGACATCGCGGTAGAACTCGCGGATCCAGCGCAGGTGCGGTGCCGCGATCGAGGGATCGATGTCGGCGTCCTGGTAGTCGGCGACACCGTCGTCGTTGGAGTCCTTCTGCCAGCTCCAGTACGTCTGGTACTGGAGCTTCAGCACGGAGCTGCGTTGGTAGACCGCGGTCTCGGCACTGTCGGGGAGGTTGATCGCGGCGCCGTAGGAGTCGACCTGGAGCAGCGCCTGCGGGTTGCTGTAGTCCTTGCACGACAGATGGGTGAAGATGGCGTCGAGCTGCGGTTCGGTGAAACCGCGCGTCATATACGCCGACTTGTATTTGCCGCACTGGTTGTCGCCGGAGCCGTTGAGCGTCTGGGTGGCGGTGAGCCACGGCAGCCGGGTCGGCACATGCAGACCGCCCATGGGCGCATGCTCGCCCATGCGCCGGTCCAGCGGGGTGGGTTCGACGCCCAGATCCTGGGTGAGCCACTCCAGGAAGGCATCCAGCCGTTCCACACTGTCCGGCCTCGTGGCGTCGAGCTGGGTGATCAGCCCGATCTTGCCGTTGGCGCGTTGGTTCAGCTTCAGCAGGGTGAACATGTCGCTGTAGTCGCGTCGGAGGGACGCCGGGAGTTCCGGGGTGTTCTCGTACTCGAAGAACAGCCCGTAGTTCCGCACCAGCGACTTGAAGCGGTCCGGGTGGTCCTTGAGGTCCTCCCACGGCCAGGCCACGGCATGCAGCAGGACCTCGGACGGGGGCTTGGGCAGCCCCTTGAACCAATACCTGGTGACGATGCCGAAATTGCCGCCGCCCCCGCCGGTATGGGCCCACCACAGATCCCGCAGCTCCTGCTCGGGCGCGTCACGGCGCGCGATCACGACCTCGGCATGCTGTCCGTCGCGGACGACGACGACCTCCACCGCGTAGAGGTAGTCGACGGTGAGGCCGTGCTGACGGGACAGCAGGCCGTAGCCACCGCCGGCCACATGGCCGCCGGCGCCGACCGAGTAGCAGGAGCCGCCGGGCAGCGCCACGCCGAAGGGCGCGTAGAGGTGGGTGGCGACATGCCAGTTGTTCGCCCCGGACTCCACGCAGTACGCGCCCATCTGCTGGTCCAAGTAGGCCCGGTCCATCTGCGCGAGGTCGAGGATGACGCCCACGTCGTCGCCGCAGACGAAGTTCTCGTAGCAGTGGCCGCCCGACCGGACCGTGATCCGCCGATGGAGATCCTCGTCGGAACGGTGGCTCGCCAGATACTTGTTGAGCGCGGCGACGGCCTCGCGCGTCGAGCTGACCACTGACACATAGTCAGGTGTCGCGATGAACCGCTGGTTGAATCCTCTCCGGAGGGCCTCGTAGCGGGCATCCCCCTGGCCCACCTCGGTCCCGCATGCGGCTCCGGCCGCGATCTCGTGGACGGTCATCTGGTCTCCCCTTGTCGAACGGCAGCACAACGTAGTCAATTGACTACTATCCGTGACGAACGCAAGGGGTGCGAGTACCTGAAAGGAGTCAGCCGGTGCACCGGGATTGACTTCCGCATTTCCTGTACTTCCCGCACTGCCCGCGCTTTCCGTCCGTGGCGTGACGGCTCGACGGCCAGGACGACGCGACGGCCGCCGTCGCGCCGGTCAGCCCGGTGTCAGTACGGCTGCCCCCTCCACCCGGTCGGCGGCCAGGTCCGCGAGCGCCTGCGGCGCGCGGCTCAACGGGTAGGGGCTGACGGTGACCCGGATACCGATCCGCGCCGCGGTGGCCAGGAACTCACGGCCGTCCTGGCGGGTGTTGGCGGTCACGCTGCGCAGATTCCGCTCGCGGAAGAGATGGCGCTGATAGTGGAGCGGGGGGATGTCGGTGAGATGGATACCGGCAACGGCGAGTGTGCCCGAGCGGTCGAGGGCCTCGAGCGCCACCGGCACCAGATCGCCCACCGGCGCGAAGAGAATCGCCGAGTCCAGCGGTTCGGGAGGGCGGTCGTAGGCGCCGCCGGCCGACGATGCGCCCAGATCGAGGGCGAGTTGACGGGCACGCGCGGACCGGGTCAGCACATGCACGGTCGCGCCTTCGGCCAGTGCGACCTGCGCGGCCAGATGCGCCGAGGCGCCGAAGCCGTAGATCCCGAGCCTGCCGCCGGAAGGCAGTGCGCTGCGGCGCAGCGCGCGGTAGCCGATGATCCCGGCGCACAGCAGCGGCGCCAGCAGCGTGGCGTCCTGGGCGTCCGGGAGCGGGTAGGCATAGTCCGCGGGGACGAGGGCGGCACCGGCGAATCCGCCGTCGGCGTCCCAGCCGGTGTACAGGGACGCCGGGCAGAGGTTCTCGTGGCCCGCACGGCAATACCGGCAGCTGCCGCAGGTGCTGCGCAGCCAGGCCCCGCCGGCCCGGTCGCCGGTGCGGAACACCGTCACCGCCTCGCCGGTGGCGACCACGCGGCCGACGATCTCATGGCCCGGTACGGTCGACGGCCGGTGCGGGGGCAGATCGCCCTCCGCCAGATGCAGATCCGTACGGCACACCCCGCAGGCCTCCACCGCGAGCAGCAGGTCACCGGGGCCGGGCTCGGGAGCGGGACGGCGGACGGAGGCCAGCGGCCCGGAGTCGATCGGGCCAGGACGCCGGACGACCCAGCCGGACACCGGGTCCGGGCCTGCAACGGGGGCCATGTCCCCAGGATGGCGCCCACCGGAGAGACCGACAAACGGTGCGGCGGGGCCCGTCGGCGCCGCTCCGGAGGCCTCGCCATACGGGCGTGCCCCGGTCACGGTCGGGCCGCGGGTGGCCGGGCCGTGCGACAGGGCGGATCCGCCTACCTGAAGAGCGCGGCCAGCTTCCGGATCATCCTGGCGAACAGGCCCGGGCGGGCGGGGGGCGGGGTCGCGGCGGTGGCCGGCGGCGGCTCGGTCGGGGGCGGCTCGGTCGGCGGCGGGGGCGCCGGAATGGCCGGCCGCTGCGGGACGGCCTCGTCGGCGGGTGAGCGCGGGGGCTGCGGCCTGTTGCGTGCGAGCTCGGCGCGGACGAGCGCGCCAAGAGCGGCAAAGACGTCGAGGGGCATGCCGAATCTCCTGCGGTGGAAGTGCCGAGAGCTGATGACGGCAGGCCACGATCGCCCCACGGCCCCGTGGCGGGGTGGGGTGGGCGAAGGCGGCCGGGGCGGCTCAGCAGCGCAGGACGGCCACGCGTGGTGGCGATGCGGGGGCGGCGGTCGTGACGGCGGCCCCGGAAGACACGTCCTTGGACGCGGTGATGGTCTGCTCGACGGGGGAGTCCCCCAGAGCCTTGCCACCGGACCCGGTCGGGACCTGATGGCGCAGATGACAGGCCGACGCGTCGCACAGGCGACGGATGCCGCTGCCGGGGTGCTTTCCGCCGCCTCCGGTCGACGCCAGCACCGGCCCCGCGGAGAGACAGGGCGCCGCGGCCGGGCCCGGTTCGGCGGGAGCGTCGGCCCGGGGCGGGCAGCCGTGGGCATCGGGGGCCGGGCCATGGGGGGTGCTCGGGGTGAGTGCGGCGTGCAGCAGGGCCAGTAACGCGACGAACACCAGCACGCGCCAGCCGCCAGTTGCCGCGGCGCGGCCTGTGCTGACGGTGTTGCGCATGCGCATCTCCCAACCCTCTTCGAGGAGGAAATCCCCTGGAAGGTGTCGGGACACTCCCGATCCGCCGCAAGAGGCGACAAAACCACCCGTTACGGCTATCTCATCGCACACACGCTCCGGCCCTCGCACACACGCCCCAGGGGCGCGGCCCGTTCGCCGGTCGGCCCGCTCCGGCCGTCAGCGCCGCCGGGAAGTGGCACGCCCCGCGCCACCGTCGTCGTCACCGTTCGCATAACGGCCGTGGAAGTGCGAGAACCGCTCCAGCGGCTCGCCGTCCATGCCCCATGGCCAGGGGGTCGCCACGCCTCCGGTGGCGTGCAGTACGGTTCCGGCCTCGGCCGTCCGGCCGGCCTTGAGCAGGGCGTAGGCCAGCAGGTTGAGATCGGCCAGGGCCGCCGCGTGGTGGAGGAACCCCGGGCTCGGCCAGTAATGCGCGGCCTGGTCGAGGGCCCTGGCGGCGTCGGGGCGCCGCCAGATCTCGCCGGCGCCCAGGGCCGTCATCCCGCCCCCGGCGACCGCTCGCTGATGGCCGTGGACGAGCGCGGTGAGCTCCAGACCGGCGGCCGGGGCATCGGGCGGCATCAGGGAGCGGACACCGTCGAGCAGATCCAGCACCAGGGCGCTGGAGCCGCACTCGTCCGGCGACAGATAGCCCAGGGCCTGGAGGTGCGCCTCACGGTTCCACGGATCGCGGGCCTTGATCTCTCGCCAGATCGCTGCCAGCTCGGTGGAGGGGCTCCGCTCCAGGCGCAGCGTGGCCAGGTACAGGGTCCACGGCGTGGGGTCGGCGGGGAGCAGCTCGGCCGCCAGCCGGCAGGTCTCGCGGGTGGCGTGCAGATCGACGGCGGATTCCTGCTGCCGGGCCTGGATCAGGTCCGACCAGGCGTGCAGCAGCAAGGCTCCGTGGTCCTTGGGGCTGTGCTGCCGCCAGATACCGGGCAGCGACCGCCCGGCGGACCCGGCGAGCACCGCCAGGCGGTGGGCCTTGCGGTCCCAGTCCTGGCCGGCCTCGTCGATCACATCCGCCATCAGGGCCATGACGGCGGTGTCCAGGGAACCGCGGGACCAGCATGTCTCGACCCGTCGCCGGACCCGGCCCAGGGTGATGTCATCGAGCTCGGGCACCAGGCGGGGAAGGCTGCCTTTGCGGCGTCTGAAGACGGGCATGTTGTTCGGCGGCCTTCCGGTGGTGGGCTCGTGGGCGCAGGTGCGGAGCAGTGCGCGCTGGTCGGGCGGTCATGATGCCGGTGTGCCGTACGGCCAGCGGTGCAGGGCACACCGCCGACCGTACGGCACACCGTTCGGTAGCCGTTCGGCAGGTCCTCCGGTCAGCGGGAGGTGACGGCCGTCTTCTCGGCGGTGTTGCGGCCGAGCCGGTCGCGGACCAGGGAGATCGCGACCACCAGCACGGCGAGGAGCACCGACAGCAACACCTGGATGCGGCCGCCGCCCTCGCTGTCGTCGGTGAGCATGTAGACCAGCACGAACGAGATCATCGCGATCGTCGCCCAGGTCAGGTACGGGAACAGCCACATCCGGACGACCAGCTTGTCGGGGTTCTCGCGCAGGATGATCCCGCGCATCCGCAGCTGCGAGAAGCAGATGACCAGCCAGACGAAGAGCGCGACCGCGCCCGACGAGTTCAGCAGGAACTGGAAGACGGTGTCCGGCCACAGGTAGTTGAAGCCGACCGCGATGAAGCCGAAGAGGACCGAGGCGAGGATCGCGGCCTGCGGGACGCCGCGCGAGTTCGTCCGGGCGAAGGCCTTCGGAGCGTCACGGCGCTGGCCGAGGGAGAAGGCCATCCGGGAGGCGGTGTAGAGGCCGGAGTTCAGGCAGGAGAGCACGGCGGTCAGCACGATGACGTTCATGATCTGGCCGGCGTGCGGGATGCCGATGGAGTCGAGGGCCGCGACGTACGAGCCCTTCTTGGCTATCGAGGGGTCGTTCCACGGCAGCAGGGAGACGACGAGGAGGATCGAGCCGAGGTAGAAGATGCCGACTCGCCAGATGACGCTCTTGGTGGCCTTGGTGACCGCGCGCTGCGGGTCCTCGGACTCACCGGCGGCGAGGGTGACGATCTCGCTGCCCATGAAGGAGAAGACGACCATCAGCACGCCGGTGAGGATCGCGCTGGGCCCGTTCGGCAGGAAGCCGCCATGGGAGGTGAGGTTGGCGAAGCCGGTTGCCGCGTTGTCGGAGCCGGGCAGTACACCGAAGATCGCCAGACCGCCGAGGACGATGAAGGCCGCGATGGCGACGACCTTGATGCCCGCGAACCAGAACTCGAACTCGCCGAACGAGGCGACGGAGGCGAGGTTGGTGGCGGTCAGGACGACCATCACGATCAGCGCCCAGGCCCACTGCGGGACGGCCGGGACCCAGCCGGTGAGGATCGCCGCACCGGCGGTCGCCTCCACGGCGAGCACCACGACCCAGAAGAACCAGTACAGCCAGCCGATGGAGAAACCGGCCCAGCGGCCGAGCGCCCGGTCCGCGTAGGCGGAGAACGAACCGGAGGTCGGGTTGGCGGCCGCCATCTCACCGAGCATCCGCATCACGAAGACGACCAGCGCGCCCACCAGGGCGTACGACAGCAGGATGCCGGGGCCGGCCGCGGTGATACCGGAGGCGGAGCCCACGAAGAGACCGGCGCCGATGACCCCACCCACGGCGATCATGGACAGATGGCGGTTCTTGAGGCCCGACTGAAGCCCTGACTGCTCCGGAGCCTGCCCGTTCCCGGGCGGTGCGGGCGGAGCGGCCACGGGGCTGGGGGGAGGTGTAGTCATCTCGACATCCATTGAGGGTTGGAGGGGTCATGCATGTGGTGACTGCTGGGATCGCCTCGGTGGCCGGACGCACGTGGGGGCCGGGGCCGGCAGGCGGCGATCATGGCCCTGACGAGGTGCGAAGGCACGGCGAGCGGGCCGTTGCCTTCGGATGCCGTTGCGCGGGTGGGGGAGCGCTGATCGCGCCTCCGCGCTGTGGCCCGCCTCCTCGTGAGAGGTGAGCCGCATCACGTCCGGATTGGGATTTGCGTAAGCGTATGTGGCGGTGCGCGGTGGCGTATTTGTGAGAGAGGACAAATTCCCCTCCGAGAGCTGTTCGTCCGGCCAATGAAGATTGGCGGAAAAAGGGCTCGCGTTCCGAGGAAAGGAAGGTGGCGGAGGTCCGGTGGCTGCTATTCGAGCCCGTGCCGGCAGGCGTCCGGGCGGCTGCTGGTGCGGGCGGACAACGGCGTCGGCGAACCCTTGGTCACCGCGACAGATGCCTCAAGCCGTGTGCGCCCTAGCGTGAGTCCGGCCAGTTCACCGGCCGACGAGCAAGGGGACTCCATGGCCACCCTTCCCTCCGCCCGACAGACCCGTACCGCCCCGGGGCACGCTCCGCCGCCCACACCATCAGTGGCGGGCGACGGCACCGGGGCGGGGGAGGCAACACCAGGTGACGGAAGGGGTGACGCCGCGGTGGCGGATCCGCCGGAGCGTCCGGTGGACGAGGCCGAAGCAGCCGGGCTGAATCCGGCCACGGGCCCGGTACGCCAGGACGCCGGGATGGTCGTGATCGGGGCCACGACGCTGGCGCGCCGGGTCTGCGCCTCCCTGGGGGAGAGCGGGCATCCGGTCGACCACCTCGCCGCACCGGACGACCAGGACCTCCGGCGGGCCCTCGCCGCGCGGCCGGCCGGGGTGGCCGTCCTGGTGGGCGACGATCTGTCCGCGCTGCGCTATGCCCTTGCCGTACGGCATGTCTGCGACACCGTCCGGATCGTCGTCACCGTCTTCGACCGCACCGTGGCACAGCAGCTCCGGCTGCTGCTGGCCCACTGTGTGCCCGTCTCGCCCGCCGACCTCCTGGCGCCGACGCTGGCCGGCCTGTGTGTGGACCCCGACGCCCTGGCCGTATGGCACGACGGGCACGGCGCCGTGGCGGTCCGGCGGCCGGACCGCCGGCTGGAGGAGACGGCGTGGCGGGCGAGTACGGGCGCCCGGCGGCGCGCGCTGCTCGGACGGCTGCGGGGACAGTTGCAGCCGCATGACGCGGACGCCCGCCTGCTGCTCATCGGGCTGCTGGGCATCGTGGCCGTACTGGTGGCGGACTGGGTGTGGCTGGTCGGTGTGTTCCACGAGCCGGTCAGTACCGCCTTCCTGGAAGCCGCCCGGGTCGTCGCCGGGGTGGGGCCGGCCGTGCCGCACCCCGGCCACCCCGTGTACGAGGTGGTGTCCGCGGTCGCGATGCTGGTGACGGTGGGATTCACCGCGCTGCTGACCGCGGGCATCGTCGACCGGCTGTTCGGCCCCCGGCTGGTCGGCGTCCTGGGACCGCGGGTGCTGCCCCGGTCCGGTCACGTCATCGTGGTGGGGCTGGGGCAGGTGGGGCTGCGGCTGTGCCAGACGCTGCGTCAGCTGGGGGTCCCGGTCGTCGGCGTCGAGCGCGAGCCCGCCGCTCCGAATCTGCGCCTCGCCCGGTCGATGGGGATACCCGTGGTGCTGGCGCACGGTGAGGACCGGGCGGTGCTCGCGCGGCTCGGGCTGGGGCGGGCGCGGGCGCTCGCCGCCGTCGGCTCCCATGAACTGGACAACATCGCCGTCGCGGTCGCCGCCCACGGTGTGGCCCCGGACATCCGGGTGGTGCTGCGCGCCGGGGAGGACGAGGCGATCGCCGGGACCCGCTCGCTGCTTCCCCTCGGGCTGACCCGCGATATCACCAGGACCAGCGCGGCCTATGTGACCGCCCATCTGACGGCCTGCCCGTCCGGTGCGTCGCCTCGGCGCGTCGTGGCCGACACCGACTGCGACTATGTCGACCTGCCGGGACGCGGCCTCGTCGGCCGGCCCGTCGCGGCCGGGGACGACTGCGGCCATGTGCCCGGCGGGGGCGAGCGCGACAGCGTCCGGAGCGTGCTCGGGGCGGGCTGAGGCCGGTGCCCCGGAGGCGTCCGCCCGGTCCTCGTACGATCCGGGCTCAGTCCGCTCCGTCGGAGGGGCCGGTGTCGGACGGCATGCTCTGCTCGGTCCAGATGATCTTGCCGATCGGTGTGTAGCGGGTGCCCCACCGCCGGGTGAGCTGCGCGACGATGAACAGCCCGCGCCCGCCCTCGTCGGTGGTCCGGGCGTGGCGCAGCCGCGGCGAGGTGCTGCTGGCGTCGGAGACCTCGCAGATCAGGGCGTCCTGCCGGATCAGGCGCAGGGTGATCGGACCGGTGCCGTGGCGGATGGCGTTGGTGACCAGTTCGCTGACGATCAGCTCCGTGGTGAACAGCAGCTCGTCAAGGCCCCACTCCGACAGCTGCCGGCCGGCCAGGGCGCGGGCGCTGCCGACCACGGCCGGGTCGGTGGACAGGTCCCAGGAGGCGACCTGATGCGCGTCCAGGGCGTGCGTCCGGGCGAGGAGCAGCGCGGCGTCATCGGACGGCGGGCCGGTCATCAGAGCCTTGACCACATTCCCGCCGACCTCCTTGAGCGTCCGGCCGGGCACCGCGAGGGCGCCGCTCAGCCGGGACAGCCCGACACCGATGTCCCGGTCGCAGGTCTCGATCAGCCCGTTGGTGTAGAGCGCGATCAGACTGCCCTCGGCCAGTTCCAGTTCAACGGATTCAAAGGGCAGCGTCCCGAGGCCGAGCGGCGGTCCGGCAGGCACGTCGGGGCACTCCACCGCACCGCCGGGGCCGACGATCAGCGGTGGCAGATGACTGGCCCGCGCCATGCTGCACCGCCTGCTGACCGGGTCGTACACGGCGTACAGGCAGGTGGCCCCCATGAACGTCGAGGCCACGCTCGGATTCCCGGCGTCCGCCGGCGGATCGGTGCGGTGCGTCTTCACCAGGCCGATGACCAGGTCGTCCAGCCGGGCCAGCAGCTCATCGGGCGGCAGATCCAGGTTGGCCAGGGTGCGTACGGCGGTACGCAGCCGCCCCATGGTGGCCGCGGCGTTGATGCCGTGTCCGACCACGTCCCCGACGACCAGGGCGACCCGCGCCCCGGACAGCGGGATCACATCGAACCAGTCGCCGCCCACACCGCTGGGGGCATCCGCCGGGAAGTACCACGACGCCACCTCCAGCGCGGATCCGCCGGTCAGCTCGTGCGGCAGCAGGTTCTGCTGCATGACCCGGGCCGCGGTGTGCTCGCGGGTGAAGCGGCGCGCGTTGTCGACACACACCGCGGCCCGGGCGACGAGCTCTTCGGCGAGCTGGACGTCGTCCGCCACGAAGGGCCCCAGACGGCGGGAGCGGAAGAAGGTCGCCGCGCCCAGGGTGATGCCCCGGGCCTGTACCGGTGCCACCATCACCGAGCGGAATCCGAAGGCGCGGATCACGGCGGCGCGGACCGGGTCCTCGGTGACCCAGGAGCTGGTGGCGAAGTCCAGGACCGGCTCCACCAGGGACTCGCCCGTGAGCAGACAGCGGGCGATGGGCGACGACGGGGAACGCTGGACGGCTTCCCCGACGGCCAGGCCGGCCTCCGGGCAGCCCTCGTGGACCGACTGCTGACCGGAGCGGCGCATGGTGGGGGTGCTGTCGACCGGCCCGGGGACCGGCTCCGCACCCCTCAGGACCGAATCCAGCAGGTCGACGGCGACGAAGTCGGCGAGCGCCGGCACGGCGACATCGGCCAGCTCCTGGGCGGTGCGGGTGACGTCCAGCGTGCTGCCGATACGCACGCTGGCGTCGTTCAGCAGGGCCAGGCGCTCCTGGGCCCGCCAGCGTTCGGTGACGTCGATGACCATGTACCAGACGCCGATACGACGGCCCCGGGGGTCCTCCAGCACGAAGAAGGACGCCGAGTAGGCGCGCTCCTGGTGGGGGTCCGCGTAGGTGGGGCTGCGGAATTCGTAGTCCAGCACCGGATCCCCGCTCTTCAGGACCCGCTGCATCCGCTCCTCGAACGCCTCGGCCTCCAGCTTCGGCAGCACCTTCGTCACCCTCTTCCCCAGCCGCCGGTCGAGGGGGACCAGGCGCTCCAGTACGTCGTTCACCCAGACGTAGCGCAGACCGGTGTCCAGTACCGCCATGCCGACCGGCGCATGCGCCAGGAACGGTTCGAGCATCAGCTGGTTCACACCGCCGCCCGGCAGCCGCCACTCCTCCAGGGCGAGGACGGACCACCGTTCGTGGGCGGAGCCGTCGAGCAGGGGCGTGACCTGCACCGCCAGCTGGAGATCCCGGCCGTCGCGGTGGCGCGCCGCCACCGATCCGCCCCAGCCGTCCCCCGACCGGCACCACCGGGCCACGGCGGCCACCCGGGCCTCGTCGCCGGGCATCGCCAGCAGCTCCGCCGCGGGCCGGTGGAGGACCTCCTCGGCCGGATAGCCGAGCAGCCGCTCCGCCGCCCGGGTCCAGGCCACGACCAGCCCCTGTCCGTCCACTTCGGCCGTCGCGGACTGCGCCATGTCCCAAGCGCGGTCCGACCCGCCCGGCAGGGCATTCTCCGATGTCATCATCGCCAGCCCGTCAGCTCAATGGAGCAATATCGCCCAGTTTAGGAGAATCGTGGACCAACGGCGGTGCGTGCGGTCCGGGCCGCCGTTGGTCCACGGCGAGACGGCAGGGGGACGCCGTGCCCTCGGCCGATGAGGTCCGGCGGCCGCACCGTCGGGCGCCGCGCTCCGGCTCAGGGGGCGGGCGGCAGCCGCAGCTGGAGCATGGCCAGCAGCCGCTGATCCGGACGGCTGAGATCGAGACCGGTCAACTCCTCGGCCCGGCGGATCCGGTAGCGCAGCGTGTTGGGGTGCACATGCAGTTCTGCGGCGGCCGCCCGGACATCGCCGAACGAGTTCAGATAGGCGAGCACGGACTCGGCCAACTGCCCCTGGCTGCGGCTGTCGTGAGTGACCAGAGCGGTCAGCCGGGGGTCGCGCATCTCGGGGTGCGCGGAGAGCAGCGTCAGCACTTCGCTGACGAGCACCTCGGCCTGGATGTCCGGCAGCGCGGCGACCGTGGTGGTGACGCCGGCGCCCACCATGGCGTCGAGGATCCGGTCCGCCTCCCGGCGCGATTCGGGAACCTCTCCGAGCCCCGGCACGATGCAGCCGACGGACCCGCGCAACGACAGGCCCAGGTGCCGTCGGGCGGCCTCGGTGATCGCCTGCCCCCAGCCGCGCAGCGTGCCGGCGTCGATGCTGCGCGGCAGCTGCGGCAGCAGCACATAGATCCGCGAGTCGATCTGGGTGACCAGGGCGCTGCGGTGCCGGGCGGCGGTGTGCACCGAGATCAGGTTGCTGACCTCGGCGCGGGTCAGCTCCGGCAGGGTGGCCTCGGTGGCCCCGTACGAGAAGCCCAGGACGGCGGCCGGGCGGCCCGCGTCCAGGGCCAGATGGCCGGCCAGCGGCTGGGGTCCGGTGCTGCCTTCCAGCAGCCCGGCCGCGAGCGTACGGGTCAGTGTCAGGTCCGCGGAGAGCTCGCGGCGGCGGCGTACGAGGTGGAGCGCGGCGACCCGGGCCGCGCCCAGCAGCGCCTGGTCCGACTGCTCGGTCAGCGGCGCCGAGCCCTCCTGCACCCAGATGGTGCCCAGCTGCCGTTCGCCGGACCGGATGGCCACCGCGAGCCGGCGGCGGATGCCCAGCTCGGCGTGGGCCTCGATCCGGATCACCTCGTCGGAGGCGCGCAGCCGCTGGAACACGCCCCACTTCCGCAGCCGCGCCAGATAGGCCTCCGGGCCCTGCCAGCCCAGGATGGACAGCCGCCGCAGATCGTCGACCTCGTCGGAGTCGGCGGAGCGGGAGTAGGCCAGTACGCGGTTGGCGGTGTCCTCGATGCTGACGATGCCGCCGGTGAGGATCGCGGTGGTCTGGGCGAGCGAGAAGAGGTCGCCCTCCTCGGGCCCCTCGCCGGGGCGCCCCCGCGGCAGGCTCTCCAGCGCCGCGCGGGCCAGCGCGTCCACCTGCTCCCAGCGCGCCTCGCTCCGTACGGACAGCAGCGCGATGCCCGCCTCGGCAGCGGTCGCACTGAGCGCCTCGGCCTGTCCGGGAGTGTCCAGCTTGACCGCGACGGCGGCGGCTCCGTCGCGCCCGCCGGCCCGCAGCGCGGGGAATGCGGCGCGGCCGCGTGCCCCTATCGCGAGGACCAGCTCACCGGGGCGGGTGATCGGCGGATCCTCCGGGTCCAGCAGCGCGACGCTGCGGATCTCCACGTCCAGTCCGGCGGGCGCGGCCTGTAGCTCCACCAGGGGATCGCCCAGCGACAACAGCAGCTGGCGCAGGCTGATTCCGGTCGGGGGTGGCGGTGCCGCCGCAGCTGGATCCATGATCGGTGCCTCTGCCGGGTCCGGGTGGCCTGGGCTCATACGGCTGCTGGCCATCTCGCAGGCACTTCCGATCACGTCACGTCAAGCATTCGACCGGCCCAAGGTGAGCCACCACCGCGCGTATGAGCCATGCCCACAGTACTGATGCTATCCGGCAGGGCGATCGGGGCCGTGGTGGAAGCGGTGCCGCCGGAATATGTCTACACGTGGTGTAGACGGTGAGGCAGGGGTGCAGGCGTGGGGCTCCCGGTCTCCGAGCATGCCGATCCGGGCGGCGGCCGGAGTGCTGCCGCCGCCACGGCAACGGCCACGGTCACCCGAGCCCCGGTGTCGTCATGTCGCACGGCCTCGCGGCGCACCGGGGGAGGGTTCCTCTCTGAAGGCCCACTTCATCTTCGGCTCCATGGCGAAGCGCAGGGCACGTTGGACCGGTGGTGTGCACAGCAGCGTCACGATCGCCCCGGCGAGGAGCGTGATGGCGACGGCGCCCCAGGGGGTGTGGACCCAGTCGGCGTCGTACCAGTCCCACCAGCGGGAGGCCTTGGCGAGGAAGGCGTGCAGCAGATAGCCGTAGAGTGTGCCGGCGCCGAGTACGGTGCACCACGTCCGGCGGCCCGGCACCCAGGCCAGGAAACAGGCCGTGAGGACCAGCGAGCAGCCGAACATGGCCAGTTGCATCAGCACCCCGCACCACCACGGAACCCCCAGCTTCTGAGCGCTGTCGGTGTGGTAGAACCATGCGTCGTTCATGCGCGGCTCGGCCCAGTACGCGAAGGCCAGCGCGGCCGCGAGGACGGGCACCGCGGCAATGCGCGCCGCCCAGCAGCGCACGAGGTTGAAGTGCTCCGCCTTCAGGCACATGCCGAGGACGAAGAACGGCAGGAATTGCAGGACCCGTTGCATGTCCAGGTCGCTGCTGATCTCCGGGGACACGGAGGCCGCCAGGGCGATCGCGAGGGCCAGGGGCACCGGCCACCGTACGATCCGCCACAGCGGTGCGGTGAGCCGCCAGATGAACAGGGCGGCCAGGAACCAGGTGACGAACCACGGGTCCAGCAGGTCGACCGTGAAGCTCGGTATGTCGCCGGCCCAGTACCGGAACAGCGCATAGGCCGTCTGGAAGAGGATGAACGGGACGGCGACTCCGGTGACCAGCCGCTGTAGCCGGTCGCGGCGCATATCGAAACTGCGGGAGAAATAGCCGGATATGACGATGAATGCCGGCATATGGAACGCGTAGACGAAGATGTAGAGCGCGGCCGCACTGCGGCTGCCCGCGTAGAGCGGCTCCCAGGCGTGGCCCAGTGCCACCAGCACGATCGCCAGGTATTTGGCGTTGTCGAAGAACGCGTCGCGGGGTTTTACCGGGGCCGGCGGCCCCGGCTTGGCCACGGCGGCGGGGGAGCGCGCGGCGACGGCGGGCCGTTCGGCGGAGGGTGGCCGGGCGATGTCCTGCGGGGAGGCGGAGCGGAGAAGAGGTGTCACGACACGGCCTCCCAGTGGTCGGTGGGCCGCCGGGACCTTCTCCCTGTGGTGGTGGGGGCAACAACCGTGACGGTCATGGCAAGCGGCATCCTGGCTCTCCTTATGTGGATGGGGTGCGGGACGGGTGAAGGACCCTACAAGGCGTGGGGTTGACGACATGGCCCGGTGTCCAGGTGTCCGCCCCCTGTTCGTCTATACGTCGCCGGTCACGGGCACCGTTCAGCCGTGTTCATCCGTACCGAATCCCGGTGGCCCTCCGCCACCCGGGCCCGCGGCAGTTGCCGTCTCCCCGGCCCGTCTCCCCGGCCCGGCTCGCCGGGCCGAGCGCCCCGCGACGGCCGCCCACCGACCGGCCGGGCCGGTACCGCGGCGGCCCGCGAGGCCCTTCCGGCCGGCCGGCGCACCCCCAGTACAGTCGCTCACCGACCTGTGTGCCGAGGCATACGCACCGCGGCGCACCCGCGCCGCACGCCACACCGTCCGCAGAAATGGAAATTATGAGCGCGATCAGCATCGGCCAAGCCGTCGTCCTCGGAGCCGTCGAGGGGGTGACGGAGTTCCTTCCGGTGTCCTCCACCGGCCACCTCAAGATTGCCGAAGGCCTGATGGGGATCCCCGTCGACGACAGAACCGTGGTCGGCTTCTCGGCCGTCATCCAGGTCGGCGCGATCGCCGCGGCGCTCGTCTACTTCCTCAAGGACATCGTGCGCATCGTCGGCGCGTGGTTCCGTGGACTGCGCAATCGCGAGGAGCGCTACCACCACGACTACAAGTTCGCCTGGTGGGTGATCTACGCCACCATCCCGATCGTCGTCGTCGGCCTGGCCGCCAAGCCCCTGATCGAAGGCCCCCTCGCCTCCCTCTGGGTGGTGGCCGGTTCGCTGATCATCGGCAGCGGCGTGATGTGGGCGGCCGACCGGATGGGCCGCCACAAGCGCGGTGAGGACGACACCTCGCTCAAGGACGCCATGTGGGTCGGCTGCTCCCAGATCCTCGCCCTCCTCTTCCCCGGCTTCTCCCGCTCCGGCGCGACGATGTCCACCGCCCTGATCCTGGACCTGGAGCGCGTCGCGGCCACCCGCCTCTCCTTCTTCCTCGGCATCCCGGCCCTCACCGGAGCCGGTATCTACGAGCTGAAGGACGCCGTCGGCAGCGGCGCCGCCGTCGCGCCGCTGGCCATCGGCACCGTCGTCTCCTTCGCCGTCGCCTACGCCTCGATCTCCTGGCTGCTGAAGTTCGTGGCCAAGCACTCCTTCAACTCCTTTGTGATCTACCGGATCCTCGTCGGCGCACTCCTCTTCGGCCTGCTGGGCACGGGCGTACTCAGCTGACCCCCGCGGGAGGGGTCCGACGGGCCGTGGCCTCCGCCGCACGGAGGACCGGCGCCCCGGCCGCGGCGGGCCGTGAGGCTGCCGGGGGCCGGGGCGGCGGATCATGGCCGGGGCCGCACCGGAAGCGGGCCGCAGCGCCCTGGAGGTGACCTTGTCGAACCGGGATGGCTCGGATGCGGATCCGGAAGCCGATCATGCACGCCTACTGGCCCGTCTGCGCACGATGGAGGAAGCCGCCGAGCAGATCGGCACCACTTCGGACGAGCAGACCACGTGCGCCGAACTGTCCCGCTTCATGTGCCGGCACCTGTGTGACGCCGCCGCGGTGGACCTGCTCACCGAGGGCAGCGGGACCCGTCCCCCCTCCCCGGCGGCGCTGCGACGGGTGGCGACGGCGGGCCTGGTCAAGGTGCTGGAAGCACGGTTCCCTGACGAGGGTGCGGGCGGGCCGGAGGGCGGGGCCGCCGCCCTGCGGGCGCTGGACGAGGGGCTCCCCGTCGCCTCGGCGGCCACCTTGCCGGGCGGCCGCTCCGCCGGGGCACTGTCGGTGCCGCTCGTCGCGCACGACCGCCACTACGGTGTGCTGCTGGCCCTGCGCGCGGGCGGCAGTTTCACCGCGCACGAGACCGCCACCGCGCAGTACCTGGCACGTCTCGCCGCCGTCCAGCTCGCCCAGGCCCGCCGCTATGCCGCTGTACAGGGCACGGCGATGGACCTGCAACGGGCGCTCCTCGCGGAGCCCGGCCGGCCGCACCCCAACCTCGAACTCGCCACCCGCTATCTGCCCTCCGGCGGCCACGCCCTGGTCGGCGGCGACTGGTTCGAGACGGTGCGGCTCCACTACGGGCGCACCCTGCTGGTCATGGGCGACGTCATGGGACACGGGCTCGAGGCGGCGGTCGACATGAACGCCTACCGCTCCCACCTCCGCTATATCGCCTCCACCGATCTGCCGCCGCACCGTGTGCTGCGCCAACTCGACGCCGCCGTGGCCGGGGACGAGTCCCGGCGTCCGGCGGCCTGTCTGCTGGCCCGGGTCGATCCGGCGCGCGGGATCGCCGCCTTCGCCAGCGCGGGCCACCTCCCTCCGGCGGTCTTCAGCCGTGAGGGCGTCGCCGGCCTCGTCGATGTCCCCGTCGGCCCGCCCCTGGGCACCGGGGCCGGGGGCTACGAACTCGTCTCCCGCACCCTCACCCCCGCCGACACTCTGCTGATGTTCACCGACGGTCTCGTCGAGCGGCGCGGCGAAGACATCGACGCCTCGCTGGCCCGGCTGGCCGGGGTGCGGATGCCTGCCGGGGCGGGCGTGACGGAGGTGCTCGACGAGGTTCTGCTCCGCCTCGACGGCCTGCACGCCGAGGACGATGTCGCCGTCCTCGCCGCGCGTCTGCGCCACCATCCGGGGGCGGGGCCGGCCGAGCCCGGTGCGGTCTGACGCGTCGGCGCACCGTACTCCCACGAATCCGGAAACCGGCTGAATGATCCCGGGGCGCGGTCCGTACATAGGGGTGTGCCGCGGGATTTTCCCCGATTCCCGGCCTGGCCCGGCCTTCCTGTGGACCTGGGCCCGCGATCGCTCCGCCGGTGCTTCCCCTGGCCCCGGCGGAGCGGCCGCCTCACTACCGTGAGGGCTAGGTGTACGGACCCACGCCACCGGGACGCGGCCGAAGAGCGCCCCGGGGCGGGTGGCGGGCCGCCGCGGGCACGGCCCCGGCCGACGGCCCTCCGGCACCGTTGAGGTGACGGCACGTCAGTCGCTTCGGGATCGCACAAGGGGTGTGTGTCCAGGTCAGCGGCGCGATCGGTACGATTTCCTGCCGCTGCCGGCGAGCGCCGGCTCGGGCCGGTCCACGCCGACGTCTTACGGGGGTTTCCACATGTTCGGGATCGTCAGGCCATGCACGCATCGCCTGTCACAAGGACTCAAAGCGGAGTGGATGGCCCATCTGTGCGGTCTCTGTCTCGCGCTGCGCGGCGATCACGGGCAGTTCGCCCGCGTCGTCACGAACTATGACGGGTTGATCATCTCCGTGCTGACGGATGCTCAGTCCGGTCCCGCGGAGGCCCGCCGCCGCACCGCGGGGCCCTGCCCGCTGCGGGGTATGCGCACCGCCTCGGTGGCAAAGGGGGAGGGCGCCCGCCTCGCGGCATCGGTCTCCCTCGTACTCGCCTCGGCGAAGATACGCGACCATGTCGCCGACGGGAACGGAGCGCTGCGCCGCCGTCCCGTGGCCGCCGCCGCGCGCAAGGTCGCCGCGGGATGGGGCCGGGCCGGGGCGCGCACCGGCGCCACCGTCGGCTTCGACACCGCCGTACTCGTCGACGCGGTCGACCGGCAGCTGGGCATCGAGGAGTTGGCCGGGCCCGGCACACCGCTGACGGTCATCACCGAACCGACCGAGACGGCGACCGCCGCGGCCTTCGCCCACACCGCGGTGCTGGCGGGCCGCCCCGGTAACGCCGCACCGCTCGCCGAGGCCGGGCGGCTCTTCGGACGGCTGGCCCATCTTCTCGACGCCGTGGAGGACCGTGCGGCGGACGCCGCCGAGGGCGCCTGGAACCCGCTCGCCGCCACAGGTGCCACCCCCGCGCAGGCCCGCCGGCTGTGCGACGACGCACTGCACGGCATCCGCCTCGCGCTGCGCGATGTGGAGTTCGCCGACTCCACCCTGGTGCATGTGCTGCTGGTGCACGAACTGCGCCGGTCGGTGGACCGTGCCTTCGGTACGGCCGCCTGCTCCCACCAGGGGCACGGAGCGCAGGGCCCGTACGACGGCCAGGGCGGGAACCCGTACGGGAACGGATACGGGCAGCCTCCCCAGCCCGGCCAGGTACCCGCCGGTGGCCCGTACGCCCAAGGCGGGCAGTATCTGAACGGGCCCCAGAATCCGTACAACGGCGGTCCGATGGGCCCCGGCGGTCCGGGCGGCGGTCATGGTGGCGGTCATGGCGGCCATGGTGGTGGCTCCGGTGGTGATGACGGCGGGATGCCGCAGTTCCCGCACCAGCCGAAGAAGCCCCGTGGCTTCTTCGCCGGCTGCGCGGTCGCCATCGGGCTGTGCTGCACCTGCCAACTCTGCTGCGCGGAGGAGTACGAGGGCCCGTGGTCGCGCAAGAAGCGCGAAGGGTGCTGCCGGGACTGCGATTGCTGCGACTGCTGCGACAGCTGCAGCTGTTGTGATGGTTGCGACTGCTGTGACGGTTGTAGCTGCTGTGACTGCTGACCGCTGACGGTTCCTGCCGCCCGCTGACGGTTTCCTGCCGCCCCGTTCCCCGGTTCCCACCGCGCCCCGGTTGCGTGGTTTCCCGGGGCACGGGCGGCTGACCACGGCGCCGTCCCGTCGGGGAGCAGCGCCAAGGGAGCAGCGCCAAGGGAGCAGGGCCCGGGGAGCAGGGCAGCACGTAGCCTGGGCCGCGGACCGACCTCGCCGAGAGGAGCTCGACCCATGGCCGACAGCATCCCGTTCGCCTTGGTGGATGTCTTCACCGAGCAGCCGCTGGAAGGCAATCCGCTGGCTCTCGTTCCCGACGCCGATGCGCTGCCCGAAGGGCTGCTGCCCCGCATCGCCCGCGAGTTCCACCAGGCGGAGACGACGTTTCTGCTGCGGCCTGCGCAGCCCGGCGCCACCTGGCGGCTGCGCTCCTTCACCGCGGCGGGCATCGAGGTGTCCGGAGCCGGCCACAATGCCCTCGGTGCCTGGTGGTGGCTGGCGTCCACGGGCCGGCTCGGCCCCCACGGCGGCGCGGGGCGTTGGCACCAGCAGCTGGGTTCCGCGGTGCTGCCGGTCGAGATCACCGCGGACGGGAACGGCCGTATCGAGGTCACCCTGGAGCAGCGGGCGGCCGAATACGGGGCTGAGTTGACCGACCTGGCCGCCCTTGCCGAGGCACTCGGGGTCGACGGCGACGGACTGGGGGCGGCAGACGGACTTCCCGTCGCGCAGGTCGTCTCCACGGGCGCCGCCCATCTGATGGTCGGGCTCCGAAGCCGTGGCGTCGTCGAGGCCGCGCGTCCGGATGCCGCCCGGCTGCGGGCGCTGCTGCCCGAGGTCGGCGGCCAGGGTGTGTACCTGTACGCCCTCGACCCGGCCGAGCCCGACGCCGGGGTGCATGCCCGCTTCGTCAACCCGGTCGCCGGTATCACCGAGGACCCGGCCACCGGGAGCGCCGCCGGTCCGCTCGCCTGCCTCCTGCGCCGGCACGGCCGGGCAGGTGACCAACTGGCCGTCGTGCAGGGGCATGCGCTCGGCCGGCCCTCCCGCATCCGGGTCACCGTCACCGGCGACACCCCGCGCATCACCGGCCGCGCCACCCTGGCCGCGACCGGTGAACTCAACCTGCCGGGATGAGAGTTGTTGAGGACAGAGACAGCGGTCCCCGGGGTGGAGCGGCCACGGCCCGTGCCATGGCCGCCCCGGCAGTTCAGACGCCCGGTGGCACCTGTGGCGGGCGGCCGGAGCCCCGGGTGAAGCGGTAGCCGGCGAGGCCGGCCAGGGCCGCGAGCAGCCCGCCCGCAGCGGTCCAGAGCCAGCGGTCGGACCACCCGCCGGAGGACCAGCCGCCGTCCGGCTCGCCCAGGGCCGCAGGCTCCCCGGGGGCGGTGCTCTCCTGGGCCTGCGGTGTCGCGGTGGAGGCGCCGGGCACCAGGGGCGCGGCGAGTGTGCCGTCCACCGCGTGGGCGCCGCCGGTGTCGGCCGTGGTGGCGTCGACCTCGGCGTGTACCGGCAGGCCGAGGTCCTCCTTGGGCAGATCGACGACCGTCAGGCGGACGTAGTAGCTGCCCGGCAGCGGATCGTTCGACCACGGTTCCGCCCAGGCGCGGACCGTGCGCAGGGTGCAGGACAGCTCGACGGATCCCGCTTCCTGGACCGCGGTCCTGGTCCGGGCGCCGTACATGCAGGCCTGATGGCGGCGCAGCCCGTCGTAGACGTCGAGCTGCCAGGTCGCCGCACCGTGCCGGGCACTCTGTGGGAGCGTCACCTTGGCCTTGACGGTGGCGCGCTGTCCCGCGTCCACGGGCAGCACCCAGTAGAGGTAGTCGCCGGTGGACGCGTCGGCCGTGGCCCGCTGATCCGGCTTGATGGCGGTCGCCGTGCGGAAGGAGGTACCCGCCTCGGTCGGAGCGGCGGTCTCCTCCGCGCCGGCGCTCGGCCCGGGGGACGGGCTGTCGGCGACGGCAGTTCCCGCCAGGCCGAGGAGACCGGCGCCGGCCAGCACCACGGTCATCAGTGTGCGTAGGGTGCGCATCAGTTGGTCCTCCAGACGGTGACGCGCCAACGGGATATCCAGCCCCACAGCAGACCGGCGACGAGCCCGCTGAGCACCAGTGAGCCCAGCAGCCACCAGCCGTGTCCGAGGCCGAAGAAGGCCGCGTCGGAGGCGTCGTCGGGCCCGTCCACCAGGTCGACGGTCAGCTCGACGGGCAGGCCCGGGTCGGTCTTGACCGAGGCGGGTGCCGAGAAGGAGTTGCTGACCTGGAGGCAGACGGTCTCCGCCGCCGGTTTGTCGTCGTCCCCGGAGGCGACTGGCGCCTTCGGGTAGCGCAGCCCGGAGGAGATCACATCCGTACGGCCGTCGCCGGCCTCCGACCCGCGGACGATCTCCCGGCCGTGCACGGTCGAGGCCCGCAGCAGCACGCCGTAGTCGTTGTTCACGGCACGGTCCGCGGCGAGGCTCACCGAAGCACGCAGTTCCTGGCCGGGCCGGACGTTCACCCGGTACCAGCGGTGCTCGGCGAACTTCTCCCGGTCGCTGTAGAGACCGGCCTTGAGCTCGGGGGCGTCGGCGCACTGCTGCGCGCCCTCGGTCGCCACCGGAGGGGCCACGGGATGGGCGGCGCGGTCCACCAACTGGTGTACTCGGTCCCGGAGTTGCTTGGTGTGCTGTACCGAGGTGTAGGTTCCGCCGGTCGCCTCGGCGATACAGCTCAGCTGGTTGCGGGTCTTGGCGTCCGGCAGCAGCCCGAGGGTGTCGACGGTGAGATGGATCCCCTTGGCGGCGATGTCACGCGCCACCTGGCAGGGATCGAGCGGGGCGCAGGTGTCCTCGCCGTCCGTGATGAGGACGATCCGGCGGGTCGCGTCGCCGCCCTTGAGGTCGTCGGCCGCGCCCAGCAGGGCCGGTCCGATGGGCGTCCAGCCGGTGGGGGCGAGCGTGGCCACCGCGGTCTTCGCCTCGGTCCGGTTCAGCGGACCGACCGGGTAGAGCTGCCGGGTGTCCTTGCAGCCGACCTTCCGGTCCTCGCCGCGGTAGTTGGCGCCGAGGGTACGTATGCCGAGCTGGACCTCGTCCGGTACCGCGTCCAGTACCTCGTTGAACGCCTGCTTCGCCGCGGCCATCCGGCTCTGCCCGTCGATGTCACGCGCCCGCATCGAGCCGCTGACATCGAGCGTCAACTCGACCTTGGGGGAAGACTTCGCATCCGGTTCACCGGCCGCGGCAGGTGTGGGGGCCGACGCGACGGTCATCGCGGCCAGCAGGCCGCACAGCCCGGCCGCCAGCCGTTTTCTTGTGATCATCGCCGGATCGTATGGAGAAACTCCCCGCAATCCAAAAACGGCCCTCTCAACTGCGGTGTGGAGGAGGGCCGGTGGCGGGGTGGCCGGCTGCCCGGTCCGGTGGTTCCTTCCCTCGGGGGACGGAAGCCGCGAGCCCGGCCGGGCGCCCCGGTCACGTCAGCGCGACGGCCATGCGCCGTACGGCCTCGGTGAGCAGCTCGGGCGAGGTCGCCAGGTTGAGCCGGACGTGACCGGCGCCGCCGGTGCCGAAGCTGGTACCGGGGCTGAGGGCGACTCTGCCGCGTTCGAGAAAGGCCGCGGCGGGGTCGTCACCGAGACCGAGCGGGCGGCAGTCGAGCCAGGCGAGATACGTCCCGGCGGCGGGGCGGTAGCGGACCTCGGGGAGTCGCTCGGCCAGCAGGCCGGCGAGCAGCCGGCGGTTGTCGTCGACGCCGGCGCGCACCGCGTCGAGCCAGTCACCGCCGTCCCGCAGGGCGGCGGTGTGGGCGATGATGCCGAGGTGACTGGGGCCGTGGCTGACCTCCTCCGGGATGCGGGCCAGCTCGTCGGCCGCGGCGGGCCCGGCGACGGCGAGCGCCGCCTTGAGACCGGCCAGGTTCCACGCCTTGGAGGCCGACATCAGCGACAGACCGCTCTCCGCCCCGGGCACGCTCAAGTAGGGCACGAAACCGGCGTCCAGGGCCACCACGGGAGCGTGGATCTCGTCGGCGACGACCCGTACGCCATATCTGTCCGCGAGCGCCGCGACCGCGGACAGTTCCTCGGCGTCGTGCACGGTGCCGGTGGGGTTGTGCGGGCTGCACAGCAGGTAAGCGGCCCGGCCCCCGTCCGCGACCGCGTGCCGGAACGCCCGCTCCAGCGAGGCGAAATCGATCCGCCCCGCCGCTCCCAGCGGCGCTTCCACCACGCGCCGGTCCATATGCGTCACGAACTGGTAGAACGGCGGATAGACGGGGCAGTTGACGACCACCGCGTCTCCCGGGCCGGTCAGCAGCTTGAGCACCTCGACGATACCCAGCATCACATCGGGCACGATCGCCGTGCGCTCCACGGCGAGCCCGTCCCAGTCCCATCGCGCCCGTGCGAAGTCGGCCAGCGCCCGCGCGTACGCCGTCCCGGCCGGATAGCCCGTGTCGCCGAGCGCCACCGCAGCCGTGATGGCCTCGGCGACCGGTACGGCGAGCGGCACGTCCATCTCCGCCACCCACAGCGGCAGCACATCGTCCGGGTAGGTACGCCACTTCATGCTCGTACGCAGCCGCAGGTCGTCCAGGGAGAGCCGGCGCAGCGGGTTGGTGTCGTCGGGGGTGGCACGCGGCACGGGGTCCATGAAGCCAAAATAGGCACGTGGCCCGGGGAAGGGCAGAGGGAGCGCGGCCTTCGTCACCGGCCGGGGCCCTGTGCCCCGGTCCGGGACCCGTGGCCGGGCGGTGTGCGGACCGGCCGGAGCGGTGTCCGTCGGTGGGCGCCGGGCCGGCTGTCAGGTGGCGGTGAGGACCAGAGCGGCCTGGTCATCGGGGGTGGAACGACCCGCGAAAGCGGTCACCGCGGTATGGATGGCCTCGATGAGAGCGCCCGCACCGGAGAGCGGGGTCGGGAGGGCGAGGAGGGCCTCGGCCAGACGGCGTTCGTCGAAGAACTCGCCGGCGGCGGAGCGGGCCTCGGTGATGCCGTCGGTGACCAGCACCAGACTGTCGCCCGGATAGAGGTCGAGCCGGCAGACGGCGCCGTCGAAGGCGGGGGCGATCCCCAGGAGCAGGCCCGACTGGACGAGTTGTTCGACCGTCCCGTCGGTGCGGCGCACGAGCGGCGGGACGTGGCCGGCGCGGATCAGCTCCAGCGCGAGGTGGGACGGGGTGTGCCGCAGCTCGCCGTAGACGAGTGAGACGAAGTAGTCCTCGTCGAGAGCGTTCCCGGTCAGTGCGGTGTTGATGGCGGCGACCACGGCAGCCGGGTCGTGCAGCAGCCGGGCGGCGGCGCGTGCGGTGTGACGGACCATGCCGGTGGTGGTCGCGGCCAGGGCACCGCGCCCGCACACATCCCCGATCATGAACGCCCAGCGGTCGTCCGGGAGCGGGAACACGTCGTAGAAGTCGCCGCCGACGTCGAGCCCTTCCCCGGCGGGGTAGTAGGACGCCGCCAGATCGGCGCCCGGGATCCTTGGCAGCTCCGGAGGCAGCAGCCCGGCCTGGAGGTCGCGGGCCAGCTGGACGCGGTCGCTGAACTGGTGGGCGTTGTCGGCGCTGGAAGCGGCCCGGCGGGCCAGCTCCTCGGCGAGGGCGATGACATGGCCGTCCAGGGGCCGGTCGGTGGCCAGCAGGGTCAGAGCGCCGAAGGTGCGGCCGCGGGTGGCCAGCGGGGCGCAGACGTAACCGGTGACGCCGGGCAGCACGGGGCCGCCGCCGGACGAGGAGCCGGCGTGGTCCGACTCCGTGGTGCCCGAGGCCAGGACGCGGGCAACCGCCTTGTCGACCTGGTCCCGCAGGACGGGGGAGGCGAGGAGGTCCTCCTCGGCCCGGGAGGCGGCGGCCACGGCGATCCGCCGGGTCCGCCCGTCCTCGATGACATGGACGCTGCACAGCGGGGCCAAGGTCGGCACGGTCAGCCGGGCCAGGCACTGGAGACAGTCGGCGTAGTGCAGCTCGCGGGTGATGGCCGTACTGGCGTCCAGGACGAAGGCCAGGTCCTCACGGGCCTCCTTCTCCCGCTTCTGGGCCGCGCGGCGGGCCTCCATGGCCTGATGACGCTCGATGGCCAGCGCGGCGATACGGGCGAACGCGGCGCTGAGGGCCAGATCCTTGTCCTCGGGGGCCTTGGGAGCGCGGTGATACATCGCGAAGGTGCCCAGCAGCCGGTCGTCCGTCGCCAGGATCGGGGTGGACCAGCACGCCGCGACCCCGGCCCGCGCGGCCAGGTCGTGGTAGCCGTCCCACCGGTGATCGGTGGCGATATCGGTGACGATCACCGGCACCCGCAGATACGCGGCGGTGCCGCACGAGCCGACGTCCGGACCGATGGCTATCCCGTCGATCGCCTCGTTGTAGAAGTCCGGCAGGCCCGGGCCGGTGCCGTGCCACAGATGCCGGCCCTCGGGATCGGCCAGCAGCACCGAGACGATCAGTTCCGGTGACAGCTCCTCGATGGCCCGCGCCATGCCGGTCAGGATGTCGCCCAGCGGGGCGTCGCGGGCGATCTGCTCCAGCAGGATGCGCTGTTCGGCCGCGAGGAGCTGGGCGTGGTGGTACACGGTGGTCTCCACCGCGATCACGACCACCCCGTCGACCTCGCCGACCGCGTCCCGGCGGGGCTCGTAGGTGAAGTCGAAGAACCCCTCCCGCTCCGTCCCCGGCGCACCGAGCACCAGCCGTCCGCCGCGGGCCCGGTACGGGGTGCCGGTGCGGTACACCGCATCGAGCCGGTCGATGACGCCCTGTGGCGCCAGCTCCGGAACCAGGTCGGCGAGCGGCGCGCCGGTCCCGTTGCGGTCGCCGCCGAATGCCTCGAAGAAAGCCGGATTCGCCGCCTCCAGCAGATGCGACGGGCCGCTCAGCGCAGCGAAGATCACCGGAGCCTGATCGAACAGGTCCTCGTACTCCGCGCTCCGCCGGGGCGTGGACCTGGGATATGTGGTGATCGCGCCGGGGCGATCCGACTGTAGGGACATGACAGGCCGCCCTCTCTCGCACGCATCGACCGCGGCGCCCGTCCACCTCCCACTCTGGCACACCACCACAAGGTTTCCGGGCCACGCTCCTGGACGCTCACCGAGCGGATCCGCCCGGCGACACGCTGAACTCTCCGGCCGTCTTTGTGCCGCGGTACGTCGCAGGCACGGACCTGACGGGTCCGTTCGGCGTACCCGTTCCCGTCCCTGGAAGGGATAACGCGAGACTTGCCCGGTTCCTCCCGTACTGTCCTCGTGGCCGGTGGGCCTCCGGCACCGGCCCCCGGTCCGTCCGACAGCCCGCCGAGCGCGGCGCCACCGCCCTGGCGCACGGCCGCACCGGCACCGAGGCGGCAGGCCGCGACCACCCGAGGAACCCTTGTGATCGAACTCGCCCCGGACCAACTCCCCCCGCTCGCCCGCTGGTTCGCCGCCGGAGCCCCCGGGACGGCGGCGCTGGCCGAACACGTACGGGCCGGTGGCGCCGGCCGCTGGTGGGCCGACCGCGCCGCCGGCCCACGTGCCCTGGCCGTGGCGTGCGCGGACCATGTACTCCTCCGCGGCGACCCGGGCGCCCTGGCCCCGGACGCCCTCGCCGTCTTCGGCGCGCACTATGTGCAGGCCCCCGCCCGCTTCCTGCCGGCGCTGGGCGGCGCCTTCGACCTGGTCGTGCCGTGGGAGCGGATGCTGTATCTGCACCGGGAACCCGTACCGGCGCCGCGCACCCCGGACGGTGTGACGGTGCGCCGGCTGGCACCAGGGGACGCCACGGCGCTGGCCGGCCTCCCTCCGGACGCGGCGTGGGTGCACGCCAGCTGGGGCGGCGCGGCCGGTCTCGCCGCGTCCGGACTCGGCTGGGCCGTCGTCCGGACGGACGAGGTACTCGCCGTGGCCTGCACCTACTTCCGCGGCACCCGATACGAGGACATCGCCTGCTTCACCCTCCCCGGACACCGTCGTCAGCACTTGGCCCTGGCCTGTGTGACCGCCCTGTGCCGGGACATCGCCGCTCGCGGCCACACCCCGAGCTGGACCTGCTCCCGCGACAACCGCCCCAGCCGGCTCCTCGCCTGGACCGCGGGATTCCGGCTGGAGGACGAGTACGTGCACCACCTCACCGGAAAGCCGGCCCGCCGGGGCGCGGGGCTCCCCGTCTGAACACCCGGCTGCCGCCGCGGCGCCGGGACACGAACGCGCCACAGGGCCGAGCACCACGGTCACGACGTCCGCACTACGTACGCTGACGTGGCCGTCTCCCCGATGGCCGGATGCTTTCGCGGTACGACAGGAGCACACGATGGCCGCCTCCGCCGGATCTCCTCCCGGGGACGCAGCACGGCATCGCCTGCGCGCGTGGATGCTGGAGGGCCTGGCCGACATGGCCAAGCACCACCCGGGGCCGCACGCCGCGCCGGAAGGCGCCCACCGCGGCCAGCGGTGGTGGCGGGTGATGTGCCTGACCGGAGTGGACTACTTCTCGACACTCGGCTATCAGCCGGGCATCGCCGCACTGGCCGCAGGCGCCCTGTCACCGATCGCCACCCTGGTCCTCGTCCTGGTGACGCTGGCCGGCGCGCTGCCGGTGTACCGGCGGGTGGCGAGGGAGAGCCCGCACGGTCAGGGCTCGATCGCGATGCTGGAGCGGCTGCTGTCCTTCTGGCAGGGCAAGCTGTTCGTGCTGACCCTGCTGGGTTTCGCCGCCACCGACTTCCTCATCACCATCACCCTGTCGGCGGCCGACGCCGCCACCCACCTGGTGGAGAACCCCCACCTCACCAGCGCCCTGCACAACGGTCAGCTGGTCATCACGCTGATCCTGGTCGCCCTGCTCGGTGCGGTGTTCCTCAAGGGTTTCCTGGAGGCCATCGGGGTGGCGATCGTCCTGGTGGGCCTCTACCTGGGGCTCAATGCGGTCGTGGTCGTCGTCGGGCTGTGGCATGTGGCCACCACGGCGCAGGTCGTCACCGACTGGTCCCATGCGCTGACCGCCGAGCACGGCAGCGTGCCGGCGATGATCGGTGTGGCGCTGCTGGTCTTCCCGAAGCTGGCACTGGGCCTGTCCGGCTTCGAGACCGGTGTGGCCGTCATGCCCCATATCGAGGGCGACCCCGACGACACCGAGGAGCGCCCCAAAGGCCGGATCCGGGGTGCGAAGAAGCTGCTCACCACCGCCGCCGTGATCATGAGTGTCTTCCTCATCATCACCAGCTTCATCACGACCCTGCTCATCCCCGCGGGCGCATTCAAGCCCGGCGGAGCGGCCAACGGGCGCGCCCTGGCCTATCTGGCCCACGAGTACCTGGGCTCCCTCTTCGGCACGGTCTACGACGTCTCCACCATCGCCATCCTCTGGTTCGCCGGCGCCTCGGCCATGGCCGGTCTGCTGAATCTGATGCCGCAATACCTGCCGCGTTACGGGATGGCACCCCACTGGGCGCGGGCGGTCCGCCCGATGGTGCTGGTCTTCACCCTGGTCGCCTTCCTGGTGACCTGGCTCTTCGACGCCGATGTGGACGCCCAGGGCGGCGCCTACGCCACCGGCGTCCTGGTCCTGATCAGCTCCGCCGCGATCGCCGTGACCATC
Organism: Streptomyces decoyicus; assembly: GCF_019880305.1. Lineage (NCBI taxonomy): Bacteria > Bacillati > Actinomycetota > Actinomycetes > Kitasatosporales > Streptomycetaceae > Streptomyces > Streptomyces decoyicus. Next base: position 722,880 of record NZ_CP082301.1, on the reverse strand, counting down.
ACCGCCCGGCGCGCCCGCGAGCACGGCTGGACGATCGGCTTCGCCGTCATCTCCGTGGTGTTCCTCTACACCACCGTGGCGAATGTGATCGAGCGCCCCGACGGCGTGAAGATCGGTGCCTGCTTCATCGCCGGCATCATCCTCGTCTCGTTCCTCTCCCGCCTCGCCCGCGCCTTCGAACTGCGCGTCACCAGCGTCGTGCTCGACGAGAAGGCCGAGCGGTTCATCCGCGACACCGCCCACCGCAAGATCCGCTTCATCGCCAACGAGCCCGACCAGCGCGATCTGTCCGAGTACCGCGACAAGCTCCAGCAGATCCGTACGGACAACGACCTCCCGGTCGACGACGACTTCATCTTCGTCGAGGTCACCGTCGGCGACCCGTCCGAATTCGAGAGCGAACTACGCGTACGCGGCGAGGTGCTGCACGGCCGTTTCCGGGTGCTCGTCATGGACAGCTCCACCGTCTCCAACGCGCTGGCGGCTCTGCTGCTGCATGCCCGCGATCTCACCGGTGCGCGGCCGCACATCTACTTCGAGTGGACCGAGGGCAACCCCTTCGCCCAGTTCCTCCGCTTCTTCCTCTTCGGCCAGGGCGAAGTCGCCCCCGTCACCCGGGAGGTCCTGCGCGAGGCCGAACCCGACCGCGACCGCCGCCCCCGCGTCCACGTCGGCTGACCGGGCGCCACCGCGCACGCCCTATCGGCGTACGAGGACGCAATCGCCGCACACGGCGCCCGCGGCGTCCGGTGCGGCCCGGTAGATCAGACAGCAACTCCTGCGCCGGAAGCGCCCGTTGCGCGGATCCAGGGTGTGGGCGTCGCGGAGCTGCGGTTGGCGCAGCATCAGCAGGGCCGCGGTGCGGGCGGGCCGCGCCAGGGCCGGTGCTGCCGACACGATGCCCGCGGTCGCGCCGTTCACCGCCGAGGCCACATTGCCCCACAGAATGCGCCGGGACACCGAGAAGGCCGCGACGGCGTCCACCAGATCGCGGCCCGGCCCCGCCAGCAGGGCCGCGGCAGCACGGGCACCGGCGACGGATCCGGCGTCATCCGTGGCGACGGCGTCACCCGCGGCAACGGCGGCCACCGTCTCCCGCGGCAGCGACAGGGCGAACGCGCCACCGAGGCCGGAGTGCCACCGCAGTTCGTCCAGCGTGGGCGGCCGCGGCGGCAGGCGGTGCAGCGCGGCCAGGCCGAGCATCGGTGACACGACCCGCGCCACCAGCCCCAGATGCGCCACCGACGCGGCCACGCGCAGCTCGACGGCCTCGGCCGGTCGCCCACCCCCGGCGGCGAGAGCGGCCCGCACCGAGGCGACCCGCTCCTCCAGGACCCCGCTCTCCACCCGCGCCACCTCGCTCAACTTCCGCCAGGGAGACACGAGTTCCGACCCCGCGGCGTGCGTCTCGAAGGTGAAGAACGGCCCGAGAGCCGAGACCTGTTCCTGCAAGGCGGTGGTGGGTTCCGTCATGACGTGCCCGTCCGTTTCCGGTGGTGCGGGGAAGAGGGGGTGACGGGAGGCCCGGCTGATCGGTACCGGACGCTGCCGGGGGAGTGGTATGAAGCCCGGCGCAGTCGGTCACTTCCGCTGTCCGTAGAGGTCGGTGAGCAGCGCGACGGCAGCGTGGGTCGCCGGATGCGGGTCATGGCGTCGCCAGATGAGGTGCACCGCGATGGGTGCCGCGTCCCGCAGCCGCCGGAAGACGATTCCGTCGCGCCGGTACTGGTTGACGGTGCTCTCCGGCGTGATGCCGACGGTGCGGCCGGTGGCGATCAGCGCGAGCCAGTCGTCGATGTCCTGGGTGTGCTCGACGACGGGGCGCGCTGATGCGGGCCACAGGTCGGCCGTGGTGGTGCCGGTGCGCCGGTCGATGAGCAAGGTGCGTTCGCGGATGTCGCACAGGGCGATGGAACGGCGCCTGGCCCAGGGGTCGTCGGCGGCCATGGCGCAGTAGCGGCGTTCGTGGCCGACGACGGCGCTGGCGAAGCGGGCGTCATCGAAGGCGGTGCGGACCACGGCGAGGTCGCACAGGCCCTCCGCCAGGCCACCGGTGGCGGAGTTGGTGCGGATCAGGTGCAGCTCGACGTCGGGGTAGCGGGCGGCCCAACGGCGCTGGTACTCGGCGGTGTGCCGGCCCATGGCCGACCATGCGTGGCCGATGCGCAGCCGCGTATGACCGGTGGTGGCTTCCCGGATGAGGTTGTCGGCCTCGGTCAGCACTTTCCGGGCGCGCGCCAGCACCTGAACGCCTGCCGTGGTGGGGATGACATTCCGGCTCGTGCGGTGCAACAGCCGTACCCCCAGGGCGTCTTCGAGCGAACCGAGCGTGCGGGACACCGCCGCCTGCGAGACACCGAGGTCGATGGCGGCATCGGTGAAGCCACCGGCATCGACGATCGCCACCAGACAGCGCAGATGCCGCAGTTCCATAGGCAGAGCCATTTTGCAGATCCATAACCACAGCGCATCGATGAGTACGTGCATGCATTTTACGTATGGATCTGCGCGGAGGGATGCTGCCCTGCATGCGAAGGAGCACTCAAGGCCGGCCGTACCCCGAGGCCGCTCACGGGGGATCGGCGGCGCACCCGGGCCGTGCGGCAGGCGTGGCGATGATGTGCGGCAGCGGACTCTCCAACCAGATCGGTGCCGCCACCGGAGCACTGGCGTTTCCGGTGATCGGGCCGGCCGGTGTGGTGGCCGTACGGCAGTGGGTGGCCGGCCTCGTCCTCGTGGCGGTGGGCCGGCCGCGGCTGCGCTCGTTCACCTGGCGGCAGTGGTGGCCGGTGCTGTGCCTGGCGGCGGTGTTCGCCACGATGAACCTGTCCCTTTACACGGCGATCGACCGCATCGGCCTGGGCCTGGCGGTGACACTGGAGTTCCTCGGGCCGCTGGCCGTGGCCCTGGCAGCCTCCCGCCGCCTGGCCGACCTGCTGTGCGCCCTCGTCGCGGGGGCTGCCGTCGTCCTGCTGGCCCGCCCGCAGCCGAGCACCGACTACGCCGGCATCGCGCTGGGCCTGCTCGCCGCCGTGTGCTGGGCGTGCTACATCCTGCTCAACCGCCTCGTCGGCGCCCGCCTGCCGGGCACCGAAGGATCGGCCGCCGCTGCCGGCATCTCCGCCCTGCTGTACCTACCCGTCGGCCTCACCGTGCTCGCCCACCACCCGCCGACCGCGAGCGCCGTGGGATATGCGGCGGCCGCCGGCATCCTCTCCTCGGCCGTCCCCTTCCTCGCCGACCTGCTCGCCCTGCGCCGGGTCCCCGCCCGCTTCTTCGGCGTCTTCATGAGCGTCAACCCCGTCCTCGCGGCACTGGTCGGCCTCGTCGTCCTGGACCAGACCCTGCACGCGATCGATTGGCTGGCCATCGCGGCCATCGTGACGGCCAACACCGTCAGCATCCTGGCCGCCGGTTCCCGCACCGCGGCCCCGCCCGGCGGACGGGGCACGGCGCTCCCTGTCGCCCCGGGTGCTCCGGTCACGGCGACGGACCCCGTGGCGCTTGATCCGGTCGCGTCGCACAGCCGGCAGACCGGCCCGGTGCCGCGGTGTGAAGTCTGCTGAGTGGCGCACTGCTGCCTGCGTCACGTCGCTACATCTCCACATGGGTACGTCGCCACATCGCTACATCGCTCCGCCTCCACGTCGCTACGCCGGGTCTCCACGACCCTGAAGCCTCGACGCAGCCGCGTAACCGTGCAGCTCGGAGGCGCGGAGAACAGCCTGGCGGCCGGGGGGAAACGGGACGTCTCCTGGCGTGAGGCGCCGCCGGGCGGAGCGCGGGCCGCCGCGACGCGAAACCTCCGGCAACGGGCTCTAACCTGGGGGAATGGGTAGTGACTTGCTCACCCTGTTCCTCTGCGGCGATGTCATGCTCGGCCGTGGCGTCGACCAGGTCCTTCCGTGCCCGGGAGACCCGGAGCTGCGGGAGGGCTACGTGCGGGACGCCCGGGCCTATGCCGAGCTGGCGGAGGCGGCGAACGGCTCCATTCCCCGTCCGGTCGGCTTCGCCTGGCCCTGGGGGGACGCACTGCGGGTGCTCGATATCGCCGCGCCCGCCGCCCGGGTGGTCAATCTGGAAACCAGCGTCACGGCGGACGGTGAATTCGCCCCCGGCAAGGGGATCCACTACCGGATGCACCCGGCGAACCTTCCGTGCCTGACCGCCGTCCGCCCCGACGTCTGCGTGCTGGCCAACAACCACGTCCTGGACTTCGGGCGCCAAGGACTGGCGGACACCCTCGACGCCTTGGCGGGGGCGGGGCTGCGGACGGCCGGGGCGGGCGCGGACGCCGACGCGGCGCGCCGGCCGGCGGTCATTCCCCTCGAAGGCGGCCGCCGGATCCTGGTCTTCTCCTTCGGCATGCCGTCCAGCGGCGTCCCCGGAACATGGGCCGCGACCGGGGACCGCGCCGGCGTCGACTTCGTGGCCAGGCCCTCGTCTGCCGCCGCGACCGGGATCGTCGGCCGGGTACGGCAGGTGAAGCGGCCGGGCGATGTCGCGGTCGTTTCCGTCCACTGGGGTGCCAACTGGGGCTACCACGTGCCACGTGACGAGGCCGCCTTCGCGCACGCACTTCTCGACGGCGGCGTGGATGTCGTCCACGGACACTCCTCGCACCATCCCCGCGCCCTGGAGGCGTACCGGGGGAAGCTCGTGATCTACGGGTGCGGCGACTTCATCGATGACTACGAGGGCATCACCGGCTACGAGCGATATCGGGACGACCTGCGGCTGCTCTGCCTCGTCTCGGTGGACCCGGACACCGGCAGACTCCACGAGGTGCGGATCACCCCTCTTCAGGCCCGGCGCATGCGGCTGTGGCACGCCTCGCGCCAGGACACCCGATGGCTGCGAGCGCTCCTCGACCGGATCGGTTCCGGCTTCCACCCCTGCGTCCTCTGTGCCCCGGAGGGCACGCTCACCCTCCGTCCTTCCGGCCCTTCATGACGGTCATGACGGTCATGACGGTCATGACGGCGTCATCAGCCATGGCGAGGGCGACGTGGCGAGGACGAGGCGGGAGAACGAGGCGGGGAGAACGACTTTCACCGGCCGCCCTCTTCCGCCGCACTGCCGTCCGGGAGCGGGACCTCCCGGAATCGCTTGACCTCCCGGTCCCGCAGGCCGAGGCCGAGCTCGTACGAGCCCCAGCCGTGCAGTGCCTCGGCCAGCGGCACCTTGCGGGCGTACAACCGGAACAGGGCGAGCGGCTCTTCGTCGCCCGGCATCATGCGGCGCAGTACGGCGGCGGCCTCGGGGGAGCAGGGGGCTTCGACGGGCGGGATGCGTGCACTCATGACCACTCTGACCACTCCCTTCACCGCTTCGGATTTCGAAGCGGTGAAGGGAGTGTAGTGGTTCGGAAATCGAAGCGCTGCTCTCCTCGGGAAAGATGCCTGCGACGAGAGGCGGGGTCTGCACCGGTGGTCCGAACGGTGGGCCGCCGCACTCGGCCGGGCGCCGCCCGGCTCCTCGGGCCCGGCGGCGTAAGCGCTTTTTGGCCGCAGGGGGACTCCGATCAGGTCGGGGCTCCGCTCAGGGCAGCAGAGTGTCGAGGAAGGCGTTGGAGAACACCCGTGCCGGGTCATGGCGGTTCAGCGTGTCCCGGGCGGTGCGCCAGTCCTCGAACGCGGCCGGGACGGTGCCGCCCAGGGTGGCAGGGTCCGTCCACGGCCCGCCGTCCGTGTAGGCCCAGCCCTTGGACCACTCGGGGCGCACGGTCGCATACGAGCCGGTGTAGGTCTGCCAGATCCACTGTTCCAGCTCGCGGAAGAAGGGGGCCGCACCGGGCGTGCCGGGATAGGTGGCGAAGTCGAGCCACACGACGGTGTCCCACTCGGGGTGGTCGGCGCGGGCACGCGCCGGGGACAGCAGCGGACCGTCGAGGGGGTCCGTACCGGTGATACGCAGCTCGATCGGTCCGTTGACCGGGTACGAGCCCCGATTCTGATGCGCCGTCAGCACGCTCTGGTAGCGGGAGTGGAAGTCCCCCACCACGCGCTGCACATTCGCCCGGGACGTCAGTACCGCCCACCCCGCTTCGACGATCCGCAGTGTCGACGGCTCGACGTAGAGCAGGCTGTTTCTCGACCAGCCCCAGACGTCCCAGGTACCGGTGACGATCAGCCCGGACCCGACGATGGACATGGCGAGCTTGGTGAACGCGGGCGTCTTGTCGCCGCCGCCCGCGGCGATCTCCCCGAGCAGCCCCGACATCTCCTCGGTGACACGGTTGGCAAAGGTGTAGGCGTACGGGACGTCGATCTGCTTGGCGAGCAGCGGCTTGGACGGTGCCGGGCTCCACACCTTCAGCCAGGGCACGTCGGTGAACGGGAACCAGATCGCTTCGATGCGTCCGGTGCGCTCCAGGTAGGAGCTGATCGTGCGGCCGCCTGTACCGGGCGGACCGAAGACGGTGCCCACGTTCACATCGAACCAATTCTGGCAGCGCAGCCGGGTGTTGGCCGCCGCGGTCATCGTCACCTCGGTGAGGAACGCGCGGCCCAGATGGACCAGGAACGCGCGGATGTCCGGGTCGGAGCGGGTGAAGGTCTTGAGCACATAGCGGCCCGCCGTCGCGCTCCACACCACGGCGGTGAGGGAGGTGACCAGGGAGCTCAGGGTGCCGAAGCCGGACCCCGCGGGCGGGTGTTCGGTGGCGGTGGGCAGTCCCGTGCCGTGGCCGCCGATGGCGAGCACCCCGCCGATGGTGAGGTCGCCGGGCGCGGTGGTGGTGGCGAGCCCGAGCCCTGCCTCCTCCAGGCGGGCGAGGATGGTGTCGAGGGTCGCCCCCGTCTGCGCGGTGACGCTCCCGGGTCCGCCGCCGTGCACACTGACCGCGGTGAGGTGGGACGTGGTGTCGACGATGACCGTGCGGTTGGTGTCGGCCCCGGCGGGCAGCACCAGCGGCGACCAGGTGTGCCCCTTGCCCCGGGCCCGTAGCCGGTAGCCGTGCTCATGGGCCCAGTTGGCGAGAGCGACCACGTCGTCGGGGGTGCGCGCAGAGGCGGTCCAGACCCCCTCGACGATGATCTCCAACGACCAGTTGCGGAAGGCTTGCTGGGAGAGCGGGATGCCCGCGGGAAAGCCGGGCGGAGGGGTGAGGGTGGTCGCGGCACTGCCTGCGGGAATGCGGTGAGCGGGCTGCAATCCGGCTGCCGCGGCGAGCCCCGCGGCGGCGGCCCCGGTCAGCAGCGTGCGGCGGGTGAAGGATGCTCTTCGAGCGCTGTCGTCGGACATGGCTGTCCCTCCGGCGCGCGGCGCGCCGGCCCCGCGGCACCGCGCACGGATCGTAGGGGTGAGACCGTACGAGCGCCCCGGTGCGGTGGGGGTGTGCCGGAAGAGTAGGGTGACGGCCCATCAGTTGCAATGGCCGCCGGAAAATACCGTTCCCCGGCGGGCCGAAGGGGATCGGCCCGCCGGGGACGTCGAGTGGATCGGGGCCGGCGTCTACCAGCGGTACCAGCGGCCGCGCCGGCCGCCGGCGCCGGTCGAACGCATGAGGAAGCCGAGCAGCCAGAATGCCAGCACGACCACGGCGACGATCCACAGCGCCTTGAGCGCGAATCCGGCGCCGAAGAGAAGCAGCGCGAGAAGCAGAACCAGAAGCAGCGGAACCATAACCCTGCACCTCCGTGTAGGTAGGACGGGAGAGCGCATGGAAGAAACCATGACGCCGATCTGATGACGAGTGCGGGACCGACGCCCCCGGTACGACGACCCCGGTCCGCCCGGCACCGGCCGGGCGTCGACTGCGCGCTTGCGCCCTTGGCGGCGGTCCGGACGATGTCCGGCCTTTCCGCAGCGGCCCTTGCCAACGCGCTGCGGATTACCGCGGGGGAGCGACGGAACCTGGTGTGCTCTGCGGCCCTGGTAATGCGTGTTGCCGTTCAACCACCGTTGAAACATCGGCGTCGGGCGATAGCGGTCAGGTATGCGCCACCGATCAGGAATTCAGCGGGGACGCTCGACGAGGGCGACGTTGCTGAGCCGGTCAGCCGACGTCATCGCGCGGCAACAGGGAGCCAAGGGGACCGAGATCGAGATTGAGGTCCTCCATCGTGAGCCCGTAGCGCTCACAGAGTTCCGTCATACGGTCCTGGAGAATCATCAGCGTCATCCCGACTCGCTCTTCCTGCTCCTCGCTCAGATCGCCCTGGTCGACGCGGTGCAGTGCGGTGCGCTCCATGAGCTGCCGCAAGAGCTCCACGATGGTCAGCACCAATTTCATGAGATCGCGTTCGACCGTCTCCGGGTCGGTCTTCAGCCGTTGGGCGATGCTGCTGTCCTGCCCGTGCCGACGCTCCTCGGCCCCGGCCGGCACCAGGTCGAATGCCCGTGCCGCCGCCTGCGCCACCTCCGCGAAGGCGGGCTTCACGGGCGCGGCCGGATTCACCGGTTCCTGCGTCATGGCGTATCCCTCGTCACTTGGGAATTTCTCCTCGGGGAGGCGGGGTGGAGCCCGGATGCGTCAACACGGAGCTTCACCACGGGGCCGGACTGTCGGGTGTGATCGAGCGAATCACCGCGCGCAGATTGATATGGACAAGATCCACCTCGGCAATGGACAGCACCACATCTCCGGTCAGGACCGCGCCGCCGTTCAGGAGACGGTCCAAGAGATCGATCAGAGCAATCTGCCGCCCGGCGAGAGATTCCTCCTCGGAGTGGTCCGCCACGAACGAGGCGTCCGAGAACGCGGCCTCAAGGTCATTCCCTTTCACGGGCTCCCGCTTTCCGCGGGCGGCGTCGCGAAGGAGTACGGGGCCCACGGACCGGTGATCTCGACACGTACGCCGGGGACACCATCGGCCAGTCCCTTCAGGGCCCGGTGGAACTCCCCGATGCGGTCCGTGGGGACCAGATACGCCTCGTTGGCGATGTTCTCGCCGGTACCGGACGCCAGCTCACCTTGCTGCGGGCGGTGCGCGACCATGTCCCGTGCCAAGTCGGCCACCCGGACCCGCACATCGGCGGCGACGGCTCCCGCCGCGCGGTAGGCATCACGATGCGTACGCCGTTGGGCCCGCCGCTGCTGCAGGTAGGCCCGGCCGGGGCTGACCGCGGACGCGGCGGGGGCCGGGCTGCCGGGCGCGGGAGATCCCGAGGCGCCGGTCGCGGCCGCGGGGGCTTCGGCCGCGGCCGCCGCGCGTGCGTCCGCGTACACCTTCACCCCCACTTCGGCATGGCCTTCGAGCCGGGAGAGCAGCGCGTCGAACTCGGTGCCGCGCTCGTCCAGCATCGACCGCACCCGGGCATCGTCCAGATACACCGTGGCCAGGCGCATGGGCAGCACCATGGCCCCGGCACAGGCGGCCTCGACGACGGCATGGTGCGTCCGCGCGATCGCCTCCAGCTGTGTCAGGTCCTCCAGCTGCGCCTTCATGCCCTCCGCGCTGAAGGCGTCGGCGGGGACGGAGGAAACCAGGGCCGTGAGGCGGCCGGAGGTGACCGTCCGGAGGGGGCCGTCCCGCAGGCCGGTCAGCTGAGAAGCCGACGCCTCGAGGGCGGTGCCGGTGCGGCCGATGACGTAGACGTACGAGATCCGGGAGCGGTCGGATTCTTGCTGTTCAGGGGGCTGGTCAGCGGGATGGGCGAGGGTGCGCGGCGAGGCGGCAGTCTCCTCGGCTCCTGGCATGGGGCAGTTCACTGCTCCTCCTTACGGTCTGCCTGGTGTGCGCCGGAGCCCTCGGGGGAGCCGATGGCCGCGCGCAGTGCGGCGAGTTCGGCGCGCAGCTGCTGGTTCTCCTCGGCCAGCGAGTCACCGCCGACGGCCGGCGTACGCCCGTCGGGGACCTGCTGCGGCGGGCGGGCGCGGGACGAGAGGGAGGGGTCGTGTTCCCACCAGTCGATGCCCATTTCCTTGGCCTTGTCGACGGAGGCGACGAGCAGCCGGAGCTTGATGGTCAGCAGCTCGATGTCGAGCAGATTGATCTGGATGTCGCCCGCGATGACGACGCCCTTGTCGAGGACGCGCTCCAGGATGTCGGCCAGGTTGGCGGAAGCCCCCTGCCGGCCGTACGGGGACGGACCGGAGGAAGGTCCCATACGGCCGGCCAGTGAATCGGACATGATCAGCCTCGTCTGTGCGGTCGGGACGGGTCAGCGGGCAACGGCGGCACGGCGGCCCCGGCGGGGTGCCGGCGGCTCGTCCTCGTCGTACGGGTCCCGCTCGTCCGCCGGGTCGTCGTCCTCGTCGAGCGGCTCCCCGCGGTCGTCGTCCTCGTCGACGGGCTCTTCGAGGTCGTCTTCGTCGGCATCGGCATCGGCTTCCGGCGCGAGATCGTCGTGGTCGTCCACGTCGTGGTGGTCCACGCCCTCGTCGTCGGCGTCCTCAAGGTCCTCGGCGTCTTCGTCGTCCTCGAGGTCCTCGTCCTCCGCGTCGGCATCCTCGTCGGCCTCGTCGTCCCCGGGGGGCACGTCATCGGAGCCGCGCTCGCCGTCCTCCCGGTCCTCCTCCTCCGCCGCGACGGCGTCATCGTGCTCGACCACGACCTCGCCGTCCTGGATCTCACCGCGCCAGCCATCGGTGGCCTCGCCGCGCATCATGATGAATTTGCGGTAGAGCTTGAGGTCCAGCCGGGCCCGGCGGCCCTGGGCGCGCCAGATGTTGCCCGTCTTCTCGAACAGGCCCTTGGGGAAGTACTCGAGAACCAACAGCACCCGCGTCAGGTTGTCGGTCAGGCGGTGGAAGGTCACCACACCCTTGACCGTGCCCTTCGCACCTTCGGTGGTCCAGGTGATCCGCTCGTCGGGCACCTGCTCGGTCACATTGGCCCGCCAACTACGCGTGGACTTGGCGACCTTCACCTTCCAGTTGCTGCTGGTGTCATCGGATTTCTCGACGCTGACGACGCCCTTGGCGAAGGTGCTGAATTCCTGGAACTGCGTCCACTGGTCGTACGCCTCGCGCACGGGGACACCCACATCGATGTCCTCGACGATGGTCACGCTCTTGGACTTGCCGCCGCCGCCCTTGCGGCCCTTGCCGAACAGGCTCTTCATCTTGTCCTTGACGGTGTCCTTGAGGTGGGAGGCGCCCGCGGTCAGCGCCGCCTGCTGCGGCGACTTGCCCTCGCCGAGAGCCTTGCCGCCCTTCGCCAGACTGTTCACCAGGCCGCCGGGTCCCTGGCCGGGTTCGGCGAGCTTGCCGACGCTCTCGCCCAGCTTGTGGCCGAGTTGGGTGACCGCGTGTTCCGCCCGGGCCTGGAGGTAGTGCTGTAGCTCTTCCTTGAGCTGGTCGGCCGCCGGGCTCTTGGTCACCTCGTCCTTGATCTTGCTGAAGGTGGACTCAGCCATTGCTGCCCCCACGGTCGGCAACCGTGCGCGCCGCGCCGGAAGCCTTGTTCGAGGCCTTGTTGCGGGCACCGGAGGCGGCCTTCCGCCCCGGGGCGGTGGAGGTGCGTCCCCGGGAGGACGCGGCCGCCGCCTTACCCGAGTTCTTGGAGGTGCTCGACGCCGAGCGCCGCGGCTTGGACGACCGGTCGGTGGCGGTCGACTTCTTGGCCGACGCCGACTTCGTGGCGGTCTTCGCCGCCGTCTTCGTGGCCGAGTTCGCGGACGACTTGGCAGGTGCCTTACGGCGCGGGGCGGGCTTCTCGCTCTCGGATTCCGCGGCGTCCGAGGCGTCGTCGACGTCCTCGGCGTCGTCCCGTGGCTCGTCCTCGGGTTCCTGATCCGCATCGCCCGCCGCGCGTCCCGCACCGCCGCTCCCGCCCTCGTCGAGGGCCAGGGTCCGCTCGTGCAGGGAGTCGGCGAGACCGTTCATCCGCTGGGTGAGCGCGGCGCCGGCGGCCGACTTCGTGGCGTCCACCAGCTCCTTGCGCACCTGGTCGTTGAGGGGGCCGAGAACCGGTGAGTTGGCCACCAGTGTGCCCAGCTGCCGGGGATCCAGGTTCAGTTTCTTGCCGGCCAGGAACATGCCCAGGCCGATGGCCAGCTTGGCTTTCTTCGTGCGCCCCAGAAGGTAGCCCCCTACGAGGGCCACACCTATCTTGGCGTTGTTCATCATCTCTCGTACACCTCGTTCTCCCCGTGCTCAGGAGTCGGTATGCAGTCGACGCTGCTGGGCCTCCAGCCACTCCAGCCGGTCCAGGAGCTCGTCCTCGCGGGAGTCGAACTCGTCGGCTCCGAGGGTGCCGTCCAGCAACTGCTGTTCCAGCGCGGCCAGTTCCTCGTGGACCGGCGCCGGGTCGTAGTACTCGCGCTCGGCGGTGAGCACCACTTGGTCAAGGACCCAGACCGTGCCCCGCACCGGGGCCAGCGGCAGGGTCAGGATCTGTGTGATGAGGCCCATGACAACGGATCTCCGCTCGCGAGGTCAGACGAAGCTGTACGGCGGCAGCGGGCCGTGCAGATCGAAGGTGTAGGCGTCACCGCGCTTCTCGGCCTCCGCATGGACCGTCTCGGCGAAGGCCGCTGCCTTCTCCCGCTCCACGAGGAACGACACGCTGAGGAAGTGACGCTTCGTCGGTTCGACGGCCGCGGTGCGTACCGCGGCCGGAGTCAGAAGGGCCACGATGTCCGTACGCGCACGGTCCTGGCGGGCCTGGACCTCCTGCGAGATCAGCTCGCCCAGGGCCACCTTGTCGTCGTACGCGTCCGGGTTCTGCCGGGTGCGCTCGTTGAGCCGTCGTACCTCGGCGGATTCCTGGACGATCTCCCGCAGCAGATCGTCCTCCTCGCGTGCGACCTTGAGGTGGTACTCGCGGCAGCCGGCGATCTCTGCGAGGCGCTGGGTGTAGGCGTCGCGGTGTTCCTCCAGGACGGAGGCCACCTGATCGTCGTCGGGGCCGACCAGCCCGAAGCGCATCGGCAGGGCGGCACCGTCGGCCAGCAGACGTTCCTGAACGTCCTGGTGGGCCACCACATCGCGGCGCTTGGCCCGTAGTTCCGCCGGTGCGTCGCTGACCACGGCACACAGGTCCTTCGTCTTGACGGTGCGCAGTTGCGCTGCCGGGTCACCGACCCCGGCGACGTCGTTCAGCCGCAAGGGGTGGTCGGCACCGGTGATGGCGTAGAGGTAGGTGGCCATGGTTCAGTCCTCCCGACGGCGGGCCGTGCGGCGGTTGGTGGAGCTGGAAGACTTCCGTGCCGGACGCTCTTCCGCCTCCTCCTCGGATCCCTCCTGGCCCTTCTGCAGGGATTCGCTGAATGCCTCAACGGCTCCTGTCAGCGCGCCTTTCGACTTTCCTTTGGCGCCGCTTTCCGTTGCCTCCCCGACCAGGTCGGTGAGCTGACTCGGCGCCTTGCGGCCCGATTCCAGGTCCAGACGGTTGCACGCCTCGGCGAAGCGCAGATAGGTATCCACGCTCGCCACGACGACGCGCACGTCAATCTTGAGAATTTCGATTCCGACGAGGGAGACCCGCACAAAGGCGTCAATGACAAGCCCTCGGTCGAGAATCAGCTCGAGAACATCGTAAAGATTTCCCGAACCACTTCCGCTGGTCGATGCGTTGGTTTGCTGAACGGCAGTCACGGTCGATCATCCCTTCCAGTTGACTGGAGCGGGTCATGGGGGCGCGTGATGTCGTGGGCGGCCGAGCCCGAGCCGGATCACCTGTCGATCTGGCCGCGCCCATATCGGCGCGTGCGCTCGTAGCCCATAAGTTGGCCCTGTTCATCGAGGTAAACGCGGTAGGAAGCCATCACGCTCGCGGTGTCCGGGACCCTTTCGATCTCCACCACTTCCACATCCGCCAACCACCCGTCATCGGTGGCCTTGAGCGCCGACACCGAGCCGGGCTCGCATTGGAGCATCTGTGCAAGTTGCCCGGAGGCGTGGCGCATTGCCGTGGGCGCGGCGACCCGTTCCGGCCGTCCGTTGTGCACTTCCTTGTGTTCCGTGTTTTCCTCGGTCGCCATGATCCCGCCTGTCGTGCGTCGTAGGGTTTTTGTCGAAGTACGGTGGATGTCTGGTGGCGATAGAGGACCGCGTGCCCCGGGGGCTCGAACATATGCGTAGCCGCACGCATGAGCGGTTATTCCGCCTTACGGAAGGCGATCTCCGTGGTTCAACTCACCGGTTACGCCGGTCAACTCACCGGTCAACTCACCGGTCAACTCGCCGGTCAACTCAGCGATCAGCTCAACGATCAGCTCAACGATCGGCCCACGGTCGATCTCGCGGATCACTTGTCCGTCAGCGCACGGATCCCGACGGCATCCGGTACGGAAGAGCTGTCCGTCTCCGAGCCCGTTCCTGGCCGCGTTCACCGTCGCCGGCTCCGGCCTGCGGGGGAAGGCGGCAAGGCAGTAGGGAGGCGAGGGGGTAAGTGCGGGAAAGAGGCCGCGAGAACGGGGGGAGGGCAGCGCGATGAATTCCATGACGCGGCACGGGAATTCAGGGGTGCATTTATCCAGGACGGGCCGAGCCCCGACAGCAAGACCCCACCCGTCACCGTGACAAGAAACGCCGGCTGCGGCGCTGTGCCGCTTCGAGAAGCGGCACAGCTAGGGCAGCCGACGCCACGACGTTGCGTACGACGGAATCAGGGTGGCCAGGTCCGGGGCGCTCCTTACGGGCCGGCGGGCGGTTCGCCGGCGACGATCACCTGAGCGGGGCGCAGCAGACGGTCGCCGACGCGGTAGCCCTGGCGGAGCACCGCGGTGCAGGTGGCTTGCTCCAACCGGTCGTCGGGGGTGTAGGTGATGGCCTCATGGATCAGCGGGTCGAAGGGGGCGCCCACCGTCCCGAAGGGCTGGAGGCCCAGTGCCCCCAGTTCGTTGTGCAGAGCCTCGGCGACGCGCTGGAAACCACCGGTGACCTCGCCCTGCTCCCTGGCCTCGGCGAGGGAATCGAGCACCGGCAGCAGCCGGCTCAGTACATTGGCCACGGCGATCTCGCCGACCGCGAGGCGGTCCCGGTGGACCCGCTTGCGGTAGTTGTCATACTCGGCCTTCAGCCGCTGAAGATCGGCCGTACGCTCCCGGAGCTCGGCGCGCAGCACCGCTTCCTGCGGCGCCGACCGCGCCGGGGCCTGGTCGCGGCCGGCCGTCCCGTCGAAGTCCCGGCCTTCACCCGACGGCCTTCCCGTGCTCTGCCCGGTGCCCTCCTCCGCCGGGGTGGCGCGGGGCGGGACCGCGGCGGGGCTTTCCCCCGGCCCGTGTCCGACGATGGCCAGCGGCGGCTGCGCGGGGCCACGCACGTTGGTCGGACGGTTCATCGTGCGCCTCCCTCCTGCTTGTCGTCATCGACGATCTCCGCATCGACGACATCGTCCTGATCGCCGGCAGCTGTGCCCGATCCGCCCTCGCCGGCGGCCGCGTCGGAGCCCTGGGCCTGAGCCTGCGACTGGGTGTCGGCGTACATGGCCTGGCCCAGCTTCTGCGAGACGGTCGCCAGCTTCTCGGTGGCGGTACGGAGCTCCGCGGTGTCGCCGCCTTCGCCGGAGTCGGCCTTGAGCTTCTCCTTCACCTCGCCGATGGCCGTCTCGACCTCGGTCTTGATGTCACCGGGGACCTTTTCCTCGTTGTCCTTGAGGAACTTCTCGGTCTGGTAGACGAGCTGCTCGGCCTGGTTGCGGGTCTCCGCGGTCTCCCGCCTGCGGCGGTCCTCCTCGGCGTGGTGCTCGGCGTCGCGGACCATCCGGTCGATGTCGTCCTTCGGCAGCGAGGAGCCGCCGGTGACGGTCATCTTCTGTTCCTTGCCGGTGCCCAGGTCCTTCGCGGTCACGTGCATGATGCCGTTGGCGTCGATGTCGAAGGAGACCTCGATCTGCGGGACCCCGCGCGGGGCCGGCGGCAGACCGGTCAGCTGGAACATTCCGAGCTTCTTGTTGTAGGCCGCGATCTCGCGCTCGCCCTGGTAGACCTGGATCTGCACGGACGGCTGGTTGTCCTCGGCCGTCGTGAAGATCTCGGAGCGCTTGGTCGGGATCGTGGTGTTGCGTTCGAGGAGCTTGGTCATGATGCCGCCCTTGGTCTCGATACCGAGGGACAGCGGGGTGACGTCCAGCAGGAGGACGTCCTTGACCTCGCCCTTGAGCACACCGGCCTGGAGGGCGGCGCCGATGGCGACGACCTCGTCCGGGTTGACGCCCTTGTGCGGGTCCTTGCCGGTCAGCTCCTTGACCAGCTCGGTCACTGCGGGCATCCGGGTCGAGCCGCCGACCAGGATCACGTGATTGATGTCGGCGACCTTGATCCCGGCGTCGTTCACCGCATTGTGGAACGGGGTCTTGCACCGTTCGAGCAGGTCGGCGGTCAGCTGCTCGAACTGTGAGCGGGTGAGCTTCTCGTCCAGGTGCAGCGGCCCGTCGGCCGACGCGCTCAGATACGGCAGATTGATCGTGGTCTCGGTCGCCGCCGACAGTTCGATCTTCGCCTTCTCGGCGGCCTCCCGCAGCCGCTGGGTGGCCATCTTGTCCTGGGAGAGATCGATGCCGTACGCGTTCTTGAACTGCTTGGTCAGGTGATCGACGATGCGCTGGTCCCAGTCGTCGCCGCCCAGGTGGGTGTCGCCGTTGGTCGCCTTCACCTCGACGACGCCGTCGCCGATGTCCAGCAGCGAGACGTCGAAGGTGCCGCCACCGAGGTCGAAGACCAGGATGGTCTGGTCGTTCTCCTTGTCGAGGCCGTACGCCAGGGCGGCGGCGGTCGGCTCATTGACGATCCGCAGCACCTTGAGGCCCGCGATCTCCCCGGCCTCCTTGGTCGCGGTGCGCTGGGCGTCGTTGAAGTACGCCGGAACGGTGACCACGGCATCCGTGACGTCCTCGCCCAGGTATTCCTCGGCATCGCGCTTGAGCTTCTGCAGCACCCGCGCGGAGATCTCCTGCGCGGTGTACTGCTTGCCGTCGATGTCGCCGCTCTCCGGGAAACGCCACTGCGCCTCACCCATGTGGCGCTTGACCGACCGCGCGGTGCGGTCGACGTTGGTCACGGCCTGCCGCTTGGCGATCTCACCCACCAGCACATCGCCGCCCTTGGCGAAGCCGACCACCGACGGGGTGGTCCGGGCGCCCTCGGCGTTGCTGATGACCGTGGGCTCACCGCCCTCCAGCACGCTGACCACCGAGTTCGTCGTACCAAGGTCAATACCCACTGCACGTGCCATGGTCTTCTCCTCGTCTTGCGGCCGACTCCCGGAGCGGCACCGTCCGGCACCGGCACCCGACGCCCGCAGGCCACCTGGCGGAGGCCGGACCGGGTGCCCGGGTGGCCCCGAAGCTCGCCCCGTAGGCCCTCTCACCTGCTGTTATGGAGAGCGGGCCGGCCTGCGTCGCCGGTATACAACGTGCATAAAACGTGCCGACACATCTGTCAAGATATTCCTTTTCACGGCATATACACCGTATGCACCAACCGCGGTCGCGTTCCCGCTGGCCGTTGCAGTCGGGTGGCCCTGCGGCGCCCCTGGCCCTGCCGGCCCCAGGTGTGACTGTCGGGTCTGCCGGTATCTCCCCGGACTGCATGGCCATGGGCCTGCCAGTGGGCCCCAGGCCCCGCGGATCCCGGAAGGCCGGGCGTTGGACGGCGAAACAGGCGGGAACCCCGCTCGGTGCGCCCGGCGGTTCACCGCGGACGCACCGAGCGGGGCGAGTCAGGCCGCTGTCACGGGAGTTGAGGTCCAGGTGCCGAGGGCCATCTCGGCGGTGATGCCGGGGCCGAAGCCGGCCAGCAGACCGCGCTGGCCGTCGAGGGCCGTTGCTTCGTCGAACATGCGCGCCAGCGCGTCGAGTACCACCGCACTGGCGATGTTGCCGTACTCGGTCAGTGTCGCGCGGCTGAACCGGAAGGCCTCCGGCGGCACGTCGAGGAAGCGGCACAGGTCGTCCAGGATGCGCGGACCGCCCGCATGAACGATGTAGAAGTCCAGTCGGCCCGCGTCCCATTGGTGCTGCTCGGCGACGGCGCGCAAGGCGGGGGCGAGCGGTTCCATGGTTCCGGGGACGCGCTTGTCCAACTGGAAGTGGAAGCCCGTGGACCGGATCGCGTAGGAGATCCAGTCCTCCGTGTTCGGGATGAGGTACGAGCTGTTGCGCTCCAGCTGGACGCCGGTGCCGCCGCTGCCGCGGACCACGGCCGCGGCCACCGCGTCACCGAAGAGGCCGTTCGACAGCAGCGACCCCACACCCAGGTCCGTGGGCTGGTAGCACAGCGAGCAGAACTCACACGCGACGATCAGCACGTTGGCTTCGGGGTACGCCCGGCAGAAGTCATGTGCCCGGTTGATCGCGGCGCCCCCCGCGGCGCAGCCGAGCTGGGCTATCGGTATCTGCCGTGTCTCCGACCGGAAGCCCAGGGTGTTGATGAGCCAGGCGGTCAGCGCCGGCATCATGAATCCGGTGCAGGACACGTAGACGATGAGGTCGATCTGCCGGGGTTCCAGTTCGGCCTGGTCGAGCGCCTTGCGGACCACGGCGGGGACGCGGGCCTTGGACTCCTCTTCGTAGACCGCGCTACGGGCGTCCAGCCCCGGATGCTTGAGCACCTTGTCGATCGGCTGTATCAGATGTCGTTTGAGTACACCCGTGTTCTCGATCAGCCGCAGTATCAGTCTCAGCTGCGAATGATCCTTGTGCAGCCGTCGCGCGAGTTCGAGGGTGTCGTCTTGGGTGATGACGTATTCAGGGACCGCGATTGCAGGTTTGCACAGAACCGCCATGGGATGCACTCCTTGCAGACTGTGGCCCGCCCAGTGAATTCCCTTCTCTGAAATTCAAGTCGCTATCGGCCGACGGTATCCGTCGCGGTAACTCGCCCGATGAGAGCGGGCAGAGAAACCAGGAGCGGATCCGGCGGCCCGAAATCGGCGACTCTGGGAGGGAATCGAGCGGGCCAGCCGTCGAAGAATGAACTCTCCCCGTGCTGGTGGAACGATCTTTCCGAGTAGTAACCGTACGCCAGGCAGGTGCAATCTGCATGTCGCTGCCGTGACTTACGGTCACCAAGTGACGGGCAGCTCCAGGGGATAGCGCCAGATCGAGTTGGTGTTCCAGCGGATCTCCTCGGCCGGCTGTGCCAGCTTCAGGTCCGGGAAGCGCTCCAGGAGGGTTTTGAGGGCGACTTCCAGCTCCGTGAAAGCGAGCGGGGCACCCAGGCAGTGGTGTCCGCCCCAGCCGAAGGTCATGTGGGAGGTCCGGTCCTCGCGCTCCAGATCCAGCTCGTCGGGCCGGTCGAACTTCCGGCTGTCCCGGTTGGCCGTCAGATAGGAGACGTGCACGATGTCCCCGGCCCGGATCAACACCCCGCTCAACTCCACGTCCTCCGTGGCGACGCGGGGGATACCCACGCCCTTGCGGAAGGGGATGAACCGCAGCATCTCCTCCATCGCCTGGGGGAGCATCTCGGGGCGGGAGCGCAGCATCGCGAGATCCTTGGGCCGAGTGAGCAGCGTGTAGGCGAGGTTGCCGATCTCGTAGGTGGTGGTGTCCTGGCCGGTGATGAGCAGCACCATGGCCATGACGGTGAGTTCCTGGTCGTTGAGGATCTCGTCCCCGTCGCGAGCGGTGGCCAGGGCGCTGATCAGGTCGTCGCCCGGGTGCTGGCGACGCTTCGCCGTCAGCGTCTTGAAGTAGGCGCGCATATCGGCCTTGGCCTGCACGGCGCGGTCCCGGTTTTCGACGGTGACGTTCATCATCGTCCGGGCGTGCCCGCGCAGCTGGGCCCGGTCGGGCTCGGGGATGTCGAGGACCTCGCAGATCGTGGTCAGCGGCAGGGGGGACGCCAGGCTCTCCATCAGGTCGGCAGGAGAGCCGTGCTCGGTCATCCGGTCCAGCAGTTCGTCCACGACATGCTGGGTGCGGGTCCGCATCCGCTCCACGTGCCGCGGGGCGAACGCCTTGGAGACCAGGCTCCGCAAGCGGCTGCTGGCGGGCGGGTCCATCACGTTGATCGCCTCGTCCTGGACGATCGGCTCGGGGGTCATGCGGGGGAAGTCCCGGCCGATGACGGCGCTGCGGCTGAAGCGCCGGTCCGTCGTCACCGTGCGTACGTCGTCGTACTTGGTGACGAGCCATGCCTCGCCTTCCCCGTGGGGCAGCCGGATACGGGCGACCGGTTCTTCGGTCAGCAGGCGCTTGAGCGTCGGATCGAATTCCAGGGCCTCGGCATAGTCGAATGGACAGTTCCAGACTTTAGAGCCGGATTCCATGGTGAGCTCCCGAAGTGAGATGTGACGAGCGGATTCACCGCCTGCGAAGGGAAAGAACCAAGCGCACGCATGCGGTCGTACCAGGCCGTCAGCCGGAAAGGCGCTCATTCATTTCCGGTCCCCGTCGACGCGGAGATATTAAGAGGTCCTTTTCTGCCCCGTTCGGCCGGCGGACTGGCGGGTGTGGTTGCCCTGCAGGTCCACAGTGACTTACGGATATCGGTGAGTGGGCGGTGAGATGCGCCGATCGGGTGATCTCTCGGCCGGGTTCAGAGGTGCCGCACTGCGTATTTCGCTAGGGGGAGCCGGGCCGCGGCTCATCGGAATCCGGAGAGCGAAGTCCGGCCCCCGCCCGCTTGACAAAAGCTGTTGCCAGGACGGCAAATAGAGCCATGGTGGACGACGACATTCCCGGCGTACTGAACGCGGTCGGCCCGCGGCTGCGGGCGCTGCGGCGACAGCGCGGAGCGACCTTGGCGCAGCTGAGCGAGGTCACCGGCATCTCGCTCAGCACCCTCTCGCGCTTGGAGTCCGGGCAGCGCAAACCGACCCTCGAACTCCTGCTTCCGCTGGCCAAGGCCCATGGAGTGCAGCTGGACGAGCTGGTCGGGGCACCGGCCACCGGCGACCCCCGTGTCCATCCGCGCCCCTTCACCCGCGACGGGCAGACCTTTGTGCCACTGACCCGGCACCTCGGCGGCCTGCACGCCTACAAGCAGATCCTCCCCGCCAAGAAAGTCACCGGCACTCGCCCCGAGTTGCGTACTCACGAGGGCTATGAGTGGCTCTACGTCCTTTCCGGCAGGCTGCGGCTGGCTCTCGGTGAGCACGATCTCGTCCTCACTTCCGGGGAGGCCGCCGAATTCGACACCCACATCCCGCACGGCTTCGCCAATGCCGGGCCGCATCCCGTCGAGTTCCTCAGCCTCTTCGGGGCCCAGGGCGAGCGGATGCACGTCCGCGCCTCGCCACCGGCGCCTCAGCCCGGCCAGGCCTGAACCCTGGGCACGGGTACCACACGGCACCGGGCACAAGCCGTCCCCGGCAGCGGCACGCTCCGCCGGCCATCGGCAGCACAGCTCGGCAGCACAGGCCGATAAAGAATTGCCTTGGACGAAAAGGCAGTTGAGGATCGACAGCAGTAAGGGAGACGGTTCTGCCTACCGGCACGTGGCGCAGTTCCGTGGCCGGCGCACCACCACGTGAGGACACCCATGCGAGCAGCGGACCCGGACTTCGTCACTCCCACCGGAGAGGTATTCACCAGAACGCACGTGGGTGTGCCGCAGGTGGACGCCGCGACCTGGTCTCTGACGGTGGAAGGGCTCGTCGCGCATCCGCTGCGACTGGACCTGGAATCGCTGCACGCACTCCCCGCGACACGGCTCACCGCCTTCCACGAATGTTTCGGCAGCCCGTTCGCCCCTGATGTCCCGGTGCGTGCGGTGGCGAACGTGCGATGGCTCGGCGTCCCCCTCGCGCGGCTGCTGGACGACGCGGCCCCGCACGCCGACGCCGCGCACATCTGGTTCGAGGGCGTGGACCACGGCACTTTCCACGGCACACCGGATGTCAGGTATCTCAAGGACCTGCCGCTGGAGACCGCCTACCGTGACGTCCTCCTCGCCTACGCGATGAACGGTGCACCGCTGGAGCCCGTACACGGCTTCCCGGTGCGCGCCGTGGTGCCGCGGATGTTCGGCACCAATTCGGTGAAATGGCTCCGCCGCATCGTCGTCTCGGACACCAGGCCCGATCACCTCTTCACCACCCAGCTCTACAACAGGCGGCAGCCCGGCAGCGAACGCCTGCAACCGGTCCGGGAAGTGGATGTCAACAGTGTCCTCGTCGCACCACGCGAAGAGGGTGAACTGGCGGCGGGGGTGCTGGAGATGAGCGGCTGGGCGTGGAGCGTGACCGAGGTCGTCGCCGTGGAGATCGCCGTGAACGAGGGCCCGTGGGAGGCCGCCCGGCTCGATGAACGGGGTCCGGAACCCACCTGGCAGCGCTTCACCCTGTCCCGGCGGTTCGAACCGGGGCGGCACCGGATCAGATGCCGGGCCCATGACCGCGCGGGCCGCGTGCAGCCCGGACCGGGCTCGCGCAACTCGGTCCAGGAGATCGTCGTGCAGGTCCGCGACCGGGCTCCGCGGGGCAGCAGTGCACGGACCGATGCCGGTCCCCGCTGATCCTCTACCGGTCCGGTACCGGTCCGGCTGCCCGGCGCATCACCCAGCGCGGTGAGCCGTCGGGCAGCGCCCTCCGCAGTCGTCGTGCGCCCGGCGAGGCGCGGCGGAGCCGCCAGGAAGGGCGTACGGGGCGAGCAGTCGGCTGTCCGGGATCAGGCGAGCCAGCTGTACGGCAGGCGGAGGAGGGCGGCAACACGTGCGGCGACGACCGACGCGTGCGGCGGAGCGCCTCCGTCGGCAAGGCCGCGGGTCAGATGGAGATGCAGGGACTGGAGCGTGGCAAAGGTGTTGAAGGCCCAGGGCGGGACGGGGCCGGGGCCTCCACCGTCGAGGGCGTCCGCCACCGCGTTCAACCAGCCGGTGGCCTGTTCGGCCGTCAGGCCGGGAGCGAGCAGGATGCGGCTGACCGCATGGGCCAGGCGCGCATCCTCCAGCTGTGCATAGCGGTAGTCGGCGTGTGCGGCCGTCATCCGGTGGGCACACAGCTCCAGCAGTGCGGCGCGGTGGGCGGGCAGCGCCCGGGCGAACGCCGCGGCCGCATCGGCGCCATGGGCGACGGCGTGGAGCCAGCCCAGCGAGTCGTCCCAGCCGCGGGTGTCGCGCTCGGACGGGTACCAGGAGGAGAAAGCGGCGTACCAGCGCTCCGCGGCCGCGCCCGGGACGGCGCCGGGGACGGCGTGCCCCCGCGTCAGCACACACCGGAGAACGAGCGGAGCGAAGGTGCGGGCCTGAATCTCCGGATGGGTGAATCGTTCCGCGGCAGTGTCACCGAGGTCCTCCAGGACCTCGTCGAGGTGCCCTTCCCGTATCCAGCGCGCGGCGGCGGTATAGGCCTGCGCGTCACGGACCTCGGGGTCGGGAGACACCAGCATGGCCGACAGCTCGTCCCGCAGCCGGGAAACCGGTACCGCGTCAGGGAAGGGAAAGCCCTGGGCGGCGATCGTCGGCCAGCGGACAAGATCGGTACTCATCGCGGCAGCCTTCCACGCGCCGCGGGGAGCGACAAGAGGCTCCCGTGGACCGGAGCTCGCCCGGCAGCCTCACTGCGCGCGGCGAGGGAAGCCCCGGCGGGGGAGGCCCCCGCGAGGGAAGCCCCCGCGAGGGAAGTCCCGGCAAGGCGATTACCGGCAAGGGGAGCCCTGCCGTCACGAAACGTGACGGGTGTCTGCGTTCCGCGTTCGGGGAGGGGCGGCGGACAACGGGGCGATGCCCGACCGGCCCCCTGTGGCACCAGGGCTGAGATGCGGATGATCCCGTCGGCCCTCAGGCTGGACGTGGGGGAGTCTTCGGCCCATGGGTCATGGCGGCATGGGCATGGCGCATGGGTCGGAGGCGTGCAGGAAGCGAGGGCTTGCCGCCCACTGCGCAGGTTTGTCGGAAACCTCGCAGGAGGGCGCAAGCCGGCGCCACCCGCTCGGTGGTGGGGCCAACAAAGGAGCAGACATGACAAAGGACCGGAAGTCTTCGCACCCGAAGATGGGCGAGGGCCCCAGCACGCACAAGGGAACGGAGCAACACGGCTGGTCGCCCGATGTCGACCAGACCGAGCAGCAGAAGAACGAGAGTGCGCACAAATCGTTCCACCCCGAGCGCCACGCGCCGGAGAAGGACAGCAGCAAGGAGTCGGCCGAGCGGCAGGAGAAGGTGCCGCCGGCGAGCGAGGTGAAGAGCGAGACGCGCAGCGGCGAAAAGCACGCCGCAGAGACCGATGAGAAGGGCATGCGGGACATGGGGCCGAAGGGGCCTTCACGCCGGCCCAGCGGGGGCAGGGACGCCGAAGCGCACACGGGTGTCGACCCGCAGAACCCTTGAGCGTGAGAGCCGTGAGCACCACCGCAACAGCTCCGACGTTTTCCCCGTAGCCGTTCGTGCATGCCGCGCGGGCCGGGCACCCGAAAGAGGGACCCGGCCCGCGGCCCGTCGACTGCTCGCCCAGATCGCCTGCCGGGTGTCCTGCGGGGGACGAGGAAGTGCAGTGGTGCCTGCGGCGAGTGGTCGGGCCGGGGTCAACTGGGCGGCGGTGCACGGCGGTCACGCCGTATCGCGGGGTGGGGCGAGGGCAAACGGGCCCGTGCGAGAGCCGTACGGGTGCCAGGAGAGTGTCACGGGGCGCCTGTCCGGCGCCGGGTGTGGTGCCCAGGGCCGGTCGCGGCAGTAAAATCTGCTCCCATGTCGAAGCCCGACGAGCTGCTTGTCGACATCGCCACCATGGTGGAGTCGGAGCAGAGCAATCAGATGTCTCTCACTGTTGTCGTCCAAGGCGCTGTCCTCACAGGACGGTTGGCGCCCGAGAGCGTGTGGCGGCAACGCGTGGCCGAGGTCCTGGAGGAGTCGGAGCGGCTGGGCCCGTTTTCCGCGCTCTTCTCCTCGGCCGGCACGGATTCCCGCCCGCCCGGCCGGAACGGTCCACCCACGCATCTGCACTTCCACGTGGCGAGGATCCTCCAGGGAAGCATCGGCATTCCCGAGACCGGCGGGATGTACCGCGTGGCGATCGAGGATGTGGGCGCCTGGACGGTGGGCGACTTCCGCTACTCCGACCACTGAGCCCCTGACCCTGACCCATATCCCCGGCCCCGGTCCCGGGTACTACTGAACAGGGGTGTGGGCTCCGACCGCAGCGGTCGGAGCCCACACCCCTGTCGGGTTTCAGCTCTCGGAATCCCACTCAGGGGCTGCCGGCGCCTGGAGCATGGCCGACGCCTCCTCGAGCGGGGTGCGGGTGGCGGGGGGCGCGGAGCGGCAGGTGAATCCGAGCCGGGTCAGCGCCCGGGTCACCTCGCCGGCGCTGAAGTCACGGCGGTCCTGCCGGGTGATGACCTCCCCGACCTGTTTGACGGGGTAGTGACGGCTGCCGATGAGCACGGACTCACCCGTGATGGGTTCGGGTTTGATGCCCTTCATCGCATCCTGCACCTCGGTCTTGATCAGGTCGAAGGGGAAGCGGGCGATGACGACGCGCATAGTGCCTCTACAGGGTCGAAGAGAAGCCGGAAACGGACGGGTGACGCGGACGGTTCAGCATGCGAGGGAGATCACTCCCAAAGTGTGCCCGTCCTCGTCCACCACGGGCGAGGCGCGCAGCGCGCGACCTCGCATGGCGTGCTCCGCGTCGTGCACCGACGTCACGGACGACGTGAACGGTCCTCGGTCGTAGACGATGTCCCGCAACCGGGTTTCCTCGGTGTACCAGGAATCGCGCTGGTGGGCGGTCAGCTGGGTCCGAGTGATCAGGCCCGTGCACCGGCCGTCCTCGTCACGGACGAGGAGGTGGTCGGCGCGGGCACCGTTGAGGATGGACAGAGCCAGGTCGACGATCATGTCGTCGCCGACCTGCGGCCCCGGCGGGGTCATGGCGTTGCCGGCCGTCCTGTCGGAGCAGCGCGGATGCCGGGGGTGGAGCTGAAGCAGCGTCAACGGAAGCCTCCGTGGTGTGGTGATCCAGCGAGCCGGGCGTGACCGTGGGCGCCGGATCAGGACGCCTTGCCGACGGAGCGCTGCCGCTGCGATGTCCCTGTCGTGCTCCGGGGCGTTCCGCCGGTCCGACGGGCCTGGGCGGAGCGGCTGCGACGGCCGCGCGTGGAGGACCCGCTGCGCTTGGGACGCTCGACGACCGGCGCGGCGATGGTGACGGGAATGCCGGAGGGCGTCTGGGCGCCGGTGATCCGGTTCAGCTCGGCCTCGCCGGCACGGACCTGGGTGGACTGCGGGGTGATGCCCGCGTCCGCCATCAGGCGGTCCATCTCGCGGCGCTGGCTGGGCAGGACCAGGGTGACGACGCTGCCCGACTCGCCCGCACGGGCGGTGCGACCGCCGCGGTGCAGGTAGTCCTTGTGGTCCGTGGGCGGGTCGACATTGACGACGAGGTCGAGGTTGTCGACGTGGATACCGCGGGCCGCGACGTTGGTGGCCACCAGGACGGTGACATCGCCGGTCTTGAACTGGGCCAGGGTGCGGGTGCGCTGGGGCTGGGACTTGCCGCCGTGCAGGGCAGCGGCGCGCACGCCGCTGCTCAGCAGGTGCTTCGTGAGCTTGTCCACGGCGCGCTTGGTGTCCAGGAACATGATCGACCGGCCTTCGCGGGCGGCGATCTCCGTGGTGGTGGCGTGCTTGTCGGCGTCGCGGACATGCAGCAGGTGGTGCTCCATCGTGGTCACGGCGCCCGCCGAGGGGTCGACCGAGTGGACCACGGGGTCCGTCAGATAGCGCCGGACCAGGAGGTCGACGTTGCGGTCCAGGGTGGCCGAGAAGAGCATCCGCTGCCCCTCGGGCCGGACCTGGTCGAGCAGGGCGGTGACCTGGGGCATGAAGCCCATGTCCGCCATCTGGTCGGCCTCGTCCAGCACGGTGATGGCGACCTGGTTCAGCCGGCAGTCACCGCGGCCGATGAGGTCCTTGAGCCGTCCGGGCGTCGCGACGACGACCTCGGCCCCGCCGCGCAGGGCGCTGGCCTGGCGGCCGATCGACATACCGCCGACGACGGTTGCCAACCGCAGCGACAGCGACCGGGCATAGGGCGTGAGTGCGTCGGTGACCTGCTGGGCCAGCTCCCGGGTGGGGACCAGGACCAGGGCCAGCGGCTGGCGGGGCTCGGCGCGCTGTCCGGCGGTGCGGGCCAGCAGGGCCAGACCGAAGGCCAGCGTCTTGCCCGAGCCGGTGCGCCCGCGGCCCAGGACGTCGCGTCCGGCCAGCGAGTTCGGCAGCGTGGCGGCCTGGATCGGGAACGGGGCCGTCATCCCTTCCGCGGTCAGCGAGGCCAACAGTGCGGACGGCATGTCCAGTTCCGCGAAGGTCTCGGCCGCGGGCAGGGCGGGGGTGTGGGTGACGGGCAGCGCGAACTCCGCGGGCCGGGCGGCGGGACGACGTCCCTTGCCACCGGAGCGGTTCGACCCCTGCGAGCGATAGCCGCCGCGGCCGGAGCCGGCGGAACCGGCGGAACGGGTGCGGGAGGAGCGGTCGTTCGGGCGAGCTGTGCGGTTCATGGAGAACCTTCCTCGATGCGGTACGTCGAAGAATTCCCGGCAGCTTTCAGCCACACACAAAAGAATCGCAGAACGGACCGGAGAAAACAGATGGAACGTGGCGGGGCGGAATCGACCGCCGGCGCGTGAAGAAATGTCGCCGCAAAGGGAGGCGAGCACGGTGCCGGAGCAGAGAGCTGGGCGGACTGCCGTTCTGCCGCAGCACGCTGCGGTTCGGCACCGAACAGGCTGCCCCTTGTCGCCGGTGCGGCCGTGAGGGCACGCACAGCGCATTCCGCAAAGGGCAACGCGCTGGGGCCCGCACCCAAGGTGCGGGCCCCAGCTGCAGTCTGACGCGTCAGTGTCAGGCGGGGACGATGTTCTCGGCCTGCGGGCCCTTCTGGCCCTGCGTGACGTCGAAGGTCACCTTCTGGCCTTCCTGGAGCTCGCGGAAGCCCTGGGTGGCGATGTTCGAGTAGTGGGCGAAGACGTCGGCGCCGCCACCCTCCTGCTCGATGAAGCCGAAGCCCTTTTCCGCGTTGAACCACTTCACGGTGCCAGTAGCCATGTCATATCTCCTTCGGGGCAGTGCCCGGAGCCGCACTGTGCGGGCCCCGCGTCGCCGCGATGATTGCCCCTCCGGAAAACCCGGAAATACAAAAGCACTCCAACCGGCCTGGAAAGCCGATGAGGTAGCGAGAAGTCTTTGGGAACCACAACTGCAACTGAGATCGACAGTAGCACGGCACCAGCGGCCCTGCGCTGCTGTTGCTCCCGCCATTTCAGGAGGGCAAAAACCCCCACTGACCTGGCAGGTATTTCTGTAGTTGCGGCGCGAGATATTCACTACCGGCGCACCGACCATCCGGCCGGGAAACGCGGCTCACTGCCCGCTTCGGTCCTGGCGTCTCCTGCACTCCGGCGGTCAGCCCGCCGCACTGCCGCACGTCCGGCCGCTCCTCCACCGGCGAGCCGCCCGGCGCTGGCGGGACGAAGGTGCGGTGAGGGGGCGCATCAGGCCCCTGCCTCGACCTCTCGCCAGGCCCGTCTCGTCGTCCCGCCCCGATCGATGCGACGCAAGAAATCTATGCCGGTGATGATAGATATTCGGGCTTAGTAGACCCGAGGTTTTGCTCCTCATCGGCGAGATCTCATGTCGCCGCGCCAGGTCACCCGAAACCGCCGCCGGACCGCACGCATGGCCGGTTCTGGGCTATCTCCGTGAGCTCAGTGATTTCGTTCGTCCGCCCCTCCCGTTGCGCGGCGAGGTCGGGCCCTCGGCGGGAAAAGGGGTCGGGCTGATCAGGTGTCGGTGCGCTCCGGAGAGGGCGTGTGTGCCCTCCGGGACATGATGGTGATCACCGGGCTACCGCACCGAGCCGGCGGATGGCGGCAGCGGTGCGATGACGGCCACGACGGCGGTCGGCGCCACGTCCGGAGCGGCCTCGCGTGCCCCTGAGGGCTGTCCCGTACGGCCTGGCAGGCTCATGCGATCGGGGCCACGATGGGGACAGTGGAGCGGAGAGGTCGTACCCCGTCGGAGGGGCGTCATGAGCGACGCAGCCGGCTGCGCACCGCGACGGCAGATCCGGGTGTACCTGCTCGATGATCATGAGGTCGTCCGGCGCGGTGCGGTGGAGCCGCTCGATGCCGAGCCCGTGGCGCAGCCGCCCCTCCCACTCGCCGGCCGGATTCGGGGTGCCTCGGTCCCTCCAGTCGGCGGCCGTCCCTGCCGCACAGGCCGCCTCGGCGCCTGGCGTGGGCGTGGGCCCGCACCGGTACTGACTTTCAGGGCGCTGGGGTGGCCGGTCCGGTCCCCTTCTCCGATCCCGAAAGGAGAACACCATGGAGCCGGAAGTCATCACCGTCGGGCTCGACGGCTCGCCGGAGAGCCTGGCAGCCGCGCTGTGGGCCGCCGACGAAGCGGACCGGCGGCAGTCGGTGCTGCGACTTCTCCATGCGTGGATACTGCTGGCCGCCGAGGCGCCGGACACACCCCCGGACCGGGACCAGAACGCCGGCGCCCGGCAGATCGTGCACCAGGCTCTGGAAGAGGTACGCGAACGTCATCCGCGTCTTGAGATCATCGAGGACTTGGTGGGTGCGGAGGCCGAACCGGCGCTGTTGGGCGCGGCGGCCGAGGCGCAGATGATCGTGCTCGGATCGCGGGCCCTCGCGCCGTGGGAGAGCTATGTGCTCGGCGATGTGAGCCTGAATGTCGTGGGCCGGGCCAAGGGGCCGGTCGTGCTCGTCCGCCGGGACGGGCGCGCGAAGGCGCCGCGCCACGAACCGCCGGACAACCCGCCACCCGCCCCCGACGCGCGGGTCGTCGCCGGCCTCAGCCTCAACGGCCCCTGCGATCGGCTGCTCGACTTCGCCTTCGACGCCGCGGCGAGCCGGGGTGTTCCGCTTCAGGCCGTGCACGGGCGTCCGCTCCCCGTGCACGCTTACACCCCGTGGGGCCTGGACCCCGATGCCGCGACGGAACTCACCAAGGAAGCGGCCGTCGAGCTCGGGGACGCCCTCCTCCCGTGGTGTGAGCGGTTCCCCGACGTGCTGGTCCAGCAGACCGTGCTGCCGGAGAGCCCGACCCGGGCCCTGGTCCAGACGGTCTTCGGGGCCGAGCTTCTGGTGGTCGGCCGCAAGCTGCACCGTCCGCCGCTCGCGCCACGCGTCGGCCCGGTGGCGCATGCCGCCATCCACCATGTGGCCTGCCCGGTAGCCGTGATCCCGCACGAATGACGAGGTGGTGGGGGAGGACGCGCCCAGCCCAGCCGTTCCTGCGCACGAACCGCGGGCGCGATGCAGGCTTGTCGGTACCGGATTCCCCGCCCATGAGGCGGATGAGATCCGGCACCTGCACACCCGGAGGGACCGGCCGAAGATGAGCCACCGCAGAGTTGCCGACCTGATGACGCCGCACGCCGTCGTCGTCCAACGGGGCACTCCGTTCAAGGAGATCGCGCACCTGCTCGACGAGTACGACATCACCGCCGTCCCGGTCCTCGACGAGGACGAGCGGCCGGTGGGAGTGGTGTCCGAAGCCGATCTGCTGCGCCGGCAGATCGCCAAGCTCGGGGCGAGCACCGCCGAAGGGATCATGACGAGCCCCGTGGTGGTGGCACGACCCGAGTGGAGTGTCGTCGAAGCGGCCAGGACGATGGATAAGCACAAGGTCAAGCGGCTGCCCGTGGTCGACGACGCCGGCCGCCTCATCGGCGTGATCAGCCGCAGCGACCTCGTGCGGCTGTTCCTGCGCCGCGACCGCGCCATTCAGGAGGAGGTGCTGGAAGAGGTGCTGACGCGGACGCTCGGGGTGTCACCGTCCGCGGTCACGGTCGAGGTCGCCGACGGCACCGTGACGCTCACCGGCACCCTGGAGCACGTAAGCCTTGCCCCGATTGCGGTGCGGCTGTGTGAAAGCGTCGACGGGGTGGTCGAGGTGGTCGACCGGCTCACCTGCCCGGGGAACGGCGCCACCACGCCCGGGCAGGAAGCGCCGGAGTAGCACGCACACGGCAAGCGGCGCCGCCGGACAAGCGGCGCAGGGGCATGGTGTTGGTGTGCGTGAAATGCCCCCATTGCCGCGTATCTTGGCCCTGAGCGGCGGGCCGAGCCGCACCGGACGCGGCGGAGGGACGCCATGGAGCCGAGCGACCACGACCAGGGGGACGGGCCGCACCGCCCCCCGCCCGGCCGTCGTCCGGACAAGGCGGCCGCCGCCGGTTCATCCCGGGGGGAACGCCCTGAGAAGCCCTCCGCGGGCGAAGCCACCCGCCGGCATGCCGATGCCTCCTCACGGCCGGCCCGTGGCCGACGCGGCCTTCGCCTCCCCGACGGTCCCCCGCCCGGCCCGGCTCGCCCCGGGTTCTGGCGCAGTCCTCTGCGGGGGCCGTGGCTGACCTCGGTGTTCGGGCTGATCCTGCTCGTCGGCATCACCGTGCTCTTCGTGACCGGACTGCTGTCCTACGCCGCCTACAACCCCGATCTGGCTCCGGGCAACGACCGCACGCCGGGCAAGGGCTGGCTGGGCTTCTACCTCTTCTCCTGGCCGACCAGCCCGTATTGGCTCTACCGCCTCACCCAGGGCATCCATGTGACGCTCGGTGTGGTGCTGATCCCCGTGCTGCTGGCGAAGCTGTGGTCGGTCATCCCGAAGCTGTTCTCCTGGCCGCCGCTGCGCGCACCGAGTCATGCGCTGGAACGGCTGTCGTTGCTGCTCCTGGTGGGCGGGGCGCTGTTCGAGTTCGTCACCGGCGTGCTGAACATCCAGCTGCACTACATCTTCCCGGGCTCCTTCTACACCCTGCATTTCTACGGAGCATGGCTGTTCATCGGTGCGTTCGTCGTCCATGTCGCGTTCCGTATCCCCGTGATGGCGAAGGCCCTGCGCGGCCGCCGACTGCGCACCGAACTGCGCACGCCGCTCGCCCGGACGGTGAGCGAACCGGCCGACGACACCGGGCTGGTGACCCCCCGCCCCGCGCCTCCCACGATGTCGCGGCGTGGCGCGCTCGGCCTGGTGGGTGCGGGGTCGCTGGGTCTGCTCCTCGTCACGGCGGGGCAGAGCATCGGCGGCTCCCTCCGCAGGACCGCGCTGCTGGCCCCGCGCGGCCAGGACCCGGGGGAGGGGCCCAACGGCTTCCAGATCAACAAGACCGCGGCGAGCGTGGGGATCAGGGCCCGCGATATCGGCCCCGACTGGCGGCTGATCGTACGGGGCGACGGCCGCGAGCGGACCTGCACCCGCGCACAGCTCCTCACTCTTCCCCAGCACACGGCCGCCCTGCCCATTGCCTGTGTCGAGGGCTGGTCCACCGACGACCAGCACTGGAGCGGCGTCCGGCTGACCGACCTCGCTGCCCTGGTCGGGCTTGGTCGGAACCCGCCGGGCGTCTTCGTCGAGTCCGCACAGCGCGCCGGATCGTTCCGCTCGACACATCTGCGCGACAACCAGGTACGCGATCCCAGATCGCTGCTGGCCCTCCGGGTCAACGGCGCAGATCTCTCCCCGGACCACGGGTATCCGGCGCGCATCATCGTCCCCGCCAACCCCGGTGTGCACAACACGAAATGGGTCACCCGCCTCACCTTCGGGAGCACACCGTGAAGGGCCTCCGCGCACGCTACGGGGCGTCCCCTCTGCACCTCCTGCTGGTGCTGTGCTCCTTCTGTCTGGCCGGGTATGCGGGCGTTCGACTGCTCAAAGGGGACACCCTCGGCATCCTCGTCTGGTTCGTCGGCGCGGCCCTCCTGCACGACCTGGTGTTCCTGCCCCTGTACACCGCCACCGACCGTGTGGCGCAACGCCTCTTCCGGCGCCGGCGGCGCACGGCGAACCCTTCCGGCCCGGTGGTGGCAGGCGGGATCAACTACGTGCGGGTGCCCGCTTTCGTCGCGCTCCTGCTGCTCCTGGTGTGGTATCCGCTCATCCTCCGGCGCGTCCCGGGATTCTCCCTGTACACCGGCCTGCCGTCGGGTCAGTTCCTGGACCACTGGCTCCTGCTCACTGCGGCGCTCTTCGCGGCCTCGGCGGTGTGTCTGCTGGTGGCCCTGTGGCGCGCACACCGTCCACGCTCCGAGGACCCCCCGTCTCCGCCGGAGGCACCGTAGCTGCCGGCCCGCGTGGAGGCGGTCACCAGCCGGTCAGCAGCAGATGGTTGACCAGCAGCGCGAGGAGGGCCTGCGCGGCCAGCCACCAGGAGTGAACGCGGCGTGGCAGCAGGGCACTTGCGGGCAGCGTCCACACCGCGAAGGACAGCCAGATCCGTTCGGTCTCCGCCTTGCTCATCCCGGACACATCCGCGAGCAGCATCATGCACAGCCCTGCCGCGACCAGCACGGCGAGGGCCTCCCGCCCGCTCGGCGGCTCGCGCCGCATCCTCCGCACCGCATGCCACAGCGGACCGGCGGCGCGGCGCAGCCCGGCGACGGTGGCCAGGCCCACGGTCAGTAGCTGGGCCGCCAGGTTCGCCCAGAGGAAGTAGCTGTAGGGGCGTACTTTCGCGGCGCCCTGGTAGTAACGCTCGACCAGCGTCGTATACCCGTCCAGCCACCAGAACCCGGCCGAGGTGAAGGCCGCCGCCCATACCAGCACGCCCAGCAGCACATACGGCAACGGGCGGACCGAGCGCGCGAGCAGCAGCACCGCGGCGCCGAGGACGACGAGAACGGTCAGGCCGTAGGAGAGGTACCAGGCCCAGCCGAGCAGCAGCCCCGCACCCAGGGCGGTGAGACGCGGCACCCGCGTACTGCGGGTGGCCGCCAGGGCCAGCAGGGCGATGGCCCAGGCGGCCACCCCCGCGAAGTAGCCGTCGGCGCTGACCCCGATCCATACCGCCGCCGGGGCCAGTACGAGGAACGAGGCGGCCCGGCGCGCCAGTTCCTCACCACTCAGTGCGCGGACGGTCACCATGACGGCCGCGGTGAGCGAGCTTCCGACGGTGAGGCACCAGACGGCGGCCCAGGCGCCGCCGCCCAGCCCGATCCGGTCCAGGCCGACGAACGTCAGCAGCGCGCCGGGCGGGTGACCGGCCACATGTGCCGGCCAGATGCCGGGCGAGCCGACCAGAATGTGGTGCGTGAAGTCGCGCAGGAAAGCGCCCACGTCGTGCACGTCGTCGACGGATTGCAGGTACTCCAGGCTGGTGGTCAGCCGCTCGGCGACGCCACGGCTCCATCCGTCCACGAGTGCGAGCGACCAGGTCCAGGCCATCGCCGCGGTCCACACGGCCGGCACCAGCACCCGCCACGACAGACGCTGTGCGGTCGACGGACCGTAGACCACCACCGCCGCCGCGACGGCCACCGCCACCGGGGTGCCGGGGCCGACATGCGGCAGCCACCACGCGTACAA
Source organism: Streptomyces decoyicus (assembly GCF_019880305.1). NCBI lineage: Bacteria > Bacillati > Actinomycetota > Actinomycetes > Kitasatosporales > Streptomycetaceae > Streptomyces > Streptomyces decoyicus. The sequence continues at coordinate 688,770 of NZ_CP082301.1, read as the reverse complement.
CGGCGGCCACCCCAGCCGCAGGATCCCCTCGGAGCCGTAAACGGCCCGGTTGATGACGCGCCCGACGACTGCCGCCAGGACGAACAGTGCCACCGCACCCGCAGCCGCCCACAGGTCGCGGTGGCACTCCCGCTTCCGCACACTCGCTGTCACCCGGCCACGTTAGGCCAGGCCGGCGGCCGGAGTGCTGACCGCCACCGCTACGGCCGCGGGGAGTGGCCGCGTGCCGCCCCGGTGCCCCGCCCGGTGCTCCGCGGGGTCACTTGGGGTGGATGTCGGCGGCGACGATCACTCCGTCCTCCACGGTGTAGGTGCCGGTGAAGTGGCGGTGGGTTTCGTCGGTCAGCAGCTGGTCGAGCTCGACCTCGACCTTGTTGCCGACCACCGCATTGATGGTGACCTCGTACATGTTCGTGGTGTTGAAGGACTGCACGAAGGCGTCGAAGGTGTTCCCGGCGATGTGCTGCTTCCCGCCCAGCGCCCAAGCGGCAATGTAGTCACCCTCGTTGACGGCACTGAAATACGTCTGGACCACGTCCGCGGGATCCGGCGTGGATGACTGCGTCGGCGAGGCCTGGGGGCGGGGGTGGACGGCTTGTGTCCAGGTGTGGCCGAGCGAGGGGCCGACTGCCCTTCCCGCGACGGGGGTGGAGACCGCAGCCGTTCCGGAACCGGGGCTGTCCGCCCCGGCAAGGCCGAAGAACGCGCCGGTACCGGTGAGGGCCACGACAAGGGCCACGACGAGGGACACCCGCACACCGGTCGCCCTGGGAAGCCGGTGTGGGGGGTCGAGTGGCGCAGTTCCCGTCGGCGCTCGCGCCGAGCGGTCCTGCGGCACACGACGGCCGTTCGCACGGTGAAGTCCTGCATGCTCTGTCATGGGCCACCCCGAAGCAGTTCGAGGATCTGGATCTTCTTGTGTCCCCTATCGTGCGGGACACATCTCCTGGCTGCATCCGCTGGTCGAGTTGCGCGCATGGTCCTTCGGGGCTAGAGGCGGACGATGACCAGGGCGATGTCGTCGCGGGCACCGGCGCTGACGCCGAGGCGTGCCAGCAGTGCGTCGGCGAGGCGTTCCGGGCTGAACCTGCTGAAGCGGGAGAGGGCGTCGGTGAGGCGGGCGAGACTGGCGTCGATGTCTTCGTCGCGGCGTTCGATGAGCCCGTCGGTGTAGAGGACGAGGGTGTCGCCGGGGGTGTAGGCAAGGCGGGCCTGGGGGCGTGGCTCATGCTCGGGGTGGGCGCCCAGGGGCGGGTCGGTGGCCTGGTCCAGGAGCGTGTGGGTGCCGTCGGCGTGCAGCAGGACGGGGGGTGGGTGACCTGCGCTGCTGTAGGTGACCTCGTGGCGGCCGGTGTCGATCAGTACCTGGACGACGGTGGTGGCCAGCGCCTTGTCGACGGAGCGGGCGTACAGGCCCAGCACCTTCAGTGCCTGGGCGGGTCCCACGACCGAGCGGGCGGCGGCGCTGAGGGCGCTGCGGAGCATGCCCATGACGGCGGCGGCCTCCAGCCCGTGACCGACGACATCTCCGACCGCGACGGCGAATGCCTCCCCCGGGAGGTCGACGATGTCGTACCAGTCGCCGCAGATGTTCAGTGAGCCGATGGCGGGGAGGTAGCGCACCGCGATGTCGCGGTGCCGGGCGAGGTCGGGGGAGTGGAGCATGGCCTCCTGGAGGGTGAGCGCGACCTGGCGTTCGCGGGCATGGGCCCGGCGCAGTTCCTCGTTGAGGTGTTGCAGCGCACGCGCCCGGACGTACAGCTCGGCCTCCATCGCCTCCTCGCGCTCGCTCAGCTGCCCGCCCGGCATCTGACGGGCCCGGCGGGAGTGCACGAACGCCGTCACGTCCTCCACCCGGTGGATGATCCAGGCCACCGTGCCGCCCGGACCGATGACGGGAGTGTTGATGGTGGACCACCAGCGCTCCTCGAACAGGCCCGGCTGACCGGCAACGGGGATGTCGTACCGCTGGACCGCCATCGTGTCCGGCTCCCCGGAAGCCAGCACCCGGTTCAGCGAGGGATGCAGGTTCTGTACGCCTTCGGCGTCGGGGTCCGCGGGGTTGTCGGGGAAGGCGTCGAAGACGTACTGCCCGAGCAGATCGTCCCGGGTCCGCCCGGTTGCCTGGAGGTATGCCTGGTTGACGTCCACGATCACGAGGTCCGGGTCAAGGACCAGGCAAGCGCTCGGTGTCGCTGCGAACAGCGCCGCATGATCGAGCTCCGGTCTCCGCACGCGCTCCCTGCCCATCCTCCTCCGGCTCACGGTCCCCGCCCGTGCCAATCTATGAGGCGCCCGGTGCCCGCGCCCGCCGGGACACCTCCGCACCGCGCCACGGCCCGGCGGTGGCTTTCCCCGCACCCGGGCTCCGGGGCAGGGGGCGCGGCGGCGGCCGCGGTCCGGCCCGTCGTCGCGGTTCACCCGAATGGCTCGGGAGCTCCGGGGGCGGAGTCCGGCGCCCTTCGTCCGGGTCTGCCCCGGGGGACCCGGCGGGGGAGGGGACTCCTCGTCCGGTGGGCGTGCGGTGAGCGTGTCCGCCCCGTACGCCACCGGGCCGGCCTTCGGCGATCTCGGGAATTCGCCCGCGAGGCGCCACCGGCACGTAGCGTCGGGGGCATGCGTGCCTTCATCGTCGATGCGTTCACCGACCGGCCGTTCGCCGGGAACCCCGCCGGGGTGTGTCTGCTGGAAGAACCTGCCGACGCAGCCTGGATGCAGCGGGTCGCCGCCGAATTCAACTTGCCGGAAACCGCCTTTGTGCACCCGGTAGCGGAAAACACCTACGGGCTACGGTGGTTCACACCCACCGTGGAGGTCGATCTGTGCGGTCATGCCACCCTGGCCACCGCGCACGTCCTCCACGCGACACAGGGCATCCGGCCCGACGCCGCCCTGCGGTTCGACACCCTGAGCGGTGTGCTGACCGCCCGTCGGCACAGTCAGGGAGCATTCACCCTGGACTTCCCCGCGGATCCGCCGACCGCCGTCCCCGTGCCGGAGGGACTCGCCAAGGCGCTCGGGACCGAGCCGCGGTGGACGGGCAGCGCCCGGCACGATCTGCTCGTGGAGCCGGCGGACGCGTCGGCGGTGCGTGATCTGGCCCCGGACATCGCCGCGCTGGCCGAGTTCAGCGGCCGGGCGGTCATCGTGACCGCGCGTGCCGCCGACGGCGCCGACCACGACTTCGTCTCCCGGGTCTTCGCCCCCGCCGCCGGCATCCCCGAGGATCCGGTCACCGGCGCCGCCCACTGTGTCCTCGCACCCCACTGGGCGGGCCGGCTGGGGCGTACGGAACTCACCGGTGTGCAACTGTCCTCGCGCGGCGGGCGGGTGGGCGTCGAGCTGCACGGTGACCGGGTCACCCTGCTGGGGCAGGCGGTCACCGTCTTCGACGGCGAGCTGGCGCCCTGAGGCGCGTACGGCCTTGGGGACCAGCAGAACAGCCGGTAACGCCAAGCACTTGATGCGTCGGTCGACGCGCACATCCGGACCAACGGTCCGGTGATCTGAACGAAACCGCCTAGGCTGCAACGATGCAGTCTGCAGACCAGGCGAACGACTACGACAGCTTCGCCGCAACATACTCGGCAGAGAACGAGAACAGCCTCGTCAACGCATACTACGAGCGGCCCGCGATGTTGGCGCTCGCGGGAGACGTGACTGGCCGTCAGATTCTGGACGCCGGCTGCGGTTCAGGCCCCCTGACCGCTGCCCTGCGCGACCGTGGTGCAGTTGTCACCGGCATCGACGCCAGCGCCGGAATGCTGGCGCTGGCCAGGAGGCGGCTCGGTGACGACGCCTGCCTGCACGTGGCCGATCTGAGCGACCCCCTGCCGTTCGACGACGACAGTTTCGACGACGTGGTGGCGTCGCTCGTCCTGCATTACCTGGAGGACTGGGGGCCGACGCTTGCCGACTTGCAACGCGTGCTCCGGCCCGGCGGGCGGCTGATCGCCTCGGTGAGCCACCCTTTCACTGCCTACGCGCACCGGGACCCTCGGCCCGACTACCACGCGACCACCAGCTATACCTTCGACTGGACCCTCAAGGGGCAGTCCGTCCCGATACGGCTCTGGCGCAGGCCGTTGCACGCGATGACCGATGCCTTCACCACAGCCGGCTTCCGCCTTTCCGTCATCAGCGAGCCGCAGCCCGCCCCGGCCGCCCGTGAGCTGTTCCCGGACGGCTTCCGGGAACTTTCGACCCATCCCCACTTCCTGTTCTTCGTCGTCGAAGCACCGCAGTCGGCAACCGGCTCGGACAGCTAGCCGGTCGCGGATGGCCGGCGGAGCCGGATCCAGATCGGCAGCGGTCACAAGACCTGCCGGTCAGGACCCTACGAGAGCCGTTCGCCTGTCCCAGTACAGTGGCTGCGCATGACCGATTCCGAGATCGAGATCACCGCAGACCTCGTCCACAACCTGCTGCAGGATCAGCATCCGGACCTTGCCGGGCTGGCCATCCGCGAAGTAGCGGGTGGGTGGGGCAACCAAATGTGGCGCCTCGGGGACGACCTGGCTGTGCGCATGCCGCGTACAGAAGGTGCCCCGGACCTCCTGCGCAAGGAGTGCCGGTGGCTGCCCGTCCTGGCCCCGCGCCTGCCGCTTCCGGTCCCCCACCCCGTACGGATCGGTGAACCGTCTGCGCGCTTCCCGAAGCCCTGGACCATCATGACGTGGGTCCCCGGCGAGCCACTGGACTACACCTCCATCAGCCGCGGCGACCACGCGGCCGACACTCTGGCGGGCTTCCTCAAGGCACTCCACGTGGAGGCGCCCGAAGACGCGCCGATCACTGAGGACCGCGGCGACCACCCCAAGAAGTGCACGGACGGATTCGACCACTTCTTCCACGCCGTCGTCCCCGACGACCTCGCCGACGATGTCCGGGCTGTCTGGGACGACGCCGTCGCGGCGCCCGAGTGGGAGGGCCCGCCGCTCTGGGTGCACGGCGACCTTCATCCCGCGAACGTCGTCGTCTCGGACGGGACGCTCTCGGGCGTGATCGACTTCGGTGACATGTTCGCCGGCGATCCGGCGTGGGACCTCGCGGCCGCATGGGTCCTCCTTCCCGCCGACTCCGCCTCACCCTTCTTCGACGCATACGCGCAGGCAGACGAGGGGACGATCCGGCGCGCCCGCGGGCTGGCCGCCCTGAAGAGCCTGTTCCTCATGCTCATGGGCCAGAACGGCGACCGGGGCCTTCCTGGCGGCAAGCCGACATGGGGACCCGCGGGCCGGGCAGCACTCGACCGTGTTCTGAGAGGCGGTTCGCTGTAGGCACGGAGCGACCGAGCCTCATCAAGGCCGGTGTACCGCGGCCGGAGCGTTCGGGAGCCCCGCTTTCCGGTGCGACCGGGAAGCGGGGCGCACGATACGAGACGGTGCTGCGCAGGCCCGAGGGGCCGGCTCACGCCGTGGGCACCGCCTGCTGTGCGGTGAACTTCGCGCGCAGGCTTGCGCTGTAGCGGCGCAGGAGCAGGATGGCGGTGGCGGCGAGGCCGGTGAGCAGGCCGAGCCAGATGCCGAGGGTGTGGAGCCCGGCGGCGTAGCCCAGCAGCCATGCGGCGGGCAGGCCGATGGCCCAGTAGCCGACGAGGGTGATGCGGAAGCCGCTCTTGGTGTCGTCGAGGCCGCGCAGGAGTCCGACGCCGATGTTCTGGGCGCAGTCGAAGAACTGCAACACCATGATCACAAGGAGGAGGTGGGTGGCGATCGACACCGCCTGTGCGTCGCGGGCGCTGCTGGTGTCGAAGAAGGGGCTCAGTACCAGGTCGGGCAGGGTGATGTAGCCGATGCCCACCACGACCATGACGGCTCCGGCGCAGGCCAGGGCGGTGTTCTTGATGCGTAGCGCGGCCTCGGTGCGGCCGAGGGCGAGTTCCCGGCTGACGTTGATGGACGCGGCGTGGGAGAGGCCGACGGCGACCTGGAAGACGATGTAGACGAGCTGGTTGACGGCGGTGTGCGCGGCCAGGGCGGCGCTGCCGAACGAGCCGGCCATCAGGGCGGTGACGGAGAAGAAGCCGGCTTCGGAGCCGTAGGTCGCGGCGATGGGTATGCCGAGCCGGACCAGACGGCGGGCGGTGGCGCGGTCGGCCTTGGCGATGTTGAGGCTGAGGAGGGGGGCGAGGACCGCGTCCTTCTTCGCCGACAGGTAGAGGGCCAGGAAGGACAGCAGGTAGACCAGGGTGGTGGCCACGCCGACGCCCGGCAGGCCGAGCTTCGGCAGGCCCCAGGTGCCGTGGATGAGGACCCAGTTGATGCCGGCGTTGACGGCGACGGAGGCGATGGTGATCTGGAGCAGGGCCTGCGGACGGCGCATTCCGACGGTGAACTGGCGGATGGCCTGGAACCAGAGGCAGGGCACCAGACCGGGCGCGAGGGCCAGCAGCATGGTCTGCACGCGGGCGACGACGTCGGCCTCCTGTCCCAGGAGGGTCAGCGTCTGCCCGATGAGCAGCATGAGCACGGCGCCGGCGATACCGGCGAGGGTGGCCACGGCGAGGCTGGCGCGGACGATCTCGCGCACCTCGTCGTCGCTCTCGTCCCGCGCGGTGCCCGGCCCGGTGTCCTGGGCCGACTCCGCGCGGGCGGAGGCGGCGGCTATCTGGTTGCCGACGGAGGTGACGAGGCCGACGCCCATGGTGCGCAGCTGGTTGAAGAGGACGATGGCCAGTCCCCCCGCCGCGAGGTCGGCTGTGCCGAGTATGCCCATCATCACGGTGTCGGTGGTGGTCAGTGCGACCTGTGCGAGCTGCGTGAGGATCAGCGGGACGGCGAGGGTGGCCAGGGCGCGACTGTCGCGGAGGAGGGTGGTCAGCTGCATGGCGGGCATCAAATCCTGCGGAGTTTGGTGATCTTCTCGTCGATCTCCCGCTCCAGGGCGGGATCGAGGAGGTGGCGGGCGTTCATCCAGTCGTCGTTGAAGACGGTGTCCAGGTACTTTTCGCCCCCGTCATTGACCAGGGCGACCATGGTGCTGCCCGGCGGGAGCGAGGGCAGGCGGGTCAGGGCCTCGTGGACGACTCCGCCGGCCGAGCCGCCGATGAGCAGTCCCGTGCGGGCGAGCGCGCGAGCGGTGGCGAAGGCTTCGACGTCCCCGACCTTGACGCCCTCGTCGATCAGGTCGAAGTCGACGAGGGCACCGATCTCGGCGCCTTCGGGCGTGCCGGTCCCCGACTGGTAGTAGTCGTGCGCGGGGCCGCCGAAGGCAATCGACCCCTTCGGTTCGACGCCGATGGTGGTGAAGTCGGGTACGAGCTTGCGCAGTTCACGGGTGGTGCCGCAGAGCATGCCACCGGTTCCGACCGCGCCGATCACGACGTCGATCTCCCCGTCGAGTGCCTGGTGGAGTTCGTGGGCGACGGGGAAGTAGCCGACGCCGTTGGCGGGGTTGTTGTGCTGCTCGGTGAAGATGGTGTTGTCCTGGCCGCGGGCCATCTCCTCGGCGAGCTCTTCGCGGGCGGCGGTGGCCAGTTCCTCGGTGCCGTCGTCGACGACGTAGACCAGCTCCGTGCCGAGCGCCTGCATGCCGCGCAGTTTGTCGGCGGCGGCGTGGTGGTCGACGATGGCGGTGAAGGTGTAGCCGCGCTCGGCGGCGATGACCGCAAGGCCGAGGCCGGTGTTGCCGGAGGTGGATTCGATGATGCGGCCGCCGGGCCGCAGTTCGCCGGCCTGCTCGGCGGCGTCCACCATTGCGCGGGCCATGCGGATCTTGGCGGTGCCGGTCGGGTTGTACATCTCCAGCTTGAGCAGGAGGCGACTGCCCGTTTCGGTGCGGCACAGCTCCAGCAGCGGGGTGTATCCGATGAGGTCGGATATGCGGGAGACCACGGCGGGGCGCGCGAGGGCCTCGTTCATGGGAACACTCCTGGGCGGGTCGAAGGTCAGCATGCGGGGCGGCGGTCCAGGCGCCAGCGCGGGCGGTTGCCCAGTCGGTCCAGTACGACCTTGGGCGGCAGCGGCAGGTCGTGGAAGGGGGACTCGTTGGAGTCCATCTGGTAGCCGGCCGTGTTCGGGTAGACGAGGAGGTCGCCGACCCGCGGGCGAGCGGGGAAGGGGACCTTGCGCCAGGTGACCATGTCCGACTCCAGGCACGAGGCTCCCCCCACACACGCGGGGTGCGTTTCGCCGCCGTTTGGCCGGCCGGCGGGGGTCACCAGCTGCGGGTCGGGGAGGTATTCGCTGTTGAACCACTGCTCGGACAGGCTCAGGCTGGTGCCGTCGACGGTGATGATGCGGTAACCCTCACGGTCCTTGACGCCCTGGATGCAGAAGACCGTGGCGCCCGCTCCGTCCAGCAGTGCGCGGCCGGGCTCCATCATCAGCAACGTCCCGGTCTCCTTGAGGAGTTCGGCCAGGCTGGTCCGCCCGCCCTCGGGGACGGCGGCCAGGATGGTGCGCAGCGCGCCGGCTCCGGCGACGGGCGAGTGGTAGGGGTAGAAGTCGCCGCTCCGGAACGCCTTGTGTGCGTGGTAGTGCTCGGGGCGCTGGTCGGCGAGGAAGGTGCGCCAGTGGTCGGCGGGGCTGTAGTCGACGGCGAAGCCGCCGCCGATGCTGATGCGGTCGGCCTGCAGACCCAGCACCCGGGCCTTCAGGCACAGGTCGACGAGTTCGCCGGCGAGGTCGGCGCGCGGCTGGGTGGCATAGCCGGACAGATGGAAGCTGAAGCCTTCCATCCGTACCGCGTCCCCGGCCCGCACGCACCGGTCCAGCGCGGCCTCGACCTCGGCGGCGGTCAGGCCGAAGCGGCTGTGCGGCTGTGCGGGCGGCAGACGGCGCAGCAGCAGCCGGGCCGGGCGCACCGTACCGGTCAGCGCGAGCGTGATGAGCAGGTCCAGTTCGTCGAGCGCGTCGACGGCGATCAGACACCCCTGGAGGAGGGCCAGCCGCAGCAGCTCGTCGCTCTTGGCCGGTCCGGTGACGACGAGGTTCTCGCCGCGCACCCCGTGCCCGAGGGCCTCGCGCAGCTCCCCGACGCTGGCCACGTCGACGCCCGCCTGGTGGGCGGCGCAGCGCTCCATCCACACGGCCGCCTTGTTGGCCTTCTTCGCGTAGTACACCCGCCCCTCGACCCCGGCGTCGCTCAGCGCGGTGCGGAGGGCGGCGAGGTTGGCGTCGAAGCGGTGCGGGAGCAGGAAGTGGAAGGGGCCGCCGAAGGCGTAGGACAGCTCGTGCAGCAGGCCGCTGTCCAGCACCCGGTCGGTGTCCGGGTCGGTGTGGGCGGGCAGGGTCGGCACTGGCGCGGTGGGGAGGCCGGTCACTGCCACAGCGGCACCTGCACTCCCAGGCCCTGGTCGAGGGCGAGTTGGGCGAAGCGGTGGCCCAGCGCGATGTCGGTGACGACGAGGCCGCTGTTGTAGGCGAAGATGCGTTCCTGAGCCGAGCGGCGGCCCGCGGTGATGCCGGCGACGACGGGCGGGAACTCGGTGTCGACGGGCGGGAATTCGCCGTTGTCGCCGGCCATGTCGGTGCCGGTGACCTTCATTTGCGCCTCGCTGGTCGCCACGACGCGGTCGGCGCGGTGCAGGGTGGAGGGCGCCAGCCCGTGACCCACCAGGATGGACAGCGCGCCCGGCTTGAGCCACCCGGCCTCGACGGCTGCCGGGGTGTGCGCGCCGGCGGTGGCGACGACGATGTCGGCGTCGGCTGCCGCGGCCCGCAGATCGGTGACGATCTCCACGTCCCGGTCCGGGAAGTGCGCGCGCAACTCCGCATGTACGGCGTCGATGCCCTCGGGGTGGGTGCCGAAGAGCATCAGACGGTCCAGGTCCGGGAGGGTCGTCAGCAGGAACGGCAGGGCCAGGCGGCCTTGGGTGCCGGTGCCGATGACCAGGGCGCTGCGGGCGCCGGGCCGGGCGCATTCCCGGGCCAGGAGGGCGGAGACGGCGGGGGTGCGCAGTGAGCCGATGCGGCCGCAGTCCATCATCGCGACGGGCAGGCCGGTGACGTCGTCGTAGAGGGTGAGCGCGGTGTAGTAGTGCTGGTCGTCGCGGCCCTTGTCGAGTCCGTGCTTGTAGGAGGTCTTGATGGCGACGACGTTGCGGGAGCCGTCCCGGCCGAGCATCGCGTAGGAGACCGAGTGCCCGTCGTCGGGCTTGACGGTGAGCTTGCGGGGGTTGTCCGACCGGCCTGCGTGCAGCGTGCGGTAGGCGCCTTCGACGGTCGCGACGACGTCGGCCAGGGATATGTCGATCCCGGCGAGGTCCGTCGTCGACAGGATGCGCAGGTTCTTGTCGTCGGCGGGTATGGGGTGGGCTTCGTCGGCCACGGTGGTCTCGGTCATGTCCGTCCTTGGTGGGGCGTGGGGGCGGTCAGGCGGCGTGGGCTTCGATGGCGGCTTGACCGTAACCGTGCTCGTCCTGCTCGGCCAGGGGGCGTGTCCGGCGCGCGGGGACGCGGACGGAGGCGCGCTTGAGCCAGCGGTCGGTGCCGTCGTAGCGGGCCTGGAAGGGGACGCGGCCGTGCACGACGAGATCGTTGTCGACGACCAGGACCTCGCCGGGGCTCAGGCTCACGGCGCCCGAGACGCGGGCGAGTTCGGCCGAGAGACGCTCGTACGCGGCCCGGTGGGCGGGGGTCGCGTCATCGAGCGGGGTGTAGGCCGGGTCGAAGCGGAGGGTGAGGCCGTCCCGGGCGTGGAAGAGCGTCGGCACGCCGGGCGGCTTCCCGTCGTCGAAATTCCGGGCCTCGGTGTAGGCGTCGTCGGGCAGGATCGGCAGCCGTGGGCGGGTCAGCAGCGCGGTGTCCGCCTCGGAGAGCCGGACGTTGCGGATGCTGGCGGCGGTGGTGGCGATGTGGTCGTGGTTGCGCATGCAGCCGAGCATCAGCAGGTGGGCCCGCCCTGGGTGGAAGGCGTCCTCGGTGTGCGGGCTGAGCAGGACGGTGCTGCTGGCGCCGGTCTGCTCGGTCTCGTGACCGGGGGCGGGGACGATGTTGTGCACGAAGCGGCCGTCCTGCTGGCCTTCCCAGGCGATGGGGTTGCCCATGACGGTGGCGAGCAGCAGCAGGACGATGTCGTGGACGGCGGCGCTGTCGCCGGCCGTGGCCCAACTCGAAGGGGTGGGGCCTATCTCGGTGTCGTCGACCTCCGGCCCGCGCAGGACGAACAGGCCCGCGTCGGTGTCGACGGGGCGCAGCTCGTGGCGGATGGACTCGCTCAGCTGGGCGGCGAATTCGGCGACACGGGCGAGGAGTTCGGGGGAGGTGGCGGAGGTGCCGAATTCGGCGAGGATCTTCTCGGCGGCCTGGCGCAGTTCACCGGCGCCGGTGGCGTCGAGCTGACGGACGGGTGCGGCTCCCGTGCTCATGTCGAGGTGGTCCGTTCCGTTGCGGGTGGGGGACTGCGGGCCGGTTGAGGCGTGCGGGGTGGCGCAGCACTCGACAGCCCGGAAAGCAGGGCGACTTGGCGGTGCCACCGGTGCCACCCGGTGCCCGGAGTCCGGCGGACGGTGACGAAACTACCGACGGGAGTGAGGTAAGGCAAACCTAACTAGATATTGGGCGCTCTGGGTCGTTTTGCTCAACTCGCGCCTGATAAAGCCCTGTTGACGTCAATCAATCGATGTCTTCAGCGTCGCGCGCCCTTGCGGAAACGGTTGTCATTAGGGTAGGCAAACCTAAGCAAGCGACCCTGAGTGGAACGAGGCAACGTGAACTGGAACAGGCGTCAGGTGCTCTGGGCCGGCGGCGGTATGGGCGCGGCGGCGTTGCTCGCCGCATGCGGAGGCGGCAACGACGCGGCGTCCTCCGGCTCCGGTGGCAAGCCGAGAAAGGGCGGCACTCTCCGCATCGGCGCGCTCGGCCGGTCCTCGGCCATCGTCCGCGATCCGCACGGTGTCCAGGGCAACGAGAGCGACTACCTCGTCATCGCCCTCGTCCACGACACCCTCACCGCACCGGGTCTCAAGGACAACGCCGTCGGCCGCCTCGCGTCCTCCTGGAAGCCGTCGAAGGACCTCAAGACCTGGCGTTTCACCATCGCCAAGGGCGCGACCTTCCACGACGGGACGCCGGTCACCGCCGACGACGTGGTGTGGTCGCTGCGCCGCCTGCGCCACACCCCCGCCGGCGCTGCCCGCCTGCCCGGCATGAAGGCGGACCACATCACGGCGGAGGGCAAGGACACCGTCGTGGTCGTCTCCGACTTCGCCAATGCCGAACTTCCCGTGATGATGCGCCTGTCGACGTTCATCCTCAAGAAGAACACCCCCGACAAGGACATGGCCAAGGCCCCCGGAACCGGCCCCTTCAAGCTCGACTGGTACCGGGGCGGCAACGCCCGCCTGTTGCGCAACGAGCACTGGCACGGCGGCCAGGTCTACCTCGACGCCATCGAGGTGACCATGTTCGAGAGCCCGCAGGCGATGGCGAACGCCATGATGTCCGGCCAGATCGACGTGGCCTCCAACGCCGGTCCCGTGGCCGCCCGCACCGCCGACGCACGCAAGGACATCCAGGTCGTCCGGCGCCCCGACGACATGGCGATGCCGGTCGTGATGCGCACCTCCGGCGGCCCGTTCGCCGACCCCAAGGTCCGCGAGGCCATGAAGCTCGTCGTGGACCGCGAGGCGATGGTCAAGCAGGTCCTGTCCGGGTACGGCACGGTCGCCAACGACATCCTGGGCACGGCCGACCCCGACTACGCCAAGAGCATCCCGCAGCGCCACCGCGACCTGACCAAGGCCAAGAAGCTGCTCAAGGAAGCCGAGTTCGACCTCTCCCGGACCTACGAGCTGGTCACCACCGAGGACGTCCCCGGACTCGCGGAGTCCGCCACGCTGTTCGCCTCCCAGGCCCGCGAGGCCGGCGTCAAGATCAAGGTCGTCAAGCAGGAATCCGGCACCTTCTACCAGAAGACCTGGCTCAAGGGCGACCTCTACACCAACTACTGGGGCACCAACGACTCCCTCGTCTTCTTCGCCTCCAAGACCATGACCACCGGATCGGGCGAGAACGAAGCCGACTGGTCCGACAAGGGCTTCGACGCCGCCTACCACAAGGCCATCGCCGCGGCCGATCCAACGGCACGCACGGCCGCGCTGCGCGAACTCCAGCAGATCGAACACGACGCCTCCGGCTACCTGCTGTGGGGTATGGCCGACGGCATCGACCTGGCCGCCCCCAAGGTCCACGGCCTGCCCAAGCTCCCCGGCTACGGACGCGTCCAGCTCGAAAACGTCTGGCTGGCCAGGTGACCGACACGACCACGCGGCCGGCCGAGGCCGTCACCCGGCCCGTGGGGGCCTCGCCCGCGCGCCGCGCCGGTGTCCTCGGCCTGCGGGCCGCCGCCCTCGTGGGCAAACGCCTCGTGATGCTGCTGGTGCTGCTCGCCGTGGTGTTCGCCGCGATCGAGCTGCTGCCCGGTGACGCGGCCTCGGCCACTTCCGAACGCGGCGAGGGCGCCGCGGGCGTCGCCGCCCGCCGGCATCTGCTCGGCCTGGACCGGCCGGTGTGGGAACGCTTCTGGGACTGGATCACCGCCCTGCCCACCGGCGACCTCGGCACCTCGGCCCGCGGCGAGCGCGTCACCGACCTGCTCGCCGACCCCCTGCCCAACACCGTCCTGCTGGGCGCCACGGCGTTCGTCCTGACCGCTCTCGGCGCGCTCGCCCTCGGCCTGTGGGCCGCCGCCCGCCCCCGGGGCACCGTGGACCGCATCGTGGACCTCACCTCCACCGCCGCCTTCGCACTGCCCGAATTCGTGGTCTCCGTCGGCCTGTTGCTGGCCCTGTCCCTGTGGACGGGCTGGCTGCCGGCCGCCACGGTCACCAGCGCCGACGGCTCTCCGGCGAGCTGGAGCATGCTGGTGATGCCGGTGCTGGCCCTGACCATCCCGCAGACCGGCTGGAACACCCGGATCGTGCGGGCCGCGCTCGCCGACCAGGCCTCGACACCACATGTGGAGGCCGCCCACCTCGACGGCCTGCCCACCCGGCGGATCCTGCTGCGGCACGCCCTGCCCGGCGCCTGGCCCGCCATCGCCACCGGAGTGGCCACCGCCACCGGCCCCCTGCTCGGCGGCGCGGTCGTGGTGGAGACCCTCTTCAACTACCCGGGCATCGGGGCCGTTCTGGCCGGTGCCGTGGCCGACCGCGACACCCCCGTCATCGCCGGCGTCGTCGCCTGCGCGGCCGCGCTGATCACCGTCGTCCTCCTCCTCGCCGACCTTGTCCGCGCCCGCACCCTGGGAGCCCGCCCATGACCGCCACCGCGGTCCGCCGCCCGGCGGCGCCCGCCCGCCGCAGCCGGCCACGGATCCTCGCGCCGATCGCGCCCGCCGCCCTGCTGGTCCTGGTGGCGGTGACGGGCCCGCTGCTCGCCGCCCACCCCCTCGACAAACCCGTTACCGAGCCCTACGCCGAAGCCGGCGGTGCAGCCCTCCTGGGCGGTGACCAGCTCGGCCGCGACGTCCTCAGCCGGCTGCTGCACGGCGGCAGCGCGCTGATCGGCAACGCCCTGATCGTGGCCGTCACCATCACGCTGCTGGCCACGCTGCTGGGCTGCTTCGCCGTCCTCAGCCCCCGCCTGGGCCGACTCGTCGAACGCATCGCGGACACCGCGATCCTGCTGCCGCCCGTCCTGGGCATCATGCTGCTCGCCCTCGCCTGGCCCGGCGGGGGCCGCCTCGCCATCACCGTGGTGGCCATCTTCCTGGGCACCCCCTACGCCGTCCGCATCGTCGCCGGCGCAGCCGCTCCGCTCGCCACCACGGGATTCATCGAAGCGGCCACCGCGAGCGGCGAACGCATCGGGCACCTGGCCCTGCGGGAAATCCTGCCCAATCTCCGCGCCACCGTCCTGGCCCTGTTCGGTCTGCGCTTCGTCGACGCCGTCTACGTCATCTCCATGGCCGGCTTCCTCCAACTCGGCCCGCAACCTCCGGAAGCCGACTGGGCACTGATGATCCGTGAGAACGGAGCCGGCATCCTCCTCAACCCCTGGGCCGTCGTCGCTCCCGGACTTGCCATCGGCCTGCTCGCCATCAGCGTCAACCTCGCCGCCAACGCGTTGGCGCCCGCCACCGCCCGAAGGGCCGCCCTGCGATGACCACCACCGGCCGTTCCGCGCCCACCCCCCAGGACACTTCCTCGGCCATGACCGACTCCCTGCCGCCGGTGACGGTCACCGATCTCGCCATCGGCCTCCCCGACGGCCCGGCGCTGCTCCAGAACACCGGCCTCGGCCTGCGAACCGGCCGGATCACCGCGCTCACCGGCCCTTCGGGCTCCGGGAAGACCACTCTGCTCCGTGCCCTCATCGGAGACCTGCCCCCAGGGGCCCAGGTCACCTCCGGCTCCGTCGAGGTCTTCGGCCAGGACGTGTTCACCCTCGCGCCCGACGCCCTGCGCGCCCTGCGCCGCCACCGCATCGCCTACGTCGGACAGGATCCCGGCTCCGCACTCAATCCCCGGATGACCGCCGGACAACTGATCGCCGAAGTCGCCACCGACCCCACGCCCCGGGCCGTCGCGGCCCTGATGACCGAGTGCCGGCTGCCCGCCGAGCTCGCCCACCACCGCCCCGGCGCCCTGTCCGGCGGGCAGCAACGCCGGCTCGCGCTGGCCCGCGCCCTGGCCCGGCACCCCGATGTGCTTCTGCTGGACGAACCCACGGCCGGCCTCGACTCGGCCCTGCGCGACGAGATCGTCGCCCTGCTGCGCCGGCTCGCCACCGACCGTGGCATCGCCGTCATCCTGGCCTGCCACGATCCGCAGGTCGTCGAGGCCTGCGCGGACACCGTCAGCACCCTCCGCGCCCCCGCCCCGGTCCATGCGGCCCCCGCTCCGGTCCGCAAGCCCGGCCGCTCCCGCACCCCCGGACCCCCGGCCGCCCCCGATGACGGTCTGCGCGCCGCGCGTCTGGACGTCGCCTTCATCCACCGGGGCCACACGCACCAGGCCCTGAAGGAGGCCGACTTCCACGCCCCGCCCGGCTCGGCCACCGGTCTCATAGGTCCCTCCGGATCCGGCAAGACCACACTGCTGCGGACCCTGGCAGGCCTCCAGAAACCCGACGCCGGCACCCTCACCTGGAACGGCCGGCCGCTGCCCGCCACCGCCCGCAAGCGCAACCGTGACCAGCAACGGCGCATCCAGCTCGTCCCGCAGAACCCCCTGGGCGCCCTCAACCCCGCCCGCACCATCGGCGCGTCCCTCACCCGCCCCCTGCAACTCCACCGCACCGTCAGCAGGTCCGCGAGGCCGGCCCGCGTCGGCGAACTCCTCGACGACGTGGGCCTGCCCGCCGACTTCGCCGGCCGCTATCCCCATGAGCTGTCCGGCGGCCAGCGTCAACGAGCCTCCATAGCCCGCGCCCTGGCCACCGACCCCGACCTGCTGCTCTGTGACGAAGTCACCTCGGCGCTGGACCCGACGACGGCCACCGCGGTCATGGAACTCCTCACCCGCCTGCGCGCCGAACGCGGCCTGACCCTCGTCCTCGTCAGCCACGAACTCGACCTCGTCACCACCTACACCGACAGCCTCCACATGCTCCGCGAAGGACGCGTACACCTGGGAGGCGAGAGCGAGAGCAGCGAGGGCGAGAACGAGAGCGAGGGCGTCGCCGCGCAGCGGGCGTGAAGGTGTCGTGCCGGGCAGCGCGGGACCGGGGCGATGCGAGAGACGCGCCCCGGCGCCCCGGCGTCCCAGCGCGATGCGGTGCCCCCCGAAAGGACCGGCCCGGCGCGGAGAGTGACGGTGCCGCATGCGCCGGGCCCGCCGCCGGTCAGGTCAGTGCAGGTCAGTGCAGGTCACGTCAGGTCAGTGCAGGGAGGCCGCGGATCATGTCCGCCGCCTTCTCCGCGATCATGATCGTGGGTGCGTTGGTGTTGCCCCGCACCACGGTGGGCATCACCGAGGCGTCCACCACCCGCAGGCCGTCCACCCCGTGCACCCTGAGCCGGGAGTCCACCACCGGGCCGATCGAGCAGGTGCCCGCCGGGTGGTACAGGGTCTGGAGCTCACGACGGGCGAAGTCCAGCAACCCGGCGTCGTCCGTGGTGCGGGGAACGCGGTGGTCGGCGCGGCGGTGCTTGCGCAGACTGGGCCGGTCGGCGATGTCCAGCAGCATCCTCAGTGCCCGTACCATCGTCGCGCGGTCGTCCTCCGTGGCCAGATAGTTGTGCAGGATGTGCGGTGCGGCACTGGGCATCGCCGACCGCAGCGAGACCTTGCCCCGGCTGGTGGGGGTGAGCAGGACCGCGCCGAACATGAAGGCGTGGTCGGTGACGGGGCTGATGCCCTCCTCGTGGAACATCACCGGGGCGGCGTGTACCTGGATGTCCGGTGCGTCCAGCCCCTCGCGGGTCCGGTGGAAGCCGCCGACCTCGCCGACGTTGGACGTGAGCGGGCCGCGGGCCTCGGTCTCCAGCAAACGCACATTGTCCGGCGTCTCGGCGGTCAACAGGGTTGCGGTGTCGGTCAGATAGGACAGGCCGACATGCGGGTGGTCCTGAAGGTTCTCGCCCACCGGGAGGTCCACCAGAGGCGTGATACCGCAGGCCGTCAGTTCCCCGGCCACGCCGATGCCGGAAAGCATCAGCAGCTGCGGGGAGTTGTACGCACCGGCCGACAGCACCACCTCCCGCTCGGCGCGCCGTTGCAGCAGCTCCCCGCCCTGCTCCAGCTCGACGCCGATGGCGCGGTCGCCGTCGAACAGGATGCGGGTGCACTGGGAGCCGGTGAGCACTTCGAGGTTCGGCCGGGTCAGGGCCGGCCGCAGATAGGCAACGGCCGTGCTGCAGCGCAGGCCGTCGCGCTGGGTGAGGTGGTAGTAGCCGACGCCGTCCTGTTCCGGGCCGTTGAAGTCGGCGGTGAAGGGGTGGCCGGCCTCCTGGGCGGCCGCCACCCAAGCAGCCATCAGCGGATGCCGGGAGCGGCCTTCGCTGACGGTCAGCGGACCGCCGGCGGCGTGCCACGGTGGCAGCTCGCCCTGGAAGTCCTCGGCGCGCAGGAAGTAGGGGAGGACGTCGTCCCAGCCCCATTGCTCGGCGCCGGCCGCGGCCCAGGCGTCGTAGTCGCGCCGGTTTCCGCGGATGTAGATCATCGCGTTCATCGACGACGAACCGCCGAGCATCCGCCCCCGGGGCAGAAAGCGGCGCCGGCCGTCGAGGCCCGGTTCGCAGGCGCTGAGGTAGCTCCAGTCGTACTTCGTCTGGAACAGCTGGCTGAAGGCGGCCGGAACGTGGATCTCCTGGGCATCGTCCGCGGGCCCGGCCTCGATGAGCAGAACCCGGGTGTTCTCGTCCTCACTGAGCCGGGCGGCCAGAACGCAGCCCGCCGACCCGGCACCCACGATGATGTAGTCGTACACGTACACCCGTCCTTCGCAACCGGCGCATTCCCCGACCCTGTTCACCCAACCTGGAGGAACGGGTCGCACCACACCGGGAAACAAGCCATTGTCACCGGGCGCCGGGCCGCCGGGATCACGCGCGGGAGCGCGCGCCGCCGACGAGGGCGAAGGCGCCGCACTCACCGTGATTCTTCACAAACCAACACTGTCCGTTTTTGTCTGTGGTTTCGTGATACCTTCCTCCCGCTTCTTATGCTGCCGTTACATTCATGGGGGGACCGCGGTTGCGCCGTCGCCCTTCCCGGAAGGACCCCGGTGACCTCCCGCTCCCGCAGTCGGTTACGTGCTGTTGGAACAAGCTGCCGCTCCCGCGCGCCGAGAACGGCCATGTGACCTCGGCGGCCCCCGGCGTCCACGCCCGGAAGACCGCGCGGCACGCTGCCGGCGCCGCCCGTATTCCCGCTGACGGCACGACCGATGTCGCCAAGGTCTCCGGCCGCGGTGCCCGGGAACGGCCACCCGAGCGCCTGCACTGACGGCGCCGACGACACCCCGGCCCTGCCCGTGAAGCGCCGCGTCAGGACCTGACGCGGCCGCATCGATGTCACTTCTTCCATAGACAGGCTCATGAAACGAATAACCTGGGGGCGCGCCGCCGCCATCGGCGTCTGCGCCTCGATCGTTCCTGCCGTGCCGGCCGTCGCCGCTCACCCCTCGGCTCCGGCCGACGGGAATGAGATCACGTACCACGGCGCCTACCGGTCGCTGCCGGGCAACCGGCCGTCGCCGGCCTCCACCGCCCCCGCGGCGACTCCCGCACCGGACGACACGGCGAAGCCATCCAAGGGCGTGACGCCGGAGGAGATACGCAAGGCCCAGGAGGCGGAGCGCTACTGGACACCTGAGCGCATCCGTTCCGCCGTCCCCGTGGACGCGGTGCGGGACACCGAGAAGCTCCCGGACGAGCGGCGTCGCACCGGTGCGGCGGCGGGCAACCGTTCGTCGGCCGTGCCGAGCCATCCGGCGCACGCCGGAGTCGCCACGGTCGGGGTGTTCCTGATCCGCAACGACGACGGATCGCCCACCCCCAACCAGTTCTGCACCGCCAGTGCCGTGGCCTCGTCGACCAAGAGTCTGGTCCTCACGGCGGCGCACTGCCTGAAGAGCGACAAGCCGTACCGCAATGTCGCGTTCGTGCCGGGCTACCGTGCCGGGGCGTCGCAGGCGGGCCAGTCCGGGGAGACCCCGTACGGCATCTTCCCGATGGAGCAGGGCAAGGTCTGGATCGACAGCCGGTACCTGGCCAAGTCACCCAGCGACGATGTGGACTTCGCCTTCCTGCGCGTCGGCCCCAACTCCCAGGGGCAGCTGCTGGAAGACGCCGTCGGCCGCGGCAACAGCCTCACCTCCGTCCCCGCCACCCAGCTGGCCCGCCGTGATGTCACGGTCATCGGCTACCCGGGCGGTCAGAAGACGCCGTTGCAGTGCACGAACGACACCAGGGCCTTCCAGGGCCGGTTCATGGAAATCACCTGTGCCGGCTACCGTTCCGGCGTCAGCGGCGGACCGTTCCTGGAGAACTTCGACGGCAGCCGCGGCAACCTCGTCGGCGCCATCGGCGGCTACAAGACCGGCGGACTCAGCGACGACGTCTCCTACACCTCGCAGTTCGACAACGACGTCTTCCGTCTCTACCACCAGGCGGTCGACGACGCGGCGCCGGACACCGTCAACCCCCTGGGAAGCGCGTCCACTTGGCAGCACGCCACGGGCCTGACCACCGGCCGGTTCCATACCGACTCGGTGCGCAACGGCACCGGTGACCTGATCGTGCGCTGGTCCGACGGAGAGGTCTCGCTCTACCCCGGCAACCGCCGGTACGGCTTCGCCAAGGACATCCAGCTCGCCAAGAAGGACGGGCCCTGGAAGCAGGCGAAGGTCGTCACCGCGGGCGAATTCACCGGCAACACCACCGACGACCTCCTCGTCCGCTGGGCCGACGGCAAGCTGACCCTCTACAAGGACGTCGACGAAACCAACAAGTTCACCCAAGCGGTCCAGCTCAAGGGCCCCAACGACACCTGGACGCATGCCTCCGGCCTCACCGCCGGCCGTTTCGGCGGCGGCAACACCCGACGCGACGACCTGGTGGTGCGCTGGTCCGACGGCGAGGTGACGCTCTACACCAACGTCGACGGCAAGGGCCTGCACGCGGAGAAGCGGCTCACCAAGCGCAACACGACATGGCCGCACGCCCGTGACATCGCCGCCGGCGACTTCGCCACCGCGGCCGGCGACCAGGACCTGTTCGTCGCGTGGTCCGACGGTGAAGTCACCGTCTACGAGAACACCGGGGCCAAGGGCCTCACCGCCGCCGCGGAACGCCGGCTCCGGCCCGCGAAGTCCGCGTGGCGCAACACCGGCCTCGTCGTCTCCGGAGCCTTCGGCGGCGGTACCCGCCAGGACGATCTGATCGCTCGCTGGCCCGGCGGACAGCTCGTCCTGTACGGCGACACCACGACCAGGTCGCTGGGCCGTGAACGCGTCCTCGTTCCTCCGCAGATCAGCTGAACCACCACGTCACGCGCCATGGATGCCTTCCGGTTCTGCCACAGAACCGGAAGGCATTGTGCGTTCCCCGCGGCCCGGGCTGCCGCCGCCGGTCCTCTCGTGCCGTCGTCGTCCCGCCGGGTCGCATCATTTGGCCCCATTGAAGATGCACAGGTCACGAGGGCGACGAGACTTGGTGTATGGCAGAACAATCCCGAACGCGGGTTCGGTCGTCCTCGGCTGCCCGGAAAGACAAGAAGAAGCCGACGAACGATCCCGGTGCGGTGGCTCGCCGGGCCGCTGAGATGTTGCAGAGCCTGATCAGTCACCGGGTGGAAGGTGTCACGGCGGTACGGCGCACCGACGACGGCTGGTGTGTCGAGGTGGACGTGCTGGAGCTGGCGCGGATTCCGGACACCACGAGCCTTCTCGCGACCTACGAGGTGAAGCTCGACGACGACGGCGAGCTGCTCGAGTACTACCGGACCCACCGGTACCGACGTGGTGCGGCCGACCAGTGAACGCACCGCGCTGACCAGCTGAAAGGGCACTCCAGATGGCCACCACGACTTATTCAGGCATGTCCGGCGAGGTCATTCCCTGCCCGCCGAGAGCCGGCACGCTCTACGACGTGATGGAACTCATCCTGGACCGGGGGATGGTCATCGATGTGTTCATACGGGTGTCCCTGGTCGGGATCGAGATCCTCAAGATCGATGCCCGCATCGTGGTGGCCAGCGTCGATACGTACCTGCGTTTTGCGGAGGCGTGCAATCGACTGGATCTGGAGCGCGATTCGGGCAGCGTGACCGTCCCCGAGCTCTTCAGCGGCCAGGCCGCCAAGAGCATCGGAAAGCGCAAGGCGCAAAAGGCCGCCTCGTCAATCGGCGACACCGTCCGCTCGGTGGTGGGCGGGGGCGACGACTCGGACGACGACGCCGAGGAGGAAGCGCAGCCGAAGAAGAAGCGGCGCAGCGGTTCCGCCCGGTCCGGAGCCGCCTCCCGCCGGCGGCAGTCAGAGGAGGAGTGACCAGTGACGGACGACGGCATCTACGTCTACGGCATCGTCCGGGCCGAGCACCCGCTGCCCTCGCACCTGGGCGGAGTGGGGGAGCCCCCGGGGACCGTGGAGCGCATGGTCGAGGGCCGCGTTGCCGCGGTCGTGAGCCAGGCGCCGCCGAAGCTGCGCGCCCGTCGCCGCGACCTCATGGCGCACCAGGAACTGCTGCTGGCCCTGGCCGAAGACGGGCCGGTGCTGCCCATGCGGTTCGGCATGGTCGCGCCGGACGAAGCAGTGGTCCGCCGACAGCTTTCGGACGCCGAGGAGCGTCATCTGGAGGCCCTGGCGGACCTCGCGGGCCGGGTCGAGATCAACGTCAAGGCGATGCCGGCCGACGACTCGCTCGCCGCGCTGGTCAAAGGCGATGCCACCATCCGCGGGCTGCGGGAAGCGGTGCGCCGGCAACCGAGCTACGAGGCGAATATGCGTCTCGGAGAGGCGGTGGCCACCGCGCTGTCGCGCCGGGCCGCCGAAGCGGGTCACGAAATCGTGCGCGCGCTGACGCCCCGGGCGCACGCGGTCTCCGCCGGGCCGGAGGTCTCCGGGTGCCAGGTCAATGTGTCCTTCCTGGTGGACCGGAGCGACAGCGCCGACTTCGCCGCGGAGGCGGAGTCTCTCGCCCGGCACCGCCGCGATCGCGTCGTACTACGGGTGGCGGGCCCGCTGCCCTGCTACAGCTTCCTCGAACCACGCGCGCTCGCGGGCCGGGCCGGAGGCTGAGATGGGGCTGATCAGCGGCGTGCTCACCCTGCCGCTCGCCCCCGTGCGGGGTGTGGTCTGGGTGGCCGACCAACTCGCCCAGGCGGCCGACCGCGAGCTGCACGACCCGTCCGTGATCCGCGCCCGGCTCGCCGCGCTGAACCATGAATTCGAGTCCGGGCACCTCAGCAAAGAGGCGTTCGAATACGAAGAGGAGCAGCTGCTCGACCTGCTGTACGAGAGCTGACCGGCCGCCGGGGAGAGGTGTCACGCCCGGAGCGCCCGACGAACGGGAGCCAGGCCGGCAGCCGCCCTGGCCGGCGGTCACCTGCCGCACGCGACCACGACGAAGGAAGGAGGGACCACGTGACCGACGTCGATGAGAGATGGGGCGCTCCTCCTGCCAACGGTCCGACTACCTCGAACCTCGCCGACATCCTCGAACGCGTCCTCGACAAGGGGATCGTCATCGCCGGTGACATCAAGATCGACCTTCTCGACATCGAGCTGCTCACCATCCGGCTGCGCCTGTTCGTCTCGTCCGTGGAGACGGCCAGGAAGGCCGGTATCGACTGGTGGGAGACCGACCCCGCGCTCAGTTCCAAGGCGGCGCAGAACGAGCTGCGGGAGGAGAACCGCCGGTTGCGCGAGCGTGTGGACGCACTGGAGTCCGGCGACGACGACTCGCCCGCTGACCGGTCGAAGGACAAGGACACGGCAGGGGCGGCGACATGACGACGGAGTGGCCCGGTACCCCCGAGACGGCCACCGCGACCTATGTCTTTGCCGTGTGCCGGCAGCTCGATCCGGCGGCCCTCACCGGACTCGCCGGCCTGGCGGACGGCTTCCCCGTGCGCGGTCTGCGGTTCGGGGCCCTCACGGCGGTCGTCCAGCACGTACCCGCTGCCGGGTTCACCGAGGACGCATGGCAGCAGCGGCTGTCGGACCGGGAAGAACTGGAGCACTGTGCACGCGCCCACCACGATGTGGTGACCGCGGCCGCCGCCTGCGGGCCCACGGCGCCGCTGGCGCTGGCCACGCTCTACCGGGGCGACGAGCGGGCGCGGCAGGCACTGGAAGCCGATGCCGACCGGTTCGCCGCAGTACTGGCACGCGTCGAAGGCCACGCCGAATGGGGGGTGAAGGTCTATCTGCCCGCGACCGCCCCCGGGCCCGCCGCGACCGCGCCCCCCGGACCTCACCGGAGCGGCGGCGGGGCGGGGGGCGGAGCGGGCCGCGCCTACCTGGAACGGAAGCGGGGCCTGCACCGGGCACGGGAGCAGCACCATGACCGCGCGCTGCGGACCGCCGAGGACATCGACACCGCCCTGAGCCGCCTGGCCACCGCGACCCGCCGGCTGCGCCCGCACGGTCCGGAGCTGACGGGGGAGAAGCACCGCCTACAGATCCTCAATGCCACCTATCTGGTGTCATCCGTGCGCGTCAGGAGACTGCTGGAGGCGGTGGCGGGCCTGCGACACCGCACCGGAGCGGACGTCGAGGTGTCGGGCCCCTGGGTCCCGTACTCCTTCGTCGGGGAGGTATGAGCCGTGTCCGCTCCGCATCCCGTCCCCTGGGAGACGCCGGGCCCGCTCACCGGGCCCATCGGTGTCCCGTTGGTCGACCTTCTCGACCGCGTGCTGTCCACGGGGGTCGTCATCAGCGGGGACCTGGTCATCGCCATCGCCGATGTGCCTCTGGTGCGGCTCTCCTTGCACGCACTGCTGTCGTCGGTCAGCGAACGGGTGCCCGCGCCGTGGTCGGACTCGGGCCCGCTATGACGGATCGAACCGGTGCGCGCGAGGGCAGACTCGACATCGACCGTGAACAAATGGGGCGCGACCTGGTCTCGTTGGTACTCACCGTGGTGGAACTCCTGCGGCAGTTGATGGAACGGCAGGCGCTCCGCCGGGTGGAACAGGGAGACCTGAGCGACGCGCAGGTGGAACAGATCGGCGAGACCCTGATGCACCTCGAAGAGCGGATGACCGAGCTGTGCGATCAGCACGGCCTGCGCCTCGAAGACCTCAACCTCGATCTCGGCCCCCTGGGCTCCCTCCTGCCGCGGAACTGAGGGTTTTCAGCCGGCGGCCCTGGCGCCAGGGGCCGGTATGCCGGCGGCCCTGGCGTCGGGGTCCGGTACACCGCCGGCCGGGCCCCTGCCGGGGTCGCGCTTGCCCTTGGCCCAGGCGACCAGGACGAACGTCACGCTGATCAGGAGTGCCCAGGCTCCGATCTTCTCTCCGGCGACGGGCTGCCAGCCGTGCAGCTGATGGGGGTAGCGCCAGGCGCCGAGGTACGTGGCGATGTTCTCCGCCAGCCACAGGAAGAAGCCGATCAGGGTGAAGCCGAGCGCAAGGGGCATGCGGTGGCGGGTGTGCCCGACGGTGAATGCCACCTGGGTCCCGGCCGTGGCCGCGAGCAGCGCGACGGCGAGGGGCCAGCGCAGGTCCGGGAGCCAGTGATGGCTGAAGAAGTTCGCGTAGATCGCCACGGCCACCACCGAGGTGGCTCCGGCGCGGTAGCGGACCAGCTCCAGGTCCATCACATGCCAGGCGCGGCAGACGTAGCTGCCCACCGCGGCGTACAGGAACCCGCCGTACAGGGGCACGCCGGCGAACTTCAGCACGGCAGGCTCCGGATAGCTCCAGGACCCGAGGGCGACCTTCACCACCTCGAAGGCCAGCCCGATCACATGGCACACCGCGATGACCGCGAGGTCGCGCCCGCTCTCCCAGCGGCAGGCCAGGAACACCGCCGTCAGCAGCACTCCGTAGGCGACCAGCAGGTCATATCGGGCGATCGGCAGCTGCGGCAGCGCCTGGGACACGGCCACACCCGACAGCAGCGCGATGGCGAAGGCACAGCAGCGCGTCTCCAGCCAGGCAAAGAGAAGCGCCTTCCGCAGGAGGGAACCAACAGTCGACATATCTATGCCGACGCAACGGGCCCGCAGAACGGTTGCCCCGGCTCCGGCCCCCGGCCTTGCTCACGGGGCGCACCCTCGCCACGACCGGCGACCTCGCGGAGCTCTGGACCGCCCTCCAGGCCAGGGAACTCCTCCAAGGCCCCGCACGCACAGAGGGCTCTCGCTCCCACTTCCGTGGAGCCTTCCGTGGAGCGAGCCTTTAGGCGCGGCGGAGCCGGGCGGCCAGCATGTGGCCGAGGCACAGGTAGACCACGGCGGGCAGCCCGTAGTTCAGCACGGTCCGCACCCATGCGGTGTCCATGGTGAACAGGTCGTGCGACCAACCGGCCAGCCAACCGGCCACCGTGTGGACGAAGTTGACCAGGTCGTTGGCGCGATTTGCGTCGAGGAGGGCGAAGAGAATCCACAGACCGAGAATCAACGCAGTGAGGTCGGCAATGACGACGACGGCCTTCGCTGCTTCGTTGCTGCTGTAACGAGCGCGTCTGGACATGAACAACGCGTTACCGCTTTCCGCGCATTGAAACGCGCGACGCGCTCCCGCCCGCGCACCGCATCTCAGCAGGAGCGGCTCAGCGCGCGAGCAGTCGCTCCCAGTTGCCGTGGGCGATCCGACCTTCCGCCGGAAGCAGTCGCGGAGCGGCCGGTCGAGCTTGATCGTCGACAGGCCGTCGGGGCGGACGGCCCTAGTCGGCACGTGCAGACTCGTCGCCTTCCACGGCAGCGCCGACTGCAGCCACACCGCGGCGCCGCCGACGAGCGGCCACGGGCGCCCATGATCAGCTCCAGCCCCGACCGCCGCGACGGCGCTGTCCAGCCGCGCGGCGGGCCTACAGGGCCGTCCTCAGCCGTTGTCGGCCACGGCGGCGATGTGGGCGCGGTAGGCGGCGATCTCGGCCTCGGTGAGCGCCAGACGGCCGGGGCCGGGCTGGTCTGCCGGGAGCTTGGTCGCCTGGACCGCGGCCTCGTACAGGGGGCCGGGCAGGTTCAGCAGCAGTTGTCCCTGCTCAGCGGTCTCGATCACCACCCAGGAGTCCGCGTTCTCGTCGTGAACATCAGTGACGCCGATGGTGCTGATGGCGGTCACGGTCAAAACCGGAGGTATATCGCTCATGGCACCTCCCTATCAGGCATGGACCGCCACGGCGAATCGCTGTCGGCTACTCGTGAGTCCGGTACTCGGCCGCTGGGGTGTCGCTGCTGTTCCCCTGGCGTGACAGGGACGAAGGGCCCGGTGCGTGGAGGGAGCCGGTGGAGGCTCCGGGGCGGGCCCCACTACGGGCTGCTGCCGCGCCACGGGCTCCTCTCCACGGCTCCTCTCCACGGACAGTGACGACGCCGTCGACGCTCTTGGAGGAACAGGAACAGGAACAGGAACAGGAACAGGAACAGGAACAGGCACAGGAACAGGAACAGGAACAGGAACAGGAACAGGCACAGGGCCGGTGCCCGGGATTTCCTGCGGCGCCCTTTCCGCTCTCCGGTGAATGGCGGGGAAGTCCGGCCGGTCGCATTGACGAGGAGTGACGCATGTCAGGGAGGGGCGGGACCACACACCTGCGTGGTCCCGCCCCTCCCTGACACCCGCCGGGCGTCAGTCCTTGAGGGCGTCCTTGCCCTTTTCCTTTGCGTCACGCAGATATCCCTTGGACTCGCGCACGGCACCGTCGGCTTCGAGACGCTCATTGCCGACCGTGCGGCCGACTTCCTTTTCGGCCTTCCCGGTCGCCTGCTCGGTCTTGGCCTTCGCCTTCTCCACGGCGCTCATGATGCGATCCTTTCGTCGGCGTTATCACTCCGGTGCCTACAGGACTCTGCGGGAAACGCAGAAATTTCCCGGGAGGGCGCCGAGAGGTGCCCGGACGGACCGAGTGGGTGCGGCAACAAGGCTGTTGCCGCACCCACTCGGTGCTGTCGACTCGGGAGTCGGGGAGAGCCGATTGCGCCGATGCCGGCCCTTGCCGTCAGGCGGGGCGAATCGACCCTGGTGTCAGGCCCCGGTCCTAGCGCATGGCCCCGCCGCCGGTGTGCATACCGCCGACCGGACGGTGGTGGCGGTAGTGGTGCCTGTGGTGGCCGTGCTTGCAGTGGTGGTGCCTGTGGTGGCCGTACCAGTGGTGGTCGCGGTCGCGGTCACCCCTGCGGTGATGGTCGTCGCCGTCGCCGTGTGCCGAGGTTGCGCTGACCGTGGCGCTGTCCTCGACCGCGGGCGTGGCGATCGCGGTGGGAGCCGTCACCGCGAAAACCGCGGTGATGACGGCTGAGGCGAACAGGGTGCGGGCAGTGCGCATGGGCATGTTCCTTTCGGCCTACCACGAAGGACGACACAGTGTCGGCCTCCTGAATCGCAGTAGTAGCGACATATGACCCGCACTCAGCTGACTTGTCACGGCGCACCACTTGAGAAGGCCCTAAAGATCAGCTTTATGGGTGGCGTGAGGGGGAAGTCGACTCTTGGGACGGCGGGAGGGGAGGCGGGCGGAATCCGTTCCGCCATTTGTGCCGCGATGCGGTCTTCGCCGTTCGCCGCCGGTTGTCCACGGGCGGTTCGACGGTGACCGAGCGCGGCGCGCAGGACTCACCCGGGTGAAGGGTGTGCCCGATGCGCAAGGTCACCCACTTCTTCCTCATGTTTGTACGTCGCATCGAATTCCGGATGAATAATTGCCTCGCCGTGGCCGCCGCGCCTCTTCAAGGAATACCACTGCTCAGTCAACAGCTTGTTGCCGGTCCGTGAATGCTCCCTCCTCTGAGGCAGGCACGGCGGCGCTGATTTCCTGCATCGTCGGCGCGATCGCGGTGGTACTTGCGACGCGGGTGCCCGCCGAGCGCGGTGGCCTGTTCCCGGCGGCCCCGATCGAGTTCGAGGCCGTGATCGGCTGCGTCGGAAGTGGTGTGCCGGGAGTGAAGTGGCCCTCGACAAACCGACTTGCCAGTATAAATACTCAAACGCCAGCAGATCAGGGCGTGTTGGTGGTCTCGGCTCGCAAGTCCCCATGCGTGACGGTCTGTTACCCGGGTAGGGGAAGGGCGGGCCGGGGCGGGCCGCGGCGGCGGTCACCTCGCGGCAGCGCCCCGGCCCGTATCGCCACTCTCCCGGCCCGTATCGCCACTCTCCGGCCCCACATGCGAGGACCGCTAAAGCCGGTCGAGAGCCGCGCGCACCACGGTGTGCAGGTCCGCGCCCTGCAAGTCGAGGTGCAGGGCCGAATCCAGGACGTAGCGCGGTTGCGTCTGCCAGCCGCGGGTGTGCAGGCGGGTGCGATGGCGGGTGGTGTGCTGGTGCAGACCGCACAGGAAGTGCAGGCCCGTCACGTCCATGAACGGCACCTGCTGCATGTCCAGGACCACACTGGACAGCGTCGCGGGCAGTGAGGCAAGGGCTCGGTCGCATGCGGGATCGGCGGCGCGGTCGATCTCACCGCAGGCCATGAGCAGTACGGTGTCATCCAGATACTGGGTGCTGATGCTGAAAGGAATAACGCCCTCAAAGGGTTGGGGTGGCAGCCTCGAGCAGCCGAACACTGCGGGCACACGGCAGGCGCCGCGTGTGGTCCGGAGTTCGCGGGCCGCCACAGCAGGAGCTGCCGGGGGCCACATCCTGCCTTTCGGAGTGTCGCGTGAGTGAGGCTCACGAGCCGAACCAGGCTGTTCCGTCACCTCACTGTCCCATACCCCGTCGCCAAATCGTAACCATCGGCATGTCCTCCGACCGGCATACCGGGAGTGACGACGGGCGTGCGGGCGGTGCGCACGCGTCTCTGCGCCCTGCGGCGCTCGACGACGAGACCGTTGCGCGAGCCCCTCGACCGAGACCGTTGCGCGAGCCCCTCGTTTCGGCAGCCGTCCCGCTCGTGCCGGCCGCTCCGCACGCCGTCGTCGTCGTGTACGTGAAGCTGTCGAGCGGCAGGGCAACTCGGCTGCTCGGGGCCCGGGTTGAGCGTGAGGTGGGCAGTGCAGTGCTGTGACGGAGGGTACGGCAAGCCCCTTGTGCGCCCAGGTCTCATCGGGCGGCCGGCCCGGACGGTCCGGCCGGTGTGCCGGCCTGTCTGCTGCCCGGTGTTTCAGGCCGCGGGTCTGCCTGTCCCCGTCTGTCCCCCGTGGCGAAGCCGTGGACCGTCCGGCCAGGGCGACGGGCCGGCCGTAGGCATGTCCGGCGCTTCGTCGCCCGGTTGCTTGCACGCCGGCAAGTAATTCGTCCTCTCTTTCCGCGTAAGCGGCAGGGCAATTACCTGGGTATCCGCATCGGCCGCAAGGCATGGATTCCAGCCAATTA
Source organism: Streptomyces decoyicus (assembly GCF_019880305.1). Classification (NCBI taxonomy): domain Bacteria; kingdom Bacillati; phylum Actinomycetota; class Actinomycetes; order Kitasatosporales; family Streptomycetaceae; genus Streptomyces; species Streptomyces decoyicus. The sequence continues at coordinate 658,957 of NZ_CP082301.1, read as the reverse complement.
ACCGACCGGCGAAAGTAAGCCATGGGGGGAGGGGTCGCCCTGGCCGACGAGCAACCGTGGATGCCGGCCACGATGGCCCATCGGCACCGTGGCAACGGTCTGGCCTGCCCTACCTCGATGCGGGCCGTCGGCCTGCTGAACCTCTTCGGGCTGACTGTGCCGGCCGTGGCCCTGGCCCGGATCTGCTCTTGAGGGCTTGCTCTCCCCGCAGTGGTTTTGCCAAGGTCTGCTTCTCGCCGAAAGCGGTGGTGGCATCATCGTGCGGCGGGGATGGGGGGTGCTCCTCGGAGAGCTGTTCCGCTCTCCAAGAAGTGCTCAATGCCCCTCTTCCCGCGTTCAGTTCGAACGGACGGTCGAACTCGCTTGTCTCACGCGCAACTAAGGTCGCTTGCGACCTGCTGGTTGGTGAAGGCAAATGGGTTTAAAAATCACTCTCAGTCAGACTGCGGGGGGTTGCTATTATATGACGGGGAGTGAAGACTGTCGGTCAAGCTGGACTGGCGTGAAAGCGCTCGGGGGCCCGGCTCGCTGACAACAGCAAACTGTACCTACCGGTAATGTTTACGTTTCTCTCGTTCCCTTTTGGGCGCCGGTGGCTCGTGTGCGGATCGCCACCCTTTTACTTGCGCGGGGTGTCTGGCACGCGCCATGTGCGAGGGGTTTTCAGTGGGGGATGTGTGGTAACGAGATGGTCAACGGCGGCTCCGCTGCCGTATGTCCGTGCAACGGTGAATGGCCGGGGAGGGGTTCTGCGGGCTTTTTCATCGAGTCGTGAGGCGGGTCCGTCAGCATGCTCTCGGTGGCCTGCGCCAAGGGCGAGGAAGGGTCTCGGTATGCGGAATTTCGCGCCCGGCTCTGTCCGTAATGGGCCGACGTTCCACCCACGGTGGCGTTCCGCTCGGCCGTCACGGCTGCTTATTTGTTGCTGTCGCCGCTGACCGCCCGGGCCGCGGTATCCCGGGCGCCGTCGACGCCGATCACTGCGCAGTGAGGCCGGCGCCGCCGTGCCCGCGCCGACACGAAAACCGGATTCAGGAGCCTGCGCTGTCGTTCCTTGCGGGGCCCGGAGGTTGGCCATATCGGCATGCCTTTAACCGATGTTCACGTTCGCGTTTCTTCATGAGCGGTCGTGCCGTCGGGAGGATTCTGGTGCCCTTTTTGGGTTACCGCGCCGACATTGTGACAGCCGTGCGCTCAAACCTGGCTCCGCTAATTCGCGCACAGGAAGTACAAAATTAATCAGAAGGCCGTCAAGGTCGCGAAAGGGCTGTGATAGTAAACCTGTTGCGTACACGGCGATCCGTATTTTCGAGGGGTACGGCCGCCGAACCAGTCCAGCGCTTAACTGCCGGGGAGGAACGAACCCTCCCGGACCTGCACTTCAGGGAGTACCGGTGACCAGCAACGAACTGAAAGAGGCACCTTTCGTCTTCGACGATCTGGTCGGCCGGTGGAGTGCCTTGAGCGAGGCCGACCCCGTACGCCATGACGAGCGGCAGAACCTCTGGCAGGTGCTGGACCACCGGAGCGTCGCCGCCGTGCTCGCCGACCCGGCGACCTACTCCTCGGACTTCTCCGGGCTGACCCCCACCCAGCCGGACTTCGAGACCTTCCGCCAGGGCAACTTCGTCGGCATGGACCCGCCGGAGCACCGCAAGCTGCGCACCCTCGTCAGCCAGGCATTCACTCCCCGCGTCGTCGCCGGGCTCGAACCCAGGATCCACGCCATCACCGCGGAACTGCTCGACGCCGTCGAGGACCGTGACCGGTTCGACGTGGTGGACGCGCTGGCCTACCCGCTGCCCATCCTCGTGATAGCCGAGCTGCTCGGGGTGCCGGCGAGCGACCGCGGGCTGTTCCAGGAGTGGGCGGCCACTCTCTTCGGCGGGGACGAGATAGGCGACGCGCTGGACATGAGCGATGTCGAGCGCGCGCTGGTGGCCATCGCGCCCACCGTGCGCGAGATGAACGGCTATATCCTCGAACACATCCGTCACCACCGGAGACATCCCGGGGAGGGCCTGACCAGCAGGCTGCTGGAGGCCGAAGTGGACGGGGTGCGCATGGCGGACCAGGAGATCGTCGGGTTCGTGGCCCTGCTGCTGGTCGCCGGGCACATCACCACCACCGCCCTGCTGGGCAACGCCGTGCTCTGCTTCGACCAGTACCCCGAGGCCGCCGCCCTGGTGCGCGCGGACCCGGGCCGGCTGCCGGACGCCATCGAGGAGGTGCTGCGGTGGCTGCCGCCCTTCCCCGAACTGGGGCGCCGCACCACCCGCGAGGTCGAACTCGGCGGCAGGACCCTGCCCGCCGACTCCATCCTGATGGCCAACCTGGCCTCCGCCAACCGCGACCCGGCACGGTTCGCCGATCCCGGCACGTTCCAGGTGACGCGCGATCCCAACCCGCACCTGACCTTCGGCCACGGCATCCATTTCTGCTTCGGCGCCCCCCTGGCCAGGCTGGAGGCGCACATCGCTCTGCGCCAACTGCTGGACCGCTTCTCCTGCATCACCGTCCCGGACCGCCGCGAGGTCGAGTTCCAGAACCCGGCCGTCATTGTCAGCGCGCGCCGTCTGCCGTTGGAGGTGCGGAGGGCATGACGCCGTTCGCACAGGAGGGCGCGCCCGGCTGCACGGGCCGGGCGCGCGTGAGGAGATCGGTCGCCGAGTGCCCTCGGCGACCAGGCCCAGGGGCTGGTTCGCCCACGCCGTGAGCGCGTTGGTTTCACGGTGAGCAGCGTGTCATTCCCCCGTGTTTCGAGTTCCGGGAGTTCCTTTCTCATGCCGCATGCTTCGAGCGCTCCGGTCGCGAGCCGGCAGCCGACACACATACGTCGCCTCTTACAAGAGCGCCTGGACACGCTCGCGCGTGCCCACCAGGTGCCGGGCGCCCAACTCGCCGTGCAGGTCGACTCGGTCACGTACACGGTCCAGACGGGCGAGGCGGACGTCGCCACGGGCGAGATGCTCACCGCGGACACCGCGGTGCCGCTGGGCTCCGTCACCAAGCCCTACACGGCCGCGATCGTCATGCTCCTGGCCGCCGACGGAGACCTCGAGCTGACCGATCTCGTCGGTACACATGTGCCGGAGCTGCGGCGGGCACCCCACCTCACCGTACGGCAGCTGCTCAGCCACACCGGGGGCCTGCCGACCGGGCCCGACTCCGATGACGCGGCGGTGCTGACCCCCGCCCGCTATCTGTCCGCGCACTGCTCCGGCCGGGACACGGTGTGCGCACCCGGCACCGGTTTCTCCTACTCCAATGCCGGATACGTCGCTGCGGGCCGGCTGATCGAAGCGGTCACGGGCATGTCCTGGCAGGAAGCCGTGTGCGCGCTGCTCCTGGAACCCCTGGGCACCGTGCCCTCCTTCCTCGGCGATGCCGCGCCGACGCGTCCGGTGGCCCGTGGCCACTCCGTGAACGTGACTGCCGGACGCGTGCGCCCGGTGCAGCAGACCCTGGCGCCGGTGGAGGCCCCGGCGGGTGCCCTGCTGGCGAGCGCGCTCGACCTGGTCGCGCTGGGCCGGGCCGTGATCGGAAACGGCCCCCGCGCGGTGCTGACGCCCGAGGCCGCCGAGGAGATGCGGCGCCCCGTACCGGGTGCCGCTCCGGGCGTCCTGGCGGACGCATGGGGCCTGGGCCTCGCGCTCTTCCAGCAGGGCACCCAGCAGTGGTGCGGACATGACGGCAACGCCCAGGGCACCTCCTGCCATCTGCGGGCCGAACCGGACAGCGGTGCGGTGGTCGCCTTCACCAGCAATGCCAACAACGGCACCGCCCTGTGGCACGAACTGGCCGAGGACATCGCCCTGATCACCGGGGTGCAGGTCCCGTCGGCCGCGCGCCCGCTCGACCGCGGCCGCGCCGTCGCACTTCCCCAGTGTGCCGGGACGTACCACAACGGAATGGTCGAATACCAGGTCATGACGGATGCGGAAGGCTCCCTGGCGCTGACCGTGAACGGCGATACCCCCGCGCCCCTGGTCTGCTACGCGGATCTGACCTGCGACCTGGTGGATCCCGCGTCGGGCCGCCGGGTTCCCGGCGGACGCTTCGTGCGCGATCCGGACAGCGGCGCCATCGACCGCCTCCAGATCTCCGGTCGCACGGCACGCCGTACCGCCACCGCCTGAATCGGGTCCGCCGCGGACGAACCCGGTGCGTCTCCCCGCTCCTTCGCACCGGATCGCCCGATTGCTCCGGCCGCTACCGCCCGGCACCGCTCCGCCGGGCTGCCCGATGCCCTGCTGCACGCACGCCCGTCCCCGCCTAGAAGGACCGACCTCCATGACGGACCAGCACGAGAGCTCAGCCCCGCAGTCCGCCTCGCCGCAGGCCCGGACCGTTCCTCCGGTCCCTGAGGGCGGCCAGGTCCGTCCGGTGCCCGGGTCATCGCTCGGTGACCTCTTCGCCGCATGGGCGGCCCGCACCCCGGATGCCCCCGCGGTGACGGACGGCCGGCGGACCTGGTCCTACCGTGAGCTCGACGCCCTGGCCAACCGCCTCGCGCACGACCTCATCGGACGCGGGGTGGGGCCGGAGCGGACGGTGGCGGTGGTACTGCCCCGCTCGGTGGAACTCGTCGTCGCGGAGCTCGCGGTGGCCAAGGCGGGCGGTGCGTTCCTGCCGGTCGACCCGGACTACCCCGCCGAACGCCGCACCCTGATGCTGTCCGACGCCGCCCCGGCGGCGGTCATCGACGATCCGGCGCAGACCCGGCCCGCAACGGGGCCGGACCACGCTCCGCAGGACGGCGACCGGCTCGCGCCGCTCCACGCCGAGCACCCCGCCTACGTCATCTACACCTCGGGATCCACCGGAACCCCCAAGGGGGTGACGGTGCCCCACACCGGTCTGGGCGACTTCGCCGCGGCGGCCGCCGCGCAGTACGACGTCACTCCGGGCGACCGCGTCCTCCAGTTCTCGTCCCCCAGCTTCGACGCCTCCGTACTGGAGCTGTGCATCTCCCTGCTGTCCGGCGCGACCCTCGTCGTGCCGCCCAAGGGGCCGTGGCTGGGGGACGAACTCGCGGCCGTCCTACGGGACCACCGCATCACCCACGCGCTCATCCCGCCGGCCGCGCTCGCGACCGTGCCCGCCCCCTCGGACGGCAACGCCCTGCCCGATCTGCGGACCCTGATCGTGGGAGCCGAAGCCTGCCCGGCGGAGCTGGTCGACCGCTGGGCCGTGGGGCGTCGGCTGATCAACTCCTACGGTCCCACCGAGGCCACGGTGGTGGCGTCCTGGACCGGACCGCTGGCCGTCGGCGGCGGTACCCCGTCGATCGGCAGGCCGCTGCCCCATGCCCGGGTCCATGTGCTGGACGCGGCGATGCGGCCGGTGCCGGCGGGGGGCACCGGTGAGCTGTACGTGGGCGGCACCGGGGTGGCACGCGGCTACCTCGGGCGCCCGGGTCTGACCGCCGCGCGTTTCGTGGCCGACCCGTACGGGCCGGCCGGCACCAGGCTCTACCGCACCGGAGACCTGGCGCGCCGGACCGCAGGCGGCGAGCTGGAATTCCTCGGACGGACCGACCGGCAGGTCAAGGTACGCGGCTTCCGCATCGAACTGGGGGAGATCGAGGCGGCGTTGGCCCGCCACCCCCGTGTCGGCGAAGCAGTGGTCATCGTGCGCGAGGACGAGCCCGGACGGCAGCGGCTCGTCGGTTATGTGACACCGGGCGACCCCCTCCGGGTCCCGCAGCCCGCGGAGCTGCGCGCCGCGGTCTCGCGCAGTCTGCCGGTCCATATGGTGCCGTCCGCCGTCGTCGTCCTCGACGCGTTCCCGCTGACCGCGCACCACAAGATCGACCGGCGTGCTCTCCCCGCGCCCGGCCCGGCCCGTGTCCCCGACGCGGGTCACGTGACACCCCGGACACCCGCCGAGCGGACCCTCGCCGCCATCTGGTCCGATGTCCTGTCGGTGCGCGGCATCGGCACCGGGGACGACTTCTTCGCACTCGGCGGCGACTCCGTCCTCGCCGTGAGGGTGTTGTCCCGCATCCGGGAGGAACTCGGCGACCGGCTGTCCGTGCGTGACCTGTTCACCGCCCGGACCATCGCCGCACTGGTGCCGCTCCTGGGCGACCCGGCCGCCGCGGATCCGACGACACCGGTCACCCCGGCCCCGCGCGACCGTCCGCTGCCGCTGTCCGGCGCCCAGCAACGGCTGTGGTTCCTCGACGACTTGACGGCCGGCGGCACCGAGTACAACACCGGGGTCGGGGTGCGGCTGGGCGGCCCGCTGGACGCCGGCGCGCTGGGCCGCGCCCTGGACCGGCTCGCGGCGCGCCACGACGCGCTGCGGACCACCTTCACCACGGTGGACGGGCGTGGTGTGCAACGGGTCGACGGCGCCGCCTCGCTGCCGTTGCGCACCGTCGACCTCGGCGCCCTCCCGGCCGGTGGCCGGGACGCGGAGGCCGAGCGGCTGCTCGCCGAGGAGCTGGCGGCCCCCTACGACCTGAGCGAGGGGCCCCTGACCCGGGCCCTGCTGCTCCGGCTGGCCGACGACGAGCACCTGCTGCTCCTGGCCCAGCACCACATCGTCACCGACGGCTGGTCGGTCGGCGTGCTGGTCCGTGAACTGGCCGCGCTGTACGCCTCCGAGGCGGACGGAAGTCCGGACGGCCTCGGAGAACCGATCCTGCAATACCCCGACTTCGCCGTGTGGGAGCGCGAGCACCCCACCCCCGCCCGGCACGCCGACGACCTGGCGTACTGGAAGCGGCATCTGAGCGGGATTCCGCAGCTGGACCTGCCCACGGACCGGCCCCGGCCACCGGTGCGCACCACCTCCGGCGCGGCACACCGCCATGAGCTGCCGGCGGACCTGGCCGAACGTCTCGGCAGACTCGCCCGGTCCAAGGGCACGACCGTGTTCACCCTGTTCGCCGGGGCGGCCTCGGTGCTGTTCTCCCGCTACACCGGCCAGCGCGACATCGCGTTCGGCACCGTCACCAACGGACGCAGCCGGCGCGAACTGGAGGAGGTGACCGGCTTCTTCGTCAACACCCTGGTGCTGCGCAGCGACGTCGACGGCACCGCCACCGTCGACCGGTTCCTGGACACGATGCGGGCGACGCTGCTGGACGCCTTCAGCCACGACAGCGTGCCGTTCGACCGGGTCGTCGAGGAGCTGGCACCGCAGCGGGACCCCAGCCGCACCCCGCTGGTGCAGGTCCTCGTCGTCCAGCAGACCGCGATGGTGCACCCCCGGGAGGCCGGCGGCGTACGGATCGAGGAGCACCCGCTGCCGCGCCCGGCCGCACGGTTCGACCTCGTGCTGGAGTTTTTGCCGCGCGGCGACGGGTCCTTCGGGCTGACCGTCGAGTACAACACCGACCTGTTCGACGGCCGGACCGTGGCCCGGATGAGCCGTCAGCTGCACCTCCTGCTGGAGGGCATGGCGGACGGACCGCACCGGAGGGTGGCCGAACTGCCGCTGCTGACGGACGACGAGCGGCGCACCATGCTCGACGCCTGGAACGCCCCGCGGCAGGACGGCCCGGACACCACGCTGCCCGAACTCCTGGAGGCGCAGACCGCCCGCACTCCCGGCCGGACCGCCGTCGGTTGCGGGGACACCCAGCTCACCTACGACGAGGTGAACCGGCGCGCCAACCGCCTCGCCCGGCTGCTGGCCGGCCGTGGAGTGGGCGCCGAGACCCTGGTGGCGCTGGCCCTGCCGCGCTCGGCCGACCTGGTCGCCGTCCTGTGGGCGGTGCTCAAGGCGGGTGCCGGATATCTGCCGGTGGACCCGGGCTACCCGGCCGAGCGCATCCGGTTCATGCTCGCCGACGCCGGTCCGGCCCTCGTCCTGACCACCCGGGACACGGCCGGCTGCCTGCCCGAGGGCACCGAGCGGCTGGTACTGGACGATCCGGAGACCGCGGAACAGCTGGCCGGGCACGCGGAGGACGACCTCACCGATGCCGAACGGGTGCGGCCGCTGGATCCGGGCCACCCCGCCTACGTCATCTACACCTCCGGCTCGACCGGCCGCCCCAAGGGTGTGGTGGTCACCCACCGCAGCGTGGCCGACCTGGCGGTCTGGGCAGGAGCACAGTTCGGCCGGCAGCGGCTGACCCACGTGGTGGCCTCCACCTCGCTCAACTTCGATGTGTCCGTCTTCGAACTCCTCTGCCCCCTGCTGTCCGGCGGCAGCATCGAAGTGGTGGCCGACCTGCCGGCCCTCGCCGACCGGCCGGGCACCGCGCCGCGGCAGGCCGGCCTCATCAGCGGGGTGCCGTCGGTGATCTCCCGGATGCTCACCCGGGGGGCCGGCACCGTCACGGCCGACACGGTGGTCCTGGCGGGCGAGGCGCTGCCCGCGCAGACCGTACGGGAGATCCGGGAGACGATGCCGTCCTCCCAGGTCGCCAACATCTACGGCCCGACCGAGGCCACGGTGTACGCCACGGCGTGGTTCGCCGGCGACGGCACGCCCGAGCAGGCCCCGCCCATCGGACGCCCCGTCGCCCGGACCCGCTGCTACGTCCTGGACAGCATGCTGCGTCCGCAACCCCCGGGGGTGACGGGTGAGTTGTACCTCGGGGGAGGGGGCCTGGCCCGGGGGTACCTCAGGCGTCCCGGGCTGACCGCCGCCCGGTTCCTCGCCGACCCCTTCGCCGGCCCCGGCAGCCGGATGTACCGCACCGGCGACCTGGTGCGGTGGACCTCCGACGGTGAGCTGGAGTACGTGGGCCGGGCCGACCAGCAGGTCAAGGTGCGGGGCTTCCGCATCGAGCTGGGCGAGGTCGAGGAGGCGCTGCTGCGCTGTGCGGGGGTGGCCCAGGCAGCCGCCGCCACCCGGGAGAGCGGCGGCCACAAGCGGCTGATCGGCTATGTCGTCCCGGCGCCCGGGGCGGAGCTCGTCCCGAGCGCCATCCGGCGCGCTCTGGGCCGCAGTGTGCCCGACTACATGGTCCCCGCTTCGGTCGTCGTCCTGGACGCGATGCCGCTCAACCCCAACGGCAAGCTGGACCGCGGCCGGCTGCCCGCCCCCGACTGGACGGCCGACGGCACGACGGACTACGTGGCGCCGCGCACCGCCACCGAACGGGCCCTCGCCGCCGTGTGGGCCGATGTCCTGCGGGTCGAGCGCGTCGGCGTCGACGACAACTTCTTCTCGCTGGGCGGCGACTCGATCCTCAGCATCCAGGTCGTCGCCCAGGCACGGCAGGCGGGCCTGGCCGTCACCTCGCGCGACGTCTACCGGCACCAGACGGTCGCCGCCCTCGCGCAGTGCGTGGACGCTGCCGGGCAGCCGGCCCCGGGCCCGGCCCCCGCGGCGGAGGCCACCGGCCCTGCACCACTGACGCCCATTCAGCACTGGCTGTTCGAGAGCGACGCCGAACGGGCCGGCCACTTCGGCCAGACGATGTCGGTCGAGCTGACCGACGACCTGGACGCCACGGCGCTGGAAGCCGCGCTGCACGACGTGGTCGCCCACCACGACGCGTTGCGCTCGCGCTTCGTGCCGGACGGCGACGGCCGGTGGCGCCAGCACATCGACAGCGAGGCGCCCGGATGCGCGCTGCACCGCCACACCGGCCCTGAGGACGACGCACCGCACCTCGGCCCGTTCGACCTGCGCCGCGGCCCCCTGCTGCGGGCGGTGCTCCACGACCGGAGTGACGAGCGGCCCCCCGTCCTGCACCTGGCCGTCCACCACCTGGTGGTCGACGGCGTCTCGTGGCGCCTGCTGCTGGAGGACCTGGACCGGGCCTACCGCGCACAGCGCGGGGGAGAGGGCGCCGCGCTGCCGCCGAAGTCCTCCCCGCTGCGCCACTGGGCGGGCCGGCTGACCGGGCACGCCGAAGCCGGCGGCTTCCAGGACGAGACGGCCTACTGGACGACGCTGGCCCGCACCTGCGACCCGGCGCTGCCGGCCGACCTCGCGGGCGCCAACACCTATGCGTCGGCCCGCTCGGTGACCGTGCGCCTCACCCCGGGGGACACCTCCGTCCTGCTGCACACCCTGCCCGGGGCCTTCCGCACCCAGGTCAACGACGTGCTGCTGAGTGCGCTGGGACGGGTGCTGCACGAGTGGACCGGACACGACCGGGTCCCGGTGGACCTGGAGGGCCACGGGCGGGAGGAACTCTTCCCGGACGTGGACCTGAGCCGCACCGTCGGCTGGTTCACGACCCGCTACCCGGTCGCCCTCGCCGTCGCCGGGGACGCGGACTGGGGCACCGTGCTGAAGTCGGTCAAGGAGCAGCTGCGCGCCGTGCCCCGCCGCGGTCTCGGCTACGGCGTCCAGCGGTATCTGACCCGGCCCGAAGACCTGCCGCAGCTGCCCACCGCGGGCATCAGCTTCAACTACCTCGGCCAGTTCGGCCTGCCGGGCGGCGACGGCTGCCTCTACCGCGGTCCGCACCGTGGGCTGGCGCTCGACGCCGACCCCGCGGCGCCGCGGCCGCACGCGCTGGAGGTCGTGGGCCGGCTGGACGGCGACGCGCTGGAATTCACCTGGTTCTACTCGACGCACCTCCACCACGAGGAGACCGTCGCCCGGCTGGCCGGCGAATTCGCCCGGGCGCTGGGCGACATCGCCCGGCACGGCGCCCGGCCCGGGGCCGGCGGCCGCACCCCGTCCGACTTCCCGCTGGCCGCCCTCGACCAGCCGACGGTGGACCGGCTGGTCGGCGACGGCGGCACCGTCGAGGACATCCACCCGCTCACCCCCACCCAGGCCGGCATGCTCTTCCACCGGCTCTCCCAGGACGACCAGAGCGTCTACTTCCAGCAGCTCACCTTCGTGCTGGACGGCGTGTCCGATCCGCAGACCCTGGCCGCGGCCTGGCAGCAGGTGACGGACCGCACCCCGGTACTGCGCGGGCGCGTCGTGTGGCAGGACGTGCCCGAGCCGCTGCTGGTGGTGGAGCGCGGCGCCACCGTGCCGGTCACCCACCTGGACTGGCGCGCCCTGCCGGACGGCGAGCGCCGGGCCCGGCTGCGGGAACTGCTCGACCGCGACCGGCGGCGCGGGATCGACCTCGAAACCGCTCCGCTGCTGCGCCTGGCCGTGGCCCGGCTGTCCGATACCGAGGTGCAGGTGGTGTGGTCCTTCCACCATCTGGTGCTGGACGGCTGGAGCCTGTTCCAGGTGCTCTCCGACGTCTTCCGGTGCCACGCCGCACTGCGTGACGCGGCGGCCGGGGACGGTGTCACGCCTCCGGACCCGGGCCTGCCCGGCCGCCGGCCCTTCCGCGACTACGTGGCCTGGCTGCGGGACCGCGACTGGGCGGAGGCCGAACAGCACTGGCGGACCCGGCTCGACGGACTGGCCGAGCCCACCGCACTGCCCTACGACCGTGAGCCCAGGGAGACCCACCGCGCGGAGTCCACCGAGGCGGTGCGCGTCACCCTGTCCGCCGGCACCTCCCGCCGGCTGGACGAGCTGGCCAAGGGCGCGGGCCTGACCATGAACACCCTGGTGCAGGGGGCCTGGGCGCTGCTGCTGGCCCGTCAGACGGGGCGGTCCGACGTCGTCTTCGGCACCACCGTGTCCGGACGGCCGCCGGAACTGCCCGGCGTCGAGGCCATGAACGGCCTGTTCATCGCGACCGTACCGACCCGGCTGACCGTCCCCTCCGACGGCACCCTGACGGACTGGCTGCGCCGGGTGCAGGAGATCCAGACCGACGACCGGCGCTTCGACTTCGTACCGCTCGCCCGGCTGAAGGCGTTCAGCGACCTGCCCGAGCGGGTCGGACTGTTCGACAGCATCGTGGTGTTCGAGAACTACCCCGTCGGCGACGACCTCGCCGCCGCGCACGGGCTGCGGCTGAGCGGCCTCGACGGCATCGAGACCACCAACTATCCGCTCAGCCTGGTCGCCTACCCCGGCCCGGAAATGGCCCTGCGGCTCGGCTACGACCCGGAACTGTTCGACACCGCCACCGTCGAGCGGATGGGCGAATACCTCACGGTGCTGCTGGAGGGCATGGCCGCCGACGACCGGCGCCCGCCCGCGCGGCTGCCGGTGCTCGGCGCGGCGCGCCGGCGCCAGGTGGTCGAGGAGTGGAACGACACCTCCGCCGCACTGCCCGAGGGCACGGTCGCCGGGCTGTTCGCCGCCCAGGCCCGGCGCACCCCCGACGCCACGGCCCTGGACGCCGACGGCGTCTGCGTGACCTACCGCGAACTCGACGCCCGTACCGATGCGTTGGCCCGCAGACTGACCGGGCTCGGCGTGCGTCCGGAGTCCCCGGTCGGCGTCCTCATGGACCGGTCGGCCGCACTGGTCGTCGCCCAGCTGGCCCTCGTCAAGGCGGGAGGGGTGTACGTCCCGCTGGACGGACGCGCCCCGCGGGAGCGGCTGCGGCAGGTGCTGGGGGAGACCACGGCGGACCTGGTGCTCACCGACACCGCATGGGAGGAAACCGCCCGCGAGGTGGCTCCCGGCGGGCACGCCCTGCTGGTGACGGACCAGGGCGCGCCGCCCGCGCCGTCCGGCACCGCCGCCGTGGAGGGCGCGCCCCTGCCCGTCCTCCACCCCGACAACGTGCTCTACCTGATGTTCACCTCCGGCTCCACCGGCCGCCCCAAGGGGGTCGCGGTGCGCCACCGGGACGTCGTGGCGCTCGCCTTCGACCGCGCCTTCGACGGACACGACCGGGTCCTGGTGCACTCCCCGCAGGCCTTCGACGCGGCCACCTACGAACTGTGGGTGCCGCTGCTGCGCGGCGGCCGGGCCGTCCTGGCCCCGCCGGCCGACGTGGACGCCAACACGGTGCGCCGGGCGATCTCCGAACACGGCGTCAGCTGCCTGTGGCTGACCGCCGGGCTGTTCCGCCTGCTGGCCCAGGAGGACCCCGAGTGCCTGCGGGGCGCCCGGGAGGTGTGGACCGGCGGCGAGGCCGTGCCGGGTGCCGCGGTACGCCGCGTCCTCGACGCCTGCCCCGGCCTGACCGTGGTCGACGGCTACGGCCCCACCGAGACGACCACCTTCGCGACCCGGCGCACCTTCCGCTCCGGTGACCCGCTGCCCGCGGCCCTGCCCATCGGACGTCCCCTGGACAACACCCGCGTCTACGTCCTGGACGACGCCTTGCAGCCCCAGCCGCCGGGCATCCCGGGGGAGCTGTACATCGCCGGTGCCGGGCTCGCCCGCGGCTACGGCGGCCGTCCCGGCGCGACCGCCGAACGCTACCTGGCCGACCCGTTCGGACCGCCCGGGACCCGGATGTACCGCACCGGCGACATCGTGCGCTGGAGCGCCGACGGCGAACTCCACTTCGTGGGGCGTGCCGACGACCAGATCAAGATCCGGGGCTTCCGTGTCGAACCGGCGGAGATCGAGGCCCAGCTCACCCGCCACACCGCGGTCGCCGAAGCGGTACTGACCGTCCCCGAGGACGGCGGCCGCAAGCGCCTGGCCGCCTACCTCGTACCCGCCCCGGGCGCGACGGTGCCGCAGGCGGAGGAGCTGCGTGCCTTCCTCGCCGCCGAACTGCCCGACTACATGCTCCCCGCCGCGTTCGTGACCCTGGACGCGCTGCCCCTCACGCGCAACGGAAAGGTCGACCGGCGCAGGCTGCCCGCCCCCGACTGGTCGGCCGCCGCATCCTCGGAGCACCTCGCGCCGCGCACCGAGGCCGAGCGGATCCTCGCGGAGATCTGGTGCGCGCTGCTGGGCGTCGACCGGGTGGGGGTCGAGGACAACTTCTTCATGCTGGGCGGCGATTCGATCCTCAGCATCCAGGTCGTCTCGCGGGCCCGCCGGGCCGGCCTGACCCTGACTCCCCGGGACCTGTTCCGGCATCCCACGATCGCCGCCCTGGCGGCCGCCACCGGCGCCGCCGCACCCGTCGCCGGCACCGGCCCGGTGACCGGGGACGTCGCCCTCACCCCGATCCAGCACTGGTTCCTCGACGCCCGGCCGCAACGCCCCGGGTACTTCAACCAGTCCGTCCTCATCGAACTGGCCGAGGACCCCGATCCGCAGGCCCTGCAACGGGCCCTGCACGCCCTGTGGACCCACCACGACGCCCTGCGGGCCCGCTTCGTGCAGCGCCCGGACGGGACCTGGCACCAGCACTGCCCGGCCCCCGACGCGCCGGAACCGCAGCTGCTGGAGGTGCACGACCTCAGCGGGCGGGACGACGAGGAGTGCGCGGCCGCGGCCGAGGCCGCCATGGCCGAGGCGCATGCCGGCTTCCGGCTGGCGGACGGGCCCCTGCTCGCCGCCCGGCTGTTCACCGGGGCGGGGACCCGGCCGCCGCGGCTGTTCCTGACCGTGCACCACCTGGTGGTCGACGGGGTCTCCTGGCGGGTGCTGCTGGAGGACCTGGAGAGCGCCTACCAGCAGGCACGCACCGGCGGGCCGGTGAGCCCGCCCGCCCGGACCACCTCGGTCCAGGAATGGGCCCGGCGGCTGCACGCCCACACCGAGTCCGGCGGGTTCGCCGGCGAGAGCGCGCACTGGAGCGCGGTGGCCGCCCACTGCGCGGCACCGCTGCCCGTCGACGCCGCCGGGACCAACACCATCGCCGACCTGCGCTCGGTCACCGTCCGTCTGGACCGGCAGCGGACCGGCGACCTGTTGCAGAAGGTGCCTGCCGTCTACCGCACCCAGATCAACGACGTGCTGCTCACGGCGCTCGGCCGGGTGCTGGCCGACTGGACCGGGCAGCGCACCGTCGCCGTCGGTCTGGAGGGGCACGGCCGTGAGGACCACCTCTTCGACGGCGTCGACCTGTCCCGTACGGTCGGCTGGTTCACCACCCTGTTCCCCGTCGCCCTGGACGTCCCGGCAGGCGACTGGGCCGCGGCGCTCAAGTCCGTCAAGGAGCAGCTGCGTGCGGTCCCCGGCCGGGGTCTGGGCCACGGGGCGCTGCGGCACCTCGGCACCGACGGCGAACTCGCTGCCACACCCCAGCCCCGGATCAGTTTCAACTACCTCGGCCGGTTCGACTGGTCGGGCGACGGCGGCCTGATCCGCGCGGTGCGCGGCGGACTGGACGGCGCCGCCGCGCCCGAGACGAACCGGCCGCACCTGCTGGACGTGGTGGGCCGGGTCGAGGAGCGATGCCTCGAACTGACCTGGTACTACAGCAGCGGAGTGCACCGTGAGGAGACGGTCACCGCGCTGGCCACGGGCATGCTCACGGCGCTGGAGGACATCGTCGCCCACTGCGCCGGGCCGGACGCCGGCGGCCGCACCCCCTCCGACTTCCCGCTCGCCCGCCTCGACCAGGCGTCCGTGGACCGGGTCGCGGCGGACGGCCGCGCCGTGGAGGACATCTACCCGCTGACCCCGATGCAGGCCGGGATGCTGTTCCACAGCCTGATGGACCCGGCCTCGCACACCTACTTCAACCAGGTCCAGCTGGTGCTCTCCGGTGTCACCGACCCCGTCGCGCTCGCCACGGCCTGGCAGCAGACGGCCGACGCCAACCCGATGCTCCGCACCCGACTGGTGTGGGAGGAAACCGCCGAGCCGCTCCAGGTCGTCCAGGCCCGTGCCACCGTGCCCGTCACCCACCACGACTGGTCCGGGCGGAGCGCCGACGCGGCCGAGCGCGCGCTGGCCACCCTGCTCGCCGAGGACCGGGAGGCCGGTCTCGACCTCGCCGCCGCCCCGTTGATGCGGCTGGCCCTGATCAGGCTGTCCGCCGACCGGGTCCGTCTCGTCTGGACCTTCCACCACATCCTGCTCGACGGCTGGAGCGCGGCCCAGGTCTTCGACGAGGTCTGCGAACGGTACGCGGCGCTCACCGGCGGCCGCCGCCCCCAGGTCCCCTCCCGCCCGCCCTTCGGCAGCTACCTGCGCTGGCTGGCGGAGCAGGACACCACGCAGGCCGAACGGCACTGGCGCACCGCGCTGGCCGGGTTCACCTCGCCCACCGAACTCCCGCGGGACCGCAAGCCCCTGGAGGCCCACCGCGCCTCCTCCTCGGGATCGGTCCGCGTCACGCTGGACGAGACGGACTCCGCGCGGCTGCGGGAGATGGCACAGCAGTCCGGCCTCACCATGAACACCGTCCTCCAGGGCGCCTGGGGGCTGCTGCTGTCCCGCTACAGCAACAGCGACGACGTGGTCTTCGGCACCACCGTCTCCGGGCGCCCCGCCGCGCTGCCCGGTGTGGAGTCCATGGTCGGACTGTTCATCAACACCCTGCCCACCCGGGTACGGGTCGACGGGCAGCGCGCTCTGCTGGACTGGCTGCGCGCCCTTCAGACGGCGCAGTCGGAGTCCCGGCGCTTCGACTTCGTCTCCCTGGCCGATCTCCGGACCTGGAGCGAAGTCCCGTACGGGACGAGCCTGTTCGACAGCATCGTGGTCTTCGAGAACTACCCCTTCGACAGCGACGCCCTCGCCCGGCACGGTCTGGGCATCCAGCAGGAACGTGACCTGGAGCCGACCAACTACCCGCTGAGCGTGATCGTCGCCCCCGGTGAGCGCCTCACCGTGGCCCTGGACTACGACCCGGCGGCCTTCGACGCCACGACGGTCGAGCGGCTGGGCGCGTGCCTGCGCGTCCTGCTGACGGAGATGGCAGCCGATCCGGACCGCCGGCTGGCGGACCTGCCGCTGCTCACCGAGGAGGAACGCGGACGCGTCCTGCGGGAGTTCGGCGGTCCGGCCGCCCCGCAGCCGCGGCGCGTGCTGCCCGAGGTGTTCGAGGAGCAGGCGGGCCGCACCCCGCACGCCGCGGCCGTGCTGGCCGGGGACGACCGCCTCACCTACCGGGAGCTGAACGAACGCGCCAACCGGCTGGCGCGGCTGCTGATCGCCTCGGGCGCGGGCCCGGAGCGGTTCGTCGCCCTCGCGCTGCCGCGCACGGCGGACCTGATCGTGGCCCTGCTGGCCGTGCTCAAGAGCGGCGCGGGCTATCTGCCGGTCGATCCCAAGTACCCGGCCGAGCGCGTCTCGTTCCTGTTCGACGACATCGGTCCGGACATCGTGCTCACCACCCCCGAACTGGCCGGCCGGCTGCCGGAGGGGCCCGCCACCCGGATCGTGCTGGACGACCCCGCGTGGGCGGACCGGCTCGCCGGGCAGTCCGCCGCCGACATCGGTGACGGAGAACGGACCGGTGCGCTGCTGCCCGCCCACCCCGCCTATGTCATCCACACCTCGGGATCGACGGGCCTGCCCAAGGGCGTGGTGGCGACCCACGGTTCGGTGGTGTCCCTGACCGACTGGGCGGCCGCCGAGTTCGGCGGCCGTGGCCTGTCCCACGTCGTGGCATCCACCTCGCTGAACTTCGATGTGTCCGTCTTCGAGATCTTCAGCCCGTTGCTGTCCGGCGGCTGCGTCGAGATCGTGAGCGACCTGCTGGCCCTGGCCGAACGCTCCGCCCCCTGGACCGCGAGCCTGCTCAGCGCCGTCCCCTCGGCCCTGGGCCGGCTCCTCGCCGAGGACACCGTCCACGTCACGGCGGACACCGTGGTGCTGGCCGGTGAGGGCCTCGCCGCCCGCACCGTCCGCGAGGTACGCGCCGCCGTCCCCGGCTGCCGGGTCGCCAACATCTACGGCCCCACCGAGGCCACCGTCTACGCCACCGCCTGGTACTGCGACCCCGCGGACCCGGACCGCACCCCGCCGATCGGCAGCCCCGTCGCCGGAGCCCGCGCCTACGTCCTCGACCCGTACCTGCGGCCGGTCCCGGTCGGGGCCCCCGGTGAGCTCTACCTCGCCGGTACCGGCGTGGCACGCGGGTACTTCGCGCGGCCCGGACTGACCGCCGGGCGCTTCCTGGCGGACCCGTTCGGCCCCGCCGGCGAGCGGATGTACCGCACCGGCGACCTCGTGCGCTGGGACGCCGAGGGCCGGCTGGAGTACCTCGGCCGGACCGACGACCAGGTCAAGGTGCGCGGCTTCCGCATCGAACTGGGCGAGGTGGAAGCCGCGTTGGCCCGGCACCCCGAGGTGGCCGAGGCCGCCGCGCGGGTCGTCGAGACCGACGGCCACAAGCGCCTGGTGGGCTATGTGGTCGCACGGGGCGCGGCGAGCGCCGACCCCGCCGCGCTGCGTGCCTTCCTCGCGCAGAGCCTGCCCGACCACCTGGTCCCCGCGGTCGTCGTCCCCCTGGAGCGGCTGCCGCTGGGAGCGACCGGCAAACTCGACCGGCGCGCCCTGCCGGCGCCCGACTGGGCCGCCCCGGCCGCCGGTTACGTCCCGCCGCGCACGGACACCGAGAAGGTGCTCGCCGGGATCTGGGCCGCCGTGCTGGGCGTGGACCACGTGGGCGCCGAGGACAACTACTTCGCGCTCGGCGGGGACTCGATCCTCAGCATCCAGATCGTCTCCGCGGCCCGCCGCGCGGGCCTTGCGCTGACCCCGCGCCATCTGTTCGTCCACCAGACCGTCGCCGCCCTGGCCGCGGCCGCCGGGCAGCTGCGGGCCGCGGTGTCCACCGCCGAACAGGGCCCGGTGGTCGGAGAGGTGCCGCTCACCCCCGTCCAGCACTGGCTGTTCGACAACGTCCCGGACAATCCCGGGCACTTCACCCAGTCGCTCTCCTTCCAACTGGCCGCCGAGGTCGACGAGGGCGCGCTGCGCGCCGCCCTGGCCGCGGTGCTGGAGCACCACGACGCCCTGCGCATGGGCTACGAGGCCACCGGCGACGGCCACTGGCGCCAGTACAGCGCGGCGCCCGGTGCGGCGCCCGCCCTGGAGGTGCACGACCTCTCCCGCCGGTCGCCGCAGGAGCGCGCGGCCGAACTGCGCGCGCTGACCCGCGACCTGTGCGCCGCCTTCGACCTGGCCGGCGGGCCGCTGCTGAAGACCGCGCTGTGCCACCTGGGCGACCAGGACCGCCCGGTCCTGGTACTGGCGGCCCACCACCTCGTCGTCGACGCGGTGTCCTGGCGCATCATCCTGGAGGACCTCGACACCGCCTACCGGCGGGTGCGGGCCGGCGGCCGGGCCGCGCTCGGCCCCAAGACCACCTCGTTCCGCGCCTGGGCGCAGCGGCTGCACGACCACACCGCCGCCGGCGGCTTCGACGACGAAATCGCCCACTGGAGCGGGCCGGACGGTCACACGGACCTGCCCACCGACCGCACGGGCCGCAACTCCGCGGACTCCGAGGACACCGTGACCGTCCGCCTGGAGGCCGAGGAGACCCGACGGCTGCTCCAGGACGTCCCGGACGTCTACCGGACCCGGATCAACGACGTCCTGCTGTGCGCCCTGGGCCGGGTGCTGGCCCGCTGGACCGGGCACGACCGGGTACGGATCGGGCTGGAGGGCCACGGCCGCGAGGAGATCTTCGACGACGTCGACCTCTCCCGCACCGTCGGCTGGTTCACCACCATGTTCCCGGTCGCGCTGGACCTGCCGCCGCACGCGGACGTCGCCACGGCGCTGAAGTCCGCCAAGGAGGGCCTGCGGACGCTGCCCCGCCACGGCCTGGGACACGGCGCGCTGCGCCACCTGCGCACCCCGGCGGCCACCGGGCTCCCGGCCGACCCGCAGATCGCCTTCAACTACCTCGGCCAGCAGGACCGGAGCGCGTCCGGGGGCGGCGGTCTGCTGCACGCACCGTACGGCGCGCTGGAAGGTGACATGGACCGGACGGCCGACCGGCCGCATCTGATCGACGTCGTCGGCCTGGTGACGGACAAACGGCTGGAGTTCACCTGGTCGTACTCGAAGAACCTGCACCTGCCGGCCACCGTGGCGAAGCTGGCCGAGGAGATGGCCGCCGAGCTGCGGGAGATCGTGCGGCACTGCGCGGAACCGGACGCCGGGGGCCGCACCCCCTCCGACTTCCCGCTGGCCGGCCTGGACCAGGAGACCGTCGACCGGCTCGTCGGCGACGGCCGGGACGTCACGGACGTCTATCCGCTGACCCCCACGCAGACCGGACTGGTCTTCCACGGGCTCGACGAACCCGACCAGGGGCTCTACGTGGAGCAGGCCACCTTCGTCCTGGACGGCGTACGCGACTCCCGGCTGCTGGCCGCCGCCTGGCAGCACGTCGTCGACCGCACCCCCGTGCTGCGCAGCGCGGTGGTCCTGCACGAGGTGCCGGTGCCCCTCCAGACCGTCCACCGCTCCGTCACCCTGCCCGTCACCGCACTCGACTGGAGCGCCCTGGCGCAGGACGAGCGCGACACCGCACTGGAGCGGCTGCTCGCCGACGACCGGGACCGCGGGCTCGCCCTGGACCGGGCGCCGCTGCTGCGGCTCACCC
This sequence comes from Streptomyces decoyicus, assembly GCF_019880305.1. NCBI lineage: Bacteria > Bacillati > Actinomycetota > Actinomycetes > Kitasatosporales > Streptomycetaceae > Streptomyces > Streptomyces decoyicus. The sequence continues at coordinate 638,793 of NZ_CP082301.1, read as the reverse complement.
TCATCCGGCTCTCGCCGGCAGAGGTACGGGTCGTGTGGACCTTCCACCATGTGCTGCTCGACGGGTGGAGCGTCTTCCAGGTTCTCTCGGACGTCTTCGCCTGCCATGCGGCGCTCACCCGGGGCACCGACCCCGGGCTGCCGGACCGCAGGCCGTTCGCCGACTACGCCGCCTGGCTCGCCGCCCACGACACGGCCCCGGCCGAGGAGCACTGGCGCCGGGCGCTGGCGGGGCTGTCCGCACCCACCCCGCTGCCCTACGACCGCCGCCCGGCCCCGGGCGCCGCCACCCGCGCCGGCACCTGGCTCTCGCAGCGGCTCGGCGAGCAGGAGAGCACCGCCCTCCAGGACTTCGCCCGGCACCACCACCTCACCCTCAACACCGTCGTCCAGGGGGTGTGGGGCCTGCTGCTGTCACGCTGGAGCGGACAGCGCGACGTGTGCTTCGGCACGACGGTCTCCGGCCGGCCCGCGGACCTGCCCGGCGCCGACTCCATCACCGGCCTGTTCATCAACACCCTGCCGGTGCGGTGCGACGTGGACGGCGGTGCGGCCCCGGCCGATTGGCTGCAAGGGCTCCAGTCCGCGCAGGCCAGTGCCCGTGGCTTCGACCACGTCCCGCTGTCCGACCTGCGCGGCTGGAGCGAACTGCCCGCCGGATCACCGCTGTTCGAGAGCCTGGTGGTCTTCGAGAACTACCCGATCAACGACACCGCGGCCACCGCACACGGCCTGCGCGTCCGTGATCTGCACGCCCTGGAGGCCACCAACTACCCGCTCACCGTGGTGGTCTCGCCCGATACCCGTCTGAGCGTCGAACTCGGCTACGACCCACGGTACTTCGAGGAGTCCACCGCCGCGTCCCTGACCGCCCAGCTGGTGCACACCCTGAAAGCCCTGGCGGCACCCGGCGGCGCGGCGAGCGTGGACGCGCTCGACATCCTGCCGTCGGACGAACGCGAGCGGCTGACCGCGCGGCCGCCCGCCGACACGGTCCCGCCGGCCACCCTGGCCGCGCTCGTCGAGACGGCCGTCGACCGGTGGCCGGACGCCCCCGCGGTGACCGCACCGGACCGCCGGCTCTCCTTCGCGCAACTGGAGGCACGGGCCAACCGCCTGGCGCACCATCTCCTCACCCGGGGGGCGGGCCCCGGTGACGTCGTCGCCCTGGTCCTGCCGAGATCGGCCGACATGATCGTCGCCCAGCTCGCGACCGCCAAGGCCGGCGCCGCCTACCTGCCGGTTGACCCCGGGTACCCGGCCGAGCGGATCGCGCTGATGCTGCGCGACGCCGCCCCGGCCGTCACCCTGGAGGCCGACGAGGTACGAGACCTCCTGGCCGCCGAGGACGGGACCGCACCCGCCCATCGGCCCACCGACCGGGACCGCATCCGCCCGCTCGACCTCGACGACCCGGCCTATGTGATCTACACGTCCGGCTCCACCGGCACCCCCAAGGGCGTGGTCGTCACCCACCGCGGCCTGGCGGGCTTCGCCGGCGCCGAGGCCGACCACTACCAAGTGCGGCCGGGCGACCGGGTGCTGGCCTTCGCCACCCCCAGCTTCGACGCCTCGGTACTGGAGCTGTGCATGGCCCTGCCGGCCGGTGCCCGCCTCGTGGTGCCGCCGCCCGGACCGCTGCTCGGCGAGCAGCTGGCCGAGGTGCTGCGCGGTGAACGCATCACCCACACCCTGCTGCCGCCCGCCGCGCTCGCCACCGTGCCGCCCGCCACCGCGGGGACGCTGCCGGACCTGCGCACGCTCATCGTCGGCGCGGACGCCTGCGGCGCCGACCTGGTCGGCCGCTGGGCCCCGCACCACCGGATGATCAACTCCTATGGACCCACCGAGGCCACGGTCGTCGCCACCTGGTCGGGACCGCTCCTGCCCGACGGTGCGGCGCCCCCGATCGGCCGCCCGCGACAGGGCAGCGGGGTCTATGTGCTCGACGGGCGGCTGCGACCGGTCGCCGACGGAGTCGCGGGCGAACTGTGGATCAGCGGGCCCTCCCTGGCCCGCGGCTATCTCCACCGCCCGGGACTGACGGCCACGCGGTTCACCGCCGACCCGTACGGCGCACCGGGTGACCGGATGTACCGCACGGGCGACCTGGTCCGCCGCGACGCCCGGGGCGAGCTCCACTATCTGGGCCGCACCGACCACCAGATGAAGCTGCACGGCCACCGGATCGAGGCGGGCGAGGTCGAGACGGCCCTGGTGAGCCACCCGGCCGTGCGGGACGCCGTGGTGACCGTACGGGAGGACGAGCCCGGAACGCCGCGCCTGGTGGCCCATCTGCTCGCCGCACCGGACACCGACGTCCCGTCCGGCGCGGAGCTGCGCGCCCACGCCGCCCGGACCCTGCCCGGCCACATGGTCCCCTCGGCCTTCGTCGTCCTGGAGCGCTTCCCGCTCACCGAGAACGGCAAGACCGACCGAGCCGCCCTGCCCGCGCCCGGCCCGGACCCGCACGAGCCCGCCGCGCACGTCGCCCCGCGCACTCCCACCGAGGAATTCCTCGCGGACGTCTGGGCCCAGGCCCTGGAGACGACCGTGGGCGTCGAGGACGACTTCTTCGCCCTGGGCGGCGACTCGCTGCGCAGCCTGCTCATCGCCTCCCGGACCAACGAGACCTTCGGCGTCGCCCTCACCCCCCGGGACGTGCTGACCGCCCGCACGGTCGCCGCCCTGGCGGATCTGGTGGAGGAACACGTCCTGCGCGAACTCGAAGACGCCGCCCGCGGCAACAGCGACCACAACGAACGGTGAGGAACGACGACATGACGTCTTCGAACGCGAAGAAGGACCGTGCCGCGGCCCTGCCGCAGGAGTTGCAGGAGGCGCTGCGCCGCCGCCTGGCGGGGCAGGCCCCGCCGGGCGCCAAGGCCCGGCAGGGCATCCCGCGCGCGGACCGGTCACAGCCCCTGCCGCTCTCCTTCGCCCAGCAGCGGCTGTGGTTCCTCGACCAGCTCAGGCCCGGCGACTCCCGCTACAACAGCGCGGTCGCCCTGCGGCTGACCGGCACCCTGGACCGGGCCGCGCTGTCCCGGGCGCTCGACGCCGCGCCGGCCCGCCACGAGTCGCTGCGGACCACCTTCGACGACGTCGACGGACGCCCCGTCCAGACCGTGCACCCGGCCGCCCCCGTACCGCTGCCGGTACGCGACCTGAGGGCAGGACAGGGCCCCGCACCCGACGCGGGGGAGGGGACCGGAACCCGCCCGGACGCGCTGGACGACCTGCTGCTGGCGGAGTACTCCCGCCCGTTCGACCTGCGCACCGGTCCGCTGCTGCGGGCCCTGCTGGTCCGCGTGGCCGACGACGAGCACATCCTGCTGCTCACCGCGCACCACATCGTCACCGACGGCTGGTCCATGGGCGTGCTGCTGGACGAACTGTGCACGCGCTACGACGCCCTGGCCCACGGCGAGACGCCCGCGCCCGCCCCGGCGGCCACGCAGTACCCGGACTTCGCCGTATGGCAGCGCGAACGGCTGTCCGGCGCCCTGCTGGAGGAGCAGCTCTCCTACTGGACCAAGCAGCTGGACGGGACCGTGCCGCTGGAGCTGCCGCTCGACCGCGCCCGCGGCGGCGAGGAGGCCGGCGACGGCGCGGTCCACGAGTTCCGCGTCCCGGCGGCCACGGCGGCCCGGCTGCGGGAGGTGGCGGCACAGCAGCACACCACGCTGTTCGCCGCGCTGATCGCCGCCTGCCAGGCACTGTTCGCCCGCTGGTCGGGACAGGACGACATCGCCGTCGGGTCGCTGACCCCCGGGCGCGGACGCACCGAACTGGAGCGCGCGGTCGGCCTCTTCGTCAACACGGTCGTGCTGCGCGCTCCCGTCGACACCGCACGCTCCTACCGCGAGCTGCTGGACGTCTCCGCCACCGCCGTCCTCGATGCCTTCGCCCACGACGACACCCCCTTCGAGCGGATCGTGGAAGCCGCGGGGACGGTACGGGAAGCGGGCCGCAACCCGCTCTTCGACGTCATGGTCCTGCTCCACCCCGCCCCGCCCGCGGCCCCCGCCCTGCGGGGCATGACGGCCGGCACCGTCACCGTGCCCCGCCGCGCGGCGACCTTCGACCTGAGCGTCGAGTTCGTCCCGGACGGGGACGGGCTGGCCGGGCTGCTGGAGTACCGCACCGACCTCTTCGACGCCTCGACCGCCGCGCGGATGGCCGAGCAACTGGTCATCCTGCTCGGGGGCGTGGCGGCCGAACCGGACCGGCCGCTGGGCGAACTGTCCCTGCTGTCGGAGCGCGAGCGGCGGCGGCTGACCACCGAGTGGAACGAGACCGCCCTGCCGGTCGCGCCCACCACCTACCCCGCCGCCTTCGAGGCGCAGACCGCCCGCACCCCGCACGCGACGGCACTGGTGGCCGGGGACACCACGCTGGACTACGCCGCACTCAACGCCCGCGCCAACCGGCTCGCCCACCACCTCATCGACCGGGGAGCGGGCCCCGAGGGGCTCGTCGCGCTGCGGCTGCCGCGCACCGCCGACATGATCGTGGCGATCCTCGCCGTCCTCAAAACCGGCGCCGCCTACCTGCCGGCCGACCCCGAACTGCCCGAAGAGCGGCTGCGGTTCCTGCTCGACGACGCCCGGCCGACGCTGCTGCTCGACGAGGCGGACCTGCGCGCGGTTCCCGCCGCGGCCCCCGCGAGCGACCCCACCGACGCCGACCGCCGCGCGCCGCTGCACCCCGGCAACACCGCCTACGTCATCTACACCTCCGGGTCGACCGGCCGCCCCAAGGGCGTGTCCGTGGAGCACCGGTCACTGATGAACCTGCTGGCCGGGCACCGGCACGGCTTTGTCGCCGAGGCGGGCGGCGGCCCGCTGCGGGTGGCCCTGACCGCGTCGTTCTCCTTCGACACCTCGCTGGAGGGCGTGCTGCTGATGGCCGACGGCCACCCGCTGCACCTGGTCGACGAGGCGACCCGGCTCGATCCGGCCGCGCTGGTCGAGTACGTCGTCGAGCACCGCGTCGACTTCCTCGACCTGACCCCCTCCTACCTGCGTCAGCTCCTCCCCGCCGGGCTGCTCACCGACCCCCGCCACCACCCCCGGCTGCTGATGCTGGGCGGCGAGGCCGTCGGCCCCGCGCTGTGGCGGGACCTCGCCGCTCTGCCCGACGTTGCCGCGTACAACTTCTACGGACCCACCGAGTGCACGGTCGACGCGCTGGCCTGCCGCATCGACGGCACCGGGCGGCCCGTGGTGGGACGGCCGCTGGCCAATGTGCGCGCCCACGTCCTCGACCACCGGCTCCAGCCGGTGCCGCCCGGTGTCGGCGGTGAGCTGTACCTGGCGGGTGACCAGGTCGCCCGCGGCTATCTGCACCGCCCCGGTCTGAGCGCCGCGCGGTTCGTGGCCGACCCGTTCGGGCCGCCCGGCAGCCGGATGTACCGCACCGGCGACCTGGCCCGCCGGACCGCCGACGGACGGCTCGACTACCTCGGCCGCGCCGACGACCAGGTCAAGATCCGCGGACACCGCATCGAGCCCGGCGAGGTCGAGGCGGCGCTCACGGCCCTGCCGGCCGTCACCGGGGCCGCCGTCGTCGCCGTCGCCGACGAGCGCGGCCACGCCCGGCTCGCCGCCTACCTGGTGCCCGCCGCCGGGACCGGGCGCCCCGCCGCCTCCGAGCTGCGGGCGGCCCTTCAGCGCACCCTGCCCGGCCATATGGTGCCCGCGGCCTTCGTCGTGCTGGACGCCCTGCCGCTGACCACCAGCGGCAAGCTGGACCGCCGCGCGCTCCCCGCCCCCGACCTCGAAGCGACTCCCCGCGAGCGGGAGTTCGTGGCGCCGCGTACCCCCGCCGAGCGGGAACTGGCCGGGATCTGGTCCGCGGTGCTCGGTATCGCGCAGGTGGGGGTCACCGACAACTTCTTCGAGCTCGGCGGCGACTCGATCCTCAGCATCCAGGCCGTCTCCCGGGCCCGCGCCGCCGGACTGCGTCTGACCTCCCGGGACGTGTTCCGGCACCAGACCGTCGCCGAGCTGGCCGCCGCCGTGGAGCTGCGCGCCGCCCCGGCGCCCGCGGCGCAGCGGCCAAACGACGCGGGACCGGCCCCGCTCACCCCCATCCAGGAGTGGTTCTTCGCCACCCACGGACCGCTGCGGCACTTCAGCATGTCGATGCTGCTCGACCTGCCGCACGACCTCGACCCGGACGCCCTGGAGCGGGCCCTGCACGCCGTGGCCGCCCACCATCCCGCGCTGCGCACCCGCTTCGTCCGTACCGGCGACACCTGGCGCCAGCACCCCGTCGACGCCGTGGCGCCCGGCCTCCTGGCCCGGCACGACGTGTCCCGGACCACCGGCGCCGCCCGGGACGCCGCGCTCACCGCGGCGGCCGACGCCGCCCGCGCGGACCTCGATCCCGCCACCGGCACCCTGCTGCGCGCCGCCTTGCTCCTGCCGGAGCCGGGCGCGCGGGCACAGCTCTTCCTGACGGCCCATCACCTGGCCGTCGACAGCGTCTCCTGGCGCATCCTGCTCGCCGACCTGGAGACCGCCTACCGCCGGGCCGCCGCCGGTGAGCCGGTACAACTGGAGCCCGCCACCACGACGTTCACCACCTGGGCGGCACACCTGGCCCGGCACGTCCAAGGCGGCGGACTCGACGGCGACCTGGCGTACTGGAGAGCCCAGAGCGAGGTGGCACGCACCCCGCTGCCGGTGGACCATCCCGGCACCGCGCTCGCCGGCTCGGTCCGTACCGTACGCACCCACCTCGACCGCGACACCACCGAGGCCCTGCTGCGCCGGGTGCCCGGCGTGTACCGGACCCAGGTCAACGACGTCCTGCTCAGCGCGCTGGGCCGGGTGCTCGCCGACTGGGCGGGCACGGACCGGGTGACGGTGGCCCTGGAAGGGCACGGCCGGGAGGAGATCGACGGTCACGACGGCAACGACGGTCACGACGGCAACGACGGTCACGACGGCAACGACGGTCACGACGGCGACGCGGCAGCCGCTGCCGATGACACCGTCGACCTGTCCCGGACCGTCGGCTGGTTCACCACCCAGTACCCCGTGACCCTCACCCTGGACGGCCCGTCGCGGGAACCGGACTGGGGCGCCACGCTCAAGGCGGTCAAGGAACAGCTGCGGGCAGTACCCCGCCGCGGCCTCGGCTACGAGGCGCTGGCCCGCCTGGGCTCGCCCGACCCGGCCGCCCGTGCGCTGGGCGAACTGCCGCTGCCCCAGGTCTGCTTCAACTACCACGGCCAGTGGGAGAGCGCGCGGGGCCGGGACTTCGCGCCCGCCGGTGAGGTCCCCGGCCGCGACACGGCCGCCGGTGAAGCGCTCGACCACCTGCTGGACGTCTCGGCCGTGGTGGCCGACGGCGTGCTGGAGCTCACCTGGCACTACAGCGACCAGGTGCACGACGAGAGCACGGTACGTGAACTGGCGGACGGCACCGCCCGTGCGCTGGCCGCGATCGCCGCCCACTGCGAGCGGCCGGACGCCGGCGGCCGCACCCCCTGCGACTTCCCCCTCGCCCGGCTGGACCAGACCGGGGTGGACCGCCTGGCCGGGGACGGGCGGTCCGTCGAGGACATCCTCCCGTTGACCCCGCTCCAGGAAGGCATGCTCTTCCACCGCCTGATGGGCGGGGCGGACGACGTCTACCTCGACCAGGCCACCCTGCTGCTCGACGGCGTCGCGGACCCGTCGGCGTTCGCCCGCGCCTGGCAGCGGGTGGTCGACCGGACGCCGGTGCTGCGCACCTCGGTCGTCTGGGAGAACGTGCCCGTCCCGCTCCAGATCGTGCACCGCCGGGTGACGGTGCCCACCGTCCACCTGGACTGGCGGGATCTCGACGACGAGCGGCGGACGGCCGAACTCGCCCGGATCCAGGCCGAGGACCTGGCCCTGGGCCTGGACCTCGGCACCTCGCCCCTCATGCGGCTCACCCTGATCCGGCTGCCCGGCGGGAAGCTGAATCTGCTGTGGACCTCGCACCATCTGATCCTGGACGGCTGGAGCCTGGCGCAGGTCCTGACCGAGGTGTGCGAGGAGTACGCCGCACTCGTCGCGGACCGTGCGCCGGCGCCGCCCGTACGCCGCCCGTTCGGCGACTATGTGCGCTGGCTGTCCGGCCGGGACGGCCGCGCGGCCGAGGAGCACTGGCGCACCGTCCTCGCGGACTTCGCCACACCGACGCCGCTGCCCTGCGACCGCCCGCCCCGTGAGGCCCACCGGGCCCGCTCCGCAGCGGTGCGGACCGCGGGACTGCCCATCGAGCTGTCCCGGGAGCTGCTGCACACCGCCCGGCGCAGCGGACTCACCCTCAACACGGTCGTCCAGGGCGCCTGGGCGCTGCTGCTGGCCCGCTACAGCGGAGAGCCGGACGTGGTGTTCGGCACCACCGTCTCCGGCCGCCCGGACGCACTGCACGGCGTCGAAACCATGGTGGGGATGTTCATCAACACCCTGCCCACCCGGGTACGGGTCGACGGGCACCGCACGGCCGCCGAGTGGCTGCGGGACCTCCAGGACGCCCAGTCCGAATCCCGGCGCTTCGAGGCCGTCTCACTGGCACAGCTGGCGTCGCTCAGCGACGTACCGGCGGGCACCGCGCTGTTCGACAGCATGGTCGCCTTCGAGAACTACCCGTTCGACGACGCCCGCACCTCCGGTGCCGGGGTCCGCATCCTGGACGTCGCCTCGCGGGACGCCACCAACTTCCCGCTGGTCCTGCGCGCCCACCACAGCGACCGCCTCGGCTTCGACCTCGCCTACGACCCGGACCTCTTCGACGCCGCCACCGCCGACGCGCTCGCCGACCGGCTCTGCCTCCTGCTCACCGAGATCGCCGCCGGCCCGGACCGGCCGCTGCGCGAACTGGCGTGGACGACCGCCGAGGAGCGCCGGCGGATGCTCGTGGACTGGAACGGTACCGAGCACGGACGGCCCGAGCCGACCCTGATCGACCTGTTCGAGGACCGGGTGGCCCGTACGCCCGACGCCACCGCGGTCACCTGCGCGGGCACCTCGCTGTCGTACGCCGAACTCGACGCGCGGGCGGGCCGGCTGGCCCACCGGCTGGCCGAGAACGGAGCCGCCCCCGAGCGCTTCGTGGCGCTCGCCCTGCCCCGCTCCCCGGACATGATCGTGGCGATCGTGGCGGTGCTGAAGACCGGCGCCGCCTACCTGCCCGTCGACCCGGAGCTGCCCGGCGGCCGCATCGCCCACCTGCTCACCGACGCCGCGCCGGCCCTGCTGGTGACCACCGGTGCCGTCGCCGGGCGGCTCGGGGCAGCCGCCTGCCCGCGGCTGCTCCTGGACGATCCCGGGGTCCGCGCCGACCTGGCCCGGCGCCCCGCCACCGGCCCGGCCCCGGCCCGCCGCCCGCTGCCGGAGCACCCCGCCTACGTCATCTACACCTCGGGCTCCACCGGTCTGCCCAAGGGCGTGGTCGTCCCGCACGCCAACGTGGTGCGGCTGTTCTCCCGCACCCACGACTGGTTCGCCTTCGACGAGCACGACGTGTGGACGCTGTTCCACTCGTACGCCTTCGACTTCTCCGTCTGGGAGATCTGGGGCGCGCTGCTGCACGGCGGCCGGCTCGTCGTCGTCCCGAACGAAGTCACCCGTTCCCCCGAGGAGTTCCTGCGCCTGCTGGTGGACGAGCGGGTCACCGTGCTCAACCAGACGCCCTCGGCGTTCTCCCCCCTGATGCGCGCGGACGCCGAACACCCGGAGCTCGGGGCGCGGCTGGCCCTGCGGCGGGTGGTCTTCGGAGGGGAGGCGCTGGACCCGGCGCGGCTCACCGACTGGTACGAGCGGCACCCGGACACCGCGCCCGTCCTGGTCAACATGTACGGGATCACCGAGACCACCGTGCACGTCTCCTACGCGCCCCTCGACCACGCCACCGTGACGGGGGCCACCGCCAGTGCCATCGGCCGCGGCATTCCGGACCTGCGCATCCGCGTCCTCGACGGCGGCCTCGACCCGGTGCCGCCGGGCGCCGTCGGCGAGATGTACGTGGCCGGGGAGGGCCTGGCCCGGGGCTATCTGAACCGTCCCGGCCTGACCGCCGCGCGGTTCGTGGCGGACCCGTTCGGGCCGCCCGGCACCCGCATGTACCGCACCGGCGACCGGGCCCGGTGGCGGCCCGACGGGACCCTGGAGTACCTCGGCCGCGCCGACCAGCAAGTCAAGATCCGCGGGTTCCGGATCGAACCCGGCGAGATCGAGGCCGCCCTGACTGCCCACCCGGACATCGCCGAGGCCGTGGTCGGGGTCCGCGAGGACACCCCCGGGGTGCGGCGGCTGGTCGCCCATGTCGTGGCCGCCGGACAGGGCGCCCCACCGTCCGCCGCCGCGCTGCGCGCCCACCTGGACCACACCCTGCCCGCGCACATGGTGCCCGCCGCCTATGTCCCCCTGGACGCGCTGCCGCTGACCGTCAACGGCAAGCTCGACCACCGGGCCCTGCCCGCTCCCGGCCCCGACGGGTTCGCCGCCGGCGAGGACCGCACCGCACCGCGCACCGAGGCGGAGCGCCTCGTCGCCCGGGTGTGGGCCGAGGTCCTGGACATTGGGGACACCGGGGACATGGGCGTGACGGACAGTTTCTTCGCCCTCGGCGGCGACTCGATCCTCGCCATCCGCGTCACCTCGCGGCTCCGCGCCGTCCTCGGCGCCGAGATCTCTCCCCGCCTGCTGTTCACCCACCCCACCGTCGCCGCCCTGGCCGCCGCCCTGCCGGACCCGGCCGCGGCGCACCGGGCACCGGACGACACGATCCCGGCCGCCGACCGCGCCGCCGCACTGCCGCTGTCGTTCGCCCAGCAACGCCTGTGGTTCCTGGACACCTTCGAGCCGGACAGCACCGAGTATCTGACCTTCTTCGTGCTGCGCCTGCGCGGCCCCCTCGACGAAGCGGCCCTGCGCACCGCCCTGGACGCCCTGGTGGCCCGCCACGAACCGCTGCGCACCACCTTCGCCGAACAGGACGGCCACGCCCGCCAGCACGTCCACGCCCCCCGCCCGGTGGACCTGCCGCGGCACGACCTGTCGGACACGCCGCCGGACGACCGCCCCGGCGCGCTCGACGCGCTGCTGGCACGCGAGGGTGCCACCCCCTTCGACCTGGGCAACGGGCCGCTGCTGCGGACCCGGCTGGTCCACCTCGCCGCCGACGAGCACGTCCTGACCCTGGCCATGCACCACATCGTCACCGACGGCTGGTCCACCGCGGTGCTCGGCCGGGACCTGGGCGAGCTGTACGCGGCGGCCCTGCACGACCGCCGCCCGGAACTGCCCCCGCTGCCGCTCCAGTACGCCGACTACGCGGCCTGGCAGCGCACCCGCGCGGCCGAGGCCGACGCCGAGCAACTCGCCTACTGGCAGGAGAAGTTGTCCGGGGCCGCCCCGCTGGAGCTGCCGACCGACCGCCCGCGGCCCGCCGTACGGACCAAGAACGGCGCGCTGCTGGAGTTCTCGCTGCCCGCCCCGCTGACCGACCGGCTGCGGGAGACCGGCCGCGGCGCCGACGCCACCCTCTACATGACGCTGCTCGCGGCCTGCAAGGTCCTGCTCGCCCGCTGGGCAGGCCAGGAGGACGTCGCGGTCGGCACCGTCGCGTCCGGACGCGAGCGCCCCGAACTGGAGCACCTGGTCGGGATGTTCGTGAACACCCTCGTGCTGCGCAGCCGGGTGCCCGACGACCTGCCGTTCACCGCTCTGCTGTCCGAGGTGCGCACCACCGTGCTGGACGCCTTCGCCCACCAGGACGTGCCCTTCGAGCGGCTCGTCGATGTGCTCCAGCCGGAGCGCGACACCAGCCGCACCCCCCTGTTCCAGGTCATGGTGGCCCTGCACAACCTGGGCGGCGAGGCGCCGGACCTGCCGGGCCTCGACGTCGAAACGCTCCAGCCCCCGGGCCGGCACGCCGCCTTCGACCTCGGCTTCGACTTCGTGGAGCGCGACGGCGGAGTCACCTGCTTCGTCGAATACAACACCGACCTCTTCGACACGGCCACCGTCGAGCGGGCGACCGAACGGCTGCGCCTGCTGCTCGAAGCGGTCGCGGACGACCCCGGGCGGACGGTGGCCGAACTGCCGCTGCTGTCCGGCACGGAGCGGCGGCGGGTGCTGGAGGAGTGGCAGGGCGATACCCTGCCCGTACCGGACCTCACATTCGTGGACCTCTTCGAGGACCGGGCGGCCCGCACCCCGCACGCCACGGCCCTGGTGGCGCGGGACGCCACACTGGACTTCGCCGCGCTGAACGAGCGCGCCAACCGGCTGGCCCATCACCTCATCTCGCTCGGCGTCGGCCCGGAGCGCGTGGTCGCCGTCCAGCTGCCGCGCACCTCGGACATGCTGGTGGCGCTCCTCGCCGTCCTCAAGGCGGGCGGCACCCAGCTGTCCGTCGACCCGGAACTGCCCGCGGAACGCGTCGCGTTCCTCCTCGCGGACGCCGCGCCGCAGACCCTCCTGACGGCCGACGCGCTGCGTGACGCACCCCTGGACCGGCAGCCAGGGCACAACCCCACCGACGCCGACCGCACCTCGGCCCTCTGCGGCGCCCACACCGCCTACCTCAACTACACCTCCGGCTCCACCGGCCGCCCCAAGGGCGTCGCCGTCGAACACCGCCAGCTCGTCAACCTCTGCCACGACCACCTGGCGGGGCTCGTCACCCCGCACACCACCGACGGACGCCCGCTGCGCTTCGCGCTGAGCGCCGCCTTCTCCTTCGACACCTCGTGGGAGGGCCCGCTGCTGCTGGCGCTGGGCCAGGAGGTCCACCTCGTCGACGAGGACGTGCGCCTGGACCCGGCCGCGTTCGTCGGGCAGATCGCCGAACGCCGCCTGGACTGCGTCAATGTGACCCCGTCCTTCCTGCACGAGCTGATGGCCGCCGGACTGTTCACCGGCGACCACCGGCCCCGGATCGTCATGGTGGGCGGCGAGGCCGTCGGCACACCGCTGTGGCGGGAGCTGCGGGAGACCGCGGGCGTCACCGCGTACAACGTCTACGGCCCGACCGAATGCACCGTCGACGCCGTGTACGGCCGCTTCACCGACCACGCCGAGCGTCCCGTCATCGGCCGGCCGGGCCGCAACCTGCGGGCCTATGTGCTCGACGGCGCACTGCGGCCGGTACCGGTCGGGGTGCCGGGGGAGCTGTACCTCGCCGGCGCCCAGGTCACCCGCGGCTACCCGGGACGGCCCGGCCTCACCGCCGCGCGCTTCGTCGCCGACCCGTTCGGCCCGCCCGGCGCCCGGATGTACCGCACCGGCGACCGCGCGCGCCGGGACGGCCAGGGGCTGCTGGAGTTCCTGGGGCGCACCGACGAACAGGTCAAGGTCCGGGGCTTCCGCATCGAGCCCGGCGAGATCGAGGCCGCCCTGCTCGGCCACCCCGAGGTCGGCGACGCCGTGGTGGTGGCCCCCGAACACGCGGGCCGGAAGCGGCTGGTGGCCTATGTGGTGCCCACCGGCTCGCAGACGCCCCCGGCGGAGGAGCTGCGCGTGCGGCTGCGCCGGACCCTGCCGGACTACATGGTCCCCGCGGTGTTCGTCCCCCTGGAGCGGATTCCGCGGACCAGCAGCGGCAAGACCGACCGGCGCGCCCTGCCCGCACCCCCCGTCCAGCTCGACGCCGGGACGCCGTACGTGGCCCCGCGCACGGAGACCGAGACCTGCCTCGCCGGCATCTGGGCAGAGGTGCTGGGCATCCCCAGGGTGGGCGTCGAGGACAACTTCTTCGCCCTGGGCGGCGACTCGATCCTCAGCATCCAGATCGTCTCCCGGGCCCGCCGCGCCGGGCTCGCTCTCACCTCCAAGGACGTCTTCCGCCACCAGACGATCGCGGAACTCGCCCTGCGCACCGCAGCCGTGACCCCGCCGCCCGCCGACGGCACCGAGGCCCCGGCCGGACCGGCGCCGCTCACCCCCATCCAGCACTGGTACCTCGACGGCCGACGGCCCGGGGACGCACTGCGCTTCACCATGACCAACCGGCTGGAGCTGGCCCCGGACAGCGACGAGCCGGCCCTGCGGTACGCGGTCGACGCCCTGGTGGCCCACCACGACGCGCTGCGCACCCGGTGGTGCCGTACCGACGGCGCCTGGCGCCAGGAGGTGCTGCCCACCGCCCCCGGGGACGTCTTCGCACGCCACGACCTGACCGGCCTCGACGCCTCCGGGCAGGAGGAGGCCGTCCAGCGCGCGGCCGCCGATGCGCAGACCTCCCTGGACGTCACCGAGGGCCGGGTCGTGCGGGTCCTGTTCTTCGACTGCGGGCCCGGACGTCCCGCCCAACTCCTGCTCACCGTCCACCATGTGGCAGTGGACGGAGTGTCCTGGCGCATCCTGCTGGGGGACCTGGAGACGGCCTACCGCAATGCCGCCGCCGGACGGCCGGCCGGCCTGCCCCCGGCGAGCAGCGGCTACGGGCACTGGGCGGCCCGCCTGGAGCGGCACACCCGTTCCGGCGCCTTCGACGGCGACCTGGCCTACTGGACCCGGGCCTGCCGGGCTCCGGCCGGCATCCCCGTCGACCGTCCGGGCCCCAACACCCACGGCACCGCCGCCACCGTCACCGTCCGCCTGGGCCGGACCGAGACCGACGCCCTGCTGCGCCAGGTCCCGGACGTCTACCGCACCCAGGTCAACGACGTCCTGCTCAGCGCCCTCGGCCGCACCCTGGCCCGCTGGAGCGGCCGGGACACCGTACTCATCGGCGTGGAAGGCCACGGTCGCGAGGACCTCTTCGACGACCTGGACCTGTCCCGCACCGTCGGCTGGTTCACCGCCGAGTTCCCGCTCGCCCTGTCCGTCACCCCGGACGCGGACTGGCGCGACACCGTCCGGTCCGTCAAGGAGCAGCTGCGCGCCGTGCCGCTGCGGGGACTGAGCTACGGCGCGCTGCGCCACCTCGCACCGGAGAGCCGGCTGCCCGACGCGCCCGCCCCGCGCGTCGGCTTCAACTACCACGGCCAGTGGGACATCGCGTCCGGCGACCGCCCGGGTGACGACAGCCTCTACCGCGCCGCCCTGCCCCCGGCCGGGCAGGACACCGATCCGGACGAGACCCGCACCTACCTGCTCGATGTGACGGGCGTGGTCCAGGACGGCCGGCTCGAACTCGGCTGGACCTACCCGCCCGCCATGTACGACGAGTCCACCGTGCGCCGCCTCGCCGAGGAGACCGTCGCGGCACTGACCGACCTCATCGCGCACTGCGCCCGGCCGGACACCGGCGGCCGTACCCCGTCCGACTTCCCGCTCGCCCGGCTCGACCAGCACCAGGTGGACCTGGTCGCGGGCGACGGACGGGAGGTGGCGGACATCCATCCGCTCACCCCGCTCCAGGCCGGCATGCTCTTCCACGGGCTGGTCGACTCGGCGGGCGCCTACTTCGACCAGATGGCGGTCCGGATCGCCGGGGTCGCCGACCCGCACGCGTTCGCCGCGGCCTGGCAGACGGTCGCCGACCACACCCCGGCGCTGCGCAGCAGCGTCCGCTGGCAGGGCCTGCCCCGGCCCGTGCAGGTCGTCCACCGTCGGGCCGTCCTGCCCGTCGTCCACCACGACTGGCGGACCCTGACCCCCGCCGAGCGCGATCGTGCGCAGGAACGGCTGCTCGCCGAGGACCGCGCGGCCGGCATCGACGTGACCACCGCACCGCTGAGCCGGATCGCGGTGGCCGCGCTCCCCGGCGACCAGATCGTGCTGGTGTGGTCCTCGCACCACCTGATGCTCGACGGCTGGAGCACCGGAGCGCTCTTCGCCGACGTGTGCGCGCAGTACGCGGCGACGGTCGAGGGACGCACCGTCCGGCCGCCGGCCCGGCGGCCGTTCAGGGACTTCCTCCAGTGGCTGGGGGAGCAGGACGAGGAGGAGGCCGAGCGGCACTGGGCCGGCACCCTCACCGGATTCACCGCCCGCACCCCGCTGCCCTACGACCGGCCGCCCGTCGAGGCGCACCGCGCCCGGTCGAACGCGCTGGTGCACATGGAGCTCACCCCCGAGGTCTCCGCCCGGCTGCGGGAGACGGCCGGGCAGAACGGGCTGACCGTCAACACGGTGGTGCAGGGCGCCTGGGCGCTGCTGCTGGCGCGCTACAGCGGCCGCCAGGACGTGGTGTTCGGCACCACGGTCTCCGGCCGCCCGGCCGAACTGCCGGGCGTGGAGTCCATGGTCGGCATGTTCATCAACACCGTGCCGACCCGCGCCCGGACCGACGGTGACCGGGGCGTCCTGCCCTGGCTGCGCGACCTCCAGGCGCAGCAGAGCGACTCCCGGCGCTTCGACTTCGTCTCGCTCGCCCGTATCCAGGCGCTCAGCGAACTCCCCGCGGGCGAGGCGCTGTTCGACAGCATGGTGGTGTTCGAGAACTATCCCTTCGACGAGGCGGCCGCCGCCGGTGCGGGCATCCGCATCCAGGACGTACGCGCCGAGGACGCCACCAACTTCCCGCTGTGCCTGCGCGCCTACCTCGCCGACCGCCTCGGCTTCGACCTCGCCTACGACGGGGCGCTGTTCGACCGTGCGACGGTGGAGCGGGCCGCGGCCCATCTGGAGAACCTGCTGACCGCGGTGGCCGACGGCGCCGCCCGGTCCCTGGACGACCTGGGCCTGCTCACCGCCGCCGACCGTGCGGTGCTGCACCGGTGGAACGCCACCACCCGCCCCGCCCCTGCCGGCTCGCCGGTGGACCTCTTCGCCGAGCAGGCGCACCGCACCCCGGACGCGATCGCACTCGCCGACGTGGACGGGAGTGAGGTGACGTACCGTCAACTCGCAGACTGGTCGGACCGGGTGGCCCACCGGCTGACGGCGGACGGCCTGGCTCCCGAGGACCGGGTGGCGCTGTTCATGGACCGCTCGGCCGCACTCGTGGTGGCGCAGCTGGCGGTGCTCAAGGCGGGCGGCGCGTATGTGCCCGTGGACGGCCGCGCGCCCGAGGAGCGCCGCCGGACCCTGCTCGACCAGGCGGGCGTCACGGCCCGGCTGACCGCCGAGGAGGTGATTGCCGCGCGGACCGCCGACCCGGCCGGTGCGCCGGCGCTGCCGCCCGCGGACCCGGACCGGCTGGCGTACGTGATGTTCACCTCCGGCTCGACCGGCACACCGAAGGCCGTGGGGGTGCGCCACCGCGACGTGGCCGCGCTCGCCACCGACAGCCGCTTCACCGGACCCGCCTGCGAACGGGTCCTGCTGCACTCGCCGGTGGCCTTCGACGCCGCCACCTTCGAGGTGTGGGCGCCGCTGCTGAACGGCGGGCGCGTCGTGGTGGCCCCGCCGGGCGCGGTGGACGCGGCACTGCTGCGGCGGTCGGCCGCCGGGGGAGAGGTGACGGCGCTGTGGCTGACGGCCGGACTCTTCCGGCTGCTGGCCCAGGACGCGCCGGACTGCTTCGCCGGGCTGCGCCAGGTATGGACCGGTGGCGATGTGGTCCCCGCCGCCGCCGTACGCCGCGTGCTGGCCGCCTGCCCCGGTCTGACCGTCGTGGACGGCTACGGACCGACCGAGACCACGACCTTCGCGACGTCCTTCGCCATGACCGGCGCCGCGGCGGTCCCCGCCACCGTGCCCATCGGCCACCCGCTGGACGATATGCGGGTCCATGTCCTCGACGCACGGATGCGGCCCGTGCCGCCGGGCGTCGCGGGCGAACTCTTCCTCGCGGGCGAGGGGGTGGCCCGCGGCTACCTCGGCCGCCCCGGCGCGACCGCGGACCGGTTCGTCGCGGACCCCTGCGGACCGCCCGGCGCCCGGATGTACCGCACCGGGGACCTCGCCCGCCGCCGGCCCGACGGCACGGTGGAATTCCTCGGCCGCACCGACGACCAGGTCAAGATCCGCGGCTTCCGCGTCGAGCCCGGAGAGGTGGAGGGCGCCCTGGCGGCCCACCCCGGCGTCGCGGACGTGGCGGTGGTGGCCCGTGCGGAACGGTCCGGGACGAAGCGGCTGATCGCCTATGTGGTGGGGCATGACGGCCTCGACACCGAGACGCTGCGCACCCACGCCCGGGACACCCTGCCCGACTACCTGGTTCCCACGGCGTTCGTGGCGCTGGCGGCCCTGCCCCTGAGCGCCAACGGCAAGGTGGACCGCGCGGCCCTGCCCGCACCGGGTACGGGCACCGACCGGCCGGAGCCGGTCGCACCGCGCACCGAGGCCGAACGCCGCACGGCGGAGGTCTGGGCCGAGGTGCTCGGCGTGGAACGGGTCGGCGTGCAGGACGACTTCTTCGCGCTGGGCGGTGACTCGATCCTCAGCATCCGGCTGACCTCCCGGCTGGCGGAGGCGTTCGGGACCGACCTGACCCCGCGGGCGGTGTTCACCCACCCCACCCCGGCCGCGCTCGCCGCGCTGCTCACGCAACCGGAGACCGCCCCCGCGGGCCGGGGCGCCATCGTCCCCGCACCCCGGGACACCGCGCCGCCGCTGTCCTTCGCACAACAACGCCTGTGGTTCCTCGACGCGTTCGCACCCGGCAGCACCGAATACATCACCCCGCTGGCCCTGCGGCTGCACGGCCGGCTCGACACCGCCGCGCTCGGCGCCGCCCTGACGGCACTGGCGGCCCGGCACGAGTCGCTGCGCACCACCTTCGACTCGGAGGACGGCCAGGGCATCCAGGTCATCCACCCGCCGCAGGACGTACCGCTGCCGCTGCACGACCTGACGGCGCTGCCCGCCGACGACCGCGCGGCGCAGCTGGCACGGCTGCTGTCCGACGACCGCACCCGCCCCTTCGACCTGCGCCAGGGCCCCCTGCTGCGGGCCGGGCTGATCCGGCTGGCGGACGACGAGCACGTCCTGACGCTGACCCTCCATCACATCATCACCGACGGCTGGTCGACCGCGGTGCTCACCGGCGACCTGGCGCATCTCTACCGGGCCGCCATCGGCGTCACCACCACCGAACTGCCACCGCTGCCGGTGCAGTACGCCGATGTCGCGCACTGGCAGCGCACCGCTCACGGTGCGGCCGCCGAGGAGCAACTGCGCTACTGGCAGGAACGCCTGGCCGGAACCGAGCCCCTGCAGCTGCCCACCGACCGGCCGCGCCCGGCCGTACAGACCCGGAACGGGGCCACCGTCCCGCTCGTCCTCCCGCCGGAGACGGCCCGCAGGCTGGCGGAGTTCGGCCGGGCCCGGCAGACCACCCTGTTCACGACGCTGGTCGCCGCGGCGCAGACCCTCTTCGCCCGGCTGTCCGGACAGCAGGACGTCGCCGTCGGAACCGTCACCTCGGGCCGCGACCGCGCCGAGACCCAGCGCCTGATCGGCTTCTTCGTCAATACGCTGGTGCTGCGCTCGGCCGTCGACCCGGACCTGGCCTTCCCCGAGTTCCTGGCGCAGGTGCGGGAGACGGTCCTGGATGCCTTCGCGCACCAGGACGTGCCGTTCGAGCAGGTCGTGGACGAGGTCCAGCCCGTCCGCGACACCAGCCGCACCCCGCTCTTCCAGGCCATGGTCGTGCTCCAGAACGCGCCCGGAGCCGCGCTGGACCTGCCCGGTCTCCGGGTGAGCGACATCGAGCCGGACACCCACCACGCCGGCTTCGACGTCACCCTGGAGTTCGCCGAGACCGACACCGGCGCGCTGCACGGGCTGATCACCTACAACACCGACCTGTTCGACGCCCTCACCGCCGAGCGGATGGCCGGCCAGCTCACCACGCTGCTTACCGGCATCGCCGAGGACCCGCACCGCCCCCTCGGCGCGCTGCCCCTGGCCCCGGACGGCGAACTGCGGCGGCTGCTGGCCCACGGGTGCGCCGCCCCGGGCGCGGTGCGCCCGGCCACCCTGCCCGAGCTGTTCCAGCGGCAGGCGGCCCGGACGCCCGACGCGGTGGCGCTCGTCGACGGCGGGCACGAGCGGACCTTCGCGGAGCTGGAGCGCGCGGCCAACCGGCTGGCACACCATCTCATCGGCCGCGGCGTGGGCCCCGAGCGCGTGGTGGCGCTGGCGCTGCCCCGCTCGGCGGAGTCGGTGGTGGCACAGCTGGCCGTGGCCAAGGCCGGCGGCGCCTTCCTGCCCGTGGACCCGGCCTACCCGGCCGAGCGGCGGGACTTCATGGTGCGCGACTCCGCGGCCGCCGTGGTCCTCGACGACCCCGCCGACATCTGGCGTACGGACGGCCCCGACAGCGCGCCCACCGACGAGGACCGCATCGCCCCGCTGACCGACGGACACCCCGCCTACGTCATCTACACCTCCGGATCGACCGGCACCCCCAAGGCAGTGGTGGTCACCCACACCGGTCTTGCGGGTTTCGCCGCGGAGGCCGCCAACCGGTACGAGGTACGCCAGGGCGATCGGGTCCTCCAGTTCGCCTCACCCAGCTTCGACGCCTCCGTCCTGGAGCTGTCCCTCTCGCTGCTCTCCGGAGCCACGCTGGTCGCGGGCGAGGAGGGACCGCTGCTCGGCGAACGGCTCGCCGAGGTGCTCGCCGGGCGGCGGATCACCCACACCCTGATCCCGCCCGCGGCACTGGCCACCGTGCCGCCCGAGGCGGCCGACGGCCTGCCGCACCTGCGCACCCTGATCGTCGGCGCCGAGGCCTGCCCCGCGGACCTGGTGGAGCGCTGGGCCCCCGGCCGCCGCATGATCAATTCCTATGGCCCGACCGAGGCGACGGTGGTGGCCACCTGGACCGGCCCGCTGGCCCCGGGAGCCGGTACCCCGCCCATCGGCCGCCCCCTCGCCGGCACCCGGGCATACGTCCTGGACGCCGCCCTGCGCCCCGTGCCGGTCGGTGTGACCGGCGAACTGTACGTGGCGGGCGCCGGGCTCGCCCGCGGCTACCTGGCACGCCCGGGGCTGACCGCGGCCCGGTTCGTCGCCGACCCGTTCGGCGCCCCCGGTGAGCGGATGTACCGCACCGGGGACCTGGTGCGGTGGGGCGCCGACGGGGATCTGCGCTATGCCGGACGCGCCGACGAACAGGTCAAGGTGCGCGGCTTCCGCATCGAGCCCGGCGAGATCGAGAGCGCGCTGCGGCGCAGCCCCCAGGTGCGGGACGCGGTGGTCGTCGTACGGGCCGCGGCCGGGCAACGCCCCGCCGGCCCCGGGCGGCTGGTCGCCTACGTCGTGCCGGCCGACGGCACGCCGCAGCCACTGCCCGTCCCGGAGCTGCGCGACCACCTGGCCCGCCTCCTGCCGCCGCACATGGTGCCGTCGGCGTTCGTCCCCCTGGCGCGGCTGCCGCTCACCCCGAACGGCAAGACCGACCGGCGCGCCCTGCCCGAGCCCGACCCCGCATCGGCCTCCACAGGGCCGCACATCGCACCGCGCACCGACACCGAACGCCGGATCGCCCAGATCTGGGCCGACGTCCTCGGCCTCGACACCGTCGGAGCCGACGACAACTTCTTCGACCTCGGCGGCGACTCGATCCTGAGCATGCAGGTGGTGTCGCGGCTCCGCCGGGCCGGACTGCACCTGGCCACCAAGGACCTGTTCACCCACCAGACGGTGGCGGCACTCGCCACCGTCGTCACCACCGGGCCGGACCGGACCGACAGCGGCCCGGTGACCGGCGACCTGCCGCTCACCCCCATCCAGGAGTGGTTCTTCGCCACGCCCCGGGCCAACCACCACCACTTCAACCAGTCGGCGCTGCTCGAACTGGACGGCACCCCCGACCCGGCGGCCCTGGAGGAAGCGCTGACCGCCCTGCTGGAGCACCACGACGCGCTACGCATGCAGTTCACCGAGGACGACGGCCGCCGGCGCCAGCACAACCCGCCACCGTCCGCCCCTCATGGCCTCCTCACCCGGCACGACCTGACCGGTCTGCCGCCCGACGAGGCCGACACCGCCATGGAGAAGGCCGCCGACGATCTGCACACCGGCTTCGACATCGGCCAGGGTCCGCTGCTCCGGGCGGCGCTGTTCACCGGCGAACCGGACCGCCCCGCCTTCCTCCTCCTGGTGGCCCACCACCTGGTCGTCGACGCGGTGTCCTGGCGCATCCTGCTGGACGACCTGGAGACCGCCTACCAGCAGGCCGCAACGGGAGGGACCAGCACGCTCGGGGAGCGGACCACCGCCTTCCGGGACTGGGCCAGGGGCCTGGCGGCACATGTCGCCGACGGCGGCCTGGACCATGAACTGCCGTACTGGGAGGAGGCCGCGGCCTCCGCTCCGCTGCCTGTCGACCACGACACCGGCACCCCCGCCGGCGCGTCCCGTACGGTCACCGTGACCCTGGACGAGCCGGACACCACGGCGCTGCTGCGTGCGGCCCCCACCGCCTATCGCACCCGCATCAACGACGTCCTGCTGGCCGCGCTGGCCCTTTCGCTGGCGCGCTGGACAGGCCACGACCGGGTCTGCATCGACCTCGAAGGGCACGGCCGCGAGGACGTCCTGGACGGGGTGGACCTCTCCCGCACCGTCGGTTGGTTCACCACCGTCTACCCGGTCGGCCTCCAGGTGACCGATCCCACGGACCTCACTGCCTCGCGGGACTGGCGGGCCCTGGTCAAGTCGGTCCGGCGGCAGCTGCGCGCCGTCCCCGGCAACGGTCTAGGCTTCGGCGCCCTGCGTACCCATGGTCCCGCCGAGGTGCGCGAGCGCCTGGACCGCACCGGCCGCGGGCAGATCGTGTTCAACTACCTGGGCCAGTGGGACGCCCGGCCCGGCAAGGCCGCCGGCGCCCTCGTACGCGCCGAGCACGGCTCCTTCGGCCAGGACCACGATCCCCGCGACGGTGGCTCCCACCTGCTGGAGGCCGTCGGCGCGGTACAGGAGGGCCGCCTCTCCTTCACCTGGCACTACCGTCCCGACGTACACGAGGAGACGACCGTACGGGCGGTGGCCGGTGACTTCGCCGAGGCACTCCGCCGGATCGCCCAGCACGCCCGGGACAGCGCATGAGCGGGCGGGCCGGGGGCCGCGCGGCCGTGCTCGTCGCGGCCGCCGCCGTACCGGCGACGCTCGCCTACCTCGCCGCGTCGGTTTACCGAAAAGGCCGCCGCGCACCGGCCGTCGACGGCAGCCTGAACGGGATCACCCGCCCGCCCGGCCCCCTCGGACCGCACTACCGGACCGCACGACCCGGCCCCTGCTGCCACCCGATGAACCGCCCTACCACCTGATGAACCGCCCAACCACCCGATGACCTCCCCGACCGACAAGTCAAACCACGACAGGAGAGCGTGACATGGACGAGAACGCCCGATACCAGGTGCTGCGCAACGACGAGGACCAGTACTCGCTGTGGCTGGCCGACCTGGAGATCCCCGCCGGTTGGCACGCCGTGGGCAAGGAAGGCACCCAGGACGAGTGCTCCGCCTATGTCGACGAGGTCTGGACCGACATGCGGCCCCGCAGCCTGCGCGAGCGCATGGACCACGTCGGCTCCTGACCTGATCCGCCCCGCAGGGCCACAACTGACCGCCATGCCCTGCCCGTTCCCGCGCCACCCTCCGTGCGGGCCGCGGTCACCGGCCACCAGCCGGCGCGGCCCGCACGGACGCCCACGGCGACACCGCTGAACCGGGTTCGCCCCCTCACCCTGCAATACCGCGGCCACCAGGAGCGATTTCCTGGTGGCCGCTTTCCTTTCCCGGCCGGCCGCCGGCCGCAGCCCCTCGTATCCCTGCCTCCGACGCCCTACGGCAAATGACGTCGTACATCTCCATTACCCGGCATATCGGTTTTGGTGCAAAGTAGTGACGATAGGCGCCTATTACGCTATACCAGTGTCATGCGCCGCCCAGGCCGGATGCCTGAGAGTGGAGTTCGGGACTTCTACGGGGTGAGGAAACTGCGGATCGTGGGGGGACTTTCTCAGTGGCCGGCCCGTGACGAGGAGCCGTCGTGCCCGGCCGGTGGGTGCGGTGCCGCTCCGCTCCGTCGGTGAGCCGCCGCGTTCGACCGCATGAAGGGATAACTCCCGTTCCGTGGAACGGAGTTCAACGGGTGACATCGGGCTGAGATCACGGCCGCCCGCGGATGCCCGATAGCGGCCTGAGCGCCTCTCTCCGCACCGTGCACATCACCCGGAATCCGCCCCTCCCGCTCCGTACCGGCATTGCCTTTCACGCCACCGAGACCACGTGGCGTTCACGATGAGAAGGGAACCTGGAATGACCCCGATCCTGCGTACCGAACGACTGGTTCTTTCGCCCTACCGGCCCGAGGACGAGGATGCCTTCGTGGCCCTGCTCCGTGACGAAGAGGTCTGCCGGTGGATGGGGCAGGAGCGGTCACCCGAAGAAGAGATCAGGTCCGTATTCGCAGCAATTCTCAACGAGATCTATCCCAAGAACATGTTCGATGTGTGGGGTGTGTGGGCCGAGGGCGTTTATGTGGGCCACGCGGAGATCAAGAAAACGGGCAACGTCGACGGCTACGAGATGGTCGCCGCCCTGGTCAGGCAGAGCTGGGGGAAGGGCGTGGGCACCGAGTTGGTACGCGGTCTGCTGCACTACGCCGCCGACACCTTGAAGGTCGATGAGGTGTACGGCATGGTCGGCGCGGAGAACGCCGCCAGTCTGGCGCTTGGCAGGAAACTGGGATTCGCGCTCGTCCGCGATGTGGTCGGGGACGACGGCACGGTGACAAAAATGCTGGTCCTCCCCACCGCCAAGATCGAGAGACCCGGCGTGGACTCCGCCGCCGGACCGCGGGACGGCGGACCGCTCCTCCCACCCACCCCCACAGTCGTCTGACCCGCACGGCCCGGAGCGGACTCCGGCGCCCGCCGGCGCTCCCCTCCTGACGCGACGGCGGTACGGGAAGGGGCCGGGCCGGCCATGGCCGCATCCTGGGCACTCATGAAACCCTGGATGCGGCCGAGGCGCCGCCGAACCGGCCCCCAACCGGGGGATTTCACCCCCGGGCCCGTCAGAACTCAACCGAGCCCGTCAGTACGCACCGGAACTGTCAGAACACGGGACCGGTACGAGGCATCGCGGCCCCTCAGAACAGACCCTGCGTCAGGGCGACCGAGTCGGGCACGGCGATCTCCTCGGGTGCGCTCAGGGGCATGATGCCCAGAACCTGCTGGACGACATAGTGGGCCGACATCATGGCGCCCTCCTGCCAGCCGGGCAGTGGTGAGATCTGGTCGCCGGTGACGAAGAACGTGTCGGTGCCCTCGGGCTGGAGCAGTTGCTTGTACGCCTTCTTGTGGCTCTCCTTCTGCGGCGCCCACGCGGCCCATCCGCCCAGCTGGTAGGGCACCTTGTGCCAGGCGATGGAGACACCCTTGTCATCGGGTACGAGCTTTCGGTCCGCGAATTCGGGGTGCAGCTCGATGGCGCCGTCGCGGGCCAGCCGCAGGCGTTTGTCCGGGGAGAGCTTCCCGAGGGTTTCGGCCGCCGCCCCGAAGTTGTAGGCGCCGGTCAGGGTTCCCTTGTCGGAGAAGTAGTCGTTCGACGGGTACCACAGCTGGGTGATGTTGTGGCCGGTCCAGCTGATGCCGCCGTAGATCCCCTCGGTGTCGTCGATCCCGCCGAGGTCGCCCTCCCAGAAGCGGCGGTTCGCCTGCCAGCCGACCTTGCAGGTCTTCTCGAATTCCACGAGGCGGATCGCCTGCTCGAAGGGATCCGAGAAGCGGGTCAGTTTGACCTTGCGCAGCACCGGGACCGGGATGTTGCTGACGCAGTAGCGGGCGTCGGCATGGAACTCGTCGTCGCCCTTGCGGTAGGTGACAGTGGTCCCGAGGCCGCGCGGATCGATCTCGATCTCGCGGACCTCGGCGCCGAACACGAAGGTCGCGCCGGCCCGTCTGGCCTCCCGCGCGAGTGCCTTGACGATGTGGTCCATGCCGCCGACCGGCTGGAACATCGTGGCCTGCCACAGATAGTCGACCGGCTGGTAGAAACGGGCCTTCCAGAAGCCCGAGTTCACCAGGTCCTCGAAGGGCAGCGCCGGGGCCGGAACGGGCCACTCCTCGATCTCCGGTCTGTCGAGATAACCGGAGCGCGTCGAGCCACGGTACTTGCCGTTCGTGTCGAGCGCGCCGAACACCCGCAGCAGGTCGCGCAGTTCACCGGTGAAGGTGTCGGTGCTGACCAGTGTCTCGGCGAGCTTGGCCGCGAGGTGGCCCCGCGTGTCGTTCGCCACCCGCCGGTTGGGCCAGGTGACCTCGGCATGCGGCGGGCGGACGCGGTTCGCCGTGGTCTCCATGACGTACGGCTCCAGCTCCACACCGAAGTCACGGCAGTACTTGAGCACCCTGCGGTGGTGATATGGGATCCGGCCGGGCCCGAGGTTGAGGTACAGGCCGTCGTCGAATGCGCAGGTGTGCGTCCGGGTGACTGCTCCGTGCTCGTCGATCTCGTAGAGCTGGTCGCCCTTGCGCGCGGTGCGGTTGCGCCCGCCGACGCGTTCCTGCGCCTCCAGCACGGTGACACGGTAGCCGAGCGTGCTCAGTTCGTAGGCGGCCGTCAGACCGGCGACGCCGGCACCCAGGATCAGCACCTTCGCGCCCTCGCCGGGGCTTCCGGCGGGCCCTACGGTGCCGGTCCAGCCGGTGGCCTCCGGCCCGGACAGTCCGCTCATGGCGTGCCGGAGCGCCTTCGCCGAGGTGTCGAGCGTGACGCCCTTCGCCGTGGGCCGCTGTTCGTCCGGGCCGGTCATCCCACGCTCCCTTCCGACAGCGCGCCGCCGGACGGCGGACAGTTCTCGGTGATCTTGTACTTGAGTGCCTCGGGATAGTCGTGCCGCTTGAACTGCACCCGTACGACGACCGGGCCCTGGTTGATCTTGTCGCTGGGCTCGGCGATCCGTTGGAGGAGGGTGGCGAGTTCGTCGTGCGTACGGACGGCAACGCCGTGCATCGGGTGCTTGGTGGAGCCGAAGACCTCCGCGAGCTTCTCGTACTGCCAGGGGTGCAGTTCGTTGTAGAAGTCGGCGCCGTCGGAGGACGGTGCCCCGTCCTTGTAGTAGCAGGGGTGGACGAGCATCTGCTCGATGCCGTAGAAGGCCTCGTTGTCCAGGATGAAGACCACCGGGCGCAGACCGTGCCGCACATGGGTGGACATCTCCTGGCACGTCTCCTGGAAGGAGCCGTCGCCGACGAAGACCATCGGGCGCTTTCCCGCACGGCTCCGCCCGAGCGCCACCCCGGTGGCCGCGCCGACCGAGTAGCCGATGGACAGCCAGCTGTTCTGCGCCACGTACGAGGCGCGTTCCGCCATCCGCAGATTCATCGAGCCGATCAGCGCGAACGCGGCGTCGCACACCACGGTGAACGGGTTGCTGCGCTCGCCCGGGGGCTCAGTGGTCTGCGAGTCGAGGAAGGCGTTGATGTGGCGGAAGAAGCTGTCGTACGTCACGGTCTCCGGGTAGGGCCCGCCGGTCTGGGAAGCCAGGTAGGCGGCGGTGCTGTCGGGGACGTCGAGGCCCTCGCCATGGGCGCGGGCGAAGTAGTCCGCGGCGAAGGAGCCGCTTCCGAACTCGGCTACCAGGCGTTCGCGCAGCGCGGGGAGGAACCGGGCGAGCTGTACATCGGGGAAGTACGAGGCGCCGACATGCACCCCGTCATGGGCGGCGACCGCCCAGTCGTCGCCGATCGACCGCTCGCCGCCGAGGTTCTTCGAGGTCGCCCACGAACCCAGCCCGATGCGGCAGCCCGCGTTGTTGAAGACCTCGGCGACCTGCGGATTGCTGGCCTTGCCGTTGTAGACGCCGGAGAAGCCCGGGGTGTACTCCGACACCACGGACTTGGCGCCCACGGTCGTGCAGAACGGGATGCGGGTCTCGCGGACCAGCTTCTCGAACTCGTCGGACAGCCGGAAGCGGTCGATCTCCTCGCCGGCCCACAGAATCGGGTTCCGGTAAGTCCGGATGAGGTCCACACACGCCGCGACCGCCCGCTCGAGCATGCGCTGGTTCTTCGCGGTGACGGGCCGCTCGCGCCGCGTCAGACGGCCTTGCGGTGCGGGACACTGCGCCCCCCAGACGTCATCCATGATCTCCAGGTACACCGGCCTGCGATGGGAGAGACACGAGGTGATCGCGCTGTCGATCTGGGTGGGGGCCAGGCCCGGGTTGGAGAGGGCCTGGGCGTCCACCGTCACCTGACGGTAGACGTCCAGGTTGCTGTCGGGGCGCTGGGACATATGCGAGGTGAGCAGCCCGATCGCCTGCTGGTTGAGCCACGACTCGTACGACGGGGCGGCGTTGATCGCGATCAGCGGAACGTACTCGGCGAAGGCGCCGCCGATCGCATTGAGCAGGTTGAACGCGCCCACGCTGTAGGTGACCGCGACCGCGCCGATGCCCTGCTCGCCGAGCGTGATCTGCGCGTCGGCGGACTTCACCCGCGTATACGCGTCCGCGGCCTGGCCGGCGCCCCCCTCGGTGGGGGTGCCGACCCAGCGCACCGTGGTCTTCTCGTGCAGCGTCGACAGGAACGGGCCCAGGTGGTCGCCGGGAACGCCGAACAGATGGGTGATGCCGAGCTGTTCCAGCCTGAGGCCCAGGTACTCGGCCACCGTGCAGGTCCTGGATGTGGTCATGACGTCAGCACGTCCTCTCGTGACCGGTCCGGCGAGGTGGCGGAGCCCCGGCGCTCGCGGGGCGCCGCGGCCCGCCCGCCGAAGGCGCTCTCGTCCGCCGCTGGAGCCTCGTTGACAGCGATGGCGGCACGTACGGCCGTCTCCACCGCACCCTCGATCCAGGCATGCTTGAGCGACACATGCTCACCGGCGAAGTGCACAGGACCCTCGGCCCGCACCACATCGAGGTGGAAACTGGTCATCTGGTGCGGGGTGTAGACGGCCGCCTCACCGCAGGCATACGGGTCGCGCAGCCAGCTCTGGGTCTGGCCGGCACCGGTGTAGAAGACCTCGATCCGGCGGCCGTGCACGGACTGGAGGTTCTGGAGGGCGTAGCCGTAGCGCTCGTGGTCCTCGAAGGAGTCCCAGCGCGCGGCGTCGTCCGACCATGAGTAGCCGGCCAGCACCACGCCGCCCTGGCTTCCGGGGACGGGGTGGGAGGGGTAGTACATGAAACGGTTGGGGTTGTCGGTGGTGGAGCCGCCGCCGTAGGCGTTGGTGGCCGGCCGCACGCCGCCGCGCAGCCCGGAGTTCTGGTAGTACTCCACCTGCTCCCGGCTGATGCGCTTCTCGTCCACGCTCGGATGGGCGCCGAGCAGCCCGGTGGGCAGGTCCCGCAGGCTCTGCGGCACGGCGACCGCGGCCTCGGCGTCGTCCTCGCCCCACCGCTGGTAGTACTCGTACAGACCGGGCGCGACGGCGTCGAGCTCCCGCTTCCAGTCCTCCTCGGTGAACTCCCACCAACGGCGCGAGAACTCCAGGAGCACCTTGGTGGCCTGGTCGTAGTGCGTCTCGATGACGGCACGGCGCTTCTTGTACGAGAAGGGCGGGGTCACGGTGGTGAACCGCAGGCTGGAGAAGGGGATGGTGACGATCGCCAGGTCACCGGTCCAGGTCTGCACTTCACCGTACGGGTCGCCCTCGGGCACGGTCTGGATGGCGACGGCGGGGCCGCCCGGCCCGGCGAGCCCGCCGTGGTGGCCGTCGCGGCCCGCGTCGTAGTACTCCAGCCGGACCATCCGCTGGCCCATCACGATCTGGTCCCGCAGATCCTTGGCGAGCGCCTCGGGAAGCATCCGGCTGCCGCCCTCGATCTCCCAGTACGTGGCGGTGGGGTCGATGTCGCTGCGGCCCAGGAAGCTGTGGAAGAACGCGAGGTGCAGCCGTGACGTCATGTTCTCGATCGTGCCGATCGCCTCGATGGCCTCATCGCTGAACCCGGCGTACTCGCGCAGGAAGCGGCCCATCGAATAGCCGTCGAAGTCGCGGATGACCCCGGCCCAGCCGTCCAGCCACTCCTTGAAGGGCTTGTTGATCCGTTTCCCGTCGCTCTGGAGTACGGAGTAGTAGTCGCGTACCGGCTCCAGGGCCTGGTTGACCATCTCGCCGACGGTCAGCCGCGATTCGCAGCCGGTGAGGTGGAATCCCTCGTTGATCTGGGACGGGTCGGTGGCGTACTGGGCGCGCCGTGCCTGCGCGCGGTTGGTACGGATCCAGCTGTGATTGCGCTTGTCCGGCTCCCGGAACTCGGGGCTGGGGTCGCCGTTCGTCCAGATCTTGCCGTCCTTGAACGACTTGTAGACCACCGGGGGGACGGGGACGGTCTGGTTGCCCGTCGTGGGGTCGATGTCGACGTTGAAGAACAGCCGCCGCTTCAGGCCGAGTTTGTCGATCAGCGCCAGGGTCAGCGGATGGAAGCTGGGCAGGCGCATCGCCCCGGCTTCCGCGTACTGCGCGGGGTCGGTGAAGGGCGGTGGCTCGCCCTTCTTGGTGTGGAAGGTCTTGATCCGGCCGCCTACCCGGTTGGCGTTGGCCTCCAGGATCGTCACATCGTGCCCGGCGCGGGTCAGCAGATCGCCGGCGACCAGACCGGCGATGCCCGCTCCGACGATCAGGATGCGCTTGGGGGCTGCGGGGCGCTCCAGCCCCTGGTCGATCAGCACGTCGAGGTAGCGGAGCTTGAGGTCTTCGTTGGCCGGCTCGGGGCCGACCAGCAGGAGTTCGCGGGCGAGCTGCTGATAGGTCTTCTCGTTGGCGCGCTCGGCTCCGGTGTGCCGACCGTGCAGGTCATGGCGGGTGTCGTTCATGGCGGTCAGACCTTCTCGTGCAGGGACTGGTACGCGGCAAGCCGCCGCAGGGTGGTGATGGAGGGCGTGAAGGCGTACACCGCACCGGTGGTCCGCACGAACCGGTCCATCGACACGGTGCCTTCGTGGCCGTCGGCCAGCACGATCCGGGCGTCCGGGCTGCCGGGATCCCCCTGCTTGATGGTGCCGGTCACCTTGTCGATGCCGTTGGGCGCACCATTCGTTCCGGGCACGAAATTTGGGTTGTTCGACCAGATCCGCTGCACGAACTCGAACTGTCGCTCGAGCGAGGTGCCGTAGCACACGAACATCAGGCCGCGGTCCGTGTCGTCATTGTCCCCCGTGTACGCAGGACCGTACGGAATGCCGCGGCGCATGATGCGGTGACGCTGGGTGGGCTCGAAGCGGCGGGGAGTCGTTCTGCGGATATGCGCGGCGCACGGGGTCAGTTTCCCCTGCCCGTCGTTCTCGTAGGTGAAGTCATTGCGCCCCGGACCGACCCCGGTCACCGGGTTTTCGCCCTGCGCGAGGGGCGTGCCGTCTTTCATCCGACCGACCAGACACGCGCCCAGCCGCTCGGGGGAGATGCCGCTCGGCCGGAACTTGCCCGCCTCGCGTACCACTGCGTCATTCCAGGCGGCGACGTCCTGCCGCAGCCGGCGCACCACCTGAAGAGAACCGTTGTCCAGCCACTTGGGTCCCTCGGGCGGGTTTCCGCTCTCACTCTTGTGACCGAAGACGAATTCACCGGGCTCGACCAAGACGGCCCCCGCGCGGTTCTCGCGGAAGCCGGGGTTGTCCCGGTCCTCGCGGTGGAAGTCCTTGACTCCCGGCTGGGAGATGCCGTCCTTGTACCCGAAGTGCTCGTGCCCGCGCAGGTCGCCCGTCAGAGTACGGCCGTCATCCTGATGGACCAGCATCACACCGTGCGCCGAATCCGCTGCGGTGATGTTCTTGAGCTTTTCGTCGAGCGCCTCCTCCGTGTCCGCGGCGACGAGCAGTACGGCGTGTACGCCGGTGCGGTCCGAGCCGAAAAGCCAGTTCCCGGGGGCGCTCGTCCCCTCGTCCCCGAGGCTCGCCGCCATGCTGTCCGCGCCCTTCACGAACGAACCGAAGGAGGCCAGATCCTGTTTCACCTTTTCGGGCTCGCGGGCGACCTGAAGCAGGCCCTGGAAAGTTAAGGACACCCCCACCCAGGTGGCGGTGAGGGACGGATCCTGGCCGTAGGCCCGGCGGGAAAGGGAGAACTCCTCATTGAAGTCCTCGACCGCTTCGGTCACCGAGACGGTGTTCAGCATGACGGACAGCCAGCCGCGTCCACCTGCGCCCTTGTCGTCGGGGAAGCGCACATAGCGGAACGTCATGTAGTCCTTGTTGAAAGCGGCCAGGATGTTGCCCTGGATTTCCGTGGATCTGCGCAGTGGCGGTTCCGGCAGTTGCTCGATGTCCGGAGCGGCCGTCGGGCGCATGGAGGTAGTGGTCACTTCTCTCCTTTGCTGGAGCTTCGCGAGCGTCGGGGAGTTGCGCACCGGCGGATCCGGCTCCCGGCACGCTGAGGCGGCATGTGATGCGGAATGTGATGTGGAATGTGATGCGGAAAGACACAAGGGCACACCAAAGCCAGCCGGTGCACGGCTTGTGGAACCAGCCCAGCATCGAATCGGCCACCCCGCAAAGCACTGACGCCAACCGGAGCACAGGGTCACTCGCATTGGTGAGCACGCGTCCACCACGGTGCACGGCATCGCGCAGCGCACGGCATCGCGCAGTGCACGGCTTTGCGCAGTGCGCGGTCGGCGCAGGCCCGCGAGCCGCCCGACGGAACGATCCGGGGAGCCGTCGCCCCGAGCGCCAGGCGATCGTGCGCCGAGCGGGGGAGTGGGTATCTGGTCCGGGCCTTCGTCGGGCTCCTGCCGGGCGGGCCGCTCAACAAGCCCCGAAGACCGCCAACTCAGCCCAGGCGCAGGGGACTTCGTCCGCGTTCGCCGACGGGGGCGCTCGCGCTGCGCACTCCGTCGACGGGTCCTTCAACAGCGATGCCCCGCCGACCCGCTGCAAATGTGCGGGGGGCGGCGGGGCATCGCGGGCACGGCCCCCGGGCGGAACGGCGTCTCTCCGGGGGGACCAACCGTGATGTCAGAGGCGGCGTCCGAAGAGTTCCAGCAGATTGCGCCAATGACGCTCGGCCGCCTCGGCGTTGTAGGCGACGGTGTCGCTCTGGGTGTAGCCGTGGTGGGCGCCTTCGTACAGCTCGCTGCGGTAGGGCACGCCTTCGGCGTCCAGCGTCTGCTCCAGGATCTTGATCTTTTCGGCCGGCATCGAACCATCCTGGTCGGCGTGTCCGAAGTACAGCTCCGCCTTGATGCGGTCCGCGAGCCGGTGCGGGCTGTCCTCGTCGTCGGTGACCAGGCGGCCGGCGTGGAAGGACGCCGCGGCGGCGATGCGGTCGGGGCGGGCCGCGGCGGTGCGGAGGGCGAGGACACCGCCCATGCAGTAGCCGGTGGTGCCGACCGGGCCGTCGGTGACCAGAGGGGAGGCGGTCAGCCAGTCGAGGTAGGCGCCGGCGTCCCGCAGGGCCGGGCCGGGGGTGAGGGACCGCATCACCGGGGCGAGCTGCTCGAAGATCTCCGGCCGCCGGGAGGGGTCGATGAAATCGGGCAGGTCCACCACCGGGGCGCGCCCGGAGCGGTAGAAGACGTTGGGCACCAGCACCGTGTAGCCGTGCCCGGCCAGGCGCCTGGCCATCTCCTCCAGCGAGGGGCGCAGCCCGAAGGCATCCATGTACAGCAGGACGCCGGGGTGCGGCTCGCCGTCGTCGGGGTGGGCGAGATAGGCGTCGGCGGTACCGTCCGGGGTGGGGATGTCCAGAGGGGCACCGTGCACGCTTGTCATGTCCGCACCTTTCGTCGGGCTCTCCCAGGGCGGCGCGCGAGAGGCGGGCCGCCCGTCCGCCGGTTCCACGCCGGCGGATCCCCCCACAGTAATCGTCTGTGCGGAGGGAGCATCCGGTACGGCGGGGCGGGCCTCCCGCCGCCGGGGGAGGGACGCGCTTCTTCGGGCCGCCCGCCCCGGCCGATCTGTCCGGAGCCCACCACGGAGGCCCCGTAAGACTGTTCACGTCCGCACAAGTCCCTTGCGTTTCCCCTGTGTTGGAATCCAGGCATGGCCAGTACCTCTCCCGGAACCGTGTCACTCTCCCGGAACGAGCCCTCGCGCCGGCCGCGCGCCGAGGTCGAGCGGTTATGTGACGAAGCGACGCGACAGAAGGACCTTGCGCACCGCAGAGCCGAATTCTGGGTCAAGGTCGATATCGCCCTGGGCTTCCCCGCGGCCCTCCTCGCCGGCGTGTCCGGAGCGGCGGGGCTGGCATCGGTGGACGCACGTGTGCCCGCGGCGCTGGTGGCCCTGATCGCTGCCGGGTTCGCCGCCGGGGCCGCCTTCCTCCGGGGTGACAGCAGGCGTCTGGCCAACAAACGCGCCCGGCAGGCATGGGCCTTCGTGGAGGCCAAGGCCCGGATGAAGCTGGCGCAGGACCGGGTGGCCCCCGAGGACCTCGGCGAGGTACTGGAGAGCCGCCAAGCCGCGCTGGCGGCATACGAAGGGGAAGACGCCCAGGCCGGTCCGCCGCCGATGGTGTCGGGCTGAAACGGGGGAAGCTCGTCAGCCCGCGCGACGTATGCCCGCGCGGTGTATGGCCGCGCGACGTATGCCCGGTTGGCAACCGCCGAGCCGCGTTCCTCGATCCTTCTCCGTGGCAACGGCGGAGGCGGAGAGGAGCGTTGCGCCGGCGAGGCTGCCCCAGAGGGCGGCCGGGCCGTGTGGTGCGAGAGCGGTGATGACCGCCGGGGAGACGGCGAGGCCGAAGCCCGTGGAGAGCTCGAAGCGGGCGAGGGCGCGTCCCAGGACATGGGCCGGGGCGAGGGCGGTGACGAGCGCGGTGGCGCTGCCGGCATAGAGGATCTCGCCGAGGGTGCAGACCACGGACACCGTGGCGACGGCCGGGGCGCCCCAGCCGTGTCCCAGTGAGGTGGCCGCGAGGAAGCCGAGGTAGGACGCGGCCAGTACCACGCCGGCGAGAGCCAGCACGGTCCGCCGGGGGGAGCGGGACATCAGGACGGTGACCGGAACCTGGAGGGGGACCACCAGCACCGTCACGCCGCAGACCCCTGCTCGGGCGACCGACCCACACCGATCCGCGCAGTTGCCTAAGGGCTGTCCCGTTCGGCCAGCTTCTTGAGGGTCAGCAGCTGCTTGCGCATCATGACGAGATCGCCCCAGGCGAGCAGTCTGCGGCGCAGCCTCTGGGCGAGTGATCCCTTGACCTCGGCAACGACCTTGACCACCAGACGGCAGCCGCCCTCGTGCGGGCGCAGGGTGTAGCTCACCGCCATCTGCCCGTGCCGCTCGGCGAGCCGGGGCGGGAGGACACCGGTGAGGTGCGTGTCCGTCTCGAAGTCCGCGATCTCGAATACGAGGAACGGCTGTCCCGGGGCCGGATCCGGCAGTCCCTGGACGAGCTGCTGCGGGCTCTTGTGTCCGCGGAAGTCGATCCAGTCGTAGCTGTACGGGGCGATGGTCAGCTGCCGTACCCAGCGGAAGGTGAGGCCGGCCGGTGCCGACACGTCCACGGCCCGGATCCACCCCTCGGACGGGGCCTCCACAAGGCGATCACACGGATAGCGTGCTTCCTGCTCCGGCCCGGTGGCGCCCCAGACCTTCCCGGTCAAGTCCATGCCGCGACCCTAGGCGAACGCTGTTGCCGGCGGCGCCGCACGAACGCCGCCGGCAACCGGCAGGGCCCGGTCTGCGGCGCCGTGGGTGGCGGCGGCCGGCACCGTATGAGCAATGGCTGCTCATACGCCGACGGCCGGCAGGCATCATGCTGGGGAGGGCGAGGGCCGGACCCTGGCGCCTGTCGTCACGTCCGGGGCCGGGCACAGCGGTACGACAGGCAGGGAGCATCATGTGACGTCCGCCCCGTCATCTTCGGCACCGGACGGCCACGAGGCCGACGACCACGAGGGGTCCACAGCGGGTGCCGGCCGGCGCCACCGGTGGCCGTTCGCGGCCCGGTCCGAGGAGTTGGCCGCATTCGAGACGTACCTCGGCGGCGGCACGGTGTCCGCCCTGCTGGTGCACGGCCCGGCCGGCGTGGGCAAGAGCCGGCTCGCGGAGGAGTGCCTGCGCCACGCGGAACGGCGCGGCCATCGCACCGAACGGGTGGTCGCCACCACGACGGACGCCGCACTGCCGCTCGGCGCCCTCGGGCACCTGCTGCCGCCGGACGCGCCCGTGCACGACCCCGTCCTCACCTTCCACGCCGCGGCGAAGGCCTTCACCCCGTACCGCTCGGACGGGCAACCCCGGCGCGGGGTGGTGCTGGTCGACGACCTCCCGCTGCTGGACAACGCCTCCGCGGTGCTGCTCGGCCACCTGGCCCGGACGGGATCGGTCTTCCTGGTGGGCACGGTGCGCACCCCGGCCCCGCCCTCGGACGTGGTGGAGTCCTTCGAGCACGAGGAGAGCACCAGACGCATGGATCTCGGCGGGTTCGGCGAGAGGGAGGTCGCCGCTCTCGTCCGCGGCTGCCTCGGCGGCCCGGTGGAGCACGCCTCGTTGAGCACACTGGCCCAGGCCTCGCGCGGCAATGCCCTGGTGCTGCGCGAACTGGTCGCCGGTGCCCTCGACTCGGGTGCCCTGGTGTGCGAGGACGGGCTGTGGCGGCTGACCGGCCGGCTGGCCGGGACCCGCCGCCTGACCGGGATCGTCCGGCGCCGGCTGGAAAGCCGCAGCACAAGCCAGCACCGGCTGCTCGAACGCCTCGCCCTGTGCGAGCCGTTGCCCCTGGACGCCCTTCAGTACGGGGGCCACACCGACGACATCGAGACGCTGGAGGAGCAGGGGCTGGTACGCGTCCGGATGGACGGACGACGCACCGTGTGCGTGCTGGACCACCCCATGTACGGCCAGGTGCTGCGCCGCGGCATGCCCGCCGCGCGTCGCCGTGCCCTCTACCGGGAGCAGGCCGCTCACCTCGCCGCACTGGGCGCGCGGCGGCGTGAGGACGCGTTGCGCCTGGCGTCCTGGCGGCGGGCGGCCGGGCTGCCGGTCGGCCTCGACACGCTGCTTCCCGCGGCCCGGATGGCACGGCACGTATGCGACTACCCGACGGTCGTCACTCTGCTCGCCACGGTCCCGGCGCGGGACGCCACCTTGGAGGTCTGGCTGCTGCGCGGCGAGGCCCACCACCACACCGGCCGCTGGGCAGCCGCCGAGGAGTGCCTGCGCACCGCGGAACGCCTGGCGGAGCGGGACGAGGACCTGCTGACGGTCACCATGGAGCGCACCCAGAACCTCTACTGGGGACTCGGTGACACCGCCCGCACCCTGGAGGTCAACACCCGGGCCGCCGCCCGGCTGGACGAGAGCGGCCGGCGGGTGCTGCGGGTCAACGAGGCGGCTTACCTGCTGTACAGCGGACGGGTGCCCGATGCGCTGCGCCTGCTGGCCGACGCGGAGAAGATCGCCGTTCCGCGGCTTCGGATGTGGGCACAGTTGCAGCGTTCCCTCGCGCTGTCGTACACCGGCCGCGGCGGCGAGGCGGTGGAGCTGGCGCGGGCGGTCCACGAGGAGTTGACCGCCGCCGAGAGCGAGCGGCGGCACGGCAGAGCCTCCTCGCACGGCAGCGGGCCCGCGATCTACCGCATCGCGGCGCTGACCGATGCCGGCCGCACACAAGAGGCGCGCGAGGTGGGCCGGGCCGCGTTCTCCCAGGCGGTCGGGGCGCGGGCGCCGGCACCGCAGATCTGGCTCGCCGCGCACCTGGGGCGCTGTGAACTGATCGCCGGGCACCTCGGGCCGGCCCATGACTGGTTCACCGAGGCGCTGAGTCTGGCACGTGGCCAACAGGCGCGGCGGGCAACGGCCTTCGCGGGCGCCGGACTGGCCGTGGTGCTCGCCCAGACGGGCCGCGCCGACCGGGCGCGCACCGCGCTGGAGGCGGCCCGGTGCCCGGAGGAGGAGCGCCAGCACGCCTCCCGGCTGATGCGGCAGCTCGCCACCGCTTGGCATACCGCGGCACACGGCGCGACCGAGGAGGCGCAACAGGTGCTCGCCGAAGCGGCCGGACAGGCCCGTGAGGCGGGTATGTCCTCCTACGAGAGCTGGCTCCTGGCGGACGCCGCACGGCTCGGCGCCGCCGTCGAGGTCAGCGGCAGACTGGCGGAACTGGCCGCGGACGGGGACAGCCCCCTGGCCGGCCTCAGGGCACGGTTCGCCGCGGCACTCGCCGCCGACGACCACCGGCGGCTGCGCGAAGTGGCCAAGCGGTCCGAGGAACTGGGCGCGGACATGATGGGAGCCGAGGCCGCCACCGAGGCATCGGCCGCCGCCGAGCGGGCCGGTGATCCGCGGGCCGCCGCGGCCGCCGCCGTACTGGCCCGGCGGCTGCTGGACCGCTGCGGCGCGGCCCGTGTCACCGCTCCTCGGGCACGTGTTGCCGAGGTACGTCCGCTCACGGGGCGCGAGCAGCACGTCGCACGGCTCGCGGCGGACGGGCTGACCAGCCAGGAGATCGCGGCCCGGCTTGTGCTCTCGGTCCGTACCGTCGACAACCATCTTCAGCGGGCCTACGCCAAGCTGGGCGTCACCTCGCGCGGCGAACTCGCCCGGATCATGCGGTAGTTGCGGTAGTTGTGGCAGCCACGGCGCCTGCCGGGCCGGTGCCCGTACCTCACCCCGGCGGCCGCCGCACGTCGCCCCGGGGCCGCGGCGACGGGCCTCCGGGCCGCGACGACCGGGCTCCGGGCCGCGACGACGGGGCTCCGGCTCCGCCCCCGTCGACCCACGGCCCGTCACCTGCGCCCCGTTCGCACCGCTGCCCGCGGTTCACCGCACGACGGGCCTCGCGACGGGCCCCGTGGCGGAACGATGGACCGCCGCGCCCAGCGCCGTGCGGTCCGAGACCTCCAGCTTGGTGTAGATCCGCTGTAGATGGTTGCCGACCGTGCGGACCGCCAAGGTCAAGCGCGTGGCGATCGCACCGCTGCTGAGGCCGCTCGCCGCCGCCAGTGCCACCTCCAGTTCGCGTGCGGTCAACCGGGAGCGCACGAACGACGGCACCAGCCCCGGCGTGCGGGCACCCGGGGCCGGGCCCATGAGTGCCAGGGCACGCTCCTGGGCACCCTGCGCAAAGGCGTCGGCACCCGCGCGGAGGTAGGCGGTGGCGGCGGCGTTCCAGGCTTCCGCCGCGAGGAGCGCCGCCCCCAGGGAAGCCAGCCGTCCGGCACACCGCTCCAGCAGGTCGGCCCGTCCGGCGGCCAGCGCCCGCACCAGGTCGGCGCGGGCGGAGACCAGGGCGCTGTCGGACCCGGCAGCCAGTGCCCGCAGCGGCTGCTCGGCCTGCGTCGCCGCGCCCAGCCGTGCCGCGTCGCACAACAGGTGCGACTGCGCGGTCAGCAGACCGCGCCGGCCGGCCGCCCCGGCGGCGTCCAGCGCCACCCCGCGGGCCCGCCCCAACTGGCCCACCGCCGCCGCCATCCAGGCGCTGACCAGCGCCGCCTCCGGACGCCACCAGCGGTCGGGTCGCAGGGATCCGGCCTCCTCCCACCACTGTTCGGCGCGCTCGGCGTCGCCGCCCACCGCCGCGGTCAGTGCCTGCCCGCACAGCCCCGCCCACTCCCCGGAGCGCAGTCCCACCTCACGGGCGTGCGCCAGCATGCTGCCGTACCAGATGCGCGACTCGGGCAGCCGGCCGCGCAGGTAGCAGATCCAGCCCAGGTGCTCCGCCAGCCAGGTCTGGGCGCTGCCGGCGTGCGAGTCCATCGCCAGGTCGTACCCCTGCCGCGCCAGGTCCTCGGCCGCCGCCAGTGACCCGGACTCGGCCAGCGCGCGGGCCTCGGCGCCCACCAGCAGCGCCGGATGGGCCACGGCGTCCACGGCGGTGCACGGCCGGCGGCCGGCCCGCGACAGCCGGGCGGCCCGTACCGCCTCGCCGGTGCGGCCCGATTCGGTCAGGCAGTACACGCGCGGCACCGCCGCGATCACGTCGGCCCGTGAGCCAGGTTCCGGCGCGACCGCCCGCCAGGCCTGGTCCGCCCGCCGCACATCCCCCACCAGGCTCCACAGCGCGGTCTCGTTCGCGCCCAGCACCGCCTCGTCCGGGTGGCCGGCGAACGTGCGCCGGGCCGCCGCGTTGACCGTGAACGCCTCGTCCACCCGCAGCAGACCGAACGCCAGGCTCTGGGCATGCAGCACCACGGCGGCCAACCGCTCGTCGTCGCGGGTCGACTCGCGCAGCGCCCGCCGCACCGCCCGTTCCGCCTCCCGCGGATGCCCGTGTTCGTACAGTTCCTCGGCGAGCAGCAGCAGTGAACGGGGGCGCGGGCGGATCCGTGCCAACTCCCGTGCCAGCCGCAGCGCGAGGGCGTGGTCGTGGGTCCGGCGGGCCAGCACGAGGGCGTGCTCCAGCTCGTCCGGGTCGACGCCGTCGGCCGCGTCGAGGCGCCAGCGCACCGACCTCAGCCGCCCGGCAGGGCCGGTGTCCCGATCCCGCGACCGGATGGTCTGGTCCCGCAGGATCCGGCGGGTCCGCTGCACCGGCAGGGCCGCGCGCAGCACGTCCCCGTACAGCGGCCCGGCCAGTTCGGCGCAGGTGTACGGCCCCTCCTCGACGAGGCGTACCCAGCCGTCGTCCGCCAGGAAGTCCGCGGACGCACGGTGCGGCGGGTCCAGGGGGAGGCGCCCGCACACCGCCAACCGTTCGAGGAGGCCGCGGTGTTGCGGGTCGAGGTGTCGCAGCCGGGTCTCGATCAGCGCCCGCAGCCGCGGGGTCGCCGAGAGCGGGCCCACCAGGCGCCACAGGCCGCCCTCCGCCACCAGGGTCCGGTGCCGCACCGCACCGTCCACCAGTTCGCGCAGGTCTCGCGGTCGTCCGCCGCTGGCCCGGTGCAGCATGCGCACCGCTCTGCGCTCGACGGCCCCGCCCAGCACCCGCTCGACCAGATCGGTCACCACCGCCTGGGGCAGAGGCCGCAGATGGACGCGGTGCAGTGCAAGGTCCGGCCAGACGGGAGGACGCGCGGCATCGGTGGTGGCCACCAGGGCCACCCGGCCGGTGCGCAGCCAGGAGCCGAGCAGCCCGGCCGACGCCCCGTCCAGGTGGTGGGCGTCGTCCAGGAGCAGCACGGGTCGCTGCCCGGAGGCCGGCCCGGTGCCGCTCAGCGTGGGCGGGGCGCCGTCGGAGCCGGGCCGCAGCAGGTGGGCCAGGGCGCCGAACGGCACCGAGCGGGCCGCGGGGGTGGCCGTGACGCGCAACTCCGGATGACCTCGGCGGCGGGCCAACTGCGCGCACTCGTACGCCAGTCTGCTGCGGCCGGTGCCGCATGCTCCGGCCACCAGCACACCGGTGCCGCGCGGGTCGCACAGCGCGCGGGCCGCCTCGTCCAGCTCCGCGTCGCGGCCGAGCAGGGGCCAGGGGCGCTCGGGCCGGAGCCGGCCGGCCGGACTCGTTGTCTTCATCGGGGTGCTTCCTGCACGTCTCGGGTTGCTTCCTGCACGTCGGCGGTGCCGTGACGCCGTACGGCGACCCGTTGGTGACACCCTGCGGCTCGCCGTCACCGAATCGCCGTCACCGAAAGAGGACCAGTGGCTGAGCCAATGAACCGGACGGACGTAGCGTCACCCACCTGCCCGCCGTCCGTCAACGCGTCTGCACGGCCGGGGCGGGACGACGTGGGGACGACGCGGCCACCTGACGGGCCCGGGAGGCGGCCTTGTACGGTGGTGCGCGCACGGCACGGGCGGACGGCCGCTCGGGCGGCGCTAGTGGGGGAGAGCGGTGAGGGCGCCGGTGGAGGAACCGATCACCCGTGACACGACGGTCGACGCCTTGGAGCGCCGGCTGCGCGACGCGATCATCGACGGGCGGCACCCGGTGGGCGCACTGCTGCCGCCCGAGCGTGAACTCGCCGCCTCCTACGGGGTCAACCGCACCACACTCAAGCACGCGTTCGTCCGCCTGATGCAGTCCGGGCTGGTCGAGACCCGGCACGGCGTCGGTACCCGCGTGCGGGACTTCTGGCGGCTGGGCACGGCCGAGCTGCTGCCGGTCCTGGTGCTGCGCGACGACGCCTGGCTGGGTGAGATCTTCGAAGTGCGCCGCCAAGTGGGCGCGTTGCTCGGTGCTCTGGCCGCGCGCCGGGCCGGCCCGCCGCACATCGCGGAGCTGCGGCAGCAGGTCGCCGCGGTGCGCACCGGCAGCGACAGCGACCAAGTGCAGCTCGCCGACGCAGAGTTCCACCGCACGCTGGCCCGCGCCACCGGCAACCGCGTCTATCTGCTCATGACGAACACCCTGCTCGGCGGCTATCTTCCGGTGCGGCAGGCGCTCGCCCAGCCGTTCCAGGACGCCGAAGCCGCCGCGGACCGCCTCCACCCGGTGGCGGAGGCCGTGGCAGCGGGGGACGAGGACGCCGCCCGCCGGGCAGTCGAGGCCTACATGACGGACACCGAAGCGCTCATGCGTGCCCAGGGGGAAAAGCCGCCGGCGCGACGACGCCGCCGCTGAATCCACGCCCGGCGCCGGGCCGGCCCGCCCCGCCGGCCACCCGTACACCCGACGTCCCCGCCCGGTCCGACGCCCCCGCCCGGCCCGTCATGCGCAGGACGGAGCACCCGGGCCGTGCGGCCTCACACGGCGCTGCGCCGCGTCATCAGTACCCGTAGGTCCCGACGGTTCGCGGCGCCCACCTTCCGGTAGACCCGGTACAGATGGTTGTTGACCGTGCGCACCGACAGGCTCAGCCGCTCGGCCACCTCCTTGTCCGAGAGACCGCCCGCCGCGAGGCCGGCGATCAGTCTCTCCCGGTCAGACAGGAGCGCGGACCGACCGAGGAAGCGCAGGGGCGGGGTGTCCACCGGGCCGCAGCCGCGCAGCAGTTCCCGGGCCCTGGCCGTGGCGGCGGTGGCCGCCTTGGCGCCCCCGGCACGCTGGTGGAAGCGCGCGAGTTCGGCGTACGCCTCGGCCGCGAACAAGCCGGCCCCCATGTCCGCGAAGGCGCGCGCCACCCGCCCCATGAGCTTGGGCTCGCCCGACCGGCAGGCCTCCGCGTACGCCCACCGTGCCCGCAGGAACGCGCCCTCCAGGTGCAGATCGGCGGGGGCCCGCTCCGGGGCCGGCAGGGACAGCCGGGCGCACTCGTGCAGGCCGATGGCGGCGTCGGCGTGTGCCCCGTCCGCCAGCGCCCCCGCGACCGCGTCGTGCAACACCCGCCCGGCCGCGGCGGTGTCACCGCTCTCGTGGTGGCGCCGGGCCTGCACCACCGCCAGGAACATCGCGCAGTGCCCGGCATCCCCTGCCGTCAGCCCGTCGGGCAGCGGGTCGTCCGGCCGCCGGTCCGCCGGCAGGCAGCTCACCGCAAGCGCCGCGTGGATACCGGCCTTGACCTGCCACTGCCGCCACCCCACGCGGTAACTGGAGGTGAACGTGAAGTACTTCAGTGCGGCCTCGATGGTGCCCCGGTCGTGCAGCAGGTGCCCCAGGGCCAGACCACGCTGCGCATCGATGCGGACGTGGTGGCGCTGCACGGCCTGGGCGTACTCCCGCCAGTAGATCCGCTCCGCCTCGTCGAAGCGGCCGCAGTAGTGGAGCGCGGAGGCGTGCAGTTCCTCCAGGGAGTCGGCATGGAACTTCGTGGGCCCTCCCGGTGCGCGGTCCAACTCGGCGCGGAGCGCGGTGTACAGGGACAGCGCCTGCTCGGGCCGGCCCATGTGGCACAGCGAGCCCATCATGATCAGGCCCGCCTCCCACGCGTGTTCCGCCGGCCCGTTCCGGCGCAGGGCCCCCGCCAGCGCGCAGGCGTCGCTGAAGCGGCCCTGGAAATACCGGGAGGTCATCCGGAAGTAGGCCTGTTCGCCGGCCGGCAGCCGCGGCAGTAACCCGTCCAGCTCCTCGTACCGTGCCTGGAGCAGCATGCTGTGTGCCTCGGCCCGCTCCAGCGCACGGGCATACCCGGGGCCGCAGGCGCGCACCGTCGTGAGGAACGCCGCCAGCCGGGGGAAGTCGGCACTGGCCGTGAGAGCCCGTGCGTGCAGTTCGGCGGTGTCCGTGCCGGGATAGTGGCGCCACGCCGCCCGGGTCAGCCGTACCGCGCTCGGCAGCGCCAGGTCGCGCAGGCTCTGCTCGACCGCCCGGTCCAGCAGGGCCCGCGGCGGCGTCTCGTGGGCATCCAGGTGCCACTCGGCCAGACGCAGGCAGTCGTCGTCGGCCATCAGCGGAGTCAGCCCCTGATGGGCGGCGACCCAGTCCCGCAGCCGGCGACGGCGGCGCAGCGGCGGCAGGCCGCACGACATCGCGTACGACGCGAGCGGGTGGGCGATGCGCACCCGTGGTTCACCGGACGGGTCGGAGCTGCCGTCGACGACGCGCAACAGGTCCCTGCGCTCCAGCTCCTCCAGTTGTCCCGTGTCACAGAACTGCTCGACGGATGCCAGACGCGGACTGCCGGCCAGCGCCACCAGCTCCAGCACCGCACGGCTCGCCTCGTCGAGGTCCCGCAACTGCGGATCGACCAGCTCCAGCACGGAGGGCGGCATCGGAAGCCGGTCACCGGCGAAGTGCCAGCAGTCCTCCGACCGGACCAGGAGACCCTGTTCGACGGCCGCACGGGCCACCTCCCGCAGCAGACGGGGGCTGCCGCCGCACCACTGGGCCAGCCGGGCCGCACTGGTCTGCCCGAGCCCCCCTTCGAGCAACGAGTCCGTCAGTTCCTTCACGCCGGTGGCGTCCAGCGGCTGGAGGTCCATGCGCACCAGCGCCCGGTCGCTCCACAACGCCA
The DNA here is from genome assembly GCF_019880305.1 of Streptomyces decoyicus. NCBI lineage: Bacteria > Bacillati > Actinomycetota > Actinomycetes > Kitasatosporales > Streptomycetaceae > Streptomyces > Streptomyces decoyicus. Next base: position 594,353 of record NZ_CP082301.1, on the reverse strand, counting down.
GAAGTTCCGGCGGCAGCCCGTGTCCGTCGGTGGTCACCGAGACCAACAGTTTCCCCGCCGGATGCCGGGCAGCCTCGTGCAGCAGCGGCCACAGCTCCGGCCCCAGCAGATGCGCGTCGTCGACGCACAGCAGCCAGGAGTCGGCCGCGTCGCGCTCCGCAAGACGCGCGAGCTCGGCCGATGCCGCGGCCGTGGCGGGGGAGCGGTACGGGTCCGGACCGGGCCCCGAGACGGCGGCTTCGGCGGGCGGGTGCAGGCTGATCAGGCGTCGGCGTGGGGCGAGAGCCGGGGCCTCGTCCAGCAGGCGGGTCTTGCCGATGCCGGACGGCCCGGCGACCAAAATGCCGCGCGGGCCCCGCCGGGACAGCAACACCCGGCGGATCTGCTCCAGTTCACCGACCCGTCCGACGAAGGGGGAGCCGGTGGCGAGGACCGGCTGACGATCCGCCGCCGGCGGGAACGGGGAGAGCGGCATGGGTTCCATCGATTCCTGTGCGGGCGGCGGAAGGTGATCACCGGTCCCGGCCAGTCTCCGTGGCCGGTTCGCCACCGACCAGGGGAGCCGTTACTCAACTCGGCGCGCATACTCGCCGGCCGATCGCAGCCCGACCGTCCGCAGCCCCGGCCCGGCACTCCTACTCCGGCACCCCGGCCCCCGGCCCTCCTCCCTCGGCGCGAGGTTGGCGCGGGCGTGGCCGACCAGGAAGTACTCCGCCATGTTCCCGTCTCCCCGGGTGGTGAACCTGGCGGCACCCAGGATCACGCCGCCGCACTGCGATGTGAAGCCGCGTTGGCATGTCTCGCACTCGAAGCACGGCGTCACCCCGCTCACCGCCACCCGCTGCCCCACGTCCAGCCCGTCGACCGCCTCCCCCAGCGCGTGCACCACACCGACCGCCTCGTGCCCCAGCGTGACGTCGGGCGCGACGGTCATGGCACCCCTCTTCGTGTGCACATCGATGGTGCACACCATCGCGGCCGTCGTCCGCACCACCGCATCGTTCGGCCCAGGCCCGCCGCGTGAACGGCGGGCCTTCCTTGGGCGACGGCGGGCCTTCCCCGGGCGGTGGCGGTGGGCCCCGGGAGCCGACCGGGCCGCGGATCAGGTCTTCGGGATGAAGGCGTTGCTCAGCCCGATGGAGATGTTGCTCCCCCCGGAGGCGCCGAAGTACGTCAGGCCGGGGGCGCCGGAGTTCTGCGCCTTGGCGATGGCGCCATGGCTGACCGAGTACACCTGGTCCAGCTCGTCGGTGTCATCGGTCCACCACTTGTCCGGAATGGCGTCCATGATGGTGTTGGCGAGCGGGATGCCGGTGGTGCCGTAGCCGGTGACCGTCAGCAGCGCGTCGACGATCGCCTTGGTGAGGTCCTTGTAGTTGGTGCCGTCGTCCTCCTCCAGGAACACCAGGTCGGCGGAGTCGTAGCCGAAGTGACCCCAGTCGATCAGGTTCTGGTTCGGGTGGTAGTCGACGCCCGTCCAGTCGAGGTAGGGCAACTGGAGGGCCGGCTCGGCGAACGCCTTGTCGTTCTTGTCCCAGCCGCTGACGACCGCGAAGGCCTCGGCGCCGCCCTTCCAGAACGGCTCCTCGTTGCTCTTGTGCAGTTGGATGTTGTTGATGCGGGTGACGCTCTTGCCCTGCGGTGCGCCGGCCTTGCCGGCGGTGCCGCTCCCGGGCGCGGTGCCGTTTCCGGGCGCGGTGGCGCTCCCGGGCCAGGCGGCCTTGAAGCCGTCGCTCATCACCTTCGTGCCGGCCGCCACGATCCGGTCGCCGTCGGTGCCCACGATCAGCACCGGGACGTCCGCGGGCGCCGTGGCGCCGAGCTTCACCTCGGTGCCGTCGGGCCGGTAGGCGGTCAGCGAGGTGGCCTGCCGGTCGGAGGGCTCCGCGGCGATCAGCGGCTGTACGCCCTCGGCCAGCGCGGTCCGCGCCTGCGGATTGGCGAGCCGTACCTGCAGGACGTTGCCCGTCGAGGCGGGCAGTCCCTTGGCCGTGAGGATCGCGCTGTTGGACGACTGCACCGACGCACGGAAGCCACTGGCCGCCGAGCGGACCGGCAGCCGGTCCAGGCTCACCTCGTTCGCGGAGGTGAGCGTGCCGGCCATGACGTCCTTGACCTGGCCGGTGGCGTACGCCTCCCGCAGACTCCGCGCCGCCGCCTGCTTCGCGTGCTGCACGGCGTCCGCCCGTGTGGGCTGCGCCCCGGACGACGCGGTACGTGCCTCCGGCTGCGCCCACGCCCCCGAGGCGCCGCTCACCAGGCACACGGACGACGCGGCCACGGCCACCGCCGTCCTTATCAGTCCAGACCGGTACATGGTTTTCTCTCCATTGCTCGCGGCGGCGCGTTCGGATGCCGCGCCCGCCTCGGTCCACGTTTCGGCGCGGCAGCGGGACATCGCCGCCTTGTGGGCAGCGACCGCCCCGGACACATACCGCGTGTCGCGCGCCGAGGACCCATTAAGGCCATCCGCGGAGCACCTGTCGTGGGTATCCGCTACTCAACTGGCGTCAACTGGCCTTGGTGGCAAGGGAATCAGCCCAGCTCATGCGCACCCCGCGACCGGAGCCGCACATGATCGCCTCGCGGGCCTGGTGAACGGCGCACCACACCACCTATGTTCGCTCCTACTTCACGCGGCAAGGACGCAACCCAACGCTCCTTGTCGCAACGCCCTTGGCCGCCACGGCAGTTCCCCTCCCACGGGCGCCACCCCTCACTCCGGTCCCCCGGACCACACCACCGAAAGGCATCCCCACATGCCCCTGTCCCCACTTCGCCGGCCTCCCTGTCCCCTGCGCACGGCCCTGCTCACCACTCTCGCCGCCGTCACCCTCACGGCGACGCTCCTCACTGCTCCGCCGCCCGCACACGCAGTGGCGTCCGGCCACGGCACCGGATCCGCGGCCGGGGCCGAACAGGTCCCCGGGATGGACGTGAGCCGTTACCAGGGCACCGTCGACTGGCAGGGCGCATGGGACAACGGCGCCCGCTGGGCCTACGTCAAGGCCACCGAAGGGACGACGTTCCAGAGCCCGACCTTCCCGGAGCAGTTCCGGGGCGCCGGCGACGCAGGCCTGATCCGGGGCGCCTATCACTTCGCGCGCCCGGACCTCTCCGGCGCGGCAGAGCAGGCCACGCACTTCGTCGACCACGGCGGGGGCTGGACGGCGGACGGCAGGACACTGCCGCCCGCGCTCGACCTCGAACACAACCCGTACGGCCAGGACGCCTGTTACGGCCGTGGGCAGTCCGACATGGTGTCCTGGATCAGGGAGTTCAGCGATGCGGTAAAGGCACGCACCGGGCGCGCTCCCGCCCTCTACACCACCAGCGACTGGTGGACCCGTTGCACCGGCGGCGACACCAGTTTCGGCGGTACCCACCCGCTGTGGGTCGCCCGGTACGCCACGTCCCCCGGCACGCTGCCGGCCGGCTGGTCCGCTCACACCTTCTGGCAGTACGCCGACTCCGGTACGTTCCCCGGTGACCAGAACTGGTTCAACGGCTCCTACGACGAGCTGAAGGCCTTCGCCCGGGGGTGACGGGACCGCCCCTCCGGAGGCGGACCGCGCCGGAGCGACAAGCGTCCTCGACCGGGGCCAGGGCTCGGTCGAGCCCGAGTAGGACTACTCGTCCTCGACCGAGCCGCATGCCTCACCACGGCCAGGCATCAGCGCCGGGCCCTCTGGACGCGACGGGCAATTGTGGCGGTACGTCATGGCGGTCAGCCGTGGCGAACGGTCGCGCCGGTCACCGTTGGTGGCGCTGGGCCTGGGCGATCTGCTGGACGAGGGAGGCGGGCGAAGCTCTGCGCTGGGCAGCGGCCGCCAGGGTGGGGAAGAGCCCACCGATGGCGCTGCCCAGGCGCAGTTCGAGAGGTGCGACGTTGACTTCGGCACGGTTGCGTTCGATCGCGCTCACGGCGCCGGCCGCGACCTGTTCGGGGCTGACGGTCCGTATGCCGGCGGGTGGTACGGCGCCGGTGTCGGCGAACATCCCCGCCTCACGGACGAAGCCCGGCTGCACGATGGACACGCCTACGCCCGTGCCGTACAGATCCTGGCGCAGGCCATGGGCGAAGCCGCGCAGACCGAACTTCGCGGCGCTGTAGAGCGAGGTGCCGGGGGAGGACGTCCGGCCCGAGAGCGAGCCGATCATGACCAGGTGGCCGCGGCCGGCAGCCACCATGTGCGGGGCCAGGAGCCGGGACAGCAAGAGGGGCGCGCGCAGGTTCACGTCCAGCGACCGGTCGATCTGCCGGGGTGTGTAGTCGAGCAGGTGGCCACTGGAAGGCAGGGCGGCGTTGGCGACCAGGATGTCCACGGGCCCGGCCCGTTCGGCGAGATCCTCGACCGCCTCGCGGTCGCTGAGATCCGCGACCAGTGCACGGGCTCCCAAGGACGTTTCGAGTTGCTGGAGCACCTCGGCGCGTCGGCCGGTGACCACCAGGCGGGCACCTTTGGCCGCGAGCTTCTGGGCCAGGGCCGTGCCGATGCCTCCGCTGGCACCGGTAAGCAGAACGGTCGATCCCTTGATGTTCAACAAGTCGTCCTCCGTTACTGTTCGTTCGAACGAACAGTAACGGAGGACGGCGCTATCCGCGATGCCCGAGAGCAACTGCACGGTTCTCGGCGGCCGGGTGGCTGGGTGGCCGGGTGGCGGGGGGGGGGCGGAGAGCGGCCGGGGCGTCCTCCCGGCACCCGTCCGCCCCTGGTCACCACCGAGGTGGAGGACGTCCTGACCGGCCATGGGACGATGACGCCATGCCGAACACCTCCCAGGTCCGCGGACGCATCATCGCGGCCACGCTACGGATCATCGGCGACGACGGGATCGCCGCAGTCACCAACCGTCGCATCGCCAAGGAGGCCGGCGTCTCTCTCGGCTCCGTCACGTACCACTTCGCGACCCAACACGACCTGCTGCGCGAGAGCTTGCGTTCCTTCGTCGACCAGGAGACCTGTCGCTTCACCGACCTGGCCGCCCGCTACTGCGCGGACCGGACCACCACCCCGGAGCAGGCCGCCGCCCTGATCGGTGAGGTCGCCGCCGACACCGCCTTCGACAGCGAACACATCGCACCCTTCGAGCTCTACATCCAAGCCGGCCGAGACCCCCAGCTACGCGCTGCCGCGGCGGAATGCTTCGCCGCCTACGACCGTTTGGCCGCCTCTCTCCTGGGTGCGATCGGCACACCCGACGCCGAACGCCTGGCCGGCCCCACCGTCGCCCTCATCATCGGCCTGCAACTGCGCCGCCTGGCCACCGGCACCAGTACCGGCGACCTCGTCGATGCCCTGCTCCTGCTCGCGGGCGCTCCGCAGCAGGCGACTTGAGCGGCGACCGCGACGCGGTGACGAAAGGAGCGGCCGATGCGCCGACCGAGCCCGGCGGCGTGGCCGGCCCTGACCGTCGCCGCTTCGTGCCTGCTGGGGATCCAACCGCTGGGTAGTCTCGCGCTGAACCGCACCGGCGGAGGCGGGCGAGATGCTCCGGCCGGAGAGCAGCATGTGACCAACTCCGAGCAGTGACCGACCAGGACGGTGGTAATCCATGCCCGATCACGACTTGACCGGCTTCGACCGTGGCACGTTCACCCACGACGGCAGTACCCGCCGGATTCTGCGGCGTGGCACGGGGCCCGCGGTCATCGTGATGGCGGAAATACCGGGCATCACGCCCAAGGTGCTTCAGTTCGCGGAGCGGGTGGCCGCCATCGGCTGCACCGCCGTGCTCCCGGTGCTCTTCGGTACGCCCGGCCGCAACGCCGACCCCGCAGACGGAGGCGTGCTGAAGTCCGGTCTCTACACGGCCTCATCGATGTGGAAGGTCTGCGTGAGCCGGGAGTTCACCGTGCTGGCCACCGGGAAGTCCTCGCCCGTGGTGACCTGGCTGCGGGCTCTGGCCGCGCAGGAGCACCAGCGCTGCGGCGGGCCCGGCGTCGGGGCCGTCGGCATGTGTCTCACCGGCGGCTTCGCCCTGGCGATGGCCGCCGATGAGAGACTTCTCGCCCCCGTCCTGTCCCAGCCGTCCCTGCCACTGGCACTCACCAAGAGCCGGGCCGGCGGTATCGACATTTCCGCCGAAGACCTCGCCGCCGTCCGGGGCCGCTGCGAGCGTGACGGGCTTCAGGTCATGGGGTTGCGGTTCCGCGGGGACCGGTTGGTACCGGGCGACCGGTTCGCCTTTCTGCGCCGCGAACTCGGCGCCGCTTTCACCGCGGTCGAACTGGACGACTCCACCGCGAACCCCCATGCCGCGCTGCCGCCGCACTCCGTACTGACCGAGCACCTCATCGACGAACCCGGCCAGCCGACCCGCGCGGCGCTGGACGAGGTGCTCGGCCTCTTCCGTACACGCTTGCTCGATCAGCACCACGACACCCCCGACGCCCACGACGCCCCCGACGCCCACGACGCCCACGACGGAGCGTCGGACGGCCTGGATGGCTCAACCCAGGTGTCCTGAACGCCAGTTGAGGGAACGCCAGACCAACCAAGTGCTACGGCCACTGACGACGCATTTCGGCCGCCGCGACCGCTCGCCCCCGGGCGCCGGCCGGGGCCGTGAAACCCCGTCCGGAGCCGTGGCACTTCTCTCCACCCACGGTGGCTCTCAGGGCCCGGTGTTCTCCAGGTGGTCGTGAGGAGCGGTGACAGGGGCGGTGAGCAGCCCGACGATCGCGTCGGTGAGTGCGTCGGCGGTGCGCTCCCATGAGGAGTGCAGCGGCGCGCCGCCCTCCGCCAGGGCGCGTTCGCGCTCCGCGCAGGTGTGGGTGATCAGATGACGGGCCATGTCCCCGCGTTCGGCCCGTACTTGGGCCGACAGCGTGTGGAGACAGCGGCCCAGACCGTCGAGGGTCTGCCGCAGATGCGTCCGTACCAGGGCCTCGTCGGTGACGATCGCGCGCATCAGCGGGTCGGTCATGACCTGGACGGCGAAGCGGGCATGCCAGGACGGGATGCCGAGCGAGCCCAGATGCGCCGGTACGGGGCGCACCAGAGCGCCGACCCAGTCCCGGATGTCGTGGCTGTCGCCGATCTCGTCCAGGTACCGCTGCCGGATCCGGTCGACGGCCTCGCCGTGCTTGACCATGATGGCGCGCACCAGGCCGGGCTTGCCGCCGAAGTGATAACTCACGGCGGTGACATTGCCCTGCCCCGCCGCCTCGCCGATCTGACGGCTCGACACGGCGGACAGTCCGTGCTCGGCGAAGAGCCGCTCCGCGGACGACATGATCGCCTCACGGGTCTCCGCGAGACGGTCGGCCCTGGCGGTCCTGCCGCTGCCGCCGCTCACCACATCACCGGCAGTTCGCGCAGCGGGGTGGTCAGCAGCCCCTCGTGACGGCGCAGGTCCTCGGCGGCGACGCCGAGACGGAGGGTGGGCAGCCGGCGCAGCAGGACGGTGAGCACGGCCTGCAACTCGGTACGGGCCAGTGGCTGGCCCAGGCAGGAGTGCGGACCCGTACCGAAGGTGAGGTGCGGATTGGGGCTACGGCCCAGGTCCATGTCGTCCGCGCCCTCCCAGGCGCTCTCGTCGCGGTTGGCCGCGGCCATGCTGCACACCACCGTGGTGCCACGGGGCACCACGCCGCCGGGAAGCTCGGTGTCCTCGTGGACGTACCGGAGCATGCCGAAGCCGGCGCCGTTCGGGTCGAACCGGAGCACCTCCTCCACCGCTCGGCGGATCAGCGAACGGTCGGCCGGCAGCCGCTCCCAGCGCCGACGGTCGGCCAGCAGATGCGCCACCATCATGGCGATGAAGCCCGCACTGGTCTCATGGCCTGCGAGCAGCAGCGCCTGCCCGGTGGCCACCAGCCCGGCTTCCGACATGGGCTCGCCCTCGGCATCGGCGCCGTCCATGAGAAGGCTGAGAAGGTCGTCTCCCGGCTGTGCGCGCTTGTCGGCGATCAGGCCGGACATGTACCCGGCGAAGTCCTGATGCGCGGCCTCCGTCTCGGCCCGTGTGTACCGGGTCATGTTCAAGAAGGTGTCGGACCAGCTCTTGAACTTGTCCCGGTCGCTCTCCGGCACGCCGAGCATGCGGCAGATCACGAACACCGGAAGGGGAAACGCCAGGTGCGTGACCAGGTCCGCCGGCCGGCCGCGTTCCACCATCTCGTCGATGAGCTGGTCGGCCATCGCCTCCATGGCCGGCCGCAGCGCCGACATCCGCTTCGCCGTGAACCACTTGCCGACCATGCGCCGCCACCGCTCGTGGCCCTCGGCGTTGAGCGCCTTCGCCATCGGGCTGCTGAAGATGCCTTCCGAGTCACCGGCCGCCACGCGGGCGGCGTCGGGCGAGGCCAGCCCCTCGCGGCTCAGGCGCGGATCGGCGAGCGCTGCTTTGACGTCGCGGTAGCGAGTCAGCAGCGCGGCCTCGTCACCGCTCGGCAAGGTCACCCGCGCCACCGGGCATGTCCGTCGCAGCTCAGCCCACTGCCCCGGTGGCTCCAGCGCCGTCGGAGGGGTGATCGGGTAGCTCAACGACTCCGCGTCCCGGACTTCAGTCACGTGCGGCCTCCAGGGCTCAGCGATGCGGGCTGTGTCGTACCGCAGTCAAACGAATCCGCTGTTGTAAGTCAATCGACTGACTTACGGATTCAGGGCAGTGCAGCGATCAATGCGTCGGCCGGGCGTGCTCCGGGGCGGAGGCCGGTGGGGGCCGGTGGTGGCCGGAGGTTGCCGGCCTTGACCGCTCGGCCGCGGCGGCTTCCGGTCACCATGCCGTCACACCGGGTTGTCGGCGGGCCGACGGGCCCGGCACTGCGCACACTGGGAACATGGGCGGGTTGTCCGTGGACGCGACGGCGGAGCGCGAGGACATGCTGGCGGCGGCCGTCGTCAAGGCCGTGGAGGCGTCGGGCGCGTACGCCGGGAGCATTTTTCTCCGCTCCCGCGACCGCCGTTCGATCGTGCTCGCCGCGAGCTGTGGTGCGCCACCGTCTCTGCTGGGCGGCTGGCGCCGTATTGCGGTCAGCAGTCCGATTCCGGTCGCCGCGGCGTTCCGCTCCGGACGCACGATCCACCTGGCCGGCGCGGACGAGACGGCGCGCCGGTATCCCCAGCTCGCGGTGGCTTTGCCGTACGCGTTCGGCTCCTGCTCCGTGCCGGTGGGCGCGGGCGGGGAGACGTTCGGGGCGCTGGCGGTCGTATGGGCGGCGCCCCACGGCAGTGACAAGCTGCCCAAGAGCCGGCGCCGTCAGTTGCGGGCCATCGCCAACCGGCTCGGCGCCTCCCTGGCGGCCCTCCGGGCCCGCACGGGCGATCCGCTCGACTGCGACCCGCAGGCGGTCCCCGTCGAGACCCCGGCTCCCTCCGCCCCCTCGGTGCGGGCCGGCTTGTTCGACTGGGACCTTCTCACCGGCACCCTCACCGGGGACGACGAACTCTGCGCGATCTTCGGTATCGACCCCGGAGTCTTCGACGACCGGGCGGAGACGCTCGCGTCCCGCCTCCATCCCGGCGACCGCGCCGCCTTCCGGGCCGTGGCGCGCGTGGCAGCCGCCGAAGGCCGGTGCACGGCGCGGTCCCTGCGCATACGGGAGGGGGAGGGCGGCGAGCGGTACAGCACCGTGGAGTTGTGGGGCCGTGTCCCGAAGAGGGGAGAAGAGCGGGCGGGTCGCCATCTGGTCGGTGTGGTCATCGACGCGCGAGCCGGCCGTGCGGCTGCCGTGGCTGTCGACCGGCTGCGGGACGGGCTGTTCTCCCTGGCCCCGGACGGGCGGGTCGCCTACGCCAACCGCAGCCTGGGGCGACTGCTCGGCGTAGGGGGCGAGGCCCTGCTCGGGCAGTGTCTGTGGGACGTCCTGCCGTGGCTGGCAGACCCCGCCTTCGAGGACCGGTACCGGTCCGTGATGATCTCGCAGACGCCGGCTTCCTTCCTTGCCTGCCGCCCGCCCGACCAGTGGCTCGCCTTCTCCCTCCATCCGGGCGCGGACGGCGTGACCGGCCGGGCCGTCCCCGTCGGGCAGCCTCCCTCGGCCCAGGCGCCGCAGGCCGCGGTGGCCGCGCCGACACCTGTGGCCGCCACACCGGCGCGCCTGGGCGTCATGTACCACGTCTTGCAGTTGGGCAGCGCGCTGACCGAGGCGGTCACCGCTCGCGAAGTCTGCGAAGTCGTCGCCGACCAGCTCCTCCCGGCCTTCGGCGGCCAGCAGCTGGCCCTCTACGTGGTCCGTGACGGCTCGATGCACCTGATCTTCCACACCGGCCACCACGAGGGCTTCCTCGACTGGCTGGAGGGCATGCCGCTGCACGCCCACCTGCCCGGCACGGAGACCCTGACCTCCGGTGTTCCGCTGTTCATCGAGTCGCAGCAGGACCTCTCCCAGGGCTATCCGGGCATCCCCGTGGGCGAGGTGAGCTCCTGGGCGTACCTGCCGCTGATCGCCTCCAGCCGTCCCGTCGGCACCTGCGTTCTCGGTTTCGACGAGGCCCATCAGTTCACGACCAAGGACCGCGGCGTCCTGACCGCGCTCGCCGGACTGATCGCCCAGGCCCTGGAACGAGCACGGCTCTACGACGAGGAGTTCGCCCTCGCCCGCGGCCTCCAACGGGCCCTGCTGCCGCACCGGCTGCCCGTCCTCCGCGACTTCCGCACCACCGCCCGCTACCTGCCCGGCACCAGCGGGATGGACATGGGCGGCGACTGGTACGACGTCATCCGCACCGCCGACGGCGTGTCCCTGGTCATCGGAGACGTCGAGGGACACAGTATCCCCGCCGCGGCCACCATGGCCCAACTGCGCAGCGCCGTACGGGCCTTCGCGGCGGTCGGCCACTCGCCCGGCAACGTACTGGCAGGCGTCAATCACACCCTCATCGACCTCGATGCCGGGCTCCTCGCCAGCTGCTGCTACCTCCACCTCGATCCCGGCGGCCACCGCGCGTACGCCGTCCGCGCCGGTCACCCGCCGCCGCTGCTCCGCCACCCCGACGGGACCACCGAGGTGCTCGACCTGGAGGTCGGTCCCCTTCTCGGCGTGGACCACAGCAGCGCCTATCCGCAGACCCCGGTCGACCTCCCGCCCGGATCCGTCCTCGCCCTCTACACCGACGGTCTGGTCGAGGAACGCGGCACCGACATCGACGTGGGCATCGACCGGCTGCGGACGTCCATGGCCCACACCCGTGCCGACTCCCTGGACGACCTCGCCGACCGGCTCCTGCGTCACGCCCGGCGATCCTCCCACCGTGCCGACGACATCGCCCTGCTCCTCACCGAGGCCAAGGACGGTGACGCAGAGGCCTGTTGACCGGCCGAGGGGCACTCGGCCGGCTGGCCCCGCCGTTCCGTGCGCCGTCGGACGCACCCCGGTCGTGAACGGCACGGGGCCGCCGCCCGAAACCCGTATGCGCCGGCCCCTGTGGTTCTGGGATCATGCCGGAATGGGACACAGTCTCGAATCACTGGTTATCCGGCACACCCACCGCCTCCCCTTCCCCGCAGGACCCGCAGGGGACGGCGGCGTCGCGGCGCGGCAGTTCGACGGCGCCCTGATGCCGGTGGGCTTCAAACTCTCGGCGGACCTGCTGGAGCGTCTGTCGGGGCTGTCCGACGAGACGGTCGTCGACATCGCGGTGCGCACGCTGCGTACTGTCCGCGAAATGACCGGGGACCACGTCCAGCACAACGTCTACTTCATCGACTTCCCGGCCAACGTGCCCGACACGTTCGCCTTCTGGATGCAGTGCATCGTCGAGGCACTGGCCGAGGACGCCTCCCGTGAACGGACGGTTTCCCAGCTCCGGAGCGGTGTGGTCGACCTGCTCACCCTGCCGTCCTACGGCAACTACCGCCACACCTATGCCGAAATGCTCGCCGCCCACGACGAACTGATCGCGGCAGCGGGCGACCGTATGGCCGTGCTGCATCTGGGCGGCCCTCTGGACGACGAGGTCACGGCCCTGTACCTCGCCCTGGCCGGAAGCACCACCCCGCTGGGCGGTGACGACCTGGACGACCTGCGGGTGCTCGCCGGACACTGCGTGCACGGTCCGCAGCCCGAGGCGATCCCGGTCCGCGAGAACCGCGCCCTGATCAACCAAGCCCGCCTGGGCGTCGGCGCGGACCTCCTGGTGGACACCGTCACCGATGTGCTCCGCCTGGCCTGTGCGCTGTCGGACGGCGACGTGACCCTGCAGGAACCTACCCGCTTCAGGGCCCTCTCGCGCCCGGTGCGCCGTGCCCTGCTCGCGGCGCTCGACGGGGTTGTCGCCACGGCCCCCGCCAAGCTCGCCGACGTGCAGGCGCACCGCGAGCCGTTCAAGCGTCTCGGTGAACGTCTCCACCCGCACGAGTACCCGCGATGGCCGCACGCCGCCGCGGTGTTCGCCGTGGCCCGGGGCGAGCGGCAGGCCCGCTCCTTCGACAGCCGCGTCGAGGAGCTGCTCGGGATGCACGACGTCACCGGAGCGGTGGAACTCCTGAGGTCCGCGCCCGGCAAACTGTTCCGCGCCCTGGACCGGCTGCTGCGTATGGCCCTCACCGAGGAGGAGCGCGACGCCGTCGTGGCCGCTGCCGAGCAGGTCGCCCCACGGGTCTCGGGCCGGGTCGTCCTGTCGGTTCGCGAACACCTCCACAACCGTCCCGAGGAGACCGGCGAGCGCCGCGTCTTCGTCAACCGCCTCGGCCGCGCCTGGGTCGCCCCGGACGACCGGCCGCCCGTGCTGCCCGAAGGACGCAAGCGGCTGATCTCCGCTCTGGACGCCGAAATCAGCCGCCGCCTGCCCGCCCCGGACCAGCTGCTGATCGACCCCGACGTCCTCGATGTCGCGCTTCCCCTCAGCGGCAAGGCGGCCGCGTCCGGTCTCGGTGTGCTGCCCCGCGGCTCGGTCTCGCCGGTCGACGGCGAACTGCTGCGCTTCTTCGTCCACTGGAAGCAGGCACAGCGGACCACGGACTACGACCTGTCGGCGCTGATGCTCGACGCCGACTACTCGACCCTCTCCTGGCTGTCCTACACCGCCCTGACGGAAGTCGAAGGCGAGCACTCCGGCGACATCACGGAGGCGCCCGCGGGCGCCTCGGAGTTCATCAACCTGCGCATGGGCGCTGTCCGCGGCACTTTCATCGTCCCGCAGGTGAACATCTTCTCGGGGGAGGGCTTCGAAGACGTCGAGGAGTCGTTCTTCGGCTTCATGCTGCGCGACGCCGCCCAGCAGGGCCGCCCGTTCGAACCGCGCACCGTACGGCTGAAGTCGGAGCTGCGTGGCCCTGGCAGGGTGGCACTGCCGCTGGCGTTCCTGCGGGGGAGCGACGGCCGCTGGCGCGCCAAGTGGCTGCACCTGTACCTCAAGGGGTCCCCGAAGGCCAACCGGGTCGAGGGAAACCAGGTATCGGTCGCCACGCTGCTGCGCGGCATCGTCGAGCGCGACTACCTCACGGTCCGGTACCTCGTCGACCTGATGGCCGGCGGCACCACGACCGTGACGCCGTGGGACGGCAAGAGTCTCCCGGAGGGCCCGGTCACCTACCTAGGCATGGAACGCCCGGAGGGTCTGCATCCGGATTCCCGGGTCCTCACGCCCGAAAACCTGCGCGACCTGATCCCTGCCTGACTGTTATCGTTCATCGTGGCGAGGCCATGAAGGGGCTTCCTTCTCACACTCCTTGAACTAGTCCCTTCGCTTTCCTCGCCCTCGACGTTGCCTCGGGACGCGCCGGCCGAACGTACACGCCGTCAGCGCGTCCCGGGCGTGACCATCCGGCGGAAGCCTCGTATCAGCCGCTGTACGGGTCCGGGCCCGGGGCTGGACTCCCAGGCCCTCGGGGCGAGGTAGTGATTCGTGTGGCCCGCCTCAAGAACCGCGCACAGCGCGGAGAGGTGTTCGGTGCCGGGCGGAAGGGCCAGCCGCCGCAACAGAGCAAGTGCCGCACGCGGTTCGAGGTCTCCGTAAAGATCGTGGTAGCTGTGCAGGATGCCCTGGAACAGCGCGGTGTGGAGCGCAGGGACCGCTGCCGCCGTACGGTACGCAGAGTGTTTGACCGGCCAGGGCACGGGGCCGGAGGCTGCGAGAACGCGCTGAGCGCGACGGAACAGCGGGCCCTCGACGGCTTCCGAGGGCAGAGGACGGGCAGACAGCTCCGCAAAGTCGTTGCCCAGCACCTCGGCAAAGGCCGCTTCCGCCGTGGCCCGGTCCTCGAACCAGTCGACCCAGAGCGAGTAGGTCACCGCCTCGGGCGCTTCGACAGCCTCCAGCCGTTGCCGGTAGCCGTCCCAGAACGCCTCGGCCGGCAGCGGGTCCTGTTCTTCGTCGTCCTTCAGCGCGAAGCCGATCTCGCTCGTCACCCAGTACTCCTCCAGCAAGTCCAGCAGGCCGAAGGCGAGGCGCAGCCGGGTGGCCGCATCGAGGCCGGGGTCGTGCAGCGCGGCGCTCGTCCAGGTGTGCGCCACCTCGTTCGGTGTCAGTGCTGTCTCAGGCGCTCCGCGCTCGGCCCATACTCCGTCGCCGACCTGCGTCACGCCTTGCGTTTCCAGCCAGCGGCGAGCGTGTTCCGCGTCCTCGATGTTCACCACCCGAGTATGCGCCCATGTTCATCGGCGCGGAGCGGGAGGCGCCGCGCCCCCTCGGGTCCACGACTGGCGCAGACACCACCCCCGGCACGGCCTGTGCCGTGCCCGGCGCGGCTGCCAGGCTGGGCGGACAACGGTTCCCTAGACCTCTGGAGCGGAAACGTGCAATCCCCTTTGACCGCGGGGCAGCTGGAGATCTGGATATCGCAGGTGCTCGAACCGGGCAGTCCGGTCTACAACGTGGGTGACTACTACGAAATCACCGGCGCCGTCGACGCGAAGCTCCTCGAAGCCGCCGCCCGCACCGCCGTGGACGAAGCGGGATCGCTCGGCGCACGGTTCCTCGTCGCCACTGACGGCACGCCCTACCAGGAACTGGCGCCCGCGGAATGGTCCTTCGAGGTCCTCGACATGAGTGAGCGGCCCGACCCCGACGCGGAGGCGGTGGCCTGGATGCGCGCCGAGATGGCCCGCCCGGTCGACCTGACCTGTGGTTCTCTGCTGGCCGGTGCCCTGATCAAGGTATCGGGGGACCGCCACTTGTGGTACCGCCGCTTCCACCACATCATCACGGACGGCCATGGAACTGCCGCCGTTGCCCGCAGGACCGCCGCCCTCTACCACTCGATGCACACCGGTGCCCCCTGCGAACCCAACCCCTTCGCGCCGGTCACGGCCGCCGTCGAGCACGACCGCGCCTACCGGGCCGGCCGACTGTATGCGGCCGACCGGGAATTCTGGGAGAAGGTCGCGCTCGACTGGCCGGCCACCGGCCGGCTCCGGGCGGACGCTCCGCCCGCACCCGTCACCTTGCAGTACAGCCACCATCTGCCACGGCAGGTGGTCGACGCCGCCCGAGCCCGGAGCGAGCGGCTGGAGGTGTCCACCGCGCGCTTCCTGATCACCGCCGCCGCCCTCTATCTGTGGCAGGTCACCGGCGCCGACGAGGTGACCTTCGGCTGCTCCGCGACGAGCCGGCCCACCCGCCTGCTGCGCAATGTCGTCGCCCCGATGGCGAACCTCCTGCCGTTCCGGGTGCCCGTGGAGCCGGAGCGGTCGGTGACCGACACCTTCCGGCGGACGGATCGCCAGATCGGGCAGGCGCTGCGCCATCACCGATACCGCTACGAGGAGTTCCGGCGCACGCTCGCCGCGGCCCCGGAGCACCACGGCGTCGGACCGGTGGTCAATATCGTCAACTTCGACCGCGATCTGCGCTTCGGACCGGCCACCGGCGTGGTGCGCACCCTCGTCACCGGGCCCATCCCGGACCTCGGCCTGTACTTCGACGTGCACTCCGAGCACGCCGGCACCAGCGTGTGCGTGGAAGCGAACCCCGTCAACTACTCGGCGGAGGAAGCCGCCCGGCACGCCGAGGGCCTCGGCGGGCTCGTACGCGAACTGGCCGGTGTGGATCCGGGCCTCCCCGTACGAGCCCTGGGCCGGCTCCGGTGACGTGCGGGCGCCCCCCGGCTCACTCCCCGTCCCGCGCGACGGCGTGCAGCCGCCCGAGCACATATCCGGCCTGGAACCGGCTCTTCGCGCCGACCGCCTTCATGATTTCCGAGGCGTGGCGCTGACAGCTGCGTACGGACATCCCCAGGCGCCGCGCGATCGACTTGTCCTCCAGCCCCTCCGACAGCATGGCGACGATCGACTCCTGGATCTCGCCGGAGATCCGGACGGCAGCGGCCGAGTCGAAACTGACCGGGAAGAGCGAGGCATCGCGCCACAGACAGTCGAAGAACACCCGAATGTAGTGGACGACATGCGGCTCACGCACCAGCAGGGCCGCCTCCGGGTCGTCCCGCAGCCCCAGCAGGGCCACGCGGTGGTCGAAGACCAGCAGCCGGCACAGGCCGTCGGTCCGCGTCCGTACCTCCGCTCCGAGGTGCATGACGCGCCGGACGTGGTCAACCGTCGGCTGGTCGTAGCGGGCGGGATGCTGGTAGAGGGTGCGCATCTGCACGCCGCGCGCAAGCATCCGCCGGTCCCGCTCATCCGCCTCCTGGAGCGCGCGGGCGGAACGGGCGCCGCCCGGCTGGGCGGTGAGCACCTCCTGCCGGGCGCCGATCGTCAACTCCTCGATGGTCTCCTGGACGGTCCTCAGGTCGGTGAGCAGCTCGATCGGCTCGGCGTCCGAACGACGCGCCCGCCCCGACTCGTAGGCAGGGAGCAGCGAGGCGAACGTCTCCCGGAGCCGCTCGATCTCCTCATAGCGCTCCCGCACATGGCGCTCCAAGGGACGCAGCAACCGGTCTGCGGCGGTCCGGGGCGGCACCACGGTCAACCGGCCGGCCTCTCCTTCGGCGCGGCAGAGTAATCGCATTTCCACGAGTTCTTTCACCGCTCGTTCCGCGTCCGCACTGTCGAGTCCCATGGCGGTGAGTTCCTCGATGCCGCATACGGCGCGCTGCGCGGCGTAGCCGAATACGCGCGACGCTTCCTCGCTCAGCTCAATTCGTCCCAGTGGTTCTGACGTATTCATCATCCCTCAGCCCCATCAGAGATATCCCCCGATCGGAAGGCACGCTAGACATGCTTGATCAACAGCCAGTCAACATGGAGCAGACGGGCACCTCCCCGTGCCGGTGAAGAACGGGGGCCGGACGGCACGCAGCGCGGGCGGCGGACTGTTACGCCGCCACCGGGACTTCCGGCAGCTGTGGTACGGGGAGACCGCGGGCAAGTTCGGAGTGTCCGTCACGGGTGTGCTGCTGCCGCTGGCCGCCGTCTCCGTGCTGCATGCCGGAACCTTCGCGGTGAGCCTGCTCAACGCTGCGACCTGGCTGCCCTGGCTCGTCATCGGGCTGCCCGCCGGAGTCTGGGTGGACCGGCTGCGCCGCCGCACGGTCATGCTGGTCTGCGACGCCGTCTCGTGCGCCCTGTTCCTGAGCGTGCCGGTCGCCGCCTGGTTCGGTGTGCTCGGCATCGGCCAACTGCTGCTGGTCGCCCTGCTGGTGGGATCGGCGGCCGTCTTCTTCCAGACGGCGTACACCGCCTACCTCCCCACCCTGCTCAGCGCCCCGGACCAGGCCGAGGGGAACGCGAAGCTGCACGGAAGCGCCGCCGCGGCGCAGATCGCCGGTGTGGGATCCGGAGGTCTGATCGCGCAGGCCGCCGGTGCGGTCGACGGCATGCTGACGAACGCGGCGACCTTCCTCATCTCCTTCCTGTGCATAGGCCGCATCCGGCACCGTGAGCCGCCGGCTGCGGCCTCCTGGTCAGGACGCCGCGCGCCGCTGCTCGGGGACGTACGGGAGGGGGTGCGGCTGGTCGCGCGTGACCCGTATCTGCGCAGCCTCACTCTCTTCGGAGGCGCCTCGAACCTCGCCCTGGGGGGCTGCCAGGCCCTGCTCGTCGTCTTCCTGGTGCGGGACATCGGTCTGTGCTCCGGTGCGGTGGGGGCGCTGGTGGGCCTCGGCGGCGCGGGGGGTGTCCTGGGCGCGCTGCTGGTGCGCCGGGGCGCGGCCCGGCTCGGCACCGCTCGGGCCCTGCTGCTGTTCGAGCTGGGTGTGCCCGCCCTCGCCCCGCTGATGGCGCTCACCCGTGACGGCGCCGGACTGGCGTTCTTCGTCATCGGCTACGGAGCTGCCGCGCTCGGCGTGGTCGCGGGGAACATCATCAAGGCAGGCTTCATCCAGGGGTATTGCCCCTCCGGTGTGCTCGGCCGGGTGACTGCCTGCTCGGCGTTCCTCAATTACGGAACCCTGCCGCTGGGCGCGCTCCTCGCAGGTGGCCTCGGCACGCTGTGGGGGGTGCGGCCGACGATGTGGCTGCTGACCGCAGGCATGCCGCTGGCGGCGTTGATCCTGTTGTGGTCCCCGATCCGCTCCCGCCGCGACCTGCCCGTGCGCGAGGCCGAACCGAGCTGACCGGCCGACGGCCGTGGCCCTCGTGCGCGCTCCGCCGGCTCGTCCCCCGCCCGTCCGCGCCGTGCCGACGGGCACCGGCCGCTCCGGACCCGCAACCACGGATGCCCCTTTTGTCCCCTCTCCTTTATGCGACAGGCATGAACACCCTCCCCGAACACTCTTGGTGCACGCCTTTCCCGATGACAACGTGAGGCGCGTCGGCACGGCCGGAATTGCGACCGGCACCCGGAGCCGGAGCAATTCCGTGGCGCATTTCGGCAGAACGTTCTGTGCGCAGTGCGCAGTGCGCGGAACGGACCCGGCCGGGTGCGGTGAACCGGGTCGGGTGCGGTGAACCGAGCCCGGGTGCGATGAACCGAGTCGAGTCCGGTGCACCGTGCCGCGTCCGGTGAACCGAGCCGAGTCCGGTGCCGATCCGGCGTACCGCACCGTTTCGACGTACCGCGCCGATTCCCCCGCGGAACCGTCCGCCCCTTCCGAACGACGTGAAAGGAACGCCATGTTCCCGCTCTCCGGCCCCGCGCAGGACAGGCCCCAGCCGTCCGAGATCCGGCACGACACCGGATGGGGGTGACCTCCCCCGATCAGTGTCCGAGGACAACCGTCAGCAACGACACGAGAGGCAGCGCACAACCATGAGCTCTTCCCGGTCCGCCACCGCGGGACCCCCCGCCTGGACCCTCGAACCCGGTAAGCCGGCGATGGCACACGTCCCCCGCTTCGCCGACGCCGCCGAAGCAGCTGAGTGGCTCGGTTCGGTCCACGCGGAGCTGCGCACGGCACTGCACCGGCACGGTGCGGTATACCTGCGGGGCCTCCCGGTCCGTGACGTCGAGGACTTCGCGAAGGTACGCGACGTCCTGGTGCCCCGCCGCACTCCCTACCGTGAGAAGGCCACCCCCCGCAGCAGCTACGGGAACGACGTCTACTCCTCCACCGACCTCCCGCCCAACCAGCCGATCCGTATGCACAACGAGAACAGCTACACACTGACCTTCCCCGGTCTGCTGCTGTTCTCCTGCCTGACGGCACCGGAGGAGGGCGGCGCGACACCGGTCGCCGACTGCCGCGAAGTGCTCCGCCGGATACCCTCCCCGCTCGTCGAGCGGATGCGCTCGGCCGGCTGGCTGCTGACCCGCAACTACTCCGAGCACATCTCCCTGGACTGGCGCACCGCCTTCGCCGCCGACACCCGCGAGCGGACCGAGAAGTATTGCGCGGACAACCTCATCTCCTGCGAATGGGACGCCTCGGGCGGACTGCGGACGCGGCAACTGCGACCCGGGATCATCCGTCATCCGCAGACGGGGGAGGAGGTCTGGTTCAACCACATGGCTTTCTGGAACTCCTGGTCGCTGGACGAGGAGATCCGGGAGGCGCTGCTCGACGAATTCGGGCCGGACGGGCTGCCCTTCGAGACCGGCCTCGGCGACGGCGTGCCGCTGACCCGCGACGAACTCGACGCCATCAACGCCGCCTACGAGGGTGCGACGGTGCGCGAGACCTGGCAGCCGGGCGATGTGCTGCTCGTCGACAACGTGCTGGCCACCCATGGCCGCGACCCCTTCCGCGGCGACCGCCGCATCGTCGTCGCGATGGGCGAACCCGTCGACCTCGCGGGCTGCCGGCCCACGGTGCCGCCCGCCCCCGGAGAGGAGCGCGCAGCATGACCGAGCTCCTCGAAGGCCCCCGCCACACCGCACCGGACCACACCGTCGATCTGCTGACCCGCTTCCAGCAGGCCGTCGCGGCGGCCCCGGACCGGATCGCGGTCAGCCATCATGGTGCGCTCACCTTCGCCGAACTCGACCGGCACACCGCCCGGTTGGCGGGAGTGCTGGCCGGTCACGGTGCCGTGCCCGGCAGGCGGATCGGGATCAGCCTGCCCCGGGGCACCGACCTCGTCGTCGCACTGCTCGCCGTCTGGCGGACCGGCGCCGCCTACGTACCGCTCGACCCCGCCTATCCGCCGGAACGCCTGCACGCGATGGTGCGCGACGCGGGCATCGACGTGGTGCTGACAGGTGGCAGCGACGGCCCGGCGTGGCCGGAAGGAGTCCGCACCCTTCCGGTCGCACCCCACCCGGATACCCCGGAGCACACTCCGCCACCGCCCGTACCGGTCTCCGCTCAGACCCCGGCGTACGTCATCTACACCTCCGGCTCCACGGGCGTACCGAAGGGCGTCGAAACCACCCGGGGCGCGGTGGCGGCACTGGTCGCCGGGCTGGAGGAGGCGGGTCTCTACGACCGGCGGCACCGGGTCGTCGCCTGGAACGCCAGCGTCTCCTTCGACGCCTCGGTCCAGCAGTGGGCCCGGGTGTGCCGGGGCGACACCGTGGTCGTCCTGGGCGAGGCGGAGCGCACCGATCCGGCCCTGCTGCGGGCAGTCCTGGACGAGCACGGGGTGCACGACCTCGACCTGACCCCCTCGCACTGGCCGCTGCTCCGCGAGGACCTGCTCGGACGCTCCACCGAGGGACGGCCGCTCCGGCTGTTCATGGGCGGCGAGCCGGTACCGGAGGGCACCTGGCGGGAGCTGGCGGCCGCACACGACGCCCGGCGTCTCGAAGCGGTCAATCTCTACGGCCCCACCGAGTGCACGGTGGACGTCACCGCTGCCTGGATCGAGGACGTCGCTCCGCACATCGGACGTCCCCTGCCGGGAGTACGGTGCCATGTCCTCGACGCCGCGCTGCGGCCGGTGCCGTTCGGCGAGGAGGGCGAGCTCTACCTCGCCGGACGGCAGCTGGCCGTCGGCTATGTGAACCGGCCCGCGCTCACCGCCACGCGGTTCGTCGCCGACCCGTTCGCCGCCGACGGCACGCGGATGTACCGCACCGGAGACCTGGTGCGCCGACGCCCCGACAACTCCCTCGAATACCGGGGACGCAGCGACCGTCAGGTCAAACTCCGTGGGTACCGTGTGGAGTTGGGCGACATCGAGGCCGCGCTGACCGCCCATCCGGGCGTGGCGGCGGCCGTGGTCGCACTGCACAGCGGCACGGCCGCCGGCGAACAGCTCGCCGCGTACTACGTTGCGGCGACAGGTGCCGCGGGCGATACGCCTGCCACCGGCACACCCACTCCCGGGACGCTCCGCGCGCATCTGGCCGCCGTCCTGCCGCAGTTCATGCTCCCGACCGCCTACCTCGCGCTCGACGCGATGCCGCTGACCGTGAACGGCAAGGTCGACCTCGCCGCCCTGCCCGCGCCCGAACCGGCCTCGGCGGCCCTGGACAGCGCTCCGGAGGGCGAGGCCGAGACGCTGATAGCGGCCGTATGGTCCGAGGTCCTCGGCCGTGAGCACATCAGGGCCGACGACGACTTCTTCGCCATGGGCGGCCATTCGCTGATCGCGCTGCGTGTCGTGGCCCGGCTGAAGAAGCAGCTGGGGGTCGCCATGTCGGCCCGTGAGGTCTACCGCCATCCGCGGCTCAGGGACCTGGCGCGGCACGTCGAGAGCCTGCGCACCGGCCGCTGACGGGCCGGCATCCCCCTCCCGCGGCCACCGCGAACCTCTGCGCCACCGTCACCGCGTCGCCTGCGCGGATACCGCGATCCGTCACCACAGAGACGTCACAGAGACGCCACAGAGACGCCGAAGAGACACCGACGAGACATCGAAGAGACACCACACAGACAGGGAGACGACCACGATGGCCGGACCTCAGGACACCACCGTCATCCCGATCAAACCACCGGACCGCCACACCGTCCGCACGCTCCTCTGCCTGGGCTTCTGCGGCGGCGGCACCGGGCCGTACCACTCCTGGAGCGACAGCCTGCCCGCCGAGGTGGCCCTCTCCGCCATCTGCTACCCCGGCCGGGAGGGGCGCTTCCTGGAGCCGTACGCGGCCGACTGGGAGGAACTCGCCGCGGACGCCACCACCGCCGTGCTCTCCGCGGTCGACGGGCCGTACGTCCTGTTCGGCCACAGCATGGGCGGATGGATGGCCTTCGACGTCGCGGCCCGGATCGAGGATGCGGCCGGCCCGGCACCGGAGGCGCTGGTCGTCTCCTCGTGCAACGCGCCCGACCGCGGACTGACTCCACGGGACATGTTCCCCGCGCGCCAGGACACCGACGCCGAGCTGCTGGACTGGATGCGCACCAACGGCCTGATGCCCGAACACGTGCTGGCGGACCCGGGACTCCAGGAGATGGCCGTGGAGCTCATGCGTGCGGACATCCGGGTCCGTGACACTTTCCGCTGTCGGCCGGGGGCCACGGTGGGCGTCCCCGTCCAGATGCTCTCCGCGACGGACGACGACGTCATCGAGCCGGACGCAGGAAACCAGTGGCGCCGGGTCGCGCGGTGTGCGTACCGCCACGATGTGCTGCCCGGCGGGCACTTCTACACCCCGGGGATCTGGCGGCAGCTGCCGGTTCACATCGCTCCGCTCACCGCACCGGCCTCACACGCCGCAGTCTGAGCCCGCCGGACGGGGCCCGCCCGCTCCGCCCCACACCGCTCCGCCCCACGCGGCTCCATCCCGCACCGCCCCATCGCGCGCACCCCTCCGTCCCACACCGCTCCGTGCCACCTGAAAGGACCTTCCCCGTGACGCACACGCACCCCTTCGAAGACGTCGACGGCAGCTATCTCGTCCTGGTCAACCAGCACCACCAGCACTCCCTCTGGCCGTCGCACCTGGCACCTCCGCAGGGCTGGACGGTGACCCGGGGCGCGGACGGATATCAGGCCTGCCTCGACCACATCGAGGAGCACTGGCGCGATCTGACGCCGCAGCCCGCCACCGGCAACTGACCCATCTCCGTCTCCAAGGGAGGAGCACCATGACGCAAGCGCAGAGCCCCGCGGCCGCGGAGCAGACCGACGCCACAGTCCCGTCCGGGGACGCCCCCGGCCGTGCCCGGACGGGCGAGCGGGGTCCGCGGTCGGTGCGGGAGGAGGTGCTGTGCCGGCTGTTCGCCCAGGTGCTGGGTGTGCCGACGGTGGGGGTGGCGGACAACTTCTTCGCCCTGGGCGGCCATTCGCTGAGGGCCGCCCAGCTCCTGAGCCGGATCCGTTCGGTGCTGGGCGTGGAGCTGGGCGTCCGCGAACTGTTCGGTTCACCGACCGTGGCGGGGCTGGCGGATCTGCTGGCCGACGGGGCCGCGGCCCGGCCGGCGGTGACGGCGCGGGCGCGGCCGGCGGTGGTGCCGCTGTCGTTCGCGCAGCAGCGGCTGTGGTTCCTGGACCGTCTGGAGCGAAGCCCGACCTACCACGCACCGTTCGCGTTCCGGGTGCGGGGCCCGGTGGATGTGGACGCCCTCCAGCCCGCCGTCAACGATGTGGTCGGGCGCCATGAGGCGCTGCGCACGGTCTTCCCCGTCCGCGACGACGAGCCCATCCAGGAGATCCTGGCACCCGAGCAAGCGACGGTGAAGGTGGCGGTGGTGCCGTGCGCCGCCGAGGAGGTGGCCTCCCTCTTCCATGACGCGGCGTTCGCCCCCTTCGACCTGGGCGTCGAACTGCCCTTGCGGGTCTCGCTGTTCACGGTCGCTCCCGATGAGCACGTACTGCTGTTGACGTTGCATCACATCGCCAGCGACGGCTGGTCGGAAGCTCCGTTGCTGCGCGATCTGTCGGCCGCCTACCGCGCCCGCCGTACCGGAACCGCGCCGACGTGGCAGGTACTCCCGGTCCAGTACGCGGATTACACGCTGTGGCAGCGTGAGCTGCTGGCGGAGGTGGGTGGGCAGCAGGCGGATTTCTGGGCCGAGGCGCTCCAGGATCTTCCGCAGGAGCTGGCGCTCCCCACCGACCGGCCGCGTCCCCCGCAGCCCACCCACTCCGGCGGTCTCATACGCTTCGGACTGCCTGCCGATCTCCATGGGCGTCTTGAGTCGCTGGCGCGTGAGCAGGGTGCGACGCTGTTCATGGTGCTTCAGGCGGGGCTGGCGGCGTTGCTGACGCGGCTGGGGGCCGGTACGGACATTCCGTTGGGTACCGCGACGGCGGGCCGGACCGATCAGGCGTTGGACGGCATCGTCGGGTTCTTCGTCAATACGCTGGTGCTGCGGACGGACACGTCGGGCAATCCGTCGTTCGGTGAGCTGCTCGCCCGGACACGGGAAGGTGATCTGGCGGCGTTCGCGCACCAGGATCTGCCCTTCGAGCAGCTGGTGGAGAAGCTGAATCCGGACCGGAGCACGGCCCGCCACCCCCTCTTCCAGACCATGCTCGTCCTCCAGAACAACGCCGAGGGCACCCTCGACCTCCCCGGCACCACCATCGTCCCCGAACCCCTCGACACCGCCCCCTCCAAATTCGACCTCGGCTGGAGCTTCACGGAGGAGCGGGACGCCGACGAACGCCCCCTGGGCATGTCCGGCATCCTCCAGTTCGCCACCGATCTGTTCGACCACACCACCGCGGACACCCTGACCGGCCTCCTCGTCCGCGTTCTCGACGCCGCAGCGGAGGCCCCGGACACCGCCATCGGTTCGCTGGAGGTCTTCGCGTCGCGGGCAGAGGAGCGGGCATTACTGGGCCGGACGGCCGAGCATCGTCTCCCCACCCGCCGCGCGTCCGACCCTGACGGTGCCGCGGGTGCCGCAGGTGCCGGTGCGGCGTCCGGGGACGGCCCCGGCCGGGCCGGGAGGGGCGAGCGGGGTCCGCGGTCGGCGCGGGAGGAGGTGCTGTGTCAGCTGTTCGCCCAGGTGCTGGGTGTGCCGACGGTGGGGGTGACGGACAATTTCTTCGCCCTGGGCGGTCATTCGCTGCTGGCCACTCGACTGCTGAGCCGGATCCGTTCGGTGCTGGGCGTGGAGCTGGGCGTCAGGGAGTTCTTCGGGTCCCCGACGGCCGCGGGGCTGGCGGATCTGCTGGCCGACGGGGCCGCGGCCCGGCCGGCGGTGACGGCGCGGGCGCGGCCGGCGGTGGTGCCGCTGTCGTTCGCGCAGCAGCGGCTGTGGTTCCTGGACCGTCTGGAGCAGAGTCCGACCTATAACGCGCCGTTCGCCTTCCGACTGCGGGGCCCCGTGGACGTGGACGCCCTCCAGGCCGCCGTCAACGACGTGGTCGGGCGCCACGAGGCCCTGCGCACGGTGTTCCCCGCCCACGACGGCGAACCGCGCCAGCAGCTGCTCGCCCCCGACGAGGCCGCCGTCGAGGTCATCGTGGTGCCGTGCCCCGCCGCTGAGGTCTCCGCCCGCTTCCACGCCGCGGCCTTCACGCCCTTCGACCTCGCCGAGGAACTGCCCCTGCGGGTCACGCTGTTCACCGTCGGCCCCGACGACCACCTTCTTCTGCTGACGCTGCATCACATCGCCAGCGACGGCTGGTCGCTGGTGCCCCTGCTGCGCGATCTGTCCATGGCCTATCGCGCCCGCCTCACCGGCGGTGCTCCCGTGTGGCAGGCACTCCCGGTCCAGTACGCGGATTACACGCTGTGGCAGCGTGAGCTGCTGGCGGAGGTGGGTGGGCAGCAGGCGGATTTCTGGGCCGAGGAGCTGAGGGATCTTCCGCAGGAACTCGTACTCCCCACCGACCGGCCCCGCCCGCCCCGGCCCACCCGCTCCGACGGCCTCGTCCACTTCCAGTTGCCCGCCGAACTCCATGGGCGTCTTGAGTCGCTGGCGCGTGAGCAGGGTGCGACGCTGTTCATGGTGCTTCAGGCGGGGCTGGCGGCGTTGCTGACACGGCTGGGGGCCGGTACGGACATTCCGTTGGGTACCGCGACGGCGGGCCGGACCGATCAGGCGTTGGACGACATCGTCGGGTTCTTCGTCAATACGCTGGTGCTGCGGACGGACACCTCGGGCAATCCGTCGTTCGGTGAGCTGCTCGCCCGGACACGGGAAGGTGACCTGGCGGCGTTCGCGCACCAGGATCTGCCCTTCGAGCAGCTGGTGGAGAAGCTGAATCCGGACCGGAGCAGCGCCCGCCACCCCCTCTTCCAGACCATGCTCGTCCTCCAGAACAACGCCGAGGGCACCCTCGACCTCCCCGGCACCACCATCACCCCCCAACCCCTCGACACCGCCCCCACCAAATTCGACCTCGACTTCACCTTCACCGAACGGCACGGCGCCGACGGCAGCCCCGGCGGTGTCGACGGCCTGTTGCACTACTCGGCCGACCTGTTCGAACGTGCCACCGCAGAGGCCCTGACCCAGCGGCTGCTGCGCCTCCTCACCACCGCCGGCGCCGCCCCGGACACTCCCATCGGAGCGATGGAACTGCTCTCCCCGCAGGAGCGCGTCCGCATCCTCTCCCGGTGGAACGACACCGCCCTTCCGCTGCCGGACGACCGGCCGGTGCACGAGATCTTCGAGGAACAGGTACGGAACAACCCCGATGCCACGGCGGTGGTCGACGCCGACGGCACCCTGACCTTCCGCGAGCTGAACGCCCGCGCGAACCGGCTGGCGTGGCTGTTGATCAGCCAGGGCATCCGGCCGGAACAGCGAGTGGCCACTTTGCTCCCACGGGCCGGCGAGCACATCGTGGCGCTGCTGGCCGCGCTCAAAGCGGGCTGCTGCTACGTGCCCATGGACCCGGAGTACCCCAAGGACCGGATCGCCCTGATGCTGGCGGACGCCGCGCCGTCCTTCCTGCTGACCGACAGGGAGAACGTGGCCCGGCTCCGGCCGGGAACCAAATCCTCGATCGAGGTGCTGGTCCTCGACGACCCCGCCATGCGTCAGTCCCTCAGCCGGTACGCGCCGGTCGACCCGCACCCTGCGGACCGGCCCGTACCGCTGCGCCCGGACCATCTCGCCTACGTCATCTACACCTCGGGTTCGACGGGCCGGCCGAAGGGGGTGGCCGTGGAGCACCGCAATCTCAGCAACCTGTTCCACGCCCACTTCGCGGTGTTCGCGCCTCAGGTGGCGGCCTCCGGGGACCACCGGTTCCGTGCCCTGGTGACCGGACCGCTGACCTTCGACTCCTCCTGGGAACCGGTCCTGTGGCTGATAGGCGGCCATGAACTGCACCTCGTGCACGACGAGGTCCGCCGCGACCCGGAGGCGATGGCCGAGTACATCGGCGCCGCGGGCATCGACTACATGGAGCTCTCGCCGACGTACTGCCGGCAGCTGATGACGGCGGGCATGCTGTCCGCAGGGCAGCCGTCGCAACCGCGCATCGTCGAGCTCGGCGGCGAGGCCGTCGACCAGGCGCTGTGGAGCGAACTCCGCGCCACTTCCGGGACCGAGGGCTTCAACACCTACGGCCCGACGGAGTGCACGGTGTACGTCTCGCACGGCGCGGCGGCCGATCACGAGCGGCCGGTGATCGGCCGGCCGATCGGCAACAACCGTATGTACGTGCTCGACGTGGGCCTGCGGCCCCTGCCCGCCGGGGTGGTCGGCGAGCTGTATCTGGCCGGGGCGGGCACGGCACGCGGGTACCTGGGCCGGCCGGGACTGACGGCACAGCGGTTCGTGGCCTGCCCGTTCGGAGAGCCGGGGGAGCGCATGTACCGGACCGGGGACCTGGCGCGCTGGAGCGCCGACGGTGTCCTGGAATACGTGGGCCGCACCGACGACCAGGTGAAGGTCCGCGGCTTCCGGATCGAACCCGGCGAGGTGGAGTCGGTGCTCGCCGGACACGACGCGGTCCGCCAGGTGACCGTGATCGTCCGCGAGGACCGGCCGGGGGAGCGCAAGCTGGTGGCCTATGTGGTTCCCACGGAGCAGGGCCGGGCGGACGCCGGCGAGCTGCGCCGCCTCGCCACGGCGTCGCTGCCCCGCCACATGGTGCCGTCGTCGTTCGTGTTCCTGGACGCCCTGCCGCTGACCTCACGCGGAAAGCTGGACCGGCGGATGCTGCCGGCACCGGGTGACGGGACGGCGGAGCGCCGCCGAGGCCCGCGAACGGTGCGCGAGGAGCTGTTGTGCGGGCTGTTCGCCGAGGTCCTCGGGGTGCCCGAAGTGGGCATCGACGACGACTTCTTCGCCCTGGGCGGCCACTCGATGCTCGCCACCCGGCTGATCGCCCGGGGACGTTCGGTGCTCGGCGCCGAGCTGGGCATCAGGACCCTGTTCGATGCCCCCACCGTCGCCGGACTCGCCGACCGGCTCTCGCAGGACATGCCCGACGACTCCCTCGCGGTCCTGCTCCCGCTGCGCTCCGTACGCCGGGCGGTCACGCCGTCCCGCACACGGGGCGCCACACCCCCCGAGCCGCTCTTCTGCGTCCACCCGGCGGCCGGAATCAGCTGGGTGTACTCCGGGCTGCTCCGCCACCTGGCACCCGACCAGCCCGTGTACGGCCTCCAGGCACACGGGCTCACCGAACCCGATGCTGCTCCGGGAAGCATGGCGGAGATGGTGGAGGCGTACCTCGCGCAGATCAGGTCGGTACAGCCGGACGGCCCCTTCTCGCTCCTCGGCTGGTCCTTCGGCGGAGTGGTCGCCCACGAGATGGCGGTACGGCTCCAGGAGGCCGGACAGAAAGTCAACTCGCTGATTCTGATGGACAGTTACCCGTCGAACGCGACCGTCGACGGCCATGACAAGGGAAGGAGGAAGAAGAGCGGATCAGGGGCGGACGGGAGCGACGCACAGGACGCGGAAGAACTGAGGCAGGCCCTGTTCGACTCCCTCGGGCACCAGGCGGACTCCACGGCCGGCCCGCTCGCACTCCTCGGGGAACAGGGCCTGGCGGCCATGGTCCGGGTGTTCGCGCGCAACAGCCGCCTCCAGAACGGATTCGTTCCGCGCTCGTTCCGGGGCGATGTGCTGTTCTTCGAGGCCACCGAGGGCTGGGTTCCGGGCATGCAGCGGCCGCAGGCCTGGCGGCCCCACGTGACGGGCCGGCTCGCCGTCACACCCGTACGTGGCGCGCACGGTGAGCTGACCCGCCCCGAGCAGCTCGCGCAGATCGGCCCGGTGCTGGCCAACTGGTGTGCCAGGCACAGGAAGTGAGGCCACGGTGCGGCTGATCGCGTTCCGCCCGGATTCCCAGCGGAGTCCGGGCGGGACGTGGTCAGTGACCGACGGCAGCCCCGGAACCCGTATGCAGCCCGAGAACCCGGTACAGTTCCGCGGCCTTCTCCAGATGCCCCGCCGCTTCCCCGTCCACCTGCCCGGCCCGGACGGCCCGCAGAGACCTGCCGAGAGCCTGGTGACTACGCGCCATCAGCAGGTGTT
This sequence comes from Streptomyces decoyicus, assembly GCF_019880305.1. Classification (NCBI taxonomy): domain Bacteria; kingdom Bacillati; phylum Actinomycetota; class Actinomycetes; order Kitasatosporales; family Streptomycetaceae; genus Streptomyces; species Streptomyces decoyicus. The sequence goes on along the minus strand of NZ_CP082301.1, from coordinate 564,845 downwards.
CCTGGGCGAGTTGAGCGCCTTGGAGGGCCTGCCGCGCATGGTCGACGGCGGCATGGGTGTCCCCGGTCAGCAGCAGCGCCTCGGCGAGCCGGTACAGGCACTCGGTCTCGTTCCGGGCATGGCCGCTGGTCCGGGTGCGTTGCAACACCTGGCGGTAGAGCGCGGCAGCCTCCGCGGGACGCCCGCCGTACAACAGGGTGTCCGCCTCCGTCGTCCTCACCCGGATCAGCCACTTCACGTCATTGCCGCAGGTCAGCAGGCCGGCCAGCTCCCGGCACTGCTCGCGGATCCGGGCCAGGTCGCTTCCGCTGCCGGGGTCCTGGGCCCGGATCTGGAGCAGGAGGCTGCGCCGCCGGGTGACCAGCCCCTGATCGCCGGTGAGCACCGCCATCTCCACCGACCGCTCCGCATGGGCGCGGGCCGCGGTGAAGTCGGCGCACATGGCGTCGAGTTGGGCCAGCATCGCATGGGTGAAGAGAACCGTCAGGAAGGGCCGGAGGCCATCGGCGGGTGCGGGAGAATCACCGAAGATCTCCAGCGCCTTCAGCAGATGCGCCCGTGAGCGGTCGAGGCAGTCGAGCGAGGAGTGCTTCTTGAGGATCACCCCGGCCGCGTAATGAGCCGTGCCCACCACGTCCTCGTCGCAGTACGCCACCGCGGACCGCACCAGAGCGGTGGCCGCCGGCGCCAGCGTCCCGAGGGGCACGGTCTCCTCGAAGCAGGGAGCCAGCATCAGCCCGTCGACGGCGAGCGCCACCGCCTCCGGGTCTCCGCTGCCGGCCGCCTGCTCCGCCACCGCGGCCACGGTGGGCAGCGCGCCCCGTATCCACCGCATCGCCTCCTGGCCGGCCCCCACGTCCTCGCCCGCCGACCGCCGCGGTCGCAGCTCAGCGGTCAGCCGGCCGCCCAGCGGCTGGGTCGCCAGGACCGCTCCGGCGACACTGGCACACATGAAGTCGGCCGCCCGGCACACCACTTGGCGGCGCTCCTCCTCGGTCAGCGCCACTCGGGCCGTCGCCCGCGCGTACGCCCCGACCAGATCGTGATAGCGGTAACGGCCCGGTGCGCGGGTCTCCAGGAGTACCGCGTCGACCAGGGCTTCCAGCACGTCCTCCGCCTCCCGCTCCGGCAGTTCGAGAACCGCGGCGGCGCCCTTCACACCGAACTCGACGCAGTGCGGAAGGGACAATTCCAGAAACGCCCGGGCCCGCTGCGGGGAGAGCTGCGCGTACGACTGCTCGAACACCGCCTCGACCGTCAGCTCCCCCACCCGCAGTTCGCCGAGCAGCCTGGCCTCGTCGGACATCCGGGACAGCAGCGTGGCGACGGGCCAGGCCGGCCGGAGCGCGAGCCGAGCGCCGATCGCCCGCAGCGCCAACGGCAGATGGCCGCTGGCGGCGGCGAGTGCCGCGACGGCGTCCGGCTCCTCCTCGATCCGCCGGATACCGGCCACCTTGCCGATCAGCTCCACGGAATCGTGGGGTTCGAGGCCCTTCAGCGACACCTTGACGGCGGCCGGCAGCGTCGCCAGTGCACGGGCCGTCACCAGGACCGCGCACTGGTCGGCGCCGGGCAGCAGCGGTTCGACCTGGGCGAGGCCGGCGGCGTTGTCCAGCACCACCAGCACCGCACGGTCCGACAGCAGGGTGCGGTACAGCGCCGCGCGGTCGCTCACCGAAGCCGGAAGGCGCTCGTGCGGCACGCCCAGTGCGGTCAGGAAACCGGCCAGAATGTCGGCCGGGTCCCCCGGAGCTCCGCACGGTGCGCGCAGTTCGGCGTACAACTGGCCGTCGGGGAAGGACCCCATGACCGCATGCCCGGTGCGCAGTGCCAGTGAGGTCTTGCCGACGCCGCCCATCCCTGTGATGACCGCGACGGGGTGCGCGGCACGCCCGCTGAGCGCGGCTACCAGCGTGCAGACCTCGTCGTGCCGACCGGTGAAGTCGCACGGTACGGCCGGCAACTGGGCGGGCACCGCCGGCGCGGGGGCCGCCGGCCGCACCTGCACGTCGGCCGGGACGGCAGCGATCCTCGCCGTATCAGGAACCGCTAACAGAGCCCGGTCACCCGCCAGAACCGCGGCGTGCAACTCGTCGAGTGCGGGGCCCGTATCGATGCCCATCTCGTCCGCGAGTACCTGGCGGGCGTGATCGTAGGCCAGCAGCGCATCGGCGCTCCGCCCCGACCGGTACAGGGCCAGCATCAGTGCACCGTGCAGCCGCTCCCGGTACGGATAGGCCTCCAGGGCGCACAGGATCTCCGGCACCACCTCCTCATGCCGCCCGCACGCCAGCGACAGTTCCAGGTGGTGCTCCGTCGCCGAGGCCCGCTGTTCGGCCAGCGCCCGGCGCTGCTCCTGCGCGTAGGGCCCTGGAAGCCCGGCCAGCGCCGGGCCCTGCCACATATCGAGCGCCCCCTTCAGGACGGATGCGGCGTACGCGGGATCGCCCTGCGCGGCCGCCCGCCGGGCCCGCAGTGTGAGGTGGCCGAACAGCAGCGCGTCGACACGCTCTGCCGGCAGTCGCAGGACGTAGCCGTCCGCCATGGTCCCGATGGCCGTGGCCCCACCGTCTCCACCCGCCGCGGCGCCACCCTCCCCGCCCGCGGCGTGCGCGCGGTCGAGGTATGTCCGCAGCCGATGGACGTAGTTCACGATCACTCGGCGGGCGGAGGCAGGCGGATCGTCGTCGTACAGACCGTCCACCAGCTGGTCGATCGTCACCAGGGTCCCCGCACGGAGTGCCAGCGCCGTCAGCACGGCCTGTGGCCCCGGCGCTCCGGGCCGTCCTGCCGTTCCGTCAGCCGAAACATATTCGACGGGACCGAGCAGCCGGAGGTGGGCCACTCCGTGTAGTGCGGATAAGTGTGACATTGCTCCTGTATACCAACTAACCGATAGAAAACCGGTGTTGACGCGTCGGGCCGCACGAGCAGGGCTGAATGCCCACCGCAATACCGACGCCGCGGGTCCCTACGGCGCCGACGGACGCCCCCCCGGCAGCGCCACCACCACCGGCCACCACCGCCACCGCCCCACGCCCACCCCATGGCGGAGTTCGGCGATCTCGGCCATGGGGTGGGCGATGCGACTGAACGGGGAGTGGTGGCGGCGAGCGGGAGCCCCGCACGGCGTCCGAGCGGGACTTGCTCAGAAGTCGTAGGGCTTGGTGGTGTTCCAGTTGGTGACGTCGGCGCTGGTCCAGGTGAACTTCGAGGGCACGCCCTTGCTGTCGAAGGCGTCTTGCTCGGTGGCCGGGCCGGTGTCGCCGCTCTGGTCGCGCAGGGCGAGGGAGAAGGTCCCCGATGTGTGGGTGGCCGCGCTTTCGGTGAAGAGGTTCACGGCGGAGTAGACCTTGCCGCCGGGCTTGATGGTGATGCGGGTGTTGCCGCCCGGGGTGTCCTTGGGGGAGTGGTGCAGGACGTTGGAGGTGTCCCCGAGGATGACGGACGGGTACGAAGTGACCCAGCAGGGCTTGGAGTCGGCGTTCCGCGCGGTGATCAGGAGGTGCTCGCCCTGCTGCTTCGGGAAGCGGTGGAGTACGGAGTAGGAGATCTCGTCGCCGTGACACTGGCGGGTGTCCGTGGAGCCGACGGTGGTCACCTTGCCGGAGCCGGCCCGTGAGCCGGAGCCGGAGTCGTGCGAGCCGGAACCGGAAGCGCCGTGTCCGGTGCCGGTGGAGGCCCGGGACGACCTCGTCCCGTTTCCACCGCCCGTTCCGGCGGTTCCCTCCGTCCCGGCGGTTCCCTCCGTCCCCGCGGTCGTGTCCGAGGTCTGCGAGCCGTCGGCCGTGCTGCCGCTCCGGCTCGTGTCGGCCTTCGCTCCGTTGGCGCTGTCCGAGCCGCCGCAGGCGGTCAGGGTCAGGGCCAGTGCGGCGGTGGCGGCGGCCAGTGCGGTGGTGCCGATTCGCGATGTGCGCATGCTGAGGTCCCCCGTGTGATCGTGCGGGACTCGCGGAGTCGCTGTCCCGCTGCGAGACCAGCCTGGCCGGACCCGCTGGCGTTTGGCTCACGCCCGGCTGACGTCCCGCTAACGACCCGGCGCCCGGTTCGGCCTCCGTCGGCACCGATCGGGGTGTGGGCCCGTGTTCTTTGCACCGGGCCGGTTTGCGCCAGGCCGCTAGCGGTCGGATGGCGACTCTGCGGGTGTCGCGACTTCGGCGTCGGCCCGGTTGTACTCCAGCACCGCGTCGAGGTACTCGCCGATCGCGTCACGGTTGCGGATCAGACACCGGATGCGGTCCGTCATCCTGTCCCGTTCGTGTGTCAGCGTCGCGATCATTTCCGGTGTGGCATCGGGGAAGTAGAGGTCCCGGGGTTTGTCGAGGCAGGGCAGGATCTGCTTGATGATGCGCGTCGGCAGTCCGGCGTTGAGCAGCCCTCTGATCTGTAGGACGCGGTCGACGAAGCGTTCGTCGTACTCACGGTAGCCGTTGGCACTGCGACCCGCGGCGATCAGGCCCTGTTCCTCGTAGTAGCGCAACAACCGGCGGGGGGTGCCGGTGCGGTCCGACAGTTCTCCGATGCGCATATGGCCCACCTCACACATCACCGCATTGACGTTCTCATCAATGTGAGGGTTCGACGATACACACCCACGCATCCCGCAGAGCCCCACCGCAGGGCCCAACCCCCCTGCTCGCCCCCGGTGTTCAATCGTCACGAGGTAAGAACTGATGGACAATCAACTCTTCGACTACAGCCCTATCGTCGAGCGCGAACCGATCCGCTGGCCGAACGGCGCCCGGATCGCCTTCTACGTCGGGCTGAACGTTGAGCACTACCGGATCGACCGCCCCTCGACGAGCATCTTTCCCGATACCAAGGCGCTGGCGCCCGACCCACTGAACTATGGCTGGCGCGACTACGGGCCCCGGGTGGGCATCTGGCGGCTGATCGAGAGCCTCGACCGGCACCGGATTCGCGCAAGTGTGATGCTCAATTCCGACGTCGCCGGGCGCTACCCGCAGATCATCCGAGCGGGTCGGGACCGGGACTGGGTCTGGGCCGCCCACGGCAAGAACAACTCCGTCCTCCAAGCCGGTATGTCCCCGGAAGAGGAGCGCTCCTACTTGGCCGAGGTGATCGGCACCATCGAAAAGGCGACCGGACGCAAGCCGCGCGGCTGGCTGGGCCCGGCGCTCACCGAGACCTTCCGCACGCCCGAGCTGCTCGCCGAGCTGGGCCTGGACTACGTGCTCGACTGGGCCAACGACGACCAGCCCTACCGATTGAACGTGCCGGGCATGCTGAGCGTGCCCTATTCCATCGAGGTCAACGACGTCCAACTGTTCGTCGGCAAGAGCCTGAGCGGCCCGGACTTCCTCCAGCTCGTCAAAGATCAACTCGACCAGCTCTACGCCGATGCGGAGAACAGCGGCCGCGTGATGTCGCTGGTCCTGCACCCTTTCGTCATCAACCAGCCCTTCCGGCACAGGTACCTGGACCAGGCGCTCGAGTACATCGCCAACCACCCAGGGGTGTGGCTCACGACCAGCGACGAGATCGCCGATCACTACGCTGGTACCACGGCACCGGAAACGACCTGACCGCCGATGCGCTCCCCAAGCGTTCCCCGCGCTACCCTCACCGGGGCCGCCTCCTCAAAATGCCTCCCGAAGCCACTCGCGCGGAGAGCACCGGGCCTGCGGTCCACCCATCCGAACGTGGGAGGGCTCACCCCATGCGTCGTCCGACGCGCTTTGCCGAGCCCGATCACGTAACATGATCATCGAATAGAGGATCTGGAGCGATTCACAGCCGCTCGCCGACACTGACACCCGGTACGACGTCACACCGGACGGGCCCGAGAGCATCGTCTCCACGGCCGCGTCGGCGAAGCTGCACCTCGCCGACATCTGGGCCGCGGTATCGGCCCCCGACGTGCTGGCCGGCCCGCGCCGCATCCAGACCCTCGTCGAGGTGGGCCCGACCGAGCCACCATCGCAGCCTGACCACCGCTCACAGCCGTAAAACACCAAGGAACCACATGTCCCCTTCAGCACCGCAGCAGCACAACGAGGTCGCCGCCCATGTCCCTCGTCCCGCAAAGCCCGACTACAGCAACGTCTTCATCGAACCGGTCTACGGGGACAACTACCTCGAAGCCGACCCGGAGGACGAGCTCGAGATGCCTGCCACCTCCTCCCGCACCGCAAGCGTCTCTGCCCGGTCCCGTCGGACGAACTGAGACCGAGCGGTTCGGCCGGCCCCTGGACGTTCGAGCCGACCCGTGCCAGCGCCGTGCTCGGACCTGAACTGGACGCGCAACGAGCGGCGTTGGTCACCGGTCCGGGGCTGGTCTGCCCGGCCGGTCACTGGTCGGACTCCGCATCTCCTGCTGGAGGGCGAGAGCGCCGCGCGACCGAATGCTTCGGCGGACGGCGACTGGCAACAGGTGGCTCGTCCGGTGAGGTGCGCGGCAAGGATGCTTTGCGCGCGTACTGGTCCCGAGGGGCTCCGGCAGCTGCCTGATGTTCATTTCACTGTCGAGGATGTCCGCGCATCCGTGGACACCGTGGTCATCAACTACCGCAATGAGCGGGGCCAGGCCGTTGCTGAGGCACTGACCTTCCGTGAGGAGCTGGTCTGCCGGGGCTTCGGCGCCTACGGGCCCGAGGCCTGAACCACGCCGGCCCGGCCGAACGGCCCTGGCTTTGCGAGGTCGGCAGTGCCGTGGGAGCACACGGCCGGTGGGAGTAGACGGCCGGGTGCGGCTGAGGCGCCGGTGGGAGTACGCGGCTGGTGGGTGCAGCGGCCGGTGGCGGCAATGACGTATACGTGGCGAGAAGACCGGCGGCCGGCGTCAGCCCGAGCCCTTGTCGTCCGTCGTGCCGGAGGTGTCTCCCGGCCGTTCGTGATCGCCCGGTGGGGTCTGATCGCTCAGGAAGCGTTCGCTTTCCCAGGTCAGGGTGCGCTCGATCTGAAGAAAGTTCAGGCCCGTCACCTCGGCCAGCTCTTCTTCATCGAGGTCCGGCTGGGAGCCGAGGGCGCGGGCGATTTTGCCGGCCCAGAGCTCTTCCTTGACGTACGGACGCTGCCGGTACTGCTGCCGGAGCTCACCGAGGTGATCGGGGCCGCAGGCCACGAGGCGTCGCAGACCGTCCTGCTCCGGATCGTAGGGGTGGATGACGGAAGAGTCCGGCACCAGGCTGAAGAGCTGTGAGGCCGGAGGGGCGGCTACTCCGCACAGGTCGCACGGCACCGGATCAGGCCCGGTGGCTGCCGACTGGTCGCTGTCATGCATGCGGACTTTCTACTTCGATCCGCCCCGGGTCATGGTGTGCGGCTCGCGTGTGCCACGGGACAGCACGCCGATGGCCCTCCCGTCCGGGCAGTCATGCCGCCGCTGCCCCGGGGCGGCTCGCCCCGGGCTGCTGCGGGACCGGCTACTGTCCGAGAGGCCGGGCGAGGAGGTCCTGTTGCGGCAGGGGCCGGTGCAGGGCGAGGAGGGCCTGGTCGTCCTGGGGGGCGCCGCCGCTGTGGCGGCTGACGTCGCGGGCCAGGAGGTCGAGGACCGTCGACGGTTCCGGGAAATGGCTGGTCTGGCGCAGATAGGACTGCACCATGTGGGGGATCCGCTGCGCGGGGTCGTAGAAGGTGCCGGCAGGGTCGCGGGCCTCGGTGACGCCGTCGGTGAAGCACAACAGCATGGACCCGGGCGGGAACGGGTGCGTCTCCACCGGTGACGTCCAGGTCCCCAGGGCTGCGATGCCCAACGGCGGTGCTTCCTCTCCCGGCGTCAGTACGCGCGCTCGGCCGTCCGCGTGCAGCAGCAGCGGGGCGGGATGGCCGCGGTTGACGATATGGACCTGGTCCAGGTCGTGGGAGAACTGAACGATCAGTGCAGTGGTGAACCCCTCGGTCGCGTCCAGGCCCTCCCGGCGCTGGCTTTCGCGCAGCAGGGCCTCCTCCATGCAGTTCACCAGCGCGGGCAGGTCGGGTTCGTGGTCGGCTGCGTAGCGGAAGACCCCGATGTCGACGCTGACCGCCGTGACGGCGGAGAGGCCCTTGCCCCTCACATCGCCGACCATGGCGCGCACCCCGAACGGCGTCTCCTGCATCACGTAGAGATCGCCGCCGATCAGCGCCATGTCTTCGGCCGGCACATAGCGGGCGGCGATCCGCAGGTCCCCCAGCCGGCTGGGAGGTGTGGGCAGGACGGCGCGCTGGGCCACCTCCGCGGCGTAGCGGGCCCGGCTGGCGCTGACGTGCTGGGTGCGCAGGGACCGGTTCAGGCCGACGGCGAGTGCGGTGACGGCCGCCAGGGTGATCTGGACAGCCGCGTCGCCCTGCCAGGCGTAGGACCCGTCGACGAACGCCAGACCCGCCTGCACCGCCATCGCCGTAATGCCGATGCCGATGATGCCCGCCGGGCTGAGCAGCGAAGCCGCCGTCACCGGGGCCACGGCCAGCAGGGGAGTGGAGGACACCGAAGGAGGTGTCAGCAGATCTACCAACGCCGCGAGAGCGATCACCACGGCGGGAACCCAACGGCGTACCTGGGACAACACCGGCAACACCCTCATCAGGCCATTCTGCCCTCCGGCAGGCCCGCGACAGCGGAGCTGTCCGCGGTGACACTCCACAGCGGCCAAACGGCCGACATCGCGGGTGAGGTCAGCGTCCGACGGCCCTGCGCAGCTGCTCCTTGTTCATGGACGAGCGGCCGTCGACGTTCTTCTTCCTGGCCTCCTCGTACAACTGGTCCCTGGTGGGGCCCTGGGTCCCGCTGCGGGAGCGTTCGCCGCCGCGCTGCGGGGCGGATTTGGGGTCCCGGGTGGAGGTCCTGCTCGCGGACCCGGCCTCGCCGGAACTTGCACGTTCCTTGTTGACGGTACGCGCGGCGATCTCCTTCGCGCGCCGTTCGGAGACCCCGTGCTCCTTGGCGTTGTCCTTGATGTGCTCGTACTGCCGCTCGCGCTTCTTGCTCGTCCCTGCAGGCATGATGCAGCTCCTCGGTCGCTGTGCTGTCGGTCTCGGCGATGTGCGGCGCGCCCGCGGCCGACGCATGTTCCAGCTCACGGGCGTGCGCTTCCACTCCACTCCCAAAAGCCGCCGGACGCGACACGAAAGGACCGGCACGTCGCACTGACGGCCCGGCTCGGCGGTCGCCTGCGCCTGCCGCCGGTCGAGAGGGTTTCGGGGCCGATGATCGGCAGGGAATCCCCGCTGACGTGGGCGATCGTGCGGGCGGCATCCAGCACGCCGTCCTCGGCGCCGACGCATTCCGCCGATCGGGTCATGGTGTGGCGTGCAACCGGCAACAGGTGTCCGCCGTCCCCCGGGCGCCCGCTGTGTGCGGGACGACGGCCGAGAGACCAGCTGAGGTGCGTGCCGGCCGAGGTGCGTGTGCGCCGCCGACCGTTATGCCCTCGCTGACGTACCGGGGGCTCCGGCCGCACGCCGTGCGCGCCAGGTACGGCCCCCCGCGGATGCGGCGTCGGCCGCACCACAGCCCCACCACCACACCACAGCCCCACCACCACACCACAGCCCCCACCACTCCACAGCCCCACCACCCCGCCCCACGGCACCACCGCCGTATAGCCTCCGTCGCAGCCTTCGGACCCGTGCAGAATGGTGTCGGACAACTGCCGGCTCGGGTGGGGGTATTGGTGCGACCGCTGGCGAAGCATGATCCGCAGCAGATCGGCCCGTTCCGGATCATCGGGCTGCTCGGTGGCGGCGGTATGGGACGGGTCTATCTCGGCCGCGCGGCGGACGGGCGGCCGGTGGCGGTGAAGACCGCGCGCTCCGAACTCGCCGACGACCGGGGCTTCCGTGCTCGCTTCGCCCGTGAGGTATCCGCCGCCCAGCAGGTGGGCGGACCGTTCGTGGCGCCGGTGGTCGATGCCGCGCCACACGACGACGTGCCCTGGATGGCGACCGAGTACGTGCCGGGTGTCTCGCTGACCGATGCCGTGCACGACTGCGGGCCGCTGCCCGAGCACGCGGTGCGGCTGCTGACGGCGGGCCTGCTGCACGCCCTGACGGCGGTGCACGCGCACGGGCTGGTGCACCGCGACCTCAAGCCGTCGAACATCCTGCTCACCGCCGAGGGCCCGCGCGTCATCGACTTCGGTATTGCGCACTCCGCCGCGGACACCGCCCTGACGACGACCGGCACCGCCCTCGGCACCCCGGGGTTCATGGCGCCCGAGCAACTCGTCATGACGGGCCCCGAGGTCACGGGCGCGGCGGACGTGTTCGCGCTGGGCGGGGTGGTCGTGTACGCGGCGACGGGCGGCGGCCCCTACGGGAACGCCGATCCGCAGGTCCTCATGTACCGCACCGTGCACGAGGAGCCGCGCCTCGACGAACTCTCATACGACCTGCGGGAGTTGGCGGCGGGCTGCCTGGCGAAGGAGCCGGAGCGGCGGCCCGCTCTGCCCGCCCTCATGGCGCGGGTGGGCGCACCGGGCCCCTACGGCGACTGGCTGCCGGAGCCCCTCGCCGTACAGCTACGCCGCCTGTCCGCGCAGCTCAGCGACCCCAGGGCCCCGGACATGTCCGCGCTGCGGCCCCCGGCCGAGGGGCCCGCCGACGTCCCCTACGACCGGCTGCCGACCAGTACGACGGCGGACGGTGCACCGGCCCCGCCGTCGTACGACGTGCCGCCGCCCGCGAGCACCCCCGCGCCTCCGCAGCCCCCCACTCCGTCCCCGGGCCAGTACGGGCCCGGCCTCGCCACTCCGTCCCCGGACGGGTACGGCCCAGCTCTCGCCACTCCGCCGCAGGAGCGCCACAGTCCCGCTCCGCCGCCGGGGCCGCACGCCGTCCCCCCGGACCGGCCTCCGCACCCCCCTGAGCAGACCGCGTCCCCTGGGCAGCCCGCGTCCCCGGGGCCGAGCCGACGCCGTGTGCTCGCCGCGCTGTCCGTCGTCGGGGTCGGAGTCGGTGGCGGGGCACTGGCCTGGACGCTTCGGCCGGACGGCGGGGACGGCGGCAGTACCGGCGCCGGGGGCAAGCCCGGCGGCAGCAGGAAACCGTCCGGCGGCTCCAAGCCGGGCGGGAACCCTTCGGCCATCGGGGCCCCGTCCGCCCGGTTGCCGAAGGAGATGCGCGACAAGGGCATCGTCACCATCGGCTCGGACATCGCCTACCCGCCCATGGAGTTCGTCAGGGACGGCAAGCCCGCCGGTCTCGACGTCGACCTCGCGAACGCCCTCGGACGTGAGCTGGGCCTGCGCGTCAAGTTCGTGAACGTCACCTTCGACACCCTCCTCATCGGCCTGCACGTGAACCGCTTCGACCTGGTCATGTCGGCGATGACCGACACCAAGGACCGTCAGGAGGGGCGCGCGGACGGCACGACGACCGGCAGCGGCGTCGATCTCGTCGACTACTTCGAGGCCGGGCTGGTGCTCGTCGTCCGCAAGGGCAACCCGGAGGGTGTCAAGGCCCCCGGAGACCTGTCCGGCAGGAACGTCGCCGTCCAGCGCGGCACGCTCGCCCGTGACTACCTGGACCAGCTGAACCGGCAGGCCCCCGAGAAGTTGAAGATCCGGGAGTTCGACTCACCGGCTGAGGTCTACGACGACGTCGCCAAGGGCCGGTCCGCCGCCTGCCTCGACGACTTCCCGGTCGCGGCCCACACCGCCGCGACCCGCGCCGGCGGCACCGCCCTCGAACTCAGCGGCGAGCAGCTCGAACCCCTTCGCTACGGTGTAGCGGTCGCCAAGACCAACACGGCCCTGCGCGACGCCGTACGGGAAGCCCTCGACCGCCTCATCAGGAACGGGGAGTACGCGAAGATCCTCAAGACATGGCACGTCGAGGACGGCGCGGTGGAGCGGGCGGTCGTCAACGGGGGCTCGTAGGGCGACGGTCGGGCTCCGCTCGGGTGGGCGCAGCGACGGTGTGCCGCCGTCGGAAAGTGTTCAGCCGGCCCCTGACCTGGTTGCTCGTGCACAGCGGTCGACACCTACGGTGTAACTGGCCTGCCCGGCCCGCCCCGGACAAAGGAGACCCCCCGTGCCCGACGCCGCCGTCCCCGCCGAGCGCCCTGCCGTTCTGCACTACACCGAGCAGGGCCAGGGCAGCCCCGTGGTCCTGGTCCACGGTGCAGGAGGGAGCGGCGCCACCAGTTGGGGCAGCCTCCCCGAACACCTGGCCTCGCAGCACCGGGTCCTCCTGATCGACAACCCGGGTTCGGGCGGCAGCGCCCTGCCCGAGGGGCCGCTCCAGCTGGACACCCTCGCCGACAGCATTGCCCTGACAGCCGCACAGGCCGGACTCGAACGCTATGCGGTCGTCGGATACTCCATGGGCAGCGCCATCGCCGTACGGCATGCCGTACGCCACCCTGCCGAGGTCACCGCGCTGGCCCTGCTGACCGGCTTCGCCCGCCCCGACACCCGGCTGCGTATGGCCCTGCGCAACTGGCAACAACTGATGGACGCCGAGCCCACCCTGCTGGGCCGGTACCTCCTTCAGCTCTCCTGCGGTCCGGCCGCGCTCGACCAGCTGGACACCTCGGACCTCGACCGTCTGGCCAGGGAGACCGCTGCCGCTCTGCCGCCGGGCACACGGCAGCACATCGACCTCGCCCTGCGCATCGACGTCCGGGCCGAACTGCGAGAGCTCAGCGTCCGCACCCTCGTGATCGCCGCGTCCAACGACATCCTCGTCACCCCGGACCACTCCACCGCTCTCGCACAAGGCATCACAGGAAGCCGTCTGACACAGGTGACGTCCGGGCACGATGCGCCGACGGAGCAGCCGGCGGCCGTCGCAAACCGCCTCCGTAGTCTGCTGAACGGATAGGGAGGCGGGCCAGGTGCCTCACGGTCGCCGGACCGGACGAGCGAGGTGCCTGCAGATCGCCGTGACCAGCCCTCATCGCCCGAGGGCGCGCAGCAACCGGGTGCAGGTGACGGACAAGTGCCACACCAACAAGGCGGCGAGGCCAGGACTTTGCCCTAATGGCCCTGCCGACGAGGCGGGTTGAAGCCACAGAGCCACTCGGTCAGCCGGCCCCCTTGCCTCCTTGCCCCCTCGCCCTGGGAGCGCGTACGGAGGATGCGGCGGAGCCGGCTCCACCGTGTCCGTACGCAGTAACCGCACGGCGCGCCCTCCGCTGCCCGGCGCGTCGGCGGATCGACGTCCTAGGCTGCCACCCGGCACCCGCCTCGACCCAGGAGCGCACATCATGTCCGGCCACACCCCGAAGCACCCGTATCCCGACGCCTTGCGACCGGACGAAGCACCTGCGCCGCACGCACTGCTCGCGCCGGTGATCGGGCTCCTGGGCACCTGGGTCGGCCGGGGCCGTGGCGGGTACCCGACGCTGACCGAGGAGTTCGTGTACGCGCAGGAGGTCACCTTCAGCCATGACGGGCGTCCCTTCCTCCACTACGAAGCGCGCGCCTGGCTGCTCGATGCGGACGACACCCCGCTGCGGCCGTCGGCCCGGGAGAGCGGCTGGTGGCGGCTACAGCCCGATGGGCGGGTGGAAGCATTGATCACCCAGCCCACCGGCATCGCGGAGATCTCGGTCGGCCGTGCAGACGATGGAGCGGTCGACCTCACCACCCATGAGGTGGCTCTCGCCCCCACCGCCAAGGAGGTCAACGCCACCCGCCGCCGCTACACCCTGACCGACGAGGACACGCTCACCTTCGTCCACGATCTCGCGGCAGTCGGCCGGCCGCTGCAACACCACCTTTCGGCACAACTGCGACGCGGCGCCAGCAGCTAGGCCGCGCCAGGGGGTACATGCGCTGGTGCGGGTGTGCCGGGCCGGGACTGTCGGTGGGGGTCTGCCGGTGTGGGTCTGATTTCCGCGCCGGCGCCGCCTGCGGGACGGGAATGAGGCAGAGACCGCCCCTTCGCGTCAGCGGAGCCGCATCCGCATTCGCAATCGCGTCCGCAATCGCGTCCGCAATCGCGTCCGCATCCGCACGAGCCTTCCTGCGAGCCGGCCTCTGTCGCCCCGCCCCGCCCCGCTCCGCCCCACCCCGCTCCGACCCGCCCCGCCGTGCAGGAAGGCAACAGCAACAACGGTCGGCGGTTGAGGCAGGCTCCCGACGGCGGGGTATGGGCTTGCAGAGGCCATGGTGGGCGTCAACGTGCGTAGTAGCCGCCGCCGTTCAGCTGCTCGGGTAGCATCGGCGGCTCCAAGCGAGCGGCGTGGGGGAGAAGGCGGGAATGGTCGCGAAGTACTTGGTCTCGCCGGGCGGTGGTCGTCGTGCTTATCCCGACATCACGTCCGCCCTCGCCGCTGCGGCCGGACGGGGCCGAGCGGCGCTGGTCGAGATCGCGCCCGGCCGCTACGAGGAGGCGCTCACGGTCCGCGGCGAGGTCCAGTTGGCCGCGATCGGCGGCTCGGGATCCGTGGTGGTGAGCCGGCCCAGCGGTGCCGTCCTCGACGCCTTCGGGTCGGTTCGTGTCCACGGCCTCGTGCTGATCGGCCGCGATGCCGACGTCGTCGGCTGCCATGCGGGAACGCTCACGCTCGAACACTCGGAGGTCCGCGCGCACAACGGTGTCAGCGTGCACGCGAGGCCGAACACCTCCGTGACGCTGCGGGACAGCGTGATCCTTTATGGCCGGACCCTCTTTTCCGGGTCCGGCGGGCTCGTCGAACGGTGCCGGTTCACCGACGCCGCCGACAATGCTGTCGCGGTGATCGAAGGCGCCGATGTCTCGGTCCGTGACAGCTGGATCGGGGGCAGCAGGATCCACGGCGTGCGCGTCAGCGATGCGCGGGCCCAGGTCACCGGGTGCGAGCTGACCGCCACCGGAAAGGCGGCCATCATGGCCGACACACGGGCGGAACTCTCCGTGAGCGGCTGCGCGATCAATGCCGTGCACGCGGAGGCAGTCATGTTCATCGAGCAGTCCAGGGGCTCCGTGGACGGCACGCGCGTCACCGATGCGGAACATGGGATCGGAGTGGCGAGTGGTGCCGACCCGGTGGTGCGCGGCTGCGCGTTCACCGAGTGTCGCGACACCGGCATCAACGTCCAGACCTCGGGCCGTGGCAGGTTCGAGGACTGTGAGGTCCTCGACGCGGGCAACGTCGCGGTGTTCTCGACCAAGGGCGGCGCTCCGGAGGTCCACGGCTGCCGCATTGCGCGAGGAAACGTCGGTATTGCCGTCACCGACGCCGCCAGAGGCCGCTTCACCCGGGTGGACATCGAGGACCTGACGGGTACCGCACTGCGGGTCCTCGACGAGTCCAGGGCCGTGTTCGAGCAAGTCCGTGTGGAGCGCTGCCCGTCGGGCGTGGAGACCCGGGGCAACGGAGGCACGACGGCCGATGTCACCGACGCGGTGTTCCGTGGCTTCGACATGGCCGCGGTGGCCGTCCTCGGCCAGTCCCGGGTCACGCTCAAAGAAGTGGCGGCGGAGCGCGGCGTGCTGGGCTTCGGCGTCGGCGAGGACGCTCAGCTGTTCGTGCACGACTGTGACGTCGAAGCGGTGAGCGCCGGTGGGGCCATCGCCTTCGGCAAGGGGAGACTCGTCGCGAAAAACCTCACCGTGACCGGCTCGGAGGCGTTCGGCCTCTGCGGAAAGGACGACGCCTACCTCGATGTCGTGAACAGCGAGTTCGTCGACTGCGCGGCCGCGGGGGCGAGCTTCGACGACTCGTGCGGCGGTCGGCTGGTGGACTGTTCGGTGCAAGGAACACGAGGGGTGGCCGTACAGGACAACGGCCGCGTCGACCTGGTCTCGCTCCGCACGTCGCTGCCGGTCGTCAAGCAGGTCACCGAGCCGGTCGAGCTTCCCCCGACCATCGTCAACAATTACTACGGCCCGGTCTTCCACGCCGCGGTCCACGGTGCTCAGCTGGCCTGGAACAGCAACAACGCCACCCAGCAGCAGACGAATGAGGACGGTAACCGCACATGAGCGAGCCACAGAACGTCAACAACTACGACGGGCCCGTGTTCCACGCCGAGGTCTCAGGCGCTCAGTTCGCCTGGAACAACGACAACGTCACCCAGAACCAGCAGAACAACAGCACCGTCGCCCCGGGCTTCGAGGCACTCGCCGAGCTGGTCACCGACCTGCTCCGGCAGCTGCCCCAGGCAGGCCTCGCCGATCAGGACCGCGAGGACACCGAGTCCGCGGCCAGAGAGGTCCTCGCGACGATCACCCAGCCGGACCCTCCCGCGGAAGGCAGGCTCCGCCGTGCGCTCGGCATGCTCAAGGGGGCGCTGGCCCCGGTCGCGACCGGAGTGGTGACCGGTACGGCGGTGGGGGCACAGGAGTGGGCCCGGACGGCGATCGAGGGATTGACCGGCATCGTCTGATCAGCCGGGAGGAAGAACTGCGGGCGCGCCGGTCTTCGTCGCCACGGCCGCCACGAGGAGGTCCGCTCCATCGTCGCAGGCATCGCAGGCATCGCAGGCATCGCAGGCATCGCAGGCATCGCAGGCATCGCAGGGGTCGCAGGGATCGCAGGGATCGGAGTGATCCCGTCCGTAAGCCCGGCGCCGCGACGACCCGGGCCGGCGCCCCGGAGAAGCGGACCGGTCGCTGAGGCGTGTCTGTCTGCCCGGCGTCCCCCTTATACCTGTCTCACCTGCCTTCGGACGCGCGCTCTCCCGGCCCGGCAGACGTACACACTCGGACGCACACACTCGTCCGTCACCAAGACGGCGGCCCAAACCTTTGCATGATCATGCGCGATTATGCATAATCTTCCTATGTCTAAGGTCCTCACCTCCCTTCCCGCCGGCGAGCGCGTCGGCATCGCCTTCTCGGGCGGCCTCGATACCTCGGTCGCGGTCGCGTGGATGCGCGACAAGGGCGCCATCCCGTGCACCTACACCGCCGACATCGGCCAGTACGACGAGCCCGACATCGCCTCGGTGCCCGGTCGTGCGAAGACCTACGGTGCCGAGATCGCGCGCCTGGTCGACTGCCGCGCGGCGCTGGTCGAGGAGGGGCTGGCCGCGCTCACCTGCGGGGCGTTCCACATCCGTTCGGGCGGGCGTGCCTACTTCAACACCACGCCGCTCGGCCGAGCCGTCACGGGCACCCTCCTGGTCCGGGCGATGCTCGAGGACAACGTGCAGATCTGGGGCGACGGCTCGACCTTCAAGGGCAACGACATCGAGCGGTTCTACCGCTACGGCCTGCTCGCCAACCCGCACCTGCGGATCTACAAGCCTTGGCTGGACGCGGACTTCGTGACCGAGCTCGGCGGCCGCAAGGAAATGTCGGAGTGGCTTCTCGCCCACGGCCTTCCCTACCGCGACAGCACGGAGAAGGCGTACTCCACCGACGCCAACATCTGGGGCGCCACCCACGAGGCAAAGACCCTGGAGCACCTGGACACCGGCGTGGAGTCCGTGGACCCGATCATGGGCGTGCGTTTCTGGGACCCCTCGGTCGAGATCGCCGCCGAGGACGTGACGATCGGCTTCGACCAGGGCCGCCCGGTGACGATCAACGGCAAGGAGTTCGCCTCGCCGGTCGACCTGGTGATGGAGGCGAACGCCATCGGCGGCCGGCACGGCATGGGCATGTCGGACCAGATCGAGAACCGGATCATCGAGGCCAAGAGCCGCGGCATCTACGAGGCGCCCGGTATGGCCGTGCTGCACGCCGCGTACGAGCGCCTGGTCAACGCGATCCACAACGAGGACACCCTCGCCCAGTACCACAACGAGGGACGGCGCCTCGGCCGGCTGATGTACGAGGGCCGCTGGCTGGACCCGCAGGCGCTGATGGTGCGCGAGTCGCTTCAGCGCTGGGTCGGCGCGGCCGTCACCGGCGAGGTGACGCTGCGGCTGCGGCGCGGTGAGGACTACTCGATCCTCGACACCACGGGCCCGGCGTTCAGCTACCACCCGGACAAGCTGTCCATGGAGCGCACCGAGGACTCGGCGTTCGGCCCGGTGGACCGGATCGGCCAGCTCACCATGCGCAACCTCGACATTGCCGACTCGCGCGCCAAGCTGGAGCAGTACGCCGGGCTCGGCCTGATCGGCACTGCCAACCCCGCCATCGGTGCCGCCCAGGCGGCCGCGACCGGGCTGATCGGCACCATGCCGGAAGGCGGCGCCGAGGCCATCGCCTCCCGCGGCGAGGTCTCCGGTGACGACGAATGGCTGGACCGCGCCGCGATGGAGTCCGGCACGGACTGACCCGCCCCGTTGAGCGGAAGGCTCGACACCCCTGAGGGGGATGCACCACCGGAAAGGCCGGCTCGGCGCCCACGGCGTCGAGCCGGCCTTTCCGCGTGCCGCTTCCGCGTGCCGCTTCCGCGTGCCGCTTCCGCGTGCCGCAAAACCCCCGCCCAGGTCACCATGACCCTCTCCGCACTCGCCGCCACGGCGGCGACCCCGCGCCCCTCGGGGAAACCCTGCAAGAGCAGGCCCAGCGCGCCATGCGCGGCATCACCGCCCAGCTGAAGGACGTCACACTCGCCACTCACGGCACATGGCAGCTGATGTGGCTGGCGCTCAGCCCGGACAACGCGAACCTCGTGTACATCGCGTGGAACTCCGACGGCTCCAACCAGTTCGCCGTGGCCGTCCGCGGGACGATCGACAATCCGACCGACATGATGGAGGACTTCGGCGTCGGCACGGTGGTGCCCTTCACCGCCGGCGGATCGTCGAACGTCGCCGTCTCGTCCGGCGCCATGGCCGCGTTCACCCAGGTCGCCACCGCGCGCGGCATCACCGGGGCGGCCGCCGGGCAGGCACCCGAGGACCGGCCCGGCTCGCCGGGCGTCGCCGTCCCTACCAACGCGACCCTCAAGCAGGCACTCGCCGCCGCCCTCTCGGCCCGGCCGCCCATGCCCCAGCCGGTGGTCTACGTGACCGGCCACAGCCTCGGCGGCTGCATCGCCACCATGCTGGCCACGTACCTCCAGGCCCAGACCTGGGGAGCGAACAAACCGCTGTTCGCACTCGTCACCTTCGCCGCCCCCACCGCCGGCCTGAAGAGCTTCGCCGATTACGTCGACTCCCGGCTGTGGAGCCTGAACGAGCGCTACGTCAACGCGTACGACCTGGTCCCGCGGGCCTGGGCCGATCTGCCCACGGCCAAGAGCTGGTATCCGCCCCCGGGCCCGGCGGCCAACGAAGAGGTGAAGCTCCTGCTGACGGGGATCGACCTGCTCCGGAAGGGCAACGCCTACGTCCAGCCCAGCGCCACAAGCGCCAAAACGATGAACGCGAACTACTCGATGTACGACAAGGAGCTCGTCAACAAGACCACCGGCGACTACCTGGGCCAGGTCGCGTTCCAGCACGCCAACTCCACATATCTGACCCTGCTGGGGGCGCCCGTCGTCCCTGCCGGGCCGGTGGTGACCGCGGTGAACCCCACCGCCGGACAGGGCAATACGCAGGTCGTCATCACCGGCAGCGGGTTCGACGCCAACAGCGTCGTCGACTTCGGCCCGATCCCGTGCACCGATTTCAAAGTGGACCAGACCGGTATGCGGATCACCGCCATCGCCCTTGACGGGACCGGCATCGTCGACGTCCGTGTCACCAACAACCTCGGTACGTCGCCCGCCGTCGGGCTGGGGAGGTTCGCCTACGACAACGGCCCCGCGCCCGTGGTGGTCAGCGGGGTCGCCCCGCGCAGCGGGAAGGCCGACACCCGGGTCACCATCAACGGCTCGGGGTTCGCTTCGGGGGCGGTCGTACGGTTCAAGGACACCGTTGCGGGCTCGGTCACCGTCACGTCCCCGACGGTGATCACGGCGGCGGTGCCGGCGCGGCCGATCGACCCGGAGAAGACGGTGAACGTCACCGTGACGGTCGGCGTGGCCACGTCGCCCACCGGCACGGCCGACGAATTCACGTACGCGGGTTGAGCCCGGGGCCTGCTGTACCCGCCCGGTGGGTACGGCAGGCCCGCCGGCCCGGCGCCTCCGGCTGTCGCCTGACGCGCGGTGTCGCAGCCCAGGAAAAACCCGCGACCGGTCCGACCCGCAGCACGCCAACTCGCCGCACCACCCTGCACTCCGCGGCCGTGAACAAGGAAACCGCCGCCCCTTCTCGAACGCGCGATCCTATGCTGACGGCATGATCGACGTACCTCTTTCAGCGCTGGAAGTCGCGATGGTCCAAACGGGCACCCGGCCCGTGGAAACCCTGCGCGACACCACCGCCTTCGCGCAGGGACTGGAACAACTGGGCTACCACCGGATCTGGTACGCCGAGCACCACCACTCGCCCGCCATCGGAGCCTTCCCGCCCGTCGTGCTGACCGCGCACGCTGCCGCCTCGACCTCGGCCATCCGACTGGGCTCGGGCGGAGTACTGGCACCCAACCACGCCCCCCTCACGCTGGCGGAGCAGTTCGGAACGCTGGCCGCACTGCACCGCGGCCGTGTCGACCTCGGTATCGGCCGTGGCCCCGGCACCTTCCACGAGGCCACCGCGCGCGCACTGCGCCGCGGAGCCGGACCGACGACGGATGCCGAATACCACGACGACGTAGCCGCGATCCTGTCCTTCCTGGTCGACGAAGTCGCACTCGACCCGCTGCCGGAGCCATGGCTGCTGGCCTCCAGCACCGCAGGTGCCGCTCTCGCCGGAAGGCTCGGCCTGCCGATCGCCCTCGCACACCACATCCGGCCGGACAACACCCTTGCGGCGCTGGACCGTTACCGTGCGGCGTTCACCCCGTCCCGTTGGTGCGAGCAACCTCGGGTGCTGGTGTGCGTGGAGGCCGTGTGTGCCGAGACGGAAGAAGAAGCCGCGTGGCGCGTCGGACCGATGGACGTCGTCAAAGCCGGTCTCCTCAAAGGCCTGAGTGAGATCCCCTTCCCCACGCCCGCGGACGCGGCGGCCCACCCCTTCACGGAAGAGGAGCGACAGGCGCTGGCCGGCTTCCGCGCACAGCAAGCCGTCGGGACACCCGAGACCGTAGTTCAACGGCTTGCGCAACTGGCCGACGAGACCGGAGCAGACGAACTGATGCTGACCACTCCCGTCTACGACCTCCGCGACCGCATTCGCTCCTACGAACTCATCAAGAAGTACGCCGGGGCCACGACAGCGCCGTAGGCAGCACGAGAGGGAGGGCGGGGGGAGGGAGGAGGCCGGGGCCCGGCGGCGTCGAGCGGGCCGGTTTCGGGGTTCTCAGGGGCGTCGGTCCGACACCGTCGGCGCAGGCCGGCCGGCAACCGATATCGCCCATGAGAGGTAATAAAAACGGAAAATGGTCTGGTACGGTCCGAGTTCAGCGACTCGCGCGAAGGAATCCGCATGACCACGCCCGTACCTCCCGACGGCTCCACGCCTACGGGCCCTCAGCCGCAGGACCACGATCCGTGGGCCCCGCCGTCCCAGCCGGGTGGCGTGCCCCGCCCGCCGTACCCGATGCCGATGCAGGCTTCGCAGCCGCGTAACGGTATGGCGATCACCGCCCTGGTGCTCGGTCTGGTCGGCGTCGTCCTGGGCCTGTTCATCATCCTGTTCTGGATGACCTGGTTGCCGGCCCTGCTGGCCGTGATCTTCGGCTCCGTCGGGCTGAGCCAGGCACGCAAGGGCCTGGCCACCAACAGGGCGATGGCCCTCAGCGGTCTCGTCCTGGGCATCGTCGGCCTGCTGATCGCGGCCGGCAGCGCGGCGTTCACCGTGGTGGCGGTCAAACATGTCGTCGACAGCACTCGTGCGAAGGTCAAGGAAGCCGATGAGGCCAAGGAGTCGGCGGCAGCAGCGGAGAAGGCCCGTCACCTGTCCTTCGGCGAGCCGTACACCTTCGGCAACGGCCTGAAAGTCACGGTGTCGAAGCCGGCGCCGTTCACCCCGGACGAATTCGCCCACGGTCACGACAAGGGAAACAAGGCCGTTCAAGTCACGGTCACCGTGGTCAACACCGGTACCGAGCGGATCGAGGTCGAGACCGGCCTGCCCGATGTCAATGACGCCGACGGCGCCTCGGCCGAGTTGGTGATCGACGGAAGCGGCCGTCAGAAGGTCATCACCGGATATGTCCTGCCCGGCAGGAAAGCCGTCGGCAAGTACGCCTTCTCGCTGCCGCCCGATGCCGCCCATCGGATCGAGGTCGAGTTCAGCCCTGACGTGGCACGTTGGGACGACGCTTACTGGAGCGGCCCGGCCCGCTGACCGGCACACCGTCGAACGGTGCCTCAACCGCCTCAAAACCGCGTCGGGGCATCTCCCGGGCCTCCGTCGGAGAGCCGCCCGCGCGACCGGCCGAGGGCATGGTCGTGCGGCCGCCGGCCCCGCCCCCCGGCCGGGCGTATCCGGCAAACCGCTGCGGTCCACTCCGCGTTGGAGTGGGCCGGGGGTCCGGAGTGTCCGAGGGCTATTGCCTCGTGAAGTCGTCGCCGTCTTCTTCCAGGGCGGCCACGCCGGCCTTGTACGCGGCGTACGGGATCTGCCCTAGGACCGCGAGGCGTTCGAGTTCGGCGGCCTTGTTTTCATGGGCGATTCTGCGGCTCTGTTCTGCCTGTTCCCTGCTGTACTTGACGGCTCTGGCGCGCTGTCTGGAACGGTTGCGCTGTAGCTGCTCGGCGATCATCTGCGCGGTCTGTTCGAAGTAATCGTCATGCCTGCCCGACCACATTTCGCCCCCTCGCTTTCGATGACCAGGACCAGAAGCCGGATTCAGAATATCCGGGTTCCGACTTCCGGTGTTGCGGTCGGTTCGTGCCGGTGAGATTTTTAACTACTTGTCGTCGAGGGGTATTTGGCGGCGAGGAACGTTGTCCTGGCCGACGTCAGGAGCTCGTGAGGATGACGAGTTGCTGGGTCGCCCGGGTCATCGCGACATAGCGGTCGACCGCTCCTTCGACACCCTTGCCGAACTCCTCCGGGTCGACGAGGACGACCAGGTCGAACTCGAGCCCCTTCGAGAGCTCCGGGGGCAGCGACCGGACGCGGGGCGTCGCCCGGAACGTGGGGTCGCCGATGACGCAGGCGATCCCGTCGGCATGCGCAGCGAGCCAGGTGTCGAGGACCGTGTCCAGATCCGCAACAGATCCGTGGACGACGGGGGTGCCGCTGCTGCGGATGGAGGTCGGGACATTGGCGTCCGGGAGCCCGGCCCGGATGACCAGCTCGGCCTCCGCCATGACCTCTTCCGGCGTGCGGTAGTTGATGCTCAGGGAGGCCACGTCGATCCGGTCGAGCCCGACCCGCTCGAGCCGTTCCTGCCACGACTCCGTGAACCCGTGCCTGGCCTGGGCACGGTCCCCGACAATGGTGAAGCTCCGGGACGGGCAGCGGAGCAGCAGCATCTGCCACTCCGCGTCGGTCAGTTCCTGCGCCTCGTCCACGATGATGTGCGCGAACGGGCCGGAGAGCAGGTCCGGTTCGGCGCCGGGCAGTGCGCTCTCATCGATCAGGGTGTCCTGGAGGTCCTGTCCGCGCAGCATCCCCACCGCGCCTTCGCTCTCGTCGATCAGGACGTTCTGCAGCAGCCCGTCGATGGCATCGGCCCTGCGCGCGCGTTCGGCGGCCACAGAGGCATCGTGCCGCCGCTTGCGTCGTGACGCCTCCGGATCGCCGAGCCGCCGGCGTGCCGCGTCCAGGAGCGGCAGGTCGGACACCGTCCAGGCCTGGGCATCCGCGCGCTGTAGCTTGCGCACGTCGGCAGGGCTGAGCCGGGGAGCACACTTGCGCAGGTAGGCGGGCACCGACCACAGATCTCCGACGAGGTCACTCGCCTCGATCATCGGCCACGCACGGTTGAGGGTCCGGGCCAGCTCCCTGTCCTGGAGGAGCGACCTCCTGAGCAGCTCGGGCGGGGCGTCGCTGTCGTCCTTGTCCATCAGGATCGTGAGCAGCTCCTCCCGGATCTGGTCACGCGCCTCGTTGTGCGGAGTGCCGGCTTCCACTGCTTCGAACGCCGCCGCCCAGTCCGCGGCGCTCAGCCAGATGTCGGACCAGTGGGTCGAAACCGTCATCCCCTCGGTGGGCGGCTCCTCGTAGATGCCGACGGCCGGTTCGATCGCCTTCACCAGGTCCGCGGACGACTTCAGAAGGGCCACGTCCGGGTCGGTCTCGGTCGTTGCTCCGGCTCCTTCGGTGACGAGGTCCCGCAGGGTGCAGGTCTGCACGCCCTCCTCTCCCAGGCTGGGCAGGACATCGGCGACGTAGGCCAGGTAGGGCTGGTGCGGACCGACGAACAGCACGCCGCCCCGACGGTGGCCGAGGCGAGGGTCGGAGTAGAGGAGGTGGGCGGCACGGTGCAGAGCGACGACGGTCTTGCCGGTACCCGGGCCGCCGTCGACGACCAGAGCGCCGCGGGACCCGGCCCGGATGATGGCGTCCTGGTCGGCCTGGATGGTGGCGAGCACGTCGCGCATCCGGGCCGACCGGTTGCCGCCCAGACTGGCGAGGAACGCGGACTGGTCGTCGAGCGCGGCGTGCCCTTCGAGCCCGTCGGGGGTGAACACCTCGTCCCAGTAGTCGCTGATCCGGCCGCGCGTCCAGCGATACCTGCGGCGGCTCGCCATGCCCATCGGGTCGGCGTGGGTCGCCGCGAAGAACGGCTCGGCCGCGGGGGAGCGCCAGTCGAGCAGCAGCCGACGCCCCGCGCTGTCGGTGAGGCCGAGGCGTCCGATGTACACGGGCTCGGGATTGTCCGCACGGACGATATGCCCCAGGCACAGGTCCAGACCGAAGCGACGCAAGGCGCGCAGGCGGCCGGTCAGCCGGTGGATCTCCGCGTCCCGGTCCATCGCCGCCCGGCCGATGCCGCCGGGAGCCCTGCGCTCGGCATCGAGGCGGTCGGACAGTTCGGCGATCGCTTGCTCGAGGCTCTCCGCGATGGCCGCGAAGTGCTGCTCGTCGCCGCCGATCAGTGCCGGGTCCGCCTTGGGGGAGAGGTGGTCGGGAAGGTCGAACGCGCTGGTGGTCAGGGGGTTCATGTCATCAGCTCCGGTCCGCGGTCGCTGCCGCCATGTCCGACGGAGCGCACACCCGCACCTCGGTGCCGAGTGCCCGCAGCCGCAGCGCGCGTCCCACTATCGGCTCGGTGCCACCGCATGACTCATACACCGGCAAAAGCACACCCACTTCGTGAATCTCCCATTTCTGAAGTTTCTGACCTCGGCCGCGATTCTGCCCCACGACCGGGGCCTTGCCGCAAGACCCCCGGTGCGCTATAAGTTGAGAGTGGCAAGGAGTGGGTATTCCTCTCTGCCTTCGTCGCCCGCTGTGGACGGGCGAACCCTTCGCGAGGCGGCTACGCGCCGCGTATGGCGGTCTCTGCGGCCCAGGAGGATCTTCCAAGGGCCTGCGTGCAGCCGCGGAACGAGACGTTCCTACCCTCTTCGCCAAGGCGGGCTCGAAGGTCATCGGCGCGGCATCAGCGGATGTGCTTTCCGGAGTTGATCACGCGCGGGTTGCAGGCGTTGCAGGGCGCCGGGCGGGCGTCGGCGGCCGTCGGGGCGGGCAGCGGCGGACGGGCGGTGGCCCGTTCACTCGGCTTCTCGGGCCGGGCGGAGGGGAGTTGGGGTCGGCCAGTGGCCGCGCAGCGCTGCCAATGTCGCGTGGATGGCAGGTCTGCGGTCGGCCTGGGAGCGCCAGACGGCCGAGAGCCTACGGGAGGGCGCGGGCTGCATCGGTACGACACGGACGGTGGGCGGCAGGGCGACGCGGCCGAGCCGGGGAAGTATCGTGACGCCCAAACCCGCTGCCAGAAGCGCGACTTGGGATGCGTACTCCTCGATCTGGTAGGCGATGTCCGGTTCGACGCCGAGGCCGGAGAAGGAACGCACCAGCCACTCGTGGCACATGGCCCCGGGGCCCTGTCCGATCCACCGTTCTTCGCGCAGGTCGTACGGGGTCACCACGTCCCGGTCGGCGAGCGGGTGTCCTTCGGGCAGGGCGACGTCGGCGATGTCCTCGCCCAGCTCGGCGACGGACAGCGAGGCGGGCAGCGTCAGCGGGGTGCTGTGCCAGTCGTGTACGACCGCGAGATCCGCCTCCCCCCCGTACGACGAGGCTGATGGCGCGGTTGGGGTCGGACTCCACCAGCCGGCAGTCCAGGGCGTGGTGGCGCCTGGCGAGGCCGGCGAGCGCGGCGGTGGTGAAGCCTCGGCAGGCCGTGGGGAACGCGGCGAGCACCAGGCGCCCGGTGGGCTGGTCGCGCTGTTCCTCCAGGCGCGAGCGGGTCCGCTCCAGCACGGCCACGACCTCGTCCGTCGCCTCCGCGAGCAGCCAGGCGGCGGGCGTGAGCTCCACCTTGCCGCCCTGCCGGTCGAGCAGTTGGGAGCCGGTCTCGCGCTCCAGCTTGGCGATCTGCTGGGAGATGGCGGATGGCGTGTAGCCCAGAGCGGCGGCCGCTCCCGTCACCGAGCCGTGGGTGGCCACGGCACGCAGCGCACGCAGGCGATTGAGGTCGAACATGAAGCGATGCTAATGCCCCACCTTCAGTAACTTTTGCTGGTCTTTACGGAGGGCGGCTGTTGGGATGGAACATCCCGCAGGAGTGCGTCCCCCAGGAGCCATTGCATGAAGCCCGTACACGTCGCCTTGGCAGTGGTCGTCGCCGCCGTGTGGGGCGCGAATTTCGTGGTGATCGACGTGGGGCTGCGTGATTTTCCGCCGCTTCTCTTCTCTGCGGTGCGTTTCCTCCTGGCCGCGCTGCCCGCGGTGTTCTTCGTCGGGCGCCCGAGAGTCGCCTGGCGCTGGGTGATTGCGGTCGGTATCACGCTCGGCATCATGAAATTCGGGATGCTGTTCATCGGTATGCATGTGGGGCTGCCCCCGGGCCTGGCCTCCCTGGTGCTCCAGGGGCAGGCGGTGTTCACCGTGCTCTTCGCCGCGGCGCTGCTGAAGGAGCGTGCCCGGCGGGTGCAGATCCTCGGCATGGTCATTGCCTCGGTGGGCATCGTGCTGGCCGGGCTGGGCTCGACGGCCGGCACGCTTGCCGGATTTCTGCTGGTCGTGGGCGCGGCGGCGTGCTGGGGCCTGTCGAACATCGCGATGCGGAAGGCGGGCCCGCCGGATGCGTTCCGGTTCATGGTCTGGGTGAGCGTCGTGCCGCCCGTTCCGCTCGCGCTCCTCTCCGTGGCCGTAGAAGGCTGGGACGCGGACCTGCGGGCGCTACAGCATCTGAACCTCAGCGGAGTGGGCGCCGCGCTCTATGTGGCATGGGGGGCCACGCTGTTCGGATTCGCCGCATGGGGATATCTCCTGCGCACCTATGACGCGCCCACCGTTGCCCCCTTCTCGTTGCTCGTCCCGGTATTCGGCCTGGCATCGGCCTGGATTTTCCAGGGTGAGCGCATGACCGTGCTGACGTTCTGCGCCACGGCTCTTGTCGTCGTCGGCATTGCGGTCGGAATGCTGCGTCGTAGGGAGAAGCCGATGTCACCCGAAACGGAGCGAACTGCTGTAAAGGCTGCGGCCTCCGAGGTTCGCGACAAAACCCACGAACCGTCGAAGGTTCGAAGCTTCGAGGGGGCAGTCCCGTTCGCGGCGACGGCCTCTCCGGACCGGCCGACCCAGGATTAAATCGTTCGCCATTGAAGCATCGGCCTTGCAAGCTGCAGGTCACGTGCGCGGGTAGGGCGCACGCAGAAACAGAGTTTCCGGGAGGGTGCAATCGTGAGCCGACGGGTGGGAACAACGGCAGTGGAGGGCGGTGCCGGGGCCGTGAGCGGGGTGGATGGCCGCGCGGTCGTCGCAGCCTCCGTCACCGTGATGTTGTGGGCGTCGTCGTTCATCGCCATCCGCAGTTCCGCTGCGCATTTCGGGCCGGGCGCGCTCGCCTTCGGCAGGCTGGCGGTGGCGTCTGTCGTGTTGAGTGCCATCCTGCTGGCCCGGCGTGGTGGATTCCCGCCCCGTGAGGCCTGGCCCGGCATCGTCGCCTCGGGAGTCCTGTGGTTCGGCGCGTACATGATCGCGTTGAACTGGGGTGAGCGGCACGTGGATGCCGGAACGGCGGCCATGGTCGTCAATGTCGGCCCGATCCTGATGGCGCTCCTGGGCGGGTGGCTGCTGAAGGAGGGCTTCCCGCCCAAGCTGATGGCGGGCATGGCGGTGTCGTTCGCCGGGGCCGTGGTGGTCGGGCTGTCCATGTCCGGCGGGGGAGAGTCGTCTCTCCTCGGCGTACTGCTGTGCCTGTTCGCGGCGCTGGCGTACGCGGTGGGTGTGGTGCTCCAGAAGCCGACGTTGAAGCACGCCACCCCGATGCAGGTGACGACGTTCGGTGCGCTCGCCGGAGCGGTGACATGCCTGCCGTTCGCCGGGCAGTTGGTGTCGCAGGTGAGCCGGGCGCCTGTGTCGGCGACATTGCAGATGGTGTACCTGGGGGTCTTCCCGACGGCCCTTGCGTTCACCACCTGGGCCTATGCGGTGGCCCGTACGACCGTCGGGAAGATGGGTGCCACGACCTACGCCGTACCGGTGCTCGTCGTCGTCATGTCATGGCTGTTCCTCGGCGAGGTGCCCGGCTGGCTGACGCTCCTCGGTGGCCTTCTCTGCCTGTCCGGGGTCGCGGTGTCGCGGATGCGGGCGAAGGCGCAGGCTCCGGTCCCGGAGGGGGCGCGAGGAGGCCGGGCGGCTGCGCAGCCCGACGTGTCGGTGGACCCGGCGCGGTAGGCGACACCCAACTCCGTTGTATCTGCGGGGTGTTCCCCTCAGGGAAGTTGTCTTGTCGTGCGGCAACCGGTATCCGGGCTCGGGCGGGGGCGCAGAGGAGCTCCGGAGTACGGTGTGCCGTATGATCCGACCCGTTTCTACGGGGGTGGCGCCGATGCCGAATTTTTGCCGACTTGCTGCCCTAATAGTGCCCTCTCGCCTGCAATGATGGCTTTCCTTATCTCTTCGGCATCCATTGGCGCCACTTTCACCGCACGTGCAGCCTTGGTGGACTGACCAGTGTTTTCGCAGGTCAGAAGGGGTTCCAAAGGAATCACCGGGGGTGCGGGTGTCGGTATCCTTCGCCATTCTGACAGGGTGCATGCTGACCTACTGCTGAGTTACATGGGGCCTCGCCAGCTAATAAGTCACTGCGGGTCCGGCGTCTGATCTGCTCGTCGCCGACACCATGGTGTTCGTCAACGGCAGGCTGAAGGGATCGAGAATGTTCCGCAAGGTACTGGTCGCCAATCGTGGTGAGATCGCGATTCGCGCTTTCCGCGCCAGCTATGAGCTCGGCGCGAAAACCGTTGCCGTCTTCCCGCACGAGGACCGCAATTCACTGCACCGGCTGAAGGCCGACGAGGCACATGAGATCGGTGAGCCGGGACACCCGGTGCGTGCCTACCTCTCCGTGGAGGAGATCGTCCGGGCCGCGCGCCAGGCGGGAGCGGACGCGGTGTACCCGGGCTACGGGTTCCTGTCCGAGAACCCCGACCTGGCGCGGGCGTGCGAGGAAGCGGGCATCACGTTCGTCGGGCCGGGCAAGGACACGCTCGAACTGACCGGGAACAAGGCCCGCGCGGTGGCCGCCGCGCGCGCGGCAGGCGTACCGGTGCTCGGATCCTCGGAGCCCTCCACCGACGTGGACGAATTGGTCCGTGCCGCCGAGGACATCGGCTTTCCCGTATTCGTCAAGGCGGTCGCCGGCGGCGGAGGGCGTGGTATGCGCCGGGTCGAGGACCCCGGCACGCTGCGCGAGTCCATCGAGGCGGCGGCCCGTGAGGCCGCGTCCGCGTTCGGTGACCCCACCGTCTTCCTGGAGAAGGCCGTCGTCGACCCCCGCCACATCGAGGTGCAGATCCTCGCCGACGGGCAGGGCAACGTCATCCACCTCTTCGAGCGCGACTGCTCGGTGCAGCGCCGGCACCAGAAGGTGATCGAACTTGCGCCCGCGCCGAACCTCGACCCGGCGCTGCGCGAGCGGATCTGCGCCGACGCCGTGACGTTCGCCCGGCAGATCGGCTACCGCAACGCGGGCACCGTGGAGTTCCTGCTCGACCGCGACGGGAACCACGTCTTCATCGAGATGAACCCGCGCATCCAGGTCGAGCACACGGTGACCGAGGAGGTCACCGACGTCGACCTCGTGCAGGCACAGCTGCGTATCGCCGCAGGTGAGACGCTGCCCGAGCTCGGCCTCACACAGGACACGGTCGCCCTGCACGGCGCCGCGCTGCAATGCCGTATCACCACCGAGGACCCCGCCAACGGGTTCCGCCCGGACACCGGCAGGATCAGCGCCTACCGGTCGCCGGGCGGCTCGGGGATCCGTCTGGACGGCGGCACCACGCACGCCGGTACGGAGATCAGCGCGCATTTCGATTCGATGCTGGTCAAACTCAGCTGCCGGGGCCGGGACTTCGATACGGCCATCGGCCGGGCCCGGCGCGCCGTCGCCGAGTTCCGCATCCGCGGCGTGGCCACGAACATCCCGTTCCTGCAAGCCGTGCTGGATGACCCGGACTTCCGGGCCGGGCGGGTCACCACGTCGTTCATCGAAGAGCGCCCGCACCTGCTCACCGCGCGCCACTCCGCCGACCGCGGCACCAAGCTGCTCACCTAC
Source organism: Streptomyces decoyicus (assembly GCF_019880305.1). NCBI lineage: Bacteria > Bacillati > Actinomycetota > Actinomycetes > Kitasatosporales > Streptomycetaceae > Streptomyces > Streptomyces decoyicus. The sequence continues at coordinate 534,455 of NZ_CP082301.1, read as the reverse complement.
CTCGCGGACGTGACGGTGAACAAGCCGCACGGCGCACGGCCCGAGCTGATCGACCCGATCACCAAACTGCCGCCCGTGCCCGCCATCGAACCGCCGGCCGGCTCCCGGCAGCGGCTCGCCGAGCTCGGCCCGGAACGGTTCGCCCGGTGGCTGCGCGAGTCGCCGGCCATCGGCGTCACCGACACCACCTTCCGGGACGCCCACCAGTCACTGCTCGCCACCCGGGTCCGTACCAAGGACATGCTCGCCGTCGCCCCGGCGGTGGCGCGGACGATGCCGCAGCTGCTGTCGCTGGAGTGCTGGGGCGGCGCCACGTACGACGTCGCGCTCCGCTTCCTCGCCGAGGACCCGTGGGAGCGGCTGGCCGCACTCCGCGAGGTCGTACCGAACATCTGCCTTCAGATGCTGCTGCGCGGCCGCAACACCGTGGGCTACACGCCGTACCCCACCGAGGTGACCGACGCCTTCGTGCAGGAGGCCGCGGCCACCGGAATCGACATCTTCCGGATCTTCGACGCGCTCAACGACGTCGGGCAGATGCGGCCCGCCATCGACGCCGTACGGGAGACCGGTACTGCCGTCGCCGAGGTCGCCCTGTGCTACACCTCCGACCTGTCCGATCCGTCCGAGCGGCTGTACACCCTGGACTACTACCTCCGCCTGGCCGAGCAGATCGTGGAGGCCGGGGCCCATGTCCTGGCCGTCAAGGACATGGCGGGGCTGCTCAGGGCGCCGGCCGCCGAGACGCTCGTCTCCGCCCTGCGCCGCGAGTTCGACCTGCCGGTGCACCTGCACACCCATGACACCGCGGGCGGCCAGCTGGCCACCTATCTCGCCGCGATCCGGGCCGGCGCGGACGCCGTGGACGGCGCCGTGGCGTCCATGGCCGGCACCACCTCACAGCCGTCGCTGTCGGCGATCGTGGCCGCGACCGACCACTCCGAACGGCCCACCGGGCTGGATCTGAAGGCGGTCGGGGACCTGGAGCCCTACTGGGAGAGCGTCCGCAGGATCTACGCGCCGTTCGAGGCGGGCCTGGCCTCGCCGACCGGCCGCGTGTACCACCACGAGATCCCCGGCGGGCAGCTCTCCAACCTGCGTACCCAGGCAGTCGCGCTCGGCCTGGGCGACCGCTTCGAGGAGATCGAGGCGATGTACGCCGCCGCCGACCGGATTCTCGGCCGTCTGGTGAAGGTGACCCCCTCGTCGAAGGTGGTCGGGGACCTCGCGCTGCACCTGGTGGGCGCCGGGGTGAAGCCGGCGGACTTCGAGGCGACGCCGAACGAGTTCGACATCCCCGATTCCGTCATCGGTTTCCTGCGCGGCGAGCTGGGCAACCCGCCCGGCGGGTGGCCGGAGCCGTTCCGCGCCAAGGCGCTGGAGGGCCGTGCCGAGCCCAGGCCCGTGCAGGAACTGACCGCGGAGGACCGTTCGGGACTGGAGAAGGACCGGCGCGCGACGCTCAACCGGCTGCTGTTCCCCGGGCCGGCGCGTGACTTCGAGACGCACCGCCAGGCGTACGGCGACACCAGCGTGCTGGACAGCAAGGACTTCTTCTACGGGCTGCGTTCCGGAACGGAGTACGCCGTCGACCTCGAGCCGGGCGTACGGCTCCTGATCGAGCTGGAGGCCGTCGGCGAGGCCGACGAACGCGGCCTGCGGACCGTGGTGTCGACGCTGAACGGCCAGCTGCGGCCGATCCAGGTACGCGACACCGCGGCGGCCGCCGACGTACCGGTGACGGAGAAGGCCGACCGGGGCAACCCCGGCCATGTCGCAGCACCCTTCGCCGGCGTGGTGACGCTCGCGGTGGCCGAGGGCGACGAGGTGGCGGCCGGCACCACGGTGGCCACCATCGAGGCGATGAAGATGGAAGCGGCGATCACCGCGCCGAAGGCGGGTCGGGTGGCCAGGCTGGCCATCAACCAGATCCAGCAGGTGGAGGGAGGCGATCTCCTCGTCGACATCGGGTGAATCGTCTCTCGCCGTGGCCTTCGCCCGGCCGAGATGACGTGGTTCCGGAGCAGGGCTGCCGTGGCGGGCCGGGAGGGCCCGCCACGGCGCATGTCGCGGGCCGGGCACCCGGCCCGCCCGCGGCCCTTCCGCCCGCGGCCCCTCAGCCGGAGACGGCGTGGGGCTTCTTCCGGGGGAGGCAGAAGAGCGCGAGGGCGGCGGCCGCCAGGTACGCGGCCGCGCCGATGGCCATGCTGGTCCGCAGCCCGGTGGTGAAGCCGGCCACGGCGGCCAGCAGTGAGCCACCCAGCGCGACGCCTGCGGCGCTGCCTACCTGGCGGGTGGTGTTGAAGAGGGCGGAGGCGGTGCCGGAGTACGTGTCGGGGGCGGCTGACATCACGGTGGCGGTCGAGCCGGTGAGGGCGAAGGACGTGCCGAAGCCCGCCGCCATCATCGGCCCCACGAGCAGGACGTAGTCCGGATGCGGTCCGGCGGCGGCCCAGCCGGCCAGACCGGCCGCTCCCAGAAGCATGCCGGTGACCACAAGGGGGCGGTGTCCGGTGCGGCGGGCCAGTCGCCCGGACAGGACGGAGGCGAACATCGTCATGGCCACCGCCGGGAAGAGGGCGATCCCGGTGCGCAGCGCGGTCAGGCCGCGCTGGTGCTGGAAGTACAGGCTGGCGGTGAAGATCATGCCGTAGAAGGCGAAGTTGAACAGCAGACCGATGGCCGCCCCGCCGCTCATCGGGCGGGAACGCAGCAGCCGCAAGGGCAGCACGGGAGTGCGGGCCAGGCGCTCGCGCAGCACGAACGCGGCGGCTGTCAGCAGGCACAGGCCGGCCCCGGTGAGGATCAGCGGGTCCGCCCAGCCCCGTCGTCCGGCCTCGTTGAGGACGGCGGTGAGCAGGGCGACCGTGGCGACCAGCGCGCACTGGGCAGGCCAGTCCACGGGGCGGTCCGGGCGCCGGGCCGAAGCGCGCACATGGCGCAGCGTCAGCCACAGGCAGGCGCATCCGACGGGCAGGTTGATGAAGAACACCCAGCGCCAGCCCACGGTGGTGACCAGAAGGCCGCCGAGGAGGGGGCCGGCGGAGGCGGCGATGCCTGCCATGGAGCCCCAGAGGCCGAAGGCCCGGGAACGCTCGCCGGGTGACGGGTATGCCTGTTGGAGAAGGGCGAGGGAGCCGGGCACGATCAGGGCCGCTCCGAGTCCTTCCACCAGTCGGGCGGCGATCAGGGTCTCGGCGCTCGGGGCCAGTCCGCAGCCGGCCGAGGCGAGGGTGAACACCACCACCCCGGTGCAGAAGATCCGGCGGTTGCCCAGCCGGTCCCCGAGCGCGCCGCCGGTGAGCAGCAGGCCGGCGAAGACCAGGGTGTAGCCGTCCGTCATCCACTGGATCCCGGTGAGCGAGGCGGACAGTTCGCGTCCCACCACCGGAACGGCGACGTTGATGACGGTCACGTCCAGGATGACCATGAAGTAGCCCGCGCAGACCGCGAGAAGCGGGGCCCGCGACCTGCCCGGGGCCGCGGGCCCGCCCGGTCGACCGGCCTGGGGGCTACCAGCACGCACCATGGCGACACGGTATTCCTGGGACGAACGCCTCCGGCGACTTGAGCGGTCCGGCGGCGTGCCGGGCTCTCACAGGGCAGCGCTCGTCAACGGTGTGATGCGGGAGGCCGGTTCCGGCCGATGCCGGACCGCCGCTCAGGTGGACCGAACGACATGGCCTGGTCGTCGAGCCGGACTGAGGCGGCGGCCGTCAGCGCCCAAGGCGGAAGCGACGCAGGGCATCCTGGCCCTCGGGTCCGGAACCCGACTTTTCGGCCACGTACGCCGTGCTGTCCGCCGTTCGACGTGGTGGGGTTGGCGCCGGTGGTCAAGGTGTTGACGACGGTGCCCTTGTGCGGATCGACGACGGTGACCGTGGCGGCCGTACGGTTGGCGACCAGTGCGCGGCCCGAGGCCGTCCCGGGAGAGCGCGATCGAGAGGGGGCCGTCGCCGGCCGGGATGAGCCGCGGGCTGTTGGCGCGCGCAGGACGCACTGCGGGAGTTGGGGGGGGGAGAGGCCCGTCTGCCGGCGGTGGAGCTGCTCTGCAACTATCCGTCGTCGGCAGGGAATCGCGACGACAGCGGGACGGAAGCAGGATGGGAAGAAGACACGTCATGGCGGTGCAAGGCAATGTGGCGTCGACGGGGCAGCTGCGGTGGGTACGAGTCATGCGAATACCGCGAGTGAACGGCACGGCGTGGTTACTCGTCACAGCGCTGCTGGCATACGGGAGTTCCACCGGGGTGGCCATGGCACGGGCTCGGCCCGCGGTCGCGAGCGGCTACCTTCCGGGGCCGGTGACGTCTCCGGCCCGTACCCCGGGGCCCGTCACGCCCGCGAGCACGAACATCAGGGTCGGCGAGGGGCAGGTCGACGAGGTCGGGCCCGGTGGCAGCCTCACCTACCCCGGCGTGACCAGCTGTCTGACGGTGACCATCCGCCTCCAGGGCGGCGGAATGGTGGGCGCGCACGCCAGCCTGTTTCAGGTGCCGGGGGAGTACCGGTCGGATCGGATCCTCGCCGCGGTCAAGCAGCGGATCGGGGGCCGTGGGGTACGCGCGGTGGAGGTCAGGGGTGCCGTCGGCGCCTGGGATCCGAGCTACTTCGCCAAGGCGATCGAGAGTTACCCGGAGGGCGCGCAGGTACCCGTACCCACTGAGCCCGACCCGGACGGCCTGGCCAGGGTGGTGGCGGACGGACTCGACGTGCCGCGAGGAAAGGTGACGGTCGAGGATCTGCCCGACGGCGACCAAACGGTGCGCTGAGCCGGCCCGGCCGCAAACACCGCGGGCGCGGAGCAGCCTCAGTTCTGCTCCGCGCCCGTCCGGCGGCAACCGGGGCCCTCACCCCGGCCGCGTACCGGGGTCCCTCAGCCCCGGTCGTATGTGTGGAACCCCCGGCCCGTCTTGCGGCCGAGCAGCCCCGCCTCCACCATCCGCAGGAGCAGCGCCGGCGGTGCGTAGAGGGGTTCCTTGAATTCGTCGTAGAGGGACCGTGCGATGGAGGCCACGGTGTCCAGGCCGATCAGGTCGGCGAGCTTCAGCACGGCACCGGTGCCGCGCAGCCAGGCGTCGAAGTAGCGCAGCGCGACGGAGATGTTGGCGCGGACGCCGTCCTCGGTGGGTGGCCCGGCGGTGCGCCGAACGGCCAGCAGCTCGTCGGCCGAGACGTCCACGTCGTCCCGGGTGCGGTCGATCTGGTGCGGGCGCCCGCCCAGCACACCGTCGAAGATGCCGCGGCAGAAGGGGACGAGCCCGGGGTGGGCCACCCACGTCCCGTCGAAGCCGTCCTCGGCCTCGCGCTCCTTGTCGAGACGCACCTTGGCGAGCGCCGCCCCGTCGGCCTGCGCGTCGTGTCCGGGGACGTGGGCGGCCATGCCGCCGATGGCGTGCGCGCCGCGCTTGTGACAGGTGCGCACGAGGAGTTCGGTGTAGGCGCGCAGGAAGGGTGCCGTCATGGTGACCTTCGTCCGGTCGGGGAGGGAGAAGTCGGGGCGATGCGCGAAGATCTTGATCAGGCTGAAGAGGTAGTCCCAGCGCCCCGCGTTGAGCCCGGCGCTGTGTTCACGCAGCTCGTGGAGGATCTCCTCCATTTCGAAGGCCGCGGTGACCGTCTCGATCAGGACGGTGGCGCGGATGGTGCCCCGCGGGATGCCGAGCAGATCCTGGGCGGAGACGAAGACGTCGTTCCACAGGCGGGCGTCGTAGGCGTTCTCCAGCTTGGGGAGGTAGAAGTACGGGCCGGATCCGGCATCGATCTGCCGCTGGGCGCAGTGGAAGAAGTAGAGGCCGAAGTCGACGAGCGAGGCGGGCACGGGGCGCCCGTCGACGAGGAGATGATCTTCGGTGAGGTGCCAGCCCCGAGGCCGCACGACGATGGTGGCGAGCTGGTCGCCGAGGCGGTACTCCCTGCCGTCGGGCGTCGTGAAGTCGATCCGCCGCTCGATGGCGTCCCGCAGGTTCAGCTGGCCGCCGATGATGTTGTCCCAGGTGGGGGAGGTGGCGTCCTCGAAGTCGGCCAGCCACACCTGCGCCCCGGAGTTGAGCGCGTCGATGGTCATCCGCCGCTCCGGCGGCCCGGTGATCTCCACCCGGCGGTCGGCGAGCCCCGGCGCGGGCGGGGCGACCCGCCAGTGCGGATCGGCCCGGAGGGCGGAGGTGGCCAGTGAGAAGTCGAGCGGGGATCCGGACGAGAGGCGAAGGGCGCGGCGGCGGCGCTCGGTGAGGACGTCGCGGTACCGGTCGGCGAAGGTGCCGGCGAGGCGCCCGAGGAAATCGAGGGCGGCGGGCGTGAGGATCTCGTCGAAGCGGTCGCCCGGGGCGCCGAGCACCTGGACACGGCTGGTGAGTTCGGTGGTGGACATGCGCATCTCCTCAACGGGCGCGGTGGAGCGGGGGAGCGGTGCGGGCCGGACGCGGACGGCCGTCCGGCCCGCACCTGGATATGCGGTGGCTGGACGCATACGCGCCGAGCCACAGGGGTCAACAGCCGGGCCGACAGCCCGGTGAACAGCCGGGTCAACGGGCCCGGGTCGCCCGGAGAGACCGGGCCGTTCCTAGTGGAACTGCTCCTCTTCGGTGGAGCCGCGCAGCGCGGTGGTCGAGGAGGCCGGGTTGAGGGCGGTGGAGACCTGGTCGAAGTAGCCGGTGCCGACCTCGCGCTGGTGCTTGACGGCGGTGAAACCCTGCTCCTGGGCGGCGAACTCCTTCTCCTGGAGGTCGACGTAGGCCGTCATACCGGACTCCGCGTAGCCGCGGGCCAGGTCGAACATCGCGTGGTTGAGGGAGTGGAACCCGGCCAGGGTGATGAACTGGAAGCGGTAGCCCATCGCGGCCAGTTCCCGCTGGAACTTGGCGATCTGGTCGTCGTCGAGGGCGGCCTTCCAGTTGAAGGACGGCGAGCAGTTGTAGGCGAGCATCTGGTCGGGGTGCTCGGCGTGGATGGCCTCGGCGAACTCCCGGGCCTGCGCCAGGTCGGGCGTGCCCGTCTCCACCCAGATGAGGTCCGCGTACGGGGCGTAGGCCAGGCCGCGGGCGATGACCGGGGCCATGCCGTTCTGGACCCGGTAGAAGCCCTCGGCGGTCCGCTCGCCGGTGACGAACTGGGCGTCGCGCTCGTCGATGTCGCTGGTGAGGAGATTCGCGGCGAGCGCGTCCGTACGGGCCACGATCACGGTCGGCACATCGGCGATATCGGCGGCGAGGCGGGCGGCGTTGAGGGTGCGGATGTGCTGGCCGGTGGGCACCAGGACCTTGCCGCCCAGGTGCCCGCACTTCTTCTCGGACGCGAGCTGGTCCTCGTAGTGGATACCGGCGGCGCCGGCCTCGATCATCGCCTTGGTCAGCTCGAAGGCGTTGAGCGGCCCGCCGAAGCCGGCCTCCGCGTCGGCGACGATCGGCGCGAGCCAGTCGGTGGTGTCCGATCCGCCCTCGGCGGTGGCGATCTGGTCCGCGCGCAGCAGCGCGTTGTTGATCCGGCGCACCACCTGCGGGACGGAGTTGGCGGGGTAGAGGCTCTGGTCGGGGTAGGTGTGGCCGGCCTGGTTGGCGTCCGCCGCGACTTGCCACCCGGAGAGGTAGATGGCCTGAAGGCCGGCCTTGACCTGCTGCACCGCCTGGCCGCCGGTCAACGCTCCGAGGGCGTGAAGGTAGTCCTGGGTGTGCAGCTGCCGCCACAGCCGCTCGGCGCCCCGGCGGGCGAGGGTGTGCTCCTCGCGCACGCTGCCGGACAGCCGCACGACATCCTCTGCGGTGTAGGTACGCTCGATCCCCTTCCAGCGCGGGTCCGTTGCCCACCGCTGCGCCAGCTCCTCGGCCGTCGCCTTCGTCGTCCCTGCCTGCGTCATGACCGTCTCCCGGATCGCGTGAAGTGCATCGTGCTTGTCATGCCTGTGAAGTGTGCAAACGCATGTCACTTGGTGCCGCCTGTGGTGCACACGGCCCGCCGCCCCGCCCGGTGTGTGGAACGGTGAGCAATGCGCCCGGAGCGCCGGGCCGAGACACCGAATCGTGCGACGTCAGGGCGTGATATCGCTCCGGAGTCCCGGTTCGGCTGCCGCGGTGCGGCGGGCCGTAGGACGACTCTGGCAGTGGCACTTAGTGCCAACAAGCAGGGATGAATGCCAACTTCCGCGAATCTTTCCCCGGCACTTTGTTAAGTTTGCCAACCTCGCCTGAGGGAGCTGTTCCGCGTAGGCTCGGGCATCGGCGAAGGAGAGTTCCGGTGAGCAAGATCTATGCGGGCGCGCGACTGAGGCGGTTGCGGGAGGAGCGCAGGCTCAGTCAGGCGGAGCTTGCGCGGAGGCTGGAGATCTCGCCCAGCTACCTCAACCAGATGGAGCATGACTCACGGCCGCTCACCGTCCCGGTGCTCCTGCGGCTGACCGAGACCTTCGGCGTCGACGCGAGCTTCTTCTCGGAGCGGGACACCAGCCGCCTCGTCGCCGACCTGCGCGAAACCCTCGCGAACGAGGTCGCCACGGCCCAGGTCTCCCCGTCCGACCTGGCGCAACTGGCCACCCAGATGCCGGCCGCGGCCTCGGTCCTGCTGGAGCTCGGCCGGCGCAACCACGCCCTGACCCAGCAGTTGGCCGTGGCCGCCGAGGGCCGGGACGGGCACGAGTTGGCCCTGCCGCGGTCGCCGCACGAGGAAATCCGTGAGTTCTTCTACCGGCGGCAGAACTACCTCCACGATGCCGACCTGGCCGCGGAGGGCCTGGCCCGCGACATCGGCATCCGCCCCGGTGAGGTCCTGCGGGTCCTGTCCGCACGGCTCACCGGACACCACGGGGTACGCATAGCGTCGGACTCGGAACAACCGCACCGCTACGATCCCGTGGCCCGGGTGCTGCATCTGTCCAGTCTGCTGCGTCCGGGCCAGCAGGCTTTCCGGATGGCCACCCAGCTCGCGCTGCTCGAATTCGGCGACGAGCTGTCCGAGCTGGCGGCCGAGGACTATGCAGAGGGCTCCGACACCTGGTCGCTCGCCCGGATCGGCGTGGCGAACTACTTCGCCGCCGCACTGATCCTTCCCTACCGCGCCTTCCACACCGCAGCGGAGGAGGGCCGCTACGACATCGAGCGGCTCACCGACCAGTTCGGCCTCGGCTACGAGACCGTCTGCCACCGCCTCAGCACGCTTCAGCGCCCCCGGCTGCGGGGCGTGCCGTTCTCCTTCGTACGCGTCGACCGGGCCGGCAACATGTCGAAGCGGCAATCCGCCACCGGCTTCCACTTCTCGCGCGCCGGTGGCACCTGCCCGCTGTGGAACGTGTACGAGGCGTTCGCCGCTCCCGGCCGTATCCACGTCCAGATCGCCGCCATGCCGGACGGCCGGCGCTACCTGTGGACCGCCCGCGCGGTCACCCGCCACCGCGGCGGCTGGGGCGAGCCCGGCAAGACCTTCGCCATCGGCCTCGGCTGCGAGATCCGCCACGCCTCCCGGCTGGTCTACTCCGACGGCCTCGACCTCGACAACACCGCCGCCGCCACCCCCATCGGCATGGGCTGCCGCATCTGCGAGCGCCTCGACTGCCCTCAGCGTGCCGTACCGCCGCTGGGGCAGCCGCTGGCCATCAATGAGAACAGCAGCACCTTCGTGCCCTACCCCGTGGCGGACACACCGGCCTGAGCGGGGCCGGCTCCTGGACCCGGCAGCCTCCCGCTCTCAGCCTTCCGCCGCGGACAGCCGGGTCGCCTCACCCGGCAGCACGGGGTCGCCCGCGTCGGCGGAGTGCAGGACGTGGGCCAGGACTTCCGCACCCCGTACCACCCGGGGACCCGGCCGGTTGAAGTAGGCGGGCCCGTCCAGGACCCAGACGGCGTCCTTGCGCACGGCGGGCAGCTCGTCCCAGCCCGGCAGTTCGGTGAGCAGACCGCGCTCCCGCAGCGTCCGGTCGGGGCTGAAGCCGCAGGGCAGCACGAGGAGGACGTCGGGGCGCGCGGCGCGTACCGCTGCCCACTCCATCGGTCTGGTGTGCTCGCCCGGCGCCGCGAGCAGCGGCGTGCCGCCTGCGCAGGTGACCTGCTCGGGCACCCAGTGCCCCGCGGGCCAGAGCGGGTCGAGCCACTCGATGGCCACCACGCGCGGCCGCGGCAGTCCGGCGGTCAGCCGCTCCACCGTTGCCAGGCGTGCGCGCAGGAGCTCCCGCCGCTCCTCGGCCGGTTCGCGTACGCCCAGCAGCGCACCCACCGTGACCAGGCAGTCCAGCACATCGCCCAGGGTCCGCGGCTCCGAGACGATGCGCATGCTGTGACCCTAGGGCGTGTCTCTTTGCCGGGCAGGTCCGCCGACCGCCCCGTCGACTGGTCCGCCGGCCGGCCCCTCGACCGGTCCGCCGACTGTCTTTCGGGTAGGGCGGCCTCTGTCTTTCGGTAGAGGCGGATCGTCCGCAAGGCGCAGGGCAACCCGTGGTGAAGCCCCCGATAATCGACGTCATGTCGTCCAGCGCTCCACCGGTCAGCGAGAACAGCCCGTCCCGCAGCCCCTTCGCGGGGCCGGGGGAGCAGGGGCGACAGCTGTGGCGTGCGGCGGGTGAGGCGGTCCTGGCCGGGGCGCTGGTGCTGCTCACGTACCAGGGCGAGTCGTGGATCGAGGCGCGGCTGACGGGCGGGGCGCCGGCCCTGGCGCTCGTCGGCGTGGCGCTGGTGCTGGTGCGGCGCCGGTTCCCGGTGGCCAGTGTGCTCGGGCTGGCGGCGCTGATGGGGGCGGTGCCCGCGGTGGCGCTGCTGACCGCGGTGGCCGCCTACACGGCGGCCCGGCAGCTGGAGACGCCGCGACGGCGTGCCGGGCTGCTGCTCGGGGCGGCGGCCGCGGCGATGGCGGTCTGTGTGGTGTCCGCGCCCCATCTGGAGCTGGGCAGCTGGTTGTTCGGTCTGGCGCTGAGTGCGGTGCTCGCCGTCATTACGGTCGTCGTGCCAGGGCTGGTCGGCGTCGCCGCGGGACAGCAGGACCGGCTGCTGCGGGCGTTGCGGGAGCGGACGGCAGCTGCCGAGGAGGCGCAGCGGCTCGCGGACAGCGAGTCCCGTGTGCGGGAGCGGTCGCGTATCGCAGCGGAGATGCACGATCTGGTCGGGCACCGGCTGAGCCTGGTCTCCCTGCATGCGGGCGGACTGGAGATGGCGCTGCTCAAGGAGGCCCCCGGTCTGCGGGACGAGGCCGCCGTGGTGGGCCGTGCCGCCCGTGATGCGATGCAGGAGCTGAGGGAGGTGCTGGGGGTCCTGGGCCCGTTGGGGAGGGATACCGGCACCGAGGCGCTGACCGACGCGACGGGTACGCGTGCGGACATCGAGGCGCTGGTGGAGGAGTCGCGCGGCGTCGGCATTCCCGTCGAGTTCTGCTGGGAGGGGCAGGATCTCGACGCGCGGCCGGCCCGGGTGCGGCGGGCGGTGCACCGGGTGGTGCGTGAGTCGCTCACCAACGTGCACCGGTACGCGACCGGGGCCCATGTGACCGTCGTCGTCCGCCATACCGATGAGCGGGTGGAGGTGCGGGTACGCAACGGAGTGCCGCCCGTGCCGCCCGCCGCCGCGACCGGGCTCGGTTCCGGACGCGGGCTGACCGGGCTGCGGGAGCGCGTGGCGCTGCTCAACGGCAGCCTGGAGGCACACCGGACGCCCGGTGGCGGCTTCGCCGTGACGGCCGGCCTCCCCGCCGACCCCGGGCCCGGAGCGGAGACGGCGGAGGCGGCACCGTACGACGCCGGGCCGGCCGCCGTCGACGAGCCCGGCGGCGGGCTCTCCGCCTTCCAGCGGCGCCTTGCCGGCGCCGTCACCGGGCTGCTCGGCCTGGTGGGGGTGGGCGTGATGATGCTGTTCGGGGTCTTGCTGGTCTCCCACTCACGCTATGACCTGGCGTACCGGAGCCCCGAAAAGCCCCGGGTGGGGATGACCAAGGAGCGGGTGCTGCGCGCCGTGGCACCGGACGACGACGTGGCGCGCGCGGCCGCCGCCGGGCGCGAGCCACCGCGGCCGGGTTCCGCCACGGGCTGCCTGTATCCCTACACGGACCGGGCGGAGGGCGGGCGGCTGGAGATCGTCCGATACTGCTTCCGTGCGGACACGCTGATCGCGATTGACCGTTTCACGGTCCCTATAGTGACCGAAAAGGCGACCGAACCGCCCCATGGGAGCAGGAAGCATGACTGACCAGGCCAACTCCGTGCGCTCCGGGGCGGGTTCCGTGATCCGGGTGCTGCTCGCCGATGACGAGGAGATGATCCGGCACGGCCTCCGGCTGATCCTCCGGCACGCCGACGGCATCGAGGTGGTGGGCGAGGCGGCAAACGGCGCCGACGCCTTCCGGCTCGCCGCCGAGCACCGGCCCGATGTGGTGCTCCTCGACATCCGCATGCCCGTACTCGACGGGCTCGCAGCCATCGAACCGCTGGTCGCCCTCACCCCAGCACCGCAGGTGGTCATGCTCACCACCTTCGGCGACGAGGAGAACGTCACCAGGGCCCTGCGGGAAGGTGCCACCGGCTTCCTGCTCAAGGACGAGGGGCCGCAGGAGCTGATCAGTGCGGTACGGGCCGCGGCCGCGGGGGACGCCGTGCTCTCACCCGGCGTCACCGGAACCGTCATCCGCCGGATGCTGAGCGGCGGCGGGGCCGGGCCCCCGGCTCCGGACAGCAGGGTGGCGGGGCTGACGGACCGGGAGCGGGAGGTGCTGGTCACCCTGGGGGAGGGGCTGTCGAACGCGGAGATCGGCAGTCGGCTCGGCATCGGCGTGGGGACCGTCAAGAGCCATGTCCGGTCGATCCTGGAGAAGACGGGTTCCAGCAGCCGGGTGCAGGCGGGGCTGCTGGCGCACCAGGCCGGGCTGATGGACTGAGCGCCTCCCAGGTCGGGGCATGGGCTCTCCGGGCAGGCAGGGCTGTCGGCGCTCTCTCTTCGGGCAGAGGAGCTGTGGTCCATGAGGACGACAGGACTGGGGCGGGTCTGTCCTTGGGCAGGCGGCGCAGTCCCGACCTGAGGGCGACGGATCCGGGGGTGCCTCGCGGACACGATGGTCGGGAGTCCCGCACCCTTCCCAGGAGTACCCATGTCGCACCCTGCCACTGCTGCCACCCGCCTCGGCGCCTCTTCCGGCGTCGCCGCCCGCGCGACGGGGCTGACCAAGGTCTACGGCGAGGGCGAGACCCGCGTCGTCGCCCTCGACTCGGTGACCGTCGAGTTCGGGCGCGGCCGGTTCACCGCGATCATGGGGCCGTCCGGCTCCGGCAAGTCGACGCTGATGCACTGCATGGCCGGGCTCGACACCATCTCCCAGGGATCGGCCCGTATCGGTGACACCGAGCTGTCCCGCTTGGGAGACCGTCAGCTCACCAGGCTCCGCAGGGAGAAGCTCGGCTTCGTCTTCCAGGCGTTCAACCTGCTGCCCACGCTGAACGCCGTCGAGAACATCACGCTGCCGATGGATATCGCCGGCCGTAAGCCTGATCAGGAGTGGCTGGAGCTGATCGTGGGGACCGTCGGGCTCTCCGGGCGGCTGCGGCACCGCCCCTCGCAGCTCTCCGGCGGGCAGCAGCAGCGCGTCGCCGTGGCCCGCGCGCTGGCCGGGCGTCCGGAAATCATCTTCGCGGACGAGCCGACCGGCAACCTCGACTCCCGTTCCGGTGCGGAAGTCCTGGGCTTTCTGCGGGACTCCGTACGCGAGTTGGGGCAGACGGTCGTGATGGTCACCCACGACCCGGTGGCCGCCTCCTACGCGGACCGGGTGGTCTTCCTCGCCGACGGACGGCTCACCGACGATCTGCCCGCCCCCACCCCCGAGGCCGTGCTCGACCGCATGCGGCACTTCGAGACCCAGGGACGGACGAACTGACGCGGCTCTCTCGCACGTCTTCCTCTCCCGTCATCCCGTAAGTCCCCCCGCCTCCACTGGTTACTCCGGCTACTCCAGCTATCTCCCGATACTTCCAGGACTGACACATCACCATGCTGCGTACCGCTCTGCGCAACGTGCTTGCGCACAAAGCCCGATTGATCATGACCGCCCTCGCGGTCCTGCTCGGTGTCGCTTTCGTCTCCGGCACCCTCGTCTTCGCCGACACCACGGCGACCGCTTTCCGCAACGCCTCCGCCAAGAGCCTCAAGGGCGTGGCCGTCTCCGTGCGAGCGGAGGAGGCCCCCGCCACCCCGGCAGGCGGAGAAGGAGGCCGGCGGACCACCGCCCTGGACACCGCGCTGGCGCGGAAGATCCGCGCGCTGCCCGGCGTCGCCTCGGTGCGCCCCGCCGTCAACGGCGAAGCCACCTTGGCAGGCAGGGACGGCCGCCCGGTCAACGCCGGCGACAACTCGCAGAACCTGGCCACCAACTACCTGCGGGACAAGGACGGCAAGGACAGCCACTTCCCGCTGAAGGAAGGCCGCGTTCCGGCTGCCGAGGGCGAGTTGGCACTGGACGGCAAGACCGCCGAGAAGGCCGGCTACCGGATCGGCGACACAGTCCGCTTCGCCACCGACGGCCCCGCCCTGACCAAGAAGCTGGTCGGCATCGTCACCACGGACGACCCACAGGTCACCGCCGGCGGCACCCTGACGCTCTTCGACACCGCGACCGCACAGAAACTGTTCCGCCACCCCGGCCAGTTCGACGAGATCGCGGTCGCGGCCCAGGACGGTACCGACGAGGGCGCGCTGACCGACCGAGTGCGGGCGCTGCTGCCCGGCAAGGGTGCCCGCGCCACCAGCGGCACGGACCTGGCCGCCGAGCAGGCCGCCCAGATCGCGAAGAACACCCAGTCCCTCACCAAGACACTGCTGGTCTTCGCCGGAATCGCGCTGTTCGTCGGTGTGTTCCTCATTGCCAACACCTTCACCATGCTCATCGCCCAGCGCAGCCGCGAGATCGCGCTGATGCGGGCCGTGGGTGCCTCGCGCCGCCAGGTCGTCCGCTCCGTCCTCATCGAGGCCGCGCTGCTCGGCCTCGTGGCCTCCGCCGCCGGATTCGCGCTCGGCCTCGGCATCGCCACCGTCATGCGCCCGCTGCTCAATACGACTGGCGCCGGACTGCCCGACGGACCGCTGGTCATCACACCCGCGGCCCCGCTGTCGTCCCTCGCGGTCGGCGTCGCCGTCACGGTCCTGGCCGCCTGGCTGCCGTCCCGCAAGGCCGCGAAGATCGCCCCCGTAGCGGTGCTCAGCAGCGTCGACCAGGCCCCGCCCGCCCGCGCCCTGGTGGTCCGCAATGTGCTCGGCACGCTGCTCACCGCGGCCGGGGTGCTGGTGATGTTCTACGTCTCCACGCTCAGGACCAGCACCGAGTCCCATCTGATGACCGCGATGCTCGGCGGCGTACTGACCCTCCTCGGCGTGATCGTGCTGGCCCCGCTGCTGTCCAGGCCGCTGATCACCCTGGCGGGCAGGGCCACCACCCGCTGGTTCGGTGTCAGCGGCAAGCTGGCCAAGGAGAACGCACTGCGCAACCCGCGCCGCACCGCCGCCACCGCATCGGCCCTGATGATCGGGCTCGCCCTGATCACCGGCCTGACCGTCGGCGGGCACTCCGCCCAGCGCGCCATGGTCAGGGAAGCCACCCAGGGCCTGGCCGCCGACTACAAGGTCACCAACAGCACCACCCGCGGTCTCGACGCGGACGCGGCCGGCAAGGTGGCCCGGGTGCCCGGGGTCGCCGCGGCCGCCCCCGTCACGTCGGCGGGCCTGGACACCCAGGGCCGGTACGCCGTGATCACCGGCACGGACCCGAAGGCGTTCGGCACGGCCGCGCAACTCGACTTCCAGGCAGGCTCGTTGTCCGACATCGGCCCGGGGAGGATCGCGGTCTCCGACGAGTTCGCCCAACAGGCCGGGCTCCACGTCGGCGGCACCATCGACGCCGAGCTGGGCAACGGCACGGACTCCGGCACGACCTCCGGCACGACCTCCGGTACGGGCACCGGTACGGACTCCGCCAAGGACACCAGTACGGACACCGGTAAGGCCCGGAAGAAGCTGACGGTCGTCGGTATCTACGCCAGAACCCGCGCCGCCGATGACGCGCTGGGCACGCTCTCCGATGTGCTCCCGTACTCCACCAGCTCCAAAGAGCTCGAAAACGTACTGGTCAGGGCCGAGACCGGCCAGGCCCACGGCCTCGAGCGGAAGATCCGCGCCGCGCTCGGCGACAGCCCGCTGCTGAAGGTCCGAAGCCAGGAGCAGCTCGTCAAGGAGAACAACGGGCCCCTCACCATGGTCCTCAACATGATGTACGGGCTGCTCGGCATGGCCGTCATCATCGCGATCCTCGGCGTCGTCAACACCTTGGCCATGTCGGTCTTCGAGCGCACCCGCGAGATCGGGATGCTGCGGGCCATCGGCCTCGACCGCTCCGGGGTCAGGCAGATGGTCCGGCTGGAGTCGGTGGTGATCTCACTGTTCGGTGCGGTGCTCGGGATCGGCACGGGCATCTTCCTGGCCTGGGCCGGAGGCAGCCTGACGACGGCGTCCATGCCGCTGTACGAGACGGTCCTGCCGTGGGGGAGGCTCGGCGCCTTCCTGGCGCTGGCACTGGTGATCGGAGTCCTGGCCGCGATCTGGCCCGCCCGCCGGGCGGCCCGCCTGAACATGCTGCACGCGATTCAGTCGGCCTGAGCCGGGCCGGGGGCGGGCCAGGGAGGGAGGTCTCTTCGGTTCCGGTGGAGACAGCCCCACCCCCGACTGGGGGGGTGGGGCGCGTGGTCGATCTGTTGATGGCCACTCGCCCGTGATCGCGATGCCCCCAGGGGCGGCGTCGCCGCAAGAGATCGCTACGCGCTCAACCCCGCCGCGGCGGCGGCAGCTGTCGCCGTTGCGGGGTCCCAGCCCCGGTGTGGCACGGCCGCCAGCAGCGCCCGGGTGTACGGAGCGGCGGGCTCGGCGAGCACCTGTTCCGTGGGCCCCTGTTCCTCGACGCGGCCGCGCCGCATCACCAGCGTCTCATCGGTGAGGTGGCGGACCACGGCCAGATCGTGACTGACGAACACCAGCGCCACCCCCGTGTCGCGGCGGATCCCGGCCAGCAGTTGCAGGACCTGCGCCTGGATGGAGACGTCCAGGGCGGCCACCGCCTCGTCCAGGACGAGCACCTTGGGATCGACGGCGAGCGCACGGGCGATGGCGAGGCGCTGCCGCTGGCCGCCGGAGAGTCCGTGCGGCCGGGCGCCGGCCTCCCGCGTCCCCAGCCCCACCTGGTCGAACAGCTCCGTCGCCCGCTGTTCGGCGTGCCGTGGTGCCGTGCCGTGCAGCCGCAGCGCGGTGTGCAGACACTGGCGTGCGGTGAGCCGGGGATCGAGCGAGACATAGGGGTCCTGGAAGACCATCTGGATGTCCCGGGCCCTGGCCAGCCGCGCTGCCCGGCCCCGTGGCGTACGGGGTGCGCGGGCGTGCCCGTCGACGGTCACCGTGCCGGCGTCGGGACGCACCAGTCCGACGAGCATCCGGGCCACGGTCGTCTTGCCGGACCCGGACTCCCCGACGATCCCGATCGAACCGCCGCGCGGCAGCGCGAAGGAGATCCCGTCAGCGGCACGGTGCCGGCCACCGCCCGGCAGGGGATACGTCTTCGCCAGACCCTCGGCCGCCAGAACGGGCGGACCGTCGTGCGCGGGCCGGTGTGCCGGGTCGTGGAGCGGGTGTGCGCCGGTCATGGCTGCCTCTTCTCGTACGAGGGCGGGGGCGGGGAGGCGGTCGGTGCCGGGTCGTCCGGCAGTTTGCGGCAGGACGCGGAGCCGCCGCCGGGGAGCGGGGCCGGGGCCGGCGTCCAGGTCGCGCAGTCGTCGTCGGCGTGTGCGCAGCGCGCGTGGAAGGGACAGCCGGGGAGGGTGTCGGCGAGGGACGGCGGGCGGCCCGGGATGGGGCGCAGCACGCGCGGTGCCTCGGCCAGGTCGGGTGAACAGGCCAGCAGCCCGCGGGTGTAGGGGTGCCGCGGCGCGCTGAACAGGGCAGCGGCCGGCTGTTCCTCGACGACCCGGCCCGCGTACATGACGTACACCCGCTCGCAGTAGGCGGCGGCCAGTTGAAGGTCATGGGTGATGAAGAGCAGGCCCATGCCGTGCTCGTCGCGCAGGGTGCGCAGCAGGGCGAGGATCTCGGCCTGGGTGGTGACGTCCAGCGCGCTGGTGGCCTCGTCGGCGAGCAGCAGCCGGGGCGCGGCGGCGAGCGCGCCGGCGATGACGACGCGTTGCAGCATGCCGCCGGAGAGTTCGTGGGGACGCTGCCGGATACGGCGCTCCGGGTCGGGCAGGCCCACGGTGCCCAGGAGTTCGAGGGTGCGGGCGCGTACGGCGGCGCGGTCGAGTCCGCTGCGGGCGAGCCGTTCGGCGAGGAAGTCGCCGATCCTGCGGACCGGGTTGAGAGCCGAGCGCGGGTCCTGGTGGACCATGGCGACGGAGCCGGCGCGGTGTGCGCGCAGTGCCGCCCCGCTCAGGGACAGCACATCGGCGCCGGACACCTGGACGGTGCCCTCGGCGCGGGCGCCCTCGGGCAGCAGTCGCAGTGCGGCCTTGGCGGTGGTGGACTTGCCCGATCCGGACTCCCCGACCAGGCCGACGATTTCGCCGGGGCCGACGCGCAGCGAGACCTCGGCGAGGACGGGGCGGGCGGTGCCGGGCAGGTGGAGGGTCAGCCGGTCGATGTCCAGCAGCGGGGCGGCGTCCGGCGGGGGCGTGGAAGGGGCGGCGGCGGGGTGCGTGGTCGGGTTCGGCATGGTGGCTACCCCTTGGCGGAGAGTCGGTCGGCGGCCCGGACACCGGCGACATTGAAGGCCACCACGACGGCGGCCACGGCACAGCCCGGCACCATGGCCGGCAGCAGCGCCCCCTGGACGATCGCGGCCTGGCCCTCCTGCACCATCAGCCCCCAGTCGGAGCTGGGCGGCTGGGTGCCGAAGCCCAGATAACTGAGCGTGGCCAGGCTCATCAGGGCCTCCCCGAAGAGGACGACGAGGTAGCCGACGAGGGACCGGCCGAGGTTGGGGACGAGGTGGCGGACACAGATCCGGGCACCGCCCATCCCCTGGACGCGGTAGGCGTCGATATAGGGCTTGGCGCGTTCGGCGAGGGCGATGCTGCGGGTGTATTTGGCGATGGTGGGGGCGAAGGCCAGCCCCAGGGCGATCACCGAGGTGGTGATGCCGGAGCCGAAGACCGCGATGATCAGCACGACGAACAGCAGCCCGGGGAACGCGTACATGACGTCGGTGACCCGGCTGAGCAGGGTGTCGACCCAGCCGCCGCGCCAGGCGGCGACGGTGCCCAGGGTGACGCCCAGCACGGCGGCCAGCGCGAGCAGCAGCAGCGGTGCGATCAGGCTGGTCCTGGCCCCGTAGAGGACCCGGCTGAGCAGGTCCTGGCCCGAGGCGTCGGTGCCCAGCAGATGCTCCCGGCCGGTGCCGGTGAGTGAGGACGACAGATCGATGGCGTCCGGCGCGTACGGGGCGAGCAGCGGCGCGCCGAGCGCGGCGAGCACCACCAGCGCGAGGAAACCGGCGGCGGCCGTGGGACCGACCGGACGCTTGGTCCGCGGGCGGGGAGCGGCGGCAACTACGGGGCCGGGCCCCGCCGCCGGGCTGAGGGAGGTCATACGGTGCTCCTTGCGGCCTTGATCCGCGGGTCGAGCAGCGGGTGCACGAGGTCGACGACGGTGGTGGCGAGGATGTAGCCGGTGACCATCAGCAGCAGGACGGCCTGGGCGACCGGGAAGTCATGGGTGTTGATGGCCCCGACGAGCAGCGAGCCGATGCCGCTGATCCCGAAGGCGGTCTCGATGACGACGGTGCCGGCCAGCATGCCGGCGGTGACCAGACCGCACATCGTCACGATCGGGCCGAGGGCGTTGCGCAGCACATGCCGCAGCACGATCTCGCGCTCGGGGACGCCACAGGCACGGGCGACCTCCACATGGTCGGCGGCCGCGGCGTCCAGCATGGCCTGCCGGGTGACCCGGCTGATGATCGCCAGCGCGCCCAGTGCCATCGACAGCGCGGGCAGGGTGAGGTGGTGGACCGTTCCCGCGAAGCCCGTTCCGCCACCCGTCACCGGGAACCAGCCGAGCTGCACCCCGAAGAGCGAGATCAGCGCGATGGCGGCGACGAAGGAGGGGACGGAGCCGGCGAGGGTGGTGGCGCCGACGACGGCGGAGTCCACCCAGCCGCGGCGCACCGCCGCCAGCACCCCGGCGCCGACACCCAGCAGGACGAACAGCACCGTCGCGTAAGCGACGAGTTCGAGGGTGGTGGGCAGCCGGGCGGCCAGCAGATCGGCCACCTGGTCGCCGTATCGGAAGGACCGCCCCAGGTCGGTGTGCACGCAGTCCCACAACCACCGGCCGTACTGGACGACCAGCGGCTCGTCGAGGTGGTACTGCGCACGGACGGTGGCGAGTTTCTCGGGGGTGAGCTTGTCGCGGCCGCCGGCGAGGAAGACCGCCGGGTCCCCGGGGGCGGCGTAGACGGACGCGAAGATGACGAAGGAAGCGGCGAACAGCGTCGCGATCAGGCCGGCGATGCGCCGTACGAGTCTGCGGACCACGGCGGTTCAGTCCTTCCCTGGGGGCTGGTGGGAGGGGGCGGACCCGGGCTCGGTACCCAGCTCGGCGGCCCATGGGTAATAGAGGTGGGCCTGCGAAGCGGGCGGCCCGGTCAGCCCGTCCTTGAGGACGAGCACGGCAGGCACCTGCGCGACGGGGATCCACACCGCGGCGTCGGCGAACTCCTTCTGCACCTGTACGGCGAGCCGGGCGCGCGCACCGTCGTCCAGGGTGCGCATCGCCTGGTGCACCGTGCTGTCGTACGAACGGCTCTTGAAGCCGACCCAGTTGTTGGGGCTGTCCGACAGGGCGTTGTCGTAGAAGCCCATCGGGTCGCTCTTGGAGATGTACCAGTCGCCGACCAGCACATCGATCTCCGAGCGGGCCTGCGGGGAGCTGTAGAACTCCTCGAACTGGGCGGTCGGCACGGTCTTGATCACTCCGGCGAGCCCGATGCGCTGGAGCGCGGCGCGCACCGCGTTGGCGATGACGGTGCGGCCCTGGCTCGCGTCCGTGCCGATGACGATCGGTTCGGCGGGCGCCCCGGCCTCCTTCACCAGCTTCCTGGCCCGTGCGAGGCCGGCGGCGTCCGGCCGCTCGGGGGCGGTGGCGTTCAGCTTCCGCTGTGCCGCGGCGAAGGCGGGTTTCGCATAGCCCCAGGCACCGGAGCCGACGGGGGTCGCCCAGGGCTGGACGAGGCCGCCGTAGCCGGAGGCGGCGATGCCGGTGCGGTCCAGAGCGAGGGACAGCGCGCGACGGATCGCTGGGTCCTTGAGGCCGCCGCGCTCGGTGGGGATGAGGGCGAGGGAGGCGGTGCTGGGGCCGTAGTGCTCGCTGAGGCCCTTGCGGCCGGCCAGGGCGGCGGCGGTGTTGGGGGCTTCGGCGTAGCCGCCGTCGGCGGCGCCGGTGGTCAGGGCGTTGACGAAGGCGCTGTCGGAGGCCCAGCGGAAGACGACCTGCCGGGTCAGGGGTTTGCCGCCCCAGTAGCCGTCGTAGCGGTGGATGGTGAGCGAGTCACCCGACTTCCAGCTCTTGAGCTCATACGGGCCCGAGCAGGCGTCGCCGCGCCCCGGGGTACCGAAGTCCTTGCCGGCCGCCTGCACCTGGCTGCGGTGGTAGACCAGCCCCGCATCGCCCGCGAGCGCCTTGGTGAAGAGGGCGTCGGGCTGCTTGAACACCACGGTGATCTCGTGCGGACCCGTCTTGGCCATCTTCTTGACGTTGCCGAACTCGTCGGCCTGCTCCATGTCCGGGTCGGCGTGCCGTTTCAGGCTCCACAGCACGTCGTCGGCGGTCATCTTCGCGCCGTCGTGGAAGGTGACGTCGTCGCGCAGGCTCAGCACCAGAGTGGTGGGATCGGGGCGGGTGACCTTGCGGGCGAGGAAGGGGCGGACGGACATATCGGGCTGAAGCTGGTAGAGCCGCTCGCAGACGTTGGTGAGGACCGTCCGACCGGCGCTGGTGCCCTGGGTGTCCAGGTCGAGGGAGTCCGGTTCGTCCTCCAGCAGCCAGTTGACGGTGCCGAGCCGGCCGGTGGCCTGGGCGGTCGTGGGGGTGAGCTTGAGGTCGGCGGCGTTCAGGGGCTTGCCGCCGCCGAGGGCGTTGGTGGCGCCGCTGCACCCCGCCGCCCCCAGGGCGAGGGTGGCGACGGCCGCGGCCAGCAGGGGAGTGGCCGGTGTGCGCTTCATCGGTGGGCCCCCGGTCCGTCGTAGAGGTTCCACGGCGCCCGCTGGTATGCGTGCTCGCAGGGGGTGCCGGCGGTGGCGTGGTATTCGCCGCTGGTCAGATCCACGCACGAGGAGACCAGCGTCGTCCAGTGCCGGAGTGCCTGCTTCCGGGAATCGGGGTGGGTGCACAGCGACTCGGGGTGGCCGAGGTGGTCCGACATCGCCTGCCGGATGATCTTGCGCGACTCGTCGGGCCCGGTGGACGTGCGCAGTGCCCGCAGCCCGGCCTCGGCGCGCGGCACCCGCAGCAGGGAGTCGGACGACACCGGGCGGTACCTGGCGGCGAGCTCGGCCGGCACGCCGGCCTGGTAGTGGTTGCCGTGCACCAGGAGCCCGTCGGTGGGGTACATCCAGCCGTGCCCGGCCGGGGTGGTCTCCAGGTCGACGGCGAATCCCTCGCGACAGGTCAGCAGCGCGTTGCTGGCGATGTGCGCGCGGGTGCGGCACAGCACTTCGAGGGCGTCGGTGATGCTGACCTGGTCCAGGACGCTGCGCCGTACGACGGTCTGCGGCAGTCCGATCGCGTCGTCGAACCGCCCGCCGAGCCCGTTGGCATTGAGCGCGATACCGGCCGAGCTGGCGCCCTGGCGGCCGATCTGCCCGGCTTCGACCTGCATGATCAGGGTCGGTTTGGGCGGCTGGACGATCCGGATCAGCACGACGGTGTCGGCGACGCCGGCCCGCCAGTCCCAGTTCTGCCCGGCGTAGACATGGCCGTCGCCGCTGGCCTCCCCGTAGGCGGCGTAGGAGGTGCAGCCCTCGGCGGGCTCCTCGTCGTCCGCCATGGCCGCCTCGCTGATCTTGGCGAAGGACTTGTCGTACATGACCTCGCCACGGGCGTTGAGGGCGAGGATGTCGAGCAGGTCGACGGCCGCGCCGTCGGCGATCCCCTGCATCTCCTCGACCAGGTGGGGCGCGTAGTCGCGGACCGGCGCCAGCCAGCGGGCGGCACGGGCGGTGACCTGCTGCCAGGTCAGCCCGCTGGAGGCGCCGAAGGCGGCTTCGTAGTACGCGGTCGCGGCGTGGATGCGGTCGCGCACCGCCTCGCCGTACTGGCGGCCTCGCTCGGCCGGCGAACCGGCGATCTCGATGACCGGAAGGGTGCGCTGTGCCATGTCTCTCCCTGCGCAGGACCCGGTGCCGGGACGCGTGGTGTTGTAACGTCGATTTCAGCAAGTGGGTCTCTTGGAACGTGTTGCCCAGGAGAGTAATGCCGGTCTCATGAAAGTCAAGGGTTGTAATGGGGATTCCAGAAGAGTCCGCGGGCGAGGGCACCGGCTTGACGCGGCTGCGAGCCGCCGTCCGTGACGCCTGGGACGAGCTCTCCACCTCCGAACGCGCAGTGGCCCAGTACCTCGTGGGGGCCGAGCCCGAGCAGCTGCTCTTCGCCAGCGCGCAGGAGCTCGGCACCGCCAGCGGCACCAGCAACGCCACCGTCGTACGCGCCCTCCAGCGCATCGGCTACGCGGGCCTGCCCGCCCTCAAGCGCGATCTGACCACCGACTTCACCACCGCCGTCGCCCCCGAGGTCCGGCTGCGGCAGCGCATCGCCCATGTCGGCAAGGACCTCGCGGGCATCTGGGACGACGTCTTCGACGAGGCGGCGGAACGGATCGGGCACGCCCGGCGGCTGACCGACGCCGAGTCCTTCCAGCGTGCGGTGGCCGCGCTCGCCCCGGCCGGGGAGGTGTTCTGCTACGGCGTCGCAGCCTCCGAGATCGCCGCCCGGCACCTCGCCCTGATGCTCGCCCGCACCGGCCGCCGGGCCCGCTTCCTGGGCGCGACAGGCTTCGCATTCGCCGATGCGCTGCTGCCACTGGGACGCGGCGACGCGGTGGTGGTCTTCCAGCCGGGGCGCCCGCTGACGGAGTTCACCGTGCTGGTCGAGCGGGCCCGCGCGGTCGGCGCCAAGGTCGTCTTCGTCACCGATGAACTCGGCCACACCTTCGAGGGCCGCGTCGAAGCCGTACTGACCGCGCCCCACACCCCCACCGGCATCACCGCCGAGTCGCTGACCGGCCTGGTCATCGCCGACGCCCTGCTGCTCGCCCTGACCACGCTGGACGAGACCCGCGCGGTGGAGACCTCACACCAACTGACGGCGCTGCGCGAACAGTTGCTGCCGCCCGGGGTGAGGACGCGGGTCCGGAGGGACCCGTCGTCCTAGCACCGCACCAGGCAACGTTCGCCCTGCTCACGAGTGGGCGGGCGGTCGCCGGCGGCGGACCAGGAAGCGATCTTCTGTGGAGTGGAACTGGTGACCGCTCGGCGGCCCGCCAACGATGCCCGCCCTGGAGTGACCCGGTGGACAACCAAATGGATCAGAGTTCGCCGCAGGGCTCCGTGGCTGCCGCCGCAGGGCCCGTGCCGACCAACGTCGTGGGCCTGGCTCGACATCAAGCAGGCCGCGGTGTCCGCCGACCGCGAGACCGCCGCCTCACTCGTCGACTTGGTCTGCGCGGAAGCACGGCTGCACACCTCGTGGGACAACGTGGGGCCGGTCTCGGCGGTCCGGCGTCCGCCATGATCCGGTACGAGCTCCATCGGTTGCAGGTCACGGCCGGACGTGCTCCCGCGGACAGCTCTGGCTGGGACTTCTCACTGCGCAAGACCTACAGCTCCGCGCCGCTGGTGGAGGGGCAGCGGAGCGAGGTGTCCGCGCCCGAGCCGGCGGCTGAGTTGGACGCCCTGAGGTCGTTGCCCACCAAGCTCCGCGTCTGGTGGCGCTGAGTGCCGGCCTGAACGGTCCATGCCGCCTGCGCCGGCGCGCCCTCCCAGGAGCCCCGGCTACTCGCGACTGTCGTCCGTGGCCCGGCGCGGCTTCCGCCCACCGGGCCACGGTGCGCCGCATGACTCACCGTTGGCCGTACGGCGTCGTCAGCCCGCGACGGGAAGCGACTGGTAGCGGCTGCCCGCGAAGTGCCGCAGTGCGGTATCGAGGCCGTCCAGGCGGGCGCCCGTCTCGTTCGTCGCGGAGGAGACGATCGTGCACTTCAGCACGCCCGTCCCGGCGTGGAACGGGGAGGGGACCCGGGTGTCCGTTCCTTCTTCGAGGGCCGCCGTCAGGTCGATGCTGTGCCTGTTCCGCTTTCCGGTGAGTGTGACGGAGGAGATGTCCCGCCAGGGCACCGTGAGCGTGTGTCGGCCGTGCCGTACGAAGAGCCCGTCCGCTCCGACCCGCAGTGCCCTGCGCCTGAGGAGCGGCAACGAGACCTTCAGCCCGTAGAGCAGGTGCAGCAGCATGGCGAGGAACAGCAACGCGAACGCGGCCGGGGCCCCTTCGGCCAGCACTCCGATGAAGAGCAGGAAGCCGGCGACCGTCAACGCCGACACGGCCGGCCGTCGCATGCGGCGCCGGCACGCCGCGAGGCCCCATTTCTCCACGCTGAAGGTGGGGAGGGCGGCCGGCGGTTCAGCAACCGGCCGGTGCCGGCGCGGTGACGGCTCGGGTGGCTCGGTCGTGGCCGTCGAGCTCCCTCGCTGCGGCCCGGTGGCCGCCAGGGCATCCGCGTCGGAAACGGTCGTCGGCACGGTCCTCGGCGCGATGCGCGGGTCGGGGACCGCCGCCCGCGGTACGCCCGCGAGGCGCGCGAGAAGCGCATCGGCGGTGGGGCGGGCCTCCGGAGACTTGTGCAGACAGTCCTGCACCAGCCCCCGCAGCCCGTCCGGCACCGCGCCGAGATCGGGTGCCTCGTACACCACCCGGAACAGCAGCGCGTGGGAGGGCCCGTCACCGAAGGCGCCGGCGCCGGTGGCCGCGTAGACGAGCAGGGAACCGAGCGAGAAGACATCCGAGGGCGGGCCCACCGACTGCCCCAGCGCCTGCTCCGGCGACATGAAGCCAGGTGTGCCGAGGACGGTCCCGGCCTTGGTCAGATCGGTACCGCCGGTGGTCTCCAGGGCCTTGGAGATGCCGAAGTCGATGACCCTCGGACCGTCGTCGACGAGCAGGACATTGGAGGGCTTGAGATCGCGGTGGACAAGGCCGCCCCGGTGGAACGACGCGATTGCCTCGGCCAGCCCGGTGCCGAGCCTGCGTACCTCGGCCTCGCCCAACGGGCCCTGCTGGACGATGTGTTCGGCGAGCGAGGGGCCGTCGACGTACTGGCTTGCGATCCACGGCATGGTGGCGTCCGGGTCCGCGTCGACGACCGGCGCGGTCCAGAAGCCGCCCGCCCGCATCGCGAGCTTGGCCTCGCGCCGGAACCTGTCGCGGAAACCGGGCGTGGCCGCCAGATCCTCCCGTACGAGCTTCACGGCAACCCGCCGCCCTGTCACGGATTCTCCGACGAACACCCGGCCCATCCCGCCCGAGCCCAGACGTCCTATCAGCTGGTACGGTCCGGCGGCCCGTGGGTCCGCAGCTTCCAACGGCTCCATCAAGCTCCCTATCAAGCTCCCCCAGATTTTCCGAGGTCTCACCCTAGGGGGGTGTCCGGCCGATGACCACGGCGGGGTTCGCAGCGCCGGAGAACGAGCGAGCGCGGCGGAGCCCCGACCGGCTCGTAGCTGTACGCCTGTCCTGCCGGACGACTGCGACTCGTGGCGGGGTCGTTCGTTCTACGGGTGCGGGTCCGGCGCTGTCTGCCGTCGGGTGGCGTTGATGGCGCCGAGCAGGGACAGGGCTTCGGCATCGGTGCTGCCGGGTTCGGCGTGGTAGATGACGAGTTGCTGGCCGGGTGCGTCGCGGACGTCGAAGGCTTGGTAGGTGAGGGTGAGCGGTCCGACCTCGGGGTGGTTGAGCTGCTTTGCGTCCCGGGTCTTGCCGCGCACGGAGTGGGCCTGCCACAGCGCCGCGAACGCGCTGCTCTGCTCGGTCAGGGTGCCGATGAGCACGTTGAGCCGGGGATTGCCGGGCTCAAAACCGGCCGCCTGACGAAGGTTGGCCACGGTGACCTGTGCGGTCCAGTCCCAGCGGGTGTAGAAGTCGCGGCCGGCCGGGTCGAGGAAGGTCATACGGGCGAGATTGTCCGCGGGGTCGAAGGGCGCGTACAAGGCGTCGGCCAGGGCGTTGGTGGCCAGGATGTCCAGGGTGCGGTTCAGGACGAAGGCCGGGGTGTGGGGGTAGCCGTCCATGAGCTGGCGCAGCGCCGGGCTGACCGCGTCCCGCTGCGGCACCGAGCGGTCAATTGGCGCGGTGCCGGCCAGCCGGTGGAGGTGGGCGCCTGCCTCGGTGTCGAGGTGGAGGGCGCGGCTCAGGGCGTCGAGGACCTGGGGCGAGGGATGCCGTTCCCGGCCCTGTTCGAGGCGGGTGTAGTAGTCGACGTTCACTCCGGCCAGAACCGCGACTTCCTCACGGCGTAGCCCGGCGACCCTCCGCATGCCGTAGCTCGCCATGCCGATGTCTTCGGGCCGCAGGCCGGAGCGCCGGGCGCGCAGGAAATCTCCCAGGACGTTGTCGGACATGCCCCCAGGCTAAGCAGTCGATCGGTGCGCTGCCTGGGTGTGTGGCACCCAGGAAGCGAACGTCCCTGGTCAGTGGCTTGTGTGGCGTCGAGACTCGGTGGCGATAGGGGCGACGGGGCGTCGGCGACAGGGGCGATGGAGGCGACGGGGATGCCGTCGTCGCCGGCGGCCGCTTCACTGCCACCCGCCCCGGCACGGACCGCCCCGGCACGGACCGCCCCGTTCGAGCGCCGGGTCGGTACTGCCCGGCGAAGCCTGATCGAGAGAGAGGACGACACCGCAATGACGGGACAACGACTTGAGGGCAAGGTCGCGCTGATCACCGGTGCGACGGGAGGAATCGGCGCAGCTACCGCCAAGCTGTTCGCCCGCGAAGGCGCGCGACTGGTCGTCACAGACGTCCACCAGGAGCGCCTCACGGCACTCACGGAGGAGATCGAGGAAACCGGCGCGGACGTCATGTCCGCCTGCCTGGACGTCTCCTCCGCACGGCAGTGGGACGGGGTCATCACCACCGTCCGCGAGCGGTTCGCCACCCTGGACATTCTCGTCAACCTCGCGGGCATCCTGGACTGGCCAGGCATCGAGGACACCCAGGAAGACACGTGGAACCGCGTCATCGACGTGAATCAGAAAGGCACCTGGCTCGGGATGAAGGCGGCCATGCCCCTGCTGCGCGCCGGCGGCAACGCCTCGGTGATCAACACCTCGTCCGTCCTGGGCCTCGTGGGAAGCGGAGCAGCCGCCGCCTACCAGGCATCCAAGGGCGCGGTGCGCCTGCTCAGCAAGACCGCGGCTGTCGAGTACGCCCGTCAGGGAGTACGGGTCAACTCCCTCCACCCCGGTGTCATTGCCACGCCGATGATCCAGGACCTCCTGGACGAGGAGGGCGACCAGCAGCCGGACATCGTGCGTACCCCGATGCGCCGGGCGGGCCGCGCCGACGAGATCGCCTCCGCCATGCTCTTCCTGGCCGGCGACGAGTCCTCGTTCGTCACCGGTACCGAGCTGGTGGTCGACGGCGGCCTCACCGCCCACTGACCCCTCCCACGCGGACGGAGCAGACCGGACCAGCCGCTCGCTCACCAGCGGCTCCCGCTCCTCGACGCGTGGGGGGCACGTCCTTCGGGTGCGTGCAGGAGGGCATGTGCCGGGGCGGAAACCGGTCCTGCCGGTCTCCGCCCCGACGCGCGGACTCAGGCGGCGGCGGGTGTGTAGTGGGTGGCGTCGTCGCCTTCGACGGCGTGGCTGAGCCTGCCGTCGATACCGGCCGGGACATCGCCGGCCACGGTCACCCGGTGCAGCAGGCGCGGCAGATCGCCGTAGTCGTCGGGGGCGTAGTGCTGGGTGATGCGGTTGTCGAACAGGACGAGGTCGCCGGGAGTCCAGGCCACCCGCACGATGTTCTCGGGGCGGGTGACGTAGGACTGGAACAGGCGCAGCAGGTCGCGCGAATCGGACGGGCCGAGGCCGACGATGCTCTGGGCGAAGCCGCCGATGAACAGCCCCCGTTCCCCGGTCTCGGGATGAACACGAACCAGGGGGTGTTCGGTGCGGTACTTCCGCGAGACGAATCGCTTGCGGTGCTCGGCGGCCTTCTCGCTCCTCGGCGCGGCATAGTCGTAGCCGTTGGTGTGGACCGCCCGCAGCTTGTCGGCCAGCTCGCGCAGCGGCTCGGGAAGATCGCGGTAGGCAGCGGCCGTGTTGGCGATGAGGGTGTTGCCGCCGTAGGGCGGGACCACGATGCTGCGCAGCGTGGACGCCTTCGGGGGAGTGCGGACGAAGGTGACATCGGTGTGCCATCGGTTGGCCCGGATGCCCTCGTCCCCGTCGACGGGCAGGATGTTGGGCTGCCCGTCGACGGAAGGGACGGTGGGGTGCGCGGTGGTGAGCTCGCCGAAGAGGGAGGCGAAGCGGAGCTGACCGGCATCGTCGAGTTGCTGGTTACGGAAGACCAGCGCCTTGTGTTCCAGGAGCGCGGAGTTGATCTCGGTGACGAGGGCGGGATCGAGGTCGGCGGTGAGCTCCACACCGATGATCTCGGCGCCGATGCGTCCCCCGATCCTGCGGATGTCGAAGCTGGTGCTGCTGCCGGTGGCGGTCATGTGCGGTTTCTCCGTTCAGGTGAGTGATGGTTAGTCAATTGCCGTAGATGTGAGGTGAGTTGAGGCGCAGCCCCCCTTTCCCGGGCGGTCCGAGGTCAGCCGGTGGCAGGGACGCGCCAGGAACTGAGCCGCCGTTCCACGGTCACCAGGAACTGGTTGAAGGCCACGCCGATGGCGGAGATCGTGAGGATGCCCGCGTACATCTGCGGGATCGCGAAGTTGTACTGCGAGGCGTTGATCAGATAGCCCAGACCGGCCTTGGCGCCGATCATCTCGGCGGCGACCAGCACCAGGATCGACGCTGCTCCGGCCAGCCGGATGCCGGTGAACATGACCGGTACCGAGGACGGCAGGATGACCTTCTGGAACAGGTGTGGCGCGGACAGGTCCATCGACCTGGCCAGGCGGAGCAGCGTGGGGTCGACGTGGCGTACGGCGCTGACCGTGTTGAGCAGGATCGGCCAGGTGCACGCGTACATCACGATGGAGATCTTCGACGTCTCGCCGATCCCCAGCAGCAGGACGAACACCGGCAGCAGGGCGAGCGCGGCCGTGTTGCGGAACACCTCGAGCAGCGGACCGAGCAGGTCGGCGACCGGCCGGTACCAGCCGATCAGCAGACCGAGCGGAACGGCGACGACCACGGCCAGCGCGAATCCGCTGAACGACCGCACCAGGCTGGCGCCCGTGTTGTCGGCCAGTTGGCCGTCGGCCGCCAGCCCCCACCAGGCACCGGCGACCTCGCTGAACGGCGGCAGGAACGTCCGGTCGACCAGACCGAGTCGAGGGGCGGCCTCCCACAGGAGCAGCAGGGCGACCACCGCCGCGGACTTGGTGGCGCCCTTCAGCAGCAGGTACGGCAGTCGGCCGGCCGCCCGACGGAAGCGCGCCGTCGGGCCGGAGCCTCGGCGCACGCCCGGGGGTGGTGCCGGGGGCGGCACGGAGGAGGGGAGGGACGGGGACTGGACGGAAGGGGCCCGGACGGAAGGGGCCTGGGCAGCTGCGGTGGCTTCGGCGATGCTCGCCGAGCCGGGCGTAAGGGTCTTCCCGGTCGCCGTACCGGCCGTCGTGCCGGTTGGGGTGTTGGTGCTGCTTCTGCTGCCCGCGTTCGTGCCGGTGCCGGTGCCGGTGCCGGTGGGCGTGCTCGTGCCGGTTGCGGGGCTCATACGGATACCGCCTCCTTCTCCAACTGCTG
Organism: Streptomyces decoyicus; assembly: GCF_019880305.1. Classification (NCBI taxonomy): domain Bacteria; kingdom Bacillati; phylum Actinomycetota; class Actinomycetes; order Kitasatosporales; family Streptomycetaceae; genus Streptomyces; species Streptomyces decoyicus. The sequence goes on along the minus strand of NZ_CP082301.1, from coordinate 503,512 downwards.
GGCCCTGGCCACCTCGTCGTGCAGCAGCGACCAGATCTCGTGCCGGTAGCGTGCGAACTCGGTACTGGAGCGGAGGTCGTCCGTCGCCGTGCGGGAGTCGAAGGCGATCGGCACGACCTCCTTGATCCGGCCGGGCCGGGAGGTCATGACGGCGACCCGCTGCCCCAGATAGACGGCCTCCTCGATCCCGTGCGTGATGAAGACGACCGTCTTTCCGGTGCGCTGCCAGATCCGCAGCAGTTCGTCCTGCAACGACTCCCTGGTCTGGGCGTCCAGCGCGGCGAACGGCTCGTCCATCAGCAGCACATCGGGGTCGTAGGCGAGACTGCGAGCGATCGCGACCCGCTGCCGCATCCCACCCGACAGCTCGTGCGGATGGCGGTTCTCGAACCCGGACAACCCGACCAGGTCCAGGAACTCCCCGGCCCGTGCGGCGCGTTCGTGCCGTGGCACCCCGGTGGCCTCCAGGCCGAACTCGACGTTGCCCTGTGCCGTGCGCCAGGGCAGCAGAGCGTACTGCTGGAAGACGATGCCGCGGTCCAGACCCGGGCCGGTGACGGGCTCGCCGTCCAGCAGGATCCGCCCGCCGGTGGGGCGGGCGAGACCGCCGAGCAGATCCAGCAGAGTCGACTTCCCGCAGCCGCTGGGGCCGACCAGGACGACGAACTCGCCCGCCGCGATCTCCAGGTCGATGCCGTCGAGGGCAGTGAACTCGTGTGCCCGCCGTTCCCCCGCGCGATCCTTGTCCTTGCCCGACCGGCCCTTGCTCGCCCGGTCCTTGACGGTGAAGTCCTTGCGTACGCCCTCGAACGCGATCTTGGGTGTGATCGATTCCGGCATGGGATCACCTCCCGCTCTTCGAAGGGGAGGCGGACAGCGAGGGGGAGGAGGGCGACGAGGGGGCGGAGGACGAGGGGGTGGAGGACGATGCAGCGGACGGGAGGCCGGCGCCGCCTCCGCTATGGGCGTTGAACTCATTGGTGTACAGCTCGGACAGCGTCACCTGGCTCTTCTCGATGTCGCCGCGTTTGGCCAACCAGTCGATCCAGAGCTGGAGTTCCTTGCCCTTGATACGGCCAGCGGTCTCGACGACGCCGTACGACTTCCAGTACCTAAGGGGCGCTACCTCCTCATTGCGTCCGCGCTTCTTCACGATGTCCGTCATCCGGGCGACGACCTCCTCACGCGGAGTGGACCGGGACCACTCGATGGCCCGCCCCACCGCGGTGACGAAGGTCCGCGCCGTGTCGGGATTCTGTTGCAGGAAGCGGTCCGCTATCACATACGTGCCGGCGCTGAAGGCGCCGAGCAGTTCGTAGTCGGTGAACAGCCGGCGGATTCCCCCCTTCGCCAGGGCCTTGTCACGCAGAATGCCGCCGAGTACGGCCACCTCGATCTGGCGCTGACGCAGGCTCTGCTCGGTGTTGACAGGCGGCACCACCAGCGGTTCGACCTTGCCTGCCTGTCCTGGGGACAGGCCGCCCCGCTCCAGATAGATGTCGAGCAACGCCTCGGCGTGGGCTCCGAGGGTGTTCATCCCGACCTTCTTGCCGATCAGGTCACGGGCCGAGCGGATCGGGCTGTCATCGAGTACGTAGTAGCCGTTGTAGGCGTCCTTGTCGGAGCCGTAGTAGCTGATGACAGCCTTGACGGGAGCCTTGTTTGCGGCCAGTTTGACGACCGCGCCGTTGAACGCCCCGCCGAAGTCGGTCTGGCCGGTGGCCGTGGACTGGATGTCCTGCGGGCCGCTGGTCGTGTTGCCGACCCACTTCAGCTTCACGTCCTTCAGATACCCGAGATCCTCAGCCAGCTCCGGCAACGTCACCTGGCCCGCCCAGCCCTGATATCGGAGCGTCTTGGTCTGCCCCTTGCCGGAAGACGCTCCGTTCGCAGTCGTACCGCAGCTCACCGCGACCGCCGAAAGACCGAGCAGAGTGAGGAAATTTCGTCGGGTCGATGCATTCAGCGTGGTCATGGGAAGGTCCTGTTCGAGATCGTTGGAGCGGCCGGAGTGCGTTCCTGAGCTGCTGGAAGAGAGCGGGACTGACTGACCCGCTGAGAGGATTGCCGGAAGAGTTGCGCGCCCGGGTTTTGAGCAGGGCAGGAAAACACCCAGCGGGGGATAGGCCCTCGCCGGGAATGGCCGGCGAGTAATCCGCTCTTCACGGAAGCGGGCGAGAAACCCATGGTGCCGATAGGCGTGCCGTACGGGCTGTCCGACGACGCGGACAGACCGGATCAGCAGGCGTGACACGTTGCCGGCCGCATCAGCGGCCTGGCGTGAACGCGAACCGTGGAAGGAGTGGAGTCAGGAGACGGCACCGGTCGGCAGGGTTACTGGACGGTCCTCAGCTACCAGCGGCACAGATGGCGCTGGCCTGGCGTCGTAGATCGACGTGCAGGCGTGCGGCGAATTTCTCGGACTGGCTCACACCCGAGAGATTGGCAGCGAAAATCAGCCACGTCAACGCATCTTCCGGATGCGTCTCACATTCCGAATTCACTGTCATGCGCGTGAAGCACGGCGTTCACAACCGTGCGCAGACGCCCCGCCTAAGGGCTGTCCCGTAATCCCTGGTGGATCAGCGCACGGCGTCAGATGCGGTGCATCGCAAGGCGGAGGGACGTCCGGATACTGGGTGTATCCGGATGTTCCGACAACGCGGCGAGGTGCCGTAGCTGTCGTCGTGCGCCCGCCAGGGATTACGGGACAGCCCTTAGCGAGGTCCGGGAGCGCGTAGAAGCGCTGACATTTCCATAACCCGGGAAGGAAACCGACAACGCAAACGTCACTTTTCGGTGGCGCGTCGAGACCGTGCCCAGTGCTCGGTGCTCGGTGGTCAGCGGTCAGCGGTCAGCGGTCAGCGGTCAGCGGTCCTTGGTCGGTGGTCAGTGTTCATTGGTCGGTGATCGGTGTCGGCGCGCTCATGCCGAGGGGCGGCCCGCACCTGCGAGCCGCCCCCCTTGCGCGGAGCCGTCAGTCCGTGGTGATGGCCCGAGCGGCCTCTACCAGGACCTTCCTCCCATCCTGGCCAGTCATCACGAGCCGAGACAGCCAGGGTCCCTTACGGTCGTACGCATGGGTGACGTCCGCCTCGCTCGTCTCCCGCTGTGTACCGTCGCCGAAGTACCAGTGGTAGCGGTACCGGGGGGCGGGCGGCTTTCCACCCACCGTCACTGACATACGCACCTCACTGCCGACGTGCGCGCTCTCCGGGACGTTCAGCTGCGCCCGGGGCCCCTGCCGGGGAAGGTGGAACCACTCGCGAACACTCGGGTTGAGGAGAAAGGCTTCGGCGTACTGCCGGGCGCCCTCGATGTCGGGGTGAGCGACGGCCGCGGTCAGACACTGCGCCGGAGTCGCGCTGAGCTCGGGGCAGGCCCGTGTGCGCAGCGGGAACGCCGGGTCGGTCACCGGAGTGCCCCAGACCTTGGAGTCCCTGGTGAGAAGGGCATTGTCCACGGTGAACAGTCCATCGGCCGCCACCGCATACGGACCGTCCTTGGACGACTCGTTGGCGGCGGCCGCCGCCTGATGGTAGGCCGCGTTGGCCAGTTGGGTGTACTGCTCATAGCGCTCGGCCACGCTGCCGAGGGCGCCCTTGCAGGAGGTCAGCCGCGTACCGGCGACTCCCGGGGTCGAACAGGTCTTCACGGGGATCGGAGAACTGCTGCGGCTCAGCGCGTAGTAGAAGTCGGCCACGATCACCTTCGGCCGCCCCGGCAGGGCGTGAGCCTTCTCGATCGCCGCCTGCATCCCGCGTCCGCCGTATCCGACCTTCGCACCGCTGAAGTAGGGCACGTCCTTGGCGGGGTTCTCCGCTGCCGCGCCCACGCCGGAGCACTCGCGCCGCACTGCCTCGGGCAGGTTCTTCGAGCCGGGGGTGATGCCGACGCCGATGCCGAAGAAGGGATCGAGGTCGTTGATGCACCCGTTGATCACGACCAGATCGAGGCCGTAGCCGCCCGCCCGCGCCTGCGCGCCCGCCTTTTCCAGTTGGCAGAACACGTCCGGCATCTGCTGGGTGACCTCGCCGAACTCCATCTCCCCGTCGCCGTCCGGGTCCTGCTTCTCGGTGGTGCGCAGACAGGCCGCGTCATCGTTGCCCGCGGGCAGCTCGGGTGCGTCGAGCACCGCGCCGGAGATCGAGTAGTCCATGTGCTGATGGCCCCGGCCCGTCTCACGGCCGAGCAACTGACCCGTCAGGTAGGGGAACTTCTGATCGTGGTCCAGGCCCTGCCCCCAGACTACGGAGTCACCGACGGACGCCACCCGCACCGGGTCGCACCCCCGGCGTACCGTGTCCCGCCAGACCTTGCCGTAGTGGCCGGGGCCATGGCCGGACGAGGCGGCGATGCGGGCGTCGACCTGCAGGGCGGTCTCGGCTGCGGGCACCCGGTCGAAGGGGATGCTGAACTCCGCCGTGCCGCCATGGCCGGCCATGGCGAGGTGCCCGCCGGCCAGCTGCTCTACACCGGCCCGTACGCGCCACTCCACGGTGGCTCCGGCCTTCGCCGCGGCGGGGTCGTACACCTGCACCCGACCGCGTACCGGTCCGCTGCACACCGGATTCGGCGTCAGGTCCACGTCGAGGACGAGGGGGAACGCCGATCCCGGCAAGAAGCCGGCCTGCGCCGCGGCGGGGTGTCCGCCGAGGAGCTGGCCGAGGAGGACGGCGACCGCGCCGACCGCCGCGACACGCCTCGCCGCCCACGAGCGACGGGCCACCCCCGGCCCACTCGGAACGGAATCCGCGCCGGTGCCCGCCCGCCTCGGCGCAACCCACCGCGACCACGCTAATCTCACGCCAACACCCCTGTTTTCGCTGCCATTTACGTCATTGAAGTCTCTGCGGAACCAACTGAGGCCCGCGTCGCTAGGGATGATGACAGCCGGGCGGCCTGCATGGACCGCTGGTGGAGCCCCACACTGCGTGAAACTGATCACTTACCTGTAGTTACGGGTCCGCAGGGCAGGGCAGTGGGCCGCCGATCGAGCGGCCGACGGCCGGAGCAGGGAAGCCCCGCCCGCTCGCCGAACTCGATGCGGCGCCTCACGCCCGCCCGCTGCTCTCCGACGACGGCGCCACCTGGCTGGGCACGGCGGCGCTGGTGCGGGCGCCGGACCCGGACACGGCGCGCACTGTTCTCACCCCCGACCGGTACGCCGATATCGAGGTCCACGGCTGGCAGTTCGGCGGGCGGTCATGAGCCGAGGCGTCGTCAGCCTTGCACGGCACTGCGTCAGCCGCTCCCAGACCCTGCCCGGCGGGGCAATCAGCCGGCTGCCTGGGTGACCTGGCCGGGCCCTCGGATCCACGTGGGGAGGGCCCGGCCGGTACGTGTCGGTTCAATATGAGCTGTCAGTACGCGGTGTGCCGTGTGCCGTTTCGACTGGCCGGCCTTCTCCTACAGGCTCGGGAACTCCTGCGGCGAGTGCGGCGGATGCGTTCCTCTCCTTTGCCTCCCGGTGTTGCCTTTCAATGCGCTGCCCCCACCCGGCTCCCACAAGGATCAGGGTGGCACCCACCGCGCCATAGATCCCCAGGCGGTCCCCGCCGAGGACGACACCGACCAGGAGAGCCCAAATGGGCTCGGTGCCCAGCAGCAGACTGACCCGGGACGGCGAGGTTTTCCGCACTGCCCACATCTGGACGAAGAAAGCGAAGACCGTGCCGATCAGTGCCAGGTACAGCAGGACGGCCCAGAGACCGGGGTCGAGCCGGGAGGTCACAGTCCATGCGGGTACCCCTACCAGCGGACTGACTGCGCAGAACAACACTGCTGCTGTCGTCATCTGCACGTAGGTGAGGCTGAGCGAGTCGTACTGCTTCCGGGCCGACCTCCGGTGCATCACCGTGACGTGAACGGCACGTGCCGCCGCCGCAGCCAATACCAGCCAGTCTCCCGCAGTCGGGGGGCGCAGCCCGGTTCCGGATGCCAGGAGGCCGACGCCGACGACTGCCGCGGTGGCGGCGATGAAGAACTGCGGCGGGAGCCAGGACCTGCCTACGGCGCTGTCCAGGATGGGGGTCATGACAATGGTGAGACTGATGATGAGCCCAGCGTTTGTCGCACTGGTGTGAGCGATGCCGAACGTCTCGAAGAGGAGGACCACCGCCAGGATGACGCCGAGGAGCATCCCCGTGGCCACCTCATCGCGCCTGGCCGCGCGTAGTCTGCGGAGACAGACAGGCAGGAGTGCCACCGCCGTAACCGCGAACCGGAGGGCCAGAATGGCAATGACGGTGCTGGGTGTGACGAGTTCCTTCGCGGCGAGATAGGTGGAGCCCCATACGGCGGCCACCGCCAGCAGAAGAAGGTCCACCATCCGGATGCGTGATGGGTTTGCGAGCATGGTTGCGCTCTTTCATGAAGGGCACCGGAGCTCCTGGACCGCGAACCCGCAGAACGCAATCGGGCCTAGCCACAGGGAGCTTGGGCGTGATGCGGAAGTGCGGTCGGGGTCCGGTCGCCGTTTCCGACCGGACCCCCACCGCACCGGGCCGACTTCTCAGACGAGCTGATAGGGAGCGTTCTCGATATGGATCGAGAACTTCTCCCAGGCCTCGCGGTCGCGGAGATAGCGCGGCTCATCGGCTGTGATCGAGCGGGTCTCGGCCCCACCCGGCGTCAGCTTCCAACGCACGTATCCAGTCACCCGTACCGCGCAGGTGTCGATAAAGGACTGAAGCGCCTGGTGCAGCTCGCCGAACCAGCGGCCCTCCAGCGATTCACGCACCCACAGCTGCTCCAGATGCATCTTCTCGCGCATCGTCTCGGCCTCGAGGACGGCGGTTTCCAGATGCCGGTAGGTGCGCAGCAGCAGGCAGGCTGCCGGCATCTCCCTGATCTCCAGGACCTTCTCGCCGTTGTCGAGATGCTCCAGACCGCTGTAGCGGCCGATCCCGTACGCGCCGACGCGGGTATTCAGCGCGGCGATGAGTTCGGGCAGCGGCATATCGACCCCGTCGACACTCACCGGTACGCCCTCACGGAAGTGCACTTCGAGGGTCTCACCGGACAACTCCGGCTGCCTGGCGCTCCACTGATACATGTGCTCGGGCACCGCGTGGTCTTCGGGATCGTCGAGAATGCCGGATTCGAACTCACGGCACCACAGGTTCGAGTCACCGGAGACGATGCGCTCGCTCATCTGGTCCAGGCCCACCGCCTTGAGTTCCTGGATCTTCTGGTCACGGTCCACCGGGTCGAGGTCGTACGGGCTGCCGTACGGACCGGAGAAACCGAGCAGAGCGAGGGCTCCGTTGAGCCGCCGCAGCGTATTCTGCGAACGGTTCGCGGTGTGCAAGATGGCTACGGCCCCGAGTTCCTCGGCCAGCCCCACGGCGAGACGCGCGATAAGGGGGCGGCTCAGTGTGGAACTGACCGGGTGCGTGTCGAGGTAGACCGCCTGGGCTGCGATCGCAGGCCGGACGAACTCCTCCACGAACGCCTGGCGTCCGTCAATGATGTGCAGGCGGGCGCCGAGTTCATCCGCGATGCGCTGCTTGTGTTCGCTGCTCTCGTCTTCGCCGAGATTCACACTCACCGCGTGAATGTCCCGGAACCCCGCCTGCTTCAACCGGAGCAGCAGGTAGGTGCTGTCCAAACCACCGCTGAACAAGGTGACGATGGGCCGGCTCGGATCCAGGACCGCGGGTGTGAGCTGCCGGAAGGAACGGATGATCTGTTCTCGTATCACGGTAGTTCCCTGGTCAGCTCTCGGTACGGGTGAACATGGCGATCAGAACGTCCCGGTGGCCCCGGCCGTCGGCGGCAGCGGGGGTGAGCGCAGTCACGCTGTGCAGGAGCCGCTCGTCATCCGCGAACAGGAACTCGCCCGGATCGGAAAGCTCAACTTCCTGGAGGCACTCTCGAGTCTGCGCCTCGTAGACCGCGCTGACTCCACCGTCGATGGAATTCCGCTCGATCAGCAAAGTCAGCACGAAGTCGACACCGTCACGGTGCATCCCCTCGGGCGTGGGCTGTCCGTCTTCATCGCTCCGGGCCAGGATGCGGTTCTGGAAAGTCTGAATCTTCCAGGTGGCTTCTCCCACGGTCTGCGACAGCGAGTCGGCGCACCATTGGAAGACCGACCGCAGGACGGGACTGTCAGCGACATGCGGTTCGAAGGGCTCGAAGTGCCGCTCGATTCCCCCGTTCAGATAGTTGACCTCCATCGTCTGGGAGTAGGGCACGTGAGGGAGTAAGGTCATGCTGCCGGCGGCGGTGTCGTACGAGACCTCCGAGTAGCGGCGCTCACGATAGGTGCCGCCATCGGCCATATAGCCGTCCTGGCTCAGGTTGTTCCAACTGTCCGTGAACTGCTTCCATTCGGCGCTCTGGATAAACTGAGCACCCAGCTCCGTGCTGAGCTTTCCGTGGATGTATCCCTGACTCTTCAGGTGTGTTACGGGAGTGGGAGTGACAACGTCGTTCATGATTCATCCTCTCCTGCGGTGTACATGCGCTAGGCGTGCACTCGCGGGGTGTTCACAGGCGGCTGGACAAGGAAACGGATCCAGCAAGACGCGAACACGACGCGAACACGACGCGAACGGGATAGAAGTGGCCGCGCTGCTCGTAGCCGCGGACGAGCTGAACGCTCGGTGGTGTGAACGTATCGCCAACCGATCACTTGTGGATCTTGGATGGGGGAGCGTCGTCCGGGCTGCGCGCGGGCCGGACCTGACGGTGTGGCGGCAGACGGGCGTAACAAACCCCTCCCAGCGCCTGGTTGGAAGGACGATCTCCGCCCTTCTGTAATGCCCGCAGGAGAATCGGCGCGGCGAGTGCCGCAAAGGGAACACTTGTTGCGGATGTAAAGAAAACATCTCTTAAGCGCCACACCGAGTGAAGATGATCACAGGCGCGGCAGCGAGGGGATCTCGCCACCTGGCCGAGAGTGAGTCCTGGCGCCGCTGCACCCACACCGGCGGGCTCGAAGATGGCCGCCCTCAGGGGGTGGGGGCTAAGCCACCGGAAGGCGACGGCGGAACGTGACCGTCGCTGGAATCCGGTTGTGGCGGTGAGTGCGTCCGCCTGACGCGGAGGCCGGGCTGGGTAGGGCGCCGGGTTTCAATAGACGATGGACACGATCTGGCAGGCGGCTTCGGCCAGTTGCCGTTCGCCGTCGATGTGGGCGCGGGCGAGCGCGGTGGCCGGTGTGATGCCGCGGGTGCACAGCCGCCACGCAGAATCCGTGTCCATCTGGACGCGAGCAGCGGACTGCCCAGGCATGCAGCTCGGCCAGCGACCAGCAGTCCCCGGCAGCGGTGAACTTCCTCCTGGGCCCTGACTGCCGGGTCACTTGGTCCAGAGGAAGACTGCTCGCTCCACCGGTCGCCGCGACACGGCGACCGGTCAGGGAGCAACGGCTCGCTGCACGCCCACTGGGCATGGCGTCCGTCAACGGCACGTCATTCAGGCAACGATGAGGCGCCCCTCAACGACACGATCCAGGCACCCCCTCCCACGTGTCACGAGGCGCGCGGCAGCGCGAGCCAGTCCCGCCAGCTGATGTCGCGGCCCAGATAACGGGGCTGCTGGAAGGGCCAGTCGGCGGCGATCCACTGCGGGACCAGCGTGTCGAGCGCACGCTCCACCTCGCCGCCGGCCAGGTCGTCCACCACCCACCACGAGACTTCTCCGTCGGAGCCGGTGCGCTCGGGCGGGTCGATGTAGACGCAGCCGAGGAGCGCCGTCTCCTCCTCGTCCAGCAGCGCGTAGTTGAACGACTGGTGCGCGGCTATCTCTTTCTCGTGCCGCAGCAAGTCGATGCGGTCCTCTTCGTAGGTCATCGTCTCCTTGGGCCAAGCCCAGGCCGGGCCGAAGAGCTCCCACAAGCGTTCTCGGGAGCCCATCACGGCGGGGTAGTCGAGCGCGGTGTCCGCCTCCCGGATCGGCCGCAGGTGGAGCGCGGTGTGGGGCACGGGCACGTGGACGGGGTGGACGAAGTCTTCAGGCAGCCAACTCATAAGGGCTGAGGCTACAACCGGTCGGCGCGGGATGTTCCAGGCAACGCGGGCGCCACGGCGGACGACCACCGGGCTTCGACAGGACCGCCCCAGCTACCAAGCCGGGCCCCGTACATCGCAGCAAACCTCCTCAGGACCAGGTGATCCATCAGACGCCCACCAAGAGTCTCCGACGCGGGGGAGGTGCGACGATCGCGGTCATGAGCGATTCATGCACGCCGACAGGTGGCCTCCGTCGCATCCGGCGTGACCCAGCATTGGCAGCCCGATGGAGCCACGCTTGTCCTGTCGTGCTGGAGCGCCTGGTACAGCTGGTCGACCTGGTGGATCGATCCGCATAGCGACAATTTGGGTATCCGCGGGGGAACGGCGATGGGGGAGGTGAGCGGGTCGCTGCCGGGGTCAGCGAGGAGAGGACCCCGATCGGCACGGCACCTGGCTCACTCGACAGGGCGGACAACTCCACCACTGGACGCTTGCCGCGCCAGCTGGTAGCGAGACCGAGGGACATGCGCCGCGTGGTGCAGGCGCAGGGCGCCGCTGCGCGCATCGTGGATCTGTGGGCGTGGGGCTGTGCTCGCGGCCTTGCCACAGGCGGGCGGGCGGCTGGCCGGTGCTCGTTTCGTGTTCCTGTGTGCGCCGTACCCAGGAACAGCCCTGCCTGGCCGGTTCTTCCGCTGCCGCCCAGACTCCGGAGAGCTGAGAGGCACGTGACGGTGTGTTCCACCACGGGCCGGCACTTCGTTCTCTTCAAGGAGGAAAGCCATGGCACGGATCGCCAAGGTTGTAGCGATCACCGGTGCGAGCAGCGGTATCGGTGAGGCGACCGCACGCCGACTGGCGGCGGACGGGCACCGGGTCTTTCTCGGCGCGCGCCGCACCGCCCGACTGGAGCGACTGGTCGAAGAGATCACGGAGGAGGGCGACACCGCTGCCTTCGGAAAGCTGGATGTCACCGACGCGGCAGACATGCAGGCGTTCATCGATGCGGCGGTGTGCGAGTACGGCCGGATCGACGCCCTCGTGAACAACGCCGGTCTGATGCCCCTTTCCCCGCTGGGAGCGCTCAAGACCGACGAGTGGGACCGCATGATCGACGTGAACGTGCGGGGAGTCCTGCACGGCATCGCCGCCGCCCTGCCCGTGATGCGCGCACAGGGCGGCGGGCACTTCGTGAACATCGCCTCCGTCGGCGCGTACGAGGTCTCGCCCACCGCCGCCGTCTATTGCGCCACCAAATTCGCCGTCCGTGCGATCTCCGAAGGACTGCGCCAGGAGTCCGCCGGGGACATCCGGGTCACCCTCGTTTCTCCCGGCGTGACCGAGTCCGAACTCGCGGACAGCATCTCCGACCCTGCGGCCAGGGAGGCGATGAAGACCTACCGCGCCGTGGCACTGCCCGCCGCAGCCATCGCGGAGGCCATCGCCTACGCCGTTTCACAGCCGTCGCAGGTCGACGTGAACGAAATCGTCGTCCGTCCCACCGCAAGCGCCCAGTGACCCACCCCGGAAGGAAAGGAGCAGCCATGCCGCCCACTACCGCCGACTACGACAGCCTCGTGCGACGACTGCGGGACCTGGAGGACAAGGAAGCCCTGCGTGCCCTCATGATCCAGGGGTGGCGGTCACTGGACCAGAAGGACTGGCAGACCTGGATCGAATGCTGGGCCGACGATGCGGTGCTGGAGTTCGGGCCATGGGACAAGATCTATGGCAAGGACGCGATCCGCGCGACGGTGGAAGCAGCGGAATCGGCCTACCCGAGCATGCAGCATCACATCCTGAACATGCACTTCGACGTAGCGGGTGACCGGGCAACCGGCATCGGCTACATGTGGTTCGTCGCTGTCACCGAAGCCGGGAAGGCCGCCTCCCCCTACTCGATGGGCGGCCCCTATGACTGGGAATTCAGCCGGGGTCCGAACGGCTGGCTCCTGACGCGCCAGAGGCTCGGTGTCCTCTGGACCCAGGGGGAGGACACCCTGAAGGCCTTCGAGTAGGGGGTTCGGGACCATCCGCCGGGATGCTCCCGGCTGTCACGTACGGCACCGGAGGGGGCATACCGGCATCGGGAGTCAGGGCCGGTACGCCTGCCGCAGGGCACAGGTCCAGATGACGGCACGGGGGGTCGATGCGGCGTCGACCGCGGAGCCGCCGACACGTTGGTCGTCGCTGACGGCGTACGCCTCGGAGGCGCCCTTCGGGGAGAGCCGGGGCAGTGCCAGCAGGGGGCCCGTACCCGGCCATATCTGGGCCTGTGCCGGGGGCGCCGTCTCCGGCGGGAACGGTCCGACCATGTTGCTGTCCAGAGCGGTGCCCACACTTACGTTGGTGGTGGGGCTGATGGCCTCGAAGGTGCCGCTGGTGCGCTCCCCGAGCAGTCCCGGTTCGCTCTCGGTCGTGTACGGGGGGAGCCACTGAGTGGGGGTCCGGGTGTCCAGCCGTGTGAAGTCGTGGGTGCCCACGATCCGTCCGGCGCGGTCGATGTCCCGCGGGTACCAGTAGTCGTAGGGGACTCCCGCGGGCCAGAACCGCTGGAGCGGTACGGCCGCGTCGCTGCTCCGGGCGGACCAGAAGAGACCCGCCGACCACGACTCCTCGTCCTTGACGGACTCGCCGGAACCGGCGATCTGGCCTGCGTTGTTGATGGCGGTCACCGACGTGAGCGAGTATCCGGCCGGCGGCGCGAGCCGGCGGTGGATCCGGGCGCCGTCCCATTCGAGACCGGTGAGGGCGCCGCCCTTGCCCCCGTCGCCGACGATCAGACCCCGGTCGTTGACGTCCGCCGCGTGCGCCCCTTCCGGCAGCAGGGTCACTGTGCGGGCCCCCGCGCGGAAGCTGAAGGCCGCGGTACGGCCCGGGCCGTGCAGAGATCCGACCATCAGCCCCTTCGCGTTGACGGCCGCGACCTCACCGCCGGTGAACCCGGCGGGCAGCGGTACGCGGTGTACCCGTGTACCGGTCCAGTACACGGGCAGCTCGTGCGATGACCCCACCGCCAGGGCGCTCGTCCCGAGTCCCTTGACCTGGCTGCCTCCTGAACCGGGCAGGGAGGCCAGGACCTGGAGGGCGGGCCGGCAGTCCGCGGGCGTACGGACGCCGTCGGCGGGCCGGGCCGGTGAGGCCGGTGCCGGGCTCGCCGTCAGCAGGGGTGTGAGGAACGAGGTCGCGACAACCGCCACCGCGGTACGGATATGTCTTCGCATCATGGTCTCCGTTTCCGAGAACAGTGGAATGACCCCGTCAGCACTGGAACGACCCCCGTCAGCAACTGGAACGCCCCCGTCAGTACTGGAATGAGCCGTGAACTCGACGTCCCATGGCCTTCCATAGGCTTCCGTCCCGTCCCGTCCCGTCCCGTCCCGTGACGTGACGTGGAGGGGCGTGGATGGGAGAGGCGTGGCATGGCGTGCGGGAGCTTTCAAGGAATCAGTGCGGGAGGTCAGGGGGAAGGCGCCCTGGGCATCCGGACGATTCGCATCCGTCCGCGAACGGACGGTTCAGGTAGGCCCGCCGGTCGGGCGGGGCGCCCTGTCTCGGTGCGCCAACAGGCCGCGAGTGTGCCGTGTACCCGGGCCGACGCGGCGCGGACGGCGGTTCCGGTAACCGGCATTGCGGTGGGGCACTGCCCGGCCGTGCTGCCGCTGCGGCCGACTGAGCGTCGTGCACGTACCGTCCATGCCCTTCATGCACTTCCTCCGGTACCGGTTGGGGAAGTTCCGCGGACCGGCACCTTCCTACCGTATTCATGACCATTCGGGACAGTTGCGTCGACCAATGGCCGGAAAACGCCCGGGAGTGTCCGGGTCCGCTTCTCCCGTTTGCGGTGACCTCGCCGCCCCGGTGGAAGCGACGCGGTCGACCTGGCAGCTGCGGAGTCAACGATCCGCGCGCTCTCAGCGCGCTAACCGGGTTGACCTGGAGGGTTGTTCGGGCCTATTCGCCGTCCCACTGCACCGCGGTCAGGACGGCCCCGCCGTGCCGCCGTGCGTAGCGGCAACTCACCGGGAGGTCGAACAGCACCTCGGCAACTCCGGCGACCGGCCGCAGATCCGCGAGGAATGCGTCGTCCGGCAGTCCGGCCGCCGCCTCTCGCAGCACCGGGTCGTCGGCCGACCTGGCGTCGGTCGCACGGACGGGCGCAACCGGTACCGGATCCCCTGCCGGCTCGCACCACCGGTCGGTGAACGCCATCCCGAAGGCATGGGCAGCGAGAGTGCCAGCCGGCGGGTGTCGGTGGCGTCCCAGAACTGGAAGACCGGGCCCCAGGCACCGGTCTCCCGGTCGACGTCGACATAGAAGTGTCCGTCGCCGTGGTCCAGGTGGACGAACCAGTGGCTGCCCGGACCACCGGCGTGCTCCAGGTACCAGCTGACGTCGTGCCCGAGGTACTCACCGTTGTTGAAGGATTCGGTGAAGTCGACGTGCTCGGCCGAGGTATGTCCGTTCACCACGGAACGGCACACGGTGATCCGGATGCCGCCGACGGAGCGGAACAGCACGCGGATCTCTTCCGGCACCGGAACCGGCCAGGAGTCCATCCGGGCGTCGTCGATCCCGGGCTCCAACTCCACCAACCCACCGGAGACGTCCGGCAGTTGGCGCAACCGCGCCACCACCGCGTGGATGTCCGTCATCGCGCAGGTCCCCCTCCCCCTCCGTGCCAGGCAGGACTCTACTGGCCGGGCCGGGCCCGGTGGCCACAGGGGCCTCGGCGAGCAGATGACCGTGACGAGGGAGTGAGCGTGACCGCGGGATATCGGTGACTACGAGCAGGATGGCTACGCCGAAGGTGACTGCGACGAAGGTGACTACGAGGAGTACGTGCAGCCGTGCTCGCCGTAATACCACTCGTACTGGCCCATGACCCAGGGGTCCGCCGTGATCGTGAAGGTGCCGCGCGGGGCGGGGCAGTGGAACGTCGTGGTGACGGTGTCACGGCCCGGTGGAGGCCCCGGCGACGCGGGGGCCGCGGAAGCGATGCCGGCGCCTCCGGCGCCGAACAGTGCGGTGGCGAACACTATCGCGATGATCTTCTTCATCATGTCTCCCCGTTCCATCACGTGCGGGAACTGCCTCTGAGGACGATACACGCAACCGCCCAATATCGGACAAGAGGTAAATTCACCCGATGTCCCTGATGTCGGGGAGGGGTGTCCAGGCCTGCCGCTGCCCGCCTGAGAGGCGGAGGGCCTGAGGGTTGGAGGTCCGGAGCAAGCCCCGGTCGCCTCCGTGGCTCAGGGTGTCGACCAGCCGAGCCCGAGGGGCAGGTAGCTGCCGACGGAAACCCGACGTGCCGGCCGCTGTCAGTCGTCCCGAGGAGCCCTCGGGGGGCCTCACCCCCAGCTGTTTCCCTTTATCCATATTCACGGCTACGACGCGGGTGCCCATTTTCGAGTCTATGGGTTCATGGAGGTACGGGATGTTATTGAACATGCGAATCCCGCTGTTCAGGCTACCGCCTGGGACGGAATCAGAATAACGTTCAAATTCACTGGGGATAGCTTCGTCGAGTCGGCTCCAAGGTGTAAATCTTGTCACTGTAAATGTCCGCACCGCACCCGATCAGTAGACATTCGGCAGCCGCGGGGGTGAGGAAGTCCATGGTCTTCGCGCTAGCCATCGCGGCGACTGGCCACGATGGGCTGCCTGGTGGGTCACAGCTTGGGGGAGTCGCCACCTCGGAAACCGAGGCGGGACCTCCTCCATTGAATGCAAGTAGCTTGACGCGGTTGTAGTCGTCTCACATGCTGTTCGCGTATATCTTGCCGGTGAACCTGTATCCATTTGACATGGAGACATCGCCGTAATTGGTCGACCAGATGACAGTGCCGCCTTGTACTGAATGGTGAACCCGCACGCCGTTAATGGACAGAGTTTCATTGACATGCCCACCGATGTGGTGGGTATACCGCTGGCTACATTTCTGGCGGCTTTGTTCCAGTGAGGTGCGGCCCGGGGTGCTTTCATCCGTCACTGCGGGCACAAAGTGCTGTCGCCGGAGATGCGGGCCCCCGGACGGCTCGACCTGGCGCCGACGGTGATCGACAGCTCCCACGCCCGGGAGCTGAAGGGCGTCCCAAGATCTGGTTCGGTCGCCTACGCATCCGCCGGAGACCCGCGACGACATTCACGAAGCATTCTCAAGCTCGGCTGCGCCCCCGCCTGGGCCTGCGCCAACTCGCTGATCCGCCGGCGCGGCCGGTTCCCCCGCGTGGGACGCGACGTACGCGGCGTACTACGCGTCGATCGCTCAGACCGACGAGAGCCGTGACGGCACCGTCCGGCACCGGATCCGTCGCTCGGCTGCTGCAAGGGGTCGCCGGCAGTGCGGGGCTCGTCATCGGACGGGCGGTCATCAGCGACCGGTCATCAGCGACCGGTTTCACGGGCACCCGCGCAGCCCGCCGGCTCGCCAGGCTGAGCGTGATCGGGATGACCGCGCCGGTGCTGGCGCCGGTCGTCGGAGGCCTCATCCTCGGCGTCGGCTCGTGGCGTCTGGTGTTCGTGGCTCTGGCCTTGACCGGACTGTGGTTGCTGACCGCAGTCTGGGCATGGGTTCCCGAATCGCTCCCCGCCGAACGGCGCCGGACCGGCGGTCTGCCGGCCCTACTTGCCGCGATGGGCAGATTGCTCCGACGTCGCGAGCTGATCGGCTGCCTCCTCGTCATGGGTGGCTTAGCCGCCCTGTTCGCCTACATCACTGGCTCGCCCTTCGTCTTCCAGGACATCTACGGCTTGTCACCCACCGATTACAGCCTCGTCTTCGCCACAAATGCCGCCGGTACCGTCGTGGCCGGTGCGCTATTCGGGCGACTGGCCGGGCGCGTACGTCTCAACTCCCTGCTCGTCACCGGCGTGTTCACCACCGTCGCCTCCGTGATCGCGCTGGTGTTCCTGCTCGCCATCGGCATCAGCACGCTTCCCACCGCATGGGCCTGCCTGTTCGGGCTGACATGCGGGTTCGGAATAGTGCTGCCCGCGTCGACCACCATCATCCTCGCAGTCGGTAGCGATGCCCCCGGAGCCGCTTCCGGCGTACTCGGTGGCGCTCAGTTCGTGCTCGGCGCCGCGGCCGCACCTCTGCCCGGCTTACTGGACGGACCCACCACCGCCACATCGACGGCCCTTGTGCTGTTGGGCTTTGCTCTCCTGTCAGCGGTAGCGTTGATCACGCTCGCCCGACCGTGGCAGGGGCATGCTGAGCCAGCCGGCCGACACTGAGTTTGAGCCGCTGCGCAACGAAGAGGGGAGGGCAGGGTTGGCCTCCGTCGACCAGCACGCCCGCACCGACGTGCGTGCACCGCGGGTTTCAAGAGTTTCCTGGGACAACGTGGGCGGGAGGCGACGCCGGCAGATCAGCGGGCACGCGAGCTTGAGGAATGCGTGAGGAATGCTTCATGAGTGTCGTCGCACTCGCTGTCGGCAGCCCTACCTCTTGAAGCTCTTCGCCCATTTGCGTACCTGGACGACACCCATCGCCAGGATCACCAGCCCGATGCCGAACCACACAACGGACCCCAAGGTCGCCCCGACACCGACCTCCCGGAAGTGCCCCCCGCTGCCCACCCAGGACTCGACCACGTCACGCTTCTCGCCGGCCGAATAGTCGTCCGCGTTCTCGAGCCTTCCACTCCATACGTCGTCGGCATTCCCGCCACGAGGGGTGAAGTCGCCCCCGCACTCGTAGTCGGAGTTCTTCCTGCTGGGATTGGTATCGAGGCAGTAATCGACCGTGAATGTGCCGCGCGTGCCCACCAGACCGGTGGCTTGCACACCCTGGACACCGTTGAGGAAGACAGCTCCGGCGCCGACAAGCGTGAGCACGAGACCAAGGATCACCCCGGTGACCCGCCAACCCCACGCCGGCTTCGGCTCTCTCGGTCGTTTCTTGCTCTGCTCACGCGATATCGCACTGCTCACCTCAGCATCCTAGTGGTCAGGCAATGCTGACCACGCTGCCCTTCGACGCAGGGGCGACCATGGCGCGGGGGCCGCGGGCGTCCCTGGACGGCAGGACACTGCGCGACTGTTCCGATCCGGTCGGGCCCGGTGTTCCAGCGCCGCAATCGGCGGCGCTGGTCACCGCATGTTCATCACCGCATGTTCATCACCGCATGTTCATCACCGCGCGCTCGTCACCGCGCGCTCGTCACCGCACGTCCGTCACCGCGCGTTTGTCACCCCTCCAGCAGCGGACGCAGATGGGCATGAGCCCACCCGCCGAGCCGGGTGGGGGTGGTAGTGAGCAGGGCGCGCGGCTGCTCGGGCACCAGGTCGCGCGATCCAGCGGTCATCCCGACGATTCCCTCCACCGCCGATGGAGGCAACCCGGCCGCACGCAGCGCATCCCGCACCCCGTCGTCGCTGACGAGGTTGAGCCGGACCTGGCGCCCGAGCGCCTCGGTGAGGATCCGCGCGACCTGGTTGAAGGTGAGGTCCTCTGGCCCGTGGACGGCCTGCACCAACCGGCCCTGCCAGGCGTCGCTCAGCAGCCGGGCCGCGACCACATCGCCGATGTCACGCGGATCGACCCATGGCATCGGGTGGTCGGGATCGAACGCGGTGGTCAAGACGCCTCGGGAGAGTCCTTCGAGATCCAACAGCAGGTTGGTGAAGAAGTACGCGCACCGCAGATGCAGCACACCCACCCCGGTGGCATCGAGCCGTTCCTCGATCGCGGCCAGTGCGTCGATGTGACCGACCCCGTGCCGTTTCTCCGCCCCGATACTGCTCAACAGCACCACCCGCTTCACATCGCCGACCTGGGCGGCCTCCACCAAGGGCGCCGCGGTCCGCAGCGACGTCTCGATAGGATCTGCCGCCGAGTGCGGAGTGGGGTCGACCCAGAAGACAGACCGCGCCCCCGCCACCGCGTCACGGACGAACCCGGCGTCCGTCAGGTCACCCCGGCGGACATCGACCTGTGCACGGGTCGCCTCATCCAGGCGGGCCGGATCGCGGACCAGAACGCGGGGACGGACGCCGGCCTGGAGCAGCAGCCGCACCACGCGCGATCCCACCTGTCCGGTCGGGGTGGTGACCACGATGCTCATCGAGACCTCCCTTTCGTGGACTTCACTGGCGTTCCCTGCACTCTAGGGACCCGCGTTGCCGACAGCAGTAGCCTCACCGAGACCGGCAAGCCCACACTCGCGAGCGGTTGCACCCATCAGACGCCCACCCGACCCGACCCCACCCCAGCTCACTCCGCCCACCCCGCCCCCAGCGACCGGCCCGCCATGCGCATCGAAGACGAAGACTCCTAGTACCAGGACGACTTGCGCGACAACTGACGACCGCTCACACATAGCAGCCTCCCCTGGTGACCGGAGCCCGGCCCAAGCCCGGTCACCTCTACGCTGTGTCCAACGTTCCGAGACGAGTGAGAGGCCCGGCCGTGATGCCACCAGAGTGTGTCGCGTGCGCACAGTCGACAACCAGGAAGCGCACCCCCTCCGGCACCGGCAAGTTCACCGTCGTGTACTTCCACCCCACGGTCGACTACCCCGACGACTGGGCCGGCCACCCCGAAAACGCCGTGTGGTTCTGCGCCGAACACCTACCCCTGACCGAGGGCCTGACCCACCTCACCACCTTCGATGCAATCGACCGGATCCGCACTCGGCTGACCCAGGTCGAGGCGTAGTCAGGCTGACGCAGACGACGACACCACCGCAGCGCTGCGCCCACCTGCCGTTCGCAGACCGGTTCACTTTTCCGCCTGTAATTGCGGCGCTGCGTATCCGGACACGATCCCGGAGAAGCGCGACACCGCCGCCGCCCGGCTGCGTCGGGACCACACGGCGGGCGGCCTCCGGGCTTTGACCAGCAAGGCCACCAAGACCGCAACAGCATGGAACGCGCCGTGAACAAGCTGAAGCAGTGCAGAGCCGTCGCGACGCGCTGAGACAAGGGCGGATACGTCTAGCTCGGCACCATCGTCGCAGCACTCCTCACCTGGCTCCGATCGTGATCAGGAGGGAGCGATCCTGGTTGTTACGGGTCAGGTGGTTGGTGACGTGAGCTGTCGGCAGACCAGCTCGTGGGCAAGCTGCGCCGTCGCCAGCAGGTCCTCGCGGGCCGTGCCGAGGTTGGCCCGCACTGACAGTCCGTGCACGACGGACTGGACGAGTCCGGTCAGGGCCGCTGCGTCGGTCCCGGCGACGAGTTCCCCGTCCTGCACTGCTCGTTCGATGCGTGCGAGGAGAGCCCGCTCGTTCCAGCTGTGCAGTTCGGCGTAGTAGGCGCTGGTGTCGAGCGTGCTCGTGCTGTCGGTCATCGCGGCGCTGCTGAGAAGGCAGCCTGGATGTGCGTCACTTGGCTGGGTGAACTCGTGGACCGAGTCGATGAGGATCTGGTCGATGACGGTCCGGAGGTCCTGCTCGGCGACGGCCCGCCGGTAGATCTCCCGGTAGCGCTCGGCGTAGGTCCGCACTGCTTCCTCGAACAGCCCGGCTTTGCTGCCGAAGGCGGCGTAGAGGCTGGAGGTCGAGAGTCCGAGGGCCGCGGTGAGGTCGCGAGTCGACGTCCCGGAGTAGCCGCGTCGCCAGAAGAGGCGGGCGGCATCGAGGATCACGCGGTCGCGGTCGAAGGCTCGTGGTCGTCCACGGGTTGGTTGGGACACCATTGCATTGTAGAGCGTTTGCTCCATAATGCCTTTATGGAGCAAACGATTCAGAAAAATCTGTCGGTCGGCGGAGACAGTTGGGTCACCGTCGATGTGTACGGGGAGCCGCATGCGCCGGGTCTCGTCGTCGTCCCGGGCGCGATGAGCGACGCTCACGGGTGGCGTCACGTCGCGACCGCCGTCGACGCCTGGCCGTCGGTGACGGTCGTCAACCGCCGAGGCCGTACCCCCTCGGGTCCGTTGACCAGCACTTACTCGCTGCAAACGGAGGTCGAGGACCTCGGTGTGATCCTCGACGAGTTCAACGGCACACAAGCGCTCTTCGGCTGGAGCTACGGCGGCTTGATCGCGCTACTGGCCGCCAACGATCGTCCACTGCACCAGGTGATTGCCTACGAGCCGGTGATGCGACCGTTCGGCAGTCACGCACTGCCGGATCTGCAGGCCGCTGAAGAGGCGGCGGACTGGGACGCCACCGTCGAGATCGTCAACCGGCAGATCGCCGGCCTCGACACGGCGCATGTCGAGACCCTGCGGGCCGACCGTCAAGGATGGGCGGCCTTGCGACACTTGAGCAGGCCGGCGCACGCCGAGCTCGCCGCGCTCAACTCGGCGCCGCCACCGGACGAGATGGCACGACAGGCGGGCCGTGTCGACCTGATCATCGGCCAGTGCAATCGCGGAACGTCCGCTTACGGAACCGCTTACGAAACGTCCGCTTACGGAACGTCGTTCGACGACGTCCGGCAGCGCGTCACCCGTGCCGAAGTCCACGTGCTTCCCGGTCAGGGGCATATGGCCCACATACAGGCGCCGACAGAGCTCGGCCACCTGCTCAACGGCCTCGCCACCGTCCGATGAGCAACCATGCCCACCATGCCGGCGCCGGTGCCTCGTACAACCAGGTTCTGGCGCTCCGGTCATGACCGGAGCGCCAGAACCTAGGAAGTGACCCTCGCAGTCAGTCCGTAGTCCAGCTCCGCGCCATCGACGAGCAGCGCCTCGACCGTGCGCGTACTGGGGTCGATGTCGGCCACGATCCCGTTCCCGGCGTAGCGGGGGTAGCCCGAGGCGCCCGTCTCGCCCGTCGCCTCGACGACCGCCGATCGCACGGCTGAGTCCTCCGCGGAGGCGCCGCCGCTGTCCTCAACATGTTCGGGGACCAACAAGACCTTGAAGTTTTTCGGCTCTGTAGTCACGCTCCGATATTTAAGTGCCTGTGCCACCAGCCGTGGGACAGGCGCACGGTAGGTGGTGCAAATCGGCTCCGTCGGCTGGTTTCTCCACTCAGCACGGACGCACGACAGCGCTCCTGCCCCTCGTGGCAGCAGTGGGACTGCCGATCTGGGCAGTGGGCGTTCCGCCCTCGCCGGGGACCGGTTCCGGGCCGGGAGCGTGACGAAGAGTTTCGTGGCCACCGTCGTGCTTCAGCTGGTGGCCGAGGGCAAGGTAGGGATCGATGACGACATCGAGCGGCAGCTGCCGGGTGTGGTTCCCCATGGCGACCACATCACCGTGCGGCAGTTACTCGATCACACCAGCGGCCTGGCCAACTACACCGACGTGCTGCTGAAGAAGCCCGGCCCGTTACGGGACGCGCAGAAGGTCACATATCATCGCGTCCCGGCGGGAGCCAGACCCGCCCCTGCCGTCACTCCCCGGCTGCGTCGAGGAAGATCTGCGCCAGTTCCCGCGGCTGGGAGAACATCGGCCAGTGGCCGGTGTTCATCTCGACCAGTTGCCAGTGATTGCTGGTCAGCAGCTCGGCCACGTCGTCGCTGGGCTCGGCTCCGGCGAGCAGGCATGTGATGTATGTCGTCGGGAACTCGCCCAGTGGCCGTGCCAGCATGGCGGGCTCGGTCAGCGTGGCGCCCGGGTGCGGCGTCGAGCCACCGACGATTCGTGCGATCTGCTCGTCGGTGAGGCCCTGGCCTTCGTAGTGGGCTGCGGGCACGAGCGGCCAAAATCCTCCGTTCTCGGCGATGGATGCCTTCACCGCCGCCCCGCCGTCCGGCCAGGCGGAGACGAACGACTCGCCGTCGGTCGGAACACTGGAGTCGACGAAGACCACGCGGGCCGACCGGTCGCCGGTCCGCTCCGCGGCCTGGCCTACCGGGATGCCCGAGTAGCTGTGACCTACCAGGACGACGTCGCGCAGATCCTGGCGTTCGACCTCGTCGACGATGTCCTGGACGTGGGTCTGCTGTCCGGCCGGCACGCCCTGCTTTTCGGCAAGACCGGACAGCGTCAACGGGTGAGCGCCGTGGCCGGCCGCACGCAGATACGGCACCACCTCGTCCCACGCCCACGCCCCGAGTCGCGCGCCTGCAACGAGTACGAAATTCGCCATGGCTGAACCGTAGCGGAGCCGACTGACAACTGACCTGAAAACACTTTCGATACGCGTCCTGGGCGGCTGCGCCGCGTGGTGAGCCTCAGCCCCTTGACGAGGCTGCCGCCGGGCAGGTGCCTCCTGCCGCCTTGGCGAACACCACGGTTGAGCGCGTGCCGTTGCGTCCGCGGGCGATGTGCGAGAGGAGCGCGTCCGCGACTTTCCGACGCCGGGGGGACGGTGGAGGCGGCGTCCATCGGTCGGCCCGGCAGCTGCACCGCACGTCCGTACGTCCGTACCTCCGTGTCCCGCCCGCTGGTTCACCGTGGTCGGCCACGAACCCTTGTGCTCGTTTCTGTTCTACATAACACTCTCAATGCACAGAAGCGCGCACCATTGAACATGTTCGAACCTTGAGTGACGGTCGGTCGAGTCGAGGAGAGCAGCATGACGCAGTTCAGCCGACGGAGATTTCTGAGCGCGGCCATGGTGGGAGGAGCGTCCGTGGGGATCGCTCTGGGCAGCGGTCGTATGACCCTCGCCCAGGCCGAGAGCCCGCGAGGGCTGACCATCCGCGGGAGCGAATTCCTGCTGGACGGCGAGCCGTTCCGGATCCTCTCGGGTGCCTTCCACTACTTCCGGACGCATCCCAAGGACTGGCGGGACCGGTTGCTGCGGATGCGGGCCATGGGCCTGAACACGGTGGAGACCTACGTCGCCTGGAACTTCCACCAACCGTACGAGGAGAAGCTCGACTTCACCGGATGGCGCGATGTCGCTTCCTTCGTACGGACCGCGGACGAGGTCGGGCTCAAGGTGATCGTGCGGCCGGGGCCGTACATCTGCGCGGAATGGGACTTCGGCGGCCTGCCGGCCTGGCTCCTCAAGGACAAGGACGCGCCGCTGCGCCGCTCCGACCCCGCCTACGAGCGAACGGTCGACGCCTGGTTCGCCGAACTGCTGCCCCGGTTCGTCGATCTGCAGGCCACACGCGGCGGGCCCATCATCGCCATGCAGGTCGAGAACGAATACGGCAGCTACGACGACGACCATGCGCACCTGGAACATCTACGGGACACCATGCGGGCACAGGGCGTGGACAGCCTGCTGTTCTGCTCCAACGGGGCCACCCAGGAAGCGCTGAAGGCCGGGAGCCTCCCCGATCTCCTCTCGACCGTCAACTTCGCCGGGGACCCCACCGGACCCTTCGCGGAGCTGCGCACATTCCAGCCGGACAAGCCCCTGTTCTGCACGGAGTTCTGGGACGGCTGGTTCGACCACTGGGGAGAACAGCACCACACCACCGACCCGGCGCAGACCGCCGCCGACGTGGAGAAGCTCCTCGAAGCGGGGGCGTCCATCAACTTCTATATGGCGGTGGGTGGAACGAACTTCGGTTGGTCCGCGGGTGCCAACCTGAGCGGCAGCGGCTACCAGCCCACCGTCACCAGCTACGACTACGACTCCCCGATCAGCGAATCCGGCGAACTCACCGAGAAATTCCACAAGGTGCGTGACGTGCTGGCCAAGTACACCACCTTGTCGAGCACGCCCCTGCCGGCCACGCCGCGCCGCATGCCGGCCCAGAGGGTCGCCGTCCGAGAGTCGGTGGCGTTGATGGATGCGCTCGACGCGCTGAGCACTCCGGTACGGCAGACCGCGCCCGTCCACATGGAGGCGCTCGGGCAGCCGTACGGGCTGATCCACTACCGCACTCGGGTGCGGGGACAGCAGGGCTCCAAGGGCCTGAGGGTCACGGGCCTGGGCGACCGGGCGCTGGTGTTCGGCGACGGCAAGCGCATCGGCACCTTCGACCGCAACCAGCCGGACCACACAGTCGACTTCACCGTGGCCGACGCGTCCAGCACCCTCGATCTCCTGGTCGACCCCACTGGTCGGGTCAACTTCGGCCGGAGCTTCAACGACCCCAAGGGAATCAGCGGCAAGGTTCTCCTCGACGACGAGGAACTGAGCGACTGGGAGATTCGCCGGCTGCCTCTCGACAACCTCTCGGCTCTGACGTTCGGCAGCGGAGACATACCGACCGGCCCCGCCTTCCACCGGGCACGGATCCATGTCGACAACCCCGCCGACGGCTTCCTCGCCTTTCCGGGCTGGGACAAGGGCATGGTGTGGCTCAACGGGTTCGCGCTCGGCCGGTACTGGTCGCTCGGGCCGCAGGTCACCCTGTACGTGCCGAGCCACCTGTGGCGACGGGGGCGGAACGAGCTCGTCGTCCTGGAGATGGAGCGGACGGGGGACCGGATCGAGGTACGGGCCGAGCCCGACATCGGTTAGGTGCCAGGGACGCCTCGCCGATGCCGTCGCACGCATGCCGTCAGAATGCCGTGGGCCCCAGCTACTGTCGGTTTGTACGGGTGCCTTGGGCGTCTCAGCGGCTCGCGCCGGCGGAACTCGCGAGTGCGGCGGTCGCTGTGCCGTGCTCCATGTCGTGTGCCGGTCGCCGGATGAGCACGGCAAGCATGGCCGCCGCACAGGGCTCCAGTGGCCCTCCACACCAAGTCGTACGAGCTCAGGGCGTCCCGGGCCACTCCGCTGCCGAAGGTGACACGGGCTGCCGGCGAGCCAGGTCCTCCGAGCCGCCGTCGACGGCCTCGTAGCAGGCTTCGATCAGGGCACGCAGCGCGGCCCGGGGCGGACCGTTCCGCACCGCAAGGTAGGTCCGCATGACGGGCGACGGGCTGCTCAGGGGACGGAACACCACGCCGGGGACGGGAAGCTGGTCGGCGTGCGGGGCGTAGAAGACCGTCCAGGACGGCTTGCCGTAGCCGATGGCGGCCAGGGTGTCCTGGTCGTTGGTGAACTCCGGGCCCAGGACGGGCGCGTAGCCGGCCGCCCGGCAGGAGCGCATCACCAGGTCGTGCAGCGCGGGGTTGCGGGAGCGCGGGGAGAGCCGCAGCGGCAGTTCCGCGAGCCGGGCCAGTTCGACGGTCGCCCGCGCGGCCAGCTCGTGACCCGCGGGCAGTGCCGCCACCAGCGCGTCCTGCCACAGGGGCAGGAACTCCAGCTCAGGGTCGGCCCGTTCACCGCGCAGCAGGGCGGCGTCCAGGGAACCGGACCGCACCTGCGCCAGGCGCTCCTGGGTGCTGCCGGTGACGAGTTCCAACTGTGCGCGGTCGGCGTGCCGGGTGAACGCAGTGAGTACGCCGTCCAGCCGGACACCCAGCCCGGAGCTGGTGCCGAGGCGTACCGTCGCGGCCTGCTCGGCGCGTAGTTCGTCGACGGCCTCGCGCGCGCGTGCCTGGAGGGCGAGCATCTCCCTGGCATACGGGAGGAGCCGGTTGCCGGCCTCGGTGAGCCGGACGACGCGGGTGGAGCGGGCGAACAGCTCGGTACCCAGTTCGCGTTCGAGCCTGCGGAGTTGCTGGCTCACCGCGGACTGCACGATGTGCAGTCGGTCGGCGGCCCGGCCGAAGTGCAGTTCCTCCGCCACGGTGAGGAAATAGCGCAGCTGACGCAGCTCCATGCCCCCCGGGCCCCCTGCTCGCCGTGACCGGCATTGATCACCGTTCGTGATCAGTGTAGGCGCGGATCGCTCACTGGCCGGCGGGGGTGATCGCGGTTGGCTGGGGGCATCACGAACCGGACGGTCCGCAAGGGCCCACGCGGCAGAGGAGACCGCCATGCCCAGCCTGGACGTCAACGACACCACGCTCCACTACGAGGACGAGGGGACCGGCCCGGCGCTGCTGTTCCTGCACGGCTGGGGCACCAGCGGCCGGACCTGGGGCGCCCAGCTGCCCGATTTCACCCGGGATCACCGGGTCGTCACCGTCGACTGGCGGGGCTGCGGGCGGTCGTCCCGCCCTGCCCACGGCAACACCACCGCCGGGGTGGTCAGCGACCTGGTGGCGCTGATCGGCGCGCTGCGGTTGGACCGGCCGGTGGTCATCGGCTCGTCGATCGGCGGGGTCTTCGCCACGGAACTGGCGCTGCGGAGGCCCGAGTTGACCGGAGGCGTGGTTTCAGTGGGCGCGCCGGGGTACTGGCCGTCGGCGGAGGCTCAGGCGGAGCTCGTGGCCGCTCTGCGTCGCGACCGGGCCGGTACGGTCGCCGACTGGGTGCCGGGGTGGTACGCGCCGGGCACCGCACCCGCGCTCATCGACTGGGCGATCCGTCAGATCCTGGACTCCGGCGTCCACATCGACGAGCACCAAGCCACCGCCGACGGCTACGACCCGCGGCCGACACTGCCCGGGCTGCAGGTGCCGATCCACTACCTCCACGGTGAGCTGGACACCGCGGTCCCCCTGGAAGTGCCCCGGACCTGCGCCGCCCTTACGCCCGGCGCCGAGGTCGGCGTGATCGCCGGCGCCGGCCATATGCCGCACCAGGAGCGCCCCGAGCGCTTCAACGCCGCGCTGCGCGCAGGGCTCGCCCGGATGGTCCCGGCCGCCCGGATGCTCCCGGCCACCCGATGAGTGTGGTCGAGATCGGGCAGGTCGTGCGGGTCGGGGAAGATGCCGGCCCCGGCCCGGGAGTCGTCCCCGGCCCGGGAGTCGTCCCCGGTCCGGGACTCGCCCCCGGCCCCGGAGCCGTCCCCGGTCCCGGAGTCGTCCTTGGCCCCGGTGTTGTCCTTGCAGCCTCCGGGGGATCGCCCCCGGCCGGCGGCGGCCGATCGCCGAGGCCGCAATCGATGTGGTCTCCGTGGGGGCGGCTCTGACACACAGGGGGTCGGCTGCTTTTCCACCCCGCTTTCCCTCTCCTCGCGCAGGCCCTGTATGCCGGGCGGAGGCGTGGGTGACCGGGCGATGACCGGTGGTGTGGCAGGGTGGACGATATGTGCGGCCGATATGTCTCCACCCGCCGTCCGCAGGATCTGGTCGACCTGTTCGACGTCACGCGCTGGGATCCCGACCTGGTGCTCGACCCGAGCTGGAACGTGGCCCCCACCGATGACGTGTGGTCGGTGCTGGAACGCGTCGAGCGGGACACCGGCGAGGTCACCCGGCAGCTGCGGCCGCTGCGCTGGGGGCTGGTGCCGTCGTGGGCGAAGAGTCTGAGTGTCGGCGCGAAGATGATCAACGCCAGGGTCGAGACGGTTGCGGAGAAGCCTGCCTACCGCCGGGCCTTCGCCAAGCGCAGGTGCCTGCTGCCGGCGGACGGCTTCTACGAATGGCAGGCCGTCGCGGCGACCGAGACGACCAAGGCCCGCAAGCAGCCGTACTTCATCAGCCCCGAGGACGGGCAGGCCATGGCGCTCGCGGGCCTGTACGAGTTCTGGCGCGCCCCCGACGTCTCCGACGACGAGGAGCCGGGGGCGTGGTGGACCACCTGCACGATCATCACCACCGAGGCCACCGACACCGCCGGACGGGTCCACCCGCGGATGCCGCTGACCATCGCCCCCGCCGACTGGAGCGCCTGGCTCGACCCAGCCCACGAGGACCCCGGCGAGCTCCGCGCACTGCTCACAGCCCCGGCCGCAGGACACCTGGACGCCCGCGCCGTCTCCACCGCGGTCAACAGCGTGCGCAACAACGGGCCACACCTTGTGGACGAGGTCACCGACGCCCCGTCCGACGGCTGACGGCGATCGGCCGGCGCGCAGATGCGGTACCTGGTCAAGCCGCACCAGGGCTCCACGCAACCCGGGCCCGGTTCGGATTCACCGCTGCCCCCGGCCCCACGGAACCGAGGACCGACCAGGCAGCTGCTCCGGCATGTCGAAGAACCCGTTGCCGTCCGCCCGGACGAAGCCGCGCCGCATGGCGGGCGGTCCACGATCCCGTAGCCGGAGTGTCTGGACGGATGCAACTCGTCGCTGAGTTGCGCCGTTCACTGTCCTGTTCCTCGTCTCCGATATCCGGGGAACAACGAGCCGAGGCGACGCCCTGTCGGCCGACTCCCCGAGCCGGGCCGGAGGCTGGGAGGGTGCCTGGTTCTCTTTCTGCTGTCCACGGCGAGCAGTGCGTCCAGAGCAATGCGTTCGGCCCCCTGCCCCGGCTCACCGGGAGTTGGAGGATCAGTCGCCGACGGCCTCGGCCCAGTCCTCGCGGACGGTGCGCAGCGCCTTGCTCAGCTGCGGCTCGGTCGGGAACTGTGGTGTTCCCTCGACCGTCGGCAGTCGTGAGGCCAGGGCCTTGTTGAGGGTGCCGTTCTTCGCCATGGCGTCCATCAGCACCGGGCGGGCATAGTCCACGAGGCGGAGATTCTGGCCTTCCGGGCTGAAGAGGTACTCCTCCCACAGCCGCGCTGCGGCCGGGTGGGGGGCGTCCTTGTTGATCGCCTGTGCGTAGTACTGCGAGAAGCTGCCGTCGAAGGGAATGGAGACCTTCCAGTCCACGTCCGTCCCGCGGAGCTGGTCGATGTGCTGGAGGTTGAGGTAGTCCCACTCGATGCTGATCGGTGTCCTGCCCTTGGCGATCGCGGTCGGGCTGGGGTCTGCCCGGTTGTAGTTGCCTGCCTTGTCGAGCCGGGCGAAGAAGTCGATGCCTGGCCGGATGTTGTCGAACGACCCCCCGTTGGCGAGTGCCGCCGCGTACACGGCGGCGAAGGCCGATCCCGCGGTGGTGGGTTCGCCGTGGATCGCGACCAGGCCCTTGTACTCCGGCTGGAGCAGATCTGCGAAGGACGCGGGGCAGGTCCGCACGCGGGCGGCGTCGCAGCCGATGGAGACGTAGCCGCCGTAGTTGTTGTACCAGCGGGCCTCGGCATCCTTCTGCTCCGGTGGGATCTGGTCGAACTGTGCGACCCGGTAGGGGGCCAGCAGTCCCTGCCGCGCAGCCGACTGGGCGAAGGAATCCCCCAGGTCGAGCACGTCGGGGGCGCGCTCTCGGCCACGGTAGCGCTTCACGGCATCGATCTCCTGCTGGCTGTGGCCGCTCGGATTGTCGATGACGACCTTGATGCCGTACTTCTTCTCGAAGCCGTCGATCAGCGCGCTGTAGTTGGCCCACTGGCGCGGCAGCGCGATGGTGTTGAGCCTGCCCTCCCGCTTCGCTGCCTTGATCAGTGCCGCCATCCCGCCCACCTCCGCGGCGGAACCGGCCCGGGAAGGCTCGACCGGACGGGTGGTTCCCCCTTCCTCGCAGCCGACGAGACCGAGCGCCGTCAGGCCGAGACAGCAAAGGAGAGCGCCCACGCGGACCCGATGATGTGTAGCCACGACGCCTCCAGCAGGACCAGGTGGGGGAGCGGTCCGCCAGGTGGGTGGCGGACATGGACCAGAGCAGGCCATGGCACGGTGCGGTCGGATGGCCCGTACAGCGGCCCCGCTGCCAAGGACGGCGCACGCCCAGAGGCGGGGCGGTACGCCGACGGGGCCTCGCAGGTTCGCCGAGCGGGCGTCCTCGGCAACTCCCGCAGGGCCGTCGACGCCTTGGCGCGCGGGCAGGCCTGACGCCACCCCGCCGCGACGTGTCACTGCCCGAAGTCTCTCTGCAGCAATGGGTCCAAAACAGCGTACTCCGCCCCCTTCCAGGCCTCCGCCAAGACGGTGACCGGGCCAGGTCATGGCGGCGAGTAGGCGCCGAGCGCGGATGGCGGCACCCCGCTCGTCCCGGGCACTGGGCACCGGGCACCGGGAAGCGGGGGCGGAGTACGGGGGCGGGGTGCGGGGCGGTGGGTGCCACGCCACGGTCTCACCACTCCCCGTTGTGGCCCCAACGGTTGAGGAGGTCCTCCTGCGACTCCTCTTCCTCGGGCAGGGCGTCGGGGCCGACCGCCTGAGCGGCCCAGATCGTCTTGCCTCTGGGGGAGTAGCGGGTGCCCCAGTGTTCGGCGAACTGCGCGACGAGGAACAGGCCGCGGCCTTCTTCGTCGGTGTCCTTCGCCTGGCGGATGTGCGGGGAGGTGCTGCTGCCGTCGGAGACCTCAGAGATCAGGGTGCTGGGGGTCTGCAGGAGCCGCACGTGGATGGGCTCGGCGCCGTAGCGAATGGCGTTGGTGATCAGTTCGCTGAGGATGAGTTCGGTGCCGTAGGCGATGCGCACCAGACCCCAGTCCGCCAACTTGCGTGCGCAGTCGTTGCGGACCGGGCTCACCGCCGCCGGGTCGCGTGGCACGTCCCACTCGGCGACGTGTGCCGGGTCCAGCCGTCGGGTCCGGGCCACCAGCAGCGCGACGTCGTCGGTGGGCCTGGCGGGCAGCAGCGATTGCAGGACGGTGGCGCAGGTGTCCTCCGGCGTACGGTCCGGCCCGGCGAGGGCCGCCCGCAGTTCTTCCATTCCGGCGTCCAGGTCGCGGCTGCGGTTCTCGACCAGTCCGTCCGTGTAGAGCACCAGCCGGGAGCCCTCCGGCAGCGACAGTTCAGCGGTCTCGAAGGGCAGGCCGGTGCCCAGGCCGAGCGGTGGGGAGACCGGCGAGTGCAGGAACTCCACGCTCCCGTCGGGGTGGGCCACAGCAGGCGGGAGGTGGCCGGCCGTGGCCGCGGTGATCCGGCCGGAGACGGAGTCGTAAATGACGTACAGACAGGTTGCGCCGGTGATCGCCGGTCCGTCGTCGGTGTCCTCGTCCTGGACGTCGATGTGGGTCACCAGCTCGTCCAGGTGGCCCAGCAGCTCGTCGGGGGAGAGGTCCAGGGCCGAGAAGTTGTGCACGGCGATGCGCAACCGGCCCATGGTGGCCGCCGCGTGCAGACCGTGTCCGACCACGTCGCCGATGACCAGCGCCACCCGGGCGCCGGGCAGCGGGATGATGTCGAACCAGTCCCCGCCCACTCCCGCCTGGGCGGGGAGATAACGGTGCGCCACCTCCAGGGCGTCCTGGTCGGGCAGGCCGCGGGGCATCAGGCTGCGCTGGAGCGTCATCGCCATGGTGCGCTCACGGGTGTAGCGGCGGGCGTTGTCGATCCCCACCGCGGCCCGCCCCGCCAGTTCTTCGGCGAAGGACATGTCCTCGTCGTCGAACGGAGGGGAGCTCCCCGACCGCCAGAAGTCCACCAGCCCCAGCACCACTCCCCGGGCGCGCAGCGGTACGACAGCCAGGGAATGCACCCCGTGGTCCAGGATGCGCCGGGCGCGTTCCGGGTCCTGGGACCGCCAGCCGGAAGAGCCGGCCAGGTCCGGCTCCACCATGGAGCGGCCCTGGTCCACCCCCGCCGCCACCGGAGTGCCCGGGACGAACCCCATCAGCTCGCCGACGGGGTAGAGCGGATGGTCCGGCGCCAGGCCGGCGATGGCCGTCCGGCGCAGCTCGGTACCCGCCACGGCCGGCTCCTCACCTTTGAGGACCGGGTCCAGCAGCTCGACGGTGACGATGTCGGCGAACCGGGGGACCGCCACCTGCGCCAGTGCCTCGGCAGTGCGCTCGACATTCAGCGTGGAGCCGATCCGCATCCCGGCGTCGTAGAGGAGCCGCAACCGTTCCCGCGCCACCTCGGCGCGCCCTGACAGCCACCTCAGTTCGGTGGTGTCGCGCAGGGTAACCACGCTTCCCTGGTGGGCTCCGTAGGGGGTGGTCGACCGCTTGTTGACGGCCAGCAGTCTGTCCTGGGCCAGGTGCACCTCATCGGTGGCGATCCGGTCCGATGCCAGGAGCTCGGCGGTGCGGTGGTCCAGCCCGAGGTCGCCGACAGGGCGGCCCTCCGCGTCCGCCGGCAGGTTCAGGAGACGCCGTGCCTCGTCGTTGGCCAACAGCAGCCGCCCGTCGCGGCCGACGATGAGGACGCCCTCCCGCACCGCGTGCAGGACCGCATCGTGATGCTCGTACATCCGGGTCATCTCGGCCGGTCCCAGACCGTGGGTCTGCCGGCGCAGCCGACGGCTCACCAGCCCCGCGCCGCCTCCGGCGAGCGCCAGCGCCCCGACGGCGGTGCCCAGGAAGAGGGGCAGCTGCTGGTTGACCGATTTCTGCACCTTCTCCACCGTGACCGGTGCGGCGACGATGGCGACGACCTTGCCCGAGGAGTCCTTGACGGGGGCCGCAGAGACCACGGAGAGGCCCAGGGCGCCCTCGAAGGTCCCGGTGAAGGGCTTGCCCCGGGCGGCTTCGGCATACGGGCCGATGACGTGCTTGCCGATCTGCCGCGGGTCGCTGTGGGTGAGGGTGATCCCGTCGAGCTTGTACACGATGAGCGCGTCGACGCCGGAGGCCTTCCGGGCCGCCTCGGCGAGCGGCTGGAGCTTTGCGGTCGGATCGTCGCTGTTCAGCGCCTCCTGGAGACCCCAGGAGTGTGCGAAGGACTCAGCGGCGGCGAGCGTCCGGTGCCGGGCGTCGGTCATGGTGTCCCGCTGGGCCTGGACGACGATGGCCACCACTGCCGCCGCGACCAGCAGTACCACGAGCACCAGCTGGAGGAGGAAGACTTCCCGGGCGACGCTGCGGGTGGGGAACGAGGGCTGTATGTGCAGCGGACCCTCGGCGCCAGCAGGACGTTCGTCCTGCTGGTCGCCGGTGTCGTTCCCGGCGGGGGCCGCGCCCGGAGCTGCGGAACGGCCGGGCGCGCGGCTCAGCCAACGCCGGAACCGCCCCGAATGTCCGCTCATGATTCACATTTATCCTGCTTTGCCTCGGTGCTGGCAAGGCGCGCTACGGCAGTTGCCCCACGGTTCGGCTAGAGGGCGCCGCCAGGCTGCGGCCGCACCGGCCCTCGCCGGCCTTCACCAGCCTCGTCGGCCCCACGGCCTCGCTATGCGAGGGGCTTCGCCCGCCCGGGCCTGTTGCCTGGGCGTGCCCCAGATAGCTCAGGAATCGCATGTGAGGGGCGTGGTGATGCGTTGTTTGCCGCCGGCCGGCTTCGCGAGGGCCGGCGGCAGGCGCTACCTCAGGAGCCATTTCCTGGTCAGCTCCATCACTTCTGCGCGACTGCGACCGCCGTGGTCGGCGGCGATGAAGTGGCTGCCGATCCGGACAGAGAAGGTGATCATGCAGCGGACCTCCCGTCCCGCAAACTGCCTGCTCCGATGGCATGATCGAAGCGTGATCAGCGAACCCGGTCAGTCCGGTGCGATGAGGTATGTCCTGTTCGATGTCGATGGCACGTTGATCGATGCCGTGGACAATCAGCGCCTGGTCTGGCGAACGTGGGCAGAGCAATACGGACTGGACCCCCATGACGTCTACCGTGTGGCGCTGCGGACGAGGCCGCTGGAGACCTTCGCGCAGGTTGCTCCGGACCAGGACCCCGAGAAGTGTCTTGCCGCACTGCACGAGCTGGAGGACGAGGACGTCCGCTCCGGCGCCTATACGGCCTTCTGTGGCGCCTCGGAGTTGCTGAGTACTCTGCGGCCCGGGTCCTGGGCGCTGGTGACTTCGAACTATGAGCACCGGGTTCGTGGACGCTTCGCAAGGACGGGCTTGCCGGTCCCGGAGGTTCTCGTGGACGCGGCCGCCGTGGAGGAAGGCAAGCCGTCGCCGGTGCCGTATCTGCACGCAGCCGCGCGTCTGGGCGCCAGACCGGAGGACTGTCTGGTCGTCGAGGACGCCCCTTCCGGGGTGGAGTCCGGGCTGCGTGCCGGGATGACGGTGTGGAGTGTCAACGCCCCTGCGGCGGTGGACGGCGTGCACCGTCACTTCGGCAGCCTGCGCGAAGCGGTCCGCGACGTCCTTGCCTTCGTGTCCGGACCCCGCGCTCACGGGCTGGAGGGATCAGCCGCAGTGGAATGATCTTGATGCGGCCGCACCACGTACGAGCAGCTCGCCGCGGACGCGTCCGCGCGGGTCCGCGAAGAGAGCGCTCGTCTTCCCGGACTGCCGGCTCGGATACTGCACGCACTGCACGCACTGCACGCACTGCACGCACTGCACGCACTGCACGCACTGCACGCACTGCACGCACTGCACGCATTGCATGCATTGCACGCACTGGCCGCCGAGGTTGCCCGTCCGTACGGGCGGCGGCCTGCCGGAGAGCTTGGCCGCATCTGGACAGGACGGCTCGACTCGCGCTTTTCGATGCCCCCTACGGAGCCAGGGGTTGGACTGCCAGGACGCGACGGCGCTGCGATCCTGCGGCTCGGTCGTGAGGCGCCCGCCGAGGGAGGCGAGCCGGCCCGGCCGCGCGGTGCCGCCGCGGAGGGGAAGCGGCGGGCACCACGTCGGCCCGGGTGCGAGTCGCGGTCAGCCGGTAGCGGACACCGCCTAGCCCCAGCTCTGGGCGATGACGCCCTTGGCATTGCTCTGCTGGGTCTCGGTCGGGAAGGTCGGCGTGCCGGAGACCTTCGGCAGCTTCGTCGCCGCGGCCTTGTCGAGCGTGCCGGCCTTCTTCATGGCGTCCATCAGAGCCGGGCGGGCGTATCCCTTGAGCCTGAGGTTCTGGCCCTCGGTGCTGTAGAGGTACTCCTGCCACAGGCGCGCGGCGGCGGGGTGCGGCGCATCCTTGTTGATGGCCTGCGAGTAGTACTGGGAGAACTTGCCGTCCGAGGGGACCGTGACCGTCCAGTCGACGCCCTTGGACTTGAACTGGTCGGTGTACCCGGCGTTGAGGTAGTCCCAGTCGATGCTGATCGGCGTCTTGCCGTTCGCGATGGTGGCCGCGGTGGATTTGACGGGCGTGTAGTTGCCGTTCTTCTTCAGCTTGGTGAAGAAGTCCATGCCGGGCTGGATGTCGTCGAAGGAGCCGCCGCGGGCGAGGGCGGCCGCGTACACGGCGCCGAAGGCCGAACCCGATGTGGTGGGGTCGCCGTTGAGCGCGACCTTCCCCTTGTACTGCGGCTGGAGCAGATCCTTGAAACTGGTCGGGCAGGTCTGCACACGCTTGGCATCGCAGCCGAAGGAGATATAGCCGCCGTAGTCGTTTGCCCAGCGGCCGATCGAGTCCCTCTGGACATCGGGGATGTCAGCGAAACCGGCGACCATGTACGGCGCGAGCAGCCCCTGCTGGGCGGCGCTCTGCGCGAAGGAGCTGCCGAGGTCGAGGACGTCGGGCGCGCTGTCCTGGCCCTTGCGCGAGGTGACCGCGCTGATCTCGTCCTGGCTGGCTCCCTTCGGGTTCTCGACCTCGACCTTGATGCCGTACTTCTTTTTGAAGCCGTCCATCAGGGCGCCGTAATTGGCCCAGTCGCGGGGCAGTGCGATCGCATGCAGCGTGCCCTCCTTCTTGGCCGCCTTGGCCAGGGCGTCGATGCCGCCGAGGGCCTCGGCCGTGGTCGCGGTTGCCGCGCCCTTTCCACCCTCGGTGGTCGACGCGTCGGGGTCCGCGCTACAGGCGCTGAGGGCGACGGCGGCGACGGTGAGGACGCCGGTGAGGAGGGCTGTCCTCGGCAGGAACACGGTCACGGTCTCTCCAGGGGTACGCACAGAGCATTGAGGGGTTTCATGCGGGGCCACACAAGGGATGCACGTGGGGGGTGAGCACTTGTCCGACGACTTGTCTGACAAGTTGGGCCTCAGTAGGCCCAACTATGGTGTCCGCCAGGTAAACATTGGGAAAACTAATGACTTCAATTCCCTCGCAATCGCAGCTCGCAGGGGTCATCACGGCACCTCGGCCAGGCCGGCCGCGCTGCACACTCTGCGCACAACTCCGCGCGAAAGAGGAAGCATGGCGGCACGATGCGGGGAGATCGCCAAGAGTTGAGGCGGGGCGATGCGGGGAGATCGCCAAGAGTTGAGGCGGGGCGATCGATCGCGAGGACCGCACCGTGGGCAGTCTGCTCTCCGCGGAGACCGAACGTGCGGCCCACTGCGGCGTCTCGCGCGGCACGGTCTGCCAGGCCGTGGCGGTGCTGACCGCCGAGGAGGGACTCATCGGGGCATACCAGGGCGCTCGCCATGTGGTCCTGGCCGGCTGTCACGGCCGGAACTTCACCGAGTTGTACCGTTTCGCGTAGTGGGCGCATGCGAGGAGCCGCCACCGTGCAGTCGACAGCGCCCCGCCCGCCCTATTCGCTCAGCCCCACGACGCCCCAGCCCCGTCGGGCCGCTTCGGTGAGGACGCGGCCCCACTCCTC
Source organism: Streptomyces decoyicus (assembly GCF_019880305.1). Classification (NCBI taxonomy): domain Bacteria; kingdom Bacillati; phylum Actinomycetota; class Actinomycetes; order Kitasatosporales; family Streptomycetaceae; genus Streptomyces; species Streptomyces decoyicus. The sequence goes on along the minus strand of NZ_CP082301.1, from coordinate 466,717 downwards.
CAACAGGTCGGTGAACGCCTCGAAGTCGGGGAACCAGCGCGCGGCGGGAACGGCGGCATGCTCGTCAAAGGCCCCACGCAACCCGCCGAGCCGGGGCCGTACACCTTCCCATGTCGCGGCCAGTTCCCGAACACTGTCCGGCGACCGCCCGACCAGGAGGCCGTAGGAGACTCCTGGTTCATCACAGAAGAAGCCCGGATCCGTGTGCTCCGCCTCGCCGTCCGGCCCACCCCAGATCAGCCCCAGCAGCAAGGCGTCCAACCCGGTCCGCACCAGCGGGTCGGCATGGTCGCGGAGGGACTCCCAGCGCTCCCCGGCCCAGAAGTGCGCCTTGAACGAGCCGCAGGTGCGCAGGAACCCGTAGACGGCGAAGAAGGCGCCGTCGGGTCCCCGTGGCCATTCCCAGTCGCCCTTGACCGCCGGTGCGCCGTGGTCCCACAGCCCCGTCTCGTCGGCGTACCAGGCATCCCTCAACCGCGACAGCCGCTCCCGAGGTGGCACCTCCCCAAGCCATGACCAGTCGACGATCATCACGGTGATGTCCAGTCCCATGGAGGGAGGGTACTGATCGCCGGACGCACGGTGCCGGTGGTGGACAGCGGTGCTGGTTTCCTGGCGACAACCGTGGACGGAACGCCTGCCCTGGGGCAATCCTGGCTGCCCGGTCAAACTGACCGGACGAGCGCTCTTTGCGGACGTGCTGGTCCACGAAGTCGTCGTTCCAGAGCCGGACGGTCCGTGCAGTCCTGACTCGTCGCTGCCGGCCTCGTCGCACCGTCGCCAGGCCTTCCCGCAGCGGGACGCCGCTCCGCGCGGCAGCACCTGACGTACGCAAGACCGCTCAGCCACGGACGGTGGAGCTGGGATGAGGGGAGCCCCGCCGGACCCCGGGCGTAACCCGGACCCCGGGCATAACCCGGACCCGGCGGGGTGCCCTTAAGCGCGGGGGCCCTCAGACGGAGGCCATCGGGCGTGCGTCGTCGGGGGTGGCAGTGGGGGTCGGGGCGGTCTCGGCGGGGGACGGATCGCCGGTCAGGCCCCGTGCGTGGGCCCTGACCCCGGAGCGCACCGCCCAGAAGTAGAAGAGCGGGGCGGTGACCGCGATCAGGGCGGTGCCGAGCACGCCGGGGAGAATGTCCCGGCCGCCGAACTCCTGGCCGCCCAGCGCGGACACCGTGGCCGTCCACACCAGGAAGGCGATCATCCACCAGGCCGGGGCGAACTGCATGAGCAGGCTCGCCCCGCGCCCGCCCTTGCCGGACGCTTCGCGGCCCTTCGCGAGCTCGCCCCGGCGCCACAGCACCAGCGCCGCGACCGGTGCGGCCACCAGCGTCAGCACGGTGATCTTTCCGGTCTCCGGCCACTTCGACCAGTACAGCGCGCAGGCGGCGAAGGCGAAGGTGACCGGGCACAGCACCCCGGCGGCCGGCAGCCGGAAGGGGCGGGGCAGCTCCGGACGGGTCCGCCGCAGCACCCCCACCGCGATCGGGCCGATCAGATACGAGATGACCATGGCCGCCGACACAACACCGGCCAGCGCCTGCCAGCTGCGGCCGACGGTGAGCAGCAGCACGACGGAGAAGCCGAGGTTGAGCCACATCGCGGGGCGGGCGGTGCCATAGCGGGGGTGCACGGCCGCCAGCTTCCGGGGGAAGAACCGGGTCTCGGCGAGGTTGGTGACCATGTACGCGGCCGAGGCGACATTGGCGATGTTGGACCCGGCCGGCGAGATGAACGCGCCGAACTGCAGCATGGTGACCACCCAGTGCAGCATCAGCAGCCCCGCCAGGTCGGCGAACGGCGAGTTGAGGTTCACGCCTTGCCAACCGCCGGACCGCGCCGGCAGCTCGGGCGGCACCGCCCCCAGGTAGGCGGCCTGTAGCGCCAGGTAGATCACCAGGCCCAGTGCGAGCGCACCGACCAGGGCGACCGGGATGGCCCGGCCCGGGTTCTTCGCGGCCCCGCCGAGGTTGACCACGGCCTGGAAGCCGTTGAAGGCGAAGACCACACCGCAGGTGGTGACGGCGGTGAGCACGGCCGGCCAGCCGTACGGGGCGAAGCCGCCGTGCGCGGTGAAGTTCGAGGTGTGGAAGCCGGACCCGACCAGGGCGATTACCGCCAGCACCGGGATGGCGAACTTGACCAGTGTGAGCACGGTGTTGGCACGGGCCAGCAGCTGGACCGACCAGAAGCAGGTCAGCCAGAGCGCGAGGGTCAGGACCAGTGCCACCGCCGTGCCGGAGAGGGTCAGCTGGTGGGTGGCCGGATCGACCAGGCCCTTCGCCCAGCCGAAGCTCCAGGACGTCATGTACTGGGTGGCCGCGATCGACTCGATCGGGATCAGCGAGGCGGTAGCGATCCACACCGCCCAGCCGGTGAGGAAGCCGAGGACCGGGCCGTGCGAGAGATGCCCGTAGCGGGCCATGCCGCCGGGGATCGGGTAGGCCGAGCCGACCTCCGCGTACGACATCGCGATCATGCCGATGAAGAGGGCGCCGATCACCCACGCGACGAGCGCCGCGGGGCCCGCCACCTGGGCGGCGGCTCCGGCTCCGAAGAGCCAGCCGGAGCCGAAGATCGAGCCGATGCCGATCATGATGAGGGCGAAGAGGCTGAGCCCCTTGCGCTCGCCCGCGCTCATGTCCATGGGAAGTGTCGTCCGTCCTGGTGTTGCCGCATGCCCCCTCGCCGTTGAAGGGCCGCTGTCGTCTGCCGCGGACAGCTTATTTCCGGCCAATTGCCGGGAACGCCGCTGCGCTGCCGGAACACTGCGTCGACCGGCCCCTCTGGATCACGAACCCGGGATCAACGGCCCTGGGCTCGCGGCCCGTTCACTCCCGGACCGCCACGCGTCGGCGTCACGGGAGATCACTGCATGAGACACGTCACAGCTACGGGTGGCGCGGGCGCCTGCTCTCGACCTCCTCGAAGCGCGGGTGACGGACTGGTCCCCCTCAGGATTGCTGATGACGAAGAGATCAACAGAGCCGTCGGCATCGATGGGGCGATCGGGCGCCACCGTCTGGGTCCGAGACCGTACCTGCCCACCGCTGCACGCGTCCCGGTGGAAGTACGGGCTGCCGGTCACCTAGGGCGTTTCGTTTGTGGATCATCGTGCGGACCAGAGGAAGAAGCCTGCGATGCGGAGCCCGGCCAGGCAGACGGTCGCGGTCTTCCCGTAACGGGTTGCGATACCTCGCCACTGCTCCAGGCGGTTGATGCGCCTTTCTGCGGTGTTGCCCTGCTTGCTCACATCGCGTGTATCGCCGGCCTGTCCGGCGGTCGGTCAGGACGAAAACCACCGGTGGATAGTGGCCGCCGGACGGCAGTGGCCCTCGGACGGCAGTGGCCCTCGGCCGCGAGAGGGATCTTTGTGGTGAGTCCGGCCGCGGACCGTCCGATGGCGGCGCGGTCGTCCGGTTCGTCGGCCGGGGCCCTTTTTCATGCCATCGATCGAGCGCTCACCGCCGTACTGCGGCGACGCGTCCGTGCACCACGGCGGACGCGTGGGCGACCGCCGACGGCCCTACAGCTTGGTGTTGCCGCCCCTGTTGACGATGCTCGCCTTCTTGCAGTTGTTCCAGGTGAGCTTGAGGCCGGTGCTGCCGCCGCCCCTGCCGCCCCACTTGATCAGCGGGAGCCGCCTGACGGAGTAGCCGGTTCCGTACTTGTTGCTTTTGAAGACGTTGCCACGACCGCAGGTTTCGCCTCTCTCCAGCCGACCCCACTCGCTGAACATGGCGTACTGGCCGGACTTGGTGAAGGTGTTCCCGCTCACCGTGTTGTTCCGGCTGCCGTCCCTGATCCGTACGGGATCGCCGGTGATCGACGAGAACTTGTTGCCGGTGATGCTGCTGCCCGAGGTCTGTACCAGGTAGACGCCGTGCATGTTCCCGCCGTTGCGCAGCCCGGAGAAGGTGTTCTTCCGGATCGCGATGTCGGAGGAGTTCTTCACGTGGACGGCGGCGTAGCCGGTGGAGCCGCTGAGGTTCTTGAACGTGTTTCCGCTGACCGTGACGTTCGAGACGTTCCTCAGCAGGATCGCGTTGGCGTGGCCGGAGAACTTCCTGCCGCTGATGGTGAAGCCGCCGGGACCGCCGTCGATGCACAGCTGGTAGCCGCCCTTGGGGCACTTGACCTGCCCCGGGTACCTGGCGGCGGTGGCACCCCAGCTCGGCTCGGTCATGCCGCCGAGCATCAGCGCGGTGCCGACGGCGGTGGTGAGGGCGGCAGTCGGTATGAGACGGCGGGGACGCGGCGTATGCATGGGCATGGGACGACTCCTGTCCGGTGGTCGGGTGGGGTGCTGGGGCGCGGCGGCCGGCCCTTCCCCCGTGCGGCCGGCCGCCGCGACAGCAACCGAGCCTGGGTGACCGGACCCTTTCCGGCAATGGCTTTCGGTGTCCGGGACAGCCGTACGGCTGTCCGGGCAGGTCAGCGGCTTGTCCGGACAGGTCCGGCCGGATAACCGGTGTGCCGCCGGGACGGGGTTGTCGGCCATGCGGGCCGGGAGGACGAGGACCTCATGGCGCTCCGGGGGCAGCGAGCCCCAGGGGCGGGCGGCGCGGACCACGACCGAGTAAGTCGCCCTACTGCGACGGCGTACGGAGCGCAGCTGGCTGACCTCCGGACGCCGGCTAGCCGCCAGGACTACAGGTTCCTCAACCGAGATCGGAGGACCGGCGCGACGGACTCAGCGATGTCCTGGACCAGACTCAGCCGGTGTGCCCCCCCGCCGGGACTCGCCGCCATCCGGTCCTGGATCAAACGCCCGGTCAAGGCCGCCTGAAGGGCCGCCTGAAGAGCCGCTTGAAGAGCCGTCTGAAGAGCCGTTACTCCTCTTGTTGTTCCACGATCACCAACGTGCCCGGCTTCCTGGACGGACTGCGTGTTCAGCTCCCGCCGCAACCATGAACAGCTCGCCCGCCTGCACCGACACCGGCATGCCCTCCACCTCCAGCTCCAGCCTGCCGTCGAGGACCAGCAGCGCCTCGGCGGCCCCATGGCTCTCCTCCTCAACCGGCAGCTCATCCATGCGCAGCACCTTCACGCAGGCTGTCCCCACCAGACCCAGCCTGCGAGAACTCCACGCCTCCGGCAGCACGGCGGCAGTCTCCGTCAGGTTGACCGCACTCATGCCACGCCCTCTTCACGGACCCGGCCGGAGCTGCCGAACGGGCCCGTACATATAGCTCAATGGATGCCTTGAAAGCTACCTGACCAGGCAACTCTTCCGGCCCCGTTGGCGGGCTGGTCGCCGACGATCGCCGACTGTTGAGCAAGGGGGGCGGGGAGGAGGCCGAGGCGCTGATCGTACGTACGGTATCGAGATCGATGTCGCGGCGGAGCTCGCCGAGCGCGCCCGGGGCCAAGGCCAAGGGGGCGGCTTCCGCGCACTGTTCAGCCGTTGTCGTCTGCGCAGCACCGTCCTCGCAAGCGTCTTCTGGGCCGCCCTCGTGCTGCTGTCCTTCGCCATCCGCACGTTCTGGACGAAGGTCTTCGAGGCCCTCCACACGGGCGGCAACGCGTTGCGGAGCTGCTGGTCTGCTCCTCACCGCGGTGGCGCGGGTGACGACGGGACGCGTGGTCGTGGCCGAGCGCCCTGGACGGCGGTGCGGGACGCTGGATACGAGCACCGTGTCCGACTCCAGGACCATATGTCCCAGCAGTCCGTCCACCCACAGTCGGACACACCGTGCCCTGCTGGGGGATTCGCCCCAACTGCCCTGTGCGCAAGGGTGAGTGCGTCCCACACGTACTGACCCGAAGGGCCCCACGTGCGAAGCAGACGAATAGCCCCCGTGCTGGCGGCGAGTGCCGTCGCGGCGCTGATTCCGGCACTCACACCGGCGACCGCCTCCGCCGCTGAGAACTCCTTACCGCAGCACCTCAAGCAGAGACCGGCATGGCACCGCTGCAACAGCGCAGCCCCGGCCTCCTTTCAGTGCGCCACCCTCAAGGTCCCGTTGGACTACAGCCGTCCGGGCGGCAAGAAGATCGACCTCGCGATATCGCGGATCAAGGCGAGCAGTCCCGCCGAACGCCGCGGCGTCCTGCTGCTCAATCCCGGGGGGCCGGGCGGCCAGGGCCTCGATATGCCACAGTCGCTGTCGGCCGAGCTCCCCAAGTCCGTGCAGAGAAAGTACGACCTCATCGGCTTCGACCCACGGGGTGTCGGCCAAAGCTCCCCCGTCAGCTGCGGCCTGACCGCCGATGAGGAGAACTGGCAGCGGCCCTACAAGGCCGCGTCGTTCGCCAAGGACGTCAAGTGGGCCCGGACCGTCGCCGACAAGTGCGACGCCAAGCAGGGCGACAAGCTGCCCCACATCACCACGCGCAACACCGCCCGTGACATGGACGTCATCCGGGCCGTGCTGGGCGAGAAGAAGATCTCCTACCTCGGGTACTCGTACGGCACCTATCTCGGAGCCGTCTACACGCAGATGTTCCCGCGGCGCAGCGACCGGATCGTACTGGACAGCGCCGTCGACCCCGCGCGGATCTGGCGGGGCATGATGCAGGTCTGGGCGGAGGGCAGCGAGCCCGCGTTCACGAGGTGGAGCAAGTGGACCGCTAAGCGGAACGCGACCTACAAGCTGGGCAACACCCCGGGCAAGGTCCGCAAGACGTTCTGGGCTCTGGTCGCCCAGGCCGACCGGAAGCCGATCGAGCTCAACGGCACCCTCCTGAACGGCGATGACATCCGCGCGGGCCGTGCCATGTTCTTCAGTGTGCGCGAGGCCGCGGAGGAAATCGTCGAGCTGAAGAAGGCCGCCGACGGCAAGGGCGCGTCCTCCACCCCTGACAGCGTGTCGCCCGAGCGACCCGCACCGCCGGCGTTCGGCCCCGGCGTGCCCTCGGACAACTACAGCGCAAGCTTCTGGGCAGTCGTCTGCTCCGACACCCGCGCCTGGCCGCGCGACCCCGAGCAGTACCGCCGCGATGCGATCCGGGACAAGGCCAAGTACCCGCTGTACGGCGACTTCGCGTCCCAGATCAAGCCGTGCGCGTTCTGGAAGAAGAACGGCAGCGAACCCGCCACCACGATCGACAACAAGGTCGGGGCACTCACCCTGCAGAACGAGTGGGACTCCCAGACACCGCTGTCCAGTGGCCTCGGCATGCACCGGGCCATGAAGGGCTCGAGGATGGTCACGGTCGCCGGGGGCGTCGGACACGGCATCTACGGTTCCAAGTCGTGCGCCGACAAGACGGCCACCGCGTACCTGACCACGGGCAAGCTCCCCGTGAAGGACGTGACCTGCCAGGCACCCGCGCCCGCACATGAGCGCAGCAGCGCCACCAAGCTGCCGCTTCCCCTGCCTCCGGGCATCCCGGGGCTGCCCGCCCGCTCCTGACCCGTTCCGCCCGCCCGCTCCTGACCCGTTCCGGACGAGGTGATGTGACGTGGGGCTTCTGCCGAGCGGAGGCCCCACGTCGTGTGGAGACCGCGTAGCCGGCGGCCGTGATCTGCCTGGGCGGGCAGCGTCGCCGGATCTGCCTGGCGGGCAGCGTCACGGGATCTGCCTGGGGAGGATGACCTACCCGGAATGGGTGTCGGTGCGGGCGAAAATACCTTCCAGCATTCCGGTGGCCTGTCCGACCTCGATCAGGTAGCCATCAGGATCACGCAGGTACAGCGGACCTCGGCACGCCGGTCGATCGGCGGAGTCAGGAACTCCGCTCCCTTTGCGCTCCATTGGGCGTAGCAGGCCTCGATGTCGGCGACCCGCAGGTTCATGAAGCTGGAGACGGTGTGCGGTTCGCTGGGCGGGACCAGCGTCACGTCGGGCTTGTCCGGGGTCGGGCCGCCACCCGGATTCATGATGAGCCAGCTGTTGGCGAGCTTCACGATGCAAGGGTTCTCGTCCAGGACGACCTGCCCGCCGAGCACCTCGCTGTAGAAGCGGCGCGAGCGCGCCACATCACGCACCGTCAGGAAGTGCGTCATCAGAAGCCCCTCACTCGGGGCTGGAATACCGTCGTTGTCCATCTCCCGCCTCTCTCCGCCGGCCGCGATACCCGGCGCGCTATCAAGGTGAGGAGCCCGACGCCGCCGAGGCGCACACCGCTCGCGGGCGGCGTACCCATTCACCGGGACGGAGAGAAGCCGAAGGTGATCGACACCTCGGCGATGGCGGCGAAGCCCGTGGCGATGCTTCCCACGTAGCGGGCCTCCGCCTTCCATGGCATCGCGCCACGGTGCCCGCTGCAACCCGTGGGCGCGCGGCCGGCGCCCGAGCGGACTTTCTGCCTGCTCGCGGGACGTATGGCCGCCGCGGCCATCGACGGGATCGTGGGGCGCCTGCCGGGCGGGACGGGGCAAGGCGGGTGACGATGGAACTGGATCCATCTGACCGTGCTCTTCCTGGAGGAGGCAGACGGCATGACATACCCCTCCGATTCCTCAGGCGCCGGCTCTCCGCACGGCACCGAGCCCCGGGATGTCGCCCCGGCCGGGGGCCTGAACGCCCTGGCGAACATGGCCTGGCAATTCCTGCTCATCATGGGCCTGGCCGCGATCGCCCTGGGCGTCCTTGTCCTGGCCTGGCCGGCGCAGACCCTGCGGGTCGTCGGTGTGCTCTTCGGCATCTACCTGCTGGCAACCGGTGTCTTTCAGCTGGCCTCTGCCTTCGGCACGCACGTCCCTCGGCATCTGCGGGTGTTGCATTTCGTCGCGGGCGCGCTGTTCATCCTGCTGGGCCTGGTCTGCTTCCGCGGCACCCTGCAATCGATTCTGTTGCTCGCGCTGTGGATCGGCTTCGGCTGGCTGCTACGCGGCATCATGGTGACCGCCACGGCAGCCTCCGCCGAGGACATCCCGGCGCGCGGCTGGCAGATCTTCTCGGGAATCATCACCACTCTGGCCGGCATCGTGCTGATCGTGTCGCCGTTCAGCTCCATCGCCGCGCTGGCCTTGGTGGTGGGCATCATGGCCATCGTCGTGGGCGCTGTCGAGGTCTTCCACGCCATCAAGATGCGCGTCGAACTCGGCCGCCTCACCCAGGGAACCGCCGCCCCCAAACGGCGGCCCATGTTCCACTCCCGGCCCCACCCCCAGCACTGATCACGGGGCGCGGGGCGACCCGGGCAGCGAAGCGTGTCGAGTAAGTCGCGTACCGTCTGCCAACTACCGTCTTCCAACTGACGTCTGCCAACTACCGTCTGCCATCCGGCAACTGCCACCCCAGGGCGTCCGACTGCCTCGTCCGGCAGCAGCCCGGATCCGCGACCGGCCCGGAGGGGCCGGCCCGTGCCGAGGCCGGCCGGTGAGAGGTCGAGGACTGACCGCCCCCGTCATGCTCCTGATCTTGCGTAGCAAAGCTTGATATTCACACATAAAATGGGCACTGCTGGCGCACTGGCGAGCCAGACAGGCACACGAAGTCGGTGCGGAAGGATGATCGACTCGGGGACGGGATGCCTATGGATCAGGCCGCCGGTCCGGCGCGGACCGTCATCATGACCGTGGACGACGACCCGGGCGTGTCGCGTGCCGTCGCCCGTGACCTGCGGCGACGTTACGGCGCTGCGTACCGGATCGTACGCGCGGAGTCCGGCGAGTCCGCCCTGGATGCCCTGCGCGAGCTGAAGCTGCGCGGCGGCCCCGTCGCGGTGATCGTGGCCGACTACCGGATGCCGAAGATGAACGGCATCGAGTTCCTCGAGCAGGCTCTCGACATCTACCCGGGTGCCCGGCGCGTGCTGCTGACCGCGTACGCGGACACCAACGCGGCCATCGACGCGATCAACGTCGTCGACCTCGACCACTACCTTCTCAAGCCGTGGGAGCCGCCCGAGGAGAAGCTCTACCCCGTCCTCGACGATCTGCTTCAGGCCTGGCGGGCCACCGATCACCGGCCGGTGGCCGTCACCAAGGTCGTCGGGCACCGCTGGTCGGCGCGTTCGTCGGCCGTACGGGAGTTCCTGGCCCGCAACCAGGTGCCGTACCGCTGGTACTCGTCCGATGACCCGGAAGGCCGGCGGCTGCTGTGCGCGGCGGGCCAGGACGGTCTGCGGCTCCCGCTTGTGATCACTCCGGACGGCACGGCCCTCATCGAGCCCGAGGACCAGGAGCTCGCCGACCGGGTCGGCCTCGCGACGACCCCGGCCACCGACTTCTACGACCTCGTCATCATCGGCGGCGGGCCGGCCGGTTTGGGCGCGGCGGTGTACGGGGCCTCCGAGGGCCTGCGGACCGTCCTCGTGGAACGCTCCGCGACCGGTGGCCAGGCGGGCCAGAGCTCGCGCATCGAGAACTACCTCGGCTTTCCGGACGGAGTGTCCGGGGCACAGCTCACCGACCGGGCCCGACGTCAGGCGGCGAAGTTCGGTGCCGAGATACTGACCGCGCGCGAGGTCAGCGGGCTGGAGATCAATGGCGCGTCGCGCGTCGTCCGGTTCTCGGACGGTTCCGCCGTCGCCGCGCACGCCGTGATTCTCGCGACCGGCGTGTCGTACCGGCAGCTGGATGCACCCCACGTGACCGAGTTGACCGGCTGCGGAGTGTTCTACGGCTCGGCCCTGACCGAAGCGGCCGCATGCCAAGGCCATGACGTGTACATCGTCGGCGGCGCGAACTCCGCAGGCCAGGCCGCGATATACCTGGCCCGGAGTGCCAAGTCGGTCACCGTCCTGGTCCGCAGGCCGTCCTTGGCCGCTTCGATGTCGCACTACCTCGTCCAGCAGGTCGACGAGACGCCCACGATCTCTGTGCGCACCAACACGGTCGTCGACGCCGCCCACGGCTCGCGTCAGCTGGAACAGATCACCCTGCGCGACACAGCGACCGGAGACACCGAACTCGTCGACGCCCAGTGGATGTTCGTCTTCATCGGCGCGGCCCCGCTGACCGACTGGCTGGAGGGCACGGTGCTCCGGGATTCCCGCGGGTTCATCCTGACCGGCCCCGACCTGACCGCGGACGGGCGCCCGCCGGCCGACTGGGAGTTGGACCGGCCGCCCTACCACCTTGAGACCAACGTCCCGGGCGTGTTCGTGGCCGGAGACGCCCGCGCCGAATCCGCCAAGCGTGTCGCTTCCGCAGTGGGAGAAGGAGCCATGGCGGTCATGCTCGCCCACCGATATCTGGAGCAGTCATGAACGGCCGGCCGGTGCCGTGCAGCCAGGAGGAACTCGGCTCGCTGTTCCTGTTCGAGAAGCTGGCCCCCGACCAGATCGCCCTGCTCTGCCGCGAAGGCCGTGTGGAGGAGTACGAACCCGGGCCCGTGTACGGGGAGGGCGACGCCGCCACGTGCTTCTACGTGCTGCTCGAAGGGACCATCGTTCTCTCGCGCCGGATCGGGGACTACGACGTGGAGATCAACCGGAGCTCCAGCCGCGGGGTGTACGCGGGAGCCTTCCAGGCCTACCTGGGTGACCGCCTGCGGCAGGTGTACAACAGCTCCCTGCGTGTCATCGAGCCCGCACGCTTCTTCGTACTGCCGGCGGAGACCTTCGCCGCGATCATGCGTGAGTGGTTTCCCATGGCCGTGCACCTGCTGGAGGGCCTCTTCTTCGGCACCAAGAGCGCCCAGGAGGCCGTCGGCCAGCGAGAACGGCTGCTGGCTCTCGGGTCGCTGTCCGCAGGGCTGACCCATGAGCTCAACAACCCCGCCACCGCGGCCGTACGAGCCACCTCCGCGCTCCGCGAGCGGGTTGCCGGCATGCGCCACAAGCTCGGCATCATCGCGGCACGCCCGTACCGGCGCGGCAGCCTGGAGACACTCATCGACGTCCAGGAACGCACGGCCGAGCGCGTCGCCAAGGCCACCACCCTGAGCCCGCTGGAAGCCTCGGACCGGGAGGACACCCTCTCCGACTGGCTGGACGACCACGGCATCGGGGACGGATGGCAGCTCGCGCCGACCTTCGTGCAGGCCGGCCTCGACACCGACTGGCTGGACCAGATCGCCGCAACCGTCGACGCGGACACCCTCGAAGGTGCCGTGCGGTGGCTCAACTACACCGTCGAAACCGAACTGTTGATGAACGAGATCGAGGAGTCGACCAACCGTGTCTCGGCCCTCGTCACCGCGGCCAAGCAGTACTCGCAACTCGATCGAGCACCCCACCAGGTCGCCGACGTGCACGAACTGCTGGACAGCACCCTGCTGATGGTCTCCGCGAAGATCGGGCCCGACATCACCGTCGTCAAGGACTACGACCGCACCCTGCCGAAGATCCCGGCCTATCCCAGCGAGCTCAACCAGGTATGGACGAATCTGATCGACAACGCCGTCTCGGCGATGAACAGTACGGGCGCCGACGGCACGTTGACCGTACGCACCGCGCGCGACGGAGACCATCTTCTCGTCGAGTTCCGCGACACCGGCCCCGGAGTCCCCGAAGAGATCCGCGACCGCGTCTTCGACCCGTTCTTCACCACCAAACCGGTGGGTGAGGGCACAGGCCTGGGCTTGGACATCTCATGGCGCATCGTCGTCAACAAGCACCAGGGCGACCTGCGATTCCACTCCGCCCCCGGCGACACCCGCTTCCAGGTACGCCTCCCACTGGCCCCCGCCGACCCCCAACCCCCACAGGAGCCGTCATGAGTTCCCCGAACGGAATCGACCCTTCGGTCCCACCCAGCGGAGCCGGATGCGTCGAGTGCGACGCCGACGGCGGCTGGTGGTTCCACCTGCGACGCTGCGCACAGTGCGGTCACATCGGCTGTTGCGACGACTCGCCCGCCAAGCACGCGACGGCCCACGTGCGGGCCACCGGGCACCCGGTGATCCGCAGCTTCGAACCGGGCGAGAGCTGGTTCTGGAACTACGAGACCTCGGAGATGTCCGCCGCGGGCCCACACCTGGCTCCCCCCGAGAGCCACCCGGCCGATCAGCCCACCCCCGGCCCCGCGGGACGAGTCCCGAAAGACTGGGCCGACCGTTTGGGTTAGGCAGGTTTTGCCTGGCAGCCGCGTCCCGTCACTAGCGATGCAGGCGGTTTCGATCGCCGCCATGGGCCCGCCGCGTCGATTCGCTGTGTCGTATGGTCATGGCTTTGCCGGTGTGGGTGTCAGAGGGTGTCGAGGTCCACGGCTGCGGCGATGGCGTGGAAGCCGGCCTCGTTGGGGTGGAGGCCGTCTTTGAAGACGTAGCCGGGGCGCGGCAGGGTGGGATCGGCGGGGTCGGCCAGGGCCCGGTCGACGTCGAGGACCGCGTCGTAAGCACGGCCGGTGCGGATCCATTGGTTGACGGCGGCACGGACCTTCTCGCCCTGCTCGCTGTAGACGGGGAAGAGGGCGCCCTTCATGGGCAGGATGGTCGCACCGACGGCCTTGACACCGCGGGCGTGGGCGGCGCGGATCAGCTGTTTGTGGGCGTCGATGATCCGGCGTGCGGTCACGCGGGGTGCGGAGCCCATACAGGGGTCGGCCATCTCCGGGGCGCCGATGTCATTGGCGCCCAGGTGGATGATCACCGTGCGCACACCGGGGCGGTCGAGCACGTCGCGCCGGAAGCGGTCGGTGGCCTTGTCCCCGTAGCAGGGCGAGTCGTGGAGGATCCGGTTTCCGCCGATACCGGCGTTGACCACGTCCAGCGGTCGGCGGTCGGCCGCGAGGCGTTCGGCGAGCTTGTCCGTGAAGCGGTTGTCGGCGCCGGGTGTGGCACCTGTCCCGTCGATGAGCGAGTCGCCAAAGGCGACCACGGTGCCGCGCCGCGGGGAGGCGGCGCCGGACACCTCCACACCACTCAGGAAGTACCACGCGTTCGTGGACTCCTTGAACAGGTCGCCCGCCGGATCGGACAGTCGGCGTCCGGAGGCACGGTACGAGGTGGCCGTGGTGAACCGGTGGAAGGTGGCCGGACCCGTGCGGCCGGCGAAGTACAGGGTGACGGTCAGCTTCTCCAGCGGGGAGGTACTCAGGCCCTCGGCGTCGCTCACGAGCTCTCGTCCAGGGGGAATGGTGACGCCCTGGCCGCCGCCGAACGTCACCTTGCGTACGGTGCCCGGCCAGACCTGGGCGTCGCCGGCGGACCGGCCGACGGTCGCGGCAGTGATCCGCAGCGGAGTGGTGCCGTACGAGTTGGACAGCCTGATTCTCAACGCGGAGCCGCCGGTTGCGACGCGGACCACTTGGCGTACGGACTGGTCGGCGAATCCCTGCCGTGACCAGTTGGGCCCCCAGTCCTCGCTGCCCTCGACAGGCCGCTGCATGGCCGTGCCCCACGCCCCGGTCCACACCGGCCCCTCGCCGTCGCGGAGTTGCTGCCGCGCGTCCCCGTGTGCGACAGCCGTCGAGACAGCGAGCGCGGCGAGCACCGCCGCGGTGGCGGCGAACATGCCTCGTCGTCCCGTCCTCTTCAGGGGCCGCGGCTTTGCTGAACGCATCAGGTATCTCCTCGGGAAATGAGTGATGAGGAGATCTCAGCGTTCTTCGGGTCCGAGGTCACCAGGGCTGTCCCCCGAATCGGCCTTGGGGCCGGCCCTACCCATGGCCCGCTGCCTCCTTTGCCCGGCGGCAGGCCAGTGAGCGTGGGCTCGTAAGCTCGCCGGCGCGAGTGCGGGTTGCGGGGTCCTTCAGGGGGCGCGAAGGGCGAGTGATAGATTCTCAACAAGCGTTTAGTTTTCGAGAAGTCGACCGTGAAGTCCGGGGCGAGGCCCACACGTTGGCGCCCGCACCGCATCGTGGAGAGCGAGCACCATGCGCATCCTCATCACCGCACAGGCCATCTATTCGCACCTCGCGCCCCTGGTGCTGCCCGTGGCGGAGAGAGCTCAAGCGGCAGGTCATGAGGTGGCCATCGCCACGGGAGCCGGCGTTGTCCAGCACATCGAGAAGCGCGGACTCACCGCGTTGACGTTGCCCCATATGCAGTCGATGGGGGAAGCACTCCAGGGCGGTGCGCTCCGGCCCCCTCCGGAGATGGCGAAGGTCGGCTCCGTGACCGTCGAGCTGGCGCCGGAATTCTTCGCCGCGGCCTTCGTCGGGCACCTTGCCGAGGCCAGCACTCCCGACCTCCTGGAAGTGGCGAAGAGCTGGCAGCCGGACCTGATCCTCCACGAGTCGACCGAGTACGGCGGCTATCTGGCGGCGGAATGCCTCGGCATTCCGCACGGCGCTCTGGACATCGCGCCGATGGCGCCCTACGCCCACCCCGCCGTGACGGAGGAGCTCAACCGCCGGCGGGGCAAGCTCGGCCTGGCGCCGGTCAGCGACGCCTGGCACCCGTTCCGCGACTTCCGCGCCGGAGTCGTTCCGGAGGACTTCTACCCCACGGACAACCGACTGCCCGGCGCCCGCTACTACCAGGTCCCCACCCAGACGGCACAGGGCGGCCTCGACCCGGACATCGCCCAACTCCCCACGGAGCGGCCCCTGGTCCTCGCCACCCTCGGGTCGAACGCGCCCCGGCTCCCCGGAGGCGCCCGTGCCCTGCTGGAGGTCATCGTGGAGGCACTCGGAGAGCTGCCGGTCACCGGTGTCGTGGCACTGGGGGCGGACCGCGACCCGCGGCAGTGGGACGGGCCGCGCCCCGACAACGTCCATCTGACGTCGTTCGTCCAGCAGGAACTGCTGCTCCGGTCCAGCGACCTGTTCATCACGCATGCTGGTTTCAACGGGACCCGGGAAGCGCTGGCAGCCGGAGTCCCCATGGTGGCGGTGCCGTTGTTCGCCGAGCAGTCCCACAATGCGGGCCGGCTCCATCAGTTGGGCCTCGGGACCCGGATAGACGTCCAGGACGTCACCCGCGATTCGCTCGCCGCGGCGGCGCGCAACGTACTGGAGGACCGCTCCTACCGGTCCCGCGCCCAAGGATTCCAGCGCCGGTCCCACGCTCTGCCGGACCTCGACCGGCTGGTGGAGGATGCCGCGGCGCTGGCCGCCTGAGCCGGACGGCTCTCGTCCGCGCATCACCACGGTGACGGTTCCGCCCCGAACCGTTCCCGTCTCGCTCCGGCCGTTGCGACTCCACCGGCCGGGGCGCAGCGGTGGTGCGGACCGTCACCCCCGTGCCACGGCGCCGGTCCCTTCCCGTGCCACGGCGCCGGCCCCCTCCCGTGCCACGGCGCCGGCTCTTCCTCATGTGCCGGCGTCGGCCGCTCCCCCCGGAGCTTTTCGATCTGCCGTCTCCAAGGTGTCGGCGCCGCCCGGAGGTGCTTGTAGCATCAGGGCCGGCACCGGAAAGGGGACCGACTTTGACCTGCGCCGATGCAGCGACGAATGCGCCGGGACAGGCCGCGCTGCGGAAATCCGATTCAGCGGACCCGGCCGAGGAAGCAGCCCTTCCGGAGCGCAAAGGCGAGCGCACACGTCGGCGCATCCTGGCGGCCGCACGGCGGAAGTTCGCCGAAGTCGGCTACGAGCGTGCCACCATCCGCGCCATTGCGACCGAAGCCGATGTCGACAAGTCCTCCGTGATCCAGTACTTCGGCAGCAAACAGGACCTGTTCCGCGAGGCCGTCCACTGGCAGATCCCCCACGACGAACTCACCACCAGCGACCCCGGCCACACGGTGGAGAACCGCCTGCGCGGCATGCTGGACACCTGGGCCGCGGATCCGGACGGCCCCATGGCGGTGCTCCTGCGGACCAGCATGACGAGCGACGAAGCGGCAGAGCTGCTGCGCCGGCATGTCACCGTCGAGGTCACCGATCACATCGCTGCCACCATCGATGCCCCCGACGCGCGACTGCGTGCCGCGCTGTTCAGCGCGATCATGATGGGTCTCGCCGCCCAGCGCTATCTGCTGCACATGCCCGACCTGGCCGACGCAGAGGTGGAGGACATCGTGCGGATCGCCACTCCCTTGCTTCGTAGCCTCGTCGCTCCGGAGGCGTGAGCTCCCTCTACCGCGGATCCGTCCTGGCCGGACTCCGGGCCGAGATAGATTGCTTGATGTCAAGCAAGTAACTATCCCGGTGGGAGTGGGTGCCCCGTGGGACGTACTGCTGCCGATTCCGGCGACCGGGCCGCTGCCGGCCCGCGGCCGCGCCGCGCAGGGCGAGGGCTACCAATGGGTGGGACACCGGCATCCGTACCCCGGCCCGGCCCGAGTAGTGGGGCAACCTCACGTTCGTGGCCGGACTGATCGCCCTGCTGGCCGGGATCACCTACGGCATCCAGCCCTACGGCGGACACACCATGGGCTGGAGCAACCCCGCCGTGCTGTCCGCGATGGCGGGCGGGGCGCTACTGCTGGCCGTCTTCTGCGTCGTCGAGACACGGGTGGCGGCGCCGATGTTCCGGCTCGGGCTCTTCCGCATCCGCGTGTTCACCGCGGGCAACCTCGCCAGGCTGCTCGCCTCGCTCGGCCGCGGCGGCCTGATGTTCCTCCTGATCATCTGGCTTCAGGGGATCTGGCTGCCCCGGCACGGCTACGGCTTCCCCGAGACCCCGATCCCGGCCCCGTCACCGAGCAGCCGCCGCCATCCCGGGCCGAACCGGCGGAGCCGGCCGGGCGGCTGCGTGCCGTGATCCAGCAACTGCTGCCGCTGCTCCGCGGCCTGAGCCGGCACCGTGATCTCACCCCCAGCCGGACGGCCGCCCTCGCGGCACTCGCCGCCCACGGTCCGCTGCGGGTCGGCGAACTCGCCGCACGGATGAATTTCGCCCTGTCCACCACCTCGCGCATGGTGGATCTGCTGGACAACTGTGGCTGGATCGCGCGCCGTCCCGACCCCGCGGACCAGCGCGCCAGCCTGATCAGCCTCAGCGACGACGGGTTGGCGCTGCTGCGCACCGTACGCAGGGAGACCACCGGCCTGTTCTCCGAAAAGATCGCCCAATTGGCCTCCTACCGGCAGCAGTTGCTCTACGAGGCGCTCCCCGCGCTGGAAGAGCTAGTCGCATGGGAGAAGCCGCCGGCCGCCGCGCAGCCACGGTGATCAACAGCATTCTCGTCCGGCAGCGAACCGATATGCCATGGCGAGACGTGCCAGCGCGTTGGGGAAGTGGAAGACGGTGCACCAAGGCATCGTCGGTGGTCGGCGGACGGGATGTGAGGAAGGATCCTGCGGGCCCTCCCAGCCGAAGCAGATGCGGAAGGCCAGATCGACTGGAGCATGGTCGAGGAAGCCGTCCAGTGCCGTGGCGAGCGCAGCGCCAGCGCCCGGCCATATCGGTCGGCAGGGAGGCGTGCCGACTCGGCGTCGACCACTGACGACCGTGGCCCCGCCCGACTCGGCGGGGCCACCGTGCGTCACTCACCCGATGCTGACCGAACCTGAATCGAGGGCCCGCCGGTAGCAGTGAGGTGGGAACTGGGGAGGTCGGGGGACTCAGGAAGTGGTGCACGCCTCGGCGATCGACACGCTGTTCTCGTAGAGGTGGTGCCGGGTGATCCGGCCCTCCTCGACGGTGAGGCGCAACGCGAAGGGACCCTCGAAGGACTTGCCCGTCGCGCGCACGGTCCCCGAGAGGTGCCCCATCAGGACGGCGTCGGTGCCGTCCACGAGGAACGCGTCGACGGAGGCCCGCGCGTCCTCGGCCACCGTGTGCTCGGCCAACTCCGTGACCTGGGCGGCGCATTCGGCGCCGGTGGAGCGCGGCCGGATCCACGGGACAGCGGGGTTCTCGGCGAGCAGCCAGTCGACGTCGTCCGCGAAGAGCGCGACAAGCCGCTCGACGTCCCCGGCCATCCGGGCGGCGAGGAACTCCTGGACGACGTGGCGAGTGGTGTCCACGACAGAACTCGCGGTGGTGCCGGGCGACTTGACGGGCATGATGCGCTCCTCGGGCCTGCGGTGCCGGGACCCTCGTCGGGGTTCTGGTTGATGTGCACCACGCTGCCGCAGCGGGGGAGTGCGGTCCATTACGTCAGGGGTAATGGCCAGGGGCTCGTTGCTGCAGGCGGCTGTGTGGGCCGCACTGTCCGCACGGGCATCGAGTCCACCACCACTACTGGGCCGGCACCGCGGGGTCGTCGAGCGAACGGTCTCCCGGCAGACCGCATGCCGAAGCGTCGTTCCCCGAGTGCGCCGAGTGAGTTTCCGCGACGTTTTGGTCCCTCGCGGCCCGACTCCGCCGGGAGCGGTGCGGCTCTTGGTGCGGGCAAGTCACGTGCCCGGAACTCACGTGCCCTGCGTGCCGTACCAGCGCCACTCGGTGAGTCGTGGCCGTGGCCATCGGCGGCTTCGCGAGTCCGAACCTCGCGGCGTAGGCGAACAGGTCATCGGCCAGATGCTGGAGCGTCTCCCAACACGTCCAGTCGAGCGTTCCCGCTTGGCTTCCCAGGCCTGGGGATCTGCATCCCTCAGGGCCTGGAAGGGCCAGAGGGACGACCCGGCGCACGTCCTCGCCGTTGACGGAACGGGCGGACCGCCTCACCCACCGACCTGTCCCCTCCACTACGTATCCACACTGGGCGCTCCTACAGTCGCCGCGACATCGGCCCGACCGAGGTCGACGAGCTCACAACCGCCCTCACGCACACCGCAGGCTCGCCCGGCAAGTGGATGCCACACATGCGGCTTATCAGTGGCAGCGGCTCTCAGTTGCCGCGGCGCACCCGGGCCGCCTTGCGGGCCTCGGCGAGCTTGCGGGCCTCGCTGGCCTTGCGGGACTTGCCGCCGGTGCCGCGGGAGGTGTCCTTGCTGGTGCCCAGGCCGCGGAAGGGGGTGTTGGCGTTCTTGGCCCGGGGCGTGGCGGGCGCACCGTCGAGGGGGGTGCCGGAGGGAGCCTTGGCCCCGGTGATCCGGCTCAGCTCCGCCTCACCCGAGCGCACCTTGGTGATCGTCGGCTCGATGCCGGCCCCGGCTGTCAGCCGGCTCATCTCGCGGCGCTGGCTCGACAGCACCAGCGTGATGACGCTGCCGGACTCACCGGCCCGGGCAGTGCGGCCCGCGCGGTGCAAATAGTCCTTGGGGTCGGTGGGCGGGTCGACGTTCACCACGAGATCGAGGTCGTCGATGTGCAGACCACGGGCCGCGACATTGGTCGCCACCAGGACGGTGATCTGGCCGTTCTTGAACTGTGCAAGGGTCCGGGTGCGCTGCGGCTGGGACTTGCCGCTGTGCAGGGCCGCGGCGTGCACTCCGCTGGCCCGCAGATGCCGGGTGAGCTGGTCGACGGCGTGCTTGGTGTCCAGGAACAGCAGTACCCGGCCGTCGCGGGCGGCGATCTCCGTCGTGACGGCGTACCGGTCGGGGCCGTGGACGACCAGCACATGGTGGTCCATCGTCGTGACCGCGCCCGCGGACGGGTCGACCGAGTGGACGACGGGGTCGTGGAGGTAGCGGCGGACCAGGTGATCGACGTCCTGGTCCAGGGTGGCCGAGAACAGCATCCGCTGGCCGTCGCGGTGCACCTGGTCGAGGACCTCGGTGACTTGCGGCAGGAAGCCCAGGTCGCACATCTGATCGGCCTCGTCGAGCACGGTGATCCGTACCCGTCCCAGGCGGCAGGCCTTGCGCTCGATGAGATCGTGCAGGCGGCCAGGGGTGGCGACGACGACCTCGGCCCCGTCGCGCAGCGCGGCGACCTGCCGGCCGATCGACATGCCGCCGACGACCGTGGCCATCCGCAGCCGGAGCGCCTCGGCATACGGCGTGAGCGCCTCGGACACCTGTTGGGCCAGCTCCCGGGTAGGCGCCAGGATCAGGGCGAGAGGCTGCTTCGGCTCCGCGCGCCGCCCGGCCGTCCGTGCGAGTAGCGGCAGCCCGAAGGCGAGCGTCTTGCCCGATCCCGTACGCCCGCGCCCCAGGACGTCGCGTCCGGCGAGGGCGTTGGGCAGCGTGGCTGCCTGGATCGGGAAGGGCTCGTGCACACCGAGCTCGGTGAGCGTTCGCAGCACCTCGGGCGGCAGGTCCAGGTCGGCGAAGGAGGCGACCGGGGACCCCGTGGGGGTGGGGGGCACTGGCCGGGCGAGGTTGCCGTGCGAGGTGCCGAGGCGGTCCGGGTGGTTCATGAAGAGCCTTCCGCATGGGGAACGTACCGAGGAAGGCCCGGCAGGAATGAGCAGCCGACGAACAAGGGGAACGGCACGGACGAAGGCGCCAGCCGTCACAGTCGTCACAGCAGTCAAAGCATTTGAGGCTAACACGAAGTAACAGTTCGGCCTGGTGCTGTGGTGCTGCTCGCCCGACTGCTTCGGTGACGTGCTAAGCACGGAGCGTCATGTCCGACGTGTCCCCCCAGCCGCGCTCCCTGCGCGGTGGTCGTCCCGCGTCCGATCGCCTGGATGCCGACCATGTCCCACGACGGCAGGCCAATCTCGCACCTGCGAAGCTCCGAGGAAGATGCCATGGGCCCGGTGACGTAAGCGCAGGTCAGAGAGATCCCGCAAGGGCCGGTACCGGCGCCGAGATGCTGGGGGGCTGTGGTCGGGTAGCCGGGTCACCTTGAAAGGGCCGGTCAGCCTCGGCGGCGCCCAGCGCCAGAACCCGGGCTTCTGGAACCTCTACTACCGACTGGCTCATGACTCTTGGGGCTACGGATACGCCACCGAGATCTCGCGCGCCGCCATCCGCATCGCGGGGCAGCACAGCCCAGAGCTGCCCGTGGTCGCCTGGATCCACGCGCACAACACCGGCTCCCGAGCGGTTGCCGAGCGGCTCGGCCTCCGCGACTACGGCCTGCGGCCGGAGCCAGGCAAGGGCGAGCCGATGCACGCCTATGCCGACCGTGACCTGACGTTCTGACGACGCTCTGACGCTCGGACGACGCTCTGACGCTCTGACCACCTGACGACCTGGCGCATCCGCAGGACCGTCGGTCCGCCGATGAGGAAGAAGGCGAACGTCGAGACCAGGCAGAGCGTGCCGGTCTGCCGGTGGTCGGTGGTTCGTCCGCCAGGACGGTACCGCGGCCCCAGGGCCGAACAGCCCTTCTCCGCCCCGGCGACCGGCCCTCGGCGGGGGGACAGCCGGCCCCCGCCGCAGCGCCCTTCCGATGGCCGGCCGGCACCGGTGCCCGCCGGTGCTGCCGCGCTGATCGCGTAGGCTGCCGAGCAGACGTACGGGATCTTTGGAGCAGCGCGGTCATGTCCGAGTCGCAGCAGTACGCACCGGCCGTGAGCGGTCCGCACGGGCCGCAGCTCCACGAGCCGGACCGGGTGCGCGGCCTGCTCGACGCCGTGATGAGCCTGGGGCGGGGGCTTGAACTCCCGCAGGTGCTCAAGGGCATCGTGGAGGCCGCGGTCACCCTCACCGACGCGGAGTACGGGGCGCTCGGCGTGGTCGGGGAGGGGCAGCTGTCGCAGTTCCTGCCCGTCGGGATGTCCGACGAGCTCATCGGGCTGATCGGCCGGACGCCGTGCGGTCGCGGCATTCTCGGGGAGTTGATCCGCAACCCGGAGCCGCTGCGGCTCACCGACCTGACCAAGCATCCGCACAGCTTCGGCTTTCCGGCCAACCATCCTCCGATGCGGACCTTCCTCGGGGTGCCGGTACGGGTCCGCGACGAGGTGTTCGGCAACCTCTACCTCACCGAGAAGCGCGGCGGCGGCTCGTTCGACGCGGACGACGAGGCTGTGTTGACCACGTTGTCCATCGCGGCGGGAGTGGCGATCGACAACGCCCGCATGTACCACGAGAGCCGCCGCCGCGAACGGTGGTTGGAGGCGCTGGGCGAGATCACCCGCAGCCTGCTGTCCGGTACCGAAGCCGACGAAGTGCTACAGCTGATCGCACAGCGCGCGCAGGAGGTCGCCGGCGCGGACTGCGCGGCGGTCCTGCTGCCGGTGCCCTCGTCCACGGACCAGCTGACGGTGGCGGTGGCGTGCGGCACGGGCGCGAGCCGGATCCTGGGGCTGCGGGTGCCCGCAACCGGCATGTCGACGGACCATATCCGCCACGACCCGGTGCCGGGCCCACTGACCCCGGCGGCCGGCCGCGGGGAAGCTGACGGACCCGGGCCTGCATGTGTGGGAGGACTGGTTGACGGAGTGCCCCTCGACCTCAAGTGCGGGCGCGAGGTGTGGTCCGGCGCGTGGAACAACGACGGCTGAGCGCCTGCTGAGCTGTTCGCGAAGAGCCGGATCCAAGAGCGGATGACGGCATCGGCGAGCGGGAAAGGGGAGTCACGGCCGGGCCCGCCGACGCCTTCGCACTCGGTCGCCTGGGGGCCGACCCGCCGCCTCGCGACGCTGACCCCGCGCCGGCAGCTCGGTGCGGGCAGCGCCTGGCCGTACTCCCCGAACGGTATGGGGACGGCCAGGGCGGTGCGTGCTGCGGGAGGCGGGCTACTTCACGTTGACCGCGGTCCAGGCTTTCTGGACGGCCTTGTACTCGGGGCCGGCGTTGCCGTAGAGGGCGGCGGTGGTCTTCAGCGTGCCGGCCCGGGCGTTCTTGTAGTCGGTGGTCGAGGTGAACCGGGTGGTCAGGGCCTTGTACCAGATCTTTGCGGCTTTCTCGCGGCCGATACCGGTGACCTTCGAGCCGTCGTAGGTGGGGCTGTCGTAGGCCACGCCGTTGATGACCTTCTTGCCGCTGCCCTCGGCCAGCAGATAGAAGAAGTGATTGGCCACCCCTGCCGCGTGGTGGGCACTGTCGAGACGACCGCTGCCGGGCTTCCAGTAGTCCGGGGACTTGCCGTCCTTGGAAGGCCTGTCCATGTAGCGCATCGGCTTGCCGTCACCATGAGAATTGACCTTCTCGCCGATGAGGTAGTCAGGGGTGTCGGCGGCGAGGTTGGCGTGGAACTCCACCATCGTGCCGAAGATGTCGCAGGTGGCCTCGTTCAGACCGCGGAATTCGTCGCCCGTCCTGGCAAACCCGACGGTCGACTCGACGACGCCGTGAGTGAACTCGTGAGCCACGATGTCGAGTTCGGTCATCGGGCGCTTGTCGTCCTTGCCGTCGCCGAACCAGAGGCCGTAGTCGTATTCGGCCTCAGTGCGGCCCTTGCCGTAGTGGACGATCGTCGAGGGGCCCTGGCCGTTGCCCCGCATGCCCTTGCGGCCAAAGGTGTTCTGGTAGTAATCCCAGGTCTTTCCGGCAGCGAAGTAGGCGTCGACGGCGGCCGACTGGCGGCTGCTCACGGTGCCGTTGCCCCACACGTTGTCGCGGTCGGTGAACCGCTTGCCCGCCGATTCCTCCCGGTTGTCGCGGTTGCCGAAGTCGACGGTCGTCAGGCCGCCGCGGGTGGGGTCGGTGAGCTCGTACCTGCCGTTGCGCAGCCGGGTGGTGATTTTGACCTTGCCGACGTACACGCCGTTGCCGGTACCGATGCGGGCCTCAGCAGACCGTGCGGCCTTCGTGGCACTCGTGGTGCCCTTCGGCGCTGTCATGGCATCCGACGCCGAGGTGCCTTCGACGCGCTGACCGGCATCCTCCCGCGCCGGCGATATCGCCTCGGCGTTACTGCGTCCACCGGGTGCCGAAGCATTGCTGCTCGTCCCGGCGGAGGCCGAGACCGGTTGCACGGCGGCGGCCATCACCACTGCTGCGGCGCCCGCCGTAACTCCCCGGGCCAACTTCCTGCGCACTGTTCCTCCTTCTTGTTCCGTACCTGTGATCCGGTGGTGCGCGGTCGAACGTCGGTATAGCCAAGCGCGGTGGGCAGTGCGGTCAGGGGCAGGCGGGTGAGTGGGGCGGGGGCAGATAGGGCCAGGAGTTCCCGTGTGAGGCCGAGCCGGTAGGGAACGAGCGTAAAGAAGATTTCTGAGATCGCCTCTTAGATCTGCGAGGTGAAATTGCCGAGAGCCGCCCTGCGGTGGCGAAGAGATGGGTCGTGAGAGGACCACATCCGTGAACGACTCCGCAGCGGGCTAGGTATGCACATGAAATGACACCACGTCCCTGTCTGGAGCAGCTCGTGATATCGCCGCACACCCCCGCGCCCGATCGGTCCCGCCCCCCGCTCCCACTGCGTCCTGCGGCCGAGCAGCAGGTGCCCGGCGCCCTGCGTCGCACCCGTCGGACGCGCCGCACGCCGGTTGTCGCCGCGCTGCTCGCGGCGGGCGCGCTGGCGCTGTCCGGCTGTGGCGGTTCCTCGGCCGGCGGGAACGACGACGGCAAGAACGGCCGGCCGGGTGCCCACGGACCGGACGCCAAGATCACGGTCTCCTCGAAGGACGGCGCCACCAACGCCAGCATCAACGACACCGGTGTGAAGGTCACCGGCGGCAAGCTGACCGAGGTGAAGCTCACCGAGGCCGACTCGGGCAAGGACGTGGCCGGTGCCATATCGTCCGACGGCACGTCCTGGAAGCCCGGCGTCCAGCTGGAGCGCGGCACCAAGTACAAGATCGTGGCGAAGGGCAAGGACGCCAAGGGCCGGGCCGTCACCGAGAACTCCTCCTTCACGACGGTGTCCTCGGCCGGCAGCTTCATCGGCAGCTACACCCCCGACAACGGCAAGACCGTCGGCGTCGGCATGCCGGTGTCCTTCAACTTCGACAAGGCGATCACCAACAAGAAGGACGTCCAGTCCCACATCACGGTGACCTCCAGCAGCGGCCAGAAGGTCGTCGGCCACTGGTTCGGCACCCAGCGTCTGGACTTCCGTCCCGAGGACTACTGGAAGGCCGGCTCCAAGGTCACCATGAAGATCGACCTGGAGGGGGTGAAGGGCGGCCAGGGCATCACCGGCGTGCAGTCCAAGACGGTCTCCTTCACCATCGGGCGCTCGCAGGTCTCCACGGTCGACATGAACACCCAGCACATGACGGTCAAGCGGGACGGCAAGACCCTCAAGGACGTCCCGATCTCCGGCGGCAGCCCCGAGAACCCCACCTACAACGGCCAGATGGTGATCTCGGAGAAGTTGGAGCAGACCCGGATGGACGGTTCCACGGTCGGCTTCGGCGAGAAGGGGAAAACGTACGACATAGCTGATGTGCCGCATGCCATGCGCCTCTCCAAGTCCGGGACCTTCCTCCACGGCAACTACTGGGCCGACGCGTCCGTGTACGGCAACCGCGGCACGAGCCATGGCTGCGTCGGTCTGCGCGACCACCAGGGCGGCGGGGGCGACACCCCGGGCAAGTGGTTCTTCAACGAGTCGCTGATCGGCGACGTCGTCATCATCAAGAACTCCGACGAGAAGACCGTCAAGCCGGACAACGGCCTCAACGGCTGGAACCTGTCCTGGTCCGACTGGAAGGCGGGCAGCGCGGCCTGACGGAGCACGGTACGCACCGGCGTGGGAGGGGGCTACGTGTGAGGCACACCAGCCCCTCCCCCACTCCGGTCGTCGGCTCGCTATCTGCCGTCGCCAGATGACTGGGGCAGCGACGCGGGTACGCGGGTGAGGTGGAAGAAGAAGTCCGCGGGGGCTTCCTTTTTGTCCATCACGCACAGCAGGACGTTGTCAGTGAGCCGGCGGAAATGATCGATGATGGGCAGCTGGTCATAGACCATCGCTGTGGACTGCTTGCCGCGGTAGATGACCTCATGCAACGTTGCGAGGCCCATCTCCTCGTACGAGAAGACCGTCCCGTCCTCGTCGCGGCACAGCAGCGGCTCCACGTGCTCGGCGTCGACGAACCGCTTGCCGTACCACCGCATCTTCGTCAGCAGCGCGGCGTTCTCGCTGGTGTGCTCGAACCCGCCGCCCTGCCAGGTGCCGATGAGGAGATCGGTGTCGACCGGTTCGAGCTGGTCGAAGAGCTCCGCCAGTTTCGCGTTGTCGTACTGCCCTCCGGACACGATGACGTCCAGAACTTCCTGCTCGATGTTCATGGCCGGGGCCTCTCTCGGCTGGGGGACGAACGGTCTGTGCCGGGTGTGCGCGGCGCTGTCCGGTCCGACCGGCAGGGGTGAGATGGTGGCCTGGCCGGGCCGTACGGGGTCGAAGCGGTGGTACATCCGCGCATGCCAGAGCGCCACCCGCTCCAGTGCCACCGCGGAACCGTACCCGGCAGCGGTGAGCGGAGCCAGAGCCCGCCGGCAGTTTTCCAGCCCTTCCTCGGCGCGCCGGTACACCTCCTGCCCGGTCAGGCCGATGGCGAGTGCGTCGGTCTTCCCCTCGGACTGCTCTCGTTGGTGGCCGCGCAGGTCGTTGAGCAGACGGATGGCGGTCGCGGCCTGGCGCAGCGCGCCGAGCAGCACAGGAAGGCGGCGGGGCAGGCCGGGCTCGTCCATGAGGGCCCACAGGGCGGTGACCTGTTGCTCGACGCCGATGGTCCAGGCACCGTGCCGTAGATAGTCCGCCAGCCGGGGCATGCCGCCGCCTGCGGCCGATGTCCGGGCCGCCTCCCCTTCGCATCGCATGCCGACGAGCGTCTGATGCATGCTTTTCCGCCAGACGGCGGTGAGTTCGGGGCGGCCGTCGCGGTGCAGGTCCCGGGCGATCTCCGCCAGAGCGCGCGCCATGGGCTCGTCGCTGTCGCTGTCGCTGCCGCCGTTGCTGTCGCCGTCGCTGTCGCGCCCCGCGAGGACCCGGTGCCAGGCCCGGACGCGGGTTGCGGTCCCGTTCGGGCCCGCGGAGCCCGCGGAGCCCGGTGAGGCCGGTGCGTCCGGTGCGTCCAGGACATTGTCGATCGCCATCAGCCAGACGGTGAGCCGGGACACCTGGTAGCAGGTCTCCGGCGGCAGCCAGGGGGTGAAGAACGCCGTCTGAAGACACATCAGGGGTACCAGTGCGGTGTCCACGGGCAGCCCGCGCTCTTTGAGCCAGATCTCCAGCCGCGGCATGCTCTGCAATGCGGCGGAGCATGTGTCCGCTATGGAGACGATCTCCCGGGGCGAGTGGCCGTACGGTCGCGAGGTGTCCACACCGTCAGGCTACGTCCAGCGACCGTGCGGGCTCCGGCGCTCCGTAGCTTTTCGGCACACCCCTGGCCCTGGGCCGGCACACACCCGGGCCGGTACGTACCCGGTCCGGTGCGCACGCCCGCAGCCGCGTCGCCTCGCCTGGCCCCGGCGGTCCGGCAGCGCGTCGGGCCGCCATCCACGCCGGTGATCCACACCGGTGCGTCACGCCTACGAAGCGGAACGGAACTCGGGAAGACAGAGGCCAGATGTCAACAGGACCTGCGTTACCGTCGATACCGGACGCGCATGTATCGCCCACGCTCGCCACAGGTGTGAGCCGTGCGCTTGCCCTCGCCACCCGGCACACACTCTCCACCCAGCGGGACAACGGTTCATGGCTGGCCACCCCCGCCCCTCGTATCACTGAGACCGCACTGTGCACGCTGGCCCTGGCACACTCTCCGCACCCCGGCGCCGACCGCGCCGCCGAGCGGGGCAGGGCGTGGCTCGCCAAGGGCGCCGCCCCGCAGAACCACCATCCGGTGGCCCATGCCGTGGAGGCCGCGCTGCTGTCCCTGGCCCGGGACACCGGCGGCCCCATCGACGTGAGTCACCCCTCCTTCGCGGACCGGGCGCTGTCGGCCCGCGCCCGGCTCCTCCAGGCCATCGCCCTGCACACCGGCCGAGCGACCAGCGGCGGCACCGGTTCCGCCGCGCTGCGCACCCAGCTGGCCACCGCGGTCGCGGCCCAGGAGCGGCTCAAGCGCTGGACCCGGGTGGAACTCTGGTCCGCGCACGCACTGGTGGAGACCCACTTCGGCGACCGGACATCCGCCCGGCAAGCCGCCCGTATGGTCGCCGACGAGCAGTCCCCGTCGGGCGACTTCTTCGCCAATCCGGTCACCACCGCTCTCGCGGCGCTCGCGCTCCAGGCCGCCGCCCCCGGCACAGCTGCCGCCCGCCGCTGCGCGGAATACCTGCTCACCAGTCAACTCTCCGACGGAACATGGCGCTTCTCGGCCAGCGACGTCTGGGACACCGCGTTGACCGTGCGTGCCTTCCACGGCGCAGCGGCCTTCGACCGCCACGGACTGCCGGCCGCCGTCGCGTTCCTGGTCGCGGCACAGAACCCGGACGGCGGCTGGCCGTACCGCTCGGGCGTCGAGTCCGACAACGACACCACCGCGGCCGTCCTGACCGCTCTGGACGGCGCAAGCGGCGCGCCCGGCACGACGATCCGGGCCGGGCTCCGTCACCTGGTCGGGCAGCAGACGGCCGACGGCCTCTGGCGGACCTGGCAGTCAGCCGGGGACCCTCCGGTGGACGACGTGGTGGCCCATGTCGTCACCGCACTGGACCGTCACTCCGGCCACCCTCGCGTGCCACTGGCCGCGGCGCGCGGCTGGCTCGGCGAACGCCTCGGCAAACAGGGACGCTGGCACGCCGGGTGGTACCGGGGGCTGCCGTACGCCACCGCCGAGGTTCTTCCCGCCCTCGGCGCGGCGGTACATGCGGGAGGGCACCCTGCCGCCCGGACTCTGGCCGAAACCCGTAATCGCGATGGCGGTTGGCCCGTCGAAGCGGCCGGTCCGAGCACTCCTGCCGCAACGGGACTGGCGCTCGCAGCCCTGGAACGTGGCGGCCTGCTCCACGAGGAACACTGGGCGCCGGCGCTCGGCTACCTTGTGGAGACCCAGCGCGACAACGGCACCTGGCCGGGTGTACCGCTCATGTACGGCCCGCGTCCCCTCCTCACGCACTACCCCACCCACACTCATGCGTTTGCCGTCGGCGGCCTCTTTGCCGGGCAGCGCCGCCTCCACACCACCGCGGGGGTCTGCGCCTCCGCCGACAAGGAGGGCTGACATGCGGCCGGGCTCGAGAAGGATCGGCAGCAGCAGCGCGCGACTGCCCGGCGGACCAGGACGGACCACCGCCGATGCACCCTCCGAAGCCCCCGTCGCCCCCGGCCGTGTGCCGCTGGCCGGCCACGCCCCATTGATCCACCGTGACGCTCTGCGCTTCGTCCGTGAGCTGCGGCACCACGGACCGGTGACGAAGATCTACATCGGCCCCCGGCAGGTACATGTGGTCAACTGCCACGAAATCGTCCGGGAGTTGCTGACCGTACAGGCCCGCGCCTTCGACAAGGGCGCGATGTTCGACGCCCTGCGCGTGCCGCTCGGCGACGGGCTGATCACCGCCGAAGGCGAGCGTCACCTCCGCCACCGCCGGCTGATGCAACCCGTATTCCACCACGCCCGGATCGCCGGCTACGCCCGCATCATGTCCGAACGGTCCCTGGCGGGGGCCGCCCTCTGGGAGCCCGGTACCACTCTCGATCTGGTGCCGGAGATCCACCGCCTGACCCTCGACATCCTGCTGCGTACTCTCTTCGCGGATCCCCAGGACCCTGAACTGCGTACCGCTGTCATGGGCTGGCTGTCCGTCAAGTACCACTCGATGCGCCTTGCCCTCTCCCCGCTGCACGCCTGGGCGGAACGCCTCCCGCTGCTGCCGGGATGGCGGCCGCCGCACGCCGGCCCGCTACGCCGGCTGGTGGCCGTCCAGCACCGGATCATCGAGGCATACCGTGCCGATGGCCGGGACCGCGGCGATCTGCTGTCGATGCTCCTGGCCACGGGCGGCCCGGACGGCGCCCTGACCGACGCCGAAGTGACCGACGAACTGATCACCCTGTTCCTGGCCGGTACCGGCACCGTCAGCGCCTCCTTGGCCTGGGCGCTGCACGAGGTCTCCCGCCGCCCCGAAGTCCAACGACGGATCCACGACGAACTCGACACCGTTCTCGCCGGACGGCCCCCCGGCTTCGAGGACCTTCCCGCACTGGTCTACACACGACAGGTGCTGACCGAAGTGCTGCGGCTGCATCCACCGTCGTGGCTGCTGATGCGCCGCGCGGTGCGGCCGGTCACCCTCGGCGGCGTACGACTCTCCCCGGGCGCCGAGGTGTTCTTCAGCCCGTACGCCCTGCACCTCGATCCGCGACTGTACGAGAACCCGCACGACTTCGATCCTGAGCGCTGGTCGCACGACGCCGCAGCCAAGGCGCCGCGTCACACCTATCTGCCCTTCGGAGCAGGCAGCCGACTGTGCATCGGGGAAGACTTCGCCTGGACGGAACTGACCCTGGCGTTGGCCGCGTTCACCGCCCACCGGCACCTGACACCGGCCGACTCCACCCCCGTGCGGACCCTGGTCGGCACCGTCCTGCGCCCGGCCCGGTTGCCGCTCACGGCATATGCCCGCCCCTCCTGATCCGCGCCACCTCCCACGCCTGCCTTCACCCGCTTGCCCACGCCCTTGCGAGGAGCCGCACATGCCAGCGCACGCACAGAAGCCAGATGACGGACCAGAGGCCGGCCGGCTGCGGGACCGGGTCGCCCTGGTGACCGGTGGCGCCTCCGGGATCGGCGCGTCGTGTGCGCGGCGCCTGGCCGCGGAAGGCGCTGTGGTGGTGGTCGCTGACCTCGACGAGGACGGTGCGACCCGTGTGGCGCGGCAGATCACCGCAGCCAGTGGCACCGCCCTGCCCCGCCGCATCGACGTCACCGACCCGGACAGCGTCACCCACGTGGTCACGGAAGCTGCCGCCCTGCGCGACGGTCTGCGGATCGCGGTCAACAGCGCCGGAATCAACGGCCCCCTCAGCCCACTGGCCGAACTTCCGCCCGCCGACTTCGACACCGTGATGAGGGTGAACCTGTACGGCGTCTTCCACGCGATGCGCTGCCAGCTCCCCGCGATGGCCGACACGGGTGGCGTCATCGTCAACCTCGCCTCCATAGCGGCACATTCGGGCTTCCAGGGGCACGCCGCCTACGCCGCCGCCAAGCAGGGTGTCCTCGCCCTGACCCGGACCGCGGCGCGCGAATACGCCGCCCACGGCATCCGGGTCGTGTCGGTGTCACCAGGCATCGTCGACACCCCTATGGTCACTTCGCTGCCGCCCGGAGCCACCGACGGTCTCCTCACCGCCGTCCCCCTGCGGCGTACCGCGCAGCCGGCCGAAGTCGCCGCACTCATCGCGTTCCTGGTGTCCGACGACGCCTCGTACATGACGGGCAGCGACCATGTCGTCGACGGCGGTTACCTGGCCAAGTAGCCGTGCAAGTGCCGGCCTCGCAGCCGTCCGCGCGCCGCCGACGGTGCCGCCGAACTCTTCGGCCCGGGGGAGCGGTCGGCGGTCTCAGAGGTCCAGCACCAGACGCGGGCCCAGCGCACGCGACACACAGGCGTACATCCGGCCCGCGGGGGCGCCGATGTCGTCGCGGTGCTCAGGCTCGCCCTCCAGGACACCGAGTTCGCAGCTTCCGCAGACGCCCTCGCGGCAGCCGGACGGCAGTGGGTGCCCGGCGTGGGCCAGGGCGTCGGAGCTGCTTGTGTTCGGCATGGCGTGCTCGACGCAGATCCCGTTCCAGGGCGGCGAGCTCGCCCCCGTTGTGCTCCCGGCAGACCGGTCGGGCACCAGTCGGCGCCGGGAAGGTCGACAAGCCCCCCGCGCACCTCTGCCGCACACGCGGAATGACCGCGGCCTGCCTTTTCCGGCACCGGAGTTCGCGCAGGTCGACGTCCGAAGAGCATCAAGGCGGCTCTGGCCCGCTACGGGCTTCCGATTGCTGAGACGTGCTGGATGGAGAGGGCTGCTGTGTAGCCCGCGCCGCTTTCCACGCTCGCCCAGGTGACCGAGGCCAGGGCGCTGTACGGGGCGATATGACGGTACGGCAGGCCGGCGACGCCGGCCACGTGCGGGGCAAGGGTCCGCATCACAGGCACAAAACGGAAGATCAGGAGCGTTTGGCCGGCGCGCTTGTTCATGAGGGTTTCCCCTCGCTGCCACGCTGAGGCAGGAATGCGGCGGCCGAGCTTCCCGGTACGCAGGCGCTTGCCCAGCAGGTGACCGGTTCGATGGCCAAGAGCGTCCCCGATCACGACGGCGCCGGCGGCGACTGCAATGACCCAGAACAGGTTCATGCTGCCAGTACGGGCCAAGGCTCCCGCGGTGAGCATGAGAGCGAGAGTGGGAACGAGGGCACCCACCAGCAAAATGGATTCCGCGATGATTGCCGCGGCCAGCACCGTGTAGGCGGTGGCAGGGGGAATCTGGCCGAGCAGACTGGTGAGGGAATTCATCGCAATATGTCCGGCTGGACAGTCAACGCGCCTGGGGCGGTGACAGCATCCATGGGGCGGCGCAGTTGCCACACCTGCGCGGGTGGCAGATTTCCCCATACGGTCCAGCAGCCGACCGCGTACTGGTTGTGATATTGGTTCAACAGGCCTTTGACGTCGAGTTGACGGCGGGCCTCTGGGCGGGATGTCAGCAAGGTGCGGACCCAGCGACTTCCGCAATAGGAAAAGTAGGTGAGCGTGCCCCCGGGGCGGAGCAGATCCAGGTAGCGACCCATGATTTCCTCAACCTGCCGGGGGGCGAAGTTGGCGAACGGCAGGCCCGAGACGATCACGTCATAGCGGCGGTCAGTGGTGAGCTGCTCGACAAATACGTTATGGACGCGCACTTGCTCCTGCTTTTGGAGCAGGTTCGGGTAGCCACGAACCAGGCGACGCAGGTGCGCGGCAAAGTGGGCGTTGGCTTCCACGATGTCCAGTTGGCTTCCCTGAGACATCCGGGAGACCAGTACTCGTGTGACCGAGCCGGTACCCGCGCCCACTTCCAGGACGTTCGAAACCCGCGGCGCTCGTTCCAGCAACGGGTCGGTCAGCAGGTTGGCCAGCGACTTGCCGCTGGGGGCGATGGAACCGACGGTGCGATGGTTCCGTACCGATTCAACCAAGAAGTCCCATCCCTCTGTCGCACGCCGAGCCCGGCCGCGGCTGTGAGGCGGGGAATCCGGATCGGCTGCCGTGTAGGCCATGGGGGGCTCCTGGAAAGGGGACGGAGGATCAGGCGCCCCCATCCTCGAATGCACAGGTCAGCGCCGTCCTCCCCCACAGGGCCCCAAAGCCGGACAGTCCTGAAGTGCCACCACTGGCCCCGGCGTCATCCTCTGGACGGACGGCCGCCCACCCTGGGACCTAGGCGGTTCGTCTGGATCAGCTGGTCATTGGTCTGGAGGTGCCGTTGGCTGACGCGCAGGGGGTGCCGATCGAGCGGTTGCTTCCTGGCCGGCTGGCTGGCCGGTGGACCGGGCAGGCCGACGCCGGAGCGGCGGGGATGGGGGCTGGTGGCGGGATCACCGCGAGGGGAGCGAGGTGATCGTCACCTGAAAGTTCCAGACCGGAACGCAGTGGGTCAACCTGCCGGGGAACTAGGGAAATTGACGGGGACGTCCGGCCGTGCCGCGCTCCGCCGACCTCGGCTGTAGCCTGCCTTGCCGCTGGCTGGCACGCATGCACGTACCAAGGAGTAGGGATGTTCGACCTCATCGTCATCGCGCACGTTCCCAAGGCCGAAGACATCACTCCGGTCGCTGACGCCCTGGCCCGAATGCGCCCGCTGTGCCTTGCCGAGGACGGCTGCGTCAGTTGGGAGGCGTACCACTCGCACGAGGATCCGGCCCGGTTCGTCCTGGTCGAGCGCTGGGCGACTCGGGGGCACTGGGAGGCCCACGATGCTGGCGAAGCCATCCAGAAGATCTATGTGCCCGAGATCATGCCGCGCATCGAGCGTGAGGTGCACCCGAGCGCTCTGGTACGGCTCTGAAGCCAGGGTCTGCCCTGAGTCGTGATCAAAATGTGGGACGTCTCTTCCGGTGATCGTTTGCTGGCTGGTAGAAGCCTGGTACAGCGCGTACGGAACTCACGGATACCGAGTGGGAGTTGATCGAGCAGCTCCTGTCGATAGGCAGGTCCGGCCCGTGGCCCGTATCCGGAGCACCACGAGATCGAAACCGCCCGCCACCAGTACGACGCACGCCGGCAGATCGACTCCGACACCTTGTACCGGCAGGAAACGGACTGAATACCCGCCTGGGCCGACGCCGCCCACTCAGCCGCTGATCAGCGTCCCCACGCAACCTTCTACCGCCTCGCGCCGCCGGCCGCACCGCTCAGAGGGCTCCGACGACGCCGACCTCTCCAGCAGCCAGTCGCCCCCGCCGAGTCGCCGCGTCCCACCCGAACGGTCACCCTCGAAACAGCAGGTCCCCGGAACCACGTTCCGGGGACCTGCTGCGCATACGTCCGCGCGACCGGAGCGAGGGCGTATGCGGAGCCCACAGCGACGCTGGGCGATACGCCATAGGCGAGGTCAGAATGTCCAGGTGGTGTACCACGTCGCCTGACTGGTGGGATGGGTCAGGTCGGTGCTGGCTCCGCTGAGGCGGCCGTCGGAGCCGCGAGAGCCGATGTAACGGCCCCTTGCGCCGTCGCTCCAGGCGATGACGAAGTAGATGGAGCTACCGTCCACGAACCCCTGCTCGATGGTGCCCGTCGTCGAACTTCCCGTCCTGGCTATGCCGGTGAGGTTCCCCTGGGTGTCCTGAGTCACGGAGAGCGTCGCGTTGGCCGAGTTGCTCTGGTAGACGGTCCAGATACCCCCCACGTTGAAGTCGGCGGCCGCCGCCCTGGCAAGCGGTGCCACGGAGGGCCGGTGCGCCGCCGCGGCCTGGGCGGCAGGGGCGAGGGTGATGCCACCCAGGGCGACGGCGAGCGCCACGGCAGCCGTGGCGAGTCTGGCACGCATGAGGATTCCTTCCCATAAACGGGTATTTATGCGGCATGGGTGCTACTGCGAGCCATGAGCCTCGCAGTAGCGGCTGTTCCCGGACAGGCGAGAACCGGTCATTGCGGCGCGGACGGCAGCGTCCGGCGGCGAGCGGCGAGCGGCGGGCGGCGGGCGGAGCCGGGCAGTTTCAGAAGGGGCAGTTCGAGGTCCCGGCCGAGGGTTGCGGCACGAACCAGAGAGCGACGACCGGTCGAAGGGACGGGTCGCAGGGGCGGGTTGGAGTGGACGGGGTGGTGCGGGCCGGCGCCGGGCATTCACTCACCTCACCCGCACGCGCGACGCGACGGCCCGAGCCGCAAACACCTCGCACCTCAAGCCCCTTGCATTCACGCCGAGTTCCGGCCGTGGGGCGTCTCATGGTTTCCGCCGTCGGAGGAAAGAATCTGCGGCTGAGGGCGCTCCGCATCGCGGAATATCCGGTTCCGCGCACAGGCGCGGCGGGACGCGAGCACGATCACCGCCGTTGAACTCTGCACCTTCACCCGGGTGTTGTCTCGTTCGTTGCCTGATCCACCGGTGGAACTTGATGATCCGCTCGTCCCTGCCAGCATGTGGCGGCGCGGGCCGACCTTCGGCGCGCCGGCTCGAAGAACCCCTCTTGTGCGGTTCTGACGCGGAGGGGGGAGCCGAGACGAACAGAGGAGTGGAACATGTCGCGTCCCACCCGACGCCAAGTGCTGAACGGCAGCGCCGCGGCCCTGGCCGGAGCGGTGCTCGCCGCACCGGTCGCCTTGGCCGACAGCGCTGCCGCCCGTCCAGCCGCCGGCCACGGACACTCGGAAGGCCACAAGGCCCCTGGGGGGCACGAGATGCCGGAGCCCTTCGACGAGGTCTACCAGGGCCGCCATATCGAAGGCTGGCCGGCGGACGAGGAAGCGCCGGAGAACGGAAGCCGCGCACGCAGCGGAGGCCCTGCAAGCCATGGAACCCGTGCAAGCCGCGGAAGCCGTGCAAGCCAAGGAAGTCGCTCAAGCCACCGAGGCCGGGCACATCCCCAGAGTGGGCAGGCCGGACCTCACGACGGCATGGACTTCGTCGTCCGCATCGACAACGACGACCTCCATGTGATGCGGAACGCGGACGGCACCTGGATCAGCCTGGTGAACCACTACGAGACGTTCACCACGCCACGCGCCTTGGCGCGCGCCGCCGTTCGTGAACTCCAGGGCGCTGATCTGGTCCCCGTCGTCACCGGCTGAGGCCTGGCCCCTGACCGTCCCCCCACCGAGGAGTCCTCGACATGGCAGTCCGGAAGAACCAGGCGGACCTCACCGCCACCGAGAAGCGGAACTTCGTCGACGCGGTGCTGGAGCTCAAGCGCAGCGGCCGCTACGACGAGTTCATCAGCACCCACAACGCCTTCATCATCGGTGACACCGACAATGGAGAGCGGACCGGCCACCGGTCCCCGTCGTTCCTCCCCTGGCACCGCAGGTTCCTGCTCCAGTTCGAAGAAGCCCTGCAAAGCATCACCCCGTCGGTCACGTTGCCCTACTGGGACTGGACCGTCGACCGCTCACCCCGCAGCTCCCTGTGGGCCGACGACTTCCTCGGCGGCGACGGGCGCAGCGGTGACGGCCGGGTGCCTTCGGGACCGTTCGCCTTCGGCAACGGGAAGTGGCCGATGAACATACGCGTCGACGGCCGGACGTTCCTGCGTCGCTCACTCGGTGCCGGGGTCCGTGAACTGCCGACCCGGGCCGAGGTCGACCGGGTGCTCGCCATGACCGTCTACGACGCCGCCCCCTGGAACAGCTCCTCCGACGGCTTCCGCAACAACGTCGAGGGCTGGCGCGGACCGAATCTGCACAACCGGGTGCACGTCTGGGTCGGTGGGCAGATGACCACGGGTGCCTCGCCCAACGATCCCGTCTTCTGGCTGCACCACTGTTTCATCGACAAGCTCTGGGCCGAATGGCAGCGCCTGCACCCCAAGTCGGGGTATCTCCCCACCGGCAGCACTCCTGACGTCGTCGACCTCCACGACACGATGAAGCCATGGAACGACGTCACACCGGCGGACCTGCTGGACCACACCAAGTTCTACACTTATGCATGACAGGGGCATGACATTCCGGCCGACGTCAGGGTCACCTACGTCCGGGCCCGCGGCCTTCCGTTGCGGTGGGGAACGCGCAAGCGGGCGTCACGTCCGTGAAAGCGGGTGCGTCGCCGGCCGGCCCGGCGGGTCAGAACGAACGCGAGGGTTCGGCAGCGGGCATCTGTAGCGGGCATCTGTAGCGGGCATCTGTAGCGGGTGTCTGTAGCGGGCGTCTGCAGCGAGGCGGATCTTCGTGGTCAGCCCGCCGCGGGACCGGCCGGTCGCGTGGTCGGCCGGTCTCCGGCCGGCGCCCCATGTTGCGGGCCCCGGCCGCGTGCTGGTGAACCCGCACGTTCGTGGGCCCCACTGACACCGCCCAGGCCAGCTCCTCGTCGGCGTCGGCCTGAGCCATCAGCGCGAGCTGTTGGTCGGCGGGTAGGCCAGTTCCACGCTGCTCGCTGTGGCCGTCGCCGACCGGGGCGTTGTGGCGGGGCTGGCGAACTCCTCGCGTTCTCGCGTATCGACGGCAGTCAGCAGTCAGCAGTCAGCAGTCAGCAGTCAGCAGAGAGCAGAGAGCAGAGAGCAGACGGCAGACGGTGTCGAGGGCTTTGGTGGCGGCCTGCTCGGTCAGACTTCGCCGGCGGGGCCGGATCATGGCGCTTCTCCCGCTCGATGGTTACTGCCGCTGGCGCGACGATGTCGGAGCAACTGGGCATAGGGCGTCACCGAGGGCAGCGGACGCGGCCCGCGGCCGGAGCGGGCCCCGCGAGAATCGAGCGGCGCTGGGAGGACATCCTGCGGGCCATGGACGGTCGTCGTCATGGACGGTCGTCATGGGTTGTCCGTCAGTGCATTCCTAGCATTCCTCTTCGTGTCGATCCTGTGCATCTTTGCAGTCGGGGGTATGGAATCCGGACGAGGCCGCCCATCTCGCTGTGTAGCGCCTGTCTCTGCCGTGATAGCACGGAGTAATCCGATTCGAGGAAGGCTACGACCGCATGGGTATCTTCAGCCGTCGCCAGAGCGCAACTATCGAGCCGACGCAGGCTGTTGGCCCCCGTACGCCTTTCCCGGAGGCCGACGCCACCGGAGTTGCGCTCGACCCCGCACTTCGTGCGCTGACCGGGCAATGGATCATCGACCGCCCGCACAGTCGCATCGGATTCTCCGTGCGGCACGCGATGGTCACGACGGTGCGGGGTGCTTTCGCCGATTACGACAGCACGCTGTACTTCGACGGGGCCCGGCCCTCTCAGTCCCGGGCCGAACTCGTCATCCGGGTGGCCAGCGTCGACACGGGCGTGGAACAGCGGGACGCACACCTCATCGGCACCGACTTCTTCGACGCCCACCGCTACCCGGAGATGGTGTTCCGCAGCACCTCCACGATCCACGAGGGCGCAGAGAGCTTCCGTATGACAGGGGATCTGACCATCCGCGGAATCACCCGGCCGGTCGAGCTGCAACTCGACTACCTCGGCTCGGTCGTGGACCCGTTCGGCTATGAGCGGGCCGGCTTTGACGGCACCACCACCATCGACCGCACCGATTGGGGCTTGGTCTACAACCAACGCCTGGAAGCGGGCGGCGCCATGGTGAGCGAGAAAGTCCGGCTCCAGTTCGATATCTCCGCGATCCGGTCCGTACCCCCGGCGTAGTTGCCCGGGAGGCCCCCTGCGTTCCGTACGCCCACAGCCCCGACGAGACGAGCCGCGTGCCGTCACACGGAACTGGTCTGACGTGCAACCCGCTCACGGCTGCCTTATGGGGACTGCTCGTGCCGGGTGAACGCGGTGATCAGGTCGTGGGCTGTGTGGTTGTCGGCATCGGCTCCGTGGGCCTCGGCGCCTTCAAAGGTGGCAGTCTCGGCGCTGCGGGGGAACATGGCCTGCTCGTATTCGGTGAGCGCGGCTTCGATGTCGTCGGGGTGCGCGGCGAGGGCCTTGCCGAGTTCGGCGCCGTCGAGCATGGCCAGGTTGGCGCCTTCGCCGTTCGGGGCCGAGAGGTGGGCGGCGTCGCCGAGGAGGGTCACCCCAGGCACCCGGTCCCACCGGTGCCCGGTCGGCAGAGCGTAGAGGGGGCGCAGGGTCGGCGCGGTGTCGCTGTCGGTGATCAGCGCGGTGAGCTCCGGCGCCCAGCCGTCGAATTCCTGCGCGATCCGCGCGCTGGCCACGGCGGCATCGGCGAAATCGATGGCGGCGAACCAGTCCTGCGGCTCGGACAACCCCACGTAGGCGTGCAGAGTGTCACCCCTTTCCCGGTGAGCGAACATCTCCCTGCCCGGCGTGAGCGCGATCATCGACCCGCCGCCGACCGTTTTTGCGGCGGCCGGGTGCCGGGTGTCGGCGTCGAACAGGTAGGTCTCGACGACCGACTTGCCGACGTACTCGGGTGTGGCGGTGGAGAGCAGCGGCCGGGCCCGTGACCACGCGCCGTCCGCGCCGACCAGCAGGCTGGTGACGACGGTGCTGCCGTCGGCGAACGTCACCTGGTGGCGGCCCTCGCCGAGGGTACGGGTGCTGCTGACCTTGTGCCCCCACCGGACGGCGCCGGCCGGGAGCGAGTCGAGCAGGATCTGTCGCAGCTCGCCGCGCTGCACCTCCGGGCGTCCACCTGTGCCGTCGTCGGCTTGGTCGAACAGGACGGTTCCGTCCGGGTCGAGGACTCGCATTGCCTGGCGGCCCTCCAGGATGAGGCCGCGGAACTCGTCCATCAAGTCAGCTGATTCGAGGGCGAGTTGGCCGTTGTAGTCGTGGATGTCGAGCATCCCGCCCTGCGGACGCGCAGTCGGGGAGGGCTCCGCCTCGTAGACCGTGGCCGGTATTCCGTGGACGTGCAGGACGCGGGCGAGCGTGAGGCCGCCGAGCCCGGCGCCGATGATCGTGACGTAGGTGGTCATGGGGCTTTCTTCCTGAGCGTGGACCGCTGGGCGGACACCCGGCCGGTCGCGCCGGGAGCGCCGTTCCAGTAGGTCGGGACGATGCGATGCTGGTGGCCGGTGCCGTTGATGACCGGCGCCAACCGGCTCCAATGTCCCGGCAGCCATCGACAGACCACCGATAGCCCACCGACCACCGCCGATAACCACCCGACACCGCCCCGACACCTGCTGGATCCCGACCGTGCGGCCGGCGGTGGTGGGCATGCCGAGGTCGTTGAGGAGGGCCGCAGAGACGTCGGGGTGGAGCGATTGCCCTGCTCGGCGGCCCGGGGGCAGCCAGCGGGAGGCATGGTTGGTCGCCGTGTTCGTGTTGTCCCGACTCGCCACATGCACCGCAACAGAGCGTTTTGTCGTGACAGAGGTGCTTGAGAAGCGGGCGGCCGGTTGCGGCACCTGGGACTTCGTCGTGCTGAGGTGGGGCAGCGCTGACAAGATGAGTCAATGTTCGACTTCGGCATCGACGGATATCAGCCGGTGTGGTTGCACGGCCGCAGAGAAGTGGTGCGGGAGCACGGGCAGCGCCTGCGTGGTCTTGCCGGCCGGACTCTGACAAGTGTCTGGATGGTCTGGGACCTGGAGCATGACGAGTGGTTCTGTGACTGTCCCGTGCTGTTCGACTTCAATGGCGAGCAGCTTGAGGTCAACCATCACAAGTTCGACGATCTTTCCCTTACGTGGAACACGATCGACGTCGATCGTCCGGTCCGGTGGTCCGGCTTCGACCTGCAATGGCGTCCTGATCCTCTTCCTGAGTTGGATGCTCTGCGGGGTCGGTCCCTCAAGGGAGTCGAACTGCTCGAGTGGACCGGCAGGGATGTGGCTCAGGGGAATGTTGATGTCAGCTTCGACTTCGAGGTGAACCGGGCCACCGTCTTCAATGCTCTCGATGAGAACGGGCTGAGCTTCGGTCCCCCTGGCCCACGTCAGCGGGCCTTCGCGCTCGGCTGACGCACGTGGAGTTCAGGCACCCCGATCAGGTCGGGGTGCTTTCGGTCCCAGAACTGAGTGCTGATCCAGCGGGGTATATGGAAGCGGCTCCCGCTGTGAGCGGGAGCCGCCGGGGCGTCAGAGGAGTGTCCGGCGCCGGTTTGTGTGTCCGGCTTCGTGCCGGCCGATGGCCTGGTGCATCACTGCGATGACGGTGTCGAGGTCGTCGCCTTGGTGCGGGTCGTCGGCCATGGGGTTGCGGCCGCGGGTGCCGCAACCGGTGCATTGGTGGACGATCATGTAGCCCTTGGCGGAGTGCTCGACGGCCACCGGGCGCATCAGCGCACGACAGTCGTTGGCACGGTCTCCGGGCGAGACGTCCACGTGCAGCGAGTGCAGGCAGTGCGGGCAGTGGTTGCGGTAGCTTCCGTTGGTCGGCGCCGCGACTGCCTTCCCGCAGTTTCCGCAGGTGAAGCCGGTGTTTTCGATTGTTCTGCTGATGGTGCTGCTCCTCAGCGAGTCGAAGGGGTCTTCAACTCGGAGGCGCGCAACCGCCCCCGCACCTGGGTGAACCTCAGCGACGGCGGGCGGGCGGCGCGAGAGGCGCACGCGGCGGCTCTGCAACGGATCCTCGAGGAGTTTCGGCGTACGGCGAGCGGGGACGGCACCAACCTCTCCGGACAACACACCTGGGCGGGGTCGTTCGGATCAGCCGCTCGCGGGTGCGGGTGTGCCGTGAACAGCGAGGCATCGCCACCCGCTACGAACAGACCGCGACCATCTACCTGGCCGGACTTCACCTCACGGGCATCTGCCTCTGGATCGCCGGTGATCCCGACGAAGGCCCTGGGTCGTGTTTCAGAACTGGGGTCGGGGTCTCGTCTCGCGCCGTGACGATCTGGGTCTAGGGCGAGGGGGTGTTGTTTCGCTGTGCCCGTGGCCGGGTGGATCCCCGGCTGCCGGGCGGGCAGTGACCAGGCCCGATTCGTAGGCTGCGATGACCGCCTGGGCGCGGTCGCGGACGGCGAGCTTGTCGAAGATGCTGGTGATGTAGTTCTTGACCGTGGAGAGGCTGATGTCCAGGGCGCGGGAGATCTCGGTGTTGTCGAGGCCGGTGGCCATCAGATGCCACACTTCGACCTCGCGGGGGGTGAGTTCACCCAGGCCGGTAGGGGGCGGCGGCGCACCGTGGGGTGCCCGTACGTAGGTGGAGATCAACCGGGTGAGCAGGCGTGGCGCGACGGCGGCCTCGCCGGCGTGGACGGTGCGGATCGCCGCGCCCAGGTCCTCCGGGGAGCTGTCCTTGGGCAGAAACCCGTACGCTCCGGCGCGCAGGGCGCCCACGACGTACTCGTCGAGGTCGAAGGTACTGAGGGCCAGGACCCGGCAGTCGGGCACGGTGGCGGCGAGTTCCCCGGTCGCGCCGACTCCGTCGAGGACGGGCATCCGGATGTCCATCACCACGACGTCGGGGCACAGTTGGCGGGCGAGGGTGACGGCCTGCGCGCCGTTCTCGGCCTCTCCCACCACTTCGAGGGACGGGTCGGGGGAGAGGATCAGCGACAGGCCGCGCCGGACCAGCGGCTGGTCGTCCGCGATGAGCACCCTGATCCTCGGTGGGGTCGGGCCGGTTCCGGTCATCGACGCGCTCCCTCGTGCTGGACGGTGGCCTCGGCCGTCTCGTCCGTGGTCAGTGGTAGCTCGGCCATCACGGCGAACCCCCCGTCGGCCTGCGGGCCGACGGTGAGGGTGCCGCCGTGCAGGGCGACGCGCTCGCGCATGCCGATCAGGCCGTATCCGCCTGAGCCCACCGCCGACGCCCCCTCCTGCGGTGGTGTGCCCCCGCCGTCGTCCCGCACCTCGATGGTGACCCGGTCCTGGTGGTACGTCAGCTGTACGGACGCGCGGGCGTCCCCCGCGTACTTGCGGGTGTTGGTGAGGGCCTCCTGCGCGATCCGGAAGACCGTGAGGCCGACGGTCGGCGGCAGCGGGCGCTGCGGCCCGCGAACGCTGAACTCGGTCGGCACTCCGGCGCGGCGGGACTCGGCGACCAGGCGGTCGAGGTCGTCGATGCCCGGCTGGGGCAGCGACGGCGCGGCCTCCGGTTCGTCGCCGGCCCGCAGTACGTCGAGGAGCTGGCGCATCTCGCGCAGCGCGAGCCGCCCGGAGGACTCCAGGGTGATCAGGGCGTCTTGGACCACCTCCGGTTGGGCGAGGTTGGCCCGGGCTCCGCCGGCCATCAGCTGCATGGTGGTGATGTGGTGGGCCACGATGTCGTGCAACTCCCGTGCGATGCGGCGGCGTTCGTCGGCCACCGCGCGGTCGGCGAGGAGTCTGCGGTTGGCCGCCACCTCCTGCTGCCAGCGGTTGATCGCCAGGGCGGTGCCGACGACGATCAGGGT
Source organism: Streptomyces decoyicus (assembly GCF_019880305.1). NCBI lineage: Bacteria > Bacillati > Actinomycetota > Actinomycetes > Kitasatosporales > Streptomycetaceae > Streptomyces > Streptomyces decoyicus. Next base: position 423,109 of record NZ_CP082301.1, on the reverse strand, counting down.
GGTGAGGGGCGGGGTGATGGCCTCCTGCCAGGGCGGAATCCGGCCGTTGCTCTGGCTCAGCAGCGTCAGCGACACCGTCGCGGTGGCTGCGACCGCCGTCACCCGACCGGGGCAGACCCTGGCGACCGAGTACAGGGCGACCACCAGGACGGCACCGAAGTGGCTGGGCAGCCCCACGGTCAGGGCGGCTGTCGCATCGAGTGCCAGTGCGGCGGCGAGCGCCGCCACCGGGTGGCGGCGCCGGGCCAGCAGCGGCATGGCCGCCACCGCGACGAGGAGGAACCCTGCCACGCTCACGGTGTGCTGCCCGTTGGGGTCGTTGAAGAACGCATAGCTGAGCAGGTTCAGCGCGCAGGCGCCGCCGGTCACGAGTGCGTCGTTACGGGTCCATGGTGGCTCGGCGCTGTCGATGTCCACCAACTCCTGGTCATCGTCAGGCCCGATGTCCACCGGCTCCTGGTCACTGTTGGGCTCGATGTCCACCGACTCCTGGTCACCGTTGGGCCCGATGTGTCGGCTCCTGGGCATGTCTGTCCCCCTGTGTCCGGCCTCCCGGCCCCCGGGACAGGGTTGCACAGCAGCCGCAGCCGCAGCCGCAGCCGCAGCCGCAGCCGCAGCCGCAGTGGTAGCGGTAGCCGTTCGCGGCCAATGGCCCGGGCGCTGACCCGGGTCGGGCCAGGACCAGAGCCAGGTCCAGGTCCAGGTCCAGGTCCAGGACCAGGACCAGGACCAGGGTCCTGGTCGTGGGCCGGGGAGGGCCCCAGGGCCCCGGTCCGGATCATCCGTTGCCACGACGCTCGGCGGCCCCTCGCAGTGATGGTCTGGAGACCGGCCGGGAGCACCCGGCAGACGCCGCATTCAAGTCCGTCCGCCGGAGGACATCGTGATTCGCGCCCTGACCGGATACTCCACCAGACACCCGTGGAAGGTCATCGCCCTCTGGGCGGTCCTGGGTGTCGTACTGAGCGCCCTGGTGCCGACACTGATCGCCCGCGTCACCCAGCACCAGACCGGGGACTTCCTGCCCCGCAGCTACGATTCGGCCGCCGCGCTGCAGATCGCCGAGGAGCAGTTCGGGGTGGACCCCGACGCCACCACGGTGACGGTGCTGGTTGCCCGGTCCGACGGCAGGGCCCTCAGCGCCGCCGACCAGAAGCGGGTCGAGGCCGAGGCGGCGCAGCTGGGCCAACGCCGGGTGATCATGCCCAGGGAGGACGACGGCCCGAAGTTCCTGGTCCCGGACCGCTCCCAGATGCCCCGGATCGCCCCCGCGATGACGGCGCCCGACCGGAGCTTCGAACTGTTCTCCGTCCAACTGACCGGGAATCCCTCGGACAAGGGGGTCCAGGGCGTCTACCGGGCCTTCCGGGACGCTGCCCGGACGCAGTTCTCGGAGGTGGGGATGCGCACCGGTTTCACCGGGGGGCTCGCCGACACCGTCGACACCACCGATGCCCACGAGACCGCCGCGAAGGTCGGGGGCGCCCTCGTCATGGGGTTCATCGTCCTGCTCAACGTGCTGGTGTTCCGAAGTGCGCTGGCGGCCCTGCTGCCGCTGCTCGCGGTCGCCATGATCGGCGGCGTGGCGATGGGCACCGTCGCGGGTGCCGCGATGCTGGCCGGGCGCAAGCTCGACGCGAGCACCCCGAACCTGATCAACGTGGTCCTGCTCGGCATCGGCATCGACTACCTGCTGTTCCTCTTGTTCCGCTTCCGCGAGCAACTGCGCAACCGGCCCGACCAGTCCGCCCGTGAGGCGGCCGAGCAGGTCTCCGGCCGGGTGGGTACCGCGATCACCTCGGCGGCGCTGACCATCGTGGCCGCGTTCGCCACGCTGGGCCTCGCGACCTTCGGGCAGTTCCGCTCGCTGGGCCCCGCGATCGCCGTCGCAGTACTGGTGATGCTGCTCGGCAGCCTCACCCTGTTGCCGGCGCTCCTCGCGGCCGCCGGACGCAAGATGTTCTGGCCCTCCCGAACCCTGCGTCACAAGCCGAGCGAGGGGCGTGCCGCCCGCTTCGGCGCGCTGGTCACGCGACGACCGCTGACGATGCTGACGGCCTCCGTCGCCCTGCTTGCCACGCTGGCCGCCGGGTTGGCCGGCATCCGCATGGACTACGGACGGGACGATTCCGGCGACCAGACGCCCGCCGCGGCCACTGCGGCCGAGATCTCCCGCGCGCTGCCGGCCGGAGTGTCGGACCCGACGAGCGTCTTCGTCACCGCCACGGACGGCGACACCCTCACCACCGCCCGGCTCGACGGCCTTTCCCATGCACTCACCCAGGTCAAGGGCGTGGGCCAGGTGGGGCGGACCATCCTGAACAAGGACCGTCGTGCCGCCCGGCTCGACCTTTACCCGACCGCGGACCCGCAGAGCCAGCAGGCCCGCGACCTGGCCTCCGGACCGATCCGGGACGCGATCGCCCAGCACACGCCCGCCGGGACGACGGCACACGTGGGCGGAACGGCGGCGATCTTCGCCGACATCTCCACCGCCGTCGACCGCGACCTGAAGATCGTGTTCCCGGTCGCAGCCGCGCTGATCGCGCTGATCCTCCTGCTGCTCCTGCGCAGCCTGCTCGCACCGGTGGCCCTGATGCTCTCCGTCGGACTCGGCTTCGCCGCCACCCTCGGCGCCGCCACCCTGCTGTTCCAGCACGGCCTCGGCAAGCCGGGCGTCAACTTCACCCTCCCACTGGTGCTGTTCCTGTTCGTCGTGGCCCTGGGCACCGACTACAACATCCTGATCGCCGACCGAATCCGGGAGGAGATGCAGCGACCAGGCCCGGCCCGCGCCGCCGTTGCCCGCGCGGTACGGCACACGACACCGGCCATTGCGACGGCCGGCCTGGTCCTTGCCGGCTCCTTCGCCACGCTCGCCACGACCCCGGGAAACGAACAAATCGCCTTCGCGATGGCGCTCGGCATCATGCTCTCCGCACTCGTCCTTTCGCTGGTGCTGGTCCCCGCCCTTGCCGCACTCCTCGGCCGGAGCATCTGGTGGCCGTTCCACCCGAGGCCCACCATGGGCGGCCACCCACAACACCAAGCGAACGCACCCGCCCCGGAGCCCGACCAGGTCACGGCATACTGACCGAGCGGCTCAGCCGGCCGGTGAGCACTTCAACTGCCCGGCGCGACCTCGCAGTGATCTGCACGAGCGCGTCCGATCGTCGCCGCCGGCCATTGACGATCGCGGAGCCGCGGCCGGCCGCGTAATTCGATGCATGCCTGGACGGCCGGCTGCCGACCGTTGTCCGACCTGCCGCCCAACCCGCACCTTAGCGGGCCGAGTTGGACACGTCCTCTTCCGCAGACCGGTAGGAAAGTACCGGTCACACGATGCGGAGCGGGCCCGGTCCGGAGGCCGCGGCCGCGGTGATGGGCCGGCCGGTGCGGGAGGCGCCGCGGCACTGCCCGCGTCGCCGCGGGCACGGGGGCGAGCACGCGCTGAAGGTCACGGTCTGCAGCGTGCCCTGAGCCCGCGGACGGATCTGGTGCTATGACGCCCAACTACTCGCGGACTCAGGCCCCTTCGGGGCGAGGGACCGAACAGCGCCCGGACTGTGCGGGCGCGCCCCTGGGCGTCCTGCGCGTCCTGCGCGTCCTGCGCGTCCTGCGCGTCCTGCGCGTCCTGCGCGTCCTGCGCGTCCTGGGTGCATCGTCCTACCATGCCCACGTCGCATCTCGTCGGCATGGTGGACATCCCCGGGCGCCGAGAAGGCGTCGGTCAGTCAACCCTGTGGAACCGAAGTTGACTGCTGAGCGTGACTATTTGTGTGTGCTCCGTGCATAGACGGAGGCTACAGTCGCTTTGACGGAGACGGTGAGGCTCGGGTGCCGACGGGCGTCGACTGGGGCGGCCGAGTCGTTCGAGGGGGAAATGGATGGGACACCGAAGCAGGCACACGGCCCGTGATGCGGCGATCGTTGCCTTGATGATCGCGTCGGCGGGGTGCGCCCACGCGGAGCCCGGCGGACGTGACGAGGGTTCCGGCCTCGGCCGGCCGAAGCCCGCGACCAGCGCTGATGCCCCGGCCACCCCTGGGTCAGCTGACTCGACTTCAGCGGCTCCGGCTCCGTCGGACCACGGAGCCGGCAGGGACCCCGGTGCTGTGGGTGGCCAATCGGCTGCCGGCGGTGCGGGTTCGGGAGGACAGAGGGACCCGTCAGGTGGCGGCCCTTCCTATGGCGGCCCTTCCTATGGCGGCGACCCCGTTCCTCCGGTCAAGCCTCCGCCCGTTGACCATGGTGCGCCCCCGGCTTCGGGCAGCGGTATGGATCCGACCGGTGGTGGGGACGGTGGTGGCGGCGACATGGGTGGCGCCAGCACCGGCGCCACCAGCGGGGAGGACGGCGAGACCTGTCCTCCGCCGGAGGGATCACAGCCCCCGTCTAACTCGCCGGATCCGACGCAACCTGCCCCGCCGTCACCCTCGCCTGACGCCAGCTCTTCGCCGGATGGATCCTGCGCTTCCCCCTCCGCTTCCTGAGCACCGGGACGAGCCAGGGAGGGGCTTTGACCAGCAGAGGAACCCAGCGGAACACCCAGTCAGGGCGACTTGACCCGCGCACGCGAGACAACGGTGCGGCTCGCCGCCCCCAGCTGAGCCGCAGGCCTCGGACTGGCCTGCGCACGCCCCCCACCCGCCGAGCAGCAGCCATCGCGCGGCGAGTGAGCCCGACCACGCCGGCTTCCGGGGTTTCCGGGCAGCCGGCCGGGGACCGTACGGCAGCCGGACTGCTCGGCGTAGTGGTAGCGCAGGCTTCCTTCCTCGTAGCGATCATGTACTTTTTGGGCGCCGTCTACCTGACGTCCTACTACCACTACTTCCGCCTGGACGCTTTCAGCCTGGGCTTTGGCTTCGCCGAGCTCTCGATCCAGAGCCTGAACGTACTGAAAGTGCCTGTCGTGATCGTCCTGACCGTGGCTGTTCTGACCGCACGTCACCTCACCACCAGGGCAACCACCCCTGCACAAGGGAGCCTGGCGCGCGTGCTGGAGAGATGGGGTCGGGCCGTGGTCCGAGCCCACCTGGCCTTCGTCTTCGCCGGGCTGGTTCTCCTTCTCTTATGGTCCCTCATCCAACCGTACGGATGGACGGCTCCCCTGCTGCTGGGGGCCGGAGTGCTCCTCGGGCAGGCCCCTTGGGCAGGTGGAGGTGCGATCTCCTCCACGCTGTGGAGCAAGGCGGTGCCCGTCTTCACCGGCGGCCTGTTGATGATGTGGGCGTTCAGCCTCGCCACCAGCCAAATGGGCGAACAGGAGGCCCAGCAGGCCGCCGGCCAACTCGTGCGCCGCACAGCCGTCGCGATCCTGAGCACCGACCGTCTCAGCCTGGCCGGGCCAGGGCTGAAAGTAGAGGACCTGGGAGGGAAAGCGCACTACCGGTACCGCTACACCGGGCTACGCCGGATCATCGAACGCAACGGCCGCTACTATCTGTTGCCCCTCGGCTGGGACCCGCGGACCGGACCTACCTACGTCATCCAGGACGGCGATGACGTCCGAGTCGAGCTGCTGCCCGGAACGCAATAGGGTCTGCCGACGGATCCGCCGGCAGAGCTTATTGCGCCGGCCAGGGAGGAGAGCAATGGGCGCGCGGTGCATCTCTACGTCGCCCGCTGGTACGGCCGCCACGGGACCTTCCGGCCCAAGGAGGTAGGCCACTTCGAGCGGCAAGTGCTCGCCTGTGTCCATGACTTCGGGCGGCAATCCGGAGGGCCATCGCGTTTGCGTCGTTCACGAGTTGCGGCACACGAGTGCCTCGGAGGCCCCCGACTGGATTTGCCGCCGCGGCCGGCTAGTCGGGCACTGGGCCGTGCCCGGCCGGGGTCGTAGGTGCTCAGTGATGGCACGCGGTGTTCAGTGATGGCACGCGGTGCTCAGTGTCGGTACACAGCCATGGCGATCTCGATGAACGAGCGGATCAACGGGTTGGTGTCGCCGTGGTTGAACACCGCGACCACTCGGCTTGGCGCCATGTCGACCAGCGGAACCGCGGCCAGGTTCTCGGGAAGGTCGTGTCCGAGTGGGGCCAAGCCGACCGTACTGTTCCAGAGCACGGCCTGAAGGCATTCCTGGACGACGCGCACCACCGGGCCCTCGCGCGGCGTGCCGCCGTTCCAGTACGACTGCCAGATCGGGTCGGTTCCCTGCGGGAACTGGAACCAGCGGCGGTCGGCCAGGTCGGCCAGCTTCAGGTGGTCGCGACGGGCCAGCGGATCGTCGGCGCGCAGTACCGCACCGACCGGATCGGCGCGCAGCTCACGCGCCGTCAGGGCAGTGTCGTCGAACGGCGCACGGGTCAGAGCGACGTCGACCATTCCGGCGCGCAGTCCGCAGGTCGGGTCGGTCAGATCGGCGTCGCGGATGCGGACGTCGACGCCGGGGTGGCTTCGGCGGAAGACGGCCGCCAGCCTGGTGATGCCGGGGTCGGTGCCGTCACCCAGGATGCCGATGGTGAGGGACGCGGCGCCGGCCGCCGCGGCCACGCGGACGCGGACGCGGTCGGCCTGGTCGAGCAGGGCCCGCGCTTCGTCGAGCAGCACTGCCCCCACCGGGGTGAGTGTGACGCCGGCAGGCGAGCGGGCGAACAGGAGGGCACCGATCTCCGTCTCCAGCTGCTTGATCGCCCGGCTCAGCGGCGGCTGACTCATGTGCAGCCGGACGGCGGCTCGGCCGAAGTGGAGTTCCTCGGCGACCGCCACGAAGTAGCGCAGGGTACGTAGCTCCACCCTGCAACGATACCCGCAAGGTATCGGCGTGGCGGAACAGGTCTTGGACACTCGCAGGGCACTGGCGGTGCACTCGGAGCATGACCGACGAAGCGAAGACCAGGGAACCGCAGGCCGGCCCCGACGTATCGGTGGTCGGCCCCGACGACGACGAGACGATCGTCATGGGCACCACGCGGATGCGCGTCCTCGAAGACGGCAGCCACACGGGGCACCGCCTGGGGATGGCCGAGTCCGTCCTCGCCCCACACACCCCCGGACCGCCGCAGCACCGTCACGCCCAGCATGACGAGGGCTTCTACATCATCTCCGGCACGGTGCGGTTCACCGTGGGGGACAAGGGATACGACGCGACGGCGGGCACGCTCGTGATGGTCCCGCCCGGCGCCCCGCACACCTTCGCCAACCTGACCGATGAACCCGCCGTCATGCTCAGCACGTTCACCCCCGGCCTGTATGTGCAGTACTTCCGAGACCTCCAGCGCATGACCGCCGACGGCACGCCGCTGACACCTCAGGCCGGTATCCACACGATGCGCCGCTACGCCACCGAGCCCGCTACCGACTTCGCCTGAAGCCGGCGCGCTGCCCCCGCGGACCGACACCGCCCGGCTGCCCGCCACCGGACCGGCGCAGCCAAGGCGCTCTCCCACCTCTCGGCGTCCGGGCCGCTCACACACGCTCACGCGTCGGCTCCGGGGGAGTACCCGGAACCGACGGGTCACCCACAAGCGGTGACCATGAAGGGAAATCATGACCATCGCCTACTGGATCGTCGCCGGACTGCTCGCCTCCTTTTACCTCTACGCGGGCGTGCTCAAGGTGATCCGCAGCCGCGATCTCCTCCGCCCGGTGATGGCTTGGGTGGACCGCATACCGCTGCCCGCCGTCAGGGCGCTCGGAACGGTCGAAGTTCTGGGCGCCGTAGGACTGTTACTGCCGCCGGTGACCGGCATCGCGCCTTGGCTGGCCCTGGCCGCGGCCATCGGGTTCGTGCTCCTACAGGTCGGTGCGATCACCGTCCACCTGACCGACGAAGACCGCCAGGTCATACTCAACATCGGGCTCATCGCCACTGCGGCTGTGACCACCTGGCTGGCCACCAGTTGGCTGTGATCGAACAGCACTCTCGACCCGCTGACGCGCCTGCGGGCCGACCCGGCGCCAGGGCCGACTTCATCGATGGGCATCGCCCAACCGCCGCCTGGAGCCGCTGCTGTCACTCCTCATGACCATCGAACACGTAGCCCTTCGCGTGCTGATCTGTGACATGCACATCGGCTGTCGCCACGCGTGAACAAGGTCGGGACTGCGGGCCTGCCTAATTACCGGTGTCTTACGGGGTGTCCTTGCCCGCGCCGCGACGGGGCGGGTGCGGGTTTGCTGTACGTATGACGGGCCCGCCGAGCGCGGTCGGCCCTTGTTCCCTTCAGGAGGCCCTGGTGTCCCGAGTGTCCCGCCGTACCGTCGTGCCCCTCTTGCTCGTGCTGGTGGTCGTCGCCGGAATCGGGCTTCATCTCTTCCAGCCTTGGAAGGCGTTCACCGATACCAAGGTGAACGAGGCGCTGCCCACTGCATCCGCCCCCGATGTGACGGACGGGCCGCAGACGAGGGGCAACACCGGCATGAAGGGCAACACGGGCATGAAGGGCGGGGAACCGCCGATGACAAGCACGAGACCGAAGGGCCTCGCCGAAGGCCGCTTCGTCACCCACGAGCACGACACCAGCGGCACCGCCCGTGCGGTCCGGTTGGCGGATGGCGGCCAAGTGCTGCGGCTGGAGGACCTCAAGACCTCCGAGGGGCCGGATGTACGGGTCTATCTTTCGGCCCGGGGCGGCGATGCGGCGAAGACCGGGCTCGGGGACGGGGCAGTCGCGCTCGGGAAGCTCAAGGGCAACCTCGGAAACCAGAACTACACCGTCCCGGCCGGCACGGACCTGTCGAAGTTCCGCAGCGTCGTGATCTGGTGCGAGCGGTTCTCGGTCTCCTTCGGCGCCGCCGATCTCGCCCCGGTGTCCGCCTGACCCGTTGAACATCGGGCCATGTACACGCGTGGCGGCTCTGCCACCACGCCTGCGAAGCGGCCACTCTGAGCCACGTACGCGACTGCCGCCTGCACCGCCTCTGCGCCCATGGGATCTCCTGGTCGTGAGCCTTCCGCGTGATGATCTCCTCGACGAGGAAGTCGCTGCACATCGACCGGTCCACCGTCTCAGTGACGGTGTTCTGCGGTGCCAGGAATGAAGATGTCGCGGAGGCAACCCCGTAAGTATGTGGGCAATGCGCCGGACGATCCGCCTCCCCGGTCGGGGCTCAATTCCCGGTCCCCGCCTGGCCGGGGTCTCGCGCCTGAGCCTTCCGGTGCCGGCGGTACCAGCTGCCCCAGGCGTCGAGCTGACCGATGATGTCCCGCAGGGTCTCGCCGGCCTCGGTGAGCGCGTACTCCACCCTCGGCGGCACTTCCGGGTAGACCGTCCGCGACACGAGGCCGTCAGCCTCCAGCTCTCGCAGCTGCCGGGTGAGCATCCGCTGGGTGACGGTGGGCATGGCCTGCCGGAGTTCGCCAAACCGGTGCGTACCTGCCAGGAGATACCTGAGGATCAGCAGCTTCCATTTTCCCCCGACGACCGACAGCACCACCTCGGTGTTGCACCACTCGGCCATCGCGTCGACCGGCTCGCGTTCTCGCCTCATGATCATCACTGTAACCAGGTATACCGAATGAGCCTATGCGGCAGGAAGGGCACCGAGGCACATCAAAGACCGTACTTGTGGCGGCAGATGCCCGCTGCACACAGTGGTGGAGTGCTTACTGAGACCCAACAGACGACCCCTCACCGATGGGCGGCGCTGGGCGTATTGTGCGCCGCCCTGCTCATGGTCGGGACGGACCTGACGGTGCTGCACGTGGCGGTGCCGACGATCAGCAGAGAGCTCTTGCCGAGCGGATCCGAGCTCCTCTGGATCGTCGACAGCTACGCGCTCACCGTGGCCGCCGGACTGATCACCTGCGGGACGCTCGGGGACCGGTTCGGACGCAAGCGGATGCTGATGGCCGGCTTCGTGGTCTTCGGGCTCGCGTCGGCGGGCGCGGCGCTGTCCGTTACTCCGGGACAGCTGATCGCCGCTCGGGCGGCCCTCGGGGTCGGAGGCGCGATGATGATGGCGAGTACGCCCGCCATCATCCGGGCCGTCTTTCCCGACGACCGGGAGCGGTCGGTGGCGATCGGCCTGTGGACCGCGGCGAACAGCGTGGGCGTCTCCGTGGGGCCACTCCTCGGCGGGCTGCTGATCGAGCACTTCTGGTGGGGCTCCGTCTTCCTGGTCAAGCCGGTGGTCTGGGCCACCGCGCTCCTCGGCGTGGCGCTCCTGGTCGGCTTCGTCGTCCGGCAGCGCCGGATCCCCCACCCGCTGTTGGACGTCACACAGTTCGCCGACCGCCGGTTCTCCCTCTCCGCACTGTGCATCCTGGGGTGTTACGGCACGTACACCGCACTGCTCTTCCTGCTCACCCAACGCTTCCAACTCCTGGAGGGCTGTTCGCCCTTGGGCGCCGGCCTGGCGCTGGTGCCGTTGGCGCTGGCCAATGCCGGTGGCGCGGCCGTGGCGCCACGCTTCGCCGCGCGGTGGGGACGCCGCCATGGCCTGGCCGGCGGACTGCTGTTGTGCGCGCTGGCGTTGGCCACGTTCACTCTGTTCGGTGCCACGGGCAACTACGTGGCCTTGGTGACCGCGGGCCTCGGCTCCGGAACGGTCATGACCCTGGGGTCGGACGCGATTCTGGGCGCGGCGAAACCCGAGCGGGCGGGAGAGGCCGGAGCCGTTCAGGAAACCTCCTTCTCCCTGGGAGCGGGGCTCGGCCTCGCCGTTCTGGGAACCGTGCTGGCCCTGGTGTACCGCTCCGACTTCGCCCCGGTGCCCAGCGCCTCGGCGCAGCAGTGGGACACCGCACGCAGTTCGCTCGGTGCCGCGACCGAAGAGGCCGCGCAAGCCGGGGGGCGGGTCGGCGATGCGCTGCGCGTCGCCGCCGGGCACGCCTTCGACACGGGCTTCGCGGTGGCGACCGGCAGCGCCGCCGCAGTCCTCGCACTGCTGGGCGTCCTGGCCTGGAGAGGGCTGCGCGAATCCGGCTGCCGTCGCGGGCACGACTGACTTCTGCGGTGATTGTCCCGCGTCCGATCGCCTGAGTGTCGAGCATGTCCCACGACGGCACGCCCAATCCGGCACCTGCGAAGTTCTGAGGAAAGCGGTATCGGTCCGTAGAACGTCAGCCCAGGGCGAGAGCTCCGGCAATGAACTGGCAGGGAGCTGCTTTCCTGGGCGAGCCACCCACAGCAGGTTCTTCGTCTGCTGGTGGTACAGCGCTCATAGTGGTACTGGCCTGCTGCAACGGCGGCTTTGACGGCCGTCGGAAGAGAGTTGGTCCGGGCATGGTCCGGATCTTGCCGTCGGCTATCCGACATGAAGGCGATCCACCAGTCGGCTCGATCCTGCGGTGAACCCGCTCGTCCGGGCGGGTGACGCAGGCCGTGTTCCCCACACTGGGCAGGCGGTGGCTGTGGACCTGGGCGATGATCAAGGTAATGGACTTTGTGCGCGGACACCCTGGTCTCCTGCACCTCGGCCGCGTAGGGCGAGCGGTGCCCGCATCTTGGGCCGGTTGAGGTTTCCGAAGTGGTCCCTTCCGTGTTCCACGTATGAAAGGTGTTCGTGATGAGCCGTGGCTTGATCGTCGTGGATGTGCAGAAGGACTTCTGCGAAGGAGGCAGCGTTCCTGTCGCGGGAGGCGCGCGGATTGCCTCGGCGATCGCGGAACTGGTTGAGCGGAGTGCGGGGCGTGACTACCAGTACGTTGTGGCCACCCGGGATCACCACGTCGACCCGGGCAGCCATTTCTCCGAGACTCCGGACTTCCAGGACAGCTTCCCCGTCCACTGCGTGGCAGGGAATGAAGGCGCTGAATTCCATCCCCATTTCGCACCTGTCGTCACGGACGGCAAGGTGCACGCCGTCTTCTTCAAGGGCGCTCACAGTGCCTCCAAGAGCGGCTTCGAAGGCGCGGACACGGAGGGAACTGCCCTGGCGGACTGGCTGCGCATCCGTGGGGTCGAGGACGTCGATGTGGTGGGCATCGCGACGGACCACTGTGTGCGTGCGACCGCTCTGGATGCCGTCGCCGCAGGGTTTCGCGCACGCGTACGCCTCGACTACTCGGTCGGGGTTGCCTCGCGCACAACAGCGGCCGCCTTGGACGACTTCCGCCAGGCAGGTGTCGCGGTATCCGGCGAGGCACCCGTCCCGGAATAGTCCGGGCGCACGGTGCAGATCGGCGAAGGCGCGACCGGGCCCGCCTCCGGAGGTGACGCGCGGGTGGTCTTACGTGGTGACGCTCGGAGCGGGCGGCGTCCAGCGGCTGATTCGGGGGTGCAGGAGGTGACGCCGAAGTTCTTCTTGAGCTGTTCGGGGGTGGCGTAGTGCATGATCCGGCCGCGGGTGAGAGAGCTGAGTTCGAGCAGGGTGGTGAAGGGGCCGAGGCCCGCCGGTCATGGCGCCCTGACAGATAGCCGCGCCGAGGCGGTCCCGGGGCAGCATCGTCGAGGGGAGCGTTGCACTGGGGTGCGCGCCGGACCCGGTCGGTGCTGTGACCCGTACCAGAGGAGTTCGGGTGGGGTTCAGTGTGCGAGGCCGGCCGAGACGCGACGGCGAAAGGCGGTCTGTGCCGTGTCGAGGAGGTGACGCAGGCGGAAGCCATCCGGGGCGACGGCAGTGACGAGCGCGGCGGGCCCCGCGAGTGGTGTCAGGATGGCTTGGCCGTCTTCCGGCTCGTCGACGAAGAGTTGGACTTCGGGGGGCTTGTTTTCGAGGGCCGGGTCGACGATGAGGATTTGCCCGGTCGCGCGGTGGTCGGCGAGGACGGCGGGGCCGTCCCAACCGGGGGTGTCCGGACCGTACTCGGTTTCCTGGTCGAGGAGCATGTGTCCGCCGCGTCGGACGGCGAGTCGGGTGGCCACATGGCCGGGCGGTTCGCCCGTACGTCCGAGTACCTGCTCTTCGCGCAGCACGAGCCGTGCGGTAGGGGCGAGGTCGACGGTCCACGTCTGCCGCAGATTACTGCCGGCGGCACAGATCAACGGCTTGGGCAGCCAGTGGAGCTCCGCGTCCTCTGCCACGGTCAGGTGTACGTCGTAGGTGGCGTGTTCCGGGGTGGGGCCTGGCAGGGCGAGGGTCGCAGCGGCAGAGGTGATGTGGAGGGCCGCGCTCTGCTGGGCGGTGGCTTCGATGCGCAGCCGGTCGCCGCCGAGGGGGGCGCACATGGCTCCGACAACGCACACGCGTGCCTCGTTGCCGCGCGAGCGCAGGCGCCGGAGTTCGAAGGGCCCGTCGCCGTCGAGGACGGGCAGGGTGGTGGTACCGCCCCTGGAGGCTGCCGTGATGCGGGCGGTGGCTTGTACGCCTGCGGCAGATGCCGTCTGGGCGGCCGGCGCGGTGTGTTCGGTTGCGAGGGTCATGCGGGGCCTTCGCTCCAGTTGGTGAGGCGTTCGCGGACCCAGTCGGCGACTGGTTTGACGCCGCCTTCGGTCTTGAGGGAGGTGAAGGCGACGGGGAGGGTGCCGCGCTGGGCCTTTGCGTCGCGGGCCATGCCCTCCAGGTCGGATCCGACGTAGGGGGCGAGGTCGGTCTTGTTGACGACGAGGAGGTCGGCGGTGGTGACGCCGGGGCCGCCCTTGCGCGGGATGTCGTCGCCACCGGCTACGTCGATGACGAAGATCTGCGCGTCCACGAGCCCCTTGGAGAAGGTCGCGGTGAGATTGTCGCCGCCGGATTCGACCAGGACGAGGTCGAGCGGGTCGACCTCGTCCTCCAGATCCTCGACGGCTTCGAGGTTGGCGGAGATGTCGTCGCGGATGGCGGTGTGCGGGCAGGCACCCGTTTCGACGGCTTTGATGCGCTCGGGCGGCAGCACTGCTTCACGCAGCAGGAAATCGGCGTCCTCGCGGGTGTAGATGTCGTTGGTGACGACGGCGATGGACATCTCGGCCCGCAGCGCCCGGCACAGGGCGGCGACTGTGGCGGTCTTGCCCGAACCCACCGGCCCGCCCAGGCCGATCCGCAGGGCGCGCCGGGTGCCGTCGGGGCGCTCGGGGGCGGCGGCGCTGTAGGTGTGCCGGTGGGGAAACTTCTGGTCGAGATCGTGACCGAGGTGCATGCGCATTCCCGTCTTGTGCGAGGTCTTGTGGTGGGTGGTCAGGAGGCGAACAGGCGTACCGGCCAGCCGGCGTGGTGCTGGGCGGTGATATCCAGCAGCGGGGCGGAGGCGGCGGGCAGGGCGTCGATGCCCTCGTCGGGGATGCGCCGGGCGGCATCGGCGGCGGCTGCGGCGACCTGGTCGAGTTCTGGGGCCAGGCGGGCGAGGACAGCGGTGGCGTCGAACGGGTCCAGGCTCAGCAGCCGGACCGTCGCCGTGGCCGGTCCGCTGATGGTTTCGTACGCCGCGGCATAGGCGGCGTCCAGTGGTGCCAGCCCGGCTGAACGGGCGGCCAGGCCCAGTACCACCGGCTGGTGCGCGCCCTGCGGCCGGGCCGTGGCCAGTTGGTCCAGCTCGGCCGAGGGCCATGTGGCGCGGGCGGCGCGCATCATCTGCCGCCCGAGTTTGCGGGCGGTGGTCCGAAGCGCCTGCACGGGGGTGCGGGCGTCAGCGGCCTCGTCCAGCTGAAGCGGATCGTGCCCCGCGGCGGCCGCGGCGGCCAGCGCCGCCGCGACCAGGCCCGCAGTATGCAACCGTCCCCGGCAGAAGTCCTCCAGCGTCTCCGCATCCCTGATGCGGCCCGCTGCGACGGCCGGTTCGGCTCCGCCGGAGTGCGCGTGCCCTCCGGCCGGGAACCGGCCGTCGGCCAGGACGAACAGCGCGGCACGGTTCATGGAGCGCAGGTCACCTTTCCTTCGTTTCTCCGCTGTGGGTCTGCTGCGTCACCGGTGGGTGTCTCTTGGTGGATCAGAAGAGGAAGTACCTCTGGGCCATGGGAAGTTCAGAGACGTAGGCACGGTCGACGATCTGGCCTTCGACAAAGGTCGTCACATCCGTCACCTTCGCTCCGCCGATGATGACCTCGTAGGTGTCGGGGTCGATGCGGACGTCGGGGGTGGCGTTGTTCTCCTTCATGTGTTCCTTGAAGACGCCACGCGTGTCCTTGATGGCCTTGAACCGCTTGTTCAGCGTGCGGCCCCTGGAAAGGTTCTTCTTGACGGCCCGCTCGGTGACGAAGTTGTAGGAGAGGGAGCCAGGAGCCAGACCGGTGGCCCCCCACATGGGGCGCGGCAGGACCGGCTGCGGCGTGGGAATGGACGCGTTGGCATCGCCCACCTGCGCATAAGCGATCTGTCCGCCTTTGATGACCATGTGCGGCTTGACCCCGAAGAACTTCGGTTCCCACAGCACCAGGTCGGCCAGCTTGCCCGTCTCCACCGAGCCGACGACGGCGTCGATGCCCTGGGCGAGGGCCGGGTTGATGGTGTACTTCGCGACGTACCGGCGGGCGCGCCTGTTGTCGGCCGGCGGCGGCTCAGGCTCCGGCGTCTTGTCCACCGGCGTCTGGCCCTTCACCTTCTTGCCCTTCGGCTTGTTCTCCGGCTTGTCCGCGGGCTGGTCTTCTTCCAGGAAGCCGCGGCGTACCTTCATCACGTGCGCGGTCTGCCAGGTACGCATGATCATCTCGCCGATGCGGCCCATGGCCTGGGCGTCCGAGGACATGATGGAGATGGCGCCGAGGTCGTGGAGGATGTCCTCGGCGGCCATCGTGGAGGGCCGGATCCGGGAGTCCGCGAAGGCCAGGTCCTCGGGGACGGCGGGGTTGAGGTGATGGCAGACCATCACCATGTCGAAGTGCTCCTTGACCGTGTTGACGGTCAGCGGCCGGGTGGGGTTGGTGGAGGCGGGCAGCACATTCGGCTCGCTCACCATCTTGATCATGTCGGGGGCGTGGCCGCCTCCTGCGCCCTCCACGTGGAAGACATGGATGGAACGCTTTTTGATGGCGTCGAGGGTGTCCTGAACGAAGCCGGCTTCGTTCAGCGAGTCGGCATGGAGCGCGAGCTGGACGCCGGTCTTCTGACACACCTGCAGGCACTTGTCGATGACGG
Source organism: Streptomyces decoyicus (assembly GCF_019880305.1). NCBI lineage: Bacteria > Bacillati > Actinomycetota > Actinomycetes > Kitasatosporales > Streptomycetaceae > Streptomyces > Streptomyces decoyicus. The sequence goes on along the minus strand of NZ_CP082301.1, from coordinate 407,230 downwards.
CGGGGGTGGCACCCCAGTCCTCGTGAACCTTGAACCCGATGACGCCGGCATCCACCTGGTCGAGCATGGACTCCGTGGACATCGTGGCGCCCTTGCCGAGCAGCCCGATGTTGACCGGGTAGGCGTCCAGCGCCTCAAACGTACGGTCGATGTGCCAGGACCCGGGCGTCACGGTGGTGGCGGTGCTGCCTTCCGCCGGGCCGGTGCCGCCGCCGATGAGCGTGGTGACACCCGCGGCCAGCGCCTCATCGATCTGGTCGGGGCAGATGAAGTGGACGTGGGTGTCGATCCCGCCGGCGGTAAGGATCCTGCCCTTGCCCGCGATGACCTCGGTGTCGGGACCGATGACGAAGTCGGTGGGCTTTGGCCCGATACCGTTGTGGCTGAGCCCGTCCTCGTGCAGACGGTTCATCGTCTCGGGGTTGTACGCCTTGCCGAGCGCGACGATGTCGCCGTCGCGGATGGCGACATCGGCCTTGACGATGCCCCAGTGGTCCAGGACGACAACGCCGGTGATGACGGTGTCAGGAGGGAGGCCCGCAGCACTGCCGGCTGACGTATCCGTCTTGCCCCTGCCGGGGTCGCGCGGCACGACGGACTGCCCCATCGATTCACGGATGACCTTGCCGCCGCCGAACACCATTTCGTTGCCGCTGCGGCCGGGGCCGCCCGACCAGTCATCCTCGATCTTGATCCGCAGGGCCGTGTCGGCGAGACGGATGCAGTCGCGGGTTGTCGGGCCGAACCGGTCGGCGTAGTCGGGCCGGGGCAGCGGGTCGAAACGCTTCGTCTCTTCCGGGCAGCAGGAGCAGTTGGGGCACTCCGTCATCGAATTCACACCCGCTCCTTGTCGAACGAACCCTTGGTGTGGTCCAGCGAGCCGTTGATCTTCTCGGGCAGACCCTTGATCTTGCCGCGCAGACCGTGGACCACGCGCTCACCCTCGATGGGTACGAGCTCGACTTCTTCGGTGATGCCGGGCTCGAAACGTACAGAGCTGCCGGCGGGAATGTTCAGACGCCTGCCCCACGCCATCTTGCGGGGGAATTTCAGCCCGTCGTTGGCCTCGGCGAAGTGGTAGTGGGAGCCGATCTGGACGGGTCGGTCCGTCGGGTTTTCGACCGTGAGCTTCGTGATGCGGTCCCGTTGCCCGGGGCCGTCGTTGAAGGCGACCTCCTCGTCGCCCTTCCGCTGGGAGAAGTCCACCTTCCCCGGGGAGATGTTCGGCTCTTCGTCCTTGCCCACTTCAGGGAAGGGGCTGTGGATGGTGACCAGCTTCGTGCCGTCGGGGAACGTGGCCTCCACCTGCACGTTGTCGATCATCTCCGGAACGCCCTCCATCACCTCCTCCCGGGCAAGCACCTTCCGCCCGGAAGACATCAGGTCGGCAACGGTCCTGCCGTCCCGGGCCCCCTCAAGGACGTGCACGATCAACAGCGCCATTGTCTCGGGGTAGTTGAGCCGCACCCCCCGGGCTCGCCGTTTCTCGGCGACATCCGCCGCCAAATGAATCATCAAACGTTCTTGCTCATGCGGAGTCAGGTGCACTGCCATGTCCCTGTGTTCGCCCCTGCCCAGAACTTCTGTCCTGGGCCCGCGTGCTGGGACTGGCCATCCGCCATCGGCATGGGGCGAAGCCTCCACGGCAATTCACCCCATGCCACCGGCGCAGCACAGCCTCCGCCCTCGAGCGCTCGGCCCCAACCCGACGTAGGACCATCCTGATCACGCCGGCAGAGCAGAAACGGCACTCCTCCCGACCGGCACCCAAAAGAGTGGAAGCAGCTTGCAAGTCGGTCCTGGCTGCGCTGCTCAGCGAGCATGCGTGAACGATCAGAGTTGCTTCGCTTTCGTATCCACTACCTCAGCCTGACGGTCAGCCGCGATCGGCGCCCTGCACGCCCTGCGCGGGCTGTTGACCAGCTTGTCGAACGTCGCAGGGGTTACGCCGTCGGTGCCGTGCACGTGGACGGCTACGGGAAGCTCGTGGCGGTTGGCCTCAACCCCTTCGGACCTCTCCAGGCCACCCATCGCTGCCACGTAGAGCGCATCCACGCCCGTCAGAACGCCCTCTACCGGCACGCACGCTGCTTACGAACACCGCATCAGCGTCATCAACGCCTTCTTCGGCCTCGCGGATGCCGTTATCACCGTGCGCAGCCTGTTCCGACGCGCCTGAACCACCCACCGCTGGGAAGACCGCCCCACCCGCGACCCTGACCCCGCACCTGTCCGAGCGAGCACTAAACCACCTGAGAGGTCTCTCCTGCGGGCTGTGACCCGTGGATGTACTGGTCGGCCCAGGCGCTGATGATGTGGGCGGCTCGCTGTGCTTGTCCTCGGGCGGTCAGGAGATGGTCTGCTCCTTCGAGTGAGACGAAGCTTCGCGGGTGTCGTGCCTCGCGGAAGATCTCTCCGGCGTTGTCGATGTCGACGGTGTCGTCGGTCGGCGAATGCAGGACGAGTAGCGGCAGGTCCAACTCGCCGATCCGATCCCGCAGGTGAGCACGGCGGACGTCTTCGACGAAGGCGCGTTTGAGGACCAGGGTCCTCCCGCCGACGAACCACTCGTGCGACCCTTCACTGAGCACGCGATCCACGACCGCGTCGTACTGTCGCTCGACGTGGCTGGGATCGACCGGCGCTCCGATCGTGGCGACCGCACGGACGCCGGTTGCCTCGGCCGCCGCGGCGAGGACGGCGGCGCCTCCCCATGAGTGCCCCACCAGCAGGTCTGCCGGAGTCCCTCGCTCCGCCATCATGGCTGCGGCACGGATCGTGTCCTGGACCTTGACGGTGAAGGAACCGTCCCCCCAGTCGCCGTCGGAGTCCCCGATCCCGAGGTTGTCGAAGCGCAGCATTCCGATCCCCTCGCGTGCCAACTGCTTGCTGACACGCGACGCGGCCGGCGAGCCCTTGCCGAGCGTGAATCCGTGCACGAAGATCCCCCAGCCGCGGATCTCGCCGTCCGGCAGGTCGATCGCTCCGGCCAGTTCGGGGCCGACGACGCTCGGGAATCTCACTTTTTCGCTCATGTTGTGATCACCTAGGCAGGGGCTGTTCGTGGAGCAGGGAAGACAAGGGTGCCACCGGCCGGCGCCACGCGCGCGCTCCGGGCAGGGGAGCAGCGAGCGCGGTGCCGGCCGTGATCGGCGCGTCAGGCGGGCGGCTTCTGGTCGGAGGACTGCTCGGTGGTGAGCAGTGCGGTGATCTCCTCGGCGAGGTGCGGGCCGAGTTCGCCCCAGCCGTCCTTGTAGCCGTAGACGCCGGCCAGGGTGCGGGCCTCGTAGTCGCCGTTCATGATCTCGATGTCCGTGGCCGTGATGAGCGCCGGGTGGGCGACACCGACGGCCGCCGAGACCTTCATCAGCTCCTTGCGGAGGGTGCGCAGGTAGACGGCGGCCCGGGTGGCCTTCGAGGTCGGGTCGAGGCCGCGGGCCAGCCACGGGCTCTGGGTGGCGATTCCGGTGGGGCACTTGTCGGTGTGGCACTTCTGCGCCTGGATGCAGCCGATCGACAGCATCGCCTCACGGGCCACGTTGATCATGTCGGCACCCAGAGCGAAGGCGACCGCGGCGTTCTCGGGCAGCCCGAGCTTGCCGGAGGCGATGAAAGTCAGGTCGTCGGTCAGCCCCCGCTCGGCGAAGGCGCCATAGACCCGGGAGAAGCCCATCCGGAAGGGCAGCGACACCGAGTCGGAGAAGGTGAGCGGCGCCGCACCGGTGCCGCCCTCGCCGCCGTCGATGGTCACGAAGTCGACACCACGGTCACCACGCGCCATCAGCATGGCCAGCTCCTGCCAGAACTCCATCTCTCCCACCGCGCTCTTGATCCCGACCGGCAGGCCGGTCTCGGTGGCGAGCAGTTCGACGAAGTCGAGCATCGAGTCGACGTCGCCGAACGCGGTGTGCCGGGACGGGGACGCGCAGTCCTCGCCGAGCGGGATGCCGCGGATCTCGGCGATTTCCGGGGTCACCTTCGCGCCCGGCAGCATTCCGCCCAGCCCGGGCTTGGCACCCTGGGAGAGCTTGATCTCTATCGCCTTGACCGGGGCGCCGGCGACCACATCCTTGAGCTTGTCGATGTTGAAGCTGCCGTCCTCATTGCGGCAGCCGAAGTAGGACGTACCGATTTGAAGGACGAGGTCGCCGCCGTTGCGGTGGTACGGCGAGAGACCGCCCTCGCCCGTGTTCTGCAGGGTGCCCGCCAGCGCCGCCCCCTTGTTGAGCGCCGTGATCGCCGCGCCGGAGAGCGATCCGAAGCTCATCGCCGAGATGTTCACCACGCTCGCCGGCCGGAACGCCTTGGCGCGCCCGCGCGGCCCGCCCAGCACCTTGGCTGACGGCAGTGGGGCCTGCGGGTCGTGCATGTCGGGCAGCGTGCCGGCGAACGTGCGCTGCTTCAGGTATGCGTGCCCCTGCGTGTGTTCAACGTCGTTGTCGGTGCCGAATCCGAAGTAGTTGTTCTCCCCCTTCGCCGACGCGTAGATCCAGGTGCGCTGGTCACGACTGAACGGGCGCTCCTCGTCGTTGGAGGTCACTATGTACTGCCGCAGCTCAGGCCCGATCGTCTCCAACAGGTACCGGGCGTGCCCCAGCACGGGGAAGTTCCGGAGCAATGCGTGCTTCTTCTGGACAAGGTCACGAGCGGCCACCAGTGCCAATGCTGTTGCGGTGGCCGTGGCGATGGTCCGGGCGCGCATGAACGTTCCTCTCCTCGGTGCTCGACTCCATTGCCATGCGGTGGGGTCGTCGTGCCGGGCGTGGGGCGGCGGGCACGACCCAGCGGGCGTCGGCGTCCGTCGGAGGACGCCAAATGATATTAGGGGCTCGCCCGGATAGAGGGGCGCACGTGGGGTGGTCTTCCCGGTGTGGGTGGTCCAGGTACGGCGGAACAGGCTATGCACGGTGACGCTCGTGTAACACGGCGTAACCTCTGAGCGCCGGCCGGGCCGGGCGAGACAAGGACTGCCGGACGGTCTCGTCGCCGAGACCACGACCCAAGGAGCTGCGACCCGGCACATTGCCCGAGTCGTTGGTGCTTCCGGACTTGTCGCTGCCGGCAACCTCGACCGGCTCATGGACGACGAGCTCCTGGTGCTCGCCACGGACGGCGTGACTCCCGCTCTCCGGACCAGCCGGCTTCCTGACCGAAAACAATGCAGTGGCTGCATGCAACGGCTGCATCACCACCTGCGCGCCGCCGGTCGAGCCCCGCTGCTCGCGTCCTGCGACTGCCTCGCCGAGCACTGGTCACTCTGATCGTGTCGCTGCCCGTCCCCGGCACGCCGGGCCGGGACACAGTCGGTCACGGCCCGGAGCGGTCTGGATCTTCGCCGGCTGTGTCGCCTCCCAGGTGTCGGCTCCGCGTGTTCGCCCGTCGACGCTGCGTAGATCCCATATCCGGCTGTGACGGAGGAAACAGCGCAATAGCCGTGACTGTGAGCATGCTTCCCCGGGGGCAGCGAGAGAGCGAGAAGGGCGATGTCCATTCCCCGCCAGTCCACATCCTTGACCGCCGGTGTGTTGGCCGTCACCACCTTTGTGGTGACGGTGTGCGGTGTCGGAGGCGCCGCAGCGTCCCAGCCCGACGACGCCAAGGGCAGGAACACTTCCGTCCCGGCGTTGCCCGCGCACTTCGCGCAGCAGAAGGTCCGATGGACGTCCTGTGGCGTGGACGTCACCCCGAAGGCCGTGCCCGGTGCGGAGTGCGGCTGGGTGAAGGTGCCGGTCGACTACGCAGACCCGGACGGGAGGACCGTCAAACTGCGGGTGTCGCGGGTGCGGGCCACAGACCCCGGCCGTCGGCTGGGGTCGCTGATCTTCAACCCCGGCGGGCCCGGCGAGGGCGGTGCGGGCTTCGTGGCCGATGGAAACTGGCATGCCGGTGCAAAGGCTCGGGCCCGCTACGATCTGGTCGGCTTCGATCCGCGAGGCATAGCCGGTTCCGGGCAGATCAGGTGCCCGGACGGTGCGCCGGAGGAGCCCGAGAATCCGCCGCGTACCGAAGCGGAGGCCGAGAAGACGTTCGCCGACGCGACCCGGCGGGCCCGGGCTTGCCAACGGGCGAGCGGCGCCGTTTTCGCGCATATGGACAGCGTGAGCGTTGCGCGCGACCTGGACGTGCTGCGTACGGCCCTCGGCGACGCCAAGTTGAACTACACCGGCGTTTCCTACGGCACCTTCCTCGGCCAGCAGTACATGAAGCTGTTTCCCGGGAAGGTGGGCCGGATGGTGCTGGACGGTGTGGTCGATCCCGCCGCCGATATGCAGCAGGTCACCCTGACCGACGTCAAGATCTCCGAAAACGCGTTGCGTCGATACGCCCGAAACCTTGTCGCGCGCGGCGATGACCGGCTGGGGGACACGGCAGGGGAGGTCGTGAGCAGGCTCGCCCAGTTCGCCAAGGAGCTGGAGCGGAAGCCGCTGCAAGCGGTCGACGGTGAGGAATTCACCGACGCCGCCTTGTCCAGGTATCTGAGAACGGCCCTGAATGACGAAGAGAGCTGGAAGCAACTGACCAACGCGCTGGCGGCCGCCCTGGACGGGGACATGAGCGCCTTCGAGCATTTTGAATCCGGTACTGGCGGCGAGAGGCCGACACCACAGGAGGAACAGGCCGAGGAGAACATGTCCTTGAGCATGCCGGCGGTGCTGTGCCTGGACTCCCCGTCAGCGCCGAAGTCCCCGAAGGAGATGCTCCACACCGCGGACGCGTTCGCCGAACGATCGCCGCTCTTCGGTCGCTCCTTGGCCTGGCAGATGATCGACTGCGCGTCGTGGCCGCTCGCCCCCACCGGTGTGGTCGGGCCGATCAAGGGATCTGGGGCCGCACCGGTGCTGCTGGTCTCGTACACCGACGATCCGCGAACTCCGCTCACGAACGCGCAGGCGGTGCACCGGCAGTTGGACAACAGCTCTCTGCTCGTACGTAAGGGCCAGGGACACGGGGCGTACGCCTCGGAGGCTCCGTCCACGTGCACCGACCGTGCCGTCGACAGGTATCTGGTAGGGGGAAAGCTACCCGACAAGGTCGCCAACTGCTTGAGCTGACCCGTGGAGGCCGGCGAATGTTTCGGGGCCCGGCGTGCGGTATCACGCCGGGCCTCCGACGCCTTCACAGCTCAGCGCAGCCGATTACCGCGGCATCGCTCGGTGATCGACGCGATAGCCTTCAAGTTCCGGACGGGAACGCAGTGCGCCGTGCGGCCGATGAGCTTTTCCGGGCCTCGGTCGGACGGGCGGATCAGCGCAGTCCGGCGAAGAGATCGTTCTCGGGTACGGCCGCGCCGGTGGCGTCCTTGACACGTACGAAGGTCTCCATGCCCATCAACTCGCCGAACCTCTCCTTGCCCATCTTGAGGAAGAAGATGTTTTCGCCCTGACTGGCGTGCGCGGCCAGCGCATCGAATTTCTGACCACTGAACGCGGTGGTGTCCACCCACGTGGTGATCTCCTCGTCGGGGAGGCCGATTTCGGCTATCGCGGCGGCCTCGGCAGGGTCCGGCTCCGGCATGTCCTCTTGGAACTCGCGCATGGTCTCCCCGAACCGCTGCATTATCGAGCGGGGCATCGTCGTCCAGTACACCTTCGGTTTCAGTGCGGTCATCTCCAGCGCCGCCATCGTGATGCGGTGGGCCTGGATGTGGTCGGGGTGGCCGTAGAAGCCGTTCTCGTCGTAGGTGACGACCACATCGGGTCGGTAGTGCCGCATGAGTTCCGCGAGTCGGGCGGCGCCTTCCTCCACGGGGGTCTGCCAGAAGGATCCGGGAGCGTCGTTGCTCGGCCAACCGATCATCCCGGAGTCGGCATAGTCCAGCATCTCCAGATCGCTGACCTTCAGGACGTCACAGCTCGCCTCGAGTTCTTGGCGGCGCATCAAGGCGACGGCCGCCGGATCGTGCCCGGGATCGCTCGGCTTGACGCCCCCCGGTCCGTCACCGCAACCGCCGTCGGTACACGTCACGAGAACCGTGCGGATGCCCTCCGCCGCGTACCGCGCGAGGACCCCTCCGGTTCCGGTGGCCTCGTCGTCGGGGTGGGCGTGTACTGCCATGAGCGTCAAGGGCCGGTCAATCATGAAAAAGTCCTCCCACAGAAATACGTCTTGTTCCGAGGGCGCGGCGGGCGTACCGCGATCCTGGGGCCCGGATCCTGGTGGGGCGGACGACCTTGTGGTCTCCGTGTTCCCCGCCCGTGCGGCGCCGGTCCCTCGGTCGATGCAACCGTGCCGACCGGCCCGGCTGTTCCCGGCGCGGCCGTGGCCTTCCGATCTCCCGGGCGAGGGCATCCGCCTGACCGCGCAGTTCGGCGACCGGAAGCGCGGAAAGCATCATCAACTCGGACCGAATAGCTGCCGGTCGTACCCCCCGCTCGCCCTTACCCGCCGCCGCGCCCGCCGCTGCGGTGACCACGGAGTGACGCAACCGCAGTACGTCCCGGCGTGCGAAGGAAGGTGTCAAGCCAGGAGTCGCCCCAGGGCCGATCGCCGGTCTCTCGGTATGCGACCCGGGAGCGGACTGACCGAGTGGCACATCCGCCACGACCGCGTCTCCGCAGCGGCCGCGCAAACGGAGCTGCTGCTGAAACAGAAGGCGGCGGCCCGGACCCAGGTCACCAGGACCAGGCCGTGGGCGGTGAAATGGTCGGCGAACGCGGGGAGTTCGGTAGCGTTGCGGCCGAGGCGCTTCATCTCGTGGACGGCAAAGATGACGCGGAGTGTGGAGCGTGGGCCTCCATCTCGTGGGCAGCGGCGAGGTCCGCGGCCACCTCCTGGATACTGATCACCATGCGTACCGACTTTGATCCCGCTGCCATGTCCCGCAACGAGTTCTACAAGCTCCTGACCGCGGTGGTTGTCCCGCGTCCGATCGCCTGGGTGTCGACCATGTCCCACGACGGCACGCCCAACCTGGCACCGCACTCGTTCTTCACGATCGCCAGTGTCGCGCCGCCCGTGGTGCAGTTCAGCTCGGTCGGGCGCAAGGACACCCTTCGCAACATCGAGGCGACCGGGCAGTTCGTGGTCAACCTCGGATCGGAGGCCCTCTTTGAGCAGATCAATGACACGGGTACCGACTTCCCGCACGGGGTGAGTGAATTCGAGGCGGCCGCAATCGCTTCCGAGCCGGGTCTGCGGGTCAAGCCGCCGCGGGTGGCGGCCTCGCCGGTGGCGTTGGAGTGCGAGGTGCACAGCACGCTGGGCATCGGGGACTCCACCGTCGTGTTCGGGCGTGTGGTGCATGCCGTCGTATCGCAGGAAGTGCTGGTCGACGGGCACCCCGAGATCTCCAGGCTGAAGCCCCTGTCGCGGCTGGGGAAGGAGGAATGGGGGACGGTCGGCGGCGTGCGGGAGATCTCGCGCATTCGGCATGCGGACTGGCGGGGGCCGGCGGGCGGCCGGTAGGGGAACGGTTCCCGCAGAATCGGTGGGCTTGGGGCTTGGGGCTTGGGCTTGGGCCTGGGGCTTGGGCCGGGAGTCGGGACCGGGAGCCGGGCGGCGTGCGTGGCGCGTCACCTGCACTCCTCTTCCGCGTACGGTCGGTGTCTGAGCGATCACCTTCCGATTGTGTGTGGGGGCGTGGGAGGGGTGACGGTCACCCGCGAGGCTCGCGCGCAGCGGTGCGGGCCAGCAGTGGTGCGGGTGAGCGGCGGTTCGGGGCAGCAGCGTGATCCCTGGGCGGCGTGAAGTATGGGCCAGCCCGCGTGCAGGGGGCGACGGCCGGGGTCGGCCGGTCTGCCCGGGGGCCGTCCGTACCAGCGACGCCGGAGCTGCTGTTTCAGGGGTGTGAGTGCTGGCGGGCGGCGGAGCCACGGACCTGCAAGCCGTCGAGGAGTTCTTGGGTCGCGGCCGCCACGGCGTCCACGGCCTGGTCGAACACCTCGCGGTTGTGCGCGGCCGGGGCGCGGAATCCGGAGACCTTGCGGACGTACTGCAAGGCCGCGGCCCGGATGTCCTCGGCGCTGACCTCGGGGGTGGTGGGCGGACGGAGCGTCTTGATGCTGCGGCACATGAGTCCAGTCTGCCTCGCGGTGTGGCAGTTATCCCTCCAGACCGGTCACCCGCATCGTGATGTTGAGCCGCCCGCTGGTCAGGCCGGACGCCGGGTCGCCGGTACCCGGCCTGACCTTGGGCACGCCGTGGTACGCGAAGCGGGCGGGCCCGCCGAAGACGAAGAGATCACCGGAGGCCAGCTCGATGTCGGTGTACGGCTTGGTGCGGGTCTCGGTGTTGCCGAAGCGGAAGACGCAGGTGTCGCCGATGCTGAGGGATACCACCGGTGCGCCGGAGCGCTCCTCCTTGTCCTGGTGCATGCCGAGCTTCGCCTGGCCGTCATAGAAATTGATCAGCGCTGTGTCCGGCGTGTAGTCGTCGCCCGCGGCAGCGCCCTGATATGCCTCCACCAGCGCGCGACGGCCCAACTCGACCATCCAGCGCGGAAATTCGGCCACCCGGGCGCCGTTCACGTCGTCGGCGGTGCGGGTGTATGCGTACGGCTGCCAGTGCCAGCCGATGCACACGGTCTGGACGGACATCACACCGCCGCGCGGAAGCTTGGTGTGCCGGATCGGGGCCGGGCCGCGCGCCCAGTCGCGACAGGCGGTGACGAGCTCGCGCTGCTGGGCCGTGGTCAGCCAGCCGGGGAGATGGACGGCACCAGGGGCGATTTCTCGGCGGCCTGCGTGGGCATGGCCCTGGTCGGACGAGGTGGGGTGGAAGCGCCCGGCGGTATGAGGTCCGTCAGCTCCGTGGGGTCCGTCAGACCCTCCAGATCCTCTCGGGCCCGCAGGTTCCCCGAAACCTTCGAAGCCGGGAAGTGGCGTGCTCATGTGCTCCTGCCTTGCCTGATCGCTCGCTGCTTACAGCGTGCCACGGGGACGGGCCGTCGGCCGACGGGCAGGTAGTTGCTGGGTCACCCAGCTGCGGTCGACGGTCCAGATGCCGCCGTCCGCAGTGACACCGCGCATGCCGTGCAGCGTCGTCTGGCCGGCCAGGGCGGGGCCACGGGAGTCGCCGAGAGCCGCGAAGCCGTAGGTGCGTGCCGGGTCCCAGTCGGTGCTGTGGCGCAGCCGTCGGCTCATCTGCGCCCAGCCGAGAGGTGCGGCGGCCACCACCCAGGCATCAGGGGCCTCGGCCGTGAAGCGGTTGGCCGCCCGGAGCCAGGACGCGGCGGACTCCGGCCAGTCGACCACGGCGAGCACCGGCAGCCGCCCGAGAGCGCGCCAGGCTTCGGCGAACGCTGCCGCGGACGAACGTGACGCGGCGTCCCGGCTGTGCCCGACGACCACTGTGGCGATACGAGTGCCGGGTGCGGTCAACAGGGCGAGCAGGGCAGCAAGTTCGGCGTCGGAGTGCGGGGCGGGGGAGGGGAGGTCGCCGTACGCGGCCGCCTCCGCCGGGGAAATGAGGGGAGAGGCCATGGTCATGGGAGAGGTCATGGGAGGGGTCATGGGGGAAGGGATGTCCCGGGGGAGGGGCGGGGTATCAGATGAGTGTGGGCTGGAGTGCGCCCTCGTGCGTGAGCAGGGCGGTTTTGCGTTCGACGCCTGCTGCGTAGCCGCGCATCGTGCCATCCGCGCCGATCACGCGATGGCACGGGCGCAGAATCGGCAGCGGATTCGCGCCGATCGCGGCCCCTAGTGCTCGTACGTCGCTGCGCGGTACGCCGAGGGCCTCGGCCAGCCGCCCGTAGGTGGTCGTGGTGCCGTAGGGGATGGTCGCCAGCGACTGCCAGACGCGCTCCTGGAATTCCGTACCGGTCGTGCGGAACTCGAGCGCGAAGCGGGTGAGCTCGCCGCCGAAGTAGGCGCGGAGCTGGCGGACGGCCTCGGCGAAGGGCCGGGCGTCGCGATGCCAGTGCGGCTGCACGGTGGCGCCGCCCCGCTGCCGCGGCATGGAGAGGGAGGTCAGGGCGGTGCCGCCGGGCGCGGTGGGCGATTCTTCGCCGACGAGCAGCAGCTCACCCAGAGGGCTGTCGAGCGTGGTGTAGCTGGCGGTGGCGGTGGCGGTGGTGGAGGTGGTGGCGGTGGTGTTGGTCATGGTGCTTCCTCGTTCGTGTTCACTGCTTTCACTCTTCGAGTCTGCGGGGTCGTCCTCGCCTCGGCTGGCGGAAAACGGACGTCACGGTGGGTGCTGGTCGGTCCCAACCGCTGACCGCAGCCCGCCGGCCCGCCGGCACCCGGGGGTCACCCACTCCCCACCGACCGACCACCGATCAATCGCCCCCTCTCGCCCCTCTCGCCCCACTCGTGCGCCGGCCACCGGCGTGGTCCACCCGTCGCCCGGATAGCGGCCGACGCACCGATCACGTTCTGTGGGGGGAGAGCTACATGAGGTCGATCCGGAACACCTTGTCGGAGCCCGCCTCACCGTCGCCGTTGTTGTCGGCGTTGGTGGTCGTCAGCCATAGGGACTTCGTGCCGGGTACGGACTCGACCGTACGCAGTCGTCCGTAGTCGTTGGTGTAGTACGCCTTCGGGGTGCCCGCGGTGGTGCCGGCGACCGGGATGCGCCACAGCCGCTCGCCGCGCAGCGCGGCCATGTAGATCGCCCCGTCGGCGTAGGCGACCGCGCTGGGCGAGGCTTCCGCGACGGGCCACTGACGCTTGGGATCGGTCATCCCGGTGGTCGAGCATCCACCCTCGCATGCGGGCCAGCCGTAGTTCTTGCCCGGCTCGACGAGATTCAGCTCGTCGTACTTGCTGTCGCCCAACTCGCCTTCCCACAGACGGCCTTCGGCGTCCCAGGTGATGCCCTGAGGGTTGCGGTGGCCGTAGGAGTAGACCAGTGAGTGGAAAGGGTTCCCGGGGGCGGGCGTTCCGTCGGGAGCCATCCGCAGGATCTTGCCGTTGAGGGATGTCTTGTCCTGGGCGAGACCGGGCGACTGTGCGTCGCCCGTGGTGGCGTAAAGGTAGCCGTCGGGGCCGAATTTGATGCGCCCGCCGTTGTGGTACGTGCTCTTTTTGATGCCGTCGACCAGCACCTTGTAGTCGCTGAGGGCGCTGCCGTCGAAGGTCATGCGGGCTATGCGGTTGCCGTCGGCGGCGGTGTGCATCACGTACACGTAATGGTCGCTCTTCCAGGACGGCGATACGGCGATGCTCAACAGTCCCCCCTCGCCGCCCGTGGTGACGACGTTCGGGACCTCGCCGATCTGCCTCTTCGTACCGCCCTGGGTGAGCGTGTAGACCTTGAACGTGTCGCGCTCGGTGAGGAGGGCGGAGCCGTCCGGCAGCCAGCTCAGGCCCCAGGGGATGGACCAGCCCGACGAGACGGTCTTGGGGGAGCCGGGCTCGGAGGCGAGGGCCGGGTCCGGGCTCCCGGCGGTGTGGCTCGGACCGGCTATGCGGCTCGTACCGGCGGCGCGGCCTGTATCGGCGGTGTGGCTCGTACCGGCGGCATGGCCTGCGCCGGGGGCCGAGATGAGAACTCCGGCAGTCAGGGTGGCAGCGGCGGCCACGGTCCAAGTGGTGCGGCGCGCGGATCTGGTGCGCATGCGCATGGGGTCCTCCAGTCAGGACGATGCGACGAGGCGTTCCCTCGGGACGAGCATCACTAGCGTCGAGCTGACAGGAGAGATTCCTGTTGTATCGGCCCCGGAAACTACTGCGCCTCGGGGGGAGGGTCAAGGCTGGAGGGTGGGAAGTATCTGCCTTGTCTGCCAGGGGAGTTGATGCCAAGCGAAGGGGACTGTGGCCGGTTTGGGCGGCGATGGCCGGGCTGACGACGCCGCTGCGGACGGGGGGTGTCGGCGGCGGACTGGTCAGGGGAGGGGTACCGGCACACGCCAGGCGTAAAGGAGCGCTGAGCCGTATCTTCGACGCTCTCAAGGGTGGTAGTGCTCGACGACCTTTGTCGCTACGCCGCCCTCGAGGGTGACCCGGACCTCGAGCGAGTTCATCTTGGCCGCCTCCTCCAGCTGGGCCTCGGTGCACGGGGAGGTGCCGTAACCGCTTTCGTCCAGGGTGACATTGCCGTTCGACGCGCACATCGCGGCCGCGCCCAGGCTCTTGGTCTGTGAGTCGACGAAGAACCCCTGCTCGGGTCCGGAGTCCGGAGCCACGGTCATCTTGCCGGGAGCCAGGTACTTGAGGACGCCGTTCCAGGTGCCGCTCACACCCTTGCCCCGGGACGCAGACCCGGACCCGGCCGCCGAGCTGCCACCTGCGTCCGTGCCGCCCGTGCGGTCGGAGCCGCCCGCACGGTTGCCACCCTTCGTCCCGCCGTCGCGATCCGTTTTGTCGTCACTCGCCCCGCCGCCGGCACCGCCGGTCTTCCCGGTCGCAGACGGCTTCTGGCTCGGCGTCGACTTGTCCGTGGCGGCTGGTTCGTCCGCAACATCGCCCAGGGCCGCTGCCTCGTCCGCCAGGCGCGAAGGGTCGGGGGTCGACGAGACCTTGGTGCTCGCCTTCGTGCCGTCACCGCCGCTGCCGCAGGCGGTCAACGAGAGTGCGGCCACGGCAACCAGCGAAGCGGCGGCGACCCGGCGCCCTCGGCGTAAGGCGGAGCCGGCGGTGGGGGCGGACACGATGGCGCTGTGGGCGTCTGCATCGACGTCGGAGGCCTTCTTCCAGGACATGAAACCCCTTTATGTGCAAGGTGCCGCACAGCTTCTCTGGGGAATGCGCCGTTGCCACGTAGGAGCCGGCGTTGGCGTGTGCGTGTGCGTGGTTGGCTTTGGGCCACGACCGTTGGGTGCGGCCTTCGTTCCGCGTTCGTGAGCGGTACGAGCGCCAGCTTGGCGCCGGCCCCTGCCGATCTACTAACGCACCACTAACGCAGCATTCGCAGCCGCTTGTTCACCGCAAGCCGACCCTGGAGCGTTGGGCTGTCGCAGACGCTGTCCAGGCGGGAGGCGGGAGGCGGGAGGCGGGAGGCGGGACGCGGGAGGCGGGAGGCGGGAGGCGGGAGGCGGGACGCGGCACGAAGGCCGGGCGCGGGCCGTTGCGTTGACCGTGCGCGGACCTACGCCGCCTCGACAACCTCCGTGACCTCCGAGCGCACCGCCAACGTCCAGATCTCCAGCAGCACCGCATACTCCGCCATGTCCTGAGCCGACCACGCCACGCCGCGGCGGGCGCGCACAAATCGCCGGATCGATTCGTTCGCCTCGGAAGCAGGAACGGGCGCCCCCGTAGGGGCAGAAGGAGTTGGGGACATATGAGCCATGCTAGGGGCAGACACTGACAACGCGGCCCCGCTCGCGGCCTCCCGACGGATGCAGCCGGTGCCCCGGCCGACGTCCCTACGCCATCTCAACTTCCTGACCAGCAGAGACAGTCGGCCCGTCGCGCGGCCTTTGCTGCCTGCATGTGTCCATTCCCACACGCTCCGCGGTCACTCGCGGTCACTCACAGGCGGGAGCCCTGGCCCCGGCGCCAGGTTTGTATCGCGGGCCCGGTAGCCCGGCAGCCCGGTAGCCGGGCAGCCAGGCAAGCCCTGCTCCCGCTTCCTCCTCCGTCCTTCACTTCCTCCGTCCTTCAATGGAGGAAGGGGCAGAAGGGGTTACCAGGGCCGGGTTCGACATCGACCAGATCGACCCAGGCCCGTACGTCGAGGTGTGGGCCACTCGTTGATCGCGAGGTGTCTGGTCATCCGCCCTACCGAAGAGCGCGGGGCCAGGAAGGAGGAGGTCCTGGCGGTGAGGGCCGAGTTCGATCCCAAGGCCAGCCGCATCACCGTTTCCAAGTGTGTACTGGCGCACGAACTTGACGATGCGCCAACTCGTTCCACTGTTGGGCGTCTCGAAATCTGCAGCCGACCGGATCATTGACCATCTCGGCCCGCTTCTCCCGCTTCAGCCCCGACAGCGTTCCGCCAAGGGCACCGTCCTCATCGTGGACGGCACTCTGGTGCCCACTCGCGACCAGGCGATCGCCGGGCAGTCCAAGAATTACCGGTACTCCACCAACCACCAAGTCGTCGTCGACGCCGGCACAGGCATTGTCGTTGTGGTCGGCCAGCCACTGCCGAGCAACCGCAACGACTGCAGAGCCTGGGAGGAATCGGGAGCGAAGGCCCGCTGTCGGCACGACCACGACGATCGCCGACGGCGGCAATCTAGGAACCGGACTCGTGATGCCGCACCGCCGCCGGGCTGGCGAGGAACTGCCCGACCGGAAACAGGAACACAACCGCTCCCACCAGCAGATACGCGCCCGCGTCGAGCACACCTTCGCCCGTATGAAGACCTGGACGATCCTCCGCGACGGTCGCCTCAAGGGCGACGGCGTCCGCCACGCCATGCTCGACGTCGCCCGCCTGCACAACCTTGACCTCTCCAGATAGGTCGGCCGTCACACCGCGACCGGTCCCCACTCATCCGAAGATTATTGCGGGACAAGCCTTGGCCAATGCAGTGGCCGGCCATACGGCGGCCGGGCAATTGCCGTGTCCCGTTCGAGGCCGACGAAGATGGCGCGGGGCTGGGTGGTGGCTGGCCGGTGACTGGGCGGTGGCTGCGCGGACGATACTCCGATCGGGTGATACCGTTCTGGGCTCTCGCGGCTGGCGCCGACCGCCCGTACCTTCCGCCGCGGCCGGTGGCGACGGCCCGCACCCGCTTCGTCGCATGCGTGTGCGGCCGCGACCTCACCCCTTCTCGGGCGGGATGGCTCGCCATGAGCACCTCGCCGAGTTCCGCGGGGCCCGCCGTTGTCAGTGGTGCCCCGTACGGTGGCTCCCGTAACTATCCGAGCTGCTGGCGCTACTCGGACCGGCCCCGCTCCTGTGACAGCGCACGGGAGCGGGGCCACACATCCGCCCCGTATTCCTGCCGCTGCGCGAAGCCATCCTGCACCGCCCTGCACCGCCCTGCACTGCACTGCACTGCACTGCACTGCACTGCAGAGAATGCGCCCCGCATCCCAGCTCATGGAATTCCCTGAGCGTCTCGCCCAGGCCGCACGGTCGAGTCGTGGCCCGCCGAGGCCGCCCGGCGCGGGCAGTGCAGTCAATGCACTCAATGCAGGCAGTGCAGGCAGTGCAGGCAGTGCAGGCAGTGCAGGCAGTCCAAACAGTGCAGGCCACGCTGGGCCAGTCGATCGCCCGCCGAGGGGCGAGCCCAGCCGGCCGGCCTCCTGGGCGGGCAGCTCGGCTACGCCCGCCCGGCGGCATACATCCGCCAGGCGACGAAGCAACCGTCCGGGTCCTCCTCAGGCGCGCCGGGCCCGTGTGGGCGACGATGGAAGAGCCGAGGTGCAGCGGCGCGCGTACAGGGGCGGTGGGGGACGCCTGGAGCACCTGCCGAGTCTTGTCGGAGGCACCGATGGATTATCCGGAAAGCTATGAGCTGGTATTTCAAGCTCCTGCGGTCGAGGACGACGTAGTGATCGTCCGTCGTACCGAGCGGGCCGGAGCGGGCGGCTATCCCGTCTACGAGGACGAATCGGGGATCGTGCGCGCGGAAATCAGCGACCGGGGAGAGGTCCGCATGCTGGCCAGCGGGGGACATCAGATGCTCCGGACGCCGCTGCTGGCGCGACCTCTCACGCCGTGAGGGAATTCCGGCGTCTCGTCCGGCAGCGTTGCACGGGCAATTGCCCTCACGTTGTGTATGCGCTTGTTTGCGCTGTGTGTATTTCCGGGGGTGGGAATCACTGATCAGCTATCTCGATCAGCACAGGCGGGTAGCTGGATCCGCCCGTCAGGTGCCACTCCGTCGCCCCACGCCTGCACGGTTATCAGAGCCCGCGCAGATGATTTCGCCTTTTGGGTGTCCGTCGACCGTCGGGCGTGGTGGCGTTCTCGCCGCCCGCATTGCTCTCGCCGTGTGCGCTGTCCACGTCGGCCGCGTTGGCCTCACCGTTCTCGTCCGACGCGGGACCAGGATCGGGGTCGGTGTGGGGCTCGGATTGCGACCCGGAGGTGGTGGTCCGGCCTTCGAGGGCGGCCATGGCGCGTTCGAGCGTCTCACCGGTGACCTGCATCCGGATCCTGGCCAGTCGTTCTAACTCGGTACGCGACACCACGTCAGCGTACCTGCCGCGAGTTCAAACCTCGGCATGACCCAAGAATCCGTGACGATGGGGGAGTTGGCGGTCGCATTGCGCTCAACCCGGGCGATCCTAGAGGCTCCACCTTACGGTTCGTTCGCGCGAGGCTGGTCGGCACGGCAGTTGATCAGCGCTCCGTCCAGGAACCGCTCGTTGCCGGGCGTCATGCGGGGCGGGACGTCGCTGCCGGTAGTGGGGGATTAATGTGTGGCAGCGGTTCGCGGCCGGCTGCTTGGATGCGCGGTGTGACTTCTGTAGATCTTGATGATCGTCGTGAATTGCTGGACCAGCTCGAGGCGTACTACGACGCTGCCCCCCGCTCCGGCGCCCAGGCCGAGGACTTCGGGGCGTTGACGCTGTTCGTCCGGGAGGGGCAGGGGTGGCCCTTCTACGCACGCCCGACCCTGGGGCGGGAAGGAGCGGTGAGTGCTGACGAGGTGGCCCGAGTGCGCGCTCGGCAGCGGGAGTTGGGTCTCCCGGAGAGTTTCGAGTGGGTTGCCGAGACCGCGCCCACGCTGAAGGCCGCGGTCGAGCAGACGGGGCTTGCGGTGCACGCGCATCCCTTGATGGTGCTGGGCCCGGACGCCCCGACCCCCGAGGTGCCCGAGGTGGCCGACGGTGTGGTGCTGCGGACCGTCGGGCCGGACGACCCTGTGCTGCCCGCCGCGCTGACCGTCCCTCACCTGGCCTTCGCCGACCCTGGGACCGGTGTGGGTGTGGCAGGGGTGGCGGAATTGGACGAGGCGGTGCGGAACAGCGCCGGTGACGGGTCGGTGGAACGCTCGGCCGCACGTATTCGGGCCGGTCTGACGTGTGTCGCCGCCGCGGTGGAGGACGGCACCGCGCTGTGCGCCGGTCAGCACCAGCCGGTCGGGAAGGTCAGCGAGATCGTCGGAGTGGGAACGCTGCCGACCGCGCGCCGCCGTGGTCTCGGGCTCGCCGTCACCGCGGCGCTGGTGGCGGACGCACGATCGCGAGGTGTCGAGACGCTCTTCCTGTCCGCGGGCGACGACGATGTCGCACGGATCTACGCCCGGCTCGGCTTCCGCTCCGTGGCCACCGCACTGATCGCGGAGCCCGTCGAGTAGCGGCTCGCGGGGCCCGTAACCCGTGATGCGCGATGGCATTGCGGGTTACGGGTTACGGGTTTACGGGTTACGGGGCGTCGGCGAGTGCGCGTGTGACGGCTGCTTCGGCGTGCAGCCGGGTGGTGGGGAAGACCGGGACCGGGCTGTGCTCCGGCTCGATGAGCAGCTCGATCTCGGTGCAGCCCAGTACGATGCCCTCGGCTCCGGCGGTGACGAGATCACTGATGACGGCCATGTATGCCTGCCGGGATGTCTCGTGGACGATGCCCTGGCACAGCTCCTCGTAGATCACGCGGTGGACGGTTCCCCGCCCCGCGGCGTCCGGGACGAGGACGTCCAGACCGTGGCTTTCGAGTCGCCCGCGGTAGAAGTCCTGCTCCATGGTGAAGGCGGTGCCCAGCAATCCGACGCGACGCAGGCCGCTGGAGCGTACGGCGTCCGCTGTGGTGTCGGCGAGATGCACCAACGGGACGGTCACGGCGGCGGATATCTCATCGGCGACCTTGTGCATGGTGTTGGTGCAGAGCAACAGCATGTCCGCGCCGGCCGATTCCAGCGCCCTGGCGGCTTCGGCGAGCACCTGGGCGGCCTGTTCCCAGCGTCCTTCGACCTGGAGGCGTTCGATCTCTGCGAAGTCCACGGAGTAGAGCACACACTTCGAGGGGTGCAGGCCGCCCAGCCGCTCGCGCGTCAACTGGTTCAGCAGCCGGTAGTACTCCGCCGTGGACTCCCAGCTCATGCCTCCGAGCAACCCGATCGTTTTCATCGGGCCACCTTCGCACAGGACGCGGGCCGTTGCGTCAGCACTCCGGGGTCGTGGCCGGACTCGCCGTCGTCCCGGTCTCTCGCGGTGGCTTGACGACGACCGCTCCGCGGGGGATGTCATGCCTCTCCGGGGAGGGGGAATGGGGCGGTGCGCTGGGGCGGTGCACTGGGGCGGTGCACTGGGGCGGTGCATTGGTATGGACATGTTCAACGCGCTGCCCATAACCTGACGTTGGTCTAGACCGCAGCTCGTTACGGTCTCAGTCCGTCGCAGCTGAGTCGTGCCCGTACCTGTCCATGAATGTGCCGCTTGGTCGATCCGTGCTCCCACGCCGCTCGTACCGCGGGGAAGGGATTGATTCGTTGCCGACGCACGTTGACGCACGTCGACGCACGTCAACTCGCGAGCCCAGTAAGGCGATTAGCTCAGTCGGCACTTCCCCCCACATGCAGTGGCCGCTCCTGTCGGAGGCGTGCCGCGCGAAGGAGTCACCGCACATGAGATCGCGTATTGCCGCGCTGTTGGGCGCCACCGCCATAGCCGCAAGCGTGGCCCTCGTCGGACCCACGATGCCCGCGGCCGCCACCTCGGCCTGCTCCGGCTGCGCCGTGACCCCGGCCGGAAATGACACCCGCGCCGAGGGATTCGTCGTCAGCGAGGCCCAGTTCAACCAGATGTTCCCGAACCGGAATTCGTTCTACACCTACAGCGGCCTGACCGCGGCTCTCAGTGCCTATCCGGAGTTCGCGAACACCGGGAGCGACACCGTGAAGCGGCAGGAGGCCGCGGCCTTCCTCGCGAACGTCAGCCACGAGACCGGTGGCCTCGTCCACGTCGTGGAGCAGAACACCGGGAACTACCCCCACTACTGCGATGCCAGCCAGCCGTACGGGTGCCCGGCAGGACAGGCCGCCTACTACGGCCGTGGCCCGATACAGCTCAGCTGGAACTTCAACTACAAGGCGGCGGGCGATGCGCTCGGCATCGACCTGCTGAACAACCCCTACCTGGTGGAGCGGGATGCCGCCGTCGCCTGGAAGACCGCCCTTTGGTACTGGAACACGCAAACCGGGCCGGGCACCATGACCCCGCACCACGCCATGGTCAGCGGCGCCGGGTTCGGTGAGACCATCCGCAGCATCAACGGTTCCCTGGAGTGCAACGGCGGCAACCCCGGCCAGGTACAGAGCAGGATCAACAGCTACCAGAGCTTTGTGCAGATCCTGGGGACCACGCCTGGCGGCAACTTGAGCTGCTGACGAGGGAGTGTCCGGGTGTGGCCGGCACCGGGCGGCCCCTGACGCCGCGAGCGGTGGTGGGTGGCGCGTCCGGCCGGCCGGTCGTTCCGGTGCACCGGGAGTGTTCCGTTCCCCGGTTGAGCATTCCGGTGCACTGGACGGGGCCGGGTCGAGGCAGACATCCATGGCCAGGCCAGGCCGGGCCGGGCCGGGCCGGGGCAGCGCAGGCCGTCGCCAGGAGCGTTGCGCCTGGTAGGGGCGTCAGCAACGAGCGTGGGCGGTGATGTCGGCGTCGAATTCGTCGATCATCGCGGGGGTGACGGTCGGCCGGCACTGGGCGATGGCGGCGAGATAGTCCTCGGTGCTCGCCCCGAGCCGCCCGTGCGCACCCGCGCCGACGCCGATCGCCTCCAGATCCCGCTCGAAGGAAGTCTGGGCGGCCACCCGAGCGGCGTGTTCGATGTCGGCCGGGGTGAACAAGTCACTGGCCGCCACCAGCGCTGCCACATCCACATCGGCCCGGCCGTCCGTGTACCGGGACCAGATGGCCGCCCGGGCCGCTGTGTCCGGCGTACCGATCGGGATCAAGTAGTCGAACCGGCCGGGGCGCAGGAAGGCCGGGTCGAGCGAGCGGATGGAGTTGGTCGCGCACACCAGCAGCCGTTCGTCCCGCTCCCGGAAACCGGGTATCAGCTTGAGCAGCTCATTGGTCACGCCGTGCAGCCCGCCCGGCTGCGCGGGCTCGCTACGGAGCGGCGCGATCTCCTCGACCTCGTCGATGAAGACGAGGACCCGCTCCAGTTCCGCGATCCGGGCGAACGCGCTGCGCAGGGCCGCCGCCAGATTTCCCTCGTCGGCCAGCCGGGACGGCAGGAGCTCGACGAACGGCCAGCCGAGCCTGGCGGCGATACCACGGGCGAAGGTGGTCTTCCCGGTTCCCGGCGGACCGAACAGGGCGATCGCCCGCGGCGGCCTGACCCCGTGCCGGGCGGCGCGCTCCGGCTCCGCCAGCGGCAGCACGACACGCCGCTCGATGAGGTCCTTCTCCGCCTCCATGCCGGCCACCTTGGCCCACAGGTCGGTGGGCAGGAACCGCCCGCCGAGGTCCTCCAGGAGGCTGGCCGCCGGTCCGTGATGCGGCTCGACCTTCTCGAAGTAGGCCACGGCAGGCTGCCGGGTATAGCCGGCGTTGAGCAGTCCCTCCCCGAGAAGATCTTCCTCGGGGAGCACATAGGCGATACGGCTCACCCGGGCGGCGATCAGCCGCCGCTCCAGCTCCACCAGCAGCGCACTCGCCAGCCCCCGGCCGCGCCAGGCCGAAGAGATCGCGATCCGCATCACCCAGCCCCGCTCACCTGCGACACACGCGAGTGCCGCCCCGATGGGCGCACCCTGGTGGACGGCCACCACGGCCGGCTGCCGAGAGGTCAGCGCGCTGATGCACTCGGCGAGCGAGAAGACGGACTCCTGCCCGAGCTCGGCCGTGGAGTCGATCAGGTGGACCACTTCGGCGAGATCGTTCTCGCGGTAGTCGTGGATGAGCCAGTTCACCGGTACCGCCCCTCGTTGGTGATGTTGGTGATGTGGTGGCAGTGAGGCTAGGGGTGGCGGCGGAGCGGGGCCCGCTCCATCGTGAACAATCCGGGACGCAGATCGCTACGGTCCGTACGTAGCCAGATCCGCCACAGCCGCGGTCGGACCGCGGCGCGCCTCACTCGAGCTGCCAGGCGGGACGTTGCGGACACGCCCTGGGGCCGGTCCGGCGGAGCACGGTCGGACGTGGGGCAACCCGGGCCTGGTTCTCCCTCTGTGACCGGCCACAATGCGCTGGCCGGCCCGTCCCGCACGATGGCATGCTGTCCGGCGTGAACGGTCCTGAGATTCATGTCAGCTTCGCCCCTGAGCTGCATCTTTTCGTCGCGTCGGAGCACACCACCACCGCCCCTGCGCCCGTGGTGACCGACGGGGCATCGACGCTCGGCCATGTCGTCGAGTCGCTCGGCGTTCCGCTCACCGAGGTCGGGCGTGTCGTCGTGAACGGTGCGGAGGTTCCCGTCGCCCATGTCCCCGGGGCGGGCGAGACCATCGAGGTGCAGGCCGTCGAGCGCCCGCAGCGGGTCCCCGGCGCCCCCCTGCGCTTCCTGCTCGATGTGCATCTCGGCACCCTTGCCCGCAGGCTGCGGCTGCTCGGCGTCGACGCGGCGTACACGAACGAGGACCCCGGCGACGCGGCGCTGGCCGCGCTCTCGGCGAAAGAGCGACGAGTGCTGCTCTCCCGGGACCGGGGGCTGCTGCGACGCCGGGAGATCTGGGCGGGCGCTTTCGTCTACAGCGACCGGCCCGAGGACCAACTCCGGGACGTACTGGGCCGCTTCGCTCCCGCACTCGCCCCGTGGACGCGGTGCACCGCCTGCAACGGCCGGCTGGCCGACGCCGACAAGAACTCGGTCCGGGAGCACCTCGAGCACGGCACTCAGCGCACGTATGACGTCTTCGCGCAGTGCACTGCCTGCGGGCGCGTCTACTGGCGGGGGGCGCACCATGCGCGCCTGGAGGCAATCGTCGAAGAGGCACTCCGGGACAGCGCCACCTGAGGTGAGGTCAGGCGAGGGGAGGTCCGGCCCTCGATGCATTCAGGAGGAACAGAGACCGCCTGCGGGGTCGGCCCCACGGGCGTACGGCTTCCGCAATTCGGGTGGGTGGGAGCACTCGTGATGTCCGGCTGAACGAGGCGCCGGGAAAAGGCTGTTGAGAAACTCCGGGGGGCGATGGGTTTATTTCGCCGGCGGTCTCGGAAGGTGGCCCGGCCCCGAGGTCGGTACTCAGCCGGCATCTCTCAGAATTCCGGCGTGGAGCTACCGGGGAGCAGCGTCCCACCGTTTCCGCTTCGACCGGTTCCGCGCGGGTGGTGGTCCGCTGAACGGACCGTTGCTGTACGGGAGTTCGGCGCAATTCGTGCACTTCCCGCGCTACGGAGTGACAGCAGCCCGCCAGAGCCGCCATCGCAAGGCGCAGGGAGGGGCCCGTGGGTTTCGCCCGCATCAATCGCGTCGAGTTCCCCCTCGATATGCGCTCGCCGACCGGCCCTCGTCCTGGCATGGGCACGGGGCTGTCGCACCCTCGGCGTGTCGCGGAAAGGGCCGTTCGTCGCGCTCGTTCAAGGCTGAATTGCACCGCCGTGGAGGGCTGCGAAAGCGCCTCTAGCCCACTCGTTGCGCGACACGCCGACGACGCGCGCCATCCAATGGGTGAATCCACCGCCTTCGGCCACCCGAAGAGCCCATGGTGTCCCTCGAATGCGACGTTCTCCGGTGGTGCGAGGCCGCGATCCGGCTGACGGTGATCACGTCGCCACTGCGATCCGATGAGCCGACAAAGAGTCAGCCTTCGCAGTCGCGCCGAAAGGAACATGTCCCCATGCGCACTGCTCGCACCCTGTTCGCCTCAGCCGCCATTACGGCGGTGCTTGCCATCTCCGCTCCCGCTGCGAACGCCATGATCACGGCGGACATTGCCTCGGACAGCGCTTCTTCCGTCAGCAACAACGACCACGACAGGAACGGCGACCGCGACCGTGACCACGGGCGGGACAACGGCCGTGACCACGGACGTGACAACGGCCGTGGTGACCACCGCCGTGACAACTGCCGTGACAACGGTCGCGGCGGGTACGGCCGTGACAACGGCCGTGACAACGGCCGCGACAACGGACGTGACCGTGGCAACGGCCACGACAACGGCCGCGACAACGGACGTGACAACGGCCGCGACCACGGCCACGGTGGGTACGGCGACCGCGACCACGGCCACTGGGGTGACAACTGCGACCGGAGGCCGAGCGGCGGTATGCACACCGGTGGCGGCGCCATGGCCAAGACCGTGCTCGCCGACTGGGACCAGAGCAGCGGCTACGGAGACGACCACGACAAGCACGGGCGCGGCGGCGACCGCGACCGTGACCACGGCCGCGGCGGGTACGGCGACCGCGACCACGGCCGTGACCACGGCGGCTACGGCGACCGTGACCACGGTGGCTACGGCGACCGTGACCACGGTGGCTACGGCGAGCACCGCAAGCCTCACGGCGGCATCCACACCGGTGGTGGCGGCCTGGCGACCGGTGGCGGTCTGGCTGCCGGTTCGGTGCTGATGCTCGGTGGCCTCGGCGCCGGTGCGTACATGCTGCGTCGTCGCAACACC
Organism: Streptomyces decoyicus; assembly: GCF_019880305.1. Lineage (NCBI taxonomy): Bacteria > Bacillati > Actinomycetota > Actinomycetes > Kitasatosporales > Streptomycetaceae > Streptomyces > Streptomyces decoyicus. The sequence goes on along the minus strand of NZ_CP082301.1, from coordinate 381,945 downwards.
TCGGGCGCTGCGGCGGCCTGATCCGGCTGCCCCATGCGGGAGCCGCTGTGCTGTCGCGGCCACCGTTCCTCGCGGACGGTGGCCGCGGCGACGGCATTACCGCCGCTCCTCACGCCTCCCCGCCCCGTTCATGAAAGGCACCTCACATGACCGCCCAGCAGTCGCCCCAGCCGAATTCGCACCCACCTCGGACCGCCTCCGCGTCCCGCCCCGTCGGCCGCGGCCTGCTGTGGTCTGCGGGAGCGTTTCTGCTGGGCTCCCTGCTCGTCTACAACTCCGTGGACACGTCGGCAGACCCCAAGCCGCAGTCCCACTCCGCCGTGGCCTCCTCCGCCACGCCGAGGTCCTCCGCCTCCCCGGCGTTCCCCGATCTGGCCCTGCCCCGTTCCGCGCCGAAGCGGGTGAGGATTCCGGAGATCGCCGTCGACGCGCCCTTCACCCAGCTGACCATCGGCCCGACGGGACAGCTCGATGCGCCGCCCGCGGGGGACAAGAATCTCGTCGGCTGGTTCAAGGACGGCGCGGCGCCGGGCGAGCGCGGTTCGGCGATCATCGCCGGGCATGTGGACACCAAGACCGGACCCGCGGTGTTCCTGCAACTCGAATCGCTCAAGCCCGGCAGCACGATCAACATCACCCGTGAAGACGGCGTCATCGCGACCTTCAAGGTCGACTCCGTCGAGACCTTCAACAAGGCGAGGTTCCCCAGTGACCGGGTCTACGCCGATGCTCCCACCGCGCAGCTCCGGGTGATCACCTGTGGTGGCGCATACGACAGGAAGGTCAAGGACTACGTCGACAACATTGTGGTGTTCGCCCATCTCGCCTCGTTCAGACAGACCTGAGCCCCGCGACGCGCAGGAGGCATCCGGCACGGCTGAGTCATCGGACTCACCTCACTCGCCTGACTCGCCCCGCACGCTGAACCATTTCCACTCGCCGGGCCGGGCCGGCTGCCTTCGTATCCCGCAGATCACGCAGGCACCGCACCCCCCACGGCAAGCCCAGGTTGGCCCCCGTCGACCTGGGCTTTGTCATGGTCGGCGCCGGGCCGGATCGGACCGGAGCAGTGGGGTGAGCCTCTCACACAGCGGGGGCGGCCATGGGCGGGCGTTCCGTCGGCCGAAGCCGTCGGCCGAAGCCGTCGGCCGAAGCCGTCGGCCGAAGCTGCCGGCCGTGCGTGGCGACGGGCTGATACGGCGGGGCGGATGCGGCAGCGATCGGTCGACTCGACCGCGTACGCGACAGAGGATGGGGGAGGGGCCAGGTGTGGATCCGCTTCGGTGAGGGGGCACTCCGGCCGGTCCACGCTCTCGGGCGCGCCCGAGTTTCGCGGGACCCCGCCCTCATCCGGGGCCGGCCGGGCAGCGCCGTGACCGTGACCCGTAGGAACTGTCCGTCTTCGGCGAACGGGGTAACCACCCGGGCGCGCAACTTTTCCGGTTCGCGTTGCCCTTCGCGGTCCGGCACCCATGGCCCTATCAGATCGAGCCCTCCGCCACCTGAGATGGAGCACGGGAAAGGGGCCGGGAAAGGAGCACAGCTCACCGCGGGGGGCTGCGCCGGGCAAGCGGGCCCCGGCGCCAGGTGCACCACGTAGGCCTTCCTGGAGAACGTGACCGTTCGAGACCGGCCATCACCGTTCGAGGCCGATCATCAGGCGGCCCCTGGTCCCTGGCCCCTGGCCTCTGGCCCCTGGCCCGTGAACGACGTCGGTACTAACTCCTCGGGATTCCGACAACCATTCCCGTCTCTCCCGCCCCATGACGCCGACAGGCTGTCAGCTGGGGCGACACGCGGTGCCGTGGCTTTCTCCCGATACGGATGCCAGGGGAATAATGAACCGTCAATGAAACCATTGGCGCGCCCCTGATCTGCCGAGAGGCATTCATGAGGCACCCGATTCAGGCCTGTTGACGGGATGACATGAGCGCTGGACGCCAAGGACCGTCGAATCCCCGCAGGGGCCGGAAGCCGGCCCGCGGAGGCACTCCCGCCACCGACCGCATGCTCCGCATTCTGCTGCGCCGCCGTAAACGGCCGCTGAGTGCCGAGGATGTGACGGTCACCGACCGGCCCGCCGTGCACAAGGCGGTGTCGGCGGCGGCACTGGGCAACACCATGGAGTGGTTCGACTTCGGGGTCTATGCCTATCTGGCCGGCACCTTGGGAAAGGTCTTCTTCCCGTCGAGTTCCCCCGGAGCCCAGGTGGTCTCGACGTTCGCCACATTTGCCGCGGCGTTTCTCGTCCGGCCGCTCGGCGGCCTGGTATTCGGCCCGCTCGGCGACCGTATCGGCCGTAAACGCGTACTCGCCGCCACCATGATCATGATGGCGATCAGCACTTTCGCCGTCGGATTCCTGCCCACCTACAACACCATCGGCTTCGCCGCGCCGATTCTGCTGCTGATCTGCCGTCTGGTCCAGGGGTTCTCCACCGGCGGGGAATACGCGGGAGCCACCACATACATTGCCGAATACGCCCCCGACACTCGTCGCGGATTCCTCGGCAGCTGGCTCGACTTCGGCACCTTCGTCGGTTACGCGCTCGGCTCCGGGCTGGTGACCCTGCTCACGGGCGTGCTCGGTGACGACGGCTTGGTGGCCTGGGGCTGGCGGCTGCCGTTCCTCGTTGCCGGTCCCTTGGGGCTGATCGGCCTGTACATGCGGCTGCGGCTGGAGGAGACGCCGGCCTTCCAGCGTGAGGCCGAACAGGCACACCACGACGCGGAGGAGGCCCGTGCCGCGGGCGGCGAGGACCCGGTGGAGGAGGCCCGCCAGTCCGGTAAGGGGCGGCTGAAGGAGATCTTCACCCGGCACTGGGAGGCCGTGCTGATCTGCATGGGGCTGGTGCTGCTCTACAACGTCACCAACTACATGGTGACCTCGTACCTGCCGACGTTCATGACCGAGACGCTCGGGCAGGACGCCCTCACCGCCCAGCTGCTCGTGCTCGGCACGATGATCGTTGTGGTGCTCACCATCACCACCGTGGGCCGCACCTCCGACCGATGGGGCCGCCGGCCCGTGTTCATGGCGGGCAGCGCTGCCATGATCGTCCTTGCCGTGCCCGCCGTGCTCCTCATCCGCGGCGGCGGCATCCTGCTGCCGGCCTTCGGATGCCTGATCCTCGGGCTCCTGCTGGTGTGCTTCGCGGGCACGTCCGCCTCGACACTGCCCGCACTGTTCCCGACCCGGCTGCGCTACGGCGCGCTGTCGATCGCCTTCAACATCTCGGTCTCGCTCTTCGGCGGTACGACACCGCTCATCGCTTCCGCGCTGGTGCAGGCGACCGGCGACCAGATGGTCCCCGCCTACTACCTCATGTTCGCCGGTGTCGTCGGGCTCATCGCCACCTTCTTCCTGCACGAGACGGCGGGAAAGCCGCTGCGCGGCTCCGGCCCGATGGTGGAGAGCGAGGAGCAGGCCCAGGAGCTGGTGGCCAAGAGCCGGACCGAAGCCGGGCGGCGGGCCAGGGACCTCTGGCTGCGGCTGCGGCACCCATGGGCCCGGCACTGAGCGTGCCGACGGGCAGCGTGCTCAACGGCCCGACCAGGGCCGACGCTCACCCGGCCGGCGCAACCGTCCGAAACTGATCCTTCGCCAGGGGACCGACCCTTGCCCAGGACTGATTTTTCGCCAGGGACCGACCCTTCCGCACGGGACTGATCCCTCCGTCCGGAACCTGCCCTTCGCACGGGACTGATCCTTCGTCCGGAACCGAACCGTCGTCCGGAACCGAACCGTAGTCCGGCGCTTATCCCCGGACCTCGCCGTACCAGCGCCACGTGGTGCGGCGAGGGCGCCCCGGTAGTTCCGCGCGTCCGGTGGCCCACAGCAGGGTGCGCCAGGGGTCGGCCGTCTCCGTCACATCCGGAAACAGCCGGGCGAGTACCCGTGTGCACAGTTCGGCGGGCGGGTTCCAGGCGAGCCCGAGCCCCTCCGCCAGGTCATGCGTGTGCACCAGGGTCTCCACGGTGCCCATCGCGGCGAAGCCCCCGGGATCCGACACCCCGAACACATGGTGGGCACGCACCTGCGGCGGCATCGTACGGACCATGGCCACCAGCAGCGCGCCGCTCGCCTCCAGCACCTGAAGCAGGCCGGCAGGACCCGCCGCGCGGTCGGCGTGCACGGCATTGGCGGGGCCGCCGGGCCGCCGGCTCTCCCAGACGTAGGGCACATTGCCCTCCAACGGCGGCTTCTTCGGGCCCAGTTGGACGGCATAGGCGAAGAGGTCGTCGCTGAGGTGCTCGACGGTCTCCCAGCAGCCCCACTCCAGCGAGCCCGCCTTGCCGTCCCACGCCGTCGGGGGCGCCTCGCGCAATACGGTCACCGCGAGCTGTACGGCTCGGTCCAGATCGTCCGCGGCTACGGCGGACGGCGGGAGTTCGGTTTCGGTTGATCGGGACATGCTGGGACCGTACCGGAGTGCCGGTGGATTCGGGGCCTGCTGGTGGCCGTCGCACGCATCTGACGGTCTATCGTGGGCGCATGTCCGCCCCTGAACTGATCCGTATCGTCTCCCGCGACTCGCCGATGGCCCTGGCCCAGGTGGAGCGGGTCCGCGCCGAGCTCGGCGCCCTCCACCCCGGCATCGCCACCGAGGTCGTCCCGGTCAAGACGACCGGCGACCGTTGGATGGGCGCCCTCTCGCAGGTCGAGGGGAAGGGGGCGTTCACCAAGGAGGTGGATGCCGCCCTCCTGGCCGGCGAGGCGGACCTCGCGGTGCACTGCGTCAAGGACATCCCGGGTGACCGCCCGCTGCCGGCCGGCACCACCTTCGCCGCGTTCCTCGAACGCGATGACGTCCGGGACGCGCTGATCCACCCCGGCGGGCTCACCCTCGACGAACTCCCCGAAGGCACCCGGATCGGCACCTCGTCGGTCCGCCGGATCGCGCAGCTCGCCGCCTCTCACCCGCACCTTCAGTGTGTGCCGATGCGCGGCAACGCCAACCGCCGGATGGAAAAGCTTGCGGCCGGTGAGGCGGATGCGCTGCTGCTGGCCGTCTCGGGGCTGGAGCGCATCGGACGCACGGATGTGATCACCCAGATCCTGTCCGTGGACGAGATGTGCCCGCCGATCGGCGCAGGGGTGCTGGCGCTCCAGTGCCGCGAGGACGACACCGACACCATCGACGTGGTCAGCGGGCTGGGGCACCCCCGGACGTTCCAGGAGACCACCGCCGAACGCATGCTGCTGCACGTTCTCCAAGGCCACTGCAACAGCCCGATTGCCGGGTACGCCAGGACCGACCGCCGCGGCGAACTGTCCCTGCGGGCCTGCGTCTTCACCCCCGACGGCAAGACGGTCCTCAACGCGCACGAATGGGCCGGGCCGCTCACCCCGGAAACGCTCGGCACGTCCGTGGCCGTCGCCCTGCTGCGTCAGGGCGCCCGCGAGCTGATCGACGGCATCGCGCACTGAAGTCCGTTTTCCGGAGGGCAGGTTCCCCGGTCGGTGGCCGGCACCGGCTCTCCGGACTCCGGCCCTGTGTTGCGGCCCGAAGGCGGCGACGACGGGCCGTGGCGTCCGCCGGCGTGTGCTCAGGCCCATCCCGCGCCGATGGCGTCCTGCTTCCCTCGCCCGCCAGGCCGACCTCCCTCGCGCCCCCGGCCGACCGTCAGGTAGCCGCCACGAGGGCAGAGGCGAGCTGAGCCGTCGGTCCGTCCGGCATCTGGTGGTGCAGCGCCTCGGTGCGGTGGACCAGACGTGGTGTGCGCAGGGGGACCGCATGGATGCCGGGCAGGTCGTCGAGCTCCCGCTGGGGGAGCAGGGCGAGGCCGTGCCCTGCGGCGATGAGTGCGGTGAGTCCGCGGACATCGGTGCCTTCGTAGCGCAGGGACGTGCGGTAGCCGTCGGACCCGCTCGCGGTCCGTAGCTGTGCGAGCGGAATCGCGGTGTCGGGTGCCTCGATCCACTGGGCATCGGCGAGGTCGGACAGGCGGAGACCGGCCCGGTCGGCAAGCGGATGCTGTGCCGGCAGCGCCACGGCAAGGGGCTGTTCGGCGAGGGCCGTCGCCGTGAGGATTCCGGCGTCGGGCAGGTGGAGCGGATCGGCGGGGGCGGCCATCCCGTCGACCAGGCCGAGGTCCACGGTCGCGGTCGCGACGTCGCGGGTGAGGGCCGCACGGCCGAGGACGTGCACCGTCACGTCCAGGCCGGGCTGTGCTCCGCGTAGGTCGGCGAGCGTGCTGCTGAGCCAGGCCGTCATGGCCAGCGGTGCGACGCCGAGGACGATCCGGGTGGCGGGCGCCGTGGTCAGCCGGGCCATGTCCGCGCGGGCGGCGTCCCATCGGAGCAGCAGGGGCCTGGCGTGTTCGAGGAGCCGGACGCCGACACCGGTCGGGGCCACCGGTCGTCGTTGCAGCAGGACCGCTCCGAGATCCTTTTCGAGTGCGGCAATGTGCTGGGAGACCGCCGACTGTGTATAGCCGAGCTCGCGGGCCGCCTCGGAGAACGACCCGTGGCCGGCCACCGCAACGAACGTACGGAGAAGATGCGGATCCATGCCCTGCCCTCAAGTCCTGTTGGCCTTACCGGTGGCGAGCGACCGCCGCCTGCATCGGCCCGGCCCCGCTCATCAGTATCGCTAATGGGAGGGTCATGGATCATCGTTGGTGCTGAACTCGGTTGCCGGGTCAGGATGCCCGTATGCCCGAACCGCAGAAGTTTCCGACTGCCCGTATTGCCCTCGTGGGTGACCGCTCGCCCAGCGTCCGTTCCCACACCAGGATTCCCGCCCTCCTCGAGGCGCTCGCCCGGCGCGACCAGCTGATCCTGGACGCGTACTGGATCCCGACCCCGGACGCGGAATCCCCTGGTGCACTCGACGGGTTCGACGCCGTCTGGCTGGTACCGGGGAGCCCGTACCGCAGCGAGGAGGGGGCGCTCGCGGCCGTCCGCACGGCCCGCGAGCAGGGGATTCCGTTCCTGGGTACCTGCGCCGGATTCCAGCATGCACTGCTGGAGTTCGCCCGCAACGTATGCGGGCGCTCCGGTGCTGCCCATGCGGAGAACCGGCCCGAAGCGGACGACCTGTTGATCGTCCCGCTGGCCTGCTCCCTCGTCGGCCACGAAGGCGCGGTCGAGGTGACACCCGGATCGTTGGCGGAGCGCGTGCTCGGGGCCGAGCGGACCGTTGAGCGTTACCACTGTGCGTACGGCGCCGACCCGGCCTGTCCGGACGTGTTGCGTGCGCACGGAATGCACTTCAGCGGCGTCGACGAGGCGGGCGACGTACGCATCGCAGAGCTGCCGGACCACCCCTTCTTCCTCGCCACCCTCTTCCAGCCGGAACTCGCCGACGACGGCCGACGGCCCCATCCGATCATCCGGGCATGGGCCTTTGCGGCGGCCGAGCGGGCCGGCCGGCGGTCCGCTGCGGCGCTCAGGTAAGCCCGGCCGGGTCGGTCCCGGTGGCCTTGCCGGGGTCGAGCCCGACACCGCCGCCGGCGTCCCGGCGGGCCTCACACACCGGCAGCCCCTCACCGTACCGACCGGCAAGACCACCATGCCCACCATGACCGGCCTGAACTGCGGCACCCCGTCCGCCCTCGCCCGGCCCTACCTTCGCGACGGCCTCGATGCCGCCATCGCCATCGCCGTCACCGACGGTGCCCGCGCCGCCCATGACCTCGTCCACGGTCACCCGCCTGTGACAGTCCGCGTCAGGAGTCGAGACCGATCGCTGGGGTGGGACGAACTGCCCCACCCCACCCCAGCGGTGGCCCTGGGCTCAGCCCTTCAGCCGGGTGATCGTCGGCACGAGGTCTCCGTGTTCGGCGATACCCGCGGCCCAGAGATCGGCGCTCTTGGGCACCGTGGTGAAGCTCCGTACGACGATGTCCGGGCTGGAAGCCGTGTCCCACCGGCTGTTCCGCCCGTCCCACCGCAGGGCCACGGGCGCGGCGCCCTTACCGCCGACGGCCCAGAGTTCGCCGTCACCCGCCTTGCCGACGGCGCGCAGCCGGCCGTCGGCCACGTTCGGCGTCGTGGCCGTGGTCCAGGCTGTGCCGTTCCAGTGGACGGCGAAGGGACGCTCCGTGCTGCCGGACGTACTGCCGCCCACCGCCCAGATGTCGTCGGCGGCGAACGCGGTGATCCCGCCGAGCCAGGTGTGGGAGTCCTCCGGGCCGGGCGCGGTGACACGCTTCCAGCTGGTGCCGTCCCAGTGCAGCAGCAGCGCCGTCTGCGGCGACTTCGCGTCGGCGGCGTACGCGGCGCCGGCCGCCCAGATATCGTCCGGAGCGACGGCGGTTACGCTGCTGAGTTCGCCCTTGCCGACGTCGGGCAGGGCCTGCCGGTGCCAGCTCTTGCCGTCCCATGACTGGATGGCGGGGACTCCGTCCTTGACCGACCGGTCCATCGCCCGGCCCACCGTCCAGGCCTTCCCGTCGGATGTCGTCGTCACGGCGTCGGGAACGACCCGCCCGCCCGGGTCGCGGTCCAGTTGGTGGGTGGTCCAGTTGGTGCCGTCCCAGTGCACCGACGCGCTGCCCACCGCCCAGATATCGGAAGCCGTCCGGACGGCGAGGGCCTGCGGAAAGCTGTTCTCCGGCAGGGTGGACTCCTGGGCCCAGGACGTACCGTTCCAGCGCAGTGCGACGGCCTCGAGAGCGGTGGCACTCTTCAGCCGGTAGCCCACCGCCCAGGCCTGTTGGTCGCTCAGCGCCGCTATCGCGGTGAGATCGCCCTTCGCCACGGGCACCGGCGTCGTCTGCCATCGGTCGGCGCGTGACGCGGAGGAGGCGGGGGACGAGTCGGGGGCGGTGTGGGACGAGGCAGGCATCGTCGTGGCCGCGGACGCGGCCGGTTCACCGTTCAGGCCGGTCAGCACCAGCGTTCCGGTGGCCACGGTGACGGCCAGCGCCGCCAGCAGCGGCCCCCGGCCGGGACGCCGCCGGGGCAGGGAGGTACTCGATGGCATACGGACTTCCTCTTGTCTGGGGGCTCGGATCCGAGCGGCGGCGGCGACTGGTGAGCGCCCGACCGCCGGCTGTTCAGACCGTGGTAGTGATCACGAAGTCGAATGTGCCGGTGTAGCGGCCGTCCTTCGGGCCGGTGAGGCCGATGGTGCAGGCGCGGTTGAACAGCCGGTCGGCGGCGTTGAGGGCGGCGAAGTCCCTGCCGTACGCCTGGGTGTCGTCGGGGAAGTACAGCTGGGTGACGAGGACGGGGCCGCCGGACGCTTGCACCTGCGTGTGGATATGCGGTGCCCGTCGGCCCCAACGGCCCCAGTAGTCCCGGGGAATGATCGTCCGGAGCAGATAGCCGCCCCGGCTGTCCGTGTACTGATGCCCGCGGAGCGAGAACCCCGAAGTGTCGTAGTCGCCGTTCTGATCGCACTGCCAGAACTCGATGAGCGTTTCGGGCAGCGGTGTGCAGGTGGTGTCGTACACGACTCCGCTGAGGTCGATCCGTACTCCGCGCGTCGCCGACGTGATCAGGTCGCCCCGCGTGGGGGAGTTGGGCTTGAACAGCGGACCCTCGATGGACGCCGGGGTTTCCTGGCCCGAGCAGGCCGGGGTGACGGCGAGAGGAAGCGTCGCGCGGCGGGGCGACGAGGGCCGGCCCGTCTCCGCGGCCTCGGCCGCAGGGCCGGCCATGGAAGCCACGCCCGCCCCGAGCGCGACCGAGGTCACGCCGACGGAAGTGGACCTGATGAAGGACCTCCTCGAACTTCCCTGCTCGCTGTCTGCCCGTGACGGGGGCTGCGGACCGGTCGCAGCCCCCGGGCTCGTATCGTCGGCGTAGCGCATCGCATCTCCTTGCCGGAAGGAACTCGTTGGCGGGGCACCCCACGGGTGTGGGTCGTCCTTGACGGCCGGGTCAGCGGTGATGACGTGACGAACGGCTGACGATGACTGTCCTCGGCGGTGTCCTTGTGACAGTCATTCCCATGACGCCCACACCCCTCCTGGTGGTCGTCCCTGTGCCGGACGGCCCTCGGCGGGATGGCGGAGGACCGCGGTACGGCCGCCCCACGTGAGGTGCGCTCTCCCGCTCAGCCTCCGGTGCCGTGTCAGTCCCCACATCGGTCGGATGACCGGTGAGTTGTGCGCGTGACGAAACCTCGGCCAGGGCGCGAGGGCCAGGGCCAGTGGGGGAGTCCCGTCGCAGCGGACTCCCCGCACGGTCCGGGCCGCAGAACGGCTCACGGGGGAGGAGCGTCAGCTCTGGGCGGTGGGCCGGACGACGATCTCGTTCACATCGACCGTGGCCGGCTGCTCGATCGCGAACGCGATGGCCCGGGCGATGGCCTCAGGCGGAATCGCGATCCGGTCCCGGGTCTCCGTGATCTGCGCTCTGACCTGCGGATTCGTAGTTGCCTCGGCGAAGTCGGTGCCCACTATGCCGGGCGAGACGGTGGTCACCCGCAGGGAGTCGCCGGCCTCCTGGCGCAGGCCTTCGCAAAGGGCGCGCACCGCGAACTTCGTACCGGCGTAGACCGCCATGTTCGGCACGATGCGCAACGCGGCCGTGGACGCAGTGGTGATGAAGTGTCCGGCGCCCTGCGCCCGGAAGACCGGTAGCGCGGCACCGATTCCGTGCAGCACACCCTTGACGTTGACGTCGATCATCCGGTCCCACTCGTCGACGCGCAGATCGTCGAGCGGCGAGACCGTACCGACGCCGGCATTGCTGACCAGCACGTCGAGCCGGCCGAATCGCTCACCGGCCAGCGCGACCAGGGCGTGCAGGTCGTCCCGCCGGGTCACGTCCGTGCGCGTCTGCACGGCCGAACCACCCGCCTTCTCGATCCGGGCCACCAGATCCGCGAGCCGCTCGGACCGCCGCGCCCCCAGGACGAGCCGCGCGCCTCGCTCGGCGAGCAGCAGGGCGGTCGCCTCTCCGATGCCACTGCTGGCTCCCGTGATCGCCACGACCTTCCCGTCGATCCCCGACGTGATGCCTGTTTCCGACATGACGGCTTCCTCTTCTCTCTCGTTACCGGGTTCCGGTTGTTACCGGGATCCGGGCAAGCGCCGGAACCCGTCCGCGCGCCAGGGGCGCCGGACGCCGGGACGGGTCGTCCACCGGCCCTCGGTGAGGGCTGCACCCCCGACTCAAGGACCAGTCTGCGATGTCTTTAGCCTGGTATACAGAGCGCGTTTATTCTGGAACCAGAGGTGCCATCCACCATGCCGAAACAGCCGGATCAACGCCGTGAGCTGAGTGCTTTCCTGCGCAGCCGCAGAGAGCGGATCACCCCCGCCGAGGTCGGCCTGCCCCAGACCGGTCGCCGCCGGACCCCGGGACTCCGCCGCGAGGAGCTCGCACTGCTCGCAGGGATCAGTGCCACCTGGTACACGTACCTCGAACAGGGCCGGGACATCCGCGCCTCGGACCAGGTGCTCGACGCCCTCGCCTCGGCGCTGCGGCTCGACCGCCACGAACGCGGATACCTCTTCCAGCTCGCCGGTCACACACCGGCGGCCGAGGCCGAGGAACCCGAGCCGCTCGCCGCCGAAGTGGCGGCCGTCCCGCTCCTGATCCAGCCGCACCCGGCGTACATCATCGGCGGCAACTATGACGTGCTCAGCTACAACCAGGCGGCCGACGAGCTGTTCCCGGGCCTCACCGCGGCCGCGGACCGACCGGCGAACTTCGCCCGCTGGGTGTTCCTCGAACCTGCGGCCCGGGAGGTTCTGGTCGACTGGGAGCCCGAGGCGCGCGGCCTGCTCGCGCGGCTGCGCACGCTGGCCGGACGCCACCCCGGCGACCCCCGATACACCCGGCTGATCGACGAGCTCAACGCGGGCAGCCCGGAAGTGCGCGACTGGTGGCCGCGATACGACGTGCAGGCCCGGCGCGGCGGACGGAAACGGCTGCGGCGCCCGGGACGCGGCGCGATCGACTTCGCGTATACCGCATTTCACCTGGCCGAACAGCCGGAACAGACGTTGGTGATCTACTCCGACGAACGGGAATCGGTCGGCTGAGGCGGACTGGCCCCCGGCGACCGCGCAGAGCGCAGCGCCGGGTCAGCGTCTCGACCGGTTAATTCGATCGTGCGGCGGCGCGATCTCCGCTACACAGAAGCGGTGACTGACCCTTATCTACTCCGTCCCGTCACCGATGACGAGTTCGCACCATGGGCCCGCATGGTCGCCAACACCTACAACGAGGACCGGTCCGACGAGGAACTGGCCGACAAACGAGCCACCGTTGAACTGGCGCGCACGATTGGTGCGTTCGACGGCGAAACTCCCGTCGGCGGCACTGCGGCCTACGCCCGCTGCCTGGCTGTCCCCGGCGCCGTCCTTCCGGTCGCGGGCGTCACCTGGGTCGGCGTGGCCGCCACCCACCGGCGCCGCGGCATCCTCACCGCGATGATGCGCAAGCAGCTCACCGACCTGCACGAGTGCGGCGGTGAGCCGATCGCTGTGCTCCGTCCCTCCGAAGCCGCCATCTACGGCCGCTTCGGTTACGGGCCCGCCACACGCGGGGCCCAGCTCCGGTGTGAGAAGCGCTCGATGGTCTTCCGGCCCGGGACCGCATTCGGCGACGGGACCATCCGGCTTCTGGGACGCGACGAGGCCCGTCCGTTGATCGAGAGGGTCTACGACCAGGTCCGCACCGGTGCGGTCGGCCGGCCCGACCGAACCGACCGCTCCTGGGACAGCCGCCTGTGCGACGAACCGCAGGCGCGTGAGGGCGCGACGTCTCTGCGCTTCGCCGTGCACCAGGACCCTGGCGGTCACGTCACCGGGTACGCGCTCTACCGGATCAGGACCGCAGTCGACGTCTTCGGCAACAACAACGGCGCGGTGCAGGTCATGGAGTGCGTGACGACCTGCCACCAGGCGTACGCCGCACTGTGGCGTTTCCTCGCCGGTATCGACCTCGTGCCATGGATCGAGTACGAAGCTGCGGTCGACGAACCGCTGCCGCACCTGCTGACCGATCCCCGTGCGGTGCGCTCGACGCAAGTGGACCGGCTGTGGGTCCGGCTGGTCGACGTCGATCGGGCGCTGGCCGGGCGCCGCTACGCCACGCCGCTGGACCTCGTCCTGGACGTGGAAGACAGCTTCTGCCCATGGAACACCGGGCGCTACCGGCTTCAGGCCGACGGCGACGCGGTCGCCTGCAAGCGCACACATGCCCCTGCCGATCTCCAGCTGACCGCAACGGAGTTGGGCGCTGCCTTCCTCGGCGGTACCACTCTCGCCTCCCTCGCGGCCGCCGGCCGAGTCAGCGAACTGCAACCGGGCGCCCTGGCCCGCGCATCGAGCGCCTTTCGCGGAGACCGGGAACCGTTCTACCCGGGAGGTTGGGCGTTCCCCGCCTACTGAGTCCTGGGCGTCCATGGCTCTTTACGGGCCCTCGGAGGACCGGACGAGCCGACCGGGTACGGGGGCGGCGGCCCGAGCCGGCTCAGTTGCCGGGCCCGGGGCCTTCCGGCCGTCCCGCGACCCGGACGGCTATCTGCGTACGGGACCTGACCCCCAACTTGTCCCGCACCCGGTCCAGATGGCCGGCCACGGTGCTCTTGGAGAGGCCCAGATGAGAGGCGATCTGTTGATTGGTCATGCCCTCGGCGACGAGTTCGGCGACGGCCGATTCCCTTCCGGTCAGCGGGAGTTGGCCGATCGCCTGGGCCCGGCCACGGCTCTCGTCGTGAGCGCTTTCCTGGACCACGGAACGGACCTGAGTGCCGCGCAGCGCATACGCGACCAGCCGCGCGCCGCGCAGTCGACGGCCGGCCGCCATCGCCGCACTGACTCCGGAGGGATGAACCCGCTCCTTGACCCGTGCCACGACCGCCTCCACCTGCCCCCACCAGTGCGCCTCCGGCTCCGTGTCGATCCGCCGCCGTATCGCGGCGGCCGCCGCGTACAGCCGTAACGACCGCTGTAACTCCCCCCGTTCGGCTGCCACCATGACCAGCCCTTCCAGCGGATAGAGCGCATGAAAGCTCTCACCGGCAGGCGTCTTGAGCAGCACTTCGGCGAACCTCCGCTCGGCGGCAGCCAAGTCGCCCTGCGCCAGCCGGATCGCGCCTGCGGTGTGCAGAGCGGCCGTCAACTGGCCCGCCGGGGCACCCGCTTCCAGCTCGGGCAGGCACTCCTGCATCAGCCGCTCGGCCTCCGTCGTCCTGCCGGTCTGGAGCAGCGCCCAGGCCAGATGGTGCCGGCAGAGCGCGAGGTCCAGCGGACGGCCGAGCGTGCGGACCACAGCGAGGCACTCGGCGAAGACGGCGACGGCGTCGGAGAACTCGCCCCGGCACAGCCGAGCGGCCGCCAGCGCATCCAAGGCATTGGCCAGCCTGGCCGGATGCCGCCCCGCGCGCTCGACGGCGACGGCGTCCTGGGCGAGGGCGAGGGCCGCGCCATGGTCGTCCTGAAGACAGGCGGACCGCGCGGCCAGCGCCAGCGCCGCGCCACGGTCCTCGCAGTCCTGCACCCGCTCCAGCACCCCCGACAACAGAGCACGCGCGGCCGTCAACTGCTCCTGCCGGTACTGCAATCGGGCCAGCGCGAACGCGAGCGGGACATGCCGGCCGTCGGCACGCGCCGCGGCGTAGGCGACGGCCGCCGCGAGGTTCTCCTGCTCCTCGATGAGGGGGCCCTCTGCGGTGTCGGGGAACGCCCCTGACCCGGCGGCTCCGGCAGCCTGCCCGGCCAGCCAGTCGAGCGCCCGGCTCCAGGTGCCGTGCAGCTCCCTGGCTTCCGCGAGCCGGTCCATCCCGTAGGCCCGGATGGCACTCAGCTGCCGGAACCTCGCCGCGCCCCGCGGCTCGTCCCCGCGTACCCGGACGATCAGGGACTTTGCCTCCAGCGCGCAGATCACGCGCAACACCTGTTCGGGGCGTACGAAGTGATGCGAGGCCGGGTGACGAATGCCGTCCGTGCGGGGGACGTCGTCATGGCGGCCGAGGTGATCGATGCCGCCTGCGGGGAGGCTCCCGTCTCCGAATTCGTCTCGGTCCTCGCCCCTGTCCCCGCTCCTGTCCCTGTCTCCGCCCACGTCACCGCTTTCCTCTCCGTCGGCGCAGACTGCGGCCGCTCCCTCCGCGTCGAAGCCGCCCCCGAGCACCGACAGCCGTCGGAACACCACTCGTTCCAGCGGATCGAGCAGCCGATGGCTCCAGTCGATCGCGGCCCCCAGCTCGCGGTGCCGGCCCGGCCCGGTTCTGCTGCCATCGGTCAGCAGAGACAGCTGGTCGTCCAGGCCGTGCAGGATGCCGGTCAGCGAGAGTGAGCCCGCGCGGCCCGCCGCCAGTTCGATGGCCAGGGGCAGCCCGTCCAGCCGCCGGCAGATCTCGACCACGGTACGAGCCTCGCCGCGCCCGAGTTCGAACGTCGCGTCGCTCGTCCGGGCGCGCTCCAGGAACAGCCTGACCGCCTCCGAGCTCAGCAGCTCCGCCACGTCGTGGTCCTCGCCTGCGGGCCCCAGTGACAGTTCGGCGACACGGAAGACGACCTCGCCGGGTACCCGTAGCGTCTCCCGGCTGGTGGCGAGAATCCGCAGTCGGGGGCAACGGGCGAGCAGGGTCGCAACCAACTGTGCGCAGGCGTCGGCCAGATGCTCGCAATTGTCCAGCACGACCAGCATGGTGCGGGTGCCCAGCGCATGGACCAACGCCTCGACCCCTGCCCGGCCTCCGCGCTCGCGCACCCCGAGGGCCGCGGCAAGAGCCTGCGGCAGCAGCTCGCCGTCTCGCAGTGAATCCAGTGCCACCCACTGAGCGCGGCCCGTCCGGGCGCCCCGCACCCTGCCGGCGAGCTCCAGCGCCAGGCGTGTCTTGCCCACTCCGCCGGGACCGGTCAGCGTCAGCAGCCGTGAGGACCTCAGCAGCGTACGCAATCGGGAAAGCTCTCGCTCGCGCCCTACGAAGGCATCGAGCGAGGGCGGCAGTCCCCGACCTGCCGGCTCCGCCTGCGGCGGGGCGCGACGCTCCGTGCGCTGCCGGAACGCACGTTGCCGACAGGCACGGGAGCAGTACCGCGCGGGCCGGCCGCCCGGAGCCTTGCCGCCGCTTGCTGCCCGTGAGGGCGTCGGGAGCGGCGCACCACATGCTTCACATCCCCGCGACTTCGCCACACCAGGCATCCTGCCTAACAGGCGGCAGTCGCACCAGCGTTGCTTTCCGGAACGTCCGGGATCCGCCCAGCCGCGCCCAGCTGCCTCAGTCCAGGAGGTCGACGCGGAACGTCAGGAGGTTCGTACCGAGGGCCCGGACCGCGGCACTGTTGAGCCGGGGCAGGCTCTTGAGTCGTGCCCGAGCATCGTCCTGGGGGACTGGATGGGCGGTGCCGACATACCATCGTCCCCTGATCCGCACCCGAACCTGCGGATGCGCCTGGATGTTCCGTACGTACTGTGACTTGTCGCCGTACTCTGAAACGAACCAGAATTCCTTCCCGAAGCGGCGTCCGCCGATCGGTGTCCGCCGGGGCTGTCCGGACTTCCGTCCTGTTGTCTCCAACAGGGTCTGTTGCGGCAGCCGAGTGAGGAGGGGGTTCCCGATCCGCCGCTGGAACGATGTGACAGCGCGAAATTTGATCTCGCGGTAGCGCGACATCCGTGGCCTTCCGTTCTTTGCCGGTATTGCCCCCCCGGTGGTCAGGCTGTCAGAGTCCGTGGCCCCCTGGCTTCCTGCTCTCCCACGGTACGACGACGACTTGCTCGGCGTCCTCATAAATGATCTTCCCGGGGTTGCCGGATTCGACCCGCTCACAGGCCACGTCATGCGCCGCCAGGATCTCCAAGTAGCCCTCCACCCGGTCGATGAGATGCACGGCGGTGGCCTTGAGCCACGCCACCGCCCCCGGGTTGAGGTCGTGATCGTAGGTCGTGGGGTCGAGGTGCGACGGGTTGGTGTAGTGGGCGTCATACCAATCGTTGCCGGCGCGCCAGGGGGGTGCTGTGCGTCGCTCAACTGTTATTGCCGCGCAGGGTTGTTGGCGAGGTCGAAGATGCCGGGGAAGTGGCCCCTCGGACTGCGCCGGGCCCCCTGAAACCTTACGTACAACGCCTCACCCACATCGCTCCCGCCATGTCGCTACGGCGGTGTGCGCGGGACCCAACTAGCGGCTGTGACACAGCAGATAGGTGTCAACCCGAGGTTGACGACCTCTCGCTGTCAACCTAGGGTTGCCCCCATGGTGAACCCCCTTCGCATGACGAATTCGGTCCGGCTCGACGACCTGATCGAAGCCATCAAAAAGGTCCACTCCGATGAACTGGAACAACTCTCCGACGCCGTGATCGCCGCGGATCACCTCGGCGATGTGGCGGACCACCTGATCGGCCACTTCGTGGATCAGGCACGGCGCTCGGGCGCCTCGTGGACGGACATCGGCAAGAGCATGGGGGTGACCAGGCAGGCGGCGCAGAAGCGCTTCGTTCCCAAGACTTCCGGCGAACCGTCAGGCCTCGACCCCAGCCAGGGCTTCGGCCGCTACACCGACCGGGCGAGGAACGTGGTGGTGTCGGCGCAGAACGAAGCCCGTGCCGCAGGCAACGATGAGATCCGGCCCGAGCACTTGGTGCTGGGGCTCTTGCGCGAGCCGGACGGACTCGCCGCACGGGCGATCACCGCGCAGGATGTGCCGCTGGATGCCGTGCGCCAGGCGGTGGCCAGGGTGCTGCCGCCGGCCGCCGACGAGCTGCCCGAACTCGTCCCGTTCGACGCCGCGGCGCGAAAGGTGCTGGAACTCACCTTTCGGGAAGCCCTGCGCTTGGGCCACAACTACGTAGGGACGGAGCACATCCTGCTCGCGCTGCTGGAGCTCGAGGACGGCGCAGGCGTACTCACCGGCCTCGGGGTGGACAAGGCGACCTCCGAAGCCCACATAGGCAGCGCCGTCGCCGCCATCCTTGCCGCCCACGAGCAGAAGAGTCCTTGAGCGGCACTGTCGGACCGGCTGTGCCGGAGGTGGAATCCATCGGTTTTCGGCGACTTACTGCCGATCGGGCAATACGCCATCCGATCCACGGTGAGAAAAGGCGCAGCCGGTCAATTCACTGAATTGGACTGGACGTCGAGCGTGGTTCCGGCTCCGCTCCGGTTCACCGGCTCCTCGGTCAGGTCGCCCGCCCTCGAAGGATTTTTGTGCTGACGCATGTTCTGCGGAGTGGAGCTCACCCTCCCGAAGCAGTCTCACCTGGACGAAGACCCCAGTGGTCAGGGCGCAGGTCGCCACATCACGGGCGAATGGATTTCTGGGTTCCGCCGGGAGTGAGAGCGGGCAGGACACCGTAGTCCAGTGGTGCAAGTCCGAACTAACGCGGTGCGTGAGACCGCGCAAGAGCGGGAATGGCCTACGCGAAACGGACGTTCCCTCATCAACGGTCTCAGACGCGGGGCGATCTTTGCGTGCTCGCCGCGCTCATGACACGATGTCCAGCGCCGCACGGGGGAGCGGCGGACGAGTGGGGACAACCTCCCTTTGTGCACCGAGTATTCAACTGCGGTGCTCCCTACTTCCCAGGGCGGCGAGAACCTACCAAGCCGCAATCAATAAGTCACAAGGGAACGGGACACTGACATGACTACCTCTACGCACACCTCCAGCCCCACCCCCATCTACGAAGAGCTCGTCGAGGAGCACGGAGATATCCTCGCCGAAGCCCGCGAGGTCGCCGAGCGTTCTCAGCAGACGGCGTCCCAAGCGCTCGACTGGAGCGACCTGCGCCGCCGACATTGATATCTGCGGACGTCGCGCCGGGATCGTGGTGAGCGATTCCGTCGAGGGCGTGGCGTCGGGCAGCCATTGCCGGCCGGCTCATTCTGGTCGGGGGAAATCCTCCACCAGCCGCGTCGGAGCTGCCTGCTTCCAGGAGTCCACGAGGATGTCCTGCAGCTCATCCAGGTCTTCCAGCTCGGCGAGCCGCACCCGCACCCAGGCGGAGCCGGCCTCGTGCGGCGGCACCCAGAACTTTCTCGGTTCCGCGGCAATCAACTCCTGCCGCTCGTGAATCGGGCATCTCACGGCGAACGACGTCTCATCGTCGGGGATCGTGATGAACATTTTTCCGGCGACCCGGAACGTGGGCATCTCCCAGGCTTCCTTCTCCACCGTCTCGGGGAGGGAAAGGGCGATACGGCGGACATCAGCGGAATCGATCACGCTCGCCAGCTTAGACGGACAGGGAATGAGCCAACAGGCTTCCCCCCGCACGCTTCCTCGGGCCTCCTCGTGCTTCCTCGCGCTTCCGCAGGCTTCCGCTGGGTTCCTAGGGCTTCCCGCCGCGGTGAACCGCACGGCGCTGTTGGCGGCCCACGCCGTCCTCCGGCGGACGGTACGGAGCCGACGCCCAGGGCCCGCAATCCTCGTCGGCCCTCCTCGGTCAAGGATTGCCGCCCTCCTCGCTCAAGGGGCGGAGTGCGTACCTTTGTCCCGGATCAGATTCTCGACGTGGTCAAAACGCGCGTGCAGCGTACGCAATTCCGAACGCATCGCTTCGGCGTCCTCGCGGGCGTGGTTTCCCACCGTTCTGCCCAGGCGGATCATGTCCTGCTCCGCCTGGCCGACGAACCAGGTGGCGAGGGCTGCCGTGATGACGCCGAACGCCGTAATGGCGCTGAGCATCAAAAAGGAAGCAATGACGCGGCCCCACAGCGTTACCGGATAGAAATCCCCGTACCCCACTGTGGTCGCGGTCTCGATGGACCACCACAACGCTCTCGGGTAGGACGTGATATTGGCGCGAGGCGCGCCGGATTCGGCCACCACGACCAGAGCGGCACCCCCGAGAAGTACCGCGGTCATGACGACGGTGACCCAGAACGCCGCCTGTGCATGAAGTCGGCGCCACGATTCATTGCCGAAGAGGCGATTCAGGACGGACAAGAGAAATGACGGCACCAACGGGCGTCACCTTCCACTGCGGGCGGGCCTGGTGGGCAAACAGCCTTTAGCCATCGCTGACATTAACAGGGCCCAAGGCAATGCCCGGATATGTGGCAGGTGATGACGCGTCCGGCGTCCTACGAGAGACGGGGGACGACGGACGGCGGATGGCCGGATGACGGACAGCAGACTGCGGGACGGAAGAGGATGGAAGGGGACGGGAGGGGATTGAAGAAGGAAGTCCGGGGTTCATTCACCATCTATTCATTCGCCGTCCACTCATCAACACTTCCCACTCACTTCGACGGCGGACTCTGGCGCGGTCCGGCAGGTGTATCGCCGCGCACGGCGTGCAAGTAGAGCGCCAGCGTGTCGCCCGTGAAGTACGAGCTGTAGGAGACGTCCGGGAAGTCGCCCCCGGTGTGGTAGCCCCCGATGACGCCGATCAGGGCGTAACCGGTGAAGTCCCGTACCAGGAAGGGCCCGCCGGAGGTGCCGCCGATATAGCCCGCGCAGGCGATCTCCAGGAAGTCGCCGGGGGCGGCCGGGTCGGTACTGGTGTATCGGTGCGTGGAGGAGGTGCAGTCCAGCGGCTTGGGGTGGCTGGTGTCGCTGTTGCCGGGGTAACCGATGAGCCGTACTTTCCGGTGGTCATATCCCGGGTACGGCAGGAGGTCGAAGCCGCCGGTGACCGCCTCCACCTCGGCACCGTCCTCCCGCGCCGCGAGCCGTACCACCGCGTAGTCCCAGCGGGCGCCCGCTTTCGTTCCGAGGTCGTAGTACCGCTGGTCGAGGTAGATGCGGTCGACGGGGTAGATCCCGTGCGGCTTCAGGCCGTCGTGATACTGCGGCACGAACGACAGCTGCCGCTTCGGGTCGGGGGAGCGGAGACAGTGTGCGGCACTGACCACGAGGTCGCGGTGCGGACTGCGCACGACCGTGCCGCCGCAGAACCTGCCGGTGTTGCTGCCGTCCGTCCAGAAGAAGGTTCCCACCTGGGGGAGGCCGTCGAACGGGTGGCTCGGTGGAGTGGGGCCCGCTGCCGG
Organism: Streptomyces decoyicus; assembly: GCF_019880305.1. Classification (NCBI taxonomy): domain Bacteria; kingdom Bacillati; phylum Actinomycetota; class Actinomycetes; order Kitasatosporales; family Streptomycetaceae; genus Streptomyces; species Streptomyces decoyicus. Next base: position 361,091 of record NZ_CP082301.1, on the reverse strand, counting down.
GGGCGGCGTCTTCGACCTCCTGGTGACGACGGCCGGTTCCGCTGCCCGCATCCGCTGCGGGGTCCAGTACGAGTCGGCCGACGCGGCCGGGAGACCGGAGCCGCCCGGTGTACCCGCGGCGTGCGCACGCGGTCCGGGCGGGAGGGCGAGCGAGAGTCCGAGAAGCAGGGGGGTGAGCAGCAGGGTGAAGCGGCCGCGTGCAGCAATCGGTCTGCTCATGATCCGGGTCCTCCCCAGGGCACGGCGTACGGAACGGTCCGAGATGCGAGGCGAGCGTGCCATGGTCCTACGCCGGGGAGGCGTATGGCGAGAGGACGGGCCGGAATTCCTGCTGGTGGTGGGCCGCGTGGGCGCCGAGTGGGCAGTGGGATGCCCGTGACGGGTCAGCCGGCGGCTGCCGGGGGTCACCCAACGCTCGGGGCATCCGGACAGCGTTCAGGCCGAGGTCAGCCCTGCCAGCCGCAGTACCGCGTCCAGTCCGCGTAGCGAGCCGGGAGCGGCCCCCGCAGGAAGCACATACGAACGCAGGCCCGCCCCGACCGCGCCGCCGTCCTTGGCGGGGTGATCGCCCACCATGAGCGTCTCGGACGGATCAGCGTCCAGCTCGCGGCAGGCGTGGTGGAACAGCAACGGGTCGGGCTTCTCGGTGTTGTGCTCGTAGGAGTGCACCCAGGCCGAGATGTACCGGTCGAGGCCGTGGTGGGCGAAGGTGGCCCGAAGGTCCCAGCCGACGTCGCTCACCACTCCCAGGGGGAGGCCGCTTCGGGTGAGGCGGGCGAGCGTGGATGCGGTGTCCGCGTAGGGCAGCCACTGTTCGGGAGCCCGTAGCTGTTCGTAGAGCGCCTCGGCGCAGGGAGCGAGCTCGGGGACCGAGGCGTACCACGTGGTGAAGGCGTGCCGGTGAGCCTTCGCGGAGACGTCCCGCGCTCGTTGGGCTTCGAGGACGTCCGGGTGGGACAGGCTGGCTTCCAGCCCGTTCAGCAGACGGTCCATCGTCGCGTCGTCCACCGGGTCCGCGAGAGCTGCCCGGATCCTGTCCTCGTACGCTCCTATCTGGAACAGCGTGCCGGAGAAGTCGAAGAGCACGGCGCGTACGGCGGCCGGGCGCGGCGCTGTCGAGGCGGCTGTGACGCGGATGGGTCCTTCGGGACCGCAGACAGGGACGAGGCTCATGCGTTCTTCCTATCGCAGTTCAGGTGCGGCGGGCCGCCGACTTCGGTCAGTGCGCAGGCAGATGCCGGGCGAAGAAGGAGTGCAGGCAGCCGCGCAGGAGGGGAACCGACACGGCGGGGTCGATGGCGCCGACCGGCTTGTTCCGGCTGTCGGCGGTCATCAGCCCGGCGGATTGCAGCTGGGGGGCGAGGGTGGCGTAGTCGGTGAACACCCCGTGCGTGGCCTGGTCGAGCTGACGCCGGCGGGTGCGGCCGTGCGGATGGGCGAGCATCGCCGACCAGGAACGCTCCAGTTCCTTCTGGTAGCGGAAGCCATCCGTGCCCAGCAGGAGCAGCGGCCGGTCCACCCCGAACCGGGCGACCGGGTACAGCTTCCCTTTCCGGCCGGGCGCCTCCGGTGGATGGTCCAGAAACCCTTCCAGGTTGACCGCAGCGACGATGCGTCGGTCCTCGTACATCGCCTGGGCCGCGGTGGTGCCGCCGGCCGAGTGCCCGTAAATGCCCGTCCGCCGCAGGTCCAGCGCACGCCCGAGGCCCTGCGGCAGCGGGCGTCGCTCCGCGTCCGGGTTCCGCCCGACGGCCAGCGCTTCCAGCTGGTTCAGCACAAAGCGGATATCCGCGATCCGGGTGTCGATCACGCTGCGGAAGATTGCCGGATCCCTCCGGGGGTCTCCTCTGAAGGCGGTGGTGCGGACCTTCTTCCTCCCCTTCGTCCGGTGGGGGAACTCGACCTCACTGGCATCGCCGGGGTGGTCGACGGTGACGACCACGTAGCCGTGGCTCGCCAGCTCTTCGGCGAGACCGGTGCCCAGGGTGCGCGGGTCGCCGCCTCCCGGGCTGTACAGCAGTACCGGCCGTCGCGCGGGCAGTGCGGGCGCGCCCGTGTGTGAATGGGTTTTGGTGGCCGCCCAGTTCACCCCGCGGGTCGGCAACTCCTTGTGGAAGAGAGGATCGACATGCGGAAGGGTCTTCGCGGCACCCTCGGTCATCTGCGGCGCGACCGGGTAACCGTGGACGGTGCGGGCCGGATGGAACACCGTGACCATCACTTCCCGAACCGGGGAGCGGCTCCCATGGGTCGCGCCGGGAGCGATCCACCAGGTGCAGTGTGGTGACCCCGGTCCGGTGCGGTCCGGTGGGTGCCGGCAACCGTACGGTGACCTCGCCGGCGGTGTGCGCCTGCGCGGGTTGTGCCTGGGGTCGTGTTGGTGCGGGTCGTGCCGGCGCGCGCCCGGTGCCCGCGAGCAGCATCGCGGCCGTCAGTAGCGCTGACTTGGTGACGGTCCGTCGGACTGCCGCGGCCGTCATCCCCTCACCGCCCGTGGTGAGATCAACCCCCTTCCCGGAGGCGGAGGTTCGGCCCGCCCGCCTGCCGTCGACCACCTTTGTGCAACATGGCTCTCCCTTGTGCCGCGGCTTCTTCCGCTGCGACGTCATCCTTGTGCCTTCCGGCGACCCCCTGGGCGAAGGAAAGGGGGCACGACCTGGATGCTGGCACCAGCGGGAAGGGCCCGCCATCGTTGAGGCCCTGCCCTGAACGATGGCGTGCTGGCACCAGGGAGAGTAGTGATCCGGATCCATTTCACGGCCGCCGACTTCGCCCACGTCCGCTTCGCGCCCCGGCCGGCTCCTTTGCAGGAGCTGAACGTGGCGCTCATGAAAATGTGCCGCCCGGACGACGAGTTGCTCTTCGGCCGCTGGAGACGATGCCTGCTCCGGTCCCTGCCTCCCGCCGTCCTGCCGCTGAGGGACCTGGTCCCTGCGGAGGTGGCCCCCGCCTTCCTCGACGTGTTCAGCGACACGCTGGAGGAGGGAGCGGACACCGTACGGGCCACGCGCCCGGCCCTGGTCCGCTCCGAGATGGAGCGCGTGTACGCCCGGCAGACGTCCCCGGCTCCGCTGTGGATCCGTGGCCTGCACCGCGGTGACGCCGGGGCCTGGCAACTCCTCGTCCGCGCGCAGCGGGCGGCCTTCGATACGGCATTGCAGCCTGTGTGGCCCGTGGTGCAGGACCTCCACCAGAGGGAATTCCTCCGCCATGCGCTGGCCGCGGCGGAGCACGGCATCGGCACCGCACTTGCCGCACTCGTCCCCGGCGCCCGGGTGCACGAGAGCGGCTGGGAGCTCGAAGCACCCTATGAGCAGGACATCGAGCTGCGCGGTCGCGGCGTGCTGCTTCTGCCCACCTTCCACTGGACCGGCCGGCCCCTCATCTCCCACCTGCCCGACCGTCCGCTGACCGTGACCTACCCGGCCGGTCCGGGGGTACCGCTCCCGCCGGCCGGGGCGGATGACACGGACGCCGCGCTCGCCGGGGTGCTCGGGCGCACACGGGTCGAGATCTTGCGCCTGCTCGCGGACGAGCACACCACCAGCGAGCTCGCCCGGAGGCTGGCCGTCAGCAATGCCACCGTGTCCGCCCACACCGCCGCGCTGCGCGGCGCGGGCCTGATCACCACGGTCCGTGCCGGGCGCGCGGTCCTGCACCGGCGCACTGCCCTGGGGAGCTTGCTGGTGCGGCGCCGGGCCGGTACGCGCAGTACGCACGGCCGACCGGATGTCCCAGGTCAGAGGCGTAGCCAGTCCGGTCCGGCCGGGGGCCATCTGGGTCCAGCCGGGTCCGGCCGATCCGGCGGTGGTGGCGACGTCTCCCGGATCCCGGATTCCGGATCCCGCAGCTCGATCACACACAGTGACCCATCGTTGCCGTCGCCGGCCGCACATCGCCGGCTCGGCGCCCGCAACCGCGCGGAGGTAACCTGAATCCACTGCTCCCGCAGCCCCGTCCCGGGGAGGTCGGATGACCGCCGCTGTGAGCCTCCGCCCCAGTAAGGCGGACGCACTTCGCTACACCCCCATCGCCGAGCACGGCCTGATCGGGGACATGCGTACGGCCGCGCTCGTCGGGACCAACGGCACCATCGACTGGTATTGCTGCACACGCTTCGACGCACCCAGTGTCTTCGCGGCGATCCTGGACGCCGACCGTGGTGGGGCCTTCGAGCTGGCCCCGGACGTACCCGCGCGGACGAAGCAGTTCTACTTCCCCGACACCAACATCCTGATCACGCGGTTCTTCGCGGACCACGGTGTCGGTGAGGTCCAGGACTTCATGCCGATCGTCGACGACTCACGCGAGGCGGACCGCCACCGGCTGATCCGGCGGGTGCTCTGTGTGCGCGGGTCGCTGCCGTTCTCCGTCCGTGTGGCACCCCGCTTCGACTACGGGCGCAGCACGCACACGGTGAGTACGCGGCAGGGCCAAACCGTGTTCGACTCCCCGGACCTTTCTCTGGCGCTGACTTCCAGCGTTCCGGTCGAGATCGACGGCCCGGACGCCACTTCCTCGTTCACGCTGGCCGAGGGGGAGACCGCGGTTTTCGCGCTCGACCGGATCGGCCAGGGGGTGGAGCCGCGGGCCTGCCCCGTGACGGAGGCGGAAGAACTGTTCGGTGCCACGGTGCGGTATTGGCGCAGATGGCTGTCGCACTCCCGCTACCGGGGGCGCTGGCGGGAGATGGTGCACCGCTCCGCGCTCACCCTCAAGCTCCTCACCTACGCCCCGACCGGGGCCATCGTGGCCGCGCCCACGACCAGCCTGCCCGAACTGGTCGGCGGCGAGCGCAATTGGGACTACCGCTATGCGTGGGTGAGAGACGCCGCGTTCTGCATCTATGCGCTGCTCCGACTGGGGTTCACCGACGAGGCCAAGGCCTTTGTGCATTTCCTGTCCGAGAACGTCGGCCTCAACGACGGTACCGACGGACCGCTTCAGATCATGTACGGCATCGACGGCCGCAGCGAACTGCCCGAGGAAGAACTCCTCCACCTGGAGGGCCACTTGGGCTCGACGCCCGTACGGATCGGCAACGACGCCGTCAACCAGCTCCAACTGGATATCTACGGGGCCCTCATCGACTCCCTCTATCTCTACGACAAATGGGGAGAGCCGCTGTCCAGCGAGCACTGGGACACCGTGGGCACCCTGGTCAACTGGGTCTGTGACAACTGGGACCAGCCGGACGAAGGGATCTGGGAGACCCGCGGCAAAACCCAGCGCTTCCTGTACGCGCAGCTGATGTGCTGGGTCGCGATCGAGCGCGCGATGCGGATCGCCACCCACCGGGGCCTGCCGGCGGATATGCCCCGCTGGGCGCATGCCCGTGACGCCATCTACCACCGGATCATGGAGCGCAGCTGGTCCGCCGAGCGGAAGGCCTTCGTCCAGCACGAGGGCGACAACGTCCTTGACGCGGCCGTCCTGATGATGCCGCTGGCCAAGTTCATCTCTCCCACCGACCCCAAATGGCTGTCCACCCTGGACGCTTTGGGCGAGGAACTGGTCTCCGACTCCCTGGTCTACCGCTATGACCCGCGCCGCAGTCCGGACGGACTGCGAGGCGAGGAGGGCACCTTCTCGATCTGCTCGTTCTGGTACGTCGAGGCGCTGTCCCGCGCCGGCCGGGTGGACGAGGCCCGGCTCGCCTTCGAGAAGATGCTGACCTACGCCAACCACCTCGGGCTGTACGCCGAAGAAATCGGCCGTACCGGCGAACAGATCGGCAACTTCCCCCAGGCCTTCACCCATCTGGGACTCATCAGCGCCGCTTTCAACCTCGACCGGGCGCTGGGCTGACGAACTCCGCTCGCCCTGACCTCCATCGACATCTCCTGAACGCGGAGAGGGGGCCCGCGGAGGCTTGCGCGCTGACGCAGAAGCACCTCAACTGGGCTAAATGGCTTGGCTCTTGATGGTTGGTCAGGGCCGAGTTTGCGGATTCCCGACAGAAGTCTTGACGTGCCGTTCACATGTGATGAACATGCATCGGGCAAGAGAGCGCTCCCATGCACTTCACTCGTTCATTTCCTGAACTAGGAGAGCTGCGATGCCCACACCCCCCACAAACGCCACGGCCCCTCGTGCGCCGAAGCCCTCACGCCGTACGGTCCTGGCCGCGATGGCGGCCGCGCTTCCCGCCGCAAGCCTCCCGGTGCTGTCCTCCCGGGCCTCCGCGGCGCCCGCCGCAGCCGCCGAGCTTCCGGGTGGGGGCGATCTCGGACCGAACGTCCTGGTCTTCGACCCCGCCACACCCAACATCCAGGGGAAACTCGACGAGATCTTCAAGCAGCAGGAGTCGGCCCAGTTCGGCAACGGGAGGTACGCGCTGCTCTTCAAGCCGGGCACGTACAACGGTCTGAACGCCCAGCTCGGCTTCTACACCGCGATCGCGGGCCTCGGTCTGTCACCCGACGACACGACCTTCAACGGTGATGTGACCGTCGACGCCGGGTGGTTCAACGGCAACGCGACACAGAACTTCTGGCGGTCGGCGGAGAACCTCGCGCTCCGTCCCGTCAACGGCACCAACCGGTGGGCCGTTGCCCAGGCGGCACCGTTCCGGCGGATGCACGTCAAGGGCGGGCTGAACCTGGCGCCCGACGGCTACGGCTGGGCGAGCGGCGGCTATATCGCCGACAGCCGTATCGACGGCTCGGTGGGCCCGTACTCGCAGCAGCAGTGGTACACCCGTGACAGTTCGGTGGGCGGCTGGAACAACGCCGTGTGGAACATGGTGTTCTCAGGGGTCGAGGGAGCCCCCGCGCAGAGCTTCCCCGATCCGCCCTACACCACCCTCGACACCACTCCGGTCTCCCGCGAGAAGCCCTTCCTCTATCTCGACGGGCCCGACTACAAGGTCTTCCTGCCCGAGAAGCGGACCAACGCCCGCGGCACCACCTGGGGGAACGGCACACCGCGGGGCGAGTCCCTTCCGCTCGGCCAGTTCTATGTGGCCAGGCCCGGCGTCGACGCGGCGACCCTCAACGCCGCGCTGTCCCAGGGCCTCAACTTGCTTCTCACACCCGGGATTTATCACGTCGACCGGGCGATCGAGGTGCAGCGCGCGAACACCGTGGTCCTGGGGCTGGGGTACGCGACGATTGTTCCGGACAAGGGGGCGACGGCCTTGAAGGTGGCCGACGTCGACGGTGTGCGGCTCGCCGGTTTCCTGATCGATGCCGGTCCGGTCAACTCCGCCACCCTGCTGGAGGTCGGCCCCGAGGGCTCCTCCGTGAGCCACGCCGCCAACCCGACGACGGTCCAGGACGTCTTCCTGCGGATCGGCGGGGCGGGCCCCGGCAAGGCGACCACCAGCATGGTGATCAACAGCAACCACACCATCGTCGATCACACCTGGGTCTGGCGCGCCGACCATGGCGACGGAGTGGGCTGGGAGACCAACCGGGCCGACTTCGGGGTCCGCGTCAACGGTGACGACGTCCTGGCCACCGGGCTCTTCGTCGAGCACTTCAACAAGTACGACGTGGAGTGGCGCGGCGAGCGCGGACGCACCGTCTTCTTCCAGAACGAGAAGGCGTACGACGCTCCCAATCAGGCAGCGGTGCAGAACGGCAACATCAAGGGGTATGCCGCGTACAAGATCGCTGACGAGGTGACCACGCACGAGGGGTGGGGCCTGGGCAGCTACTGCTTCTACAACGTGGATCCCACCATCCGCCAGGACCACGGCTTCGAGGCGCCGAACAAGCCGGGTGTGAAGTTCCACGATCTGCTCGTGGTCTCCCTGGGCGGCAAGGGCCAGTACGAGCACGTGATCAACGGCATCGGCGCTCCCACTACGGGTACCTCCACGGTGCCGTCGACGGTGGTGTCCTATCCGTGAGGCGTGAGGCGTGAGGCGTGAGGCGTGAGGCGTGAGGCCTGTGAGACGTGGGCCCCGAGCCGTGAGTCCCGGTTCGTGGGCCGTGGCCCCGGTTGGTGATTGCTGATCCGGGCCGCGGCCCGGATCCCTATCCGGGTCCCCATCCGGTTCCGTGAGCCGCGCTTCGTGATCCCTGGTCTGCGACTTCAGGAGCCCTCGGATCCCCTGCCCCCGACCGCCCCCTGGGCCCCTCTCCGTCTCCATCCGGCACCGGCCGGTGGTACCGGGCCAGGGGGCCGTTGCGGTCGGGCCGGCTGTCCGGCCTACGGTAGGGCGCGCATCTGTTGAGCCTGGAGAGTCATGACCATCGAAGAATCCGCCTTCCGAGGGCGGATGCCTGCCCGGCCCGGTGACCTGGCGGTCGAGCGGCACGGTATCGATCCGGTGCCCGAAAGCAACCGCTACGGAAGGTCTGCCCGGCTTTTCACCGTGTGGTTCGCCCCCAACCTCACCATGACCGGAGTGTTCTCCGGTACCGTGGGCGTCTCCCTGGGGCTGGATTTCTGGACGGCTCTCACGGCCATGGTGCTCGGCACGATCGCCGGCGCGGTACCGGCCGCGTACCTCGGTACCTGGGGCAGCCAGACCGGGACCGGCCAGCTGCCGCTGGCGCGACTGGCCTTCGGCCGTGGAGTGGCGCTGCCCGGCATCATGCAGTGGCTCTCCTCCGTCGCCTGGGACGCGCTCATCGGCCTCTTCGGCGGCGAGGCGCTGGCCCAGCTGCTCGGCTGGCCGTTCTGGCTGGGCGCGCTGGTGGTCCTGCTCCTCCAGGGAGCCGTCGGTGTCTTCGGCTACGAGGCGCTCCATCAGCTCCAGACGGTGATGACCTTCGTGCTGGGCGCCGCTTTCCTGGTCCTGAGCGTCAAGCTGCTGTCCGGAGTGCCGCTTCCCGTATCGAGCTCCGCGCACGGTGCCGACCGTCTCGGCGCCTTTGTCCTGACCAGCACCATCGCACTCAGTCTGGCGATCTCCTGGGCCCCCTACGCCTCGGACTTCAGCCGCTACCTGCCCCGTACGACGTCCCGGCCCCGGATGTTCGGGTACTCCGTGCTCGGCATGGTGCTCTCCTTCGCCTGGGTGCAGGCGCTGGGGCTGTGGGGAGCCGAGCTCTTCACCGACCAGACGGCCGCCGGGGTGCACGGGCTGCTGGGCGGCGGGGTGCTCGGCGCCTTCGGCCTGCTGGCCATCGCGGCCGCCGCGGTGTGCAGCAACGCCATGAACGACTACAGCGGCTCGCTGGCGCTCCAGACGGCCGGCATACGGGTCCCCCGGCCGCTCGCCGCGGCGGCAGCGGCCGTACTCGGCTTTCTGCTGGTGCTGTGGATGCACGCCGCGGACACCACGACGCGCTTCCAGAACCTGTTGTTGTTCGTGGGCTACTGGATCCCCGGTTTCGTCGGCATCGTCCTCGTCGACGCGAGGCTGCGCGCCAAGGCCCGCCGCGGTGCGCCGATCGACGTCGAGGCCGAGTTCGCCCGCCCCCAGCCGTGGTGGCCCGCGTGTGCCGCCTTCGTCGTGGCGTTCGCGGCGGCCGTGCCCTTCATGGACACGACCCTGTTCGTCGGCCCCGTCGCGGCCGCACTCCATGGTGCCGACCTTGCGTACTACGTCGCGTTCGTTGTCTCTGTCGCCATATACGCACCTTTGCGGAGTTTTGCGGCTGCTCGTGCGGCCCGGACGTCCGAGCCGGCCGTGACTGCGCCGCGCGCTTGAACCCTTCGCGTACGACCGCTGGACCGAGGGATGTAGTCCCTGGCCGCGACAGGTCATGCCGCAGGAGGGTTTGCCGGGCCGTTCGTGTCGGGTGCGCCGGGGTGCGGCTTCATCGTCGGTGCCGCGGGCACACGTAGCTCTCGGAGAGCGCGGGGTACGGCGGTCCGGTGCCCGACCGGTACGTCCGGTCGGGGCGAGGTGTCGTCACCGGGCCCGGTTCGATGCGCACGGACGATTCCGGCGGACGCACCCGGACGTCCCTCCCGCTGATCGTGAAGGGAGAGCTGATGGCTACGACCTGCGGCATGACGACGCCGGTTCGGGGCTCCGTATGGCGGGCCTGGGGGAGAGCGCTGCTCGGCGGTGCGGTGATGGCGTGTGCGCTGGGGGCGGGCAATGCGCTGGGGGAGGCGCTTGCGCGGCTGCTCGGCGCCGAAGGCTATCTGCGGCAGTTGCTGCCTGCCGCACTGGTCAGTGCGCTGGCCGTCCCGGCCGTACTGGGCTTACGGGCCATGCGGTCAACCAGGCGTTGCCCCATGGGCCTTGGGCCCCGTTCCTCGGCGCCCCTCGGTTTCCTGCGCGGCCTGGCCGTCACCGCCTCGTGTGCCGCCCTCGCGCTGGGGGCCGGTACGGCCCTCGGGTGGGTCCGCTGGTCCGCCCTTGACCCGGCAGCACTCGCCTCGTTCCTGGTGGGCAACGCCTTGGTGGCCGTGCTGCTGGAGGCGCTGCCGGAGGAGGCGACGCTGCGTGGCTACGCCTGGGCCTCGTTGCGCGACCGGCTCGGCGGGGTGATCTCGGCACTGGGGACGACAGCGGTCTTCCTGCTGGTGCCGGCGGCATCCACCGTGGCGCAGACCGGAGTGTCCCGTCTCGTGGGCGTGGCGGCTCCGCCGATGGGTCTTACTCCCGCAGGTCAGGATCCGATCGCCTATCTGGTGCTGCTCTCGGTCTTCGGTCTCACGCTGCTGGCCGCACGGACGGCGCCGGGGTCCGCGCCCCTATGGGTGGCGATCGGCACACATGTGGCCTTCCTCAGTGTCAACCGCGTCGTGTTCGAGGGCGTACAGCGTGGCGCAGGCTGGTCGGCGAAGGTTGCCCCGGCCCACGCCGCGGTGCTCGAACTGGGATATCTGGCGGCCACGGCGATGGTGTTCGTCGGCGCGCGGGTCGTGTCGTCGTGGGTGCGGGTGTGGGTGCGGGTGCGGGTGCGGGCGCAGCGACGCGGGCCGGGACGCCCGGCCGCGGCGACGACACACAGCGCGGGCGTCTGGACAGGGGCCGGCCCGCGACTCGTCCCGGCCGGCCGGGAGTGGCCCTCGGCCGTCGGCCGGGAGTGGCCGTCAGCCGTCGGCCGGGAGTGGCCGTCACATGACCGAGGGGCGCGCATCATTCGACGTGGTGACGTTTGACGGCTGTAGGGTTGTTTGCCCGCATTTGAATGGATAGGGGCGGATCTGGTCGGTCAAGTGGTGTCGAGCCCGGCGCGGGAAGGTGGCGCCGGGCCGCTTCGCGTAAGGCTGCCGGATATTCGCCCTTTTCTGCCGTGCAACGACGGGAAGAGGGCAGCCCCTACCCGTCGGCCCACGAAGGAAACCGGGGAAATGCCCGATTGCTCGCGGCGGATTCGGGCACCCGACTGTCCGGAGGATGATGACGGTGGTGCCGCTTTTGCCGCTGCTGCTTCTCGCGCTGATCTTTTCGGCGCCGGAGGGGCACGGCAGGTCTTAGGGCGTGGCGGCGGCCGTACTCACTGTCCAGCTGCCGGGTCGGCGTGAGGTGTTCCACAGCACTCCGCTTGACCATGTCCGTTCGGGACAGGCGCGGGGTCGGTCTTTCCACCGTTACGGCGAAGAAACCATTTCGCCGGACCTCGGAGATTTGGGATTGGTGGCCCGGGAAGAGGGCACGCTTTCCGGCCTGAAGGCAAGACGACGCGATCTGAGGTGAGCTTTATCATGAGCACCGCCGAGGCTCCGCACACCAATACGGCGTCGCCGGTGCTGGAGCTTCAACTCGACTGCCATTCCGAAGCAGTCGGGCCCGCACGGCACCTTGCATCCGGCTTCCTGGAGCAGCTGGAGCCCTCCGTGGAAAGGGAAACCAGAGAGGAGGTGATCCTTGTCGTCTCCGAACTGGTTACCAATGCGGTACGGCACGCGGGCGGAAAGACCTGTACCTTGCGGCTGCGGGCCGGCCCGGAGTCGGTGGTGGTCACCGTAGGCGATTCCAGTCCTGTTCTTCCCCGTCCCCGTACCCCCGACGTCACCGGAGAGGGCGGAGGGTTTGGATGGTCGATGGTCTGCCGCATCGCGTCCGCCGTGGAGATCAGGCGAGAACAGGCCGGTAAAACCGTGAGCGCGACAGTCCCCCGCCAGGGGCGCGGCACAGAGTGACCGGCCAGGCCGCGGCCGATGAGCCACGGCCTGAGAACACGAGCCGTCCGCCACGGCGGACACCCGGGCCGGCCAACTGGTCTGATGATGACGCGGTGGATACCGACCCCGCGGCCGCCCGAATTTCCCTCGCCACGGCAGGACTTCCGTAAAGCGAGCGAACTCTTTCCCCTACTTGACGAACTCACCCTTTCAGTCAAGGGATGTCAGGGGGCGTCAGGAAAGAGGCGGCGGCCGACCGAAACCATCGGCTTCCCGGGGATCAAGAAGTGGCGTCCGGCCACGGAACCTGAGTCGCGGTCGGGGCCGTGTAGTCGATTCCCGGTACCGCAAAACCGTAGAGGCGCTGGACCTCGGCGTGGAACCAGTCGAGATCGGCGAGGCGGGTAATGGTCTCGGTGGTGGCCGAGTCCCACCTTTCGGTGACGGCGGCCTGGACCGCGCTGTTGAGTTCCCAGCCGTCGAGACGGACCCGGCCGTCCTCATCCGTGTCGAGCGGCCGGACGCCGGTCAGCTGGTCCCACAGGTCGGACAGCTGCGCAATCGGCGGCACCAGAGCCTCGCCGAGCACGCCGCGCAGCAGACCGACGTAGAGGGCGATTCCGGGGATGGCGGTGGAGGACTGCGTGACCGCGGCCCCGTTGACGGAGGTCACCGCGCGGCCGCCGACCAGCTTGTCCAGGCGCTCGTCGAGAGTGCGGGCGGTCGCTTCGAGATGGGCCTTGGCCGCGCCGATGGTGCCCTGCCGGTAGATCCCGTCCGTCAGCGGGGAACCGATGTACGACAGAGCGGCGGTGGAGAATCCGTCGGCGAGCAGATCGCGGTCGGCGAGATGATCGATCCACCGCTCCCAGTCCGCGCCACCCATCACCGCAATCGTCTGCTCGACGTCATCGCCCTCGGCCGGCTGCGTCTCCACCTCCTTGACCTCCGGAGTCCCGTCCCCGTCGAAGACGAGGGTCTTGGTGCAGTAGGCCTCGCCGATGGGCTTGAGGGCCGAGGCGTAGGTGATACCGGTTTCCGGGTCGGTGCGTCGCGGTGAGGCAACCGAGTAGATCAAGTGGTCCAGGCGGCCGAAGCGCTGGCGGAGGAGGTCTGCGACCTGATCCTTCATCTCGTCGGAGAAGGCGTCGCCGTTGAGGAACACCATGTCGTGGCCGTTCCGCCGGGCGAGTTCGGCGGTGGCGGCGGTGCGGTACCAGCCGGCCGTGGCCGTGCGCCGCTCGGTAGGGGCCTTCTCGAAGCAGACGCCGATGCCGCGGATCCCCGCACGGGCGAGTCCGGCGATCGTCGCGGCCAGCCCGTAGCCGGCCGACGAGCCGACGACGAGGGCCACCGGCGCGCTGTCCGGCACACGGGCGGGCGAGGGGGCGGCCTCCCACATGTCCTGCACCAGGCGCTCGCAGCCGGCCGGGTGGGAGTCGAGGAAGAGGAAACCCCGGCTTCGCGGAGTGATGACACGTTCGCTCATGACGCACGTCCTTCAGGTCGTCGCGGAGGAGGCGGGCCGTCACCGGAGCACGCACCGCCCCTGCAAGTCTGCGACCCCATACCTCCCCATGATCGTCTTGGCGGCCACAGTATTGGAGTGACGCATTTGGAGGTTTTCCCTCACGTCGAGCGGAGAGGAGCCTGCCGCTGCGCGGGCCCTGGCCCGCCGTCACACCGGCGGCCGTCCGCGGAGCCCGCCTCCGGACCGGACGCCCCGGCTCCGTACACTCACTGGATGCTTCCCGGACGTACCCCTTCCCCTGATGCCGCCATGTTCCCCTTCGGCAAGCAGCGGATGCGCCGAACCATGCCCGGCGCCATCGTCGCTCTCGCCCTCGGTCTGTCGATGCCGATCTCCTGTGTGGTCTACGGATACGGCGTCGGGACCTGGGTGTTCGCGGTGCTCTGGTTCCTGGTGTTCGGCGCGGCCGGGATGTTCATGGGCTGGGTCGGGTGGTCGGACCGCGACGCGTACCTGGCGTTCGACGCGACCGGCGTGTGGTGGTGGCACAACAAGACGGCGCACGCGGTCATCCCGTGGGACTCCCTCGACAGCGTGGGTCTGTTCCTGTGTCACCAAGGGCCGGACAACTCGGGGCACCGGCTGGCGAGTCTCGAACTGTGCCCCACCGGCGGGGTGCAGGAGCACGACCCGGCACTGGCCCCGCTCATCGTCGAGGAGCAGTCCGGTGTGCCGGGCGTAGCCGACCGCCGCTACCGCATCGGCATCCCCGTGTTCGCCACCCGCCACTACGGCCAAGCGCTGGTCGAGGCCGCCCGCTCCCGCGCCGCACACCGTTGGTTCGGCGAACACGAGCGCGCCACGGGGTACCTGCGTCAGCAGGATCTCATCAGCTAGGACCGGGCCCGCACTTCGTGGACGGGATGGCCACCGGCCGCCCGCTGAGGGCAGGCAGCTCTACGCGGCCAACTCCGGTGCGTGATGCAGCAGCAGCCGCTCGCCGAGCAGCACCGCGCATGCCCCGACGCTCAGCAGACCGCCGACGAGGAAGGCGCCCCGCACGTCGGCGAGCGGCAGGACCAGTCCCCCGAGCGCGGCGCCCGCCGCGATACCGGCGTTGTAGGCACCGGAGTTCGCCGCGAGTGCGATATCCGTGCGGCCCGGTGCGCAACGCAGCATCTCGTTCTGGGTGGTCATGAACACCGGCCCGAGTGCACCGCCCATCAGCACCAGGAACGCCACCGCCGCCACTTGACCGGTCCCGGCCGCGTACAGGCCGAGCATGCCCACCGCCTGGGTGGCGACGGCAGTGGTCAGCGCGGCGCGCGGAAAGCGGTCCAGCAGCGCTCCGGTGATGCTCACCCCGGCCAGACACGCCACTCCGAAAGCCACGAACAGGGCGCTGACCGTGCTCGGGGGGAACCCGCTCACGTGGCCCAGGAACTTGACGATGTAGGTATCTCCCGCGAACGCGCCGGTAGCGGACAGGGTTCCGGCTGCCGGCACGGTGCCGAACCGGGGGGCGTCGGGATTTGTTCCGTGGGCGGCGCGTTCTTCTTCCGGACGCGAGGTCGGCAGCAGAACGGCGATCGTCACCAGGGCGACGAGTCCCAGAGCCGCCGGAATGGCGACTGGTACCTGCCAGTCGCTCCGCCGGCCCAGCCAGGTTGCGGCGGGAACACCCAGCACGAGGGCGAGCGAACCGGCGACGGACAGTGCGCCGATCACACGCCCGCGGACCTCGGGGGCGAACAGGCCCGCCGCTACCGGCCCCATCACGGCCCAGAACAGCGCCTGGGCGAGCGCGGTCAGCAGCCGCGCCGCGAGCAGCAGCCAGTAGGAGGTCGCCGACGCCGCCACCAGACTGGACACGACCAGCGCAGCCAGTAGCCCCGTGAGCACACGCCGTCGGGGTACTGCCCGCATGACGTGGGCGAGTGGCAGCGACGCGAGGGCCACCGTCACGCCGTAGCCGGTGACCAGAAGGCCGACCGCTGACACCGACACCCGAAGGCTTTCGGAGATGAGCTCCAGGAGGCCGACCGGCAGGTTCTCCGCGGTGTTGAAGGTGAACGCGGCCAGCATCAGGGCTACGAGCACCACCGGCCTGTGCCACGGATCCGGTCGCGTCGTGACCTTACGGTCTCTTCCCGACCTCGCCGGTTGCGCCTGCTCCGTGGCACCGTCCATGGGGTACCTCACCGGGCTCACCGGTCCCGCCGCAACCGAATTCCTCTGCCGTGCCGCGGGCGAAGGGGGAGGTTCAAAGGATCAAGCATGGCCTTCGAGGCCGCCCCGTTCACCCTGGCAGCGCGGTCGGCTCGGCCGGTAGCCCGGTTCAGGGGCAGCGGATGATGCGTGCCAACCAACTCCCCGCCATCGCTGATGATCTCAACGATTCCGGAACGGAAGAAGGCAGCGAAGTGACCCGTTGCGCAAGGCCTCCTTCCTGCGGAGAAGGGGATTCGCCTCGCGCGAAGCGGAGCGTGATGAAACCGATAGCAAGCAATGTGTGAAGAGGATGTGAGAGTCGGTGTGATGCGTGGCACACTCCCTTCACCGGTCGCGAGCGATGAGGGGGGCGGGCGGGGTGCAGCGGATTCCTGTGCGGTTCGGGGCGGAGTTACGTCGGCGAAGGATTGAAGCGGGGCTGTCGCTGGGAGAACTGGCGACTCTGATTTGCTTTTCCAAAGGGCACTTGAGCAAGATCGAGCGCAGTGTGAAGGCGCCCAGCCACGATCTTGCCCAGTTATGCGACAGTGCCCTCAATGCCGGAGGGCACCTCAGCAGCCTGATTTCCGCACCTGAGCGCGGCTCTGCCGTGGTGCCCGTTGCGGAAGCGGATATCGGTACGCCCTGGACCTTGCGTATGCGCGCCGGCGGCCAGAGCGACTTCGTGGCATTCGACCAGGCATCGCTCGGCGCCAGGGCCATGCCCTCCACCCTCGTGAGTTGGTCGCTGGCGCCCCCGCTCCTCGAAAGCGGGGAGACGAATTCGGCCGTGCCGTACTTCCGCAATATCTTCGACGAGTTCCGCCGGATGGGGCAGCTCTTCGGGCCGTCCGTGGTCGCCCAGCTCTGCATCGCGGCCACCAGTGCCCTGCGGGGCATGGCACATCAGGCGCAGCCGGGCCACCGCGAAGTCGTGCTCCGGCTCGCCTCCCGGTTCGCCGAGTACACCGGGTGGATGGCGCAGGAGGCGGGCAGCGACGCGGCGTCGCTGTGGTGGACCGAGCAGGCGGTCCAGCTGGCCGCGGACGGCGGTGACGACGAGCTGGCCGCGTACGCCCTGGTCCGACGGGCGGAACTGGCCCTGTACACCGGTGATTCGGTGGCCACCATCCAACTGGCCCGGCGGGCCGGACAGCAGGCCCGCAGCGCACGCATCCGCGGGCTCGCCGCGCAGCGGGAGGCGCAGGGACACGCACTGGTGGGTGACCGCGACGCATGCCGCCGCGCTCTCGACCGCGGTGCGGAACTGACCTCCGGCGCGGCGCCCCCGGGCGGCGTGGACCCGGTCCTCGGCAGTATCCATCTGCCGGATCTGACGGCCTTCGTCGCCGGCTGGTGCATGCACGACCTCGGCTCCCCGGGAGAGGCGGTCACCCTGCTCGGGGACGGTCTGGACGCCATTCCGCCGGAATCCCGTCGGGCCAGGGCCCGATATGGCGCCCGGCTCGCGCTTGCACTGGCGAACGTCGGTGAAATCGAACAGGCCTGTGCGATCGCCGAATTGGTCGCCGGCCATGTTGCCCTCATCGACTCGGCCACCATCCGTGCCGATCTTCTGCGCCTGAGCCGTGCGCTCAATCGTTGGCCAAAGAATCCCACCGTCCGTCGGACCCTGCCGCATATCGCGAGGGGTCTGCATGCCAACCGGACCGGGCCGGAAACTCCGGCCTGACTGCTCACCCATCGGCCCGCCCCACGCAGAAGGCTGCCCGAAGAACCCGTACTCCCGATGTATCCGTGGTGTTCCGTTGCCCGGCCAAAAGGCCGAGGGCAACGCGTTGACCACGCCTGAAACCCCTGTGAATCTCGGCTTCATCCCCCTGTGCCCCGCGACAGCCCGAGTGGCCCGTGCAGCACACGGCTGCCGCAATCCACCGCTGTCATCTTGAGGAAAGGCAGAACAATCATGGCCGGAGTATTCATCAACTACCGGACCGGTGACGGCGCCGTGGCGGCTGTCCTGCTCGACGAGGAATTGAAGGACGTATTCGGGCCGGAGAACGTCTTCCGGGACCGCCGCACCACTCCGCCGGGCGTGCACTTTCCGCCCGAGTTGTGGCGCCACCTCGAAAACTGCGGAGTCCTCCTCGTGCTCATCGGCCCGAACTGGCTCTCCGTGCGTGACGAAGCCGGCCGGCGCCGCATCGACGTACCGGGCGACTACGTCCACGACGAGATCCGCACGGCCCTCCAGTGGCGCAAGACCGTCATCCCCGTGCTGATCGATTCGGCCGTGCTGCCGTCCCGGGACCAACTTCCATCCGATATCGCAGAACTGACGGAACGACAGTTCATGCAGCTAAGGATTTCGTACGCGCATCTCGACCTCCCCGACATCACGGAGGCACTGCGCAGCCACGTACCCGTGAGCCCGGCGGCCCGGCAGCCGGCCCCGGCGGACGGGACCGCGCAGCCGGGCGGGAACTCCACCTATGACCGGTGCGCCGTCAACAACGGAAGCGGCAACCCCAGCTACTACGAGGGCCGCGACGCACAGAGCGGAGGCAGGCCGTGAGCGAAACCGAACAGGCCGTGGCGGCGGGAGAGACGGCGGAGGGGCCGGGCGAGGACCTCTCCTCGGCGGCGGACTCCGCTCCGGCCGCGGACGACCCCGCACCGAGCGCGCCCGAACCGGTGGAGCCCGGCGCCGCCCCACCGTCCGACGGTACCGAAGCAACCCCCGCGGACGCCGCGGGCGACCACACAGCAGCCAAGAACGGCGCCCCCCGGCCGTCGGCCCAGGAGACCGGCCGGCAAGCACCCCGCCGGGAAACCGGCGACGGCGGCGACTTCACCCGCTACCAGCAGGCCCGGCAGCAGAACGCCCTGAACAAGCTCAAGCGCAGTGCCGTCGCCAACGGCAGCGGCTCCGCCTTCTACGCCGAGCAGCTGACCATCGGCGCCGACACCGGCATCGAGATCCAGGTGCTGAGCGTCTCCGCGCTGACCGTCGCCCAGCACCTGGACTCCCACCAGGACGTCGACCAGCAGGCACAGATGGCGTCCCGGCTCGCGGCGCAGCACGTCCTGGTGCTCGCCGGGCAGCCGGGAAGCGGTCGCCAGTCCACCGCGCTGAAGCTGCTCGCAGGATGCTGCCCCGACGACAGCATCAAGATCCTGCACAGCGAGACCCAGGGCATCCTCCAGGCACTGTGCCGGCGCGCCGACGAACTGCTCACCCCGGGCGGCTTCGTGGTGGACCTGGACGACCAGCCACTGAAACTGTCGACGCTCGAAACGCTCGGCCATCTCGCCCGCAAACAGCGCGCCTTCCTCGTCGTCATCGGCGAACCGGGCCCGGTGGACCCCGACCGGCTGCGGCCGCACGCCTTCGAGCACCGGCGCCCGGCCCTCGGCGACGTCCTGGCGGTGCACCTGCGCAGGCTGCTCGCCGGGCACCCGGGCGCCTGCACACAGCCGGACTGCACCGCCGAGCACACCACGGCGTTCATCACCCGGATGCTGGGGTCACAGCGGGTGCAGCGCACCCTCGACGGGGCCCCGTCCGTGCGCAGCGTCGTCGAGTTCGCCGATGTCCTGGCGCAGCGCGTCCACGCGGAGGACTCCAGCCTCGGCGAGGTCATCGGCCAGTGGCGTGACCGGCTGCGCCGGCTGGCGAAGCAACTGCTGCACGTCCCCGCCGAGACCTCGCAGGGCCCGGTCCTGGATCCGCACCGCCAGGCGTTCCGTATCGCCTATGCGTTCTTCCACGGCCATCCGCTCTCCGACGTCTTCGAAGCGGGCGAGGTCCTCAGCGCGACCGTCCTGCCGCGCTACGAGACCCGAGAACCGGCACCCACCAACCACGTCTTCGAACGGGAACTGGACCAGCTGATCCCGCAGGAGATGCGCGCCGGTGCCGACGCCACGCCCGGTGGCCGCGCCGACGACAACCCCCGCCGCGCCAGGCTGGTGGACGAGGAGCTGATGCACGCCGTCATCGAGGTCGTCTGGCACGACTACGACAGTCTGCGCGACCCGCTGCGGGAGTGGCTGACGGCGCTGGTCGCCGGTCCGCTGGAGCGGATACGGGTCCGTGCCGCGCAGATCGCCGGAATCCTGCTCAGCCATGACTTCGACAGCGTCTACCGGGACCTGATCCGGCACTGGGCAGGGGAGTCCGCGGCCTATCGGCAATCCGCGGCGCTGGCCCTGGAGATGGCGGCCCACGACCCGCGGCTGGTGCACCGGGTACGGGGCCAGATCAGAAGCTGGCTGAGCAGCCCCCGGTGGCAGCTCCAGGACAGCGCGGCCCGGGCCTACGGAACCCTGGTCGGTGCACAGGACGTCCCGGACACCCTCTGGGCACTGCGCGAACTGGGCAGCCGGCCGGAGCTGGCCTTCAGCAGCTCGGTGGCCTTCTCGATGTCCTGGCTCTACCTCGCCGGCGCGCCGGGCCCGACAGCCGACGCACTGGACCAGTGGATCACGTCGGACAACGACCATCTGTCCCAGCACGCCATCCGCACCCTGCTGATCCTCAGCCGCTACGGCGCCGGCCCGGACCGCCGCGACCGGCCCGTCCTGGCCGACACCGCCATGACCGACCCGGACCGTGCCGATGCCCTGGTGCGTCTCTGGCGCCACGCCCTGATGGGGAAGGACAGCTCGACCCGCGCCTGGGACCTGCTGCGGCGCTGGTTGCTCGCGGGGGACGCGGACAAGGAATTCGCCGCCTTCCTGGAAGTACTCGTACCGCGGATCTGCGCCCGGCCGCTGTCCCTGCGCGCCGGGTTCTACCTGGGCATGTGGGCCGGACGTCACCCGGACTCGCGCACCCTTCGGCAGCTCCGCCCCCAACCGCCCCGAGGCGGCCGCGCCACCGACTCCGCGTCCTGACCGACGCCCGTACGAAGAGGAGAGACCATGACAGAGCGCAAAGGACTGCGCGCCCGGCTCCGCAACTGGTGGCACCGGGTAACGGGCAAGAACGGCGCGGAGACCGTCGACGGCCCCGAGCCCGTCGACGAGGCGGACGGCACCGACACCACGGTCGCCGGACAGGCGGCGCAGGCCGAGGCGGCGGTCGAGCTGCCACCGGGCGAGGAGGCGCTGTCGGTAGCGGCGCGCGGCGATGTGTTCGCCTTTGAACTCGTCCCGCACTTCCGCTGGAGCAGCCGGGAGATGCCGCTGGACACCCTGCGCGAGCGCGCGGCGCTCCACGAGGAGGCAGCCCGGGGCAAGCTGCTGCGCCGCGCCTGGGCCGTCGCCCGGACCTGCGATCCCCTCGACCCGGTGGCCGCGGAGAAGGCCGTCAACAAGGAGCTGCGCGGCGGGTGGTGCTACAACGACGACAAAGGTCTGATCCGCTGCCGGCCGTCGGTGCGGATGCGTATCGACCCGGCCCTGCGCGAACATGTGCTGCCCTTCCACCTCGCCGAACTGAGGCTGACGGAGGAGCACCGCCTCGGTGAGCTCAAGGCCGGACAGGTGCAGGCGCGCACCGAGCGCTGGCTACAGGTGATGAGCGAACTGGAGCTCCTCGGCACGCTGGGCCCGGCCGAGCGGCGGCTGCTGGTGCCGTTCGCCGCGGCACTCGCCGACGAGGACTTCTTCAAGGTCATGCAGGCCCTCAAGAACACCCGCCGCAACGGGGCCGAAGCGCTCGCCGGCGTCCTCACGGCCGCGACCAAGCACCACGAGCAGGTCGGACTCTTCGAGTACGCCAACGCCTACGACAAGGCACTGAGCGAATTCTGCCGTCAGATGGGACTCAGCCCCTTCTCTTGGGTGGCCTCCACGGCCGACGTCGAGGAGCTGGCCCCGTGAACCCACCGGACACCGCAGCACTCCGGGCACCCGGGCGCCGTCAGGCAGCGCCCACGCTCGCCGGAGCCCTCGTGATGGTGCTCACGGCCGGCCTCCTCAGCGCATGCGGCGACGCGCCACGCCTGGACGCCTGCGCCTGGATGAAGGAGCCCGTGGACACCGCGGGCCGCACCGTGGTCCTCGTCGACGACTCCGCCTCCGTACGGGGCAAGACCGCCGGACGCGACTACGCCCACAGCATCGGCCGGCTCCTCGCGGAGGTGGTCGACCGCAAGGACACGATCTCGGTGGGCAGCTTCAGCGGCGACTCGGCACAGATCACCTGGATCGCCAAGGACCGCTCGACCGACTGGGTCAAGGACAACGACAACTCGATCAATCAAAAGAAGCGGAAGCAGCAAGCGGCCGGCTGCCTGACCGACCTCGTCGGCAAGGCCGAAAGCGCCACCCCCCAAAGCGGTGGCAGCAACGTCCTTGCGGCGCTCACGGCAGGCGTCTCCTCACTGGACGGCGCATCCGGCAGCCGCAGTCTCCTCGTACTGACCGACGGGCTCTCCACCACCGGCTGCGCCGATCTGCGCGCGGCCGCCTTCCGGGACACGAGCGAGGTCAACGCCATCGCCCGGGTCTGCGCGGCCCGGGACGAGATACCGTCCCTGACCGGAGTGGACCTCACGCTCGCCGGGCTGGGCCAGCCGGCCACCGACCAGCCCGCTCCCACGGCGGCCCAGCGCACCTGGCTGACCGCCCTGTGGCGCAAGCTGTGCGGCGCGGACACGGCCGCTCCCGGCACCTCCTGCACCCTGGCCCCGACGGCCATCGGCACCGCCGGACGTCGGGCGCCGGGCAAGAAGCAGCCCCAGGACCCGGCGATCCACTACGCCGACGACCGTCCCGAGACCTACCAACTCCCCGGCGCCGCACTCTTCGACACCAACTCGTCCACCGTCCGCCCGCAGGCCCTGCCGCTGCTCAACGATGTCGCGGTCAGGGCCCGCACCACCCCCGGCAGCAGGGTCGCCGTCCTCGGCTATGTCGATCCGCGCGGCCGTCCGGACAACAACCAACAGCTGTCGCAGGCACGGGCGAACGCGGTGAAGAAGGTCCTGACCGGACTCGGGGTGAAGCGGGTGACGGCACACGGCCGGGGCCTGCCGACGGGGTGCTCGAAACCGGCCCATGCCGCAGGGAGCCGGATGACCGCCGAGGAAAAGCTCCAGTGCGACCGGCGCGTCGACATCGAAATCATCAGAAAGTGAGGACGGCGGGCAGCGATGAACACCACCAACGGAAAGCACCGGCCAGGGCCGGCCGCCCGCTATCAGGCGGCGGTCGACTGCCCTCCCGGCAGTGACCCCACCTTCGTCGAACTGGACGTCAGGAAGCGGCCGTCCTCACGGCCGACGGACCAGACCGACAACCGTGAACAGGCCGCTCTCATGCGTGCCTTCACCGACGCCAACACCGTGCTGACCGCGGCGCAACCGGGGCTCGGCAGCGCGGCCACCGCGGTCGCCCGCACCTTCCAGGAGGCACAGACCACCATCGAAGCGGCCGAGCGGTTCACCGTCGCCCGGTCGTCCCGGCGGGCCCAGGAGCGCGTCGGGGAGCTGCGCACCCGCCATGCCGACGACGGGCCGGAGAGCCTGCGCCGTCCTCCGGTGCTCTGGCGGCGTCTGCTGTGGCCCACCCTGGTCGCCGGCGTGGCCTTCGACACGATGTTCATCGGCACGCTGATGCAGCGGTTCTTCGGACTGGGGGAGGAGCAGGCAGTCGCCTACTATCTGGCGTACTTGCCCGGGTTCGGAGTCGCCGTCTGCCTGCTGGCCGCGGGCAGTCTGCTGGCCGAGTCCGTCTTCCGGCGGCGTACCCGGGCCGCCCGCACGCTGGAGCGGACCCACCGCGGTCCGATCGCCGCCCTGCGCGAGGCGGTCTGGCCCAAGAGTCCGCGTACGGAGCGTCGGACGGCCGGTGAACTGCCCTGGCCGAACGCGGCCGGGCCGGTGCTCTTCGCCCTGGCCATTCTCACGATGGTCGGCATCTGGGCCCGTATGCGCGCGGCAGACGCGGTGCGCGAGCATGTGGACCTGGCACCGGACCAGAGCGCCGTCGTCCTCCTCACGCTGGTGCTCAGCACCGCCGCGATCGTGGTCAAGGTGCTCGCCCACAACCCCTGCGCCGACAGCGACCGGGAGGCCGAACAGTCCGTCGCCGCCGCGGAGAAGCGGGGCCGGGAGCTGCTGGGGGAGGCACGGCGCAGGCTGGTGGGGCACACCGAGACCTGGTGGCGACTGCGTGCCACGGTCGAAGCGGCGGCGAGCGATGCCCGCCGGACTCTCGACGAGGCATGCATCCGCATCGTCGAGGAGCGCGCCCGCACCGGTGTCGCCGGCCGCCACGACTTTCCGCTCACCATGCCCGCCTGGCCGTACCCCGCAGCGGTACGCAACGGAGCCGCCCCGCCCACCGACGAGCGGGCGCCCACCCGTCCCACACCGCCCCGGGCGCGTCTCGAACTCCTCGATCAGGCCTACACGGTGCTCGAACGCTACGCCCCCGAGCCGCTCGAAAACCGGCTCAACGGCATCGCCGACGACCTGAACGCACAGTTCCGTGAACCGCCCGAGCAGCGGACGGAGCAGCCCGCGGCGACGGCATCCGGCGAGGCCCGAGTACCTGATGAGGCCCAGGAACCCGGCGGGACCCGCATAGCCGGCGGGACCCATGTACCCGACGGGACCCATGTACCCGGCGAGGTCCAGACGACCGACGAGGCCGGGCAGCCCGACGACGCCCACGTACCTGACGACGCCCCCGCACCGGACGAGCCCCGGACGCCCCATGACGACCGGGCACCCGGTGAGTCCAGGACGGCCCCGCCGGGGGAGTCTCGTCACGCCGGCCCTGACCGCCCGCGGCCCGCGGAAGGAGGGGCGACGGCATGACCGTGCCACCGCGCTTCTGTCCGGAGGAAGTGAAACACCTGGAGTTCCTCCAGGCCGTGATCGCCCGGCATGCCAACACCTCCTTCGTCGTCAAGAGTTGGGCCATGACCGTCAGCGGTGCCTTCATCGCGGTCGCCACCCGTGGCCCGAGCTGGAAGACGGCGGTGGTCGCCCTGGGACTGGCGGCGGGATTCTGGCTGCTCGACAGCTACTACCTCGGCCAGGAGCGGAGGTTCCGCACCCTCTACGAGAAGGTCACCGACCGCAGCACCCCACAGGTGCCGCTGTTCACCATGGACGCCGAACAGCACGGCGACCGAGTGCCGTGGCGTGGCGTGGCGCTGTCCAGGACGATGCTCCTCTCCTACGGCGTCCTGGTCGCCATCGACACCATGACGGTCCTCTTCCTCGCCTGAGTGAGGGGGACCCGGCGGTCATCTCTCCGCGGGCCGGGCGGTGGTCCACGGCAGAAGCAAGCCGTCGCCGTCGGTGCGCGGGACGAGGTGGAGATGAAGATGGCGGACGGTTTGGGTGGCCGACGGACCGCGTGAGGTGATCACATTGCAGTCGCCGGCCTCCGCCGCGAGTTCGGCGGCGCGCAGCATGGTGGTCGCGGAGACCGACGGGTCCTCGGCGACATCGGCCACATGCACCTTGGGGATGACCAGCAGATGTCCGTCGGTGACACCTCCATGGCGCGGCCGGATGGCGATGGTCTCCGGCCACTCGCGCAGCACCGTTGCCGGTGCCCGGCCCCGGACGATGAGGCAGAAGGGACACCCGGGCCGATGAGCGCGACGGGGAGTCCGCGGATTCCGGGGGCCGGCGCCGGGCACGTCTCCGGCCACCTTGGGGAACTTCCCATGACCGGCCATCAATCCTCCACGGGGGCTGTTCGGGCCGGCCGCACCGGTCGGGGGCGGCCCCCGGTCAGGCCGGGCGGCCGGGCGTCACCGGACCGTCGGGCGCGCGTCTGCTGAAATCAATGATCGACCATGAAATCCGCTGACGCGGTGCTTGGCCTCAAACCGTCCAACGGAACGCTAGGTGCCCCCGCGGAGGACCGTCGTCACCACAGTCTGTCGATCTCGCCCGGGTACAACTCGATGCGGGAGTGCGGAAAGGACGACCGATGCCGGCGGCCCCGGGGCGAGAAGAAGTCGGCCATGGTGACCTTGTCGAAGCCGGGGCGGTCGCTGGGAAACGGGGCCAGGGGCGTACCGCCGACGAGTACCGCGCCGGGCAGGTGGTGCCAGCCCGCGCTCTCGTAGAAGGACCGGAGCGGCCGGTCGCAGGTGAACAGGCCGATGTCCGGATTCATGGCTGCCATTGCTTCACGGGCGGCCGTCACCAGACGGCGGCCGTGTCCCTGGCCGCGGGCGGCACCACGGGTCACCACCGTGCTCAGCCCCGCGGCCCGGAACCGCTCTCCGTCATGGACGAGTTGTTTGGTGAGGATGTCCAGCGCGGCGAGCACCGTGGCACCGTCGACGAGCAGCATCGACACCGGCCGCAGCGCCGGGTCGTGGGCGAAGGTGCCGGGCGCCGACGAGGAATCCGGCGGCCACGCCTCGTCCCGCAGCTCCGACACCTGCGTCTGGAGATCGGGTGGGACACCGGCTTCAGGGAAGGTCATGATCGGCACCCGCCCATTGTGACCGCCCGTGCAAGGAGGGCCAAGGGTTTTCCTGTGACCCGACCCGACCCGACCCGCCCTGACACCCTCCGCATGTGCATGGCGCACCAGGGCAGACGATCTCCATGGGATTGCTGATGCGTTGGGAACGAGTGGTGGAGGACTGCGAGAGCGCGCTGCTGGCCAAGATTTTCCGGACCGATCCGGTCCAGTTGTTCGACGCGCTACGGCAGGAGTGTGACGGCCATGCGGTCGTCTGCAGCCAGAGCAGAGTCCTCGTGCCCAATGACTACACGGTCGAACTCGCGAAAGAGGTGCACGATGAACTGGCCGAAGGCGGCGGGCAGGTGGGGCAGCAACTGACCGATGTGCTGGCCCGGCATGCCGTCGACCGCGGATACGAATGGGCGGGGCCCCTCACCGTCCACGTCACCGCCGCCGACGTGCCGAACGGCCGGTACCGCATATCGAGCGCGGCCCTCGCGCACATTCCTGCCGGTGCCGCCGGCCCCCAAGGGATGTGATCGAAAACCGGTTTCACCTGATCCGGCTGGATGCCGCGGTCTACGGGGAAGAGGCACTGCTCGGGCTGGCGGACTTCTCCCACCTGGAGGTGGTATTCCACTTCCATCGTGTGCCCGAGGATGAGATCGAGACCGGTGCCCGGCATCCGCGTGGCAATACCGACTGACCGCTGGTGGGCATCTTCGCGCAGCGGAGCAAGGACCGCCCCAACCGGCTGGGTGTGTCACGGTGCACGCTGGTGAAGGTCGACGGCATGGAACTCCACGTCCGCGATCTGGACGCGGTCGACGGGACCCCCGTGCTCGACACCAAGCCCTACCTCCGCGAGTTCGGCCCCGCGCCTGCGCCCGCACGCCGCCCACTGGCTCCGGTAGCGCGAAGACCCAGCGGATCGTGGTGGTGTGCGCGAGTGCCGGCGCCGCCGATGCGTTCTGTGCACGACCGGTCCGGCTCTCCTCGTCGTCCTCGTCGTGGGACAACGGACGGCCGTCCCCCCCCGTAACCGCAGACTTGCACGGGGACGGCCGTCCAGCTCGGGATTGCTACCTGCGTCCTACCGCTGAAATCCCGCGAGTCGGAGAGGGTTTAGAGGGGCCGGGCCCACAGGTCCCACTGGAGCCCCGAGCCGTCGCAGAAGGGGTCGGCCCACTTGCCGCTGCTGACCAGGTCGGTACCCGCGGCCTGGCAGCCGCCGAGGGTCCAGAACTTCTTGCCGGTCCAGACCGTTCCGGGCGGGCCGTCCATCGGCTTGGCCGGCGCGTGGAAGGCGGCCGGTGCGGCCTGGGCTCCGGTGGTCGCGTGGGCCTGGGCGGCGCCACCCAGCCCGATGACCGTGAGCGCGGCGGCAGCGAGTGCGGTGGTGAGAATTCGCTTGTTACGCACGAGAGGTCCTTTCCCCGTAGTGCCGGGCCCCGTGCGGGCCCGTCACCTTGCATACGGATGCGGCCCCTTCGGCGTATGACACGTCATTGTGTGACCTGGGTCACACCTCGGATCTGGGTTACACGTCCTCCTAGGTGTGTCGCCGGAGGTCTGCCGCCCCCGGCGGGTGAGCAGTGGGTCAGCTCAGCCGGGCATCGGCGTAGACGACCATCGCATCGCGCTGGTAGACGGCCAGCCCGTCGGCGATCTTGTCGTAGTTCGCGCGGATCTGCGGGTCGTCGACGTAGGTCTGGCCCAGGCCCTTGTACGCGGCCGAGTTCGGGGTCCAGAAGCGGCAGATGTCCTGGTAGTGGGCGTCCAGTTCGTCCTGCACCGCAGGATCGGCAGGCGGTGTGCCGGCCACCATGAACTCCGCGATGCGGATCATCCGCGCCGTCACCTCGCGCTGCCACTGCTCCATGTCCTCGGCGGTCATCGTCTCGATGGCCTGCCGGGACTGCTCCCACGCCTGAGGCCACCGCTCGCGCACCTCGGCCTCGGCGGGGTGGGGCTCGAATCCCTCGAAAAGGTTCTCCGGCCTGTTGATCCTTGTCATGCTGTCGGTGTCCCTTTCTTCCTCCAGTTCGGCGATGGTCCGCCCGACCGTGCGTGCCAGCGTCTCCAGCCGGTCCCGCTCCTTCAGCAGCCGCCGGTGGTGCTCGCGCAGCACGGCCACCTGATCGACCTGGCTGTCCAGAACCGCCTGGATCTCGCGCAGCCCCAGGTCCAGCTCCCGCATCAGCAGGATCTGCTGCAGCCGCAGCAGATCGGCCTCCTCGTAGTAGCGGTGCCCGTTGCTTCCGATCCACGCAGGCGGCAAGAGCCCGACCTCGTCGTAATGCCGCAGCGTCCGGGACGTCACCCCGGACATCCGGACCACCTCCGAGATCGACCAGGCCATTGCCGTGCCTCCCCTCACCTGGGCCGGTCTCTCCGGCCACACGGACGACCGTAGAAGTTGACGCAGCGGAAACCGCAAGCCGGACCGGCGTGCGGATCGTACGACCCGGCGTGCGGACAAGCCGGTGGGGGCCGTCACCCCTTGGAGGAGTGGCGGATCCCCGCTACTACCTGATGGCACGTCAGAAACGTCCATGGTCGGGTTACGCCCGCCGCACCGGGCCCTGGCGGCCACTGGGAGCAATGCGTGCCGACGAGCGGTGTTTCCGCGGTTTCCGGGCGGTGAGGCGCGGAGTCAGTCGCTGTCCTCTCCGGCGACGGAAAGGCGGGCCTCGCGGCGGCCTGCGTAGCGTTCCTTGCGGTTGTCGGCCCTGACCATCTGCTGGCGCTCCTTGATGCAGGAGCGCACATTGCACCCGGAGCAGCAGGTGCTGCCGAACAGCAATGTGCCGGGGTGCTCCCACCGGCCGTGGGTGCAGCCGACATGAAGCCGTCGGTCAGCGTGCTTCGGGCCGGTGGCCGGGCTCCGGGCGCATCACTGCTGTGCCGGAGTGCAGGTCCACGGAGCCGCGCGGCGGTGCGCCGGACTTCGTGTCGTCACGGAGGGTGAGGCGGCGTTCCTTCTCCTCCTGGACGTGCTGTCGTGAGGGTTGGAAGAGCTCGTCCCAGGGGCCGGATGTCGCGCCGCCGCCTCCGTACTTGCGCCGACGCCGGCCCGCCCACGCGAAGAGCAGTACCCAAAGGGCCACGATCACGCCTGCGACGATCGGTATCACCTGGCTTCGCCTCCGTATGCCGGTCTCCCGGGAGCCGGCAACCGAAGTCCTCGCCGTCGCTTGTCCGTTGCTCCCTCGGAGGAATCGTAAAGGGGCCGCCTCGGACGGACTGTGGATCCGATCCGGGGCGTCACACCTGAGGCGCCGAGCGCCCCCACGGTGATCGTGAAGCGTGCCGCGGAGTGCTCGGCGCCGCCGACGATGCGGCGCCCGATTTCGTCCGGTTGGGGGAAGTCGCGGACGGGCCGGTCATGGTGACGGGGCGTCCGGTGTCGCGGGCAGCCGCCCAGAGAAGTGGGAGGTGGCCGGGTGAACTATTCCGACCTGCCGGTTTACCTGATCTTTTCAGGGTGTTGTCCAGAGGTGCTTGCCTTGGAAGCGCGGGGATGGATAGCGTAACCGGCACCTAAAGCTTTCTGAACAGCTTTAGTGAAAGCTAAACATCGTATCGGTCCCGGGTGGGGGAGAAGCATGCAGATCAAGGTTGCGGTGGCGTATCACAGTGGATACGGCCACACCGCAAAGCAGGCGGCGGCCGTCGCGGCCGGCGCGGAAAAGGTTCCCGACACCCAGGTGCGCCTGGTCTCCCTCGCCGAGCTGAACGACGAACTGTGGGAGGTGCTCCAGGAGTCCGACGCCCTGATCTTCGGCACGCCGACCTACATGGGCGGCAGCAGCGCCGTCTTCCGCGCGTTCGTCGAGGCCACCAGCCAGGTCTGGGGCGACAACATGCGCTGGAAGAACAAGATCGCCGGTGGCTTCACCAACAGCGGCAACATGGCGGGGGACAAGCTCAACGCGCTGATCGACATCGCCCTGTTCGCCGCCCAGCACGGCATGGTCTGGGTCGGCCTCGCCGAGTACGGCGGCTGGAACACCTCCTCGGGCAGCCCCGAGGACATCAACCGGCTCGGCAGCTGGCTGGGCGCGATGTCCCAGTCCAACAACGACGAGGGGCCCGACGTCACCCCTTGCGCCAGCGATCTGCGGACCGCCGAGGCACTCGGCCGCCGCATCGCCGAGACCGCCCACGTCCACCGGGCCGGCCGCGCGGCTGTCGGGTTCGACGAGGTCTCCGACTGACCTTCGACGGCCCGTACCGAGGCAGCTGAGACCGGGAGGGGGGCCCGATGGACAGCCGTCAGGAACCGGTGGTGCCCGACGCGGGCGCGTCCGGGCAGGCCCGCAGCGACGCGAGCAGCCGTTACCCACGCATCGGGGCGGCTGCCGCACAGGGCGGGGCGGCTCGCGACGCACCGGTGGGGGTGCCGTGCCCGGGTCCGCCGCCGTCTCCCGCGCCGGTGGCGGCGACGGCCCTCTCCGTACCGCTGTCTTCTGTCGGGGGATCGCCGGGTGCGGGCCCGCCCGGTCCCGTATCCGGTTCGCCGGCCCCGACAGTGACGATCCGACGACCGGCAGGGCCAGTGGAACCGACTGTGCCGTCAGCCGCTCGCATCCCGGTGGAGCGTCGGTCGTCGGTCTCCCGCCAGGGGCGTCCCCCGGGTGATTCCTGCCCCGCGCCATCCGCGTCCGGCGCGTTCCGGGACGCCATGACATCGCCGCCCCACCGGCTCCGCCACGCACTGCCACCCGTCCCTGCACCGAACCGCTCCCGCTCGACCGCACACCGGCCGAGAACGCCGCTGCCCGGCTCCGTACCGGCTTCGCATACGAGGCCACCGGAGGAGTACCGGGCCCCTTGATGCCCTCTGTTGCTGCTGATGCCCTGCGTGGCCGCGTGGTCCGGGCGGCGGCCGGTTACTCCGGTGCCGTCACGGACGGGGCGTCGTCACCGGGCGGCGCGGCCGGAACCCAAGCTGAACACCACCCCGATGGGCCCCGCACCTCGGTGTGATCCATCACAGCCGCCACGGCGCGCAGCACATTCCCCCCTCGCCCTCGTGGCACAGCCGGAGCCGGTTCGCCCCATGGGCGCCTCTGCTCATCGGCCCCGGCCGGCTGAAGCTCGTCCCCGTTCGGCAGTCCCATCACCTTCGCCGTGCCCGCGGGCCGCCGCGAGCACGGTGTGTCCTGGCCGCGCGCCGTCGGCGCGGCTGTTGTCACCTGCCATCCTGAGGAGATCAGCCATGTTCAAGACCACTACCGATGCCGAGCTGGCGGGCAACCCGATCGATGAGGTGATCGGTTCCACCATCCGCTACGCGGCGCTCACCTCCGCCGCCAAGCTCGGCATCTTCACCGCCCTGGAGGAGGACGGCCCGAAGACGCTCGACGAGCTGGCCGCGGCGATCGGCGCGAGCACGGACGGCACCCGTGCGGTGGCCGACGTCGCCGCCGTCCTGGGCTGGCTCACCCTGGAGGACGGGCGCTACCGCAACGGCCCGCTCGCCGAGCGCTGGCTCGGCAAGAACGCCGAGTACGACTTCACCCCGGCGCTGTTGTGGGCGTACGAACTCACCAACGTCATGTGGGATCTGCCGCAGGCCGTACGGGACGGCAAGCCCGACCGGTCGCTGTGGGAGCGCTGGGCCGACAACCCCGATGCCGGGCGGGACTTCTCCGCGTACATGCGGGTCAAGTCGCGGCTGACCGTGCAGTCCATCGTCGACGCCGTACCGCTGCCCGAAGGCGCACGGCGCCTGTTGGACCTGGGAGGTTCGCACGGACTGCACTCCATGGCCATGTGCCGTCGCCACCCCGACCTGTCCGCCACCATCCTCGACCTGCCCGAGGCGCTCGCCGACACCGGCACCGCGATTGCGGAGGCGGGACTGACCGACCGGATCACCCTGGAGCGCGGCAGCTTCCTCAGCGGCGACCTCGGCACCGGATATGACGTGGTCTTCCTCTTCGAGATCGTGCACAACCACACCGACGAGGAGAACCGGGACCTGGTCGCGCGGGCCGCCAAGGCGCTGCGGCCGGGCGGCCGGATCGTGGTGCTGGAAGACGTACGCGGCGAGGAGCTCGACGAGCACAACGCGGCGTTCTCCCTGGCGATGTACGCCTGCTCCGGCGACCGCACCTACAGCCTGCCGGAGATCTCCGGCTGGCTCACCGACGCGGGGCTGAAGACCGTCGAGCGGATCGCGCTGCCCTCATCCGTCTCTCTGGTCGTCGGCACCAAGTAAGCCGGCAGCCGGGGAAGGGGGGAGCACCGTGCAGATCGATCTGGCACACCGGGCGAGCAGCTCATGGCTGGACGCCGCGGACCTCGCTCGCGAGGTGTACGCCCAGGCCTATGGCGCCGATGTGGCGCCCCGGCCCGACTCGTTCATCGTCGCCCGCCCGGACTGCGGCGGGGCGGCGGAGCCCTGCCCGCCACTGGCCTGCGCGGGGCTCACCTTCGGCAGGGACCAGGAACTGTTCTCCGAGCGGTATCTCGACACCGGGATCGAGGCCGCCGCACTGGACCGTCTCGGGGTCACCGTGGACCGCAGGCGGGTGGTGGAGGTGGGGGCACTGGCCACCAGACGCGCCTCGGTCGGCCGTGAACTGATCAGAGCCACCCCGATCATCTCCTGGTGCCTGGGCATGGAGTACATCCTGTGCACCGCCACCCGGAGCCTGATCACGACGCTGGCCCGTACCGGCATCTGCTTCGAACCGTTCGGGCCCGCCGACCCCGGCCGGCTGGCTCCCGACGAGGCGGCGCGCTGGGGCTCGTACTACGACCAGAAGCCGCAGGTCGGCGTCATCGCGCTGAACGCCCTGGACCGGCTGTTCTCCGACACCACCGGGCGCTACTCCGTCACCGATCTCCAACTGAGCATCAGCGCAATGGAGGTGGCCGGCCATGCGGGCCATTAGGGAGAGCCTGGTCAGGTTCGGTGAATCGCCGCGTCCGATGATCGAGGTGCTGGGGGAGGACGGTGTCCCGGCACGGACCCTCGGCTACCAGGAGGTGACGCGCCGGGCCGCGGACCTCGCCGAACGGATCGGCCACGGGGACGGCCGGCCGCTGCGCATCGGTGTGGTCTGCGGCAACACCCCCGAATTCGTGGTCGCCGATCTCGCACTGATCGTCGCACGCGCCATCGAGGTGCCGGTCCCGCTCGCCTTCTCCGCCGAACAGGCCGCCGGTCTGCTGGAGGAGACCGACCTGTGTCTTGCGGACGCGGCCGGACAGGAGCGTCTGACGCAGTGGGGGAGGGACCGGGTGCTGCGCCCGGACTGCACGGTGCTGCCGCTGTCCACCGACGGGCCCGTTCCGTCAGCGCCGCTGGTGCTGGCGCCGGCCGGCGGCGGCGAAGCGGACTGGGAGTGCAAGGTCATTCACACCTCCGGGACGACCTCACGTCCCAAGGGGGTGCGGATCCGGGCAGCCGCGCTGAATGAACTGCTGGGGTCACTGCGGTCGGTGATGCCCCGCGGGGCCTTCGCCCGCTATCTCTCCCTCGTTCCGTTCAGCCTGCTCATCGAGCAGGTCACCGGCCTCTACATGGTCCTGCTCGACGGCGGGACGCTCGTCCTGATGCCGCCCGGCAAGGCCCTGGTCGGCACCGCGGCCGCGGCCGCCGCCGACGCCATGCCGTACGTGGCCGCGTCCCGCCCGACCGCGATGGTCGCCACGCCCGCGCTCGTCGACGCCTTCGCCACCGCCGCGGACGAGGCCGAGGCCGGCGGACGGGCCGTGGCACCGGCCCTGTTCGGGAGTGCCGAGGCGCCGCTCATCTGCTGCGGCGGTGCGCCCGTGCACCCCGAGCTGCTGCGCCGTCTGGAGGAGCACGGCCTCCCCGTCCACGAGGGGTACGGACTGTCCGAGAACAGCTCCGTGGTCAGCTGGAACACCCCGGCCGCGCGCCGTCCGGGCACTGTGGGCCGCCCGCTGCCCCACGTCCGCGTCAAGCTCGCGGACGACGGGGAACTCCTGGTCAACAGCACCTCGTTGTTCGCCGGCTACACCCGGGACGACCCCTCCAGCCTCGTCCTCGACGCCGACGGCTGGCTCCGCACCGGCGATCTGGCCCGGATCGACGGGGAGGGGTTCCTCAGCATCACCGGCCGCAAGAAGAACGTCATCATCACCGCGGCGGGCCGCAACGTGGCCCCCGAGTGGGTCGAGGCGCAATACGCCCAACTCCCGTTCGTCCGCGCCGTCGCGGTGGTCGGCGACGGACTCACCGTCCTCCACGGTCTGTTCCTGGTCGAGGAGTCCACCGGCCTCGCGGAAGCCGAAGCAGCCGTCCGGGAGTTCGGCGCAGCACACCTCTCCGAGGTGGAACGGGTGGCCGTACCGCACCTCACCCTGGCCGACGAGCGCCTCTACCGCAGGTTCTTCACCGTCACCGGCCGGCCCATGCGGGCAGCCATCCGCACCGCTCTGTCCAACGGAACGCTGTACGACCACCAAGGAGCTGACGCATGACCACGATCGCTGACGTCCGGCCCTACGGCGCCGCCACGGGCCGGCTCGTCCTGCCCGCCGGGGACGGTTCGCTGCGTGCGCTGGACCCGGCATGGGTCACCGGGCTGCTCGCCGACGCCGGCTTTCTGCTCTTCCGGGGCTTCCGCACCGACCTGGAGGAGTTCACCTCGTTCGTGAAGGCGCACTCCAGCCGGATCACCCTCGACCCGGCACGCTCCTTCCACGGCGGTGAGGTCGCCCAGAAGGTGGACGCCGGCACCGGCGCCGTCGGCCTCCATCTGGAGAACGGCAACAGCCCCTTCGGACCCGATCTGACGTGGTTCCTGTGCGAGAAGGCCGCCGCCAGCGGCTCGCGGACCACGGTCTGCGACGGCTACCGCGTCTGGGACGCGGCCAGTGACACCGCCCGCGCGGTCTTCGGCATCAAGGACATCATGTACAGCCGCAGGGTGGAGGAGCCCAAGTGGAAGGCGTTCGTCTGCCACCAGACGGAAGGCCGCAAGGACCCCGGCGACATCACCTTCGCCGATATGAAGGAACTGGTGGGCAACAATGTCTCCACCACCCTCCAGCTCAACGACGACGGTTCCCTCCACTACGCGTACCGCACCGGCGCCGCCCGCGCCACGCTCTTCGGCAGCCGGCTCGCCTGGGCCAACAGCATCTTCGGCCCCTCGTACAACTACGAGACCCCGCACATCACCTTCGCCGACGGCACCGACATCCCCGAGGAACTCCTCGCCGAATTCCGCCGGCTCACCTCCGAACTGACCGAGGAGCTGGACTGGCAGGACGGTGACCTGGCGCTGATCGACAACACGCGGGTGATGCACGGCCGCCGCGAGATCCTCGACACCGACCGGACCATCTACAACGCACAGAGCTACCTGGACCCCGCACTGCTGGCCGCCGTGCGGAACGGGAAGGCGCAACGATGAGCCGCACGCCCACCGGGCTGGAGGACGCGCGTGTCGGCGCCGTCCTGGAGGAGATCGCCCGCACCGCCGAGCACCATGACCCGGACGTCATGAAGCGCGCCTACGCCACCGCGGCCGACTGGCCGCAGCCGCCCACCGCCCAGGAGGCCGCCGAGCTGTGTGCCCAGGCCGCGCTGCCCGTGCACCCGCAGGTCGGCACCTTCCTCTTCCAGCTCGTACGGAGCCTGCGCCCGGCGCTCGTCGTGGAATTCGGCACCTCCTTCGGCGCTTCGACGATCTATGCGGCGGCGGCGCTGCGCGACAATGGCGGCGGCCGCATCATCGGCTCGGAGCTGCATCCCGGCAAGGCCGACCGGGCACGCGGCCATCTGGAGCGCGCGGGGCTCGGCAGCCACGCCGAGATCCGGACCGGCGATGCCCGCGAACAGCTCGCCGCGCTCCCCGGGCCGGTCGACCTGGTGCTGCTGGACGGATGGAAGGAGCTCTATCTCCCGGTCCTCAAGGTGCTCGAACCCGCGCTGCGGGCCGGCTCCCTGATCGTCTCCGACAATCTGCCGATGCTGCCGCCCGAGTTCACCGACCACGTCCGCACGGCCGGCAACGGCTACCTCTCCCAGCAGCTGCCCCTGGGCGACGGCATCGAGTTCTCCCTCCGCCTCCAGGACGAGGCATGACGCCGCCGCTCTGTGGACCCGCCGGACGCCGCACCACCCCGTACGCACGGAAAGGGCTCTGAACACCTGTGAATCCCCGTACCCACCGCCGTACCCTGCTCCGGGCCGGCTTCGCCGCGCTGCCGCTGGCGGCAGTGACACCGGCCGCACACGCCGCCGAACGGTCCGGCAAGCTCACCGCCGCCCAGGTATCGAGCTGGACCGATGCCTATCTGGAGGCCTGGCGGACCAAGAACGACACGGCCGCGGTCCGGCTGTTCACCCCCGACGCCGTGTACGAAGCGGTGCCCGGCGTCCCCGCACAGACCTTCCGCGGGCGCGACGCCATCGGGCGCTACTGGCGCGACATCACCGCCGGCCAGAGCGACATGACGGGCCGTCACGGCACCCCGGTCGTCACCGGCAACCGGGCCGCCGTCGAACTCTGGGTCACCCTGCGGGCCCCCGCCATCAACCCCGACGGCGACCACTGGGTCACCTTCCTGGAGAGCAACATCCTGCTCTTCGCGCCCGACGGCCGCTGCCGGCGCAACACCGAGTACTGGAACCTCCAGATGGGCCGTCTGCAACCGCCCCAGGGGTGGGGCACTGCATGACCTCCGCTCGTACGCTCCTCACCGGTGGCCGTGTCCTCAGCATGGACCCGGCCATCGGTGAACTGCCGGCCGCCGACATCCTGGTGGAGGACGGCCGGATCACCGCGGTACGCCCGGACATCGACGCCACGGAGGCGGGCGAGCGGATCGACGCCCGGGGGTGCCTCGTGCTGCCCGGCTTCGTCGACACCCACCGGCACATGTGGCAGGCCGTGCTGCGCGGCAGTGGCGCGGACCAGACCCTCGACGAGTATTTCGCGACCGTGCTGCACACCCTGGCGCCCCGGCTCACCGCCGACGATCTCCACGTCGGGAACCTGCTGAGCGCGCTGGGTGCGCTGGACGCGGGGGTGACCACCGTGCAGGACATCTCCAACGTCGCCAAGCCGACCGAGGAGTACACCGACGCCCTGCTCGATGCGCTCACCGACTCCGGACTGCGCAGCGTCTTCGCCTACGGACACGGCACGGCACAGGATGCCCGCCGGGTCCGTACCCGCCGGCTGCACGCCAAGGACGGCCTGGTGACCATGGCGCTCAACGCCGAGGCCGGCACTGACGAGACCATCCGGCGCGGCTGGGCCCTGGCACGGGAACTGGACCTGCCGACCGCCCTGCACGTCCGGGGCGGCAGGCCGGTCTCCCGGCTGCGCCGCCTCGGCGTACTGCGTCCCGGCACGGTGTTCATCCACGGCACCGGGATGGAGGACGGTGAGCTGCGGATGATCCACGACAGCGGTGGCGCGCTGTCGGTCGCGCCCGCCATCGAAATGACGATGGGCCACGGGCTGCCGCCGTTCGCCGCGGCGGCGGCAGCCGGACTGCTGCCCAGCCTCAGCGTGGACGTCGAAGTCGCCGCGCCGAGCGATATGTTCACGCAGATGCGGGCCGCGTTCCAGATCGGGCGCTTCGCCGCGCTTCAGGGCCATGCGGGCCCGGAAGCGCCGTTGCTCACGGCGCGGGAGGTCCTGGAGTTCGCGACGCTCGGCGGCGCCGCGGCGCTCGGGATGGCGGACAGCATCGGTTCCCTCACCCCGGGCAAGCAGGCCGATCTGCTCGTGCTGCGGACCGACCGCCCCGGCGTGGCGCCGGTGCATGACGCCACCGCGGCCGTCGTGTCCTCGATGGACCGCGCCGATGTCGACACCGTGATGGTCGCCGGGCGGGTCGTCAAGCGGCAGGGACGGTTGCAGTACGCCGGGCTGCCGCGGCTGCTGGCACGGGCCCAGGACGTGCGCGACCGGCTGGCCGCCTGCTGACGTCGCCGGTCAGCGGCGGATCAGCACGCCTTCCTCGATGGCGGCAAGGGCGATCCGCAGTTGCTCACTGAGCGCCTTCGCGGTGGGTGCCGGAATGCGGTCGACGAGCCGGGCGTGCACGGCGGTGGTGGCGCGCACCGCCGCCTCGGCGGTCTCCACGCCGCTCGGCGTGAGCTGTACCCAGCTGCTGCGCGCATCGTCCTCGGCCGCCGCGCGGGTGACATAACCGGCGGCCACCAGGCGCTTGATGACATTGCTGGTGCCGCCGGAGGACAGCAGGAGAGCGTGGGTGAGATCGGTCGGCTTGAGGCGGTAGGGGGCGCCGATCCGCCGCAGGGTGGCGAGCACTCCGTACTCGGCCTGGGTGAGCCCCAGCTTCTCCAGCTCGGCGCCGGCGGCGATGTCGAAGGCCGAAACCAACAGGGCGGTCCGTTTGGCGAGTTCCAGCGGGAGACCGGCGATTTCGGGCAGCTCGTGTCCCCATGCCGAGATGATCTCGTCTACGTGGTCAGGCTCCACTGAGAACCGCCTTCCCTCTACCTAAGTGCTCGGTCCAAACATATCCCACCGTCCGGACAGGCACGTTCTGACCTGGGGAGACTGTGTGATTGCCAGATGTAGACACTGTGAAAAGCTTTCCATCTACCTTTCAATATAGCTTTTTCCAATGCTTTCTCTCTATGCTTCTCTCATGTTCAAACGTGAGTCGAGGCGTGCTCTGGCCATGACGGCGGTCCTGGTCCTGACCCTGACCGGCGCCACTGCCTGCGCCGGTGACACCGCGGAAAGGGCCCCACAAGAGAGCGCAATGGCGGAAAACCGTCGCTCCGCCGAGGAAGGAACTGTCGGAATGCGAGAGTTCAGCGCCGCACCGGACCGGCTGCCGTCCTGCTTCCGCGGCGTCCGGGGAGCCACCGCATACCGTCTGCCCGGTTCCTCGGACGGCGGTCGCCTGGTCACCCTGGGCACCGGACCGCACGGGGTCGTCTTCGCCCCCATCTCCTGGGGCGACGCCTGTGAATGGGCGGCCGAGGCCAAGCGGCTCGCCGCCGACGGCTACCACGTCGTCACCTTCGACTGGGGAGCGGACCGCCGCCGGACGGTGTCCGACGCGACCCGGTTGCTGCGCTCGCGCGGCACCAAGAGCGTGGCGTGGGTGGGCGGTTGTATGGGCGGCACGCTCATGCTCGGCATGCTGACGGACCGCACCGCCCGCCCGGCCGGCGTCGCCGGCATCAGCCCGCTCGCCTCGTTGGGCGGCTACACCGCCGGGAACGGCACGTCCTACGCCGGCGAACTGCTGCTCCTGGGGACCGCCGACGATCCGCTCTCCGACGAAGGGCGGCTGCGCGAGCTCGCCCACAGCTTCCCGAAGGCCGAGGTCAAGGTCCTGCCCGGCACTCTCCACGCCGCCGAGATCTTCGCCGGTCCGCACGGTGACACGGCCCGCCGCAATCTCGACGGCTTCCTCGACCGCACCTTCGCCCCGACAGGCGGCTGACCCCTCGGGCGGCTGGCCCCTCGCGCGGCTGACCTGCTAGGCGCCGCGGGACCCAGCAGTCCGGACCGGACGGGCCCGGACTGCTGGGGAATTTCGAGGCCTGCTGGAACGCGTGATCACCGCCCTTGGCAGGCGAAGCAGCCAGGGGATCGACCGCCGGGTGCGGTCAGGAGTGTGTGCCGAAGTCCTGGGTCCACCACGGACCGTTGGCGCTGAGATTGACGCCCACTCCGGTGGACTTGTAGGAGCAGTTGAGGATGTTGTCGCGATGGCCCGGGCTGTCCATCCAGCCCTTCACCGCCGTGGCCGGATCTTTGGGGCTCTTGAAGATGTTCTCGGCCCAACTGCCCCACTGGAAACCGGCTTTGGTCATCCGGGTTCCGGGATCGACGCCTTCCGGGGTGTTGTGCTCGTAGTAGTTGCGGGCGGCCATGTCGTCCGAGTGGGCCTGCGCCGCGGCCTGGATATGGGGGTCGACGGTGAGCGGGCCGCAGCCGTGCTGCGCCCGCTGGGCGTTGACCAGCTCGACGACCTTCTGCGCGAACGCCGCGGCGGTGCTCGTTGCCGCCCGCGTTCCGGCCGGCGCACCGGCTCCGGATCCGGACTCGCGCTGCGGGGCGCGGGGCGTCGTGCGCTTGACCGTGTCCGTGGTGCGGTCGGGGGTCTTGGCGTGCGGCCGGGCAGGGGTGTGCCGCTTGCCGTGTCGCTTGGCTTCGGACGGGGAGGCCGAGGGCTTGCGGCTCTTGGGCGGCTTCGAGGCCTTCGGCGCCGGGGAGGCGGAGGTGGCGGCGTCGGTCGTCACCGGCGCGGACCGGCCCTCTGCCGCGAGCGCCTGGTCGGCTCCGGAGTCGGGTCGTATCAGCACCGCACCGGTAGCGCCCACGACGATCACGGAAGCCACCGCCAGCAGCGTGGCCTTCCGTCGGGGATGACCGCCACCGCGGTGCAGACCGCCGCTCCGCCCGTGCCGTCCCCCCGAGCGGCTGTCGGTGCCGGACAGGCCGGAACGCCGGTGCGCGGCGGACCCGTTCGCCCGGCGGTCGCTCCCCGTAGGGGCCTCGTCGTGCAGATCCGTCTGAAGGTGGTCGTTGTTCATGGTTCCGTTTCCTGTGGGGGATGGGGATCCGTCGGGCCCGCGGTGCCGCGTGGTGCGTGGCCCGGGTGGTCCGACACATGGGAGATCCCGGGGGCGGGCCCCGATAACGAAAAGCTCGCAAGATTTTTTCTGCGTCCTCATGAGCGGTTCCTGGCGAGACCCTCGGTGGTCCTCCACGGGCCGGCTGCCGCGGCGCGTGGCCGGGCCGCCGGTGCCGGGCTGAGCCATACGCGTGGACCGGGGCGCGGGCGCCTTCCGGATCCGCGTAGGTTTTTCTGTTATCGCGACGTGCCCACGGAGTCACCTGAGTGCGGGGGTTACGAGTACGCACGACTGAACAGGGATGAATGGGCGTGAAGCAGGAAAACGGGACGGCAGCCGTCGAGGCTGCCAAGGCCGGGGACGAACATGCCCGGGAGGAGCTGATCGCCTCCTACCTCCCGCTGATCTACAACGTCGTGGGACGTGCACTGGACGGCCACGCGGATGTCGACGACGTGGTGCAGGAGACCATGCTGCGCGTCCTGGAATCGCTGACGGACCTACGGGAGCCGGCGTCCTTCCGCTCCTGGCTGGTGGCGATCGCCATGAACCAGGTACGCCGCCGGTGGACCACCGAGCGCAAGACACCCCTCGTCGGCCTGGAACAGGCACCGGAACGGGCCGACCGCTCCGCCGATTTCGTGGATCTGACCATCCTGAAGCTGGGCCTGTCCGGCCAGCGTCGCGAAGTGGCCGCGGCCACCCGGTGGCTGGACGAGGGTGACCGGTCGCTGCTGTCGCTGTGGTGGCTGGAGGCCGCGGGCGAGATCACCAGGCCGGAGCTGGTCGCCGCCGTCGGGATCGACTCCCGTCACGCGGCCGTCCGGGTACAGCGCATGAAGGAGCAACTCGAGGCCGGGCGCGTGGTGGTCCGTGCGCTCGCGGCGAGTCCGCCATGCCCCGATCTGGCCGATGTGACGGCCGCCTGGGACCACGAACCCTGCGCCCTCTGGCGCAAACGAATATCCCGCCATGCACGGCAGTGCACGGCCTGCTCCGGGCACTGGAAGGATCTCCTGCCCGCCGAGGGACTCCTGGCAGGCCTCGCCCTCCTGCCGCTGCCTCCGCACCTCGCCCCGCCCGCGGCCCTGGCCCCCACCGCCGCGACGGCTCCGGCGGCCGCGGCCCCCGCACACCACACTTCCGGGGCGCCCGGCGAACCCTCTCTGCCGACGCGGCTCCCCCGGCCCCGCCGACTGAAGAAGGGCACCGCCGTCACGGGTACCGCCACGCTCGCGATGGCCGTCACAGCCGCCTTGTGGTGGTGGCCCGCCACGCCCCCGGAGGAACGGAAGCACGAGCCGAAGGCGGCACCTACCGTGGCCGCGCCCCCGCCGGCGCCCCGCCCCACGCCCACGCCGACCCCGTCGCGCACCGCGACCGCGTCCCCCACCCCGTCCGCCACGCCGACCCCCACCCCGTCGGCCACCCCGCCCAGCCTCGAAGAACAGGCCACCGAACTCATCAACCAGCGGCGGGCACGGGCCGGCTGCGGACCGCTGCGCATCGACCGGAGACTGCACACCGCGGCGCGACGCCACTCCGCCGACATGGCGGCTCGTCAGTACTACGAGCACGACGCCCCGGACGGTACCGGCCCCGACGACCGGATCACCGCCGCCGGATATCGCTGGAGCAGCTGGGGCGAGAACCTCGACCGGGGTCCGCGCACCGCCGCCGCGGCGGTCAACGACTGGATGGGCGACGCCATGCACCGCGACAACATGCTCGACTGCAAGTTCACCGCGGTCGGCATCGGCGTCGTCGAGGGCGCGGGCGGGCCCTGGTGGACCCAGGATCTCGCCGCACCGCGCTGACCTTCGCCCGCCGGGGGCGACACCGACCGCTGCACCGACTGCTGCACCGGACGGCGTGCGACTTCGCCACCCTTCACCGTACGACAGCGGGGCAGCCGGCACGGCAGGGCAGCCGGACGGGAGAGCGCGGTGGCAGCGAGATGGCCCGGAGGGTATGACGCCCGCGGAGGATGCCCGGGGGCCCGTGAGAGGTCGGAACCCCGGTTCCGGGCGGGCGCGTTGCTGCGGCACGCCCGCCCGGTACCGGGGTGTTGTGCGAGGGGCTGACTAGGGGGAGACCCGCCAGCTCAGCGAGCCGGACAGCAGCTTGCGCAGTGCCGGGTCACGGGCCGCGGCCGTACGGTCGGTGGCCTTGGCCGTGACCGTATGGCTCCGGCCGTCGGCGGGGACCCCGAGGGTCCGCACCACTACGGTGGATCTGCCGCGTGCGGCCTTGCGCTCCCGGCCGTCGACATACCACTTCACCTGCGCGGAGGCGGGCACGGTGACACGGAGACGAGCCTTGCGGGGCACTGCGCGGTCGGTCGCCACCGGGCTGTTCAGCACGGTGGCATAGCGGTAGAAGCCCGCGATCATCGCTTCGCGGCCGGGGAGGTTGAACTCCCGGCCGAGCGTCCGCATGATCGAGTTGTCGGTGGGACGGTTGAGTCCGTACTGGTAATAACCGCCGCCTTCGAACGCGCCGACCGCGCCGCCGTCCGGCGACTCCTGGCCGATCCAGCGGTACCACTTCTGCCGCTGAGCGGTCATCTGGTCGGCGGAGAGGGTGGTGAGGTTGGCTTCGGTGGGTTCGGGGCCGGTGTAGGTGCCGGACTGGCCGTAGTCGTACTCGTCGGCGAGCTTGCCGAGCGAGTGACCGGTCTCGTGCACCGCGATCTGGTCGGACCGGTCGTTGTCGGAGGAGGCGGTGGCGATCCCGTCGTAACCGGCCTGCGAGGAGATGTCGTTGTAGCCCGCACCACCGTATTTGGTGGAGTTGCCGAGCATCACGACGAGGTCGGCGGCCGGGGCCTTGGAGGCGTAGGACTCGACCTTGCCGGTGTCGACGCAGAGCAACCGCTCGGTGCCCTCGCAGAAGAAGGCGGAGTCGAGGGCGGTGTCACGGACCACGTCCTGCGTCGGATCCCCGGAGACACCGGACTCGTTGGAGACGGCGTCGACGGCCCAGACGTTGAACAGGCCGGCGTACGAGGCGTAGGGCTCGACGGCGGAGATCTTGGCCCACTTGGCGCGGACGTCAGCGTGGAAGTCCTCCTGCTGGGCCGCGGTGTAGCCGTCACCGACGAAGACCACATCGAGCTTGCTGCCGACCGGGCCGTTCTGCACGATCGAGGTGACGTCACCGTCGGCGGCGATCGCGGCCCTGTCGGAGGGGGAGACCGGCTTCGAGGCCGGGACGGTGAGTTGGCGGGGGTGAGCGGTCGATCCGGTGAAGTACTCGACCTGCTGGGTGCGTTGGCCGTGCGGCGACGGGGCCGAGGCGGCGCCTTGGGCGGTGGCCGCGGCGGCTGTTGCCGCCAGTGTCACCACGACAAGGCCGGCCGACACGGCGGTGCGTATGGAAATGCGTCTGGAGGTGTCTCTCGAGGTGTGTCCGGAGGTGCGTCTGCGCATGGGGGGTCCTCCCGAAGCCCGCCGCACGAGCGGCGGGTTGAACCGAATTCAGGCGCGCTCAACGTAGAGGCTGCGGAGGTTTGAGGCAACGGACGGGGCCCGAGTGGCGTACCTGAAAGATGAGTTGGGGCCAGGCTGCCCCGGCCCCGCGGCCACTGGGGGCGGCCCCGGCCCCCCGGCAGCCCACCCACACAGGGCGCTGCGCCACAGGCAGGCTGCCTGTGGCGCACCGGGGGAGCGGAGGGTGGTGGCCGCTTGCGGCGGTCCAGGCCGGCGTCGTGACACATCGGCCGGCGCAGTCCTCAGATCTTGATGACAAACTTCAGATCTTGATGACCAACTTCCCTCGCACATGCCCCGCTTCGCTCAGCTCCTGGGCCTTGGCGGCGTCCGCGAGCGCGAAGGTCTCGACGACCGGTACGGCGAGCTTTCCCTCGACGGCGAGGCGGGCGTGCGCGGCCAGGATTTCCCGGACCTTCTCCGGGGGTGTACCGCCCGCCGAGAAGACCACGCCATGATCCGCGGCGTGCATATCGGCGATGGTGACGATCCGGTCGGTCGTTCCGCCGAGCAGTGCGATCGAGACCGGCAGCGCGTCCTGGCCGGCCGCGTCGAAGACCGCGTCGACGCCCTGCGGCGCAGCCGCCCTGACCCGGTCGGCGAGGCCCGCTCCGTATGCCACCGGGACCGCGCCCAGCGAGCGTAGGAAGTCGTGGTTGGCCGGGGACGCGGTGCCGACCACCGAGGCGCCCAGCGCCACCGCGAGCTGTATCGCGATCTGGCCGACGGCGCCCGCCGCACCGTGCAA
The DNA here is from genome assembly GCF_019880305.1 of Streptomyces decoyicus. NCBI lineage: Bacteria > Bacillati > Actinomycetota > Actinomycetes > Kitasatosporales > Streptomycetaceae > Streptomyces > Streptomyces decoyicus. The sequence goes on along the minus strand of NZ_CP082301.1, from coordinate 316,260 downwards.
CAGCAGGGTCTCGCCTTCCCTCAGGCCCAGCAGGTCGAATACGCGCTGCGCCGTCTCACCGGCCACCGGGAGGGTCGCCGCGGCTTCGAAGGAGAGCGCCGCGGGCTTGCGTACGACGTCACCCGCGAGGGCGTACTCCGCGTAGGCGCCGGTGCTCGTCAAGCCGAAGACTTCGTCGCCGACGGCGAGGGCGTCCGCCGGGTCTCCGTCGGGGCCGCCGTCCGCCGCCGCACCGATCGCGTCCACCACCCCGGCGAACTCCAGCCCCGGCACGGCAGGAAACGTCGTCGGGTAGAACTGCTCCACCCACCCGTAACGCCGCTTGTAGTCCAGTGGATTGACGCCGACCGTCACCACCTTCACCCGCACTTCCCCCGGTCCGGGCACCGGCTTGTCGGTGTGCCCGAGGGCGAGCACCTCCGGGCCGCCGAATTCGTTGTAGATGATCGCTCGCATGTGGGTCTCCCCGTTCGATGTATGGAATGCCGGGTTACGCAATGCCCGGACTGTCGTGCCGGAGGCGCTGGATCGATGACTTCAGCCTCGTCCCCGTGAAGGGACATGGCGCCGATCATCGGGACAGTCCGACCTGGTCGAAAGGCCAGCGCCTGCCCTGGCGCCCCTGGTTACGCTGAGGCACATGGAGTTGACCGGTTCCGTGCCCGCCCTGACCGCCGCATACGAGGTGATCCGCCAGCCACTGGGCGAGATCCTGCCCCGGCTCTCCGCCGTCCTGGCCGAACTGGTGCCGCACCGGGCAGCCGCGGAACTGTCCACGCACTGTGCGCACTCACCCTTCAAGACGTACGGCGCCGCGGAGCTCACCGGCCGGCTGTCCACCGCCGACCTGGCGCCGCTGCTCGCCTCGGGCACTCCGGGCCGCCCGTGGCAGGGCATCCTCACGCTCGCCGGCGCCGAGCGGTGTGTGCTGGCCGTGACGAGCCATGCCACCCTCCGGGGCGCGGTCCTGTTGCTGGTACGGGACGCGGACGCCAACCCCGTCGACGAGCGCGCCGGCGCCCTTGTGCAGGCGCTGTGGGACGTGGTCACCAGCCACGTCGACCGGTTGGCGGCGGAGGCCGTGCCCGGTGCGCTGGCCCGCTCGCGGACCGCCGCCGGGACCCGGGCCCAGGTGATCGCGGAGCTGGGCGAGGCCTACTCGGCCGGGCTCACCGGCCTGCTGGCCGTCCTGCGAAGCCGCACCCTCGACGATGCGGCGGCCCGCGCCACCGCCACGGACCTTGCGGTCACGGCCCTGGTGGAGCTGCGTGCGGAGGCGGAACGGGACCAGGAGATCGCCGAGGAACCGGCCGCACAGGCCTTCGCCCGGCTGGCCGATGTGCTGCGGCCGCTCGTGCGGTACAGCCCCGTACGGCTGGAGTTGGGTGCTCCGGACTCCACACGGACCGTCGCCGCCGACGTGGCGCACACCGCGCGGGCCATCGGCCGTACGCTGTTGCTGAAGGTGCTGGAACAGGAGGCGGTGAGCCGCGTCCACGTCGGCTGGCAGATCACCGACGACGAACTGCGCGCGACAGTACGGGACGACGGGCCCGGCACGCTCACCCACGGCGTCCTGGCGCACGGAGGGGTCAGCGAACGGCTCGACGTGTTGAACGGGCGGCTGGACGTCGACGCCGTACCGGGGTGGGGGACCACCGTGTCGGCGACCATCCCGCTGCGGATCTCCCAGGACCCGGCCCCCGACCCCCTCATTGCGCTGGGCGAGCGGGAACTACAGGTGCTGACCCGGCTGGCGCTGGGGCACCGCAACCGGGCGATCGCGCAGGAGCTGCACATCAGCGAGTCCACGGTGAAGTTCCATGTCGCAAAGATCCTCACCAAACTGGGCGTCGAGTCGCGGGGCGAGGCGGCGGCGCTCTTCCACACCGTGGCTTAGCCGACTTCGTTGCCTTACTGCCCGGCTGCCCGGCTGCCCGGCTGCCCGGCTGCCCGGCTCTGCCCGGCTGCCTGACCCTGCCCGGCTGCCCGGCCGCCCCGGCGCAGATGACAGTGCAGGTGTCCGCGGCGCCCCACGGGCCGGACGCCGGACACCGATGCCGGGTCACGGCAGGTTCCCCCGCGCGCGCGGTGGCGGAAGGTGGCCGGGGTCTCGCCGGCTCGCTGCCGGAAGAACTTGGTGAAGACCATGGCATCCGGGAAGCCGAGCCGGTCGCCGATCGCGGTGGCCGTGAGACCGGTGTGGCTCCAGCAGGCGCTTGGCCTCCGGGAGGACCCGGTCGTCGATATAGCCTGCTGGGCTCGGACCACGATCGAGCTGGAGACCAGCCGCTCCGTCGTCCGTCGCCGAGGTGAGTGCCCTCGCCGATGTCACCCACCGCCCCGACGACCAGGGCGCGACCCTCTCGTCGGGCTCCTTCCGGACGGACGGCATGGTGATTGCGCCGTGCTCGATGAAGACCCTGGCGGTATCCGGTCCGGTTACGCCGACGGCCTGTTGGGGCGGGCGGCGGACGTGGTGCTGAAGGAGCGCCGCCTGCTCGTACTCGTACCGCGTGAGACACCGCTGAGCGAGATCCATCTGGAGAACATGCTCGCTCTCGCGCGCAAGGGCGTGCAGATGGTTCCGCCCATGCCTGCCTTCTACCACCACCCGCAGTCGGTGGACCCACCTTTCCTCCCACTTCACGAAGGGAACACGGCACGACATGACCGACGCCGCCACCTGCTGCCCGCGCTGCGCACACGCCACCGTCGAGCAGCTCTTCACCTCACCCGTCCCCGGCGCGTGGGACGTGTTGCAGTGCACGCGGTGCCTCTACTGCTGGCGCACCAGCGAGCCCGACCGTCGCACCCGGCGCGACGCCTACCCGGAGAGCTTCCGGCTGACCCTCGACGCCATCGAGAACGCCCCGGAAGTGCCCAACGTCCCGCCCCTGCGGCCTGCCGGATGAAGAGCGGTCCCGCATCGGGGAGTTGCTCGACCTCCTGACGGTCGAGGCCGTATGCGGGGGTGCCGCGGGTGTGGCGCGGCTGGGAGCGGTCCCCGTGGGCAAGGGGTGGAATCCACGGAACATCTTTGCTCGTGGCGGGATGTGAACGGTCGCGGGTGCCGCTCCGTATCTCTCCATATCCGTGCCCCGTGGGGCACCGGTCCACGATGTGAGGAGGGCACCATGACTGACCCTGGTATCCCGCAGCTCCAGGCCCTGCCGGACGGAGACGCCGAAGTTTCTCTGGTGGTTCGTTTGCAGTGGGAGGACGTTGCCGCGCTCGGTCAGGACGCCGCCCGGCTGGCTGCCCGTTGGAAGCGCCCGGTGACCCTTGATGAGGCCGCCAGTCAGCGGCTGCGCATCCGCCCGCCGGCCACCCACGCCAAGACGGTGACACAGGAGCGGGCGCAGCAGCCCGCCATGGCCTCCACCACGGTGTCGCCCCTGCCGTCCCGTTCTCCTCAGGAGCAGGCTCGTCAGGCGATAGAGAAGATCAACGGCAACGCCAGTCATGAGACGGCGTAGCGCGGCGACGGCCTGAGGACGACAACGAGGGAACGAGGACGACAACGAGGGGACGAGGAGGGCGACGAGGGGACGAGGGGGGCGACGGTCCGAGGACGGCGACGGTCCGAGGACGGGGACGGACGGAGGAGGGCGGCGACGAGTCCTGGTCTCCTGGGGCAGGGGGCCGGCAGTTCGGGACTGCCGAAGCCCCTGCCCTTCCTGAGGCACCGTTGACTCGCGGCTGGGCCGGTTGGGCCGGTTGGGCCGGTTGGGCCGGTTGGGCCGACCGGGCCGGTTGGGCCGACCGGGCGAAGCTCATCGGCCCAACGGCTCAATGCGGGCCCGTGGTGCGTGCTGCCCGCGCCCCGCCGGTGGTTCCGTGACGAGCCGGGTGCGAATCCGCGCTGTCCCGCAGCACCGGGCCCGGCGCTGTCCGCAGGACGGGGCCGAGCACCGAGGAGGCAGGCCATCGTGAACCCCACCGTCGGCGCAGCACGAGAGGGGAAGCCGGCGTCAGGTACGGGAGGCCCGGCCCGGCGGACCGGGCCGACGGCGTGGCCCGCCCGTCGGCGCCACCGAGGCGGCCCTCTCCTGAACGTCCCGAGCAGCAAAGGCACGTAGGCATGCACACCACGGTCACCCTGCTGGCGGACGCCCCGGCCCAACTGCTCCCGGCCAGGCAGCTGATGGCTTTCACCTTGGCGTCCCACATCATCCTGGTGCCGTTCGGCGTGGCGCTGCCGCTGATCACCCTGGTGATGCACTACCGCGGCCTCCGTCACCACGACCCCGTGGCGCTGCTCCTCGCCCGACGCTGGTCGGCGGTCATGGCGGTGCAGTTCGCGGTCGGCGTCGTCACCGGCACCGTGCTGTCCTTCGAGTTCGGCCTGCTCTGGCCGGGACTGATGGGCACCTGGGGCGGCGTCTTCGGGATCGGATTCGGGGTCGAGGCATGGGCCTTCTTCCTCGAAGCGGTGCTCATCGCCATCTATCTCTACGGCTGGCGGAGGCTGAAGCCCGGTACCCACTTCCTGCTCGGCCTGCCGCTGCCGGCCGCCGCCCTGCTCGGTGCGTTCGGGATTCTGGCGGCCAACTCGTGGATGAACACGCCCCAAGGATTCACGCTCGATGCCGAGGGCAAGCCCGTGGACGTCCACATCTGGTCGGCGATCTTCACCCCGATGTTCGGCCCCCAGTACTGGCACTTCGTCGTGGCGATGCTGGTCACCGCGGGATACACCGTTGCAGGGGTCTACGCCGTCGGCTGGCTGCGTGGCCGCCGCGACCGCTACCACCGGCTCGGCTTCACCGTTCCCTTCACCCTCGCCGCGGTGTTCACCCCGGTGCAGATGCTGCTCGGTGACTCCATCGCCCGGTCGGTCTTTCACAAGCAACCGGTGAAGTTCGCCGCGACGGAGATGGTCTGGCGGACCGACACCCGCGTACCGGAGTACATTTTCGGCCGTCTGCGCCCCGACGGCAGCATCTCCGGCGGCATCAAGATCCCCCAACTCGACTCGTACCTGGCCGGGTTCACCGCCGATACCAGGGTGACCGGGCTGACCTCCGTCCCGGCGAGCGACCGGCCGACGGCCGCCCAGGCCACCATCACCCACTGGGCCTTCGACCTCATGGTCGTGCTCGGCTCACTGCTGCTCCTTCTCGCCCTCTGGTACGGCTGGTGCCGGCTGCGGCGCCGTCGGCTGCCCCGGTCACCGTGGTTCTTCCGCGGCGCGGCGTGCGCGGGTGTCGCCTCCGTCGTCGCTGTCGAATGCGGGTGGGTCACCGCCGAGGTCGGACGCCAACCCTGGATCGTCTACCGGCACATGCGGATCGCCGAGGCGGTGACGGCGACCCGGTCCACCAGCCTGTGGATCATGCTCGGCCTGGTGATCGTGGTGTATGTGTTCATCTTCGGCTCGCTGCTCGCCGTGCTGCTCAAGATGCGTACCGGCTGGCGGCTCGCCGACGCGCGACCGGCGGCGGGGGAGCGGCACGAGGGACCGGAGACCGGCACGCCCTACGGGCCGCGCTCGCCGGTGCCGGCCGGCGACCCCCGGTCGTCCGGCGATACGGGAGCGGCACCGGCCGAGGACGGCCGGCCATGATCGCCGCTGTGATCGCCGTGGCACTGCTGCTCGCCGTGGCCGCCTATGCCTGTGCCGGCGGCACCGACTACGGAGCCGGATTCTGGGACCTGACCGCCGGGGGCGCCGAGCGCGGCAAGCGCCCCAGATGGCTGATCGACCATGCCATGGCCCCCGTATGGGAGGTCAACAACGTCTGGCTGGTCTTCATCTTCGTCATCATGTGGACCGGGTTCCCGATCCTCTTCCAGACCGTGTTCTCCGCGATGTGGGTGCCGCTGGCCCTGGCCGCCATCGGCCTGGTCCTGCGCGGCGCCGGTTTCGCACTGCGCAAGCCCGTCCGCCGTATCGCGGGGCGACGCCTCTACGGCGCCGTTTTCGCCCTCTCCTCGCTGCTCACCCCGTTCTTCCTCGGCGCGGCCGTCGGCGGAATCGCCTCGGGCCGGGCGGTACCGGGCACGGAGGCGTCGGCTCATGCCTGGGCCAACCCGACCTCCATCCTCTTCGGGCTGATCGCGATCGTCTCGACGGCCTTCCTCGGCGCCGTGTTCCTGGCCGCCGACGCCACCCGCTTCGACGCACCCGACCTGGTCGGCTACTTCCGGCGGCGGGCACTGGGCAGCCTCGTCGCACTCGCCGTACTGGCGGGGATCATGCTGTCCGTCACCCGGAGCGACGCCCCCCACGTCTGGCACGGTCTCACCCACGGCGTCGGCCTCGGCCTCGTCGTCCTGGCGGGAGCCTGCTCCCTCGCCACGGGGTTGCTCCTGCTGCGCCGGTCCGGAGCCTGGTCCCGGCTCACCGCAGTCGGTGTCGTCGCCGCGGCGGTCCTCGCCTGGGGTGCCGCCCAACGCCCCTATCTCATCCCCACATCCCTGACCGTGGCCGAGGGCGCCGGCCCTCCCAGCAGCCTGCGCTGGGTCGGCCTGGTCTCCCTCGTGGCCGCCGTGGTCGTCTGCCCGGCCGTGGCCTTCCTGTACTGGCTGGACACCCACGGCCAACTGGAACCACTCTCCGACGACGACCTGCACCGGACCGAGCCGGGCCGCGATGACCCGCCCGGCCGTGGCCGTACCGACCGGAAGGACCCGGTGCACGGCGGCACGACCGATCCGGGCCCTGACGGGCCGAGGGACCCTCGCTGACGCGCAGTGCGTGGCGGACCGAGCATTTTTTGCCGCATCGGACGGCTCACTAAATGCGTGGTGGTGCACGCAACTTCGGCGGTAGGGTCCGGCCCGGCCCCCGAGCTTCCGTCAGGCTCGGCCGAGCGATTCGGCTGATCATGAGAGGAGCGTGACGTGGAGGGATTCGATCCCAAAACGAGCTTCGGATATGAGGTGTCCCAGCGGTACGACGACGAGCCCCGCGGCGACGAGGCCGAGACCGTCACGTTCCTGGCAAGGCTTGCCGGTCAGCAGAACGCCCTGGAACTCGCCGTGGGCACCGGCCGCATCGCGCTCCCCCTGATGCAGGCGGGCGTACGGGTGGACGGGATCGAGCTGTCGCCGGACATGGTCGACCGGATGCGCGAGAAACCAGGTGGCGAGCAAGTCGACGTGACCATGGGCGACATGTCCCGCGTCACCACCGGCCGCACCTACGGGCTGGCCTACCTGGTCTTCAACACGATCGGCAACCTGCTCAGCCAGGAAGACCAGGTCCGATGCTTCCAGAACGCCGCCGGCCATCTCACCGACGACGGTGTGTTCGTCGTCGAATGCCGCATCCCCACCGCGCCCTCACGCCCCGGTCATCAGTACCTCGACACCGAGCAGGTCGGCCTCGATCACGTCGACCTCGACGCCGGCCGGTACGACCCACTGACCCAGGTCCTCGACCTGAACCACATCCGCATCAGCAGCGGGGGCATCAGACTCTCTCCCATCAGGCTGCGCCTCGCCCACCCGCCCGAGTTCGACCTCATGGCCCGCATCGCCGGCCTCCGGCTGCGCGAACGGTGGGGCGGGTGGAACGGCGAGCCGTACACCGCCGCAAGTTGGCGCCACATCAGCGTCTACGAACGCGCAGCCAGCACTGGGTAACAGCACTGGGTAACAGCGCTGCGTCACAGACACCGGGTGAGACCCACGACGACCCGCTCACCCCCCACCCGACGGCGCATCAGGCAACGGCACTCCCGGGCCGACGACAGCTGATCCGCACAAAACGCCTTGTTGTCAGCAGCGCTCAGAGACATGGCCCGAGGCTCCGACGGGGCGGACATCGCGATCGCGCAGGGAGAGGGAGAGGGTTTTCCCCCAGGCGCGGCAGGCGGCGGTGAAGTCCTTCTTCCGGTATTCGATGACGAAGACCCTGTCGGCGTAGGCGTCCCCGAAGTCGGTGCACTCCTTGTAGCGGGCGCACTCCTCGACCACGGCGAAGTCGAAGCCGATGCGATGGCGCTGTGGCAGCAGGTCGGTGGTGTTCTTCTGGGCGACGGCCAGATGCCGCTGGTGGGCGCGGCGGGTCAGGAGCTGGGCGAAGGCCGCGGCGTGCCGGGAGGTGAGCCTGCCGTCGGAACGCTCGTAGGAATCGAGGTTGTCGGGTTCGACCGCGTCGTAACCGGCCTTGGCGCAGCCGTCGATCCAGGGACCGACGATGTCCATGAGGGCCTGGCGTTTGGCGCCGGTGGAGATGTCGAGCAGGGGCTCGTCCCAGTCCTCGTCGATGACGGGCTCTCCCTGCTCATCCCGCAACAGGAGTTCGGGGTGGCGGTCCTCCCAGATGTCGGCGTCGGGCTGTGCCTGGAAGGCGTTGACGTAGCAGACGTTGTAGAGACCGGGGGCGGGCTCGGCCGTGCGGTCGCGGGAGACGGCCCGAACCCCGGCGGGCGGTGGATAGGCGCCGCCGAGCTGGTAGTCGAAGACGGCGTTCGCGGCCGGCGGCCGTACCGCGGTCGGGGCTGCCGACCCGCCGGGCGGCGCCGGCGTCCCGGAGCCGGCGGACTGTCCGGGGCGAGCGGCGGAGCAAGCCGTGCTGAGCGCCATGACCAGGACGAAGGCGCCGACGGCGAGGGGACGTAAGGAGTGCACGAGCGGAGCCTATGCGCGGTCGGCGCCCGGAGGTGCCGGCGAGGGCGCCCTCGGGAACGCTTCGCTCACACCAGACGGGCGGCGATGCCCTGGGCGCAGGTGTGCAGCGTGTTCAGATGGGTGATCAGTTCGTCCCGGGAGGTGAGGATGACCGTCGCGCCCAGGGATACGGCCAGGGGCGGGCGGCCGGGGGTCTCGCTGCCCGGCACGGCGACCGCGAGGGAGCGCACACCGATCTCGTTCTCCGCGTCGACCGCCGCCCAGCCCTGGGCCCGTACCCGCGACCACGGACCTGTTCGGGGCGAAGGTGGTCGAGCTGGTGCGCCGCTTCGCGGCCGGTGTCCCACTGAGCAACGCGGAGCCGGCCTGACGGGGCGGACGGGGCTGGCCGCAGCCGGCGGCGGGGTCCCTTCGGTCATCGGCCCGGGGCCCGGCGCAGGGGAGGAGAGAGGAACGCCGGAGCGGCGCCGGGGAGGTGCTGAGACGAGTGTGCCTCCCGGCCCGTAGGAGCCGGGAGGCACGTTCGCCGACAGCCGCAATGGTCTGCCCCGTGCCCGAGTGCGCGAGGCAGCCCCCCGATGCGGCCGTTCGGCTCCGCCGTGGTCAGCTCAGTGCTTGACCACGAACGCCTGGCCCTTCTTCGCGTCGGCCGAGCAGGAGCTCTTCTCCGCCGCGGTCATCTCGCGCGTCTTGACGGTCACCGCATTGCTCTTGCCGTCGGTTCCGTTGGGCGCGGGGCCGGTGACCGTGTCCGGCACGAACCAGAAGTAGTGCCCCCACTTCGGGCTGTCGTAGTGCGTCTGCCAGGTCCCGGAGACGGTCTGCATGACCTGCGCACGGGAGATCCAGCCCACCTCGCCGGGCTTGACCGTCATGTTCAGCGAGCTGTTCTCGGTGTGCGAACTCGACCAGGTGTGGCTGTACGTCGCCGTGACACTCAGGTCGATGAGACCGGCGATGTTGCCGCCGGCCGTGACGGAGACGCCCGCGGAGTCCGTGGAGCCCACGGTGTCCGCCCAGCCCATCGACTGCGTGGCGTCCGACGTACTGCAGTTGTAGAGAGAGTTGGAGACCTGGCGGAAGTCCCCGAGATATGCCTCGCCGAGCTTCGGCTCGTTGAAGCTGCACTTCCCTTCACCGGAAGCGCAGTCGGCTATGAGCTGGTCCCGCGTGGGTTGGTCGTCCGCGGCAGCCGGCATGGCCATCGCCGCGACCAGGCCCAGTGACGCCGTGGACAGCGCCAGCAGCCGGCTTCCGTGGCGGATCGTTCTGCTTTTCGTCATCGTGCTGTTGCCTCTCGCCCAGCCTTGTGAAAGCGACGAGTCCGTGTGGCATTCGTCGCTGTTGCGTTTGAGACTGGTGTGAAATCTGTGACAACTACACCAAGAATTAGTAAAGTTGTAGTTGATAGTGAAACAGACCCTTTACAAGGGCCCGAAACGGAGGCAGCATCAGGTCCCGCCGTAGCTCCTGGAGAGCCGGTCGCCGGGCGTTACCCGGCGGCGCGCGCCCCGTTGAGGACGGTGTGTACGGCCCGCGCCGCAAAGTCCTTCTCGAGGGGGAGCTGGCGCAGCGCGACACGCACCCACGCGGCCCCGGCCAGCAGGTCCACCAGCAGCATGCGGTCGGTGTCCGCCGCGATCTCGCCGCGTGCGACGGCCCGGTCGAACACGGGCTGCTCGCGGGCGATCCGGTCGGCGAGGAAGTCCTTCACGTGTGCGGCGAGTTCCGGGCTGTGGGTGACGGCTCCCAGTACGGAGACGGTGATATCGGAGGCCGGTCGCGTGGTGAGCAGGGTCACGATCGTGCGCAGCAGGGCCTCCAGGTCCCCTTCGAGGCTGCCGGTGTCGGGGGCCGTGAGCTCCAGTTGGCGCGCGCCGATGAGTGCGGCGCCCAGGAGGGCTCCCTTGGACGGCCACCAGCGGTAGATCGTGGTCTTGTTGACGCCGGATCGCTGGGCGACCCCCTCGATGGTCAGCCCCTCGTAACCCTTTTCCGCGAGCAGATCCAGTGTGGCGTCGAAGATTTCCTGCGCCTTCCGTGGGCCGCCGCCCTGCCGCGCCTCGCTCCGCTTCTCACTCATGGGGCGAGATTAGCACCAAAAACAACGCAACGTTGCGTTGTGTTTGCTGTAGCGTGCCGGGCATGGAGCCCAATGAAGCCGGTCTGCCCATCGTTTTCGTGCACGGCACGCGTGTGAGCGGTGCGATGTGGCGACCCGTGATCCACACGATCGGAAAGCGCCATCCCGTGGCGGCGCCCGACCTGCCCGGCCACGGGAGCCGGAGAGGCGAGCCGTTCAGCATCCCCGGCGCCGTGGCGGCGGTGACCGCAGCCGTGGACGAACTCGGCGGCCGCGCACTGCTGGTGGGGCTGTCCCTGGGCGGCTATGTCGCCCTTGCCACCGCCGGTGCCCATCCGGACCGCGTCCTCGGCATGGTCGCCATGGGCTGTACGGCGGTCCCGCGCGGGCTGTTCGGTGCCGTCTACCGGGGGGCGGCGCGGCTCGCGGCCGGACATCCTCGACAGGCCGATCGGCTCAGCGCCTTCGCGTTCCGCCGTGCCCTGCCCCGCCCCCAGGCGCACGCCATGGTCTCCGGCGGACTGAGCAGCGAGGTCGCACCGAGCGTCGTCAAGGCGGTTCGTGAGATGGATCCGCGGGCATCGCTCTCCGCGTATCCGGGTCCGGTCTGGCTGGTGAACGGCGAGCGCGACCACTTCCGCCGCGACGAACGCCTCTTCCTCAACGCCTGCCGCGACGGGCGCCTCATCATCCGGCCGGGCTGCGGACACATCACCAGCCTCACTGATACGCCGGACCTCACCCGTCATGTTCTCGATGCCGCCACGGTCGTCACGGCCGGGATGCGCGGCTCGTGGGCGCCGGAGACCGCGCAGTGACCGCCCGGGTATGGAGCGTGGAGGAATCCCTGGAGGTCCCCCTCCCTCCGCAAGCCGTCTACGCGGCCCTCGCGGACATCCGGCGGATGAAGGACTGGAGCCCCGAGGTCATCGGGGTGTGGCCCCGCGGCGACCGCTTCGTGGGAGTCAACCGGAAAGCCTGCTGGATCTGGTTCGCCACCTGCCGGATCGTCATCGCCGACCCCGGCAGGGAGTTCGCCTTCGACAACATCACGTTCGGCCTGCCGGTCGCGCGCTGGGGCTATCGCCTGATCCCGACGGAGCACGGCACGCTGGTCACCGAATACTGGATCGACCTCCGGCGCCGCGGATGGCGTCGCCGGATCGCCGAACTGCTGGGACTGGTCTTCACCGGAACCCCGGCCGCCCGCCGCGCCGCCCGCAATCGCGTCGGCATGCGGGTGACCCTTCGCCGGCTGCGCGCCGCGTGCAGCACGGCCGTCTGAAACGTCGCGGGACCGGAGCTCTGCCTTGCCGCTCACAGCATCCGGTCAGCAGACACGGCATACCTCCACAAAACGCCCATTTCTCTGCGTCCGCCGGCTGCCCGGCAGAGACGTTCCCGGCGCAAAGCACAAGATCCGCCCCCTCTTCCGCTTCCGGTCCACGGCGGGGTACTTCTGTTGTCGGCGTGCGCTGACCACTCATTCACCTGCCCATCCGGACCAGAAGGGACGGACCTGTCATGACCGAGAAGCTGTTACCCGCGGGGGTACCGGAGGAGGAGACCGGCGGAGGCTGGCACGTCGACGCGCGCTGCACCAACTGTGATGTCGCCAGGCAGCTCGCACCTGAGGTGATCCGCGAGAGGAACGGACGCGCGGAAGTGTTCCGGCAGCCGGAAAACGAGGCGCAGAACCGGCAGTTGTATGCCGCCGCGTTCGCCTGCCACACCCGGTCGATCCGGCACCCCGCCCGGCGCCTCACCCCCGACCTCGACCCCTTTCCCCTCGCGCTGGACGACACCGTCCAGCTCTGCGGCCACAACTCCCGCCACACGGCCGGTGCGAACTCCTACCTGCTGCGCCGGCCCGCCGGACACCTGATGATGATCGATACGCCCCGGTGGAGCAGCGGTCTGGCCGACCGCTACGAGGCGCTGGGCCCGGTCACCGACGTCCTGCTCACGCACCGGGACCACGCGGCACACGGCCGCCGCTACGCCGACCGGTTCGGGGCCCGGCTGTGGATCCACGAGGGCGATCTCGACGCCGCTCCGGACGCGGACCGCATCATGCGGGGCACCGACCCGGTCGAGATCGGCGAGGGCGTCACCGCGTATCCGCTCCCCGGCCATACGCGCGGCAGCGTGCTCTACCTCGCCGATACGCGCTACTGCTTCAGCGGCGACAGTTTCTACTGGTCACGCACCACAGGAGATCTGGAGGTAGCCGCCTCCGTCACCTGGTACTCGATCGTGGAACTGGCCGCCTCCCTGGCACGCACCACCCCTCGGCTGCGCTTCGAGTGGGTGCTGCCCGGCCATGGTGACCGCAAGCAGCTCCCCGCAGGGGAGATGACGCGCCGCCTCGGACAGCTGACGGCGCGTACCCGCGAACTCCGGCCGCAGCCCGTCGACTTCACCGAAGTGCGGTGGTGACGGCGCGCCCCCTCCTCAGGCAGCCCGCGTGGCCACCACCAGACGGCACCGCGGGCTGCCGTCGGGGCGCCGGCCGAGCTCCGGCAGGGCGTACAGCTGCACATCGAAGCCCGTACGCATCAGCTCCGCACGCACGTCGGCGAGCCGGAACGTCCGGTAGTACATGACGAAGCTCGGCCGCCACAGTGCATTGCGGACCCGCATCGCCGCGTCGAAAGCCAGCAACGTCCAGTAGCCGGGCGACCCCGGCCGCGGCGGAGCCCCGATCGGGAAGACGAACCGGCCACCGGGCCGCAGAACGGAGTGCACCTGCGCGAACAGCCCCGGCCGCTCCCGGGGCAGAAAATGCCCGAACGCACCGAAGCTCACCGCGAGGTCGAAGACCGGCCCGAAGGGCAGCGCCCGCGCGTCCGCACGCACCCACTCGGTACGCGGCGCGCCCGCGGTCACCCGCTCACCGGCGCGGCCCTCGGCCAGCATGCCCGCGCTGAGATCGATTCCGGTGACCCGCTCCCGGCAGACCTGCCCCAGTACGTCCATGCCCGCCCCGGTCCCGCAGCACAGGTCGAGGCCGCTGTCGAACGGCCCGAGCCTCCGCAGTGCTTGTGCCACGGGCGTCAGCACCGCTTCCGGGGTCCGGAACGGCGTGTGGTCGAATTTCGGCGCGAGCAGGTCATAGCCGCGCTCGACGGAGGACAGCGCCTGCACGGCGAGTTCACGGACGGTGGGACCCTGAGGTGCGAACATTGCCCTCAGCATAGAACCGGTCCGCACCATGCCGCATCGGCCGCGCCGTGTGGTACCGTGCAAACGGAACGCATTTGTGCTTGCCGCAATTTCGGCGCCGGTGCTTAACTTCCCTTGCATTGTTTGCGCATCACTGTCGCGCCCGTCTTTTCTCGACCGGCGATCCAGCACGGACAGTTCCACACCCGCAGTTCAGCGATGCGGCTCCACTTTTCCTTTCCGGCCGCGGGCCTTCTGCCCGCCTGCGGGGCGTGATCTCACCGCCCTTTGCTGCCGGATTCCCCTCCCACAACGGCCCCTGTAGGAAGGTCCCGAGAGGACACCATGACGACTGATACCCACATCGGCACGTCCACCATGAACGTTTCCCGTTCTGCTGCCGTCCCCCTTGAACGGCCTGCTGCGGCAGCCTCGGCGCAATCCGCCGTCTCGGCGGCCGGCGTCCTGGATATCGCGAACGACCGGCAGGAATGCGGGTTTCTTCGCAGGGCGGGCTGCCTTGCCTCGCCCGTCGACGTCCGGGTGCCCGCAGCGCTGATCCGTGGAGCGGGCCTGCGCAAAGGCGATTTCGTCGTAGGGACGTGCAGCCGGCCGCGCTCGCTCGCGCAGCTCGAATCGGTCAATGGACGCCGGCCGGACGCCTTGCGCGGGCGGCCGCATTTCCGTGATCTCACGCCGCTGCACCCGCGGCACCGTATGCGCCTCGAAAGGCCGAACGGCGGCCTGACACCGCGCATCGTCGATCTGGTCGCACCGATCGGCAAGGGACAACGGGGGCTGATCGTGGCCCCGCCGAAGACCGGAAAGACGGTACTGCTGCAACAACTCGCCGCCGCCGTCGCCGAGAACCACCCCGCATCCCACTTGATGGTCGTGCTGATCGACGAACGACCGGAGGAAGTCACCGACATGCGCCGTTCGGTGCGCGGAGAGGTGCTCGCCTCGACCTTCGACCGGCCGGCGAAAGAGCACATCGCCCTCGCCGAACTGGCAGTGGAACGCGCCAAACGACTCGTCGAGCAGGGCCAGGACGTCGTGCTGCTCCTCGACTCCCTCACCCGTCTGTGCCGGGCGCACAACAACGCCGCCACGTCGGGCGGCCGGACGCTGAGCGGAGGTGTGGACGCCGCCGCGCTCCTCGGCCCCAAGCGGCTCTTCGGCGCGGCACGTCTCGCGGAAGAGGGCGGGTCGCTGACCATCCTCGCCACGGCGCTGGTGGAGACCGGTTCCCGGGCCGACGATTACTTCTTCGAGGAATTGAAGAGCACCGGCAATATGGAACTCCGCCTGGACCGCGCACTCGCCGGCAAGCGGCTCTATCCGGCGGTCAATGTCACCGCCTCGGGCACCCGCCGCGAGGAACTATTGCTTCCGGAAGCCGAGTTGACCGCCACGCGCCGACTGCGCCGCGCCCTCCGGACCGGGGACGGGCAGACGGGTCTGGAGTCTCTGCTCGACAAGGTCCGGCGCACGCCCGACAACGCGACGTTTCTGCGGCAGGTGCAGCTCACCGCCCCGGGCGGCTGAACTGCGCCCCGTCAGTAGTAGCCCTTCTGGCCGTCGAGAAGCTCCCGGATGGCCTCCATATGCCCGGCGTGCGGCCCCACGCCCGGCCGGCCGAGAAGGACGACCTCGAACCAGCAGTGTTCGACCCGGGCATCAGCGCTGACGCTATACCGGCCCACGACGCCGCGCACGGCGTTTTCCGGCGTGAAAGCGGCCCCCGGGATTGCACCCGGGGGCCGCATCGGGCGGCGGACGTCGGGAGACGCCGGCCGCCCGAACCACCATGCGCCGAGAGGGCGTCAGTCGCTCAGCAGGGGTCGCCGAAGGCGGGGTTGAGCAGTCCGATGACGCTGATGGTGTTGCCGCAGACATGGACCGGAATATGGATGGGAGCCTGGATGACGTTGCCGGACACGATGCCGGGTGAGTTGACGGCGGCCGACTGGGCGCCGCTGTCGGCGGTGGCCATACCTGCCCCGCCGAGGACGACGGCGCAGGCGCCCGCAGTCGCGAGGGCAGTCTTGATCCGGTGAGCCATCGGTCAGTCTCCTTAACTGGTGGAAGAACTACGGCACATGGCGCTGCGACACCCCCTAGGGCGCGTTGCGCCACGGCTGTGAGCCGCCCGTACAAGGCTGTCGTTCCCCACCGGCTCCCACTCCAGAGACAGCGGACGCGAAGAGCAGACTTTTAGGTGATATGGCTGTCGGTGTTGACTGCCGTGGCCGCTGTATCAAGCAGGCGCCGCCGGCAGGACGTGAGCACCGGTCCTGTCGGTGCTCAGGCACAGGGAGCAGACCACCGCGGCATGACGGTGGCAGGCGGCGAGGTCCGGGCGCTCGAACTCCTGTCGGCAGACATGGCACTCGTACAGGGCCGCACTGGGGTTGCCGTCCGGATCCAGCAGCGGAGCGTCGATCCCGTCGGAGGTGCGCCGCAGATAGAACCGGCCCTTGGTCAGGACGGCCATCAACGGGGTGAGGACGAAGGCGAGGAGAGCTGCCGCGACAGGCGAGTACGGCTGGAGAGCGTCACCCAGGGCGTGGAAGTACATGGCGATCGACAGGCCGGAAGCGGCGGTGAAGGCGACCACTCCCACCGGGTTGACCGCGTAGAGCATCCCGCGGCGGAACTCGGGGGCCTGCGGGGAGATTTTGAGCAGGTACTTGTTGACGATGATGTCGGTGGCGACCGTGACGATCCAGGCGATGGCGCAATTGGAATAGAACCCCAGGATGCTGTTGAGGAAGCTGAACATGTCCGCCTCCATCAGCGTCAGTGCGAACGCCAGATTGGCGAGCACGAACACCATCCGGCCCGGATAGCGCTTGGTGACCCGGGTGAAGGAGTTCGTCCACGCCAGCGAACCGGAGTAGGCATTGGTGACGTTGATCTTGATCTGGCTGATCACGACCAGCACCACGGCCAGCGGGATGACCAGCCAGGACGGCATCATGGCCGTGAAGGCGCCGGTGAACTGCTGGATGGGCTCGGTGGCCGAGGCCGCGCCCGCCTCGGCGAGGATGTAGACGGCCAGGAAGACACCGATGGCCTGCTTGAGTGCGCCGAGTACGACCCATCCGGGGCCCGCCATCACCACGGCCGTCCACCAGGCGCGCCGGTTCTGCGCGGTCCTGGGAGGCATGAAGCGCAGATAGTCGACCTGTTCGCCGATCTGCGCGATCAGCGACAGACACACGCCCGCGCCGAGCAGCACCGAGGCGGCGTTGATCCCCCCGTCGCCCTGGGAGCCTTTGTACGTGAGGAAGGTGTGCACCGTGCCGGGGTCGGTGGCGACCAGGTAGAGCAGCGGTCCCACCATCAGCAGCAGCCAGATCGGGGTCGTCCAGACCTGAAGCTTGCTCAGCGCCTTCATCCCGTAGATGACCAGGGGGATCACCATGCAGGTCGACATCACATAGCCCAGCCACAGGGGCAGCCCGAAGCCCAGCTTCAGGCCCTGCGCCATGATCGAGCCTTCGAGGGCGAAGAAGATGAAGGTGAAGCTGGCGAAGATGACGCTGGTCAGTACCGAGCCGTAGTAGCCGAAGCCCGAACCCCGGGTGATCAGGTCCAGGTCGATGTTGTAGCGCGCCGCGTAGTAGGCGAGGGGGAAGCCGGTGACGAAGATGACCACCGCGGCGAGGAGGATCGCGGCCAGTGCGTTCCCCGTGCCGTGCGTGAGGCCGATGCCCGCACCGATCGAGAAGTCGGCCATGTACGCAATGCCGCCCAGTGCGGTGGTCGCCACGACCATCGGTGTCCAACGGCGGTAGCTGCGCGGGGCGAACCGGAGGGTGTAGTCCTCCAGGGTCTCGTCGGTGGCTTTGCCGACGGGTGCCTCGGTGGGCGGGGGCCGATGGCTGCTGGCGGGGGCTGTCAGTTGTGGCTCGACGCTCATGCCGGACCTCCTGAGGGGGCAGTGGGAATGCGACGCCCGTCCGCGCCCACGGCAGGGGCGGCCGAGTCACGCGCGCGGGCGGGGGGCAAGCGGGAGTGCGGTGATGCGCACGAGGGGGACCGGGCTCGTACGGTGTGGTGCCGGACCACCCGATCGGGTCCTGTGTCCATGGCGGGACATTAGGGAGCCTGTGTTTCCCGCAACGTCTTCCCAGATGAAGCGGACGTTTCCACGGTGGTCCGGGAGTGGGGGCGGAAGGGTGGGGCCTCGCGGCTCGTAGCACGGGGCGTTGCACTGCCCAGCGGGTGCTCGGGCTGTCTCATCCGCCGGGCGGCTCGTGTCTCAGGACGGGTGGCATTTCCTCACGCCCGCTTCTGGAGTCGTGACAGCCGGGCGGCGACCTGCCGGCGAGCGGTCTCCCGGATCTCCTCGAACTCCGGCCGCTGCGACGGGTCAGTTCGGGCCCTTCGAGAAGGGACGGTTCGACCTCACCGTGCGCACAACCGGTCCAATGCCGACCGGCTCTCATCGTCCGCCGCGCGGTAGATCACCAACCGCTGGTCCGGATCTTGAAGTGGCATCAGCACTTCGAAATGCACTGCGATCACACCGACGTCAGGATGCCGCATCACCTTGCGCCCGCGGCCGTTGACCTTGATGTCCCGCTCGGCCCACCATCGCGCGAATTCCTCGTCACGAGTGGTGCATTCGGTGATGAGGTCGGTCAACGCCTGATCCTCCGGATGCGCGGCCCACGCAGCGCGCAGGTGGGCGATCCCCTCCCGCACGACGCGTTCGCGGTCGGCATAGAACTCACGCATCTCCGGATGCATCAGGCACAGCCACATCGCATTGCGCTGCGACGACGGCAGGGTGTCGAAATCCAGGAGCAGCCTCGCCATTTCGCGGTTCCAGGCCAGGATGTCGTAGCGGTGGTTCATCAGCATGGCCGGCAGCGGCGCCAGGTCGGCGACCAGCCCGGCCAGCGGCGGCGCAGCAGTGGTGGCGGGCTTGTCGGCGGTGCGGGGGCGCTGCTGGGCCAGGTTGAAGAGGTAGGCACGCTCGTCGGGGGCCAGGCGCAGCGCCCGGGCCAGCGCCTCCACCACGTTCGCTGACGGCCGCAGCCCGCGGCCCTGTTCCAGCCGCACGATGTAGTCGATGCTGACCCCGGCCAGTTCGGCGACCTCTTCGCGGCGCAATCCCGGCGTCCGCCGGGCCTGCCGACGCGACGGCAGACCGAAATCGTGGGGATCCAGGCGTTCGCGCCGGGCCCGCAGGAACGCGGCCAACTCCTGTGTCGTGTCCACGGTGCGGGGCATCATGTGCGATCCAACAGCCAGGGTAGGACTGGCATTCCCAGGAACTTCTCTCCCTTATCCCCGGCAGGCGGCGGTCCCAGAGTTGTTTTCGACAACAGATCACAAGCACAGGAGGACACGATGTCGCTCACCCTCGACACCTACCGGCTGCTGGGCCGCTCCGGGCTGCGTGTCTCACCGCTGGCCCTGGGCGCGGCGACCTTCGGCACCGATTGGGGCTGGGGCGCCGAGCGGGACGAGGCGCGCAAGCTGTTCGACCTCTACGTCGAGCGCGGCGGCAACTTCATCGACACCGCCAGCACCTACACCCATGGCAGATCCGAGTGCCTGCTGGGCGAATTCACCCGCGACAACCGCGAAAGCCTGGTGCTGGCAACGAAATACGCGACGCTGCGCCGGCCCGGCGATCCGAATTCCGGGGGCCCGCACCGCAAGAGCCTGTTCGCCTCGGTGGACGCCAGTCTGCGACAGCTGAATACGGACTACATCGATCTGCTCTACCTGCACGTGTGGGATTTCACGACGCCGGTCGAGGAGATCCTGCGCGGCATGGACGATCTGGTCCGGCAGGGGAAGGTCTTGTACGTGGCGATGTCCAACGTTCCGGCCTGGCAGGTGTCACGCATGCAGGCGATCGCCGACCTGCGCGGCTGGTCGCCGCTGGTCGCGCTGCAGATCGAATACAACCTGATCGAGCGTACCGGCGAACGTGACCTGATCCCCATGGCACGCGAGGTGGGGTTGGGCGTGGTGCCGTACTCGCCCCTGGCCGGCGGGGTGCTCACCGGCAAGTACAGCCGCGACGACCTGACCGCGACGAACGCCGCGGTCGACGACGGCACCCGTAGGAATTTCAACATCGCCAACGGCGGGCTCACCGAACGCAACTTGGACATCGCCGATGTCGTGAAGGAGGTCGCCACGGAGCTGGGCCGCACCACCGCCCAGGTCGGGCTGGCCTGGACCCTGCAGAAACCGGGTGTGACGGCATCGCTCATCGGCGCCCGCACTCTCGCACAGCTGGAGGACAATCTGGGCGCCCTGGAGGTGGACTTCACGGCCTCCCAACTGGCCCGCCTCGACGCGGCCGGCGTGATCGAGCTCGGCTTCCCGCACGGCATGCTCGCCGGCGACAGGATGCGCGCGGTGACCCACGGCGACCTGAAGGTCGAAACCCGCCGCTGAGACCTGATCGAGAGCCGAGGGCAGCACTACCGTCCACCTCGCCGACGAGGAGGCGGTCCGCGTCGGTGAACTGCGGGGCACCGCAGGTCCGCTGCAGACCGACGCGGTGATGTGACTGTCTTTCACGCACCGTCGCTGCCGCCGACAGCCTCGGCCTCGGCCTCGACGAGGATCGCGCCGGTCGCCTGCCGCGCGAGAGACAGCAAAGGGGTGCCACTCGATCGAGTGGCACCCCTTTGCTGCGATCTCGGAAACGTGTCAGAAATGCCGGGCATCAGCTCTGCCTCCAGGCTTCCGCGCACGGCCGCAGGCCGTCGCGGCTTTTGCCACAGAGCGGGTAGACATGGAGCTGCCGACGGCAGGTGTCGGCCCGGCATCGGGGACCGAAGGCGCGAACACCGGCTGCGCGCCCGGTTCCCGGATGCGGGACGGTCTCCGAACCCCCTACGCACGCGGCAGGAGTCACCCATGACAGCGGACCGCCACGGTCACCTGATGAGCGGAACCGGCGCCGAGGCCCTTACCCACTACGAACAGGCTCTGGACGACCTGCTGTTCTTCCGGCCCCAGGTCGCAGAGACCGCACAGTCCGTACTGGCGGCCTCGCCGCGGTCGGTGATGGGCCAGACGCTGGTCGCTTATCTGGGGGTGCTGGGAACGGAGGAGAAGGATGCGGCCGAGGCCCGGGAGCACTTCGTCTGCTTCCGTTCCGCCCTGGACGCCGACGGGCTGACACCCCGGGAACGTATGCATCTCTCCGCCGCAACGGCATGGCTGGACGGCGACCTCCATGGCGCCGGCCGCATCCTCGGTGACCTCACCATCGCCTTTCCGCGCGATGCGCTGGCGCTCTTCGCAGGGCATCAGCACGACTTCCTCACCGGGGACGCCCAGCGCCTCCGGGACCGCGTCGGCGGAGCACTGCACGCCTGGGACGAGGACGACCCGCACCACGGTCCACTGCTCGGCATGTATGCGTTCGGCCTGGAGGAGTCGGGCCATTACGAACGGGCGGAGGAGGTCGGCCTGGCGGCCCTTGGGCAGCATCCCGGCGACGTATGGGGCATCCACGGCGTGGTGCACACCTACGAGATGCGGGGACGCTTCACGGACGGGATCCGCTTTCTCGACGCCCGTACGGACGACTGGGCCCACGGCAGCCTGCTCACCGTGCACAACTGGTGGCACTACGCCCTCTACACACTGGAGCTGGGAGACGTCGCCGGGGTGCTGGAGATCTATGACTCCGCGCTTCATCACGAGGGTTCGGCGGGGGTGGCGATGGAACTGCTGGACGCCGCGGCCCTGTTGTGGCGGCTGTATCTGGCAGAGGACGAACAGAGCGCACGGTGGGCCAGGCTCGCCGACGCCTGGGAGAGCCGCCAGGACGGCCCGCACTACGCCTTCAACGACGCACATGCGGTCATGGCCTATGTCGGGGCAGGTCGCGTCGCCCAGGCACAGCGCCTGGTCCGGGACCGGGAAGGCTGGGTGGCGGCGGAGCCCGGCGTGTCCAACCACGGAATGACGGCAGAGATCGGGCTGCCCGTATGCCGCGCACTGATCGCCTACGGACAGCAGGACTACGGCCGGGCCGTCGATCTGCTGCTGCCGGTCCGCCACCGCCTGCACAGCTTCGGCGGCAGTCACGCCCAGCGGGACGCGATCCAGCGGACGCTCGTGGAAGCGGCCATCCGCGCGGACCGCGCCGACCTGGCGCGGACGCTGCTCAGCGAGCGTATCCAGCTGCGCCCGGTCTGCCCGTACAACTGGTCGGCCATGTCCCGGCTCGAGGAACGGCACGGCGACCCGGCCCGCGCCGCGGCGGCCCGCGAACGCGCCGCCGCACAGGCGTCGGTGTGAGTGGTCCTGGTGAGCGGTCCTTTCAGTGGCGCCCGGCGGGAAGGTCCGCGTGATCGACGGCCGGTGAGGCGCCGGGCGAGGTGAACTCCGGGTCGGGTTCGAGGAAGCGGATGGCGACGGCGGTGGCGAGGTGCAGGGCGGCGAAGACCCACACGATGCCCTCGACGCCGACCGGGCCCAGGGCAATGGCGACGATGGCCGGGCCCGCGAAGGTGCTCGCTCCGGCGCCCAGGTTGAGGGCGGACATGGCCTGCCCCTTGTGCCGTGGCGCCAGCGCGGGGACCAGGGCCGAGATCGGTACGTAGCCGGCGAGGGCGATGCCGTAGAGCGCGGCGGCCGCCGCCGCCGCGCCGAAGTGCGGGCCCGCCACGACCGGTACGTAGTAGAGCGCCAGACAGGTCACGGCGCAGGCCACGGCACCGAACCAGGTCATCGTGCGCTGCCATCCGAGGCGGTCGCCGACGGCGCCGAAGAACAGGTTGGCGAAGATGTTCGCGGCGAACATCACGCTGAGCAGACGCAGCCAGGCCGAGGTGCTGAAGCCGACCGTCTCGGTGAAGAAGAACGGCAGACAGACCAGGAAACCGAACTGCGAACCGGTGCTGAAGACGCGCACCGCGGCGCCGACCGCCACCCGCGGGCGCCGCCGCATGATCGAGATGCTGCCCGCCAGCGTGGCCAGCGCACGCCCGCCGTCCGGAGCGAGTCCGGTCCGGCCGGTGGGCTCGCGCACCAGCAGCAGGGCGAGCAGGCCGCCGAGTGCCACCAGGCCGAGGGCGATCCAGAGGGTGTCGTAGGAGCCGACCAGCGGGATCGTGGTGCCGGCGACCAGCGAGCCGAGGGTGGGCAGGCCGCCGGTGAAGGCGAACCAGTACCAGCCGACCGCCGTACCCAGCCGATGCGGCGGCGTCGCCGCGGTGACCCACACCAGGAACCCGTAGGCGAACAAGGGGTACCCGAACCCGCGCAGTCCATAGAGGAGCAGCAGCAGCCAATAGTTCATGGCCGGCAGTGCCACGGTCAGCATGAGCACTTGGAAGACGAGCCAGATGGCGAAGCCCGCCGTCATGACCCGCCGCGGCCCCCACAGGTCCGAGAGGGCTCCCGAGAGCCAGGCGCCGACGGCGACCGTGATGCCGTAGACCGCGATGATCACCGCCGCGTCAGCCTTGGCCAGACCATGGTCGGCCAGATACTTCGAGAAGAAGCCGGTCTCCACGCCGTCGCCGGTCATGAACAGCAGGACTCCCACGAAGCCCCAGGTCAGAGCCGGAGGTATGCCCAGACGGGCGGAGCGCGAGCGGCCGGTCGGCGGGGGACCGGTGACCGGTGTGCGCGCCGGTCGGGGGTGAGCGGAGCTGCGCATGGACTCTCCAAAGGGCTGATCTTGAACCGGGTGAGCAAGGGGGAGGGACGCATCCGCACAGACGTCGGCCGGCGGTGAGTCCGCGCAAAGTCTTCTCGCATTTTGTGCGAAGTCAAGACTCCTCTGATAAAAAAAGAAGCGGTACCGTGCTGAAAAACAAGGGGCGCGCACCGGTCCGGAGCCGGATCGCGCCACGCCCCGCCCCATCCCCGCCCCCGAGAGAGCCGTGAGCCCGCCATGACCGTCACATCCGGGATTCCCGCCACCATGCGTGCCGCCGTACTGCACGGACCCGGGCAGCTGAGCATCGAAGAACGCCCCGTGCCCGCCCCCGGCCCGGGGGAGGTCCTGGTCCGTGTCGAGGCGGTCGGGACCTGCGGCTCGGATGTGCACTACTACCGGCACGGGCGCATCGGCGACTTCGTCGTACGGGAGCCGCTCGTGCTGGGGCACGAGGCGGCCGGCACGGTGGTCGCCTGCGGGCCGGGGGCCGACGCGCGCCGGATGGGCCGGCGCGTCTCCATCGAACCCGGCACGCCCTGCGGCAGCTGCGGCGAATGCCGTCCGGGCCGCTACAACCTGTGCCCGGACATGCGCTTCCTCGCCACGCCGCCGGTCGACGGCGCCTTCTGCGAATACCTGGCCGTGCACCAGGACTTCGCCCACGAGGTCCCCGATTCCCTCACCGTCGAGGAGGCCGCGCTGCTGGAACCGCTGTCCGTGGCGGTCTGGGCCTGCCGCAAGGCCCGCGTCGCCCCCGGTGACCGCGTTCTGATCACCGGCGCCGGGCCCATCGGCCTGGTCGCCGCCCAGACCGCACGGGCCTACGGCGCACGGGAGGTGCTGGTCACCGACGTGCTCCCGCACCGCCTCGACCTCGCCCGGGCCACCGGCGCCACCGCCGTCGACGTCTCCCGCACCCCGCTGTCCGCGGCGGACTACACGCCCACCGTCCTGCTGGAGTGCTCCGGCGTTCCCGCGGTGAGCAGCGAGGCGATCCGTACCGTGGGCCGGGCCGGCCGGGTGGTGCTCATCGGCATGGGCGGCGCCGAGGTGCCCCTGCCCGTGAGCCGGGTGCAGAACTACGAGCTGGAAGTCACCGGTACCTTCCGCTACGCCCATACCTGGCCCGCCGCGACGGCCCTGGTGGAGTCGGGAACGGTCCGGCTCGACTCCCTGGTCTCGCACGGTTACGGTCTTGCCGAGGCCGAGAGCGCACTGACCGTCGCCACCCACGACGCGACTGCCGTGAAGGCCGTCATCTACCCGCAGCGGTAGGCGCGCCGCCGCTGTCCGACCGGAAAGGGGCGGCCCCGATGGCTTCCACACGGTCGTCGCTGGCCGAGGTCGACCGGCGACGGCAGGACGTACTGGCGCATGTCGTCGAGCACGGAGAAGTGCGCATCGACGACCTCGCCAGACGCTTCGGGGTCAGCCTCGCGACCATGCACCGCGATCTGGACCAGCTCGCCGAACGCCGGCTGCTGCGCAAGGAACGCGGCCGCGCCGCGCCGTTCCCGTCCCTCACCATGGAGACCGCCACCCGCTTCCGGATCGGCGTGAACCGCGCGGTGAAGGAGGCGCTGTGTGCCGCCGTCGCCGACGAGATCCGCCCCGGCAGCACCGTCGTGCTGGACGACTCGACCACGGTCTTCCCCCTCGCGGCCCTCATCGCGCGGACCGAAGCGGTCACCGTGGTCACCAACTCCCTCGGTGTGGCCCGGCTGTTCGACGAGACACCGGGGGCCGATGTCACCCTCCTCGGCGGCCGCTACCGGGGCGAGTTCGGCTCCTGTGTCGGCCCCGACGTGCTGCGCGCCCTCGGCCGTATCCACGCCGACCTCGCCGTGATGTCGGCGGTGTCCGTCCTCGGCGGCCGGCTCTTCCATCCGATCCGCGACTACGCCGAGATCAAGGAAGCCGTGCTGGACTGCGCCCAGCGGTCGCTGCTGCTGGTGGACCACACCAAGTTCGGCAAGACCGCCACCCACGCCTACAGCGACATCGCCCGCTACGACCGGGTCGTCACCGACCGCGGCGCGCCGGCCGAGGAGCTGGCCGAACTGCGGCGCAGGGGCGTGACCGTCGACGTGGTCGACGCCTGACGGCTCGCCGCGGCGCCGTCCCGCCGGAGTGCGCCGGGCGCTGCCCCGAGGCTTACTCCGGCAGCGGCGACGGCGCCCCCGCATCGGGGGCGAGCAGGCCCGCCAGCACCCGGCGGACCACCCACTCGGACAGGGCCTCGGCATCCTGCGCCGGGTCTGCCGCCGCTTGCCCGGCCAGCGCCTCCGCGAGCAGCGGATGCGCGCCCTGCCGGGCCGCCTTCGTGAGGTAGGCGGCCTGTGCCGCCTGACGGGCAGTGGGTGCCCTGCGGCTGTGCAGCGCCGCCCGGGAGAGCATCGCGACCAGCGCGCTCAGTACGGCGACGGCCTCCAGCTTGGCCTGGCCAGTCATCCGCACCGGAGCCAGGGCCCCGAGGGCGTATTCGAGGTAGTCCAGGCCGCACGGGCCCACCCGCATCGCCTCCGGCGTCACCTCCAGCAGCCAGGGGTGCCGGAAATGGGCCTGCTGGGTACGGGAGGCCAACGCCACCAGGTCCGTCACCGGATCCCCGGTCAAGGCCACGGTGAGGTCGATCCCGCCGGTCGCGGCGTCCACCATGAGATCCACCAGATCGTCACGGCCGGCGACATACCGGTAGAGGGACGCGGGGCCGGTGCCCAGCTCCTTGGCCACCTGCCGTACGGACACGGCCGTCAGCCCGTCCGCATCGGCCAGGCGGGTCGCGGCTCGGGTGATCTGCCCACGGCTGCGCTCGGGCGCAGGCCCTCGCGCTCCCCGCTCGGGGCGTTCCCACACCGTCCCGGGTTCCTCGGCCACTGCCCTCACCTACGCCTCTCCGTCATCCGGCGGCTATGCTAATAACTGCGAACACCGATCGCAGTATTGAGGGGGCATCATGACCACCTGGACTCCTGTCCGCTGGGCTCGCAACGGCGGCATCGAGCTGGCCCATGACCGGTTGACGGAACGTCAGGACGGGGAACCGCTGCTGTTGGTGACCGGACTCGGCGTTTCCCGGCTCTGGTGGCCCGGCGGCCTCGCCGAGGCGCTGGCCGCGCAGGGCTTCGCGGTGGCCCGTTACGACCAGCGCGACGGGGGAGAGTCGACCCACCTGCCGCCGACCGCGACCGGCAACCCCATCACCGCGCTCTTCCGTAAACGCGGCGAGTCCTACACCGCCGAGGACATGGCCGACGACGCCATCGCCGTGCTGGATGCGCTGGGTTGGGACTCGGCCCATCTGTTCGGCCAGTCGCTCGGCGGCGCGGTCGCGCAGCGCATCGCACTGCGCCATCCCCGGCGGGTACGGACCCTGACGTCGGTGTCGGCCGTTCCCGGTGACGTCGCGGGCCTGGGCGCGCTGCGCTATATCCGGCTGGGGACGCTCGGCAGGCTCGCCCGGATGCGCTACCCCGCCACCCCCGAAGGAGACGTCGAGGCCGGGCTCGCCCTCGTCCGCCTCCTGCACTCACCCGCCCATCCGCTCGACGAGCAGGCCACCAGGGACATGATCACCGGTCTCGTCGATGCGGGGAGCCGCGACCGGCACAGTCAGAGCCGTCAGATCGGCGCCCAATGGCACGGTCCCGCCATCAGCCGGATCGCGGTGCCGACCCTGGTCCTGCACGGCGCGGACGATCCCCTCGTCAAACCGGCCGCCGGTCGCGCCGTCGCCGCCCGCATCCCCGGTGCGCAGTTCGTCTCGCTGCCGGGGGTCGGCCATGACCTCCCGGAACCGGTCTGGAATGACGTCGCGCTGCGGGTGCGCCGCCTGGCCGACCGCAAGGACACCGGGAGCATCGGGCGAACCGAGCGCGGCGGCGACGGGCCCCGCCCGGAAGGCTCCGACTGATCAGCAACCCCGATTTCGCGACAACTTGGCCCTGCCACCGGCCGAAAGTCGACGGACGGACAACGCCTCCGCAACCCCGCCCGTCCTACCGCACGCACTGTATTCAGCTCTCTGGAGGTAATTTATGCGACGGTTGGCGACAATGGCCGCGGCGTTCGTGCTGGCGGGCGCCGGGGTGGCGGCCACGGCCGGGGTGGCCGGAGCCGCGAACGGCCCGGCGGGCAAGGCCCTCTCGGCCTGCTCGACCGCTTGGGGCAGCGGCAGCAAGTCGGCGACGGACGCGAACACCAAGCCGTTGAAGAACATCAAGACCAGCCGCACCACGTGCTACGACCGGATGGTCTTCGACGTCAGCGGTGCCACCGGCAAGGTCGGCTACCACGTCGGTTACGTCGACGCGTTCCACCAGGACGGTTCGGGCGACCGGATACCCGTCAAGGGCGGCGCCATTCTTGAGATATTCGTGTCCGCGCCCAGCTACGACCCGGCCACCGGCAAGCGCACCTATGCCGGGACCGCCGGCAAGGCGCTGCCCGGGGTGAACATCACCGGATACAAGACGTTCAAGGACACCAAGTTCGGGGCGAGCTTCGAGGGGCAGACCCAGGTCGGCCTGGGTCTGCGCACCAAGCTGCCGTTCCGGGTGCACCAGTCAGGTCACCAGCTGATCGTGGACGTCGCCCACAAGGGCTGACCGGACGCGTTGCCGAGGCCTGCCCGGTCGCTCCGACGGAAGGCATGAGGTGACCGGGCAGGCTCTCGCGTAAAGCTCGCGCAGTACACAGAGAAATACCCCGGACCGAATTGACGGCCGGGGTATTTCTCTGTGTATATTGAGGGCTTCTGTGTCTTCGTGAATGCGGGAAGCAAGCCCAACTTCATTCCGAACTTTATCCGAGCGGAGTCGAATTGTCAAACGAGGAATGGCAGGACGAGCAGGAATTCATTGATCTGCTCTATGAACGCCTCGCCGAACTGCGGGTCGGCGCCGAAAGGGCGGTCGACGAAGCCCTGCCGCTGGGCGGGACCAACGCCCAGGCGCGACTGGAGCGCGATGTGCTGGTGGCCGAGCACTCGGGTCTGCTGGCCGCTTTCGACGCCGGCGAGAACGGCCTGTGCTTCGGACGGCTGGCATTCCGGGACGGCCGCGATCACCACATCGGCCGCATCGGCATCCGCCGCGACGACGCGGAACGGACGCCGCTTGTCATCGACTGGCGGGCCGAGGTCGCCCGCCCGTTCTACCTCGCCACCGGACACACGCCGATGGGGCTGCGACGCAGGCGGCACATCACCTCCGAGGGCCGGCGGGTCACCGGCCTCCATGACGAGATCCTCGACCTCGCCGACACCCTGCGCACCGGGCACGAGGGCGCCGACGCGGACGCCGTGCTGCTGGCCGCGCTGGACGCGGCGCGCACCGGACGGATGCACGACATCGTGCAGACCATCCAGGCGGAGCAGGACGGGATCATCCGCGCACCGCACCGCGGCGTCCTCGTCGTGGAGGGCGGCCCCGGCACCGGCAAGACCGTGGTCGCGCTGCACCGCGCCGCGTACCTGCTCTATGCGCACCGTGAACTGCTGGCCCGCCGCGCCGTGCTGATCGTCGGGCCCAACCCCGCATTCCTCGGCTACATCGAGGAGGTGCTGCCCTCGCTCGGCGAGACGGGCGTCCTGCTCGCCACACCCGCTGAGCTCTTCCCGGGCGTGACCGCGACCGGAACCGACACCGCCGAAGCCGCCACGGTCAAGGGCGGTGCGGCGATGGCGGACGCCCTGGCGCGCTTCGTACAGGACCGGCAGACCCTGCCCGACCCCGTGATCGTGATCGACCACGAGGACGGCGAGCTGCGGCTGGACGCGGACATGGCGCACGAGGCACGACGCCTGGCCCGCGAGACCAAGCTGCCGCACAACCTCGCCCGCCCTCACTTCGCGTTCCGCATCATCGACGCACTCACCGGGCAACTGGCCGACCGGCTCGGTGCGGACCCCTTCGGCGGGCCGAATTTCCTCGGCCCCGACGACCTCGCCCAGCTCGGCAAGGCGATCGCCCTCAGCCCCGAAGTGCACTGTGCCATCGAGGAGTTGTGGCCCCTCCTGACACCGCAGCGGCTGGTCGCGGACTTCCTCGCCGCACCCGCCCACCTCCCGGAGGCCGACGCGGAGGCGCTCCGCCGGGCGGACGGCGACTGGACCCCCGCCGACATTCCCCTGCTGGACGAGGCCGCCGAACTTCTCGGCGAGGACGACTCGGCGGCCCGCGCCGCCGCCGAGGCGGAACGCCAGGAGCAGATCCAGTACGCCCAGGGCGTGCTCGAACTCTCCTACGGCTCCCGTACCCAGGAGTTCGAGGACCGTGACGACGACGATTCGGAGGTGCTGGCCGCGCACGACCTGCTGGACGCGGAACGGCTCGCCGACCGGCACGAGGAGGCCGACCACCGCACCGCCGCCGAACGCGCCGCAGCCGACCGGACCTGGGCATTCGGCCACATCATCGTGGACGAGGCGCAAGAGCTGTCCGTGATGATGTGGCGGTTGCTGATGCGCCGCTGCCCCACCCGCTCCATGACCCTGGTCGGCGACCCGGCGCAGACCGCCGAGCCGGGTGGCTGCGGCTCGTGGGAGAGCATCCTTGCGCCGTACGTCGAAGACCGCTGGCAGCACGTCAGGCTCGGCGTCAACTACCGGACGCCGGCCGAGATCATGGAGGTGGCGGCGCAGGTGCCCCGGTCCACGGACCCCTCCTTCGAACCGCCGCGCTCCATCCGCTCCACCGGCGTCCGCCCCTGGGCGTACCGCACCGACGACCTCGCTCGCGCGGTCGCCGAGGCGGTCGCACGGGAGACCGGCGAGGAAGGCCGCCTCGCGGTGATCGCCCCGCATTCCCACCACGAGGCCCTCTCCGCTGCCCTCCCCGCCGCCTCCGCCGGCGCCTCCCCGGATCTGACCAGCGCCGTGGTGCTGATCGACCCCCGGCAGGCCAAGGGCCTGGAATTCGACACGGTGCTCGTGGTGGAACCGGCGGAGCTCGGAGCCAGCGACCTGTACGTCGCACTCACCCGGGCCACGCAACGGCTGGGTGTCATACACACGGGGCCCCTGCCGGCCGGACTGGAGACGCTGCCCTCGCCGGCCGCCGCCCTCTCCGGGCGGTGACTGTGCATTGCCCAGGGCGCCGTATGGGCACATGCGGCGCCCGGGGTGAGGGGAGCGGAGTGACGGCTTCTCCGGCTCGGACCGGCCTTCACACGTCGGCCAGGACCTCGGCGATGGCCGGCAAGCCCATGCCGAGCCGGCGCATGAGCAGGATCCGCTGGAGCCGGGCGACCGCGCCCGGGTCGTCGTAGCGGAACCCGTTCGCGCCGCCCCGGGGCGGGGCCGAGAGCCCGACGCGGTCGTAGTGACGCAGGGTGCGGCTGATGATGCCGGCCCGCGTCCCGAGCTCCTGGATCGTCGACTCCATTGTTCCGGTGTTACCCGCGGCCGAGCGTGGCGGCGATGATCTCCGAGCTGTCGGCGTGCAGGGCCTGCGCCGCGGTCTGTCCGGTCGCCGCCAGGTAGGTGTCGACCAGCCTGTTGCCCGCGGCGTAGCCGGCGCCCATCGGCAGTCCCACCGGGGTGACGCCCAAGTGCTCGGCGCCGGGGTCGCCGTGCACCCAGGCAGTGAAGTTCTCCATGCCTGTCACGTCGAGCCCGGTGAGCACCTTGCCGAAGACCTCGTCGTCGTGCAGGTGCGGCACGCCGACGCGGGCGGGCCCGAGCTCGTCGCCGTAGAGCTGTCGGGCGAAGGCGTCGGCCAGGCCCTCGCCGACGATGTGCTCGCCGACCGTGACGGTCATCGGATCCCACACGACCCCGCCCGGGGCCCATCGCAGGTTGTGGTGGAGTTCGTGCACGGCGGTGGCCTCCAGCCGCTCCACGTTCTCGGGAAAGGGCCAGAACGTGATAGTGATGTGGCCCGCGATGCCGCCGAACCCGGTCAACCCTTTGCAGGGACCCATGAAGTGCTCGTCACCCGGATCGCCGAGTACGAACAGCACGGTGATGTCCGGGGTCTCCAGGCCCGGCGTCGCCTCCAGCAGTACGGTGAGAGCGGCGTCGAGGGCGCGTTGCATCCGCTCCCAGGCGCCGGCCGCCGCCAGGGTTTCGAGCGCGTCGAGGCAACGCTCCTCGTCGCGGTCGATGGGGAACCCGGACGCTTCGAGGTGCAAGGCCACCAGGTCGACCTCGCCGGGGTAGTAGCGGTACATGCCCCTGGTGGGCTCCAGCATCGCACGCAGCAGGTCAACGCGGTCCGTGACCGGGGCCAGCAGGATCCGCCTCATGGCGGAGTAGGTGTCAAGAACAGTGATCGACATGGCCCCGATGCTAGAAGTTGACGCAGCGTCAAGGGCAAGCCACCGGCGCTCTTCATCGAGGTACGGCCGGCGTGCCGTCACGTCACCCAGTCCCGTCATGACCCCGGCGGTTCGCCGCCGCGACGGACTCTCGCAACTTGGTCAGCCGCACCGCTTAAGTACCGCACCGCGCTCGACGGCACCGGTGAACATCACCGCCCCGTCCTCACGCGTGCTTCTTGGCCCGCTGCTCCTCGGCGGAGATCCGGTAGACCACGCTCCGGCGCAGCGGGCCGGCGGGCACGCCGGGGTCGTCGAAGTCGTCGGCGGGATTGCGGGTCATACCGATGCGGCGCATCACGGCCTGCGACCGGAGGTTGGTGGTGGTCGTCACCGCGAGGATCTCCGGCAGGGCGAGGGTGGTGAAGCCGTAGGCCAATGCGGCCTCGGCGGCCTCGGTGGCGTAGCCGTGCCCCCAGGCGGGTCGGGCCAGACGCCAGCCGGCCTCCACTCCGGTGAACGGCATGGCCTCCTCCACCGGATCCAGCCCGGTGAATCCGATGAATTCTCCGGTGGCACGCACCTCGACCGCCCACCACCCCCAGCCGCGCGCCTCGAATGCCGCCTGGAAACGAGCGACGGACGCCTCGCTCTGCTCACGGGTGAGCACCCCGGGGAAGTGCGCCCGGACCTCGGGATCGGCATTCATAGCCGCCCAGGGGGCGAGGTCGGACTCCCGCCAGCCGCGCAGCAGCAGACGCTCGGTTCGCAGTTCGGACATCCCGCCAACCTAACCCGCGCACGCTGAGGGGACGATCGAATAACGAGCCGAGTGAAGAGCGAGCCGAGTGAAGAGCGAGCGGAGTGAAGAGCGAGCGGAGTGAAGAGCGAGCGGAGTGAAGAGCGAGCCGGGCGAATACCGAGCCGGGCGAATACCGAGCCGGGCCCGCCCGCGCCGCAATGGCGCCGTCGGCGGGCCCGGATATCGCACCGTCACCAGTGGGGTTCCTACTTGACCGAACCCGCCATGATCCCCTGCACGAAATGCCGTTGGAAGGCGAAGAACACGATCAGCGGCACGATCAGGGACAGGAACGCGCCGGGCGCCAGTACGCCGATGTTGCTGCCGAACTGCCTCATCTGCGACTGGAGGGCCACCGTCAGCGGCTGTGACGTGTTGTCGGCGAAGAGGAGCGCGACCAGCATGTCGTTCCAGACCCACAGGAACTGGAAGATGGCCAGGCTGGCGATGGCGGGACGGCCCAGCGGCAGGACCAGTTGGGAGAAGATCCGCCACTCGCCGCCGCCGTCCATGCGCGCGGCCTCCAGCATCTCCTTGGGGATCTCCGCGAAGTAGTTGCGCAGCAGGAAGATGGCGAACGGAAGCCCGTAGGCGGTGTGGAAGAGGACCACGCCGGGGATCGAGCCGAACAGGCCGAGCGCACCGAACATCTGGGCCACCGGCAGCAGTCCGATCTGGACCGGCACCACCAGCATGGCGACCACCACCAGGAAGATCCAGTCCCGGCCGGGGAACTCCATCCAGGCGAAGGCGTAGCCGGCCAGTGCGGCGATCACGACCACGAGGAGGGTGGTGGGCACCGAGATCAGTACGGTGTTCCAGAAGGCCTGGACGATGCCCGATTCCTTCAGCAGCGCCGTGTAGTTGTCCAGCGACAGCTGACCGGGGGCGGTGAGCGCGGTCCACCAGCCGCTGCCGGCGTTCTTCTCCTCCGTACGCAGCGAGGAGAGGAAGAGTCCGGCGGCAGGCGTGACCCAGACCAGGCCGACGAGGAGCAGGAACAGCTGGATCGCGCCGCGGCTGAGACGCTTCACCGGCCGTGCCGTCGCCCGCCTGCGGGGTGCGGCGGTTCCGGGGGCGGTGGTCATGACTGGCTCCTGCGGAAACGTCGGATGTTGAGGGCCATGGCCGGGACCACCAGGAGCAGCAGCAGGACACCGAGGGCGCTGCCGAGGCCCTGGTTGTTACCGCCGCCGAAGGAGACCAGCCACATCTGCAGGGCCAGGACGTTGGCGTCCTGCTGCACGGGACCGGGGGCGATGATGTAGACGAGGTCGAAGACCTTCATCACATTGATCACCATCGTCACGAACACCACGCCCAGGACGGGGCCGAGCAGCGGAACGGTGATCCGGCGGAAGACCTGCCACTCGTTCGCGCCGTCCATGCGGGCGGCTTCCAGCACATCGCGCGGCATCGAGGAGAGTCCCGCGCCGATGAGGACGAGCGCGAAGCCGGTCCAGATCCACATATAGGCGCCGATGATGGCGGGGGTGATGAGGGCCGGGCCGAGCCAGGAGATGCCCTCGTAGGGGGCGGCGAAATCCTTGGCGGGGAGCTGGACTTTGTAGGACCCCGGAGCCAGACGGGGCAGGCGGTAGGAGCCGTCCGAGGCGGTGGTGGTCGTGGCCACCACTTTGCCGTGCGAGTCGACCGCCTCGACGGAGAGCTGCGGCAGTCCGCGCTCGTCGCGGTCCACCGTGCCGGGTGTGCCGCCACCACGGGGGGTGAAGTCGAGGTAGACCACACCGCGCAGTTCCCCGTCGCCGGCCGGGGACTTGGCTGCCGGGGCGGCCGGCCGTGCCTGCGGGGGCATGTCCTTGGGCGCGACGCCGACCAGTCCGAGGTTGACGGTGTTTCCCGGGCCGGCGCTACGGGCGGTGCGGTAGGAGCCGTCGTTCCCCTTGACCAGACGCTTGTCGCCGATGCGCGTCTTGGCGGTGGGGAAGGAGACGGACTCGCCCTGGACCTTGTCGTGGATGCCCACGGTGATCGCGTTGAGCACACCGCGCTGCGGATCCTGCTCGTAGGCGAGGCGGAAGATGATGCCGGCGGCGAGGAAGGAGATCGCCATCGGCATGAACATCAGCAGCTTGAACGCCGTCTTCCAGCGGATCTTCTCGGTCAGGACGGCGAGGACCAGGCCGAGTCCGGTCAGCAGGGCGGGAGCGAAGACGACCCAGATCGCGCTGTTGCGGATGGCCCGGAGCGTGGCGGGGTCCTGGAACATCGCGGTGTAGTTGTCGGCGCCGACGAAGGTGTCGCCCGACGCGTCGTACAGGCTGCGGATGACCGAGAACACGATGGGGTACGCGACCAGGGCGCCCAGCAGCAACAGCGCGGGAAACAGGAAGGCCACGGCGATCCGGCGACGGCGCCGGGCGGCGCGCCGCACGGGGTCAGGTGCCCTGCCGGGTGTGCCGCCCGGGGGGAGGGACGCGGTGCCGCGCGACGTGGCGGGCGGCACCGCGGGAGTGGTGACAGGCATGGATCGGGCCCTTGGTCCTTACTTTCCGTATGCCTTGGCCGCGGCGGCCTCGAGCTTGTGGGCCGTGCCCTTGGGGTCCGAGGGGTCGCGCAGGAAGTCCTGGAGCAGCTTCCACTCGCCGGCTCCCTGGGTGCCGCCGAACGCCGCGGGGGCCTGGTCGGACATGTCGAAGCGCACGGAGTTCCCGGCGTCGGTCAGCGACTTGGCGGCCTTGCGGGCGACCTCGTCGTGGTACGCGTCGGCGGGCACCTTCTTGTTGGGCGAGATGTAGCCGCCCGCCTTGGCCCAGACGCCGGACGCCTCGGGAGTGGCCAGGTACTTCACCAGCTCCATCGCGGCCTTCTTGTTCTTCCCGGCCTTGAGCACCACCGCGGCGTCGCCGCCACTGACCACCGGCGCCTTGCCGCCGTCGACCGCGGGGAAGGGGAAGAACTTGGCGTCCTTGCCGACCTCCTTGTGGAGCTCATCGGTGACCAGCGCGCTGACGAAGTCACCTTCGTAGACCATGGCGGCCTTCGGTTCCGGACCGAAGACCTGCTGGACGGACTCGGGGAAGTCGGTGCGCAGTGCGCCCGAACCGCCGCCCGCCACCAGGTTCTTGTCGCTGAACAGCTTGCCGAGCGCGGTGAGCGCCTTGACCACGCTGGGGTCCGTCCACGGGATCTTGTGGGCGGCGAGCTTGTCGTACTTCTCCTGACCGGCCTGGGAGAGGTAGATGTTTTCGAACCAGTCGGTCAGCGGCCAGCCGGCCTCGCCCGCGACGGAGAACGCCGGCACACCCGAGTCGGACAGCGTACGGCCCGACGTCAGCAGCTCCTGGTACGTCTTCGCGGGTGTGACCCCGGCCTGGGTGAACGCTTCCGGGCTGTACCAGACCGTCGACTTGTGCGAGGCCTTGAAGTACAGGCCGTAGTAGGTCTTGTCGACCGTGCCGTAGTCCTTCCACACCTGCGCGAAGTTCTTCTTGGCCTCGGCGCCGACCTCCGCCGACAGGGGAGCGAGCCAGCCCTTCTTGGCGAACTGCTGGAGCACACCGACCTGGGGGACCATCACCACATCGGGGGCGTTGCCGCCTTCGACCTGGCTGCCGATGACCGTCGAGACGTTGTCGCCTGTGGAGGAGAAGGTGACCTTCGCGCCGGTCTTCTCGGAGAACGCGTCCAGGACCTTCTTGAAATTCTGCTGTTCCACGCCGGTCCAGACGCCTGCCACGCTCACGGTCTGGCCGTTGAGTTCCTGCTTCTTGCCTCCGGCGGACACATTGCCGCCGCATGCGGTGGCGCAGAGCGCCAGACCGAGCACGGCGGCGCCGGACACGGCGGCTCGGGTGTGTCGTACTGCGGGTCGTCTCATCGTGGGTTCCCTTCGGAGGACTGACGGGGAGGGGGCTGTGGAGAGGTGGGGCTATCGGGGGGCGGGAGCGTGCATCCACCAGGCGGCTGTGGAGCCCGGGAGCGTTCCTGCGGGGCAGTCACCGCTCGCCAGCAGCGGGGTGCCGGGTACGGGGGCCGGCACCGGTTCGGTGCCGAAGTTGATGGCGCAGACCAGACCGTCGCCACGGACGAACGCCAGCACCTGGGGCGGGGACTCCAGCCAGCGCAGGGTGCCTTCGCCGAGCTGCGGAAGACTGCGGCGCAGCGCCAGCCCTTCGCGGTACAGGTGCCAGAACGACCGGGTGTCGGCCAGCGCCCGGTCCGTGGCGTGTTCGGCGAACCACGCCGGCTGCGGCAGCCAGGGCCGCGCCGCGTCGGTACCGGAGGTGAAGCCGAACGGGGAGGCGTGCCCGGACCAGGGCAGTGGCACCCGGCAGCCGTCGCGGATGTGCTCCCGGCTGCCCGTACGGTGGTAGATCGGGTCGGTGAGGACCTCGTCGGGTAGGTCGACGACCTCCGGCAGGCCCAGTTCCTCGCCCTGGTAGATGTACGCGGCGCCGGGCAGCGCCAGCATCAGCAGGGCGGCCGCGCGGGCGCGTGCCGGGCCCAGACCTCCCTCGGACTCTTCCCCGGCTGCCGCTGGGGCTGACTCCGGGGCGGTGCTCCCGGCCCTGCCGCCGGGTTCGGTCGCGTACCGGGTGACGGTGCGGACCTGGTCGTGGTTGTTGAGCACCCAGGTGACCGTGGAGCCGGTGCCCGCGATGTCGGTCAGCGCCTCGGAGATGACCCGGCGGAAGGTGTCGACGTCCCAGAGCGCGGTCAGCAGGTGGAAGAAGAACGCCTGGTGCAGCTCGTCCGAGCGGACGTACGCGGCCTGTTCGCTCGGCGTCCGTACGGAGACCTCGCCGACCAGCAGCCGGTCATGGCCGTCGCGGGCCGTGTACTCCTCGCACAGTGCACGCCAGTCGCGCCACACCTGGTGTACCTCGGGCTGGTTCCAGGCCAGCGGATTGACCGAGTCGCGGGTCCGCTCGTCGGCCGCCGGGTCGGGGGAGTCGGGGAGCTCGGGGTGTTTGAACAGCCCGGCGGCCACGTCGATGCGGAAGCCGTCGACACCGCGGTCCAGCCAGAAGCGCAGCACCTGGTCGAAGTCGGCGGCCACGGCGGGGTTGCGCCAGTTCAGGTCGGGCTGCTCGGGCGTGAACATGTGGAGGTACCACTGGCCCTCCGCGCCGTCCGCCTCCTTGATCCGGGACCAGGCGGGCCCGCCGAACATCGCCCGCCAGTTGTTGGGCGGCAGCTCACCGGACTCCCCGCGCCCGTCGGCGAAGTGGAACAGCGACCGTGCCGGGCTGCCCGGAACGTCCGCCAGCGCGGCCCGGAACCACGGGTGCTCGCTGGAGCAGTGGTTGGGGACGATGTCCAGGAGCACCTTCAGACCCAGCCGGTGGGCGTCGGCCACCAGGAGGTCGAACTCGGCGAGGTCGCCGTATACGGGGTCCACGTCTCGGTAGTCCGCGACGTCGTAGCCGTGGTCGTGCTGGGGGGAGGGGTAGAAGGGGCTGAGCCAGATGCCGTCCACCCCGAGCTTCTTGAGGTAGGGCAACCCGGTGCGGACGCCGGCCAGATCGCCGATGCCGTCGCCGGTGCTGTCGAGGAAGCTGCGGACGTAGACCTGGTAGATCACCGCGTCGCGCCACCAGCGCTGTGTCGTGTCCTGGGACGGGGTCCCGGTGGCGGCCGGTGAGAGCGCGGGGGAGGGGGAGGGCGTGGAGTCGGCGGAGGAGCCGTTCCCTGCCGTGGCTATGAGCATCTGCCGTGATCCCGTTCTTGCATGGGGCATGCCGTGCGGCTGCGATCGCTGTTATGCATGCATGTTAAGTAGGCGTGTCGTTTGAGTGTCAACGAAATGGTCAAAAGTCGCTGCGAGATGCCCGGATTTATGGGAGATTGGGAGGCCAGCCTGTACCTAACAAGTAACTAGGGCAGGGGTGGTGGGACTGCTGAAGGCCGTGAGGGTTCAGCCGCGGCCGACGATGGCCCGCAACTCTCTCGTCAGCCGCGCGACGGTGGCATCCGTGCTCCGGCGATGGAGCAGCGCGTCATGCATGACGGCCTGAACCGCCAGGCTCACCTGGTCGTAATGCGGGCTCTTGAGGCGCGGCTTGGCCGCCAGGACGCCCCGCTTGAGCGTCGGCAGGTACGGGAAGCGACGCACCAGTTCCGGATCCGAGTACAGGTCGGCCCACACCGGTGGCAGCGCGCCCTCGGTGAGCACCCGGCGCTGTACCGACTCGGTCGTCAGATAGGAGATCAGCTCGGTGGCCGTCTTCTGGTGTCGCGACTGCGCGTTGACCGCAAGATTGGACCCGCCCAGCGCGCTGGAGCCCGGCCCGTCAGGACCCGGCAGCGGCACCGCGCCGAACTTTCCCGCCACCTTCGACGACCGGGCGTTGGCCAGCGCGTAGGCATACGGCCAGTTCCGCAGGAACAGCAGCCGGCCGTCCTGGAAGGCCTTGCGGGACTCCTCTTCCTTGTATGTCAGCGCCCGCGGCGGGATCCAGCCCTCGCGCACCCCGTCGAGCAGAAAGGACAGGCCACGACGGGCCGCGGGGGAGTCCACCGTCACACGCGCACCCTCGCCCGCGAGCACCGAGCCGCCCGCCGACTGAACGGCCTCGCCGACATTGGCGGTCAGCCCCTCGTACGGCAGGAACTGGCCCGCGTAACCGTCCATCCCGTACTTGGGCGCGACCGTCTTCGCCAGCCGCTCCAGCTCGGCCCAGGTGCGAGGCGGCCGCGCACCTTCACGGGCGAGCACGTCCTTGCGGTAGTAGAGCAGCCCGGCGTTGGTGACGTACGGGACCGCGTAGAGCCGCCCCCGGAAGGTGGCGGTGTCCACGACGGGAGGAAGGAAGTGCTTCAGCGGGAACTGCGCACCGTTCACGGGCTTGATCCAGCCCGCGGCTGCGAACTCCGATGTCCATGCCACGTCGATGTTCAGCACGTCGAAGCGGTCGCTGCGGGAGCGTAGCTCCGTGACCATCTGGGCGCGTACCTCGTCGGCCGCGTCCGGCAGCTCGACCAGCGTTACCTTCTCGCGTGGGTGCCTCTCGTTCCAGCCGTCGAGGACACCCCGCAGATAGCCCGTGAGGTCGCCGCCCGTCACCAGGGTGATCGGGCCCCGTCCGTCCGGACCGCCGGCCGGCTCTCCGGCCCGCGCACCGGCCTGGCCCGCGAACAGCAAGGAGCAGACCAGCAGAGCCCTTCCCGCGGCACGCTTCCACCGCATGGGCTCCTCCTCTTACCAGGCGTCGACGGGACACTGGACCGACAGCCCGCCCCATGTATACCTGTTAGCCATGCGGGATACTAGATGCTGCAGGAAGATGCGACGGCGACCCGGCTCACAGTCGGATGAGTCCAGATGACGGTCAACTAGGGCGGGGAGGGAGAGGGAGAGCGTGCGGCTGCCACTCCTGGCGCTGTTGGTCAGCGGCCCCGCACACGGCTACGAACTCAAACAGGCCC
Organism: Streptomyces decoyicus; assembly: GCF_019880305.1. NCBI lineage: Bacteria > Bacillati > Actinomycetota > Actinomycetes > Kitasatosporales > Streptomycetaceae > Streptomyces > Streptomyces decoyicus. The sequence continues at coordinate 276,312 of NZ_CP082301.1, read as the reverse complement.
TTGAGAACCTCCTGGGCGCGGCATACCCTCAGCCGAACGTCGGCCAGATCTACGTCACCCTGGGCAGGCTGGAGAAGGCGGGCCTGATCGCGGGGGAGGACGTCGAGCAGTCGGACCGCCCGAACAAGCGCATCTACCGGATCACCGAGGCGGGACGCGAGACGGTGGACGCCTGGTTCGAGGAATCCACCGCCGAACCACGGGTACGGGACGAATTCTTCATGAAGCTCGCCCTGGCCCCCCACACCGGGACCGCAGACCAGATCGCCCTGATCAACAAGCAGCGCCGCCACTACCTCAACACCATGCGTGACCTGTCGAAACTCGCGGCGGGCGAGGACCGGGACAACCGGGTGGCACAGCTGCTGATAGAGGGCGCGATGCTGCATCTGCAGGCGGATCTCGACTGGCTGGAGCGCTGTCAGGAGGAATTGGAATGAACCGGGACGAGCCGTCCGGCCCGATAGTCCGGGCAGCCGGCCTGGTCAAGACCCACCGGCCGGAAGGTGCCGCCCCCGTGCCCGCGGTGCGGGGCGTCGACCTCTCCATCGAACGCGGTGAGTTCGTCGCCGTCACCGGGCCCTCGGGAGCCGGCAAATCCACGCTGCTGCACCTCCTCGGCGGCCTCGACCGGCCCGACAGCGGTGCGCTCTGGCTCGACGGCCGCCAGGTCGACGGCTACAGCGAGGCACGCTGGGCGGAGCTGCGCCGCCACCACATCGGCATCGTCTTCCAGTTCTTCAACCTGGTCTCGAACCTCAGCGTCGCCGACAACGTCGAACTCCCCGCACTACTGGCCGGCAGGTCCCCCCGGCAGGCCCGCACCGACCGGGCGGAACTGCTCGACGAACTGGGCCTGACGGGCAAGGAGAACTGCACCCCGGGCGAGCTGTCCGGTGGCGAACAGCAGCGCGTCGCGCTGGCCCGCGCCCTGGTCAACACCCCCAGCCTGCTGCTCGCCGACGAACCCGCCGGCAGCCTCGACAGCAAGGGCACCAGGGAGGTACTGCGGCTGCTCGCCCGCTTCCACCAGCGCGGTCAGACGATCTTGTTGGTCACCCATGACGCCAGAATGGCCAGCGCCGCGGACCGGGTGATCAGCTTCTACGACGGCCAGGTGGCCGACGACGCTCACCTCGGCGGCAGCCGGAACCGGCCCGCGGCCGGTGTGGCCGACGTACTCAAGCTCAAGGGCTGACCCGTGCGAGCAGCGGCACGCTGGACACAGGCGCACCTGAGAGCACACCGACCGGCCGCGGTCCTCATCGTGCTGGCGACCGCCGGGATCACCATCTCGCTGTTGCTGGCCACCGCGCTGTTCGCCTATGCGACCGACCCGTGGCAACGGGTCTTCACCCAGTCCTCCGGCGCCCACGTATGGATCCACACCCAAGCCGGCACCGCCACCGGGTCGCTCGCCGAACTGGACGAGGTACGAGCCACCTCAGGCCCGTTCCGTACGGTCCGCACCACCGCGAGCCTCCAGCCCGGCGGCGCCAAGGCGACGGTGGAGCTGCGCGGTGCGGCACGGCGCCCCGCCACCGCGTCGCCCCAGATCGTGGCGGGCCGCTGGCTCGACGCGGGCACCGACGCGGGCGCCACCAAGGGCATCGTGCTGGACAGCTCGGTCGCCCGCGCGATGTGGGCAAAGCCGGGCGACACCCTCGTGCTGAGCGGTATCGCAGCACATCTGCGAGTGGTGGGTGTCGCGGACACCGCCGAGGTCGCCTTCCGCGCGGGCGAGTCGCCGGGAGTCGGCTGGGTGCTCCCCGAAACCCTCGCCGCCTCCGACGCGGGCCGCGACCAGCGCGGCCGCACCATAGGCCTCCAGCTCACCGACCCCGCGGACACCGACTACGTCGTCCAGCGGGCGGTCACCCGGCTCGGCGCCGATCAGATCACCGATGTCTCCACCTGGCGGCAGGCCAAGGCCGAAGCCGAGGGGGACAACCAACTCCTCGGACGGCTGCTCGGCCTCTTCGGACTCGGTGCGCTGCTCGCCGCCGCCCTGGCCGTGGGCGGCGCCATCAGTACCCGGATCCGCGGACATCTGCGGGACATCTCGGTCCTCAAGGCCATCGGGTTCACGCCGGGCCAGGTGGTCCGGATGTTCCTCGCGCTCCACCTCGGCCTGGCGCTGCTGGGCGTCGCCCTCGGAGCACTGCTCACCCAGGGGCTCGGCACTCTGGTCCCCGGCCGGATCGGCGAGGCGATGGCCCTGTGGCACCGGCTTCCCGAGCACGCCTGGCTGCCCTTGGTGATCTCCGGTGGTGTGGTGGTCTTCATCGGTTCGGCGACCTGTCTGGCGGCCTGGCGTGCCGGGCGGGTACCGCCGGTGCCCGTCGCCCGTGCCGCCACCGTCACCGGCAGCCGGACGTCCGGCCTCACCCGGCGGGCTCTCGGCCTGCGGATCCCACCGGCCCTGGTCCTCGGCTGGCGCGGTGCCTTCCACCGCCCGCTGCGCTCCTCGGCGGCGGTGGCACGGCTGGCCGTCCCGCTGCTGCTGATCACCATCGCGCTGGGCACCTGGACCACCCTGGACCGCTTCACCTCCCACCCCGGGAACGTCGGCCTGCCCGCGGCTCTCACCGCACGCTCCGACACCCTCGACGACCGGGAGCTACGCCAGCTCCTGACCGCGGGGCCACGGATGAAGGCCTACCCCGGCGCCGAGGAACAGGCACTCGTACCGGGCCAAACCGGGACGATTACCCTGCGCGGGCTCGGTACGGACGCCAAGCCGTACCCCTTCGCCGTCGTGGAAGGCCGCGCCGCCCACGGCCCCGATGAAGCGGTCGCCGGACAGGGCCTGCTGGAACTCCTCGACGCACACGTCGGCGACTGGGTCCGGATGACCGTCTCCGGCCGGCCTTACGTCCTCCACATCGTCGGCCGCAACATCGAGACCGCCGACGCCGGCCGGGTCATCTCCACCAGCCTGGACACCCTGCTCGACGGCGACACCGCCGACGCCACCCCCTCCGGCCCGCACCCGCCCCGCCCGGACTTCTACAACCTGGTCCTGAACCACGATGCCGATCCCGGTGCCGTACGCGACGCCCTGACCGAGGCGTCCGCCGGCCGCCTCGAAGTGCGCGAGGTCCCCAACCCCGCAGACCAGCTGTCGGCGGTCCGTGCCGTCAGCATCGGCCTGATCGGGGTGCTGATCCTGATCGGGCTGGCGGAACTGGCGACGACGGTCGGTGCCGCCGTCCGCGACCGCAGTCGTGACCTGCTCGCCCTCAAGGCCGTCGGTCTCACTCCTCGCCAGATCACCGCGGTCATCGTCTCGGCCACAGCCTTCGTCACGCTCGCCGCCGCGCTGGCCGGCACGGCGCTGGGCCTGCTCGCCTCCGAGTGGCTCATCAACCTCCAGGGCCGCACCAGCGGCTGGGGGACCGGCATCGCCCAGCGTCCCGCCACGGGCATCCTGCTGCTGGTCATTGCCGTCGCCGTGGCGATCGCCGCCATCGCCTCGGCCCTGCCGGCCGCCCGCGCGGTGCGGCGCCGGCTCGCGGATTCGGCCAGCGCCCAGCTCTAGCGGCGGTGATCTCGAGGTCAGCCTCTGGTCAGGCAGAAGGGGTGCCCGGCCGGGTCGGTGAAGACCCTCCACCTGTCCCCGCCCGGTTGGTGCTCCGGCTTGACCGCGCCCCACTTCAACAGCAGGGCCTCGGCCTCGTCGAGGTCATCGACCGCGAAGTCGAGGTGGAATTGTTGTGGTGCGGCCTGGTCGGGCCAGCGCGGAGCCTGGTAGTCGTCCACCCGCTGGAAGCCGATGACGAGCCCGTCCTCGCGGACGAGTGCAGCGAAGTCACCGTTGGATCCCGGGGCGAGTGCATGTCCGGTGGCCTCCCGGTAGAAGGCGGCCAGTGCCTGGGGATCGGGGCAGTCGAGTGTGATCGCCGTCAGCTTCAACTTCGGTGGCATGGCGACTCCATGGCGTCCATCACGCTCTCGGCAAAGGCGCGTCACACCCTACGGATCAGCTGCACACGCCGCGACTGCTTCTTCGTCGTCGCACGCCGAGGTCCCCGGCCGGGATTCCGGTCGGGGACCTTCATGCGCTGCACAGGGTGCCGAGGAAAGGAGGCCGGGGAAGTGGCGGCCGGTTTCCTGGTGCCGGCTATCCCGCTGCTCCGAAGTCCTGCGTCCAGTAATCGTCGGGCTGCGCATGGCCGACGCCGATCTCCTTGAACGAGCAGTCAAGGATGTTCTTCTTGTGGCCGGGGCTGGACATCCAGCCCTTCATGACCTCCTCGGGCGTGGAGTAACCGTAGGCGACGTTCTCGCCGTAGGAATTCCACTGGTAACCGGCCCGGGTGATCCGGTCATCCGGAGAGGAGCCGTCGGAGCCCGTGTGCGACATATTCCGATGGTCCGCCATGTCCTTGCTGTGGTCCTGGGCGGCCTTCGTCAGTTTCGCATTCACGGTCAGCTTCGAGCACCCGGCCTTGCTGCGCTCTTCGTTGACGAGTTCGACCACGCGGTCCGTGGCGGCGGAAGCCTTGGCAGTGGTTTTCGAAGAGCTGGTCGTCTTCGAAGCGGCAGGAGTCGCGGCGGGCTTCTGAGCTGCCCCGGTAGTCGTCTTGGACCACTCGTGCGCCTTCGATGCCCGGTGCTCGAATGCGGCATTCCGCCAATGGCCGTGGTGGCGGCCGGCCTCATTCTCCTGCCCCAGACACGCCATGGCGGCGGAGGGCACGCCGACAGCGCCTATGGCCAAGGCAGCGACGGTTATCTGCCGGTAGCGCCGCGTCCTGCGATGTTTCCTCATGCGTGACCTCAATCGGTAATTGCGGAGCGTCCCTGGCGCGGCTGGCTCTGTGCAATTCACGCGCCTGAGCTGCGGAGACGCCTTGCGGGTCGCATTCTTCGGGCCGCCTGCGGACAAGGCAACAAAGTCTGAGTACTACTGCGCTTAGTAGAGCGGGACGGCTCTTGTCATGGCGGTACGGGCGTGCTGTCGGAATCGTCGATCTTTCGCGAATTCCTGTTGCTCCGTCAGAAGCCGTTATGCAGTGACCGTGCGGGCAAAAGTGGGGCACGGGCCGAATACCACTTATCCCTGCGTGAGGCATTCATCGGCCAAGACGGACAAATCTCTTATGTCCCGCCGGCGCCATCTACTATCCAGCTTAGTTAGTGCGGAAAGGTGCTATGACGCATGTCACGAGACAGCTGAATCCGGTGCATGTCGGTGGATGCCGGTGGGTGTCGGCGTTCCCTGGCGAGGGCCCGGCGTGGGCGCCGCCCGCCGCGCCGCGCCGCAACCGCGATACCGTCCGTGCCGCACCGCTTCTGCCGGGCTGCGGAACCACACCGCGCACCCCGGCGTCCACCAGGGCATCCGAAGATCGTGAACACCGACGGAGGACCTGAATCGTGACGGGAACGGCTACGCGCTACCTCTACCTCGCACGGCACGGTGAGGCCTCACCGGACGAGAGCGAGCTGACGGACCGCGGTCGCCGTCAGGCCGTACTGCTCGGTGAGCGGCTCCGGCGCACCCCTCTCTCGGTGTGCCGTCACGGGCCGCTCCCGCGCGCGGAGCAGACTGCCCGGCTGGTCCGTGACCAGCTCGACGACGTTCCCCTCTGCCCGTCGGAACAGGCCGGGGACTATATCCCCTACCTGCCGCAGAGGCACGAGCTGCCTTCGGAGTCGGCCGACGACATGCTCCACCGCCTGGCCCAGTTTCCGGCGGAGGAGCGCGAACGTGGTCCGGCGCTGGCCCGGGAAGCTCTCGCCCGGTTCGCCGGACCGGTCGCCGGTGACGCACCTCGTCACGAACTTCTCGTCACCCACAACTTCCTGATCGGCTGGCTCGTCCGCGCCGCCCTCGACGCGCCCGAGTGGCGCTGGATGGGCCTCCACCACGCCAACGCCGCGCTGACCGTCATCCGCTACGCGCCCGGCCGGCCCGCCTCCGTGCTCTTCTACAACGACATGGGGCACCTCCCGGCGGAGCTCCGCTGGACCGGCTTCCCGCCCGAACTTCACGTCTGAGCCGACGATCGAGCTGACGGGGCGCAGCGCCCCTGCACGGGGCGCTCTCTTCCTTGTGGCGGCCAGGTGAGCCGCCCCGACCCGGCACTGTGCTTCCCGCGTCCGTCATGCGTGGCGACGTACATTGCCGGTGGGTCCCGTCGGCCTGCCTCACGAGATCGGAAATCTGCCATGAACTGCTATGACTGCACGCCGGCCGGAAACGCCGCCGCGGTGGCGATCTGCCGGAACTGCGGTGCCGCGCTGTGCCACCAGCACGCCTGGTCCGCACCGCAGACCGTGACCCGGGTGCAGGGCGTAGGCCAGAGCACGCTGCCGGACCCGGCACGCCGCATCGTGTGCAAGATCTGCCGGGGAGCGACACAGTCGATCTGAGCGAGCCCCGAGGTGTTCTCGTCGTGGCACGGGCGCGAGGCGGAGGCCGGTGGCATGATGCGGCCGATGACGACCTTTGTGCTGATTCCAGGCGCGGCGTGCGACTCGTGGCATTGGCATCTGCTGGCCGCGGAGCTGCGGGCCAGGGGGCGTGACGTGGTGAGCGTGGATCTGCCGTGCGACGACGACGCGGCAGGCCTGGACGAGTACGCGGACGCCGTCGTCGCCGCGGTTGCGGGGCGGGGGCGGCTCACGCTCGTGGCGCACTCGTTCGCCGGGTTCACCGCGCCCCTCGTCTGCGCGCGGGTGCCGGTGGATCTGCTGGTGTTGTTGGCCGCGATGGTGCCCTTGCCGGGTGAGGCGCCGGTGGACTGGTGGGCGGCGACGCGCCACCCGGACGAGCAGGTCAGGCGGGCCGGGCGGGCCGCGCAGAAGGCGGGGGCGGACACGGCCGGGAAGCCGGTGCCGGAGTCCGCTGTGCCGGGCTCTGCCGCGGATCCGTTCTTCCAGGACCTGCCGCCGGAGCTGGCGGCCGAGGCCGCGGTCCGGTGGCGGCGGCAGTCCGGGACCCCTGCTTCGCGGCCCTGGCCGATGGCGGCCTGGCCCGCGGTGGCGACCCGCTTTCTGCTGTGCCGTCAGGACCGCCTTTTCCCGGCACCGTTCCTGCGCACAGTGGTGACCGAGCGTCTGGGGGCGGCACCCGACGAGATGGAGGGCGGGCACTTCCCGATGCTGTCCCGTCCGGCCGAGCTGGCCGACCGGCTGGAACGCTACAGCCGGACGGCGGCCGGGTGACGGTCTCACCGGGCCGCCCCTGACAGGCGAGTCGACAGCGGAGTCGGCATCCTCCACTCGCCGTCCCTCCGGCTCGTGCCTGCCGAGCGGCGCCCAGGGTGTGTCCGCGAAGTCCCGTCGGGACCGAAGAGGAGCGACCTCGGGGGAGGGGGAAGGTGCTCCCCGGGGCGAGCCTTCCCCCTCCCCGCCAAGGCGCCGCAGTCGCTCCTCAGGCGTCCGGGCCCTCGCGACGGCCGGACGCGGCACCTGCGACACCGCTCACGTCGCTACCACCTCGCTGCCCGCCATGACCTCTGCCGTGCGGCCCCCGGCCGGTTGCGCGACGGGTGACGTGGTGGGCTGAGCGCCTCAACGCTGTTCGGTGGCCGCCGCGTTCCCGTGGGGAAGATGGGCGAGGGCGGCGATCAGCGGCACCGGCAGGTACGCGGGCCACTTGGGCCGGGCGGCCTGGTAGGCGACGAACCCGAGTGAGGCGCTTGCCTGTACCTCATCCGTGGTCTCCGCCTGGTACACCACCCGGCAGTGGCCCGATGCCTTCTTGGCGCGCTTCCACAGTGCCGGCGCGGGCTTTCTTTCCGCCTCGGTCCGCGGGGTGAAGATCCGGTCGCCGAAGTCCGACCAGGCGAACGGACGGCTGTCCGCCCAGTCCTTGTCGATCACCTTCTTCAACTCCGCTGCCCGCTCCGCGTCGGTGGCGCCCCACGACGACGGAACGTTGGTGATCAGCCCGACGGGGATGTGGCGGGCGCGCAGCGCGCGCAGATACCTGGCGGCTCCCGGCATGTAGCGGACGCTCTTGTCCTCGGCCGTGTGTACCAACGTTTCACCGAGGTCGAAATACACCACGGCACACCCGCCGACCCGGCCTCCTCCCCCGGTAGCGCGCGGTACGGCCTCGGCGGCTCCCGCGGTAGGCACGGCTAACGCTGCCACGCCGCCCAGGGCGAGCAGCATGCGCCAGGTGACTCTGCGAGCGGATGTCTTCTTCATGGGGGATGCCTTTCCCGTAGGGGGGCATCCGATCGTACGCGCCATGTGCACGTCATCGGTGGCTTCGATGGAGTCAGGCTACGGATCTCAGCCCAGGAAAGAAGGATCTGAGTAGCGGTACTCATGACAGCGCCCTTCGGTGGCCATGACGCTGAAACGGATGACCTGGCGCGGTCAAGAGATCGCCGGTTGTGCGGTGTTATATCGGTTTCGGCCGGTGTGTGCGCCGTACGGCCGGGGCCTGTCCGTCCGCCCCCGTGGCGGTGCCGCGCCGACCCGTACCCGATGTCTTCGAGGCTGATCCATGAAGGCCATGACCACGTCCCGCACGCTTCCCCCGGCCCTGGCCGCAGGAGTGCTCGTCGCCCTGGCCCTGTCGGGGCTGGGGCCCCGTGACCGCGCCACATGGATCATGGAGACCTGCTGGGTGCTCGTCGGCCTGCCGTTGCTGGTCCTGGTGTGGCGACGCTTTCCGCTCAGCCCGCTGCTGTGCTGTCTGCTCGCCGTGCATGCACTGGTCCTGATCGTCGGCGGTCACTACACCTACGCAGAGGTCCCCTTGGGGCACTGGCTTCAGGACGCTCTGGGCCTCTCCCGCAATCCCTACGACCGCATCGGGCATCTGGTGCAGGGCTTTGTGCCCGCCATCCTGGTCCGCGAACTTCTGGTTCGCACGTCCCCGCTGCGCGGCAGCGCCTGGCTGGCCCCGCTGACGGTCTGCGCCTGCCTGGCCTTCAGCGCGTTCTTCGAGTTGATCGAGTGGTGGGCCGCGCTGGCCGGCGGATCCGCCGCCGACGCGTTCCTCGCCACTCAGGGGGACCAGTGGGACACCCAGTGGGACATGGCCTGCGCCCTCCTCGGGGCGGTCGTCTCGCTGCTGCTCCTCAGCCGCCTCCACGACCGCCAGCTGGCCCGCTACGGGGCGGGAGGGGGCCGGAGCGCGGTGCGCCCGGCTGCCTGATCCCGCTCCGGCCGCGTGAGCGGGTGGTGAGCCGTTCCTGGAGGGCGCGGTCCTTGTCGTCCGCACGTCCGACAAGGGCCGCTCGTCGTTCTTACGGCCTCAACGCTCCCGGATCCGGGACGAGGTGCCCGGTGGTGGCCCGGTCGACCCGCGAGGCGCACCGTCCACCGACTCGACGCCGTTCCCTCACACCCGAGCGGAGAAGGGGCAGGCCCAGTCGGCCGGTTTGCGCCGGCCCGAATAGCGCCGGGCCTCGGAGAGCTGCTCGTACTCCACGAGGTTGGGGTTGATATTGCCCTGGAGCTCGATGTCCTGCTTGCGGATCTTCTCCTGGAGCCGGTCCCACAGGCCCGCGGCCTTTATTCGGTCGAACTGGTTGTGGGAGTTGAAGGCGAGCATCGGGAAGGGCGGGCGGCGGCCGATGCGGCTGTGCGTTTCGTGCAGCCCGATCACGAAGAACGGATGCCCGGCGACGCTGTACGCGAAGGCACCGGACGACGGGTCGCGGTCGTAGCCCTCGGCCCAGGGATGCGTGAGACTGTCATGATCGTGGACGGCTTGGAGCTGCTGCCACATCAGAGCCTCGAACTCGATGTCCGTCACGTCGAGGGGGCCCGAGAAGGTGGCCACGAAGCTCGTGAAGGGCTTGGCGGCCCAGTCCACCGTCTCCACATACGCCTGGAGATCAGCTGCCATGTCCCGGGCGACTTCGTCATCCCCGAACCACGTGTAATGGCGGTGGGTGATGCCACCTTGTCGCCATGCCGAACGGCCGGCCAGGCAGGGGAAGGCGTCGCCGAGCAGGAACCGTCCGACTTCGGTGGCGGCGTCCACTTCGGTGGCGGCGGTGGCGTCAACCGTCATGTTCGTGACCTTCGGTAAGGGGGGCAACACCCCTGGTGGGGGCCCTGCGGCGGGGGGACCCTGGCAGTCAAGATCGGGCAGGGCCGGTTCGTCAAGACTCGGCCGTATTACCCCTCTGCGACTGCCCTTACCGACGGCGTCTGCACCGCTTTTGCGGTGATTTGACCCCTATCGGGCCGCGACCCAGTCTCGGCCGTCGGACAGCTCGCTCTCCCCGCAGGGCTTCTTATCGATCTTCATCGTCTCAGACGTCAAGGGCACCTGATCGCCACGGTGGCCCCTCGACGTCCCCGAGCCCCGCTCCGCCAACCCCTCTGCGCCGCTCCGCGCGCCCTCGGCGGGCGGCTGCTCCCGGCGCGAGGCAGACGCCCGTCCCCGCTCCGCACGCCGATCGCGGCCCGTCCGCACGCCGATCGCGGTCCGTCTGTCGTGCGCCGGCCGCGCCCCGTCTGCTGGCTGCACGGGGCGGCACCGGCAGACGGGAGCGGGACCCGGGTCAGGCGCGGGCGGTCGCGGCCTCCTCAGGGGCGTCCGCGGCATCGGTTTCCCGGGCCTCGGCGCCGGCCTTGGGGGCGGCGGCGGGGAGGGAGTAGAAGACGCTCCTTCCCTGCTTGCTGCGGTGTGCCAGACCCTTGGCGACGAGCGAGGTCTCCAGGGTGTTGCGCACGGCGGTCTCCGGCGCCGTGTGGTCCGGGTGCTCCTGCGCCAGCAGCTTCGTCAGCTCCGTCACCGTACGCGGCTGCTCGTCGAGCAGTCCGAGCACGCGGTCGACGCGGGTGGAGTTCCGCTGCCGGGCTTTGCCCTTGGCCGGTGTGGCCTTCCGTGCCTTCTTCGCGCTGCTCGCTGTCTTGGCCGTCTTGGCCGGGGCCTTCTTCGCCGGCTTGGCCTTCGGTGCGGCAGGCTTTGCGCGTCGGGCCGCGGGTACGGTCACCGGTTTCGGCGCCGTGGTGTTGTCGGTCTCCACGGGCTGCGCTGCGACAACTGCTTCTTCCTGAGGATCCGTTCCGAGGTGCTGTTGCAGATCCTCCAGTTTGGCCCGGAGCTTCTGTAGCTCGTCGATCTCCTTCGCGATGCCCTTCAGCTTGGCGGCCACCTGCACAGCGAATTCCGAGTCTGACATGAAACAGCCTGCTCTCTCTTGCCTGATCGATCTACGGTTGGCTGGATGTTACTCATCTCGCTCCGCAATTAACCCGGCCGCGCTCCGTTTTGTCGTCGCGCGCATGGTGTCCGCGCTCGGATATGCGAGCGAACAAGCCCACCGTCATGGGGTGTTCGGATGCTGCCCAACCCGTCTTTGGCGGTCAAGAAAGGGGACATGAATGAGCCATACGGGCTTTGGTCGCGGCCCCCCACCGGGTTGACGGAGGAGCTGAACTCCGTCCGCTTGTCACTCCTTTGAGTCTTCCCGTCGGCGCTTCCGTCATGGTCTCGGCACCCCTGCCGGGGGTGGAGCCACTGCGACGCGACGGCATCGAGTTCAGATCGCCGCCCCAGGAGTGGAGCGTCTCGACACTGGCCGACCGGCAGGAAAAAAATCACCGTCGCCGTCCAGAGCACCACCGGTCGCCAGTGGCCAGTCGCCGGTCGCCCTTCCCCTGTCGCGCTGCGGGGCGGACGTCCCACCCCGCGTAGTCCTCGGATGGCCCACCACCACGTGCGCAGCACCGCGACCGGTTGTAGGACGGACTCGACGGGTGTGGCGGTGGGAGGAGCGGCTCGGGATGAACATCGTTGTTGACCTCAATCGATGTCAGGGGTATGCGCAGTGCGCGTTCGTCGCTCCCCGTGTCTTCACGATGCACGGCGAGGAGGCCCTGCTGTACACCCCGGCCGTCCCGGACGACCAGCAGGGACGTGTCCTTCGTGCCGAAGCCGCGTGTCCGGTGCAGGCGATTCTCGTGGGCGAGGAGGCGGGCGCCGGTGCACGGTGAACCACGCGATGGCCGCATCGTGATCGTCGGGGCGTCGCTCGCGGGGCTGCGGGCCGCCGAGACGCTGCGCGAGGAGGGGTTCGCCGGCACGCTGACTCTGATCGGGGAAGAGCCGCACACCCCCTATGACAGACCGCCGTTGTCCAAGCAGGTGCTGCTCGGGACGGTGTCGGCGGACAAGACCGGGCTGCCGCAGCGCCGCGAGGTGGACGCGGAATGGAAACTCGGTGTGCGCGCCACCGGACTCGATCCGGTCGGGAAACAGGTTCTCCTCGCCGACGGTGAGAAAGTGCCTTTCGACCGGCTGCTGATCGCCACCGGAACCCGTGCCAGGCCCTGGCCGAACCCTGCCGAGGCCGCCTTGGACGGCGTGTTCACCCTGCGCACCATCGAGGACGCCGGCCGTCTTGCGGAGCGCCTCGATGCCGGACCGCGACGGGTCCTTGTCGTCGGTGCCGGGTTCACCGGGTCGGAGATCGCCTCCGCCTGCCGGGAGCGCGGTCTCGAGGTGACGGTCGCGGAGCGGGGTCCGGCGCCGCTGGTCGGTGCGCTCGGCGGAACGTTGGGGGCGCTTGCAGCGAAGTTGCAGCGCGCGCACGGTGTCGATCTGCGGTGCGGAGTGACCGTCACCGCGCTGGAGGGCAACGGCCGGCTCACCGGCGCCCGGTTCTCCGACGGTACGGGGATCGATGCCGATGTCGCCGTGGTGGCCCTCGGCGCGGTCCGCAACACCGAGTGGCTGGCCGAGTCGGGGATCGCCGCGGGCCCGCGAGGAGTGACCTGCGACGCGGGGTGCCGGGCTTTCGACATGTACGGGATCGTCACCGACGACGTCTTCGCCGCCGGCGACGTGGCCCGCTTCCCGCACCCGCTCTTCGAGTATCAGCTGCTCTCTCTGGAGCACTGGGGCAACGCGGTCGCCCAGGCCGAGGTGGCGGCCCACAACATGATCCATGCGGGGCCGCGCAGACGTCCCCATCTGACGGTTCCGGCATTCTGGTCGAGTCAGTTCGGCCTCAACATCAAGTCGGTCGGAGTGCCCACCTTCTCCGATCAGGTGGTCATCGCCCAGGGCTCACTGAAGGACGCCCGTCTGGTCGCCGTCTACGGCTACCGGGGACGCGTCACGGCAGCGGTGAGTGTGAACCAGGCCAAGTCGCTGGAGTACTACCAGCGGCTGATCGAGACGGCGGCGCCGTTTCCGCCGGCGCCGGGCGCCGCCGACCGGATCGAGTCCCCCGAGCCCGTCCCCTCCGACGTGCCGGACCCGAAGGTGCTCTCGCACGGTCCGACCGTCGCCCTCACCGGTCATCTGCCGGACCGCCGACTGACCTTGGTGCAACCGGCCCGCTGAGTCCACCGCCCCTCCCTAGCGATGAGGAGCCCGCGCATGGCTGCGGACACCCTGTTCCACCGGATCACCGACTACGCCAACCGCGCCGACCCCTATCCGCTCTACGCCGAGCTGCGCGAGGCGGGGGTGGCACGGCAGGAGGACGGCAGCTACCTGGTCGGGACCTACCACGCCATCGAGGCGCTGCTGCACGACCCGCGGATCAGTTCGGACCGCCGCAAGCGCACCGTCCCGGACGAGACCGCCGAGGAGGGGCTTCCGCCGGCCTTCATCGGACTCGACGACCCCGAACACCACCGGCTGCGCGCCCTGGCCATGCGCTCCTTCGGCCCGCCCCACACGCCGGACCGGATCGACGGCATGCACGACGAGATCACCAGGATCGTCAAGGACCTCATCGGCTCCTTCCGGGGCGAGGAGCGGATCGACGTCGTCGACGACTTCGCCTATCCGCTCCCCGTCACGGTGATCTGCCGTCTCCTGGGTGTACCGATCGAGGACGAGCCGCGGTTCCGTGAGTGGTCGGACGCGATCGTCGCCGGCATCGATCCCACCCCCGGGGAGGACCCCACCGAGCGTCCGCGCGCAGCCGCGGAGGCCCGGAAGGCGATGGGCCTGTACCTCGGTGAGCTCGCCGAGAAGCGCCGTACCCATCCGTCCGACGACATGCTCTCCGCATTCGTCGGCGGAGACAGCTCCGAGGGGCAGCTCACTCCGCTCGAAATCATGACCACCTCCGTGCTGCTGCTCATCGCCGGTCACGAGACAACCGTCAACCTGATCAGCAACGGCATCCTCACCCTGCTGCGCCACCCCGACGAGCTGGCACGCCTCCGCGCCGAACCCGCCTTGATGCCCCACGCGGTGGAGGAACTCCTGCGCTACGAGCCTCCTGTCCAGATGCTCCCGCAGCGCACCCCGTTGGCCGACATCGAGGTCGCGGGCGTCACCATCCCCCAAGGCGCGCCCCTCATCCTGCTGCTCGCCTCCGGCAACCGCGACCCCCTGCGGTTCCCCGACCCCGACCGCTTCGACCCGACCCGCGACGACCACCAGCACCTCGGCTTCGGCAGTGGCATCCACAGCTGCTTCGGCGCACCACTCGCCCGTCTGGAGGCGCAGATCGCACTGAACGAGCTCATCCAGTACCTCGACCATCCCCGACTGGTCGAGGACCCGCCTCCTTACCGGCGCAGCCCCGTACTGCGAGGCCCCCGGCACCTTCTGGTCGAGAGCGGCTGAGGGCGTCCAGGGCGCCCGCCGAAATGCGCGGCGGAATCAGCCCGCGGCCGGCTTTCCGAAGGCCGCCACGATCAGGTCCATCACGGTCTTGCTGGTGTCCTGGCCCTTGGCGTTGGTGGAGTTGACGCTGTACACGAGGGTGCGCGAGAGGTCCCGGGTGCCTCCGATGCCCGAGTTGTAGCCCCGGCGGCCGCCGGACTTGCCCCATACCTGGCGGCCGCCCAGCTTCCAGGAGGTGAGGCCGACGGAGAAGGCGGCGGGTCTGCCGGTGGAGTAGTCGCGCACCGAGTCGTCCGGCAGCGTGAACATCTCCTCGAGCAGCGGGCCGCGTACCACCCGCCCGCTGAACAGGGCCTTGGTGAAGCGTTCCAGATCGGCGGTGGTGGAGATGAGGTCGCCCGCCGCCCAGCCGTCGGTGGTGCCCCATACGCTGACGTCACGCAGCCCGGTGCTCCCGTCGTCCGGAGTCATCCGCTGATAGCCGTGGTTGTGCGGGCCGTGGATACGGGGGTCGGTGCCGGGGAACGAGGTGCCGTGCAGGGCCAGCGGCTTCAGGATGCGGCGCGTCACCTCGCTCTCGTACCGGTGGCCCGACACCCGCTCGATCAGCAGACCCGCCACCGTGTAGCCGATGTTCGAGTAGTTCTGCTGCGTTCCCGCCGGGAACAACCGCTTCTTGGCGGTCGCGTCGGCGACCATCTCGCGCGGCGAGAAGACATGGAAGCGGTTGGCGTACCACTCCTCGACCGTTGTCCCCGGGAAACCGGGGGAGGGCAGTCCGCTGGTGTGGTTCAGGAGCTGGCGCACGGTGACCTTCTCGTACGCCACCGGGATCAGGTCCGGCAGATAGCCGCGGACCGGGCGGTCCAGGTCGACCTTCTTCTCGGCGGCCAGTTGAAGCACGGTGGCCGCGGTGAAGACCTTGGTGACGGAACCGGCGCGGAAACGGGCGTCCGGGTCGGCCCGGCGTCCGGACGTCAGATCGTGCACACCGGAACTGCCGCGCCAGCGGCCGTCACTGCCGGAGATCCGCACCAGAGCGGCCGTGGCACTCGCGTCCGGCAGCCCGGCGATCGCGGCCGTCAGCGCCTCGGCATCCGGGGCGCTGTACGCGGGCGTGGTGGCCGCGGCCCTCGGGGCGGAGGCGAGGGCCGGGCCGGCCGCGCCCGTTGCGATCCCGAGGACCAGGGCCGTGGCGAGGACGGTGCGGGCGCGAGCGTTCATCGTGGGACCTCCGTGGCGTGGCATCCGGGACGGTCACCGTGTTGACCACACGAATCGTCAACTCCCCACCCCCATGGGGGAGGTTACAAGCGGGATCCTCGCCCGGACCCGGAACCCCCGGCCGCCGGGCCCCGCCCCGGTGCCGACGGAGCCGCCGTGCGCGGCGGCACGCTCCCGGATGCCGATCAGTCCGTGCCCTGTCGTGGTCCCGGGACCACGCCCGTCATCGGTGACGGTGATCATCAGTTCAGCTGCTGCGTAAGCGAGTCGGACGGACACCTGCTCCGCCGCCGCGTGCTTGACCGCATTGGTCAGGGCCTCCTGCACGATCCGGAACACCGTGGCCTCCGTGTCCGGCGGAAGCGGCCGGACTTCCCCCGTCGTGCCGTACACGACCGTCAGACCGCTGGTGCGGACCCGCTCGACCAGGTCCGGCAGCTCGGCGAGGGCGGGCTGCGGCTCGCGGGGCACGGATGCGGCGGCGCCGTCCTCGCGCAGCACGCCGAGCATCCTGCGCAGTTGCACCATCGCGTCCCTGCCGCTCTCCGAAATCGCGTCGAACGCCGCCTCCGCCCGCTCCGGCGCGGTACGGACCGCGACCGGGCCGGCCTCCGCCTGCACGATCATCAGGCTCACCGCGTGGGACAGGATGTCGTGCATCTCCCGGGCGATCCTGGCCCGTTCCCGGGCGGCGGCCTGTTCGGCCTCGATGCGATGGGTGAGCTCCAGCTGCCTGGCCCGGTCCTCCACGGCCCGGGTGTAGGCCCGCTGGGTGTCGGTGAGCCGCCCGAAGACGTAGGCCGCCGAGAACGTCATCAGCGAGAACACCAGCTCCCGCGTCTCGCCCGTGTTCCCCGCCGCGGCGGGGAAGACCGACGCGAGTGTCAGCGCGCCCACGATCCGACGGGCGAACCGCGGCGCGTGGGCGGCGACCGAGCAGAGCGCCACCAGGCCCGTGTACGGAAGCATCTGCCCCGGGCCGTCCACGGCGATCGCGTACAACGCCTGGGCCGCCATGACCGCGAGCAGCACCCGTACCGGCGCCCGGCGCCGCCACAGCAGCGGGAGTACCGTGAGCGTGGTCAGAAGGTAGGCAACCAGGGTCGCGGGTTCCAGGCGCGGGTCGCGCGGGATGACCCATGGCACCGACACCGCCGCCTGGACCAGCAGTGCGCCCCCGATGTCCGTCAGCCAGGGACCGGTGTCCGACAGCGCCCGTATCCGTGCCCATGCACCCCGTATGTTCATGGGCCGAGCAGCTTACGCCTGACGGCACGAGCCGGCGTTGGCGGCCGCTCCCACCGTCCCTGAGGGCCTGGAGCGGAGGGTCAGCGGGCGCCGAGCCGGGTCAGGACTTCGTGGGCGGCTCGCTCGCCGGAGCGCACCGCTCCCTCCATCAGTCCGTGCATCAGCGTTGCCGACTCGGTACTGGCCCAGTGGATCCGGCCCACCGGCTCCCGCAGCGCGCTGCCGTAGTTGGTCAGCGTGCCGGGCGGGAAGTGGCCGATCATCCCGCCCAGCGACCACTGTTGGGCGGACCAGTCGGTCTCCAGATACTCGGTGGGGCGGCGCGCCTGCGGACCGAACCGCTCGGCCAGCGCGTCCAGCCAGACTTCTCGCCGCTCGGCCGGGTCCAGGCGAGAGATGCGCAGGGCTCCGGTGCTGAACGCGTAGCTGCTGAGTACACCTGGCCGTCCCGACCGAGGCGTCTGGTCGATGGTGAGCTGGACGGCGGACTGCGGCGCGAGCGTCTGACCCGACAGGTGCTGCTCGCGCCAGAACGGCTGGGGGTACGCCGTGTGCACCCGGATGATCGCCCCTGGTACCACGCGCTGCAACAGATGGCCGCACGCGGTGGGAAGCGGCGGGTCGAAGCTGATCCGTCCCGCCAGCACCGGCGGCGCCGCCACGATCACGCGCTGCGCCCGCACGACACACGAGGTGGAGACGACCTTCACGCCGGTGCCGTCGTGCGCGATCTGCTGAACGGGGCTGGACAGGTGCACCCTCTCTCCCAGGTGCTCGGCCATCCGCCTCGCCAGTTCGGGGGCTCCGCCGTCCACGAGATGGGTTTCGGTTCTGCGGGAGTCGGTGTAGTAGTGGAAGCCGCCGCCGCCCCGGGCCAGGGTGAGGGCGCCCAGCAGCGAGACCTCCGCCGGGTCGGTGCAGAACAGCAGATTCATGGCCGACCCGAGCAGGGTGCGGGCGGTCGCCGAGGGCACGTTCAGCGGGCCGGAAAGCCACTGCCCGAGCGTACGAGCGTCCCGCGCCCGGGCACCCCGGGCGCGCCAAGGGGCATCCGCCGGGAGGCGCCGCGCCATCAGATTCAGCCGCACAAGCGCCAGACCGAGGGCGATGAGCGTCCCCGGGCCCGCGGCGGGGATGCCACCGCGGTAACGGTGGTTGACTCCGTCCAGGCGCAGGATGTGAGCGCCCCGCTTGTACTGGGGATACACCTCAAGTCCCAGCTCCTTGCAGAGCTGGAACATGCGGTCCTGTCCCTTGCCCAGCCAGGTGCCGCCTGCCGATACCACCGTGCCGTCGGGCAGCGCCCGGTTCCACACCCGCCCGCCCACCCGGTCCCTGGCCTCGAGTACCACCACCTCGAGACCGCACTGCACGAGTCGTCTCGCGGCTGCGAGCCCGGCGAAACCCGCGCCCACCACGCATACGTCTGCCTGTAGCCGTTCCATGATCCACCTCCACGGTTCAGCCTCGCCCACCGAGCCCGGCTCCGCCCGGCGAGTGGGCGCGCCGGGCGGTGTTCCTGCGGCGTCACTCCGCCAAGAGAGCGGCCGGGCTCCAGGTGCCCCACGTGGCTTGCCGGCCCGTATGGGTGATCGTGCGCGTCACGACGTCGTACGCCCCAGCCAGGACACGGTGGCCGAGGAGTACGCGGCCGGGTGGCGTGACGCGTTCGAAGGGAAGCCGTTCGGCCGGGCGCTCCGACGGCCGGCCGGCGAGGAAAAGGCGTCGCCCGTTCCGGGAGCGGGTTGCGATCATGGGAGGTCCGTCTGCCGCACGTTGTGAGGAAGCGTCATGGTGCCTGCCGTTCCTGCCGTTCCTGCCGATCCGACCGTGGTGCACCCGATGCCCGAGCAGCCCCGGGTGGTGCTGCTGAAACCGCTGGTGACCTCGCCGTTGATCGAGGTCGGGGAGTTCTCCTACTACGACGATCCGGACGATCCGACTGCTTTCGAGACCCGCAATGTGCTCTACCACTACGGGCCGGAGAAGCTGGTCATCGGGAAGTTCTGTGCGCTGGGGGAGGGGGTGCGGTTCATCATGAACGGCGCCAACCACCGTATGGACGGACCCTCGACGTTCCCGTTCCCGATCATGGGCGGCTCCTGGGCCGCACACTTCGATCTGATCACCGGTCTGCCCGGCCGGGGGGACACCGTGGTCGGCCATGATGTCTGGTTCGGATACCGCGCCACGGTGATGCCCGGCGTCCGCATCGGCCACGGAGCGGTCATCGCCTCCGGTTCCGTTGTCGTGGATGACGTCCCCGACTACGGGATCGTCGGCGGCAACCCGGCCCGTCTCATCCGTCGTCGCTTCGACGAGGCGGACATTGCCCGTCTTCTGGCGGTGGCCTGGTGGGACTGGCCGGTGGAGCACCTCACCGAACACATCCCGGCGATCATGTCGGGCAGCATCGACGCGCTGGAGGCCGCCCTCCCGGAGAAGCGGTAGCCGCGCTGCACGCCCCCCGTTCGCCGGCGCGCGCTCGGCCCGGCCTGCCTCCGGGAGCGGGACATACGGAGCGAGGGGCGCCGGCGAACGGTCAACGGGGCTCAGGGCGTGGGCAGTCCGGGCCCCGAGCAGTGCACATCGGCAGGGGGCACGGTCCCGTCGACCAGATATGCCACAGCCGTACCGTCCACGCACCCGTTGCCGCGGCTGGCGAACACCCCGTGTGAGTAGTCGTGGCGCAGGGAGACCAGACGTGAGCCGGGCAGTCGCCGCTGGAGCGTCCGGGCTCCTTCGACGGGGGTGACCGGGTCGTGCGCGGAGGCGATCAGCAGGACCGGCGGGGCCTGGGGGCTGCCCAGCGGCGTACGGTGCGCGGGGCGGTGGTGCCAGTACGCGCACACCGAGGCCTCCACGCCCGTGAGCAGCGGCTGCGGGTCGAGCCGCCGCATCCGCCGGACGTCGGCCATGACGCGGGCGGGCGTGGGGGCCGGGCCGTCCGCGCACTTGACGGTGCGGTTGGCGGCCTCGTACGTACGTGAGGCGGCGCCGTCGAAGGGCTCTGCCGGGCGCAGCGGTCCGGTGGTCCCGTCGCGCAGATACGTCCGCAGGCCGTCGGCGAGGCCCGCCCAGCGCTCGGTGCGGCCCAGCGCCCGGTACACGGTGCGGTCGAACTCCGCCGGCCCGAAGCCGTCCACGGGGTGCTTCGCGAGGCCGTTCCGCACCCGCTGGTACGCGGCGCGGACCGCCGCACCGTCGGCACCGAGCCCGAAGCGCTTCTCGTGCCGGGCGGCCCAGGCGAAGAAGACCGCCCGCTGGCGCACCAGAGCCCGGCTCTGGACGAGATCGAAGTCGTACCACGCCCAGGGTCCGACGACGCTGTCCAGCACCATCCGGCCGACCCGCCGGGGGAATTGGGCGGCGTAGGCGGCGCCCAGATAGCTGCCGTACGAGACGCCGAGGAAGCCGATCCGCTGTTCGCCGAGCGCCGCCCGTATGGCGTCCATGTCCCGGGCGGTCTCGGTGGTCGACAGATACGGCAGGGCGTCCTTGACGCCGTGGGCGCAGTCGTCCGC
This sequence comes from Streptomyces decoyicus, assembly GCF_019880305.1. Lineage (NCBI taxonomy): Bacteria > Bacillati > Actinomycetota > Actinomycetes > Kitasatosporales > Streptomycetaceae > Streptomyces > Streptomyces decoyicus. The sequence goes on along the minus strand of NZ_CP082301.1, from coordinate 255,795 downwards.
GGTCCGCCGCAGGGTGTCGAGATAGGCCTTCCCGGCCGCCCGGCCCTCCGGGACGGGGTCCGGCCCGGGGCTGTCGAAGAGGCCGCCCATCGGTCCGCAGTCCGCGGGGGCGCTCGCGCCGGTGCCGCGCGGGTCAAACCCGATCACGTCGTACGAACGCCGCACGCGCTCCGGCAGTTTGGCGCGTTTGGTGACCGCGTAGGGGAGCCCCGAGCCGCCCGGCCCGCCCGGGTTGACCAGCAGGACGCCGCGCCGTTCGGACGCCGGTCCCGAGGCGCGGATACGGGAGACGGCGATGCGCAGGTGCCTGCCGTCCGGGTGGCTCCGGTCCAGCGGCACGCTCAGCTGGCCGCATTCGACGTGTGCGGGCGGGGGCGGAGCCGGCAGGGAGTCCGGGCAGGCGCCGAAGCGGAGCGCCGGCGCCGGCGGGGGAGCGGCGGGGGCGGGGGTGGCCGGAAGCAGGGCGGCGGTGGCCGTCAGGGCGCAGAGCAGCCCCGTGCGGCGTACGGCAGGAATCACAGGTCTCGCATTCGGGAGCGCGGCGACGGGCGCCGCAGTACGTGGTGGCAATGAAAATGATTATCGTTTACAGTATGGGCCGGTCAAGCCGGACGGCCCTCACCGAGGGGCCGCCGGCCCGTCAAAAACCGCCGCAACACGCACGGACAACGCCTGCGAAGAAGGGAAACCGTGGCTCATCTGCTGATGGTCGAGAGCTGGGTCGGAGCGATGAGCAGGTTGCTCCCACGCGCGATCCGTGAGGGCGGACACGAGTTCACCTTCCTCACCCGCGATCTGCACCACTACCTGCGCTCCGCACCCGAGGGCGCCGCCCACCCGCTGCTCGGCGCCCGCAATGTGCTGACCGCCGACACCAACGACCTCGAAACGCTGCTGCCGTATGCCGAGCGGCTGCACTCCGTGCTCGGCTTCGACGGTGTGCTCACTTCCTGCGACTACTACCTCCCGACGGTCGCGCGCATCGCCGGCCGCCTCGGACTGCCCGGCCCGGCGCCCGAGGCGGTCGAGAACGCCTGCCGCAAGGACGCCACCCGGCAGGTGCTCGCCGCTGCGGGAGTACCCGGGCCGCGCTTCGCGGTCTGCGCGGACCGGTCCGAAGCCGCCGCAGCGGCCGCGGAGATCGGCTATCCGCTGGTGCTGAAGCCGGTCGACCTGTGTGCGGGGATGTTCGTCCGGCGCATCGACGACGAAGCGGAACTGACCCGCGCCTACCGTGCGCTCGACGGCTTTCCCGTCAATGCGCGCGGGCAGCGCCGGGCGCCCGTCGTCCTGCTGGAGGAGCTGCTCCACGGCCCCGAAGTCAGCGTCGAGACCGTGACGTTCGACGGCAGTACCCAGGTGATCGGGGTGACCGACAAGAGCGTCGGCGGAGCACCGGCCTTCATCGAGACCGGCCACATGTTCCCCGCGGCGCTCCCGGCGGCCGACCGGGCGGCGGCGGAGGAGACCGCCGTACTCGCCCTGGAGGCCCTCGGACTCGACGGCGTCGTGGCGCACACCGAGATCAAGCTGACTCCCGACGGACCGCGCCTGGTCGAGGTCAACCCCCGGCCCGCGGGCAACCGCATCACCGAACTGATCCGCCATGTCACCGGCATCGATGTCGCCGCAGCCTGCGTGGACGTGGCCCGGGGCGAGCGGCCCGACCTGCGCCTCCGGGACACCGGACTGCGCAGCGCCGCCATCGGCTTCCTCGTGCCGCAGACCGCCGGCGTCCTGGAGGCGGTCGACGGCGGCGACCTCGTGCGCGCGGCGCCGGAAGTGCTCGAACTCCAGCTCGCCGAGCCCGGCACGGCGGTCAAGGAGACCGGCAGCAACAACGCCTACCTGGGACACCTCATGGCCGGCGACGCCGAAGGCCCGGCCGCCCGCCGACGTGTCGAAGCACTGCTCGCCGAGCTGCGCCCGCGGGTGGTGACCCGATGAACCAGGTCGTCACGCGCACCCCCGCCGGCAACGCCCCCGCCCCTGCCGCTTCGTACGACGATCTCGTGGCCCGCGTGCGGGCCGGCGAGTTCGGGCCCGACCCGTCCACCCAGCGGATCGCCGTCGCCTTCAGCACCCGGCAGGCCGTACGCCACGAGGGCCGCGAAGGGGGCTACCGCAATGAGGTGCTGAGCCTGCGGCTCGCCGCGGCGGTCGGCTCCTGCGCGGTGGAGCCCGGTGAGCTGCCGGACGCCGCGATCGAGGACTGCGTCGGCGCGGACCTCGACCGCCTCCTGGGGCACGAGCTGCGCCCGGTGCGGGTGGCCGCCCTCGACGCGTACCTGATGCACGTACGCCCGCACACGCCCGCGAACGGCGCGCGCCCCTGGTCGCTGCCGGCCGGGTCGTCCCTGCGGAAGTCACGGGCCAGGGCACGGGCCGTCACCGGGCTGATCGACGTCGTGCCCGGCGCGCGGGTGCTCGTGATCGGCGTGGTCAATTCGCTGCTGGAGGCGCTGCGGGAGCGCGGTCTGGCGTATGTGCCGTGCGACCTCAAGGGCGGCACGACGGAGTGGGGCGAGCCCGTACGCACCGATGCGCTGGCCGAGTTGGAGCGCTGCGACGCGGTGCTCGCCTCCGGCATGACGCTGGGAAACGGCAGTTTCGAGCCGCTGCGGGAGCATGCACTGCGGCACCGCAAGCCCCTGGTGATGTTCGCCCAGACCGGGAGTGCGGTGCTGCCGCGGTTCCTCGGCTCAGGGGTGAGCGCGGTGTGTGCGGAGCCCTACCCGTTCTTCTGGCTCGACGGCGGATCCGGCATCGTCCACCGCTACCACGGCGAGGCACCCGGAGCCGCCCGGTGACCACCGCCCTCGTGCACCCCACCGGCAACCGGGAGCTCCTCGGTCTGCTCGGCCGCACCCCGCTCGCCCGCGTCACCGCCGATCTGCCCTGCCCGCACCCCGGCTTCTGGGCCAAGCTCGAAGGGCTCGGCGCGGGCGGCATGAAGGCGCGAGCCGCCGTCTCGATGCTGCTCGGCGCCAAGGAGCGCGGCGAACTCCGGCCCGGCGCCCCCGTGGTGGAATCCACCTCCGGCACCCTCGGCATCGGCCTGGCCTTCGCGGGCCAGGCATTCGGCCACCCCGTCGTCCTGGTCGGTGACACCGAGCTGGAGCCCTCGATGCGCCGCTTGCTGCGGACGTACGGAGTCCGGCTCGAACTGGTCGACCGGCCGGCGGCCGAGGGCGGCTGGCAGGCGGCCCGGCTGGCCCGGCTGCGGCAGCTGCTCGCCGAACTGCCCGGTGCGTACTGGCCCGACCAGTACAACAACCCCGACAACGTGGCCGGTTACGGCTCCCTCGCCGCCGAGATGGCGGCCGAGCTGGACCACCTCGACTTCCTGGTGTGCAGCGTCGGCACCGGAGGCCACAGCGCCGGAGTCGTCGCCCCCCTGCGCAGACACTGGCCGCACCTGCAGCTGATCGGTGTGGACGCCACCGGTTCGACGATCTTCGGCCAGCCCGCCAGGACCCGGCTGATGCGGGGCCTCGGCAGCAGCATCCACCCGCGCAATGTCGCCTACGACGCGTTCGACGAGGTGCACTGGGTCGGCCCGGCCGAGTCCGCCGACGCCTGCCGCAGGCTCGCCGCCGGCAACTTCGTCAGCGGCGGCTGGAGCACCGGCGCCGTCGCACTCGTCGCCGCGTGGGCCGCCCGCGTCCATCCCGGTGCCGTGGTCGCCACGGTCTTCCCCGACGGGCCGCAGCGCTACCTGGGCAGCGTCTACGACGACGACTTCGCCACCGCCCACGGCCTGGACCTGACCTGTGCCGCCACCCGCCCGGTCGAGATCCCGCACCCGCAGGCGGCGGAGGCGAGGGGATGGACCCGCTGCCGGACGGTCACCGACCCGCTGGCGCCCCCCGCCGCGGGCGACCACTCGCCCGCTCCGACCGCCCAGCGCCCCGCAGCGCCCGGCCCCGGACCCGTCCAGGCGCCCGCCGCCGGACCACACCTACCCACCCACCGCACCACCCGGAAAGAAGCCCCGTGAAGGTCAGTCAGCGCACCGTACGACTCGCACTCACCGAGCCGCTACGGATATCCCGCTCCACGATGGCGGCCCGCGACGCCGTATGGCTCGGCATCGAACACCACGGCCGACGCGGCTACGGAGAAGCCGTCACCAGCACCTACTACGGACTGGACGCCACCACCCTCGGCCGGCTGCTGAACGGGACCGCACGCGAACTCGCCCGCTGTGCCGACCCGGAGACCGCACTCGAAGCCCTGCGCACGGGCGAGCTGCTCGCTCCCGGCACGCCCGCCGCGGTGACCGCGGCGGTGGAGTCCGCGCTGCTCGACCTCGTCGGCAAGCGCGCGGGCCTCCCCGTGCACCGGTTGCTCGGCAGCACCGGAGCGCCGCGCGCCGCCACCGCCCGCACCCTCGGCATCACCTCGCGCCGCGCGGCCGCGGAGCAGGCGGGCCGCTTGGTCCGGCAGGGCTTCTCCGTCCTCAAGATCAAGGCGGGTGCCCCGGACCCCGAGGACGACCTCGACCGCGTACGGGCCGTGCGCCAGGCCGCGCCGCACGCCCGGCTGTTGCTCGACCCCAACGGCGCCTGGGCCCCCGCCCTGGCACAGGCCCTGCTGCCCCGTTACGCGGACCTCGGGGTCGAGGCCGTGGAGCAGCCCATCGCCCCCGGCGACCCCGAGACGCTGGCCCGGCTCGCCGAAGGCTCGCCGCTGCCGGTCATCGCCGACGAGGACGCGGTCGGCTTCGAGGACGCCCGGCGGCTGGCCGGCCGGGTGCACGGCATCAACGTCAAGCTCGCCAAGTGCGGCGGTGTCGGCGCGGCACTGCGCATCGCCGACCTGATCGCCGGCAGCGGCACCGAGCTGATGCTCGGCTGCCTCACCGCCAGCACGCTCGGTCTCGCGCCCGCCGTCCACCTCGCCGACCGCGCCCGCTGGACCGACCTGGACGGCCACCTGTTGCTCGCCCACGACCCCTGGACCGGCATCGGCGGGACGGACGGCACCGTAGGAGCCGGCGGGCAGCCGGGCCTCGGCGTACGGCCTGCGCGCGGCGGGATACCGCCGGGCGAGACGGCGCCGGAGCCGGTCCGCAGTGCGGAGGCGACGCAGTGAAGATCTGGCACGAGATGCGCCGCTTCCCGTTCGCGATCCGGCTGCTGCTGATCAACCAGCTCGGTGTCAACACCGGCTTCTATCTGCTCATCCCGTACCTCGCCGTGCACCTGGGCGAGGACCTGGGGATGTCCGCCGCGGTCGTCGGCATCGTGCTCGGCGTCCGCAACCTGAGCCAGCAGGGGCTGTTCCTCATCGGCGGCTCGGCGTCCGACCGGCTGGGCGCGCGCGGGGTCATCATCGCCGGCTGTGCGCTGCGGACCGTCGGCTTCGGGCTCTTCGCGCTCGGCGACGGCCTGGCCGTACTCGTCGCCGCCTCCGTCCTCAGCGGGCTGGCCGGCGCGCTGTTCAACCCCGCCGTCCGGGCCTACCTCGCGCAGGAGGCGGGCGACCGCAAGGCCGAGGCGTTCGCCCTCTTCAACGTGTTCGCGACCACCGGCGCCCTGATCGGGCCGCTGCTCGGCAGCGTCCTGCTGCTCGTCGACTTCCGGACCTCCGCGCTCACCGCCGCCGGCCTCTTCGCGCTGCTCACCGTCGCGCAGGCCCTGGTGCTGCCGGCCCACACGGTCGCCCCGGCCACGAACAGCGTCCTCGGCGACTGGCGCGAAGTCCTCGGCAACCGCGTCTTCGTGGCCTTCGCGCTGGCCATGGTCGGCATGTTCACCCTCCAGAACCAGCTGTACCTGCTGCTGCCCGAGGGCGCTCGGCGGGCCACCGGCTGGGACGGCGCGGCCGGCCTCGTCTTCCTCGTCGGAACCGTCGCCAACCTCTCGCTCCAGATGCGGATCACCCGCGCGCTCAAGGGGCGCGGCGACCGGGCGTGGTGGATCGGCGCGGGGCTCGTCCTGATGGGCCTCGCCTTCGTACCGCCGATGGCCGTCGCCGGCCCGGTGCCGCCGTCCGGCGGTCCCGGCGGCGCCGCGCTGCGCGTACTGCCCGTACTGGCCGGGGCGTTGCTGCTCTACCTGGGCGTCATGATCGCCCAGCCGTTCGTGATGGAGCTCATCCCCGCCTTCGGCCGGGCCGAGCTCACCGGCACGTACTTCGGGCTGTTCTACGTGGTCTCCGGCATCGCCGCGGCGGTGGGCAACACCGTCGTCGGCTGGGCCATGGACACCGGTGAACACACCCGTGCGCCGTGGCTGCCCTGGGCGTGCTGTCTGGCCTTCGGACTCGTCTCCGCGGCCGGTGTCGCCTGGCTGCACCGGCTGCGGGGGCTGCCGGACCGGGCGGCCGAGGCGGCGGCCACGGCACCGGCCACGGCGGCGGGAAAGGCGTGACACCACCCATGGACACCACGCGCAGCAACGACAACCTGCTGACCGACAACCCGGAACTCTACGAGGCACGCTTCCCCGACACCGGCCGCCTGGCCGGCCGCTGGGCCGAGGACTGCCTGCGACGGCACGGTGCGGGCCCCCGCGTCCTGGACATCGGCTGTGGCACCGGACGCGACGCCGCATATCTGCACGCGGCGGGCCGTACGGTCGTCGCGGCCGATCTCTCCGAAGCGATGCTCGCGTACGCCCGTATCCACCACCGGGGGCCGGACTACGTACGGGCCGATCTGCGGGACTTCGACCTCCACGACGATCCCGTGGACGCCGTCGTCTGCCTGGACAGCGCCCTGCTCTACTGCCACACCAACGCCGAACTCGACGGCTTCCTCGCGTCCTGCCGGCGCAGCCTCACCCCCGGCGGGCTGCTCGTCGCCGAGATGCGCAACGGCGCCTTCTTCCTCGGCCGCACCGAACTGCTCGACGCCCCGGCCGTCAACGGCTTCACCTGGCACGGCACCGCCTACACCTCCACGACCACGCTGTCCGTCGACCGCACCGCCCAACTCCTGCGCCGTACCCGCATCTGGACGGCCGACGACGGCTCCCCGCCGCACGAGCAGCGCTCCGCATGGCGGCTGCTCTTCCCCCAGGAACTGCGCCATGTCCTCGCCGCGCACGGCTTCGAGGTCCTCGACCTGCACGACGGGCCGGGGCCACGGACGGAACCGCCCTGGCAGGAGGGCGCCGGACCGGGGGAGCGCACCGACCAGGACCGGCTCCACCTCGTCGCCAGGCTGACCCGGCACGACTGACGCCCGCCCCCTCTCCTTCGCCTCCGCTCTCCGCCACCTCCGCCCGCACACAGCAAGGAAACCGGCATGTACGACGGTCCCGTCCACCCTCCCCGCTTCCCCGGCCTGCACCGCCGCGGCTTCCTCGCCGCGGCCGGCGGTGCGGCCGGACTCGGCGCGCTCGCCCTCGCCGGATGCACAGGCCCCTCCGGTGACGCCGCCGACGGCGGCGGCAAGCCCCGGCGCGGCGGGAAGCTGCGCGCCGCGTTCGCCGGCGGTGGCGCCGGCGAGACCCTCGACCCGCACCTGGCCAACCTCTTCGCCGACGCGGCCCGCGCCAAGGCCCTCTTCGACAAGCTCGCCGACTTCGGCGCCGACCTCTCCGCCGAACCGCGGCTCGCCGCGTCCTGGGAGCCGAACGCCGGACTCGACCGCTGGACGGTGAAGCTGCGCAAGGCGTCCTTCCACAACGGCAAACCGGTCACCGCCCGGGACGTCCTCTACAGCTACCGCCGTATCGCCGACCCCGAGAAGGCGTTCCGCGCCAAGGCCTCGCTGGAGCCCCTCGACCTCAAGGCGAGCCGGGCTCTCGACGAACGGACCGTCGAGTTCGCGCTGAAGCGGCCGACCGCCGAATTCCCCAACCTCCTCGCCGCGTTCGGCGCCTATGTCGTCCCCGACGGCGCGCACGACTTCGACCGCAGGCCGGTCGGCAGCGGCCCTTTCCGCTTCGTCTCCTTCACGCCCGGACGGTCCGCCGTCTTCCGGCGCAACGACGACTACTGGGAGGGCGCGCCCTACCTGGACCAGCTGGAGTTCCTGGTCGCCAACGAGGAGTCCGCACGCCTCAACTCCCTGCTCGGCGGCCAGGTCGAGTACGCCCACGAGCTGGCGCCGACGACGGCCCGCGCACACGAGGGCAAGGGGCAGATCGAGATCGTACGGCTGCGCAACAGCGCGATGCAGTCGTTCGCGATGAAGACCGACCGGGCGCCGTTCGACGACAAGCGGGTGCGCGAGGCGTTCTTCCTCCTCACCGACCGCAAGGAACTGGTCGACGGTGCGCTCTCCGGCGCCGGCGAGATCGGCAACGACCTGTTCGGCAAGGGGTACGAGTACTACGAGGACGGCCTGCCGCAGCGCGAACAGGACCTGGACCGCGCCCGCCATCTGCTGAAGAAGGCCGGCGCCGACGGACTGCGGGTCACCCTGGACACCTCCGCCGTCGCCGCCGGGTTCACCGAGGCCTCCGCCATCTTCCGCGATCAGGCCGCCAAGGCCGGAGTGCAGGTGAAGGTCGCGATGGGCAGCAAGGACAGCTACTGGCAGGACACCCTCGACTCCGGATCCCTGTGCTGCTACCGCTCCGGCGCGATGCCGATCGAATCGCACTTCTCCCAGCGGCTGCTGACCGGCTCCACCACCAACGCCACCAAGTGGCAGCACAAGGACTTCGACGCCCTCTACCAGCAGGCCCAGTCCACCAGGAGCAAGAAGGACCGGGCCGCCGTGTACGCGCGGATGCAGCGCCGGCTGTACGCCGAGGGCGGCTTCCTGGTCTGGGGCTTCGCCGACTGGATCCTGGGCACCGCCCGCAATGTCCGCGGCGTCGCGCACCAGGCCCCCGCCAACACGCTCGACTGGGCCCGCTTCGACAAGGTGTGGCTCGCATGACCGGCCTGCGGTCATGGCTGCTCCGCCGGCTGCTGCTCGGCGCCGGGCAGACCGTCGCCGTCGTCCTGCTCGTGTTCGCCCTCACCGAGGCGCTGCCCGGCGATGCCGCGGTGGCACTCGCCGGTGACCAGCCCGACCCCGGGCGGATCGCCGCCATCCGGGAGGCCATGCACCTGGACCGGCCCGCCTACGTACGCCTGGGGGAGTGGGCGGCCGGACTGCTGCACGCGGACCTCGGCAGCTCGCTGACCTCCGGCCGGCCGGTCAGCTCCTACCTCGCCGACGGGTTCGGACCGACCGTGGTGCTCGCCGCGCTCACCCTGCTCCTGCTCGTGCCGGTCGGGGTCGGCCTCGGCGTCCTGGCCGCCCGGTACGAAGGACGGCTCGGCGACCGCCTCATCAGCTCGGTGACCCTCGGCGTGTACGCCGTACCCGAGTTCGCCCTCGGTGTGCTGCTGGTCGCGGTCCTCGCGCTGCGCCTGGGCTGGCTGCCACCGACCGCCGTCGGCTACGGCGGCGATCTGCTCGCCCACCCGGCGGCGCTGGTGCTGCCCGTGGCGGTGCTGCTGTCCCGGCCGGTGTGCTCGCTGGCGCGGCTGGTCCGCGCCGGCATGATCGACGCCCTGGCCTCGCCGTACGTCGCGCACGCCCGCCGCTACGGCATCCCCGGCGCACGCATCCGCTACACACACGCCCTGCCGCATGCCCTGGCGCCCGCCGCCCAGCAACTGGCCCGCACCATCGACTGGCTGCTGTGCGGAGTCATCGTCGTGGAGGCCCTCTTCGTGATCCCCGGACTCGGAACGGTCCTGATGAACGCCGTGACGGAACGCGACGTCCCCGTCATCCAGGGCCTGGCGGTCGTCTTCGGATGCACCGCCGTCGTCCTCAACCTCGGCGCGGACCTGGTCATCCACCGCTTCGTGCCCCGGACCGGGGCGGCGGCATGAGACGACGTACGACCGGCGGCCCGGCACGCTTCACCTTCGCCGTGCTGATCATCGCCGTACCGCTGCTGCTCGCCCTGCTCGGGCCGTTGTTCGCCGGGGAACCAGGCCCCCGGGCCGCTTCCTTCACCATCGGCGGCGGACACTGGGCCGGGACCGACTTCGTCGGCCGGGACGTCTGGCGGCAGGTGCTGCTCGGCGGCCGCCCCGTGGTCCTGGCCGCGCTCGCGGCGACGGCGCTGGCCTACGCGGTGGCGCTGCCGTTGGGCCTCATCAGTGCGCTCACCCATCGCAGCTGGCTGGAAGAGCTGTTGATGCGCCCGTTGGACGTGCTGCTCGCCGTGCCGTCGCTGCTGGTCATCCTGCTGGTGTCGGCAGTCATGACGCCCGGCGCCGGGGGGCTCGCGCTCCTGGTGGCGCTGGTCAATGTCCCGGACGCCGCCCGGACGGTACGGGCAGCCGCCGCGGAGGCGGCCGCCTCGCCCGCGGTCGAGGCGCTGCGGATGCAGGGCGAGACCTGGTGGCGGATGGCCGTGGGCTACGCCGGCCGCTCGGCCCTGCGCACCCTTGCCGCCGACGCCGGGGTCCGGCTGACGGGAGTGCTGTACCTGGTGGCCACGGCCGCCTTCCTCGGCGTCGGCGCCGAACCGGACGCCGCCGACTGGGCGGTGATGGTCGACCGCAACCGGACGGGCATGTTCGTCCAGCCCTGGGCCGTTGCGCTGCCCGCGTTCCTGATCATGGCCCTGACCATGGGCTGCAACCTGCTCTTCGACGCGGCCCTGACCCGACGCGACCCACGACCGCGGCCGGACCGTCCACCGCGTCCCCCGGGCCCTGACCACCCGCCCACCGACGGTACGGCCCCCGGGCCGAGGCGAAGCGAGAAGAGCAGTCCATGAACGCAACCGAAATCGCTCGGCTCCAGGATCTCCGGGTCGAGATCGGCGGCCGGACCCTTGTCGACGGAGTGAGCCTCCGGCTGGCACCCGGCAGGATCACCGCCCTGGTCGGTGCCTCCGGCAGCGGCAAGACCACCACCGGCCTCGCCCTGCTCGACGAGTATCCGCCCGGCGCCGTGGTGACCGGCGAGGTGAACGTCCCCGACACCCTCGTCGGGTACGTACCGCAGCACCCCGCCACCGTCCTCAACCCCGCCCGGCCCGTGGCCGCCCTCCTCCAGGACATCGCGCGCACGCAGGTATGCCATCTGCCGCGCCGCGCCCGCCGCTCCGCGGCCCGGCAACGTGTGCTGCGCGCGTTGGACCAGGCCCAGCTGCCCGACGGCGAAACCCTGCTGCACCGCTACCCCCACCAGCTCTCCGGCGGCCAACAGCAACGTGTGGTCCTCGCCCAGGCTCTCCTGACCGGTGCCACCACCCTCATCGCGGACGAACCGACCACCGGTCAGGACGCACTGACGAAGCAGCAGATCACCGGCCAACTCGCTGCCCTGGCCCGGCAGGGCCTCTCGATACTGCTCCTGAGCCACGACCTGGATGTCGTCCACGCACTGGCCGATGACGTCCACGTCATGCGCGCCGGCCGCATCGTGGAATCCGGCCCGCCGGAAGAACTCCGGCTCTCCCCCCGGCACCCCTGGACCCGCGAACTCCTCGCCGCGGCCGACCCCGCCGAGCCGCCAGAAGGTGTGCCGGCGCTCCGCGACGCCGCCACAACAGGCGCCGGCGCAACAGGTGCCTGCACACGGCGCAGCCGCCCCGGGAGCCCCCTCGCCGCCCAGGCCCCCGTACTTCAGGTGCGGTCCCTCACCGCCCGCCACGGCAGGTCCACCGTCCTGCACCCCACCGATCTCGTCCTCCCGCCGGGCTGCACGGCCGTCGTCGGCCGCTCGGGCAGCGGCAAGACCACCCTCGCCCGCTGCCTGGCCGGGCTCCACCGGACCTACGACGGGGAGGTCCTGCTCGACGGCGCCGTGCTGCCCCGCAGCCTGCGCGACCGTACCCGCGAACAACTGGCGGCAGTGCAGTACGTCTTCCAGGACGCCCGGTCCGCCTTCGACGAACACCGCCCGGTCCTCGACCAGGTGAGCCGCACTGCCATCCGCCTGCGCAAGGTTCCCGCGCCGGAGGCGCCGGCCGACGCCGAGCGCATCCTGAGCTCCCTCGGTCTGGCCGGCGACCTCGTCCGCCGCATGCCCGCGGAGCTCTCCGGCGGCGAACTCCAGCGTGCCGCCCTGGCCCGCGCGCTGCTGGCCCGCCCGAGGGTCCTGCTCTGCGACGAAATCACCTCCGGCCTGGACACCGTCGCCCGCCGGAACCTCCGCACCCTTCTCGCAGAGCTCCTGCGGACCCATCCGGACCTGTCCCTGGTCCTGATCACCCATGACCGCGACACCGCAGCCCTGGCCGCCCGCACGGCCGTGCTCGACAACGGCCGCCTCGTCGAACAGGGCCCGACCGACCAGCTCCTCGCCGACCCCCGGCACCCCCTCACCGCCTCGCTGCTGCGGGCCTCACCCGACCGAGGGGCCATGCCGAGCGCCGCGTCCCCCGATGCCGGCGCGGCACACGGGACGTGAGCAGGCGGCGCCGCTCCCTGCACGGCCCCTACCGGGACGAGCCTTCCACCAGCCGCAGCGGCAGCGACTTCAGCCCATTGATGAAGTTCGACACCAGCCGCTGCGGCGGACCGGCGACCGCCAGAGCGGGCAGCAGGTTGCCCGTCTCCTCGTACAGCACCCGCAACTGCAACCGGGCGAGATGCGCGCCCAGGCAGACGTGCGGGCCGTCGCCGAACGAGACATGGGGGTTGGGGGACCGGGCCAGGTCCAGACGGTGCGGGGCGGCGAAGACCCGCTCGTCGTAGTTCGCCGAGCCGTGGAAGACCACCACTTTGTCGCCCGCGCGGAGGTGGCGGCCGGCCAACTCGGTGTCGCACGCCGCGGTCCGGCGGAAGCTGAGCACCGGCGGATGCCAGCGCAGCAGCTCCTCCACACAGGCCGCCGCCCCCACCGCCCCGCTGCGCAGCCCGCGGTAGGCGTCCGGATGCCGGGCCAGCGCCAGCAGGCCGCCGGGCGCCGCGCTGCGTACCGTGTCGTTGCCCGCGATGGTCAGCAGGAAGAAGAACATCTCCAGTTCGGGTGTGGCCAGTTCGTCGTCCGCCGCGAGCACGGTCATGACGTCGTCGCCCGGATGCCGTCGCTTGTGGGCGGCCAGCTCCCGCGCGAAGTCGAACATGTCCTGAAGCATCGACGGGGACCGCGGATCGGCGGGACCTCCGTCCGGCCCCGATGGCGACGGGCCCGATTCGTCCGGGTCCTGGTAGCCGATGACCCGCCGGGTCCAGGCCAGGAGCAGCCCGCGTTCGGCGGGCGGCACCCCGAGCAGGTCGGCGAGGTTGAGCAGGGCGAAGTCGTCCGTGACGTCGGTGACGAGGTCGCGCACCCCGCTCCCCGTGCGCGCCGCGTCGACCGCCGCGGTCAGCAGGCCACGGGCCCGCTCGCGTACGGCCGTCCCGAAACGCTCGACGCGCCGCGGCGTGAAGGCACGGCTCACCAGGCGCCGCAGCCGCCCGTGGTCCGGGGGGTCCTGATTGAGCATCATGCGGCGGATGAACGGCAGGTCGGCGGGGTCGGGGTCGCGGATCTGGGTGGCCCCCAGGTGCGAGGAGAAAGTGCGCGCGTCCTTCAGGACCCGTACGACGTCGTCGTGACGCGTGACCGCCCAGAAGCCGGGGCCGGCCGGCCAGCCGAGCACCTCGTGCTCCTCCTGCCAGGCCACCGGATGATGATCGCGCAACAGCCGGTACGCCGCGTGCGGCAGCCCGTCCACGTAGCCGCGCGGGTCGAAGACGTCCGGCACGTCCGGAGGGGCGGTTTCCCCGGCGGGCACGGTCACCCGGCTGCCTGCACGTCACCCTCGGCGCGCAGAAAGTCCTCCACGGCCCGGATCAGTTCCAGCGGGGTTTCGTCCATGGCGTAGTGCCCCGCCGATCGCAGCTCGACCAGCTCGCTGCGGGCGTACCACCGCATCCATGTCTGACGCGTCAGTTCGGCGGTCAGAGCGGGATCCAGCGCCCCGGTCACCGCCAGCGCCGGCACCGCCGAGCCCTCGACCTCGGCGGCGAACGCCTCCCCGGACCAGGAGTCCAGCCAGGACCGGAACGCCTTCGGATCGCTGCACGCCAGTGACCGCTGCACCATCCGGTCCAGCCAAGCGGCCGGGCGCCGCCCGCCGGTGGTGAGGTCGATGATGGCCCGCCGGTTCTCCGGCACATGGGCCGCGGAGGAGAACAACTCCCACTGCGGCGGCGGCAGGGGCAGCCCGGATGCGGGGACCGGCGAGATGCCCACGAGCCTGCGCACCCGGTGCGGAGCCGCGGCCAGGACCCGTTGGACGACACTGGCGCCCATCGAATGGCCGACCGCCGAGAACCGGTCCCAGCCCAGCCGGTCGGCGAGCGCGAGCACATCGGCCGCCCCTTCACCGGAGGTGTACGAGCCGGTCTCGCCTCTCGCCTCGCCGTAGCCACGGAGATCGACCAGCGCGTACTGGAACGCCTCCTGATCGAGATCCGGCAGGACCGGGTCGAAGGCGGACCTGTCGGCGAACCACCCGTGCACGGCGATGACCTTGTGCGGTCCCCGGCCGTGCAGGGCATGAGGCAGTACGAAGGAAGCCACGCGCACTCCAAATGTGTGACGGCACTCGCCGACGGTCAACGGCCATGTCCGACCACAGTGGCCGTAACACCCCTGCCCTGCAAGGGCGCCACGAGGCCGGTGAGGCCGCCGCGGAGGTCAGCCGCCTGACAGCGTCTCCTGTAGCCAGTCGAAGACGACCTCGCAGTGCTGCTGCGGGGCCATCGGGGAGCAGTGCAGCTGCGCGCCGGTGGCCGCGGTGAGCTTCACGTAGTCCTTGGGAGCCGTCAGCTTGTCGAACATCTGGCGCGGCTGCCCCGGATAGAACTGCTCGTATGCGTAGTCGAGGACCAGGGTGGGCATCTTGATGCGGCCCACGACGTCCGTGATGTCCAGCGACTTGATGAGTGTGGCGGGGGTGTGGAAGTCCGTGAACATCTTGCCCTGGCGGGCGGCGAGCATCGCCGGCACGGAGAAGGGCTCGATGCGCTTCTTCATCGTCGCCGCCGCGGACGGCGGCAGCTCGGGGACGACCTCCTTGTTCCAGATGGTGTTGGTCTTCTCCTTGTCCGGGGTGAGGATCTCCCGGACTTCCGGCGGGAAGCCCAGCCAGGGCGAGAGCACGCCGGGCATCGCCACCAGAGCGGCGATACGGCGCTCGAAGGCGGCGGCCCGGGGGGCCAGATCCCCGGCCATGCTCAGCCCGGTCAGGGCGATCCTGCCGGTGTCCACGTCCGAGCGGGCGGACAGCCAGTCGACGAGCGGCGTCACGACGGTCTCCCAGCGCGGAGTGAAGACCACCTGGTCGACGAAGAGCAGCTGACCCTGTCCGGGCCCGTCGTACACCAGGGCGTTCCAGCCACGGTCCAGAGCCGCCGGAACGCCGTAGGTCCACATGTCGACGTTCTGTCCGTCGCTGCCGTTCGTGAGGATCACGGTGGGGCGCCGCCTGCCGGAGTCGTCCGGCCGGAAGAACCACACGGGCAACGGGGTCTTCTCGTACGGGATGTGTGCCGTCACCGGCGCCGGGTCGCACAGCCCGCAGAACTTGTCCCAGGCTCCGCGCCCGGCCTTGTACAGCTGCTCCTCGATACCGGGGGTGTCGGAGCCGAGGACGAAGAACAGTGCCTGGGCGTAGTACTGCGCGGCGCGCAGCGCACGGAAGCGTGTGGTCTGCGCTCCGGGCCTGCTGCCCTGGGGCGCCGCCATCAGCTGGTCGCCGAGTTTCCTGAAGGTCTCGGTGTACGTCTGCGCGGAGAGGCCGGCCTTGTTGATCGTGTTCACCGCGGTGAGCACCTCGCCCACCTCACCGGCGCCGTAGCCGGACGAGCCGAGGGCGAGGAGCCCGTTGAAATTGAAGCCCGGGTCCTTGAAGAGCGTCATCACCCCGGGCGTGGGATCACTTGCCGGGGCGTATGCGCCTGCCCTGCGCCGGAGTTCGGGTTCGTTCGAGGGCGACGCACCCGAGGGGCTGCACCCGGCGGCCAGCACGGCCCCGGCCCCGCCGACGAGCCCGGCAAGCGTGGTGCGGCGGGTGGGGCCGGATACACGATCACCCGAGAGGTACGTCATGCCGACCGAACGTACGAGCCGGGCCGCCCGGCCGCTCTCCGCGACACCCGCCGTTCCCCCGAACGGGCACGTCACCTCGTCCCGGGCTCAGCCATGCGGCGGCTGTGCTCCCATGCCCCGCGTCCGGTCGCGCCAGGCGTCGCGGGCCCGGGGCGATCCGGGGGGATCCGGGGGGATCCGGGGTGATCCGAAAGACATGCCTCAGGCACCGGACCGCTGAGCGGCCGCGCGCAGGCGCTTGCCCCGTTTGCCCGTCACCACTCTGACCGGGATCAGTACCGTCCACCACAGCTTCGCGCCCGTCGGGGAGACGAAGGCGAGCGGCACGGCGACGGCGAAGACCAGCACCGTCGCCGCGAGGTCGGCCACATCGTTGCGTGCGACGGGACCGGGCAGCGCCGCCCTCCCCAGCCACGGGCGCTTCCACAGGACGACCGTCAGTGCGAGCTGGGTGGCCCCCAATCGCCGCGACGGCGCCGGAGTAGACGGCCACCGATTGCGACAGGTCCCCGTACTCGGCCAGCAGAGTGGTGGGGAAGGGCATCAGGGCGATCAGCCCCAGGCCCAGCAGACCGAGCCGGATGACCGTCCCGTCCACCTCCCGCACATACCGGAAGATCTGGTGGTGGCCCCGCCAGAACGCCGCGATGACCAGCAGACTGAGGGCGTACGCCCATACCTTGGGCATCACGTCGCTCAGTGCCCGCTCGAAACCGGCGGGATCCAGTCCGGCGGGCAGTGTGATGTCCAGCGCCAGCAGCGTTATCGCGATGGCGAACACACCGTCCGACAGCGCGAGGAGCCGGGCCGCGCTCCCCTCGTCGTCCTCTACTCGCTGGTGGCCGTTCACGACGCCACCCTAGGGTCGCCTGCGCCGGAACGTCCCGATTGATCCCTTGAACGCGTCGAGTCGCCCACCGGGCTTTGCGACCCGGTCGAGGGCATGGCGATTCCCGCCGGCCACTTCGTCCGCGCGGCCGCCACCGGGCCTCCGGCGGCAGGTGGGGAGGGTGGGGAAGGTGAGGCCCTCGGTGCGTACCCACTACCTCCGCTGTCGTAAAGTCTTCGTCAACTACCCGCGCGCCACATCACGTTCGCAGGGCGTCCGGATATCGGTAACGCCCCGCCGGGGAGCGGTCCATGCCTGGGAATCGAAAGTGATCCTTCGTCACTTCCGTCGAATCTGGTAATGGTGTCCACAATGCCCTTGTTCACCAGGGGAGTTGACGTTACCCATCCGTAAACATCTCGTTATCGACAAACGTGTTGAATACATGAAAGATGTGCTCGATCCGCACCGACCCCCACTTCGGCTGAACATGGCTGAATCGGTGCGCGCGAGGGAGAGACATCGGCATGGGCCGTTACTTGCTGCGCAGGCTGGCGAACTATCTGGTACTGGTCATCGTGGCTGCCTCCCTCACCTACTTCCTGGCCGGGCTCAGCCTCAACCCCCGCGCCAAGTTCGAGGGCCGTAACCCGCCGCTGCCCGCATCGTCGATCACCAAGACGCTCGACGACTACAACATGAACCCGGACACCCCGATCCTGTCCCGGTTCGGGCACTGGGCGGAGGGCGTTCGTCCACGGCGACCTCGGCAAGACCATCGAAGGTGACGACGTCAACGACGACTTCGGCCGCCGGGTGGGCGTCTCCACCCGGCTGCTGCTGATCGCCACCCTCATCGGCTCCCTCGGCGGTGTCGCGCTCGGCGCATTCGGCGCCATCCGCCAGTACCGCTTCTTCGACCGGTTCACCACCCTCGCCTCCTTCTTCGTGCTGGCCATGCCGGTCTTCGTGATCGGCGTCGCACTGAAGATCGGCGCCACCGCGCTGAACGACGGCTCCCAGACCATCAAGGTGCTCGGCGAGTACGACCCGCAGTACGCGGGCCAGTGGAACTTCGACGCCCTCGTCAACCGCGCCCAGCACATGCTGCTCCCCGCGCTCACCCTGATCATCCTGCAGGTCGCGCTCTACAGCCGCTATCAGCGCTCCACGATGCTCGACGTCCTCGGCAGCGACTTTCTGCGCACCGCCAGGGCCAAGGGACTGCGCCGCCGAAAGGCCCTGGTCAAACACGGGCTGCGCACCGCGATCCTGCCCGTCGTGCCCCTGCTGGTCTACAACATCGTGCTGCTCTTCACCGGCGCGACCTTCACCGAGAAGACCTTCGGCTGGCACGGCATGGGTGAGCTGCTCGTCGACTCGATCAACAAGCAGGACGTCAACTCCGTGGCCACCGTCGGGCTGTTCACGGCCGTCCTGGTGCTGATCGCGGGCCTGCTGTCCGATCTGCTGTATGCGGCGCTCGATCCGCGCGTACGGGTCCGCTGACTCCCCCAGCCACCGCTGGGAGGTGCCCCACCCCCAGCCACCGCTGGGAGGTATCCCCGTCGCCGACCGGCCCCCACCCCCCCCACCGCCCCTCAGGAGAGCGCGCGATGAGCGTCCAGCTGCCCCCCGCGACCGAACCGGTTCCCGGCCCCGTCCCGCCCACCGAAGCCGAAGGCCGCCCCGCCAAGGCCCGTACCTCCCGGCTGCGGCTGACGGTCCGTCGCTTCACCCGGAACCGACTGGCACTGTTCGGACTTTTCCTGCTGGTGCTGCTGTTCCTCGGCGCATACGGCGGCCCGCTCCTCACCAAGTGGGACTACCAGCAGCACGACTTCATGAACTTCCTCGCCAGCCCCTCCGAGGACCACTGGTGGGGCACCACGCAAGGCGGCGTCGACCTCTTCTCGCTCACGATGCGAGGTCTCCAGAAGTCCCTGATCATCGGCCTTCTCGTCGGTGTCATCTCCACCTTCCTGGCCGCCACGGTCGGCGCCTTCGCCGCGTACTTCGGCGGCTGGACCGACCGGGTGCTGATGTGGATCGTCGACCTGCTGCTGGTGATGCCCTCGTTCCTGATCATCGCCGTCCTGTCGCCCGCCTTCCGCGGCGCCACCTGGCTGATCTTCGTGGTCCTGCTCGGCGCCTTCAGCTGGATGGTCACCGGCCGCGTCGTACGCTCGATGACCTTCACCCTCAAGGACCGTGAGTTCGTCAAGGCCGCCAAGTACATGGGCGTCCCCGCGCCGGTCATCATCTTCCGGCACATCCTGCCCAGCATGGCCTCGATGCTCATCATCGACACCGTCATCCAGGTCGGCGCGGCGGTCATCGGCGAGAGCAGCCTGTCGTACTTCGGATTCGGCGTGCAGGCACCCGATGTCTCCCTCGGCACGGTGATCGCCGACAACACCACCAACGCTTCCACCTACCCGTGGCTGTTCTTCTTCCCGGCCGGCTGTCTGGTGCTGATCGGCGTCTCCATCTCCTTCGTCGGCGATGGGCTGCGCGACGCTCTCGACCCCAACGCGTCGGGCGCAAAGGCACGTTCGCCCCGCAAGAAGAAGCAGCCGAAGCAGCAGCGACCGGCCACGGGCGCGGTGCTTCCGGCTCAGGCGACGGCTTCCGGCACGCGCCCCGACGAGCCCGAGACGTCCGCCGGCAGCCAGGGCGCCGCCTCGTGAAGCGCGTCGTCCACCCCCAGCATCAGCACCAGTACCCCGCGCACCGCGCGCCCCAGGAAGGACCCCGACGGTGACCGAGACCAGGCCGTCCCAGCCCACCGAGGCTCCCGACGCGGCGCAGCCCGTCCTCGACGTCAGCGATCTGACGGTCTCCTTCCCGAGCGAAGCGGGCGACGTGCAGGCCGTACGCGGCGTCTCCTACGCCGTGCGTCCGGGCGAGGTGCTCGGCATCGTCGGCGAGTCCGGCTCCGGAAAGTCCGTCTCGTCCATGGCCGTACTCGGGCTGCTCCCCGAGAGCGCCGAGGTCGCCGGGTCGGTCAAGCTCGCCGGGCGCGAACTGCTCGGCCTCGGCGACGCCGCCATGTCGAAGATCCGCGGCAAGGACATCGGCATGGTCTTCCAGGACCCGCTGTCCGCGCTGACCCCCGTCTACACCATCGGCGACCAGATCATCGAGGCCGTCCAGGCCCATCAGTCGCTGGACAAGAAGGTCGCCCGCAAACGGGCCGTCGACCTCCTCGACGTGGTCGGCATCCCCGACTCCAAGCGCCGGGTGGACGCGTTCCCCCACGAGTTCTCCGGCGGTATGCGCCAGCGCGCGATGATCGCCATGGCCATCGCCAACGACCCCAAGGTCATCATCGCCGACGAGCCCACCACCGCCCTGGATGTGACCATCCAGGCCCAGGTCCTGGAGGTGCTCAAGACCGCCCAGGAGGTCACCGGCGCCGCCATCGTCATGATCACCCATGACCTCGGTGTCATCGCCGGTTTCGCCGACCGCGTGCAGGTCATGTACGCGGGCAAGCCGGTCGAGGCGGGCCCGGTGGACGAGGTCTACTACCGGCCGCGGATGCCGTACACCATCGGCCTGCTCGGCTCGATCCCGCGGCTGGACGAAGCCAGGACGGAGGGCACCGCGCGCCGTGCCCTCACCCCCATCGACGGCAATCCGCCCAAGATGGTCGACCTGGCGCCCGGCTGCCCGTTCGCCCCGCGCTGCCCGATTGCGATCGACGAGTGCCACACGGTGGAACCGGAGTTGACCGTCGCCGAGGGTTCCGGCCATCCGACCGCCTGCCATCGCGCGCACGAGATCGGCGCCGGGCTCGACCGCGACGCCGTCTACCCGGTGCCGGTCCTCCCGGAAGCCGGCGCGATCGAGCGGCTGCCGCGCCACGAGCGCCCCACCGTTCTCGCACTCGACGGGCTCGTCAAGCACTTCCCCCTCACCAAGGGCGCCATCGTCAAGCGCACCGTCGGCACCGTACGGGCCGTGGACGGCATCAGCCTGGACATCCGCGAGGGCGAGACGCTGGGCCTGGTCGGTGAGTCCGGCTGCGGCAAGACCACCACCCTGCTGGAGATCCTCGACCTGCCCAGCGGCCAGGCCGGCACCGTCACCGTCTTCGGCAAGGACATCCGCGGCCTGAGCCGGGCGGACCGCAAGGGGCTCCGCCGCGACATGCAGATCGTCTTCCAGGACCCGATGGCGGCGCTCGACGCCCGGATGCCGGTCGGCGACATCCTCGCCGAGCCGCTGAAGACACACGGCTGGGACAAGGAGCGCATCGCCGCCCGCATCCCCGAACTCCTCGACATGGTCGGCCTGGAGGCCGAGCACGCCGACCGCTACCCGCAGGAGTTCTCCGGCGGCCAGCGCCAGCGCATCTCCATCGCCCGAGCCCTCGCGCTGGAACCCAAGCTGGTTATTCTCGACGAGCCGGTCTCCGCCCTCGATGTGTCCATCCAGGCGGGCGTCCTCAACCTCCTCGACGAGCTGAAGACCCGCCTCGGGCTCAGCTACCTCTTCGTCGCCCACGACCTGTCCGTCGTACGGCATATCGCCGACCGCATCGCGGTGATGTACCTCGGCCGGATCGTGGAGCTCGGCGCGGCCGACGACGTCTTCGCCGCGCCGTCCCACCCGTACACCCAGGCGCTGCTGTCCGCGGTCCCGCTGCCCGACCCGCGCAAGGAGCGGGAACGCACCAGGATCCTGCTCAGCGGCGACCTGCCCAGTCCGGCGGACGTGCCGTCCGGCTGCCGCTTCGCCGGCCGCTGCCCGAAGTACGCCGGGCTCAACGACAGCGAGCAGGCGCGCTGCCGGGACGAGGACCCGGCCACGGCCGTCCTCGGCACGGACCACGCTGCGGCCTGCCACTACGCGACGCCGCTCGATGTCGTCGAGCCCGCAGCGCACTGATCCGCCCGCACGTCCGCTCCGCACCCGCACATCCGTAGCCGGCACGTTTTCGACAGCTCAGGAAGAGGCATCCGTGAAGGTCTCCCGATATCCACTCGCCCTCGTCGCGACCCTCACCGTGTCGTCGCTGGCACTGACCGCCTGCGGCGGCTCGGACAGCGACGACGCCCAGCAGAAGGCTCCGCCGGGGACGACCGCCGTCAACATCAAGGCGACGGACCCCGCGAAGCTCAAGCAGGGCGGGACGATGAACTGGGCCATCCCCGTGTTCGCCACCCAGTGGAACATCGCGGAGGTCGACGGCCTGCAAGTCGGTCCTACGGATGTCATGAAGTCCCTGATGCCGAGCCTGTGGCATTCGAACGCGCACGGGGTGCAGAACCCCAACAAGGCGTTCCTGCTGGACGCCTCGTCCGCGACGGTCAAGGGCAAGCAGGTCGTCACCTGGCATCTGAACCCCAAGGCCAAGTGGTCCGACGGCACGCCCATCACCTGGAAGGACCTCGCGGCCAACACGAAGGCCCTCGACGGTCACGACAAGGCGTACAAGGTGGGATCCACCGTCGGCTTCGACCAGGTGGAGGACGTCAAGAAGGGCAAGGACGACTACGAGGCCGTCATGACCTTCGTCAAGCCGTTCGCGGACTGGAAGGGCATGTTCAACGCATCGGCCAACCAGCCGCTGTACCCCGCGAAGTACGTCTCGGAAGCCAAGGCCTTCAACACCGCCTACGTCAACAAGATCCCGGTCACCGGCAACGCCTTCAAGCTGGGCAGCATCGACAAGTCCGCCAAGACCGTCACCGTGGTGGCCGATCCGAAGTGGTGGGGTGACAAGCCCAAGCTGGACAAGATCGTCTTCCATGCGATGGACAGCACCTCGATGCCCGGCGCCTTCGCCAACGGTGAGGTCGACTACTTCGACGTCGGCGGCGACTCCTCCGCCTTCAAGCAGGCGTCCAAGGTGTCGGCCGGAGAGCTCCGTGAAGCGGGCGGCCCCAACTACCGTCAGCTCACCTTCAACGGCGAGAGCGGCAAGCTGAAGGACCCCAAGGTCCGCCAGGCGCTCTTCATGGCCACCGACCGCGCGACGATCGCCAAGTCGGACCTCAAGGGCCTGGGCTGGAAGCCCTCCACCATGGACAACCACCTCCTGATCGCCAACCAGAAGGGGTACCAGGACAACTCGGGCAAGCTCGGCAAGTACGACCCGAAGGCGGCCGGAAAGCTGCTCGACGAGGCCGGCTGGAAGCTCAGCGGCAAGACCCGTAAGAAGGGCGGCCAGGAGCTGTCGCTGCGGTTCATCATCCCGGCGAACACGCCCGCGGCCACCAACGAAGGGTCGATGCTGACGCAGATGTACCAGCAGGTCGGCGTCAAGCTTCAGGTCCAGACGGTGCCGTTCAACGACTTCTTCGACAAGTACATCACCCCCGGCGACTTCGACATCACGCCCTACACCCTGCTCGGCACGCCGTTCGCCGCCAGTGGATCCACCAACGTCTACAGCGCCAAGGGCGGCAACAACGACGCCAACGTCGGCAGCAAGAAGCTGGACGACCTCCTCCACGCCGCCAGCGCCAATGCCGCCGACCCGGCCGGCGCGCTCAAGCAGACCAACCAGGCCGACGCCGAGGCGTGGCAGCTCGCCGGAGTCCTGCCGCTCTACCAGCGCCCCGACATCGCGGCGATCAAGAAGAACCTCGTCAACATGGGTGCGCTCGGCATGACCGACGTGGTCTACGAGCGCATCGGCTTCACCAAGTAGCCCGCTGAGCAGCAGGAGCACTGACGCCGGTGGCCGTACCCGAAGGGTGGGGTACGGCCACCGGCGTTCGTACGTTTCGTACGGAGCGGCGGAGCTGACCGACCGATCGCCAACGCCACCATCCGCCGGGATGCCCTGCCGGCAAGGTCCCTCACGACCAGCGGACGGGAAGACTCCGCGGACCACGGAGCAAGGCGCCCAACCGCCAGGACAGGTCGGCGGGATGGGCGTCCAGCTCCAGTTTCGGGCAGCGCTCCAGGAGCGTGCGCACCGCGATCCGCGCCTCCAGCCGGGCGAGCGGGGCCCCGAGGCAGAAGTGGATGCCATGGCCGAAGGCCACATGGCCCCTGGCGTCGCGGGTGATGTCGAAGCGGCCGGGATCGTCGAACCGGAGGGGGTCGCGTCCCGAGTCGGCGATCACGGGGAGCACCACCTCGCCGCCACCTGGGACCACCGTGCCCGCGATCTCGGTCGGCTCGAGGGTGAAACGGAACGTGGAGGTCTCCAGTGGCCCCTCATAGCGCAGCATCTCCTCGACCGCGCCGTCGATGAGGGACAGGTCGGCGCGCAGCAGGGCGAGTTGATCCGGGTGGGTGAGCAGCGCCAGGACACCGTTGGAGATCAGATTGGCGGTGGTCTCGTAGCCCGCGATCAGCAACAACTGTGCCATTCCCAGGAGTTCCACCTGGCTGAGCCGGTCGCCGTCCTCGTCGCTCACCGCGATCAGATCGGTCAGCAGATCGTCGCCGGGCCGGGCGCGCTTCGCCTTCACCAGGTCGTCGAGGTAGCCGGCCATGGCTGTCAGGGCTTCCCTGGTCTGCGGCGTCGCGGCACCGACCATCAGGATGTCGGTCCAGGTGCGGAAGACGTCCCGCTCCAGGAAGGGCACTCCCAAGAGCTCGCAGATGACGGTGACCGGGAGCGGGAAGGACAGCGCCTCGACGAGGTCGGCGCGGCCTTCGGGTACGGCGAGCATCGCCGCCAGCAGCTCGTCGGTCATCTCCTGGATGCGTGGCGCGAGGGACGCCACCCGACGCGCGGTGAAGGCACGGGCGACCAGTCCGCGGATGCGGGTGTGCTGCGGCGCATTGGAGCGGAGCATCGACACACCGATGGACACCGGCTGCATGGGCTGCGCGGACGAGACGTGCCGCCACTCCTTCGACAGGCGGGGATCGCTGAGGGCCGCGCGCACCTCGTCGTAGCCGACGACCAGCCAGACGACCGTGCCCTCCGGGAGACGTACGCGGTGCACGGGCCCCCGCTCGCGCAGCCGCGCGTACACCTTGTGCGGATCGCGGACGTAATCCTCCCCTAACGCCGCCAGGTCGAGGGCCTCCACCGGTTCCGTTGCCATCTGGTCTCCTGTCCCCGTGACCTGTGCCGCGGTACTTCTGGGTACGGGGGAACTATCCGTGGCGGCCGCTCCGCAAACCGTTACGCCGACGCTCAACTGCGCGCGTCCGATGGGGCGTTCGGCAGTGCGGTGCCCGGCCACCGGTGCGTGGTGGTGGGTCGGCCGACGCGGGCG
Organism: Streptomyces decoyicus; assembly: GCF_019880305.1. Taxonomy (NCBI): domain Bacteria; kingdom Bacillati; phylum Actinomycetota; class Actinomycetes; order Kitasatosporales; family Streptomycetaceae; genus Streptomyces; species Streptomyces decoyicus. The sequence continues at coordinate 230,807 of NZ_CP082301.1, read as the reverse complement.
GGGAGAAGCCCTCGGAGGTGGCCGTCGTCAGCCCGCACCGGCAGCTGACCCTTGTTTCGGACCGAAGCCCATCACTTCCTCGCCCGCTCGCCCGCTCGGCCACCCCCGCGCTCCTGAGGCGGGCGCCCAGCCGCCGGTCGGGCTGCCGGACGAGCGGCCGGTCCGGGCCACCGTGCGCACTCCGTGCGCGCCCGTGCGGCCTGCTGTGCAAGGCGCGGTGGCGGCCGGGAGGGGTGCATGATGGAGGTAATCGAATAAACGCACGTGAAGAGGCGTCATTCGTGAGCGAAGGATTTCTGGAGACCGGATACGAGAGCGATGAGGCCGCCCCCGAGGGCACACGGCCCGATCGGGAGGGGCAGGCCGAGGCGTTCGACGCGATCGGCGACCGCTACGACGAGGCGTTCCCGTACAAGAAGGGGCAGCTCACCGCCGCCGAGTGGCTGATCAGGGCGCTGCCCGCCGGGTCCCGCGTGCTGGATCTGGGCTGTGGAACCGGCCTCCCGACCGCCCGGCAGCTGGTGGACGCGGGGTTCGAGGTGGTCGGCGTGGACCTGTCCCGGGGGATGGTGGACCTCGCCCGGGAATATGTGCCCCGTGCAACGTTCCACCGGCTCGACATCGCCGACCTGGGACCCGACGGCGCCCACGACCTGGGACGTTTCGACGCGGTCGCGGCCTTTTTCTCCCTGCTGATGCTGCCGCGCGCCGAGATCCCCGGGGCGCTGCGGACGATCCACGGCCTGCTGGTTCCCGGTGGCCTGTTCACCCTGTCGATGGTGGAGGCCGATGTGGACTACTTCACGATCCCGTTCCTCGGCAACACCATCCGGGTGTCCGGCTACCTGCGGGACGACCTGCGCACGGTCATCGAGGAGGCGGACTTCGAGATCGTCGAGGAGTCCTCGTACACGTACGCCCCCGCGATCTCGGACGTGCCGCCCGAGGAACAGCTTTTCCTCAACTGCTCGCGACGCGGCTGAGGCCGCCCCGCGGTCCCTGGCGCCCACCGGACGGACGAGACGAGCAATGGACCCCCGCACCCCCGATCAAGGCCCCGGCAGGCTCTCCGCCGGGACGGAGGGTCGTCGTGTGCCCGAGGACCTGGCAGTGAGCGCGGCGCCCGTGGACACGGGCGCGGCCCCGGCATCCCGGCCGCCGTCTCCCGGAAGCGGCCGTCCCGACAGCGTGCCCCCGGAGGACCCCGCCCCGCCCGGCCGCGGCACCACCCGGCCGGGCCCGGACCCGGACGCCGCCGAGCGCCCCGCGGAGGGCGTCCGGGACGAGGCGGAGCAGGCCCCCGGCACACCGACCGACCGGCTTCGGTACCTCGAAGCCGCCACGCGGCGGATCGCCCGGGGAATCGACCTGGACGAAACCCTCCGGGAACTGTGCCGGGCAGCGATCCCCACGTTCGCCGACGCGATCCTCGTCCACCTGCGTGATCCACTTCCGGCCGGGGAGGGGCAGCCGGCCGAGCCGCTTGTCCTGCGGCTGCACAGCATCGCTCAGGGGCCGGAGGATTCGGTCACCGCAGCGCCTCCGGGAGCCGCGGACTTCGTGCAGCTGACGGTCACCGGCCGGTTCGCCGAGCTACTGCTGACCGGGCGTCCCGTGTTCGGCGACGCCCCGGAGACCGCGCCCGCGGTGACCGAACTGCTGGAGCCGGTGGCGAGCATGCCGACGTCACCGTCACCCGGCCGACGGCTGATCATCGCCCCGCTGTACGGCCGCCGGCGCCTCATGGGAACCGTCGCCCTGCTGCGCGGCGCGGGGCGGATCGCCTTCACGGGGGACGACCTCCTCGTCGCCTCCCAGCTCGCCACCCACACCGCCTTCGGCGTCGACAAAGCGGCGCTCTACGGGCACGAAGCCTCGATCGCCGACGCGCTCCAGCTCACGATGCTGCCCTCCTCGCTCCCCGAGACCACGGGTGTCCGGCTGGCGAGCCGGTACCTGCCGGCCGCCGAGACCTCCCAGGTGGGCGGCGACTGGTACGACGCGATCCCGCTGCCCGGCAACCGCGTCGCGCTGGTCGTCGGTGACGTGATGGGCCACTCCATGACCTCCGCCGCGATCATGGGGCAGCTGCGCACCACCGTGCAGACCCTCGCCGGGCTCGACCTGCCGCCGGAAGAGGTCCTGCACCACCTCGACGAGCAGGCCCAGCGTCTCGGCAGCGAGCACATGGCGACCTGCCTCTACGCCGTCTACGACCCCATATCGCAGCGGCTGCTGGTGGCCGACGCGGGCCATCTGCCCCCCGTACTCCTGCACCCGGACGGGTCGGGCGAAGTACTCCGGATCCCGCCCGGCGCGCCGATCGGTGTGGGCGGCGTCCCCTTCGAATCCGTGGAGATGCCCGCGCCCACGGGAGCGACCCTGCTCCTGTACACCGACGGTCTCGTCGAGTCCCGGGGCAGGGACGTCTGGACAGGAGTGGAGCTGCTGTGCGACCGCCTGCAAGCCGCTGCCGCCGTGGTCGCCTCCCCGCCGCTGGAAATGCTCTGCGACGCGGTGCTGACCATCCTGGACCAGGACGCCCGGGACGACGATGTCGCGCTGCTCGCCGCCCGGTTCGACGGTTTTCCGCCGCGCAATGTCGCGTACTGGTTCCTCAACCCCGAGCCGCAAACGGCCGGCCGGGCCCGGCAACTGACCCGCAGAGCGCTGCACCGCTGGGGCCTGGACCCACTGCTCGATACGACCGAGCTCCTGGTCAGCGAGGTGGTGACGAACGCGGTGCGCTACGCCAACCGGCCGATCGCGCTGCGGCTCCTTCGCACCGATGTGCTCCGCTGCGAAGTGGGCGACGATTCACCGCAGGTACCCCGGATGCGACGAGCTCAGACGGGTGACGAGGGCGGACGCGGTCTGTTCCTGGTCGACCGGCTCGCGCAGCGCTGGGGAGCGACACGACTGAGCACCGGCAAGGTCGTCTGGTTCGAGCAGCCGATCCCCGAGGAATACCGCCCGAACGGACGGGATGCGCCGTAACTCCGGTCTGTTACTCCGTCCGTAACTCCCGTCTGTGGCTACCCGCGCGAGACCCCGTGGCCCCCTCTGCACCAACTCGCCTGCGCGGGCGGGCACATCGACCGGGCCGCTGCGTTTCGGTGGTGGTGTGCCGGGCACACGCTCTGTAGTCCCCGACCGGCCCCCCGTCCGGCCGGGGACGCCCCTCCGGCCGCAGCGCGCACACCATCACACTCCCGGAGGCACCGCGCGTCGTACCGGCGACAGCGGCCCCCGGAGAAGCCGTATGGACGCCGAACGGACGGGGCGGCGCGGCGGCCACACGGGCCGCCGATGAGCGCGGTTCACGGTGACTACGTGTCGGATGATCGGCCAGGTGTTCCACCGGCGCATTCGGTCCGATGCCTCGCGCGCCCGGCCGGTGGGAGGAATCTGCCGCCTAAACCTCCGCCCCGCCTGTCGCGTTTTCCCTCACGGCTCGTTGTCGCTCACATGATTCCCTGTAGCGACCCTCTCTCGGGTGCCAAGACGATGAACAGACCGATGAGCGTCAGCTGGGCCGGGCGCATCGCCCTGGTCGAGCCCGCCCCCAAGCCGGCCCGCTACGCCCGCTATCTGGCGCCCCATTGGAAGGGCATGGCGCGCCTTGACAGCAACAATGGAATCGGTGCTCTACCGGCCGCCTTCCTCCTTCTGCTCGCCGGGGCGCTGCTGTTCGGAGCCGGCGGGGCCGGCGCAGCCCTGGCGGTCCGAGCGGCCTGCGGCCGGCCCCCTCTGCTACAGCTCTGGCTGGCCTTCGACACCGCCACTGCTCTCATCCTGACCACCGCCTACTGGCTGGTGAGCCGCTACGGCCTGCGGTTCTACGACACAGAACCCGCCGACAACGAGATCTGGCGCCTGGTGACCGTGGCCAACACCGCCTGGCGTGCCCTTCCCCGCTCCCACCGCCGCATCCACCAGGCCCGGCTGCGCGCCGCCAACACCGCGGCCCGCTTGCTGCTCACCGACCACACCGATACCCGCACCCGTCAGGTCCTGGCCGCCCATACCGAGCTGCTGCGCCATCTGTCGATTACCGTTCTGCCGGACACCCAGCCGCACGGTCAGGCGGACGAAGCCCTCAGCGCCGTTCTCGCCCACCACGACGCGGACGAATGCCAGATCCTCGACGCCGCCACCCCCGCGCCGCCCACCCAGCTTCCGTCCCTGGCCGCCGCCTCGGCATAGCGCCCACGCCACACGCGTCCGTCGCCCCTCAGCTCCGCTGCCCGCGGCACTTCATGGTCACCACCGCCGCAGGTCCGTCACCGCAGGACGTGGTGTGCCGCCGGGGCGTCGCGGGCCTGCCGTGGCAGCCGAGCCGACTCCTTCACTGCCGGCCTCGGCCTCCGCTCTCCCCGGGGAGGGCTTGACGACCGCGCCGCAGAAAGTCACGCTCCGCCGCGTTCTCGGTGCGGGCGAGCGCCTTGTCGTACGCCAGGCCGGCCTCTGCGTTGCGGTCGAGGCGGCGGAGCAGCTCGGCGCGGACGGCGTGGAACACGTGGAAGCGGTCGAGGGTGAGGCTGTCGACAAGGGCGAGCGCCTCCTCCGGCCCCCGGACCTCGGCCACCGCGACCGCACGGTTGAGGGCCACGACGGGGCTCGGGTCGAAGGAGAGCAACTGGTCGTACAGCTGGAGGATCTGGCGCCAGTCGGTGACCGCCGCGGTCGGCGCGTTGCTGTGGACCGAGTTGATCGCCGCCTGGATCTGGTACGGACCCGGCTGGTTGCGTCGTAGGCACCGGCGCACGAGGGCGTGGCCCTCCGCGATGAGGCCGTGGTCCCAGCGGCCGCGGTCCTGGTCGGCCAGCAGCACGAGGTCGCCGTCCGGGCCGGTGCGGGCGGCGCGGCGCGATTCGGTCTCGATGGGGAGGGTGGTGGCACGGGCGAGCTTGCGGCCCCATTCGAGCGCGGCATCGAGATCGGGTGCCTGGATGACGGTGAAGCCGCCGATGTGCTCCTTGCCCTCGATGTACGGCCCGTCGGTCGTCAGCATCTCGTCGTCCTTCACCCGCACCACGGTGGCCGTGCTCGGCGCGTGCAGACCTCCGGCGAACACCCAGGCGCCGGCCTCCCTCAGCTCGGCCTTCAGGGCCTCGACGTCCCGCATGATCGGCTCCAGGAACTCCGGCGGCGGCGGGGTCCCGTCCCCGTCGGGCTGGTAGATGCTGAGCAGGTAGTGCGTCATGGTGGGCCTCCTCGGCCGAGCGTTCCGCCGGCGCCTTGCCGGCCTCTCACCCTCTATACGAATGACCTCGTCCCGGATCGACACCGGGAGTCGACCGGCCCGGGATTTTTTACGCCCGCTCCTACGGCGGGGGAGCGGAGGCGCCCTCACCTCCCAGCTTGAGCCCTCGGGCGAAGCACCGGGGCGGAGGGCCCGTACGGCGGCGAAATCGTCCTCGGCGGTGTTCGGAGGCCCATGGAGGGGGAGCCCCCGGGGTCGTCAGCCGTTGCCAGCCGCCTGACCCATGCCAGCCGTGCCAGCCGTCTTAACCCATGCCAGTCGTGCCAGCCGCCTGACCCATGCCAGCCGTGCCAGCCGTCTTAACCCGTGCCAGTCGTGCCAGCCGCGTCAGCCGCGCCAGTCCGGCCGGAGCCCTTCCCCTGCCGCGTGCCTTTGGGGGAATACGGGCCCGCACACGTTCGAAGAACGTTCCGGGGTGATACCACCTGGGGTATGCGCGGAGGGCGGGCGCCTGTCCCTCGCGCGGCAGGCGTCCCCCTTCCGGCCCTGGGCACGGGAGGGGTGGGAGGCGGTGGCGGCCAAGTGCGGAACCGATCCGGCAGGAAGCGCGGGCGTTCCCCCGCCGCCCCCGAGGGCAGGGCACGGCGGCGCAGGAAGAGCACGGCGCGACCGGCCCGCGGGGCGCGAGCCGTAGGCGTGCGCTGGTCGGTGGGCGAGAGGCCGGGCCGTCCGGGGGAGGCCACCGAAGTCTCTCCGACGCTGCGGGTGGCGGCGGCGTATGGCTGGCGCCTGATCATCGTGGGTGCGGCCGTCTACGCGATCTTCGCGGCGCTGGGACGCTTCCAACTGGTGACGCTGGCGGTGTTCCTGGCCATGGTGCTGACGGCTCTTCTGGAACCCCTGGTCAGTCTCCTGAATCGCTGGGTACCACGCTCGTGGGCGGTAGCGGCCGGTCTGCTGATCGGCATTGTGCTGCTCTTCGGCGTCCTGAGCCTGATCGGGGCGAATGTCGCCGGTGAGTGGCAGGGGCTGCGCCGGGAGTTCGTCGGAGGCGTGGCCAGGATCGAGCGTTGGCTCGAAGGTCCGCCATTCCGCCTGCGCCCGGGGACTCTCTCGGATGTGCAGGAGCGGGTGTCGCGATTCGTGTCGAGCCACCGTGCGAGTCTGATCAGCACCGCGCTCAGCGGCGTGAGCCAGCTCGTGGAAGTCCTGGCGGTGGGGGCGCTGTCGCTGTTCTGCTCGGTTTTCTTTCTGCATTCGGGCGACCGGATGTGGACGTGGTTCGGCAGCCAGCTGCCGCGGCGCGGGCGTCGGCCCGTGCGTGTCGCGGGGCGTGCCGCGTGGGTGACCTTCACGGGGTACACCCGCGGGATCGTGGTGGTGGCCGCGAGCAATGCGGTCCTGGTGGGAGTAGGGCTCTTCGCCCTGGGGGTGCCCCTCGCCGTCCCACTCGCCGTACTGGAGTTCTTCGCCGCATTCATCCCGCTGGTGGGTTCGCCGGTGGCGCTGGCCGTGGCCGCCGTGGTGGCACTGGCCGCGAAGGGGCCGCTGGTGGCCGCGGTCGTCGTGCTGCTGATCGTCGTCATCGGACAGATCGAAGGACATGTGCTGCACCCCCTCGTGATGAGCCGGGCCGTCCGCATGCACCCGGTGGTGGTGGCGCTCTCGGTCGTCTGCGGCAGCGTCACGGCAGGCGTGCCCGGAGCGGTCGTCGCCGTACCGCTGATCTCGGTGGCCTGGTCCGTGTACGGCGTGCTGCGTGCCCACCCGCCCCCGCCCGCGCCCTCGACCTCCCCGGGACGCTGAGCGAGCCCGCTGCCCGACGAAAGGCGGCATCTCGCACGGCAAGACGGCTGTGGGGTGCACCGGCGCGTCGGTGGACCAGCCCCCGCCGCGTCCGACGACCCGACGCTCGGCCCCGCCGTCCAGGGTCCTGCCATCCACGGTCCCATCCACGGTCCTGCCACCCACGGTCCCGCCACCCACGATGCCGGTCGGGATACCTCGTCGATCGTGTACGCAGCCGAGCGGGCGGCAGAGACTGCCGGGTGCGGTCTGGGCAGGACCGAACCGCGGAGCGGAGGACCCGGGGCACTGCGCCGCGATCGAGCAGGAACGAACAGAAGCCGCCTCGGCTTTGAAGTCCTTGCGCGCTGTGTGAAGATCGCTGGTCGCGGCTGCGGGGGCCATCAGGCAGGTCAAAGGACGAGTAGTGGGCAATTCGGTCTGGTCGGGCGCGACGGAGAACTCCGTTGCTTCGCATGAGGAGTCGGCATTGCGGCCGCGAGGACTGGTGGATCTGCGGGGCCCGGGAGACATTCCCGCGCGGTTGTCGTATCCCGCGGGGGCGGTGGTGGTGGTCTCCGGATTGCCCGGGAGCGGTAAGAGCACCCTGCTGCGACGTTGGTCCAGGGCCGCCGCGGCCGTCATAGATCCGCGAGCCGTCCACGTCGCCTGTGAGGCGGCGATGCCGGCCCGGCTGCCGTACGCGGTGTATCGGCCCTGGGTGCGGTGGAGGTACTTCCGGTGGCTGCGTACGGCGGTACGCGACGGCGAGTCCCTGCTGGTCCACGACTGCGGTGGGCGCCCGTGGATGCGCCGGTGGCTGGCCAGAAGTGCCGGACGTCAAGGACGCGAACTGCACCTGGTGGTGCTGGACGTAGGGGTGACCGAGGCGCTCTCGGGCCAGGAAGCCCGAGGCCGGTGGGCCCCGCAACGCGCCTTCGCCCGGCATCACCGGGGCCTGGACCGCTTGCTCAAGGCTCTGTCCGGACCCGGCGCGCCACAGCCACGTGCCCCATGGACGGCCGACGAAGCCGAGACTCCATCAGCATCAGCACATACCCTCGGGTTCCCGGGGCCGCCCGCACAATCGACGGACCCAGCCGCCGGCCCGGTACCAGAGGCCATATCAGTGGTCCTGCTGGATCGCGGTTCGCGGGAGCAGGTGGCGGCAGTGGAGTTCGTCTCCGCACAGGTCCAGCCGCCGGCACAGCTGTTGGGCGACAGAACAGTGCCCCGGCCGGCCTGAGCCTGCCCCTGAGCCCTCACCGGTACCGCTCCCAGCCGGTGAAGCGCCAGCGGGTCTGGCTGAAGCGCTCACCCGAACAACTGTTCTGGACAGCCCGTGCAACCTGCTCCGTGAGCTCCACATGGCGTACGGCGTGGCCCGCCGCGCACTGCGGCGGAGAGTTCCGCTGCGGCACGGCGAGGGCGACAAGCGCCACCTGACCAGCCTTGAAGGGCTCGCCGCGCTGTCCTTGGACGCGCTCAGCTCGGTCGCGTACGGGCCCGAGGCGATCGTGATCGTGCTGATCGCCGCCGGGACCGGGGCGCTGACTGCCACCCTTCCCATGACGCTGGTCATCGCCGGGCTGCTCGCGGTGTTGCTGGTCTCGTACGGTCAGGTGATCGCCGCGCAGCCCGACGACGGTGGCGCTTATGCCAGTCGTCGTGGGCAGCGCCCAACCTGTCCATGTCACCAGACGAGGTGCCAAACAATTCCGTGACGGGTGAACTTGATGACATCGGGCTGCCCCGACTCTCTGACGTGGGAGACGGGGGTGGTCCGCTCCCGTCCATGCTCCTACCCCTCGCGCTCCCGCTCCTGCTCCCACTCCCGCCCCTGGGCCTCTGTCTGTTCGGCGGTGACAGAAGAGCGTTCGAGCGTGACCGGTTCGGGGATGTTGCGGTAGACGGCTCCCCGGCTGGGGCATTCTCTCGTGTGGCATCTGCCGCACGCTTGGCGAAGGGGCGCGGCACTGGAGCGCACCACCAGCCGGGTCGGCCGTGAAGCCGCCTACGCTCAGGATCTTTCTACTGGAGAGGAGTTGACCGTACGCTGCCCGACACCTCGTCTTCACCGGCTCCGGTACCCACTGCGCTCGGGCTCCCGCTCACGGGCAGGCTCGACCGCCGGGTCGGGAATAGCGATGCATGGAGCCCACGTGGTCCACATGTACGCCACCCTTTGGCATCGCCTATGGAGTGCAAAGCCGCGATGAGGAACTTGGCCCCGGGCGTCCGGCAGTGGTTGGGTCATGAGCTGTGCGCTGCGGGGCACACGAAGGAAATGGCCCATCACAGCGACATCGCATCGGTGCCGTCCCACACAGAACCCGAAGGCCCCGTCTGGGCACGGTGGGTGTATCTGGGACTGACAGTGCTGGCCGGTGCCCAGCTTCTGGCAGCCGCGCTCGAGGAAGGTGGTGGTGAGCCGGCCGTGGTCTCCGGTCTGGTCGGCGTCATCGCATTCCCGGCACTGGCCGCCACCGCCTTCCTGCGGGCTCGAGGCCGGGGCTGCTCCTGCTCCGGCAAGCAGCAGGCTCGACCCAAGCCAACCAGGTCTGGGTCTTGAGCTCGTTCTTCAGCCCGGGACGAACGGGGACGTGAACCTCGCGCGGCCGTAGGCGTGCCAGACCAGCCGCTCGGCCGAACACGGTGCGTCCGAACAGTCCGTCCCAGCACGAGGCGAAAGACTCGTACAGGCACGTTCGGAAGCGAGACAGGCGAGGGTTCGCCTCCCGATGCGTGCGTTGGCCGGACGGCACGCACGACGACCTGCTCGCCGAGAACAGGGACCGCATTCAGCTTCTCCAGTCGGACTGGATCGCGTAGCAGCACCCCAGCTGGGCGACAGGCGTGGTGACAGTGGGATCACCGCCGCACCGCGAGGAACCCGCACCGCGAGGAACCCGCGCCGCGAGGAATCGCGCGCGCGACCTGCGCCTAGCGCACGGTGTGGTCGCCCTCGCCCGCCGGTGTGAGGGCGTCGAGGTCATCGGCGTAAGAGCGGATCTGGATGTCCCGGTGGGCGCGGGTGGCGGCGATCACGGCGGCGAACGCCGGGTATGCGTGCGGGTGTTCCTCCAACAGGCCCACGGCGGCGACGGCACCGCACTCCGCGGTGTCCTCGTCTTCCGACCGGGTCAACCGTAGGCAGATCTCCGCTGCACGGGCCGGGTCGGCCATGGCGATGAGTGTCTCTGCCAGCGGGTTGTCCGACCAGCGCCATTGTTCGCCTTCGATGACATCACCGTTGAGCACGTCGCCGTGCTCCCAGGCCTCGGCGACGGCGGTGGTCGCCTCGGCATTCCACGGTAGTCCGGCTTGGGCGATGCCCCACGCCGCGGCGGCGCGCACAGCGGGCGTGTGACGGGAGGCCAGGGCGCCGGAGAGCCACGCGGCGCGGCCGGCGACGTCGTGCCGGGCGACGCCACCGGTCATGACCGCCGCGATGAGCGGGTCCGGTTCACAGAGGACGCGCTCGCTCAGCGCGCGTACGGCGAGCTCCTCGTGGCCGGTGCGCAACCCCGACACGTAGGCGACACGGTGCCGCACTTCACGGACCGGGTCGGCGAGGAGGGGGAGCAGGCGGTGAGTTGCCCGTGCGTGGGCCGCACGGATCTCGTGGTGCACGGCTTCGGTCTCCGCGATGCCGATGGTGATGCCGAGCAGCAGGTCAGCGAGGGTTGCCCGGCCAGGTGCCGTGGGGTCGAGCAGGAGGTCCACGAGAACCGGGTACGCCGTGGCCGACCCCGCGTAGACGCTTCCCTGGTGGACCAGGCAGTTGTGGAGAACGTCAACGGCCCGCTCGGCGCGGTCCGGGTCCTCGCCGCAGGCGTCGAGAAGCCACTTGAGGGTGTCCGCTCCGTCGCCGTAGGCGTGCCCCGCCCCGGTCCAGTCGATGTCGTGTAGTTCGATCCGTGCCCGCATCGTTGCTTTCGTCCCTCCGAGGTGTGCGCACTGTCGCGCCATCGCTCGCCAAGGCTAGGGTCTTTCGTTCGGAACAGGCCCCGGATCAGGTTGGATCTGGCGATAGGGGTAGGGGTTGGGGCGAGCGGCGGCTCGGCAACCGGAGCGGTCCGGCCATGAGCAAGAGCACCAGGACGGCAGGAACGTTGCAGGAGTCCATGTCGCGGGTGCGTGCCGTCCCGTCACCCTCATCGAGATGAACCTGAACCTGGTGCGCTGCGTCGCCCGGCATTTCTCCGGCTGAATCCGAGTGGTCATGAGCATCGGTGACGTTGAGCAGCTCTCGCTTCAACCTACTGACCGCTCTGCTGGTTGAAGGCCGTTTGGTCGGCGTTTTCCTGTGTGAGGGCTTCGTGCCGGCCGGGTCCATCCGGTGGCCTGGCGCAGCCACTCGCATTCGCGCTCCAGGGTGGTGGCGGAGGTGGTGCTGGTGTCGGTGCTGATGGTGACCGGCAGTCCGTCGGCCGGGAGTGGGGTGGCGGGGTGGTTGGTGAGGCTGGGGACGGCGCCGGTCTGCACGTTGCTGGTGGGGCACACTTCCACGGCGATGTTGTCGGTGCGGAGCCGGCACAGGAGTGCGCGGTGTTGGAGGTCCAACGCGCACCGTGGCCGATGCGACGGGCACCGAGGACGTTGATCGCCTCCCACACGCTTCACGACCCGCGGCATCTCCGGCGTGTACGGGGCAGGGCAGGCCGACACGGTGGGTGAGGTCGAAGGCGACCGATGAGGCTCGGCGGTCTACAGGTCTCGTGACCGGCGAGGTCGAGGCCGGCGACGACGCCTCGGTGCCGCAGGGCGGGCTCGGCGACGGCGACGCTTTCGTCCGGACTCTGGTGGCGCATGCAGCACAGCAGCAGCCCGGGGCGCACGCCGGTGGTGACCCGGTCCTGGGCCAGTCCATCGGCCACCGCTTGGACGGCTTCGTCGGGGGTCATGCCGTGGCGGACGTGCAGTTGCGGGGTGAAGCGGACTTCGCCGTGGACGTCGCCGTCCGTCTTCCAGTCCTCGACCAGTTCTCGGGCGGTGCGGGTGCGGGTGCGGATGCGGGTGAGGGTGTCGGGAGTCGGAGTCCGTAGGACCTGCAAGGGGGGCGATGTGGGGTCGATGTGGGGCAGGAAGGTGGTCAGGCTTCCGCAGTGGGCCGACGCCACGACCAGGTCCTCGACCGGCCGGTCGAGGGCGATGCCCTGTTTGCGGGCGAGGTCGGCGACGGTGCCCGGACGGACGGAGCCGTCGAGGTGGCAGTGCAGTTCGTAGGGCGGCATCCGCGCGGCGTGGGTGCTCATGAGGTCGGTCGGGTACAGGAGGTCGGTCGGGTACAGAGGGCGGAAGGAGCTGAATCTTCGGTGCCAGGCCCAACATCGCCGAGACGGGACAACCGGTGCCGGGCTGTTACGACAGCCCGGCACCGGTTGTCCCGTCTCAGTCGATCCGGCCCGGCCTCGGTCTCACATGAACTGGTCCGCTTCGCTCGTAGCCTCAGACGATGTGGTCTGCCAGCTTGTTCGTTGTCCTGTCTGGTGAGATCGCGCGGCTGCCTCGGACGTGTCGGTGCGCAGGCCCGGACAAGGCCGGTTCGCAGGCCCGGGACAAAGCCGGTGCACAGGTCCGGTCGGGTTCAGGGCGAGGCTACGCATCGGTTGGCCGGTTGGCTGGTGGGCCGGTGCGTCACGGTCTGCGCTGTGGATTCCGCAGTGCGGGCGGTCCGAGCTTCACCCGGGCCTCATGATCCGGTGGGCTGCTCCGCGACGCTGCCGTCCTGGGCGCCGGCGGCAACGATCCGGCGCGGCAGTTTCGCGGCAACGACGATGGTCACCAAGGCGAGAGCGGCGGCGACACCGAAGGCCAGCTTCATCCCGCTCAGCTCTGCGGGCGCGGCGGCGACGCCGTCGGCGACCAGGTGACCGGTGCGCGCGGTCATCACGGTCACCACAAGCGCGGTCCCGAACGCTGCGGCGACTTGCTGCAACGTCCCGAGCATCGAGCTGCCGTGCGAGTACAGATGCGGGGGAAGCACGCCCATGCCAAGCGTGAAGACGGGAGTGAAGGTCGCCGCAAGGCTCACCATCAGCAGCGCGTGCAGTCCCAGCACTTGCCAGTACGGCATCGTCATCGAGACCTGGGTGAAACCGCCGAGGGCGATCACCATGCCGATCGAGCCGGGCAGTACCAGCGGCCGACTGCCGAACCGGTCGAACATCTTTCCCACGGTCGGTCCGAGCAGCCCCATGGCCAGACCGCCCGGCATGACCAGCAGGCCGGTCTCCAGCGGGCTGAGCCCGCGCATGTTCTGCAGGTACAGCGGCAGCAGGATCATCGACCCGAGCATCGCCAGGAAGCCGATGGATATGAGGGCCAAGGACAGGCCGAAGGTGCGGTGCCCGAGGGTGCGCAGGTCCATCAGCGGCACGCCGGTGCGTTGCAGCTTGAGCTGGCGGATCACGAAAACCGCGATTGCCGCGACCCCGGCGACGACGATGCCGATGCCGAGCCCGACCCTGCCACCGGTTTCGCCGAGGAGGCTCAGGCCGTACACCAGGCCGCCGAAGCCGAGCGCCGCCACGGAGACACTGAGCCAGTCGATGGAGCTCACCTGCGGCTCGCTGATGTTGTCGACCTTGCGCAGCCCGAACAGGGTCACCAGAGCGGCGATCGGCAGGACGGCCACGAACAGCATTCGCCAGGAGCCGACCTGGAGGATCAGCCCGGACACGGCAGGTCCGAGCGCGGGCGCCACCGAGATCGCCAGAGTGACGTTGCCCATCACCCGACCGCGGTCCTGCTCAGGCACCACGATCATCAACGTGGTCATCAGCAGGGGCATCATCACGGCTGTACCTGCGGCCTGCACGATCCGACCCAGCAGCAGCACCTCGAAGGACGGCGCGACGGCTGACAGAGCGGTACCGGCGAGGAACACGCCCATCGCGATGGCGTAGGCCTGGCGGGTGGTGACCCGCTGGAGGAACCAGCCGGTGACCGGAATCACGGCGGCCATGGTCAGCATGAACGCGGTGGATACCCACTGCGCCGACTGTTGGGTGACGTGCAACGACTCCATCAACCTCGGGATGGCGTTGATCAAGATCGTCTCGTTCAGGATCACCACGAACGTGGCCAGCACCAGCAGCCGCACCACGGTCGGTATGCGGCCCGCCTGCACGGGCGGTCGTTCTTGGATCACAGCTGACATGCAGCACCTCGCTGGGGTTCCTGGTCACAGTCGCCTCGCAGCCAGGGGCTGTCGGCACGGACGTGGGTGGTGATTGTAGGAAGAGACCGGCACTCGTAGTAAAACTCATCGGTCAGCGCGAGTGTTTCGCATCGTCGCGCCGATCTCACCCGAATTTCCCCCTGCTCACGAAGCCACCCGTCGGCGACGCCGTGGCAGACGGCCCGCGCTTCATCGACGCGTGCTACGACGCCGGGGACCTGCACCAGGGCACCTCCCGCCGCCTCGTCGTGAGGGCCATCACGTGAGGGAGAACAGTTCGAGGACGGTAAGGACGGAGAGGTTGGAGAGGACGGAGAGGCCAAGACACTCACGGATGGGGGCTGCTGGTCGTAGTGGGCCCGCCGACGCCAGTGGCGGTCCAGAAGGTTCCTGATATCCAGAAAGGGGGGCCGATGTGGTCCAGGAGGGCTGTCACAAAGGCGGACATGGCGGTGATCTCGCCCAAGGGCCGCGGCGTGCTGCTGTTCCGCCTACTCGGTCAGTGTGTGGACGGCGCGTGCGCCGGGTTTCCGGCCTTGGCGTCCGTTGCCGTCGGCCGTCGGCCGCCGGGCTCGCGGCCCCGGCCTCCTCCAGCTCCGTATCGCCGGAGTGCCGGCGCAGTGTTGCGGTGGCGATGTCCAGGAAGTCCGGTACGGGGCCCGCGCAGCTGCTCTCCGGTGCCGCCAGGCAGGTCTCGACAGGCAAGGCATCGGTCACGGGCAGGTAGACGAGGTCAGGGCGGGAGTATGAGCCCGCGACGCTGAGGGGGACGAGCGCGAGGCCCTGCCCGGAGGCGATGAGCTCGAACTTCTCCTCCAATGAGGACGTCCGCCGCGTCCTGACGTCGAGGATCGGCTCACCGTCGAGATCGGCCGACGTGAGTGTGTGACGGTCGGCCAGTGGATGCGTCACGGGCAGGCAGGCGACCTTGGTCTCGTGGCCGATGGGGACGGTGCGCAGCCCCGAATCGTCGAAGGGGTGCCGGAGGTATCCGACGTGGGCTCGGCCGTCGCGAAGCGGTGCGTCCTGCTCCCACCAGCGCAGCGGAAAGACATCGATCTGGACCTTCGGGTGGCTCGCCGTGAACGCCCGGATCGCGTCCGACACGTGAAGGCCGGGGGAGAAGGCGATGACGAGCCGCTGCTCGCCTCGATCGGCCTCGTGCACGCGCCGCAGGGCCGTGTCCACCACCGTGGTGATCCTTCGCGCTTCGTCGTACAGCTGCCGCCCCGCGGGCGTCAGTTCAACGCTGCGCGTGGTCCGCGTGAACAGCAGACATCCCAACTCCTGCTCGAACGCGCGGATCTGCCGGCTGAGGACCGGCTGCGCGATGAACAGCGCTTGTGCCGCCCGGCCGCCGCACGAACCGGTCCGCGAACTCCCGTCTCGATGGTGGGTGGCCATCTGTTGATACGGGCGACAGCAGGTGCGGCGGGAGATGTTCGGGTGAAAGCTGGGGACATGGTGAAGCAAGCCCCTCTTCATGTCTGTCCGCCCGCCAGCGACGGAGGCCGTCCGGTGACTCTCGGCGGGGTAGCTCTCGGTGTGGCCTACAGCACCACTGACGTGGTGCGGTTCCTGCGGCAGGCCGGAATCGACGACAGTCTCATCGCCCTCGATGACCATAGCCTGATCGAGTGGCAGGGCGGTGGGCCCGAGGTGTGGGATTAGGCAGCCGTACCCGATGTTCTTGGTCCCCCGTCGCGGCTGCGGAGGGCATGGGCCGTTGGTGCGCCTTCGGCTGGCGGCCCGGCTGGCCGACCCGCCAGCCCGCCACGCCCGCCAGCCGGCCAGCCGGCCGACTGGCGGACGTGGCGGGTGGAGTGCTGGAGGAGACGGCGGTGCAGCTCCATTGCGGTCGCTGTGGTCGCTGTGGTCGCCGTGGTCGCCGTGGTCGTCTCGGCTGTGTCCGGCTGTTGTCTCCGCCCCGGGTGGCGACGGCGGATGGGCCGTGCTCTCGGCCGGGCCGCGGAACCGGGCAGGGGGAGTGCCGACCGCAGATCGCCCGATGCTCTCGTGGCCGGCCCACTGATGCTGCTGTGGCCGGACGAGGCCCCGGCGCGCCTCCGAACCGGATCGGGGGGCGTTGCACCGCATGCGACCTCAGGGTCGGGGGGCCAGCAGGTCGTCCAGTTCGGCCGCGAAGAGCAGGGCGGGGTCGAGGCCCATGCCGGTGAAATGACCGGCGAGCTCCAACGACAGGACGCCGTGGAGGCGGGTCCAGAAGGTCAGGAACCGGTGGAGGGCCTCGGGTGAGGCGGGGTGGCCGGCGGCCCAGTCCCGGTGGTCCTCCAGGTAGGTGCCGAAGGGTGTCGCGGTGCCGCCCGGTGTGACCGCCGTGCACGCGTCGAGCAGGGTCGTCATGATCTCGGAGGAGATGGCCGTGGTGTCCGCGGGCGCGTGGTAGCCGGGGATGGGGGTGCCGTAGACGAGGAAGTACCGCTGAGGGTCCGCCAGGGCCCAGTCGCGCAGGGCGTGCGCCAGCCCGGCCAGGTCGGCACCGGTGGCGGAGGCCGTGCGGAGAGTTTCGGCGAGGCTTCGGTACGCCTCCCGGACGAGTTCGGTGATCAGGTCGTCGCGGCTGGCGAAGTAGCGGTACAGCGCCGGCCCGCTCATGCCCATCTGCTTGGCGATCGCGTTGAGGGAGAGCGCGGACGCTCCCGCCGTGGCGATCTGCTCCCACGCGCGTTGCGTGATCTCCGCTCGCACCTGGGTCCGATAGCGCTCCCGCGGGGTGTTCGCGCCTGTTGTCGTCATGGCCTGCCATCGCCCCCATCCATCCGGCTACATCCTCAAGGGTTGGTTAGAAGCTATCACGCACCCATTGACCTGCCGCTCCGCGCGACGTTATAACATCTAACGAACGCGTGAGCTTCTATCCGGGTGGGCTGCGCGGTGTGACCGACAGGCGTGCTCACCCCGACCGACAGAGGAGAACTCCATGTCCGGCATCCGCAGCACCAGCTTCCGCGCCGCCCTGTTCCCCATCCCGCTCGTCCTCGGCGTCCTCGGCACCGCTGCCGCACCCGCCGGGGCCGTCGGCTCCCACGCCTCCCACACCTCCCACACCTCCCACCCCGGCAAGTCCCTCACCTGCCGCGGGAAGGGCGTCGACCCCGACGCTCTCGTCCGCCACCGGACCGAGACCGTGATCAACGCCCCGCTGCGCACCGCCTGGAAGCTACAGACCGACGTGGAGCGCTGGCCGTCCTGGCAGACCCCCGTCGAGACCGTGGAACGCCTCGACCACGGCCCCTTCCGCAAGGGTTCGGCATTCAGGTGGACGATCCCGATACCCCCCAACCCCTCGACTCCCGCCACCAGCTTGGAGATCACCTCGACCGTCCAGCAGATCAAGCCCAACTCGTGCATCCGCTGGACCGGCCCCGCGATCGGCGAAGGACTGCGCATCGACGGCGTCCATGTCTGGAACTTCACCAAGGTCAAGGGCGGCGTCCGCGTGAGCACCGAGGAAACCCACACCGGCGCCCAGGTGGAAGCGGACGTTCCCACCGCGACCAAAATCCTCCGCGAGGGCCTCGAAGCCTGGCTGCGCGACGTGAAGTCCGCCGCCGAAACCCGCGCCCACAACCGGTTCCTCCAGGAACACGCGTAGGCGCGAGTACGCGTGCACGTGAACTGGCCTCTGTGCGGCCCCCTTTGAGGCCCTGGGGCGGTGCCGACGGGGCCTTCGGAGCCCCGACGGCGTGCCGGTGGGTCCGCACCGAGGCGGAGTTGGCACCGATGTCCCGGTCGATGCGGCCCTTGGCGTCGACGACGGCCCTGGATGCGCTGGAGCGGCCGTTCCCAGGTGTCGTCCGCCGACCACAACTGTTGCCGCTTGGGCACGGTCTGCCAGGGGACGTAGCGTTCCGGCAGCTCGCGCCACTGGCGGCCGGTGGTGAGCCGGTGGATGAACCCGTTGACACCTACCTGTGTTTCCGTCGCCGGCCGTACCGGTTGGTGATCTTCGGCAGCAGCGGCGCCAGCACAACCCACCCGTCGTCAGTCAGGTTTCCCCCTGCTGAGGATGACCAGAACAGCGAGCTACGGCTCGAAGGGAGATGTACTAAGGGCTGAGGGGCGGCAGCGGAAGCGGTAGCGAGGTGCGCCTGGTCGCCCTGGCCACCGCCGACCCCACACACGCCCACTGGTTCGTACACGACCTGCTCGGCCCCCTGGCCTCCAACAGCACCCGGGTAGGGGAACTGCGCAAAACCCTGTGCGTGTACCTCGCCGAGGGACGCAGCCTGCGCGCCGCCGCCGGGCGGCTGCACGTGGCCCGCAACACCGTCACCTACGGGGTCAAACACGCCCAGGAACTCCTGCCCCCGACAGCCCTCACGGACAACGCCTTGGAGCTGCGCCTGGCCCTGGAGCTCGCCCGCTCGCAGTTCGGCTGACGGCAGGCCAGGTCTTCCCTGCACCTATGCCGGTCCCGCCGGGGACGCAACGGGGGTGCCGTCAGGCCTCTCGGTGGTCGGCGCGGCGACACCCCCGGGCTTTGAGTGTCGGATCCCTCCGACTGGTCCAGTCTGCCTCCTCACCTCTCCGGTAATTGCTTCCACCACCACGGGGCCGGTTTCGTCGTCACTGGGCATGCGGCGACCGCCAGCAGGCATGCCTGCGTGATGGGTGGGCCGGGGCGTAGGAGCGAGGGAAGGTCGTTCACCGCCGTGCGGGGGCGTGGAGGCGAAGACCTGCCGATCACGCTCGGCTGTCTCATCGGTCTGCCCCGGCCGTCGAGGGCCAACTCGAGCGCGTTGCACTCGACCCGGCTGACCGGAAGCTGCACAGCACGCAGTCGGCGGTCTGGGGAGCCGGCGGCTTCGTGGCCAGGCGGTCCAGTTCCTCGACGGTAATCAGCCTCCGTGAAGCCGGATCAGGTGCCCGTCCCGTCCGTACGTGCTCAGGTGCCCGGCCGCTGCCGCATCCTCCAGGACGGCGAAAGCCTCGCGCAGCACGAGTGGCAGCACGGCCCTCTGGTCGGTGCGCTCGGGCCTTGTGGAAGAAGACGGGGAGGTCGGAACAAGCGTGGCCGAGAGCGAGCGGCACGGTGGCGCTCCACCCGGCGGCGCACCTACTCGGCCGCCAGGCTGTGCCCTACCTGAAAACCTGGTGCCTCTCCTGTGCAGGCGTTGCTAGCTTCGACCGTCGAAGATGGCGGCATCTGTCTGGAACTCGAGGGCTTCCTGAACACCGGTGCAGGTACGCGCAATCCAACTGCACGGGGCGGAGGGGCAGCAGGGGGCTCACTGGCCGCACCACTGTTCCAGCAGCGCTTGCGCTCCGCCGGCTTCAGGCTGGTGGTGCAGCCATTATCCGCCAACGCGCCCTGAGGGGCTGGCTCCGGAGCCGCGGGAGGCCGACCTTGCTGCTCTTGAGCCGGTTGTGGCTTCCACCGTGCCCCGGCCTCGCCTCGACCCCGGTTGGTGAGCCTCACCAAGAACGCCGCGGACATGGTCGCCGCGTGCACGCCCTGCCTGTGGACACGAGGATTACGTGGCAAGTCGAACTCCAGACGCTGGGTGCCGGATCGACACCCTTGCCGAGGAACAGATCACGTACCCGCACTCTTGGGATCGGAGCAGCGCCTGACGGCTCTTCAGCAGCCTTGACGGCTTCTCTCTGCACTGCACCGGCCGCGGTGGTACGGGCGGGCTGCCTGCCGCGGCCCGGTCTCGCGGAGCAGTGTCCCTTCTTCGATGCAGAGGGTGCTCTCCCCCGCGCGTCGTCGTTTCGCTGCTGCACCGGAACGCGCCTCACCACGCACACGGAAAGGCAAGGTGAGGCATGCTCGGCGACGCGCCAAGTCACCGAGGCAAACGATGAGTTGAGGGGCCGGGGGATGCCGTATGGACGTTGATGCCGCTGTATTCGATGTTTTCGGGACGATGACCGACTGGCGCTCCAGCGTGACCAGGGAGCTGGCCGATATCGGCGGCCGGGCCGGACTGGATGCCGACTGGCCCGCTGTCACCGACGCCTGGAGACGCCGCTACCGCCCGGTGCTGGAGCGGGTCCTGGGCGGAGAGCTGCCTTGGCGGCCGCTGGACGATCTGCACCGGCTCATGCTCGACGACGTCGTGGCCGAGCACGGCCTCGACGAACTCGGCGAGGCCGAACGGGACGCGCTCGTGCAGGCCTGGCACCGTCTGCGCCCCTGGCCCGACGCCGCAGCCGGTCTGGAACTGCTCCACCACACCCGTGTGATCACCGCGACGCTGTCCAACGGAGGTGTCGGCCTGCTCGCAGGCCTCACCAAACAGGCAGGGCTGCGGTTCGACTGCATTCTGTCGGCCGAGCTGGCCAGGTCCTACAAGCCCGACCCCCGTGTCTACCGCATGGCCGCAGAGCTGCTCGAGGTGGAGCCGCGACGGCTCCTCATGGTGGCCTGCCACCCCGACGACCTCGAAGCCGCCGCCGAGGCCGGGCTGCGCACCGCCTATGTCCCACGCCCGCTGGAGTGGGGGCCGGACGCCGAGCGGGTCGACCCACCCGCTGGGGTCGACCTCGTCGCCGACGACGTGATCGGCCTGGCCCGGGCCCTGGGAGCGACGGGTTGACCAAGGCCGGCCACAGGACATCCCGAGGAAGCGGGGACAGTCGGCACGGCCCGGCACGGCCCGGCACGGCCCGGCACGGCCCGGCGGTAGCGCGGCTGCCGCGGGCCGGAAGAACGCGACGGTGACGCTTGCGCCGGCTCCCCACCGGGCAAAGGAGGGCTGCGCCTACTCGCCTCCTGGGCCGCCACACAAGCAACCGGCTCGCCCTCGCAACAGGCAGCCGGCTGACCGTCCACTCAGGGAGGTCTCCGACGGCTTCCGCAACAGACACCACATCCAGGGTGAGATCGAGCGGGTCTTCCGCGACACACCCGGCCGGGCCGCGTGCCCCCGGCGTCTGGGTGCGCGTGCCCGGCGTCCGGGGCCGCGTGCCCCGGCGTCTGTAGGAACTGCGACCTTGCCCGAGCCTGCCGACTGCACAGCACCTCAGACGTCGGGCGTGGCCTGCCGCGGGAAGCGACAGGCCACGCCCGACTCGTTTCTCCATGCGGGCCTGGCGGGCAAGTGGTTCAGCGGCCGACGGCCCGGCGCAGTTGGTCCTTGTTCATGGTGGAGCGGCCTTCGATGTTCTTCTTCCTGGCCTCTTCGTAGAGCTGGTCTCTGGTCGGGCTGACGGGTCCGCGGTGGGAGCGTTCGCCGCCATGCTGGGGTGCGGATTTCGGATCGCGGATGGAGGTCTTGCTTGCGGTTTTGGCTTCGCCGGAGCGGGCGCGTTCCTTGTTCACCGTGCGGGCGGCGATCTCCTTGGCCCGCTTCTGCGAGGTGCCACGCTCCTCGGCCTGTTCCTTGATGTGCTCGTACTGCCGTTCACGTTTCTTACTGGATCCTGCGGGCACGGCTGCTCACCCTTTCTTCGGTCAGCTTTCCGGCGGCTCTGCCGGGGCAATACCAGTCCACGTCTGGTGGGCATGCGTCGCCACCCGGGCGGCGCATGCCGACGTCAGCCGGGGGAGAGGGTGCCGAGGAGGCCGCCGACCTGGGCCCGCGCAGGACGCGGGCAACATTGACCAGCGCCACCGATCCGACCGGGCGGTGCCCGTCGAGGACCGGCAGGCCGCGGACCCTGTGCCGGGTATGGAGCGCCGGAGCTCACGATCACGCGTGTCCGGAGCCAGTGTCCGCACTGCACGCAGGCTGGGTGCGCTGCGCCGCGCAGCCTCGGACGCTTGACCTTGCAGTTGCTGTAAGGGCAAACATGGCGTCATGTTGTCGATCAGTGAATTCAGCGAAATGTGCCATCTGACGCCGCAGACGCTGCGGTACTACCACTCCGAGGGTCTGCTCGTCCCGGCCCACGTCGATGAGCAGACCGGCTACCGTTCGTACCTGTTGGAGCAGGTCGAACAGGCCATGCTGATCACCGTCCTGCGGGGGACCGGGATGAGCGTCAAGCTCGTCCGGCGTGCTCTCGACGAGCCGGACGCGACCCCGGCCCTGTTGCAGCAGCACAGCGCAGAGGTAGCGCGCCAGCGGCAGGCTCAGGACGAGGCGATCCGGGACGCGCGCACGTTCTTCAACTCGTGGCCGGAGGTGCGCCGGCGCCACGCACCCGAGATGACTGTGGTGTCGAAGCCGGTGCCCGGCACGTCAGCTGGGCGCGACCAGCACGAGTGGTACGAGGCCGATGCCGCCATCGCCGCCACCGTTCAGGACATGGTCAAGACCGTGGAGTCCTGCGGAGCCGTGGTGTCGGGGCCTGCTTGGCACACCCTGGCCGGCGAGACCCCGGAGCAGAGGAGGCAGGCCCGCACCGGTGAGGGGCCGTGCTGGCTGGTGAAGGTTCCTATCACGGCGGACGAGGAAGCCCTGGCGGCGCTGCCCGGCGACGTCGAGGTGCAGATTTTCGAGGCCCGGGACGAACTGTCGATATTCATCCCGGGCAAAACCTCGATCGCCAAATACTGCACCGCGCTCTCGCGCCTGGCCCCGCGTCCCCTCGACGGCGCTTACGTCGACATCACCCGCATGCGTCACCTGCTGCACGACGACGGTGTCGAAACCACTGCGGCGATCTGCAAGCTCGACGAGATCAGCACGGACGGGTGAATCGACGAGCGGCGACCCCTGCGCACCGAGAAGCATCGAAAGTATCCGCCCACCACCCGTACCCACTTGCAGGACTGCCGAGGCTGCGGGCCCGTGAACGAGGTGACCCACTCCGGCCGGGACGCCGAGACCACCTGCACCGCGCCGTGATCGCCTGCTGCAGCGGCCACCGATCACCGAGTGGGGAGACATCCCCGAGGGCGTCGCCATGAAGAGGACCTGCTCGCTCATCCCGAGGCCATGGCCGCCCCGAGCAGGATGGCGTAGAGCAGGGGGAGCATCGCCAGGCCGAGCGCGGTGCCCGCGGCAGCCATGCGCAGGCCGCGCACGGAACGGCGGTGGGGGAGGAGCCAGGACCCGGCAAGCAGCACCATGGCGATCACGATCGCCCTCTCGATCCCGCTGGTATAGCCGTCGGCCCGGAACGTCATGTACTCCCACACAAGTGCGGGCAGACCAGGAAGCGACGCGACCAAAGGCGCCTTCCACCAGGTGGCATGGATGGGGGACTGGACGTCATCAATGACCATGCTGCCCACTCCAGCAGCAGTGCAAGGGGAACGCATCAGGTCTCGTACTCACCCCTCCGGGGAAAAGTACCCAATGCCATCCACCCACAGGAACAAGGCGGACCGGCCCACCCCAGGCGGGCTGGCACTTCGAGATGGAGACGACGGAGCAGTTCGGCTGAGACACGTCCCGCCATCCCTATCGATCGAGGGCCGCGAGCAGTGCCTCAGGATGTGCTCTCGTACGGACCGCCCCGGAAGTACAGGGCACGATAGGGCTGAGGGCGGTCCCCACGTTCATGGGCGGCATCGGACCGATCGGCGGGAGTTGACCGCTGGGCCAGCACGCGCAGCTTCTCCAGGCCGGCCAGGACATCAGAGCGGTTGTCAGACCTATTCATCCACCGTGGCAGCCGCGTGAGCATCGCCCTCTTCGGACTCGCCCCGTGCTCGCGCAAGGTGGCACCGACATAGGCCGACAGTTCGTTGACGTGCTCCTCGTTGTAGGCCCACAGGATCTGGCCGACACAGCGGGTCTGCAGCCACAGCGGCCTTCGGAAGAATGGATCCTCTGTGCCACCGGGAGCTGCTGCGGCCAGCCCGGCATCCCGAACTTCCGGCTCCCAATCAGTGACGGCACCACACCCTCGGCAGGCCAGGCGGCGTGGCTGGTACAACAACTCATTGACGTATTTGCGCTCAGGGAGGCCTGGCCGGGGAAGGACGAGAGCGCAGCCGCCGCATCGAGGACAGACCACAAGTATGTGGCCGGTGAACTGAGCCAGCCATCCTCCCCGGTCGTAGTGGCGGGCGGGACCGGTGCTCGGCTCAGAGTCCATGGCACACACCATTGCAGGTCCGCCCATGCTGTCCGCCCCCGGTCCTGCGGGCGCTGCCGCCGCCGCACTCACGCTCGGTGTCACGTTGCCGGCCTCCGCCGGCGACGCTCAGCCTTCCGCCGGGCGGTCCCACGCGGTGGCCGCCGACCACACCGCTGACCTCGGGGCATGGCCAAGAAGAAAACTCCTGCCCGGCGGGCGTGCGATAGGTTGGCCGCCATGACTGAGCTCGGCCCCGTCGCCTGGCCACCTGCCCCGATCAGGACAGCGCGGCTCGTGCTCCGTGAGCCCGAGGCCCGGGACCGTGCGGCGTTCATCGAGCTGTTCGCCACGCCAGAGGTGGGCACCTACATCGGTGGCCCTAGACCGCGTGATGAGCTCGAGCGCGCGGTGCCTGAAGTGCCCGGGCGGCGCCCTGGCCTCTTCGTGGTCGATCTCGACGGAGCGATGATCGGCATGATCACGCTCGATCGGCGCGAGGCAGCGCGTCCGGGGGACTGCCATCCGGATGCCGGGGAGGCCGGGCTCGGCTACATGTTCCTGCCGGAGGCGTGGGGATGATGCGGGTACGCCGCCGAGGCGTGCGCAGCGGCACTCGACTGGTTCACCGGCGCGCTTCCCAGCGAGCCGGTGGTGCTCTGCACCCAGACCGCCAACGACCGCTCGATGCGCCTCGCGGCGAAGCTGGGGTTCACCGAGGTGGAGCGGTTCGAGGAGTACGACGCCGAGCAGTGGTTCGGCGTGTGGACCTCGGTCACGCCGTCCGGCTGAGCTCGTGCCCGACAGCGCGACGGATCCACGAGGTTACCGATCGGTCGCCGGCCTCGGAATGGCGCCTGACCTCGTG
Organism: Streptomyces decoyicus; assembly: GCF_019880305.1. Lineage (NCBI taxonomy): Bacteria > Bacillati > Actinomycetota > Actinomycetes > Kitasatosporales > Streptomycetaceae > Streptomyces > Streptomyces decoyicus. The sequence goes on along the minus strand of NZ_CP082301.1, from coordinate 205,823 downwards.
GAACACGTCGGAGGGGGAGCGTACGGGGATGGGCAATGTCAGCCGCGCTGCGCGCTCGCCAACCAGGTTGAAAATGCCTCAGTATGGCGGGGTGTCTGATCTGCTGTGGGATGACGTTGCGTACTTCTTCGATCCTGATCTGATGGGTTCGCTGCCGGACGTGCATGTCCCGGATGCCTCGGTGGAGGACTGGCAGGCACTCCTCGATCTCGTCGGTGAGCGCGGCTGGAAGTGCCAGTACTCCGAGGGCGAGACGGTGCTGCCGTTGCCGAGGGCGGAGACGGTCCTCTCCCGCCCGGCCGACGCCGAGTTCCCTGAGCTGCGGGTCTGGCCCTCTACCGAGGTACTGGCGATCTTCCGTTTCCATGCGGCGGAGGAGATCGACTTCGATGTGGACCTGCGGGAGCTTCAGGGACAGGAACGGCTCGACGTCTTCTGCCGTTTTCTGCGGGATATCGGTCGGCGGCTGGGCAAGCCGGTGCTGATGGAGCCCGAGGGCGACGACGGTCATCCGGTGCTCGGATTCGATGTTGAAGCCGATCGTGTGGCTTCCATTACTTCAGCGACAGCTGTTGTGGATGAGTTTCAGCAGCAGTTGGCCGTCAACCTGCGCGGGAATGTTCACGAGAAGTGACGGCAATGCTGTGCCGCCGAGACGGACGGGATCGGTCGGCGTACGCGAGGAGACTCTGCTGCCCGAGTCCAGTCCACCGCGCTGCGCTACTTCGCCCGGGACAGCACCGACCACCGCAGCCACACAGAGCAAGGCAGCCTGGTCCGCCGCTACCTCATCTGGCGAAACCGACACGCCGACGACACCTCCCCCAAGCCGTCGGCTTCGCTCGAGCAGGGGGCGCCCCCTTCGTCAGGTCATCGCCCGAGCCGATGTGGCCGACCAGCGACTGCCCGAACGACCAGTCCTCAGCCCGCGGCCCTGGTTTTGATGAGTGGCACGTCCCGCGTGAACTGCCGGAACCCGACGCTGTAGTACAGCCCGCGCGCCTGGGGATGCCCCGGCGCACCCAGGCACGCGACCGTCATATGAGTGGCCCCGGCCGACCGCGCCAGATGCATCCCGTGCAGAAGCATCGCCCTTCCCAGCCCCCGACGCCGGTAGCCCGGATGCGTCCCTACCGGCTCGAACTCAGCAGTCCTGTTCGCTTCGTCGAGCCACATGATCGTTGAGGACGCCATCGTTCCGTCCGGCGCCTCCACCAGGATGTGCAGGTCGCCGCGATATGGCGCCGTCTTCCGGACGCCCTGGTAGCCCTCCGCCGTGTACGTCGACGGAGCCCAGGCGTCCAGATGGGCCTGGACCGCGGCCTTCGGCCCGGCCTCATCGGCGGTGCGGAACCGGAATCCGTCCGGCAGTACCGGCTGTTCCACGTCGGTGAGGTCCCGCTCGTTGAGCTGGGTCCAGGTCCCGGCGTCGCCGAGCGAGGCCGGGTCGGTCACGTAGTCGTGCGCCGCCCACCGCTTCAGGGCGAACTCATCGGCGGCGCTCGGCATCACCGTACGCTCGATGTCCGCCGCCGTGCCGTCGTACCAGTCGATCACCTCGTCAACCAGTCCGGCGTGGTCGGGATGGACCTGATACGCCAGATAGGCGCCGGTGACGTCCTTCACCGACCCGTCGCTCCGCCTCACCTGGTGCGGAAGACAGGCCCAGCTCCACGCCACCAGGTTCCCGCTGGAGAACCACAGTTGACGCGGCCAGCTCGCGCCGTCGCCGGCGTGCCCCTTCCCCCAGTTCCAGGCCAGCTCGCCGAACGTCGCGTCGCCGTTCACCAGGTCCGGGCGGGTGGCGGTGACACGCTGCGCCAGACCCTGCATGAGCTGCACATCAGCGGCGGTCACAAGCTCGAAGTTCGGCATAGTGCGCCACTGTGTCAGGACACCGCAAAACCGTCGAACCGTTTTCCGGGCACGCCGATCGCGGCAGTCAACAGCACAACGCCCGAAGCGCATCGTCGTGGTGGCGGAGCCGATGGCGGGCCGGGCAGCCATGCCCCTCCAGTACACCGTCCGACTGCGGACATCGACCGACGCGCGTCACGCCCCACAGAGCGAACGTTGCCTGATACGGCGCCAGTTGGCCTCGGCTACGGCTACGGCTACGGCTACGGCTGCGGCTCAGACTCGGGTGCAGGCGAGGCGGTAGGAGTCGGTGCCGGTCTCGATGATGGTGCCGTTGAAGGTGGGCCGGTCGACGATGGCCGGGCAGAGCCGGGGACGGTGAAGGTCTTCGTCCAGCCGCCGAACGACTCGTATGAGGCGATGGCGATGCTGTTCTTCTCCTCGCGTTCGGTGAGGACCGGGACGACGAATTCGGCGCCGTGGCGGTCGAGTTCCACGCGCCCGAGTTCGCCGATGCAGAGCAGGCCGACGCGGCCGTAGCGGGGGATGGTCTCGTTCAGTTGCCGCTCGTCGGCGGCCTCGACCAGCTCGTTCACCAGTTTCGTGGCGAGTGTGTAGCGGACGCGGTAGCTCCTCATCGCCGCCTCGGTGCCCCGGGCGATGAGCATGTCGGACTTGCCAGTGCCGGAGTCGCCGCGCAGGCAGAGCGGCGGGCTCTTCTTGATCCATTCGCAGCCGGCGAGGGTATGGGTAGGGGTGGCCGCATGGGGCCAAGGTGGTCGAAATCGCGGTCAGTTGCGGACTTCGAGACGCCGGACAGCGGGGGTCAGCTGTCACATCGTCGAGTTCGTGCGTCAGTAGGCCGCCGCCACCAGCAGTACACGGTCCTCCAGCGCAAGGCTCCACGGCCGGCCCTTGCGGATCGCGTCCGCGCGCTCACGCCGCGGTGCGGTCACCAACTTGGTGCAGGGCGGCGGTCCGGTTGTGCAGCGCGGCAGTCCGGGGCGGCCGCCGGATGGTGGTCAGGAGACGAAGTCGTGGAGGGCAGGCAGCGGAGCGGCCGCCTCGATCGGGCCTATGTAGACGACGGCCTCCTCGAACTGGAAGTAGGAGAGTCCTTCATGGCGTGGGCCGATGACGAGCAGGTTGTCCCCGCAACGCCAAGCTGCGTGGCGCCAGTCGCCCTCTCCCATGGCAAGGGTGCCGCCTTCGGCCGTGACGTCGTGCTCCGGTGGACCGAGCCGTTGGGTGAACGCGGCGACAGCCGCATCGATGTGCGCGTCGAAGACCTCACGTCCGGCGTCTGCCTGACTGGACCAGCCCGGCAACGTGCCCCACAAATCCTCGCCCCAGGCGTCGCCGTCCACCCAGTAGAAGTGGGCGAATGACAAGGCAAGGGCGTCCCCGAGATGGGCGAGATGCCCCTCGGCGGTGACGAATGTGTCTTCCCACGGCAAGTCGTCGCCGGCTTCGCACCAGCCCAGACGCCGCATCGCCGCCTCGGAGACTGCCCAGTCGCCCAACGGCAGTCCGGCCAGGCCGACGATCTGCTCCACCAGACGCGGGGTGATGGGGCATGCGGCGACGTGATCGGCAGGGTCTTGAGGTTCTTCGTCTGTCATGGCAGGACGATATCCGGCCGTACGTGCGTTCGGCGGTGGCCCCGCTGGACGACCTGGCCGCGACCGTATTGCGTACCGAAGGAGGCGAGCGTTCTTTTCGACGGACGCGAGCGGCGCGCACAAGCAGACCCTCAAAGCCTTTGCTCAACAGCTCGGCGAGATCATTCCCGGCCTGCGCAAGGCGCTGATCGCTTCGATCGTGTCCCACCGAGCCGTAGGCGGCGGCTGGAGCTGACGATCGAAAAGCCTTGGAGGGTGTCTCACGTGGCAAGTTTCGCGAGCTTCTTGTAGCAGGTCAGGGCGGCGGCCAGGCCGAGGAAGGCGAGGAAGTGCGAGCCGTTTCGTTCGTATCGGACGTTCGATGGATCAGCACCCACGACCGGCAGCATGCCGCACGAACATCAAGTCACGTGAGACAACCTCTAAGCCTTGATTGGTGCGGCCGACCTGGCGGCCTGCTCGATCTTCGCGCAGTAGGCTGCACGGGCTTCCTCGTCGATCTGCTTCTCGTGCTCGGCGCGCAACCCGGTCCGGCCGTCGAGGCCCTCGCGCAGGATATCGGCGTGCCCGGCATGCCGGATGGACTCGCCGAGGACGTGGACCATGATGGCGAACAGGTTCGTGTCGGCATAAGGCTCCGGCCACCACGGCACGTGGCCGGGGGCGTCGAGGGGAAGCTCGTTGATCGTCGCGTCCGAGTGTTCCCACGTGCGCCGGTAGAACCCGGTGATCTGATCGCGGGTCTCGTCCTCGGTCGCCCACAGATCGCTGCCGTTGGAGTCCTGCCACCGGGGCAGCGGTTCCGGGGAAGGGCGGTCGAAGACCTCGCCGAAGTACCTGGCCTCGACGGTGGCCACGTGTTTGACCAGGCCGAGGAGGTTGGTCCCGGTCGCTGTCAAAGGCCGGCGGGCGTCGTATTCGGACAAGCCGTCGAGTTTCCAGAGCAGCGCCTTGCGGTCCCGCCGCAGTCTCCCGTGCAGGTTGTCTTTCGCGAATTCATCGATCATGCGGCATGAGCCTGCCATGGGCTGCTCGTGGTCTCAAGATCCCGTATGTGGTCCGGAACGACTGGCAGAGCCGAGGCCTGGCCATGGCCGCCGCCCTGACCTGCTACAAGAAGCTCGCGAAACGTGCCACGTGAGACACCCTCTTAGCCCCGCCCGCGCGCGAAGTCGGACGCGTCCTGTCTGGCAGATGAGCAACGCCGAGACCCGAGTCGCCACCGAGTGCGGCTGGTCCGAAGCGGCGTGAACGGTGTGCTGGGGAGCGTGGGCACATCATGGCAATGACCCGTTCGAACTCCGCGCGCCCTCCCGGTGGTCACGGGCCGCAGCAATGATGAGCAGACCGCACGTGATCCAGGCGACTCCGCACACCTGCCCTTTGGCGGGTGGACATGCAGTGGAAGGAATTCACGTTGTTGCTTCTCATCTCCCCGGACAGCGTCGAGGAGGCCCTCGACTGCGCGAAGGCAGCGGAGCACCTCGACATCGTCGATGTCAAAAAGCCCGACGAGGGCTCGCTCGGCGCGAACTTCCCGTGGGTCATCAGAGCGATCCGCGATGCGGTCCCGGCGGACAAGCCGGTGTCCGCCACGGTGGGAGACGTACCGTACAAGCCCGGCACGGTGGCCCAGGCGGCGCTCGGTGCAGCTGTCTCCGGAGCCACCTACATCAAGGTCGGCCTCTACGGATGCACGACGCCCGATCAGGCCGTCGACGTCATGCGAGGGGTCGTCCGGGCAGTGAAGGACTATCGGCCGGACGCGTTCGTCGTCGCCTCGGGTTACGCCGACGCCCACCGGATCGGCTGCGTCAACCCGCTCGCGTTGCCCGACATCGCCCGCCGCTCCGGCTCCGACGCGGCCATGCTCGACACCGCGGTCAAGGACGGGACACGGCTCTTCAACCATGTTCCGCCCGACGTCTGCGCGGAGTTCGTCCGGCTGGCCCACGAGGCTGGTCTGCTCGCCGCCCTCGCGGGCAGCGTCAAGGTGGCAGACCTCGGAGTGCTGACCCGCATCGGCACGGACATCGTGGGGGTGCGCGGGGCGGTCTGCGAGGGGGGCGACCGCAACACCGGAAGGATCCAGCCGCAGCTGGTGGCCAACTTCCGGATGGAGATGGACCGGCATGCCCGGGAATACGCAGCCGTCGTCGCCGCGAGCTGACCGCCGGCATGGGCCCGGCTCCTGCTTCGCCCCGACGATCCTGGCCGCTGATCCCTCCGACAGCCCGGTGGTGACGCAGAAGCAGTTCGGTCCGGTGCTGCCGTACGGAAGCCTCGGCGAAGCCGTCGAGGCGGTCAACGACGCCGGCTTCGGGCGGGGCGGCTCGGTGTGGGGGACCGGCCTCGACCGGGCCGAGGCGGTGGACGTCCGGCTGGAGTGCGGGACTGTGTGCATCAACCACCACGCGGAACCGTCCCCAGCTCGGCCCTTCGCGGGCATCAAGCAGAGCGGTGTCGGCGTCGCGGGCGGGCCGTGGGGGCTCTACGGGGACCTCAGGCCGTTCGTCGTGCACCGTCCGCAGGAGGCGGGACGATGAGGTTCCATGCGGCGGTACTGCGCTCGTACGAGAGCCGGTTCGCCGTCGAGGAGGTGATCTTGAACGCGGGTCCGGCCGACGGCGAGGTCCTGGTCAAGATCGCGGGCTGCGGGATGTGCCGGACCGATCTCGCGGTCCGGCGTGCGGCGGGCCGCTCACCGCTGCCGGCGGTGCTCGGCCACGAGGGAGCCGGGGTCGTGGTGGAGACGGGCGGCCCGGACACCGGCCTGAGGGTCGGTGACCATGTCGTGCTGAGCTTCGACTCCTGCGGACACTGCCGGAGCTGCATGGGAGCGGCCCCCGCCTACTGTGACTCCTTCGCCTCGCTCAACCTCTTCGAAGGGCGCAAGGAGAACGCGGCGCGGTTCACCGACGCGGCCGGGGGCGAACTGGCCCCCCGGTGGTTCGGCCAGTCCTCGTTCGCCGAGTACGCGATGGTCCCGGCCCGCAACGTCGTCCGGGTCGACCCCTCGCTGCCCATCGAACTGCTCGGGCCGCTCGGCTGCGGCTTCCTCACCGGCGCCGGAGCGGTCTTCAACTCCTTCGGCGTCGGCCCCGGCGACACCCTCGCGGTCTTCGGCGTGGGAGCGGTCGGCCTGGCCGCGGTGATGGCGGCCACCGCCGCCGGGGCCGTGACCGTGGCCGTCGACCGGCACCCCGAACGGCTGGCCCTCGCCGAACGGCTCCGCGCAATCCCGCTGAACGCCGCCTCGTCCGACCTACCCGGCCGCATTCAGCAACTGACCGATGGCGGCGCCCAGTACGCGCTGGACACCACGGGATCGGCCCAGCTGATCAACGACGCGCTCCGGGCCCTGCGCCCGACCGGCCACCTCGGCCTGGTGGCACGGCTCCACACCGTGCTGCCGCTCGAACCGGGGGCACTGGACCGGGGCCGGAGGATCTCCCACCTCTGCGAGGGGGATGCGGTGCCGGGACTGCTGATTCCACGGCTGACCGGGCTGTGGCAGGCAGGGCGGTTTCCCTTCGACCAGCTGATCCGTACGTACCCGCTCGCCGACATCAACGAGGCCGAACGTGACTGCGACGCGGGCCGCGTGGTCAAACCCGTCCTGGTTCCGGAGGGGAGGGATCGATGAGCGAGGCGTTCAACGTCGCTCCCCATCTGATCGACTCTGATCGACCGCCATCCGGCGCCCGGCCGCGCACGCCGCACCGCCGTGGTCGGCCCGTCCGGCGAACTGCCCCACGACAGCCGGACGGAGTGATGAGCCGGGTGGCCGCAGGGCTGCGCGCCATCGGGTACGCCTCGAGGAACGGGCCGCCCAGAGCTGTGGCGTCGTGCGTTCACCGCGGATCCACCATTCGTATTCCGCGCTGTCCGGGGTCTCCGCTCGCTTTACGCTAAAGGGAGGACACATGGTCGGCACAGTCCATCGGAACACCGGTGTGGAAGACGTGGAAGGGGGTGTCGGCCTGACCGCTCTCATGGTTGCCGCGGCACGGGCGATCGAGACCCACCGCCACGACAGCTTGGCGCGGGACGTCTACGCAGAGCACTTTGTACTCGCCGCACCGGCGTCGGCGGACTGGCCGGTCCGCATGCAACAGGTACCGGACGGGGACGCGGACCCGCTGTGGGGTCGTTTCGCGCGTTACTTCGGCCTGCGGACGAGGGTCCTCGACGACTTTCTCCTCCGGTCGGTGCATACGGGCGCCCGCCAAGTAGTCCTGCTCGGGGCGGGGTTGGATTCGCGGGCGTTCCGCCTCGACTGGCCTCCCGGCTGCGTGATCTTCGAGATCGACAGGGAAGGCGTGCTGGCGTTCAAGCACAAGGTGCTCGTCGGACTGTCGGCCACCCCGAAGGCAGCGCGCGTACCCATCCCGGTCGATCTGCGCGCCGACTGGGTCGGAGCGCTGACCGACGCCGGCTTCGACACGGACGCACCGAGCGCCTGGCTGGCCGAGGGGCTGCTGTTCTATCTGCCCAGCGCCGCCGAGATGTACCTCATCGACACGGTGGACCGGTTGAGCGCGGGGGGAAGCGCCCTGGCGTTCGAGGTCAAGCTCGAAAAGGACTTGCTGGCATACCGCGACAGCCCGCTCTACACCTCGACGAAAGACCAGATCGGCATCGACCTGCTCCACCTGTTCGACGGAGAGCCGCGGCCCGACTCCGCAGGTGAGCTGGCGGGCAAGGGCTGGTCCACCTCGGTCCGTACCCCCTTCGACTTCACCCGCGAGCACGGTCGCGGCCCGCTACCCGAGCAGAACGACGCGCTGGCGGGCAACCGGTGGGTGTTCGCGAACAAGCCTTGGGCGGTGGGACACGACTGACCGGCAGAGCATCCGTCGCCCTCGCCGCCTTTGAGGGCCGGAGCATTCAGGCGCCGCCGCCGGCCGCCGCCGACGAAACGTTCTGCGACCACCAGTCATCGGGAACCTCTGAAGAGACAACGACATTGGCGTGGGCTTCAGGTCAGCACACCCGGACACTCCGAGCCGCAGGAAGCGAGCAGAGGAAGGCGAGCAGCACGTCACAGACGTACGACGTTGGGCACCGCGAAAGCACCGGCAGGACGGGTTCAGTGAGATAACTGGGCCGGCACCGTAGAGTCGAGGGCCTCTGCCGGGGCTCAGCAGGCCCACCACACACAGCCGTCAGTCCGTTGGCGCGGTGGTGGAGCGATCGCCGGGGCGGCCCGTCAGTCCTTCGGCCTCGCCGACGCCCTGGTGCAGAGGTATGGACGCGCGAGCAGCAGGCCGGTGCCGGTTATGGCGATGCCGAAGTAGACCGGCGCGAGGTGGATGAAGTCCAAGTAGTGGATCGCGCCGTGCACTACGACAGCCGGCAGGAAGCCGGCGGCCGCCGCCACGGCCAGGGTCCAGAACACCCAGGCTTCACCCCGTCGCCAGCCCCACGCGCTGAGCAGGACGATCGCCACCGCGGCGGCCATCAGGGCGCCGCCGAACCCCGCGCGGTCGTGGGCGACGAACGGCACAAGCCGAGGGCTCACGGTTTCCAGCGTCTGCGTGCTGGTGTCCAGGAAGGTCAGGTCGGTCGGCACGAAGACACCCGTCAGACCGACCACCGAGATCACTGCTCCGCCGACGAACAGCCCCGCTCCCGTGACGATCAGCAGCAGTTGGCCGACCAGCGCCCGTCGGCGCTCCGGCTCAGGCCCCTCGGGCGCCAGGCGCCACCGCGGCGCGTGCGGGGTCCGCCGGACCGCGGCCACGAACATCGGGAACAGCACGATGGCGGTGGCCGTGTGCAGGGGCTCCACGAAGTCGGTAGCCAGGAAGTAGAACAAGGTGGGGAAGCCGATCACCCCCGAGAGCAGATACACCTCACGGGCCCAGGGCCAGCCGCGTCTGATCCCGCCCACGGCAAGGCCGGTGTAGAGGGCGCCGATCGCTACCATCGTGCCGGCCATGGTGATCCGGTCGTGCTGGAGGAAGTGCACGAGGTGATGGTTGGCGGCATGCAGTTCGTGCAGCGTCATGCCGAGGTAGTCACGGTCGTACCAGAGGAGCACCGGCCCGAGTGTGATCGCCGCAGCGCCGAGTCCGGCGCCCGTCATACCGAGCCCGACCAGCAGGGCCCACCACCAGGCGGGCCAGCGGCGGGGATCGCGGCCGACCTCCCGTAGCAGCGGAGCGGGCGCGGTGGGTGTGGCTGCCTCGGTGACCCGTGCGAACCAACCGGGTCCGGCCGCGACGAGCACCCGGGGCCGGGCGAGCACCACGGCGCCTGGCTCCTCGATCGTGGCGGCCGCGGCGGTGACCGACGGGTCGGCGACACGGACTATGTGCGGATCCTCGCTGTCGGTGAACCCGTCGACATGGGGTTTGAGGGCGGTCTCGGCCTCCGGGTCGCAGGCGCGGACAACCAGCGGAATCGAGCGGCCGGCAGCGGCCTCGCGTACGGTCTCCACGTCGGCTGCCGAGACGGGCCCCACCTCGACGACACCGGCCCCGAGCGGGGACATGGCGCGTACCGTGTCGCGGGCGAGCGAGGGCGGGACGGATATGCCGAGGCGGACAGTGACGGGCACGCCGGCGATCTCGCCGGCGAGCCGCTCGGGCGGATGACGGTGGCCGAACCCTCGGGCGATCAGTCGCGCGCCGGCGGGACGGGAGCCGATCGAGGCCAACAGCCGCAGCGCGGTGCGCTGCGAACGGCGCCGGCCGAGGACGGCAGCGGCCAAGCCGCGCAGCGGGTGGTATGTCCAGTCCGGCATCAGGGTCTCTCGCTCTCCGTCGCGGTCACCGGGCTCCCGGGCGCAGTCCAGTCGAGCACCGGCGTCATGGAACGCAGCGTCGCCCGCGTCGGCATCAGCCGGGCGGCCGTGTCGCGCAGCAGCACCGCGGGCAGCCACGACAGCTGGCCGACTGCGCCGAGCCGGGCGGAGCGGCGTGTGATGGCCTGGGTCCGCGGGCGGCGCAGCAGGTCGTACGAGCGGAGCGCGGCAGCAACGTCCGGGGGGCCGTCGAGGCAGTGGGCGAGGGTGACCGCGTCCTCGAGTGCCTGGCACGCGCCCTGGCCCAGATTAGGGGTCATGGCATGGGCCGCGTCGCCCAGCAGCGCGACCCGGCCGCGGACGAAGGAGGGCAGCGGCGGCAGGTCGTACAGGTCGTGCCTCAGCACCGCGTCGGCGGGGACGGCGGCCAGCAGGGCGGGGATGGGAGCCGGCCAGGACCCGAACCGGCGCAGCAGTTCGGCGTACTCGGACGAGCCTGAGGCTGCTCCCGCCGGCAGCGACGCGGTCGCGAAGCAGTACATCCGCCTGCCCGGCAGCGCTGTGTATCCGAACCTCTCCCCGCGGCCCCAGGTCGCGGCGCCTTCGGAGGGCGGCTCGGCGAGGGGCTCGGTGACCATGCGCCAGGCGGTGTAACCGGCGTACCGGGGGCCGGCCGCGTCGGACCACAGGGCGCGACGGACCGCACTGCGCAGCCCGTCGGCGCCGACCACGAGGTCGGGCCGGGACTCGCCCTGACGGTGAACGACGACCGGACGGTGACCGTCGTCGCGGACCGCGGACACCTCGCTGCCCGACCGCAGGCTGTCGGCGGGCAGCGCCTCGGTGAGCACCCGCAACAGGTCCGCGCGGTGCAGGACCACCAGAGGATGGCCGAAGCGACGCGTCAGCTCCGCGTTGTCCGTACGGGACAGCCAGCGGCCCCGGCGGTCGCGTACGCCGCCGGTGGCCTCGACGGCGCCGAGTGCCCGGACGGCGCCGGCCAGGCCGAGCACCTCAAGTGCTTGCAGCGCGTTCGGCCACAGGGAGATGCCGGCGCCGATCTCAGTGAACTCCCGGGACCGTTCCAGCACCTCGACGCGCCAGCCCCGGCGGTGCAGGGCGATGGCCGCCGCGAGCCCGCCGATCCCGCCGCCGACGATGGTCGCGGCGCGCTGCGGCATGGGTCCTCGCTCTGGCTTCGGGTGCGCCGCCCCGGTCAAGTGGCGGTCGATTCGGTGCCCGAGCGGCATGTGCGACGCGACGCAGGTCCGGCTGAGCAGCGCCTCATAGCAACATGTCGACAGACGCCTGTCAACGTGCCGAGGGCGGACCGGCCAGGAGCAACTGGATCTCGCGGACGGCCTGGTAGAGCGTCAGGCCGGCACCGTTTCTTTTGGGGCTCCGGTCTTTTGGGGCTCCGGGCCGGTCGCTGGAGTGTGCAGAAGGCCTGGGCGGCGGAGACGAGGGTGACGTGGTGATGCCAGCCGTTCAGGTGCGGCCCTCGAAAGGGGCCAGGACCAGGGCCTGTTCCCTCTCGCGGTAGTCACGCTCGATCCGCCGGCGGAACTTGGCCAGCCGCACGAGCATAGTGAGCGGGTGCCGTCGGGCAGGTTGGAGACCCAGAACTGCACCTCCCGGTGGGCGGGCGAGGTCATCGGTGGCGCCGGCATCTCCGGCGGCAGCTACGAGCAGGACCAGCGGGTCGCAGAAGCCGCGCTCAGCTCGCTTGGCTTCGAGATCCCGGACGGTTCGGCGGCGTCCAGGAGCTGTGGTGACGGCGCTGATCTCAGCGGGGGTCTCGGCCGCGGTGAGCCCAGCCCTGGCCGGCCGGTGAGCTGTGCCGCTCAGCCGCCACACGGTGCGCCGCAGGCCCGTGCGCCTGCGCGCCCCGCTGCGTCCGGCTTGCCGGGAAGAGCCGCGAACGCGTCTGCCCATGCCGCGGACCCCGTGAGTCCGCCTCGGGGGGCCAGTAGACAGCCGGAATGAATGCCGGCAGGACCGGACGCGTTGGCTCCACCCGCTCGAACTCCACGGCAGTGTCCTCGCAGCCGACGGCGAGCTGCAGCAACGTGTTGCACTCGATGCCGCCGGCGGTGAGAGACCAACGGAGCTCACAGGACGGGAGTGTTTGCGGGCCGCTCGTGGTCGTTGCCGCGTGCCGTCGCGAACTCCGGCGATGCAGGTCACACCGTCCGCAACCGCTACGCCAAGCTGGACGTCGCCGTGCAGCGTTTCACTGAAGCGGCGGCGCGCTTCCTCGCCGACACATGACATCGCCGCCACCGCAGCCGGCCGCAGCGCCCGCGGCGGGAGCTGAGGCCGTGGCACCGGTCGTCTGAACCGTGGCACGGCCGTCGGTGGCCGTCGCTCTCGCCGCGTGACCTCGCCCTTGCGTGGCGGGCCCGGCTCCGCGTTTCGTGTGAATCAGCTGGTCGTTGGTCCTGGTGTGCCGTTAACGGATGCGCAGGGGGCGCGAATCGAGCCGTTGCTTCCGGGCCGGACGCCGAGGGGGGACGCCGGCGTGACCACCGCGAGGTGATCGACGCGATCGCCAAGTGCCAGACCGGAACGCAGTGGATCCACCTGCCGGAGAAATACGGCAACTGGCGAGGCGTCTACAACCGCCTACGGATGTGGGCCATCGACGGCAAGGGAGCGAGTGTTCACCGCGCTGATGGCCCAGGCCGACGCGGACGAGCCCTCAACTGGACCGTGTCGGTGGACTCCGCTGGAGTGACCAGTCAGCGGCCCCAGTTGCATGCGCTCCTTGGCTTGAGGTCAGGCTGGGGACGCGTGGCGTGCACGACTGCCGGCCAGGAGCGCCGCTCGGCGGACCGTGCTGGTGGAGGCGGCCAGCAACGGCATCCGGACGGCCGGGCTGGGAATGCGTTCCTGAGCATGCAGTACTCCCTTGATCACCGTCGGGTTCGGTTCGGCGAACAGGGCAGCGGACAAGCGGGCCAGATCGGCCCCGAGCCTGCGGGCAGGTGCACCGGAGCCGTGGCGCCACAACGAGATCAGTTCGGCGTAGTCGGCGGTGCGCACATTGGCCGATGCGACGATTCCGCCGTGGGCGCCCGCCGCGACGAGCGGTGATAGGACGACGTCATCGCCACCGAGCACGGCGAAGCCGGGCGGGGGAGAGGCGAGCAACTCCACCGTGGTCGCGTCGATCGCACCGGTCGCGTGCTTGATACCGACGATCCCTGGTAGTCGGCCGAGTGCTGCGACCGTGCCGGCGCTGAGAGTCTGTCCCGTGCGGTAGGGGATGTCGTACACGATCAGCGGTATGCCGCCGTGTTCGGCCAGCGCGGTGAAATGCGCCAGTGTCCCCGCTTCACCGGGGCGGATGTAGGGCGGTGCGGGAACCAGCGCCGCGGCGACGTCGCCGGTGGCCGCCAGCTCGCGCAGCGACGTGATGGCGGTGGCGGTGTCATTGGTGCCGACCCCGACGATCAGCGGGGCGCCGTGAGCTCGGCAGGCGGCCGAGCAGATTCGCACCACAGTCTGCATCTCCTCCGCGGTCAACGTGGCTGATTCCGCGGTGGTCCCGAGGGCGACGAGTCCGGAGGCGTCGGCCGACAGCGCCTCGTCCGCGAGTCGGGCCAGCGCATCGGGGGCCAAGCGCAGGTCGTTGGTGAACGGAGTCACCAAGGGGACGTACAGGCCGTTGAAGGTCGGATTGGGCTTCATGGTCCCACCCTGGCTCAACTGAACCGGTAGATCCATTTCTGATTTCTATCTTCATGCCTAAGCTGAACTTATGCTTGATGTTCGTCGTCTCCACCTGCTGCGCGAACTGGACCGGCGGGGCACGATCGCGGCCGTGGCCGAGGCGCTCACCTTCACCGCATCAGCCGTGTCCCAGCAGCTGGGTGTGCTGGAACGCGAGGCAGGCGTGGCTTTGCTGGAGCGCAGCGGCAGGCGCGTGGTCCTCACGCCCGCAGGCCGGTCCCTCGTCGCACACGCCGACGCCGTGCTGCAACGCCTCGAGCTGGCGGTCGCCGAGTTGGCCGGCGCCCGGGACGGCATCGGCGGGCCGCTACGTATCGGGACCTTCCCCTCCGGCGGCCACACCATCGTGCCCGCCACGCTGGCCGAGCTGGCCCAGCGGCATCCCGCACTGGAACCGATGGTGCAGGAAATCGACTCCGCCCGCGTCTCCGACGGCCTGCGAGCCGGCGAACTCGACGTGGCCCTTGTCCACGACTACGACTTCGTACCCGCGTCACCGGACACCACAGTGGACGAGGTACCCCTGCTGGAAGAGCCGATGTACCTCGTCACCAACACCGCGACCAAGAACACCGGCGGCAGCGACACGCTGGCAGAGCTGCTCGGCCCCTATGCCGAGGCCCCGTGGATCACCGCACGGGACGGCACGACCGGTCACGCGATGGCCGTACGCGCCTGCCAGGCGGCCGGGTTCCAGCCGAGAATTCGCCACCAGGTCAACGATTTCCGCACAGTGCTCGCCCTGGCCGCCACCGGGCAAGGGGCCGGATTCGTACCGGAAATGGCCAGTGCACAAAGCCCCACAGGCGTGGTGCTGACCAAGTTGCCGTTGTTCCGTCGATCGAAGGTCGCCTTTCGCGCGGGCGGCGGTACTCATCCGGCGATCGCCGCTTTCGTGGCTGCGGCAAGAGCGGCAGTGAGCTGCATGATTGGTTCAGAGCCGGAGGAGGAGCCCGCGATGCGTTACGCGGATTCCGCACGGGCGTTGCTGGAGCAGGTCGCCGAGTCGGACCCAGCGAGTTGACTACGAACCGTGGATCCAGGCCCATCCCTCAGTCATGAATGTGCAGGTCCTGACAGATCCGTTCGGACGGCTGCTGCGGGTGCCAGGCGCTAGGCCAGGCGGTTTCGTACCCGTTCCGCCGCTGACGATGGAAGAGATCACGATGACTACACCATTGAGCGCCGAGGAGTCTGCGGCGCTGAAGGCGATCGACGAGGAAGCGATAGTCGACACGCTGCTCGACCTGCTCGCAATCCCGAGTGTGACCGGGAGCGCTGCCGAGTCCGAGATGCAGCACCGGCTGGCCCGCCACCTCGACCGGCTAGGTCTGGAGGTGGACTTGTGGTCCATGGATCTGCCGGCACTGCGCGCCAGCCCGCACTTTCCCGGTACCGAGGTGCCGCGCGAGGAGGCATGGGGGCTGGTAGGGACCACGACGGGCGGTGGTGACGGGCCGACGGTGATCCTGCAGGGGCACGTCGACGTCGTGCCGCCCGGCGATGCGGCGCAGTGGGAAGGCGATCCGTTCGTGCCACGGGTGACGGGGGATGTCGTTCACGGCCGGGGAGCTTGCGACATGAAGGCGGGAGTCGTGGCCAACCTTGCCGCGCTCGCCGCGATCCAGGCCAGTGGCGCGACGTTGCGCGGCAAGGCGGCAGCGCATTTCGTGGTCAGCGAGGAGGACGGCGGGCTCGGGGCCTTCGGCACACTCCGGCGCGGGCACATCGGCGACGCCTGCATCATCACCGAACCGACCAGCGGCACGCTGATGACCGCGAACGCGGGCGCGCTGACTTTCCGCATCGACGTTCCCGGCAAGGCGACCCATGCCAGCACACCTGACGCGGGGTGCAGCGCCATCGACGCCTACACACCGATCCACCGGGCACTCGCCCTGCTGGAAGCGCGCCGCAACGCCGCCTCCGATCCGTTGATGGCGGAATACCGGACGCCGTACGCCCTGTCCGTCGGCACACTGCGCGCCGGGACCTGGCCGAGCAGCATTCCCGACCTGCTCACCGCCGAGGGGCGGTTGGGCGTCCGGTTGGGCGAGGACCCCGAAGCCGCACGAGCCGAATTCGAACTCTGCGTGGCCGAAACCTGCGCGGACGACCCATGGCTGCGCGACCATCCAGCCGTAGTGACCTGGCCGGGAGGCCAGTACGCCAGTGGCGCACTGCCAACCGGTCACCCCCTGCGCGATCTCGTCCGCGACGCGCACGCAGATCTCACCGGCAGGCCACCACTGCGCGAGCGCGGCGCCCCCTACGGAAGCGACCTGCGTCTGTACGCGGCGGCGGGCGTACCGACACTGCAGTTCGGACCAGGCGATGTGCGCCTGGCACACGGTCCCCGGGAACAGGTCTCCCTCCCCGAAATCGTCGACGTGACCCGCACGCTGGTTCTCACCACGCTGCGTGCCGCCGGTACCAAGTAACAGGCAGTGCATCGAACCGTCTGCCTGTCAGACATCAGTTGTCCCCGCCCAGCCGTGCCGGCCCCTGTAAGTCGGACATCCGCGGATCGACGGCCCACCCCGTAATAGCTTTCCCATGCAGTTCCGCAAGACATGTGCATGCGCCGGGGGCTGCTTCGGTGGCGCAGCCCCGTCACGCGTATCTCGCCAGCAGATTGACCTGGAGTTACGTGACGGCTCGGGCGGTCACCGCGGAGCTGCTTGTCAGTGAAATTCCAGCCTTTAAGTGAACCTCGGCAACGATGGCCGGAGCGTAGGTCATCGAGGAAGCGCCCGACCGGTAGCCGATGTCACGCCCCAAAGCCTTCAGCTTTTCCGGATTCGGCGTGCAGACCAGTTCGTCCTACTGCCTGAGGTGCTGCTGCGGAGTCGGCTTGCGGCAATTCTAAGAATTCTGGGCACCGCGCCGAAATGATGCGTTCCGCCTGAAGGGCAAGTCGTTCATGACGCCCACAAGCACGAGCGGACCACGGGCCTGCACGGTCCGTGGAGCTCGGACAGGCGTCTCGCAAGGCCCGGGACGCACCACGCACGCCTGCCGTCGAGGCAGCCGTCGATGGCACGAAACGAAAGGTGCACCACCATGACCACCCAAGCCGAGCAGCACCACGGCAGCGGCCCGAGTGCCGCCGGGAGCACTCCCAACGAGGGCTACCAGCGCGGGCTGAGCGCCCGCCAGGTCCAGATGATCGCCATCGGCGGCGCCATCGGTGTCGGCCTCTTCTACGGCTCCAGTACGGGCATCGCCACGATCGGGCCGAGCCTGATCGCGTGTTACGCCGTGGCAGGCGTCGTCATCTTCTTCATCATGCGGGCCCTGGGCGAACTGCTCACCTACCGCCCTACCTCCGGGAGTTTCGCCGACTACGCGCGCGAATTCTTCGGCCCGTTTGCGGGCTTCGCCACCGGCTGGTCGTACTGGGCCGCGTGGGTTTCCGCGTGTATGGCCGAGGTGACCGCCGCGGGCCACTACATCGCCTACTGGTGGCCCTCCGTCCCGGTGTGGGCCACCGCCGCCACCGCACTGGCCGTGCTCTTCGTCGCGAACCTGGTCTCGGTCAAGCTCTTCGGCGAGCTGGAGTTCTGGTTCGCCTCGATCAAGGCAGTCGCGATCATCGCGCTGATCGTGATCGGTATCGGCGTGCTCACCTTCGGGTTCTCCTCCGCCGGTGACACCGCCTCCGTCCGGCACCTGTGGGCCGACGGCGGCTTCGCACCCCACGGCGTCTGGCAGTCCATGCTCGCCATGCAGGGCGTCGTGTTCGCCTACCTCGGCGTCGAACTCGTCGGCGTCACCGCCGGCGAGGCCGAGAACCCCAAGCAGACCCTGCGCAAGGCGATCAACACCCTCCCGGTCCGCATCGGCATCTTCTACGTCGGCGCGCTGATCGTCCTGCTGTCGGTCTTCAGCTGGACCGAGTACACCCCCGGGGTCAGCCCTTTCGTGCAGGTCTTCGCCAAGGTCGGCATCCCCGGCGCCGCTGGAATCATGAACTTCGTCGTCCTCACCGCAGCCTTGTCCTCCTGCAACTCCGGCATCTACTCCACCGGCCGGATGCTGCGCGGCCTAGCCGTCAACGGCGAGGCCCCGGGCGCCATGAACATGCTCAGCGGACGCCAACTCCCGCTGCCCGCACTGGTGCTGTCCACCCTGGTCATGAGCATCGGGCTCATCGTCAACGTCGTTTCCCCGGACAAGGCGTTCGTCTACATCACCTCGGTCGGCACGTGCGCCGGTCTGTGGACCTGGTTCATGATTCTCGCCGCGCACCTGCGCTACCGGGCCAAGGCCCGCGCCGGACTCCTGCCCGCCGCCGACTTCCGCATGCCAGGAGCCCCGGTCACCAACTGGATCGCCATCGCCGTCCTCGTCTTCGTCGTCGTCCTCATCGCGATGGACGCCGACACCCGCCTGGCGCTGTACGTCTGGGCGGTCTGGTTCGCCCTCCTCAGCGCCGGCTACTGGATCTCCCGACGCACCCCCCGGCTCCAGCCCGATGCATGAGACGACCATGGCGCTGGATCGCAGCAGCCGACGCCGCACTCACCCTCGCCTTCACCGCCCCGGCCCACGGTGCCGATGTCAGCCATCTAGGCAGTGTCTGATGGCTCGTGTGACTGGGCAGTGATCATGTCGTTCTGGCCTGCGTGAGGCGGGGCGATCTGTCGGATACAGAGTGGACTCGGTTGGAACCACACCTGCCGAAGAACGTGGGGCGGGGCGGGCGTTGGAAGAGTCACCGCAGGGTGCTCAACGGCATTCTCTTCCGTCAGCGGACCGGTGTCACCTGGCGAGACCTGCCGCCGCGGTTCGGAAAGTGGAAGACGGTGTATGACCGGCATCGCCGCTGGTCGGCGGACGGCACATGGGAACGGATTCTGCAGGCTCTCCAGGCCGATGCCGACGCGGAGGGCCGGATCGACTGGAGCATGGTCAGTGTGGACTCGACCTCGTGCAGAGCCCACCAGCACGCCTCGGGCGCCCGTAGGACCGCACCGCGCGTTCCGGGCCGGCATGGTCGGCCTGCTCAGCACCGCCCCGACGAGGCGCTGGGACGTTCCCGAGGCGGACTCACCTGCAAGATCCATCTGGTCAGTGAAGGAAGACTCCGCCCCCTCGCGTTCCTAATTACGCCGGGCCAGTGGGGCGATTCCCCACAGCTCATCCCAGTCCTAGAATGCGTCCGCGTTCCGCGGCTGAGCGGCGGACGCCCTCGCACCCGTCCCGACCACTTGGGCGGCGACAAGGCATACAGTTCCCGCCGGAGCCGTCGCTACCTGCGGCGACGCCAGATCAAGCACACCATCCCGGAGCCGAAGGATCAGCGGGCCAACCGTCGACGCCGAGGCAGCAACGGCGGTCGCCCGACCGCTTTCGACAAGGACAGATACAGGCGCCGCAATGAAGTTGAGCGGACGATCAACGCCCTGAAGACGTTTCGGGCGGTAGCTACCAGGTACGACAAGCGGGCCTACGTCTTCCACGGAACCGTCACCACCGCAGCCATACGGCTCTGGCTCCGAGCCTGAGCCCGGGGCATACGAGCTATCGAGCAGGGTTCCCGCGTCCGACGACGCATCCGCAGAGTCCACTTGATCGACTGGCTTAGGGTTCCTGCATGACGACCACACTCTGTCTGCGGGAGATCACCCCGGCCAACTTCGACGCAGCGATCGGTCTGCGGGTTCGTCTGGATCAGGAGCACTTGGTCGCGCCGGTCGTGAAATCTCTGGCCGAGGCATATGTGTATCCCGGCATAGCTTGGCCCCGCCTCATCCTTGACGGTGACCGTCCCGTCGGTTTCCTCATGGCCTTCTTCGACATCGACTGGAGGGGCGACGGCACAGGCACCGACATCCGTTCCGGTCTCTGGCGGCTCAACATCGCAGATGGTGAGCAGGGTCGAGGTTACGGTCGCTTCGCGGTCGAGTCCGTTGCTGCTGAAATCCGCCGTCGCGGCGGCACCCGCCTGACCACCACTTGGCATCCGGGCACGGGCGGCCCCGAGGGTTTCTACCTCGGGCTCGGATTCCGCCTGACGGGTGAGACCAGCGGAGGCCAAACAGTCGGTGAGCTGGACTTGCGCTAGGACTCGACCTATCGGACGGGCCCTAATGCCGCGGCCCCATCACGACGGCCCTACGCCACCGACTGCCGCTCGCTCGTACTCAGCGGCGGCTGATCGAAGGCGAGCGGCATGGTGAGCGATCAGGAGGCACTCGCGCACTCGCCGGGCCGGACGTCACCGTGCCCACCGGATTCGTCCCGCGGTCAGGGCCCCGGTGTGCACGCCACGCCATCCCGCCTCGGGTGGATCGCATGACCCGCGCCAGGCCGGGGCAGCGCCCGACGCCGCCCCTCGGACGGGTGCGGAGGGCGGCGTCCCGCCCGCGCCGTGCGTACCGTCGGAGCCATGCGATCGCTCTGACAGGGCACGGTCGCCTTCGGCCCAGTCGCACTGCCGTGGACATCTACGCAGCGACTGAGGAGCACGGTCCACACATTTCGTGAGCGACCTTGCCTGGTCTCTCGTTCGATGTGAACAGCGCCCGCTGCGGCCGGTCGGAGAGCGGTTGCATTCGATGCGTCCAGTCATCAAGTGTGCCGGTTCGGGTGACCGGGACTTCCCGCATGGGAATCACGACATCAGCACGTGCTCGGGTGCACGGCCGTCGGTGCTTGGTGACGCCACGTTTACCGAGGACTCGCTGTTCGAGCGGTTCCGCGATGGTTCCTACAGGCTGGCCGGGGGCGTCATCGATTTGGCCACGGACAAGGGCGGTGGCGGGCTGGGCGGCGTCTTCGGCAAGGCCCGCGATGTCGGCTACCAGGCCGCCGACGGGCGGGTCGACAAAAGCGAGAAGCGCAAGGTGTACGACCAGCCCGGCGCGTACAGCTTCCTTGTGCCCGACAAGGTCACCAAGATCACGGTCTCGGCGTGGGGCGGCGGCCTGGGCGGCGGCAGCGGAGCCCTGGACCGGCCGGCACCCCCCCACACGACGGCGGAACTACCTCCGTTGCCCTCGCATGCCGCCAGGCGAACGAGCGGCAGCTGCTCACGGCCCCCGGTGGCGCCTCCCGCGACGCCACGGTCCCGCCCGCCGGCACCGGTGGCGACAGCGGCTACTGGGCCAACGGCGCGAACGGCGGACACCACGGGAACAAGGCCGGTGTCTCTGCGGGCGGCACTCAGGGTCTGCCGGGGAGGCGCCCTCAGCCGCGCAGCCGACCCCGGGCTCCTCGTCGTGGCTGCGATGGGTGGTGACAGAGCCGGTCCGGAGATACCGGTGTCCTCGTGCACAGGGTGTCGGCGGGCGGGGCGCTTCAGCAGTGGGATCGAGGTTCTGGTGACTGAGCTAGCCCGGGGGAAGTTTCCTCAGTCCCGCTGGCGCGCTGTCGTCTCTGGAGCGCTCAAGCCGACCGGGGTTCTGAGCGTGCGACCGCTGCAGTCGTGGACTCCGGCAAGCCCTATCCGGCCCGGATCGCCGTGCGTGGCTGCTCGTCGAGGAGTGTTCGGACGTCCCCGGCTTCGGCGGACCCGAGCTCTTCATAGAGGGACAGCGCCTCGCGCCAGCAGACACGGGCTCGGTCGAGCTGCCCGATGCCGTCGAGCGCACGCCCCAGGACGGTGAGCACGTTGCCGCGCCGCCACTCGCCACCGATGCCCTGCATTACCGCAAGGGATTGCTCTGCCGCCGCGGCCGCACTCCCGGGTTCGCCGTCAGCGAGGTGGACTTCTGCGATCCGGAAGAGAGTCATCCCCTCCCAGAAGAGCTGCCGAGCGTTCCGGAACACGTCGAGCGCCTCATGGAACAGAACGAGGGACTCACTGAGCGGCCCCGCTTGGGTCAGGGCGAGGCCGAGGGCATAACGCGCGTTGGCGCCGCGCACGGTGAGTCCAAGATGGTCGTAGATCTCGATGGCTTCCTGAGCGAGTTGTACGGCACTTTCCGTGCGGCCGGTGAGCAGATGCAGGCGGGACAAGTTGCACAGGACTCCGGCGACGCCGGGTTGGTTACCATCAGCCCGGAAACTGCCGATGGCCTGACGGAGATAGTCTTCCCCCTCGGCATGGCGGCCTTCGATGAAGGCGATAGTCCCACGTTCACGTCGCGCGTTGCCCGCGGCCCACGGGTCGTTGACCGCTTGGGACAGCAACATGGCCTGCCGGGCTTCCTCCTCAGCCCCCGCGAAGTGCCCCGCGACGGTGTGTACCCGGCTCAGGACCGTCCGCACGCGCGCTTCCACGCGCTTGTCGCCGGCGCGCACGGCGGCATCACGTACGGCTGTTGCAGCGGACTCGAATCGCGCCGAGCTGACGCCTGACTCGGCAAGGTCCGTGGCAGCCACAAGAAGGTCGGCCGCTCTGCCGAGCAGCCCGGCAACTGCTGCCTGCTCCACGCATGCGAGCAAGCACTCGGCTTCGGCATGGAGCCAGTCGAGCGCCGACCGGTACTCCGTGAAGGTGAGCCCCGCGCCATCGGCCACCTCCAGGTGTCCCACCGTCGTGTCCCCCGGCCGATCGATCGCGTACACGCCCGCCGCGGTCGCCAGGTAGAAATCCAGCAGCCGGGACAGCGCGGCGTGCCGGTCGCCCGGTGCCTCGTCACGCCCGGCGCACGCGCGCGCATAGAGGCGTACGAGGTCGTGGTAGCGGTATCGCCCTGGAGCAGCCGAATCCAGCAGGGAGGTGTCGACCAAGGACTCCAGGAGATCCTCGGCATCCTGCACCGGTAGCTCAAGAACGGCTGCTGCTGCGGCGAGCGGGAAGTCGGGGCCATCGGCGAGACTCAGCAGTCTGAACGCTCGGGCCTGGGCGGGCACCAACTGGCTGTAGCCCAGCTCGAAAGTGGCCTTGACGGCGAGATCGCCGGCCTGGAGCTCGTCCAGCCTCCGCCGCTCGTTGGCCAGTTTCGAAGCAAGAGTGGAGACCGACCAGTGACGGCGGGCAGCCAGCCGCGCGGCGGCGATTCGGATAGCCAGTGGCAGGAAGCCGCAGGCGGCGACAACAGCCAGGACGGCATCCTGCTCGTCGGATACCCGCTCCTCACCGACGATCCTTGCGAAGAGTTGCTTCGCGTGCTCCGGCGACATGATGTCCAGGTCCACGAGGTGGGCGGCGCTCAGATCGACCATGCGCGTCCGGCTCGTTATCAGCGTGGCGCTTCCTTGTGTGCCGGGCAACAGGGGCCGCACCTGGTGAGCATCGCGAGCGTTGTCCAGCAGGACGAGGACGCGGCGACCGTCCAAGGCGGATCGGTACAGGGCCGCGCGAGAGTCCAGGGCGTCCGGGATTCCACTGCTCGGCACTCCCAGTGCCTGGAGGAATTCGCCCAGAACATAGTGTGGATCGGCTGGTTGGGTACCGGTTCCCCGCAGGTCGAAATAGAGCTGGCCGTCAGGGAACTGTCCTCGAGCGGCATGGGCGATGCGTACGGCCAGTGTGGTTTTGCCGACGCCGCCGATTCCGGCGACGGCGGAGACGGCCATGACGTTGCCCTCGGTTGCGGACAGCCGCTGGGTGAGTTCCTCGACCAAACGTTCGGATCCGGTGTAGTCCGCAATGGCGGCCGGAAGCTGGGCCGGACGGACGGTTCCCGGTGGCCGGGTCGACCGGACGGATGCCGGGGACGGCGTACTCGGTTCCGGGGAGCCATCCAGACGCGTCAGGCTCGCTTCGCCCTGCAGGATGCGCTGTTGGAGCCCGGACAACTCAGCGCTCGGGTCGACCCCGAGTTCGTCCGCGAGCAGTCGACGGACATCGGCGTACACGGCCAGTGCCTCGCCCTGGCGACCGCTGCGGTAGAGCGCGAGCATCAGCAGTTCACGCAGCCGCTCGCGCAACGGGTGCATGGCGGTCAGAGAGGTCAGCTCGGAGACAGCTTTGGCATGGTGGCCGAGTTCGAGGTCCAGGTCGAGGCGGGTCTCCAGGAGCTGGAGCCGCCACTCCGTCAGTCGGGTGCGCTGCACCTCGGCAAACGGGCCGGCGAGTCCAGCTAGCGGCTCGCCGGCCCAGAGCGCCAGCGCGTCGCTGATGAGGTCCCGGGCACCGCTGAAGTCTCCACTGTTACGGGCTTTTTCCGCTGCCGCGGACCATCCTTCGGCAAGTGTGAGGTCGAGTGCGTCGTCGGGAATCCGCATCGCATATCCGCCGGATTCGCTGACCAGGTAGTCAGCATCCGGGCCAAGTGCCTTGCGCAACCGGGAGGCGTAAGTACGCATACCCGCCAGTGCGGCGTGCGGCGGCTCGTCGCCCCAGAGGGCATCGAGCAGTTCGGGCGCCGTGACCGTGCGACCACTGTGGAGCAGGAGTGCCGCGAGCAGGGCTCGCTGCTGCGGGGAGCCGAGCGGCAGAGCCTGATCACCGCGCCAAGCCCGCACAGGGCCAAGTACGGTGAAGCGCACGCGCGGGCCGGACGCCGGTTCCTGCTCCATCGTTCCCTCCCTCCTGGTCACGATAGCAACGCAC
This sequence comes from Streptomyces decoyicus, assembly GCF_019880305.1. Lineage (NCBI taxonomy): Bacteria > Bacillati > Actinomycetota > Actinomycetes > Kitasatosporales > Streptomycetaceae > Streptomyces > Streptomyces decoyicus. The sequence goes on along the minus strand of NZ_CP082301.1, from coordinate 181,408 downwards.
CTATCAAACGTATACCGATCGTCTATCCCGAGTTGCAACCATCGGGCAAGCAGCGTTCCGCGACTTGCCCAGTTCGGAGCTGACGCAGGTGGGGCTCCCCGGGACTGGCATCCCGGGGCCCCAGCTTCTCGCGTTCCTTCAACTCTGGCCCGCGCACGGCACTTTGGGCTACCGTCATGCCCATCGACACGCCGCCGCGAGTGCTCCGGGCTCTCCATGCCAAGGGCCGTCGACGGAACCCTTGCTACGCGTGCCGTGAATTCCGGACTGGGCACGGTTGCAAGGAGAGAACACTGACATGCATGTGATGAGTCCATCTGTGTGGCTCACGGCCGGGGTCATCGTGACCTTGGCCTATTTCGTACTCATCGGGTACCTCGCCAAGGCCCTGAGGACGACTCAGCGGCTCCCTGTAGTGATTGCCGCTATGACGGGGCTCATTGGAGCCCTGCCTGCGATCCTCTACGCGCTCTATCAGGCACTCAACCTCACAGCCTGAAGGGCATGTTGAGCGCTTCCCCGGGGCGGCAGTCGCAAGCCCCGGGGAAGCGAAGGTGAGACCGATATTTCTGTCTTGCCGGCAAGGGTTTCCAGCTAAGGGCTGTTCCGGAACTGCTGGTCACGAGTGGGCTGCTCTTGTAGTGGCTGGTGTGATCACGGCGTCGGAGCCGTCTTGGGATGGCCCCGTTCACCGGGCGGATCTCACTGCAGTTCTGCAAGCCATGACGGGGACTACGAGTGCGCCCCTGCCCGACGCCGGGCAGGGGCGAGGCCTCGTCGTGGCTCTCAAGGCCTGTTACGTATGGCCGGCGAGTTGGAGCATCTCGACCCTTCCGTTGCCTCCGCCGTCGTCCAGGACCAGGAATGTGGCGCGTGAGCTCTGGCTCAGGCGGATCTGGAACTGATCGCCCAGCAACCTCTTGTAGTTCGTGTCTCCGGCCCTCGCGGCTGCCTGGGCGGGGTGGAGTCCCTCGCTCTGGATGGCGTTCTGGAAGGTGTCGAACGTCGCTTGCTCGGAATTGGTGAGCTGGCCGACGACTTCCAACCGGCTCTTGTCGAACGTCCAGGGCATGGCGCGCGCCTATTCCGTCGTCACGGTGATGTCCTCAAGGGTCAGGTTTTTGACGGCTAATTCGACGCCGCCGAAGGCGCGTTCGAATTCATTTCGTCCCAACCTGAGCGCGTTGACCTCGGTCGCGGATCCGCCGGCCGTCATCTCGAAGTTTCCATCGGCCTTGCAGTCGACGATCACCTTGGTCTGCCTGCCGAATCCCCAGGTAGGGATGTGTCCTTGCACTTCCTGCGGGGCGAGGCGAAAAGGACCAGCCATGGGTAAGACCTCCCGTGATTCTCGGTCTTCTTCTCGCCTGACTGGCTACCCGTCCTTGCTGTTTGCCGTCAAGGTCGCAAAGAGTCGGGCAGGTTGATTCGGACGTCCTTAAGGTGCCGAATAAGTCTGCTACGAAAAATCGTGGGGCGCTGTCCGTCAGTTGTCCGGAAGGTTTTTGCAGATTTGCGGAGGTCCCGACGTTGCGGGTCCAGGGACGCGGAACGACGGAGCCGCGGCGCCGCGGAGGCCGTTGCGGGGCCGATCGCCGCGTCCGGCTTCAGGCGGGGATCGGTGGCGGCGCAGAGCGTGGGGAAGGCGCTGGATCCGGAGGGCTGGGCGAAGAGATGGTTGGCCGATTTCGGCCGTCGCACAGGCGAGCTAGCGGTGGTACGGGTGGTGCTCGTATTCGGATCGGCGAGACGTACGTGAGGGCGTGGGCGCCGTTGGGGGCGATGGCGCGGGTGCCGGTCGTGGGCGAGGGGGCGGAGGCTGAGCGGCAGTGCATCGACGAACGGGCCGCCCTGACGGCCCGGACTCCGCGGTGGCCAACGGTGGCCACGGCGGCCACCCGCGATCGACGGCGAAATGCTCGCCATCGCCCTCCGCCGCCGCGTATCAAGGAGCCCGAGACCGCCATCGCCAAGCATCTCGGCGTTGGCGGCATCACCCTCGATCGCACCCTCGCCGCGCACGGGCAAGCCACCGCCACCGATGGCCGTCAGTGGCGCCAACGGCTGCCGCTACCTGGAGGTCGAGGCGTGCCTCGGCCGAAGACGCTCCACGACAGCGCCTTCACGCAACGAGTCCCTCATCCGAGCGGCGCGCTCAGGCGTTGTCGGCGAGGCTGGTGTGGCCCTGGGCGCGTGCACAGTGGGCGCAGCAGAAGAACTTGCCGTCGGTCTGGTGGCCGTGCCCCAAAATGCGGCAGCCGCAGTTGTCACACACGGGCGCAAGCTTATGTGCCGCACATTCGAAGCTGTCGAAGGTGTGGGCAGTGCCTGCTGCACGGACCTCGAAGGCCATCTCGTAGTCGTTTCCGCAGACCTCGCAAACAGCCATCGCACTCTCCTTCGTGAACATATGCTTGATCGAATTGCGTGTGGGAGTAGTCCCTATGGCCGCACGGATTCCGGCGGCCCGCGCGCCGCAGAGGCCAGATGGCGTAGTGGTCCTCCGCCGACGTCCGCATGGAGTTTTGGTGTCGCATCTGCCTACGGGCTGTCCTGTAATCCCTGGTGGATCAGCGCACGACGTGAGATGTACTGCATCGCTGCGCTCATTGCGTCTCGGCTCTCCATTTGCTGTACGGATGCCGAGCTGCATCGCAAGGCGGAGGGGCCCCCGGACACTGGGCGTATCCGGATGTTCCGGCAATGCGGCGTGGGAGCGCCCCCACCTCCCGGCGTTAGCCGGGGGAGTGCCGTAGCTGTCGCCGCGCGCCCGCCAGGGATGACGGGACAGCCTTTAGTAGGCACGGGACGAGCGGCCATGTCAGCCACGACGCCCTCATGTTGTCGGCGGGGTCTCGCACCCTCGCCCAATCTGACGTGACCGGTGACCGGTGACCACTTGGCCCGGAGATTGTGGGGCGAGCAGGTTTGCCGGACATTCCTGTGGCGGTGGAGGGTAGGCGCCCTGTGATGAGGGCTGCGCAACCGGAAGGAGAGCAGCTACGGCTCTGCGCCCTCGCCTGATCGTCCCCGTCGGCACCAGTTGCCGTTGCCGAGGTCCGGGCTCAAAGTAAAAAAGGACACTCATGCGAGATCGGAGCTGGCAATGGTCGTTCTCGGCATCATTCTTCTGGTCGTCGGATTCGTGACGAGCCTATCGATCCTGTCGACAATCGGCATCGTGCTCGTGGTCGTCGGCGCGATTCTGTGGCTCCTGGGAGCGATGGGGCACGCCGTCGCGGGGCGAAAGCACTACTGGTAGCGGCGTCCCGCTGTCGGCACGTTCCGCCGAGGCGGAACGTGCCGAAGATCGGCTGTGTTCCGACCACGACGCTTGGCTACACCCGCCGATCACCCATCGACCTGCTTTTCGCGTCAGAAACCGCAAGCGGAGGAACCGATGTCCACTGGGACACTCATAGGCATCATCGTGGCTGTCGTGATCGTGCTTCTGGTGTGCGCGCTGGCGGCATGGGTGACCATGCGACGCCGTCGGCTGCAATCACGGTTCGGACCGGAGTACGAACGGACCGTGGAGGCCAAAGGCGGCCGTCGGGCGGCCGAGCGCGATCTGCGCGAGCGCGAGGAGCGCCACGATGCGCTGCACATCAAGCAGCTGTCGCCCCAGGCCCGGGAGCGGTATGCCCACGAATGGGACCAGGTGCAGGAACGGTTCGTGGACTAGCCCGAGGACGCGGTCCATGAGGCCGACCGGCTGGTGACCTCGCTCATGAGCGAACGCGGTTACCCGACCGAAGGCCATGACCAGCAACTGAGTGATCTGTCGGTCGAGCACGGGCGCACCCTGGAGCACTACCGCGCAGCCCACGAGGTGAATGGCCGCAGCACGCGGCACGAGGCGACGACGGAGGAGCTGCGGGGCGCGATGGTGCATTACCGCGCGCTGTTCACGGAACTGCTGCACAACGGCCAGAACCCGCGGGAGGGCGGGGCGTGAGCCTGTGCGAGACCGACAGGCAAGTGCGGCCCTGACGGAAACGGAGGCGGAAATATGAGGCGCGGAGATACATCCGAACCTGGAGCGGGCGGCCCGTCCACCGAAGACCTGGCCGGCACGCGACAGCACATGGGCAGCGCGGCCCCGGAGCCCCCGGCCGAGGCGCCACCGACCTTCCCGGGGGAGGCCACAGCCGCAGACCGGGGGGTTTCCACGTCCGCAGGCGAAGGCCGGGACGCCTCATCGGAGAGGAACCGGGAGGCCGAGGTCCAGGAGCCGGACGCACCGCTCCTCGGGCCGGAGCAGGAGGAGTTCCGCAGCCGGTGGCAGCGGATCCAGAGCGAGTTCGTCGACGATCCACGCGAGGCGGTAGGCGCGGCGGACACGCTGGTCGCCGAGGTCATGCAGGCCCTGGCAACGACGTTCTCCGAACACAAGCAAGGACTCGAAGGTCAGTGGCATCGCGGCGAGGAGGTGGCGACGGAGGAACTGCGCGTCGCCCTCCAGCGATACCGCTCCTTCTTCAACCGCCTGCTCAACACCTGACGCCCCACCGGGCGCCCCCTGGTCGGGAGGGCACCTCTGCCGAGATCGTTCTTCTTCGACATTGCGTCCTCCTCCGTCTGGATGATGCGCTATGGCATTCGGCCCAGGGCGACGCGGCCACGCGGTCACGATCAGGCAGTCGAAGATGGCCTCCGTGGGGCGTTCCCCATGCCCTCGGCCGTGGTGGTACCTACCGGAGGGGCCCTCCGGGAGGTCGGGGTGGATCGGTCACGTCTTCAGGTTCGTACGAGTAGCTCGATCGCGCATTCGAGAGCGGGGGAGTGGAGGGCCCGGCCCTGAGGGCTTGCGCGGAGTTCCTTGCGCCTATGGTGGCGAGCCGCCGGACCAGGAGCGCATCAGCGACGCTGTCGGCACTGTCCTCGGGGCGCGGGTGAGAGCCCTTCACGATGAGTGCGGAGCAGCCGGGTCGTGTGCACCGCCCAGGGGCACACCGGCTGCTGTTGCCGGCTGGAGGGGCTTTGGAGTCTCGGGCCGCTGCTCGAAGGAGAGCGAAACTCGAGATGAATTCGGCCCCCTGAGCTCCCAGGACAAACCGAGCACGCCGTTGCCCGTCAGTCTGCCGAGTGCTGTTTGGGGCTCCCCGGGGAACACGTGGTGTTCCGGGGTTCACGGTCCCGGAGCATCCAGCGGAAGGAGACACACCATGGCCACCACCACTCCAGAGGCCCGGGCGGGCACGGCACCGATGAGCCTGCAACTACCGGGCCTCGTGCTGGGCGTGGGGATGGGCGGCTTCGTCGACGGCATCCTGCTGCACCAACTTCTGCAGTGGCATCACATGCTCACCAGCACCAATGACGACCGCATCGGCGTGAAGTACTACGACCCCCATACGGTCTCAGGCATGGAGATGAACACGGTGTGGGACGGGATCTTCCACGCTGTCTGCTGGATCGCCGTGCTGCTGGGCCTGGCAATCCTGTACTCCCGTGTCACCCACAACCGGCGCCGTGTGTGGGCCTCGCGGGAGCTCTGGGGCTGGATGCTGGCCGGCTGGGGGCTGTTCAACATCGTCGAAGGGCTCCTCGACCACCAGATCCTCGGCATCCACCATGTCCACGGCGGCCCCTACCAGATCTGGTGGGACATGGGCTTCATCTTCCTGGGCTTGCTCTTCCTCATCGGCGGCTACGTGCTCCAGCGCACCGGGCCGACCTTCGACCCCTACGCCTCCGCCGGTGGCCGAAAAGGCGGGAACGCCTGATGGGCCAGGACATGCCCATGCACGGCCACACCGCGCCCGGCGGCCTGCCCGAAGTGCTGCTGCCCGCTCTCGGACTGCTGCTCGTCGCGGTCGCCTACCTGCTGCTGGCCCACCGGGCACGCCATCGCAATCCGATCCAGGGGTGGGGGCGATGGCGGGTGATCAGCTTCCTGGTCGGGACCGCCCTGCTGGCCGTAGCCGCACTCCCGCCTCTGGCGTCTTTCGCCCACGATGACTTCCGCGGCCACATGGCTCAGCACATGCTCATCGGCATGTACGCACCGCTGGCCCTCGTCCTTGCCGCACCCGTCACCCTCCTGCTGCGCACCCTGCCCACCTCGCGCGCCCGGCAGCTGACCAACGCGCTGCATCGGCGCCCCGCCCGGGTACTCGCTCACCCGGCCATTGCGTTGCTGCTCTCCACGGGCAGCCTCGCGGTGCTGTACTTCACGCCCCTGTACAACGCGACCATGAGCAGCCTGGCCGGGCACTGGTTGCTGCACGCTCATTTCCTGTTGTCCGGCTGCCTGTTCGCCTACGCCATCGCCGGCCCCGACCCCGGGCCCTCGCGTCCCGGAGTGCGGGCTCGCCTGGCCTGCCTAGGTATCGCGATCGCGGCGCACGCGGGGATCTCCCAGCTAATGTACGGCGGCTTCTGGGTCGACATCCACGCACCCATCGACCAGGTGCAAGGCGGCGCGGAAATCATGTACTACGGGGGCGACATCGCCGAACTCCTCTTGGCCGTCGCCCTCGTCGCCACCTGGCGCCCTGCACCCCGGCCACGGCCCCGCATTGCCACAGACCCGACCCCGACCACCGGGACGCCTGCCCGGCAGTGACGCCAGCTTCTGTCCAGCGGCCGCGGCACGCAGCCGGACGCGGGGCGAGGGCCGCTCGGGGTCACGCGAAAGCGACAGAGCGGCCCAGACGAAGGGCGAGGCTCGGCGACTGATGGACGACGTCAGGTGAGTGCCCTCTGCGTTCCTCGCTCCACGGCCACCGAGGCGTCCCGCTCGTGGGCACGCACGAGGGCGTCAAGGAGGATGTCCTCGTAAGCGAACCGAGCCGCGTACGTCACGAACCAGGCCTTGCTTGGCCTCCCAGCGGGTGCGGGTGCTCTCGTAGGTGCTCAGCCGCACCGGGCCGGGGCGGCGGACAGGCCTGCGGCCAGGAGGAGTGGGACGAGAGAGCCGGAGGAGCCGGTTGCGGTGTCCGAGCGGGAAGACCCGCGCCACCCTGTTCAGCTCGGCAGTGGCCCGGTAGCGGCGGGCGCGTTCGACGCAGCCGCCCACCCGGATCGCAATGTCCTGGCCGGCGGTCCAGGGGCGTGGCTCTTGATCCGCTGCACCCAGGCCCTGTCTGTCCCCAGGGTTTCACCGTCGCCCGCGGCAGGGAGGACGCACGGAGGGGCTTTCCTACCGATCAGTGACGAATGCCTCTGCCGGCGGATCGCCCAGGCTCTTGGCTGACGCCCCCAAAGCAGCTGGTTGGCCGGGCACTTGCCCGGCCAACCAGCCGGTTCGCAGGCAGGAGGTAGTCGGCTACGCCTCGGCGAGGAGGCTTTCGCGCAGGGTTGCGTAGGTGCGGGTGAGGAGGCGGGAGACGTGCATTTGGGACAGGCCCATTTCCTTGCCGATCTCGGTCTGTGTCATCTCCGAGCCGAAGCGGAGCTCGAGGAGAGTGCGCTCACGCTCATCCAGCTGGGCCAGGTGTGGCTTGAGGGCCTGGAGGTCCTCGGCCAGTGCGAGGGCGGGGTCTTCATTGCCGATCAAGTCGGCGACGAGTCCGGTCTGCTGCTTGCTGCCGCCGGCTTCTATGGGCCGGTCGATGGAGCCGGCGTCATAGCCGTTGCAGGCGACCAGGCCCTCAATGACCTCCTCCTCGCTCAGCCCCAACTGGGCTGCGAGGTCGGCGACGGACGGCTCGGGGTTGCCGCGCCCTTCGAGCTCTTCACGGGCGCGGGCAAGGTCCACGCGCAGCTCCTGCAGGCGCCGCGGGACGTGCACGGACCAGGTCGTGTCACGGAAGAACCGCTTGATCTCACCGGTGATATAGGGGATGGCGAAGGTGGTGAACTCGTTCTCCAGCGACACATCGAAGCGGTCGATGGCCTTGATCAGGCCGATCGTGCCGACCTGCACGATATCTTCCATCTCCTGTCCGCGGCTGCGGAAACGGCGCGCGACATAGCGCACCAGAGACAGGTTCATCTCGATGAGCGTGTTGCGCGCGTACTGGTACTCCGGCGTGCCTTCCTCCAGGTCCGACACCCGCTCGAAGAACAGCTTCGACAGGCGACGTGCGTCCTGCGGGGCGACGCGCTGAGCCTCCTCCACCTGCGGGACAGATGACCGAGCAGCCTCATATGTGGCGTCCCTGTCCGAGCGGTTCACCGAAATGTGGGCTCGCGCCGCTGCCATTGCCATGGCTGCTCCTCCCTGATCTCCCCGTCATGCCGTCACGCCCTCACCTACCCGATGACCACACGCAAAACTGCCGTGAGGTAACTATTTCCGCGAGGCAACTATGGCGACAGTTTTTCGGTGACCGGCACGCCGCGAACGCCTGCCATCTACGCAGGTCAAACACCTACCGAACGGAAAGTCCGAGGTCAGAGGGGCGAGGATTTCCCTTCGTCGGGCCCGGAGTGCTGAGCACGGGTGATGCACGAGCGCAGTTGCGGGGCCCTGCTCTTCGATGTCCTCTTCGATCTCCACCAGCCCGTTGTGGTGGCGAGCAGGTCGCACGAGGAGGGTCAGCGGCACAACTCGGCTCATGTCTGCCTCCTCGCCACCCGGTTCACCACGCATGGAGGCGATACCGGTGCCCCCATCGGCCCCGGGCCGGCCCGGCCCCGGACGGCGTCCCCGGCGACGACGTGGACGGAGGCGAGACGTCGTGGCCGGCCACGACGCTACTGAAGCCCGGCCGCCAGTATCGGTAGTGAACGGCGCGGGACTGACGAGTGGAGGGGACGCGGAACGAGCGGAATGGCCTCTGATGAGTCAGCCGCCACTCGCAGCCGGTGCTGTGCCAGCGGCCGGCCCTGTCTGATTTCTATCGGCGCGCTGTGCGCGAGCGCGGCGCGCGACGGTGAACTCACCAGGGCCGTTACCCCCGGGCGCCGTCTTCGCGATCTATCGCCGGCGAGGCACGCGCTACAGACTTCGTGTGCTCCACCAGTACGCCCGAACGCCTTTTCACCCGGAGGAACTCATGGTGCCCTTACGCGCATCTGTCACAACCGTTGCCGCTGCCGGCCTGCTGGCTCTCATGCCCGGTACCGCGCTGGCGGCCCCGGTCGCGCTCGATGACGGCAGCTTCGAATACCCGACCGCGCCTGCGAACTCCTTCAGCGCGCTGACGGCGGGACAGTCCATCGGTCCCTGGACGGTCGACAGCGGTTCGGTGGACCTGATCGGCAGCGGCTTTTGGCAGGCGGCTGACGGGGCGCAGTCCGTCGACCTCAACGGCCAGGGCCCAGGCAAGGTGTCGCAGACCTTCACGACGACAGCGGGCAGGACGTACACGGTCTCCTACGCGCTGGCCGGCAACCCGGCGAGCACTCAGGGCGTGAAGACAGGTCAGGTTCTCATCGACGGACAGAACTTCCAGGACTTCTCGTTCGACACCACTGGCAAGACCTTTGCCCGGATGGGTTACGTGGGACGTCAGGTGACGTTCGTGGCCACCGGTGCCTCCACGACCTTGTCGTTCGCCAGCACCACTGCCGGCGGCGCCTACGGTCCGGTGATCGACAACGTGAGGGTCGGGTCCTGCTGCTCCTGCTCTTCCTGCTCCGGCTGAAGCCACGGCGGCTCGTCCGCGGGCGAGCCGCCGATCACGGCCGAAAGGCCGAAAGGCTGAGAGGGGGCTGAACCCGAGGAGGCGGCGCCGCACGCGAACGTGATCCTGCGGTGCGGCGTGATCGCAATCGGTTCGGCGATCCCTTACGGGGCAGCCCTTAACTAAAGGCTGTCCCGTAACGGAGAACGGCGCCTCAGGCATGCTGGTGCTTCGTTGCGGCGTGGTCCGGATCCAGGACGGGACACTGAGCGCCTGAGCTGCGCTGTGAATCGGTTCGTTGGGTGAGTGACGAGCCGTTTTCCGGCGACAGACACCCCGCGGGTCTACGACCCCAAAGGCGGCCGGCAACCCGAGCACGGCGGCGAGTTCATCTTCGGTGAATCCGCCACCTGGGAGACCGAATAGGCGGTGACGAGCACCGACACCCCGGCTCTATGGGAAGGCGACTGCGCAGGCATGGGATCGCCTGCGTCCACGGCTGACCGACTGTGCAGGCGTGGGCCCCTTGGCCTCCACGGCTGACGCGGTGAGCGGCCTGCCTCGACCACAAGGGTCCGGTCCCATCCTTGAAGGCACCGTCATCCGGCTCCGAGCGAAAAAGTTGTCGGCGGAGACTTGAACAAGCCGGTCCGGCTGTGGTGGTCGGGCACCGGCGCCACAACGGAGGGCTCGGATCGCTGCTGGCAGTCGTTCCGCCGAAGATTCGACATCGAGCACAACGTTCCGCCTGTTGAAGCAGACCCCGGGCCGGACGAAGCCGAGACTTCGTGATTCCTCGATGGTGGGGGGCGGGTGGACGTGGCTGGTGATTGCCGCACATACCCAGGTGCACCAAAAACCGCACAGCCCGGCCCGGGACGCCCGCCTGGTTCGAAGAACCGTCGCTCGGCCCCCCACCACGGCGTGGGCCGCCTGCTCGCCACCGGGGAGGCATACAGCCGACCCGCCCACCACAAACCAGGCACAAAACCCCGACGCAGGTCCGAGTAGATCAGTTCGCCAGCGAAGTCCGAATGCGGTCGATAGCGCGCAAGGCCTCGGTGCGGTTCTTCGCCCGCTTCATCCAGCCCGGTAGCCGCGCTATGAACGTCATCTTCTTCCCCGATTCGTACCAGGGAGCCCGCTCACGCAACGGTGCCTGTACGAACTGCCGGATCATTTCCAGGTGTTCCGGGTTGTAGGCCCAGATTCGGCCGTGCCGCGTCTCGGTCTGCAACCACAGCGGCAGCTGGAAATAAGGGTCAGCGATCGGCCCGGATCCCCAGGAGAACGTGAGCAGCACCCCCGAATTGTCTCTCCTCGACTGCCGGGACAGGCCGCAGCTGCGGCAGACGAGACTTCGCTGATCGAACATCGTCGGCGGCCCACTGCCCGCAGCTCGGGGCGCTGGGACTACGTGGGCAACCTTGGCACACTTCGGGCATTGCACAAGGACCGCGTCGAGGAACGAGTACTTCGAGCGCTGAGGGTCCCGAAACCGAGACGACGAAGACAACGAGACCACCACCCCAGTATGCGGTCCAGCCCCTGGCCCCGACTGCAGGGGCCAGGGGGTTAACGACTGGGTAGGCCCGCACCACCGCGTCGATGAGCTGCCTCTCCGCCGCAAGGGCTGCTTGAACAGCGCTCTTGCTCTCATCTGTCATGTCCGAACCTTACGGAAACCTCCTACAGGTCACAGCGAATGGTTGGCGGAACCTGCCCCGGCCGCGCCAGCAGCGCCGTCGTTTCTCGTGAACATTCCAGGCCGAGTTGCTCATCAACTGCCGTTGGGCCCCGTTCGGGCGCCATGGTTACTGACCGTGGCAGGGATGCCGGCGAGCTCGACGGAAGGGAAGCCGAGTCGTATCGGGCCACAGCATGCTGGGACGGGTCGTCCCCCAGCCAGCCGCCCCCAGTTGATGCACGTCCCTCTGGCATCCACGTACACCGGCCCGGCGTAGGACGCAAAGGAGCCGTGGTCCTCGTGTCTGGCGCTGCCGCTGACGGCGCGCTGGATCCAGACGCCGATCATCCAACGCTCGGATCCCTTGGACGTCACGATCTGATTGATGACGCAGTTTCCCCGTCGACGCGTTCCAGGTGAGGAACACCGTGGTGGCGTCTCCGTACGGCAAAGAGTCGACGAGCTTGTAGCCGCTTCCACAGGCCCCGTTGTAGGTGCCTGCGGCGCTGGCTGCGGGAGCGGCGATCAGCGCTCCGGCCGAGAGGGATGCGACGGCCGTGAGTATCGCCAAGATTCTCTTGGCTTGCTTCACTCTGTTGATCCCGGAGAAGGGCGGCGGCTACTGCTGCGGTCTCGACGGGGCCGACGGCCCCAACATGGCCTGCGAGGCCTGCGGCTTGCCCGTGGCGAGCAGGATCGACGACTGCTCGCTCTTGCAGGCGGTGTGGCTCGCCCCCACGCCGGCCGGCCCGGCCGCATCGGCGTACCCAGTGCCGCTGCCGTTCGGGGTGTGGCTGTGGCCGGCCTTCCCCGAGCCGTACCTGCCGTCCCCGCATCGGGCGTCATGCCCGACGGCGTCCTCCGAGACGACCCACCTGCGCCGCGCCCCCGTCACCTGTTCCGGGCCGATCCGGGGGCGTTCCAGCGCACTCTGGTCCGGCTGCCGGCCGTCCGCAGCCCATGGCTGCGCGAGATACTCGAGAACCTCACGTACTACATCCGCATCGGCCTCTTCTAGCCCGCGCCCGGTCACATGGTCGGCCGGGCCCAGGGCTACGTACCGTCCGCCGACCAGCGGCGATGCCGGTCGTATACCGTCTTCCACCTGCCGAATCGCGTGGGCAGATCCCGCCATGGGATACCGGTCCGCTGCCGGAAGAAGACGCACCGCCCCCAGCACCCCGGCCCGCACCACGGGCGAGAAGCCAGCCCCTGAGTGCACGACATCGCCGGTGAGGATGCAGCGAGTCCACCCAGGTGCGCACCACTCCCGGCCGTGGGCACCCGATGCGCGGCGATGCGGCTACTGGTGCGGACAGTTGGTCACCGACCATACGCGGAGTCGCGATGTCGTGGAGTGACGGAAGAGCATCACCCTTGCGAGGGGCCCGATCTGGGGCCGGTCCGCACCGGCAGCCCCCTGGCGGGGGCGGGATGCCCTTGCGGTCAGTCCACTCTGCCCGTGCGTACCTGGCATCCGCCGTCATCCGCCGTGTATCCAGGAAAGGTTGACAAGTCGCGCGCCAGACGAAGGATTTTCATGCACGATCACGAAAAGGCTGGAACTACCGGGACTGCCAACGTCCGTACTCCTGCCGACAAGCCTGTAGCCACCCCACCCACACCGCCGCGTGGCCTACTCCCTCTGCAGGCCAGCGCTGGAAATGCTGCCGTCGTGCAGATGCTCCGCCAGGCCGGACACTCCTGGGCCCCGCCTGAACAGCACCAGCACAACGCTGGTTGCGGACACCGGACCGAGCAGCCTGCCGTGCGGCGGTCTGTCGTCCACGACATCCTGCGTACCAGTGGCCGACCATTAGACGAGGCGACCCGCAGCGATATGGAAGCCCGGCTTGGCGCGGACTTCTCCGACGTGCGTATCCATGACGACAGTGCGGCCAAAGCCTCCGCCGCCGAGGTCGGCGCCCGCGCCTACACCTCCGGTAGCCATGTGGTGATCGGAGCGGGCGGTAACGACAAGCACACCCTGGCCCATGAGCTTACCCACGTGGTCCAGCAGCGTCAGGGGCCTGTCGCCGGAACCGATAACGGGGCGGGGCTGCGTGTCTCGGACCCCTCGGACCGGTTCGAGCGCGAGGCGGAGGCCACCGCGCGCCGGGCGATGTCGGGTTCTGTCCTGGCCGGGACGGGTGTGCAGCGCGCGGCGGCGAGTGTGAGCTCGGTGGTCGCGCCGACTGTGCAGCGGAATGTCCAGGACCACCTCACCGACCAGTACTGGCAGGAGCGGGCTTCGAATCAGAAGCCTGTAAAGGCGCCGACCAAGACGTCGAAGGGCCGCACCGGAGACGGCATCCTCCTCGATATCGGGCCCAAGCTCATCAAGGAGCTGGCCAACATGTGTGCCGGGAAGTCCGAGACCGAGCTGGACGGGATGGGACGGCTTGAGCTGTTCCGGGCGATGGAGGCAACGGAGGCCGCAGACATCGAGGAGTGGTGGGGCGGGGAGGGTCATACACCGGCCGAGAAGATAACCGCCATGAACGACTGGATCATGGCAAATCAGGGTGAGAAGAGCCTCGGGGGCGCGTTCAACAAGACATATGGCGAGACGAAGAAGACCGCGCGCGACCCCGATGCTCCGAAAGACGGCATCCTGCCGATCGGCCATCACCTCGGCGATGAGGAACAGGCCCGCACCTACTACAAGAAGCCCGCCACGCAGGTGCTGATGAAGTTCACGCTGAAGCCCGGCGCGCACGAGCTGTTGTTCCATCCGGACCATATGGCCGTCTCAGGGGAGAGCAAGGGCCGCACACCGCAGTCTCTCAGGAACCTTCACGGCGGCATGCCGCAGGCTAAGAAGGGTGAGGGGATGCTTGAGGGGTATGTCGGGATCAAGCAGGAGAATCCGCGGCAGTACGCCCAGGACGAGCAGGGGAACCGCGACCTGGTGGACGGGCGGGGGGATTTCAGCCTGGCCCTGGGCACCAAGTGGTCGCGGCTGCTGTTCCAGATGTTCGTCGAGCGCATCGAGAGAGTCCGCTGAGCTTGAGGAGCAGAGCGCATCGTCTGGTCCGGTGGCATCGAGCGGTGCGACCGGGCCCAGTCGCAAGGGCAGTCCGGTGGCATCGAGCGGTGCGACCGGGCCCAGTCGCAAGGGCAGTCCGGTGGTGGGTTGATCAGCACGTGGGCGCTGTGACGGGCCGGTGGTGCAGTTGCCCGGCGCAGGGCGGGCAGCCGAGCGATACTGCGTGACTGGTTACCCGCCGGCCGCGCAGATCTCGATCTGTTCGCTGTCCGCCGGCGCCGTCAGTGGTCTGCCTGGCCCTGTCAACCCTCAGGGCTGGCCACGTCGTTGGCTAGGAGAGCCGGCGGTCGAAGAGCTCCGGCCAGATGAACCCGGTGTAGCCCTCGAAAGATGCTGGATCGATGTCCTTCAGTTTCTCGGCAAGGCCGGCCGCCGGCTCCGTGAGTGCCCTCTCGCCGCATCGGGCACAGCTCATGGAGTTGTCACGGCTACGGGTACGGAGCCTCCGGCTGATCCGAGGTGGCGGGCGATCGCGGTGACCGGTTTGCCTCTGTCGCGGCGTCGCGGCGTCGCGGCGTCGCAGCGTGATGGCGTGCATTTCGCCGCCCAACGACAGCTCGTGTCGCCATCCGCCGACACCGAGCGCCGGGAAGCGAGGGAGCGCTCGGCGGCGCAAGAGGCGTGGCCGAGTTCGATGACCTGCTGCATGCCGAGGGCATTGGATCCGAACTGGACTACCAGTTCGCCGACCATCGCGCCGAGCGCTTCCTCAACAGGAGTCAGGGCGGTACTGACAATCTGCTCGACGTCCTGCCGCCAGACCTGGTTGATGATGCTGCGTACGGCGAGGCAGGTGGCCTGCCGAAAGCTGAGGCCGCCGCCGTCACTGACCGGCCCTCAAGCGGGCCTGAAACCGAGAACGGGCCCGGCGTGAACCGCACTTGCCCAGGAACATGGGTCGGGCGGGCGTTGGAAGAATCACCGGCAGGTCATCAACGGGACCCGGCGACGGACCGGTATCACGTGGCGGGACGTACCGACACGGTTCGGCGGCAGGCAGACCAGACCTGTTGGACCGTCGCCGGCGCTGGTCGGCAGACGGCACATGGGGAGCATCTTGTGGGCTGTACAGGCCGACGCCGACCAGCAAGGCCGGCCCGGCGGACGCGGCGACGGGAAGCACGTTCACCACCGTCAAGGAATTCAGCCTGCCGAGCCGTGCAACTGCGCAGGAAAAGGCTCAGACGACTATGACCCGGCGCCCGCGCGTGTGACCGGCATGGCTGTCGATGTGTGCCGCCGCGGCCTCGGCGAGCGTGTACGACTTCTCGACAGGGATGTGGAGCTTTCCCCGCGAGATGAGGCCGGCGGCCTCGGCAAGCGCTGCCGGCACACTCCCGGCCACGCCGGAGAACCGGACACCGAGCTCCGGCGCATCGAGATCGGCGATGGAGATCACCTTCTGCGGGTCCCCGGTGAGCTCGACGAGCTCGCGGAGCACGCCCGAGCCGGCCAGATCGAGAGCTGCGTCGACATGGCCGAGCTGCCGCACCCGCTCGACCCAGCCCGCGCCGTACGTCGTGGCGAGGGCACCCAGGCTCCGCAGATAGTCCTGGTTCGCGGCCCCTGCCGTGCCGATCACCCTGATGCCGCGGTCGCGGGCGATCTGCAGTACCGCCGATCCGACTCCCCCTGACGCCCCGCTGACCAGCAGCGTCTGCCCGGACTGCACACCGACCTGGCGGATGATGCGCAGCGCGGTCTCCACCACGGAGGGGTACCCGGCGGCTTCTTCGAACGTCAGACCCTCGGGCATACGGGCCCAGGCCGACAGCACGGCGAACTCGGCATAGGTGCTTGAGCCTTCGCCGAACACGTGGTCGCCGACCTCGACCCCTGCGACGCCCTCGCCGACCTCGTCCACCACTCCGGAGGCGTCCAGCCCGACTCCGGCGGGCAACTCGATCGGATGGGCCTTCAGGAGCTGGCCTTCCCGGACCCTCCAGTCGACGGGGTTCACGCCCGCCGCCCGCACGGCGATGCGTACCTGACCGGGGCCCGCATGGGGCTCCTCGGCGTCGATGAGTTGCAGAACGTCCGGACCGCCGAACTCGGCGAAGCTCACTTTCTTCATGCGGCCGAACATAGCACTAACGGTTAGTGTTTTGGAACAGCTCCGGATACGTACCTGGTAGCGTTAGGGCATGACCGTGCCGTCCGGGCGTCGTGAGCGCAAGAAGGCCGCGACCCGCCAGAAGATTGCCGACACCGCCCTGCGGCTCTTCCTGGAACGCGGGTACGACGCGGTGGGTATCCGTGACGTGGCCGCTGAGGCCGACGTGGCCGTCACCACGCTCTTCTCCCACTTCGCGTCCAAAGAGGCCCTGGTGTTCGAGCAGGACGCAGAATTCGAGCAACGCCTCACGCAGGCGGTCACCCGCCGGGCGCCGCACGAGCCACTCATCCCTGCGCTGCGCCGCGAAATCAAGGCCCTGGTGCGACATTGCACGGCGGACAGCGCCGCCCCGATCTGGCGCATGATCGACGAATCACCTGCCCTGCGGGAGTACGAGGACTCGATGAGGCTGCGCCATGCAGAATCGCTGGCAACGGCCATCGCCGCCGATCCCGACCTGTCACAGACCACAACGGCCTGCCGGACGATCGCGAGGTTCGTGATCGACGCCTATGCGCTGGCCCGTGAGGCGGCCGATCCGGAGGCCGCGGTGGACGAGATCTTCCGGATGATCGAGGCGGCCTGGGAGGTCACCTGCCCTTGAGGGCTGGCCGGCGGGTAACGAGCGAAGCCAGAGGCGAATGGCGGCAACGCTCACGGTGCTGTGGCAGATGTACGCCCTCTTGCCGAATCGGGTGGCTGCGGCGCGGAAGCCCTTGAGGGCGTTGACCGTACGCTCGACTTCATTGCGGCGCTTATGGATTGTCTTGAAGGCCGGCGCGGCAGGACCGCGGCTGAGTCGATGCTGCCTTTTGACGACGTATCAAGTCGTATGTCACCTCTTGTGCAGGCAGGCAATGGGGGCGGCCTGATGAACACCCGTCCGTGACACGCCTACCAGGGCAGGGTCCGGGTGCAGCTCGTAGCCCGACCGTGTGACATGCCCGCCGATATGCGGCCGCCGAGCGCGCCGGTCTGCACCGCCTGCGGTGCAGGGTGTTTTCGTCTGGGGCCGGGTATGTGACGGCTCCCGTGCCTGTCCCGGCGGGTCGCCCGACGTCCGGCCGTTCTTATGCGCGTCGGCTGTTCCCCGCAGGCGGGCCGCCCGAAACGCCGAAGGGGAGATCGTAGTGGCAGGAAAGGCCAACGAGCATCGCGAGGCGTCTGCGCAGCTTCTCAGCGGCCAAAAGGCGTTGGTGACCGGTGCGAACTCGGGCATCGGCCTGGCGACCGCCGTTGCCCTGGGCCGGGCCGGAGCGGATGTCGTGGTGAACTACGTCGTCGGTGCGGACGAGGCCGAGAAGGTCGTGGCGGAGATCCAGGACTTCGGGGTTCGCGCCTACGCCCACGAGGCTGACGTGTCCGACGAGGGCCAGGTGACCGCCATGGTCGCGCGGATGGTCGAGGAATTCGGCACCATCGACATCATGGTGGCCAACGCGGGCCTCCAGCGTGATGCGCCGGCGACGGAGATGACGCTCGCCGAGTGGCAGAAGGTCATCGATGTCAACCTGACGGGCCAGTTCCTCTGTGCACGGGAGGCCGCCAAGGAGTTCGTCCGGCGCGGCGTGGTGGAGGAGGTCTCCCGGTCGGCAGGGAAGATCATCTGCATGAGCTCGGTCCACCAGATCGTCCCGTGGTCGGGCCACGTGAACTACGCCTCCTCCAAAGGCGGTGTCGGCATGCTGATGCAGACCCTCGCCCAGGAGCTGGCCCCCAAGCGGATCAGGGTCAACGCGGTGGCACCCGGTGCGATCCGCACGCCGATCAACAAGGACGCCTGGTCCACTCCCGAGGCCGAGGCCGACCTCCTGCGCCTGATCCCGTACCGCCGCGTCGGCGACCCGGACGACATTGCCAATGCCGTCGTTGCCATGGCATCCGACCTGCTCGACTACGTCGTCGGTAGCACGCTCTACGTCGACGGCGGAATGACACTCTTCCCCGGCTTCGCCACCGGAGGCTGATCTCCGATGCAGGTCATGTCACGCCCCGCCGGGTGGTGGTCCTCGGTGGGGGGTTCGCCGGGCTGTTCGACGCCCGTGCCCTGCGGCGGTCACCGGTCGCGGTGACCGTGGTCGACCGCTGCGCCCACCACCTCTTCCAGCCTCTGCTCTACCAGTGCGCCTCCGGAACCCTGTCCGAGGGCCAGATTGCGCAACCGCTCCGCGGGGTCCTGCGACGCCACCACAACGTGGGGTGCTTGCTCGCCGAAGCCATCGACGTGAACGTCGACGCCCGGCTGGTCCACGCACAACGACCCGAAGGCGGAGCTGTCGAGCTGCCCTATGACGACCTGATCGTCGCGATCGGCATGCGCCAGTCCTACTTCGGGCATCCCGCATTCGCTGCACACGCTCCCGGGATGAAGACTCTGGGCGACGCGCTGGACCTCCGCCGACGGATCTACCAGGCGTTCGAGATGACCGAAAGGGCCGTAGACGACCGGGAAGGCACCAGTGGCTCACCTTCGCGCCCGTCGGCGGCGGGCCGACCGGCGTCGAACTCGCCGGACAGATCAGGGAGATCGCCGGCCACACACTCGACCGGGAGTTCCGGACGATCGACGCGGCCGGGTTCCGGTGGGAGGCCACTACTACGTCAGCCCGGACCGGGACGATGGCGGAACGTGGTCGTTCTCGGCAGACCAGCTCATGCAGACGGCCATCGCACTGTGGCCGGGCTCCGCAGCGTCCGGGCCTTTCCCGCCCAAAGATGCCACTGACCTCGACCTCCACACCGGTGACGGTCATTGCCACATGACCTTCTATCCAGAGGGCCCCGCGCTCGTCTTCCCTGATCAGGACCCGCTCCTCATCCCCGCCCAAGTCATTCTTGGCCTGCTTGACGCACTGGCACCCGGCACGCCGACCGTCTGGTGGACGGACATTGATGGCACCCCTGAAGATCTCGACCTGACATGTGACGCCACCGTTCTGGCAGAGGACTTCAGTTCCTGAGCGGATCCTTTTCGCCGGTGCTCGCCGAGCTTTACGAGCAACTGGAGAGAAGCCAGTGTCGGTGCTGTGCTCCCGCCGCTGTGCAATAACGCCCTCGTGTGGCTGAGCGCTCCAGTCGGCGCAACTGGCCGACTGGAGCGCTCACAAGAGCGCCTGGGCGACGCGGTCGCCGGAGGCGGTGTAGGGCCTCGGGCGTCGGTCAGCGGGCGGCGAGGAGCTCGAGCGTGTCGATCACGCGGTGCGAAAAGCCCCATTCGTTGTCGTACCACGCGACCACCTTGACGTGACGGCCCTCGACGCGGGTGAGGGCCGAGTCGAAGATCGACGAGGCCGGATTGCCCGTGATGTCGGACGACACGAGCGGATCGTCCGAGTACTCGAGGATGCCCTTGAGCGGCCCCTCCGCCGCGGCGCGGTACGCCGCAAGCACCTCGTCGCGCGTCACGTCACGGGTGACGGTTGTATTGAGTTCGACGATCGAGCCCACCGGAACCGGCACGCGGATCGAGTCGCCCGACAACTTGCCGTCAAGGTTCGGCAGCACTAGGCCGATCGCCTTGGCAGCGCCCGTCGTGGTCGGCACGATGTTGACGGCGGCGGCACGGGCGCGGCGGGCGTCACGGTGTGGCCCGTCCTGCAGGTTCTGCTCCTGCGTGTAGGCGTGCACCGTCGTCATGAAGCCGTGCTCGATGCCGGCCAGGTCGTCGAGCACCGCGGCCAGCGGCGCAAGGGCATTGGTCGTGCAGGAGGCGTTCGAGACGATCGCGTGCACGTCCGGGTCGTATGCGTCCGTGTTGACCCCCAACGCCAGCGTGACATCGGCACCCTCCGACGGTGCACTGACCAGCACCTTCTTCGCGCCGGCGTCGAGGTGGGCGCGGGCGGCCTCGGCCGACGTGAAGCGGCCGGTCGCCTCGAGCACGATGTCCACGCCGAGTTCGGCCCACGGCAGCTGCGCCGGTTCACGCTCGGCGAGTACCGCGATGCGACGGCCGCCGACGACGAGGGCGTTCCCGTCGACGGCCACCGGGCGACCGAGCCGGCCGGCCGTCGTGTCGTAGGCGAGCAGCCGCGCGAGGGTGGCGGGCTCCGTGAGGTCGTTGACCGCGATGATCTCCAGGTCGCTGTCACGTTCCAGCAGTGCACGCAGCACATTGCGTCCGATGCGGCCGAATCCGTTGATGGCGATGCGCGTCATGAATGGTGTCCCTTCGGTTCATCATCAATTTCGCGCGCCGCATCCGCTCGCGACAGCGGCGTGATCGCCAGGGTTCAAAAGGATCGCGCCAGGTGACGGTGGGCTACTCGCCCCGGGTGAAGGTGCGCCGATACTCGCTCGGCGTCGTGCCGAGGATGCGATGGAAGTGCAACCGCAGATTGGCACCGGTGCCCAGACCGACGTCGGCGGCGATCTGCTCGACATGCCGCTCCGAACGCTCGAGCAGCTCACGGGCCAGGTCGATGCGGGCGCGCATGACCCACTCCATCGGCGTGTATCCCGTGTCTTCGACAAAGCGCCGCGAGAAGGTGCGCGGCGACACCGCAGCATGCCGGGCGAGCAGTTCCAGGGTGAGGGTCCCGCCCAGCCGGTGCAGCGCCCACTCGCGGGTGGCGGCGAACCGCTCACCAAGTGGCTCGGGCACGCTGCGCGGCACGTACTGCGCCTGACCGCCGCTGCGGTAGGGGGCCGCGACCAGGCGCCGGGCCGCGTGGTTCGAAGCGGCCACTCCGAGGTCGCCGCGCAGGAGGTGCAGGCACAGGTCGATGCCCGATGCTGCGCCGGCCGACGTCAGCACGCTGCCCTCGTCGACGAACAGAACGTTCTCGTCGACCTGAACGAGTGGATGCCTCGCCGCGAGCGCCCGCGCGTAATGCCGGTGCGTCGTGGCGCGCTTACCGTCGAGCAGGCCCGTGGCGGCGAGCGCGAAGGCGCCCGTAGAGATGGCGGCGAGCCGCGCGCCCCGATCGTGGGCGGCGACCAGCGCGTCAACGACGGCCTGTGGCGGGTCGTCGCGGCCCGGGAAGCGGTAGCCAGGGACGAAGACGATGTCGGCCCACGCAAGCGCGTCGAGGCCGTGGGCGACGTAGTACGACAGGCCATCGCCGCCGGTCACGAGACCGGGTGCCGCCCCGCACACCCGCACCTCGTACGGCATGCTCGCGCGGGTGGTGAAAACCTGCGCGGGAATTCCGACATCGAGCGGCTTCGCACCCTCGAGCACAAGGACGGCAACGCGATGCAGGCGGGAGGCTGGCACAGGAAAGAGGTTACGCGGGGGCGTGACTTCGATACGCCCACCGCGTGGACCGGGCAGATCAGATGTCACCGGCCGGACCACTCCAGAGGCAGCCGCCGAGGCTACGGTTCCTCGACGCGGGGGAGCCACACCTGGAATGCGGTGTAGCCCGGACGGCTGGTCAGGGCGACGCGCCCGCCGTGCGCAGTGGCCACCGCCTGAGTGATGGCCAAGCCCAGGCCCGTGCCACCCGCACTCCTCGAACGCCCGTTGTCGGTGCGGACGAACCGGTCGAAGACCTCGGACTGCAGCTTCTCCGGCACGCCGGGCCCGTCGTCCTGGACCAGGATTTCCACCTCGTGGTCCCATTCGGTGAGGCCTACCGTCACCCGGGTGCCCGGCGGAGTATGGGTGCGGGCGTTCGCGAGCAGGTTGGTGAGCACCTGCTGAAGTCCGCGCTGATCGCCTCGGAGCACCACGGGCTCCTCGGGAAGCTGCAGTACCCAGCGGTTTTCCGGCCCGGCGGCGTGGGCGTCGCTCACCGCGTCGAGGACCAGACGGGTCAGGTCCACCGGCTCGGTCGCCAGCGGGCGTCCCGCGTCCAGCCGGGCGAGCAGCAGCAGGTCGTCAACGAGCTCACCCATGCGCACGGATTCGCAGCGGACCCGGCCGAGGGCGCGCCGCACCGCGTCCGGCACCGGCTCACGGCTGCGCAGCGCCAGCTCCGCGTGCCCGCGGATCGAGGCCACCGGGGTCCGCAACTCATGGCTGGCGTCGGCAGCGAACCGGCGCAGCCGCTGCTCGCTGGCGAGCCTGCGGGCGAGTGACTCCTCGACGTGCTGAAGCATCCGGTTGAACGCGCCGCCGACCCGGCCCACCTCGGTTCGGGGGTCGGCGTCCGGGACGCGTGGAGGCATCGCCACCTCGCCGCCGGCCAGGGGTAGTTGAGCCACCCGCGAGGCGGTGGCCGCCACCCGCCGCAGCGGGCGCAGCGACAGCCGGACCCACACCGCGCCGGCGATCCCGGTGACCAGCAGCGCGGCCCCGAACACCACCGCCTCCACCAGCTCCAGCCGGCTCACGGTGTCCGCGACGGGTTGCAGCGGCAGCCCGGTGATCAGCACATCACCGGCCGGGCCACGGACGCCCATCACCCGGTACTCGGCGAGCGTGGAGAGCCGGATACTGCGGCCCCGGGCGTCCGCCGGCACCTGTGCCAGCACCCGGCGGTCGGCGGCGGTGAGCGGCACCGGGGTCTCGGTCCGCTCGCCGACCACGGCGGCCCGGGTCACCGATCCGCCCAGCACACAGGCGCCGAAGGTGCCGGCGGCCTGTCCACGGGTGTCGGGGCCACCGTTGTTCCCGCCGGACGCCCCGGCCGGGTCCAGGCTCGCCGGGAAGTGGCCGCCGATGGCGGTCAGCTGCTGATCGAGCCGACGTACCAGGAAACCTTCGAGGGCGGCGGTGGTGGCCACGCCGACCGCGAGGCAGCTCAGCGCCAGCAGAGCCACCAGCCCGAGGGTGAGCCGTGCCCGGAGGCTGCGCAGGGCCGGCAGGGCGGGGAGTTTCATCGCGGGTCCGACTTGAGTACGTAGCCGACCCCGCGCACCGTGTGGATCAACGGGGAACGCCCGGCGTCGATCTTCTTGCGCAGGTAACTGATGTAGAGCTCGACCACATGCGCCTGGCCGCCGAAGTCGTAGCTCCACACCCGGTCGAGGATCTGGGCCTTGCTGAGCACACGCCGAGGGTTGCGCAGCAGAAAGCGCAGCAGCTCGAACTCGGTCGGCGTCAGCTCCACCACCTGTCCGCCGCGAGACACCTCACGGGCGTCCTCGTCCATCACGAGGTCGCCGAAGGCCAGCAGCTTCGTGGTGTCCGTGGACCGGGTCATGCCGGCCCGGCGCAGCAGCCCGCGCAGCCGGGCCAGCACCTCTTCCAGGCTGAACGGCTTGGTGACGTAGTCGTCGCCGCCCGCGGTGATGCCGGCGATGCGGTCCTCCACGGCGTCGCGGGCCGTCAGGAACAGCACGCACACCCCCGGCGCCTGGGCACGCAGCCCCCGCAGGACCTGGAGCCCGTCGATGTCGGGGAGCATCACATCCAGCACCACCGCATCGGGCCGAAAGTCATGGCCGGTGCTGAGCGCGTCCTCACCGGTGCCTGCGACGCGGACCTCCCAGCCCTCGGAGCGCAGTACGTCGGAGAGGATTCCGGCCAGGTCGGGTTCGTCGTCGACGACGAGCACCCGCACCGGCGTGCCGTCGGGACGGTGCAGACCGGGCGGGGCGGAGGAGGCGTCGGGCGTGTCCATGGTCCCGGCAGTATGCCGCCCCAAGCTCTGAGTTTTCTCTGAGTCCGCTTCGGAGGACTCCATGGCTCCCCTTTCAGCGGAAATCCAGAAGTTGCGCTGCCACGGTGTGCCCACCGACGGGGCCGCCGCCTGATGCAGGGCTCCGCCGGTGGCCTGATCCGTTCGCCGGGGGGAGTCCTCATGACCGCTGTCCCGCACACCCGCACCGGCAGGTACGTTCCGCGACACGCGCCACCGTCAGCCCGGCGCGTTCCGCCGGAAGGTTTCCTGGTGGTGGTCTACGGCGGTGCCGTCGCCGTGCTCGCCCTGTGGTGGCGCCACACACCGTCGGTCGTCGGCCTCGACGGCTGGTTGACCGGCGCGGGCCGGATCACCGGGCTGCTCGCGGGCTATGCCTGCGCGGTCCTGCTCGCCCTGATGGCGCGGGTGCCGGTGCTGGACCGGGTGGTGGGCACCGACCGTCTCGCCCGCTGGCATGCGACGGGCGGTCGGTACACCGTGTTCCTCGCCCTCGCCCACACCGCGCTGATCATCTGGGGCTCCTCGATCACCGCGCGAACCAACGTGTTCGACCAGACGACGACCCTGGTTTTCCAGTACCAGGACGTGCTGTGGGGCACGGTCGGCCTGCTGCTGCTCGTCGGTGTGGGGGTGGTGTCCGCCCGCGCCGCACGCCGCCGCATGAGCTATGAGACCTGGCACTATCTGCACTTCTGCACCTATCTCGCGGTGTTCCTGGCCTTCTTCCACCAACTGTCGAACGGCGAGGACTTCGTGGCCGACCGGCCGGCCCAACTCGCCTGGTACACGCTGTACCTCGGGGTGGCGGCGCTGCTGCTGTGGAACCGCTTTCTCACCCCTCTGCGGCGGGCGCTGCGGCACCGGCTGCGGGTCGCCGCGGTCCACCCGGAGGCTCCCGGGGTCGTCTCGGTCTACCTCACGGGAAAGCGGCTGGAAGAACTGGGGGCGCAGCCCGGCCAGTTCTTCCGCTGGCGCTTTCTCGCACCCGGCCAGTGGTGGACCGCCAACCCGTTCTCGCTCTCCGCGCCGGCCGGCTCGAGCGAACTGCGGATCACCGTGAAGGAGGCCGGCGGCCACAGCCGGGCGGTGGCCCGGCTCCGGCCCGGCACGCGGGTATGGGCGGAAGGACCCTACGGAGCCTTCACGGCCGCCCGCCGCAGCAGTCCGAAGGTGCTGCTGCTCGCCGGCGGCGTCGGCATCACCCCGCTGCGGCCGCTGTTCGAGACCCTGCCCGGCGAGGTGATCCTGGTGTACTTCGCCCGGCGTGCTGAGGACCTCGCGCTGCGCAACGAGCTGGAGGACATAGCTGCCGCCCGAGGCGCGCAGGTGCACTACGCACTCGGCGAAGGGGCCGGGAACTCCCTGCCGCTGACGGCGGACGCATTGTGCGACCTGATCCCCGACCTGGTCTCCCATGACGTCTACCTGTGCGGGCCGCCGGGGATGACCGAGGCCGCCAAAAGCGCCCTGCGCGGCGCCGGAGTACCGCGCCGCCGCATCCACCACGAGTCGTTCGCGTTCTGAGGAGACCGCACCATGAAGCGAGCCGTTGCCACAACCACCGCCACCGTCGCAGGTCTCTTCCTGATGCTGGCCCTGAAGCCGCACCAGGCTCCGACGGCCGCAGCCGCCCCGCCGGCCGGGCCCGCACCCAGCGCGTCACCGAGCGGCGCCCCGTCACCCCGAGAACGCGACGGGACGTCGGGGACCTTCACCGGCGACACCATCGACACCGCGCGCGGCCCGGTACAGGTGCGGGTCACCCTGATCAAGGGCAGGCTCACCACGATCGCCGTGCTCAAGGGCCAGCACGACGAGGGCGCCAGCGCCGACGCCGTACCCCGGCTCACGCAAAAGGCGCTGGCCGCGCAGAGCGCGAAGATCGACGCCGTGTCCGGTGCGACGTTCACCAGTCAGGGCTATATCTCCTCGCTGCAGAGCGCACTGGATCGTGCCCATGACTGAGCCCGGCACGGTGCGCCATGCCGAGCACGCCATGGGCACCGTGTTCTCCTTCGACATCCGCGACACACCGACCCGCGCGGTCACCCGGGCACTGGCCGACGCCGTGGCCTGGCTGCACCGAGTGGACGAGGTCTTCTCGACCTACCGCGCCGGCAGCCAGATCAGCCGCCTGGGCCGGGGCGAGCTGACGGAGCAACAGTGCGACCCCGAGGTGGCAGAGGTCCTTGAGCTGTGCCGGGCCGCCGCGCGCTCCAGCAACGGCTGGTTCTCCGCCACCCCCGGTGGCTGCCTCGACCCGTCGGCCGTGGTCAAGGGCTGGGCGGTCGAGCGTGCCTCGCAGCTGCTGTACGACGCGGGCGCCCGTCATCACAGCGTCAACGGCGGCGGCGACATCCAGACCCGGGGCGAGGCCGCGCCCGGCCGGCCCTGGCGGATAGGCGTCGCCCACCCGCTGTGTCCCGGTGACCTCACCACTGTCGTCACCGGCCGGGACCTGGCCGTCGCGACGTCCGGCACCGCCGAGCGCGGCCCGCACATCCTCGACCCGCACACCGGCCGGCCGGCCACGGATCTTGCGTCGATCACGCTGGTCGGCCGCCACCTCACCGAGGTGGACACGCTCGCCACGGCCGCCTTCGCCATGGGCGACGCCTCTCGTGAGTGGCTGCGGTCGATGGACGGGATCGAGGCCTTCGCGGTCACCGCGGACGCACAGGCGTGGTGGACACCCGGCTTCGCCGCGTACGGGCGGTGTCCAGCAGGACGATGAAGCCGTACAGCCCGACCAGGCTGATCACCGCCTTGATCCCCGTTGGCCCCCGTTGGCGATCCGGCCATCCCGCGCTTGAGGGTGTCGCGGCCGGCCGGGCAACTGCGCGTCCGCTGCCGACCGAACCGGTCAGTGCGATCATGGCGACATCCGGGTGGTCCGCCAGCCGGGAGCCGACGACCGGGCCCAAGCCCGCTACCACGTTCACGCCATCCGCCGGGAGCAGGTCGGAGACGAGCTCGGCGAATTTCAGCGTGGTCAGCGGGATCACCCGCCGGCAGAGGTGTCCGCGGTTCTGCGGCTGGTGCGGTGCCAGGCTCGGGGTGCGCGCCAGCCGAACCGCAGCGACAGCATGCGCAGCGCGAAGGCGAGCAGGGCGGCGGCGGACATGGTGGCCGCGTTCAGGGTGGAGGTGCGCAGCAGAAGTGCAACCGTGCCGGCGCCGACGATTGCCGGAACGGCGTACATCTCCCTGTCCCAGCGCAGCAGTTGGGGCACCTCGTTGGCCAGCACGTCCCGCAGCATGCCGCCGCCCGCCGCCGTGGCCAGGCCGAGCGCGACCGAGGCGGGGAGGGACAGTCCGTACTGATGCGCTTTGAGGGTTCCGGTGGCGCAGAACAGGCCGAGGCCCGCCGCGTCGAAGACCAGCACCGCGTAGTTGATCCGCTCCACCACCGGGTGGAGGAAGAAGACGAGCGCCGTGGCAAGCAACGGCGTCAGAAAGTACCCGAGATCCTCGAAGGCCGCTGGAGGCACGGAACCGATCACCACATCCCGGAACAGGCCGCCACCCAGACCGGTGGCCTCGGCGAGAGTGGCCATGCCGAATACGTCGAAGTTCTTCCGCACGGCCAACAGCGCCCCCGAGATGGCAAAGACGAAGATCCCGACGAGGTCGAGAGCATGCTGCACCGACGGGTCGAAGTACGTGTTCACAAGGCCCTTTCTACCGGGTGCCGGGAAGTGGGAGGCCGGCTGCCCCTCGTCTGCTGGGCCACGCGCAGCACTCGGCAGCACCGTCGTGCAGCTCGGACCCGACGGTGACGTACCGTACGCGGTGCCCCACACCGACCGCGGCAGCAGCTGAGTGCCTGCTCGTTTCACCAGCTTAAGAGGCCCTGAGGGAATGACCTCCCGCACCCGGGGCCCGTCTCGGCGGTGGGTACGTACCCCCAAGCGAAAGGCGTCTGAAGGGCAAAAGCCCAGTTCAGGCGCCTTTTATCTCCGGTCTCTGGCCTTCGGTCCCGAGAACGGCCTGATCTCCGGCGGGAGACGGATGTTTTGGCGGTGCCACCTCGGCACAGTGACCTTGGTCCGGTTCTTGGCGAGAGGTGTGCCGGTGTCCTCGCGGCTGTTCAACGATGACGATGTCCGTGCTCGGCTCGATGCCGGGACGGCCGTCCAGGTCGTCCGGGGTGCAACCCTGGCCCACTACGAAGGCAGGAGCTCGGGGTTCGGCGGACCGGGGCTATCGGCGCTGTCGCGGTGGATGTGGCGGCCAGGCCCGGCACGGTACGTGCGGGAATCGTGGGCGCGGGTGGGCAAGCCTGGACACAGCTGTGGGGCCTGTGCGCGGTACGGCAGGTGCCGTAGGTAGTGGTGGCGGCCCGGAGCCGGGTGCGTGCCGTGGCCTTTGCCCGGAGGGCCGCTGAGGAGTGGGAGTCAGGGCGCGTGCGGTGGCCACGGTCGAGGGACACCGTGCGGGAGCGGGATGTGGTGATCGTGGCGACGCACAGCACGGTCCCGGTCCTGGATACCGACTGGATCGCTCCCGGCACGCATGTGACGACCCTGGGCCCCAAGACCGTTTCGCGGCACGAAGTGCCCGCTGAGCTGGTCCGCCGTGCCCAAGTGATTCTCACCGACTCCCGGCCTCAGGCTGCCAGTTACTCCGAGCCGCACCTCTTCGCTGCCGATCAGATGGTTGACCTCGGTGCCGTCCCGGCCGGGGCGGCACCGGGCCGTACCACCCCTGACCAGATCACGGTTTTATGCTGGCGGGGCGGGAACAGCGGCTCACCGATCAGCTGACGGCCCTGTGTGGTGAGGAGCAGGTGGCGGAGTCCGGCCGGATCTACCAGGAGCCGACGGGTCCCGCGCCGGTACCACTTCCCTGTTCCCGGGCATCGTGGCCGAGCGCTCTCTGGAACAGGGGCTCAGTGCCGAGGACGTAGCCGCGTGGCTCCCGTCGGTACAGGCGGAGACGCCGCGCTGCCCACTGTGCGGCAGGTGACGGTCGAGGAGCTGGACCAAGGGGTGCTGACCGGCGAAGAAGAGGTCGTGGTGGTCACCGCACCGCCCACCGTGGCACCGAGTCCGAGTCCGAGATCGACGATCAACGAGGTGCGGGTGCGGGTGCGGTTCGTGAAGTTCCGCTGCGACCGCAGGTCAACCGAGCTGGGTAGCGACGAGATCTACGGGGAGCCGGGGCGGCCGGCGAGCTCCAGCCCCAGATTCTCCTGCTCACCCCCCAGTACGCCCCCATCGTCGCCGGCCTCGTGTGCTTTGACGGCGTCAAGCCGGTCATCGGGATCGGTACATCGCACAGGGTGGGCGAGCATTCCGGAGGCCGTGGCTGAAGGCGGGCAGCGGCGAGTGGGACGCAGAGCGGGGGGAGTTTCCGGTTCTTGGCATCGGGCACCTGGACAGTGAATGGCACGGGTGCACCTCTAGGGCAGCACCGACCCACCTTGTGAAGATCGACTTCTGGAGGAAACATGCAGGTCACCATGTACGGAAGTGCTGTTGGAACGCCGCCGGTCGAGCCTGCGCCACCGCCGGTGCCCACCCCGGGGAGGCCGCCCCTGCAGCCGGACCCGGATGCCCCGGAGCCCCCGCCCGGGCCCCTCGATCCCGTACACCCCGACCCGAAACCACCACCGGCTCCCGAGCCGGACACAGAACCGGAACCACAGCCTGAGCCGACCTAGACCGCCCGCCCCGTGGCGGGCCAGGCCCTTCGACCGGTACAGGCCAGGCAAGACGTGCCGGGTAGAGGGCCACCGGCCCGGGACGTACATGCCCCCCGTCGTGGATGTCCCGGGTCAACGCTCGTTCAGGGCCGCCTCACGTCGCGTCGAACGCAGGCCGCCGAGGAAGAGCACGGGCGGCTCGGCTCAGCATCTCCAGGGGACGGCCCGCAGCCACCCATGCCCCGCAGTGTCGGTCTGCGGCCCGTTCCGTCGGGCCTGTCCCGCTGCAGGTCTGGGCCACGGCCGCGCTGAATAACGCCATCGTCCGCCGCAACCCGGCGGCCGAGACCGCGTCGGATCGATCTGGCAGGACCAACACCCGCCTTCACCGACTTCGACTCCGCGGCACTCACCGCCCTGTTGGCCCTGCAAGGTCGCGGTGGCTTTGTTCACGAGAACCGGTTCTGGCTCAACTTCTGTGGTCCGTGCACGCTAAGTGACTGCTGACGCCCGTAACGGCTGCCGGGAAAAGATGCCCGAGAGTGATCAGTGACCGGCCGGGAGTGGCTGACAGTCCGGGGCCGTGCAGGATCGGGCCGGGCAAACTTTGAAGTCAGAGCTGCTGGTCCAGCCGCACGTTCATTGGGCTGAAGCCTGCGGCTTGGTAGAACGCACGAGCACCTTCATTGAAGTACCAGACGTCCGTGACGAGGCGTCGGCAGCCTGCCGAGCGTCCCACCTCACGTACGGCTTCGAGCAGTGCCGCGCCCACACCACTACGAGCAGCATCGGGGACTACGGCGATTTGATCCAGAGACACGATGACGTCTGAGTGCTCCAGAGCACTGCCGGGCCGGCTTTTGACTCGGGCGAGCGCGTATCCGAGGGCTTTGCCTTCCGTCCCGTCAGCGAGGAGCACGGTGACTGATGGATCGGCTATCTGAGCTCGGAAGAAGGCTTCGACGGCAACCCGCTCGGGGGAGTCGAGGAAGAGATCGGGGCGGTGTCGATTGTGCAGGTCATGAACGATGTGGTTGAGGGTTGCGAGCAGAGCGACATCGTCTGAAGAAGCCGTGCGAATCTGGATCACGCCACTATCCTGGGCCGTTGCCCCTTGTCGCTGCCACACGTTTTGGGGCCAGGGTCAGCGCACGTCACGTCGGCAGAGACGGGACACACGGAGCGTGATCGACCACAGAAATTGATCCAGAACCCGAGAACCGACAGCACCTGTGCACGACTTTGGGCAGCACTCGAAGCTCTGCAGAAATCGGGAAGTTCATGACTTCAGGCAGCACGGGCCCCTGCTGAGAGTTCAGCAGGGGCCCACGGTGTAGAGAGCTGCGGAGGGCCGGGACCTGTCCTCGATGAGCGGTATGCCGGCCGACTTCAGCTACCGCTGCTGCCGGTCTGACGGCTGGGCCTCACTTCAGATGTCGGGTGAAGAACTGGGCTGCGGCGTCCCCCGCGAACTGCGGGACGCCGGTGTGCCCGCCGAGATGGGCGTGCAGGGACTTCTCCTTGGAGCTGAAGGCATCGAACAGGTCCAGGGCCGCCTGCCGGTCGTTTCCTTCGTCGTCCCACTGGAGCAGGACGTGCAGTGGAATGGTGACCTGACGGGCCTCCTCGAACAGGGCGCGAGGAACGAGACTCCCGGCGAACAGAACGGCGGCCGAAATGCGAGGCTCGACCACCGCCAGCCGGATGCCGATGGAGATCACTCCCCCCGAGTACCCGACCGGGCCGCCGATCTCGGGCAGCGAAAGGAGGGCGTCCAGGGCGGCCTGCCATTCCGGGACCGCCTTGTCGACCAGCGGGAGGATGAGGGCGTCGACGATCTCGCCGCTGACCGGCTCGCCGGTCTCCATCGCCCGGCGCAGGTCGGCGCGGGCCTGCTCGGCGGCGGGCCAACGGGGCCGGTCGCCGCTTCCTGGGAGCTCGATGGTGGCCGTGGCGAAGCCCTCCGCCGCGGAGTGCCGGGCCCGGGCCACCAGTCGGGGGTACATCTTGTGCAGCCCGAGGGGAGGGTGGCCGAGCAGGAGCAGCGGCGCTGGTGCGGATGCCGATGCCGATGCGGGCTTCCACAGGATGCCGGGGATCTCACCGAGGGTGAATTCGCGTTCGAGGACGCCGTCGTCGAGGCGCTGCTCGGAAGTGAAATGCATGGTCGTGCCTTTCGGGAGTGCACTGGAACGGCGCTCCCGGACGACCTGTCTATCGCCCGACCGTGACCCCGGAGGGGAGCACCCATGTCGATACTGCGTTCACGGGTACCACCTCCTCGATCTCTCGCACGGCCTCCGGAAATGTAGCGGTGGTCGCCCTCGTCCGCCAAACGGGTTTTTGCGGAGTCTCCGTGGCGTCTTCATGGGCGCGGCCACCTGCGCCGCACTCACCCTCGGTGGCGGCGCCTGGCTCGCGGGTCTGCTGTAGCGGTGCTGAGGCGCGATCCAGGTTTTTCGGAGTCCGGCGGTCTGCGGATGTCGAGAACGTGCCACCGGCTCCGTCCCAGGGACATGAGCGGCCACCACCGGCCGCACGAGGAAGAAGGAGAAACCAGCATGGCGATTCAGCGGATGGACAACGTCGGCATCGTCGTCGAGGACATGGACGCCGCCATCGCGTTCTTCGTGGAACTCGGTATGGAGCTGGAGGGCAGGGCGGAGGTCGAGGGCCTCGTCGCCGACCAGTGCACCGGACTCGACGGCGTCCGCTGTGACATCGCGATGGTCCGGACCCCGGACGGTCACAGCCGGCTCGAGCTGGCGAAGTACCGTAGCCCCGCGGTGATCAGCGCCGGGCCGCGCAACCGGCCGCACAACATTCTGGGCACGCACCGCGTCATGTTTGCCGTCGACGACCTCGAGGACACCGTTGCCCGCCTGCGCCCTCACGGCGCCGAACTCGTCGGCGAGATCGCCCGGTTCGAGGACAGCTATCTGCTCTGCTACGTCCGCGGCCCGGAGGGCATCATCGTCGGACTGGCCGAGCAACTGCGCTGAGAAGGAGAAACCGAACCATGCAGCCGAACGAGATCAGAGAGGTTCTGAACCGCCCCCGATCAGCCTGGAGCTGCCGGCGGCCCGTGACGTGCCCCCGTCCTGCGTCGCCAAGGACGGGACCCCGCGCAACGTACCGGTCGCCTTCACCTGGAACGGGTCGCACATCGTCACGTGTACGACGAAGAACGCGCCCGAACTCCCGTGGTCACCCTCGCGCACAGGCTCCTGAAACGACGGCACCAGTAGGTGAGACACCTTTGAGAGTCTGGAGAACCGTCCCACTTTGCCTCGTAGGCCACCCAGGCCGCCGGCAACGCAGTGACCGGCGCCGCCAGCATCGGCTCGGGAACGTGTAGCACCATGCCTGACCGCTACCACCCGGCGGACCTGGTGGCACTGCCCGCCGGGGAAGTCGAGCCGGCCGAGCGGCCCTGGGCAGATCAACGAGGCAGGGCCGCAAGCGCGAACCAGCCCCCTCGCCGAGGTCTACGGGGCGTGGCCTTCGTGGCGTCGCCGGCCGTAGGTCAAGGCGCGTGCAGGCCGGATGCCCTCCATCAGCGTTCCTCGGCCGGGAGCCTTCGGGCCAGGTTGCCGGCCAGGTGCCGGGCTGCCTACGCTCCTGCGCCTGGCGCTGAGCAGTTGCAGCAGCTCGATCGTGGCGCGGGCCTCGCGCAGCGTCAGCAGCGGTAGACATTTCTCGTCGTAGGCGACGACGCTGTCGACCAGTGCCAGGAGCCGGTCATCGATGTCACTCATGAGGGGCACAACTGGCCGTGCTGGGTTCGGTCACGGCACCAGGGGAGCAGCGGTGCGGAGAGAAGTGAAGGGCATGAGCCGGTCGGCTCATGCCCTTCAGCCCCATCCGTGGGGGACGGATGTGATGGACGCACCAGCCCAACGAACGACCGGCTACGACGGTCACGCACGGGCGTTGGCGGAAGTGCTGCCGGCGCTCAAATGCGTTGTCGGCCCTGTGCTCGCCGGCCCCCTGGGCGGGAGGTGGGCACAGGGCCGCCGGCCGGTGAGGGCAGGCCGGGGCGACGGGCGCAGCACATATCGCACCCGTCGTGATCGTCCCGTCTTCTCCGTCGGGAGCGGAGATGCCACGCCCACCCCTTGATCAGGTGGGGCAATTGCCTACCTGGCAGTGTTAATGCGGCCTCTGTCCGGGAACCCGTGTTGCGTCAGCCGGAGAGGCCGGTTGCGTGGCTGAGAGGCGGTGTGCCGTGGGACATGGCGGGGATGTGGTTGCGGAGCTGACCACCGACCACCGTGAGGTCGATGAGCTCTTCGAGCAGTTCGATGACGCTCCTCCTGGTGGTGAGGACCGTAAGCGGCTGGTGGATGCGCTGACGATCGAGCTCGTGCGGCACTCGGTCGCCGAGGAGCAGTACCTCTACCCCGCCGTGCGCGAGCACTTGGAGGGGGGCGATGCGCTGGCGGACAAGGAGCTCGAGGACCACGCCCGCGTCGAGCGGCTGCTCAACGATCTCCAGCAGCGTGAGGCCACGGACGAGGACTTCGACCGGCTGGTGCGCGAGCTGCGGACGGAGGTGACGGCGCACGTCGAGGACGAGGAGAACGATCTCTTCACCCAGCTCCGTAAGGGTGTCCACCCCTATGTGCTGGAGGAGCTGGGCGACAAGATCCGCCAGGCGAAGAAGACCGCCCCCACCCGGCCCCACCCCGCTGCCCCCAGTACGCCGCCGGCCAACAAGCTGCTCGCGCCGGGGCTGGGGCTGGTGGACCGGGTCCGTGACTACGTCAGCGGCCGCGGCAAGTGAACCGCCACATCACAGACCTTCCATACACATAGTGAAAGGTAGAGATCATGCCTGTGGCACGCGACATCATGACCCCCGGCGCGGAGTGCATCGGGTCCGAGGACAGCGTCCTGGACGCCGCCTGCAAGCTCACCGACATGGGAGTGGGCGCCCTGCCGATCTGCGGCACGGACGACAAGCTCAAGGGTGTGCTGACCGACCGGGACATCACCGTCAAGGTGCTGGGCAAGGGCCGCGACCCGCAGCAGACCAAGGCCGGCGAACTTGCCCAGGGCGAAGCGGTCACCATCGGCGCAGACGACGACGCGGACGAGATCTTCGCGACCATGACCCGCCACAAGGTCCGGCGCCTGCCGGTCATCGACGGCCACCGCCTGGTCGGCATGGTGGCCCTGGCTGACGTCGCCCGCGCTCTGCCCGACCCCCAGATCGGCGAGCTCCTCGAAGCCCTCTCTAGCGATTGACTCGTCCGGCCCAGTTCTGCGGCGGGCCGTCGGCCGCTGAATTAGACGAAGGCGGCTTGCCTGCTTCGCGCGTGAAGCACGGCTGGAGCTCCTCCGCGTCAACTTTCACCTCAGCGAGCGATGCCCACCGGCCCGGGAGGACAGGAGAGCTGTCTGCCCTTCCAACATATACGTCCACATACGTCTCCTGGAGGCAATCGCCATGCCACATCAAAGCGACAAGAACGCCCGACAGGACGGGAATGCCCACCACGCCCCGGAAACGGCAGCCGACGAGGTTCTGGCCGAGTTCGAGGAAGCCGAGACGCGGGTGGGGGAGGCGGATGACCGCGGCCACCAAGGGGAAGAAGGTGACGCTCTCACCACCAACGAAGAGGCGCAGGAGGAGACGGCGAAGAAGAAGGCCGGAGGCAGCACCAGCCCATAGGCGCTCCGATCCGCGCCCGTGACCCGGCGCGGGTCGGAGTTCTCCGTCCATCGCGCCGTCCCTGGGTCGCGCGGGGGGGCGGTGTTGAGGTGAGGTGGGGGAGGGGCGCAGGCGCACGAACGCCTGCCTAGCAAGAGTCCCGGGCTGACCTCGCTCGCCGGTGGGGCCATGGTTTCCCGCCGCCCCCGCCCCATGAGGGGAAGGAGCCCTGAGATCTGTTCTGCCAGTACCCCTGGAAAGCCTGAGGCCGAAGCGAATAATCCGCCGCCCATCGCCGGCCCGCTGAAGCCGTCCCCGAGACAGGCGAGGGGGGCCGGGGCGACTACGCGTCGACGAAGCTGACACGTCTGGCTAAACGGAAGGCTCGCCAGGCCAATCGGTCTGGGGTGCGTCCTCCCGCGCCTCCCAGTGGCCTACGCCTTGGCCTTGAATCGAGCCGAGAAAGGAACGACGTCTTATGCAGATTGCCTTCCTGGTAGCGCCCGAGGGCGTGGAACAGGTCGAACTGACTGAACCCTGGCAAGCGGTTCTGAACTCGGGTGATGTCCCACATCTGGTCTCCACCCGCAGCGGGCGGATCCAGGCGTTCAACCACCTGGATAAGGCGGACACCTTCCGGGTGGACTGCGCGGTGGACGCGGCCGATGTGACGGACTATGGCGGCTTGGTCCTACCCGGCGGCGTCGCCAACCCTGATGCCCTGCGCATGAACAAGGATGCCGTCGCTTTCGTGAAGCGCTTCTTCGAGTGGGGTAGGCCTGTGGCGGCCATCTGTCACGCGCCGTGGACGCTGGTCGAGGCTGACGTCGTACGGGGACGCACACTCACCTCTTGGCCCAGCCTGCAGACCGACATTCGCAATGCCGGAGGCACTTGGGTGGACGAGCAGGTGAAGGTGTGCACGGCGGGCGACAACACGCTGATCACCAGTCGGAAACCAGCGGATCTCAATGCCTTCTGCGCCACGTTCGTCTCGGAATTTGCCCAGGCGGGAAGGACAGCCTGAGACGACGGACAACAAGCAGGAAGAGCGAGCATCGCACTTCGCTGATGACCCGGCCGCAGGACCGCTCAACATCGGCAAGGGCGTGCCGGTCCACGTCACCGACGCCTGGGGAGCACGTCCCGAATCTGATGCCGGTCGCCTCCCTGCTCTACGTACGCCGTCGCCCTGACGTGGGGGTGCCACGGCCGTCGGCAACTGACTGTCGGACGAGCGGACCTTATTGCCACCCACCGCGCGCCTTCACCGACCCAGGTGAAGCGGGCGGGAGCGCGGTGCGTCGGTGGGGCCGTTCCAGCTCGTAGCCGGAGGCGGGTCGTATGCGTGTGGTGATCGGGTAGGCGATCCACATGCCGGGTAGGTGAATCTCGGCTCTTGCGGAACCCAGTACCGATCGCGGCCGTCCGGCTGACGAAGAGGAGTCGGCGCCCTCGCCGCGAGCAGCACTCGGAAAGGAAGATCACAGTGAACGACAGGGAAGAGGCTGCACAGAACGACCAGGGCGCTGCGAAGGTCCAGGTGCAGCTCACCGGCTGCCCGCCCGAGGACGCCCACACGGTCTTCACTGCGCTCGACACCCTTTTCGTCTCCGACCGGACGAAGGACGACGCGCCCCGGGAGTTGGAGGGGGCGGGGGCGGCTGTGTGGGCCGCGACCGTTGACGTCTCCGACGGGGCGGCAGAGGCAGCACCGTGCCGGCTGACCGGATCGGTGTCGGTCACTGTTCAGGGCAGCTATTGGGCGGCCGACCGACTGCGGGCAGGCCTGGGGTCCGCCTTCACTGTCCAGGAGGTCGGGTCGACATCAGGCGACCAGGAGCAGGAGATCCAGCTGCGACTCGACAACCGCGAGGCGTAAGACGGCTCCTGACAGCTGTCAGCGCTACGGAGCAGCATCATCCGGATGGGCAGCGGCCACGACGGCATGGCCCGTGGTCGGCAGTTTCAGGCGCAGCCGACTCTCTACGCGTCCACAGCTGGGCCGATCCCCGCGGGTGTGGGGAGGAGGGACAGATCCCACACACCGGATGGTCTTCGCCTGAGGCAAACGGCTTGCTCATAACGAGCACCGTAGCGGGGCACCTGCCTGTCCCAGGCCGGAACCACGAACGAGCAACGGCGCTCACCCCATAGCGAAGGGGTGAGCGCCGTTTGCACTTCACAGGCCGTCAGACCTGTTAGACCTGTAGACCTAACGGGGCCAACTGTTTTCAGGTATCGCGCCTCCGACGGCAGGACATTGCTCGGCCACGGCAAAGGCCGGCGATGCCGAGCCGGACGTCGCCGGTCAGCCGCCGCCGGGGCCACCACCCTGTCGAAAATGGGTCTCAGGCATCCGGTTGTCGTGCTTCAAAGCCTCCTTCGTCCCCAGGCGAGCCCAGACCAAGAACGTCCCCAGGCCCACAGCCAGCAGACCGACCGGAACGAGTATCGCGAGAGCCCACTCGGGCATGCCGCCTCCCTCTTAGCGTCTCCTGACCTGCCAAGCGCCGTGCCACCACGGTAGAACCCACCACTGACAACGACGCCCAGGAAAGGCGAACGGGGACGAGACCGTGTTCTCCGGAGGGGCGAGGAGCGCACGAGCGTTCGGGGTCCGCGCCGGGCTGCTCGTGGACACGTTCCTTCAGAACTGCGACGCCGGGGGCCAGGCGCAGGCGGCGGATCACCTCGCCCGGCAGAGCGTGCAGGTGACCGGGCAGCCGGTCGGGGCGGCTGTGTGGCAGCCGTGCCCTCGACGTACCTCGTCTGCGCTCAGGGCCGTGGCACCCCACCGCGGCCGCAACGCGAGTTCGCCCGCCGGGCCGGCAATGTCGTCGAGCTCGACGCCGGGCGCCGGCTGTTCCTGTCCCAGCCTCCAGCGGGTCCGGGACCTGCTGCTGAGCC
Organism: Streptomyces decoyicus; assembly: GCF_019880305.1. Taxonomy (NCBI): domain Bacteria; kingdom Bacillati; phylum Actinomycetota; class Actinomycetes; order Kitasatosporales; family Streptomycetaceae; genus Streptomyces; species Streptomyces decoyicus. The sequence continues at coordinate 143,294 of NZ_CP082301.1, read as the reverse complement.
TGCGACGGTGCCAGTAGACCGTCGTGAGTGGCGGGGAAGAACTGCTGGCGAGGGCCTACTTGGCATACAACGGGCAGGGCGCCGACGGTCCGGTCCCGGCCGCGGTCTTCGCCAGAGCGGCGTCGGCGTCAGCGTCGGTGGCCTTCAGCACGGTGCGGTAGTTGCCGATCAGTGCCTCGACGATCTCCCGCTCGGCAAGCTGATCGGCCCGGACGTTCCATTCTCCTACAGTGGACGTTTACCGCTGGGCGCATCTGTCTACCGAAAGGCAGAGGCGGAAAGCGTCGTGTTCTTCGGCGGAAAGGGCAAGAAATCTCCTGGCACGGGCTGTTTGGTGGGTGGCCGGTGCCGATGCAGGCCCCGCTTCCTGCAATTTCGTTGACCGGGAAGTGGTACTTGCGGAGTAGGCCTGGTGGTAGATGTGTAGCGCGCCATGCTGGGTGCACAATGTCGCCCCGGAGCAATGGAACAGGTTGGCGCTAAGCAACGATCCGCCCGCCTAACGTCGGCCGCGCGGTTTATGGCAAGCGGCGTGGTGATGAGAACCGGCTGTTTCGTGCCCTGTTTCTGCGACGGCTCGCACCACCCTGTGCGAGAGCCACAGCAACGCGGGTGGCTAACACCTGCACGAAGCAGAGGAGATAAAGCCATGGCGAATCCATTGTCCGCCCCGCGCGGGACGCCTTCCCGAGGAAGCAGCAGCGCCGCGCTGGCTGCGGCCCTGCTGGTGGCAGTGACCCTGGCGGGCACTGTGTCACCGGCCGCGGCGGCTGACGGCCCCACCGAGGCGAAGCTGTACGCGTCCGATGAGATCGTCGAGAACGAGATGAAGGGTAAGGCGCCCGTCGCGGACTCGGAAAGCGTGATGGGCTATCCGAAGGGCCTCGACCGGGACAGCAAGGGCAACCTGGTGCCCGTCACCCAGGAGGATGTGAAGGCCAGAGTCCACTACGAGCCCGCGCAGGCGCTCACGGACGCTAAAGCCGCGGCGAAGAAGTGGTCGGAGAATACGGACAACAACTCCGACGCCAGGGAGATGATCAAGCAGCTGGCGGAATAGGTAAGGACACCCGAGATGACAACATCGCGACGGCCATGGCTGAGGTGAACTCTTCCGCGTCGTTCTGCGAAGGCGTCAATTCCGGCGGGCACCAGAACGGGGCCAAGGCCAATCCGTGCGTCTTCGTCGGCAAGCTCGACACGAAGGCAGATTCCAAGTGGCCCAAGCTGAGCACTGGCGCCGCCCTCGCGGGCGGGGGCAAGAAGACGTACAAGACGTCGGAGCAGATTACCGACGAGAGCAGCACAACCGCAGGCTGGCAGGTGGGCGGCAAGGTCACGCCCAAGGTCAGTATGGCTCCCGGAGGCGACGGTGGTAAGGGGGGCGAGTTCCCCATTGAGGGCAGCTTCACCTACAGCGTCTCCTCCACCTCCCTGAACCGGAAAATGACCTCAACGGAGGAGGATTACGAGGCGACCTTCCCAGCCGACAAGTGGGGTGAGCTGCAAGGCCGGCGCGCCGGCGCCTTCTACCTCGGCTACCTCTTGGTCGACTACAAGGCGGTTCCCGGGGCCCCCGGCACCGGTCCGGAAAAGGAACACATCAAGGCGATTCCCGCCCGGGTCTTCGTCCAGTCCCCCAAGGCAGAAGTCCCACTCGCGTACTTCAACATGCAAAAGCCCCAAGCGCAGTAGCCCCGGCCCGGCACCCGCAGACCGGTGGTGGACCGCCCGCGCCCACTACGGCGCCGGGGACCCGGGCACGATGTGGCGCCCTTCCCTCCACGCTCTCCACGGCCCGCTTCGGGCCGTGGAGAGCTTCTTCGGTCGTCGGCCGTTTTACGCGGCGCGTAGCTCGTGCGGAACAGCTCCTGAGCGCGTCGCGGCCGGCGCCGACACGTCGCTGACGGATGCCGCCGGGCGGCCCGGTGCGTTCGGCGGCCGCCCCGTCCCGGACGGACGTTCCGGGCCCGCCACCCGATCGGGGACGGCTGGCGGGACCAGTAGAAGGCATCGGCGACTTCGTCCGTCAGCTCGCCCACAACGCGACGCACAGCCTCGACGACAAGGCCGGCGAGTCGCCCCCGCACCCCGTCGAGATGCCGTCCGTTCGGAACTGGGCCCAGCAGCCGCACGGGAACGGACCGAGCATCGACTTCTGAGCCCAGCCCGGCACGCACCCGTGCGACAAGCACCCCCTAACGGGCAACACCTGGACCGACCCGATCCTGCGTGGACCGTGCATGCCGACGGCAGAGCCACTCCGCTGGCCTCGGATGTATCCGGCGGCATGCGATGCCCCCAAGGACGTTCACGAGTACCGGATTTACCACCCGGCCGTCACCGCGGCCGCCGTCGTCGACGAGCTGGGCGTCGCTGACCACCGTCATGAATTGGCTGGGCCCAGCTGCGGGGCCGGCGCATCGCCGACCTGGTCGAAGCTGCCCCCTCCTTGTCCGGGTATCCGAGTCGTGCCACCGCGGCGTCGAGGGAGCCGACGACACCCCATCGGCAAGAACGCCAGCCCCGAAGGCCAAGGGATCCGCTACCTCAGCACCGAGGTGCAGCCGAAGCCGGCCGACGTGCTGGACGCCCTCGCCGACGGCCGCCGCGATAGGAAGCGCTCGGCGAGTTAGGGGGCCGAGGAACATCGGAGCGAAAAGCGGCACTTGACCGTCTGTGACGTCTGCCGCCGATAGTGGCCCGCTATCCGTGCTACCGCTCACCGTGAGCTGCGGTTCAGGCGGTTCGATATGCACGAAGCGGACCCGTGATCTGCGGCATCGGATCCCGGAGGCCTTGGTGCACGTTTTGACGGTCGATGTTCCTCAGCCCCCAACTCCCTCATCTGGGTACACCACCGTGCTCGCCCTGTCACCATCAGAACCGTGACGGAGACACAGGCAGCGCTGTACGCCGCAGCGGTTGGCGCGCTCTCTGCGCTCGTAGTCGGGTGCATAGCCGGTTGGGCAGCACTCCGGCAGGTAACGAAGACCGCAGAAGCTCAACGAGAACAAGCCGACTGGCAGCTTCGCAGCGAGGACTACGCCAACTTCGTCCGTGCCATGTTTCGCTTCCGCGCTTCCGCAGGCCATGCTGCGGAGTCATCGCAGCTCTCTGCGGATCTCGCGAACGAGGTGCGTGCTCTATACGGGGATCTCGCCAACGTCGCAGCAACGCTCAGTATGCGCGTCGCCGCAGATCCCGTGATGGACGCCATGATGGGCTTGGTGAACTGCGCCTATGCTCTGCACTCGCGGGTCACCGACCGTAGACAGCTGTACCTGCCCTCGCGTGATGCCGCGATGGATCGGTTGCTCGAACAATTCGAGGACGCGGAATTGGCTGTACGCAAGGCCTTTCGCGACGATCTGTGGGGAGGGAAGCCTCTGCGGCGCAGCAGGAGGCCCGCGGGAACTTCGATCGATCCTTAGCGCCGGTCTCGTTCCGATGTGCCTCGACCCCCGGTTACCGGCCTGGGGTCCTACGGCGGGAGGGAGCGCTCCGATGTCTGATGCCACGATCTGGCTCCCTGAGGTAGCCAAGCTGGCCGCCATCGCGGCCGCCGGGGCCTCTCTGTGTGTGCCACGGACGCTGCTCGCCCTACGGGAGCGCGGGGAGGCGAACGCGGGCCGTGTCGGCCCACGCATTGATCCGAAGCCCGATGATCCGCACCGCGCATCCGGACGGACGCTGACGGGCGGCGGCCCTGCTGGCTTGTGCGTACCGTCGAAGCCATGCGATCGCTCTGGCAAGGAACGCTCTCTCCTTCGGCCTGGCCACACTGCCCGTGAACCTGTTCGCGGCAACCGAAGACCATGGCCCCGGCCTCCATCTCGTGCATGCCGCCGGCGGCGGCCGCATCCGCCACCGGCGGGTGTGCGAGCTCGATGGCCGTGACGTCGGACCGGAGGAGACCGCCCATGGCTGGGAGGCACCCGACGGCCGCACGGTGGGCATCCAAGACGCCGGCCTGGAGGCCCTGCCGCTGCCCACGAAGCGAGCGATCGAGGTCGCCGGATTCGTCGACGCGGACGACGTCGACCCGCTGTTGTACGCGCGTCCGTACTGGGTGGGCGCCCACGGCCCCGGAGCGCAGAAGCCGTATGCGCCTCTCGTCGAAGCCCTGGCCCGGTCCGGCCGGCTCGCGGTGTGCAAGGTGGCCCTGAGGTCGCTTCTCTGAACTGAGACCGCTGCGTGTCGCACACAGCAGGCAGGCAACGATGCTGCGGGGCTAATCACCGCGGTTAGCCGCGACCAGCGCCACCACAAGCGAGCGTGTTGTTGGCGGCCCCGCCGGTGATGGGGATCAGCGATTTTCCCCAGTGTTACTCGGGTTCCCCAGTCGATTCAGCAGTCAACTGTGGTGCCACGGATGCGAGAACCATGTCTGGCGAGGGCGAGGGCTGCGGCGGTGCAGGAGAAGCCGATCAGTGCGCCGAGGGTGTTGTTGGTGAGGTCGTTGATGTCGGCGCTGCGTCCTGATCGGGTCAGGTACTGGGTGACCTCGATTGTGAGGGAGCCGAGGAATCCGAAGAGAGCGGCCTGGTACCAGCGCACCGGGAGCAGGGCTAGCAGGAGGCCGCCGGGGGCGAACATGAGCACGTTCAGCACGGCGTCCTTGATGTCCGCCGCGTTGGTCAGGTCCAGTGGCTTCAGGTTGAGGTCCTGGCCGCCGCCGGGGGGGTCCCGAAGGTGAAGTAGACGACGCCGACTGCCCAGAACCACAGCAGCCCGAGGGCGACCCGCTGCGACATCTGCCGAGGGCTTCTGCGCCGGCTGGTGACCGTACAGAGGGCGACACCACCCAGAACGCCGATAAGGAAGGCGATCGGGAAGAACATGGCGAGACGCTATCAGTCGATCACAAGAGACTCTTTAGAAGTCATCTCATTTGGTGAGTCTGCGATAGCAGATGAGGGTGCAGGCGATGCTGGTGAAGGCGAGGAAGTGGGCGATGGGCAGTGGCCCCGGACGGGCCGAACGACGTGGAAGGCAACTGCTGCCAGGTACAACCCGACGTCGTCACGAACACGATCGCGGCCAGCACCTCCCGGTCACCGTGCCGACGCCGGCCACCAGCCCCTCCCCACATCAACCCAAACGTTCAAGCACAGGCAGTTACGCGTGCGCGCGTAAGGAAGGCTCCGGAGTCCGCCCGTTCGGTCGCCATCCAGGAAGCCGCACCGGAGCCGCCGGGGCCGTACCGGCGGCGGCGGAACACTCGTTGGACCAACTCCCAGAGCCCGGGGAATCGGTGGTGTGTCTGTGCCCGGCCCCCACGGGTGTGCTCCTCAAGCAGGGCGCGGGCCCATGAAACGCGCTGGCGCTCAACCTGCCTCCGGCGTAACGCCGTGTTCGTTGTCGGCGGGCGGGGAGGGGTCGAGCAGGGCGGTGTCGCGGTCTTTGTGAGCTGCGCGGGTAGGCGGCCCGAATCGTCCTTCGTGCTGTCCCAGGAGGCTCGCGATCTCGGCCGCTGGCCGGCCGGTGTGCAGGCAGACCACGTCGGTGATCAGATCGTTCAGGGGTGGCCAGGGCATCATGCCGTGGTCGTTGTAAAGACTGACGAGCCCGTGCAGGGCGGTCCAGAGCATGAGGCCGGCCTGTGCTTGTCGTTCCGCCGTGGGCTGCTTGCGTTCCGGGACGGCAGCGGCCGCGAGGGAGGTCACGACGGCGGTGAGCGGTTCGGCGCCGGCGCCGTGGGCCGAGCCGGGAACCAGGTCGGCGGGCATGCGGCCGCCGAAGAGGGTGCGGTAGTGGCCGGGTTGGCCGACACCCCAGTGCACGTAGGCGGCGCACCGCGCGGTGAGGTCGGCCAGGGGGGCGGGGCCGGCGACTCGTGCGGCCTCGTCCATCAGCCGGGCCAGTTCCTGGTAGCGCAGCCGTAGGACGTGCTGGATCAGTGCGCTGAGGTCGGTGAAGTGGCTGTAGATGCTGGCCGGTGCCACTCCGACCTCGCGTGCGACCTGGCGCAGGGTGAGCGTCTCGGGCTGGTCGAGCGTGGCCAGCAGCTTGGCTGCCGCGTCGACGAGCTGGGCTTTGAGTACCTCCCCCTGCCCCCGCGGATTGCGGCGGCGGGGAACGGACGGCTCCTGAGACGACACCTTGGCCCCCCTTCCTACCTGGGTGAACAGATAAACAACACACGTTCACCTTACCTGGGTCCGCGCCTTGACACCGCTAACCAACGGTTGTTTACTCAACTCACCAACAGTTGTTTAGTCAGGAAGTGGAAGATCATGCGCATCGCCATACTCGGAGCTTCGGGCCGCACCGGCGGCACCCTCCTCGACCTGGCGCTGGATCGCGGTCACGAGGTCGTGGCCCTGGTCCGCACACCGGTCCGGGTGAACGTGCCAGCGTCCCGGCAGGCGGAGAACCGGCAGGCGGACGTCACCAACCCGAACAGATTTCCCGCCCTGAGCGACATAGACGTGGTGGTCTCGGCCATCGGCATCAGCAAGGGCGACGGCCCAGGCGCACTGACTGCCGGCGCCAGGCGGCTTGCCGCAGCGGACGTCCGCACCGTGTGGCTGGGGGCCCTGGGCTCGGGTGTCTCCAGCCGGTCGGGAGGACTCATCTACGCGGGCGTGATGCGGATGTTCGTCGGATCGGAACTGCGGGAGAAGGCCGAGGCCGACGAGATCGCGCTGAAGGCCGGCGCCACGGTCTTCCACGCCCCGGACGTCACCGACGGGCCCCTCAGCTCCACCCGCCGCATCGTGCCGCTGGCGGACCTGCGCCGCCCGCTGCTGCCGCCCCGGATCTCCCGGATCACGCTGGCATCGCTGCTGCTGGACGAGGCGGAGTCAGGCAAGCAGGGAAACGGCATCGTCGTGCCCCTCGCCTGACCACCGGCCCGACAGCCCGGCACCCCCCGAACGCGGGCCGGGGACGCTCGCGACCGCAGGGGCGCGGAGAGCCGTGACGGCCGGAACGCACGCGCCACGGAGAGACAAAACCAAACCACCGCCTCCGGCGCGCGCCCACACACAAGCCGTGTCTTCGCCGTCGGCCACCGCGGAAACCCTGGTCAGATCGCCCGAGCAGGTCGGACACCGCCAGGCACAGCATCCATTGGAGGATCATGAGCAACTTCACCGGAAAGGCCGGACTCGTGACGGGCGCCGGCAGCGGAATCGGCCGTTCGGCGGCAATCGAACTGGCCCGCCAAGGCGCCGGCGTCACCGTCACCGACATCGACGAGGCCACTGCGGCCGCGACCGCCGAGATGATCCGGAAGGACGGCGGGAAGGCGTTGGTACTGCGCGTAGACATCGTCGACGAGGACGCGGTGCGCACGGCCGTAGAGCGCACGGTCGAGGCGTACGGCGGTCTCGACTTCGCCGTGAACAACGCCGGCCTGGACTCCCACCACCGGCAGCTGGACCAGATGAGCCTGGAGGAGTTCGAGCGGGTGACCCACGTCAACATGGGCGGAACCTTCCTGTGCATGAAGTACGAGCTGCCCGCTCTGGAAAGCCGCGGCGGAGGCGCGATCGTCAACGTCGCGTCCAACGGCGGTCTGTACGCGATCCCCACCGCCCCTGCCTACGTCGCCGCCAAGCACGGTGTGGTCGGCCTGACGAAGGTCGCCGCGGTGGACTACGCGCCGCGCGGTATTCGCGTCAACGCGGTCTGCCCCGGCCCGACCCGCACGCCCGGGTTCGAACGGGTCGCGGCCGGCACCGGCCTGATCGCGATGCAGGAGGCGATGACACCGCTGGGCCGGATGGCGACGCCGGAAGAGGCGGCCGCGGCCGCGGTCTGGCTCTGCTCGGACGCCGCCTCGTACATCACCGGGATCGCGCTGTCGGTGGACGGCGCACGACGGGCATAAGAAGTCATCTCATTTGGTGAGTCTGCGATAGCAGATGAGGGTGCAGGCGATGCTGGTGAAGGCGAGGAAGTGGGCGGCTTTACGTTCGTGGCGTCGGTGCAGTCGCCGACAGTCCGCGAGCCAGGCCATGGTGCGCTCCACGGTCCAGCGGTGACGGCCTAGCCGTTGCGAGGACTCAAGTCCCTTGCGGGCGATGCGGTGGATGATGCCGCGTTGACGTAACCATCGCCGCAGGTGAGCGTAGTCGTAGCCCTTGTCCGCGTGGAGCTTTTCCGGCTTGCGCCGTCGGCGTCCGCGTCGCGAACGGATCGGCGGGATGCCCTTCACCAAGGCCGGTGCTGTCGACCAAGACGATCGACTGGGACCTGATCCGCCAGCAGTACGACCAGATCGTGAAGTACACCACTGCCCTGCGCCTGGGCACCGCCGAGGCCGAGCAGGTCCTGCGCCGCTTCACCCGCGGCGGGCCCAAGCACCCCGCCTACCGCGCGATCGAGGAACTCGGACGGGCGGTACGGACGGCGTTCATCTGCGACTACCTCGCCGATGCGGACCTACGGCGCGAGATCAACGACGGCCTTCACGTCGTGGAGAACTGGAACAGCGCCAACCACGACCTGTTCTACGGCAAGGACGGCGACCTGACCGGCTCCGACAAGGAGTCCCAGGAGGTCTCCATGCTCGCCCTGCACCTGTTCCAGTCCACGCTGGTGCACGTCAACACCCTGTCCTCCAGGACATCCTGAGCGAGGAGAAGTGGCAGAAGCGGCTCACCGACGCCGACCGGCGCGCCTGTCCCCGCTGTTCTGGACCCACGTGAACCCCTACGGCCGGTTCGAGCTGGACATGAACTCCCACCTCGCCCCCGCCGCCGCAGCGGCCACGCTCCCCGGTCTCCGAACCGCGCCCGAGGCGGAAACAAATCGCGACGTCCGGTTCTTATGCTCCACCGTCCATGCCAGATGTTTCAGACGGTCAGGCCGGCGCTGACCAGCCAGATGTGTTCGCAGGTCGAGGATGCCTTTTGCAAAATCTCGCGGGACTCCTGCGAGGCGTGGTAGAAGGACCGCTCGATCATCCAGCACAGGGCGCGTGCCATCGCCGACGCTTGTTCCGGTTCGGTGCCGGCCTGAATGCCGGCTCGTTCCAGGACAGCGGTGATGGCTGTGATGAACAAGTCGGCTGTACGGCTCCACAGCTCGCCGATCTCCGGCACAGTCAGGGACAGGTCGATCGCCGTGCGCATGACCAGGCCGTGCTCGTTCCACAGTTCGACCGTGCGCCGCATGGCTGCCGCGATGGCCTGGCGCGGCTCATCGGCCTGCGCGGTGACCCGGGACCGCTCCCACAGGTGCTCAACCGTCCGGGCCACGAGCGCCGTGACCACTTCTTGCTTGGAGCCGAAGTAGAAGTACAGGGCGCCGCGTGTGATGCCGGCGCCCTGGGCGATGTCGCCGACGGTCATGGCGTCGTAGCCCTTCTGCGCCAGCAGAGCTTCGCAGGTGTCCAGAATGGCCCGCTCCCGGACATCGCCCTTGCGTTCGGCGGCGCGTCGGCTTCGCGCGGGGTGGTGGCCGGGCATCAGAGCTGAGCACCCTCGGCGAAGTCGGTCGTACGGGAGAGCGTCTCCCATGTGCGGATGTCCTCGTCCACGGCCGTGCGCGCGGCGGTGACCAGTCGTAGCGCGTCCGAGCCCAGGACGAGGTGGGCCGGCGGCTGGTCCACCGTCGTGATGTGCACGACGGCTTCCCCGGCCTTGGCCGGGTTGCCCAGTTGGTTCCCGCTTGCCTTCTGCCGCGCTTCGCGGATGGGGGTGAACAGCTCGTCGTAGTCGTCGATGGACTGCGCGGTGCGTGTCATGGACCGTCCGGCCCAGTCGGTGCGGAAGGAGCCGGGCTCGATCGCCGTCACGTGGATCCCGAACTGCGCGACCTCCTTGCCCAGCGCCTCAAGGATGCCTTCCAGCGCGAACTTGCTGCCGCAGTAGGCGGACATGCCGGGCACGGCCATGAGCCCGCCCATGGAGGTGACAGCCATCAGGTGTCCGCGGCGACGCCGGCGCATGTGGGGCAGTGCTGACTGCAGGGTGGCCACTGCCCCGAGTACGTTGACCTCGAATTGCCGCCGCACCTCGGCCAGCGGCGTCTCCTCGAAGGTGCCCTCCAGGCCGTAGCCGGCGTTGGCGATGACGACATCCAAAGCTCCGACGCTCTGCTCTACCTCTGTGATCACATTCGAGACGGCGTCGCCGTCCGTCACGTCCAGGATGCGGCCGTGAGCGTGCCCGGGTTCGAGCTCTTCGAAGGCCCGCAGGTCCTTCTCCGAGCGGACTGTACCGACGACGGTGTGCCCGGCGGCCAGGGCCGCTTGGGCGAAGGCACGTCCGAGGCCCGTGCTGACGCCGGTGATGAGCCACTTCTGTTCCTGCATTGTTCCTCCAGCTGGGACTCGGAAGGAGCCTGGTTGCTCCCTCACCTCAAATTCTACACGGCGTCGATTTTTATCATCGCCATGCAGATTCTGGTGACGCCTTACGGCTCCTCCGCCAACCACCCCATGGCGATCTCGTCCTTTGTGTGAGCAAGATCAAGAAACGGCCACCGGACCCCGTCCGCCCCTTGATCGGCTCTCAGAAACCGTTCTCACGCAAAAGCGGGACGGACCCCCTCCGAGACTTGCATTGTGCGAAAATCCGGGCCCATGAGGCCATGGCGGCCCGGCACCCCGCCGCCGGCGCCGATCGACCCGGACCTGCCGAGCGCAGACATCCGCATCGGGTACGCGAGATGCTCGACCCTTGGGCAGGAACTCGACTCCCAGCTCGACGCGCTGAGCAAGCGCGGCATCCCGAGGGACAAGATCTTCAGCGAGAAGATCAGTACCCGGGTGCGAGTCCGTCCCCGGTTCGAGGAGGCGCTGCGAACGGCGCGGGAGGTCAAGGCGCACGCTCCGCACTGCCGGGCCATCTTCACCGTGTGCGAGATGAAGCGGCCCGGCCGCGACGCCGCCGAACTCACCGCACTCGCCGACCACCTCACCGCCCACGGCCCTGCCCCACCGGGGGGCGATCTCTTGCGAGTTCCCTGGCAGGTCAGTGAGGTGTACATCGCCCAAAACCGACAGCTGTGTCCGGCCGCTGGCGGCGCTGCTGGACAAAGTGCCTTTCGCACAAGGCTGTTACAGCCGACTGCCGTACCAGAGCAGGTACCGCCTGCGCCAGGCGGTACCTGGCACGGCTGAGCCTTTGTCCAGGACCTGCGTGGTGTGCCGGCAACGGCTCCGCGCAGGGAACTGGGGTGGGCCTTCAACAAGAAATGAACAGACCGACTGCGCGGTTTACGAATGGAAACCCATCCGGCCGGCCCTCGTCGACGAGGCGGTCCGTTGGCCCCAGAGCGGGAGGGGCTGAGCAGCCACCTCCGCTCGATGTGTGCACTTGTGAACAATTCTGATCGACGAGCTCGGGTTCGGCACCGTCGACGCGGGTGGCATCGACACGTCCTGACTCCAGCAGCCCGACGCACCCCCGTCTACGGCTTGCGGGCGGGCGTCGAAGAGGTCACCAAAGCCCTGGCCGAGGTGTCCCCGGAGCGACCGAAGGCATTCCGGGCGTAGACGTAAGCGTGGGCGCGGTGAGCCCGCCGACCGCGATGGCATGCTTCACCCGCGGCGCTCTCCGCCTACCGTGGCCCGCGCGACGCCGGTGTCCGAGCTGGGTAGCCGCCACGCGAACAGGCTGAGTTCCTTCTCCCAACCGGGCATCTGGGCAAGCACGTCGGCGGCGTCAGGTGGTCGCAGGAGGCAACGGTGACGCAGGAGGTCACGCCGTTCACCGGAGGCCAACTGCGCCGCTTGTTCATTGAGGTCTCCCGGAACGTCGATGCCCACGTCTCCGGCGACATTGAGCTGCACGGACGTCGACGTACGGTAATCGAGGCGGAAGTCGGTGGCCCACTGCGAGTGGGAACCCCATCCATGGGACTCATCGACCGTCGGGCGGTAGTTGCGCCGGAAGGTCCAGTACAGCGGGAAGCGGTCGGCGACGCCGCGCTGGGCGTGTTTTCTGCCGGCCCGGACACGGACCCCGGCCCGGCTGAAGAGCAGGTCGCCAAGCATCAGCCCCGGCCACACGACCTGCGTGACCTGGATCGGGGCCGCCGGGTCGTCGGCTTGCTCGACGTCGACGATCTCATGGAAGAACGGGTCGAACCCACCATGGTCGAACGGCGTCATTCCCAGCCCGGTGAACAGTGCGAGGTACTCGAACAGGGAGACCCCTGGCCATTGGAGACGGCGGACTGGCCACGACGGCCCGGACGGAGTGTCAGCGGCAGGCTGGAACCCCAGGAGCAGCACATCGCTAGTTGCCGACCCACACTCGACCGGATCGATTCCTTATGTGACGTCTCGTTCCTCGGTGCTGCGCCTGTGCCTGGCTGTCTCGCTGCTGCCGTTGATGGGGCTCTGTCGGTGCGCACCGCCCGGCGCATCGGGGCCAATTGGCCGCACCGAGGCGCTCGACGGCGAGCTGGGCGGGACCACCGCTTCAGTGGGTGCTTCCCGTAGCGGGTGGCGAAGATCTTCCAGTCCTTCAGGTGGGCGATGGCCCGTTCGACTGCGGCCCCGAGCGTGTTGACGGAGCTCCCGTAGCCGGTTCACCCCGCTGAATGGGACTCTTCGTCCCGGTCGACGACGGCTTCAACCGCACCATGGGATTCTCGACAACATCGGTACCGGCCTCGCGCCGCGAACCACACGCCAGTTGCAGGGGAACGCTGCCGCATCGCATCCCCGCGGGCGGTTCGGAGGCATGGCCAGATACGGCCTACGTGACAGATTGGCCGATTGTAAGACCGCGACGTTGCCGGGGAGTTGGCGCGGGGGCATGATCACTGCTCGTATCTACCTGATCACTCATCCAGGAGCCGATACGTGATACGCCCCATCGCTTTCCGCGCTCTCCCTGCCGTCGCCGTGACCGGCGCCCCCGCCCTGCCCCTCGCCCAGGGAGCCCAGGCGACCGCCCCGGCCCCCGTCGCCCCGGCGACCGCCGCTGTCGGCCATCCCGGCCAGGTCCGCCGGGGCGACACCGACTTCATGCACTCCCATCCGCGCGGCGAGGTCCGCTACGGCGACCTCGGCCCCCCGGGCCGGGCCCGCGTCGTCGCCTCGGCGGCGACGCTGATGTAGCGAGGCACCGGTGCCGCCCGCCCCGGGCCGCCCGCCGGCTACCAGGTCATGACCGGCGACGGCCGCGCCGCCACCGCCGTCTCCCGCCTTTGCCGCATCTCCTTCCGCCTCGTGGCGGCGTTCCTTCCTGTCCCGGCGCAGCGACCCGGGACAGCGCGGCCGAGGTCACGGAGCGGCTGCTTACCGCAAACCCCTCATTGCGTCGTTCGCTCGTGTGCCCCGTTTCACGAGATTCCACAACAAGGGAGTTACTGATTTTCATGTACAAACGTCGTAGTTTACTCGCCTTCGCCACTGTGAGTGCGGCGATATGCACCGCTGGAGTCATGCCGTCGGTCAGCCATGCCGCCAGCGGCGGCGGGGAAAGGGAGGGGTCCTACGCCGAAACGCACGGCCTGACGGCGGAGGACGTCAAGAACATCAACGCGCTGAACAAAAGAGCCCTGACTGCGGGTCAACCTGGCAATTCTCTGGCGGAATTGCCGTCGAGCGCCAGTGCGCTCTTCCGGGCCCCCGACGCTGTCGACGAGAGGGTGACCCCTCCCGCCGAGCCGCTCAACCGGATGCCTGACGTGTACCGGGCCTACGGAGGTAGGGCCACTACGGTCGTCAACAACTACATACGCAAGTGGCAGCAGGTCTACAGTCACCGCGACGGCAACCAACAGCAAATGACCGAAGAGCAGCGAGAAGAGCTGTCCTACGGCTGCGTCGGCATCACCTGGGTCAATTCGGGCCCCTACCCGACGAACAAATTGGCGTTCGCGTTCTTCGATGAGAACAAGTACAAGAGTGACCTGGAAAACAGCAGACCACGCCCCAATGAGACGCAAGCCGAGTTTGAGGGGCGCATCGTCAAGGACAGTTTCGACGAGGGGAAGGGTTTCAAGCGGGCGCGTGATGTGGCGTCCGTCATGAACAAGGCCCTGGATAATGCGCACGACGAGGGGACTTACATCGACAACCTCAAGACAGAGCTCGCGAACAAAAATGACGCTCTGCGCTACGAGGACAGCCGCTCGAACTTTTACTCGGCGCTGAGGAATACGCCGTCCTTCAAGGAAAGGGATGGAGGCAACTACGACCCATCCAAGATGAAGGCGGTGGTCTACTCGAAACACTTCTGGAGCGGGCAGGACCAGCGGGGCTCCTCTGACAAGAGGAAGTACGGCGACCCGGATGCCTTCCGCCCCGACCAGGGCACAGGCCTGGTCGACATGTCGAAGGACCGGAATGTTCCGCGCAGTCACGCCCAACCTGGCGAAAGTTGGGTCAATTTCGACTACGGCTGGTTCGGGGCTCAGACGGAAGCGGATGCCGACAAAACCATATGGACCCATGCCAATCATTATCATGCGCCCAATGGCGGCATGGGCCCCATGAACGTGTACGAGAGCAAGTTCCGGAACTGGTCTGCCGGGTACGCGGATTTCGACCGCGGAACCTACGTCGTCACGTTCATACCCAAGAGCTGGAACACCGCCCCCGCCGAGGTGAAGCAGGGCTGGTCGTAACAGCCGGGTAGGAGGGCCGGGTCACCCGGCCCTCTCCCCCCAGCCCGCCACACGCCGGCGTCGATGCGGTCCCGGTCTTCTTCGGTCACACCCCAGCGGTTCAGGTGAGCCAGGACGAAGCGGCGTACGGTGCGCACGTGGCTCTTCTCGGCGGGCAGGGCGATCACGGCGTGCCGGCATCCTGGTTCAGGAAGCAGAAGCGGCGCCGGTGTCGATGTGCCGGCGGGGGCGCGTCCTTGGGGCCCGGGGGGACAGTCGCGGAGGGGCTGGCGTGCGCGTGGTGCATGGGGGAGACCCTTCTCCCGTCGCGACGGCGTTGTTTTCCTGACGCCGTCTTCCTTCCTTACGCTGAGGTCGGCCGCACTGTTCGTCGCACTCGCTGTCAGGGAGAGGACACATACGGCGCCTTACGACGGAGTACGGGCCGCGATGGCCAGCAGTCGTTCGGTGTCCTCGTGGCTGAGGAGCAGGGCCCGGCCGACCGTGGCCAGGGTTTGGTGCTCGCTGGGGGTGTACGGCCCGTCGGCCAGGGCGATGCGGGCGCCCTGCAGCAGGATGTCCTCGCTCCCGGCGGGGGCCAGGTGGGGGGCGAGCGGGTCGAGGACCTCGTGGAGTTCGATGGTGAGCGCGGTGCCGCTGCCATCGATGCCCTCCTTTCCGGCGGCGAGGACGGCGAGGGCGACGGTGTGCACGGCGTCGCGGACCATCGCTGAGAAGCGGGTGGTGGTGGGGTGGCCGAGGACGTCGGTCCGGAAGCAGGTTCGGCAGGCGGCGCATTCGACCACGGTTCCCGCGGTGCCGCGGGGGAGGAGGGGGATGCCGAGGAGAGCGAACCGATGGCGGCCGATGCGGCGCAAGTAGCTACGGTCGCCGCCGCAGCCGGGGCAGAAGAACTCGCCGTCGCCGACCGTGCGCCAGGTCGTGCGCACTCCCCATATGTGTGGCATCTGTCCCTCCGGCGGCTGCGTCCGATTCTCCCGGCACGGGCTGCCGTCGGCCGGTGACACTTCGGCAACGGCGCCGTGTGATCGTGACGTTGAAGATGGATTCACACTCGGGTGTCGGTTCCGGTCCGGTGCCTTCACCGCATCAGTCCTTCTGCACAAGCAGGTCCTGGACGCCGGCGCGGACCTCGTCCGTGCCGAGACCGCGGACGGCCAGCGTCGTACGGCGGCGCAGCACGTCGTCGACGGCCTCCGCCCACTCGTGGTCGCGCATAGACGACCTGTGCCCAGATCTCCGGGCCATCGGAGTGGATCCGCTCGCCCAGGGCCGGGTCCTCGCTGACCAGGTGGGCGATGTCGAAGGACAGCGACCCGTAGGGGTGGCCAGGTGGCGCCCGGTCAGCGGGTCCATCCGCGCGCCCGCCTCCCGGTGGACCAGCAGCCGGTGCGCGACCTCGTTGGGGTCGGCGAGGCCGGGCAGCGGTACCCGTCGTGGCGGGTGGGATACCGGCTTCATATCGCCGGAGAGGGAGCGGTGCAGCTGCGCCACTTTCCGCAGCACCGTACGGCCGATGTGGCGGTAGGTCGTCCACTTGCCGCCCGCGACCGGCAGCATGCCACCGCGCCCTTCGGTGACGACCGTCTCGCGTTGTGCCGACTCCACCCCGCCCGGCCCGCCGGGCAGCGCCCGCAGACCCGCGAAGGCGTACGTGGTCAGGTCGTGCGACAGGTGCTCGTCGCGTACCGACAGCGCGGCCTCGTCCACGATCTGCTGGATGTCGGCCCCGGTGGTGCGCACCTCCGCCGGGTCGCCCTCGTACGCCTCCTCGGTGGTGCCCAGCAGCAGTTGGTCCTCCCACGGCAGGGCAAAGGTGAGGCGGTACTTGTCGATCGGCGTGGCTTGGTGGTCGCCGTAGACCGCGACCGCCTTGAGGCCGTCGGTGCGCAGGCCGGGGTGGTCGGCCGCGGCCCCGGCGGGGGATATGAGTCGCCCGACGCCGTCGCCGAAGGCCGACAGCATCGAGTACGCGAAGACGCCCGCACCGAGCTTGGCCGCGCTGTGCGGGCCGCCCTTGTAGACCGGCAGGTAGAAGGTGAGCGGGTTGACCAGGTGGGGGGCCACGTCCTTGGCCGGCACCCGCCGCTCGTGGAGGTTCTCCGCGACCAGTTTGACCGCGCCGGTCTGCAGGTAGCGCAGACCTCCGTGGGCGAGCTTGGAGGAGGCGGAGGACGTGGCACCGGTGAAGTCGCCGGCGTCCACCATCGCCACCCGCAGCCCGGACTGCGCGGAGTGCCAGGCCACCGCGGTGCCCAGGATTCCGCCACCGATCACCAGGAGGTCGTACGCCGCCTTGGACAGTCGTTCACGGGTCTCGGCTCGGCCGGGACCCGGATGCGCGCCCAGGGGATGATCGCTCTGCAGGGTGCTCATACCTTTCTCAGTGCTCCTCTTCGATCCAGCCCGTGGTCCGCTTGACCGCCTTGAGCCAGAGTTTGTATGCGTGGTCGCGTTCGATCGCGTCCATCCGGGGCGTCCACTCGGCGGCGCGGCGCCAGTTGGCGCGCAGTTCGTCGGTGTCCGGCCAGAAGCCGACGGCCAGTCCGGCCGCGTAGGCAGCGCCGAGGCAGGTCGTCTCGGCGACCATCGGGCGCACCACAGGGGCGTCCAGGACGTCCGAGATGGTCTGCATCAGCAGGTTGTTGGAGGTCATGCCGCCGTCGACGTTCAGTGAGGTCAGGGCAACGCCGGAGTCCTTGTGCATCGCGTTGACGATCTCGCGGGTCTGCCATGCGGTGGCCTCGAGCACGGCGCGGGCGATGTGCTGCTTGGTGACGTAGCGGGTCAGGCCCGTGATCACGCCGCGGGCGTCGGAGCGCCAGTACGGGGCGAACAGGCCGGAGAAGGCAGGGACGATGTAGCAGCCGCCGTTGTCCCCCACCGAGCTCGCCAGCGTCTCGATCTCCGCGGCGGTGCCGATCAGGCCCAGCTGGTCGCGCATCCACTGGACCAGCGAGCCGGTGACCGCGATGGAGCCCTCCAGCGCGTAGACCGGCGCTCGCCGGCCGATCCGGTGGCCGACCGTGGTCAGCAGCCCGTTGTGGGAGTGGACGGGCCGGCGGCCGGTGTTCATCAGCAGGAAGGTGCCGGTGCCGTACGTGGCCTTGGCCTCGCCTTCGGAGAAGCAGGTCTGGCCGAACAGCGCCGCCTGCTGGTCGCCGAGCGCGGAGGCGACCGGCACGCCGTAGAGGGCTCCGCCGGCCATGCCGTACACCTCGGCGGAGGAGCGGATCCGCGGCAGGATGGCGGCCGGGATATCCATGGCGGCGAGGAGGCGCTCGTCCCACTCCAGGGTGTGCAGGTTCATGAGCATGGTGCGCGAGGCGTTGGTGACGTCGGTGACGTGGACGCCGCAGGACGGGCCGCCGGTGAGGTTCCAGATGACCCAGGAGTCCATGGTCCCGAAGAGGATCTCGCCGCGCTCGGCGCGCTCGCGCAGGCCGGCGACGTTGTCCAGCAGCCAGCGGATCTTGGGGCCGGAGAAGTAGGAGGTCAGCGGCAGGCCGGTCGCGTGGCGGAACCGGTCCTGGCCGACGTCGCCGCCGAGCTCCTTGCACAGCGCGTCGGTGCGGGTGTCCTGCCAGACGATGGCGTTGTGCACCGGCTCGCCGGTCTTCTTGTCCCAGAGGACGGTGGTCTCGCGCTGGTTGGTGACGCCGATCGCTCTGAGGCCGCGGGTGATCCCGGCTTTGTCGAGGGCGCCGGCGACGACCTCCTCGACGTTGGTCCAGATCTCGCTGGCATCGTGCTCCACCCAGCCCGGCAGGGGGAAGATCTGCTCGTGCTCCTTCTGGTCGATGGAGACGATCCGACTGTCCCGGTCGAAGATGATGCATCGGCTTGACGTGGTGCCCTGGTCGATCGCGGCGATGAACGGGCCGGCGGTTCGCGCGTGGGTCACGGTGTGCTCCTGGAGCGGCTCAATACGGTGCGGGGGCGGGGCGGCTGGGCTCGATCGACGTGGGAGCCAGCTGGTACGGGGCGGCGCCGATTCAGCTCGCCGACGCACTCCGGCGGAGACCAATCGGAGCGACTCTGCCCCGATGTCATCCACTGTTCGACAATGTCGACCGCAGGACGGCAGTTTTGCCCGCCCTGAGGATGACGTCAAGGGGTTGCCGCCCGGTAACTTAAAGTTTCGAAGATCCTTGATGCAGTGACCCAGAGCCTGCCGTGGCCGAGATCGCGCGGCACGGCGAGGGCGCAGTCCCGTATGGCAGCCGCGCCCTCACAGGTCGCCCTCCCGGAATCCCCCGGGGCGATCGAGCAGAGCTCTTCCATGTAGCCGAGCGCACTGTCGGCATAGGTCAGTAGGGGCCGGCGAGAGAGGGTGGCGCTGCTCGAGGCCCCATGGTGCGCAGGGCGATCTGGGCCGCCGCCTGCAGAGCGTCCAGAGGGCGCCACGTAACCCTGGTACTGACCGACGCAGGTGACGCCCCATCAGCGAGTGTGCGAAGCCGTCGCCCGTCCCGAAAACGGAGTGGCGATGCAGCCGCCTGCGTACGGGAGCCGTCGCGATCCGTGAGTGTGTGGGCCGCGGAACTCGCCCTGTTCAGGAGCTCATTTGCCTCCAGCGCAGTCGTAGAGGGTGAAGCTTCCGTCCGAGAGCTGACCGTAGGCCTTGGGGGAGACGGGGGTGCAGCTTCTCTTCACCCAGACCGACGCCGGTGTCGACGGGCGGCGCGTGGTGAGGAGGGCGTAGCGCAGTTGGTGGGCGGAGACCAGGTCCCTGAGCCGTGGTGCGGTCGGATAGGGGGTCAGGCCGGTAAAGCCGCCCATGACCAGTAGGGGTTGGGGGGTGGCGCGCAGCAGGGGCGAGGCGCCGTAGGCGGCTTGGGTGGCGAGTAGGTACTTCTCCCCGGAACGGTGCGCGGAGAGGTAGTTCAGCAGTGCGCTGTCCCGCCCGGACGGTTCGTTCAAAGGGTTTCGTCGGACCTTGGCCCGGTGCTGGTGCGCATCTTGGTAGCCGGGGCCGACCGGTCCGGCCAGTGGCTCTATCGGTGAGCCGGGGTAGCGCGGGTTCAGGCAGGAGGCGGCCCAGACGGCCGGCGCGAGCAGTACGGCTGTCAGGGACGCTGCCAGGACGCTGTGCATCGCCCGTCGTGTGGTGTGTGGTCCGCTGGTCCACAGGCCGACGGTCCCGCACAGGCCGAGCATCAGCACCACCGGCAGCAGCCAGGGCGCGAATTCGCTGTGCGGGCCGTCAATTGCCGCGGCCCACAGTGCCGTGAGCCCGACAGCGACGGGCAGCGCCGCCCGACGTCGGCCACCGACGCGGTACTCGGCCCACAGGAGGGCGATTCCGCCACCGGCCAGCGCGGCGAGGGCCGGGGCAAGTACGGTCATGTAGTAGCCGTGGTTGCCGTTGGAGTTGCTGAAGACCACGATGTGAACCGCCAGCCAGCCGCCCCAGAGCAGGAACCCTGTTCGCGGCCCGTCGGTGCGCGGCTGGCCGGCGCGCCACCACACGCCCAGCGCCAAGACCAGTACGGCGAGCGGCAGGAGCCAGGCGATCTGCGGGCCCACGCTCTGGTTGACCACCATGGTCCAACCCGTGTTACCGGTGGTGCGGCTGGCGGCGGTGCCGGCGACGGCGCCCAGCGCGTGCGGGTCGTTGCCGAAGCGGCTCAGCCCGTTGTAGCCGAAGACCAGGGTGAAGGGGTTGTTGTTGCTGGTCCCGTCGATGTAGGGACGGTTCGCGGCGGGGGTGACCCATACCAGCAGCAGCCAGGAGCAGGAGACGGCGAGTGCGGTGATCCCGGCGAGCAGCAGTCGCCGGGCCCGGTCCCATCGGGAACCAGGTGCTGCCAGTTGGTACACCGCGGCGAAGACCGGCAGGACGAGCCACGCTTGGAGCATCTTGGCCTGGAAGGCCAGGCCCACCCATGTCCCGCAGACGAGCAGCGGCAGCAGCCTCCCGGTGCGGACGGCCTGCTGCAGCGATCCTGCCGCGAGGACCAGCAGCAGGACGAGCAGGGTGTCGGGGATGTTGTGCCGGTTGAGCGCGACGGTGACCGGAGTGAGGGTGAGTACCAGCGCGGCGAGCAGCCCTGCCAAGGGGCCGGCCCAGGCACGGACGATCCGGTGCAGCGCCCAGACAGCGAGTACCCCCTCCAGCACCTGCGGCAGTACCGCCGCCCAGTTGTACGGTCCGAGGAGCCTGACGGAAAGGGCCTGCGGCCACAGTGCACCGGGGATCTTGTCCAGGGTGACCGAGCCGCTCGGGTCGAGCCCGCCGAAGACGAAGGCGTGCCAGTTCGCCGCCATCGACCGCACGGCCGCGGTGTAGTACGGGTGCACCGCGGCACGGTCGATGGCCCAGGTGTAGAGCACCGCGGCGGCTGCCAGGATCAGCAGCAGGGCGTAGCACTCCTGGCTGACGGCGGTCCGCTGACGGCGCTTGGCGTGGGCGCGTCCGATGCCCTGCGAGGGGCGGTGCCGGTCGGTGGCGTCCCGGGTGAGGGGGGTGGTGGCCATGTCGGGGTCTCTCCTGGGGCGGCGGGCTGGGTGCGTCGGCTTCACAGGCGGCGGGCCGTGCGGAACCCTTGGGCGTAGAAGCCATGGCCGTCGAGCGTCGCGCGGCCGGCCAGGTCGCCCATGGTGGGCCCGTTGGCCCGCGAGCGGCTGGAGTAGAAGCGCGGGCGCCCGTCCGTGTCCGGACCCAGGTACATGCCGACGTGGTCGATGTCGCGCGGGCTGCCGATGTCGATGGCGAAGAAGACGAGGTCGCCGGGGAGCAGCAGGCTGATGTCGGCGGGTGGCCGGCCGGTGTTCGGGATCAGCAGCACGCCGGGGGCCCGGGAGGCGATGGCGTAGGCGCGGCGGGGCAGGCCGGCCCCCGGGCTGTTGGTGGCGTGCATGGGGTAGCCCATGCGGTAGCCCCAGACCAGGCGCATGAAGCCGGAGCAGTCCACGTCCCCGTAACGCTCCTTCTCCGGGTGCTTGCGGATGCCGTCCGGGAAGGTCCAGGGAGTGCCGAGGTAGTCGTAGAAGTCGGACTTCTCATCGCGGTAGTCGAATGATGTCGGCGACTGTCCGGGAACGAGCGGCCCGAAGTGAGCCTTGCCGGCGTAGCGCAGACCCGATGCGGTGCGCAGATCGTGCGCCCCGTCGCCGTACTGGAAGGCCACGGCGAGGACGTCCGGACTGCGGTCGGCCAGGGCCTTGGGGAACCACTCCCGGAACCAGCGGGTTCGCTCCTTGTCCTGACTCCATGCACCGCCCATCAGCCGTACCCAGGCGTCGCTGCGCACCACCGCGCCGGTGGTGCGCGGCTCGCTCCAGGTACGGGTCGGGCCGGTCAGCA
Organism: Streptomyces decoyicus; assembly: GCF_019880305.1. Taxonomy (NCBI): domain Bacteria; kingdom Bacillati; phylum Actinomycetota; class Actinomycetes; order Kitasatosporales; family Streptomycetaceae; genus Streptomyces; species Streptomyces decoyicus. The sequence goes on along the minus strand of NZ_CP082301.1, from coordinate 121,441 downwards.
GCGCGGTGCGGGCACCGTCGGTGAAGGTGGCCAGCACGCGGTCGTCGGCGGCGCGAACCACCGTACGGGCAGGCGCGGCGCGGCGCTCGAAGCGGTAGCCGCCGGCGGGGACCGAGAAGCCACCGCCCGGTACGCCGCTCCGGAAGCGGTGCCATGCGTATCCAGTGACCGCACCTGCGGAGGCCAGACCGGCGGCGCAGGCCAGGATCTGACGGCGACTGGGGCTGCTGGGCGGGGTGGGGTTGGTGCCCATGGTGACCTCCTCTAGGCGCGGATGGGTACGGCGGATGCGTGCGGCTCGTTCAGCCGATGGGCAGTGCCCCCAGCAGCAGCCCGGCAACGAGCACCACATACGTGCCGAGGGTCACCGCGGTGGTGGAGATCACGGTGGCGGCCAGCGGTTGGCGGACCAACTGATAGGCGATGAGGCCGGGCACGATGAAGCCCAGTGTCTGGGTGGTGTAAAGGAGCGGGAACTCGTGCTGGAGCGCGAGCAGCACCGTGGTCTGGAGCAGCACTGCGGACAGCACCACGGCGGCGAAGAGCCGCTTCCCGTAAAGGATTGCATGACGCTGAAGGACCTTGGTCGCGACGAAGGTGAGCGCCGTGACGCCGATCACCATCGCGGCCCGGACCACATCGGTGACGAGGGTCAGCGCGAGCCAGCCGGGGGTGATCATGCCGCCGGGAGAGAGGTTGGTGGTCAGATAGCAGACCAGTGAGAAGACCAGTCCGAGGGCTATCCCCAGCGCGATGGTCTGCGGAGTGACGTTGACGGGGATCACAGCGGGTTCCTTGTCGGCTGGTACAGCGCGTCGGTATGGGCAGCGGCGGGGCTCGGGAGATGCGGCCCGGACGTCGGGTCGTTCAGCGACGCCACCCAGCTGTACGGCTCCGGCTCGGGCGGGGGCGCGACCGGAAGTGGCTCGTCGGCGTCGTCCGAGGGCAGCCTGCTGAGGTGCTCCAGGAACAGCTCGCCCTGACCGTGGATATTGCCGACGGCCACCAGCGAGGAATCCGGGGCCAGTTCGGCGAGGAGGGCGCGGGTCAGCTCCTGCGCGTCGCGCCGGTCGCCGCCCAGGTCCACCACCCGCCCCGACGACCAGCCCGACGGGATGCCGTCGCGTGCGCTCTTGGTCGGATGACCGATGAGAAAGACCGTGTCCGGGGCCAGGTGGGGGACGATCGCTCCCATCTGCCCATTGCGTTCGACCCGGTCCGGGCGGCAGTTGATGACCACGTTCAGCGGGCGGCGGATCGCACCGAGCTCCTCCAGCTGACGGACGTTCATCAACGTCGACTCGGGGTCGTTGGCGGCGAAGACATTGGCGAAGCGCAGCCGTTTGCCGTCCGGTGTGCGGTAGCGCTCGACGGAGAGCACGCCGGGGTCCGGTGGCGCGTCCCACATGCCGCGCAGGGCGGTGGCCCGCTCCACGCCGAGCAGTTCGGCCACTGCCAGCGCGATGGCGACGTTCTCCTTGAAGGTGAACCAGCTGAACTCGCGCAGCTCCTCGTCGGTGACCGATGCCGGATCGACCGCGATCAGGCGGCACCTCCGCTTGTCCGCTTCCTCCTTGAGGATGTGCAGCCGCTCCTGCTCGGCGGTGACACAGACCCCGCCGACCGGCATCGACCGGGACAGCGAACGGGCCACATCGTCCAGCGTCGGACCCATTTCGGCGAGGTGGTCCTCGCGGACGTTGCACAGCACGCCGATGGTGGAGCGGATCAGCTTCTCCTGGTTGACCTCTTGAAGTGCGGGCATCACCGCCATGCACTCGATCACCAGAGCATCCGGCCGGTAGGCCGCCGCGCGCCGGACGATGCCGATCTGCTCGACGACGTTCGCGATGCCGAACTTCCGGTACACCGGCTCCTCTGTGGCATCCGGGTGGATGAACCGGGCAGCGGTGCCGGTGGTCTTGGCGACGGTGACCAGGCCACCGCCCCGCAGCGCCCCCGCGCACAGCCGGGTGATCGAGCTCTTGCCGCGAATGCCGTTGACCAGCACCCGCGTGGGGATCTGTGCCAGCGCGGCGTAGTGGCGCCGCTGCTCCAGCACGCCGGCGACCAGCAGCACGGCACAGCTCAGCAGCAGGACAACATAGAGGAAAAGCACGTCGGTTGATCCTTCACTGCTACGGTGCGCTGCCGCGCTGGAACGATGGGGCAGGGACAGAGGCAACGTAAGCTCGCCCGCCGCCGCGGTCCCGCTCCACCAGCGCCTGCCGGAGCAGTTCCAGACTGCGAGTGACCGAACCGCACTCGTCGTGGTGGACCGGGTACAGCACGGTGCGGCGGTCACCGTCGGCCAGCCGCTCCGCGCATCTGGTGAGGGTGCGCAGCGGTCTGACCACCACGATGTGCAGCCAGCTCAGGCAGGCGCCCCCCGCGGCCAGGGCGAGCAGCCCGGCCAGCATGGTGCGTGACTGGACCTGATATGCCGCCAGTTTGAGCGCTGCGGCGGGTTCGGCGGAGACCACCTGCCAGCCGAGGCCGGCGGCCGGCCCCGTCTGTGCCAGTGGCGCGGCGGCCGCGACCGACGGGCCCGCGCCCGGCGCGGTCCCCGCGTGGAGGACGGCCGATGCCGGGCTTCCCGCGCCGCCGGGTGCCGCGTCGGTCCTGGCCGCCAGACGGGTGAGGGCGCGGCTGGGAAGCGATTGGAAGGCTTGAAAGCCGACGCTTGCCGCGAGCACTCTGTGGTGCTCGTCGGTCAGCCACACTCTGCCGAGCCCCGGCCGGGCAACCAGGTCGTTCAGCGCGTCAACGCCGATCTCTGCGACGACTACGGCCGAGGCGGTGTCCCCGCCTCTATCGGCGTTCTTGGCGTTCTTGGCCGTCGGGATCTGGACGTAGGCGGCGATCGCGGGGATCTTGCCTGACGTATTGACCTGGGTGATTCCGTCGCCGGTGGGACGGGCGAGGGTGCGCAGCGGCTCCTTGCCCGCTCGCAGCACGATGGCACCGGTGTGGTCCAGCATGTACAGCGATCGGTACGTGGGATGGTCGGCGTGTTCACGTCGCAGAACCTGCGCCGCCCGCTCCCGTGGCGCACCGGCGATGGCTGATGCCGTCGCCGCGAGGTCGGCGTGGCTCTGGCCGAGGGACTGCCGCACTCGGTCAGCGGTGGCTTCGGTGCGTGCCTGCTGGTCGTCGACGGCGGCTGCCGGTACGGCCTGGGCGGCCGGTACGCGATTGAGCAGGAACAGCAGCGGCACTCCCCACGCGGCGATCACGAGTGTGCAGATGAGGACCAGAGCCCGGACACCGGGGCGGCGCCGCCCCGGCCGCACAGGCTCCGGCCCCGTCTGGCCGAGCAGTTGGCGGCGTATCGACTCCAGCGCCCGGCCGACCCTGCCGGGCTCGCCGAACGCACCGGCTGCCACCGGCCGCGCCAACTCCGCGCCTACTCCGGGCATTTCGCCGGCGCCCTTGGCCAGCCGGGCAGCGGACAGGTGCAGCCGCAGCAGTGGACGCTGCACGGTGACCCACAGCACCAGAGCGACCAGCACGGCGATCACCACCAACGCGCCCGCGGCCACGATGGCGAACCCTGTGTGGTCGGCTCCGCCCTTCGCCGGAGTCACATCCCTGAGCGTGAGAATCGTCAGTCCCGGCCCGAAGGCGTCGTCCTTGCCGTCCATCGCGGCGACCGATGCCCAACCCGCGACCCTGCGCAGCCCGTCGTGACCGTCGCCGAGCATGCTGCCGGAGGCGTCACCGGTGTGCAGACCGGCGTCCGCGGCAGCGGAGGGCAGGGTGCGGTCCTTGGCGTCGAGTGTCAGGGGCTTGCCAGGGGCGGCGGTGGTGGCAAGCACCTTTCCGTCCCGGCCCACCAGTTGAGCGGTGCGCCCGTCTCCGTGGACCGCGAGGGCCGCGACCTTTTCCGAGACGACCAGCAGGAATTCGCGTTCGCCCTCGCCCTGCTCCCCCGCCAGGTCCCGTGCTTGGGCCTGGTTGCCGGCCTGGTTCCGGTCCGGAGCAGGGACAGCCACCCGGGCGAAGAACAACAGTCGCGGTCCGGCGCGCCCCGAAGTGACCAGCCTGGGCGGGATGTTGCCGGCACGGGACCGTGCCAGGGCCGCCGTGTCCACCCCGGTCAGCGGCAGCGTTTCACCGCCGGCCGCGAGCGGCTTGCCAGTGTGCGGGGCGACCAGCACGCCGCCCCGCACCAGGGGACCGGCAGGAAGGAGGGACCGCAGCGTCGCCTTCGGAGTACCGCTTGCGGGGGCCCTGACCGACGCGGCGGAACGACGCACTGCCCTGGCCCTGACGTCGACGGACGTTTTGAACGAGTCCGCGGCATCCTCGGCGATCCGGCGTTCCGCGTCGCGTACCGCCTGGGGTACCTCCTGCTCATGAACGGCGCCGACGCCGAGTGTGGGAAAGACGGCAACTGCCAGCAGCGCGCAGAGCAGGGCGGCGATCGGCGGGCGGACACCTCCGAGCAGCGGCATGTCGGCGCGGCGTCGCGCACGGTGTCGACGCGGCGCCTGGGCAACCGGGTGCAGGGCAGCCTCCTCTCGGCACATGGGGGGGGGTGAACGGGTGGCAACTCGATCTGTATCGAACTGCGTTCACACGATAATCACAAGTTCGTTCGCGGCGCTTCCCTGCATACGGACCATACGGAACCTCTGCACTCAAATCGACCGAGGAAATGGCCACTTCTGCACCTCCGCCTCATCCCGGTGGCGGCGAATTCGCCAACGCCCCGGTCGAAACTCAGCGAGCCCGAATACCGGCACGCTCGCCCCGTCGAGGTGTTCCTCCAGAGCTAATCGCCGGTTCCTGATGCCCACTCAGACATCGCATTCCGTGCCGCTATGACTGGTCACGAGGATGCCGAACGCAGGGCGCTGACCACTGGCATCCGCACACCAGGGCAGGTCTCCCGTACGTATCCCGTATTGGCGCCCGGCATGCTCAACTCCGCTGCACATTCCGCGTGTCGAAGGTCGGTCCACGTGCGTAGGGATCCACGGGAAAGGCGTGCCGTACGGCCGGCGACGGCGCAGGACACGAGACCGGCGCCGCGCAACTTCAGAAAGTCCCGACGACGTCACATCACCAACTGTGCGGTAATAAGAACTCTCCGCATAAACAAGGGATCTTGGCTTGGCAATGGCAAATCACCTATTACGATGAGCGCCAACCAACCGCCGGCCACGCGGTGTTCGCCCTCATGGAGAAGGACTGCCCATGAAACATGCACGAAGGCGTCACAGCCCGTTACGAGCCCGGGTCGCCGGCACCACTGGGGCGCTGGCCGTCATCTTGGGCGCCGGAGTCGCGCCGGCTGTCGCCGCCGGGAAGAGCACTGGTACGCCCATGACCGCGGCAGCTGCCTTGGATGACCCAGTGCAAGCCCCGGACCAGGCGGCGGAGTTGGATGCGGCGCAAGCGCCGGGCAAGGCGGCGGTGTTGGATGCGGCGCAAGCCCCGGGCAGGGTGGCGGCGTTGGATGCGGCGCAAGTCCCGGGCAAGGCGGCGGCGTTGGACGCGGCGCCGGCCCCGGGCCGGGCCGCAGCCCTGGACGCGGCGCCGGCCCCGGGTCAGCTGACTCTCCCCGCCCCGACCGGGCGCTATGGCGTCGGCACGGTCGACCTCCACCTGCGCGATGCGAAACGCGCGGATCCGTGGGTGCCCGGGCAGCAGCGCGAGTTGATGGTCTCGCTGTGGTATCCGGCCACGCACACCAGCCGCTATCCCGCCGCGCAGCTCCCGGTCAGCCAGCAGGTGCTGCCGGGCGGGGTGACCCTGCCCACCACTGCCGGACACACCGGCGCCCCGGTCGTCCGCAAGGCCGGCAAGCTGCCGGTGCTGCTGTACTCGCCCGGCGGGCGTGGGAACCGTGCGACGGGCACGGCACTGGTTCAGGACCTGGCCAGCCGCGGCTACTTGGTCGTCACCATCGACCACACCCACGACACCGGCGACGTGGTGTTCCCCGGCGGGCAACATGAGGTGAGCATGCTGCAGCCAGGCACCAAATCGCGCGACCTGATCGACGTCCGGGCGGCGGACAGCCACTTCGTCATCGACCAGCTGGCCGAGATCGCCCGCGGCCACAACCCGGATGTGGAACAGAAGCCACTCCCCGACGGGCTGGCGCGGGCCGCGAGCACAAAACGCGTCGGGATGTTCGGCGCTTCCCTCGGCGGCGGCTCGGTGGCCGCTGCCATGCAAAAGGACTCCAGGATCGACGCCGGCGTGAACCTGGACGGCCAGCTCTTCGGATCGTCGGACGACACGCCGCTCGACCGCCCCTACATGCTGTTCAGCTCCGAGCACCACAACCGCGACACCGACGGGAGCTGGGAGCGGCTCTGGGACAACCTGCACGGAGAGCGGCTCGATCTGAAGCTGCGCGGCTCCGGTCACAACTCCTTCGTCGACAACCAGGTCCTGTTCCCCCAGGCACCGGGCGCATTCGGGATAACCCCGGAAGTAATGCAGCAGGCACTCGGCACGATCGACCCCAACCGCTCCATCGAGGTCCAACGCACCTACGTCGCCGCCTTCTTCGACAAGCACCTGCGCCATCGGAACAGCCACCTGCTCGACGGCCCCTCGCGCCACTACCCAGAGGTCGACTTCATCCGCTGAACCGACCGGACGTCACCGTCGGCCACTGCCCGGCGCGACGGTATGTCCCGGCCGTACACCCGCACCGACGCCGACCTGCTGCAGACGCTCGACGGGTACCCGTGGCCCAGGCGGCAACGGACGAGCTTCGAGGGCAACCGAGCAATGTGCACGAGGGCGTGGCATGACATCCGGCTAAGGGTGCGGAGACTCCGGTTGACCGGAGTTGGCGGGCGATCGCGGTGACCGGTTCGCCTCCGTCGCGGCGCCGCAGCGTGATGGCGAGCATGTCACCGCCCAACGAGAGTTCGTGTCGCCATCCGCTGACACCGAGCGCTGGGCAGCGCGAGAGGCGCGGCCGAGGCCGCCAAGGACCCCGACTCGGTGTGCCAAACGTGCAAGGGGCTGCTGGAGAGCAGCCCGCTCGAGGACGACCCGCTAGAAGTGGATGTGCCGCCGGCCGACGGAGCGCACGGCGCGGGCTGCCGCATCAAGCTGGCCGAGCCCACCGGCCGCTTCGGCCGCGCGCCGCCTAGTGGAACGGAGACGAGCATGACCCCCGCCAGTAATGCCCGCCCAGGCGCGAGGCTGGGCAGCGCCGGATACTCAGATGCTTACTCCGGCCTGTGCTTGCTCAGGGCCGGTGAGCATCGTGGAAGTGCTCGTTGGCGAACGGCTGCTTTGTCGGGACCGGCCGCGCCCGGTACGGCAGCAGGGCCCGGACCGCGCGTCGCGGTCCGGGCCCTGCTCCGTGCGGTGCCGCCTTGCTGCGGCGGTGTGTCAGCTCTGTGCGGTGTCGTCGCCCGTCTGCCCGGCGCTCTCAGCTGCGCCTGCCTTCTCACGCATCTTGCGCACCAGCTCCGCCTTCTGGTCGGCTGCACCCTGGCGGTCGAGGTTGCGGTGCGGACCGTTGTTCTGCCGTTCGGCGCGGGACAGCCTCTTGCGCTGGCCGCCGCCCATGCCCACGGGGTTGTTGATGTTTTTGCTCACGGTCACGGGTTCTCCCGGTAGTGATGTGAAGTGATCTACGGATTCATCGGTGGGGGATGGGCGGCGACGTCGAAGGACGTCAGCAGGGGCCCATCACGCTCTCACTCGTAAATCGGCGTCTGGAAGAACATGACAAAGACGTTACCCGGTTCCGCAGGCCCCGCGCACCAACCTTTTCGCCGCCCCGGCGTGGGCCGGGCCTTCGGCGGGCGCCCGGGGTCGGCCGTTTCCTTCCGGGAATTTCAGCACAGCCGGCACCCGCCGGTGGTCGCCGCCCGCCCGATGCTGTCCGGCCCGCGAGGAGGATCGTGACCGGGTTCGGGCGGCAGCGGGCTGAGGGCTGCGTTTGGTGCAGGCGTCCGTGCGTTCGTCTAACGGTGGTTTCGCCGGAAGGGACCGCGGCGGTGCCGTACTGTCCGGTGAAGCCGTGGCGAGCTGTTCATGCTGGTGCTCTCGCGCTTGGCAGTCAGGATGGCTGGACTTGGTCGAAGAGGGCGAGGGCTTCGGCGGGGTCCGGGCTCACGAGGCGTTCCAGACCGGCCACCGTGATCTCCGCCCACCTGCCGGCCCGTGCCCACATCTGTTCCTCGAAGGCACGGACGGCCTCGTCCAGATCTCCAGGGCCGGTGGCAATGGACTCGGCGAGTTCGGCGCCTTCCAGCATCGCGAGGTTCGCGCCCGCCCCCAACGGGGGCATCAGATGGGCGGCGTCGCCCAGTAGCGTCACTCCGAAGACGTGCCTCCAGGTGTGGGAGACGGGCAGGACGTAGAGGGGGCGGTGGACGAAAGCGGTGCCGTGGCGGAGGAGGTCGAGGACGGGAGCGGCCCAGCCGTCGAACAGAGCCAGCAGGCTCGATCGCACGGACTCGCCGTCGGCCAGGTCCAGGTGCGTGTGCCAGTCCAGCGGCGCGCGGAACTGGGCGTACACCTTGACGTGGCCGCCGCTGTTGCGCTGGGCGACGAGAGCTCGGTTCACGCCGTACACGGCCACGGAACCGTCGCCGATCAACCGGGCGAGGTCAGGGTGGCGGGTGTCGACGTCGTCGAGGGAGGTCTCGACCAAGGTGACGCCGGTGTAGTGCGGCGTCACCGACGAGACTGCCGGGCGGGTCCGGGACCAGGCGCCGTCCGCGCCGACTACGAGGTCGAACGTCTCCTGTCGTCTGTCCGCGAAATGGACCAGTACGCCATCCCGGGTCCCCGGCACCACCTGGGTCACGCCCCGACCCCACTGGACGTCGAGAGGGCCGAGCAGCAGGTCACGGAGTTGCCCGCGGTCGATTTCGGGATTGGCCCGGTCATCTGGACGGGGTTGCCAGTCGCGCAGGACGGCCCCGTCCGCGTCCAGGATGCGCATGGCCTGCCCCTCGGGGCGAGACAGCGCCTGGAACTCCGCCAGCAGCCCCGCCTTGTCCAGCGCGAGCTGGCCCAGCCCTTCGTGCAGGTCCAGCGTGCCGCCCGGGGGGCGGGCGTCGGGGGCGGGATCGCGCTCGAGGACGGCGACGGGGTGGCCATGGCGGTGCAGGACACGGGCGAAGGTGAGGCCGGCAGGGCCGCTCCCGACCACGGCGATACGATGTCTCATGTCGATACACTGTATTTCCCCAATACGATGCATCGCAACGGAACGGTGTGACTATGACTGTGTGGGACCGGCCGGAGCCGCCGACTCGCCCCGTGCCGCTCGACCGGGAGCGGATCGTCGCCACCGCCATCGCGCTGGCCGACGAGGGCGGGCTGGAAGCGGTGTCGTTGCGCAAGGTCGCCGCCCGGCTGAACGCCGGCCCGATGCGGCTGTACGGATACATCTCCACCAAGCAGGAGCTGTTCGACCTCATGGTGGACGAGGTCCACGCCGAGATTGTCCCCGAGGACCAGCCCGGTGACTGGCGGGAAGCGCTGCGCCTCCTCGCCCACCGCACCAGGCAGACCGCTCTCCGTCACGAATGGCTGGCCGACCTGCTCGGCGGCCGCCCGACCCTGGGCCCGAATGGCCTCGCCGTGACCGAGGCCACGCTGGCCGCCCTCGACGGACTCGCCGACATCGACACCGTCATGCGCGCTGTGGAGACTGTCAGCGCCTACTTCACTGGCGCGATCAGGCGCGAGATCGCGAACCTGCGGGCCGAGCGCTCCACGGGCCTGTCCAAGCGTGACTGGCAGCGCGTCTCCGGCCCGCATGTGACGAGAATATTGGCCACGGGCCGCTTCCCGGCGCTGACCAAGGCCGTGTACGACGGCACGGACGTGGACGCCGAGGCATCCTTCGCGACCGGCCTGGACTGGGTCCTCGACGCCGTGGCCGCCCAACTCACCCGGCCGCCGGCGTGACGCTCAGCTCTTGCCGAATGTGAGCGAGGTCGGGGTCGGTGTCCACGGGCCGTAAGGGCTGTGCCGCCACCGATGCTCTGGATTGCGCCACTCAGGGCGTTGTCACCGCGCCGGACACGGGATGACGGTACTCGGTGTCGGCAAACGATGGCCCCTCGAGTGAGCAGACGGAGCGGAGCGAGTAGCACGACGTCCGGCATCGCTGCCGCGGCGGGCACGGTGATCAACCGACATGGTTGCCTGGGCAGCCTGTTGCGCTGCACCCGCGCCGGGGGACCGCACGCCGCCGCGCAGCCGTGCGCGAAGGACCGTACTGCCAGCGGCCCGGTCATGCGTCCGGGCCCATCGCCACCGAAGCCGCGCCGATCTCGTCGGTGCATGGCTACGGGCCGGCATGCCGGACGACGGCACTCTTGCGCACGGACTGCGCGCGGCACCCGCACCGCGTCACGCCGCCCACCCCACTGATGGGAAGCCGAGTGCCCAAGGGGCTGTTGAGCGTGGTGGTCGGAACACCCCAGCCGCTCGGGGGCTTGCGGTGGACAAGCTGGTGTGTGCGGCGCCGGTGCCGTAGTGCCGGCCGCGTCCGTCCACTGCCGGGATGACGGTACCCGGTTGTGCAACGCCTCGTCGCCGGTACCGGCGTGCCGCAGTCCATGTCGCGGGCGGCTGCCGGCGACCTCGTGGTCATACTCCGGCAGGACCTGCTGGTCGCCTCACGGCCCGAACAGGCTTCTTCCCGCGGGAGCCACATCGCTGCGAGCCACGGGCGCCGCTGCACACGAGACACGGATTGCGTGCGCGAAGGGATGCGCCATCAGGTTCCCCCACGGGCCGGGGAAGTTCAGGTGCAGTGACCGCCGGGGCGAGACAGCCACTCCGGCCCACCGACCGGGGGATGTCCGGGAGCCGCAGTTTCGCGCGTGTGTACCTCGCTGTCCGAAGTCGCAGGGAAACGGGTTCCGAAGGCTGACCGCCGGGTCATGGCATGGGTCGTTGTGCGGTGACCGTGAAGTAGTCGAGGCTGCCTTCACGGTAGGCCCGCAGGAAGTTGCGAGGCCAGGTACCGGGCTCCCACATGCGCGCCAGCCAGCGGTCCCAGCCCGGCCATACCGACGCCCCGATCGGGGTGGCGCGGACCCCGGTCAGGCCGGCCCGTTCGAGGCTGCCGGTGAGCTGCGGGATGGTGTGTGCGACGTCCAGGCCGGTGGTGTAGGTGTCGAGCAGTTCGGCCAGCCGCTCGGGTCGGGCGGGGGCGGCGTCGGGGACGAAGAAGCTGGCGATGACGGCGCGGCCGCCGGGCCGCAGCACGCGTGCGACCTCCCGGGCGAACGCGTCGAGGTCGCGGAAGTGCTGGGCGGCTTCCACGCTGTACAGGCAGTCGAACTCGCCCTCCGCGAACGGCATGTTTTCGGCTGCTCCGTGTGCGAAGCGCAGCTGTTCGGGGCGGCGGGTCAACAGATCGGCGTTGGCCTGTTCAGCCCGCTTGAGCTGCTGTGGATGGATGTCCATGCCGGTGACGTGCGCGAAGCCGTACTCCTTGAGTGCAACGGCGCAACCGACCCCCAGCCCGGAGCCGACCTCCAGGACCCGCGGCTCCTGTGCAGCCGCCAAGGTGGCGAGCACGTGGCGGTACATGGCCTGTTGGCTGCTGATCCGGTCGTGTTCGGTCAGCGGCTGGTCGAGGTCGATGTCATGCCAGTAGCCGAAGTTGATGAACCCTCCGCCGAACAGGGACATCGAGCTGAGATCGGCCGGACCATACGCTTCCTGCACTGCGGGCGGGATCGGGTACGGGGTCGCCCCGTGAGACTGGGTCATCTGCACCTCCGCGATGTAGAGCGCGCCGCCACGGGAGGCGACGGCACACCCAGCACTACCCATCAGCAGCCCGACCACCGTCAGAGTGTCTTCCACGCGAGGTAGCCGACCGCCGGGACTCGGTGTCGGGCGGGATGGGTCTGTGGTTGTCCCTACCTCATGCAGTCTGAGTGAGTGAACGGCCGGCGACGGCCTCGGTCACCGGCACAGCCGTAGGTCAACTAGCCATCGAGAGTGGCGTGTTCGCAACTGATTCCGTTGCCCGCAGGGCCGCTGCGCGTGGCACGGAATCATGCTGACTCTATGCTGACCCCTCGGTGTGAGCTTTCTTCCTGCTTTGCGTTGATTTCGCAGCCGTGCCGCGTTCAGCTGCCTCGGGCTCGTGCTGTGGGCGTTCACATGCTGTCTCTTCTCAAATGGTCTGGCCCGAAGCCGTGCTCGTGACCTGTGGCGACCGGATCAGCTGAGACGAGCAGCGGCTCGGAAGCTCAACTGATCTGGTCCGGTGCGTGTGGATGCTGCACGTCCTCTCAGTTGATCCGGTCTGCTGGTCAGCCCCTCAACTGGGTGACCTTCCCGGGGGTTCAGCAGTGGTGGGCAAAGGCTGCGGACATTGCCTTTTGCAGGACGGGGGCGGGCTTTGGGTGTGTGGGAGAGGGCGGGTAGACGGCCTGCCCTCCTTGATGGTCTCCACGACGGTGATCTCCTTGATCTTTTGCTCGGGGATCGTGAGCGGGTTGTGGCTGAGGATCACGAAGTCGGCCCAGTGCCTGTCAGCGCCCCCGCATGGGCCGAAGGCGAGAGAAATACGACCTCACGATTTCGGACGCCAGGCACGCCGCAGGGCGTAGATGCTGCGCAGTGCACTGAGTAGGCGGTCCGGTGCGATCACCAAACCGCGCCCCGAGCCCCGTGTGCCGCTGCCCCCAGACGATGCGCCGCCGAGTCTTGCCGCAGCGCGTGCCGCCCTATGCGCCTGGGGCCCTCTCACTGCGCAAGCGGCGGATGAGGACAATGAGATCCAGCATCGCGGCGAGGGCGAGCACGCCACACACCACCGCCAGTACCAGCAGCACAGGGGGACTGGGGGACTCGTGTGTCCCGGCGGACTGCGCTCCCAGCACGAGGCAAACGGTTGCCGCGGCGAAGACCACCAGCGCGGCCTGAAGCCCTGCGTGCCATAGGTCTGCCCTTGATGCCCGTGGGGGCGGCTTGCTCCTCCTGCTCCACCTCACTAGGACTTGTCCGGGCGATCACGTTCGTAGCCAGATGGTGAGGGCTGCTGCTGTCGCGGTGCCGAAGCAGACGTAGCCGCGTTTGTCGTAGCGAGCGGCCACGGCTCTGGAGTGCTTCAGCCGGTTGATCGCCCGTTCGATGGTGTTGCGTTTTTTTGAACCGCTCGTCGTCGAAGCCGGGTGGTCGTCCGTCGCGTGAGCCTTTGCGCAGGCGGGCGGCCTGGCTGTCGGTCTTTTCCGGGATCGTGTGCCGGATGCCCGGCGCCGCAGGTACTCGCGGCACGGCCGGCTGCTGTATGCCTTGTCAGCCGCGACGCTGGCCGGCTTCTTGCGGGGACGGCCCGGCCCGACTCTGGAGACCCGGATCTTCTCCAACACCGCCTTGACCTGCGTGCAGTCCGCCCGCTGCCCACCCGTGACAATCAGGGACAGCGGGCGACAGCGGCCGTCCGCACTCAGGTGGAGCTTGCTGGTGAACCCGCCGCGTGAGGGCCCAGGCCCTCACCTCCCGCACCACCTCCACCAGGCGGGCGACGAGGCTCTGCCACGGAGTCTCGTCCTGGTGTTCCACTTGCCCGGCCCCCTTTGACGCGGGGGCCGGCGGCGGGTCGGTGCGGGCGCCGGCCGCGTGCTGATGCGCCCGCACGATCGTGGAGTCCACCGACACATCCCAGTCGATCTCACCGGCCGCATCAGCCGCGGCCTGGACCTGTTGCAGCAGACGCTCCCAGGTTCCGTCGGCCGACCACAGCCGATGGCGTTCATGGACGGTCTTCCAAGGCCCGAACCGTTCGGGCAACACGCCACTGAACACCCGTCCGCACCCGGTGCAGAATCCCGTCGATCACCTGCCGGTGATCGCGCCACCTGCCGCAACGCCCGTTACTCACCGGCAGGAACGGCTGCAGCCGTTCCCACTCCGCATCACTCAGATCACCCCGCCCCATGTCCCCGCATCAACGACCTGCACGCGAGGCGGTCAATTGATCGGCCGGACAAGTCCTAGGGGGCGATGACGTCCCCGTGGGCGCTGGAAGGCAGCAGGGTGGCCGTGCCGGCGAAGGTGGCGGTATAGCCGCCGTTGAGGAGGATGAGCGTGAGGGTGAGGGTCTCGTCCAGCCGCGCGGTGCCTTGGGCGTTGGTGGCGGCGGTGCCCAGTACGTGGGTGCCGGTTTTGAAGGTGATGGTCTGGCCGGGCACGGGGAGGCCGGTGACCAGGTCGGTCAGCGTGGCCGTCAGGAACGGGAAGTACACCTGCGGCGGGAACAGTTTCGCCAGTGCCGGGGTGGCGGTCAGCGAGGTGGCGTGGCTGGGTGAGACGTAGGTGAAGCCGTTCACCAGGCTGGCGCAGCCGCCGTCGGTGGTGACGGTGACGGTCGCCGGGCCGGACGTGCCGGGCGGGGTGGTGGCGGTGATCTGGGTGCCGGCGGGGTTGACGCTGACACCGGTGGCGGGGTTGCCGCCGATGGTGACAGTGGCGCCGGTGAGGTTGGTGCCGGTGAGGGTCACCGGCGTTCCGCCGGTGGTGGGCCCCTGGTTGGGGCTGATGCTGGTCAGCGTGGGGAACGGCGGGATGACGCTCACGTCGTCCGACGTCTGGTTGGTGACGTAGATCTTGCCGTTGGGTGCGACCGCGACACCGAACGGGTTGGTGCCGACGGGGATGGGGGTGCACACGACGCTGTTGGTGGTGGTGTCGATCAACGTCACGTCGTCCGAGTTCACGTCGGCCACGTAGGCCTTGCCGTTGGGGGCGACTGCTATCCCGGTCGGGTTGATGCCGGGGGCGACGGGGATGGGGGCGCCCACGACGGTGTTGGTGGTGGTGTTGATCACCGTCACATTGTTCGAGGAGAAGTCGGTCACGTAGGCGTTGCCGTTGGGGGCGACCGCCACGCCGAACGGGTCGGTGCCGACGGGGATGCTGGGGACGGTGACGGTGTTGGTGGCGGTGTTGATCACCGTCACGTCGTTGGAGCCCACGTTGGTCACGTAGGCGTTGCCGTTGGGGGCGACCGCCACCCAGTACGGGTTGATGCCGACGGTGATGATGGGGACGATGACGGTGTCCGTGGCGGTGTCGATCACCGTCACGGTGAAGTCGCCCAGGTTGGTGACGTAAGCATTGCCGTTGGGGGCGACCGCCACCCCGATAGGGGTCGTGCCGACGGTGATGCTGGGGACGAGGACGGTGTTGGTGGCGGTGTCGATCACCGTCACGGTGTTCGAGCCACGGTTGACGACGTAGGCCTTGCCGTTGGGGGCTACCGCCACCCCGATAGGGTTGATGCCTACGGGGATGCTGGGGACGATGACGGTGTCCGTGGCGGTGTTGATCACGGTCACATCGTTCGACGCGGTGTTGGTCACGTACGCGTTGCCGTTGGCGGCGACCGCGACCCCGACCGGCTGGTCGCCCACCGGGATCGTCGTCAGTGCCAGCAGCCTGATCGGCGCTGCCGTCCGAGTCGCGGGGAGGGCGGTGGCCGAGAGCAGACCCGGCAGCCCCGGCTGAATGTTCGTATTCATGCTGACCCCTTCGGGTAGGGGCCGCCCTTGGCCTGCCAGGCCGGCCGGGGCGTCGGCACAGGCCCGCAGATCCTCTCCGGGGCATCACGGCAGCAGAACACGCCGTCAAACACAGCGAGCTGCCCACCCCGAGGAGGGTATGGGCAGCCCATCGGTTTCGTTCACCCCTGCGGTACCCGCCCCGCACGCCGGCGAAACTCCCACCCCCGCCGTACTAGGACTTATCCGGTCGATCATGTGCGGAGCCAGGTGACTACGACTGCTGCCGTTGCTGTGCCGAGGAAGAGGTAGCCGCGCTTGTCGTACCGGGTGGCCACAGCCCTGAAGTGTTTCAGCCTGTTGATCGCTCGTTCGACGGTGTTGGTTTCTTGTACCACTCCTCGTCGAAGCCGGGTGCCCGTCCGCCGCGTGATCCCTTGCGCAGGCGGGCGGCCTGGCTGTCGGTCTTCTCCGGGATGGTGTGCCGGATGCCCCGTCGCCGCAGGTAGTCACAGCAAGGGCCGTTGCTGTACGCCTTGTCGGCCGCGACGCTCTGCGGCTTCTTGCGGGGCCTGCCCAGCCCGCGCCGGGGAACACGGATCTTGTCCAACACTGGCTTCTGCGTACAGTCTGCCCGCTGCCCCGGCGTGACGAGAAGGGACAGCGGCCGACAGAGGCCGTCCGCGCTCAGGTGGAGCCTGGTGGTGAACCCGCCCCGCGAGCGGCCCAGGCCCTCACCTCGCGCACCACCTCCGCCAGCCGGCCGAGCAGTCTCTGCCATGCGTTTCGCCCTGATGTTCTGGGTGTTCGGCCCCTTTTGAGGTGGGGGCGGCGGATAGGTGCGGGCCTCCTGCAGCACACGTTCCCAGGCGCCATCAGCCGACCACAGCCGGTGCCGTTCCTACACGGTCTTCCACGGCCCGAACCCTTCGGGCAGGTCGCGCCACTGCACCCCGGGTCCGCACCCGGTGCAGAATCCCGTCGATGACCTGCCTTCGCCGCGCGTCACGCCGACCCATCCCGTCGGCGGGGCGCTGGACTGCCAGTGCGGGCGCGGGTGTGAACGGTCAGCATGTGACGCGCGACATAGGGGAGCTCCGGAACTCGGCCGTTGGGTTGCCCGACTACTGAATCGGTACGGCGCGATCCGACCGACGCCGTATGACGTGATCGGGAGACGTGGCTGATGGACGAGTCCAGGCAATCCTCCTCCGGTGCGGGGGCGGTGCTGCGGAGAATGGCGCCCCCTCCTGCCCTGTGCGGCTTCCTCTTGTTGCTGGCGCTGATGTTCGCGGTGTCGTACGCGGTCGGCGCCGCCGCCGGGCCCGTCGCGCCCGGTATGCACGGCACCGAAACGAGCCGCGGTGGCCTCGACGATGGTGGCGCGGGCAGCGGCACGGATACGGGCGGCATGGGGGGCATGCACGGAGGTGGCGGCTGATGGGCGCGGAACCGGTGGCTGTCTCCGTGACGACCGACCTGGCCATCGGCGGTATGACCTGCGCGGCCTGTGTGAAGCGTGTCGAGAAGAAGCTCGGCAAGCTGGACGGGGTGACGGCGACCGTGAATCTGGCCACCGGGCGGGCCCGGGTGAGCCACCCGCCGCAGATCAGCCCCGAGGAGCTCATTACGACCGTCGAGAAGGCCGGCTACACGGCCGCACTGCCCGAGCCGCCCAGGCGGCGGGAGCCTGACGGCGACGGCGACGGCGAGGGGGAGGCGCAGGGCGCGAAGCAGGAGCGTGACCGGCTGGTGGTCACCACGTTGCTCGCGGTGCCGGTGCTCGTGCTGTCGATGGTGCCCGGTCTGCAGTTCCGGAACTGGCAGTGGCTGTGCTTCGTCCTCGCCGCGCCGGTCGCCGTGTGGGGTGCTTGGCCCTTCCACGTGCGGGCGGTGCGGGGGCTGCGGCATTCGACGGCCACCATGGACACGTTGGTGTCGCTCGGCGTGGCGGCGTCCTTCTCCTGGTCCGTGTACGCGCTGTTCCTCGGCGGTGCGGGCGATCCCGGCATGAGGATGCCGTTCAGTCTGGTGCCGTCAGCGTCGGACGGTGTCGCGCACATTTACCTCGAAGCGGCCGTCGGCGTACCGCTGTTCGTGCTGGCGGGGCGGTTCCTGGAGGCGCGGGCCCGGCGTGGGACCGGGGCTGCGCTGCGGTCGCTCGCCCAACTCGCCGCCAAGGAAGTCGCAGTACGCGAGGACGGGAGCGAACGGCTCATTTCCATTGCGGAGTTGAGCGTCGGACACGTCTTTGTCGTGCGTCCAGGAGAGCGGGTCGCCACCGATGGCGAGGTGGCGGAGGGCAGTTCGGCAGTGGACCTGTCCCTGGTCACCGGCGAGACCGAGCCCGTCGAGGTCGGGCCGGGCTCCGCGGTGGTCGGTGGGGCCGTGAACTCCGGCGGACTGCTGCTCGTACGGGCTACCGCGGTCGGTGCCGACACGCAGCTCGCGCGGATCACCCGGCTGGTGACGGAGGCCCAGGCCGGAAAGGCGCGGGCGCAGCGGCTGGCCGACTCGGTGGCCGGCGTCTTCGTTCCGGTCGTACTGGCGCTGGCGGTCACGACCCTCGGGTTCTGGCTCGGAGCCGGGGCCGACCCGCAGGCGGCCATCACCGCGTGTGTGGCCGTCCTCGTCGTCGCATGTCCCTGCGCCCTCGGCCTGGCGACGCCGACCGCCCTGATGGCCGCGACCGGCCGGGGCGCTCAACTGGGTGTCCTTGTCACCGGCCCGCAGGCTCTGGAGGGTCTCCAGCACATCGACACCGTCGTCCTCGACAAGACCGGCACGCTCACCTCCGGCCACATGAGCGTCGCCCAGGTCACCTCCGTGCCGGGCGGGCTCGGCCGCGACGAGGTGGTGCGACTGGCCGGGGCGGTCGAGCAGGGCTCGGAACATCCACTCGGGCGGGCGATCACCGCCCATGCCCGGAGGGAGTCGGCCGAGCGGCGGCTGCCGGACGTGAGTGCATTCAGCGCCGTGCCGGGGCACGGTGTGCTCGGTCGGGTCGAGGGTCGGCTGGTCGAAGTTCTGGCCCCGGACGACGAGTTGCCAGCCGCTCTCGCGGATGCGCTGCCGGTCGCCGCGGCTGCCGCACGCACCCCGGTGCTGGTCCGGGTGGAGGGTGAGGCCGAGGCTCTGATCGAGGTCGGCGATGTCGTACGACCCGGCAGCTACCGGGCCGTGGAGCAGCTGCGGCGCCTCGGTGTGCGCCCGGTGCTCGCCACCGGTGACCAGGAGGCGCCCGCCGTTGCCGTCGCCTCGGCCCTGGGCATCGACGAGGTGCACGCCCGCCGCACGCCCGAGGACAAGGCTGATCTCGTAGGGGATCTCCAGGAGCAGGGCTGTCGCGTCGCGGTCATCGGCGACGGCGTGAACGACGCCGCCGCGCTGGTCGGCGCCGACCTCGGCATCGCCATGGGCAGCGGCACGGATGTTGCCATCGGGGCGGCCGACGTGACCTTGGTGCGCGGTGACATCGAGGCTTTGGCGGATGCGGTCCGGCTCGCCCGGCGCACGCTGGGCACGATCCGTGTCAACCTCGTGTGGGCGTTCGGCTACAACCTCGTGACCGTGCCGCTGGCCATGGTCGGCCTGCTCAACCCCATGCTCGCCGCTGCGGCGATGTCGGCCAGCTCGTTGCTGGTGGTCGGCAACAGTCTGCGGCTGCGCGTCTGGCAGCCGA
This sequence comes from Streptomyces decoyicus, assembly GCF_019880305.1. Lineage (NCBI taxonomy): Bacteria > Bacillati > Actinomycetota > Actinomycetes > Kitasatosporales > Streptomycetaceae > Streptomyces > Streptomyces decoyicus. The sequence continues at coordinate 102,286 of NZ_CP082301.1, read as the reverse complement.
ATCCCGCCCGGAGGCGCACCCGATGACTGACAACCCCTGGCGTCCGTCCCGCCGTCGGCTGGTCGACGCCCTGCTCGCCGCGCTCGCGCCCGCCACCGCGTGCAGCCTCGCGCTGGGCGGCCTTGCCACCTGGGCCGCGGTCGGCAAGGCGGGCAGCCCGGCCCGGATCGCCGTCTCGTCCGGGCGGGTCCTTCTGCCGTATGCCGACGGCACGGAGACCGCCGCCTTCTTCGACATCGCGAACATCGGTGGCGCGGATGACCGGTTGGTCAAGGTGACGTCCTCCGGGACCGAAGGAGAGATCGGCCTCAGCCGTCACCGCACTACCAAGAGCGGAGCCGCCTACCGGAGCACCGTGGTCTCGGCCACGGTGGCCGCGGGCAGCGAACTGGCCATGTCCCCGCATGGACTGGACGTGACTGTGGGGGTAACACCCCCTGCTCGAGCGAAGCCGGGAGCCGGGGGGACGTACAAGGCCCGGTGGCGTGCGGGCGACCTCGTGTCGTTCACCCTGCACTTCGAGCGCAGCGGGGCGATCAAGACCCCCGCGGTGGTGATCCGTCCGAGCGACAACTCCTCGTGATCGACGCCTGCCGAGGCGGTGCGGTTACTGCTGTAGGCGCGACCGGCACCGGAGTGCAGCGCCGGTGCCGGCTGCTCAGGCCTGGTCATGGGCGCCATGACCAGGAGCATGGGCGGGCGTCGGCCGCAGACCCGCTCTCCGGGAGAAGGCAAGTGGCAAAGTCTCGGCACGCTTCGGCCCACCGCAGTGGTCTGGGCCACACCCGGCGAGGTGAATGCGCCGGCGAGGCGAATCCGTACCCCCTCATGACGACCAGAGCCTGGACACGAGGATGAGGCGCCATGACGGCAGGGTGGTGCTCTCGCACGGTACGGGCCGCGGTGTTCGCGGCCGTCTGTGTGCTGCTCGCCGCTCTGGGGCACGTCATGATGTCCGGCAGCCAGGTCCCCGGGTGGGCGCTGGCCGTCGGCCTGACCGTGACCGGTGCTGCGGGCTGGTGCCTGGCGGGCCGTGAGCGCGGGCTGCCGCTGATCGTGACGGTCGTGGTCGCCGCGCAGACAGCGCTGCACTCGGCGTTCTCGTTCGCCCAGTCGGTGACCGGAAGCACCGCCCCCATGGACATGAGCGACATGGGGGCTGTGCACATGGACATGGCGTCGATCAAGACGGAGTCCATACCCGTGTGGTTCATGACCATCAGTCACATGGGCATGAGCCACACGGATCACATGGGGCACTCTACGGACGGCGGCTCGTCGACGTTCGGCATGCTCGCCGCCCATCTGCTCGCCGCGCTGCTCAGCGGCCTCCGGCTCAGGACACCTTTCTGCGGGCGCTCCGCAGCCTCCACCGCTTCGAGGGGCGTTCGTCCGCCCGTTCCTGGCTGCTGTCCATCGCCCGCCGAGCCGTCATCGACAGCTATCGGTACAGCGCCGCTCGACCCCGGCTGTCGGACGTACCGGGCTGGCAGGTGGCTGTCGAACGGTCCCAGCCGCAGGATCTGCCCGGCTTCGACGACGGCGTCGCCCTACTCGACCTGCTGGCATCCTTGCCGGGCGAGCGCCGGGAGGCGTTCATCCCCACCCAGCTCCTGGGCCTGCCCTACGCGGAAGCGGCCGAAGTCGGCGACTGCCCGGTCGGCACGCTCCGCTCCCGCGTCTCCGGTGCTCGGGCGACCCTGATGGACCTGCTGGACGAGGCGGACGAACCCGCCGTGCCGGCCTGAGCCCATGGGTACGAGGGCGTTGCTGCCGACCGGAAGCAAGTCGGCGCCGACATCCTCGTGGTTGCCTGAAGCGGATCTCATGCGTCTGCTTTCCACTGGTCGGGAACTCAGAGCGGGTTCGCTCCGACTACTGGATCGGGTGACGGAGGTTCGCCCGCGTGCCGAGTGGATCCGGGAGTTGTTCGATGCGTTCTCGTGTGTGGGGCGGTACGGCGGCCGTCGTGCTGGGCTGCCTGCTGGCGGCGGGCTGCGGCGGTGGGGGGAAGGACACGGCGGACAAGACCGTGGGGAAGGACGGGAGCGCCGTCTCCGGTGCCCTCCCGGCGACCATCACCGACTGCATGGGCGCCAAGACCACCTTCTCCGCAGCCTCGAAGAAGATCGTCACCAGCAACGCCTCCAGCTTGGAGCTGCTGCTCCGCCTGGGTGCAGGCGACAAGGTCATCGGCACGGGCTTCCCGCCTGGTAAGGGCGCGCTGCCCGGCGAGCTGGACGGGCAGGCGCAGAAGGTGAAGGTGCTCAGCCGGAGTGTGATCCCCAAGGAGAAGCTGCTCGGTTCCGGCGCCGATCTGTACATCGACACCTTCGCCTCGATGGGGAGCATGGGCGGCGGAATGGGGGATGCGCCGACCGAGGAGGAGTTCAAGGCGGCCGGGATCAAGCACATCTACCTGAAGTCCACCGCTTGCGCCGCGACGGGCAAGAGCCCGGTCACCGACCTGTCCGCCGTCGAGGCCGACATCACGGCCCTCGGTGCGGTCACCGGCACGAGCGCGAAGGCGAAGGAACTCGTCGCCGGGATGAAGGGGACGGTCGACACCGTCCAGAAGGCGGTCGGCGGAACGGCCGAGAGCAAGCGGCCGACGTACTTCTTCTTCGACTACGACGCCGGCACCAAGCAGCCCAGCGTCACCTGCAACCGCCAGGTCGCCAACGCCGTGATCACTCTGGCCGGCGCCCGCAACGTCTTCGCCGACTGCAACGGCGACTACAAGCAGGTCGACTGGGAGAAGGTGATCGCGAAGAACCCGGACTGGATCCAACTCGGCGTTCGTAATAGGGGCAGCGAGGCCGCGAACGAGAAGGCATTCGGCGACGCCGAGAGGTGGCTGAAGTCCAATGCGGCCACCAAGGGCCTGAAGGCGGTCAAGGAGGGCCACTTCCTGCACATCGGCTCCGAGCAGACCACCATCGCCGGCGTCCGGAACGCCGACACGGTCAAGGAGATCGCCAAGTCCCTCTACCCCGGCAAGGTCGGCTAGCCGTGGCCTCCACACTGTTGCGCCGCACCGCCGCGGACGCCGCTCCGGACGCGCGCAGCGTGCCTGTCGGGCCGCTGATGGCGGTCCTGGGGGTGGTACTGCTGGCAGCGTTGACGGCGGCCGTGGCCTGGGGGTCGACGTCCATCCCGCCCGGTGAGGTGTGGGGCGTGGTGTGGCGGCGGCTCGGCGGCGAGGCACCACGTCCCGGCACAAACGACCTGATCGTCTGGCAACTGCGCGTCCCGCGAGCTCTGTTGGCGGCGCTCGTCGGGTCCGGTCTCGGTATTGTCGGTACGGCTGTACAGGCGCTGGTGCGCAATCCCCTGGCCGACCCGTACCTGCTGGGCATCTCCAACGGCGCCTCCCTCGGGGCGGTCACCGCCATCGTGCTCGGCCTGGGAGCGGGCGGCGCGCTCGGGTTGGGCCTGTCCGGTGCGGCCTTTGCCGGAGCCCTGGCCACCTTCGCACTCGTATGGGTGATCGCCCGGCGCGGTGGGGGCTTCGCGCCGCTCCGGCTGGTGCTGGCCGGGGTGGCGATCGGCCAGTTCCTTTCCGGCTTCACCAGCTACCTCGTGCTCCAGACCGGGGACGAGCAGCAGACCCACAGCGTGCTGTTCTGGCTCATGGGCAGCCTCAGCGGGGCGAACTGGGAGCTGCTCGCGGTACCCGCGGTGGCGGTTCCGGTGGCCCTGCTGTGGCTACAGGCGCGGGCCCGGGGGCTGAACGCGCTGCTGATGGGGGATGAGACAGCAGCCGGACTGGGCATCGACGTCACCCGCCTGCGCCGCGAGTTGTTCACGGTGACCAGTGTGCTGACCGGCGTCCTGGTCGCGGTCTCCGGCGCGATCGCCTTCGTCGCGCTGATGGTGCCGCACGTCTGCCGTCTCCTCGTCGGCGGCGACCACCGACGGCTCCTGCCCGTCTCCGCGCTGTTCGGCGCCCTGCTGATGGTCGTGGTCGACATTGTCTGCCGTACGGCCATGGACTCACAGGAGCTGCCGGTCGGCGTCGTCACCTCGCTCATCGGGGCTCCGGCCCTCCTGTATCTGCTGGACCGGCGCCTGGGGAGCGGAAGTTGAGGATCGACATTGAGGACCTGCACATCGGCTATGCCGGCCGTACGGTCGTGGCCGGCGCCCACTTGGTGGCGGTCGAGGGCGAGATCACGGGCCTGGTCGGGCCCAACGGCAGCGGCAAGTCCAGCCTCCTGCGCACCGTCTACCGGCACCTGAAGCCCACCGCCGGGAGGGTGTTGCTGGGTGGCACCGACCTGAGCGAGTTGCCCCCGCTCCAGTCGGCGCGGCACGTTGCGGCCCTGCCGCAGGAGCGGGGGAGCGACTTCGAGCTGACCGTGCGCGAGGTCGTCGCGATGGGGCGCACGCCCTACAAGCGGGCCTTTGCCGGGGAGGATGCCACCGACCGGGACATCGTTGCGAAGGTCCTGTCCGACGTCGGCATGGAGGGCTGCGCCGGACGCCGCTTCACCGCCTTGTCCGGGGGCGAGCGCCAACGCGTTCTGCTGGCCCGCGCGTTCGCCCAGGACCCGGACGTCCTGGTGCTGGACGAGCCGACCAACCATCTCGACGTCCGCCATCAGGTGGAGCTGCTCGCCCTGCTGCGTGCGCAGTGCCGTACGACACTGGTGTCGCTGCACGACCTGAACGCGGCCGCGTCGGTCTGTGACCGGCTGCACGTGCTGCATGCCGGGGCTGTGGTCGCCTCCGGCAGACCGCGTGACGTCCTCACGCCTGAGCTGATGGCCGGTGTCTTCGGAGTGCGGGCGGCCGTGGTCGACCACCCGCTGACCGGCGACCCGCTGATCGCATTCGACCATCGGGCACCGGCCGACGCCGGGGCGGCCATGGCGGTGGAGAGCCGCGGATGACGGAGGGGGCGGAGGGCGGGCGGGGCGGCGGTTCCGCCCGCCCTCCGTCAGCAGCAAGGTCAGGCGGCGATCGAGTCGTCGACGCCGTACCCGGCCTCGACGATGGCAGCACGCAGCCGCTCGTCGTCGAGGTCAGCGCCGTGCACCGTGACGGCGCCCGCGGCGAGATCGACCACAACCTCGCTCACACCGGGCACCTCCGAAACCTCTTCTTTGATGCTCGCCACGCAGTGCTCGCAGCTCATTCCGGTGACGTGGTACTGCTTCTGGGGCATGGCACAACTCCTGGATTTCGGTGCGGCTTTGACGTGAGGGTTCGGATCCGCAGGGGCGGGGTGTTCAGTCCAGCCCGGCACCTCAGTAGTCGGCTGATCGGTGCTCGAAGTTCCCCAGCTGATGTGCCGATTCCGACGCCCGGCACCAGCGCCCGGCTCACGAGACCCCATCCGACTCGGGTGATCGGTGCAGAGGTCTTCGTCTGATCGGTATGTTTTTCGGGCGGGCGTGGGAACTCACCGCCGTCTCCTTCCGACTTCTTGTTCGAGGCTGCCATCCCGGCAGCCCGCGTCGGTGAGGGGGAAGGGTGACACTCGACGATTCCGGGTCGGAACAGCCCGGTCGCAAACCCGTCAGTGAGGATCGCTGGCTGCTGGTGGCCGTGGCGGGGGTGTTGGCCTTCGTGGCGATGCTCGACATGAACATCGTCAACGTGGCACTTGCGGACATCGCCGACGGCCTGCACGTGTCCGCTGCGACCGCCCAGTGGGCGGCGCTGGCATATCAACTCCCGGTGGTGGCACTGCTGTTGCCGGTCGGTCGGTGGCTGGACGGCGCGGGGCTGCGCTCCGCAGTGTCGGCAGCGATCGCAGGCTTCGGCCTGTGCAGTGCCCTGGCCGCTTGCGCCCCCTGGGCGGCCTGGTTGATCGCCGCCCGCTTTGCGCAGGGCGCGTTCGCGGCGGTGTTGTTCGTGCTGATGCCTGTGCTCGCGATGCGCTCGGTACGGCCGGAGCTGCGGGGGCGGGCGATGAGCGTTCCTGCGACCTTGGGGCCGCTGGGGGCGGTGACCGGACCGGCCGTGGGCGGCCTGCTGCTGGACCACTTCGGCTGGCCCTCCGTCTTCCTCGTCAAGATTCCCTTTTGTGCGCTCGCCCTGGTCGTGGCGTGGAGGACGATGCCGCGGGACGGTCGGCTGCGGTGGCCCGACCGGCGATCGCTGGTGGATGCGCTGCTGGTGGCCACGGGTGTGGCGGCGCTGTTGCTGACACTGACCCTGGCGTCGAACGATCCGGGGTGGCTGGTGCTTGTGCTCGCTGCCGTTCCGCCGCTGTGGTGGTGGCTGCGTGGTCCGGGGTGCCGTCCGGACATCGGCGTGCTGCGGGTCCCGGGACTGTCCCGGGCGCACGGAGCGGTGCTCGCCCTGGCCGCCGGATTCGCCGCCATGCACTACGTCGTCGCCCTGCACCTCCAGCGCGACGACGGCGTCAGTGCCACCACCACCGGGCTCACGGTGCTCGCCTTCCCGCTCGGCATGGGCCTGGCCGGGCCGCTCGGCGGGCGCCTGGCCGACCGGTACGGCGCGCGGCCGGTGGCGGCCATCGGGGCCTTGCTCACGGCCGCCGGTCTGCTGCTGCTCGTCCCGCTGGGCAATGGCTGGTCATCGTGGGAGGTGGCCTGGCGGCTGGCACTGGCCGGTATAGGCATGGGCCTCAACGGCGGTCCCACCCAGGCCCTGGTCATGGGTGCCGCCCCACCGGATCGGATCGCCACCGTCGGATCCACGGTGCAATTCGCCCGCAGCCTCGGTTTCACCCTCGGCCCGGCCCTGGCCACCGCGGTCTGGGGCCTTGCCGGACCCGGTGATGGCGTACACGCCGGGCTCGCCCTGGCAGCCACCGGCGCCTGTCTCGCGGTACCGCTGCTGGCACTGCCCGGCCGCCGCCGGGCCGATGCGCCCGAGAAGACCACCGACGCGGCGCCCGCCGCCCATACCTGAACAAGGAGCGGCCCCCTATGTGCGGAATCACCGGCTGGGCGTGCTTTCACGGCGACGCCCGTACTCAGGCCCCCGTCATCAAGGCCATGACCGCCACCCTCACGCCACGCGGTCCCGATGCCGGCGGCGTCTGGCTCGGCGAACGGGCCGCGATCGGTCACCGCCGCCTGGCCGTCATCGATCTCGAAGGCGGGGTGCAGCCGATGACCGACCGGCCCGACGAGCCGGACCTCGTGCTCGGCTACAGCGGCGAGGTCTACAACCACCACGAGCTGCGGGCCGAGCTGCGCGGCCGAGGACATGCCTTCCGTACGCGCAGCGACACCGAGGTGGTGCTGCGTGCGTACGCGGAGTGGGGCGAGGACGTCGCCGACCACCTGGAGGGCATGTTCGCTTTCGCCGTCTGGGACGAGCGTGCCCAGCGGCTGGTGCTGGTGCGCGACCGGCTCGGCGTCAAGCCGCTGTTCTGGGCGGTCGTCGACGGTGGTCTGGCCTTCGCCTCCGAGCCCAAGGCACTGTTCGCCCACCCGGAGATACGGCCCCGCGTGGACGCCGACGGTCTGCGGGAGGCGTACAGCCTGCTGTTCAACACCGGTCCGACGGTGTGGTCCGGGGTGCGGGAGGTCGAGCCCGGTGGCCTGCTCGTCCTGGACCGGAAGGGCATCCGCGAGCGCCGCTACTGGCAGCTGGAGGCCGACGTACACAACGACGACCGGGAAACGACCGTGGAGCGGATCCGTGAACTGGTCGGCACGGCCGCCCGCAGCCAGCTGGAGGCCGACGTCCCGCTGTGCAGCCTGCTGTCCGGCGGCATCGACTCCACCGTGCTGACCGCCCTACTCGCCGACGAACTCCGGCTGCGCGAAGGACCGGGCGCCCGTATCCGCTCCTATGCCGTCGACTACAGCGACCAGGCTGCGCAGTTCACCGGTGACGTCCTGCGCACCGGTCACGACACCCCTTACTCCATCGAGGCCGGCGCCTTCATCGGCACCGACCACAGCACGGTCGTTCTCGACCCGCGCGCCCTGCTCGACCCCGAGCACCGCAAGGCGGTCGTCGTGGCGAGGGACTCGCCGATCGGCGTCGGCGACATGGACACCTCGCTCTACCTGCTGTTCGGCGAGATCCGCAAGCACTCCACCGTCGCCCTGTCAGGTGAGGCCGCGGACGAGGTCTTCGGCGGCTACCCCTGGTTCCACAACCCGAAGGCGCTCGCTGCCGAGACCTTCCCCTGGCTGCTGGTGACCGGCGACGAGGCCGCCATGCCGCTGAACCCCGAACTCGGCCTTCGCATCGGCGAGTTCCGCGACGACACGTACCGCAGCGCGTTGGCCGCCGTACCACATCTGGACGGCGAGACGCCCACCGAGCACCGGCAACGCGAGATGCAGCACCTGTCCCTGACCCGCTGGCTACGCCAACTCCTGCACCGCAAGGACCGGTTGAGCATGGCCCAGGGTCTGGAGGTCCGCGTCCCGTACTGCGAACACCGCCTCGTGGAGTACGCCTTCACCACCCCCTGGGCCCTCAAGAGCTTCGACGGCCGCGAGAAGAGCCTGCTGCGCGCGGCCGGCACCGGACTCGCCCCCGATTCCGTGCTGCACCGCCCCAAGAACCACTACCCGGCCACCCACCACCCCGACTACAACCGCGGCCTACAGGACATGGCCCGTGATGCCCTGTCCGTCGATCAGGTCCGCGCCCTGGCCGACGAGACCCGCATCAAGCCCTGCCTGGACACGCCGCCCGACCAGTTGGAGTGGGGCCATCGTCTGCGCCTCGAACGCGTCGTCGACCTCGCCCTGTGGCTGGACCACTACCAGCCCGAACTCGCCCTCTGAGGAGCCCGCATGACCCTCCAGGAACCCCGGCCGGACATCGAGCCGAAGCCCCGGCCCGAGCCCCTGCCCGATCCGGTCCCGCTGACGGGCTGCCCCTACAAGGCCAACCCGTACCCCCTGTACGAGCAGATGCGCGAGGCCGGGCCGGTCCACCGGGTCCTCTTCCCCAGCGGGGTACAAGCCTGGCTCGTCACCGGCTACGAAGCCGCACATTCCGCGTTGAACGACGACCGCCTGGGCAAGAACCACGAACGTGGCAATGACCGCTGGCGCTCCCGTGCCTCGATCATGCCCGAACCCCAGCACTCCCAGCTCCAGGTCCACCTCCTTCACCAGGACGCGCCGAAGCACACTCGCATGCGGCGCTTCGTCACCGACGCCTTCACCCCACGCCGCATCGAGCAGCTCCGCCCCCGCTTCCAGCAACTGGCGGACGCTCTCGTCGATGCACTGCCCGAGACCGGCCCCGCCGATCTGGTCGCGGCCTTCGCCGCCCGCTTCCCCTTCCAGGTCCTCGCCGAAGTGATCGGTCTCCCGCAGGAGCTGGCCGACCGCTTCGACCGCGACTGGGGCAAGGTCGTCCAGCCGGTCGGCCCCACCGACCCCGGACGACCGCGGTACGAAGCCCGCCTCCACGGCCTGCAGAGTTACATCGCCGAGGTAGTCGACCACAAGCGCGAGCACTGGGAGGACGACCTGCTCAGCCGCCTCGTTGTGGCCCGCGATCGCCGCGAACTGTCCCCGGAAGAGCTGGACTCCATGATCTTCCAGCTCCTCGTCGCCGGCCAGGAACCGGTCACCAACCAGATCACCACCGCCCTGATCGCCCTCTTCCGCCACCCTGACCAGCTCACCCGCCTACGTGACCACCCGGACCTCCTGCCCCGTGCGGTCGAGGAACTCCTCCGCTACGACAGCGCCTTCGAACTGACCACCTGGCGCTTCTTCGACCAGGACAACGACCTGCACGGCACCGAAGTCCCGGCCGGCGATTCGGTGATCGTCTCCCTCTGCGCGGCCAACCGCGACCCCCGTCGCTTCCCCGACCCCGACACCCTCGACCTCGACCGCACCCCCAACCCCCACCTCGCCTTCGGCCACGGTGTCCACTTCTGTCCCGGCGCCGCTCTCGCCCGCACCGAACTCCAGATCGCCCTCGGCACCCTGCTCACCCGGCTGCCCGGCCTCCAGCTGGCCCTCAGGGACGAGGACATCGAGTGGATCCCAGCCGTCCTCGGCCGCGGTACCAACCACCTGCCCGTCGACTACGACCGCCGCCTCTGATGCCGGCCTCCGACTGACCGGGACCGGCTGCGTGTCCTCACCGGACCCCAGCTGACCTGCCCACTGACCACCGGCGCCCGGCCCTCCGCCACGGCGCCATTCCGACGTGCCCCCATACGCTCCGGAGGAATGACATGCCACTGACGACCGCGCCGGACACTTCCCCCACGAGCATCGGCGCCACGATCCTGAAACTGCTCCTGCCCCATCACCGCACGACCGACCGGGCCCCGGCGACCGCGGAGGCATTCCCCCACCAAATTCACCGAATGGCTCATTACGTGGGCCGCGGTGCCCCCATTGTCTTCACCTTGCCCGGCTTTCCCTGCAAGTCTCCCAACCCGGCCAAGGTCCTCGGCCACCTCCCCGACCAGGGAGAACGTCTCTCCCTCACCTTCCTGGACACCCTGTGCGCCGAGATCGAGCGGATCTACCCACCCGGCGCCCGCGTCATCATCTGCTCCGACGGCCACGTCTTCGGCGACCTCATCCACGTCTCCGACGAGCACATAGACGCCTACGCCGACGAACTACGCACACTCATAGCCCGATGGGGGCTTCAGAGACTCTCCGTCTTCGACCTGCGCGACGTTCTCGGCGACCTCCCGCACGACACGAAGCGCGCACACGTCCACCAGCGCTACGCCCCCACCCTGGACGCACTGCGTGCCGAGATCCGCGCCGACGCCCAGGCCCTCGCCCTCTACCGCGGCATCACCCGCTTCCTCGCCGAGGACACCGCCGACCACGCAGGGACCCGGTCCGCCCTCCAACGCGCATGCCGGCAACGCGCCTACGGCGTGATCCAGCGCAGCCGCGCCTGGGGTGACCTGATCGCCGAACACCGCCCCCACGCCGTACGCCTGTCCATCCACCCCCAGCCCATCGGCGCCCCCAAGTTCGGCATCCGCCTCCTCGACGCCCCCGACGTCTGGACCACCCCCTGGCACTCCGCCGCTCTGCATCGCACCGACGGCACCTGGACCCTCATGCCCCGCGCAAGAGCTGCCCAGCTCGGCAGACTGGTACGGCAAGACGGCAGGGCCAGCCACTTCGCACAGAGCTGATCGGGTCACTCTGCGGTCAAGGGCTGGACCGCGCGGAGTCCGTCGGAGACTCTGGTCACCTCGTCTGCCGCAGCCGTCAGGCGTTCCGTTTCCCTCACGGCGCCGAGACGAGGAAGCGGCCCGCAACCCTATGCAACGAGAGGCCAGTTGGCCGGGGCGCCGGATGAGGAGGTCGGCAACGGGCATCCTGCCGACCGATCGGCCCAGGCCCAGTCTTCGGTCGAGTGCGAGCGATGGAGTCCTTGTACCACCCGCCAACCCGGTGTCCGGCCGCGACCTGGCCCAAGCCGGGTTCCCCCGCACCGGCACATCCGACCGGCCCGCCGAGGACGGAACCGCCGTGCCGTCCCAGGTGTACGCCTTGCAGAACCCGTGAAATGCCTGCCTCGCCAGACCAAGGCCAGGCGCCTCATGCCTGCCAGTCACCCGCCCCGGCCGGCGGGGACTCAGGCCCTCCGCGCCGAAGCGGCGTCCCCTGCGGTGATCGTCCGCCTGGGCTCGGTCACAGCAGGCGCTGTGACCGAAGGTCCGCCACGTACTTGGTGATCAGGTCCTGCGAGAGATGGGGGATGTCGTTTTCCTTGTTGAGGGCGGCAGCCCGTACTCCCGCGCGGAATTGGTCCGCCGGCAGGGCGGAGCCGGACAGGGGCTTCTCCGGCCTGGCGAAGGCGTGCAGCAGGGGGAGCAGCGAATGTTGCCGCTGGCGGTCGGGCAGGCCGCGCAGGGCGGTCTCGAAGCGGTCGAGCCACTCCTGTTGGAGCCCCCTCGTGGGGCGGCATCGAGGATCGGGTAGTTCCGTTCTTCTCCGGGCGGGCGGCGGTCGAGCGGATTCGGGAGCAAGGGGGCGTCGTGCGCGAACCATTCACAGGTCTTCCGCACCCCGCGCCGGTTCATCGTCTGCCGATTCGTCGGACAAGACAGGCCGGCAGCGGTCGACTTCCTCGGCAATGGCGCCGGTGCCCCACCACCACAACCAGACAGGCTCGTTCGCACCTCGATTGATGAGCAAGACCCGGTTCAGCCTCCGAGACGGCGCGCAAGGTGGAGCAGGTCTGGCAGCACCCGTCCGTCGAATCCTGGGAGGGAGACTTGGAGCAGCTGTGTGCAGGAGCGCGGATCCATACGGCCCGTAGAACGCCCCGCGAGTTCTCCGGTTACCGCGGCAACGGTGTCCGTGTCAGGGCTTAGCGGAGGAGGGCGGAGCAGGCTCGCACCCTGGGCGAACGTTTCCGCCATCCGGCTTGTGGGAGGTGTGCGGGCTGTCCGGGACGCCTCCGGACAAGGGCCCTGGCCAGCCCGGACACGAAGCCGGCTGTCCGGGAGGGCTGATGCTGTTGTCACCTCTTGCCCGTGGTCGCGACACTTCAGCCCTCTGGTCAGCCCGCTCGCCTGAACGCGCCGGTGCATCCGCGCTGGGGGATGGACCGGCCGAATCACTCGACTCGGACTGCTGCTGTGCACCTCCGCCTGGTACGAGTTCGCCTGCTGCCTGCTCCAAGGCTGCCTGGTGAAGGTCACCGCCCTCGATCAGGTACTTGTCTGGGAGCCGCCGGGCCGACACCCCCCCAGGCACCAGCCCGGGTCCGCACCGATGTCGCGGCTGACGACGACGACCTCGACCGGGGCGACAGCCTGCTGCAGACGCACTGCCGAGGCCACCAACTAGTCGTCCGGCACAGGGAGGTGAGCGTGCCCCGGCTCATCTGCTGCGATCAGTACCGCTGTCCCGTCGTCCGCCTTCCCTCCCTCGGATCTCTCCTCCAGTACCGACTCCAGCAGCCGGAAGACCCCGCGCGCCCGCTTCGAGATCTTCTTGTCCCCCGTCTGGTAGCTCTTGGCATCGATCTCATCGACCACGACGTGCGGGATCACCACGGTGGTCCCTTCCCGAACTCCTTTTGCCAGGGAACCTTGCGGTCGGTCAGCCGGGTGTGACGAGGCATCAGGATCAGACCGCAGAGGTGCTGCGCATCCGGGTCGGCAGCCCGGCCGGCTCAGTCGATCGTCTTGATCACCCGGGCGGGCACTCCCGCGACCACGGTGCCGGCAGGAACATCACGAGTGACCACCGCGCCTGCAGCGACCACCGCACCGGCACCGATGGTCACTCCCTGCGTGATCACGGCAGCCGTCCCGATCCAGACGTCGTCTTCGATGGCGATCGGGGCGAAGGAGAGGTACTCGCGGCGCTCGGCCAGGGGCAGTGGATGGCCTCCGGTGATGAGGCTGACCTTTGGGGCGATCATGACGCCGTTGCCGATACGGATGCCTCCCTTGTCCATGAAGGTGCATCCCTGGTTGACGAAGACGTTCTCCCCGAACGTCGTGTTCAGCCCGTACTCCGTAAAGAACGGCGGGTAGATCATCACCGACTCCGGCAGCGGGCCACCGAACACAACGGAAAGCAGTTCCGCGCGACCTTCGCTGTCGCTGAACGGAAGCCCGTTCAGTCGAGACGTCGCATCGGTCACCTCCACGATCCGCTCCGCATGACGCGCGAACTCAGGCGTCTGGACATACATGACCTGCTCTGTGCGGGTAGACATGCGCTGATCCCACCACCGCGCAGAACACTCGAGCAAACAACCCTGCACCACACCAGACACAACCCATGGTTGTGTAAGGAGGGTGGAAGCGTGGATGTTGAGCGCTGCGGACGTTCGTGACCGTCGCCGAGACCGGCCAGTTCCAGGCTGCGGCCGACGAGCTGGGGATCAGCCAGCAGGCGGTCTCCAAGCGGAGCGCGGCCCTGGAGAGGCACATAGAGGTCACGCTCCTGGTGCGGACCTCCCGAGGCTCCCGGCTGAGCCTGGACGGGGACGCGCTGGCCGACTCGGCCTCGCTGGCCACCCTCGTCGGCAGCGGGGACCGGTACCTGTGGCCCCAGACCCACGACCTACGGTGCATCCCGTTGCACGACCCGACCCCGGTCTACCCGCACGTGCTGCTGTTCCGCAGCGGAGACCAGCACCCCGTGCCGACCGCGCTACGCGACCGTCTGCGCACCGCAGGCCCGCGAACCCCGCACGACGTGTGGGCGCCGGACTGGGTAGACCGCTGACCGGACGACCGAATTAACAGACAGGCCCTAGTACTTCAGTGAGGCCGCTGGCCCTCTTCCGGGCTAAGTGCGTGCCTGAAAACTTCCTCGCCCGCTGGCGCCTGAAGCACTTGCCCGGCCAACACCGGACCCGCCCCGTCCCGGGAGCGTCAATCGGACCGGGCGAACTGCGGATGCAGCTAACACCTCGGTAGAAGCCCTGACGTGCTTCGGCTCAGCGGGGCGGGCCGCTCAGCCGAAGCACGAGAGTTGTCACAAGGACAGGCTTACTGTCACGAAGGGATAGCGTTGCGGCAGGACATCAGCGCCGACCCGGTCCCCGCCGTAGCCGTAGCCGCTGTACCGCTGCTCACTCCGTGCGCCCGAGGGCAGTATCCGAAACACGATCATGCACTCGACAACCAGTGGTAGAGGCCCGCGCACCGAAGCAGGTCCGCACACCGAAGCAGGCCCGCACACCGAAGCAGACGGAGACACGCCCGACCTGAAGTGACATATCGGCGCCGTAGAGGGCGAGTTGTCGGTGCGGGAAGCGGTGCAGCCAGCGGCACACGGTTTCCTGCCGCAGCGCACCTCATCCGCGATCGTCGGCACCCGCAGTCCGGCTCAGCTCAGGTCCACCATCCGCGCCTGCCACCAGGTCCCGCGGAGCCTTCCGCGGCCGTGCCGATCGCCGGATCACCGCAAGCTCGTCTTCGTCACGGCCCGGCCCGTCGGGGCCCTGCCGTGCCGCCGGGCTGCCCTTACAGGTCGAGTTCGGCGACGAGGGCGGCGTGGTCGGAAGCCTGGTCGCCGGGTCCGGTCACGGTGTCGAACGGGGTGCCGAACTCGAAGATCCCACGCCGCTCTACCTCGACCTTCTCCACCTTGGCGAACAACTCCGGCGAGAACATCAGGTAGTCGATCTTGTCGTTGGAGGACGTGCACTTCCCATGGGTGCCGGGCGGCCCCTCGTAACTGTCGTGGGTCATCGCGTCCTTCAGGCTGGTGGCCTCGAGGAACGTGAGCGGCGGGCTGCCCGGGGTGTCGTTGAGGTCCCCGGCGACTACGACATGGGCCGAGCGCTCGAGCGCGGCCTGGTAGAGCTGGGCGACGCGCTCGCCCTGGAGCTTGCGCTTGTCGCCGCCTCCGCCGATCTTGCTCTTGAAGTGGTTCCCGAGAAGCCAGAGCGGTTCGCCATGGAGGTCGATCTCGAATTCCGGACAGTCCCGGCTGAAGATGTCCCGGGAATCCTTCTTGTCGAAGATGTGCGAGCGTACGGAGGTGATTGGGTGCCGGCTGAACAGCCCCACGTCGATGCCGCGAATGTCATTGCCGTCGATCAACATGTTGAACGGATACGGACCCGCATCGAACTGGCCCGCCAGCACCTGTTTGTTGAAGCGGTGCAGGGTGAGCCGGTCCTCGACTTCGACCGTCAGCAGTATGTCGGCGTTCACCTCGGCGATCACCCTGGCGGTGTTCTTGACGGCGTCCCAGCTGAGGTCGTCCTTGACCAGTTCGGCCCAGCCGACCCAGGCGGACCGTCCCGTGACCTCGGCCCTGACCTCGATGTTGCTGCCCACGCCCTTGAGCAGCCGGGCTTGTCCGCGCGGCTCGTTCACCCGGATCGTCTGGGTGGAGATTTCCTGGGAGACATCGACGCTGTGCTTCTTGAGAAGCTCGATGATTTTTGTCTTGTCGTTGGCCGTATACGTGTCGTGATCGAGGATTGCGACAAGTTCCCTGAAGTCCTCGAGCACGGCGTCGCGAATAGGGTCGTTCCCGCTACTGAAGACGATGGGTCTCCGGAAGAGGTTTTCGCAGTTGAAAGCGGCTATGCGGATGCTCATGGTCCCTCCTTACACACTTCCGATTCTCCGGCGGCGCGCCATGGCTGTCGAACGGAGCAGGGCCGCTCCCGGGGAGCAGCCCTGGGGCGTCAGCAGCGGAGCGGGCCCTGCCAAGGGCAGTCCTCCTACCCGACGGGCGATGATGACCGAAGGCGACATCCGCCGACCCTTCTGACAGTCTCTGGCGCGCACCCAACAGCCGCTCGGGGTTCGACGGGCACCGAGCGTGATCACCGCGCGGGTGAGGATGCCTTCCAGGGGGCGAACGCGTTGTTCACCGACTTCATGGACGAACGCAGTTCGGGGAAGTGCCGCAGCAGCACGCTGACCATGCTGTTGTTCTCGACCCAGTCCAGTCCGGTCTGCGTGTACACCTGAGGCGTGTAGTCCTTGGTGAGGAAACGGTCGCTGTTGAGCCGGCGGGACGCCATGAGGACGAAGATCCGGAAGGCCGTGTCGCTGAAGGCGAAACCCTTCGGCCGGGGCTCGGCGAACATGCCCACCATGAGGTCGACGCGTTCGAGGTCGCCCTCGTACACCCGACGCAGCTCCTCGGCCCAGCCCGGGTCGTCCGTGAGCGAGTCGAAATTCTCCGCCGGGGGAAGATGCAGCAGACGCCTGAATTCGTTGTACCGCGGTACGCCGAGTTCCCGGATGCGCAGGATGTCGACCGCCCCGAGGTCCATGAGCTTGCCGTCGGGGCGCTGGAACTCCTGCAGGAACTTCGGGTAGTTGTGCAGGGTCACCAGGCCCGGGTGCGAGGTGCCGAAGGAGTAGAACAGATCCGACAGGGTGTGTTTGCCGAGGATCTCATAGGCCTGCCGCCCGGCCAGATCCCGGAACGTCGCTTCCTGCAGCAGAGAGTCGTCCGCAGCCGAGCGGAAGTTCCAGTCGTCGGGGACCAGGGGATGCATCCGGTAGACGGCCACGAACTCCTCGGTCAGGGAGTAGGGGACGCCGAAGTGGTCGGTTCGCCCGCCCACGATGCCGCTGAGCACCTCGCTCGAGCTGATCCGGCCGAGCAGCCGGTGCACCCGCTCACCGAGGACACCGAACCAGTTGACGCGCATTCCGGTGACCATCGTCGGATGGCTGATGACCGCCGGAGTCCATTCGATGGTGTGAATCTTGGCGATGAGTGCCGCTGTGATCAGGCGTGCCCGCTGGAAGAGCTCCTCGTCCGACCAGCCGGGGTATTCGCCGCGCAGCCTGTCGCAGATGGCGTTGTGCTCCAGGATGAACAGGGTGTGCATCATGGCGAGGCCCACCCAGAACCCGGGCACGCTCGCCGGGTCCCGTTCGGGGTCGTCTGAGAATGGCGATCCGTTCCGGGGGACCTTGAGTTTGCCGTCCTCGCCCGTGCGCAGCTGCCGCTGGGCGGCCAGGTCGTCGCCGTAGAGCTGGGACGCGTCCCACCAGTGAGATTTCTCGTTGAGGTACGTCGGCGGCAGCCCGTCGTCACTGTCCGGGCGGGTCGGGTCGGCGGGCGTCCGCGGCACGAGCATCGGTCGGGCGGGCCAAGGGTCGTCGTCGACCAGCTGGATGTGCCAGGGGACGTCCATCCTGCCCTGCCCATGGCTGACCCAGTCCCGGATCATGAACTGCAACCACGCTGCGACCAGGGCGTTGACGGACTCCGCGGGGACGAACTCACGCCTCGTGAGGAGGGCGCGACTTACCTCACGTGGGCTCGGAGACATGATCTGCGGCTCGGTTTCGGGGAGGTTCCGCTCCGGCGGGGCGTTGCGGCCGAAGCGCGAACCGGCCATGCCCATACGAGGGTTCGCGAGGTCATTGTACGTACCGTCGCCTGTGCGCTCGGTGAGGTGCCGCGGTTCCGACGGCCCGATCGGTGGCAGGTTCCGTGTCGGGTAGGTGCTGGTGTCGAAGAGGTTCTTCCGGCGCAGATTGTTACGGAGACCGATGAGGGTCAGCATGCCGAGCGACTTCGGCAGGTTCTGCCAGCCGACCTTGTGGTCGAGGGCCAGCGCCAGCTTGTTGTGCAACTGGACGAACCAGGACGCGGTTCCGGTCTCGTCGGCATTTCGCGATGTCGTGCGGCCCGCTGAGTCGTCGTGAGCTCTACCCATCGTGGAATTCCTTCCGGTGTCCGGTGCGGGTGTTCATGACGGCATGGTCAGCGCGTGGCCGGACGGCAGCAGTTCCGACGCTGGGCCAGAAAAGTGAGGGCGACGTTGACCGTCGAGATCACCGTGGAGGATCGCTTCGCGCAGCTGGGCCTCGTTCAGGATCTGCCGCCGTCCCCTGCCGACGTTGTTGACGTAGAAGGCCGCGCATGGCACGCAACGCGACTGCAGCCAAGCGATCCGCTCGCTATCCGAAGCCCCGCCCGCCAGGTATCCATCGCGGCATGCGAACACTGTGCTCTGCGCACAAGGTCGGCGAGGTGGGCGGACGGCGATACGTCCACCCCACCCCCCGCAGACGATTCCCAGAGAGGGACGGGGGCCGATCTGGCGAATCTCGTCACGTATCCAGTGCGCGACAAGCGAGGTGCGGGAACAGTCCAGGACAATGCTTTCGCCGCCGTCCAGCAGGCTCTTGTCCCGGTAGCCTTCGCGCGTATCGCGCGGATGCCGAAGGGCGTGACCCTGTTGCGCAGTCCGCCGCCGTCGCGGCCAAAGATCTTCCCTGTCTTGCACACCTTCGCACCGCGCGCCGTGGCCACGGTGCCACGTCCCTCACCTCGACGTATCTCCCCGGGATGACTGGCGCGGAACAGCCGGTCGAGCTCCGGCCGCGACATGGTCAGCAGCTCGTCGACGTCCGCACCCGTGTCGTGGCTCATCGCACACCTCCAGGGCGGTCCCAGGCGTCACACCAGCGTATTTCGGTTCGCTTTTCCCAGCATCTCAGGGCCACGGCGAGGCCGGTGCGACCAGCCGGGCCGGTCGAGCTGGCATCAGACGCGTGAGGCGGCAGATCTCAAGGTGATTGCGGACACGTGAGGAAGTGGCATGCATGGTTCGTTGCCCATCGGCTGGAGGGTCTGACGGACATGCCGCGGCCTGGCTGACGCAAGGACGAACTGGTCAGCCGGTGCTGCCGGGCATGCCTGAAGGGCGGACCCATGACTCTCTGGGGCACGGCACCACCAGCCTGTTCGCCGCGTTCATCATCGCCGATCGAATCGTGGAAAGAGAACCCCAGGCCCTTCACCTGGGCCAAGACCGCCAACGAGATCCTTAACTCCCTCGCCGGATACCTCGCTAAGGTCAGACCTCCGCCTTCCGATGCTGGAGCGGGACGGCGGCCCGTATGAGCCGTACGGCTACGAGCAGTTGATGGCGGCCTACCGACATCACGGTGACGACGATGCGGCCCGGCTCGTCCAACTCGCTGAGCAGCGCCACCGACGCACCACGGCTTCCGCCCGTTGCGCGCGGCCGTCTGGCCGCTGTCTCTCATGGCCATCGGATCATCGCGTATGGCCTGGACCACCGGTGGATCCAAGTTAGGGGCTCAGGCGGCGACAATGAACCCGTGCCGGCTGCCGAGCGTAGTGAGGGTGGACTTGCCCGGGATGCCGTCGGCGTCCGCTACGGGGAGCCCCTGGCGGCGCTGGTAGGCCGCGTAGGCGTCGACAGTCCGGGAGCCGAATGACCCGTCGTCACCGAGGCTCGGGTCCAGCAGCCCCTCTGCGACCAGGGCGGCCTCCACGGGTCTGACGTCGGCAGGGAATGTGGTGTGCCCCTGGGCGGCGTTCGGGTCGCTGCGTGCGGCAGTGATGACGTGGGAGAGGCTGATCCTGATGCCGGTATGTGGGGGCGGGGACGGGGCACCGCCGGGCCGTGGAGCGCCCTTCTTCACCCACGCGTGGAGCGGTTCGCCAGGGCATTCGGTGGCGAAGCCATCGCGGTGACCTTCGATCTCCGCTCCGGCGCCGCCCTTCTCTCGCAGAAGGTCGATGGCGTCGCGGGTGCCGTCCAGTTGAGCATTGGTCGGATGGGTGAGGCCGGAGTCGCCCACCATGGCGCACACCGAGTAGTGGTTCAGGTTGAGCTGGCGGTTGCCATTGGCACCTTGGAGTTTGTGCAGGCCACGGCCCTCGAAGACATGACCGTGCGGGCAGACCACGAAGCTGTAGGCGATGTCGGAGTAATTCTCCTTGCGGTTCGCCAGATGATCAGCCTGGATGGCCCGCACCCGGCCGGCGCACTTGGGGTGGTTCTCCGGTTTGGCGAGATCGGCCGGGACGGGAGCGCCCTCGTAGTGGACCTTCACGCCCCGGGTGGACGCGATGTGCACGAGGGGCGAACGAGGCGGCTTGGCCCCCCAATCAGCGCGAGTGACGAGGTGCATTCCGCTCTCCCTTGCGAGTTGCAGGTTGACGCCGTCGCATGACGGCACGAAATCCGTGGGCTGAGCTTCCGAGAGGGCTCGGCACCGAAGCACGAATCGAGTCGGCTTGTCCGCCGAGCCTGCCGACCAAGGGGCTCGTCGATTCTCGACCGACGGTCGATCAGGCCAACCGTCACGGGCTCGTGAATGGACGAGTGTGTTCCTCCTGGGCTTAGCGACTGGGGTATAGCCACGGACGGGAGGCGCGCCGTTTTGGGCCCCTATGTCTTACCGATACGCGAGAGCGGCGGGCGTCACCCAAGTCGGGCCGGTGAAGGCCCGAGCAAATGCGATCTCGCCAGCCCTGCGAATCTTCACTGTAGACGCGTGTGCGATGTGCGCGGCTTTGCCAGCACACAGCACACATGTAGCGTCTTTATCAGCGTGCATCTGCACACTTGGGGAAGTCAAGCAATGTGGGCGGCGGCTGGAAGTCCCCCGGATCTTTTCTGTGCAGAGCACCGGAGGATCGCCGAAACGCGATCATGAGTCTGCCGAGAGGAACAAGCGTCCGCGCGGCGTACGTCGAGCAGATCAGCGGGCTCGCGTTCCGCCATGGCCGGCGAAGTGCCGGTCTGCAAACCGTATTACAGCGGCTGGCGCTGCTGCCGGCCAGCCGGGCGGATGCCCGAGTGGCTGCTCGGCCGCGGTCACGCCAGAATCTCCTCGACAGCGGATCTTCGGCCTGACGGTTCGTAGGCCGGCCCACAACCCGGCCTGGGCTCCGTTTGCCCCGTTGGTGACACTGCCATACGCTCGAAGTAACTGATCTTTCTGTAACTGATCTTTCTCGCTGCGCAATGCGGAGTCCAGGGGGCGAGCCAGCCGCTGTCGGGGGCGAGGGTCTGGCCGACAACAAATCCTTCCTTCGGTCTCTTTCAGATACGTTCCCTCAGGCACCCGGAGCGGTTCTCCCCAACCGGACGCGCTCAGGATTCCCGGAAAGCTCAAGGACCCTCTCTACAACGCCAAGACAGCAAAGGCCATCAAGGACGAACGGGGTCTATTGCCAGCGCATGGATGGCGGCTCCGCAAAGTTCGAGCCGTTCCCTGGTGCTTCGTTCTTCCACACGGGGCAGAAATCGCCGGTGATCGCCGCGATGCACAAACGGCTTGTCGCTGAAGGTTGCAATCGATACGAGTCCAGCTGTGACGCCGACGTGTGGGGCCGGGGCGATGTGAAGTCCTAAGCCGCCTGGCAGCAAAAGCTCCACTTCTCGGCCCGCCGGCGATGCCGACGGCGTCCCCGGAAGGTTCAGTTGGGACAGGCTGCACGTCCCCAACGTCTGACGGACCGTGCCGGAAGAGCCGCTGTGGGCATCCTTGTGGGCCGGGTAACAAGCGGCTCCTTCGTCGATGTTGACATCGCCGCCTTGCAGTAGACGGTGAACCTCACTGAGGGCCCGTCCTTCCCCACCTTCTAGCGCATGACGGGAAGCCCCTCGCTGCCAAGCTCTAAGTGCTCGTGGCCCTGGGAGATTTCGGTGTCCGGGGGAGCCACGGGCCTTCGTGCACCGCACGCGCCGTGCTGCGCTTGCGGTGAACGTGCCCTGGATGGACCAAGGGTGCGGCCCGGGTATCCCTATGCGATAAAGGGATTATGGCGGATACGCTGAAGAACGCCGATGTGGAAGTCAAGATCATCTTCTCTGGTGAGGCGGCAGCGTCCGCGTGCCGGATGCTCGGTCTGGAGGCCGACGACGGCAAGGGCCTGACGATTTACTTCTGGGACAAACCGTGGACGAACGGCGAGGATATCCGCCTTCCCCTGGCGGAGGCGGGAGTTGTTATCCGGCTACGGAAGCCCACGAAGGGCGATGCGGACGACCTGACCGTGAAACTGCGGCCGTGCGACCCGGATGTACTGCCTGTCGACTGGCGGGGGAGTCGTGACGGGAAGGACTGGGAGTTCAAGATCGAGGAGGATTGGACCGGTCGCAACCGCGTCTGGGCTGCCTCACTGAAGGTGGAAGACGACTTCGACCGGCCCACCGCCGATGGAGGGGGAGGGGACTCGCGTCTTCCCCGGCTGACCCGGGACCAACAAGGGCTGCTGGCGAGCGCCGAGGTCACGGACAACGACTTGGCGGACCTTGTGCCACTCGGCCCGGTCCAGGCCGTCAAGTGGAAGCCCTCCCGCCGCGACCTGATTCACCCGCTCACCGCGGAATTCTGGAGCGTCGCCCCCGACCTGCGCTTCTTGGAGATGTCACTCCGGGCCCATCCCGCGGAAGCCTCCGGCGCACAGGACCTGCTGGAACGCGCCCTCCTGGACTTGGGCCTCCAGCCTCCCTCGCCTCAGACGTCGAAGACCCGCAGCGTCCTCACCACCCTTGCCCGCGCGCACCTGACCCGGTAGCGAGGCGGTCGGGAGGGGCGGTTCGTGCGGCCGGGTCAGGAAGCACGTACCTTCAGCAGTTTGTCGTCGCACTGCAGGATCTCGAGCCGGCGGTCGGGCCGGGCCGCACCCGGAAAGCTGATGGCGAGTGACCGTCCGTCCGCCGTCGACCAGTGGCCGGGGATGACGTCGGGTACGTCGGCACCGCCGATGGCGTGGTCGATGAAGATTCCGTCCGCGGCGATATCCATACCCCTGCGGCCACGAGCGGGTGGAAACGGGTAGTCGGCCGGACGGTAGACGGCTACGCCCTCGGTGTCCTCCTCGTAGGAGTGGGTCCACTGCTGGAACAGTTCGGCGGGCAGCTCGCTCATTGTCCCGGCCTTCCGTCGGAAGCACCTTTTGCCCCGGATCGCACCAAATGATACCGTTTTGTGGGTTAATTTATTCGCATGCCAGGGCTTATTTACCGGAATGCGGTAATGCCTCACCCGGCCACAGCCGCGTCCCGCGACGGAACGTGGAGGTGTGATATGTCCGAGAACGACGAGACCACCGCTCCTGCCCGCCGAGGTTGCGGCACGATGCCGGTGCATCATCTGCTGATGGCCGAGAATCCGGCATACGCCGCGAACCGTGTCCAGATCGAGAACCAAGCCTTCGCCTACGAGACCGGCGCAGAGGCAACGGCCCGTGTCGGCATGACCCGCATCCCGGTCGTCGTGCACGTGGTGTTCAACACCGCCGCACAGAACATCGGCGAGGACCAGGTCGACAGCCAGATTGAGGTACTGAACCAGGACTTCCGGGCTCTCAATCCGGACATCGACAGGGTCCCCGCGGTCTGGAAACCGCTCGTGGCCGACAGCCGCATCGAGTTCCACCTCGCCACGCAGGATCCGCAAGGGCAGCCCACCGACGGCATCACCCGCACACAGACCCAGACCACGAAATTCAACATACGGACCAACGCCGTCAAAGGCTCGTCGAGCGGCGGCCACGAGGCCTGGCCCGCTGACCGCTACCTCAATCTCTGGGTCTGCCCGCGCATCTTCGACCCTGGGGACCCCAACGAGATACTCGGCTATGCCCAGTTCCCGGGTGGTCCCGCAGCTACGGACGGGGTGGTCATCGGCCACCGGTTCTTCGGTACGACCGGCACCGCATCCGCTCCCTTCAACGGTGGGCGCACGGCGACCCACGAGGTGGGGCACTGGCTCAACCTGCTGCACATCTGGGGCGACGACGACGGCGGCTGCAATGGCAGCGACCTCGTCGCGGACACCCCGAACTCCAGCGGTCCCAACTTCCAAGCCCCGACCTTCCCTCGGCTGTCATGCAGCAACGGGCCGGACGGCGACATGTTCGTCAACTACATGGACTACACCGACGACGAGGCCATGTTCATGTTCACCAAGGGCCAGGTAGCCCGCATGGAAGCCACCCTTGACAGTGCGCGGTCGTCCTTCAACGGTGCCTGACGGGCATGCAGCCCTGAGACGATCTCGGCGTGGCTGTTGTGATCACGGCGTCGGAGCTGTCTTGGATGGCCTCGTTCGACGGGGTGAGCCCTCGTCAGTCAGCCCTGGTAGGGCTTGACGATACGTCAATTTCCCTTGTCGTACGGTGACTCGAAGGCGGCGGCGCGCGTCGAGCAGCGCCCCGTCCGGATCAGCGATCACCGCGGTCCCCTGCCGGCCATGCAACCAAGGCTCCGCTTCCGCAAGGACACTGTGCTCATCGTGGACGCCTCCCTGGTCCCCACCCGCGACCACGAGGTTGCCGGGACAGTCCAAGAACTATCGATACTCCACCCACCGTTAGGCCGTCAGCGACACCGCCACCCGCCTCGTTGTCGCCGTAGGTCGTCGCCCCCTGCCCGGCAACCGCAACGACTGCAGGGCATGGGAGGAATCCGGCGCGAAGGCCGCCGTCAGGAACACGGTGACGATCGCCGACGGAGGGCAGCTACCGGCCTGGAAGAAGGAGCACACTCGGGCGCACAAGCAGGTCCGTGCTCGTGATTTCACGGCCACTTCGTCTCACCCCGTACCGCGCGGAGCACGGTGTCGAAGGCCGGGTCGTGGACCTCGGCGTGCCTGTAAACCTCGTCGACCATCGCGGCTGAGGCTCACCCTCCGGCATGGGGGCGCGCAAGGCCGACGGTGGTTCTGGCGCCTGCGGTCGCGCTCCGGACGGGCAGGTTGATCCAGATGCCACAGTCGAGGCGCAGCGCGAAAATGAAGATGAACCATGACTGTTCCGGGAGGGTTCCATCACCGCCATCGACAAGAAGTGGGGGCAGATCCCCTGGGTCGGTGCACCGGTGGACGCCGGCGCCGGCAGCCAGGAAGGTCCGAACCCGCACGGGCAGGCCGTCACGTGACTCCCAAGGGCAGCTCACCATGGCCGCGCCCAGGACGGCCGCCCGGATCTCCCCGGCCCGCTGTGCCACGGCGTCATCGGCAAGGACGGACGCGTCTACATGCTGGGCAACGGTCGCACGAACCACGTCGGCCGGGGTGACGACGATGTGCTTCGGGCCGTCTTCGACGAGAGGCCGCTGCCTCGTGACAATGAGCAGAACACCGACGGTAACGCGAGGGTCTACGGATTCGAATGCGAGAGCCTCGGCGACGGAACCCACCCCTGGCCGGAGGATCAACTCGAGGCGATCGAAAAGGCAGCAGCCGCGATCTGCCGCACATACGGCTGGCACGTCGGCAGCGTGATCGGCCACCTGGAGTGGCGGCCCGGCAAGATCGATCCCAAGGGATTCACGAGGGATAGCATGCGCGCGAGGATTGCCAGGCGCCTCGCCGCCACCTGAGGAGCTGACCATGACCATCAAAGGAATCGATGTCTCGTCATTCCAGCCGGAGAAATACCGCACCGACGGGTTCGCCTTTGTATTCATCAAAATCACGGAGGGAACCACCTACACGAACCCCAAGTGGGCCGCTCAACGTAAGACCGCACGAGACGCCGGAATGGTGACTGGCTTCTACCACTTCGCCCGTGCTGGATCCTTTGAAGCCCAGGCCGACTTCTTCCTCTCCAATATCAAGCTGGCGGAGGGGGATATTCTCGCCCTCGACTGGGAGGACCATCGCGTCTCGAACTCCTTCAAGGACAACTGGATCAAGCGCGTGCAGCGCCGCGCGCCCGGTCACAAGACGGTGCTTTACTGCAACCGGGATTTCTGGCTGCACCGTGACAGTACGTCCTTCGCCGGGGACGGCCTGTGGATAGCCCAGTACAACGGCAGCCCCGGTCGGCCCGGCATTCAGCACCCGTGGATGTTCCACCAGTACACCGACCACCCGATCGATACGAACGTCGGAAACTTCAAGGACAAGGTGGCACTGCGCGCCTGGTCCTCACACCGGCAGCTGGCTCAGTTCGACTGAGCCGCGCGCTGCTCATGCCTGACGGTCGGCAGCGTCGGACGGCCAGCCGCACCTCTGCACTGATCGGCCAGACCGCCGAGCAGGCGGACTGGCGTCGGGCGAACTGCTTCACTAGCGAGCCGAAGACTTCGGAGACCGACTCGTTGAGGGCACCGGACTGCTCCTGACACACCAGTCCCGCGGTGAACTGGGCAACGGCATGGGTGAGTTCGTGAGCGACGATATCGTGCGAGATGGTGAAGTCGTTGAAGACCTGGCCGTTGCCGAAGACCATGCGTTCGCCGTCCCAGAACGCGTTGTTGTAGCTACGGCGGTAGGGGACGCCGGCTTCCAGCGGCAGGTTGGCGGCGTCGATCGAGTGCCGGCCGTACATCTCCTTGTAGAAATTGAACGTGAGGCCGAGGCTGTCGTAGGTGCGGTTGACGGTGCCGTCCGCGACCCGGGTGACCCCGTCGGGCCTGACACGGCGCCGGGCAGACCGAGGCTGCTGCGGTGGGTGTCGAAGATCGTCCGCTCGAGGTGCGTCTCGGCGGCTCGAGCGGCGGGCGCCACCAGGCTGGGCGATTCGGCCCGGCAGGACCGGAACGTGGTCTCGGCATAGGCCTGGAGAGCCATGGCTGGCGGCGCTGTGTTGCGGGCCTTCGCGCCCAGTGAGACGGTATACGGGGGACAAATCCGACAGCCTGGCAATGGACAGCCTTGCAGGCGACGGCACTACGCGTCGATACGCGACTGATCCGCGCCCCACCATCCCTGGCGCCTGACACCCCGTGAATCGGCGCGCTTCCACGAATCGGCAGCGCACAGAGAGCGGGAAATTCAATGGCGAACGGACCCATGGACAGGCGCACCTTCGGCGAGCATCCCGGTCAGCCCAATGGTCCCGGCACGGGCCAGGGCACGGAGTACACAGGTCGATACGTGGTCCTGCTCGACCCGGGTGACGAGGAGAGCGGGCTGAACGCACTGCGTTCCTCCGCCGACATCGCGTCCGTCGAACGTGTCCGGGGAACCGAGGCCGCGAACGTCGCCGAACTCCTCGAGCGCCCTGACGTCTCGGTGCTCTTCGAGGAACTTGGCGCCGCCGTCGTCGAGGTCCGGCCCGAGCAGCGCCACGCGCTGGTGACCACGGCCGAGGCGGAATCCTCGATCATCGCGGCAGAGCCGGAGCGCATGGTCTACGCCTCGCCGATCACCGCCCCCCAGCAGGCGCCGACCGAGTTCTTTCCGGCCTACCGCAGCGACGAGGAAGTGGTCGCCCATCACACCAGAGCCGAAATCGCCGCCGCCCAGGGCCCGGCCACGGACGAGCAGAAATGGACCTGGGGCCTGCAGGCGATCCGGGCCAATCTGTCCAGCCTGACCGGACGCGATGTGAAGATCGCCGTCCTCGACAGCGGCGTGGACACCGACCACCCGGACCTGGCCGGGCGCATCGAGGCGACGGTCTCCTTCGTACCCGGCGAGACCGTCGAGGACGGGCACGGCCACGGCACGCACTGCATCGGCACCGCTGCCGGTCCGGCCGACCCCCGGCAGGGGCCCCGTTACGGTGTGGCCTGCGAAGCCCGGATCCTCGCGGCGAAGGTGCTCAGCAACGCAACGGGCAGTGGCTCCGACGGTCAGATTCTGGCGGGCATGGCCTGGGCCGTTGCCCACGGTGCGCGGGTGATCTCCATGTCGCTCGGCGCTCAGGTCCGACCGGGTGAGCTCTTCCCGCAGACATACGAGAAGCTGGCCCAGCGCGCGCTCGAACGCGGGACGTTGATCGTCGCTGCCGCGGGCAACGACAGTCATCGGCCCCCGGAAATCCGGCCCGTCAGCCGGCCCGCCAACTGCCCCTCCATCCTCGCGGTGAGCGCGCTGGACAAGGCACTCACGCCGTCATTCTTCTCCAACGGCGGCATCAACGGACAAGGCGGCGAGGTCAACATCGCCGCGCCCGGCAGGGACATACACTCGGCTGCCCCTGGTGGCGGGTACAAGAGCATGAGCGGCACCAGCATGGCCACGCCGCACGTCGCGGGTGTCCTCGCCTTGCTCGCCCAGGCAAACCCCAAGGCTTCTGCGGCCGACCTCAAAATCAGCCTGATGTCCGGTGCCTTCCCGCTGACACAGCCCGCCAGGGACGTCGGCTCGGGACTGCTGCAGGCGCCGTGACCGAGTCGTCCCAGTCCGCGCCGGTCGGGGTCATCCTCGCGGTCGACCCCGACCGGTTCGCGGAAGCGGTCGAGGCCTTGCGACGGGCCGGGCTGACGGTTACGGGCGAGCAGGCGACCCTCGGCACGCTCTCCGGCACTGTCGCGGAGGACCGGATTCCGGCCCTGGAGACAGTCGACGGCGTCGAATCCGTCGACCGGGAGCGCACCATTCAACTGCCCCCGCCCGACTCCCCAATCCAGTAAGACTGAGAAACGCCCCGGGCCTGAGGCCGGAGCGTCTTTCTCCCGGATGAGCTCCATCGAGTGGGAGAAAGTGCCCCTCACTAGAAAGTGCCCCTCACTTGGGGAAACTCTCGTCAGGAGCGACCCCACGGCCCCGGGCGCGTCGGGAAGTCCAGTTTCACCAGGGCAGGCACAGTGAGCGAAAGGCGTCGACCAGTTGGGCGGCATCCTGGCGGAGCCGCCCGGCCGGGGTTTTGACTTCAACAAGCCTCGTCACTGACCCGAAAAGGTGCCGAACGACGGCCGATTGGCCTCGGCAGTCCGGTTGCGGGGCATGCGGGTGAGAGTAGCCTGGAGTTGATGTGCTGCCGGTTCTGGAGGTAACGATGTTTCTCCGATTGCTGCGGCGCCGTAAGCCGCATCGGCTCGTTTTTCTCGGTGACGGCCGTCTGATCCGCGGCTTCAGCGGCGGATTCTATGACGGTCACGGATATCAGCACTGACACCGTTCACGGTGGAATCCTGGAGGATATGCGGTGGCAGAGGATATCGATGCCCTGGAAGCCATGGCAAGGATCCTGTCACCGCATTGCCGTGTCACCCGGATGTCCGACGGAGTGCTGATCGCGGACTGGAAGCGGACGCGTTTTCTCGGGTTGGCGATGACGGAAGTCCGGAAATTCGCCTCCGGAAGCCCTGAGGAACGCGCCGAACTTGTCATCGGTCTCATGCGTGCCGGGTGCGCGACGGGCCGCCGGAAAAAATACCCGGACGTCGGCGTCGGGCTCTGGCTGGGTGGAGTGCACCTGCTGATCCGGACCCTTGGATTCGGGCGCGTCCTCCGGCTGCTGTCCTTGGCCGCCCCGGGTTACGCCCGTGCGGACCTCCCCTCCGCGGAGGAGCTCGGACGGCTGAAACGAGTAGTGCAGTCACACAGCAGCAGAAGCTGGTTCGTCAACGGCGACTGCAAGTCCGAGGCGGTGACGGCCTTCGTCCTGCTGCGGCGGTGTGGCCTGAAAGCCGTACTCCATGTCGGCGTGCGTGAACACCCGTTCGCCCTGCACGCGTGGACCGTCTCGGGCGGCCTGTGCATCCCCGACGCCGATCCGCGAGGACACGCCTTCACACCAGTCCTCTCGATCGACAGCGGAGGACTCTGACATGGAAGCGCTCCGCCTCGATTGGGCCGGGGGCGCACCGAGGCTCCGGCCCAGCGAGGCCATGGCGCGTCAGGGACTCGTGACGACGGTCTCTTCGCGGGCCGGGACCGCGGCCGTCGTCGGCTGGGTCGGCTCGGCCCGTGACCGGGCGGCGGGCGTGCGGGCCCTCCTCGACGACTCCGGCAGGCAGGGGGCCGCCCTGCCCGTGCCGGCCGGCGACTACGCAGCTGTTCTGGTGTACGGCGACCGCATTCTTCTGTCGCGCGACGAGCAGGCACGCATCCCGCTGTTCTTCCGGGAGTCCGGGGGCCGCGTGAGCGCCGTGAGCACCTCGGTCCGCTGCCTGGGGAGCGTCACAGAGCTGGAACCCCGCTACTTCTGCCGTTACCTCACCGGGAACATGGCACAACCGCACTCGGACCTCACCCCTTTCGCCGGGGTGCACCGCGTCCTCGGCGGCGAGGTGGTCGAGCTGTCCCTCACCGGGCAGATGCGCAGTCGTACGCTGCGACGGACCCGTCGGGCCACCGACCCGTCCGAGCCGACCGCGGACGGCTCCTGCCTCGATGAGGCCGCGCAGGAGTTGCGCCGCGCGCTGGAGACCGCGGTCGGACGCCGCATGGGCACGACGACGGCATGCCATGTCTCGGGCGGCACCGACTCCACCAGTGTCGCGCTGCTCGCCGCACGCCTGCTGGCCGCGGAACGGGACGGCGCCGGGGACCTGGTCCTGCTCGCCGGGCGTTTCTCCCGCGGGGAGCTGGTCGCGGAGCGGCCGTACCTCGACGTCGCGATGGAGGCGATCCGCCGTCACACACCCGCGGCCCGTCCCGTGATCGTCGATGCCGACGACGTAGCCGACTTCGACGACTTCCAGCACCACGCGGGAGACGCCGACGAGCCCTATGCGCATGCCTTCCGCGCCCCCTTCTGGGCCAGACTTCACGCCGCGGCCGCCGAACTGGGCTGTGACACGCTCCTGACCGGCTGCGGGGCCGATCCGGTCGTGGACGCCAACCCGTACCACCTGCACAGGCTGGCCCGCACGGGTCAGCTCCGGCAGATGACCGAGCAGGCACGTGCCTGGGCCGCGGGAAGCGAGCGGGGCTTGCGGGACATCGTCCGCGCCTACGTGGTGCAGCCGGCCTTTCCGCTGGCAGCCGAACGGATCGCCGCGCTCCGCGGCGGCGGAACGGTGCTCGGCGGCCTCGGCACCTTCAACCGCCCCCGATGGCTGCGATCCGGATTCGCGCGCGCTCACGGCTATCGGGATGCGGGCATCGCGGAGAGCCGGTTCGTGTTCGGCCGCAAGCCGGAACAGGCGCTCTACGACGCCGCCAACTACGTCGCCGCTCCCGACCTGCTGTCGTGGCGGCGCGCACGACGGGACGGGTTCTTCCTCTCGCACCCCTTCCTCGACCCGGAGGTCGTCGCGACGATGAGCCGGCTTCCTGCCGCAGCCACGTTCCGGCCGGGCCGTCCGAAGGCCGTGCTCCGTGAGGCCATGGCGGATCTCCTCCCTGCCCCGATCCGCGGCAGGGCGGTCAAGGTGCCCTTCAACGATCTCTATGCCCGCGGCCTGCGGATACACGGCGACGAACTCATCGCCCTGTGCCGCTCCGCCCGACATCCGCTGATCGCGGAGATGTTCGACGTCGAGATGCTGTGCAGGGCCGTGCGGGAGGCCCAGCTCGGCCTGGGGGACTCGTACTCCTGGGATCGCGTGAACAGCTCGCTCGCCCTGGTGGCCTGGCTGGAGCGCCTGGGCCGGCGTTCCGGCGTGCCCGGCGCGGCGGTGCCCGTCACCGCTGGCTCTTGATGTCCCACAGGGTCCGCTCGACCGGGCCGGTGTAGAGGTCGACGAGGCCGTACCGGCTCACCAGCTCGCGTACGTCCGCCGGGGAGGGGATGCGGCTTTCCTCGCCTTTTCGCGCAATGGATGTCTGCACGCTCGCGCCGTGCGTGCCGAACTTCCAGTAGACAGTGACGAAACGCGGGTCCCTCGTGCGTTCGTCGAGCGCATTGTTCTCGTGCACCCTGGCACGGTAGATGAGAGAGTCAAGACCGCTCTTCTGTTGCTCCTTCACCCATCCGGGGACTTTTTCCCTACCCCAGGAGTACGCCACGAAGTTGATCGGTGGCTGCAGCACGAGCCGGTCCTTGCGCGCGAGGCTCGCGGTGGCATAGAACGCCACCTGGTCGTACGGCGTGTCCATGGGCAGTTGCACCACCACTCGCGTGGCGAAGGTGTCGTTCGACTCAACCCATTGTCCATCGGGCATCCACGGTTTCGCCTCGACCAACTCGCCGGGCTGGTGCATCTCCCGGCGGGAGAGCGGGTTCACTTCCGAGGAGTTGAGCCACTGCTCGGCATCGCCTCGCCACTGCTGGCGGAGCCGGTCCTTCGGGCTCAGCGGCACCTGTTTCCCCATGGCGTGGACCTCGGTGCCGAGCACGTAGAAACCCACGTCGCCGTGGTTATGGAGGGTGATGTCGACCGGTACGGCGAATGCCGTGCGGTCCTTGCTCAGCACCGGCTTTCCCATGGACAATGTGATGAGAGGCCTGGTTTGTCGCTGGTACGGCTGATAGAGGTTCTGGTAGCCGAAATTGGCGATCGCGATGACCGAGGAGACGATCAGCGCGGCGGCCACCCGCTTCGGAGCGGGGATCACGACCGACGTCCGCCACACCGCGAAGACAGCGCCTGCCGAGCCCGCCGTGAGCGCGCCGAACAGCGCCGGGTAGGCCACGGAATCGCCGTTCTTGAGTGTCTGCACCAGGAGCATGGCGTTGGTCAGAAAGGCCGCGAACGTGCCGATCAGCGCGACCAGGCCGGAGTAGGCGTAGCTCTGCCGGATCCAGTGGTCCAGGACCGCGGCGGCGCCCACGAGCGTGGTGAACGAGACCACGAGAAGGACGGCACCGGTGAGGCGACCGGCGAAGGTCAGATCATGGGCGAAGTCATCGAGGCCGAACCGAGCCAGCAGCACCGTGGTCATAAGGAGGACCAGCACGATCACTGTCAGGGCCACCCGCGACTGCCAGGTTCGCAGCGAGGGCCGTCGCGTTTTCGGCTGCGAGCGGGGGCGCGGCCTTGGGGGAGTCCGCACGTGATCACCTCCTGAGGCCGCCGGTCGTGCGCTACACGTGTGCAGCGCGGACTCAGGAGATCTGCCGCCGCGCCGAGGGTTCGAGCACCATCGTCCGTGGCGATCCGTCGGGTCGCCATCCGAATGCCCCCGGACGTGCGAGCCGGTGGTTCGCCAGGTGGGCTTCGCGACGTCGCCATAGGTCCAGCCGCGGCCCTTGGACAGGTGGGGCCCAGTTGGCGTTGCCGGTGGCCCCGGCCTTGCCGAGCTGCGGGTCGGCGGTGACCTTCTGAGCGCCGTTCACCTGCCGCTGCGACAGACGGCAGAGGTGTAGAGACCTGATCGGCAGCGGCTTTTGGCAGGCGGCTGACGGGGCGCAGTCCGTCGACCTCAACGGCCAGGGCCCAGGCAAGGCGTCGCAGACCTTCACGACGACAGCGGGCAAGACGTACACGGTCTCCTACGCGCTGGCCGGCAACCCGGCGGGCACTCAGGGCGTGAAGACAGGTGAGGTTCTCATCGACGGACAGAACTTCCTGAATCAAGACCTGAAGGACCAGGCCCGGCCCTTCAGAGGGACCAAGACCCCAGACCAGATCACCGACCGCATCTGCCGCTACTGCGACAGGCTCTCCGGACCAGCTCACTAGGCCGAATACCGTGCGGTGGCGTGCCGGGAGCGGCACGCTGAGCGACTCTGGCCGGGCTGGACACGAGCGGTCCGAGCTGGAGGAGCGAGGGCATGGATGTGAAGCAGGTTGGTGCGGACACGCAGGAGATCCGTATCGCCACCGCGATGACGGGAGGTGTGAGCCTCGCGATCTGGATGGGGGGTGTCGCCCGCGAGCTGAATCTTCTCCAGCAGGCGGCCTGGCGGCGGTACCCGGCGGCCGACCATCCGTTCGAACCCGAGCTTGGGGTGTCGACGCGATGCGACGGCAGGGTGAGAGACCTCTATGTCCGCCTCCTCAATCTGCTCGACGTCACGGTCAGCATCGACATGCTGTCCGGAACGAGCGCGGGAGGAATCAACGGGGCGCTGCTCGGGCTGGCACGGGCGAACTCGCTCGATCTGGGCGACCTGCGCGACTTCTGGCTGGCATCCGGCTCCTTCGAGACCCTGCTGCGGGACCCGAAGGAGTCCAAGCCGCCCTCGCTGCTGCAGGGCGACGGCGTGCTGTTCAAGGATCTGCTGGAGGGGATCGGGCAGCTGAAGGCGGCGGATCGGCACTTCAGATCGCCGGCCCTTCTCGACGGAACCGCACGGAAGACCAAGGTCTTCATCACCACCACCCTGCTCACGGGGGAGACGAGCCGGTTCACCGACAGCCTGGGGACCCTGGTCCAGGACGTGGACCGGCGAGGTCTGTTCGTATTCGACGAAGAGCAGCTCACGGGCCCCGACCGCAACGACCTGGTGGCCCTCGCGGCGCGCTGCAGTGCCTCCTATCCCGGCGCCTTCGAGCCCGCGTTCGTTCCATACGAGAAGGAGATTCCCGCTTCCGGCGCCAAAGTCCCCAGGCACCCCGCGATGGGGAAGTTCGCCAACATCACTCGTGATCACTGGGTGGCCGACGGCGGCCTGCTCGCGAACCGCCCGATCGGCCCGCTGCTGCAGTCCATCTTCGACCGCCCGGCCGAACGCCAGGTCAGACGGGTGCTCCTGTACGTCGTCCCGTCCCCCGGCGAAACACCCGACCCGCGCGAAGCGCCTCGGGAGAAGGAATCCTTCGACGCCCCCTGGACCTTGGGCGACGCGCTGCTCAAGGACCTCGGCAGCGTTCTCGACCAGAGTATTCAGGCGGACCTGACAGCCCTGCGCCGCCACAACGAGCGGGTCGATTCGATCCGTGACACCCGGCTGCGCATGGCGGAGATCGGCGTGCGGTGCCGCTCCATCGGCCGCCTGCTCACCAAGGAGATGCTGACCGATTACCGCGCACGCGAGGCCGTCTGGCTCGTCCGGCCTGTCATCGCCTCACTCATGCGGGCCGTGACGACAATGCCGAAGGAACGGATGCCGAAGACCTGGCTCAAGGCGCTCGAACCGGGGCTCAGCGCGGAGCAGGACTGCCGGGACGCGGCGGCGGAGGCGGTCTCCGCGGAGTGGATCTATCCCCGCCCGGGAGACAGTGCCCGGCTGGCGAAGTTCGGCCGACCCGCATTCGACGGTGCCAAGGCCACGGTCCTGGCGATGCTGCAAGCGGCGTACATCAGCAGGACGGACGCCTGGGCCCAACTGTCGGCACTGACCCGCCGGACACACGAAGCCTTCGTCACCGAGGCGCGGCCGGACACCGACGCTCTCGTCGACGAGACGCTCAGGGCCCTTGAGGGGGCCGGCTGGCCCGCTCTCCCCGAGGTGGCCAAAACCGTTGCCCAAAAGTACGAAGCACAGCTGAGGGCACCTGCCAATCCCTCCGAGGGATCTCTCCAGGACGGCTGGGGAAAGCTGGCCGCGATCGTGGGCGATCTGCGCTTGCTCATCGGCGGCGACGACGGTGCGCCGCGGGCCACGGAGAGTCCGTTCGGCCGGAAGACGGCAGCGGAGCGACAGCGGCGCGCCTCGCAGGAGCTCAGATGTTACCTGCAATTCCTTGGCGAAGACCTTGGAGCCGTTCCGACCTACCTGTTGGACTTGCACGTCGCCACGCGTTCCGTGCTGCCCGTCGGTGTGGAGGTGGAGCAGTCTGTCGAGCTCATCCAGGTGAGCGCGGACACCCGCAGCATTCTCGCCCCGAATCGTGTCACCGCGGCCGCCAAGCTCAACGGAATGCAGCTGCATCACTTCGGAGCCTTCTACAAGCCTTCGTGGCGGGCGAACGACTGGACCTGGGGCCGACTGGACGGCGCCGGCTGGCTCGTCCACATGCTGCTCGACCCTCGGCGTGTCCTTCAGCTCGCCGAACAGTCGCCCGCCCTGCGAATGGAACGGAGCCGCTGGTTCTACGAGGAACTGCGCCTGAAGGTGCTCGACGGCATGGAGCCGGCGGGCTGGCCGGTGCAGAGCTCGGGCGAGCCCGAGATCCTGCTCACCGCCGACAAGGTCCGGGATGAGCTGAAGTATCTCGACGACCCCGCCCAGCCCGTGCCGGCCAGCCTCCCGTTGACGTCCCTATGGGTGGCACTGCGCTGGCAGGAGTGGATCGCCGCGAACGAACTGCCGGTCGTCGCACAGCAGATGCTCAGCACGCCCGCCACCCGGCACGACCCATGGGCCAGAAAGGTGCTCGATGAGGCCGGGAGCCTGGACATGGCTTTGGCGGCGGCCCAGGCAGCCACCTCGGCCGCCGTGAGCCGCAACTGGAGTCGGCAGCAGCGGAAGCTGATCGATTCCGCGCGCGAGCCCGGTGCGGCAGTAGAGCCCGTGAACGCGCAGGCGGTGGCCGCGGCACTCGCCACCTGCCCGGTCCCGGACGAAACACTCGCCAAGGAGCTGGGCCAGCCGCTCTTCACGCGCACGGTCACCAAGGCCCTGGCCACGGCGACCGGCGCCTTCACCGGATTCAAGGAGCCACCGAGGTCGGTCAAACCCTTTTTCTCGTCCGCCCGCACCGTCACCATGGTGGCCTACCGGGCGGCCGGCCTCACCAGCGGCTCGCCCCGGGTGCTGACGGTCCTCGGCCTGGCCTTTACGGCCTTGGCCATCTGGGCCATGAACGGGGCCGGCGCCCTCCTGGGGCTCACTGCGGTGGTACTCCTGGCCATCGGATTCCTGCTTTTCGCTCTGGCCGCCTGGGGCCTGAGCAGACGGCTGCTACCCGCCTTCCTGACGTTGATACTGGCCGCTCTGATCGTGATCGGGGCGACAGTCAAAAGGTCATGGCTGTTCGGGAAGAAGGCCGAGGAGCCCTCTTGCTGCGGCGCTGAGCCGAACGCCGACGTCGGCTGGGTCGGGAGGAATGTGCTCCCCTGGCTGCAGGAGTCTGCATGGCATCCCCTCATCGCCTTCGCCGGGCTGATCGTGCTGAGCGTGCTGATCAGCGGTGCGATCGGCAAACTGGCGAAGATCGTCTGGCGATGGCGGAAGGAACGATGACGAAGTCCCCGGCATTCCGGCGCAGAAGGCGGCTGCACGTGCAGTCATTGTCGGACGGCAGTAACAGGGGCGGTGCCATCCACTTGTCGCGCAGGCTCCGGCCGGACGCACCACCGGATTTCCGCCGCTGCCCGCGTGCGCCGCCAGTGCATCCAGCTCGTCGTTCGAGACGGGATCCCGGCTGCCCATGAAAGGCGCACCGGCGGTAACTCCTTGGGCTGGCCCCTGTCCGACAAGTCCGGCCACGGCTACCGCTTCGGCAACGTCCGCCTCAACGGCCACAGTCAGATCCGTGTCTACACCGGCATCGGCCACGACAACCGCCGCGACGTCTGCCAGGACCGCCGCGCCTACGTCTGGGACAACGCCGGCGACACCGCCACCCTGCGCAACGAACACCCGGCGTCGTCGACGCCGAAAGCTGGGGACGCCAGTAGACCGTCTCGTCCGGTGCGTTGAACATGCCGGGGGGCGGAGCGCGCATGAGGCAGTAGGTGCTCGATGAGGGCCGCATGAGCGCTGTGTTCAGAGCTGGGGTCGGGCGGCACCGAACCGGGTGTCCTCGCCCAGCGCGGTCTCCTGCGCGAACGCGGCGTACGAACTCGGGTTCACCAGGGCGTCGGAGGTCGGGATGGTGCTGTATCGAGGCATGGTGACACCGTTGATCACGGCCAGGCCCTGCGGCACACCGGCGACCACCTCGCCCGACCACTCCGGCACGTCGACGCCGGCGTCGAAGAGGAAGTGGCTCGCCTCGTGGATCAGCGCCGCCGCCCGTCCGTTGGGCCCGTGCAAGGTCGAGAACTCGTCGCCGATTTGGGTCAGTACGCCCGGGTTGGTCGCGGCCGCAAACCCCAGGCCCGCGGTCCACTTGAACCGGTCGGGAAGCTCGGTGAGCCGCTCGCGGATCTGCCGGAGCCGGTCGCGGACCGTGTTGACCACGGTCGCGTCCGGGGACCCGGTCATGAAGTGATGCCCGAACGCCGTCAGGGTGGCGGGGGCGAGCGGCGTTGCGGCGGCCGCCGTTTCGGCCGCGCCGATCCAGGCCAGGCCGAGCTCGATGGCGGGTCCGGCATCCAGCAGCGGGAAGAGGCCGTTCCACTGGCCGACGACGTCGGCCGGATCGGTAACGGTGTTGTCGACGACCTCCCCGTTGAAGTCGTAACGGCAGTAGACCGGAGCATTCACGACGAAGCCACCGCTCGAGACCCGTCGGCCGTCCCTGTTCACCATGGTGGTGATGGTCCGGAACAGGTACGCCTTGGTGCGGAAGCCCCGCAGGCCGGTGATCTCGCCGTCCAGGTCGCGGGTGAAGTCGCCGCTGGTGTGCCAGTTCGGGCCGATTGGCTTCGGGTAGCCGGTCGAGGCGGCGTTGGCCGGCCAGTCGAAGCGCATGTAGTCCGGGCCGTGGAAGAAGTAGGCGAAGCCGTTCTTCACCCCACCGCCCGGGAAGACGGCGTCCAGCGCGGTCCAGTCGGGCGGCAGGAACCAGTTTTCCGCCGTCGAGGCGGAGTCGCCGTCCGGCTGCAGCCCGACCAGCTTGATCCGTTGGTAGTTGCCCCCCTGGAAGATGTACTCGAAGTCACTGAAGCTTTGTTGGCCGAGCAGCGCGCCGTCCAGGTCACGGTCGAACGGTGAGGGGAAGAGCGGCTGCACCGGCGCACCCGCGGTGACCACGTGGTCTGCCGCCCAGTCGTAACCCACCGACCAGCCGCCGGCGAAGACGACGCTCAGACTCGGGTCGGCGTCCGGCGTGGGCAGCGCGCCGGCGATGCGAACGGTGGAGGACATAGCGATCCGCCTGAGAGAGAAAGGGGCAGGAGGGGCCGGGACGTCGTCCGGAACACGAGCGGCACGGCGGCTCCCTTCCCACGCTAGCCCCCCGGCTGCCGGCCCGCACCCGGTCGCCGATTGCGGTCGCCGGCAACTCAACGGGCTGTCACCGGGGTTGGATCAGGTCGCAGTCGGGCTCGGACGCCGCCGGGGGTCCGCAGCGCACGCGGCGTGCGGTTCGCGGCCCAGCAGACGGTCCTGATGGACAAGATGACGGCACTGGTGACCTCGCTGGAGCGTGACGACGGCGCGGTGGACGTCGGTGACGACGACGCGGCGGGCACCCATGCCGATGCCGTGCAGCAGAACGCCGACGCGACGGCCGTCGCCCAGAGGACCTCCAGGACCTGGCCTCCGGCCTCAACGACGCCTGGAGGGACTACACCACCCAGCCCCTCGGACTTCGTTTCGGTGATGCTCGATGACTCCAAGCAGTGGTTCCTGGACCACGGGGGCGGCCCGCCCGACAACCCGGCGCAGTCCCCTTCGTCGTCGTCCCAGAGTCTGATCGCGGCCGTCACGGGCGCGGCTGACGACGTGTTGTCCCCGTTCGACGTCGGTATGCCGCACTCCATCCTGGAGGCGGACGAGGTCCCGGGCGGGACCTCGTCGCTGACCGGGGACGCGTACCCGGCCGCTCCGGCCGATGCGGCGACGGAGCTGTCCGGCCTGGTTGTCGAGGAGGGGTGCCGGCGACCGGGGCGAGGCACCGCGGCGTCGGCCGCTGCCGTTCCGCTCCCCAGTGGCGGGCGTACGCCACCGGAGTGAGCATGGAAGAGAGGTGAAGGTGCCTTCCCCGCACCGCACCGTCGGCACGACTCTTCATTCATATGAGCTCGGGTGAGGCGTTGTTCATGTCATTCCGTACCCGCCGTTCTGTCTCTCTGAGGCTCGGGGAAGAGCTGCGCAACCATCCCGGTGAGGGTGAGGGGCAGCACGATGACCACGGCGGTGACCGCGGCGGCCGCGCCGGCGGTGGAGGGTTCGGGGGCGGAGGCCCTGGTAGGCCGCCGCACGGCCCGCATCCCGGTCCGCCGCACCATGGCCCCGGCCCCGACCGACCCCCGGAACCCCCGCCGCCGCACGAGGTGGACGTCGCGGAGGGGCCGTTCCGGGTGGTGCGGCCCGCGGACATGCTCGTCGTCGACATCGCGCTGGTCAACCTGCGCTTCGACGGCCGCCGCCTGGTGCGACGGGACCGGGCCCAGCCCGCGTTCGTCCTGGCCGGGCTGCCGGCGCAGCACGTAGTGGAAGAGGTCCCCCTGAATCTGAACGCCGTCACTGCTCCCATAAAGGCAGTCACCGCCGACTCGGCCCGTCTGGCTTTCGCAGTGCCGGAGAGCATCGACGGCTTGGACCTGTCGCTGGACGCGCTGCTCGACTGGGCGCGTCTGGTGCCGATGACGGTGCCGGTCGGCCCGCAGAGCCCGGACACGCCGGGATCGTCGGTCTTCCAGGGCCTCCCCAGAAGTGTCATCGAGTTCCCCACCCGGCTGCTGATCACCTACGACGCCCCCGTGGACTGGGTGGGGGGCACAGGACCCCAACAGCTCGACGGCCGCGTCGCGTTGTGGCACGCCCGGTTGCACGGTGAACGGGACGGCGACGTTCAGCTGCGGGCCTTCGCGACGGCCACGGGCCGGGGTGCTCTGCCAGGGGGTGCCCCAGTTGCCGGCGCCACCCTGGAAGACCTCGTCACCCTCACCAGCCGGGTTGAGTTGCCCGGAGGGCCAGGTGGGCCCCTCGAAGTCCACAGCGCGCCCCTGCACGCGGAGCAGTTCCTCGTCACGCCCCTAGGGGCCTCGGCCCACTTGCACGGCGCCTGGGAGCCGCTGTCGCAGCCGGCCATTGACCGCTACACGTTGGTCGGCCGGCGTGCCCCGAGCCTGGTGGCCTATGACCACATCACGGGCCTGGGGCGTGACCAGTACGTCCGCGTCGTCAATCACGGCCGCTTGTGCACCGGTCATGAAGCCCTGGACGTGACGGAGACCCGGCGCGTGTTCGTTGCTCGGCCGAACGACGGGATCGTCGCCTACCTGCAGCAGGAGGAGTACATCGTCGTCAAGCAGCCGGAGGTCGAGTACGGGGCGAGCACCGGCTTTCCGCATGCGGGACGCGAAATGCCCTTCCGTACGCTGCGTATCACCGATCGCGTCACCCCACTGATTCGACCGCCCACTACAAAGCCCGATGCCTTCTGGGTGGTTCTCCGTGACTCCCTCAAGGACTTCGAGTTCACCCTGATCGGCACGGACAGCGAGGGCCGAAAGGTCAGTTTCACCATGCCGCTGGTGTTCGTGGCGGACGGAACGCCCAATGAACAGGGGCGTTTGACGGAGCTGTACGACAAGAACAAAGAACCACAGCTGGGCGATCGCCTGCAACGCCCGATGAACGGCCAAGTGATGGCCATGGCGCAGCCGCCTGCCGGGGCCCCCGGCAGCACCAGCCACGCAGTGGGCACCCTGACCTTCGGGCTCGGCCCGAAGGGCGGCATCCCTGTGGTGGGCCAGCCCTGTGTGCACGAGGCGGCGGTACGTGTCCCCGCCGTTGAGCAATTCACCCCCAACGGCGGTGATCTCAAGGTCGTGTTCAACGATACATATCTGCGGCAGACCATGGAGGGACACCCGGCGGGCGCGTACCTGGATCTGCAAAAGCCGCTCAGCCTCACCTTCGGGGCCGAGCAGGCCGGTGGACTTTCCAGCCCTGATTCCGCGGTGAAGACGATCACCAGTCGGGCAGGCGTTGTCCCGGACGTTTTCGCCACGGACGCCAGTGGGGCGGTCGTCGGGGCGAATGACATCGACACCATCAGGAATGCCTTCGGCGGGGCCCAGCTGCTCGGCATCGACCTTGGCAAGTATCTGAAGAGCCTGGTCAAGGACAACTTCGACACATTGCGTCAGCTCGGCGACGACCAGATCGCGGCCATACTCAACGACGCGAAAGGCCAACTGCCGGCGCCCGTGCTGCGCATCCGCGACCTGGCCGACGGCCAGGGCAAGGAACTGCGGTATGTGTGGAAGCCTCCGTTGGATCCGCCCAAGACGCCCGACAACAAGCCGGACCCGAACGCCCTTATCGATGTGTCCAAGGCCTCACTGATCCTGGACGCCCGCACCGTCCGTTCCAAGGATGCCGTCGACAAGGCCACCGTGGACGGCAAACTGAGCCACTTCGCGATGAACTTCTTCGGTATGGCCCGAGTGGAGTTCGAGGAATTGAAGTTCAGCACCGGCCCGGGAAAGAAACCCGATGTGACGGCCTCCGGCGTGGAGCTCAAGTTCAGCAATGAGCTGGAGTTCCTGAACAGCCTGCGCACCGCCTTGCCCGCCGACGTCTTCGGTTCCGGCGCGTTCCTGGACATCCAGCCCAGCGGTATTCGTGTCGGTTACAAACTCGCGCTTCCGGCCATTCCGCTCGGCGTTTTCATGCTGTCGAACCTCGCCCTGTCTGCGGAGGTGGCGATCCCCTTCGACAACAAGCCGGTTTCCTTCCGCTTCTCGGTCTCCGAGCAGAAGCACCCCTTCAACGTCACGGTCTCGCTGTTCGGGGGCGGCGGCTACTTCTCGATGCTGGTCGACACCAGCGGTGTGAAGGCGGTCGAGGGCGCCCTTGAGTTCGGCGGCAGCGCAGCACTGGACCTGGGGGTCGCGAGCGGCGGCGTGTCGGTCATGGCCGGCATCCACTTCCTGTTCGCGGACGGCGACATCACCCTGGGCGGATATCTGCGGTGCAACGGCTTCCTCACCGTCCTGGGCATCGTCACGGTCTCCGTCGAGTTCTATCTGGAACTCAGCTACGAAAAGCACGACGGCCAGTCAG
Organism: Streptomyces decoyicus; assembly: GCF_019880305.1. Taxonomy (NCBI): domain Bacteria; kingdom Bacillati; phylum Actinomycetota; class Actinomycetes; order Kitasatosporales; family Streptomycetaceae; genus Streptomyces; species Streptomyces decoyicus. Next base: position 59,861 of record NZ_CP082301.1, on the reverse strand, counting down.
TGGTCCGCGGACGGGGCACCCTCACGGTCAGCGTGCGGATCGCCTTCTTCAGCAAGTCCGTCAAGCTCGAACTGGAGCGGAGCTTCTCCGGCGCGCCGGGCGACCCGACCTTCGCCCAGTGCATCTCGAAAGAACATGACTGGCGTGAGTACTGCGCGGCATTCGCCGCGTGAGCCGCGGGGAGACAAGAATGGACTTCGAACAGCACATCAACTGGACCGTTCTCCCCGCCGGTCTTTCGAAGGACGGTACGCAGCTCAGGGTGTCGGTGTTCATCGCCCCGCGACTGGTGACATCCGACAGGACGACGAAGCGCACTACGCTGGGACCGAACTTCCCCGATTTCCTTTCCTGGCCGGAGAAGGTCAAAGCGGCCACCTTCGATTTCGGTACCGGGGACCGTACTTCCGCATCCTCGACGCCCTTCATCAGCGGTCTGAAGCCTCTGGGCCCACCCCCCGGCACCGATCTGTGGAACAGCCTCTTCGGCAGGGAGACGCCGCTGGACCCCTACGTCTTCGAAAGCCACACCGACCCGGACACATTCCACACCTACTCGGCGAACGAAGTCGGCACGTTCACCAAGGAAAGGTATGTGGAAGCGGCCAAGATGTCGCCCGAGACACCGCCCTCCACAAGGGCGCTGCTGCGCTCAGCGAGTGACACCGCAACGGGCACCAGGGACGTGGCCACAGCGACCGGCGACGCCGCCGCGGACGGCGAGCCCCCCATGCCTCCGCAGTTGGCCGGGCTGAAGGGCTTCCACGCGCTCGACATGACCCCCGCCCCAACGCTCGCCAACGGAGAACCGATCCGGCGGCCGCGACCGCCCAAGCAAAATCCCGACTTCCACCAGATGCTCACCTCGCTCGGCGACCATCCCAAGTTGCTCCGGGCCCTCGGCCTCGTCCTGGACTTCGTCCTGCCGGCCGACCTGCTTCCCGTCTCCTCGGGCCAACGGATCCTGAGCGTCACCCCCCACTGGGCGCCGGCACTGGGGGACCGTTCGCACGATGTTGCCCCTCGCACTCGTTACGTCTTCCTTCCGGACCGTCATGCCTTCGTGCCCGCGGGCAGGGCCCTCACGGACGAGGAGCCGCTGCCGCCGCCGTCCCGCGGCCTCGTGGCGGTGACAAAGAATTTCGCCGTCGAGCAGGCCGACATCGACGGCGCCGCGCGCAAGATGATCTCGCCCCCCAAGGACGCCACGGGACTCTCCCCGGTGCGTACCCATGGGATCTCGCTGGTCAGGAGCGAGCGCCTGGACAGTCTTACGGACGAGTTCACGCGGGCGGTCGAGCATGACGGCGCCTTCGCCCGCGTGATCGAGCAGCAGAGGAACGGGCAGGGGGCGGAGCCGGGCCCGCAGCCTCCGGGGGCAGTCGCCCCACACGAAGCGCAGGAGCCCGAGGCCGCCCCTGAACTGATCGCCGAGGACCTGATCCGCGGCCACCGGATGGACATCTGGGACGACGAACGACAGAGATGGTTCTCACTGCACGAGCGCGTCGTGGAGTACCGGCAGCCACGCGACGGGCCGGTCCTGCTCACGGCCTCGGACGAAGGTTTCTTCCAGGCCCATCTGGCCTCACCGCCGAGCGACGCCAAAAACCCCGACCACCTCTACGTGCCCGAGCAGTTGGTCACCTGGGACGGGTGGTCGTTGTCCGCGCCCCGCCCGGGCCTGGTACTGGACATCGACGAGGGGTCCGTCAAGGATCACCGTCCTCCCAACCTCCCGAAGCCGCTCAACAACGCGGCACAGACGCAACTGCCGCTGGAGATCATGGTCAAGACACGGCCCGGCTCGCTGCCCAGGCTGCGGTTCGGCCACCACTACCGCCTACGGCTGCGTACTGTCGACCTGGCGGGCAACGGTCTTACCAGGGAGGAGGCCGACGCCGTCCTGCAGGCGGAATCCGCCGCCGCGCCGAACGACGCAGCGGCCCTGATGCTCCCCGGCGGGGCCGGACTGCAGCCCTTCCAGAGGTTCGAGCCCGTCCTTGCCCCGGCCACAGTGCCCAGATTCGCCTTCGAGGAAGGTTCCTCGGCCTTCCGGATGGTGATCCGGAGCAGCCCGGGGGCCGGCCCGCCCCCGGCCGGGACCGTGCGGACCGTGGCCCTGGTCAACGTCACATTCGGCAAGCGCAACGAAGACGTCCGCATCGTCCAGCAGGCCCTGATGGACCACGGACACGCACACTTGCTCCCCCACGGCGCGGACGGAATCTTCGGCAACGAGACCAAGGCCGCGTACGCCGAAGAGCAGCGCGCCCAGGGCTTCACGGGCAGCGGTGCCGACGGTGATCCCGGCTGCAAATCCCTCACCAGCCTTGGCCTCAAGAGCGGCTTCGCCGTCGACTGCGGCGCGGGCGCGGGAACCGGCACCGGAGGCGGCCGGACAGCCGAGCAGTACGCCGCGGAATTCAACCGGTCGTCCCTGGTCACCGCGGAAGGGCACGGACCGTACCGGGGGACCGACGAACGTCATGTGGTGGCACCGAAGGCGTCGCTGCGGTGCGTCGAGTGGCACGGACTGCTGGACGAGGCCATCGGATCCACGGACCGGACCATGCAGGACGCGGTCTACGATCTGGCCACCCGGGAGAGCGGCTCGTTGAGCGACACCTCCCCGTCTCAGCCGGAGGTTCAAGTGGAGCCGATCAAGTCTTCGGCGGCGGACCCCAACAACCCCGTGAACACCGTTCTGCACACCGGCGTGCAGGTCGAGCTGCCCTACCTTCCCGATCCGCTGTCCACGGGCGCGGTCTTCCTGGATCTGCCGGGCATGCCCGACGGGGAGCCCTTCCCGGTTTCCTGGGACGGCGAGGTCTGGCACCGTCCCCGGTCCCTGCGGCTGCGGCTGGCCGAAGGCACTGCCCCGCCGCGCTTCGACGAGGCGTCCCGGGTGCTGACCGTATCGCTGCCGAAGGGTGTCGTGGCGACCGTCCGGGTGTGCTCCAGGATCGACTTCGACGAGAAAGTCATGGGCGTGGCCGGGTGGTGTAGGGAGCAGCAGGACTCGGTACCGAGGCTGGCGTCGGAGACGGCGGGGGACGCGGCGACGCGAAGAGCGGCAGAGGCGCGACGCACCGACGACACGCTGGCGCTGGCCGCAGCCAGTCGGCACTGGATGTTCACCCCCTGGCAGGAACTGACACTCGTCCATGCGGTGCAACAGCCAATGAAATCACCGGTGTTGGCCCTGCCGCCGCCAACGGTCCCCCGTGCCTCTGGAGCGACGGCCGAGCACCTAATCGGCTCCGTCGCGCTGGACGAGGGCACTACGGACCGGATCGACCTGATCGCCGAGTGGACCGAGGTGACGGACGCCGGCCTCGCGGGCCGCAACACTCGCGAGATGGCCGCCCCGGTGTTCGCTCTGCTGACGGCGTGGGCGGCGGGGCAGAACGGCGTCCCGGGCGCCGAACCCGCCCTCCTCCAAAACGGCGTCCTGACCTTCAATACCCAGGCGGCCGAGGACAAGGGGAAAGCGGACGCCGCGGCTGCGGCGGCGCACCCCGCCGACCCCCAGGGCAATCAGGACGACAAGCCCCACCCTCACCCGCCCACCCCCGCGAAGCATGAATTCGGCGACACCAAGCACCGGACGGTGCGCTACCACCCGGTGGCCGGCAGCAAGTTCGCCGACTACTTCCCACCGAAGTTCGCCACACCCGGCCGGAACCTGCTGACCGTAGAGGGGAAGGCGCAGGAGTACTCGGTGCCGAGCAGCAAGCCCCCCATGGCGCCACGGCTGCTGTACTGCGTGCCCACGCTCACCCTGGAGCACGTCGGCGGGCCGCCCGGTCCCATCGTCCACCAACGGCGCGGTCGCGGAATCCGGGTGTACCTGGACCGTCCCTGGTTCTCGTCCGGAGACGGCGAACTGCTCGGTGTCGTTCTCGGCGAACCGCCGGGGGGCGATCCGAAGTCCGTACGGGACGCCTGGGTCACCCTGATGGGCCGCGACCCCATCCACCGTTCCGCGCCGGTCTTCGCCCCCACCCCGGAGATGTTCACCAACGCGGAGCGGCAGTCCGGCAAGCTCTCCCTCTCCACACCGTCGGGCCCCCTCCCGGTCACGGTCGTCGGCTTCACCCCGCAGTTCGAAGCGGGCACTCCGAAGTCCGATGCGGACAAGGACACGGCCGGCCGCTGGTTCTGCGACCTGGATCTGGACACCGGCGATGCATGCCTGCCCTTCGTCCGGCTCGCCCTGGTCCGCTACCAGCCGGATTCCATCCCCGGAGCCGAGATCTCCTCCACGGCCGTCCTCACCGACCTGGTGCGCACCCTGCCCGACCGCGAACTGAGGGTCACGCCTGGCGATCCGCTGTCGGTCAGCCTCACCGGCCCTTCCTGGGACCCCACAGGCTCTCTGCCGCCGCGCATCACCGCCACGCTGCAACGCCGGAACAGCTTGGTCGACGATGATGACCTCGGCTGGGTGACCCTCGAAGACACCACCATCCAACTCACCTCCATCGACGCGGAGTCCTCCCGAACGCCCTTCTACACAGGCCAGATCCCGATACCGCCCGGACGACGCAGAGGGCCGTTGCGCCTGATGATCCTGGAAAGCGAGGGCATCCGCTCCGACGGCCCTACCCCGCCCACCACACCCGGGCCGGTGATCTACTGCGACACCGTCACCTTCTCGCGAAGGCCGGGTGGCCCGGACGACGGCCATGACGGCCATGACGGCCATGACGGCCATGACGGCCGTGACGGCCATGACGGCCGTGACGGCCATGACGGCCCCCATGGGCCGGGTGATCACGGCGGTGGGTTCGGTGGCGGGTTCGGCGGGTTCCCTCACCGTTGACCTGCGGTGACACGGCTAAGGCGACCCGGAAGCGCATCGCCGCCGCGTCGCCAGTACCAGCAGCGCCTGGCGGCGTCCTGTGGGCAGTCGGCTCCACCGCGTGCCCTGTGCACGATGCCGTGCAGCCGGCTCGCGGGTGAGGGAGCGCAGGGTCGAGGTGGACGGATCTATCCCCGATGGGGAGACAAACACGCGGAGGCTCCTGGCTGGACAGCTGATCTCGACGATCACCCGGCTACCAGGAGCTTCTCCACATGGGCACCGCGTCCGACTCAACTCCCGCCGCATGCGGTCAGGTTGAGGTGGCTGTCCGTTTCCGGGGTCAAGAGTGGGATCGAGCTGCTGATCAGCCGTCTGTGGCGGGCGAGGCAGGGCCTTACTCGGCCTACGTGGCTCCGCGGGACGCGGCAACCGCGAGGTCGTCGCGGGTCGAACGCCGTACCCTCGCCGATCGCAGCCCCAGGAACACCAGCAGCCGCCCTGCTCGGCAGTCCCGATCGTCGTGTCGGTCGGTTACCTCGATGGTGCTGACTGCTCTGGCCCGCTCACCCGTCATTTCGTATCAGCCGCCCATCCAGGACGATTGGTCGGCCGATGCCAGGGTGCGCATCTCGCAGGGGTGTCAGCGTGAACCGTTGCCCGCCACCAAATATGCAGTGAATGCGGAGAACCGTAGCGCAGTACCCATGCCGCAAAGCGAGCAACCAGCAATCCTTGCCGGCTTGGAAATCGCCATGAAGTGGGGGCAGGTACTCGGTGGGCCGGAACAACTCAAGATTGCCCTGGACGCGATTGAGCCGCAGCTGATTCGGGATCACGAGGCCCGCGTGCAACAGCTGAGTATGCAGGAGAAGGCGGACGAACAGAGGGTTCGGGCCGCGCGGGAGAGGCAGCAGCTTCAGTTCCGGACGACGAGTTTGATTGTCGGAGCGGTCCTGAGCGTCGCCATGCTCGCAGCTGGCGTATACGTCGCCCAGGACGCTTGGTGGCTCGCGTCTCTTCTGTGCGGCCCGAGTCTGATCTCCATGGCTGCCATCACCGTCCTGCGACGCTACGACAAGGCCATGAAAGCCGTGGCGGACGCAGCTAAACGGGCCACAAGCGCGGCTTCACGGACACCAATTCCTTAGTACGCACAGCCGGCCGATGGTCCGCTGACGCCTACATCAAGTACGACATCGACAGCGACGGCGAGGGCGCCGAGACCTGGCGCCTGCACGGCTCACCCAAGATCCGCTGAGCACCCGCGGGACCGGCGACCTCGGCCGCGCACTCGCGCGGCCACGGCTCTCGGCAGCGCACTTGTGCTGGGCGTCTCGGTCGGGCCGGCGCTTGTCACCTCTGCCGCACGGTGGTCGAGTTGAATCGAACGGGCTCGGGCGCGTACAACTGCGACAACAGGGCCTCCTGGAACCGCTCGGATGGGGTCGGACCCCCGAGCTACCAAGAGGCCCTGCCATCATGCCTCGCCCACCGAAAGATCACCCGACCAGGACCCTTTTCGGTCACCACGCGGCTGAACAATGGCTTCTTATCAGATCGCGGATTCACCTGCGCTCCACAGCGTGTAAGCCCCCCATATCGGTGAGCTTGCGGGCTGCGTCCAGGACGCTGCCCTCTGCCCCGATGCACTCCGCGCCGGGGGTCATGATGTCGCGTGCCACAGGCATGCTTTTTTCGCCTTTCGTATGTGCATAGGGCTGTGAGGCGGCGGACTACTGGCCGCGCCCGCTGACGTAGTCACGGACCCGGTCCACCAGCCCCAGCCCCGGCGCGAGCAGCTTGTTGGCCGGCGGCGTACTGGGGGCAGCGGGGTGAGGCCGGGTGGGGGCGGTCTTCTTCGCCTGGCGGATCTTGTCGCCCAGCTCCTCCAGCACATACGGGTGGACACCATTGCGGAGCTGGGTGAAGAGGTAGTTCCCCTCGTCATCGACGTGTGCGGTCACCTCGGTGCGCAGCTTCACCACCAGCCGGTCAAAGTCGAGATCACCAGCGTCGCGTTGTTGGAGGTCTTTGAGCAGCCGCTCGACGCGGGCGTGGTCTTCGAGCTCCTTGTCCGCCAGCACATCGCCCTCCTCCAGGTGCTCGCGCACCGCGGGGTAGAGGTACTGCTCCTCGGCAACGGAGTGCCGGACCAGCTCGATCGTCAGCGCATCCATCAGCTGCTTGCGGGCCTCGCTGCCGGGAGGAGCGTCATCGAACTGCGCGAAGAGGTCGTCGACCTCACGGTGGTCGGTGGTCAGCTCCGCAATCACATCGCCGCCATGCCCCACGGCACGCCGCCTCTCGCTCCGGCAGCCGGCTTCTCCGGCTGTCGCATCACGGGTTCCCGGACAGAGACCGTATTAACACCACTGTGTGCCCAATTGCCCGACCCGCTGAAAGGTTGGGCGTGGTGCCCACACGCCCGGCCCGGAAGCGGGACGATCACGGCGGGTGCGGTGCGTGCTGCGCCCATCGTCCCGGCCTACCCTCACCGGCCGGTGGCCTTTTGCCCGCTTCCGTTCCACGGCACCCGGCGGGCACAGGGCTGAGGACGCCTTGGCGGCGGAGTCGGCTCAGCGACGAGGTGACCGCTTGCTGAGGAACCCAATCGCCTCTCAGGATCGGACAGATCAGCGCGTCAGGATGCGTGATGTCCGCAGCCCCCGGTCCCGGCAGCGTCCGGTGGTCTTCAGCGAGCGGATCGGCCAACAGGCCGCGGTTGGTTCGGGTGAGCGCCAGCGGCTCCCGTCGCGAGGCCTCACCTGCGAGCCACCCCTGCCGCATGAGGTGAGGTACGGCTACGACAGCAGTCGAAACCCGTCCGGCGCAGCATCGTTTGATTGGGCGCGTACACCGTCCCCCGCGGAGACGCGACGGCTCGGATCGGTGACGGATTCGAGCCCGCCCTCATGTCGTCGCGTCGGTCGCAGTGGCGCACTTTGTCCTCGGCATGCACGGCACGACTACCAGCACTACCGGCCGGGCTTCACGACCCCTCAAGGAAGCGGGGGCCGGTCAAGGAAGCGGGGGCCGGCCTGAACCATCGCTTGCGCACCGGGGAGAGAGGAGCTGCTCCTCGGCGACGGTTGCCGCATCATCTCCCTCGTCAGCCCTCCAGCAGACGCCTGCGGCCTGAGTTTGCCCACACGAGCTCAGGCGGTGCGGCGCTGATCTTGCGTGGTGGCGCTGGTGATGACCTGCAGGCGTCCGCCGGCAGCGGCTTCGAGCAGTCCAGGGCGGCGGGGAAGGCGAGCTGCACTTCGAGGCGTTCGGTGGCCAGCCGCACGGCGCGTTGGCACCAGCGGCCCCCCGTCGCCGACGATGCACGCTTGTCGCCGCCCAGGTGATCGGGGCGGGCCCGTGGGTGTCCGCCGGCCGGACGTGGCGCACGAATGCGTTCGAGGACCGGAATCAGTTGTGGGGCACCGCCCCACTGGACGGGGGTGATGACGAACGCGAGCGGACGGTCGCCGCCCTCACCGGCCAGATGGATCTTGCAGGTCCGCCCGCCACGGGAACGTCCCAGGGCCTCATCTGAACGATGTTGAACAGGTCGACTGCGTGTCAGGGATACGCGGCGCGTCGATACGGGCGCCCGCGGCGTGCTGAGGGGCTCGACAGGAGGTCGAGTACACGCTGACAACACTCCAGTCAATCCGGCCTTCCGCATCGGCATAGGCCTGGACGGCCCGCAGGACCCTCTCCCACGTGCCGTCCGCTGACCACCTGCGGTGCCTGTCGTGCACGGTCTTCCACTTCCCGAACCGTGATGGAAGATCACGGTTCGGGACACCGGTCCGCTGCCGGAAGAGAATGCCGTTGAGCACCCTGCGTTGGCTCTTCCAACGTCCGCCTCGTCCCACGCTCTTCGGCAAGTGCGGCTCCAGCCGAGCCCACTCTTGATCCGCCAGATCGCCCCGCCCCACACTCGCCGGAACGACCTCAGCTCGGGCAGGTCACCTGACCCATCGGACAGGGTCTAATCCACCGTGAGATCGCCCGTCTCCGCGAGGGGCTGCATGCGTGCGATGAGCACGGCAACATCATCCGGGTCGGCGGGAAGCCGGAGTTCGCGAAGGAGCCGGTCGCAGGTTTCCTCCAGGGTGCGGTCGGGTGCGTCAAGCAGGCGGAGGAGGGTGTCGAGGCGTTCGTCGATGGAGTGATGACGGACCTCGACGAGTCCGTCGGTGTACAGGACCAGCCGATCACCAGAGCCGACGGGGAAGGTCGTGGTCATGAAAGGGACACCGCCGACTCCGAGCGGGGTGCCGGTGGGCAGGTCGAGCAGTTGCGGGTGCTTGCCGTTGCGGATCAGGACGGGGGGCAGATGGCCTGCGGTGGCGATGTGGCACTCCGCGCTGTGTGGATCGTAGACGGCGTAGACGCAGGTGGCGATGTACTGCTCAAGCCCTGAGGTGATTTTGTCGAGGTGGTGGAGGACCTGGGCGGGGTTGAGGTCGAGGTCGGCGAAGTCGCTGGTGCCGGTGCGCAGGCGGCCCATGGTGACGGCGGCGTCGATGCCACTGCCCATGACGTCGCCCACGACCAGTGCGGTCTTGTCGCCGTCGAGCGGGAGGACGTCGTACCAGTCGCCGCCGACCTCGTAGGCGGCCTGTGCGGGCCGGTAGCGGGAGGCGACCTCCAAGCCGGGGAGGTGGGGCGGGTGGTCAGGGAGCAGGCTGCGCTGAAGCGTCTCGGAGGCGTTGCGCACCGTCTGGTGTGAGCGGGCATTGTCGATGCACACGGCGGCGCGGGAGGCCAGTTCGCCGGCGAGGGCGAGGTCGTCCTCGGTGAAGGGCTGCGGGTTGCGGGCGCGGCTCAGGCCCAGGATTCCGAGGATCTGGCCGCGGGCGGTGAGCGGGAGCAGCATGTAGGAGTGCACGCCGGCGCGGGTCAGCACCGTGGCGGCGCGGTCGTCGCGGGCGATGCGGGCCAGGGCGGCGTCATCGATGTGGGAGATCAGGATCGGTCGGCCGGTGCGTACGCATTCGGTGGGGAGCCGGTCGGCGTCGTAGGAAGCGATCTGGCCGGGCGGGTCGGCGGCCTGGATGGCTTCGGTGGCGTAGGCGGCGTGCACCGCGAGGGCGCGGAAGACCGCGGGGCCGTCACCCAGGGGCGGGCGGTGCTCGTCGAGGACGGAGTCGAGGACGTCGACCGTGGCCATGTCGGCGAGCTCGGGAACGGTGACGCCGGCCAGCTCTCGGGCGGTCTGTTCGACCTCCAGGGTGGTGCCGATGTGTGCGGAGCCGTCGGCGATGAGCGCCAGACGCCGGCGGGCCTCGGCGGCCTCCGTGGCCGCCTGGTAGCGGTCGGTGACGTCCACCACCAGGTCGGCCACCCCGAGCACGCGCCCCTGGGAATCGTCCAGCCGGTACAGCGAGATCGACCAGGCGTGCATGTGCGGGTCGGCGGGGGTGTGGCCCACGATGGTGTACTCGTCGACCAGGGGAACCCCGGTCTCGAGGACCTGCCGCATCCCGGCCTCCGGCCCCTCGAACTTCGCCGACGTCATGATCTCGCGGTAGTGCCGGCCCAGATGGTCTTCCGCGGGAATGCCGTGCATCCGCTCCAGAGCGGGGTTGACGGCCACGTACCGAAGATCGGTATCGAGGATCGCCAGCCCGATGGGCGACTGGGAGATCAGCCGGGTGGACAGGGCGAGGTCCCGTTCGACGTTCCGAAGCCTTGACCTGTCGGTGGCCATGCCAAGGGCGTAGAAGTCGCCGAGGTCGTCCAGCAGCCGCATGTTGCGGAACTCCACCGAGCGAGTGCTGCCGTCCTTGTGCCGGATGGGGAACGCCCCGGCCCACCGCTCCCCGGTGTCCATGACCTCGGCGAACAGCTCGATTATCAGATCCCAGTGCTGTTCGTGAACGAGTAGCGGCGCAGCGTACTGCCCGAGCGCCTCCTCGGCGGTATAGCCGAACAGCTCCTCGGCCTCCGGGCTCCACAAGACGATCCGCCCATCGGCATCCAGCAGCACCGCGGCAACGCCGAGAAGGTCCATCAGCCCGCTCGGCTGCGACGATTGCTCCTCCGGCCGGCCGGCGTCAGCCGGACGCCCATCGGCTGTGCTCACACGGGCACTCCTTCCATACGCCGGACCACAAGGGCCTCTGCTCGCGCCAGTCCGTGGCCCTGGCCCGTACCCATGGAGTGCTTTGGCTTCCATGGTCCACCTTGGAGCGGCCGACCGCTCACGCGCTGGAGCAGGATGGCCCCCCGCCCTTTTCCAACTTGATCATTCGTCGTGAGCGCTGCCTGGAATCGGCGGCGCACCTGGTAGGTGGGGCGCTGCTCCGGGTGAGGGTCTGGGCCGCTCGCGCGGCGGGCCTCCAAGGTCCACCTCAGCGCCGACGGCCGGTGCCGCCCGCTGGTGATCGCACCCGGACAGCAGGCCGACTGCACCCGGTTCGAGCCGGTCACGGAGAATCGGGTTTCCGTGGCAGCGCGTGAGCTCCGGGTCACGTCTTTGCTGGCTCTTTACAGGCTGACGAGGGGCGCATCGACCTGGCGGAACCGGCGCGGAACCGAGCTTGGGCAGCAACGTGCGGCACTGGCGGCCCGGAGTGCTCCAGACCTGCAGGGGCCACCTCTGGACCGGAGTCAGCCCGGCCAGGACCAGGAAAGCGACGCCGACCGCATGGGCGAAAGAGAGCGTGCCGAACAGGCCGTACGCGGTGCCCATGCGTTCACCGTGGATCGTCACTTGTCGCCCACGGTCCGGCCACTGCGGGGGACAGGTGTCCACGGCGCCACCATGTGCTCCAAGCGGTCGACGAGCATCTCTACGCAACGCCGGTCCTCTTGCCGACTCATGTCTGTCCGGCATCCCGCTCTTGGCCGGACTCAACGCGCGAGGCGGTAAAAGCTGTTGCGACCGGGGAGTCCTTCGCTGTAGGCCGGGGGTCGTCCGGTCAGGGCCGCACCAAGTGACCACGCTGCTCGGTACACCCTGGTCAGTGCTTGCCCTTGCCTCCGTGCTTCCCCGCTGCCTTGGGGCTCTTCTTGGCGTCGGCCGGTGCCGCCGTCTCCGCGTCGGGGGTCTGCGCAGCGGATGAGGAGAGCGAGGGTGTGGGCGAAGGTGATGGAGCCGTCCCATTCGTTGCCGGGGGCGGTGAGATGGAAGGGTTCACGAGCGCGGACGGCTCAGCCTGCGGCACTTGCGCCGTACCGGTCTCGGGCGAGAACCACGTCAAGCCGGCGAATAGCGCTACGAGGAACAAGGCGGCACCGCCCAGCAGCGCCATCAGGCGGGAACGGCGGGAGATCGGCAGGCGAGGGTGGTGCGGCGCGACCCGGTGCACCGTCGTCTTCCACTCCGTTTCCGCTGCCGGGACATAGACGCCTCCTACAGAGGGTGCAGGTACGGCGGTGCCTGGTATTGGGGGGCCGGGGACGGCGGCGTCCGGGCCGGTGATGTGCGGCCCGCGCACGGTGGAGGGTGCGGGCCCGCGGCCCTGGTCCGGTAGTTCCTGCGGCAGGGGCTCCGGCGCCCCGCGCCAGGCTCCGCGCCCGAACCAGTCCGCCACCTGATGGGCCGTGGGCCGGTCCTCGGGCTGCTTGGCCAGGAGCCCGAGCAGGTAGCTCTCGAAGGCAGGCGGGAGGCTGGTGCCGAGCTGCCGGGGTGGCACGGGGGAGGCGTCGAGGTGCTGGTGGAGGATCGCGAGGGCGGTGTCCGCCTGGAACGGCGGCCGTCCGGTGAGGAGTTGGTAGAGCACGCAACCCAGCGCGTACACGTCCGAGGCAGGGCCGGCGGGCCGGCCCAGGGCGCGCTCGGGCGCGAGATAGAGGCTGGTGCCGACGATCTGTCCGGTGGCGGTGAGGGCGGCACCGGGATCGTCGACGAACCGTGCGATACCGAAGTCGCCGATCTTCAGCGCGCCGTGGGTGTCCAGCAGGAGGTTGGCAGGCTTGATGTCCCGGTGGACAATGTTTTGCCGGTGGGCCGCGGCAAGCCCGGCGGCGGCCTGCGCAGCGATAAGGGCCACGCGCTCGGCAAGCAGCGGGCCGGAACCGGCGAGCCGGGCAAGGCTGTCGCCCTCGACCAGTTCCATCACCAGAAACAGACGGTCCTCGTGCTCGCCGAAGTCGAGGACACCGACCACGTGCGGGTGGTTGAGGCATCCGGCCGTTTGCGCCTCCAGGCGGAAGCGGGAGGCGGCGCTGGGGTCGGCGCCCTGGGGGAGCAGCAGTTTCACCGCCACCGGTCTGCCGAGCGATTCATCGAAGGCCCGCCAGACCTCCCCCACCGCTCCCCGACCGACCACGTTCTGCAGCCGATACCGGCCCGCTATCAGCACCTGTGTTTCATCCTCATGCCATGAGACGTCTCGACCACCGCAGGCCGTAACTCACCACGTGGGTGAGGGTGGGAGGTGCCGCAGCAGCCCCAGCATACCGGCCCCCGCAGGTCCCCCTTCTCGGCCCAGCACTCCTGCCGGAGACCGTGTGCCGGCACCGCTCCTCGCGTCGCAGTAGTGTTCTGGTCGGCTATCCGGCCCTGCGCGGTGGTCTGCGACAGCATCCTCATGTGCAAGTGAGGGCACGTGAGGCTGAGTGTCACCAGGCCGCCGCGGGCCTACAGCCCCGGCCGTGGTGCTGGAGGTGGTCAGTCGGCCACCAGGGTCAACTGCCGGGTGTTGAGTTCTGGGAAGCTGTGGCTGACAACCACTTTGCTATCTCTGTCGGGTACGCGTAGGGGTGGGCGTTCGCGTAGATGGGGCCGGCTGAGCCGGTGATGCGGCTCCCGTCGGGCGCGGCCCAAGTACTCCTCGCCGCTGGCGGGGTGGTGACATGCTGGGCCGTTTGGTGGCACGCTCGAATGCCGACTTGCAGCGCGTGATCGACCGGATGGGGGGATTCGATGGCATTGTGCGGGCCTCGACGGCGATCACGTTGGAGAATCCGGTGCCGCTCCGGATCACTCCAACTGGTGCGCCAGGAGTCGTGGCAGGCGCTGTATGGACCGCTGACCGCTGGAGGACCGACCTTGAGGCAGAGCCCGAGAAGTGACCTTCTGGGAGTACCTGGGCGCACGCTGCCAGCAGCTACTGGTGGACCTGGTCTCCTCCGGCATCACCAACCAGCGCATGCCGGTGCTGGTGCTCGGCTCCGTACTGACGGTCGCCATGGCGCTGATCATGGACTGGGTGGGGGCGCTCGTCGAGTTGCTGCTATGCCCACGCGGCCTGGAGGTGGACTGATGCGCCTGGCCCAGGTACGGACGGCCGTCGCGGGCGCCCTGCTGCTCGCCGCCGCAGGGCTGAGCGGCTGCGGTCTGACCAGCGGCAGCCCGCTGGCCGACTCGGTGCAGCCCGGCTCCATCGGGAAGGGGCGACCGCTGGAGGGCGCCCAACTGACCGTGACCTCAAAGGAGTTCACCGAGCAGATCATTCTGGGCCAGATCATGGGGCTGGTCTTCAAAGCGGCCGGCGCGGAAGTCCTGGACCGGACGAACATCCAGGGCTCGATCGGTGCCCGCGAGGCGGTCAAGTCCGGTGCGGCGGACGGGATGTACGAGTACACCGGCACGGCCTGGATCACCTACCTCGGTCACACCAAGCGGGTCGTCGACCCGTCCGAGCAGTGGGAGGCCGTACGCGAGGAGGACCGCCGCAACGGCATCACCTGGCTGCGCGCCGCCCCGCTCAACAACACCTACGCGCTGGTCGCGAACCAGGCGAATGCGCAGAAGTACCGGCTGCGCACACTCTCCGACGTGGCACGTCTGACGAAGAAAGACCCGGGCGCGGCGACGATCTGCGGCGGGAGCGAGTTCTCGGTGCGCGAGGACGGCCTGCCGGGCGTGGCGAAGACGTACGGATTCGCCCTCCGGCGCGGGAACTTCAAAAAGATGGACGACGGCGTCGTCTACACCCAGGTCGCCGAGGGCGCGGCCTGCGCCCTCGGTGTGGCGGCCACCACCGACGGCCGCATTCCCGAACTCAAGCTGAAGGTGCTGGAGGACGACCGGCACTTCTTCCCCAATTACAACGCGGCACCCGAGATGAACAGCGCCACAATGAGGAAGTACCCGGCCATCGCCGACCTCCTCGCCCCGATCACCAAGCGGCTGACGGGGGCGGAGGCCCAGCGGCTGAACGCGCGGGTGGACGTGGGCGGGGAGGACCCGCACGAGGTGGCGAAGGACTGGCTGGTGCGGGAGGGCTTCATCCGGGAAGGCTGACAGCCGGATTCGCACGAGGGCCCGACGAGCAGGAGGAGAGCGCCCTGCCGCTCGCGTAGACGCTGCCGTCCGGAGGGCCGGGACACCATGATCCGAACGACGCGCATAGCGGCTGAGGGCTGGGTTTGCACGGTCAAGGGGCTCCGGCGATGAAGTTGTCGGAGC
The DNA here is from genome assembly GCF_019880305.1 of Streptomyces decoyicus. Taxonomy (NCBI): domain Bacteria; kingdom Bacillati; phylum Actinomycetota; class Actinomycetes; order Kitasatosporales; family Streptomycetaceae; genus Streptomyces; species Streptomyces decoyicus. The sequence continues at coordinate 44,694 of NZ_CP082301.1, read as the reverse complement.
CCCGCCTGCGGGCTACTGCCGGCCGGCCGGTCAGGCCGTCATTCTGCCGTCGGCCGTGTGCGGTCAAGGAATACGTGCCGACGGCTTTCTCGCTAGCGGATCAGGCGTCGCCGCGCCGCGCGGCCTGACAGCGTTGCGGTGTTCGGCGTTGCTGCGCTGGGCTTCTTCGAGCTGGTCTTCGAGGATGATGATGCGGCAGGCGGCCTCGATGGGGGTGCCCTGGTCGACGAGTTCCCGGGCGCGGGCGGCGATGCGCAGCTGGTAGCGGGAGTAGCGGCGGTGGCCGCCCTCGGAGCGGAGCGGGGCGACGAGGCGGGCTTCGCCGATGGCGCGGAGGAAGCCCTGTGTGGTGCCGAGCATGTCGGCGGCCCGGCCCATGGTGTAGGCGGGGTAGTCATCGTCATCGAGACGGCCAAACGAGTCGACTGCTGTCATCTCACCTCTCTGTGGAACGCGTGGAGGGGCCCTGGTGCCATTGGCACCAGGGCCCCGAAGGAACTGCTACACCATCTGCCGACCCTGGTACTGCGCCGGCCTTCTGTTTCCGCAGACCCGACCTAGATACTGTCGGGTGCGCGGGGATCGCGGTTGCTTGACCGGAGACCACCTCACTGTCGATGTCCTGCGGTACCCGGGCTCAGTGATTCCGCCCGGGCGATCCTGATGGCGCTCAACTCCTCCGTTCTTCCCTCTTGATCAACTACTTACTAACGGGGACTGCGTACTGCTTGTACTACTGGTGATGCGAACTGCTGGTGACCTGATCAAGCGCCACTCTTCGGCAGCCAGCCCCGTCGCCCATCCTGCGTCTGCTCTGGCTCAGAACCCCACTGCCGAACCTCCCGGTACGCGCGCCCGCAGCCGACGCCTTTACCGAGGAACTACTGACAACCGCACTGCTGGTACTGCGAACTGCACTTACTGAACTGCCACTGCGGTACTGCTCACGGCAGCCCCTGATCACTGCGGGCCACCCGGTCCGGCCGTCAGTCCCGTCGCCTTCCTGCAACCGCTCTGGCTTCGGAACTCCACCACCGCACCGTCCTGCTCACTGCAACTGCGTGTACTGCTGCCCGCCAGTTCGTCTCTGCCGGGCCTCGCTGATCTCGGCTACGAGAGAAACCATAACCACACCACCACCCAATGTCTACTTCAGCCGACATAGATTTTCGTGTGTTCGACGGTGAGGTAATCGGGACCTGTCGGGTTAAGAGGGCGCCGGGCGGGGCGCGAGGGACGGGTAGGCAGGACCGGGCATTGACGAGCCAGAGGCCAGGGTGAACCTGACGATGTGCGTCGACGCCACGACCATCCGCTCCGCGACCGCCGTCGCCGATGCGCGTGACACCACCCGGGCCTTCCTCGAAGCCCTCCGGCAGCCGGCCGTCGCTTCAGAACCGGCCGACACCGCTGTCCTGGTCGTCTCCGAGCTCGTCACCAACGCCCTACGCCACGGCGGCGGCACCTACACCCTCTGCCTGGCCGCCCACCCCGACACCGTCGAGGTGGCCGTCGACGACCCCAGCTTGCAGGCGCCACGCATGCCAACCCCCGGCCTGAACGACGGCACCGGAGGCTTCGGCTGGCCCATGGTCAACCGCCTCGCCCGCACCACCGCAGGGACCCGCTGGCCGTCCGGCGGCAAGACCGTAAGCGCCCTTCTCCCCCGGTAGCGCCAAGGCGGCGACACTGACTGCGCTCACCAACCCCGGGGCCCGGCCGTGGGGACCGACGGGGCAGCGGATGGCGGTAGTGCTGATCTTGTTGAACCGGGGATCACGTCCCGGACGGTGCCCGCCCGAAGTGGAAGCGGTGGCGGCTGGAAGTACGTCGGAGCGGAAAGGCCGCGGATACGCGAGTGGACGGCCCAAGGGCCGCTGCGCACTGGCCTTACCCACGAGGTGGCGAACCTGCCCGAGGACCCCAAGGTCACCGACCGCGAGCGCGCACGAGAGGTTCGAGCATCCACGGTGGCGAGGAGCCGCCGAGCGAGCGGGTTATGGCCGAGCACGGCGCCATGTTCGGCCGCGAATACCGCGTGCAGACCGAAAGCGACCACCCGACCCTGCCATGCGCGACAAGTGAGGTACGGGCATAGGAGCGAGCTTCAGACCCCCCGGCCGGGGACGACCAGGCTCCCGACACCGACGTGGTCGCCCTGCTCATGCGCCAGCACGGCGACATCCGCAACCTCTTCGACGAGGTCGAGGCTGCGGCTGGTGACGAACGTCGCGACGCGTTCCGCCGTCTCGTGCGCCTCCTCGCCGTTCACGAGACGGCGGAGGAGGAAGTCGTCCACCCCTTCGCCCGCCGCAGCGTGCCGGGCGGTGAGCAAGTCGTAAAGGATCGTCTCGCCGAGGAGAAGGCGGCCAAGGAAACCTTGGCGGCGCTCGACGACCTCGATACCGACGACCCGAGGTTCATGCCGCAACTGATGAAACTTCGCACGGACGTCCAGAAACACGCCCGCGCCGAGGAACGCTACGAATTCACCCACATTCGCCGCAGCACCGACGACGCCAATCTTGCCGCGATGGCCAGGGCCGTGAAGGCCGCCGAGGCCATGGCCCCCACCCGGCCGCATCCCGGAGTGGAGTCGGGGGCGGCCAACGTTGCTCTCGGGCCCGTGGCCGCGCTGATGGACCGAACGAAAGGCGTCGTCCGTAAGGCAATGGAGAAGAACGGCTGATCGCGATGGCAGCTCGGGCGGTCGGCCGGCTGTGCGGTGAGGGTGACGGTGGGGTTCGGGACGGTGCCAGCCAGATGCCGCGCGCAAGGGCGCCCGCCCGCCGACGCGACTTGCCAGATCGTCGTCCTTGCCGGAAGGCCGACGCGGACGACGGGACATGGAGCGGCTGATCGGGCGCGCCGCCCCGTTCGTTTGCGGGACTGCGGTCCATGGGTTCATCTCCGGCGACGGCCTGCGCGTCAGCTGCCGCAGACGCATCCTTCGGCGAGCCCGGTTGTGGACTCACTGCCACTTGCGGGTCCGCTGGCACTGACCAACCCCGGCTCCTGGAGTCGCGCCCCGGCCGGGTACGGCGTAGACAGGAGAAACCGGAGCAAGGAGGTGCCATGACGGTGAAGGTCATCGAGGGTCTCGGTGTCACCGCCTGTTCGCTGGGATTCAGGGCCGCAGCAGGCCCGAGCTGGAGTCGGCGGGCCTGCTCGAACGGGCATTTCCCGGGTCCTCCCCACGGCCGCCGGTCCGGAACGGCGGCCGAGAACTGGCGGGGACCGGAGGGACGATGAACAGCGGGCCGCGCCCCGGAGTGGGGCCGGCGGGCCGCGCCCTGGCTCCGTTGCTGGGCGTGGAGGAAGAGTTCTTTCTCATCGATCCAGGCAGCCGGGCGGTGGCATCGCTGGGCAGCCGGGTGGTGGCGCGCGCCCGGGAGACGGTGGGTGACCTCGTCTCGGGGGAATTCGATGAGTGTCAGATTGAGGTGAAAACGCCTCCCTGCCGGGAGGGCGCCGACCTGTACGGCGCACTGCTCGCGGTGCGAGGGGCCGCTGCGGCAGCCGCGCGGGCCGAAGGGCTCGGTATCTGCGCTTCCGGTACACCGGTCATTGGGCGCGAGGGCCCGGCAATCGTTGGGGACCATCCGCGCTACCGGGCGGGCCTGGATCAGTTCGGGACCTTGCTCGATGGATTCGCCATCTGCGCCGCGCACATCCATGTGCATGTGCCCGACCGAGAGATGGCGGTGCTGGTAGGTAATCACTTGCGGCCGTGGCTGCCGCTGCTCGTGGCGATGAGCGCCAACTCGCCCTTTCTGGACGGGCGTGACATGGGGTATGCCAGCTGGCGCACCGTTATCAGAGGCCGCTTCCCAGCCCTCGGAGCCCCGCCGCATGTCGAGTCCTTGGGCCACTATGAGCGGCTTACCGCCGCCCTCCAGGAGTCCGAGGCGATGCTGGATGGCGCCATTCCGTTCTGGGACGTGCGGCCCAATCCCCGGCTCCCCACTCTGGAGATCCGGGCCATGGATGTTCCAGCGGAGGTGGCGGACACCGTCGCACTGGCGGTTCTGATCCGGGCGCTCGTGGTGACCGCCAGTGCGTTGGTACAGCGCGGCCACACCGGCCCCGAGACTTGTAGCGAACTGGTGCGGGCCGCTTACTGGCGAGCGGCGCGCGACGGCTGGCCTGGCAAGGGGGTCGATGCGCTGACGGGCCGGGTCCTGCCCTGTTCCGTGCAGGCCACCCGGCTCGTCGAGCATGTCCGCTCCGCGCTGGAGCAGCACGGGGATCTCGACCGGGCCATGGGGCTCCTGCGCCGGCTCGGCGAGCGGGGATGCGGCGCTCAGCGTCAGCGGGCCTCGTGGCGCCGTCGTGCACACCTGACGGACGTAGTGGACGATCTCGAGCGGCTGACGTCCGGCCGACGCGGAGAGCCGTCGGGAGGGCGTCCGGGACGCGCCACTGTCAGGCCGGCGTGAGTGTGGTGACCAGCACGTCCCTGTGCGCGGGCCGGGACGGATCCAGCGGGCGGATGGGTGACACGCCGTGCAAGGTGTGGCGATCGTCCGACAGCAGCAGACTCGCGGGTTCGTTCAGAGTGGCCGAGAGCAGTTCCGGCCCGTCCGGAGCGAAGACGGTGCTCCGGCCCCCGCTCGCATTGTTACGGCTGACCAGCAACGAAGACACCAGCGTCACTCCGTCACGGTGCCGGCCCTCCGGAGTCGGCTGCCCTTCGCCGCCGGCCCTGGCGACGACCCGGAACGGATGCACCTTCGCGATCCAGCATGCGGCGGAGTCCAGGGCGCCCGCGACGTGTCCGAGAAGCGACACGACCGAGCGGAGCAGTGGGTCCGCCACAAAGGCGTCGGTCAGCGGTTCGAAGTGACGGTTGACGTCCACGTAGAGCAGGTTGCTCCGATCCGGCTGCACGAAAGGGGTGTCCGGTAGCTGGGTCATCTCTCCGGTGGCGGGGGTGAGCGAGAACTGTCCGTAACGCCGCAGTCGGCAGGTGCCCCGTTCGGCGGCATACCGGTCCTGGGAAAGGTCCTCCCAGTGCATGGCGAAGCGCGCCCACTCCTCCTCTCCGGTGCCAAGGTGTGATCTCACGGTGGCTGCCGGTATGAGGTGGACGCCGACCGATCCCAAGGACTCGCGCGCCGCCGCCACCGCGGGCGGAGGCTTCTGGAAGACCGTGGGCTCCGCCGAAGCCCAGAAGCTCTCAGAGTTCTCGTCCATCACACCCTCCTGCCATTCTCTCGCCGGTCCCACAGAGAGGAGGCCTCACCTGTCCTCACGTCTCGCTCCGTGCGGGCTTGCGGGCACGGACGTGCGGCAACGGGGCCGGCAGTGCGCTACGGTCCTCCCGCCAGGCGGCGAGCAGATATCCGGCAAGTCGGCTGTCGAGAAGTCCGGTGGCACCGATGCCGAAGGCGACATCGGGTTCCAGATCCGGCTCGTCCTTCAGCAGACCGTCGACCACTTCTCTGCGGACAATCTGTTCATGGACGGCGTCGGCTTCGACGTGCTCGTCGTAGAACCTCTCCGCAGCGGGGCCGGCACCCGTGCGGCGCATGGCTTCCGCGAGGCGTCGTGATCCTGGCGACGAGGTCACCTCGACCGCGGCGAAGTGACCGACCAGCGCCCCGCGCAAGGACCGATGCAGTCCCAGTAGGGACATGAGATTGACGATGGCGAGCGTCTCGGCGGGCGCCACGTCTACGTAGTGCCCGTACGCGGTTTCCAGGGCGAGGTCTGCCATGAGGTCGGCGAAGAGCTGGGCGTGGATGTCCTCGGCCCGCCCGGCACCGAACTCGTCGAATTCAATGGCGGCCATCCCGGCCTTGGCGCGGCCCCGCAACCGAGGGAGGACCCAGGCGTGCGGGTCGGCTTCCTTGAGGTGGTACAGCGAGCGGAGGGCCGCGTACTCCCTCAGCTGCCACAGTCGGCCTTCACGTTTCAAGTAGTGGCTGACGCTGTTGCCATCGTCGGTGGCGGGCTCGGTCAGGAGGCCGGCCATCGCCTCCTGCTCGCCGAGCGCCGGGACGTCAGCCCGGAGGGCCCGGAGGAACGCCTCCTCCAGGTAGCGCCGCACCGACAGCAGCGTGGGAGCCCATTCGCGGTCGTCGTCCACGCCGTCGAACCCCTGATAGTGCAGCTCGTACAGCACGTAGAGGGCTAGCTGGAGATCCGCCCCGTACGGGCCTGTGCGCTGGATCTCCTCCCGAGTCGGCAAGGGTCCCTCCCCGGTGCGGAGCCACGAGATCACCGCGTCGGACAGGTAGCCGCGCACTTGCGGAAGCTGCGGCCCGCCGGGCCGGGCGGCTCCGAGGTCGTCCTTCATCACTGTTCTCCTTCGCAGACGGCGTCCGCTGCCGGGCAACTGGCGCTGTCTGCGGGGTCGGACGTGTGCTTCGAACGGTTGCGGTGACTGGTGTCGCACCAGGGGTAGCTGCGGCTGCGTCGGCACATGCAGATCGCGACGGTGAAGCGTCGGGAGACGGCTATGGCACCGTCGTCACCGACCACTTCCACCGGCCCCTCCACCAGGAGCGGGCCGTTTCGGACGAGGGTGACGCGGCGTGGACGCTCAGGAGTTCTCGGCACGGATGATCACCAATTCCTCTGTGTCCTGAACCTCGTTCAGCAGGCCTTGGCACCGCAGCCAGGCCAGCCGGGAGCGCAGAATCGGACCGAACGGTATGACCGCGCGGTCGCTGACCGTCGCCCGCAGCCCCGCGGATGTCAGGCGCTCCAAGGTGTCCTGGGTGCCGCACAGTCCGGAATGGACCATGAGCAGGACGCCTCCGGGGCGGAGCGCGCGCGGCGCGGCGTCGCAGATGCGGTCGACGAGCAGCCGTCCGTCGCGTCCCGCGTCCCAGGCGCGGGCCGGCCCCCGGCGCGGGTGGTTGCCAGGTGCGGGGACGTAAGGCGGGTTACTGACCAGCACGTCGAAGGAGCGGCCGCGGACAGCTGCGGTCAGATCGCCGCGACGCACGGTGACCTGCTGCCGGGAGAGCCACGCGTTGATCCTCGTGGACAGCACGGCCTGCCAGGAGATGTCCACGGCCGTGACGAGAGCGCCAAGCCGCGCCGCTCCCACCGCGAGGACGCCACTGCCCGAACCGAGGTCCAGGAGCTCGGTGCCGGCGCCCACATCTTCGCGATACAGGGCGCGCAACAGGAGTCGTGTGTCGTGCTGCGGCAGATAGACACCGGGGAGCGTCACCAGCGGACGTGGTCGGGCGAGCGTGGCTGGCCATGTGCTCATACGGCACCTCCGCCCCGAGAGCCGGGAACGAGGATCTGGATGGTCCGCGTGTTTTCTTCAGCCTGCTAGCTATCCGATGCACCGACCACTCGGGCGCGGTGTGTGGTCAGTGCCTACCCCCAGTCGGGCCTGGCTCGGTCGCGGCGGGAGAGCCGGTCGTTCACCGCCAGGGCTTCGTAGTGGCGCGCGGCAATTTCTTCAACCGCTTACTGAAGACGCGACGGTCTTTCCGTGGCGTTCATCGCGGGTGCCGTTATGGGGCTGGAGTGCCAGTCACGAGCAGGGCAAACCGGACCTGGGGCTGTCGCATCGCGCGCAAGGTGCTGAAGGAAAAGGCGCCCGGTGGTGCCTGCGAAGGGATGGGTGCAGCCTGAGAACAGCGCTTTCGGAAAATTGCCAGGAGTTCGTCATGATTGTGATTCTCGGAGTCATCCTTTTGATCGCTGCGGTAGTCGTCGGTGTCGCCGCAGTTGTGGCCAACCTGGGTGGCGCACACGAGTTGACATCAGCATTCAAGGTTTTCGGTTACCACATGACCGGATCCACCGGCACGTTGTTCCTCTTCGGTGCCATCGTCGGCGCGGTGGCAGTGCTCGGGTTGAGTCTGCTCCTCGGCGGCATGCGCCGAACCGCTCGCAGGAAGCATGCAATGCGTCAGGGGGGCAGGGGGAAGCGCCGCGATGCAACCGCTGTACGCACGGGCCACGACGACCGCGTCGACCACCCTGACACGAGCGACCCGGTAACAGCCGCACAGCGGGACAGCGCCTCTCCTCGGGGTGGCCGATCCGACGGCGATGGGCACCGCCACAAGCGACACCTGTTCGGACATCGGCCTGCCCGGCGGTAGGTCATGAGCCGGCCCAGCCGGGCGTCATCGCGCACGCTCTGACGTCTGCTGGGACAGGCGGGTCACGTATGCCGACTACAGCGCAGTGCCTGTTGCGGTTTCGTGGGGCTTTATGGCATGGGCATAACACACGGTGCATTTTGTCTGCCGAGTCGAGCCACTCGAATGCAATGTGTGCGATTATTGCTTCTAGTAGCTGGGCGCGAGAAAGAGGCGAATCGTGAGCGCGAGCGAAAAGGCGAAGGCGAAGGTCGAGCAGGTCAAAGGCACAGCGAAGAAAGAGGCCGGTCGATCCGTCGGTAATGAGGGCGCGATTGCCAAAGGTCAGGCGAAGCAGAGTAAGGGTGCTGCCCGTGAGGCCAAGGAGAAGGCCAAGGACACTTTTAAGAACAGAGGCTGATTGCATGGAACGGTAGGTAACGCTCCGAAACTCTGTGTTGCCGCCGACGGTCACGCATTCGTTATCAGCCCGCATGGTGGGGTGCCGGGCGGCTGGTGGACGGAGGGGGACCGGGCGCACAGCTTCCGGGTGAGTTCGTCAGAATCCGACCTAGCTGGCAGGGCCGCTCCAGGCGACGCAGTGGTCTTGTGTGTCCGGGCGAGGATGTCATGGGAGATCTGAGGCGTGCCCGGACATCCTCACAGTTTGCGGGTGTCGCGGGGCTCGGCGTAGGGCTCGTCGCCTGGAGGATGGCCGCTGTCAATGGCACGTCCGCGCTCGAGTTCGGCGTTGAACTCCAGCCCGAGCAGGATTGCGATGTTGGTGAGCCACAGCCAGATCAGCGCGACGATAGGGGTGGCGAAGGTGCCGTAGGTCTTGTTGTAGCTGCTGAAGTTGGCGACGTAGAGGGCGAACAGTGCAGAGGCGATGAGCCAGAGGACAACGGCCAGGACGCCGCCGGGCAGTACGCGCCGGATTCGGCGTCTGACGTTCGGGGCTGCCCAGTACAGCACCATGACACTCAGAGCGACCAGGATGAGCATGACGGGCCACTTGGCGACGTTCCACACGGTCACTGCCGTGTCGCCCAGCCCCAGGATCGACCCCATCTTCTTGGCCACGGTGCCGGTGAACACGACCCCGACCGCGGTGAGGGCCAGGAGGATCACCACGGCTACGGTGATGCCGAGACGGACCCACAGCGCCTTCCACACAGGCCGGCCCTCACCGATGTCGTAGACGACATTGGACGCGCGCATGAAGGCGGCGACGTAGCCGGAGGCCGACCACAGAGCCAGGGCAACACCGATGATCAACGCGAGCAGGGCCTTGCCCTGACCGCCCTTCAGCTGCTCCAGCACGGTGGTGAGGATGCTGCGCACGGACCCGGGCGCGATGCTGGAGAGGTTCTTGATCAGTGAGTCGATGGTGGAAGGACCCAGCAGTCCCAGAACGGACACCAGAGCCAGCAGGGCAGGGAAGATCGCCAGCACTCCGTAATAGGTCAGGGCAGCCGCCCAGTCCGTGAGATTGTCCTCCTTGAACTCCCGCAATGTGCGCTTCACGACGCCCCTCAACGAACCACCGTCCGCGGCACCTTTCCGGGAGGGGCGACCGGTATCGCCGTCGCCGCCCTCGCCGACGTGGGAGCGACTCGCACTGCCACTGTCGCCGCTCAGGCGCCTGTGAGCGCCACCACCGTGGTCAGCGCCGTCGGCGTCGTGGCCTGCGCGGTCCGGGCCATCAGAGGGGGGCGTTGCCACCATGACTCCTTCCTCGTTGCAGCGTCGGCAGTCGCGACGGCCGACGCGCTCAACGCGCTCTGCTTCGCACGTTGAGACGGTCGACAGGCAGCACCCCCATCACACCCGCTGAGCTGGATGCCGGCGACTGGATGGCACCCACTTGGACCAGCTGACCCCACCCACAGGTGGAATGGAGCACCGCGCAGCGGAACCTGTGGCCGACGATCTGACCGGCCCACAGTTCCGCGTTCACAGGTCGCCGGGTGATTGCCCCTGAGGTTCGGCTAGGTGCTTTGTCGTGCAGGCTGTCAGCGGTCGCCGTCCCTCCAGCTCCAGGTGTTGCGGGTGTGGCGGCGGCGGAGTCCGCCACCAGTGCTGCACCTGTGATCCGTTAACGACGGCCGCACCGCACAGATCGCACAGAGCGGGTAGTTCCTCGTCTGGATCACGCTCGTTGCTCACGCGGCGGTTTTGGTCCCGCCCGGGCGCTACTGCCTTGCGGGGCACCGGCCCGGAGTGAACCGCGGCGCCCTGCATTCGTGAAGTTCTCGCTGAGCTGCTTGTGGCTCAAGCGGTGTCGCGGGCCCTGTGCCCGCCGGGCGCCCCGGGAGAGGGGTGGGGCACAGGGCCGCCGGCCGATGGTGGCCAGGACGATCACGGCGGGTGCGGTGCGTTCTGTGCCCATCGTCCGCGCCGCCCGTGCGGGAGACGTGGGCGACACGCCCGGCCCTCGGGCTGGTGCGCACTCCGTCGCCGAGGAGCAGTACCTCTGCCGATGAAGCTGTCGGCGGCGGCTGCACAGACAGCCGGGGGGCGGTGTAGCGGCTGTGGCTAGTGCATAACGGCCCAGTGCGACGCCTGCGACCGGGCACGCCGCAGCATTCCGCGGATCTGCTCCGCGGGGCGCTGCTGTTCACCGTGCAGGGCGTTAAGAACGATCAGGCCACCGGTAAGCGCCGGGACCGCCCACTGCATGCAGGCGAGGTGTTGCTGGGCTTTGTCGGTGTCGAGGGGGTGCTGCGCCGCCTTCTCCACATCGTCGGGGCTGTCGGAGGAGGAGAGCTCAATCTTTTTGCCGAGGATGCGGGCGTAGGCGGTGGCGGCCAGGGCGGCGCCGGTGAGAGCTGTTTTGGCAATGGTGGAGGCGGCCACACCCTGTTGGGTGGCGACCCGGGCCGCGTTGGCGGCCAGCAGTCCGCTGCTGCCGACCAGGTGAACGGCGATCGCCGCGGCGTTGACCGGCGTCCATTTCGCCCATCCCGCGCTGGCGATCCGGGCGGTGTTCCGCCACGTGCCGCCCTCAGCCTGAGCCGCACTGTTCACGCCGACCGCTCCCATCAGGGAACCACCGAACCACGCGGCCAGCCCCAGATCGTGCATACTGCGCAGCCCGGTATTGCGTTCCGACATCTGTTCGCTCCCTCACGATGCACACCCTGGCCGGCAAGGTGCCGACGTTCACACCGTCGCCCGCCCCACAGCGGCGTGCATGCGGAAGGGGTGCGAACGGATCACTTACTCCTTCCGCCAGTCACCACCGATCCCGCGCCCCAGCGGATGATCCGCAGCAACCGCTGCCCTCTTCCTCACCCATCACATGAACCCGCACTCGCTCGGCCCCCAGCACAGCGTCCCGCCGGACGGGCGGCTCTGCTCGGACAAGCCCGGCTCGACGAGACTGCGCGACCTGCCGACCGGCCTCAATGAGTGGGCGGGGCACCCCAGTTCGGGAAGCCCTGAGATGCAGGCTGTCGACAGCGGCTGGCCCGTGCGCGGACGGCCTACGAGTTCCTGACATCGTCGCCCCGGCCCATGACCTTCTGCGGCAGGAGGGCATTGTCGTGATCGACTACGGAACGATCCAGCAAGTCTGGTCCGAGAACACCGGCTCCCGATGATTCGCCCCGGCCCGTTGCCTGCGCGAGCGACGGCCCGCTGAGCCGCCCCGACGATCAGCCGGTCTGTGCCGCTGTTCGGCCCCCGCGCGAGCCGTGGCGAGGCGGTAGGAGTCGGTGCCGGGCCATATGACGATGCCGTTGAAGGTGGGCCAGTCGACGATGGCCGCGCGGAGACGCGGATCCGTGAAGGTCTTCGTGAGGGTATTTCGCTGGCCCTCATAGTCGCCGAAGCCTTGGTGAACAACGTGCGCCGAGGCACCCCAAGTCGCTACGAGGCTGACTGGAAACGCGCGACCCGCCGCCATCGGCTGCTGACGGAACTTCTGGTACGGGCCCGACAGCAGCCCGTGCTTGCACCGCGCATCGTGCCCACGGCCGAATGCATCCCGCGGGCCTTCGCTGCCGCAGTGAACGCCCTGATGTGAACCCTCCTCTTCTTGAAGGAAGGCGTTTCTCGCCCTTCAGAGCGATCCGACCGAAGGCCACCCCGCGGGCCCGAACGACTACGCACCTAGGAGTTGGGGAGCGTCCGAGTGCGGGGCTTTGGAGCCCCCTTTTCGGGCCCCGGCGGCGTGCTGGTGGGCGCGGACGACGGTGGAATCGACGGACACGAGCCAGTCGATGTCCCCCGTCTCGTCCGCCCTGGCCTGGGCGGCCTGGAGCATTCGCTCGAAGGTGCCGTCCAGGGCCCACCGGCGGAAGCGGGTGTGGAGTGTGGCCCACGGGCCGTACCGCTCGGGCACGTCCCGCCAGGCCGTGCCGGTCCGGAACTTCCACACGATCCCGTTGAGCACGGTGCGGTCATCCAGCCGCTTCCGGCCCCGCAAGGATTCGGGCAGCAGTGGCCGGACGAACTCCCACTCAGCATCAGACAGTTCATGGCGACGTATCACCCGACCATGATCCACCACCCGAGATCATTTGAAGACACCCTAGTGCCGCATCAGGCAAGGTTTGCCCTGTGGAACACAGCACGTGAGCGTTCGTCGTTGGTGTGGCGGTTTCGCCAGATGATGTAGCGACGGATCATGCTGCCCTGTTCTTTGTGGCTGGGATGGCCGGTGCCGTCGAGGGCGAAATAGCGCAGGGCGGTGAACTGGGCCTCGATGCGGTTCAGCCAGGTAGCGGCAGAACTCCAGGAACTTCGACCGGTTCTTGGTTTTCTTGATGTGGCCGTAGAGCTTGCCCTTGGCGAGGTCGTAGGCGGCGGAGAGGTGCCGGACCCCGTGGGGGGCGAGTGCAGGTTGCCCGCCGCCTGGACCTGGGCTTGCGCTCGGGATCCTTGTACCTGCCGCCGCGCTCGGCCCACTGCCGGCCCGGGTGCGGCTGGAGGTTCAGCGGACCGAACTCATCCAGGCAGAACACCACCTCGGTCTCACCGTCCTCGGGTATGACCTCGCCGTCGGCGATCGCGTACAGGTGCTCCACCCGCCCCTTCTTGGCCGCGTAGACCGGGTCGCGGTAGGTCTTCCAGGCCTTTATGCGTGGAAAGGAGATGCCTTCTCAAGAAGCGAAGTGAGGATCGACTCGGAATGTGTCCACAGCAGCGCGCCGCCGATCCCCGGTACGACACGGTGATGAGCACCGGGTATACGGGTAGCGAGCAGTGCTCCGTTATCGGGCGAGTGGCTGGCGTCCCGTTCGCCGTACCAGATCTCGACCGGGACAGTGATCTCGTCGAGGGCGAACGGCCACCGCCCCATGGACAGGACCGTGTCGCGGGCGTAACCAGCAGCACCTTGAACAAAACCCTCGTCCAAGGCCCTGCGGTAAACAGCCGCGAAATCAGGATCCTGATACACGGCGAGGTCGCACCCTGGACTCCCGGCCATGACCATGTCCCACATCGCATCCGCAGTGAAGCCCGCGAAAAACTCCTCGGCGCCGACCGGGTCGCACGCGGTCCGCTCAACCAGGCCACGCAGGTCCGCAGCCAGAGCGGAAGCGAACTCCGGCGCGGCGACCTCATCCGCGCCGGAGACGACAGCCAGTACCGAGGCCACACCCTCCTCAGCGCAGGCGAGAGCGAACGGCGCGCCTTGTGAGTTCCCGACCACAGCCGGATGCCCCAGCCCTCGCAGCACGCAGAGTTGCCGAATGTCACCAGCGAAGTCGGAGAAGGTCCGGCCGGGCGCAGGTGTTGAGGCACCGAGTCCCGGGCGGTCCACAGAGACAAGACGCACTCCAAGCGCCTCAACGACCCCTGCGCCGAAGCCGAGCCACCGGCTCGTAGCCGCACCCGGAGACAACAGAACGGGCACCCCGTCCAACGGCCCCCACTCGGCCCAACCAAGCAACCGTCCATCACACAGACGACTCTCACCGAGCCGGGCAGGATTGTCGACGTACACAGTCATGATCCACATCATGGCCATGGAGCAGGGCGTCTCGCACTCGGCTTTCGCCGTAACCCCGTACAGGGCAAACGTTTCCTGATGCGGCACTAAGGGCTGTCCCGTAATCCCTGGCGCCCGCCAGGGATTACGGGACAGCCCTTAGATGCCTTCGACGGCCCACATCCGCAGCCGGTTGGAGAGGCTTCTCCAGTTGCCGTACTCCACCAGCAGGTGGGGCCTCCTGGTCACCGGTTGCAGATGTCGCAATCCGCACCGAGCCAGAAGGCCCTCGTCCCGTTTCGGTCCGCTCACGGCGTGTCGGCAGTCACCAAACTCCGCGCGCCAACTGAACTAGACCGGGCCGTCCTTGCCGCACAGATTCTTGACTTCGTCGGCAGTCATGTCTTTGGACTGGAACCTGATGATCTTGTAAGTGATGTCCGACTCGACGTTTTGGAATTCGCGCGGCCCAACGGCGGTGTACTTGTTCGCCTCGCTGAAGGGGTTTGTATTATCGACGCCTGCGATCTTCCAAGTCCCCTTCGCCTTCTGGGTGACGGGAACCTCCTCGAACCAGCCGGTTTGATGGGGGGTCAGTGTGCCGGTGAGCGCACTGCTCACGGTGTTCGACTTGAACCAGCTCTGCTCGACTTTCGCTGTCGCCCCAAGGCCTTCGATCGACAGGCCGACGGTGGTCGATTGGCCGGTGGTCTGAGCCTCCTCGTACTTCTGTGGAGCCTTTTCGGTGGCGGAGCAGTTCTGACTCGGCGTCCCCACCCTCGTCGCCGTACCGTAACTCGGCTCCCCGACCTTTTCGAGGGGCACGAAGGTGCACGTCTCCCCGCAGCCGGAGAGGTACTTGGCGAGCCCCTCGGGAGTGGTCCAGTCGTCGGTGGTCTCGGGGACGGAACCAACCCCGGAGTCCGGCATCAGACTGCCGCCGCCGCCAGGCGAGTCTGCCTGCGCCGGGGTGATGGTCAGACACAGCGCCGCCATGACGCCCGCTGCTCCCACCGTGGCCGCCTTCAGCCGCCGGCTGCGTATTCTGCTGCTCATGTTTGTTTCCCTTACCTTCCACCTGAAGTGCGGATTGCGTCCTGCGATTCCGTTCACGACTCCGGGCGAGGCCGTCCAGGCAATGCGGAGCCCGTGGTGAGCGAGGTGTGCATCAGCTCCGAACCCTCCGGGAACGGAGTGCTGCCGCCGGCCACGCAGCAGAAACGGGTTGCCACCGCGACCGGCACAGGACAAGGCTCTGCCACGTCGCTCACGATCGGCTCATGCCACGCTCATGCGGCGTCGGCGGCCTGATCCGCAGCGCACCCCCCTGGCGCGCACCGCGCGGCGGCGATCACCGGCGTCGGCCCTCTGCTGGCTGTCACCAGGAGAAGGCGGGTGAGGACAGCGTCCGACGGGTGTGGACCGCCATCGCCCTGCACAACACCCCGGGCATCCCCGAGTTCATGGAACCGGAGGTGGCGCTGGTAACCGCAGGTGTGGAGTACGAAGTCCTCGGCATTGGCTACCACCACATCGACGAGGCGGCCCGCACCGCAGTCGTCGCGACGGCCAGCGCCTCGTCACCTACCAGGCTCCGCCCGGCACCCCGGACCACGACGCGATGCTGCTCCTCGACATGGCGAGCCCCGAGGAGGCTGCGCTGCTCGAGGGGGCCGAGCGGTAGGGGGCGCGCCGCCCGCCCGCACCCGATCCGCCCGTCCGTCCAGGAGGCAATCCTCCTGGACGGATGGGCGGATTCGTTTTTCGCACCGGAATACGGAAAACCCGGCACTTGTCGGCGCGGTGCAATTCAGCGAAGGCCGCCGCCGCGGTATCGGCGGGCGTGGCGCGGCGTTCGTTGTGCAGCTAGGTGCACAACAGCTTGCTGCACGCGGTGTCGCACGGGAGGTCGGGGCGCAGGTCGCGGCCGGCAACACGGACATCCGCGGCGTCAGGCTGGAGGGCTTGCTGATCTCCGGGCGCCAGGAACTCAGCCTCGAAGAGCCCGTGTTCGGCCAGAGCGTCACCGATGCCTGCATGGGCCGGGACGCCACCGTGGCCGTGCTCCACGACCTCGCGGCCGAGACCCGTCAGCGCCGTGCCGTGACGGCCGCGGCGCGCTGACCCCCTGATCACCGTCCGCCCCGTGACTCGCCGGAAGGAAAGGAGAGCGAGCATGCTGGATATCCCCGCGCTGGGCCCGACCGGGCCCTACCGGACGCGGAACCGCACCACCGTGCCGGACGCACCTGATACGCCGGGAGGTCCCGTCCTTCCACAAGCCGGTTGCGGCGCCTTGCGCGCAGCTTCTGGGCCCACCGTCGGGCTTGCTGAGCCTCCTCGGTTGCAGCCTCGGGGGTTGCGCTGGCCGGCGCCGCTCCAGTTGAAGGCGTTCTGAAATTTCTCGTGGCCGTCCCAAAACTTTCCGTTCCAAGCATCGAAGGTCCAGGACGGGATCGCCCCCAAGCGCTGTCGCCGGTCCTCTGCGAGCTTTCCCTGTCGGTGGGCGGCCCGCTGTGAGTAGCACCAAGTACGCAGGTCAACACCCTGGATGAGGATGCCGTCCGGGACGCGGCAGTGCCCGAAGCGTGCCTGGAAGCTCTCCAGGGTGGCGTGCATCCGATCCCATTTGTCGCTGACGGTATCGCGCTCGGCTTTGGCAAAAGCGCTGCCGAGGCGCTCGGCTATCCAGGCATCCGACAGTTCTTTGGCCTGCAGGGCACCTGCTTGAACGTAAGTCTCAGCGGTGGTGGCAGAGATGAAACCGAGGAGCACAAGGTGCTCGACCACTGCGACCGCGACCTTGTAGGGGTGGGCGTCCTTGTCGACGGTGATGTCGAAGCCAGGGTCGACCTTGGTGAGGCCGTGCTCCCGGACGGGGACGACGGTCCAGCCCGAGTCCCTGAGGTGGCGGGTCTTCGCAATGTCGCGCTCCAGGCCGCCGGGGCGGCCGTGGAAATATGCGCCGTCGAATTCGACGACGAGCCGGCGCCCCGGGTCTGCGATGTCGACCTCTTCCCGCGCTCCGCCGTCGACGAGTGCCTTGTTCGGTTCCGGATCGACGGTCAGGAAACGGCTCAGCTCGGCCTTGAGCCGCAGTTCGGGGCGAGAGGTGCGGACGAGCGAGCAATCAGGGCAACCGGTGCCCTCCCTCGTTGCGCTTCCGACGCGGTCGGAGACGGCCGCGGGCCAGGACGGATGCCCGGGATTGTCGAGGCAGTCCCAGATGACGGTCTTGCTGCTGGCCAGCGACACCTGTTCCGGAGTGAGGGGAAGGTTCCGCTCCTTGTTCCACGACCGGACCAGGTCCGGGCGGTGGATGGACAGGCGGTTCTCATCGGTGACCCGGAAGGCGAGCATCGGACGGCGCGGGCACTCGGGGCACTTCGCCGGAAACCTCTCGCGGGTGCGTGTACTGACTTTCGATGGATAGGAGGGATGACTGCCTGTCGGACACTTCCCGAACCACGCCCTCGCGCTTGAGCTGACCGAGACGTCATCAGGGGTGTGCGGGTAGTTCTTGCCGTAGTCCCGGTCCTCGGCCACGTCCGGACGACACATCGCGAGGCGGTTCCCGTCGTGCAGGTGTGCCGTCGACGGAGGGTCCGCATCTGACCGAGGCACGAGCACCCGCTTTCGTGCCGGGCACTCCGGATACTTCAGCGGATTCTTGCGCGTGCGCTGTTCGATTTTACGCTCGAAGGAAGGGTGCCCCGCTCGCTCTCACGCTGCTGGCGCAGGGCAGCAATCCTCCGACCGTGGCCGCAGAGCGGTGGCCACCCGCTCTGACTCATACGGTCCCACCTGGCACAGGTCGTAACCCGTGTCCTGGGGCGTCCAGCCGAACCGGTGAATGGCTCCCAAGGCCATGTCGGAGCCCTGAATCCGGGGGCGTCCACACAGTCTGTGAGACGCGTGTGAGAGCACGTGAGACGAGAAGCCCCGCCGGAATGGTCCGGCGGGGCTTCTACGCGCGGCGGGCAGGCCATCGCAGACCAGGGCGATCTTTCTGGGGTCTTCGCTTCGAGCCCGAAGGGCAGGCAGCGGAGCTGCGTTGTTTGGATGCCTACAGTGTGCGGGCCCAGTCGGCGCTGGAGTCGACCGACGCGAGCTGAACGGCTAAGCCTTGACGGAGACGACGGCGCTGCACCTGCGGGTGCGGCGCCTTCTCCGTGTCCACACCCCTGTGCCGCTGCCGGTCGGGCACCGGTGGGACTGGGTGCCATGGTCGACCCTGGCCGGCGGCGCCGCCCACCTCATGCCCCCGAGCGACGAGGGCGCTTCGAGGAGGCTCTCGCGACGAAACTCCCCTGGCTGGGGATCTGCTGGTCCGAATCGGCGCGATCACGTTCCTAGTTGGCGCAGCGGCCACTCTCGCCACGGTGGCGCCGCTGTTCCTCGGGACCGAACCGCTGCCGTCCGTCTTCTACTGGGTGTGCATGCTGATGGTCTCGTTTTTCTGGTCGCCGCGGCTGGAGTGGTCCGTTCCGCCACGGCTCAGCGCCGTCAGGTGGCGGCGTCGCCCCCGTCCGCCCCTTCCGCCACATAGCGCGCCAGCCAGGACGGGAACTCCGTCAGGTCCGCGAGCACCACCTCGGCACCGGCGTTGCGCAGTTCCGTGGCGTCGCACGGGCCGGTGGCGACCGCGACGGACAGTGCGCCCGCGGTGTGCGCCCCGACGATGTCGCCGATGTGGTCGCCGACGTAGATCTGCGCGTCGTGCTTGCGCAGCGCCTCGGCCTTGCCCTTCGCCCACAGGGAGCCGAAGAGGGCGTCCACGTCGAGGCCGAGGTGTTCCAGGTGCAGCTTGGCGTTGGGCTCGTACTTCGCGGTCACCACGATCGCCCGGCCGCCCGCCGCGTGGATCGCGTCGATGGCCTCCCGGGCGCCGGGCAGGGCGGGCGTCGCCGCGACCGCGTACTGCGGATACAGCTCGCGGAAGAGAGCGGCGGTCTCCGCCACCTGCTCCTCGGGGAACCAGTGGCGGATCTCCTGCTCCAGCGGGGGCCCCAGCCGGCTCGCCGCGAGGTCGGCGTCGATGAAGGTGCCGGTCCTGGCCGACAGCTCCTGATAGAGGGCCTTGATTCCCGGGCGGGAGTCGATCAGGGTCATGTCGAGGTCGAAGCCGACCGTCAGGGAGTGTGCAGCCATGCCTGTCATTGTGCCTGCGGCGGCATCCCCGGTCAGGGAGGCACGACCCCGGCCCCCTCGGCGGGGCACCCGCCGCATCCGCCACACCAGGAACAACGCCGAGGCGACCGCCGCCACCCGCACGATCCCCGGCAGCCCCTCGGCCATCTCCTGCCCCAGCCGTCCCTGGGCGATGGGCTCGCCCCACCGCCCGTCGAACCGGCCCCACAGCCACACCACCATGCCGCCGACGACGATCCCCGGCACGCCGAGCGCCGCGAACTTGGCCTCGGCCCGGCTCAGCCGCCGTGATACGTAGGCGAGCCCCCAGCCGCCCGCCAGCGCGAGCCACGACCCCAGCGCCGCACCGGCGACCAGCAGGAGGACGGCCGGCGTCAGGACACCGACTGGCCCGGCACGGACCGAGGCTCGCTCACGCCGGACCCGCGGACGAGATTGCCTTCCTGGGCCCGGTGTTCATGGACGAGTCGGACGGCTATGGCGCCTTCCCCCGCGGCGGAGGCGACCCGCTTGACCGACCCGCTCCTGACGTCACCCGCGGCGAAGACACCCGGCATCGTGGTCTCCAGCATCAGTGGCCCGCGCCCGAGCGATTCCCAGATGTTCTCGTCGGCCACTGCCCGGGCGTCGGCGCCGGTGAGCACGAACCCCGGTCGGTCCAGCGCGACCACGTCCTTCAGCCACTCGGTGTGCGGCCGGGCGCCGATGAACACGAACAGGGCGTGGGCCGGCAGTTCGCGACGGTCGCCGGAGGCGTTGTCCTCCACGGTCAACGACTGCAGGGCGCCCTCTCCGTTGACCTGGCGCACTTCGGTGTGGGTCAGCACCTCGACCTTCGGATGGCGTGTCACCTGGTCCACCAGATAGCGTGACATGTCCTTGCCGAGGTCGCCGCTGCGGACGATCAGATACACCTTGGGTGCGTATTCGGCGAGGAAGAGCACCGCCTGGCCTGCGGAGTTGCCCCCGCCGACCACGGCCACGGGGTCCATCCGGCACAGGTTGGCTTCGTGGAGGGTGGCGGCGTAGTAGACGCTGGAGCCTTCCAGCCGGTCGATGCCCGGGACGTCGAGCCTGCGGTAGCGCACTCCCGAGGCCAGGACGATGGTGGCGGCCCGGATCTCGGAGCCGTCCGCGAAGGTGAGGGTGTACCGGCCGTCGCGCGGTTCGAGCGAGGTGGCCTCGGCGGGAACGGTGAGCTGTGCGCCGAATTTGCGGGCCTGGAGCACCGAGCGTTCCATGAGTTCGCCACCCGAGATCCCGGACGGGAAGCCCAGATAGTTCTCGATGCGCGAGGAGGTGGCGGCCTGGCCTCCGGTGGCCATGGCGTCGACGGCTACGGTGACGAGGCCGTCGGATGAGCCGTAGACCGCGGCGGCGAGCCCGGCCGGGCCCGCGCCGATCACCACCAGGTCGAATTCACCGTCGCCGTGCGCAGAGGTGGGGAGTCCGATGAGGCGGGCGAGGTCCGCGATGCTGGGATTGCGCAGTATTTGCTCTCCCTTCCACATGACGACCGGGGTCTCGTCCGGACGGATGCCGAACCGGCGCAGCAGCGCCTCGGCTTCCTTGTCCTTCTCCAGGTCGATCCATCGGTGTGGTAGCCGGTTGCGGGCGGCGAATTCACGCAGTCGCAGGGTGTTGGGCGAGTAGCACGAGCCCAGGATCCGGAAGCCGGCGCCTAGGCCGATGAGCAGGGACCGGCGGCCGAGGTAGGCGCGCAGAATCAGGTCCCCGAGGGCTGGATCGCGTGCCACCAGGGCCCGCTGGCGCTCCACCGGGACCGCGAGGACCTGGCCGGGCTTGCGTACGACCGCGGTGTCGAACGCCGTCTGCCCTTCGAGCAGACCGAGTTCCCCCAGAAAGCGGCCGGGGCCGTGTACCGCCACGGTGCGTTGGTCGGGACCGCCGTAGTCGTGGATGACCTCGACCATCCCGCTGACGATGGCAAGGAACTCCTCGCACGGTTCGCCCTCGCGGAACAGCACCTCGCCCCGCCGCGCGGGGCGGTACTCGCCGTACTGGGCCAGCGCATCGAGCTGTTCCGGCGTCAGCCGGGGGTAGGCGCCGTGCTGGTCGGGGGTTTCGGTGGGTATCCCGTCCGGACCCGCGGCAGTCATCAGACCACGGCCTCGTGGACGTAACACCAGCGCCAGTTCTCTCCCGGCTCGAGGGGCTGCACGATGGGGTGGCCGACGTTGGCGGCGTGCAGACGGGCGTGCTTGAGTGGCGAGGAGTCGCAGCATCCGACGTGTCCGCAGGTCAGGCACAGCCTGAGGTGCACCCAGGGAGAGCCGAGGCGCAGGCACTCCTCGCAGCCCTCGGGGGTGCGCGGCGTTACCGGGCGCACGAGCGACAGGTGCCAGTCGCTTTCGGTAGTCATGATGGTCGTCCTTCCTTGGCGGACGGGCTCAGCGGCGACCCGCGATGGTCTCCTCGACCCATTGGCGCAGCACGTGGGCGGGGGCGGCGCCGGCCTGTCGCGCAATCGCCTCTCCCTGGTCGAGAAGGAGCAGGGTCGGCACGGCCTGCACCTGGAATCGCTGGGACAGCCTGGGGGCCTGGTCGACATCGACCTTGACGAGTTTGATCTTTCCGGCGAGCTCGCGGGCGACCTGTTCCAGTGCGGGGCTGACCATGCGGCAGGGACCGCACCAGGTGGCCCAGAGGTCGACGAGGACGATGGGCGCCGCTTTATCGGCGATCTCCGCGAAGTCGTCATCGCCGGCATCGACGATCCAGGGCAACGGGGTACCGCAGTTTCCGCATTTGGGGCGCCCGTCCCCCGCTGCCGGCACCCGGTTCTTGCGGCCGCACGACTCACAGACGACCGTCTTGCTCCGGCTCGTTGTCACTGTGCTCACGCAGCCATCCCGTGGTCGGCCTGGGCCGGCCTGTCGTACGTCACGACCAGTTCACCGTTCTGGGCGTCGACCCGGATCGTCGAGCCGTCCTGTACATCGCCGCGGATCAGGGCCCGTCCGACGAGTGTTTCGACCTCGTGCGAGATGAAGCGGCGCAGCGGCCGTGCCCCGTAGACGGGGTCGAAGCCCTGCTGGGCGATGAGCTCGCGGGCCTGGTCGGTGAGCTCGACGCTGATCTGACGTTCGGCCAGGCGCCGGCGCAGGTCGTTGAACTGCAGCTCGACGATGCGCTTGATCTGGTCCATGCCCAGCGGCTTGAACAGCACGACGTCGTCGACGCGGTTGAGGAACTCGGGGCGGAAGTGGCTTTGCAGTTCGCCCATGACCAGGGCCCGTGCCTCGGGTTTGATCTCGCCCTCGGGGGTCACCCCGTCGAGCAGATGGGCGGATCCGATGTTGGAGGTCATGATGACGACGGTGTTGCGGAAGTCGACGGTACGGCCTTGGGCGTCGGTGATCCGGCCGTCGTCGAGTACCTGCAGCAAGGTGTTGAAGACATCGGCGTGTGCCTTCTCGACCTCGTCGAACAGGACCACGGAGTAGGGCTTGCGGCGTACCGCCTCGGTGAGCTGGCCGCCCTCCTCGTAGCCGACGTATCCGGGCGGCGCTCCGACCAGTCTGCTGACGGTGTGCCGTTCCTGGTACTCGCTCATGTCGAGACGGACGATGCTCTCCTCGGTGTCGAAGAGTGCCGCGGCGAGCGCCTTGGCCAGTTCGGTCTTTCCGACGCCGGTGGGGCCGAGGAAGATGAACGAGCCGATGGGACGGCGCGGGTCGCGGATGCCGGAGCGGGCCCGGATGATGGCATCGGTGACCAGCTTGACGGCCTCGTCCTGGCCGATCACCCGCTCGGTGAGGATCTCGTCGAGCCGCAGCAGCTTCTCCCGCTCGCCTTCCTGCAGCCGGGTCACCGGGATGCCGGTCCAGGCGGCGACGATCTCGGCGATCTCGTCCTCCGTGACGACCTCGCGCAGGAGCCGGGTATCGCCCTGCTTGGCGGCGAGCGCCTCCTCTTCGGCGGCCAGCCGGCGTTCGAGTTCGGTGAGTGTGCCGTAGCGCAGTTCGGCGGCGCGGTTGAGGTCGTAGTTGCGTTCGGCCTCCTCCGCTTCCTGACGCACCTGTTCCAGTTCCTGGCGCAGTTGCTGGACCCGCCGGATGGCCTGGCGTTCGGCCTCCCACTGGGCGTTCATGGCGTCGGCCTCGGCGCGCAGGTCGGATAGTTCGCGCCGGAGCTCCTCCAGCCGCTTACGGCTGGCGGCGTCGGTCTCCTTTGCGAGGGCCGCATCCTCGATCTCCAGACGGGTCACCCGGCGGGTGATCTCGTCGAGTTCGGCCGGCATGGAGTCGATCTCGGTGCGCAGCCGGGCGCAGGCCTCGTCGACGAGGTCGATGGCCTTGTCCGGCAGGAAGCGGTCGGAGATGTAGCGGTGGCTGAGGGTGGCCGCGGCGACCAGCGCGGTGTCCTGGATCTTCACGCCGTGGAAGACCTCGAGACGCTCGCGCAGGCCGCGGAGGATGGAGACGGTGTCCTCCACGCTCGGCTCGTCCACCATGACCTGCTGGAAGCGGCGTTCGAGGGCGGCGTCGGACTCGACGTGCTTGCGGTACTCCTCCAGCGTGGTGGCGCCGATCATGTGCAGCTCACCGCGGGCGAGCATCGGCTTGAGCATGTTGCCGGCGTCCATGGCGCCCTCGGCGCCGCCGCCGGCGCCGACGACGGTGTGGAGTTCGTCGACGAAGAGCAGGATGCGCCCCTCGGCGGCCTTGACCTCGCTCAGCACGGCCTGCAGTCGTTCCTCGAACTCACCGCGGTATTTGGCGCCCGCCACCAGCGAGCTCATGTCGAGGGAGAAGATGGTCTTCTCGCGCAGCCCCTCGGGGACGTCGCCGCGGACGATCCGCTGTGCCAGGCCCTCCACGATGGCCGTCTTGCCGACGCCCGGATCGCCGATCAGCACGGGGTTGTTCTTCGTCTTGCGGCTGAGGATCTGGGTGACGCGGCGGATCTCCGCGTCCCGGCCGATCACCGGGTCCTTCTTGCCGCTGCGCGCCTCGGCGACCAGATCACGGCCGTACTTCTCCAACGCCTCGTACGCGGCCTCGGGCGTCGCCGAGGTGACCCGCTGGTTGCCGCGGATGCGGGTCAGCGCGGAGAGGAAGACGTCCTTGGTGATGCCGTGTTCCTTGAGCAGACGTCCCGCCGCGGTCCTGGAGCCCTCATCGGCCAGTGCCAGGACGAGGTGCTCCACGGACACATATTCGTCCTTGAGCCGCTTGGCCTCCTGCTCGGCGGTGTCCAGCAGCTTGGCCAGCCGCTGGGTGACGTACACCTGGCCGGGTGTGGCGCCGGGTCCGGTCACCTTCGGTCTGCGTGACAGCTCGTTCATGAGCGAGGCGCGCAACGCCTTGGTGTCGGCGCCCGCTTGGTCGAAGAGCCGCGGCACCAGCCCGTCCGGCTGGTCGAGGAGCGCGAGCAGCAGATGCTCACCGTCGACCTCGGTCTGGTCCATCCGGCCGGCGATCGTCTGCGCTTCCTGAAGGGCTTCCTGGGACTTCTGGGTGAGCCGGTTCATATCCACGATTCATCACTCCTCGAGCCGGCGTTGCTGCGTCTCAACGCGGCCTCCAGCTCGCTGATCCGGTCGAGCAGGTCGAGCACCAGACCGAGGGAGGCGTAGTTGAGGGGGAGCCCGGCCCGTAGCCGTTGGATGCGGGCGAGAGTTGCGGGCGCGCCCGGGTCGAACCACAGCCGGCCGCTGTGGTCGCGGGTGGCGTCGACCAGGCCGAGGGTGACGAACCGCCGGACGAGATCGGGGTGGAGTCCGGAGCGCCGGGCCACGACGTCCAGGCTGAGTCTGTCGACGGGCGCGAGGGCGTAGTTGCGGACAACGACGTTCAGGGCCCGCTGCTTGTCCGGCGCCGTCGGCCGGCGATGCCCGGCCTCCGGCCCGGCGGCAGCGCGCCGTGGATCATGGGTCATCCTGGCTTCCTCGGGTCGAAGGTGGACACGGCAGCCAGCTCCTCGAAGAGCTCACGCTCCCGGTCGCCGAGTTCGGGCGGCACCATGATCCGGACCTCCGCGTAGAGATCTCCGTTGGCGCCACGGGGGTTGGGCATGCCCTCGCCGCGCAGCCGCAGCCGGCGGCCGCTGGACGAGCCCTTGGGAACGGTGACTTTGGCGGTGCCGCCGGGTGTGGGTACCGGTACCGTCGCGCCGAGCGCCGCCTCCCAGGGCGTGACGGGAAGCGCGACGTGGATGTCCCGGCCCTCCAGGCGGAATCGCGTATCGGGCTTGATCCGTACGCGGAGGTACAGATCTCCCGGGGGACCGTCGTCGCTGCCCCTGCCGCCTTCCCCGGCCAGCCGGATGCGCTGTCCGTCGACCACGCCACGCGGGATGTTGACGTCGTAGGTCCGCTGTCCGCCGGGCCCGGCGAGAGTGATGCTGCGATGGCCGCCGTGGTAGGCCTCCTCGACACCGAGCTGGATCTCGGCCTCCTGGTCGGCCCCGGGAACCGGGCCCCAGCGTGCGCCGCCTCCGCCGCGGCCGTACATCCCGCCGAACAGGTCCTCGAAGTTGATGCCGGAGCCGTCGAATCCCTCGCCGTAGTCGGTGAACCGGACCCGGCCGCCGCCGGTGGACCGGCCGCGGCCTCGGGCTCCCGCCCCGGCCCCCACGCCCGCGCCCACCCGTTCTTCCCAGTCCTCCGGGATCTGCCGGAAGTCCTCGCCGAAGCGGTCGTAGCGCTTGCGCATCTTGGGGTCGGACAGCACGCTGTACGCCTCGTTGAGCTCCTTGAAGCGCTCCTCGGCCTGCGGGTCCTTGTTGATGTCGGGGTGGTGCTTGCGGGCCAGCTTGCGGAAGGCCTGCTGTATTTCGTCGGAGCTCGCGCTGCGCTGCACCCCGAGCACGTCGTAGTAGTCCCGTGCCATGGGGCGTCACTCCTGCCGCTTGCTGACCATGACGGCCGCGGGGCGCAGCTGCCGGCTCCCCTCGCCGTAGCCGGGACGCACCACCTGCACGACGGTGTTCGGCTCGGCATCGGGGTCGTCGACGGTGCCGACGACCTCGTGCACGGCCGGGTCGAACGGCACTCCGGTCTCCTCGTAGCGGGGATACCCGAGCCGGCGGAGCACGTCGACCGCCTGGTCGCGTACGGCCTTGACGCCTTCGACCACGGCGGACGGATCGGATCCGGCATGTGTGAGCGCCAGGTCCAGATTGTCGACCACCGGCAGCCAGGCCACCGCGGTGCGGGCGCGTTCCTCGTTCCGTACGGCGTCCAGTTCCTTGGCATGGCGCTTGCGGAGGTTGTCGAGGTCCGCGAGGGCCCGGCGCCAGCGGTCCTGGAGCTCGTCGAGGGCCGCGGCGTGGTCGTCCACCTCCGGCTGCTCCGGGGGCAGGGCCTGGCTCAGCTCGTCCTGGGGCGTCGTCGGCTCCTGTTCGGTGGACATCGCCGCACCTCAGCTCTTGTCGAATTCGGCGTCGACCACGTCGTCGTCGGATCCGGCGGAGCTGCCCGAAGCACCGCCTGCCCCGGCGTCCGCCGTGGCCCGCTCCTCCGCGGACGGGCCCGCGCCTGCCTGGTGGGAGGCCAGCGAGGCGTGGATCTGCTGGAGTTCGGAGGTCAGCGACCTGACCTTGTCGAGCGGCGCTTCTCCCTTGACGGCTTCCCTGGCGTCGGTGACGAGCATCTCGGCGCGGGCCTTCTCGTGCGCGGGCGCGGCGTCGCCCAGCTCGTTCAGCCGGCGTTCGACCTGGTAGGCCACGGCGTCCAGCTCGTTGCGGGCGTCCACCGCCGCGCGCAGCGCCTGGTCCTCGCCGCGGTGCGCTTCGGCCTCCTGGACCATCCGCTCGACCTCGTTCTGGTCGAGGTTGGAGCCCTCGCTGATGGTGATGCCCTGCTCGGCGCCGGTGTCCTTGTCACGCGCGGTGACGTTCAGGATGCCGTTGGCATCGACATCGAAGGTGACCTCGACCTGCGGCTCGCCACGGGGCGCGGGGCGGATGTCCTTGAGCTGGAAGCGGCCCAGGACGCGGTTGTCCTTCGCGAGCTCGCGCTCTCCTTGCAGGACGACGATGTCGACGGCTCCCTGGTTGTCCTCGGCGGTGGAGAAGGTCTCCGTGCGCCGGACCGGGATGGTGGTGTTCCGCTCGATGATCTTGGTCATCACACCGCCGCGGGTCTCCACGCCCAGCGACAGCGGGATGACGTCGAGCAGCAGCACGTCCTTGACGTCGCCCTTGAGCACTCCGGCCTGGATCGCGGCGCCCATGGCCACGACCTCGTCGGGGTTGACGCTCATGTTCGGGTCCTTGCCGCCGGTAAGCCGGCGGACCAGGTTCTGGACGGCGGGGATACGGGTGGAGCCGCCCACGAGGATGACCTCGTCGATATCGCTCTCGCTGATCTTGGCGTCGGCCATCGCCTGCTTGACCGGTTCCATGGTCCGCTCGACCAGGTCGGAGGTGATCTGCTCGAACGTGGACCGCATGACCGTCTCGGTCAGATGCTTCGGGCCGGCGGCGTCCGCGGTGATGAACGGCAGGCTGACCTGCGTCTGGGTGACCGAGCTGAGTTCGGTCTTGGCCTTCTCCGCGGCCTCGAAAAGCCGTTGCAGGGCCTGCGGGTCGTTCCGCAGATCGATGCCGTTGTCCCGTTGGAAGTTGTCCGCCAGATGGTCCACCAGCCGTCGGTCGAAGTCGTCGCCGCCCAGGTGGCTGTCGCCCGCGGTGGACCGGACTTCGACCACCCCGTCGCCGACGTCGAGCAGGCTGACGTCGAAGGTGCCGCCGCCCAGGTCGAAAACGAGCACGGTCTCGTGCCCCTTCTTGTCCAGCCCGTAGGCGAGCGCCGCCGCCGTGGGCTCGTTGATGATGCGCAGGACCTCCAGGCCCGCGATGCGCCCCGCGTCCTTGGTCGCGGTGCGCTGGGCGTCGTTGAAGTAGGCGGGGACGGTGATGACGGCCTCCGTCACCTTCTCGCCCAGCTGCTTCGCGGCATCGTCGGCGAGTTTGCGCAGCACCAGAGCGCTGATCTCCTCCGGCGCGTACAGCTTGCCGCGTACCTCGAAGCGCGCATTGCCATGGTCGTCGGCGACCACGTCGAAGCCGACGGCCTTCGCCTCGTCCGAGATCTCGTCGAAGCGGCGGCCGATGAAGCGCTTTGCCGAGTAGATGGTTCCCTTGGGGTTGAGGATCGCCTGGCGGCGGGCCAACTGGCCCACGAGCCGCTCGCCCGTGTCGGTGAACGCGACGACCGAAGGGGTCGTGCGGCTGCCCTCGGAATTCGGGAGAACCGTCGCCTCACCGCCCTCCCACGCGGCGATCACCGAGTTGGTGGTTCCGAGGTCAATGCCGACTGCCTTAGCCATGGGGATACTCCTTCATCGAAAGCCACGGAAGCGTTCGCGCGCCCTGTGCCGCGGGGTCTCACTTCTCGGTGGCGGTCGTGCCGGCCGCCGCGCTCCCGAGCCGGTTGAGCAGCTTGGCGGCCTGATCGGCCACCTCGGCGTCCGCCACGACCTCGTACCGGGTCGGCTGCATCGTGCTGACCGAAGCGAAGTCGCGGCGCCCGCGCTGCACGCTGTACAGAAGCAGTCCGAGCAGCGCGCCGATCAGCGCACCGAAGATCAGCCCGTAAAGGGCCAGCAGCAGCGACGACAGCACCGGGTTGAGCCAATTGAGCAGACCGAAAAGCCAGCCGATCAGAGCGCCGGGGAGAGCACCGGACGCGGCCCCGCTCAGCGCCGCCCTCCCAAAGCCGACACGGCCGACAACTTGTTCGACGAGTTGCAGATCGTGGCCGATGATGGCGACTCGTTCCACCGGGAATTCCTGGTCGGACAGGTAATCGACGGCGCGTTCCGCCTCCGCGTAGGTGGGGTAGGACGCGATGGTCCGACGGTCCCGCTGGCTCATGTCCCCTCCTCCCGGCGCACGCCGCTGCTACTGGTTCACGGCTGACCGCTTCAGTCTCGCCATCGCAGGCGACCCGGGGCCTGCGCCTGCGAGGCCGAAATCCGTAGGCAATCTCGGTCTGCCAGGGTGAGCTGATCGAAGCCGACATATCGGACAAGATCTGCGTCATTGGGTAGTGTGGATCCCGGGCGAGTCCCTTAGAAAGGCCCGTGATCCCACCATGGCCACGACATCGGGCGCGACGGGCCGGTCCCCCCGGAACAGCTGGGGCCGCGAGCACCTGGCGAACCTGTACAGCCTTATCGTGCTCTCGATGATCATGAATGACGCGCCGGACGAGAGCGATGTCCTGACGCGGGCCGTCACCGCCGTTGGCACCCTCGGTCCGTGCCGCGCCGAGGCCGCCTACCTCACGCTCGACAACGGCCTGGCCCGCATCCCCGCCGACTGGCCCCACGCCACCCCCCACCTCGATGCCCAGGTCCGGAGACTGGGCGGTCAGGGTGGGCCGGTCACGGTGCCGGACCGGGAATGGGGCTGGAGCCTCGCGCTGCACAGCAAGGCGGACGCCGTCGGCCACCTGGTGATCAGCGCACCGTCCCAGCCCACCGATGACGAGTACTTCCTGCTGCGGGTCCTGGCTCAGCACACCGCGGCGGCCCTGACGCAAGCCCTGGCCCGGCGCACGGAACGCGACCGTACGCAGCGGCTTCGGCAGGTCAACGATGACCGGGCGGCCACGAACGCCCGGCTCACCACGTCCGTCTCCGAACTGGAGCATCAGCGCTCCGTCCACGAGATGCTCAGCAACGCCTCCGCGAACGACGACGGCGTACAGGGCATCGCCGGGGCCCTCCACCGGCTCACCGGATACCCGGTCGCCATCGAGGACCGCTTCGGCAATCTGTGGGCCTGGGCGGGCCCGGGCCGCCCGGACCCCTACCCCAAACCCGAGGCGACCCCGCACGAAGAGCTTCTGCAGGATGCGGCCCGCCGGCAGCGGCCGGTGCGGGTGGCGGAACAGGTCATCGCGCTGGCCCAGCACCGCGGCGAGGTCCTCGGCACCGTGGCCCTGATCGACCCCGAAGCAGGCGCCGGCGAGGAAGAACGGTTCGCCCTCGATTACGCCAGCGCTGCGCTGGCCCTGGAACTGGCCCATCTGCGCAACCTCGCCGAGGTGGAACTGCGGCTACGACGCGAACTTGTGGACGACCTGATCACCGGCACCGACGACGCGAGCGCCTACGCCAGGGCCGCCGCCGTCGGCCATGACCTGCACGGTCCGCACTATCTCGCCGCCGTGCAATGGGCGGGCCGGCCGGCCGACGATACCTTCGTGCAAGCGGTCGGCAGGTCGGCAGCCGGGCTGCGGATGCGGTCACTGCTGGCCAGACGGTCCGGGATGGCCGTCCTCGTACTGCAAGGCCGTCCGCAGGCGAAGGCCCTGCACGAGGCAGTGGGCCGTGAACTCGGCTCGCCCACCGGCTCGATCGGTGTGGGCGGCCGCTGCGACACCCCGAGCGAGATCCCCCGCTCGTTCCAGGAAGCGCTGCGCGCCCTGGAGGTCCGCCAGCGCTCTCAGTCCCCCCACGGCACCACGACCTTCGACGAACTGGGTCTCTACCGCATCCTGGGGTCGGGCGGCGGCTACCGGGAGGTCGAGCAGTTCGTCCGTGAGTGGCTCGGCCCGCTCCTGGACTATGACGCCGCACACCACTCGGACCTGGTCCAGACCCTCTCCCAGTACTTCGAGTGCGGCGGCAACTACGACGCCACGGCAGCCGCCCTCCCCATCCACCGCAGCACCCTGCGATACCGGCTCCAGCGCATCCGCGAGGTCAGCGGCAGCGACCTCGGGGACGTCGACAGCCGGCTGAACCTGCACGTGGCCACCCGGGTGTGGAAAGTCCTGGGCGGCTGCCCCTGACCAGGAGGCGAGCGATGCACCGGCGGACAGCGGACACTCCCGTGGCCGCTGTCGCTCACCTGGGCGGAGTACAACTGACTCCCGGCGACCACATCTGTGCCCTGTACTGGGGGCGTGCCGAGCGGGACCAGCTCATGACCCCCTTCTTGGCGGAGGGCCTGAGTGCAGGGCACATCTGCCTCCTCTTGGGCACCGAGGGCGACGGCTGTACTTTTCGCGACGTCTTGGCCTCTCACGCCCCCGCGGTGGGCCGGGGCGGCAACAACCTCCAGATCAGGGGCCCGGATGAGTATCTGCGGGACGGGACCTTCGACGGAGACCGCACACTGGCCCGGCTCTCCGCATGGTCGGACGAGATGTTCCCGTCCGACAACGACACCTGCGCCCGGCTTGCCGCCGATATGAGCTGGGCCCAGCCCTTGGTGCAGCCCGCCTTCGTCCAGGACCTGGTCCGCTACGAGATGCACGCGACCCGGTGGCTGCGGTCGCATCCCCAGGTGGGGATGTGCATGTACGACCTGGAGCTGTTCCACAGTGACCTGATCGTCCCACTGATCAAGGCCCATCCGAAGGTCTGGCTGAACGGCATGATCATGGAAAATCCGTACTTCCTCGATCCCGATGAGGAGACCGGGCCACCGGCCTCCGGGGAGACCTGACACCCCTCACGGCTCCGGGCGTGCGCACATCCCGCCGTCCGGTTCCGGCACGAAACCCCGGCTTGCCGCACGGAACGCGGCGCTGCCTATCCGACGTCCTTGGGTGGCGGAGCCGAGCCGTCACCGCGCCGCCGCCGGAGTTCCTGCTCCTCTTCCGCATCTGCCCCCTCTTCCTCCGGTGCCGGTCGCTCCTGTCGGTCCTCCCGCGCCTCCCGGACCGACTCGACATCCCGTTCCAGCGGTGTCGTGCCCAGCGCAGCCGTCAGCTCCTCCAGGGCTCCCAGCAAAAGTTCCGCGCCACGCCGCACCACCGGATCATCACCGCCGTCCGCGCCCTCCCAGGCGTCGAGCGCCGCCGCTACCCGCTCCCACCCCGGGGCCCGCCGCTCGCGTACGTCCCGCGCCGCACGCGCGGTGTCCGCCCGCAGAGCCGCCGCGAACAGTGCGGCCTCCGGGACGGGCCGCACCCCTCGTCCCGGCAGATGGGCCTCCAGAAGCATCGCCGCCCGCCCCATCGACTTGAGCGCCTCATACGCCTCCTGGGCCGCACTGCGGGTCAGTCCACGATGCTTCACCGGCTCTTGATTGGACCGCTCGAAAGCCTCGTCCCACGCGGCCTCCTTCTTACGGGCGGCAAGCAGTGCCTGCCGCACTTCCGCGCGATGCCCGCCGCCGGGATCCGCGTAGCTGCCGACCACCGCCGCCGCGTACCGCCCGTTCGCGGCGAGCCAGTCCGCGAGACGGTCCAGCAGCCGCGGGGTCTCCCAGGCCGGGAAGACCACATAGGCCAGCATCGCGAGCGCACCGCCGAGCAGGGTCAGCAGCACTCGGTCCCGCACCGTCTGGTGCCACTCCTCGCCCCCCATCCCGAGCAGGAAGACGACATACGCTGCGGCGAAGGACTGCGAGACCGCGTACCCGGTGCGCATCAGCAGGTACATCAACCCGGCCGAGACCACGGCCAGCCCGCCGGACAGATATGCGCCCGGGTGCGCCAACTGCACCACTCCGGTGGCCAGCCCGACGCCGACGAGAGTGCCGGCGAACCGGGCCACAGCACGGGAGTAGGTCTGGTGGAAGTCGGGCCGCAGCACCATGACGGAGGTGATCGGCACCCAGTAGCCGTGGCCCAGCGGAAGCGCATTGCCGAGCAGGTAGCCGAGGCAAGCCACCCCGGCGAGACGTACAGCGTGCCGGAGAACAGTCGAGTCCCAGGCCAGCTCGCGGAACATCGCACGCAGCACGACCGGCACCATCCGGAACATGGTCGGACGCACCAGTGCCGGGGCCTTAGCCGCCTGAGTGTCGCCGCTGTCCGCGGTCTCCACGACCTCGCGAAGCAGATCGAACAGCCGCACCGCTGCCAGCCGCGCCGGCCCCCGCAGCACCTCCTCCTCCCCGCTCCAGAGGACCTCCATGGCTTCGGAGGGCACCCGGACCGGGGTACCGCGGCGGATCGAGTGGGCAGCGGCGTCCAGCACCTCGCCGGCCGCCTTCAGGATTTCCCGCGTCCGGTCGCGTTCCGGCCCCTCCGCCGGAGCGCCGACCCGGGGGTCGGCGAGGGAGGCGAGGACCGGGCGGATGCGCTCGGCCAGGCCGCGGGGGCCGTGCAAGGCGGCGGGCCGCCGGCGCGCCTGCCACGGCGTGACCGCCGCGGCGTCCCGGGCCGTCATCATCGGTTCCGGGGCGAAGGGGGCCACCGGGTCGTGCCGCAGCCGTCGGGCGTAGTCGGCCACGGCGGCGAGGGCGTAGGCGAGCGCGTCCCGGTGCGCTCCCCAGCGGCGGATCGGGAACAGCAGGATCAGCGTCGCTTGCACCACACCGCCGAAGGCGATCACCGCGCTGTGCTCCAGCGCCTGCACCACGGTGGTCGGCAGGGTGATGGTCACCAGCATGATGCCGATCGTGGTGGCCGCGACGATCCCGGCGGTCGAGCCCGCGGCCCAGGCCATTCCGGCGCCGAAGGACCACACGGCGAGCAGCAGGAGGAACGGCACGGGGTGCGCCCCCGCCAGATATCCAAGGAAGGTGCTGAGCGCCAGGCCCGCGCCGGCGGCCAGCGCGAGCACCTTGCGCGGGCGCCAACTCCGCTGGAACGTGGCGGTGCCGGCCGAGAAGGCTCCGAACGCGGCGGACGTGGCATAGGCCGGGGAGACGAGCCACAGCGCGAGCCCGATCACGGTTGCCACTCCGGCCGCGGCGCGCAGTGCGACCAGCGGCTCGAGCCGGGTCCTCTCAATCGTCAGCCCGGAGCGCACGATCAGCCCCAGCGCCCGCAGCCACGTCACGGCGCCGAGCTTAGGGCGAGGCCGGGGCCGTCCGCCGTCAGCCGCACCGTGCAGCCGCCCACGTGAGGTACCTCGCGGTGTCGGAGCGAACCGAGGAGTCCGGCTGGAACGCCGGCCACCAGAAGGGGCGGATCCAGGTGCCGCTGTCACGGGCGCCGGCCCCGCGGCATCTCGATGTGTGGCGGCTGCGCTCGGGTTCCGGGAGCCGGGCAGCCAGCTGAGTGTTCGCCTGGGCGAGTGAGAGCACCTACTTGGGATCTTCTCCATTCGGTCGTGTGATCGTCTTCATGAGGCGGGGCAGGGGGATGAAGCCGTCCGTCGTTCCGAGTTCTCTCGGGGTCGGTATGGCGGGTGTGGGGGGGGCCGCGAGGCGTTCGGCGAGAGCGGTGAACGCTTCGCGGTCTCCTTCGAGGCTTCGCGTTCGTCGTCGGTGAGGTCGAACTGCTGGAGCATCTGGTCGATGCGGTCCTTGACGGCTAGCAGTTGGCCGCGGGTGGAGTGCTTGGGACGTAGAACGGGCAGCGTGCGCAGGCCAGCCGGCGCGGACACTTGGCGAAGAAGTCGTCACTGCAGTAGCGCTCGCCGGCCATTGCTGCAGGTCGTTGAGGGTTAACGGCTCGCGGGCGTTGAGAAGGTGGGAGGCGATGGTGGCGCGGGCCCGCTGGCTGGTGAGCGCGTCGCGCGAATCGGACTGGGGGACACCGATGCCCGGCTTCGGGTTCGGAGAGGCACGGTAGGACGGGGAGCGGTTGGCTGCTCCCGAACTGCCGCCGGTGCCCGTGAGACCGCGGGGCGGGTGCATTGGCACAGGGCGGTGCGGGGACGGCAGGCGGGGCGTGAGTCTGGCTCAGGAAAGTTCTTCCAGCATTCCGTGCACATGAGCCACGGCAACCTCTATGTCGGTGTGCTTGTACTGCCCGGCGCGTGACTCCGCGGAGAGGACTCCGCAGCGGTGCACCTTCTCGAAGTCGCCATAGGGGAACTTGTACCGGCCTTTGTTCTCTTCGTTCTGTTCGTCGTCTTCGCCGAGGTACCACTTCCGGTATTCGGCGAAGCCGTGCTGCTCCAGGTAGCGGTTCTCCTCCTCGGCCGAGGGGCGGTGTTCGCTCCACTCGTCCCGGTCGTCGAGTACCACCTGCCGTTCCTTGACCAGCTTCTTCGCGTGATCAAAGGCTCGTGCGTTCAACTTCACCACCACGAGGTTCACACCTCCCACGCGTTGCCGTGCCACGGGTCTGCGGGAAAGCCTCCGGGAATGACGCTCACCGGGGGGAGGGGATAACGCTCGATTGCCTGACTGTGTGCCCCTGTATCCGCGGCGGATGATCCGCCGGTCCGGAGCGTCCATGGCTCATGCGGCGAGGTAACGCTTCGCGTCCTCTTCTTTACGCCCATCCTACGCCGCCGACGGGCCGCTCTCACGGCCAATTCCGGGAACTTTCCGATCGCTTGGCCTGTCAGGTGAAATAAGCGCCACGGCTTCGGCCTGGCATGCGCAGGCGTGCCCCGGAGGTGCCTGGAATCCTGGAACTGGGAATTGCCCGCCGGTGCGCGGACAGTCGCCGGTGTGGGGCAGTCACCGAGGGCGAGGAGGCGAAAGGCATGACCGTGATGGGCGTGTCCAGGTTCGAAAGGTTCTTCCGTGCCGCCGCAAGTCTCGATGTGGACAAGAACGATCTGAAGCGGTACAGCGACTTCGTCGACGGCAAGCTCTACGACCTCCTGCTCGTCGCCCAGGCCGCGGCCAAGGCGAACGACCGGGACATCGTCGAACTATGGGATCTACCGATCACCAAGGGGCTTCAGGAGAGCATTCACCGGTTCCGGCGGCTGGACGAGGAGGTCGAGCTCAAGCCGATCCTCGAGCAGTTGGCCGCGCACCCCCTGCTCGACCGGGCACCCAGTGAGGAGACCGAGGCCCGGTACCCGGAGATCATTGGCGGGCTGAGCCTGGCACTCGCCGAAACCTTCAAGATCATGTACCCCGGCGTCAAAAACCCCCAGACCAAGCACTGGGAGGGCGCGACCGCCATCTTCGACCTGCTCCTGTAGCCGGCCCTGCCCGGATTGTGCAGGTCACCCCTCCAGGGGCCAGAGCCACCCGCCACGTTCCTTGATCTCTCCGGAGATGACCAGTTCCTGGCCGCTGACCTCGACATCGATGTCCTTGCTCTTCATTCCGGGGAGCTCCACGTCGACCTGGTAGCTGTCGTCGGTTTCGGTTACATCCGCGAGCGGGATCCACGTCGGCATGGCTGTGCTGGGCACGCCTCCCACGGTGACTCGATCAGCCCGCCCATCTGGTTGATGAGTTCGTCGAACTCCGCCAGCGGGTTCCGCGTCCGGTAGGTCTGCCGCTCCATCGTTCCACTCGTACGCTGTCGTCGGATGGGTGAGGTCATCACCCATCACCTCCGTCCTCTCCTGTCTTCGGGGTCTTTCCGGGTCCTTCGCCGTGGCCGGCGGCCCGGCCCGGCGGACCGTAGAGGTCATCCGGCAGGTTCTTCGCGCGCGACTCCCGGACGGCCTCGTGCAGGGCGTTTCGGAAGCGGCCGGGGCCCCACGACCGTCCGTCGACGGTCCGCTCGAGCTCGTCGCGCCGGGTCGGGCCGTGCTCTGCGAGGGCTCGGGAGACCTGCTCGATCTCGTGGTCGAGGGACCGCTCGGCCATGGCCGAGGTGCGGCTCGCTGTGCCGGCCGTGCCGGCCATGCCCGGTGAGTAGAGCGAACTGCCCGTTCCCGGACGGTACCGGCGTACCCCGGTGCGCTCGCGTTCCCGGCGACGGGCCGTGCGGTCGGCGATCCGCCGCTCCCGCTCGCGGGCCGCCTGCCGGACGCCCTCGGGGCGGGCGCGTTCGCGGACGGCGTCCGGAGAGGGCTCGTTGCGCCAGTCCGCCTCGGCCTCCCCAGCGGTGAGTGGTCTGGCGATGTTCTCCAGGGACTGCTGCTCGGCCCGGACACCGAAGAACACCTCGGCCAGTCCGCCTAGGGCCATGGCCGCGGCTCCGATGAGGAAGCCCAGGGCCACCAGTCCGGTGTGACCGCTGTGAATGAAGTTGCCGAACAGCAGCGGCCCGGTGATACCGCCGACGGCCGTACCGACCGCGAAGAACAGGGAGATGGACAGCGCGCGGGTCTCCATGGGGAAGACCTCACTGACCGTCAGGTAGGCCGAACTCGCTCCCGCGGAGGCCACGAAGAAGGTCACCGAGATCAGCGCGAAGAACGACCATGCCGTCAGCGAGCCGGTGATCAGCAGGACGGCGAGGGCAACGGCGACGGCCGCCGAGCCGAAGTAGGTGCCCGCAATCATCGGCTTCCGGCCGATGGTGTCGAACAGTCGGCCCAGGAAGAGCGGTCCGAGGAAGTTGGCGACCGCGAAGATGGCCAGGAAGTACGGGACAGAGCTCGACCCCACACCGAAGAACCCGCTCAGTACGGTGCCCAGGTCGAAGATGATCGCGTTGTACAGGAACGCCTGTCCGACGAACAGCGCCAGTCCGAGGATCGCGCGGCGTGGATACCGCTGCAGGGCCACCCGGGCGATCTCCGTGAAGGGGATGACATCGCGCTGCCGGATGGTGATGGCCTCGCCCGGTTTCGGCAGGTCCTGGCCCCTCTCCGCGCGCACTTCGGCCTCGATCCGGTCGACGACGCGCTCGGCCTCCCCCTCCCGTCCGTGGATGAACAGCCATCGCGGGCTCTCCGGGACGTGACGGCGTACCAGCATGATGCCCAGGCCGAGGACGCCGCCGAGGCCGAACGCCAGCCGCCAGCCGAGGTTCGGCGCGAGCAGATGCGTGTCGAGCAGGACCAGTGAGACCAGGCCCCCGAGCGCCGCTCCGACCCAGTAGCTGCCGTTGATGGCCAGGTCCACCTGACCCCGGTTGCGCGCCGGAATCAGCTCGTCGATGGCCGAGTTGATCGCGGCGTACTCGCCGCCGATGCCCATGCCGGTGATGAACCGGGCGAGGAAGAGGTACCAGGCGTCCTGGGAGAACGCGGTGGCGACGGTGGCGAGGATGTAGATCCCCAGCGTCACCATGAACAGCTTCTTACGGCCGAAGCGGTCCGTGAGACGGCCGAACAGGAGCGCTCCGAAACAGGCTCCCGCCACATAGATCGCGGCGGCCGTGCCGATGTCGGCGCTGGTGAGGGAGATGCCGCTGCCCGGCTCGGTCATACGGGCCGCCACTGCGCCGACGATCGTCACTTCGAGTCCGTCGAGAATCCAGACGGTCCCGAGGCCGATCACGATCCGCCAGTGAAAGCGGGACCACGGCAGTCGGTCGAGTCGGGCCGGGACGCGGGTGGTGACTGTAGTCAGTTCGGTGCTGGTGGTCATGGTGTTCCTCCGCGTACTCGCCATCAGCAGTTCAGTGGAGGAGCGGGCGGGCGGGCCGGATCGCCTGGCTCCGCGTAGGGTGGATCTCTATGTTGCGCTGTCGCCTTCTCGGACATCGCTTCCGCTTCCTCAGCGAAGGCGACACGATGCGCTGGCACTGTGCGCGCGGATGCGGGGCGCAGGGCGCCAAACGGTATCCGGCGGCC
Organism: Streptomyces decoyicus; assembly: GCF_019880305.1. Classification (NCBI taxonomy): domain Bacteria; kingdom Bacillati; phylum Actinomycetota; class Actinomycetes; order Kitasatosporales; family Streptomycetaceae; genus Streptomyces; species Streptomyces decoyicus. The sequence continues at coordinate 6,274 of NZ_CP082301.1, read as the reverse complement.
GAGGATGCCCGGCGCTATGCACGGGCCTTCGACCACGAGGACCAGGAGGACCTGGGGCGTCGGGCGCCGCTCGTCGGGCTGTTCCCGCTGCGGCTGCTGCGTGCGCTGCGCGAGCACCGTGCGAAAAGAGCCGGTACGGGGCCCGGTGTCACGCCTCCGCCACGCTGACCGGCCGGGCCCGGCACTCCCGTACGGGCGGGCGGCACGACGCTGGCGGGCCCCACGGTGGTACGCAAGCGCGGCAAGCGGGTCGGCAGCCATGCCCTCACCTCGCGCTCTGATCGGCGCTTAGTTGCGGTCTGGGGTCCGCGTGGGACCGGCCTGGGACCGCGTCGTACGGAGGTGACGGCCGGTCTCCAGTGTATTCCCGTGGGGCAGACAAAGGAGAGCCGCGCCGGAGGGCGGTGGACAGCAGACGTACCCAAGGCCCCCGGTTGCCCGCGCCGCAGCCCACCTGCGCTCGGAGGTCGAACGGTGGGGAGGGCTTTCACCCCGCAGGCGGAGGTGCGAGGCCGGTGCGCTTGCGAGGGTGAAGGCAGCGACACGCAAGGACGCTGTCTGCGATCGGGCCGGCCGGCGCAGTGACGGCCAGCATCAGGACGCCGACACGGCGCTCGGGTGCGAGCGGCGGGCGGCCCGGTCGCTCGGGTGGCGGAGCAGGAGCGCGGCGCAGGGACGTGTGAGCGCCGTGCACCGGTCACGGTCGGGCTTATCGGCCCGTGGCCTCGGCCACCGGCGCGGTGTAGCTACGGCAGGATCTCCTCCCAGGTGCCCGCCGATCTGCCAGGACGTACGGTGCGGTCCGCGGCGCGGGACATGTACCCAAAGCACATCTGCGGGCCGCTGCCCGCAGCGAGCAGAACGAGAAGCTCACGACCTGGAGGAGCAGCTCGTCGGGCTGCTGCCGGTCACCGGTTCGTCAATGCGGACCACTGAGTTCGGACGGGTCTGTCAAGGAGCAGACCACGGCCCGTGGCGCCTCCGCCCTCTGCACTGTGTCGGTCACCGAATGTCCGCTGACCGAGGGGTACTCGTCACGTCGGCGGCAACGACACGATGCACTGCAACTGGTACACCGGCAGCAGCTTGGCCACCGCCAGCCTGATCCCTACCAGGGCCTTCAAGACCTCGCCGCTCCGGCACTCGCCTTCCACGAAGGAGAGCTCCACCTTCTGCTCGCGGGCACCGACCGGCGGCTGTGGCACACCGCTTACTACAACGGAGCGTGGGGCCCCGCTACAGGCGTGACCTTCAAGTTCGGCGGGGCGAAGAGGCGCCATGCCTTGCAGGTTCGGGGAACCAATGGGCCTCCGTGATGACAGAACTTGATGGTGTGCCACTGGGGGCGCCGTCACGTGAGTGACGGGGTCACAGGTCCAACTGGAGTTTGAGCAGGCATACGACTACGTCGGTGCGGGAACTCAGCAGGCCGGCCATGAGAATGCCCCGTTGGTTCTGGAGAATCCGGTAGCGGCCGTGCAGGGGTTCCACCTGGGGGATGAGTACGGCGACCTGCCTGCCGTTGCGGGCGACCTGCTCGACGTAGCCGATGACTGGATGGACCAGGGAGTGCTGGGGGCTGTCGATGATGTCGAGCCGTGGGCCGGGGTTCCATCGCGCCCAGTCGGCGCGCATGGCGTCTGCTTGCGTCCGGTCGTCGAAGACGGCGACCACGACGACCTCATCGCCCAGTGAGGACGCGGCGTTGAGGGCGGCGGCGGCGACCATGTCGACCCTGCCCAGGGGGACGATGACCAAACTGTGGGTTCGTGTGGGGCGTGGCGGGGTGCCGTCCAATCCGAGTTGGTCGCGAGCGCGCGTGTAATAGCGCTCGATCCGGGAGAACAGCTGCATCAGCAGCGGCACGATGAGGACGACGATCCAGGCACCGGCGAGGAACTTGGTGGCGAGCAGGACGATTCCGGCGACGGCGGTCAGCACAGCCCCGACGCCGTTGATCAACGCCCGGGGCAACCAGCCGTCGGGGCGTTGCATGCTCCAGTGCCGGACGAGGCCGATCTGGCTGATGGTGAAGCCGACGAAGACGCCGATGGCAAAGAGCGGGATCAGGCGTTGGGTGTCGGCACTGACGACGACCAGCATGACGCCGGCCAGCACCGCCAGGGCCACGACGCCCCAGCGGTGGACGGGCCGCTCCGAGCGGAGGGCGAACAGATGAGGGAGACGGTCGTCCTTGGCGAGGACGCTCATCAGGACCGGGAGGCCGCCGAAGCTGGTGTTCGCGGCGATGCCCAGCACGAGAGTGACGATGAGGCTGATGGCGTAGTAGGCCCAGCCGGTCCCGAAGGCTCCGGCGGTCAGCTGGGCCAGCAGCGTCACACCGCCGCGTGGCACCACGTGATGGCGGCGGATCAGCAACGACAGCCCGATGAGCATGGCGCCCAGCAGCAACCCCAGCATCAGCTCGGTGTGTTGCGCCCGCTTGACGCGTGGTTGGCGGAACATCGGAACGGCGTTGGCGATGGCCTCCACCCCGGTCAGCGCCGAGCATCCCGCGGAGAACGCCTTGAGCACCAGGAGCACGCCCAGCGCCTCGACGGCGGGGAAGGACTGGGACGTTCCGACCGTGGCTGCGGGATGGGCCCGAAACAGCCCCACGACGATGACACCGATCACGCTGACGATGAACAGCACTGTGGGCAGCATCAGCACCCGCGCGCTGTCCGCGATGCCGCGCAGATTGACGACGGTGAGGACGAACAGCGCGATCAGGCATACGGCCAGAAGATGATCGGAAAGCACGGGAAACGCCGATGCGAGGCTCGCGGCGCCGGCGGCGAGACTGACGGCGACGGTGAGGACGTAGTCGATGATGAGGCTGGCCGCGGCCATCAGACTGACCGCTCTGCCCAAATCCTTCTTCGCCACCGCGTAGGCTCCACCGCCGTCCGGGTGCACGGCGATCACCTGGCGGTAGGAGACGACCAGGACGGCCAGCAACCCGGCGATGACCAGGGTGATCGGCAGCATCGCCGTGAGCGCGCCCGAACCGGCGGCCACCAGCACGACGACGATGGCCTCCGGGCCGTACGCGACCGAGCTGAGGGCGTCCAGTGATAGGGCGGCCAGCCCCTGGATCACGGTCAGGTGGGACTTTCCGCCCTCGCCATGTCGCCGTGGGACCTTGGGGTGAGGTTTCTTGAGCGCAAGCCCGAGCGTCACGTGAAACTCACTCGTTCATTTGGCGGATGCACCCACCCATGCCGGGCCGTGGCACAACGGCAATGCTCATGATGTCTCCATTTCGGTGAGAGGTAACCGCCTGATCCAGCTTCGGAGAGTCTCCGGGGTCCTGCACGCCCACCGCGCTGGACGGGTGCGACGTGGAGGACGCACCAGGCGCAGGTTCTGGACCTGGCGGACATCCAGGGCACGGTGCTGCGGCAACGGCCCTCGCGCTACACCGGCGCCTACTTCCTGCTACGCATCGACGACCCGGCGGACGGCCGCCGCATGCTGCGGCGCCTGGCACCCCAGGTGGCCACAGCGGCCAACTGGTGGGGCCCCGGAGCGGGCCTGGCTGAACGTGGTCCTGAGCTATTCCGGGCTGCGTGCCCTGCGCGTCGCGAGTCATCATTGGAGAGCTTTCCGGCGGAGTTCCGCGAAGGGATGGCGCTCAAGGGGTTCGGCCGGGTGGCGATGCTCATGGAGAGCCACGTCCTGCGGGCCGACAGCCGTTTCGTCCCCGAGGCGGAGCGGTTCGCCGAGGCCCAGGAGGCGGACACCACGCAGGCGGCAGTCGACGTGCGCCGGCACAGGAATCCGGTCTGGGGGCGCGTGGAGGGAGTGCTCCACGCGTGGGAGGACGCAGCCGCCGGGGACCGGAGCCCGGTGGTGCGGGGCGCGGGGCGCGGGGCGAGACTGCAGAAACGGGCCTTGGAGGACCTCGCGACGGCCGTGAGCCGCACACCCCTGGAACGGGACGTCGGCTCTGCTCGCGAGGAGCAGCGGGTTCGGGCGGCCGTGGAGGCGGAAGGTGACGGATCAGGACCCGCGCACCGGGGTGGATGACGGGGCCGGCGACGGGGAGCGCCCCGCCTCCTGGAGCGGGAAGTAGTCTCCCGGCCGCGTCGAGCGCCGCCACACGTACGCCGCTGTCGCCATCACGAGGATCAGCCCCGCCAGGATCAGCAGTTCGATCCCCTCGACGTTCCACCGGAAGGTCTTCTCCGCCTCGGCCGTCACGATGAGCACCTTGCGGATGCCGGCAATCAGGCCGACGACGAGGAACGGCTCCGCGTCGAGGGTCTGGTTCCTGATGGTGAGGCGGACGGTGTGGAGCAGCTCGGCCACGATGAACAGCACAAGGCCGTTGTCCAGGGCGGAGAGAACGACCGTATCCTCGCGGTACGGCCCCTGGATCGACCTGATGATGTCGTGGACGACCCCGACGGTCAGGAGCCCCGCGAGCAGTACGAGGAGCGTCGCGACGACGAGGTGGATGCCGTCCTCGATGAGTTGCAGGAGGCCCTGTACCCGGCCGCCCTCGATCTTCGGAAGAATGGGTCGCACAGTCAGCACCCTAAGGGTGCCACGGCCCGCAGGCGCGGCGTGCTGTCGAACGGGTGAACGGGTGGACCCTCCCTATGGTGGCAGCCTGGGGAAAGGGACGAGGCGCGACATCACCGAGGCCTACCTGGCGGCAGGACGCGTGTGTATGAGGCGGCCCGACGCGGACACGAACGGCAGGAACCTGCGGCTCGTCCTGGTCGCAGGGCCGGGCCTGCCCTCCGAGATCGCCCGGGACCTGCCCCCGCCTGCCGGAGGGATCTGCGCCGCCGCATCGCCAGGGGCATCCGCTGGCGGGCGGGCACCGTGACGGCGCCCCTGGTGGCGGACGAGCCGGTCGACGTGTCCGACGTGGCCGAAATCGTCGGCACCCGTCTGGAGGACGGCGACTGGGACACCGGGGTCTTCCTCACCGACCTGCCGAGCCGGGCGGAGCGCAATCCGGTCAGCACCGAGGTCGACCCTGAGCACAGGGTCGCACTGATCTCACTGCCCGCCCTCGGCTCCCGGCGTCTGCGGCGCCGGGGGCGGCAGGCGGTGGTCGGCGTCGTCAGGCAACTGGCCGCGCAGGACGAAGAGCCGCTGGCTTCCGCCGTCGTCGGCCGTCCGGCACCCGGGGAGATTCCAGGCGCGAGCGCCCCGCGGTGCGGGGCCTGGGCGGCCACGTCCGCCTGGTCCAGGGCAGGGTGTGCGCCAACCGCCCCTGGGCGGCTGTGCACGAGCCTGTCCCGCGCCCTGGCGGGCGTCTTCGCCGCCACCTTCAACGCCCCGCTGGCCGAGGGGAGCTCCGGGAGGCGTTCAATCGTGAGGCTGCCCCTCCCTCGTACTGCGGGATCTGTACTCAGCGCGGCATCTGAGAGCAGGTGGAGGTGCCAGTACAGGTGCAGTCGGCCTTCGGCCGTTGGATCTCGCCGCCGGTCGGCTAGGGCGCGAGGACGGGCGCGGGATCGTCGAGACCGAGACGCACGCGAGGCGGCCGAGGTCGGACCGTTCGTCTCCGAAGATGGTGGGTCAGAGATAGGAGACCGGGGCTGGCTGAGGCCGTGTCCCGTGCGCGAGCGCGGGTGTCCCGCCCTGCACACAAAGACGGCTCCAGCGCTGCGAGTTCCCTATGCGCTTCCGTGCGCCCCCGCGTTGCGGCTGCTGTGCTGGGAGCATGGGTGGGTGCTGTCCCGGGTCGGGGTCTGACTCATGAGAACTCTGACCGCGGTGTCTTACTCACGCTGTGTCGACCGCTGGCCGGGGATGGTGCATTGCCGGCACCGGGCCGGCCGGGGGTGTCCCGATAGGGGCCTGCCGACCAAACAGGCTTATTCACAGTTCTGACCGTCCGGGCGGTCCGGTGCCGGCACGCGGTGCGCCAGCGGGTGGGAAGGTGAACGAACATGACCGATTCGTCCTTGACCCCGCGTACTCGCCGACGCCGGCCGACGGGGGAGGTGGTCCTTGGCGTGGACACGCACCGGGACGCTCATGTGGCTGCCGTGCTCTGCCTGGTGGGGGCGGTGATCGGTACCGAAGAGTTCCCGGCCACCGCGGCCGGGTACCGCCAACTGCTTCAGTGGGCCAGCGGCTTGGGCACGGGGCGGCGGGCCGGGTTGGAGGGGACCGGCTCCTTCGGGGCGGCCCTGTCCTGCTGGCCCAGGGCGTGGAAGTGCTCGACGTTAACCGGCCCGACCGGACCGACCGCCGTCAGCGCGGCAAATCGGACCCGCTCGATGCCCAGAACGCGGCCCGGGCGGTG